>NZ_CP017707.1:0-5041230 GCF_001855275.1 Chromobacterium vaccinii
GAGAAAGGTTAGCGCGGCTGGTGGGGCTGGATGCTTTGCCACATGCGGGTTTTGCTTTTATGTTCACGGCATGATGAAGTGGTTTGGGGCAGAAAATTGCGCTGAATGGCATGACGGATAGAAACGATCTGTACTTAATGACGAATTGTTACGGATATTGACGGTTTGTAGGAACTCTTCCCACACTCGAATCCAGAGCCATTTCATGCGATGTGAATGGCTTGAGCGCGATCACGCCAGCTGCAGAACTGGCGGACGAGATACGGATAAAGAACAAAGGAGAGTTTCGTGATGAAAAAGAAACAGTTGGCCGTGGCTTTGGCCATGGCGGGGATAGGCGTCAACGCGCCTGTGGCATGGGCCGCCGATGGCGTGTGTCCTCTGGAGAGCTGGACCGGGTGGAGGTGACCGGTTCCAACATCAAACGCAGCATCAAGCAGGAAAAAGCGCTGCCGGTGACGATCGTGCGCACCGAGGAAATGACCAAGCAAGGTTTCACCACGGTGGAGCAGGTGGTCAATTCGTTGGCCAGCAACCAGTCCAGCCTGGTCGGCGCGTCTTCCGTGCAGTCGGTCAGCGGCGGCGCGTCCTATGCCGGCCTGCGCGGCTTCGATCCGCAATATACCCTGGTGCTGCTGGATGGCCGCCGGGTCGCCAACCAGGCGATTTCCGGCATCGCGACCGACCTGAACGCCATTCCGCTGTCGGCCATAGACCGGATCGAGGTGCTGCGCGATGGCGCTTCCGCGCTGTACGGCAGCGACGCCATCGGCGGGGTGATGAATTTCATCACCAAGAAGAGCTATCAAGGGCTGACTATTTCCGGCGAAGCGCTGTCCACTCAGCACAAGGGCGGCGATTCCGCGAATGTGAGCGTATTGGGCGGCGTGGGCGACCTGGCGAAAGATGGCTGGAACGCTTACGGCGTTTTGTCGTATCAGAAGAGCAAGGCGATTCGCACTGTGGATCGCGAATTCGCGACCAAGAATCAGTCTTTGAGCAGCACCACCTATCCAGCCAACTTCTCTACAAGTCCAAAGGCAATCCCGGCGACGGCAATGTTTACAACATGGCCATGCCGAATTGCCGTCCGCCATACTCCACGCCCAGGGATGCGACCAGCTGCGGCGAGAAGACATGGCTGTTCATGGATCTGACGCCGGAGGTGGAGCAATTCACCGCCAACGGCAAGCTCAGCAAGCAGTTTGGCGACCATATGTTGACGGCGCAGTATCTGGGCGCCCGAAACATCAGCACCACGCGCATCGGCCCTACGCCGATGCAATCCGTCGCCACGCTGACCGCGGCGTCAACAAGTACTTCCCGACAGTGCTGCCGGATGGCTCGCGGTGACGCCGGGGGCGACGGCGGTGTTGAATCTGCGCAGCGATCCTCTCGGTCCCAGAACGACCAAGAGCATTTCCGATACGCAGCGGCTGGCGGTGAATCTGGAGGGGCTGATCGGGGGGTGGGATTATCGTACCGGCGCCGCGTATTCGTCGAACCAAACCACCATCAATTACAAGAGCGGCTATGTAAACAGCGATAAGATAGAGCAGGCGCTGCTGACCGATCAGATCAATCCGTTCGGCGATTCTCCGGCCGCGCATGGGAGGGCGTCGAGTTGAAGGGAGACGGCTGGATTTCGAAATATGAAAACCGCGCTGGCGGACTTCAAGGCCAGCAAGGAGATCTTTGCCTTGCCGGCGGGGAATGTCGCGGCGGCGATCGGCGGCGAATTGCGGCACGAGAAGCTGGACAGCCAGATTCAGGATCTGGCTCAGTACGCGATTGGATCGGGGATCGCCGATTCCAAGTCAACCAAGGGCAGCCGCAATATCTCGGCGCTGTACCTTGAGGCGGAAGTGCCTGTCATAAAAGGGTTGGACGTGCAGTTGGCGGCCCGCTACGACAAGTACAGCGACTTCGGCAAAGCTTTCAATCCCAAGGTTGCATTCAAGTATCAGCCGGCGTCGCAAATCATGTTCCGCGGCTCCGCGAGCAGAGGATTCCGCGCGCCTTCGCTGTTCGACATTTTCCAGCCGGATGCCAAGACCTATACCAATGGCAATAATCTGGACGACCCGGCGCGCTGCCCGAATGGGACCGGCCAACGGCGGGGACAAGACGGATTGCGGCACCACGTTTTTCGCCAAGCAGGGCGGCAATCGCAATTTGGAGCCTGAACGCGCCACTTCTCTCACCTTCGGCGTGGTGATCGAGCCGATCAAGGAGATTACGGCCAGCGTCGATTTCTGGTGGACCACCATCAATAAAAGTGATAGGCGTGCTGGACAATGATCTGATCTTCAACGATCCGGTCAAATATGCCGACCGCTTTGTGCGGGTGAATCCGAATGACCGTATTCCAAGCTCGACTATGTTGCCACCCCGACTGAGAACTTGGGCAATCTGAGCGCGGCGGGTTTGGACACTTCGTTTTCCTGGCGCTTGCCCAAGAGCCGTCTTGGTAATTTCACCATCAATCTGGATGGCACTTATACCTCCAAGTTCGTTCAGCAGGTGGAGGCGGGAGGGGTGTACTACTCGCGTTTGAGCCAATGGAACAATGGCCTGCAGCCGGTGGTCCGCTGGAAGCATTCGCTGGGATTCGGCTGGTCTTTCGGCGATTGGAGCGCGTTGCTCGCCCAAAACTATGTGTCCGGCTACACCGACTATAAGGCGACGCATAGCGTCAAGCCGTATTCCAACTGGAACCTGTCTTCCACCTATCTATGGAAGAAGAAGCTGAGCGTGACGGCGGGGGTGAAGAATCTGTTTGATCAGGAGCCTCCCTTCAGTAATCAGAACAAGTTCTTCCAGAAAGGATTTGATCCGATTCTCGCCGACCCGGTGGGCCGAGCCTATTTCTTGAAAGCGTCATACAAACTCTAGCTTTGGCTATTGTATTTAGTCCACAGCTATAGCATTCTGTCATGACGGCGCAGGTTTTTATGCGCAGGGAATGCGCAGCGCGGGCGGTGATCCCACCCCGCCCGCGCGACAGGTTGGCAGCTCTGGCCGGACCTGAATGCCGGTCCGGCCGAGTCTGCCGGTTTTATTGAAGGAATGGGTAATCCATATGACAAGCATTGCAGCCAAAGGAGTGGGAGGGCCACCGCCCCGGCGACGATTCGCCGGTCTGGCGGGCGTCATCGTATTCCATGCCGCGCTGATCTACGCGCTGGTGACAGGCCTGGCCCAGGGGGTGGTCAAGGTGATCCAGCAGAAAG
Source organism: Chromobacterium vaccinii (assembly GCF_001855275.1). Classification (NCBI taxonomy): domain Bacteria; kingdom Pseudomonadati; phylum Pseudomonadota; class Betaproteobacteria; order Neisseriales; family Chromobacteriaceae; genus Chromobacterium; species Chromobacterium vaccinii. The sequence continues at coordinate 3,234 of NZ_CP017707.1, forward strand.
TGGAAGTGTCGGTGATCAGCGAACCGCCGCCGCCGCCTCCGCCGCCGCCGCGAAGATCGAGAAAGTGGTGCAGCAGCCGACGACGCCGAAGCCGCAGGCCTACGTGCCGCCGGTGGTGAATCCGCCGCGGTCACGCAATCGGTCAACGCCATCCAGGCGGTGACCTCCGATCCGAAGCCGCAACCGGCGCCGACGCCGGCCCCGGCGGTGGAGGCTCCGAAAGGCCCGGTCTCAGTCAAGGGCAACTGCACTCAGACCGAAACGCCAGAATATCCAGCCAAGGCGTTGGAGGATGAAATTCAAGGCGATGTGTTCGTCGTGTTTGCGGTAGGCGGGGATGGGAAAGTGACTGGGATCACGGATGTGCGCTTTGACGGCAGCATCCCCCCTCGTTACCGGAGCAGTTTTAAATCGGCGATTTCGAATGCTCTTCAGAGCTATGCGTGTCGCGCCAACATGCAGCTGACGCAGCCGTTTCACTTCAAACTCGACTCTGGCGCCTAAGTCGCCCAGGGCATCTCAAGACACAAAGGAGCAAATACCATGATCAAGAACACTCGCGCACTGCTGGGCAAAGTCCTGGGCGCCGCCGGCCTGCTGACCGCGCTGCCGGCGCTGGCGGCGGAGACCGTCAGCACCTCCAATCCGTACGGCATCGACGCGCTGTGGTCGCAAGGCGACTTCGTGGCCAAGGGCACGCTGATCATTCTGCTGATCATGTCGGCCTCCACCTGGTATGTCGGCATCGTCAAGCTGCTGGAACAACGCCGCCTGATCAAGCAGGGGCATGAACTGCTGGGCCACCACGGCGTGGACCTGCAAAAAGCCGCCACCGAACTGGCGGACGAAGGCATGTACAGCGCGGTGGCGCAAGCCGGCATCGAAGCGGCCACCGAGCACAAGGGCGAACTGGCCAACCGCGTGGATCTGAACACCTGGGTGGCGATGGCGATTTCGGACGCGGTGGACTCCACCAGCCATCATATGCAAAACGGCCTGTCGGTGATCGCCACCGTCGGCTCCACCGCGCCGTTCGTCGGCCTGTTCGGCACCGTATGGGGCATCTACCACGCGCTGGTGAAGATCGGCACCTCGGGCCAGGCCTCCATCGACAAGGTGGCCGGTCCGGTGGCGAAGCGCTGATCATGACCGCCATCGGTCTGGCGGTGGCGGTGCCGGCGGTGCTGGGATACAACTGGCTGGTGCGCCGCAACAAGCTGGTGCTGGACAACGTGCGCGTGTGTCGGGCCGTCTGCACGCCAGCCTGCTGAACACCCCGAGCCGGTAATCGAATATGGCCCGTTACAAACGATTTGGCCACGGCAAGGGCGACGAGGACCAGGTGCTGTCGGCGATCAACACCACGCCGCTGGTGGACGTGATGCTGGTGCTGCTGATCATCTTCCTGATCACGGTGCCGGTGGTGACGCAGACAGTGAAGATGACGCTGCCGAAAGAGCAGAACATCCCGACGCAGACCAAGCCGGAGAACGTGGTGCTGGGGGTGGGCCGGACAGCCGCATCTACTGGAACATGTCTCCGGTGAAGGACCAGCAGGAATTGTTGGCGCGGCTGGTGAAGGAAGCGAAGAAAGACCCGCAGCCGGAAGTGCACATCCGGGGCGACGCGACGGCGAAGTACGCGCCGATCGGCCGCATCGTGCTGGCGGTGCAGCAGGCGGGGATCGTGAAGATCGCGTTCATCACGGAGCCGCCGGCGCCCGGCGGCGGCGAGTAGGAGAAGAGACATGGCGATGAATGTGGGTTCGTCGGGAGAAGACGACCTGATGATGGAAATCAACACCACGCCGTTGATCGACGTGATGTTGGTGATGCTGATCATGTTGATCATCACGATACCGATCCAGACGCACGCGGTGAAGCTGGACATGCCGCAGAACACGCCGGCGAAGCCGTTGGCGAAGCCGGTGGTGGTGCAGATCGACATCGCGCCGGACAATGCGGTGATGTGGAACGGCGAGCGTTTGCCGAACCGGGAGGCGCTGGAGACGAGGCTGTCGGCGGCGGGTAAGGCGGAACCGCAGCCGGAGCTGCACATCAAGCCGAACAAGGATGCGAGTTACGCGCCGGTGGCGATGGTGCTGGCGGAGTCGCAGCGTCTGGGACTGACGAAGCTGGGCATCGTCGGGTCGGAACAGTTCTTGCAATGACAATTAAAATAAATTACCGGATGTGGCATGATGTCGGACAGGCGGCCAAACGGCCGCCTGTTCCGTAATCGACAACAAGACCGGATGACGCCGCGATGGCCACATCGGAAAACACACATATGAATATACGTCTTTGCCTGTCCGCCCTGTTTCTTCTATCGCTAGCCGCCTGCGGCAAGGGCGGCGCCGAGCATGCGTCCGCCTCCGGCAAGAACGCGTCGGCGCCGGCGGCGCGCCGCTTGTCCGGCGCCGATGTGGTGCGGGCCGAGGTGAGGCCGCTCGCCGCCGCCATTCCGTTCACCGGCTCGCTGAACGCGCTGACCAGCAGCGCGGTGGCGTCCGAGGTGGACGCCAATGTCCGCGAAGTGCGGGTGCGCGAAGGAGAGGCGGTGCGCCGCGGGCAGCTGCTGGCGGTGCTGGACGCCGAGTCTCTGGGCCAGTCTGTGGCAGAGCAGAATGCCCAGCTGGACAACTCCAAGGCGCGGCTGAAGCTGGCCAAGGTCAAGCTGGACAAGCAGCGGGAGCTGCTGGGCAAAGGTTTTATCTCCCAGGTGCGTTCGACGAGCTGGAAAGCGACTTCCGGGTGAAAGAGGGCGAGCTGCGCGCGCAGGCCGCCCTGTTGGCGGGGCGCAACGCTCGCTGGCCGACGCGCAGGTCAAATCGCGATAGACGGCGTGGTCTACGAGCGCAAGATCAACCCCGGCGAGGTGGCCAGCCGCAATATGAAGCTGTTTTCGGTGGCTGATCTGGCGGTGCTGGAAATCGCGGCTACCGTGCCTTCGAGGCTGGTGGGGCAGGTGAGGGTGGGCATGCCGGCTTCGTTCAGCGTGGATGGGCGCGACGCGCAAGAGCGCGGCGAAGTGGTTCGCATCAACCCGGTGGCCATACCCGGCACCCGCAGCTTCACGCTGTTCGTGCGGGTGAAGAACGCGGACGGACACTTGAAAGTGGGCCAGTTCGCCAAGGGCGGCGTGGTGGTGAGGGCGGTGAAGGACAAGGTGGTGGTGCCCATCTCTGCGGTGCGCGACATCGACGGCCAGCCTTGGGTGATGGTGGTGGAGAAGGGCAGGCTGACGAAGCGGCCGGTGACGGTGGAGCTGCGCGCGGAAAACGAGCGTCAGGCCGCGATAGCCGGCGTGGCTGCCGGCTCCAGCGTGATTGTCGGCGAACTGCTGGGCAGCAAGGCGGGCGACCCGGTCAGCCTGCCGGCCGGCCTGGCTTGAGGAGAGCGCCATGTGGCTGACCCGCGTAAGCGTGCGCAATCCGTATTTCGCCGCGGTGTTGATGATGACGCTGTTGGTGCTAGGTTTGTTCTCCTGGCAGAAGCTGCCGGTGGAGGAGATGCCGGACGTCAGGCTGCCGATGGCGGTGGTGGAGACGCGTTATACCGGCGCCTCGCCCGAGGTGGTGGAGAGCGAAGTGAGCAAGCCGCTCGAGGAGGCGCTCAACACCGTCAGCGGCATCAAGGAAATCCGCTCTTATTCTTCCGAAGGCAGCTCCTTCGTGGTGGCCGAGTTCGAACTGTCGGTCGACCCCATCGTCGCGGTGCAGAACGTGCGCGACAAGGTGGCATCGGTGCAGGGGCAGTTCCGCCGCGAGATCGGCACGCCGTCGGTGTCCCAGGTTGACCCGAACGACAAGCCGATGCTGTCGCTGTCGCTGACCTCCAGCCAGACCCGTCCGCGCGAGCTGAGCAGTTGGACCGAGAACGTGCTGAAGAAGCGGCTGCAGATGGTGGAGGGCGTCGGCGACGTCAGTCTGATCGGAGCGGTGCGGCGGGAGATCCGCATCGACGTCGATCCGGTGCGGCTGGAAGGCTCCGGCCTGTCGCTGGCCGACGTGGCCGACGCGATCAAGGCCGCCAACCAGGACTTCCCGGCCGGCAACGTTTCCACCGCGCACAAGGAGTGGGCGATCCGCGTGTCCGGCAAGCTCAAGTCCGCCGACGACTTCGCCGCGCTGGCGGTGGGTTACCGCAACGGCACGCCTATCCGGCTGGATGACATCGCCGTGGTGGCGGACACCGAGGCCGAGCAGGACAGCGTCTCGCTGGTCAATGGCCAGCCCGGCCTGGGCGTGGACATCAAGGCCGCGCGCGGCGCCAACGAGGTGGCGGTGGCCGAGGGCGTCAAGAAACTGTTGACCGAGCTGAAGCCGCAGATGCCGGCCGGCACCGAGCTGCGCTACACCTATGACTCTGCCGAGGACGTGAAGAAGGCGCTGCATAGCGTGGAGTCCATGCTGCTGGAAGGCGCGGGGTTGACCATCCTGATCGTGTTCCTGTTCCTGGGCAGCTGGCGCAGCACGGTGATCACCGGCTTGACGCTGCCGGTGGCGCTGGTGGGCACGCTGTTCGCGATCCAGCTGATGGGTTTCACGCTGAACATGCTGACGCTGCTGGCGCTGTCGCTGTCCATCGGCCTGCTGATCGACGACGCCATCGTGGTGCGCGAGAACATCGTGCGCCACGCCGCGCTGGGCAAGAGCCATTACCAGGCGGCGCTGGACGGCACCAACGAGATCGGCCTTGCCGTGCTGGCCACCACGCTGACGGTGGTGGCGGTATTCCTGCCGGTGGGCTTCATGGGCGGCATCATCGGCCGCTTCTTCCACCAGTTCGGCCTCACCGTGGCGGTGGCGGTGCTGATCTCGATGTTCGTCAGCTTCTCCCTGGATCCGATGCTGTCGTCGATCTGGCACGACCCCCACCATCACGGCGACCGCCACCGCGGCCCGTTGGGCCGGATGCTGGACTGGTTCGAGACCTCGCTTGACCGGCTGTCCGAGCGCTACGCCGCCGCGATCCGCTGGGTGCTGGGCCATCGCAAGACCACGCTGGCGCTGGCGCTGGGCGTCACCGCGGCCAGCTTCATGCTGGTGCCCAGCATCGGCGGCGAATTCACGCCGGTGCGCGACAGCGGCAAGATCAATGTGGTGTACCAGACCGCGCCGGGCTCGTCGCTGGAGTACACGACGCTGAAGGGCCGGGAACTGTCTGACGCGCTGTCCGGGATCAAGGAAATCCACACGGTGTCGCTGGATGTCGGCGCCGGCAACTTCGGCGCCGGCAAGAACGACGGCCAACTGACGCTGGACATCGGGGACAAGCGCTCGCGCCAGCGCAGCCTGGACGAGGTCATCGCCGATGCCCGCAAGCGGGTGCAGCCGGTGGCTGGGGTGCTGATCAAGGCGGTGGCCAACGACGAGCAGCAGGGCAAGCCTATCTTCATCGGCCTGCGCGGCTCCAATCTGGCCGAGCTGGACGCGGTGTCGCGCGACATCATGGCCCGCATCGGCAAGGTGAAGGGCGTGAAGGACATTGAATCCAATCTGACCGAGGGCGATCCGTCGCTGAGCCTGACATTGAAGCGCGACGCGGCGCTGAGCCTGGGCGTGGATCTCAATCGCGTCGGCAATCTGCTGTCGATGCTGCTGGCCGGCAATGTGGTCACCACCTGGGAGGCCCCGGACGGCGAGAATTACGACGTCAGGCTGCGGGTGCCGAAGGACGAGCGCCGCCAGGAACTGCTGGACCAGCTGAAAGTGGCCGGCAACCGCGACGATAACGGCGCGGCGCAGATGGTCCCGCTGTCGACGCTGATCGAGACCCGGCAGGGCGTCAGCCCGCGCCAGATCAAACGCACCAACATGATGCGCGAGATCAGCATCCTGGCCAATGTGGAAGGCCGCGACGTGGGCTCGGCGATGGCGGACATCGACAAGATGCTGGGCAACATGCAATTGCCGCAAGGCGTGCAGCGCATGCACCGCGGCCAGCAGAAGGACATGGAAGAGACGGTGGCCAACGCGCTGCGCGCGCTGGGTTTGGGCGTGATTTTCATCTACCTGATCCTGGCCGCGCAGTTCCGCAGCTTCACGCTACCGGTGACCATCATGGTGTCGCTGCCGCTGGCCTTCGGCGGCGTGTTCGTCGCGCTGTTCCTGTGGGGCTCCACGCTCAACATGTTCTCCATCATCGGCATCATCATGCTGATGGGCCTGGTGGCCAAGAACGGCATTCTGCTGGTGGACTTCATCAATCGGGCGCGGATGGAGGGCATGGCGCGCGAAGACGCCATCGCCGAGGCGGGCAGGGTGAGGCTGCGTCCCATCATGATGACCAGTCTGGCGATGATTTTCGGCATGTTGCCGTTGGCGCTGGGTACCGGCGACGGCTCGGAGACCAACCGGCCGATGGCGCACGCCATCATCGGCGGCCTGGCGACTTCCACGCTGCTGACCCTGCTGGTGGTGCCGGTGGTGTACACCTATCTGGACAGCCTGCGCGTCCGCATTCGCCGCCTATTGGGCGGGCGCCGCGCGCTGAAGCTGAACGAGGCGGGCGGTAAATAAACAGGGAGCCGGCAATCGCCGGCTCCTGTCGCGTGAGCGCCCGCGGAATCACTTGCGCGGCGGGGCGACGCAGTCGTTGCCGTCGAAGCTGACCGATTGAATAGTGTGGTCGCGCGGATCGACAACGAAGTTGGTGGTGCAGCTGTAGTAGGTGGAGCCGCCGCCGCTGAGGCTCCAGGGATGGTAGAAGCCGCTGCTTTGTATCGGCATTTCCTGGCTGTAGGCGGTGCGGTAGGTGTAGAGCTGCTTGCCGTTGGGCATGGTCATCTGCCCGGTGGGCGTGCCCCAGGCGGCCAGCAGTTCGTTGGCGTCGCGTCCCTGCCAGCTGTAGACCTTCTGCGCATAGCCCTGCTGGGTGGCGCAGCCGGCCAGCGACAGGGCGGCCAGAACGAGTATCGATGCCGCGGATTTCATGGCGCTCTCCTTGCGGCGGCACGCGTTGGCAGGGCAAGCGGAGCCGCGGTGAATATCGAATTGCTGTTTATTTAACGATGATGTCATCTTGCGGGTGTGTCAATCGTTAAGGTGTGGGCGGCGTCGGCTTTGTGTTAACGACCTTGTTGCGCTTTGGCGCGCGAGTCGGCCAAAGCGTTGCCGCGATAGAAAATCGACCATCCTGATGAGGACTGGTTCCGATGAGAAAAACAAAGGAGAAACGACTATGTGCCTGAAAAAGCCCCTGGTGGCGGCACTGATGGTCTGGGGGAGCTTGGCGCCGCTGCATGCGGCCGCCGCGGAGAAGGTGCTGCATGTGGCGTTCAATGCTCCTGAAACCGGCTTCGATCCGGCCAAGGTGTCCGATATCTATTCCGCCGCCGTGATCGAGCACATCTACGATCCCTTGCTGACTTTCGACTACCTGTCCCGTCCGGTGAGGGTGATCCCAATGTGGCGACGGCGATGCCGACGGTCAGCGCCGACGGCCTGACTTATACCTTCCATTTGAAGAAGGGCATCTACTTCGCGCCGGACCCGGCGTTCAAGGGCAAGAAGCGCGAGCTGACCGCCGCCGATTACGTGTACTCGATCAAGCGCCTGTCCGACCCGACCGTGGCCTCGCCGCTCAGCGACACTTTCACCGACAAACTGGTGGGTCTGGCCGAGCTGGCGAAGAAGGCGGGCAAGGGCAAGCTGGATTACGACACGGTGGTGGAGGGCGTGAAGACGCTGGACCGCTACACCTTGCAGCTGAAGTTCAAGCAGCCGTTCCCATCCTTGCCCTTCCTGCTGGCCGGCAGCTGGGTAGAGGGGCAGGCGCGGGAAGTGGTCGATGCCTACGGCGACAATACCAATGCCCATCCGGTCGGCACCGGCCCCTACGTGTTGAAGGACTGGAAGCCGGGCAACAGCATGACGCTGGTGCGTAATCCCAATTTCCGCAGGGAAACCTTCCATTACGGCGCGGGCGATCAAAAAATCGCCGCGCAGATGAACGGCAAGCGCTATCCGCAGATAGACCGGATCGAGGTGTCGGTGATCCAGGAGGAGCAGCCGGCCTGGCTGGCTTTCAAGAGCGGGGAGCTGGACCTCGTGGGCATTCCTCAGCCGCTGATCAGGCAGGTATTGCGCCTGGATCCCAAGAATCCGTGGCGCGCGGAGCTGAAGCCGGAACTGAAAAGCAAGGGCATTCAGCTTAGCCGAGAGCTGGGCGAGGAAGTCACCTTCTACGCGTTCAATATGAAAGACCCGGTCGTCGGCGGGTACGGCAAGGACAAGATAGCGCTGCGCCGCGCGATCTCCATGGCTTTCGACACCAACGAGACGATACGGGACATCCGCCGCAACCAGGCGGTGCAGGTGCAGTACATCGTGCCGCCCAACGTGGCCGGCCACAATCCCAATTTCCGCGCCGCCTATCCCTACAACCCACCGCTGGCCAATGCCTTGCTGGACCAGTTCGGCTACAGGGTAGGCGCCGACGGTTACCGCCATGCTCCGGACGGCAAGCCTGTCGTCGTCGATTTCCTGACTGGCCCCACCGCCATCGACAAACAGTGGAACGAGTATTGGCAGAAGGCCTTTGACCGCATCAAGGTGAGGGCGAATTTTCGCGTGATGCAGTGGAACGAGCAGGTGAAGGCGCAGCGCGACTGCAAATTCGGCATGAACGGCGGCGCCTGGAGCGCTGATTATCCGGATGGAGACAACTTCACGCAGCTGCTGTATGGCGGCAATGTCGGCAACTCCAACAATGCCTGCTACCAGTCCCCGCGCTACGACAAGCTCTACGAACAGTCGCGCTTGCTGCCTGATGGCCCGGAACGCAACCGCCTGTACGACCAGATGAACAAGATCGTGGTCGGCGACACGCCGTGGATGTTCAGCGATATCCGCTTCACCAATGCGCTGGCTCAGTCTTGGGTGAAGGGATTCAAGTTCCACCCCAATTTCAACGCCATCTGGCGTTTCCTGGACGTAGAAAAATAAGCGGGGAGCGAGGAGAACCATCATGTCCGCATTCATCATCCGCCGGCTGCTGCAAATGATCCCGACCCTGTTCGGGGTGATGCTGCTGGTCTTCACGCTGTTCACGCTGGTGGGCGGCGATCCGTCGCTGGTCTTGGCCGGCAAGCATTTCTCGGCCGAAGTGCTGGCGCACATCCGCGCCCAATTGGGGCTGGACAAGAGCCTGCCAGAGCAATTCCTGCTGTTTGCCCATCAGGTGCTGACGCTGGATTTCGGCACTTCCTGGTCCACCCAGCAACCGGTGTCCGACATCATCGGCAGCCGCATCGGACCGTCGCTGACGCTGACCGGCGCCATGCTGGTGGTCGATCTGCTGGTCGCCATTCCGCTGGCGGCGCTGGTCGCGTATTTCCGCGGCGGCCTGACCGATCACATCGTCACCATCTCCTGCACCGTGGCCATGTCCATCAGCGCGCTGATCTACATCATCGCCGGCCAGTTTTTTCTTGGCTTCAAGCTGGGCTGGTTTCCGGTACGAGGCTGGGGCGATTCGTTCTGGGTCAATCTGTTCGTCTACGTGCCGTTGCCCTTGTTGCTGGGCCTGATGGTGTCGCTGGGACCGGACATCCGTTTCTATCGCAGCTTCTTCGTTGAGGAGCTGGGCCAGGATTACGTGCGCACCGCGCGCGCCAAGGGCTTGTCCGAGCGTCAGATCATGCTCAAGCACGTGCTGCGCAACGCGCTGATCCCGGTGGTGACCAGCGTGATGATGTCCTTGCCCTACATGTTGCTGGGCGCGCTGGTGCTGGAGAGTTTCTTCGGCATTCCCGGCATGGGCAACGAAGTGGTGCAGGCGGTGAACAAGAGCGATTTTCCGGTCATCAAGGCCATCACCATCTATATCGCCATCGCCACCATGGTGTTCAACCTGCTGGGCGACCTGGTCTACAAGTGGATCGATCCGCGCGTGCAGCTGAAGTGAGCGGAGGAGAACAATCATGACGACATTGCAGAATACCGCCGGCGCCGCGCCGGCCGCGCCGTCCCGCAGTCTGTGGGGGCTGGGATGGCAGCGCTTGAAGCGCAACAAGGTGGGCTTTATTTCGATGTGGATCGTGCTGGCCTATCTGCTGGTCTCGATCGGCGGCTGGTTCAATCTGGTCGGCGCGCATTGGGTGGACGAGGTGGGCGTGCCTTATGCGCCGCCAAGCTGGGTCAAGGAGTCCGCGGACGACGTGTTGCCGCCGGAGCCGGCAGCCAAGGCGGCTGCCGCGCCCATTGCCGCACTGAGCCGCGCCGAGGATCCGATAGGCAAGCAGCTGTCCGAGGCGGAGAAGCATGTCGGCGAATACGCCGACCACGCGCCGCCGCGGCTGGAGAGACTGCCGTTCGGCGGCGACTTGCAGGGCCGCGACGTGATCCAGAAAGCGTTGAAGGGCACGTCCACGTCCATCTTCGTCGGCGTGTTCGGCGCGGTGTTTTCCCTGCTGATAGGCTGCGCGCTTGGCGCGGTGTCCGGCTATTTCGGCGGCAAGACCGACGATTTCCTCAACTGGTTTTACAGTGTGTTCACCTCGGTGCCGGACATGCTGCTGCTGCTGTCTTTCGCCGCGGTGTCTGGCCGCGGCATCACCACCATCATTTCGGTGATGGCGCTGACCAGCTGGACCGGCACCTACCGCCTGGTGCGCGCCGAGTACCTGAAGCTGAAAGGCCGCGAGTATGTGCAGGCGGCGGACGCCATCGGCGCCGGCAGCAGCCGCAAGATGTTCGTCCACATCCTGCCCAACATCTCCCATTTGCTCTTGGTGCAGTTTTCCTTGCTGACGGTGGCGTTGATCAAGTACGAGGCCATTCTGTCCTTCCTCGGCTTCGGCGTCGGCGTACGCGAGGTCAGCCTGGGTTCGATGCTGGCCGAAGCGCCGACCGAGCTGATCCAGGGCTACTGGTGGCAGATGCTGGCGGTGACCATCGCCATGTCGGTGCTGGTGACGGCGTTCAGCCTGCTGGTGGACGCCTTGCGCGATGCGCTGGATCCGCGCGCGGCGGCCAAGTAAGCGGGATGGGGGAGAGACACGAGATGAGCAATCAAAATAAAACCCTGCTGTCGGTCCGCAACCTGCGGGTGAGTTTCCGCCAGGAGGACGGCGGCCGCTTCGAGGCGCTGAAGGGCGTGAGCTTCGACATTCCGGCGCACCGCACGGTGGCGCTGGTGGGGGAATCGGGTTCCGGCAAATCGGTGACGTCGATGGCCATCATGCAGCTGCTGCCGCCGCAATCGAGCGAGATCGATCCGGCGTCGGAGCTGCGCTTCGACGGGCGCGACCTGCTGAAGCTGAGCGCGGCGGAGCTGCGCCGGCTGCGCGGCAAGGACGTGGCGATGATCTTCCAGGAGCCGATGAGCTCCTTGAACCCGGTGTTCACCGTCGGCGAGCAGATCGTCGAGACGCTGACGCTGCACGCGAAGCTGTCGCGCTCGGCGGCGTGGAAGCGGGCGGTGGAGCTGCTGCGCGAAGTGGGGCTGCCGGAGCCGGAGAAGCGGGTGAAGAGCTACCCGCACGAATTGTCCGGCGGCCAGCAGCAGCGGGTGATGATCGCCATCGCCATCGCCTGCGAGCCCAAGCTGCTGATCGCCGACGAGCCGACCACCGCGCTCGACGTCACGATTCAGAAGCAGATCCTGCAACTGATCGCCGACCTGCAGAAGAAGCACGGCATGTCGGTGCTGTTCATCACCCACGACCTGGGGGTGGTGGGCGAGTTCGCCGACGAAGTGATCGTGATGCGCCACGGCGTGATCCGCGAACAGGGCACGGTGCGGCAGATCTTCGAGAACCCGCAGGACGCGTACACCAAGGCGCTGCTGTCGTGCCGGCCGCATCTGGATCGCCGTCCCGAGCGGCTGGCGGTGATCGACGACTTCCTGCAGCCGGGCGGCTACGTGGAGCCGGCCGAGCGCAAGCGTGGCTACGCGGCGGACGACGAGATCGTGCTGGACGTGCAGGGTCTGTGCAAGAGCTTCGACATCCGCGAAGGGCTGTTCGGCAAGCGGCAGTTCCACGCGGTGCAGGACGTGTCGTTCAAGCTGGCGCGCGGCAAGACCTTGGGCATCGTCGGCGAGTCGGGCTCGGGCAAGACCACCGTCGGCCTGACGCTGGTGCGGCTGCACCAGGCGACCGCGGGCAAGGCGCTGTTCCACGGCCAGGACCTGATCGGCATGAGCGCCAAGGAATTCCACACTTACAAGAAGCGGATCCAGATCATCTTCCAGAACCCGTACGCGTCGCTGAACCCGCGCTTCACGGTGGAGCAGATCCTGACCGAGCCGATGCTGCTGCACGGCATCGGCCAGGATGCCGGCCAGCGCCGCAAGCTGGCGCAGGAGCTGCTGGACAAGGTGGGGTTGGCGGCCGGGGCCCTGGCCAAGTACCCGCATGAGTTCTCGGGCGGCCAGCGGCAGCGGATCGCGATCGCGCGCTGCCTGACCTTGAAGCCGGAAGTGCTGATCTGCGACGAATCGGTGTCGGCGCTGGACGTGTCGGTGCAGGCGCAGGTGCTGAACCTGCTGCAGGACCTGCAGGACGAGTTCAAGCTGTCCTACCTGTTCATCTCGCACGATCTGGCGGTAGTGAAGCACATCTCCGACCAGGTGTTGGTGATGAACAAGGGGCGGGTGGTGGAGCAGGCGGACGCGGACGTGATCTACCGCGAGCCGCGGGACGGCTACACCAAGAAGCTGCTGGGTGCGATTCCGCAGGGCTGGAGCCCGGCGCTGGCGCCGGCGTAGCGCGGAAGAGGCGATGCAGGACAAGCCGGCCCGAGGGGCCGGCTTTTTTATGGGAGGGATCACCCAGGGTCAAAGTCTGCTTCCTGTTTTTGCATCAATACCATGATTATTTCTCATCATCAGGCTTTGTGATGACTTCTAATTTTGACAATTTCTTTCAGTGATTTGTGTAAATGCAACATTTTTTACATAAAAACGACATTGTCAGATGAATATGAGACGAGAAGGCTCCTGAGAGAAAGGTTAGCGCGGCTGGTGGGGCTGGATGCTTTGCCACATGCGGGTTTTGCTTTTATGTTCACGGCATGATGAAGTGGTTTGGGGCAGAAAATTGCGCTGAATGGCATGACGGATAGAAACGATCTGTACTTAATGACGAATTGTTACGGATATTGACGGTTTGTAGGAACTCTTCCCACACTCGAATCCAGAGCCATTTCATGCGATGTGAATGGCTTGAGCGCGATCACGCCAGCTGCAGAACTGGCGGACGAGATACGGATAAAGAACAAAGGAGAGTTTCGTGATGAAAAAGAAACAGTTGGCCGTGGCTTTGGCCATGGCGGGGATAGGCGTCAACGCGCCTGTGGCATGGGCCGCCGATGGCGTGTCCTCTGGAGAGCTGGACCGGGTGGAGGTGACCGGTTCCAACATCAAACGCAGCATCAAGCAGGAAAAAGCGCTGCCGGTGACGATCGTGCGCACCGAGGAAATGACCAAGCAAGGTTTCACCACGGTGGAGCAGGTGGTCAATTCGTTGGCCAGCAACCAGTCCAGCCTGGTCGGCGCGTCTTCCGTGCAGTCGGTCAGCGGCGGCGCGTCCTATGCCGGCCTGCGCGGCTTCGATCCGCAATATACCCTGGTGCTGCTGGATGGCCGCCGGGTCGCCAACCAGGCGATTTCCGGCATCGCGACCGACCTGAACGCCATTCCGCTGTCGGCCATAGACCGGATCGAGGTGCTGCGCGATGGCGCTTCCGCGCTGTACGGCAGCGACGCCATCGGCGGGGTGATGAATTTCATCACCAAGAAGAGCTATCAAGGGCTGACTATTTCCGGCGAAGCGCTGTCCACTCAGCACAAGGGCGGCGATTCCGCGAATGTGAGCGTATTGGGCGGCGTGGGCGACCTGGCGAAAGATGGCTGGAACGCTTACGGCGTTTTGTCGTATCAGAAGAGCAAGGCGATTCGCACTGTGGATCGCGAATTCGCGACCAAGAATCAGTCTTTGAGCAGCACCACCTATCCAGCCAACTTCCTCTACAAGTCCAAAGGCAATCCCGGCGACGGCAATGTTTACAACATGGCCATGCCGAATTGCCGTCCGCCATACTCCACGCCCAGGGATGCGACCAGCTGCGGCGAGAAGACATGGCTGTTCATGGATCTGACGCCGGAGGTGGAGCAATTCACCGCCAACGGCAAGCTCAGCAAGCAGTTTGGCGACCATATGTTGACGGCGCAGTATCTGGGCGCCCGAAACATCAGCACCACGCGCATCGGCCCTACGCCGATGCAATCCGTCGCCACGCTGACCGCGGGCGTCAACAAGTACTTCCCGACAGTGCTGCCGGATGGCTCGCCGGTGACGCCGGGGGCGACGGCGGTGTTGAATCTGCGCAGCGATCCTCTCGGTCCCAGAACGACCAAGAGCATTTCCGATACGCAGCGGCTGGCGGTGAATCTGGAGGGGCTGATCGGGGGGTGGGATTATCGTACCGGCGCCGCGTATTCGTCGAACCAAACCACCATCAATTACAAGAGCGGCTATGTAAACAGCGATAAGATAGAGCAGGCGCTGCTGACCGATCAGATCAATCCGTTCGGCGATTCTCCGGCCGGCGCATGGGAGGGCGTCGAGTTGAAGGGAGACGGCTGGATTTCGAAATATGAAACCGCGCTGGCGGACTTCAAGGCCAGCAAGGAGATCTTTGCCTTGCCGGCGGGGAATGTCGCGGCGGCGATCGGCGGCGAATTGCGGCACGAGAAGCTGGACAGCCAGATTCAGGATCTGGCTCAGTACGCGATTGGATCGGGGATCGCCGATTCCAAGTCAACCAAGGGCAGCCGCAATATCTCGGCGCTGTACCTTGAGGCGGAAGTGCCTGTCATAAAAGGGTTGGACGTGCAGTTGGCGGCCCGCTACGACAAGTACAGCGACTTCGGCAAAGCTTTCAATCCCAAGGTTGCATTCAAGTATCAGCCGGCGTCGCAAATCATGTTCCGCGGCTCCGCGAGCAGAGGATTCCGCGCGCCTTCGCTGTTCGACATTTTCCAGCCGGATGCCAAGACCTATACCAATGGCAATAATCTGGACGACCCGGCGCGCTGCCCGAATGGGACGCCGGCCAACGGCGGGGACAAGACGGATTGCGGCACCACGTTTTTCGCCAAGCAGGGCGGCAATCGCAATTTGGAGCCTGAACGCGCCACTTCTCTCACCTTCGGCGTGGTGATCGAGCCGATCAAGGAGATTACGGCCAGCGTCGATTTCTGGTGGACCACCATCAATAAAGTGATAGGCGTGCTGGACAATGATCTGATCTTCAACGATCCGGTCAAATATGCCGACCGCTTTGTGCGGGTGAATCCGAATGACCCGTATTCCAAGCTCGACTATGTTGCCACCCCGACTGAGAACTTGGGCAATCTGAGCGCGGCGGGTTTGGACACTTCGTTTTCCTGGCGCTTGCCCAAGAGCCGTCTTGGTAATTTCACCATCAATCTGGATGGCACTTATACCTCCAAGTTCGTTCAGCAGGTGGAGGCGGGAGGGGTGTACTACTCGCGTTTGAGCCAATGGAACAATGGCCTGCAGCCGGTGGTCCGCTGGAAGCATTCGCTGGGATTCGGCTGGTCTTTCGGCGATTGGAGCGCGTTGCTCGCCCAAAACTATGTGTCCGGCTACACCGACTATAAGGCGACGCATAGCGTCAAGCCGTATTCCAACTGGAACCTGTCTTCCACCTATCTATGGAAGAAGAAGCTGAGCGTGACGGCGGGGGTGAAGAATCTGTTTGATCAGGAGCCTCCCTTCAGTAATCAGAACAAGTTCTTCCAGAAAGGATTTGATCCGATTCTCGCCGACCCGGTGGGCCGAGCCTATTTCTTGAAAGCGTCATACAAACTCTAGCTTTGGCTATTGTATTTAGTCCACAGCTATAGCATTCTGTCATGACGGCGCAGGTTTTTATGCGCAGGGAATGCGCAGGCGGGGCGGTGATCCCACCCCGCCCGCGCGACAGGTTGGCAGCTCTGGCCGGACCTGAATGCCGGTCCGGCCGAGTCTGCCGGTTTTATTGAAGGAATGGGTAATCCATATGACAAGCATTGCAGCCAAAGGAGTGGGAGGGCCACCGCCCCGGCGACGATTCGCCGGTCTGGCGGGCGTCATCGTATTCCATGCCGCGCTGATCTACGCGCTGGTGACAGGCCTGGCCCAGGGGGTGGTCAAGGTGATCCAGCAGAAAGTGGAAGTGTCGGTGATCAGCGAACCGCCGCCGCCGCCTCCGCCGCCGCCGCCGAAGATCGAGAAAGTGGTGCAGCAGCCGACGACGCCGAAGCCGCAGGCCTACGTGCCGCCGGTGGTGAATCCGCCGCCGGTCACGCAATCGGTCAACGCCATCCAGGCGGTGACCTCCGATCCGAAGCCGCAACCGGCGCCGACGCCGGCCCCGGCGGTGGAGGCTCCGAAAGGCCCGGTCTCAGTCAAGGGCAACTGCACTCAGACCGAAACGCCAGAATATCCAGCCAAGGCGTTGGAGGATGAAATTCAAGGCGATGTGTTCGTCGTGTTTGCGGTAGGCGGGGATGGGAAAGTGACTGGGATCACGGATGTGCGCTTTGACGGCAGCATCCCCCCTCGTTACCGGAGCAGTTTTAAATCGGCGATTTCGAATGCTCTTCAGAGCTATGCGTGTCGCGCCAACATGCAGCTGACGCAGCCGTTTCACTTCAAACTCGACTCTGGCGCCTAAGTCGCCCAGGGCATCTCAAGACACAAAGGAGCAAATACCATGATCAAGAACACTCGCGCACTGCTGGGCAAAGTCCTGGGCGCCGCCGGCCTGCTGACCGCGCTGCCGGCGCTGGCGGCGGAGACCGTCAGCACCTCCAATCCGTACGGCATCGACGCGCTGTGGTCGCAAGGCGACTTCGTGGCCAAGGGCACGCTGATCATTCTGCTGATCATGTCGGCCTCCACCTGGTATGTCGGCATCGTCAAGCTGCTGGAACAACGCCGCCTGATCAAGCAGGGGCATGAACTGCTGGGCCACCACGGCGTGGACCTGCAAAAAGCCGCCACCGAACTGGCGGACGAAGGCATGTACAGCGCGGTGGCGCAAGCCGGCATCGAAGCGGCCACCGAGCACAAGGGCGAACTGGCCAACCGCGTGGATCTGAACACCTGGGTGGCGATGGCGATTTCGGACGCGGTGGACTCCACCAGCCATCATATGCAAAACGGCCTGTCGGTGATCGCCACCGTCGGCTCCACCGCGCCGTTCGTCGGCCTGTTCGGCACCGTATGGGGCATCTACCACGCGCTGGTGAAGATCGGCACCTCGGGCCAGGCCTCCATCGACAAGGTGGCCGGTCCGGTGGGCGAAGCGCTGATCATGACCGCCATCGGTCTGGCGGTGGCGGTGCCGGCGGTGCTGGGATACAACTGGCTGGTGCGCCGCAACAAGCTGGTGCTGGACAACGTGCGCGTGGTGTCGGGCCGTCTGCACGCCAGCCTGCTGAACACCCCGAGCCGGTAATCGAATATGGCCCGTTACAAACGATTTGGCCACGGCAAGGGCGACGAGGACCAGGTGCTGTCGGCGATCAACACCACGCCGCTGGTGGACGTGATGCTGGTGCTGCTGATCATCTTCCTGATCACGGTGCCGGTGGTGACGCAGACAGTGAAGATGACGCTGCCGAAAGAGCAGAACATCCCGACGCAGACCAAGCCGGAGAACGTGGTGCTGGGGGTGGGGCCGGACAGCCGCATCTACTGGAACATGTCTCCGGTGAAGGACCAGCAGGAATTGTTGGCGCGGCTGGTGAAGGAAGCGAAGAAAGACCCGCAGCCGGAAGTGCACATCCGGGGCGACGCGACGGCGAAGTACGCGCCGATCGGCCGCATCGTGCTGGCGGTGCAGCAGGCGGGGATCGTGAAGATCGCGTTCATCACGGAGCCGCCGGCGCCCGGCGGCGGCGAGTAGGAGAAGAGACATGGCGATGAATGTGGGTTCGTCGGGAGAAGACGACCTGATGATGGAAATCAACACCACGCCGTTGATCGACGTGATGTTGGTGATGCTGATCATGTTGATCATCACGATACCGATCCAGACGCACGCGGTGAAGCTGGACATGCCGCAGAACACGCCGGCGAAGCCGTTGGCGAAGCCGGTGGTGGTGCAGATCGACATCGCGCCGGACAATGCGGTGATGTGGAACGGCGAGCGTTTGCCGAACCGGGAGGCGCTGGAGACGAGGCTGTCGGCGGCGGGTAAGGCGGAACCGCAGCCGGAGCTGCACATCAAGCCGAACAAGGATGCGAGTTACGCGCCGGTGGCGATGGTGCTGGCGGAGTCGCAGCGTCTGGGACTGACGAAGCTGGGCATCGTCGGGTCGGAACAGTTCTTGCAATGACATTAAAATAAATTACCGGATGTGGCATGATGTCGGACAGGCGGCCAAACGGCCGCCTGTTCCGTAATCGACAACAAGACCGGATGACGCCGCGATGGCCACATCGGAAAACACACATATGAATATACGTCTTTGCCTGTCCGCCCTGTTTCTTCTATCGCTAGCCGCCTGCGGCAAGGGCGGCGCCGAGCATGCGTCCGCCTCCGGCAAGAACGCGTCGGCGCCGGCGGCGCGCCGCTTGTCCGGCGCCGATGTGGTGCGGGCCGAGGTGAGGCCGCTCGCCGCCGCCATTCCGTTCACCGGCTCGCTGAACGCGCTGACCAGCAGCGCGGTGGCGTCCGAGGTGGACGCCAATGTCCGCGAAGTGCGGGTGCGCGAAGGAGAGGCGGTGCGCCGCGGGCAGCTGCTGGCGGTGCTGGACGCCGAGTCTCTGGGCCAGTCTGTGGCAGAGCAGAATGCCCAGCTGGACAACTCCAAGGCGCGGCTGAAGCTGGCCAAGGTCAAGCTGGACAAGCAGCGGGAGCTGCTGGGCAAAGGTTTTATCTCCCAGGTGGCGTTCGACGAGCTGGAAAGCGACTTCCGGGTGAAAGAGGGCGAGCTGCGCGCGCAGGCCGCCCTGTTGGCGCGGGCGCAACGCTCGCTGGCCGACGCGCAGGTCAAATCGCCGATAGACGGCGTGGTCTACGAGCGCAAGATCAACCCCGGCGAGGTGGCCAGCCGCAATATGAAGCTGTTTTCGGTGGCTGATCTGGCGGTGCTGGAAATCGCGGCTACCGTGCCTTCGAGGCTGGTGGGGCAGGTGAGGGTGGGCATGCCGGCTTCGTTCAGCGTGGATGGGCGCGACGCGCAAGAGCGCGGCGAAGTGGTTCGCATCAACCCGGTGGCCATACCCGGCACCCGCAGCTTCACGCTGTTCGTGCGGGTGAAGAACGCGGACGGACACTTGAAAGTGGGCCAGTTCGCCAAGGGCGGCGTGGTGGTGAGGGCGGTGAAGGACAAGGTGGTGGTGCCCATCTCTGCGGTGCGCGACATCGACGGCCAGCCTTGGGTGATGGTGGTGGAGAAGGGCAGGCTGACGAAGCGGCCGGTGACGGTGGAGCTGCGCGCGGAAAACGAGCGTCAGGCCGCGATAGCCGGCGTGGCTGCCGGCTCCAGCGTGATTGTCGGCGAACTGCTGGGCAGCAAGGCGGGCGACCCGGTCAGCCTGCCGGCCGGCCTGGCTTGAGGAGAGCGCCATGTGGCTGACCCGCGTAAGCGTGCGCAATCCGTATTTCGCCGCGGTGTTGATGATGACGCTGTTGGTGCTAGGTTTGTTCTCCTGGCAGAAGCTGCCGGTGGAGGAGATGCCGGACGTCAGGCTGCCGATGGCGGTGGTGGAGACGCGTTATACCGGCGCCTCGCCCGAGGTGGTGGAGAGCGAAGTGAGCAAGCCGCTCGAGGAGGCGCTCAACACCGTCAGCGGCATCAAGGAAATCCGCTCTTATTCTTCCGAAGGCAGCTCCTTCGTGGTGGCCGAGTTCGAACTGTCGGTCGACCCCATCGTCGCGGTGCAGAACGTGCGCGACAAGGTGGCATCGGTGCAGGGGCAGTTCCGCCGCGAGATCGGCACGCCGTCGGTGTCCCAGGTTGACCCGAACGACAAGCCGATGCTGTCGCTGTCGCTGACCTCCAGCCAGACCCGTCCGCGCGAGCTGAGCAGTTGGACCGAGAACGTGCTGAAGAAGCGGCTGCAGATGGTGGAGGGCGTCGGCGACGTCAGTCTGATCGGAGCGGTGCGGCGGGAGATCCGCATCGACGTCGATCCGGTGCGGCTGGAAGGCTCCGGCCTGTCGCTGGCCGACGTGGCCGACGCGATCAAGGCCGCCAACCAGGACTTCCCGGCCGGCAACGTTTCCACCGCGCACAAGGAGTGGGCGATCCGCGTGTCCGGCAAGCTCAAGTCCGCCGACGACTTCGCCGCGCTGGCGGTGGGTTACCGCAACGGCACGCCTATCCGGCTGGATGACATCGCCGTGGTGGCGGACACCGAGGCCGAGCAGGACAGCGTCTCGCTGGTCAATGGCCAGCCCGGCCTGGGCGTGGACATCAAGGCCGCGCGCGGCGCCAACGAGGTGGCGGTGGCCGAGGGCGTCAAGAAACTGTTGACCGAGCTGAAGCCGCAGATGCCGGCCGGCACCGAGCTGCGCTACACCTATGACTCTGCCGAGGACGTGAAGAAGGCGCTGCATAGCGTGGAGTCCATGCTGCTGGAAGGCGCGGGGTTGACCATCCTGATCGTGTTCCTGTTCCTGGGCAGCTGGCGCAGCACGGTGATCACCGGCTTGACGCTGCCGGTGGCGCTGGTGGGCACGCTGTTCGCGATCCAGCTGATGGGTTTCACGCTGAACATGCTGACGCTGCTGGCGCTGTCGCTGTCCATCGGCCTGCTGATCGACGACGCCATCGTGGTGCGCGAGAACATCGTGCGCCACGCCGCGCTGGGCAAGAGCCATTACCAGGCGGCGCTGGACGGCACCAACGAGATCGGCCTTGCCGTGCTGGCCACCACGCTGACGGTGGTGGCGGTATTCCTGCCGGTGGGCTTCATGGGCGGCATCATCGGCCGCTTCTTCCACCAGTTCGGCCTCACCGTGGCGGTGGCGGTGCTGATCTCGATGTTCGTCAGCTTCTCCCTGGATCCGATGCTGTCGTCGATCTGGCACGACCCCCACCATCACGGCGACCGCCACCGCGGCCCGTTGGGCCGGATGCTGGACTGGTTCGAGACCTCGCTTGACCGGCTGTCCGAGCGCTACGCCGCCGCGATCCGCTGGGTGCTGGGCCATCGCAAGACCACGCTGGCGCTGGCGCTGGGCGTCACCGCGGCCAGCTTCATGCTGGTGCCCAGCATCGGCGGCGAATTCACGCCGGTGCGCGACAGCGGCAAGATCAATGTGGTGTACCAGACCGCGCCGGGCTCGTCGCTGGAGTACACGACGCTGAAGGGCCGGGAACTGTCTGACGCGCTGTCCGGGATCAAGGAAATCCACACGGTGTCGCTGGATGTCGGCGCCGGCAACTTCGGCGCCGGCAAGAACGACGGCCAACTGACGCTGGACATCGGGGACAAGCGCTCGCGCCAGCGCAGCCTGGACGAGGTCATCGCCGATGCCCGCAAGCGGGTGCAGCCGGTGGCTGGGGTGCTGATCAAGGCGGTGGCCAACGACGAGCAGCAGGGCAAGCCTATCTTCATCGGCCTGCGCGGCTCCAATCTGGCCGAGCTGGACGCGGTGTCGCGCGACATCATGGCCCGCATCGGCAAGGTGAAGGGCGTGAAGGACATTGAATCCAATCTGACCGAGGGCGATCCGTCGCTGAGCCTGACATTGAAGCGCGACGCGGCGCTGAGCCTGGGCGTGGATCTCAATCGCGTCGGCAATCTGCTGTCGATGCTGCTGGCCGGCAATGTGGTCACCACCTGGGAGGCCCCGGACGGCGAGAATTACGACGTCAGGCTGCGGGTGCCGAAGGACGAGCGCCGCCAGGAACTGCTGGACCAGCTGAAAGTGGCCGGCAACCGCGACGATAACGGCGCGGCGCAGATGGTCCCGCTGTCGACGCTGATCGAGACCCGGCAGGGCGTCAGCCCGCGCCAGATCAAACGCACCAACATGATGCGCGAGATCAGCATCCTGGCCAATGTGGAAGGCCGCGACGTGGGCTCGGCGATGGCGGACATCGACAAGATGCTGGGCAACATGCAATTGCCGCAAGGCGTGCAGCGCATGCACCGCGGCCAGCAGAAGGACATGGAAGAGACGGTGGCCAACGCGCTGCGCGCGCTGGGTTTGGGCGTGATTTTCATCTACCTGATCCTGGCCGCGCAGTTCCGCAGCTTCACGCTACCGGTGACCATCATGGTGTCGCTGCCGCTGGCCTTCGGCGGCGTGTTCGTCGCGCTGTTCCTGTGGGGCTCCACGCTCAACATGTTCTCCATCATCGGCATCATCATGCTGATGGGCCTGGTGGCCAAGAACGGCATTCTGCTGGTGGACTTCATCAATCGGGCGCGGATGGAGGGCATGGCGCGCGAAGACGCCATCGCCGAGGCGGGCAGGGTGAGGCTGCGTCCCATCATGATGACCAGTCTGGCGATGATTTTCGGCATGTTGCCGTTGGCGCTGGGTACCGGCGACGGCTCGGAGACCAACCGGCCGATGGCGCACGCCATCATCGGCGGCCTGGCGACTTCCACGCTGCTGACCCTGCTGGTGGTGCCGGTGGTGTACACCTATCTGGACAGCCTGCGCGTCCGCATTCGCCGCCTATTGGGCGGGCGCCGCGCGCTGAAGCTGAACGAGGCGGGCGGTAAATAAACAGGGAGCCGGCAATCGCCGGCTCCTGTCGCGTGAGCGCCCGCGGAATCACTTGCGCGGCGGGGCGACGCAGTCGTTGCCGTCGAAGCTGACCGATTGAATAGTGTGGTCGCGCGGATCGACAACGAAGTTGGTGGTGCAGCTGTAGTAGGTGGAGCCGCCGCCGCTGAGGCTCCAGGGATGGTAGAAGCCGCTGCTTTGTATCGGCATTTCCTGGCTGTAGGCGGTGCGGTAGGTGTAGAGCTGCTTGCCGTTGGGCATGGTCATCTGCCCGGTGGGCGTGCCCCAGGCGGCCAGCAGTTCGTTGGCGTCGCGTCCCTGCCAGCTGTAGACCTTCTGCGCATAGCCCTGCTGGGTGGCGCAGCCGGCCAGCGACAGGGCGGCCAGAACGAGTATCGATGCCGCGGATTTCATGGCGCTCTCCTTGCGGCGGCACGCGTTGGCAGGGCAAGCGGAGCCGCGGTGAATATCGAATTGCTGTTTATTTAACGATGATGTCATCTTGCGGGTGTGTCAATCGTTAAGGTGTGGGCGGCGTCGGCTTTGTGTTAACGACCTTGTTGCGCTTTGGCGCGCGAGTCGGCCAAAGCGTTGCCGCGATAGAAAATCGACCATCCTGATGAGGACTGGTTCCGATGAGAAAAACAAAGGAGAAACGACTATGTGCCTGAAAAAGCCCCTGGTGGCGGCACTGATGGTCTGGGGGAGCTTGGCGCCGCTGCATGCGGCCGCCGCGGAGAAGGTGCTGCATGTGGCGTTCAATGCTCCTGAAACCGGCTTCGATCCGGCCAAGGTGTCCGATATCTATTCCGCCGCCGTGATCGAGCACATCTACGATCCCTTGCTGACTTTCGACTACCTGTCCCGTCCGGTGAGGGTGATCCCCAATGTGGCGACGGCGATGCCGACGGTCAGCGCCGACGGCCTGACTTATACCTTCCATTTGAAGAAGGGCATCTACTTCGCGCCGGACCCGGCGTTCAAGGGCAAGAAGCGCGAGCTGACCGCCGCCGATTACGTGTACTCGATCAAGCGCCTGTCCGACCCGACCGTGGCCTCGCCGCTCAGCGACACTTTCACCGACAAACTGGTGGGTCTGGCCGAGCTGGCGAAGAAGGCGGGCAAGGGCAAGCTGGATTACGACACGGTGGTGGAGGGCGTGAAGACGCTGGACCGCTACACCTTGCAGCTGAAGTTCAAGCAGCCGTTCCCATCCTTGCCCTTCCTGCTGGCCGGCAGCTGGGTAGAGGGGCAGGCGCGGGAAGTGGTCGATGCCTACGGCGACAATACCAATGCCCATCCGGTCGGCACCGGCCCCTACGTGTTGAAGGACTGGAAGCCGGGCAACAGCATGACGCTGGTGCGTAATCCCAATTTCCGCAGGGAAACCTTCCATTACGGCGCGGGCGATCAAA
The DNA here is from genome assembly GCF_001855275.1 of Chromobacterium vaccinii. Lineage (NCBI taxonomy): Bacteria > Pseudomonadati > Pseudomonadota > Betaproteobacteria > Neisseriales > Chromobacteriaceae > Chromobacterium > Chromobacterium vaccinii. The sequence goes on from NZ_CP017707.1 coordinate 27,366, forward strand.
AAATCGCCGCGCAGATGAACGGCAAGCGCTATCCGCAGATAGACCGGATCGAGGTGTCGGTGATCCAGGAGGAGCAGCCGGCCTGGCTGGCTTTCAAGAGCGGGGAGCTGGACCTCGTGGGCATTCCTCAGCCGCTGATCAGGCAGGTATTGCGCCTGGATCCCAAGAATCCGTGGCGCGCGGAGCTGAAGCCGGAACTGAAAAGCAAGGGCATTCAGCTTAGCCGAGAGCTGGGCGAGGAAGTCACCTTCTACGCGTTCAATATGAAAGACCCGGTCGTCGGCGGGTACGGCAAGGACAAGATAGCGCTGCGCCGCGCGATCTCCATGGCTTTCGACACCAACGAGACGATACGGGACATCCGCCGCAACCAGGCGGTGCAGGTGCAGTACATCGTGCCGCCCAACGTGGCCGGCCACAATCCCAATTTCCGCGCCGCCTATCCCTACAACCCACCGCTGGCCAATGCCTTGCTGGACCAGTTCGGCTACAGGGTAGGCGCCGACGGTTACCGCCATGCTCCGGACGGCAAGCCTGTCGTCGTCGATTTCCTGACTGGCCCCACCGCCATCGACAAACAGTGGAACGAGTATTGGCAGAAGGCCTTTGACCGCATCAAGGTGAGGGCGAATTTTCGCGTGATGCAGTGGAACGAGCAGGTGAAGGCGCAGCGCGACTGCAAATTCGGCATGAACGGCGGCGCCTGGAGCGCTGATTATCCGGATGGAGACAACTTCACGCAGCTGCTGTATGGCGGCAATGTCGGCAACTCCAACAATGCCTGCTACCAGTCCCCGCGCTACGACAAGCTCTACGAACAGTCGCGCTTGCTGCCTGATGGCCCGGAACGCAACCGCCTGTACGACCAGATGAACAAGATCGTGGTCGGCGACACGCCGTGGATGTTCAGCGATATCCGCTTCACCAATGCGCTGGCTCAGTCTTGGGTGAAGGGATTCAAGTTCCACCCCAATTTCAACGCCATCTGGCGTTTCCTGGACGTAGAAAAATAAGCGGGGAGCGAGGAGAACCATCATGTCCGCATTCATCATCCGCCGGCTGCTGCAAATGATCCCGACCCTGTTCGGGGTGATGCTGCTGGTCTTCACGCTGTTCACGCTGGTGGGCGGCGATCCGTCGCTGGTCTTGGCCGGCAAGCATTTCTCGGCCGAAGTGCTGGCGCACATCCGCGCCCAATTGGGGCTGGACAAGAGCCTGCCAGAGCAATTCCTGCTGTTTGCCCATCAGGTGCTGACGCTGGATTTCGGCACTTCCTGGTCCACCCAGCAACCGGTGTCCGACATCATCGGCAGCCGCATCGGACCGTCGCTGACGCTGACCGGCGCCATGCTGGTGGTCGATCTGCTGGTCGCCATTCCGCTGGCGGCGCTGGTCGCGTATTTCCGCGGCGGCCTGACCGATCACATCGTCACCATCTCCTGCACCGTGGCCATGTCCATCAGCGCGCTGATCTACATCATCGCCGGCCAGTTTTTTCTTGGCTTCAAGCTGGGCTGGTTTCCGGTACGAGGCTGGGGCGATTCGTTCTGGGTCAATCTGTTCGTCTACGTGCCGTTGCCCTTGTTGCTGGGCCTGATGGTGTCGCTGGGACCGGACATCCGTTTCTATCGCAGCTTCTTCGTTGAGGAGCTGGGCCAGGATTACGTGCGCACCGCGCGCGCCAAGGGCTTGTCCGAGCGTCAGATCATGCTCAAGCACGTGCTGCGCAACGCGCTGATCCCGGTGGTGACCAGCGTGATGATGTCCTTGCCCTACATGTTGCTGGGCGCGCTGGTGCTGGAGAGTTTCTTCGGCATTCCCGGCATGGGCAACGAAGTGGTGCAGGCGGTGAACAAGAGCGATTTTCCGGTCATCAAGGCCATCACCATCTATATCGCCATCGCCACCATGGTGTTCAACCTGCTGGGCGACCTGGTCTACAAGTGGATCGATCCGCGCGTGCAGCTGAAGTGAGCGGAGGAGAACAATCATGACGACATTGCAGAATACCGCCGGCGCCGCGCCGGCCGCGCCGTCCCGCAGTCTGTGGGGGCTGGGATGGCAGCGCTTGAAGCGCAACAAGGTGGGCTTTATTTCGATGTGGATCGTGCTGGCCTATCTGCTGGTCTCGATCGGCGGCTGGTTCAATCTGGTCGGCGCGCATTGGGTGGACGAGGTGGGCGTGCCTTATGCGCCGCCAAGCTGGGTCAAGGAGTCCGCGGACGACGTGTTGCCGCCGGAGCCGGCAGCCAAGGCGGCTGCCGCGCCCATTGCCGCACTGAGCCGCGCCGAGGATCCGATAGGCAAGCAGCTGTCCGAGGCGGAGAAGCATGTCGGCGAATACGCCGACCACGCGCCGCCGCGGCTGGAGAGACTGCCGTTCGGCGGCGACTTGCAGGGCCGCGACGTGATCCAGAAAGCGTTGAAGGGCACGTCCACGTCCATCTTCGTCGGCGTGTTCGGCGCGGTGTTTTCCCTGCTGATAGGCTGCGCGCTTGGCGCGGTGTCCGGCTATTTCGGCGGCAAGACCGACGATTTCCTCAACTGGTTTTACAGTGTGTTCACCTCGGTGCCGGACATGCTGCTGCTGCTGTCTTTCGCCGCGGTGTCTGGCCGCGGCATCACCACCATCATTTCGGTGATGGCGCTGACCAGCTGGACCGGCACCTACCGCCTGGTGCGCGCCGAGTACCTGAAGCTGAAAGGCCGCGAGTATGTGCAGGCGGCGGACGCCATCGGCGCCGGCAGCAGCCGCAAGATGTTCGTCCACATCCTGCCCAACATCTCCCATTTGCTCTTGGTGCAGTTTTCCTTGCTGACGGTGGCGTTGATCAAGTACGAGGCCATTCTGTCCTTCCTCGGCTTCGGCGTCGGCGTACGCGAGGTCAGCCTGGGTTCGATGCTGGCCGAAGCGCCGACCGAGCTGATCCAGGGCTACTGGTGGCAGATGCTGGCGGTGACCATCGCCATGTCGGTGCTGGTGACGGCGTTCAGCCTGCTGGTGGACGCCTTGCGCGATGCGCTGGATCCGCGCGCGGCGGCCAAGTAAGCGGGATGGGGGAGAGACACGAGATGAGCAATCAAAATAAAACCCTGCTGTCGGTCCGCAACCTGCGGGTGAGTTTCCGCCAGGAGGACGGCGGCCGCTTCGAGGCGCTGAAGGGCGTGAGCTTCGACATTCCGGCGCACCGCACGGTGGCGCTGGTGGGGGAATCGGGTTCCGGCAAATCGGTGACGTCGATGGCCATCATGCAGCTGCTGCCGCCGCAATCGAGCGAGATCGATCCGGCGTCGGAGCTGCGCTTCGACGGGCGCGACCTGCTGAAGCTGAGCGCGGCGGAGCTGCGCCGGCTGCGCGGCAAGGACGTGGCGATGATCTTCCAGGAGCCGATGAGCTCCTTGAACCCGGTGTTCACCGTCGGCGAGCAGATCGTCGAGACGCTGACGCTGCACGCGAAGCTGTCGCGCTCGGCGGCGTGGAAGCGGGCGGTGGAGCTGCTGCGCGAAGTGGGGCTGCCGGAGCCGGAGAAGCGGGTGAAGAGCTACCCGCACGAATTGTCCGGCGGCCAGCAGCAGCGGGTGATGATCGCCATCGCCATCGCCTGCGAGCCCAAGCTGCTGATCGCCGACGAGCCGACCACCGCGCTCGACGTCACGATTCAGAAGCAGATCCTGCAACTGATCGCCGACCTGCAGAAGAAGCACGGCATGTCGGTGCTGTTCATCACCCACGACCTGGGGGTGGTGGGCGAGTTCGCCGACGAAGTGATCGTGATGCGCCACGGCGTGATCCGCGAACAGGGCACGGTGCGGCAGATCTTCGAGAACCCGCAGGACGCGTACACCAAGGCGCTGCTGTCGTGCCGGCCGCATCTGGATCGCCGTCCCGAGCGGCTGGCGGTGATCGACGACTTCCTGCAGCCGGGCGGCTACGTGGAGCCGGCCGAGCGCAAGCGTGGCTACGCGGCGGACGACGAGATCGTGCTGGACGTGCAGGGTCTGTGCAAGAGCTTCGACATCCGCGAAGGGCTGTTCGGCAAGCGGCAGTTCCACGCGGTGCAGGACGTGTCGTTCAAGCTGGCGCGCGGCAAGACCTTGGGCATCGTCGGCGAGTCGGGCTCGGGCAAGACCACCGTCGGCCTGACGCTGGTGCGGCTGCACCAGGCGACCGCGGGCAAGGCGCTGTTCCACGGCCAGGACCTGATCGGCATGAGCGCCAAGGAATTCCACACTTACAAGAAGCGGATCCAGATCATCTTCCAGAACCCGTACGCGTCGCTGAACCCGCGCTTCACGGTGGAGCAGATCCTGACCGAGCCGATGCTGCTGCACGGCATCGGCCAGGATGCCGGCCAGCGCCGCAAGCTGGCGCAGGAGCTGCTGGACAAGGTGGGGTTGGCGGCCGGGGCCCTGGCCAAGTACCCGCATGAGTTCTCGGGCGGCCAGCGGCAGCGGATCGCGATCGCGCGCTGCCTGACCTTGAAGCCGGAAGTGCTGATCTGCGACGAATCGGTGTCGGCGCTGGACGTGTCGGTGCAGGCGCAGGTGCTGAACCTGCTGCAGGACCTGCAGGACGAGTTCAAGCTGTCCTACCTGTTCATCTCGCACGATCTGGCGGTAGTGAAGCACATCTCCGACCAGGTGTTGGTGATGAACAAGGGGCGGGTGGTGGAGCAGGCGGACGCGGACGTGATCTACCGCGAGCCGCGGGACGGCTACACCAAGAAGCTGCTGGGTGCGATTCCGCAGGGCTGGAGCCCGGCGCTGGCGCCGGCGTAGCGCGGAAGAGGCGATGCAGGACAAGCCGGCCCGAGGGGCCGGCTTTTTTATGGGAGGGATCACCCAGGGTCAAAGTCTGCTTCCTGTTTTTGCATCAATACCATGATTATTTCTCATCATCAGGCTTTGTGATGACTTCTAATTTTGACAATTTCTTTCAGTGATTTGTGTAAATGCAACATTTTTTACATAAAAACGACATTGTCAGATGAATATGAGACGAGAAGGCTCCTGAGAGAAAGGTTAGCGCGGCTGGTGGGGCTGGATGCTTTGCCACATGCGGGTTTTGCTTTTATGTTCACGGCATGATGAAGTGGTTTGGGGCAGAAAATTGCGCTGAATGGCATGACGGATAGAAACGATCTGTACTTAATGACGAATTGTTACGGATATTGACGGTTTGTAGGAACTCTTCCCACACTCGAATCCAGAGCCATTTCATGCGATGTGAATGGCTTGAGCGCGATCACGCCAGCTGCAGAACTGGCGGACGAGATACGGATAAAGAACAAAGGAGAGTTTCGTGATGAAAAAGAAACAGTTGGCCGTGGCTTTGGCCATGGCGGGGATAGGCGTCAACGCGCCTGTGGCATGGGCCGCCGATGGCGTGTCCTCTGGAGAGCTGGACCGGGTGGAGGTGACCGGTTCCAACATCAAACGCAGCATCAAGCAGGAAAAAGCGCTGCCGGTGACGATCGTGCGCACCGAGGAAATGACCAAGCAAGGTTTCACCACGGTGGAGCAGGTGGTCAATTCGTTGGCCAGCAACCAGTCCAGCCTGGTCGGCGCGTCTTCCGTGCAGTCGGTCAGCGGCGGCGCGTCCTATGCCGGCCTGCGCGGCTTCGATCCGCAATATACCCTGGTGCTGCTGGATGGCCGCCGGGTCGCCAACCAGGCGATTTCCGGCATCGCGACCGACCTGAACGCCATTCCGCTGTCGGCCATAGACCGGATCGAGGTGCTGCGCGATGGCGCTTCCGCGCTGTACGGCAGCGACGCCATCGGCGGGGTGATGAATTTCATCACCAAGAAGAGCTATCAAGGGCTGACTATTTCCGGCGAAGCGCTGTCCACTCAGCACAAGGGCGGCGATTCCGCGAATGTGAGCGTATTGGGCGGCGTGGGCGACCTGGCGAAAGATGGCTGGAACGCTTACGGCGTTTTGTCGTATCAGAAGAGCAAGGCGATTCGCACTGTGGATCGCGAATTCGCGACCAAGAATCAGTCTTTGAGCAGCACCACCTATCCAGCCAACTTCCTCTACAAGTCCAAAGGCAATCCCGGCGACGGCAATGTTTACAACATGGCCATGCCGAATTGCCGTCCGCCATACTCCACGCCCAGGGATGCGACCAGCTGCGGCGAGAAGACATGGCTGTTCATGGATCTGACGCCGGAGGTGGAGCAATTCACCGCCAACGGCAAGCTCAGCAAGCAGTTTGGCGACCATATGTTGACGGCGCAGTATCTGGGCGCCCGAAACATCAGCACCACGCGCATCGGCCCTACGCCGATGCAATCCGTCGCCACGCTGACCGCGGGCGTCAACAAGTACTTCCCGACAGTGCTGCCGGATGGCTCGCCGGTGACGCCGGGGGCGACGGCGGTGTTGAATCTGCGCAGCGATCCTCTCGGTCCCAGAACGACCAAGAGCATTTCCGATACGCAGCGGCTGGCGGTGAATCTGGAGGGGCTGATCGGGGGGTGGGATTATCGTACCGGCGCCGCGTATTCGTCGAACCAAACCACCATCAATTACAAGAGCGGCTATGTAAACAGCGATAAGATAGAGCAGGCGCTGCTGACCGATCAGATCAATCCGTTCGGCGATTCTCCGGCCGGCGCATGGGAGGGCGTCGAGTTGAAGGGAGACGGCTGGATTTCGAAATATGAAACCGCGCTGGCGGACTTCAAGGCCAGCAAGGAGATCTTTGCCTTGCCGGCGGGGAATGTCGCGGCGGCGATCGGCGGCGAATTGCGGCACGAGAAGCTGGACAGCCAGATTCAGGATCTGGCTCAGTACGCGATTGGATCGGGGATCGCCGATTCCAAGTCAACCAAGGGCAGCCGCAATATCTCGGCGCTGTACCTTGAGGCGGAAGTGCCTGTCATAAAAGGGTTGGACGTGCAGTTGGCGGCCCGCTACGACAAGTACAGCGACTTCGGCAAAGCTTTCAATCCCAAGGTTGCATTCAAGTATCAGCCGGCGTCGCAAATCATGTTCCGCGGCTCCGCGAGCAGAGGATTCCGCGCGCCTTCGCTGTTCGACATTTTCCAGCCGGATGCCAAGACCTATACCAATGGCAATAATCTGGACGACCCGGCGCGCTGCCCGAATGGGACGCCGGCCAACGGCGGGGACAAGACGGATTGCGGCACCACGTTTTTCGCCAAGCAGGGCGGCAATCGCAATTTGGAGCCTGAACGCGCCACTTCTCTCACCTTCGGCGTGGTGATCGAGCCGATCAAGGAGATTACGGCCAGCGTCGATTTCTGGTGGACCACCATCAATAAAGTGATAGGCGTGCTGGACAATGATCTGATCTTCAACGATCCGGTCAAATATGCCGACCGCTTTGTGCGGGTGAATCCGAATGACCCGTATTCCAAGCTCGACTATGTTGCCACCCCGACTGAGAACTTGGGCAATCTGAGCGCGGCGGGTTTGGACACTTCGTTTTCCTGGCGCTTGCCCAAGAGCCGTCTTGGTAATTTCACCATCAATCTGGATGGCACTTATACCTCCAAGTTCGTTCAGCAGGTGGAGGCGGGAGGGGTGTACTACTCGCGTTTGAGCCAATGGAACAATGGCCTGCAGCCGGTGGTCCGCTGGAAGCATTCGCTGGGATTCGGCTGGTCTTTCGGCGATTGGAGCGCGTTGCTCGCCCAAAACTATGTGTCCGGCTACACCGACTATAAGGCGACGCATAGCGTCAAGCCGTATTCCAACTGGAACCTGTCTTCCACCTATCTATGGAAGAAGAAGCTGAGCGTGACGGCGGGGGTGAAGAATCTGTTTGATCAGGAGCCTCCCTTCAGTAATCAGAACAAGTTCTTCCAGAAAGGATTTGATCCGATTCTCGCCGACCCGGTGGGCCGAGCCTATTTCTTGAAAGCGTCATACAAACTCTAGCTTTGGCTATTGTATTTAGTCCACAGCTATAGCATTCTGTCATGACGGCGCAGGTTTTTATGCGCAGGGAATGCGCAGGCGGGGCGGTGATCCCACCCCGCCCGCGCGACAGGTTGGCAGCTCTGGCCGGACCTGAATGCCGGTCCGGCCGAGTCTGCCGGTTTTATTGAAGGAATGGGTAATCCATATGACAAGCATTGCAGCCAAAGGAGTGGGAGGGCCACCGCCCCGGCGACGATTCGCCGGTCTGGCGGGCGTCATCGTATTCCATGCCGCGCTGATCTACGCGCTGGTGACAGGCCTGGCCCAGGGGGTGGTCAAGGTGATCCAGCAGAAAGTGGAAGTGTCGGTGATCAGCGAACCGCCGCCGCCGCCTCCGCCGCCGCCGCCGAAGATCGAGAAAGTGGTGCAGCAGCCGACGACGCCGAAGCCGCAGGCCTACGTGCCGCCGGTGGTGAATCCGCCGCCGGTCACGCAATCGGTCAACGCCATCCAGGCGGTGACCTCCGATCCGAAGCCGCAACCGGCGCCGACGCCGGCCCCGGCGGTGGAGGCTCCGAAAGGCCCGGTCTCAGTCAAGGGCAACTGCACTCAGACCGAAACGCCAGAATATCCAGCCAAGGCGTTGGAGGATGAAATTCAAGGCGATGTGTTCGTCGTGTTTGCGGTAGGCGGGGATGGGAAAGTGACTGGGATCACGGATGTGCGCTTTGACGGCAGCATCCCCCCTCGTTACCGGAGCAGTTTTAAATCGGCGATTTCGAATGCTCTTCAGAGCTATGCGTGTCGCGCCAACATGCAGCTGACGCAGCCGTTTCACTTCAAACTCGACTCTGGCGCCTAAGTCGCCCAGGGCATCTCAAGACACAAAGGAGCAAATACCATGATCAAGAACACTCGCGCACTGCTGGGCAAAGTCCTGGGCGCCGCCGGCCTGCTGACCGCGCTGCCGGCGCTGGCGGCGGAGACCGTCAGCACCTCCAATCCGTACGGCATCGACGCGCTGTGGTCGCAAGGCGACTTCGTGGCCAAGGGCACGCTGATCATTCTGCTGATCATGTCGGCCTCCACCTGGTATGTCGGCATCGTCAAGCTGCTGGAACAACGCCGCCTGATCAAGCAGGGGCATGAACTGCTGGGCCACCACGGCGTGGACCTGCAAAAAGCCGCCACCGAACTGGCGGACGAAGGCATGTACAGCGCGGTGGCGCAAGCCGGCATCGAAGCGGCCACCGAGCACAAGGGCGAACTGGCCAACCGCGTGGATCTGAACACCTGGGTGGCGATGGCGATTTCGGACGCGGTGGACTCCACCAGCCATCATATGCAAAACGGCCTGTCGGTGATCGCCACCGTCGGCTCCACCGCGCCGTTCGTCGGCCTGTTCGGCACCGTATGGGGCATCTACCACGCGCTGGTGAAGATCGGCACCTCGGGCCAGGCCTCCATCGACAAGGTGGCCGGTCCGGTGGGCGAAGCGCTGATCATGACCGCCATCGGTCTGGCGGTGGCGGTGCCGGCGGTGCTGGGATACAACTGGCTGGTGCGCCGCAACAAGCTGGTGCTGGACAACGTGCGCGTGGTGTCGGGCCGTCTGCACGCCAGCCTGCTGAACACCCCGAGCCGGTAATCGAATATGGCCCGTTACAAACGATTTGGCCACGGCAAGGGCGACGAGGACCAGGTGCTGTCGGCGATCAACACCACGCCGCTGGTGGACGTGATGCTGGTGCTGCTGATCATCTTCCTGATCACGGTGCCGGTGGTGACGCAGACAGTGAAGATGACGCTGCCGAAAGAGCAGAACATCCCGACGCAGACCAAGCCGGAGAACGTGGTGCTGGGGGTGGGGCCGGACAGCCGCATCTACTGGAACATGTCTCCGGTGAAGGACCAGCAGGAATTGTTGGCGCGGCTGGTGAAGGAAGCGAAGAAAGACCCGCAGCCGGAAGTGCACATCCGGGGCGACGCGACGGCGAAGTACGCGCCGATCGGCCGCATCGTGCTGGCGGTGCAGCAGGCGGGGATCGTGAAGATCGCGTTCATCACGGAGCCGCCGGCGCCCGGCGGCGGCGAGTAGGAGAAGAGACATGGCGATGAATGTGGGTTCGTCGGGAGAAGACGACCTGATGATGGAAATCAACACCACGCCGTTGATCGACGTGATGTTGGTGATGCTGATCATGTTGATCATCACGATACCGATCCAGACGCACGCGGTGAAGCTGGACATGCCGCAGAACACGCCGGCGAAGCCGTTGGCGAAGCCGGTGGTGGTGCAGATCGACATCGCGCCGGACAATGCGGTGATGTGGAACGGCGAGCGTTTGCCGAACCGGGAGGCGCTGGAGACGAGGCTGTCGGCGGCGGGTAAGGCGGAACCGCAGCCGGAGCTGCACATCAAGCCGAACAAGGATGCGAGTTACGCGCCGGTGGCGATGGTGCTGGCGGAGTCGCAGCGTCTGGGATTGACGAAGCTGGGCATCGTCGGGTCGGAACAGTTCTTGCAATAGACGGTCTGTAAGGATCGGACAGGAAAGGCAGCTTCGGCTGCCTTTCTTTTCTCGAAGCACGCATGGAGAAGTTCAATGAAGATGAAAGCGTTGGCGTTGGCTCTGCTGCTGGCAGGCCAGGCATGGGCGCATGGCGTGTCCGGAATCGATGCCGCTAATTTCAATTCCAGCATCCGCCCGCAGGACGATATCTATCTGGCCGTCAACGGCAAGTGGCTGGATACGCATGAAATTCCGGCCAGCGAATCCTGGAGCGGCGCGTTCAAGGATCTGCGGGATCTGAGCGAGGCGCGGAGCCGCGAATTGATCGAGCGGGCTTCGGCTGGCCAGGCGAAGAATGGCAACGCGCAGAAGATCGGCGCCGCTTACGTCAGCTTCATGGATGAGGCCGCGGCGGAGAAAAAGGGCTTGCAGCCGATCGAGCCTGATCTGCAGGCGATCACCCTGCTGGCGAGCCGCAATGAGCTGTTGAAATTGATCGGCGGGGGACAGTCTGGCAACGTCAAGCTGCCGCTGGCCTTGTACGTGGGGATAGACGCCCGCGACGCCACCGCTTATTTGCCTGACCTGTACCAGAGCGGGCTGCTGATGCCTGATCGAGACTACTACTTGGGCAAGGATGCGCGCTTCGCCAAAGCGCGGGATGCCTATCAGGCTTACCTGAGCCGCTTGTTCCGCCTGGCGGGATATGCCCAGCCGGAAAAACGCGCCAAACGCGTGATCGCGCTGGAAACCAAGCTGGCGCAGCTGCAGCGCAGCAGGGTCGAAAACCGCGATCCGCAGAAAACCTACAACAAGACGACGCCGGCACAATTGGCCAAATTGGCGCCAAAGCTGGACTGGAAGGGTTTTCTGTCCTCGGCAGGCATGTCCGGGATCGCCGCGCTGAATGTCAGCCAGCCGGAGTACGTGGCGGGTCTGGCTCAACTGCTGCGCAAGGAGCCCTTGCTCGCGTGGCAGGATTATCTGATCGCGCATACGCTGGACGGCTATGCGCCGTACCTGAGCAAGGCGATGGTCGATGCCCGTTTCGATTTCCACGGCAAGGCCTTGTCCGGTACGCCGGAGCAGCAGCCGCGCTGGAAGCGGGGCGTGCAGTTGGTGGAGTCATCCTTGGGTGAGGCGTTGGGACAGTTGTATGTGTCCAAGTATTTCCCGCCGGAACACAAGCGCAAGATGGAGGAGCTGGTCGGCAATCTGATGCAGGCCTATCGTCAGAGCATCGATGGCTTGAGCTGGATGAGTCCTGCGACCAAGCAGGCTGCGCAGGTCAAGCTGTCCAAGTACATGTTGAAAATCGGTTATCCCGATCATTGGCGCGATTATTCCGGTCTGGAGCTCAAGTCCGATGATCTGGTGGGCAACGTCAAGCGCGCCAACCAGTTCGATTATCAGTGGCAGCTGTCGCATCTGGGCAAGCCGGTGGACAGGACCGAGTGGGGCATGACGCCGCAGACGGTCAATGCTTATTACAATCCTTCCCAGAATGAAATCGTGTTCCCGGCCGCCATTCTGCAACCGCCGTTCTTCAATGCAGAGGCCGACGATGCTGTCAATTACGGAGGCATCGGCGCTGTGATCGGGCATGAGATCAGTCATGGCTTCGACGACCAGGGCAGCCAGTTCGATGCCGACGGCAATTTGCGGGACTGGTGGACGGCAGAGGACAAGGCGCGCTTTCATGAGCTGACCAGCAAGCTGGTTGCGCAATACGACGCGTACGAGCCGCTGCCGGGCAAGCACATCAACGGCAAGCTGACCCTGGGCGAGAATATCGCCGACAACGTGGGTCTGCAGATCGCCTACAAGGCTTACCAGCTGTCGCTTGGCGGCAAACCGGCTCCGGTGATCGACGGCATGGGCGGCGATCAGCGCTTTTTCTACGGTTTTGCCCAGGTTTGGCGCGGCAAGACCCGGGATGAGGCCATGTTGGCCAGGCTGGTCTCCGATCCTCATTCGCCGGATGCGTTCCGGGCGATCGGAGCCACCTCGAACAGCGATGCTTTCCAGCACGCTTTCGAAGTGAAGCCGGGAGATAGAATGTATAAGCCGGAGGGTCAGCGCATTCGCATCTGGTGATGCGAATAGTGGCTGAAGAGTAGGGTTGAACGCGGGCAAGCGCTGGAATGAGCGTGCTTGTCCGCGTTTTCTTGTTATGGGCAGTGCGCGCAATGCGCGGCGTTGTTTGCCTTGAGTTGCTTGAGGGGAGCGATCAATAATCTGGCAATGGTATTGCTGTAATTGGTTTCGGTGCATACACTTCGTCGATGCACAAATTCATGCCTTTCATACTTGCCGCAGCCCTAACCGCTTGCGATTCGCATCAAATCAATCAAATAGCAAAATCCCCGGAAGTGAAACAGTTGGCCGCTCTGGGCGAGTCCATCCTGTCATCGGCGGCATCGCAGCAATCCGGTGCCGCGCCAGCCCTGGTCAAGGCTGAGCCCTTGGTCAGCGGCGGCAAAGCGATCGGCCATCGCGATTTCGCTGCCGCCAAGCGTATTTTGCCGCGAGTGTACTCGGGCATGGAGGTGGATTTCTATTGCGGTTGCCGCTATCAGGGCAAGGCTGTCGATTGGCAGTCTTGCGGCTATCAGCCGCGCAAGTCCGAATCGCGCGCCGGCCGCATCGAGTGGGAGCATGTGGTGCCGGCATGGGTGCTGGGGCATCAGCGCCAGTGCTGGCAGCAGGGCGGCCGCAAGGCTTGCGGCGATCAGGACCCGTTGTTCCAGATGGCCGAGGGCGATCTGAACAATCTGGTGCCGGCGGTAGGTGAAGTTAACGGCGACCGCGCCAATTTCGCCTACGGCGCTTGGGAGATTCACCCCCGTCCCATTTACGGACAGTGTCAATCGCTTGTGGATTTCAAGCAAAAGCGGTTCCAACCGCGGGAAGAGGTGCGCGGCGCGGCGGCGCGCATCACGCTGTACATGCATCAGCGCTATGGTTTGAGGATGAGTCAGCAGGACCGGCAGTTGATGTGCGCATGGGCGCGGCAACATCCGGTGGATGAATGGGAGCGCCAGCGCAACAAGCGCATCATGCAATGGCAGGGCGAGGGCAATTTCCTGGTGTCCCAGCCAGAGGAGTTGAGCAGGGTTTGCGGCTGATCGATTTTGTTTGGTATTGACGATAAAAAACGCCACGGCATGCCGTGGCGTTTTGTTTCGAGCAAGTCAGGCGGAAGCTTAGAAGGAGACCTTCATGCCAACGCCGAAGGCTTGCGGGTCGTTGCCTGCGGAGAGTGCGGCATCTTTCGTGCCTAGATTGGTATCGTAGATCGGGTTGTTGGCGAAGTTGGCGTTCTGCTTCGCATTGTTGGTGATCTTGGTGTAGTAGGCTACCAGTTGGGTCGACTTGGACAGGTTGTAATAACCGCCCAGCGTCCATTGCTTGGCCTTGAAGTCATCACCGTTGATGCCAGCGCCGACATTCTTCAGGCGGCCCAGTTCGCCATAGGACAGCTTGACCGAGGCTGCGCCAAAGTCCTGGCCCAGCGCGATCAACCAGTCATCCTGCTTCAGCTGGCCGCCGCCGATTTGGTCAAAGGAGCCCCATTCGTAGTTGCCGCCGATGAAGGTGCCGAAGTCGAACTTATAGCTGGCGGCGATGCTGTAGAACGAGATATTGGAGCCGGAGTTGACGGAGGCGGTCGTGGTGTTGGCTGCGACGCCCTTGTCGTATTGTTTGTCCCAAGCGGTGGCCAGGTTCAGCGCGCCCCAGTTGTAACCCAGGCCCAGGGAGATGCGTTTCGCATCGGTGCCGCTGGCGCGAGCCTCATCCACGCCCCAAGAGCCACCCAGCGTGAAGCCAGCCCAGTTCGGCGAGAACCAGTGAATGGAATTGGCCATGCGAAGCTCGCCGCGGCTGTTGACGGAGTTCGCGCCAAAATTGTCGGCGGTGGTGTTCACGAATACGTCGGTGGCCAGCGCGGTGTTGCTGCTGCCGGTGAATACCTTGTAGGCCGAGTCATTCTGGCCCAGCAATACCTTGCCGAAGTCCGCGTTGTCGATGCCGATGAAGGTGTTCCGGGTACCAAAGGTGGCGGTTTGAGCTTTATCGTTGGTGCCGCCCTGCTCGAAGTTGCGCAGGCTGCTTTCAACTTGCCAGATGGCTTTGGTGCCACCGCCCAAGTCTTCCCAGCCCTTGAAGCCGATGCGGGAGTTTTCATCTACCACGCGGGTGCGGGAACTGTATTCTTTGATGGGGTTTCCATTGCCGGTGGCTTTGGCGGATTCGATGCCGCCGCTCAAGAAACCGTAAATGGTCACGTCGGCGTGAGCCGCGACCGGGACGATGAACAGAGATGCAACGATGGCTGCCAGATTCTTCTTTTGCATGATGGACTCCAAGTCAAGTCTATGGTTCTGTTATGAAGCAGTGAAGAGACCGTGTCCGGTTTTGGCAACGCTTGCACGGCTGCTTCACGACTTTGTATTAGTTTAGCCACAGAATATGACGGGAGTGTTGCGAAGACTGGTAAAAAGAGTGGTGTCGATGCGACGCCTGTTGCGATTATGCCGAAAACTTGTTCGGATAGACCTCGTCGATCAGTGTCCGACAATCGACTACGCGGAGGTCATTGTCTTTTGCAAAGTCCATCAGGAACTGAAAGATTTGCGGGTAGATTTTTTCCAGTTTCTTGTCCACTGCGACGCAGCGCACGCCTTCCAGCAGCATGGGGCGGACAAAGGCATGGTAGGACAGCTTCTGATTGGTATCGAAGGAGGCCAGGATGCCAGCCAGTCGCTCGGCCCAATCGCTGGGGCGGAAAGTGCGGCCTTCTGAGGTCAGGCCCTGGATCACGATTTCGTACGGATTGCAGATCATGGCGGTGGAACCAGTGTGTTTGCTTTTGGTGTAGCCTGTTTTGTTGTCCGTGCTAAGACGTTTTTTCTAGGCCGACGACTTTTACTTATGCGAAAGTTTCGTGATCATACCTGAAAATCATATGCGCTTGAATGGCGGCAGCGAAGCCAGCAGCTTTTTGCCGTAACTTTGTCGCGTCAAGCGGTTGTCCAGGATGGTCACTCGACCGTAATCGCGTTCGGTTCTGATCAAACGGCCCACGGCTTGCACCAGCTTGATCGACGCTTCCGGCACCGTCAGTTCGATGAAGGGGTTGCCGCCGCGTTTCTCGATCCAGCGGGACAGGGTCTTGCCGACGGGGTCGTCCGGCATCGCGAACGGCAGCTTGGCGATGATCACGTGCACGCAGCTCTCTCCCGGCAGGTCCAGTCCTTCCGAAAACGAATCCAGCCCGAAAATCACGCTGGCCTGCTGGTCTTTCAGGCGCTGATGGTGGGTGTCCAGCAGCGTGCGCTTGGGAATGTCGCCCTGGATCAACAGCCTGTCCCGCAGGCCTGCGGGCAGACCTGCGCCAACCTCCTGCATCTGTTTGCGCGACGAAAACAGCACCAGCGTGCCCACCGGCTCTTTCAGGTCGATCAGCTTGGGCAGCCATTCGATGATTTCGCGGGTGTGGCCGCCGGGGTCTTTGGGGCTGGCCAGCAGCGGCGGCAGGTAGAGTTCGCCTTGTTCGTCGAAATTGAACGGCGATTCCAGCGCCATGCAGCTGACCTTGGGCAGCCATTTCAGGCCGGTCTGCGACAGCAGCAGCTCGAAATCGCCGAGCGAGCGCAGCGTGGCCGATGTCAGGATGGCGCCGGCGGCGCGGCGCCACAGCGTGGCGGCCAGGCTGGCGGCGGCGCTGACCGGCGAGGCCGAGAACAGGTAGTCGCCCTTGCCCTCGGCGCGGCGGGTGATCCATTTGGCGATCGGCGGCGCGTTCTCCTGAGTTTCGGTATCGAACAGATCCCATACGGCCATCAGCTGTTCGGCGCGGCCGATCAGGAAGCCCAATTCGGTGGCGGTCTTGTCCAGATCCACATCGCCGCTCTTGTCCTTGCGGGCCTCGGACAGCGCGTTGCCCATATCGTCCAGCTGCTTGGACAGAGCGCGGGCGGAAATCGCCATATTGGCCGCCGAGGTTTTCAGCCGTTCCGGCAATACGCCGTCTTCGATCAGCCAGGACGGTTCCAGATTGTCGCTGCTGGCGGCCAGCGAGTCTTCGCTGCCCAGCAGCCATTGCCATTCGGTCAGCGTCTCCACGCAGGCGGCGGCGGAGTCGATCGCGTTGCTGGCCAGTTCGGCCTTGCCGGTGTGCGCTTCGGCATGCACGACTACCGCACCCACCTTGTCCAGCCAGCCCAGCGCCTGGCCCAGCGAGTGCTCTGCGGCGAACTGGTTGACCGCCTTCTTCGCCAGGTGGTGCGCCTCGTCTATGCAATAGAAGCTTTCCTCCGGGGCGGGCAGGATCACGCCGCCTCCCATCGAAACGTCGGCCAGCATCAGGTCGTGGTTGGCCACCACGACGTCGACGTTTTCGAGGGTGTCGCGGGCCAGATAGAACGGGCATTCGACGCGGTTGGGGCAGGCGGTTTTCAGGCAGCCGTGGCGGTCATTGGTGACGCGCGCCCACAGGCCATCTTCCACGATGCTGTCCCAGGTGTCGCGGTCGCCGTTCCATTTGCGGTAATGGAAGGCGTCGGCCATCGCGCTCAGCGCGTCCAGCTCTGCCTGCTCCGGCTTGTGGTCCCACAGCGCCATCATCGGGTCGGGCTGCAGTAGGCTCTGCTGAGAGTGCTGGGCGGTGAGGCCGTACAGGCGATACGGGCACAGGTAGCGGCCGCGGCCCTTGGCCAGCGCGAAGGTCAGCGGCAGACCGCTGTTTTCGACGACGAAGGGCAGGTCGCGGTTGACCAGTTGTTCCTGCAGCGCCACGGTGGCGCTGGTGACTACCAGCTTTTTGCCGCGCGCGCGCGCCATTACGCCGCCAGCCAGCAAATAGGCCAGGCTCTTGCCGACGCCGGTGGGGCCCTCGATCACCGTGATGCTCTCGCCTTCGCGCTCCGGCCAGTCGTCGCCGACCTTTTCCCGGGCGCGCGACAAGGCATTGGCGATTTCAGCCAGCATGCGGCGTTGCGAGGCGCGCGGCCGGAAGCCCGGCAGGCGGTCGGAAATGGCGCGGTAATGGTCGCGGATTGAGTCTTTTTCGGCGTCGGTCAGCATGGGCGCGATTGTACCGCATGCGACCGTTGTGCGCCTGCATAATGACGGCGGGCACAAGATGTGGATAGGATAGGAGACAAACAAAAATACAGAACAGCGCGTACGTCCGGACAGACGCTAAAAACAAGTGCGCGGCAAACAGCAAGAGGAGAAACCTTCATGAAACCCGTTAGCCGCGTTGTCGTGGTCAGCGACGATGTGACATGGCAGGCCGAAGTGCTGGCCGGTCTGGGAGCCGCCGCGGTGCGGCTGGAGAATTCATTTGGCCTGACCTTCGTCCCCGCCTGCACCACGGCGGAGACGATGGATCTGATCGCCCGCGACGGCGAAGTCCAGGTGGTATTGGTGGATCGGCAGCTGAAAGGCACCGCCAACGGCGAGGCCGCGGCCCAGCTGGCGAACCGCATCAGCGATTTTCGCCCGGAGATCTCGCTTTACGTCTTCTTGCAGGACGACGACGAGCGGGCGCTGGTGGAAGAGCTGGCCAGCCATGCGGTGGATGGCTATTTCTATCGCGACGAGGCCGATTTCAACGGCTGGTTCCGCATTCTGGTGGCGGAGCTGGCGGAAAAATCGGCGACGCCGTTCTACGACAAGCTCAAGCAATACGTGCGGATGGCCAAGGATTCCTGGCACACGCCGGGCCATTCCGGCGGCGATTCGCTGAAAGGCAGCAACTGGGTCGGCGATTTCCATGATTTCGTCGGCGAGCATCTGCTGCGGGCGGATTTGTCGGTATCGGTGCCGATGCTGGATTCGCTGCTGCACCCCACCGGCGTCATCGCCGAGGCGCAGATGCTGGCGGCCAAGGCCTTTGGCGCGCGCAAGACCTATTTCGCCACCAACGGCACCTCCACCTCCAACAAGGTGATCTTCCAGACGCTGCTGGCGCCGGGCGACAAGCTGCTGCTGGACCGCAACTGTCACAAGTCGGTGCATCACGGCGTGATCCTGTCCGGCGCGCGGCCGGTGTATCTGGATTCGTCCATCAATCGCCAGTACGGCATCTTCGGACCGGTGCCCAAGACCACCATCTACCAGGCGATAGACGACAATCCGGACGCGCGGGTGCTGATTCTCACCTCATGCACTTACGACGGCTTGCGCTACGATCTGAAGCCCATCATAGAGGCCGCGCACGAGAAGGGCATCAAGGTGATCGTGGACGAGGCCTGGTATGGTTTCGCGCGCTTTCACCCCGCGTTCCGGCCGACGGCGCTGGAATCGGGCGCCGACTACGTGACCCAGAGCACGCATAAGGTGCTGTCAGCGTTCTCGCAGGCCAGCATGATCCACGTCAACGATCCGCGCTTCGACGAGCACCTGTTCCGCGAAAACTTCAATATGCACGCGTCCACCAGTCCGCAGTACAGCCTGATCGCCAGCCTGGACGTGGCGCGCAAGCAGGCGGTGACGGAGGGTTACCGCTTGCTGGACCGCACCTTGAAGCTAGCGCAGGAGCTGCGCGAGAAGATCAATTCCACCGGCGCTTTCCGCGTGCTGGAACTGGACGATCTGCTGCCGCCGGAGGTGAGGGAGGACGGCATCCTGCTGGATCCGACCAAGCTGACCGTGGATTTCAGCCGCTCCGGCTTCACCGCCGACGAGTTGCAGCAGGCGCTGTTCGAGCGCTACAACATCCAGGTGGAGAAGTCGACGTTCAGCACCATCACGCTATTGCTGACCATCGGCACGACCCGCAGCAAGCTGTCCCGCCTCTACGACGCGATGCTGCGCCTGGCCAAGGAGGGGCGTCCGCCGCGGGCGCTGGGCCGCATGCCGGAAATTCCGCATTTCTCGCGCCTGGCCTGCCTGCCGCGCGACGCCTTCTACGAGGCCGGCGAGCGGCTGCCGCTGCTGGACGACGATGGCCGACCGAATCCGGCGCTGAGCGGGCGGGTATGTTGCGACCAGATCGTGCCGTATCCGCCGGGCATTCCGGTGCTGGTGCCGGGGCAGGTGGTGGACGACACCATTCTGGCTTACCTGGCGCGGCTGCAGAAGACGCAGAAGAGCATCGAGATGCATGGTTTGGCGGAGGACGGCGGGGAGTTTTATCTGCGCGTGCTGAAGCCGCAGGAGCTGGCGGAATTGCCGGGACGCAGTTTGTTCAATTGAATGCTTGTCAGGCAGGAGGATTTCCGATAAATATAACAAATGTCGCATTTCTGTAAATCATGCCTATGTATTTGCAGGGGGCGATATTTGTAAAGTGACTTGAGACTAGCGTGTAGTAATGTGCCGTTGCGCATGAAACCACCTCTCGGTGTTGCACGCGCAGCGGCCTCTTTTTTTTGATTGGAGCATCATGACGTCCGTAAGGCATTACCTTCAGTTCAGCGACCTTTCCCCCGACGAGTACCACCATCTCTTCGAGCGAAGCCGGGTCCTGAAGCGACGACAAGGCGCCGGCGAGTTGCATCGGCCGCTGGTCGGCAAGGTGATGTCCATGGTGTTCGAAAAGAATTCCACCCGTACCCGCGTCTCTTTCGAGGCCGGCATGGCGCAGCTGGGTGGCCACGCGATGTTCCTGGACACCAAGAGCTCGCAGATTGGCCGAGGCGAGCCGATCGAGGACACGGCTCGCGTGCTGTCCCGGATGAGCGACATCATCATGATCCGGACCTTCGAGCAGAGCCTGGTCGAGCGGCTGGCCGCGCATTCGCGCGCGCCGGTGATCAATGGCCTGACCAACGAGTACCACCCGTGCCAGATATTGGCCGACATCTTCACCTATGTGGAGCGGCGCGGTTCGATCAAGGGCAAGACCGTGGCCTGGATCGGCGACGGCAACAATGTCTGCCGCACCTGGCTGCAGGCCGCGCGCGTGCTCGGCTTCAAGCTGAGGGTGGCGTCGCCGCTCGGTTACGAGCTGAAGCCGCTGGACGGCCATTATTACGGCTCGGATGTGCTGGAACTGACCCAGGATCCGGTACGCGCCGCGCACGGCGCCGATATCGTCACCACCGATGTGTTCACCAGCATGGGCTTCGAGGCCGAGCAGAAGGCCCGCCTGGAGGCCTTCTCCGGCTACCAGGTGACGGCGGAGCTGATGAAGCATGCCAAACCGGACGCGCTATTCCTGCACTGCCTGCCCGCGCACCGCGGCGAGGAAGTGACGGCCGAGGTGATCGACGGTCCGCAGAGCGTGGTCTGGGACGAGGCTGAAAACCGCATGCACGTGCAAAAGGCCCTGATCGAATATCTGTTGCTGGGGCACCGTGAGGACTGAGTCCCGCCCGGCAATCGATAAACAAACAACGAGTGGAAAGAGAAGCAATGTCTGACATCAAGAAAGTGGTTTTGGCGTATTCCGGCGGTCTGGATACCTCGGTGATCCTCAAGTGGCTGCAGGACGAGTACAAGTGCGAAGTGGTGACCTTCACCGCCGACATCGGCCAGGGCGAGGAAGTGGAGCCGGCGCGCCAGAAGGCGGTATCGCTGGGCATCAAGCCGGAGAACATCTTCATCGAGGATCTGCGCGAAGAGTTCGTCCGCGACTACGTCTTCCCGATGTTCCGCGCCAATACCATTTACGAAGGCGAGTACCTGTTGGGCACCTCCATCGCCCGGCCGCTGATCGCCAAGCGCCAGATCGAAATCGCCAACCAAGTGGGCGCCGACGCCGTATCGCACGGCGCCACCGGCAAGGGCAATGACCAGGTTCGCTTCGAACTGGGCTATTACGCGCTGAAGCCGGACGTGAAGGTGATCGCGCCGTGGCGCGAGTGGGACCTGCTGTCGCGCGAGAAACTGCTGGCCTATGCCGAAACCCACGGCATCGACATCAGCAAGAAGAAGAACGGCGGCAGCCCGTACTCGATGGACGCCAATCTGCTGCATATCTCGTATGAAGGCACGGTGCTGGAGGACCCGGCGCAGGAGCCGGAAGAGGATATGTGGCTGTGGAGCGTCAGTCCGGAGAATGCGCCGGACCAGGCCGAGTACGTGGAGCTGGAATACCGCAACGGCGATATCGTCGCCATCGGCGGCCAGGCGCTGAGCCCGGTCGCGGTGCTGACCGAGCTGAATCGTCTGGGCAACAAGCACGGCATCGGCCGGCTGGACATCGTCGAGAACCGCTATGTCGGCATGAAGTCGCGTGGCTGCTATGAAACCCCGGGCGGCACCATCATGCTGAAGGCGCACCGCGCCATCGAATCCATCACCCTGGACCGCGAAGTGGCCCACCTGAAGGACGAGCTGATGCCGAAGTACGCGCAGCTGATCTACACCGGCTACTGGTGGAGCCCGGAGCGCGCGATGCTGCAGCAGATGATCGACGCCTCGCAAGCCACGGTGAACGGCTGGGTGCGGCTGAAGCTGTACAAGGGCAATGTGATCGTTGTTGGCCGCGAGTCCAAGACCGATTCGCTGTTCGATCCGACCATCGCCACCTTCGACGAGGACGGCGGCGCTTACAACCACGCCGACGCGGCCGGCTTCATCCGCCTGAACGCGCTGCGGATGCGCATCGCCGCCAATGCGCGGAGCAAGCGCGGCTGATACAATCCATTCATACCGTTGACATGGCGGCCATCCGGCCGCCATTTTTCGTTCTTTAAGCAGGCAGGGAGAGGTGTCGCGCATGCGGGCGAGCAGTTGGATACCGTGGGTTTTCGTCATGTTGTGGAGCACAGGGTTCACCGGCGCCAAGCTCGGTTTGCCGTATTGCGGGCCGTTTACTTTCCTGGCGATCCGGATGGCGCTGACCTTGCTGTGCTTCGCGGCATTGCTGGCCTTGCTGCGTCCCGCCTGGCCGACGCTCGCGCAGGCCAGGCGGCAGTGGGTGAGCGGCGGCATGCTCCATGGCGGCTATCTGGGTTGCCTGTTCGCGGCGATCAAGTTGGGCGTGCCAGCCGGCCTGGCGGCGCTGATCATGGGCATGCAGCCATTGTTGACCGCCCTGATTTCCTGGCGGCTTGGCGAGAAGCGTTTTCACGCCATCCAATGGCTGGGCATGGCGTTGGGGCTTGCCGGCACGGCGCTGGTGATCGCGGGCAGCAAGGGCGTAGCGCTGGCTGGCGGCGCCGGCGCGGCCTTCGTGATCGCCGGGTTGCTGCTGATTACCGGCGGCACGCTGTACCAGCGCTACCGCGGCGGCGGCGCGCATCCGGTCGCGGGCGCGTTTCACCAGTATCTGTCCGCGCTGGCGGTGACTGGCGCATTGGCCTTGCTGTTCGAGCGGGGAGTGCCGGTGGTGTGGAGCGGAGAGTTCATCTTCGCCTTGGGCTGGAGCGTGACGATGTTGTCGGTGCTGGCGGTTTTGCTGCTGTTGCGCATGCTGCGCGACGGCGATGTCAGCCGGGTGGCGGCTTATCTCTATCTGGTGCCTGGCCTGACGGCCGTCCAGGCCTGGTGGTTGTTCGACGAGCGCTTGAGCCCGGCCGCGATGGGGGGTATCGTACTGGCAGCCGTCGGTGTGGCCTTGGTGTTGCGCGGCGGAGATTTTCGTTTACCGGGCCGTTTCAGGAGCGGACGGAGCTGAACAGGGGTGGGTAACGTGTCGGAAGAGCAATTCACCAATATCTCGCTGGTGGTGTGCCTGACTGGGCTGATCATTTTCATGGGCTTCATCATCTGGGACTTGGGCAAGAAGTCCAAGGCCGGCAAGACTGGCATGATCGTTTTGTTCCTGGTGCTGGGGTTTGGCGTCACCGGGTTTGTCTTCAAGAACATTCTGGTGGAGTTTATGCTGAGCAAGTAGGCATGGTTATGGGTTTGGGTGGAAGGTTTCGCCCGGCTGAAGGTTTAAAAGCCAAGCCCCGCATTGTGCGGGGCTTGGCTTTTTTCAGAGGGTCAGGCGATTTTGGCGCAGAACGCCGTGTCGGTTCTGGGTTTGCGGACCTCCGGATGGTCAATGCGCACGACCTGCATCATCGCCATGTCCTTCAGGCGGCGGCGCAAGGGATGAGTGTCGGCCGCGGCCTCAACAATGCCCTCGGCTTCGTCGACTGAAGCCTGCTGATTATCCTGAATCTGCTGCTTCTCGAACCAGGTCAGGGGGCGCTGCAGGATGGCCTCCAACGGCTCATCCAGTTCGAAGTTGCTGTCAAGCATGGCACTCACCTCTTTGGAAGGGGTCTCCGCCTTTGGCTGATGGCTGGGGCGGGCTGAACATTGCCCTTGTATCTTACGAGGCTGGAGGGGTTTTGTTTATAAGTAGGAACCGCTAGTTTTATGGGAAATGTCCGGAAGAACAGTAATTTAGTGCGCTTGTCCGACAGTGTAATCTGTCAGCGGGCTGCGGCGGACGATGATCGGTAAGCTGGTCCTGTATTCATGACAGGAGGACTGATCATCATGTTTGGCAAGTTGCGCGATTACCGCTTGTATGTGCTGATTCTGCCCGCTTTGGCGGGTTTGTGCTGGATAGACCGCGTCGTCGCCGTCACCTGGCTGCAACTGGGCCTAGCCTTGCCGGTACTGGTGGGCGTGGCGTTGCTGCTGCGCAAAGTGCTGTTCCATTCCGACGTCAGCCAGGCGGCCGATCTGGCGCTGGCTTCGCCGGTGGGGGCGTCGCTGGTGGTGCTGGCCGACAGGTTGTTCATGGCCGCCGTGTTGTTGGCGGGCGTGCTGTGGCTGCGGGGCTGAGCGTCGGCGCGCTGGCCTTGCTGCCGCTGTTGAATGCCGCCGCTACGCAGCATTGGCCGGACATGCCGTCGCGTTCCGTGCTGGCGGCCCAGGTGGAGCAGGAGAGCGGATGGCGCGAACGGGCGGTGCTGAAGACTTCCCGCGAGTACGGCGCCGGGCTTGGCCAGTTCACCAAGGCGTATCGGGCGGATGGCGGCGTCCGTTTCGACGCGATCAGGGAGATGGCGGCGCGCCACCCGGAGCTGCGGGGCTGGGGCTGGCGGAACGCTTTCGATCCTCACTACCAGCTGACGGCGATGGTGCTGAAAAATCGCGACAACTATCGGCTGATACGCTGGTCGGAGGGCGAAGACCGGCTGGCGATGATGGACGCTGCCTACAATTCCGGCTTCGGCTCGGTGCTGCAGCGGCGCCGTTTGTGCGCCAATATGGCGGGTTGCGATCCGGCGCGCTGGTTCGGCGGGCTGGACAAGGCCAGCGGCCAGTCCAGGCACAGGCAGGCCGGTTACGGGCAGTCCTTCGCCGACATCACCAACACCCATGTCCGCAACGTGATGGTGGTCAGAAGGGTCAAGTATCGGTCCTATTTCGGCGAGGCGGCCGGATCGCGTTGAGCCGGGCGGCGCTCTTGGGGCGCCGCCTTTCGCGCGTCGGCTTGCTGGACGCTTATGGTAGAATCACCGGTTTCGCTTTGCGCCGGGATTGCAAAATGCCGGCTTCGGTCCCATCTTGAAGGACTGTTTTGAAGAATATGACAAGGTAGCCGCATGACAACCATCGTGGCCGTGCGCAAGGGCGACCAGATCGCCATCGCCGCCGACAGCCAGACCACTTTCGGCGACGATCAGAAGCTTCTCGCGCCGTACGACTGTTTCCACAACAAGATTTTCCGCCACGGCGACAGCTATCTGGCCGTGTCCGGCTCCGCCGCGCACGACCTGGTGCTGCAGGGCGCGTTGAAAGAGCTGAAGAAAAAGGATCTGAGCAGCCGCCAGGGCATCTTCGACACCTTCCGCAAGCTTCACCCGAAGCTTAAGGACGCGTTCTACATGCGTCCGGAGGAGGATGAGGAAGATCCGTACGAGTCCAGCCAGATGATGGTGGTGATCGCCAACGCCCACGGCATTTTCGGCGTGTATCCGATGCGCGAGATCTACGAATTCTCCCGCATCTGGGCGATAGGCTCGGGCCGCAAGTTCGCGATGGGCGCGATGCATGCGGTCTACGACCAGGATCTGTCAGCCCGGGAGATCGCCGAGATCGGCGTGCGCGCCGGCTGCGAATTCGACGTCAGTTCTTCGCTGCCGATGTCTGTCTATACCGTTGAAGCGGCCGCCGCGGCGGCCAAGGAAGCATGAATATGAACCACCACGACAAACTGCAACGATTCCTGTTCGATGGCGCGCCGGTGCGCGGCGCGCTGGTGCGCCTAGATGGCGCCTGGCAGCAGGTGCTGGCGCGGCGCGCCTATCCGCAAGCGTTGAAAACGGTGCTGGGCGAGATGATGGCGGCCTCGGTGCTGATGGCGGCCAACTTGAAGTTCGACGGTTCGCTGATTCTGCAGATCCACGGCACCGGCGCGCTGAAGCTGGCGGTGGTCGAGTGTAACAACGACCGCACCGTGCGGGCTACCGCCAAGTGGGACGGCGAGTTGGGCGACAAACCGCTGGCCGAGCTGCTTGGCCAGGGCGGCAAGTTCGTGCTGACGCTGGAGCCGCGCCTGGACAAGAACCAGACCTGGCAAGGCATCGTGGCGCTGGAGGGCGATTCCGTCGCCCGGATGCTGGAAAACTACATGCTGCGCTCCGAGCAGTTGGATACCGCGCTGATCCTGGCCAGCGGCGACAATGCCGCCGCCGGCATGCTGCTGCAGCGTCTGCCGGAAGGCCATGGCGAGGCCGAAGGCTGGGACCGCGTCCAGATGCTGGGCCGCACGCTGAAGGCGGAAGAGCTGCTGGAGTTGGGCGCCGAGGACATTCTGCATCGTCTGTTCCATGAGGAGCAGGTGCGGGTGTTCGAGCAGGAAACCGTCAGCTTCAACTGCAACTGCTCGCGCGAGCGCGTCAGCAATATGCTGACCATGCTGGGCGGCCAGGAAGTGGGCGATGTGCTGCTGGAGCAGGGCAGCGTGGAAATCGTCTGCGACTACTGCAACCAGCGTTATGTGTTCGACGAGGAAGACGCCAACCAGTTGTTCGACTACGACGTGGCGGCGGCGGCGCGCGAAGCGCGTCATTGATACCCGCAACTTTCGTTCAAAAAAGCCGCCTGAGCGGCTTTTTTTTGTATTTTATTAAGCCGAAATCGGGCGTGAAAATTAACTGGCCTGTTTTGTTGTTTAAGATCACGATCTGGCCTTAAACACAATATTCAATATCAGTGATATCCATTATGCTTCGAGATGCTTGGCTGATTAGCCTGGCGTCATTTGAACAAGCCATTGGATGACTGAATGAATACAACAACACTACCGCGTCGGTATCGGGCGTGGGGACTTTCCGTGATGGTGCCGCTGGCCTTGTCCGCTTGCCTGACGACGACAGGCGGCGAGCAAGCCGGCTCGCAGCAACCCGCGCCTCAGGCCAATCAGCCCAGCGCGCGCTACTCCTCCCACTCTCCGGCGCTGTCGGAAAAACCGGATTACCCGCACGGCCTGCCGCCGGCGGCGCCGGATAACGGCGGCGCGCAGCCGCCGGCCAAGCCGCAGGGCCAGCAAGGCCAGATCGCGCGCAAGGCGGCCCGGGCGGATGCGGCCGCGCCGGCCTATGCCGACTGCGACGAGGCCAAGCTCGGCCAGCTGTCCGGCCAGGCGCTGGTGCGCTACGTGGCCAGCGTGGACGGCACTTGCATGAACCGCCTGTTCCAGGCGGACAACTTCAGCTACCGCGTGGTGTCGCCGGCCAATATGCAGCTGGTGGCGGCCGAAGCGCGCCAGCGCGCGACCGCCTGGGACGGGCAGAACGCCAACGGCCTGTGGCCGCTGGCGGTGTTCCTGAAGGCGGGCTACTTCCTGCAGTACAGCCACGCCAAGGAAGTGGGCGATTACGGTCCGGCGGTGGATCAGCCGGTGATGCAGGTGGTGGAGGCGATGGCCGCCAATCCGGCGCTGTGGAACGTCAAGGCCATCGACAGCCGCGGCGACCGCGACGCCTGGTTCCGCGAGCGCGACGCTAGGCAGAGCGTGGCGGAAACCTTGATCCTGGCGGACTCGGTGCGCAAGGCCGAGTACGCGCTGCCGCTGCTGAACCGCTTCTTCGGGCGCTACAACGCCGCCGCCAAGGACAATTGGGCGCGCTTCGCGCTGCATCCGATGCAGACGCTGCTGTTCAATATGCATTACCAGCCCGAGTTCGCCCTAAAGGTGGAAAAGGGCCAGCTCGACGGACTGGTGGCCAGCCTGGCAGGGCTGACCCGCGCCGGCCAGCCGGCTTTCGCCGACGAGCAGATGTTCCTCAACACCCTGCGTGAAACCGGCCGCTTCATGCAATACCCGCGCACCGCGCCGCAAGCTGAATCCGCCGTCGCCCTGCATCTGAAGGGCGAGAAGTTCGGCGCCGCCTGGGCCGAGGCCGTGTACGCGCTGAAGAAGCTGGGCAAGGTGCCGTGCGAGCGCTACGGCATCTGCCAGGCCGAGCAGGAGCTGCGCGCCAGCCTGTTCCCCAACCGCTGGAGCTTCGACAACGGCAAGCTGGTGTTCGAAACCCCGCTGAGCCTGGCCGAAGTGGAGCCGCTGTACTATGCGATGAAGCAGGTGCAGACCCAGCTGTTCCGCGTGGCCGGCACCAAGGAGGCGGTGGCGAACGATCCCAACGAAAAGCTGAAGATGGTGATCTACGGCACCAAGACCGCCTACCAGCGTTTCCAGGGCCTGCTCAATGAGCTGTCCACCGACAACGGCGGCATCTACATCGAGAAGGACGGCACCTTCTACACCTTCCAGCGCGAAGTGCCGCGCGAGAGCTATCTGACCCTGGAAGAACTGGTGCGCCACGAGTATGTGCACTATCTGTCCGGCCGCTACATCCAGCCGGGCATGTGGGGCACGTCCGAGTTCTACCGCGACGACCGCCGCATGCCGTGGTATGACGAGGGCTTCGCCGAATTCATGGCCTGGAGCACCTCGCGCGACGGCATCAAGGTGCGCGGCCACGTGGTGGACGTGGTGGCCGGCGGCTGGCCGAACAGCTTCCTGGAGCCGTCCCGCATCATGCGCTCCAGCTATAGCGACGGCTGGGACTTCTACAGCCATTCCGCGCTGTGGTTCTACTACCTGAACCAGCAGCAGCCGGGCAAGATCGCCGACATCCTGGCCTCGCTGCGCGCCGACGACGTCAAGCGCTTCGACGCCTTGGTGAACAGCATGGGCGGCGACGCCTCGCTGGTGTCCGGTTTCCGCCAGTACGTGGAGCAACAGGTGCAAGCGGCCAAGTCGGGCCAGCTGGGCAATACTTCGACTGAAGAGGGCGTGGACTGGGTGGCCAAGGACAAGTGGCAGGCCGGCGACGCCGGCGCGGTGGAGGCCGCGATGCGCCGCTCGCTGCCGGTGGGCTGCCAGGTGTGGGCCGACGGCGAAACCAGCGCGCTGCGCCGCTTCGAATGCAGCGGCACGCTGCCGTTGTCCGCCAGCGACAACACCCGCGCGCGCCAGGAGCTGGACAAACTGTTGGACGGCGCGTTGCAGAGCCTGGTGAAGACCGGCGGCATCAATAACCTGATGGCGACCAACTGCTCGGCCACCGACTACGACTTCAAGCGCAAGACCGCCGTGCTTCGTTGCGAAGGTCCGCTGGGCCCGGCCGGCAGCGCCAAGCCGCAACCGCCGCAAACCGGCGAGCTGAACCTGGCCAAGCTGAGCTATGCCGGTCCGGCGCGCTGCCTGCGCGGCCAGCTTGAGGGCGTGGGCGGCGTGGAGCGCTACCAGCTGGTGCAGGCGCCGCAGCTGGGCCGCGCGGCGATGTCCGACTGGGGTTCGTTCACGTATCGCCGCGACCTCGATCAGCCGGGCGTGGCCGACAAGATGACCGTTCGCCTCAGCAAGGGAGCGCAATCCCGCGATGTGGTGGTCGAGCTGAACGCCACGCCGCGCGACATGCCTGAAGAGCAGTGCTGGGCTCAGGCGGGTTGATGGGTTCCTCTGTTTAGAGCATTAGAAAAGCCGGGCTCGCCCGGCTTTTTCTTTGGTCCGCGGCAAGGCGCAGGCGTTTACAGCGGCTGCACGGCGATGGAGCCGGGCTTTTCCAGCCACTCGAGAAAAGCGTCGCCCAGCCGCTGGCTTTCCGCCGTGGCGGCGCGCCAGTGCTGGCGGCGCAATTCGTCGCGTCCCAGGTAACGGCGGAAATCCTTGCGGTCCGGCAGGCGGCGGCCGGGGAGGGCGGCCAGGTAGTCGCGCGACGGCGCCAGCAGCACGGTATTGGCGTGATTGGCGGCGCCGGGCTTGCGCCAGGGCAGCGGCTTGTCGAACCAGCCGGGCACGATGCGGTCGGTGAAGTGCGGATACAGCGCGATGTCGTCGCCGTGGGCGAAGGGAAAATCGATGTGGTAGTCGGTGAGCCCGCCGTCGCGGTAGATCGCCGCCGGCGCGTCCGGCAACTGCACGCCGTGCAGTACGCCGGGTATCGCCACCGTTCCCATCAGCGCCTGTTCCAGATTGCCGGCGGCCAGCGGATAGAGCCGGGTGGGAATGGCGTCGGCCGGCTGGAAGCGCAGCTCGCTGCGCGGATCGTGGCAGATCACCCGGCTGAATGCGTGGCGGATCAGTGGGCGGGAGACGGCGTTGAGCGCCGCCGCCAGCGCCAGGCCTGGCAGCAGCGAGGATTTGGCCTCGCGGTTGGCCAGCCCGCGCGATTGCACCAGCAGCAGGCTGAGCCGGTGATGGGGGTGCGCCAGGATGCGCTCGAAGCCATCCGGTCCCAGAATGTCATGCAGCATCCGCCGCGTCTGCGTGGTGATCTGAGCGACGGTGACGCCGGGATGGTAATGCTCCTCGGTGTAGCGCTCGGCCAGCCGCGCCAGCGCCTGGGCGGAGTCCGGCTGCATCGCGCAGGCGAAGCGCCAGCCGCCTATCGATGCGCCCACCAGCTCGCGTTGCCGCGGCGCGCCGGCCAGCCAGTTGAACACCGCCTGGTCCAATCCGGTGAGACCCACGGCCTTGGGGCCGCCAGCCGCGCCGGGCAAGATGCCCACCTGGGCTGGATGGAGTCCCTGTTGCAGCAATCGGCGCGCGCGGGCGCCGGCCTTGATCACGAGCGGGGCTTGGCGGATATGAATGGCGGTCATTACGATATAAAGTGGCGAAATGGCGAAGCGTGGCCGGGTTTGATATCCTGTTGCGTTTCGAATTCAAGCGCGCCGCGACGCGCGGCAGCTCAGGAGCTCCCCCCCCATGATACCCGCAAGCCATCTGACCGACTATCTGCGAGAGCAGGCGCTGAATCTGGACCTGACCGATGTGCAGATCGCGGTGATGACGCTGCAGGCCGTCATCGCTGTGGACAAACCGATTCCGCAGCGCGATGTGTACCGTTACAAGGTGCCCAAGCTCGGCGAGGGCGGGAGTTGCTCGCTGTTCGACGAGCTGGACGAAACTCCGTACGACTTGTCCGCGGCGCTGGGCGGCGAATCGGTGGAAACCACCGCGGCGCTGGTCAACCTGAACGCCTTGCTGGACTCGGTCAACGCCAAGATCGGAGCCGACTGGTTGGGCATCTATCGCAAGCTCGGTGTCGGCAAGAGCGCGGTGCTGGTCAAGCTGGCCTACAAGGGCGTGGAGAGCCGCGCCGAGTTCCCGCTGACCGAGGAATTCGCCGAGTTCAGCAACAACAGCCGCGTCGGCCTCACCGGCTGGGCGGTGGTGGTGGAGGACGTGGAAAAGTGGCGCGCCGACGGCGGCGGCTACTACGAGTGCGACCCCAAGGTGAAAAGCGAGATCTGCCTGCCGGTCTTGCGCCGCGACGACAACGTGCTGGGCATCATCGACGCCGAATCGTTCACTGCCGGCCACTTCACGCCGGAGCGCCAGGCATGGCTGGCGGCGCTGGCCATCGTGCTGCCGCAGATCCTCGTCAATCTGCCGCCGCTTGAAAACGGGGAAAGCCTCCCCAACTAAGCATCATCACAGGCCGCCGCGCGGCCTTTTCGCATTGCATTCCTCAGCGTTGGAGAAGTCATGTCGCCGCACCCGCAACCCGCTCCCGAACCCATCATCCAGTACATCGCCAGCTGCAAGCTGCCCACGCCGTGGGGAGAGTTCGCAATGCATGGCTTCGAGGAGGAAAGCGGGCAGGAGCACGTGGCGCTGACGCTGGGCGAGGTGGGCGACGGCCAGCCGGTGCTGGCGCGGCTGCACTCGGAATGCCTGACCGGCGACGCGCTGTTCTCCTTGCGTTGCGATTGCGGCTTCCAGCTGGAGGCCGCGATGGAGGAGATCAGCAAGGCTGGCCGCGGCGCGCTGCTGTATCTGCGCCAGGAAGGCCGGGGGATCGGCCTGATCAACAAGATCCGCGCCTACAAGCTGCAGGACGGCGGCGCCGATACGGTGGAGGCCAACGAGCGGCTGGGCTTCCCGGCCGATATGCGCGATTTTCGCATCGCCCGCCACATGCTGGAGCATCTGGGCATAGGCAGCGTCAAGGTGATGACCAACAACCCCCGCAAGCTGGCTACGCTGGAGACTGCCGGCATCAAGGTGGTGGAGCGCGTGCCGCTGCAAGTGGGCCGCAATCCGTACAACGACCGCTACCTTGACACCAAGGCCGCCAAGCTGGGGCATATGTTGTTCAAGTAGGCGGCGCTTGGCAGTGATGACCGGACTCGCCAAGCGATGATAGTTGTAATATAATGAACATTCTTATCTGGGGGCGACCTGGTTTCGACGGGGGTTGCGAAGCAGATGGGGGCATACCGGGATTTCAGTCACCCCGTAAAACACTGAATTTTTTTAGTCGCAAACGACGAAACTTACGCTCTAGCAGCCTAACGGCCGGCTAGACACTACAACGGTTCGCAGATGGGCCGGGGGCGTCAAAACCCTGTAGTGTCACTCTACATCTGCTAGTGCTGTTCCGGGTTACTTGGTTCAGTGCGAAATAATAGGTAACTCGCCAAAGTCCAGCCTGTCCGTCGGCGTGGCGGAGGTTAAATCCAAATGACACGACTAAGTATGTAGAACTCACTGTAGAGGACTTTCGGACGCGGGTTCGATTCCCGCCGCCTCCACCACCAATTCTTAGCAAAATTAATTGCTTTAAAAAAGCCCTGCGGAAGCAGGGCTTTTTTTTGGAGTCTGGTTGACATGGTTTGGCCAGCTTTTCCCATTCCGCCTCATCAATTCGTCATTGTCTCACTGCTCGCCGCATGTTTGTTGTTGGCGCTACTTCATTCCTGCTGTTTGAAATTGCGCACTTTAAGTGGTGGATGGATGGTCGCGAGACCCCGCATCATGAATTTGCTCTCAAGCGAGTTCGATTTGGCGTTGCGCGTAATCAAAAATGGGCAGCTATACTGCGGTGAGGTTGATTCTCTCCCATGATTTCATTTTGTCGAAAAGTAGAAATTTTTGGAATCATGGTCCGCTGATTGGAAGAGCTTGCCATGAAGAAGAGCCGCTAATAGATTGCCTGCTCATTTGGTTGGTAGGCTTAAGTTGCTTATAATTTGACTGATCATATTGTTATTTTCCCAATAGGACCGTTCTGGCAATGGGGGTATTTGAAATCATAAGGTATAGTAAGTAGCTTGTCGCGACTGCCAAAATCATTGGTGGTTTGAAGGTGATGAAATAGAAATGTGTTGCATATATTCCGAGCGAGGCTCCTCCTATGGTACACATGAAGGTGCTAATTAATTGAATATTTCTTTCTTTTATTAGCCTTGAAAAGTCAGTTATGGCAAGTGTGCCTGATATGGCAACTATGAGCGCATATTTATTAGCTAGCCAGCCGTGAGATAGCAAGCTTGGGGCGCTTGCAATAAGGTTGTTCGGCATGGTCCGGTTCCAGAACGGAACTAGGGCCAAGAAAACGACATATGGCATTGCCCTAATGGCCACGCTGCGAACTTGGGTAATTTTCTTGAAAAATACTACTCCAAGAAGGAAAAAGAAAAATAATCCGCCATGGAAGAAATTTACCATTTCAAACCCAAATTTTGGCGGTAGAAATGAGCGCAGCTTAATCCATGCAAATAGTAGTATTGCTATCTGAATAGGAAGGATTGACAAGTATTTTGATATTTTTCGTAGCGGTGAGGCTTCAAGAAGATTTTTGGTACATGCAATGAAAAACATAAACAAGGAGGTGTAAGTTGCACACCAAAATATGCATGGCAAAAACCACAGGCCGTAATCGACATGCTGAATAACTTTGGCAATATAGTGAAAAAAGCTCTCTTGCGGGCTGTCTGTCCAGAAACGGATAATTGCCCATCCGAAAAATGGTAATAGCAACCGTATGCCTGATTGATAGATTCGATAAGATGTAATCTTAATCAATTCAGGTAAGCTGGCTGATATGTCAAATTTTTTAATCCAATGCGATGCAGCCGCGCCGGATAAAAAAACAAAAAATGGCATGTGAAAAGAGTAAATAAACCGAAAGCTAAATAGCTCATCAAAGTTTGCTGGTTGGACCTGATACTGGAGTGTGTGCCCTAATACCACTAATAAGATGGCAATGCCTTTTGTAAAGTCAATAAATAAGTCGCGCTCTTTGCTCTTGACCTCCTGTGCTGTCTGATCGTTAATATAACGGGATGTTTGGCTAGCAATATTCATCGGGCAATAGTTATGTATTTGGCAGGCTGGGTTTATAATATTTTACGGGATCAATTAAAATTACACTAGGCGTCAAAATGACGGGATCCATAAAATTATTATGAGAGTGGGCACGAAATGGTTCTGGAAGGAGCGGTTGGCTGAGTTAGGGCCAAGGTGGCTGTGTTTATGTCATTTGCATGATGGCTGTTCGCGGACAATTTTAAGATGATCGGTAGTTAAGAGGCGAATTTTAAACGGAAGCAGATCATTTGTCATTTCGATGAGGAGTCTGAGGCGGTAGTACATATTCCCCTCTGGGAAAGATGCATGAATCCATGGCCTATGGCGCGTGAGAAATGCGCCTTTTTCAGCCACTCGCCCTTCTCTCTTCTTGCTTTTGTCATGTATTTTAATTCTATAGGGTCCGATTTTTGTCGGACTTTTTGTATTTCTACGGCTAGTGGATTGCTGAAGAACCCGCATGAAAGTGAGCTTGGCCACGTCAAGGCCAATTTTAGCCAGGGTGAATGCCAGGACGGTTTGAATCCATGTTTTGTCGAATTTAGCCTTGACGATCAATCAGAATTAAAGGCGTAACGCAATGATATTATTGGATTATTTTTGACGGCTTCGTCGAGAGGCGCATGGTTGCATCGGCTTGGCTCGGTTGGGCATGTTCTGATTTTATCCATCTGAATGTTCACTTTTGTCTACCGTCTGTTCAGCCCTGGCTTTCGCTAAAAAGCGACGGGCGCTTAGCGGCGACTTGTTCTGCATCAAGCAATCATGCCATTGATATTTTCCTGGTGAGTCCAATCCGGCAGACTTTAACATGTATTAATTATGCATTTTAAGGCGGGCCCTTGCGCCCACGGTATCAGTCTGGCGTGTCCGGCGGCTGCGTCCTTGCTGCATTCGCCTCCGGCTCGCCGATATCAGGCGAGGAGTGTTGCGGTGAAAAGATTGCTGAAGAACGGATTCCCCTTGTCCGGCGTTTTGACGGCGGCGCTGTCCTGTTTGGCCGCGCCGGCGGGCGCAGGGCCCTTGCCTATCGTCCATCAGGCGCTGGTGGCGCCGCCCATGACGCCGCCGCCGATCATGCGCAAGACGCCGGCCCGGGTGGTGGTGGATTTGACGGTGGAGGAGGTGGAGCGCGAGATCGCGCCGGGCTCGCGCTACATGTTCTGGACCTTCGGCGGCACGGTGCCCGGCAAGATGATACGGGTGAGGACCGGCGATACCGTGGAGCTGCATCTGAAGAATCTGGCCAGCAACAAGCTGCCGCACAACATCGACCTGCACGCGGTCACCGGGCCGGGCGGCGGCGCGCCGCAGACGCTGGTGGCGCCGGGCAACCAGGCGGTGTTCAGCTTCAAGGCGCTGAATCCGGGCCTCTATGTCTACCACTGCGCCACTGCGCCGGTGGGCATGCACATCGCCAACGGCATGTACGGCATGATTCTGGTGGAGCCGGAAAAACCGCTGCCCAAGGTGGACCGCGAGTACTACGTGATGCAGGGCGAATTCTACACCGGCACCGGGTATCGGGCCGGCGGGCTGCAGCCCTTCGACATGCAGAAGGCGATAGATGAAAAGCCGACCTATGTGCTGTTCAACGGCGCCGACCGGGCGCTGGCCGGCAACAAGGCGCTGACCGCCAAGGCCGGCGAAAAGGTCCGGATCTATTTCGGCGTCGGCGGCCCCAACCTTGCTTCCAGCTTCCACATCATCGGCGCGATCTTCGACAAGGTGTACAACGAGGGCAGCGCCCATTTCCAGCGCAATGTGCAGACTACGATGGTTCCCGCCGGCGGCTCGGCCATCGTCGAGTTCACGCCGAGGGTGCCGGGCAGCCTGACCCTGGTCGACCACTCGCTGACGCGGGCCTTCAACAAGGGGGCGATCGGCCTGTTGACGGTCAGCGGCCCCGAGCGGCCCGACATCTATTCCAAGGGCGTGATCAGCGCGCTGGGCGCGGCGTCGCCGGTTTTGGCGAAACCTTCCCCGGGCGAAGACGCGCCGGTCAACGCCGAGCCGCCGCAAACGCACGAGGCCGCGCCGGCCGACCATGGCCGGGCGGTGTTCAGCAAGAACTGCGTGGCCTGCCACCAGGCCAATGCCCAGGGGCTGGATGGCGTGTTCCCGCCGCTGGCCAATTCCGATCTGATCCAGAAGCGTCCGCTGGAGGCGGCCAGAATCATCCTGGGCGGCCGCGCGGGGCCGATCACCGTCAACGGCGTCAATTACAACGGCGTGATGCCCGCGCTGGACTTGTCGGACCAGGAGGTGGCCGACGTGCTCAACTATGTCAGCGCGCAATTCAACCATGGCAAGCCCGTGGTCACGGTGGACGAGGTGAAGACGCTGCGGGCACAGCGGCAATGAGCGCGCGCCTGGCGCTCGCGCTGGCGTGTTGCGGGCTCTTGGCGTGCCAGACGGCGCCGGCAGCCGACTATGCGGCGGTATCCGGCGGGGCTTTTCGCAGCGCCTTGTCTCCGGATGGCGCGACCGTAGCGGTCAAGCCATACCGGCTGAGGGCGAGGCCCGTCACCAACGGCGAGTTCCTGCGCTTTGCGCAGGTGCATCCTGAGTGGCGGCGCGGGGTGGTTCCCGCCCTGTATGCCGGGGCGGGATATCTCGCCGACTGGCGCG
Organism: Chromobacterium vaccinii; assembly: GCF_001855275.1. Classification (NCBI taxonomy): domain Bacteria; kingdom Pseudomonadati; phylum Pseudomonadota; class Betaproteobacteria; order Neisseriales; family Chromobacteriaceae; genus Chromobacterium; species Chromobacterium vaccinii. The sequence continues at coordinate 63,859 of NZ_CP017707.1, forward strand.
CCGCGGACGATTTTGGCGATCTGCCGGCGGATGCGCCGGTCACTCGTGTCAGCTGGCATGCGGCGCGCGCCTATTGCCGCAGCGAAGGCGCGCGGCTGCCGACGTGGCACGAGTGGGAGATGGCGGCGGCGGCCGATGCCGGGCGCCGCGACGCCCGGGATGATCCGCAGTGGCGGGCGCGCATTCTGCAATGGTACGCGCAGCCGACTGGACGGCTGCTGGCGCCGGTGGGGCGGGAGCCCAATGTCTGGGGCGTCAGCGACTTGCATGGCTCCATCTACGAGTGGGTGGAGGATTTCAACGGCCTGTTCGTCACCAGCGACAGCCGCTCCCAGGGGGAGCAGCGCACACTGGCCACCTGCGGCGCGGCGGCCTTGTCGCTGGGCGACCGGGAAAACTACGCGATCCTGATGCGCATCGCGATGCTGGCGGCGCTGAACGCCGCCGACACCGTGGGCACGGTGGGCTTTCGCTGCGCCAGGGATGAACCGGAGGAAAAGTCATGAGGGGATGGAAAAGCGGCCTGGCCGCATGTTTGCTGGCGCTGGCGTCGAGCGGGGCCTGGGCGGGGAATGATCTGCCGGGCGACTCGCTGTACCGGCTGGACGCGCCGCTGACCACGCAGCGCGGCGATGCGCTGCAGTTCTCGGATCTGTCCGGCAAGCCGGCGCTGATCACCATGTTCTACGGCGATTGCAAACTGGCTTGTCCGATCGTGATGGGGGGCGTGAAATCCATCATCGCCGCGCTGCCGGCCCGGGAGCGGGATCGGGCGACGGTGCTGATGGTGAGCCTGAATCCGGGGGGCGACACGCCGGCAAGCCTGGCGCACCTCGCCGGCGAGCATGGGATCCCGGCGCGGAACTGGCTATTGGCGGTGGGTAAGTCCGACGAAGACACCCGCGGCGTGGCGGCCGCGCTGGGCATACGCTATCGGCGGCTGGATAGCGGCGAGATCAACCACTCCACCCGCATCGTGGTGACGGACCGGCAGGGCCGGATCGCCGCTTCCACCGAGGATATCGGCCCCAAGCCTGATTCGGCGGTGGTCAAGGCCTTGCGCGCGCTGCTCAAGTAAGAGAGGCGATCACTTTTCCAGTTGCCAGAACAGCGGCTGGACAAAAGGGGACCACAGCGCGGTGCGCACGCCGGCCTCGGCCAGCGCGTCGCGCGTCCATTGGTTGCAGGTGACGATGGGGTTGTAGCGGCCATGGGCGGCGTAGAAGGCGTCGTTGTCGCCGTAATGGTGTCCGGTTTCCTGCAAGGTCCGGCCGTGGGCGTCGAGCGGCGCGCTTTGGCGGATGAAGTCCGCCAGCCGGCGGTATTGTTCCGGGCTGATCAGGATGCGCCGGGTGTCCTTCCCCTCCTTGGGCTGGGGCAGGTATTCCACGTGCAGCACGCTTTGGTCGAACGCCAGCGCGGCCAATGCCTTGCCGGCGCTAAGGTCTTCCCAGTTTTGTATGGTCAGGAAGAATACCTTGCTGCCCCAGCCGATGGAGATGTAGGGCGAGCGCGCGTACAGGTCTGGGCGGCGGATGTGTTCCGGAGGAAAGGCGGCGGTCCAGTCCTGCGCATCGGTCTTGACCGGCATGATCACGCTGGTGTGCACGCCGTTGCTGTCCAGGTAGATGGGTATGCCGTTCGCGGGCGGAGCCCAGCCGCGGTTGCTGGGCAGCAGTCCCAGCGCCAGCGCGGCGAGCAGATAGCAGATCAAGAGCGCGGGGATGGCCAGCGGCAGGCGCAGGATAAGGCGGCGAAAGGCGGGACCGGAAATGTGCATGGTGATGTCGGCTGGTCAGCGGCGGGATATCAGGGGCCTATTATTTACATTGGGTGGCTGGCGTGTGTCAAATATCCATTGTCATTTGCGCGCGGGGCGCAGGGCACGCCGGGTCTGGAGCTTGCGGCGGCGCGGCGCGGGTGCCCGGAATGCGAAACACCCCGCCAGGGCGGGGTGTTTGTCTTGGGGATCAGTGGTGGTCGTGCCTGTAGGCGAACACCGGCAGCTGCCATTCGCGCCACAGCGCGACCAGGCGCAGCGCCAGGCCGAAGGCGAAGCTGGCGATCACGTTCCAGTCGTGGGGCATGGCCAGATGGTTGAGGCCCAGGTACAGGATGGCCACCAGTAGCGACACGCTGGCGTACAGCTCGCGGCGGAACACGATGGGCACGCGGTTGCATAGCACGTCGCGCAGGATGCCGCCGGCGATGCCGGTGATCATCCCTGCCATCACGATGATGACCGGGTGGTAGCCCATGCCCAGCGCCACGTCGCAGCCTATGATGGTGAACGCCACCAGGCCCAGCGCGTCCAGGATCAGGAACAGGCGGTTCAGATGGCGCATGTAGCGGGCGACCAGGACCGCGGCCAGGCCGCCGGCCACCACCAGCAGCACGTATTCCGGATGCTGGGTCCAGCCTATCGGATAGCGGCCCAGCACGATGTCGCGCACGGTGCCGCCGCCCAGCGCGGTGAGGAAGGCGATGACGGCTACGCCGAAAATGTCCATGTGGCGGCGGCCGGCCGCCAGCGCGCCGGTCATCGCTTCCGCGGTGATGGCGATCAGGTAGATCAGGGTCAGCATGATGAAATCTTATGGGGGTGGAACGATGGAACGCCAGCCGGAGCGATGGCGCGCGGATGGCGGAAAACGGAAATGAGGCGCGAAAGGCTCGCGCCGAGGCATGGATGAGCGGACAAGGCAAACTCCTGGACGGTTTCCGGGTTGGGTAACAGCCTCTCCCCTTGTCCTTTTACCTGAGAGTTGCGCGGCCTTTGGCCGCTTGCCCCTTCGGTGGGCCGCGCGCGGCGGCCTCTCTCCAATCGGCTTGAATCTATACTGCGCTGCGGTACGTTTGCCTGAGCGATTATGGGAGCTTGCGTCTTCGGCGGGGGCATTGCCCCTCTCTCCCGCAGAACCGGAATATTAGCTTTCGCTATTGCAATAGTCAATGCGGGAACCGAGTCGCCCCGGTTCCCGCGCATGGCTTACGCCTTGCCTCGCTTGCCGGGCGCGGAAGCGGCCGGAGACGCGCCTGGCGCCTGGCCGTTGGCCTTGCCAGTAGGCTTTCCCGCAGCGCTTGTCCGCGCGGCAGGCTTGGCTATCGGCTTGCTTTGGTCCGGCGTTGGCTTCGGCGCCGCGGGCTTGGCGGTTTTTCCAAGCGTTTTGGCTGCCGGCGAGGGCTTCGCTGTGGCCGGTTTGCTTGCTGCCGGTTTGACGGTTTTCGCCGATGGCTTGGCAACTGGCACGGGTTTCGCCGGGGCGGGTTTGCTTGTCGCTGCCTTCGCAGAAACGGCTGTGCCGGCGACGGGTTTGGCCGCGGAGGGATAAACGGCGGGGGCGGTCTCGGCAAGGACCGGCGAATCGGCCGCAGTCTCCGCTTCAGTCCTCTTTGAGGAAGAGGCGGCGCGGAGCGCGGCGGCGGCGTCGAGTTCCAGCGTCTTGGCCGCCAGGTCCAGCCGCTCCTGGTGCTCGGCCGGGATGGGACCGTTCAGCGCCAGCAGATCGCGGGCCAACAGCCAGGCTTGATGGCGGCGGCGGGCATCCGGCAGCAGCAGGGGCAGGCCGCGCAGCGCGCGCGGCGCGTCCAGCCGCACCAGCGCCACCTGGTGGCGGACGATGTCCTTCAATTGCATCAGCGTCAGCGGGTATTCGTGGCGCACGTCGCGCATCACCCGGCGGATGGCGTTGAAGGGCCGTTCGTCCACCACGCCTATGCCGATGCTGACGTAGAGCAGCAGCCGCACGAAGCCGTCTGCCAGCGTGCCTTGCTCGAAGCTGGGGTCCAGCGCTTCGCGCTTCAGGCGGGCCAGTTCGCGGCTTTCCCAGGTCAGCGCCTGGCTGCGCGGCTCGCCGGCCGGCGCGACGCCGACCAGGGTGGCCAGCTGCGGCGATTCGTAGATCGCGCGGAACAGCTGCTCCTGCGCGGCGTCGCGCAGATCGCGGTAATGGTCGAGCGACTGGACGATGAAGCCGGACACCTGTTCCTGCCACAGCCACAGCGGATTGTCGGCCGCTAACGGCCGGCGCTGCGCGCGCACCTTGTCGGCCAGGTCCGGCAGCCACCACAGCCACGGGTTTTTCGGCGAGACCAGCGTCCGTTCCAGCCGGGCCGGGTGCAGCTCGCGCAGCAGGCGGGCGCCAGCCTCGTTGCTGGCGGCGCGCAGCGTAGGCGAGACGTAGCGGTCGTACAGGCCCTGGTTGATCTCGGATACCCGCTTCACCACTTCGAAAGCGCGCTCGTCGTCGCGGCCGTCGTCCAGCGCCAGGATGTCGGATACGTCGCGGGCCTCGAAACGGATGATGTAGCGGCCCTCGATGTACTCCTGGCCCGGCGCGTCCGGCGCGATGTCCTCGATGACGGCCTCGTACAGCCCGGGGGCCAGCACGTCGATCAGGTCCAGCGCGCTGGCGAATTCGCTGTGTTCCTTGTTGGCGACGCCGGCGGACACGAAGATGCCGAGGTGGCCCACCTTGTTGTGCAGGCAGTAGACGATGGTCTGTTCGTTGTTGCGGATGTCCTCGGCGTTGTCGTAGAGATCGGCGATCCAGTTCAGCGCCTGTTGCGGCGGGGTGATGTTGTCGCCCCAGGACGAGAACACCATGATGGGCGAGCGGATGTTGCGCATGTCCACCCGGGCCTTGCCGTCATGGCTGGTGATCTTGCCGTGGACCAGCTCGTTGCCGACGAACAGCTTCTGGGTGATCCACTCCATTTCCGCCTTGTTCAGCAGGTAATGGCCGCCCCACCAGCGCTCGAAGTCCAGATAGCGCTGCGGCTCGGTGTCGATCTTGGCGTACAGGTTGTAGGACTTTTTCCACAGGGTGTTGGCCGGATCCAGCTTCTCGAAGTTCTCGACCAGGTGGGCGCCGTCGAAATGGCCATTGCCCAGATCGCCGGCCAGCGACGCGGTCCAGGTGCCGCCGTTCAGGCCGCCGGCATAGCGCATCGGATTCTTGCCGCGCACGCCGGCCCAGTACGACAGCGGCGAGCCGGCCAGCAGGATGGGGCCGACCAGCTCCGGCGCCACCGACGCCAGCATCGCCAACGCCCAGCCGCCCTGGCAGTTGCCGATCACGAAGGGCTTGCCGTCGCTGTCCGGGTGCAGCTCGTTGACGCGCTTGAGGAAGTGTCCTTCGGCCTTGGCCACGCTTTCTATGGTCTGGCCCGGCACCGGCTGGGGGAAGAACATCACGAAATAGCAGGGATGGCCCTGTTGCAGCGCGATGCCGATCTCGCTGTCCATCTTGAAGCCGCCGATGCCCGGCCCATGGCCGGCGCGGGGGTCGATGACGACGAAGGGGCGTTTGGCGGGATCGGTGGGCGGGCAGTTAGACGGCGGCTGGATCGCCGCCAGCGCGTAGTTGGCCGGATCGGGCAGCTCGCGGGCGTCCATGATGATGCGGTAGTCGAAAACCAGCACCGGCGGTTTGCCGCTTTCGCAGTGCTCCAGGTAGGCTTCGCCGCGGCGGTACAGCGTGTCCCAATACAGGATTCCGCGCTGGCAGGCGTCCAGCCAGTAATCAAACAACGGTTGAGGGAACGGGAACTTCCCGCCTTGAACTGCAGCAGTTGACCACATTGCAACCCCTTGTTCTTGAACGGTAGGAAAAGACGCGACGGCTCATCGCGAGCCATGGCCGTCACTGTACTCGTTATCTGCTGCGATGCAATAAATGCGAATGGTCTGGCGCCGATATGTGGCGCGCAGCCATCAATTTGTTGCAGCGCAAACAGAGGTTCGAGTCGCGGCGGCCGCTTCCAGTTCCTTTTCCAGTTCCTTGACCATCACCACGCTGGCGTAGGCTTTGTCCGGCCATTGCAGCGGCGCCTCGACGCGGTAGCCGCGCTTGCCGTAGCGTTCCACCAGATGGGAGGCGGGCTGGGCGGTGTCCAGGCGGATGCGAAGATAGCACTGGCTGCGGGCCCAGGCCTCTGCGGCATCCATCAGCTGCGAACCTAGACCGCAGCCTTGCCAGGCGGGATCGACGCCGAACTGCATCAGCACCGCTCCGTCCGGCTGGCGGAATTGCGGGCAGGGCGAGGCCGGTTGCGGATGATGCACCGTGATGGTGCCGGCCAGCTCATTCCCGCGCCATGCCAGCAGGCAGTGGCCGCTGGCGATGCGACGGCGGGTCACGGCCACGCTTTGGTCCACCGCGGTGTAGTGCAGGCCCATCGCGGCCAGTTGGGCGTAGGCGCGGTGCAGCAGCTCGGTCAGTTGTTCCAGGGAGTCGGTTTCGGCCAGCGGGCGCAGCGTGAACATGTCTTCAACTATCGGGTGCGGGAAACCGGGGGTGAAGCAATTGTCATGCCGGGCGGATGTCCGCGCGCTGCCAGTCGCCGGCCATTTCCTCGCTGATCAGCTGTTCCGAGACGAAGTCGATGAAGGCGCGCACCGCAGGCGACAGTCCGCGGCGGGTGGGGAAGGCGGCGTGCAGGATGCCCCAGGGAAAGTCGTACTGCGGCAGGATGTGCCGCAGCCGTCCGTCCGCCAGCGCCTGGTGGCAAACGTTGGCGGGCAGCGCGGCGACGCCGATGCCGGCGATGGCGGCTTCCAGCAGCACGATCATGTCGTCGGTCATCAGTCTGGGCGCGTCCAGGTGGATGGTGTAGCTCTGGCCGACATTGTCCAGCAGCACCCATTGGCCGCGGCCGTCTGGCCGGCTCATGGCCAGCGCGGGCAGGGAGGCCAGCCGTTCCGGCGTTTTCGGCTCGCCGTGGCTTTCCAGGAAGGCCGGGCTGGCCACCAGGATCACCCGGCTTCTGCCCAGCCGGCGCACCACCAGGCTGGCGCTGTCCTCAATCACGTTGCGCACCCGGATCGCCACGTCCACGCCTTCTTCTATCAGGTCGACGCGGCGGTTGGTTGCGTCGAGGATCACCCGCACCTGCGGGTGGAGCGCCAGAAAGCGCGGCAATACTGCGCTGAGCATGGTCTTGGACAGCAGCTCCGGGCAACTGACGCGGATCAGGCCGCGCGGCTCGGCGCTGCTGTGCAGCACCGCCTCGTCGGCGGCCTCGGCCTCGGCCAGCATCGCCTGGCAGTGCTGGTAGTACTGGCCGCCGATCTCGGTCAGCGACAGCCGGCGCGTGGTCCGCTGCAGCAGGCGCACGCCCAGCCTCGTTTCCAGCTCGGCCACGCGGCGGGACAGTTTGGACTTGGGAATGCCCAGCGCGCGTCCGGCGGCCATGAAGCCGCCGTGCTCGACGACTTTGGCGAAGTACAGGAGATCGTTCAGGTCCTGCATGATTGTCTCACTGATGGAACAATGTTTCCGATTTTAACAGTCTAGTCCTGATTGTTCTGGATATCTATCATCCACTCATCGCAATCGAACCCCGAAGGATCCAGACCATGAAACTGCTTCACCTCGACTCCAGCATCTTGGCAGACAACTCCGTCACCCGCGAACTGTCCGCCGTCGTCGCCAACACCCTGCGCCAGCGCCACGCCAACGTGGAAACCAGCTACCGCGACCTGGCCGCCAACCCGATCGCCCACCTGTCCGGCGAAATCGTCGGCGCGCGCTTCGCGCCGGAATCCGATTGGACCGCGACCCAGCGCAGCGAGGCCGCGCTGAGCGACCAGCTGATCGAGGAATTTCTGGCTGCGGACGTGCTGGTCATCGGCGCCCCGATGTACAACTTCTCCATCCCGACGCAGCTGAGAAGCTGGATCGACCGCGTGTTCGCCGCCGGCCGCACCTTCAAGTACACCGAAACCGGCCCGGTGGGCCTGGTGAAGGACAAGAAAGTGGTGCTGGTGTCCGCCCGCGGCGGCGTGCACAGCGGCGAGCAGGGCAGCCTGATGGATTTCCAGGAAGACTATCTGGTGAAAGTGCTGGGCTTCCTGGGCGTCAGCGATGTGGAAATCATCCGCGCCGAAGCAGTCAACATGGGGCCGGACAAGCGCGCCACCTCCATTCACATGGCCAAGGAGGCCATCGCCAAGCTGGCGCTGTAATACCGGCTGGCCATGAAAAAGCCCGGCTTTCGAGCCGGGCTTTTTTGCGTCCATGTCATTCCAGCGGCAGCTTCAGCACTTGATCCGCGCTGGCTTCGCTCAAGTAGCGGCGCAGGATCGCGCGCAAGGTGCCGTCGCGGTACATCTTGCGCAGCTCCTGATGCCAGAGCTCGGCGGCGGCCGGCGTGAAACGCGCCTTGCTCAGCGCGATGGAGCCGGAGATGGTGTCGGCGTCGGGGAAGAAGTCGCGCGCGTTGATCAGTTGTTCGGCGCGGTGGGCGCGAAACCATGGATCGTAGCTGATGGGGTGTGCGAGAACGACATCCACCAAACCGTTGATCAGCATGCGATACAGGTCGTCTTCGCTTTCCGCGATCACCAGCTTGTGTTGCTGGGCGAGGTCGTTCAGCAGCCGATCCTGGGCGGGGCTGTGGCGATAGCCGCGTATCACTCCCCAGCGCAGGGAGGAGGACTTGAGCAGGTCGTCCAGCGAATCGGCCCGGCTGGCGCGCGGCAGCAGCACCATGTTCTTGCTGTGGTTGTAGGGATACAGCCACAGATAGCGCTGGCGTTCCGGCGTGATCAAGGTGGAGGAGCCGATATCGGCCAGTCCGATTTCCAGTTGCTTGAGCGCGCGGATGCGCGGGTAGTCCGTCTCCGTGCGGATCGGGCAATCAAGCCGCCGAGCCAGCTCGCGCACCAGGTCGACATCGTAGCCCTTTCCCTGGTGGTAGGCGACGCCGAAGTCGTAGTAGGCGATGGCCAGCGGGCCCTGCGGACAAGCGGGGTTGCCGGCCTGCGCGGCCAGGGACAGGAGGAGCGGAGTCAGCCAGCCGGCCAGGCGCTGCGGGGAGAGTTTGCGTGTCATTCCAGCGGCTTCTGCATCATCTGTTTGGCGGCGCTCTCATTCAGATAGCGGCGCAGGATGTCGTACAGGCTGCCGTCCTGATACATCTTCAGCAGCTCTTGATGCCATTTCTCGGCGGCGGCGCGGCTGAACCGCGCCTTGCTCAGCGCCAGGCCGCTGGCGATCATGTCGGTTTCCGGATACAGGTCCAGCACCACGATCTGGTTGGCGTTGGGCAACTCGCGCAGCCAGCGTCCGTAGCTGAAAGGCTGGGCGAAAACCGCGGTGACCACGCCGCTGCCCAGCATCTTGTACAGATCGTCCTCGTCGGCGGCGATCACCACCTTGCGCCGGGCGTTCAGTTCTTCCAGCAGCTTGTCTTGCGAGGGGCCGTGGTGGTAGCCGCGTATCGCGCCCCAGCGCAGCGCCGGGTCTTCGCGCAGCGCGGCCAAGGTTCTGGCCTGGACGGCCGGGTTCAGCAGCACCATGTTCTTGGTGTGGTTGTATTGGTAAATCCATGAGTATTGCAACCGGTCCGGCGAGGCCAAAGTGGAGGGGCTGACGTCTATCTGCCCGCTGGACAGCATTTTCAGCGCGCGCAGCCGGGGCAATTCGGTCTCGCTGGCGATGGGGCAACCCAGCCGGCGGGACAGCTCCCTGACCATGTCCACATCATAGCCCTTGCCGTCGCGGTAAGCGGCGCCGATCTTGTAGTAGCCGATCTTGAGCGGACCGTTGGGGCAGGCAGGATTGGCCGCGGCCAGGCTGGTCGCGGAGAGCAGCAGGGCAAGCAAGGGTGGAATGTTTCGCCGCATTTCGTATGTCACCTCTGAATATTGCTTCTTCTTCCCCTGGGCATATCGCTGACACACCGGTTTTCATCGCCGCCGCAGGCCTGGGCGTGGACGGCTTGGCCATCGTCAGAGAACCGGCGCGCGCAGCAGGTAGTCTGTGGTTTCCTCGCTCAGGAAACGGCGGAATATCTCGCGCAGGCTTCCGTCGCGGTACATTTTTTTCAGTTCCGCATGCCAGAGTTCGGCCGCCGACTCAGGAAACCGTTTTTTGCTGAGCGCCACGCCGCCGGCAGTCGCTTCGACATCGGGAAACAGATCCAGCACGACGACTTGCTTGCGGATGCTGGGGGCTTGAAGCCAGTCGTCATAACTGGTCGGATGCGCAAGCGCGCCGGTGATCACGCCTGTAGTCAGCATTTTGTACAGATCATTTTCATCGATGGCCGTCACCACCTTGTTTCTCTTCGCCAGCTCGGACAGCAGCTGGTCCTGCATCGGGCTGAATTTCCAGCCACGGATCACGCCCCATCGGAGTTTAGGATCGCTGGGCAAGGCGGCCAGCGTGCGGGCCTGCACTTCCGCGCGCAGCAGCACCATGCTTTTGCTGTGTTTGTAAGTGTAGATCCAGGCGTATTGGAGGCGGTCCGGCGTGGGGGTGGCGGAAGTGGCGATGTCGATTTCGCCGATTTGCAGCAGCTTGAGGGTCCGGATCCATGGAAAGACGCTTTCGTTGGCGATGGGGCAGCGCAGGCGGCGCGCGATTTCGCGTATCAGGTCCACGTCGTAGCCTCGTCCATCGTGGTAGGCCAGGCCATATTCGTAAAATCCCACTTTTAGCGGTCCGGAGGGGCAGGCGGGATTGCTTTCCGCCGCATGGGCAAAGGACGTCAGCCATAGCAGGCCGACAAGGGCAAGTCTGTTGATTCGCTGCATGCTAACGCGCCATCCGGAAGTCTTTGATTTCAATCATAGCCGCGCTGCCGGCGGCTGCTACCCCCGGCTGGAGGCGGCAAGGGCGCTTGTCGAGCCTGGCGCGGCGGCTTTGGGACGGGCTAAGCGGGAAAACGGGCGAGGCGGATGCTCCGCGATGGGATGCGGCCGGCTTGGGGAGGGCGCCATCCGGCGCGGGCGGGACAGGCCGCCGGCCGGAACTGAGTCCGGCCGGCGCGGAGGGTTACAGCTTGATCAGCGTGCTCTTCAGCTCGGTGTATTTCTCCAGCGCGTGCAGCGATTTGTCGCGGCCGTTGCCGGACTGCTTGTAGCCGCCGAAGGGGAAGTTCATGTCGCCGCCCTCGTCATAGCAGTTCACCCACACGGTGCCGGCGCGCAGGCGGCGCGACACTTGGTGGGCGGTGCTGACGTTGGAGGTCCACACCGCGGCCGCCAGGCCGTAGGCGGTGTCGTTGGCGATGCGGATGGCGTCGTCCAGCTCGCTGAAGGTGATCACCGACAGCACCGGTCCGAAGATCTCCTCGCGGCAGATGGTCAGGTCGTCGCTCGGGCAGTCGAAGGCGGTGGGCTCGATGAAAAGGCCCTTGTCGGTGTGCACGGCCTTGCCGCCCAAGAGCAGGTTGGCGCCTTCGCTCAGGCCTTTGTCGATGTAGTTCAGCACCTTGCGGTACTGGATCTCGTCGACGATGGCGCCCATGCTGGTGGCCGGATCGAGCGGGTCGCCGGGGAAGAAGCCGGCGGCGGCCTTCTTGAACTCCTCGAGGAAGCGTTCCTTGATGTCCTTGTGCACCAGCACGCGGGAGCCGGCGGTGCAGACCTCGCCCATATTGTAGAAGATGCCGCTGGCGGCGGAGCGCGCGGCGCGAGCCAGGTCCGGGCAGTCCGGCAGGATGATGTTGGGCGACTTGCCGCCCAGCTCCAGCCACGCCCGCTTGAGATTGGACTGGGCGGCGTAGCCGGCGATCAATTTGCCCACATTGGTGGAGCCGGTGAAGGCGACGCAGTCCACGTCCATGTGCAGCGCCAGCAGGCGGCCGACGTCGCCGGCGCCGGGCAGCACCTGGAAGATGCCGTCCGGGATGCCGGCCGCTTTGGCCAGCGCGGCGACGCGGATCGCGGTCAGCGGCGATTTTTCCGACGGCTTGACGATGACGGCGTTGCCGGCGGCCAGCGCCGGGCCGAATTTCCAGCTCGCCATCAGGATGGGGAAGTTCCACGGCACCACCGCGGCCACCACGCCTATCGGCTCGCGGGTCACCAGGCCGACCAGCTTGGGATCGACCGGCACGACTTCGCCGCCTACCTTGTCTATCGCCTCGGCGAACCATTCCACGCAGTAGGCGGAGGCCGGCACGTCGACGGCGGTGGTGTCGCCGATGGGCTTGCCGGCGTCCAGCGTCTCCAGCAGCGACAGTTCATCGGCGTGCTCGCGAATCAGCGCGGCGAAGCGCTTGAGCACGGCGGCGCGCTTGAGCGGCGCGAGTTCGGACCAGACGCCGGACTCGAACGCGCGGCGCGCTGCCTTGACCGCGGCTTCCACGTCGGCTTCGCCGCAGTGGGCGATCTCGGCCAGCTTGGCGCCGTTGGCGGGGTTGACGCAATCGAAGCGCTTGCCCTCGGCGGCGTCGCGGTACTCGCCATTCACGAAGGCGCGGCCTTCAATCTTCAGTTCTGCTGCAAGTTGCTTCCATTCGGCGTGACTGCGGGCCATGCTGCTCTCCTCGTCGAGTGATGTTGTTGAGCGGAATTAAGCTTTCAGGCTGAAACGGGACTGCAAAGTTCGATCAGCGCGCCGTCGGGCGCGCGCACGTAGGACACGGTCTGTCCCCAGGGTTTTGTCTTCGGCGGCGACAGCTCGGCCGCGCCGTGAGCCAGCGCTTTCGCATGGGCGGCTTCCACGTCGCCGGTGACCAGGCCGATCTCCATGCCCAGCGGCCTGGCGGACTCGTCGGCGCGGACGTGGCCGTCGGGCAGGTTGCCGGCGGCCAGCTCATGGTGGGCGAAGGACAGCGTGGTCTCGCCGGTGTCCAGCTCGCCGTAGGTTTCGGATTCGTGCAGGAATTTGCGCTTGAAGCCGAAGGCGGATTCGAAGAAGCGCAGCGAAGCCGGCACATCCGGCACGTAAATAATGGTGTAAGCCAGCTTCAAAATGTTTCCCTCTTAGAATGTGGGCGGCGAGCTGGCGCTCACCACCTCGCAGATGTCGTCGCCGACATTGCGGAAGCGGTGCGGCAGCTTGCTGTCGAAGTAGTAGGCGTCGCCCGGGCCCAGCACCCGGCTGTCGTTGCCCACCGTCACCTCTATGCTGCCGCGGATGATCACGCCGCCCTCCTGGCCCTCGTGCACCAGCATGTCCGGGCCTGTGTCGGCGCCGGGCACGTAGCGCTCGCGCAGGATGGCGATGTCGCGCTTGTCGTGCGCGGTGCCCACCAGCATCAGATTGATGTCCTCGTTGCCGAGGTTGGGCAACTCGTCCGCCTGGTAGAACACGCGCGGCTGCGCCGGCTCGGCGTCGAAAGTGAAGAATTCTGCCAGGGTTATCGGCAATCCTTCCAGCACCTTCTTGAGGGAACTGACCGAAGGGCTTACCCGGTTCTGCTCGATCAGAGAGATGGTGCCGTTGGTGACGCCCGCGCGTTTGGCCAGCTCTCTTTGCGACAATCCGAACCGCGTTCTGACCATTCTCAAGCGTGCGCCGACGTCCATTCTTCCTGCTCCATCAGTATGTTAATAATTTTAGACAACTGCGGCATTGTAGCGCGATAGAAGGCAAATGTGCTTGCTGCGTCGCAAAATCGAATATCTTTGCAACGGCCAGATTTTATAGTCAGAATCAAGTTGAAAGGGCAAGCGCGATGTGAATTTTCTTAAACGGCGTTTGTCTGCCTGTGCAGGGCAAAAACCAGTTGGAGACGACTATGTTGATCGGCGTTCCGAAGGAAATCAAAAACCATGAGTACCGCGTGGGTCTGACCCCGTCCGGTGTCCGCGAGCTGGTGGCGAACGGGCACAAGGTACTGGTGCAGACCCACGCGGGTCTCGCGATCGGCTTTACCGACGAGCAATACATCCAGGCCGGCGCGTCCATCGCCTCCAATGCGGAAGAGGTGTTCGAGCGCGCCGACATGATCGTCAAGGTCAAGGAACCGCAGCCGGTGGAGTGCCGGATGCTGCGCCCGGGCCAGATTCTTTTCACTTACCTGCACCTGGCGCCGGACCCGGAGCAGACCAAGCTGCTGATCGAGTCCGACTCGGTGGCCATCGCCTACGAAACCGTCACCGACGAGCGCGGCGGCCTGCCGCTCTTGGCGCCGATGTCCGAAGTGGCCGGCCGGATGGCGATCCAGGCCGGCGCGCACGCGCTGGAAAAGGCGCAGGGCGGCCGCGGCGTGCTGCTGGGCGGCGTGCCCGGCGTGGCGCCGGCCAAGGTGGTGGTGATAGGCGGCGGCGTGGTGGGGCTGAATGCCGCGCGGATGGCGATGGGCGCAGGCGCCGACGTCGCCATCCTCGATAAATCGCTGGCCCGGCTCAAAGAGATAGACATGGTGTTCGGCGGCCGCATCAAGACCCTGATGTCCAACGGCGCCAACATCGACGACAGCATCCGCGACGCCGATCTGGTGATCGGCGCGGTGCTGATTCCCGGCGCGGCCGCGCCCAAGCTGGTGACGCGCGCGATGCTGAAGACAATGAAGCCGGGCGCGGTGCTGGTGGACGTGGCGATAGACCAGGGCGGCTGTTTCGAGACCAGCCGGGCCACCACCCATCAGGACCCGATCTACACCGTGGATGGGATCGTCCACTACTGCGTGGCCAATATGCCGGGCGGAGTCGCCCGCACCTCCACCCAGGCGTTGACCAACGCCACGCTGCCGTACACGCTGGAGTTGGCCAACAAAGGCTGGCGCCAGGCGCTGCTGGACAACGCCCACCTGCGCAACGGCCTCAACGTTTGCCGCGGGCGAGTGACTTACCAGGCGGTGGCGCGGGACCTGGGCCACGCTTACGTCGATCCGATAGAGGCCATCAAGGCCGCAAGCTGATAGGAGCGCAGCAAGCCATGTCGCAAGCAATGATAGGCATCCCGTGTGATCTGAAAATGATCGGTCTGTTGCCGTTTCACGCGGTGGGCGACAAATACATCGCCGCCGCGGCCGGCGGGGCGGGCGGCCTGCCGGTGTTGATTCCGTCGCTGGGCGACGACGCGCTGCTGCGCGCCACGCTGGCGACGCTGGACGGCGTGCTGCTGCCGGGCTCGCCGTCCAATGTGGAGCCGCGCCATTACGGCGGGCCGACCAGCCGCACCGGCACGCTGCACGACCCCCGGCGCGACGCCACCACGCTGCCGCTGATCCGCCTGGCGCTGGAGGAGGGCGTGCCGCTGCTGGGCATCTGCCGCGGCTTCCAGGAGATCAATGTCGCGCTGGGCGGCGAGCTGCACCAGCACGTGCAGGAAGAGCCGGGCCTGCGCGACCACCGCGAGGTGGAGGGCGACGACATCGCCGCGATGTACGCGCCGGCGCATCGGGTGGACTTCGTCGAAGGCGGCTTGCTGGCGGAATGGTCCGGCGCGCGCGAGGCGATGGTCAATTCGTTGCACCAGCAGGGCATCAAGCGGCTGGCGCCCAGCCTGATCGCCGAGGCGCATGCCGAGGACGGCTTGGTGGAGGCTTACCGCGTCCGCAACTCCAAGGGCTTCGCCTTCGCCGTGCAATGGCACCCGGAATGGCTGTATTGGGACAATCCGTTGTCCCTGGCCATCTTCCATGCCTTCGGCGAGGCTTGCCGGATGAGGAGGGAAAGCCGCAAGGGATGAATCCCATGCGCGCCGGACGAGGAACCCGGCGCGAGTCTCGATGACTCATAAAGTAGCACCTCCCGATCCAGAGCCGCAGCCCAGCGGCCGGGGAGACCATAGAGGAAGCGTTATGAATCACCAGATCAACGAGTGGTTGCGAGAGCACCGCATCACCGAAGTGGAATGCATCGTGCCGGACATGACCGGCATCGCCCGTGGAAAGATCGTGCCCAAGGACAAGTTCGTTTCCGATCCGGAAATGCGCCTGCCCGAGGCGGTGCTGATCCAGACCGTGACCGGCGACTATCCCGACGACAGCCTGCTGGACCTGACCGACCCCGACATGGTGCTGGAGCCCGATCCGAACACGCTGCGCTACGTGCCGTGGGCGGTGGACCCGACAGCCCAGCTGATCTACGACTGCTGCCGCGCCGACGGCAGCCCGGTGGACGTGGCGCCGCGCAACGTCCTCAAGCGCGTGCTGGGCCTGTTCGACGAGATGGGTCTGGAGCCGGTGCTGGCGCCGGAGATGGAGTTCTACCTGTTGTCGCCGAATCCCGACCCCGACATCCCGCTGGCCGCGCCGATCGGCCGCACCGGCCGGGCGGAATTCGGCCGCCGCTCCTATTCGATCGACGCGGTCAACGAGTTCGACCCGCTGTTCGAGGACATCTACGACTATTGCCACGCGCAGAATCTGGAAGTGGACACGCTGATCCATGAGATCGGCACCGCGCAGATGGAAATCAACTTCCTGCACGGCAACCCGCTGGACCTGGCCGACCAGGTTTTCCTGTTCAAGCGCACCGTGCGCGAGGCCGCGTTCCGCCACAATATGTATGCCACCTTCATGGCCAAGCCGATGGAGAACGAGCCGGGCAGCGCCATGCACATCCACCAGAGCCTGGTTGATAAGAATACCGGCCGCAACGTGTTCACCAATGAGGACGGCAGCCCGTCCGACATCTTCTTCCACTTCATCGCCGGCCTGCAGAAATACGTGCCTCAGACCATGCCGCTGTTCGCCCCCTACGTGAACTCATTCCGTCGTTTGTCTCGCTACACCGCGGCGCCGACCAATGTCGAATGGGGTTACGACAACCGCACCGTGGGTCTGCGCATCCCGCACTCGTCGCCGGCCGCGCGCCGCATCGAAAACCGGGTGCCGGGCGTGGACGTCAATCCTTACATCGCCATCGCCGCCACGCTGGCCTGCGGCTACCTGGGCATGGTGAACAAGCTGCGGCCGGCCGAGCCCAGGCAAACCGACGCCTACGAGCTGCCTTACCAGTTCCCCAACAGCTCGGAAGAGTCGCTGCTGCAGCTGGCCGGCTGCAGCGAGATCGCCGAAGTGCTGGGGCCTCGCTTCGTCAAGATGTACGTGGCGATGAAGGAAAAGGAGTTCGCCGAGTATTTCCGCGTGATCAGTCCATGGGAGCGCAAGTTCCTGCTGCTGCACGTGTGATGCGCGGATCATCCGCGCAAGGTTAGAATCGCGGAACAGACAGGACAAACGAATAGAACGACGCCGCAGGCGCAGGAGGGGCGGGCAAGGGCCCGCCCCGTCGGAGAAAACTGGAAGGAAGTGTTATGCAGAAGCAACGTACGACCAGCCAATGGCGCGAACTGGATGCCGCCCATCACCTGCATCCGTTTACCGATACCGCATCGCTGAACCAGGCGGGCGCGCGCGTGATGACGCGCGGAGAAGGCGTCTATCTGTGGGATTCGGACGGCAACAAGATCATCGACGGCATGGCCGGCCTGTGGTGCGTGAACGTCGGCTACGGCCGCAAGGATTTCGCCGAGGTGGCGCGCCGCCAGATGGAAGAGCTGCCGTTCTACAACACCTTTTTCAAGACCACCCATCCGGCGGTGGTCGAGCTGTCCAGCCTGCTGGCCGAAGTGACGCCGGCCGGCTTCGACCACGTGTTTTACACCAACTCCGGCTCCGAGTCGGTGGACACCATGATCCGCATGGTGCGCCGCTACTGGGACGTGCAGGGCAAGCCGGAGAAGAAGACGCTGATCGGCCGCTGGAACGGCTATCACGGCTCCACCATCGGCGGCGCCAGCCTGGGCGGCATGAAGTACATGCATGAGCAGGGCGATCTGCCGATTCCGGGCATGGCCCATATCGAGCAGCCGTGGTGGTACAAGCACGGCAAGGACATGACGCCGGACGAATTCGGCGTGGTGGCCGCGCGCTGGCTGGACGAGAAGATCCAGGAGATCGGCGCCGACAAGGTGGCCGCTTTCGTCGCCGAACCCATCCAGGGCGCCGGCGGGGTGATCATTCCGCCAGCCACCTACTGGCCGGAAATCGAGCGCATCTGCCGCAAGCACGATGTGTTGATTGTGGCGGACGAAGTGATCTGCGGTTTCGGCCGTACCGGCGAATGGTTCGGCCATCAGCATTTCGGCTTCCAGCCCGACCTGTTCACCGCGGCCAAGGGCTTGTCATCGGGCTACTTGCCGATCGGCGCGGTCTTCGTCGGCAAGCGCGTGGCGGAAGGCCTGATCGCCGGCGGCGACTTCAACCACGGCTTCACCTATTCCGGCCATCCGGTCTGCGCCGCGGTGGCGCACGCCAATGTGATGGCGCTGCGCGACGAGGGCATCGTCCAGCGCGTCAAGGACGACATCGGTCCTTACATGCAGCAGCGCTGGCGCGAAACCTTCAGCCAGTTCGAGCACGTGGACGACGTGCGCGGCGTCGGCCTGATCCAGGCATTCACGCTGGTGAAGAACAAGGCGAAGCGCGAGCTGTTCCCCGATTTCGGCGAGGTCGGCACGCTGTGCCGCGACATCTTCTTCCGCAACAACCTGATCATGCGCGCTTGCGGCGACCATATCGTATGTTCGCCGCCGCTGGTGATGACGCGAACCGAAGTGGATGAAATGCTGGGGGTGGCGGCGCGTTGCCTGGCCGAGTTCGAGCAGGCGCTGAAGGCGCGCGGACTGGCCTAGCGCCGGCTATGCTGGTGTGGGGGCGGCCTCGCCCCCGCCTTTTTTGCAGGGAATGAAGCGGGTTGATACAATTCCACCCGCTTTTTCTATTATTTCTATAATGAATTGCAAAAAGGCATGCTGTAATACAAATAACGGCATGAGGCAATAAAACAAATACAGGACTTGGCGCATGTTCGTCGCAATCGGGTATCTCATCATTCTGGGCTCGGTGCTTGGGGGCTTCATCGCCGCGGGGGGCCATGTCGCCGCGCTGATGCAACCGCTGGAGGTCGTGATGATCGCCGGCGCGGCCATCGGCGCTTTCATCGTCGCCAATGGCGGCGCGCCGCTGAAGGCCACCACCAAGGCGCTTCCCACCGTGTTCAAGGGCAGTTCCTATGGCAAGGCCTTCTACATGGATCTGTTTTCCCTGCTGTTCGAGATACTGACCAAGGTGCGCAAGGAAGGCCTGATGTCGATCGAAGCCGACGTTGAAAATCCCGAATCCAGCCCGGTTTTCTCCAAGTATCCCACCATCATGCATGACCATCATGTGGTCGAGTTCATTTGCGACTACCTGCGGCTGATGGTCGGCGGCAACCTCAACGCCTTCGAAATCGAGAACCTGATGGACGTCGAGATTGAAACCCACCACCACGAGGGCGAGGTGCCTGTGTCGGCGGTCAAGGGACTGGCCGATGGCCTGCCGGCTTTCGGTATCGTGGCCGCGGTGATGGGCGTGGTCCACACGATGGAATCGGTGGGCGCGCCGCCGTCCGAACTAGGCATGCTGATCGCGCACGCGCTGGTGGGCACCTTCCTCGGTATTTTGCTCGCCTACGGCTTCGTCGGTCCGCTGGGCACCATCCTGGAGCACAAGCTGGCCGAAGGCACCCGCGTCTACCAGACGATCAAGGTGACGCTGCTGGCCAGCCTGAACGGCTACGCGCCGCAGGTGGCGGTGGAGTTCGGCCGCAAGGCGCTGTCCTCGATGGACCGCCCGTCGTTCAAGGAACTGGAAGATCACGTCAAGCAGAAGAAATAAGCCGGGTAGGGGACAGAAATGGCCGATGAATCGCAACGACCGATAATCGTCAAGAAAATCAAGAAGGGGGGGCACGGCCATCACGGCGGCGCCTGGAAAATCGCCTATGCCGACTTCGTGACGGCGATGATGGCGTTCTTCCTGTTGATGTGGCTGCTGGGGTCCGCGTCGCAAGGCACTTTGAGCGGCATTTCCGAATACTTCAAGACGCCGCTGAAAGTCGCCATGTCTGGCGGCGCGGGAGCGGGCGACGCCACCTCGGTGATCAAGGGCGGCGGCAACGATCTGACCAAGCAGGCCGGCCAGGTCAACAAGGCCGGCTCCAAGCAGGAAGAAATCATGCAGAAGCAGAAGGAGCAGGCCAGCCTGAACCAGCTGCAGCAGAAAATCCAGCAGACCATAGACCAGAGCGATCTGTTCAAGCAGTACAAGAATCAGCTGAAGCTGGAAATGACGCCGGAAGGGCTGAAAATCCAGATCGTCGACGAGCAGAACCGGCCGATGTTCGATTCCGGCAGTTCCCGCATGCTGCCGCATACCCGGGTGCTGCTGCAGCAGCTGGCTTCGGAGCTGAATCAGCTGCCCAACAGGATCAGCATTTCCGGCCACACCGACGCCAAGCCTTTCGCAGGCGGACAAGGCGGCTACAGCAACTGGGAGCTGTCGGCCGACCGGGCCAACACCGCCCGCCGCGAGCTGGTGGCCGGCGGCCTCTCCGAGAACAAGATCCTGCGCGTGGTGGGCTTGTCGTCCGCCAATCCGCTGATCAAGAGCGATGTGTTCAGCCCGGAGAACCGCCGCATCACCATCGTGGTGCTGAACAAGGACGCCGAGTCGTCGATACTCAACGACGGCTTCAAGCCGCAGATGAACCAGGAAGTGATAGGCGGGCCGCAGCAAGGCGGCGAAGCGGCTCCGCAGCCGAACGAGCCCTGAGCGCATGAGGCGGCTGCGCCATCCGCTGCTTCAGTTGCTCGCCTGCGTCGGCGCCTGGATTTTCATCGCGCCGGCTTTGCATTTATTGCCTTGGGCCGCGCTGCAGGGGCTGTTGGCGGGCTTGTGCGCCGTCGCCTTGCGCTTGCCGGGCTGGCAGCGCCTCGCGCATGGATTGTTTGTGCCTGCGGTGGCTCTGGCCAGCCAGGCGGGCGTCGCGCCGGGTTGGTATCTGGCGGCGTTGCTGCTGACGCTGGCGCTGGGGCGCAACGCGCTGGTGGAACGGGTGCCGCTTTACCGTTCCGCGGTCGCGGTGGCGGAAAGGCTGGCCGAGCGGCTGGCCGGCGGCGCGTCGTTGCTCGAGGCAGGCTGCGGCGACGGCCGGCTGGCGCTGCTGCTGGCCTTGCGCCGGCCGGACCTGAACATGCGCGCGCTGGAAAACGCCGTGGGCAGCTGGTTGCTGGCGCGCTGGCGCTGGCGGCGGGCGGGAAGTCCTAACCGGCTGGCGTTCGCCTGCCGCAATTTTTGGAGCGAGGATTGGGGGGGGTATGACGCGATTTACGTGTTCTTGTCGCCGGAGCCCATGCCTAGGGTTTGGAGCAAGTTCGTTGCCGAGGGCCGGGCCGGCAGCCTGCTCATCAGCAACACCTTTTCCGTGCCCGGCATCGAGCCGGACGAATGCATTCCTCTCGACGGCCCTTTGCAAAAAGAACTATTGATCTGGCGCCATCCAAATGGACCTCGATAACTGGACCAAGACCATCGCGGAACGGCGGTGGCCGATTCTGCCCGACACGCTGTTGGAGCTGCGCGACGCCTGCGCCCGCCACAGCGACCTGATCAACTTCACCGACCTGGCCAATCTCTGCCTGTCCGATCCTTTCCTGCTGCTGGATCTGTTCCGGGTGGTGGGCAATTCGCGCGCGCTGCAGCGCAACGAGAGCATCCCCGCGGTGGAGCAGACGCTGCTGCTGATGGGGTTGGAGGCGGTGGTGGTGCGTTTCAACCGCATCGAGCCGCTGGACGCCGCCGAGGGCAAGCTGGACGCCGATGTTTACGAAGCGGTTGGCGACTGGATGGCGCGCAGCCGGGTGGCGGCCTTGATCGTCAAGGAATGGCTGTCCATCATGGGCGACCTGAAAGTGGAGGACTGCTTCGTCTCCGCGCTGCTGTACAACCTGCCGGCCTGCATCTACATGATCCAGCGCAACCGCTTGCCGGACAAGCCGCTGCTGCAGGAGATGTCCGAGGCGTTCAATGCCGATTACGGCAAGATCCTGCAATCCTTCGTGAAGCACATGCCGCTGCCGAGCGGATTCAACACGCTGCTGGGGACCGGCGTGCCCAACAAGCGGCGCCAGTTGCTGAAGCTGGCCATCGCCACGGCGAACTCGCTGGATCATGGCATCGAGCGCAGCACCTGGCTGGTGGGCGTGGACACCGCGGCCAAGATGATCAATTGCATGCCGGAGATGGCCTACAACGCGGTGGTGCACGCCGCGCTCAAGGTGGCGAAGCGCCCGCATGTGGTCGGCTATACCTTCCCGGCGCGCGCGCTGCTGCTGCTGACTGACAACGGCAAGAAGCCGGAAATGAAGAAGGCCCAGGCGCTGTCCGACGCTGACCCGCTTGAGAGTGCGATTCGGGAGTCGATACGCTTCCTGGCCAACGATCTCAAGTTCGAACGCGTGCTGTATTACCATTACGAGCATGATCTGCACGCGCTGAAGCTGCGTTACCAGGTAGGCGTGGAGGCGGACAACCCGCTGCGCAAGCTCCAAGTGGAGCTGGAGCCGGGCAGCTTCTTCGGCGTGTTCACCGGCAAGCCGCAAAGCTTCCACGCGCCGTCCGATGTGCGCCAGCAGCTGAGCCGGCGTTATGAGGACGAATTCTTCCAGCATATCGGCGACGGCGAATTCGCGCTGATGACTTTGTTCGGCGGACACCGGCTTGGCGGCGTGTTCTATGTCGACAACGCGCGCACCGGCCGCGCGATAGACGACGCCACCTACCATCGCTTCAAGGATCTGATCAGCCGCCTGGCCCAGCATTGATGCAAGAAGGCGCGGGGGCGGGTAAACTCTGCCCCTCCGCTTAGCGCCGCATCGGCAGAATCGACATGCATCACATCTCCAAGACCATCACGTCTCCCCACAACGACGAAGTCAAGGCGCTGGCCAGATTGGTCCAGCACAGCCGCGACCGCCGCAAGGAAGGCGTGATGGTGTTGGAGGGCATCCACCTGGCCGAATCCTGCCTGCAGGCGGGCGGCATCTTGTCGCGGGTCTATCTGAACGAGGCGATGGCCGGCAAGCCGGAAGTGCAGAGGCTGCTGGCTGGCTTGCCCGCCGGGTGCGCGGTGATCGCGATGCCTGAAGCGGTGATGGCCAAGGTGACCGCGCTGTCCAGCGCCGGCGAGCTGCTGGCGCTGAGCCCGCGTCAGCGGCCCGCGCCGCCGCCGGCGGCCGTCGCGCGGGTGCTGCTGGAAGACATCCAGGACCCGGGCAATCTGGGGACCATCCTGCGCACGGCCGCCGCGGCTGGAGTGTACGACGTTTTCCTGTCCAAGGGCTGCGTGGACGTATTCTCTCCCAAGGTGCTGCGCGCCGGCATGGGCGCGCATTTCGCGCTGCGCATACACGAGCACGCCGATCTCGCCGACGAGCTGCGCCGCTTCGGCGGACGCCGGCTGGTCACGCATCTGGAGGGCTCCAGCTCCTTGTACGGTCATGACCTGACCGGACCGGTGGCCTTCGTGTTCGGCAACGAGGGAGCGGGCGTCAGCGACGCGCTGCTGGCGCTGGCGGACGCGCGCATCCGCATCCCGATGCCCGGCCACGCGGAGTCGCTGAACGTGGCGATGGCGGCGACGGTCTGCCTGTTCGAGCGGGTGAGGCAGCAGGAAAAGCCGGCCTGACGCGGCATCGGCCGCGTTCCGCTTGCTCTCATGTCTGGCCCGCAGGCCGGCTCAGTCCAGCGGGATGAACACCTCGCCGCGCATCAGCGGACGCGCGGTGCGGGTCAGCACCACCTCGTCCACTTTCCAGCCCAGCGAATCCAGGCCCAGCACGGCTTCCAATGTCAGCCGGCCGCTGGGGTGGCTGAAGGTCAATGGCATGCCGCGCACCGGTCCGCCGGCCAGCTCTGCCGGCAACGTGCCCTCGGTGGCGCAGGCGCAGGCGAGCGCGATGGCGTCGGTGCCGGGATAGGCGGGGTGCAGCTTGCCCATCGACAGCGCGCGGGCGTGCAGCGCGCAGTCCGGATCGCCGTCTTGCGACAGGAAGCTGATCTTGGGCGTGGCCGGATATTCGCGTCCGGCGGCGAAGATGTCATCGGCCAAGCCGATGGCCACCGTGGCGGCGGCGCGCGCCATCTCCAGCCGGCGCATGATGGCGGGATCGATCTCAGCGGCGGTTTCGCGCCCCTTCAGGCCGAAGTCGCGGGCGCGGACGAATAGGGTGGGATTGCCGGCGTCTATCAGAGTGGCGTCCACCTGGCTGCCGTCGGGCAGCTTCAATTTGTCCATCAGCAGGCCGGTGGGGAACATCTCGCTGCAGTCGCCGGCCGGATCCAGATAGCGCAGCCGGATGGGCGCGCCGGGGAAGGCGACGCCGTCGATGAGGAAGTCGCCCTGCCAGACGGCCTGGCCTTCGAATATTTCCAGTTCGGCCAGGATGCGCTTGCCGACATTGGCCTGCCAGATGGCGATGGTGGCGACGCCGTCTTCCGGCCGGGCCAGCTTTTCCATCACCGCGAACAGCGGCACGGCTGCGGCCAGATTGCCGCAATTGCCGGACCAGTCTATTCGCGCCTCGTCGGTGAATACATGGCCGAACAGCGCGTCCACGTCGCAATCGTCGCGGCGGGAAGGGCTGACGATCACCACCTTGCTGGAGCGGGTGGTGCCGTTGCCAAGGCCGTCGGTTTGCCGGCCGTAAGGATCGGGACTGCCGATCGCGCGCAACAGCAAGCTTTGCCATTGCTCGGTGTCGTCGGGCAGCGCGTCGGCCCGGATGAACAGGCCCTTGCTGGTGCCGCCGCGCATCAGCGTGGCGGGAAGGCGATAGTCAGTGTCCATCAGTCCTCCTCCCATTCCTCCTTGCACTTGGCGATGACTGCGATGCGCGCGGCGTCTATCGTGGCCGGGATGGCGGCCTTGTCGGCGCAGCCGGCCGCTATGGCGCCGGCATCAATTTGCAGCGTAGCAGCCAGTTGCGCGCGCAGATAGTCCTTTTGCGGGTAGGGCGCGTTTTCGAAGTTCAGCCGGCCGCGGGCATCGGCCAGGCAGGCGTCCAGCATCAGCAGGAAACGTTCTGGCCGGCGCAGCGCGTCGCAGTCCTTGAGCATGCGCAACACGGTTTCCGGCCTCAGCTCCTGCGCCCGGTGGACCTTGGTGTGATGCACCACGGTGATATGGGCGAGGTCGCGGCAATCGTTGGGCACGCGCAACCGGCGGCACAGCTCCGACAGCGGCGCGATGCCGCCTTCCTCGTGGCCGATGTGGCGCGGCAGCACGTCGGCCGGCGTCAGCGCCTTGCCCAGATCGTGGCCCAGCGCGGCGAAGCGCACCGCCAGCGGCTGGCCGGCCGCCGCGGCGTAGTCCAGCACCCGCATCACGTGGTCGCCGCAGTCTATCTCGGGGTGGTAGTCGGCGCGCTGCGGCACGCCGAACAGCGCGTCCACCTCGGGCAGGATGCGCGCCAGCGCGCCGCATTCGCGCAGGGTCAGGAACATCCGCGACGGCTTGTCCTCCATCAATCCCTTGGCCAGCTCCTGCCATACCCGTTCGGCCACCAGCGCATCCGCCTCGCCGTCGTCCACCATCTGCCGCATCAGCGCCATGGTTTCCGGCGCGACCGCGAAGTCGAAGCGGGCGGCGAAGCGCGCCAGCCGCAGGATACGCACCGGATCCTCGGCGAACGCCGGGCTGACGTGGCGCAGCAGGCGCGCCTTCAGGTCCGCCTGGCCGCCGTACGGGTCGGTCAGGCTGCCGTCGGCCGCCTCGGCGATGGCATTGATGGTCAGGTCGCGCCGGGCCAGGTCTTCTTCCAGCGTCACATCGGGCGAGGTGTGGAAAGTGAAGCCGTGATAGCCCCTGGCCACCTTGCGTTCGGTGCGGGCCAGCGCGTATTCCTCATGGGTTTCCGGGTGCAGGAATACCGGGAAGTCCTTGCCCACCGGGCGATAGCCCTGCGCCAGCATGTCGTCCGGGGTGGCGCCCACCACCACCCAGTCCCGGTCCTTGACCGGGAGGTTCAGCAGGCGGTCGCGCACGGCGCCGCCGACGATGTAGATTTCCATCTCAGCGCGCCGCCTTCGCGCGGTAGCGGGACGCGGCGGCATTGCGGCCGCGGCCGGCCAGCCAGTCCGGCGCCAGCGCGGACAGCGCGGCGGGCTCGAAGCCCAGCAGGCTGGACGGGAAAGGCTGGTCGCTGACATTGTCCCATCGCAGCGAGCGCACGTTGTCGCGGCTCATCAGCGTCGGCCCCGGCAGCCATTCCATCAGCGCGGCCTGCAGCATGGCCAGGCTGTCTGGCAGGCCGAATACCGGGCGGGGGTGGCCGCTGGCGCGGCCGGCCAGGCGCGCCAGATCGGCCAGGGTATAGGTTTCCGGTCCAGTCAAATCCAGCTTTTTGCCCACGGTTTCCTTGCGCGCCAGGCACTCGCATATCGCGCGGGCGACGTCTTCCACCCAGGCCGGAGCCATCCGGCAGCCGGCGCCGGCCAGCGGCAGAACGGGCAGCAGCCTTTGCAGGCTGGCGAACATATTGAGAAAGGCGTCGTCGCGGCCGAACACGACTGAGGGACGCAATATGGTCCAGTCCAGCCCGCTGGATTCCACTGCCAGCTCGCCCAGCGCCTTGGTCTGCTGGTAGTCGCTGGGCGCGTCCTGGGCGGCGCCCAATGCGCTGACGTGCACCAGCCGGCGCACATTCTGCAGCCGGCAGGCGGCGACGATCTTCTCCGGCAATTGAGCGTGGGCCTTCTCGAACTGGGCTCGGCTGCCATGCAGGATGCCGACCATGCTGATCACGGCGTCGTGGCCGGCGATCAGCTTGGCCAGCTGGGCCGGGTCGTGGACGTCGGCGGAGACCAGCTCGGCCGACGGCAGCACGCGGAAATCGGGCGGCGCGGTCCGGCGGCTGGCGATGGTGAGCCGATGGTCCCGGCTGGCCAGCTGGGCGGCCAGATGGCGGCCGATGAAGCCGCTGCCGCCTATCAGGCAAATCTTTTGTGCGGTCATGTCGTTTTCCTTAACGCGCCGGCACCATCCCCATGCGGTTTCTCAGGGAGATGTTGGCGTGGCCAAAGGTGCTGGAGTAGTAGGCGGCGTTGGCCATCACTTTCTGCACGTAATCGCGCGTTTCGCTGAAGGGGATGGTTTCGGCGTAGATGGTGCCGTCCAGCGCGCGGTCGGCCTGCCAGTTGCGGGCGCGGCCGGGGCCGGCGTTGTAGGCGGCGGTGGCCATCACCTGGTTGCCGGATAGGTTGTCCAGCACGTAGCGCAGATACCAGGTGCCGAGCTGGACGTTGGTATCGATGTCGTTGACCGCGAAGTGGGTGAGGCCGATCTTCTTGGCCGCCCATTTGGCGGTGGCGGGCATCAGCTGCATCAGGCCGGAGGCGCCGACGCCGGAGCGGGCCATGGTGATGAAGCGGCTTTCCTGGCGGATCAGGCCGTAAACCCAGGCATCGTCGATGTCGAGCTGGCGCGCGTATTTCTGCGTGACTTCGCGGTAGGGCGTCAGGTAGCGCAGCGAGAAATCGTGTTCTTCCTTGGTGCGCTCGGCGCTGTAGATCGCCATGTCGTAGAAATTTTCCTTGCGCGCGATTTCGGCGGCGGCCAGCAGCTCCATGTCGTTGCGGCCGCGCATCGCCCAGCGCCATTCGCGCTGCGCGTCGGTGCGGAACTCCGGCTTGGTGTAGATTTCGGCGACGTTGAGCAGCGCCAGCGAGCGGCGAACGGCCGGGTCGGCCTTCATCCGGGCGACGTCGTCGCTGCTCGGGCCGGTTTTGCTGGCGGAAGCGGACAGGCTGTTGCCCAGCTCTTCCAGCGACAGCAGCGCGTAATAGTTGTGGCCGACGCTGGCCTGGCTGAACAGCGGCGCGGCTTCGGCCGGCTTCCCCTGCTGCTTCAGCGAGCGGGCCAGCCAGTAGCGCCAGGCCGGCTTGCCGGCCACGTCCTGGGGCATGCGGCGGATGACGCCGTCCAGCTGGCTCCATTGCTCCAGCCGCAGCGCCGAGCGCGCCCACCATTCCCATTGGTCCGTGGTCAACTGGCGCGGGTCGGCCTTTTCAAACCATTGCAGCGCCTGGCCTGCCTGCTGCTTGCGGGCGGACAGCAGCGCCAGCTGGCCCCAGCCGAAGCCGGCGCGGTCGGGCGTCAGTTGGCTTTCCACGCGGGACAGCATCGCCGCCGCGCCGTTCAGATCGGTCTTGCCCTTGCGCACCGCGTCGTAGAGGATGGCTTCCTGGCCGCCCGGAGTGTCCGGGCTGGCGAGAGATGGCTTGTTGAGCGCGGCGTTGTCCAGCGGCAACTGGGTGTCGCTGGCCAGCTGGCGCGCCTGGGTGAGATAGTTGCCGGCCAGCAGCAGGCGGGCGCGGCGCCACAGCCAGTCCTGGCTTAGCGCGCCGCGGGCATAGGCCATGTCTATCAGCCGGTTGCAGCCGTCCGGCGCCGGCTTGCCTTCCAGGAACCGGTCCAGATTGCCCGGCTTTTGCCCCTGGCGCATTTGCAGCAGCTCGCCGTAGCAGCTCGATTCCTCATCGCGGCCTTCAGGCGGCAGCTTTTTCCATTCATTGGCGAAGGCGGTCCAGTCTTCGCGCAGGCCCAGCTTCTTCACCCACTCATTGCGTATCCGTTCCGGCATCAGGCCTTCCGGCGTCCGGGACAGGAAGCGTTGCACCTGGGCGTCGTCGTTGCGTTCCAGCGCCTTCCAGGTTTGCCAGTATTCCGGATAGTCCTTCAACGGGTAATTGTCGGGCAGCTTGTCGCCCAGGCTGGCCAGCTTTGCCAGGTCGTTGGCGCGGAAGGCGTCGCGGGCGGCGAGCAGGGTGTCGTCGGGGCCGGCCAGCGCAGGCAGGGCGGCGCCCAGGGCCAGGGTCAGGCCCGCCAGGCGGATGGGGGTGGTCAAAGCTTTCATTTGCGTTCCGTCTGTTGGGGTCTCCGCGCCGACTGGCGGCGCGGCGGCGGCGGGGCGTCCCGCGCGCTCAATGCTTATTTCAATATGACAGGCCGCGGCGCTGAGCGCTCGCTTTCATGGCCCGCGTCTCAGGCCGCCGGGGCGGCCTGGTAGAACTCGATCGGCAATCCATCCGGATCGGCGCAGAAGAAAAAGCGCGCGCCGGTGTATTCGTCCACCCTGATGCCTTCCACGCTCACGCCTTGGTCTTGCAGATGGCCGCGCATCGCTTCCGCGTCGTCGCAGGCCAACGCCAGATGGCGTAGGCCGCAGGCTTCCGGCCGGCTGGGACGGGGCGGCGGGGAGGGGAAGCTGAACAGTTCGATCTGGCCGCCGCCCGGCAGCGCCAGGTCCAATTTCCAGGACTGTCTTTCCTCGCGCCAGTTCTCGGCGATGACTTTAAAACCGAGCGCGCGGCAGTAGAAGTCGCGCGAGCGCGCGTAGTCGGAAGCGATGATGGCGACGTGGTGCAGGCCGGTGATATGCATGGCTGTTGAGGCTGGGGGTTGCCGGATGCCGCCATTTTAGCGTCGCCGCGGGCGGGCTGCCCAGCGATGGGGATGGGCATTGAAAAAGACAATCAAAAGTCTTGCGACAATCAATTAGACGAATTTTGCCGTGGCTATCAAAATGCACGCATCGATAGCTAACAACCGCAGTCAACCCTCAAGGAGATAGCCATGCTGCAAAATCGTGAAGGCCAACGCGTACCGAACGTCACTTTCCGCATCCGTGAAAACAACGAGTGGAAGAATGTCACCACCGCCGAACTGTTCGACGGCAAGACCATCGCCCTGTTCTCGCTGCCGGGCGCGTTCACCCCGACCTGCTCTTCCACCCACCTGCCGCGCTTCAACGAACTGGCGCCGTCCTTCTTCGCCAACGGCGTGGACGCCATCCTGTGCGTGTCGGTCAACGACACCTTCGTGATGAACGAATGGGCCAAGGACCAGGAAGCGCAGAACATCGTGATGATTCCGGACGGCAACGGCGACTTCACCGAAGGCATGGGCATGCTGGTGGACAAGCAGGACCTGGGCTTCGGCAAGCGCAGCTGGCGCTACTCGATGCTGGTGAAGGACGGCGTGGTGGACAAGATGTTCATCGAGCCGCAAGAGCCGGGCGATCCGTTCAAGGTGTCCGACGCCGACACCATGCTGAACTACATCAATCCGACCGCCAAGAAGCCTGACCAGGTGGTGGTGTTCACCAAGGTGGGTTGCCCGCACTGCGCCCGCGCCAAGGCCGTGCTGGCAGAAAACGGCTACGACTTCGTCGAAGTGCCGCTGGACAACAAGATCCGCGGCAAGGCGCTGGGCGCCGTGTCCGGCGCGATGACCGCCCCGCAGGTGTTCATCAACGGCGAGCTGATCGGCTCCGCCGACGAAGTGGAAAAGCGCTTCGCCAAATAAGACGTTCGATTCCGGCGGCTTCGGGCCCTGACGCCGCCGGATGGCTTGGGCCGGTACTCCTGCCGGCCGTTTTTTCCGCCGGGATGCGGGACGGCATGTCCATGATGCGCGGCGTGCCGTGCCGCATCCCCGCCAGATAGAGGATAAGAACCATGAAAACCATCCACATCGACGTAGCCGTCATCGGCGCCGGCACCGCCGGCCTCGCCGCCTACCGCGCCGCCAAGGCCGGCGGCGCTTCCGCCCTGATCATCGAGGGCGGCCCTTACGGCACCACCTGCGCCCGCGTCGGCTGCATGCCGTCCAAGCTGCTGATCGCCGCCGCCGAAGCCGCCCATCATGCGAGCCATACTGATATGTTCGGCGTGCACGTCGATGGCGACATCCGCATCGATGGCCGCGAGGTGATGGCGAGGGTGCGCAGCGAGCGCGACCGCTTCGTCGGCTTCGTGGTGCGCAGCGTGGATGGCATCCCGGCCGAGGACAAACTGTCCGGTTATGCCCGCTTCGTCGACAACACCACGCTTCAAGTGGACGACCACACCATCGTCCAGGCCCGGCGGGTGGTGATCGCCACCGGCTCGTCGCCGACCCTCCCTGCGCCGTTCAAGGCTTTCGGCGACCGGCTGATCGTCAACGACGATGTGTTCGACTGGGACACGCTGCCGCAAAGCGTGGCGGTGTTCGGCCCCGGCGTGATCGGTTTGGAACTGGGGCAGGCGCTGGCGCGCTTGGGGGTGAGAGTGAAGGTGTTCGGCGCCCGCGGCGGCGTGGGGCCGCTGAGCGATCCGGCGGTGCGCGATTATGCCCGCCAGGCATTGTCCGAACAGTTCTACCTGGACCCGGATGCCAAAGTGCTGGAAATGGCCAGCGACGATGACGCCGCGCGCATCCGCTATGTCAATCTGGACGGCGAAGAGGTAGAGGAGCGTTTCGATTACGTGCTGGCGGCTACCGGCCGCGTGCCCAATGTTCGCGGCTTGGGGCTGGAAAACACCAGCCTGAAGCTGGATGCCGGCGGCGTGCCGCTGTTCGACGCCAAGACGCTGCAGTGTGGAGACTCCCCGGTATTCATCGCCGGCGATGCCAACAACATCCTGCCGTTGCTGCACGAAGCGGCCGACGAGGGCAAGACCGCCGGCGCCAACGCCGCCGCCTACCCGGCGGTTAGCGCCGGCTTGCGCCGCTCCACCATCGCGGTGGTGTTCTCCGATCCGCAGATCATGATGGTGGGCAGCCGCTTCACCGATCTGCAGCTGGGCAGCTTCGTCACCGGCGAGGTGAGCTTCGAAGACCAGGGCCGCAGCCGGGTGATGGGCGTCAACAAGGGCCTGCTGCATGTGTACGCCGACAAGGCGACCGGCCGCTTCCTGGGCGCCGAGATGATAGGGCCGCGCGCCGAGAATCTGGCCCATCTGCTGGCCTGGAGCCATCAGCAGGGGCTGACCGTCGAGCAGATGCTGGACATGCCGTTCTACCATCCGGTGATAGAGGAAGGCCTGCGCACCGCGCTGCGCGACGCGGCGGCCAGGCTGGCCTGATGTTCGATGCAATGAAAAAACGGGGCTTCGGCCCCGTTTTTTTATTCTCCCTTCAGCAGCGCGCGCGCCCAGCTGAAGCGCTCGCGCCAGATCACCGGCGCGCGCCAGGCCAGATGGGCGGTGGCCAGGATGTTGAGCGCGGCCACGGCCAGCAGCAGCATCGAGATGCTGTCGTACCACTTCAGCATCAGCGCGCTGCCGATGGCGGCGGCCACCATGTAGAAGCCGTTGATGATGTTGTTGGCGGCCACCGCCTGCGAGCGGAAGGCATCCGGGCTGCCGGTCTGCAGCCAGGTATACAGCGGCACGGTGAAGAAGCCGCCGAAGAAGCCCAGCAGCGTCACGTCGACGATGGCGCGCCAGCTGCCGGCCTTGGCCAGGAACGCCGGCAGCGCGGCCAGCGGGCCGTGGTAGGACGGCATCGCGCCCAGCGCCAGATCGCCGCCGAACACCGTCATGCCGGCGCTGCCCAGCAGCACGATGCCCAGCTGCAGCTTGCCGCGCGACAGCTTGGCGCAGGCGATGGAGCCGGCGCCGATGCCGATGGAGAACAGCGCCAGCAGCAGGGTGTAGACGTCGGCGTCGCCGCCCAGGTGCAGGCGGGTGAAGGTGGGCAGCTGGGTGGTGTAGACCGCGCCCATCAGCCAGAACCAGGAAATGCCCAATATCGAGCAGCGCACGTCGTGGATGCGCCAGGCCTCGCGTATCAGCCGCACCGAGTCGCCGAGGAAATTCCACGACAGCTTCAGGTGGGGCGCGCCGGGCGCGACCGAAGGCATGGTGGCGCTGCTGAAGTAGCCCAGGATGGCGACCAAGAGCAGCGCGCCGACGATCAGCAGCGCGCCGCTGTGGGTGAGCAGGCTGCCGCTGAGCTGGCCCAGCAGGATGGCGAGAAAGGTGCCCATCTCGATCAGGCCGGTGCCGCCCACCAGCTCATGCTCTTTCAGGTATTGTGGCAGCACCGAGTATTTCAGCGGGCCGAAGAAGGCCGAGTGCACGCCCATCAGGAACAGCGCGGACAGCAGGATGGCGGCGGACTTCATCAGGAAGCCGGCGCCGGCCACCAGCATGATGGCGATCTCGGCCAGCTTGATCATGCGCGCGATGCGGGCCTTGTCGTAGCGCTCGGTCAGCTTGCCGGCGCTGGCGGAAAACAGGAAGAAGGGCAGGATGAAGATGCCGGCGGCCAGATTGACCAGCTGCTGCGGCGGCATGCCCAGCATTTCCAGGCCATGGAAGCTGATCAGCACCACGATGGCGGTTTTCAGCATATTGTCGTTGAAGGCCCCCAGGAACTGGGTGCCGAACAAGGGCAGGAAGCGCCGGGTGGCGAAGAAGGAGAAGTCAGCTTTCACGATGGCCGGTTATGAAAAAGGCGGGAACCGCATGCTAACGGATTCCCGCCTCGCTGTCAGTCGCGGCTCAGCTTAGAACAGCGACAGCCACAGGCCGCTGGCGGTGGCGGTCATGAAGCCGGTGAGGATGGACGCCGCCAGCGCGCGCATGCCGATATGGGCCAGCTCCTGCTGGCGTTCCGGCGCCAGCGCGCCGATGCCGGCCACGCAGATGCCCACCGACGACAGGTTGGAGAAGCTGGCCAGCGCGAAGGTGGAGATCATCACCGTTTGCGCGGACAGCGTGCCGGCGGCCTTCATCTTGGCCAGATCCATGTAGGCGATGAACTCGTTGAGGACGATCTTCTGGCCCAGCAGGCTGCCGACGCCCAGCGTCTCGTTCCAGCCGATGCCCATCAGGAAGGCGAACACGCGGAACACCTGGCCCACTAGGTACTGCAGCGTCAGGCCGTCGAACATGCCGTGGGTGGACGCCTGGATGGCGGCGTTGACGCCCAAGAGTTCGCCCAGGCCGTCCTTCATCAGGAAGTTGGCCAGCGCGATCAGCGCCACGATGGCCAGCAGGATGGTGGCGACGGCGGCGGCCATCTTCATGCCGTCCAGCGCGCCGGTCACCACCGCGCTGACGAAATTGCCCTCGCTCTTTTCCTTGGACGACTGCAGCTTGGTGCTGGACAGCGCCTCGGGCGTGGTTTCCGGGAACATGATCTTGCAGAACACCACCGCGCCGGCCGCGTTCATGCAGGAGGCGGTCAGCAGATAGGTGGCGAAGCGCGCCTGCTCCGCGGTGTCCGATCCGCCGAGGAAGGCGACGTAGGCCGCCAGCACGCCGCCGGACAGCGTGGACATGCCGGCGATCATGATGCAGGCCAGCTCGGAGCGGGTCATGTGGCGGATGTAGGGGCGGACCAGCAGCGGGGCCTCGGTCTGGCCCAGGAAGATGTTGGCGGCGGCCACCACGCTTTCCGGGCCGGAAATGCCCATGCTGCGCTTCATCGCCCAGGCCAGGCCGGCCACCACGCGCTGCAGGATGCCGAAATGGTAGAGCAGGGCGCTGAAGGCGGAGAAGAAGATGATCACCGGCAGCACGGTGAAGGCGAACAGGAAGCCCAGTTTGCCGCTGGGTTTGGCCAGGTCGCCGAAAATGAAGCCCGCGCCGTCCCCTGCGAAGCTCAGCACCTTGGCGAAGCCGGCGCCGAAGGCGGAGAAGCCGTGATGGACGGCGGGCACGTAGTTGATCAGCAGGAACAGGCCGTTCTGGATGGCGAGGCCGATCAGCACGGTGCGCCAGTTGACGGCGCGGCGGTTGGTGGAGAACAGGTAGGCGGCGGCGACGAGAAGCAGCATGCCGGCCAGTGCTTGGATGGTATTCACGGAGGCCCTTGGACTAGCGATGGGCGGCGTGTCGGCGTCCGTCCAGTCCGGGATGCCTTCCGCCGCGCCAAATCATGATTGGCTAATGCTTGAAGGCGCGGCATTTTACAGCAAAAGGCCATCTCCCTGAAAGGGAAATGACCCGGACTTGCGCATTTTACCCGGATGGCGTGCCGGGCTTGGCGCGTCAATGCTGCGGCTTGTCGTCTTCGTGGGTGGCGTCGTCGTCCATCAGGATGCGATGGGCGGGGCCTTGCATGTCGTCGAATTGGCCGGAGCGGGTGGCCCACCAGAAAATGGCGCCGATCACGAAGACCAGCACCAGGCTGAGCGGGATGAGCAGGTAGAGGCTTTCCATCAGGGATTCCGTTTGACGAGACGCAGCGCGTTGCCGACCACCAACAGCGAGCTCAGTGCCATGCCCAGGCTGGCCAGCCAGGGCGTGACGTGGCCCAGCATCGCCAGCGGCAGCGCGACGACATTATAACCGGCCGCCCAGATCAGGTTCTGCCGGATCACCGCCAGCGCGCGCCGGCTGACAAGCAGAGAGTCGGCGATCAGGCTCAGCCGGTCTCCCATCAGCACCATGTCGCCGCTGGCGCGGGCGACATCGGTGCCGCCGCCCATCGCGATCGAAACGTCGGCGCGCGCCAGCACCGGCGCGTCATTGACGCCGTCGCCCACCATCAGCACCCGCCGGCCCCTGGCCTGCAGCGCGGCGACGTAGGCGAGCTTGTCTTCCGGCGTCGCGCGCGAGCGCCATTGCGGGATGCCGAGCCTGGCGGCCAAGCCGGCCACCGGGCCCTCGCCGTCGCCGCTGAGCAGGTGGACGGCCAGGCCGCGGCGGGACAACTCGGCCACCAGTGCCGCGGCGTCGTCGCGGCAGGCGTCGCCGATGGCGAAGCGGGCTTGCACGCCGTCGGCGTCGGCCAGCAGCACCTGGGTGCAATCCGGCTGCCAGCCGGCGTCTTCGTCCACCTCATGGCCCAGCCAGGCGGCGATGAACGGCGCCGAGCCCAGCCGCCACTCGCGGCCATCGACGACGCCGGCCACGCCGCCGCCGGGATGGTTGATCACGCTGTCCGCCTGCGGCCTGTCCGCCGGCGCGGCCGCCAGGATGGCCTGGGCCAGTGGATGCTCCGATCCCTGCTCCAGCGCGGCGGCGACCGCCAGCGCGCGAGGCGCATTCAGCGGGCCTCGCGTTTCCAGCAGCCGCATCTGGCCGTGGGTGAGGGTTCCTGTCTTGTCGAACACCGCGTCGTCGGCCTTGGCCAGCGTTTCCAGCGCGTGGCCGCGGGTGGTCAGCACGCCCAGGGAGGCCAGCCGGCCGCTGGCGGCGGTGAGCGCGGCCGGGGTGGCCAGCGACAGCGCGCAGGGGCAGGAGATCACCAGCACCGCCACCATGATCCACAGCGCGCGGTCCGGGTCTATGAAATGCCAGGCTAGATAGCTGCCGGCGGCGGCCAGCAGCAGCAGCGCGACGAACCAGCTGGCGAAGCGGTCGGCAAGCACCGCCAGCCTGGGTTTCTCCGCCAGCGCCTGGTCCAGCAGCCGCACGATGCCGGCCAGCCGAGTGGATTGGCCCGCCTGTTCCACGCGCAGCACCAGCGGGCTGGCGGCGTTGACGCTGCCGGCGATCACCAAGTCGCCCGGCGCTTTGGCGATGGGGCGGCTTTCGCCGGTGAGCAGCGATTCATTGCTGGCGCTGCGGCCGTCCAGCACCACGCCGTCCGCCGGAATGGTTTCGCCGGGCTTGACCAGGATCACGTCGCCGGGGTTCAGGCCCGCCACCGTCGCCTCGCGGCTGTCCCGGCTTTGCGGCCAGCCGTCCAGCCGGTGGGCAAAGGCCGGCACCAGCTTGACCAGGCTTTCGCTGGCGGCGCCGGCCTTGCGGCGGGCGATGCCTTCCAGGTAACGGCCGCCCAAGAGCAGGAACACGAACATCGACACCGAGTCGAAGTAGATGCCGTGCTCCACCTTGTGGATCAGCGCCCAGAAGCTGGCGGCGAAGGCGGTGAGGATGCCGATGCTGACCGGCGTGTCCATGCCGACGCGGCCGGTTTTCAGATCGCGCCAGGTGTTGCGGTAGAAGGGCAGGGCCGAGTACAGCAGCACCGGCAGCGTCAGGATGAAGCTGGACCAGTGCAGCAGCCACAGGAAATCGGGCGCGATGTCGCCGTCCGGCGCCAGATAGACCGGCACCGCGTACATCATCACCTGCATCATCGACAGGCCGGCCACCCACAGCCGGGTCAGCGCCTGCTTGCGCTCCTTCTGCTGCAGCTTTTCCTGGCGGTCGGCGTCGTAGGGATGGGCGCGGTAGCCTATCGCCGCCACCGCCTCCAGGATGGCGGACAGCTGCACGCGGCCATTGTCCCAGCGCACGCGGGCGCGCTGGGTGCTGTAATTGATGTCCACCCCCAGCACGCCGGGCAGGCGGCGGATGTGCTGCTCGTTCAGCCAGATGCAGGCGGCGCAGGTGATGCCTTCCAGCATCAGCGAGGCCTCGCGGACATTCGCATCCTCGACGCGGACGAAGCTGCGCTGCAGCTCCTCGCTGTCGTACAGCTTGATCTGCTCCAGCAGCGCCTGCGGCAGCGCTTCGGCGCGGGCCGCGCCCTCGGTGCGGTGCTTGTAGTAGTCGGACAGGCCGGATTCGATGATGGTGGCCGCCACCGCCTGGCAACCGGCGCAGCAGGCGGGTTCTTCGCGCTGGCGGTAGAGGATGGGGAAGCTGGCGCCGGCGGGCACCGGCAAACCGCAATGGAAACAGTTCTCGCTCATGACGTAGGATTGTAATCAAAGCCGGCGCGCAATGCTTGATCCAGCGCATGGCAGTGTTTTTCAATGCGGATTATTTCCGCGCGGAGCTTGTGGCTGGGACATCCGTCCGCATTTGTCGGATATCAATCAAGGGGGAAGGCCGAATGGACAAGATGTTGGCCATCGTGCAGCAGGCGCCGGGCGGCGTCGAGACGATGGAAATGGGGGAGTGGGACAAGCCGCGCGCCGCGCCTGGAAAATTGCTGGTGCGGGTGATGGCGGCCGGCGTCAACCGCGCCGACCTGATGCAGCGCGAGGGCCGCTACCCGCCGCCGCCAGGCGCCAGCCCGCTGATGGGGCTGGAGGTGGCCGGCGTGGTGGAGGAGACGGCCGGCGATTCCGCCTTCCAGCCGGGCGATGCGGTGTTCGGCCTGGTGGAGGGAGGCGGCTACGCCGAATACGCGCTGCTGGACGAATCGCTGGCCATCGCCAAGCCGGACCAGTTGTCCTGGGCGGAGGCGGCCAGCCTGCCGGAAGCCTGGATGACGGCGTGGTTCAATCTGGTGGCGAAGGCCGGGCTCAAGGCCGGCGAGCGGGCGCTGATCCATGCCGGCGCCAGCGGCGTCGGCGTCGCGGCGATCCAGTTGGCGCGTTTCCTGGGCGCGGAAGCCTTCGCCAGCGCCGGCAGCGCCGAGAAGTTGGCTTTCTGCCGCGAGCTGGGCGCGAGCCAGGTGTTCAATTACCACGAGACGCCGGCTTTCGGCGAGCGGGTCAAGGCGTGGGGGGGCGCCGACGTGGTGCTGGACCCGGTGGGCGCGAGTCACCTGGCGGAGAACCTGCAGGCGCTGAACCCCGACGGCAGGCTGGTGAACATCGGCCTGATGGGCGGCGTGAAGGCCGAACTGGATTTCGGTCGGCTGCTGATGAAGCGCATCAGCCTGATCGGCTCCACGCTGCGTCCGCAGCCTATTGCGGTGAAGGCGGAGCTGGCCGCCGCGCTGCGCGACCTGATCCTGCCGGCCTTGCTGGAGGGGAGGGCGCGCGCGGTGGTGGACAGCAGCTATCCCTGGACTCAGGTGCAAGACGCGCACGCTTACGTCGCCGACAACCGCAATCTGGGCAAGGTGGTGCTGACGCTGTTTCCGGTGATGGCCGGCGACAACGGCTAGCTGTCATCTCCCCGCAAGCCCGGCGTGGCGTTATGGTTTGATGTCGAGGGCCTGGTTGAAGAAGTCCAGCAGTTCGGCGTTCATCTTCCGGTGGAAAGCCGCGCGGTCGAAGCCGGGCGCGTCCCGGCAGATTTCCGGCGCTTCCTTCGCCGCGGCCTCGACGCATGGAGCCAGGAAGGCGAAATGGCCGGCTTTCGGCACCACGCGGTAATTTCGCACTGTGGGCAACCATCCCCGCAACCGGGCTTCGGCCGCGGGCTCCACGCCGTCGCCGCCTCTTTCGGAAATCCACAGGAATAGCGGAATGCGGATTCTCCGAAGGCTGGCCGCGTCAGGGAAGGCGTTCAGCGGATCGACCGCGGCCGCGGCATTGATCCGTTCGTCATGCGCCCAGTCGCGGGCAATGCCCGCTTCGGTTTCGATCTGCCGGCACAGCGGCCGATCCTTGGGGCAACGCAGCCCTGATCGCGCGAAGTCCGGCGTGCCGCCCGCCGCGACCAGAGCGGTGAAGCCGCCGCGCGAGAAACCGAACACGCCGATCCGCGATGGGTCGATGCGCGACGCCTCTGGCGCTTCGTCCAGCATATAGTCTATGACCCGCCGGATCTCGACCGGGCGCTGCTCGAACGCGCGCATCTCCCACGGGTATTTCATGCTCGCGCCGCTGTCGCCGGTGTGGTTCAGCGACACCACCAGGAATCCGTGGTCCGCCAGCGCTTCAGCGGTGTCGTGATGGCCGTAAAGACTGCCGGTGAAGCCATGCGAGATCACGATCAGCGGCAGCTTCTCCCCCTCGACCGGACAATTCCGGCTGGCGTTCACCAGGAAGGCCTGCACCCGTTTGGCCACGGCTGGGCGGGCGCAAGGCGACCAGACCGCCGCGTTCAGGACCGGGATGCTGTCGGTGGCGGGAATGTCGATCAGCTTCAGTCCCGCTGCCTGTGATTGCGGCAGCAGCGCGGCGAGCATGCCGACCAGACCGCATCGCAAGGTAGTCGCCCATCTCATGATCTTATCTCGTCGCATTGGAAGAGCTTATCTTTGCTTCAGTTTGGCATGAAGACAAGCCGTGTCGAGATGAATGGCGGAGGCTGCTCGGCCTTTTTTCCGGCCGTTTTCGCCCTGTCTCGCCCAGGCTCCCGAGACTGTGAACAGGGCTATGAGAACGCGAAACCAGCCGTGGTGAATAGATGTTCGCATGCGTCAACCGCTGCGGAATCAAAGGCGGTGCCGCTGCCCCGTTTGATTTCGGCCAGCGCCGCGTCAATCCCCAGGGCGGCGCGGTATGGCCGGTGCGATGCGATGGCTTCGACGACATCGGCCACCGCGACGATGCGCGCCTGGAGCAGGATTTGGTCGCCGACGAGCCCTTGCGGATATCCGCTGCCGTCCAGCCGCTCATGATGCTGCCAGACGATGGGCGCGATCGGCCAGGGGAAGGTGATGTCTTTCAGAATGTCATAACCCGCTTGCGAGTGTCCTTTGACCAACTGAAACTCGATGTTCGACAGCTTGGACGGTTTAACCAGGATTTCCGCCGGAATGCTGATTTTCCCCAGATCGTGAATGCTTGCCGCAAGATCAATGCTATGGATCGTGTCCTCCGACAGTTTGAGTTGCCGAGCGATGGCAACGGCCAGTTGCGCGACGCGGCGCTGGTGGCCGGCGGTGTAGCTATCGCGCAACTCCACGGTGTTGGCGATGGCCTTGATGGAATCTTCCAGGCT
Source organism: Chromobacterium vaccinii (assembly GCF_001855275.1). Classification (NCBI taxonomy): domain Bacteria; kingdom Pseudomonadati; phylum Pseudomonadota; class Betaproteobacteria; order Neisseriales; family Chromobacteriaceae; genus Chromobacterium; species Chromobacterium vaccinii. The sequence goes on from NZ_CP017707.1 coordinate 103,672, forward strand.
TTTGCGCAATGCCACATCGGCGCGCAAGTTTTCCAAGGCGATACGATCGCGGTCGGTTCGCGTACGCACGGCTTCGATGCCATAGCCAAGCTCATCGGCAAGCTCTCCCAGCATCACTACCTCGTCATGGCCGAATGCGTCCGGCTCCCCGGCGTAGATTGTCAACACAAGCGGCGATGCCGATGCATTCTTGATGGGCAGCGCGATGCTGGCTTGAAAGCCGCAGCGTTGCGCGGCCTCCCGCCACGGCGCGAGCGTGGAGTTGGTCAGGAGGTTTTGATTGATTTGCACGGTGCCGGTGCGAATGGCAGCGCCAGTCGGGCCGCGTCCAAGCGCCGTGTCCGCCAAGCTGAATCGAACGCTGGCCAGATAGTGGCTGTCATCGCCAAATTCCTTCACTGCGCGAATAGTCCGATCCTGATCTTGTTCTGCAATGCCGATCCACGCCATGCGATAACCGCCTTTCTCTACGATGAGGCGGCACACGGAATCGAGCAGCGCCGACTCGGTCAAGGCATGCACCAAGGCAGCCTTGCAAGCGCTGAGCGTGCGCAAGGCCCGATTGGCATGCTCCAATAATTCCTGTATCCGCTTGCGCACAGTGATGTCGCGAAAATACCAGACGCGTCCGTAATATTTGGCGTTTTCGCCAACCACCGGCGCCGAGTAGCGTTCGATCGTGCGGCCGTCTTTCATGCGAATCTCTTCGTGGCTCGTTTCCTCTTTGTGGGCATAGAGATGGCGCACCCGCGCCAGGAATGCTTCCGGCTCCGCATATTGCTGCATGGCAAACTGCAGCATCGGTTCATCGCGCCCCGCTGCGGCCAATGCTTCCGGCACTTGCATGACTTCGATGAAACGCCGGTTATGACTGACGATCTTGCCGTTGTCATCCACCAGCAGAATGCCGTCCAGCGATGCCTCTTGCTGGGTTGAGAGCACACTGTTCTTGTATTCCACATCCGCTTGTATTTTCTTGCGTTCGGTAATGTCCCGCGCGTTGACGATGACGCCGAGGAGGGCGGGATCGTCAACGCGGTTGTTCGCAATGGCATCCAGAACCTGAAAGTGTCCCGTCTTGTGGCGGAATCGCAATTCCACTCGCTGCAAAACGGGGGGGGAGCTGGGGTCCGTGGCCAAGATGGCTGTCGCGGCGGGCAGATCGTCCGGGTGGATGAAGTCTATGAAGCGCCGGCCCAACGCCTCGTCTGGGCGGTAGCCGGTCATCATCTCGCTCGAAGGGCTCAGGTAAGTGATGCAGCCGAGCTGATCGACCACGCATACCAAATCAGAAGCGTTTTCGATCAGCCCGCGAAATCGGCGCTCGTTGTTTTCAAGCGCCAGCTGCAGCCGCCTGCGCTCGGTGATATCGCGGATATTGCATTGGATGGATTCCAGGTCGCCCGTCATATAAACATTGCTGATGAATTCCACCTCAATGCTTCTGCCATCCTTTGTTTCCAGAGGAAGGTTGTCATAACGGATGTATTTCTTGTTCTTCAGAGTCAGAAAGGCTTCCTGGTTGGCGACAATGTGCTCCAGCGCGCCGATTTCCCACAACGCCTTGCCGATCAACTCATCCTGGGCATAGCCTAGCAACTCCAGCAGAAACGGGTTCGCTTCCAGAATCAAACCGGTTTTCGCATCCAGAATAAGGATGCCGTCCTTGGCGGCTTCAAATAGCCGCCGGTATTTTAGTTCCGCCGCCTTGCGGCTGCGGGCGCTGCGCTCATCCGCCAGCGCGCGGCGCACCGCCGGGGCCAGCCTGACCAATCCTCCCTTCAGCACATAGTCTTTGGCGCCGGCCTTCAGCAACTCGACCGCTTTTTCTTCTCCCAGGGCGCCGGTTACCATCACCACCGGCATCTCGGGGTGGGTTTCGCGTACGAGTTGCAATGCCGCGCCGCCGTCGTATGAAGGCTGCTGCTTGCAATCGGCCAGGATGATGTTGGGGTTGAATGTCTCCAGCGACAGCTGGAACGCGTCCTTGGTGTCGACGCGCTGCGTGATGAATTTCAGTCCAGCCTCATGCAGCGCGTCCACCATCAGTTCGGCGTCGGTAGGGGTGTCTTCCAGAATCAGGATGCGCAGCGCGTCATTGGGGTTCGAGATGTCCATCATGGCTGCCGGTTCCCGATCGGCGGTTGATTGACAACCAGCCAGTAGAGGCCCAATTGCGCGACGGCTTGTGAAGGCGGGTCAACGTGGATGGATTTGCCGATATTGCTATCCGCCCCGAGCTTGCAGCTTTCCACGATGTCGCGGTCTTCTTTTGACGATGTCAGCGCCGCAACCGGAATCATCTTGGCGCGCTCGTCGGCCTTGATTCCGCGCAGCGATTCCATGCCATTGGTCTTGGGCATCCTAAGGTCCAAAAAGATGCGTCGATAGCCTGCGCGAGTCTGCTCGGGCTCGGTGAAATAATCGGCGAAGTCCGTCCCAACGATTTCAGCTCGGGACCGGCCGGCAACCCCTATCATCGCTGCATTCACGTCGGTGATCTTGACTTGCGCGCTGATGGCAACCAAGGGGTTCAGGCTTGCTTCGAGCAGGCTGCGCGCGTAGGACGCGCTATCGGCGTCCGGCGCGGCAGATTGCGGCGCGATGGTCCGATGGCTCTTGCGGCGGGCAGGGCTGATGACGGTGGATGCAGGCTTCATGGCAGTGACCCCCGCAGTGATGCCGTGCAAACAAAAGTGGAATGGCGGATCGCGCCGCAGCCAAGCGAAAACCCAGCGGGTTCGCGAGCGCCCTGTGCATTGGATTTTAAAGCGCGTATATATTCAATCTAGCATGGCGATTGAAGAACGTTTGCAAGATTCACACCATGAAAAATGCCGCTCGCTTGTTCAGGCGAGCGGCATTGCCGGCTGGTGAAGCTTGGCCTGTCGCGGGACGCTCCAGGCCGTGATGGCTGGATCAGCCCACCCAGCGGCGGGCCGAGGCGAACATGCGGTACCAGCCGCCATTCTCGCCCCATTCCGCCGGATGCCAGCTGTTCTGCACGGCGCGGAACACGCGCTCAGGGTGCGGCATCATGATGGTGAAGCGGCCGTCGGCCGTGGTGACGCCGGTGATGCCCGCAGGCGAGCCGTTGGGGTTCAGCGGATAGGTCTCGGTGGCGCGGCCGTCGAAGTCGATGTAGCGCAGCGCGGCCAGAGCCTGGTCTTGCGCGCCCGGCGCGAACACCGCGCGGCCTTCGCCGTGGCTGACCACCACCGGCAGGCGGCTGCCCACCATGTCGGACAGGAAGATGGACGGCGACGCGGTGACTTCCACCATCGCGAAGCGCGCCTCGAACTGTTCCGATGCGTTGCGGTGGAACTTCGGCCAGTGCTCGGCGCCCGGGATGATGGACGACAGGTTGGACATCATCTGGCAGCCGTTGCACACGCCCAGCGCGAAGGTGTCGCCGCGGCCGAAGAAAGCTTCGAACTGTTCGCGGGCGCGCGGGTTGAACAGGATGCTCTTGGCCCAGCCTTCGCCGGCGCCCAGCACGTCGCCGTAGCTGAAGCCGCCGCAGGCCGCCAGGCCCTTGAAGTCGGCCAGCTGCACGCGGCCGGCGATGATGTCGCTCATGTGCACGTCCACCGCGTCGAAGCCGGCGCGGTCGAACGCCGCGGCCATTTCCAGCTGGCCGTTGACGCCCTGCTCGCGCAGGATGGCCATGCGCGGGCGCTTGCCGGTGCCGATGTAGGGCGCGGCCGGGTCGCCGTGCACGTCGAAGGACAGCTGGGCGAACAGGCCGCGGGGCTTGGCGTGGCTGCGCAGCAACTGTTCGCTGTCGGCGCAGGCCGGGTTGTCGCGCAGGCGCTGCATGCGGGCGCTGGTTTCGGACCAGGCGCAGAACAGCTCGCTGCGGCTTTCGCTGAACAGATCCTTGCCCTTGTGCTTGATCACCAGGCGGTCGTGGCCGTTGGTGCGGCCGATGACGAACAGCTCGCGGCCGATGCCGGCCTTCATGAAACGGGAGATCACTTCCGGCGTGTCGGCCTTTTTCACCTGCAGCACCGCGCCCAGTTCCTCGTTGAACAGCACGCGCATGATGCGGCCGTGGGTGGCGGCCTCCATTGTCGGCTGCACATAGTCGTCGATGATGCGCTGGGTGTTCTGGCGCTCGATCACCAGTTCCTGCAGGTCGATGCTGGCGCCGACGTGGCCGGCGAACATCATTTCCGCCAGCGCGGCGAACAGGCCGCCGTCGGAGCGGTCGTGGTAGGCCAGCAGCTTGTCGTCGCGCAACAGCGATTGCACCACGCCGAAGAAGGCGGCCAGCTGCAGCGGGCTTTCCACGTCCGGCGCGCGGCCCTTCATGTCTTTCCACACCTGGCCGTAGATCGAGCCGCCCAGGCGGCAGCGGCCGTAGCCGAGGTCGATCAGGATCAGGTCGCTGTCCTTGATGTCCTTCAGGTCCGGGGTGACGGTCTTGCGCACGTCGTCCACCGGCGAGAAGGCGGAAATCACCACCGACAGCGGCGCGGTGACGGCTTTTTGCTCGCCGTCTTCCTGCCATACCGTCTTCATCGACAGCGAATCCTTGCCCACCGGAATGCTGACGCCCAGGCTCTGGCTCAGCTCGGAGACGGCCTGCACGGTGCGGTACAGGTTGGCGTCTTCGCCGGGGTGGCCGGCCGGGGCCATCCAGTTGGCGGACAGTTTGACGTTGCCCAGATGGCCGACGAAGGCGGCGGCGATATTGGTCAGCGCCTCGCCGATGGCCATGCGGCCGGAGGCCGGGCCGTCGAACAGCGCGGCCGGCGTGCGTTCGCCCATCGCCATCGCTTCGCCGCGATAGGTGTTGAAGCCCATGGTGGTGACAGCCACGTCGGCCACCGGAACCTGCCAGCGGCCCACCATCTGGTCGCGCGCGGTCATGCCGCCGACGGTGCGGTCGCCGATGGTGATCAGGAAGGATTTGTCGGCCACGGTCGGGTGGCGCAGCACGCGGTAGGCGGTTTCGCGCAGCGGGTACTTGGACGCGTCGAAGGTCTGCGGCGAGAGCTCGATGGTCTTCGCGTCGCGGGTCATCCGCGGCGGCTTGCCCAGCAGCACTTCCAGCGGCATGTCCACCGGATTGTTGCCGAAGTGGTCGTCGCGCACCTGCAGGTGGCCGTCGTCGGTGGCCACGCCCAGCACCGCGAACGGGCAGCGCTCGCGTTCGCACAGCGCGGTGAAGCGGTCCAGGTCCTCCGGCAGGATGGCCATCACGTAGCGCTCCTGCGCCTCGTTGGACCAGATCTGCATCGGGGTCATGCCCTTTTCTTCCAGGTTCACCTTGCGCAGATGGAAGATGGCGCCGCGGCCGGCGTCGTTGACCAGCTCGGGGAAGGCGTTGGACAGGCCGCCGGCGCCCACGTCATGGATGGAGACGATGGGGTTGGCTTCGCCCTGCTGCCAGCAGCGGTCGATCACCTCCTGGCAGCGGCGCTCGATTTCCGGGTTGCCGCGCTGCACCGAATCGAAGTCCAGGTTTTCGCTGTTGGCGCCGGTGTCCATCGACGAGGCCGCGCCGCCGCCCAGGCCGATCAGCAGGCCGGGACCGCCCAGCTGGATCAGCAGCGCGCCTTCCGGGATTTCATTCTTGTGGATCTGCTGCTGCTGGATGCTGCCCAGGCCGCCTGCCAGCATGATGGGCTTGTGATAGCCGCGCATCTCGCCGTTGAATTCTTCCTCGAAGGCGCGGAAATAACCGGTGAGGTTAGGGCGGCCGAATTCGTTGTTGAACGCCGCGCCGCCGATCGGGCCTTCCAGCATGATCTGCAGCGCCGAGGCGATGCGGCCCGGCTTGCCGTACTCGGGCTGGTCGTCGCGGTAGGCCTCCCACGGCTGCTTGAAGCCGGGGATGTTCAGGTTGGAGACGGTAAAGCCGGTGAGGCCGGCCTTGGGGCGGGAGCCGCGGCCGGTGGCGCCTTCGTCGCGGATTTCGCCGCCGTTGCCGGTGGACGCGCCGGCGAAGGGCGAGATCGCCGTCGGGTGGTTGTGCGTTTCCACCTTCATCAGGATGTCGGTGGGTTCGCTGGTGTACGCGTACTGGTGGCTGCCCGGCTGCGGGTAGAAGCGCTCGATGAAGGCGCCCTCGATCACCGAGGCGTTGTCCTTGTACGCCACCAGCGTGCCCTGCGGGTGGGCGTCGTGGGTATCGCGGATCATGCGGAACAGCGATTTGCCTTGCTCGACGCCGTCGATGATGAACTGGGCGTTGAAGATCTTGTGGCGGCAGTGTTCGGAGTTGGCCTGGGCGAACATCATCAGCTCGACGTCGCTGGGATTGCGCTTCAGCTTGATGAAGTTCTCGACCAGGTATTCCACTTCGTCGTCGGACAGCGCGAGGCCCAACTGGACGTTGGCGGCCTCCAGCGCGGCGCGGCCGCCGGCGAGGATGTCCACGCTGGCCATCGGCTGCGGGTCGATGTGGGTGAACAGCTTTTCCGCGTCGTCCAGCGAGGACAGCACGGTTTCCGTCATCCTATCGTGCAAGAGGCCCGCCAGGGTATGGCGAGCCTCTTCACTTAAAGATTTAGCGGCGGACTTGATTCGGAAAGCGGTGCCGCGTTCGATCCGCCGGATATTCGGCAATCCGCAATGCCGGGCGATGTCGGTTGCCTTTGACGCCCATGGCGACAGGGTGCCGATTCGCGGCGTGACCAGGAACAGTTCGCCTTCCGGCTCAGTGTTCAGCGGCGCTTCGCCGTAGCTGAGCAACTGGCCCAGCACGCCGATTTCCTCCAGCGAAAGTTCGCCGTCGCTTTCCGCAAAATGCCAGTGCTCGGCCGTCAGGACGATATCCTTCAGCCCGGCATCGGCCGCTGCCGCCTGCAGTTTTTCGAGACGAAACGGTGACAGGGCAACGCCACCGCGCAGCTTGGTAATGTAAGACATTAGACACCCGCGACAAGTACCAGGAAAGGGCGTCATAATACAGCAAAACATCGCTGCATTTAAGGCGTCAGCGGAAGATACCACCGCCGCGCGGCATTTTTTGCTTTTTACTCTAATGTCATTGGTTTTATTCGGGAGCATTGCGCAATGAAAAAGGTCGAAGCCATCATCAAGCCGTTCAAGCTGGACGAGGTGCGCGAGGCCTTGTCGGAGATCGGCGTCAACGGCCTGACCGTGTCCGAGGTCAAGGGTTTCGGCCGCCAGAAAGGCCACACCGAGCTGTACCGCGGCGCCGAGTACGTGGTGGACTTTCTGCCCAAGGTGAAGATCGAGGTGGTGCTGCCGGACGATCTGGTGGAGCGGGCGATCGAGACCATCGTCGAAACCGCGCGCACCGGCAAGATCGGCGACGGCAAGATCTTCGTGGTGCCGGTGGAGCAGGTGGTGCGCATCCGCACTGGCGAAACCAACGAGCAGGCGATCTGATCCAGTTTGGATCGCATGAAAAAGGCGGCCTTGCGGGGCCGCCTTTTTTGCGCGCTCAGCGCGCCAGGATCAGGCGCAGGCCCAGCCCGATGAAGACGGCGCCGGCTATGCGGTCCAGCCACTGGCTGGCCTTGCGGCTCTTGGCCAGCCATTGGCCGACGTGGCCGGAGAAATAGCCGAGCGCGCCGAAGACCAGCGCGCCCTGCAGCGTGAACAGCCCGCCGAGGATGGCGGTCTGCAGGCCGACCGGCCCTTGCGCCGGATTGACGAACTGCGGCAGGAAGGCGAGGAAGAACAGCACCACCTTGGGATTGATCGCGTTGGCGATCAGGCCGCGGCGGAAGGTGGCGGCCAGCGAGCCCTGGGGACCGCTGGCCTGGGCATCGGCGTCGAAGCTGGCGCCGGAGCTGCGGATCGCGCCCCAGCCCAGATAGACCAGATAGGCGCCGCCGGCGATCTTGAGGGCGGAGAAGGCGAGCGGCGAGGCGGCGATCAGCGCGCTGACGCCCAGCGCCGCCAGCAAGGTGTGGTTCAGGCAGCCCAGCGCGCAGCCCAGGCCGAAGGCCATGCCCTGGCGGCGGCCGCGGGAAATGCCCTGGCTCAGCACCATCAGGTTGTCGGGGCCGGGGGTGACGGTGATCAGCATGGCGGCGGCGAGAAAAGCGGCCAGTTGCGGCAGGGTGACGAGCATGGCGGATTTCCGGGATTTGTTTGACTGTCGTCGATAAAACCATTTCCGGAGGGCCTTGGCAATGGCATGACGGGTGACAAGCGGCAACGCCGCTACTAGAATGCGGCAGGTTATTAGCGAGGATCGTTTTATGCCGTCTTTTGATGTCGTTTCCGAAGTAAACAAGGTGGAAGTGCGCAACGCGCTGGACCAGTCCAACAAGGAAGTGTCCACTCGTTACGATTTCAAGGGCAGCGACGCCCGCATCGAATTCAACGACAAGGAAGTGACGCTGTTCGCCGATACCGAATTCCAGTTGGACCAGGTCAATGAAATCATGGTGGCCAAGCTGGCCAAGCGCAGCGTCGACGTGCGCAGCCTGGACTACGGCAAGCTGGAGAAAGTGTCCGGCAACAAGGTGAAGAAGGTGCTGAAGATCAAGGAAGGCCTGGACAGCGATTTGGCGAAGAAGATCGTCAAGCTGCTGAAGGATTCCAAGATGAAGGTGCAGGCCAGCATCCAGGGCGAGGCGGTGCGCGTGTCCGGCGCCAAGCGCGACGTGCTGCAGGACGCCATCGCGCTGCTGAAGCAGGACATCGCTGCCGACCTGGAAAACGGCGCGCCGCTGCAGTTCAACAACTTCCGCGACTGATTCCCGCCGCGAGGCGCGTCAGTCACGCAAAAAGGAGACCCTCGGGTCTCCTTTTTCATTGCCGGCGGCTGAGCAGTTTCTCAGCGCTGGCCGGCGCGCCAGGCTTGCAGCCCGCTCCACACCTCGGCGGCCCGCGCTTCCACGCCCGCCGGCGCGGCCGGCAGCGGCAGCCGGCATTCGCCGACGGCCAGGCCCTGGCTGCGCAGCATCGCCTTCACCGACATCGAGTACACCGAATCGTCGGTATTCGAGTAGGCGTAGGACGGCAGCAGCGCGGCGTTGATCTCGCGGGCGCGGCGCACGTCGCCCTGCTCGAAGGCGGCGATCATCGCGGCGAACTCCGGGCCGGTCCAGTGGGTGGAGGTGCCCACCACGCCGACCGCGCCGACGGCCAGCAGGGGCAGGGTCAGCGCGTCGTCGCCGGAATACAGCTCGAAATGGTCGCCGGCCTCGGCCACCAGCCGCGCGGCGGCGGCGGGGTCGCCGGTGGCGTCCTTGAAGGCGACGATATTGTCCACCTCGCGGAACAGCCGCAGCAGCACGTCGTGGGCGATGCGGCGGCCGGTGCGGCCGGGCACGTCGTACAGCATCACCGGCAGCCGGGTGGCGGCGGCCAGCGCGCGGAAGTGCGCCTCGATGCCGGCCTGGGGCGGGCGGTTGTAGTACGGCGACACCAGGAATACGCCAGCGGCGCCGGCCGCTTCCGCCTTGGCCGTCATGTCCAGCGCGTGGCGGGTGTCGTTGCTGCCGGTGCCTGCCAGCACCGGGATGGTCACCGCCTCGCTGACGGCGCGGATCAGGTCGAAGCGTTCGGCGTCGGAGAGCGTCGGCGCCTCGCCAGTGGTGGCGGCCAGCACCAGGCCGTCGCTGCCGCTGGCTGCCATATGGCGCGCCAGCGTACAGGCCATGTCGAGGTTCAGCCGGCCATCGCCGTCGAACGGCGTCACCATCGCGGTCAGCACCTTACCCCAGTGTTTTGCCATGTCAGCCCCTTTTTATTTTCGCGTGAAGACAGGCCGGGATGATACTCCTCGGCCCCGGGCGGGGAAACCCGAGCGGATTACCAGAGCTTGGGGTCCAGCTCCTTGAGGCGCTGTTCGGTGCGCTCGATCTTGCAGTCGAGGAAGACGGCGTTGCGGATGCTGCCGTCGATGTAAATCTGGTACTTGGTGTTGCAGTCGGCATCGCGGAAGGCGATCCATTTGCGCTGGGCCTGAATCAGCAGCGCGGACGGCTTGTCCTTGGCGCCGCTCTGGGCTTCGTCGGCGCGCAGCTTTTTCAGCAGCTCGCGGTAGCGCCCATTGAGCGCCTTGTCGCGGGCGTCGAACTGCTTTTGCTTGCAGTCGTTGATTTCCAGCGTGCTGTTGGCGTTCTGGCAGGGATCGTCTTCGGCCAGCGCGGCATGGCTGGCGAACAGCGCCAGCAGGGCGAGGAGGCAGGACTTCATCGCGAAACTCCATTGTGAGGGACGGCTTGCGATTATAGCCGCGACCGGCGGGCGCATCGCGTCCGCCGGTCCCTCGGTTCAGGCGCGCAGCCAGCCTGGCAGCAGCCGCTCCGCGGGAAGGGTGCCCAGCGCCGCGCCGCCTACGATCATGGCGATGGCCAGCGCGGCGGAGCCGTTGAGCGCGGCCTGGCCGGAAGCCACCAGCATCAACGTGGACAGCAGCGGAGTGGCGTTGCCCAGCGCGCCGGTCTGGCGCGGATCGCCCAACTGCATCGCGCGGTTCCAGCACAGGAAGGCCGCGCCCATCGGCAGCAGGCCCAGCACGGCGATCATCAGCCATTGGATGGCCGACGGATGGGCGGCGGGCTCGGTGGCGAAATGCAGGCCTAGCGCCAGCAGGCCGGAGGCGAGGCAGTAACCGCCGACCGCGTTGTCCGACGTGGCGGGCAGGCGGCGGGTGAACAGGCTGTAAGTGGCCCACACCACGGCCGCGCCCAGGGCCATCAGATAGCCGGGCAGCGCGGACATCGACAGCGACAGCTTGCCGCCGGTAACGATCAGCGCCGCGCCGGCGAAGCCGATCAGGCTGCCCAGGATGTGGTTGGCGCCCAGGCGGGTGCCGGGCACCAGCAGCGGCGACAGCAGCACCATCAGCAGCGGCCAGACGTAGCTGAGCACGGTGGCGTCCATCACCGGCGCCAGCCGGTAGGCGTTGAATAGGAAAAAGTAGAAGCCGAAGATGCCGTAAACCCCGTTGGCGAAGTTCTTGGGCGGCACCTTCCAGTCGGCCATGCGGCGCACGGTCAGCAGACTGCCCAGGATCAGGCCGACGCCGGCGACGAAGAAGGGCGGCAAGGCGTGGGTGAGGGCGCTGAGGGTGGCGACGGTCGCCCACATGGCGATCGCGGCGAGCGCGTACAGCATCGCTTGATTCATCGATGTCTCTCGTATTTATTTTATGTGGAGATATTTTAAGTGGAACGGTGAAGTGTAAACCAGTTGTTACATCAAAAGGCATCGTTTTCGCCATCCGTGACAGCGCGCAGGCATGGCCGCAGGGGCAACAAGGCGTTTGATCCAGATCACGGGTCCATGTTTTGGACTGATCGGGCAGTTGTCCGCGCCGCTGGTTTACGGCCTAGTGTTAAAGATGCGTTTCGTTTCCATCCTGGAGCCGGCAGCGGGCGGGCTCCGCCACGACAGGAGGCAAGCCATGAGCAGCATGAAGGCAGCGGTATTCGTCGCGCCCGGCAAGATAGAGCTTAGAGAGAAGCCGATTCCAGCGGTCGGTCCCGGCGACGCGCTGGTGCGGATCACCACCACCACCATTTGCGGCACCGACGTGCACATTCTCAAGGGCGAGTATCCGGTGGCGTCCGGCCTGACCATAGGCCATGAGCCGGTGGGCGTGATCGAGAAACTGGGCGCGGGCGTCAAGGGCTATCGGGAGGGGCAGCGGGTGATCGCCGGCGCGATCTGCCCCAGCTTCACCTCCTACGGTTGCCAGGATGGCCACCCGGCGCAGGACGGCGGTTGCGAGTGCCATGGCTACAAGCCCATGGGCGGCTGGCGCTTCGGCAACACCATAGACGGCACCCAGGCCGAGTACGTGCTGGTGCCGGACGCCCAGGCCAATCTGGCGCCGATTCCGGACGGGCTCAGCGACGAGCAGGTGCTGATGTGTCCCGACATCATGTCCACCGGTTTTTCCGGCGCCGAGGCGGCCAACATCAAGATCGGCGACGTGGTGGCGGTGTTCGCCCAGGGGCCGATAGGCTTGTGCGCGGTGGCGGGCGCGCGCCTGCGCGGCGCGTCGTGCATCATCGCGGTGGACGGGATAGACGACAGGCTGGCGATTTCGAGGCGGCTGGGCGCGGATGTCACGCTCAACTTCAGGCAAGTGGATGTGATCGCGGAAATCATGAAGCTGACCGGCGGGCGCGGCGTTGACTCCGCCATCGAAGCCTTGGGCACCCAAGGCACCTTCGAATCCGCGCTGCGGATATTGAAGCCGGGCGGCACGCTGTCCAGCCTGGGCGTGTATTCCACCGATCTGAAAATCCCGCTGGACGCGTTTAACGCCGGCCTGGGCGACAAGAGGATCGTGTCTTCGCTGTGTCCGGGCGGCAAGGAGCGGATGCGGCGGCTGATGAATGTGCTGGAGAGCGACCGGCTGGACCTGTCGCCGCTGGTCACCCATCGCTACAAGCTGGACCAGATCGTCGAGGCCTACGACCTATTCGCGCACCAGCGCGACGGCGTGCTGAAGGTGGCGATCCAGCCGTTCTAGCCCTTCCGCCTGGCAGGCCGGATCAGTTAGCCTGGTCCGGCTCCAGCAGCTCCACGCCGTCGCTTTCCGACAGCGTCAGATAAACCGTGGATTGCAAGGCTTCCACCGCATGCGGGACATGGGCGTCGATGAACAGGTGGTCGCCCTTGTTCAGCACGTGTTCCCCCACCTTGAGCCGGCCGGCGGTGACGAAAACCTGTTCCGTGCCCGGGTGCTGGTGCAGCGGCAGCTTCGCGCCCTTGGCCAGCTTCAGCAATGCCGAACCGCCCCCGTCCGGATTGCGGCGCAGCCAGGTGAAGTCCACCCCGGGATAGGGCGTGGGGCTCCAGTGCCAATCGGTGGAGGAGGTCAGTATCGGGGCGGGGGTGCTCATGGCTGCGGGTTCCGTTTGGTGTTCGACCGGGCCTGCGCGGATGGCGATGATTTTGGGATGTTCGTCGATGTCGCGCCGGCTGATTGTCATTATCCCACGAAATCCTGCAAGAAACTGCCGGCAATATCGCCACCTGGATGTGAAAACGGGGATGCTGCGCGCATCCCCGCCGTATTTCCTGCCGGCGGCCGACGATTGCTGCTAGAGCGCGTCTCCCGGCACCCGCACCCAGCCTTCCATCAGCACGCGGGCGCTGCGACTCATGATGACCTTGGTCACCACCCATTCGCCGCGCTCCTCGCGGGCTTGCGCGCCCACCCGCAGCGTGCCGGACGGGTGGCCGAAGCGCACCGCCTGGCGTTTGCCGCCGCCGGCGGCCAGGTTGACCAGCGTGCCGGGAATGGCGGCGGCGGTGCCGATCGCCACCGCCGCCGTGCCCATCATCGCATGGTGCAGTTTGCCCATCGACATCGCCCGCGCCAGCACGTCGATGTCCGACACTTTCACCGGCTTGCCGCTGGAGGCGGTGTAGTCAACCGGGGGCGCGACGAAGGCGATCTTGGGCGTGTGCTGCCGGGTGGCGATCTCGTCCAGGCTCTTGATCAGCCCCATCCTCAGCGCGCCGTGGGCGCGGATGGTTTCGAAGCGGACCAGCGCCGCCGGGTCGGAATTGATCGCGTCCTGCAGCTCGGTGCCGGCATAGCCGATGTCGGCGGCGTTGACGAAGATGGTGGGGATGCCGGCATTGATCAGCGTGGCCGGAAAGGCGCCGACGCCGGGCACTTCCAGCGTGTCCACCAGATTGCCGGTGGGAAACATCGCGCCGCCATCGCCTTCGTCGGCCGGGTCCAGAAATTCCAGCTGCACTTCGGCGGCGGGGAAGGTGACCCCGTCCAGCTCGAAATCGCCGGTTTCCTGCGGCTGGCCGTGAGTGACGGGCACGTGGGCGATGATGGTCTTGCCGATATTGGCCTGCCAGATGCGCACGGCGCAGACGCCGTTGTCCGGAATACGCGCCGGGTCGATCAGGCCGCCGGCGATGGCGAACGGGCCGACGGCGGCGGACAGGTTGCCGCAGTTGCCGGTCCAGTCGACGAAAGCCTTGTCGATGGCGACCTGGCCGAACAGGTAGTCCACATCATGGTCCGGCCGCGTGGACTTGGACACGATGACGGTCTTGCTGGTGCTGGACGTCGCGCCGCCCATGCCGTCTATCTGCTTGCCGTACGGGTCAGGGCTGCCGATCACGCGCAGCAGCAGCGCGTCGCGCGCCGCGCCGGGTTGCCGAGCCGCTTCCGGCAGGTCCTGCAGCCGGAAGAACACGCCCTTGCTGGTGCCGCCGCGCATATAGGTGGCGGGGATTCTGATCTGGGCCGGGTGAGCCATGCTGTCCATCCTGTTTCTTTGTTGAACAGCCGGCGGTGGCCGGCTGCAATGGTTGATCAGGCTTGCGCCGCCGCCAGGAAGTCCTGAGCGAAGCGCTGCAATACGCCGCCGGCTTCGTAGATCGACACTTCCTCGGCGGTATCCAGCCTACAGGTCACCGGCGCCTGGATGGTTTCGCCGCCGCGGCGGTGGATGACCAGAGTCAGCTCGGCGCGGGGCTGGCGCTTGCCGATCACGTCGTAGGTTTCGGTGCCGTCGAGCGCCAGCGTTTTGCGATTGGTGCCGGGCTTGAACTCCAGCGGCAGTACGCCCATGCCGATCAGGTTGGTACGGTGGATGCGCTCGAAGCCTTCGGCGACGATGGCTTCGACGCCGGCGAGGCGCACGCCCTTGGCCGCCCAGTCGCGCGAGCTGCCCTGGCCGTAGTCGGCGCCGGCGACGATGATCAGCGGCTGCTTGCGGTCCATATAGGTTTCAATGGCCTCCCACATCCGCATCACCTTGCCCTCCGGCTCCACGCGGGCCAGCGAGCCCTGGCAGACCGACCCGTCGCCGTTCAGCACCATCTCGTTGAACAGCTTGGGATTGGCGAAGGTGGCGCGCTGCGCGGTCAGGTGGTCGCCGCGGTGGGTGGCGTAGGAATTGAAGTCCTCCTCCGGCAGGCCCATCTTGGCCAGGTATTCGCCGGCGGCGGAATCCAGCAAGATGGCGTTGGACGGCGACAGGTGGTCGGTGGTGATATTGTCCGGCAGCAGCGCCAGCGGGCGCATGCCCTTGAGCGTGCGCTCGCCCGCCAGCGCGCCCTCCCAGTACGGAGGGCGGCGGATATAGGTGGACTGCGGCCGCCAGGCGTACAGCGGGCTCACTTTCTCGCCGCTGCTTTGGCGGATGGCGAACATCGGCTCGTACACGCGACGGAAATGCTCGGGCTTCACCGCTTGTTTCAGCACCGCGTCTATCTCCTCGTCGGACGGCCAGATGTCCTGCAGGCGGATTTCCTTGCCGTCGGCCATGCCCAGCACGTCTTTCTCGATATCGAAGCGCATGGTGCCGGCGATGGCATAGGCGATCACCAGCGGCGGCGAGGCGAGGAAGGCCTGCTTGGCGTAGGGGTGGATGCGGCCGTCGAAGTTGCGGTTGCCGGATAGCACCGCGGTCGCGTACAGGTCGCGGTCCACGATCTCTTGCTGGATTTTCGGGTCCAGCGCGCCGGACATGCCGTTGCAGGTGGTGCAGGCGAAGGCGACGATGCCGAAGCCCAGCCGTTCCAGTTCGGACAGCAGGCCGGCTTCCTTTAGATACAGCTCCACAGCCTTGGAGCCGGGAGCCAGCGAAGATTTCACCCACGGCTTGCGAACCAGGCCCAGCTTGTTGGCGTTGCGCGCCAGCAGGCCGGCGGCGATCACGTTGCGCGGGTTGCTGGTGTTGGTGCAGCTGGTGATGGCGGCGATGATGACCGCGCCGTCCGGCAACAGGCCCTGCGCTTCCTGCGCGCGGGCCTCGGCGAGATTGGCGGCGATGCCGCGTTCGGCAAGCAGAGACACCGGCAGCCGCTTGTGCGGGTTGGACGGGCCGGCCAGGTTGCGGGTGACGGTGGCCAAGTCGAACTTCAACACCCGCTCGTATTCGGCGGTCTTCAGGTTGTCCGCCCACAGACCGGCTGTCTTGGCGTAGGTTTCCACCAGCTTGACCTGCTCGTCGCTGCGGCCGGTCAGCTTCAAATAAGCGATGGTCTGCGCGTCGATGAAGAACAGCGCGGCGGTGGCACCATACTCCGGCGCCATATTGGAGATGGTGGCGCGGTCGCCCAGCGTCAGCGCCGCGGCGCCATCGCCATAGAATTCCAGATAGGCGCCGACGACCTTTTGCTGGCGCAGGAACTCGGTCAGCGCCAGCACCACGTCGGTGGCGGTGATGCCGGCGGCGGGTTTGCCTCTCAGCTCGACGCCGACGATTTCAGGCAGCCGCATCCACGAGGCGCGGCCCAGCATCACGTTCTCCGCCTCCAGGCCGCCGACGCCGACGGCGATCACGCCCAGCGCATCGACGTGCGGCGTGTGGCTGTCGGTGCCGACGCAGGTGTCGGGGTAGGCGACGCCGTTGTCGGCGTGGATCACCGGGCTCATCCGCTCCAGATTGATCTGGTGCATGATGCCGTTGCCGGCCGGGATCACGTCCACATTGTCGAAGGCGGTTTTGGTCCACTCGATGAAATGGAAGCGGTCCTCGTTGCGCCTGTCCTCGATCGCGCGGTTCTTGGCGAAGGCCTGCGGATCGAAGCCGCCGCATTCCACAGCCAGCGAGTGGTCGACGATCAGCTGCACCGGCACCACCGGATTGACCTGGGCCGGGTCGCCGCCCTGATTGGCGATGGCGTCGCGCAGGCCGGCCAGATCCACCAGCGCGGTCTGGCCCAGAATGTCGTGGCACACCACTCGCGCCGGGAACCAGGGGAAGTCGCGCTCGCGCTTGCGGTGGACGATTTGTTCCAGGCATTCGGTCAAAACGGCCGGCTCGCAGCGGCGGACCAGGTTTTCGGCGTGGATGCGGGCGGTGTAGGACAGCTTGTCCCAGGCGCCGGGCTGGATGGCGTTGACGGCGGCGCGGGCGTCGAAGTAATCGAGTCCGGATCCGGTCAGGGCGGTGCGGTATTGGCGGTTCATGTCTGTCTTTCGCTCAGTCGCGGCCGCTGTCGGGCAGCCGTTGCAGAAAGTCGCTGTAACGCAGGGTGAAGCCTTGCTCGTCGACGATGATGTCGGCGGCGAAGCCCGGGGATTCGTAGCGGTAGCAGGGCATGCCGTCATGGTCCGGCAGGCGGGTGTAACGCTGCGGGCAGATGGCCGGCGTCAATGACGGCAGGCGCACGAACAGCATCGACAGCTCGACGCTGTCGCCGATGCCCAGTTTCAGCCGGCGGATGGGGAAGGCGTTGGTCAGGCCGCAGGATTGCAGGTCCAACTCCTGGCAGCCATCCCAGGCGGGCTGCGCCTGGCCGTTGACCAGCCAGCGGCCGCTTTCGGTGTGTTGCAGCGTCAGTTGCCTGGGTTCGGGCGCGGAAACATCGATGTGGGCATGGCTGAGCCTGCCGCGGTGGTCCAGCTGCATCCGGTAGCGCAGGCTGGCGCCGGTGTCGGCATGCAGCAGGCTGCCGCTGGCGGACAAGGAGAGGCCGGCGCCGGTTTCGATTTCCGCCTGCTCCAGCCCCGGGCAGTCCAGGCGCTGCCAGAACAACATTTGCTTCATTTACTGCTCCAGTATGGCCGACGCGGCCGGTCGGCCGCGTCGCTCGCTGCTTGCCTCAGCGTTTTTCCAGCGGGATGTAGGCCTGGTCTTCCGGGCCGATGTAGTTGGCTGAAGGGCGGATGATCTTGCCGTCCTGGCGTTGCTCGATCACGTGCGCGCTCCAGCCGCTGGTGCGCGAGATCACGAACAGCGGGGTGAACATCGCGGTCGGCACGCCCATCGCGTGGTAGCTGACGGCGGAGAACCAGTCGAGGTTGGGGAACATTCTCTTGACGTCCCACATCACGGTTTCCAGGCGTTCGGCGATGTCGAACATCTTCATGTCCCTGTTGCTCTTCGACAGTTCGCGCGCTACCTCCTTGATCACCTTGTTGCGCGGGTCGGAAATGGTGTACACCGGGTGGCCGAAGCCGATCACCACTTCCTTGCGCTCCACGCGGGCGCGGATGTCGGCTTCGGCCTCGTCCGGGCTTTCGTAGCGCTGCTGGATCTCGAACGCCACTTCGTTGGCGCCGCCGTGCTTCGGGCCGCGCAGCGCGCCGATGGCGCCGGTGATGGCGCTGTGCATGTCGGAGCCGGTGCCGGCGATGACGCGGGCGGCGAAGGTGGAGGCGTTGAATTCGTGCTCGGCGTACAGGTTCAAAGAGGTGTGCATCGCGCGCACCCATTCGGCCGACGGCTTGACGCCGTGCAGCAGGTGCAGGAAGTGGCCGCCTATGCTGTCGTCGTCGGTTTCGACGTCGATGCGCTTGCCGTTGTGGCTGTAGTGGTACCAGTAAAGCAGGATGGAGCCGAACGAGGCCATCAGGCGGTCGGCGATGTCGCGCGCGCCGGCCAGGTTGTGGTCGTCCTTCTCCGGCAGCGCGCAACCCAGGGCGGAGGCGCCGCTGCGCATCACGTCCATCGGGTGGGCGCCGGCCGGCAGCGCTTCCAGCACCGCCTTCACCGAGGCCGGCAGGCCGCGCAGCGATTTCAGTTTCTTCTTGTAGCCGGCGAGTTCCGCCTGGTTCGGCAGTTTGCCGTGCACCAGCAGGTAGGCCACTTCTTCGAACTCCGCCTTGTCGGCCAGATCCAGGATGTCGTAGCCGCGGTAGTGCAGGTCGTTGCCGCTGCGGCCGACGGTGCACAGCGCGGTGTTGCCGGCGGCGACGCCGGATAGTGCGACGGATTTCTTCGGTTTGCCGGTCAGAACCACTTCAGTCATGCAATTTCTCCTTTGTCAGACTTGGGGCGATGCCGCAGCCCTTGAATTGTTATTGCTTGCCGGCGGCGAACAGTTGGTCCAGTTTCTTTTCGTATTCGTGGTAACCCAGGTGGTCGTACAGATCCATCCGGGTCTGCATCTTGCCGACCACGGCTTGCTGGGTGCCGTCGCGGCGGATGGCGCCGTACACTTCCAGCGCGGCCTGGCTCATGGCGCGGAAGGCGGAGAGCGGATACAGCATCAAGGCGACGCCGTTGGCGGCCAGTTCTTCGGCGGTGTAGAGCGGCGTGGCGCCGAACTCGGTGATGTTGGCCAGCACCGGCACCTTCACCGCGTCGGCGAAGCGCTTGTACATGGCCAGATCGGTCATCGCTTCCGGGAAGATCATGTCCGCGCCGGCTTCGACGCAGGCGACGGCGCGTTCGATGGCGGCGTCCAGGCCCTCCACCGCCAGCGCGTCGGTGCGCGCCATGATGACGAAGCTGTCGTCGCGGCGGGCGTCGGTGGCCGCCTTGACGCGGTCTATCATTTCATCCTGCGGGACAATGGCCTTGTTCGGGCGGTGGCCGCAACGCTTCTGCTGCACCTGATCCTCGATGTGGACGGCGGCGACGCCGGCCTTCTCCAGGCTGCGCACGGCGCGGGCGATGTTGAAAGCGCCGCCCCAGCCGGTGTCGATATCCACCAGCAGCGGCAGATCGGTGATGTCGGTGATGCGGCGGGCGTCGATCAGCACGTCTTCCAGCGTGGTGATGCCGAGATCGGGAATGCCGCAGGACGAAGCGGCGACGCCGCCGCCGGACAAGTACAGGGCCTTGAAACCTGAGTGTTCGGCCAAACGTGCAGCGTAGGCGTTGATCGCCCCCACCACTTGCAATGGTTTTTCGGCGGCCACGGCCTGGCGGAAAAGCTGCCCGGGAGTGCTCATGAAATGCTCCTGACGGTGGGTGGAATTAGTTGCCTGTCATTCAAGCAAGTGCTTGGTTGGAGTGTAAAGGCTCTAGAAAATGCTGGCAATAGTTGATAATCGGATGTTCAAGTTTCGCGCCGGGAGTGATATGTTTCGCAACGTCCTCGCCAGTGGGAACTCGGGCTTTAAACCGTGGTCTAGATCACAGTCCACGTAACGACCACATAGAACAGTGGGCAAACCAGGGAGCATAACAACGACTATGAGTGATCGGGACATCGATCAACAGTTGGTGGAACGTGCCCAGCGAGGTGAAAAAAGAGCTTTCGATCTGCTTGTTGCAAAGTATCAGCGACGTCTCGCCAGGTTGTTGTCGCGTTTCATACGCGACGGTTCTGACATCGAGGATGTGACGCAGGAAGCGTTTATCAAAGCGTATCGCGCTTTGCCATCATTTCGAGGTGAGAGCGCGTTTTACACATGGCTGTACAGGATCGGCATCAATACGGCCAAGAATTTCCTCAGCGCCAACGGGCGTCGCCCGGTGGTCAACAGCGAGATAGAGGACGAGGATGGCGAGAGTTTCGACATGGCGTCGCAAATTCCCGACATGAATACGCCCGAAACCGAGCTGATGAACAAGGAGATTCTGGCTACGGTCAATGCCGCCGTGGAGGCCTTGCCGGAGGAGTTGCGCACTGCCATCTCGCTTAGGGAGATGGAAGGGCTGTCCTACGACGAGATCGCCAGGGTGATGGATTGTCCGATAGGTACCGTGCGTTCGCGGATTTTCCGCGCTCGCGAGGCGATTGCTGCTGAGCTCAGGCCTCTGCTGGATACGGCCAAGAACAGAAGGTGGTAAGTATGAAAGAAACGATATCCGCACTGATGGACGGTGAACTGGACGGGCCCGATGCCGACAAGGCAATCGCCGCCATCGCCGGAGACAAGGATCTGGATGATGCCTGGGAAGGGTACCATCTGATCGGCGACGCCATGCGCGCCAATCGCCTGTCCTCGCTTAATGTGAGGAGCAAGGTGGCGGCTCGCTTGGCGGAAGAGCCGACGGTCCTGGCGCCGCGGCGCTGGACGCGTCCGCGCAAGGCGCGCACCGCGAGCGCGGTGGCGTTGGCCGCGAGCGTCAGCTTCGCAGCCGTCGTGGGTTGGCAGCAGCTGTCCCACCGCAACGCTCCGCCGTCGGCGATCGCCGATCGCGGCGTGCCGGTGCAGATCGCCAAGCCCGCCGCGGCGATGGATCAGGACGATCCCTATGTGCTGGCGCACCAGGAGGTGACCGCCGACCAGAGTGTGATGCGCGTGTCCTACGGAAACGGAGCTCGCCACTGATGCATGTCGTTCCTCTGATTGGTGTTTTGATGCTCGGGGCCGCGTGCGCGGTCCATGCGGAGGATGACATGCAGCTGCTGCGCAATGTCGGCAACGCCGGCAGGCAGCAGCCGCTGGATGGCACCTATCTGCATCAGATGAATGGCACGCTGGAAACTTTCCGCATCGTCCGTCAGGGACAGGGCGACAATGTGCGCGAAAAGCGCACCTCGCTGGACGGTCCGACGCGGGAGGTGGTTCGCAAGGGAAGGGGGCTGACCTGCTTCGCGCCCGACAAGCGCGCCTTGATGGCGTGCAAGATCAGCGCGATGCGGCTGTTCCCCGCCTTGCTGCCCGATGATCTGGACGATATCACCCGTTCCTACGTCCTCAAGCGCACTGGCTATGATCGCGTGGCCAAGAGAGACTGCCAGTGGCTGGATCTGCAGCCTCGGGACGCGCAGCGCTACACGATGCGGATGTGCATAGAACCCGCCACCTATCTTCCCTTGAAAGTGATGACCCTATCGCCGCGCGGCGATGCGGTCGAGCAGTTCACCTTCACCGATGTGGAGCTGGGCGGTGCCAAGGATAAGCGGGCGTACGTCTCCAAGCTGTCGCAGCGTTTCCAGTTGCGTTCCAGCGCATCGGGGGGCAGCGAGGAAGCGGCTCCGCCGCAGGGCGAGCTGACCGGATTGCCGCAGGGCTTCCGGGTGCTGCGTTCGGTCCAGCGCGTGCTGCCCGGACAGGGCGGCAAGCCGGTCCGGCACATGGTGCTGAGCGACGGTCTGGTGATGCTGTCGGTGTTTGTCGAGCCGCCTCCGCCCGAGCACGCGCGCCTGGAAAAGGTGGGCAACCTGCACGGGGCGATCAACATGGCCACCAGCTACCAGAACGACATGCAGCTGACTGCGGTGGGCGATATGCCTCAAACCGCGATGATGGCCCTGCTCAAGGGTTTGCATGTCAACGGCAAGGGGGATTGAGCCCATGTCGGGCAGGCTTTCCGGCCGATGAAAGCGTGACTGGCCATTTCCCTTCGAAAGCATGCGGAAGTGGCCAGTTTTGCGTGATGCGTCCGCAAGGCGCGTCGCAAGGGAGCGTGAGGGGCGCGGCAAGGCGCCGCTTCCCGATCCGATGGTTGCACAGCCGGCGTCCGCCGGCCCATTCAGTCCACAACATTCCAAAGATGGAGCGCACATGTCGGTCAAAAAACTGATTGTTTCCGCAATGCTGTCGGCATCGATTCTGACCGCGGCGGTTCCTGTCGCCATGGCGGCGGAACTGCCGGACTTCGCCCAGATCGTCGAGGCCGAGGGCAAGGCGGTGGTCAATATCAGCACCACTTCCACGGTCAAGGAGACGGTTTCCGGCCTGCCGGAGGGCATGGAGGGGGATCCGTTCTTCGAGTTCTTCCGCCGCTTCGCGCCGCCGCAGCAGCGCGAGCATCAGGAGAGCTCGCTGGGTTCGGGTTTCATCATCTCGAAGGATGGCTATGTGCTGACCAATGCCCACGTGGTGGCCCGCGCGGACAAGATCACGGTCAAGCTGAACGACAAGCGGGAATTTCAGGCGCGGGTGATCGGTTCCGACGCCCGTTCCGATGTGGCCTTGCTCAAGATCGACGCCCAGAACCTGCCGGTGGTGCGGATGGGCGATCCGAAGAACCTGAAGGTCGGGCAGTGGGTGCTGGCCATCGGCTCGCCGTTCGGTTTTGAAAACACCGCCACCTCCGGCATCGTTTCCGGCAAGAACCGCATGCTGCCGGACGAGAGCGCCGTGCAGTTCATCCAGACCGACGCGGCGGTGAATCCCGGCAATTCCGGCGGCCCGCTGTTCAACCTGAATGGCGAGGTGGTCGGCGTCAACTCGCAGATCTACAGCCGTTCCGGCGGCTTCATGGGCATTTCCTTCGCCATTCCCATCGACACCGCGATGAATGTGGCCGACCAGCTGAAGACCAAGGGCAAGGTGACCCGCAGCCGCATCGGCGTGGTGGTGCAGGAGCTGAGCAAGGAGCTGGCCGCGTCCTTCGGCCTGGCCAAACCCAGCGGCGTGTTGATCAACGCGCTCGATCCCAAGGGGCCGGCGCAGAAGGCAGGCTTGAAGGCTGGCGACATCGTGCTGCGCATCAACGGCCAGACGATAGAGAACCGCGGCGACATGCAGCGCCTGATCAGCGACCTGCCGCCGGGCAAGGCCATTTCGCTGGATG
Source organism: Chromobacterium vaccinii (assembly GCF_001855275.1). Lineage (NCBI taxonomy): Bacteria > Pseudomonadati > Pseudomonadota > Betaproteobacteria > Neisseriales > Chromobacteriaceae > Chromobacterium > Chromobacterium vaccinii. The sequence continues at coordinate 126,753 of NZ_CP017707.1, forward strand.
TCTGGCGCAGCCGCGCGCAGACCAGCGTACGCGTGGTGCCTGACGAACTGGTGGAGGAGGATGCCCGCGTCGCCAAGCGCGAGTACCGCAAGCCGGGCGCGGAGGGCGAGCAAAGCCTGGCCCAGATCGGCCTGCGCCTGCAGGAGCTGAATCCGGTCCAGCTGCAGCGCGCCGGCATCGACTACGGCCTGCTGGTGCGCGGCGCCAACGGCGCGGCGATGCGCGCCGGCATCCAACAGGGCGATCTCATCGTCGGCATCGGCAGCGATCCGCTGAAGAGCTTCGCCCAGTTGAAGGGCGCGCTGAACCAGGCCAAGAAGGGCAGCGCGGTCGCCTTGCAGGTGATGCGCCAGGGCGTGACGATGTTCGTGCCGCTGACCGTGGACGAAGCCAAGTGAAGCTGACGCTCTATTTTCGCGAATACTGCAGCCTGTGCCATCAGATGTTGGCCGAGCTCGGCCCCTGGCGCGAGCGCCACGGCTTCGAGCTCGAGGTGGTGGATGTCGATGCCGATCCGGCTCTGGAGGCCCGCTTCAACGAGTTGGTGCCGGTGCTGATGGACGGCGAGACCGAAATCTGCCATTGGCATCTGGACGGCGCGAGATTGGCTGCACATTTGGGCGAAATCGGCTAAAATCCGCGCCAGTGTGAGTAAAACCGGGGGCGCGCTGGTCGCGCCCCCGCTTGCTGATCGGCTTCCGGCCGCCGTCGGATCCGCAGGGATCCCCCGGAAGGGCTATCCGTCAGCAGCCCCGGGCACGCTAGCGTGCCCTTATCTTTTGCTGGAAACCGATGAAGAACATCCGAAATTTTTCGATCATTGCCCATATCGACCACGGTAAATCGACCCTGGCCGACCGCTTCATTCAGTTCTGCGGTGGTTTGGAATTGCGCGAGATGAGCGCCCAGGTGCTTGACTCCATGGACATCGAGAAGGAGCGCGGCATCACCATCAAGGCGCAGACCGCCGCCTTGACCTACAAGGCCCGAGATGGCCAGGTGTACAACCTCAACCTGATCGACACCCCGGGGCACGTGGACTTCAGCTATGAAGTGTCGCGCTCGCTGTCCGCCTGCGAGGGCGCGCTGCTGGTGGTGGACGCGTCGCAGGGCGTGGAAGCCCAGACCGTCGCCAACTGCTACACCGCCATCGAGCTGGGCGTGGAAGTGGTGCCGGTGCTGAACAAGATCGACCTGCCGGCCGCCGATCCCGAGCGCATCTCGCAAGAGATCGAGGACATCATCGGCATCGAGGCCGTCGACGCGGTGCGCGCCTCGGCCAAGTCCGGCATCGGCATCGAAGACATCCTGGAGGAAGTGGTCAGCAAGATCCCGGCGCCGAAGGGCGACCCGGATGGCCCGCTGAAGGCGCTGATCGTCGATTCCTGGTTCGACAACTACGTCGGCGTGGTGATGCTGGTGCGCGTGATCGACGGCTCGCTGAAGCCCAAGGACAAGATCAAGTTCATGGCCACAGGCGCCGAGCACCTGTGCGAACAGGTGGGCGTGTTCACGCCCAAGTCGGTTCAGCGTCAAAACCTGAACGCGGGCGAGGTGGGCTTCGTCATCGCCGGCATCAAGGAATTGAAATCGGCCAAGGTGGGCGACACCATCACCCTGGTGTCGAAGCCGGCCGCCGAGGCGCTGCCTGGCTTCAAGGACGTGCAGTCGCAGGTGTTCGCCGGCCTGTACCCGGTGGAAAGCCACGATTACGAAGCGCTGCGCGACGCGCTGGAAAAGCTGCAGTTGAACGACGCCTCGCTGAAGTACGAGCCGGAAGTGTCGCAGGCGCTGGGCTTCGGCTTCCGCTGCGGCTTCCTCGGCCTCCTGCATCTGGAGATCGTCCAGGAGCGGCTGGAGCGCGAGTTCGACATGGACCTGATCACCACCGCCCCCACGGTGAACTACGAAGTGGTGATGAAAGACGGTACGGTGGAGGTGGTGTCGAACCCGTCGCGGATGCCGGATGCCGGCAAGTATGAAGACCTGCGCGAACCCATCATCACCTCCACCATCCTGGTGCCGCAGGACTATGTGGGCGCGGTGATGACGCTGTGCAACCAGAAGCGCGGCGTGCAGCGCAATATGCAATACATGGGCCGCCAGGTGATGCTCACCTACGATCTGCCGATGAATGAAGTGGTGATGGACTTCTTCGACAAGCTGAAGTCCACCAGCCGCGGCTACGCCTCGCTGGACTACGAGTTCAAGGAATTCCAGAGCGCCGACCTGGTCAAGCTGGATGTGCTGGTCAACGGCGAGAAGGTCGACGCGCTGAGCCTGATCGTCCACCGCGCCTCCAGCGTGTACCGCGGCCGCGAACTGGTGTCGAAGATGCGCGAGCTGATTCCGCGCCAGATGTTCGACATCGCGGTGCAGGCGGCTATCGGCGGCCACATCATCGCCCGCGAAACGGTGAAGGCGCTGCGCAAGAACGTGCTGGCCAAGTGCTACGGCGGCGACATCACCCGTAAGAAAAAGCTGCTGGAAAAACAGAAGGCCGGCAAGAAGCGGATGAAGCAGGTCGGCAACGTGGAAATCCCGCAAGAGGCTTTCCTGGCGATTCTTCAAGTAGGGGACAAATAAGTGGGCGCAAACTTGTTCTGGGTGTTCTCGGCCGCGGTCGTGGTCGGCGTGTTGCTGATTTTGCTTGGCGGCAAGAAGCAGGAAGGTGCCAAGGATTGGCCGCAATCGGTGCAGTGGGGCTATCTGGCCCTGGTGATCGGCGGCTTCGGCCTGCTGTCAGACTACATGAGCTTCACCGCGGTGATGCTGGTGTTCGTCGTGATCACCGGCGCGGTGTGGGCGCTGGACAAGTGGATGCTGGCCAGGAAGCGCGCCGCCAGCGGCGCGCAGCCCGGCCATTTCGTCGATTATTCGCGCGGCTTCTTCCCGGTGATCCTGGTGGTGTTCGTGCTGCGCTCCTTCCTGGTGGAGCCGTTCCAGATTCCGTCCAGCTCGATGCGGCCGGGCCTGGTGGTCGGCGATTTCATCCTGGTGAACAAGTTTACCTACGGCGTCCGCGTGCCGGTGCTGAACAACGTGCTGGTGCCGGTCAACAAGGTCAATCACGGCGACGTGGTGGTGTTCAACTATCCGCCCAACCCCAAGGTGAATTACATCAAGCGCGTGATCGGCCTGCCGGGCGACACAGTCGAGTACCGCAACAAGCGCCTGACCGTCAACGGCAAGCAGGTGACCGATGTCGCCGACGGCACTTACGACTACATCGAGCAAGGCCTGGCCCAGATCACCGCGCAGCGTTTCCGGGAAAACCAGGGCGGCAAGTCCTACCATGTATTGAACAACGTCGAAGCGCCGGTGGTGGCGCTGAGCCAGGTGCAGGACTTTCCCTACCGCGACAATTGCCGCTACGATGACGACGGTTTCGTCTGCAAGGTGCCGCAGGGCAATTACTTCATGATGGGCGACAACCGCGACAACAGCTCCGACGGCCGCTATTGGGGCTTCGTCGACGACAAGCTGATGGTGGGCAAGGCCTTCATGATCTGGATGAATTTCACCCAGTTGTCGCGCATCGGCACCCGGATACAGTAAAAACAATCTCAGGCCAAGAGCGGCCATGACCTGGAGAACCGCATGAAGAAGCAGCAAGGCTTGTCGGTAATTGCGATTTTGTTGGTCCTGGCCCTCGTCGGCGCCGGATTGATGCTGGTGTTCAAGATCGTGCCGGTCTACACCGAGTACGGCGATGTCAAGAACGCGCTGACGGCCCTGTCCGCCGAGACCAATGTCGGCGAGCAGACGCTGCGGCAGGAGTTCGACGGCAAGGCCAACGTCTCCGGAGTCACTTCCGTCAAGGGAGAGAATCTGATGGTGGTGGCCGGAGCCGGCAGCAATTATCTGCGCGCGAAGTATCAGCGCGAGGTGCCGCTGTTCGGCAATGTCAGTCTGCTTTTCCATTTCGATACCCAGGCGGGTCAACCGCCTGCGCAATAACCATACCGTGACCCAGATAGACAATCGATTCCGGCGCCTGTCCCAGGCGCTGGATTACGCATTTCAAAAACCGGAACTGCTGCGCCAGGCGCTGACGCACCGCAGCTTCAGCAGCACGAACAACGAGCGCTTCGAATTCGTCGGCGACAGCATCCTCAATTACACCGTGGCCCGCATGCTGTATGACCAGTTTCCGCAGCTGACCGAGGGCGAGCTGTCCCGTCTGCGCGCCAACCTGGTCAACCAGAACACGCTGGCGGAAATCGCCCAGGAACTGGCGCTGGGCGACTACCTGTACCTGGGCGAGGGCGAGCTCAAGAGCGGCGGATTCAACCGTCCGTCCATCCTGGCCGACGCGCTGGAAGCCACTTTCGCCGCCGTCAGCTTCGACGCCGATTTCGCCGCGGCCGAGCAGGTGGTGCGCCGCTTGTACAGCCAGCGCGTCGCCAACATCGACACCACGCGCCAGGCCAAGGACGCCAAGACCCGCTTGCAGGAAGCGCTGCAGGCGCGCAAGCTGGCGCTGCCCAAGTACCGCATCCTGTCGCAGAGCGGCGAGGCCCACGAACAATGGTTCAAGGTGGAGTGCGATCTGGGCGAGCTGGCCCTGATCTCCACCGGCGACGGCGGCAGCCGCCGCGCCGCCGAACAGCAGGCCGCCGAAGCGGCGTTGGTCCTGCTGGAACAGAAACTCGCCGCAGGCAAGAAAAAATCATGACCGATACTCCCCAATTCCACTGCGGCTTCGTCGCCATCGTCGGCCGTCCCAACGTGGGCAAGTCCACGTTGATGAATCACCTGATCGGCCAGAAGATCAGCATCACCTCGAAGAAATCGCAGACCACGCGCCATCGCGTCACCGGCATCCATACCGAGGACACGGCGCAGTTCGTGTTCGTCGACACGCCGGGCTTCCAGACCTATCACAAGGGCGCACTGAACGAGGCCTTGAACAAGAGCGTGAAGGACTCGCTCGGCAGCGTAGACTGCGTGCTGTTCCTGCTGGAGGCGATGCGTTTCACTTCCGCCGACAAGGAAGTGATGGCGCTGCTGCCCAAGAAGACCCCGGTCATCCTGGTGGTGAACAAGCTGGACAAGGCCAAGGACAAACTGACCCTGCAGGCCTTCATCGACGAAGTGACCGCCGAGTTCGAGTTCGCCGGCGTCGAAGTGGTCAGCGCCAAGCACGGCCAGCGCCTGGCCGAGCTGTTGGATCAGGTGCGCCCGCACCTGCCGGAATCGATGCCCCTGTATCCGGAGGACATGGTCACCGATAAAAACGAGCGCTTCCTGGCCGCCGAGATCGTCCGAGAAAAGCTGTTCCGCTATCTGGGCGAAGAGCTGCCGTACGAAATGAACGTGGAAGTGGAAATGTTCGAGATGGACGGCGCGCTGCGCCGCATCCACATCGCGGTGCTGGTGGACAAGGAACACCAGAAGCCCATCGTGATCGGCAAGGCCGGCGAGAAGCTGAAGAAGATCTCCACCGAGGCCCGTCTCGATATGGAAAAGCTGTTCGACGGCAAGGTGTTCCTGCAGGTCTGGGTGAAAGTGAAATCCGGCTGGGCCGACGATGTCCGCTTCCTGCGCGAGTTCGGTTTGAACTGATGACGGTATTGGACAGGCCCCCGGCGCAGGCTTGCTGGGCGGCGAATCTTTCCGGCGACGGCGCGGCGGCAGAGCTGTCGCGCTGCGCGCTGAGGCTGGCGGAAAGCCAGCCGGGCTGCCTGGGCGTGACCGCGGAAGACCGGGTCACGTATTGGGACAGCGTGGAGGCCATCGCCGCCTGGCGCGCCCGGGTGGAGCTGCTGGCCCGCCAGCGGCTGGGGCGCGGCGCCGAGACCGTTTCCATCCAGGTGAGCCGGCGGGGCGTGACGGCATGAGCCAGCCGGGCAGGGTGGACAAGCAGCCGGGTTATATCCTGCATACCCAGCCGTATCGCGAGACCAGCCTGCTGCTGGAAGTGTTGACCCGCGACCATGGCCGTTTCAGCCTGGTGGCGCGCAGCGCGCGCCGGCCCCGGTCCGATCTGCGCGGGGTGCTGCTGCCATTTCAGCCCTTGACCTTGTCGTGGTTCGGCAAGGGCGAGTTGCGCACGCTGCACGCGGCGGACTGGGACGGCGGGGTGCGGCAGCTGACCGGGCTGCCGCTGGTCTGCGGCTTTTATTTGAACGAATTGATGATGAAGCTCACGGCGCGGGACGATCCCGAGCCGCGGGCTTTTGCCGTTTATGACCGGGCGGTGCGGGAGCTGGCCGCCGGCGCGCCGTTGTCGACGGCCTTGCGCCGCTACGAGCTGCGGCTGGCCCAGGTGCTGGGCTACGCGCCGGCGCTCGGCCGCGACAGCCGCGGCGAGGCCATCGCCGCCGATCGCCATTATCTGTGCCGCGACGCGGCGATGCCAGAGCCGGATGAGCATCCGGAACTGGCGCCGGTCGGCCGCGCCGTCAGGTTGCCGGGCGAGGCCTTGCTGGCGATAGACGCCGACGACTACGGCCAGCCCGATACCCGCGGCCACGCGCGCCAGCTCAGCCGGGTATGGCTGTCCGCGCTGCTGGGCGACGAGCCGCTGGCGTCGCGCCAACTATTGCAAGCCATCCAGTCCCTTTCGGACTGATGGCGGGAAGACAAGGGGGATGAAAATGATTTTGTTGGGCGTAAACATCGATCACGTCGCCACGCTGCGCCAGGCGCGCGGCACCCGCTACCCGAGCCCGGTGGAGGCCGCGCTGGTGGCCGAATCCAGCGGCGCGGACCTGATCACGCTGCATCTGCGCGAAGACCGCCGCCACATCCAGGACGCGGACGTGAAAGCCATGCGTCCGGTGCTGAAGACCCGGATGAACCTGGAAATGGCGATGACGCCGGAAATGCTGGCGCACGCGCTGGAGGTGGCGCCGGAAGACGTGTGCCTGGTGCCGGAAAAGCGCGAGGAAGTCACCACCGAGGGCGGCCTGGACGTGCGCGGCCACTACGCCGACGTCAAGCATTACACCGGTAAGCTGGCCGAGGCCGGCATCCGCGTGTCCATCTTCATCGATCCCGACCGCGAGCAGATCCAGAAGGCCTACGACGCCGGCGCGCGCGTGATCGAACTGCACACCGGCGCCTACGCCGACGCGCCGCACGCCAGGGAGCGCGAGGCCGAGCTGGTCCGCATCCGCGCCGCCGCCGAATTCGGCGCCAGCCTCGGCATGGTGGTCAACGCCGGCCACGGCCTCAACTACCATAATGTGAAGCCCATCGCGGCCATCCCGCAGATCGCCGAGCTGAACATCGGCCACGCCATCGTCGCCCATGCGCTGTTCGTCGGCTTCCCGCAGGCGGTGCGCGAGATGAAGGCGCTGATGGAAAGCGCGCGCGTCCGCTGATGCCCACCGTCGTCACCCACGCGCTGGCCGGCGCCACCTTGGTTGCCCTGGCCAGCCGCAAGCCAGTCTCCACGCCCGGCATGTTGCCGTGGCTGGCGCTGTGCGGCGCGGCCGCGATGCTGCCGGATCTGGACGTGGTCACCTTCAAGCTGGGCATCCCCTACGCCAGCCCATGGGGGCACCGCGGCTTTTCGCATTCGCTGGCGGCAGCGGCGGTTTGCGCCGGCCTGCTGGCCTGGCTGTGCCGCCCGTTTTGGCTGCGGGTGGGCCTGAGCGCCGCGTCGGCGGCGTTGTTGCTGTTTCTGTCGGTGGCTTCGCACGCCGCGCTGGACATGATCTGCGACGCCAGCTTCGGCCCGGCGCTGTTCATGCCTTGGTCCGATCATCGCTACCTCAGCGGCTGGAAGCCGATAGAAGGCGCTCCGATCGGCCTGAAACGCTGGTTCGGCCCCAAGGGCGAGCGAGTGGTCCAGACCGAATTCGTCTATGTCTGGCTGCCCTGCATGGCGCTGTGGGCGGGGCGATGGCTATCGTTGCGCCATGCCGGCGAGGCGCGCGCATGATTTACGGCATCGGCACCGATCTGGTGGAAATCGCCCGGATGGAGGCCTGGTGCCGCCGCTGGGGCGACAAGGCGGGACGGCGGCTGCTGACCGCGGCCGAGCAGGCCGAGTTCGCCGCCCATGCCGAGCCGGCGCGCTTTCTGGCCAAACGCTTCGCCGCCAAGGAGGCCTTCGCCAAGGCGCTAGGCACCGGCGTGGTGGCGCCGGCCTTGCTGACCGCGATAGGCGTGGCCCACGACTCGCTCGGCAAGCCCTTGTTGGCGCTGTCCGACGAATTGGCCGCCTTCGTCGCCGCGCGCGGCGTCGCGCGCATGCATCTGTCCATCAGCGACGAGCGCGGCCACGCGCTGGCCTTCGTCGTGCTTGAATCGTAAGGCGGGAGACCGCCTCTCGCGCGACAGGCGCGGGAACGGTCGGCGCTCCGCGCTTGTCTTTGCAATACCCGGGGCGGCTATGCGCGCCCCGCAATGGTCGAGGATGAAACCATGACCCAAACGACTCTGAATCTCCCGCGCGGCCCGGTGATGGTGGACGTCGCCGGCTGCGCGCTGACCGAGCAGGAACGCGCCCGGCTGTCCCATCCGCTGGTGGGCGGCATCATTCTGTTCCGCCGCAATTTCCAGAACATCCAGCAGCTGCGCGCGTTGACCGCCGAGATCCGCGCCTTGCGCTCGCCGCATCTGTTGATCGCCGTCGATCACGAGGGCGGGCGCGTGCAGCGCTTCCTGGACGGCTTCACCCGCCTGCCGCCGATGAGCGTGCTGGGCGAGGCCTGGGATCAGGATCAGGACGAGGCGCGCAAGCTGGCTGAAACGGTGGGGTATGTGCTGGCCGCCGAATTGTCGGCTTGCGGCATCGATCTATCCTTCACCCCGGTGCTGGATCTGGACTGGGAGCGTTGCGCCGTGATCGGCAACCGCTCCTTCCACCGGGATCCGGAGGCGGTGGCCGAGCTGGCCGAAGCCTTGCAGCAGGGCCTGGGCCGCGGCGGCATGATGAGCTGCGGCAAGCATTACCCCGGCCATGGCTATGTGGAGGGCGACAGCCACCACTTGATGCCGCAGGACGACCGCAGCCTGGCCGAGATCGAACGCGACGATCTGGTGCCGTTCGCCCGCCTGGCCGAGGCCGGCATGGGCGCGGTGATGCCGGCGCACGTGCTGTATCCTTCAGTGGACAGCCAGCCGGCCGGTTTCTCCAAGGTTTGGCTGACCGACATCCTGCGCGGCAAGATCGGCTTCGACGGCGTGATCTTCTCCGACGCGCTGGACATGGCCGGCGCGGCCGGCGCCGGGACTTATGTGCAGCGCGCCGACGCGGCGCTGGCGGCCGGCTGCGACATGGTGCTGGTCTGCAATCAGCCGGAAGAGGCCGACACGATGCTGGCGGCGCTGCTTCCGCCGCCGCAGCCCAAGCTGGCCGAACGCCTGGAGCGCATGGCGGGCAAGAGCCGGGCCGAGGATTGGCAGCGGCTGATCGCCACGCCTGACTTCGCCGCCGCCCAGGCCGTGGTGAAGCAATTGGCGATGCCCAAGGACGCGCTGGCCGGCCCGCAGGTAGGCGAGGCGCACTGAGATGCTGCCCGCCAGCTTGCGGGAGCTCGACGCCATCCGCGACCAGTGCCGGGCGATGGTCAACGGCAGGGCTGCGCTGTCCGCCGGCGCGTCGGCCTTGCCGGCTCCCGGCATCGATGTCGCCGCCGATGTGGCCATCCTGCTGCAGCTGATCCCGGCGATCAATCAGCGCTTCGGCGTGGCGCCGGAGCAGATCGCCGGTTACGACGCGGCGCGCAAGCAGATGTTGTATCAGCTGATCCGCCGCGCCGGCGGCGCGCTGTTGGGGCTGGAAGTCACCCGCACGCTGCTGGCTGCGGTGGCCAGGCGGGCCGCCGGCCGCTGGGCTGGAAAGCAGGCGCTGAAACTGGTGCCGGTGCTGGGCTGGGCGGCCAACGCGGCGATAGGATTCGCCGCGATGCGCTATGTCGGCAACAGCCATATCGACGATTGCTACGCTGTCTGCCGGCGCATGCTGGAGCAGGGCGGGAAGGATTAGAGCCATGCAAGCCGGCGCATTGATCATCGGTGACGAACTGCTGTCCGGCAAACGCCAGGACAAGCATATGCAGACCTTGATCCGCATCCTGGCCGCGCGCGGCATGAAGCTGGCTTGGGCGGAGTATCTGGGCGACGATCCCGCCCGCATCGAAGCGGCCTTGCGCCGCGCCTTCGCCGGCGGCGACCTGGTGTTCAGCTTCGGTGGCATCGGCGCCACGCCGGACGACCATACCCGGGCCTGCGCCGCCCGCGCGCTGGGCGCGCCGCTGGAGCTGCATCCGGAGGCCAAGGCGCTGATCGAGGGGCGTTTCGGCGCCGACGCCTACCCGCACCGCATCCTGATGGGCCATTTTCCGCAAGGCGCCGCCATCATTCCCAATCCGGTCAACCAGATCGCCGGCTTCTCCTGCGGCAGCGTCCATTTCCTGCCCGGTTTCCCCAGCATGGCCTGGCCGATGGCGGAGTGGGTGCTTGATACTCATTGCCGCCATCTGTTCAACGATCAGCCGGATGTCGAGCAATCCTGCATTGCGATCAAAGCTCGCGAGGGAGACCTGATCGGTCTGATGCAGGACTTCACCGTCCGCTATCCGGCCCTGAGGCTGTCCTGCCTGCCCAATTTCGGCAGTGAGGAGATTCCTGAGATGCACATCGAATTCGGCTTCGCCGGCCAGCCAGCGTTGGTGGAGATCGCCATCGACGAATGGGTGAAGGCGTTGCAGGCGCTGGGCTATGAAGTGAGGGCCAAAAATCCGCAAGCGGAGAACTAACGCCCAAAAACTCATTTCTAATTTTAACGCCGATATAATGGCCGCCCTGGCCGAAAACAGCCCGCGGGAACTGGAAACGGTTCACGCGGCTTGTTGTTTGGGCTGACAGGATCGATATCCGGCGCGATTTGCAGGCTTTGTTGCGAACCTTCTTGCGCGTGGCCGGGTCCGATTTGAACATCCATCGTTCTTTAAAGAGAAAATACATGAGCGCCATCCTCTATCGCGCCGCGCGTCCGGAAGACGTGCCGGCCTGCGTCGTCATCCGCGGCCAGACCCGGGAAAACGCCATTTCTGAAACCAGGCTGAACGAGCTGGGCATCACTCGTGAGAACTGGGCGCAAAGCGTGCGCGCAGGCGAATTGCCCGGCGTGGTAGCGGAGAGAGATGGATGCATCGTCGGCTATTGCTTCGGCGAGGCGGCTAGCGGCGAGATCGTGGTGCTGGCCCTGCTGCCCGTTTGCGAAGGCATCGGCGTGGGCAAGGCTCTGCTGGCGCAGGTCATGGCCATTTTGCGGGATGCGGGCCATCAGCGGCTGTTTCTGGGCTGCAGCAGCGATCCGGCGGTGCGTTCCCATGGTTTTTACCGCTATCTCGGTTGGGCTTCCACTGGCCAGGTCGATAAGTACGGGGATGAGATGCTGGAGTATGTGTTTCCCGCCGCAGCTATCTGATCGGTTCGCGCGGGGTCCTCACATTTGCTTGCAAGTTGATTGAAGGCCCCTTAGCGCGGCCATGGCAGAATCGTTTCATTCGCCACGCGGGAGATCGTCATGCGCGCTTCATGGTTGGCTGCGGCGGGATGGCTTGCCCTGATTCATTGGCCCGTTGCGGCCTGCACCTTGTGGGGCGCGGCGGGCGCGGCCAGCGTGGATGGCACTTTGCTGGCCAAGAACCGCGACTGGAAGCCGGACCATGTGCAGTCGTTGCGGCTGCGCCATCCGGAACATGGCTACGCCTATCTGGGCCTGTACGCCGACAATGGCCGCGAGCCGGGCATCAAGGCCGGCGTCAACGAGAAGGGGCTGGCGGTGGTCGGCGCCGAGGCCAGCAGCCTGCCGCGCGAACTGCGGGCCGACCGCGCGCGCCATGGCGTTTTGACGCGCTTGTTGCGCGATTACGGCTCGCTGGACGAGGTGGCCGCCGCCGCGGACAATCTGTTTTCGCAAACGCGCCCGGTGTTTCTGCTGCTGGCCGACGCCAGCGGCCTGATGCAGGTGGAAGTCGGCCAGCATGGGCGCTACCAGCTCAGCCGCCAGCGAAATGGCACGCTGGCGCACACCAACCATTATTCCAATCTGTCCTTGCTGGACGGGGCGCAGAAAATCGGCCCCAGCAGCAAGGCCAGGCTCGCCCGCATCCGGTTTTTGCTGGATCAGCGGCCGTCGCATGCGCTCGCGGAGTTCGAGCGATTGAGCCGGGACCATCATGACGGCCCGGACAATAGCTTGTGGCGAGACGGCCGCGAGCATACGCTGGCCGGCTGGCAGATGGCGCTGCCGGCGGGCGCGGCGCCCAGGCTGCACCTGGCGCTGGCCAATCCGGGAGAGCAAACGCTGGAGCGGGACTATACGCTGGACGCGGCGTTTTGGTCGCAGCCGGCGCGAACGCTGTTGCCGTAAGACGAACGGCGTTTTGCCAGCCGGGCTTGAAGAGGGGCTGGGTCAGCGCGCCGGCGTGCAGTTGGGGCCTTCCCATTTGCCGTCCATATTGAGCGTGACGCCGGGGTCCTGCATCCGGCAGTCCGGCAGCTTGGGCTTGCTCTCCGCAGGAATGACGATGACCGTGGTAGCGGGCATGACAGCCGGCTGGCCTGCGGGTTGGGCCATGCGTCGTTGCGCCTCTTCCTCGCGCGCCCGCATGTCCTGATCGCGTTTGTCCGCCTGCTTCATCATGCAGTTGGCGTAAGTGTCGGTGCCTGGGTGAAAGCCGTAGCCGGAACAGGTGCGCTGATCCATCGCGCGGATTTCCTCCGGGCTGGCGCAGGCGGTCAAGGCAGCGGCGCCGATGGCGGCGGCGATCAATAGCGGCAGGGTTTTCATCGCTTCATTTCTCCCAGATGAGGGCGGATGCCCGATATGCGCGCCTCTCCGGCGGCATCTTACTATCTATAGAACTTTTCCCAGGATCGATGCCGCGCGAGCATGATTCCGCTTGCGGACGACATTTTCAATTGGCATAATCTTCTTTCGATCCCAATAGCTAAAAGGAGAATCCAATGAGCCGCGATACCCAATTTCAAGGGCATGCTGTTTGAACCGTCGCCTCGGTCGTTTCATTTTTCGATAGTTTTTCCGTTGTAAGCGGCGCCGCTCGGCGGCCGTTCCCCGGCATGTTCCTTACACCGCATCCGCGCGGTGGCTAAGCCTGTCCATCAGGCGCGTTTCCCCCATCCATTTCCGAATGCTTGATCGAGCCTGGCTACGCCTGGCGGCGTTGGCTTGCGAGCGTTCCCGGGAGTTTCAATGCTGAATTTCGATTTTCCGCGTCTGGCCGCCATCGGCCTGACGCCGGTATTGCTGCAACAGGCGCTGGCCAAGGCCGGCGACGAAGCGTGGAAACTGGCGCGCGTATGCCGCGTGCAGCGCGACTGCGCGTGGGTGCATGACGGCGAGGACGAGCATCCGGCCCACGCCTTGCCCGGCATTCACGCCGCACTGGCGGTGGGCGATTGGGCGCTGTGCCAGCCGCTGGAGCATGAGCCCTGGCGCTTGCTTGAGCGTCTGGAGCCATTCAACCAGCTGGTTCGCGTCAATGACGAAGGCGCGCGGCAAGCTTATGCCAGCAATGTCGATACCGCCTTGCTGGTGATGGGGCTGGACGGCGATTACAACCCGCGGCGGCTGGAGCGCTATCTGGGCCTGGCCGCGGCGGCGGGCGTGGCGCCGGTGGTGGCGCTGAGCAAGGCCGATCTGTGTCCGGACGCGGAAACCAGGTTGGCCGAGCTGGAACAGCGCTTGAAGCCGTTGCCGCCCATTCTGCTGCTGAACGGCACCGATCCGGCCTGCCGCGACGTTTTGCGGCCCTGGCTGGGCGCGGGCCAGACGCTGGTGCTGCTGGGCTCGTCCGGCGCCGGCAAGTCCACGCTCAGCAATACCTTGCTGGGCGAGGAGGCGCAGGCGGTGGGCGGGGTGAGGGCGGATGACAGCCGCGGCCGCCATACCACCACCGCGCGCACGCTGCTGAAGTGCCCGGATGGCGCCTGCATCATCGACACGCCTGGCGTGCGCACCTTGCAGGCCCCACCGGACGCCGGCGCGCTGGCCGGCAGCTTCGCCGACATCGAGGAGCTGGCCGGCCGCTGCCAGTTCCGCGACTGCAGCCACCGCGAGGAGCCGGGCTGCGCGGTGAGATCCGGGGTGGACGGCGACAGGCTGCGCAACTACCACAAACTGCGGCGCGAGATGGAGCGCCACGAGCAGACCGCGCTGCAGCGGCAACAGCAGCGGCGCGAGTGGAAGGTCCGCAACAAGGCGGCGCGGCAGCGCTAGCAAGCGGCGGTGAAAACGCCCCGCGGGGCGGGGCGCTTGATCGGACGGCGCAGGGCGCTTACGGCTGGGCCGGCACCGGCTGGCTCTGCGCGCTCTTCACCGCGCGCGGCGGCGCGTTCTTCACGTACTTGTCGAACCAATTCAGCATCTCGTACACCAGTTGCTCGTTCGATTCGCGGGCCGCGTACCAGTGCGGCTCATGCGGCAGCATCACCAGGCGGGCGGTGCCGCCGTTGCCGCGGATCGCCTCGTAGAACTTGCTGGCCTGCAGCGGCGTGGTGCCGGGGTTGGCGTCGTCGCTGCCGTGCATGATCAGGATCGGCGTCTTCAGCTTGTCGGCGTAGAAGAAGGTTGACACCTTGCGGTAAACGTCCGGGGCCTCCCATACCGAGCGTCGCTCGCTCTGGAAGCCGAACGGCGTCAGCGTCTTGTTGTACGAGCCGCTGGTGGCCGCGCCGGCGCGGAACAGGTCGGTGTGCGCCAGCAGGTTGGCGGTCATCAGCGCGCCGTGGCTGTGGCCGGTGACCGCCACGCGGTCTGGATCGACCACGCCAAGCTTCACCGCCTCATTCACCGCGGCTTCGGCGTCCATTTTCAGCTGGTCCAGATAGCTATCGTAGGCAGCCTTGGGGTTGCCGACCACAGGGAACGACGCCTGGTCGATCACGGCGTAGCCGGCCAGCAGCAGGTATTTGTATTGATAGAGGCGGGTGAAGGTTTGCTGCGAGCCGCTGATCTGGCCGGCGCTGGCCGCGTCGGCGTAATCCAGCGGATAGGCATTGAGGATGGCGGGCACGCGAGTGCCTTCCTGGTAGCCCGGCGGGGTATACAGCGTGAACGACAGGTCCAGGCCGTCGGCGCGCTTGTACTTGACCAGCCGCTTCTTGATCTGGCGAAGCTCCGGCGTCGGATCGACGATGCGGGTGACGGCGGTTTCCGTGGAGGCGAAGGCGGCTTCGCCCTTGTCGGCGCTGAGCGGCGCGCCCAGCGTGCGCAGGAAGGCGTTCGGCGCCTCGGCCGGGGTCTGGCGCCAGGTGAGGAAGCTGCCGCTGCCCTTGGCTGACAGGCCGATGAAGCGTTCGTAAGCGGATTTGTCGCTGCGGAACAGGCGTTGGCTGTCGCCGGTTTTCAGGTTCAGCTTGTCGAGGAAGGGGCGGTTGCCCTGCGGCGACGCGCCGCCGCCGGACAGGTAGATGGCGTCGCCGTCCAGCTGGATCACTCGTTCTCCGCTGGGCAGGGCGCGGCGCACCGGGCTGCCCGGATCGGCGTATTTGTCGTCGTAGGACAGGTCCCACAGCAGCTTGCCGGCTTGCTGCGGCTGGTCGACGTTGACGACGCGGGTCTGGCGCCAGTGCTTGTTGAGATCGATTTCGCTGACCAGCGCGGTGTCGGCGCGCTCGGTCCAGTCCAGGCCGGCGAAGCGCTGCGCGGTGCGCAGGATTTCAACCGGCGCCGCGGTGAACGGCGCTTTTTGCATCATCACCTTGTCGCGGGCCGGCACGGTGTTTTTCCAGTCGCCACCGTCCAGCGCCTCTGCCCACAGCAGCGTGGCCGGCTCGGTGGCGCGCCAGAAGAAGTCGCGCGGGCCCAGCGGCTCGCCGTGCACCGGCACGCGGTCGGCGAGCGGCAGCGAGGCGACGGAGTGGGCGGTCACGCGGGCGGGGTTGGCGATGTTCCAGACTTCCACCTCATGCGGGAAGCGCTCGTAGGTGGTGACGTAGGAGTAGGGCTTGCGCACGCTGGACACCAGGATGTGCTTGCCGTCCGGCGCCGGGCCGACGCCGTCGTAGATGGCCGGCTGGCCAAGCGGCGTCGCCTTGCCGCTGGCCGCGTCCACCAGCGTCAGCTGCGACGCGCCGTAGTAGTCGAACAAGGCCTCGTCGTGCGGGCTGGACAGCGTGTCGCGGGTTTCGTAGGTGCTGCTTTCGCCCTGGCCGCCGCCGCTGTCCTGCACGCTGGGGCCGTCCTGCGAGTTGGCCTGCGCGGGCGCCGCGCCCAGCTTGGCCGGCACGGCCTTGACCAGCAGGGTCTTCTGGTCGGGCATCCATTGCAGCTCGTCGTTCAGCATCGGATTGAGGCGGATGCCGGGAATCTTGCGGATCTTGCCGCTGGCTGCGTCGCCCACCCATACCTCGACGGCGTCCTTGGTGGTGTTGGCGAAGGCGAAGCGCTTGCCGTCGGCGGACCAGAGCGGCGCGTCCGGGCAGGCGCCGGCGGGCAGCGCGATCGACGTTTCCTTGCCGCCGGGGACGCTCACCAGCTTGAAGCTTTCCGCGCAGGGGGCGATGCCGTAGCCGCCCGGCGTGTCGTGCTTGCTGCGGTTGGCGGGCTCGATGCGGGTGCCGGCCAGCTTCAGGTAAGGCGCGGCCACGCGCGCGATGGACGGATATTCCTGCCAGGCGACCAGCAGCATATTGTCTTTGGTCGGGCTGAGGCTGGGGCCGGGCAGCGACGGCGCGCGCATCACTTTGAGGATGTTGGCCGGCGGTTGCTGGTAGCCGGCGGCGGAAGCGGTGGAGGGCAGCAGCGCGCAGGCCGCCAGCGTGGCGGCGGCGATGCCCTTCAGGGCGTGCGGTTGAGACATGTTCATCCTTGTTGCCGTTTGATCTGTAAGGCCAGACGGGAGGACGCTCGCGCGGCCTCCCGTCCGAAAGACATGATGACGAATCTATCACATGTCATATGTTTTGTGCCGACCGTCTTGACGCGTCTCAATCCACCGAGTGGAAGTGTTTGACAATGCTGGAGAAGTCCAGCTTGCCGTTGCCCTGGTGCACGTGTTCTTCGTACAGGTTGCGCGCCAGAGCGCCCAGCGGATTGGCTGTGTGGCTCTGCAGCGCGGTTTCCTCGGCCAGGCCCAGGTCCTTCAGCATCAGCTCGGACATGAAGCCGCCGGCGTAGCCGCGGCTGGCCGGCGTGTTGTCCATCACGCCGGGCCAGGGGTTGTACAGCTCGGTCGCCCAGTTGCGGCCGGAGCTTTTGCTGATGATCTCGGACAGCACTTTCGGGTCCAGGCCATTCTTGACGCCCAGCGCCAGCGCCTCGGCGGTGCCGGCCATCAGGATGCCCAGCAGCATATTGTTGCAGATCTTGGCGGTCTGGCCGGCGCCTGCGCCGCCGGCGTGGAAGATGTTCTTGCCCATCGCTTCCAGCGCCGGACGGGCTCGGGCCAGGTCTTCCGCCGCGCCGCCGACGATGAAGGTCAGCGTGCCGGCAGTCGCGCCGGCCGTGCCGCCGGACACCGGCGCGTCCAGCATGGACAGGCCTTTTTCCTGCGCGCCTTCCGCCACTTTGCGCGCGGTGCCGGCGTCTATGGTGCTGCAATCGATGACCAGCGTGCCCTTGGGCAGCCTGGCGAACAGGCCGCCATCGCCGAGGTACAGCCCGGCTACGTGCTTGCCGGCCGGCAGCATGGAAATCACCACGCCCGCGCCTTCGGCCGCGTCGGCGGCGCTGGATGCGGCCCGGCCGCCGGCGGCGGCCACCTTGGCCAGCGCGTCGGCCGACAGATCGAAGGCGCTGACCTTGAAGCCCTTGTTCAGCAGATTGACGGCCATCGGCCCGCCCATATTGCCCAGGCCGATGAAGGCGATGTTTTCCATGTTGTTCTCCTCTTTATGTTTGTCGCTGTTATTTCAATCCCGCCAGCGGGTGGTCGGCTTCGCGCCACGGCGAATCGAAGTGCCCGTCCACCCAGGCCTGGTCGATGTCGGCCAGCTGCCGGCTCCAATGCGGATTGCGGTCCTTGTCCACCAGCAGCGCGCGCACGCCCTCCGGGAAGTCGGAGCGTGCGCAGAAGTTTATCGACAACGCCAGCTCCATCCGCAGCGCTTCGGCCAGCGACATGTGTTTGGAGCGGTTGAGGATTTCCCAGCTGACGGCGGCGGAAGTGGGGCTGCCATGGCGGAAGCTCTTGGCGGCGTCGGCCAGCCATGGGTCTTCGAATGCGGTTTCGTTCAGCGCGGCGGCGACGGCGGCGAGATCGCCGCGATTCATCAGCCGGTGCACCGCCAGCAGGTTGCGTTCGACGTTGGACGCCGGCAACGCGTCGCCCAACTGGCCCTCCAACTGGTTGAGCAGGGCGCTGACCAGTGCCGGGCGAGCATGGGCATCGTCGCCCCAGTTGGCCGCCTGCAAGGCTTCCAGCAGCGCCGGGTAGGCGTCGGAGGCCAGCACGTGGTCGGCCAGGTTGGCGATCAGCGCGTCGTGCGCGTTCAGCGGCGCGCCGGTCAGCGCCAGGAACAGGCCCAGATGCGCCGGCATCCGCTGCAGGAACCAGCTGCCGCCGACGTCCGGATACAGGCCGATGGTGATTTCCGGCATCGCGATGCGGGTGGCCGGGGTGGCCACGCGATGGCTGGCGCCCGCCATCAAGCCCAGGCCGCCGCCCATCACGATGCCGCCGCCCCAGACGATCAGCGGCTTCTTGTAGCGGTGGATGCGGTAGTCGAGCGTGTATTCCTCGGTGAAGAAGGCCACCGCGTGGGGGTTGGGATAGTGCGGTTCGCTGACCAGCTTTTCACGCAGGCCGCGCACGTCGCCGCCGGCGCAGAAGGCGCGCTCGCCGGCGCCGCGCAGCACCACGGCGACGATGCCCTCGTCGCGCTCCCAGATGGTGAGGCGGGCGTCGAGCAGACGGATCATGTCCAGCGTCAGCGCGTTCAGCGATTTTTCGGCGTTGAGGGTGGCGATGGCGATGCGGTGGCCGTCGCCGGTAGTCAGTTCGTCAAACAGCACCACGTCTTGCATGGCGGAACCTCGTTCGGGAAAAGGTTGATCAGGCGTTCTTCCAGTTCGGCGCGCGCTTTTCCAGGAAGGCGCGGGTGCCTTCGCCCTGGTCGTGGGTGTCGAACAGTTTGATGAAGGCTTCTCGCTCCTTGATCAGGTTCCAGGCGGGCGGTTGCAGGCGGGCGGCCTGCACCAGTTGCTTGCACACGCCCACCGACGACGGCGATTGCTTGGCCACGCCCTCGGCCAGTTTGATGGCGGTTTCCAGCGCCTCGCCCTTGGCCACCACCTGCTCGACCAGGCCGATGCGCTCGGCGGTGGCGGCGTTGACGCGCTCGCCGCACAGAATCATCCGCTTGGCCCAGCCTTCGCCCACCAGCCACGGCAGGTTCTGGGTGCCGCCAGCGCAGGGCAAGAGGCCGACGCCGGCTTCCGGCAGCGCCATCTGCGCCTGCTCTTCGGCGATGCGGATGTCGCAGGCCAGCGCGCACTCCAGGCCGCCGCCCATCGCGTAGCCGTTGACGGCGGCGATGCTGACGCCGCGGAAACCCGACAGCGCCTCGAAAGCCTCGCCGAACAGCATGGTCATCTCGGTGGCGACTTTCTTGTCGCCGTCGGCGAACATGTTCAGGTCGGCGCCGGCCGAGAAGAACTTCTCGCCCTGGCCGGTGATCACCAGCGCGTAGATGTCGCGGTCGGCGTTGAGGTCGGCAACCAATTGCTTCAAGGCGGACAGGCTGGCGCGGTTCCAGGTATTGGCCGGCGGGTTGTCGATGGTGACCACGGCGGTGTGGCCGCGTTTCTCGACGTTCAGGTGGGCGTAGCTGTTCATATTCAATGCCTTTATGAATTCTATTTCGAAGCGGCTGAGGCAAGCCGGCGCAACGCAGCCTCAGGGAGGTTGCCGGCTTTGCTCAGCGCAGCGTTTCCAGCGCGCCGTCCTGCAGCAGCTTGCGGGCCACGATCATCCGCATCACTTCGTTGGTGCCTTCCAGAATCTGGTGCACGCGCAGGTCGCGCACGTGGCGCTCCAGCGGGAAGTCCTGCAGATAGCCGTAGCCGCCGAACAGCTGCAGCGCGTTGTTGGCGATATTGAAACTCAGATCGGTGGCCAGGCGCTTTGCCATCGCGCAATAAGCGGAGGCGTCGGCGCTGGCGTTGTCCAGCTTCCAGGCGGCCAGACGCACCATCTGGCGCGCGGCCACTAGCTCGGTCAGCATGTCGGCCAGGCGGAATTGCACGGTTTGCAATTCGGCCAGCGGATGGCCGAATTGCTGGCGCTCCTGCACGTAGCGCTGCGCGGCGTTGAGCGCGGCCTGGGCGGTGCCGACGGCGCAGGTGGCGATATTGATGCGGCCGCCATCCAGCCCCTTCATCGCGAAGGAGAAACCCTGGCCTTCTTCGCCCAGACGATTCTCCACCGGGATTTCGACATTGTCGAAGGTGATGGCGCGGGTGGGCTGGCTGTTCCAGCCCATCTTCTTTTCCTTTTTGCCGTAGCTGACGCCGGGGGCGTCGGCCGGCACCACGAAGGCGGAGATGCCTTTGGGACCGGGGCCGCCAGTGCGGGCCATCACCACCAGCACCTGGGTGCTGCCGGCGCCGGAGATGAACATCTTGCCGCCGTTCAGCACATAGACTTCGCCTTTTTTCTCGGCGCGGGTCTTCAGCGAGGCGGCATCGGAGCCGGCGCCCGGCTCGGTCAGACAGTAGCTGCCCAAGACTTCGCCGGTCACCATTTTCGGCACCCATTGCTCGGCAAGCTGCTTGCCGCCGAAGCTGGCGATCATCCAGCTGACCATATTGTGGATGGTCAGGTAGGCGGCGGTGGAGGTGCAGCCGGCGGCCAGCTCCTCGAACACGATGGCGGAGTCCAGCCGCGACAGGCCCAGGCCGCCATAGGCTTCCGGCGTGTACAGGCCGAGAAAGCCCATGTCGCCGCTCTTGCGGATCACGTCCAGCGGGAAGATGGATTCGGCGTCCCATTCAGCGGCGTGCGGGGCCAGCTCGCGCTCGGCGAAATCGCGCGCGCTCTGCTGGAAAGCGATCTGGTCTTCGTTCAGTTCGAAATTCATATTCCATTCCCAATCGGTAGCAGGGCGGACACGCGTGTCCACCCTGCGGAAAGTCAACGCAGCGAGATGGTGGTGTGCACCTTGCCGCTGCTGGCCTCGTCGTCGAACCAGCGGCTGGTGACGGTCTTGGTCTGGGTGTAGAAGGCCACCACCTGCTTGCCGTAAGGGCCCAGGTCGCCCAGTTTGGACGCGCGGCTGCCGGTGAAGCTGAACAGCGGCACCGGCACCGGGATCGGCACGTTGATGCCCACCTGGCCGACGTCGATCTCTTCCTGGAACTTGCGCGCCGCCGCGCCGCTCTGGGTGAACACCGCGGTGCCGTTGCCATTGGGGTTGGCGTTGATGATGGCGATGGCTTCGTCCAGCGTGTCGGCGGCCATCAAGCACAGCACCGGGCCGAAGACTTCCTGATGGTAGATCGCCATCTCGGGTTTGACGCCCGAGAAGATGGTGGGGCCGACGAAGTTGCCATTGTCGAAACCGGCGACTTTCACGCCGCGGCCGTCCAGCTCCAGCTTGGCGCCTTCCTCGACGCCGCGGGCGATCAGGCTCTTGACGCGGTCCAGCGCGGCGCAGGAGATCACAGGGCCGAGGTCCGGATTGTCCTTGCCGGGGCCTACTTTCAAGCCTTTGGCCTTGGCCACCAGATCCGGAATCCATTGCTGAGCTTCGCCCACCAGCACCGCCACGCTGAGCGCCATGCAGCGCTGGCCGGCGGCGCCGAAGGCCGCGCCGGTCAGCTGGTTCAGCGCCTGCTCCTTGTTGGCGTCCGCCAGCACGATGGCGTGGTTCTTCGCGCCCATCATGCACTGGGCGCGCTTGCCGGACAGGGTGGCGCGCTGGTAGACGTGGGTGCCCACTTTGGTGGAGCCGACGAAGGACACCGCCTTAATGTCGGGGTGGTCGCAGATGGCGTCGACGACCGATGCCGCGCCGTGCACCACGTTGAGCACGCCTTTGGGAATGCCGGCTTCCAGCGCCAGCTCGACCAGGCGCATCGTCACCATCGGGTCCTGCTCGGACGGCTTGAGCACGAAGGTGTTGCCGGTGGCGATGGCCATCGGGAACATCCACAGCGGGATCATCGCCGGGAAGTTGAACGGGGTGATGCCGGCGCACACGCCCAGCGGCTGTTGAACGGTGTAAGTATCCACGCCGCCGGCGACGTTCTCGGCGTATTCGCCCATCTGCAGCGTGCCGATATTGGCGGCGTGCTCCACCACTTCCAGGCCGCGGAAGATGTCGCCCTCGGCGTCGGCCAGGGTCTTGCCCTGTTCGGCGGTGAGAATGGCGGCCAATTCCTTCATGTTGTCGCGGATCAGCTGCTGGTATTTCAGGAAGATGCGCGCGCGGGCGCCGATCGGCGTCTTCTTCCAGGTCTTGAACGCTTCCTTGGCGGCGGCGACGGCGGCGTTCACCTCGTCGGCGGTGGCCAGCGGCACGCGCGCCAGCACTTCCTGGGTGGCCGGATTGACGATGTCGCGCCATTCCATGGTTTTGGACTCGACGAATTCGCCGCCTATCAACAGCTTGACGTTGGGTACCGACTGGCTCATGGCACTGCCTCCTCTATATTGTTCGGGCTGATGGCGCTGCTCAGTTGTAGCTGTAGAAACCCTTGCCGCTCTTGCGGCCCAGGTGCCCGGCCTGCACCAGCTGGACCAGCAGTGGGCAGGCGCGGTATTTGCTGTCGCGGAACTCGCGGTGAAGGATGTCCATGATGGACAGGCAGGTGTCCAGGCCGATCAGGTCGGCCAGGGCCAGCGGGCCGATCGGGTGGTTCATGCCCAGCTTCATCACGGTGTCGATGTCCTCGGCAGTGGCCAGGTTTTCGTACAGCGCGAAGGCGGCTTCGTTGATCATCGGCATCAGCACGCGGTTGGAGACGAAACCGGCGCCGTCCTTCACCGTCACCGGGGTCTTGCCCAGCGCCTGGGATAGATGGAATACGGTGTTGTAGGCTTCGTCGCCGGTCTGCAGCGCGCGGATGATCTCCACCAGCTCCATCAGCGGCACCGGGTTCATGAAGTGCATGCCCACCACCCGTTCCGGATGGCTGACCCAGCTGGCGATGCGGGTGAGGGAAATGGACGAGGTGTTGGAGGCCAGCACGCATTTCTCGCCGACGGCGGCGTCCAGTTCGCGGAAGATCCGCTCCTTGATCTCGGCGTTTTCGGTGGCGGCTTCCACCACCACGTCGCAGCCGGCCAGATCGGCCAACTGGGTGGTGGCGCGGATGTGGGCGACGATGCCGGGGATGTTGGTCTCGGCGATCAGCTCCTTCTTGGCCATCCGTTGCAGGCTGATGTTGATGTTGGCCACGCCCTTGACCAGCGCCGCGTCGCTGACGTCGGCCAATACCACGTCGAATCCCTTCATCGCGAAGACCTGGGCGATGCCGTTGCCCATCGTGCCCGCGCCCACCACGCCGATTTTCTGGCTCATCTGTTTCTCCTGGACTGTTTGCTCTACTTTTGATCACGATAACTTGACGTTTACGTCAACGTCAACAGACAATGAACACAAAAGCACCTGACTGTGGCGCGCGTGGCCGCAGCGGGAAGATAAAGGGACAGACGCATGGGCGAACAGATTTTCAACATCACCGAACTCGCGCAGGAGTTCGACATCACCACCCGCGCCATCCGCTTCTACGAGGACCAGGGCCTGCTGGAGCCGGAGCGGGCGGGGCAGCGCCGCATTTACAACCGGCGCGACCGCGTGCGGCTGATGCTGATCCTGCGCGGCAAGCGCATAGGCTTGTCCTTGCAGGAGATACGCGAGCTGTTCGCGCTGTACGACGCGGCGCACGACGACGCGCCGCAGCTGCAGGAATTCATCCGCATTCTGGAGCGCAAGGAGCTGCAACTCCTTACGCAGATGGAAGACATCAAGGTGGTGCTGACCGAAATCGGCCAGTTGCGCGGCCAGTGCGAAAAAGCGCTGGGCAAGCGCGCCAACGGCCACAACCAAGCAAAGGAGCTGTGATGCAACAACAGGAAATCGTGATCGTGGGCATGGCGCGCACCGCCATGGGCGGCTTCCAGGGCGCGCTGTCCGGTTTGACCGCCAGCCAACTGGGCGCGGCCGCGATCCGCGCGGCGGTGGAGCGCGCCGGGGTCGCCGCCGGCGACGTGGATGAAGTGATCATGGGCTGCGTGCTGCCGGCCGGCCAGGGCCAGGCGCCGGCGCGCCAGGCGGCGCTGGGCGGCGGTCTGCCGCAGGCCACGCCGTGCACCACCGTCAACAAGATGTGCGGCTCCGGCATGAAGGCGCTGATGATGGCCCACGACCAATTGCAGGCCGGCAACGGCGGCGTGGTGGTGGCCGGCGGCATGGAAAGCATGAGCAACGCGCCCTATCTGATGCCCAAGGCCCGCGGCGGCTTGCGTCTGGGCCATGGCGAAATCAAAGACCATATGTTCCTCGACGGCCTGGAGGACGCGTACCAGAAGGGCACGCTGATGGGCGTGTTCGCCGAGCAGTGCGCCGAGAAATACGGCTTCAGCCGCCAGGATCAGGACGAATTCGCCATCGCCTCGCTGACCCGCGCCCAGCAGGCGATCAACGGCGGCCTGTTCAAGGACGAGATCGCGGCGGTGACGGTGCCGGGACGCGGCGGCGACACCGTGGTGGATACCGACGAGCAGCCGCTGAAAGCCAATCTGGACAAGATTCCGACGCTGAAGCCGGCGTTCAAGAAGGATGGCACCGTCACCCCGGCCAACTCCAGCTCCATCTCCGACGGCGGCGCGGCGCTGGTGTTGATGACGGCGGCCGAAGCGGCCAAGCGCGGCCTGAAACCGATCGCCCGCATCGCCGGCCACAGCAGCCACGCCCACGAGCCGGGCTGGTTCACCACCGCCCCGGTGCACGCCATCGAGAAACTTCTGTCCAAGACCGGCTGGAAGGCTGGCGAGGTGGACCTGTACGAGATCAACGAAGCCTTCGCCGTGGTGACGATGGCGGCGATGCATGACTTGAAGCTGCCGCACGACAAGGTGAACGTGCACGGCGGCGCCTGCGCGCTGGGCCATCCGATCGGCGCGTCCGGGGCCCGCATCGTGATCTCGCTGCTGTCGGCGCTGAAGCAGCGCGGCGGCAAGCGCGGCGTGGCCAGCCTGTGCATAGGAGGCGGCGAGGCCACCGCGCTGGCGATCGAGCTGATCTAAGCGATTGTCGCGCTGACAGGCGGGCCGCCGGGCATCCCCGCGGCCCGTTTGTTTTGGAACTTGCCTTGTCGTCGGCGATGGCGGATTTTGATAGAGTCGTGTCATGCTGGCGCGTCGCCGCCGGCTGCTTTATCATCGCCCGCCTTTAGCACCGTAACGAAAGCCGCCATGAACGATACCCTTGAAGCATTGCCGCCCGAGATCCAGCTGGACGATTACCTGGCCGAGCATAACGCCACCATCGTCACCACCGAGGGCAGCCATGCGGTATCGGTGCATGGCGAACTGGACCTGGATGGCCATCGCGTCCCGTATCACTTGGTGCCGGACGAAGGCTTTCTCGGCAAGAGCGGCAAATGGCGCAAGCTGGACGGGGCGGCGAAGCTGGCGCTGGTGAAGGAACGCTGGAACGACGCCGCGCGGTTGAAGCTGGAAGGCCAGTTGGCCGCCTGCGCGCGCGAAGTGTTCGCGGTGGACGGCATAGATCCGCTGCGCGCGCTCAGCGCCTTCATGGCCAAGTACGAGCGCGCCAAAGTGCGCTGCAATATCGCGCTGGACCGGGTGGCCGCCGCCCGCAGCCGGCAGAGCGCCGACAAGGCCGCCGCCAAGACCCGCGACGCGGTCAACCTGTCGCGGTACCCGGAGTCGTTCGCCACCGCCTACGCGATGCAGCGCCATTTCATCGCGGTGCTGGGGCCGACCAACTCCGGCAAGACCCACGCGGCGATGGAGCATCTGCAGAAAGCCAAGAGCGGCGTTTATCTCGCGCCCTTGCGTCTGCTGGCGCTGGAGAACTACACCCGTCTGCAGCAGGCTGGCGTCGCCGTCAGCCTGATCACCGGCGAGCAGCGCAAGCTGCACCCCGAGGCCACCCACGTCGCCAGCACAGTGGAGATGTTGAACCCGGAGCGGCAGGTGGAAGTGGCGGTGATCGACGAGATCCAGCTGTTGGACGATCCGGACCGCGGCGCGGCCTGGACCGCCGCCGTGTGCGGCGTGCCGGCGCAGACGATTTACCTGGTTGGCGCGCCGGAGTCGCGCGAGGCGATCGAATCGCTGGTGGCGCGCGTCGGCGGCACGCTGGAAGTGCGAACGTTGGAGCGCAAGACCGCGCTGCAGATGGACAAGGCGCCGCTGCTGTCGCTGAAAAACCTGCAGCCGGGCGATGTGCTGATCGCCTTTTCCCGGCGCGAGGTGCTGAACTGGCGCGACAAGGTGATCGAGCAGGGGCTGACCGTGTCGGCCATCTACGGCAACCTGTCGCCCGAGGTGCGGCAGGCGCAGGCCGAGCGCTTCGTCGCCGGCGAGACCCAGGTGGTGGTGGCCACCGACGCCATTGGCATGGGCTTGAATACCCCGGCCCGGCGCATCATCTTCACTACCGCCAGCAAGTGGGACGGCTACGCGGAGGGCATCGTCGCCGCGCCGCTGGCCAAGCAGATCGCCGGCCGGGCCGGCCGCTTCGGCAAGCATGAAACCGGTTACGTCGCCGGCTTCGACGGACTTACCCACAAGACCATAGGCGCGCTGCTGCGCCAGAAGGCGGAACCGCTGCCGAACAACGGCTTTTTCGTCGCGCCCAGCCTGAAATATCTGGAAGCCATTTCCCAGGCGACCGGGGAGGCCAAACTCAAGCCTCTGCTGGGCCTGTTCGCCAAACACATCAATGTGCACGATGAATTCTTCCTGCCGGCCAATCTGTCCGACCAGATGGAGAAGGCGGAATGGCTGGACAGCCTGTCGCTGAGCCTGGCCGATCGCTTCACTTTCAGCCTGTGCCCGGTATCGACCAAGATTCCGATGCTGGACAACGCGCTGCACGACTGGGCCGAGCAGCGCGCGCGAAGCAAGACCGCGCCGCTGCTGCGGATGATGGGAACGGGCGGCCGCAACGAGCTGCAATATCTGGAAGACAGCTGCAAACTGTATGCCGCCTATGCCTGGCTGGGCTACCGAATGCCGGACACCTTCCCGGACGGCGAAATGGCGCAGCTGCTGATGCAGAGCACGTCCGAGCGCATCGATGCGCTGCTGCAGGCTCAGAACGCGCAGAAGAGAAAGAGCCGAGGAGGGCGCGAACCGATGAGGCGCAAATCCGGGGCGGGGCGCCAGCGCTGAATCGACGGGGGCGAGTCTTGACGAATATCCGGCAAGGCTTTGTTCGGAGCCGAGGCGGGCGGCGCAAGCGGCTCACAATGGGACGGCTTGCCGGCGGTCGCGCGCCATGAAGGGGCCGCCAGCTCGGCAAGGAGCTTGGAGTGAGCTCCAGACCACGCGATGATCACGCTGCGCGTCAGCGAACCGCCGCTCATTCCAGATGGCGTTCTGCGCATCTATGGAGCAATGGCCGGCTGAGCAATCACAAGAAGATTTATCGGATCAGTTGGGCGAAAGGCCGGAAAGGGCATCGATGCGTTGCCAGCCTGCTTCTGCGTGGATGCCGCTGGAAAATGAAAGCCCCGCTGTTGCGGGGCTTTGCTGTTTGCGTTTCCGGCGGCGGGCAGTCAGGCCGTTGTGGAGATATTGGTGCTGGATACGCTGGGTTGCAGCAAGGACTGGTTGGTCTGGTATTGCGATACCGCCAACTGGCCGCTGCCGTTGCGCCGCTGAGCCTGCTCTACCGGGCGGGTGGCCTGGGCCGCGGGTTCGGTCGCGGTTTGGGCGGGCGTCGATGCCGGGGGGGTTGGTTGCTGCTTCGTGGCTGATGCCTGGGCCGTGTTTTGCGTTGCGGCCGGAGCCTGGGTTGTCACGTTGTTATTGGCGGCGGCGTTGTTGCCGGCGCCTGCCGCAGCGGCGGAAGGCGGATTGCCGTTGACGGCCGGAGCAGCCGCGGCTGCGGCCGCAGGTTGCGGCGCGGTGGCCAGCGTGGCCTTGCTCGCAGGCGCGGCGGCGGTTTGCGCGGTCGTTTGCTGAGCGGAAACCTGTTGAGCGGCCTGCTGCGCCCGGCTATTGGTCAGTTGCTGCTGCAGTTGTTGCTCAACCCGGGCGGAGTCTGGATTCTGCCGGACCGCGGTCTGGGTTTGAGGTTCGCTGGTGGCTTTCTGAACGGCGGCCTGGCCGTTTTCCACCGATGTCTGCGCCTGCCGGGTGTTTTGCCCGGCATAGAGCGTTTGCGCGGCGGGGTAGCCTACGCTCGCGATATTTGCCATGGCTAGGGTCCCAATGTTCCTATATCGCTGATATTAGAACATTTTTCTTATTTTGATAAGGTTTTTTCCTGTCTAGTCGAACAGTACCAGTTGCAACATCCGCTGGGCCAGGGCATCCACGTCGAGCTCGCCGTCGCGCCGATACCATTGAACGGTCCAGTGCAGGCTGCCGAGCAGCGTGCGGCGCAGCAGCCGGGTGTCTTGCTTGACCAGGCCGGCGCCGGCAGCTTCGTCCAGCACCTGTTGCCATAGCATTTCGTAGCGGTCGCGCAACACCACCAGGCCGGGCTTGGCCGACTCCGATACGCTGCGCCATTCGTACAGCATGACCTCCAGCGCCGCTTGGTTGTCGCCCAGCAGCGAATGGAGGTGCACGCGGAACAGCGCGGCCAACTTGTCGCGGGTGTCGGTCGCGGCGGCGAGAGCGGCGGCCAGTTGTTCGGTGGTGCTGGCGATGCCCAGCGCCATCACCGCCACCAGAATCTCCTCCTTGGTGCGGAAATGGTAGAACAGGCTGCCGGACTGCATGCCGACGGCGCTGCCCAGATCGCGCACTGTCGTGCGCTCGTAGCCCTGGTCGCGGAACAGGATGGCTGCGGCGCGGATCAGCTCCATGCGCCGGCTGTTTTCCTCGGGAGGGCGGGTGGATTCCACGGCGCTCATGTCAGTCCTGTGCGAGGGGGACGAGGGAAGGGAGCAGTCTCTGCGCAGCCTGCCACACCAGTTCCGGCTGCATTTTTTCCAGGCAGTCGGTATGGCCGTACGGGCAGCTGCGCTCGAAACAGGGGCTGCAGTCCAGATTCAGCGACACGATCTCCGCCCGCTGCGACAGCGGCGGGGTGAAGTCTGGGCTGGAGGAGCCGTACAGCGCCACCAGCGGCTTGTCCAGCGCGGCGGCCACATGCATCAGGCCGGAGTCGTTGCATACGGCCAGCTTGGCCAGTCCCATCAGGTCTATCGCTTCGTCCAGGCCGGTGGCGCCGCACAGGTTGACGGCGGCGTCGCCGGCCAGCCGCGCGATGTCGTCACCGATCTGTTTGTCTTTGGCGGAGCCGAACAGCCACACCGCGTAGCCTGCGGCCTGGAAGCGCTTGGCCAGCTCGGCGAAGTGGCGGGCGGGCCAGCGCTTGGCCGGGCCGTATTCCGCGCCGGGGCAGAAGGCGGCGATGGGACGCGAAATGTCCAGGCCCAGCTTGGCCGCGGCCTGGCGTTGGACGGATGGAGTGGCTATCAGCTGCGGATCGGGAATGGGGCGCGGCAGCGGCTGATTGCGATCTTCCGCCAGCGCGCAGAAGCGCTCCACCATCATCGGCAGTTCTTGCTCGTCCAGTTCGCGGGCGTCGTTGAGCAGGCCGTAGCGCGATTCGCCGAGAAAGCCGGTGCGCAGCGGGATGCCGGCGAACAGCGGAATCAACGCCGATTTCAGCGAATTGGGCAGCACGATGACCTGATCGAAGCGCTCGCGCGCCAGGTGGCGGGCAACCTTCCAGCGTTCGACCAGTCGCAGCGCGCCATGGCCGAAGGGGTTGAGGTGGGACTGGGCCACTTCCGGCATCCGCGCCAAGAGCGGCAAGGTCCAGGCCGGAGCGAACACGTGCAGCTCCAGCCCGGGATGGCGCTGATGCAGGCGGCGGTACAGCGGCTGGGCCATTACGCTGTCACCGACCCAGGAAGGGCCGATGACCAGGATTTTCTTCTTCATGCGGTATTTCCGGTTCCAAACCCAAGCCGGCTGTCCGGTTCAGCGCGGCTTGGGTTTGGCGGCGGCAAGCAAAAAAGGTGTGGCCCTGGCCACACCCTTTGCCATCGAGGCCGGCTGCGGGCTCAGTGATGGTGGCCGACGGGGCCGACCAGCTTGTACTTGGTGCCGCAGTACGGACAGAGGGCTTCGCCGGTCTTGTGCACCGGCAGGTAGACGCGCGGATGCGAGTTCCATGCCTTCATGTCCGGCATCGGGCAGTGCAGCGGCAGGTCGTGCTGGGTGACTTCGATATAGCGTTCGGTATTTTCTTTCTGTTCTGCCATGGTCATTCCTTGTTGCGGCAAGCGGGTGTCCGAAATGCATGTGCCAGCAGGCCGGCTGTGACCGGTCGCTGCTGGCGCGCAGTGCGGATATTACCCGTTTTATTTCACGTATGTGAGCCAGTGTTCGTGTTCGGCGTCCAGGCCCTTGACGATGTTGAAGTAGCGCTTCTGGATTTCGGCGGTGATCGGGCCGCGGCTGCCGGCGCCGATCGGGCGGCGGTCCAGTTCGCGGATCGGGGTCACTTCGGCCGCGGTGCCGGTGAAGAAGGCTTCGTCGGCGCTGTAGACTTCGTCGCGGGTGATGCGCTTCTCGATCAGCTCCAGGCCCATTTCCTTGGCGATCTGCACCACGGTGTCGCGGGTGATGCCTTCCAGCGCGCTGGTCAGGTCCGGAGTATAAAGCTTGCCCTTGCGGACGATGAAGATGTTTTCGCCGGAGCCTTCGGCGACGAAGCCGTCAACGTCCAGCAGCAGCGCCTCGTCGTAGCCGTCGGCGGTGGCTTCGTTGTTGGCCAGGATGGAGTTCATGTAGTTGCCGTTGGCCTTGGCCTTGCACATGGTGATGTTGACGTGGTGGCGGGTGAAGGAGCTGGTCTTCACGCGGATGCCTTTTTCCAGGCCTTCCTCGCCCAAGTAGGCGCCCCACGGCCAGGCGGCGACGATGACCTGCACGTCGTTCTTCATCGGCGCCACGCCCAGCTTGCCGGAGCCATAGAAGGCCATCGGACGGAAATAGCAGGACTTCAGGTCGTTGGCCTTGACCACGTCCAGATGGGCCTGGCTGATCTGTTCCGGGCTGAACGGCAGGGCCATGCCCAGGATCTTGGCGGAGCGGAACAGGCGTTCGGTATGGTCCTGCAGGCGGAAGATCGCCGGGCCTTTCGGGGTTTCATAGGCGCGCACGCCTTCGAACACGCCCATGCCGTAGTGCAGGGTGTGGGTCAGCACGTGAGTGGTGGCGTCGCGCCAGTCCACCAGTTTGCCGTCATACCAGATATATCCGTCGCGATCAGCCATCGACATCTCAGTCTTCTCCTGTGTTGTGCTTGGTGTGGCGGCGGGTCGCGCCGGGGCGCCCGCAGCCGTGTTGATGGACCAGTGTATACCGCGGCCCGAGGACTTGTGAACCCGGGATCAGGAAAAATCGAGCGCTTGCTCGAAAACCTGTCTCCAGAGCTCCCGGCCCTGCGCATAAGCCACCCGCAGCGGTTCGTCGACATCCACCGCTTTCTTGTCGTTGAGGCGCGCGGCGTGCTGCAGCCGGCGATACAGCCGGTAGGCGGCGCGCGCGTCTTCGGCCAACCGCCGGTCTATCAGCCCGGCGTCGGCTGCCACCGCCAGCAGCGCGATGTTGCCGGTGTTGCCGGTGAGGGCGGGCAAGGTCTTGGCGTGGGCCAGGATCAGGTACTGGACGATGAACTCGATGTCGATGATGCCGCCGCGGGCGTTTTTCACGTCGCCGTCGTGGGCCGGGTGCGAATCCAGCATGCGCTGGCGCATTGCCAGCACCTCGCCGCGCAGCTTGGCCGGATCGCGCTCCAGGGTGAGGATGGCGTGGCGCTCGGCTTCGAACTGCGCGCCGATGCCGGCGTCGCCGGCGACGAAGCGAGCGCGGGTCAGCGCCTGGTGCTCCCACGCCCAGGCCTGGTTTTCCTGGTATTGGCGGAAGGCGGAGATCGAGCTGACCAGCAGGCCGCTGGCGCCGTTGGGGCGCAGCCGGAGATCAATGTCGTACAGCACGCCGGCGGCGGTGGCGCTGGTCAGCCAGGTGGACAGCTTGCGCGCCAGCCGGGAATACAGGTCGGGGGCGTCGGGGTGTTCGTCGTCGTAGAGGAAAATGATGTCGAGATCCGACGCGTAGCCCAGTTCCTTGCCGCCCAGCTTGCCGTAGCCTATCACCGCGAAGCGCGGCGCTTCGCAGTGGCGCGAGGGGATGTCGCGCCAGGCGTGGCGCAGGGCGGCGTCCAGCACCAGGTCGGCTAGCCGCGACAACTCGTCCGACAGCGCCTCCAGCGTCCACATGCCGGCCAGATCCTGCGCCACCAGCCGGAAGGTCTGCGCATGCTGGAAGTGGCGCAGCGCGTCCATCTTGGCTTCGACATCGCCGTCGGCATGGGCCAACTGCGCCTCCAGCTGGGCGGAGAGCTGCGGCCACTCCGGCGCGGCGTAGAGCACGCGCGCGTCCAGTAGCTCGTCCAGCAGGATGGGGTGGCGGCTGAGGTAGGCGGACACCCAGGCGCTGGACGAGTACAGCGAGGCCAGCCGCTGCAGCGTCTGCGGGTATTCGGTCAGCAGCGCCAAATAGGACGCGCGGCGGCTGATCGCCTCCATCAGGCCGATGATGCGCGACAACGTGTCGTCGGCGTTGGAAAAGCGCGCGGCCACCTCGATCAGCGCCGGCATCAGCGCGTCCAGCTTCTTGCGGCCGGCCAGCGGCATCTGCAGGTAGCGCTGGCTCTGGGCCAGTCCGGTGAGCTGGCGGGCGGCGGATGCGGGATCGGCGTAGCCGAGGCCGGCCAGCCGGGCTTCGGGATTCTGTTCGGCCACGTCCAGCCAGAGTTCGGACAGCGGATGATCTGCGCTGTCCTCGCTCGGCAGGATGAATACCTGCTCGAAGTGGCGGCTGACCTTGCGTCTGATCTCGTCCAGCGCGGCCATGAAGGCGGGCCAGTTGGCGTGGCCCATGCTGGCGGCGATCTTTTGGCGCGTTTCCGGCGCCTCCGGCAGGGTCTGGGTCTGCTGGTCGTCGAGGTACTGCAGCCGGTGCTCCAGATTGCGCAGGAAGGCGTAGGCTTCCTGCAGCTCTTCCACCGCGGCCGGCTCCAGCAGCCGCAGCGCCGCCAGCCTGTCCAGCGTGGCGCGGGTGCCGCGCAGCTGGAGCGTGCGGTCGCGGCCGCCGCGTATCAGCTGGAACACCTGGGCGATGAACTCGGCTTCGCGGATGCCGCCGGGCCCCAGCTTGATGTTGTCCGCCATGTCGCGCCGCGCCACCTCGCGGCGGATCTGCGCGTGCAGTTCGCGCATCGCGCCGTAAGCGTTGTAGTCCAGATATTTTCGGTAGACGAAGGGACGGACCAGTTGCGCCAGTCCGTCGGCGTCGCCGGTGATGGCCTTGGCCTTGATCCAGGCGTAGCGCTCCCATTCCCGGCCCTGGGAGAGCAGGTAATTTTCCAGCGCGGCGAAACTCATCACCAGCGGACCGGAGTCGCCGTAGGGACGCAGCCGCATGTCGACGCGGAATACCTGCCCGTCGGCGGTGGCGTCGTTGAGCAGCGCGATCAGCCGCTTGCCCACCTGGGTGAAGTACTCGTGGTTGCTGATCTTGCGGACGCCGTCGGTTTCGCCGCCTTCCGGATAGATGAAGATCAGGTCGATGTCTGAGCTGGCGTTGAGCTCGCCGCCGCCCAGCTTGCCCATGCCGACCACGATCAGCTGCTGCGGCTCGCCGCTGTCCTCGCCGATGGGCCGGCCGTATTGCGGCAGCGACGCGGCGGCGCAGGCCAGCGCCTGGCGGACGGCGAATTCGGCCAGCAGGCTGACGGTGGACACCACTTCGTCCAGCGTGGCCAGGCCTTCCAGGTCGCGGCAGATCAACCGCGCCATCACCGCTTGCCGCAGACGGCGCAGGGCCGGCGCCAGCGCCTCGGGGGCATCCAGCGCTGGCCAGTCGGCGAATGCCTGCATATCCTCAATGGAAAAGGGATGGCGAAGGCATTGCTCCAGTCGGCTCCGCTCCTCCGGCCGCGCGGCCAGAAGACGGTGCAAATATTGGGAAAACTCGCAACTGCGGGCAATGGCAGCGCTCGTGTTTGCTGGCATAATAGCTCCGGACGGCTTGGCGCGGCTCACCGCGCCGGGGGCGGCTGCGGCCGGTTTCGCGCCGTGTTTTTCCTAACGCCATTGTAACGGTTTGCCATTGTTGAAAAAGCCCTCGTCGCCGTTGTCCCATATCCACGTCCTGCGCGTCGTCAAGCGCAGCCTGCTGGTGCTGGCCGTGTCGCTGTTCACGGCCTGCGCGCTGGTGTCCGCCGCGTTCGCGGCTTTCACGTACTGGCTGTTGCCCAATCTGGACCAATACCGGCCCCGGCTGGAGCAAACCCTGTCCGGCGCGCTTGGACACCATGTCAGCATCGGCCGCTTGAGCGGCCATTGGCAGGACGTGGCTCCCCAGTTCGAATTGTCCGGCGTGTCCATCGCCAATCCGGTATCCGGGCAGGCGCTGACGCTGAGCCGCGTGACGGTGCAGCCGTCCTGGACCTCGCTGTGGAC
Organism: Chromobacterium vaccinii; assembly: GCF_001855275.1. Lineage (NCBI taxonomy): Bacteria > Pseudomonadati > Pseudomonadota > Betaproteobacteria > Neisseriales > Chromobacteriaceae > Chromobacterium > Chromobacterium vaccinii. The sequence goes on from NZ_CP017707.1 coordinate 161,380, forward strand.
CTGGGAGCCGAGGCTGGCGATGCGCGTGGACGGCCCGTCGGTGGAGTTGCGGCGAGGCGCCGACGGCGTCATCTATCTGAATGGCTTCGATCTCACCAGCGGCCCGTCCAGCGACAACGCGCTGGGCAACTGGCTGCTGCGCCAGCCATCGCTGGAAATCCAGAACGCCCGGCTGAGCTGGCAGGATGAAAGGCTGGGCCTCCCGCGGCTGGACCTGCAGCGCGGCCAACTGACGCTGGACCGGCATCTGCTGGGGCACCGGCTGCAATTGTCCGGCGTGCCGGCGGCCACGCTGGGCAAGGGCTTCCAGCTGAGCGCCAGCTGGCGCGGCGACGACATCAACGGCTGGGAGAGGTGGTCGGGTTCGGTCAAGGTGGCGCTCAACGGCGCCCGCGCCGATGTCTGGTCGCGCTATATGCGGGAGCTGGGCGTGCTGCACCGGGGCGAAGGCGACGGCACGCTGGAGATGTCGTTCTCCGATGGCAGCGTCAGCAGCCTGCTGGCCGACGTCAGCGTGCGCAATGCCGCCTACACGCCGCCCAGCGCGCGCGAGCTGGTGTTGCCTCAATTGCAGGGCAAGCTGCAGCTGGACCGGCAGTCCGGCGGCAGCTACAAGATCGTCGCCAGCGACCTGACCCTTGCCAGCGCCACCGGGCTCGCTTTCGACAAGTCCTCGATCAAGGGACAGTGGCAGCCTGGCGCGAAAGGCGGCGGCGAACTGACGCTGGACAATGTCGATGTCGGCCATCTGACGCCCCTCATCCACGCCTTGGGCGTGGACGCCAATCCGCTGTTCGCGCGCTTCTCGCCGCGCGGCGCGCTGCATGATGTGACGCTGGCCTGGCAAGGCGCGGCGGAGGCGCCTTCCAGCTTCAAGGTGAAGACCCGTTTCGAGGCGCTGGGCTGGCAACCGTTCGCCGATCTGCCGGGCGTGTCCGGCGTGTCCGGGCGCATCGAGTTCAGCGAAGCCGGCGGCCGGCTGGCGCTAGATACCGGCAAGGCCGAAGTCAATTATCCGGCGGTATTCGCCCAGGTTTTGCCTTTCGATCGTCTGTCCGCCGATGTGGAGTGGAAGCAGAAGCAAGGACGGCTGGACATCGATTTACATAAGGTGGCCTTCGCCAACGCGGATCTGAGCGGCGAGCTGAGCGGCAGCTACCGCCGCGCGGGCGAAGGTTCGGGCAGCGTGGACCTGAGCGCCGGCATCGAGCAGGTCAAGGCGGTCCGGATCGCAGCCTATCTGCCCCATCACGTCGGAGAGCATACGACCCGCTGGCTGCGCCAAGGCTTGCAGGATGGCGTGGCGCGCAATCTGAAGATGAAGCTGTCTGGCGATCTGGACAAGTTTCCCTTCGCCGGCGGCAAGGGCGGAGAGTTCCTGGTCGAAGCGGATATCGAGAAGGCCAAGCTGCTGTACCAGCAAGGCTGGCCGGCGATCGACGATATCGACGCCAGGCTGCGTTTCCACAATGAAGGCATGCAGGTGCTGGCGCAGCGGGCGACCACGGTGGGCGTGCCGCTGCGCGAGGTGACGGCGGAGATAGGCCAGCTGGGCGCGGATGTGCCGTGGCTGAAGATAGACGGCAAGGTGGAGGATCGGCTGGACCGCATGCTGGCCTTCACCACCAAGAGCCCGGTGGACGGCTGGCTGGGCGGCTTTACCGGCCGCATCCGCGCCAGCGGTCAGGCGGCGCTGAGACTGAAACTGGACGTGCCCTTGGCCGGCAGCGACTCCACCCGCGTGCGCGGCGATCTGGATTTCCAGCGCAACTCTCTGAAGCTGGGCGGCTTGCCGCTGCCGGAGCTTGACGCGGCACAGGGGCGGCTGACTTTCACCGAGCGCGGCGTGGACAGCAAGGGATTGCAGCTGAAGGCTTTCGGCGGCCCGTTCCGGCTGGCGGCCCATACCGGCGCCGACAAGCGCATGCGTTTCGAGATTGCCGGCGACGCCGACAATCGAGCGGTGCTGCAGCAGTATCTGCCGTCTCTCGCGCCGCTGGCCGGCGGCCGCTCCCGTTTCGACGGGCAGTTCGTGGTCCGCGATGGATTGGAGAGCCTGCAATTGACGTCCAGCCTGCAGGGGTTGTCGCTGGACGCGCCCAAGCCGTTCGGCAAGACGGCGGCGGCGGCGCTGCCATTGCAGCTGCAACTGAAGCCTGCGCCGGCGCGCTTCGCCGGCGCCATGCGGCTGGAGTTCCAGCTGGCCGATTTGCTGGCCGGGCGCTTGCGCTTGGGCGGGGACGGCGAGTTGCAGGCCGGCGCGTTGGGCATAGGGCGCCAGCCCGGAGAGTTTCCCGCCAGCGGACTGGCGCTGAGGCTGCAACAGCCGCGCATCGATCTGGACGACTGGCTGCCGTGGGCCGCCAAGCTGGACGCGGGCGGCAAGGGCGGCGCGCAGTCCGGCGCGCCGTTGACGGTGGATGTGGACACGCCGGCGCTGTCCGCCGCCGGTTTCACCTTGCACCAGGTCAGCGCCCGGGTGTCCCATCGCGGACAGGGCGGGCAATGGAGCGCGCAATTGCGCTCGCGCGAAGCGGTGGGCGAGGTGGATTACCTGGCCGACGGCGGCGGCCAGCTGCATGCCGACCTGAGCAGGCTGGCGTTGAATTGGCCGCTGCGCGCCGAAAGCGGGGCCGCGCCGTCGTCGCTGAAGCAGCAGTTGCCGGCGATGAAGGTGCACATAGGGGAGCTGCTGCTGCAGAACCGCAGCATCGGCCAGTTGGACATGATGGCGCGCCGCGACGGCAGCGTGTGGCGGATGGACCCGTTGAAGCTGGCCGCGCCGGAGGGCACGCTGACCGGCAGCATGCAGGTGGACGAGCAGGGCGCGGGGCGCGTCGACAGCCGTTTTGCTCTGGATGTGGGCAATGCCGGCAAATTGCTGGCCCGCTTTGGCCAGGGCGATGTGTTCCGCAACGGCCAGGGCCGGCTGGCGGGGCAGCTGAGCTGGCCGGGCGGCTTGAGCGATCTGGATGCCGCCCACCTGTCCGGACAGATGGAACTGGACTTCAAGAACGGCCGCTTCGCCAAGGTAGACCCCGGCGCGGCACGGCTGTTGGGCGCGCTGAGCCTGCAATCGCTGCCGCGGCGGATACGGCTGGATTTCACCGACGTCTTCAGCGACGGCTTCGCCTTTGATACTCTGCAGGGAAAGGCCAGCGTGCGCGATGGCGTGTTCCGTTCCGACAAGGTGGAGATGAAGAGCCCGTCCGCCGAAGTCAATATCGCCGGCAGCGTGGATCTGGCCAGCGAAACGCAGGCGCTGAAAGTGAAGGTGGTGCCGCACGTGGCCGAGAGCGTGGCGCTGGCGGCCGGCGCGGCCCTGCTGAACCCGGTGGTGGGAATCGCCACCCTGGCCGCGCAGAAGGTTTTGCAGGACCCGGTGGGCAAGATACTGTCGCTTGAATACGAGGTGAGCGGTTCGCTGAAGGATCCGCAGGTGAAGCGGGTGAACGTCGGCGATCCGGTCCAGATCAAGGGGAAGAAACCATGAAGCAGAAGTTCGTCGCCGCCGCCGTGCAGATGGTGTCCGGCTGCGGCCTGGAGGCCAACTTGGCCCGCGCCGATCAACTGCTGGGCGAGGCCGCCGCGCGCGGCGCCAGCCTGGCGGTGCTGCCGGAGTATTTTTGCCTGATGGGCGCCAAGGAAGCCGACAAGGTGGCCCTGCGCGAAGCGTTCGGCAACGGCCCCATCCAGCAGGCGCTGTCGGAAATGGCGCGCCGCCATGGTTTGTGGCTGCTGGGCGGCACCGTGCCGCTGCTTTGCGAGGAAGAGGGCAAGGTGCTCAACAGCAGCCTGCTCTACAATCCGCAGGGAGAGGTGGCGGCGCGCTACGACAAGATCCACCTGTTCGGCTTCACCGGACAGGGCGAGAGCTACTGCGAGTCCAACACCATACGTCCGGGCGCGACGCCGACCAAGGCGGAGACGCCGCTGGCGGATATCGCCTTCGGCATCTGCTACGACCTGCGTTTCCCGGAGCTGTTCCGGATGCTGGCGCCGTTCGACCTGCTGATCTTGCCGGCGGCGTTCACCGCCACCACCGGCGAAGCGCACTGGGAGCCGCTGCTGCGGGCCCGGGCGATAGAAAACCAGTGTTACCTGATCGCCTCCGCCCAAGGCGGAACGCATGAAAACGGCCGACGGACGCACGGCCACTCGATGATCATCGACCCGTGGGGGCGCATCCTCGCCGAGCTGCCGGACGGCGAGGGCGTGGTCACCGCCGAGATCGATCCCGAATTGATACACTCGGTGCGGGGCCGCCTGCCGGCTCTGGCGCACCGGGCCATACGCTGAAAGAACGATATGCAAGACGCCTTCACCGCCGCAGACGAACTGCTGCTCAAACCTTACGGCCTGGACGAGGCCGCGCTCGAGCGCACGCTGGCGCACATGCGCCACCATGCCATCGACTACGCCGATCTTTACTTCCAGTACACCCGCAACGAGGGCTGGCACCTGGAGGAGGGCATCGTCAAGTCCGGTAGCTTCAGCATCGATCAGGGCGTCGGCGTGCGCGCCGTCGCCGGGGACAAGACGGCCTTCGCCTATTCCGACGCCATCAACCAGGACGCGCTCACCCGCGCGGCCGAGGCCGTGCGCGCGATCGGCAACGCCGGCGGCGACGGCAGCGCCGGCGCGGTGGAAAAGCGCAAGCCGAAGTCGCTGTATCCGTCCATCGATCCCTGTCACAGCCTGGAGGCCGCCGCCAAGGTGGCGTTGCTGGAAAAAGTGGAAAAGCTGGCCAAGGCGATCGATCCGCGCGTGATCCAGGTGATGGCCGGCCTGGCGATGGAGTACGACGTGGTCTACGTCGCGCGCCATGACGGCGTGAGGGCCGCCGACGTGCGCCCGCTGGTGCGGATGTCGGTGTCGGTGATCGCCGAACAGAACGGCCGGCGCGAGCAGGGCGCTGCGGGCGGCGGCGGCCGTTTCGACCTTGCCTATTTCGACGACGCCGTGGTGGAGCGCTACGTGCGCGAGGCGGTCAAGCAGGCGCTGGTGAACCTGGATTCCCGCCCGGCGCCGGCCGGCCAGATGACCGTGGTGCTGGGGCCGGGCTGGCCGGGCGTGTTGCTGCATGAGGCGATCGGCCACGGCCTGGAGGGCGATTTCAATCGCAAGGGCACTTCGGCGTTCTCCGGCAAGATGGGCGAACGCGTGGCCGCGCCGGGCGTGACGGTGGTGGACGACGGCGTGATGGGCGGCCGCCGCGGCGCGCTGGCCATCGACGACGAGGGCAATGCCACCCAGCGCACCGTGCTGATCGAGGACGGCATTCTCAAGGGCTATATGCAGGACGCGATGAACTCGCGGCTGATGCAGGTGGCGCCCACCGGTAATGGCCGCCGCGAGTCGTACGCCAGCATCCCGATGCCGCGGATGACCAACACCTATATGCTGGCCGGCGAGCGCGATCCGCAGGAAATCATCGCTTCGGTCAAGGATGGCCTGTACGCGGTGAATTTCGGCGGCGGCCAGGTGGACATCACCAGCGGCAAGTTCGTGTTCTCGGCGTCGGAGGCCTGGCGCATCGAGAACGGCAAGCTGACCTACCCGGTCAAGGGCGCCACGCTGATCGGCAGCGGCCCCGAGGTGTTGAACTACGTGTCGATGATAGGCAACGACCTGGCGCTGGACCAGGGCGTGGGCGTGTGCGGCAAGGAGGGCCAGAGCGTGCCGGTAGGCGTTGGCCAGCCCACACTGCGCATAGACGGCGGCCTGACCGTGGGCGGCACCGGCGGCTGATCGTCCTTGCCAAGGCCGGGCATGCGCCCGGCCTTTTTCACGCCGTCATGGCTGCATGCCTTGCGCTTCCAGCGCGAGCGCCAGCCTCTCCAGTCCAATGCCGAAACCGGCGCCCTCCCGATAGGCGCCGCCGCCTGCGAGCTGTTTCTGCGCGCCCAGCTCCGGCGCGCGCATCTCGAATCCTTCCCCGTTCAGATAGTAGCTCAGCCCGCGCTTGGCCATGCCGTCCAGCTCGTAGCGCAGACCCAGGCTGTCCAAAAAGCCGCGGCACAGCGTCAGGCTGCGCTCAAACGCGGCGGCGGGATCAGGCCCCAGATACTCATAGCCCAGCTGGGTGAATTCCCGATAGCGGCCAGCTTGCGGCCGCTCGTAGCGATAGCAGCGCGCGGCATAGAAAAATCCGGCCTCGCGTCTGCCGTTCAAAAACGCCCGGCTTCTTTCCTGAAACAGCGCGGAGGCTTCCGGTATCAGGCAGCAGGCACGGCCTTTGCGGTCCGGAAAAGCCCAAATCTGCTCGAGTATTTCGCTGCCGCCGGCCTTGGCGACGAAAGTGTCTTGCCCCCATAAAGCGGGAAGAATGGCTTCTTCCGCGCCAGCGTCAATGAAGCCAGCTCCGGAAACGGTTTTCCAGTTGGCGAAGAATGGCGGCCTCGCGGCCGCTGACGATGCGGGTGCCTCGGATCATGGTCATGATGCTTTCCTTTCAGGATTCGCGCGGAGCGCGCGGGAAATAAAAAAGGCGCCTTGCGGCGCCGGTCTGTGCGGTGGCTGATGGATTGAACGGATCAGTCCCCGGTTCCCTTCCAGCCTGCGCGCACCGACGCGGCGCCCTTGGACAGGGCGTGATGGTGGCGATGGCATTGGAAGGTTTTCATGTCTGCAGCATGACTATTGTCCAGCCCGGATGTCAAGCCATCCGCCGCTTCCATCCTTAGAACCAGGCCCGCGCGCGAAGGCGAGGCGCGGCTGATCTTGATCAAAAACGACGATGCTTTCGTCATTTTAAGCTGCGGCGACGGCTCGCAGAGGCGGGCCGCGTCATAAACCAAAACAAGATTGGATTACGCGATGAGCAAGATGCATAACAGGATTCTGGCGGCTAGCGCGTGCGCGCTGGCATTGGGCGCGTCTGTCACCGCCGGCGCGGCGACCATTACGCCGCCGGGGGCGGGAGGGGCGGCGATCCCGTTCTCCGCGGTGGGGCCGGCGGTGGTCAGCAAGTCGGGCGTGGATGTCGACTGCAGCGCGGTGTTCAGCGGCACGGTGGACGGCGCCGGCAACATCCTGATCACCAGCGCCGCCTTCAAGGGCATTCCAGTGTGCAGGATGATCAAGGCCAGCGCCACGGCGGCCGCGCCATGGGTGGGCAAGGTGACCTCGTTCAACCAGCTGACGATCGACCAGGTGATGGTGAACGTCAACACGCCCATCCTGGGAGGGCAGTGCGGTCCGAGCCTGGTCGGCGGGCAGATAGGCGACAGCGGCAGCGAGACCACGATTTCGCTGTCGGCAGCGCCTTTGGCTGGCGGCTGCGCGATCTCTGCCACGCTGGCCACCACGCCCTATATGCACGTGACGCCTTGATCCTGGGCTGGCATGGGAAGCCCTAGGCGCAGGGCTTCCCGATGGATCAGACGCGGGCCTGGCCGGCCTGGTCGATCTCGGGCTGCGGCATCGCGTCGTCGGCGCGCCACCTGCGCCGCGAGGCCCGCAGCGCATAGGCGCGGCGATAGGCGGCGGGAGTCAGCCCGGTCTGGCGGCGGAACAGGCGGCGAAAAGCGCAGGGGTCGTCGTAGCCGCATTGCTCGACGATGCCGGGCAGATCCAGCATGGTGACTTCCAGCAGCAGCTTGGCGCGCTCCACCCGCAGTTGTTGCAGGTAGTCCAGCGGCGTCATGTCGGCCACCTCGCGGAAATGGCGCAACAAGGTGCGGCTGCTGACCGCGGCGGCGGCCGCCACCCTGCCCAGGCTGTAGGGTTCGGCCACGTGTTGCTCCAGCCAGCGCCGCGCCTTGAACACCACGCTGTCCCGAGTGGGCGTGCTCAACGCGGACAGCGTCTGCGCCGATTGCTCGAACCTCGCCGGCAGGTACAACAGTCCGTTGGTACAGCGCTGCGCCAGTTCGTCTCCGGCAAAATGGCGGACCAGCTCCAGCACCAGCTCGGTAGCCGCCGCCGGCGCGCCGCTGCAGAACACACTGCCGTCCTGCGTGACTGGCCTGTCCATCAGCAGCTTCACCCTTGGGTGGCTGCTGGAGAACCAGCCGGCGATCAGCCAGGTGATGGTGGCGTTGCGGCCGTCCAGGATGCCGGCGCGGGCCAGCAGCGCGGCGCCGTTGTAATTGGTGGCGATGACATCGCCGGCGGCATGGCGCAGGGCGATCAGCCGCAGCGCCTTGTCGGCCCGATCCAGCTGCTGCTTCAGTTGCGGCACGCTGTCCATGTCCAGTCCGGGCACCAGCAGCGCGCAGCGCGCGGCGGCCGGACGGGCGGGAGAGGCGGGCAGCCACGCGGGCAGCGGCTGTTCCGCGCCATCGCTGTCGAGCAGCCGCCAGCTGAACGGCGGCGTTTTCCGCCTGGGGTGGTGAAGATGCCACAGTTTATTGGCCGCATGCAGCACGTCGATGGCGGAAAACAGCGTCCCGCTGAGGCAATTCGGCAGGCAAAACAGGTCTATGCAGGCGTTCATATCGGTCAGCCTTGGCGATATCCGCTTTAACCTTGGCGAAACCGGCTCGTAAAATCAAGTTCAAATGCATGTCATTTTTGTCGTGTCTATGCTGTTTGCTTTCCTGGCGCCTTGATATTCGTCAAGGCGGCTCTTTTCAAGGGCTGGCGATATCCGCCTGTTTATTGGCCGTTCTAGCTCCTTATCCCTTGGCACGTCCTTCATAGACTGAGGTCAAAGCGGCGCCCCGCCTGGATTGTCCTCGCTCGACGCCGTTTTCCCCACCTCACGGAAACGGAGTCGACACATGTCCAATCTGCCAGGGGTCATCCCCGCGATCAAACAGCGCGAAGAGCAGTTCATCGCCGTCCGGCGCAGCATCCACGCGCATCCGGAATTGGGTTTCGAAGAGGTAGCCACCAGCAAGTTGGTGGCGGAGTCGCTGCGCGCCTGGGGTTACGAGGTGACCGCGGGGCTCGGCGGCACCGGCGTGGTTGGCCAGCTGCGCTGCGGCGCGGGCGCGCGCCGGCTGGGCATACGCGCCGACATGGACGCGCTGCCGATACACGAGGACACCGGCCTGCCGTACGCCAGCAAGCTGCCCGGCAAGATGCACGCCTGCGGCCACGATGGCCATACCGCCATCCTGCTGGCGGCGGCGCGCCATCTGGCCGATACCCGCCAGTTCGACGGCACGCTGAACCTCATTTTCCAGCCGGCGGAGGAGGGGCAGGGCGGCGCCGCGCGGATGATGGCCGAAGGGCTGTTCGAGCGCTTTCCCTGCGACGCGGTGTTCGCGCTGCACAACGGGCCCACGCTGCCGGTCGGCAGCTTCATCGTCCAGCCTGGCGTGCTGGCGGCGTCGGCCGACATCGTCACCATCAAGCTGACCGGCAAGGGCGGCCACGGCGGCATGCCGCACACCTGCGTCGATCCCATCGTGGCGATGGCCTCCATCATCCTGTCGCTGCAGACCATCGTGTCCCGCAACCTGCCGCCGGACCAGCCCGCTGTGGTGTCCATCGGCTCGGCGCAGGCCGGCAGCGCCAGCAATGTGATTCCCGATTGCGCCCGGCTGGAGCTGACAGTGCGCACTTACAACCCGGCCATCCAGCAGCAGATAGAAAGCCGGCTGCGGGAGCTGGTCGGCCTGCAGGCGCAAAGCTTCGGCGTGGCGGCCGAGATCGAGTGGACGCCGGTGACCCGAGTGCTGGTCAACACGCCGGAGGAAACGCGCATCGCGCGCGAAGTGGCGGAGGCGATGGTTGGTCCGCAGGCCATCGTGCCGCTGCCGGCCGGCGCGATGGGGGGCGACGACTTCTCCTGGATGCTGGAGAAAGTGCCCGGCTGCTATGTGGTGCTGGGCAACGGCGTCGGCAGCAAGGGCGGCTGCATGATCCACAACCCCGGCTATGACTTCAACGACGAGATTCTCAGCCTTGGCGCCAGCTACTGGGCGCGGCTTGCCGAAGCGTATCTGCGTTAGCGGGACCGCGCGGCGCCGGGGGGCGGCGCCGCGGCGACAATAAGCGCGAGGAGACAATAAGATGAAGCGGATGCACGGATGCGAGTCGCTGTTGTTGATGCTGCTGGCCGGCGCCGGCCATGCTGGCGAGATCACGGTCAGCACGCTGCCTTCCGGCCTGGGAGACGGATACCGTCTCGATCTGGGCGGCTGGACGCTGGAGACCAAGGGCGCGATGGCGATAGGAAGCGTCTACCGGACGGAGAATCCCAACGATGTCTTCACCAACCACGCCAACGCGATGGATACGTTGAACGACGGCGATCTCAACTATCGGCGCGGCGATCTGATATCCGAGTCATGGCAGGGATACGCGCAAGGCGATCTGCGCAAGGGCAATGGCGGAGCGTTCGTCAGCGCCAAGGCCTGGTACGACTACGGCCTGATCCACAACGGGGTGCCGCATGGGCACTCGCCCAACGGCTATGCGCCCGGCGCGGCGCTGAACGACGACAAGTTCACCCAGTTGGGCCGCTTCAGCGGCGCGGCGCTGGATGACGCCTACGTGTATGGCGATTACAACCTGGGCGACGCTTCCCTGCTGTTGAGGCTGGGGCAGCAGGTGATTCCGTGGATCACGCCCACCACCATTCTGGGCGGCATCCAGCAGGTGAATGCGATGGATTTCAACGCGCTGGGCCGCTCTGGCACCATCCCGGAAATGGTCAACATCCCCGCGCCGGCGTTTTACGCCAAGCTGAAGGCCACGTCCAAACTGACTGTGGACGGCTATTACCAGTTCAAGTTCGAGCCCAACGCTTATCCCGCTTGCGGCACTTTCTACTCCGGCAGCGATTACGCCCAGCCGGGCTGCAATGCGCTGACCTTGAACGGCACGCTGCTGAGCAGGCTGCTCCGGCGCAATGTCGTCACTACCGACCAGCAGTCGCTGGCCAACCCGCTGGACTATATCCAGCGGGCGCCGGACGACAAACCATACGGCGGGCAGTTCGGTTTCAGCCTTGGCTACCTGTTCGACAATATCGGCTTGCTGGGTCTGTTCTATTCCAACCAGGCCAGCATGATGAGCTTCAACCAGATGATACGCACCGGCCCCGGCGTCTTTCTGCCGGCGGCGGCGAATCAGGGGCGGGCGGTTCCCGCCGGGATCGCCGGCCAGTTCCTGCGCGCCTATCCGGACAATATCCACATGTACGGCGTCAATTTCCGCACCCGCTTGCCGGACGGCACCGGGGTGTACAGCGAGCTTACCTATCGCCCCAACCAGCCGGTGGCGTGGAACGGCTCCGATTTTCTGTATGGGGTGCTGGCAGGGAGCGGGCCGCTGGGCTATCTGGCGGCCACCCCGGCCGGCTACCTGGCGCGCGGTTACGATACCTTCGGCAGCAGCCAGCTCACGCTGGGCGCTTCCAAGGCGCTGGGACGGTTGCTGGGCGGAGACGCCAAACTGTCGGCCGAAGCCGGCATCAAGCATCTGTCCGGTTTGCCGGACGCCTACGTGATGCGTTACGGCCGCGTGGGCTTCGGGCAGGCGCCCAGCGCGGCCACGCCCTCCTGTAACGGCACGGGGCCCAGTTGCGCGCTGGATGGTTTCGTCACCGCCAATGCCTGGGGGTGGCGCGCCAAGCTGGAGGAGCGCTATTACGGCGCGTTGCCCGGCCTGGATCTGATGCCGTCGCTGGCGCTGGCCTATGACGTCAAAGGCTATTCGCACGATGGCCAGTTCATGGAAGGCAGGCGCAGCGCGCTGTGGCGGCTGCAGGCGGAATACCGGAAGCGTTATCAGTTCGAGTTGCTGTATCTGAAGACGGCGGGCGGCGACTACAACACGCTGCAGGACCGCAGCCTGGCGATGATCAGCGCGGGCATCAAATTCTAATCGTCGCTGAGGGGTGGCGATGAAAACAGCTTCAGAATGTTTGGGTGCCTCATGCGCATTCCGCTTCTGGAGCTGTTTCCAGTTTTTGCCTCGCCTTGGCGCGCGAGAGGACGAGCCGGCTATTGAGCAGAGTGGCTGCAGGAATCTGCAAGTTAATTAAATGGAATGTCTGGCGGATCTTAAATATGCATTGAATTGTCCGTGCAAATACTAGGCCAGTGCTTTGTACTGGATTCCCACCTCGGTTAGGCGCTATGACCACAATATCCGATATGTGGTTATCGTGGGATCGAGTCCTCTCGTGGAGCGCACGCGATCACCGAGGGAGGCGGCAGATGGGAGAGGTTTCCATTCAGGCGGGCGTGCCCGCCAATGTTTTTCGCACCGGGGGACGGATCCGCCTGGTGGACCGGCAGCGTTTGTTCGGCCATGCGTCGATGACTATCTGGCTGACCGGGCTGAGCGGCGCGGGAAAATCCACCATCGCCTACGATCTGGAGGCGAGGCTGGTGGGCGGCGGCTTTTCCGCAGTGGTGCTGGACGGGGACAATCTGCGCCATGGCATCAACCGCAACCTGGGTTTTACCGAGGAGGACCGCCGGGAAAACCTGCGCCGGGCGGCCGAGGTGGCGCGGCTGATGAACGACGCCGGCCTGATCGTGATCTGTTCCTGCATCTCTCCGTTGCGCAGCGACCGCGAAATGGCGCGGGACATCGTCGGCGAGCGCCGTTTCGCCGAGGTTTACATCAGCACGCCGCTGGCGGTGTGCGAGGAGCGCGATTGCAAGGGCCTGTATGCCAAGGCGCGCTCCGGGCAGATCGCGCATTTCACCGGCGTCTCCGCGCCTTATGAAGCGCCGGAGCAGGCAGCGCTGGCGTTGGACACCAGCGCGCTGAGCGTCGACGAGTGCGTGAGCCAGTTGTTCGGGATGGCGCTGCGCTGTTGTAGCCCGGCGGCGATGGAGGAGCTCGGCCATGAATATCATATCTGACGAGAACCGGCCGCTGCCGGTGCTGATGATCCCGTTGAGGCGTTGCGGCAGCCATGCGTTGCGGCTGCGGCTCAATTTCAACTCGGATTTCTATTCGCCCTATCCGCTGCACATCGTCGATTTCATGCCGCTGCTGCCCTTGTACGGCGATTTGTCCGACGACCGCAATTACTTCCAGCTGGTGGTGGACGTGGTGGGTCTGCAAGCGGTCAGCATGGTGAAGTGGCCGGACGTGGTGTTTGATCCGGTGGAGATCTTCGAAGTGCTGTCCGGACAGACGCGCAGCGTGCACAAGGTGGCCTGGGAGCTGCTGCTGCGGGTGGGAGAACGCCATCAAGCCCGCGTGGTGATGGACAAGTCGCTGGACAGCGTACATTACGCCGCCGAGTTGCTGGAATTGCTGCCGCAAATGCGCTTTCTCAACGTCGTGCGCGATCCGCGCGCCCAGGTGGCGTCGATCAACCGCGCCATCATCCATGACTTCGACACCATCCTCAATGTGCGGACCTGGCTCGCGGCCTACCAGGCGGCCGACAGGCTGCTGGCCGAACATCCGGACAAGGTATTGACCATACGCTACGAGGATTTCCTGACCGACCAGCAGATGGCGCTGCGCCAGGTGTGCGATTTCTTCGGCATCGCCTTCATGCCGCAGATGCTGGACATCCGCGGCTCGGCCGAAGCGGCGCAGATCGCGCAGCGCTCGGCGCTGTGGTCGTCCAATCACTTCCCGCCCATCATCGCCCACGCCGACAAATTCAAGCAGCAGCTGTCGATGCGCGAAATCGAGATCATCGAAACCGCCTGCCGTCCCTATATGGAGCGCTACGGCTACACATTGTTGACGGACGCCAACTTGCCGGTGGACGAGAACATGGCGCTTGAAGCGGAGGAGCGTTCGCGGCAAGGACGCCAGCAAGCCTGGGAGGATCTGAAGCAGAAAAACTACCGCGATTACATCTTGCGGCAATGCAGGGCGGATTACCTGGCCAACCTGAAACTGCGCTTGTTGAGAGAGCCGCTTGCCGCGCCGTCGAAACCGGCGGCGCTGGCCAGCTAGCGGACAGGGCATGGCGGTAGCCATGCCTTTTTATTTCCAATAAATTTCTCTATTGACAGAAATTTCAGAAATAAATATCTTGCCAATCATGGAACTGACACCTGTAAGCCAAAGATTCGTGCTCCACTGGGGCGAGATGGGCACCCGCTGGGGCGTCAATCGCACTGTCGCCCAGATTCACGCGCTGCTGTTCATCAGCGGCCGCGCGATGTGCGCGGAGGAACTGGCGGAGACGCTGAACGTCGCCCGCTCCAATGTCAGCAACAGCCTGAAGGAACTGCAAGGCTGGAAGCTGATCCGCAACGCCCATGTGCTGGGCGATAGGCGCGACCACTTCGAAACATCCGGCGACGTGTGGGAGTTGTTCCGCATCATCGTCGCAGAACGCCAGCGGCGCGAGATAGAGCCGACCCTGCAGGTGCTGCGCGAATGCATGGATAGCCCGGACTTTTCCCTGGAAAGCCCGCTGGCTCAACAGAGAATCAAGAGTACCTGGCAGTTCATGGATACCTTGACCGCCTGGACGCGCGAGATGTTGAGGCTGTCCACTTCCACGTTGAGCAAGGTGCTCAAGATGGGGGCCGGCATCCAGAAGCTGCTGGGCCGGGGCAAGCCGGAGGTAGACGAATGAGCTGCCGGGCGGCGGCAGGCTGGCGAGGCGGCAAGCAATAAAGGTTTTTGCCGATGCTTGATAGGGGTAAAAGCGGGGAATTTTTTGACCATTAATTTCTGTTTTGACAGAAATTTCAGAAATAGTGGGAGATTTCCATGAGCGGATTCGTCATCGTCACGATTCTGGCGCCGGCGCTGTGCAGCTTGCGGTGCCGGTTTTTGCTGGCCGATCCTTTATGGCAGGTCACGCTGGCCCTGTGCGAGAGCGGCGAGGGCGCGTCGTTCTGGCGCCGGACTTTTCTGTTGCTGGTGTTGGCCGCGCCATTGTTGACGGTGTTGCTGCTGGCGCCTGAGCAGGCGTCGGCGTCTCTGTGGCTGGATATTCGCGAAATCTTGAAATGGCGCTGATAGGCGTGGTGGCGCAGCTATTGGTGCTGGCGCGGCTGGTGTGGCGCCAGGTGGCGCTCAGCCGGCCTGAAGAGGGAAAGCCTGCGCCGATCGCCGGAGTTCCGCAATGAGAATACTGCTGTTGGGCGCCAGAGGATTCATAGGCCGGAAACTGGCGGCAAGACTGACCGGGGCTGGTCATCAGTTGCTGACGCCATCCCATGCCGAATTGGACCTGGCGCGCCCGGATCGGGTTTGGGCTGCCTGGCTTGACGGGACAGAGGCGGTCGCCAATCTGGCCGGGGCATTTCGTCAAGGGCGGTCCGGCGGATTGGAGGCTGTTCACCATCACGGTCCGTTGCGTCTGGCCGGATTGGCGAAAAAATACGGCGTCCGGCGCTGGGTGCAATTGTCGGCCTTGAGCGCCGCGCCGGATGCCGCCACGCTGTTTCTGGCCAGCAAGGGCAGGGGAGATGCGGCGCTGCTGGATGGCGGGCTGGATGCCGCTGTCGCGCGGCCTTCGCTGGTGTATGGCGCGGATGGCGCCAGCAGCCGCCTGCTGATGCGCTTGGCGCGGCTGCCGTTATGGTTTTTGCCCGATGGCGGCCGGCAACTGATCCAGCCGGTGGCGGCGGCTGACGTGGCCGAAGGCTTGCATCGGCTGATCGAAGGCAGGATTCGCGGCGCGGTGGATTTCGTCGGCGGGGAGGAGGCGACGCTGGCCGATTATCTGCGGCGGCTGCGCAGCTTGCAGGGCCTGGGGTCGATAGAGCGGGTCCAGGCCTTGCCCGGCTGGCTGGCGGATGGCCTGGCCTCTTGCTGCGGCCGCGTCCCGGGCAGTCTGCTGGACCGCGATAGCCTGCGCATGCTGCGCCAAGGCTCGACCGCCGACCCGGCCGCTTTCGCCGCGCTGCTCGGCCGTTCGCCGCTGTCGTTCAGACAATTCGGGGAGGTGGTATGAAAGCCTCGCGACGGATGGTGGAGCTGTCGTTGGCCGCTTTGTGGCTGTGGAGCGGCGTGCAGCCGCCGCTGATGGCCTGGGATGAATCGATCGCCATGCTGGCGCGGCTGGGGCTGCCGCAGGCTGCGCTGGGGCCGTTGTTTCTTGCGCCCTGCGCGCTGGACGTGTCGTTCGCGGCATGGATAGCCTGGCGGCCCCGCGCCTGGGCATGGAGGCTGCAGGCCTTGGTCGTGCTGTTTTACAGCGCGGTGGTGGCGGTGGCCTTGCCGGAAAATTGGCTGCACCCTTTCGCGCCGCTGGTGAAAAATCTGCCCATTCTGGCGATGCTGCTGTGGCTGGGCGCAAACCGGGAAGAAACGCAATGAATGCTTATCTGATCGTCAAAACCTTGCATATCCTGTCCGCCACGCTGATGGTGGGCGCCGGTTTCGGTTCGGCTTTCTACATGTTCTTCGCCAATCGCGGCGGCAAAGTGGCGGCGCAGGCCGAAGTGGCGAGGCTGGTGGTGCGGGCCGATTGGTGGTTCACCACGCCGGCGGTGGTTTTCCAGCCCTTGTCAGGGCTGTGGCTGGCGCATCAGGCCGGCTGGCCGTTAACCATGTCCTGGCTGGCGTGGGCGATCGGCTTGTTTCTGTTCGCCGGCGCGTGCTGGCTGCCGGTGGTATGGCTGCAAATCCGGATGGCGGGCATGGCCCGCGACGCGGCGGAGGCCAGCCAGGCCTTGCCGGCGCGCTACTGGCGTTTCGCCCGGATCTGGGAGTGTCTGGGCTATCCGGCCTTCTGCGCGATGCTGGCGGTGTATTTCCTGATGGTGTTGAAGCCGGACTGGTCGTGAGTGCGGGGTGCGGCTGTTCCGCTGTCGACGTGTATGAGGCTGAAGGCAGAACCTTCAAGAAAAATCGATGAAGGTATGGATGACAGAAGTTAGGGCTATAGTTCAACGTCTCATCCGAGGGGCGCAAGGTTTGGGCCTGTTTGAAAGGTCATGTAGTCCGGTGTATTCAACCTCTGGCAGCCGCAGGTCCCAATTCGCGTAAGTGAAGCCGTGGTGCAATCTGAGAGCGATTTTGACAAACAGCTATTTGAGCTACTTGCTTCGCGTGGGCAGGCAGCCGCTTGGCTGGTCGACTCGCCTCGAGCGGCCCTTGAGATAGAGTGCCGCCAGCTCATCTCTGATCTGACTTTTCAGTCCGACTTGGCCGACTATCTCTCCGCCACCCCTGTGATCAGTGAGTCCATCGAAACGGCTCTTGCGCAATTGGCCTTCTCAGCTGGCTTTCATTGGCGTCAAGCCGAAAAGGTACTTCAACCGTTGGCATATCGAGGCTGGCACCTGGCGCGCTGGCTTCCTACTTTCCTACTTGTGGATGGCCCGCTTGGTCGCCTGCTGAGGCAGAGTCCATCACCACTCGCGAAGAAGATGAAGTCCCATCACGCAAATTTTCCGCTTTTAGCTAGCGCGCGAGATGCTTTCAACAACGACCTGTTCCGCAAGGTGAGAAACGGCTTTGCGCACAGGTCATTTACTTGGAATGGTACGAGCAGTCCGGTTCAAATTGAGGTCTTTCATTTTGAATCTGGTTGCAAGGAGGCGGCGTTGTCTTTGCTGGAAGCCGAAGCACTTCACTACTTAGTCGTGTCTGTAATCCGCACGATCGATGGGGAACTGCTACGTAAGGCAAGCACAAGTGGCGCATAACTCCGATTACACAAAATTTGGATCGGTGCCTATGTATATGTTTTTCTGATCTTATTGGCGCCCTGACGGGCGCCCCGCTTATGCCAAACGGTTTTTGTCATCGAGGCGATGTCTTTCAGCCAGGGCCGCTGTCGCCAATGTCCGGCGGCGAAGGCATGGATCTGGTCTTGCATGGCCAAAGTCGCGCCTATCATGTCCAGGCCTTCGAGGAACATCCGGCGATGGCGCTCGGACAGCGAGAAGGATGCCGTCAGGCTCTTGCTTCGCACGCTCATCGATGCGACATCGATCGCCAGCTGGCTGTTTTCCGGCCTGGAGACATCGGCCAGAATGGCTTCGACATCGGCCTCATCAAGCGCGGCCAGCATCAGGCCGTTGTTCATCGCGTTCGAATAGAAAATTTCGCCGAAGCTCGGCGCGATCACAGCCTGGATGCCGTACTGCCGCAAGCCCCAGACCGCGTGTTCGCGACTGGATCCGCAGCCGAAATTGGGGCCGGCGACCAGGATCCTGGCCGCCGCGTATTCCGGCCGGTTGAGAACGAACTCGGGCCGGGGTTTCCCATCCGGGCCGAAGCGCATGTCGTATAACAGGCCGTCGGCCAGGCCCGCCTTGTCGATGCGTCGCAAGAATTGCTTGGGCATGATTTGATCGGTATCCAGATTGGCAATCGGCAACGGCGCGGCCATGCCTTCGATGCGGCTTTGAATGGTCATGCTTGCGCTCCCAATTTGCGGACGTCGGTGATGTGTCCGGTGACGGCTGCCGCCGCGGCCATCGCAGGGCTCATCAGGTGGGTGATCGCGTCCCGGCCTTGGCGGCCTTCGAAATTGCGATTGGTGGTGGACGCGCAGCGCTCGCCCGGACTGAGGATGTCGTCGTTCATCGCCAGACACATGGAGCAGCCGGGCTGGCGCCATTCGAAGCCGGCTTCGATGAACAGCCGCGCCAGCCCTTCCTGTTCGGCCTGGCGGCGCACTTCGCCGGAGCCCGGCACGATCATGGCGCGCACCGAAGGGGCCACGCTTCGTCCACGCACTATCTCCGCGACGGCGCGCAAATCTTCGATGCGGGCGTTGGTGCAGGAGCCGATGAAGACGCGCTGGATGGGCAAGCCTTCCAGCCGGTCGCCTTCGGCCAGGCCAACATAGCGCAGCGCCCGCTGCATGGTGAGCCGGCCAGCGCCCTCCGGCGCGGACGCAATAATGGGGACGCGGCCGGTGATCGGAATGGATTGATCGGGGCTGGTGCCCCATGTCACATAGGGTTCAACCTCGCTGGCCTGGAATTCAAGCTCAAGGTCGAAGCGAGCGCCGACATCGCTGCGCAGGGCGCTCCAGTCCGCCTTTGCGGCCTCCAGCATCGCGCCGGCCAGATCCGGGCAATGGCTCGCGACGTATTCAAGCGTCAGCGCATCCGGCGCGATCAGCGCGCCGCGCGCGCCGGCCTCGACAGCCATATTGCACAGCGTCATCCGCGCTTCGACCGTCAGCGATTCAATGGCCTCGCCGCAGAACTCGACCACATAGCCGCGAGCGCCGTGCGCGCCTATCCGGTTGATGATCAGCAGGATCAGGTCTTTCGCGGTGGTGCCGGGCGGCAAGCGCCCGGCAACATCGATGCGCATGGTTTGCGCGAGGCGATACGCCAGGGTCTGGGTCGCCAGCACGTGTTCGACCTCGGAGGTGCCGATCCCGAAGCCCAAGGTTCCGAGAGCGCCATAGGTGGTGGTGTGGCTATCGCCGCAGAGGACG
This sequence comes from Chromobacterium vaccinii, assembly GCF_001855275.1. Taxonomy (NCBI): domain Bacteria; kingdom Pseudomonadati; phylum Pseudomonadota; class Betaproteobacteria; order Neisseriales; family Chromobacteriaceae; genus Chromobacterium; species Chromobacterium vaccinii. The sequence continues at coordinate 180,629 of NZ_CP017707.1, forward strand.
ACCATGCCCGGGCGAATCATGCCCAGCTCCGGCGCGATCACATGTTCAATGCCTTGAAAGTGGTTGTTGGCATCGAATAGCGGGATGTCGTGGCGCTCGCAATTTTTTTTCAGATTCGAGGCCTGCAACGCAGAGTCCGGCTCTTCAATGACGCGAATCGCCACCGGGTGGGTGGGAATGATGTGGTCGACCACCGCCACGTTCTGGCTGGGCCGCAAGACGCCGCGGCCGGCCTCGGCCAAACCAGCGAACGCTTGCGGGCTGGTGTATTCGTTCATGATGTGCAGATCGGCGTAGAGCAGCACGTTCTGACTATCCAGACGCGCTACCGTATGGGTCTCGACCAATTTCCGGTAGAGCGTTTGGGGTGCTTCTTGCAATGCGGCCATGCTTGTCTCCCGGTGGGCCTGAAAGCGAGGAGGCTTCCTTGGAAGGCAAGTTAGTTGATTGCAAATTTATGTACAATAATTGAAATATCAAACTGTTTTTAACTTGTACGCAAATATGAACTCCGTATCCGACGTCGCTTTTTTCTTGGAAGTAGTGAAGGCGGGCACCTTGTCCGGGGCGGCGCAAGAGCTTGGCGTGTCCACCGCCGCTGTCAGCCGGCGCTTGGCCAATCTTGAGGCGAGGCTTGGCATCCGGCTGCTGAACCGCACGACGAGACGGATGGCCGTCACGTATGAAGGCGAGTTGTATCTGGCGGAGGGGAAAAAGATTCTGGGGGATCTGGAGGAGTTGGAGCAAAGGCTTGCCAGCGCCCAATCCGTCCCGAAGGGGCTGCTGCGCGTCAATGCGACTTTCGGTTTCGGCCGGCAATTCATCGCCCCGGCCATCGCGGATTTCGCCGAGCTTTATCCCGATGTCGAAGTCCAGTTATCCCTGTCCGACCGTCCGGCCAATCTGATCGAAGAAGGGTTCGATGTCTGCATCCGCTTCGGCGATCTGCCCGACGCTCGCGCCACGTCCAGGAAAATTGCCAGCAATCGCCGTCTGCTATGCGCATCTCCCGCTTATCTGGAGCGTTTCGGCACCCCGGCTTCTCCGATGGATCTGCAGCGCCATCGCTGCATCGTGATCCGGGAAAGCGACGAGACCTATGGCGCCTGGCACCTTCATTCAGGGACAACGCAAACCAATGTGAAGGTTCGCGGGACGGTATCGACCAATGATGGAGAGGCTGCGGTCAGCTGGGCGTTGCGAGGGTTGGGGATATTGCTGCGTTCCGAATGGAATGTCGCGCCTTACCTGCGCTCGGGGCGATTGCGCGAGGTGCTTGGCGACTGGCGGTTTCCGGCAGCCGACATTCACGCGGTCTATCCGATGAAGAACAACCTGTCGGCGAAAGTGCGGGCCTTTGTCAGCCATCTGGATAAGCAGTTTGAGCAATATCGGCCAAAAGCGGGAGGAAAGAGCGGTTGGTAGTGTGCGTATGGCCGGAGAGGAAATGATAAAAGCCGCCAAACCCTTGGTTTTGGCGGCTTTGCGAATGGATTAGATTCCGGCGTTGACGATGTCTTCACGCGTGAGCAGGAAGACGAATCCATCGCCGCTTTGGGTTTCCATCCACATGAAGGGCAGGGTAGGGAAGCATTCTTCCAGCATGTCGCGATTGTGGCCGATCTCCACCAGCAGCACGCCGCGCTCGTTCAGGAACTCCGGCGCGCGGCGCAGGATTTCGCGGGTGGCGTCCAGGCCGTCCTCGCCGGAGCCAAGCGCGATTTCCGGCTCGTGCAGATATTCTTCCGGCAGCTCCTCCACCGATTCGGCGTCGACGTAGGGCGGATTGGAGATGATCAGATCGTACTTTTCCTCGATCCCCTCGAACATGTCGGTGTGGATCAGGTTGACGCGGTCCTGCAGGCCATAGTGCTCGACGTTGACCGCCGCCACTTCCAGCGCGTCCAGCGAGATGTCGACGGCATCGACCTCGGCGTCCGGGTAGTGGCTGGCCAGCTGGATGGCCAGGCAGCCGGAGCCGGTGCACAGGTCCAGCGCGCGGTGGACCAGTTCCGGGTGTTCGATCCACGGCGCCAGCGGCTCGCCCAGCAGTTCGTAGATGAAGGAGCGCGGCACCAGTACGCGCTCGTCGACATAGAAGTTGAACTCGCCCTGCCAGGCTTCGTTGGTCAGGTAGGCGACCGGCACCTTGTCCTCGGCGCGGCGGCGGATCAGCTCCACCACGCGCTCCACTTCCTCGGGCAGCAGCCGGGCGTCCAGATAGGGCTCCAGCGTATCGATCGGCAGTTGCAGCGACGACAGGATCAGGTAGGCCGCTTCGTCGTGCGCGCTGTGGGTGCCGTGGCCGTAGGTGAGCTCGGCCTCGTTGAAGCGCGATACGGCGAAGCGAAGCAGGTCGCGCGCGGTGGTGAAGTGGCTGGCGGCCAGTTGGTACATGGATTTCCTTTCAATGCAACAGGGACATGGATGCACCATGTCCCCTGACAGCTATTTCCAGACGACCGCCAGGAGCGGTCGCGGCAGGCTTAGAACGGCAGCTTGGCGTCGGTGGCGGTGGCCAGCACGCGGCGGAAGTCGCCCTTGATGCGCTCCAGCGCCTCCTCGGTGTCGGCTTCGAAGCGCAGCACGATCACCGGCGTGGTGTTGGATGCGCGGGCCAGGCCGAAGCCATCCTTGTATTCGACGCGCAGGCCGTCCAGCGTGTTCACCTCTTCGGCGCCGTCGAACTTGGCGGACTCTTGCAGCTTGGAGATCAGCGCGTGGTTCTCGCCTTCCTTGGCCATCTTCAGGTTCAACTCGGGCGTGGAGACGGCGTTGGGCAGCGAGTTCAAGAGTTCGCTCGGGTCTTCGACGCGGGACAGCACTTCCAACAGGCGGGCGCCGGTGTAGATGCCGTCGTCGAAGCCGTACCAGCGCTCCTTGAAGAACACGTGGCCGCTCATTTCGCCGGCCAGGAGCGCGCCGGTTTCCTTGATCTTGGCCTTGATGAAGCTGTGGCCGGTGCGGGCCATCACCGGCACGCCACCGTTCTTCTTGATCCAGGGTTTGAGCAGGCGGGTGGACTTGACGTCGAAAATCACCTTGGCCTTGGGGTTGCGGTCCAGCACGTCGGCCGCGTACAGCATCAGCTGGCGGTCCGGCCAGATGATGTTGCCGTCCTTGGTGACCACGCCCAGGCGATCGCCGTCGCCGTCGAAGGCCAGGCCGATCTCGGCGTCGGTCTTCTGCAGCGCATCGATCAGGTCCTTCAGGTTTTCCGGCTTGGCCGGATCAGGGTGGTGGTTCGGGAAATTGCCGTCCACGTCGCAGAACAGCTCGCGCACCTTGCAGCCCAGGCGGCGGTAAAGCAGCGGGCCGAAAGCGCCGGCGACGCCGTTGCCGCTGTCCACCACGATGTTCAGCGGGCGTTCCAGCTTGATGTCGGAGGTGATGCGTTCCAGATAGGCTTCCGCGATGTCTTCGGTGCCATAGCCGCCTTCGCCTTCGGCGAGGTCGCCGTCGACGATGCGCTGATAGAGTTTCTGGATGTCCTCGCCGGCCAGGGTGTCGCCGGCCAGCATCATCTTGAAGCCGTTGTAGTCGGGAGGGTTGTGGCTGCCGGTCACCATCACGCCGGACAGGGTGCCCAGCTGATGGGCGGCGAAGTACAGCATGGGCGTGGCGACGCGGCCGACGTCGATCACGTCCACGCCGGCGGCGCGGATGCCGTCGGCCAGGGCCTCGCTCAGCTCGGGGCCGGACAGGCGGCCGTCGCGGCCGATCACGATGGCCTTGACCTTGCGGGCCATGGCTTCCGAGGCCACGGCCTGGCCGATTTGCCGCGCGACGGCGGCGGTCAGGGTTTTGCCGACGATGCCGCGGATGTCATACGCTTTGAAGATATCTTTGGATATTTTGTTCATGATGGCTTTGACGCGATATGAGGTTGGAGGGCGGAGGTGCGCCGCCCCGCTGGGGAGTCAGCCGCCGAGCTGCCGGCTCAAGGCGGCCAACTGCTGTAATTTCTGCTTGGCTTTGCCGCTGTCCAAGGCTTCGCGCGCCATGGTAACACCGTCGGCCAGGCTTGGGGCGATATCAGCGGTGTAAATCGCCGCGCCGGCGTTGAACAGCACGATGTCGCGGGCGGGTCCCGGCTGGCCGTCCAATACCGATAGCAGGCGGTCGCGGGATTGTTCGGCGGTATTGGCGCGCAGGTCTTTCAGCTCGCAGGCGGCGAGGCCGAATTCGCCTGGCTCCAGCTGGTATTCCAGTATCTCGCCATTCTTGAGTTCCGCCACCATGCTGGGGCCGGACAGTGTCAATTCGTCCAGGCCGTCGCTGCCGTGGACGACCATCACGTGCTTGCTGCCCAGTTGCTTGAGCACGCGGGACTGGATGCCCACCAGATCGGGGTGGAACACGCCCATCAACTGGTTGTCGGCGCCGGCCGGATTGGTCAGCGGCCCCAGGATGTTGAAGATGGTGCGCGCGCCAAGCTCCTTGCGGATCGGCGCCACGTGCTTCATCGCGCTGTTGTGGTTGGGCGCGAACATGAAGCCCAGGCCGATCTCGTCCAGGCACTGTCCCACTTGCTCAGCCGTCAGTTGCAGGTTGACGCCTAGCAGCTCCAGCACGTCGGCGCTGCCGGAGCTGGACGATACCGAACGGCCGCCATGCTTGGCTACGCGCGCGCCGGCGGCCGAGGCGACGAAGGCCGCGGTGGTGGAGATGTTGAAAGTGTGGGATTTGTCGCCGCCGGTGCCGCAGGTGTCCACCAGATGATTGCGGTTGGACACTGGCACGTGGGTGGAGAATTCGCGCATCACGGTGGCGGCCGCGGCGATTTCCGACACGGATTCCACCTTGACCCTGAGGCCGATCAGGATGGCGGAGGTTTGCGCCGGCGTCAGTTCGCCGCGCATGATCTGGCGCATCAGCGCCAGCATTTCTTCATAGAACAGTTCGTTGCCGTCGATCAGGCGGTTCAGCGCCGCTTGAGGAGTGATCATGTGGATTTCCTATCAGCTGTGGCGGGCGAGGTCGGCCAGCCTTTGCGTGTCGAGATCGATTTCGCAGGCCAGCCGGGCGCGGGCCGCGCCGTTGCCGCTGGCGTAGCTGGCTTCCACCCAGTCGCAGTGCTGGCGGCGGTAGTCGCGGTAGGACTGGCGGGCGCGGCGCAGTTCGCGCGCGGCGTGGAAGCGGCCGTCGGTGGCGGCGTCCAGCTTGCGCATCGCGTCCAGCGCCTTGTCTTCCTGGGCGGCCAGCCGGCGGCTCGTTTCGCCGTGCCGCTGCTGCAGGCAGGCGGCGACGGCGGGGCTGTCGGCCTTGCTTTGCTCGCAATCGTCCAGCGCGCCGGACCAGGCGGGGGAGGCCAGCAGGACGCCGAGCAGCAGCGGCGTCAATCGCATCAGGCGAACTCCTTCAGGAAGTTGTCCAGCATGCGGTGGCCATGCTCGGTGAGAATGGATTCCGGGTGGAACTGCACGCCCTCGATGGGCAGCGTCTTGTGGCGCACGCCCATGATTTCGCCGTCGTCGGTCCAGGCGGTGACTTCCAGGCAGTCCGGCAGCGTTTCGCGTTCTATCACCAGCGAGTGGTAGCGGGTGCAGGTGACCGGATTGGGAAGGCCGTGAAACATGCCCTTGTCCAGATGGCTGACCGGCGACACCTTGCCGTGCATCAGTTGCTTGGCGTGGACGACCTTGCCGCCGAAAGCCTGGCCTATGCCCTGGTGGCCCAGGCACACGCCCATGATGGGCAGCTTGCCGGCGAAGTGCAGGATGGCCGGCACCGACACGCCGGCTTCGTTGGGCGTGCAGGGGCCGGGAGAGACCACCAGGTATTTTGGCTCCAGCTCTTCGATCTGCTGCAGGGTGATTTCATCGTTGCGGAACACCTTCACGTCCTGGCCCAGCTCGCCGAAGTATTGCACCAGGTTGTAGGTGAAGGAATCGTAATTGTCGATCATCAATAGCATTGAATGATTAACCTTTTGAATTCATTGTTTAATTTTAAATTTTTGTTGCAGTGCCGGATATCTTGCCCGGTTTCGTACCCGGTTTTTCCGCGCTGGACAGACGGCATGCATGATTACGGGTTGCCAACACTATACCCCATAGTCGGCGGTCGCCGTCACCCCCGGAATTCGGCTTTGCCTGCCGTGTCGCGCCTGTTCATGAGGCGCTGCGGTTCAGCTGGTCGCCATAGCGCTCCATCCAGCCCGCCAGTTGCTGCAGAGGTTGCTGCAGCGTGCCGCCCAGCGGGGTGATCCGGTATTCGACGCGGGGCGGCACCTCGGCGTATACGGTGCGTTGCACCAGGCCGCGCTGCTCGAAGGCCCGCAGCTGGCGGGTGAGTTCCTTCTGCGTGATGGTGCCGACCGCGCGCTGCAGTTCGCCGAAGCGTACAGGACGGTCCATCACGATCAGGCGATAGAGGATGGGAATCGCCCATTTGCCGGCGATCAGATCGATGAATTGCAGCATCGGACAGGTGCTGGCTGAGGCGGTTTCCTGCTGATTTTTCAAAGTCATGATGGATCATGGGTATCAATTCAATACCTACTATACATTGCATACTAATGGCCATAAAGAGGCTGTGTCGGTTGCGTCAATGGCTTGTCGCCGGGGCCGGCGCTGCAGGAGCGGATACGCAAGCTGGCGTCGCTGGCCTGGAGCGGCCGGAGGAGCTGGCCAAGGCGGTGGCGTTCCTGGCTTACGACGAGCCCAGCTACATGCTTGGCGGCGAGCTGCGGGTGGATGGCGGCGTCGGTAATCTGCAGGCGGCGCTCTTTCTGAGTATGACGTTTGTGTTTCGAGGCGCTAGAATGGTCTGCATCGAAATCGAAGCGTCATCTCGAATGAATGATCCCAAATCCGCCGTTCTGGGCGCCGCGGCGGCAAGCGAAGACATGCATTCGCGCCGTCGCGCGCTGCTGGCCGCAAGCGGCGCCCACGCGGTCCACGACGGCCTGACCGACCTGGTCTACGTGCTATTGCCCATCTGGCAGGCGCAATTCGGCATCGGGTACGCGATGGTGGGCTTGCTGCGCGGCGCGTATTCCGGCGCGATGGCCGGTTTCCAGCTGATGGCCAGCCGGTTGGCCAGGCGCTGGGGGCGCAAGCGCATGCTGGTTGGCGGCACCGCGCTGGCGGGCATGGCCTATCTGTTGGCCGGCCAGGCGGGCGGCCTGGCGGTCCTGCTGCTGGCCTTGGCGCTGGGCGGCCTGGGCGCCAGCGTCCAGCATCCGCTGGCGTCTTCGCTGGTGGCGGACAGCCATGAGGCGGGCGGCGGCTCGCGGCAGGCGTTGGCGCAATACAATTTCGCCGGGGACATCGGCAAGACGCTGATTCCGGCGTTGACAGGCTTGCTGCTGACAGTGGCGAGCTGGCGGCTCAGCGTCAGCCTGATGGGTTTGCTGGGCTTGGCGGCGGCCGGGCTGCTGTGGCGGCTGGTTCCGGACCGTTTGCCAAGCGCCGCGGCAAAGTCGGCGGCGCGCGCTGCGGGCAAGGGCTCGAGGGGCGGCTTGCGCGCCTTGCTGGCCACCGGCGCGATAGACAGCGCGGCGCGGATGGGATTTTTGACTTTTCTGCCCTTTCTCTTGAAGAGCAAGGGAGCGGGTACGGCGGGCATCGGTTTGGCGCTGTCGCTGTTGTTCGTCGGCGGGGCGTTCGGCAAGCTGTTCTGCGGCTATCTGGGCGCGCGCGTCGGCATGGTCAAGACGGTATGGCTGACCGAGGGGATGACCGCATTGCTGATCGCGATGAGCCTGGCGTTGCCGCTGTTTGGAACCATGGCGATGCTGCCTTTGCTGGGACTGGCGCTGAACGGCACTTCGTCGGTGTTGTACGGCACGGTGCCGGAGCTGGCCGATGCCAGCGGGCGGGAGCATGCGTTCGCCTTGTTCTACACCGGCACGATAGGCGGCGGCGCATTGTCGCCGGTGCTGTTCGGCCGTTTGGGCGATCTCGCCGGCGTGCCGGCGGCGATGCTGGCGCTGGCGGCCTTCCTGCTGCTGACGCTGCCTCTGTCCTGGCGAGTGGGCAGGGATCTGGATGCATAAAAAACGCCGGCATGAGCCGGCGTTTTGGATTGGAAACGTCAGGCGTCCAGCCCGTCGCGCACCATCTGCGCGGCGCGCAGCACCGCGCGCGCCTTGTTCTGCGTTTCCTGCCATTCCGACTGCGGCACCGAGTCGGCGACGATGCCGGCGCCGGACTGCACGTAGAGCATGCCGTTCTTCAGCACCGCGGTGCGGATGGCGATGGCGAGGTCCATGTCGCCGTTGAAGCCCAGGTAGCCCACCGCGCCGCCGTAGACGCCGCGCTTGGTCGGCTCGAACTCGTCGATGATCTGCATCGCCCGCACCTTGGGCGCGCCGGACAGCGTGCCGGCCGGGAAGGTGGCCTTAATCACGTCGATATTGCTGATCTTGCGGTCCACCTGGCCTTCCACATTGGACACGATGTGCATCACGTGGGAATAGCGCTCGATCGCCATATTGTCGGTGATCTTCACCGTGCCGATGTCGGCGACGCGGCCGACGTCGTTGCGGCCCAGGTCCATCAGCATCACGTGTTCGGCGATTTCCTTGGGATCGGCCAGCAGTTCCGCGGCCAGCGCTTCGTCATGCTCGCGGCTGTGGCCGCGCGGGCGGGTGCCGGCGATCGGGCGCACGGTCACGGTTTCGCCTTCGCGTCGCACCAGAATTTCCGGCGACGCGCCCACCACGTGGAAGTCGTCGAAATGGTAGAAGAACATGTACGGCGACGGGTTGAGGTTGCGCAGCGCGCGGTACAGCGCGATCGGCGAGCCGTGGTAGGGCTGCTGCATGCGCTGGGCCAGCACCACCTGCATGATGTCGCCGTCGTGGATGTAGCGCTGACAGGACGCCACGGCTTCCTTGAACGCATCCTCGCCGTATTCCGACACCGCTTCGCCCTCGTGCGGCTGCGGCAGCGACAGCGGGATGGTCAGCGGCTCGCGCAGCTTGGCGCGCAGCTGTGCCAGCCGCGCCTTGGCCTTCTGCAGCGCGTTCGGCACTTCGGGATCGGCGTAAACCACCAGGTAGAGCTTGCCGGACAGATTGTCCACCACGGCGATCTCTTCCGACAGCATCAGCAGGATGTCCGGGGTGCCCACCGGGTCCGGTTTCTGGACGTCGGCCAGGCGGCGTTCGACATAGCGTATGGTGTCGTAGCCGAAGTAGCCGACAAGGCCGCCGGAATAGCGCGGCAGGCCGGGCAGCTCCGGGATGCGGAAGCGGTGCTGGAAGGCTTCGATGAAGGCCAGCGGGTCGCCGTCGTGGCGCTCTATCACCTTGTCGCCGCATTCCACCTGTACCCGCTGGCCATTGACGCGCAAGCGAGTGTCGGCCGGCAGGCCGATGATGGAATAGCGGCCGTGGCGCTCGCCGCCCACCACCGATTCCAGCAGGTAGCTGTACGGCTGGTTGGCGAGCTTCAGGTAGATGGACAGCGGGCTGTCCAGATCGGCCAGCAGTTCCTGGGTGACGGGGATGCGGTTGTAGCCGGCGGCGGCCAGCTGGTCAAACTCTTGCGCTTGCATGCGGTTCTTCCTGTGTCTTGTCAGTTTGGGCGGGGTCGTGCGGGGCGTGGGCCGGGCGACGCCATCGCCAGCTGGCGGGGCAGGGAAGAAAGGCCATGGGCGTTTGAGTTCCTTCAGGGTTGACGGGATTCAGTCATTCTTCATCAAATCGTAGAGCTCGGCAACACTGTTTACCGTCAGGTCCGCTCCCAGCGTGGACGCGTCGGCGTAGCCGTAGCCGACGGCGATGGCCGCGCTGCCGGCTGCTCGGGCGGCGGCCACGTCGTTGGCGGAGTCGCCCACCATCGCCAGTTCCTGCGGCTGAATCCCCAGCACTTGGCAGCAATGCAAGAGCGGCAGCGCCGATGGCTTCCTCTCGGGCAGCGTGTCGCCGCCGAGGATCATGCTGAACAGGTCGCGCAGGCCCAGTTGCTCGGTCAGCGGCACGGCCAGGCGTTCGGATTTGTTGGTGATCATGACCAGCGGCAGCTTGAGGGCGCGCAGCAGGGCGAGGCCGTCGAGCACGCCGGGATAGACCGTGGTGCGGACCGCCAGGCGCTCGCTGTAGCGCTGGACGAAGAAGCGGTAGCCGCTCTCCCACAGCGGGCCGTCGGCCTCGGCGTGGCGCTCGTCGGTGATGGCGCGGTGCACCAGGCTGGCGATGCCGTCGCCGACGTGGCTCTTGATCCGCTCAGGGTCGAGCGGAGGCAGGCCCAGATGCCCGCGCATCGCGTTGGCGGCGTCGGCCAGATCGGGAATGGAGTCGACCAGTGTGCCGTCCAGATCGAAGGCGACGGCTTTGATGTGCTTGAGATTCATGTGTCTGCTTTGCTGCCGCGGCCGGCGGGCCGCGGCGGAATGGGTGATGCGGAGTGTCTAGAGCTCGCGGATGTCGACGACCTGATGCTGGCCGAAAGACGGCGACACCAGGTAGTCGACGATCTTGCGCGCGGCGTCGCCCGGGCTGCTCAGCGCGCCGTCGGCCTTCAGCGCGTCGAAGCGGGCCTTCTGCGGGAACTGGCCTTCGTCGCTGGCGCGGATATTGCCCTGCATGTCGGTGTCCACCACGCCCGGATACAGCGCGACGATCTGCGCCGGATTGGCCTTGCCTTCCTGCTCCACGGCCACGCTGCGGCTGAAGTGGTCCAGGCTGGCCTTGGTGGCGCAGTACACGCTCCAGCCCGGATAGGCCTTGGCGGCGGCGCCGGACGAGATGTTCAGGATGCGGCGGCGCGCCGGCAGGCGATCGGTGGCGGACAGTAGAGCGTCTGTCGCCAGCAGCGGCGCGGTGACGTTGACGGCGACAGCCTTCACCACCTCGTCGGCAGGATAATGGCCAGCCTGGGCGATGGGTGTCACCACGCCGGCGTTGTTGATCAGCGTGATCGTCGCGCATTCCGGCAGCGGCAGCTGCTGCAAAGCGGTGTGGACCGAGGCGGCGGCCTGCGCGGCGTCGGCCAGGTCGGCGTTGACCGCCAGCAGCCGCTCGGGATGGCGGGCGGCCAGCCCTTCCAGCGCCGGGCCGGCGTTGCGGGCGATGCCGACGACGAAATAACCGTCGCTCAGCAGCGTTTCGCAGATGGCGTAACCCAGGCCGCGCGAGGCACCGGTGACGATGAATGCATGCATTGCTTTACCCCTTGATGGTGGAGGAGGCCAGCCGCGCTCTTATGCCTGGACGCGGGCCAGCTCGGCGCGCATCGCGTCGATGACGGCCTTGTATTCTTTCTGGCCGTAGATGGCGGAGCCGGCCACGAAGGTGTCGGCGCCGGCGGCGGCCACCTGGGCGATATTGTCCACTTTGACGCCGCCGTCCACTTCCAGCCAGATTTCGCCGCCGCGCTTGGCGGTGTATTCGTCGATGCGCTGGCGGACCTGCCGGATCTTTTCCAGCGCGTGCGGAATGAACGATTGTCCGCCGAAACCCGGGTTCACCGACATGATCAGTATCATGTCCAGCTTGTCCATCACGTGGTCCAGGTAGGAGAGCGGCGTGGCCGGGTTGAACACCAGGCCGGCCTTGCAGCCGGCGTCCTTGATCAGGCCCAGGGTGCGGTCGATGTGTTCCGAGCCTTCCGGATGGAAGGTGATGATGTCGGCGCCGGCCTTGGCGAAGGCGGCGGCCAGCGCATCCACGGGCTTCACCATCAAGTGGACGTCGATCGGGGCGCTGCTGTGGGGGCGGATGGCCTCGCAGAACATCGGGCCCATGGTCAGATTGGGGACGTAGTGGTTGTCCATCACATCGAAGTGGATGATGTCGGCGCCGGCGGCGATGACATCGCAGACTTCCTGGCCCAGGCGGGCGAAATCGGCGGACAGAATGCTGGGGGCGATACGGAAAGTGCGCATGGCGATTGCTCTGACATCGATAAACGAGGAATGCCCGGCATTCTACCGCGCCAAAAGCGGTTTGGCCGGATAAAATGAAAACCAAGATCAATCAGGAGAAGCCGAAATGGCCGACAAACTTTACCAGATGGAGGTGCGGGCGGAGCCGCAATACGTGGCGGACCAGTCCAGCGTCGCCAATGATGTCTACGTGTTCGCCTACCGCGTCCGCATCACCAATACCGGCAGCGAGCCGGCGCAACTGATCAGCCGCCACTGGATCATCACCGACGCCAACCAGCAGGTGCAGGAGGTGCGCGGCATGGGCGTGGTGGGCGAGCAGCCGCATCTCGATCCCGGCCAGGTATTCGAGTATTCCAGCGCCGCGCATATCACCACGCCGTACGGCAGCATGAAGGGCGTCTACCAGATGATGGCCGACGACGGCCAGCGTTTCGAAGCATCCATTCCCGAAATGACGCTGGTGGCGCCGCGGGTGCTGCACTAATCGCTTTTACAGGAAGGGTCCTTGTCGTCGCGCGGCCAGGTCCACCAGACGATGAAAGTGGCGAGCCCGCCGGCTCCCAGCGCTTCCAGCAACAGAATCCACATGATGTCCGCCCCTTTATGAAGTGAAGTGCTATTTCACTTTGGGATAGGTCTTAGTCACAGGCAAACCTTATTTATGCGTATCACCCATAGCGGCCCGGCGCCGTCCGGCCGCAACGATTGGCAAACCATCCAGACCCTGCTGCCCTATCTGTGGGCGTTCAAGTGGCGAGTTTCCCTGGCCTTGGCCTGCATGGTGCTGGCCAAGGTGGCGGCGGTGACGGTGCCCTTGTACTTGAAGGACATCGTCGACCAGCTGTCGGTGCCGGCCACGCTGCTGGCCATCCCGGTGCTGGCGTTGACCGGCTACGGCGTGGCGCGGCTGCTGTCCGGCGTGCTGGGTGAGCTGCGCGACGCGATCTTCGCCCGCGTGATCCAGGGCGCGGTGCGCAGCGTGGCGCGCAATGTGTTCGGCCATCTGTTCAAGCTGTCGCTGCGCTTCCACCTGGAGCGACACACCGGCGGCATGAGCCGCGACATCGAGCGCGGCACCAAGGGCATAGGCTTCCTGCTGAATTTCACCGTGTTCAACATTCTGCCCACGCTGCTGGAAATCGGCATGGTGTCTGCCATTCTGTTGCACCGCTACTCGTGGGAGTTCGCGGTGGTGACGCTGGGCACCATCGGCCTTTACATCGCATTCACGCTGCTGGTGACCGAGTGGCGCACCGTTTACCGCCGCACGATGAACGACCTGGACTCCAAGGCCAATTCCAAGGCGATAGACGCGCTGCTGAATTACGAAACGGTCAAATACTTCAACAACGAGGAATACGAGTCCAAGCGTTACGACCGCAATCTTGAGGCCTGGGAGGCGTCGGCGATCAAGAACCAGGTATCGCTGTCGCTGCTGAACGCAGGCCAGGCCGCCATCATCGCCATCGGCGTGACGTTGGTGATGGTGCTGGCGGCGCGCGACGTGGTGGCGCACCGGATGACGGTGGGCGACGTGGTGCTGGTGGCCACCTTCATCACACAGCTTTACGCGCCGCTGAACTTCCTGGGTTTCGTCTATCGCGAGATCAAGCATTCGCTGGCCGACATCGAACGGATGTTCAAGCTGCTGGGCGTCAATCTGGAAGTGGCGGACGCGCCGGACGCCAAGACGCTGGAAGCCCGCAACGCGACGATACGCTTCGAGCGCGTCGGCTTCGCCTACGAATCCAAGCGGCAGATCCTGCATGATGTGGACTTCGCCATCCCCGCCGGCCAGACGCTGGCGGTGGTCGGCGCCAGCGGCGCCGGCAAGTCCACGCTGTCGCGGCTGATGTTCCGCTTCTACGACGCCACGTCCGGCGCGGTGAGGATCAACGGCGAGGACATCCGCGCGCTGACGCAGGATTCGCTGCGCGCCCATATCGGCATCGTGCCGCAGGATACGGTGCTGTTCAACGACACCGTCTATTACAACATCGCCTATGGCAAGCCCGGCGCGACGCGTGATGAGGTGATCGAGGCGGCGCGTTCCGCCCACATCCACGATTTCGTCAGCAGTCTGCCGGACGGCTACGACACCATGGTCGGCGAACGCGGGCTGAAATTGTCCGGCGGCGAGAAGCAGCGCGTCGCCATCGCGCGCACCATTCTGAAGAATCCGCCGATCCTGATCTTCGACGAGGCCACCAGCGCGCTGGATTCGCGCACAGAGAAGGCGATCCAGCGCGAGCTGACCGCCATCTCCGCCGATCGCACCACGCTGATCATCGCCCACCGGCTGTCCACCATCGTCGACGCCGACCGCATCCTGGTGCTCGACGCCGGCCGGGTGGTGGAGCAGGGCAGCCATCGCGAGCTGCTGGAGCTGGGCGGCCGCTACGCCGAAATGTGGCGGTTGCAGCAGGAGAGCGAGGCGGTGGCGGAGTAAGGGCTCGCGGCGATCCTGCGCCTGGCGTATCGCTGCGGCATCGGTTCGGGCATGGCCCGATCCCGCTGGGGGTCAGCAAGGCGGAGCCGAATGGAATGGCCAATGCGCGTCTGCAGCAAGACTATGCTGAATAGGCCGCGGCCGAGCGGTATCCGGTGGGTATCTATCTCGCCTCGGGCGATGGCGCGAATGCCATTGTTTTCAAAGCAGCGGCGGCTAGGTAGAGAATATGGCCAGGCAGGCCACGCCGGCGATCAGGCCGTATTGCCCATGGCCGACGAGAAGTGGCGGCGGGCTGCTGTTTTCGCTCCAGCCCGGGCTAGTGATGGATGCGCGTCCATCTTGTTTGCAAAGGGCTGCAGCAGGTGAGTGGAATCGGCGGGAGGTGTATGGCGTACAGATGCGTACTGCTATCGGTTTTTATGCTGATTGCCGGGTTTTCGCACGCGGAAAGCCGCAAGCTGACGCTGTGCTACGACAAATATCCGCCGTATGCGATAGGCGAGTTCGGCGAGGCGGCCAGCGGCGGCATCAAGGTGAAGTTGCTGCAGGATATCGGCAAGCAGCTCGATATTCTGGTCGCGGTCAAGATACTGCCTTGGAAACGTTGCCTGAGCGCGGCCAAGGATGGCCTGGTGGATGGCATTCTTCCTCTATACAAGACGCCTGAGCGGGAGCAGTTCATGGCGTTTTCCCTGCCCGTCATGCGGCAGTACAACTGTTTTCTTTATAAAAAAAGCGCATTCCGCGGCCGCGTGGATTGGACCGATTATCAGGCCCTGAAAGATCATCACCTGGGAATGGAAATCGGCTCGGTCGTCGACAAGGAAATGGAAGCGATATTCGAATCCGCTCATCCAATTGAACGGGCGGCGGATTCCATAACCTTGATGAAGATGATGGATTCAGGCCGCATCGATCTCGCCACCATAGACTCCAACGTCGGGAAGTATCTGGTCAATCAGCAGGGCGTCGCTGACACGATAGGCGTTTCCGATGTGCCGATAGGCAAGCTGTCTTACGCCGCGTTTGGATTTTCCAAGGCGTCGGGAGCGGACAAGTGGGTCGCCGAATTCAATAAGGTCATTGAGAAAATGCGCAAGGCGGGGCTATTGGAGAAGATAGAGGCCCAGACGTCGAAGTAGGACGCGGAGAGGGCCTCGTTTTCGCGGGGCGGTCGGCGGCGCTTGGCCGCCTCCTAGACGGGGCTGGCGGTATTTTGCAGCACGGTGCGGTAGCCGTCGTGATCGACGAATGTGGCGCCGTGGACGTTCCAGTAAGGATTGGCCGAGGGCTGCTGGGCAAAGCCGGCCGCGCGCATGCAGGCGCAGGCGGCCTCCCATTCGGCGTGGTCGGGGAGGTAGAGCACCAGCAGGTCTTCAACTGTAGGGCTGGGGTGCGCCGGGTGGCGATGGCTGACGACGAATTCCAGATGGTAGCCGGCGCCTGGCAGACCCAGCATCACGCCGTCGAAACCCGCGTGATCCTTGAAGCTGCCCAGTTGCTGCAGATTCAAGCCCTCGCAATACATCGCTTTGCTGAGGTTGAGATTGCCGACCGGGCGGGCGATGCGCAACTGGGGCGTGTGCTTGTACATGGCGATGGAGGCGGGTGGTTTGGAGATGCCTTCATCATGGCATGAGGGCGGACGCTCAGCCAGCTTTCCCCGCTTTGATGCGCTTCATTTCTTCGATCACCAGCGCGCCCTGGCGCAGCGCCTCGCGCAGCGCGTCGGCTTGCGGCAGGCCGGCAAACTCCAGCGACGGGTCCAGCGCGGCCAGCGCGCGGCGGACGCTGGCGCAGACGTCGGCGGCGGCGGCGAAGTCGGCGGGCCCCATCACCTTGCCGTTGCGGATGCGGCGGTAGTAGGCGCGGGTGGAGTTCAGATACTGGGCGGCGGTTTCCTGGCCATCCAGCCGGCCTTCTTCCGCCATGCTCTCCAGCAGTCCGACCAGTTGGCGGCAGGCGGCCTCGGCCTGGGCGTTGCGCTGTTCTTGCGCGCGGCGTTGTTGTTGGCCCGGTTTGGGGGCGGCGGTTTTCTTGTTGCGCTCGGCCATTGTCGTGTCCTTGGTCTGCTGAGCGCGCATTCTAGCGGCGGGGGAGGCTGGCGTCTAATTCATGCAGTTCGAAGCGGGCCAGATGGTCGAAGCCGGAGGGCAGCGATACCTCGACGAAATCCTGAAGGCAGAACAGGGTGAGTTTGCCGCCGTAGACGGCGCCGGTGTCCAGATGCATCACGTTGTCGTAGAGAACGGCGTCAGGCTGGGGAGTATGGCCCGCCAGGACCAGATCGATGCCGGCCACCGCGCCAGCGCCGCCGTTCTGCACGCGTTCCCGCGACCATAGCAGCACGTCGTAGTCCTGCTCGCTGGGATTTTCCGCCTCCAGGCGGGCGGCCAGCGCGGTCCAGTCGTTGCCGGGGCAGTCGGCGTGGATTACGCCTATCTTGCCGGCCTCGACGTCCACCTCCAGCGCCAAGGGCAGCCGGGATAGGGCGGCGGCGCAGGCGCTGCGCTCCGCTGACGTCAGCTCGGTCAGCCAGCGGCCGCCATTGCACAGATGGCGCTTCTGGTCCTCCTGCGGGTTGCGCACCGCGTCCAGCGCCATCTGCTCATGGTTGCCGCGCACCGCGTGAAACCAGGGCTGGGCCAGCCATTCCGTCACCATCGGGCTGTCCGGCCCTCTATCCACCAGGTCGCCCACCGACAGCAGCCGGTCGCGAGCGGGATCGAAAGCGACGATCTTGAGCAAGCGGGACAGCTGGGCGAAGCAGCCGTGCACGTCGCCGACTGCCCAGTCCCGGCCTTGAGTGTTGCGAGGCAGCTTTTCGATCAGCATGGCGGAGCGCTCCGGGCGGTTTTCTCAGCGGGCCATCCAGTCCCGGCAGAACTCGTCGCGGAAGTGGATCAGCCACTCCAGCTTCCGCTCGGCCATGTTGCGTCCGGCCTCGGTCTGCATCATGCCGGGCAGTCTGGCCAGCTTGACGTCGATATGGTCGATCGCCCAAGCCTGGTCGTCCAGGCCGCGCTGCTCGGCCATTGGGTCGATGGGGTGGGCCAGCGCGCGCCCCATGCGGCCGGATACGTAGAACATGCGGGCCAGGCCAACCGGTCCCAGCGCGTCCATGCGGTCGGCGTCCTGCACGATCTTGGCCTCCAGCGTGCGCGGCGGGATGGCGGCCGAGTAGCTGTGGGCCTCGATGGCGTGGGCCAGGTTGTCCAGCTGGGCGCCGGACAGGCCGCTGTCGGCCAGCAACTGCCGCGCGCGCTCGGCCGACCAGTGCGAGGCGAGCTGGCGTTGCGGATGGTTTTTGGGCAGGTTGACCAAGTCGTGCAGGTAGCTGCCGGCCATGACGACGATGGGGTCGGCCTCGGGATAGTGGGCCAGCAGCTTGCGCGCGACGGCCCAGACGCGGTGGAGGTGGCTGAGGTCATGGGCGCCGTCGTCATCCGGCGGCTGGTTTTCCAGCAAGGCGATCAGGCGTTGCTGCCATTCGGTCTGTTGCTGCGGAGTCATGCGGCAGGTCCTGATGTTTGCGCGCGCCGGCGGTGCGCCGGCGTGGCGGGGTTGCGCGTGTCGTCCGCTGGGGAGCGGCGAAAATGATGGATTGAAAACAATCCGTATTGTCATTTTAACACCCGCAGGCGGAATCGCCGGCTAGCGCGCAGCGGAAAGCGTCATTTCCCATTGGGACAGGCGGTAGGCGGCCTGGTGGCGCAGCAACAGGGAAACCAGAGGCAGGTCGCGGCTGTCGACGTTGTTGAAACCCAGGCGGCCGAAGGCGCTCAAGCCCTGCGCGGCCAGCAGCAACTGGCTGGCGACGCCCTGGCGGCGGAAGGCCGGGCTCACCTGCAGCTCGGCGACCTCGCCGTCCGGCGACATCAGCAGCGAGCCCAGGCGTTGTCCGTCGCGGTCAACGGTCAGCCAGCGCAGCGGCGGGTCGGCCCGCTGCAACGATTCGCGCCGATTGGGCACCGCCTGGGGATAGGAGAGGGTGTCGGGAGCCGGCCATCGCGCTGCATCATGAGTGGTATGAATGGTCACTGGCCATGCGCGGCGGGTCTGAACCTGCGCCGTCAGCTGGTAACAGTCCAGCTTGCGCAGCGGCGCGAAGCCCAGCGAGGCGTAGGCGTCGCGCGCCCGCTGGTTGCCGTCTATCACTTCCAGGCGCTGGCGGCGGATGCCGTGGGCGGCCAGCAGCCGGCTGACCAGCCCCGCCATATCGGTCAGTGCATGGCGCCGCCTCGCGGCGGGCGCGACCCCGGCGGCGATGCAATAGCCTTCTGGTTCCCCGTCTATCTCCGGCGTCGCGCATAGCCAGAAGCCGGCCAGGCGGCCATCCAGCCAGGCGCCGGCGCTCAGCTCGGGCGCCCAGCCTCGCCGGCGCAGCATGGCGGTCAGTTGCGGCAGGCTGGGCTGGGCTGGCACCAGGTAGTCGCTGAAAGCGTCGAGAAAGCAGGGGTGAAGGTCTTCAGGCGCCAGCCCCGCCAGCGATGCGATCTTCATCGGAGGACGGGTTCGGGCGCGGCGGAGACAATGGACAGCGCGCGCTGAACGAAGGCGTCTTCTTCTCCGACCGGCGCGATGTAGGACAGGATCTCGCGGGTTTTCGCCTCGCCGGCCAGGCGCAGCAGCACCCAGGCCGCCAGGTATTGCGAGGACAGGCAGCCGCCGGCGGTGGCGATATTGCCGGCAACCCGGAAGGCCGCGGACGGCACGCGGATGCCAAGCTGTTCCAGCATGGGCCGGGTCATGCCATCGGTACAGGCGACGCCGTCGGCGAGCAGGCCCAGCCGGTGCAGCACCAGCGCGCCTGAGCACTGGGAGCCGATCAGCTGGCGGGACGGGTCCAGCTTCAACTGGCTCATGATCGCGTCGTCGGCCACCCAGTCGCGGGTGCGCCAGCCGCTGCCTATCAGCACCGCGTCGGCGCGATGGGCATAGGACAGGTCTTCCTGGCGCTCCACGCGCGTGCCGCTGCGGGACTGGATGACGGGCACGGGCGAGCAGATGCGTACATTCCAGCCTTGCGGGCTCATCCGGCCCAAGATGCCGGCGGCGATCATGGAGTCCAGCTCGTTGAAACAGTCCAGCGTGATGATGGCGATATCCATGGGGCGGTTCCGTGGGATCAAGGCATCGGACTATGTTGTTCGCATCGGCCGGCCGGGTCAACCGGAGAGGGAGGAAAGCCCCGCCGGGCGGCGGGACGGGCAGGGTCAGTCTTCCAGCCAGATCAGCGAGGCCATGCGGCCGGTTTCGCGGTCGCGGCGGTAGGAGAAAAAGCGGTCGCGGTCGATCACGGTGCAGAAATCGCCGCCATGGATGCGGGATACTCCCAGCTTTTCCAGCCGCTGCCGCGCCAGCGCGTAGATGTCGGCCAGGTATTTGCCGTCGCCGATGTCGACGAAGGCATGGTCCGCCTCGGTGTCTTTCTCGATAAAGGCCTGGCGCACTTCTGCGCCCACTTCGAAGGCGTCGGGGCCGATGGCCGGGCCGAGCCAGGCCATCAATTCCGATGGAGGCAGCGCCATCGCGGCCACGGTCGCCTCGATCACGCCGTCGCACAGTCCGCGCCAGCCGGCGTGGGCCGCGGCCACCGCCCGGCCTTGCTCGTCGCATAGCAGCACCGGCAGGCAGTCGGCGGTCATGACCGCGCAGGCGACGCCCGGCGCGCGGGCGAAGCTGGCGTCGGCGTCAGGGGCGGCGTCGCCGACCGTGCTCGCGTCAGCCACGGCGATGCCGTGCACCTGGTTGAGCCATGCCGGGGCCACGGGCAGTTCGTCGCGCAGCCGCGCGCGGTTGGCCGCTACGGCTGCCGGGTCGTCGCCGACGTGCGCGCCCAGGTTCAGACTGGCGTAAGGCGGCTGGCTGACGCCGCCGTTGCGCGTGGTCGCCAGCGTGCGGACCCGGGCGGGGGCGGGCCAGTCGGCCTCGATCCAGTCTTTATCGGGCATAGATCACCTCGACGTCGCCGTCATCATCGTCGTCATCGTCCCAGTCTTCATCGTCCTCACCATCGCCGTGGGCGAAGGTTTCGTCGTCCGCCACCGCGCCGTCGCCGCGCAACAAGTCCAGCAATGCGCGGAAGTCATCGGGCAACGGCGCTTTCCAGCTGCGCTCTTCGCCGGTGGCCGGATGGATCAGCGCCAGCGCGAAAGCGTGCAGCGCCTGGCGGCCCAGCGCTTTTACCGCGGCGGCGGCGTCCTCGTCCATCTTGTGGCGCGGATTGCCGTACACCGGGTCGCCGGCCAGCGGGTGGCCCGCTTCGCGCATGTGGACGCGGATCTGGTGGGTGCGGCCGGTTTCCAGCTTGCATTCCACATAGGAGTGGCTGGAGAAGCGCTCCAGCACCCGCAGGTGGGTGATGGCCGGTTTGCCGCCGAATTTCAGCACCGCCATTTTCAGCCGGTTGTGCGGGTCGCGGCCGATGTTGGCGTCTATGGTGCCGTCGAAGGGCACCACACCGTCGGCGATGGCGCGGTAGACGCGTTTGACGGTGCGGGCCTGCATCTGGCGAACCAGCTCGGTTTGGGCCGGCACGGTCTTGGCCACCACCATCAGGCCGGAGGTGTCCTTGTCCAGGCGGTGGACAATGCCGGCGCGCGGCACGTTGGCCAGCGCCGGACAGTGGTGCAGCAGGCCGTTGAGCAGGGTGCCGCTCCAGTTGCCGGAGGCGGGATGCACGACCAGGCCGGCGGGTTTGTTGATCACCAGGATGTGGTCGTCCTCGAACACGATGGGCAGATCCATCGGCTCCGGCTGGAAGGCCATTTCTTCATTGGTGAGCTGCAGCGTCACTTCCAGCTTCTCGCCGCCCAGCATCTTGGTCTTGGGCGCGACGACCTGGCCGTCCACCTTCACCAGCCCGTCTTTGACCCATTGAGTCAGCCGGCTGCGGGAGTAATCGGGCAGCAATTTGGCGAGCGCGGCGTCAAGCCGTTCGCCGCACTGCGAGAGCGGCACCTCAAGAAGTTGCGTGGCGGATACCTCGTTTTCCGAGATGTCGCTATAATCGTCCGGGTCAATGTAAGGATCAGTCATGAAAAGATACGTTGTTGCAGCTATGTTGGTGATGGTGGGGCTTGCCGGGTGTGCAACCACGGAAACCTACGACGAAACGCGCGGTTGGACCGTGGAGAAGCTCTATTCGGAAGCTCACGATGAGTTGAACAGCGGTAATTATACTCGCGCAGTCAAGCTGTATGAAACGCTGGAAGCGCGCTTTCCATACGGACGCTACGCGCAGCAGGCTCAGATGGACCTGGCCTACACCCATTACAAGGACGGCGAGCCCGAGCTGGCCATCGCCTCCGCCGATCGCTTCATCAAGCTGCATCCTACACATCCGAACATCGACTACATCTATTATCTGAAGGGCTTGGTGTATTACAACGATGATTCCGGCCTGCTCGCCAAATGGGCTGGCCAGGACATGAGCGAGCGCGATCCGCGCGCCGCCCGCGAGGCCTTCTCCGCTTTCCGCGAGCTGACCACCCGTTTCCCCAACAGCACCTACGCGCCGGACGCCAAGGCGAAGATGATCCGCCTGGTGGACGCGCTGGGAGGCAACGAGATGCACGTGGCGCGCTACTACATGAAACGCGGCGCCTATTTGGCCGCTGCCAACCGCGCCCAGGGCGTGGTCAAGGACTACTCCAACACCAAGTATCCGGAAGAGGCGCTGGCCATCATGGTGTCCGCCTACGACAAGCTGCAGTTGCCGAAGCTGCGGGACGACGCGCGCCGCGTGCTGGCGCTCAACTATCCGCAGAGCCAGTACCTGAACAAGTCGTGGACGGTCGAAGAGATGCCGTGGTGGAAGCTGTGGAAGTAAGCTTCCCTGCATGTTGAAGTCGAACAGCCCGTCGAGAAATCGGCGGGCTGTTTTGCCGCAGGGGGCTCAGAAGCTTGCGATGCGATCCCGGCAGGCCCACGCCTCGGACATGATTCTGGCGAACAGCTCGGCGACGCTGGGCAGGTCGTCGATCAACCCTTGAGCCTGGCCGATCAATTGCACGCCTTTTTCATGGTTTCCCTCCTGTATCGCCAGGCGGATGGATTCGGTGGCGGCGCCGAACAGCGCCAGCTGGCGCAGCGCTTGCGGCTGGCTGAGCATGCCGCCTATCGCCACTTTCATCACCGGCATGCCCATCCGGCGCGCCATCTGGCTGGCGCGGAAGGCGGCGGGGATCAGTCCCAGCGGCTTGCGGCAAGCGCGGCGCGCGGCGGGAGTGTCCATCATCCGGCACCACAGGCCGTCGAAATTCTTCGAGTACAGCGTATCGCCGACGCCGCGCTGCAGCACCATGTCCTTGGTGGAGGCGTGGACCGGGCTTTCCCGGGTCATGGCCAGCCGGGAGCCCATGGCCACGGCGTCGGCTCCCAGAGCCATCGCCGCCATCAGGCCGGCGCCGTCGGCGAAGCCTCCTGCTGCGACGATGGGCAGCGAGCTTGCGCGGCGGATGGCGGGAATCAGCACCAGCGAGGTCACGCTGCCGCCGTGTGCCGCAGCCTCGTGGCCAGTGACCAAGAGGGCGTCCGCGCCGCATTTTTCGGCCGATTTCGCGTGCTTTTCCGTCACCACGGTGGCCAGCACCTTGCCGCCGTAACGATGCGCGGCCTCGGCGATCCAGTCGCCTTTGCCCAGCGAGTAGTTGATCACCGGCACTTGCTCTTCCAGCGCGACTTCGGCGTTTTCGGCGGCGCCGGGCATCATCAGCGTGCAGCCGATGCCGAAGGGTTTGTCGGTGAGCTCGCGTATGCGGCGGATGGCGGCGCGGGTGGCGTCGGCCGACAGCGGGCCGGTGGCGAGTATGCCCAGGCCGCCGGCGTTGCCGACCGCCGCGACCAGTTCCGGGGTGGCGATATAGCTCATGCCGGGGCAGAGCAGGGGGAGCTGGATGTCGAACAGGCGGGTGATGGCGGTTTGCATGGAGACGGGAGCGAGTGGTTTACAATGACGTTTCATTGTTGATGTATTTGTCCTGAATTTCAAACGAATGTTTTAATCCATGGCGCTGATCATAGTTCTGATGGGGTGGTTGTACGCGGTGTTGATGCTGGCCGCGGGGCAGCGCAGCGTGGCTGCCGGCGCGGCGGTGTTTTTCTTTCTGGGCGTGCTGCCGGTCTGGTTTGTCGCGTGGGTGGTACGCAACCGGCTGCGCAAGCGGCGGCGGGCCGCGGAGAACGAGGGAAAGGCTTGAATCCGGCTGTCCTGAAATGCTACAATCTCGTGTTCCCCACCGTGTTGGCGGGGAATTGTTAATCCAAAACTACGCACATCCGCGCCAAAGGGTGCCCGCAGGCTGAAGCCTTCAGGGTTGTCTGCGCGGATGGAGGCTTAACCCTTTTAGGAGTTTTTGCATGTCCACCAACGTTACCATGCGTCAAATGCTTGAGGCCGGCGTTCACTTCGGCCACCAAACCCGTTTCTGGAACCCGAAGATGGCTCAGTACATCTTTGGCAGCCGCAACAAGATCCACATCATCAACCTGGAAAAGACTCTGCCGCTGTTCATCAGCGCCCAGGAATATGTGCGTCGTCTGGCCGCCAACAAGGGTACCGTAATGTTTGTTGGTACCAAGCGTCAGGCGCGTGAGATCGTCCGTGAAGAAGCTGCCCGCGCTGGCATGCCGTTTGTTGATCACCGCTGGCTCGGCGGCATGCTGACCAACTACAAGACCGTGAAGCAGTCCATCAAGCGTCTTGAAGAGAAGCGTGCCATCCTGGAAGGCGCTGACACCGGTTACAACAAGAAAGAACTGTTGGACCTGCAACGCGAAGTTGACAAGCTGGAACGCTCGCTGGGCGGTATCAAGGATATGAAGGGCCTGCCGGACGCCATCTTCGTTATCGATACTGGCTACCAGAAGGGCACCATTGTCGAAGCCAAGAAACTGGGCATTCCGGTTATCGGCGTTGTTGATACCAACAACTCCCCGGACGGCATCGATTACGTGGTTCCGGGCAACGACGACTCCTCCCGCGCCATCCGCCTGTACGCTCGCGGCATCGCCGACGCGGTACTGGAAGGTCGCGCGAACTCTCTGCAAGAGATCGTCGCAGCTGCTGAAACGGCCCAGGCCGAGTAAGCGGAAAAGGGGCGAAAGCCCCTTTTTTTGGACCCGAACATTCACGTAATCTAAATCATTCAGGAGTAGCAAGATGGCGGAAATCACCGCAAAAATGGTTTCGGATCTGCGCGTGGCCACCGGCCTCGGCATGATGGAGTGCAAGAAGGCTCTGGTTGAAGCTGAAGGCGACGCGGCCAAGGCTGAAGAAATCCTGCGCATAAAGTCCGGCAACAAGGCTTCCAAGATGGCTGGCCGTCTGGCCGCCGAAGGCATCATCGGCTCCCACGTGGAAGCCGGCGTCGGTGCCTTGGTTGAAGTGAACTGCGAAACCGACTTCGTCGCCAAGGATCCGACCTTCCTGGCTCTGGCCGCCGCCGCCGCCAAGGCTGCCGTCATCGCCAATCCGGCCGATGTCGAAGCGCTTTCCGCAGTGGAAGTCGACGGCGTGTCCGTGGAAGACATCCGCAAGGCTGCCATCGCCAAGCTGGGCGAGAACATGACCATCCGTCGTTTCGTTCGCTACCAGACCGAAGGCGCGATCGCCACCTACCTGCACGGTGCCAAGATCGGCGTGATCGTCGACTACGCCGGCGCCGAGCAAGTGGGCAAGGACGTGGCCATGCACATCGCCGCCTCCAAGCCGATCTGCGTGTCCAAGGACCAGGTTTCTTCCGAAACCCTGGATCAAGAGCGCAAGATCTACAGCGCCCAGGCTGCCGAGTCCGGCAAGCCGGCCGATATCGTCGCCAAGATGGTTGAAGGTCGCATCAACAAGTTCCTGGCTGAAGTGACCCTGCTGGGTCAGCCTTTCGTCAAGAACCCGGATGTGACCGTCGAGAAGCTGCTGGCCGAGCAAAAAGCCTCGGTCAAGGCATTCGCCATGTTCGTAGTGGGCGAAGGCATTGAGAAGAAAGTAGTAGACTACGCAGCTGAAGTGGCTGCGGCTGCCAAGCTGTAAGTTTCGACTTACCGCTTTACCAACGGCACCCTGCTTGCAGGGTGCCGTTTTGCAAACTGAACACACCATAACCGCCAATCCGAGGACATCATGAGCCAAGTTCCCGCCTATAAACGCATCCTGTTGAAACTTTCCGGCGAAGCCCTGATGGGGGATGACAGCTATGGCATCAACCGCTCGACCATCGAGCAGATTGTGGGCCAGATCAAAGAAGTGGTGGGCCTGGGCGTTGAAGTGGGCATCGTGATCGGCGGCGGCAATATTTTCCGCGGCGTGGCGCCGGCTGCGGCAGGCATGGATCGCGCGACGGCGGATTACATGGGCATGATGGCCACTGTGATGAACGCGCTGGCGTTGAAGGATGCGATGACCAAGGCCGGCCTGATCGCCCGGGTGCAGTCCGCGCTGACCATGCAGCAGATCGCCGAGCCTTATGTGCGCGGCAAGGCGATGCAGTACCTGGAGGAGGGCAAGGTGGTGATCTTCGCCGCCGGCACCGGCAACCCCTTCTTCACTACCGATACCGCTGCCGCGTTGCGCGGCATGGAAATGAATGTCGACATCATGCTGAAGGCCACCAAGGTGGACGGCGTGTATACCGATGATCCGAAAAAGAATCCCGACGCGGTCCGCTACCAGAGCCTGACTTTCGACGAGGCGATCTCGCGCAATCTGAAGGTGATGGACGCCACCGCCTTCGCCTTGTGCCGCGATCAGCACCTCAATATCAAGGTGTTCAGCATCTTCAAGAATGGCGCGCTGCGCCGCGTCGTGCTTGGCGAAGACGAAGGCACGCTGGTACACTGCTGAGTTTGAAAATTGCTGAGGGCGAAAACGGCAATGGCCGTTTTCGCCTTGTCATTTGAAGTATTCCGGGAGTGCGACATGATTAACGAAATCAAAAAATCGGCCGAACAAAAAATGCAGAAGACGCAGGAAGCGTTCAAGAACGACCTGGCCAAGGTTCGTACCGGACGCGCCCATACCGGCATTCTGGATCATGTCATGGTTGACTATTACGGCAGCGACGTGCCGGTCAATCAGGTAGCCAACGTCACCCTGATCGATGCCCGCACCATCGGCGTGCAGCCGTGGGAAAAGCCGATGCTGGCCAAGATCGAAAAGGCTATCCGCGATTGCGATCTGGGCCTGAATCCGGCCTCGATGGGCGAGATCATCCGCGTGCCGATGCCGATGCTGACCGAAGAGCGCCGCAAGGACCTGATCAAGGTGGTGCGCGGCGAAGCCGAAGGCGCCCGCGTGGCCGTGCGCAACATCCGCCGCGATTCCAACAACGAATTCAAGAACCTGCTGAAGGACAAGGCCATCACCGAGGACGACGAGCGCCGCGGCCAGGACGAGATCCAGAAGCTGACCGACAAGTACATCGCTGAAGTCGACAAGATGCTGGCCGCCAAAGAAGCCGACCTGCTGGCGGTATAAGGGGCGGATCTTGTTTTCCGGTTCTTCGAAAACTGTGCCGGAGGGGTGCGAGCCGCCCCGGCATATCGCCATCATCATGGATGGCAACGGCCGCTGGGCCAAGAAACGCTTCCTGCCGCGCGTGGCCGGCCACAAGCGCGGCCTGGACGCCGTGCGCGAGGTGGTGAAGGCCTGCAAGGAAATGGGCGTCGGGTATCTGACGCTGTTCGCTTTCTCCACCGAGAATTGGCGTCGGCCGCAGGAAGAAGTGTCTTTCCTGATGGACCTGTTCCTGCGCGCGCTAGAGCACGAAGTCTCCAAGCTCCATAACAACAATATCCGCCTGAAGGTGCTGGGTTCCCGCGAGCGATTCAGCGCGGAACTGTCCGAACGCATCGACCGCGCAGAGGCCAAGACCGCCGGCAACGACGGTCTGGTGCTGACCATCGCCGCCGATTACGGCGGCCGCTGGGATATCGTTCACGCGGTGAATCAGCTGATCGCCGAGGGCCAGTCCTCCATCACCGAGGCTATGGTGACGGAGCGTCTCGGCATGGCATGGGCGCCGGAACCGGATCTGTTCATCCGCACCGGCGGCGAGCAGCGCATCAGCAACTTCCTGCTGTGGCAGCTGGCGTATTCCGAGTTGTACTTCACCGACCTGTTGTGGCCCGATTTCGACCAAGCGGCGCTGCAGGGGGCGATCCACTCCTACTGGCAGCGGGAGCGCCGCTTTGGCCGCACCAGCGAGCAATTGCCCGAGCACCTGCGCCGAGACAAGCTCTGACTTCATGCTGATAACGCGAATTCTCACCGCGCTCGTATTGCTGCCGCTAATGCTGGCGGCGCTATTCCTGTTCCCCGCCGCAGCCTGGGCTGGGTTTTCCTGGTTGATCGTTGTTCTGGCCCTGTGGGAGTACGCCCGGATGGCCGGGATGTCCCTTCCCCGGCAGGCGTGCTATCTTGCGCTGTCCACGCTGTTCGCCGCCGCGGCCTGGTTCGGCCACTGGCGGATGCAAGGCTTCGAGCATGGCGCGGTGTTGGCGCTGTGGCTGTTGCTGGTGCCGGCCTGGCTGGCCAGGCGCTGGAAAATGCCGTCAGGCCTGCCGGCCTGGATGCTGGGCTGGGCGTTGATGCTGCCGGCCTGGTTCGCTTTTCTCGAGTGGCGCCCCAATGCCACGATGCATGACGCGCTGGCTCTGCTGGCCGTGATGGGCCTGGTATGGGTGGCTGACATCGCCGCTTATTTCTCCGGCAAGGCTTTCGGCCGACGCAAGCTGGCGCCGGCCATCAGTCCGGGCAAAAGCTGGGAAGGCGTTTACGGCGCGGTGGTTTGCGTGGCGATCTACGTCGCTTTGGTTGATCATTTCGGCTGGCTGGACATCAAGCTGCCGTTGTGGGGCCTGCTGTTGCTGGCGCTGCCGCTGACTGCGGTCAGCGTGTGCGGCGATTTGCTGGAGTCCTGGTTCAAGCGCGTCGCGGGCATCAAGGACAGCAGCCGGCTGCTGCCGGGCCATGGCGGCGTCTACGACCGCATCGACAGCCTGATCGCTGTGCTGGCGGTCAGCAACGCCCTGCGCGCGCTGGGCGGCATGTAATTCTGGAAACATAGCAATGACCAAACCTCAGGGTATTGCCGTACTGGGGGCGACCGGCAGCGTAGGCTGCAATACGCTGGATGTGATCGCCCGTCATCCGGAGCGCTACCGCGTGGTGGCGCTGACCGCCCATCGCCAGCTCGACAAGCTGTTCGAGCAGGCTCTCCGTTTTCGTCCTGACTATCTGGTGGCGGCCGACGCTTCTGCTGCGGCGGATCTGCGCGCGCGGCTGGCGGACGCCGGCCTGCGCGCAGAAGTGCTGCATGGCGCGGATGCGCTGGTCCAGGTGGCTTCGTTGCCGGAGGTGGACGCGGTGATGGCCGCCATCGTCGGCGCTGCAGGCTTGCCGTCGGCGCTGGCCGCGGCGCGGGCCGGCAAGCGCATGCTGCTGGCCAACAAGGAGTCGCTGGTGGTGGCCGGCCGTTTGTTCATGGACGCGGTGCGCACGAGCGGTTCGGCGCTGTTGCCGGTGGATAGCGAGCACAGCGCCATCTTTCAATCTCTGCCCGCCGATTACGCCGCCAATCCCGACGCCGCGGGCGTGAGCAAGATCATTCTTACCGCGTCGGGCGGGCCGTTCCGCAGCCGCCCGGCCGCCGATCTGCTCCATGTCACGCCGGACGACGCTTGTCGCCATCCCAACTGGAGCATGGGGCGCAAGATTTCCGTCGATTCCGCCACGCTGATGAACAAGGGGCTTGAGGTGATCGAGGCGCGCTGGCTGTTCAATGTGCCGCCCAGCCGCATCGAGGTGGCCGTGCATCCGCAAAGCGTGATCCACTCCATGGTCCAGTACCGAGACGGCTCGGTGATGGCGCAACTGGGCTCGCCCGACATGCGCACGCCGATCGCCTGCGCGCTGGCCTGGCCCGAGCGCATCGACGCCGGGGTGGAGCCCATGGACTTCTTCGCATTGTCCGATCTTACGTTCGAGAAGCCGGATCTTGAGCGCTTCCCTTGCCTGCAACTGGCGTTCGACGCGCTGGAAATGGGCGGCGACGCGCCGGCGGTATTGAATGCCGCCAATGAAGTGGCGGTGGCGGCGTTCCTTGAGGGACGACTGCGTTTCGTCGACATCCCGCGCGTGGTGTCCGCCGCGCTGGCCGGCGTGTCCTGCGCGGCCAGCGACAGCCTGGAAGGCTTGCTGGCCCGTGACCAGGAGGCGCGTCGTTTCGCCGAGGGCAGGGTGGCGGCATGCTGACGCTGCTGGCGTTTCTGGTGGCCATCGGCCTGCTGGTGACTTTTCACGAGCTGGGCCACTACTGGGTGGCCAAGCTGTGCGGCGTCAAGGTGCTGCGTTTCTCCATCGGTTTCGGTTCGCCGTTGTTGCGCTTCCGTCCGCGCGAGACGGAGTGGGTGGTGTGCCCGATTCCGCTGGGCGGCTATGTGAAAATGCTGGACGAGCGCGAGGGCCTGGTCGACGAGGCGGATCGTCCGCGGGCTTTCAACAATCAGCATGTGCTCAAGCGCATGGCCATCGTCTCCGCGGGGCCGCTGGCCAATCTGTTGCTGGCGGCGCTGCTGTACTGGGCTGTGATCGCCCAGGGCGTGCCGCAGCTGCATCCGCTGGTGGGCACTGTGGTCGAGCAGACGCCGGCCGCCGCGGCGGGTTTCAAGGAGGGCGATCGCATTCTCAGCGTGGCGGGCAGGCCCGTCGCCAGCTGGCAGGAGGTTAGGCTGGGTATCGTCGAGGCCGCGATGTCTTCCGCCGTGGTGCGGGTCGAGGTGCAGGACGCGTCCGGCGCCAGGAAGCGGCGCGATATCGATGCCCGCCGTTTCGGCGAGAAGGCCGAGCAGGCCTTGCAGCAGGGCGATCCTGGGGTGTCCCCGGCGCGTTTCCTGGCGCAGGTGGGCGTACTGGAGGAGAAGGGCGTCGCAGCCAAGGCTGGCCTCAAGGTGGGCGACAAGCTGCAGGCGGTGAACGGAGTGATGCTCAGAAACTGGGAAGAGTGGGTGCACGTGGTGCGCAACAGCCCGGGCAAGGAGTTGACGGTGCGCGTCGAGCGGGCCGGCAAGCCGCTGGAGATCAAGCTGCGTCCGCAGGCGGTCGCGCAGGACGACGAGGTGGTCGGCCGCATCGGCGTAGGGCCGTCGCCGGATCGCGCCTGGAGCGACCAGTTGGCCTTTACTCGGCATTACGACGCAGTAGGGGCCTTTGCCGCCGCCTGGAGCAAGACCGGCGAAACCGCCTGGATGAGCGTCAAATTCCTCGGCAACATGCTGATCGGCCGAGCTTCTTTGAACAATCTGTCGGGTCCGCTGACTATCGCAAATGTCGCGGGCCAGACCGCCCGCGAGGGCCTGACGCCGTATCTGGAATTCCTGGCGCTGATCAGCGTCAGCATCGGCGTGTTGAATCTGCTTCCCATACCGGTTCTGGATGGGGGCCACTTAATGTATTATGTCGCGGAGCTGGTCAGAGGTAAGCCCGTCAGCGAACGGGTGCAATTGCTCGGACAAAAGATTGGTTTCATATTGCTGGCGTCTTTGATGGCATTTGCCATGCTGAACGATTTCAGCCGCCTATTTGGGGGTTAAAACACATTTATGAAATTGAAGCGACTCGCAGTGGCCGTAATGGGCCTGACCATGGCCACCGTTGCCATGGCTGCAGATCCTTTTGTGATCAAAGATATCCGCGTTGAAGGCCTGCAGCGTACCGAGCCGGGCACGGTCTTCAACTATCTGCCGGTCAAGGTGGGCGACACCTTTACCGATGCCAAGGCCAAAGAAGCGATCAAGGCGCTGTTCGGCACCGGTTTCTTCAACGACGTGCGCGTGGAAAGCCGCGGCGGCACGCTGATCGTCACCGTGGCGGAGCGCCCGGTGATCACCCAACTGAACATCAACGGCGCCAAGGAATTCAGCAAGGACCAGCTGAAGAAGGCGCTGAAGGACAACGGCTTCGCCGAGTCTTTGATTTTTGACCAGGCCTTGCTGGATGGCGCGGTGCAGGAGCTGAAGCGCCAGTATTACAGCCGCGGCAAGTATTCGGTGGAAATCACCCCCGGCGTCACCAAGCTGGAGCGCAACCGCGTCGCCGTGACGCTGGACATCAATGAAGGCGTGACCGCGCGGATCAAGGAAATCCGCATCGTCGGCGCCAACGCTTTCGCCCAGTCCAAGCTGCTGGACGAGTTCAGCCTGACCACCGGTGGCTGGCTGTCCTGGGCTACCAAGGACGACCAGTATTCCAAGCAGAAGCTGACCGGCGATCTGGAGAAGCTGAAGGCTTTCTACCAGAACCAGGGCTATATGGAATTCGGCATCGACTCTTCCCAGGTGTCTATCAGCCCGGACAAGAAGGACATGTACCTGGTCATCAATGTGCACGAGGGCAAGAAGTACACCGTGTCCGACGTGCGCCTGGCTGGCGACCTGAAGGTGCCGGAGGCCGAATTGCTGAGCCTGGTGCAGGTGAAGCGCGGCGACACCTTCAACAATGAGAAGGTGACCGAGTCGGTGAAGGCGCTGAGCGACCGCCTTGGCAACGAGGGCTACGCCTTCGCCAACGTCAACGTGCTGCCGGACATCGACCGCGAGAAGCAAACCGCCGCCTTCACTTTCTTCGTCGATCCGGGCCGCAAGACCTATGTCCGCCGCGTCAACGTGGCAGGCAACAGCAAGACCCGCGACGAAGTGATCCGCCGCGAGCTGCGCCAACTGGAGGGCGCGCCGTACAACGCCGCCAACGTCAAGCGCAGCAAGGAGCGCCTGGAGCTGCTCGGCTACTTCGAGGACGTCAACGTCGAAACGCCGGCGGTGACGGATGCGCCGGACCAGGTAGACATGAATATCGGTCTGAAAGAACGCTCCACCGGCAGCATTTCCGGCAGCCTGGGCTATGTGCAGGGCGAGGGCCTGGTGCTGGGCGCGAATATTTCCCAGAGCAACATCTTCGGCTCCGGCAAGTACATGTCTCTGGGCATGTCCACCGGCAAGGTGAACAAGAATTACTCGCTGTCGTTCACTGATCCGTATTTCACGCCGGACGGCGTCAGCCTGGGCTATGACCTGTACAACCGCGTCTACAACCCGGACGCCACGTCGATCTCAGCGTACAAGACCAGCACCGTCGGCGCCGACATGCGTTTCGGCGTGCCGATCACCGAGTACGACCGCATCAATTTCACGATCGGCGCGGAAAAGACCGACATCACCACCTACAGCAACAGCCCGCAGCAGTACATCGACTTCGTGAACCAGTACGGCAGCAGCAACTACACCGTCCTGGGTACCGTAGGCTGGGGCCGGGATACCCGAGACAGCGCGTTGTGGCCGACCCGCGGCGCCAGCATCCGCGTCAACGCCGACTTCGGCCTGCCGGGCGGTTCGCTGCAGTACTACAGCCTGACCCACCAGCAGACCTGGTTCTTCCCGCTGTCGAAAGACTTCACGCTGATGCTGAATGGCGAATTGGGCTATGCTGACGGCTACGGCAAAACCAGGCAGTTGCCGTTCTT
Source organism: Chromobacterium vaccinii (assembly GCF_001855275.1). Lineage (NCBI taxonomy): Bacteria > Pseudomonadati > Pseudomonadota > Betaproteobacteria > Neisseriales > Chromobacteriaceae > Chromobacterium > Chromobacterium vaccinii. The sequence goes on from NZ_CP017707.1 coordinate 213,437, forward strand.
CAAGAACTACTACATGGGCGGCCTGGGATCGGTTCGCGGCTACGACAGCAGCAGCATCGGCCCGTACGATTCGGCGGCGAACTCCTACCTCGGCGGCAACCGCAAGGTAGTGGCCAACGCGGAAATCCTGTTTCCCTTCCCGGGCATGAAGGACAACAAGTCGCTGCGCACCAGCCTGTTCTTCGATGCGGGCACCTTGTGGAACACCAACCTGACGGCATCGGAAAAGGCGTTGGGCATCACCAGCTCGCCGAGCGATGGCTTCCGCTATTCCGTGGGTCTGGCATTGACCTGGCTGTCGCCGATGGGGCCGATGAAGTTCAGTATCGCCAACCCGCTGAAGAAAGAGCAGGGTGACAAGGTTCAGCGCTTCCAATTCCAGCTGGGCACGTCGTTCTAACCGTTATCAGGATGAGATCATGAAAGCATTGAAATGGTGGCTGGCAGTGCTGAGCGTGGCGGCGCTGCCGGTTCATGCCGCCGACTTCAAGCTGGGCTTCATCAACATCGAGCGCATCTATCGCGAAGCCGGCGTGTCCGTCGCCATCTACAAGAAGCTGGACAAGGAATTCTCCAGCCGCCGCGACGAGTTGAAGAAGATGGAGACGCGGGCCAAGGATCTGGAATCCATGTTGGCGAAAAACAGCCTGTCGCCGGATGACCGCAAGCGCTTCGAGCGGGAGTACGCGGGGCTGGACCGCGATTACCGCGCCAAATCCCGCGAGCTGGCCGAGGATTACAACCAGCGCCGCAACGAGGAATTCGCCGGGGTGACCGAGCGGGCCAACCGCGCGGTCAAGGAAATCGCCCAGCGCGAGAACTATGATCTGATCCTGCAGGAAGCGGTGTACATCAATCCCAGGTTCGATCTGACGCCGCAAGTGTTGAAAGAGCTGGACAAGTAGTCGTTTAAACCGTTACCGGAGCAAGCCGACCCCGAGTCGGCTTTGTTTTTGATGTCCTACACACTCGAACATATCGTAGAGCAACTGGGCGGAGAGCTGCGCGGCCAGAACCGGGATGTGTCCCGGCTGGCTCCGCTGGAGCTGGCGGGCGCCGATGAAATCGCTTTCGTCGCCAGCGCCAAGTTCCGCCGCCAGATGCTGGAGAGCGCGGCGGGCGCGCTGATCGTCACCGAAGCGCTGGCGGCAGAGCTGCCGGAGCGTTCGCTGATCGTGGCCGCCGATCCCTACCTGTATTTCGCGCGTCTGGCCACATTGTTCCATCCGCCGAAGGCGCCGCGCGCCGGCATCCATCCGCGCGCGGTAGTGGGGGAAGGCTGCCGGATAGGCGAGAGCAGCGAGATCGCGGCCAATGCCACCGTCGGCGACAACGTCGTCATCGGCGAACGCTGCCGCATCATGCCGGGCGTGGTGGTCGGCGATGGTTGCCTGATCGGCGACGACGTCACGCTTTACCCCAACGTCACCGTTTACCACGGTTGCGTGATCGGCGACCGCGTCGGCGTGCATTCCGGCAGCGTGATCGGCGGCGACGGCTTCGGCCTGGCCTGGGACAAGGACCATTGGTTCAAGATTCCGCAAACCGGCCGCGTGGTGCTGGAGGATGACGTCGAGATCGGCGCCAACACCACGGTGGACCGCGGCGCGCTGGCCGACACGGTGATCCGCAAGGGCGCCAAGATAGATAATCTGGTGCAGATTGCCCATAACGTCGAAATCGGCGAGCATACCGCTATCGCAGGCTGCGTCGGCATCGCCGGCAGCACCAAGATAGGCGCGCGCTGCACCGTGGGCGGCGCGGCGATGTTCGTCGGCCACATCGACGTGGCGGACCGCACCCATATCGGCGGCGGCACCCTGGTGTCGAAGTCGATCAAGGAGGCCGGCAACTACGCGTCCTCCTACCCGTTGCAAAGCATGAAGGACTGGCTGTCCAACGCCGTCCACGTGCGCCATCTGGACGATTTCGCCAAGCGCGTGAAGCAGCTTGAGCGGGAACTGGAAACACTGAAAAAATCGAAGGAAGAACCTCATGAGTGAACACGCTGTCTCGATCGATGTCCGCGAGATCATGCGCTGCCTGCCGCATCGTTATCCGTTTCTGCTGGTTGACCGCGTCACCGAAATGGAACCCAACGTGCGCATCAAGGCGCTGAAGAACGTCACCATCAATGAGCCGTTCTTCGCCGGCCACTTCGAACAATATCCGGTGATGCCGGGCGTGCTGATCATCGAAGCGCTGGCCCAGGCCGCCGGCATTCTGGCGATCAAGAGCCAGGGCGAGCGCTCGGAGAACGAGCTGTATTTCTTCGTCGGCATCGACCATGCCCGCTTCAAGCGCCAGGTGGTGCCGGGCGACCAACTGGTGTTCGAAGTGACGCAAATGACCGTCAAGCGCGGCATCGGCAAGTACGCCGCCCGCGCGCTGGTGGACGGCCAGGTGGCTTGCGAAGCCGAGATCATGTGCGCCCGCCGCGAGGTGTAAGCATGGCCATCCATCCGACCGCAATCGTAGATCCCAAGGCGCAGATCGCCGACGACGTCGAAATCGGCGCCTATTCCATCATCGGCCCCGATGTCAGCATCGGCGCCGGCAGCTGGATCGGCCCGCACGTGGTGATCGAAGGCCATACCTCCATCGGCAAGAACAACCGCGTGTTCCAGTTCTGCTCGCTGGGCGCCCAGCCTCAGGACAAGAAATACGCCGGCGAGCCGACACGCCTGGAGATCGGCGACAACAACACCATCCGCGAATTCTGCACCTTCAACACCGGCACCGCCCAGGACGTCGGCGTCACCCGCATCGGCAACGACAACTGGGTGATGGCCTACGTGCACATCGCGCACGACTGCCAGGTGGGCGACCACGCCATCTTCGCCAACAACGCGACGCTGGCCGGCCATGTGCGCATCGGCGACTGGGTGATTTTGGGCGGTTTCACCAGCGTGCACCAGTTCGCCATCATCGGCGAACACGCGATGACGGCGTTCGCCAGCGCGGTGGCGCAGGACGTGCCGCCGTTCGTGATGGCGCATGGCAACCGCGCCGTTCCTTCCGGCATCAACGCGGAAGGCCTGAAGCGCCGCGGTTTCACGCCGGAGCAGATCCGCCGCGTCCGCAACGCCTACAAGACGCTGTACCGCCAGGGTTTGAGCTACGACGAGGCCAAGGCCGCGATCCTGGCCGAGGCCGGCGAGGAACATGCCGAGCTGGAGCCGTTCGTGCGTTTCTTTGAACAATCGGCGCGAGGCATCATCCGCTGAGCTTATGAGCGATCAACTTTTCAAGCGCAAGGGGGCCTTGAAGGTTGCCATGGTGGCCGGGGAGGCTTCCGGCGATCTGCTGGCCGCCCACCTGATGGACGCGCTGCGCGCGCACCGCAGCGATATCGAATTCGCCGGCATCGGCGGCCCGCGCATGGAGGCCCGCGGCTTTCACAGCATGGTGCCGCAGGAGAAGCTGGCGGTGCGCGGCTATTCCGAAGTGCTGAAGAGCCTGCCCGAGCTGCTGAAGATTCGCCGTCGGCTGCGCGAGCAGTTGCTGGCGGAGAGGCCGGACGTGTTCATCGGCGTGGACGCGCCGGACTTCAACCTGGGGCTGGAAGCCGGATTGAAGAAGGCCGGCATTCCCACCGTGCACTATGTCAGTCCGTCGGTATGGGCGTGGCGGCCGGAGCGCATCCAGAAGATCGGTCGCGCGGTCAACCACGTGCTGTGCCTGTTCCCGATGGAACCGCCGCTGTACCGCCAGGCCGGCGTGCCGGTCACCTATGTCGGCCACCCGCTGGCCAGCGAGATCCCGCTGGAGCCGGACAAGGAGGCGATGCGCGACCAACTGGGACTGCCGCAGGGCGTGCCGGTGTTCACGCTGATGCCGGGCAGCCGCCGAAGCGAACTGGAATACATGGCGCCCATCTACCTGGATACCGCGCGTCTGCTGTTGCGCGAGTATCCGGACGCCCAGTTCCTGGTGCCGCTGGCCACCCGCGCCACCATGGACCAGTTCGAGCAGATGCTGTACCGCTTCAAGGCGCGCGACCTGCCCATCCGCAGGCTGTTCGGCCATGCGCAGATGGCGACCATCGCCAGCGACGTGGTGCTGGTCACCAGCGGCACGGCGACGCTGGAGGTGGCTTTGACCAAGCGGCCGATGGTGATCAGCTACAAGCTGTCCGCCTTCACCTACCGGCTGGTCAAGCGCAAGATCAGGCTGCCGTACGTCGGTTTGCCCAATATCCTGTGCGGCCGATTCGTGGTGCCGGAGCTGTTGCAGAAGCAAGCCACGCCGCAAAAGCTGGCTGAAGAGATGCAGCGGCTATACACCGATTCTGCGGCCCGAATTGAAATGGAAAAGGCGTTCACCGAGCTGCATCTGGCGTTGAAGCAGGATACCGCCACCCGCGCAGCGCGCGCGGTGCTGGAGGTGGCGCGATGCCACTGATCTGCGGCGTCGACGAAGCCGGCCGCGGGCCGCTGGCCGGCGCGGTTTTCACCGCGGCGGTCATTCTTGACCCGGCAAAGCCGATTTCCGGCCTGGCCGACTCCAAAGTGTTGAGCGAGGCCAAGCGCGATGCGCTGGCGGAGTTGATCAAGCGCGACGCGCTGGCCTGGTTCATCGCCAGCGCCAGCGTCGAAGAGATCGACAAGCTCAACATCCTGCACGCCACCATGCTGGCCATGACGCGCGCGGTGGAGGGGCTGCCGGTGCGTCCGGACCTGGCGCAGATAGACGGCAACCGCGTGCCCAAACATCTGCCGGTGCCGGGCGAGGCCATCGTCAAGGGCGACGCCAAGGTGGCGGCCATCTCCGCTGCGTCCATCCTGGCCAAGACCGCGCGCGACGCCGAGCTGGTGGCGCTGGACGCTTTGCATCCGCAATACGGTTTCGCCCGCCACAAGGGCTATCCCACCGCCGAGCATCTGGCTGCCATCGAAGCCCACGGCATCCTGCCGGCGCACCGGAAGACCTTCGGCCCGGTCAGGGCCTGGCTGGCCAGCCATCAGGGCGCCTTGTTCTAGCATGGCGGAGCAGGGCGGCAAGCGTTGTTTTCCGCCGGTGGCGGACGCAGGCACCCGGTTGTTGATCCTGGGATCTTTGCCCGGCGACGCCTCGCTGGCAGCTGGCGAGTATTACGCCCACCCTCGAAACCAGTTTTGGCGCCTGCTGGGCGAAGTGCTGGAGCGGGATCTGGTTTCCCTGCCCTACGAAGAACGCCTGATGGCCTTGCGCGAGTCCGGCGTGGGCCTGTGGGACGTGGTGGCCCAGGCCAGCCGCAAAGGCAGCCTGGATGCCGACCTGAGGGAAATCCAGCATAACGATTTGAGCGATTTCGCCGCCAGCCTGCCCTCTTTGCGCGCGGTCGCCTTCAACGGCGCGACCGCCGCCAAGGCGGAAGCGCAGCTGGCCGGGCTGGACCTCGCCGTTGCGCGTTTGCCCTCGTCCAGCCCGGCGCATACGCTGGCCTACGAGGCAAAACTTGCGGTCTGGCGGCAGTTGGAACGATATTTAGACTTGTCAGCGTAATTTCGCACCCAGCCGGAGGGTTGCCGATGAACCGTTATTGCATCTGGTTTGTCACCACGGACGACAGCGTGATGCGTCGCGCGGAAGTCGCCATCAATGGCGTGATCCACAGTCATCAGGTGCTGGAGGAAATCGAAGGGCAACTGGCAGGGGAGTGCGGTCTCAGCCAGGTGATGATCGTGGACTGGAAGCGCTTTGAAACGCCGGAGCAGGATGGCGGCCGGCTGGTGCGGGTGGCCTGATCGCTTCCCAAACGGCCTTCATGCCGCGAACCCGCGCCCGGGCCGGCTGGCGGCGAGCCTACTCCGCAGGGCTGTCCAGGTGTCCCTGCTCGACGCATGCTTGCCGGGTGGCCTGGAATTGGGCGATCACCTGCGCGATCTGCGGCGCCGGCGCGCAATTGGATTGCAGCGACTGGCTTTCCAGCTCCTGGCAGCGCTGGGCCAGGCTGGCGAAGCCCAGCGTCACTGCCCCTCCTTTCATGCCATGTGCCAGATGAAACAGGTTTTCCCGATCCGGTTGCCGCTGGTTGAGCCGCAATTGCCGGACCGATTCCTGGTGGCTGGCGAAGTATTGTTCCACCAGCTGCCGGTATTGCTGATCGGACAGCAGGTCGACGAAATCCGTGATGGTGCGCGCGTCGAGGACGGGTTCTTCCCTTGCTTGCGGCGCGGCGCTGGGCGCCGGCGGAAACTGTTTCTGCAGCACCGCCAGCAGCTGGTCGCGGCTCAGCGGCTTGGTCAGGAAATCGTCCAGTCCTTGTTCCAGCATTTGCTGGCGGGTTTCCGGGAAGGCGTCCGCGGTCAGCGCGATGATAGGCATCCTGGGGGTTAGCGCTTCCTCGCGCAGTCCGCGCGCGGTTTTCACGCCGTCCATGCCAGGCATGTGAAGGTCCATCAGCACCAAGTCGAAGGGGTGGGCGGCGGCCAGCCGCAGCGCCTCGGGGCCATCCGACGCCAGCGTCGGTTGCTGGTTCAGCCTTTCCAGCAGCGCTTGCAGATACTTGCGGTTGACCGCGTTGTCGTCCACCACCAGGATTCTCAGCGGTCTGCTCAGCGTGTCGTGGCTGGAGAAGGACTCGATGGCTTCGGGAGGGATGTCCGGCGCGGCGATCACTCTCAGCGGCAGCGTCAGTTGAAAGCAGCTGCCCTGGGCGGGAACGCTGCTGACCGAGATTTCGCCGCCCATCAGCCGGGCCAGGTTTTGCGAAATCTCCAAGCCCAGGCCGCTTCCTCCGTACTGGCGGGCGGTGGAGCCGTCGCCCTGGGAGAAGCGCTTGAACAGTTTCGCCTGGGTGGCCTGGTCCATGCCGATGCCGGTGTCGGTCACCACCAGCAGCAACTGGGCCGTGCCCGGCTGCTCTCCCTGCGGCGCCGAAGCGTGAACGGTGACGCCGCCGCGCTCGGTGAACTTGACGGCGTTGCTCAGCAGATTGAGCAGTATCTGCCGCAGGCGGGTCGGGTCCAGTTCCACCCATTCTGGAATTTCCGACGCCATGTCCAGATTCAGCATCAGGCCCTTGGCCTGCGCCTGAGCGTTCATCAGGTTGGCCACCTGGCGCAGCAGGTAGGCCAGGTTGCAGGTGACCGGCGCCAGCTCCAGCTTGCCCGACTCCAGCTTGCTGGCGTCCAGCACATCGTTCAGCAGCAGCAGCAGGTGGCGAGCCGATTCCTCGGCCATGCGGATGTAGTTGGCCTGGTTGACGCTGGGGTGGGTGTCGGCCAGCAGCGCCAGCATGCCCAGCACGCCGTTGAGCGGGGTGCGTATTTCGTGGCTCATATTGGCGAGAAAGGCGCTTTTGGCCAGGCTGCCGGCCTCGGCCTGGCTGCGGGCCTCCTCCAGGCGGTCGGTTAGCGTTTCCAGCGTCCGGCGGCGTTTTTCCAGCTGCCGCAGTTGCCGGATCACTGTGAAGCCGAAGCCGAAAATCAACACCCATTCAAAGCCCATCAGCCAATTGCTGACTGTGATGTACTGCTGCATGGTGCGGTTTCGATTGTCCACCTGCAGCGCGACAACCTGGTTGGCCTGCAGCGACAGGTCGTGCAGGCCGTCGGACAGCGAGGCGGACAACTGTTCCAGCCGCGCCAGGCGGGCATGGTCGTTCGCCGCGGGCACGACGCTGAAGTAGGCGTCGCCCTGGCGGACGAAGGCGTCCAGCCGGCTTTGCATCAGCAGGTATTGCGGCTGATCCTGCAGCAGCCGGCGGTATTGGCCGCCGCGTATGATGCCGATGCGGCTGACGAAGATGTCGTAGCGCTGTTGCAGCTGGTCGGACGTGATCTGATCGTGTTGCGCTTCATGCAGCGCGGCCCGGAGATGAAAGTTTTCCGCCTCCAGCTGAAAATAGGCCCAGATGATGTTGTCGTCCTGGTAGAGCACCGCGCTGGTGAGAGTCTGGGATTGTCGATGCTGGACATAGGCTGCCCCGGCGAACACGCATAGCAGGGCGGCGCCGATGGCCGCCAGCATCCGCCAGGAAGTGGAGTGCTCTTTGCCCTGGGTCATGGCCTCACTCCACCTGCAATGACTTCAATTGCCAGGCGGAACGGTTGTAATAGATTTCCGAGCGCAGCGCGGGCTGGCTGTCGTAGGGGTAGACGATGAACAGCGGCCCCTTGTCCCGCACCGGCATTGGCTTGCCGTTTAGCAAACGGGCCAGCACCACCTGGTAGCGCGCGGCGTCGTCCAGCGGGATGTCGGTCTTGTAGTCATTCAGAGCGATGGCTTTCAGCGTGCGGCCCTTCGCGCCGACCAGGTTGAGCACGTCCTGCAGATACGGCCCGGTGAAGCGGCTGACGCCAGGCAGCCATGGCGTGCGGGTGGAGATTGTGTGCTGCGGCAGCGCCGCGAGCATGTTCATGTCGAACACCGCGTCGTTGTCGTGATTCTTGTTGCTGATCTGGCCGCTGATGGTCAACACCACCTTGCCGGCGGGGGGGGGCAACGGGGGGCTTTCGGCCAGGCATGGCGGGATGGCCAGGAACAGCAGGATCAGAACGGCGCGGCCGAGGGCGTACATGGCTAGGCTCCTAATATATTCCGGCTTCAAACGGTGTCGGAAAGGTTGGGCGCGGCATGAAGAAAAACACCGCGGTGTTTCAGCAGCCAGCCGCGAAAGCTTTCCGCGTCCACCGGCGGCGAGATGAAGGACCCTTGGGCGATCTCCACGCCCAGTTGCCGGCAAAGCTGCCATTCCGACTCTGTCGCCACGCCTTCGGCCACCACGTCCAGGCCTAGCTGGCGTCCAAGCTCGGCGCTGGCGCGGACGATGGAGAAGTTGGTCGGGTTGAGCGCGGCGTCGATGACGAAGCCCTTGTCTATCTTCAGCTCGGTGAAGGGAATGCGCGATAGGCGATCCATGCTGGCGAAGCCGGTGCCGAAATCGTCTATGGATAGCCGCGCGCCTTTCAGCCGCAGGCGAGTGAGCAATTCCAGCGCGCGCGTCGGGTTGGCCATCAGGCCGGTTTCCGTCACTTCCACGATCAGGCGGCTGAAGGGGAAGCCGCAATCGACGAGTATGCGTTCGAAGCGGGTTACCAGCGCGATTTCGTTCAGCGACTCCACCGACAGGTTCAGCGACATCGCCAGCGGCGTCTCGCTGGGCAGCCTGTCCATGATGACGGCCGCCTGCCGCAGCATCTGTAGGGTCAGTTCGGTGATCAGGCTGGAGTTTTCCGCCAGCTGGATGAACTGCTGGGGGCCTATCAGTCCGAGCCGGGGATGCTGCCATCGGGCCAGGACTTCCGCCGAGCGTATCTGGCCGTCTTTCATTGAAACCTGGGGCTGCAGGAAAGGGCGGAGCTCGCCCTTGCCGATGGCGGCGCGCAACTCTTCCTCCGTGGGCGGGGACACGACGCCTGGAGTGTGGCGGCTGGCGGGGGGCGGCTGATTGATCAGGCGCTGCAGCGTCTGGTGGTTGATGGGCTTGGGCAGCACGCCAGCCAGCCATAGATCGTACATGCGGGCCAGCTCGGCCACCGACTCGATCACTCTCTCGTCGAAGCCGCTGGAGATCAGCAGCATGCCTTGAAAACCTCGCTCGCCCAGATGGCGGACGAACTCGATGCCGTCCATGCGCGGCATGTCGAGGTCGCAGAAGATCACGTCGAAACGCCTATCGCCGGCGTCCAGCTGGATCAGCGCGTCCAGGCCGTCGCTGGCCACCACCACATTTTCGTAGCCGAGGCGTTGCAACACCATCACGAGAAATCGCTGCGATACGGCATCGTCGTCTATGACCAGTATCTGGTGCATCGCCTCTCCCATGGCGCCAGACCGCCATACGGTGTGGATGCTGCAATTATAGTGATGGGTTTCCGGGCGGGTAAGGGGCCGCCCGGCGGGGAGTCAACTATCCTGGCCGATGTCCAGCTGGCGGATCTTGCCGTTTGCGTCCAGATGGAATTTGAAGTAGGTGTTGAAATTGCCCCAACGGTCGCTGTGAAAGCCGCCGTACACGTCCAGCCCCTGGTTTTCCACCCGATCTATGCTGGTGAAGTGCTCGTGTCCCATCGCGTGTTCGCTGAATTTGTGGAAATTGGCTGGCAGTCCATCATCCGTCAGTGTCGCATCGGTATTGAACTGCGCCATCCAGTTGGCGTGGTCGCCGTGTTGCAACGCCTCTATCGCCAGCCGCACAGCCGGCTGGGTGAGTATGTCCAGATTCATGAGGGTTCTCCTTGGTGCAATGCTTCCCGCTCGTCTCGATCTTCCTGGCAAAGGCCGCGCGCATGGCGATATCGCCTTGTTGTCATCGTGGCGGAAGAGTCGAAAACAGGAGCAGTCCCGATAACTTGCAGCTTTAAAGCCCTGCTCGCGCTGTCTGGAACGGCGCGGCAGAAGGTCCCGTCAGCCTGATGGTGGAGGACGGCGGGCGTGGCGAGCATGGCCATGCCGGTGGCGAATGCCACAGTACGCTATAGCCAACGCGAGGGGGGATTGCAATCAGCGGCTTGACCATTGTCGTGCCTGGCCGCGTGGTTTGCCGCTACAATGGCGCCTCGTTGAATAGACACCAACCTGTTACTGGATTTTTATGTTGCGCATTTCCGAACTCAAGCTGCCGCTGGACCATACTCCTGAGGAGCTGGCCGACGCCGTCGCCGGCTTTTTGAAAGCGCCGGCGGACGACGTTCGCGGCTTCACCGTGTTCAAACGCAGTTACGACGCCCGCAAGGGCGTGATGAGCCTGGTCTACATCATCGACGTGGATGTGGCCAATGAGGACAAGCTGTTCGCCCGTTTCAAGGGCGACCGCCGAGTGATGCCCACCCCGGACACCAATTATTACTATGTCGGCCAGGCGCCGGCCCAGCTGAAGCAGCGTCCGGTGGTGGTGGGCTTTGGCCCATGCGGCATTTTCGCGGCGCTGATCCTGGCCCAGATGGGTTTCAAGCCCATCGTGCTGGAGCGCGGCAAGGAAGTGCGCCAGCGCACCAAGGACACCTGGGGCCTGTGGCGCAAGAGCGAACTCAATACCGAGTCCAATGTGCAGTATGGCGAAGGCGGCGCCGGCACCTTCTCCGACGGCAAGCTGTACAGCCAGATCAAGGACCCGCGCCATCTGGGTCGCAAAGTGCTGACCGAGTTCGTCAAGGCCGGCGCGCCGGAGGAAATCCTCTACCTGGCCCGTCCGCACATCGGCACTTTCCGCCTGGTTTCCATGGTGGAGAACATGCGCGCCGAGATTATCGAACTGGGCGGCGAAATCCGCTTCGAGCAGCGCGTGGACGACCTGATCCTGGATGGCGACCGCGTGCGCGGCGTCAAGCTGGCCGACGGCGGCGAGGTGCTGAGCGACCATGTGGTGCTGGCGCTGGGCCACAGCGCGCGCGACACTTTCCAGATGCTGGAAAAGCGCGGCGTCTACATGGAAGCCAAGCCGTTTTCGGTAGGCGTCCGCATCGAACATCCGCAATCGCTGATCGATCAGGCGCGCTGGGGCAAGTACGCCGGCCATCCGCTGCTGGGCGCGGCGGACTACAAGCTGGTGCACCATGCGAGCAACGGCCGCGCGGTGTACAGCTTCTGCATGTGCCCGGGGGGCACCGTGGTGGCGGCCACTTCGGAAGAGAAGCGCGTGGTCACCAATGGCATGAGCCAGTATTCGCGCAACGAGCGCAACGCCAATTCCGGCTTCGTGGTCAGCATTTCGCCCGAGGTCGACTACCCGGGCGGCCCGCTGGCCGGCCTGGACTTCCAGCGCGAGCTGGAAAGCAAGGCATATGAATTGGGCGGCGGCGATTACTTCGCGCCGGCTCAATTGCTGGGCGATTTCATGGCCGGCAAGGCATCCACCCAGCTGGGCGAGGTGGAGCCGTCGTACAAGCCGGGCGTGACCATGACCGATCTCGCGCGCATCCTGCCCGACTTCTGCGTGGAGGCGATGCGCGAGGCGATTCCGCACTTCGCCCGCCAGATCCGCGGCTACGATCTGCACGACGCGGTGCTGACCGGCCTGGAAACCCGCACCAGTTCGCCGCTGCGCATCACCCGCGGCGACGATGGCCAGAGCCTGAACATCAAGGGCCTGTTCCCTGCGGGCGAGGGCGCGGGCTACGCCGGCGGCATTCTGTCGGCGGGCGTGGACGGCATCAAGGTGGCGGAGGCGGTGGCTAAGGCCATGCTGGGCCAGTAAGGCATTTGTCTTTGGCATCGGCCGCTGCGGCTCGTCAGCCGCGGCGGTTTTTATTTGTCCATCCACATAATGTTCATCCAGGCGTCAAACGCTTGGCATCCGGCCTTGGCAGGATGCCGGTTTCGCTTGGGAGAACAGTATGGATAGACGGCATTTCCTCAAGACCACGCTGGCCGGCAGCGGCGGCTGGCTGCTGGGCGCCGCCGCGCAGGCCGCGCCGGCGCTGATCGTGCCGGATCGGTTGCGTCCGCAGGCGGCTTCAGGCATCCAGATCGGCGATGTGGGCGCGGACCGGGCGATAGTCTGGGCGCGCGCCGACCGCACGGCGCGCATGCAGGTGGAGTGGGATGTCAGCGAGCGTTTCGCCGATCCCCGCAAGCTGCGCGGGCCATGGGCCACCGAGGCCACCGATTTCACCACCCGCATCGATCTGAGCGGCTTGCCGGCCGGCGAGCAGCTGTTCGTCCGCGTGCGTTACGAGGATGCCGCCTCCCCGCGCGCGCTATCCGAGCCGCTGCTGGGCCGTTTCCGCACGGCATCGCGGCAGCCGCGCGACTTGCGCTTCGTCTGGTCCGGCGACACCGCCGGCCAGGGCTTCGGCATCAATCCGGATTGGGGCGGCATGCGTATTTATGAAACCATGCGCCGGCAGCAGCCGGACTTTTTCGTCCACTGCGGCGATACCATCTACGCCGACGGTCCGATGGCCGCTGAAATGACGGTGGAAGAGGGGAAAATATGGCGCAACCTGGTGACGCCCGAGGTGAGCAAGGTGGCGGAGACGCTGGACGAATATCGCGGCCGCTATCGCTATAACCTGCTGGACGACAATGTGCGTCGCTTCGCCGCCGAAGTGCCGCAGATCTGGCAATGGGACGACCACGAGGTGGTCAACAACTGGTCTGACAGCAAGAACCTGGCCGACGACGCCCGCTACCGCGAAAAGAGCATAGGCGTGCTGCAGGCCCGCGCGACGCGCGCCTTCATGGAGTACGCGCCGCTGCGCCATTACGGCGATCGCGAAAGCGAGCGGGTGTACCGCCGCCTGCCGCAGGGGCCGCTGCTGGACGTGTTCGTGCTGGACATGCGCAGCTACCGCGACGCCAACGGCGCCAATTTGCAGGCCGAGGGCGAACCGGGCGGCGGCTTCATGGGCCGCGAGCAACTGCACTGGCTGCTGGAGGGATTGAAGTCGTCCCGCGCCGTATGGAAGGCGGTGATGGCGGACATGCCGCTGGCGCTGCAGGTGGGCGACGGCAAGAATGCTGACGGCAGTCCGCGCTGGGAGGCGATGGCCAATGGCGATCACGGGCAGCCGCGCGGGCGGGAGCTGGAGCTGGCCTGGCTGCTGGGCGAGATCAAGCGCCAGGACATCCGCAACGTGGTCTGGTTCACCGCAGACGTCCATTACACCGCCGCCCACCATTACCATCCGGAGCGGGCGGCTTTCGCCGATTTCAACCCGTTCTGGGAGTTCGTGTCCGGCCCGCTCAACGCCGGCACCTTCGGGCCAAACGCGCTGGACATGACTTTCGGCCCCAAGGTCGTATACCAGAAAGCCCCGTCTGCGCAGAACACCTCGCCGCTGGCCGGGATGCAGTTCTTCGGCCAGGTGGACATCGATGCCCGCAGCCGGGCGATGACGGTGAGGCTGAAGGATGTGGCGGGGCAGACCCTGTTCACGCAGGAATTGCCGCCCGCCTGATCGCGGCAAGCTTGTGCTTGGACCGAGGAGCCGTTGCGGCCGCGCGGCTTAGCGCCGGCGGTCATTCCGTCACGATATGGTTTTGGCAACAGAAGCTTAACAGTGTTATTGACATGGGCATTGTTCTGATCTAGATAAAATCATGCTTTTACAATGACAACGCCGCCGGCTGCGCGCCGGCCGGCCCTCGCGCCCGCGCATGACGCCATGCGCCGCGCCTTCTGCAATGGTATTCGTGGCCTGACTGTTCGATCCTGCCTGGGAGAAAGTCAATGGTGCGAATCGCGTCCCCCATCAGTGAAATCAAGGAACGTTACGAGGTTGTGGTGATCGGCTCCGGCTACGGCGGGGGCATCGCCGCGTCGCGGATGGCGCGGGCCGGCCGTTCGGTCTGCCTGCTGGAGCGGGGTCGGGAGATCATTCCCGGCGAGTACCCCGACACGCTGGCGGAAGCGACCGAGGAATTCCAGGTCCACCACCCGGATGGCCACCTCGGCTCCCGCACCGGCCTTTACGATTTGCACGTCAACGCACAGCAGAACGTGATCGTCGGCTGCGGCCTGGGCGGGACTTCGCTGATCAACGCCAATGTGTCGCTGCAGCCGGAGCCGCAGGTGTTCGAGGACCCGCGCTGGCCGGAGGGCGTGCGCGATCATGTGGACACGCTGTTGAAAGAGGGGTACGCGCGGGCGCAACAGATGCTGAAGCCCACGCCCTATCCGGATGCCGCGCCGGCCTTGCCCAAGCTGCAGGCCAACCAGAAATCCGGCGAGCGGATACAGGCCAAGCATACTTTCTACCGTCCGCCGATCAACGTGACTTTCGACAAGCTGCCAAACGATCTCAACCACGTCGGCGTCGAGCAGAAGCCCTGTAATTACTGCGGCGACTGCGTGTCCGGCTGCAACAACCATGCCAAGAACACCACGCTGATGAATTATCTGCCGGACGCCAGCAACCACGGCGCGGAGATATTCTGCCAGGCGTCGGTGCGCTATCTGGAGAGGGATGGCGACGGTTGGATCGTCCATTTTCAGTACGTGGGCACCGGGCGGGAGAAATTCGACGCGCCGACGCTGTTCGTCAAGGCGGACATCGTGGTCCTGTCCGCAGGCACGCTGGGTTCCACCGAGATTCTGCTGCGCTCCCGCGCCGAAGGCCTGCCGCTGTCCGACCAGCTGGGCCAGCACATGAGCGGCAACGGCGACATCCTCGGCTTCGGCTACAACAACGGCGACAAGATCAACGGCATCGGCTTCGGCACGCATTCAGCCAAGGAGGTCGGCCCGGTCGGCCCCTGTATCACCTCCATCATCGACATGCGCGACGAGAGCGGCTGGCGTCGGCGCATGGTGATAGAAGAGGGCTCCATTCCCGGCGCCATCGGCGGGCTGATGGTGCCGGCGATGGCCGCGGCGTCGGCTGAGCTGGGCCAGCCTTCGGAAACCGGCGCGCTGGCCAAGATCAAATACGCGGCGCGCGAGGTGGAGAGCGCGTTGCGCGGGCCTTACCACGGCGCGATGAACCGTTTGCAGACTTATCTGATCATGAGCCACGACGACGGCGCCGGCCGGATGGCGCTGGACGATCACGACCAACTGCGGCTGGATTGGCCGAACGTGGGCGAGCAACCCAACTTCAAGATCGGCAACGACAGGCTGCAGGAGGCCACCCGGGCGCTGGGCGGCATTTATGTGCGCAACCCGATCTGGACCGATCTGTTCAAGCACAGCTTGATCACCGTGCACCCGCTGGGCGGCTGCGTGATGGGGGAGGACGCGGGCCAGGGCGTGGTCAATCACAAGGGCCAGGCGTTCTGCGGGACGAGCGGGCGCGATGTCTATCCCGGCCTGTACGTGACCGACGGCTCGGTGATTCCGACCTCGCTGGCGGTGAATCCGCTGTTCACCATCTCGGCGGTCAGCGAGCGGGCGATGGCGCTGCTGGCGGCGGACCGCGGCTGGAAGATCGACTACACGCTGCCGTCGGCGCCGCGCCGCGCGCCGCCGCCGCAGTCGGACAAGCCCGGCATCGAATTCACCGAGACGATGAAGGGCTTTTTCTCCACAGCCCACCGCCAGCCGGCGGGAACCGATCTGGCGGCGTACGAGGCGGCGGCCCAGGCCGGTCAGGACGCCGGTTCGACCATGGGCTTTACCGTCACCGTGGCGTCCGACGATCTGGACCGGTTGATTTCCGACCCCAGTCATCCCGCCACCATCGTCGGCACGTTGAACGCGCCGACCTTGTCGGCGCTGCCGCTGACAGTCAGCCATGGCGTGTTCAACCTGTTCGAGGAATATCCGCAGCAGGTGGGCGAGCGCCACATGAATTACAAGATGCGCTTGAGCGCCGAGGATGGGTCCGAGTACTTCTTCAGCGCGTTCAAATCGGTGCCCAGCGATCACGGGCCGCTCAAGATCTGGGCCGATACCAGCACCTTGTACGTGACGGTGTACCAGGGCGTGGATGATGGCGGCGAGGTGGTCGGCAGCGGGGTGCTGCATATCGAGCCGGCCGACTTCGCGCGGCAGATGACCACGATGAAGGTGCTCAACGTCTCCAGCGAGGCGGAGCGGCTGAAACAGCTGGCGCGCTTCGGCGAGTATTTCGCCGGTGTGCTGTGGGAGAGCTACGGCGGCGTGCTGGCCCCCAATGTCTACTTCAATCCGGACGCGCCGCCGCGCAAGAAGCGTCCGCTCAACGCCGGCGCGCCCGAGGTGGCGTTCTTCCCGACCGACGACGGCGTCAATCTGCGGCTCACGCGCTACAACGGCGGCGGCAAGGGACCGGTGATGCTGGTGCACGGCCTGGGCGTGGGGTCGAACATCTTCTCCACCGACACCATCTCCACCAATCTGCTGGAGTACCTGTACCAGCACGGCTACGACGTGTGGCTGCTGGACTTCCGCGTCAGCATTCTGCTGGAAGCCAGCCAGCAGCAGTGGGACGGCGACCAGGTGGCGCGCTACGACTATCCGGCTGCGATCCGGCGGATACGCGAAGCCACCGGCGCGGCCGACGTGCAGTGCGTGGTGCACTGCTACGGCGCCACCACCTTCTTCATGTCCATGCTGGCCGGGCTGGAGGGGGTGAGGTCGGTGGTGTGCTCGCAGATCGCCGCCGACATCGTGGTGCCGGCCGCCACCCAGGTGAAGACCGGCCTGCATCTGCCGACGGTGCTGGACAAGTTGGGCGTGCAATCGCTGACCGCCTATACCGCGTCCGATTCCAACTGGTTCGAGAAACTGTACGACACCGCGCTGAAGGGCTATGCGCTGGCGGAGGCGCAGGGCTATTGCAACAACCCGGTCTGCCATCGCATCACCTTCATGTACGCGCCGCTGTACCGTCACGAAACCCTCAACGAGACGCTGCACGACAATCTGCACGAGCTGTTCGGGGTGGCGAACATGCGCACCATGGAGCATCTGGCGCGGATGTGCCGCGAGGGGCGGCTGGTGTCCTTCGACGGCGACGACATCTACATGCCGCACTTCGAGCGGCTGCAGCTGCCCATCCTGTTCATCAGCGGCGAGCAGAACGAGTGCTACCTGCCGGAGAGCACCGAGCGCACGTATGACAAGCTGGTGCAGCGTTTCGGGCCGGAGCGTTACAGCCGGCTGGTGGTGCCGGGCTACGGCCACATTGACTGCATGTTCGGCAAGAACGCGGCGGCCGACGTCTACCCGGCCATCGTCGCCCATCTGGACAAGACAGCAGGCGGCTGAGGCGAAACCGCCGGGGCCGCTGTCCGGTCCCGGCCGCGCCTGGCCATTCGACGCCGTCTTCACAAGGACCTCCCCATGGACAAGACTCGTTGCGCGGAATGCGGCGTACGCTGGTTCCAGCGCTTCATCTGGATCGGCATCGCCATCAATATGGTGTTCGCCATCCCGGCGCTGTTCTGGCCGGATTTCCTGAACAGCAGCTTCGGCCTGCCCAGCCAGGCGGTGTACCCGTGGCTGCAGAACGCCGGCATGCTGCTGGTGGGCGTCAGCCTGTTTTACGCGCCGGCCGGCGTCAACGCCGCGCGCTATCCGGTGTATTCCTGGCTGTGCGTGCTGTCCCGGCTGATCGCGGTGGCGTTCTGGATCTACCTGATCCAGACCTCCGGCTATCCGGACGCCTTCAAGCCCTTGCTGTACTCCGACGCCGCGATGTTCTTGATCCTGGGCGCGCTGCTGTACATCGGCCTGCCGGCGGAGCAGCGGCCGTGGCCATTGATCCGGGCCGGCCTGTGCGGCTTGTGGCGCTGCCTGGCCAAGTGCTTTGCCGGCGCCTGCCGCAAGATCGCCATCGTCGTTGTGCTGGTGTTGGCCTTCGTCGGCTACGAGGCCTGGGCCAATCTGTTGCGAGAGGTGCCGCAGCCGCCGCTGGCGTCCGACGTTGACCACTTCAAGTACGCGGCGATAGGGCTGGGGCCGGACGCGCGCATTCCCTTGTACGTGTTCTCGGTGCTGCCGCAGGTGTGCGCGCAGCGCATGCCCAAGCTTGGCACTGGCTGGCAGGCCTTCGGCTTCATCTACGAGGGCGGGCATGACCTGCCGATCGGCCTGGCCAAGCGCCAGATCGGCTATCCGTCGGTAGAGCCCAATTGCGCGTTGTGCCATACCGGCATGTACCGCAAGAGCGCCGATGACGTGCCGGTGCCGGTGCCCACCGCGCCGGCGGCGCTGCTGGATCTGGAGTCGTTCCAGTGGTTCCTGTACGACTGCGCCGGCGATCCGGATTTCAACGCCAAGGTGATCAACGCCATCGAGCAGCATTACGAGCTGGGGCCGATCGAAAAGCTGTTCTACCGCTTCCTGATCGTGCCGGCCACGCGGCAGGCCTTCCTGAAGCAGAAGCAGCAGTACGCGTGGCAGAAGCTGCGGCCACAGCAGGGGCCGGGTCGCACCGACACCTTCAACCCCACCAAGATGGCGGTGTTCGGTTTCCCGGACGATTCCACCATCGGCACGGTGGACCTGCCGCAGATCTGGAACCAGAAGCCGCGCGAATCGCTGTATCTGCACTGGGACGGCAACAACAACGCCATCAAGGAACGCAACTACGCGGCGGCGATGGCGGTGGGCGCGACGCCGCAATCGGTGCTGCCGGCTGAATTCAAGCGCGTGACCGATTGGCTGCTGTCGCACCCTTCGCCCAAGTGGCCATTCGGCGGCCTGGACCAGGTGCGCGCGCATCGCGGCCAGGCGCTGTGGGAGAAGAATTGCGCCAGCTGCCACGACTTTGGCAAGGCCGATACCGGCCAGGTGACCGTGGGACTGGATGAGCTGGGCACCGACCCCTACCGCGTCAATTCCTTCACCGTCGGGCTGGTGGACAAGTTCCACGAGTTCAAGAAGCCGCCGTTCGATTTCGGCGCCTACCGCAAGACGCAGAGCTACAGCAACACGCCGACCGACGGCATCTGGCTGCGCGCGCCGTATCTGCACAACGGCTCGGTGCCGACGCTGTGGGACCTGCTGCAGAAGCCCGACAAGCGGCCCAAGGTGTTCTACCGAGGCTCCAGCGTGTTCGACACCCGCAGCGTCGGCTTCATCGCCGCCGGACCGGAGGTCAAGGGCGGGGGCTACTTCAAGTTCGACACCCGCCTGCCGGGCAACCACAACACCGGCCACGAGTACGGCACGGGTTTGTCCGATAGCGAAAAGTGGGACCTGATCGAATACATGAAAAATCTGTAAACGGCGGCGATTGTCCGCCGCGCGGAGGTGCGAAATGGATTTCAGCGATTGGAAAAACCGGGTCGAGGCCAGCTTGGCCGACGCCAGGCAGACGCTTGAGCAGAAGAAGCAGATCATGGACCGGCTGCAGCAGGTGCACCAGCAGGTGCGGGACGTGATCGATTCCGGCAGCACCTCGGCCTGCGGCATTCCGTGGGAACTGGCGCGGGGCTTGTCGATTCTGGACAATGTGATGGACGGCAAGTCGCTGCCGACCACCGAGGATGAACTGCCGACCCGGGTGATGGACGATGGCACCCTGCTGGGCTGCCGCAAGTGGGAGTTGCTGGACCCGCTGTGGGGCGAGGCGCTGGTGCAGTGGATCGCGCATTTGTGGGACTACGCGCCGTGGGGAGGCGAGCCGAGCCGCGTCGAGATAGCGGACCAGGTCAGTTTCGCCATCGCCGGCGACTGGGGCACCGGCGACTACATCGCGGCCAAGGTGGCTGCCGCGATGAGCAAGCAGGGCGCCGATTACACCATCCATCTGGGGGATGTCTACTATGCGGGCATCAGCTCGGATGAGAGCAATGATCTGAAAGACTGGCCGGCGGGCGCGAAGGGGCAGTTCACCCTCAATTCCAATCATGAAATGTACAACGGCGCGCTTGGTTACTTCGGCGAGCTGTCGAATAAATTTCCGATGCAGCAGGGCACCAGCTATTTCAGCCTGCACAACCAGAACTGGTTGATTGTCGGCCTGGACAGCGCCTACCACTCGGACAAGATGAATCTATACATGGACGGCGCGCTGGGAGACCAGCAGGCGGCGTGGCTGAAGCAGCTTGCCGCCGGCTGGGACAAGAAGATCATGCTGCTGTCCCACCATCAGGGTTATGCCATGGACGGCTCGACCAAGACGCCGCTGTACCAAGAGGTGGCGGCCGCGCTGGGCCGCGATCCAGATTACTGGTACTGGGGGCACCTGCACAACGTCATCTGTTACCAGCCGCAGGGCAAGCTGCTGGCCCGCTGCGTCGGCCACGGCGCGATTCCGTACGGGCCGGCCAAGGCGCTGGACGGCAAGCCGCAGGTGGCGTGGGCGGAGACGCGTTCCGCCGATGACAGCCAGTATCCGGAGCGGGTGTTGAACGGCTTCGTGAGGCTGGAGTTGAACGGCGACGCGCTGACGGAAACCTTCTACGACGAAAACGGCTACCAGAGGTGGCCCGAGCATTAGCCGGCGAAGAGGGTCAGCCGGGCTCGCTGACGGCGCGGCTGCCTTCTATTTCCAGCACCACGGTATGGGCTAGCGTTTTCAGATGCCTTTTCTCCTCCCCGGCCAGGTGCTTGGGCTTGGAGTCGATCAGGCACAGCGTGCCGATGGCGTGGCCGGACGACAGCTTCAACGGCGCGCCGGCGTAGAAACGGATATTGGGATCGCCAAGCACCATCGGATTGTCACAGAAGCGGTTGTCGTCGCTGGCATCCGGTATTTCCAAAATGTCGTCGCCGAGAATGGCATGCGCGCAGAAGCTGATGTCGCGCGGCGTTTCGCTCGCGTCCAGCCCACAGTGCGACTTGAACCACAGGCGATTGCTGTCCACCAGGCTGATCAGCGCGATCTTGACTGCGAAGCGGGAGCGGCAGTAGGCGGTGATCGCGTCGTAGCGTTCTTCCGGATCGGTATCCAGAATGAGCAACTCTTGCAGCACCCGGACGCGTTCAGCCTCGTTGGCGGGAATGCCGGGAGATTGCATGGCGGCCTCTTGGAATGAGGAATGATTTTCATTATAGGCGGTGGCATCAGACTGTTAATGCCATTCACGGCGTCATTTTTAATGTTAATAGCGTAATTAATACTAAGTGGTATTAGAACTTGCATGAATTCCATGCGTCTGTAATTTTGTTAGGGCATTTGCTCTAGCATCGCGAGTTTTCCAACGACAAAGGAGATGCAGATGAACGATCAAATCCAAACCGCGGATATCGAGCTGGATGCCTGGTTTCAGGAAGAAACCTTCGCCGAAGCGGTGGAGATGATGCAGGACAAAGCCGTCGTGCCGTTCGGCACCGCGCTGTGGCCGGTCTGATAGGGCATTAGCCGAATCCATGTCTGACGACGGGGCCCTGGCGGCCCCGTTTTTTAGAGCCGCCGACAAAAAGAGATCCTGGATCGCGCCTCCCTGCGTCGAACGATTGGCATGGCCCGCGGCGCTTTGGTCCAGAGACTCCGCAAAGTTTTGTCAGCGGACCTTGGGAGAAAGCTGAATGCGCATCACCACCGAAGAGCAGGCGCGAAGTGTCCGCAATATGTACGCCTGCTTGGCATTACATCCGGCAGCCAGGGACAAGGCGGCCTCGGGAGAGCCCATCCGCCTGTTGCTGGGGTTCGACGCATATCACGGCGAAGTTGCCGCGAGCATCGCCGAGGGCGCCGGCGAGGCCATCGCCGCGGACATCCGCTTAGCCGAGCTGGAGAACGAGAGCGCGGACGCGCTGGCGGCCGCGATCGAACAATGCGATGTCTTCATTTTCCTGTACCGCTCGTCCACGTTGCCGTCTGTCGATCCGCGCGGTCCGGCCTTCCTATTGCCGATCAAGCAGGCGATGCAGTCCAACTGGAAGAAATCCATTCTGTTCAAGGACTACGGGCCGTATTTCTACGAGGCGTTCTCCGAGCCGCGGGCGCGTATGGCGGAGCGCAACCGCCGCCTGATCGCGCTGGCGGAGCAAGCCGGGCACGTGGCGTTCGAGCAGGAGGGGGGCGGATGGCTCCGCGGCTCGATCCAGCCCGATCAAGCCTGGACCTCGATAGACGGCGACGGCAATGTCGATCTCGTCCCGGGAGAGATTGCCACTTCCATCGCTGATCTGCAGGGCGAGGTGCGCTTCAGCGGCGCCTTCCTCAGCACGATACCGTTCGCCGTCAAATACGGCGTGGTCCGCGATTTCGCCACGCTGCGCATCCGCGATAGCCGGGTGGCGGACTTCAGTTGCGGCGACGCGCGCTTCTCGGCGGATTTCGACAAGTATCTGAGCGCCAACGCCGGCAACGCCGCGGTGGCGGAGTTCGGCATCGGCACCAATTGCGGCGTGAAGGGACTGTATGGTTTGAACGCCGGCTTCGAGGAGCGCCACCCAGGACTGCATCTGGGCCTGGGCGGCGGCGAGCTGGGCAGCCATCACCTGGACTTGATCTTTTCCGGCGGCCGGCTGCGTTTCGGCGACAAGGTCTTCTTCGACGGCGGTTTCTCGATTTAGCTGAACACCGCGGTGAAGTCGTCGGGGATGTTCAACCGGTACTCTCCATCCGCCAGCACGAAATAACAATTCAGCTGGTTCGCGGCCTGGTCCGCGTCGGTGTCCAGCACGTCCCCGGGGACTTGTATGGTGTCGAAGACGATCACGCCGGAGTTGACGGTCTGGCCTGCCGGCACATCGAAAGCGTTTCCGGGCACGACGCGGATCGTGACGGCGGTGTTGTTGGTAAGCGGACAGTTGTTCAGCGCGAGCGACATGGCGGTCTCCGGAGCGGGGCCGGCGCGGAATGCGTCGGCTCGCTCCATGGACGCTGGCGGAGGGCGGACGTGAGGCCGCTTGCTCAGCCCGGGTCCAGCCGGCACGCCTTGCCGGTGCCGGCGAAGCCGCCGTACAGCTTCATCTGGTCCGGCGTCTTGCGGGAAATGAAGAAGCTGTCCGGCAGCGATTTGCCGGCCAGCGGCTTGGGCCAGGTCAGCAGGCCTTTCTCGTCCATATATCCCTTGAAGCTCTCGCCGCCGCGGAACACTTCCACCGTCTGGGTGCGGCGGTCGAAGCTGAACCGAATCTGATCGTCGCAGTGGTAGCTGGCCTGGATGCGTTGCGGCGGCTGGCAGCCGCTGAGCGCGGCCAGCAGCAGGCAGGCGGCGGACAGACGGAAGAGGGTGGGCATGGCTTGAAGCTTTCTACTGGGAGAACCGGGGGCACACTATACCATGCGCGGGCATGCCGCTCCGGCCTGGACCCGATGAGGCGCGGGCTTTGTCGGCGGATTGCCCGCGTTGGCGCGGCGATATTTATTTAGGGTATTTACTTTATTTTTACAGTAAACCATCTGGAAACATTCAGGCTTTGACCATTATCTTGCGGGTTCCGGTCGGACAATCGGCAGCAGGAATATAAAAACACGCCGATTGCATACCTTCGCTTACAAAGGAGAACCCATGGAGGAGTTGGTCAACGCCATCAACGGCGTGGTCTGGAGTCCGGCACTGATTTACCTGTGCCTGGGCGTGGGCCTGTATTTTTCGCTGCGCACCCGTTTTCTGCAACTGCGGCATTTCAAGGAGATGCTGCGCCTGATGTTCAATCGCCAGAGCAGCAGCGCGGGCGTGTCGTCGTTCCAGGCGCTGGCGATGACGCTGGCGGGACGGGTGGGCACCGGCAATATCGCCGGGGTGGCCACCGCCATCACTTTCGGCGGTCCGGGCGCGATGTTCTGGATGTGGCTGGTGGCCTTTCTCGGCGCCAGCTCCGCTTTCGTCGAGTCCACGCTGGGCCAGGTGTACAAGGAGAAGATAGACGGCCAGTACCGCGGCGGTCCGGCTTTCTACATCGAGAAGGGGCTGGGCATGAAGTGGTATGCCTGGCTGTTCGCGCTGACCACGGTGGTGGCCACCGGCGTGCTGCTGCCCGGCATCCAGGCCAATTCCATCGCCAACTCGATGCAGTCGGCCTTCGGCATCGCGCCCACGGTGACAGCCGCCGTGCTGGCCATCATGCTGGGCTTCATCATCTTCGGCGGCGTCAAGCGCATCGCGGTGTTCGCCGGAGCGGTGGTGCCTTTCATGGCGCTGGGCTACATCATCGTCGCCTGCGTGGTGATCGCGCTCAACATCGAGCAATTGCCGGGCGTGGTGGCGCTGATCTTCAAGAGCGCCTTCGGTTTTGAGGCGGGCATGGGCGCGGTGCTGGGCTTCGCCATCCAGTGGGGCGTGAAGCGCGGCATCTATTCCAACGAGGCCGGTCAGGGCACCGGTCCGCACGCGTCCAGCGCCGCGGCGGTCAGCCATCCGGCCAAGCAGGGCCTGGTGCAGGCGTTCTCGGTCTACATCGACACCCTGTTCGTCTGTTCCGCCACCGCCTTCATGCTGCTGATCACCGGCCAGTACAATGTCCAGGGGCCGGACGGCGCGGCGCTGTACACCGGCATTGCCGGCGTGGCTGCCGGTCCGGGCTATGTGCAGACCGCGATGGAAAGCATCATGCCGGGCTTCGGCTCGGTGTTCGTCGCGCTGGCGCTGTTCTTCTTCGCCTTCACCACCATCATCGCCTACTACTACATCGCCGAGACCAACATCGCCTTCATCAACCGCAAGGCGCGGCGGCCGTGGCTGGTGTTCGCGCTGAAGGTGGGGCTGATGGCGGCCACCGTCTACGGCACGGTGAAGACCGCCGATCTGGCTTGGGGTCTGGGCGATATCGGCGTCGGCCTGATGGCCTGGCTGAACATCATCGCCATCATCCTGATGCAGAAGCCGGCGCTGGCCTGCCTGCGCGATTACGAGGCGCAGAAGGCGCAAGGCGTGGACCCGGTGTTCCATCCGGAAAAGCTGGGCATCGTCAACGCCGCCTACTGGGCAGGCCGCCGCGCCGAGAGCAATCTGGACGAGGAGTCGAGCGGCCCGCCGCCGGGAGGCAAGCCGGAACCGGCCAAAGCCGGCTGATTCACGCAACGCCCGCTCACGCGGGCGTTTTTGCGTCGTCATGGCATTCGGGCATGGGGTTTGCTTTTATCTCCCGCAGACCCATTGCGCGAATGAGACCATGGACCCGTCCGCCCCCTTGAGGCTGTTGCTGGTCAACGATACCGACCGGCCGATGCGGCAGCTGCGCGACGCCTTCGCCGACGCCGGCTACCTGGTCATCGCCCAGGCCGACGGCGCGGCCGAGCTGCTGCGGCTGGCGGAGTCGGAGCGGCCGGACGTCATCATCGTCGATACCGAATCGCCGACGCGCGACACGCTGGAGCAGCTCGCGCTGATGGAGCGCTCCGCGCCGCGCCCGGTGGTGATGTTCGCCGAACACGGCGGGGTGCCCGCCATACAGGCCGCGGTGCGCGCCGGGGTCACCGCCTACATCGTCGACCACGTCTCCGCGGAGCGGCTGGCGCCCATCATCGACATGGCTAGGGTCAAGTTCGAGGAGGACGCCGCGCTGAAGCGCAAGCTGGCCGACATGGAGCGGCAGCTGGCGGAGCGCAAGCTGATCGAGCGGGCCAAGGGCATCCTGATGCGCCGGCGGCGGCTTGGCGAAGAAGAGGCGTACGCGCTGCTGCGCAGCCAGGCGATGAGGTCGGGCTTGCGCCTGGCCGACCTGGCTCTTCAACTGATCCACGCCAGCGAGCTGCTGGATTGAGAGGCCGCGATGCATGCAGATTATCCTGAAGACAACAGCTTGGCGCGGGTCCGCGTCGGCTTCCTGCCGCTGACCGATTGCGCGCCGCTGGCGGTCGCCTGCCGGCTGGGGCTGGACCGCATGAACGGCCTGGCGCTGCAGCCGCTGCGGCAGCCATCCTGGGCGGCATTGCGCGACCGCCTGCTGGCCGGGCAGCTGGACGCCGCCCATGCGCTGCACGGCCTGGCTTGCGGCATGCAGCTGGGCCTGGGCGGGCCGCAATGCGATATGACGGTGTTGATGACGCTGAACCGCAATGGCCAGGGCATCAGCTTGAGTCCGGGCCTGGCGGCGCAGCGGCGCGACGGTGCCAGCCTGGCCGACATCGCCCGCCGCTTGGGCCGCCCCTTGCGCCTGGCGCACACCTTTCCCGCCGGCACCCATGCGATGTGGCTGTATTACTGGCTGGCGGCTCAGGATGTGCATCCCTTGCGCGCCGCGCGCTGCGTGGTCATTCCGCCGCCGCAGATGGGCGCGGCGATGCGGACGGGCGCGCTGGACGGCTATTGCGCGGGCCAGCCCTGGCACGCGGTGACCGAGGAGCAGGGCAGCGCTTGCCTGGTCGCCGATAGCGCGGCCATCTGGCCGGAGCATCCGGAAAAGGCGCTGATCTGCCGCCGCGAGCTGGCCGATCGGCAGCCGCAGCTGGCCTCGGCGCTGATCGAAACCCTGCTGCTGGCCTGCCACTGGCTGGACCAGCCGGACAACCAGGAGCAGGCGGCGGCCTGGCTGGCCGAGGACGCCTGGCTGGGCGTGCCGGCGGAAACCATCCTGCGGCATTGGCGCGCGCACCCCTTGCAGGCCGCGCCGCTACGCTTCTTCGACGAGGGGCGGGTCAACTTCCCCGATCCGGCCGACACGCTGTGGTTTCTGTGCCAATACCGCCGCTGGGGGCTGTGGCGGGGCGATGGCGATCGGGACATCGCGCAGGCGATTTGCGGAACGGCGCTGTACCGCCAGGCGGCGGAGCGCTGCGGCGTCGCCTTGCCGGAATCCGACCGGCATCCCGCCCTGTTGATGGACGGGCAGGCGTGGCCGCCGCCCAAAACCGGTGCGGATTTGGCGGAAACGCACTGATGCGGTGCAGCAAAAACGGCCACGCCAGCTAAAACCGGGGCTTTCAGGCTGGCACGCGATTTGCGTTCCTGATCCCGGACGGCGCAACGGCGCGCCGCCGGACACATTCGGGCAAACGCCAACGTAGGTGATTGCCACTAGGGACAACGGCGTCCTCTCCTGTTCAGATACGGAGAGGACGCCGTTTTGTTTTGACTATCTGCGCGCGGACTGAATCCGCCGTTCCTGCCGATGGTCTGGCCGCAAGCCGGCCGGGCGGAGAGGGCGGACCGCGCGCCGGGAGCGATCATGAACCGTAGCTTCTGGCAGTCCGGGCACCGGCCTACGCTGGCTTGCGCCTTTCTGTACTTTGACGTGAGCTTCATGGCCTGGTATCTGCTGGGGCCGTTGCAGGTGCCCATCGCCGCCGCGCTCGGGCTTTCCACCCAGCAACGCGGCCTGATGGTGGCCACGCCCATCCTGGCCGGCGCTTTGCTGCGGCCGCTGATGGGCGCGCTGGCGGACCGCATCGGCGCCAAGCGCGCCGGCCTGCTTGGCCAGATCATCGTGATCGCCGCGCTGTTCGGCGGCTGGCTCGCCGATCTGTCCAGCTTCGGCGCGATGCTGGCGCTGGGCGCGCTGCTGGGCGTGGCCGGGGCCTCGTTCGCCGCCGCGCTGCCGCTGGCCTCGCGCTGGTATCCGCCGCAGCATCAGGGCGCGGCGATGGGCATCGCCGGGGCGGGCAATTCCGGCACGGTGCTGGCGGCCTTGTTCGCGCCGGCGCTGGCCATGGCTTACGGCTGGCAGAACGTGTTCGGCCTGGCCTGTGTGCCGCTGTTGCTGACGCTGGCGATTTTCGCCCTGTGCGCCAGGGAGGCGCCCGCCGCCGCCGCGCCGAAACGGTTGGCTGATTACCTGGCCGTGCTGAAGGAAAAGGACGCCTGGTGGTTCATGTTCTTCTACTCGATGACTTTCGGTGGCTTTTCCGGTTTCGCCGGCGCTTTGCCCGGCTATTTCCACGATCAATTCGGCTTCGACGCCAAAACCGCCGGGCTCTATACCGCCGCCTGCGTGTTTGCCGGCTCGGTGATGCGGCCCTTGGGCGGCATGCTGGCCGATAGGCTGGGCGGCACCCGTTCGCTGCTGGCGGTTTATCTGGCCTGCGCCTTGCTGATGGCTGCGGCCGCGCTCAATGCCGGCGGCGCGGGCGCGGCGCTGGCCCTGTTCGTGCTGGCCATGCTGTGCCTGGGCGCGGGCAACGGCGCGGTGTTCCAGCTGGTGCCGCAGCGCTTCGGCCGGGAGCTGGGCGTGATGACCGGCCTGGTGGGCATGGCCGGCGGCGTGGGCGGCTTCACCCTGGCGGCGGGCCTGGGCGCGGTCAAGCAGGCCAGCGGCGACTACGCGCCCGGTTTGTGGCTGTTTGCCGGCCTGTGCCTGCTGGCCTGGCTCAGCCTGGCCGGCGTGCAGCGGCGCTGGCGCGGCAACTGGGCGGCGGCCGCCGCCCGCGTGTGAGGAGACGGACATGGACATGGCCGAACTGAAAGACCGGGCCAGGCAGCGGCTGGTGGTGGTGGGCAACGGCATGGCCGGCATCCGCGCGGTGGAGGAGCTGCTGGCGCTGGCGCCGGATCTCTACGACATCACGGTGTTCGGCGCGGAACCGCATCCCAACTACAACCGCATCCTGTTGTCGCCGGTGCTGGCGGGGGAGCAGGCGTTCGGCGATATCGTGCTGAATCCGCCGGAGTGGTACGCTGAGCGGAGCATCGCGCTGCATATGGGCAAGCGCGTCAGCGCCATCGACCGGGCTCGGCGCGAGGTGGTGGCGGAAGACGGCGCCGTCGCCGGCTACGACAGGCTGCTGCTGGCCACCGGCTCCTCGCCGGTGATGCTGCCGATCCCGGGGCGCGAGCTGGATGGGGTGATCGGCTACCGCGACATTGCCGATACCGAGTACATGATGGAGGCCGCGGGCCAGAGGCGCGGCACGGTGGTGATCGGCGGCGGCCTGCTGGGGCTGGAGGCCGCCAACGGCCTGAGGCTGCGCGGCATGGACGTCGCCGTCGTCCATCTGGCCGACTGGCTGCTGGAACGCCAGCTGGACCGCCAGGCGGGCGAGCTGCTGCGCCGGGCGTTGGAGGCGCGCGGCATCCGTTTCCTGATGGGGCGGCAGACCGCCGCGCTGCTGGACGATGGCCAGGGCCGGGTGCGCGGCGTCCGCTTCCGCGACGGCGAGGAGATTCCGGCCGAGCTGGTGGTGATGGCGGTGGGCATCCGCCCCAACGCCGCATTGGCCGAGGCCGCCGGCCTGCATTGCAGCCGCGGGGTGGTGGTGGACGACACCTTGCAGACCTCGGACCCGCGCATCTACGCCGTCGGCGAGTGCGCCAGCCACCGCGGCGTGGCCTATGGGCTGGTGGCGCCGCTGTTCGAGCAGGCCAAGGTATGCGCCAACCACCTGGCGCGGCTGGGCGTGGCCCGCTATGGCGGTTCGGTGTCGTCCACCAAGCTGAAAGTGACGGGAATCGACCTGTTTTCCGCCGGCGACTTCATGGGCGGCGACGGCTGCGAGGAAATCGTGCTGTCCGACCCGGCCGGCGGCGTCTACAAGAAGCTGGTGCTGCGCGGCGACAAGCTGGCCGGCGTTTGCCTGTACGGCGACACCGGCGACGGTGCCTGGTATTTCAAGCTGCTGCGCGAGGGCCGCAGCGTGGCCGATCTGCGCGACACGCTGATGTTCGGCGAAACGGCGATAGGCGACGCCGGCGTGCAGGGCCAGAGCCGCGCGGCGGCGATGAGGGGCGAAGACGAGGTTTGCGGCTGCAACGGCGTGTGCAAGGGCGCCATCGTCAAAGCGATCGAGGACAAGGGCCTGCTCACGCTGGACGAGGTGAAGAAGCACACCAAGGCGGCCAGCTCCTGCGGCTCCTGCGCCGGACTGGTCGAGCAAGTGCTGATGAGCGTGGTCGGCTCCAGCTTCCAGGAAACGCCCAAGACCAAGGCAGTGTGCGGCTGCACCGGCCATAGCCACGCCGAGCTGCGCCAGGCGATACGGGAGCGCCATCTGCTGACCCACGCCGAGGTGTTCCATTTCCTGGAGTGGCGGACGCCCAACGGCTGCGCCAGCTGCCGGCCGGCGATCAACTACTACCTGCTGTCCACCTGGCCGCACGAGGCGGTGGACGACCCGCAGAGCCGCTTCATCAACGAGCGGGCGCACGCCAACATCCAGAAGGACGGCACCTTCTCGGTGATTCCGCAAATGAAGGGCGGCGTCACCACCGCCGACGAGCTGCGCCGCATCGCCGACGTCGCCGACAAATACCGGGTGAAGATGCTGAAGGTCACCGGCGGCCAGCGCATCGATTTATTAGGGATCAAGAAGGAAGACCTGGTCGATGTCTGGCGCGATCTGGGGATGAACTCCGGCCACGCCTACGGCAAATCCATCCGCACGGTGAAGACCTGCGTCGGCAGCGAGTTCTGCCGTTTCGGCACCCAGAACAGCACCCAGATGGGCATAGACCTGGAAACCATGCTGGCCAATATGTGGAGCCCGCACAAGGTCAAGCTGGCGGTGTCGGGCTGCCCGCGCAACTGCGCCGAGGCCGGCATCAAGGATGTGGGCGTGATCGCGGTGGAGTCCGGCTGGGAACTGTACGTGGGCGGCAACGGCGGCATCAAGACCGAGGTGGCGCAATTCCTGTGCAAGGTGAAGACGGCGGAGGAGGTGAAGGAGTACGGCGGCGCCTTCCTGCAGCTGTACCGCGAGGAGGCTTACTACCTGGACCGCACCGTCCACTATATCGCCCGCGTCGGCCTGGATTACATCAAGGCCCGCGTGGTGGACGACGCCGACAGCCGCCGCGCGCTGCACCAGCGGCTGCTGTTTTCCCTGCAGGGCCTGCCCGACCCTTGGGCGGCGCGCGTCGCCGGCGCGCAGAAGCGCGAGTTCATTCCCATCGCGGTCGAAGCCTGAGGAGAGTCGAGATGAGCATGGAAAACTGGACCAGAATCTGCGCGCTGGACGACATCCCGCGACAAGGCAGCCGCGTGCTGGCGTGGGAGGACGGCGACATCGCGCTGTTCCGCACTCACGACGACCAGGTGTTCGCGCTGCTGGACCGTTGCCCGCACAAGGGCGGCCCGCTCAGCCAAGGCATGGTGCATGGCCGCGCGGTGGCCTGTCCGCTGCACGGCTGGAACATAGACCTGGCCAGCGGCGAGGCGCTGGCGCCGGACGCCGGCTGCGCGCGCCGTTTCCCCGCCAGGGAGGAGAACGGCGCGGTATGGCTGGCGTTGTAGCGGGGAGGGACGAGGCGATGGACAAGACGGAAACCCGATCCACCTGCTGCTATTGCGGCGTCGGCTGCGGCGTACTGATAGAGAGCGAGAATGGCCGCATCACCGGCGTACGCGGCGATCCGGAGCATCCGGCCAATTACGGCCGGCTGTGCGGCAAGGGCCTGAGCCTGGCGGCCAGCGCCGCCAGCGACAGCGGCCGCGCCTTGTTTCCTGAAATGAGGCGGGGCAGGGATGAGCCGCGCCGGCGCGTCGGCTGGGATCAGGCGCTGGACGCGGCGGCGGACAGCTTCGCCGACATCATCCGGCGCCATGGCCCGGACGCGGTGGCGTTTTACGCGTCCGGCCAGTTGCTGACCGAGGATTACTACCTGTTCAACAAGTTGGCCAAGGGCGTGGCCGGCACCAACAATATCGACACCAATTCCCGGCTGTGCATGTCCAGCGCCGTCACCGCCTACAAGATGGCCTTCGGCGCCGACGGCCCGCCCACCTGTTACGAAGATCTGGAATCCGCCGGCTGCGTGTTGTTCGCCGGCAGCAATATGGCCTACGCCCACCCGGTGCTGTTCCGCCGGCTGGAAGACGCCAGGCGGGATTGGCCCGACGCGCGCTGGATCGTGGTCGATCCGCGCCGCACCGACACCGCGGCGATGGCCGACCTGCACCTGCAGATCCAGCCCGGCACCGACGTGGCGTTGTTCCACGGCATGCTGCACCACCTGATCTGGGAGGGGCTGATCGATGCCGGCTACATCGCCGCCCATGCCGAGGGCTTCGACGCGCTCAAGCGCATGGTCCGCGACTACACGCCGAAGATGGCGGCGGAAATCTGCGGCGCGCGGGCCGAGGACATCGTCACCGCGGCGGAATGGTTCGGCCGCAGCCCGGCCAGCCTGTCGCTGTACTGCATGGGCCTGAACCAGTCCAGCCAGGGCACGGCCAAGAACCTGGCGTTGATCAATCTGCACCTGGCGACAGGCCAGATCGGCCGGCCGGGCGCCGGGCCGTTCTCGCTGACCGGCCAGCCCAACGCGATGGGCGGACGCGAGGTGGGCGGCATGGCCACCATGCTGGCCGCGCACCGGGACATCGCCAATCCCGATCACCGGCGCGAAGTGGCCGCGCACTGGGGCGTGCCGGAGTCGCGGCTGTCTTCGCGCCCCGGTTTGCCTGCGGTGGCGATGTTCGAGGCGCTGGCGCGGGGCGAGATCAAGGCGGTATGGATAGTCTGCACCAATCCGGCCCACTCGCTGCCGGACCTGGCGATGGCGCGGCAGGCGTTGAGCCGCGCCGAGCTGGTGGTGGTGCAGGACGCTTTCGCCGAAACCGACACCACCGCTTTCGCCGACATCCTGCTGCCGGCGGCCAGCTGGGGCGAGAAAGAGGGCACGGTCACCAATTCAGAACGCCGCGTCAGCCGGGTGCGGGCCGCAGCGCCGCCGCCGGGAGAGGCCAGGCCGGATGGCTGGATCGCCGCCGAGTTCGGCCGGAGGCTGGCGGCGCGCCTGCATCCGGATGAAGCCGACCATTTCGCCTATGCCGATGCCGGGCAGGTGTTCGACGAACACCGCGCGCTGACCGTGGGCCGGGATCTGGACATGGGCGGGCTGGATTACGCTCTGCTGGAAGCGAGGGGGCCGCAGCAATGGCCGTTGCGTGCTGGCCAGACAGAGGGCCAGGCGAGGCGCTACGTCGACGGCGTCTTCGCCACCGACGACGGCAAGGCGCGTTTCCACGCGATCGATTACCGGCCTCCGGCGGACAAGATATCGGCCCACTATCCGTTCCGATTGATCACCGGCCGTCTGCGCGATCAATGGCACGGCATGAGCCGCACCGGGCGCGTGCCCGGCCTGTTTTCTCACAGTCCGGAGCCGGAGCTGCGCATGCATCCGGAAGACGCCGAGCGGAGGAGTCTGCGCGACGGCGATCTGGTGCGCGTCGCCAGCAAGCGCGGGCTGTGGGTGTTGCCGCTGAAGACCGACGGCGATCTGACGCGCGGCTGCGTGTTCGCCGCCATGCACTGGAGCCGCCAGTTCCTCAACAGCGGCGGCAGCAACGAAGCGACCACCTCGGCGGTCGACGGATTGTCGTTCCAGCCGGAGCTCAAGCACGCGGCGGTGAAGGTGGAAAAGGCCGAGCTGCCCTGGAGGGTGCTGGCCGCGTTGCGCCATCCGGATTTGTCGGCCTTGCAGGCGGAATTGACGCCGCTGTTGGGGAATATGGCCTATGCGGCGATCTCGCTGGCGGCGGGAAATGTCTTGCTGTTGCGCGCTGCCGATTCCGCTGCCAGGCCGGATTGGCTGGCGCGCTTGCTGGACGCGCTGGCGCTGCGCCCGGGACCGGATGTGCTGGAGTACCGCGACGACGGGCGAGGCGTGCTCAAGCGCGTGGCCTGGAATGGCGACCGGCTGGCGGGATTGGTTTTCGCCGGTGGCGGGCAGGCGGACCGCGACGCGGGCGAAAGCTTGCTGCAACGGCTGCTGGATGGCCAGCCATGGCTGGGGCCGCGGCATGCCGCGTTTTCTCCCGGCGGGACGCGCGCCGCCAAGCGGGACCGCATCGTGTGTCAATGCAAGCAGGTGGGCGAGGCCGCCATTTTGGACAGGCTGCGGCAGGGGCAGGACTTGGCGGAGTTGAAGGCCGAGTTGGGGTGCGGCGCCGTCTGCGGTTCCTGCGCGCCGGAGCTGGCGCGAATGGCCGCCAACACTGCGCAAAACGTTTGAGCGGGCATGCGCGGCTGGATGGCGCGTTTCAAGGATCGAGAGGCGGATGGCCGTCGCGCCTTGTTCCAGCGCAAACGAGTTCCGTAATTTTACTGATCGGAGGACCAGCGGCATGGCCGTGGGATGGGCGCTATATATCTAGCGGCGTTGTGAAAATGCCATTCGATTATAACGTTAAGAAAGGAATTCCATGGCATCCGCAGCAAATGCAGGTCAGCTTGGCAACCTCCCCGGCGTTACTTCCATGGGCATGGGCTATGACGTGAATGGTTTGTACGCCAGCCCGGAAAGCCTGCTTGGCCAACCCTTGTTCGATTTCGGCGGCGAGCTGGACAGCATCGAAATCGAGGGCCGCAGCTACACCTTTCCCCGCAGCATGCATGTACACACCTATTTCCATTCCGACTTCAAACAGGATGTCAGCAAGGAAATCGAAGAGTATCGGGAGAAAATGAGCCAGCACGTGGGCGTGTCCGGCCGCTACAAGTTGTTCAGCGCTTCGCTGAGCGTGGATTTCACCACCACGGACCAGCAACTGACCGAGATTACCTACAGCTCCACCCGCGAAGCCCATGTGCTGTGGTACATCAGCCTGCCTGGCGCGGCCACGCTGCGTTCGATGCTGCGCCGCGATTTCCGCGACGACCTGAACAACCCCAATATGCCGGCCATGGAGCTGTTCAAGCGCTATGGTCCCTACTACATATCGGAAGCGGCAGTGGGCGGCCGTCTGGACTACAGCGCGGCCAGCAAGACCTTGAAGATGGACAGCAGCCAGTCGCTGTCCACCACCGCCGAAATGTCCTACAAGGCGCTGGTGGGCGAGATCAAGATCGAGCATGGCTCCGAGATGGAAAAGCAGGTCAACAGCTTCCGCAGCAACTCCACCATCCGTCTCACCGCCACCGGCGGCAAGCCGGGCATGACCGATCGCATACTGCACGGTCCGGATTCGCAGCAGGCGTTCTCGCAATGGGCGGAATCGCTGCTCGACTATGCGACGCTGATGGATTTTTCCACCGAAAGCCTGCAACCGATCTGGGTGCTGGCCGACAAGCCCGAGCGCCGCGTCGAGCTTGAGGACGCCTTCCCCGAATTCATGAAGCAGTCGCAGCAGTCCATCCCCAAGGTGGACAAGGTGCTGCTGATGGACGCGCGGCCGCCTATGGTGAAGGCTGGGGAGGATAGCGGCTCCGGCGCGTCGGAGGATCTGGCTGTGTTCAATCCCAGCACCTCCAATGGCTACAAAATGGTTGGCCAGTTCGGTCAGCGCAACCATGCCAGCGTGGCGGACGGCCATACGCCGATTTTCAAGGATCTGTTCGATCTGGGCGTGCTGAAGGCGCCGGTGGGGTGGCAGCGGGTGTGGGACGACGCCGGTTCCGGCAAGTCCAAGGACTACGCGTGCTGGCGCGCGATTCCGCCGCAGGGCTACCGCGCGCTGGGCGACGTGATGATGCTGGCCACCAGCGGCTATAACCCGCCGAATCTGCCGGACTATGTTTGCGTGCATCAAAGCCTGTGCGCGGATGTGCAGACGCTGCAAAACCGGGTGTGGTGGGACAAGGGCACCGGCGCGCGCAAGGATGTCAGCCTGTGGCAACCGGGCGCGGCCGGCGCGGTGGCGTCCTCTTGCTTCGCCGGCGTGCCTAATTACAACAACCCGCCCAATTCCGGCGACATCGAGCGCTTGCGCGGCAGCATCGCATGCGTGAAGACCAGCGCGATCGCGTCCACGCAGGAAATGAAGTCCATGCTCAGCCAGCACCAAGGCATGGAAGCGATGATGTCCAAGCTGTGATCCGGGGCTGACCGGGCAAAAAAACAAGGCTGCCGGATGGCAGCCTTGTTTTATCTCACCGTCTGCGCCAGGCGGGACGGGCTCAGTTGAAGCGGTAGTCCACCGTCACGCCGACCGTGCGCGGCGCGCCTATCACCCCCAGATTGTTGCCGCGGGCCGGAATCTGGGCGTAGAGCACGCCTTGGTTGGTCAGATTGTTGACGTAGGCGCGTACCCCCCAGCGGGCGTCCTCGTAGCCGGTGTTCAGGTTGGCCACGATGTAGTCGCCGGCGGTGCGGGCCGGGTCATTGGTGATGTCCGAATAGTAGGACCCGACGCGGTTCAGGCTGCCGCCAATATAGAAGTTGCGCGGCAGACGCTGCTTGAAGCCCAGGTTGACTGTCAGATGCGGCGCGTAGTTGAACTGATTGCCTTGTATGCCGGGATTGGCGGCGTCGGTGCCGGTCACCTTGGTGTTCAACAGGCCGATGCCGGCGCTGAGGGTCAGCTTCGGCGTGACGCGCGCTTTGCTTTCCAGTTCCAGGCCGTAGCTTTGCCCTTCCGGAATATTGGTGAAGCGCGACCCCAGTATGGCTTGGTAGCCGGTGTACTGGTTGAAAAAGGCATTGGCGTTGAGGCTGACGCGCTCGTCCAGGAAGGTGGAGCGGCTGCTCAGCTCGTAGGTTGTGACCTGTTCCTTGTTGAAGGTGTAGTACTTGTTGTCGTTGTCCAGGCCGGAGCCGCCGGCGTTGTAGCCTTTGCGCGCGGACAGGCCCAGGGTGGTGGATGGGCTGTACTTGTAGCTCAGGCCGGCCTTGGGCAGGAACAAGGTTTCGCCGAGGTCATAGCTGGCTTGAGCTTCGTAGCTCTGTCCGGGGCCCAGCGTGGTGTTGCGTCGTTGCATCTCGCGTTCCGCGCGGCCGCCCAGATTGAGGCTCCACTTGTCGTCTAGCGCCAGCGTGGCTTCGCCGTAAAACGCCTCGGTCTTGAGGCGATCCTTGGCCGCTACGCGCGGAGAGGCGTTCATGTCCTGGTCGCGGTCGTAGTAATAGACGCCAACCAAGCCGCTCAGCCAGCCATCCTGCGGCGCGTAGGCCAGGCGGGCCTCGGCGGTGTTGCCCTTCTCGTCCAGCCTCATGCTGAATGCGGGCGTGTCGGAATCTTTGAACGCGCTGATGTTGTCGGCGTGGCCCAGCAGCAGGCTGGCGCTCCAGGCGTCATTGATCTGGTATCGCAGATCGGCGCTGACGGTGTTGTTGAACGAGTCCTGATAGCGAGCTTCGGTCGACAGGCGGTGATACTGGTAGTCGAAGTAGTTGCCGTCGACGTAGTTCAGGTATTCGCCCTTGTTCTTGTGGTGCGCCACCGTCAGCTTGGCGGTGAAGCCCGGCAGCGCGCTGGGCTTCCACAGCAGCTTGCCGCGGAAGCTGCTGTTTTTCACTTCGGACGCGTCCCAGGGCATGGCGCCCGGATAATCGATGTAGCTGTGGCCGTTCAGGCCTTCGGCGGCGACGCGAAAAGCCAGCTCGTCGGTGATCGGACCGGAGATCATGCCGGCCAGCGTCACTTTGCCGTCCTTATTCTCATAGCCGGCGCGCAGCGCGCCTTCCCAGTCGAAAGTCGGGTCCTTGGTGTTGACCACGATGGCGCCGGCCATGGTATTGCGGCCCTGAGTGGTGGACTGCGGGCCGCGCAGCACTTCTATCTGTTCCACGTCCCATGGGCTGGCGTCGACGTAGCGCTGGCCGTTCCAGCTTTCCGACATGCCGTCAACCGTGGTGCTGACGCGCGGGCGGGAGCCGGAGACCAGCGTGTTGTAGCCGGTGCCGGGGCCGGTGCCTTCCACGCCGCGGATATTGATGATGCCGGCACCGTTGGCCGTGGCGTTGGGGGTGGCGGCCGCCGCGTCATAGACCGATTTGATCTCGCCGGTGTCGGTGTCGCGCAGCACCGATACCGCGGTGGTGGTGTCTTTCAGCGAGCGGTTGATCTTCTCGCCGGTGACGGTCACGGTAGGCAGGGCGGCGTCTTGTTGGTCGGCCGGAGCCGCCAGCGCGGAGTGGGGCAGCGACATGCCTCCCAGGCAGGCCAAGGCCAGCAGGGTGGCGTGGGCCAGGGCGTCGCGCTTGCGGTGCGGGAGTTTTTCCATCGTTCCAGATTCCTCATTGTGGTTATTGTCAGATTGACCGGGGGCGGTTCTGCGGCGTCGTCTGGCTGGCGAGGAATCGTTGGCTAATGCGGCGGACGGAACTGTGGGGCCGGTGCTGACCCGTTGAGATCGTTGCGATCAACAGATGCAAATGATAATATTTATCATTAACAATATGCAATAACTTAACGCGAATCGAATTGGCCGGTAGCGGCCGCATTCATTGCGCGGCCTGGATCGGTGGAGAACGTTGTGGAATGGAATCAAGTGGCAGTGGAAAGCGCGGCTTGGCTGCAACACCCGGAAGCGGGCAAACCGCAATGGTGGGACCGGCTGGCCGCCGCGGGCGCGCCGCTGCGAGAGCGGCTGCCGGACGGGCGCGTATGCGTGACTTTCCTGTGGCGGGATCCGGCCGGCGGTCCCGCCGCTTCGTCCATCGTCCGTGTGTACGCCGACGTCAACTCCGTCACCGATCACCATAGCCCGCAGCCGCAATCGTTGTCCCGCCTGGGCGATACCGACGTCTGGTGGTGGCAGGCGGTGTTGCCGGCGGATTGGCGCGGTAGTTACGCCTATATCCCGGTAGCGGCCGGACAGACGCCTCCCGTTCCCGGCGGCGATGTCCGCCAGAGCCGGCTTCTTCATCGCGAATGGTGGCTGAGCATCATGGCCCAGGCCGTCGCCGATCCGCTCAACCCCGCCGCCGACTACCGCAGCAGCTGGGGCGCCAGCTTGTCGCCGCTGCATCTGCCCGACGCCCCGGACCAGTCCGCCTGGGCCGCCTGGGACAAAACCGGGCAGGGGGCCGATCCGCGCCGCCTGACGGAAATCCGCTGGGACAGCGCCATGCTCGGCAAGGCGCGCCGGGTCTGGATCTACCACACGGGCGAGATTTCTGTCGGACAATGGGCCGAGAGGCCGCTGGCGATTTTGCTGGACGGCCAGCATTGGGCGCAGCGCCTGCCGGTGTTCGCCGCGCTGGACGAGGACACCCGCCGCGGCCGTTTGCCGCCCGCGGTGTATTTGCTGATCGACAGCATCGACGGCAAGCACCGCGAGGAAGACTTGCCCTGCAACGCCGCATTCTGGCTGGCCTTGCAAAAGGAACTGCTGCCGCAGGCGGCTCTGATCGCGCCGTTCAGCGGCCGGGCCGATTGCACAGTGGTGGCCGGGCAGAGCTATGGCGGCCTGGCTGCGATGTTCGCCGGCCTCAACTGGCCGGACCGTTTCGGCTGCGTGCTCAGCCAGTCCGGCTCGTTCTGGTGGCCACACGTGGAATTACATGAAAAGGCGCGCGCGGCAAGCGCCCGCCGCCTGCCGGGCAGCAAGGGCCGGCTGACCGAGCGGCTGGAGGCCGGCGAGACGCCGCCCGGACGGCTGCGCGTGTTCCAGGAGGTGGGCAGCCGCGAGGAGGTGATGGTGGACGTCAACGACAGCCACCGCGCGGCGCTGGAGCGCGCCGGGCACGACGTGCATTACCGGATATTCGAGGGAGGGCATGACTGGCTGTGCTGGCGCGGCGGTTTGTTGCAAGGGTTGGGCTGTCTGTGGCGGCCCTGGGTCGCCCCCTAAAACAAACCAGAATCGTCCGAAGGCGGGCCAAGCCCGCCTGCAGGCCGGCTCGCCTTGCTGGAGTGTTCGCCATGAGCGCGGAGCAAACCAACCCTTTCGATGACGAAAGCCTTTCCTTTCTCGTACTGGTAAATCACCAGGACCAGCACAGCCTGTGGCCGTCGCAACTCGCGTCGCCAGCGGGCTGGCGCGCCGTATTCGGCCCGGCCGGCCGCGGCGCGTGCGTTTCCTATCTCGACGCAAACTGGACCGACATCCGGCCGCGCGCGCTGCGCAGCGGCTGAGGCCGCCGTTTCCTCATTTTCGCATCGTCCCGCCCATGCCGCAGGCCTGGGCGCGGCCTGCTGCGCGCCGGCCGTTCCGATTACCCGCATCCGGGAAAGCATCGTGTTGACCATTGAAACAAAACCCTCCGCCGTCGAGCGCGAGCTGCCGCTGTTCGGCTCGCAACTGGGCATCTGGCTAGCGGACCAGATCGCCGAACAAAAGAACACCTACGCCGTCGCCCACTGCGTAGAACTGGACGGCGCGATAGACGCCGAGCGGCTGCGGCAGTCCATCTGTTTGGGCCTGGCCGAGGCCGACACCGTCGTCGCCCAGTACCTGGAAACGCCGGACGGCCCGGCGCAGCTTCTGCGGCAAGGGCTGAGCGCCGAGAACCTGCCCCATCCCGAAATCCATGACCTGAGCGCCGAGGCTGATCCGGAAAGCCTGGCTCGGCGGTGGATGCGCGAAGACTTGTCCGCGGATCTGCCGGCCGACGGCGAGCGGCCGCTGTATCTGCACCGCCTGTTCAAGCTGGCTGGCGGCGCGGGCGAGCGCTGGTTCTGGTATCAGCGCTACCACCATGTCTGCGTCGACGGCTACAGCTTCGCCGCGCTGACCCGCCGCATCGCCGACCTCTACCAGGCGCTGGGCCGCGGCGAAGCGCCGCCGCCGTCGCCATTTGTTTCTTTCGCCGATGTCGCGGCCGAGCGCGAAAGCTACCTGGCCAGCCCGCGCTGCGAGGAAGACCGCGCGTTCTGGCGCGGCTACGCCGCCGCGCTGCCGTCGCCGTCTACCTTGTCCGCGCGCGACGCGCTGGCAGGCGACGGCGCGGCCAATGTCGACGTGCTGCGCCGGCGTTTTGAAATCGCTGGAGGAACGGCGGCGCCGCAGGCCATGGCGGCCGTTTTCGCCTACCTGGCCAGGATGAGCGGCAAGAGCAGGGTGGCGATGGGCGTGCCTTTCATGCGGCGCATGGGGTCGGCGGCGCTGCGGGCCGTGGGCCCGGTGGTGAATGTGTTGCCGGTGGCGCTGGATATCGACGATGGCGACGATCTGGCTACGCTCGCGCGGCGCTTGGCCGACGAATTGAAACAGGTGCGCCGCCATGAGCGCTACGACGCCGAGCAGATCCAGCGCGACAGCGGCATGGTCGGTTCCAACCGCGCCTTGTACGGCGCGACGCTGAACCTGAAGATCTACGACCAGTCGCTGCGGCTGGGCGAGGTAACGGGCGTCACGCTGCCGCTGGCTGTGGGGCCGATAGACGACATCGAATTCGGCCTCTGGCAGCAGGGCGAGGCGCTGGTGGTGGAGCTGAGCGCCAATCCGGCTCGCTATGACGCGGCGGAGTTGGAGTGGCACGCTTGGCGGCTGCGCGGCTTCATCGCCGCCCTGGCCGGCGGCGCTGCCGTCGGCGACGCGCCTTTGCATAGCGCCGCGGAGAAGGCCGCGTTGGACGAGTGGTCGCGTGGGCCGCGCGTCAGCGCGCCGGCCGGCGCGCGCACCGCGCTGGACGTGTTCCTGGCCAGCGCCGCGCGTTACGAAAATGAAACCGCGCTGGTCTGCGGCGACGAGCGGCTGAGCTACGGCCTGCTGTCGGCCCGCGTGGCGCAGCTGGCTCGCGAACTGCTCTCGCGCGGCATCGGCGACGGAAGCGTGGTCGGCGTCGCCGTGCCGCGCAGCGTCGACACCGTGGTGGCGATACTGGGCACGCTGGCGGCCGGCGCCGCCTTCCTGCCGCTGGATCTGGACTATCCGCCCGAGCGGCTGGCTCTGATGTGCGAGGACGCCGCGCCGACCTTGCTGCTGACCCGCTCCGGCGTCCGCGCCCGGCTGCCAAGCCTGCCGGCGCTGTGCCTGGACGACGATGCGGTCCGGGCGCGCTTGGCCGCCCGCGCCGCCCAGCCGCTGGACGACGCGGAACGGCTGCGTCCGCTGGACGGTGACCGGCTGGCCTATATGATCTATACCTCCGGCTCCACCGGCAAACCGAAGGGCGTGATGATCGCCCACGCCAGCTTCCTCAACCTGCTGTTGAGCCAGCAGAGCGGCCTGTTCGGCGATTTCGTCCGCGTACGCGGCCGCCGGGTGCGTACGATGCAGACCGCCTCGCTGTCCTTTGACGGCGCGCTGGAGCAGCTGTTCTGGCTCTTCATGGGCCAGGAAGTGCATCTGTGCGACGAGGAGCTGCGCCGCGACGCGCAGCAGCTGGTCGATCTGGTGCGCCGCGAGCGCATCGACGAGATGGACGTACCGCCGTCGCTGCTGCGGCAGATGCTGGATTGCGGCCTGATGGATGACGGCCATTGGCAGCCCGGCATGGTGATGGTGGGCGGCGAGGCGGTGCCGCCGGCGCTGTGGAAGGAGATGCGCGGCTACTCGCAGCTGCATTTCCATAATTTCTATGGCCCGACCGAATACACGATCTCGGCGCTGGGCGCGCCGGGTTCGATAGCAGAAGAGCCGGTGGTGGGCCGGCCGGTGGCCAATACCCGCGCGCTGGTGTTGGACGCCGCTTTGCGTCCGGTGGCGATAGGCGTGGCCGGCGAGCTGTACCTGGCCGGCGCCGGCCTGGGCCTGGGCTATCTGAATCGCCCGTCCTTGACCGCGGCCCGCTTCGTCGCCAGTCCCTTCGGCGACGGCGAGCTGATGTACCGCACCGGCGACCTGGTGCGCTGGAACGCCTGCGGCCAGATGGACTTCATCGGCCGCGTCGACCACCAGATCAAGGTGCGTGGCTTCCGCATCGAGATGGGCGAGGTCGAGCACGCGCTGGCCAGCCTGCCCGGCGTCAACGCCGCCGTGGTGCTGGCCGAGGCGGTGGGCGGCAGCCACCGGCTGATCGCCTATTGCACGATGGCCGACGCCGGCCGCCACGAGGAGGCCGGCCTGTCCGCCGCCTTGCTGGCGCAAGTGGCCGAAACGCTGCCCGACTACATGGTGCCGTCGGCGCTGGCGGTGCTGTCGGAATGGCCGGTCAACATCAACGGCAAGATAGACCGCAAGGCGCTGCCGGCGATCCGGCCGCAGAACGCCGCCGCAGGACGCGAGCCGGCCAACGACGCCGAGCGCCTGCTGTGCGCGGCGGTGGCCCGAGTGCTGAACCTGGAGCAGGCCGGCCCCGACGACGACTTCTTCCAGCTCGGCGGCGACAGCATCTCGGCGATGAGCCTGGGCACCGAACTGCGCCGCGCCGGCTTCCTGCTGCGCCCGCGCGACGTGTTCGCCAAGCGCACGCCGGGCGGCATGGCGGCGGCGCTGCAACCGCTGTCGGCTGCTAATCCGGCAGCCGACGACGCGGCCGGCCCGCTGGGCAGATTGCCCATCGTCAGCTGGTTCGCCGAGCAATACGGCATGGCCAGCCGCTTCGTCCAGGGCGTGTGGCTGAAAGCGCCGGCGGCGCTGGCCCCCGAGCACCTGGCCGCCGGCCTGCTGGCCTTGCAGCGCGCCCACCCGGCATTGCGCAGCCGCGCCGCTGACGGCCAACTGCATCTGGACGCCGCGCCGTCCGCATTGGACGCGCGGATACTGATCGAGGCCGCGCCCGACGCGACGCCGGACAGCCTGT
Organism: Chromobacterium vaccinii; assembly: GCF_001855275.1. Classification (NCBI taxonomy): domain Bacteria; kingdom Pseudomonadati; phylum Pseudomonadota; class Betaproteobacteria; order Neisseriales; family Chromobacteriaceae; genus Chromobacterium; species Chromobacterium vaccinii. The sequence continues at coordinate 256,799 of NZ_CP017707.1, forward strand.
TCGAAATCGCCTGCGCGCGGCTGGACCCGGAAAACGGCCTGATGTTGCAGGCGGCGCTGCGGAGTGGCGCCGACGGCAAGCATGTGCTGCTGGCCATTCACCACCTGGCGGTCGACGGCGTATCTTGGCGCGCGCTGCTGCCGGAGCTGCGGTCCGCCTGCGAGGCAGCGATGGCTGGAGAGGCCGTCCAGCTGCCGCGCGAGGAATTCGGCCTGCGCGAGTGGGCGAAAACGCTGGCCGGCCAGGCGCCGGCCCGCCGCGGCGAGCTGGCGATGTGGCGCGGCATGCTGGCCGGAAAGGCCGACGCATTGAGCGCCAAGGCGCTGGACCCGGCCCGCGACCGCCACGACGCGGCCCGCCACAGCCGCGCGCTGCTCGGCGAGGCCGCCAGCGCGGCTTTGCTGCAAAAGCTGCCGAACGCTTGCCGCGCGACGGTGGAGGAAATCCTGCTGGCGGCGCTGCTGCTGGCCTGCCGCGGCGAATTCGACGCGCAGCGCTTGCGCGTAGGTTTGGAGTCGCACGGCCGCCACGCCGGCGACGACGGCATCGACCTCGGCCGCACCGTGGGCTGGCTGACCGCCGAATATCCGGCGCTGTTCGACCTGTCGACCCGGGAGGCCGGCGACGCGGCCGCCCTGGAGGCGCTGCGCGCGGTCAAGCGCGTGATGCGGGCGATGCCGGACCACGGGCTGGGCTACAGCGTGCTGCGTTATCTGGACGACGAGCATGGCCCGGCGCTGGGCGCGCTGGAGGCGCAGAACCGCCCGGCGCTGCTATTCAACTACCTGGGCCGCTTCCAGGCCAGCGACGGCGAATGGACGCCGCTGGCCGCCGGCGGCCGCTTCGCCGACGCCTTCGCCGTCGACATCGATCCGGCCTTGCCGCTGCAATACGGGCTGGAGGCCAATGTCTTCGTCGACGAGTCCGGCGCCGCGCCGCGCGTGGCGGTCAACTGGACCTGGGCCGACGCGCTGTACGGCGCCGACGCCATAGAACGCCTGGGGCAGCGGATGGACAGCGCCATCGCCGCGCTGGCTCGTCTCGCCGAACGCGATCCGCTGGCCGCGGCCGACACGCTGGTGGCCGCCGAGACGCTGGGCGCCGGCGGCGCGCCGCTGTCCGACGCCGAGCTGGCGGCGCTCTGCGCCCGCCACGGCCGCTTGGCCGCCGCCTTGCCGGTGCTGCCGCTGCAGCAGGGCTTGCTGTTCCACGCCCAACTGGGCGAGGCGGCCGGCAAGTACAACTCCATCACCCGCGTTACTTTCGAAGGCCCGCTGGGCAGCGACAGGCTGCGCGCGGCGCTGGCGGCGGTATTGCGCCGCCATCCGCAGTTGGCCGCAGGTTTCGACAGCGAAGCTCAGGCCGAACCGTTGCAACTGCTGCCGCTTGTGCTGCCGGAATGGCCGTGGCGCGAGCTGGAGCTGGCCGCGTCGGCTGACGAGACCGAGGCGCTGCAGGCGTTGGAGCGTGAGGAGCTGAACCGCGACTTTACGGTCGGCGGCCCCAGCCATGGCCCGCTGCTGCAGGCCACGCTGGCGCGCCACGGCCAACTGTCCACGCTGTTCCTGACCGCGCACCATTTGGTTGTCGATGGTTGGTCCACGCCCATCATGCTGCGCGACCTGCTGGCCGCCTACGGCGATGGGCCGGACACGCTGCCGGCGATCCGCGTCGATTACCCCAGCGTGGTCCGCGCGCTGGCCGCGCGCGACCTGACGCCGGCGCGGCAGCTGTGGCTGCAGACGCTGGACGGCGTCAAGCCCACGCTGCTGTTCGGCCAGCAGACGGCCGCGCCGGAAGTGCGGGAATTCGAGCTGGTGCTGCCGCAAGCGCTGGAAGACGCGCTGACCGAGCGCTGCCGCGAACGCGGCCTCACCCTGAACACCGCGATGCAGGGCATGTGGGGCGCGCTGCTGTCGGTGCTGACCGGCCGCAACGACGTGGTGTTCGGCTCGCCGGTGTCGGGCCGCTTCAGCCCGGTGGACGGCGTGGACGAGCATATCGGCTTGTTCAGCAACACCATTCCGGTACGGGTGGTTCTGCGGCCGGACGCGCCGCTGTGGGAACAGCTGGCCGACTTGCAGGCGCGGCAGATCCGTCTGCTGGAACATGACGGGCTGGGCCTTGCTGAAATCCAGCGCCTGGCCGGCGCGGCCACGCTGTTCGACACGCTGCTGGTGGTGGAGAACTACCCGGATCAGGACATGCAGTCGCGCGACTACCACTGCGCGCGCATCGCCTCGCTGCGCAACCGCGGCCATACCCACTATCCGCTGACGGTGCTGGCGCTGCCGGGCGACCGGCTGCGCCTGCTGATCGAGTACCGCGACCTGGTCAAGGATCCGGGACAGCTGGCCGAGCGCATGCAGTCGCTGCTGGAGCATCTGGCTTATCAACCAGAGCTGCCGTGGTCGGTCTTTAATCCGCTGACCGGCGCCGAGCGCGAGCTGATCGAGCGGGTCAACGCCACCGCCGCAGTCATTCCTGAAACCACGCTGTCGTCGCTGCTGGCGGCCCAGGCGGCCAGGACGCCGGACGCGCCGGCGCTGCTGGACGAGGCGCATGCGCTCAGCTACGCCGAAACCCGCGCCCAGGTAGCGTATCTGGCCGGAAGGCTGCGCGCGGCCGGCGTCAAGCCGGGCGACATCGTCGCGGTGGCCTTGCCGCGCTCGGTGCACCTGAGCCTGGCGCTGATGGCGGCGCAGGAGGCCGGCGCCGCCTATCTGCCGCTGGACACCGGCTACCCGGACGAGCGGCTGGCCTATATGGTGGCCGACGCCAAGCCGGCGCTGATCGTCACTTGCGCCGAGCTGGCGCCGCGCTTCGCCGCCATGGGCGAGCTGCTGCTGCAGGACGCGCTGGCGGCCGATCCGCAGGCCTTCGACGCGCCGGCGCTGACGCCGGACCACGCAGCCTATCTGCTGTACACCTCCGGCTCCACCGGGCGGCCCAAGGGCGTGCTGGTTTCGCACCGCGCCATCGTCAACCGCCTGCTGTGGATGCAGCACGAGTACCGCTTGGGCGCGGACGACGTGGTGCTGCAGAAAACGCCTTGCAGCTTCGACGTGTCGGTATGGGAATTCTTCTGGCCGCTGATCGTCGGCGCGCGGCTGTTCATGGCGCCGCCGGACGCGCACCGCGACCCGGAGGCGCTGCTGGAGCTGATCGCCGCGCGCGGCGTCACCACCTTGCACTTTGTTCCGTCGATGCTGGCGGCGCTGCTGGCCCATATGCAGGGCGACGCGGCGGCGCGTTCGGCCCAGGCGGCCGGCCTGCGCCGCGTTTTCTGCAGCGGCGAGGCGCTGTCGCGCGAGCTGGCCGACGGCTACGCCGGCCTGATGGACGCGCCGCTGCACAATCTGTACGGCCCGACCGAGGCGGCGGTGGACGTCAGCTACCAGCCGGCGGCCAAGCCGGCGCCGGAATCGGCCAGCGTGCCCATCGGCCTGCCGGTGTGGAACACCGCGCTGCGAATACTGGACGCCGCGCTGCGGCCGGTGCCGGTCGGCGCGCCGGGCGAGCTCTATCTGTGCGGCGCGCAGCTGGCCCACGGCTACCTGGGCCGGCCGGATCTGACCGCGGCCCGCTTCGTCGCCGATCCGTACGCCGACGGCGAGCGAATGTACCGCACCGGCGACATCGCGCGCTGGCTGCCGGACGGCGCGGTCGAGTATCTGGGCCGCAGCGACGACCAGCTGAAGATACGCGGCCAGCGCATCGAGCTGGGCGAGATCGAGGCGGCGCTGCTGGCGCTGCCGGGCGTCGCCCGCGCTGTGGTCCATGCCCGCGCGCTGGGCGGCCAGGCGGCCCATTCCGCCGGCGCCGACAACCGCCAGTTGGTCGGCTATGTGATCGCGTCCGATCCGGACAACCCGCCCGAGGCCGACGCGCTGCGCGCGACGCTGGCCAAGATCCTGCCGGCGCATATGGTGCCGGTGGCCGTGATGCGCCTTGCGGACTTCCCGCTCAGTGCCAACGGCAAGCTGGACCGCAAAGCGCTGCCGGAGCCGTCTTCGACGGCGGCGGCCGAGGGCCGCGAGCCGCGTCCGGGTCTGGAGAGCCGCATCGCCGCGCTGTTCGCCGAGATATTGGAATGCGACGTGGTGCGCGCCGACGACGACTTCTTCGCGCTGGGCGGCCACTCGCTGCTGGCGATGCGGCTGGTGGCGACGCTGCGCCGCGAGCTGAAGCTGCCGGTGTCGGTGGGCCAGATCATGAGCTCGCCGACGGTGGCCAAGCTGGCGGCGGTGCTGTCCGACAGCGGCCTCATGTCCGACCCGGCGCTGGCCGGCTTCGGCGAGGTGTTGCCGCTGCGCGCCGGCAAGGGGCGGCCGCTGTTCTGCATCCACCCGGCTTCCGGCTTTGCCTGGCAGTACAGCGGCCTGTCGCGCCATCTGCGCCCCGGCCTCGCGCTGGTGGGTCTGCAGTCGCCGCGCCCGGACGGCGCCATCGCGCGCTGCGCCGACATGGATGAGGTGTGCGAGCGCCATCTGGCCAATCTGCGCCGCATCCAGCCGCAAGGGCCGTACCATTTGATCGGCTATTCGCTGGGCGGCACGGTGGCGCAGGCGCTGGCGGCCAGGCTGCGAGCCGAGGGCGAGGAGGTGGCCTTCCTGGGGCTGCTCGACACCTATCCGCCGGAGGGCCAGGACTGGAGCGGCCCGACCGAGGACGAGGCCAAGGCCGAAGTGGCGCGCGAGCAGCAGCAGTTCATGTCCGCCACCGAGGACGCCGCCGACGCCTTCATGCTGCGGGAGAAGACCGAGATGTTCGGCCACATCGTCGCCAACTACCAGGATGCGGTGCGGCTGCTGTCGCAGGCGCGCACGCCGCGCTACGACGGCGCGGCCACGCTGTTCGTCGCCCGCCGCACCCTGCCCGAGGGCATGGACGTGCGCGCAACGTGGGGGTCGCACCTGGGCGGCCTGACCGTGCACGAGCTGGACTGCGCGCACGAGGATATCGTGTCGCCGCAGTCGCTGGAGACGCTGGGCCCGATGCTGGACGGCATCCTGAAGGAGGTGAACAGCCTGGGGTGATGGATTCCGGCCAATGAAAATGGCCCCTCACGGGGCCATTTTTCATGGTGGGACGGCAAGCCAAGCTCAGCGCGGAATCACCATCGGCGTATGGCTGACCGGGTCCTCGATGATCAGGCAGGGCAGGCCGAACACCTGCTCGATCAGCTCGGCGCTGACGATGCGCGACGGCGTGCCCTCGGCGACGATGCGGCCGTCCTTCATCGCTATCAAGTGGGTGGCGTAGCGGCAGGCGTGGTTGATGTCGTGCAGCACCGCCACCAGGGTGCGGCCGCCGTCGCGGTTCAGCCGGCGGAACAGCTCCAAGAGTTCGATCTGGTGGGCGATGTCCAGATAGGTGGTGGGCTCGTCCAGCAGCAGCAGCGGCGTTTGTTGGGCCAGGGCCATCGCCACCCAGGCGCGCTGGCGCTGGCCGCCGGACAGCTCGTCCACCAGCCGGTCGGCCAGCTCGGCGGTGCCGGTGGCTTTCAGCGCTTCATTGACCGCGCTTTCGTCTTCGCGGCTCCATTGCCGCAGCAGGCCCTGGTGCGGGTAGCGGCCGCGCGCCACCAGATCGGCCACGGTGATGCCGTCCGGCGCGACGGCGCTTTGCGGCAGCAGGCCCAGCTGGCGCGCCACCGCCTTGGCCGGCTGGCTGTGGATGTCGCGGCCGTCCAGCCTCACTTGGCCGTCCAGCGGTTTCAGCAGGCGGCTAAGGCTGCGCAGCAGAGTCGATTTGCCGCAGCCGTTGGGGCCGATGACGACGGTGAAGGAGCCATCGGGAATGCGCAGGTTCAGCTGCTCGCAGATCGTCCGTTGGCGGTAGCCCAGGCGCAGGCCGTCGCCGGACAGCCTGGGCAGGCCGGACGCGGGCAGGGCGGGATCGATGGCGGCGGGGCTGAGCTTCAGGGACAGGGTGGTCACGATTTCGTGCCTCCGGTTTGGCGCAGCAGCAGCCACAGCAGGTAAAGGCCGCCGATGCAGATGGTGACGACGCCAACCGGCAGCTGGCGCGGATAGAACAGGTGTTGGGCGGCGTAGTCGGCCGCCAGCAGCAGCAGCGCGCCGGTCCAGGCGGCGGTGAGCGGGCTGGTGGCGCGCGCGCGCTGCAGGCGCTGGGCGATTTGCGGCGCGGCCAGCGCGATGAAGGAAATCGGCCCTGCGGCGGCGGTGGCGGAGGCGATCAGCGCCACGCCCAGGCCCATCAGCATCAGCCGGGTGCGCTCGGCCGGCACGCCCAGCGCGCTGGCGCAATCGTCGCCCATTTCCAGCAGCCGCATCCGCGGCTTCAGCGCCATCGCCGCCAGCATGGCCAACAGGCAGAACAGCGCCGACGGCAGGCCTTTGCTCCAGGTGATGCCGTTCAGCGTGCCGGCGCCCCAGATGGCCGCGCTCATCGCCGACTCCAGGCTGGCGTTGATCAGCAGCCAGCTGTTGAGCGCGCTCAGCATGGCGCTGACGGCGATGCCGACGATGATCAGCCGGAGTCCGTGCGCGCCGCGCTTCCAGGCCAGCAGGTAGACCAGCGCGGCGGAGGCGAGGCCGCCGGCCAGCGCGCCGCCGGCGATCTGGAAATGGCTGCCGCCGATGGTGGTGATCACCAGCAGCGCGCCGGTGTAGGCGCCGGTGTTGAATCCCACCACGTCCGGGCTGCCCAAGGGATTGCGCAGCAGCGATTGGAAAATCGCGCCGCTCATGCCCAGCGCCGCGCCGATCGCCAGCGCCATCGCCACCCGCGGCAGCCGCCATTGCTGCACCACGGCCACGTTCAGCCGGCTGCCCTGGCCTTGCAACGCCGCCCACACTTGCTCGACGCTCAGATGCAGGGCGCCTGCGCGCAAGCTCAGCAGCGCCAGCGCGGCGCAGGCCGCCATCAGCAGCAGCGCCGGCCATAGCCGGCCCGGCTTGATGCGAAGATTGAAGCGGCCATCTGGATCGCCCAGCCGCAGATGCGCCGTTTTCATGCCTTGCCTCCCGATCCGCCGTGGCTGCGCGCCAGCCAGATCAGCGCCGGCGCGCCGATGAAGGCGGTGACGATGGACACGCGCAGCTCGCCCGGCGTCAGCAAGCGGCCGGCGATATCGGACGACAGCAGCAGTATCGGCGCCAGCAGCGCGGTGAAGGGCAGGTTCCAGCGAAGGTCGGCGCCGCCCAGCCGGCGCGCGACATGGGGAATCATCAGGCCGACGAAGCCTATCGGCCCGGCGACGGCGGTGCTGGCACCGGACAGCAGGGTGACGGCGGCCACGGCGCCGCCCTGGATCAGCAGCGGCCGGCCGCCCAGGCTGACCGCCAGATCGTTGCCCAGGCCCATCGCGTTCAGCGGACGGGCCAACAGCAGCGCCAGCACGCCGCCGGCCAGGATGGCGGGCGCGGCCAGGCCGACGGCGGCCATGTCGCGCACGTCCAGCGTGCCGGCGTTCCAGTAGCGCAGACGGTTGAAGGCGATGGGGTCGAGCAGGGTGATGGCGGCGGACAGGCCCATCAGCACCGCGCCGACCGCTACGCCGGCCAGCACGATGCGCAGCGGATCGGCGCGGCGGCCGCGCGCGCCCACGGCGTAGACCAGCAGCGTCGCGCACAGCGCGCCCACCGCCGCGCAGGCCATGTAGCCGCCCTGGCTGTCCACTGTAAGGAAGGCGACGCCCAGCACCATCGCGAAGCTGGCGCCGGCGTTGACGCCGAGTATGCCGGGGTCGGCCAGCGGATTGCGGGTCAGCGCCTGGATCAGCGCGCCGGACAAGCCCAGCGCCGCGCCGGCCAGCAGGCCCAGCAGCGTGCGCGGCAGCCGCCCCTGCAATACGACCACGCTGTCCGGCCCGGCGGCGCGGCCAAGCAGGCTGTCCCAGACGGTGGCGAGCGGAATCGGCTTGGCGCCCAGCGCCAGGCTCAGCACGGATACGACGGCCAGCAGCGTCAGGCAGGCGAGCAAGAGCGTCATCCGTTGGCGCGTGGCCGCATGAGGGCGAGTAGGCATGATTAAATGAAAATGATTCCTAATACGAATCTGCAATGTTACCATGCAAACTCCATGAAGAAACCACGCCGCGGCGTGACGCCGTCAATTTTTTCCGCGCGCGGCCACTGAGCCGCGCTTCTCGAACCACTGCGTTGATAACATGAAAAAATCGCCCATCTTCGTCGATTTCAGCCTGCTCAGGCTCAATCCTCATTTCCGCTCCATTTTCATCGCCCGGATGATTTCGGTGTTCGCCTTCGGCATCCTGATGGTGGCGGTGCCGGTGCAGATCCATCAACTCACCGGTTCCACGCTGCAGGTGGGCGCGGCGATGGCGCTGGACGGCATCGGCATGTTCGCCGGCCTGATGTGCGGCGGCGTGCTGGCCGACCGCATGGACCGCCGTCGCTTGATCCTGCTGGGCCGGACTTCTTGCGGCCTGGGCTTTCTGGCGCTGGCCTTGAACGGCTTCATGACCAACCCGTCGGTGACGGCGCTGTATGTGGTGTCCACCTGGGACGGTTTCTTCAGCGGCATCGGCATCACCTCGCTGATGGCGTCGATTCCGGTCATCGTCGGTCGCGAGAATCTGCCCGCCGCCGGCGCGCTGAGCATGCTGACCGTGCGCTTCGGCGCGGTGCTGTCGCCGCTCCTGGGCGGCTTGATCATCACCGCCGCAGGCGTCAATTGGAACTACCTGCTCGCCGGCATCGGCACGCTGGCCACGCTGATTCCGCTGACCCGCCTGCCGTCGCTGAAGCCGCAAAACGCCGAACCGTCGCACCCGCTGCGGTCCTTGATGGAAGGCTTTGAATTCCTGTGGCAGAACAAGGTGGTCGGCGCGGTGGTGGCGGTGGGCACGCTGCAGACGTTGCTGAGCGCGGTGCGGGTGCTGTACCCGTCGCTGGCCGAGGATGGCTACGGCGGCGGCGCGTTCGAAGTGGGCCTGATGTATTCGGCGGTGCCGCTGGGCGCGATGCTGGGCGCCTTCACCAGTGGCTGGGTGGGCGGGTTGAGCCGTCCCGGCGCGATGATGCTGGCCTGCGTGACCGCCTCGTCGCTGGCCATCGCCTCCTTGGGCGCTTTCACCCACCTGGCTTATGGCCTGGCGGCGCTGGTGGTGCTGGGTTATCTGGGCTCCATCGCCTCGTTGCTGCAGTTCACGCTGGTGCAGGGCCAGACGCCGGACCACCTTCTGGGCCGCGTCAACAGCCTGTGGAACGCCCAGGACGTGGTGGGCGACAGCCTGGGCGCGCTGGGTCTGGGCGCGCTGGCGCGGGCCTTGGCGCCGCTGATGGCGGTGGCCTGGTTCGGCGCGGGCGCGGCCGCGGCGGGTTTGCTGATGTGCGTGGGCTTTGGTTCCTTGCGCCGCCTTTCCGGCGGCAAGCCGGAGCAGGCCGAAGGCGAACCGGCGGAGCAGGCGGCGGGGTCTTGAGCTTCGCGCGTCGAACCATGAAAAAAGCGGACTTCGGTCCGCTTTTTTATTGTCGCCGCTCGGGCGGTTTTCAGCCGAACTGCTTGCGCAGCCGCGCCAGCAGATTGCGCGCGCTGTAGTAGTCCAGGCGGAAGGTGTCCAGGCCTGCGGCGTACACCTGCCTAGCCTTCACCGCCGGATTGCCGGCCAGGAAGGGATTGGCCAGCACCTGAGGCACCTGGTCCTGGTCGGCGTTGAACAGGATCATCGATTTGCCTTGCAGGCCGTCGGCGAACTTCTCGCCGGTCAGCTGGATGATGTCGTGACGCACGCCCATGCTGGTATTGCCTTTGACGCTGTCCGGCGCGGTGGCCAATTCAAAGCCCAGCGACTGCAGCAGCTTGCCTTGCGCCGATTGCGGGGTCCACAGATTGGCGCCGGAGCCATCCTCGTAATAAACCAATGCCGCCGTCGGCTGCGGCGGCAGCTTCAGCGCGGTTTTCACCTGTGCCGCTTCGGCGTCGAAGCCGGCGATGGCGGCGCGGGCATCGGCCTCGCGGCCGCTGGCCCGGCCCAACAGCGTCGCCAGCTCCTGCCAGCTCTTGTCGTCGTAATTCACCACCAGGGTCGGGGCCATCTGGCTCAGCTGTTCGTACAGTTTCAGCGCGGAGTCGCCGCCGGTGCCGGCCATCACGATCAGGTCCGGCTGGGCGGCGATGATGGCCTCGGCGTTGGGTTCGCCCTGGTACAGCGGCGTCACGCCGCGTTGCTTGGCCACCGCGCTCCACTGGGTGAAGAAGCCTTGCTCGTCGGTGACTTTGGAATGGGCGGCGCTGGCCCCGCTGGCGACCACCGGCGCGTTGATGGCGAGCAGGGTGCCGGTCAGCGTCACGCTGGTGGAGACGATGCGTTGCGGCATCTTGTCCAGCGTCACCTTGCCCTTGGGTGTGTCCAGCGTGCGCGGCCAGCCGGCGGAAGCGGCGGCCGCGTCTTCGGATTGGGCGGGAGCGTCGCAGGCTGAGAGCAATGCGGCGAAGCCGGCTGCGGCGGCCAGGCGCAGCGCGTCGCGGCGCGTGGCGTGGAGGAGCGGCATGGAGTGTTTCCTTTGCATTCGAGAGCGTCCGGCGATTTTATTGCAAGTGATAAGTATTATCATTAACATTGTCGCCGATGCCAAGATTCCCGTCTCACATCCGGGAATTTGCCTGCAAGCTCTTGCGAGCGGCGGATGGGCGCGGGCGCTGCGCCCGGCTTGTACGCCGTTCGACTTCTGGACTCGATTGAGCCCGAAGCAGGAGCCGCCAAGTCCGCTTTTCGATGACTGCATGCGTCCGCGTGAGCAGCTTCAGGGGGCTTGATGGTCCCCGCTTTCGCGGCTGGAATGCACTGAAATATGCGGATATTGACGGTTGTTGCGATGGCGGCGGGCTTGGCCGGCTGCAGGGGGACGGAGCCAGCGCCGGAGGCGGACAAGCCGCCAGAAGTGGGGGTGGTGAAGCTGGAGACGAAAGACGTGGCGATACGGGCCGAATTGGCCGGCCGCACCGTCGCCTACCGCAGCGCCGAAGTCAGGCCGCAGGTGAACGGCATCGTGCTGAAACGGCATTTCACCGAGGGCAGCCTGGTCAAGGCCGGCGACCTGCTGTACCAGATCGATCCGGCCGGCTATCAGGCGGCTTTGCAGCAAGCGGAGGCGACATTGGCCTCCGCCCGCGCCGCATTGGGCAGCCTGAAGGGACGCGCCGAACGCTATGCCGAATTGGCCAAGATAGCCGGGGTCAGCCGCCAGGAGCGCGAGGAGGCGGACGCCGATTACCGCAAGGGCCTGGCGGCGGTAAAAGCCGGCGAGGCGGCGGTGGCGGCGGCCAGGGTGGACCTATCCCGCACCCGCGTGCTGGCGCCGATTTCCGGCCGCATCGGCCGCTCCGCCATCAGCGAGGGCGCGCTGGTCACGGCAGGCCAGAGCGCGGCGCTGGCCACCATCCAGCAGCTGGACCCGATGTATGTCGACATCGTCCAATCCAGCCAGGATCTGCTGGCGTTCAAGCGCCGGCAAGCCGAAGGCGAGCTTGAGCCCGCCGGCGCCGCCGCCAGGCTCAAGCTGGAGGACGGCGCGCCATACCGGCATGCCGGCAAGCTGCGCTTCACCGAATTGAATGTGGACCGCGTCTCCGGCGCGGTGACCTTGCGCGCCGAATTCCCCAATCCCGAGGGCCTGCTGCTGCCCGGCATGTATGTGCGCGCCGAGCTGGAGCAGGGTGTGCGCCGCCAGGCGGTATTGGCGCCGCAGCAAGGCGTGGCGCGCGATGACAAGGGCCGCGCCACCGCGTTGGTGCTGGGTGCCGGCGGCAAGGTGGAACAGCGGATATTGACGACCGAGGGCACCCACGGCGCTTACTGGCTGGTGACGACGGGGCTGAAGGCCGGCGACCGGTTGATCGTCGACGGCCTGCAGCGGGCCCGCCCGGGCGAGACGGCGACGCCGGTGGCCTTGCCGGCCCTGGCCGGGAGGAGCTGAGCGATGCTGGCGCGTTTCTTCATAGACCGCCCGGTGTTCGCCTGGGTGCTGGCCATCGTCATCATGCTGGCCGGCCTGTTCGCGCTGCGCGCGCTGCCGGTGTCGCAATATCCGGACATCGCTCCGCCGACGGTGATGGTCAGCGCCAGCTACCCCGGCGCGTCCGCCCAGGTGGTGGAGACCAGCGTGATCCAGGTGCTGGAGCAGGAGTTGAAAGGTCTGGACAATCTGATGTATTTCAGTTCCACCAGTTCCTCGTCCGGCCAGGCCGAGATCATGCTCACCTTCCGCCAGGGCGCCAACGCCGACACCGCTCAGGTGCAGGTGCAGAACAAGGTCAGCCAGATGCTGGCGCGGCTGCCGCAGCAGGTGCAGCAGAACGGCTTGTCGGTGCAGAAGATGCAGGGCGACTTCCTGTTGATCGCTTCCTTTTACGATGTCAGCGGTCAGCGCGGCGATACCGATATCGCCGACTGGCTAGCCAGCAATGTGCAGGACCCGCTGAGCCGGGTGGACGGCGTCGGCTCGGTGCGGGCCTTCGGCGCGCCGTACGCGATGCGAGTGTGGCTAGACCCGCACAAGCTCAACAGCTACGGCCTGATTCCGTCCGACGTCAGCGCCGCCATCTCCAAGCAGAACACCGAGGTCTCGGTCGGCGAGCTGGGCGCCTTGCCGTCGCCGCCGGGCCAGCAGCTGAACGCGATGGTCACCGCCTGGTCGCGGCTGTCCACGCCGGAGCAGTTCCGCGGCATCGTGCTCAAGGCGCTGCCGGACGGCGGCGCGGTGCGGCTGGGCGACGTGGCGCGGGTAGAGCTGGGGCAGGAGGATTACAGCAGCAGCTCGCGGCTGAACGGCCATCCGGCCTCGGGCCTGGCGGTGATGCTGGCGCCGGGCGCCAACGCGTTGGCCACCGCTGAGGCGGTGAAGGCGCGCGTCGCCGAGCTGGAGCGCAACTTCCCGCCAGGCATCCGCGTCGCCTATCCGGAGGACACCACCCATTTTGTCCGGCTGTCGATACGCGCGGTGATGGAGACGCTGCTGGAGGCGGTGGCGCTGGTGGTGCTGGTGATGTACGTGTTCCTGCGCAACTGGCGCGCGACGCTGATTCCGGCGCTGACGGTGCCGGTGGTGCTGCTGGGCACCTTCGGCGTGCTGGCGGCGGCCGGCTTCGGCATCAACACGCTGACGCTGTTCGGCATGGTGCTAGCCATCGGCCTGCTGGTGGACGACGCCATCGTGGTGGTGGAAAACGTCGAGCGGGTGATGAGCGAGGAGGGGCTGGACGCGCGCGCGGCCACCGTCCGCTCGATGGGCGAGATCGGCGGCGCGCTGGTCGGCATCGGCCTGGTGCTGGGCGCGGTGTTCCTGCCGATGGCTTTCTTCGGCGGCTCGGTCGGCGTCATCTATCGCCAGTTCTCGATCACTATCGTCGCGGCGATGGCCTTGTCGGTGCTGACCGCGCTGACCTTGACGCCGGCCTTGTGCGCGACGCTGCTGCGGCCGCATGCGCCGTCCGAACGCGGCCCGCTGGCGGCGTTCGAGCGCCGCTTCAATCATTTGCAGTCCGCCTACGCCGGCCGCTGGCTGCCGGCCTGGCTGCGTCGCCCTTTGCGCGGTGGTTTGGTCTACCTGGCGCTGGCGGCCGGCCTGGCGGCGCTTTATCCACGGCTGCCGACGGCCTTCATTCCGGATGAAGACCAGGGCACGGTGATGGCGCAGTTCACGCTGCCCGCCGGCGCTACCCACGAGCGCGCGGACAAGGTGGCGCGCGCGGTGGAAAAGCATTTTCTGGAAACCGAAAAGGCTAATGTCGAGTCGGTGTACATGCTGTCAGGCTTCAGCTTCGGCGGCTCCGGCCAGAACGCCGGCATGGCTTTCGTCGCGTTGAAAGACTGGTCGCAACGGCGCGGCCAGCAGAACAGCGCCCAGGCGATAGCCGACCGCGCCACCGCCGCGCTGGCTTCGCAGCGGGACGCCGAGGTGTTCGGCATGGTGCTGCCGCCTATCGGCGGGCTGGGCCAGACCAACGGTTTCGAATTCTGGCTGCAGGACGCGTCGGGATTGGGGCGCGAAGGCCTGGCCAAGGCGCGCGACCAGCTGCTGAAGGCTGCCCAGGGCGACGATAGGCTGAGCGCGGTGCGCTCCGGCGCCGCCGACGACAAGCCGCAATTGCGGCTGGATGTGGACCAGAGCAAGGCCGCGGCGCTGGGGCTGGACCCGGCCAATGTCGCCGACACGCTGGGCGCCGCCTGGGGCGGGCGCTATATCAATGATTTCATCGACCGCGGCCGGGTGAAGAAGGTGATGATGCAGGCCGACGCGCCGTATCGTTCCAAGCCTGAGGATCTGGGCCTGTGGTTCGTCCGCGGCGCCGACGGCACGATGACGCCGTTTTCTGCCTTCGCCCGCGCGCGCTGGGAATATGGCCCGGCGCAGCTGAACCGCTACAACGGTTTGCCGGCGCTGCCCTTGTCGGGCTCGGCCGCCGCCGGCGTCAGTTCCGGCGAGGCGATGAAGGCGGTGGAGGCGATAGCCGGCAAGCTGCCGGGCACGCAGTACGAGTGGAGCGGCCTGTCTTATCAGGATCGGCTGTCCAGCGGCCAGACGCCGCTGCTGTACGCGGTGTCGATATTGTTCGTCTTCCTGTGCCTGGCGGCGCTGTACGAAAGCTGGCTGGTGCCATGCGCCGCCATGACGGCGATTCCGCTGGGCGTGCTGGGCGCGGTGCTGGCGGTGATGGCGCGCGGCCTGTCCAACGACATCTATTTCCAGGTGGGTTTGCTGACGACGATGGGCCTGTCGGCCAAGAACGCCATCCTGATCATCGAGTTCGCCGAGGCGGCGATCCGGCGCGGCGACGATGCGCTGAGCGCGGCGCTGGCCGCCGCCCGCCAGCGGCTGCGGCCTATCCTGATGACTTCGCTGGCCTTCGGCGTCGGCGTTGCGCCGCTGGTCTGGGCCGGCGGGCCGGGGGCCGGCAGCCAGAACGCGATAGGCGCGGCGGTACTGGGCGGCGTGGTGTCGGCCACGCTGCTGACGCTGTTCTTCGTGCCGCTGGCGCATCTGCTGATACGCGGTCTGGCCGGCCGCGTCGCGCAGCGGCGTTTGAAACTGGCGGAGGCGCGCGGATGAAACCAATCCCCATTTTGCTGGTTTGCGTAGGCCTGGCCGCTTGCGCCGCGCCGCAGCCGGATTACCGGCGGCCCGCCGCGCCGGTGCCGGCGCATTGGCCGGCGGCGGACGCGGAAAGCGGACAGGCCGATGTGGCCTGGCGGCGCTTCTTCGTCGACGAGGGCCTGCGCGAAACCATCGCCCAGGCGCTGGCGAATAACCGCGATTTGCGCGCAGCGGTCGCCAATGTGCAGGCGGCGCGGGCGCAGTATCGGGTGCAGGACGCGGCGCGGCTGCCGACCGTGCAGTTGCAGGGCAACGCCAACCGCCAGCTCACTCGCGGCGGCGATCCGTCGCTGGCGGCTGACAGCCGCGGCGTCAGCGCAGGGTTAGGCGTCAGCGCGTTCGAGCTGGACCTGTTCGGCCGCGTGAAGAGCTTGAGCGACGCGCAGTGGCGACGCTATCTGGCCAGCGAAGCCGGCGCGCAGGCGGCGCGGGTCAGCCTGATCTCGGAAACCGCCAATGCTTATTTGACCTTGGCCGCCGACCGCAGCCAGTTGGCCGCGGCGCGGGCGACGCTGCAAAGCGCCGAGCGCTCGCTGGCGCTGACGCGCGAGCGGCTGCGCCTGGGCGCGGCTTCGGCGCTGGACGTCAGCGCGATGAATACCGTGGCGCAGCAGGCGCGGGCCGATGTCGCCCGTTACCAGGGGCTGGCGGAACGGGACAGGCTGGCGTTGCAATTGCTGGTCGGCGCGGAGCTTGGCGAGGCGAGGCTGCCGGCGGCGCTGGAGGACAAGCCTTACACGCTGGCGGCGCTGCCGGTGGACGCGCCGGCCGATGCCTTGCTGCGCCGGCCGGACGTCCGCCAGGCGGAAAACCTGCTGCGGGCCGCCCATGCGGATGTAGACGCCGCGCGGGCGGGGCTGTGGCCCAGGCTGGGACTCAGCGCCAGCTCAGGACTCAGCGGCGTGACGCTGGCCGGTCTGCTGAACGCGCCTGCGCGGGCCTTGAGCCTGGCGCTGGACGCCAGTTTGCCATTATTGGATGGCGGAGCGGCCAAGGCCGGCGCGGACCAGGCGGAGGCGCAGCGGCTGGCGGCGCTGGCCGCTTACGAGAAAGCCCTGCAGAGCGGGTTTCGCGAAGTGGCCGACGCCTTGAGCCAGCGCCAGGCGCTGGCGGAGGAGAGGCAGGCGCGGCAGGCGACGCTCGCCAGCGCGGAAGCGTCGCTGCGGCTGGCGGAAGCGCGCTATCGGCAAGGGCTGGACGGCTATCTGAGCCTGCTGGAGGCTCAACGGACGGCGCAAGCGGCGCGCCAGCAGTGGATCAGCGCCAGCCTGGCCGAGGGGGAGAACATGGCGGCGTTGTATCGCGCGCTGGGCGGTGGTCTGGAGGGATAGCGCGGGTGAGAGGCCGGGCCGTCAGTTCTGGATGTCCAGCCGCGGCAGTTGCTCGCCGGCCATCTGGTTTTCCGGGAAGTAGGGGAAGATCAGTTCTATCCTGACGCCGTCCGGATCGTCGATGAACAACTGGTGCTCGCCCAGCTCCGGCACCACGCGCTCGTGGAAGTTTTGCCCCAGCGACAGCAGCCGCATTTGCATGTCCATCAGATTTTGCCCGCGCAGCGCGATGTGGTCGACGCGGCCGGAGCCGGCCCTGGCTGCGCGGCCGCCCAGATATGCTTCCAGTTCGGCATTGTCCGCGCTTGCCGCCACCAAGTGCAGCACCGGCCTGCCGCCGGCGTACAACCATTTCCCGGCAAAGCGAAAACCCGGGCGCGGGCCGTCGCTCAGGCCCAGCACCCGCTGATAGAAGGCCGCGCTGGTTTCCAGGTTGGCGGCGCGTATCGTGAAATGGTCGATTCCCTGGATGTTCATCGCGATCCCTCCTGCGCCGCCGGGGCGGCGCGATAAAGTCACAGCCGGGTGATGACGGAGTCGGCCGGCAAGCGGGACTTTGGCAACTTGGCGTTGAAGTCTTTGTCCGAGCGGCGGCCCAGCGCGACGATCACCGAGGCGACCAGTCCCTTCTCCCGCAATCCCAATTCCTCGCTCAGCGCTCGCTGGTCGAAGCCTTCTATCGGGCAGGCGTCGATTTCCAGCGCCGAGGCACCCAGCAGAAGGGTGCCGACGGCCAGGTAAACCTGCTTTTCCAGCCAATGCGAGGCATCACGCAGTTCGAAGCGATGCATGTCGGCGAAGAGCGAGCGTGTCTTGAGCTGGCCTGCGCGGGCTTCGGCGCCGGCGAAGCGGCCGTCGCGCTCTTCCTGGTCCAGCAGCGTCTGCAGGTAGGCATCGTCCAGCGCGATGCGGGTGCAGAATACCACCACGTGGGAGGCGTTGAGCACCTTGGCCTGGTTGAAGGCATAGCCGTCGGCGGTGGCCTTGGCGACGCGGGCCTTGCCTTCTTCGCTGCCGGCGATGAAGAAATGCCAGGGCTGGGAGTTGGTGGACGAGGGGCTGTGGCGCAGCAGCGTTTCGATCTGCTCCAACTGATCCGGGCTCAGCGTGAAGTCGGGATCGAAGGCTTTGGTGGTGTAGCGGGTTTTGGCGTAGTGGGCGATGTTCATGGTGTTTGCCTTGGGTGTCTGTGATCGGTTGGCCTGCGTTTTCGGTTCGCGCGGGATAGGAGGCCCAGTTAATGCATGATCCTTTGCAAACTGCGAGAGAAAAACTAGTTCTTGCCAGAATCACTTACTTGGTTTTTTTGAAAATAGCCGAAAACGCGCCGGATCTTTCGGCTCACGGGCTCAAGCGGTTTGTCCGTCCAGCCATGCCTGGTCGAGCTCCCGCATTCGCTTGAACCACTGTTTCTTCATGTATTCCAGGTAGGCGGGCGGAGCCTTGGCGAAATCATTTTCATCCTGGTAGCAGCCGGGCAGCGGCGGTTCGAACAGCGAGCCGCCTTCGCGGCGCAGCAGGTCGCGCTGGGCGCCGGCGCTGCAGTCTGCAGGGAGGCGCAGGCCTTCCACCTCTCCTGTTTTCTGATCGCGGTTGCGCACGCCGTAGCGGTCGGCGCCGCGCAGGCCGAACTTGCCCTTGCCGGCGTGCAGGATCAGCTTGTACTCGTTGGGACTGACGTCGCTGGTACAGGTCTGGCGATAAGCCAGCGCCACCGCGCGCGCGCCGTCCCGGCCCAGTATAGGGAAGCTTACTGCCGGCAGGTCGAATTCCGCGCTGGCATCGAACAGGCATTGATCCACGCCGTCATTCAGCGCCCACAGGCGTTTGGGGCGTCCCGCGTCCACGCGGTATTGCGCCGTGTACAGGCGCGACGATTCGGTTTCGTCGCTGGCTCGGTCCTCATGGGTTTCGCCCAGCACCAGCAGATTGTCGCCTGCGCTGTCCCGCCAGCTATAGGCCGCCACCAGCTTGCCCTTGACCTCCACGCCCTTGGGAATGGTAGCCGCCCGGCTGACCGGGCCTGGCTTCGCCGGGACCTCGGCGGCAGGTTGCGCGCCGCCTTGTCCATGGCAGCCGGCCAAGGCCAATAGCAGGGCGGCAAGAGGGGGGCGGGCGGGAAAACGGCGCATATTCGAATCCGTAGGCAAACGAAAGGCCGGAATATTACGCAATCCGCGAAGACGGGAAAAGTCTGTTCTTTCAATGGATATGTCGGGAGCGAAAAACGGAGGCGGTTTATTTTATCGATATATATGTTCGTACATGGACGGTTGCCGAATGAGCGAATTTATTGATAGATTCTGGTTTGGGGTTTGGTGATATGATTCGTTTTTCTTAAAACCTCCTAAAGCGTAATTTGTAGCTATATGAACAGTTTTATTTCTGATTATATCGACTCGAATCTGCGCAGGCGGCAGAGGAAACGCCCCGCAGGCGGAAGACTGCCGGGTGGGCGATGACGGGCATCAATTTCCAAAGCGACAGGTTTTACGCGACCAACGCGTCATTCACCGCCACCGACGCGGTGATGGAATTCACCCGGCCGCTGCGCAGCCTGAAAATCGCTTATTTCACTTTCGATCGGCATTACGCTGATGGCTCCCGCATCGCCCTGACCAATTCTCCGGACTGGATCCAGCATTATTGGCGGCAGGAAATGTTCCAGCTGGCGGTGTTCGAAAAGGATTCGGACAATTTCACCGACGGCTACGTGTTCTGGAACTGGCTGAACCGCGAGCCCATTTATTCGGCGGCGGCGCTGTTCGGCATTGACAACGGCGTGACGCTGATCGAGCGCAGCGAGGGCTACTGCGACTTCTTCCACTTCGGCTCGGTTTACGACAACAGCGTCAACAATGACTATCTGGCCGGCAAGATGGCCTATCTGCATCAGTTCGTCTCGCTGTTCAAGTACAAGCTGCACGACGTGATCGAATCCGCCGGCCATGACCGGATCTACCTGCCGGAATCGGCCAAAGGCAAGCTGATCCTGGACAGCGACATCAACCACGACATGCTGGTTTCCGACTTCTACAGCCTGATGGACCGCCGCGATGTGTCGCGCATCTATCTGGGAGACGCGGACCATAACGCCTACCTGACCAAGAAGGAAGTGGCGCTGATGCGCGAACTGGTGGGCGGGGCGTCCTGTGCCGAGGCGGCCGTTTCGCTGGACATCACCAGCGACGCGGTCAACAAACACATCAAGAATATCAAGGAGCGGCTCAATTGCCGGTCGCTGTGCCAGCTGGGCTTTGTGATCGGCAAGCTGAGCGCGCGCAATATTTACCCCTTTTCCGTGGCGAGTGGTGCAAACAAATGAAGATATGGCTGGACACGATAGACATTGACGCCATCCGCAAGGCCCAGGCCATGGGCGTGCTGGCCGGCGTAACGACCAATCCGTCGATCCTGGCGACGTCCAACCGGGATGTGGAGGCGGTGCTGGGCGAGATACTGGATGCTCAGAGCGGCCCGCTGGCGGTGCAGGTGGCGGCGCGCGGACTGGACGGCATGCTGGCGCAGGCCCGGCGCATCGCCGGCATCAGTCCCAGGATGGTCGTCAAGATTCCGGCGACGGAGGATGGCTTCCGCGCAATGTCTATTCTCGAACGCGAGGGCATCTCCACGCTGGCGACCACCATTTTCGAGACCCGGCAGCTGGCGCTGGCGGCGCTGGCCGGCGCCAGCTACGCGGCGCCCTATGTGAACCGGATAGAGCTTTCCACCGGCAACGCCTTCGAGGTGCTGGAGCAGTCGCAGCGGCTGCTGGACGCTTACGGCTACAAGACCGCCATCCTGGCGGCGGCGGTCAAAACGGTGGATCAGTTCCTGCGCTGCGCGCAAACCGGGGTGGCCGCGGCCACGCTGCCGGTGGAGGTGTTCCAGCAGCTCCACGCGTCCAGCGAGGACATCGAGCAAAGCCTGCGCAAGTTCGACGCGGCATGGCAGAGCAACGGGCTGACGCGGGACGCCGCGCTGTTCAAGGCGTGAGAAGGCAAGAAAGCAAATGATGAATCGTGATGACGCGCTGTTGAAGAAAACCATCATCCTGGTGACCTGCACCTTCTTCCTGTGGGGCATGTCCTACGGCTTGCTGGATGTGCTGAACAAGCATTTCCAGCAGGCGATGCGGTTGTCCAAGGCGGATTCCGGCTGGCTGCAGACCGCTTATTTCCTGGCCTATTTCGTGATCGCCATCCCGGCGGCCTTGTTCAACGAGCGCTTCGGCTACAAGCGCGGGCTGATCGCCGGCTTGTGCTTCTTCGCCGTCGGCGCGCTGTTGTTCATCCCGTCGCTGCTGAACGCCAGCTTCCTGGCCTTCGTGCTGTCGCTGTTCGTGCTGGCTTGCGGGTCGGGCTTCCTGGAAACCACCGCCAACCCCTATATTTCTCTGCTGGGGGACGAGAACCGTTCCGAGCGGCGGCTGAACATGGCCCAGGCTTTTTGCGGACTGGGCACCGTGGTGGGGCCGTTGATCGGCGGAGCCTTCTTCTTCAAGCTGGGCAATAGCGCGCCCTCTGGCGCGCAGCACGACATGGTGATGCAGGTCTATGCATGGATCGCCGCATTCGTGGCGCTGTTGGCGCTGGCCATCGCCAGAACGCCGATGCCGGATGCGGGACGGTATGAGGCCGCCGCCAGAGAGGTAGGGCGGCCGCTGATCCGCAACGGGCGCTTCGTGTTCGGGGTGCTGGCGCAGTTCCTCTACGTGGCGGCTCAGGTCGGGATCGGCGCCTTCTTCATCAATTACGCGATGGAGAGCGGCATGCGGCTGAACGCGCAGTCGGCGGCCTGGTTGCTGTCGTTGGCGATGATGCTGTTCATGGTGGGGCGCTTCGTCGGCACTTTCGCCATCGGCCGGCTGTCCGCAGGCCGATTGCTGATGCTGTTCGCCTTTGCCGACATCCTGCTGTCGCTGGTGGTGGTGACCATGGGCGGCGCCATCGCGGTGGGCGCGTTGACCCTGATGTTCTTCTTCATGTCCATCATGTTTCCCACCATTTTCTCGCTGGCGATCAAGGGACTGGAGCGCCAGACCAAGCGCGCGAGCTCCATCCTGGCGATGTCGGTGAGCGGCGGGGCCGTTTATCCCTATTTGATGGGTTATGTGTCCGATCATTACGGCACGCCGCTGGCGTATGCGATCCCCTTGGCCAGCTTCATCGTGATCTTCCTGTACAGCGTGTATCTGGAGAAAGAGAAGACCGCTCAGGTTGTGGTTGGCTCGATTTGAGGGAATGGGCGCAAGGAAGCCGGCGAAAGCCGGCTTTATTCGTTTTGGCGCGCAAATTTTCGCTGTTGCTCGGCTTTTGGGACAGGAAGAAGAAAGACTACAGAAATCTGTACTTATTTGCCGGCGCGGCATGGGATATCTTGGCGTCGTATGATTTTTTTCATGCTGCTCGGCAGTTTGATTCAGTACTGAACGATGCAGGAAAATCCCACCAGGAGCAACAGTGATGAATCCAAGCAGACTTGTCAAGGAAATAGCGGACGATGATTATGCTCTGGATGTGATTCAGGGCGATCAGGTGCTGGTCACCAGCCCGGTGATCGTCGGCGCAAAAGGATCGGAATGGGAAGGCTCGCTGGTATTCACCAAGGAATACCTGCTTTCCCTGATGCAGCTGGGGCTGAAGCACCGGCTGTTGAATCCGGACGATATTCATACCCCCTCCCTGTGACGGCGTAGCCAGTCCGATTACAACCGGAACGGACTGGCGTCACACCTGGCGTTGCGGCGCGATGTCCGCGTGGCGGCGAAGCGCGCCAGCTTGCCAACTGCCATGTAGCTTCCCCCCTAGCCAGCGTAGCCTGGCGCTTGTATCCCTAAGTACTCTCACCCCGTCAGCGCGGGCGCTGCCTCTCGCTTGCGTCCAGCCTTCCCGGCAATACCCGCCGTCGTTGGACGGCATTCGCGTGCTGCGAATGGTCTCGACAAAGACCTGCGTCCATTTCCGCTGTCAGATATGGGGTTGTGCGGCTTGACAATTATGTGGCGAATGCGGCACCTGTTCTAAAGGATGGATTTGGTGCGGCGCAATGCATCAAGGCGCGACCAGATGATTATTGATTTTCAGCGTTTTTAAACCCGCCACAGCTAGCGCCAGGACATAAGCATTTTTACTTAGTATTTTTCATTTTAGTGATGTGTAAATGAAATTGGGTAAATGTTTACAAATGCGGCGTTAAGAAATATTGCGATGGATGTCCGGCACTAATTAGGATTCTTCATGCAAAGTAAAGTATTTGCTCTGCATTGCAGTGGCATAAAGGCCGGAATATTCCATTGGCAGACCGGATGGCCGGCGCTTGCATTGATTCATTTCTTACGCAGGGAATAAAACATGAAATTGATAAAAGCCACGCTTCCCGCTTCAATATTGCTCATCGCTTGCCAGCAGCAGGCATGGGCGGCGGATACCGTGCCACAATTCAGCGACGTGGTGTATACGGAGATGTCCCCGGATAACGAGTCCACCATCCAGAAAATCGTGACGTCGGACGCATTTTTCAAACCATGGGCGTCATTGGCGCATTATCTCGGTTATGGCTGGGTAGGCGGCAATACCAACGGCAATACCGCGGTGGGCAAGGAGTTTGAATACCGGCGCATCGACACCATGTTGGACAATCTGTCGATGCCGGACAATAAATACCGCTACATGATGAATGCCAAGTACGATCCGAAAGGGCCAGGCGGGTATTGGGCCGACAAGCGTTTCCGCATGGCCTTTTCCAACATCCAGTGGATGATGGAGCCGGACGACATGAAACTGGGTTCGCCGGAGCTGTACAACAAGAAGCCGCTGAAAGTGGTGACGGTGGTGCTGGAAAATCACAGCGATCAGTCCGACACCGGCGTGGCCAACCTGAAATACGATTCCACGGTCAGCTGGTCCAAAGCCGACAAGATCAGCGTCAGCGGCAAGGTGACGATGACCAACAAGTGGACGGGCGGCTTGCCGCTGATCGGCGGGGCCGAGACCTCGGTGGCTGTGGAGATCGCTTCCGGGGCGGACTGGACCACCACCAACGGCACCAGCAGCACCACTTCGCAGACCGCGGAATACCGGGCGGTGCTGCCGCCCAAGAGCAAGCGGCTGATCACGCTGACGCTGTTCGAGCAGAAGGCCAACATTCCGTACACCTCCAAGATGTTCCTGACCTACGAGGCGGAGTTGTACAACTTCCTGCGCTACAGCGACAATGCGCTGAACGGCCATCCGTCCAACCGTCCGTTCTATCTGAGCAAGTTCGGCGGCAAGGACGGCCTGAACGGCGCGCAGGACCTGCTGTCGCAATACCTGAACCCGGCGACGTCGAAATGGGATTGGCCTTGGACGGTGAACCAGTACTCGCGCAGCACCATCGAGTACTACATCGGCTCGATTTCCAAGCGCAAGTTCAAGCAGCAGTTCACCGGGATGTTCAGCGCGGTGGACTCCACGGCCTACACCATCACGGCCGGTCCGGTGGAGCCGCTGAGCGCGCAGGCGCAGACCGCCCGCTCGGCCAGCCTGGGCGCGGCGGCCTCCGGCGGGATCCAGTATCGCGTGGTGAGCGGGGACCTGAAGGATGTGCCGGGCCGCTTGAAGAACCTGCGCTTCACGGTGGGCAAGCCGCAGGCCGCGCCGTCCGCCGCATCGCCGCTAAGGTGATCAGACCCAGAAGGGATTGATTTGCCGCAACAGCGCCTGTGTCCGGGCCAGCATGCCGGGCGCAGGCGTTTTTTTATTGACCAGGGCGGGATTCGCCGCGGCGTTTTCGCAGCCGGCTGGTATCGATGACGCCAGCGGCCCGCGCGCGCAGCTGGCCGCAGCCGCCGTCCACGTCCTGGCCGGCCGAGTCGCGCACCTTGGTCAACACGCCGTTGTCGTACAGATAGCGTTTGAACTGGGCGATGCGCTCGTCGCTGGGGCGCTGGTAATCGTCGCCCTCCACGCTGTTGTAGGGAATGATGTTGAGCACGCCGTATTTGCCCTTGAGCAGGCGCACGGCGGCATCCATCTCTTCCCGGCTGTCGTTGACGCCGGCCAGCAGCGTCCACTGGTATTGGATGGGATAGCCTGAACCGCGGGCATAGGCCTCGCCCAGCTCCACCAGCTCGGCCGGCTCGATGCGCGGCGCGCGCGGCAGCAGCCGTTCGCGCAAATCGGCGCGGGTGGTGTGCAGCGACAGCGCCAAGGCCGGCTTCACCTGCAGCTGGGGCAGGCGTTCGAACACGCGCGGATCGCCCACGGTGGAGAACACCAGGTTCTTGTGGCCGATATTGCCGTCGGTGCCCAGCCATTGGATGGCTTCCAGCACGTTTTCCATATTGTGGGCCGGCTCGCCCATGCCCATGAACACCACTTTTTTCACCGGACGGATGCGCCGCGCCAACGCCACCTGCGCGGCGATCTCCGCGCTGCCCAACTGGCGGAGCAGGCCGCTTTTTCCGGTCATGCAGAAGGTGCAGCCCACCGCGCAACCCACCTGGCTGGACACGCATAGCCCGTCGCGCGGCAGCAGTACGCTTTCCACCATCTGGCCATCGTTCAGTTCTACCAGCAGCCGCAGCGAGCCATCGTCCGCCGAGTGTCGCGAATGAATGCGGGCCAATGCTTCCACCTGGGCGGCGATGGGCGGCAGACCGTTGCGCACGGACAGCGGGAAGTAGTCTTCGCTCTTTTGGCGGAGGGTGCCGGCGTCCAGCGGCTGCCCCTTGAGCCAGGCGCGGTTGATGCGGCCGATATGGCAGGGGCGGGCGCCGATGCCGGCGAGGGCTTGATGGAATTCCTGAATACGCATGCGCTGCTTCTGAATACGGTTGCTGCCCGCGCGCGGCGGCGCGCGTTTCGGCACAAGGCGCGTAGCGTAGCGCAAGTCGGCTCGGAACGGTGGGGATTTTGCCGGCGGGATGCGGGCCGCGTTTGGAGAATGGGAATGGATAACGCCAGAGCGCCGCATCCTGTGATGGATGCGGCGCTCTGGTTTCAGGTTTCAACGGCTAGTTCAGCTTTCGCGCGGAGGGCGCAGCTGTACGAAGATCGCCGGGTCGCCAGCCTCCTTGGTGACGAAAACGGCGGGGATGTGGAACGGTTTGCCTGTGGCGACGTTGGTGCCGCTGATGGTGGCGGTCATGCCAGGATGCAGCGGATTCACGCGTTCGCCGCCGGCCACGCTGACCGACCACGAGCCTCCCGGCAACAGGCCGGCGAAGGTGGCGATGCCCTTGCCGCCCTCAATCAGCGGGATTATCAGCGGCTCGGTCGGCGGCACGTAGGCATTCACAGCGACATCGGACAGGTGGATCTGGTAGGCGATGTCGGGGCTGGCGACCGCCGCGTCGGAGCCGGCGTCGGCTCCCGTCTGGTGCGCAGAATAGCCCAGATGGGTGGTGCGTCCGAACTGGGGTTGCGGGCCGGCCTTCAGGCACGTCATCCACGGCGTGGTGAATTCCTTGCCGGAAGCGTCTTTGCACACGGCGTAATACTTGTTGCCCGCGTGAGGGCCGCCGTTTTCGGCCTCTCCGGAAGTCAGGTCGAGATTGTAGAAAATGTTGGTCGTCAGCGTGCCTACCGAGTAGGTGCCGGCTCCGCCGGTGAACACCGGAGGCACGATGATGGGCGCATCCGGAATGTAGGGGTAGACGCGGACTTGGGTGACGGGTGTCGGGAAGGGGGCCACGGTTATCTCCTGGATATCTGCGGTTGACGTGAAAATTTCGTTGATTCAAATCGCTGCGTTGAGCCTATGGCGGGAAGCGACGGCGTGTCCGGGCAGAAATGATTGCCAGCCAGGGCTGCAAGGCCTGCGTATGGAGGCTGCCCTTCGGAGCCAAGCCGGTTTCCCGCGCCGACGGCCAATCAACAATAGATCAGGATGCCCAGGGCGACCCTGCCCTAAAAGATGATTGCGCCATTCTTGCGGTTACTACTGAGTTCATTCGCCATGATCTGGCAGGCGCTGGCGCCTTGCCCTGGCGGCGCCCAGTCCGGGATGCCGTCGAGGCAAGGCGAGGCCTAGACGATGTATTCAAAGCTGGGACCGGCGCGCCCGCCGCGGCCATTGGGTAGGTTCAGCAGCGCCTGGGCCTGGTACTTCAGCTGGTACATGATGGGGATGGCTTCGGCCAGGCTGGCCGGCTGGCCGTTGCAGGCGACGTGCAGCTGGTCGAGCAGACTGGTGTAGATGCGATTGAACTCCCGGGTTTGCTTCCATACCGGCGAGCCTTCCGGATAATCGGCCATCTTGGGGTTGGGCGCCATGTCCGCCGCCGCTTGCCAGTCCACCTCGACTGCCGGCCCGGTGGGCGGGTATTTGGCGTTGTCGTCGGGCCGGTAGCGCCGACCGTGCTTGACCTCGTTGAAGCGGAAGTAGTGGGCGTATTCCACGTCCTGGCCGAACAGGATGCTGTCGGTGTCGATGATGGTGCCGTCAACGCCCTCTCCCTGGCCGACGATTTCCTCTATGCCCAGCAAGGCGTCCTGCAGCCCATGCACCGGCAGCAGCTTGCCGCCGCCGCCATAGTAATGTTCGGGCAGCACCTGGCGGGTGGGATCGCCGGTGAAAATGCCGGGGCCGCCGTGCAGCCGGTTGTGCGCGTCCAGCTCCACCAGCGCGATCCGGATCGCGTGGTAGAACTGGCCGATGGTGGCGTAGTGGTTGGCTTCCGGAGGCGCGCACTTTCCGGCGGGCATTTCTATCTTCAGGAAGGTGTCGATGGCGTCGGGCGAGAATTTCTGCAGCGACACCAGGAAGGCGTCGTCGCTGTGGGGCAGGGGCGTCGGATATTTCGGGATGAAATCCGGCTTGTTGATGGCGGGGCTGCCGCCCACCGCGTTCAGGATGTTGCACGCCTGGATCATGTGCAGCATCTCTTCCATCGCCACGCCCTGGATGGCCTGGTAGGCGAACTGGTTTTTGCGCTCGTCCAGCGTGTACAGCGTGGTCAGGTAGACGGGGATGGTGGAGTGCTCCAGCTCGATGGCGGTTTGCAGATGCTCGCGCAGCTGCTCGATGGTTTTGATCGTGCCGCCGATGCGGAAGCCTTCCGGAGCGGGCGCAAGCAGCAGCGCTTGCAGCGCCGGCTCCAGCGGCCGGATCAGACGCTGGCGGAGGCGGCCGCGGGAGGTTTGCGTCGCGTAGTTGTTATTCATGGCTTCCTCCTTGGCAGGCCGTCGCGTCCAGCTGCCTGATGATGTTCTCCGCGGCCATGAAGGCGAGCGCGGTCAGGGTAAGGGTGGGGTTGGAGGTGCCGAGAGTGGGCATGTTGCCGCAGCCGACCAGGTATAGATTGTCGTGGTCCCAGGTTTGCTGTGTCGGCTTCACCACCGAGGTGGCCGCGTCGCTGCCCATGCGGTGGGTGCCGACGATGTGGCCGGCGCCCCAGAACTCATACCACACGCCTTCCCATTGCACCGAATCCGGCTGGTCGGACTGGTATTGAGTGAAGTCCTGGATTTGCGCCTGGGCGAAGATCTGGTCAGACGCCTGCTTGGCGGCGGCGAAGGCTTTGCGCTCGTAGTCGGAGACGCTGTAGTGAATGACCGGCCTGGGGTTGCCAAGCTTGTCCTTGAAGCGAGCGTCTATCGTTATCCGGTTGTCCGGCGACGGCAGCTGCTCGCACTCGAAGTGCAGCAGCGCCTGGCGCGGCACGCGGTCGGCCAGATAGGCGCGCAGCTCCTTGCCGAACAGGCCGGCCTGCAGTCCGTTGCCGACATCGCTGCCCGGCGCGTTGGTCGGCCATGACCAGCCCCAGTTGTCCACCGGTGAGATCCAGGCCGCGAAATCGCTGCGGAAGGCCCCGTCGCGGAAGGTGGGGATGTAGGTGGTACAGCCCGGTCCGCGGTAGGGGTAGACCTTCTCGTGCTTGAACAGGCCCCAGGTCAGCATCACCAGGTGGTCCATCAGGTTGCGGCCCACCTGATCGCTGGAGTTGGCGACGCCGGACATCAGCAGCAGCTTGGCGTTTTCCAGCGCGTTGGCGGCCAGCACGTACAGCGTGCCATGCGCGGTATGCGTGGCGTAGTCGCCTACGTCCGGGTGGCGATAATGCTTGTACTCGATGCCGGTCACCTGTTTGGTGGCGGGATCGACCAATACTTTGGACGCCACCGCCTGGGTGATGACGACAAGCCGGTTCATGTCGGCCTGCTTCAGGGTTTTCAGGGCGTTGTACTTGGCCTGGACCGGACAGAGCGGCACGCAGCTGGCGTTGCCCTCGCAGCGTTCGCCGGTGTAAGGCGACCATGTCGAGCCGACAACCTGGTACACGCCGCGGGTTTTCTCGATGACGAAGCGCTGCGTCGCCGGCGACCACTGGATGTCCCCCTGGCCGTATGCAGGATTGGGGTTGGAATTGCGGCCCTGCGGCATGCTGACGAAGCTCACCTGGTAATCCACCCCGTCGACGCTGACTTTCGCGCCTGCGGCATTCCGTATCCACGCCAGGTCCTGGTACGACTGCGGGATCGCGTGCATCGGGAACACATAGCGCTCGCCGTAATTGGAGCGGTTCATGTCCGGCCCCACCTGGGCAGCCACGTCGCCGGACACGCCTATCTCCAGCTCGGCCAGTTCGTAATAGGGCTTGAGGTCGTCGTAGCTGATCGGCCAGTCCACCGCGCGGCCATACAGGGTGCGCATGCGGAAATCGTTGGGCAGCATGCGCGGCACATTGCCCAACCAGTGCAGCGTGGTGCCGCCGGGGGTGCGCAGACAGTCGCTGCCGAAGGCCTGCGGCCCCATTTGCACCAGATAACCGGGCTGTTCCGCCGGGATGTCCAGCGTGATGTCCAGCACATTGGGCGCCGGCGCGTCCTCCAGCGCGGGATAAGGGCCGTTGGTGGCCGGGGCGGCTTTGTAATGGAAGGTGTCCAGATAGGACTGGTAGTTGGCGAAGGCGGCTTCGGCATCCAGCTCCAGTCCGGCTTTCAGCCCGGCCTCCAGCATCAGCACCCGCTTGCCTGCCCGGGTGAGATTCTTGGCCAGCACGGCTCCGGCAATGCCCGTGCCGACGATGACTACGTCGTATTGTTGGTCGCGCATGGTGTGCTCGCTTGGCGGTAATCGAAAGAGAGGTCAGCCGGCGCCGAGCGGTTTTTCCGCCCAGGAGCCGAAGCCGGGTTGCTTGGCGCCGGGCGGATGGGTTTGCGCCGCGTTCCACACCAGGCCCTGGACATAGGCCTCTGGGCTGACGTTGTGCTGCATGGCCAGGCTGAGGCTCTGGTTGGCCGGCGGCCATTGGCCGAAGTACCAGAGATTGATGATGTTCTGCGCCAGGCAGCCGAACTTGTCTGCGGGGAACAGTTGCGAAGCCATCATCTGGTGGATCTCGTCTTCATTGCCGCGGCCATCCTTCAGGATTTGCCTGCCGCAGTTGAGGAAGCCATCCAGCATCGAGGGGGCGCTCTGGTACTGGACCGTGTCCCAGTAGACGCCGGACATGCCGGTGGCTTCCAGTTCCGTTACGCTGAAGCCGGTCAGATGAGATGAAATATCCAAAAACAAAAGCAGGGGCTCGTTCATTGGCTTTTCCCTCCAGATGCGTGAATGACGGCGTGTTTGAGCCGGAAATGCCAGGCGCGATCCCAGCCAGGCATGGCGCGGACTATTGCTGATTTTTACGGATTGATGCGGCGGGCGAGGTGCGGGGTGGATGTATTCAAGAGAGGAGATGCCGCCATGCGGCAATATTGAATATGCGATTCATTTGCATTTGTCCCCCTCTTGTTTTTTTATGAATGGCAAGAATTTCCGGGTATTCGCTTTTCACAACATATTGGTTATAAATTTCGCCGCAATGGAAATTCAATTAGTACTTATACGCAGCAGTTAAGCCGCGAAAAAGCCAGAAGGGAGGTCTGCAAGGGGGTGGGCGACAGGCGCCGCCATGCGCAGCCGATTAGATTGGATTGACTTTAGAGTCTGTTCAAAGTCTTTTTGCGGCAGCGGCCATTTTTTGCCGCGTTGCCGGGCTTGGAATAAGCCGGATCGATGACCGCTTCGAGCTGCGCCCAAGGCATGACCTTATCCATCTCGGCCAGGAAAATTTCGCGGAGGGTGCGTTTCTTCTTGCGGCGAGTTCGAGATCGAAGACGGTCATCTGCTGTCGGATGGCGGCGTCCCGGGGCTGGCTGAGATGGGGGCAGTTTACGGCAAGGCCGGGGGCTTGTTCAGACCTACTCTAGGGATGATCAATACCTACGCCTTGCATCTGGACAGCAACGATCTGATTTCGCATGTTTTTGCATGCATGTTCTGATCCAGCCTCATGAGCCGCCTCTGGCGCAGGAGCGGCGCCATCCTGCAGCGGCCTTGGAGGGACATCGCGCGCGGAACCTACTGGCTAGGGGTGTAGAACCTCGGCCTCCAGCCGCTTCAGGTTTTGTTCGTTGGCGGGAATGACGATGGAGGCCAAGCCCTCGGCCTGGCCGGCGTCTTCAAATAGTTGAGACCAGATCACCCGGGTGGAGCCCAGCCGGGTTTCCAGCGCAATCGTCAGGCGGAACGCGGGGCTGGAGACATGCTCCACAACTACTTTCTCCGGTTCGGCCACCTCGGCGAACACGCTTTCATTGGGATAGTTTTTGCCATCCGGACCATGCATGGTGAACGACCAGCGCCCGCCAGTCTGGAACTCGCATACATCGAAGGTGTTGCTGAAGCCGGCGGGGCCCCACCAGCGCGCCAGCCGCTCCGGCGAGCTGATCGCGGCGAAAATTTGCTCCCGGCTGGCGGGGATGTCGCGAGAGGCGGTGAACGTGGTCATCGTTTGCTCCATCTTTTGGTGGAAGTCAGTGAGAGACATCTACTGCTCGGCTTCATCCTATTCTAGCAGCATGCGGGCGATGCCGTTTTCTGCTTGATTGGATGGAAGAGAAAGGGCGCATCCCGCGAGGCGCGAAATACTGCTAACCAGTACAAGCTTGATGCGCCAGGCCATTTATTTGGAATAGCGGCTCTGGCGGTATCGTCGCTTTTTATCTCATCCCGATGAGTGTTGAGCTGGAGCCTGTCGATTCAGCAGGCATTCACGCATTTAAGCCCTGATCGTTATTCAAAGCGAGCGGCAGATTTTTCGGCTTATCCGGCAGGGTGGCGCGCTCAGTTTCGATAATTTCGTCAAGAGCAGATCATGGACCAAGAGATCAAGGCGGTATACCTGAAGGCAAGCCCGAAAAGCGATATCGATCAATTGTGCGATTCAGAATTCAATACGGTTATTGCCACCTTCGTCAGCTTTGCCAATGGCCAAGCCTGTGTCGACGGCCCGATGGCGGATTGGCAGCCTGGCGACTGGATCGATCGTCTGCACCGCAGCAACAAGAAAGTATTGTTCTCGATAGGCGGCGGAGCGGTGCTGCCGGAGACGCTGGAATTCCTGTTCCTATCCCCTGAGTCCACCGAGATCAGCCAGGCAGGTTATGCCCCGTTTCTGGCCGCGATTTGGCAGATTTTGCGGGGTGGGCCGATAACCGTGCATTCACTGTCGGGCGCTTTGTATCCAACCGATTATGGCCAGGGTTTCCATGGCATTGATCTTGATCTTGAAAACTTCGCTTCTTATAGCGGCGGCGTGCAAAGCGATTTTTGGGCCTGCCGCCTGGCCAACCTTAATCTGGCGCTGCGCCGGGATCTTCCATCGGGAGCGCTGTTGACGCATGCGCCGCAAACCCCCTATCTGCTGATCGGCGACTGGGGCGTTGGCGAGGTGAGCGCCAACCCCAACGGCTTGTACAGCAAGATGATGCAGCTTTCCGGCGAGGCGGTGAGTTGGTTGAATGTGCAGATATACAACCAGAGCGATTTCGCATCGCAGCAGGCGGTGGAAAACACCTTAGCCGTTTTGCTAAACGACTGGCCAATGGTGGCGGGCGCCAGCACCAGCGCTCGTCAGGTTGCGGTTACCGTTGCGATGGCGCCGCCGCCGGTTGAGTGCAGTTCCGGCTATGTCAGTCCCGCTCAGCTGAGGGATGCCTTGTCGGCGCTAAATGTCGCGCCGGGCGGGTTGAATGGCTGGTCGTATAGTTCGAACAATGCGGTTGCGCCTTCCTGGGACCAAGTATTCACGCAAATACTGAACGCCAAGCAAACGTCAGGCCGGCCGTAACGGCCGAGTCGAGACGGGATGCGCCTTAAGCGGTGCTTACCGGAGCGCGCCGCTCCGCCATGCTCTCAGTCCGCTCCGCCAGCGTTGCTGGTGACAGGCATCTTGCCTGGTTTGGCAATCAATGCCGCGCCTGAGAACTGACGCGGCATTCCTGCCAGTCTTGCCGAGCGGGGGGAGGAGAGGTGTCCGCGATTCGTCCGCCACCAGATCCGGCCGTACTGGCCGAGCCATGGGATGTCTCGTTCCCAAGGTTTGCGTCGTGCCTGCGGGACTCAGGCCGTTTGCGGGCGAGCGCGCAGTTTGCCGGCCAGCTTTAGGCCGTCGCGGAAGTTTTTCCCCATCATCGTCAGCTGCGCCAGCCCCACGGCCAGCTCCAGGGCCTGAACCGCGTAGAACACCGAGTCGAACACGCCGGCTTGCGCGCGCAGGTTTAGAAACAGCGCGCAGGGGATCATGATCAATAGACCGTTCATGGCGATGAGCGGCATCCGCTTCTTTTTGTTCTCCACCAGTTTGCCTTTGCGACCCTTGGCCAGCATGGCTCCGCTGGCGCCCGTCAACGCCATGGCTGTTACCAATACCGGCACACCGATGCAGGCGATAGCATGTTTGACGGCGGCGATGTCTCCATGGCCTAGGAACAGCTCGGAGACGACGGTGGCGCTCCAGAAGACGGCAATGGCCAAGGCGGCGACCGTGGCGGCGGCGGCGTGAAGAAGAGATTTGTTCATGCTTGAATCCTTGCTGCGAATGAAACGAAACGCGGTGCCGCCGCGCGCGCAGACAATGAGCGCTACATCGGCTAACATGGTTCATGTTTTCACATTGACACCATGATGTCAAAAAGACATTTTGTTGTCCGTTTGCAAGGTGGGAGAAATGCAACAGCAAAACGAAAGAACGGCCGCGGGCGAGGCGTTGTCGGATGTGGTGCTGGACTTATTCAGGGTAAACAACGGCTTGCTGACGCAGGGGGATAGATTGGTGGCGCCGCTGGGCCTCACCAGCGCCCGCTGGCAGGTGCTGGGCACGATAGTGGCGGCCGAGCGCCCGCAGCCGGTGGCATGGCTGGCGCGCGACATGGGCGGCAATCGCCAGAACGTTCAGCGCATCGTCAACGATTTGGCCAAGGAAGGCTGGGTGGCATTCGCCGACAACCCCCACCATCGCCGCGCCTCGCTGATTGTGCTGACCGATCTGGGCAGGGAAGCCTACAACGCCGCGATGAAGCTGCAAGCGCCGTGGGTCAACCGGCTGGCGGAGGGCATGGGCCTGGAGGACATCGCCGCGCTGCGGCGGGTGCTGTCCATGCTGCAGGCGCGGTTGGCGGAAGATGCGGGTTGAGCCGTTCATTCCGTCAGCTTTTGCCGATTCCGCGCCATAGACGCAGGGCGTGACTGAGAGGCAGAAATGAATATCCATAGGACGGGCTTGGCGAGATGCGGATAACAAAGATAAGTGAAGGGAAAAGGTTTTTGATCGTGGCAGCGCTTTATTGGGTGATTGCCATAGTTTGGTGTTGGCGCGCAACGGATGGAGAGTGGCTGTATTTCATCATTTTCTTGCAGATGGCCGCGATGTATTTCTTGCCGGCCATGGGCGTGTTGTGGATGGTGCTTTCAGCAGTTTTCCGGCTGCTTGCCTATGATGGGCGTAATTAAAGGAGATCGTACAATAGCGCATACCAAAGAGTATGTGGCAAGCTTGTGGTACTAACTGAAGCTTTATTGAGCACCATGCGCAAAGGAGGAAAAATGCTGTTATCCGCAATTTTAAAGCAAGAAACGATAGCAACTAGGCCCATTTTTGAACGCGGGGCTACACCCAATTTCCCCCAGCTACTGGATGCTGCAAAACCTAAAAGTAATTTTCCCGCGGCTGCGGCGCCACCCGAGCATCTCAACTTGAAAAGTATTACGACGGGAGAGGCTTATGATGTGTTGTCGGGCTTAGCCAATACGGGAAAGTTGAGTTCGGAAGAGTTCCAGAGCATGGTGCCTGCGGTTTATCTCCGCTTACTTAACGAACAGCAAGACGCGCCGCAAGCGGAGCGGTTTGATTTGCTAGCCGGTACGCAAAGCCTGATAGACAGCAGCAAGGCGTTTGGAACCCTGGCCCAAGTGCGCGCCGAAAGTCGCGGTCTAGAAGTGTTGAAGGCTTACCAGGCCAATAGCTGATGCTTGTGCTGGCGCTCCGCATAAAATGAAAACACCGCTTCGCAACGCAGAAGCGGTGTTTCTTAATTGAGATGCGCACTTAGCTGGCAAATTTGTCTACTCGCTCCGACAAACGCAACTGGCAGGCGGTGGCCAGCTTGAGCAACTCCGCGCTGGTGGCCGGCATTTTGCCGGGCGGGGCAATCAACTCCGCCATGCCGCTGAGCGTGGAGACGCAGCAGTTCAAGCCGATCAGCCTGCCGTGCGGCCAGCGTTGCTTGTTGTTGGGCGCGTAATCCAGCGCCACCACCCAGCGCGAATGCTGCCAGCGGCCGGGCTCGCTCAGCACCGCCTCCATCACCGCGCGGCTGACTTGCTGCGCCGCCTCGGCGGCGAGGGCCAGCGCCAGGTGCAGGGTTTCCGCCGTATTGGCCGCGCCGGCCTCATGCAGCAAGGCTGGCCGGGTTTCCTCCAGCCACCAGCGCCGCAGCCGCCGCGCGCCCGGTTTCTTGATGCGGCGAAACACCTCGTCCAGCTCGCCCTCGGACAGGCACAACACCGGTTCCGCCTCGTCCGCCAGCCGCAAGGGCCGCCCCAGCGGCTCGCCCAGCGCCTTCAGCAAATCCTTCACCTCCAGCTTCATAGACGCGGCCACATCCGCCGCCACCAGCCAGAACCCCTCCGGCCGCCGCAGCACCCGCATGGCCAGACCCTTGGCGAAATCCAGCCGCAGCGGCGTATTCACCTGCTGATCGATAGCCGCATTCATGGCCGAGCCTCCCCAATGAAACGTGCAAGCCATGCCGCCAGAAATGCAAGCCGATACGCGGCGCGCAGGCGCAACAATGCATACGACACGCGGTGGGGAGGGCGAATAAGAGGAGGAGAAAGAGAAACGACAAACACAAGACGAGCATCCATGGTCATGGACTCCTGACGGTTTTGTCTAAAGCGCCCCCTGTTGAGAGGGGCGGCCGGGTACTTCAACACCGCCGTCAGACGGCCCGCAGATTTCCCCCGTTGCCGGGGTATTGTATGGCTGCACGCTACCCGGCCATAAGCTTTGGACGCGCCGAGTGAGCGGCACGACAGGAAACCTATGGACGCAAAAAAGCCACGACTTACGGGCGCAGGCTAAACCGCTGACGGAGTGGTGTGTTGAGCACCAGCCGTCAATTTAACAGTGCAGCTGCTTGGGGTCAATCCAGTCAGGTAGAATGGACAGTAACTTGGTTTTGGAGATGGCTATGTCGGTTTTATTTGCCGAATGTTTGCAAGCTTTGGGTTGTGATGCGAAGGTTGTAAGTGCCAATGATGCTGAAGTTATTTTTTCTGATATTGAAAAGAATTTTCGATTTTCAGTATCTGGCAGTTTGCAAATTGGTGATGGGTGCCTCTCGAGGAGAGGAGAGGTCAGGAATCTACTAGACCAGTTCAATAAGGAAAGTGGAAGGCTCTATATTTTTTGGGATGATACCGCTGTTCCAATTTTAGAAATTCCAGCTTCGTGCATTTCAAAAGTTATAAGCTGTATTGATGATATTCTTGCCGTTGGATTCAAAACTTACATCTATCAATATGAGGCAGTGGCAATTGTGGAAGCATCGTCATCTGGAACTGGGCTTTTAGTTAGCCATAACTCTGCTGGAGAGGTATGAGCGTGTTGTTAGTACATGAGCGGGAGAGGTTAAAAGCGCAGCTTAATGAATTTCATGAAAATGCCTATGGAATCAGATTGAAACAGCCCTAAGTATGGAAAAGAAAAGAGAGATATTTCTTTACATCTTACGTTTGTTGTTTGATTCAAATCTAGTTAAATGGGGTTGTCGATCCGAGATTGTCCAAGATTTTAATGTTGTTCTTGAGATAATGGAGAACTGCTGGCCTGATGATGAGTTTGATGATGATCAATTTTTGACTGTACTGCCATACGACAGTGATGGAGTATCAAAGACACATGCTTGGATAGAGGGTGATTTAGTCTGGATCGATAATTATGGGAAGTATTTATGGTCTACGGATGCTGAATTATAAGCTTAGAAGTGTGATCGAACCAATTTGCCAGCAACCCCCTTCAGCGCAAGCCGGCTTTCAAACCAGACTCGGGGTTTTAAGCTGCCGGCTGTTCGACGCGGCGCGACGGTAGCGCGCCGCTAGTTCCGGCAGCTCCCCGAGTCTGGTTTGAGAGACGGGGTTTCGCAGCGCTGTAGGGGCGGCCTGGGGTTGCAAGGGGATTGGCCGCGCAATCCCCTTGCCCGTTTGCCGGGCGGAACCGGCATGTCAAACATTATCCGCGAAGCGGATTCCAGAAGATAATGACGATCTCAATGGGTTGCTTCAATTTCGCGGTAAACGTTGGGCTTCACAAGTTCAGCCCAACCTACCGTGCTGAGTGTAAATGGCGAAGTCATCAAGAGCATCTTGAATGACGCCTTCAAGTTCTTCCGCGTGTTTGGCCGGAATGTCTAATACTGCTTGCTGAAATTTCATCTTATCAATTTTGCCAAAATTGCGAGCCACTCCCGCAAGGCCATAAATAGCGCATCTATTTATATCTAAATCTTCATCGCCGATATGTGTCAGCAAGAAGCTTTGAGTCCACTCGAAGTCATCGATGTTGGATAGACTGGTTAGCATTTTGCAGATAAGGAGTTTGTCATCTGATTTTGAAATGACTTTTGCTTCTTCTTTTGAATAGTTTTCTTCAGGCAGGAATTGCATTTGCGCTGCTCCATATTTTATGGATTTTATTTTAGTGAGAATACACTTATTTTTAGCACTGACCAGTTTTATAACCAGTCCCAAGGCTTTAAGCTGTTGCTTGTTTGACTCGGCGCAACGGTAGCGCCCCGCTAGTCCCGGCAGCTCCCCGAGACTGATTTGAAAGACGGGGTTTCGCAGCGCTGTAGGGGCGGCCTGGGGTTGCAAGGGGATTGGCCGCGCAATCCCCTTGCCCGTTTGCCGGGCGGAACCGGCATATTAAACATTATCCGCGCAGCGGATTCCAGAAGATAATGACGATCTCAATGGGTTGCTTCAATTTCGCGGTAAACGTTGGGCTTCACAAGTTCAGCCCAACCTACCGTGCTGCAACCACTTGTGTGAATTTATGCTTCATTGATTTGTTTTGATTCATTTCGACTCTTGGTAGAGATTATTGCAGTGAGTGCCATTAGGGACTCTAATGTGAATCGTCTATAGAATTTTACAAAAGCTAGATAGAATAAGTAAGAGATTGAAAATGAAGAGATGAGAGCTATAAGATCAAATCTTGAAAATAATGACTTGTAGGTTTCTGCTTCTAGTAATATTTGAATGCTTTGTGCCAGCAGAAAAATTGTCAATAGACTGGATAGCAATGCAAATGAACGCAGTAGTCCGTATATTGCAACATAATTCTGTGCTTTGTTGAAGTGATTGACTGAGTGCTCAGTTATGTAGTGATAAATAAGGCGGTGAATGTCTTTGTTTTTTATTGCATCTTGGTTTTGTATTCCTTCTAAAGCTAACATTTCTAGTATTTTTTTATTTATTGTATCCACTAGGAATGAGTCAAGATTTTTTGCATATAGATGTCTGATGCTTAATGTTTTATCTAGTGTTGTGTCTATTGCATATATGGGAAGTATCGCCGCTGTAATTATCGTTCTTAATATCTTTCTTTTTATTTGGAATGGTTTGTCTTTGACGTCAAAATAACTTTTGAAGGTATGGTTGTCAAGTAAGTACCCTGTTGGGTAGCCGATAGTGTTTATTGAGTAATGTTCAACAGTTATAGAGGAGAGATAGTTAAAGAGATGGCCTGCTACATATGAAAGTATGGCTATATTAATTAGCTCTGCAGTGCTTGCACTGTTTATGTCGAGCGGTGGGATTTGACAGGGAGGGAGGAAGAGGGAAAGGTAGAGTCTACATAGTAAGAGAGAAGCATATCCAGGTATTAGATACCCTAGGAAGTCGTATAGGGAAAAAGGATTCTGCTTGGGCATAGTAGGTCATGCCATTTCTTTTGGTGTTGTCGATGTTTAATTTTAGGCTAGAGTGTTTAATTTTTCGAGATTTATTGCGAGTTAAGCATTTTTACTTGGCCTAATTGTTTTTAAAAGATATACCCTCCGTGTTTTGGATCTCCAAGGTAAAGCTGTTGTTAGAATAGTTTTCGGCATATCCCTGCGAGAAATCTGGGGTAGTTGGGTTGATTTTCTAGATTGAAATTGTCGTTTTTTATTGGCATTAACTCTGAAATGGTTTCAATTGAAAGCCCGTTGTTGTGGAAAGTGTTTATGTATTTCCATAAAGGATGGTGGGTGTGAGTGGTTTTGAAGGTGGTTTCTTCATTTGATATTTTGAAGAAAGCTTCAATTGGTATTGAGTCGCTATATTTGAACCAATCTTCATTTTCATATCCCCAGTAGCGAGGCCAAAAAAAAGGATGGGTTATCACCCAAATAAGATTTCCATTTTTTTTTAGTAAGCGGCTTAGTGCGGAAACTGTGTCGGTAAGAGATGGAGTGTCCATCAAAACCATGCAGCATATAATGGTAGTTGCTTTTAATTTTTTATTTTTCTTGGAAAATTCCTCAATTGAGCAGCAGTCAAATTTAGAGGTTTTGCATAGGTTGCGGGCAATGGAGATATTCTTCTTGCTAATATCGATACCAACAGATGCTTTTGCATGGCTTTCAATTTTACTTAGTAAAATTCCATTTCCACAGCCTGCGTCAATTAGGGATGTAAGGTCTGTTTTATTTGTACTGTCCAGAATGAATGGAGTTATTATTTTGTCGTAGCTGTTATCTATGCCGTTTGCCATTTGTTGATAACGCTTATCCGCTATCTCATCCCATTCTTTGGCTAATTCGGCATATGTTTTTTCATTTACTTTCTGCATTTAGTTGCTCGCCGGCTTGTTTTGCTATTTTTACGATGTCATCGGTCAGTGTGAATTGCTCATCTCCACTTTTGTGAGTCCAGATTATGTGCTTGCTGCCATTGTTATCTGCATCAGCGATTGCAACTCGAGCGGTATTTTTTCCATAGTCTATGAATGTAAAACGCGTTGCTATTGAAGGGCTTTTGTATAGAAGAATACTAGCTCCTTCATTTGCCAATTCTTGCAATTTATTTGTCTTGGCAGGTGCAATAATTGTTAAATCACCACTTTGGGCTTTGGATCTAAGTATTTCTAGAGCATCGCCATTTCCCCAGGATAGGTCATTCGTACTAATCACGATTTTTCCTGAGTGCTCAATCCATGAGCTAAGATACTGGTTTATGCCACGAATGTTACTCTTGTTGAATTTTTTAGGGCCCGTTTTCCACTCTTGGAATGCAGTAGCGGCACCAGTTAAAAGTGCAATTCCAATAGTTATGCCAAAAAAAACAGCACTCCCACCATTGATAGTGCTGGTTAATATAGAATAGATGAGACCGATAATTGAGCAAAACGCAGATAGTGGATTGATAATGTTTAACAATTTCATAATATGGATAATAAAAATGCATGCCGAGGCATGCATTTTTATTTATTGATTATGACTTTGTCAATCCCAGCTCAACGCCCCGCCAGTCTGATACTCGGTGACGCGAGTCTCAAAGAAGTTCTTCTCCTTCTTCAAGTCGATCATCTCGCTCATCCACGGGAAGGGGTTGTTCACGCCCGGGAACAGCGGGTCCAGGCCAATCTGCTGCATGCGGCGGTTGGCGATGAAGCGCAGGTATTCCTTGAACATGCTGGCGTTCAGGCCCAGCACGCCGCGCGGCATGGTGTCTTCGGCGTAGGCGTATTCCAGCTCCACGGCTTGCTTGAACAGCTCAACGATCTCGGCCTTGAAGCTGTCGGTCCACAGCAGCGGGTTTTCCAGCTTGATGGTGTTGATCAGATCGATGCCGAAGTTGCAGTGCATGGACTCGTCGCGCAGGATGTACTGGTACTGTTCGGCGGCGCCGGTCATCTTGTTCTGGCGGCCCAGGGCCAGGATCTGCACGAAGCCTACGTAGAAGAACAGGCCTTCCATGATGCAGGCGAACACGATCAGGGACTTGAGCAGCTTCTGGTCGTTTTCGACGGTGCCGGTTTTGAATTCCGGGTTGCACAGCACGTCGATGAACGGGATCAGGAATTCGTCCTTGTCGCGGATGGACTTCACTTCGTGATAGGCGTTGAACACTTCGCCTTCGTCCAGGCCCAGGCTTTCCACGATGTACTGGTAGGCGTGGGTGTGGATGGCTTCGTCAAAGGCCTGGCGCAGCAGGAACTGGCGGCATTCCGGGCTGGTGATCTGGCGGTAGGTGCCCAGCACGATGTTGTTGGCGGCCAGGGAGTCTGCGGTGACGAAGAAGCCCAGGTTGCGCTTGACGACGCGCATTTCGTCTTCGGTCAGTTGGCCGGTTTTCCATTGTTCGATGTCGCGCTGCATGTTCACTTCCTGCGGCATCCAGTGGTTGGCGCACTGCGCCAGGTACTTTTCCCAAGCCCATTTGTGCTTGAACGGTACCAACTGGTTGACGTCGGTTGTGCCGTTGATCACCTTCTTGTCCACCACGTTTACGCGGCCGCTGCCATGGGCGTCCATGGCGGAGGGGGCGGCGGACGGGGCGGGGACGGCGTCTTCGAAATTCAGCATGGGTGCTCCTGATTCTTGGTTTTGCCGCGCGGACGCGGCGGTTGCTTATGCGGATTTTACGGCTTTTTCCGGTTGCGGGGCCTGGGCCTGCATGGCTTGGGCCGGCTGCAGCTGGCTTTGCCGGGTGATTTCAATGCTGCCGGGCGCGGACGGCGCATCGTCCGGCGGGGCGGCCTGCACGCTGAGGGTGTGGGCGCCGGCGTCGGCCACCAGGGGCCTGCGGCCGCTCACGCTCTTGCGCAGCAGGTAATAGGCGGTGGTGCTCATGGCGTCTCCCGCGGCTAAAAGCGCAGTTGCTGGGCCAGTTGGCGGATCAGGCTGCGTTCACAGGCCTCTTCCTGCTCCACTTGTTCCTGCAGCCGCCGGCGCTGGATGCGCAGCGTCTGCAGCTGGCGGTATTGCTGATTGGCTACCGACAGGTCTTCCTTCAATTCTTCGATTTCCTGCTGCAGCTCTTCCGGCTGGCAGTACACCACCAGGGTGTCGCCTTCTATCCAGGCCTTGCGCCACAGCTGGGCGCGGGGCAGGCGGCGGGATTCGCTGAAAAAGTCTTTCCACTCGTTGGGCGGCGTGGCGCTCAGGTGCAGGTACATGTTGAACAGCAGGAACTGCTTGTCCGGGTTGTGCGATTTTTCTTCGCAAAATCCGGTAATGCCGATGTTTTCAAATGTCTGCATCTGACCCTCCCATGGCGCTGCCTGTTGCCGTGCCCGCCGGACCCGGCCGGCACGTTTCGCGTCAGCCGGCTTCGACTGGCGGCTGTGACGACGGCTGGGCCATCGTCTGCTGTTCCGGCGCGGTGTCGTATTGCACCACGCCGTAAATCTTCCATTGGCCGGCCGTCCGTTTCAGGTGGTAGCCGGTGCGGTAGCGCCAGGGCGGCTGGCCGTTGCGCTCCACGGTCCAGATCAGGGTGGCGCAGGCGGCGTCGTTGCCCATCGGCAGCACGCCTTCCACTTGGTGCGCCGCGCCGGCGAAGCCCTGGGCGCGGTACCACTCCAGCAGGGCCGAGGTGGTGGCGCGCAACGAGTACATGTCTTGCCAGCAGGCCAGGTCGCCGTGGTGGATGGTGGTGAAGGGCACGGTGAAGTGCGATATCACGGCATCCACGTCCAGCTGCGAATAGCCTTCTCGGTACTGCGCGAAAAATGCTTCCAGGCTCATTGCGGGGCTTTCGTCTCGTCATTGCGTCGGGGCATTGCATTTTTCCAGTCCGCCGCTATCCGCGCGGGGCCGGGGCTTGCATCCCGAAACCGCCTGGAGGCCAAGCGGCTTGAGGATGGGGAGGGTTGCGCCTCCCGGTTTGGCGGAGCCTCGCGAGAGGCTTTACCTGTTTTGTGAAACGCTATCGTTAGATGGTTTCCCAAGAGTGATGCCTCTTTTTCAACGCAACTTAGTTGAAATTGGTTTGAAGAAGAGGGCTGGCTGTATTGCACAGCCAGCAAAACCAAAAATTATTGGTCCAATTACTTCTTGTTGCTTACGGGGTTGAGCTCAAGTGAGCTTTTAATGCGAGGGGCACTAAGAGAGCCCTTCACCGAGTAACCGTTCGATACTGCGAAAACAATTACCCCTCCAATTACCAGCACAACCACTACAGCAACCACAGCCAGGCCTATGACAGAAGATTTATCCATGTGATGAGGCGATCCATCATTGGCAGGATTCGCAATCGGGGTTGTCGATGCTGCAGAACTTGGCGTCGGTGGCCGGGGTGTTGTCCACCGCGGCTGCCGGCGCGGATTGCGCCTGGCTGGACACGGCGTTCAGCTCGCCGCCGCGGCCGGTGGACTTCTCGGCGCTGGTGGCGGCCAGGGTGCGCAGGTAGTAGGTGGTCTTCAGGCCGCGCAGCCAGGCGTGCTTGTACAGCTCGTCCAGTTTCTTGCCGGAAGCGCCGGCCATGTACAGGTTCAGCGACTGCGCCTGGTCGATCCACTTCTGGCGGCGGGAAGCCGCTTCCACCAGCCATTTCGGGTCCACTTCGAAGGCGGTGGCGTAGATGGCTTTCAGTTCGGCCGGCACGCGGTCGATCTGGCCCAGGCTGCCGTCGAAGTATTTCAGGTCGGCCACCATCACTTCGTCCCACAGGCCGGCGGCTTTCAGATCGCGCACCAGGTATTCGTTGGTGACGGTGAATTCGCCGGACAGGTTGGATTTCACGAACAGGTTCTGGTAGGTCGGCTCGATGGATGCGGACACGCCAATGATGTTGGCGATGGTCGCGGTCGGGGCGATGGCCAGGCAGTTGCTGTTGCGCATGCCGTGCTGCTTGATGCGGTCGCGCAGCTTGTTCCAGTCCATGCGTTCGGTGCGGTCCACTTCCAGGTAGCCGCCGCGCTCGGCCGCCAGCAGGTTGATGCTGTCGTGCGGCAGCACGCCGCGGTCCCACAGGCTGCCGCTGTACGACGGGTAGCGGCCGCGCTCTTCGGCCAGCTCGGTGGAGGCCAGGTAGGCGAAGTAAGCCACCATTTCCATG
This sequence comes from Chromobacterium vaccinii, assembly GCF_001855275.1. Taxonomy (NCBI): domain Bacteria; kingdom Pseudomonadati; phylum Pseudomonadota; class Betaproteobacteria; order Neisseriales; family Chromobacteriaceae; genus Chromobacterium; species Chromobacterium vaccinii. Next base: position 300,579 of record NZ_CP017707.1, read on the forward strand.
GATTCGTCGGCGAATTCCACGGCGGCGTTGGAGCCGTACGGCACGCGCTTGATGTGCAGGCAGTCCTGGAAGCCCATCACGCCCATGCCCACCGGGCGGTGCTTCAGGTTGGAGTTGCGCGCCTTCTTCACCGGGTAGAAGTTGATGTCGATCACGTTGTCCAGCATGCGCAGCGCGGTGCGGACGGTGCGCTGCAGCTTGTCGGCGTCCATGCTGCCATCGGCCTTCAGGTGCACGGACAGATTCACGGAACCCAGGTTGCAGACGGCGATTTCGTCGTCATTGGTGTTCAGCGTGATCTCGGTGCACAGGTTGGAGCTGTGAACCACGCCCATGTGCTGCTGCGGGCTGCGGATGTTGCACGGGTCCTTGAAGGTGACCCACGGGTGGCCGGTTTCGAACAGCATGGTCAGCATCTTGCGCCACAGGCTCAGGGCCGGAATGCGCTTGTGCACCTTCAGCTCGCCGCGCGCGCCCTTGGCTTCGTAGGCGGTGTAGGCCTTTTCGAATGCCTGGCCGTACAGGTCGTGCAGGTCCGGAGTTTCGGACGGGGAGAACAGGCTCCACTCGCCGCCTTCCATCACGCGCTTCATGAACAGGTCCGGAATCCAGTTGGCGGTGTTCATGTCGTGGGTGCGGCGGCGGTCGTCGCCGGTGTTCTTGCGCAGCTCGAGGAATTCCTCGATGTCGGCGTGCCAGGTTTCCAGGTAGGCGCAGACGGCGCCCTTGCGCTTGCCGCCCTGGTTCACGGCGACGGCGGTGTCGTTCACCACTTTCAGGAACGGCACCACGCCTTGCGATTTGCCGTTGGTGCCCTTGATGTGCGAGCCCATGGCGCGCACCGGAGTCCAGTCGTTGCCCAGGCCGCCGGCGAACTTGGACAGCAGCGCGTTTTCCTTGATGCCTTCGTAGATGCCGTCCAGGTCATCCGCGATGGTGGTCAGGTAGCAGCTGGACAGCTGGCTGCGGCGGGTGCCGGAGTTGAACAGCGTCGGGGTGGACGACATGAAGTCGAAGCTGGACAGCACGTTGTAGAACTCGATGGCGCGGTCTTCGCGGTGCACTTCGTTCAGCGCCAGGCCCATGGCGACGCGCATGTAGAAAGCCTGCGGCATTTCGATGCGGGTGCCGTCCACGTGCAGGAAGTAGCGGTCGTACAGGGTTTGCAGGCCCAGGTAGCCGAATTGCAGGTCGCGTTCGGCGTCCAGCGCGGCGCCCAGCTTTTTCAGGTCGTATTCGGCCAGCTTTTCGTCCAGCAGCTCGGCGGCGATGCCCTTCTTGATGTAGTCGGCGAAGTAGGGCGCGTATTGCTTGCCCATTTCGTCCTGGCTCACGGCCTCGCCCAGGATTTCCAGGCGGATGTTGCCCATCAGCAGGCGCGCGGTCACGTAATCGTAGGCCGGATCCAGTTCGATCATCGAGCGGGCGGCCAGGATGGCGGACTTGCCCACTTCTTCTTCCGGCACGCCGTCGTAGATGTTCTTCAGGGTTTCGGCCAGGATGGCGTCCACGTCGATGCCGGCCAGGTTCTTGCTGGCGGCCTCGATGTTGGCGCGCAGGCGGGCCACGTCCAGCGGCAGCTTGCGGCCGTCCTTGCGCAGCACGTTGATTTGCACGCTGGTCAGCGCTTCGCCGCGGGCGGCGCGCTCTTGCGAGCGTTGCTCGCGGTACAGCACGTAGGCGCGGGCCACGTCGTGCTCGCCAAAGCGCATCAGCGACAGTTCAACCTGGTCCTGGATGTCTTCGATGTGGATGGCGCCGCCTTCGGGCTTGCGGCGCATCAGCGCGTTGACCACCTGTTCGGTCAGCTGGGCCACCTTGTCGCGGATGCTGGCGGAGGTGGCGCCTTGATGTCCCATCACCGCCAGGAAGGCCTTGGTCATGGCGATGGAGATCTTGACGGGCTCGAACGGCACCACCGCGCCATTGCGTCGGATGGTTTTGTACAGGCTGAAGTCGGCTTGCGGCGCTGCTGCGCGGCCGAGTTCCGCGGCGGTTTGCCCTTCAAAGGTGGTCAGTTGCATGTATCCCTCGATAAAGAGAAGTTTACGTCCGGCTGCGCTGCGTTCTTGAGGACAGGTCAGCTTGTGGACAATTCTGTTGAAAAGCTGTGTGCGGGCTGTGGGTAAACACAAGATGTACCGTCAGCACCGTCAAATCTGCCCAAATTCTAGTGGTGGGGGGGATGTAGTTCAAGTCTTGACTTTGGCCGGGAATCTGGCCGCGGGGAGGAAAGCCGCGCCGTTATTGGCTTTGCGGGGCGGGAAAATTTTTGGCGGATAAAATGGCGCGCGGATGCGGCTGTCAGAAAATTGCAGGAAACGCTGGATACGCTAGCAGCTGTTGCCCATGATTGGACGGCCACAAGATGTTGTAGACATGCACTGTTGCGTGGCCGCTACGACCATGGCGTGAAAGTTGCGGGCGCGGCGATGCCGGCGCGAGACGGCATGCCGGGCTTGTGGTGGGAGGCTGGCTTTCTTCCGGCGCTGCGCGGAGGAGCTGTTGTCCAAGTTGCTGGATGGCCTGATGAGCTGGCGAATGGCAGGCTCCCGGCGGCGCGCCGGCGCCTTGGGAGGTGTCTGGTCAGCGGCATGGAAGGGGGAGCATCGTTCTTGATGCCGGCGGTACGGTAGCGCGTGACCCCGCTCGCGGGCCTGCGTTGATGGCGCGGGCCTAGAATGGATCCATTTAACGTGGCAATGAGCGGCGGGGTAGCCGCCGCTCTGGATTGCCAAACATCCTGGTAAGGAATGGCTGAGTTTGCGCAAGGGATTGAAATAACTTCGCCGGCCATTGAAATATGCTTGAGGCTGGTTATTGCCAGTCAAGCAACGGGCGGCGTTTTCCGCGGGCAATGCGGTTATGGCGGCGCAGCAACACGCCGAGGCGTTTCCTGTTCGGAAATCATCACTCCCTTGGTATTGCTTGAACACCTTGCCGGCAAGGGCCGCGCGATATTATTTCGCGCCTGCGGCTTCCTCTTCGGCGACAGTCTTGAACAGCGCGACTTCCACCACCTGGAATTCCCAGTGCTGGTTGTTGCCGTTGTGATCGGTATACAGAATGATCGGATTGCCCAGTTCCACCACGGCGCCCTGGTTATCCACCACCATGCCGTTTCCGCTATTGATGATGGTTTGCGGCTTTTTCACCCAATCCCAAGTCTGGCTTTTCTTGCCGAACTGATAATTGGTGACGGTAAGCTGCGCGCCTTGCGTCTGGGGTGTGGCGTCCAGAACCAGTTGTTCCGACGAGGCGAGGCGAATCAAGCCGGTGAAGGGGTCCAGGGTCCAGCGGGTGCGGGTGGTGCCGCCTCTTTCATACTTGGCCAGCACGACTTTGCCGCCATTGGTGTCATCGACGACGCCGATGCAGTAGCGGTTGTCTTGGGTGGAACGGAGAACGTAGCGTTGTTCCATGATGGACTCCTCGAGTAATGAGCATGTGCCCATAGCAAGGATAGTTAATGTTCATGCTTTATCTATATGAGTAATTGCTTAAGTTTAAATGCTTAATTCGGGTGTAATTGGCTTCTTGTTTGTGCGTTTTACTTACACCCAAGGTTGTGATTTGGTATGTTGAATTAAATATCTCAATTTTATTTTTATTGAGAGGCTTATTTAATACTGATTGGTTGAATGATGCGAGCTGATGAGCAATAGCTCGCTCAGTTGGGTGGTGTATCGGGGCGACCGCACGTCCTGGCGCATTTCCCAATTGGGCGTCAGCGCCTCCGACGCCAGTTTGACGCAACCGTGGCCGTAGGTTTGGTTGATCGAGTCCAGCGTCCGCATCAGCCGCTGCCGGCGCGGATCTGGCGCGGCGGCGAACAAGTCGGCCTGCCGCCGCTCGCGCGGGGACAGCTCCATCAGCACCACGCCGGCTTTCTGATAGCGCAGGCCGCGGCGGTAGACGGCGCGCAGGCCTGCCAGCGCGGCGGCGGCCAGCGCCATGGTGTCGTCGCTGGGGTGGATCAGCGGCACGATGGTGTAGCCGTGGTAGGGATCGTCGCCGAAAGGACTGGTGCGCACGCTGACGCCGACCAGCCGCGCCGCGCTGCCTTGCTCGCGCAGCTTTTCGCCGGCGCGGGCGATGTGATGGCTGACGGCGGCAGTGAGCACGGCGAGGTCGGCGGTTTTTTCGCCGAAAGAGCGGCTGGATATGATCTGCTGGCGCGGCTGCGCCGCGTCTTCCAGGCTGAGGCAGCTGGCGCCGTTCAGCTCCGCCGCCGTGCGTTCCAGCGTCACGCTGAAATTCCGCTGCAGCCAGCGCGGGTCGGCGCGTTTCAGCTTCAGAGCGGTATCGATATGTTTGTCGATCAGCTTGGCCGCCAACCTGCGGCCGACGCCCCAGACCTTGCCGACCGGCAGCCGCGCCATCAGCGCGTCGGTTTCGGCCGGGGAGAGCCAGCTCCAGTCGAATACGCCATCGTCCCAGCCCTCTACGCGCTTGGAAACGTGGTTGGCCAGCTTGGCCAGCGTTTTGCTGGGGCCGATGCCGACGCTGACCGGAATGCCGATGCGGCGCCATACGTCTTCCCGCATCCGCCGGGCCAGCGCATCGGTGTCGGACATGCCGGCCAGATCCAGAAAACACTCGTCTATCGAATAGACTTCCTGGCAGGGGGCGTGCTGGGCCAGTATCGCCATCATGCGCCGGCTCATGTCGCCGTACAGCGCGTAATTGCTGGAAAACACCGTGACGCCGTGTTTCCGGCACAGGCCGGCGATTTCGAAGTAAGGACCGAACATCTGGAAGCCCAATGCCTTGGCTTCGGCGCTGGCGGCCACCACGCAGCCGTCGTTATTGCTCAACACCACGATGGGCTTGTCCGCCAGGTCGGGCCGGAACACCCTCTCGCAGCTGGCGTAGAAATTATTGCCGTCCACCAGGGCGAAAACGCTCACTTCAGCTTCCTCACGCAGGCGGTCACCACGCCCCAGATCTGCAACTCCTGGCCATCCGCGGGCTCAATGGCAGGGTAGGCGGGGTTGGCGGCGAGCAGCAGGCACCGGCTTTCCTTGCGGTGCAGCCGCTTGACGGTGAACTCGCCATCCATCACGGCGATCACGATATCGCCATGCCGGGGCGGCAGGCCTTTGTCGACCACCAGTATGTCGTTGTCCAGGATGCCGGCGTCGCGCATCGAGTCGCCCCGAACCCGTACCATGAAGGTGGCCAGCGGGTCGGCCACCAGGTAGTCGTGCAGGTTGATGGCGTTATCCATGTGGTCGCTGGCCGGAGACGGAAACCCGGCGCGCACCGGGTGCCCGGCCATGGGGATGGCGGCTGGCTGGCGATGGATGGTCGGCATGCTGGAAATGTCCATGGCGCTTTTTTGAAATTGTACAAATTCAAATTACTATAGGCGCCGCCCGTTTGCCAAGCGGAATTCGATGAGCGGCGACTTTATGCGCTCGCGGTTTGAGCTTGCATGGCGAGGTGGTCTATCCCGAATGACGGGCGCGCGGCGGCGGCTCGTATCGGATGCCGGGACGTGTCGTAAAATGTAGAAAGCTGGTTCACATGCTTAGGCTGGGAGCGCTGCGCAAGCATTTGATTTTTAATGAATCGATGGAGCGCTGCTTTGTTGAGGCTTAACTCTGGATGATTGTTTCAAGTCATTGATAATCATATGAAAAGCATAACGATATGCACTTACAACATCCACAAGGGCATGTCCCCGCTGAACCGGCATGTGAGGGTGGGCGGCATGGCCGAGGCTTTGGCGGATTTGTCGCCGGACATGCTGTTTCTGCAGGAGGTGCAAGGCAAGAACCTGGAGCGGGCTTTGCGCCACCAGATCTGGCCTGTCCAGCCGCAGCACCACTATTTGGCCGGCAGGCTGGCGCATCGCGCGGTGTACGGGCTGAACGCCAGCTATCGGCACGGCCATCATGGCAATGCCTTGCTGACTCGTTTTCATGTCCGCGAGTGGTGCAACCGCGATATCTCGGTCAATCGTTTCGAGAGCCGCGGCGTGCTGCAGTGCCTGTTGCAGCCGGATGGCTGGCCGCAGCCGGTGGTGGCGTTGTGCGGCCATTTCAATCTGCTGGCCTTCGACCGGCGCAGGCAATATCGCGGGCTGGCCGATTACGTGCGGCAGGGGATAGCGGATCATCTGCCGCTGATCCTGGCTGGGGACTTCAATGACTGGCGCGGCGAGGCCAGCGCGCTGCTGCGGCAGGAGCTGGGCCTGGAGGAGGCGTTTTTGACGCTGCATGGCCGCCATGCGCAAAGTTTTCCGGCGCGGATGCCGATGCTGGCGCTGGACCGCATCTATGTGCGCGGTTTGAAGGTGGAGTCGGCCAGGGTGTTGGGCGGCCGGCCGTGGTCCGGCTTGTCTGACCATTTGCCGCTGTGCGCGGAGATCCGGCCGTTGTAGCAACAACTATAACAAAGAGAAATATGAAAATTCCTTGCAATTATATTGCAAAGAATTTTTCGCAATAACGAGACGATTGCTTATATTTTTTCAAAAGGGTGTTGACGCTAAGCGAAAAAAGATGTTCAATCTCAATCAAATTTATCGCCGATTTGAACACAGCTTGCGGGCGTAAAACAGCTAAAGCGTGGGTAGACAGACCCAGCAACACCTAAACCTGTCTACATAAGTCTCCCGGAATATTCCGAAGATTTCCACAGCAAAGCCCGCCGCAGCAATCGGTGGGCTTTATGCTTTGGGAGTGTTTGGAATGATTCATCTGCAAAATGTCCGTAAACGGTTCCGTCGCCCCGAGGGCGGCTGGTTCGATGCCGTCGCGGAAACCTCATTGACCATCAAGGCCGGCGAAGTCTTCGGCCTGATCGGTTTCTCCGGCGCCGGCAAATCCACTTTGCTGCGCCTGATCAATCTGCTGGAGCGCCCTGACGCCGGCGCGGTGATCGTCGACGGCCAGGATTTGACCAGCCTGTCTCCCAAGGCGCTGCGCGCGGCTCGCCAAAACATCGGCATGGTGTTCCAGCAATTCAATCTGCTGGCCAACCGCACCGTGGCCGGCAATGTCGCCTTCCCGCTGGAGATCGCCGGCTGGAGCAAGGCGGATATCGAGAAGCGCGTCGCCGAGTGTCTGGCCGTGGTCGGCCTGGAAGATCGCGCCAATCATTATCCGGCCCAGCTGTCCGGCGGCCAGAAGCAGCGCGTCGGCATCGCCCGCGCCCTGGCTCCGCGTCCGCATGTGATCCTGGCCGACGAGCCCACCTCGGCGCTGGACCCGAAAACCACTCAATCCATTCTGGACTGCCTGCAGGACATCAACACGCGCTTCGGCGTCACCGTAGTGATCGTCACCCATGAAATGAACGTGGTGCGCAGCATCTGCCATCGCGCCGCCGTGCTGGACCAAGGGCGCGTGGTGGAGGTGGTCGATGTGAACAATCGCGAAGTGGAGGCCGATTCCGATCTGGCCCGTTCGCTGCTGGAGGCCGCGTAAATGGATGCCGCAACTCTGAACGAAGCGCTGCAGAACCTGCAGTCCATGGGGCCGGAAATCTGGCAGGCCATTCTGGAGACCGGCGTGATGCTGGGCGTGGGCCTAGCCGCCGCCATCCTGCTTGGCGGCCCGTTGGGCGTGATCCTGTATCTGTCCCAGCCCGGCCAGATGTTCGCCAACCGCACCGTCAACGGCGTGCTGAGCTGGCTGGTGAACCTGGTGCGCTCCTTCCCCTTCATCATTCTGATGGTGGTGCTGATTCCGCTGACCCGCGCGCTGGTGGGCAGCACCATCGGCCCGGTGGCCGCGTCGGTGCCGCTGTCCTTCGCCGCCATTCCGTACTTCGCCCGCCTGGTGGAGCAGACGCTGCGCGAGATTCCGCGCGGCGTGGTGGAGGCCGCCGAGGCGATGGGCGCCAGCCCGGCCCAGATCATTTTCAAGGTGCTGGTGAACGAGGCCCGCTCCGGCCTGATCTCCAGCCTCACCATCCTGACCATCAGCTTCCTCAGTTACACCGCGGTGGCGGGCGTGGTGGGCGGCGGCGGCATCGGCGACCTCGCCATTCGCTACGGCTACTACCGCTTCCAGACCGACGTGATGGTGGCCATGGTGCTGCTGCTGGTGGTGCTGGTGCAAATCATCCAGCTGCTGGGCAACCGCCTGGCGGCAAAACTCGACAAGCGCTGATTTCAAAATTTAAAGGAGAGAATAATGCGTAGATTCGTGATCAAGGCAGTTGCCGCATCCATCGTGGGCCTGGCGCTGTCCGGCCAGGTTCTGGCTGCCGACCCGGCCAAGAGGCAGATCGTCATCGGCACCACCGTCGGCGACTTCGGCGACATGGTCAAACAGTCGATCAAGCCCCAGCTGGAAAAGCAGGGCTACACCGTGAAGCTGGTGGAGTTCACCGACTATGTCCGCCCGAACCTGGCGCTGCAGGAAGGCTCGCTGGACGTGAACGTGTTCCAGCACAAGCCCTATCTCGACAACTTCGCCAAAGAGCACAAGCTGTCGCTGAAAGAGGCGTTCCAGGTGCCGACCGCGCCGCTGGGCATCTACCCGGGCAAGCTGAAGTCGCTGAAGGATGTGAAGCCGGGCGTGACCATCGCCGCGCCTAACGATCCGTCCAACTTCGCCCGCGCGCTGGTGATGCTGAGCGATCTGGGCTGGGTGAAGCTGAAGCCGGGCATCAATCCGCTGACCGCTTCCGAGCGCGACATCGCCGACAACGTGAAGAAAGTGAAGATCGTGCCGCTGGAAGCCGCCCAGCTGCCGCGCTCCCGCAGCGACGTGGACTTCGCCGTGATCAACGGCAACTACGCCACCAGCTCCGGCATCAAGCTGACCGACGCCGTCTTCCAGGAGAAGAGCTACGCCTACGTGAACTGGGGCGTGGTGCGCGCGGCGGACGCCGGCAAGCCCTGGGCCAAGGACGTGGTCGCCGCCTACAATTCGCCGGCGTTCAAGTCCTACACCAAACAGAAGTTCGCCGGCTACAAGCTGCCGCAGAACTGGAACTGAGTTTTTCTTGTAACACTCCTGGCTACAAGACTTGCGGAGGGCTTCGGCCCTCCTTTTTTATGCCCGTCGCGAAGGCGCGCATCCCGATGCCTCATATATGCCCGACGCCGCGCCGCTTGCGGCCCGCCGCGCTTGCGCCGCAGGCATGGGTCATGCCTTTCGTGGTAGAATGGAAAGATTGTCACATCCGTCGGCCAGCGCCGGTGCGGGCGCGAAATCGCACATGCGAAGCGCGCCGCCGCGGCGCTGGCCGGATCATCCTTACGAATCAAGATACTTATGACCGATAACCTGTTCGCCAAGGAAACGCTTCCCATCAGCCTCGAAGAGGAGATGCGCCGTTCTTACCTGGATTACGCGATGAGCGTGATCGTGGGCCGGGCGCTGCCGGACGTGCGCGATGGCCTGAAGCCGGTGCACCGCCGCGTGCTGTTCGCGATGCACGAGCTGTCCAATGACTGGAACCGCGCCTATAAGAAATCGGCCCGTATCGTTGGCGATGTGATCGGTAAATACCACCCGCACGGCGACACCGCCGTGTACGACACCATCGTGCGCCTGGCGCAGGACTTCTCGCTGCGCTACCCGCTGGTGGACGGCCAGGGCAACTTCGGCTCGGTGGACGGCGACAACGCCGCCGCCATGCGTTACACCGAAATCCGCATGGCGCGCATCGCGCATGAGCTCTTGGCCGACATCGAAAAAGAAACCGTGGATTTCGGCCCCAACTACGACGGCTCCGAGCATGAGCCGCTGATCCTGCCGGCCAAAGTCCCGAACCTGCTGGTCAACGGCTCGTCCGGCATCGCCGTGGGCATGGCCACCAACATCCCGCCGCACAACCTGAACGAGGTGGTGGACGCCTGCCTGGCGCTGCTGGCCAACAGCGATCTGACCATCGACGAGCTGATCGACATCATCCCGGCGCCGGACTTCCCGACCGCCGGCATCATTTACGGCACCGCCGGCGTCAAGGAAGGCTACCGCACCGGCCGCGGCCGCGTGATCATGCGCGCGCGCACCCATACCGAGCCGATCGGCAAGGGCGACCGCGAAGCGATCATCGTCGACGAGATTCCGTACCAGGTGAACAAGGCCCGCCTGCTGGAGCGCATCAGCGAACTGGTGCGCGACAAGCAGATCGAGGGCATCTCCGACCTGCGCGACGAGTCCGACAAGTCCGGCATGCGCGTGGTGATCGAGCTCAAGCGCGGCGAAATGCCGGAAGTGGTGCTCAACCACCTGTACAAGATGACCCAGCTGCAGGACAGCTTCGGCATGAACATGGTGGCGCTGGTCGACGGCCAGCCGCGCCTGCTGAACCTGAAGCAGATTCTGGAAGAGTTCCTGCGCCACCGCCGCGAAGTGGTCACCCGCCGCACCATCTTCGAACTGAAGAAGGCGCGCGAACGCGGCCACGTGCTGGAAGGCCTGGCCGTCGCGCTGTCCAACGTCGACGAGATCATCGCGCTGATCAAGGCGTCCGAAGCGCCGCCGCAAGCCAAGGCCTCGCTGATGGCGCGCGCCTGGCGCTCCTCGCTGGTGGAGGACATGCTGTCCCGCGTCGAGGGCGACAAGGCGCGTCCGGAGAACATTGACCCGTCCTTCGGCATGAAGGACGACGGCTACCACCTGTCAGACACCCAGGCCCAGGCCATCCTGGACATGCGCCTGCAGCGCCTGACCGGCCTGGAGCAGGACAAGATCGTCGGCGAATACCGCGAGATCATGGACGTGATCCAGGACCTGCTGGACATCCTGGCCCGCCCGGAGCGCATCAGCCAGATCATCAGCGAAGAGCTGAACGCCATTCGCGCCCAGTTCGGCGACGCGCGCCGCTCGGAAATCGAGCCGTACGGCGGCGACATCAATATCGAAGACCTGATCACCCCGCAGGACATGGTGGTGACCATCTCGCATACCGGCTACATCAAGGCGCAGCCGATCGACGACTACAGCTCGCAGCGCCGGGGCGGCCGCGGCAAGCAGGCGGCGGCCACCAAGGACGACGACTTCATCGAGACGCTGTTCGTCGCCAACACCCACGACTACGTGCTGTGCTTCTCCAGCCGCGGCCGCTGCTACTGGCGCAAGGTGTACGACCTGCCGCAGGGCGGCCGCCAGAGCCGCGGCAAGCCCATGGTCAATGTGTTGCCGCTGGAAGACGGCGAGAAGATCAATGCGCTGCTGCCGGTCAAGGAATTCCGCGACGATCAGTACGTGTTCATGGCCACTGCCGACGGCACGGTGAAGAAGACGCCGCTGCGCGCCTTCTCCAAGCCGCGCGCGGCCGGCATCATCGCCATCAATCTGGATGAGGGCAACTACCTGGTGGGCGTGGCGCTGACCTGCGGCAAGAGCGTGGCGGGCCAGGGCGATGACGAAGATGACGTGGTGTCCGAGGACGAAACCATCATCGAAGGCGAGCTGATTGAAGACGCCCAATCTGTCGAAGGCGATCAGGTGATGCTGTTCTCCGACGCCGGCAAGTCGGTGCGCTTCAGCGAAAGCCAGGTGCGTCCGATGGGCCGCACTTCCCGCGGCGTGCGCGGCATGAAGCTGGGCGAAGGCCAGAAGCTGATTTCCCTACTGGTGACCAACTCCGAAGACCAGATGGTGTTGACCGCCAGCGACGGCGGCTACGGCAAGCGCACCTGCGTCGGCGATTTCCGCCGCACCAGCCGCGGCACCCAGGGCGTGATCGCCATGGACCTGACCGACAAGACCGGCTTCAAGCTGGTGGCGGCCAGCCTGGTGGAGGAAACCGACGACATCATGCTGATCACCACCGGCGGCGTGCTGATCCGCACCAAGGTGGCGGAAGTGCGCGAAACCGGCCGCTCGGCCCAGGGCGTGCGCCTGATCAATCTGGACGAGGGCGAGAAGCTGATCGGCCTGGAGATCGTGGCCGAATCCGAAGCCGAGTGCGTGGAAGGCGAGAGCGAAGTTGACGGCGACGCCGCGCCGGAGCAGGGCGAGGCGTGATGATTCCGACACCGGCCAATCCCCGGGTGTTGGAGATGATGAGCCAGCTCTTCGTCTCCTTCCCGCACTGCGCGACCCTGGGTTTCGAATACGTCGGCACCGATGGGCGCAAGCCCACGCTGAAGCTGGCGTGGCGCGAGGACTTGGTCGGCAATCCGGCCACCGGCATCCTGCACGGCGGGGTGATCACCTCGCTGGTAGACACCTGCAGCGCCATCGCGGTCACCGCGCAGCTGGCGGAGGTGGAAACCATCGCCACGCTGGATCTGCGCATCGACTATCTGAAGTCCGCGACGCCGGGCAAGGCCATCCACTGCACCGCCGAGTGCTACCGGCTGGCCAGCCAGATCGCCTTCACCCGCGCGGTGTGCTATCACGACGATCCGGCCGACCCGATCGCGCACGGCGTGGCCACTTTCATGCGCGAGTCCAGCCGTACGCCGATGGTGCAGGAGGGCGGGCAATGAGCGAATTCATGCAACGCTTCGCCGGGCTGCGCGACCGCAAGGCCTACGCGGAGGTCGTGGACGCGCTGCCCTACGTCAAATTGATGGGCACGTTGATGGCCGAGGACGAGCGGGGCGAGCTGCGCTTCGAGCTGCCGTTTCTCCCGCGCAACGTCGGCAACACCACGTTGCCGGCGCTGCACGGCGGCCTGATCGGCGGCTTCATGGAAAGCGCGGCGATGATACATCTGATGTGGAACCGCGAGTCGCTGGAAGCGCCGAAGATCGTGGACTTTTCGTTGGACTATCTGCGTCCCGGCCGGCCGCAGACGCTGTTCGCCCAGTGCGAGATCACCAAGCAGGGCAAGCGGGTGGCCCATGTGCTGATCGAAGCCTGGCAGGACGACCGCTCCAAGCCGGTGGCGGTGGCGCGGGCCCATTTCCTGCTGACCAATTGAACAGTTTGTTTGTACTGTCCGCAGACAAACCGGCGCATCCCTGGCGGGAGACGCCGGTTTTTTTATACACTCGTAGCAACGCAGCCCGGAGCAGGCTGACCCGACACACGCAAAGAAACAGAGGATAGACATGGCCAAGGTGTACAACTTTTCCGCCGGTCCCGCCGTATTGCCGCACCAGGTGCTGGCCGAGGCGCAAAGCGAGTTGCTGGATTGGCACGGCTCCGGCATGAGCGTGATGGAGATGAGCCATCGCGGCAAGGAGTTCATGGAGATCATCCATGACGCCGAACAGGATCTGCGCCAGTTGATGGGCATTCCGGCCGGTTACAAGGTGCTGTTCCTGCAGGGCGGCGCGTCGCTGCAGTTCGCGATGGCGCCGTTGAACCTGCTGGGCGGCAAGGACAGCATCGACATCGTCAATACCGGCCACTGGTCCAAGCTGGCCATCAAGGAGGCGAAGCGCTACGCCAAGGTGAATGTGGCGGCCAGCAGCGAGGACCGCAACTTCTGTTACATCCCGGAAGAGGCAAGCTGGCAGCGCGACCCGAACGCCGCCTACCTGCATTACACCTCCAACGAGACCATCGGCGGCCTGCAGTTTCCGTACATCCCGGCCGAGCAGCATGGCGTGCCGCTGGTCTGCGACATGTCGTCCGATTTCCTGTCGCGCGAGATCGACGTCAGCCGCTTCGGCATGATCTATGCCGGCGCGCAGAAAAACATCGGGCCGTCAGGCCTGACCGTGCTGGTGATCCGCGAGGACTTGCTGGGCAAGGCGCGCGCCGATATCCCGACCATGCTCAACTATCAGGTCCACGCCGATGCCGACTCGATGTACAACACGCCGGGCACTTACCCGATCTACATCGCCGGCCTGGTGTTCAAGTGGTTGAAGGAGCAGGGCGGGGTCAAGGGAATCGCGACCCGCAACGAGGAAAAAGCCGGCTTGCTGTACCACGTGATCGACAGCAGCGGCGGTTTCTACTCCACCCATATCGAGCAACCGTTCCGCTCCAAGATGAACGTGGTGTTCAAGCTGAAGGACGAGGCGCTGGACGAGATCTTCCTGTTGGAGGCGCGCAAGAATGGCCTGGCGCAGCTGAAGGGCCACCGCGCGGTGGGCGGCATGCGCGCGTCGATCTACAACGCGATGCCGATCGAGGGCGTGAAGTCGCTGGTCAACTTCATGCAGGATTTCGCGCGGCAATACGGCTGATCCGGCGCGGCCGAGGACGGGAGCGCTGGCTTGGCCGGGCTCCCGTTTTTTTGCGCCTTAAAGAGGGGAGTCGGCTGGCCCCATTGCGAATCGCCAGGTTTTTCGCTATTTGGCTTAGGCTGCCGCCGGCTTGGGCAATTCATCGCAGTCGGCGTCGGCGCGGACTCTCAGCGCCAGCCGTATGCCTTTGCTGATGTTTCCGCCTCCCAACTCCATCGCGATATCGATGCTTTCGGCGTCGAGATAGACATTATGGCGCGCGCCGCCCTGCATTTTGGGAGGCGCGCCGGCATTGGTGCCGATGCCCAGCGCCATTTTCACCCGCCGCTGATCCAATGGCCGCAATATGCCTGAATTGGCCATGCTGTAGATGCCGTTGCTGTATTTTCTCACCAATGCGCCGCTTCGGCCGGCGAGGGTGATCACTCCTACCACTTCGTAGCCGTTCAGATCATCGAATTGATACAGCCTGGGTCGGCCTGGCTGTTCGATGTGAAGGCGGTGGCCGCTGTCCTTGTGCATGGGATGTCCCGCTTTTACCGGCAAGCGTTATTAAAGCATTTCAATGCTCGCCATAATCAATTTTGTACACACAGAATCAAAGCGCAAGCTGAAATATGCGCGCAGGGCAGCGGAAGTGCGGGGTGAATGGCATTTCGCCGATTTTCTAGTGTTCTCAGGACGAGGAAAATAGGATGACGAGGAAAAAAAGATAGCCAGCCTTTGAGTGAATAGCCGGTTTTCTTGTGGAAAATCATAAAGCCCGGCAGAGCCGGGCTTCAGGAGTTTTTCCTTCTCGCAAGCCAAGCCGGTTAAAACTCGCCGGCCCTGCGCTCGTTGAAATTTACTGCGGTCCGGTTTCCTGGGCGCGCGGTTTCGCATGCTTCACATATTGATCCAGCCAGCGGTCTTCTTCCCACAGCATGTGCAGAATGGATTCCCGGGCCCGGTAGCCGTGGCTTTCCGCGGGCAGCATCGCCAGCCGAACCGTGGCGCCCAGGCCTTGCAGCGCCTGGTACATCCGCTCGCTCTGGATCGGGAAGGTGCCGGGATTGTTGTCCGCCTCGCCGTGGATCAGCAGCAGCGCATCCTTGATCTGTTCGGCGTAATTGAACGGCGACATGGTCTGATAGATGTCTTTGGCCTGCCAGAAGTCGCGCTCCTCGGATTGGAAGCCGAATGGCGTCAGCGTGCGGTTGTAGGCACCGGAGCGGGCGATGCCGGCGCGGAACAGCCGAGTGTGGGCCAGCAGGTTGGCGGTCATGAAGGCGCCGTACGAGTGCCCGCCGATGGCGATGCGGTCGCGGTCGGCCACGCCCAGCCGCACGACTTCGTCCACCGCCGCCTGCGCGTCCATCTTCAGTTGAGGCAGGTAGCTGTCGTTGGGCTCCTGCTTGCCGGCGCCGACGATGGGCATGGATGGATCGTCCAGCACGGCGTAGCCGCGCGCCAGCAGCGCTTCCGGTCCCCAGTAGCCGACGCGGTTGAAGCGATATGGCGAGTCTGTGACCTGGCTGGCGGCGTCGGCGCTCTTGAATTCGGTGGGATAGGCCCACATCAGCATCGGCAGCGGTCCGTCGCGCTTGGCGTCGTGGCCGGGAGGCAAATACAGCGTGGCGGTCAGATCAATGCCATCCGCGCGCTTGTAGCGCAGCTGCCGCTTCTGCACATTCTTGAGCTGGGGCGTCGGATGCGGGAAGAAGGTCAGTTGCCTCAGCCCGCCGTCCTGGTCCAGGGCTTTCAGGTACAGATTGGGCGGCGCATCGGCCTGCTCGCGGCTGAGCAGCGCGCGCTCGCCGCCGTTCAACACCGCCAGCGGGGCTTCGTACCATGGCGCTTGCGAGCGCCATAGCCGGGTGGTCTTGTTGTCGGCGAGACTCAGACGGTCGATGAAGGGGCGGTCGCCCTCGGGGCTTGCGCCGTCTCCCAGCAGGTACAGGCTGCCGCCATCCGGGCTGGTTTGCAGCACCGGCAAGCCGTCGGCGTTGCTGACCATGGCCGGGCTGCCGGGGTCGGCGTAGCGGTCTTCGGAGCTGCGCTGCTTCAGCAGCGCCGGCGGTTGTCCCGGCTCGGCGGGACGCACGCGCCAGACCTTCAGATCGCGTGTTTTCCACCAGTACTCGCTGATCAGGGCCAGATCGTTCCGTCCCCACTGGACGTCGGCGAAGCGGCTGGCCAGCTCCTGCAGCTTGAACGGCGCTTGTTTGAACGGCGCCGGTTGCAGGAACAAGGCATCGCGCACCTTGGCGTCCACCGACGGATCGCCGCCGTCCTGCGCTTCCGCCCAGAACAGCGTGGCCGGCGCGTCGGCGCGCCAGCCGATTTCGCGCGGGCCGGTCGCCACCGCGTCGTTGCCGGACGGCATCCGTTCCAGCAGCGGCCGCCTGGCCACCTGGCGCACGCTGCGGCCCTGCAGGTCGATCACTTCGACCAGCCGCGGGAAGCGGCTGATCGGCACCAGCGTGGAATAGGGGCGCAGCAAGCGCGTCGCCAGCAGGTACTGGCGGTCGGGCGAGGCCTGCACCGACAGGTAGCGGTCGGGCTTGCCGATCAGCTTCGCCTTGCCGCTGATGTCCACCAGCGCCAGCTGGCTGCTGAGCTCGTAGTCCAGCAAGTCGGCGTCGTAAGGCGTTTTCAGCAGGTCGGGATAAGTCCGGGTTTGCGACAGCGCGCCGCCGGCGCTCTGCTGGATATTGGGGCCGGCCGGCGCGGCAGGCTTCTCCGGCGCCGGGCCTTGTTCGGCGGGGAGCCGTTTGACCAGCAGCTGTTGGCCCATCCAGGCGAAGCCGCGGCCGCTGGCGGCGTTCAGATGGAAATCGCCCAGCCGGCGCGCGCGGGCGCTGGCCGCGTCCAGCAGCCATAGCTCCACGCCGCGCTCGCCCCACAGGCTCAGCGCCACCTGCTTGCCGTCCGGCGACCAGGCGCTATCGGCGATGCGGGGCTTGACCGGCAGACCGGTCACGGCGCGGCTTTTGCCGCTGGCTACGTCGAGCAGCGACAGCGCGTTGCCGAAGTCGAAGCGGCTGGCCGCGCGCATCTTGGGATTCAGCCTCAGCCCCGCCAGCTTCAGCTCAGGCTGGGCGACGTCGGCGATGCCGGGCAGGCCGGGGCGGTGCGTTTGCAGCACGGTATCGTTGCGGGGATTCAGCGACTGCAGCGGCGCGCGGGGGGCGTCGACCAGCGCGGCCAACTCGGGCGGCGGGGTCTGATAGCCTTCGGCAAGGGCGGTGAGCGGGACAAGCAGGCCGGCCAGCAAAGGGCCGGCCAGGAGATTCTGGCTGCGGATCATGCGATTTCCTGATCATTCATGCGATGGGCGGGACGCGGACAGCCAAATTGCACCAGCCTGGCCGTCCGGTCAAGCGGATGGCATTTTCAGATGGGTCGCTCGGCCAGCAATGCCGGAATCTGGATGGCGGAGGCATCCACCGTGGGGTAGTCGAGGAATTGCAGCGTCACGCCATCGCCTTCAGCCTGGAAACGTGCGGGGAAGCCCAGCGGCATGGTGGTTTTGGCGGCGATGTGGCCGAAGGGCAGCCCGGTGAACACCGGCACGCCGCTGATGCGCCGCAACTCGGCCACCACGGCGTCGAAATTGTAGTGAGGATCGTAGACATCCACGTGTCGCTGCATCGAGAAATCGCCAAGGAAGATGGCTTTCTGCTTGCCAAGCACGCCGGCCAGATGCAGTTGCTGCAGCATCCTTTCGACACGGTACGGCTGTTCGCCCACGTCCTCCAGGAACAGCAGGCCGCCCTTGATGTCGGGCAGGTAGGGCGTGCCGGCCAGGCTGGAGAGCACGCTGAGATTGCCGCCCCAGAAAATGCCCTCGCCGCGGGCTTGCGGCTGCGAGCCGGCGATGCGCAGGCTGCGCTGCGGCGTGGAGATGCCGGCGATGAACTCGTTGATCGCATAAGCGTTGGGCGCGGCGCTGCCGAAATCGCCCAGCATCGGCCCGGCGAAGCTGCCGGCGCCGCTCTTGGCCAGCAGCGCCAGCTGGATCGCGCAGAAGTCGCTGTAGCCTATCAGCAGCGAGCGGGACTCCTTGAGCCGCGCGCCCAGCCGCGCCAGGTCCAGCCGGGGCAGCAGGCGCATCGCGCCGTATCCGCCGCGTCCGGCCATGATCAGCTGCGGCCATTGCGGCTGGTCCAGCAGCGTTTGCAGATCGGACAGCCGTTCGCTATCGGTGCCGGAGAAGCGCTGGTAAACGCGGTTCAGCGCGGCGGCGTTTTCCAGCGAGAAGCCGGCGTGGGCCAGACGCGGCAACGCCAGCTGGCGTTGCTTCTCCGGCACGATGCCGGAGCAGGCGGTCAGATAGAGGCGGAGGCTGGCCTGGGAGGGCTGCGCTGGGGAGGACATGGAGCTGCATCCTTGCAATATGCCGGCGCCGGCGCCGAGGGCGAGCATCTGCAGCAACTGGCGGCGGGATGGATTGATATCGGGAGTCATGGAAATCGGACGGATTGGCGGGATTCAAGTTCCGGATGCCGCCCAAGGCGGTCCGGTTCGCACGAGTATACGCCAAAAGAAAAGGCGGCCTCCAGAAGGGAGGCCGCCTGCAAGGCCAGTATGGCCGGCTAGAGTCAGCCGACCAGGATCAACCGATCAGGTTGGCCATACTGGTGGAGGACTGTTCCATTGCGGCCAGCTCGCTATTGAGGTTGGAGTATTCGGTCAGCAAGTTGGTCTGCTCGGTGCTCAGCTGGCTTTGCAACTGCTGCTGCAACTGCTGTTCCGAGGTCACCTTGCTGTTGAGGTTGTTCTGGTTGCTGGTGATCATGCCGCCTGGTCCAAGCAAGGAGTTGATGGTGCTGTTGAACACGTTGCCGATGCCGGTGTTCTGGGGGTTGCCGAACAGATTGCTTACCGCGGACGGATTGGCCGCCAGCGCGGCGTTGAAAGCGGTGGAGTTCAGCGACAGCGTGCCGTCGGCGCCCTGAGTAATGCCCACCTGCGCCAGATAGGCGTAGGAGTTGACCGGGTCCACGCCCGCCACCGGCGTGCCGAGCAAGCCGGCCAACCGCTCGTGCAGGCCGGTGAGGTCGGAGCTGATGTCGGTATTGGCCGGCGTGCTGCCCACGGTGGTGGAGCTGGTGGTGGCCGAATTGGTGGTGCTGACCACCTGGTTGTAGGCGGAAATGAAGCTTTGCAGCGTCGACGCGATGCCCGATGTGTTCTGGCTCATGTTGATGGTGGTCTGGCCCAGTTTTTCCAGCGTGATGCTGGCGCCGTTGACCACGTTGGTCACGGTGTTGCTGCTGGACGAAACATTGACGCCGTTCACCGTCATCAGCGCGTTCTGGGCATTGGTCGACTCGCTGGCAGCGGTGCCGCTCTGCTGCAGGCCGGCAAGCGTATTGCCCGAAGTGTTGTTGCTGTCGGTGCCGCCGGACGTGATGGAAAAGCTGTTGCTGGTGCCGCCCTGGGCCGAGCTGAGCACCAGCGAATAGTTGTTGTTGTATTGCACGATGGAGGCATTGATGCCGATGCCGGCGCCATTGATGCTGCTGGCGATCGACGACAAGGAGGCGTTGCTGCCCAGTTGCACCGTGCTGCTGGTGCCGCCGACATTGAAGGTCAGAGAAGACGGCGCGCCGGCCAAGGTGGCGTTCTGGTCTGTGATGGAGGCGCCGCCGGAGGTCTGGTCGAACACCAGCTGCCGCGATTGCGCCATCTGCGTCACGTTCAGCGCGTAAGTGCCTGCCGCGCCGCCGGATGTGGTGGTGACGGCGGCTACGGTGGTGTCGGACGAGGCGGCGGAGAATTGCTGCAGAAAGGTGCCGGACGATAGCGTCGAGGCCGCGCTCTGCAAGCTGGACAGCGCCGAGCTGACCTGGCCTATCGTGCTGAGTTCGGACTGGAAGTTGCTGACGCGCTGCTGGCTTTGGGTAAGCGGCTGCGAGTCGGCCTGGATCAGCTGGCTGACAATGGATTGCACGTCCAAGGGACCTGCGCTGGCGCTGATGGATGACATGACGTCGTCTCCCGGGCCGCCTGATCTGCCGTCAGGCGGGCATGTTGCTATTTAGGGCGGGTTGCCAAGCTGTCATCACGGTTGCGGTCTTGCGCCGCGGTCTTTTGGGTATGGCAAGGTGTGGTAGTCACCACTTGCTGCTCTTATCGACATTGTCTGGGGAAACTTTAATCGACTGTCTGCATTGATCTTACACTGTCGTTTGATAACGGGCTTGCGCCAAATCCATATTCCAGCTTTGAAGTTTTTAAGATTTGCTAAGCTTATATTGATATATCCAATCGGTTTTGAATGCCTGCGAATATTTCCGGTAGATTGGCTGCAACCATAGAACAGGCTGCAAGCATGGATATCGATCAAGCAAGGCTGACCCACCTCCAGCAACTGGAGGCGGAGTCCATCCACATCATCCGCGAGGTGGCGGCGGAATTCGAGAACCCGGTGATGCTGTATTCCATCGGCAAAGACTCCGCGGTGATGCTGCACCTGGCGAAAAAGGCGTTCTATCCCGGCAAGCCGCCGTTCCCCTTGATGCATGTCGACACCACCTGGAAATTCCGCGAAATGATCGCGCTGCGCGACAAGCAGGCCAGGGAAAACGGCTGGGATCTGATCGTCCATATCAATCAGGATGGCGTGGACGCCGGCATCAACCCCTTCACCGCCGGCAGCGCCAAGCATACCGATGTGATGAAGACCGAGGGCCTGAAGCAGGCGCTGAACAAGCACAAATTCGACGCGGCCTTCGGCGGCGCGCGCCGCGACGAGGAAAAAAGCCGCGCCAAGGAGCGCGTGTACTCGTTCCGCGACAAGAACCATCGCTGGGACCCGAAAAGCCAGCGTCCGGAGCTGTGGAACATCTACAACGGCAAGATAGACAAGGGCGAGAGCATCCGCGTGTTCCCCTTGTCCAACTGGACCGAGCTGGACATCTGGCAATACATCTATCTGGAAGGCATCGAGATCGTGCCGCTGTATTTCGCCGCCGAGCGTCCGGTGGTGGAGCGCGACGGCATGCTGATCATGATCGACGACGACCGCATCCTCGAATACCTGACGCCGGAGGAAAAGGCCAGCATCCAGACGCGCAAGGTGCGCTTCCGCACGCTGGGCTGCTACCCGCTGACCGGCGCGGTTGAGTCCGAGGCCGCCACGCTGCCGGAAATCATTCAGGAAATGCTGCTGACCAAAACCTCCGAGCGGCAGGGCCGGCTGATCGACCATGACAGCGCCGGCTCGATGGAAAAGAAGAAAATGGAAGGGTATTTCTGATGTCTCACCAATCCGAACTGATCGCCGGGGATATCCTGGAATACTTGAGCCAGCATGAGAACAAGGACATGCTGCGCTTCATCACCTGTGGCAGCGTGGACGACGGCAAGTCCACGCTGATCGGCCGGCTGCTGCACGATTCCAAGCTGATCTTCGAAGACCAGCTGGCGGCGATCGAGCGCGACTCGAAAAAGTACAACACCACCGACCAGGAGATCGACCTGGCGTTGCTGGTGGATGGCCTGCAGGCCGAGCGCGAGCAGGGCATCACCATCGATGTCGCCTACCGCTATTTCAGCACGGAGAAGCGCAAGTTCATCATCGCCGACTGCCCGGGCCACGAGCAGTACACCCGCAACATGGCCACCGGCGCGTCCACCAGCAACCTGGCCATCATCCTGATCGACGCGCGGCGCGGCGTGCAGACGCAGACCCGCCGCCACAGCTACATCGTCAGCCTGCTGGGCATCCGCCACGTGATCGTCGCGGTCAACAAGATGGATCTGGTGGATTACAGCGAGGACGTGTACAACCGCATCCGCGACGAATACCTGACCTTCGCCGAGCATCTGGATATCCCGGACATCCATTTCGTGCCGATCTCCGCGCTGCGCGGCGACAATGTGGTCAGCCGCACCGAGGCCGCGTCGTGGTACAAGGGCGCGACGCTGATGCATCTGCTGGAAACGATACAGATCGGCCACGACGCGCCGCTGTCCGCCTTCCGTCTGCCGGTGCAGTACGTGAACCGGCCCAACCTGGATTTCCGCGGCTTCTGCGGCACCATCGCCAGCGGCACCGTGCATCCGGGCGACGCGGTGGTGGCGCTGCCTTCAGGCAAGGAAAGCCGGGTCAAGGATATCGTCACCTTCGACGGCTGCCTGTCTCGAGCCTGCGCCGGCCAGGCGGTGACGCTGACGCTGGAGGACGAGATCGACATTTCCCGCGGCGACATGCTGGTGCGCGCCGACGAGGCGCGGCCGCAGGTGTCGCGCAGCTTCGACGCCCATCTGGTGGCGATGGGGGAAGAGCCGCTGCGGCCGGGCAAGGAGTATGGTTTCAAGCTGGCCGGCAAGTACGTGACCGGCCGCATCGAAGCCATCCTGCATCGCACTGACGTCAACACGCTGCAGGACAGCCCGGCCAGCGCGCTGGCGTTGAATGAGATCGGCCTGTGCCGGATTTCCCTCAACAGCCCGGCGGCGTTCGATCCGTACCGCGATTGCCGCGGCAGCGGCAGCCTGATCCTGATCGACAGGCTGAGCAACGGCACGGTGGCCGCCGGCATGATCGTCGCCCGCAGCGAGGAATCGTCTCCCGCCGCGCTGTCGCCGTGGGAGCTGTTCGAGCAGGAGCTGGACCAGTTGCTGCAGCGCCACTTCCCGCAGATGACGCGCGCCGAGCTGGCGCGGCGCTTGCAAGACGGGCTTTGATCCGTTTTCGCGCCAGATGAAAAACAGCCCCGATACGGGGCTGTTTTTTTGGGCTGGCTGCTACGGGTGGGCCGGCGTATGGAGCCGCTCGCGCCAGTCTGAAGCGAATGCCTCTTCGTGCAAGGGCCGGGAATAGAGGAAGCCCTGGATCACATGGCAGCCGGCTGCGCGCAGGAACTCGAGCTGATACGGCTCTTCCACGCCTTCCGCCACGGTTTCCAGGCCCAGATTGGAGGACAGCGCCAGGATGGCGTGCACGATGGCTTCTCCCCCCTTGCCGATGCCGAGTATGAAGCTGCGGTCTATTTTCAGCACTTGCACCGGCAGCTGCCGCAGATAGGAGAGGGAGGAGTAGCCGGTGCCGAAATCATCGATCGACAGGCGGATGCCCAGCGCGCGCAGCTCGGCCAGGATGTTGACGGCGTTGTCCGTCTCCATGATCACGCTTTCGGTGATTTCCAGCTCCAGATGCCCGGGCTGCAGCTGGTAACGCTGCAACAGCCTGGCGACATGTTGCGGAAAGTCTTGCCGCTCCAACTGCCGGGTCGACAAGTTGACGGAAATCGATGGCAGTTCGAAGCCGTTCCGGCGCCAGCTCGCCAATTGGCGCAGCGATTTCTCCAGGATTTGATCGCCCAGAGACACGATGAGGCCGCATTCCTCGGCGATCGGAATGAAGCGCGACGGCGGCACCATGCCCAGGGTGGGGTGTCGCCAGCGCGCCAGCGCTTCGGCGCCGACCAGTTTTCCCGTGGCCGCGTCCACCTGGGGCTGGTAGTGGGCCGTGATCTCGTCGTTTTCCAGCGCCTGGCGCAGCTGCCGCTCCAACACCACTCGCTGTTCGGCTTCGGCCGACATTTGCGGGGTGTAATGCTGGCAGCGGTTGCGGCCAGCGCTCTTCGCAGCGTACATCGCGATATCGGCATGGCGCAGCAGGGTGTCAACATCGGCGCCGTCGTGGCTGGCGAAGCTGATGCCTATGCTCGCCGACAGGTAAAGATCGTTGCCGTTGATGCAAAACGGCTGCCGGAACAGCGCCAGCAGCTTGCCGGCCACATCAGAGGCCATGTCGCGGTCCGCGATGTTTTCCAGCACGCAGATGAATTCATCTCCGCCCAGGCGGGCCAGCATGTCTTCGGCGCGCATGCCGTCGGCCAGACGGGCGGCCACCGCGTTCAGCAACTGGTCGCCGATGTAGTGCCCCAGCGTGTCGTTCACGTCCTTGAAACGGTCCAGATCGATGAACAGCATGGCCAGCTTGTATGCGGGAAGATCGGGAACGCTCAGCGCGCGGCTCAGCCGTTTCTGGAACAGCAGCCGGTTTGGCAGGCCGGTCAGTGGGTCGTGGTGGGCCAGATGGTCCAGTTTTTCCTCGGCGCGGCGGCGTTCCTGGATTTCGCCCTCCAGGTTGGCGTTGGCGTTGGCGAGCTCCCAGGTGCGGGCCGCCACGCGGTTGTCCAGCTCCCGGTTGGTTTCGGACAAGGCCGCCGCCTGGCGGTCTATGATGCGGCCAGCCAGGCGCACCACCAGCATCTGGGCGAGGAATAGCACCGCCATCAGCGCGCAGATGGCTAGCGTCACCCAGCGCAGCTGGCGGTCGCTGTCGACGACGAAGGACGTGGCATCCAGGTAGACCTCCAGAACGCCTTCTATCTTGCCGGCTGGATCGTGCATCGGCACGTAGGTGGAGATGATGTCGCGGTCGGTCAGCGTGCGTTCGAAGGCATCGATGCTGTGGCTGTGCACCAGCTCGCTGGCGGGGGTGCCGGCGGAGGCGTAACGGTAGCCTTCATCATCGTTTTCGTCCTCGCCTATCTGCTTGGGATCGGTGGAAAACAGAGTGACGCCATTGAGCGCGTACATCTTGACCCGGATCACGTCCGTGCCGCTCATCAGCCGTATCACGGCTTCGCGCAAACGCGGCTGGCCGGCCACCTGCTTCAGCTTGGCCGGATCGCTGGCCAAGGGCAGCAGCGGGCGAAAGTCGGCCCACAGCGAGTTTTCGAAAATCTGCACCAGCGACGCGGCGCGGCTTTTCTCCAGCTTGAGCAGCTGCTCGCTGGAGTAGTGGCGCAGGTAGCCAGCCATCAGGACGGTCGCTCCCGCCATCAGCAGCAGCGACAACAAGAAGAAGTAGGGCACCAGGCGGAACGGCCGGCCGGATGTGAACAGGTTGCGCATGGCGCGGGCTCTCTTTGGGTGTGGAGCTTATTCAGTTTAGAACCCTGAATCCCGATTCCGAGGCCGGCTTGCATGCCTGCGTGAACGCAGTCTTCGGACAGACGGCCATTGATGTCTGCGATGTCACAAAAATCCAGTCGCGGCTGATCTCGCCACTATATGGGCCAGGCGCGCCTGCTGTAGCCTTTCCCCACACATCAAGAGGAGGAGAGGACATGCAGGCCCGTCTGGAACAATGGAAGCAGTATTTGCTCACCGGGGTATCGCATGTGATCCCCTTCATCGCCAGTGGCGGCATCCTGATCGCGCTGGCCATTTCGCTGGCGCCGATGACCGGCAAGGGGCCGGATTTCAGCCACGCGCCCTTGCTCAAGCTGATCCTGGACATAGGCGGCAGCGCTTTCGCGCTGCTGCTGCCGGTGCTGGCCGGCTACATTGCGTATGCCCGCTCAGGCAAGCCCGCGCTGGTGGCCGGCATGGTGGGCGGCCAGATCGCCCATACTGTCAACGCAGGCTTCCTTGGCGCGCTGATCGCCGGTCTGCTGGCCGGCTGGGTGGTGGAGCTGCTGAAGAAGATGCCAGTGGCCAAGGCGTTGAAACCGCTGATGCCCATCCTGATCATTCCCATCCTGTCGTCGTTTGCGATCGGAACGTTGATGTTCGAGGTGCTGGGCGTGCCGATCGCCGACCTGATGGTGACGATGGGCGCCTGGCTCAAATCCATGGGCGGCGCCAACGCGATGGTCTTGGGCGCCTTGCTGGGCGCGATGGTGGCCTTCGACATGGGTGGCCCGGTCAACAAGGTGGCTTTCTTTTTCGGCGCCAGCATGATCGCGGAAGGCCAGTATCAGGTGATGGGAGCGGTGGCCGCCGCAGTCAGCATTCCTCCATTGGGCCTCGGCTTGGCCACCAAGCTGCGCAAGTCACTGTGGAGCGAGCAGGAGCGGGAGGCCGGTTCCACCGCGCTGGGCATGGGCATGATAGGCATCACCGAGGGCGCCATTCCGTTTGCCGCCGCCGATCCGCTGCGGGTGATTCCCACCATTGTCGCCGGCTCGGCGCTGGGCGGCATGATCGCGATGCTGGGCGGCGTGGGCGACCACGCGCCGCACGGCGGCCCCATCGTGCTGCCGGTGGTGGACAACCGGCTGATGTTCGGCCTGGCCATCGCCTGCGGCGTGCTGCTGGTCGCCATCGTCATCAACCTGCTCAAGGCCAGGAGCGGCGCATCCGCGCCGACCGCCTGAACCGCCGCATCACTGCCAAAGGAAATCGATCATGAAAGTTGTCGCCATCACCGCTTGCCCGACCGGCATCGCCCACACCTATATGGCCGCGGAAAAACTGGAGAGCATAGGCCGCCAGCTGGGCCACGACGTCAAGGTGGAAACCCAGGGCGCGATAGGCATAGAGAACGAGCTGTCCAACCGGGACATCCTGGCTGCCGACGTGGTGTTGCTGGCGGTGGACATCGCCATCGAGGGCGAGGAGCGCTTCGAGGACAAGCGCGTTGTGCGGGTGCCGATCCAGAAGGTGTTGAAAGACGCCACCGCGGTTTTCGCGCTTCTGTGAACCCGGCCGGGCCGCCCGGCCCGGCGCATCAGGAAAGCAGTCGTATGTCACATAGCCTTACTTTGATCTGTCCGCTGCCCAATGGCATCCATGCCCGCCCCGCCAGCCGGATCGCGGAGTTCTGCGCCGGTTTCGGCGCCGCCATCCGCTGGCGCAACCAGCGCAACGGCCAATGGGCCGACGCCAAGAGCGTGCTCAGCCTGATAGGAGGGGACATCCTGTTCAACGACGTCGTCGATATCGAAATCGACGGCGAGGGCGCTGCGCGGGTCGCGGACGAATTGGGCCGCTTCTTGAGGCAGACGCTGCCGTGCTGCGACGAGCCGGTGGCGGCGGCTCCCGCGGCCAGCCGGGCGTTGCCGCGAAGCCTGGCCGAACTCTCGCCGTCGCCATGTTTCGGCCAGCCGGCGGGACTGGGCGTGGCGATTGGAGAGCTGTGCGTTCATCGCGGCTTCCGCATGCCGGAGCCGGCCGAGCTGCCCTTGTCCACGGACCGCGATGCCGATCTTGCCGCGCTGGCTGTGGCGCGCCGCGCGCTGGCTGAGCAACTGCGGCAGCAGGCAGAGCGCCAGGGCGGCGAGGCGGCGGGGGTGTCGCGCGCCCATCTGGCCATTCTGAGCGATCCGGATTTCCGCGCCCGGCTGGATGCCGCCGTGGCCGACGGCGCGGGTCCCGCGCGGGCGGTGGCGGTTGTGGTCGCCCATTACCGCGCGCAGTTGTCCAAGTCGGCCAGCGAATACCTGCGCGAGCGGGAGATGGATATCCGCGATGTCGGACGCCGGTTGCTGGAGGCGCTCGCGCCGGAAATCCAGCGGGCGGGGGAGGCATTGCCGGAAGCCGCGCTGCTATGGGCGGAGGATCTGGCGCCCAGCGAGCTGCTGGCGCTGGATAGGGACAAGGTCAAAGGGCTGCTGCTGGCGCGCGGCGGGTTGACCTCGCACACCATCATTCTGGCGCGGGCGTTTTCACTGCCGGTCTTGACCGGCGTGCAGCGGGCCGCCATCGCCGACGGCATCGGCCGGACCGCGGTGCTGGATGCAGGCTTGGGGGCCCTGTTCCAGAGCCCGGATACGGTCGTGCTCGATTACTATCGAGAAGAAGAGGCGCTGCTGGCTGCGCAGCGGCAACGATTGGCCAAGGCCAGCGGCGGCATCGCCGCCAGCGCCGACGGCCATCGGCTGGAGCTGGCGGTGAACATCGCCTCCGTCGCTGAGGCGCAGCTGGGCTTCGCCCAAGGCGCGGACGGGGTGGGGCTGTTTCGCACGGAAATGCTGTTCATGGATGCCGACGAACCGCCGGGCGAGGATGAGCAATTCCAATGCTACGCCGAGGTGGTGAGGCTGGCGGCCGGCCGGCCGGTGATCATCCGAACCTTCGACATCGGCGGTGACAAGCCCGCGCGTTGCCTCCCCGCGCCGCAGGAGAGCAACCCCTTTCTCGGCTACCGCGCCATCCGCATGTACCCGGACCAGGAGGCGGCGTTCCGCGCCCAGCTCCGGGCGATCTTGCGCGCCAGCGCGCTGGGGCCGGTCAAGGTCATGATCCCCATGGTCGCGACGCTGGGCGAAGCGCGCTGGGCCAGAAGGTTGCTGGAGGAGGAGCGCGCCGCGCTGGGAAGGGCGGAGCCGGTTCCACTCGGCATCATGCTGGAGGTGCCGTCGGTGCTGTTCCAACTGGACGCCTTCTGCCGCGAGGTAGACTTCTTCAGCGTGGGCAGCAACGACCTGACGCAGTATCTGTTCGCCGCCGATCGGGACAACGAACGGGTGGGCAATCTGTACGACAGCCTGCACCCGGCTTTTCTGGCGGCGCTGAATCAGGCCGCGGCCACCATCCATCGACATGGGCGCTGGATAGGGCTGTGCGGCGAGGCCGCCGCCGCGCCGCACGCGTTGCCGTTGTTCCTGGGCATGGGACTGGACGAATTGAGCATGAGCGCGCCCTCGCTGCAGGAATG
Organism: Chromobacterium vaccinii; assembly: GCF_001855275.1. Taxonomy (NCBI): domain Bacteria; kingdom Pseudomonadati; phylum Pseudomonadota; class Betaproteobacteria; order Neisseriales; family Chromobacteriaceae; genus Chromobacterium; species Chromobacterium vaccinii. The sequence goes on from NZ_CP017707.1 coordinate 329,033, forward strand.
CCGGCGGCGTCTGCGCGAACTGGACGCCGACCGCTGCCGCGAGCTGCTGGGGCGGGCGCTGGCATGCGCAGACGGCGCGGAGGTGAGGGCGCTGGTGGCCGCAGCTGCGGCCCGGCCGGCGTTGCCGATGCTGACCGCCGACTGCCTGATGCCCGATGCCGCCTGGGGCAGCAAGGCGGCGGCGATCAAAGGCCTGGTGGACAGGCTGTGGCTGCTGGAGCGTTGCGATGACCGCTACGGCATGGAGGAAGACCTGTGGCTGCGCGAGCAGGCTTACTCCACCGGCCTGGGGCATGGTTTCGCCATTCCTCATGCCAAGTCGGGGCATGTGCTGCATCCCACGCTGTGCTTGGCCCGATTGGCGCAACCGGTGGACTGGGGCGCCAGCGACGGGCAGCCGGTGGACATGGTGCTGCTGCTGGCTTTCAACGCGGCCGACGCCGGCGCCGCGCATTTGAAATTCTTCTCGCGGCTGGCCCGGCTGGTGATGCACGAGGATTTCCGCCAGGCGCTGCGCGCAGAGCGCGATCCCGAACGCTTGCTGGCGCTGCTGCGGGACAGACTGGAGGGCGCGGCATGAGCGCGTTTCCCATGCACGGGCTGGCCCAGCACTATGCCTGGGGCGGGCGTCGATTCATTCCCGGCATGCTGGGTCTGGACAACGCCGGACAACAGCATTTCGCCGAGTGGTGGCTGGGCGCGCACGAAGAGGCGCCATCGGTGATCGCGACGCCGCAGGGCCCGCAGCCGCTGCACTATGCCATTGCCCATCAGCCGCTAGCCTTTCTGGGCGAAGCGGTGATCCGCCGCCATGGCCCCCGGCTGCCTTTTCTGATGAAGGTGCTTGATGTGGATGCGCCCTTGTCGATCCAGGCGCATCCGGACGAGGCGCAGGCGAGGGAGGGCTTCGCCCGCGACAACGCCGCCGGACTGGCCCTGGGCGATCCGCGCCGCAATTATCGCGACTCCTACCCCAAACCGGAGATGATGGTGGCGCTGTCTCCGTTCTGGCTGTTGCATGGATTGCGGCCGGATGCGCAGATCGACGCGCTGTTGGCGCGCCAGCCGGAGTGGCAACCATTGCGTGAGCGGTTGGCGCGGGAAGGCGGCGCGGGGCTGCATCGCCATTTGCTTAGATTGCCGCAGGAGGAGATCGCCGCGTTGCTGCGCCCGCTGTGGCGCAGGCTGACGGCGGACGGCGATGCCGGGCCGGATGATCCGGATCATTGGGCGCGGCGGCTGGTGGGCATTCGGACCGAGGACCGGGGCGTATTCGGCTGCTATCTGCTCAATCTGGTGGGGTTGAGGCCGGGCGAGGCCATCTTTCAGCCGGCGCGCTTGCCGCACGCCTATCTGCATGGCCGCAATATCGAGCTGATGGCCAATTCCGACAATGTGCTGCGCGCCGGCCTCACCGACAAACCGGTGGATGTGGAAGCGTTGCTGGCGGTGATGGACGACGCGCCGGTCAGCCCCAGGGTGATGGCCGCGCCGGATGGCTGCGGGTTGAGAGCGTATCCGCGTTGCGGCGGGGATTATTTCGCGCTGGACCAGTTGCTGTTGGGCGAGGGAGAGGGCGCAGCGTGGCGCAGCGAAGGTCCGGAAGTGTTGCTGGTGGTGGACGGCAGCCTGAGCCTGCGGCATGCTGCTGGCGAGCTGGCGCTGGAACAGGGGCAGAGCGCCTTGCTGCAACCCGGACTGACGTGCGAAGCGCGCGCCGGACGACTGGCGTTGGCTTATCGGGCGTTTTGCCCGCTGGCCGGCGGGTGGTAAGGTGGCGGATAGTTCAGATTGAGACCGGATAAGACATGGCGCCGCACCCGTCCTTTCGCCTGAGCTGGCCGTCCACCTTGGCGCGCTTGAGCCATGCGCCGGCTGGAAAACACATGCCGGCAGGCGCTTACCAGGTGCATTTCCCACGCCTGGATCTGGTGCTGTCCAACCGCTATCACTACAGTCACGAAGGGTGCGAGAATGCTTGCCTGTCGGCGCAGGAAGCGCTTTTCATCCCGGCCGAGCACTGGACCTTGCCTAACTGGTGCGCCAACGGCGAGGTGCTGCACATCCTGTTCGACTACGCGCGGATAGGTTTCAGCCTGGTGCGATCCGGCCCGCAGGGCGTGATCAGCACCCACAAGGAAAGCATGGTGCTGGCTCAGCGCGGCAGCCTGAACGGCATGCTGGATGTGATGGCCGGCCTGTGCCGGGACGGCGCAGCCCCTGAGGCGCTGCGTTTTCAAGGCCAGGCGCTGCTGGCCTTGCTGCAGGCGCTATACGATGAGGCGCGCGACAGCCAGTGGCAGCAGGGCGGCAATCAGTTTCGCGCCATCTGCCTGTACATCAGCGAGCACCTGTACGCGCCGCTGACGCGCGAGGACGTGTCGCTGCGTTTCGGCATCTCCACCACCCACCTGTCCCGGCTGTTTCGCCAGCATCTGGGACACGGTTTCTGCGAATTTTTGGCTCATGCCCGGCTGGACCTGGCCAAGGCCTTGTTGCGCCAGGGCCAGCTGCCGCTGAGCGCAGTCGCCGCCCGCTGCGGCTACGTCGATGTCAATTATTTTCATCGAGTCTTCAAGCAGCGTTTCGCGATAACGCCCTGCGCGTATCGACGGGAATTCGCCTGAGGCCATTGCTTGGGATCGGGCCGCAGCGGGTTGGATATCAGGCATCAGGCGCGATTTCCAGTTGATCCGGCGACAGGATGGGCTGGCCCGGTTCGTCCAGTTTCACGTTGAGGATGCGCAGCGCATCGCCGGCGACGCGCGCGAAAATCGGGGCCGCCACCGCGCCGCCGTAGTATTTCCCCGCGCTTGGCTCGTCCACGGTCACCGCGACGATGACGCGCGGATGCTGGCCAGGGGCGAAGCCAATGAAGGAAGCGCGGTGCTTGTCGGCCACGTAGCGGCCCTCGATCAGCTTGCGCGCAGTGCCGGGCTTGCCGCCCATGCTGTAGCCGGGCACGCGCGCAGCCAGCGCGCCGCCGCCCTGTCGACTGTTGGCGACCAGCAATTCGCGCATGGTCGCAGCGATGCGTTCATCGATGACTCTCTGCGCCGGCGGGGATGTTTCCCGGGAATGAAGCGATACCGGCAGCAGCAATCCACCGGTAGTGAAGACCGTGTAGGCGCGGGCCAGATGCAGCAGGCTGCCGGAGATGCCGTAGCCGAACGACATCGTCGCCTGGTCTATCGGACGCCATTTCCTCCAGTCGCGCAGCGTGCCCCTGGCCTCTCCCGGGAAGCCCGTCCCGGGCGCCTTGCCGAATCCCAAGTCGTTGTAGAAATGCCAGAACCGCTCTGGTTTGGACATCAGGGCCAGTTTGCTGGTGCCGACATTGGAGGATTTTTGCAGGATGCCCAGCATGTCGAGGCTGGCGCGCGGCGCCACGTCCCGGATCAGGGCGGGCCCTATCTTGTAGCTTTGCGTATCCAGCACCGTTTGCGGCGTGACATGGCCGTCTTGCAGCGCCAGAGCCATCGCGAACGGTTTCATTACCGACCCCGCTTCAAACGCGTCCACCATGCCCCGGTTGCGCATGGCCTCAGGCTGCGCCGATCGGCGATTGTTGGGATTGAACGTAGGGTAGTTGGCGGCGGCCAGCAACTCGCCGTTTTGCGCGTCCAACACGATTACGCTGCCGGATCTGGCCTTGTGCTCCGCCACGGCAAACGCTATCGCCTTGTGCGCCTGATACTGGATGCGGGCGTCGATGGTCAGAGCGACAGTCTGGCCGTCCGTCGGGAGCAGGATGCGGGAGGCGTCCGCTATGATCTGGCCGCGCAGGTCTTTCAGCACCTGCCGCGTCCCATCCTTGCCGGCGAGCTTGCGCTCCAGGCTCAGTTCGATTCCCTCTTGCCCTTTGCCGTCGGCATCGGTCAAGCCCACCAGATGGGCGGCCGCGTCGCCTGCAGGGTAAAAGCGCATGTACTCGGAATCGGAAAAAATGCCTGGAATGCGCAACGCCATGATCTTGCCTGCCGTGTGTGGGTCGAGCCGCCGCTTCAGGTAGACAAAGTCGCGGCCGTCGCCGGTGAGTTTGCGGCGCAGCGACTCCGGGGAAAGGTCCAGCAACTCGGCCAGATCGCGCAACTGCGAGGTAGCCAGAGCGGGAAGCATCTCCGGACTGGCCCAAATATTTTTCACCGGGCTGCTGGAAGCCAGCAGCCGGCCGTGACGGTCGACGATGGCGCCGCGGCCGGCTTCCAGCGTCAGCGTGCGCAAGAAACGGATTTCTCCCTGCTTTTGCAGAAAATCCTGTTGAACGAATTGCAGGTAGGCTGCGCGAAGCAACAGCGTGATGAGGCCAAGGCCAAGCAGGCCGGCGACCATGCGGGCGCGGAAAGTCGACATTTTCGCGCCGACGCGCGTCGAAGAGGGCTGGCGATGACGGACGGGCATGCCGCGGATACCTTTAGCCTTGCTGGGAGTGAATCTCCGGATGCTAGGCGAGGCAGGGGGCGGCGTAAACGCGGCTTTCTGTAACGAATGTAACGGAGGGGCTCGTGATGAAGAGCCTGTATGGACAAGCGACGGGACAGCTCCAGCTTGCCTGGGGCTGGCGTTGAGTGGAGCAATAAAAAGCCATTTTGAAAATGGCTTTTTATTGGCGGAAGCGGTGAGATTCGAACTCACCGAACAAGCCTTGTCGTATAAGGGTTTGACGATAGCTTATGCCAACTTGGGGCGCTGGCGGGGCGTTTCGTCAATCCGGCCAAACTCATCATATTCCCCAGCAAGCTTGAGGCCATCTGCCGACTTTATATATCTGCCATAGTGCCTGCGGACCATTTCCACTGTCGTGTGCCCAAGTAGCTTGGCCACAAGAAGCTCAGGCTCCCCTGAGAGCAAGAGCTTTGATGCAAAGGTGTGCCTGGTCTGATAAGGATTGCGGTATCGGATGCCTGAGGCAGTGACGACCTTTCTCCAGTGATCGATCAATGTTCTCTCGCCGCTCCAGCGCCGACGTGTGTTTGGATTTATGAAGATGTATCCGCCGATGGCTAGAAGCCTGGTAATAGGCTTCATTGAGGCTATGGCATCCCTGGCGGCAGGGAGTAGCGGCACCTCTCTGACTCGATTCGTCTTTGTTCCTTTTTCGACTAGCCCTTCTTCTGAGTCGACGGCATTGTCACGGACCTGAATCATCCCCCTGGATTCGTCTATATGCTCCCACTTTAGAGCGATAAGTTCGCCGATTCTAAGGCTAGTGCTAAAAGCGAACTGAATAAGCGACCTATATTCGGTCGATTTGCAAGCCGTTAAAAGCGCTTTCACCTCTTCGTCATTGAATGGGTCCGCCTCATCCTCCGTTGGCTTTTGTTTTCTCGCAATAACAGTCCTGAGTTTTATGGGATCAAGTGGATTATTTGGAATGAGCTGGTCTGTCGCCGCTTGTGACAGGATATTAGAGACGATACCAACGCAGCTTTTAATCGACTTGGAAGACAGGGACTCATTTAGGGATATAATCCAATCCCGCAGGTCGGGTGTTGATATTTCATTGAGTTTGTAATCTCCCCATTTCGGAAGCACTCGGGCCTTTGCCCATTTCTTCATGCTCAGTATTGAGGAGGGGGAGAGGATGGCGAGTTTTTTGGCTCCATCAATATAGGCATCCCATGCTGCTTGGAATGTTTGGCGTTTTGGGGTTCCTGACTTGCGAGCCTCGGAGGATTTTGGAAAGAATCTGGCGTAATCGAAGGTGCCGCGCTCAATCGCATTAAGTACCTCACTGCGGTATCTGGATGCATACTTGATATTTGATGCAGTCGCTTCGATTTTTAGTGATTCCTTGCGCCGCTCGCCATTCCAGATAAAGCTGATTCTTATGCTGCTTCCTCGCGATCCTTCCCGGACTTCGACCCCTTCTGGAAGACTCCTTCGACGTTCGGCTGTTGCTCGACCCATTTTGCTGCCTCTATCAAATTGATCCAAAGAACGCGCTGCGCCGTGCGTTTATAATGCTTGCCGGCTGCCCAATGGCCTTCTCGTATTCTGACCGAAACGGCGTCCATGGGCTCGCCTGTGCAACGGCAATACATGTCAGCTCGGACCCAAGTAATGGGAAGGTAGGCGATCTGGTTATCCATTTTCCCTCCTTATATCATTTCTTGCGATGAGTGCTTTCGCGGCCAGTGCGCCGGGCTGAACGACTGGCCCTTGTTGTGCCGCTCCAGATGGAGGGTAGAGGGCAGGGCGCGCATACTCTCCGGCACGGCTTGCGGAAACAACAAGGCCGCCAACGTGGGCGGCCTTTTCGTGAGCGGGGTGTTCTGCTTCATGCCAGTGCCCCGATGGTCAGGTCGACGACTTCGAGCAGTGCCTCGACGTCGCTGTCGTTGTCGATGGTGAGGTCGCGCGCGTGGCGCGGTAGGGCGATTTCTGTCGTGTGCTCGGCTGACGCCTCGAAGCCTGGCCGGTCGATGTGCCAGACCCAGCCGCCCAGCTGCCGGATCAAATCGGCCTCGGCGGTCGGGATCGGGGCGCTTGCGGCATTGCGTAGGCCGGACACGACAACCGGCGCCGTTGATGCCTCGATGCGCTCGCGCACCGCGCAGATGAAATAGTCCCAGCCGGCCGTCGCGCGGCGGTAGTCGCCCCACTGCTGCTGGAGCCAGCGGGGAGATCGGGCATAGCGATAGTCGCTTGCTGAGTGTTCGAGTATTTTCCGATGCACAAGCCAGGCGACAAATGCATGATCAGCGCAAAACATAATCGCCAAAGCGGGATCAATATTCTCCTTGATGTCTTGGTTTGTGAAGTCATGCCAAGCAGAGGGGAATGCAATGGTCTGCAGCTCCTCCCTGATCTTGTCCGCGAAACCGACCTTCACGAAGCCGTGCCTGGCGACGAGGTAGTCGGCGATGGTGTCTTTGCCGGACTTCAGAGGCCCGGCTAGGCCTATCAGTTGCATTGATTTCTCCAAATAGAAAGGTCCGCTCTAAGGCGGCCTAAGCATGAAACTATATAATTCTCATGGTAATATTAACCTAGACTTAAAGTCGATCAGCCTAATTAGAATAATTTCTAAATACACCTCGCGATTCGATAAATCTCTAATCATAAATAAATATTTGATTCCTACTTTAACAAATGCAGTTCTTTTTGCCAGAATTTCCACCTCAAATACACAAGCAAATAAATAAATTAACTATAAAATCCCATTACGCCTCAGCCTCATTGGTGATGCGTAAATATTCCATACTTAACTTTGGGAGTGGGAAATGAGCGATATTTTCGAAAAGGCTTCAACAGTGATGGGAAGTACACGTGTTTACAACACGGTTGTCACCAGTACGGTCTCGGTCAAGGCAAGCTACAAGGCCATTTCCGCATCCAGGGATTCTAGGATTGGTATATGGCCAGGGTTTCAGGCTACTGGCAACCCAGTTGCAATAGCAGCGGCAACAGATCTTGAGGGAGAGGTAACTCTCACGGTTCAAGGCTACGACTTTAACGACGGACCGTACACGGTCGGTTTTATCGTGAATAACAACACCGGCAACGATTCCATTTGCGCCACTGTAGTATTGGTCAATGGGCAATACTTGAAATCCGAAGTAACAACATTGATCGTAACCAACCAGAAGAACCAAGATGGGAAAACCTATCTCACTGTCCAGTACTCTACTCCCGATGGCAATACGCCGAACCGAAGCCTCGACTGGATATACTTATTTAATGGCAGCCAAGTTGTTTCTCCCGGCCAAGCAGTGCAGCATACCCCGGTCCCGAGCAACGACAGCAGGGGCTCCATTGTCATTGTGACAGATAGCCCTTTGACATTTGGCAACGATTACATCATTGAATATAATCCCGGCAGATCGACAACCGCGATCAGCGCCTACTACACGTTCAAATTCGGCGGCCGTTAAAATTAATTATTACCGCGCATGGCTTGGAAATCTATATAAGCCATGTGCGGCAATTAAATTAGTTTCAGCCTCCACTCCCCTGAAAATAGCAGGCGATTCCCACGTTAACGTTGCTGGGTCTCCTTCGTAGTTGGCTCGCATGTCGTCAACGTAGACGGCCATCACTCACCCCTTTCCTACGGCTGCGGTGCCACCAGCTTCTCGACAGCACGTAGTCCATCGACCAGCCCGCGAATCGTGCCAGTGCGCTGCACTTCAACATGAGGCCAAAACGCATCAAGCAGTTCGTCGTCGGTGATCGTGCGTTGCTGGGCCGGCAGCGGCGCGGCGTCGTGAAGCTGTTTGATCACATCAAGGGCGGCCTCGACGGTCTGTCTCTGATATGTCGCCCACTTCGGCCCGGCTTTCCACGGACTGTTTAGGGCTGCATAAAGGCGACGTAGTGCTTCCTTTTCCCCTACTATTTCAGTCATGGCTGCTCCCTTCCTTCGGCTGCGGCGCGGCGGCACGGTCGATCCGCTCCAACTCGGCCACAATTAGCGCGCCGGCTTTAACCAAATTTTGGCGGCGCGTTCCGGGATTCAGCCTAGGTGAATCGAATGGCCACCAGCGATGAGATGCCCCGATAGACCATCCAGCACCCAGCCGCGCGTAGCACGATGCCGCATCTGCCAGCTGTCCGCCGGTGTGCTGGTCATCATGCTCAGGCGTCCATCCCTCGACCTCGATCTGCCGCCGGCGCTCGGCGGCGATCTCTTCGATCACGGCAGGCTGCTGGGGCTGGGCCAGCTGCGGCGCGGCGGCGAGCAAGCGGCGCAAAGCCCATTCCGCCTTACCAGCCGGCCCGAGTGTGTAGCCGGGCTTGTCGTCCGGTAATTCATCCAGCCCATCCAGCTGGGCACTGATAAAGTCGAAATTGTCGGAGTCGATCAGGTGTACCCGTCCTTCCTCCTCGCTATCATCCATCGCCAGGGTGACGAACCTGGTCAACTCGACCAGGTTTGCTATGACGTCAAGTTCGACTTGCGTCATCGCCGGCGCGGGCTGCTGGAGGTCGATACAACGTCCGGCGTTGTAAAGAGCGCAGATGGTTTCATGGGTTTGTCGATTGCGGTCTTTTCCAGCGGCCGACATGTAGGGATCCAGGGCGCGCATTAGGCTGAGTGTGACGTATGCTGACTCAAGCTCCAGATCATCCCTCGCTGGCGCGCCGTGGATCCTGGCGATGTAGTCCAGTGCCATCTGAGCGGCCATGCACAATACTTCGTCTCTGGAATTGCCACTATGCTTGGTGGCCGGCAACAGTTCGTCGCGGGCCGCGGCGGCGTCTGCGGATATCGCCATGCGGGCGAACTCACGCGCCAGTTCTGCCGGCCTGAAGTTTTCCAGCCCCAGGATGATGCGCGGCAGTTGGCGGTGGAAATAGTCGGCGTCTACGCCGTATGGGCCGCGCCCGCTCTGCGAGTCCGCCAGTTGGGTCAGGGGTTGCATGTTGCCTCCTCCATATCCGCTTCGGTAATGGTGTGCTGCCGGACGTTTACGACCAGGAAGAAGCTGGCCACGCAGTGTTCTGCCTGCCAACGCGCCAGGAATGCATCCAACTCGGCCTTGGCCTCGGCCGACACGTCCGGGAAGTCGTCCGCAAACTCGCCGCCATAATCGGCGCCGCGGTCGGCGATCTGTTCGATCACGTCACTGGCGTCTATCCAGTCAGTGCCATGCTCCTCCACGTCGCCGATATGCACGACATCGCCGGGCTCGAGACCGTATTTGTTGATCAGCTCGCGCAGGGTGTCGCATGGGAATGTGTCGTTGTTGTGGCTCCATGCCTGGCGGGGTTTGGTGTTGGGTTGCATCACGCGGTCTCCTTGTCTTCTTTGTCACGCTGCGCTTGGAGCGCTGCCCGGGCGGATTCAAAATGCTCCGGTCCCTGGCCGTCGCCATCACCGCCGTAGAGCGCGATGCGGATCACATCCAGCGTCAACTTGATGGTCCAGGTGTCCCACCCCTCATTCGTTAGCTCGGCTCCGAGGTGGCACAGCTCGTCCTCGGCCTCTTTCAGCGCCGCCTGCAGCATCGAGATGGCTTTCAGCGCCTGCGCGCCATCGGCCTCATTGACGACGCGCCGCCCGTTATCCCAGGCGGCCATCATGTCCGGAGTGATAGGCCCGGCATGCTGCGCCGATACCATCGCCTGGCAGGCATTGAACGCGCGGGCGTAGGATGTGGCCACGAACTCCGGCGGCGTGACGGGTTTGGTGTTGGGTTGCATGGTCACTTCTCCACTCGTTTGAACTCAATCACCCACACCCACGGGTTTGCGTCCCAGCTGCCGGCGCCGTTGAGCCGATTCCACAGCCAGTGGTATGCGCCTGCAGCTGTCGGCCCGTAGCAGCCGATGTCCTCGCAGCTCTGCCGCGAGTGGTCGCAAGGCTCAGCGACGCACCCCTCAGCCACCGCATCCGCCTCGCTAATGTCCTGCAGCTGCTCGACGCGGACGTCGGTGATTTCCAGCAGGATGCGGCTGGCAGTGCGCGGCATGTGAATGCTGGGCTTCCATGCCGACCGAGGCTCACCGCCGCCATCGTCATCGCCCGCCCACTCCATATAGCCGTCGGCCGCATAGATGACGTGGCCGGAGTAGTAAACTCGGCCGAATGGCAGTTCTAGGATTGGTGTGGCCGGCCGATCCGGCACCCAATCGACCATATTGCCGGCCTTGTCCCAAGAGTGGCTGATCACCCCCCAGGTCTCCCGTACCCACAGCCTGTCGCCAGGTTGGCCGTATGGGCATGCGCGGTTAATGACATGCTGTGGTTCGCGTTCCAGCACCATGGCACCTGGTTCGTACAGGTTGCCAAAATCTGGATGCTTCACCGGCTTTGCCACCCGCCGCGTCTGCGTCTTAGTGCCGGCCAGTAGCGCACGGACCATTTCGGCGCAGAACAGGATCGGCTTCTCATTGACGTTGGGCATGGTCACTCCTTCCGCGTGGGCCGCGTTGGCTGCTGCCAGCGCCGCGCCGGTGTCGGGTATCAGTTCCAGGTGGTGCGGGTTCATGGGAAAATCCTTCCTTTTGCATAAGGGGCGGCCATGGAGCTGCTAAAAGGCATCCTTTTCCATGTCCTGATGACGTTCAGGGGAATGATTCAGGCGGTGCTAAAAATCGCTGGGGGTTTAATGATGCTGGCGGCGATTGTGTGGGGCATTTATGGCCAGTACACCCTGGCGGGCGGCCTCGCAGTCTGCGCAGTCGTGGTTAATGCTGTTGGCTGGGGATATGACTCGATAGTGCTGAAGTTGGCCCCTCCGGGGTCTGACCTGGGGCTGTATCGCTAACGTGCCGGATGTAGAAGGGAAAGGTCATGCGGCGATGCTCCGGCGTTGCTTCATCTCGGCGCTACTCCAGGCCATCATGTCCGCGCAGTTGGCGCGCACCAGCGCTTCAGCCAACGGTGGGCAGACGCTGTTGCCGGCCATCCGGACTTGCGCGTGCTTCGGCAGGCGCCGGCCGTTGATGACGGGGTCGATTACGTAGGTCTTCGGGAAGCCCTGCGCCGCGTAGAGTTCGCGCGGCTCCAGCATCCGCATGCCGATGTCGGCAATTTGGTAGTCGACGCCGGCGACGGTCACAAGGCCCATGCGGTCCTTGGTGGGAACGGTATGCAGTGGGTCATACAGGCTCTGATCCTGGCCGCCCTCGCTGTAGTACTTCACGAGGAAGGCTCGGACCTCGGCGATGTGGTTGCCGCCGGCAGTCACCGTGGGCATGGGCTGGCTGACGGGCTGTCCGTCCTGGCTGGTGCCGTACAGCTTCAGCAGGTTGGCGGCCACCAGTTGGGTCTTGCCTCCGCCGCCAGCAGTGACAGTTCCGACCGGCGCGCCGGCCGGCGCGGCGTCGCTATTACCGAATTGGCGGACCAGATGGGCGGCGACAACTCCCATCGCATGCGGCGCGCCGGCGGGGTTTTCTTTTGGGCCGGCCGTCACCGTGTGTAGCGGTTCGTCGGCTCCAGATCCGGTCGATCCGGATCGGAACTTGGTGATGTGGGCGGCGACCAGTGCGTGATGGTCAACGGTAGTAGTTGTGTGCATCGGCCCAGCCAGATCCACGCCGGCACCCTTGTAGTTGCCTCCGTAGTGCTTGATCAAGGTCGCGGCCGCAACAGCGTGGTGCGACTCGGTCGTCAGCGTCGGCATGGCTTGGTCGACCGCTCGCGGCTTGCCGCCATAGGACGGACCGCCAGCCCCCACCAGCGTCGCGCCGATCAATGCATGATGCCCGCCCTTCACTTCAGCGCAGACCGTGCGCAGCGGCTCATCGGCCGGCATGCAGCGCTGGCTGCTGGCATTGGCGCACTCGGTCAACACCGGCGCTACCAGGCCATAGCCGTGCTTGGCGGTAACGGTCTGCATGGGGTCGTCGATCGCTTGTCCGCGGAAATAATCGTAACCGTGGTTTACTTTGACGATGAACGGCTTCGCCGTGTTCAGGACATAGCGGTTGATGCCGCGGGCGATGCGGCGCAACGTGTTTTCCGCCAACGGACGCGTGCGCTCGAAAATGCTCGGGCACGGAATGCTCCAGTCGATCACGTCATTGCCCGCCGTTGGCCAAGGTTTGAGCTTGCCGGCCTTCACCTCGGCGCTGTCCGGATCTCCATGGGTAGGGGCTGGCCAGACGATGGCCTGGCCATCACTGCGGGCAATGAGGAACAGGCGTTTTCGGATGGTCGGCGCGCCGTAGTCCATGCCGCGCAGCTCTCGGTGCTCGACCTTGTATCCGTGTCGAGCAAGGGCGTTCAGAAAGCTATTGAAGGTGCGGCCCTTTTTCTTCGGGCACGGCTTGCCATCGCTCAGCAGCGGCCCCCATGTGCGGAACTCCTCCACGTTCTCCAGGAAGATCACGCGTGGTTTGCTGGGACACGGAAGCGACGCCCAGCGCAGCGTCACCCAGGCCAGGCCGCGGATGCGCTTGTTGCGCGGCTTTCCGCCCTTGGCTTTGCTGAAGTGTTTGCAGTCCGGGCTGAACCAGATCAGACCGATCGGGCGCCCCTGTGTCACGTCGCGAGGGTTCACATCCCAAACGCTTTCGCAATGGTGGTCGGTCTGCGGATGGTTGATGCTGTGGAGCGCCACGGCCTCAGGATCGTGGTTGATGGCGATGTCGACGTGCCTCCCAAGCGCAAGTTCGATACCGGTGGAAGCGCCGCCGCCGCCGGCGAAGTTATCGATGATGAGCTCGCGGTTCAGGTCGAGCGTGAATTGGTCGCGGATCATTTGATGTCCTTGCATATCTTGCAGCGCCACTCGCTCCCGGCGCCGCTCGGTGTCGTCACATACGCGCCGCCAGCCAGCGGCCTGCGGAAATCACAGCGACTGCATATCCGATACAGGCTCATGCTTGGCTCCATGAATAATGGCCCGCATGGGCCGCGTTTAAACACTGGTCACTTCACAATCATCACAGTCGGTGGTAATCCTGAGCATCAACGAGAAAAGGAGCTCATCATGTGCGGATTCTGTGGACCGATAGTTGCTGGCACTGCCGGAGCCGATGAGGTTAAAAAACACCTGGACAAGCAGACCACGATGGGAGGTGAGAATGCCCATCGCACCATGTATGAGTGCAGGCATTGCCGCAGCATCCTATGGCACGACTCGAGAAACGGTACGTGGGAAGTTCAGTACCCGTAATCCACACGCCGTCTTAAACGGCCAGTGGCCTTGCTTAAGCGGCAATCCTCGGGATACCGACCGCATCGGCCGCCGCCTGCCGATCCCCCAGCTCCTTGGCGCACGTCACCATCGTTGCCAACTGCTCGTCCTTGATGGCGATGGTGTCCTGCAGCATCTGGATGTGGCGCTCCTTTTCGTCGAGCAGCCGGGACAAAGTGGCGATTTCCAGCGCATAGCGCATGGTGCTGATGTGGGTATTCATGCTCATCTCCTGGCGCGCTTGCGCCAAAAAAGAAGCCCGCATGTAGCGGGCATTGGGGTTTTGGCTCTTCAGTCCTAGGGAGTACTCATGACGGGCATGGGCGCCGGCGTCGTTGATACTGCGCCTGGACGAGCCTGGCTGTCCTCCAGGCCACCCAACGCCTCCACCAACGCTTCCACCAGCTCACCGAGCTCTTCGCTCATCAGGATGAAGGTGGCTTCGAACAGGCTTTCGCGGTCGTCGCCGGCCTGGCTGGCCTCGTCCTGCAGCACGCCCAGCCACTGGATGCGCTTCAGCTGTAGCGTGTCGGTCAGCTGGAAGCGGATCTTCTCGTTCCAGATCAAGCCCAGCTTGGTGGCCTGCTTGCCGGTGGCGATGTGCTGGCGGATCTCGTCGCTGGTCAGGTTGATGCGGCTGACGCGGACCTCGGCGCCGTTTTCGCTTCCATCCTTCAGCACCGCATCCTCATCCAGCTCGAACGCGCCCGGCGCTTCGCCGGCAGCCAGCCAGTCGGTCATCGCGGTGCGCGGCACGATCTGGGTGCGCGGCAGCGCGGCGGGGAAGGGCGGCAGCGCCTCGCGCAGCTTGGAGACCAGCGCCTCGGCGCGCGGCGCGCTGCCGGTATCCGCGATCAGCCAGCCGCCAGCCATGAGCGCCGGTACGCGGGACGGCTTCGCGAAGGCGCGCGGCAGCAAGTCGTCGGTCACTTGGTCCTTCAGCGCCAGCCTCTCCTTGCGGCCGACCTTGCGCAGCTCCTTGGCTTCGATCTCGGCGACCAAGGCGTCGACGGCCTTGCGGATCACCGCAGGTGGCAGCACCTTGTCCTCGCGCAGCAGGCTCACCAGCATGTGCCCGCGCGTTGCGAATACCGGCTCTTCCAAGTGGATGGCCGGCGCTACCCAGCCTTCGCTGAACCAATCCAGTCCCATGCAGGGTTGAAACGGGCGCTTGGCCAGGGCCTCGCTCAGGCGGATGGCGTCAGGCGCATCGGTGAGCCGGAACAGGGTTGCGTTGTTGAACCAGGTCATGCAGCCTCCTGTATCTTGCGAATCCAGGCGGCGGCGGGGCCATCGTCAGTGTCGTAGATTCCGGACAGGTACCAGCCTTCACCGTCGGGGCTGAGGGGCAACCAGCCGCAGACACTGCCGGTTTCTTCCAGGGCCTCGAATAGTTCGTCGCTATTTTCGGCCCAGTCCATCTCGATGACGGAAATTTCGTAGCCGTAACCTTCCAGCCACTCCCTCAGCTGGAAGGACTCATCCTCTTGCCAGCACAGGACCGGATGGAGCCACCAGCCGTTTTCATCGCGTTGCGGTGTCCGCGGGGCGAAAACTTTGGCGACGATGTCGTCAGACAGCCGCGGGAACGGCGCGCGGCAGGCGTCGGCATAGGCCAGAGCTGCGGGAACGGCATAGGGGTCGAACGTCAGGTCAAGCACAAAATACTCGGCGCCAGCGCGGTCGCCGCTGGACTGGTCGCGACCATCGTTGCGGCGCACGGTGAATTTCGGGTACAGGCCGGTAGTACGTTGATCCATGGGGTTCTCCAGGGTGTTGAGGCGAATCAATCAATGGAAACGGTTTGAATACCCAGCCGCTTCAACGTCAGCGGCTCTTTCAGCGCCTTGGCCTCGGCCAGCTTCGCGTCGAAGTCCTGCAGGCTGATGCTGTTACCGGCGTCGTCATAGATCCGCCAGCGGTGACGCAGGCCCAGGCCTTTCATCAGCGCTGAGAAATGGCGCTGAGCGCCCAGCAGCGCCGCGGTGAAGAGATGGGCGCCGGAGTAGTTGCTGCCGGGGGGGGGCTTCCCAGTCGACGCGGGCTCGGCCCATCGGCAGATCGTGTTCGCCGTCGGTGATGTGGAGATTCAGCTCACCGTGATATTTCTCCAGCTGCTGCTTGGGCTGTTTGCTCATGCGGCCTCCTTCAGCCCATGAACCAGCAAAGAAGTGTTCGCGGCCTCGGCTGCAATGCCGGCCGCGGCCGCCGAGAGCTTGCGCATGTGCTCGGCGGTCTTGAGCAGGGCGGAAACATCCAGTTCACCGGCCAGCAGCGCGCGGATGACCTGGGCGTTCTCGGCTGTGATCTTGGACAGGTCGATGCCGTGGACGTGGACCACGTTCATTAGGGTCTGGACCGGCTTGGGGATGTTGCGCTCGTTTTCGTACCGGCTGCCGCCGGATTGGGTGACGCCGAGGACGCCCCAGAACTGCTGCTGGTTGAGGCCGGTGCTGCGGCGGATGTCACGGGGGTTTTGCATGGTGGCTCCAGAATTGATGAAGCCCGCGCGAGGCGGGCTTGCTTGATCATGGCGGCGCGTATCCACATGCGCCGGCGATGGGCTGTTACTGGCATTGTTAGAAGGGAATCCCGTCGTCGTCTAAGTCATCCATGGGCGGCGGCGATTGCTGCTCACGACGACGCGGCGCGGCCGGCGGTTCCTGGCGCGACGAGGGCTGTCCGCCTTCCTCCTGCCGGCCGCCTTGCAGGCTCAGTTCGTTGACGCGGACGTCGGGAGACAGGCGCTTGTTGCCGTCCTTGTCCTGCCACTCGCGCAGCAACAGCTGGCCGTACACGGTCACTTGCTGGCCCTTGGCCAGATAGTTCTTCAGCGACTCGCCACGCTTGCCCCAAATCTGGCAGCTGAACCAGTTGGTGGACTTGCGGTCGCCGTAGCCGATGTCGCTGGCCACGCGGAAGGTGAGGATCGGCTCTCCACTCTGCGTGTAGCGCAGTTCGGCGTCGGCGGCCAGGCGGCCGTCAAAGGTGATGCTGTTCATGGCGTCCTCAATATTGGATGGCGACGTGGCGCACTTGTTTTTTGACGATGGCGCAGACCACTGCCTTGGCTTGGTCTTCGGTCAGCCCGGTGGCCATCAGGTCGTCCAGCGCCTCGCGGTTCACCTTGGCCCGGTGGGCGGTATCGGCTGCGCGACGGCGTTCTTCTGTTGCTTTGGCCTCGGCTTCCCGCTCCAGTCGGCGGCGCTCGGCCGCTGCAGCTTCCTCTGCGGCACGGATGCGGTTGGCTTCAGCCTGGATTGCGGCCTGCTTGGCGCGTTCTTCAGCTTCCAGGCGGTCCTGCTCGGCCTTCGCCTCGGCCTGGCGGATGCGCTCCTCGGCCTCGGCCTTCTCGCTGGCGGCGCGGGCCTCGGCGTCTTTGGCGCGCTGTTCTGCCGCCTGGCGCTCTTGTTCCGCGCGCTCGGCGGTGAGCTTGGCTTCCAGTTCGCGTCGCATGGCTTCTTGGCGTTCGGCTTCGGCCTTCTCCTCAACTTCGCGTCGCGCTTTCTCTTCGGCCTGCCGACCAATCTCGGCCTCACGCTCTTGCTGGGCGCGTAGATCAGCTTGGCGCTTCTCCTCGGCCAGGCGGTCATGCTCGCGGTTCATCAGCAGGCCGATTTCGTGATCGGCTTCGATCTGGCGGGCGAGGGCAGCAGCCTCTTCGGCAGCCTTCTCCGCGGCTATGCGTTCAGCCTCAATGCGTGCTTGCTCCGCCTCCCAGTCGGTCAGAGGTTTGCGAACCGAGTCGCGGAGGGCGTCGCATTGCGTGACGAAGTCGCGCAGCTCATCCTCGATCTTCTTTGGCAGCTCCTTGACCAGCTTCAGGTAGTCGCGGCCCGGCTTCTCGACAGCCGTCTTGCTCTGGCTGACCTTGTAGGCGAGCGAGGCAATGCGGTCGCGGCCCTTCTTGGTGGTCAGATCCGGTACTTCGTTGACCATGGCCTTGATGTACTCAAAATACACATTGAGGCCTTTGCCGGTGTAAATGGTAGGCGCTTGGCTGGCGTCGATCTCCAGCGAGACGGCGGGGAGGGCGGCGGTTGTCATGCGGCTTGCTCCTTGGTTTCCAGTGCCGACTTCAGTTGATCGTATTCAGCCTTCAGCCGGGCCTTGTTCACTTCGTCGCAGCGCTTCCATGCGCCGGCGAAGATGCCCTGCAGCGAGCCCAGGTTGTCGCAGCCGCGCATCGCCTCGATGGCCATGTCGACCTCTTCGGCCATCATCTGCGCCGGGTCTTTGCCGCTCTCCAGCCATTCCAGCAGCAGCTGGCCTGTTTCGGCACTCAGGCGGACAGGGTCTGCGAAGAGGCGCGTCCGGTCCTTGCTGGCCAGCGCGATATTGCCGTCGTGCGAGATGTCCAGGACGACAGTGAATTCGTACTCCAGCCCGTCGCGCTGCTCAGACTTCATGCCCAGCTTTGCGACCTTCTTTTTGCCGTTTTCCTCGACCTGGGTTGTTTCGGTCTTGCTTCGCATCGTGGCGATGACGTGCATGGGCGAGCGAAGGATGGCGTCGATGAAGGCGCGATGGCGCGGGGTGGTCTCGTTCCAGGCCGACCAGGTGTTGCCCTTGAATTTGGCCTTGGCCAGCGCGTCGTTCATTTCCAAGCAGCCGCCAACGCCGCTCCATTCGTGGGTGATGCTGTCGAGGATTACCGTGCTGTAACCGGCAGCCTCTGCGGCCTTCATCGCTTCAAGGAAGCGCTCAGGCGTATAAGGCGGGTCCAGTTCCAAGACATCGAAGTCCACGATGTCAGAGTAAAGCGATGCGCTCCCGCGCTCGGTGTCGATGACGGCGATCTTGCCGCCCAGGCCCTTGGCAACCACGAGCGCGCCGTAGGTTTTGCCTGCTCCGCTGGGGCCAGTCAGTGCCAGCCGTAGCTTGGCCTTTTTGCGCTGTGCCTGATGGAATTGCATGATTGTCTCCGGTCTTAAAACGGAAGCGCCAGCTTGTGGGCTGGCGCTGCGGTGTTGCGTTGGTCGAGGTGGTTGGCGGCTTGGCGCTGCTGGGCGGTGAGGTGCTTCCATCCGTCGCCCTGGTTGATCTGCGGCCACATGGCGCGGACGAAGCGCCAGGCTTGCTTCCATTCGGTTCGTTTCATGGTCATCCCCATACGCTGCGAGTGCCAAAGAAGCCTTCACGATCATCGTTGCTGCTGGACTGAATGGGCTTCTGCTCAGCTTCAATCTTGCGCGCCGCCTCAATCGGCACGACGTTCGGCGCCGGCGGCTGGCTTGTGCCGAGGCGGTCGATGGAGGCTTCGAGAGAACTGCGGAGCCGGCCACCTAGGGCGTCTGCCTCAGCGTCGCTCAGCTCGCGGATGGTGAAAGCAAGGCCTGGGTGCTTTTCCCACGGGATGGCGATCTCGCCGATAAGCGCCTGGCCCTTCACCTTGATGGCGAAAGACGGCCGCGGCTTGATCTGATCGAAGTAGCTGTTCACCCGGGCAACAAACTCGGCCAGCAGGTTGGCGGCGCTGATCAGCTCAGACGCGCCTGAGAGGTTTGCGATCATCCTTGTTGCTCCTATTCGTTAAAGGCGCGTTGAGCTGAAAGAGGATGTCCTCGATCACATGGCGCTCGCGCTGTTTTTTGGCGGCGCGCCTGGCGTGCGGCGGGGTGTCTTTCAACGATCCGCCTTGCTGGATCTGGCGCGACTTCAAGGTGTTGTGCATCCGATCGAGAGGGATGGTGCGGATCACGCGGCATCCCTCGTCACTGCCTGGGCGTAGCTCGCACGAGCCGACTCCAGCAATCGAACTGTTTGGCGCCGTGCCGGCCCGTCCGGCATCGCGTTGACAAGCGACAGCACCTGCGCGGCCATCGCCATGGTGGCCTCGCAACTGTCTGCGTCGGACCAGTCGCTCTGCGCCGGCGGACAGTCGAGTGGCTGAGTTGCGGCAAGGCGTTCGCCGTAAATGTGGCGGGCGATGGCACCTTGAATAGGGAGGAACTGACGTGCGGTCATTGGAGTTGCTCCACGGCCTGAGCCAAAGTGACTGCGGCGAAGAAGAGGGAGGTGGCGACGAGCCCGCCCAGGGCGTATTTGATCCGCGCCTTCATAGCCGCGACATTCCAGTGGGGAGGTAATCGGGCAGCATGGCGCCGGCGCGATCCAGCGCCTCGCCCTTGCTGCGGGCCAGCACGATCAGGTTGTCGATGCGGCGGCGGGTGCGTGGATACTGGAAGTGGACGCGAAACCCGGACATCGCATGCACTGCATAGCAGCCGGAGTTGGCGGCCTGCAGTTTGCGACAGTCGACGTTGATCTGCGCGGCGGCCGGCGTCGCGGTAGCGTTGGCGATCATGCTGCTTCCTTTCGCTGAAGGGTGGCGCGCGGCTTGTAGTTGGCAGCGTTGATTCGCTCCTGGCTGGCGGCGCGGATGATGGCGGAGTGTCTGTCTGATGCCTGCACACCCTCGATGCGGAGGGTGGCACCCTTGGTCTTGGCGCGCGGCACGAATTCGACGGTGAAGGTGTGCATGGCGAACTCCAAAAAGAAACCCGGCGCGAGGGCCGGGTAAATTAAGGAAAACTGAGGAGAAACCTGCGAATCGCAGGGGTGGGGCGACTGGCATGATCCATCATCCAGCCGGGGAGGGCGTGGCCCTCGGCCCCACCGCTGAAATCAGCGGTCCTACCGGCATCAGACTACCTGTGAAGGCTGCCGGCGCTGCTGCAAGGGTCTACGGTGTTCTGTGACCCACCCATCTGCGCAGTCGGTTGGGGTGCGCAACCGGAAGGTGTCCCGCCGAAGCGGCCCCGGCACAGTACGGGGGTCTACACTGCATTGCTGAACGTCTTGTGGCTCCTGCCCGGGTGGCGCCCGGTAAGCGCGGCCAGCGCTACACTTGCTCGCACAAGGCGTTCAGCAATGCAGCCGGCTGTCGCCGGCGGCGGCTTAGGCGGCCTTCAGCTGCTTCGGGCGGCAGGATGTCACCTTGTCGCTGCCGTCTTCCTGCACTTTGATGAAGTCGCCCTTGGCGCCCTTGGTGATGTCGATGATCTTGCCTTTACCTTCGCGGCCGTGGATGGTGGTGAAGCTGACCGCCTGGCCCTTCGTGAAACCCTGTTCGCTCATGCGATGTCCTTTCAGTTGTCTCGGCCGCCGAAGCGGCCCGTCTCTCAGGTTGGCGATGGCTACTGCGCGCCCTTCGCGCAGGCCATCTGAGGTGGTGGCGATGCTACTGCCGTAGTGGATCTGACTTCCTTGCCGCGCGAGGAAAGTCGCTCTCGCGGGCGCCAACCAATCAGAATCCAAAGCCAGAGCAAAAATATATCCATGCTTCTCCTGGCGTTGACCTACACGGCTGGGAACTGAGGAGGCCCGCTCTTGGCGCTGTCCAGCCAAAGGACCCAGGCGTGTGGGTGCCCGTTTAACGACCGGGCCAGTCGCATAAGCCGTTTTACTCAGGCCGCTCTCGCCTGTTTACCGCTCACACTGGATGAGGCTGGCAGACACCTACTTTCCAGCTTGGGCCTCGCGGTTGCCGCCGCTTGCGCATGTCCAGTGCGCGATCCCATCCAGTGTGCCGCCTCTCTCAAAGCGGCCTTCTACTTCACTCCCCCGTTACTCGCCACGGTGGGGTGGGCGCTTGCGCTGTCATTGGTCCGCTCCTTGCGAACCTCTTGCGCGACATGCAGGTGCTTCTGCATGACTTGGCCATCGCTTCCTCAGGTCTGAGACCTGACAGGGGGTGCCTTGCTGCGCGCCCTGGGCTGTGCCGTATCGCTGCTGGTTGTTAGAGATCGGTGCACTGTGTTGCTGTGCTGATGGGGTAACAATAACAAACAGATATTCATCAATCAATAACAAAATGATATTTCCAATTGGTTGTGTTGCTTTAATGCAATTACATTGTGTAATTGCCCGCCACGCCGCCCAACCCATGGCTGTAAGATGCTGGCATTGGAGACGGGAGGTTGGAATGAGCGATGATGACGAAGAGACGCAGCGTGAAGAGGGGCACGGATTTGCCGACGTTTTCGAAGTGCGCAAGGAGAAGCTGTTTTCACTTGTGGCACGCCGAGGGGCAACGGCCGAGCTGGCGAGCAAGCTTGGGATCAAGCCGAATTACTTAAGTCAGGTGAAGAACGACAAGAAGAGGGTGGGGGAATTGCTGGCCAGAAAGATTGAGGCCGCTGTTGGTAAGCCGAGAGGCTGGATGGACTTCCCTGGAGGCGGGGATGCAGACGTTCCCGTAGAACCCCTTGGCGAGCTGAAGGACGTATATGGAATTCGCCGAGATAACCTTATGTCCATTTTGGCAATTCGTGGCATGGCGGCAAAGCTTGCCAGCGAGGTAGGGACATCGCCCTCTTACTTAAGCACCGTCAAGTCAGGGGAGCGGCGCTGCGGTGATGAGATCGCCAGGAAGATCGAAGTGGCTGCTGGCCTTCCGAACGCGTGGCTGGACAATAATCATGCCACGGTAGGCATGCTGCCCAAGTTGTCTGACGAGAAGCTGGCAGAGGAAATTAGGCACCGGGGTCCATTGGCGGTGCTGAGTTTCATCAAACTACTTTTGGCATGATCGATCCCGATAAAGTAATGCAGATTGGCTTGGCTTGTAGCCAAGTGTAAGATGCCAATGTCAACCATTGGGTTTGCTTCACATGTGGAAAATTTCAATGTGCATTGCTTTTTCACTTGTCCTGAGCGCCTGCGCGACGCAGCCAGTTTCTTTTGCAAAAGCAAGGCCGGTAGAGCCGAGCAAAGTCATGGATATTGGTGAAGGGAGTGCGCAGATACTGGTGAAGCGTGACGCTGGAATGGTCGGCTCAGCCTGTGATACCCGCATCTACGTGAATGGAAAGTTGCGCGCCCTCCTAGGGGCTGGCGAGGTTGTCAGATTGAGGAGCAACCCGGGATCGGTAGTGATTGGCGCTGAACCGAACGGAGCGTTTTGTGGTGGCAATCTGAAGGAGGTGGCCGGCGTGGCGGGGGCCGAGCAGGAGGCTCGCTTCCGAGTGCTGATCGACCAGTCAGCCTCTATGTCAGTTGTACAGACGGCTACAGACTGAGGCTCTGGCAGGGGTAAGTGACCGAGCCGCCCTTTGATGCGGGTAAAGGAGAGGGTTGTGAAGGTATGGGTATTCGCTTGCATCCTGGCTCTGGTGCCGACCGCAACTTACGCCGATTCGATGACACGGATTGAGGCTGCGCTGAAGGCGATCCCTAGCGCGGCGCACGGCACGGCGTGGGACGCCTTTAAGGCCTGCCGCTTCAAGATCGACAAGAGATTTTCGGAGCTGACGAACACTGGAGGCGACCCTAAAAATCAGCTGCTGCACATCATCGCCGCGGCGCCGCCACCAACACCGGATGATGCTCGCTACTACAGAGAGTTTTTGATGCGCTGGACGATTAAGAACGGCAAAGCTACTCCGATGAGTACCTGGGCGGATGCGGTGCAGAACAAGTCGGATATTGCGCCATGGCTGGGATGCTGATGTCCGGCGGCTTCGACGAAAAGTCTGTGTTCACGGAGTTGCGACAGAGGCGTCTGCCGCATCTGATGGGACAGAGATGAAGGTGTGTGTATTGGCGGCCAGCATTGGCCTGTTGGCTACCAGCCCTGCAAAGGCATATGACACACCAACGGCCATTGCAAATCTCGCGGACGACATGGCTGCATGCGCCGCTTACTACACAATTGTTTCAACGGTCTCAGAAGAATCAGGGCGGACGGACAGCAAATGGAAGGCAGCTGCAAAGGCAAGTAAGACATCTGCTCTCCATGCGATGCAGATGCTTGAAGTGCTGATGGAGGGGCAGCCGCCGGAATACGCTCGATCAAAGCTCCTGCTACACACCCAGATCGAGTCAAAAGCCTTAGCAAACGAAGGTTTTGATGGACTGCTCTTCCAGTATTCCGACATGTGCAAATCCTTGATGGAGGACCCGGACAGTCGGATGCATTATTGGCTTGAGAAGAAATAAAGACAGCCGCAAACGGTGGACGAGTGCGTGCTGCGGAGATGCCGACAGTTAAAGGGCTCAACATGGCGACCTACGTACTGGCAACGACTGGCGATAAGGTGAAGTGGTACGTGTACCAGCGCGACAAGCCCGAGGCCGGCCACACACTGGCCGAAGCCCTGGATCTGAGCGCTACCCCGCTATGGGGCAACAAGGAATCCGCCAAGTTTGCCGCACTCAAGATGGGGCTCAAGACTTGGCGGTATGTGTCCATATAGCAGGTGTCGGAGCCCAATCTCTGCCCCGCCACTTGAATGGTGATGAACCGGCCGAGGCTTGGCGCAGTTGAGTGCTCTCTTTATTTTTACCGTCAACTCCTGCACCACCTGCACTTCTTCGTTGCACCTGCGCCACCTGCACTTCTTCGTTTCACCTGCATCACCTGCACTTATTCGTTGCACCTGCACCACCTGCACTTCTTCGTTTCACCTGCACCACCTGCACTTCTTCGTTGCACCTGCACCACCTGCATGCTATGCTCAACTCGTCTGCCGTACAAACTCAACATTTGGGGAAGCTAAAATGGGTGGCCTGGATAAAATCTTTGAAACGCATCGAAAAGTCGTGGAAGAAGGCTTCGTCAGAGCGGGAGATTTAAAATACAAAAACTATGCCGTCACTACACTACGAGGTGGTGTCGGCAAGTCCACGCTTAGCTTCAATTTGGCATTTGAAATGAGTATCAGAAGGCCAATGCTTGTCGCAGATGTTTGCCCTCAGTGCAATCTGAGTGAAACTCTAATGCGTGATGAAACTCCAGAGGTGACTATTCTAAAGGGCTTGCAGCCTGTACTGCTTGGTCCTGCATTTGGTGAAAAGCCATCTGATCTTTCATATAGAGTTTCTCAATATTGTGGTGCTTTTAAAACAACAAAGCCGAGCTATGTTGTTCCTGGAGATGCTGAAATGTTTGCATTTCCTTCGACACTTTATCAGCAGCTGCAGCTGGCGCACTCGCAAAGCAATCCCAAAGCTGTGAAGTCTTTGCTGGAGAGCTTGAAAAATGTTCTAGCGGAAGAGGCAAAAGAAAAAAAAGCTGAAGGCGTTCTCATCGATACAAGCCCATTTTATGCGGGCGGAACCCATCTTGCATGGTGTGCTGCAGACGCATTGGTTATACCTGTGCGAGTAGACGAGCACTCTATTGAGTCGCTGGAGCTTACGTTGGATATGCTTCATAATAATAAGCGAGATTTTGCGGTATGGAATGAACGTGCTGGGGGATTGTCAGTGCCTAAAGTAGCTGCAATTGTCATGACAATGGTAGGTTCGAAAAGTCGAATACGTTCCACGCCTGATAGAGCATCAAAAATGTATGTCGAGCGTGCGCTTTCAATTGCAGAAAAATTTTATCATGCTTTTGATGTGTCAGATCCTGCGGATGCATTTGTTCTAACTGATGATTTCGTTTCTTCAGGTCGAATTAGTGGTGCAAAAAGCATCCCTATTTCAAAGCTTCAAATAGGTGGTTTTCATACTGTGGAAGGGAAGAGGCTTCAAGTAAATTCGTCTGTTACCCGCTACCAGAGAGAGTTGGCCTATTTAGTTAGTGTGTTGTAATTTACAATCCTTCCGCTTGAAGCGGCAAAATATACTTGCCAATTTCCCTAACCCGCTCCGGCGGGTTTTCCTTTGTCTTGACCGCGCCGGCCACCACCGGCAGACTCACCTCAAGCCCAGGCTGAGCCCACCCGTTCAGATAAAAACACCTGGCGCCCGCAACAAGCCCGCTCACGCGGGCTTTTTTGCGCCCGATTGTGATGTAATGCCATCTCTGAATGGTGCCATGGCATCTCTGCCGTAATCGACAATGCGGCATGAATGTAAGAGGTGATCGAATCAGGGCCGAGCGCATGCGCCGCGGCTGGCGCCAGGAAGATCTTGGCCGGCGGGCCGGTTGCAGTCGGTCGATAGTTGCTGACCTGGAGAATGGTCGCAATCGCGAGTCTGCCAAGCTGCCGGGCATTGCGAAGGCGCTGGGGGTCTCGCTGACATGGCTGGAGACAGGCAAGGGGCGTAAGACGCCCTTGGCGAGCACGGAGGCCCCTTACGTCTCTGCGGACTCGCTGGAAGATGTAGCTGAGCAAATGCTGAGCAAAGGGCCGGACGAAGTCTGGCGCCTGGTGCAGCGGCTACTGACCACCGCACGCTGAGAAATCGGCGGCGCGGTTTTCTGCGTCGTTGAAATGTCCTACCTTGAATAGACGGGGAGGACTCATGACGACAGCTATCGATCAGCTGCCGGAAGTCGCGGCGATATCCAATAACAGAATCAATGCAGCAATCTGCGCTGCTGCAGCGCTGCGCAGCATGCTGGTGCGTGCTCGGACGCGCGATGATCTTGACGCGGCCCTGGCTCTGGTGTGCACGGTAGCCGGCGGTGCGCCGACGCTGTTGGCGACGTTCTACGGGACCAAGGTGCCATCGCTGTACATAAATCACGGCTGGTCTGAGGATTGGTTGCTGCGGTACGTAGAGCGTGGTTACGTGAAGGTTGACCCCATTGTGAGGGCGTCCGCAGGTGAGCCGGTTGTGTGGTCGACGCGGCTCTACGCCCAGGGCCTGACCCAGGCGCAGCGGAGGTTCGTCTCTGATTGCGAGCACCACAAGCTAACGCATGGCCTGACCTACATTGCCGATAAGGGCGGCGGTGTTCGATACGTGCTGTCGATGATTGGGCGCCAGGTGGAAGACGACCGCGCGCTGCGTGATTTGCTCGAAATGCTGCTTCCCGATCTGGCCGAGGTCGCGCATAGAGTTTTTGCCTCAAACGCACGAATTGCTAAAACGAGCAAAATCCAGCAAACCGTAATCGATCTGTATTGTAAGCGAGGGTTTAAAAGAGCAGAGGTGGCATCAGCTTTAGGCAAGAGTGTCTACACAATCGATTACCACATCGGACGCCTGATGGAGACTTACGAGGCGTCAACTGTAGAGCAGCTGATGTACAAGATCGGGGCATGCGAATAATACATGGCATTTAAACCATGTATTTATAAATACGTATTTTTACTGTGTACAGATTTTCTTACTATTTCTAGTAATGACCTGACAGATGTCAGGTGGGACAATGTGGCAATAAAACAAGAAGATGTCAGTAGTGACATATGACAGACGGCTACGATTGAGCACCTGAAACGGAGTTAGGAATGCAGAGCAATTGCAATACCGCTCATGCGCCATGTGTGCATGCGGCAAACTGTCATCACCACAGAGCTGGTTTCGACGCGCGCGGCCCGGTTGTCGCCGAAGTGGCGCTCAGGCGCTACCAAGATGGCTCCTTGGAGTTTGTGCGGAGCGGGGATGTGAGTAGTCTAGATTTGACCCAGGCCAGGTTTGCGGCCTAGAGGGTAGAGTGGGGCGACATCAGTCGCCCTTTTTGTTTTCCTGCTCCATGAATGCCTTGCGGAGCAGTTCGAACGCGTAGGCTTCGCCCTTTTCGCGCAGGAGCTTCACGAGCTCCTCTTCAGACTGAGCTGTGATCGTAACTGATGCCACATCTTGGGCTAGGTCCAAGTCGCCACCATCGTGAGGCAAGTCCATCCAGCCCACTGGCTTTCCTACAGCCTCCTCGATGCGACGCGCAAGCTTATCCCCCATGTTTCTTACATGGTTTTTCACAAGGCTCAGATGGTTTGGGGCCACATCAACCTTTTCGGCTAGGTGCCTGATTGTTCCATATTGCTCGATCAAGGCAAGCAAGTTGGCACGACGAAATTCTTTACTTTCCATGCTGCGATTTGACAGCAAATTGTTATTGCCTGGAACTCCCAAAATGTTATTGCTAAAAGAATAACAAATTGTTATTCTTTCTGCGTGTGCGTCTTTACTCGCTCCCTGCGATAGCTGCAACGATTGCGGTGTGTATGACAGCCTGGCGCCACTTCTTTGTGCATGCATTTATGGATTTCCTTTGCGTTTTATCCAGTTGTCAAAGAACTCCCGCATCGCGCTCCAAGGTGGTAGCCGGTCGAGGCGCTGTAGCGGGTCTGGCTTGGTGCTGAGTGAAGTATGGCAAAGCACTAAACCTTTGAAAATGATCACTTTTCAAGGAAATGTTGCGAACCATGTTTTCTGAGATCGATGTGGTGATCTACCAGGTCGTTGCCGACTGGAAGGATCGGACGGGGCTGAAGTTGAAGCACTTGGCGGACGAGCTGGGCATAAACCCCAATTCGCTGAGGAGAAAGATAAACCGGGATAAGGTTTCGCACTGCCCGGCGCGTTTTTCTGTTGCGGAACGCGCCAGGCTGTACGAACTCACTGGCGATGAGCGCCTCGCCCCGTTCCTGCCTCGCGAAGCCGCCAACGACTATGCGCTCGCGGAGGCCGCCTGATGGCGGATCTGAGCGAGCAGGTGCATTTCAGCAGCAAAACGGACGAGTGGCCGACACCGCAGGAGCTGTTCGACCAGCTGCACGCGGAGTTCGGGTTCACGCTGGACGTCTGCGCGACGCCGGAGAACGCCAAGTGCGAGAGATTTTTCACGCGCGAGCAGGATGGATTGGCCCAGGACTGGGGCAGGGACGTCGTCTGGATGAACCCGCCGTTCGGCCACCAGATCAAGCTGTGGATGGCCAAGGCCTACTGCTCCAGCATCGATGGCGCGCTGGTGGTCTGCCTGGTGCCGGCGCGGACGGATACCCGTTGGTTCCATCGCCACGCGCTGAAGGCCGCGGAGATCCGCGCGCTGGACAAGCGGCTGCGGTTCGATGGGGCAAAGGCGAAGGCGCCGTTCCCGGCCGTGCTGGTGGTCTACAAGCCGGGCGAGAACGGGCAATGCAAGTTGAGCGCGTACAAGGTGCCGGGCGCTGGCGGCCGGGCGCACGAGATCAAGGGAGGGGAGTGATGGACATCGAACAGTTGCAGCAGCAGATCAATGCGCTGAGCAGCGTGGTGACTGGCTTACGGGCGGACTTAGGGGCGACGCAGCAGCAGCTTTGCGAACTGAGCGCGCAGCTGCCGCAAGCGATCAAGGCCGCGATTGCGGATGAGCTTAGGCCGGGCGGAGCGCTTTATCGAGCCAAGCGTGGTGGCGACAAGCCTCGCGGATAGCCATCTCCATGAGGACGCCGTAGCTCGACTCATAGGCCTTGTTGATGGGGATTTCTACATCAATGGTGACCACCGATCCGAGCTCGTCGTTATCGGCAGGAATCATTAACTCCACTGCTGCATATCCGTTCGAGTGGTCGTATCTGATTTTGTTGATGAAGGTCTTCATACAGCCTCCTGTATGCAAATGGGATTTAAGCATATCAGAGGGCAGGTCTCGCAGTCTTGCAGGAAAAGAAAAACCCCCGGTCAACGGCCTGGCCGGGCCTCGCGGGGGTTAATCAAGATCAGGAGAAATTATGGCAACGAATACCGATGGAGGCAAGCGGGAATGAGCGTAGTTCACTCGTTCGATATCGCCCATGCCGCCATGTATGGCGTAGAGGAGGCAGTGTTCATCAACAACATGGCGTTCTGGATTGCCAAGAACAAGGCTAATGGGCGCCACCTCTACGACGGACGGACTTGGACATACAACAGCATCAAGGCCTTTGGCGAGCTGTTCCCGTACCTGTCTGAGAAGCAAATTCGCCGCGTTTTAGACAGCCTTGTCCGCCACGGCGTGATCATGAAGGGCAACTACAACGACCAGGGCTACGACCGGACTTTGTGGTATGCCTTCGTGGACGAATCCATTTTCCTGAACGGGCATCTCATCTGCCCAAATGGGCAAATGGAAGCGCCCAAACGGGCGAAACGAAACGCCCAGAAGGGCGAACCTATACCAGATGGCTTACCAGATAGTTACACAGATGGTAGTAAAAACAGTACTCCGCCCGCGTCCGCGGACGACGAAAATAGCAAGCCCCTTACAGCCAAAGACCTGAAACTGAGGGGAGTTGATCCTCTGCATGCCGCCGACTTCTTGCTCATCCGCAAGGCCAAGCGCGCACCGCTGACTGCCACCGCCCTTGCCGGCATCGAGCGCGAAGCCGCAATTGCCGGCCTGACGTTGGCCCAGGCGATCCAAATTTCCGCCGAGCGCGGTTGGCAGGGCTTCAAGGCCGAATGGCTGCACCGTGACACCCCTCAATCCAGCCGCCCATCCGGTGGCAAGCCAACCCTTGCCGAACAGAACCGTGCCGCTGCTGAAGAGGCTAAGCGGATGCTCTTTGGCGACGAACCTACGGATGCATGACCATGCAACAGAACGACTACGACACATTCGTCAGCCTGCTCCAGGCGGTCGCCGAGCTTTACGGCAAGCCGCTGACGACGCCCGCGATCACGATCTACTGGAACGCCCTGAAGCATCTGGACCTGGCCGTGTTCCGTGAGGCCATGAACCGCCACGTCACCAGCCCCGACAACGGCCAGTTCATGCCCAAGCCGGCCGACCTGATCCGCATGACTGCCGGCTCCAGCCAGGACAAGGCCCTGCAAGCCTGGCACAAGGTCGACAAGGCCCTGCGCCACGTCGGCACCTACCGCAGTGTCGTGTTCGACGACCCGCTGATCCACCGCGCGCTGGCGGAGATGGGGGGCTGGATCGCACTTGGCACGAAAACCGAGGACGATTGGCCGTTCGTGGCACGCGATTTCGAAAGCCGCTACCGTGCATTCGCCGGCCGGCAAGAGGTGCCGGAGTATCCGCCGGTGATGATCGGCCAGTTCGAAGCCGATAACCGCAAGGCTAGGTTGCGCTGCGAGCCACCCATGCTGCTGGGCAGCCCTGCGATTGCCAAGACTGTCATGCTGGCCGGCTCCTCGCGACCGCTGTTGGAGCGGAACGAGATGGGGGCGGAGCAAGCGGACAAGATCCTGAAGCTGGTCGACCAGCGCTCAGCGTCTCCGCGGGAGGCTGCATGAGCCGGGAAGCGCTCACCATCCAGACCGGCGCCGATCTCCGGCCGCGCATGGCCCGCGCATATCAGCTGGCGTGCCAGATGCTGGACGAGGCCGCCGATGGCAGAGGTTTAAAGGTCACGATCCAAACCGCCAGCATCCGCAACTTGAGCCAGAACGCTGCCATGTGGGCCGCGCTGACGGACATCAGCGAGCAACTGGACTGGTACGGCAACAATCTGACGGCGGAGGAATGGAAAGACCTGCTGACCGCCAGCCTGCGTCGGACCAAGGTGGTGCCGAACATCGATGGCACGGGCTTCGTGATCTTGGGCCAGCGCACCAGCGACATGAGCATCCGCGAGATGGGCGAGTTGCTGGAGCTGATCCATGCGTTCGGCGCGGAGAAGGGCGTGAAATTCGGGCTGGGCTCAGCGTACGGGAAGAAGGCGGCATGAAGCCAAGCAAAATCGTTCCTCGCCCTGGCTCCACGCCTGGCACCGGCCGGCGTGACACGACGAAGAACGCCGACTGGTTGGCCGCCGTGGGTTCGCTCAAGTTCTGCGTCCTTTGCGGCGCATACGGCATCCAGGTCGCGCACCGCGACGAAGGGAAAGGCATGGGCATGAAGTCGGCCGATGCGCTGACTGCTGCGCTCTGCCCGGGCTGCCATCACGAGCTGGGCAACGGCAACAAGCTTTCGCGCGACGAGCGGCGCGCGGAGATGAACAGGGCCATCGTGCTGACGTTGGAAAAGCTGGCGGCCGGCGGACTGGTGATCGTGAACAAAGAAGCACTCAGGAGGGAGGCCGCATGAGGCTAGGAATCGACCCGGGCATCAACGGCGCCATCGCGGTGCTGGACGGAGATCAGCTGCTGGACGTCTACGACATGCCGGTTGTAGAGCTGAAGAGCGGCAAGACCACCAAGCGGAGTGTGTCGCCGGCGCTGCTGGCCAGCCTGCTCAGGCAGCACGCCAGCGCGCATGTGGTGATCGAGAAAGTCGGGGCGATGAGCGGCCAGGGCGTTACCAGCATGTTCAACTTTGGTAAAAGCGCCGGCATCGTGGAGGGCGTCTGCGCGGGCCTGGGCCTGCCGGTATCGTTCGTCACGCCTCAGCAGTGGCAGAAGCGGGCGGGCCGCAAGGATGGCAAGGACGGCAGCCGGGCTCGCGCCGCGGAGCTGTTCCCGGCCCAGGCCTGCCTGTTCGCCAGGGTGAAAGACGATGGTCGCGCTGAGGCCGCGCTGATTGGTCGGTTTGGCATGTGAAAGGGGCGGTGCAATGGTGATGAACGAACTGGAACACGACGACAAGCTGAAGGCGCTATGTGCGCTGGAACAGTGGGGGAAATGGCAACGCCAGGGTAATGGCAAGGACCGCTCTCCCGGATTGGAAGGCAAGTTCCGCGCGAACCGTTGCCCGGCTTGTTTCGAGGACGACGATCCGTGCGAGTCCTGCAGATATCTCAAGGGTGCCGGCGAGGTGCTGGACCTGCGCCAGGTGCTGGCCGTGGAGCGCGCCATCAGCTACGGCACTATGCGAGTGTCGATGGGCGGCGGCCGGGCCCGGGTGACGAATGGCTGCAGCGTGAACGAGCGCGACATCCTGCTGAACCACTACCGCGGCAAGATCGACGCTGCCGGCACTTTCAAGCTGCCAGACCTGCGATTCAAGCGCGACCGGCTGGGCATGCACGCTGCGCAGTACGACGCGATTGTGGCGAGGCTGACACAAGAGGTCTGGAATCGCGCCAAGCGAAACCTGAGAGCTTGACCAGTTAAATGAAACGATATAACATCACATATATAATTTGATTGACCGTCGAACGGTTTGAGATGCCACCCTTGCGGGTGGCTTGTCGCGTCCGGCGGAAATGAAATGGCCCCGCCGTTAGTAAATGATTAGCAGGGCCAAGAAAGAAGGGCGGCTGATGCCGCCCTTCTTCATGAATTTGTCTGATATGCCTTTAAAAGTTCAAGACCGTGAGTTTGCGCGCGGACCTGATCATACCTACCAATCATCTTGCTGTTTTCGATAAGGCTTTGTACGCCAGAAAGCAAGTCGAATCGCTCGGGCTGCGGGCTCCCTTGCCCTTCATTCAAGGCCCTTAAATAAACCGTTGGCGCCATGGTTTGATATTCTTCAGGCGTCAATTTTCCTGACTTGGCCAGACCCGATAGCACGTCATATGCTTCATTAGTGGTGAGATTTTCCAGGTTTGGTGAGCTGGGCACTGACGAGACTTGAGCGGACGCCGATGCGTCAGACTTTGCCTTCTCCAAAAACTGCGAGAAGTTGGATGCTTGTCCATTAGCAACCACACGTTGTGTGGCGGCTAACTTCTGTTCGGAAGTCGAAAGGATTAGCATATAAGCCTCGTCAGTGTAATAAGGTTTAATGGACCTTAATATTTGCGTGATATGTGTTGGTCGGCATATTCAATGAAGTAGACCAAGATTCAAACTGACCTGCCCCGCGGCCTGCTGCATTCCAGGTTCGCATCCAACCACCGACTAATTCACCGTTCTGGCAAGGTCTCCATATCCCAGACCAGTCTTGGCAAATAGCCGTATCGGTAGATGAAAGGTTTGCTCCATTGTATTTCGCGTAGGCCCTGCCAAAACCTACTTCCACCGTTACTACATTGAGCCGTGCGCCGCCAGCGTGCTGCTTTTGAGTCTCATACGGAGGGAGATTTTCCGTATTGTATGTCTCAAGGCCTGCTCGATCAGAGTCTACAGCTATTACCCTCATGCTTTTTAGTGCCGGAGCTGGTGCCATAAGCGTAGTTATTTCACCAAGCTTGTACACCGGAGCCGTCTTTGGCAAGAGCTTGATCAGCTTCTGCGATAAGTCTTGATTGAAGATTACTGCAGGGTAGGTCGTATTTGCTCCGTTTTCAGCCATTGCAAGGGTGCTGAATGCCATGCCGAATGCAATTATAGCAATTTTATTCATGTCGTTTCCATATTTCATCGCGGAAACAGCTTTTTACTCCCTGTTGTCATGTTGATATCACTGGACTAATTGCCAGTTCCATTTCAAGCCCTTCCATAGGAAGGGCTTTTCATTTCCGAGGCCCGCATGCGGCTACGTCACACAACCATCGTCTACGAGGCTGCGCCCTGGGGCCGCGGCGCCGAGTTGGTGCTGATCACCGGCACGCGCTGCCGAGTCATCTGCCGAGACGCCGACGAGATCACGGTGCGATTTCACCGTAACCGGCAGCACGCCACGTTCACCCGCCGCGCACTCATCAAACTGGTACGGAGATAGCCATGACCCAGCACATCACCGCCCGCGTCCAGTTCGACAGCGCGACCGCCGAGGAACGGATCAAGTCCTTGGTGGCCGAGTACGACGGCCAGTCGATCAGTCCGCACCGGATGGAGGTGATCCAACGTCGCGCGGTGGACATTGCGATGGAGTGTATGGACGTGAAGATCGTGCCGGAGCTGCGCCGGGAGGCTAGAGGCGCTCCAACACTTCAATAGAGCTGGTCCTACTTGTGTTCGGAAAGCCATCCAGGTCATGAGGGAACTCGCTGGACATGATAGTAAGGGACTTGTCGGGCGCGGTTGGGTCTGGATGGACGTCCATGACAGTCAATGCCAATTCTTTTCTCTCCGCCCCACCAATTCTGACGGTGATTTCAGCAAAGTGCGCTTCGTACTCTCCGGGGAGGATGTCTATCCGGCTATGGTTGTATGCAATGCCAGCGATCGTCCTGCCGTCTTTGATGCGAATGCGGAATGCTTCCATGTTTGCTCACCTTAAATTAGCCACCACGGCTTTCCGGAGCGGGGCACTTGCCATCCCGCATCTGGTAGCCCTTCTCAGCGCATTTCCAGCCGGCAGTGTCTGCTACGACATTGGTCAACAGTATGCCGGCCACAGTCGGCAGCCCTACCAGCAGCGCAACGATATAAATCATACGGAGTGGCATCTTAACCTCCATTCATGTCAATTGGGTGGATTGTAGCAGGGTGCCGCCGTAACTATGCGGGTTTAACCCCATGCGCGGGTTGAAAACGCTACTGGTATTAACAGGGCCAGGTATTCACCTGGCAAAAACGCATCAAAACGGCAAAGTGGTATTAACGACCACCTCCGAGATGGCACATGACTACCATCGCATTCGACGGCATCACCATGGCCGCGGACGGCCGCGCTACGGCCGAGGAAGTCATCCTGGCTGACGACCTGCAGAAATTGCACCGACTGGAAACCAACCGCTGGAGTGGGCGCCCGGTCATCATCGGAATGGCAGGAGTCACTCGCAGCGTACCTGACGCGCTGGCATGGATTGAAGGCCGCGCTGATCAGCCTGGCGAAAACGCCGACTTCGCCGCTTTGGTGTGGGATGGCGAGCGGCTGGCCATGGTGAGCGATGAGTGCCTTGCCCCCGAGTCCTGGCCGGCACCCATGGCCATTGGCTCTGGCAAGATCCCCGCGCTGGCGGCTATGCGCGCAGGTGCCGATGCTCCCCGTGCTGTGGAGGTGGCGATCAGCATGGATGTGTACAGCGGCGGACACATACGAACAGCTGTCTTGTAGCTGAATGCGTCTTCCGGATGGCATAATGTTGCTCCATGACTATGGAGTATTGTGAATATGCAAGAGAGATTGAGGAAAGCCACCCAGCTCCAGTACGAATCGGTAGAGCTTTGTGACCGACTTACTGGCTATAAGATAATTTTCGAGGACGCCTTGACGACATGGTTTACGGCCATGTCTGGATCGGGAATTTCCGGAATCGTCAAGAAACGCAAATCATCCGAAACGGGGATCGTGCTCGAGATTTTTGGGTGGCAGGTGGAGCTTAGGACTAAAACGGTTGCATACGGCGGTGAAATCGGCGACATTGCTCTGCTGCTGGACTTTGTTCACGCTGGCGATGATCAGGATGTGTCTGTTTATAAGGCCTGGATCAATAAAGATGGTTGGCTGGGTGATTCGCATGGGACTTTTTCACGCCATCAATTCAAAGCGCCGTCAGCAATTGAAACCCTGATGCAAATGGCAGCTTTGGGGATTTACGAAAGTCCGCTGATGCAGGTTGGCATTGGGAAGCCGCAGCCGAAGGGTTGCATGGAGATTTTCTAAGGGATCATCTCGAGGAATTGTGGAGGCCGCAACCGCGGCCTTTTTCTATTTTCACGCCGACAAAATACTAACTGGTGAGCCATGGCGCTGAGTGGATTCTGTAATTGTTTGCGATAGTCTTGTTCCTATCCTTAAGGGCAAGGCCATAAGCTGAGCCATCGCCTAGAGTGGGTATGCATCCTGCCGATGTTGGGGAGACGATAGGTCGTCATTCCATCTGCGATATATCCACTGGAGATTTTCTTATGGCACAAGAAGGCCTGTATTTGCTTAAGCTGAGCTTTACCCCTGAAGGTGGCATGGTTGGCGCAGGCCGCATGGTGCTTGCAGTAACGGTCAATGCCTCCTCCGGCGCATTGCATGGCCAAGCCGCTGGAGTCATCCATGAGGGGACGCAGCACCCGCCGGTCTTCACCGCTCCTGTCACGGGTGCAATGCATAGCACTGGCTATGGAAAGATAACCAAGGTTGGCGCCGTTCATGGCGAAGCCGCGGTATCTGTGCCACCTCCAGCGATCGGCACCTATCTTGCCCCATTTATCGCCAGTTTTGCCCTCGATGCAGACTGGTCTGGCCATGGCCAGTTCACCGTAGGTTCAGACACCTATAAGTGTGAAGTGAAGATGGTTGATTAAGATTTGGTTTTGAGGTTGCGTGGCTGGCCATGACAGTCTGATGCAACTGTGAAAATTTTAGCAGCCCGAACTGCATCCAGAGTTCGGGCTGTTTTAAAGCTTCCTTCCGCAGTGTGAACTCTTCTCTAGGGTGAGCGTTTTTTGAAAGCTTTTGTTGGGCTCATATGATAAAAGTAATTTCATGCACTAGGTCGCAATTTATTTTGGCCTTATAAATGAGATGAAAAAATCATGATCCAATCATCATCCAGTACTGCACCTTCCTCAATTTCAATAGATTGGAATAGAGGCGAAGGAAAGGTTGGGCTTTCTGCTGAGACATTCGAAAAGATAAAAAATGGACTTGACACAAGAGATAAGTCATGGACCATAAATGACAAGCAATATAATATTCGAACAGAAAACGGGAAGATTGTAGTCAAGCGTGACTGGGAGCGCGAAAATCCACTCACTAGGTGTCTTGTGCAGCCCCACTCAGGGCATTTCTCCACGGCGCTAAGCGAAGAGTTGAATTCCAGGCAAGCTTATGGTCAAGAAGTCGTTCCTAGCTGGCGCGCCTTTGCTAATGATAATGGCAGGGGTGTAGCCAATCGGGGTGTTGCAAGCCTTCTCACGGCAAAATTCAATGATGATCTGAAAAGAATTTGTAGCAAAATAAATATTGAAAAACCGAGAGACATGCCAGGGAAAGTATTGGTAGAGGAAATATCAAGACAAATTGCAAATCAATTTCATTACAATTCCACCTCTACTGGCATATCAACCTGCCAGCAAGATGGGATGCTTAAAGGTGATTGCAAAACCATCGCCCAACTTGTGCAAATTGTTGCAAATACATTAAAACCCGGGGCTGACGTTAAAGTTTTCATGACGACAAATCCGGTTGCTCTGCCAGCGGAAAGAATGCAAATTGCAGAAGGTGCCGACCCTCACGTCGATGCCGAATCTGGGAAGTGGGAGTGTAACTTCCACGCTTGGGTCAGTGTAGATAACTATGACTACGATCCTCTGTATCTCAAACCACTGGATCAGTCTAATTGGACGGCAGGGAGGGCAATACAGAATCCTTCCAATTAGATTTTGACGAATAGATATTGCAGCCCGAACTATGTATAGAGTTCGGGTTTTTTATTTGGCGTTATTGGGTTGCCCCTTTGGATTGCTGCTTTGCATCTTGGCATCACTGGCTACAGCCTTGTTGTCCTTGCATGAACCATCTGAGCTCAGCTCGAGACCTTTTTGCATGCAATCTGCCGCGGTGATGCCATGATCGAAGTTCTTCTTCCATACTCCCCAGGCAGCAGTAAGTCCGACTATCAAGAAAACAAAATAAATCCACTTCATTCTTCGGCCCAATCGCTCTAGTCGCAGAAGGTGTAGTTTAACCGCTATGCACTGATAATGCATGCTGGATATTTGATGGCATCCCCCGACCTTTGCCATCTGCGTGAAGTCCATCGCGTGCTGATGGCCTGGGAGTAACCAATCATGCCGGCAGGAACAACATGAGAGAGCCCAGCGCCACAATGGCCACGGAGCACGCCTCGAAAGCCAGCGTGCGCCATTTCCGCCGCTGCTGATACGGATAGTCCATCAGCAGCATCCTGTGGTTGACGTAGGCAGCAGCGAACATGCCGACGATCAGCGCCATCAGCAGCAGCGCGGCGACGCGGATGAGCGGGGAGATAAACGGCCAGACGTTGATCGGTTCCATGACAGGGCTCCCAGTCGATAGCGAGAGCCTAGCATTTGCCGCATACCACCGAATCCGTACCCGTCCAGCAGGACAGACCAATCTCCGCCCAGCCACCTCGACAGGAGGTGATCTGGGCAACAACAACGCCGAGGAGGCGAGAGCCTCATGGCAAAAGAGATATCCAAGCAGCAGAAGTTGTTTGTCCTGGAGTACCTCAAGGATCTGAACGCAACTGCCGCGTACCTGCGGGCCGGTTATAAGTCGAAGGGGCCGGCAGCAGAATCGAATGCGGCAAGGCTGATAAGAAATGATAGGGTGGCGCGCGCTATCGAAGAGGCGATGCAAGCACGCTCCTATCGGACCGAGATCACCGCCGACAAAGTGCTGGATCGCCTCTGGCAAATCGCTACCGCCGACCCGAACGATCTGGTGCAATACCGTCGCGACAACTGCCGGCACTGCTGGGGCGCCGGCCACCAGTACCAATGGACCGAGGCAGAGTTCGAACAGGCCCAGCGTGAGGCGAAAGAGAAGGGCGACGACCAGCCGGATATCGCTGGCGGCTTTGGATTCATCGCCACCCGTGATCCTCACCCGGAATGCCCCGAATGCGCCGGCGAAGGTCGCGGCAAGATATTCGTCACCGACACGCGCCGAGTGAAGGGCGCCGCCAGGCTGCTCTATGCGGGCGTGAAGCAGGGCAAAGACGGCCTGGAGCTAAAGATGCACGACCAGCTGGCTGCACTGAACAAGGTGGCCGAGCACATCGGTTTATTCCGCGACGCTGCAGCAATGCGCAGGGCCGAGGAGATGCACCGTGCGGAGCTAGCGGCAAAGCAAGCCGCGACAGACAAGATTCGCCGCGACCTGGACGATGGCGATGACGATAAGCCGACGCCAGTCCAAATCGTGGTTGAGGTGAAGGACGCCAGAAAGCGGGGCGACGATGCCTAGCCTCAACGTCCCGCAATCGCGTTTCCTGGCCATGGATCACAAGTTCCGCGCCTACGTCGCCGGCTTCGGTTCCGGCAAGACCTGGGTGGGCTGCGGCGGCCTGATGCAGCACTTCTGGCAGTACCCGCTGATCAACGCCGGGTATTTCGCCCCGACCTATGCCCAGATCCGCGACATCTTCTACCCAACTGTGGAGGAGGTGGCGT
The DNA here is from genome assembly GCF_001855275.1 of Chromobacterium vaccinii. NCBI lineage: Bacteria > Pseudomonadati > Pseudomonadota > Betaproteobacteria > Neisseriales > Chromobacteriaceae > Chromobacterium > Chromobacterium vaccinii. The sequence goes on from NZ_CP017707.1 coordinate 368,047, forward strand.
TCGATTGGGGCCTAAAGGTTAAAATCAACGAGTCGAACAAGGAAGTCCACGTCTACGAGGGGCGCAAGTACCGCGGCACGACCATCTGCAGGTCGATGGAGAAGCCCGAGACTATCATCGGCTTCAAGATCGGCAAAGCGCTCTGCGACGAGCTGGACGTCATGAAGGCGGAGAAGGGGCGCGCGGCCTGGCGCAAGATCATTGCCCGGATGCGCTACAAGGTGGACAACCTCAAGAATGGCGTAGACGTCACCACGACGCCGGAGGGCTTCAAGTTCGTCTACGAGCAGTTCGTGAAGCAGGTCGCCGCCAAGCCAGGGCTGTCCGCGCTGTATGGGCTGATCCAGGCGTCGACCTACGACAACGAGGCGAACCTGCCGGACGACTACATCGACTCGCTGTTCCTGACCTACCCGCCGCAGCTGATTGACGCCTATCTGAAAGGGCAGTTCTGCAACTTGGCAAGCGGCAGCGTCTACCCCTGTTTTGACCGGAAGCTCAATCACTCCGACGCCGAGATGCAGCCCTATGAGCCGCTGCACGTCGGCATGGACTTCAACGTGCTGAAGATGGCCGCGGTGGTTTATGTGATCCGCGATGGCAATCCGATTGCCGTTGACGAGCTGGTGGATGTGCGGGACACGCCGGAGATGGCGCGAATGATCGTTGAGCGCTGGAAGTCGAAAAACCACTCGATCACGGTTTATCCGGACGCCAGCGGGCAGAACACGAGCAGCAAAAGCGCCAGTCAGTCCGACTTGACCATCCTGCGGCAGGCCGGCTTCACGATCAGCGTCGGATCTGCCAACCCTGCCGTGAAAGACCGGGTGTTGTCGACGAACGCCATGCTGCTGAATGCGAACGGCGAGCGGCGCCTGAAGGTGAACACTCGCCGCTGCCCCAAATTCACCGAGGGACTGGAGCAGCAGGCGTATGACGCCAACGGCGAGCCGGACAAGAAGAGCGGCGTCGACCACGTGAACGATGCCGGGACCTATCCCATCGTCAGACTGTGGCCTATCGCCAAGCGAACTGCGACGGTGAGCAAACCAACTGGATATTAACCATGCCGATCAACAGCACGCATCCCGATTACGATGCCAACATCGACAAGTGGCAGCGGTGCCGGGACGCCTACGACGGCGAGGACGCAGTCAAGGCCGCGAACACCAAATATTTGCCGAAGCTGGGCGGCCAGACCGGCGAGGAGTACGAGGCTTATAAGCTGCGCGCTCTGTATTACGAGGCCATGGGCCGTTCGGTGGACGGTTTCGTCGGCGCCATCGCCAGGAAGCCGACCATCATCGAGCTGCCAGATGGTCTGGCTGCGCTGGGGCAAGATGCAACTGCCGATGGCGTGAACCTGCAGGAGTTCATCAAGAACTTGTGCAGTGAAAACCTGCTCGAAGGCCGGCTTGGCATCCTAGTGGACCACGATGGCGCTCGCGCCTATCTGCGGATCTACCGCGCCGAGAACATCATCAACTGGGGCGCGAATTGGCTGGTGCTGACTGAGTCGGTATGCATCCCCGATCCGAAAGACCCGTACAAGCAAAATGAAGTGACCCAGTGTCGCGAGCTGATGCTCGATGGCTCGACGTACAAGGCTCGTATCTGGCGGCAGAAGGCCGACGCCACCGGGCGCGGCGAGTGGGCCATTGTCGAGGAACTGACGCCGACCAAGCGCGGCGCGGCGCTCAGCAGCATCCCGTTCTTCTGGCTGTCTCCGCAAGGGGGGACGCAGGCCATCAGCAAGCCGCCCTTGCTGGGCCTGGCCAACGTCGCGCTGTCGCATTACCGCAGCAGCGCCGACCTTGAGCACGGACGGCACTTCACCGGGCTGCCGACGCTGTGGGTGTCTGGTCTTGATGACAACGAGCAGCCGATCATGATCGGGTCGGCGACGCTGCTGAAAATCCCCAATCCGCAGGGCCGCGTGGAGTATGCCGAGTTTCACGGCACCGGCCTAGGTAGCCTGGAGAAGGCGCTCGAAAGCAAGGAACACATGATGGCGGTGCTTGGCGCTGCCGTGTTCGCCGACCAGCGCCGCGGCGTTGAGGCAGCTGAGACGGCGCGCATCCGCACCAGTGGCGAGACTTCGCTGCTGATGGGGACGGTAACGGCGACTGAAAGTGTCATCGTCGCCGTCCTGCAGTGTGCGGCCGACTGGATGGGCGTCTCAGGCGACATCAAAATCACCATCAATCGCGATTTTGTGGATACCCAGCTCGGCCCGCAGCAGCTTCAAGGCCTGGTGCAGGCTTACCAAGCCGGCTCGATGTCCCTCGACACGTTCATCTTCAACATGCAAGAGGCTGAGATGCTGCCGCCGGATCGCACTATCGACGACGAGAAGGAGCTGATCCGCGCCGCCGGCGCTGTCCCACCCATGGTGACCACAAATGATAGACCGCCTCAGGGATGACATCCTCGACAACCAGATGGACGTCATCCGCTATGAAGCCGAGACGGCGCGCGAGCGGCGGGATAGGGTCAAGCAGATCATCGAGACCATCGTCGCCCTAGTCCTGATGCGTAATCCCTGGGCGGTGACGATGCTCTACGCGCGCCAGCGGCGACTTGAAGCGCTGCTTGGTGACATGGGTAGCCAGGTGCGCGAAGCATATGCTGCCATGGCGGATGAGGCGCTGATCGACTCCGGCGATCTGGCCGATATCCAGACGGCCGCCATGGATCAGGCACTCGGCCGGGCGCTGGGCGATCAGCAGGATGACCGGCGCCGGCGTAAGCCGCCGTTTGACGTGGCCGACCTGATGCTTTTCGGAGCGACGCTCAAAACGTGGTACGAGCGCCAAGCTCAGGATTTGCTGTGGCGCGCGCGGCTTGCACTGCAAAACGCCATCGCCAGAAGCATGAGCCTTGATGACGTGATCGCGGCGCTTCGCGGGATCCAGGTGTCGGCAGAGGCAAACGCAGATGCGCTGATCAGGTCGTTTGTCCAGGAAGTGGCGGCATCCTCGGCGATGGCGGTTTACCGCAGCAACGCCGATACCATCAACGGCCTGGTGCAAGTCAGCGTGATGGACAGCAGAACGACAGCCATCTGCCGGCGCTACAACGGCGCCACCTGGGATCTGGACGGCGCGCCGATCTTGGGCAATCAACTACCTTTCGATGGTGGCACGCCGCGGCACTGGGGCTGCAGGTCCATCATCCTGCCGCTGGTGAATGGCGTGATGCCATCAGATATCACTTTCGAAGATTGGCTAAACAGCAGGCCCGAAGCCAGGCAGCGCGACATCCTGCGTGGCCGATACGACATGTGGCGTCGCGGCGCTCTCAGTCCGGCCGATGCGCTGGACCAGCGAGGCAATCCGATTACTCTCGACGAAATGAGGAGCCGATATGGCTAAGTACAGGCTGAAATCAGCCATTGTGGATGCGGTGCAATGGAATGCCGCCGGCGACCACCCGGCTGTGCGCAATCCGCTTGCCCATGAAATCAAGCACGTTTACGCCCTGCGCAATATGGCCGGGCGCGGGTTGCTGCAAACCCACGGCGGCACCGTGGTGATCAACCCCGGCGACTTCATCGTCAACGATGAGCGGGGCGTCTCCGCCATCCCTGCGGCTGCGTTCAACGCCAAATACGAGCTGGCCGCGTAAGCAACGCATTACCTCAATCTCAAGCCTCATCCGGTGGATGGGGCTTTTTTCTTTTCTGACCTGGGAGGTCAAAGCAAATGAGTCTCAAAGCCCGCATTAAGTCCCTGTCCGAAGTGCCGGAGGCACTGCAAAGCTTTTACACCGAGCAGAGCGGCGAGTTCGTCCTGTCGGTGGAGGGCATGGTAGGCAAGGACAAGCTGGATGAATTCCGCGACAACAACGTCAATCTGAAGCGTCAACTGGAAGAGCGAGACGCCAAGTTCAAGGATGTCGACATCGACAAGTACCGCGAACTGCTGGACCGCGACCAGAAAGAGCGCGACAAGAAGCTGATCGACGCGGGCCAGTTCGAGCAACTGCTGTCCGAGCGAACTGCCGCCATGAAGGCCGACTTCGAAAAGCAGATCAAGGCGGCCGGCGACGAAAAAACTAAGCTCTCGGGCCAGTTGGAAGGGTTGCTGATCGATAGCGCCATCCGCGATGCGGCTGCGAAGACCGGCGTACGCTCGACCGCCGTCGACGACGTAATGCTGCGCGGTCGTGCAATGTTCCGCTTGGTGGAGGGTAAGGCCACCGCCATGAATGGCGATGCGCCGCAATTCGGCAAAGATGGCTCGCCGCTGGGAATCTCCGAATGGGTCTCCGGCCTGACCGAGTCCGCGCCTCATCTGTTTGAGCCGTCGAGCGGCACTGGCGCGCCGAAGGCTGGCAGCCAAGCCGTCAACGTCGGCGCCGGCAAAGTGGCCCGCAACGATTCGGCCGGCTTCCTGGCCAACCTCGACGCCATCGCCTCCGGCAAGACCAAGGTCGTCTAAACAAGTTTCAACCAAATCAGGCCTGTCACCCGGCGGGCCTTTTTCTTTTGCGCAAACCGCGCAGATCGAATGCCAGCGGGGCTGGCAGTCCATAACCGCTGGAGTAATCAATGCCGAACAATTTGCAGGGACTCGTCCCGACCATTTTCGCCCAGGGTCTGAAGGCTCTGCGCTCCAACTGCGTGATGCCGTCGCTGGTGAACAGTGACTTCGGCACGGAAGTGAAGGAGAAGGGCGACACCATTCAGGTGCCAGTGCCGTCCATGGTGCCGGTACAAGACGTCGTGCCGGGCCCGGTGGCGCCCGATCCGCAAGGGGTCTCGCCGGGCAAGGTCAGCATCCCGCTGAACAACTGGAAGGAAGCGCCTTTCTACCTGACCGAGAAAGAGCTGGCGCAGATCGTCGATGGCGTCGTACCGATCCAACTGTCCAGCGCCATCGAGTCGCTGGCCACCACGATCAACGCCTCGATCCTGAACTGCTACAAGGGCGTCTATGGCTTCGTTGGCACGCCGGGCACGACCCCGTTTGCCTCCGACTTGTCCGCCTCGACCCAGGCGCGCAAGGTGCTGGGTATCCAGAAGGCTCCGACGCAAAACCGCCGCATCGTGCTGTCGCCGGATGGCGAAGCGAATGCGCTGGGTCTGCCGCAGTTCACCAACGCCATGGCCGCAGCCGACGATGGCGTGATCCGCGAAGGCATCATCGGTCGCAAGCTGGGTTTCGATTGGGCGATGGATCAGCAGATCCCGACCCACAACGCCGGCTCGATCACTGGCACTGTGACCGTCAGCGGCGCACAACAACCTGGCAATGGCTCGATGGATGGCGGCGCGACCGGCGTTATCACGCTGGCGACCGCTGCCGGCGCAGCCATCAATTTGGTCCAGGGTGACATCCTGACCTACGCGGGCGACAAGCAGACCTATGTCGTCTTGTCGCCGGTGTCCGCCGGCGGTTCGTCCACCGTTACGGTGAACACCGCCCCGGCGCTGCGCGTGCCGAAAAGCGGCGGCGAGGTCGTGCAGGTGGCCGCTCCCCACGTTGTGAACCTGGCGTTTCATCGCGATGCTTTCGCGTTTGCCTCCCGTCAGCTTGGCAATGAGTCCCTGACTAAGGAGGTGGATGAAACCTTCCAGGTGGCGGACCCGGTATCCGGTCTGACGCTGCGCCTCTCCTATCGCGAAGAGTTCCATCGTACCCGCCTGGCGTTCGACTCGCTGTGGGGCGTTGGCCTTGTCCGCCCCGAATTGGGCGTTCGCATCGCAGGCTAAACCAATGGCGAGGGCTTCTCCTCGCCATTCCCACTTCAGGAGAAAGTATGGACCCGCTCGTTATTGGCACCGTGCCGAACTATGACTACTCGCAGTCGACCGTTCAGGTCGTGAACTCGGACGTCGTTGACGGCTTTGTGGTGATCAACAAGGAAGACTTCGACCCGAAGCTGCATAAGCCGTACAGCGAAAAGGCCAAGCCGAAAAAGAGGGCCGATGACACGGACGGCCAGACTCAAGGCGGTGAAGGCGATGGCGCTCCTGCTTGATACGACTGTCGGCGGCCCGACTTCCAATAGCTACTGCGATGTCGCCTATGCAGATGCCTTCTGGCAGACCAGGCTCTATGCCGATGCCTGGACCGGGGCAACCGCAGACCAGAAAGCAGCGGCGCTGGTGATGGCGACCCGACTGCTGGATGAGTTGCCCTGGAAGGGGCAGCGCATCCGGATCGGCCAGTCGTTGCGCTGGCCGCGCGCGGGGATGTTCGACCGCGACGGCATCTACATCCTTCAGAACCAGATGCCGCGGGTTCTGCTGGATTGCACTGCAGAGCTTGCTGGCATGCTGCTGAAGGAAGACCGCACCGAGGACGAGGGCGCGCTCGGGCTTTCAATGGTGCGCATCGGCTCGCTTCAGGTGAATTATCGGCCGGGGCGAATCCAACGCGAATTGCCGGACATCATCATGAACAAGATCAGCCATTGGCTGAATGGGTTCGGCTCCAAGCTGGTGAGGTGCTGACATGTCGCTTGGGCAGAGAATGGCCAAGATTGCTGCCGATCAGATCGAAAAATACGGAGCACCGATAACGCTTAGTCATGCGACTGGCTCAGGCCAATTTGACCCAGTATCGAGGCGCACCTCACCGGTCGTGGCTAAGTACACGGGCAAAGGGGTATCGCAAAAAATCGGCGCTGGAGAGGTGAACGGCACGTCGATACAAGCCGGAGACCGTCGATTGATTGTGGCTGCCATTGTTGTTCCCTTTGTGCCATCGCCAAATGACTCTGTGGTCGTGGATGGCGCAATCTGGAATGTGTCCCATGTGGCTACGGAGTCCGCTCAAGGCGTGGCTGTTACCCATGAACTGCTGATTCGCAAGTGAGCAGGTGGGCAAATGGGCATTTCATTTCAAGCCCAGGTCCGGGCTATGGCGGACCACCAGCGGCTCCGTATGGAGAATGTCGCGAAGGTGGCGATAGTCGAGCTGGTCGACGAGGTGCTGCAGGGCGCCGCGACGCCAATCGACACCGGCCAGTTCATGGCCAACATGCGGGCCAGCCTGAACGCGCCCGACACGACATGGACCATGGACACCGATACGGATGGCGTGCCAACCGCGATGCGGATTCGCGCCGTGGTCGACGAGCTGAAGCTGGGCGACGTGTTCTATCTGACCAACTCAGCGCCGTATGGCCCGATTCTGGAATACGGGCTGTATCGCCTGCTGAAGGGGTTCGACAGGCAGACGGAGCGAACTGTGAACGGTTACTCCACGCAGGCGCCGCAGGGCATGTTCCGCGTGTCGTGCGTCAAGTGGAAGGGATTCGTCTTCGATGCTATCGGCAAGACCATGAACCTGACGGAGGCGGCCAGCTACAACGCGCCCGGCCTCGCCAGCAGGCTCACCAATACCAGCACCAGCCAAACCTCCTACATCGCCGACTATGGCAGGGTGCATGAGCCGCGCATTCTGCAAAACCAGATCAATCGGAGCAACAAATGACCCCATCCGACATGGAGGCGGCGCTGTGCGCGCACTTGGCACAGCTCACCGCCTATCCCATCGCCTGGGAGGACGTGACGTTTACACCGGATCTGGCGCGGCCATACCTGCGAGTGGACAACCTGCCGGCGGGCAGCGTTGCTGCCGGCATTGGTGAGGATGCGATGAACCGCGCCGCTGGCATCTTTCAGGTGATGGCGTGCACGGCGACGGGCGAGGGCACCGGGCTGGCCGGCCAGATGGCGGACCAGGTGGAAGCTCTATTCCGTCGTGGGCTGGCGTTGCCGGCCAGCGACGGCTTCGTCCGGGTCGACAAGCCGCCCAGCCGCGGTCGGGCGATCCACACCGACACATGGTCCTATCTGCCGATCAGCATCAGTTACTACGGCTACTGCAATCCATAACCACACGAGGCCACTATGGCAATGAATATCCCCGCCGGCTCTGGTGTCCGGCTAGCGACCTGCGTAGAAACTGCGCAGGGCGTGCTGCCGGCAAGCCCGGCATTCAAGGTGAAGCGAATCACCAGCCTGAAGCCGCAGTTCCAGCGCGATGCCCTGAAGTCCGATGAGCTGAATGTATCGCGCCAGGTGCTGTCCATGCGCCTGGGCATGTACAAGGCGAACTACCAGTTCGACGGCAACCTGCTGCTGGGCGGCTGGGACGATGAGTTGGCCTGCGCGATGGACAACTCTTGGGTGAGCGGGCCGGCCTTCACCGGGTCGGTAGCGATTGCCGGCGCCGCCGGCACGGTCACCCGCTCGGCCGGATCCTGGATCGCCGACGGCTTCATGGCCGGCGTGTGGGTGAAGCTGGCAGGCTTCACCGCAGGAGCCAATAACGTAGCCATTGCACAGATCAACGCGGTGACGGCCCAGGCGCTGACGCTGACCGTCATCTCGCCTGCTGGCAGTGCGTTGGTCGACGAGGCCGCCGCTGCTGGTCGATCCGTGTCGGTGATCGGCAAGTACTTGGCCGTTGGCCTGGCCACATCGCTGCCCGGCTCGATGGCCATCGAGCACTACATCCCGGGCAATGGCGTATACGAGCTGTTCACCGGCATGTGCGTCGACAAGATGACCATCACGGCCAAGCCGAATGAGATGGTGAAGGTGAGCTTCGATTTCGTCGGTCTAAACTCGGTGCAGGGCACTGTCGCCAACGGCGCCACCTATCCGGCCGCGCCAACCAATGCGCCGATGGATGCGTTCAGCGCGCCGCTGTATATCGGCGGCCAGCCGGTCGGCAACATCACCAGCATGACGCTGAACCTGCAGAATGGCCGGAAAGCCGCGGACGGCGTGCTGGGTTCCAAGGTGGCGCCGGCCATCATCGAGGGCACCAATGAGGTCACCATCGACTTCACGGCCTACTTCAGCGATCAGGCGCTGGTGCAGGCCTTCCGCAATGAGACCAACGTGGCGATTGATCTGCCGTTCTTCGACGTCAATGGCGTGGACTTCATCAAGCTGCGGATGGGGAACGTGAAGATCCTGTCCGCCGACGAAGATATCAAGCTGAACGCCGGCGTGCTGCTGAACATCAAGGCACAGGCGCTGGCCGATCCGGGCACGGCAGCGCAGACCGGCACGCAGTACGGTACGAACCTGCTGATCCAGCGGAGCAACTCCGCCTGATGTAGAATGATGGCATGGGAATCTTCCTCGCCATCACCTCATTCCTGCTGATCCTGCTGCTGGCGCGCCCGCGCGTACGGCAGGTCGGCTACACCCCGCCGGATGCAGTGATTCCGCTGCATCGCGGCGAGGACACGCCGGAGCGCGTGGCGCAGTCGCACATGATCGCCATCACCGAGCACATCCAGCACGCCCAGGCCAATGTCGGGGCGATTCGTGGCTATCACGCCGAGGAGGCGCAGCGGATACTGGACTCGCTTCACAACGAGGCGCAGCACTTGCCGTTCACGGTAACCGGGCTTATTGAAGCGCAGGCGGCAATCAGCCGGCTATTGCGATAAGCCGCAAATACACAGCAGAACCCCGCTACGGCGGGGTTTTCTCATTTCTGGAGCCATTGCATGGACCTTTCCTCCCCGAGCCTGGCCGATCTGGCCGATGTCGCTCAACCGCTGAAAATCCTCGATCCGCTGACGCTGCGACCGAATGGCCTGGTGCTGGACATCGTCGGCCGCGAGTCGGCGCGCGTGCGTCACCACGACCGCCAGATAGAGGCTGAGCTGTTCCAGCGCGCCGCCGCTGCCTTCAAGGAGGGGCGCGAGAATCTGCCGCTGACCGATGCCGAGAAGGACGATTTGGAGGCTCGGCGCGCGGCGGCTGTAGTCGTAGGGCTCGCCGGCCTGACCGACAATGGCCAGCCGGTGGCATACAGCCCCGAGGTTGTGCTGCAGCTGATGCGCCGCCACGCCTGGATACAGCGTCAGGTGCAGCGTGCCCATCTGGACGACGAGAGTTTTTTCGGGAGCAAGCCCGGCGACTCCTCGACTGGGCAAAGCACTACTTCCGACTCCACCGACCAGGCGCCGACGGCGTAGCGCCGGCGCGGCACCTGCAATCCATCTGGAAGGCCACCGGCATCCGGCCGGCTGATCTTGACCCGCCTTGCGCATTTCCTGAGTTGCTCTCCGGCGTTTGGCGCTGGTTCGGTGAGCTCTCCGTTCGCCGCGGGCAGTCGGAGTTTGGGCCTCTGCCCATCGGCTGGGCTGATATGGCGGCATGGAATGCCATGACCCAGACGAATCCGTCGCCGCGCGAGGTGGAGCTGATCATGCAGTTGGACATGGTGTATTTCGAATCGAGGAGCAGCAATGGCTGACAACGCAGAGCTTGGGTTTTCGGTCGATACCAGCCAACTGGATGAGGCGACCAAGGCGCTGGACAGAGTGACGGATGCGGCCGGCCGCACGGAGCAGGCAACGATCTCCGCCGGCGGCGCCGGCCGCAAGATGGCGCACGACTATGTGCCCGGTGTTGATGCGACGGTTGAAGCCATCCAGCGAAGTGAGCGCGCCGCCAATGCCTATATCCAGTCGCTGCAGAAGCAGCTGGATATGCTGGGCAAGAACAAGGCTGAGCAAGCTGCTCTGCAGGCCCAGTACAGTGGCTTCAGCCAGCAGATCCAGCAGCAGGCCTACGACATCGGCAAGAAGATCGATGCCTGGCACCGGGAGGAGGAGGCCGCCAAGGCCGCCGCGAAGGCGGAGGAGCTTGCCGGCCGTACTGCCGTCGCGTCCGCCGAGGGATTCAAGGCGCTGACCTTCGCCAATGCGGGCTCGACCCGAGAGCTGATTGTCCTGGCCCACGAGGCCATGACTGGCAACTTCAGCCGCATGCCCGGCTCGTTCATGGTGCTGATGGAGCGCGCCGGCGGCCTGCATGAAATGCTGGGTGCGCTGGTTTCTCCGTTCGGCCTGATGGCCACTGCCGGCGTGGCCTCGGTTGGTGCCATTGCGGTAGCTTTTTACCAAGGCACTCAAGAGGCCAAGGCCTTCAACAACGCCATAGCGTTGACCGGCAACTATGTCGGGATGACCTCGTCGTCGTTTGAGACCATGGCCCAGCGGCTGGCGGACGCCAACCACGTCAGCGCCGGATCCATGCGCGAGTTGATGGATCAGATGATCCAGACTGGCCAGGTGGGCGGTAAGCAGATTGAGCTGATTACCGATGCGGCGCAGCGCTATGCCAAGCTTACCGGCGGCGATGCCGCAGATGCCGCGACCAAGTTTGCCAAGGCACTAAGCGACCCTTCCAAGAGTGCTGTCGAGCTCAACAACCAGATGCATTTCCTGACGCTGGCCCAGTACGAGCAGATCGTGGCTCTTCAGAGGTCGGGAGATGTGCAAGGTGCCCAGCTGGCCCTGTCCAAGGCCCTGGACGACCACCTGAAGAATGTCAGTGGGCCGAATCTAAGCTATATCGCCATGGCTTGGGAGGGCGTCGCTATGGGCGTCCGCAAAGCGTGGGATGCAATGAAGGGGTGGGGGAGGGAGGAGTCCAAGGCTGAGGAGATTGCGGCAAACAAAGCGGAAATCGCCAGTCTGATGGCGGCGCCGACAAACTCGGGGTATGGCGCGGGCAATAAGGCGCGAGCTGACGCATTAAGAGCGAGAAATGCAAAGCTCCAGGCCGATCTGGCGAAGGAAACCAGTGCCGCTCAATTGAAGGCCCAAGTCGAGCAAGTCAACCAAGAAGGAATTGCAGCCCGCGCTCGATACGACCGCTTCCAAACTGAGTTTGCCAGCCCGGCAGAGAAGCGCCAGAAGGAAATCGCGGAACGCATGCGCGACTTCGACGCAATGATCATGGCAGGCGATCAGGTCACGCCAAAGATGCGCAATAACGCCATCGCTGCGATCAACGAGAAATACAAGGACAAGAAGCCGCCGCGCACCAAGATCGACCACGCCGCCCGCCAGACTGATCAGGAGATGGCGCGCGCCCAGGCGATGCTGGCGGAGGCTAGGGCGCAGATCGGCATGCTGGCCGACGGCGACGATAGCCGGCTAGCGAAGCTGACCGCTGCGGAGAAGCGGATCACCGAGCTGCGCACGCAGCTCAACATGCCGCAGCAGTTCCGCTTGGGGCAGATGAGCGACGGCCAGATCAAGAACGCGATTGCCGAGTACCAGCAGGTGATCCCGTTGCAGCGCAAGTACATGGAGGATCGGCTGGCCGCTCACAACCAGGAACTGGCGAGCAAGTCCGCGCTGGATGCTGGCAACAAGTGGCGCGGTGCCACCGCTCAGCAACTGGCTCAGTTGCAGCAAGAGCGTGATCTGGTCGGCGCATCGACGCAGGCACGCAAACTCTACGCTGCGCAGCTGAAGATCGAGCAGGATCTGCGGGCCGCCATCTCCACCGCGGCCAGCAAGGTCAACCTGACGGACCAGGAGTTTATCGCCCAATACCCGCAAGTCGTTGAGCAACTGCGCCAGGGGGCAAAAGTCCGGCGGGAGCAGGAAATCCCGGCCATCCAGCAAGAGATTGAGCTTCAGCAGCGGTGGTCCACTGGCTGGGCGGATGCCTGGGCATCGTATCAGGACATTGCCAACAACAATGCGCGCGCTGCCAGCGGAGTCTTCAATTCCATGACGCACAGCATGGAGTCCACGCTCACCCAATTCTTCGAGACCGGCAAGCTTGGCTGGAAGAGCTTCGCCGCGGCGATCCTGCAGGAGATCGAGAAGATCATGGTGGCGAAGGCTGCTGCCGGCCTGTTAACGCAGGCGGTGGGCTTCATTTCCGGCATGGTGCCGACCCAGGCGGCGGCGCCGGTGGAGGTCGGCACTCCGACATGGACCGCGCAGGCAGATGGTGGGGCATGGTCGCGCGGCGTGCAGTTCTTCGCAAATGGAGGCGTGTTCGACAGGCCTACCGGGTTCGCGCATGCCGGAGGGCTGGGAGTATTGGGCGAGGCCGGGCCGGAGGCAGTAATGCCACTGACGCGCGGCGCTGATGGTCGGCTGGGCGTGCGAGCGTCCGGAGGCGCAGGCGGTGGCGACGTGGTGATCAACCAGACGGTGATTTATCAAGATGCCGGCGGCAAGCAGACGCAAGGGGATGCCCAGGGCAGCGCGATGATGGCTGGCATGGCCGAGGCAATGAAGGCCATGGTGAAACAGGGCATCGCCGCAGAGTTGCGGCAGGGCGGCATGCTTTACGGCGCGAGGAACGCATAGTGGCGGATACATTCACTTGGACGCCATCCGTGAACATGGAGACCGAAACCGCGCCAGCGGTGACGGTTTCCAAGTTTGGTGATGGCTACAGCCAGCGGGCGCCGGCCGGGATCAACAATCTGGCCGACACATTCACATTGGCTTTCAACAACCGGTCACCGGTTGAAATTGCTGCGATTGATGTTTTTCTGACAAAACAACGCGGCGTGTCCTGGTTCTGGTTCACGGGGGCGGATGGCAATAAGGTCAAAGTTGTTTGCCAGAAGCCTTGGAAACGTACGGATCCAGTGATGGGCGTAGTTAGTCTCATTTGTATTTTCGAGCAAGTTTTTGATGCAAATTAGATTTAAAGAGGAGTGGGATATTAAACGTTGATGAAAATGATGTTGGAATTTTGATTGGTAAGTAATACCTCTAATAATATTCCTGGGAATAAGGAGCTAAATAGAAAAAGTGAATCGGTTAGGTGGATGATATGGATGCGGCTAAATTGGCTTTTTTGAGTGCTATTCTTGTTTTGGAGTCTGGCTGTGTTGCGTTTCGTGCGCAATGGCCTTGGCAAGATGAAAACAATTTCCCTTGTTTGAAGAAAAATTCTGAGTTCTGCACATCTGAAGATGCGATTTCCACTTATATTAAGGCAACTACATTCTGTCGACAGGTTTTGAATTACTATGAAGCTGGCGGCGCGCTTGATGATGGCTCTAAGCTTTTAGTCGGGTCGGTGGGTGTTCTTTCTGGCTCAGTGTTGTCTGTGGTCGCAAAGGGGACTGCTGCAAAAGGTTGGGCTGGAATGTCTGGAGCAGCAAATGGTATACAGGGCACAATGGATAAAACTTTTTCAAGCATTTTGTCTTACAAAAGAATGAGTGCGGTCAATCAGGCGTATGTGCAAGATGTTTCGGTCATTCTTAAAGAAAGCGAGAGTGCCGGTGCGGACTCGAATAAGAAAATTGTATTCGGATCAATAATGATGGCGGCAGACTGCGCAATGGGTTCTTCCAAAGTTGATTCGGATCTCCTTCAGAAGGTTGCTGATTTGCCAGTTGACAACCATAAGCCAGTCAATGGGGCCGATCCTAAAAAAAAGACTGATGCATCTGCACCTGCTCTGGCAGCAGCGTCTGCTAGTAAATAACCTAGAGTTTTAATATGCAAATCCAGCAAGACGTCCAAGGCTTCACCCTTGATGCAAGGGTGGAGCTTTTTCAATTGGCCCCGCCGCCAGGCACGCAGTACCCGACGCAGTACTTCACGCCGGCCGGCACAGACGCCAGCACCAACCCGATCAGCTTCATGGGGCAGCAGTATCAGCCCTGGGCAATCCAGGCCGAGGGATTCGAAAAGTCCGTCCAGGGCAGCGCGCCGCGGCCCACACTGTCCATTGCGAACGCGGTGATGGGCGCCAATGGCCCGATCTACGGCATCTTCACCCAGCTGGTGCGTCAGTTCAAAGGCCTGGCCGGTTGGAGGGTGACGCGCATGGTCACCTACGCCAAGTTCCTGGACGGCGGCGCGCTGGCGGGCTCGCCCGAGTTCCACCAGCAGGAAATCTGGTTCGTGAACCGGCGTACCCAGGATGACGGCACGGTTCTGCAGTTTGAGCTGGTGAGCGCGCTGGATCTGGAGGGCAAGACGGTTCCAAACACAATGGCCAGCGTCTATTGCCCTGCTCAGACACAGTATCGGAGCGCGGCGTGCGGCTATGCCAGCGCGGCCATGTTCGACGTCGACGGCAAGCCGACGAGTGATACCAACAAGGATGCGTGCGGCAAGCGCTATAGCGACTGCCAGTGCCGTGGGAACCAGACCAACTTCCCCGGGCTGCTGGGGCTGCGTCGCTACGGCTGAACGACCTCAATACAACCAACAACCCGCTTCGGCGGGTTTCTTCGTTCCTGGAACCCTGATGATCAACGAAATGCTTCACCTGGCGGAGCTGGCGCACCCGCAGGAGGCCTGCGGAGTGCTGCTGGACTCCGGGCGCGTCTACCCGTGCAGGAACATCGCCGGCGATCCCCGCTCGCAGTTCGAGCTCGACCCGGTAGATTACGCCGCCGCGGAGCAATTGGGCCGAGTCGTCGGCATCTGGCACAGCCACCCCGACGACACTGCTGAGCCGTCGCTTGTGGATCGTGTGATGTGCGAGCGGACCGGACTGCCCTGGCACATCGTCAGCTGGCCGAACGGCGAGCACACGCTGACCGATCCGGGCGGCTGGCAGGCGCCTTACGAGGGCCGGCCATTCTGCTGGGGAATGTTTGACTGCTTCAGCCTGGCGCAGGACTGGCACCGGTGCGAAACCGGCATCAGGCTGCCCCGCGCCGAGGCCAGAGAGGACTTCTGGCGACATGGCGAGAATCCGTTTGCCGCCTGGTTGGCTTCGGCGCCGGTGGACGTCGTAACAGACGAAATCCAGCGCGGCGATCTGATCTTCATGATGTGCGAGGCCAACGTGGTCAACCACGTTGCCGTCTATCTCGGCGACAGCCGGATCCTTCACCAGCTCTACAACCAGCCAAGCCAGATCGGCATTTATGGCGGCTGGTGGCGTCGCTGCACCGTAACCGTTGTGAGACCACGCCATGAGTGAAAAAAGAACCGTCCGCCTCGGCGGAGAGCTGGGCGAGAAGTTCGTGAGGGAATTTGCCGCCTATGTCGACAGCGTCGGCGAGGCCGTACGGATGCTGGAGGCCAATTGGCCAGGGTTTGCCCAGCACTTGCGCGAGAGCGATCCGGAGACGGTTGGCTACCGCATCACGGTGGCCGGCCGCGACGTAGAGGAAGACGAGATCGTACTGGTGAGCAAGGGGGACATCCTCATCATGCCGGTAGTGGTGGGCGCCAGCGCTGGGCTTCGGATTGTTGCAGGTGCGGCCATTATCGCTCTGGCGTGGTGGAACCCTCTTGGTTGGAGTGCTGCCGCAGTGACTGCTGGCTATGGCGTTGGTGCAAGCATGATGATCGGAGGGGCAATCCAGCTGCTCACCCCCATCCCCAAGCAGCCAGACTGGCAGGCCAAGGACGGCAAGCCGAACTACTGGTTCAACGGTGCCCAGCAGACCAGCGCTCAGGGTCTGCCGATCCCGATCGGCACCGGCACCATGCTGATTGCCGGCACGGTGATCTCTGCCGGCGTCAGCGTCGAGGACATCGGCACCGGGGCGCTGCCCACCAACTCACCCGTACTTGTATAGCCCGCTGCGCGCGGGCTCTTCTGTTTTTGGAGCATGAATGTCCGACGATGCAATCTTTGGCGCCAAGGGCGGCGGCGGAGGCAGCCAGCACACCCCGGTAGAGTCGCCTGATACCGCGCAGTCGATCAGCTACGGCCGCATGATGGTGCTGCTGGGCCATGGAGAAACCGGCGGTCCAGCCGACCCGGCCAATCCGCTGAAAAGCATTTACCTGGACGACACGCCGATCCAGAATCCTGACGGTTCGTTTAACTTCCAGAACATGCAGGTTTCGTATCGCACAGGCACCCAAACGCAGCCAGCGATTCCGGGGTTCCCGGCTGTCGAAACCGAGATCGGCGTGGGCCTGGAGGTGAAGTCGACGAATCCGATCACACAAACTGTGGCGGATGTGAACGCCACCGCCATCCGGGTGACGGTCTCGCTGCCCGCCGGCCTGCGCTCCACCGATTCTAAGACCGGTGACACCGGCGGCGCGTCGGTGCAGTACGCCATCGATCTGGCGCCGACAAATGGCAAATTTGCCCAGGCGGCCATTGTCACCATTTCCGACAAGACCACGGCCAACTATCAGCGCAGCACTCGGCTGCCGCTGACCGGCGCTGGCCCGTGGTTGGTTCGCGTTCGCCGGATCACGCCCGACAGCACGACGCAGTACCTTGCCAATCAGACCGTCTTCACATCCTTCACCAGCATCATCGACGCGCAGCTGCGCTACCCGAACCTGTCGGTGCTAGCGCTGAAGTTCGACGCGCGGCAGTTCAGCCGGATGCCCACAGTGTCGGTGCTGTGGCAGCAGCTGAAGTGCCAAGTACCCAGCAATTACGACCCGGTCGCGCGCACGTACACCGGACCGTGGGATGGCAACTTCAAGCCGGCGGTGACCAGCAATCCCGTCTGGTATCTTTGGACCTACTGCACGGACAATCGCTTCGGCATCAACATTCCCGCCGCCAACATGGACCGGTGGGGGATGTATGCGATAGCCCAGTGGTGCGACCAGTCTGTCCCCGATGGGTACGGCGGGTTCGAGCCGCGGTTCCAGTTCCACAATTTTCAGCAGGACACGCAGGATGCTTGGAAGGTCGTGTCCGACATCGTGAGCAGCTTCTGCGGCCAGGCATACTGGTCGGCCGGAGGCATTCGGATCGTCGCAGATATGCCTGGCAAGCAGCCGGTCAAGCACTTCAACGCCACCAATGTTATCGACGGCAAATTCACCTATTCGTCCACGCCGAAGAATGGGCGCTTCACCGCGGCGGCGGTGGCCTGGACGGATCCTAGCGACCGCTACCGGCGCGCGGTGGAGTACGCTGAACACGGCCAAGGGCTGCTGACCTATGGGCTGCAGCAGACCTCCGCGGTGGCGATGGGGGCTGTTACGCGCGGCCAGGCGCGACGCTGCGGCCGGTACATCTTGGAGACTGCGCAGCGCAGTACCGAAATGGTGGCTTTCAAGGCTGCGGCCTATTGCGCGGATTTGCAGCCGGGCGATCTGTTCGCGACGTCCGACTTCCATGTGGCCGGCGCGCGGATGGGCGGTCGGGTGGTGTCGGTCGTTGGCACGGTGGTCAAATTGGATGCGCCGGTAACGCTTCAATCAGGCGTGACTTACACGCTTGAGGTGTCCGGCCCCGATGGCGTGCCAGTTCGCCGTGGTGTTGTCGCATCGCCCGGCACGACCGATACCCTGACCATCGTTTCGCAGTATCCGGCCCAGCCAGTCGCCGGCGCCACCTGGGTGTTGATCGCGACCAACCTGCAGCCAGACCTATGGACCTGCGTTTCCATCAAGTCGGTGGACAACGGAGAGTTCGAAATCTCGGGCCTGCAGTACGACGCGAACAAATGGACTGCCATCGAGACTGGTCTTCGCTTCGACCCGGCGCCAACCAGCAATCTGCCCGACCCTGGCGCGATGCCGCCAGTCCTGGCTGTCCAGCTGCAGGAGCAGCCCAGTCTGGCGCCAGACGGTAGCCGAAAGGTGAAGCTGTTGGTGGACTGGCCGGCGGTTGTGCACCCTTACCTACGTGGATATCGGGTGACCTATCGGCAGAATGGCGGAAACTGGGTAGTGCTCCCGGATCAGGTCAGCAACCACGCCGAAATCACGGATGTGGTGCCCGGCAGTTACGATGTCCGGGTGTCGACGGTATCGGTAACCGGCGTCGTCAGCATCCCTGTTGCCGGCAACCAGCAGACGCAAGGGCAGGTGACGCCGCCGCCGGCGCCGACGCTGACGGCGGTGGGCGGGGCGATGAAGATCGACCTGGCGTGGACGTATCCCGCGGGGCGGCCAGACATCGCGAGGGCTGAGCTTTTCTACAGCACAACCTCTGGAGATGCCAGCCCGGTCAAGTTGGCCGACTTGGCTTTTCCGACCTCTACGTTCAGCTGGCAGGGCCTTCAGCTTGGGGTGACTTATTACTTCTGGCTGCGCGTGTACGACACCTGGGGGAATGTCAGCGCTTTTGCTCAAGCCCAGGCGCAAACGGTCAAAGATCCCGGGGCGCTGCTTGACCAGCTCAAGGACAGCCTCACGTCTGCGCAGCTTCAAGAGTCGCTACGGACGCCGATCGAGCAAGCTGTTGGCGTCCAGGGCAGCGTGAACTCGCTGATCCAGGCGCAGATGCAGCAGATGCTGACAGCGGACGAGATCCGCGGCACACAGGGCAACCACTACGCTTTCGCCAAGCGGCAACTATCGACGTTGGGTGATGCCATTTCGCAGGAGGCCAACGAGAGGGCGCTGCTGGCCGCCAAAGTAAAAGACAACGCCGCCGGCATCATCGAGGAGTCCAAAGCCCGCGTTGCGGCGGACTCGGCGCTGACAGACCAGGTTGTGACGATGCAGACCACGGTCGGCAACCACACGGCCTCCCTGCAGGAGGTCGGCCGGACGGTGGACGGCGTGATGGCTGAGAAGATCATCAAGCTGAACGCCTCCGGAAAAATTGCCGGCATAGGTTTGAGGACCGATCAAAACGGCAGCGCGGTGGATTTTCTGGCTGACCGGTTTGTTGTGTCGCAGCCAGACGGCAATGGCTCGCGCCAGGTGTTCATCGTCGCCAGCATCAACGGGCGCCCGGCGCTGGCGATTGCCGGCGACATGATCTCCGACGGCTCAATCATCGGCCGCCGGGTCATTGTCGACGGCTCAATCGACGCCGCGCAGATCAACACCCGGGGACTGACGATCAGGGACGCGGCCGGAAATGTCGTGGTCGACATGACGGGGATCGGTGCGGCGTACATCAAAGGGAAGTTGAGCGTCGGCCAGATCGATACCGAGAGCCTGCGGATCACGCAGAACGGCAATGTCGTGGTCGACGCCAACGGCGTAGACGCGACATACATCCGTAATCTGATGGTCGACACCGTTCAGATCCGAGGCGAGGCAGTCAGTAAAAACGATACGAGGACCGTGACACTGAGCGGCTGGCAGGCAGCAGGTTGGAATTTCAATTTCCCATTCTACTGCTCAGACAGAGGCACCCTGCTAGTGTTCGGCGATGCGCCGTTTCCCAGCATCACGCTGCGAGCCCGTGGCCGCGCAGTGGGGATCAGCAATGGTAGCGGGGTCCTGGTACTGGATGTATCGGCTGGCGAGACTGTTGCCGTCGGAGTTGAGAGCATCGGCGGTTACAGCGCAAATGGCCAGATCCGCTACGGCGCGGTGTTGTACAGGAGATAGGGGACATGGAGAAAATCAGCATCATTGAGTATGAGGAGGAAACCGGCCGTATTCTGCAGACGGGCGTCGCCTCGCTCGAAAACGTCGAGGTGGAGTTCGCCAGCGGCAAACTACTGTTGCAGGGCGAGGCTGACCCGCTGACGCAGTATATCCGCAGCGACGGGGTGATCGAGGTGCGGCCGCTGAACCCGGCCCGGCTGGACGGCATGGTGCTGCGCGATCTGCCGGCGCCGTGCTTGCTGGTTCTGGACGGCACGTCGTATGGCTGCGACGACGGCGAGTGCGAGCTGTCGTTCTCGCTGCCCGGGCGGCATCACATCCAGATTGAGGCATGGCCGATGCAGTCCGCGGTGTTCGAGGTGACGACATGATGCAGATCCATCACCACGGCGATCACCGCGCCGCACGCAAATCGCAGTACCCGCCCCTGGGCGACCAATGGGACGTGCTGTGGCGCTGGGTTGCCAGCCTGCCGCCGGAGCTGCTCAACGACGAGATGCGGCAGATGCTGGACAGAATCCGGGCCGTAAAAACAAATTTCCCGAAGCCCCGCCAGGATCAAACCGGCGGGGCTGATTCTTTGGAGGGGGCAGAAAATGGCGGATGATTGGGCAGGTCTCGCCGCGGGGCTGGGGAAAATGCAGCAGGCGTGGTATGTCGCCGCGCGCAGCTACTGGAGCGTGTTCGACCAGAACTCGGACACGGCGACGATCGTCGCGGAGGACGGCAGCACGCGGCAGGTGCCATCGTGGCGGGCCATTTCCGGCGCCCTCGGCGGCAAAGCCGACAAGGCGACGACGCTGACCGGCTACGGCGTCGTCGCGATTGCTCTTGATAGCCCCTACACCGCCAGTATCCGGAAAACCACACCTACAACATACGATTCAAACGCATACAGCGGCGGCACGCTGACATTGAGTTCTGCCGGGGCAACAGGAACCGACTATCCGTCCCTGGGCCTGCATCGCCCTGGCAAGAGCGGAGTGGCGTTAGTGCATAAGGGCTATGGCGCCGACACCCTGATGCTGATGGAGGCGTCTGGTAATGAGTATCGCGTCTGGCACTCCGGCAACATCACCCCTGCGGCGACGGATGCAGACGGCCGGCCGCTGTCGGCAGCGGTGAACTGCGTGATGGTGGGCGGTGATAGTTCGGCCGCGCTGCGGGTGCGAAATGCAGGCGGCACGGGTGACTCGAGCGTGGCAGCCATCTCGTTTGAATGTACGGGCGTCTACGGCACAAAGCTCGCGCTGCGAAACGACGGGATTTTTGGCGTTGGCGGGTGGAGCGCGGCGCCATGGCGGTGGTTCGTCGATACCCGAAACGGCAACATGGTGACGGCGGGGGTTGTCAATGTCGGGTATTTCACCCGGGCGACGCTGCCGGCCGCCAACTCGTCGCCATCCGGCATCGCATACATCACGGACGGTCCGAATGGGCCAACGCACGTTTTCAGCAACGGCCAGAAATGGCGAATTCCAACCATGACAGACCTCTGAGGGCTATATGAGCGAACCCTATTTGTATGAATTCCTGGTGCGCGGCACGGCGGCCGGCATCGCCGGCGCGCATGTGATCTACGCCGCCGAGGCCAAAAACGCATTGACCGGTGAGTCCAGAGCGGAAACCGGCATGGCCCAGCCAGTGGCGCTGGTGGCCGGCGCCGCCGGCGAGCCGCTGGGCGACATCGCCGCCGCGCTCAACCTCAACGCGCTGGCCGAGGTTGAGGCGCTGCAGCAGCAACTGAAGGCGCGCGACGCGGAAATCGCGGATCTGCGCGCACAACTCGCGAATGCCACGACGGTGAGTGCGTTGTGATGCGCCTGCTGATGTTCATCGTGGCCATCCAGCAACTACTGGACATTGCCAGCACCTGGTACGCGCTGCGCACCGGGATCGGACGCGAGGCCAACGGCTGGCTGGCGCGCATCATGCGCCGGGTCGGCGTCCAGGCAGCGCTGCTGCTGACCAAGTTGGCGCTGCTGGCCGCGTGCTGGTGGCTGCGGCCGCCATGGCCGGCATACGCCATCCTTGCGGTGATTTACACCGCGGTGCTGATCAACAACGCAAGAGCAATCCACCAGGGCCGGCAAAACCGGCCCTGATTCATTTGGGAGCAATCATGCTGAAAAAACTACACGACTATCGAATCTACGCCCTCATCCTGCCGGCGGCGCTGGCGCTGCTCTGGATTGACCGCGTCGTCGCCGTCACCTGGCTTCAACTCGGCTTGGCCCTGCCGGTGCTGGTGGGCGTGGCGCTGCTGCTGCGCAAGGCGTTGTTCCATGTCGACGTGTCTGAGGCTGCTGACATCGCCCTGCATGCTCCTACCGGCGCCGCGCTGGTGGTGCTGGCCGACCGGCTGTTCATGGCGGCCGTGGTGATCGGCGGTGTGCTGTGGCTGCGGGGCTGAGCGCCGGCGCGTTGGCCTTGCTGCCGCTGTTGAATGCCGCCGCGACACAGCATTGGCCTGACATGCCGTCGCGTTCCGTGCTGGCGGCCCAGGTGGAGCAGGAGAGCGGATGGCGCGAGTGGGCGGTCCTGAAGACTTCCCGCGAGTACGGCGCCGGGCTCGGCCAGTTCACCAAGGCGTATCGGGCGGACGGCAGCGTGCGCTTCGACGCGATCCAGGAGATGGCGGCGCGCCATCCAGAGCTGCGGGGCTGGGGCTGGGTGAACGCCTTTGATCCGCACTGCCAGCTGACGGCGATGGTGCTGAAGAACCGGGACAACTACCGGTTGATCCGCTGGGCCGAGGGAGAGGACAGGCTGGCGATGATGGACGCGGCCTACAATTCCGGCTTCGGCTCGGTGCTGCAACGACGCCGCTTGTGCGCCAATATGGCGGGTTGCGATCCGGCGCGTTGGTTCGGCGGGCTGGACAAGGCCAGCGGCCAGTCCCGGCGCAAGCAGGCCGGTTATGGGCAGTCCTTCGCCGATATCACCAATACGCATGTCCGCAACGTGATGGTCGTTCGGCGCCCGAAGTATCGGGCCTATTTTGGAGAATGAAATGGGTGATGAAGTCGTGCTGCCGCGAGAAGAGTTCCGGGCACTGCTGGAGGCTGCAGCGAAGGCTGGCGCTCGCCAAGCACTCGATGAATCTGGAGTGAGTGAGGCGGTGAAGCTGGCCAAGCGGGTGGATGGGGTGGCGGATGCCGTGCTGCGGGCACTGGCCGGTGGCATTGTGATCGGTCTGCTGGGAGCGATCTGGGCCGGCATTGTTGTACTGGCTAAGGCAAAAGGAGGTGGATGATGATGATGCCGTGGAGGGAAATTGGACTGGCCGCCGCTCTGGCGGCCTTGGCATTTCTGGGCTGGGAGATGCGGGCCGTGATCGCCCAGCGTGACGTCGCAGTGGCGCGCGCCAGCCAGGCCCAGCAGCAGGTAGCTGCCACTCAGGCAGCCCGGGCGCGCGAGCACCAGGCGGCAGCAGATGATGCGGCCACGGCGCTCGCCTACGAAAAGGAATTGGAAAATGGACAACTCGAACTGCAAGCCGCTCTGGCTCGCCATGCTGCTGCTCTCCGGCTGCGCCAGCAGCAACCTGCCGCCGAGCGCGGCGATCTGCCCGCAGTTGCCGCCGGCGCCGGCCAGCGTGATGGTGCCGCGGGAGGCGACTTTCTTGCCGCGCATGGAGAAGATGCTCTACGGCTCGCCGGCGAAGCCGATGACGTCGCCAGGCAGCTCGCTGCCTGTCAGGCGTTGATTCAGTCCGATCGGCAACCGTAACAAGCATTCTATTGCGGAGTTCTAGGTGGGCGGAGGAAAAATCCGCCCAACACAAAACTTATGCTCCAGAAACAGGCTGCCACAATAATGGCAAATATCACTGCCCCTAATGAAAATCCAAGGTGGTCGTGAATACAGGCATTCAGCCCCTGCTCTTCCTTTTGCATGGCAACCATTGCTGAGAATTCTTGTAGACTCTTGTCTAGTGCAGGGTCATTCATGAGCGGATTGGACGAAGATGGACTCTTGTGAGGCAGGGTGGGGAGCCGTTTTAATTTTTCGTATTCATGTTTGGCAGCTTCCAGCTGTGCAGAGTGCGTGCGTCTGCACTCATATGCATCATATGCGATACCAAGCTGTGCAAAAGCAGCAATCGCAAGTGTGAAAAGTCCTATCCACCAAACTACCACCGCAAGCCTTTTCAGCATTTCTTCAATCTTTAAATATAGTTTGGCGATTTTGCTATGCTGTATGCATGTGCGTCAACTTCACACCACCCTCGGCGCAGCAGATTCGCCTGCACTTTGGTTATGAGGTCGAAGACGGCCTTTGGAAGCCTGATTGCTGGCAGGACTACGCTGCGCCGATCATCACTCGCGACGGCCTGAGGCTGGCGACCTATGGTTTCGTGCCAAAGCGCCATCAGCCGCCTGGCGTGCGCATTACGACCATGAACGCACGCGCTGAGACGATTGGTGAGAAACCCACGTACAAGGCCACGTGGCGCAAATGTCAGTTGTGCCTGGTACCGATGCAGGCATTTTTCGAGCCCTGCTACGAGACTGGCAAAGCAGTGCGAACAAGGATCGGCCGGGCCGATGGCGAGCCCTTCGCCGTCGCCGGCATGTGGCGGGAGTGGCAAGAGCCGGAGGGGGGCGTCTCGCATGCGTTCACGCAGATCACAATCAACGCCGACGAGCACCCGCTGATGAAGCGCATGCACAAGCTGGGCGATGAAAAACGCTCGCTGGTGATCCTGCCGCGCGAGCGTTACGGCGACTGGCTGGCGTGCCGCGAGCCGGAGCTGGCCAGGGCGATGCTGGCACCGTTCACGGCCGAGCTGATGCAAGCGGCTCCGGCGCTGGCAAAATCAGCCGACGCTCAATAGCTGGTCAATCCGCGTCGAGTAGCACGGCGAGCGCAGATCCTGCCGCATGTGCCATCCCTCGGTCAGTTGCTCGGCGGCGGTACGCAGCGTGCCACGTCCCCAGTTCCGATTGATCTTGTCCATCGCAGCCATCAGCCGCGCGCGGCGCGGATCAGGCGGCGCAGCGAACAGGTCCGATTGCTGTATGGCCTGGTCGCCGATCTCAAGCAGCATGATGCCTGCCTTGTGATAGCGGAAGCCTGGCCGGTAAACGTGGCGTAAGCCTGCCAACGCCGCGCGGGTGATCAGCAGCGTGTCGTTGCTGGGCTGAACAAGCGGCACCACGATATAGGGTCGGTATTGCGGTTCATCGGAAAACGGGCTGGTCATAATTTGGACCGCTACCAACTTGGCCGCGCTGCGCTGCTGGCGCAGCTTCTCGGCGCCGCGCGCGGCGTGGTGGGCGACGGATGCGGCGAGGGTGGCCAGGTCGGTGACTTTTTCGCTGAATGATCTGCTCGCGATGATTTGCTGTTTCGCCGGCGCCACGTCTTCCAGGGCCAGGCAGGATACCCCGTTCAGCTCCTGCACTGTGCGCTCCACCACGACCGAAAAAGCACGCTTGATCCGGCGCGGGTCGATGCGTTTGAGCTGCAGCGCGGTGGTGATGCCCATCGCGCCCAGCTTTTCGGTTAGTCGGCCGCCGATGCCCCACACATCCCCGACGGGAATTCGCCCCATCAGAGCGTCGGCCTCGGCCGCGGTCAGCCAGTCCCATGCGAACACGCCACCCCATTCGCTGCGCTTCTTCGCTACGCGGTTGGCCAGCTTGGCAAGAGTCTTCGATGTGCCAAACCCGACACATGTTGGGATTCCTACCCGTTGTAGAACGGCTTGCCGGATGCGGTGGCCGTGGCTGTCCAGATCGGGCATGCCCTCCATCTCCAGGAAGGATTCATCGATGGAATAGACCTCTTGGTCCACCGCGAACTCGGACAGTACGCGCATCATGCGGTGGCTCATGTCGCCGTAAAGCGCGTAATTGCTTGAGAACACCGCCACCTTGTGCCGCCGGCAGAGCCCGGCGATTTCGAAGAAGGGGCCGAACATTTTCAGGCCCAAGGCCTTGGCCTCGGCGCTGGCGGCGACGACGCATCCGTCGTTATTACTCAGCACCACGATGGGCCTGCCGGCGAGATCGGGCCGGAATACCCGCTCGCAGGACGCATAGAAGCTGTTGCCGTCGACCAGGGCGAACATCAGCGGAACCGTTTCACGCAGCCGCGCACCACGCCCCAGACCTCCAGTTCTTGACCATCGGCCAGCCGGATAGGAGGGTAGGCCGGGTTCTCGGCGATCAGCGCGCAGTGACCGCGTATGCGGTGCAGACGCTTGACGGTGAACTCGCCGTCTAGCACGGCGATCACTATGTCCCCATGGTTTGCGGTCAGCCCTTTGTCCACCACTAGCAGGTCGCCGTTGTCGATGCCGGCGCCGATCATGGAGTCACCGCGCACACGGACGATGAACGTCGCCGGCGGATCCTCCACCAGGTACTCATGCAGGTTGATGCTGTCGTCGAGGTAGTCGTCAGCTGGTGACGGAAACCCGGCACGAACCGGGGCCAGAACGAGCGACACCGGCTGGCCGCCGGGTTGCGGGATCAAGTGGGGGATGGAGGCCATTGTGGTGAAATTATGAATTCGTACAAATTCAAATTACACCACAGGTGAGGGAATATCAAAACGGATTTCAGTATGCCTTCGGCAAGGGGGTGGCCTCGTCCCACAGTCTTGTCCACTCAGCCGCGTACTTGTTCGCCAGCGGCTTCACGTTGCGCAGCAGGAGCACATTCTCGGCATTTCGATTGGCAGCCGCCGCGCTGTAGTTGAACGAGCCGGTCTCGACGTTCTGGCCGTCGATCACCATGAATTTGTGGTGGAAGATGGCATAGTTGCCATTGAGCCGGACCGGCACGCCTTGATTGGCCAGGAACTGTGCGGCGCTATAACCCTTGCGGTTGCTCTTTTCGTCGGCGACGACTTGCACCTTCACGCCGCGCTTGTGGGCATTCAGCAGCGACTCGGCAATGGGCTTGCTGGTGAATGAGTAGGCCGCGACCAGAATCGACGACTTCGCGCCGTCGATGCCCTGCAAGACCAGTACTAGGCCGCCGGCATTGGGCGAGAACCCGACCTCATAGTCGGCGCCGGCCGGCAGCGGCGCAGCAATAGAAAACGGCGCTGCAAGAGCGCCGACGAGGAGCAGGGCGGAGAGTTTCATCAGTTGGGCCTGTGTAGTTGGTAGCCATGCCGTCGCCGGCGACGGTCAATGTCCTTGAGTCGCGCCGTGCTGAATGGTTCCGTTGCCATGCCTCCGCGCCTGCTCCCGCGGCCGCCCCAGGCGCGCACGATCACCGGCCTGTCGAACAGATCCAGCTGGATGGCGATAGCGTAGTAGCGGTCGGGGGATAGGTAGAGGCGCATGGCGGATTGCTCCTAGATTTGCAATCAGCATGGCAAGGGTGCGTTAATTACGCAAATTTACAGCGGATGATGCGCGGATTGTGTGTCAATTGGGCGACGGCGCGGCAGCGAGCATGGCCTGATACAGCCGGCGCATATCTGCACGCTCGCTGGCATCCAGCGACCAGCCCATGCCATCGATGATGGCGTCGATGTCGATCATTTAACTCTCCAATTCCGTGGGCAATTGCGCATGTGCGCAAATGGGTAAATGAGCAGGTGAGCAAGTGGGCAACTGCCCAAATGGGCATTTACCCATCTTTGTAGGGGCGCAGCGGCGGCAGACCGCGCTCTGCAAGCACGCGATTGAAGCCTTCCACGCCAAGGTCTTGCAGGCTGGACGGCCGTTCCGCCTTGGCTAGGTCCGAGAGCCGGCGATGGTCGTCGGGGTGGACCTTCACCTTGATCGACACGTATTCCGGCAGCGGCTTCCCTTCCTTGGCGGGCAGCTCCGCCTCGCCGGCGCCCAAGAAATCCTTCAGGCTGGTCTTACTCATTTCGCCCTCTCCTTGATCCACTGCCACAACGCACGAATCTCGGCCGCAGCCTTGCCGCGAGAGTCGAACTCCGTCACCGATCGGCCGGTGGCGATGGCGCGTGAAAATGCAATGCGTTCGCCGATCTCCACCGGCGCCACGTCACCAAAGTCGGCCAGTGCCTGGCGTGCGTCGGCTACCTCCGGCACGCGAGAAGGGCAGGCGGACAGCACGAACAGCGGCTGCTTGCCCGCGGCGGTGACAATCTTCACTGCATTGCCGACCGCGGCCAGGTCGAATGCCGTCGGCCGGACGGGAATCAGGATGATGTCGGCGATCCGCGCGATTGCAGCGGCATCCGGCGAGGAGTGCGGAGGCCCGTCGATGATGGCCAGGCCGAAGGCCTTGGTCCTGGCGGCATCGAGTGCGCCCTGGAGCTTCGACGGAGGTGTCTTGAGGACGATGGGAGCTGCAGCTGCGCGGCACGCGGCCCAGCGCGAACTTGAGGCCTGTGCATCGTCGCGGTCCAAGATGATGACTTTGCAGCTGTCCTCTTCCGCGGCGACGCCCAGGTGAACGGCCAGGGTAGACTTACCCGAGCCGCCTTTTTGCGAGAATGTGGCGATGGTTTTCACGTTTTCTCCAGGCATGAAAAAACCCGCCATGGGCGGGTTGAAAACTTGGGGCGCATTTGGGGCGCTAGGAACCACGTAAAGCGGCGCAAAGCAGCGCAAGGCGAGAAAATGAAAAGCCGCCCAAGCCCTTGCCAGATAAGCGTTATACGCTGATTTGCACGGGTATGGACGGCTTAGAATTTGGCGGAAGCGGTGAGATTCGAACTCACGGTGGGCTCGCACCCACGACGGTTTTCAAGTCTACGCGACAAATCAATGATATCAATGAATTATCAAGTATTCATTTCCGCATGTCACATTTTATGGCCCTCTGTAACCATTGTCACAGCTGCATCGTATTTCCCGATGCGGAAATGATTTCCCGGCTCTATGACTTCGCTTTTCACAATCCCTTTCTGCCGTTTCTGCCCCTTTGCTACTGCATCAATTACCGTCTGCCTAACCGTCTGCCAGCTCCAGAAGGCGACGGACAGGCCGGCTGGCTTGCTCAAGCAAAACCCATGGCATGCAATCAAGAAAATCCCGTGGATTTGAACGCTGGTCCGTTGCAAGTCATTGATTTTGCTGAAAAGCATGCCCACGGTTTCGTTTTTTAATCCACGGTTTCATTTTCTATTCCACGGAATTGCCGATTTCTCCACAGCGCGATTTCAGTCGCCCCTTGGTTTTCTTTCTTTTTTCTTTTAAAAAATCAAAGAGAAAGAGAAAGAAAGCGGAGAAAAAAGGAGGTGAGGGCAATCCACGGTTTCGGAGTGCTGCCTATTTTTTGACCCACAGTTTCAAAACCCAGAAAACCCTGTTTTGGTGGATTTTGTGGAATGGTAAAATGTTGATTGGGCAGGGTTTTAGCCGGGTTTCGGCGGCAATCCACAATTCCACAGGTTATTTTGCTAGTGGGTCCCTTTTTTGGAGCCGTGATGAATCGACTGATGGAAGAGTTTCTCCTCTTCAAAGCTGATAACAAGGGACTTGCGGATCGGTCCATTCGGGCATACCGCGACATCCTGCAGAGGTTTGAGGACTGGCTGGATGGGCGAGATCCGCTGATCATAGACGGGGACCAGCTGCTGGCCTTCACGGGTCCATACCTGCACAAGGCGCTGCACCTGGCGCCGGTGAGCCGCACGCCATACGTTGCCTGCATCCGCGAGCTGTATCGATATCTCTGGTCTGTGCGCAAGGCGATCCCGCGAGACCCGGCCGCCTCGATCCCGTATCCGCGCAAGCCGCGCAAGTTGCCCACCGCCATGGAGTTGAGCAACGCGGAACGGTTGATGTGGGCCCCGGATTTCAACCGTTTTGAGGGCGTGCGCGATGCGGCCATGCTGGCGGTGCTGATCGGCTGCGGCGTCCGTATCAGCGGCCTGGTTCGGCTGAATGAGGGGCACCTGACCACGCAGACCATCGACGGTGAAACCCGGATGGCGATCCGGCCGATCGAGAAGGGCGACAAGGAACGCCTGATTCCAGTCCCGCGGGAGGCGGATCTGCTGCTGCGCGTGTACCTGGAGCACCCTGGCCTGGCCGAGATCGATCGCGGCACCGAGGATGGCGACCAGGTGCTGTTCGTGACTACCCGGAACCGACGCTGCCCGGCGCATGAGTACTACGGCGAGCGCCGCCGCTTTTCCACGCGGGGGGCATTTGCCATGTTGCGGCGCCATGGCATGGCGGCGGGGATTCCCGCGGCGCAGCTGCACCCTCATGCCCTGCGCCACCTCTACGGCACCGAGTTAGCGGAGGAGGCGGTGGACGTCCTGGAGCGTCAGCAGCTGATGGGGCACGCGGACCCGAAGTCCACCAGCATCTACACCCACCTGGCAATCCGTAAGCTGACGGGCAGCGTGGACAAAGCGAATCCGTTGAGCAAGGTCTCCACTCCGGTTAGCCAGCTGCTGGGGGAGATGACGCGCAAACCAACGGGCGCGCGTTGAGGTGGCTTTGTTTCTTACAAGTCACCGTGGCGGTAACTGGCTGTGAGGTGAGAGTGCCGTGCCGAGAGGGTTGCAGCAGATTCTCAAAGTAGGCTTCAAAACGGGCTAAATCGAAATCAAAGCGTTGTTGCTGTCCAGGGGCTGCCACTTCGCCTTCTAACAAAAAGCGAAGTGGCTGGACGGCAACACGGGGTGTCTGGAGGGTGCGGCGATATGGAAAAGCGAAGTCAAACCACAGGAATTGCACAGTCTGACTCTGTTGCGAGTAGGACTGTTTATGGGGTGGGGGGTAGGCAAGGGCTCACGGCCGGTCCGGCCAGGGGGGGCGGGTACCTGGATGTCTGCAATCCGCCCGAACTTCACGATGGAGCCAAAAAAAATCGCGCGCGGGATCCGCGGCTGGATGAGCTGCGCGCGATGGGCATGCACCACTGTTGGCAGAAGGTGGCGGCGGAGATCGGAATGGATGCCTTTCTGGCTATGTGGCGCATTTTAGATGCTGAGGAACAGTGGCGGCATCCCAAGGGAGGGTTGGAGCTGACGCTGCGTCGTTATCGTAGTTATGAACATTATCAGCGCGATACTTATATTCGACAGCTAGCAGGTCAAGGGTTATCATTCAATGCCGTTCGCATTAGGCTGTCTGAGGCGTTAGATGTTGTTTTAGAGACGAAGCGAGTGAAGGAAATTATTGAAATTCACATCTGATGGGTTTTATGTGCAAAGTGAAAATATTTAATTTCGGCAAGTGTTAATTATTATAGGAGGGGAGTATGGGGCAAGATGGAATGCCAGAATCATTGAAGAGATCCGTGGCGCTGGGTGATATTCATGATGAGTCTATAAAAGGAATACGTAAGGAGATGGAGTACAGGAAGGCAGAGGTTGCTGCTGCTGAGTATGAGAAAAGAAGGCGGAGTGCAGTTGCTTATCTCTTTGTTTTTTTATCGGTTTCGGCGTTGTCACTTGCTTATCTGAGTTTGACTTCGATTAAGTTTAAAAGTGATTGGATTGCATTTCTGGGGATTGCTTCTGGTTTTTTATTTGTGTTGTTATTTGTGTATCAATATCTTATGGGAGTGAATCCGTTTCACAAAAAAGAAAACAAAGATTTTGTCGATGATGCATTGATTGAGCGGATTGATGCGCCAACTCCACCTGCCGATTCAGACGATGTTTTTAATTGGAGCGTTGAGGAAAGTTTTTACTCCATTCAGGTGAGGATAAAAGATGAGATTTCGTCGTTAAGTCGAAGAGGAAATTTAAACCTAATGATTGGGGTGGGTACAAGTGCTGTTGCAGTTGGGCTTTTGGTGTATGTGGTTCTTTGGGATAATGGTGGATCTTCAACAATGGCAGAGGTACTTGCCCACTATGCTCCTCGTGTTATGTTGAGTGTTTTTATTGAGATTTTTTCATTTTTCTTTTTGAAGCTTTACAGTGCTGGTCTGCAAGATATTAAATATTATCAGAATGAATTGACGAATCTTGAGGCAAAATTTATTGCGCTCAATAAGGCGGTAGAGTTGAAGGATAAAACCTCGACTGCAAAGATATTAATCTCACTATCTCTTACAGAGCGAAATGGTATTTTGAAAAAAGGTGAAACCACTCAAGATATTGAGCGGCTTCGTCAGTCTCAGCAAAATGAAAAGGAACTCTTGTCTGCGCTGATGAGTTTGGTAAAGACCAAACCATGAACAGGATGTTCTGTCGTTATCCCTTCTTCTTAAACCAAATCCCCCCCTTATCCCACCCCCGGCCATGCTGTGAAATACCAGCATGGCCAAGCGCGACCTTTCCAAACAGCTCGAATCACTTACCTTCCGCTGCACGGCGTGCGCGAACACGTTTGACGCCGCGCCGGGGCGGGTTGAGGATGCCCCCGAGCTCGAACACCACCCCTTCGCCTATTTCGCGGACTGTACCCGCTGCGGCGAGGAGGCGGCGCAGGCGCCGTTCCACAAATCGCTGGTGAAGGCCTGGGCGAGCGCCACCGGGCCGCGCACGGCGGCTGGCAAAGCCGCCAGCGCCAAGAACCTGGAAGGCCACCCTACGCCGGAGGAGGCGCTGCGCACCCGCTTCAACGCCCTGAAGCATGGCATGACGGCGGAGACGGCACAGTACTTCCCGGCCCGGCCAGGCAAATATCCCGCCTGCAGCAGCTGCGACGTAGACCCCGGCTACTGCGCCAAACAGCCGGCCTGCATCAAGCAGACCCAGCTCTTCATGGTCCACCATGCCGCCTTCGAACAGCGCAACCCCAAGCACCTGACGCCCATCTATTCGTCCATCCAGGCCAGCATCACCGCCATCATCCAGCAGATCCTGCAGACCATCATCGCCGACGGCGTGAAGCTCGAGCATCCGGCTTGGGCGGTGACGCGCGAGGGCGACATCGTGATCGGCGAGTACGCTGATTTCGAGACCGGCGAGAAGCGCATCATCATGGAGACGAAGGCGCACCCGCTGCTCAAGCCGCTGCAGGAATTTCTGTCCCGCAACAACCTGGCGCTGTCCGACATGGGCATGACGCCGAAGGCGATCGAGCAAGAAGAACAGCAGATGGGCCGCCTGGCGCCGGCCGGCGACGGCCCGCGCACGCTGTCCTTGGAGGACTACGCCGCCAAGCAGGCCGAGTCCATGGCCGCCCTCAAAGCCTTGGCCGACCGCGCCAACGCCCGCAAGCAGCGCGACCCGGTGCTGATCGAATACCAGCAGCAGAACGGGGGCGAGCAGTGAGCGGCGAGCGCATCGGCGCCGCCCAGCGCATCAAGATCCAGCACCGCGCAGAAACCGAGGTGATGCGCTACGCCCGGCCGGACCCGGCCACCGGCATTCGGCCCCATGCGCTATGGGCCAAGCACGTTCACAACGTGGACCTGGACCCCATGCAGGTGCTGAAAATGCTGGAGATGGACGCCAACCCCAATACGGTGGACTTCAGCTGCCGGCGGACGGGCAAGACGGCCGTCAAAGAGATGTACGCGCTGGAATTCCTCGCCACTACGCCGTTTCAGGAAGAGGGCATCGTCGCGCCGCGGCTGCAGCAGAGCCAGACCAACATCACCTACCACCTCGACGCCATCCGCCGTTCCGAGATCCTGACCGGCTGGGTGGCCTACAAGAGCGGCCGGCGCCAGATTGCAGACTTGAAATACCAGTTCGCCAACGGCAGCAAGGCCAGCTGCTACGGCATCATGAGCCAGATCGACGGTGACGGCATCAGCTTCGCCAGCCTGGAAGAGACAGACGACATGCCGGCCGACCGGCTGTTTTCCCGTTTCCTGCCCATGCTGGGCTCCGCGCGCCGGCTGGGCGTTGACCAGGGCGTCAGCTTCAAGCCGCAAATCCGCATTACCGGCGTTCACAAGGGCGCGGACGTGCTCAGCCACCTGATCGAAACCGGCGGCTACCACATCCTGCCGCCGGTGGACGTGTACATGGGCATCGAGCTGGGCATCCTGAACGAGGCGTTCGTGCTGGAGATGCAGTCCCAGTTGCCGGAGGCGGAATACATCCGCCAGTTCCTCTGCATCAACGCCGCCGCGCAAAACTGGATTTGGGAGAAATACATCCGCCGCGCCATGGCGGTGGGGCTGCAAGCCGGCCTGCAGGCCGCCGGACCGCTGCCAGGCCAGCGCTACCGCAAGCGCGGCCTGCTGTCCTTCGGCTATGACCATTCCGGCCACGGCGAGAGCGCGCACGCCTCTTGCTCCGCGCTTGTGGTGTGCGAGCAGGTGGGCAACTTCATTACCTTCCCCTATGTGAAAACCTGGCCGGCCGGCACCGACGACGCCGTGGTGGAGCGCGATCTGCTGGGCCTGTGGGAATATTTCAGGCCGGACTATGCAATGGGCGACGCCTACGGCTTGGGCATGCTCACCAGCCTCAACGACAAGCTGTTCGCCCAGGGTCTGACCGAGGTAGACCGCCGCAGCATAGGCGATGGCCAATCCACCGCCAGCACCTGGCAGCACTGGCCGTTCGCACCGATCCGATTCGAGGGCATGACCAAGCACAGCATGGCCAGCGCGCTGCGCGCCGCCTTCCACAACGGCCAGGCCGCCATTCCCTATGTGGACGACGGCACCGACGCGCTGCGCGCCAAGAACCACGCCAACACCAACTGGGGCCCGTCCGCGCTGGACCAGGTGCAGGCCGACGCCAGCGACTGGGGCAAGTTCATCCGTCAGCTGGGCAATATCAAGTCCAAGGCGGTGCAGGGCGCCAGCTACAACAGCTACAAAATGGCCAACCCGAAAATCGGCGACGACCTGTTCGACGCCGCCAGCGCCGGCGTCTGGGCGCTGCTCACCCGCGGCGTGGCCAGCTACACCCCCACGGTGATCGCTAGCCGCGGCATGACCACCGACCAACTGCTGGGCATGCGATGAGCTACGGCAAATACAAGCGCGCCCATCTGGACGAAACCCTGCCGCCGCCTCCGCCGCTCACCCCGGCGCAGCGCCAGCGCGCCGCCCAAATGCGCGACGCCTGGCGCGAGGCGTTTGGCGACGACCAACTGATCCGCGACCTGCTGGACGCCGGCATGATTCACGGCTGGCGCAATGTGATGTCCGTAACCCCGATCGAGGACGCACCCCATGGCGATGCTTGAAACCCTGTTGGCCCGGCTGGGCCTGAAAAAGTCCGCGGCGGCGCCCGCGCTCCCCGGCGAAACCATCGGCCCCACCAGCGAAACCGGCCGCCGCTCCACGCCGGAGAACCAGATCCGCGCCATGTACCGGCAATTCCATGTGGACTACGACCTGCGCGCCACCATCCTGGACATCCGCCAGATGGACCAGGCGGACGGCCGGGTGAAACGCATCCATGCCCGCGTGGCTCGGGACGTTACCCGCGGCGGCCTGGTGCTGTTGCAAACCGACCCGGCCAGCCCGCTGCGCGCCGAGTGGGACCGATTCGTCCGCCGGCTGCAGCTGGATCGGGCGGAGAAGCTGAAAAGCGACGCTCGCGGCCTGTTGAAGGAAGGCAACTTGCCGATGCAGTGGGTGTTGGACGTCGCCGGCAATGTCGTCTCCGCCGTGCGCATGCCCACCGAAACCATGCGGCCCAATGTCGGCGTCAACGGCCAGTTTCTCGACCCGCGCGCCGCCTACACCCAGATGGACTTGAGCAACGGCCTGGAGCTGGCCAGCTTTCCGCTGTGGCAGCTCACCCTGGCGCGGCTGGACCCGGAAAACTTCGACGACATGGGCGCGTTGGGCCGGCCGTTCCTGGACGCCAGCCGCGAGATCTGGCGCAAGCTGCGCATGACCGACACCGACCTGGTGATCCGCCGCAAACACCGCGCGCCGCTGCGGCTGTCCCACGTGCTGGAGGGCGCCACAGAGGTAGAGCTGCAGGCCTACCAGGACCGCGTGGAAGCCAATGCCGAGCTGATTCAGACCGATTTCTACCTGAACAAGAAAGGCGCGGTGACGGCGGTGCAAGGCGACGCCGCCTTGGGCGAGATCCAGGACGTGCTCTACCTGCTGGATAGTTTCTTCGCCGGCACCCCGCTGCCCAAGGGGCTGATGGGCTACACCGACGGCATGGCGCGGGACATCCTGGAAGACCTCAAACGGGACTATTACGACGAGGTGGACCAGCTGCAAGACACCCTGGCCTGGGTGTACGAGTTCGGCTTCCGCCTGCAGCTGCTGCTCAAGGGCATCAACCCGGATGCGGAAGAATTCAAAGTCACCTTCGCCGAGCGCCGCACCGAAACCGCCACCCAAACGGTAGACCGCGCTCTCAAGCTGCAAGCCCTGGGCCTGCCGCACTCCATGGTGTGGGAGGAGGTGGGCTACAACCCGGCAACGGTGGAGGCCCGCCGCGACAGCGACGCCAAGCATTATGACCCATACCCCGAGCCGGCCGCCGCCGCGCCCACCGTCAAAGTCACGCCGGGCAACGGCCGCAAGGGCGAAAGCGCGACGGACATTGGCCATGGCCGCTAACCGCGATCGCGCCGCGCTGATCCGCGCCGCCACCCTGGCCGCGGTGGAACAGCGCAACCAGCTGGGCGACCAGTCCGCGCAAGACCTGCTGGACACCTACGGCGAAGCGGCCAAGGCCATCGCGGAACATATCCAGCGCGCGGCCGGCCAGGACGACAGGGTGGGGCTGGAGCGGCTGCAGAACGTGCTGTCCCATGTCCGCGAGGAGCTGCGCCGACTGCAAGAGCGGCGGGACGGCCAGCTGTACCGCCAGATTGAGCAGTCCGCCCGCTTGGGTGCCTGCGTGTTCGCCGGCGCGCTGCCGGAATCCACCCTGTTCGCAGTCAACCATTCCGCCGTCGCATTCGTCCGTTCCTTCACCGCTGCCGATGGCCTGCAGCTGTCTGATCGCCTGTGGCGACTGAACCGCAACGCCGCCCAGGTGCTGACCGACCATGTCCAGTTCGCCGTAATCAATGGCGAGAGCGCCCACCAGGCCATGCTGCACAGCATGGGCCGCGGCGAGGGGGTGCCGGCCGACATCGCCAGCGCCTACAACGGCGCCCGCGGTGGCAATCTGGGCCGGCGGGTGCGCAGCCTGATGACGGGCGAGGCGGATCCGGTGAACAGCAAGGGGGTGGTGTACCAGGCGGAGCGGGTGTTCCGCACCGAGATCAACCGCGCCCACGGCGAGGCCTATATGGGCGCGGCGTTTCAGACCGATGGGGTGGTGGGGGTGAGGTTTCGGCTGTCGCCTAACCATCGCGTCCGCGATGTGTGCGACATCCATGCCACCGCCGACCGCTACGGGCTAGGCCCAGGCGTGTATCCCAGCCGCGAGGCCTGCCCGTGGCCGGCGCATCCGAACACACTTAGTTATGTCGAAGTCGTATTTTCTCCAGGGTGATGACAGATTTTGTGGCATGATTTTCCTGTCGAATGACTATTGCATGAGAGTTGAGGCTAAATATGTCACTAATTGGAAGCGATCCTCGTACCCAGCTGGCGTTTTCTTTGTATGAGAACAAAGGTGTGTATGCAGTCATGATCGGTTCAGGAATTTCCCGAACTGCCAGCATCCCTACTGGGTGGGAAATCACACTTGATCTAGTTAGGCGAATCGGTTTGGCACAAGGGGAAGAAGAGCAAGACGATTGGGCGCAGTGGTATCGAGAAAAAACAGGAAAAGAACCGAATTATTCAGACCTCCTGGCTGATATAGCTATTTCACCTGAGGAACGCCGTTCGATTCTGCATTCTTACATTGAGCCCACAGAGCAAGAAGCACAGGATGGCCTGAAAGTGCCCACTGCGGCACACCTTGCCATTGCCGATTTGGTGAAGTCTGGGCATGTTCGAGTCATCATCACAACCAATTTTGACCGGTTAATGGAGAATGCACTGCGTGAGAAGGGGGTTGAACCAACGGTTATTTCTTCAGTGGATGCGCTTGCAGGAGCGGAGCCTCTAACGCACTCTCGTTGTTATCTGCTCAAGATTCATGGGGACTATAAAGATGCACGCATTCTAAATACAGATGAAGAATTGAGTGCTTACCCTGAAGAGTATGGTGTGCTCCTTAATAGGATTTTTGACGAACATGGTTTGATTGTCTGTGGCTGGTCTGGTGAATGGGATCATGCTTTACGTGCGGCGATCCTCAGAGTGCCAGCTAGACGCTACCCAGTTTTTTGGGCGTCTAGGGGAAGAGTCGGTGATGGTGCTAAAGAGCTAATAAACCATAGAAGAGCAATAGAGATTCAAATTGATGGGGCAGATGAGTTTTTTGGCAGCATTGCAAAGAAAGTGGAGATTCTCAATCTTTCCAGGCAAGAAAATCCAATAAAGATCAATCTGCTGATTGATATGGTTAAGAGAGCTCTTCCAAAGCAAGATAGTTTTATTCAACTTGACGATATTGTATCCGGTGAGCTGGGGCACCTGTCGAATAATATTAATTCAAGTGATCTTTCAGCTATGCAGGCATGGAGTAAAGAAGAGTTTAATAGGCGAGTTTCATTTTACGAGTCTTCTGCAGAAGGAGTTGTGAAGATTGGTTTGATGCTCGGGAGGTGGGGGCGTGATGAGCATCGATTGTGGGCGCTGGAAATATTGAAAAATTTGGTTTCTACAGGGTCAAAGAATAACGGTGGGAATACAGTTTGGTTGAACTTAAGGCTTTATCCGGCGGTGCTGTTTTTTTATGGTTATGGGCTGGGATTGGTTCGGGCTGAAAAGTGGGGTGAGCTTCACAAGCTTTTTCGTGAGAAGGTTGTTTTTGATGGCAGGGATGCGCAGCTCGTTGTTAGGTCGTTATTTCTAGAGGCTTGGAACAATAACACTGGCTTGTGGCGTGAGTTGGAAGGGCTTGAGAAGCGAAGAACGCCATTGAGCGATCATTTGTATGATTTATTTTCCTCCTGGAAAAATGGACTTGTTGGGGTTGATTTGAATTTTGAGGTATTGTTTGGCAGGTTTGAAATGCTGGGTTCTCTAGCTTATTTTGAAGAGAATGAATTGCTTGAGTTGGAAAGCGCCTATCAAAAATCAAATGGCCAAATCTTTGCGGGGATGCCTCTTGGGCGTGTTGGATGGAATGGTACTGTTCATAATGGCTTAATTAAGGCGTTGGAGGCTGATGGGTGGAGGGCGCAGATATTGTCGGCTGAATTTGCTGATGGCCATAGTAGGAAACTGGATTTGTTTTTGGAGAACTTTAAGAGGGCATGTGGGCGAATGCTTTGGTAGTCGCGTAATAGATGCTTCTTGACATTTGATAAGGCTAAGCACGAAGCCGATAGCAGAAAGACTTGTTTAATAGTTTTTAATTATATAAGTTGGTGGAGAGCGTATGAAATGGATTCTGAGCTTACTTACAAGGGATATCATTTTTTTGTTTGTGGGAGCACTTCTTGGCTATTTGGCAAGTTTGATTGTAGCCAAGCAAACGGAGAGGAAGAAAGAATTAGTTGCTGAGGTAATGAATCGCGGAATAATTATTGAGGCGGCCACTGCTTGCCCATTTGACGTTTTAGACAGAACGGGTAGGAAGCTTAGTGATGTTTATTTTATATGCGTCAGAATTTGGAATAGAGGGAAGGATTGTGTTGTAAGGCAGGATATAAGTAAGGAGTCTCCTTTGTTTATTAAGATTCCTGACGAGGTTGGAGTGTTGGGAGAAC
This sequence comes from Chromobacterium vaccinii, assembly GCF_001855275.1. Classification (NCBI taxonomy): domain Bacteria; kingdom Pseudomonadati; phylum Pseudomonadota; class Betaproteobacteria; order Neisseriales; family Chromobacteriaceae; genus Chromobacterium; species Chromobacterium vaccinii. The sequence continues at coordinate 407,558 of NZ_CP017707.1, forward strand.
CTGTTTTTTTTAAGGATGGGTGCGAAATTGGGCTTGCTGTTTCTGCCAGGGAAAATAATAAATTTGAATTGGATTTCGAATGCGTGAATGCAGGTGAGTGGGCGGAGATTGGCTTCTTTGTAGAGGGTTATCCCAAGAAGAAGTTGTCTGCTGGCGGAAGGATTTTTGGCCAGGATAAGGATTTTTCTTTTTATATCGATGATGGAGTGCTTCCCATTGGTGAGTGGATTGGAATAATTTTCTTGTTGGCGATGCTGATTCTTTGCCCTATATCGCTTATTGTAGGGGTTGTTTGGCTGTTGAGGGATTATTCGTGGGATACATTGTTTGTAAACCCCGGTGAAGTACCTGAGGCGCTGAAGAGAATGTTGGCTTTTGGTATTGTAATCCCGCTTATGTTTGCTGTGTACTATATTTTTAAGTGGGTGGAAAAGCGAAAGCATCCCAAATCATATCCGGCAGATGAAAGTTTCGAGCCGAGCCAGGCTAAAGCTATTGGTGCAATGTGGGGGATGGCATTGAGTAGGCGTCGATATAGTGTCTCTAATTCAGTTCATAACTCAGGTGAGATTGCCCCTGCTGTGTTAGAAGAAAAGCCGGATAGCGTAAATTGACTCCAGAGTAGGGCGGATATGTCGTTGGTGCTCCAGCCATTTCCGTCCAATTCCCCCCCTTATCCCACCATCCCCCCATGCTTACCCTGCTAGAAACCGCGCATCCGCGCGTTTCTGGCAGGTAGGCGATGCAAGCACCCCGACACTTCCAACTCTCTGAAAACCCCCAGCCGGGCCAAGTGGTCCGGTTGCTGGCCGGCATGGCCGATGTGCCGGACGCCAAACCCACCAGCTGGGTGACGCTCACCCGGGAGGGCTCGTTTTCCGATCCGCGCTATGGGCGCTTCGAGATCTCCCGCGACATGCTGCTGGCCATGGTCCGCAACTTTGACGCTGGCGTGGTGGGCACGGACATCTTCCTGGACGTGAACCACCAGCCCGGTGACGGCGCCGCCGCCAAGATCTGCAAGCTGGCGGTGGAGGGCGGCCGGCTGCGCGCGCTGGTGGAGTGGACCGACTTTGGCCGCGACGCGGTCAAGGCCCGCGGCTTCCGTTATCTCTCCGCTGAATTCTCCGAAAACTGGCAGGACAACGAACAGGGCCGGCTCCACGGCCCCGTCCTGTTGGGTGCAGGCCTCACCGTGCGTCCGGTGATCAAGCGCCTGGACCCCGTCACGCTGTCGTGCGATTCCGGCGCGGACATCCCATTGCTGCTCCACCCGGAGCTGGCGCGAACTCTCCTTTCCGAGGCGAAAACCACGATGAACAAGTATCTGAAGGCGCTGCTGGAGGCCCTGGCCGCGCGCAAACTGTCCGAGCAGGCGGTGGCCGCCGTCAAAACGCTGGCCGAGGCCCAGCTGGAAGGCATCACCGACGAAGCCCAGGCCAAGCAGCTGTGCGAGCAGCTGGAGCAGGCGGCTATCCAGCTGTCCGAGCAGCTGGCCAAGCTGCCGGCGAACGGCCCGGCGCCGGTGATCCAGCTGTCCGTCGGCGGTAGCGTGAACCAGGCCGACGTCGGCGCGGCCGTGGCCAAGGCGCTGGCCGAGCGGGACACCGCCGCCAAGCAGCTGGCCGAAATCACCGAAGGCAAGCGCAAGCTGCTGGCGGAAACCATCAATGCCGCCACCGGCCTGGACGATGCCGCCAAGAAGGCGCTTGCCGAGGCCGCCGCCGGCGTGATCACCGCCGACACCACCGACGACCAGGTGCGCGCGCTGGCGCAGATGCAGATCCAGCACGCCAACGAGCTGGCCGCCGCCCGCCAGCTGTCTGCGCTGGGCTACGCCCCGGCCGGCTCGCCGCAGATCACGGTGATCGCCGACGGCGTGAAGAAGCTGTCTGAGTTCTACCGCGAGAACCTGGCCAAGTCGTCCGCCGCCGGCCAGCTGCACCTGGACGCCAAGCAGACACTGCCGCCGTTTTGCCAGAAGGTGTTGGCGCAGCTGGACAGGATGTACGCGCCGCAGCTGGAAACCGAATACCGCGCGCTGGCGCAAGGGCAGGGCACGGTGGACATGGGCAACACCGCGCTGCCGCTGGGCGTACAGCGCGAGGTGATTCGCGAGGCGTTGTCCGACCTCAACGTGTTGTCCCTGGTGCAGACGCTGACCGACTTTTCCGGCGCCGCCACCACGCAAATTCCTTACGAGATGCGCGACGTCAGCCAGGTGGTGAACGAAGGCATCGTCTACGAAGGCCAGTCCATCCCTTACGCCGGCATCCGCCAGGCGATGGAAACCGTGTCCATCACCCCGATGAAGCTGGCGCTGTCCATCACCAACGAAGTGCAGTTCTTCACCCGCGCTTCCGCGCTGAACTGGGACGCGCTGGGCCGCAACATCGAGAGCAACGCCCGCGTGCTGCGCGAGCTGGTGGCGCGCCGCATCTGCAACGAGCTGCAGCGCTCGGCGGACAGCTATCTGGCCGTGTCGGTGAGCAACGAAAACATCGCTGCCCAGCTGGGCAGCGGCAAATCGCTGATCAAGCTGGCGCAGTGGCCGGTGGTGCGCCCCTTCCAGGCGCGAGACCTGCAGGGCGCCGCGGTGGGCCTGCCGGAAAACCCCATCACCGTCACGCTGAACAGCGTGCAGATCAAGCAGTGGGACGGCAGCGGCAAGCAGCCGGCCGGCACTTACTGGCGGGTGCTCAGCTTCAACCTGGGCACGCTGCAGTTTGTGGACCAGGCCGGCCAGCCCGTGGCCCCGGCCGCCACCGGCACCAACGCCATCAGCTACTCGGTGGCCACCAACGTCACCAAGTTCGACCTGGACCCGCAAGGCGGCGTGTCGCAAGAGAAATGGCTGAACGGCCTGCTGCAGAAGGTGGGCAACCGCAAGGCCATGATGCGCGGCCAGCGTTATATCGCGCCGGACTTCCTGCTGATGTCGCCCACGCTGAACGACACCGCCACCAACGCCGAGCAGTTTGTGGTGAGCCAGAAGCGCGACGGCAGCGACACCAACAGCCAGGGCGATCTGGCCCGCATCAAAGACCTGCCGGCCTTCGGCACCAACGCGCCGGGCGTGGACCTGGGCGACGAGCGCATCCTGATGGGCCAGCGCAACGTGCTGGGCTACACCATCGCCAAGCCCTTCGTCACCGGCGAGCCGTTCGAAATGGTGGGCGCGGACGGCCACCCCATTGGCCAGAAGCAGGCCTACGGCGAGGAATACAACGCCATCGCCGTGCCGCGCGTGGTGCGCAACCGCTTCACCAGCGTAATCGTGTACTCCAGCGCCGCCCGCGCGGCCCTGTAACCCAGCCGGCCCGCCGCCGGCGGGCCGCATCACCGGATGCGACAGATGAAAATCCCCTTCTACAACGACAGCGAACACTACAAAACCGTCGGCACCCAGCTGATTCCGCCCGGCGAAACCCGCGAGGTGGACGCCACCATGCTGCCCGGCTACGCCGCGGCGGAGCTGGCGCTGGACGACGTCGCTCCCGTGCACATCGTGGACTCGCTGCTGGCCGGCTCGCTGCATGAGCTGCTGTCCGCCATCCCCGTGCTGGCGCGCGAGGATCTGGAACTGCTGGGCGAACGCGAACAGGCCGAAGGCCGCCGCAAGGACGTGCTGTCCGCCGTGTCCGAGCGCCTGCTCACCGCGGCCAGCGAGGCGCTGGGCCTGCCCGGCGCGCGCTCGGACGAACAGGACGACGAGCTCAGCGGCGAGCTCCAGGCCGCAGGCGCGGACGCCGCCGAAACCGCCGCGGCCAAGGGCAAGAAGAAATGACCCTGTCCGCCCTGGCCACGGCCTTGCGCGACAGCCTGCTGGGCGCCGCGGAGGAGTTCGACCGCGAACCGGAGCGGGGCAGCCTGGCGCAGTTCCAGCGCCTGCTGCAGGTGGCGCTGGACGACTACAGCCGCCGCCGGCCGCTGATCGTGCTGGGCCGCCTGCAGCTGGAGGCCGAGCGCATTGTGTACGACTGCCCGGCGGATCTGGTGGCGGTGCAGGCGTTTGACTGGGGCCGGGCGGACAAGGCGCGCCTGCCGGTGTGGGCGGACGGCTGGCCGGGCCGCCTGCCGGACATGCGCGTCAGCCGCGACGGCGACCGCCGCGTGCTGTACCTGATGCCGGCGCCGTCCGCGCGCCAGATCGGCCTGCTGGGCAGCGCCGCCAGCTACCGCTACCGCGCGCGCCACACGCTGGACGAGCAGGGCGGCACCCTCCCGGCCGGGGACGCGCCGCTGGTGCTGCTGCGCGCCCAGGCCGAGGCCATGCGCGAGCTGTCCATCTCCAACACCATCAAGCCCTATCAGGTGCGCGACGGCATCAGCGCCACCCCGCGCAACGGCACGCCGTCCTATCTGCACACCGTGCTGATGGAAGAGTTTGAGCGGAGGGTGTGCCAATGAAAGGCTGGGTGGTGGTGGACGACGCGCTGGTGCGCAAGGCGTTTGAAGCCGCGCCGCGCGCCATGGCCGCCAGCATGGACCGCTACGTGGGCCGCGCCGGCTTGTACCTGGCGCGGGAGGCCCAGCGCGTGCTGCGCAAGAACCGCAGCATCGGCTTTTCCACGCTGGCGCAGTCCATGCATGTCAGCCGCCCGTTTCCCATGGCGCGGGACGTGGCCGCCGGCGTGCGCTACGCCCGCTATGTGGAAGAAGGCACCCCCGGGGGCTACCGCGGCCTGCCGCCCATCCGGCCGCTGGCCGAGTGGCTGCGCATCAAGCACGCGCTGGCCGAGCGCGACGCCCGCCGCCGCGCCTACGGCCTGGCGCGCTACATCCGCGATCACGGCACCCAGGCGCAGCCCTTCCTGGAGCCCGCATTCAACCAATCACAAAGCCGGCTGGCCGAGCTGCTGCGCGAAGGCGCGGCGGCCGGCGTGCGCGCCGCCCTGGGCGTGCGCGGCCACAGCGCCGGCGTATCGAGCCGTTACGGAGCCTGAAATGCCCAGCAGAAAACTTGAAGACCTCCACCCCGACCTCCAGCCGCTGGCGCGCCAGTTTCTGGACCGCTGCAAGGCCGCCGGCCTGGACGTGCTGATCACCTGCACCTGGCGCAGCGACGCGGAACAGGCCGCGCTCTACGCCCAAGGCCGCACACAGCCTGGCGCCCGTGTCACCAATGCGCGAGCCGGGCAAAGCGCCCACAACGCCGTGATCGCCGGCAAACCGGCGGCGCGCGCCTTCGACATCGTCCCGCTGGTGAACGGCAAACCCATGTGGGACGACAAGCACCCCGCCTGGCAAACCGCCGGCCGCATCGGCATGGAGCTGGGCTTGAACTGGTACGGCCGCCCCGGCGCGCCGTTCCGGGAGTTTCCCCACTTCGAACTGAAAAAAGGATACCTGTGATGGCCTGGCAACTTCTCCGCTCATATCTGCTCTCCCGCGCCCAAGAAGCCAGCACCTGGCGCGGCGTTTTGCTGCTGGCCACCTCCGCCGGCCTGGGGCTGTCGCCGCAGCTGCAGGAAACCATCGTCACCGCCGGGCTGGGGCTCGCCGGCCTGGTGGGCGTGCTGCTGCCGGACGGCAAGGGAGGGCGCGATGGCCAGTGATAGCGAACGCGCCGGCGGCTGGCGGTTCGACAAGCGCATCAATCTGGGCGATGTGCTCACCACCCTGGCGCTGGTGGGCACCCTAGCCGGCTTCATGCTCACGCTGGACCGCCGGCTCACCGTGCTGGAAGAAAAACAGGTGCAGCAAGCGCTAATCGATCGCCAGCAGGACGAACGCCTGTCCGAGGTGCGCGGAACCCTGAAGGACATTGACGCCAAGTTGGCGCAGATGCTGGAGCGGCTGTACCAGCAGGGGCGCGCCAAGTGACCGCCATCAGCCGCGCCATGGGCGCGCTGCGGGCCAGCCTGGCCGCCGCGCTGCCGGATCGCCTCCATTCCGCGTCCTTCGTGGACCACCCGCAGCGCCAGCCGGCGGAGCTGGAGCAGGGCGTGGTGACGGCGCTGTTGCCGGAGATAGAGCCCGGCGACTGGGACAGCACGCTGCGGCTGCGCGTGGTGGGCCAGCTGCAGGTGCGCAAGCACGTCAGCCAGCCGCATGACGTGGAGTCGGCCGAGCTGGCGCTGTATGGCCAGCTGCGCGCCTGGCTGCGCAACCCCGGCCCGGCCGTGCCGCGGCTGACACTGCGCAGCGCGCGGTTTTCCAGCCAACTGGAATTCCCCTTCGGCTGGGTGGCCCTGGAGCTGGACATGGGCCCGCTGGACGAGGCCGACGCGCCGGATAGCGAAACCTACCCGCCCAACCAACAGCCCGGCCGCCTGCTGCGCGCCCACATGGACGTGGACCTGGCGCCGCACGAAACCCGCGAAGAGCACAACAAATGGCTGCACGGCGACTACAGCGCCAGCCGGCCGGAACTCACCCTGGAGACCCAGCATCATGGACCCGATCATGGTCAACCTGAAACCGGCGGCTGACGGCCTGCTGGTGCGGCTGGAGGACGGCAGCGGCTACCTGCCGGCCGCTGGCCAGCCCGTGCCGCTCACCGCCTACTACCGCCGCCGCATCGCCGATGGCGACGCCGTGGAAGCGCAGCCCGAACCGGCCAAGCCGGCGAAACAGAAAGCGGAGGCATAAGCCATGCCCGACAACATCACCTATATGTCCATCCCCGTGGGCGTCCGCACCGGCGGCGTTTACGTGGAGATCGACCACACCAAGGCCGTGCGCGGCCTGCCGCAGATGGAGCGCAAGCTGCTGGTGCTGGGCCAGCGCCTGCCGGCCGGCAAAACCGCCGCGCTGGTCCCGTCCCGCATCCTCAACGCCGACGACGCCGCCACCCAGTTTGGCCGCGGTTCCATGCTGCACGCCATGGCGCGCGCCCTGGACGCGGTGAAGGCGCGCTACGGCCTGATCGACGTCTACGCCGTGGCGCTGGATGATTTGGACGCCGGCGTGGCGGCGAAAGGCACCATCACCCTGACCGGCGCCGTCACCAAGCCCGGCGTGCTCACCGCCTGGATTGGCGGCGAGCGGGTGCGAGCCGCTGCCAGTATCGGCGACACCAACGCCGCCCTGGCCGCCAAGCTGGCCGACGCCATCAACGCCAACGCGGACCTGCCCGTGACCGCCAGCGCCGCCGCCGGCGTGGTCTCCGTGGCCTGCCGCCACAAGGGCGACGCCGGCAACGGCATGGAACTGGCCGCGGCCTACTACGACGAGGACGCGCTACCAGAAGGCGTCACCGCCGTCTGCGCCAATCTCGCCGGCGGCACTGGCAACCCGGACGTGGGCGCGGCGCTGGCGACCGTGGCGGAGGACTGGTTCTACAGCATCGTCAGCGCCTACAGCGATAGCGCCAGCCTGGCATCGCTGGAGGCCGACATGGACGGCCGCTGGGGCGGCATGAACATGCGCACCGGCCACGTGTTTGCCGCGCGAGACGGCACCCACGCCCAGCTCACCACCTGGGGCGCGGCCCGCAACAGCCCCCATGTCAGCGCCTGGGGCCTGAAGGGCTGCCCCACCTGGGCGCCGGTGCGCGCCGCCGCCTGGGCCGGCGTGTGCGAATTCCACGGCGCGATCGACCCCGCGCTGCCGCTGCGCGCGGTGGAAGTGCCCGGCGTGCTGGCGCCGCGGCTCAAGGATCGGTTCAGCCGCAACGAGCGCGAGCTGCTGCTGCGCGACGGCATCAGCTCCACCGTGGCGGACAGCGGCGGCAAGATCATCCTGGAACGGGTGATCACCACCTACCAGAAATCGCCATTCGGCATGGATGACGAAAGCCTGCTGCGCCTGGAAACCAAGTGGACGGCCGACTACTACCGCTACGCCGTGCGCAGCCGCATCGCCCTGCGTTTTCCACGCCACAAGCTGGCCAACGACGGCATCAACGTGTCTCCCGGCCAGGCACTGGTTACGCCGTCCATCATCCGGGCCGAGCTGATCGCCCTGCACCGCGAGCTGGAATTCGCCGGCATCGTGGAAGACACCGAGCAGTTCAAGAAGGACCTGATCGTGATGCGCAGCGACGCTGACGTGGACCGCGTCAACGCCGTGCTGCCGCCCAACCTGGTCAATCAGTTCGTCACCTTCGCTGCCGCAGTGCAGTACCGTCTGTAAAGGAACCCAACATGGCACGCATGACCGGCGTGGTGTACATCACGCTCAATGGCCAGAAAAAGCGCAGCGAGGGCGACGCCAGCCTCAAGGTGGGCGGCAAGATCCGCGAGCAAATCAAAGACGCCAACGGCCCCTGCGGCCTGGCCACCAAGGAAGTGGTGGGAGGGGAGGTGAAGTTCACCCTGCGCCACGGCAGCGACGAGGACGTGGTGGCGCTGCAGCAGCTGGACGCTGTGACGGTGCTGTTTGAAACCGACAGCGGCCAGCGTTACCTGGTGGCCAGCGCCGGCACGGTGGGGGAGGTGGAGCTGAAGGGCAACAAGGTGGAAGTCACCATGGCCGGCAACCCGGCCGAGCTGGTCTGATTCCACCCCTGTTTGCACCGCCCGGCGCGGCCCATACTGACCCTGCGCTTCATGGCGTTCTCCTCTTGTAGTGCTACGGTGTGGCAACCGACCCGAACCCCGGCCTTGCGGCTGGGGTTTTTGTTTGCGTGAACTTATGCATTTGGGCAAAATAAATGACTTTGTTGTTGCGATTTAAAATTAAACTGAGGTTGCGATGGAATCAATTAAACATGAGGAAACCATTGAATGGTTCGAAAAAACTATCCAAGCAATCAATGCGACTTGGGAAGAATATGAATGGATCCGTGTCCATGTTGATAGTGTGAGACTTCCCAAGGAAATTACCTTCTTTGAAGATATCAGGAGGTTGGTTGATGAATTAGAAAAAGTTACTAGGGGTAACCCAAAAAGCTCTCCGGCGCGGCTGAATGTAGGGCTTGCTAATATAAAAAGTGCTTTAAGCAATTTTTTTGATAAATGGAAATTGCTGCTTGAGAGAATGAATGAAAATAAAAATTTCTTTGAGAAATTGAGAAGGGAAGATGATTACGAAACTGCATTATATTTAATGTTCTGCTTGTCTGGGCTTGTTAATACGTGTACCTCGATGAATGGGACTGATGTTTTGGGGGTGTCGGAAGCAATGTCTAAGCTGCAGATTTATAAATCTGGAGTGAGAGCTGGGCTGGCTGATCAAATAAAGCGAAATTCAATATCATTGAATGACGTGGAAGAAAGATTACAAAGTGCGCGTATTGGATGTGACCGTGTTGAGGAAAGTTTAAAAGCGTTCTCTCAGAACTACGATCATTGGCAGGGTAGAATTAAGTCGATTGAGAAGAAAGCTGAGGCGGGGATTGATAATTTAAAAAAAGAACATGATGAGTGGTCTATCCGGAGAGAGGATTTTGTAAAGAAAGAATTGGGCGATTTTGTTGATCTGCAACGTAAAGAGTTTGATCTTATAAAGAAGTCATTTGAGGCAAATAAGGCACTGGAAGCACCTGCTATTTATTGGGAGAAAAAGCAAAAGAAGCATAGGGTGCTATCGTATGTTTTTGGGGGTGTGGTGGCAATCGTGATGGTACTTGCTTTTCTTTGTATGTTTTTTGCTGTTTCAGATGTCGGTAAGGAATTGTCACTGCATTTGAATAGCAAGACGGTTGCTCATATGTCTTCAACTGCTAGTGCTCCTGCTTCATCAGGAATGAAAAAAACACAGGCAAGTGCTGGGCAAGTGGTAAACAAGACTGCTGAGAGAGGTGTTGTCGATACAGGCAAGGAAGATAATATTCCTGAGACTTGGCATTTTGCTGTCGCAAAGCTGCTGATCCTTTCAACGCTAGGCTTCTGGGCAGTGAGAATTCTAGTGCGTATTCTGCTAAGTCATATACATTTAGAAAATGATGCGGCTGAACGTGTGGTTATGGCGAAGACATATTTGGTGCTGCTGAGAAGAGGGAAGTTGCCTGAAGGTGATGATCTAAAAACAGTGTTGGCTGCACTATTTAGGCCGTCAGGGGATGGGATAGTTAAGGATGAAGGAATGCAGCTATCTTTAATGGAGCTGCTAACTAAAATAAAGTAGATCTGGAATGACTGAGGGGTAAGGGTGGGAATTCTTATTTTGGTTGTTGCATGGCTTATCATCTGGGGCGCGAAAACCGCGTACGCCAAGCATCTGGATGCCAAAGTCCGGGAGCAGGAATTGGCGGTTCAGCGTGCCTGGACGGAAGCAAGCGCAGAGCATGCTCGTTTTGTCTCAAGATGGGCAGCGCGATCCGCGAGTAGACCAAAAATGCCACCGGCCCCTGCGACTTCGCCGCAGAGCGACAACGTGGCCGTCACCGCGGCCGGCAACCCGGCCGAGTTGGCCTGATCCACTCTTGTTTGCACCGCCCGGCGCGGGCCTGTGCTTCATGGCGTTCTCCTCTTGTAGTGCTTCGGTGTGGCAACCGACCCAAACCCCGGCCTTGTGGCTGGGGTTTTCTTTTGGCATATAATATGCATTTTGTTTACTTTTGGGCGGGAAAATGGACGGGATAGATGCTGTTGATTCGTTAGTACATGCGTTAAAAAATTCAGCGAATGTAATTAGGCTTTCTCACGCGGAGGATACAGTTTTATCAATGGAGATGACTGGGGCTCCGGCTATAAGTAGAGATCAATTGGCAAGCTTATTTGATGATTTGGCTAATAAGATTCATATATACCAATTTTCATTATCCGAGATTGATACAAAAGTTTTTGAAAGGCTCGCGGGTTCGCTGGCAGCAGTAGTTGAAAATAATGCTGAATATATGTGGGGGGGTGTGCTTGGTGCGGGTGGGCCATATGTCAGTTCAATATTTGAAAGTTATTTGGCGTGTAAGGAGTACTTGTTAAATAAATATCCAAAGATGTTTGCCGTGGTGTCGGATGAGTCTGAATTGTATAGTATTGATGAGTTGACAGAAGCATTGGATGGGTATGAGGGCATACGAGATAAGCTGGCAAGGATAAAGAATGCTAGTGATGAGATGTTGCATTTGGATCTTAATAGGCAGCAGGTGAACTTGGCTGTGGGGTTGGCAACTCAGCGTGCACAAGAGGCAGAAAAGGAAACACTTAAAATAAAAGGGTTTGTAAAGGAAATAGAGCAAGCCTCAGAGACTGCGACTAATAGCACAGGCATGATTGATGAGATTTTAGATAAGTGTTATGAAGCATTGAGGGAATCGACAAATTCAGCTCTTGCGGGTTCATTCACTCATAGGGCTCATGATTTAAAAGTTACTATACGTTGGTGGATAGCTGGATTGATTTCTGCATTGCTGGCAGGTGCTTTGATAGGATATTTTCAGATAGATCATCTTTCCACCGTTGCTAAGAGTGAAAATCAAATTTACTTTATTTTCAATGTGGCTTTGGCGCTTCTATCAATGGCTGGCCCTGTGTGGGTTGCTTGGTTGTCAACTAAACAAATTAATGAGAGATTTAGACTTGCGGAAGATTATTCTTACAAGGCAGCAGTTTCAATTGCATATGAAGGGTATGTGAAGGAGGCCGAGAAGTTAGGGTGGTCACATCAAGATAAGCTATTTAATGCGGTGCTCTCAAAACTGGATGAACACCCTCTTCGATATGTTGGCAAGCGAGTATATGGTAGCCCTTTTCATGAGCTATTAGAGATGGATGTGGCAAAAGAATTTGTAAAGGGTTTGCCTAAATTGGTTGAGTCAGTAAAAGATATAATTCCAAGTGCAAATAAAGAGAAAGTTGAATCTAAGCAGGAAGAAAGAAAGAAGAAGCCGATAATTGGAAATGAAGAGGCTTGAGTGTGAGGCCTGTCCTTTGTGGCAGGCTTTTCTCTTTGATGATGATTTCGTTATTCGGGACAATGTCACTCCCATTCCGTGAGGACCACAATATGAAAAAGCTCGCCTTCGCTCTCCTGTCCCTCTCCCTGCTGGCAGCGCCGGCCCTGGCCGAGCGCGGCAACAAGCCGTGCTCTGGAAAGAAGGGCGGTGTGTCGCACTGTTCCAACGGCAAGTTCGTCTGCAATGACGGCTCCATCAGCAAATCCAAGAAGGTCTGCTCAAAATGACACGCTCCATGATGAAGCCGGTGCTGCTGGGCCTGGTTATTGTGGGCTTGGCCGGATGTAGTGAAGCGGTGCCTGAGGCGCATGTTCAGTATCAGAAAGACCCCACTTTTTTAGCCCTAGGTGCCAAGGGGGAGCAGGCGCTTGCGGCATTCCATCAAGCGTGTCCGCAATTTCAGGCTTTCGCTTCTGATTTCGAGAACATCAAGCTTTCCTCTTATACCGTGGCTACTCCCAGGGAACTGGGTTGGCATCAAGGAGCGGAACTCAGTTTCAAGGTCAAAGACCAGCCAAAGCATACGGAGCTAATCCAGTCACGCTCGTTTGGTCATAACTGTTGGATCAGCATGGGTGGTGGTGATGCGCCGGGTATTGTCAGCGGCAAGCAAGCGTGCTCTTCAATTTGCGGGGCTACGGATGCGAATGCTGGCGGTGCCTACTATATGGCTGTACCAGATATGGCCGTGCTGGAGTCTGCGGAGGAGGCGAAAGCGATTGAGGATAAGCGTGTGGCAGCTGGTGCATCCGATGTGACCATCCTGACGAAGAAAGCACTGAAGGGAAATTATCAAGCGCAGCGGAATCTGGCTTATGAATACCAGCACGGTCGAGGGAGTGCACCTTACGACCCACCGCGTGCTTGCGCGTGGCGCGGTATTATTATGGCTTCTGGATCACCTAAGGTTGATGAATCGGACCAGAGCAACTTGGAGCTTGCTTGTGGCAGATTGACGCCGGCTCAAAGGGAGCAGGCTGCTAGGATATTTTCGGAAATTGCAGAGGTGCTCTAGGCGCATTGATTTCATGTTCCATTTGACATAGCCCGCCCGTGCGGGCTATCGTCATATCCGGTGCTCAAAACACCACAAACGACTAGCGGTTACCGCACCCGAAAGACAGCGGTTTTTTTGCGTCCATAGTTTTTGCATTGGCCCATTTGTGGGACAATGCGCGTCCTATGGCCGGGTGTGCGGCTAATACAATACCCGCAAGGGGAATATGCCCGCCGACTAGTCGCGGTTTTGAGCACCCGGCCACCCTCTCAAAAGGGGTGAACTCAAAGATACGACTAGGAGGCCCGCCATGGCCACGATCGACCCCGTCTGTGAGGCGCGTCGCGCCCTCAGGCATATCAGCCGCGTAAAAACCCACCTCGACCAACTGCCCGACACGCTGCGCGGAGAGATTTTCCGCCTCCCGGCCCGGCAAACCCCGCTCATCCTCGCGCTGTCCCCGGAAACCCTGCACGACCTGCTGGAAGCCATCTACGGCGTGGAGTGCGCGCGCGAGCGGCTGCTGCAATCGCTTACGGCCTTCGGCCAGCCCAAGGAGACGAAGCCGGCCGGCGTCAAAGCCGGAAAGAGGAGGGCTGCGCCATGCAACAGTTGAACTTCGCCCCAGTGCCGTTCCGCGGCGCCACGCTCTATCTGGTGGAGCGCAACAGCGAGCCCTACACGCCGATGAAGCCGATTGTTGAAGGGATGGGAATCGATTGGAGAGGGCAGCAAGCCAAGCTTTCTGCGAACGGTGGCCGCTGGGGTATGGAGATAATCTCCATACCTTCGGGAGGTGGTGAGCAGAACATGCTGTGCATGCCGCTGCGCAAGCTGGCCGGCTGGCTGATGACCATCCACCCCAACAAGGTGAAGCCGGAGATCCGCGACCGCATCGTGGCCTACCAGAACGAGTGCGACGAGGCGCTGTGGCAGTACTGGACCACCGGCATGGCCATCAAGCCCGGCATCAGCCCGCCGCTGCCGGCGCGCGACTCCTTCCTGGAGATGCTGGTGAAGGAGTTCGGCAAAGGCAACCTCGCCGCCGCCGAGCTGCTGAAAAGCCGCTACGGCCTGGCGCTGGACATGGAAGTGCAGCGCAAGCAAAACGCCTGGAAGCGGATGACCAACAAGCAAAAGCTGGAGGAGTACGGCAAGCGCTTCCACCCGGGGGAGGGCTAGCTGCCGACGGCGTGGCCCTGAAGGCGGTATGCAAGCTTTCGAGTCGTGACGATAGGCTAGGTCTGTGTTCAACCCCGTGAGGAGGACGGCATGGACCCAACGCTCTCGTTGGTTCTGTTGATCGCCCTGATCGTCGCGATCAAGGAATGAGGATAGGAAGCGCTAAGCCCCGCAGATGCGGGGCTTTTTCATGTCTATTGCGTCTTGATTTCGCCTGTAGTTCATATGGTTGGAAATCGCAACGGCAATAAGTTTGACAATCCCGCTGCTTCTAATGTTAAATGCATATGACAAATAAATTTACAAGGAGCCCGTGATGAAGAAAAAAATAATTCCCGTATTAATGCTGTCAGTTTTAGCGCAGTTTGCACATGCGGAGTATCTGAGTACTGCAAGAAAAAGTAGCACATTAGTTACAGTTAATTTTAAGGGTACGAGCATTAGCTATGATTTGATGAAAAATCAAGCGGCTATGCAAAAGCTGGAGCAGCTTACTCAAGCTAAAAATGAACTGGCGAATGGTTTGAATGCAAAGTTGGCTGAGTTGGCCAATCAGCAAGGTGCTGGATTTAGCTATGGGAGAATCGAGGGTGATCCTAATATAACAATTACTCCGAACCCAGCGGGATATCTTTTGATGGGGTTGTCTGGAGTTAGTTATGCAGCGGGAGCGCGCTATTCAAAAAGCAAGTGGGGCGTTTTAAAGGCTGATTGTGATATAAATATTAGGCTGGATAATATTTCCGCGGTTGCTCAATATGGCTCATCAAATGGCCAGCCAAGTGGTGACGCAAGTTTTTCAGCCACGCCAAGTTCTAGTACTTCTTGTGATGCCAGCCTTCTTGGCGTGCCTTTGAACTGGGTTCCATTTCTGGGGCAGTGGATTGATAATAAAGCGAACAGTATAGTTTTGAATGGCGTCCGTAATGGGCTGTCCAAGGTTAAGGATGGTTTGTATTTTGATGCGGGTCAAAACTGGCAAACGGGTATTGCTCAAATTATTCCGCGAGACAAAGTGATTAAGTTGCCCGATGGTAGCACTTTCCCCATTGGCGCTTATATTCAAGATAACTTGAGCTATATTATTTCGAATAGCAATGTTAGTATGAAAATTGGCCAGCTGTTTAAGAATACTAGTTATTTCTATTCAAAGGATCAAACTGGACTGGAGTTGGTATTTAGAGTTGTCGAATTTAAGTTGAACTCCCCAGCCTTGTCATTTGATGTTGGTGTTTTTGATCATGCGCAGGTAACCGGGTGCTATGTGCCAAAGGGCGCAAAGCAGTGTATTCCGGAGTAATCTGACGTAGATGGTATGTTTTAAAGCCCCGCATCCGCGGGGCTTTTTCATGTCTAGCTCTGTTCTGGCTCCGGCAGCTGGGTGTAGTAGGTGACCAGCCCGCCGCCCACGGCTGCGGAGGTGCACAGGTAGAGGTTCTGCAGCATGTTGCCCATGAGGGAAAGCTCGCCTTCGTCTACGTGGAAGACAGAGCGGAGGAAGTTCAGCTGCTCGGCGATGAGCGTGCCTGCGGTGACGCCCATGATGATGAGGCTGAAGCCGGCCGCAAAGATGCGGACCTTGGACCGGCTGCCGCTGATGGTGCGGAGTACGACCATCAACAGGACCATGAACACGAACAGCTCGAAGATCAGGATGTTGCGCAGGTTGGCCACTGTCAGCAGGGGGAAGAGGAGCATTCTTTCCAGCACCACCAGCATCATGGGCATGGCGATGATGGTCATTGTGTACAGCGTGTCTTTGAGATCGAGATGCAGCCAACTGGGGAGTTTCATGATGAGCGCCTAAGAGTGTGCGGGGTATGCATTGTAAAGTTTAATTACAGGCCTGCATCCCCGCCTTATTGCCAAGGCACTTCAATTTATCAATTCTATCCTTTTAGATACTGTATTTGAAAAGGCTGACTATTTTAACTGTTGTTGCTTAGTTCTCCAGAGGGTCTGTCAAATATCTATTCAGTATGCCGCAGGTAATTTCAGTTGGTTCGTTGCTCTGATCTACATTGATATGGCATTTTAGGGTTGAGACTTTTGCTCCGGTAAGATCTAAGCTAATGTGGCCGGGATTTCCATGAATGCCCGTGGAGGTTATTCTTACCCGGCACTGGGCCGAGGAGACCTCTTTTGCGCATTTTGAAAGTATTGTTTTTCCAAATTGGTTTTTGACTTTGTTTAATATGTCATGCATCTCGGTCTGAGCCGGAGAGCCGGATACTGGGGGGGCTATATCTGCATGAGCAAAAGCGATGGGGAAAAGAATAAAAATGGCAAGGGGGATAAATTTTTTCATTTCGATTCCTCGGCAGTTTAAAGGGAGCTCCATGGTGCTGCCCTCTTAGAAACGAAACGAGATGTGGCTTGTGAATATCCGCGTCTGAATCCACCCCTTATCCCGCCATCCACTACCGCCCACACTGCCAGCATGGCGCACCCGCGCCTGTTCTTTTCCTTTCCCGGAGCTGGCATGAGCACCAAAACCATTCCCCTGAGGCACGGCCTGAAGATCGGCCAGAACACCTACAAGTCCATGACCCTGCGCGCGCCGAAGCTGGGCGACCTGATCGACGCAGAGCAGGACACGCCGGCTAGCAACCTGTTTGCCTTCCGCACGGCGCTGATAGCCCAGGTGGCCGTGAGCGCCGACGACTTCACCGGCCCGTTCAGCCTGGGCATGTTGCGTGACCTTGAGCCGGAGGATTTCAACCTGCTGACCGATGGGCTGAACGCGCTGCAGAAAGCGGGGGAATAAGCGGGGAGCGCCGGGCCGGGTTTTGGGACGGCGTGCTGCTGCTGCTCACCCGCACCAGCATGACCGAATCCGAAATCCTGGCGCTCCCCGAATGGCGCTACCGCCATTACCTGTCACGGCTGACTCAAGAGAACGACGATGGATAGCCTGGAACTGAAAGTCCGCATCGCCGCCGACTCAAGCGGCTACGAGAAGGCGCTGGCGCAGGCTGCGGCCACCACCGGCCGCAACAGCGACACCATCGGCCGCAGTTTGGCCAACGTGAATCGCTCTTTGCATGGGGTGGGGCGTGAGGCCACGCTGCAGGGCGGCGCGATCGGCCGCGCCATGCGCCAGGCCGGCCAGGCCATGGCCCAGCTTGGCCGCGGCAGCTACTTCGGCCGGCTGGTGGGCGACCTGTCCAAGGTGCGCCGCGAAAGCCGTGAGGCCTGGCGCCAGCTTTCCACGCTGGAAAAGACCACCGATCGGCTGCGCAAGGCGGGCGGATTGGCCGTGGGCGTGGCCGCCGGCGGATACGCGTTGAGCGGGCCGATGAAGGAGACGATGAGCTATGAGCGCCGGCTGGCAGGCATGGCCAATACGGCGTTTGCGGAGCGAGATTTGGCCGGCCGCAAGAAGGGCATGGGCGAGCTGGACAAGGCGATCCGCACCGCGGTGCGGGATGGCGGCGGCACGATAGACGGCGCGGCGGAGACGCTGGACAACCTGCTGGCGTCCGGCGCCGTAAGCCAGGGCACGGCGATGAAGCTGCTGCCCACGCTGCAAAAGTACTCGACGGCCAGCGGCGCGGACTCCAAAGAACTGGGCAACATCGTTATCCGCTCCCTGCAGAGCTTCGGCATCAAGGAAGACCAGATGCCGCTGGCGCTGGACATGGCGATCTTGTCCGGCCAGGAAGGCGGTTTCGAACTCAAGGACATGTCCAAGTGGCTGCCGCAGCAGATGGCGGCCGGGCGTTCCATCGGCCTGTCCGGCATGGCGGGCCTGGGCAAGCTGCTGGCGCTCAACCAAGCGGCGGTGATCACCGCCGGCACCAAGGACGAAGCCGGCAATAACCTGGTGAACCTGCTGCAGAAGATCAACAGCCAGGACACGGTTCACGACGCCAAGAAGATCGGCATCAATCTGCCCAAGGAGCTGGCGCAGGCGCGCTTGAAAAAGGGCATGGACGGCGTGGATGCCTTCGCCGCCATCATCGACAAGCTGATGCAGAAAGACCCGGTGTCCAAGAAGATCGCCGCGCGAATGCAGCAGGCCAAAGGCAAGGGCGAAGACCAGGACGCGGTGTGGGAGAGCCTGCAGAACCTGCGGCAGGGCTCCATCGTGGGCAAGCTGGTGCAGGATCGGCAGGCGATGATGGCGCTGCTGGCGCTGATCAACAATCGCCAGTACGTGAAGGACATCGAGGCCAAGCTGCCCAAGGCCGCCGGCACCGGACAAACCAATTACGACCTGATCGCCGCCACGCCGGACTTCAAAGCGGAGCAGCTGAAGAACGAGAAGGACATGGCGGCCAAGGATGCGCTGTCGCCGCTGAACCAGGCCTTTGGCGACACGGCCGACAAGCTGGTGGCGTATGCCCGCGAATATCCCACGCTGACCACGGCGCTGACGGGCGCGACAGCCGGCTTTGGCGCGTTGGCTTCCAGCATGGCGGCGGGCGGCCTGTGGTCTTTCTTCACGGGCGGCAAGGGGCCGAAGGGCGCAGTGCCGGTTCCTGGAGGGGCGGGCGCCTCCGCGGTGGAGCAGGCCATCGCCCGCAAGCCTGGCCTGATGGAGCAGCTGGGGGTGAAGCCAGTGGCGAAGGCTCAGCCGCTGGCCGGCGCAAAGGCTGCGGGCTGGATGGCCGGCATTCAAGCGCTGATTGCCCTGCTGTACACGCCCAATGAAGAAAAAGACGAGCTACACAAGGGCGCGCAGGTGCGCACGGACCTGGAGAAGCGATACGGGAAAGGCCTGGTGGATGCCGCGCGCGATCGCTACAAGCCGTGGTACCAGCTGGGCAGCTTCGACAACGAAGAAGAGCAATGGGTACGCAAGTACCTGATGGACCAGCGGCAGGGCAAGAGCAATGAGGCCTGGTTCGCCGGCCTCAAGACCCCGGCGCCGCAGCTGCCGGCCGGCGGCGACAATCTGGCCCAGGTGTTCGGCCAGAACCAGCAGGTGACCGAGGCGCTGCTGAACCAGGTGAAGCAAACCAAGATCGGCGGCACGGTGGATGTTGTGATCCACGCGCCGCCCGGGCTGCAGGTGGAGACCCGCACCAAGCCGCTGGGCCCGACCACCACCATGAACGTGGGTCGCTCCATGCAGGGGGCCAACTGATGGCGGCCAAGCCCGACCCGATCTATGGCAGCTGGCGCGGCCGGCCGTTCTATTTCAAGAGCGCCGGCGCGGAGGTGGGCCGGCGCAACGTGCTGCACGAATACCCGTACCGGGACATCCCCTATGGCGAAGACCTGGGCCGCGCGGCGCGGGTGTACCGCGTCACCGCGCTGTTCATCGGCCCGACGGCCGCCCAGGATCTGCAGCTGCTGCTGGACGACCTGGAGGCCCCTGGCCCGGGCGAGCTGGACCACCCATACCACGGCCGGCTGCTGTGCCAGCTGCAGGGCAAGGCGACGGTGCGCGATCCGGATTTCATCGGCGGCGTCACCGAAGTGGAAATGGTGTTTGTTGAGGCTGGCCAGAACCTGGAGCCGAACGCCGCGGACGATACCGACGCCCAGCTGGACGAGGCTGCGGACGAGGCCCTGGCCGCCAGCGGTGAGGAGCTGTCCCGCAACTGGCTGGACGACATCGTCGGCCTGGCGGAGGAGGCCGCCGCCGTGGTGGAGCAGCTGTGCGCCACGCTGGAGAGTTTCCTGGCGCCGCTGGACGCCGCGCTGGCATTCGTGGACGGGGTGATCAACGCTGTGCAGCGCATCATCAACGCGCCGTTGGCGCTGGTGGGGCGCATTCAGGGCCGCATTCAGTCGCTGATCGGCCGGCTGCGCAACCCGTTTTCCGGGCTCTCCAGCTGGCGCAAGCTGCTGCGCGGCGACGTGCTGCACCCTTACCAGACGCTGGAGCCAAACCGCGGCCGGCGGCCCGCCGACACGCCGGGTGGCAGCAGCTCAGGCGGCAGGCCTGCCGGCGGCGCGGCCACCTACAGCGCGCGCCCGGCCTGGGCGGTGGCCGCCGCCCAGCGCATTGCCAGCCAGCAGCGCGCCGGCGGCGGGGCGTCTTCCGGCGGCGTGCCGGCCGGCAGCCGCGGCGCGGCGCAGTCAGGCCAGGCGCAGACGCTGCCGCTGATGCCGCCATCCCTTGCCGACTTCGTGCGCCGGGTGCTGGTGATCGAGGCCGCCCGTTCCATTCCACGCGTGCAGTTCGAAAGCAAGGCGGAGCTGCAGCAGGCGAGGGAGGTGATCCTGGACGCGCTGAACGTGGAGCTGCAGGCGGCGCCGGACACGCTGTATCCGGCCATGCAGGCGCTGCGCAAGGCTGTGGCGCGCAGCCTGGCAGCGCGGGCGCCGACGGTGGCGGAGCTGGACATCCTCACCACCCACGCCACGTTGCCGGCGCTGGTGGTGGCCTACCAGGCCACCGGCGGCGTGGAGGTGGCGGCGGATCTGGTGGCGCGCAATGGCGTGCGCCATCCCGGATTTGTGCCGGCCGGGCGGCTGGAGGTGCTGCGCCATGGCTGACGTGTGCGAGCTGCGGGTGGGCGGGCAGATTTTTGGCGGCTGGACGGATATCGAGATCCAGCGCGGGCTTGAGCAGCTAGCCGGCCAGTATTCGTTGCAGGTGACGGAGCGCTGGCCAGGGCAGGACGAGCCGCGGCCGATCGTGCCCGGGCAGCGCGCGGTGTTGACCATAGACGGCGAGCCGGTGGTGACCGGTTACGTGGACGAGTGCAACCCGGGCTATGACGCGTCCAACACCTGGTTCCACGTCTCCGGCCGGGACAAAACGGCGGATCTGGTGGATAGCAGCGCCATCCATAAAACCGGCCAGTGGAAGGGGGCCAGCATGGCCCGCATCGCCCGCGATCTGCTGGCGCCGTTTGGCGTGGAGGTGGCGGTGGGGGCGCGCGCCGGCGCTGCGAATCAGGCCATTCCCTCGTTCAACATCGAGGAGGGGGAAACGGTGTTCGACTGCCTGGAGCGGGCGGCGCGGCAGCAGGCGCTGATGATGTGGACCGACGGCCGCGGCCGGTTGGTGATCGACCTGCCCGGCACCGACCACGCCCAGACCGCGCTCAACGAGGGCGAGAATATCCTGCGCGCGGACGGCCGGTTCAGCTGGCGCGAGCGCTACAGCGAATACATCGTCAAGGGGCAGGCGCGAGGACACGCCCAGCACGCGGTGAAGGGCAGCGCCAAGGACAGCGCCGTCAACCGCCACCGGCCGCTGATCGTGCTGGCCGAGGACAACACCCACGGCCCCAGCGCCGCCGAACGCGCGCAATGGGAATGCACGGTGCGCCGCGGGCGCGCCAACCGCGCCACCATCCGGGTGCAGAGCTGGCGGCAGGCCGGCGACGCTGGGCCGCTGTGGGCGCCCGGGCTGCGGGTGACGGTGAACGCCCCGCGGCTGCGCATCCGCGCCGAGGCGCTGATTGTCAGCGTCACCTACCTGAAGAACCCAAACGACGGCACGGTGTGCGACCTGGAGATTGCCGACCCGCGCGCGTTTGACCTGCTGTCCGGTGTGCGCACCGCCAAGCTGGGCTCTCACGGCACCAGCAAGCACGGCCTGGCCAGCGGCAAGGGCGACAAGCACGGCAAGAAGAAAAAATCCGACGATGACGACTGGGGGAGCTTATGAACGCCTGGCAAAAAATGCGCCTGATGGTGGCGCGGGGCATCGTCAACCTGGTGAACGACGCCGGTGGCCTGCAGCTGCTGCAGATCTCCGCGCTGGACGGCGAAACCCGCGACGAGGTGGAGCGCGCGCAGAACTTCGGCACCACCAGCCACCCGCCGGCCGGCAGCGTGCCGGTGATGGTGGCGGTGGGCGGCAGCCGCGACCACCTGGTGGCGGTGGCCGTGGACAACGAGGAACACCGGCCCAAGGGCCTGAAGGCGGGCGAGAGCGCCACTTACAACGCCGCCGGCGTGCTGTTCCTGTTTGACGACCAGGGCAACGCCACGCTGACGTGCCGGCGATTCATCGTCAACGCGAGCGATGGCATGGATGTGGCCACGCCGTTGACCACATTCAGCCAGGCGGTGACGGTGGGCGGGTTGTTCACCTACAAGGCCGGCATCAACGGCACCGGCGCCGGCACATTCAGCGGCGGCTTTACCCACAGCGGCGGCGGCTTCACTTCCAACGGCATCACCCTGCACAGCCACGCCCACGGCGGCGTGTTGAAGGGCGGCGACATGTCAGGCCTGCCGGTATGAGCCGCCGCCTGGTAGTAGATCTGTCCGCGCCGCTGCCGCTGGCGCTGTTTGCCGACCCGATCGACAGCGCCATTGTGCTGTCGCTGTTCTGCGATGCCCGCGCGCTGCCGGACGATCGGCAGACCGATCCCCGCGGCTGGTGGGGCGACGTGCTGGCCGGCGTGCCGTATGACCGTTGGGGCAGCCGACTGTGGCTGCTGGCCCAGCGCGCCAAAAACACCCCGCAAACGCTGCGCGACGCCGCCCATTACGCCCGGGAGGCGCTGCAGTGGATGGTGGACGACGGCGTGGCGCGCAGCCTGGACGTGTCCGCCCGCGCCGCCGGCGACGAAACCCTGCTGCTGACCATCATCCTGGACGGCAGCGCCATCGATCTGGAGGTGACCACGTGATTCCCCGCCAAACCCTGGCCGAGATTGCCCGCCGCGTGGAGGCGGAGCTGACGCTGCAGACAGCCAGCGACCCGCTGCGGCGCAACCTGTTCACTCCGCTGGCGCGCGGACTGGCCGGCGCGGTGCATGGCCTGTATGGACATCAGGATTGGATCGCCCGGCAGATCCACCCCATGGAGTGCGACGAGGACACGCTGGTTTCAGTCCACGCCGCTATCTGGCTGCCGGATGGACGCAAGCCGCCGGCCGCCGCCAGCGGCAGCGCGCGCGCCACCGGCGCCAACAAGGCCCCGCTGCCCGCTGGCGAGCAGCTGGCGCGGGCCGATGGCGCGCTGTTTGCCGTGGTGGATGGCGTCACCCTGCCGGATACCGGCACGGCCGCCGCTACGGTGCGGCTGATCTGCGTCCAGCCCGGCGCGGCCGGCAATACCGAGCCCGGCGCCCGGCTGCGGCTGGTCAACCCGGTGCCGGGCATCAACGGCGAGCTGGAGGTGCTGGCTCCGGGGCTGTCCGGCGGCGCGGATCTGGAGAGCATCGACGAGCTGCGCGCCCGGGTGATGGAGGCGCGCTATAACAGCGGCCAGGTGGGCCGGGCCCAGGACTGGGAGCTGTGGGCGCGAGAAGTGCCGGGCGTCACCCGCGCCTGGGCGGCGCCCAAGTTGTTGGGCGCGGGGTCGATCGGCGTGTATTTCGTCCGTGACGGCGACCCGGACATGATCCCGGACGCCGCCGAGGTGGCGGCGGTGCAGGATCATCTGGAGCAGACAGGAACGCCGTTCAGCGAGATCTACGCGCTGGCGCCCATCCGCCGGCCGATTGATTTCCGCATCCGGCTGACGCCGGACACGCCGGCCATCCGCCAGGCGGTGACGGACGCGCTCGCCGCATTACTGGCCAGCGAGGGCGCGCCGGTGCGCAGCGGCACCATCACCCCCGTCACCATTCCCCGCAGCCACATCACGGAACAGATCTCCGGCGCGCCGGGCGAGTACGACCACCAGCTGCTGGCGCCGGCGACGGACATCGTGTGCGGCGTGGGCGAGCTGGCGGTGATCGGGAACATCACATGGCAGTGACCGCTGCCCACTACCAGCAGCAGCTGGCGGCGCTGCTGCCGCCCGGCCTGGCGCTGATGGCGGAGGACGACAGCGAGCTGGCCACGCTGCTGGCGGCGCTGGCCGCCAAGCTGGCCGACGCGGACGCCCGCGCGCAACTGCTGCTGCAGGAGTCCGACCCGCGCCGCGCCCAGCTGCTGCTGCCGGAATGGGAGGCCAGCCTGGGCCTGCCGGACGCCTGCACCGTGGGCGAGCAGACGCTGTTGGCGCGCCAGCAGGCGGTGGTGGCAAAGCTCACCGACGCCGGCGGCGCGCGCGCGCCGCGTTTCCTGCAGCTGGCGGCGCGGCTGGGCTACCCCGGCGCCACCATCACCCGGTATCGCTACCACCACTGCGAAATGAGCTGCGAGGAGCCGCTGCAGGACATTGGCTGGCGGCACACCTGGGCGCTGAACCTGCCGGCCGGCACGCGGGTGGTGGAGGCAACAACAGAGTCAGGCGCGGAGGAGCCGCTGCGCACCTGGGGCGACACGATGATCGAGTGCGTGATCCGGCGGGAAGCGCCGGCTGTCAGCACGGTTTTGATTGCATATGGAGGGGTAGACCAATGAGACGAGTAGGCGACAACCGCAATCCGGTGCGGGACAAATTCGGCGCGGGCAAACACGGGTTTGGCCCGGGCAATCCGCAAACCGGGCAGCCGGCGACGACGCCGGGATATGAGCTGTTCGACAGCTGGCAGGAGGAGATGGCCAGTGTGGTTGAAGGCGCTGGGTTTGCGCTGAAGCCGGACCAGAACAACCAGCTGCTACAGTCGATCCGCGCCATCGCGTGGGGTAACACTGCCAGCCGGCCGAACACCCTGGATGGGTACGGCATCACCGACGGCGCGACAAAGTCGCAGCTGGCTGCAGCCCTGCAATACGCGCTAGGCATCAACGTTGACCTGCCTGCCGATCTCAACAGCATCAGCATGTCCGGGACCGTGCCATACGACAAAGCGAAAACGAAAAACTCACCGAGCGACTTCGGCGTTGTGCTGACAATCGCCAATCAGATCAACATTCCGCCAACGGGAACCAGCCAATCAGCTTGGGCCTTCCAGAGCGCATTTGGCACCGATGGGTCTCGGATGGTTCGCATGCGGGTGAATGCCGGAAACTGGACAGCGTGGATGGCTGTTGCCGACTCAGGCCCTAGCGGGGTGGCAACTGGGACATACGGTATCGTCACCGTTGATGACCGTGGCCGCGTCACCGCAGCCCGGCAGATGAACGGGGGCGACGTGCCGGGGCATGACTGGAGCAAAATCACCAGCGGCCGGCCGACCACGCTTGCGGGGTACGGCATCACCGACGGCGTGACAGTCACGCAAATGGCGAGTGCCGTGACAAATGCCGTGACGAGTGCTGCGCCGCCTGGAGTGGTCGCCAATTTTGCCATGCCCAATCCCCCGAATGGCTGGCTGATGGCAAATGGTTCGGCGGTCAGCCGCGCCGCCTATGCCGCGCTGTTCGCTGCTATCGGCACCACCTACGGCGCCGGCGACGGATCGACGACTTTCAATCTGCCCGACCTACGCGGCGAGTTTGTGCGGGGCTGGGATGGCGGGCGCGGCGTAGATGCAGGACGGTCAATCGGGACCTTGCAATACGATGCGTTCCAGGGGCACCGGCACAACGTCAACCAGGTTTGGACGACTGGAGCGGGAATCACCTTCCCATCGCCCGGGGTCAACTCCGCCTGGCAGGCGACGATCGATGCGACGGATGGGACCGTGGCGGGGGTGTCGGGAGCGCCGCGGGTCGCATCAGAAACCCGTCCCCGCAACGTCGCGCTGCTCGCGTGCATCAAGTTCTGAGGAGTCCATCATGCAAAACAAAACCGTTTACGGATATCACCCTCAGACCGGCGAATATACCGGGGAAACGACAGCGCAGCGCTCGCCACTCGAAGCCGGGGAGGTCTATCTGATCCCAGCCTGGGCTGCCGAAGCCATGCCGCCGGCGGCCGCCGCCGGCTCCGCCGCGGCATTCCGCGCGAACGACGGCACGGTGCCCGCGGCAGCGGCCGGCGGAAACTGGCGCGTGCTACCAGATTGGCGCGGGGTGCCTTTGTGGAGTACGTCCACCGCGCAGCGGGTTGTCGCGGCACTGGGCGACACGCCGGCGAGCCTGGGGGCCACGGAGTTGGAGCCGCCACCGTTCGGCGTCTGGAATGGCCGTGGCTGGGTGGTAGACGCTGCCGCGCTGCAAGCGGCGCAGAAGACAAGCGCCGAGGCCGAGGTTGCCTTCAGGCGCTCGCAGGCAGACGCCGCGGTTGTGCCCTTGCAAGATGCCGCGGATCTTGGCATCGCCACAACCGCGGAGACTGAGCTGCTGACGGCCTGGCGGCGCTACCGCGTACTGTTGTCGCGCGTGCCGCAGCAGGCTAAATTCCCAACGCAAATCGACTGGCCCACCCCTCCGGCCTGATGCCGCAGGAATTTTTAACGAGAACCCGCTCCCCAGCGGGTTTTTTTATACGTAGTTTTAACTAGAACGGAATGAAGACCACGATGAAACGCCATGCAGATCTCTCAAATAGGACGCCTCACCGAACATCTGCTCGCGCTGCTGGAAACCCTGGTGCGAGTGGATGACATGGAAGGGCTGCGGCAGTTTGTCGCCGCCTGGAACCAGCTATTGCCCGGCGGAACGCGCGTGATTCTCGCCGCCCAGCGCGGCGGCGCGATGTTCGCGCTGGCAAATGTCGGCTGGTCCGAGCAGTGGATGGCCGGTTACGCACGCAGCGGCGCGCATGAGCGGGACCCGGTCTGGAATGGGCCGCAAGGCAAGCTGTTGCTGTGGTCCCGGCTGCTCTCCGTCAGCAGCGACCCGGTGCGGCGCAAATTCATCCAGGCCGCCGCCAACAACAACATGCTGAACGGCGTCAGCTGGGTGGAACAGCGCGGAGACGTGAGGCTGGCGCTGTCTTTCGCCGGCGTGGAGGTGGAGCAAGATCCGCTATCCCAACAACTGATTGAGGCGCTGGCGCCGGCGGTGATGGATGTCGCCCTCCGGCTGATCTATCAGCAGCCGGATCTGTCGGGATTGGATAAACGAGATTGTCATATCCTGCAGCGCATGCTGGACGGCTTGGGCGACGAGGATATCGCCGGCGAGGTGGGGGTGTCGGTGAGGACGGTGCGCGACAGGATCAATAAAATCAGGGGATTGCACGCGGCGCGAAACCGGATTGACCTGGTCCGGCGGCTGTTCAACATCAGTGCAGATTTAACCGCTGTATAGGCGAACTGTGTCGTTTTTGATGTCAGAAGTGCGATTGTCTGGAATGTAAACGAGGTGAAAAATTAGCTGGCATAACAAAAGGACACCGTGATGATCCAGCTAACCCGCACCTTTACCAATTACCGGCCACTGCATGCTCGCAACCGGCCAGATGCCGCCGGAAGCGCCAGCCGTTCCGGTCCCGCCCGGCGTAGTCCTTGCGCTGATAGGCGTTCAGAAAATCCACCATCTCCGCCAGCGCGGCGCGGCAGTCAGGAAAGCCCGCGCTCTCCGGCCATGCGTTCAGCCGCTGCGCGGCCTCGCGCCGCAGCCTGCCCAACGCCACCTTGTCCTTTGCCTTCCCGGCCCGGTTGATGTCGTCGCGGGCGGCGTGCAGCCAGTCCAGCAGCTCGCGGGCGTCGGCTTGCGGCGCGGCGGCGGCCGGCAGGGCGAGGAAGAGGGCAAGGAGGGCGGCAGCGGGCTTCACTTCTTCAGCCAGTCACGCATGAACTGCAGCAGGGTGGCGCGCTTGTCCCGCGGGAGCTGTTCGAACAGCTCCAGAAGATTCTTCTGGTCTTCGCCCAGTGGTAGTTCTGCAGGTGGAATCTCAGCGGGAACGTAGCTCAACTCCATCGCTCCGCGGCCGGTGGCTAGCCAGTCGTGGCTGACGCGCAGGACTAGGGCGATTCGGGAGAGGTTCTCGGTTGTGGGATCGGTTTTGCCTTGCTCCCAACTGCAGGCACTGGCTTGTGTGACTCCGACTTCGTCAGCCAGCCACTGCTGAGAGTGCTTACGCGCCGTCCGCGCTTCTTTGATTCGGTTGCCTATCATGGCGGGCTATTTGGTGAGCGATCGCATGATCACCATGAGTGCTTGTCTAGTGCTTGCCCCCAGGGTTCTGTACCTGTCCAGAAGTTCGGCCTCATCCGCATTGAGAGGAACGTGGTCATTTACCTGAACGGGAGTGGCGCTGAGATGCATTCCACCACGACCGGTTGCTAGCCAGTCATGGCTTACACGCAACACCTGAGCGATGCGCGAAAGGTTTTCGGTGGTTGGCTCGCTACGGCCAATTTCCCACGCGCTGACAGATGACTGGAGGACACCCACTTCGTCCGCCAGCCATTGCTGGGATTGCTTTCGCGCCTTGCGAGCTTCTTTTATGCGGGATCCGATCATTGTCCAATTTTATGTGTGTTGCGCATATTTGCGTAATGTATTTTATCGTTGACTTTTTAATGCCTATGGAACATATTTGCAACTGACATACATGCATGGAGGACATAAAAATGGTGCTTAGCCCTCTGCGCGAGGCTCGCAAACGTATGGGAATGACTCAGCCGGAATTGGCCCGGCAAGTGTCGGTAACTCAAGGCCATATCAGTCGCCTGGAAAGCAGGAAGGACAACGCCTCGCCCGATCTGGCAAAGCGGCTGGCACAGGTTTTGGACATTCCGGTCACCAAGATTTTGTACCCGGATGAATGAGTGCGCCGCCGGCACGGGCTAAGTGCGGGCGGCGCGGGGTGGTGCTGATACTACGGTGTGGCAACTCCAGTATCGGCGCCTGTTAGACCCACGACAAGTGGGAACCAGCAGGAGTTAATACAAATGAACACTTCCATGGCGGCAAGCCTGCCGTCGGCCCCGGCCGACGTGTTTGGCGCGCTGCATCTTTCGGCCAAGGCCTTTGGCATCACCAAACTGGCGGGCGTGATGCGCGTCTCCGCCGGCGTGCTGACCAACAAGCTGGCGCCCGTCACCCATCACCACAAAGCCACGCTGGATGACTTCATCCAGGTGTTGCGCATCACCCAAGACCTGTCGCCGCTGGACGCGCTGTGCCGGCTGTTTGACAGCGCGCGCTACCAGTTGCCGAGGCTGGACAACGTGTCCGATTCCGCGCTGCTGGATCTGGTGAACAAGGTCCACGCCGAGGGCGGCGATGTGCACCGCTGCATGAACGAGGCGCTGGCCGACGGCATCGTGACCCAGGACGAGTTCAACGAGGTGGATTGCGAGCTGATGGAGTGGATCGCCGCCATCGTGGAGCTGCGTAACCGTTTCGGCAGCCTGGTGGTGAAACCATGCGACGCCAACGGCAACTTGCCCTCCCGCTCGACCCCGACGCTGGCGAACTGACCGAACAGGCGCTGCGCGTGGCGCATCAGCGCGCCAGGCTGCGGCAGCCGTTCGAGTCCGCCATGGAAAACCCGGCGCTGGCGATCTGCATCAAGCGCACCGCGCTGGTTCTGATGAGGAGAAAGCAGTGAGCAATCTGATTCAGCTGTTTACCCCTGGGCATCAAAACCGTTCTGGCCGTTTTCATATCGCTTTGGGCGAGTGGGCGGTGGTGTACGGCGTAACCGATTCGGCATCGGTTTGTTTCCGCCGCGACGGCGGAGGCTTGTCGGTGGAGTGTTTGGCCCGGGACCGGGTGCCTAGCCGGTTTGCCGTTTTGCCGGATGAGCACATCCAGCTGACGGTGTGCGGCAAGCGCCTGTGGCTGTGGGTACAGGCTGTGACCCCGACGCATGTGGTGGTGGACGCCGCGGAGGAGCCAGGCGCGGACTTCGCCCTGGTTGTCATGCCCGCCACCGCCTGACGACTTTCAAGGAGAGAACCATGAAACGCTATTTGACGCCGGCTGAGCGGCATCTGCTGTTCAACGCCGCGTACAAGACCAACGACGACTTGGCCCAGCGGGACTACCACCTGATGAGCGCGCTGTACTACAGCGGCTGCCGCATCAGCGAGTTTCTGGCGGTGTCCCTGGCGGATGCCTGGGACGCGCTGAAGGCGGGCTATCTCTACATCCCGGCGGCACACCGCAAGGGCGGCAAGCAGGACCATTCGGTGCTGCTGACCAAGCCGCTGCGCATGCATCTGGTGGCGCTGCTGAACATGAACCCGTCGCAGAACGGCGCCGATCCGCTGATTACCGGCCGGTTTGGCGAGGCGCTGACGGCGCGGGCGGTGCAGCTGCGGTTTCGCCACTGGGCGACGGAGGCGGGCATCACGCTGCCGGTGTCGCCGCACTGGATGCGCCATACCCGGGCGATGGATATCTTGCGCAGCAGCGAGGCGAAGGAGCCGCTGCTGATCGTGAAGAGCGCGCTGGGCCATTCCAGCCTCAACAGCACGGCGATCTATGCCGCCCCGAGTCGCGAAGAGATTGAGCGGGAGCTGGTGGCGCTGGATGGCAGCGGCGGCCAGCGCACCACGCGGGCCCAGCTGCGCCGGGCGTATCGGCGGAGGGCGGGCTAAGGGGACAGAGCTCTTCTGTCCCCTCCGAAAATTCTTAAACGCAGGGACCGCCGGCCTACCGGCAATTTCTGGAGAACACGAAATGCAATTTGCCCATACCGCAGTGCTGAGCTTTCAGGAAGTGGAATTTGACGTGGTGGATATCCATAACCGGCCGTGGCTAAGGGGACAGCAAATCTCTGTAGCCTTGGGTTACTCCCGTGCCGACCAAGCCTCGGATCTTTTCAATCGGAATGCGGACGAGTTTACCGAAGACATGACCCAAGTAGTGGACCTGCAAACTGCCGGCGGCTCGCAGTCGGTGCGCATCTTTTCGCCGCGGGGTTGCTATCTGCTGGGGATGTTTGCCCGCACCGAGCGCGCCCGCGATTTCCGCCGCTGGGTGTTGGATGTGCTGGAGGGCCATGCGGCGCCGCGGGTGGGGGCCACGATGTCGCAGAGCCAGTTCATGGCGGCGCTGAAGTACCGGCGCACGCTGGTGCGCGATTTGGCCTCAGTGCAGGCACGCGGCGCGGCGGTGGAGCTGTATTCCGACCTGGTGCAGCTGTCCCGGATGTTGGGCAAGGGCGTGGGCAGCCTAGAGGATTTGGCCCCGGCGCTGAAACAGCAGTCGCTGCCGGTGTGACGGGGGATGACGATGACGACCCTCTACACCCAAGCGCTGCAGCACCACACCAACAGCTACCGCGCGGTGCTGTCCGCGCTGGAGCGCCAGCACCACTGGTTTGACCGGGTGGACGACGTGGCGGCGGACATCAACCGCGAGACGCCGCTGCAGGCGCTGGCCAGCTATCACCCCACCTGCGGCTTGTTCATCCGCCTGGGCCGGCCGATTCAGGACACGGCGCAGCTGGGCGGGGTGTGCCAGCGCCACCGGCTGGCGCTGGTGAGGCAGTCGGCTGGCCGCTGGCTGCTGGCGCCCACGGATGGCAAGGACGAAAACCTGCCGGCCATCCAGCTGATTCTGGACTGATCCCTATTTTTTCAAGGAACCCGTGATGAAGACCCAATTGAACCAAACCGCCCGCGAAATCCGCCGCCAGACCGGCCTGAACCAGCAGCAGTTTTGGAGCCGCATTGGCGTGACCCAGTCCGGCGGCAGCCGCTACGAGTCGGGCCGCAACATTCCGCGTCCGGTGCAGACGCTGGTGAGCGTGGTGCATATCCACGGTATCGAGCTGGAGAAGATCAACCGCCACAACGCCCGCGTGCTGCGCGCGCTGCTGGCCGGCGATATCGACATCCAGCCGCTGCTGGCGCAGGTGAAGGCGGCGGAGGCTGCAGGGGAGCGCGCGGAATGACTACGGCCATCATCGAAACCG
Organism: Chromobacterium vaccinii; assembly: GCF_001855275.1. Lineage (NCBI taxonomy): Bacteria > Pseudomonadati > Pseudomonadota > Betaproteobacteria > Neisseriales > Chromobacteriaceae > Chromobacterium > Chromobacterium vaccinii. The sequence continues at coordinate 438,983 of NZ_CP017707.1, forward strand.
TGACGGGCCGGCTGGTGGATTTGCTGCATCCGTCGCCGGCGGACATCGAGATCCATGAAATTGTCCATCACTTGGCGCATATCTGCCGCTTTGGCGGGGCGTGCCGGCCGTTTTACAGCGTGGCGGAGCATTCGGTGCGGGTGGCGCGGATCCTGCCGGCGAGGCTGCAGCTGGCCGGGCTGCTGCATGACGCGGCCGAGGCCTATGTGGGCGATGTGGTGACGCCGCTGAAGCGGGTGCTGCCGAGCTACCAGTACACGGAGGGGCTGCTGGCGGCAGCGATCGAGCTGCGGTTCCGCTTGCAGCTGAGCGAGGAGGACCGGGCGGAGATCCGCCGCGCGGACCTGGTGCTGCTGGCGACGGAGCGGCGGGACTTGATGCCGCAGTCTGGGGTGGAGTGGCCGATTCTGGCGGGGGTGGCGCCGCTGCCGGAACGCATCAAACCGATGTCGATCGAGGAGGCTGTGGCCAGCTTTTGCGGGATGTTTGAGGCGACCGCGCAGCTGAATTTGATCGGCGCATGAAACAAACAGGTGTGGCAATGGCAAATATCAAGACCTTACTTCCGTTCAGCGCCGACAGGCGCGCCTTCCGCAGCTTTGGCCACGCGATTGTGGCGGAGCAGGGGCTGGTGGCGGTGGCTCCGCTGCATGCTCTGGATGGCTCGCTGCTGGGGCTGGTGGACGGGTGCCCGGTGCCGTGGGAGGAGGCGTGCGCGGTGATTGACGCGGACGCGGCTGGCGCGGAGGTGGATTTGGACAACCCGGATTTCACCGACGTGGTGGCCAGGCTGGCGAACGTGGCCGTGACCGGCTGGCGCATGGCGGCGCTGCCGGCGCTGCGCGCGGTGTTGTTCGCCCACGATTGCGGGCTGAGGGTGGCGATCGCCGCTGATCTGGCGCTGGCCGGCGCCACACCTGCCTACCGATAAGCGAGAACACCATGGCACAGAATCCGCGCATGGCGGAGTGGTTCGCTCGCCTGAAAGAGCTGGATTTGCATGAGGTGGCGGCGCGTTTGGGCATGCGCCGCGACGGCGGGCGGGGCAACTATTTCAGCCCGGCGCGCAAGGAGAAGCAGCCCAGCCTGTCGATACACGGGGCGGACAAGGGGCGCTACGGGGCGGGCTGGAAGGACCACACGACGGGTAACGGCGGGACGGCGATTGATCTGGTGATTTACGCCGGCATGGCGGGCGATCACATGGAGGCGGCCCGGCTGTTGGGGGATTGGTTCGGCCTGCCGATACCGTCGCCGGACACGCCGGCGGCGCCGGCGCGCAAATCGACGGAGGAGTGGATTGCGGATCGATGCCTGCAGGAGGTTGAGCCGGTGCTGGAGTACCTGCAGGGCCGGGGCATCACCGAGGCGGCGCTGGCGATGGCGTTGAAGAACCGGATGATTGGCTGGAACAACTGGACGTCCAACAAGGTGCCGGCCGGCGAGCCCGGCCACGGTGGCGCGGCGGCGGCTTTCATCGTGCGCACGCTGAACCCGGGGCGGGTGGTGGCGGTAGATATGCGCTATCAGGATCCGGGCTTGAACGGCGGGGTGAAAACCCAGTGCCAGGGCGAGAAATCCGGCTACGGCTGGTACAGCGATCTGGGCCGCTTGAAGCGCGCCCACACGGTGTACATCGTGGAATCGCCCATCAATGCGCTGTCGGTGGAGAGCTGCTACTGGCCGGAGGGCTACGTGGCCTATGCGATCCGCGGCACGGGCAATGTGGAGAGCATCGACTTTTCGTTCTTGCGCGGCAAGAAGGTGCTAATTGCGCTGGACCATACGGACCCGGTGAAGGAGGGAAGCAATACGCGCCCGGGCCTGGCCGCCGCCTGGCGGTTGAATGAACGGCTGACGGCGCTGGATATCGCCAACCGCTTCGTCAACATGCTGGATTGGGAGGAGGGCCAGGACATCAACGATGTGCTGCAGGCCGAGGGCCCGGAGGGGCTGGGCGCGCGGCTGAAGCAGATTGAGCCGTGGCTGATTCCTGGCAACCCGGCCGGCGCGGCGGACGAGGTGCACGGCCGGCGGCGTATCTGGCTGCCGACGCTGGACTGGAATGTGTACTGGCGCTTTCGCCAGACCGACGACTTCACCCAATACGTGCAGGACTACAAGGACTGCGAGGACGAGGACGGGAAGTTTCGCCGGGAGGAGAAGGGGTTTGGCGACCTGTGCGCCTTCCGCATCGCCGGCATTTCCCGCCTGCGGATCCAGAGCCATCTGGCCACGATCAACGGCACGCCGGACAACCAGCCGGAAACGGTGTTTGGCGTGAGCGCCCAGGTGGCGCGCCACGGCAACACGCTGCAGCGCGCGGTGATCACCGACGACAAGATTTTTTCACTGGATTGGTGGGCCGGCCGCTTCGGCTACATCTGGAAACCCAAGGAGTTCGCCCGAATGATTTCGATCCTGGAACGCACCGCCGACATCGGCGCCCGCGACGTGGTCAACTTCGTCGGCCTGGCGTGGCGCGGCGGGGAGCTGGCGGCGCTGGAGGGCAACGACTGCTATTTCACCGAGCCGGCCCGGCAGTGCCTGTATCACAACCTGTCATTCCCCCGCGGCGGCAAGCAGGCGGCGCGGCAAGTGATTGCCGCCTACCAGGAGACGTTCAAGCACAACGCCGCGGCCATTCCCATGGTGTGGGCGCTGGGCGCGCACTTGAAGATGCTGCTGGGCTTCTACCCGCACTTTGAAATGCAGGCGGACAAGGGCTCCGGCAAGTCCAAGCTGATGGAGTGCATGCAGCGCAGCTTTTCGTTTCAGGTGCTGTCTGGCCAGATGCTGAAGACCGACCACCGCCGGCGCGCGTCGGTGTCCTATACCACCAACCCGGTGGGCTGGGATGAATTCTCCAAGCTGCCCAAGTCCATTTTGACGGACATCGACGGCCTGCTGCAGAGCACATACCGCTTCGAGTTCACCCGGATCGGCGCGGCGCTGACGCCGTACCTGATGTGCGCCCCTGTGCTGCTGGCCGGCGAAGAGGTGGACATCCAGAGCCTGCAATCCAAGGTGTGCCGCTCCAAGCTGACGGTGGAACGGCAGGGGCCGATGATCCCGCATGAGCTGCCGCAGTTCCCTGTGTGGCCGTGGCTGCAGTTCCTGGCAGGCACCGAGCCCGCGCGCATCCGCGACCTGCACAAGAGCATGCTGCGCTTCTGCCAGGCCAAGAGCCGCGCCGGCGACGCGGACGCTACCAGCAACCGGATGATGGAGAACTACGCCGCCATCCTGGCTGCCTGGCATCTGCTCTGCGAGTTCGCCGAGATCGACGCCGCCCAGGGCCATTTTGTGGAGGACTTGCTGGCGGAGATGAACAGCCACTTGTCCGAGACAGACGGCACGCGGCTGCCCTGGGTGCGGATCATGGAAATCGCCCTGTCCGAGCTGGACGCCCGCCGTTTCGAGCATCCGTTCTGCTGGGAGGACGCGCAGGACGATGAGGGCAACCCGGACGTGCTGCTGTATATCCGGCCGAATCACATCATGGACCATCTTTCCACCGCCAATCACCTGCGCGCCAAGTTCGATGGCCTGCCGGTGAAAACCGGCCGCATCTTCAAGAGCCAGCTGCTGGCCAGCGGCGTGGTGGCGGTGAAGCGGGGCGAGATGCTGGACGACGTGGAGAAGACCATAGACCGGCGGCGGATCGGCCACATGACGGCCATCAGCCTGAACAAACTGGAGGCGTTGGGCCTGTCGGCGGCGCCGGAGATCAAACGCGACATTCCGTGAGGTGGCTATGGGATCGGTGTTGGATATGGCGCTGCAAAGTGAAACGCTGACCTCGGAGGAGTTGACGGTTATCACTGGCGGCTCGCGCCGAAAGGATCAAGTGGATTGGCTCAAGAGCAATCACTGGATCTATCACACCACCCGCGCCGGCGATCCGGTGGTGGGACGGCTGTACGCCAGGCTGAAGCTGTCCGGGATCAATCCCGGCAAGCTGGCGGGCTCAGGCGGCTGGGATATGGATCTGGAGAAGGTGAGGTAGTTATGGCGACGAAGCGCCGGAAGCTGCCGCCGCGCATGTTGGAGCGTAGGCGGCGCTTGAAGAGCGGCAAGGTGTGGGTGGGCTACTACTACGATGGCCGCGATGAGGAGGGCAAGCGCAAGGAGCTGCCGCTGGGCACGGACCTGAATGAAGCGCTGCGCAAGTGGGCGGAGTTTGAGTGCCGGCCGGCGCCGGTGGATACGGGGCTGATGCAACACATTTTTGAGCGCTACGAGCGGGAGGTGATCCCGAATAAAGCGCCACGAACACAGCAGGACAACAGTTTGAGCTTGCGCCAGCTGCGGCCGGTGTTTGACTCTGCACCGATCGACAGCATCACGCCGCAGCACATCGCCAAGTATCGGGACAAGCGGTCTGCGAAGGTGCGCGCCAACCGGGAAATCTCGTTGTTTTCGCATGTGTTCAACATGGCGCGGGAGTGGGGCTACACGGCCAAGGAGAATCCTGTCCGCGGCGTGAGGAAGAACAAGGAAACGCCCCGCGATTACTACGCGGAACAGGATGTGTGGGACGCGGTTTACGCTGTTGCCAGCGAGGAGTTGCAGGATGCGATGGATCTGGCCTATCTGACCGGCCAGCGGCCGGCGGATGTGCTGAAGATGAAGGAGACGGATATCCGCAATGGCGCGCTGGAGGTGAGGCAGAACAAGACGCGGGCCAAGTTGCGCATCTTGCTGAATGCCGAGGATGGTAGCCGCACCCAGTTGGGGCAGCTGCTGGACCGTATCAGGCGGAGACCGCGCAAGGTGTATAGCCTGGTGCTGCTGTCTACCGCCAGCGGCTATCCGCTCAATCGCTGGACCTTGCGGGCGCGCTGGGATGCGGCCCGGGAGGTTGCGATCGAGGCGGCGTTGAAGGCAGGCACGCCAGATGCGCTGGATCTGGCTAGGCGGATCCGGCAGTTCCAGTTCCGTGACATCCGCCCACGGGCCGCGAGCGATATCGACAGCCTGGAGCAGGCAAGCGACCTGCTGGGCCATACCGACAAGCAAATCACGGAGACGGTCTACAGAAGGGTGGGGAAGAAGGTGATGCCGACAAAGTGAGCCGGCAGGAACGGCAAAGGCCCGGACGAGGTGTCCGGGCCTTTTGTATTGGCGGAGGCTGTGGGATTCGAACCCACGGACGGTTGCCCGTCGGCAGTTTTCAAGACTGCTGGTTTAAACCACTCACCCAAACCTCCGAAGCTCAAAATCACTCCCATGTGCGGAAATGATTTGGCGGAATGCGGAAACGACCCCTTGTGGTTATTGGCTTTCAGGGCTGATGCACAGGTTTTCAAGACCGTTGCATTAAACCGCTCTGCCACGCTTCCGCATTCGGTATGAGCCGGCAATTCTAGCGAGAATCGCCGCGCTTGGCTAGAGGGCGGCGGCGTTGGAGGCCAACATTTCCGCCGCGTGCTCGCGCGTGGTCTGGGTGAGCTCGACGCCGCCCAGCATGCGGGCGATTTCCAGCACCCGCTGCTCGGCGTCAAGCGGGGCGATGTTGCTGAGCACCTGGCCCTTGCGCTCGCGCTTGCTGACTTGCCAGTGGTGTTTGCCGCAGGACGCCACCTGGGGCAGGTGAGTGATGCACAGCACTTGGTAGCGCTGGCCCAGGTCGCGCAGCATGTGGCCGATCACTTCGGCCACGCGGCCGCCTATGCCCACGTCCACTTCATCGAAGATCAGCGTGGGCACGCTGGCCACCTGGCTGATCACCACCTGCATCGCCAGGCTGATGCGGGACAGCTCGCCGCCGGAAGCCACTTTGGCCAGCGGGCGCAGGCTGGTGCCGGCATTGGCGGCCACCAGGTATTCGATCGACTCCATGCCGTGCGCGCCGGGCTCTGCCAGCGCGGACAGCTCGATGGCGAAGCGGGCGCCGCCCATCGCGAGGCGGCCCATCTCGCCGGAGATGCGTTCGGACAGCTCGCTGGCGGCCTGGCGGCGCTTGCCAGACAAGGCTTCCGCCAGCGCGCGGTAGCGGGCCAGGCTGGCGGCCTCGGCCACGCTCAGCGCTTCCACGTCCACGCTGGCTTCCAGCGCGGACAGCTGCTGCTGCCAGTCGGCCAGCTTGTCGGACAGGTCTGCCGGCTGCACGCGATATTTGCGCGCGGTGCTCATCAAGAGGTCCAGCCGGCGCTCCATTTCCACCAGCTGGTTCGCGTCCTGGTCGATGTCGCTGGCGTAGTCGCGCAGGCTGTACACCACCTCGCGCAGCTCGGCGTCCACCGAGTCCAGCAGCGACAGGGTGTCGGACAGGCGCGGGTCCAGGTTGGATAGTTTGGACAGCCGGGTCTGCACGTGGGCGAGTTGGGACAGGCAGCTGTCATCGTTCTCGGACAGCACATCCACCGCCTGCTGCGCGCTCTGCACCAGTTCGGCGGAGTTGGCCAGCCGGGTGTGGCTCTGGCTCAGCGTGGTCCATTCGTCGGGCAGCAGATTGAGTTCGGTCAATTCGCCGATCTGCCAGGTGAGCCGTTCGCGCTCCACTTCGGATTCGCGAGACATCCGCTCGGCGTCCTGCCGCGCCTGACGGGCCGCTTGCCATTCCTGCCAGGCCTTGTTGGCGTCGCGCGCCAGCGTGGTGGAGCCGGCATAGGCGTCCAGCAGCTGGCGCTGGGTCTCGCTCTTCATCAGCGACTGGTGCGCGTGCTGGCCATGGATGTCCACCAGAAACTCGCCCAGCGATTTCAGCTGGGCCAGCGTGGCGGCTTGGCCGTTGACGAAGCTCTTGGAACGGCCGCCGCGGTCTATCAGCCGGCGCAGCAGCAGCACGCCCTCGTCGCCGGACAGTTCGTTGTCCGTCAGCCAGGCGTCGACTTCGGGACGGTTGGCGGTGGAGAACTCGGCGGTGATCTCGGCGCGCTCGGCGCCTTCGCGCACCTGGGTGCCGTCGGCGCGGTCGCCCAGCAGCAGGCCCAGCGCGTCCAGCATGATGGATTTGCCGGCGCCGGTCTCGCCGGTGAGCACGGTGAAACCGTCGGAAAAGTCCAGCGCGATGCTGTCGACGATGACGAAATCTTTGACGGTCAGCGAGAGAAGCATGGTGTGTGGTCGTTTCCGGTTAGATCAGGCGCTCGCCCCAGTGCAGCTTGTGGCGCAGCATGTCGTAGTAGTTGTAGCCTTCGGGATGCAGGATGCGCAGCGGGTTGCGGTAGCGGCGGATCAGCACCCGGTCCATTTCCATCAGGTCGCAGTGCAGTTGGCCGTCGAAGTGCACGCGCGCGTCCAGCCCGCGGGTCAGCATGAATTCCACCTCGCAGGAATCGTTGACGGTGATCGGCCGGTTGGACAGCGACTGCGGGCAGATCGGCACCAGGGCGATGGCCTGCAGCGTGGGGTGCAGGATGGGGCCGCCGGAGGCCAGCGCGTAGGCGGTGGAACCGGTGGGGGTGGATACGATCAGGCCGTCCGAGCGCTGGCTGTAGACGAACTGGTTGTCGATGAAGATTTCGAATTCGATCATCGAACCCACCGCGCCGCGGCTGAACACCACGTCGTTGAAGGCCAGCGCGCCGGCGACTTCGGCGTCTTCGCGGACGACGGAGGCTTGCAGCAGAATGCGGTCTTCCGGCACGAATTTGCCGTGCAGGATGGCGTCCACCGAATCCAGCATCTCGTGCAGCGGGATGTCGGTCATGAAGCCCAGCCGGCCCTGGTTGATGCCGACCAGCGGCACGCGGTACGGCGCCAGCAGGCGGGCGATGGAGAGCATGGTGCCGTCGCCGCCCAGCACGATGCAGAGATCGGCCAGCTTGCCCATGTCGGTGCGGTCTATCAGCGGATAACCGTCGGCTTCGGCCGGCGTGACGCTTTCCTTGTCGATCAGCACCGTGGCGCCGCCGCCGGCCAGGTGATCGGCCAGCTGCATCAGCGCGGGGGTGATGCCGGGCTTGCTGTGGCGCGCCACCAGGCAGATGTGTTTGAACAATCTTTCCATGCGGCGATTCTACTGGTTTGGCGGGAATTCGTTGAGCAAAATCTCTTCGTCTATCCGTTGCTTCTTGCCGGTGGCTTCCAGCGCCTTCAAATAGAAGCGGACCAGGTCGGCCAGCGAGTCCACGCCCAGCTTGCTGAACAGATTGGCGCGGTGCACTTCGATGGTGCGCGGCGACAGGTCCAGTTCGCGCGCGATTTCCTTGCTGGACAGGCCGTCGGCCACCAGTTCCAGCACTTCGCGCTCGCGGCCGCTGATGCGGGCCAGCTGGCTCATCACTTCCTGGGTTTCCTCTTCCTGCTGGTGCTGCTGGATGCTGATGCGTATGCCGCGGCGCAGGCTGGCGATCAGGCGGTTCTGGTCGATGGGCTTGGTCAGGAAATCGATGGCGCCGGTCTGGAAGGCGCGCCGGCACTGCTCGATGTCGCCATGGCCAGTGATGAATACGATGGGGATGTTGATGTCGCGCTCCATCAATTGCTGTTGCAACGCGAGGCCGGTGATCTGCGGCATGCGGATATCCAGCACCAGGCAGCAGATCTGGTTGCCCTGATAGCCGTCCAGAAACTCCATCGCATTGGGGAAGGCGACGGTTTTCATGCCCTGGGCGGTGATCAGCATGGCCAGAGAGTCCAGCACGGCAGGGTCGTCGTCGACGATGAATACGGTAGGGGTCGTGTTTTGCATCAGGCTTCCACTCCGGATGTTACGGCCATGTCGCGCGGGGCGCATGGCAGGTCAATGATGAACTCCGCTCCCGAGCCGGGCTTGTTGCCGGCTATCAACTTGCCGCCAAAGGCTTCGACCGCCGTCTGGCAGATGGCCAGCCCCAGCCCCATGCCGTTGGGCTTGGTGCTGAAGAACGGGTCGAAAATCCGGTCCAGCTTGTCTGAGGGGATGCCGCAGCCGTTGTCGCTGATGATGAGCTGCACGCGCTCGCCCTGGCGGCGGGTGGTGATGCTCAGGCGTCCCCAGGGCCGGGTTTGCTCCATGGCTTCAACCGCGTTGCGCGCCAAATTCAGCACCACCTGTTCCAACTGGATAGTGTCAGCGTATACCAACGGCAACTCAGGCGCGAAGTTTTGCTCGATGTGAATGTCGTGATCGTGCAATTCGTAATCCAGCAGCGACAATGCGTTATGCACAGCCTGATTCAACTGTACCGGCGTCAGTTGCTGGTTCTTCTGGGTGACGAATTCCCGCAACCGGCGGATGATGCGGCCAGCGCGGTCGGCCTGGCTGACCGACGAGGTCAGCGCGCGGCGCAGCATGGCGATGTCCAGCTCGTCGTCCTCCAGCAGGCTGAGGCCGGCCTGGCAATAGCTCATGATGGCGGATAGCGGCTGATTGATCTCATGGGCGATGCCGGAGGCCATTTCGCCCATGGTGTTGATGCGGGTGACGCGGGCCAGCTCAAGCTCATGCTGGCGCAGCCGGCTTTCGCTGGCCTCCAGCGCCGCCAGCATGCGGCGGCGGATGGGCGCGGTGTCGCGGAAGGTCAGCACGCTGCCGATCAGCTGGCCGTTGCGCCCGAGCAACGGCGCCACCGCCCCCTCCACCAGCAGTTTTTCGCCGTTGTGCCGCTTCAAGTAGCAGTTTTGCGCCAGATGAACCACTTGCAGCGTCGATACGGCCTGTTCTATCGGGTCCAGCACTGGCTGGCGGGAAAATTCGTAGTGCAGCGGCGCCACCTGTTTCAGCCGCCGCTGCAGCAACTGGGCGGCGGGCAGGCCCAGCAGCGTTTCAGCCGCCGGGTTCAAGTACTGGATCACCTGCTCGTTGTCTATGCTGATCACCGCGTCGCTGATGCCGCGCAGGGCGACGCTGGCGTATTCTCGCTCGCGGAAAATGTCGTCCTGTATCTGTTCCCGCGATTGGCGGTTGTGCTCCAGCAGCGCCAGCACCACCCAGAGCAGATAGGATGGCAGCAACGCGATCAGCAGGCACAGCGCGACCTCCGCCGCCGTGGTGCGCTCCAGGCGCAACTGGCGGCTGAGCCTCATGTCGTAAGGCAGGGCCGACAGGTTGAGGCTGGCGCGGTAGCTGAGCTGGGGCAGCAGCCAGTCCAGCCGGGAGCCCGCCCGGTCTGATTTCTGATTCTGCAATTGAATCATGCCGGGGTCGTTCGCATTGTCGCGGCGCAGCAACTGCAAGGTGTAGCGGCCCTCGAGGGAGGGCGGCAGGGCCAGCAGCGGCCGCAGGCACAGCACCTGCATCACCACGCCGGCGGCTTGCTCGATGCGCACCATGGGAACGGGCGAGGGCGGGGCGATGCGGTAGACGGTCTGAAACAGGGCCAACCCCCACTCGCCGTTGCGCAGCAGCAGCGTCGGCGACGACGCCTGCAGGTGCCCCAGCGCGCGGTTGACCGCCGCGGACAGCACGGAGTCGTCCAGCAGATCCAGCCCCATTTCCCGCCAGTCGGGCGAGGCGAGGCCCGGTTCGGCCATGCTGAGCGGCAGATAGCGCGACCGCTGCGGCGCGGTGCGCCAGGCCGCCCGATCGCGCCAGGTATTGAGCTGGTTGTGCAGGTAATCGCGAATCGCGTAAGGCTGGCCCAGCCGCTGCGCCTGCTCGCGCTCGAAGCGGATCCGCTCGGCTTGCTCCACCAGCGGCTGGTAGCCGATGAAGTACAGCTGAGGCTGGGTCTGCGTGGCGATCTGCACCAGCTCCCGTATCCGCGCCCGTCCGCCCGGGGGATCGTTGGAGGCGATGTCGCCCACTTCATCCTGCAGCAGCTCGCTGCTGCGCAAGCGACTGTTGACGTTCTGCAGCAGCAGCTCCACCGTCTGGCGAAATTCATGGCGTTGCTGGCGGATATCCAGCAGCAGCGCGTGAGCCATCAGCAGGCTGAAGGCGAGCAGCAGGCAAAGCGCGCTCAGTCCTTTGCTGCGGGCGGAGGCATGGCGCAACAGATGCAGGTGGGTGCGGAGCGCGTTGAATGGGGAGGGGCGGGGCACTTCGACATCGGACATGCTTCGGACTTTGGTGGGTGCAAGGTTTGGAACACGTGCCGCGGGGCGCGTGCCATTATACCGGCCGCGCCCCGGATCCGCCCGTTAGTTTTGCAACAAATGAGAGAATCGACTACGGATTTTTGCCAGTTTGGGAGAAATCACCAGCTGGCAGTAATTCTGCTGCTGGTTTTGCTCGTAGTAGTTCTGGTGGTGGGCCTCGGCCGGGTGAAAACGGGGCGCGGGCTCCAGCCGGGTGACGATGGGGGCATCGAACACCTGTTCGCGGATCAGCTCGCCGATGACGCGCTCCGCGCATTCGCGTTGAGCGTCGCCCTGATAGAAGATCGCCGACGCGTATTGGGTGCCTACGTCGTGGCCCTGGCGGTTCAGCGTGGTGGGGTCGTGCACGGCGAAAAACACCTGCAGCAGCGTGGCGTAGTCGATGCGGGACGGATCGTAATCGATTTCCACCACTTCCACGTGGCCGGAGTCGCCGGAGCAGACCTGGCGATAGTCCGGATTGTCGGTGTGGCCGCCGCAGTAGCCGGAAACCACCCGCTCCACGCCTTTCAGCCGGGAGAAGGCCGCGTCCAGGCACCAGAAGCAGCCGCCGCCCAGAATTGCTTTTTCCATGATGAACTCCTGTGTCAACTGGGTATGGGAATGCGGCGCGGCTGACGCCGGCCGGCCGCGCGATCCGAAACGGCTCCGGGCTGGCGGCATGATCAGCGGCGCTCAGCGATTGGTCGGACCAGCGCCGAAAATCTCACACGCGAGTCTGACCGTTTCGGCCTGTATTGTCACTGTGTCCGTGATCGGCACCGCATAGCCTCCCGCCATGGTCACGACCAGCGCCGCGTCGCGGCGGCGGCAGGTGTCCATCACCATGCCGTCGCGCTCGGCCAGGCCTTGCGGGCTCAAGGCCAGCCGGCCCAGGCGGTCGCCGCGGTAGGGGTCGGCGCCGGCCAGATAGCACACCAGGTCGGGCCTGGCTCGAGCGAACAAGTCCGGCAGCGCGCGCTCCAGCGCGCCAAGATAATCTCCGTCTTCCGTTCCGTCCGGCAGGTCGATGTCCCAGTCGCTGTCTACGCGGCTGAAGGGAAAGTTGCGCGCGCCATGCATGGAAAAGGTGAAGATGCGGGGCTCGCCGGCGGCGATGGCGGCGGTGCCGTCGCCCTGATGGACGTCAAGATCCAGGATCAGGACGCGGCGGACGAGGCCTTCCGCCAGCATCAGCATCGACGCCACCGCGATGTCGTTGAATACGCAAAAGCCGCTGCCGCGATCCGGCCCTGCATGGTGGGTGCCGCCGGCCAGGTTGACGCCGCAGCCTTCCAGCAGAGCCGCGCGGCTGGCCGCCACGGTGGCGCCGACCGAGCGGCGGCTGCGTTCGGCCAGCTCCGGAGACCAAGGCAAGCCGATCTCCCGTTGGCCGGCGGCGTCCAGCGTGCCGTTCAGCACCGCGTCGACATAGTCCGGATGATGAGCGTGCAGCAGCTCGCCGCGGGTCGCCGCCGGCGCCGTTTCCATCCGGTCGGCGGCGAAGGCCGATACCCGCTCGGCCAGCAGCCGGTATTTCTCCGCGGGAAAACGGTGGCCTGCCGGCAGGGGCAGCGCAAACTGGTCGGTCCGGTAGATGCGCATCGCGCCGGTCTACAGCGCTTTCACCAGACTGAAACGGGGCATCTGGCGGCCTTCATGCTCCACCATTTCCTCAAACATCCCGGCGGGGCGGGCCCACAGGCCGTAGTCGCCATACAGCGCGCGGTACATCACCAGCGGCTCCCGGGTTTCCGAGTGTTCGGCGGTGCCGAGAACCTGATAAAGCTGGCGGTTGCGGTAATGCTGATAGATTCCTGGCGCTGTCATGCGGGGCTCCTCCTGTGTATTGGCCGGCGGGTGGGCGAGGATGCCGCAGCGTGGCCGGAGCGTCAAGAATCGCCGCTGCTCCAGTTGTAAACTCGAAAGTCGCGGTCCAGCACGAAGCCCAGGCTCTCATACAAGCGCTGCGCGCCCAGATTGTCATGCGCGGTCTGGAGCATGATCTCGCCGCCGCCCATGTCCCGCGCGTATTGCTGGCAGCGCAGGATCAGCAGCTTGCCGACGCCATGCCGGCGCGCGTCGGCGGCGACGTAAAGGTCGTGCAGCATCCAGCAGGGGCGCAGCGACAGCGAGGAAAATCCGGCATACATCAGCGCAAAACCCACGGCTGCCCCATCGCGCTTGGCCAGAAAGGCCACGGCCTGGCGGCGGCGCAGCCGTTCGCTCAGATATTCCCGGCATGGCCCCGGCGATTGATGGACCCGGTAGAAATCCAGGTAGGCGGCGAACAGCGGCAGCCAGTCTGAGACCGACTCCGGGGTGGCGATGCTCAATTGTATGTCCATCTACAATCTCCGTGATGGCTGGGCGGCGCTGGGGTACAATAACGCCCTTTTTCAGCAGGTTAGACAATGAAGCTGGTGCTTGCCCCGATGGAGGGCCTGGTTGACGATGTGATGCGCGACGTGCTGACCCGCGTGGGCGGCATCGATCTATGCGTGACCGAATTCGTGCGCGTCACCTCCGTGTTGCTGCCCGCGCGCACCTTCATGAGGCTGGCGCCGGAGCTCGACAATCAAGGCAATACCCAGGCCGGCGTGCCGGTGCGGGTGCAGTTGCTGGGCTCCGACGCTTCTTGCTTGGCCGAGAACGGCGCCAAAGCGGCAAGCCTGGGGGCACCCGGGGTAGACCTGAATTTCGGCTGCCCTGCTCCCACGGTCAACCGCCACCGCGGCGGGGCGGTTTTGCTCAAGGAGCCGGAACTGCTGCACCAGATTGTAGCCGCGGTTCGCCGCGCTGTGCCGTCGGCGGTGCCGGTGACGGCCAAGATGCGGCTGGGATTCGAGGACAAGAGCCTGGCGCTCGAGTGCGCGCAGGCGATAGCCGGCGCCGGCGCCGACGAGTTGACCGTTCACGGCCGCACCAAGGTGGAAGGATACAAGCCGCCAGCCCACTGGGACTGGATCGCGCGCATTCGCGAAAGCGTGGACATCCCGGTGACGGCAAATGGCGAAGTCTGGACGATGGCGGACTACCGCGCGATACGGGAAGAGAGCGGCTGCGACACGGTGATGATAGGCCGCGGGCTGGTGGCCTGTCCGGATCTGGCGCGGCGCATCGCTGCCGGTGGTTCGGCCGAACCCATGCCCTGGAGCGAGATGATGCCGTGGGTGCTTGAATTCTTCCGGATGTGCCGGCAGAAATCTGGGGAAGAGCGTTATCCGGCGGCCAGACTCAAGCAGTGGCTGGGCTTGCTCAAGCGCACCTGGCCGGAGGCCGAACAGTTGTTTGAAGCGGTAAGGCGCGAGCAAGAGTCTGAAAAGATAGAGAATATTCTGATTGCAAGGCAAGTTAAGTAAATATACTCATACCGCAATGCGGAAACAGTTGCTAACATCAAAACGCGTGCTGCTTTGGTAAAGCAGCGCGCTGTAACATCTGCCGGCCTGCCTGGCTGCAGATCTTACACTTCCCCGATACCTTGCACCCCTCCCTCACGGGAGGGATTTTTTTTATCCGCAATCATGAACTAATAATTAGAAAAAATCATGTCGGAACAAGCATGGACACCCCACCCGCTGTCAGTTGGCTGGAAAAGCTGATCCCCGCTGTCTGGTATGGCTCCTTGACAGTCTTTGTCGCGATTGCCGCGGCCCTCTCCATTTTGCTGTACATAACCCATGCCGACAGCCGAAAACGCGTGCTGAGCACATTGCTGATCGCGCTGATCGGCTTGCTGGTGGTCAATGTCAGCCCTCCGACCGAGTCCGGGCAGTGGGTGAGGCAGACTGCCGTGATCGTGCTGGGCCTGGCTATGATCCGGCTATGGGCGATGCTGCTGTTCCGCCTGTTGCTGCCGGTGCTGCGCATCCATCCGCCCCGCATCCTGGAGGAAATCCTGGTGGTGCTGGGCTATATCGCCTGGGGTTTGGTGCTGCTGAGGCTCGCGGGCCTGGATTTGAGCCATATCGTCACGACATCCGCCGTCATCACCGCCGTGCTTGCTTTCGCGATGCAGGATACGCTGGGCAATATTCTGGCGGGCTTGTCCCTGCAAATAGACAATTCTGTGGAGATCGGCGACTGGATCAAGAGCGGAGATCTGGTGGGCAGGGTGGTGGAGATCAACTGGCGCGCCACTTCCGTGGAAACGCGCAATTGGGAGACGGTGGTGGTTCCCAACAGCGTGTTGATGAAGAACCACTTCTCCATCCTGGGCAAGCGGCGCGGCAATCCGCAGCAGTGGCGGCGCTGGGTCTGGTTCAATATCAATTGGGATACGCTGCCGACGCAGATCATCGGCGTGGTGGAGAAATCGCTGCGCGAGGCGCAATTGCCTGGAGTCGCGGCGACGCCCGCGCCCAATTGCATACTAATGGGCTTTGAGAATGGCTATACCCGCTACGCGGTGCGTTACTGGCTGACCGATCTTGCCGCCGACGACTATACCGACTCCATTGTCCGCACCCATATCGACGCCGCGTTGCGGCGCCATAATCTGCGCATGGCCTCGCCTTACTACAATGTGCTGACCATCAAGGAAAACGAGAAATACATCGAGGCGCGGATGAAGCGGCACCTGGAGGAGCGGGTGCTGGCACTGAGAAAAGTGGAGCTGCTGTCTAGCTTGAACGACGAGGAAATGGTGGTGCTGGCCGACCAGCTCAAATTCACCCCCTTCGTCACCGGCGACATCATCATGCACCAGGGGGCGGTGGCGCACTGGCTTTACATCATGCTGTCGGGCGAGGTCGAGGTGTGGGTGGAAATGCCGGACAGCGGCCGCAAACTGGTGGATGTGCTGAAGTCGGGCAGTTTTTTCGGCGAAATGGGATTGATGACCGGCGAGTCGCGTTCCAGCACGGTGATCGCGCGTTCCAATGTCGAATGCCTGAGGCTGGACAAGGATGCGTTCCAATCCATCCTGGTGTCGCGCAAGGAGTTGGCTGAAACCATTTCCGCCATCCTGGCGCAACGGCTGGAAGAGCAGCGCAACCGCGCGCCGGACTCGGCGCTGGATGCGGAAGGCGATGCGCCGAGGCGGGCCGAGCTGGTGGATCGCATCCGCAGCTTTTTTGGATTGAACAAGCATTGAAGCGCGCCGCAGGGAGCAAAGGCCTGGCTCGCGATGTTTCTCGGACCTGTGGCAGATGATTCCGTTGTCGCCGCCCGGCGAGAGGCTTGCCGGTGGCTTGTCAGGCTGCCTCGCGCTGCGCGCCTAGAGATGTGCGCCGCGTAGATCAGGCGCGCGAATGAGTGGGTGTTGCGCAGAGCGGCGCGCCATGGCGCGGCTCGGCGAGGGGCGTGATGAGGCAGACATCAGACAAACTGGACCGGCACGAAAAAGTCCCGTCCGGTGCGGCTGATCAGCACCTGAGGCTGGCCGGCGATCATCGCGCGGTAAGGACGGGGCAGGCGCTTCCAGTCGTTGAACTTCATCTTGATGCTGTCGTTGAGCTTTCCCATTGCAGTCTCCTTCGCGCTAGTCCACTTTGTGGATGACATTGGTCACCACGCCCCAGATATGAAACGACGAGTCTTCCGGCACTTCTATCGGCTGGTAGGCCGGGTTCTCCGGCAGCAGGCGGATGCCTTGCGGGCCGCGCTCCAGCCGCTTGACCGTCAGTTCGCCGTTCAGTACGGCCACCACCACCTTGCCGTTGCGCGGCTCGCGGCCGCGCTCCACCAGCAGCAGGTCGCCGTCGTGTATGCCGGCGCCCTGCATCGAATCGCCCTTGACCTTGACCATGAAGGTGTCGCCGGGGCGGCTGACCAGATGGGTGTTGAGGTCGATGTCGGCTTCTTTCAGGTCGTCCGCCGCCACCGGAGACCCCGCTGGCACGCTGCCGGCGAACAGCGGCAGCGACAACTCGCTCAGCTGCGCGCCCAGCGTGCGGAAGTCGAATGCCTGCGCGCTGTTGGCGGTGCGCCAGCTGCGATAATCGTCCAGCCATTGCTGCAGGATGGGCTTTAGCGGCTCCGGCACGCGCAGGGCGACGGTCTTGTCGCCGCCGAAGACGGACTTGCGGCCGGCGCCTGAGCGTTTGCCGCCGCGCTGTTTGGGCTTGTCAGTTTCCATGATTTGATTTTGTACAATATCAAATGGAATTGCAAGGATTGTGTCCGACATGCTGGCTTGCAGGAAGGGAAAGCCTGGAAAATCAGGCATGCGGCTGTGGGGTTCAGGCCACAGTCCGCATGTTGGGTGACTGGGTTTGGGCTAATGGTAGCTCAGTTCGTCCGTCGCCTTGCCATGGAAGATGCGGTAGACGAAGGCGGTGTAGGCGGCTATCGCCGGCAGCACGACGATGGCGACCACCAGTATCGCCCATAGCGCCTCGGCATCGCTCGCGGCCTGCCAGATCGATAGATGTTCAATCACGATGTCGGGGAAGATGCTGTAGGCCAAGCCCCAGGACGCTAGCAGCACGATGGCCACGCATAACGCAAACGGCGTCCAGCAATAGCGGTCGTCGCCGCGCGCTTGGCGCTTGGCCAGTTTCGGCAGCAGCCACCACAGCAGGGCGGATAACAGGCTGGCCGTCAGCGGCAGCGGAATCAGCAGCAGGAAATGCGGCAGGACAAACCATTTGGCGGCGATGGACGGGCTGGCTAACGGGGTGGCAATCGATACCAGCGCGGCCGCCAGGCTGGTTGCCAGCAGCGCGCGTCCGGCCCAGCCGTAGGCGCGCGCCTGCAATGGGCCGCTTGTTTTCAGTATCAGCCAGCAGGCGCCCAGCAGGGCGTATCCGGCGCATAAGCCGGCGGCGCAGAGCCAGGCAAAGGTCCAGGCGCCCCAGCCGTTGGCGAAGCCGGTCAGGTAGCGGCCCAGCATCAGGTCCTGCATGGCTGATGCCATCAAGGCGCCGGCGAAGAAGGCGGCATCCCACCAGGCCTTGTGCCCATCGGGCGCCTTGGCCCGGAAGTCGAAGGCGACGCCGCGAATGATCAGCCCGCCCAGCATCAGGGCCAGCGGCTGATACAGCTCGTAAGACACCAATGAGTTCGCCGCGGGGAAGGCCGAAAGCAGCAGGCCGATGCCCAGTACCAGCCACGTTTCGTTGGCATCCCAGAAGGGGCCGATGGTGGCGATCATGCGGTTTTTGTCGGCGCGCTCCACGCTGGGCAGGAGCAGGCCTATGCCAAGGTCGTAGCCGTCCAGGATGACGTAAATGATCATCACCAGGACGAGCAGGCCGGCGAAGATGATGGGAAGCCAGTAATCTAGCGGCATGCGAACTTCTCCTGTTTTTCTTGGAGCCGCGGCGAGCCTGTCGGACAGGCCGCCTTCTTGGCCATGTGAAACAAGCCTGCCACGTAGGCGGCGACCAGAGCGGCATACAGCGCCAGATACATGGTCAGGCTGGACATGAGCATGGCTGGCGTGGCGCCGCCAGCGGCTTCTGCTGTGGTGAGCACCCCATTGACCAGCCAGGGTTGGCGGCCGATTTCGGAGACATACCAACCGGCCAGGGTGGCGATCCAGCCGGAGAAGGTCATCAGGGTCAATATGCGAAGCGTTGCACTCGACAGCGTGCCGCGCTTTCTCAACTGCCAGGCGGCCAGCCAGGACGTGAGAAACATCAGGGCGCCGACGCCCACCATGGCGCGGAAGCTCCAGAACACTTTTGCCACCGGCGGATGCTGGGCAAACTCGTTAATCCCCTTGATTTCGCCGGTGGTCTCGTGGGTCAGGATCAAGCTGGCCAGGCCGGGAATGCCCAGCGCATGGTCGTTGCTGTGCGTGTCTTCGTCAGGCAGGGCGAATACCAGCAGCGGGGCGGATCGCTCGGTGCGCCAGACGCCCTCCATCGCCGCCAGTTTGGCCGGTTGCACTTCGCGGGTTTTCAGGCCGTGCAAGTCTCCCGCCACAAACTGCAGCGGAATCAGCAGGGCGGCGGCGTAGACGCCGGTTTTCAGCGCCAGCCGGTTGCCTTCGCTGGCGTAGCCGTTCAGTCGGCGATAGGCCGACAGGCCAGCCAGCAGAAACGCCGCGGTGAGGCCGGACGCGATGAGCATGTGCGCGAAGCGGTATGGCGCAGAGGGGTTGAAGATCACATCGAACCAGCTGGTCACCACGGCATGGCCATTGACCATCTTGAAACCCGCCGGCGTCTGCATCCAGGAGTTCAGCGTCAGAATCCAGAACGTGGACAGCGTATTGCCGAACGCCACCAACAGGGTGGCTAGGGTATGGGCTCGTTCGGACAGCCGCGAGCGCCCGAACAGCATAACGCCGAGAAACGTGGCTTCCAGGAAGAAGGCGGTGAGGATCTCGTAGGACAGCAAGGGTCCGGCAACATTGCCGACCACTCGCATGAAACCAGGCCAGTTGGTGCCAAACTGGAAGCTCATGGTGGCGCCGCTCACCACGCCCAGCGCGAACGATAGCGCAAATACCTTGATCCAGAAGGCGTAGGCGTCCATCCAGCCCTGACGGCCGGTTTGGGTATAGCGCAGCTTGAAGAACATCAGCAGCCAGCCCAGCGCGACATTGATGCTGGGAAAGAGAATATGGAAGCTGATATTGGCGCCGAATTGCAGGCGCGCCAGTGTCAGCGCATCGAATCCGTTCATGGGTTCTCCCGGGGCGCGTCGGCGTCATGGAGTGAAGTCCCATGCGCGCGGACGCAAAAATGGCCGGACCCGCCGCGGTGAGCGGTTCCGGCCATCGTGATGCGATTTATGGTGGAGGCGTCGAGGGCGCTTACTTGGCGAGGTGCCGGCGCAGCCAGTAGTCGGCGCTGATGTAGCGTCCGCCGCCGTAGAAGAACAACACCAGCAGCATGATGAAGTAGGTGGCGGCGAACTCGATGCCGTTATTCAGGATTACCGGGTCGCCCAGTTCGGTGATGTAGTTGTATCGGCCTGGGAAGTTCTCGGCCAGCCAGGACAGAAATCCGGCCAAGCGCTGGCTGGATTCCATGCTTTTGTCGGCGATGGCCAGCCAGCCGCGCGGCAAGTGCACCATGGCGCTGGCGGCGCTCATCAGCACCATCATCGGGATGGCCATGACGCGGGTGAACAAGCCTAGCGCGATGCATAGCAGCCCCAATACCTCGGTAGCCGCCGCCAGGAAGGCAAACGCCACCGGAAACGGCAGGCCAAGGCCGCCCTCGCTGGCCGGTGCGCCGAACCAGGCGACCGCTGCGCTGAACCCGACAACCTTCGAATGGGCGCCGACATAGATCACCGGCAGCAGGTAAAGCCGGATGCCCAGCAGGGCGATGAAGTCATATTGTTGGCAGGCGGCAACCGCCCGGTCGAATCCGTTCATTATTTTGGCAATCATTTTCATACTCCTTGTGTTGCGGCCGGGCGGCGCGGGCTTCCGTTCATGGATGTCATGCTCGGCTGGCGTGTTTGGACCAGTCCGGTCGCGATGGCGTCAAGCAGCCATTGGCGCAGCGGCGCAGCGTCCGCGATCGCGCAGGCGGCTTTCAGCGACGCGTAGCAGCGCGGCGTTTCCAGTCCAGCTAGCACATGGCGGTCGAAACGGTTCAAAGGTTTTTGTCGCACCTGGTGGCGGGCGTCGCGGAAAATGGCGAATGCGCCTGACAGGCCCGCCGCTTTCAGATCCAGCTCGATGCAGGTCAGCGTGGGATTGAGCGACAGGATGGCATCGTCGAGCGGCTCCCCGCTTGGCGGCTCGACCACGGCTGGGTCGACCTCCGCTTTCAGCAGCACCCACTCGTACTCCAGGCACTGCCGCAGCGCGGCGGGAGCAGTGGGTTGCATGAAAACCAGAAACTCGGTGGCGATGTGGTGGAATTCCGGCGCGCTGGCCGAGTGGTGCGCCAGAAAGCCATCTACCTGCCGGCGCAGGGTGGCGGCGTCGACCTGGCTGAAGTACAGCGGAAATACGTGCTTCACCACCTCCTCGATATTGCTGCGCAGGAAATCCCGGTACAGCTTGATGGCCGGCGTGAGCTCGCCGGCATCGGTTTGGGGCGCGCGCAGCAGTCGGTTGAAGCGCCGGCCCGCTTCCAGCGTTGAATGGGTGTTCATGACATATCCTTTCTGCTCAGGCGGCCTGAGGCGCCGGCTGGCCTATCCATTTGCGCAGCCCGATCGCTTCGTCTCGCAGCTCAGGCCAGCAGGGGATGTGGTTGTCCCGTTCCAGCACCAGTGGCCGCGGGCCGTGCAGGGCTACGGTCTGTCGCGCCAGTTCAAGCACCTCGCCGCATACCGCGGCGCCGTGGGTATCGATCAGCACGCCATCGTCGCTGCGCCAGTGGCCGGCAATATGGAAGTAGCGGATGGCCGGCGACGGCAGGCTGGCGATAAAGCCTTGCGGGTCGTAGCCATGATTGGCGGCGTTGACGTAGACATTGTTGATGTCCAGCAGCATCTGGCAGCCGCTTTGCTCTAGGATGCGGTGGATGAAGACGGCCTCGTCCATTTGGCCGGCATGGCAGTGGTAGTAGCTGATGTTTTCCAGCACCAGCGGCCGTTGCAGAATGTCCTGCGCCTGTTTGATCTTGGCCGCGATCCGCTCCGCCATTTCCTTGCAGCGCGGTATGGGCAGCAGATCGTACAAATAGCCCTGCCTGTCGCGGGAGTAGCTCAGGTGGTCGCTGTAGATGTCGATCCGGTAACGATCGAGAAAACGTTTCACCCGCGCGAGGAAGTCCGTATCCAGCGGCAGCGTGTCGCCTATCGACAGGCTGAGGCCATGGGCGACCAGCGGGTATTTCCCCGATAGCCGCTCAAGCTGCTCGCGTTTGCGGCCGCCGACGTCCAGCCAGTTTTCCACCGTCAGTTCCAGAAAGTCGATGCCGGGCTGCGGATCTTGATCGGCCAGCCATTGCGCGTGCTCGGCGCGCAGCCCGACGCCGATGGCAGTGGGGCTTATTGACCGCATACCCCCTCCACCATCTTACAGCGGGGCGGAACAGGTTGTATGCCTTGTCCGGTCTTGCCGCATTTGCCATCGCGGGCGCGTACCAACTGGTCTTGCGGGTCGTGCTGGATGTCGGCTTTCTCGTACATTTTCACCGTGCCGCATTTGCCGCTGGCGCATTTGCCGCCGTTGCCGCTTTCGCTTTGCACCGTTTTTGTGGTCTGAGAAGGCTCGGCCAGCACAGGCTCGGCGTTCAGGCCGATCAGCGATGTCATGGCAATGGAAAGAATGATCTGGTTTTTCATATTGGGCCTCACGGAATTCAGGTTTTTTGGAAGTCAGCGCACTGGGAAGCACGACAGGTCGCGGCTGGCGTATATCGGGCCGGAGTAGAGTTTCCGAATGATCCGGATGGATTGATCCTTCACCCGCAGGCTCTTGCCCATGAAGTGGTTCAGCACCAGCTGTTTGGGTTTTACCGCTGCGGCGATGCGGCCGATGGCGGACGGTTTGGCGTGCAGGAAAGCCGAGGCCGGGTCGGCTTGTTCGTCGATGGCCAGCGGCATCACCAGGATGTCAGCGTTTTTGGCGAATTCGAGGAAGTTGGGATTGCTGCCGTTCTGATCGGCGGAGATCACGATGCGTCCATCGGGCGTATCGATGCGATACGCGAGCGTCGGCACCTTGCCGTGAGGAATGCCAAGCGCGCTGATGGTAATGCCGTCTTTGTCGTATACCTTGGTGGGCATTGCCTTGTGGTAGCCCACATCGGCGAGTTTCACTTTCAGCGGAATGTCCCCGCTGCCGGAATAGATTCCGGACAGGTAGGCGTAGGCGCCGTTTTTGGCATTGAACTGGGCGCGCATGAAGCCGCTCAGACTGGGGAAGCCCGCGCCGCCGGTCGGGCCCGCGATATCAATCTGGTGCGGCGCGCGGAAGAAATAACTGCCCTTCAGCAAGGCCGGCAGGTCGGTGACATGGTCGGTGTGGAAATGGGTCAGGCCGATGAAGCTGACATCCTCAAGCCGGGCGCCGGACTGGCCAAAGCGGAGGTAGGCTCCGCCGCCGGCATCGATCAGCGCCACCGGCTTGTTCTTCCACCAGATCAGCGAGGCGGATGAGGCTCTGCCATCGTCGGAAATGGGGCCGCCAGACCCCAGAAGCTGTAGCGTGTAGCGCTTGTTTTCACATTGGGTTGGGCTGGCGGCCGCCGCGGCGGCCGCGCAGGCCAGGCAGAGCGACGCAACGAGCATGCGGATTTTCATTTTCCTACTCCTTGGCTGGGCGCGGCGTCAGAATGGGGCGTGAGTCAGCAAATACGCTTCAAAGTACATTTTTCCTTTATTTAAGCTGAATTTGCTGCGTTTTTGCCGATTATGATGACGATTGCGCCTTGATGATGGTCAAAGCTTATCATTGATCATGTATTGATATAATTTATATAATTAATATAAATAAGTAATATTTCTAATATTTTGACCCATAGCCCATCGGTATCCGCGCTTGTCAGGGCGTCATGCAATTATTAATATACGTTTCATATATTGTTTGCTTACTGGAGGCGAGCCATGGGCATCGTCAAAATTTCCGAGCAGATGCATGACAATCTGCGTACCGCCAGCGAGGCGCTGAGCCGCTCCATCAATTCCCAGGCCGAGCACTGGCTGCGCATCGGCATGCTGGCCGAGCTGAATCCGGATCTGCGCTACAGCGAGATCTGCCAGTTGCTGCTGCAGGCGGGGCAGGATGGCGGCGGCCTGGATTTGCGCCGACAGGCGGAGGCGGCGCGATGAGCAAGGTGACGATCAAATCCCCGGCCGAAGTGGCCAAGGCTCGTGAGGCCGGCAAGCTGGTGGCGGAGCTGCTGGCGATGATAGGCGAGCACGTGAAGCCCGGCGTCAGCACCGAGGAGCTGGACGCGCGCTGTCACGAATACATCGTCAAGGTACAGAAGGCCAAGCCGGCCAATGTCGGCTATTACGGCTATCCCAAGACCATCTGCTCATCGGTCAATCAGGTGGTGTGCCACGGCATTCCGTCGGAGAAGCAGATTCTGCGCGACGGCGACATCGTCAACATCGACGTGGCGGTGATCAAGAACGGCTGGCATGGCGACAGCAGCCGGATGTATTTCGTCGGCGCGCCATCGCCCGAGGCGAAGCGCTTGGTGGATGCCTGCTATGACGCCACCCGCGCCGGCATCCGCGCGGTGCGGCCGGGTGCCACGCTGGGCGACGTCGGCCATGCGATCCAGACCCTCACCGAGGCAGCAGGCTTCAGCGTGGTGCGCGAGTATTGCGGCCACGGCATAGGCAAGGTCTACCACGAAGAGCCCGAGGTGCTGCATTACGGCAGGCCCGGGGCTGGATTGAAGCTGAGGCCGGGCATGGTGTTCACCATCGAGCCGATGATCAACGCAGGCAAGGCCGGCACCCGCCAATTGGGCGACGGCTGGACCGTGGTGACGCAGGATGGGTCCTGGTCGGCGCAGTGGGAGCACATGGTGGCGGTGACCGACCACGGCTTCGAAGTGCTGACGCCGTGGCCGGACGGCCTGGGCGATTATCCGGCGATAGCCTGATCCATGGCGCGCTCGGAACGCTTGCTGGAATTGCTGCAGTTGCTGCGCCGCCATCGCCGGCCGGTCACGGCGCAGACGCTGGCTGAAGAGCTGGGCATCAGCGTGCGCACCGTTTACCGGGACATCGCCAGCCTGCAGCTGCAGGGCGCGGATATCGCCGGCGAGCCGGGAATCGGCTATCTGCTGCGCCCGGGCTTCCTGCTGCCGCCTCTGATGTTCGCTGAAGAAGAGATCGAGGCGCTGGTGCTGGGCATGCGCTGGGTGGAGAAGCGGGCCGACTCCCGGCTTGCCCGCGCCGCCGGCAATGCGCTGGCCAAGGTGGCGGCCGTGTTGCCCGACGATCTGAGGCGGCGGCTGGAGGATGAGACGCTGCTGGTGGGCCCGGCCGCGGCGCCGGCCATCGAGGTGGACATGGCCGCGCTGCGCGACGCCATCCGCCGCCAGTGCAAGCTGGAACTGCGGTATCGGGACGCCGACGGCGGCGACAGCCGGCGGGTGGTGTGGCCATTTGCGCTAGGCTTTTTCGAGAAGACGCAGGTGCTGGCCGCCTGGTGCGAATTGCGCCAGGACTTCCGCCATTTCCGCTGCGACAGGATACGGCAGTGCGACAGCCTGGACCAACGCTATCCGCGCCGCCGCCAGGTTTTGCTGAAGGAGTGGCGGCTCCAGCTGGGCATCGCCGTCGACGCGTCTTGACCCCAGGCGCTCAGCGTCGGCGGTGCTCGGCCGCGTGCTGAGCCAGATAGGCGTCCAGGTCGGCTCCGCCGATGTCCAGGGCCGCCAGGATCTCCGCCATGAAGCTCACCGGGGCGGTGACCGGCGCGGTGACGACGCCCTGATCTCCGACGGCATGGGGCACATCCTGGTAGAGGCTGGCGCCGGCATAGCCGGGCAGCGCCAGGTTCGCCGCAGAATTGGAAGTGTGGCGCACGCGGCTCAGCACGCCGGCCTGTGCCAAGACGCGGGTGCCGTCGCAAATCCCCGCGACGACGGCGCCGCCGGTCCAGGCGGCGGCAACCAGGCCGGCGATGTCCGGCGCCTGCGGGGTTTGCCAGATGGTGCCGCCGCAAACGATCAGCAGGTCCAGCCGCTCAAGCTGGATGGCCTCCACCGCCAGATGGGGCGTGACCATCAGGCCGCTGGAGGAAATGACAGGCTTGCCGCCGGGCGCGGCGAAGCTGATGTCGAAGCCGTAATAGCCGCGGGCTGAGGAGTTGATCAGCGCGGTTTCCCAGTCGGAAAAATTTTCTGTGATGATGGTGATGGCGCGTTTCATCGGATTGCCTAGGTAGGTTTGGAAACGAATCCCGGACCCGGCGGGTCTTGCGGGTTGCCCAAAGGTAATCGATGCCGCTGCCAGTTCCTGTCAGTAGTCTTTTCCACCCGAGTGGCAGCCCTGGAATGGCGGCTGCGCGGGCATTCCCAGGCTACGCGCCAGGCTGCCAGCCGGTCTGTTCCGCCCATTGCTCGGCCGCGAGATAGATCAGGTCCACCGCGGGGTCCTTCACGTCCGGGTAGCTGTCCGGGTCGGCCAGGCCTGCAGCCAAGCGCCGTTTGAGCTCGCCGTAAGCCGCGGCGCTTGCCGGATAGGCGCGCAGATAGTCGCGGAACAGCAGGGCGTAGCGCTGATTGGCCGCGCCCACCCGCCGCACATGGATGTGGGCGCGGCGTTCGCCCTCCTGCTCGCGGAAGAAGAACTTGCGCCATTGCTCGCCGACATCGTCGAATCCGGGCGGCAAGTGGTCGCGGTTGAATGGCTTAAGGACGAAGCCGGCGTCGCTCAGGCTTTGGGGAACGTTCTCGTCCAGTTCCTCCACCGTGATCTGAACGTCGATCACATCCTTGGCTGCCAGACCGGGCACCGAGGTGGAGCCGATATGGTCGATTCTCAGGGCCAGGCTCCCCAGCGCGGCGCGCAATCTCTCCGCGATGGCTTCGAACTCGTCCGCCCAGCGCATTTGATGCGGGATGATGGTGACCGTTTCAGTCATGTTTGAGCAATTCAGAGAAGTGATGGGCGACGATGTCCATATTGCGGTTCAGGTAGAAACGGTGGGCGCGGTGGCGCTGCACGCCGGAGTCCAGGTGGATTTCGCCGCAGCCTTCGGCCACGGCCAGCTGGCGCAGCCAAGCCATCATTGCCGCGCCGTGGCCGCGTGAACGTATGGTTTCATCGGTGGCGAGGTCGTCGATATACAAGCTCTTGCCGGCGACCAGCGTGCGCTGGATGCGGAAACCGGCCACGCAGGCGATGGCGTCGCCGTTCCGCAGATAGGCCAGTTGATAGCCTTCGGCCATCTGGGCGCGCACCGTTGCGACGAAGGCGTCTGCCTGCAGATGCGGCCGCAGTTGCCGCATCACGGCGAAGCAATGCTCTATTTCCTGGTCTTGCCGGGCGAGTTGGATCATCGTTTCTTCCTATCCGATGTGGCTGTACATCCAGAAGTCCCGCGAGGGGCCGCGCACCTTGCGGTAACTGCGCAGCAGGCCTTCGCGTTGAAAGCCCGCACGCTCCAGCACGCGGATGGAGCGTGCATTTTCCGGCAGCGCTGTGGCTTGGATGCGGGCCAGGCCGATATGGCCGTGTCCCCATTCCAGCAGGCTGGCGCAAGCGGCCGTGGCGATGCCGCGGCCCCAAGCCGCGGGGGACAGATCATACGCCATTTCCTCGCTGGCATTGACCGAGGAGGCGGTATGGAAGCCGATGGTCCCGAGCAGGCGGTCGCCAGCGCGGCCGGCGATGGCGAAGCGCAGCGCGCTGGCCTCGGTGAACTGCTCCGGCTGCCAGGCGTAGTGTTCCAGCTCGGACTGGGCCCGCACGTTCCAGCTGATGTGCTCGAACACCTGCGGCAGTGTCAGGTAGTCGTACCAGGCCAGGACATTGTCAGGATACAGCGGGCGCAGGATGGCATCAGGGTGGTCCAGTACGGGCATTTCGGTGAACAACATGGTTTTGCCTTTGAGATGCGAATCAATGGCGGCAATGCTCGGCGATGAAGCCGGCGATTGAATCCCGCGTGGCTTGCGGCGCTTCCTGGTGCGGGCTGTGGCCGCAGTTCGGCAGCATCAGCTGGCGGCCGTTCTGCGTTTTGCCGGCAATGGCGTCGAGCTGCGCCGCGCTGCCATATTGGTCATGCTCGCCTTGCAAGGCCAGCGTCGGGCAGGATATCGAGGGCAACGCGTATTCGATGTTCCAGGAGGCGAATCCGGGACTGAGCCAAGTGTCGGCCCAAGCGTGGAACAGCGGTTCCGTTTTGTCGCCGTGAAATCGGGCCAAGCCGGTCAGCTTGCCGGCATCCCAGGCTTCCCTAGCCCGCCGGATGCCGGCAAGCGTGATGCCTTCGACAAAGACATGGGCGGCCAGGGTGACGACGGCCTTGAGCCTTGGACTCTGCTCGGCCGCATGCAGCAGCGCGATGCTGCCGCCATCCGAGTGTCCGATCAAAATGTAGTCGCGCTCAGGCAGCAGCGCCTCCAATACGGATGGCAGTTCGTTCAACGCATACTCATGGAGGTAGTGGATGGTGCGCGTGCGATCCAATGGCGCGGACCGGCCATAGCCTTGGCGGTCATACACCAGGCCGGCGAGACCGGTCGCCTCGCACAACTGGCTGGGGAAGGCTCCCCACATCGCGTCGCAGCCCAGCCCTTCATGCAGGAAGACCAGGCAGGGTTGCGCCGTATCGCCTGCTATTTGGCGGTGATGATGCCGCATGCCAGCTCTCCTTCACCAAATGCTCAACCTTGCCGGCGCTTCCAGTCATCGGTCAGCTGGCCGGCGTAGCCACAGTCTTCCTCAGCGATTTCCTGGATCACGATGTGGGTGTGCCCGGGCTTCTTGCCCAGATGGCGGACCAGCGAGTCGGTGATGTCTTTCACCAGCGCGGCTTTCTGTTCGCGCGTGGCGCCGGCGGTGATCTGCACGTTGACGTAGGGCATGGGTTGGCTCCTTCAGTTTGGGGAAAGGTCGATGGCGTAGAAATATTCGGTCGAGCCATCCTTGTTTACGCCGGCCAGTTCGCCTGCTCCCTGTGGCTTTGCAGCCAGGCCAGACAAGCCAGGATTGGCGCGAGGGGGCCACTATCTGGGAGGTAGTCTGTGAATTGACTGTTGTTTGCAGCCGGGATGATCATATTGTCATAATCGCAAAACATTCACTACTGACAAAAACTGACAGCAGCTTGGCTTAGCATGACTGCATGCCGAAACGAGTTCGGCGTTCACTCAAGGAGAGCTGTCATGCAACACCCCGATTTTGTGATTCTGTACGTGGACCAGCCGGCGCGCAGCGCGGATTTCTATTCACGCTTGTTCGATTTGCAGCCTATCGAGTTGTCGCCGACCTTTGCGATGTTCAAGTTCGCGTCCGGCATGCGGCTGGGCTTGTGGTCTCGGCACACGGCGGAGCCTGCCGCCGAGATGATGGGCGGAGGCGGGGAGTTGATCGTGCAGATGGAGGACTTCGCCGCGCTGGATGCTTGCCTCGCCGACTGGCGGGCGCAGGGGCTGCGCATTCTGCAACCCATCACGGATATGGATTTTGGCCGTACCTTCACGGCGCTGGATCCGGATGGCCACCGCTTGCGGGCCTATGTGCGGATGGAATGAAAACGGGCCGGCCTTGGCCGGCCCAAGGATTACGGCTGCTGCGCGGGCTTAATCGTTGTGGAAGCAGCGGCCGCACACGGCGCGATAGCGCGCCTCGCCGCCGATTTCCACTTGCGGGCCTTCCTTCACCCGTTGGCCCGCGCCGTCGATGCGGATATGCATCGTCGCCTTGCGGCCGCAATGGCAGATGGTCTTGATCTCTTCCACGTCGTCGGCCAGCGACAGCAGCCAGGCCGAGCCGGGGAAGGGATGGCCCTGGAAGTCGGTGCGCAAGCCAAAGCAGATCACCGGTATATTGCGGTTGTGCGCCAGTCGGTGCACTTGCTGCGCCTGCTCAGGCGTCATGAATTGGGCTTCGTCCACCAGAACGCAGGCGGTGTCGCCGTAATCGTGAGCCAGGAAATCGAAACCGGCGTCGAAGGTGTTGGATTCCCGCTGGATGTTCAACCGCGAGGTGATCAGGCCCACGCCGTAGCGGTCGTCGATGGCGCTGGTGTACAGCGCCACCTTCTTGTCCATCGATTCGTAGTTGTTGGCGATCTGCAGCAGCTGGGTGCTTTTGCCGCTGTTCATCGCGGCGTATCGGAAAAACAGTTTGGCCATGCTAGAGGTATGGATACGGGTGCCGGGGCGCGCAGCATACCATGACGCGCCCGGCTTGTGAGGGCCGCTGAATGCCGAAACTGTTCCGTTCCGCGTAGGGCTTTATTTCAACGCTGCTCGTTTGCAACGGAAAGGCCGCAATATGATTCGGCAAAACTTGACGACTGCCCCGCCCGGCGTGGTCAACGGCGGTTTCCCATCGCCGCGTTTTCCGCACAAGGGGGGTTATCGACAGTGCCAGCCATCTTGAGTCGTGTTTTCTTCATTGGATTGATCGCCTGCTTCGCCGGGGGCGGCGACGCCAGCGCCTCCGCAATCACGGTAAGCGCCGCGCCGGTTGCTAGCCTGGCCGATGGCCGCGTCGGCGCCTTCGCGTTCGAATCCGTCACGCCGCGGCAGATCATGGATTTCGTGAAACGCGCGCCCGCGGACAAGGCGATGGTGACGGGCATGCTGTCATTGCCGCAGCAGGCGCAAGGCCCGGTTCCCGCCATCGTGATCCTGCATGGCAGCAGCGGCATCAATCCGGGGGAGTGGATGTGGGCCAAGCGGATGAACGAGTTGGGGTACGCCAGCTTCGTCGTCGACAGTTTCTCGGGGCGGAATATCGTGGAGACCGAGAAAGACCAGACGCGGCTGTCGATGGCGGTGGATATCGCGGACGCCTACTCGGCCTTGCGGCTGCTGGCGTCGCATCCGGCGATCGACCCCAGGCGGATCGCGGTGATGGGGTTTTCGCGCGGCGGCGTCGCCGCGCTCTATTCGTCGTTGGAGCCATTCCGAAAGGGCGTCATCGATGACGATCTGCGCTTCGCCGCGCATGTCGCGTTCTACCCCAGCTGCGGCATCCACTATGCGTCGGATCATCTGGATGGAGCGCCCGTCCTGATGCTGCTTGGCGGCAAGGACGACTACACGCCTGCCGCGCCTTGCCTCGACTATGCCGATGCTTTGAAGGCCAAGGGCGCGCGGGTGACGGTGAAGGTCTATTCCGACGCCTACCATGCCTTCGACCGGTTCACGCCGCTGCGCGCCATCCCGAGCGCGACCAGCGCCAGGCTGTGCCATGGCGAGTACGATCTGGACTCGGGCCGATTCACCATGGCTGCCGGCAATGGCGTCGTGTCCGGAGGCGAGGCGAAGATCGCGGCGCAGGCATGCCTGAGCAGGGGCGTCACCATAGGCGGGGACCCTGTCGGGCGCGAGCAATCGCCGGCGCTGGTCGCCGGCTTCCTGCAATCGGCGTTTGCTGCGGAGCGATAGAAACCGGTACCCAAACCCGCATTTTGGTCGGCTGGAGGCCCTGAGAGCGGCCTCCAGCCCGATGTTTGCCCATGCGCCTTCAAAAGAAACTGGCGATCTCGTCCAAAGGCTTCTTGCCGATATTGGGCACCATGCAATCGTCCGCCGGATAGCCGACCACCAGCAGGATGTAGGGCTTCTCGTGGGAGGGGCGGTCCAGCAGCTGATTGAGGAAGTTCATCGGGCTGGGCGTATGGGTGAGGGTGGCGAGGCCGGCGTGGTGCAGCGCGGCGATCAGGAAGCCGGCGGCGATCGATACCGACTCCGGCACGTAGTAGTTCTTGATCTCGCCGCCGTCGTCCAGCACGGTCTTTTTCTGGCCGAAGATGGCGATCAGGTAAGGCGCGGTTTCCAGAAAAGGCTTGTCGGCGTCGGTGCCCAGCGGCGCCAGCGCGTCCTTCCATTCCTGCGGCGCGCGGTGTGTATAGAATTCGCGCTCCTCGGTTTCCGCGCCTTCCCGTATCTTCCGTTTCAGTTCCGGATCTTCGACGACGGCGAAATGCCAGGGCTGGTGGTTGGCGCCGGATGGCGCGGTGCCGGCGGCGCGCAGCGCGTTCTCTATCACTTCGCGCGGGATCGGCTGGCTGGTGAATTCGCGCACGGTTTTGCGGCGGCGGATGTCGGCGTAGAAGGCGCGGGAGCGCTCCACCATCTCCGCTTCCGGATAGCGCTGGAAACTGCTTAGCGGGATGAAGGCCGGCTGGCCCTGGTTGAATGGCAATCTGCTCATGACGGCTCCTGTTGGTGGGAGTAGTGTTGCCGGGGCTCGAACCGGCAGCTTGGGCGGCGGCGGGGTTTTCCATGCCGAGGCGCAATCGGCAAACAAACGATTCCGTCGCTTTCGAAGGACATCATGGCAGCGGCTCCCATTGAAATGCAATCAGCATTATGCATTTGAGAAGCTGAATGTCATGTAGTTTTATTTCAAATAAAGATACTTTATGTGGAGCGATGTCTGCTGCTGAGATATCGGAGAGGCATGCGCCGGCGATGGACGTAAAAAAGCGCCCGGGGAGGGCGCTTGTCGCGGCACGGCGGAAAGCTTTACAGATCGCCGCCGGTTTCCAGAATGAAGCTGGCCTTGGCGTCCAAGCCCAGGTGCTGGACCAGGTAGGGCAGCGTTTCGTTCAGGGTTTGGGGCAGGGTCCATGGCGCGTTGAGGATGAACATGCCGCTGCCGTGCATGCCGAAACCGTCGGTCGACGGGCCTTGCACATGCAGTTCCGCCCGCAGCCAGCTCTTGGCCGGCAGCTTCTTCAGCTCGGGAATCATCTCTTTCATTTCCGCGCGCTGCAGGCAGGGATACCACACCGCGTAAACGCCGGTGGCGAAGCGTTTCAGGCCTTCTTTCAAGCCGGTGACCACGTTGTGGTAGTCGCGCTTGTCCTCGTAAGGAGGATCGATCAGCACCAGCGCGCGGCGCGGCGGCGGCGGCAGCACGGCCTTGATGCCGTCGAAGCCGTTGGTCTGCTGGATCTGCACCCGGCGGCTGCTGCCGGAAAAGTTCTCCTGCAGGATCTGGGCGTCGCTGGGATGCAATTCGAACAGGCGCAGCTTGTCGCTTTCCGGCATCACATCGGCCGCGCACCACGGCGAGCCGGGGTAGAACTTCAGCTCGCCGTCCGGATTCATCCGCTTGACCACGTCCACGTAGTTGCGCACGGCTTCGGGCAGATCGTCGCGCTGCCACAGGCGGGCGATGCCGGTTTCGAACTCGGCGTTCTTGGTGGCGTAACCCTCAGTCAGCGAATAGGCGCCGGCGCCGGCGTGGGTGTCGATATACCAGTAGGGTTTGTCCTTTTGACCCAGGTAATTCAGCAGCTCGATCTCGATCAGATGCTTGAGCACGTCGGCGTGGTTGCCGGCATGGAAGGCGTGGCGGTAGCTGAGCATTATTGTTGTCTTTCAGATGGTTAATTCGATGCCGGCGGCGCGCGCGGCGTCGGCCCAATCCAGGCGCGTCAGCAGCGCGGAGAAGTTCTCTTCCAGCGGGCAGTCCAGCCGCAGCGGCTGGCCGGTGACGGGGTGGGTCAGCCGCATCTCCACGCAGGCCAGCAGCATGCGCGCGCAGTCCAGTTGTTCGGCGAACATCCGGTTGTGGCGGCCCTTGCCATGGGTGGAGTCGCCGATGATGGGGTGGGCGATGTGCTTCAGATGGCGGCGCAGTTGATGGCGGCGGCCAGTCAGCGGCGCTAGCTCCACCAGGCTGTAGCGGCTGGTGGGGTAGCGTTCCACCGCTATCGGCAGCTCGATCCGGGCCAGCGTGCGGTAATCGGTCTGGGCCGGCTGCGGCGCGGTTTCCACCTTTTCGCCTATCCATTCCAGATCATCCGGGCGGCGGCTGAGCGGGTGGTCGATATGGCCGGCGTCGTCGGCGTGGCCGCGCACCACGGCCAGGTAGCGCTTGGCTACTTGCTGGCGTTCGAACTGCCAGCTCATCTCGCGGCTGGCGTCTTTGTCCAGCGCGAACAGCAGCACGCCCGAGGTGCCTTTGTCCAGCCGGTGCACCGGGTAG
This sequence comes from Chromobacterium vaccinii, assembly GCF_001855275.1. NCBI lineage: Bacteria > Pseudomonadati > Pseudomonadota > Betaproteobacteria > Neisseriales > Chromobacteriaceae > Chromobacterium > Chromobacterium vaccinii. The sequence continues at coordinate 472,388 of NZ_CP017707.1, forward strand.
ACACGTTGGCCTATCTGGTCGCGCAGCAACTGGATGGCGAAGCGGGTTTCGTTGCGGTCAAGCACGGTGCGGTGCACCAGCAGGCCGGCGGGCTTCTGGATGGCGATCAGTTGATCGTCCCGATACAGTATTTGCAGCATGGATACAAAGGTTTTGAGCAGGGCGGAATTGTAGGGCTTGCACGCTGCTTTGGATATAGCCGTTAAGTTTTGTGTTGGGTCAGTTCAATTAAAAACAGTCATGACAAGTGCGGCATGCCGTTTGCCTAACCCAGGCCTGGCGCGGTTTGTGGCGAGTCAATATTTTTAGGTGAAGAAATGTTTGCGACATGGTATTTCAAAGTCGAGAGGAAATTGTTTACAGCCAGGTTAACGCTCATTACAATTCGCCGCGCTCAGAAGAACGACAAAGTGGTGTCTGCAACCGGTTTTTGCATTGCGCAGGAGGCGGTCCAGGCCGCTTCGGCACAACTGGAGCTGTAGTCCGCAGGTTACATGCCAACTGCAACTTTCGTTGTCACCATTCATAGTCCGCGCTGTTGCAATCGCCGCGCCAGCATGGAGCCTGGCGCGTTGACCAACTCAATCCAAGAGTTATAGAGATGACCATCCAACTGAAACGTATCAGCTTCGCTGTCGCCGCCGCAGTTCTGTCCGCTGCCGCGTGCGCCAAAGACTTCACTCCCGCCGTGATCTACGATTCGGCCGGCAAGTTCGACAAGAGCTTCAGCGAAGCCGCCTACAACGGCGCGGAACGTTTCAAGAAGGACTTCAAGGTCAACTACCGCGAAGGCCAGATTTCCTCCGACGCGCAGAAGGAACAGCTGCTGCGCAAGATGGCCAGCCGCGACACCGACATCGTGGTCGCCGTCGGCTTCAACTTCTCCCAGGCCGTGGAAACCGTGGCCAAGGAATTCCCCAAGGTCAAGTTCGCGCTGATCGACGCCGTGGCCAAGGGCCCGAACGTGCAGAGCATCGTGTTCAAGGAGCAGGAAGGCTCCTTCCTGGTGGGCATGGCCGCCGCGCTGAAATCCAAGACCGGCAAGGTGGGCTACATCGGCGGCATGGACATCCCGATGATCCGCGCCTTCGGCTGCGGCTATGTGCAGGGCGCCAAGTACGCCAACAAGAACATCACCGTGCTGCAGAACATGACCGGCACCACCCCTCAGGCTTTCAATGACCCGGCGCGCGGCACCGAGCTGGCCAAGAGCCAATTCGACCGCGGCGCTGACGTGATCTTCGTCGCCGCAGGCGGCACGGGCATGGGCGTGCTGCAGGCCGCCAAGAACGCCGGCAAGTTCTCCATCGGCGTCGATAGCAACCAGAACTATCTGTTCCCGGGCTCGGTGCTGACTTCCATGGTTAAAAAAGTGGACGTTGCCGTCTACAACACCTTCAAGGAAGCCAAGGACGGCTCCTGGAAGTCCGGCGTGAAAGTACTGGGCCTGAAGGAGCAAGCCGTGGATTGGGCGCTGGACAAGAACAACCGTCCGCAGATCACGCCGGACATGGAAAAGAAGATCGCCGCCGCCAAGGCCGAGATCATCAGCGGCAAGATCAAGGTGGTGGATTACCGCGCCAACAACAGCTGCCCGGCGCAATAACGAAGGCAGCGACTTCCCCGAAAGCGGGGCGCAGCCGCGGTGATTCATCATCGCGGCTGTTTGTTCGTGCCGCCGGGGAAACAAGAATCGAAGAATCGGGAACATATCAAGCATGACCGAGTTTGCCATTGAACTGACAGGCATCAACAAGAGCTTTGGTGCCGTCAAGGCCAATCGCGACGTGACGATGAGCGTGCCGAAGGGAAGCATCCACGGCATCATCGGCGAGAACGGCGCCGGCAAGTCCACGCTGATGAGCATTCTGTACGGCTATTACCACGCCGACAGCGGCACCATCCGCGTGAACGGCAAGGATGTCCGCATCCGCAACAGCCAGGAAGCCATCCGATTGGGAATCGGCATGGTCCACCAGCATTTCATGCTGGTGGAAACCTTCACTGTGCTGGAAAACATCGTGCTGGGCGCCGAAGGCGGCCGGCTGCTCAAGGGCGGCATGGACGAGGCCCGCGAGCATCTGAAGGAACTGAACAAGAACTACTCGCTGGAAGTGGATCCTGACGCGCTGGTCGGCGACCTGGGCGTCGGCCTGCAGCAGCGGGTGGAAATCCTGAAGGCGCTGTACCGCGGCGCCGACGTGCTGATCCTGGACGAGCCGACCGCGGTGCTGACCCCGCAAGAGGCCGACCACCTGTTCCACATCCTGCGCTCGCTGAAGGCGCAGGGCAAGACGGTAATCCTGATCACCCACAAGCTGCGCGAAGTGATGGACATCACCGACAACGTCAGCGTGATGCGCGCCGGCACCGTGGTGGACAACGTGCGCACCTGCGACGTGGACAAGGAAAAGCTGGCCGACCTGATGGTGGGCCGCAAAGTGTCGCTGAAGGTGGACAAGTCCGACTGCCAGGCCGGCGCGGCCGTGCTGGACGTCAAGGATTTGACCCTGATCGACGAGCGCCAGGTCAAGCTGCTGGACAACTTGAACTTCCAGGTCAAGGCCGGCGAGATCGTCGGCGTGGCCGGCGTGTCCGGCAACGGCCAGTCCGAACTGCTGGAAGTGCTGGCCGGCATGCGCGATCCGAGCGCCGGCGCCGTCGTCTACAAGGGCGAGGATCTGCTGAAGCTGCCGTGCCGCCGCAAGCCGCGCGCCGCCGTCTACCGCCAGCGCGGCATCGGCCATATTCCGGAAGACCGCTCGCGCGAGGGGCTGGTCAAGGCGTTCTCCACCTACGAGAACGCCATCCTCGGCTACCACGACGACAAGACGCTGAGCAGCGGCCCGCTGTATTCCCGCAAGAAGCTGGTGGAGCGCACCCGCGACTTCATCGCCCAGTTCGACATCCGTCCGGGCAATCCGCTGCTGCGCGTGGGCCTGCTCTCCGGCGGCAATCAGCAAAAAGTGGTGTTGGCGCGGGAAATCCACGCCAATCCGGACCTGCTGTTGATCGGCCAGCCGACGCGCGGCGTCGACATCGGCGCGATCGAATTCATCCACAAGCGGCTGATCGAGCTGCGCGACGAAGGCAAGGCCATCTTGCTGGTCTCGGTGGAACTTGAAGAAATCCTGGCCTTGTCCGACCGCATCCTGGTGATGGCCGGCGGCCAGATCACCGGCGAAGTGGCGGCCAAGGACGCCGACACCATTTCCCTCGGCTTGCTCATGGGGGGGCACAAGCATTGAAATTCGGACAACCATCCACCTTGCCGCGTTGGGCGCAGCTGACCATCCTGCCGGCGCTCAATCTGCTGGCCGCCTTGCTGGTGACGGGCCTCGTCACCTGGATGATTGGCGAAAACCCCTGGGAATGCCTGCAACTGCTGATCCACGGCGCCTTCGGCTACGGTGAGGGCATAGGCTACACGCTGTTCTACACCACCAGCTTCATCTTCGCCGGCCTGTCGGTGGCTACCGCCTTCCACGCCGGCCTGTTCAACATCGGCGGCGAAGGCCAGGCCTATCTGGCCGGCCTGGGCGTGACGCTGGTGATGCTGGGCTTCGACCACACGCTGCCGCCCTATGTGCTGATTCCGCTGGCCATGCTGGCGGCGATGGGCTTTGGCGCGGCCTGGGCCTACATCCCTGCCTATCTGCAGGCCAAGCGCGGCAGCCACATCGTGGTGACCACGATCATGTTCAACTTCATCGCCTACTCGCTGATGTTGTACCTGATCAGCCACCAGCTGATCGAAGCCGGCTCGCAGAACCCCACTACCCGTTTGTTCGCCGAAAACGGCTGGATTCCGCAGGTGCACGAGCTGTTCTCCTTCCTGCCGAATTCGCCGCTGAACCTGTCCTTCGTGTTCGCGCTGCTGGCCGCCGGCCTGTTCTACCTGATCGTCTGGCACAGCCGCTGGGGCTTCACGCTGCGCACCGTCGGCACCAACGAGCACGCCGCCGGCTACGCCGGCATGAGCGTCAGCCGCACCATCATCGTGGCGATGTGCGTGTCCGGCGCGCTGGTGGGCCTGGCCTCGGTCAACGACCTCTTGGGCTCCTCGCACCGGATGAACGTGCTGTTCACCAACGGCGTCGGCTTCGTCGGCATCGCCGTGGCGCTGATGGGCCGCAACCACCCGGTGGGCATCGTCCTGTCCGCGCTGCTGTTCGGCGCGCTGACCCAGGGCGGTTCCGACCTGTCGTTCGAAAAACCGATGATCACCCGCGAGATGATCCTGTTCATCCAGGGCCTGATCATCCTGTTCTGCGGCGCGCTGGAAAACCTGTTCGAGCCGTTCATCGCCGGCCTGTTCAAGCGCAAGGACAAGTAATATGGAAATGTTCTTCAGTCTCCTCGATTCCACCGTGCGCGTGGCCACCCCGCTGGTGCTGGCCGCCTTGGCCGGCATGTTCTCCGAGCGCTCCGGCGTGGTGGACATCAGCCTGGAAGGCAAGATGCTGGCGGCGGCCTTCGCCTCCGCCGCCGCGGCCTACGTCACCCACAACCCGTGGATCGGCCTGCTGGCCGGCATGATGGCCGCCGTGTCGCTGGCCATGGTGCACGCCTTCGTCTCCGTCACCTACAACGGCAACCAGCTGATTTCCGGCATGGCGATCAACACCATCGCCTCCGGCATCACCCCGGTGCTGGCGCTGGCCTGGTTCCAGCAGGGCGGCAACTCGCCGCAACTGCCCGACGACGGCCGCTTCCATGAGATCGCGCTGCCGTTCGCCGACGCCTTGCGCGACGTGCCGGTAGTGGGCCTGGTGTACAGCAAGCTGATATCCGGCCACAGCATCCTGGTGTATCTGACGGTGTTCATTGTCATTCCGCTGGTGACCTGGGTGCTGTACAAGACCCGCTTCGGCCTGCGCCTGCGCGCGGTGGGCGAGAACCCGCACGCCGCAGACACCGCCGGCATCTCGGTGGCCAAGGTGCGCTACACCGCGCTGTTCTGGGGCGGCATGCTGTGCGGCATGGCCGGCACCTATCTGTCCGTCTACCAGACCGGCAGCTTCATCAAGGAGATGACCGCGGGCAAGGGCTTCCTGGCGCTGGCCGCGCTGATCTTCGGCAAGTGGCGTCCGGTGCCGGCGGTGATCGGCTGCCTGCTGTTCGCCTTCGCCGACGCGATCCAGATCCGCCTGGAAGGCGTGGCGCTGCCGGTGGTGGGCCAGATCCCGTCGCAGGCGATCGCCGTGATTCCCTACGTGCTGACCGTGCTGTTGCTGGCCGGCTTCGTCGGCCGCGCCCTGGCGCCGAAGGCGATCGGCGTACCTTTCGTCAAGTCGCGCTGATACGTTTTCCGCTTTGCTCCAAGCCCGCCCGCTCAACGCCGGCGGGCTTTTTGCATGGGCGCGCGTGCTATGATGGGGGCTTGTGACGGATGGGCCCGGCCCATCGCAAAACAGGACTGAAATCGCATGCTGAGCTATCAACAGGCGCGGGATTGGCTGCTGGAGCGCGCCAAGCCGCTGAACACCCATCAAGAACTGCCGCTGATGCAAGCGCTGTGCCGCGTGCTGGCCGAGCCGGTGGTGGCCGGCGTGGACGTGCCGCCGCACGACAACAGCGCGATGGACGGCTACGCGCTGCGCTGCGCCGATCTGGCGCCGGCGATGGCGGTGTCGCAGCGGGTGCCCGCCGGCAGCGTGCCGGAGCCTCTTGCGGCAGGCACCGCGGCGCGCATCTTCACCGGCGCGCCGATTCCGCCGGGAGCGGACGCGGTGATCATGCAGGAACAGGCGGAGGTGGATGGGGAAGGACGCGTGAGCTTCAGCGCCGAGCCCAACCTGGGGCAGAACATCCGTCGCCGCGGCGAGGACATCGCCTGCGGCCAGCGCATCCTGGAGGCCGGCCGCGTGCTGTCCGCCGCCGACCTGGGCCTGGCGGCATCGATCGGCCTGGCGCGGTTGCCGGTGCTGCCGCGGCTGCGAGTGGCGGCTTTCTTCACCGGCGACGAGCTGGTGGAACCGGGCCAGCCGCTGGGCGAAGGGCAGATCTACAACTCCAACCGCTACTGGCTGCTGCCGGCCTTGCAGCAGCTGGGTTGCGAAGTGATAGACCTGGGCCATGTCGGCGATGCGCTGGAGCCCACCCGGCAGTTGCTGCGCGACGCGGCGGCGGTGGCCGACGTGGTGATCACCTGCGGCGGCGTGTCGGTCGGCGAGGAGGATCACGTGAAAGCAGCGGTCGAAGCCGAGGGCGAACTGACGCTGTGGAAAGTGGCGATCAAGCCGGGCAAGCCGTTGGCCTACGGCAAACTGGGCGAGGCCGACTTCATCGGCCTGCCGGGCAACCCGGTGTCCGGCTACGTGACGCTGCAAACGCTGATCAAGCCTTTCCTGCAGAAATGCATGGGCCTGGAGGTGCCGCCGCCGGAGGCGCAGCGGCTGCCTGCCGCCTTCGCCTGGGACCAGCCGGACATGCGGCGCAGCGAGTTCCTGCGAGTGCGAAAAGTCGGCGGGGAGCTGCAGCTGTATCCGCAGCAGGGCTCCGGCGTGCTGATGTCCTGCGCCTGGGCGGACGGCCTGGTCTGGCTGCAGCCGGGCCAGCAGGTGAAGCCGGGCGACGAACTGGCCTACCTGGAACTGACGTGAGCCGGATACGCTTCGTCAGCGAGAGCGGGGTCTTGCTGAGCGAATCGGAAGCGATGGCGGGCGACAATCTGCTCGATATCGCCCGCTTGGCCGACGTGCCGCTGCATTGGCGCTGCGGCCAGGGCACCTGCGGCACTTGCAAGGTCCGGATCGCCGGCATGGCCTCGCCGCAGCGGCTGGGCCGCAAGGAGCGCAATGTATTGCTGCGCGCCGGCGCGCTCGGCGCCGAGCTGGCGGCGAGCGAGGAGTGGAACGAAGCGGAACCGTGGCGTCTGGCCTGCCATCTGACGGTGGAGGACTGCGACTGGGTGGTGAGCTGTCCGGATTATTGAGCGGCGGTTGGCGGAAACGAAAACGGCGCGGCATCCTGTTTTGGATATCGCGCCGCTTTTCATCGGAGGCGAGGCTCAGCCTTGCTCGCCCTCGCAGGCCAGCTCTTCGTTGTCCTCGCGCTGCAGCCAGTGCCGCAGCATGGTCAAGCCCACGGCCAGCAGGGTGGGGCCGATGAACAGGCCGATCACCCCCCAGGCGATCAGGCCGCCGATCACGCCGAGGAAGATCACAGACAACGGCATCTGCGCACCCTGGCTGATCAAGAGCGGCTTCAGAATGTTGTCTATGGTGTTGATCAGCAGAAAGCCCCAGATCAGCAGGAACACGCCCAGGCCGGTGTGGCCGGTGTAGAACACCCAGCCGGCAGCAGGCAGCCAGACGACCAGCGTCGGCATCTGCGCCACCGCGACGATGAAGCACAAGAAGCCCAGCACCAGCGCGCCGGGCACGCCGGCGATCAACAAGCCGATCACGCACAGGATGGTTTGCGCCAACGCGGTGCCCACCACGCCGGTGGTGACGCTGCGTATGGTGCGGGCGATCACCTCAGGCAGGTCGCTGGCGGTTTCGCCGCCCAGCTTGATCACGATGCGCTCCACCAGGTCCCACAGTTTGTCGCCGTTGACCAGCAACAGGCCGGCGACGGCGATCGCCAGCACGATTTCCAGCAGGCTCAGGCCCAGATTGGCGCCGCCGGACAGCAGCCACAGCGCCGTTTGGTTGATGGCGGGGCGGATTTTCTCGAAAAAGCCGGGCAGGTCCGCCTGGGTGCTGAGCCACAGCTTCTGCAGGCTGTCGCCGACCACGGGCAGGTTGACCAGCCACGCCGGCGCGTCAGGCAGGCGGAAACTGGTCAGATCGTGCGCCAGATTGGCCAGATGCGGCAGCGTATCGGCCAGCGTCAACGCCATCAGCCCGATGGGGATGGCCAGCGCAGCGGACAGCGCCAGCACGATCAGCAGCGCCGCCAGTTTATGGCGGCCGCGCAGCCGCAGCTTGAGCCGGCTGTATAGCGGCCAGGCGGAGATGGCGATGATGGCGGCCCAGGTCAGCGCACCGAGGAAGGGTTGCAGCACTTTCAGGCAGGCGACCACCAGCAACGCCAGTATGGCGACGCGGAACGCGCCGAGGATGCTGACATTGGGAAAGGCGTTGGGGAGGGGAGGCATGTAGGCATCCGTTCTAGGTGGCGGAAATGGCGGCCGGCGCGATGGCACCGGCCGGATACGGCGCTAGTTTGCCACCTTGCCCAGCTCGCCGGCAAATGCGTCGGCGGGGGTGTAGCCGACTACCCGGTTGCTCTCGCGGGATTGGCTGTCGAACAGGATGATGCCCGGCGGGCCGAACAGGCCGAAGCGCTTGAGCAGCGCCTGGTGCTCGGGGTTGTTGGAGGTGACGTCGGCGCGCAGCAAGACAAAACGCTGCATCTGCGCCGCTACCTGCGGTTGCGGGAAGACATCCGCCTCCATTTCCTTGCAGGCCACGCACCAGTCAGCGTAAAAATCCAGCAACAGCGGCTTGCCGGCGGCCTTGGCCTCGGCCAGCTTGGCGTCGAGCTCCGCGATGGATCCCACCGGCAGGAAGTGTTGCTGCGCGGCGCCCTCGGCGCTGCTGGCGGCGATCAGCTTCAGCGGATAGCGCGGATTGTCTGCGCCGGACAGCAGGCCGACCAGCTGAGCGCCGCCCAGCAGGAACAGCAGCAGCCCAAGCGCCTTGCCCAGACGCGCGCTGGCCTTGGTAGTGGTGGACAGGCTGTCGAAAGCGCCGAGGAACACCGCCGCGCCGATCAGCAGCGCCGCCCATAGCAGCATCACCAGCGCGGCGGGCAGGAACGGGGACGCCAGCCAGATGGCCAGACCCAGCATCACCACGCCGAACGCGGACTTGACCGCTTTCATCCAATTGCCGGCGCGCGGCAGCACTTGGCCGCCAAAGGTGCCGATGGCGATCAGCGGCAGGCCCAGGCCCATGGCCATCGCGTATAGCGCCGCGCCGCCGAGCAGCGCGTCGCCGGTGCTGCCTATATAGCCCAGCGCCAGCGCCAGCGGGGGGGCCACGCAAGGACCGATGATCAAGGCCGACAGCGCGCCCATCAGAAACACGGTGACGGCCTTGCCGCCGCTAAGACGGTTGGAGGTGTCGGCCAGCCGGGATTGCAGCGCGTTCGGCAACTGAATGGTGAACAGATCGAACATCGACAGCGCGAACACCACCATCAGCGCGCTGGCGGACAGCACCACCGCCGGCTGCTGCAGCCATACCGTCAGCAGCGAGCCGGTCAGTCCGGCGACGACGCCGACCGCGGTATAGGTGAGCGCCAGGCCTTGCACGTAAAGCAGGGACAGCAGGAAGCCGCGGCCACGGCTGAGGGTTGCGCCTTGGCCGGCAATCAGCGATGAAACGATGGGCAGCAGCGGGTACATGCAGGCGGTGAACGCCATGCCCAAACCCGCCAGCAGAAAGGTGCCCAGTGTGGCCAGCCAACCCTGGGCGGCCAACTCGCTGTTACCGGCCGACGCTTTTCCCGACGGGTCGACCTCCGTCCAGGCGCTGAGCTTGTTGCTCGAGCCACCCGCCTGGCCCACCTTCAGTTTGTGGGTGTACGGCGGGTAGCAGACGCCGGCCTCCGCGCAGCCTTGCAGCTTCACGTTCAGCTGGAAATCGGCCGGCGCGCCGGCGGCCAGCGGGATGGTGATCAGCTGCTTGCCGTGGTAAATCTGCTGCTTGCCGAAGTAAGGATCGTTCTTTTCCTGGGCTACGGGCAGCATGGGCTTGCCGGCCAGATCGGCCGGCGTGGTGCTGATGCTGATGCGGTCGCGGTACAGGTAGTAGCCGGGGGCGACGTCCAGCGTCAGTTGCAGCTGGTCTCCGCTGCGGCTGACCTGGGCGGCGAAGGCCTGTTCCGGCGGGAGCAGGTCTTCCTGGTTGACCGCGTGGGCGGGCAGGGCGAGGCCAAGACAGGCGATCACGGACGCCAGCCATAGCCAGGCCGATCGATAAAAGGAATGGAGGTATGCTTGCACGTGCAGACTCTTTTTGCGGTTGGCGATGGAACTGTGACGATGTAAACGGTTTGCGGTTCCGTTTTTACGATGCGTGATGCAATATGCATCAAATCGCATCGCCCGGCAAACGGAGGCCGCCGCGTCCCGGATGTTCGGGAAGCGGCTAGTATAGCCGGGCAGACGGGGCGCAGACAGCGTTCCGCTTATGAAAAATAAGAACGAGGATATCAAGAGGGGTTATGCGAGAAGCCATTCATTTCGCTCATGCAAACAGCTTTCCCGCGTCGGTGTACGGCAAGATGCTGGGCAAGCTGGCCGGAAGCCGCGACGTCGGCTATCTGGATACGATAGGCCACGATCCGGATTTCCCCATCACCGATTGCTGGCCGCATCTGGTGGACGAGAGCATCCGTTTCATCGAAGCGCGCTACCGCGGCCCCGTGGTGGGCGTCGGCCATTCGCTCGGCGGTTTCCTGATGTTCTACGCTGCGCTGAAGCGGCCGGATCTGTTCCGCGCCATCATCATCCTGGACTCGCCGCTGATGGGGCCGTCGCGCTCCTTCGGCATCTGGCTGGCCAAGCGGCTAGGCTTCATCCAGCGCGTGACGCCGGGCGGCAATACGCTGGCGCGCCGCGACAACTGGGCCACGGTGGAGATGGCGCATGACTATTTCGCGCGCAAGCCAAAGTTTGCCCGCTTCGATCCCGACTGCCTGGCCGATTACGCCCTGCATGGCACGCAGGACGACGGCAAGGGCGGCCGCCGGCTCAAATTCCGCCCGCAGGTGGAGCACGATATCTACGCGACGCTGCCGCACGACTTCCCCCGGCATCGCGGGCGGCTGAAGGTGCCGGCGGCCTTGCTGGCCGGCTCGGCGTCGGATGTGCTGCGCGACAGCGACCTGGCTTTCATGCGCAAGCATTTCGCGGTCATGGTGGACAAGCAGCCGGGCAGCCACCTGTTTCCTCTCGAGAAACCGCTGGAAACGGCGGAGCGCATCGAGCAATTGCTGGCCAGGCTGGAGGAGGGCGGCTGGAGTTGAGGGCATCTGGCGCGCCGGGCCGGCTCGGCATTTGGCCCGTATCCGGCGCATGGCGCTTGCGAGCGGCGGCTATCTCGCGGAAACTGTAAGATATCGAGAAAGCCAGTTCGCCATCGTCAGAGAGTCCGAAACCAGTGTCTGAAGAACGTCTCAAGCAACACCGCAACGCCATCGACGCCATCGACGTCGAAGTCCTCAAGCTGCTGAACCAGCGCGCCAGCCATGCCCGCGAGATCGGAGAGATCAAGGGCGGCGGCGTCATCTACCGCCCGGAGCGGGAAGCCCAGGTGCTCCGCCGTTTGAAGGACCTGAATCCCGGCCCGCTGCCCAGCGAGTCCGTCGCCCGCCTGTTCCGCGAAGTGATGTCGGAATGCCTGGCGCTGGAAAAGCCGCTGTCCATCGCGTACCTGGGGCCGGAAGGCACCTTCAGCCAGCTGGCCACGATCAAGCACTTCGGCCACGCGGCCCGCACCATCGCCTGTAGCTCGATAGACGAGGCGTTCCGGCTGGTGGAGTCGCGCGCGCTCGACTACGTGGTGGCGCCGGTGGAGAACTCCACCGAAGGCGCGGTGGGACGCACCCTGGACCTGATGGTCACCTCGCCGTTGAAGATCTGCGGCGAAGTGGTGCTGCGCATTCACCACCACCTGCTGCGCAAGGGTGAGGGGCTGGACGGCATTCGCCGGGTCTACGCCCACGCCCAGGCGCTGGCGCAATGCCACGAGTGGCTGAACAAGAATCTGCCGGCCGACGTGGAACGCGTGTCGGTGGCCAGCAACGCCGAAGCCGCCCGCCTGGCGGCCGAGGATGAAACCGCGGCCGCCATCGCCGGGCAGGCTGCGGCCGAGCGCTACGCCTTGTTCAAACTGGCGGAAAACGTGGAGGACGAGCCCAACAACACCACACGCTTCCTGGTGCTGGGCCTGCAGGATGTCGGCCCGAGCGGGCAGGACAAGACCTCCATCGTGGTCTCAGCGCCCAACCGGCCGGGCGCGGTGCACCAGCTGTTGGAACCGGTGGCGTCCAACGGCGTCTCGATGAGCAAGTTCGAGTCGCGGCCGTCGCGCGCGGGCCTGTGGGACTACGTGTTCTTCATCGATCTGGAAGGCCATCGCCAGGACGAGCGCGTGTTGAAGGCGCTGGCCGGCCTGGGCGAGCGCACATCCTTCGTCAAGGTGCTGGGCTCCTACCCGATGGCGGTATTGTGAGCCGCCAGGAATGACCCGGGGCCGGAATCTTCCGGCCCTTGTTTTTTTGCAAGAAATGGATGAAGAAAATGAAATCGATCTGCCTGTTCTGCGGCTCCAATAAAGGCGGCAACCCTGAATACGAGGACGCGGCCCGCGCATTCGGCCGCGCGCTGGCCGAGCAGAACATCACTCTGGTGTACGGCGCCGGCAATGTGGGGTTGATGGGCATCGCCGCCGATGCGGCCCTTGAGGCCGGCGGCAAGGTGATCGGCGTGATCCCGGAATTCCTGAAGGCCAAGGAAGTGGCGCACATGGGCCTGACCGAGCTGCACGTCACCGAGACCATGCATCAGCGCAAGGCCCTGATGGCGCAGCTGTCCGACGGCTTCATCGCGCTGCCGGGCGGATTCGGCACCTTCGACGAATTGTTCGAGATCCTGACCTGGGCGCAGCTGTCGGTGCACAACAAGCCGGTGGGCGTGCTGGACGCCGGCGGCTTCTACCAGCCGTTGCAGGCGTTGGTGGAGCATGCGGTGAGCGAAGGCTTCGTGCCCAAGGGCAATCTGGACCTGTTCCGCATCGAGCGCGACCTGCCGGCTCTGCTTGACTGGATGCGGCAATACCAGCCCCGCCACGTCGCCAAGTGGCTGGATCTGGCCCGCACCTGAGCGGTCCGCATGGGAAAGCGGGATACGCAAGCGTCGCCATGGCTGCGCGCGCGGCGAGCGATGGCCTGGCCGCTGGCGTTGCTGCTGGCGGCGATCATCGTTTTCGAAGAGTTCGCCTGGGACGAGCTGGCCGCGGCGCTTGCCCGGCTTGGCCGCTGGCCGCCGTTCGCGGCGTTGGAGCGCTGGGTGGCGGGGCGCTCCCCCAGAGTGGCCTTGGCCCTGTTTCTGGCTCCGGCGCTGGCCTTGCTGCCGGTCAAGCTGGCGGCGCTGTTCCTGATTGAGCAAGGCCATGCGCTGCTGGGTGTGGCGGTGATCCTGCTGGCCAAGCTCGGGGGCACCGCATTGGTGGCCTGGCTGTTCACGCTGACGCGGCCGGCGCTGATGTCGGTGCCGTGGTTCGTGCGCTGGCACCAGCGCTTCGAGCGGCTTCGCGCATGGGTGTTCGAACGGCTGCGCGCCTCCTTGCCGTGGCGCTGGGCCAGGCTGGCGAAGATGCGGGCGCGGCGGTTCTGGTCGCGGCCGTCGCCGCTGGCGCGCCTCGCTCGGCGGCTGGCCGGTCGTTGGCGCCGCGAGGTGCCTCCGGCGAAAGAAGACAAGGGGATGGACGGATGATTATCGTGATGAGCGCCCGCGCGAGCGAGGCCGAAGTACGGAACGTGGTGGCCAGGATTGAAAGCGCCGGCTTGGCCGCGCACGTATCCCGGGGCATGGAGCGCACAGTGATCGGCGCGGTGGGCGAGGAGAGCGGGCTGGAAGCCGGCGCGTTCGAGGCGATGGCCGGCGTCGAGCGCGCGCTCAGAGTCGTCGGCGACTACCGCATCGTGTCGCGGGAGGCCCAGCCGGAGGATTCGCGGGTGAGAGTGGGGAGAGCGGCATTCGGCGCGAGCGGCGCGGCCTGGCTGGGCGGCAGCGCGCAGGACTGGAGCGAAGGCGCGCTGCGCGCAGTAGCGAACAAGGTGGCGCTCGCCGGTGGAAGCCTGCTGTATGCGGGTGGCGGGCGCAGCCATGCCAGCCCTTACCATTATCAGGCCTTGGGCGTGGCCGATCTGGAGCGGCTCTGTGACGTGGCGCGCGAGTCTGGACTGGGCGCCGTGGCCGAGCTGCGCGATGTGCGCCTGCTGGACGCGCATCTGGAGCTGCAAACCGCAGCCTTGCTGCTGCCGCCGCAATCGCTGAGCAATATCGAGTTGTTGCGGGAAGTCGGCCGCATCAATAAAGCTGTCATCTTGCAGCGGGACAATCGCCAGACGCTGGATGAGTGGCTGACCGCGGCCGAGCATGTCGCGCTCGGCGGCAATCACCAGATCGTGCTGTGCGAATGCGGCGGCGACGGCCAATCGGTCAGCCTGGATGTCGGTGTGTTGGCGAGTCTGTACCGGCGGACCCATCTGCCGCTGATCGTCTCAGCTCCGCAGACTGGCGGCCTGCCTCCTGCCTTGTCGTTGGCTCGCGCGGCGCTGATTGCCGGCGCCTGCGGCTTGATGCTGGACTGCGCGGCGTGGACGGAGGAGGATGTGCGGGGCTGGCGCGAACTGCTGGCCGGCTCGGCGGCATGAGCGCGCTGGAGGGCTTGCTGGCGGATATCGCGGCTTGCCGGGCGTGCGAAGCGTCGCTGCCTTGCGGGCCCAGGCCGGTGTTGAGGGCCGCGGAAGGCTCCCGCATCCTGCTGGCCGGCCAAGCGCCGGGCCGCAAGGTGCACGAGAGCGGCATCCCCTGGGATGACGCCAGCGGCAAGCGCTTGAGGGAGTGGCTGGGGGTGGAGGCGGATGTGTTTTACGATCAGGAGCGCTTCGCCATAGTGCCCATGGGGTTCTGTTATCCCGGCACGGGGCGTAATGGCGACTTGCCTCCGCGCCCGGAGTGCAGCCGACTCTGGCATCCGCGCCTGCTGCCGCTGCTTGCACGAGTGGAGTTGGTGCTGGCGGTGGGCAGCTACGCGCAGGCTTATCATCTGCCTTCGCGCAAGCGCACGCTGACCGAGACGGTTGCGGCCTGGCGCGAGTATTATCCAGGCGTGATTCCATTGCCGCACCCCAGTCCGCGCAATCGGATGTGGCTGGCGCGCAATCGATGGTTCGAGACCGAGTTGCTGCCGGCGTTGCGGCGGCGAGTGGCGGAAGTGCTGGGGCGATAGATGGGAGTGCCTTGCTTGTGAATGAGCAAAAACTCTAAAAATGTGGATTTCCATCGTTTCACGGGTGATAATTTGCCCAGTTCTATGGAGAGACCCGTCACGATGAAGTGTGTTGATGATTTCCGCCTGCAGTTGGGCAAACACGAATTGGTGCCAATCGTCATTGGAGGCATGGGCGTCGACATTTCCACCGCCCAACTGGCGCTGGAGGCTGCGCGGCTAGGCGGCGTCGGCCATATTTCCGACGCGATGGTGCCCACCGTGACGGACCGCCGTTTCAATACCAAATTCGTCAAGAACAAGCTGGCCCAGTATAAATTCAACGTCGAGAATCCGGACAAGTCGGTCGTCCGTTTCGATCTGGGCATGCTGGAAGAGGCCACCCGTCTGCATGTGGGCAATACCATGCAGCAAAAGCAGGGCAGCGGCCTGGTGTTCATCAACTGCATGGAAAAGCTGACGATGAACGCGCCCAAGGAAACGCTGCGGGTGCGGATGCGCGCGGCGCTGGACGCCGGCATCGACGGCATCACGCTGGCCGCGGGCCTGCATCTGGGTTCTTTCTCCCTGATTGAAGACCACCCGCGCTTCCGCGACGTCAAGCTCGGCATCATCGTTTCCTCGCTGCGCGCGCTGCAGCTGTTCCTGAAGAAAAACAGCCGCTGCGGACGCATGCCGGATTACGTCGTGGTGGAAGGGCCGCTCGCTGGCGGCCATCTGGGCTTCGGCATGGATTGGGCCGAATACGACCTGGCCAGCATTTTCACCGAGATTCGCGATTGGCTGCGGGCCGAACAATTGGACATCCCGCTGATTCCGGCCGGCGGCATCTTCACCGGCAGCGATGCGGCCGGCTTTCTGGAGGCAGGCGCCAGCGCAGTGCAGGTGGCTACCCGCTTCACCGTGGCGCGCGAGTGCGGACTGCCGGAGAAGGTGCAGCAGGAGTACTTCAAGTCCAGCGAAGAGGATATCGAGGTCAACCAGCTATCGCCGACCGGCTATCCGATGCGGATGATCAAGCATTGCCCGGCGATCGGCGACAGCATCCGCCCGAATTGCGAAGCCTATGGCTATCTGCTGGATGCCAAGGGCGGCTGCTCCTACATCGACGCCTATCACAAAGCGCATGCGGAAAATCCGGGCCAGCGCCGCGTCCCTGTTTGGGAAAAAACCTGTCTGTGCACCCATATGCGTAATTTCGATTGCTGGACCTGCGGACACTACGCGTATCGCCTGAAGGACACGACCCATCTTCGCAGCGATGGCAGCTATCAGCTATTGAGCGCCGAGCATGTGTTCCTCGATTATCAGCACAGCAAGGATAACAAGATCGCCCTGCCGCGGCGGGAGGAGTGTCTGATGGCGGGATGACGCGCGTCCCCGCTTTTAGCTTTGCAAATGGGCAGTCGAGCTTTCCAGTTCGGCTGCCTTTTGTCATTTGGCGCTTCTCGTGGAAAAGGGTTGGGTTCGGGTGTTGATGTCGGGCGGCCATTTATATAGCATTGATATCTTTTTCTCTCAATGCCATTCCCTTTCTGGGCGATCATTGCGCGAGGGCCGGCTGGCCCACGCGGGGCTGGTTTATTTCCGGCTCGTCCGGCCAGGGATTGTGCAAGTTGCTGTATATTTCGGAATGATTTCCATTTTCTTGCGAACAAGTAATCAACAATGAGCAAAACCGACAAGCAGGGCCAGTGGGAAGCCGTGTCGCAGCGTATCCGCTATCGTCTGCAAAAGGCGGGAGCGCGCTTCCACGCCAACGACAATATTTCGGCCTTCATCGAGGAGGGCGAGCTGGACGAGTTGCAGGAAGAGGTGCAGGCCAAGTTGAGAGGCGTGCTGGAAAGCCTGGTGATCGATACCGCGAATGATCACAATACCCAGGACACCGCCAAGCGAGTGGCGAAGATGTTCGTGCGCGAGGTGTTCCGCGGACGTTACGTTTCCATGCCGGCCAGCACCGAGTTTCCGAATGTCGAGCATCTGAACGAATTGATGATCA
Source organism: Chromobacterium vaccinii (assembly GCF_001855275.1). Classification (NCBI taxonomy): domain Bacteria; kingdom Pseudomonadati; phylum Pseudomonadota; class Betaproteobacteria; order Neisseriales; family Chromobacteriaceae; genus Chromobacterium; species Chromobacterium vaccinii. Next base: position 489,368 of record NZ_CP017707.1, read on the forward strand.
TCGGCCCGATCACGGTGCGCAGCGCCTGCTCGCACCATCTGTGCCCCATCATCGGCAGAGTCTGGGTGGGCGTGCTGCCCAATGAGCATTCGAATCTGATCGGCTTGTCCAAATACGTTCGCTTGATCGATTGGATCATGACCAGGCCGCAGATACAGGAAGAGGCGGTTTCGCAGATCGCCGAACTGTTGATGAAGAAACTGCACCCCGATGGCTTGGCCATCGTGATGGAGGCCGATCACTTCTGCATGCATTGGCGCGGCGTGAAGGACAGCAACAGCAAGATGACCAATAGCGTGATGCGCGGCGCCTTCCTGACCAACCCGGATCTGCGCAAGGAATTCCTTTCCCTGATGCACAAGTGAGGACTCGGCGCTGCCGGTATCCCGCGTATTTACGATGAAAGAGCCTATGTTTCCTTATCGAATGATTCCTGCCCTGGTTTTGTCCATATGCGCGGCGGCGGCGATGGCCGAGCCGGCTTCGCAAACCTTGCCTTCCGGCGTGAAGGTCGAAGTATTGGTGCCCGGAAAGGGCGCCAAGCCTTCGACCAGCGACACCGTCAAGGTGAACTATCGCGGCACATTCAAGGACGGCAAGGAGTTTGACAGCTCCTACAAGAACGGCGGCCCGATCAGCTTCCCGCTGAACCGCGTGATTCCCTGCTGGACCCAGGGCGTCAGCGCGCTGACGGTGGGCAGCAAGGCCAAGCTGTCTTGCCCGGCCAATACCGCCTACGGCAACCGCGGCGTGCCGGGCGTGATTCCGCCGAATACGCCGCTGTATTTTGAAGTGGAGCTGCTCTCCATTCAGAAGTGACCAGCCGAACATGAAAACAGGCCCGAAACTCCGGGCCTGTTTTTTTTGAGTTCGGCCAAGCTTTCAACCGGCTTGGTCGAACAGCTTGGCAAGCGGCTCGACGATGCGTTCCAGATAGCGCGCATCGGTTTGGTCGAAGCTGCCCAGCTGATCGGAATCGACATCCAGCACAGCCACGACCACGTCTGCGGCGTTGCGGATGGGCACCACCACTTCGGAGCGGGCGCTCGAGGAGCAGGCGATGTGCCCGGGAAAAGCGTCGACATCATCCACCAGCAGCGTGCGATTCTGCGCCCAAGCGCTGCCGCAGACGCCGCGGCCATGCGGTATGCGAGTGCAGGCGATCGGCCCCTGGAACGGCCCCAGAACCAGCTGCTCGCCCTTGACCAGATAAAAGCCGGTCCACAACCAGCCGAAGGTCGAAGCCAGCGCGGCGGACAGATTGGCCAGCGCGGCGACAACGTCGGTTTCGCCCATGATCAGCGCATGAGCTTGCGGCAGCAGGGCCTGATATTTCTCTTCCTTGCTGTCGCCTTCGATGATGAGGTTTTCTGCCATGGAGGGTGTTCATTACTTGGGAGTAAGTGCGGGCTGGACAGCATACACCATGCCGGGCACGAAAAGAAAACGCCGCCCGGGCGGCGGCGCGAACAGTATTGCGGAGCCATGGCGGGCTTACATCATGTGCTGGCCGCCATTCATTGCGATATTGCTGCCGGTAATGAAGCCGGCGTTGTCAGAGCAGAGGAAGGTGACCAGAGCGGCGATTTCTTCCGGACGGCCAAGGCGGCCCACCGGAATCTGGGCCACGATCTTGTTGCGCACATCCTCGGGCACAGCCATCACCATCTCGGTGGCGATATATCCGGGAGAGATGGTGTTGACGGTCACGCCTTTTTTGGCCACTTCCTGGGCCAGCGCCATCGTGAAGCCGTGCATGCCGGCCTTGGCCGCGGAGTAGTTGGTCTGGCCGAACTGCCCCTTCTGGCCATTGATGGACGAGATATTGATGATGCGGCCGAAGCCTGCCTCCAGCATATTGTCCAGCACCGGCTTGGTCATGTTGAACACCGAATCCAGATTGGTGCGGATCACGGCATCCCAATCATCCTTGCTCTGCTTTTTGAAACTGGCGTCGCGGGTGATGCCGGCGTTGTTGACCAGAATGCCCACCTGGCCAACATCTTTGGATATGCGCGCGATCACTTCCTGGCAGGCGGCGAAGTCGGTAACGTCGCATTGGTAGCTGTGGATGTCGCTGAAACCCAGCCCCTTCATGTCGGCATGCCAGGCGGACTCACGGCCCGGCTTGCTGTAGGTGGTCACCACGGCATATCCCGCTTCAGCCAAGGCCTTGCAGATGGAGGTTCCAATGCCCCCCATGCCTCCGGTGACTAGTGCAATCCTTTTCGTCATGATGCTGGCTCCTCTGTCGGGTTTGGAATCTATGCTTGAATTATCTTTACTTCCTTTTGTTACAGAATATGCAGGGTGCCATAAAAAGTAAATAAATAGCATGTGCTACTTTATTTACAATGCTTTAGCTTAGTTCCCGGCTGAGCCTTTGCAGCAGATCCAGTCTATGCTTGGAGATTGCGCCCTGTTCTGCAGCCGTAATGATTGCACAATTGGGCTCGACGCAATGCGAACAGTTATGGAAGCGACACTGGCCAATATACCTGCGCATTTCGGGAAAATAGTGAATTAAATCCGGGGATTTCAGATGTTTCAAGCCAAATTCCTGCAATCCCGGAGAGTCGATCAGATGACTGTTTTCGTCGAGATGGTACAGGGCCGCGTGGGTGGTGGTGTGCCGGCCGGAATCCAGCGCTTCCGAGATGTCGCCGATGCGGGCGTTGGCCTCGGGCAGCAGCGCGTTGGTCAGCGTGGATTTGCCCATGCCGGACTGGCCTACCAACACGCTGGTATGCCCGCTGAGCAAGGGTTTCAGCGGTGAGAAGTCCTGCTTGGCCGACAATGTGACCAGCTTGTAACCCAGGTTCACATAGAGTTGCAATTTTCCCAGCAGCGCCGCGGTTTCCGGCAGGTCGCTCTTGTTGACCACGATGATGGGGTCGATGTCTCCGGCCTCCGCCGCGATCAGGCAGCGCCCCAGCAGTTCCTCATTGGGCGTGGGCACGGCGGCGATCACGAACAGGATGCGCGTGACGTTGGCCGCGATCTTCTTGGCTTTCCAGTCGTCCTGGCGATAGAGCAGGCTGCGGCGCTCATGCGCGCGCTCGATCACCGCCTGCTCGCGATTCTGGATCAGGATGTCGACGATGTCGCCGCAGGCATAATCGACGCGCTTGCCGCGGGTGGTGCAATCGAAAGTCTGGCCATCCGCTTCCACGATGAAGCGTCGGCCGTGGCTGCGTATGATTTGTCCGGTGCTGGCTGTCATGGGCGGCGGAACAGGGCTTCGGTCTTGGCCGCGCAGATGAAGTCGTTGAGGGTCAGGCCGCCGGCGTCGTGGGTGCTGAAATTCACCACCGCGCGATTGTAGTGTACCGACATGTCCGGATGATGATCTTCCTGGTTGGCGATCCAGGCCAGGGCGTTCACGAAGGCCATGGTTTCATGGTAGTTGGCGAAGCGGTAGGTCTTGCGCAGCTCGATGCCGTCGATTTCCCAGTCCGGCAGCGTGGACAGCAACTGCTTGACGGTATTGTCGGCCAGCGGGCTTTGGCCGTGTTGCGGGGTGCAGGAGAGCTCCAGCAGGTTCATGCCTGATTTCCTTTCAGATGTTGAATGCGCAGCGCCGCGGGCGGGTGCGAATCGTAGAAGGCGGAATGGACGGGGTCCGGCGTCAGCGTGGACGCGTTGTCGCGGTACAGTTTGACCAGCGCGCTGACCAGATCCTCCGCCCGGGTCTGTTCCGACGCGAAATCGTCGGCCTCGTATTCGTGCACGCGCGACATTCGGCTGGACAGCGGCGTCAGCGGGAAGGTGAAGGCCGGCGTGGCGGTGAAGAACAGGATCAGGGCCATCGCAGTGCTGGGCGCGGCGACGCCGAGGCCGGCATAGAACCAGGGAGCGTGCAGCAGCTGGCCCAGCAGCCACAGCAAGGCCAGCGACAGCGCGAACGCCATGGCGATGCGCTTGACGATGTGGCGGCGTTTGAAATGGCCCAGCTCATGCGCCAGCACTGCTTCGATTTCGGCGTGGCTGAGCTGGGACAGCAAAGTATCGAAGAATACGATGCGTTTGGCTGCGCCGAAGCCGGTGAAATAGGCGTTGCCGTGGCTGGAGCGGCGCGATCCATCCATCACGAACACGCCCTGGCTCTTGAAGCCGGCGCGCTGCAGCAGCGCCTCGATCCGCGCCTTGAGAGCCTCGTCTTCAAGCGGCTTGAATTTGTTGAACAGCGGCGCGATCAGCGTCGGATACAGCGCCACCATCAGGAGCTGGAAGCCGGACCAGACCAGCCATACCCACAGCCACCACAAGGGGCCTGATATCTCCATCAGCCACAGCACCAGCGCCAGCAGCGGCAGACCGATCGCGGCGCCGATCAGGGTGCCTTTGACCATATCGGCCATGAACAGCGAGAATGTGGTCTTGTTGAAGCCATACCGGCTTTCGATCCCAAAGGTGCCGTACAGGGTGAACGGCAGCGAGACCAGGCTGCTGATCACCGCGACGGCCACGATCAACGCCATGCCCGACGATAGCGGACTGGCGAACCATTCCATGCTGTGGACGGCCAGCCATTGCAGTCCGCCGCCGAAAGTGAACGCCGCGATCAGCGCAGTGTCCACCCAGGCGGACAACAGGCCGAGCCGGGTCTTGGCGACGGTATAGTCGGCGGCATGGCGGTGCTGCTCCAGGGTGATGCTGTCGCGGAAGGCTGCCGGGACCTGGACGCGGTGGCGCGATACATGGCGGATGTGGCGCCAGCCCAGCCACAATTTCAGGCACAGCGTCAGCGTCAGCGCGGCGGCGAACAGCAAGGAAAAGGCGTCGATCATGGATGTCCGTATGGAGTTTGCCGACGGCGCGGCAATGAAGGAAAATGGCAGGGTTTTCTAAAGATTGGCTAGTATGGCACAAGATACCAATAACCTCATCTGGCTCGACATGGAGATGACGGGCCTGAATCCGGATCAGGACCGCATCATCGAAGTGGCGATGATAGTAACCGACAGCAATCTGAACGTCCTGGCGGAATCCCCGGTACTGGTGATTCACCAGCCGGACGCCATCCTGGACGGCATGGATGACTGGAACAAGAATACCCACGGCAAGAGCGGCCTGATCGAGAAAGTGAAGAATTCCACGGTCAGCGAGGCGGAAGCCGAGCAGCGGCTGCTGGATTTCATGGCGCAGTACATCCCGGAACGCGTGACGCCGATGTGCGGCAACACCATCCATCAGGATCGCCGCTTCATGGCGCGCTGGATGCCGCGGCTGGAGGCTTACTTCCATTACCGCAATCTGGACGTATCCACCCTGAAGGAGTTGTGCAAGCGCTGGCGCCCGGAACTCGCCAAGGGAGTGGTCAAGCGCGGCAAGCACGAAGCGCTGGCCGACATCCTGGAGTCGATCGAGGAAATGCGCTACTACCGCGAGCACTTCCTCAAGGTATAAGCCCCGCCGCGACGAGCCGGCTCCAATGGGCCGGCTTTTTCACATTCACCTTGTATTCCATTGGCAGGAAACATGGCCGCACATCGCCACATCGACATCAACTCCACCCAGGTCTGGGCCAGGCTGCATCAGCATCAGCGCGCGACGCGCCACATGCACATGCGCGAGCTGTTCGAACTGGACCCGCAGCGGTTCCAGCGGTTTTCGCTGGAGCTGGACGGTTTGCTGCTGGATTATTCGAAAAACCGCATCACGGAACGCACGCTGGAGTTGTTGTTCGAGCTGGCGAACAAGGCGGATCTGCGGAGCTGGATGGACCGGATGCGCCGCGGCGAGCGCATCAACGTCAGCGAAGACCGGTCGGTATTGCATACCGCCTTGCGTCTGCCCGTCGGCGCGCAGCTGAGCCTGGATGGGCGCGACGTGGCGGCCGATGTGCATCAGGTATTGGCGAGGCTCAAGGATTTCAGCGAGCAGGTGAGGGATGGCCGCTGGCAGGGGTTCGCCGGCCAGCGGATTCGCGACGTGGTCAATCTCGGCATCGGCGGTTCGGATCTGGGACCGCTGGTGGCGGCAGACGCGCTGGCCGCGTATGCCCATCCGGAGCTTAAGGTGCACTTCGTGTCCAACGTCGACGGCCAGCATCTGGCGCGAACGTTGCGGGAGCTGGACCCGGCCACCACGCTGTTCATCATCGCGTCCAAGTCCTTCACCACACCGGAAACCCTGTTGAACGCCCAGGCCGCCCGCGCCTGGTTTCTGCAGGCGGGCGCCGAAGAGGATATCGCCAGGCATTTCGTCGCGGTTTCCACCAACGAGCCGGCGGTGCGGGCCTTCGGCATCGATCCGCAGCACATGTTCGGTTTCTGGGACTGGGTTGGCGGCCGCTACTCGGTCTGGTCGGCGATCGGCCTGCCGGTGATGCTATCCATCGGCTATGACAATTTCCGCGCCTTTCTGGACGGCGGCCACGCGATGGACAAGCATTTCTTCGAGTCGCCGTTCGAGGCCAATATGCCGGTGCTGCTGGCGCTGATCGGCATCTGGTACAACACCTTCTACCGGGCGCATACTCATGCCATCATGCCCTATGATCATGGCCTGCGCCGCCTGCCGGCCCATATCCAGCAGCTGGACATGGAATCCAACGGCAAGCGGGTGGGCCGCCTGGGCGAGGCTTTGGATTTCGACACCGGCCCGGTGATCTGGGGCGAGGAGGGCGCCAACAGCCAGCATGCGTTCTTCCAGCTGCTGCATCAGGGCACCCGGCTGGTGCCCTGTGATTTCATTCTTCCTCTGAACAGCCATTATCCGCTGGGCAATCAGCATGACGTGCTGGTCGCCAACTGCCTGGCTCAGACCGAGGCGCTGATGCGCGGCAAGAACGAAGCCGAGGCGATGCAGGAGCTGGGCCATTTGTCCGGCGAGCAATTGGACATGCTGCTGCCGCAAAAACTGTTTCCGGGCAACCAGCCATCCAATACGCTGGCGCTGGACAGGGTCACGCCGTACAGCATGGGCATGCTGATGGCGCTTTACGAGCACAAGGTGTTCGTGCAAGGAGTGATCTGGGGCATCAATTCCTTCGATCAATGGGGCGTCGAGTACGGCAAACAGCTGGCGCGGCGCATGCTGCCGGAGCTGTCCGGCGATACCGGCGCGCTGGGGCACGACAGTTCCACCAACGGCCTGATCCGACATTACAGGGAACGCCATGGCAAATAGCAGACAATTGGCCGCCGAGCTCGGCGCCGCCTTGCTGGCGCGGGGCGAGAGCGTCTCCACCGCGGAATCCTGCACCGGCGGCATGATTGCGGCCGCCATCACCGATGTTCCAGGCAGTTCCGGCTGGTTCAGCCATGGCGTGGTCAGCTATGGCAACCAGGCCAAGCAGCAGTTGTTGAAAGTGCAGGCTTCGTCGCTGATGGATCACGGCGCGGTCAGCGAGCGGGTGGTCAGGGAGATGGCCGCCGGCGCGCAGGCGCTGGCCAACGCCGACTGGGCGGTGGCGGTATCCGGCATCGCCGGGCCAGGCGGCGGCTCGCCAGACAAGCCGGTTGGCTTGGTATGGCTGGCCATCGCGCACCCGGGCGGGCAAACCGAAGCCTGGAGCCGGCACTTCACCGGCGACCGCCAGGCGGTGCGCCAGCAAACGATGGAGGAGGCGCTGGCTCAGCTGCTGGATCGCGTCCACGCGGGCGCGTCCCAGGCCTGAGTTCGAATACCCGGCAGTTGGAAACATATGGAGTTATACGCTTTTCCCGCGCTGGCGATTTTGTTCGTCGGCATCTTTACCCGCGAAGTTATCGCGCCTGCGTCGAAAAACCGCTGCGACCGGCGCTGGCTGCTGATGGCCGGCGCGCTGGGCGCCTGCACGGCGGCGGTCACGCTCGCGCTGGGCTATTTGTTTTCCGCCCAGATTGGCAGAGCGGCGTTGATTCCGGCCGCGCGCGACTGGCCGGACATCTTAGTGGGAGCAGCCAGCTTCCTGCTGACCAGCTTCGTCTTTTATTGGTGGCATCGCGCGACGCATGCTTCGGATTGGCTTTGGCGCGTGTTCCATCAGCTTCACCACAGCCCGGGGCGGGTGGAGGCGCTGACTGCGTTTTACGCCCACCCGCTGGACTCGGCCGCGGCGGTGCTGATCAGCGCCTTTTCCAGCTATCTGGCGTTGGGGGCTTCGCCCGTCGCCGCCGCATGGGCGCTGTTCTTCACCAGCGCTTTCGATCTGTTTCTGCACGGCGACATGAATACCCCGCGCTGGCTCGGCTATTTTTGCCAGCGTCCGGAGATGCATACCGTTCACCACGCTCACGGCCATCATGCGCAGAATTACGGCCTGCCGCTATGGGACTTGATATTCGGCACCTGGAGCAATCCAGAGAGAAGAGTGGAGCGGCTCGGCTTTGATGAGGGCAAGGCCGACGACATCCAGGCTATGTTGCTGTGCAGGGATGTGCATAAGGGAGGTTAGTCCGAGGACCATTCGAGCAACGGCTAGGACGGTTCGCTGCCGTCCGGCTTGCCGCGCTTGCGCGCGCGCGGATGCGCGCCGTCGTACACCTTGGCCAGATGCTGGAAATCCAGCGCCGTATAAATCTGGGTGCTGGACAGATTGGCATGGCCCAGCAATTCTTGCACCGCGCGCAGATCGCCGGATGATTGCAGCAGGTGGGAGGCGAACGAGTGCCGCAGCATGTGCGGGTGGACATGCTGGCTGGCGCCAGTCTTGATCGCCCAGTCGCGCAGGCGCTTCTCAATCTGGCGGCCGCCCAGCCGCCGGCCGTGCCGCCCCAGGAACAGCGCGCTCTCGTCCGGATCGGCGGGGCGTTCAGCAAGCCAGATCCGCAGCCGACTCATAGCCTCGGCGCCGATCGGAGCCAACCTTTCCTTCCCGCCCTTGCCGCGTATCCGCAGCAGCTGGTCGGAAAAGTCCACATCATCCAGATTCAGCGCCACCGTTTCCGACAACCGCAGGCCACAGCTGTAGACCAGCTCGAAAATCGCGCGATCGCGGGCATCCAGGCCATCGTCGCCTTCTATCCTGTCTAGCAGCGCCGCGGCGCTGTCCACCGGCAAGGCCTTGGGCAGCAGCTTTTCCCGCTTGGGCGCGCGCAGTCCGGCGGCGGGGTTGTCTTCCCGTCCGCCATTCAACTGCAACCAGTGGTAGAACTGCCGCCACGAGGATAACCGCCTGGCCAGGCTGCGGCCGCTCAGCCCCTGCGCATGCAGTTTGGCCAGCGCCTTGCGCAGGTCCGTTGGGGATGCCTCGCGCGCCTGCTTCGCCTGCAGCGTTTTTTGCAGCAGCTCGATATCCGCCTGGTAGGCGGCGAGCGTGTGCGGGCTGCGGCCGGCGACGGCCAGGTGGTCGATGAAGCGGCGGATCAGCTCATCCATATCAATTTCGACGCAAGCGCGCCATCTGCATCAGCCGCTCGAACAGCTGCAAGTCCTGCTCGTTCTTCAGCAGCGCGCCAGCCAGAGGCGGCGGCGCATTGCGTTCGTGCAGCCCTGCAAGTTCTTCGGCGCCGATGTTTTCGCCGGACAGCAATTTCAGCCAATCCAGCAATTCGGATGTGGTGGGTTTTTTCTTCAACCCGGGCAATTCCCGGATCGAGAAGAACACTTCCAAAGCCTGGCTCACCAACTGTTGCCGGATGTCCGGGAAGTGGACGTCGATGATGCTCTGCATCGTCTCCGCGTCGGGAAAGCGGATGTAGTGGAAGAAGCAGCGACGCAGGAAAGCGTCCGGCAATTCCTTCTCATTGTTGGACGTGATGATGATGATGGGCCGCTGGCGGGCACGCACGAACTGCTGGGTTTCGTGGACGAAGAATTCCATCTGGTCCAGTTCGCGCAACAGGTCGTTGGGAAACTCGATGTCGGCTTTATCTATCTCGTCGATCAGCAGCACAGGGGCCTGATCGGCCTCGAATGCCTGCCACAGCTTGCCCTTGACGATGTAGTTGGCGATGTCGTGCACCTTGTCGCCGCCAAGCTGTGAGTCGCGCAGCCGCGACACGGCGTCGTATTCGTACAGGCCGTGCTGGGCCTTGGTGGTGGACTTGATCGGCCAAATAATCAGCTCCCGGCCCAGACTGGCCGCGACTTCTTCGGCCAGCATGGTTTTGCCGGTGCCGGGCTCGCCCTTGATCAGCAGAGGACGCTGGAGCGTAATGGAGGCATTGACGGCCATCATCAGGTCGTCGGTGGCGATATAGCGTTCTGTTCCAGTAAAGCGAGTGTTCATTATTTATTGCAAGGGTGGTTGTTTGAGAGGCGTAGAGCCGCCGGGGCGGCGGCTGGAACCGGTCATCGGGCGAATTCTCTTTCCAGGTCTTCCAGCGAAATGCCCCAGCTCTTCATCATATGGCTGAGCAGGGCCATTTCGCTGTCGCTGATGGTGCCGTCCGACTTGCTGATATCCATGGCCAGTACGCAAGTCAGGATGCGTTTGCGGCGATCGGTGATGTCGGCGAGCAGACTGTCGATGCGCTCGCGCTCCAGCAATTTGATCGAGCCGTCGTCGGATGCTTCGTCGGAAATGTCATCGCATACGTCGCGCAGAACCTGGGCGAACTGTTTTCTCGGCAGGTTGATCAGGTGGTAAACATGCAGCTTTTCAAGCAGTTCCAGCTCGCGGGGATCCATATTGCCGTCCGCGATCATGAATATGGCGAGGAGTCTGGCAATCGCCTCCGGACTGTTTTGCGAGTAGTTTCTCATGGCGCGATTCCTTCTTGCTTATTGGCCGAGCTTGGCCGAAAACGATTCCGGCATGGGGGCGACTTGGCGCGCTTGGTAATCAAAGAACACGATGCCCGTTTTCAATCTTGCCACTTCTCTGCCGCTGTTGTCATCGATCACTTGATAAATGAAATCCAGCCCCTTGCCGTGGATGTCGGCGATGCCGACGAGAAAGCGCAGGACATCCCCATGAAAGGCTTCGGAGAGATAGGAAATGGCCGCATCCGCCACTACGATCCCCACATCGCCGACATGCAGCTCATCGGCATGGCCCCAGTGCCGGAGCAGGCGAAGCCGAACCTCCTGGGCCATTCGCAGCAGGGCATCATTGGATAGATGATTGGCGTAGTTGATATCGCCTATCCTGACATCCAGAAGAGTGTCATAGACGATTTGCTGGGGCGCTTCGATTCGAATCCTGGCCATGGCGTATACTGGCAGAAGAGAGTGACGATATGGCCTTTATGTCAAAACTGCCTAAGCTGTGTCAAATGCGGGCGAGGAGATTTTGATAGACTGTCGGCGCAAGCCAAGATCATAGAGGAGCTGAACGTCATGTATCAAAGGATATTCGTACCGGTGGACGACAGCGACACGTCCAATATGGCGCTGGACGAGGCCTGCAAGCTGGCCAAGGCCTTCGGCTCAACCCTGCGGCTGGTGCATGTGGTGGATCTGGCCCAGTTTGGCTGGGGCGGCACCGAATTTCTGGATGCCACCGAGCTGCAAAAATCGATCAAGCAGGCGGGCGAGCAGGTGCTGGGGCTGGCGGGAGACCGCGCCCGAGCGCTGGGCATGGCGCCGGAATGCAAGATACTGGAGAGCTGGGGCGACAAGATCGCGGCCGTCTTGTCCGACGAGGCCAGCGCTTGGGGCGCGGACTTGATCGTGATGGGCACCCATGGTCTGGGCGGGCTGATGCACCTGCTGATGGGCAGCGTGGCCGAAGGCGTGCTGAAAGTGGCGGATATGCCGGTGCTGTTGGTGCGCAACCCCGGCGACTGAGCCGCGCGATGATGGCTTCGTCATTCCGTCCGGGAAGCCCAGGGCGCGCCCAGGCGCCTGAATGAAAAAAGCCAGCCGGGCTTGCCGCGGCTGGCTTTTTCGAAGAGCTGGCAATCAGCTGGCAGCGGCTTCTGCGCCGCCTTCCTGTGCCTCGATCTTGGTGCGTACGGCCTTGCGCAGGCTCTTGTACAGATCGGGGTGGGTTTCCTTCAGATATTCGACGATCTCGAAATCTTCGCGGCGCACTTTGGACAAGTCGATCTGCTCGACATGAACCAGGCGCAGCAATTCGCGAACGGGTTTCGGCATGTTGCGGCCGCTTTCGTAGCGGGAGCCGCCGGATTGAGTAACGCCGATGCGGCTCCAGAACTCTTGCTGGTTCAGGCCAAGCTTGCGACGGATTTCCCGGGGATTCGGGATCTTTTCAAACAGTTTCATGAGTGTTCCTCTCGTATCTGAAACAAATGGTTCTAGTATTTTTTTAGGACTTCGCCCTGCCTACTAAAAATAGCAAAAAAAATTCAACAGGAATATTTTTGATGCAGGGAATTTAGTGAAGTTCCATGAATTTGAAAATTCAACTTTGCTAATGTTAGCGGATTCTTATCGTGCAGGACAATGTTAACAGCATGCGGAACTGTGCATAGACGCAAAAGTGTCGCAAATTTGCAATTGTCCTAGCGGAATGCATAGAAGGGGAGGGGTGGCGAGCCAAACCCCCGGCACTTGCACTAAATAACTGTGGCTGCTTCCTTCCGGACCTGACCAGGTTCGCTATCGTGCAATGCGGGGAGGCCCGCCATAGAGAGAACGGATTGTATCCAATGCCCATCTATTTGACAAGCATTTTTATAAGTTTTTGTCGGGCAGTTGCAAGGATCGTCATCTGCATGGCCAGTGACTATTGATTGCGAATGGGAGGCGGTGCAGACTCGACAACCAGCTTCCTACTTATGCCAAGCGCCATGAATACCACACCCGCTGCCTTGCTGGCCGAGCTGATCGTCTTCGATACCACCAGCCGAAACTCCAACCTGCAATTGATAGAGTGGGTTCGTCATTACCTGGCCGGACATGGCTTGGCCAGCAGGCTGACGCACAATGACGATGGCGGCAAGGCCAATCTGTTTTGCCGCATCGGCGGCGACGATTTGCCGTTGATCGTATTGTCCGGCCACACCGACGTGGTGCCGGTGGATGGGCAGGACTGGTCCTATCCCCCGTTCGAGCTGACCGATGGCGGCGGCGGGCGATTGTACGGTAGGGGCAGCGCCGATATGAAAGGCTTCATCGCGTGCGTGTTGGCCAGGGTTCCGGACTTTATCGAGCTGGCCAAGGCCGGCGCGCTGAAACAGGGCATAGGCATTGCGCTGTCCTACGACGAAGAGGTGGGCTGCCTCGGCGTGGGCAGGCTGATTGAAGATCTGGCCGCGCAGGGCGTGACGGTGGCGGGATGTCTGGTCGGCGAGCCGACCTCGATGCGTCCGGTGGTGGCGCACAAGGGAATCGCCCATTACCGCTGCCGGCTCAAGGGCAGGGCGGCCCATTCCTCGCTGACGCCTCATGGCGTCAACGCCATTGAATACGCAGCCCGGCTGATTACCCATATTCGCAAACTGGCGGACGCCGAGGCTTCGTTCGGCCATCGCCAGCCCCTATATGATGTGCCGTTCACCACCATGCAAACCGGGCTGATTCGCGGCGGAGTGGCATGCAATATCGTGCCGGCAGACTGCGAGTTCATGTTCGAGTGCCGCTGGCTGCCTGGAGATGATCCGCAGCGCCTGGTCGCCTCGGTGGCAGATTATGCGGCGACTTTACTGCAGGAGATGCGAGCGGTGGCCGAAGAAGCGGAGATAGAGATCGAGCGCGTGGTGTACAGCCCCGCGTTCGAGGCGGAGTCCGATTCGGACATCAGTCGCTACGTTCACAGCCTTTGCCGTTGCGCTGGGGAAGGGGTCGCCTACACTACGGAGGCGGGCTTGTTCAGCGAGGCCGGGATACCCTGCGTGGTGCTGGGACCGGGATCGATAGAGCAGGCGCACAGACCGGACGAATTCATCGAGGCCAGCCAGTTGCAGGCTTGCTACGATTGGCTGGGCCTGCTGACTAACAACTTAATCAAATAACTGTCAGAAATGCTTTGCATCCATAAGCATTAGGCTTCAAAATCCTGGCCCTTAAGCAATGAAGGTCAATTGAGCCCGCCCGGACCTCCGCGCGGGCTCGTTTTATTGGGATTCAAAAAAACAATGAGTCAGAACAAGTCGGAAACGGGTGGAGAACTCAAGGCGCGGGATGGTTTTACCTCCAGCTTTGGCGTATTGGCGGCGACGTTGGGATCGGCGGTTGGTCTGGGCAATATCTGGAAATTTCCCTATCTGACCGGCACCAACGGCGGCGCGGGTTTTCTGGTGATTTACGTGCTGGCTACCCTGATGGTGGGGCTGCCGGTGATGATTTCGGAAATCATGCTGGGCCGGAAAGCCAAGCGCGACGCGGTAAGCTCTCTGGTCAAACTGGCTCCGGCCGGGCAGCCCTGGTGGCTGGTGGGCGCCTTCGGCGTGCTCGCCGCCTTCCTGATCATGGCTTTCTATTCCGAGGTGGCCGCCTGGGTATTCGCCTACATTTTCAAGGCTATCGGCGGCGAGATTCTGTCGCGCGACCCCAAAGTGACATCCGACGCCTTTGCCGCGCTGATTTCCGATCCGGTGCAGTCCTTGCTGTGGCAGTGGCTGGTGCTGGCGCTGATCGGCGGCATCCTGTTGCTGGGCGTATCCAAGGGCATTGAGGCGGTGACCAAGAAATTGATGCCGCTGCTGTTCGTGCTGCTGGTGGTGATCGGCGCGCGCAGCCTGATGCTGCCGGGCGCCAGCCAAGGCCTCGCCTTCCTGTTCGCGCCTGATTTTTCCAAGATCAGCGCCGCCGTGGTGCTGACCGCGATGGGCTTGGCTTTCTTCAAGCTATCCATCGGCATGGGCACCATGATCACCTATGGCAGTTATTTCCGCGATGATCAGAACATTCCGCTGACCACCTTTCGAGTCATGTGCGCCGACCTGTTCGTGTCGCTGCTGGCGGGCATCGCCATCTTCCCGGCAGTGTTCGCCTTCGGCTTCCAGCCGGCTGCCGGTCCGTCGCTGCTGTTCATCACTATTCCCGCCGTTTTCGCCAGCATGCCGCTGGGGCACTTCTTCATGGTGGTGTTCTTCGTTCTGACCGCCATCGCCGCCACCGGCGCCATGCTGTCCATCCTGGAGGTGCCGGTATCGGTGCTGAGCGAGCGTTTTGGCATTAGCCGCGTCAAGTCCACGGTGGTCAACTTGCTGCTGCTGGCACTGGTGGGTTCCGCCTGCGCGCTGTCCAATAGCCTGACGGCTGACTTCAAGATCTTCGGCATGACAATGTTCGACCTGTTCGACTTCGTCACCTCCAACGTGCTGATGCCGCTGGGAGGCATCTGCCTATGTCTATTCACCGCCTGGGTGTGGGGCTACGACCGCTTCCGCGCGGCATTGAGCAATGAGGGCGCGCTGAATAACGAGCGGGTGTTGAAGCCGCTGTTCTTCGTGTTGCGCTACGTGTCGCCGCTGCTGATCCTGTATGTGATGCTGAAGGGTTTGAAAATTATCTGAGGCGAAAAAAGCCGGACGCGCAGTCCGGCTTTTTTTTGCGTTCGGCGGATCAGGGAAGCGGCGTATCTTCATCGGGCGCGACCACCGGCGGCGGGGTAAAGCCGTTGATATCCCTGGCGCTCTTCTCCAGCAGCAGTACGATGGAAGTATTGAGCGCTCCGAACGCCCAACTGACCAGGAAGAACACCGAATAGGCGCTTAACTTGTCGGCGAACAGCGGGTTGCCGTGAAGCTTGAGCTCGGCGGGTTCAAAGATTGAGAAAAACACGGCAGTCGCAATCATGGCGATCATGAAAGACGGCCAAAGCAGCAGGATTCCCTTTTTCATGGATGCCTCCGTTTTAGAATAAAAGCACGGACAGAAAATCGCCTGGCGGGCCTTGCAGGTTTCTGATTACGCCATCAGGGCCGATTTGTCGATGGCTGGCGGCAATATCCTGCCTGTGAGGCCAGTGGATACATGTTAAACTATGTTCGACAGCGAACGGCCTTCCTTCGGAAGGCAACAAGTAGCATCAGGATTTTTTGATCGGCCGCCCGGCCGGTTCGTTTGTAAAGCTAATGGAGCCTGGTATGACCTCTTCGATCTTCGCCGGCGTGGAACTGGCGCCGCGCGACCCCATCCTCGGACTCAATGAAGCGTTCAACGCTGACGCCCGCAGCACCAAGGTCAATCTTGGCGTGGGCGTTTATTCCGACGACAACGGCAAGATTCCGCTGCTGGCCGCGGTGCAGGCCGCCGAGAAGGCGCGTCTGGAGGCGCTGCCGGCTCGAGGCTACCAGCCCATCGAAGGCCCGGCGGCATACGACTCCGCAGTGCAGAAGCTGCTGTTCGGCGAAGGCAGCGAGCTGCTGGCCGCCGGCCGCGTGGTGACCGCCCAGGCGCTGGGCGGCACCGGCGCGCTGAAGATCGGCGCGGATTTCCTGAAGCGGCTGAATCCGGCGTCCAAGGTCTATATCAGCGATCCGTCCTGGGAAAACCATCGCGCGTTGTTCGAGTCCGCCGGCTTCGAGGTGGAGAACTACCCGTACTACCATGCAGCCAGCCGCGGCGTGGATTTCTCCGCGATGAAGGCGCACCTCGCGTCTCTGAGCGCAGGTTCCATCATCGTGCTGCATGCCTGCTGCCATAACCCCACGGGCGCGGACCTGTCCTCAGCGCAATGGGAAGAGGTGGTATCGGTTTGCCGCGAGCGCGGCCTGGTGCCGTTCCTGGATATGGCTTACCAGGGCTTCGCCGACGGCATCGACGCTGATGCGCTGGCTGTGCGCCTGTTCGCGGCTTCGGGCCTGCAGTTCTTTGTCGCCAGCTCCTTCTCCAAGAGCTTCTCGCTGTACGGCGAGCGCGTCGGCGCGCTGTCCATCGTCACCGCCGCCAAGGATGAATCGGTTCGCGTACTGTCTCAGCTGAAGCGCGTGATTCGCACCAATTACTCCAATCCGCCTATCCACGGCGCGGCCATCGTCGCCGCGGTGCTGTCCAGCCCGGCGCTGCGCCAGCAGTGGGAGGACGAACTGGCCGGCATGCGCGAACGCATCCGCGGCATGCGGCTGGCGCTGTTGGATGCCATCAAGGCGAACGGCGTCGCCGCGGACTTCTCCTTCATCACGGCCCAGCGCGGCATGTTCTCCTACACCGGCCTGAGCGCCGCGCAAGTGGACCGGCTGCGCGAGGAGTTCGGCATTTACGCGGTCTCCACCGGCCGCATCTGCCTGGCCGCGTTGAACAGCAAGAATGTCGATTATGTCGCCGCTGCCATCGCCAAGGTGATTTAAGTCAGACTCCAACCTGATTTGGACGCTAGAGAGCCCCGGTATGACCGGGGCTTTTCTATTTGATGAGAAAAAGTCATGCCATGACTTTGGTCAGATAAAGCATTCAACAGAATTCTAAATTTATTCATCATTTTTTCCTTGCACTTGTGATGGCCCCGCCACCGGTTGAGTGTCCAAAAGTACAGGTTTCTTCACCGCTCCACGCTTTTTCCCATTTCAGCATTGTCCGGTCCGGCAAACATCCCCATGATGGAACCAGACATCAATGAATGTCTGATCGCAAACCATCTCGATGGCGCGCGATGACAATAATCCAATAATTCGTTTTTTGAGGGGAGACCCTCGGGGTAGATGCCATGACTGCGACTTTTCCTGAAGTGTTGGTTCCGCAGGCCATTTCTGCGGGCGCTTTCGACGCGGACGACGCCGATGTCCGCAACAACCTGGGCTTGCTTGGCCTGCTGGATGTGTATTCGCGCGACGGCCGGTATCATCTGACCGTATCGCTGGAGCCGGTCGGCTCCGATCCGCAGCCCACGCAGTGGACGCTGGAAGCTGAGATGGAAGTATGCGCCGAAGCCAAGGTTGCGCATTGCAAGCTTGGCCAGGTGCAGTACGTAGGAAATGCTCCGGGCAACCATTTGCGCAAGATGCTCGCCAACGGCGAATTGCACGGTTATCTGACGCAAAACCTTGCCGAGGCGGCATAAGCCAGCCTCAGGGTGAAATGAAAAGGCCACTGCATCGCAGTGGCCTTTCTGTTTTGGGCGGCGAAAAGCTCGATCAGCCGCCGTGACGCTCGTACAGCGAGTGGAAGGCGTGGCGGTATTCCGGCTGCACATAGGGCTTGAGCAGGGCCAGCACCTGCAGCACGCCGCGATGGCCGGACTCTTCGGTGATCGGCGCTTTCGGACGCGAGGTCTGCTCGAAGGCGAACCAGAACTTCACCACCAGCCAGATATTGATGCTGACCGCCTCGATGTCCTCTTCGTCCATTTGCAGCAGCCCCAGGCGGATGAACTCGCGAAAGTGCTCGCCCAGGATGTTTTTGAGCTCGGTATTCACGAACTGATGGTACTCGGACTGCATCTGCGGATTTCGCGCCAGCAGACCCGGTAGGTCATAGAACATGAAACGGAACTGCCACATGGCCAGGAAGGCGGTGTCCAGATAGTTGACCAGATCGTCCACCGTCATCTTGCGGTCTTCCGGCACCGACAGGCGCTGATTGATGAACTCGCGGTACATCAGGAAGATCTGGTAGACGATCTCTTCCTTGTTGCGGAAGTGGTAGTAGAGATTGCCCGGGCTGATGCCCAGATGCGCGGCGATGTGGTTGGTGGTGATGCTGCGCTCGCCTTGTTCGTTGAACAGCTTAAGGCTTTCTTGAATGATGCGGTCGTAGGTCTTGATTCTGGTTTTACTCATGTAGCACCGGCTGATAGTGACTTCGCATAGCGCAATTGTATACGATGTTTGGAGTTCTTGCTCTATTTATTGCTGTTCAATGATGGGATAGCAGTCCGACATGAATTTATGCAAGATGGCTTGCTCGATACGTTGCCTTTCCCTGGCCGGTATCGCGATGCGCAGGATCAACTGATAGCGTTTTTCATCGATCGGCTGAATGGAAATCCGCGGCTCCACCGATGGGATGTCCACCAGGTAGCGCTTGGCCATGTCTTCCATGTGGCGCCGGGCCACATCCACATGGCAGTCGCAGGCCTCCTCGGCCGCCCCCATCAGCAGGCGCTCGGCCTGGACTGGCGGGACGGTGTAGGCGAGCGGCACGTTGATGATGTGCATCACGTACTCGCCCATGTAATTTTCCCGGATCACCGGAGTGGACAGCAGCAGGCTGTTGGGAAAGGTGAGGGCGCGGCCTGTCATCTGGTGCGAGCTGTGGTTGGGACCGATCTCCATCACGGTGGTGGACAAGAGGCCGATGTCCACCACCCGGCCGCGCACCGCGCCCAACTCGATATGATCGCCCAGGCCGTAGCTGTTGGACATCTGCCGCACCACGCCGCCGGACAGGCACATGATCAACTCCTTGGTGGCCAGGATCAGCGCGGCGGCGAAGGCCAGCATCGAGACGGCCAGCGTCTGCAGCTCGTTGGCCCAGATCAGGCCTATGCCTGCCAGGCCTGCGAGAAACAGGCCGTTGCGGGTGTTGACCGACCAGCGGCGCCGCTCCTCGACTGGCACGCCGCTATTGGCCGCCAGCAACCGGTCCACGGTGACGCGGATGATCAGCAGCGTCAGCACCAGCAACAGCGATCGGGTGATCTCGTGGGCGTAGTTCTCCCGCAAAAAGGCGATCAGGTCGAGCAGGGTGTGCATGGACTCCTCAGTCGTTCAGCTTCACCGCGTGTTCGCGGGTTTCGTGGAAGACGATGTCTGGCCAGCGCTCCTGGGTCAGCTGCAGATTGACGCGGTTCGGCGCCAGATAGGCGAGGTTGCCGCCGGCGTCCGTCGCGATATTCATCTGCAGCGTCTTGATGAATTCGTCCAGCTTCTTGCGGTCGTCGCAGCTGAACCAGCGGGCGGACCAGATGCTGGCGGATTCGAAGATGGCGTCGACGCCGTATTCGGCGGCCAGGCGGCTGGCCACCACCTCGAACTGCAGCACGCCCACGGCTCCCAGGATCAGATCGCCGCCGCTGTGCGGCTTGAACACTTGCACCGCGCCTTCTTCGCCCAGTTGCTGCAGGCCTTTTTGCAGCTGCTTCAGCTTCAGCGGGTTTTTGATGCGCACCGAGCGGAACAGTTCCGGTGCGAAGAAGGGAATGCCGGTGAAGGACAGGTCCTCGCCTTCGGAGAAGCTGTCGCCGATCTGGATGTTGCCGTGATTGGGCACGCCGATGATGTCGCCGGCGAACGCCTCCTCGACGATCTCGCGGTCGTGCGACATGAAGGTCACCACGCTGGAGGCGGAAATGTCGCGGTTCAAGCGCAGGTGCTTCATTTTCATGCCGCGTTCGAACTTGCCGGAGCACACGCGCAAGAAGGCGATGCGGTCGCGGTGCTTGGGATCCATATTGGCCTGGATCTTGAACACGAAACCGGAGAACTTGCCTTCAGTCGGCGCCACGCTGCGCACGGTAGCGTCGCGCTCCTGCGGCGCCGGAGCCCAGTCGATCAGCGCGTTCAGGATTTCGCGCACGCCGAAGTTGTTGATGGCGGAGCCGAAGAACACCGGGGTCAGCTCGCCGGCCAGGAATTCTTCCAGGTTCCACTCGTTGGACGCGCCCTTGACCAGCTCGATCTCCATCCGCAGTTGTTCCATTTCCAGCGGGAACAGCTCGTCCAGGCGCGGGTTGTCTATGCCCTGGATCACTTCGATGTCGGAAACCAGCTTTTCCGTGCCGGCCTCGAACAGGATCACCGCGTCGTTCAGCAGGCTGTACACGCCGCGGAAGGTCTTGCCCATGCCGATCGGCCAGGTGATCGGCGAGCAGCGGATCTTCAGCACGTTTTCCACCTCGTCCAGCAGCTCCAGGCTGTCGCGGACTTCGCGGTCGCACTTGTTCATGAAGGTGACGATGGGCGTGCTGCGCAGGCGGCAGACATTGAGCAGCTTGATGGTCTGCTCTTCCACGCCCTTGGCGGCGTCGATCACCATCAGCGCGCTGTCGACCGCGGTCAGCACGCGGTAGGTGTCCTCGGAGAAGTCCTGGTGGCCCGGGGTGTCCAGCAGGTTGACGGTGTG
This sequence comes from Chromobacterium vaccinii, assembly GCF_001855275.1. Classification (NCBI taxonomy): domain Bacteria; kingdom Pseudomonadati; phylum Pseudomonadota; class Betaproteobacteria; order Neisseriales; family Chromobacteriaceae; genus Chromobacterium; species Chromobacterium vaccinii. The sequence continues at coordinate 510,152 of NZ_CP017707.1, forward strand.
GTCGCGATAGTCGAACTGCATCACCGACGAGGCGACGGAAATGCCGCGCTGCTTTTCGATTTCCATCCAGTCCGAAGTGGCGAACTTGCCGCCTTTCTTGCCCTTCACCGTGCCCGCCATCTGGATGGCGCCGGAGAACAGCAGCAATTTTTCCGTCAGCGTGGTTTTGCCCGCGTCGGGGTGGGAGATGATGGCGAAGGTGCGGCGGTGCGAAACTTCTTCTGCGATGCGGGCGAGGTCGGCGGACATGGATGGCTTGCTTGAAATTCAATAAAGCCGAGCATTTTACCGGAGTTACGGGTTTCAGGAAATTCCATGTTACAATTGATAATGATTATCAATAATAAATAGTTCCGTGATGCAACAACAACCAAAAAACGGCCGCGCGCAAGCAGCGGCCTTTCCGTTTTGCCTTTCCGTTCTCGCCTTGAGCCTGGTCCATTTTTCGGCGAAGGCCGAGGATCAGCAGCTGCAAACCATCAAGGTTCAATCCACCGCCATACAGAAGCAGCCGGGCGTCGACAAGCTGGGCGCGGAAGAGATCGCCAGGCCCCAAGCGCGCTCCTTGGCCGAAGTGCTGGACGTCTTGCCGGGCGTGAACGCCGGCGGCTCGCCGCGTCCCGGCGGGCAGGTGATCAATGTCTGGGGTTATCGCTCGGTGGAGCAGGTGCAGGTCCAGCTGGACGGCGCCAACCAGGTGTTCTCGAAATACCAGCAAGGCACCAGTTTCATAGAGCCGGAATTGCTGGGCAAGGTGGAGGTGATCAAGGGCGCGCAGTCGGCCCTGTACGGCAATGGCGGCTTCGGCGCCGTGATCCGGGCGGAAACCAAGTCGGTGGATGAGTTGCTGATGCCGGGCCAGTCAGTCGGCGGCTTCGCCAAGATCGGCCGCCAGAGCAATGGTGGCCAGATCAGCAAGAGCGTGGCCGCTTACGCTGGCGGCGGCGAACACTCGGCGGATATTCTCGCCTACATATCCCAATCCCGCTCGGGCGACGGCAAGACCGGCGATGACCTCACCTATCTGTTTTCGGGCGGGGAGCAGAAAGCCGGCATGTTGAAGCTGGCGTTCCGCCCCTGGGCCGGCCACCAGTTCCGACTGGGCATGGTCAGGCAGGAGTCGGAGATGCGCACGCCTTGGGCGGCGCGCAGCGGGCAGGTCGAGGCGCCCTCCAGTTCTGACATCAAGCGCTATGGCGAGGCGGAGGCCTGGCTGAGAAAAACCGTGATGCGGGATCAGAAAATTGATTCGCTCAATGGCGAATGGCGCTACGCCAGTCCCGACAACGCCTGGCTGGATTTCAGCGTCAACTATGCGCAATCCCGTCGCTATCAGCACGACAAGCGGCCTGAGTCCGCCTGGAAGGTGGACTACCGCTCATCCTATGGCCATGAGAGCTGGGTGACCCAGAACAGCCGCTCGCTGGATATCCGCAACGTCGCCAAGCTGGGCGATGCCAATAGCTTCACAACGGGCCTGTCCTGGAGCAAGCAGGACTGGGACCCGCGGTCATTCCTGGCCACCAAGGCCAAAGATCCGGATTACAACTACGGCTGGATAAACGCCTATGGCGGCAACCGCGGCGAGGAAACCATGCGTTCGGCTTACCTGATCCATGAGTGGAAGCCTTTGCCTGACTGGAAAATCACGCCCTCGCTGCGTTACGACCAGGTGGCTTTGTACGGCAAGCCCAATCTCGCGCCCATCTACAATGTCGCCAGCGCCGGCCACGATTATCGCCCGGTGAGCTTCACCGGCTGGTCGCCGCGCCTGGCCATCGCCTGGGGCTTCTCGCCGGGCTGGAATGCCAGCTTCAGCTATGTCGATACCTGGCGCGCGCCGACAGTGGACGAAGTGTATGCCGCTCAAACCCCGCTATCCAATTTGTCCGGCACCAGCCGGTATCTGAAGCCGGAGAAGTTGCGCGGCTTTTACTATGGCCTGGATTTCGAACGTAGCGGCGTATTGTCGGCCGGCGACAGACTGAGCATGTCTCTGCTCGCGTACCGGCAGCTGGTGCGCGACAACATCTACATGCGGCTCGGAAATGGCAATACCGGCGACGCGCCGGGCCAGACTCCGCCCGCCGGCACCGGCTTCTACCGTAACTTGAGCGGCTACGAGATCCATGGCTATGACCTGACGCTGGATTACCAGTTGCGCGGCTGGTTCGCGTCGGCGGCGCTCTCCGCGACCAGCGGCGATCATCGCAACAGCCTTCGCGATCCATGGGGCAACTCGGAGCCGGTGGTGGACATTCCGCCGCGCAAAGCCGTCCTGACCACCGGGTATCGCGTCGCTCGGCTGGGGCTGACATTCGGCGGGCAGGGCAAGTTCGTCCGCACCCAGGACCGGATACCGTATTTCGAGGGAACGCGCACCGCCTATTCCATGCCGCCCAGCAAAGGATATGTCTTGATCAATCTATTCACCGTGTGGCAGCCGCAGAGCGGCGCTTTCAAGCACCTGGAGGCGCGCGTGTCGATAGATAATCTGTTCAATAGAAGCTACAGCCCTTATCTGACAGAGGGCATTCAAGGCATGGGTCGCTCAGTCCGCACCAGCCTGTCGTGGCGCTTCTGACTCCTCACTCCAAATATCCTGAAACCGGCTTATGGCCGGTTTTTTTATGACGCCAGCGGATTGGAAAACGATCATTCGGCTACAATATCGTCCAAACGACAATTCAAACCAAGGAGGCTTGCCGTGTTCACCGGTATCGTCCAGGGCGTGGCCGAAGTGGTCGCCATCGAAGAAAAGCAGGATTTTCGCACCCATATCGTCCGCCTGCCCCAGGAAATGTTGCCCGGCCTGCAGCTTGGCGCCTCTGTCGCCCACAACGGCTGTTGCCTGACTGTCACCCGGGTCGACGGCGACTTGGTTCATTTCGACCTGATGCAGGAAACGCTGCGCGTCACCAATCTGGGCGCACTCAAGGCCGGCGACAGCGTGAACGTGGAGCGCGCGGCCAAGTTCGGCGACGACATCGGTGGCCACGCGATGTCCGGCCACGTGATGGGCCTCGCCGCGGTCTCCGAAGTCATCGAATCCCCGAACAACCACACCGTCTGGTTCGAGCTGCCTGCTGGTTTGGAAAAATACGTGTTCACCAAGGGCTATATCGGCATAGACGGCATCAGCCTCACCGTCGGCGCGATGGAAGGCCGCCGCTTCTGCGTGCACCTGATTCCGGAAACGCTGAGCCGGACCAATATCGCCGGCCGCAAATCCGGCGACCAAATCAATATCGAGATAGATCCGCAGACCCAGGCCATCGTCGACACGGTCGAGCGCGTGCTGGCGCAGCGCGGCCAGGCGTGATCTTGCGCGATCTGCCGGTGCTGGCGTCGTGGAGCGGCGGCAAGGACAGCTGCCTCGCGCTGTGGCGCGCCGTTCGGGCCGGCGCCAAGCCGCAGGCGCTGCTGACCATGCTGGACGAGGAGGGGGACCGCTCCCGCTCGCACGGCGTGCGGTCCGAGGTGCTGGCCCTGCAGGCGCAGGCGCTGGGTTTGCCCCAGCGTTTGGGAAAGGCAAGCTGGAATGATTACCGCGAAGTCTTCATTGAGCAGTTGCGCGCGGCGGCGGCGGACGGCATCCGGGCGGCGGTGTTCGGCGATATCGATCTGGACGCGCACCGCGAATGGGAAGAAGGCGTCTGCGCCGAGGCGGGCCTTGGAGCGATCCTGCCCTTGTGGCGGCAAGCCCGCGCCGATCTGGCGCGTGAATTCGTCGATGCCGGATTCGTCGCCCGCATCGTGATGGTCAATACTGCGCTGGTGGACGAGAAGTGGCTGGGCCGGGCTTTCAACCGGCAGCTGATAGAAGACATGCTGGCCGAGGGGGTGGATCCCTGCGGCGAGGCGGGCGAGTTCCACACGCTGGTGGTGGACGGCCCCTTGTTCAACAAGCCGCTGGCGCTGCGCGACGGCGAAACGGCGGAGCTCGGCGAATACCGGGCGCTGGACCTGCTGCCCGCGTAGAACGGGCGTACCGACAAAGGAATAGAGCAATGAGCATATCCCCGATTCAAGACATCATCGCCGACATCAAGGCCGGCAAGATGGTGGTGCTGATGGACGCCGAGGACCGCGAAAACGAAGGCGATCTGGTGATGGCGGCGGAATTCGTCACGCCGGAAGCGATCAACTTCATGGCCAAGCACGGCCGCGGCCTGATCTGCCTGACCTTGTCCGAAGAGCGCTGCAAGCTGTTGAATCTGCCGATGATGGCGACCAACAACGGCACCAGCTTCGGCACCAACTTCACCGTATCGGTGGAGGCCGCCCAGGGCGTGACCACCGGCATTTCCGCCGCCGACCGCGCCCACACCATCAAGACCGCCGTGGCGCGGCTGGCCAAGGCCAGCGATCTGGTGCAGCCCGGCCACGTGTTTCCGCTCAAGGCCCAGAACGGCGGCGTGCTGATCCGCGCCGGCCACACCGAGGCCGGCTGCGATCTGGCCATGCTGGCCGGCGTGGAGCCTGCCGGGGTGATATGCGAGATCATGAACGACGATGGCACCATGGCGCGTCTGCCGGAGCTGCTGGAGTTCGCCAAGACGCATGGCCTGAAGATCGGCACCATCTCCGACCTGATCCAGTACCGCAGCCGCACCGAATCCCTGGTGGAAAAAGTAGGCGAGCGCCCGGTGGAGACGCCGTTCGGCAGCTTTGACCTCCACGTGTTCCGCGACATCACCACCTCCGCCACCCACCTGGCGCTGAGCAAGGGCAAAATCCGCCCGGACAAGGAAATTCTGGTGCGGGTGCATGAACCGCTGTCGGTGATCGACGTGTTGGCGCCGCTGTGCAGCCATCATTCCTGGACGCTGCCCAACGCGCTGGAAACCATGGAAGAGGAAGGCCGCGGCGTGATGGTGCTCTTGTACCGCGACGAAACCGGCGTCGATCTGGCGCAGCGGGCGCTGGACCTGGAGCCGCCGCGGCAGAAGTGGGACAGCAAGACCTTCGGCGTCGGCGCGCAAATGCTGAAGGCGCTGGGCGTCGGCAAGATGAAGCTGATGTCCAGCCCGGTCAGCCTGCCGTCGATGGCCGGCTTCGAGCTGGAAGTCACCGGATTCTGCCAGCCGGGCCACTTCCACGTGGATGCCGGGAACGGCCCGGGCGTGGCCTAATCGCGGCGATTGCGTTACAATTGCCGGCTTTCCTTAGTGTTTTCGCCGCGAGGACCCAACATGCTTGACGCCATCCAGTGTATTGAACCCAATTTTTCCGGCAAGGGCCTGAAAATCGGCATCGTCATGGCGCGTTTCAACACGCCGGTATGCCACGGCCTGCGCGACGCTTGCGTCGCCGAGCTGGAAAAACTGGGCGTCGCCGCCGGCGACATCGTCCTGGCCACTGTGCCTGGCGCGCTGGAAGTTCCGCTGGTGCTGCAAACCATGGCCAAGAGCGGTCGTTTCGACGCGCTGGTGGCTCTGGGCGCGGTGATCCGCGGCGAAACCTATCATTTCGAGCTGGTATCCAACGAATCCGGCGCCGGCGTCACCCGCGTCGGCCTGGACTTCGACATTCCGGTAGCCAACGCCATCCTGACCACCGAAAACGACGAGCAGGCGGAAGTCCGCATGCAGGAAAAGGGCGGCGACGCCGCCCGCGTCGCGGTCGAGATGGCCAATCTGCACAAGACGCTGCGCGGCTGAGCCATCCGCCGCCAAGCCGTCCAACGGGAAGCGGGCCATCGCGCCGCTTCCCTTGCTCTTTCAAGGAATCGCCACCATGAAAACCGCCCGCCGCCGCGCCCGCGAATTCGCCGTGCAAGGCATTTACGAATGGGAACTGAACCCGGACCGTCCGGCTTCGCTGATTGAAAAACACCTGCGCGAGAATGAATACTTCGCCAAGGCCGACGAGGCCCTGTTCCGCAGCATCCTGTACGGCGTGCTGAAAGATGTGGAACTGCTGTCCGCTCAGGTAGGCCGTTACTACGAGCGCGCCGAGGACGAAGTCAGCCCGGTGGAGCGCGCCGTGCTGCTGATGGCCGCGCTGGAACTGACGCAAAGCCCGGAAACCCCGTATCCGGTGATCATCAACGAAGCCATCGAAATCACCAAGACTTTCGGCGGCACCGATGGCCACAAATTCGTCAACGGCGTGCTGGACAAGCTGGCCGCCGAAGTGCGCGGCGACGAAGTGCTGGCGCAGAAACAGCGCCGCAAGCAGGACTGAGCCGGTCACGCCTTTGGCGTGCCGCTGTCGACGACACCCGCCGCCGGCGGGTGTTTTTGCGTGAGGTGCCATGAACGAATTCGAACTGATCGGCCGTTATTTCAAGCGGCCCACGCCATCCGCGGTGCTGGGCGTCGGCGACGACGCCGCCATCGTCCGGCCGACGCCGGGCCATGAACTGCACCTGTCGGCGGACATGCTGGTGGAAGGGCGCCACTTCTTCGCCGGCGTGTCGCCGCGCGCGCTGGGCCACAAGACGCTGGCGGTCAACCTGTCCGACATGGCGGCGATGGGCGCGCGCCCGCGCTGGGCGCTGCTTTCCATCGCGCTGCCGCGCGCCGACGAGGCCTGGGTGGCCGAATTCGCCGCCGGTTTCTTCGCGCTGGCGGACGCCCACGGCGTGGAGCTGATAGGCGGCGACACCACCGGCGGCCCGCTGACGCTATCGGTGACGATCATGGGCGAGACGCCGGCCGGGCAGGCCTTGCGCCGCGACGGCGCCAAGCCGGGCGACGACATCTGGGTGTCCGGCGAATTGGGCCTGGGCGCGCTAGCGGTGCGCCATCGGCTGGGCTGGCTGAATGTAAACGATATGGAACTGCTGGCCGCGGCGACGCACAAACTGGAATGCCCGGAGCCGAGGCTGGCGCTGGGCGCCGCGCTGTTGCCGCTGGCGCATGCCGCCGCCGACGTGTCCGACGGACTGATGGCCGACCTTGGCCACATTCTGGCCGCATCCGGCGTGGCGGGAGAAGTGTGGGCCGACGCCTTGCCGTCCCATCCCGCGCTGGAGGCGCGCCGCGAAGAATACCTCGCCTGCCTGGCGGCCGGCGGGGACGATTACGAACTGGTTTTCACGGCGCCGCCGGCGCGCCGAGCCGCCATCGAGGCCGCGGCGGCGGGCGTCTGCCGCGTCACCCGCATCGGCCGCGTGCTGGAAGGGCGGGACGGCAGGCTGCTGAACGCCGCCGGCCAGGCCGTGGCGCTGGACAAGAAAGGTTATGACCATTTTGGCTGACACTCCCAAAATCACGCCCAACTGGCGTTTTTTGCTGAGCAATCCGATTCACCTGCTGTCTTTCGGCTTCGGCAGCGGCCTGATGAAAAAGGCCCCCGGCACCTGGGGCACGCTGGTTGCCTATCCCATCTTCTTTCCCTTGTTGGCGCTGGGCGTCAACGGCTGGATGCTGATGGCGCTGTGCCTGCCGCTGTTCCTGTTCGGCGTTTACGCCTGCGGCATCACCGGCAAGGCGCTTGGCGTGCACGATTACGGCGGCATCGTCTGGGACGAAGTAGTGGGCATGCTGATGGTGCTGGCCTTCGCGCCGGCGAGCTGGGCCGGCTGGATTCTGGCCTTCGCGCTGTTCCGCCTGTTCGACATCGTCAAACCCTGGCCGATACGCTGGTTCGACCAGCGCGTCGGCGGCGGCTTCGGCGTGATGGTGGACGATGTGATCGCCGCGCTGTTCGCGCTGGCCGCGCAAGCCTTGGTCTGGCATTGGTTGTGATGCGGGCGCACAAAACAGTTACAATCAGATCTTAAAGTGACAGACAGTTTGACGCTTGACTGAGTCCAGCGCGCTGCCATGAAAAACACGCCCGCGCATGCCGCGGGCAGCTAAATTTCGGGGTTCTCGACCGTGTGGGTTGTCGTCGTACTATTGCTGTCCGCGCTGGCCGCGGCCGGCTGGCTGGTAAAAAGCGGCAAGATGCCGCAGTTGATGCGCAAGCTGGATGGCCTGCTTGGCGTGGAGGGGCGCAGCGAACGCTACGAACCCGACTACTTCGCCGAGCAGCCGCTGCGGCCGGAAGAGGTCGAGCAGGAGGCGCCTCCCGCAGTCCAGGCTGATGATCGGCCAGACTCGGAGCCTGAGCCTTTGCCGACTGTCCATAGGGAAGAAGTCCCGCGCCGGGAGGAGCAGGCTCCGCTCGTTCGCATCTCGCCCCAGGGCCGGCAGGGCAGGCAGGCTGCGCCTGTAGCCGAAGACCAGCCTCCGCGCGAAACCATCGTGCTGCCCAAACGCGTCCCGACGGCTGGCCAGGAGCCGCCTGCCGAGCTGCCGGTGCTGGAGTTGTCGCGCGAGTACCGCCGCAAAAACCGCCAGCCGCAGCAGCCGTCGGAAGCGGGCGACTTGCCGGTGATCGGCCTGTCCGAGATGCAGAGCAATATGCAGCAGGACTACCTCCGCCGCCAGCGCGTCCGCGGAGTCGAAGCGGGCGAGCGCGGCGAAGACGCGCTGCCGCTGATCGGCAGCGGAGAAGTGCGCGCCGCGGTGGCCAGTCTTCATGCGCATCGCCGCAATTCGCCGCCCGCAAGCGCGCCGCTGCCCCGCGTCGAGCTGGTTCCGATCCCCCGGACGAAGCCTGAAGCCGCGCCGGAGCCGGAGAAGCCGCTGGTGATTTTGGAGCCGCTGCGCAAGCCTGAATCAACTCCGGACAGCAAGCCTGTCGCGGCGGAACCTGTTCCCGCCCCGATGGCGGACGTTCACGTCCAAAAGCCGCCGATTCAGCCCGTGACGGCGCCAGAGCCGACCGCGACTGAATTTCCCCCTGTAGACGCCGAAGCATTGGAGCCGCAGTCCTGGCCGGAAATCGGCGAAGCGGAAGCCCCGGCGCAGGAAGCCAATCATTCGCCGCCGCAGCTGGCGGCAAGCCCTGAGCCGGCCGCGCCTGCATCCATTCCGTTCGAGCCAGTCGAGCCAGTGGCTGCCGAGCCCGCGGCGGCAGACGCGCAAGGTGCGGCAGACGGACCCGCGGAAGAGGCTATCGCCGCCAGCGACGCTTCTCCCGCCTCGCGCGCGCCGTGGCGCTGGCCGCAGACGCGCGAAGTGCTGGTGCAGCAAGTGGATGAGGCGCCCGCCATCGTGCAGCAGACCGTGTTGCCTGAGCCTGCAGCGCCATCCCTGGCCGCCACCGCGGCCCAGTTGGCAAGCAATCCCATGCCTTGGATATTGGTGGAGGAAAAACCGGCGGCGCAAGCTGCCTCAGCCGTTGTTGAAACAGCGTCTGTCGCCTTGCCTGAATCCGAGCCCGCGCCAGCGGAGGCGGAAGATGCCCCGGCGCGCCACAGCTATGACGACTCCATGCTGCCCGGCCTGGGCCTGTTGAGCCCGGCGGATGCGGCTCAGGAAGCCTGCAATCAGGACGAGTTGATCGAGCGCGGCATCGTGATCGAGGAGAAGTGCGCCGAGTTCAAGGTCAAGGTCAGCGTGGTGGATGCTTACGCCGGTCCGGTGATCACCCGTTACGAGGTGGAGCCTGCGGTGGGCGTGCGCGGCAACCAGGTGGTGAACCTGATGAAGGATCTGTCGCGCGCGCTGGGCCTGGCCTCCATCCGCGTGGTGGAGACCATTCCCGGCAAAACCTGCATGGGTCTGGAGCTGCCCAATCCCAAGCGGCAGATGATACGGTTGTCGGAGATATTCTCCGCCGACGTGTTCCAGCATTCCGCGTCGCGGCTGACGATGGCGCTGGGCAAGGACATCACCGGCGAGCCAGTGGTGACCGACCTGGCCAAGGCGCCGCACCTGCTGGTGGCCGGCACCACCGGCTCCGGCAAGTCGGTGGGCGTCAACGCAATGATCCTGTCGCTGCTGTACAAGGCGACGCCGGAAGAAGTCCGCTTCATCATGATCGACCCCAAGATGCTGGAACTGTCGGTCTACAACGATATCCCGCACCTGTTGGCGCCGGTGGTCACCGACATGAAGCTGGCCGCCAACGCGCTCAACTGGTGCGTGGGCGAGATGGAGCGCCGCTATCGGCTGATGAGCGCGCTGGGCGTGCGCAACCTGGCCGGCTACAACCAGAAGGTGCGCGAGGCGGCCGAGCGCGGCCAGCGCATCGCCAATCCGTTCAGCCTGACGCCGGAAACGCCGGAGCCTTTGGACAAGCTGCCGTTCATCGTGGTGGTGGTGGACGAGTTCGCCGACCTGATGATGGTGGCTGGCAAGAAGATCGAGGAATTGATCGCCCGCCTGGCGCAAAAGGCCCGCGCCGCCGGCATCCACCTGATCCTGGCCACGCAGCGGCCATCGGTGGACGTGATCACCGGCCTGATCAAGGCCAACATTCCGACCCGGATCGCCTTCCAGGTGTCCAGCAAGATCGACAGCCGAACCATTCTGGACCAGATGGGCGCGGAAAGCCTGCTGGGCCAGGGCGACATGCTGTACCTGCCGCCGGGCACCGGCTACCCGCAACGGGTGCACGGCGCCTTCGTCACCGACGACGAGGTGCACGCGGTGGTCGAGCATCTGAAGCAGTTCGGCGAGCCGGATTACGTGGAAGGCCTGCTGACCGGCGAGAGCGAGGCCGACGACGCTTCGGCGGACGCCACCGCCAAGGCTCAGGCGGCGACGGAAACCGACCCCTTGTACGATGAAGCGGTGGAGATTGTGCTGCGCACCCGCAAGCCATCCATCTCCGGCGTGCAGCGCCATCTGCGCATCGGCTACAACCGCGCCGCGAGGCTGATCGAGGAGATGGAGGCCGCGGGCATCGTCAGCGCAATGGAGAGCAACGGCAATCGCACGGTGCTGGTGCCGCAACGGGATTTCTGACGCCTTGTCCCAATAAAAAACGCCGCGTATCATCGCGGCGTTTTTTATTGGGCTGCCTGTTGGCTTAGCCGTAGCGCTTCTTCGCCTCGATGGCCAGGCCGCTGCCGATGCTGCCGAACAGATTGCCTTCCACGTGGAGGGCATTGGGCAGCAGCGCGCGGATGCCATCGCGCAGCGCCGGCACGCCGCTGGAGCCGCCGGTGAAGAACACGGTGTCCACATTTTCAGCCTTGAGCCCGGAATCGGCCAGCAGCTTGCTAACGGTGCCGCCGACGCGGTCCAGCAGCGAGCCGATGCTGGTTTCGAAATCGGCGCGGCTGAGATCGCAATGCAGGCCGCGCTCGATGGCGTCCAGTGCCAGGCGGTGGCTGTCCTGATCGGACAGCGCGATCTTGGCGGCCTCAACTTCCATCGCCAGCCAGTGGCCGGCGCGCTCCTGGATCAGCTTGAACAGACGGTCGAGCTTCTGCGGTTCGGCGGCGTCCCGGTGCACGTCCTGCAGATCCATCCAGGCCTTGCGAGTGTAGGCGAAGTTGATGGTGTGCCAGGTGGCCAGGTTGAAATACTGGCTGGACGGCATCTCCGCGTTGTTGCGCAGCCGGGTCTTGAAGCCGAACAGCGGCATCACGCCGTGCAAGCTCAGCTGGCGGTCAAAATCGGTGCCGCCGATGTGCACGCCGCCGGTAGCCAGGATGTCATCGCGGCGCTCGGCATGGCTGCGGCGCTCCGGCGACAGGCGGATCAGCGTGAAGTCCGAGGTGCCGCCGCCGATGTCGACGATCAGCACCAGTTCTTCCTTCTCGATGTTGGATTCGTAGTCGAACGCCGCGGCGATCGGCTCCAGCTGGAATGAAATCTCCTTGAAGCCTACTTGGCGGGCGATGTCGGCCAGCGTGTCCTGGGCCAGCTTGTCAGCCTGAGGATTGTCGTCGACAAAATACACGGGGCGGCCCAGCACCACTTGCTCGAATTCGCGGCCGGCGGTGGCTTCGGCGCGCAGCTTCAGCTCCTGGATGAACAGCTTCAGCAGATGGCGGAACGGCAACGCCTTGCCCTGGACTTCGGTCTGGCTGTCGATCAGGCTGGAGCCCAGCAGGCTTTTCAGCGAGCGCATCAGCCGCCCTTCGAAGCCGTCGATGTACTCGGCCAGCGCGGCGCGGCCGAAGCGGGAATGGTCTTCCTCGTAATTGAAGAACACCACCGAGGGCAGGGTGATCTTGCCGTCTTCCAGCTGCAGCAAGGTGTCGTGGCCAGGGCGCAGCCAGCCCACGGTGGAGTTGGAGGTGCCAAAGTCTATGCCGCAGGCGCGGGCGGCAGTTTGATCAGTCATTCAGCATCTCCTTGAAAATAAAAGAGGCGCGATGGTACGCGGAATGGCGCGGAAAGGGAAGGGCGAAACGCTCAGGCGTCGCGTTTCAGCTTGTGCAGGCGGCTGGCTTCGTGGCGGGCGTCTTCCTCGCTGTGCAGGTAGCGGCGCGTGGTCTGGATGCTGGCATGGCGCAGGTTCTGGCTGACCAGCAGCAGCGGCACGCCCGCCTCCAGTTGGTGGCTGGCGGCGGTATGGCGCAGCCAGTGGGTGCTGGCCGCGCGCAGCTTGGCGCGGACTTCGTCGCTGGGCGCGCCTGCCTGCGCCCGGCCGAACACTTCCTTGCAGATCAGGTAGATCGCCTTGTCGGACAGCGGCGTGGCCTGCCCCTTGCCGCCCACGCGGCAAACCAGCGGCGTGTCCTCGCCAACGGATGGCCGCGGAGACAGGCCCAGGCTCAGCCGGTAACGGGCCATGGCGTCCATCAGCTCGTCCGACAGCGGAATGCGCGCGGAAACGCCGCCCTTGCCGACCACATGCCACCACCAGTTGCCGTTGCGGCGGAGCAGATCGCCTGCGCGGGCGGCGGCAACCTCGCCGCGGCGCGCACCGGTCAGGTAGAGCAGGGTGAACAGCCACAGCGCGCGCTCGGCATGGCGGATTTCCCTGTCGCTATCGCGCGGCAAGCCATTTAGCGTGGCTTGGAGGTGTCTCCAGCAGTCGGCGTCGAGGAAACGTTCGATCTCCTGCGAGGCCTTTCTGGCGCCGCGCCGGCGCAACAATTTGAACGGGTTGCCGTTCAGGTAGCCGGCGTCGTTGAGATAGGCGAATAAGGCGCCCAGCACGGTCAGGCTGTGTTCGACGCTGGCGGGAGACAGCGGTTTGCTGAACGGCTTCCAGTCCGGATGGCTGCGCGGCCGCGCCGGCCCCAGCCATTGTTCCGCGGGGTGTGGCGAGGCGAGGAAGCGGCGATAGTCCAGCACATCCTCGCGCTTGACCTGGGCCAGTCCCTGCCTGCGGCCGTCCAGCCACAGCAGCAACCGCTCCGCTTCCTTGCGATAAGCGGCTAGCGTGGCCGGGCGATCGGCGTGCTCCGCCAGCCAGGTCAGCACCGCCTGGGCATCGGACTGCGCCTGTATCAGCGAATGGGAGCGGGCGTCGGCGCGGAGGACATCTGGCAGCATGGCGGGAAAGGGCCGCCGCGGGAGCGGACGGCCTTCAGCGATTACTTGAAGCTGGGCTTGGCCGGGGTGCCGGCGGACTGGGTGAGGATTTCGTAGCCGGTTTCGGTAACCAGCACGGTGTGCTCCCACTGGGCGGACAGGCTGCGGTCCTTGGTGACCACGGTCCAGCCGTCGGCCAGCATGCGCAGGTGGCGCTTGCCCTGGTTGATCATCGGCTCGATGGTGAAGATCATGCCGGCTTCGATTTCCAGTCCGGTGCCCGGGCGGCCGTAGTGCAGAATCTGCGGCTCCTCGTGAAATTTCTTGCCGATGCCGTGGCCGCAGAATTCCTGCACCACGCTGTAGCCGGCGCTTTCGGCGTAGCTTTGCACCGCGTAACCGATATCGCCCAGCGTGGCGCCCGGCTTTACCTTCTCGATGCCTTTCCACATGGCTTCATAGGTGATCTTGCTCAGGCGCTTGGCATGCGGGCTGACGTCGCCGACGAAGAACATGCGGCTGGTATCGCCATGGTAGCCATCCTTGATCACGGTGATGTCCAGATTCATGATGTCGCCGTTTTTCAGCGGCTTGTCATTGGGGATGCCGTGGCAGATCACGTGGTTGACCGAGGTGCATACCGACTTGGGGTAGGGATTGTGGCCATCCGGCGCGTAGTTCAGCGGGGCGGGGATGGTGCCCTGCTCATTGAGCATATAGTCGTGGCACAGTTTATCGATTGCCTCGGTGGTGACGCCGGGCTTGATATGCGGGGTGATGAAATCCAAAACTTCCGACGCCAGGCGGCCGGCGATGCGCATTTTCTCGATATCTTGCGTGTCTTTGATCTGAATAGCCATTTTCTTTGTAAAGCCTATTTATTTTCAGTTGTTTACATCAGTCCGGCTTGCGATTTTCAGAAAAAAATCCAACACCTTTCAAGCCAGCCCTGATTGCTAATGATTGGTATTCTTCCATTCTACACTAGTTGGCCAGCGCTCGATCCAGTGAGCCGCCTTATTTTCCGCGCATCAGGCCAAGCGGAGCGGCGAATTTCACGGCCGCCATGGGGAATCGTTCCTAATTCCACGAATGCGCCGCCTTCGCCGAAGACACCTCCCCAAAGAGGCCATGCGATGCCGTTGACTATCCTGACGAAATGCCTCAAGGACTGCCTGACCGAGAATGATGGCGTCAGTTATTGCCTGTTCCGGATCGCAGGCATGACTCTGGCCGGCAGCGGCATTCCCACATTCATCTGGGGCACCGTCCATACGGTATTGATGACGGGGGCGCTCGATTATGTCGCTTTCGCGACAGGCTTTGGCGGCATGCTGACGGGGCTGACCGTATTGTGCGCCGGCATCGCATTAAAGGCCAAGACCGACACCCCTGCGTCTGAAGACAAATGATTATCGGGATGCGCTCATCGCGATCGCTCTGGTTCTGACAATCCGGGCTGTCTCGGCGGAACTGGGTTCACAATGGATCTCGCCAAGCGCGCTGCGGGCTGGCGACCCACGCTTCGCTCTTCAGCTCAAACCGCCAGACTGGGCGAAGCCATTGACCGTCGCCGGAGGCACCATCAGTTCTCGTGGTTTTCCATCCACCGCTGAAGCTGGCAAAGCAGTTCATCCAACTCCGCGCGAAAAACATTGAGGCGAGACTCTAGATTCTCATCACCCTGACGAACTGCATGCTCCAGATCCAGCGTCAGCCGCACGAAATCTTCGTAGGCAAACGTGCCCAGAGAACCGCGGTAACGGTGTATCAACCGCGCGGCGGCCTCCGAGTCGCCTTGCCTCCATTGTTGGCAGGCTTGGTCGAAGTCCTGGCGGCAGGTGTCGATGGCTTCCTGCAGCGTGCTGCGCAGCCGGGTCGCCGAGGCGCGGTGCAGCAACTTCAATGTGTCCAGTTTCAGCTTGCCGTATTCTTCGCCGGCCCGGCGGCTAGCACGGTAGTGGTCGATCAGCCGCAGAAGGGCCTCGCCATCCACGGGCTTGCGCAGAAAACCATTCATGCCGGCCAGGCGGCAGCTCTCCTGATGATCCGGCTCGGCGCTGGCGGTCAACGCGATGATGGGCAATTTCAGCTTCAGCTCTTCGCGGATCGCGCGGGTCGCTCCCAATCCATCCAGCACAGGCATCTGCAGATCCATCAGCACCAGCTGGTAACGCCGGCTATCCTCGCGGAGCCGTTGCAGGGCTTCGGCTCCATTGTTGGCGCAATCGAGCGAAATGCCCAAATCCTCAGCCAGGCTGGAAACGAACAGCTGGTTGATCTGACTGTCATCCACCAGCAGAACATGCAGCTTAGCGAGTTCTGCGCCAGCGGAATGCCCTTGTTCCATAAGCCCTCCAAAGGTGTGCGCGTTCCATTTTCTATGAAATGCCGTCCGCATCATTCAGACACCGGTGCTACAAGCCGGAGGAAGAGCTATAGCTGTAATACCGGGATAACGCTGCGGCCGGGGGGGCCGTGAACGCGACAAGTTAAAGCTTAGACAAGCGAAAGGGCGGGCGAAATGGAAAAACACAGGATGCTGGTGATCGATGACGACCCCATTGTGAGCCAAGTCATGCAGATGTTGTTCGAGACGGAGCTGCAACTGACCTGCAAAATCACCGGCGAAGAAGGCTTGAAGGCGGTGGCGGAAGAAAAGCCGGAGATCGTGCTGCTGGACATCGAAATGGAGGGCATGGATGGATATGAGGCCTGCCGGCGCATCCGCCAGCTGGACCTGCCATTCCAGCCTTACGTCATTTTCGTGTCGGCTCATAGCGATCCGGTGAAGCGGCTGGCCGCATACAGCGTCGGCGGCGAAGATTTCGTCAGCAAGCCGCTGCAACCGGAAGAGTTGGTCCGCAAGGTGGAGCAAGCTTTACGTTACCGACGGGAGATACACGAGCTGAAAAGCCAGGCCCGGGGCGCGATGTCGGTCGCCATGTCTGCGATGACCGACAGCAGCGCGCTGGGCATCTGCCTGCAGTATTTCCGTCGGCTATTCCAGGCAGTCGACTCCGGGCAGCTGATGCGGACCACACTGGACGCGCTGAGAGAGTTCGGGTTGGCCGCATCGGTGCAGTTTCGCGACAACGGCGAGGTGAAAACACTGAGTTCCGAATCAGGCAATAGCCAGTTGGAATCGCTGTTGCTGCAGGATCTGTCCGCAGAGCGGCAGCGCATCGTCTGCTACGACAGCCGTTGCGCATTCAACTACGGGCCGGTGTCCTTGCTGATCAACAATATGCCGGTGGACGACATTGAGCGTTGCGGCAAGCTTAAGGACTATCTGGCGTTGATGGCGGAAGGCGCCGCGGAACGGGCGGAAGTCATGATTCAGGACGGCGCTGCTGGGCAGGGTCAGGCGGGCGCCACGCTGGCCGCCATGATAGAGAGTCAACGCACAGCGCGGGCCGACGCGCGCGCGCTATTGGACGCGATGCGAGCCCGCATGGAGGATATGCTGGGCAATGAGCCTCGGGCGGCGCTTTTGCTGGGTTTGGTGGACGAAGCGCAAGACTCGCTGGGCAAGCTTCAGCTTCGGCAAATGAGAGAACTCGAGTCGCTTGGGCGGCGGCTGAGGGGTGTCGCGCTGCGAGAGTAGCGCTTAAATTCCGCAGCGCGCAGCCTGTCCGGGCCGCCGGCAAAACCTCCGGGCGTGCCCGAGTCAAAACCCGCCGACGTGGATGGAGCAAGTCGCGCGGCACGTTGGCGCGTCGCTGTTTTTTTGACAGTACCTGTCCGGCAAGACATCCATTCCACATGGGCGGAACTACGGCCCAATTGCAAATAGGTTACAAATTGGTTGCCGCAGGCCGATATGGCCGCGATGGAGCCAACTCGATCTCTTTCATCTCAAGCCCGGACTGCGCATGAGCCGTCGCCACCGGACTTCGGGACCGCGTTGCGACAGGCCAAGCGCGCAATCGCATAAGCCAACCCGCTCAGCCTGATATAACCCGAGAAGCCCGGCTGCCTGGCTCGCCTTCTCGGTTGAGCATGAGTGCGATGATGCCCTGCGCTCAAAACCAGCGGCCAGTTAGTGGTTTCGTATTTGAGAGAGCAGGGCGCTCATCTGCTCGACAGGCAGCTTTCACTGACGCGCATTTTAGAAATAATTCCGATAAGTATAATTATAGGAAAATTTTAGCTATATTGATAAATATAAAATGTTATACGTAATATATTTATCAATTCATGTCTGCTACACTCCAGGCCGAACATAAAGTGCGCAAAGGGAAGCTAAAGTGACGGCCGATATTTATTCGCGGATACGCCAGGCGGCGTTCGAACTGGTGGCGGAAGGAGCCTGGCCCACCGTGGTAGACGTGCGAGCCCGTCTTGGCAGCGGCTCCAACACCACCATCAACAACACGTTGAAAACCTGGCGGCAGGAATTCCTGAGCAAAGTGGCCGTTTCCTCAAGAAGGCCAGACTGGCCCCCCGCGCTGGCCGAGGCCTTTGACCAGATATGGCAGAAGGCATGTGATGAAGCCGATCAACAGCTGGCCTCGGTTCGCGAGGAGGCCGAAGCCGAGGCGGAGGCGCTGGGCAAGCAACTGGCGGAACTGGCGCACAAGCACGAGCTAGCCGAGGCCGAGACGCAGTCGCTGCGGCATGAGCTGGAGCTGCGCGCCGCACGCCAAGTCGAGCTGGACAGCCTGCTGCAACGGGAAAAACTGCTGACCGAGTCTCTAGAGAAGGAGCGCGCGGAGCTGCAAGGCGCAGCCGCGCAACTGCGCGACGAGCTGAAGCAGGAGCGCAAGCGCGCGAATGAGCGGCTGGAGGAGCAGGAAAGCCAGCATCAGCAGCAACTGCAGGCCGAGCGGGAGGAGTCGGAGCGCAAAGAAGCGCTTGCCTACGAGCGACTGGAAGGGCTGCGCGTCAGGTTGTACCAGCAAGTGGAAGAGGAGCGCCGGGACATGAAGCTGCAGACGCAAAAGCTGGAGGACGCGCTGAGCCAGGCCCGACAGGATGCCGCCGCAGTGGAGAACCTGTGGCGCGAGCGCCTGCTGGAGCGGGAGCGGGAAAACGGCGGCCTGCAGGCTCGGCTGGAATTGATGGCGCAAAGAGAAGAAGCCCTGCGCCAGGAGGCGCAAGCCCGGCAGCAGGCGCTGGATGCCGGCAACGCCCAGCTGCAGGAACTGGCCGCCCAATGCGCCCGCCTGGAAGAGCGGGGCAGGCAAGAGCGCGCCAGAGGCATGGAGAGAGCGTGCGCAGCCTGGGAAGCGGGAGGGCGGCCGGCGCCGCAGCAAACCCTGCGCGACTGGCTGGGCGAACAGCTCGCGGACTGACCAAGCCGCCTGTCCGACGGAACAGGCCGGATCGGCAGAAATCGCGCATTACTTGGCTATGCTGAATGAGTTTCGCCCACTCACAGCAGGGAGTCGATATGACCATGCAAGGCTATGCCGTACTCTACTCGGCGCTTGTCATCGCGCTGTTCGCCGCCGTCGTCTGGAAAACGGACATCCTGCGCGATCGCGGCCCGCTCGCGCCCGGCTTCGCCAATGGGCAGCAAACCTTCAGCCTGGCGCGCAGCCAGCTGATCTGGTGGACCTTCCTGGTCGCCGTGATTGCCGGCTGGACGCTGCTTACCACCAACAATCTGCCTGCGCCGACGCTTGAGCTGTTGGGTTTGCTGGGCATCAGCGTGGCCACCTCCGGCGTCGCCTCGTTGATAGACGCCCCCGCCGGAGCGGCGCCGGCGCCGGCACTGCGCAGCCGCGGCTGGCTGCAGGATATTCTTGACGATGGCCAGGGCGTGTCCATTCATCGCTATCAGGCCCTGCTGGCCAATATCGGCATAGGCGTCGCATTCTTGTACAAGTCGGTACAGTTGCAGAGCTTCTATCCGATAGACGCAAACTGGCTGGTTGTCCTGGGCTTGAGCAGCATCACTTACGTCGGCATGAAGTCCAGGGAGGGGGGCACCATGGCCGCGCAGACCGCCCCCATCCCGGCGCAGCAAACGAGCGGCCCGGCAAGCGCGCCGCCGTCCACGCCGGCGGTGCCAGCCTGAAACCAGCCGTCCAACTGGTCAAATTTTCCGCCCCGCATGGTCAGCCGGGCGGCAATCTCTTACAATAACGGTCGATTCAATGGCGGTCTCCATGCGCGAATGCGTGTCCGGAGCCCGCTTTTTCATTACGGAAAGACCAAATGGAACCTGTACGACTGTCCAAGCGAATGGCCGAATTGGGGCTGTGTTCGCGCCGCGAAGCCGACAGCTATATCGAGCAGGGCTGGGTCAAAGTGGATGGCGAAGTGGCCATCCTGGGCCAGAAAGTCCTGCCGCATAACCAGATAGAAGTCGACAGGAAGGCGCAGGATGCGCAGTCTGCGCGCGTGACTATCCTGCTGAACAAGCCGGTCGGCTATGTTTCCGGCCAGGCCGAGGATGGCTATCTGCCCGCCGTGGCGCTGGTGAAGCCGGAAAACCGCTGGGCCGAAGACGGCAGCCGCAAACGCTTCCAGCCGTCGCACTTGCGCGGCCTGGCCCCGGCGGGCCGCCTGGACATCGATTCCGTCGGTCTGCTGGTGCTGACCCAGGATGGCCGCATCGCCAAGCAACTGATCGGCGAACACTCCGAGGTGGAAAAAGAATACCTGGTGCGCGTCGAGGGCGAGCTGTCGGCCGACGGCCTGAAGTTGCTCAACCACGGACTGTCCCTGGATGGCAAAAAGCTGCTTCCCGCCAAAGTCGGCTGGCAGAACGACGATCAGCTGCGCTTCGTGCTGCGCGAAGGCAAGAAGCGCCAGATTCGCCGCATGTGCGAGCTGGTTGGCTTGAGAGTGATCGGGCTGAAGCGGATCTCCATCGGCAATGTCAAATTGGGCAACCTCCCCACCGGACAGTGGCGCTACCTTAGAGACGACGAGCAGTTTTGACTAGCGGCGGGAGGGTGAGCATGTTCGAATTCTTGCTGCGAAAACTGGGATGGAATGCCGCCAGCCGGCAACAGGCCCGGGAGCTGATGCGGCAAGTTGAGCAATTGCTTGAGGCTTGCGACCGACGGCTTTGCCTGCTGCCCGGGCATCAGCACGCGCTAATGCCCGGCATGCGCATCGCGCAGTCCTACCTTGCCACGCTGAGCGACAAACTGCCCCCGGCGCTGGAATTGTCGCTACAGAGTTTTTCCCGCGATCCCAGGCTGGGCCTGCTGTTCGCCGGCCCATCCAGTCTGCTGGATGTCCTTGAGGGCTGCGAGTCCTTGCGGGCGTTTTTCTCATCAGCCTCGAACGGTGATGAGGCCTGGGCGCTGATGACCATGCAGCGCAGCGAAACCGTCAGATTCGGCGTCGCCATGGAAAATGGCGAGCTGCGCAACGATGTCGCCCAGACCGTCGTCAGCTTCGACTGCCATGGATTGCAGCTGCCTTGCGCCAGCGAGGAGGCGTTTCGCACACAATCCGGAGAGCGGGCGCTGCACGTACTGACGGCGGTCATCGCCCGCCAGCTTGGATTGTTGGAGCAGACCCGGCTCCAGTTGGAGGCGGAATTGGGGCGCCTGCAGTTGCGCAGGCTGACGCTGCAATCCCCCTCGCGGATCGTGGTGGATGGACAGGGCGGCGACGATCTCCCCGATACGCTGGCCGATCTGGACAAGCGCCTGTCGGAAGTGCGCCCGCAACTGGAAAGCCTGCGGGAGCTGAATAGTCTGGAAGGGGCCCTGGACACGGTTCGCCATGTGCTTGAGCACCCGGACGACTACTTCAGCCTGGAGAATGTGACGCTGCGCCTCAATCGGATGGGCATCAAATGCGATGCCGGCGAAGATGGCGCGACCACATTGCAGCTGGAAGAGCTCGTTCTGGGCCGGGAGCGGCCGACCCGCCGGGCGCTGATGCCGGTGAAAATTCGCCGGGAGAGCATTGCCGAACTCCGCCGGCAATTTCGCGATTGACAAGACCCGGGCCGGGCGGCTCCGCTCGCCAAAATCATTACGACCGCCCGCAGACGGACTATGCTGAATATGGAACAAGTTTCAATCGGCCTCAGGGCGGTCGGTTGAATCTGCCCCGACCTTCTGGCCGGGGCTTTTTTCTGTCCAGGCGCTCTTTTGCCAAAGGAATGGAAACGCCAAATTCGGGATGCTTGCCAAGTGCGATAGAATTTCCACCTCATCATTTCGGAGCCGGCAATGAAAAAAACGATATTGGCGTGCATGTTGGCATGGCGCGGCTTGGCTTCGGCCGCGAGCCTGGAAGCGCCGCCGCTGAGCGGGCATTACTATCTGCAGGATGTGAGGGAGCTCGGCGCGGAGCTGCTGCTGAAACCAGATGGCAGCTTCGAATGGGGAATGAGTTACGGCGCCGTGGATCAATACGCCCAAGGAAGCTGGAAAGCCCTAGGCGGCAAGGTGGAGCTGCATAGCGCCGCCCAGGAAACGGCGCCGATTTTCCGTCTGTTCCGCGATGAAGAGTTTCGCATTCGCCGGCCGGCGGAAGAGGGAAGCTGGCTGGCGATCGTCGGCATGCCCGGCGCAGGCCCGATGGCTGGCGTGGAAGTCAGCTTCCAAAGCCGGTCCGGCAAGGTGCTGACGGCCGTCACCGACCGCAATGGCGACGCCATGGTCAGCGCGCCGGAGGGCGAGACTTGGAGCAGGGCGGGCTTGCGCCGAAGCGGCGGCAAGGATCAGGCGCAATGGTTCGATGTACCCGAGGAGCGCTCCGCGCAGCGCCTGGCCGCCTTTGCCGTCGACGATCCCGCCTACCTGAGGCTGCCGCCGTTCCAGAACCTGATCCTGACGGTGCGGAAAGACGGCAAGCTCGAGGTCGACGACGGCGCCGGACGCATGGTCTATGCCCGTCAGAATGCGGGCAAGGAAGAATAAAAAACCGCCATGGAGACAGGGGGGCTGCATAACCACGGCGGCGGTTAAATCGGAATGCGCGCTGATCAATAGCTGAGCGCGGTAGCGGCGGCGCTGGCGGCCGCGTGGTAGTTGCAGCCGCCTCCCTGCTGCAGAACGTTTGCGCTCCAGGCCAGCGACACCGGGCTCGAAATGACCTGCTCGTTGATGTCCAACAGCTGGATGCTTCTGAAGCTGATCGCGCCGTCGGCCGGATAGTTTTGGCAATTTGCGACGCCATACACTTCCAGCACGCCGCCGAATGCCCAGTTGAAACTCTGGCCATAATTGCTGGTATGGCTTAGCGTGGTCAGAGTATTTTGCGTGACGTCGCGTGTTTCCACATTCCAGGAGCCGCAAGTGGCCGCGCCAGCCGCGCAGTCATGCCAGACCCGGCCCGCGATCAAGTCGCCGCTGCTTACCTTGCGAGGCGTGCTGTAGTTCGCCGCGCCGTCTCTGCAGCAATTCCAGCTGGCGATCGTCCAGGCCTGGTCACCGAAGGCATTCCAACCCAGCACCGGTTGCAGAATGCTTTGCACATTGTTGCTGTCCTGCAGGCCGGGAAAGAAATAGACCACTTGCCCGCCGCGGTTCGCCGGCGCAGCGGGAACCTGCCAACTGGCGCTGATTCCGGCATAGGGAGACGTGCCGACCAGCTCCGAATCCTCCACCCAGCCGTTGATTGCCGCCAAAGAATTCGCCGCGCGCGGAGCCTTTGTCGCGGAGCCGGTCGCCGCTGCGGCCTTTCCTTGCGCATCGAAATGCGCGCGGCTGGCGCAAGCGGGCGGAGCGTCCGCATCCATTAGTCTTGCGCCGTCCGCCACTTCGCGGACGCAGAAAGGGTGAAAGTAGCCAAAAGGCGTAATCAGGTAGTTCTGCGGCACGCCGGCGGGGCGAGATCCCGCATTTGCCGTGGTCGGCGAAGCCGCCCAGGCGGACGAGGCTGCCAAAACGATCATCAGCAGGAATGCGCGGCCCGACAGGCCCGTCAATGGCTTCATGCGTCTCTCCCCATGGCGCGGACAGTCTGCCCCTTCGGACTGCGCTCTATGAATGAGGGTAGATGGCCGAGGATGGAAAGAACCTGTCCGATGGTTCAGACGCGCACGAATCAGCTGCACCTGTCGAAGCCAATGAGCCCGGGAAGGTCGGGTGACGAAGAGGGAGGGGGCGGTCTTGCCCGCATGCGCGTCGGCAAGACCAGGGAAGGGGTTCAGCTCAGCGGAGACAGGGCCTCGATCAGCGCCACTTCTTGCGCGTAGCTCAAGCCTTTCATCTTGGAAAGCAGAGCTTCGGCGTCGATCTGGTGCTGCTGGTCCAGTTCGTCTTCGATGATTCTGGCTTCCACCGCCAGCCAGACGCCTCGGCAGGAGGCGGCGCTGTCGAAATGGATGCCCGCGATCACGCCCGCGATCAGGCGCAATTCATCGTCGCTGAACATCCGCGACAGTTGGGCTTGCTCGCGGCGGACGATCTCCGCGTAACGGTCGCACATCTGCTGCACCCGCTCCGCGTCGCCGTAATGCGCAGGTTCGTCGGCCGGGCCGATTTCGCCGCCATGGTGGAACCAGGCCTCGATCAGCGGGCGCAGCTGCGGCAGATCCTCGTGCCAGACGCGCGCCAGCTCTTCGCGAAACTCGGCATTGTCGGTAAAGGACAGGTCGTCGAACGGCATTGCCGGCAGAACGTTCTCGTCCAGCGTGCGCTTGCCGACCCAAACGCGGCCCTCGTCGTCGATGCGGGTTTCCGCGCGCCAGACTGCCTGCTCTTCAGTGGCGAGATTGTCGACATGGATTTCGACATAGGGCAGGGGGACGCCCTGGCCTTCGTCCTCGCTGACAAAGCGCAGCGTGATGTCGAACAGCCCGTGCTTCATCACCTCCAGCAGTTGCAGCCCGCCGTCGTGGCCAGCCAGGATGTAGCGGTTGTCATCTTCGTACACCGCGATTTGGCCGGCGCCGGCGGCGGAGTGGATCAGCCGGGCCTTGAGCGCGCCGGCCAGCTCGTTCACGTCGCCATGGCGGATGTCGTAACCGGTGCGGTAGGCCTCGCGCTCATGCCACAGTGCGTTCCAGTCGTACATGTTGTGTGTTCCTTGTTGCCAGATGGCCGGAAGTGTAGCGCCAAACCGCGGCCCGGACTAATCCCTGAAAAATACATGCGGCCTTTACAGGATTGTCATCTGTCTTTACTGAAATTTTATCGGTGTGGTTCTACCATGCTATAATCTTTCGATTTTTCTGTTTTCAGAATTCCAGCCGAAACACGCTAAACATGACCCGACAAATCCGCAACATCGCCATCATCGCCCACGTCGACCATGGCAAGACCACCCTGGTCGACCAACTGCTGAAACAAAGCGGCACCTTCCGCGAAAACCAGCAGGTCGACGAACGCGTAATGGACAGCAACGATCTTGAAAAAGAACGCGGCATCACCATTCTCGCCAAGAACACCGCCATCAACTACGAAGGCGTGCACATCAACATCGTCGACACCCCGGGACACGCCGACTTCGGCGGCGAAGTGGAACGCGTGCTGGGCATGGTTGACGGCGTGGTGCTGCTGGTCGACGCGGTCGAAGGCCCGATGCCTCAGACCCGCTTCGTAACCAAGAAGGCGCTGGCCCTGGGCCTGCGTCCGATCGTGGTGATCAACAAGATCGACCGTCCGGGCTCCCGTCCGGACTGGGTGGTGGACCAGACCTTCGACCTGTTCGACAAGCTGGGCGCCACCGACGAGCAGCTGGACTTCCCGATCATCTACGCATCCGGCCTGTCCGGCTTCGCCAAGCATGAGCTGGAAGAAGAGTCCAACGACATGCGTCCGCTGTTCGAGACCGTGCTGAAGCACGTGCCGACTCCGGCCGGCGATTCGGAAGCGCCTCTGCAGCTGCAGATCTCCGCTCTGGACTACTCCACCTACACCGGCCGCCTGGGCCTGGGCCGCATCCTGAACGGCCGCATCAAGTCCGGCCAGCAAGTGGTGGTGATGAACCATGAAGAGCAAGTAGCCACCGGCCGCATCAACCAGGTGCTGGGCTTCAAGGGCCTGGAGCGCGTGGAAGTGCCGGAAGCCGAAGCCGGCGACATCGTGATCATCTCCGGCATCGAAGACATCGGCATCGGCGTGACCATCTGCGACAAAGAGCAGCCGGTCGGCCTGCCGGTCCTGTCCGTCGACGAGCCGACGCTGACCATGGACTTCATGGTGAACACCTCGCCGCTGGCCGGCACTGAGGGCAAGTTCGTCACCAGCCGCCAGATCCGCGACCGCCTGAACAAAGAGCTGCTGACCAACGTGGCGCTGCGCGTAGAAGACACGGCCGACGCCGACATCTTCCGCGTATCGGGCCGCGGCGAGCTGCACCTGACCATCCTGCTGGAAAGCATGCGCCGCGAAGGCTTTGAAATGGCCGTGGCCAAGCCGCGCGTGGTGTTCAAGGAAATCAACGGCCAGAAGTGCGAGCCGTACGAAAACCTGACCATCGACCTGGAAGACGACCACCAGGGCGGCGTGATGGAAGAGATCGGCCGCCGCCGCGGCGAGCTGACCAATATGGAATCGGACGGCATGGGCCGCACCCGCCTGGAATACCACATTCCGGCTCGCGGCCTGATCGGCTTCCAGTCCGACTTCATGACCATGACCCGCGGCACCGGCCTGATGAGCCACGTGTTCGACGACTACGCGCCGGTGAAGCCGGATCTGCCGGGCCGCCACAACGGCGTGCTGATCTCGCAAGAGAACGGCGAAGCCGTCGCTTACGCGCTGTGGAAGCTGGAAGACCGCGGCCGCATGTTCGTCTCCCCGGGCGACAAGCTGTACGAAGGCATGATCATCGGCATCCACAGCCGCGACAACGACCTGGTGGTGAACCCGGTCAAGGGCAAGCAGCTGACCAACGTCCGCGCCTCCGGCACCGACGAAGCGGTTCGCCTGACTACCCCGATCAAGCTGACGCTGGAATCCGCCGTGGAGTTCATCGATGACGACGAACTGGTGGAAATCACGCCGAAATCCATCCGCATCCGCAAACGCTACCTGCAAGAGCACGAGCGTCGCAAGATGGCCAAGGTGGAAAGCATCTGATCCGGACCTTGTCCGGCATGAACAAAGCCCCGCGCAAGCGGGGCTTTTGTTTTGCGCGCTAGTTCGGCCTGGCCAGAGCGTAGCTCAACTGGTCGAACAGCTGACGATAGACCGCCTGATCGCTGCACAGCAGCGTGCGCGAATTGCCGTTGCTGTCCCAAACAGTCTGGCGGATATTCGCCCGCAGCAGCACCTGCCGGGGCTGGCTGCCCGGCTTCAGCGTCAGCAGCACCTCCGTGGTCTGATGATCCGGCTTGCCCGGCAGCGGGAATTTCAATTTCAGCAACCATCGCAACACCTGGCGCGCTTCGCTGATCAACGTCTCGTCTTTCTCCGCTCGGATCACGCCGTAATCGGCATCAGCATCCACCCGCTTGTATCCCAAACGCTCGAACGCCTTGCGGCCAGCCTGCAGCGCCGCCGCCACGCTGGCGCCCTCCAGCCGCGCATCGCGCGCCTGCAGATAGTCGCGCATCTCCTCGCTCGTAGGAGCCACCCGCACCTGAGTGGCGCTGTAGCGCAGGACGCGGCCGCCCTGGCCCTGCATTTGTTCGTTATCGGCCGCCCAGGCCGCCAGGCAAAACGTCAACGGCAGCAAGCAGAATATGCGTTTCATTGGCGGCCTCCTTCAGAACAATGGCATGACATTCAATCGAAAATCGATGGCAATTGCAACCAGAGCCGTTATCGCCTCATTTTTAGACGATGGGCACAATATATTGATCACACTCAAGTTCAGCCACCATATTTTGAAGAAAAACCAGCCCGCAACCTGAATAAATCGCCTACAGTATTGACGATTTCAGGGCCTGCTTGGCGCAGGCGTGTTCTATATGGCCGGAATTGGCCAAGAGTCAGGAGAGAACCAGGCGATGCTGCAAGTGAGCAAGCGCGACGGCGCGGTAGTGGGATTCGACATCGGCAAGATCGCCAACGCCTGCCAGCGGGCCGCAGCGGCAGCCGGGCATGCGGAGCCAGCCAGGCTGGCATTGGAAATCGCCGCTCAAGTGGAGCGCGAATGCCGAGAGCTGGCCCAGAACGGCCGGTTGGACATCCCAGCCATCCAGAAACGGGTGGAGGACGCGTTGATGCAGCGCTACCCGGAAGTGGCGCGCGTCTATATCGAATACCGCCACGACCGCGAAACGGTGCGCGCCCGCGGCTCCGAGCTGCACGCCAAGCTGATGGGGCTGGTGCACAAGACCGACGAGGAAGCCACCACCGAGAACGCCAACAAGGACGCCAATGTTTTCCCGGTGATGCGCGACTTGATGGCCGGTATCGTCTCCAAGCAGTTCGCCGGCAATTTTTTGCCCAAAGACATCCTGAGCGCCCACAACGCCGGCGACATCCATTTCCATGATCTGGATTATTCGCCGTTCCTGCCTTTCACCAACTGCTGCCTGGTGGACCTGAAGGGCATGCTGGAGCAGGGCTTCCGCCTGGGCAACGCGCAGATCGAAAGCCCGCGCTCGATCGGCGTGGCCTGCGCAGTCACCGCGCAGATCATCGCTCAGGTGGCCAGCCACCAGTATGGCGGCACCACCATCCCCAATATCGACCAGACCCTGGCCCCCTACGTGCTGAAAAGCTATCGCAAGAACCTGGACGTGGCGGAACAGTACGGCATCGCCGAGCCGGAACGTTACGCGCGCGAGCGTACGGAAAAAGAGTGCTACGACGGCATCCAGGCCTGCGAATACGAGATCAACACCCTGTTCAGCTCCAATGGCCAGCAACCTTTCGTAACCTTCTCCTTCGGCATGGGCACAGCCTGGGAGGAGCGCATCATCCAGCAGGCCATCCTGAAAGTGAGAATCAAGGGACTGGGCAAGGAGGGCATCACGCCGGTTTTCCCCAAGCTTGTGATGTTCATCGACAAGGGCGTCAATCTGCGGCCTGAAGACCCCAATTACGACATCAAGCAGCTGGCGCTGGAGTGCACATCCAAACGCATGTATCCGGACATCATCTCCGCCGAGCTGAACCGGCGCATCACCGGTTCCTCGACGCCGGTTTCGCCGATGGGCTGCCGCAGCTTCCTGCCCGCGTGGCAGGACGGGGCGGGCAGGGAGGTGCTGGACGGCCGCAACAATCTGGGCGTGGTCAGCCTGAATCTGCCGCGCATCGCCATCGAAGCGCAAGGCGATGCGCAGGCATTCTGGACGCTGCTGGATTCGCGCCTCGGCCTGTGCTTCCGCGCGCTGATGTTGCGGCTCGACCGGCTGCGGGGCGTCAAGGCCAACGTGGCGCCGATTCTCTACACCGAGGGCGCGTTCGGCATGCGGCTGCAGCCGGACGAGGACATCATGACGCTGTTCGAGGACGGCCGCGCCTCGATCTCCCTGGGCTATATCGGCCTGCACGAGGTGGGCACGCTGCTATTCGGCTCGCACCCGGCCGACAGCGCGGAGATCCGCGATTTCCTGCGCCAAGTGGTCGCCCGCATGAATGCGGCGGCGGCGGAATGGCGGCGCGAAACCGGATTCGGCTTCTCGCTGTACTCGACGCCCAGCGAGTCGCTGTGCCACCGCTTCTGCAAGCTGGACCGGGAGCGCTTCGGCGATATCGCCGAGGTGACGGACAAGGGCTACTACACCAACTCCTTCCATCTGGATGTCTTCCGCAAGGTCAATCCATTCGAAAAGATAGACTTCGAGGCCGGCTATGCCGAACTCGCGACCGGCGGCCACATCACCTATGTCGAACTGCCCAATATGAAGCACAACCTGCAGGCGCTGGAGCGCATCTGGGATTACGCGCTGGAGCGGGTGCCTTATTTCGGCAGCAACACGCCGGTGGATTCCTGCGGCGCCTGCGGTTTCATGGGCGAGGCGAAGGCGGACGCGGACGGTTTCTGCTGCCCGCAGTGCGGCAACCGAGACAGCGCCTCGCTGTCGGTGACGCGCAGGGTGTGCGGCTACCTGGGCAGCCCCAATTCGCGCCCGTTCAATGCCGGCAAGCAGAAAGAAGTGATGCGTCGGGTCAAGCACTTCGGCGGCGAACACTGAGCGCAGGATGAATTACGATCGCTATTACACTTGCGACCTGGTCAATGGCGAGGGCGTGCGCGTCACGCTTTTCGTCACCGGCTGCGCGCACGCCTGCGACGGCTGCCACAACCGCTCGACCTGGGATCGCAAGAGCGGGCGGCCGTTCACGCCTGAGGCCAGGGAAGAACTGCTGAGCCGCTGCGCCGGCCATGACGGCCTCAGCCTGTCCGGCGGCGACCCGCTGCTGCCGGCCAACCGCGACGAGATTCTGGCCTTGTGTCGGATTTTCAAGCAGCGCTACCCGGACAAAAACATCTGGCTATGGACCGGCTATGACTACGAAGAGGTCCGGGAACTGGAGATTCTGCAGTTCGTCGACGTGCTGATAGACGGCCGCTACCGCCAGGATCTGCCGACAAGCAAACCCTGGCGGGGATCGGACAATCAGCGCCTGCTCAGGCTCGGCGCCCGATCACGGACAGCCGTTGCTGCCGGTGACGCAACTGACGTAATTGCTTTGGTAGCCCACATCGCTGCGGTCTCGCCCGTAGAGCGCGATCTCCTTGAAGTCGTTGGCGGAGAGCGTCAGCCCTGACAAATTGAAGCTTGCGCTGCCGGCGCTGCCGAGCTTGCCGCCCAGATCGATATGCACCGGGCTGTTGCAGCTGCTTGCATTGCAGAACGAAGCATCGTGGGGGACAATCGCGTTGCTCCCGGTCCATGAAAAGCTCAAGACGCCACCCAGTGGACTGGCGTAATTGACCAGCGCGGTTTTGCTCGCGCCATCCAGCGTCAGCCAGGGCAGGGTGGCCAATTGAGCCGATTGCGGCGGCACGCCGTCGATGCGGGTGATGACGCTGGCGATCAGGCTGGCGAAGGCATTGTCGGAATAGAGATTTATCTTTACTTGCCGTCCGCGTTGGAAGAATGCGGAAATCAGCGCGTCGCCCGAAGCCAGATTGCCGTTATTGAAGCTGTCCAGCCCCAGCCAGGTGCTGCCGCAACTGCTTCCCTGGATGGTGAGCCAGGACTGGCTGGCGCAGCCCGCGTTGCTGAGCGTGGCGATCGGGGTGCCATCCCAACCGGCGCCGGCGGCGTTGCGCTGATATACCTTCGCCGATTGCACCGCGTTGCTTACGCCGTTGGCGGCGGTATGGATCTCGAATGAGATCGCGCGGTAGTAAGACGGCTGCGGGTTGTTGACATTGGCTCGCAGCGTGCGCTGCACGTTGGCGTTGACATGGATTTCATAGGGCGTCGCCTGGCCCAGCAGTTTCCACGCGGTACTGCCGCTTCTCAGCACCACCGCCATTTCCGCGCCTTCCTGAATGGCGCTGCCGTTGAGCACGTCAAAACCGACGGTGCAGATCTTATCGCTTCCGGAAAAATCGCAGTCGCGGAGCGTGGGATTGGCGACGCTGCCGCCAAGCAAACCGCCCTGGGACAGGAAGCTGCAAATCTGCGCGGCGAAATTGCCGGCATTCAAAGCCTGTTGATTGATGGTCAGCGAGAACTGGGCATCCAGCATGCTGGCATTGTTGCCGAGCACGGTCGCGCATGCGCCGACCGTGCTGCTGCCCGCCGCGGAATTCAGCGCGGAAAATATCTGGCTGATGCCGGTCAGATCAAGCCCCAGGCCGCTGATCAACGCGCTATCGCCAAGGCTGCCGGCCTGGACGCCGCTGCTATCCACGTAGAAATTGCCGCCGCCGACGCGGCCTTCCAACTGCACGAAAGTGTGGCCATTGTTGACGCCGGTACTGGCTGCGATTACATCCAGCATCTTGTCCATGCCGGTACGGTCGGCATTGAAGGCGGTAGTGGTGAAGTCGGCGCCTCCGCTCAGGCCCACCGCAGCCAATACCTGGGCCAGCGCGGTTTGCAGGGTTTGTTGGCTGGCGTTCAGCGCGCTGGCCGATGGCGCGCCGGACGTCATGATGCTGGCGGCGTCGCCGCCATTGGCCAGCGTGACCTGCGCCGTGGTCAGGGAGGTGACGTTGGCGACACCGCCGCCTTGCGCGACGGCGTAATGGCAGATGTAGACGGCATTGACTAGTCCGCAGGCCTGCAAGCGGTAGGGGGCGGTCAGCCCGTTCAGGCTCAGATTGCTGTAACTGCCGTCGCTGTTGACGCTGGCGCTGACCGTCTGGCCGTTGCTTCCCATAATGGTCAGCGTGGCGTTCTGCATCGGAGCCCCGACAGCGACTGTGCCGGACAGCGTGGCGGAGCCCGCGCTTGCGCTTCCGCCCCCTCCGCCCCCGCATGAGGTCAACGCGATACAGCAGGCAAGCCCAAGAAACGCGCGATGAATTCTCATTCCTTTTACCCCCACAGTTCATCCTGCCGTGCTCCCAGATTAGTCAATCGGCAAGCGCGCATGGATATTTCTTCATCACCGCGTCAGAGCGCGCGAACATTGGCCTGGGCTTGCGTGACGCCGCATCGCGCGTGGAAGTTTGTTGCTATTTTTTGCGATGCCAGGCCTCCGCATGAAATACATTTATCATGAATGGATGAGCTGACAATAACTAGAGCTGGAGAAGAGGCATGGCTTGGAGCAAGGAGCAGAAGCAAACAGTGTTCGCCTGCTATCTGGGCTGGACCCTGGACGCGTTCGACTTTTTTCTGATGGTGTTTGTGCTGAAGGATGTCGCCAAGGAGTTTGGAGCCGACATCGAGGCGGTCAGCTGGGCAATCATGCTGACGCTGGCTGCGCGGCCGATCGGCGCGCTGATATTCGGCCGGCTGGCCGACCGCTTCGGCCGAAGGCCGGTCTTGATGGCCAATATCGCGCTGTATTCGATACTGGGATTTTCCTCCGCCTTCGCGCCCAACCTGATGGCGCTGCTGGTGCTGCGCACCTTGTTCGGCGTGGCGATGGGCGGGGAGTGGGGCGTAGGCTCTTCGCTGACCATGGAAAGCATACCCAAGGAGTCGCGCGGCTTCGTCTCCGGCTTGCTGCAGGCGGGCTATCCCAGCGGCTACCTGCTGGCGACTCTGGCATTCGGGCAGCTGTTCGAGCACATAGGCTGGCGCGGCATGTTCATGCTCAGCCTGTTGCCGGCGCTGCTGACGCTGTACATCCGCCGCAACGTGCCGGAAAGCCCCAGCTGGGAAGCTTCGCGCCATCACGAAAAGCCCGGCTTGCTGCAGGCGATATCGGCCCAATGGCGGCTGTCGCTGTACGCCATCATCTTGATGACCTGCTTCAATTTCTTCTCGCACGGCACCCAGGACATGTATCCAACCTTCCTGCGCGTGCAGCATAAGTTCGATCCGCATACCGTGCAGATGATCGCCATCTGCCTCAATGCCGGCGCCATCGTCGGCGGCTTGGCCATCGGCAGCCTGTCCGAGAAAATCGGCCGGCGCAACGCGATCACGCTGGCCGCGCTGTTCGCGCTGCCGGTATTGCCGCTATGGGCTTTCACCAGCACGCCGCTGCTGTTGGCCATCGGCGCGTTCCTGATGCAGATTTCGGTCCAGGGCGCGTGGGGCGTGATTCCGGCCCACTTGAACGAAATATCGCCGGCGGCGGTGCGCGCCACCTTTCCCGGCCTGGTCTACCAGCTGGGCAATCTGTTCGCCTCGGTCAACAGCCCCTTGCAAGCCCATATGGCCAAGACCAACGGCGGCGACTACGGCCTGGCCATGGCCATCGTCGCCGGTCTCGTCGCGCTGGCGATCGCGATCCTGATCCGCTTCAGCCATGAGCGGCGCGGCGAGACGATGGCCTCGCACTAGCAACAACCAATCAAAACGGCGGCCTGCGGGCCGCCGCTGATGGGCACGGGGCGCGGGTCAGGCTCAGCCGCCTCGCGGCTTGCCGTCCTGGCCGAACAGAATGGCGCGCGAGGCGTCGGTGACCGAGGGCGCCGTATTGATGGTTTCCGCCAGCGCGTAGGCGCGTTTCACGGCGGGCCGTTCGGCGATGCGGTCGAACCAGCGCTTGAGAGACGGAAAATCGTCCAGATTCTGTTGCTGGCGCTGATACGGCACGATCCACGGATAGCTTGCCATGTCGGCGATCGAGTATTCTCCGGCGATGAAATCGCGGCCATCGGACAGATGCGTGTCCAGCACGCGATAGAGGCGGGCGGTTTCGCGCACGTAACGGTCTATCGCGTACGGCAGCTTCTCCGGCGCGTACTGGGAAAAATGGTGGTTCTGGCCCGCCATCGGTCCCAGGCCGCCCATCTGCCAGAACAGCCACTGCAATGCCTCGTTGCGGCCGCGCAAATCTTGCGGAATGAAGCGCCCGGTCTTGTCGGCCAGATACAGCAGGATGGCGCCGGATTCGAACAGGCTGATCGGCTCGCCGCCGCCCTGCGGCGCATGGTCCACGATGGCCGGAATGCGGTTGTTGGGCGCGATTCGCAGGAAATCCGGCTTGAATTGATCTCCGGTGGCGATGTTGACCGGCTCGATACGGTAGGGCAGGCCGGCCTCTTCAAGGAAGATGGTGATCTTGTGGCCGTTGGGCGTGGTCCAGTAATAGAGGTCTATCATCGTTCGCTTCCTGGCTTGGGAGTGGAAGGAATGACATGGGGGCATGTCATGACTTTCCAAAGAGGCTCTCTGACCAAGCATCGCCCGGCAGTCGTCGGCGCGGTATCATTGTGTGCCACAAAATCCGGCAAAGAGAACATGTGCGTCAATTTCACCCCGCCCAGCCGCGGCCAGCTGCGCGAATGGTTCGGCTGCGATCCGGGCGAATGGCAATGGCAGGATGAAACCTGGCAAGACTATCTGGCGCCCATCCTGACCCGCGACGGGCTGCGAATGGCCAGCTACGGTTTCATCCCCAAACGCCACCTGCCTGAAGGCGTGCGGCTGAGCACCATGAACGCGCGCGCCGAAACCATAGGCCAACTGCGCAGCTACCGCGACGCCTGGCGCAACTGCCAGCTGTGCCTGGTGCCGATGCAAGCCTTCTACGAACCCTGCTACGAGAGCGGGCGGGCGGTGCGCACCAAGATCGGCATGGCCGATGGCGCGCCGTTCGCGGTGGCTGGCCTGTGGCGGGAATGGCGCGAGGCGGACGGCTCGATCAGCCTGGCCTTCACCCAGATCACCATCAACGCCGACGGCCACGGGGTGATGGGCCGCATGCACCGGCCGGGCGACGAAAAGCGCTCGCTGGTCATCATCCCCGCGGCGTTGCACCAGGAGTGGCTGCACTGCCGCAATCCCGAGCAGGCCAGGGCATTTCTGCAGCTCTTCGCCGCCGAGAGGATGCGCGCGGAAGGCGAAATTCCGAATCCGCCCCAGCAGGGATCGCTGTTCGACTGAGTCAAAGAAAAAGCCCGCAGAACGCGGGCTTTTTCGAGCGAAGTTGGCGCTTATTGCTGCTCGGCGTGGTAGCGCGTCACCAGATCCACCTCTTCCTTGGAACCCAGAAACACCGCTACGCGCTCGTGCAGCTTGGTCGGTTGGATGTCCATGATGCGCTGATGGCCGTTGGTGGCGACGCCGCCGGCCTGCTCGATGATGAAGGCCATCGGATTGCCTTCGTACATCAGGCGCAGCTTGCCGGCCTTGGACGGATCGCGCGCGTCCTTCGGATACATGAAAATGCCGCCGCGGGTGATGATGCGATGCACCTCGGCCACCATCGACGCCACCCAGCGCATATTGAAATCGCGGCCGCGCGGACCGGTCGCGCCGGCCAGCATCTCTTCCACGTAGCGGCGCACCGGCGCTTCCCAGTGGCGCATATTGGACATGTTGATCGCGAATTCGGCGGTGCGTTCCGGCACTTTCATGTCCGGATGGGTCAGCACGAAGGAGCCGTGCTCGCGGTCCAGCGTGAAGCCGTGCACGCCGCTGCCGAAGGTCAGCACCAGCATGGTTTGCGGGCCGTAGACGGTATAGCCGGCGGCGACTTGGTGGGTGCCGGGCTGCAGGAAGTCAGCCTCGGTCGGCTGCGTCACGCCCTCGGGGCAGCGCAGGATGGAGAAAATGGTGCCGACCGATATGTTGACGTCGATGTTGGACGAGCCGTCCAGCGGGTCGAACATCAACAGGTATTCGCCCTTCGGGTATTCACCCGGGATGTGGTAAGGCAGCTCCATCTCTTCCGACGCCATGGCGGCCAGGCTGCCGCCCCATTCGTTGGCGTCCAGCAGGAAGTCGTTGGCGATCACGTCCAGCTTCTTCTGCGCCTCGCCCTGAATGTTGCCGGTGCCGGCTTCGCCCAGCACGTCGGCCAGCGCGCCCTTGTTCACCGAATAGCTGATGGCCTTGCAGGCGCGGCCCACGGTTTCGATCAGCAGACGCAATTCCGGCGGCAGCGTGCCCGCCTTGCGCTGTTGTTCGATCAGAAAACGGGAGAGGGTGATGCGGCTCATGACGTTCCTTAGGCTGGGTAGGTGCGCGAATGATAATGCCGTCGGATTGACGGCACAACGCGGCATTATAACGAATAAGCCGGCAGCCAGGGCGGCCAGCGGCTATCAAGAAAATGATAGTTATACGTAGGAGAATGCCATGCCGGTCCGCGCCCTTGTCCTGTTGCTGTTCAGCCTGTCCGCCTGGTCGGCCCGGGCGCCGGCGATCACCATTTACACCGAGGAGTGGCCGCCCATCACCTTCCAACGCAATGGCATCGCCGACGGAATGGCGGTAGAGGTGGTGCGCGAGATCCAGGCGCGCATCCACGACAACAGCCCGATCGACGTGGTGCCTTGGGCGCGCGGCTACAAGGAGCTGCTGACCAGTCCCGGCGTAATGCTGTTTACCGTCGGCCGCAGCGAGGCGCGGGAGAAGCAGATGACGCTGCTGGGGCCGATCGCGGTGTCGCAAACCGTGCTGTTGGCGCGCAAGGGAGAGGCATCCAAATTGTTGGCGCTGGGCGCCGGCATCTACCAGCGTCCGGTTGGCGCTTACCGCGGCAGCATCTTCGCCGACGCGGCCTCCGCCGCAGGCTTCGTCGAGGTGGACCTGGCTCCGACCCCCCAGGTGACCGCGCAAAAGATGTTGATGGGCAGGTATGACATGTGGGTGGAGGGTGGTTTCGTCGTCGCCTCCGTGCTCAAGGACATCCATCAGCCGGCCGATTCGGTGGAGGTGGTGCGCGTGCTGGAGTCGCTGGAACTTTACCTGGCCTTTTCCCGCGGCACGCCTGCAGACGAGGTCAAGCGCTGGCAGGACGGCTTCGCGGCGATCAAGAAAGACGGCACCTACAAGCGCACCTATAACAAGTGGCTGCCGCGGGACACCGCGCCGATGGAAGTGAAGCTGATCGGCCTGCCTCCCGGACCGGCGCGCTAACCGGCGCCGCGCTCGGACGCGCGCGCCTTCTGGCTGGCGGCGCGGCGCAATGCCGGCCATTCCGCCAGCCGGATGTTCTCCGGCACGCCGCGCCGCTTGGCAACGCCCACCCGCTGCGCGCGGTAGATGCCGGAGTGTCCCGAGCATAAATAGCTGACCACACAGGCCAACCCGGCGTAGACGCCGATTTCCGGCCCGAACAGCTCCATCGCCATCACCGTGGAGGCCAGCGGCGTATTGGCCGCGCCGGCGAACACCGCAACGAAGCCCATGCCAGCCAGCAAGGGGAAGGGCAGATGCAGCCACGGCGCCAGCGCGTTGCCCAGCGCGGCGCCGATGTAGAACAGCGGCGTGACTTCTCCGCCCTTGAAGCCGGAACCCAGCGTCGCCACGGTGAACGCCAGCTTGCCAGCGAAGTCGTACGCCGGCAGCGGCTGCTGGAAGGCGGACACGATGGTGGGGATGCCCAGGCCCAGATAGGCCTGCGCGTCCATCAGCGAGGCTGCGATCGCGACCGCGCCGCCGCCGATCAGCGGCCGCAGCGGCGCGAAGGCGATGAAGCGCTTGAAGCCGCTGGCCAAGCCATGAACGGACTCGGCGAACAGCTTGCCGACCAGTCCGAAGGCGGCGCCGGCCAGCACCGCAGCGCCCAGCCCCCAAGCGCTGGCCGCTGGAATGAAAGGAATCCGGTAGTGCGTGTGATGCACGCCCCAGAGCTGCCCGATCTGGTCGCCGAGAATGGCAGCCGCCAGGCAGGGCAAAATCGCGTCGTAGCGCAGACGGCCGATGGCGAGCACCTCCAGGCCGAAGATCGCGCCGGCGAGCGGCGTGCCGAACACCGAGGCGAAGCCGGCGCTGATCCCGGCCATCAACAGGATGCGACGGTCCTCCCGCCGCAAGGGCAGCCATTTGTGCACCTGGTCGGCCAGCGCGCCGCCCATCTGCACCGCAGTGCCTTCCCGGCCGGCCGAGCCGCCGCACAAATGAGTGGCGACGGTGCCGATCAGCACCAGCGGCGCCATCCGCAACGGAATGGTTTTTTTCGAATCGTGAATCTCGTCGATCAACAGATTATTGCCGGCCTCCACCTCGCGCCCCAGCCGCCAGTAGGCCAAGCCGACCATGAAGCCGGCTAGCGGCAGCAGCCAGATCAGCCAGGGGTGGCTCAGGCGGGTTTGCGTGGCCCAATCCAGCGAAAACAGAAACAGGGCGGAGGCGCTGCCAGTCAGCGCGGCGACCAGCGCGGACAAAAGCAGCCATTTCCCGATATGGGGCAGGGTGGAAAATCTTTCCGGAAGAAGAGGGTATTTCATGGGCGTCCAATGCGTTGTGATGGCAATCGCCTGGACGGGCATGCTTTGAGGCGCAGGCCTACAGCTTCCCGGTCCAGGAATACTGTAGGCATCATCAGCCTCTTTGCGAGGCGGTTACGGGAGGCATGCCATCTCCGCTTGCGCCGATTGTACTGGCCGAAACGATGCAGAGGCAAGCCCGGGCTCAGCGCGGGGAAGTTCCGGCCTTGTCCGCTTCGCTTTCCAGCCAGCGGCAGAAGGTCGCCACGGCGGCATCCTCCGCCGACATGCGCGGCGCCACCCAGCAATAGTCGCGCACCGTCACCACCGGCGCCGGCAGCGGAGACACCAGCCGGCCCGCGTCTATCAGCGCCTGCGCCATCGGCATGGGCCCCAGCACCACGCCCAGTCCATCTATCGCGGCCTGCAGCGCCAGGGAGAACTTGTCGAAATGCATGCTGCTGGCCGGCTTCAGTTCGGGAACGCCTGCCAGCGTCAGCCAGCGCGGCCAGGCCGTGGGGCGAGTGTCCGCGTGCAGCAGCGTATGGGTGGTGAGGTCATCCGGACGATTCAGCGGCAGCGTGTCCAGCAGCGCCGGGCTGCACAACGGCAGCTCCCATTCCTTCAGGAATGGCTTGGCGATGTGGCCGGGCCAATCGCCGGGACCGCGGCGGATGGCGATGTCGAACGGCGAATCCAGCCGGCTCAGATCGCGGTCCGAAGTGGCCAGATGCAGCTCAAGGTCGGGAAAGCGCTCGCGAAAGCGCTCCAGCCTGGGCAGCAGCCAGTAGGCGGCGAAAGTGGGCGTGGAATTGATGGATAGCCGCCGCTGGCGGTTGGGTTGCAACAGTTGAGCGGTGGCATTGGCGATCAGGTCAAGGCCGTCCTGCACCTGCACCAGATAGCGCCAACCAGCGTCGGTCAGCCTGACGCGGCCGCCGCTGCGCTCGAACAGCGGCACGCCCAGCCAATCTTCCAGCTGCTTAATCTGTTTGCTCACAGCGCCATGAGTGACGAAGAGTTCGCCCGCCGCGGCGGAAAAGCTTTCCAGCCTTGCCGCGGCCTCGAAAATGCGCAATGAGTTAAGAGGAGGATAAGTGCTCATGTTGTGATTTTATCTCACAATCCATGTTGCGATTACTCGTTTGTATGCAAGCGCCGAAAAGCGTAATCTTCAGTCACTACAAAGTGCATATTCCGGCGCGAAGCGCGCGGAGCGATGCAGACCCAGCAAGTGGAGACTGGCGGCACGCCGCCAGGCCTGCGACAACCTAAAGCCAAGAAGGTCCCGAGTCATGCTAGAAGCTTACCGTCAGCACGTAGCCGAGCGCGCCGCGCTGGGCATTCCGCCCCTGCCGCTGTCCGCCAAGCAGGTCGAAGAACTGGTCGAACTGCTGAAAAATCCGCCCAAGGGCGAAGAGAGCATCCTGGTCGACCTGATCACCCACCGCGTGCCGCCGGGCGTGGACGACGCCGCCAAGGTCAAAGCCTCCTTCCTGGCCGCCGTCGCCGAAGGCGGCGTGAAGTCGCCGCTGGTTTCGCGCGAGCTGGCCACCGAGCTTCTCGGCACCATGCTGGGCGGCTACAACATCAAGCCGCTGGTCGATCTGCTGGACGATCCGTCCGTCGCCAAAATCGCGGCCGCCGGCCTGAAGAAAACCCTGCTGATGTTCGATTCCTTCCACGATGTGAAGGAAAAGATGGACAAGGGCAACGCCGTCGCCAAGGAAGTGGTCGAGTCCTGGGCCAACGCCGAGTGGTTCACCAGTCGCCCGGAAGTGGCGCAGAAAATCACCGTCACCGTATTCAAGGTGCCGGGCGAAACCAATACCGACGACCTGTCGCCGGCCCCGGACGCCTGGAGCCGCCCGGACATCCCGCTGCATTACCTGGCGATGCTGAAGAACACCCGCGCCGACGCGGCCTTCAAGCCGGAAGAAGACGGCAAGCGCGGCCCGATGCAATTCATCGACGATCTGAAGAAGAAGGGCCACCTGGTCGCCTACGTCGGCGACGTGGTCGGCACCGGCTCCTCGCGCAAGTCCGCCACCAACTCCGTGGTATGGGCCACCGGCCAGGACATCCCGTTTGTGCCGAACAAGCGCTTCGGCGGCGTGACCCTGGGCGGCAAGATCGCTCCCATCTTCTTCAATACCCAGGAAGACTCCGGCTCGCTGCCGATCGAAGTGGACGTGTCCAAGCTGGAAATGGGCGACGTGATCGACGTCTACCCGTACGCCGGCAAGATCGAGAAGAACGGCGCTGTCGTCTCCGAATTCAAGCTGAAGTCCGAAGTGATCCTGGACGAAGTGCGCGCCGGCGGCCGCATCAACCTGATCATCGGCCGCGGCCTGACCTCCAAGGCGCGCGAAGCGCTGGGCCTGCCGGCCTCCACCGTGTTCCGCCTGCCCAAGGCGCCGGTCGATTCCGGCAAAGGCTTTAGCCTGGGCCAGAAGATGGTCGGCCGCGCCTGTGGCCTGCCGGAAGGCAAAGGCGTGCGCCCGGGCACCTACTGCGAACCGAAGATGACCACCGTCGGCTCGCAGGACACCACCGGCCCGATGACCCGCGACGAGCTGAAAGACCTGGCCTGCCTGGGCTTCTCCGCCGACCTGGTGATGCAATCGTTCTGCCACACCGCCGCTTACCCCAAGCCGGTGGATGTGAAGATGCACAAGGAGCTGCCGGCCTTCATCTCCACCCGCGGCGGCGTTTCGCTGCGCCCGGGCGACGGCGTGATCCACAGCTGGCTGAACCGCCTGCTGCTGCCCGACACCGTCGGCACCGGCGGCGACAGTCATACCCGTTTCCCGATCGGCATCTCCTTCCCGGCCGGCTCCGGCCTGGTGGCCTTCGCCGCCGCCACCGGCGTGATGCCGCTGGACATGCCGGAATCGGTGCTGGTGCGCTTCAAGGGCAAGCTGCAGCCGGGCGTGACCCTGCGCGACCTGGTCAACGCCATCCCGCTGTACGCGATCAAGCAAGGCCTGCTGACCGTGGCCAAAGCCGGCAAGAAGAACATCTTCTCCGGCCGCATCCTGGAAATCGAAGGCCTGCCTGATCTGAAGGTCGAGCAGGCGTTCGAGCTGACCGATGCCTCGGCTGAGCGCTCCGCCGCCGGCTGCACCGTGCACCTGAACAAGGAGCCGATCGCCGAGTACATGCGCTCCAACATCACGTTGATGAAGACCATGATCGCCGACGGCTATCAGGACGCGCGCACGCTGGAGCGCCGCATCAAGTCGATGGAAGAGTGGATCGCCAACGGCCAGTTGCTGAAGGGCGACGTCGACGCCGAATACGCCGCTGTGATCGACATCGACCTGGCCGATGTGAAAGAGCCGATCGTCGCCTGCCCGAACGACCCGGACGACGTGAAATTCATGTCCGAAGTGGCCGGCACCAAGATCGACGAAGTATTCATCGGTTCGTGCATGACCAATATCGGCCACTTCCGCGCCGCCTCCAAACTGCTGGAAGGCAAGGCCGACATTCCGGTCAAGCTGTGGGTCGCTCCGCCGACCAAGATGGACGCCAAGCAGCTGACCGAAGAGGGCCACTACGGCGTGCTGGGCCGCGCCGGCGCCCGCATGGAAATGCCGGGCTGCTCGCTGTGCATGGGCAACCAGGCGCAGGTGCGCGAAGGCGCGACCGTGATGTCCACCTCCACCCGCAACTTCCCGAACCGCCTGGGCAAAAACTCCAACGTGTTCCTGGGCTCGGCGGAACTGGCCGCGATCTGCTCCAAGCTGGGCAAGATCCCGACCGTGGAGGAATACCAGGCCAATATCGGCATCATCAACGAGAAGAGCGCCGAAGTTTACCAGTACCTGAACTTCGACCAGATCGCCGAATATCAGGAGCTGGCCGCCAGCAAGGCCTGATTGCCTCGAGGCGTCGAATAACGCCGTCCGCCCCAAGGGTGGGCGGCGTTTTTTTCTTGGCCGCATGAAAGCCAGCTACGGCAGCCGTGCTACCATGCTCCATATTCTTCTTGGCGTATTTTCCGTCCTTCCCGAGTAAAATGGCCGGCTGGCAGGCAAGGAAATGCGCATCGGAATGACGTTGGCGTGACGCGGGTCTATAATTGAATGGATTTCATGGCGCATTGAAATTCATCCTTCAGCCTAAAGCTCAGCACAATTTCTTGTCCCATGGCTACAAGCCGTTTCCTTGGCAGGCTGGGCAGCCTCCATGCATGCAACACTCCCAAAGGTTATCCACGCAATGAAAAAATCATCGAATGGGGTAAAACGGCGGGCCGCGCAGCGGAAAAGCGCGGAAGCCATGGTGGAGGGCTTGTTTTTCGACGGCCCCGGCACCGAGCCTGCCGGGATGCTGATGCATGAGTTGCTGATCCACAAAATCGAGTTGGAAGCGCAGCTCATAGAGCTGCAGAATAACAATGCCTTCGTGGAGCAAATACGCGATCAGTATGTCGATTTTTACGAGACCGCGTCTGCCGGCCTCATTACCGTTGATGCTAGGGGCATGATAACTGAGGTCAATAAAACCGCAATCGAGTCACTAGGTATCAGCAAAGAGAAAGTCGTCGGCGCACTTTTCTCTCGTTTTGTTGCGAGCGGCGACCAAAATCGATGGAGTCTATTTTTTGAACGGGCGCTGTATGACAAGGAAAATAATGGGGAAAGCATCATCCTGGCATTGAATGTCCGCTCTTTTCATCATACAGGCGTGTTTCACATCGACTGCCAGAGAAAGTACGTGGTGGGAATGGGGGTGATAGTACGCTTGACATTGACTGATTTCAGCAAGATCAAGCGCGCGGAAGCCGAGATGCTGGACCGCTTGGCTCAGCAAGAATAAGTGCATAGCCCCGATGATGGCGGAGCCATGAATACAGCGATGCAGATCGCATTGCCGCAACCCGGCCGCGAACTGATCGGCTTCCCGGTTGTCGGCATTGGCTGCTCTGCGGGAGGGCTGGAGGCGCTGAAAAATTTTTTCACCTGCGTTCCAGATAAAAGCGGGCTGGCGTTCATCGTTGTCCAGCACTTGGCGCCCACCTCTACGCATATCAGCATTCTGGCGGACATCCTGCGGAATCACACCCGGATGGATGTGCTGGAAGCGGCGGAAGGCCTGCAGCTATTGCCCAACCATGTTTACATCGCGCCGCCGCGTCAAAACGTCTTCCTGAAAGATGGCCGCTTGCGTCTGAGCGTGGAAGAAAGCGCCGGATTGCGTTTGCCTATCGATTTGTTCTTTCAAAAACTGGCGCAGGGACTGCGGGAAAGGGCGGTGGGCATTGTCCTGTCCGGCATGGGCTCCGACGGCGCTCAGGGCCTCCAGTCCATCCGCGAGGCCGGTGGACTGTGCCTTGCGCAAGAGCCAGCCACCGCGGGCTTCGATAGCATGCCGCTTGCCGCTATCGCTTCAGGGTGCGTGCAGATCATAGCGCCGCCAGAGAGGCTGCCGGCGCTACTCATCCATTATCTGAAATACGCAATGAAAAAGACCGAATCCCCATCAGTCATCGTGCTGGACAGCCAGGAATACTATAGGAAAATCATCGCGCTTCTGCTCGAGCACTGCCATGCCGACTTTTCTCACTACAAAATCAATACGCTGACACGGCGCATTGAAAGGCGCATTGCCGTCCACAAGATGGATAATATCGCCGAGTATGCAAGCTACCTGGGAGCCAACCCGCAAGAACTGGTCTTGCTGCACAAAGAGTTGCTGATTGGGGTGACCAATTTCTTCCGCGATCCGGAAATATGGCAGTGCCTGCGCGACGATGCTTTCCCCACCCTTTTTTCTCGATATCCAAACGGCCGCAAGCTGCGCGCCTGGGTGGTTGGTTGCTCGAGTGGCGAAGAAGCCTATTCCCTGGTGATATCTTACAAAGAAGCATCCAGGGCGCTTAACCTGGATGACAAGTTCTCGCTGCAAGTCTATGCAACTGATCTGGACCCCGAGGCGATTCTCCGGGCTAGAAAGGGGATTTTCAGCAACAAGATAAAATCTGATATTTCCCCTGACTATCTGGCGCGTTACTTCGTGGAAGAGGGCGGCGAGTATCGGATCAAAAAAGAAATTCGAGATTGCATTGTATTTGCCACGCAGAATGTAATTTCAGACCCGCCATTCACCAAGTTGGATTTGTTATCCTGCAGAAATCTTTTGATATATTTCGATGCCAAACTGCAGAAGAGACTGCTATTATTATTTCATTATGCATTGAATCAAAATGGCATTCTGATGCTTGGCAATGCAGAGTCCATCGGGCAGCTGTCACAACTCTTCTTTCC
The DNA here is from genome assembly GCF_001855275.1 of Chromobacterium vaccinii. Classification (NCBI taxonomy): domain Bacteria; kingdom Pseudomonadati; phylum Pseudomonadota; class Betaproteobacteria; order Neisseriales; family Chromobacteriaceae; genus Chromobacterium; species Chromobacterium vaccinii. The sequence goes on from NZ_CP017707.1 coordinate 554,154, forward strand.
AATAAAAAACAAGATACGCCTTTTGGGGAGGCTCAATCAGGCTTCAGCATCGTCCGAACTGATTTTCCCAAGCAAATCGCTGGAGAAGAATAATATGAGCGTCACGCCGGCATTTTCCAAAGAGGCCGCTTTGACTGAAAGCATTGGTCCGCAAATAGATAGCCTGATTCAGCAGAATTATGCCCCGGCTGCAGTTTTGGTGAATGCCGAAGGGGATATAATCTATATTAGCGGCCGCACGGGATCATACCTGGAGCCCGCAGCCGGCAAGGTCAACATCAATATTCACGCCATGGCCAGGCCTGGCCTGAGAGAGGCGTTGACCGGCGCGGTGAAAAGGGCGTTACAGAACCCGCTTCCGATTCAGATCAAGGGAGTCCCCATTGAGGACGGCAATGGGCATAAAGTGGTAAATGTAACCATCCATGCCCTCCAGGCTCCGGAGGCGCTGCGAGGCCAGGTGTTGATCGTGTTTCACGATGTTGTCCAAAACAAATCGCCGAGAAGGAAAGGCGGGGTGGTTTCGCGAGATGAGCACCAACAGCTAGAACGCGATCTGCAGCAGGCGCGCGAATCATTGCAGGCCATGCATGAGGAAATGCGCTGCTCGATGGAGGAGTTGAAGTCCGCCAACGAAGAGTTGCAATCGATGAATGAAGAGCTGCAATCAACCAATGAGGAGCTGACCACCTCAAAGGAAGAGATGCAGTCGATGAATGAAGAGCTGCAGACGGTGAACGCCGAGCTGCAATCCAAGATGGATGACCTGTCCGAGGCGAGGAATGACTTGATGAACTTGCTGAACAGCACTGAAATCGCCACCATTTTCCTGGATGGCGGGCTGAAAGTCAGACGGTTCACTTCGCATGTCACCACCTTGTTCAAACTTATTCAGAGCGATATTGGCAGGCCGCTTTCAGACATCGCCAACAATCTGGATTACCCTGAGCTGAGTCAGGATGCCTATGGAGTTATTCGCACGCTGGTTTTCAAGGATAAGCTGATCCGCGCAACGGATGATCAGTGGTACAGGGCGAGAATTATGCCGTATCGCACTCAGGAAAACGTGATTGACGGCATTGTGATCACTTTTACCAATATCAGCGAAATCCGCGCGCTGGAGAAAAATTTTTAAGTCTTCCTGCCACGCTGTTGCGTACTGGATATATTTTCCATTTGCGTATGCTGCCGCACATACGCACGCCAAACGACGGTCTATTCTCCCGGTATCACTTGCTTAGGGAGCGACGGTCATGGTCAATGCAATTGCGCAAACAGAGATTGAATCGCACCATGGTCTCATGCCTGAGGCAAAAGAGTCCGACGCGGCCAAAAAGGATCACAATGGGCTGATATGCTTGGTTCAGATGCGCTACGGTCTAAGCCGGGAGGAAGCAGAAAAACAGGTCAGGGAATTCCTTGCAACCTGCAAATAGCGCTGTTCTTCCTGGGGAGCGTTGCTTGGTGGCGATGTCTTGGCGGTCAATTGAAACGACAAGAAGTCGTTTTGAAAGCATAACCGCTGACAAAACCTCGCAGAGAACCTGAGCCAAGGCGCGCCGACACAGGCTGTGCAGATAGTACGGCAAGGAAGCGCGACGCAGGATCAGGGGGATATAAATGATTAGCAGCAAGATGGATAAGCGAAGTGAATGTTTTGACCGTCCCGTGCGAGGGCATGCCGCAGCCATTGCGGCGCGAGATCAATGCCATGTTGCACTTGGCCTATCGGTGCGATGGTGAAGTCAGCCCAGATGAAGCGCTGCATCGTCCTGAGCTCGAAGCCCAAGCATTCTATCTGAAGGATAACGGACGGCTTGTCGCCTACGCGTCGGTGTTTGGCAAAGCCATCTCTCAACAGGGGCGGATTTTCTCGTTGGGCAGCCTTGGCTGCGTCGCCACTCATCCGGAGTTGCGCGGACGCGGCCTGGGCGAGCGCGTTGTCGTGGCCGCTTCGGATTGGCTCAGAACTTGCGGCCGTTACGACATCGCCGCGTTTTCCTGCGACGCCGGGCTGCTGCCGTTCTATCGACGGGCGGCGGGCTGGGAGGCTGCCGACGTCGTTCTGGTCGCCAACGAGAGTGAAAACGCCTTGCGCAGCGATACGCTGGGCAAGGTTGTTATGCTGGAGCTGTTGTCGGGGCGGGCGAGGACCGCCGAGCCATTGTTTCGCGGCGCGACGATCAATCTGGACCTGCCGCCGGGAGAGTTTGTCTGAAGGTCAGCGCGGCGATTTGCGGCGCGAAGCCTTGCCGGGCAATTGCATGCCCAGTTCCAGTTCGAACAGGCTGCCGGTGCGGCCGGTCTGCGACTGGCAGGCGATCATCAGCGCGCGGTTGATCGCCTCTTTCTTGCTGACGCCCCACCACTCGATCATCTTGTCCAAAGACTTCTGCGCGTCCCGGCTCAGCTCCACCGTCACCGACAACTCCTGCAGCCGGTTTCGGCGCAGCTCGCGGCTGCGACGCTTGCGTTCGGCCACCGTCATCGCCCGTTCGCCCAGCGGTTTGCGGCCCGGTTTTTTGGCCACCCCGCCTATCAGGTCGAAGGTGTAGTGATCGCAAGGGTCTTTCATTGATGAGTGACAGGTCACGGCAAAATAAACGAGGGGGCGCAAGAATACCATAAACAGGGCATTTGCGCTGAAAGCAGAAGCGACTGGGCAATAAAAAAAGCCCCGCATGCGGGGCTTTCCTGCACGAGGCTCAGTTCACCGGGCAGCTGTTGGCTGCGCGGTAGTCCACCACCTTGATCTTGCCGGCGATGATATCCTTGCGCGCGGCGACGATCTTCTTTTCCATTTCCGGCGTGATCAGCGCGCGGTTGTACTGGTCCAGCGCCCAGTCCACGCCGTTTTCCTTCAGGCCCATCAGCTTGGTGCTGGGCTTCCACTTGCCGTCTTTGGCGTCGCGCATGGTTTCGTACACGGCGTTGTCCACGCGCTTGACCATGGAGGTCAGCACGGTGCCGGGCTGCATGTAGTTCTGGTTGCTGTCCACGCCGATGTAGTACTTGCCGGAGGCCTTGGCGGCCTGGATCACGCCCACGTTCGACAGCGCGGCCGCGGCGAAAATCACGTCGGCGCCGCGGTCGAACTGGCTCTTGGCCAGTTCATTGCCGCGGGACGGGTCATTGAAGGCGGTGTGGGTGGTGCCCAGCATGTTCTGCAGCACCACGGCCTTCGGATTCACGTAGCGCGCGCCCTGCGCGTAACCGCAGCCGAAGGCGCGGATCAGCGGCACGTCCATGCCGCCCAGATAGCCAACCTTGCCGGTCTTGGATTTCAGCGCGGCGGCCATGCCGACCAGGAAGGAGCCTTCCTGTTCCTTGAAGGCGATGCTCTGCACATTGGCCCCCTTGGCCACCGAGTCCACCAGCGTGAACTTGGTGTTCGGGAATTCCTTGGCGACGGTCTCGATCGATTGGGTGTAGGCGAAGCCCACCGCCACTACCAGGTCGGCGCCTTTGCGCGCCATATTGCGCAGCACTTGTTCCTTCTGCGCATCGTTGCTGGGCTGACCTTCGCGGTAATTGATCTTGAACTCTTTCTTGAAGCGTTCGGCGCCGGTATAGGCCGCTTCATTGAAGCTCTTGTCGAACTTGCCGGCCTGGTCGTACACCACGGCCACGTTGAAGTCCTTGGCCAGCGCGGAGCCGGCGAGCAGGGCGGCGGCTGCGGCGCATCCTGCGGTCTTGATCGCAAACGTCATTTTCATCAGCTTTTCTAGTAGTAGTTTTCGAGATGGCTTGCCCGCGAGCCTGTCGCGGGCGCTTCAACGAGGGGACATGCCGTGCCGGGGAGAGGGAGGCCTCGCGCGGCAGGATGCGACGAGGCGGGCGCCGCGCCGTCGTCAGACAGCGCATGCAACCCGCCCATTGAAGCGGCGAAATTCTACCCAGCGCCACCCCTCGTGTAAACCAATATAGACGAAACGCGCGCAAAAACCGTCGGCTCAGCCTTTCGGCATCCGCGGCGACCGCTTTGCGATGCGGGTCGCATCGCCGGCGTCACTCCTCGCTGATGCTTTCATGCGAGCCGGCGTCGCCGCGCTTCCAGTAGCCGGCCACCCGCATTCTGTCCTTGGACAAGCCGCGCTGCTTCAGTTGCTGGTGGATGGGGCGCATCTCGCCGCTTTCGCCCGCCGCCCAGACGAAGCCGGCGCCAGAGGGCAGGTCGCGCCCGTCCAGCGCTTGCTCCAGGCTCTCGCTCCGGCTCCGGTAGCGCCAGACGACTTCCACCCCGGCCGGCGCGGCCAGTTCGAAGCGGCAATCCGGACTGTCGGCCAGGATCAGCGCCAAGCCCCGCGCATCGTCCGGCAACTCCTCCAGCCTGCGGGCGATGGCTGGCAGCGCGGATTCGTCGCCGAGCAGCCAGTGCCAGTCGAAACCAGAGGGGATGACGCGCGAGCCGCGCGGACCGCCGATGCCCAGCTTGCCGCCGGGCTTGGCGCTCAAAGCCCAGTCGGCGGCGATGCCGCCCGCATGGACGACAAAATCGATATCCAGCTCTCCGGCGGCCGCGTCGTAGCGGCGAGGGGTGTAGTCGCGCATCGGCGGCTTGGGCTTATCGGCTGGGAAGCGGATGCCGCCATCCTCGGCGATGGCGGGCAAGGCGGGTTGTTCCGCGCCGGGCTCGGGGAAGAACAGCTTCACGTGGTCGTCGAAGGACGCGGAAACGAAGCCATCCAGGTCATCGCCCGCCAGGGTGATGCGCAGCATGGACGGAGACAGCCGCGATACACGCGCCACCTGCAGCAGACGGAAACGCAGGGGATGGCGCAGGCGTTGGATTTCAAGTTCGGTATTCATAAGATTTCCTCAGGATTTTTCCGCGCCGGCGATTTCGGCGACGGCGCGTTGCAGGATGGCCGCGATGCGGCGCTGTTCGTCAGGCTCCGCCTGGTCTCGTAGCAGCAGCGCGTGCTTCAGCGCGCGCCTGGCCTCGATCAGCTCGCGGGTCCAGCCTGCCGCGCCGTCCTCGCCGATTTCCTCGCCGGCGTAGGCGCGCCGCGCCAGCTCCATCTTGCGGCCGATGTGGGTCAGCTTGGCCAGCGTCAGCTCCACGTGTTCGCGATGGAGGGCCAATCGTTCCCGGCCGGCATCCGCGATGGCGTAGCACTTCCGCTTGCCGTGGCTGGCGGCGGTGACCTGGCCCGCTTCCTCCATGCGAGTGAGGGCGGGGTAGGCCACCCCTGGGCTGGGGCTGTAATAGCCGTTGGAGCGGGAGGCCAGCTCCTTGATCAGTTCGTAGCCATGACAGGAGCGCTCATTGATCAGAGCCAGCAGCAGCAGTTGGAGATCGTCGGAACCGAACTTGCGTCCGCGGGCCAGCGCGCCGTCATCGCCGCCGCGACGGTGCGATCCGCGCATCGCCCGCAGCATGCGGCGAATCGGGTATCGGTATGGATTGCATGGCATGGCTGGCCCTCTCTTCTGGATGGTATATTTTAAGATATATATCGTAAGATATAAAGTCAAGAAGGAAAGCCAAGCTGGCGAGCGGATCAAACCTCAGCGCCATTTCCATGACAAAAATCAACAAAATACATTTGAATATTGAAATTGAATAATGGCATCGGTTATCGTTGGCAGTTGTTTACAAATTCCGTGAGCGAAACATGGCCAGAACCCTTTCCTTGAAACGGCGGCTGTTGCTGCAGACCGTCAGCGCGATCGTCCTGGTCTGCGTGCTGGGCGCCTTGCTGATGAATGCCCTGCGCCAGCAGATGATGGACGACAGGCACGACCAGGTGCGCAGCCAGGTGGAAAACGCCGCCAGCCTGGTGGCGATGCATGAAGAACAGGCCGCCGCCGGACTGGTGCCGGAGGCGGAGGCGCAGAAAATGGCGCTGCAGGAGCTGGCGAGGCTGCGCTTCGACGGCGACGAGTACTTCTTCACGCTGGACCGCAATTTGAAGTGGCTGTCGCACGGCATGAATCCCAAGCTGGTCGGCAAGGACATGCATAGCGTCAAGGACGGCGCCGGCGCCAATATCGGCGCGCTGTTCGAACAAACCATGCGCAGCGGCGGCGGCAAGGGCTTCGTCAACTACGTATGGGACAAGCCGGGCGCCAGCTCGCCGCAGCCCAAGCTCGCCTATTTCCAAAGCTCGCCGCGCTGGGGCTGGGTAGTGGGCACCGGGCTGTATCTGGATGACATCAACGCCACGCTGACGCGGCAGCTGCTGAGCGTGGGCGCGCAGGTGCTGCTGTTCATGGCAGTCAGCCTGTCGCTCGGCTGGTGGGTGTATCGCAGCGTGATGCGGGAGTTGGGCACGGAGCCCTCCGAAGCCGCCGACATCGTGCGCGAGATCGCCGCCGGCAAGCTTGACCGGGAGATACAGGTGGGCGCCGGTCATCAGGACAGCCTGCTGGCCCATATCCGGGAAATGCAGGGGCAACTTCGCCAACTGGTGGGCGACATCATGCGCGACGCCGAAGAGCTGGGCCGCCTGAACGCCGACGTGGTGGATGGCGCGCGCATGGTGGCCGGCAACTCCCAGGGGCAGAGCGAGGGCGCCGCGGCGATGGCGGCCTCGGTGGAGCAGCTGACCGTCAGCATCAACCATATCGCCCAGCACGCGTCCGACGCCCGCGCGGTATCTCAGGACTCCGGCCACCTGTCCGAAGCCGGCAGCCAGGTGATCGCGCGCGCGGTGGAGGAAATGCAGGGCATCAGCGCCACCGTGGACTTGACCGAAGCCGCCATCTCCGAGCTGGCCAGCAAGACGTCCACCATCTCCAACATCATGCAGGTGATCAAGGACATTGCTGATCAGACCAATTTGCTGGCGCTGAACGCCGCCATCGAGGCGGCGCGCGCCGGCGAGACTGGCCGCGGCTTCGCGGTGGTGGCTGACGAGGTGCGCAAATTGTCGGAGCGCACGGCCAAGGCCACCGAGCAGACGGCGGACATGATCGCGGAGATCCAGGCCAGCTCGGACCTGTCTCGCAGGAATATGAGCGATACGGTGGCCAAGGTGAAAACCGGCCTGGAGCTGGCGGAGCAGGGCGGCGAGCTGATCCAGCAGATTCGCGGCAGCGCCAGCCAGGTGGTGCAGGTGGTCAACGACATCTCGCACGCGCTGCAAGAGCAAGGCACCGCCAGCCAGGACATCGCCCGCCACGTCGAGCAGATCGCCCAGGTGGCGTCCGGCAACGCGGTCGCAGCCACCCAGGCGTCGGAAAGCATACAGCGGATAGACGAGGTGACCGGCAACCTCAGGCTGTCGGTCGCGCAATTCCAGGTGTGATGCTCAAGGCCTCGCCAGCGAGTAGCGCGCGGGGTCAGCAGCCCGCGCGCGCTGGCGATAAAAGCGGTCCAGTTCGGCGCGATAACGCTGCGCGGATTCGGGAGAAAGCCAGCGATCCTGCGCCTGGCGGTAAGCCGGGTCGGAAACGACCTCGCTCAGAAGCTGGTCTATTTTCATCACCGCCATCCTTCCCCAGCGAGTGCGCGGGCAGGCGATGCCCACCGGGATCAGCGCCGCGCCGGCGATGGGCAGGCTGGTCAGCGGATGCTCCCGGCTCTGCTCGTCCCGGTATTTGAAGTTGGGCTCGTAATCCAGCGTGTAGTCGGCGCGCCCCAGTTCCAGCAGTTTGAACAAGCCGTCGTTGGACGGGAGATTGGGAATCTCCCTGACGTTCGATCCGCCCTTGCTCTCCGCCAGCAGGCGGTCGATTTCAGCGGTGTAGCTTCTGCCGGCGGCGGTGATGCCGCGCACCCCGGGCTTGCGGATCAGCTTGTCGAGCACCGCCTCTCCCGCCTCGTTCAGCGGCGCTTGCGCCGCCGCCTCCTTGCGGATCACCAGCCGCAGCGGCAACTGCATGTGGGTCAGCGTGAAAAAGGCGAATTTCTCCCGCTCTGGCGTCGGAATCAGGTTCATCCTGCATAGCTGGCTGCCGCGCTGAAGTTCTAGCGTGCTGCGCGCGGTGCTCATCACCATGAAGCGATGCTCGGCCTCCGGCCAGCGCGCGATGATCAGCTTCAGGTAGATGTCGTTCTGGCCGGTGGTGGGTTTGCCGTCGCGAATGATGAAGTTGGGCGCCCAGTCGGACAATACCCAGGTGATCTGGTAGGGCTCGCTCGCGTGGGCTGCGGCGGAGGCAAGCGCCAGCAGGGCGAAACGAGCCAGATTGCGCCATGAGATGGCGGGCGGGAACACGAGCATCGACACTCCACGCGGCGCCAAGGCCGCTGAATTCATTCTAGACCGTCGATTTTCAGCAACCAATTCCTCGGCGGACGGTCTGTTCCTGCCTTACTGACGGATTTCGCGCAGTCTGCCTTGCCGCGACGGCGCAGACTGGGCTTTTCAGATGGCCGCTTTTGCTTCCGCCGCCCGACTGCAGTAGCATGTGCGCCCCGCGCGAGCGCGCGGCAGGGCAACGAAGCAACAGGCCGCAAAGGCAACAACAATAATGACTGACAATTTCCGCGGCGGGGTGGCGCCATGATGGTGGCCACCCATGTCGCATTCGGCGCGTTCTGCGCGGTTTCCGCGGCGCTGATCCTGCACTTGCCCGCCATGATGGCGGTGTTGCTGCTGGCCGGCGGGCTGGCCGGCTCGCTGCTGCCGGACATCGACCACCCCCAGAGCTGGCTCGGCCGGCGCATTCCCTTTCTTTCCCGCCCCATCGCCTATCTGTTCGGCCACCGCGGCATCACCCATAGCCTGCTGGCGGTGGTCGGCGTGTTCTACGCCAGCGCCGCCTGCCTGCATGGCTGGGACGTGCGGCTGGGCCATGCGATGCCCATGGTGCTGGGCCTGTGCGTCGGTTACGCCTCCCACCTAGTGGGCGATTGGCTGACGCCCGCCGGCATTCCGCTGCTGTGGCCGATCCGGGTGCGTTTCCGGGCGCCGCTGATGCTGCTGCGCCCCAAAATGGCCGAGCCCATCATGACGGTGCTGCTATGGTTCGGCGCCGGCTTTTTGATGTCCCGCGCGCTCTAGCTGTTGCATCCGCGCCCCGGAAATCGTTCCGGCTCCTGGATCGCACGCGGAATGCCATGCGCGGCGGCTCCGCGCGGGTATGCTATCGGCTAGCCGCCGCATTCTGACTGCTTGGGCGGCGGCGAGGCCGGATGGCGGATGCGCCCGCTTTCGGCCGGAACAGGGGGCGGAATGAAAAAATGGATGGCGCCCGCGGCGGCGTTGCTGGCGGCCGCGCTGGCGGGGGGCTATTACCTTTACCAGAGAGAGGCCGAGGCCGCGCGCCAAGGCACGCTGTACGGCAACGTCGACATTCGCGAAGTGGTCCTGGCCTTCCGCGTCTCCGGCCGACTGGCCTCTGTGCTGGTGGACGAAGGCGACAGCGTGCAGCCGGGGCAGATCCTGGCGCGGCTGGATGTCGAGCCGCTGAAGAACAGCCTGAACGCCGCCCTGGCCAACGAGGCGGCGCTGACGGCGCGCAACGCGCTGATGCGCAAGGGCAATCGCGGCGAGGACATCGCCCAGGCGCGCGCCAGGCTGGAGGCGGCCCAGGCCGCCGTGATCCAGTCCGAGAGCGAATACCGGCGCCAGCTCGACCTGGTGCCGGCCGGCGGCAGCAGCCGGCAATTGCTGGAGGCCGCCCGCTCGCAGCGCGATCAGTCGCTCGCCCAGCGAGACGCCGCCGCCCAACAGCTGAAGGCGCTGGTCGTAGGCTTCCGGCCCGAGGAGGTCGCCGAATCCGATGCCCAGCTGAAGCAGGCCCGGGCCAGCGTCGCCTCCGCGCGCCTGGCGCTGAAAGACGCCAGCCTGCAATCCCCCAGCGCCGGCATCATCCTCGCCCGCGCGGTGGAGGCCGGCAGCATGGTTCAGGCCGGCACCCCGGCGTTCACGCTGTCGCTGCGCCAGCCGGTATGGGTTCGCGCCTATGTCGGCGAATCCCAGCTAGGCAAGTTCTCCACTGGAACCGAAGTGCGGATCTCCAGCGACGGCCGCCCGGACAAGACCTATCGCGGCGTGGTGGGTTTCGTGTCGCCCACGGCCGAGTTCACGCCCAAGTCGGTGGAGACGCCTGATCTGCGCACGGCGTTGGTCTACCGGATACGCGTGGTGGTCGGGGATGCCGACGCCGCGCTCAGCCAGGGCATGCCGGTGACGGTGAGGCTGGCGCAGTGAGCGCCGCGATTCGCGCCGTCGAGCTGGGCAAACGCTTTCCCGGCGCGGCGGCGGACGCTGTGTCCGGCGTGGATCTGGACATTCCGCCCGGCTGCGTGGCCGGACTGGTGGGGCCGGACGGCGCCGGCAAGACCACGCTGCTGCGCATGCTGGCCGGCTTGCTGACGCCCAGCGCGGGGGAGGCGAGCGTGGCCGGGCTGAATCCCGTCGCCGACAGGGACGCGCTGCGGCGGAGCATAGGCTATATGCCGCAGAAGTTCGGCCTGTACGAAGACCTGACCGTGCAGGAAAACCTGGACCTGTACGCCGATTTGCGGGAAGTGCCCATCGCCGAGCGCGAGCGGGACTTCGCGCGCCTGCTGGCGCTGACCGATCTCGCGCCGTTCACGGGCCGCCACGCCGGCAAGCTGTCCGGCGGCATGAAGCAGAAGCTTGGCCTGGCCTGCTCGCTGCTGGGCAGACCGCGCGCCTTGCTGCTGGACGAGCCCGGCGTCGGCGTCGATCCGATCTCCCGGCGCGAGCTATGGAAGCTGATCCGCGCGCTGTCGGCCGACGGCATCACCGTGCTGCTCAGCACCGCCTACCTCGACGAGGCTGAATCCTGCGACAGAGTCTACCTGATGGCCGGCGGCCGGATCCGCGCCGGCGGGCCGCCCGCCGAACTGACCGCGTCGCTGTCCGGGCGCTGCCTGCAGCTGTCCGGCATCGCGGGCAACCGCCGGCGCCTGCTGCAGCGCCTGTTGCGCCAGCCGGCGCTGATGGACGGCACGATACAAGGGCACAGCCTGCGCCTGTTGCTGCGCGACGAAAGCCGCTGGCCCGACCTGGCCGCGGCGGAGGCGGGACCCGATGCCAAACTGCAGTCTGCCCGGCCCAGGCTTGAAGACGCGTTCATCAGCTTGCTGGGCGGCGGCCCGGGCGGGGACTCGGCGCTGGCGGAAGTGATGCCCGACCTGCCGCGCCGCGGCGACGAAGCCGTGATCGAGGCCCGGCGGCTGAGCAAGCGCTTCGGCGACTTCCGCGCCGCCGACGACATCAGCTTCGCGGTGCGCCGCGGCGAGGTGTTCGGCCTGCTGGGGCCGAACGGCGCCGGGAAGTCCACCACCTTCAAGATGGAATGCGGCCTGCTCAAGCCCAGCGAGGGGCAGGCGCTGGTCATGGGGCTGGACTTGAAAGCCAGTCCCAGCGCCGCCCGCCAGCAGCTGGGCTATATGGCGCAGAAGTTTTCGCTGTACGCGCAGCTGACGGTGCGGCGCAACTTGATGTTCTTCTCCGGCGTCTATGGCTTGGCGGGAAAGACGCAGCGCGACAAGGTGGCGCAGATGGAGCGGGTGTTCGGCCTGGGGCCGCACATGGACAGCCCGGCCGGCGAGCTGCCGCTGGGCTTCAAGCAACGGCTGGCACTGGCCTGCGCGGTGATGCATGAGCCGCCGCTGCTGTTTCTGGACGAGCCCACCTCCGGCGTCGATCCGGTCACTCGCCGGGAGTTCTGGACTCACATCAACGGCCTGGCGGAAAAAGGCGTCACCGTGCTGGTGACCACCCACTTCATGGATGAGGCCGAGTACTGCGACCGCATCGCGCTGGTCTATCGCGGCCGGCTGCTGGCGCTGGATACGCCGGACGCGCTCAAACGCCGCGTGGAGAGCGCGGCCTTGCCCGATCCGACGATGGAGGATGCCTTCATCCAGCTGGTGGAGGAGGCCGACCGATGAACCTGCGCCGCCTGGCCGCGCTGTGCCGCAAGGAGAGCTATCAGATCGTCCGCGACCCTAGCAGCATCCTGATCGCCTTCATCCTGCCGGTGGCGCTGTTGTTCATCCTGGGATACGCGGTGAATCTGGACTCCGCCCACATCCGGCTGGGTTTGCTGCGCGAGGATGGCGGCGGCGCCGCGCAACGGCTGGCCGCAACGCTGTACGCGACGCCGGCGCTGGACGTGCAGCCGCTGCGCTCCCGTCCGGAAATGGAGGAGAAGCTGGCCCACGGCAAGATACGCGGCGCGGTGGTGATTCGTGAGGGTTTCTCCCGCGACTGGGGCGCTGGGCGGGGAACGGTTCAGTTGCTGACCGACGGCGCGGAGCCGAACACCGCCAACTTCGTCGCCGCCTATGTCCAGGGCGCCTGGCTGCGCTGGCAACAGGCCGAAGGCGACGAGCGCGCCCAACCCATCACGCCAGCCATCGATATCCGCCAGCGCTTCTGGTTCAACCCCAGCGCGGAAAGCCCCAATTTCCTGGTGCCCGGCACCATCGCCATCGTGATGACCATCGTCGGCGCGCTATTGTCTTCGCTGGTGGTGGCGCGGGAATGGGAGCGGGGCACGATGGAAGCTTTGCTGGCCACGCCGGTGAGCCGCGCCGAACTGCTGCTGTCCAAGATATTGCCGTATTACGCGCTGGGCATCGCCGCCATGCTGCTATGCCTGATCGTCGCCGTATTCGTGATGCGGGTGCCGTTCCGCGGGCCGCTGTGGCTGCTGTGGCTGATGTCCTCGCTGTTCCTGGCTAACGCGCTGGGCATGGGTCTGTTCCTGTCCACGGTGATGCGCACCCAGTTCGACGCCGCCCAGGCCGCGCTGACCGCCGGCTACTTGCCGGCGCTGATGCTGTCCGGCTTCGTGTTCGAGATTTCCAGCATGCCGGCGCCGCTGCAATGGCTGACGCGCATCCTGCCGGCGCGCTATTTCGCCAGCACGCTGCAGACGCTGTTCCAGGCCGGGGTGATTCCGCCCCTGCTGTGGTTCAATGCCGGCAGCCTGATTCTGTTGGGCGCGTTCTGGCTGGGGCAGACCGTGCGCAAAACCCGCCGCACCCTGGACTGAAGCTATGTGGCAACGATTGCTGTGGCTGATCATCAAGGAACTGCAGGCGCTGGCCGGCAACCGCCAGGGGCGGCTGTTGCTGGTGGTGCCGGTGCTGCTGCAGCTGCTGGTGTTTCCCTTCGCCGCCACGCTGGAGGTCAAGCATGCCAGCCTGGCGGTTTACAATCAGGATGCCGGCGCGGCTTCGCAAGAGCTGGTGAAGCGCCTGGCGGCCAGCGCCACGTTCGACCATATCGTGCCGATGCGCAGTCATGAGGCATTGCGCGACTGCGTAGACCGGCAATGCGCGCTGCTGGCGGTGGTGTTTCCGCAGGACTTCTCGCGCGCGCTGGCCGCCGGCCGCCCGGCCACGCTGCAGGTGATCGTGGATGGCCGCCGCTCCAACAGCGGGCAGATCGCCAGCGCCTATATCGGGCAAGTGGTCGCCGCTTACCAACAGGAGCGGGCCGGCCCGGGGCCGCTCCTGTCGGTGCGCAATCTGTACAACCCCAATCTGGAGTTCCAGTGGCACGTGCTGCCCAGCCTGGTGGCTATCATCACCACCATAGGCTGCCTGATCGTCACCGCCTTGTCGGTGGCGCGGGAGCGCGAGGAGGGCACTTACGACCAGTTGCTGGTGTCGCCGCTGACGCCGGCCTACGTGATGGCGGGCAAGGCGGTGCCCGGCGTGCTGGTGGCGCTGCTGCAGGGAGGGCTGATCGCCATCGCCGCGGCCTGGGTCTACCGGGTGCCCTTCGGCGGCTCCATTTTCCTGCTGCTGGCCAGCATGGCCAGCTATGGGCTGGCGCTGGCCGGGGTGGGGCTGTTCATCTCGTCGATCTGCCGCACCCAGCAGCAGGCGTTTCTGGGCGTGTTTTCCTTCATGGTGCCGGCGGTGATCCTGTCAGGCTACGTATCGCCGATCGAGAACATGCCGGACGCGCTGCAATGGCTGGCGCGGATCAACCCGCTCAGCTACTTCATCCCCATCTTGAAGGGGGTGTTCCTGAAAGGCTATGGCTTCGCCGACGCCTGGCCGTGGCTGCTGCCGCTGTGGCTGATCGCCGTGGCCACGCTGAGTCTGGCGCTATGGCGCTTCCGGCGCCATGTCGAGTAGCGGCGCTCAGCGCATGATGCTGGCCGCGTGCGGCAGTCCCTGCAGCGCGCCGCGCAGAATCCGTTCGCAGCGGGGCAGAGCGTCGGGGCTCGCTTCCAGCAGTTCGTACAAGCCCAGAAACAGGCAGACCAGATAGTCCGCCGCCAGCCCGATGTCCAGCGAGGCGGGCAGCTCGTTCTGGGCGATGGCCCGCCGCAGCTGCCTGCGCGCGTAATGCGTGGTCAAGCGGTCCGCCAGTTCGCGCCGCCGCAACACGCTGCGGTTTTCCTCGATCTGCTCGCACTTCTGATACAGGATCTGGTACACCCGCTGCGGCGAACCCGGCTCCAGGAACTGGGCCAGGTAGTAAACGCCGGCCGCCACCAGCGTATCGCCGGCGGACTCGCCTTGAGAGGGGAAGCGCAGCGCGTCCAGCGCGAACGCGCGGTCTATCATCGCCTGGCACACTTCCATCTTGTTGTCGTAATGCCCGTACACCGCGCCGCGCGACACCTTCGCCGCGTCGGCGATCTCGGCCATGGTGGCGTTGGCGATGCCCTTGTCCAAAAACACCCGCTCCGCGCCATCCAGTATCGCGTCCCGGGTTTTCTGCGAGTCTTCCTTGGTTTTGCGGGCCATCCGTCTGTTCTTTCATGTCATTGTCCGTCACATTGTGTCATTAATCAATCAATCATGCATGATTAATTAAGTGCTAGAATGGCCATTCCTCATCGCTCTTTACTGTAACGACGCCATGCACAATACCAATACCCACATCCGTGATCTGGACACGCTTCCGGTCTCCACGCTGTTCTGGCGCTACGCCATCCCTTCTATCGCCGGCATGCTGGTAACCGGCCTGTATGCGGTGGTAGACGGCATTTTTGTCGGCCACTACGTAGGCAGCCACGGCCTGGCGGCGATCAATCTGGCGTATCCGCTGGTGATGCTGCAAGTGGGCCTGGGCGCGATGATCAGCATGGGCGCTGCCACCCGGATCGCGATCCAGCAAGGCGCCGGCGACATGCGCGCCGCGCGCGGCACTTTGCTGGCGGCGCTGGCGCTGCTGGCTTTGCTGAGCGCGCTGATCCCCGCGCTGGGCCTGCCCAATATCGATCTGCTGCTGTCCTGGCTGAAAGCCGACGTTCAGCCCCAGGTGGCGGAACAGGCGCGCGGCTATCTGCTGCTGATGCTGTCCGGCGCCGGCTTGACCATGGGGCCGATGCTCCTGACCTATCTGGTGCGCAACGACGGGCGGCCCAAGCTGTCCACCGCCTTGATGACGCTGGGCGCGCTGCTGAACATCGGCCTGGATTATCTGTTCGTCGGCGTGATGGGCAAAGGCCTGGCCGGGGCGGCCATCGGCACGCTGCTGGCCGAGGCCGTAGTGCTGATTTTGGCGCTGGCGTATTTTTTCAGCCCGCGCGCGGCGCTGCGCATCCAGCTGGGCCGGCTGCGGCCGGATTGGCAGGGGTTGTGGCCCATTCTGGCGCTGGGCGCGCCCAGCCTGCTGATGGAGCTCAACCTGGCCCTGCTGCTGTTCGCGCACAACCGCCAGCTGCTGGTGTGGGGCGACGATCTGAGCGTAGCCGCCTATGCGGTGGCGGGCTACAGCGAGTCGCTGTTCACGCTGGTGATCCATGGCTTGGCGGTGGGCATGCAGCCGCTGCTGGGGCACGCCATCGGCGCAGGCCAGCCCGAACGGGCGCGCGCGGCTTTGCTGCATGGATTGAAAGTGGGCCTGGCCATCGGCGTGGCCGCATGGGCGGCGGTCCAGCTGTTTCCAGCCTGGATCGCCGGCTGGTACAGCGACGGCAGCAGCGAATTGATAGAAGCCGGCAGCCGCGCGCTGCGCCTGCATCTGCTGGCCATGCCGCTGGATGGACTGGTCATCGTCGGCGCGACAGCCTTGCAAGCCATGGCGCTGACCCGCCTCGCGCTGGGCGTGACCGTGGGCAAGACTGCGCTGCTGCTGCCAGCGCTGGCCTTGCTGCCGATGGCCATGGGCCTGGACGGCGTATGGCTGGCCATGCCTCTGGTGAACCTGCTGCTTGGCGCGGCGGTCGCATTGCTGCTATGGAAGCAATTCGACCAGTTGCAAGGCGCAGCCGGCATTCGGCATGCATAACGGACGGAAATGATATTTGATTTATGTCATATTGATATCTCAAATCCAGAAATGGGAGGGGACGATATGGCGCATTTCGAACAGCCACGCCAGCAAGAGATGGCGCGCCGCGACCAACTGTTGCGCAACCGCCTGCTGGAGGCCGGCATCCAGCAATATGTGGCTAGCGGCACGGAGAGCATCTACTACCTGTCGGGCATCAGCTACGAACCGCTGGAGCGCCCGTTCTTCCTGATGCTGGACGCCGCCAGCGGCAAGCGCAAGCTGCTGGTGCCCCAGCTTGAGCATGCGCACCTGAAGCAGGCCTGGAATGTCGCGGAAGAGGATGTTCACAGCTACCGCGAGTACCCGGCGCCGGCGGGGCAGCGTTGGGAGGACGCGCTGATTCCGCTGCTTTGCGACCGCTTTGCCTTCGACCCCGCCACGCCGCTGCACCACGCCGAATTCATGCAATCGGTGGGCGGCCGCGCCGACGACGCGCTGGACAGGATACGGATGGTCAAATCGCCATGGGAGATCGCCAAGCTGGCTCGCGCCGGACGCTACGCGGCGGAAGGAGTGAACCAGCTGCTGCGCGGCGTTTACGACGGCGTGTCCGTGGCGGAGGGCTATGCCACCGGCCAGCAGCTGCTGCGGCGGATCATCCGCGAGGAGCCGGATTTCGACCCGCTGTGCACCCGGGTGCTGCTGGCGCCCTGGCCGGCGCCGCTGAGCGCGCAGCCGCATGCGATTCCGCAGTTGTCGCAACGGCTGAAGGATGGCCCCCACGTGGTGATTTCCGTCGTGCGCCTGGACGGCTACACCGCCGAATGCGAGCGCACCTTCTTCACCCGCCCGCCCACAGCGGCCCAACGCGAGCGCTTCCAGCTGATGGGCGAAGCGCGCAGTCTGGCGATGTCCATGCTGAGGCCGGGCGTCGCCTGCGGCGAGATCGATGAAAAGGTCAACGACTTCCTGCAGGACAAGAGCTTTGGCGATTGGCGCTTGCGGCTGCACCGCTGTGGCCATGGCCTGGGCTTGGGCAATCACGAAGCGCCCTGGCTGGCGCAGGGCAGCGCCGATGTATTGCAGGCCGGCATGGTGGTATCGATAGAGCCGGGCATCTATCTGGCGAATGAGGGAGGCTACCGCCATTCCGATACGTTGGCCGTCACCGACGAAGGCTGGATCAACCTGACCGGCCAGGCGGCGGTGGAGCTGGAGGCGTTGACCATTGCGGCGGCCAAGCCGGCCCAGAGAATGAAAGGCTATTTCATCCGCAAAATGGTTTCAGCCTAGTAGATATATCCTCTTGGATTTTCATCAATAAAATTAAACCCATCAAAATATAACTAGGCCAGTCTTTGACTGGCCTTTTTTCCTATTTCAGTCACTCAAACGTTTGAATTAATATTTGTGGCGAATATTTGCCGTTTTATTGCAATAAATTTCATGTTATTCGCAGTGAAAGTGATATTTTCCATTCAAATAAAATAGGGGCTAACATGTCTGAAATGGGAAAGTCCGTTGTCGTTGCGCCATCCTTGATGGATGCGCCCGACAGGGAAAAACTGGTGGATGAGTTATATCTGGTGCATTGCGATATATTCGATGGCGTCAGCAAGGAGGATTTCGCCAGCTATGTCGTATATTCCAAAGCCAACGAAACGCGCATTCTGATTCACAAGAACGCGCAGGGACAATCGGTTGGTTATTGCGCGATCCATTTCTTCGAACAAAACCTGGAAGGACGGCAGTCCACCGTGATTCGGATGGAGGCAGGGCTGATGCGCGCCTACCGCGGCAAAAACCGCAACGCGCCATTCGTTTGCCGCCAGGTGCTGGCTTACCGCCTGACCCGTCCTGGCCGCCGGGTCTATTACCTGGGCGCTTTGGTGCACCCATCCAGCTACATGCTGCTGGACAAGTACGCCACCCGGGTATGGCCCAGCGCCCAGCAATCCTCTGAGCTGGATTACGGCGGCGTGATCGTCCAGCTGGCGCGCCTGTTCGGCCTCAAGCCGGTGGACCCGGACAAGCCGGGCGTGGTCCACGTGGGCTGGCAAACGCGGGACAACGAGGGCGACCGCAGGCAGTGGCAAGCCAGCCCCAACTCGGCGGCCCAGTTCTACATCCACCGCAACCCCGGCTATACCAAGGGTCATGGTTTGCTGACGCTGGTGCCGATCACGCTGGGTTGCATGGCGCACGCCACCGGACGCATGCTGTTGAACCGTCTGAGCCGGCTGTTCGCGCCGTACCCGCACGGCAGCCGCGGCTAGAAAACGAAACGCCCGCGCAGCTGCGCGGGCGTTTTTTTATCCAGGCGGACATCTCATAACTTTTATTCGGGCCGTCGTCCCATTCCCCGCAAGAAGTTCTGCTGCGCGCGCCAGAGTCCCTGATAACCGATGCGGCGATAGGGCAGGCCATGCCGGCGCGCCTGCTCTTCGACGATGCGGGCCAGCGCCGGATAGTGGCGATGGCTGTAGGCCGGGAACAGGTGATGGGTAAGGTGCAGATGCAAGCCGCCCAACAAATGCCCCAGCGCCCGCGGCCTGGGCTGCCAGTCGCAGCAGGTCAGGAACTGGTGCTCATGCCAGGTGTGCGGCATTTCCGCGCCTTCGGGCCGGAAAAACTCCACTTCGGCCCAGTGGGTGCCCAGGATCATCGCTACCAGAAAACAGGACGCCGCCATCAAGCCGGCCAGATAGCAAAGCAGCAAGCCGCCCCAACCAATCGCGCCAGCCGGCAGGAAATACCAGGGCAACGCCAACAACAGAACCAGATGTCCCAGCTTGCTCAGCAGGAATCCGCCGACAGGAACGGGCTGATTGTCGTATTTTCGCAGCTTGCTTTTGCCCAGCAGGTCCAGCCAATCACCGTACCAGCACAGGTAGGGCAGGGACAGGGCCGCCACTAGCGGCCAGTAGCGGTGCTGGAAGCGGAACTGCGGCGCCCAGTCCTGGAACGGCGTTTGCCGCAGGAAAGGGTTGGGCTCGATATCCAGGTCGTAGCCGTCGATATTGGGGTAGGTATGGTGCAGGTGCACATGCCGCCGGGTCCAGATGTCGGCGTCGATGCCCATCGGCAGGCTGGCAGCGCGGGTCAGCCACTGGTTGAGCCTTGCGTTGCGAAACAGGGCGCCATGGGCGGCATCGTGCAAGGTGTTCATCGCCAGCAGCATCGCCATGACGATGGCTGCGATGTAGGCCGGCGCGAACGACCACGCCGTCGTCGCGCGCAAAGCCAGCGCATAGCAAGCCAGGCTGAGCGCCGCCAGCGCCGCGCCTTTAAGCCCCACGCGCCAATCGGCGTGGCGATGGTCGCCGCGCTCGGCCAGGTAGGCCTGAGCTGCGCGCTGCAGGTCGATGCGGAACGGCAGTTGCGCCGACGATTGGAATCTCAGTTTGCCCATGCGGCCTCCCGCAGGCGCAGCCCGGCCAGACCATGGACAAGCAACAAAGCCAGCAAGGCCAATGCCCAGCCGTCGCGCATGCCGAACAAGCCGGCGCACAGCGCCGGCATCGCCAGCGTCAGCGCCAGCCAACCCATCCAGCCCCAGCGCCGCTCATCCGACATGCCGCCGATGGCGATGGTGCCGGCCACCAGGCAGGCGAATACGCTCCATTGGCCGATGGCGTCCCAGCCGGCCACCCGCTCCACGTAATAGATCACCATGCCGAACAGCAAAATCCCGCCGGTGGCGATGTAGGCGGCGGGCATCCGCATCGCGCGCCACCCGGACGGAGCGAAACGGCGCCGGAACCAGGCTTGCAGCCCCTGGTTGCTGGCCCAGAAAGGGTTGTAGCCGGGCGAAGCCCCGTTCACGCCGTAATGCAGCGGGATGTCGTCGCGCTCGGGCTGATAGCTGCCGAACAGCTTGTCCCAGATCAGGAAGGTGCCGCCGAAGTTCTTGTTCAGGTACACCGGATGGGTGGCGTGGTGGACGCGATGATTGGACGGCGTCACCAGCACCCGGTCCAGCCAGCCGCTCTTGCCGACGAAGGCGTTGTGGTTGTACAGCTGCACCGCGTAGTGGAAGGACGACGCCGCGACGAACATTTCCAGCGGCAGCCCCAGCACCGCCAGCGGCGCGACGAAAAGAAACGAGGTCAGCGACGAATACCAGGAGTTGCGTATGCCCAGCGACAGGCTGAAATGCTCGCCCTGGTGATGCACCACGTGCACCGCCCAGAAGATGCGCCAGGTGTGGTGGGCGCGATGCATGCAGTAAAAGCTTAGGTCCCAGGCGACGAAGGCGAATACCCACTGCCAGAACACCGGCAGCCGGTCCGCCAAATGCAGGTTGGCGTATTGCAGCAGCAAGCCGAAGCCCGCCACCTCCACGCCGCGAAACACCCACATCACGATGTGGCCGGAGTTGAGGTTGAAGATGATTTCGCGCCAGGGGATGGCCTCGCGGCGCCAATGGCGCAAGGCGAACAGCTCCAGCAGCACAACCGCCAGCATGACGGTGAAGGTGAGGGCGAATACGTTCATGTGCGTCGATAGGAAAAAGAGAAAACAGTGGCCGGCCGCGCCGCCAGCAGGCCGCAAAGCAGCCCCAGCGCCACGCCGGCGGACAGGTCGATGAACAGATGGCGGCGCAACTGGATCACGGAGAACAGAATGGCCAGCGCCCACGCCAGCGACAGCCATGAGCTCAGCTTGCGGCGGCCATCCCACAAGGCCCAGGCGGCCAACGCGGTCAGCGCGCCATGCAGGGAGGGCAGGCAGTTGTGCGGCGTGTCGAAACGCAGGAAGAAGCGCAACGCCTCGGCATGCCATCCATCGCCGAGGATGGGCGGATAAGCCAGCGTGGTCGGACACAGCAGGAAGGCCGCGCCTGCGGCCAGCGCGCACCACTGCATCGAACGCTGCAGCCAAAGCAAGCGTTCCGCACGGGCGAACAGGTAGGCCGCGGGCACGATCAGGAAAAACGACGCGTACAGCCAGATCGCCACCGGATCAAAGGGAATCCAGCGATCCACGGCCAGCTCGGGCAGGACGATCGCGCGCCGGGGCCACAGGCTGCCCAGCGAGTACGCGCAGCCAACCGATGCCCAGCCCAGCAGCATGTGGCGCAGCCTGGGTGGCAGCCAGTCCAGCGCGCGCCTCATGCGAACTCCCTGACGATGCGCCGGCGCTTGCGCGTGGCATCCATCGGCGGCACCTGATCCGACAGCCGCCACCGCAACGACTCGGCGTCCACGCCCAGGTCCGCCAGCGTCCGCTCCAGGCGATGGCGGATGGCCGGCAATGCCGCTGCCGGCACCTCGGCGTCCAGCGCCAGTTCGGCCGGCCCGGTCTGACGCAGCCGGTAATCGGCCTCTAGCGGCAGGGCGGTCGCCAGCGCGCGGCCCATCACGTCGGCGAACACCGTCAGCTCGCCGCCATCGCGGCCCGGCAGGCGCAACATGTCGTCGCAGCGGCCTTCCACCGCGTCCAGCGCCATCGCCGCCCGCCTACAGGGACAGGGCTCGGCGCGCGCCTGCAAAACATCGTTCAGCCGATAGCGGACGATGGGCTGGGTGCGGCGGCTGAAGTCGGTGATCACCGGCACGAAACGGCGCTTTTCCTCATCCAGCCATTCGGGCTCGACATGGATGTATTCCTCGTTCAGATGCAGCGTGCCGTATTCGCAGCTGCTGGCCAGGAAACCCTCGGTCGCCTGGTAGATTTCGTGCACGCAGCCGAAAGCCTGCTCGATCACTGCGCGATCCTGCGGCTCCAGCACCTCGGCGATTGAATACGCCCGCTTGGGGGACAGGCGCAGCCGTCCGTCCAGCTGCGCCAGCGCCAGCGCGCGCAGCACCTGGGCCGGCGCCAGCAGAATGGTGGGCGCGTAAGCGTCAAGCGGCGGCAAATGCCCATCCAACGGCTGGAACAGGTCGAAAAAACGGAAAGTCAACCAGCGGCTGCGCACCGCGCCGTAGAGATTGCTGTTGGCGCGCAGGAACAGCGCCACTTTTTCGCCTGCCAGCAGGCCATCTGGCAACGCCTTGGCCAGCATGATGCCGGCCCATCGCGCCTGCTCGCCCTTGCTGACGACGAAAGCGCCGCGTTGGCCGGAGGTGCCGGACGACAGGCCAACCGTATGGCCGTTCAACGCGGGGGAAAAGTCTCGGCTGCGCTCAGCGCGCAGTGCGGCGTCCATCACATCGGCCAGCCTCAGTCCCGCGGTGTTCATATCGTCGAAATGCTCGAGCATCGCGGCTTTGTCCATCTGGGGCCACTGCGTGAAGGGCAGGGCGCCCAGCCTGGCGAAATAGGGGCTGCGCCGGCGCAGCCCGGCCAGAAAGCGGCCCATCTGCCGGGCTTGATGGCGCTCCAGCGCCGCGCGGTCGCGAAAACGCAGCCGCCGCGTCCGCCAGTAGGCGGCCAGGATGCGGATCAGCCTCAGCATGCGGTGTCGGCCTCCTGGTGCGTCAGCAGAATCTCCACGCGGCCGCCCCGGTGCAGCGCGTGAAGCCTGGCCAGCGTGTCGTAATAGGCGCGGCGGCTGTGTTGCACCAGGAAAGACAGCTCGGACGGACCGCGCATCTCCCGGTAGCCTTCTTCCGCCCAGGACGCGTCCGACGCCAGCAGCGTCCAGCCTGAATCGCCCAGCACAAAAGCGCCCAAGTGCCCAGCCACATGTCCCGGGAGATCCACCACGAACACTTCTCCGCTGCCGCTGACGTCGCGGCCATGGCCGAACGGCGCCAGCTCTGCGGGCAGCGCCTGCAAGGGAAGCGTCTCGATAAAGGACAGACGGTTTTCCATATCGGCCGGCAGCAGGCCAGGCAGAAAGGCCTGCCGCACCGCGGCCAGCCCGCTCAGACCCCGCACCGCGCGCCAGCCTTGCTCCGAGGCCATGACGCGGGCCTGGGGAAAGTCCCGCAGGCCCGCGATATGATCGGCATGAAAGTGCGACAGCAATAATGTGTGTATATCGTTTGGGCTTATGCCGCGTCCGCGCAGTTGCTCGCGCAGCGATCGGGCGTCGTCGAAATGCACTGGCGTCACCATCGGATACAGCCGATAGGCGCCGCGGCGGCTGGCATCGAAAAAATGCTCGGAATAACCGGTGTCCCAAAGCAATAGGCGATCCCGGGTTTCGATCAGGTAGGCGCGCGAAGGGAAGCAGCGGCTAGCCAGCCCCGCGCCTTTCAGCGCCATGCAGGCCGGATGGGTGCAATGCCCGACGCTGAACGCGGTGACGCTAGCCATGTCCATGCTCCCTCAACCAATTCGCCGTGCGCGCCAGGCCTTGGTCCAGACTGTACGGCGGCAGATAACCCAGCACATCGCGCGCGCGAGTATTGTCCAGCGTCATGTCGAAATGGATCGCGCCCAGGCTGTAAGGCGTCAATGCCGGCTCCTTGCCCGTGACTGCGGCCCACAGCTGCGCGAGGCGGCTGGCCGCGCTCAGCAAAGGGTAAGGCAGGCTGACGATGCGCAAGGGCCGGCCCAGCTCCTGGGCGAACACCCGCGTCAGCACATCGCGCAGCACGGCCGGTTGCTGATTGGTGATGTTGAACGCCTGCCCGCTGGCAAGGCTGGGATGCGCGGTGGCCAGCCACATCGCGTGGACCACGTTGCCGACATAGGTCAGATCCAGCGTCACCGCGCCGCCTCGCGGCAGCGGCAGGCGTCCGCCGCGTTGGCTCAGCATGCGCGCCAGCCTGGGCATCAACACCTGGTCGTGCTCGCCGAAGATGGCGCGCGGCCGCAAGATCGTGGCACGCAGCGCGGGATAGGCGCGCGTAGCTTGTAGAACCTTGTCCTCGGCCAGCGCTTTGGTCCGCGCGTAGGCGTTGACGTAACGGCGCGGCCGGAACGATTCCGGCACCGTGTAACGGTGCTGAAAGTCGAAATACAAGGCTGGAGTGGAAATATGGATGAAGCGGTTGGCGCGCGATTGCCCCGCGGCCTTAAGCAGCTTGTCGGTAGCATGAACATTGGCGGCGACGAAATCGACCTCCCGGCCCCAAGGCGCGGAAAGGGCGGCGCAGTGCCATACCGCGTCCACGCCCTCCAGCAGGCCGGCCAACTGGCCTGCATCGGCGGCAGCCAGGTCCAGCGCGACGAATTCAGCCCCCAGGCCAGCCAGCTCGACGCCCGCCTGCCGATTGCGGCCGGTGGCGCGCACCGCGCAGCCCTTGCCCAACAGGCAAGCGACGGCGTTGCGCCCTAGGCCGCCCGTGGCGCCGGTGACCAACACCCGCGTCACAGATCCCATACCAACCCGCCCAGATTCAATCCCGCCGCGGTGCCCACCATCAACAAACGCTTGCCGGCGCAGGCGCGGCCATCGACAAAGGCCTCATGCAGGGCGGTCGGCATGGAAGCGGCCACCTGGTTGCCGTGCGAGGCGTAGATGTCGACGATGCGGCCAGCCGCGATGCCCAGCCGCTTGGCCATGTGCTGCATGCCCAGGTGGCTGGCCTGGTGCGGCACCACGCAGTCTATGCTGTCCAGTCCGCCCGGAGTGGCGTCCATCAACGCGTCCAGAAAATCCGGCATCAGCCGCGACGCCAGCTTGAAAACGGCCTTGCCGTTCATGTCGAACAGGAAGTCGCCGTCGACGACGCCCCGGCGCGGGTTGCGCTGGGTGCCGCCGGCGCGAATCTCGCAGAAATTGCGGCCTTCCGGATAGGTGGCCAGCTTGAAAGTCCGCAAGCCGCGCCCAGCCGCGCCGCGCTCGACGATGGCGGCGGCCGCGCCGTCGCCGAAAATAAGCGAGGCCTCCGGATTGGCCCAGTCCAGCCCGCGCGAGGCCAGATCGGCCGATACGATGGCGATGCGGCGATACGCGCCGGAGAGCAGCAGGCTGTCCGCCACTTGCAGCGCGGACAGAAAGCTGAGGCAGCTGGCGTTGACGTCGAAGGCGGGCAGTCCGGCTGGCAAGCCAGCCGCATGGGCAATGAAGCTGGCGGTGCCGGGCAGCGCCTGCTCCGGAATGCCGCAAGCGCCGATCAGCAGATCGATGCCGGCCACGCTTATTTCCGCGCGGTCCAGCGCATCCTTCAGCGCGCGGGCGCCGAGTTGGCTCTGGGATTCATGATCGCCGGCGAAATGCCGGGTGTGGACGCCGCTTTTTTTCAAACTTTGGCCGCGGCGGCAGCCAAGCTTCACATCGAGGTCATCAGCGGTGACGAGCTGGCTTGGCAGCGTCTTGCCGGTTGCAATCAAATTCATTCAGGTTCAAGGTGCAGTTTAGATTTGCTTGCATTTTCATGTATTGCAACATTCTCACACAAGCTTATCCATATCAAAACCATGTGGGTGCAACGATAAATCCTGAGTAAACCGCTGACGGGCAATGCCAATCATCATAACTGTCAATTAGTACAGTTGTAGGCTTGTTGTTATGGTTTTAAGCATTGTTTTCAGCCACGACGGCCATGCAGCAGTCGGCGACGATTCGCAATACATTGAAAAATACTCATGAATCAAAACGAGGACAGGAAGGGTCTCCTGGGGGAGCAAGCTCAGTCATGAATACCCGCATCGCCGATCAGTCGAGACAGGCGCCATGGCAAAAAAACACTTCGAACGACAACAGCGTCCATTTTTCTACTCGATGCGCAGCCGCACCCTGGCGCGCATTCCACGCTTGCGCCCCGCAATGAGCTGCGCGGCGGCGCTGAAACGCATCGTTCTGGAGTGCTTGCGCCAACTCATGGCCAACACGCCAAGCATTTGCGAAGGGAATGACGCCGAGCCTATCCATCAGGGCAGGGTAGCCATCCGGCGGCTGAGAACGGCTCTCAAAACCTTTGCGCCGCTGATCCGCGGCCGGAGGTGGAAAACCATAGCCGGCGACCTGAAATGGCTGGCGGGCATATTCGGCAAAGCGCGCGATCTGGATGTGCTGACACTGGAAACATTGCCGGCCATTCAGGTCGGCCTATCCAGCGAAACGATGAAACCCGCCCTGGTCGCCCTGAGCGCCGCCCGACGGGATGGCCGGGCGGCCTGCCGCGTGGCGCTGGCTTCCCGTCGATGGCGCACGCTTCCAACCCGCCTGCTGGATGGTCTAACCAGCCTGCCGCCCTCGCATCTCGACAATCTGCCGCGATTCGCCAGCCACGCGCTGGAACGCCAGCGGGCGAGCATGCACAAACTATGGAAACAAAAAGGACATTCCGCCGAACAGCTGCACGAACTACGCAAGCAAGGCAAAAAACTACGCTACGCCATCGAGTTCTTTTCAGACCTGGAACTCGATGGCAACCACAAGCGCTTTCTGAACAAGTTGCGCGGCTTGCTGCAAGCCTTGGGCGATTATAACGACGCCGTTTCCGCCAAAGAGTGGTGCAAACACCTTGAACCGGAAGGTCTCCGGATTCTTCTGGAACAACGGTTGGACGAACGAGCCGGCCAAGCAAAGACGAAGATGCTTGCTTACTAAAACAATCAAGCATCAGCGTGACCCACGGGCAGGCAATTCGCTTGTCCTTTAAGACTGGCTAGGATAAGAGTCCGCCAGCTCTAAGCGAGACATCGATGGCGGGAAAGTTGCAGCTGGTTACGACCAGACTAACTGAGAGCAGGGCGCTAGCATCTAGCCGGCAACGATTTGAAAGCAACGCCCCGCCTTTGGCGGGGTTTCATAAGTGTTTCCTCGTACATCCCTATGCTTTCGCCAGCGCTAGATTGGAAGTATGTCCTCACAAAAGGTGGGCACCATGCAAGGCTTGATTGTTGATTTCATGGGTGGCGCATCTGACAAGCAGCACCGGGTCGTGGCTGATGAGGCCGAGCTAGATCGGCTAGGGTATCGGGCTTATCTGACTACGCGCGACAAGGCTGGAGAAATTCATACCCTTGCCGTCCCGCTTGCGTGGACTGAAGACGAAGCAAGCTGGGCCATCCTGGAAAAGATGTCCTTCAAGAGCCTGGGCAATCCGGTGATGTGGTGACATTGCCGCAGAGCCGGCGAAGCCGGCCTAGACGGGTGACTGGTATTACCCGTCTTTTTCCCCATTTTGACCAAAATCCGCCCGTTTTTGCCCTGGTTTTGAGTGATTAAAATTCCAATGTCATCTACCAGTATCCCGCTCCACGGCGCGCAGCGGAACCGGGTCACGGCGCGGGGCAGGGGGCTGTAACGTCACGCCTGCCGCCATTGGCTGCGGGCTGGCCATGCCGCGCAGCCTCATGGCGATCCGTGCGATGTCCTCTTGCTTCGCCGGGCCGGCAATCCGCAGCGCCTTCAGTCCAACGCTTTCCACAACGCCATCCCGCGCGCGGTCTTTGTCTTGCTTGCCCTGGTGCGACCGATCATCCAATTCCAAGATGGCCAGCATGGTGAGGTCGTCTTTGCAGATGACGAAATCGGCCACTTTCTGGCTCATGGTCATCCACAGCTTTCTGTTTTCGGACTGCGTGCCGCCTGTCACGTTGAGGATCTGGCTAAAGGCGACTTGCGGGAACACGATGAAGTCTGGCCCCAACTCCTTGACCAGCAGCTTGTAGCAATCAATCTCGCGGCCTGTCAGCAGTTGCTTCCTTTTGAGGAAGAAGCGGCTCTTACTGGCTTGGGCATGGCCTGGGCGGGGCGTTCCTGATGTTTTCTTTAGGGCCAGAACGATGAAGGCGAGAAGGGCCAGAAGCAGCAGGACAAAAACAAGTAGGTAGCTCACGATAGGACTCCGGCAAGGAAAACCTTCATTGTCTACCTTTTTGTCATTGCCAATCCTGGGCGATCCCCGCCTTGACGCCGAACTTTTTCCGAAAATCAGCCCAAATCTCCCGCCGTTCCTCGTTTTTCTCGCGCTCCATCTGAGCGGCTGCAATCACTTCCATCCCGTCAATACCAAGCGTCTTTGCGACCATGATGCACGTGAAGTCATCCATGATTCGCTCGCCCGATCTATAGCTGCAGATGGCTTGTTTGCTGATCTTCAGGGCCGCTGCCGCTTTCGAGTCGTTTTCAACTCCTAGCTTTTCAATCGCGTCCTGTAGGTATTCGATGCTCGGCTTCATGGTGTCAGTACCCCCTTGTGTTGTCCTCATGTGTGGACTTAGCATTGCGCAAAGTCCTCACCCGTGGACTTGAGCATATTACCAATTCTAGCAGGGGAGGAAGATATGGGGCGCAATAGCCATGTGGTTCTTGAGGCGCATGATGTCCGCCGCGAGACAGGCACAGAGCCGCGCTATCGCGCCATATTCGACCCCGACATGCCGATTGCCATGCCGAACATGGCCAAGAAACGCGATCTGCGCTACTGGCTTTCGTTGCCGCGCATTGGCGCATGGGGCGGCGCGGGACGTGATAGCGAGCGCCAGCGAGCAGCACGGCGCGCGCTTCCCCCCACTAGTAACACGGGGGGAAAGTCTGCACCGCAGGCAGAGGCGCAGGACCTCAGCCCGGAACTGCAGCAAATCAGCCTCGTTTTGGAGAATGGCGAGATCAAGCAAGTGATGGTGCGGGCAGGGTGGGGCGATGACTTGGCGCACATCGACCAAGTGTCGTTCACGATCCATGAATCGACCTGTCACGTCATCGCCGGCCACATGATGGTGGCGGATGATGAATACATCCTGACCATGTCACAGAGGCTGTTCCAGATATTCGGCTTCGGCGTCTCCCACAAGCGGCCGAAGGGGATGAACTTCTACCGGGACACCTGGGTGCTCGGCCAGGAAGACGTTTGCTACGGCAATCTGTCCTTCGGCGGCCAGCGCAATACGATGTTGATCCAGCTGACAGCCACCGGCTGCAATGCGGCTAACTCGGGCTGGGAAAAGCGCCTGTACGACTTCCTGCAGCATGAGGCTGAAAATCCGCGCCTGACGCGGGTGGACTGCGCTTACGACGACTTCAACGGCGACTACAACGCCGACGTGATGAATGAAGAGGTGAGGGCGGGCCGATTCAACTGCGGCGGACGCAATCCCTTCGTGGAACGGCACGGCGATTGGGACAACCCGGACGGCTCCGGCCGGACCCTCTACGTCGGCAAACGCAAGAACGGCAAGTTCTGCCGGGGATACGAGAAGGGCAAACAGCTGGGCAGCCCGTCCAGCAACTGGTTCCGCGTCGAGGTCGAGTTCAAGGGCGTGGACCGCATCATTCCGCTGGAGATCCTGCTCAACGCCGGCAGCTATCTGGCCGGAGCCTATCCCGCCTTCGCCCGCTTCAAGGGCATGAAAACCCCGGAACGCATCGAGACCATCATCAAGGGCCAGGAATACAGCCTTGACCATCACTTGCACTATGCGGCGCTGCAGGTGGGGCGGCTGGTGAATTACATGCGAGAGGTGGCGTCCTGGTCGGTGGAATCCATCGTCGAACGCCTCGCCCGGCCCGAAGCCGGCTATCCGCAACGCCTGAAGCTGGCGCACATCAGCTGCGAGCTCGGCAATCAAGACTTCGTCCACGACTACGCCCATGTCGATTACGACACCGACGCCTTTGTCAGGATGGCGCGGGAAGAGTGGCACGCCGGCGCCCGCTTCGCCCACGCCTAACCCATCACCCTCAGCGATTACGGCGGATCGCTGGCAGCAGGGAAGACGCCATCCATAGGAGATTTCCAGCATGCGTTTCCAAACTCAAATGAAGGTCATCGGCGCGAAGCGCTTCAAAGACACGGTAGACGGCACGCTCTACGACAACACCAAGCTGTTCGTCGAGGTGCCGCTCAATGACCAGAACGGCAACGCCGTCGGCACGGCCGCGCAAGAAATGGCCTGGGGCGACTCCGCCAACTTCGAAAAGATCAAGAACTTGCCGTTCCCGTTCCTGGCGATGTGCGAGCTGGAGATGGTGACCAACGGCAAGACCTCCAAGACCGTGATCGTCGGCGTGACGCCCGCCAAGGGCGCAGCCGCGCAAGGGCAGGGCTAACCATGATCGGCCCCGTCTGGGTAGTGCAGGACAAGGACACGGGACAGTTCCTGTGTCCATTGGATGGTGACGTCGGGTTCACCAAGTTTCTGTCGGGCGCGGGTCGATTTGACAACCCCGAATCAGCGATCGACACCGCTCGCTTCATTCTCGGCAATTCGTTTGTGGTGTGTAGTTTTTTCGATGATGTGTCCAAGTGCTACTCGTAGCACGCCAACTCTAGGAGAAAAACATGAAATTCCGTGAAATCGCTCGCCGCTACGGCTCCCGCGCCGCTCTGGCCGCCGCCATGACCACCGTCGCCGCCTCCGCGCTGGCGGAAGTGCCGGAAGAGGTCAAAGCCTCCATCACCAGCGCCGGCAAGGACGCCGCCATCCTGGGCGGCTTGGTGCTGGCGGTGATCGTCGGCATCTTCGGCTTCAAGTGGCTGCGCAAGGCGCTGTGACATGGGCTACAGCGTCGGCACGGCCTGCTATTCGAATCTGGCTGACGCGGCAGACGCCTACTACAGCGCCACCGCGCCGCACCTCTCGGATGACGGCTATTCGGCTTTCGAAAAAACCGGGGCCGGCTGGCAGCTGAACACCTACCAAAACGGCCCGCAACGGGCCGTTTTAACTTCCAGCGTCGGCATTTCGCCCCAACTGCCGGAATGCAACCCGGCCGAACAGGTTCGCGACGGCGTGGCGCTGGGCTGGTTGGTGCTGCTGCCGGCCTTCATCGCCTGGGGCATCGTTGTGCTGAGAAGGACCTTGCAAACATGAGCGTCTACTTCCTGGCGGGCTTCCTGTCCGTAATCCTGGCTGGCTGGGTGATCCTCAAATGACCACCCCGCCCATCCTGTTCCTGGCCGTGCTGCTCGGCCTTCTTGTTCCCCCGGCGCAGGCCGGCGGCTATCAGGTCGGCACCTATTACCGCTACGGCGACCAGATCACCCGCAAGGCCACCACCGCGGCGGATAAAGAACGCCTGTCCGGCACCATCATGAAGGTGTATCTCGACGACCGAAAATCTCTCGGCGTCACGACGCAGATCGCTTACGGCATGGAATCCAATATGATTCAGGGCCGGATGTTCGATCACTACAAAATCCCGGCGAAATCCTTGTCCGAACGCATCGGCCCGGCACTGCGCA
The DNA here is from genome assembly GCF_001855275.1 of Chromobacterium vaccinii. NCBI lineage: Bacteria > Pseudomonadati > Pseudomonadota > Betaproteobacteria > Neisseriales > Chromobacteriaceae > Chromobacterium > Chromobacterium vaccinii. The sequence continues at coordinate 585,250 of NZ_CP017707.1, forward strand.
AGAACATGCGCGGCGGGCTCGGCGGCATGATCGGCGGCGCGGCGGCCAGCATCGCCATCGATTACGCCATCGAAAAGGGCTGGGAGTGGATGGGCGACGCCCAGGAATGGACCCGGCCCACCAATGCCGGCTCCACCGGCACCGGCAGCGGACGCGATCCTTACCAGGGTTACAACCCCGACTATCCGGTGGCGTGCTGGGATTACCCGAAGGCGAAATCGCTCTCCACCTGCCTGGATCGGTTTTACGACGATCATAAAAACAGCTGCAACCGACAATACTACTTCCCCTCATACGAGACCAAACCCGACGCGGTGGTGGTTTCGATATGCGGCGGCGTCGTGGCCGATCTCCACTTCAAACAGACTGACCCCAGCATTCCCCTCCGCACGCCGGTCCCGCGAAGCAAGGTGAACGACGCCGATGTCGATGCGATGGCCGACGATGTCATTCTGAAGCTGTACAAGCCGCTGATTGAGGCGGTGGCCAAGGATGGCACGATCTTGGAAATGGACGATGCCGGCGAATCCAGCGTCAGCGGCGATCCGGTGACCGGCCCCAAGACCGTCACCGGCTCCAGCACCGAAACCCGCCCCGACGGCTCCACCGTCACCACGCAAACGCAGACGCAAACCACCTACAAGCCCACCGGGGGCGGTCTGATGGGCAAGCCCATCGGCTTCGAGCAAACTACCACCTCGACCACCACGGTCAACAGCTGCACCGGGGCCGGCAGCTGCTCAACGTCCACCTCGACCAGCACCACCAACAAGCCCGCGCCGGAACCCTCCGCCCCGGAAAAGACCGATTGCGAGAAATTCCCGGACTCCATCGGCTGCAGCAAGTGGGGCGATCCGCCTACCGTGCCGATCCCGGAGGAAAAGCGGGAAGTCTCGTTCTCCCCGAAAAGCTTCTCCATGCCGGCAACCTGTCCGCCGAATTACGAATTCACGCTGTCGAACGGCCAGCATTTCTCGTACTCATTCGAATGGTTCTGCAAGTACGCCAGCGCCATCCGGACCTTGATCATCCTGGCCGCGCTCATCAGCGCCTACTTCATCATCTTCAGCGCCAGAAAGGGGGAGGGTAGCTAATGGCCACCATGAGTTCGTTCCTGGTCGGCATGGTCAAGCCCATCATCGGCCAGATACTGGTCAGCCTGGGCCTGTCCGTCGTCACCTACACCGGCATTCAACTGATCGTCGATCAGCTCAATCAGGCGATACAAGCCAATCTCAGCGGCATTCCGTCCATCGCAGCCAATCTGCTGGGCCTCGCCGGCCTGGGCGAAGCGCTGGGCATTGTCATCGGCGCGTTTGCCTTCCGCCTGTCCATGAACGTGTTCAAACGCATCGAATTCAAACGGAGCTAGAGCCATGCTGACGCTGATTACCGGAGAGCCAGGGGCGGGCAAGACCGCGCTGGCCGTATCGCTGCTGATGGAAGAGGTCGGCAACCGGCCGCTGTTCGTGATGGGCATCCCCGAGCTGAAGATTGCCCACGAACCGACGCCGCCCATTGCCGAGTGGACCAAGCTACAGCCGCTGCCAGAGGACCCGAGCCTGTTCCGCCCCGTCTTCACCTTCCCGCCGAACGCCATCATCGTCATCGACGAAGCGCAGAACGTCTACCGGCCGCGCTCGGCCGCCTCCCGCGTGCCGGACATCGTCGCCGCGTTCGAGACCCACCGCCATACCGGCGTCGACTTCTGGTTGATCACCCAGGGGCCGCACCTGATCGACTCCAATATCAAATCGCTGATCGGGCGCCATCTGCATATCCGCAATATGGCGCTCGGCCGCCAGCTGTATGAATGGTCGGAATGCGGCGACCCCAAGTCCAAGGCCTCGCGCGACGTTGCCGCCCGCCGACGCTACAAGCTGCCCAAGAAAGCGTTCGAGCAATACAAGAGCGCCAGCTTGCACCTGAAGCAAAGCAAGAGCATCCCTGGTTACGTCTGGCTGCTGGGCGCTGCCCTGGTGACCGTGCTCGCCCTGGGCTGGCTGTCGTTCCGCTCCATCAGCAGCAAGATGGACCCGGACGCCGGCAAGCCGGCTCCCGCCGCCCAGGCCTCGCCCGATGCCGCGCCACCGCTGCCACAGCCCGCGACTGCGCCACAACCCGCGACTGCGCCACAACCCGCCGTGACCGCCGCCAGTCTGTTTGAAGCGGAAAACCCCCGACTAGCCGGACGGCCCGAAACCGCGCCGGCGTATGACCAGATGCGCCAGGTCAGGCAGATGCCGCAAGCGGTGGCCTTCATCGCCAATCGCCACACCTGCCACGCCTACACCCAACAAGGCACGCGGATTCAAATGTCGGAAGTGCAATGCCGAGAAGAGATGAACGCCCCGCGCTTCAATCCTTATATAGAGGTGAACAGGGACGCCCCCGCGCCCGTGGCCAAGATCGAGCCCACGCCGGCGCAGAAAGAGCAGGGCGGCAACATCCAGATGCTGGGCGACAGCTCGCACAAGCCGAACATGTTTGATCGCCATCGTCAGGATTCGCCGGCAGAGAAGCGCCAGGATAGCCATTCATAAAGGGGAGGGGGTAGAGATGGAATTCTATTTGTGGCTCGCATGCTTCGTGATTGCAGCCGTCGGCGTGCCGGTGCTGCTCGTCTACTTGATCAAGAATGTGCGGTAGCTGAGTAGCCAAAACCCATTCACCATTCACAAAAGGACAGGTGCACGAATGCGGCATTGTGGTATGGTGCTAGCTTGCTTATAACTGCCGCAACTATAAGACAATGAAACAAATCTCCTCCCCCCTGGCCAGCATATTGCTGGCCTTTGTCTTGACCTCCTGCGCCACCACCAATGCAGCGGAATCCAATGATCCTTACCTGAGGAATGGCATTGGCTTAAGCGTCTATTCTGCGAACTATGTTAATCGGGCAGTGTTCTTCCGTTTGGATGATGGGGTCAATGGAGGAGGAGCCCCGACGGCCGCAAAAGATGGAAAGCCAGGCACGGGCGGTTCTATGTGTTGTTTCAACATAACCGACCTGAAGAAGCCGGTGAAGGTTGAATTGAATTGGGATGCCGTTACCGAGCCGCTTGTAATGGGCCCTAATCATCGATACATAGAGGGAAAGGTTTTAATTCCTCCTGAGAAAAAAGTGGTAACTGTAAGTCTTCCTCAGCGCCTGCCGCGCATTATTCCGAATGATCACATAAACAGTGAAGATGTGATGTGCGTAGTAATCAGAGGCCTTGAAAAGGTTGAATTGAAGTACGCTGACAAATACGACTGCGGGGATAAATAAATAAATGACTCTCAGGCAGGCGGGAAAATATATTGAAGATGATGAATTAGCAATTGCTCACAAGACTGCAAAAATGGCAAGGCTGTCTTGTGAGCTCGGCGGTAAAACTTGGAAAGAGAAAATTGAATGCAAGTTCTTTCCGAAGTTCACCATCTTTTTTGATGGCACAATGAACAATATGAATACCTCGCCAGATAATAAGTCCAATGTGGCCCGCTTGTTCTTGGCCGCCTATGACGACAGAGGCAAAGAATACTATCCCCGCTATATAACCGGGGTTGGCACCTTATATGAACCCAAGGACAATCCCGAAGTTGGCGTAGATAAAGGCGGCAATATGGGTGCCGGCTTCGGCAAGGGTGGCGATATGCGCCTGAAGGACGCCATCCTTTTTATTGAGAAGACATTAGGCAAAAATTACACAACGGCCATTGCGCATATCAAAATGCTCCGGGTGGATGTCATTGGTTTCTCGCGCGGGGCAACACTTGCCCGAGCATTCGTAAACAAGCTACTCAACGAGAAATCCGGAACAGATTCGAATGGCCGGCTGGTTTACAAGCTCGACTACTACGGCATGACTGTTCCCTTGGAAATCGGCTTCCTCGGCCTGTTTGATACTGTGGCCTCGGTGGGCGGGCCGCAGCTGCACGCGGATTGGGCCAAAGACTTGCGAGTGCCGTCCGCTGTAAAGCGCTGCGTCCATCTCGTTGCCGCGCATGAAGTCCGTAAAGCCTTCCCGTTGGATTCCATCGAATACAAAAACAACTATCCCGACAATAGTGAAGAAGTTATCTATCCCGGCGTGCATTCTGATGTAGGCGGCGGCTATTATCCGAACGAACAAGGCCGCAGTCTGGAATACACCAAAATACCTCTGCGGGAGATGTATTTAGAGGCGCTAAAAGCCGGTGTAGGACTGCAATCGTTTGATGAAATGTCAAAAAGCCGTAGAAGCGAGTTCACCCCGATCGATCAAGACGATCTCGTTAATAAGTATCATCAATATATGGAATATGTGAGAGGTCCGTCCGACAATCTGGTCGCGGCAGTGCTAGCGCATCGCCCTGTATTCTTTAGATGGCATGCGGATGTGGAGCGTAGCAAGAATCAAACTAGGCTGTTTGCCGGGCTAGCCGCTGAAGCCGACTGCTCCGCGTGCTTATCCGCTCCTGCGGAACGCATTAAGGTCGAGAAAAATGAAAAGCTGTGGGCGAGCCGCAAGCTGAAGGATGCGACAGGGCAGGGCAAAGAGTTGGTTACAGAGCATAAGCGTCTTGTAAATCGCATTCCTTTCATCAAAGACCCTTATGAGCGCGTAGGCAATGAAAACGTCGATCGGCCAAGGACAGATTATGAGGAACTCATATACAGTGCCTGGACTAATCCGAATCCGTTGCCTAAATACATTAGCGAGTTCTTTGAAGAGTATGTGCATGATTCCGTCGCCGCATTTGATAGCTGGCCATGCGCGCTATATGATCCACGGAAAATATTCATGCATGAAGATACCGTAATGGCTCAGATAGCAAGACCTGAGACAGATGCAATTGCCTAGGTCGCACTATACAGAGCGATGAAACCTGCTTTGACACTGGCGGCGCTTGCCGCCCTGGCTGGATGCTCCTCGCCCGACACAGATGCAACCGTGACTCGAGATACCGCAGTCTATGCGGCGATCAATGATGCGCGCGACAAGCCTGCGTTCACGGGCAAATCGGGGACTGCCTGCAAAGTAGGGGAGACTGTCTACGGTAAGGTGGACGCCTACACCGAGGTAATTTGCGGGGATAGAAAAGGGTGGGTGCTGGATGCAGAAAATCTGAAGGTCACGAAACCCTAACGTCTTGTCTTTGCCATCAGTCGCGCCATCGAGCGCGCTAGACGCCTTGCTGGGTGTCAATGACCGGCTCGGGAGACCGCATTCTTTGCGGCGGCCGGTCATTGATGCCCCCACTAACTGAAATACCCTGCCGGACAGCCGTCCGGGGTGATGGCAAAGCCAATCATCCCCGGAGCGGATGCTCCCGGCGAGGGGGTTAGTTACTAACTGCCTTTATGAGACTTTGAACTCGAGTGGCTAGTTCTTGGCAATACTCTTGGTTTGTTCTGACCCACAAAGTCAAAAATGCACCTCGAACTATCGGCTCTGAAATAAAGCCAATTTTTATGCCAAGCTGATTGTATAGAAGATGAGGATCTCTGTTGGTTCGTATTATCTCTTCAATACTTCTGCGGACTGACTCCTGCGCTTCCGGAGCCCGTTGACACGAAACAGTAAGGACAGCCAAAATTTCATCCAACTTCCCACGTATACTTTCAAACACAGTCAATTCGGGCTGCGTACCTGGGAGGCGGATAATGCCCGCATCTTTATCTTCGTGCTGCGATGAGTCACCATCTATAACGCATAGCGACTTAAAGGTGACAGCAGGGTTTGTTGAGTGGCTGCGATGTGTAGCTACTGCATTTCCATCCCCATGAACTGCATGCACCTCTATCTGATCATAATCAGCAGCCAGTTTTTCTCTAAGGATAGTATCAACCCACGCCTTGGCAAATTCATCCTCCACAAAAATAGCAAGTTTTTTATCAACCCGGCCTGAAACTGCCCTCAGTGCCTCTACAGATAACCTTCCTTGCCTGAGCCTACCATCAATGCATGCCCAAATAGCTTCATCAGGCAGTACTGAAAGGGCGTAGTCGCTATGCGTGGTAAAAATTGCTTGAATAGATTTCCTCTCTGCAACCTCGATAAGATACTCAACCATTCTCCGAGTTGCTACCGGGTGAAGTCCATTCTCAATTTCCTCAATTAGAATTAAACTATTTTCTGGAGCTTGCTCTATGCGGGTAATCATTCTAATAATAGAGGACTCACCAGCACCAAAGTGAAACTCAGAATAGTTGTTGTGACCTGTTTTTCCTACAAAAAAGGTATCATCAAATCCGTACTGGGTTACTCGGTAATCTGCTACCGATTTCCCTAAAACATGTTCAACCTGAGTTGCCACCTCTCCATTTAGTTGCTTAAGAGGTAGCTTGTGAATATAAGTTGATCGCGCGAGTGCTTTATATCTAGTTTTCTCACCGGCAGGGACTGTTCGCTCAATGCCAAAAAAGAGAACCTCTCTATCTACAACATCACCGCGCACCCATTTTGCCTGCCTGAAGTTTGATGTTCGTCGGATTAGCTGCCTAGGATTGAGCCGCTTATCAATTAAATCGTACTCAACTCTCCAGCCACCCATTGACTCATCCCCAACCGCACTTTTTGGGAAAAAGGTTCCTGGCTTAACGGGCTTATATGCACATCCGGCAGCTCCAAGGACGGCTGATTTCCCACTACCATTGGGACCAATAAGTGCCGTGACAGGAAAATCAAATGTGATGTCTTCGCCTGAGAATCCTCTAATACGAACGATACTGGCTTTAAATAGATACTTGCCATAATCATGACCACGGACTTTGTCAAGCAAACGAATTCTCGTCGAGTTTCGAATTTCACTGTGCGACATAGGCCCCCCTAGGTTGTGATGCCTTTGTCATTCTAGGGTATTAGTTACTTTCAGGTGGAAAAATCTGATTGATCAGCCAGCCGGCGCGAGCCTGCTGGTGGCAATTCGACTGATAGAAATCACGCTCGGTCATCAGACGTTCAATCAGCTCGACTTGCTGCTTCACCAGCCGACTCAAGCGCCGATACTCCGGCAACATGGCGATTTCGTCGTAGGGGATGCGAACGCCGGTTGCCGGACACTCGAGGGCCTCGCCGTAACGGCTGAGGCGGAAACCCCAGAACGGGCCGAACTGCTTGCCCAGGGTCGTATCAGCGCGATGATTCAGCCACAGAAAGACCGCCTTCGGCACCGGCTCGCGTCCACGTCGCCAGTAGGCCAGTTGTTGCGCGCTGACGCCGAGTTCGGCGGCCATTTCCTCAATGTCACCAAAACAGAGCGCCCGGTAGAGGTCGTCCGGGCGGCAATGGAAGTTAGCAAACGGCCTAGTCATGATGCAGAAACCGACGCGAGGTAAGAGACCTGTGTCAGTTTCTGCTGAGTGTTGCGTAGGAGCGACATGACTCGTGTCACCAGTAAGCGTCTGGTTTGCTTACAAATGGCACGTACAAGATTTGACATAATATAGAAATGTCATGGGCGTTGCGCTCAACATATGCCGAATTAGCCATTGCTTTATCCGGAGTGAGGCTCCCCAGTGCCAGGGCTAGGCTTAGTCCGACGATCCCCACCTTGGCGTCGAACTTTTTCCGAAAATCCGCCCAAATCTCCCGCCGTTCCTCGTCTTTCTCTCGTTCCATTTGCGCTGCCGCGATGATTTCCATGCCGTCGATGCCAAGAATTTTGGCAACCATGATGCATGTAAATTCATCCATCGTTCGCTCGCCATTCAGATACCGGCTTAAGGCTGTCGGGGTGATTTTGAGCACTTTCGCGGCCTTTGCTTGGCTATCTTCGCCAATCTTTTCCATTGCTTCTTTCAGATAGTCGGTGCTTAGACGCATGTCAGTCCCCCGTTGAGCATTACCAGTTGGTCATGCTAGCCTATTTTTGCCATGACCAGCTGGTCATGATTCGTGATTTTCGTTACCAATTCTAGCAGGGGAGTCCCGACATGATCGTCATCGAAGTAGAGCGCGCCGACGTGCAAGAGCGCACCGGAACCCGCGATAACGGCCAGCCTTGGAAAATCCGCAACCAGGTCGTTTACGCCCATCTGTTCGATCCCGATACCAGCAGCCTCAAGCGCTACCCGACGGAAGTAAAGCTGCGCCTGCCGGATGATCAAAAGCCCTACCAGCCGGGCTTCTACATGCTGTCCCCGACATCGATCTATTCGGACCGTTACGACTCTCTGGCCGTGGACGCCCAGCTGGTCGCAGTGGAGGAGTGCACCAAGCTCATCGGCCAAGCTGTCACCCAGCGCGTTCCGGCCCCGGGTAAGGACAAGGCGGCCTAACCATGAACTTCGCGCCCAATCTGCCCGAGCTGATGCCGCATAGCCCCCGTTTTTGGGACTGGAACCGCGTCCATTTCAATCAGCTGACGGCTTCCGAAAAGGTCGAGCTCGACAAGCTGGGCGCGCAGTTCTTCAACGAGTACACGCCCGAACAGCTGGCCATCTATCGCACACCCAAGGGCCTGACCTTCCTGACCCCCATGGAATTCGTGGAGTTGTAACCGTGAACATCCATTCGCTTTTGATCCCGAACCGCGCCTACCTCAAGCCGCACCTGAAGGGCTTGCCGTCGGCGCTGACGGATACCATCAGCGATGAATGGCTTGCCCGGCTGGCGCAACCCGCGACGCCGGCATCCTGGCTGCGCAGCCCCGAGGCTAACGCGTGGCTGAACCTGACGACAGAGGCGATCCGGGAAATCGGCATGCCTCGCCGTCTGCTCCTGGACGAGGACTCCATCCATGAAAAGGCGAAGGCACTTGCTCGGCGTGCGACTTGGTTGCGGCGGTGTGGCGCTTCTCTTGCTGATGTCGAAGCGCTGGCCGGACTCTACCATCTTCACCTACCGGACTGGACACGACAGCCGCACACAGAAGAAAGCGTATGGAGTCGCGCCGCTGACCCATCATTCTGGCGTCGCCAGATTAGGACGGCTCACGCTCGTCTTGCGGAGCGAGGAGCCCGACTTGCCGGACGTGTGCATAATCGCGCCGGGCTATACGCCTCAGACGACGCCGTAAAGCGCAAGCGCGCCCGCAAGCGCCGCAACAATGAATTGCTGTCCACGCTTCTTGTCGTCAACGAGCTGGGACAAGAATTCAGTCTTGCCGATCTGGCGGCGGTGTCGCCGTCGAACCCCATCATCCGCCGCGCCGAACTGATGGTCCGTCTGCGCGGCTTCGAGACCTACGCGAAAGAGCAGGGCCACGCCTGCGACTTCTACACGCTGACTTGCCCAGGAGCTTACCATGCGCGGCTTTCCAAGTCTGGCGCGCCGAACCCCAACTATGACCCCAAGGTTGGCCCGCGCGAGGCGCAAGCCCATCTGCAACGGGTCTGGTCCCGCGCCCGCGCCAAGCTCCACCGCAAGGACATCCGCGTGTACGGCTTCCGCGTGGCCGAACCGCATCACGACGGCACGCCGCATTGGCACATGGTGCTGTTCTTCGATGAAGCCGAACGCAAGGAAATCCGCCGCATCCTGCGCCACTACGCCTTGCAAATAGATCCGCTGGAGAAGGGCGCATGGCGTCGCCGCTGCACCTTCAAGCGCATCGACATGGTGCGCGGCTCCGCCTGCGGCTATGTCGCCAAATACATATCCAAGAACGTGGACGGCCGCGCCGCTTCCGGCCAGGACCTGCCGGACTTTGACGGCGAGTCGAGCCCATCCAATCCGGCCCGCTTCTGCGAAACCGCGCTCCGGGTCGAAGCCTGGGCAGGGTGGGGCATTCGCCAGTTCCAGCAAATCGGCTGCGTGCCGGTCACGGTCTGGCGAGAGCTGCGCCGGCTGGACCCCGACGAAGTGCGCGCCGAACTGGCGCCCTTGGCGCATGCCGCCGATGCCAGCGACTGGGCGGAATACGTCCGGCTCCAGGGCGGGGCGCAAATCTCCCGCAAAGACCTGCGGTGCCGGCCATACCGTGAAGCCGTCACGAATCGCTATGGCGAGGAATCCGCCATCGTGCGCGGCGTCGAGCTCAGCCTCGGCCAGCATCCCGCTTTGGATGTTCCGATGACCGACATCACGATTTCGCGCGTACACACATGGACGTTGACGACACAGACAGGCGCAGCCGACGGCCATGTGACGCGAGCGCAGCGAGAGGCATATGGCGGCGCAAGCCGCCCTTGGACTCGTGTCAATAACTGTACGCGATCCGAAATCCGGATAGCCAGCCGGACCGCATTCCGGGACGGACTGCTAGATGAACAGGACTCCAGCGCTGACTTTGATGGCTCCTCTCCGCCATCGGATTCACCCTGGATTCACTAACTGAATTCGATTGGCCACGCCAATTCGATGTGCACCGTGCTACCTCGTAGCACATCCCGCGCTCAGCGCGTAATCGTAAGGAGAACAACATGAAATTCCGTGAAATCGCTCGCCGCTACGGCTCCCGCGCCGCCTTGGCCGCCGCTATGACCACCGTCGCCGCCTCCGCGCTGGCGGAAGTGCCGGAAGAGGTCAAAGCCTCCATCACCAGCGCCGGCAAGGACGCCGCCATCCTGGGCGGCTTGGTGCTGGCGGTGATCGTCGGCATCTTCGGCTTCAAGTGGCTGCGCAAGGCGCTGTGACATGGGCTACAGCGTCGGCACGGCCTGCTATTCGAATCTGGCTGACGCGGCAGACGCCTACTACAGCGCCACCGCGCCGCGCCTCTCGGATACCGGTTATAGCGCCTTTGAAAAAACCGGGGCCGGCTGGCAGCTGAACACCTACCAAAACGGCCCGCAACGGGCCGTTTTAACCTCCAGCATTTCCATCTCGCCCCAGCTGCCGGAATGCAACCCGGCCGAACAGGTTCGCGACGGCGTGGCGCTGGGCTGGTTGGTGCTGCTGCCGGCCTTCATCGCCTGGGGCATCGTTGTCTTGCGCAGGACTTTGCAAACATGAGCGTCTACTTCCTGGCGGGCTTTCTGTCCGTAATCCTGGCGGGCTGGGTGATCCTCAAATGACCACCCCGCCCATCCTGTTCCTGGCCGTGCTGCTCGGCCTTCTCGTTCCCCCGGCGCAGGCCGGCGGCTATCAGGTCGGCACCTATTACCGCTACGGCGACCAGATCACCCGCAAGGCCACCACCGCGGCGGATAAAGAACGCCTGTCCGGCACCATCATGAAAGTCTATCTGGACGACCGAAAATCCCTCGGCGTCACGACGCAGATCGCTTACGGCATGGAATCCAATATGATTCAGGGCCGGATGTTCGATCACTACAAAATCCCGGCGAAATCGCTGTCCGAACGCATCGGCCCGGCGTTGCGCAAGAACATGCGCGGCGGGCTCGGCGGCATGATCGGCGGCGCGGCGGCCAGCATCGCCATTGATTACGCCATCGAGAAGGGCTGGGAATGGATGGGCGACGCCCAGGAATGGACCCGGCCCACCAATGCCGGCTCCACCGGCACGGGCAGCGGGCGCGACCCGTACCAGGGCTACAACCCCGACTATCCGGTGGCCTGCTGGGATTACCCGAAGGCGAAATCGCTCTCCACCTGCCTGGATCGGTTTTACGACGATCATAAAAACAGCTGCAACCGACAATACTACTTCCCCTCATACGAGACCAAACCCGACGCGGTGGTGGTTTCGATATGCGGCGGCGTCGTGGCCGATCTCCACTTCAAACAGACTGACCCCAGCATTCCCCTCCGCACGCCGGTGCCGCGAAGCAAGGTGAACGACGCCGATGTCGATGCGATGGCCGATGACGTCATTCTGAAGCTGTACAAGCCGCTGATTGAAGCGGTGGCCAAGGATGGCACGATCTTGGAAATGGACGATGCCGGCGAATCCAGCGTCAGCGGCGATCCGGTGACCGGCCCCAAGACCGTAATCGGCTCCAGCACCGAAACCCGCCCCGACGGCTCCACCGTCACCACGCAAACGCAGACGCAAACCACCTACAAGCCCACCGGGGGCGGTCTGATGGGCAAGCCCATCGGCTTCGAGCAAAGCACCACCTCGACCACCACGGTCAACAGCTGCACCGGGGCCGGCAGCTGCTCAACGTCCACCTCGACCAGCACCACCAACAAGCCGCCACCGTCAGAGCCTCAGCAAACCGACTGCGACAAGTACCCCGACTCCATCGGCTGCAGCAAGTGGGGCGACCCGCCTACCGTGCCGATCCCAGAGGAAAAGCGGGAAGTCTCGTTCTCCCCGAAAGCCTTCTCCATGCCGGCGACCTGTCCGCCGAACTACGAATTCACGCTGTCGAACGGCCAGCACTTCTCGTACTCGTTCGAATGGTTCTGCAAGTTCGCCACCGCCATTCGCGCGCTGATCCTCCTGGCCGCCGTCATCGTCGCGTACTTCATCATCTTCGGTGCCAGAAAGGGGGAGGGTAGCTAATGGCCACCATGAGTTCGTTCCTGGTCGGCATGGTCAAGCCCATCATCGGCCAGATCCTGGTCAGCCTGGGGCTGTCCGTCGTCACCTACACCGGCATTCAACTGATCGTCGATCAGCTCAATCAGGCGATACAAGCCAATCTCAGCGGCATTCCGTCCATCGCCGCCAATCTGCTCGGCCTCGCCGGCCTGGGCGAAGCGCTGGGCATCGTCATTGGCGCGTTCGCCTTCCGCCTGTCCATGAACGTCTTCAAACGCATCGAATTCAAACGGAGTTGATCCATGCTGACGCTGATTACCGGAGAGCCCGGGGCGGGCAAGACCGCGCTGGCCGTCTCCTTATTAATGGAAGAGGTCGGCAACCGGCCGCTGTTCGTGATGGGCATTCCCGAGCTGAAGATCACCCACCAGCCGACGCCGCCGATTGCCGAATGGACGGAACAGGTTGCGCTGCCGGAAGACCCGACGCTCACGCGCCCGGTGTTCACCTTCCCGCCGAACGCCATCATCGTCATCGACGAAGCGCAGAACGTCTACCGGCCGCGCTCGGCCGCGTCCAAGGTGCCGGACATCGTCGCCGCGTTCGAAACGCACCGCCATACCGGCGTCGATTTCTGGTTGATCACCCAGGGGCCGCACCTGATCGACTCCAATATCAAATCGCTGATCGGGCGCCATCTGCACATCCGCAATATGGCGCTCGGCCGCCAGCTCTACGAATGGTCGGAATGCGGCGACCCCAAGTCCAAGGCCTCGCGCGACGTTGCCGCCCGCCGACGCTACAAGCTGCCCAAGAAAGCGTTCGAGCAATACAAGTCGGCCTCGCTGCACCTGAAGCAAAGCAAGAGCATTCCCGGCTATGTCTGGCTGCTGGGCGCTGCCCTGGTGACCGTGCTTGCCCTCGGCTGGCTGTCGTTTCGCTCCATCAGCGACAAGATGGACCCGGACGCCGGCAAGCCGGCTCCCGCCAACGCCCAGGCCTCGCCCGATGCCGCGCCAGCACTGCCACAGCCCGCCGCTGCGCCACAACCGGCCGTGACCGCCGCCAGCCTGTTTGAAGCGGAAAACCCACGCCTAGCAGGTCGCCCCGAAACCGCGCCGGCGTATGACCAGATGCGCCAGGTCAGGCAGATGCCGCAAGCCGTCGCCTTCATCGCCAATCGTCACACCTGCCATGCCTACACCCAACAGGGAACGCGGATTCAGATGACGGAAGCGCAATGCCGGGAAGAAATGAACGCCCCGCGCTTCAATCCTTATACAGAGGTGAATAGGGAAGCCCCCGCGCCCGTGGCCAAGATCGAGCCCACGCCAGCGCAAAAAGAGCAGGGCAGCGGCATTCAGATGCTGGGCGACAGCTCGCACAAGCCGAACATGTTTGATCGACATCGCCAGGATTCGCCGGTAGAGAAGCGCCAGGACAGCCATTCATAAAGGGGAGGGGATAAGGATGGAATTCTATTTGTGGATTGCCTGCTTCGTGATTGCCGCCGTCGGCGTGCCGGTGCTGCTCGTGTACTTGATCAAGAATGTGCGGTAGCGGCCCAGCCGGACCATCCGTTTATCATTCACAAAAGGACAGGTGCACGAATGCGGCATTGTGGTATGGTGCTAGCTTGCTTATAACTGCCGCAACTATAAGACAATGAAACAAATCTCCTCCCCCCTGGCCAGCATATTGCTGGCCTTTGTCTTGACCTCCTGCGCCGCCACCAATGCAGCGGAATCCAATGATCCCTACTTGAAAAAGGGAATCAACCTAGATAACGCTGCCCTAAACTATGTCGAGCGGGGTGTTTTTTTTCGTTTAGATGATGGCCATAATGGCGGAGGCTTAGCAGATGCCGCCAAAGGCGGAAAACCTGGAACGGCTGGCTCTTCGTGCTGTTTCAATATAGTAGATTTAAAAAAGCCAGTGAAGGTTGAGCTGAGATGGAGTCGAATTACTGAGCCGCTCGTAATGGGGAAGGATGGTAACTATATCGAGGGTAAAGTCCTAACTCCCGCAGTCACGAAAGAAGTAACCGTTAATCTTCCTAAGCGCTTACCTCGCATCATTCCCAATGACTACAAGAACAGCGAGGACGTGATGTGTCTAGTAATCAAAGGGCTCGAGGATGTAGAGCTCAAATACTCTAAGAGCTATGATTGCGAGGATAGGTAAATGGGACTCAGGCAGGCTGGGGGATATATTGAGGACAAGGAACTAGATGAAGCCCATGCTTCGGCACGAATAGCAAGACTCAAGCGCGAAGCACCCACCATCGGAAAAGTAGAGTGTAAATTTTATCCGAAATTTACCATTTTTTTTGATGGAACAATGAATAATTTAAATAACTCGCCCGACAACAAATCCAACGTTGCGCGGCTATTCTTGTCCGCCTACAGGGACCGGGGAACAGAGTTCTATCCTCGATATATCACTGGCGTAGGAACTGAATACGCCCCTAAGGACAATCCAGAAGTAGGTGTGGACAAAGGCGGCAACATGGGTGCTGGCTTTGGCTCAGGCGGAGAGATGCGCTTAAAAGATGCCATCCTCTATATTGAAAAAACGCTTGGCAAGAACTACACAACAGCAATATCGCATATCAAAATGCTCCGGGTGGATGTAATAGGTTTCTCGCGTGGGGCAACACTTGCCCGAGCATTCGTAAACAAGCTGCTCAATGAGAAATCCGGAACAGATTCGAATGGCCGACTGGTTTACAAACTCGACTACTACGGCATGACTGTTCCCTTGGAAATCGGCTTCCTCGGCCTGTTTGATACTGTGGCTTCGGTGGGTGGGCCGCAGTTGCACGCGGACTGGGCCAAAGACTTGCGCGTGCCGTCCGCTGTAAAGCGCTGCGTCCATCTCGTTGCCGCGCATGAAGTCCGTAAAGCCTTCCCGTTGGATTCCATCGAATACAAAAACAACTATCCCGACAATAGTGAAGAAGTTGTCTATCCCGGCGTGCATTCCGATGTAGGCGGCGGCTATTACCCGAACGAACAAGGCCGCAGTCTGGAATACACCAAAATACCTCTGCGCGAAATGTACTTAGAGGCATTGAAAGCTGGCGTCGGCTTGAAATCCATTCCCGAAATGGACGCAGACTTATCGCCAGAATTTCGCCCTCAGGACAAAAATATATTAGTCGAAAAATATAAAGCTTACATGGACTATGTTAAGGCTCCTGCCAATAACCTAGTCGAAGCAGTGCAAGGGCATCGACCTGTATTCTTCAGGTGGCACGCGGATGTAGAACGGAGTGGCGATAAGACTAGATTGTTTACTGGCTTGGCAAAAGAGGCTGACTGTTCCGCATGCTTATCAGCCCCTGCGGAACGCATCAAGGTCGAGAAGAATGAAAAAATGTGGGCTAGTCGTAAGATGAAGGATGCGACAGGGCAGGGCAAAGAGTTAGTCACAGAGCACAAGCGCCTTGTAAATCGTATTCCGTTCATTAAGGACCCTTATGAGCGTGTGGGCAGTGAAACAGTAGGTCGGCCAAGAAACGACTACGAGGAGCTAATTTATAGCGCTTGGATCGATCCCAAGCCATTGCCCAGCTACATCAGCGAGTTCTTTGAAGAGTACGTTCACGACTCCGTCGCCGCGTTCGATAGTTGGCCATGCGCGCTATATGATCCACGGAAAATATTCATGCATAGAGATACCGTCCTGGCTCAGCGGACAAACCCGGAAACAGATGCAATCGCTTAATCGCGCCATCGGGCGCGCCAGTCACGCTTCAGGGTGTCAATGACCGGCTCGGGAGACCGCATTCTTTGCGGCGGCCGGTCATTGATGCCCCCACCAGCTGAAATACCCTCCGGACAGCCGTCCGGGGTGATGGCAAAGCCAATCATCCCCGGATGGATGCTCCCGGCGAGGGATTAGATTTTAAATAGCGCCGACACATCCAAGCCAGGAACATCTTCAGTTTCCAAGGCAATGTTTAGCGTATTTATAATGGCAGCTGCCATTTCATCCTTATGGCCACGCTCCTCCGGGAAATTTAATTTCCTATGAACGGCTCCAGCCACGACATCCGCAAGTTGAATTAATGGACTTTTTTGCGAAGGAATCGTTCTAACTTCAGCAATAGTTAATTGATCGCCATATCTGTGCCGAATGCTTTGATTTGCATTATTTTTTATCTCTTCCAATGCAATAGCATCCAGCGATTGTTCTTCATCAAGCGTCACATCAACTTCCCTGGGCAGGGTTATTCTGTTTTGTGCCACCTCATGCTCAGCTCCCTTTACAAGCATATACTCATGCAGCTTCGCCACAACGTCTTCGATGCTTCTTCTGGTTCGAGCTCGCTGAACAGCGATTACTTTAAAACTTAAAAATTCACTGTTGCTGGCGATTACATTCAAATACTCTAGCAATGGCTCCATATCCCTATTGCCAAATTTGGCAAAATGAATTTCTCTCTTCGCCCAAAGGGAGTTTTCTTTCCATTTTTTTATGGCATCTGCAATCTTAAAAGTTGCTCTACCACCCAGAACCCAAACAGATGCAACAATTACAAAGTCATGCGTTTTTCCAGTCTCGTCTGAAAAAATGCTTATTACGTTTTTAGGAGCGGGATTTGAAATTACCGCATCAAGCATCGCCTCTTCATTTTTCTTCCGAAACCTTGAGACTGCTTGACTTGCTGGAAATAATCCATACTCGTTTTGTATTTTTGCTCGCGCGCGCACGATATAATGCAACCGTTCGAGCTTGAATAGGTCCTGCGGCAAAATCCCAGCTGGATTATATATCTCCGGCTGAAAGGTTTCCCAATATTTAATCGTCAAAGTAATGTCACTATTTCGTGCATCTGGGTACAAATTCAATATTCCGGCAACTCTAGTTATTTGATGACTGTAATTGCAACCTGCCACATTGTTGAGCAACTCCTTTTTTTCTCTTTCTATTTTTATTTGCTTGGCAATAGCTGGATCATCTGCCGCCTCACCTACACCATCTTCAGGGTTATCGATTGCATCTTGGTCAGCATCTAACATTAGTCAGCCTCCTGTGGGGTTGCGGAGTAGTGTGGCAAGCATCTTGGAATGACTTCGTCATTCTAAGATATCAATCCCCATCAGTCGGAAATATCTGATTGATCAGCCAGCCGGCGCGGGCCTGTTGGTGACAGTTCGACTGGTAGAAGTCGCGCTCGGTCATCAGGCGTTCAATCAGCTCGGCTTGCTGCTTCACCAGCCGACTCAAGCGCCGATACTCCGGCAACATGGCGATTTCGTCGTAGGGGATGCGAACGCCGGTTGCCGGACACTCCAGGGCTTCGCCGTAACGGCTGAGGCGGAAACCCCAGAACGGACCAAACTGCTTGCCCAGGGTCGTATCAGAGCGATGGTTCAGCCACAGAAAGACCGCCTTCGGCACGGGTTCACGGCCACGACGCCAGTAGGCCAGTTGTTGCGCGCTGACGCCGAGTTCGGCGGCCATTTCCTCAATGTCACCAAAACAAAGCGCCCGGTAGAGGTCATCCGGGCGGCAATGGAAGTTAGCAAACGGCCTAGTCATGATGCAGAAACCGACGCGAGGTAAGAGACCTGTGTCAGTTTCTGCTGAGTGTTGCGTAGGAGCGACATGAATCGTGTCACCAGCATTTTTGCTGTTTGCTTGAAAATCCGCTCCATACAAGATTTGACATAATATAGATTATGCGAATCAATGAGAGGCAGGATGTCGTCGAGTCCGATGGCAAAATTCGTATCCACGAACAGACTGTACGGGGCTGGCATGGCGGGTTACCGGCTGTTTTGACTAAGTTGCCGACGCAGCTGTCAGAGCGGACGGCGTCTGGCAGCCCACAATAGCCGGCGCTTGCTGGATTAGCTCATCATTGCTCAGCGCTTCCACCATGAACATCGCGAAGTCAACTCGACGCGTGATGTTGCTGGCCAGAATGGCGTCGCCCACGTGCTGGCTCCAAACCGGCAAGCCCTGGCTTGCGCCCTCTTCTAGATTGCTTCCTCGAACCACGGTCCAACGCGTATTACTGGAAAATATGCGCCGGAACGCTTCAACTTGGTCATTGATTTCGCCGATGCGAAGCACTCTCATCAGCCAGCCGCCGATGAGGACCGCAGCTCTGATGGACAAGGGATAGACGTCGCGCCCATCACGCGTGATGTGCCAGCCGCATGAAAAAACCAGCCGTGCGCGTGGCGGTGCGAAATCAAGAACAGCCTGAGCGGTTCCCGTGGAGTATTTTTGCATGCCCCATGGCACCAGTACGGTCAGGACTCCATCGCACCCTGCCACAGCCTGTTCCACTACGCGCCGATCATCCGTCGCGCCAGGAAGAATCGCAATTCGATCCTTGAAACGCTCCAGCTTCCCGACGCTTGCCGCGCGGCAGACTGCGACGACCTCGTATCCGCGGTCCAGCGCATGCTGGACCATGTATTGCCCGAGCTTGCCAGATGCTCCGATGATGCAAATTTTCTTCATAGCCTTACCCGCCAATTTGAACGTGAAACATTGCGTTCTGCTACTCAAAATACTTCGCCGCAAGTTAAGAGACGATTGGATCCTGTCTCGAATCTAACTCGGACCTGAAACAGATAGGACGGTTCCAGCGAAGCGCCGCGCAACGACGCGAAACGTTGCGGCTTCGCTTTGCCATGCATTCATTCATCTGTCCGCCTGCAAGCGGAAACGAATTTGCTAGAGTCTGCCGCAAGCGCGAGTGCTCAGCGCGGCCATGCCGTTTTGAATAATTGTTTCTCCAGCACTTCGAAAGGACGAGCCATGCATACGCCCACCACTTCGGTTCGTTACCGCATTTACGGCGCCAGCCCTGCCCGGGAATGCACCTTGCTGATCGATTACGTCCCCGCCTCGTCGGATCTGGATAAGATCGCCCTGCTCCGCCACATTCAGCTGGCGGCAGATGAACCGCTGCGTAGTTGGCCGGCGCGAGATGCCCTGCAAACAGATGACTTGTTTGAAATCGAATGCGTAAGCGGCCAACAGGCCGCATTGCGCGCGGTCGAGTTCTGGCGCGCCTATTTCCGGGCATTGGGCGAACCGGTGATTGAGTCTGGCCACCTGCCTCCGATGGACGCTGTTCGCGAACCGGCTTGATTTGGGTGGGCGTCGATGATCACGATATTCATGTTTTCGGGACAGGGATCGCAATATTTTCAGATGGGCCTGGAGTTGTTTGGCTCAAACCCGGAATTCCGCAGTTGGATGGAAACGCTGGACTGCCAAGTCAGGGAGCGAACCGGCGCATCGGCGTTGGAAGCGATCTACTCTCGCGGCAAGAACGAGACGTTCGACCATATTCCGCATACCCATCCAGCGATCTTCATGCTGGAGTACGCGCTGGCTCAGTGCCTGCAAAGCGAGGGGCTGCATCCGGACCTGACGCTTGGGGCCAGCATGGGGTCGTTCGCCGCCGCCGCGGTTGCCGGCTTTGTTTCTGTTGAGGATGCGCTGGATGCGGTAATCAGCCAGGCAGGCGCTTTCCACGATAGCGCCATGCCCGGCGGCATGCTGGCAGTCCTTGCTCCGATGGACAAAACGGTCGGTCGCCTGGATGGACTGCAATGGGAGCTGGCGGCCGATAATTTCGACGGCCACTTCGCCTTATCGGCTCCCGCGGCGCAATTGACGGAAATCGAAGCCAGGCTGCGCAGCCTGGACATCGCTCATCAACGGCTTCCAGTGCGCCACGCCTACCATTCGCGCTGGATAGACGACGCGCGGGACGATTTTCTGCGGCGCACCTCGCATCTATCTTTCAAAGGAGGCGCGCTGCCGCTGATCTGTTGTGAGCAAGCCGACCCGTTGCGGCGTCTGCCGGCCGACTTTTTCTGGCGCGCAGTGCGCAACCCCATCCGCTTGCGCGAAACCATCGCGCGGTTGGAACGCGATGGCGGCTGTCGCTATATCGATGTCGGTCCGTCCGGCACCATGGCCACATTCGCTAAATATCTGCTGCGAAAAGATGGCGGCTCCAGCGCGCATGCCATCCTGACCCCTTACGGACGCGACCTGAACAACTTGGCTCGTTTGCGCGAAACCATGGTCTGACCCGCTGGTTTCAACGCATGAGAAGCCGCGGTGAACCTCACCGCGGCTTCTCTATCCGCGCCAACGCCGGATCACGCCGGCGACACTTCGTCGAGATCGAAATAGCCGTTGTAACCCTTCATATAAACTGCCGCGCGGTGACCGAACAACACCATGGCTTCGGTGCGAGTCTCCAGTTCCGGATAGCCTTCCATCGAGGTTTTCACCTTGCTGCCGATCGGATGTCCACGATTCCAGGCGGCGACTTTGTCGGCTGCGCTCTCCGTGGCCTGCCCGGAGGCGGACTGCTCCGCTTGAGCCGCCTCCTCGGCTGGCTTCTCCGCAGCCTGGCCGGTGGAAGCCGGCATCTGCTGTTTGATGCCGTAAACCAACCGGGTCAGCACGTCGCCGGCGCCCATTTCCTCGAATGCCGCGTCTTGGCCGCGCTCCGCGGCCGTTTCCAGCAGGTACTGGATGCTTTCGGACCAACGCACCGTGCTGGCGATCTGCCGCGACAGCGTGTCGGCGATCTTCTTGTCCTCGTAGGGACGAGCCGAGTAATTGGCGATCACCGGAATCTGCGGCTTGGCGAACTTGAACTGCTTCAAGAATTTAGAGAACGCCTCCTTCGCCGGCAGCATGAAGCGGGTATGGAAGGCGCCGCTGGTATTGAGCGGGTAATAACGCATCTTGCCGCGTTGGAACAACTGCTCGGCCCGGGCGATCTCGTCAGCCTGGCCGGAGATGACGATTTGCGAGGGGGTATTGTAGTTGGCGATGAATACGTTGGAGAGCCCGTTCTCGGCCAGCGCGCTTTCAATCTCCTCCTTGCCTGCGTTGACGATGGCGGCCATCGCGCCGTTGCTCACTTCGCCCATCAGCTCGCCGCGCTTCTGCACCAGTTTGAGCCCGGTTTCGAAGTCGT
Organism: Chromobacterium vaccinii; assembly: GCF_001855275.1. Lineage (NCBI taxonomy): Bacteria > Pseudomonadati > Pseudomonadota > Betaproteobacteria > Neisseriales > Chromobacteriaceae > Chromobacterium > Chromobacterium vaccinii. The sequence continues at coordinate 606,530 of NZ_CP017707.1, forward strand.
AGCACCCTGCCGCCATCAGTGCGTTGAATTCGCCCAGGCTGTGGCCGGCCAGAAAGTCCGGCTTGCCGCTTCCCTCTTCCAGCTTGCGGAAATAGCTCAGCGCATTGACCACGTACAGCGCCGGCTGGGTGAAGCGGGTCTGATTCAGCTCGCCGCGCGGGTCGTCGATGCACAGTTCGCGCAGCGAATAACCCAAAATGCCATCGGCCTTGTCCGCCAGGTCCTTGAAACCGTCGAACAAATCGCCGCCCATGCCCTTGTACTGAGAGCCCTGGCCGGGAAACATGAACACTTTCATCCTATTTCACCTCCACTGAATCATTGTTTTACAGATCAGACGCGGCTAAAACAGACCGCTGTGTTGATGCCGCCGAAGCCCATGCTCAGATTCAAGGCATGCCGCATTTCGTGCCGCGCCGCCTCCGAGCCGGTCCAGCCCAAATCCGGAGCCATCGGACTATCCAGGTTGCGGGTGGGGTGCAAGCGCCCTTCCCGCATTTGCAGCAGGCCCGCGATCAACTCCACCGCGCCGGCGGCGCTCAGCCCATGGCCGACCAGAGCCTTGGTGGCGTTCAGGCGAACGTGGTCCAGTCCGCTGGCGCGCAGCGCTTGCAGCTCAGTGGCGTCGCCCAGTGCGGAACCTGTGCCGTGGGGATTGATGTAATCGATGTCCGCTGCGCGCAAGCCAGCGGTTTCGAGCGCCTGCCGTATCGCCTCCACCTCGCCCTCGAGTGAAGGATTCGGATTGCGGTTGCCATCCATCGCGATGCCCCGGCCGGACAGCCTGGCATAGGGGTTGATGCTCTTGCGCCCCGCGCGCTCCACCACCACCGCGCCGCAGGCTTCGCCGTAGATGAAGCCGTCGCGCCCCTCGTCGAATGGCCGGCAAGCGAGCTGGGGCGCGTCCGCGTAACGATCCGACCCCATCGCGCCCAGCGAGCGGAAGCTCTGGCACTCCCAATAGGACAGATCCATCAGCGCGCCCAGCGCGATGCAGACATCCACCCGGCCGCTTTCAACCGCCTCGCATGCCTGCAGCACCGCCAACTGTCCGCTGGCCGACGCGCCGCCCGCCGTATACGCCATGCCCCGTATGCCGAAGGCCTCGGTGCACAATCCGCAGATGTCGCTATCCATGAAGGACAACGCATAGGCCGGCCGTAAAAAGGATTCGCGGCCCCGATAGGCTTCCCGCGACAGCATCAACTCGCGCTGCTGGAGGTTGGAGCCCCCCACCACCAGGCCGATCCGGTGCGGCGGGACCTCATCCAGGCAAGCATCCAGCCAGGCTTCGCCCAGCGCCGCCAGCGCCGCCTTGCCCGACCAGGATGCGGCGCGCTGCAGCGATGGGGAGACTCGATCCGGCAGGCTGAGCTCGCCGATTTCCGCGCCGATGAACGGCGACAGGGCTGGATCGGCCTCCGGGCGTTGCCGGCCAGGCCGCTGCATGGCCGCGAAACGCTGACGGCCCTCCATCAAGCCCTGAAGGAAGTCCTTCCTGCCCTGGCCGATGGCCGAAACCACGCCCAAGCCGCTGACGAACAGATCCCGTCGCTCAAAGCTTCGCATGGATGATGCGGGCCAGTTCGCCGATGTTTTCCGCCTTGGCCATTTCGATCAGCGGGGCGTTGAGCGACAGCGACTCCAGCGTCATCATGATGATGTCGGCGCGGTCCACCGAATTGGCGCCCAGCGCGCGCAGCGAGTCGGACTCGCTGAACGCGTGGCCTTGCAGGTCCGGCACGATTTCCCGCGCGTGACGGGCGATGATTTCCAGCACGCCTTCCTGATTCATTCGTTTGCTCCTCTAGATTAAGCGATTGCGTGTCAACGCCCGAACAAGGCCTCGATCCGTTCCCGGACCTCGGGTTGGTGAAAGGTCTGTTCGTGCAACTCAAGTTCCTGCTCGATGAACGCCGGCAGCCTCGCGCGCAAAGAGGCGCTCAGGTGCCGTTTCAGCGCCACCAGCGACTGCCTGGGCTTCTCCGCCAGCGATGCGGCCAGCTCCAGCGCATGCGGCAGCACCTGCTCGCGCGGCAGCACGGGAAACGGCGCGCCTCGCCGCTGCAGCTCTTCGCCGCGGTAGTTGCCGGCTCCCAGCATCATTTCCTGGGCCAGCGCCGGTCCCAGTTTCTCCGGCAGCACCAGCGTCGCGCCCATGCCCGGCGTGAAGCCGTATTTCATGAAATTGGCGGTGTAGACGCTTTCCCGCGCCAGCACCGCCAAATCGGCGAACAGCCCTAGCACGAAACCGCCGCCGATGCCGTGGCCCTGCATCGCCGCCACCACCGGCAGCGGGCAATTCAGCGCCACACTGTACAGGTCCTTGTCGGTGAAGCGGTAGCGGCCCTCGAACAGGTCGCGCAGCCCTTCCTGGGTGCCGCCGCTGGAAAAATAGCTGTCGTAGCCGGTCAGCACCACGGCGCGGACATCCTGCCGCGCGCCGGCTTCGGCAAAGGCTTCGGTCAGCCGGTCTATCATTTCGAAGGTGAAGGTGTTCTTGTTGGCGCGGTCCTGCATCCGGATCAACGCCACGCCGGGCAAGGCGTTCTCCACCGCGACGACAGGCCCGCTCATGGCTGGCCTTCCCACGGGAAGCGGCCGGTCCTGACGAAGCGGGCGATCTTTTCCAGGTTGTCCGCGTCGGAAAACACTTCGACGTTGGCGGCCAGCGCCGGCGCCATAGACCGCTGCAGCGAATCGTCCAGCTCCGCGGCATAGCGCTTGTAGCGCGCGATGCCGGTCTTGCCCATGCGGCGCAGCCGCAGCAACTGGGCGCGCAGCAGCTTGTCGCTGTTTTCGTCGCAGGCGTCCACCAGCCCCCACTCTCTCGCCAAGGCCGCGGAGACCGGCTGGGTGGTCAAGGTCATGTAATTGGCCTTGGAGAAACCCACTCTCCGGATCAGGAAAGGCAGCACGCAGGCCGGCATCAGGCCGAATAGCAGCTCGGACAGGCCGAAAGTGGCCTTGTCGTCGCTGAGCACGATGTCGCAGGCGGAGACGAAACCGATGCCTCCCGCGTTGGCCTTGCCCTTGACATGGGCGATGGTGACGTAAGGTCCGCACGCCAACCTCTGCCACAGCCGGTACAAGGGTTCCGGATGCTGGCCCCCGCTCGCGTCGCCCGCGCCCAGCCTTTGCTCGATCTGGCGGAAGTCGGCGCCGGCGCAGAACACCTCGGGCTGCCCTTCCAGCACCACCACCTTGGCCGCCTCGTCGCAGGCGGCCAGCGCCGCGGACATTTCCTCTACCAGCATGTCGTTTATCGCGTTGCCGGCGTCCGGCCTGTCGATGCGGATGAAGCAGACCTCATCCTCCAGCCGAACCTGCAGCGTTTCCCAGCTCCGGTTCAGGAGATCCATTCGTACTCCCGATGGAACTCCTTGATTTCTTTCAGGAACAATACCGGGCGGCCCATCGTCTTGCGCGCTTCGGACAAGAAGCTGGTATCCACCATCAGGTTGCGGGTGCCGAATTTCAGCCTCAGATTGCGTTCCAGCAATTCGTCGTACTCCGCGATGGTCAGCGCGCGGCGGCGGTCCAGATGCTCGCCTATCCTCATCCCGCGCAGCCGGCGCTGACCTTCCGGGGTGGCGATGCCACTGAAAAACTCGGAGCAGCAGCCGGAGCCGTAGGAAAACACGCCGATGCGGCGCGGCGCATCGATTTCCGCGTGGTCTATCGTGCTGGCCAGCGATAGCGCCGCCGTCGCGCCCATGATGTTGCCCACGCGCTGGCAGTGCGCCATGCCGGGCATCACGCGGCGCTGGAAATCGGCCTCGATGTCGGCCGGGGTGGCCTTGGCCAGCTTGCGCATCATATTGCGGTGCGCGCCTTTGACCATGCCGCCAAACGGCGTGTGATAGGCCAGATAGGAAAAGGTTTGGGCGAAATCGGCCCCCGTCACGCGCTTCTGGTATTCCAGGAAAGCGTTTTCGCAGCAATTCAGATAGGACAGCAGCGACAGGTCGGTGTCGCCGGCATCGGTGTCCGGCGAAGGGCGGCAGGTGTCCATCACCTCGTAGCCGTAATAGCCGTTGGCGCCGACATCGATCTGGAAAATATGCGGCCGGTCGCTGACCAGCATGGCCACCGCGCCCGAGCCGCTGCTGGGCTCGGCGAACGACCAGTCGGCCGACAGCGCGTCGCCGCCCGCTTCCACCATGAAGCGCGACACGTCGGTGGCCAGCACCAGCGCCTTGGCGCCCGGCGAGGCCTGGGACAGCACGAAGTTGATCGCGTTCTGCAGGCCCGCCACGCCCGAGTAGCAGGCGTTTTTCAGCTCGAACAGCCGGCAGTTGCGATTCAGCCCCAGCAGGTCGTGGCAATAGGTGCTCATCGATTTGCCGAAGTCAAACGCGGACTCGGTGCAGGTGATCACCATCTCGATCCGGTCCTTCTCCTCCGGACTCAACGCGTCGATGATGGGCTTGGCCGCGTTGACCGCGAAGGTGATCGGGTCTTCGTACGGCAGCGCCACCGACTTTTCCTTCATCAGCAGGTTCTCGAACCGGCTCATGTCCAGTCCCCTATGCTCCGCCAGCTTGAACACGTCCAGACAGACCGTGCCGGAGAACACATTCATCGCTTCGATTCCAACAATACTCACGTCATTCCTTTCGAGTCACTGTGGTCGGCCGCGCAGGGCAGGCGCGCCGGATCTAACGGAAAGCGAGCAGCTTTTGCATGCTCTGCCCGCTGCGCAGCCGGTATGCCGCGAAGCTTTCCCGGTCGCGAAACTGGAGATAGATGTTGCAGGCCAGCACCTTGGACAGCGGCTGGCCGGGTTCCAGTTGGTAGGTATGGCCCGGATAGATGCGCGTATCCCTGGGCAATGTCCCCTTCAGCCGCTCCAGGCTATCGAACATCTGATGGGCCGCCGCTTCGTCGGGACAGATGCCGCAACCTTCGATGAACAGCACATCGCCGGTGAACAAATGGCCGCCAATCAGATAGCAGGCGCAGCCAGGCGTGTGGCCCGGGGTGAGGATGGGCTGGATGCGCAGCCCGCCCACCTGCCATGGGGTTTCGTCTATGGCGGCGAGGCGGGCTGCGCGGTAACCTGAGGCCGCGATCTCCCGCTCAGACATCCATACCGGGCAGCCGTGCCGTTCGGACAACTGCTCGGCCAGATGAATGTGGTCGAAATGCGCATGGGTGAGCAGGATGCCTCGCAGCCTGGCGGCGCGGCCAGCCAGCGCGGCCTCTATCTTTTCATCCTGCCAAGCCGGGTCCACCAACACCGCGTCGCGGCTGAGCGGGTCCATCGCGAGATAGTTGTTGTTCTTCATGAACTGGTGCTCGACGCGGATCACGTCGACCACCGGCGCCACCTCGCACTCCTCCATCCGCATACGCTGCATCGCTCAATCCACTCCTCAGTCCGCGTGCTGCAGCCGCGCATCCCCCATGGAGCCGGCCCCTCCGGCGAAGGCCCGCGCGTACAGCCTGTTCAGCCGGAGCAGCGGTTCGCCGTTTTGATTGAGCAGCAGAATATCGAACTGCTTAAGGTCGGAGGGACGGCCATGCGCAGATTCGCACAGCCACGCGCATGCGTAGCATTCCGGCGGCAAACGCCCCAGCAACTGGACGCCGCCCAGCGCGAAAGGCAGGTGCGGCGCGGCGCTTGCGCCCTGCCCCGCGACGCCCAGCACCGTTTGCAGCGCGCCGTCCACCAAACTGGGATGCAGCGAATACTGGTCGAAATCGGCCAGGCAGCTGTCGGCTAGCTTGAGCCGCGACAGCGCGTAGCCCTCCCCGATGTGCAGTTCCTGGATGGTCTGGAAGCCGGGCCCGTAATGGAAGCCCAGCTTCGCCAGCTCGGCGTAGCAATCTGCGCCGGACTTCGTCTGAGCGGCCCTGGCCTTCAGATCGTCCAGCCGGATGGGCTCCGCCGCCTCGCTATGGCTTGCCCGGCCATAGACCAAGCGGGCCTCGGCATGCACCACCCGCTCGTTGTCCTCGTCAAAGGACACGATCAGGCAATCCGCGCCATCTTCTCCGCCGCGCAAGACGGTCTTCACCAACTGGCTGCGGCCGGCGTCCAGCCGCAGCGGCTGGTTCCACACCACATCTTCCAGTCCCGCCACCGGGCGCTCGCCGGCGATGGAGCCGGCCACGCAGGCCAGTTCCAGGAAACCCGCGCCGGGGAACAGCCCCTGGCCATTGATGCGGTGGTCGCGGGCATAGAAACCGTCGCCGGACAAGCAGGACGAAAACGCCACTTCCTTGAGCGTGGAGGCATTCTCCGCCACCAGCGGATGCAGGCGCGGAGCCGGCGCGGCCGGCTGCGATCGCGTTCCGGGCTGCGAAGGCGCGGCATCGGACACCCAGTAGCGCAACTGGGCGAAGGGATAAGCCGGCAACGGCAGCCGCGCGGGCGGTTCGCCTTGATGCAGCAGCGGCCAATCCAGCTCCTGGCCGGCCACCCAGGCGCGGGCGATTTCCAGCGTCTCTCCCGCGTCGCGCAGCGCGCGCAGACGAGCCAGCTCTTCGTCCGCCAGCTTCCGGCGCCGCTGATGAGGCTCCACCCTGCCCTCCGCCATGACTGGAGCGGTTTCGCCGGCGGCCGCCAGCCGCAGCGCGTCCAGCAGGCTGGCGCGGTCGTTCGCGGCGATGGCCAACCGTTGCTCCATCGCCTCGCGGCCGGTCTGCAGCGTCCAGGCCAGCGCGTCCAGGTCGATGGTCTGGTCCCCGGCCACGCGCTCGGCCAGCCTGACGGCCTGCTCGCGCAACCGGTCCCCGTCGCGCGCGGACAGCGGGAACAGTTTCAACGCCTCGCAACTCCGCCCGGTCGGCGGCAGGTGCTCTTCCAGAATCAGGCAGGCGTTGACGCCGCCGGCGCCGAAGGAGTTGATCATCGCCCGGCGCGGCTGGCCGTCTACCGCCTTCCAATCGGCCAGCTCATGCTGCAAATAGAACGGCGAAGCGGCAAAGTCGATGTTGGGATTCGCCTCTCGGGCGTGCAGCGTCGGCGCGATCTGCCGATGGCGCAGCTGCAGCAGGATCTTGGCCACGCCGCCCATGCCGGCCGCCGACTCCGCGTGGCCGATATTGGATTTCACCGATCCCAACGGACAGTACTGCTTTTTATCGGTGCCGGCGCGGAAGGCCTGGCTCAGGGATGCCACTTCCAGGCTGTCGCCCAGTTGGGTGCCGGTGCCGTGCCCCTCGACATAGCCCATGGCCTCCGGACTCAGGCCGGCCTGGGCTAGCGTGCGGCCGATCAGCGCCGCTTGCGCGCCGGGGTTGGGCGCGGCGTAACCATTGCCTCGCCCGCTGTGCTCGTAGCCGCTGGCGGCGATCACGCCGTGAATATGATCGCCGTCTGCGAGCGCGCGCGACAGCGGCTTCAGCACCACGGCGCCGACGCCCTCGCCGGGCACGAAACCATCGTCGCCGGCGCCGAAACTGCGGCAATGCGCGCCGCGCGCCAGCATGCCGCGGCCGCACAGCGAGTAATACTTGGACGGATGCAGGTAAAGGTTGACCCCGCCGGCCACCGCCGCCTGGCATTCGCCCCGGCGCAGGCTTTCGCAAGCCAGGTGCATCGCCACCAGCGACGACGAGCAAGCGGTGTCCACCGGCATGCTCGGACCGTTGAAGTCGAAAACATAGGACACGCGGTTGGCGATGGACCACGGCATCGAAGCCGGGGACGCCATGTTTCCGCGGCGCCATTCGTCCGGCGCCAGCATCTGGTAGCTGTTGGTGGTGACGCCGCAGAACACCCCGACATCCGCTCCTCGGCCTTTGGGGTGACGCCTGCGCAGACTGTCCCGGGTATAGCCGGCATCCTCCAGCGCGCTCCATGCCGACTGCAGGAATAATCTCTCTTGCGGGTCCATCAGCCTGGCGTCGTCATCCGGGATGCCGAAGAACGGCGCGTCGAACTGGTCGACGCCGTCGAGAAAACCGCCCCAGCGGCAATAGATGCCCTGCTCGCCCTCGGCCCAGGCCTCGGCGTTCCAGCGCGCCGCCGGGACTGGCGAGATCAGGTCGCGCCCGGCCTGCAAGTGGGCCCAGAAGGTGTCCAGATCATCCGCTCCGGGAAAGCGGCCATGGATGCCCACTATTGCGATTTTTTCGCCGCTTTCCATCGGCGCGACAGCCGATGCGACAGCTAAACCCACGGTCGACGCCGCTTCGGCGGACTCGGCTTCGCCAGCGGGCGCCATCGGCGCCGCCAGCAAAGCGGACAAGGCCGGCGCGGCTTCTCTGCGCAGGTAGCCGGCCAGTTCCGCCACCGTCGCGCATTCATAGAACAGGGTTTTCGGCAACACGCCCAGGCCGCGCTCCAGCTCGGCGTTCAGGCGATTCACCATCACCGAATCCAGGCCGTAGGCGTCGAAACGCTCGTCAGAGTCTATCCTATCCTCCGGCAAGCGGATTTCTGCGCTCAACAGGCGCTTCAGGTAAGCTTCCACCGCCTCCTGCCCCAGACCGGCGCTCGCCACAGCCAGCGAAGAGGCCGCGGGGCGTGGCCGCGCGGCAAGATTGGCGTCCAGCCGCTCGGCCTCGCCGTACAGCGCGATGCCCTGCGTCAGCCCGGACGCCAGGAAATCATCCCAGCAGCGCAGGCCCAAGGCAGTCGGCAGCGGGTGGATGCCGGCCCGCTCGCGCAACAGCTCTAAATCGGCGCTGGCGATGCGCATGCCGCCATCGGCCCAGAACGGCCAATCTATCGACAAGGTCCGGCCGGACGAGCGCGCGGCCCGCGCTTCGGCGTAAGCATCGAGGAAGCGGTTGGCATAGGCGTAGTCGCATTGTCCGGCATTGCCGGCCACGCCGGCGATGGACGAGAACAAGACGAACAAATCCAGGTCCAGATCGCGCGTCGCCCGATCAAGGTGGACGGTTCCCAATACTTTGGCGGCGAGCACCGCATCCATGTCTTCGCGCGGCTTGTTGACCGCGTAGGCATCCCGATGCGCGCCAGCGCTGTGGATTACACCGTCCAGCCTGCCGAAGCGGGTCAGAATCTTCGCCACCAGCGCGTCCGCCCGGCCGCGATCAGCCACGTCCGCCTGCAGATAGACGGCCTCGCCGCCGCAGGCGCGCAGATGCGCCAGCCTGCTTTCGGTGTTTTCATCCGCCGCTGAGCGGCCGCTGAGCGCCAGTTTGGCGCCGTACTCTCGCGCCAGATGCTCGGCCAGCAGATAGCCCAGCCCGCCCAGCCCGCCAGTGATCAGATAGGCCCCACCCTGGCGGATGGACGCGCTGGTGCGGCCAGCCGCGAAATCGGCGTCATCGCAGCGTTCGATGGCGCGGACCTGACGGCGCGCTTGCGCCCCGTAACGCACTTCCTCTCCGCGCCAGTCGGCATCGCCCAGCTCGGCGAGCGCTATGGCGGCCAGCTCGTCGCTGGTCGCGGCGGCTTCCGCCCCGATCACGCGTCCGGCGATGCGCGGCGCTTCCAGCGTCAGGCTGCGCAGATAGCCGGCCAAGGCGGCGTGGGCGGGCAAAGCTCCCCGCGCCGCGGCCAGGATGCGCAGCGGGCCGGCGTTCTTGCGTCGCAATTGCGCCCGGCACAGGCTATGCAGCGCATGCACGCCGCCATCCAGCTGCGCGGTGATTTCGCCTTTCGCGCTGAAATGCAACACCGCGCGCGGCCGCAATCCGTCCTGCTCCAGATCGTCCAACAGGCGGTCGAAATCGGCGTCGCTGGCCATGTCCAGCTCATAACAACCCGCCTCGGCGCGGCGATACTCGCTGGCGGCGGTCGCTGAAGCGACCTGCGCCCCGGCATTTTTCAACGCATCCGCCAGGGCGGCTTCGGCGCCCAGCAACAGGATCCCGCCGCTCCACTCTCCGCCGGCCAGCGGCTGATCCCGCCAAACCGGACCATAGCGGCGCAACGCCAGCTCCGGCATCCGCGCTGCCTGCGGCGCGTCGGCGGGCAAAGCCGCCGCCAGCCAGTAGCGCTCCCTTTCAAATGGATAAAACGGAAGCGAGACGCGGCGGCCCGACGCATGCAGCCGCGCCCAGGCGATGTCCGCGCCGGCGATCCACAACCTCGCCAACCGATCCAGGTCTCGCTGCCTCAGCGCTACGTCGAGGAAGGCCGCGCCCGCCTCGCCATCCGTCAGCAGCGACGCGCCGTTTCCGGCATCGCGGACATTGCCTTCATGCGCCGCCTCGCCTTCGCCCCGCAGCCAACGCGCAAGCTTGTCCCGCCATTCGTCCCGGCTGGCGGCGATGACCGCCAACCGCTCAGGCAACGGCTCGCGCCCTAGCTGCGAGGTGTACGCGATATCGGCCCAGGCTGCCGATTCGTCCGTCGCCGCGAAGGCCAGCATGCGCTCGGCGTAGACCCGCAACGCGGCTCGGCTGCGCGCGGAGAGCAGGAAGATTTCCGGCTGGTCGGCTGTCGCCGGCGGCCGCGCGGCCAGGCATTCCTCTATCACCAGGTGGGCGTTGGAGCCGCCCGCCCCGAAGGAGCTGACGCAGGCGCGGCGGGCTTGTCCGTTCCGCCGCGGCCAATCCGCAGACGCGGTCTGCACCCGAAACGGAGAGGCATTGAAATCGATGAGCGGATTCAGGGTGTCGGCATGCAGCGACGGCGCCAGCTGGCCATGGCGGATCTGCAACAGCACCTTGGTCAGCGCGGCGATGCCGGCCGCCGACTCCAGGTGGCCGATATTTGACTTCACCGAGCCTATCGGGCAGGACTGGGCCTCCAGGCCGTCGCCGAACGCGCGCGCCAGGCCGGCGATCTCGATCGGATCGCCCAGCGAGGTGCCGGTGCCGTGCGTCTCCACGTAACCGATGGCGGCGGCGTCCACGCCGGCCTTGTCCAGCGCCGCGCGGATCACTTCAGCCTGCGCCGAGGGATTGGGCACGGTGTAGCCATTGGTCTTGCCGCCGTGGTTGACCGCGCTGGCCTTGACGATGCCGTACACCTGGTCGCCGTCCGCCAGCGCGCGCGACAAGGGCTTGAGCACCACCGCGCCCACGCCCTCGCCCGGCACGTAGCCGTCTCCGCCGGCGCCGAAACTGCGACAGCGGCCGTCGCTGGAAGAGAAGTTTCCCTGACTCAGATTCAAGTATTTGTTGGGATGAATGGAGACATTGACGCCGCCGGCGATGGCCACGTCGGCCTCGCCGCCGCGCAAGGCGTCGCAAGCCAGGTGAATGGCGGTCAGCGACGACGAGCACATGGTGTCCAGCGCCAGGCTGGGTCCATGGAAATCGAAGAAGTACGACACCCGGTTGGCGATGGATGCGAACGAGGAGCTGGGCACCCCGTCCTGCGGCGCGTTGACGCCATATAGCTCGTAATGGCCCCACATGGCGCCGACATAGACGCCGACGCGACGGCCGGCGAAACCGGTCTTGCCGTAGCCGGCATCCTCCATCGCCTCCCAGGCGGTTTCCAGGAACAAGCGCTCCTGCGGGTCCATCAGCTCCGCTTCCTTGGGCGAAATGCTGAAGAACAGCGGATCGAAACGATCCACGCCATCGAGGAAGCCGCCCCACTTGCTGTAGGTTTTGCCCGGCTGGTTGCGGCGCGGGTCGAAGAAGCGCGCGTGGTCCCAGCGCTCGGCCGGCACTTCGCCTATGCAATCCACGCCGTCGCGCAGATTGGTCCAGAACTCCGCCAGATTCGCCGCGCGCGGATATCGGCCGGCCAAACCGATGATGGCCACCTCGTCGCGGCCGCCGGCCGGCGGCGCGGTGAAGCGGGCCGCGCCCGGCAGCCAGCGCGCGGCTTGCGGCGGTCGCGCCGGTTCAGGCTGCGCGGCATGCTGGCCCAACCCCGCTATGGCCGCGACAGCGCCGGGATATTGGCGCGCCAGATGGCCGGCCAGCGCGTCCAGCGTCTGGTATTCGAACAACAGCGTCTTGGGCAAGGCACCGAAGTGGCACTCCAGCTGCTGAGTGAATTTCATCGCCAGCACCGAGTCCATCCCATACTTGTCCAGCGGAGCGCGGACATCCACCTCCCTTGCGGGCAGCTTCAGCAATGCGGCGAACTCGCCGGCCAGCCAACGGCGCGCGCCGTCGCGCAAGGCCTCCCCGCCCGTCCGTTCCGCGACGGAAGCCGCCGGCTCGGCTTCGGCGCGCGCCTCCAGCAGCGCGCGGCGCAGCTTGGGCAGATCGCCCTGCGCCACCGCCACCCGCGCAGCCCCCGACGCCAACGCCGCTTCTAGCGCGGCGACGCCGTTCGCCGTTTCCAGCGGACGCATGCCGGAGGCCTGCTCCAGGCTTGCCGCCTGGCCCTCGTCCAGACGCATGCCGCCCTCTTGCCACAAGGGCCAGGCGATGGACAGGCTGCGGCCCGCGCGCAGGCCTGCCTTCGCCAGCCGCGCGCGATGCTCGGCGTAACGGTCCATGAAGGCGTTGGCGGCGGCGTAGTCGGACTGCCCCGCATTGCCGTAAGCGCCGGCCAGCGAGGAGAACAGCGCGAAGAAGTCCAGCCCGATGTCGAGAGTGGCCAAATCCAGATTGACCGTGCCCGCCGCTTTGGGCACCAGCACCTTGGCGAAACCGGCGGCATCCTTGCCGGCCAGCAGTCCGTCAGCAGTCATGCCGGCGCTGTGGAGCACCCCGCTCAAGGCGCCGAACTGCGAAACGATGCTGGAAACCAGTTCCGCCACATCCGCGGCATCCGCCAGATCCACGCGGCGATACGCCAGCCGCCCGCCAGCCGCGCCGGCCTGCCCGGCCAGCTCCTGCAAGGCTTGGTCCTGCGCGCTTCCTGCCGGCGCGCGGCCGCTCAGCACCACGACGGCGTCGCGGGTCCGCTCCAGAATGGAGCGCGCGAACACGCGGCCCAGCCCGCCCAGACCGCCGGTGATCAGATAGACGCCGCCATCGCGGAAAGCAGGTGCATTTTGCGGCGCGGCAAGCTCGCGCCAGCGTTGGCCGGAAGCCTGGCTGCCCTGGAATTTCAGCAGCGTTTCCGACGGCAGATTCGCGGCGGCATTCAATTGGGCGGCCAGAACCGCCGCGTCGCGCGCCGCATCCGTCAGCAGCAGCTGGACGCGCAAGTTAGGCCGTTCCTGGCGGGCGCTGTCCAGCATGCCGCTCAGCCCGGCCAGCAGCTCGTCTTCGCCGCACGCGACCGCCACTTGCAGCGAAACGGGATCTTGCCCGCCAGCGAACAGCGCATGCAATCGTTTCAGCGTCGCCAGCGCCGCCGCCTGGAAGCGTTCGGCCGGCTTGGCCGCGTCGGGCAAATCCAGGGTTTCGACATCCACTTCGGGCAAGGCCCGGCGCAGCGCGTCCGGCTCCATGCCGTCCATGCCCAGCAACAGCGCCGCGCGGCGCCGGCCCGCATCCGCCGCTTGCGCTGCGGCGTGCGCAGGCAACGCCTCCCACGCCGGCTCGGCCATCAGTACCCCGTCGCGCCCGCCCTCCGCGCGCAGCTCGCGCACCTCAAGCCCTCGCAGTTGCACGCAGACCCGGCCGGCCTGGTCGCACAGATCAATGTCTATCCGGCCTAAATCGTCCCGGCGCAGCCAGGCATGCATCTCGGTCTGGCACGGTGCGAATGCCGTTATTGAGCCCAGCGCGAACGGCACTGCCGGCGTGTCCGGCAAAGCCCCGCCGGCCAGGGCGGCTGAGGCCTGCAAGGCGCTGTCCAGCATCCCGGGATGCAGCGCGTAGCCACTGGCCATGTCAGGCAGCGCCAGCCTGGCCAGCGCCTGCCCCTCTCCTGGAAGCAGCTCGGCCACGCCGCGGAAACCCGGCCCGTAATGCATGCCCATGGATTCGAAAACCCGGTACAGCTCCGCCGCCTTCATCTCTCCGGCGCCCATTGCGCCACGCAACGCCGCCAGATCCAGCGTTGGTCCGGCTGCCGAGGCCAATGGCGTCGCCTCGCCCAGGCAGAACGGCTCGTTCTCGCCGTTCGCCAACACTTCGAAGCCTATGCCGCCATCCGCGCGCGGCGTCAGCGCGACATGGACTTCTCCGGCCTGCCCGGCCGTCAGCGGACGCAGCCACGCTACGTTGTCCAGCCGCCAGACTGCCGGCCTGGCTTCGGCCGGCATGGCCAGCTCCGCCGCCGCGCGGGCCATTTCCAGATAGGCGGCGGCCGGCAGCACGCCGCGGCGCTCGCCGGCCATATTCAGCTTGTGATCGGCGAAAAAGAATTCGCCGCCGTCAAAACGGGAAACGTAGCGCTGTCGCGCGAGGTCCGATGCGTTTTCATGCAGCAAGGGATGCAGCGCGGCGGCGGCCCCGGCTTTGCGCGCCTTGCGCCGGTCGGCGATCCAGTAGCGATCGCGGGCGAAGGGGTAAGCCGGCAGAGAGATCAATCTGCCCGCCCCGCCGCTGCGCAAGCGGCTCCAGTCCAACTCCAGTCCTCGCGTCCACATCTCGGCCAGCCGCTCCAGCTTGCCGCGCGCGATCCAGCGCTCCACGGTTTCCCGCATGTCCTCGTCGCGGACCAGCGACGCGAACTCGTCGCCGTCCCGCCCGGCGTCGCCGCGGAAGCAAGCCTCGATCTCCGTCTCGCCGCGACAGAAGGCCTCCAGCCGTGCCGTCAGCTGGGGGAGGCTGTCGACGACAAAAGCCGCGCGCGCGTCCATCGCCTCGCGGCCGGCTTGCAGCGTATGGCTCAGCGCCGACAGCGACGGCTCATGCTCTTGACGGCGCAAATAGGCCAGCAGATCGCTCGCTTTTTGCGCCAGCTGCTGGCCGGTGCGCGCCGACAGCGGCACGATGGCCGGCCCAGCCAGCTCGCCGGCAAAGGCCGGCTGGATATACTCCGCCACGATCAGATGGGCGTTGGAGCCGCCGGCGCCGAACGAGGAAATACCCGCGATGCGGGGCAGCGCGCGGCCGTTTTCCTCCGGCGCGTCCCACGGCCGCAACGCCTGATTGACGATGAAAGGCGTGGATTCGAAATCGATGTGCGGATTCAACCGGGCGGAGTGCAGCGAAGGCGCCAGGCTGCGGTGCCTCATCTGCAGCAGCACCTTGGTCAGGCCGGCGATGCCGGCCGCCGATTCGCAGTGGCCGATATTGGATTTGGCGGAGCCTATCGCGCAGAATTGGCGACGGTCGGTGGATTCGCGGAACACCTCGGTCAGCGCGGCGATCTCTATCGGGTCGCCCAGCTTGGTGCCGGTGCCGTGCGCCTCGATATAGCCTACATGGCGGGCCTCGACGCCGGCGTCCTTCAAAGCCTGGCGGATCACGCTGGCCTGGGCCCGGGGATTCGGCACCGAATAGCCGTTGGTCTTGCCTCCATGGTTCAACGCGCTGCCGCGGATCACTCCGTAGATGACGTTTCCGTCGCGTTCGGCGTCCGACAGGCGCTTGAGCACCACCGCGCCGACGCCCTCACCGGGAATGTATCCGTCCCCGCCCTCGCCGAAGCTCTGGCAGTGGCCATCGCTGGAAATATACTGGCCAGCGCTGAGAATCAGGTATTTGTTGGGGTGTATCGTGACATTGACGCCGCCGGCGATGGCCAGCTCGGCGCGGCCGCTCTTCAAGTCCTGGCAGGCCAGGTGGATGGCGGTCAGCGACGATGAGCACATGCTGTCCAGCGTCATGCTGGGACCATGCAGGTTGAGCAGATAGGACACCCGGTTGGCGATGCTGGCGTAGCTGACCGGCACGCCCACTCGCTCCCCGTCCAGACTGGCTTCGGCGCCGAACAGCTGGTACTCGCCGTACATCACGCCGACATAGACGCCCACCTGTCCTGGCAGATCGCCGTCGCGCGGAATCTGCAATGCGGCCCGGCTGTAGCCGGCGTCCTCCACCGCCATCCAGGCGTGCTGCAGAAACAATCTCTCCTGAGGATCCAGGTATTCCGCGTCTACCGGCGGGATGTTGAAGAACAGCGGGTCGAATTCGTCTACGCCCTCGATGAAGCCGCCCCATTTGCTGTAGTGCGCGCCCGGTTTGGTTCGGTCCTCGCTGTAATACTCTCGCCAGTCCCAGCGCTCGCGCGGCACCTCGGTGACGCAGTCCTCGCCGTCGCGCAGCTTTTGCCAGAAGGCGTCCACATCCATGGCCTGCGGATAGCGGCCGCTGAGTCCGACGATGGCGATGGGCTCGTCGCGGCGCTGTGCGGGAGCGGCTGCCGGCTTGGCCAAGGGCCGCATTGCGCGCGCGGCTGGACGCGGAGCGGCGGGAGGCTGTCGCTTCGCGGCGGTTTCCGGCCGCGCCCCAGCGAACAGGCCGTCCAGCTTATCCGCATGCGCGCGCAGGAAATAGCCGGTCAGCTCATCGATAGACTGATATTCGAAAAACAACGTCTTGGACAGCGGGCCGAAGGTCTTTTCCAGCTGTCTGGTCAGGTCCATCGCCAGGATGGAGTCTATGCCGTATTTTTCCAACGGCGCGCGCGCGTCTATCTTGTGGTGCGCCAGCTTGAACAGCGCCGCGAACTGGCGGCGCAAGTAGTCGCGGGTTTTATCGGCCAGGTCGCCGCCAACGATGGCCGGCATCGGCTCTTCAATCGGTTCCAATCCAGCGGACGCCGGCGCGTCGAACAAAACCTGGCGGATGCGGCGGCCATCGCCCTCCACCACCACGGTCTGGGACACCCCTGACGCCAGGCTGATCCTGAAGGCGGACATGCCGCTCTGCGTCTGCAGCGCCCGCATGCCCGTGGATTCGAACATCGCGGCCAGCTGGCTCTCGGGCATGCTCATGCCGCCGTCGCGCCACAGCGGCCAATTGACGGCCAGCGCGCGGCCCTGGCGCAAGCCTTGCTCCGCCAATTGGCCGCGGTGCGCGGCGAAAGCGTCGAGAAAACCGTTTGCCGCCGCGTAATCGCCCTGTCCCGGATTGCCCAGCACGGATGCGCCGGATGAGAACAAGGCGAAGAAATCCAGCGGCGAATCGGCGCAGGCCAGGTCCAGATTGACTGTGCCGGCCACCTTTGGCGCGAGCACGCTGCGGAATTCCGCCTCATCCTTTCGCGCCAGCAGCTTGTCCCTGACCGTGCCGGCGCAATGCAGCACGCCGTTCAGGCCGCCGTGAGCGGATGCGATATCGGCCACCGCGCGGGCCGCCGCGTTGCGGTCGGCCAGGTCCAGCTGCCGATAGTGCAGCCGCGCCCGCGATGCCGGGTCCGGCGCGATCTCGCCAAGCCGGGCCTGGATGCCCTCCCCGTCGGCGGCCCGGCCGGCCAGCACCACGCGGGCGCGCGATGCCTGGCTCAGGATGTCGGCGGCGAACAACGCCCCGATGCCGCCCAGCCCCCCGGTGATCAGGTAGACGCCGTCTTCTTTGTACGCCAGCGGAGCGTGCTCGTCCGCCGGCAGCGCCGCCCAGCCGCGCGTCTTGCGCATGCCGTCGCGATAATCGACCAGCGCGTCGGCGCCGGACTCCGCCTGCAGTCGCTCAGCCAGCGTTGCCGCGTCGCAGTCCGGCTCAAGCAACAGCAATTGCGCGCGCAGCCGCGGACGCTCGAGCGCGGCAGTCCGCAGCAGGCCGGACAAACCAGCGTGCAGCTCATCGGCAACCGCCAGTTGCAACAGGACTTCTCCTTCTTCGGAGGACAACCGCTGGATCGCGCGCAGGCAGGCCAGCGCGGCGGCCTCGTAGCCGCTGGCCGCGTCTTCGCCAAGCCAAGGCAGGCATTCGATGGACGCGCCCGACAACGCCCTCCCCAGCGCATTGGCCTGCCCATCTGCCACGCCGCACAACAACACATGGCGGCTGCCCTGGTGGCTGCCCGACGCCACCGCCTCGCGCCAGACCGGCTTGGCGATCACCAGCTCGTCGGCCGAGCCGTTTTGCAGAGGCCGCGAGCAAAAACCGCGCAGCGCGGCGCATACCCTGCCATCTTCGTCGCAAAGGTCGATGTCCAGCCGCGCGGTCAGATCGCCGCCGGGCTCGCCCGGACAGCGGCGCACCCAGGCGAACATGCGCCGCGCGCAGCCGGCGTAAACGGTCAGGCGGTCCAGCGCGAACGGCAGAGAAGGCTCGTCCGGCGCGGCGGACGGGTCGGCCAGCAAGCCCATGGCAGCTTGCAGCGCGCCGTCCAGCAGGCTTGGATGCAGCCGGAACGCGCCCAGCGTATCGCCCACCGCGGCCGGCAGGCTTAGGCAGGCCAGGACTTCGCCATCGCCGCGCAGCACCCAGTCCACCGGCCGGTGGGCCGGACCGAAACGCATGCCCATCGCGTGATAGGCGGCATACAATTCCTTCGCGTCCAGCCGGCCGGCCATCATGCGCGCCTGAAGTCCCGCCAGATCCAGCTTGGCGGGCGGCTCGTCTGGCGACGGCCTGGCCGTGCCGCGGCAGTGCGGCGATGGTTCCCCGCCGCCGCCGGGCACGCTCAGCACCTCGAAGGCGATGTCACTGCCCTCGTCGGCGGACAGCTCCAGCAGCACATCGACGCGGCCGTCCGCCACCACTGGCTGCAGCCATACCACGTCGTCGAGGCGCAGCGCGTCGGATGCCTGGCGTTCCGGCGAAGCGTCCACTGCGGCTGCGCGAGCCATTTCCAGGTAGGCGACCGCGGGCAATACCCGGATGGGCTCGCCAGTCTGCACCGCCACCCGATGGTCGGCCAGGAAGAACTCTCCACCGTCGAAGGACGAGCCGTAGCGCTGGTGGTAAAGATCGGAAATATTGTGCTGCAGCAGCGGATGGCGCGCGCCGTCCGGACGCCCCGCGCCGCGCTGGCCGGCGTACTGCCGGATCAGGCCGAAGGCGTTGTCGCGGGACAGGCGTCCTTCTTTCAATTCGCTCGCCACGTACTCGATAAAATCCATCATCTCTCGTCTCTTTCTCCGCGCGGCCGCAGCCGCCGCGCTGTCATGGATCGCACTCGCGCGCGCCGCGCTGGCGGCGCGTGGCGGCTTGTCAAACCAGGTTCTTCAGCAAGCGCGCGCCTTCGGCGGGGCTCAGCGTCGAGTCCTCTATCCGGCCCAGGGTTTCCATCAGCCGGGACAGGCCGTCAACTTGAGGCGCGGCCGATTCGGCGCGGCCTTGAACGGTTTCCGGCAGCCAGTACTCGTCCCGGGCGAACGGATAGCCCGGCAACTCGATCCGGCGCGGTTCGCGCCCGCGGTACAACCCGCGCCAATCGATATCGAAGCCTTGCATCCACAGTTCCAGCAGCTTGGTCTGCCTGCCGGCGGCCGCCCAGCCCGCGATCGCGCTCTTGATGTCCTCGTCCTGCAGAACCCGCCTCGAGCCCTCCGGTCCGCGCTGCGCCTGGCCGCGCCAGACGCCGTCGACCACACGCTCCTCGTCGGCATAGCCGCTGAGCATCGCGATCAGCTGTTCCGGGGATTCCGCCGCCAGGCCCAGCCGTTCCTCCATCGCTTCGCGCCCCACTTGCAGCGTGTAGGCCAGAGCCGCCAGATCCACCTCCTTGCCTGATGCGGCGAGGTAGTCTCGCAACTCCCGCGCCTTCTGCCTCAGCTGCTCCGGCGTGCGCGCGGACAAGGGCAGCGCGGCGATGCCGCCAACCGGCGGCCCCGCCGGGCGCGCGGGGCTCTGGACCCGGTATTCGCCGACGATCACGTGGGCGTTGGCCCCGCCGGCTCCGAACGAGGAAATGCCGGCGATGCGCGGTCTCTCCCCTCCGCCCACTATTGGCCGGTTCCACGCCGCCAGCTCGCGGTTGACCTGGAACGGGGTTTTGTCGAAGCGGATATGCGGGTTCAACGTCTGCGCGTGCAGCGACGGCGCCAGTTGACCATGCTTGATCTGCAGCAGCACTTTGCTCAGCCCCGCCACGCCAGCCGCCGCCTCGCAGTGGCCGATGTTGGATTTCACCGAGCCGATCGCGCAGAAGCCGGTATCGGCGGTGTCTTGGGCGAAAGCCTGTTGCAAACCGGAGATTTCGATGGGGTCGCCCAGCTCGGTGCCGGTGCCATGCGCCTCGATATAGCTGACGTCGCGGGCGCTGATGCCGGCCTTGTCCAGCGCGCGGCGCACCAGCTCCGCCTGCGCGGCCGGATTGGGCACGGTGAAGCCGTTGGTTTTGCCGCCATGGTTTACCTGGGTGGCCAGGATCACGCCGTGGATGATGTCGCCGTCGGCCACGGCCCGCTCCAGGGGCTTGAGCAAGACCACGCCGACGCCCTCGCCCGGCACGAAACCGTTGGCCCCGCCGCCGAAGCTCTTGCACTTGCCGTCCGCGGACAGCATGTGCTGCGACGACATGTCGGTGAAGCTGGTGGAATGCAGGTACAGGTTGACCCCGCCGGCGAAGGCCAGATCGCAATCGCCATTGGCGATGTGCTCGCAAGCCTCATGCAGCGCGGTCAACGAGGACGAGCACATGGTGTCCACCGGCAGGCTGGGGCCGTTGATGTCCAGGAAATAGGACAGCCGGTTGGCCACCGAGGCGAAGGAGGTCCGCGGCCAGAACTTCTCGTCGTTGCCGTTCAGCGGCCGATGCAGGTTGTAGCCGGCGCGGGTGATGCCGGCGAACACGCCCACCCTGCCGCCGAAACGCTCTCGCAGGTCGCGACGGGTATAGCCGGCGTTCTCCAGCGCGTGCCAGGCGGACTGCATGAACAGTCGCTCCTGCGGGTCCATGTTGTAGGCCTCGCGCGGCGGGATGCCGAAAAACAGCGTGTCGAACTCGGCGAAGCGGTCGACAAAGCCCCCCCACTTGCAGTAACTGAGGCCCGCGTCCACAGCCCTCTGCTCGTCCGGCTCGTAAAACCCGGCCAGTTTCCAGCGCCGCGCCGGGATTTCGCCGACGCAGTCGTCGCCGTTTTTCAGCCGCTGCCAAAAGGCTGCCAGATTGTCAGCGCCAGGATACATGCCGCTGATGCCTATCACGGCGATAGGTCCGCGTCCCGGCTGCTTCGGCGCGATTGCCGGATGCGCCGCCGCAGCGGCAGGCTCCGGCTCGCGCGTCGATGCGGCCGCCGCGCCTTGCCCGCACAGGCGGGTCAGCGCGTCGGCTCGGGTTTGCGCCAGGTGGCCGGCCAGGGCGTCCAGGGTCTGGAACTGGAACAGCAAAGTGCTGCCGATCTCGCCGAAATGCTGCTGCAAGCGCTGATTGACCAGATTGACGATGATGGAGTCGAAGCCGTAGCGCTCCAGCGGCTCGGCCGGGTCGATATGGTTCGGGTCCAGCTTCAGCGCGTCGGCGAAGACCTGGCGGCACAGCTCCACCGCCTTGGCCCGCAACGCAGCCGGATCGGGCTGCGCCGCGGCCGCAGAAGTCAGCGTCGGCGAGGCAGACCCCTCTCCTCCCCCGAACATCGCCTCCAGCCTTCCGCGCTGCGTCTGCAGCAGGTGTTCCGCCAGCGCGGCTATGGTCTGGAACTGGTACAACAGCGTGCTGCCGATGTCGTCGAAATGCCGCTGCAGCTGCTGGTTGACCAGCCCGATCACGATGGAGTCTATGCCGTAGCGTTCCAGCGGCGTCTCGGCGTCCAGCTCGCGCTCGTCTATTTTCAGCGCCTCGCCTATGACCCGCTTGCACAGGGCCACGGCGCCTTCGCGCAGCGACGACGCCGATGGGCGGACGGCTGTGGCGGGCGCTTCCACGCGGGCCAGCTGGGATGTTGGCGCCGCCGGCGGCGGAGTGTCCGGCTCGCGCTGGCGCATCACGCCGTCGCTGACGGCGACGATGATCTGCTGGCCGGCGGCATGCGCGCCGCGGCAAGGGAAATGCACGGCGGAGAAGCCCTCCTCCTCCAGCACCTGCCGCCAGGCTTCGGGAAACAGGCCTGGGGAGCCCGGAATCCGCACCTCGTCGTCTTGGTTCAGCCACCAGCCGTCCAGCAGGCCGAAAGTCAGATGGCCGCACACCGAATGCAGGCTGATTTCGTTCATCAACAGCGCGCCGCCGCGCCGCAGCAGCGCCTTGGCGTTGCGCAGCGTGTTGCGGATGTTGCGGGTGGCGTGGATCACGTTGGCCGCCACCACGAAATCGTAGCTGCCCGGCGCCACATCCTGGCCGGCGAGCGGCTTCTCCACATTGAGCAGCAGCGTGCGCAAGTACGGCGCCCTCGGCGCATACTCGCGCTCGGCGTGGAACAGGAAGGCTTTGGAGATGTCGGTGTAGGCGTACTCCTCGATGCGGTCCGCGCGCGGCGCCAGCCGGTCGAGGATGCCCGAAGTGGTGGCGCCGGTGCCCGCGCCGATTTCCAGCAGCCGCAGCCGCGCGGACGGCTCCGCGGCCAGCCGCGCGTCCACCGCCGCCAGCAGCGTGTCGCGCAGGCCTTGATTGAAGGCCAGCGAATGGACGTCGGTTTTGTACACCCGCTCCACCCACTCCAGCGAGGAGCCCGGGAAGATCACGTCGGTCGCCTTGCGCGCGCCGCTCAGGATGTCGGGCAGCGCGCGGACGCAGCGGTCCACCAGCCGGCACAGCTCGCTGCCGCCGGGCTTGTCCAGCCAGGCCGGCAGCGCGGCATCCCACTCCCGCCACGCGGCATCCAGCGGCGCGTTCTCATCCACGCCGGCCCTGGCGATGATCTTGCGGCTTTCCTCCAACCAGCGGCGCAGGCCGGGCGCGGGATGGGTCGCGCCGCGGATCACGCCGGCCATCAGCCGGATCAGCAGCGGCTCCATTTGCTCGCCCGCCCGGCCCTGAAGGGCCGCGAAAGCCTCGGGCAGGGGCTGGCTGTCGAAATCCGGGAGCGCCGGCAGCGTTGCGCCATGGGCCGGCTCGGCCAGCCATTCGCCGTCCGCGCACAGCCGGGCGGCGGAGCCGCGCGCCACCCGCGATATCGACATCTGGGAGAAATCGCCTGCCAGGAAGGCGTCCAGCGCGGCCATGGCTTCGGATTCCCGCAACGGACGATATCCGCTGGCATGGAAGAAGCCCTTGAGCGCATCGCTCAGTTTGTCGCCGGCGCCGATGTCCCAATAGCCCCAGTTCACCACCTTGACCGCGCACGGCCACAAGCGGGCCAGCTGGCCGGCGAAGGCGTCCTTGAACGCGCAGCCGGCCGCGTAACCGCCCATGCCCGCGCCGCGGACGAAGGAGGCGTTGGAAGAGAAGAACAACGCGAAATCCAGCGCCTCGCCGGCGAAAGCCTGGGCGATGCGGACGCTGATGTCCACCTTGGCGGCCAGCACTGCGCGAAAATCGGCCTCGGACACTGTTTTCAGGCTTTGGTCGAACGCGCCGACCGCCGAGTGCGCCACCCCGTGGATGGCGCCATGGCGACGCTTGATCTCGTCGCGAGCCGCCTCCAGCGCGCCGGGCTGCCTGGCGTCAGCCTGGACGTATTCCGGCCGGGGGCCGAAGGCGGCCAGACCGTCCAGCTTGCGCCGCAACGCCTCGTCCAGCGGCCGGCGGCCTATCCAGACCACCTGCGCGCCGCAGGCGGACATCACATGCCGAGTCCAGGCCTCGCCAATGCCGCCGGCGCCGCCTATCGCCACATATACGCCGCCAGCGCGGTACGGCGTCTCCGCCGGCTGCGCCATTTTGGCCTCCACCAGCTTGCGCGCGAACCACTCGCCGCTGCGCCAGGCGTAGCAAGCGCCCTTGCCTCGCAGCGACAAGCCGCCCAGCGCCGCGACCGCGTCCGCGCTCCAGGTTTGCAAATCGCACAGCCGCAGCGACCAGGCTGGGTAAGCGTCGGCCAAGCTGCCGCACAAGCCCTGAAGGCCGGCGTGGGCCGGATTGGCCGCTTCGGTCCTGTGCGTGGCCAGCGCGCCTATGGTGATCCAGTCCCATTCCAGCGCCTGCGAATCCAGACCGGCGCGCTGCAAAGCCCGCGCGAGGCGCAAGGCCCGCAGCGCGCCGCGCTCCTGATCGGCGATCAGCGACTCCACGGACAGCTCGGCCGCGTCGCCGGCATGCGCCAGCCAGACCAGGCGATCGAAGCGCTGCCCGGCCAAACGATCCGCCAATTCTTCCATTTCGCCGTCGTCGGCGAGAAAAGCGAACGCCGCGGCCGGATAATGCCGCCGCAGCAGTTCGGCTTGCGCCTCGTCCGCGCCCAGCACCAGGGCACGGCGTCCGGCGGACGCGGCGCGGCCGGTGTCGAACAGCCTGTCCCATACCGGCGTCGCCGTCTCCAGCATGTCCTCGTCCGCCGCCTCGGCGCGATCGGCCGGGCTCTCCGCCTTCGCCCTGCCCGCCGCGATCCAGTAGCGCTCCGCGGCGAACGGGTAATTGGGCAGCTCGACGCGGCGCGGCGCCGCGCCGGGATACAGCAGGCTCCAGTCGAAATCCAGACCCTTGGCCCACAACTCCAGCAGCTTGCCCAGCCTGCGCTGGCTCAGCCATTTTTCTACCAGACCGGAGCGAACTTCCGCGTCCTGGTTCAACAGCTTCAGGCTGTCGCGGTTGCGCCTCGCGTCGCCGCGGTGCGCGCCATCCGGCATCGGCTCTCCGGCGACGAAAGACGCCAGCTGCCCGCGCAGCTCCGCCACGCTGGCGGCGAGGAAACCCACGCGTTCGTCCATGGCCTCGCGGCCAAGCTGCAGCGTGTAGGCCAGCTCGGCCAGCTCCGGCTCGCTGACATTCAACGCCGACAACAGATCCGCCGCCTTGCGCCGCAGTTGTTCCTCCGTTCGCGCGGACAACGGCACCATCAGCCTGCCATCCTGGTTCAGAACCTCTATTTCACGGCTCTCCCGCCGCGGCGCCTGGTATTCGCCAAGCACGATGTGGGCGTTGGTGCCGCTGAAGCCGAAGGAGCTCACCGCCGCCAGCCTCGCCCGCCCATCCTCGCCGCGCCACGGGCGCAGGCTGTCGTTGATGTAGAACGGACTGCCGTCCAGCTGGATGTGCTCATTGCGCTGGCGATAGTGGATGGTGGGCGGCAGCTGGCGGTGGCGCAGCGCCTGCACCAGCTTGATCATGCCGGCCGCGCCGGCGGCGGTGAGGCAGTGGCCGATATTGCTCTTCACCGAGCCGATCGCGCAGTAGCCGGCGCGATTGGTGAACGGCCGGAATGCCGCCTTCAGCCCGGCCACCTCGATGGGATCGCCCAGCTTGGTGCCGGTGCCGTGCGCTTCGATCAGGCCGATTTCAGCCGGGTCGATGCCGAAGCGCCGGTAAATCGACTGCAGCAGCTCGCTTTGCGCGTCTTCGTTGGGCGCGGTGATGCCGTTGGATTTGCCATCCTGATTCACACCCCAGCCGCGCACCACGGCCAGGATGCGGTCGCCGTCGCGTTCGGCGTCGGACAGGCGCTTGAGCAGCAAAGCGCCGACGCCCTCGCCCGGCACGAAGCCGTTGGCCCGCTGGTCGAAAGCGTGGCAGCGTCCGTCCGGAGACAGCATGCCGGCCTGGGCAGTCATCACGTGCATGGACGGACCGCCCATCACATAGACGCCGCCGGCCAGCGCCAGATCGCAATTGCCGGCGTTCAAGCTATCGCAGGCGGTGGAGAAAGCCACCAGCGACGACGAGCAGGCGGTGTCTATCGCCAGGCTGGGGCCGCGCAGGTTCAGCATGTAGGCGATGCGGGCCGCCAGGATGGAGCTGGCCGTGCCCAGGAAGCCCTGGGCGCTCAGCCGCGCCTCGTCCGACGGCATCAGGTAGTCGCTGGCGCCGCAACCGACAAACACCCCGCAGCGGCTGCCCGACAATGCGCTCGCGCTGTAGCCGGCGTTTTCCACGCAATGCCAGCCGGCCTGCAGGAACAGGCGTTGCTGCGGGTCCATCGCCTCGGCTTCGGTCGGAGAGATGCTGAAGAACAGCGGATCGAAGCAGTCGTATCCGTCCAAGGCGCCCAGCCAGCGGCTATTGGTCTTGCCGGGCGTCGGCGCGCCTTCCCGGTAGTGTTCGGCCAGGCTCCAGCGTTCCGCCGGCACCGCGGCGACGCAGTCGCGGCCTTCCGCGATATTGCGCCAGAAAGCGTCCACGTCCGCGGCCTTGGGAAATTGGCCGGCCATGCCGATCACGGCGATGGCTTCCGGCGCTTGCCGGCCTTTGGCGGCGGCCTTCGCGCGGCCGGGCTTGCGCCAGGAAGCCAGCGTCGGCGCGGCCTCCTGCGTTGGCGCCGCCGGCTTTTTCCCGGCCGTCGAAACCGGCACGTCCCGGGCCGGCCCCGGCATGGCTTCGGCCACCAGCCTGGCCATCTCGGCCAGCGTCGGGTGGCTGTAGACGCGGGTGGCCTCGATATCCACGCCGTAGCGCTCGTTGATCCTGCGCACCCAGGTGACGCCGGTGATGGAGTCCAGCCCCAGCTCGATGAACGGGGTCTCGTCGTCTATCTCGTCCGGGCCCAGATGCAGCTCCCGTGCCAGCAGCTCGCGCAGCGTCGCCGCCACATCGCCTGAGCCGCCGGAGCGGACGGGCGTAGCCGCTGCCGCGCCGCTCGACTCGCGGCCGGCGAGCAGCTCCGCAAGGTGGCCGGCCAGGGAGGCCAGGGTCGGGTGGCTGTAGACGCGGGTGGCTTCGATATCGGTGCCGAACCTGGCATTGATCTTTCGTATCCAGGTGACGCCGGTGATGGAGTCCAGCCCCAGCTCGATGAACGGCGCGTCGTCGTCGATTTCGTTTTCCCGCAGCAACAGCTCCTGCGCCAGCAGCCCCCGCATGGCGTCGACGATGTCCGCCGCGCCGACTGTCGGCGAGCCGGCCACGCGAACCTCCTGCGGCGGCTCTCCCGCAAAGCGGCTTTCTATGCGCCGCAAGGTGTCGTCGTTGCGCACGAAAGTGGCCTCATGCATGGCCACCTCAAGGCGATAGGCCTCATCGCGGCCTGCCAGCAGCGGCTGCGCCAGCAAGCGCTTGAGACGAACCAGGCGCTCGCGCGGCTGGCTGGCGATGCGGGCGGCCCGCTCCAGCGCGGCGTCCAGCAAGGCGCGGCGCGGCAGCGCCGGCATGCCGCGGCTGGCCAGATCGGCGCCCGACTGTTCGCGCGCCGTCAGCAACGTTTCCCGCGCCAGATCCAGGCCCAGCCGTTCCGGGAATATCAGGGTGGAACCGGCTCCCGGCGTGAAGCCGTAGGACATATAGGGGTTGAAATAGCGGGCCTCTTCCGCCGCCCAGGCCAGGTCGGCGAACATGCCGAAAGCCCAGCCGCCGCCTATCGCATGGCCCTGCATCGCTGACAGCACCGGCAGCGGACACGCCAGGGCCAGCTGGAAGGCCATTTCGTCAGTGAACTGCGCTTGGCCTTTCTGGATAGCCTGCAGGGTTTCACGGGTGCCGCCGGTGGCGAAATAGCCGTCATGGCCGGTCAGCACCACGGCCCGGCAAGCGGGCGCGGCGGCGGCATGAGCGAAAGCCCGTTTCAATCCGTCCACCAGCGCCGGGGTGAACATGTTTTTCGCCTCGCGCTCGCACATCGCCACCAGGGCCACGCCATCGGGGCGGATTTCCAGACTCACCGGACCGAAATCCAAATCGAAAGATTCGGCTTGCGCCGGAGCGGCGCCTGCCGGCTCAACCGGCGGCAAGGCGCTCAATTCCGCATTGCGGCAGGCCTTCCAGTCCCGCGCCAAGCCGCGCGGCCAGCCCCGCCATTGCGAGGCGAGCGCCAACGCGCGCGGCAAGGCGCCGGCGGCATCGGCGATCTCGGCCGCGCCGCACAGCTGCCCCAGCGACAAACCGCTTCGGCTGTCCGCATCCAGGCTCAATTCGCGCGCCGCCTTGCCGCCCAGCCGCAGAGCCGCCAGGCGCGCGGCTTCGTCTTCCAACGCCGGCGCGGAAGCCAGGCCCGCGAAGCCGTAGCGCCCTTCGTCGACAAACACCGCCGCGTCGCACCACAGGCACAGCCACCAAGCCAGTCCAGTCGCATCACCATCGCAGGCGACGATCAGCGGCAAGGGGCTGGCGCGCAAGGCGTCGCGCAAAACTTCCGCCTCGGCCGCCGGCCATTGCCCGGCATCGCCGGACAGCCCGGCCGGCATGCCGGACAGCACGATGGAACGGCAAGCCGGCAGCATGTCCGCCCGGGCATAGGCGGCGCGCAGTTCCGCCGCCATCGCGGCTGGACTCCACTTTTTGCCTGAAGCGGCAGGCACCACCAGCAACGCGCCTTGCCGCAGGCTCTCATCCTCAGCCGGGCTGGCCGCCGCTTCCGGCAGGCCGGCCGGCGCCAGCTCGGCGGCCAGGGCCGCCACCTTGCGCCCCAGATGGGCTTTCAGCAGGCGCAAGGCCTCGGCCGGCTTGTCCGCGAGATCGCGGGCCAGCGCCAGCGCGCGCTCCGCCGCTTCGCCACGGGCCGCGACCGGACACGCCAGCCCCATGCGCGCCAGCTGCGCGCCGCTCGCAAGAGGCCGGCGGTACAGCGTGGCTTCGGCCAGCGCCTCCCCCAGCCGCGCGCGCAGCAGACGATCTTCCGCTCCGCTCGGGAACAGGTCTGCGGCCGGATCGGCATAGCCGTACTCGGCATCCTCGGCCAACACCATGAAATCGCACAGCAAGGACAGCAACCAGCCCGCGCCCACGGCGCCGGCAGCAGGCGAGGCTATCAACGGAAACGGGAAGCGGGCGACGGCCTGAGGCAGGCCGGATGCGATGGCCGCGTCGCAGGTTTCGCGCCCGCCGCGCCAGCTTTCATCGCCTCCGGTCAGCAGCAAGGCCTTCAGCGACGACATCCGGCCTGCCTGCTCCAGCGCGCGGAGCAGCGAGGCCAAGCCGGCTGCCAGGTCGCCGCCCGGCACATCGAGACGGAATATGCCGTCGCCCAAGTCGCGCAACCGATCGCTTTCCCCTGCTGCGCCAGCAGCGGAAACATCGGGCAGGGCCAGCCGCGCCTTGGCTGCTAGCGGCGCGACGATAGGCTCCGCCGCCTCGGAGAGCGCGACGAGGACGGGCTTGCCGCGGTTCGCCGGCAGGGCCGAAACCATAGGAGCGGGGGGGCGCGGCGGCTCGTCCGCGCGCGGCGCCTCTGCCTGCGTGGCCAGCTCGGGCGCGGCGGCGCGGCGGCGCAAGCCCGCCAGCCGGGCGAGAACCTGTCCGCCCGCGTCGCAAAAATCGATATCGAAAACGTCGGCCTCTGCCTGGCGCAGATATAACCAAGCTGCTTCGCCGGGCTCTCCGGACAGCCGCAACTCGGCAAGAGAGAGCGGTTCGGCGCGCAGGCCGGCCATCTCGTCCAGCAACAATGCCGCCATCCGCAGGCCGCGGGGACTCAGCGTCCACTCGCCGCCCTCGTCGCCGGACTGCAGCGCCGCCAGCCGACGTCCCTCTGCGGACCACAAGCCGGACGCAGCGGCTCGCATTCCTGCCCGCAGGCGGCTCAGATCGTGCCGCTCGGCCAGCGGCTCGTCGACCCGCTCGGCATGCAGCTGGCAATGCACGGCCTCGCCGGTATGGATCTCGACATCGACATGCTCGTCGTCGCGCGCCAGCAAGGCGGCGCGCAAGGCATGCTCGCGTCCCGCTCGCGCCGGCTCGCCCCAGCGGATATCGCTCAGCGCCCAGCCGCCCCGGGATTCCGAGGCGGCATCCAACGCGAACCTCGCCATCTCCAGCATCAGCAGCGCCGGCAGCCGCGTGAAGCCGCCAACGGTCTCGAGGAAAGTCTCGTCGCCGGAAAGGCGGGTTTCATAGGCTTGTTCGGCCAAGCTGGAGACGTTGGCGTGCGCCAGCGGGTGCAGGACGGAGCGGGCGGGTTGAATGGCCGCCGGAGCCTGCCAGTAACGCTCGCGGGCGAAAGGGTAGCCGGGAAGGCTGACCAGCCCCGCCCCGTCCGCGCGCAAGCGCTCCCAACCCCAATCCAGGCCTTGAGCCCACAGTTTCGCCAGCTTGCTCAGGTCTGCGGCAGCGATCGCATGCTCCGCTTCGGCTCGCGACTGGGCGTCGGCCTCGTCCAGCGTCAGCATGTCCCTCGACTTGACGCTGCCCCGGAACGTGGCGCGGCCGTCGCGGATAAAAACTTCCAGCAGCGCTTGCAGCTCCTTGCTCGAGGCCGCGACGAAGGCCGCGCGCTCGATCATCGGCTCGCGGCCGCTCTGCAGCGTCCGGGCCAGGTCCCGGATATCGATGCCGCCAGCGCGCAATCGCTCCAGCAGGTCGAGCGCGCGCTGGCGGAGATGCTCCGGCGTGCGCGCCGACAAGGGGGCGATGAAGACCGACTCTGCCGCGGTTTGCGGACCGCGGGCCGGATGATATTCCTCGATGATCAGGTGTGCGTTGGAGCCCCCGGCGCCGAAAGAAGACACGCCGGCGACGCGCGGCAGTTCCCGTCCATCGCGCGCCGGGCGCGCCCAGGGGCTCAGCGTCTGATTGACGACGAAGGGCGTGGACGCGAAATCGATATGCGGATTCAGCCGGCTGGAATGCAAAGACGGCGCAATCGCGCCGTGCTTCATCTGCAGCAGAACCTTGGTGACGCCGGCGATGCCGGCCGCCGATTCGCAATGGCCGATATTGGACTTGGCCGAGCCGATGCGGCAGAAGCCGGCCTGCCTGTCGTCCGGCGCCTCTCCCTCGTAGAAGGCCCGGGTCAAGGCGGCGATCTCGATCGGATCACCCAGCTTGGTGCCCGTGCCGTGGGCCTCGATGTAGCCTACATCGCGCGCGGCCACGCCTGCCTCCGTCAACGCCATGCGGATCACTTCCGCCTGGGCCTGCGGACTCGGCACCGTGTAGCCGTTGGTCTTGCCGCCGTGGTTGAGCGCGCTGCCGCGGATCAGACCGTAGATGTGGTTGCCGTCGCGCTCGGCGTCGGACAGGCGCTTGAGCACCGCCACGCCCACGCCCTCGCCCGGGATGTAGCCGTCGCCGCCCTCGCCGAAGCTCTGGCAATGGCCGTCGCCGGAAATGAACTGGCCGGCGCTCAGCATCAGGTATTTGTTGGGATGCACCGTGACATTGACGCCGCCTGCGAGCGCCAGCGCGGTGCGGCCCTGCCGCAGGTCCTGGCAGGCCAGATGGATGGCGGTCAGCGACGACGAGCACATGGTGTCCAGCGTCAGGCTGGGGCCATGCAGATCAAGAAAATACGAGGTCCGGTTGGCGATGCTCGCCAGGCTGCCGGACAGATTGTATTCGCCGTACATCACGCCGGCGTAAACGCCGACCTGCCCCGCCCGTCCGTTCGCGGTCGCGGCTTGCAAGGCCGCGCGGTTCAGGCCGGCGTCCTCGATGGCCTGCCAGGCGTGCTGCAGGAATAGCCGCTCCTGCGGGTCCATGCCGGCGGCTTCCTTGGGCGAAATATTGAAAAAGCGCGGATCGAACTCGTCCACGCCTTCAATGAAACCGCCCCATTTGCTGTAATGGCGGCCGGCTTCGCCGCGGTCTTCGCTGTAGTGCTCGCGCCAGTCCCAGCGAGAGGCCGGCACTTCGACGATGCAATCGCGGCCTTCGCTCAGATTGCGCCAATACGCGGCCAGGTCCCATGCTTCGGGATAACGGCCGCTGAGGCCGACGATCGCGATGGGTTCGTTCACCGACGACGCGGGCATGGATGGCGCCGCCGACCGCTGAGGCCGGCCGCGGCGCGCCATCGCGGGCGCGGCGGACGGCATGATCGGCGCGGATGTCTCGGGCGCTTGCGCCTCAGGCGCGAACAAGGCCAGCAAGGCCGGTTTTTGCGCCTGCAGGAAATAGTCGGCCAGTTCGTCCAGGGTCCGGTACTCGAAGAACAGCGTCTTGGCCAGGGTGCCGAAGGTTTTTTCCAGCTCGCCGGTCACATTCATCGCCAGGATGGAATCGATGCCGTACTTTTCCAGCGCCGCCCGGCCCTCGATCCGCTCAGGCGGCAGCTTGAGCGCGCCGGCAAACACGCGGCGCAGGAAATCGCGCGTGCGCGCGGCCAGATCGGCTGGCTCGGCCGTCGCGGCCAAGGTCTTCGCCATCGGCTGCGCGGCATGTCCGCGCGGCTCCAGCGCCTTGCGCATCGCAGCGGGATCGCCGTGCATCGCCATCAGCGCGCCCTGCGGCTGCGACAAACAGCGGCGCCATGCCTGGATGCCTTCCTCCGCGCGCAATGAGCCCATGCCGGTGCGCCTGCGCAGCGCGTCCATGTCCGCTGCGTCCACATGCATGCCGCCGTCCAGCCAGTGCGGCCAGGCGATGGCCGCCGTTCGGCCGGAGCGCTCTCCAACAGCCGCCAGACGGTTGCGATAGACCGCGAACTGCTCGAGAAAGCCATTGGCCGCGGCGTAGTCGGCCTGGCCGAGATTGCCCGCCCAGGAGGCGATGGATGAGAACGAAACGAAAAAGTCCAGCGGCAGCGCGCGGGTGGCGCGGTCCAGGTTGCGGCAGCCCGCCACCTTGGGCGCCAGCACGGCGCGGAAGGAATCCGCTGTCTTCTTCAGGATGAATTCGTCCCGCAACAGGCCGGAGCTGTGGATTACGCCATCCAGCCTGCCGTGGCGGGCCAGGATGTCCGCCACCAGCGCGTCCGTTTCGGCGGGATTGGAAATGTCGGCTCGCGCGTATTCCACGCGCCCGAGAGCTTGCAGCTCGGCCAGCAGGGCCTGCTTCGGCTCGGAACGGCCGGCCAGCACGACCGCGACGTCCGCGCCTCGGCTCAGCATCTCGCGGGCGAACAGCCGCCCCAGCCCGCCCAGGCCGCCTGCTATCAAATAAACCCCGCCTTGCCGGAGCGCGTCCGGCGCAGTCGGCGCCTCGTCGATGACGCGCCAACGACGCGCCTGCCTGCCGGAGCCATCCAGCCGGACTGCGACGTCCGACGATCCGCCCCATTCGGCGCGCAGCCCGCGGGCCAGAGCCGCCCCGTCGACGCCGGCGGAAACCAGAACCAGCTGGGCGGCGACCGCCGGGTTCTCCAGCCTGGCCGTTTCGAACATTCCGGCCAGGCCGATCAGCCATTCGGCCTCGTCGCCGGTCGCAACCAGCTGCAGGCGGGCGGGAGACTGGGGGCGGGCCCGCATCAGGCCCCGCAGTGCCTCGAAAACGCCCAGAGCCAGCGCTTCGTAGCCCTCGCCCTCCAGCACCCGGCAAGTCGCCGGCGCCAGTCGCGAAGACAGCGCCTCGGCGTCTTTGGGACCGAAGCCGCGCAGCAGCACCAGCCGCTCGCACGCGTCCTCCCCGGCCCCGTCCGGCGCGACGACCGCTTCCCACTGCGGCGAAGCCAGCAGCGTGGCGAGCGCCTCGCCGCCCTTCCGTCGAAGCGTGGCGATCCGGAGCATGGCATCCTGTTGCGAGAGTTCGCCGCTCGCCAGCGCGCGATAGATACGTTCCAGCTCTTGCTTCATAAGTCCAACCCAGTCAGTTCAACCGCCTGGTCGGCGGAGAGTTCGTTGTTGAGGACGCGCGCGATGATGGCCGCGACGCGGGTCTGTTCGTCGCCGCCCAACGGCCTGGCGGAGAAGCCGCGCATCTCCACGCATACGACGCCATCCCTGTCGCACATATCGATATCACACTTGAATAGCCGTCCTTCCGCGCCGACCGAAACGCGGCGCAGCCAGGCGAACATCACGCGTTCGCAGCCTTTGATCACTCGCATAGCCTCCAGCGCGTACGGCAGCCATGCGCCGTTCTCTCCCGCCCTGTCCGCGATCAGCTCGATGGCGCCTTGCAACGCGCTGTCCAGCATGCCAGGCGGCAGCAGGCAGTCCGGGCCGCCGGCCGGCAGCCGCAGCTCGGCCAACGCCTCGCCGTCTCCCAGATGCAGCGCGGCGATGCCCTGAAAGCTCGCTCCGTAGGCCAAGCCCATCGCGGCGAAGCGCGGATACAGCTCGTCCGGCCCCAGTTCGCCGCGCCGCATGCCGGCGCGGAGGCTTTCCATGTCCAGCCTCCGCGGCTGGGTCTGCGCCTCCGTCACGGCCATCCCCCGGCAGTGCAGCGTTTCCCGGCCATCGGCACCCTCGCTGCGGATCTCGAACGCGATCGCGCCGTCATCGGCGGACGTGAGATCGACAATTGCCTCGACCGCGGCGTCCGCCGCCAGCGGCTGCGACCACACCGCGTGCGCCAAGCTCAGCCGCAGATGGCTTTCCTCCGGCGGCAGGGCGTCGGCCACCGCGGCGCGCGCCATTTCCAGATAGGCGGCAGCCGGCAACACCGGCTTGCCGTTGACGCGGTGGTCTGCCAGGAAGGACTCATCGCCCAGAAAGCGGCTGCGGTAACGCTGCTGATTCAAGTTGGACGCGTTGCGGTGCAGCAGCGGATGCAGCGCGCCGCCTTTTGCCTCCGTTTTGGCCGCCGGGCGGACCCAGTGGCTTTCACGGGCGAAGGGATAGGTCGGCAGCGCCAGTTTCCGAGGCGCGCCTCCTTGATGCAGCGCGCGCCAATCCAGATCCACGCCGCGCACCCAAAGGCTAAGCAACTTGGGCAGGTTGCGCCGCGCCAGCCACTCGCCGGTCAATCGGCGCATGTCCTCGTCGGCGGCGAACAGGCTCAGCGTGTCCTCGTCCAGCCCGGTCGGACTGTAGTGGACGCCGTCCATGCGCCGCCCTGCCAGATAGGCAGCCAGCTGTTCGCGCAACTGCGCGGCCGAAGCGGCGACGAAACCTGCCCGGCGCGGCATCGCGTCGCGGCCGGTCTGCAAGGTATGCGCCACGCGGGCCAGATCGGCCTCGCCATCCGCGAGCCAGGCCAGCAGCGCCTCGGCCTGCTGCCTCAGCTGCTCATCGCCGCGCGCCGACAGCACCACCGCGTGGCTGCCGCTCGCATCGGACATGGCCGGTTTCTCCTGCGGATATTCCGAAATCACCACGTGGGCGTTGGTGCCGCTGAAACCGAACGAGCTGACCGCCGCGACGCGCGGAACATCGCTGTCCCAGCCACGGCAAGCCGTGTTGACGTAGAACGGCGAAGCTGCGAAATCAATGTGCGGGTTCGGCTGCCGGTAATGCAGCGACGGCACCAGCTTGCCGTGGCGCAGGCACAGCAGCGCCTTCACCATGCCCGCCACGCCGGCAGAGAAACCGGCATGGCCGATATTGCTTTTCACCGAGCCCAGCGCGCAGGCTTGCGCCCCCGCGCCGGCGGCGCGGAACACCGCGCTCAGCGCGTCCACTTCGATGGGGTCGCCCAGCGGGGTCGCCGTGCCGTGCGCCTCCACGTAGCCGATGCGGCGCGGATCGATGCCGAAACGGCCGTACACCTGGCGCAGCAGCCTCTCCTGCGCATTGGCGCTCGGCGCGGTGATGCCGTTGGTCTTGCCGTCCTGATTGACGCCGGAGCCTTCGATCACGCCGAGGATCTCGTCGTTGTCGGCCAGCGCCCGGGATAGCGATTTGAGCAGCAGCACGCCGCAGCCCTCTGAGAACACGATGCCGCCGGCCTCGGCGTCGAAGGCAGCGCAGCGGCCGTCCTTTGACGGCATGCCC
The DNA here is from genome assembly GCF_001855275.1 of Chromobacterium vaccinii. NCBI lineage: Bacteria > Pseudomonadati > Pseudomonadota > Betaproteobacteria > Neisseriales > Chromobacteriaceae > Chromobacterium > Chromobacterium vaccinii. The sequence goes on from NZ_CP017707.1 coordinate 641,594, forward strand.
ACCTGTGAGGTCAGCACGTGGCCTATCGGCGTGGTCAGCAGATTGATGCCGCCGGCGAGCGCCATCTCATTTTCGCCGTTGCGTATGCTTTCGCAGGCGAGGTGCACCGCCACCAGCGATGACGAGCAAGCGGTGTCCACCGCAATGGCCGCGCCTTTGAGGTTCAGATAGTAGGAAATCCGGGCCGCCAGTATCGCGCTGGACGTGCCCATGAAGGCGGCGCCCGCGCCGTCCCGTCCCGCGTCGCGCAGCACGCGCCCATAATCGCCGGACGCGCAGCCCACATAGACGCCGCAGCCCGCGCCCGACATCGCGCCCGGCGCATAGCCGGCGCTTTCAATCGTCTTCCAGCATTCCTCCAGGAAGATGCGCTGCTGCGGGTCCATCAGCTCTGCCTCCGCCGGCGAGATGCCGAAAAACAGCGGATCGAACAGGTCGATGCCATCCAGCAGGCCGGCCCATTTGGAGTAAGAGGTGCCCGGGTGGCGCGGATCGGGGTGGAACCAGGCCGCGCGCTCGCCCCAGCGCGCTTCCGGAATCTCGCCGATGCTGTCCACGCCCTGGCTCAAATTGCGCCAGAACGCGTCGGCGTCGGGGCTGCCCGGATAACGGCAGGACATGCCGATCACGGCGATTTTCTCCGCGTATCCGGTCTGCGCCGGAACGGCCGGCAGCGCTGGAGATTCGCGGCCGCGCAAGGCCTGGGCCGATACCCGCCGCAGGCTGATCGCCTCCATCGACGCCACAGCCTCGCCCGCCGCGTCGAGCAGGACGAAATCGAACTCGAAAGCGTCGAACGCGCGCGCGCGCAGCCGCGCCAGGCAGCGGTATTCGCGGTCGTTCAGCGCCCCGGCCACGCTCACCGCGCCTATCCGGTGCGGCAGGAACTGGTCGTCGCTGGCGCCGTAGTGCCGCGCCGCCAGATGGCCCGCGTGGTTGATCACCGTGCACAAGCCGCCGTACAGCGCGAAGGGACTGGCCAAGAAACGGTAGCCATGGTCGGCGACGCGGATCTCGCCGCGCGCGGCCTCCTCCCCGAATGTCAGCGAGCGCAGCGGCGCGTAGCAGGCGCCGACGTTGGTCGGAATTTCGTCCGCGTCGAGCGTCGCCAATTCGGCGAAACCGTTGTCCTCCACCCGCATCGGCGCGGTCTCGGCCGGCGCGATGAAGCCCTGCATGTGCAGGCGGTCTCCGGCGGTTTCCAGCGAGTCGCCTGAGCGCACGAAGAACTGCAGGCCATCGCCGCTGCGGCGGAAAACAATGCGCGCGTGGCGCTCGCAGCCGGGTTTTCCCAGCAGCGGATTAGCGATGGCGATCCGCTCCAACCTGACAGCGGGCGCGTCGAAGTGGCTGCGCAGGGCGCTGAGCACCAGTTCGATATACGCGTCGGTGGGCAGCAGATGTTCGCCGAACACCACGTGCTCGCGCAGGCAGACATTGCTTTCTGGGCTGACGCGCCAGGACACTGCGCACTCGCCCGTGGCGGCGAAGTCCCCCTCGCAGTCCGCGCTGTGGAAATACAGGTCCCGCAAACTATCGTCGCGGCGCTGGCGGAAAGGAAACCCCGCCTCGGCTGGCGCATTTCCGACCGGGGCCGCCGCGCCTAACTGTCCAGCCAGATAGGCGGCCAGAGCCTTCAAGTCGGGATAGTCGTAGATGCGCGTCGCCGACAGCGATACGCCGTAGCGGCTGTTGAGCGCCTTCACCCACTCGACGCCGATGATGGAGTCCAATCCCAGCTCCATGAACGAGCGACCGGCATCGATGTCGCCCGGCTGCATCAGCAGCGCCTCAGCCAAGCTGGCTTTCAACTCCTGTTGCAATCCAGCCGTGTCGACGCGCTCCGGCGCGGAGGCGACTGCGGCTGCCACGGCATGCGCAGCAGCCGGAACGGCTTCGGGAACGCTGTCGCCAGCCAGTTGCGGATGCAGGAAGGCGGCCAGGGCCTTCAGGTTCGGGTAATCGTAAATGCGCGTCGCCGACAATGCGACGCCGTGCTCGCGGCTTATCGCCTTCATCCATTCCACGCCCAGAATGGAGTCCAGACCCAGCTCGGTGAAGGAGCGGCTGTCGTCCAACTCGTCCGGCCGCATCATCAGCACCTCGGCCAGGCTGGCCCGCAACTGGCGGCGCAACAGGTCCGGCGCGGATGCCGCAGGCGCGGCCGCAGCCTTGGCGGGAATCGGCGCAGACATGCGGGCCGGCTCGATAGCCGCCGGAACAGGAGGCTGTTCTGTTTCCAGCCAATAGCGTTCGCGGGCGAACGGATATGGCGGCAAACCCAGTTTGCGCGGCGCGCCGTTCGGATACAGCCGCGACCAGTCCAGCGCCACGCCCTTGACCCACAATTCCGCCAGCCGGCCCAGTTCGCGCCGCGCCATCCACTTGGCGGCCATCGCCTGGAAGTCGGCGTCGCCGCCCATGCCCGACAGCGCGCCCTTGCCGCCCGCCCTGCCCCGCAAAGCGCGGCCGCCGGCCGTGTCGTCGCCATTCAGAAAGGCGCGCAGCCCCGCCGCCAGTTCGTCGGCGGAGCCGGCCAGCAGCGCCAGCCGTTCGCCGAACTCGGTCCGGCCCAGTTGCAGCGTGGCGGCAAGGCGAGCCAGATCAGCGGTGTTTTCGCCCAGCCAGGCCAGCAGCCGGCCCGCCTGTTCCCGCAACTGCTCCGGGGTGCGGGCCGACAGCGGCAGCAGCGCGTCGCCGCTCCAGCCGGAGTCGTTTTCCTCCTGCCCATGCTCGGCCAGCACGATGTGGGCGTTGGTGCCGCTGAAACCGAAAGCGTTGATCGCGGCGCGGCGCGGCTGGCCGTCCCGCGCCGCCCAGTCGCGCAGCTTGTCGTTGACGTAGAAAGGCGAACCCTGCAGGGAAATATGCGGATTCAGCCTGGAGAAGTTGGCTGCCGGCGGCAACTGGCGATGCGTCAGCGCCATCAACAGCTTGAGAAAACCGGAAATGCCGGCGGCGGACAGGCAGTGCCCGATATTGCTCTTCACCGAACCCAGCGCGCAGAAGCCTTGCGCCCTGGCATCCGGCGCGAACGCGTCTTTCAGCGCCGCCACCTCGATCGGATCGCCCAGGGGCGTGCCGGTGCCGTGCGCCTCTATCAGGCCGATGCTGGACGGGTCGATGCCGAAACGCTGGTAAACGTCCCGCTGCAGCCGCGTCTGCGCCTCGGCGCTGGGCGCGGTGATGCCGTTGGTCTTGCCGTCCTGGTTGACGCCCCAGCCCTGCACCACGCCGTAGATGCGGTCGCCGTCGCGTTCGGCGTCGGCCAGACGCTTCAGCACCACCACGCCGGAGCCTTCGCCGATGGCGATGCCGTCGGCGGCCTCGTCGAAAGTGCGGCAACGGCCGTTGGGCGACAACATGCCCATCTGCGAGGTCATGATGTGCATGGCCGGACCGGCCAGCACGTTGACGCCGCCGGCCAAGGCCAGATCGCTGGCGCCGGAAGCCAGGCTGTCGCAGGCGCTGGCGATGGCCACCAGCGACGACGAGCAGGCGGTGTCTATCGCCATGCTGGGCCCGCGCAGGTCCAGCAGATAGGAGATGCGGGCGGCCAGGATGGCCGGCGATGCGCCGGTGAAGCCCGGTCCGCTGAGCTGCTCGCGCTCGGACAGGCGGTGGTAGTCGCCGGCGGCGCAGCCGACGAAAACGCCGCAGCGGCTGCCGGACAGCTTGCGCGGATCGTAGCCTGCATGCTCGATGCCGTGCCAGCAGGTTTCCAGGAACACCCGCTGCTGCGGGTCCATGCTGCGCGCCTCGCGCGGCGACAGGTTGAAGAATGCCGGATCGAAGCAGTCGTAGCCGCCCAATGCGCCCATCCACTTGCTGTAGGTCTTGCCCGGAGCGGCTTCGCCCGGCTGGTAATGGCGCGACATGTCCCAACGCCCCGCGGGCACTTCCTCCACGCAGTCCCGTCCTTCGGCCAGATTGCGCCAGAACGCGTCCAGATCGTCCGCGCCGGAGAACCGCCCGGCCATGCCCACCACCGCGATCGCATCGCCGCCGCGGCCCGCCGGCGTGCTTGGCCGGCTGCGCCGGGAGCGCAGCGCTATCCGCTCAAATTGCGGCGCGCCCTCGGCCGCGGTGATTTGCGCCTCCTCCCGGACCGGGGCGGTTTCGGCCACGTGCCGCGCCAGCTGCGCCAATGTCGGATAGCTGTAGATGCGCACGGCTTCGATGTCGGTGCCGTAATCCTCGTTGATGCGTCGTATCCAGGTGACGCCGGTGATCGAATCCAGGCCCAGCGATACGAAGGGCTCGTCGTCGACGATCTCCGCTTCGTCTATTCTCAGCTCCTGGGCCAGCAGACTGCGCAGACGCTCGGCCACTTTGCCCGCATCGCGGGCCGGAGCCGCCGCGCCGGCGGCTTTGGCTGCCCCCGCCGCCGCGCCGAAACCGCCCTGAATCCGCGCCAGCGCGCCGGCCTGGCCGACAAAGGTGCGCTCGTGCATTTCCAGTTCACGGGCGATGGCCTCATCCAGCTCGCGGCGCAAGGGGGCGGAGCGGCAGCGCTTGCACGCCAGCAGCCACGACCGCGGATGCCGCGCGATGCGGCCGGCCAAGGCCAGCGCCTCGGCCAGCACCTCGCCGCGCGGCAGCGCTTGTTGCGGCAGGCCGCGGCGCGCCAAATCCGCGCCTGAATACTCACGGGCCGTCATCAGCGACTCCAGAGCCAGGTCACGGCCGGCTTCCAGCGGGAAGATCAGGGTCGCGCCGGCTCCGGGCGTGAAGCCGTAACCCATGTAAGGGCTGTAGTAACGGCTTTCCTCGGCCAGCAGCGCGAAATCGGCGAACATGCCCAGCGCCCAGCCGGCGCCTATCGCATGGCCCTGCATCGCGGCGATCACCGGGATGTCGCAATCCAGCGGCAGCCGGAAAATCGGGTTGTCGTTGAAGCGGATGCTGCCCTCGTGTATCGCCAGCAAGGTTTCCCGCGTGCCGCCCGACGAGAAGTACTGGTCATAGCCGGTCAGCACCACCGCCTTGTAGGCGCGGCTGGCCGCGACGTGGGCGAACGCTTCCCGCAGCCCGTCGCTGAACGCGTCGGAGAACATATTCTTGGCCGCTCGGTCCTCCAGGCGCACTTCCAGCACGCCGTTCGGATGGGCGACCGCCTTCACCGCGCCGGACGACAGCGCGACCGGGCCGGCCACGACCGCTTCGTCTTCGCCCGCCGGCTCATAAGCCAGGGGCGGCTGCACGCCGGCCGCGCGCCAGGCGCTCAGCTCCTCGCGGGACAGCATCGCCATATTCGCCGCCAGCGCCAGCGCGCCTTGCGCGACCTTGCCCGGCTCGCATGCCTGCGTCGCGCCGAAACGTCCAAGCAGTTCGGCGCCAGTGTATTCGCCGCCGTCCAGCAGCAGGCGGTAGGCCGGCTCATCGTCGAAATGGCGCAGCAAGGCCGCTTGAGCGGCGTCGCTCAGCAAGCCTCCCATCGCATAGCGGCCATCGGTTCGATAGACGCAAACATCCGCGCCGAGCGCGGCCAGCCAGGCTGCTCCGCGAGCGCCGGCGTCCAGAGCGGCAACCAGCGGCCGCTCCAGCCGGCCAAGCTCGGCCATCAGCGAGGCCGCTGCGTCTTCCGATACGCCGTCCAGCGGCAGGAAACCCGGATGCTCGCTCATCAGCGCCAGGCTGCGGCAATCGTCGTCGGCGTTGACCAGATCGACCAGCCTCTCCAGTTCGCCGGTCAAGGCCTGGATATCGATGCCGCCGTCCAACACGCGGATGGACGCCTCCAGCACGCCGGCCGGATGGCCGCGCAGCTGCAGGCATTCGAAATCGGCCGCCGGCAGGCGCGCTTCCGGCGCGCGCTTCCGGCGCGCCGCCACCGTCGCGGCATCCAGCCCAAGCGCGGGTTCAGCCAGAGGCCGGGCCAGATGGCGCTTCAGCAGGCGCAGCGACTGGGTCGGCTTGCGGGCCAGGTCTCCGGCCAGACGGCGCGCATGCCCCTCAACTTCAGCCTCCGGCAGCACCGGGCAGGTCCAGCCCTTGCGCCGCAGCCCCTCGCCTTTCTGCCGCTGTTCCAGGTACAGCAGATCGGCAGCGCGCGCGCGTCCGAATCGGGCCTCGAGCAATCCGCGCGCATGGCCGGGATGAAGTCCGGTTTCGAAATCGATGAAGCCATAGCTCGACGCCTCGGCGCAGACCATGAAATCGCACAGCGCGCCCAGCAGGAACCCCGCGCCCAGCGCTTCACCGCGCATCGCGGCGATCACCGGCACCGGGAAGTCCAGCAACGCCCGGTACAGCCCGGCCTGCAACGCTTCGGCATGCGCGTCTGCGCCGCCTTGCAGAAAGATTGTTCCGGTTCCGCTCAAAATCAGCGCCTTCGCATCCGCATCGGCCGCCGTGGCGTCCAGCGCGGCGCGCAACTGCGCGGCGCAGGCGGCAGACAAGGCATTCGGCGCGCCGATTCGCAGCTCGTATACGCCATCGCCATGCCGGTACAAATCGACCAGCGGCTCGGGCTGAGCCAAAGACGCGGCCGGCGCGGCGGAGCCCCCCAGCGCGACAGCCGGTTTCATCGCCGCCATTGATCCGGAAGCCAGCGCAGCGGCGATGGGTTCGCCCAGTTGGATGCCCAGCGGCTTGCCGGGTGCCCCGGCCGGGCCAGTGGGCAGCGCGAGCGCCACTTTGTGCGGCGCGACCTCGGCGACCGCGGCTGCCTCCAAGACCGCGCTGGCGTGCGGGTACGCGAGGCCTTTCAGTTGCGCCAGCACCGCGCCGTCATCATCGCAAAGATCGATGTCCAGTCCGGCGCGATCCCCCTGCGTCGGCCGCAGCCAAGCATGAGTCGCCTGCTCGACAGCGCCTGGAAAACGCGCGCCGGCCAGCCAGGCCGGCTGCATGACCGCGCCGGCGGCCCGCAATGTCTGATCCAACCGGGCGATGCGCAAGGCGTGGCCATTGCCGCCTTCCGCCGGCGGCAATGGCAGCAAGCGCCCTGCCGCTGCGGCGCGCAGCGCGGCCAGATCCAGCCTTGCGGCCTGCTCCGCGGGGCGGAAGGCCAGCCGGCCCTGGCAATGGACGGCTTCGTCCCCATCCGCGCGGTAGATTTCGAAACGGGCGGAATTGCCGTTCCGCTCGAACAGGGAAATCGCCAGCTCGCGGCCTTCAACGCCGACGCCGGGAACAGCCCAGGCCACCTCGGACAGCTCCAGGCACTCCGCCCCCTCCTGATTCATCACCGCTTCGAACGCGGCGCGGGCCATTTCCAGGCAGCCGGCCGCGCCCAAGGCGCGCTGTCCCGGCTCTCCGGCCAGGAAAGGTTCTTCGCCGGAAAAGGCCGATACATAGCGCGGCCCGTCGAAGCCGGAACGGTTCTCTCCCAGCAGCGGATGGCTATCCTGAACGACGACTCGGCCCTTGGGCACATCCACCCAATGGCGTTGCCGCGCGAACGGGTACGCAGGCAGGCTGACCGGCGGCGGAAACACCGGCTCCAGCGCGCGCCAATCGGTCTCGGCGCCGGCAGTCCACAACTCCAGCGCGCGCGCGCATTGGGTCTCGCTAATCTCCGGCGACAGCGCGGCCTGCGGCTCGGCCGCGGTTGCGGCGCGGCCGCGGAACACGCCGGCCTCCAGGCGGCCGTGATCGACGAAGGCGCGCAGCTTGGCGGCTAGGTCGGCGGCGTCGGCGGCCAGCACGCCCAGACGCTCGGCCATGGGCTCGCGGCCGAGCCGCAGCGTCGAGGCGATAGCCGGGAAGTCCGCGCCGCCGGCTTCCCGGTCCAGCATCGCCAGCAGATCGATGGCCTTCCGCCGCAGCTGATCGGCGGTGCGGGCGGACAAGGGCACCGGCTGCGCGCGAACCGCCTCTGCCGGCGCGCGGACTGCGGGCACATGCTCCTCCACCACCAAATGGGCGTTGGAGCCGCCCGCGCCGAAGGAGGAGATGCCCGCGACGCGCGGCAGCGCGCGGCCGCCCGCCTCCGGCGCGTCCCAGGCGCTCAGCGTCTGGTTGACGACGAAAGGCGTGGACGCGAAATCGATATGCGGATTCAGACGGCTGGAATGCAGCGACGGCGCGATGCTCCGGTGCCGCATCTGCAGCAGCACCTTGGTCAGGCCGGCGATGCCGGCCGCGGCTTCGCAATGGCCGATGTTGGACTTCACCGATCCGATCCGGCAGAAGCCGATGTCCCCTGTGCTTTCGCCGAACGCCTTGGCCAGAGCGGCGATCTCTATCGGGTCGCCCAGCTTGGTGCCGGTGCCGTGCGCCTCGATGTAGCCGATATTCCTGACATCGACGCCGGCCTCCTCAATCGCCTGGCGTATCGCGGCGGCCTGGGCCTGCGGATTGGGCACGGTGTAGCCATTGGTCTTGCCGCCATGGCTGAGCGCGCTGCCGCGGATCACGCCATAGATGCGGTCGCCGTCGCGCTCGGCGTCGGACAGGCGCTTGAGCACCACCACGCCGACGCCTTCGCCCGGGATGTAGCCGTCGCCGCCCTCGCCGAAGCTCTGGCAATGGCCGTCGCCGGAAATGAACTGGCCGGCGCTCAGCATCAGATATTTGTTGGGGTGTACCGTGACATTGACGCCGCCGGCGATGGCCAGGCCGATGCGGCCCAGCCGCAGATCCTGGCAGGCCAGGTGGATAGCGGTCAAAGAGGACGAGCACATGGTGTCCACCACCATGCTGGGGCCGCGCAGGTCGAGGAAATAGGATACGCGATTGGCGATGCTGGCCGGATTGCTGGCAAAGCCCATGCGCTGGCCAAGCAGGCTGGATTCGGCACCCAACAGCTGGTATTCGCCGTACATCACGCCGGCGTAGACGCCCGCCTGCGCCGGCTTGCCGCCGGCCGGCGCGCGCAGCCGCGCGCGGGTATAGCCGGCGTCTTCCACCGCCATCCAAGCGTGTTCGAGGAACAGCCGCTCCTGCGGGTCCATCTTGTCCGCCTCGGGCGGCGCGATATTGAAGAAGCGCGCGTCGAACTCGTCCACGCCCTCGATGAAGCCGCCCCACTTGCTGTAGTGCGCGCCCGGCTTGCTCCTGTCCTCGCTGTAGTACTCGCGCCAGTCCCAGCGTTCGCGCGGCACCTCGGTGATGCAGTCGCGCCCCTCGCGCAAGGCCTCCCAGAGCGCGCCGACATCGCGCGCGCCGGGATAGCGCCCGCTGAGGCCGATGATGGCGATGTGCTCCTCCCCGCTGGAGCGGCGCGCGCGCGCGCCTTGCCCCCGCAGGCTGCGCGCATTGGGAAAGGCAAGCTCAGCGGTGGCCGCTGCCGCGGCCCCCCCCGCCGCCTCGCCGCCCAGCAGCCGCGTCAGCCTGCCGGCATGGGCGCGGGCGAAGTAGCCTGCCAAGTCGCGCAGGTTCAAATATTCGAAAAACAGCGTCTTGGGCAACTGGCCGAACGACTTCTCCAGATGCCGCGTCAGGTCCAGCGCCAGGATGGAGTCCATGCCGTAAGCATCCAGCGGCGCGGCCGGATCCACCGTATCCAGCTTCAGCAAGGCGCTCAATTGGCCGCACAACCAGGCTTCCGCCTGGCGCGCCAGCTCCGGCGCGGACGCGCTGTCCGCGGCAACCGCCGCGGTTTCCATGGGCGCGGCGTGTTCGCCCAAGACGCGGCGCATCGCGGCGAGGTCGCCTTCCATCGCCAGCGCCTGGTCGAAACCGCCCGCCAGCGCCCGGGCGAACAGACGCATGCCGGTTTGCGTGGCCATCGGCTGGATGCCCATGGCGTCGGCCAGCCGCTGGCTTTCCTGTCCGGATACCGCCATGCCGCCCTCGCGCCACAAGGGCCACAGCATGGCCAGCGCGCGGCCGCGGCAAACGCCGGCCTCGACCAGTCGGTTGCGATAAGCGGCGAGACGGTCAAGGAAGCCGTTGGCCGCCGCATAGTCGGCCTGCCCCAGGTTGCCGAGGGCGGACGTCAGCGACGAGAACAGCGCCAGGAAGTCCAGGTCCAGATCCAGCGTCGCCCGGTGCAGATTGAAGGCGCCGGCCACCTTGGGCGCCAGCACCGCGCGGAAGCTCTCATCCGTTTTTTTCAGGACAAAGCCATCGTCTATCATGCCGGCGCTGTGCAGCACGCCGTTGAGCCGGCCGTAGTCGCGCGCGACGGCGGCGATCACCTCCCGCGTCCGCTCCGCGTCGGCAGGGTCCATCCGGCGATATTCCACCGAGCAGCCCGCTTCGGCCAGCTCCGCCAGCAAGCGGCTCTTGTCCGCAGAAGCAGCCACGTCCTCCTCACCCGCGCGGCCGGTCAGCACGATGCGGGCTCTTTCGGCCTTCCGGGCGATCTCGCGGGCGAACAGCATGCCCAGGCCACCTAGGCCGCCGGTGATCAGGTAAACCCCGCCGGCCTTGAAAGGCGCTTCCTCCGATCCGGCCTGCGGCGCATCGTTCAGCACCTCCCAAATGGCCGCCATGCGCTCGCCGCCCGCATGGCGGATGAGCGTTTGCTCCGGCGATCCGGCGTCGGTAGCCAGCCGCGCCGCCAACGCTGCCTCGCCGCCGGCGAGATCGGTGAAAATCAATTGGCCGCGCAGCAAAGGATTTTCCAGCGCGGCGGTCTTCAGCATGCCGGCCATGCCGGCCATCAGGCCCGGCTCGTCGCCATCGGGCATGACGAACTGCAGCAGCGTTTCCCGCTCCGGCTTGCCGGCCAGGCGTTGGCGCAGCAGGCCGAAGCAAGCCAACGACAGGCTGGCGTAGCGCTCGGCGGCGTCGCCGCCCGGCATCGGCAGCGCCAGGGTTTCGCAACCCAGCGCGCCGGCATCCACATCCGGCAGACCGCACAGAACCGCGATTCTCTCGCCGGAAAAAGCCGTTTCGCCGGCTTCGCGGCGGGCCCAGGTTTCGGTGGCCAACAAGGCGCCTCGCCGGCCGCCGTCCAGCGCGCGGGCGGCGAAGCCGCGCAGCGACGCGCAGACATTGCCGTCAGCGTCGGCCAGATCGATGTCCAGGCTGCCCGACTCGTTCACGCGCGCCCACGCCAGTGTTTCCTCCGCCGGGCAGGCCGACCAGACCCGGACGAGGTCCAGCGCGAACGGCACGACGGGCGCGCTCGGCGGCGCGTCCAAATCGAACAGCAGCGTGGAGGCGGCCTGCAGCGCGCCGTCCAGCAAGCTGGGATGCAGCAGGAATTCGCCCGCGCCGTCGCGCGCGGACGCCGGCAGCGACAAGCGCGCCAGCGCGGCGTTTTCGCCGCGGCGCAGCGCGCGTATCGCCCGGTGCGCCGGCCCGTAGGCGAGCCCCATCGCATCGAAGGCGGCGTAGACCGCGTCGGCGCCGCGCGCCTCTCCATCCAGCGAGGCCTCCAATTCCGCGGCGTCCAGCTTGGCCGGCGGCTCTCCCGCGGCCGCCTCCGCCCGGCCCTGGCAGTGCGCGGCGTCATCTTCGCCGTAAGCTTCGAAAGCGATGCCGCCGCCGTCCGGCAACAGCGCGATATTGACTCGGCGCGGCTGGTCGACCACGGCCGGCCTCAGCCACGCGATGTCGCGCAGGGTCCAGCCGCCGTCGGCGAGGCCGGTCCGCTCGGCCGCCGCGCGCGCCATTTCCAGATAGGCCACGCCGGGCAACACCCGACTGGCCTCTCCCTCCGCCTCCGCGCGCACCCGGTGGTCGCGCAGGAAGAACTCTTCGCCGCTGAACAGCGAACTGTAGCGATGCTCGTCCAGATCCGAAGTGTTGGCGTGCAGCAACGGATGCAGCAGCGCGCCTCCGCCGGCGCGGGCCTCGGCTTCCAGCCAATAGCGCTCGCGGGCGAAAACATAGGTGGGCAGACTGACGCGCAGGCGCTTGCCTTTGCCGCGCGCGGCGCTCCAGTCGACGTCGCCTCCAGCCATCCAGGCGGCGGCCAGTTCGCCTGGCGCGCCGGCGGCGGCCAGCGGCTCATGGCCGCCGGCATAGGCCTGCAACTGCTCCCGCAGCTGCTCGGCAGTGTCCGCGACGAAGGCCGCGCGGCAAGCCATGTGCTGGCGGCCGGTCTGCAGCGTATAGGCCAGATCGCCCAGGTCCGGGGCCTCGCGGCCGAGGAAGTCAGCCAACCGCCCCGCGTAGGCGCGCAGGCTTTCCGCCGTCCGCGCCGAGATGGGCGCCACGACCGTGCCCGAAGCCTTGCGGACGCGGCGGGACGGCTGATGCTGCTCCAGCACCACGAAAGCGTTGGTGCCGCCCACGCCCAGTCCGTTGACGGCGGCGCGGCGCGGCCCATCCTGCTTCGGCCAGCCTCGCGCTTCGGCGTCAACGTAGAACGGCGTGTTTTCGAAGCGTATCCGCGGATTGGGCTTGGCGTAGTTGACGACCGGCGGGATCACGCCCCGCTGGACAGCCAGCGCGGCCTTGATCAGGCCGACCACGCCGGCGGCGGCTTCCAGATGGCCCAGGTTGGCCTTCGCCGCGCCCAGCGCGCAATAACCCTTGCGCTCGGTATCGCGCTTGAAGGCGCTGGACAGCGCCTTGACCTCCTCCGGATCGCCCATCGCGGTGCCTGTGCCGTGGGTTTCCACCAGGCCTATGCTGTCGGCGCTCACTCCGGCGTTGTCCAGCGCGGCGCGGATGCAGGATATCTGCCCGCTGGCGCTGCTGGCGGCGTAGCTCATCTTGGCCTTGCCGTCGTTGCCGATCGCCGAGCCTTTGATCACCGAGTAAATGTGGTCGCCGTCGCGCACCGCTTCGTCCAGCCGCTTGAGCAACACCAGCCCCAGGCCGCTGCCGAACACCACGCCGTCGGCGTCGGCGTCGAAAGCGCGGATGCGTCCGGTTTTCGAGAAGATATAGCCCTCGCGGTAGCGGTAGCCGTGCTCCAGCGGCACCCGCACGCTGACGCCGCCGGCCAGCGCCATCGAACACTCGCCGTTGAGCAGGCTCATCCGCGCCTGGTGGACCGCCACCAGCGAGGTCGAGCAGGCGGTCTGCACCGTCATGCTCGGTCCGGTCAGATTGAGCTTGTACGAGAGATAGGTGGAGAGAAAGTCCTTGTCGTTGCTGATATGGGTCGCGCCCGCCGAAATTTTCTCGATGCGATCATGGAGATTGACGAAGTTGGCGAAGTAACTGGTGACCACGCCGCCGGCGCCGGCGAACACGCCGATATTCTGCGGCCCCGCTCCGGCGTAGCCCGCGTCTTCCAACGTCTCCCACGCGCATTGCAACAGCAGCCGGACCTGCGGATCCATCAACTCCGCCTCCCGCGGGGCGATCTTGAAAAAGCCCGGATCGAAGCGATCCGCGTCGGCTAGCGGCGCGCAGGCCTTCACATAACTAGGGTCGGCCAGTTCCGCCTCGCTCACGCCTGCGCGGCGCAGCGTTTCGTCCGACAGGTCGCGGATGCCTTGATGCCCCGCGCACAGCTTGGTCCACAGTTCGGACACATTGTCCGCGCCCGGAAAACGACCGGCCATGCCGATCACCGCAACATCTCTAGCCTTGTTCATGTGCTCTTCATCTCTCGAGAAAACGGGCGGTGCGCGACCGCCGGGTTACGCTTGCGCCGCCAGGCAGTCCGAGTAAACGCGACAGAGATCGCCGACGGTGCGGATGTCGGTGATGCGCACGTTCTCGTCCAGGAACGGGTCCACGCCCAGTTCCACCTCCACCCGGAACAACAGCATGGCGATGCTCACCGAGGTAAAGCCCATCTCGTCCACCAGCTCGGTGTCGTCTCCATAGGCCGGCAGGCTCAGCAGGTTTTCCTCCGCCACCAGGCGCAGCGTCTTTTCAATCACTTGTCTAACGTCGTGTTGCATCTGGATATCTCCCGTCAAGTCGTCAAACCGCCATCCACGATCAGCGTCTGCCCCGTGACGAATCCTGCCTCGTCCGACAACAGAAACCGGACGACGGAGGCGGCGTCGTCCACCGTCGTCAATCTGCCCAGCGGCGTTTGCCGCACGAGCTGCTCCTTTTGCCTCGCCACCATGCCGGACACCATTTCCGTCTCCATCAGCCCGGGCGCCACCGCGTTGACGCGGATGCGCATCGGCCCCAGCTCCCGCGCCAGGCTGCGGGTCAACCCGTCCAGCGCGGCCTTGGTGGCGCTGTAGGCCGCCACGCCTTCGAAGCCACGGACGCCGGCCACCGAGGACACGTTGACGATGGACCCGCCGCCGCCCACCATCATCTGCTTGGCGCACAGCTGGGCCAGCCGGATCGCGCCGCCCAGGTTCACCTCCAGCAAGCGGGCGATGTCGTCCGGCCGGCTCATCGCCAACAAGCCCTCGTGATAGACGCCGGCGTTGTTGACCAGGCCGCGCAGCGGGCCCAGCTTCTCCCGCGCGCGCCCGAGGAAACGGGACAGCGCCGGCGCGTCGGTCACGTCGGCGGCCTCCCAATGGAAATCGCCGGCGGCGCTATCCCGCAGCAGGCTCAACTCCGCCGTGTCGTTGCGGCTGAACGTCGCCACCCGGTAGCCGCCGGCCAGCAGGCTTTCGCAAATTTTCAGACCCAGGCTGCGGCTTCCGCCGCTGACCACTACGGCCGGTTTGACTGTTTCTTGCATCGCCACTCCAGTCATTTGTCATAATCATGGCGCGCAAGCGCCCGCTCGGGCGCGCCTTGGCGCGCCCCCCGCCGCGCTCAATGCTTGGCCAGCGTCCGGTCGGACAGGAAGTCGAACCTCGCCTTGCGGTATTTCTCTTGATTCAGTTGGCGGGGAATATCCTTGGTCAGCATCTGCCTCACCACCATCGGCGCCATCAAGTTCTGCGCCCACTGCGGGAAGCCGCCGCCCATGTCCATGTCGTACAGCACCTCCACCTTGACCGCGCCATCCTGCTGCGGGGTGTAACGGAAGACGTTGTGCATGTGCTCCAGCCGCACCCGGTTCTCGTTGGGCGGCAGTTTGTTGGGCGCCGCGATGTTCTCCAGCGTGACCACGCCGGTGGCCGGGTCCTGCCTCAGTTGGCCCAGCAGCAGCATTTCTCGCGGGGTGAACGGCGGAAACAGCTCCACCGACCACAATGTGACGATGCTCCCGCTGCGCGGGTCCCATGGCTGGACGATGCGGTAGCCCAGGCACCCCTGCACCCACTCGGCGCAGTTGTTCTGGATGCTTTCATCCAGGAAAGGCGCGATGTGGTTGCTGAGGCTGAACTGCTTCATCGTGGTGATGCCGCGCACGCGCAGCGCCGACGAACCCGGGGTCTTCATGGTGTAGACCTGCACGCCGTCGGCGTCAGACTGCAACTCCCAGCGATTGGAGCCGGACAGCATCCACAGCCAGTTGCCCAGCACGGACAGCAGCGCCAGCGCCGGCACGGCGTAGATCAGCGCCTTGCCCAGCCGGCGCAGGCGGGAACGGCGCTTGGCGGGCGCCGGCATCGCGGCCGGCGGCAAAGTGTTTTCGAGCTTGCTCATCTACATCCTCACGTTTTCGGAGTGTCCAGTTCGCGGATGCCGGGGACCCGCGCGTTGCGATACTTCTCCATATTCATCAGCCCTTGCATGCCGTGGAGAATCTGGTAGGTGCTTTCGATCAGCGCCGGGTTGACCAGCGGGTACGGCAATCCGCCCACGTCTGTGTCCTGGGTGAACTCGATGTCCAGCCAGCCGCCCGGCTGCGGCGTGATGGTCCAGTGGTTGCTCAGATGGGCGATGCGCACGCAGCACTCGTCGCGCGGGATGCGGTTGGGCGCGGCGATGATGTTGAGCTCCAGCCGCTTGCTGACCGGGTCTTGCCAGTGTTCCTGCAGCAGCACGTACTGGCGGGTTTTCAACAAGGGCATGTCGAACTTGAACTGCACGTACGCGGCGTAGCGGTCCGGCGGCGTCGGCAGGCGCTCTATCACCGAGCCGTCGTAGCAATAGGCTTCGGCGCAGCTGCTCAGATCCTCCAGCAGCTTCACCATGCCGGAGAGGCTGGATTTGACGCGGGCGTGCGCCTTCACCAGCACCAGGCCGCTGCCCGGCGTCTTCAAGGTCCACACCTGGACCCCGTCCTGATCCCGCGATGGTTCCCAGCGGTTGGAGCCCGAATACACCCAGGCGAAATGGGCGGCCACGGCCAGCGCCAGCAGAACCAGCCCCGCCCGCGACAGGCGCTTGCGCCATCGCCGTTGCGGCTTGGCCTGGGCCGGGGCGGCCGTCGCCATCTGATTGCTTGATGTCATTGCTCGATTCCGAAGGTTGGTGGATGAAAGCCGCGTTCAGGTCGCGGCCAGCAGGTGCCGGGACAGATGGCGCGCCAGGCAGATCAGTGAAACCGTCGGCGTGCCGCGCATGTCGTCGGGAATGACGGAGCCGTCGCAAACGTGCAGGCCGCGCAGCGAGGTTTCCAGCTTGCCATCGACGTGCTCGCCGATGCGGATCAAACCGCCGATGCGTCCAGCGGCGCGCAATCCGACGTCGAAAATATGCTTGGCGCCCGCCCGTTCCAGCAGGCGGACCGCCTCGCGCCGCCCCCGGTCCAGCCGGACCTGGTCGCCGTGGTCGAAGCTCTTGCGCAAGCGCCCGTCCGCCTCCAGGCGGCCGCCCAGGCCATCCTTGACCTTGACGCCGACGCCCACGCAATCGCTGTAGGAGAACAGGTGCCGGAAACGCAGCGCCGCCAGCATCATCGGCCGGTGCAGCACGCGGGCCACATTGGCGTCGCCCAGCTCGATGCCGTCGTCCAGATGGCAGCTCATGCTGCCGACGAAGCCCTCCTCGCCGCCCCCCAGTCCCGGCACCAGGCCGTAAACCCCGTAACCGGGATTGCAGAAGAAGCCCCGCGCGCCGACGCCGTCCACGCCGCAGTCCCGCAGCATTGTCGGGGTGGCCAGCTCGCCGGCCGCCAGCACCACTTTCTTGGCGTAAGCCTGCCGCAGCTCGGAGCCGAAGCCCTTGCGCCGCCGGTATTCCACGCCTATCGCCCGGCCGCCTTCCCGCAGCACGCGCACCACCATGGCGCGCGAGATCAGCGTCGCGCCGGCCGCCAGCGCGTCCTCGACGTAGTCCAGCGCCTTCCATTTGGCTTCGTAGCGGTAGCCGGAGTCGCACCGCGACGCGTCTATCAGCATCTCGTTCTTGCGCCAGTCATGCCCCAGCTCGATGGCGCTGGCCCGCAGCCGGCGCGCTTTGGCCGTCAGCAGCCTGTCCGGCAGCGCGGCGATCGGCAATTCGCTGCGCACCGCTTCCAGGTCATCCGCCAGCTCGATGCCGTGCGCGCGGAACAGCTCCAGCGGCGGCATATTGGCGACGGCGAAATACATCGAAGTGGAGCCGCCGGTGGTCAATGCCCTGACCGTGGCCAGCTTGCGTTCGCCCAGCCGGACTTCGTCGGCGATGCCGGCGATGCCGGCCAGGCTTTCTCTGGCCGGCGCGGAGCCGCCCCTCTCCAGCATCAGCACCTTGCGTCCCTGCCGGCTCATTTCCCGGGCGATGGTGGCGCCGCATACGCCGGAGCCGACGACGATGACGTCGAATTCTTCATGCTTCATGGATGCTCCCCTAGCCGCTGACGGCCAGCTCGCCCTGCGCGGCGGGCTTGCGGGCCGGCTTCGCGTCGCGCTGCCGCATGCGCTTGGCCACCTCGGCCACCGCCGCAGGATCGGTCACGATGGAAAAATGATCGGCGGCGACCTCAAACACGCTGAACCGCTCCGCCGCCAGCTCGCTCCAGCCATAATCCTCAGGCACGCCGGCGAAGCCGCCGCCTGCCCGGACCAGCATCAGCCTCGCGCCGTCCGGCAGCGGCTGCGGCCGGTAGGCCCGGCAAGCTCCCTCGCTGGCCACCGCGATGTCCAGCGTCGCCTGGAAAGCGTCGAATGGAATCCGGACGCCCTTTTCGCCCAACAGGGCATGCAGCCTGGCGCCGCGCTCGCCGGCCGGCAGCGCTTCCAGCTCGCCGGCATCCAGGGATATTTCGGCACCCAGCGTCCGGGAAAAATGGCGGAACACTTCGGCCATCATGGCCGCCATGCCGTAGCCGCGCAGATCGGGACGCAGGGTGTCGAGCAGAATCACCGAAGACACCTGCCGCCCCATCGCCAGCAGTTGGCGCGCCATTTCATAGGCCACCACCCCGCCGTTGGAATAACCCAGCAGCCGGCACGGCCCCTGCAAGCCGGCATCGCCCAGCAGGCGGATATTGGCTGCGGCCGTCTCCTCCACGCTGGCCGCGCCGCCGGCGGGCTCCACGCAGTAGAACGGCTGGCTATCGCCCAGCTCGCGGCTCAGCAGTTGCAGGGACAGCGCGCCGCCGCCCGCGCCGGGCAAGGCGACGATGGGTTCCCGGCCGCCGCCGACCCGCATCGGCACCAGCCGTTCGCCTCCATTCTCGGTCCGCGGCTCGCGCTCCGCCGCGAGGGCGGCGATGCGGCTGGCCAACGCCGCGATGCCCGGGTAGCGGAAAATGTCGGCCGGCGATAGGGCCACGCTCATCTCCGCGTCCACCCGCTGCATCATCTCCATGATCTCCACCGAGCCCAGCCCCAGCTCGATCAATGGTCTGTCGGTCGCCACGTCGCCGACGGCGAGGCCCAGCTTCACGGCGGCTTCGCGCGTCAGCAGCACGATGGCGCGGCCGGCGGCGTCCCCCCAGGCGCAATCGTCCGGCGCCGAAGCCTGGGCGGCCTGCGGCACCGCAGGAGCGGCAGCGCCATCCTCATTCCCATCCTCGTCCAGCCAGTGCCGCGTCCCGGCGAAGGGATAGCCCGGCGCCGACACCGGCTGAACGCGGCGGCCGCGCCACAATGCGCGCCAAGGCATCTCCACTCCATGCACCCACAACCGCGCCACATGCCCCCACCGGCCGCCATCCCGCGCCTGTTCCAGCTGCATGGCGGCGATGTCGCCGCCGATCAGGCCAGCCAGCGGATTGCGCCGCTCGGCATCGGCGGCGGCGTAGTAGATGCCGCGCGCCTCCGAGCCGGACGGCTCTGGGCTCTTCGCCGCCGATGCCAGCTTGTCGCGCAGCTCGGCTATCGAGCCGGCCTCCACCGCCAGCCGCGCGTCCATCGGCTCCCGGCCCAGCTGCGAGGTATAGGCCAGGTCCGCCAGGCGGGCATGCGCGCCCTCCGCGTCCAGGAAAGAGAGGTAAGCGTTCAGATAGGCCGCGAGCCGCTCGGGCGTCCTGGCCGACAGCACGAACAATTGCTCGCCTGCATCCTCCACGCGCTCGCCGCCTTCCTGACACTCCTCCAACAGGATGTGGACATTGCTGCCGCTGTCGGCGAAGGAGTTGACGCCGGCGCGGATCGGCTGGTCGCCGTCGCGGATATCGTCCAGGACGATTTCGCGGTCGGCGATGTAAAGCGGATGGTCCTCGCTGGCGATATCGATGAAGCTGCTGAGCTTGCGCATCGAAATGGTGGCCGGAAAGCGGCCGTGGCGCAGCGACAGCGCCAGCTTGATCACGTTGACCACGCCGCTGGCGGCTTCCACGTTGCCGATATTGCCCTTGACGCTGCCCAGCGCGCAGCGCTTGCCCGCCATGGCCTGTCCCAGCGCGTTTTTGACGCCCTCGAACTCGAAGGAGTCGGCCCATTTGCGCGCATAGCCGTCCACCTCGATGTAGCGCACCGAGTCCGGCTCCACGCCGGCCTTGCGGTAGCAATCGGCCAGCGCGGCGGTGATAGACTCGTGCTTCACTTCGGACAGGCTGCGCGCCCCGCCGCGGTGGTTCTGATGGCAGGACTTGATCAGGCAATAGGCGCGGTCGCCGTCGCGGCGCGCGTCGGCCAGCCGCTTCAGTACGATCACGCCCACGCCCTCGCCCCGGGTGAAGCCGCTGGCGTCGTTGTCGAACAC
Source organism: Chromobacterium vaccinii (assembly GCF_001855275.1). Classification (NCBI taxonomy): domain Bacteria; kingdom Pseudomonadati; phylum Pseudomonadota; class Betaproteobacteria; order Neisseriales; family Chromobacteriaceae; genus Chromobacterium; species Chromobacterium vaccinii. Next base: position 661,280 of record NZ_CP017707.1, read on the forward strand.
GCCGCTGCTGCCATCAGGAGACAGCAATCCATACTGCGAGGACGCCACGTAATCGCCCGCGCCCAGATTGAGCGAAACGCCGCCGACGATGGCCAGGTCGCACTCGCCGTTGAGCAGCGAGTAATAAGCGCGGTTGATCGCCACCGCCGACGACGCGCAATTGACATTGATCGCCTCGCTCGGGCCGCGGAGATCGAAGACGTGCGAGAGGCGGTTGGCCAGGTAATAAGTGGGGCTGGACGAGGTGAACACCGGGCCGTCCACCAGTGCGCGGAAATCCATGCCGCGCAGCAGCTGCTCGTATTCCGAGTACTGGTAGCCGACGAAAACCCCGCAACGGGAACCCGCCAGCGAGCGGATATCGACCCCGGCATCCTCCACCGCGCGGTAGGCTTGTTGCAGCAGCAGGCGCAGCTGAGGGTCCATCGCCCGCGCCTCGGCCGGCGGAATATTGAAGAAAGCCGCGTCGAAGCAATCGACGCCGTCCACCAGCGCGCCCCATTTGGACAGGGTCTTGCCGGGCGACGGCGCGTCGGCGTAATGCGCTTCCCAACGCCAGCGGGACTCAGGCACCGGGCGGACGCTGTTCTTGCCCGCCATCAGATTGCGCCAGAACGCGCCGGCGTCCGGCGCGTCGGGCAGCAAGCAGCTCAGGCCCACCAAGGCGATGTCGCCGCCAGCCGGAGCCGGGGCGGATTCCTCCCCGGCCAGGCCGTAATGGCGGATCAGCGCGTCGGCATGGCCGGAAACCAGCGCGTCGGCGACGGCTTCGGCCGATGCGCCGGCCGCGCCCTCCAGACGGATGCCGTAGCGGCGGCTGACGAAGTCCGCCAGATCGGCGCCGGACGGCGCGGACCGGACCGCATCCGGCTCGCTTTGCGGAGCGTTGGCGTCCAACAGCACCGCCAGTTCGCGCAGCGTGCCGACGCCGGCGAACTGGGCCGGCGCCAACGCCAGGCCGAACTCGCGGGCGATGCCGTCTATCAGCTCCATCATGATGATGGAGTCGATGCCCAGCTCGGGCAGCGCCGCATCGGCGTCCACCTTCGCCGCCGGCAACTTCAACGTGGTCTCGATCAGGCCGGTCAGGCGGTCGAGCGCGCTCATTCGTGACGGATGCGACATATCAGACTTCCTTTGCAAGAAAACCACGCAAATCGGCGAGCACCAGCTGCCGCAGCTTGTCGGCGGCCAGACTGCGCGCCGGCGCGGACGGCCGCGGGGCCCCGTCCGCCTCGTTGCCGGACAGCAGCCGTCTCAGCCGCGGCGTCTGTCCTTCCATCACCAGCGTCTGCCCGCCGCCGGCCGCCAGGCAGTCATGCCAGGCTGCCAAGCCGGTTTCGCTGCGCATCGGCAACATGCCTGTCGCTTCCAGCATGCGGACCCGGGCCTTGGCCGGCAGCCCCATGCCGCCCTCTTCCCACAGCGGCCAGTTGATCGACAGCGTCAGCCCGCTGCGCAGCCCGGCCGCCGCCTGTCCGTTGCGCCAATGGGCGAATTGATCGAGGAAACCGTTGGCCGCCGCGTAGTCGGCCTGGCCGGCGTTGCCGAAAACGGCGCTGGCCGAGGAGAACAACGCCAGAAAATCCAGATCCAGCTCGCTGGTCGCGGCATCCAGGGCGGCATCCAGGTTCGCCGCGCCGTCCACCTTGGGCGCCAGCACCTGCTCGAAATCCGCTCGGGTTTTGCCGGCGATCAGCCCGTCCCGGGTCATGCCGGCGCTGTGGATCACGCCATTGAGCGCGCCGAAGCGGCTGAGCGTTTCCGCGATGGCGGCCTCCACCTGGGCCGGATCCGCCGGGTCCATCCGCAGGTAGGCCAGGCGAGCCGGCGGGACGGAAGCCTCCGCGGCCAGGCGTTTCAGCTCGGCCAGCCGCTCCCCATCCTCGCCGCCGCGGCCGGTCAGCACCACGATGGCGTCAACGGCCCGCGCCAGGATGTCGCGGGCGAAGATGCGCCCCAGCCCGCCCAAACCGCCGGTGATCAGGTAGACGCCGCCGGCGCGCAAGGCCGGCGCGGCCTGCTTGGGCGCATCCGCCTCATGCCAGCGCTTGACGCCGGCCTCGCGGCCGGCGAACCGCAGCACGGCTTCGTCCGGCGCGGCGGCCGCCAACTTCAGCCTCTCGGCCAAAACGGCCTCGGAGCAGGCATCGCCCAACAGCACCAGTTGCGCCGCCAGGCCGCCATGTTCCAGCCGGGCGCTGCGGACCAGGCCTTCCAAGCCGGCCAGCAACGCGCCGTCTCCGCTTTCCGCGACAACGATCTGGAACAGAATCCGCCCAGCCGGTTTGGCTCGCAGCAGGCGCTGCAGCCTTTCGAAGCAATCCACGGCGACTGCGCGGTAGCGCTCGGCCAAGCCGGCGTCGGACGGCATCGCCGCGTGCGAAGCGTCGTCGCAACCCAGTTTGCCGGCCAGGCTGGCGGCATGGATCGCGGGCAGGCCGCACAACAGCAGCTCGCGGCGGCTGAAATCGCCCTCGGTTTTGCGGACGGCCGCGGCAAGCGGCGTCCATGCGGGGCGCGCCAGCACGCGCCCCACCTGCGCTCCGCGCAATACCGATACCGGCGCGCCGCGCTCGACCGGGGCAGGCGCTATCCAATAGCGCTCTCGGGCGAAGGGATAGCCGGGCAGATTCAGCCGGCGGCGATCCGCGCCGGCATGCAGTCCCGCCCACTCGACGCGGCGGCCCGCCACCCAGGCTTCGGCCAGGCGGCTCAAGTCGTCGCCGTCGCCGGGACGCAGCGCATCCTCTTCGGCCAGCTTGCGCGCCGCGCGGCCGCTCAGCAGGCCATCGGCCTCCCGCCCTCCCGCATACGCCTCCAGGCCGGCGATCCACTCCTCGCGGGTCGAGGCGGCCAGCGCCAGCCGTTCGTCCATTTCTTCGCGGCCCAATTGCAGCGTGTAGGCCAGATCGGCCAGATCGACATCATGCCGGCGCAGGTAGACGGCCAGATTCGCCGCGCTGGCGCGCAGCCGCTCATCGTTCTTGGCCGACAGCACCAGCAACTGCGGGCCCGCCGCCGCCGGACGGCGCGCTGACGGGACGTGCTCCTCAAGCACCACGTGGGCATTGGCGCCCCCCCAGCCAAAGGCGCTGACACCGGCCCGCCGCGGCAGCGCCTCGCCGCTTGCATTCCGCGGCGCGGCCCAAGGCGTGGTCTTGTCGACGATGTAGAACGGGCTGCCGGCCAGATCGATGTAGGGATTGAGCGCGTCGAAATGCAGCAGCGCCGGTATTTGCCGGTTGCGCATCGCCAGCAGCGCTTTGAGCATGCCGGCCATGCCGGCCGCCGGCTCCAGGTGGCCGATATTGGTTTTCACCGAGCTCAAGCCGCAGTGCGGCGCGGCCGGCGCCGCGCGGCCGTGTTTCGCGTACAGATCGGCGAAGGATTTCTTCAGCGCCTGGATCTCTATGGGATCGCCCAGGCTGGTGCCGGTGCCGTGGCATTCGATATAGCCGACGGTGGCGGGGTCGATGCCGGCCTGATCGTAGGCGTCAGTCAGCAGTTCGATCTGCGCCTTGGGGTTGGGCGCGGTCAGATTGCTGACGCGGCCGCCGTGGTTTTCCGATGTGGATCTGACCACCGCGTAGATCGGATCGCCGTCGGCCAACGCTGTGTCCAGCGGCTTGATCAGCATCGCGCCCACGCCCTCGCCGCGCACATAGCCATCGGCGGACTTGTCGAAAGTCTTGCACTTGCCCTCCGGACTCAGCATGCCGGCTGCGCTCAGCGAGATATGGGCGGTGGGCGTCAGCATCACCTGCACGCCCGCGACGATGGCCATCTCACTGCTGCCGGTGTGGATGGACTCGACCGCCCGGTGCAAGGCCACCAGCGAGCTGGAGCAGGCGGTGTCCAGCGGCGCGCTCGGGCCGCGCAGGTTGAACAGGAAGGAGATGCGGTTGGCCAGGATGGAATGGGAGTTGCCGGAAGCCGAATAGCCGTCCAGCGAAGCGCCGCTGTCGGCCAGCACATCCACGTAATCCTGCGAGGAGGCGCCGACGAACAGGCCGGTGCGGGTGCCGGACAGATCGGACATCTTGTGGCCGGCATCCTCTACCGCCGCCCACACGGTCTGGATCAGCAAGCGCTGCTGTGGGTCCATCATCTCGGCTTCGCGGGGGGTGATGCCGAAAAACAGCGGATCGAACTTGTCCACTTCCTTCATGAAGCCGCCCCAGCGCGAGTAGGACTTGTTGGCGTCCTTGACCGGCTCGCCGTGCACGTGTTCCCAGATCCAGCGGTCGCGCGGGATTTCCGTGACCAGGTTGCGCTCTCGACTGAGGCTGTCCCAAAAGGCTTGCAGGTTTTCCGACTGCGGCATCACCCCGGCGATGCCGACAATGGCGATGGGTTGCCGGGCGAAACGGTTGCCGCCGGCAGGTCTGTCCGCGGCGGGCGCGCGCCAACCCTTGTCGATGCCGCTCGGCAACGCCGCAGGCTTGGCCGCGACGGGCTGCGAGGCCGCCGCCGCGCCGCCGTGTATGCGGCGCGCGGCGGCGGCGTGTTCGCCGCACAGCGCGTCCGCCACTGCGGCCGGCGTCGGATGCTCGAAGAACAGCACCGGGTTGACTTCCAGTCCATAGGCCTCGTTGAGCGCGTTGGCGAAAGCGGTCAGGCCGATGGAGTCGAACCCCAGGTCCAGCAGCATGGTGTCGGTCGAATAGTCGTCGTCGCCCAGCTTCAACAGCCCGGTCACGATCGACTTCAGTTTCTCAGCGACTGCCGCCCGCAGCGCGCCGCCTCCCGTATCCGCCCCGCCGGCCTGGGTCGGCGCCGCCGCCCGCGGCGACAGGCCCCAGGCCTTTTCCAGCTTGTCGCGCACGCCGCTGACCACCGCGACCTGATGGCGCGGCGACGCCAGCGCCGTCTCGAAAGCCGCCAGGCCATCCTGAGTCGCCAGCGGCTCCATGCCCAGGTTGTGGCGGAACATTTTCTCGGTCTGCTCGTCCAGCCGCATGCCGCCCTCGGCCCACAACGGCCAATTCAGGCTCAGGCTGCGCCCCTGCCGCCGGCCGGCCTGCCGCTGCGCGTCGCGCCAGGCGGCGAAGGCATCCAGATAGTGGTTGGCGAACGCGTAATCGCACTGGCCGGCGTTGCCGCCTATCGCCGCCAGCGAAGAGAACATCGCGAAGAAGTCCAGCTCGCCGTCGCCGACGGCGCGGTCCAGATGGAAGGCGCCCAGAACCTTGGGCGCGAGCACCGCGTCCATGTCTTCCCGCGTCTTCTTGCGCATCAGCGAATCACGCAGCACCCCCGCGCCGTGCAGGATGCCGTCCAGCCGGCCGAATCGGGCCCGGGCAGCCTCCACTGCCGCGCGCGCGCCATCCTCGGTCGCCACATCGGCCTGCAGATATGACGCCTCGCCCCCCTTGGCGCGCAGCGCTTCCAGCATGGCCTCCAGCTCTGGAGTCCGCGCGGAACGGCCTGTCAGCGTCAGCCTGGCGCGGCAGCGCTCCGCCAGATGTCCGGCGAAGATCAGACCCAGCCCGCCGGCTCCGCCGGTGATCAGATAGGAGCCGCCCTGCCGCAATGCCGGACGGCCGGCATCCGCCGCATCCAGCGACAAGCGGCGCAGAACGCGCGCCTGCCGGCCGCCGCCGGCGTAACGCACGGCCTTGTCCGCCGCCGTGGCGGCGCTGAATTCCGCCATCGCCGCCGCCAGCGTTTCGTCGGCGTCGAACCCGTCCGGCAATTGCAGCGTCTTGCAGGACAACTTGGGGTTTTCCAGCTCCAGCGAACGGGCGAAGCCATGAATCGCCTCATTGTGCGGCTGCGTCCCATCTCCTCTATGCAGATACAGCAGTTGCGCGGCGGCGGGCTTGCGCTCGATCAGCGCCTGGCACAGCCACAGCATGCCGCCCACGCCGCGGTCCAGGGCCTGCCGCAACCCGGCTTCATCGCCAGCCTCTCCCGCCGGCCAAGCGTAGCAAATCCTTTCCAAAGGCCAACCGGCCTCCGCCAGCGCGGCCAACGCGCGGGCAATGTCCTGCGGCCGGGACGCATCCACCTCGTAGACATGATCCCCGGCTTCGGCGTAGCGGTCGGCGCGCAGAACCAGCGCGGCCTTCAGTCCGCGGCGGATGCATGCCTCGAACAGCGCCCGATCGGTGTCGAACAGCACCAGCCGGCCGGGGACGGCATCCGCGCGCTCCGCGTCCAGCGGTGCGGCCTGCCACTCGCAGCCGTAATGCAGCATCTCGAACGCTTCGGCCGGCCCGGCCCGGACGACGGGTTTGTCGTGCACACTGGCCAAGGGCACGCCGACGGTTTCATGGATGCGCACCAGCACGCGGCCATCCTCGTCGACGATGGCCACCTCGTCGCGCGCGACGCCTGACGCGCCGCGGCTGCCGTAAACCACGTGGCTGTAGCAAACGCGCGGCAGCGGGCGGAGCATCTCCACCTCGCCCAACGAGTACGGCACCCTCGCCTCTCCGGATGCGCCCAGCAAGGCCGCCACGCCGGCCTGCATCGCCGCGTCCAGCAGGCTGGGATGCAGCGGCAGGCTGTCGAAGTCGGCGGCGCAAACGGCGGGCAGCTCCAAACGGCCCAGCGTCTCGCCATCGCCGCAGCGCACCTCGGAAAGCACGCGGAAGCCGGGGCCGTAGGCCATGCCGGCGGCGGCGAAAGCCGCGTACACCTCGCCGGCGGCCAGCGTCCGGCCGCAGCGGGCGCGGATGGCATCCAGATCTATCCTCTCCTCGGGCGCATCGCCGCCGTCGGCGTAGAACAAGCGGCCCTGGGCATGCAGCTGGCGCGACTCGCCGCCGCGCACTTCGAAAGCCACCGCCTCGCCGTCAGGCTTCAGCTCGACAAAAGCCTCGCGGCTGCCGCCGTCTTCCAATGCCAGCGGGCTGACCCAGGTGACGTTGCGCAGCCGCGCCACCGGACGGCCCGCGGCCAATTCGCCCGCTTTGCGCGCCAGCTCCAGATAAGCGGTGCCGGGCAAGGTGGGAATGCCGGACACCACGTGGTCGGCGAGGAAGTACTCGCCGGCGCGGAAGGTCTTGCGGAAGAGCTGGCGCTCGAAGGTGGACTCGTTGCTGTCCAGCAGCGGATGCAGCGCGGCTTGCGGCGCGCCGGCCGCCGCGGATTCGCCGCGGGAAATCCAGTGCCGCTTGTCGGCGAAGGGATAGGTCGGCAGCGACACCCGGCGGCCCTCGCTTTCGATGCCGCGGCAATCCGGCAGCAGGCCCTCCAGCCACAATTGCGCCAGTTTGCGCGGGTCCCGGCTTGCGGACAGCAGGCCCACCAGCTGCTCGGTCTCCCTTCGGCTCAACAGGCGGGCGACGCCCTCGGCGCCGCGCGCGTTGCCGCTCAAAACGTCCGGGTCGGCTCGTCCAGCGGCGAAGGCCGCCAATTTGTCCGCCAAGGCGTCGACGCTGTCCGCCAGTACCGCCAAGCGGCAGTCGAAGGACTTGCGGCCGCGCTGCAGCGTGTAGGCGATGTCGGAGAGCCGGCGCCCGGCATCAGGGCGCCGCAGATGGGCGGCCAGACGATACGCCATCAGCTTCAGCTGTTCCTCGCTGCGGGCAGACAGAGGGAATACCCTCAGGCCGGCGCTTTCCGGCCGCGTCGGCTCATCGGGATACTGCTCCAGCACCACGTGGGCGTTGGCGCCGCCCGCGCCGAAGGAGCTGACCCCGGCGCGCAGCGGCGCGCCGTCTTTGGGCAGCCACGGCGCCAGCTCGCGCTGCACCTGGAATGGCGACGCGGCGAAATCGATGTGCGCGTTCAGCGTCTCGGCGTGCAGCGACGGCGCGAGCTGGCGGTGCTTGATCTGCAGCAGCGCCTTGCTGACGCCCGCCACGCCCGCGGCGGCCTCCAGATGGCCGATATTGGTTTTCACCGAACCTATCGCGCAGCTCTGGGCCGCCTGACCGGCGAAGGCATGGCCGAGGCCGGCGATCTCGACCGGATCGCCCAGTTCCGTGCCGGTGCCGTGCGCCTCGATGTAGCCGATGGAGGACGCATCGACGCGCGCGCGGCTCAGCGCCTCGGCGATCAATTCGCCCTGGGCCTTGGGATTGGGCACGGTGTAGCCGCCGGAGCGCCCGCCGTGGTTGACGGCGGAGGCGCGGATCACGCCGTAGACCTGATCGCGGTCAAGCAATGCCTGATCCAGCGGTTTGAGCAACAGCGCGCCCACCCCTTCGCCGGCCACATAGCCGTTGGCTCCGGCGCCGAAGGTGCGGCATACGCCGTCGGGGGACAAGGCGCCGCCGGCCTGGTTGATGTCGAATTTGTGCTGGTGCGCATCCAAATTGACGCCGCCGACGATGGCGCTAGCGCAATCGCCGTTGCGTATCGCCTCGCAAGCCAGATGCAGGGCGGTCAGGCTGGACGAGCAGGCGGTGTCCACCGACAGGCTGGGCCCGTTCAGGTTCATCCAGTAGGACACGCGGTTGGCAATGCTCCACTGGAAGGAATTGGGGTGGACCTCGGCGCCGGCCAGCTTGGCTTCCACGCCGGCCACCTGGTACATCGCCCACACCGCGCCGACGAAGACGCCCACTTTGCGGCCGCCGTCCGGCCCGCCGAGGATTTCCGGATAATAGCCGGCGTCTTCCACCGCCTCCCAGGCCACCTCCAGGAACAACCGTTCCTGAGGGTCCAGCATTTCCGCTTCGCGCGGCGAAATGTTGAAGAACAGCGAATCGAAACGGTCGATGCCGTCGATGAAGCCGCCGCGGTAGGCGCAGTTGAAAACGCGGCTGGCGCGCAGGGCCAGCCGCTCTGCCGGCATCTCGGTCACGCAGTCGCGGCCCTCGCGCAGATTGTCCCAGAACTCGGCCAGCGTGCCGGCCTGCGGATAGCGTCCGGCCATGCCCACCACGGCGATATCGCCCGCGGCGCGCGTGGCGACCGGTGCGGACGCCATCGCCGATGAGGCCTCCGCGCGCGCTTCGGGCGCAGACGCCGCCGATTCCGCGCCAGGGCGGAGGCGGTGGTAGCGGATCAGGCCATGCTCGGCATGCATGTCGCCGGCGGCGGCCTGCTTGCCGCCGACCGGCTCGACCTCGGGAATATTCGCCCGCTCGCGGAAGGCCTGGGCCAGCCGCGCGGCCAGTTCATCGATTTCCGCCGCTTTCAGCCCCAGGGGCACCGCCAGCCTGATCATGCCGCCCAGCGGCCCGTTCTGTCGCATGCCGGCGCTGTGCGCGCCGGCGCGGATGCCCGTGCTCAAATACAACCAGGCCAGGAAGGATGGCAGCGGATGGGCGAAGCCGGAAAACTCAGGCATGCGCGCGACATCGACGACCACGCAATGGCCGCCGGCCGGCGACATGATCGGCGCACCGGCGTTTTTTAGCGCCTGCCACAGTTTTTCGGACGACTCCACGCGGCGCGCGGCCTGAGCGGATGCCCAATCGCTTTCCGCCAGCGCGTGCCCGACGAGTTTTTTGTCGAGCACATCCAATCCGCCGCCATCGCGCCGCTGCTGCTCCTGCAGTCGCCGAAACAGGCCTGCGTCCCTCACCGCGACCACCCCGCCGCGGTTGACGCCAAAGTCCTTGGCCAGCGAGGCTGTGACAATATCGGCGCAGTCCAGTATTTCGCGCGCCAGCTCCCAAACATCGCGCCCGGTCTGGCCAGTTTCTCGCCGAATCAGCAATAACGCGTTTTCCAGCACCCGGGTGGCGTCGATCACCAGCGCGATGCCATGCGCCGACAGCAGCTCCTTGACCTTCTTCAAGTGGGACAGCGCGGCGGGCTGGCCGCCGCAGGCGTTGTTGCACACCTCCACGCAGACGAAGGCGATGTCCCCGGCATGGTCAGCCGTCTGCGCGCGTAGCGCGTCCCAATCGAGATTGCCCTTGAACGGCTCGCCCGCATCCGGCCGCAGCGCCGCCGGGTGCGGCAGCTCGCAGGGTTCGTAGCCCTGGTCTATCTGGTGGAACAGTCCCGACGGAAACAGCAGGTTCTCCAACACGCGGCCGCGTTTCGGCCATGCCTTGCACAACAAGCTCTCCGCAGCGCGGCCGGACTCGGCCGGCAAACAATACTCGAAGCCCAGCAGCCGCTTCAGTTCGGCTTCGATATTGGCCGGTTGCTGCAACTTGGCGCGAAGATAATCGATGCGGCGGCTCACCGCCGGGGTTTCCAGCTGCGCCCACGAGTCGGTCCGCAGATCGAATTCCACCTGCGCCGCCGCCAGATTGTGCGGATTGAAGCCGCAAGCCTCCAGGGCGCGGACCCGCTCGCCATCCAGCCGCGCCGCGCCCTGCGGCGCTGTGCCGGCCGCCACCTCGGCCTCCGTTGCGGCAGGCCGGATGGCCGGCGGATCCATCGCGATGATAGGCTGGGCCATCGCCTCGCTTGCGCCGGACGCAGACAGATTATGATTCTCGTCGTCCGGGGTCTGGGCCCGTTCCGGATCGGCGATCATCAAGATAATGTCGATCACATTGTCGGCGCGGCCGCTGTCAGCCGGACGGCTCAGGTAGATGGTGCGGTTTTCCGGACGGAACTTGTTCTTGAATTGCAGATTGCCTTCGTCGTTGAAGATGCCCTGGCGGTGCAAGTCGTCCAGGATGCGATCTACCTCCGGATCGGCGTTGCCGCTGCCCTCCAGCCGGCAGCCGTAGGTGCCGCCCAGGCTGAGCATGTCGCAGCCTTCTTGCGCCAGCGCGCCGATGATATTGACTATCGCGAATTCCAGGCCGCCCAGCGGCATGTCCTTCGGATAGAACTCGAGGTCCATCAGGTAGCCTTTATGTTCGGCTGCGCTCATCGCCGAGATCAGGATCACGTTTTGCAGCGCGCCGTCCAAATAGGTCAGGAACAAGCGATGCTGCGCATCCAGGCGGCCGGCCAGGATTTCCTCGCGCACGATGCGGATCAGCGGATTGACCATGGGCTTGGCTTCGCACCAGCGATCAATGACAGCCGCGATCTCGCCATCCACCTTGGCGTCCGTTCCACAGCGGTACTCGACCGTGCGCCCCTCGCCGGCCTTCTCGAATTTGGATACCTGATAGCGCAGCCGGCGCATCGCGCCGCCTTCCAAAGTGAACGAACCGATGTCCAGCACCCGCTGCACCACGCCGAAAGGCGTGGAGGAGAACGCCGTCTCGCCCACCGTCTCCACCGGCGCGTCGGTCAGCATGTTCAGCTGGTAGCCTCGCGATTCGCAGTAGCGATGGAATTCGGCGGCAAGATCCGCGAAATGCTCTGCCGGGCCGGTGTAGGCGTAGGCCATCACCAGCTCCTTGTAGCGGCCGTAATGAAAATAGCCACGGCGGGCCGCGCCGATGAACAGATTGGGAGCGATGTTGCGGGTGCCGCGGGATACGCTGCCTTCGTTCTTGTGTTCGGCGAACAGCTTTTCCATCCGCGCCTGCAATTCCGGATGCGCGGACAGATTCTTTTCCAGCATGCGTATGCTGTCGGCCGGCATCGCCGGCGCCGCCGCGCTTGCGGCCGGGAACACGCTCGCAGCGGCAGGCTGCGCAGCGACAGAAGCGCCGCATTTTTCAGCCAGCGCCGCCGCGTGACGGCTGACGAAATAAGCGGCCAGCAATTCGATATTGAAATACTCGAACAGCAGGGTTTTCGGCAAGGTGCCGAAATCGCACTCCAGCCGTTTGATGACTTTCAGAATGCGAAAGGAATCCAGGCCCAACTCGCCGAATGGCGCGGCAATATCGAATGAAGCCGAGGAGCCTGCCGCCGCCTCCGCCGATTCCGCGATCGCGGCCTGCAAATAGGACTGGGCCAGCTCCTGCAAATGTTCATTATTGAACTTTTCAATCTCAGCCATTTCGACGGACACCCCAATGTTCAGGAATGCGAAGCGCGCTCAGCGTTCGCATCGCAGCGATGGCGACAAATTGTCACGGCCGTTCCCCGATAAAACCGGGTCCGGCCGGCGTCGATCCATTCAGCCGCTTGCCATGCGCATGGGTTTTACTGACGCAATTGGCGCGACGGATCGATTGCCGGCGACTATAGCAAAGCGGCATCCCCCGCCATCCGGATAGGCGAACCAGGGGAATCAAATGCGAATGCGCGATATTTCGCCTCCATCCGCCGCGCTTCCCATTGCCCGGAGTGAAAAAACAAAGCCGGGATATATTGAGCCGCATGCCGGGAGTGGCGTTTCCAACGGTCGAAACCATGCCGGCCATCGAATCGGTTTTGTCTGCGGGATTTCGCCGTAAGCCGGAAGCGGAAATCCGTCCTTGTTTCGCCCCTGCGGTTTGTCCTTCGCCTGTCAGCCATCGCCCAACCGGCGCCGGCTCGAAGGAGAGGCCGGACAAGATCAGCGGCCTGCCCTGGCAAATCCTCACGCCCGTCCGCGCTTGCGGCGGAAGCCGGCTTCACGCATAGCAACATCATGAGGTGACTGAATGATCGAAGGTTTTCGGCCGCGCGCCGACAGAACGATCCCGTCGCGCGCGCCGCGGTTGATTTGCGCCGCGGCCCTCGCCGCCGCACTGTCGGCATGCGCCGTCGGTCCGGAATACCGCCGTCCCGCCACGCTTCAGGCAGACCGCTACACCGAAACAGCCTTGCCCGCGCAGACTGTCGACAGCCCGGGGCCGGGAGGCCTGGCTCAACGGTTTTCCGCTGGCGAGGACATTCCCGCCGACTGGTGGAAACTGTTCCGCAGCGAAGCGCTGGACGGCTTGATCCGCGACGCGCTGGCGCGCAGCCCCAATATCGCCGCTGCGCAGGCGGCGTTGCGCCAGGCGGGAGAAATCTATCAGTCCGAACGCGGCGGCCAGTCCTTGCCCAGAGTGGATGGTCAACTGGGCGCACAGCGGCAAAAGATCAACGGCATCCCGTTCGGCCAACCCGACTTCGCCAGCGCGCTGAACCTGTACAACGCCTCGGTCAACGTCAGCTACCGCTTCGATCTGTTCGGCGGAACCCGCCGCGAATTGGAAAAGCTACAGGCAAGCGTGGATTACCAAGGCTTCCAGCTGCGCGCGGCCTACCTGGCGCTGAGCGCCAATCTGGTCACCTCCGCCGTGCAGGAAGCCTCGCTGCGGGCGCAGATCGAGGCCACCGAACGCATCGCGGCCGACCAGGCCAGCCAGCTGGACGTGCTGCGCCGGCAATTCGACGCCGGCGGCGCGGCGCGCACCGACGTGCTGTCGCAGCAAACCCAGCTGGCGCAGACCGAAGCTTCGCTGGCGCCGCTGCGCCAATCCCTGGCTCAAACCCGGCATCGGCTGGCCGCTTTGTCCGGGCGCCTGCCTGGAGAAGGCGGACTTCCGGCTTTCCACCTGGACATGTTCACGCTGCCGGACAGCCTGCCCGTCAGCGTGCCGTCCGAACTGGCGCGTCGGCGTCCCGACATTCTGGCCTCGGAGGCTTTGTTGCGTCAGGCCAGCGCCCAGGTGGGCGTGGCCGCCGCCGCGCTCTATCCCCAACTGACCTTGTCCGCCGGCTACGGCAGCCAGGCGGGGTCGGGATCGCAGTTGCTCACCCCGGCGGCTGCCGTGTGGAACTTCGGCGCGGGACTCGCCCAGCCGCTGTTCCACGGCGGGGAACTGCGCTCGCGCAAGCGCGCGGCCGAAGCGGCGTACGAACAAGCCGAAGCCCAATACCGCGAAACCGTGCTGTCCGCTTTCCAGAACGTAGCCGACGCGCTGCGCGCGCTGGACAACGACGCGGCAGGCCTGCGCGCCCAAACCCAGGCCTGGTCCTCCGCCCGCGACACCCTTGAGCTTGCGCGCAAGCAATACGGCCTGGGCGCCATCGGCTATCTGTCGCTGCTGGATGCTCAACGCCAATACCAACAGACCACCATCGCGCTGGCCCAGGCCCGGGCCGCTCGCTATGCCGACACCGCCGCGCTGTTCCAGGCGCTGGGCGGCGGCTGGCGTCAGGACGAAACCGAGAAAACGGCCGCACCGCCGCAACAGGAGAATACCCGATGACCACAACCACCCTGCCGACTCCGCGACCGCTGCGGAAGCGGATGATCGTGATGCTGATCTGTCTGGCGCTGCTGTTCGGCGCGCTGGTCGGATTCAATTTTCTCAAGGGTTATATGATCGCCAAATTCGTCGGCGAGATGTCGGCGCAACCGGTCACGGTCAGCACGGCCCGCGCCGGCTACCAGACCTGGCAGCCGCAAATCCACGCGGTGGGCAGCATCCGCGCCGCCCAGGGCGTGGACGTCACCACCGAGGTGGCAGGCCTGATCCGTCAGGTACGTTTCAAGTCCGGGGAGGAGGTGAAAGCCGGACAAGTGCTGCTGGAGCTGAACGACGCCGACGACATCGCGCTGCTGCAATCCCACAAGGCCGCCGCCGAACTGGCGAAGACGGCCTATGACCGCGACCGCACCCAATACGAGATCAAGGCCATCCCCAAGGCCACGCTGGATGCGTCGGCGGCCGACCTGAAAAGCAAGCAGGCGCTGGCCCGGCAGCAACAGGCGCTGGTGGACAAGAAAACGATACGCGCAGCCTTCGCCGGCAAACTGGGCATACGCACCGTCAATCCGGGCCAGTACTTGAAGCCCGGCGACGCCATCGTCACGCTGCAGGCGCTGGACCCATTGTTCGTCGACTTCAGCGTGCCGCAAGAACAATTAGGCCAGCTCTCGCCCGGCCAGACCGTCAACGTGGAAACCAACGCGCGCGCCGGGCAATGGTTCGGCGGCAAGGTCACCTCCATCAGCCCCAAGGTGGACGATGCCACCCGCTCGGTACGGGTGGAGGCCCAGCTCGCCAACCACCAGCAGAAGCTGCTGCCTGGCATGTACGCCAATATCCGCATCGATGCCGGCGCCCGTCAGCGCCACCTGACCCTCTCCCAGGCCGCGCTGTCCTACAACGCCTACGGCGCCACGGCCTTCATCGTCAAGCCGGGAACCAAGGCCGGCGAAGACGGTAAGACGCTGCCGGTGGCCGAGCAGGTGTTTGTCACCACGGGCCCTACCCGCGGCGACCAGGTGGCCATCCTGAAAGGCATCCAGGCCGGCGACCAGGTGGTGACCAGCGGCCAGCTCAAGCTCAAGAACGGCACCGCGCTGGTCGTCGACAACCAAGTCCAGCCCGCCAGCGAAGCCAATCCGGCTCCGCAGGAACAATAAGGACGGCCAGATGAAATTCACTGACATCTTCATCCACCGGCCGGTGCTGGCCATTACCCTCAACCTGCTGATCCTGGTGCTTGGGCTGCATGCGTTCTCCTCGCTGAAAGTCAGCGAATACCCGAAGACCGAAAATGCGATCGTCACCATCAGCACCGCCTATTACGGCGCCAGCGCCGACACGGTGGCCGGCTTCATCACCCAGCCGCTGGAAAGCGCCGTCGCCCAGGCCCAGGGCGTGGACTACATCTCGTCCACCAGCTCCAGCGGCATGTCCACTATCGTCGCCACGCTGCGGCTGAACTACGACCCCAACAAAGCGCTGACCGAGATCAACACCCAGGTCCAGTCGATGAAGAACCAGCTGCCGCAGCAAGCGCAGCAGCCTACGCTGAACGTGCAGATAGGCCAGACCACCGATGCGATGTATCTGGGTTTTTACAGCGACGAGCTGCCGGGCAACCACATCACCGACTACCTGCTGCGCGTGGTCAAACCCAAGCTGGACTCCATCGAAGGCGTGCAGAAAACCCAGATGCTGGGCGACCGCCAGTTCGCGCTGAGGGCCTGGCTGGACTCCACCCGGCTGGCCGCCCACAACGTCACCGCCAACGAAGTCTACGCCGCGCTGGCCAGCAACAACTATTTGACGACGCTGGGCGCGACCAAGGGCCAAATGGTCAGCGTCAATCTGAACGCCGGCACCGAGCTGCACTCGGTGGATGAATTCAAGAAACTGGTGATCAAGCAGGAGAACGGCGCGCTGGTGCGTCTGTCCGACGTGGCCAATGTGGTGCTAGGCGCCGACAACTACGACTCCAGCGTGTCTTTCGACGGCAAGCGTTCGGTATTCCTCGGCGTCAAGGTCGCCCCGGGCGCCAACGCGCTGGACGTGGCCAAACGCGTGCGCGCGGCCTTCCCCGAACTGCAGAAAGAGATGCCCACCGGCCTGAAGAGCAGCATCGTCTTCGACGCCACCGACGCCATCAACATCTCGGTCAACGAAGTGGTGAAGACGTTGATCGAAGCGTTCATCATCGTGTCGGCGGTGGTTTTCCTGTTTCTGGGCAATATGCGCGCAGTGATCGTGCCGGTGATCGCCATTCCGCTGTCGCTGATCGGCACCTTCATCATCATGCAGATGCTGGGTTACACCATCAATCTGCTGACCCTGCTGGCGCTGGTGCTGGCCATCGGCCTGGTGGTGGACGACGCCATCATCGTCATCGAAAACGTGGACCGCCACATGCGCGAAGACGGCCTTTCGGCGCTGGAGGCCTCGCTGCTGGCCGCGCGGCAGCTGGCCGGCCCGGTCGTCGCCATGACGGCGGTGCTGATCGCCGCCTACATGCCCATCGGCTTTCAGGGCGGCCTCACCGGCGCGTTATTCACCGAATTCGCCTTCACGCTGGCCGGAGCGGTGACGATATCGGGCGTGATCGCGCTGACGCTGTCGCCGATGATGAGCGCAGGCCTGATGCGCGCCGGCCACCAGCCCGGCCGGCTGGCCCGCTTCATGGACCGGAGAATGGAGCGCATTCAGCACCGCTACGAGCGCATGCTGAAAAGCGCGCTGGACACCTGGCAGGTATGGGTGGCGATGGGCGGCCTGATCTTGTGCGGCCTGATCTATCTGTTCATGACCGCGATGTCGGAACTGGCGCCTCAGGAAGATCAAGGCATCGTGCTGGCGCATGTCCAGGGCCCGCCCAACGCCACCATCCAGCAGATGCAGACCTATGCCGACCAGGTGTATGAAATCGCCAGAAAGCGGCCTGAGTACTCGCAGATGTTCCAGATGACCGGCACGCCGACCGTCAATCAGAGCATAGGCGGCATGCTGCTGAAACCCTGGGACGAGCGCAAGCTGAGCGCCACCAAGCTTCAGCAGGAAATGCAGAAGGAGTGGTCGGCCGTGGCGGGCGCGCGGGTCGCCGCGTTCCAGCTCCCCTCCCTTCCCGGCGCCCAGGGGCTGCCGATGCAATTCGTGATCCGCACCGCCGAGCCGGTGGACAAGCTGAACGGCGTGGCGCAGGCCGTGCTGGCCAAGGCGCAGGCGAGCGGGAGGTTTTTCTTCGTCGACTCAGACCTCAAGGTGGACCGGCCGCAATCCTCGCTGGTCATAGACCGCGACAAAGTCGCCATGCTGGGCATGACCCAGAGCGATGTCGGCCAGGCGCTGGGCGCGGCGTTGGGCGGCGCCTACGTCAATTACTTCTCCATCGACGGCCGCTCCTACAAGGTGATTCCGCAAATGAAGCAAAGCGACCGGCTGAATCCGTCCCAGGTTCTGGATTACAAGCTGCGCACGCC
Organism: Chromobacterium vaccinii; assembly: GCF_001855275.1. Taxonomy (NCBI): domain Bacteria; kingdom Pseudomonadati; phylum Pseudomonadota; class Betaproteobacteria; order Neisseriales; family Chromobacteriaceae; genus Chromobacterium; species Chromobacterium vaccinii. The sequence continues at coordinate 678,654 of NZ_CP017707.1, forward strand.
GGGCGGCGGCATCGTTCCGGCCTCCTCTGTCGCCCATCTGCAGCAGGAAGTGGCGCCCGCCGCCATTTACCGCTTCCAGCAACAGAACTCAGCCACACTGTCCGGAGTGCCCTTGATCGGCCTTTCCCAGGGCGAGGCGCTGGACTTCATGCGCAAGACGCTGGCTGAAGTGGCGCCCAGCGGCTACTCGGTGGACTACTCCGGGCCATCCCGCCAGTACATGCAGGAAACCGGCGGGTTTGTCATCGTGCTGCTTCTGGCGGCAATCATCGTCTATCTGGTGCTGGCCGCGCAGTTTGAAAGCTTCCGCGACCCGATGGTCATCCTGGTATCGGTGCCGATGGCCTTGTTCGGCGCGATGGTCTTCATCAACGTCGGCCTCGCCACGCTCAACATCTACACCCAGGTGGGACTGGTCACGCTGATGGGGTTGATCAGCAAGCACGGCATTCTGATCGTGCAATACGCGAACGAGCTGCAACGCGCGGGGCGGAGCAAACGAGAAGCACTGGAAGAGGCGGCGGGCATCCGGCTGCGCCCCATCCTGATGACAACGGCCGCGATGGCGCTGGGCGTGCTGCCCCTGGTGCTGGCCTCCGGCGCCGGCGCGGCGGGGCGCAACGCGATGGGCATCGTCATCTTCGCCGGCCTGTCCATCGGCACCTTGTTCACACTGTTCGTGGTGCCGGCCACCTACCTGCTGCTAGGCGCCGACCGCCAAGGCGCAAAGAAGGACTCGAGCCAGGCGGCCCTCGCATCGTAAACGGCATAAAAACAGCTGGGCCGGCAAAACCGGCCCAGCTTGATGACGGGAACTGACGACAATGACGGACACAGCCTGCCGCCGGAATGAATCGCGGAAACTATACCGCCATGTTGCGGCCGGAAAACAGCGGCTGCAAACGCGGGTCGAAACGCCAAACCCGGAGCCACACATAATCCTCCTTCTCCAGCGTCTGCCAATAGAGCTGAGCCGCTTCCACGCCATCGATTTCCAGAACCAGCGGCAACAGGCTGGTACGCACATGCCGGCTGTCGATGCCGCGCAGGTAGCTACGAATGGCGGGAATGGCCGACGGCCCCTCCACTCTGCTGCGGATATACAGATTATGCGCGGCGAGCATGCCCACCTCGTTGCCGGAATCGCGGACGCGGCGAGCCAGTTCGGCCGCGGCGGCGAGGTCGCCCTTCACCGCCAGCAAAAGGCCAAGATTGCTTTGCAGCACCGGATGGTCCTGGCCATGCTGATTCAACTGCCGCATTCCCAATGCGATGGCCTCTTCCAAATCGTGTTGGCAGTAGGAGATCCACACCTTGAGAATGCTGGCGGCGATGCGCGACGGATCTCGCCCCAGACAGCAGTCCAACTCATGCTGGGCCTCTTCCAGCTTGCCGCACAGAAACAGGTGCCAGGCATAGTGGTAATAGATATCGATCGAATCCGGCGCCAGCAGCCTTGCCTGCCGGAACAGCGTCTCCGCGATGACCGACTGGCCGCGCAAGCTGCTGATTCTCGCCAGCAGGCTGAGCGCCTGAGGATGATCGGCCTTAAGCTCAACCGCCTTGCTGACCAGCTGCCAGGCCCGCTCGATCGCCTGCTCCTGATCGAACAGGCCCAGTTGGGCCATGGACAGGTAGCACTCGGCCAGACAGCAATAAGGTTGGATTTCACGCGAACTGGCGCTGACCTGTTGGCAAAACAGGGCCAATGCTCTTTTCAGGCTGGCCGGCGTGTATTGCTGAAGATCGTTCCGGCCGTTCAAATAGGCGATCGCGGCTTCCATCGACCGGAATTCGGCCACCTCGCCCGGCGTGCCCTGCAGCGCCGGAACGCATTGCACCACCAGTCGCCCCAAGTGGGCGCGGAGCGCGGCGGCAGGCAGGTCCGGCGGCAACTGCACATTGTCATGCAACAGCACCCGGTGTCCTTCGGTCCGTACCAGCTCCAGGTTCAAACGACAGCTTTCGTCATGCCGATGGATCTGGCCGGCGAGATAGTAATCGGGGGCCAATCGATCAACCATGGACATGATCTTGTCCATGTCCTGGCAGTCCCGGGTCAGGCTTGCCGGCAGGACCGAAAGATGGGACGGCGCATAGCCTGAAAGATGCTGCACCAGCTCGGTATGAAGGACCTCTGCCTCCAGCGGCGCATCGGAGCGAAAAGGCAAGATAGCGAGGGTGTAGCGCCTAGCCTGCTGGGGCGGCGCGGAGACGAAAGCCACATGCCGGCAGAATCGGTAACCCTTGCCGTAGACGGTTTCGATGTAGCGGTTGGTTTTGTTCTCGCAAAGAATACGCCGCAAAGCGTAGATGCAGCGGCATAAGGACTCCTGCGCGACATCCCCATCCAGCCAGACTTTCTCCAGCAGTTCGTTCTTGCTTATCAGCGCGCCCGAGGCCTGCAGCAACGCAGTCAGAACCGCCAGTTCCTTCGGTGGGATATCGACTTGCAGATTACGATGCAGCAACACGCCGTCCGCTTGCAATACAAAGTCGCCAAAGATAAATTGCTGGCTCGCAAGGTGGTCTTGCTTTTGAGACATATTCTTTCAACCCTCTTTGCGAATGCAATTCTATTGCTGAGACACCATCGGCACCGCCAGTCTTTCGCAGCCTCATTCAAACGCTTGATCTATTTTTGGCGCAATGCGAATCCAGCCATCGCCATTCAAGCGACAATTCCCTCTCAAAAGAAAATCGAGGAATAAAGAAAAAGCGATGCCGCCGCCGGCCCTGAAAATGGAAGGCCGGCGGCCAAGCCAGGCAATTTGATGGTATGGAAAGAGCGTTTCATTTGATCCAGCTCAAATGCCAAGGCTATCCAATCTGGAACGGCATATGAAAAGAACTGGTCGGCATAATATAAAGTCGCATAATTACTAATGGCAAGAGTTTTTTCATGCATTATCCAAAATGCCAAATATCGATGTCATTTTCGAAAGGGCAGCCATCACCGAAGCAACAACCCCAAAAAAATAACCTGTCATTTAGGTCAGTATCGACTTGTCAATTCAGACTCAGCATGTTACATAAATGCTCTCCAAAAAATAGCTTCACTTCCGATTCAATGTTTGGGATGGCGCTTCATTGAATTGCCGTTTGTACGCATTCAGCAGGGTGGATCGATTCGGCACGCCCCACTTGTTGCCCACCTCCCTCACCTTCTGCCCCACCTTTGAATCATCGCTTTGCAGCTCCCGCCGTATTCTGACCATCCGCTCCTGGCGAATGATTTCAGATGGCGTGGAGCCCAGATTGCTGCGGAAAGTATTTTGCAGAGCGCGAACCGTTACGCCGATTTCCACGGCGATCTCGCGTATGGAAAGGTCACTGCGCTCCAAATTGTCCAGCAGGTATTGGTAAGCGCGGCGATATTTGGCCGGCAGCCTCGCCGTAATGTCATTGCTGACCCCCTGGCCATGGTTCTTGGGACCGTTCTGCGCCACCACTCCCGCCCCCTCCCGAATGCAATGCGCCGCGGCCATCGCATACTTGCTGTACAACTGGCGTGCGCGATCGGTATAGCCTTGGGCCTGATTGACCTTGGACAGACAGTACAAGGTTTCCAGTTGGCGATGGCCGCTTCCGGCGCGCGCGTCGGCGTTCAATGGCCGCAACACCATTTCCGCCAGCTGCGGGTAATCGCCAACCAAGCTGGCCAGCGCGATTTCCTGCCGCAGGGAATTCTGGTACGCCTTAAGACTATTTGAGTCAGCCCAATCTAGATGCGCCAGCAACCTGTCTCGCTCCTCTTTGTTGCCATTGGCCAAGCGATTCAATGATTCCTTGAAGTCCAGCCGCGCCCTCAGCACCGGCAACTCGATATCGTTGCTGCCGCGCGCGCACTGCGGAATGCCCTCCGGCGCGTCACGCAAGGCCATGAAATCGTTCAGCCTTCCGGAATGCCAATAGATGTGATCGGATAGCTGGGGGGCATGGCGCAGCATGCGCTGCACCGCCAAGTCCGCGTACATCGCCCGGATCAGGCCGCGCCAGTTCGAACGCTCCTCATCGGAAGCCGGCAGTTCCTCCGCCTTGGCGGCGATATCGTTCAACATATCCTCGGCATCGTTCAGATGCCCCAGCTCGAACAAGATGCTCATGATGCCGAACATCCCCTCGACCCTGCGGCGGGGATCGATGTCCGGCTCGTTGACCAACCGAGTGAAGCACCCGATAGCCGTGCTGAAACGGCGGCGAAACAATTGCTGCCATCCCATATTGCGGGAGGAAAGTGCCCGCATCTCCTCTTTTGAGGCTCGCATCGCCCGGCAGGCTTGCCGGTACGATTCTTCGGCATCGCACTCCAAACCCATAGCCAATTGCAGGTCCGCGTGCAGTTGCAGCCAGTACGAGGCATCCTGCCCACCCTCGCCATCCTGGACGTGGCGCACCAAGTCCATGGAGGCCGAAAGAAATCTGGCATTGCGTAATTTGACCCACATGCCTTCCGGCAAGGATGGGGAGGACAGCGCGGAAACAAGCGGAAAATAGAAGTCGTAGAACATGCTGGTCTTCCATATTGAGGCGTCGTTGCACACATCGACTGCAAATCAGATTGCAAGCGAAATAGAAATACTAACTATTCCATTTCGTGTTAGTCGAACCACTCAACTCAATGCCACATCACGCAGCCCGCACTCCAGGCTGCGCTCAACCAGATTCACGCCCAGGATAAGCGCGATAACTCATGGAAACGATGAACAACACCCAAACCAGCCGGGCAGTCATTCACGCCTAGCTGGAATATATGAACAAACCAGCAATGGGTCTTGATGAGAAATTGATCAATTATCCGACTGGAAAATAATTGCATGATCATTTGCAAAAAAAAGGTAAAAAAACTAACTATGTAAATGCACTGATTTGTATTGGATGGAAATCTGAGCGCGAACATGGCCAGAAACCCCTTGCAAACCCACTCCATTCTCATTTTTCGCAAATGCCGCTCGCACAATCTGCATGCGGCATGACAATGGGAATTCAGCTTTGTCGCTGTGGTGTCTTGGTGACAATAGCCTCCAGCCGCAAGAGCGTCTGCCGCCTCGGATGAAAAAACGGTGGCGCCGAAAAGAAAGCGCCATGCTGATCCGCTACCCCCAACGCATGCCAATCAAAAGCAGAGGCAAAATCGCCAAAATCATGTAACAATCCACGAACAATCACATCAAGGATTACTTGATGAAAGCTGGTAGCATCTCCCTCTCAGTCATTGGGGAGTAGCCATTTCCGGCCGGTCCGGAAAGCCCGCGTCAACAAGCTTGAGATCGCATGTCTCATGGTGTGGGCAGTTTGCCTTTGTGCTGTTTTCAGCAAGGCAAGCCAGGCAAGACCTTTGGCCGCGATGCGTTTGCCAGCCGGGCAAGCCGCATCGCGCGCCATCGGTATTCGCTTGCCCGGCCGGATCGCTTTCATGCTTGTCACGCTTGTTCTGTTTTTTCTGTCCGCCAGCGCGATCTATGTCGCCTGCGAGTATTTCGTCAATGGCGTCGAATGGCTTGGCCGCCGCTTGAATTTGGGCGCCACCGCCATAGGCTCGGTGCTTGCGGCATTCGGGACCGCGCTGCCGGAATGCGCGGTAACGCTGATGGCCGTGGCATTCGGCAACACGCCTGAACAGAAAAGCCTTGGCGTCGGCGCGGCAATGGGCGGGCCGTTGGTTCTGGCCACCCTAGCCTACGCCGTTGTCGGGCTAGCCCTTCTCTTGAACCGAAAACGATTGGGACGCTCTTCCGGACAAACGCAGGCTGACCATGCCGGGCTCAGCCGGGATCAGGCTGTTTTCTTTGCCGTGTTCGCGCTGAAGGTTGGATTGGGCTTGTTTGCTTTTGCCATCAAGCCCTGGCTTGGCTTGGCGTTTTTGGCTGCTTACGTCGTCTATGTCTGGCGTGAAATACGAGATGCGGAAACCGCGGCGGACGAGGAAGACCTAGAGCCGTTGAAAATCCGCCCTTCCGCCGGCGAAACCTCGCTGGCCTGGCCCTGTCTCCAGACTCTGCTGGCTTTGAGCGTCATCGGCCTGGCTTCCCATACCTTTGTCGGCCAGCTTGAAGCCATTGGCCTGGCCATGGGCTGGTCCCCGCATCTGACTGCCTTGTTGCTCAGCCCGGTTGCGACCGAGCTGCCGGAAATCATGAACGCATTGATCTGGGTGCGCCAAGGGAAGGAGCGGCTGGCGCTGGCCAATATTTCCGGCGCGATGATGATTCAAGCCACCATTCCCAGCGCGCTGGGGCTGATGTTCACCCCTTGGCTGTTTGATGGCCCCTTGCTTGCCGCGGGCGCGATCACGGCGCTGGCTGTCGCTTTTCTCTGGTTGAATTTTCGGCGCGGCGCGGTAGACGGCCGGGCGCTGGTGATGGTTGGCGGCCTGTATGGGATTTTCGCGTGGGCGATCGCTGCCTGTTTTTAGCCATGGCCTAGGCTCCTCCGCTCTACTCGCGCCGTACCGTTAGCAGAGCGGCATCTTGCCTAGACTTGGATATGGCTGCGGCTCAAACCATCGTCCAAACAGCCTCGCTCCAGCGCCAGCTCAATCAGCGCCGTGATCAGGTCGCGATACGACATGCCCGCAGCCTGCCAGAGTTTGGGATACATGCTGATGTTGGTGAAGCCCGGCAGCGTGTTCAACTCATTGATCACCACCTCGCCACCAGGCGTCAGGAATACATCCACCCGCGCCATGCCGCTGCACTCCAGCGCTTGGAAGGCCTGAATGGCAATGTCGCGAATGCGCTGGCACGCATCGTCCGGAATGTCGGCTGGCACAGCCACGCGAGCGCCGCTTTCGTTCAGATACTTGGTGTCGTAGGCATAGAATTCATCGTTGAGCACGATCTCGCCGCAACCGCTGGCCTGGGGATATTCGTTGCCAAGCACTGCGCATTCGATTTCCCTGCCGATCACCGCCTGCTCCACCAAAACCTTGTGGTCGTAACGAAAGGCCTCGTCCAGCGCGACGCGCAGTTCTTCCACGCGCTTTACCTTGCTGACGCCCACCGATGACCCTTGGTTGGCAGGCTTGACGAACAGCGGCAATCCCAATTGCTCGACGATGGCCGTGAGATCGGCCTGCACAGCCTTGGCGCGAGTCAATGTGACAAAGGGAGCCACTCTCAGACCGGCATCCCGCAGCAGCCGCTTGGCCACATCTTTGTCCATGCACACCGCCGATCCCAGCACGCTGGCGCCGACAAAAGGGATATTGGCCATCCTGAGCAGGCCTTGCAAACAACCATCCTCGCCCTGCGTGCCGTGGACGATGGGGAAAGCCACGTCGATCTGCGCCAGCGGCGATGCGTCGGCAGCCGCGCGCAATTGACCTGACTGCTCGCCCGGCACCAGCGCCAGGTTCTCACCGGACTCCCGCAGCGCGATGCGTGCGGGGTCGTCCGCATTCAACAGGTAGTTGGACGAATGGCTGACATGCCAATGGCCCTGTTTGTCCACGCCGATCAACGACACGTCGAAACGATCGCCATCTATCGCTTCCAGAATATTCCTGGCCGATTGCAAAGACACCTCGTGCTCGGACGACTGCCCGCCAAAAATCAAACCTACCCGGATTTTGCCCATGACCGTCTTCAACGTGAAAAACAAGAAGGCGGCATGATAATGTATTTTCGATGCCGCCGCCCTGCGCGCGATCACTCCTCGACCGGCTCTTCGTCGGCGTCCTCGCCGCTCTCCAGCCGCAACTGGGCCGATAGCTGTTTATTGTTGCGTATGCCAAGCTTGCGCAGCTTCTCCGCGCTGGCCATCAGGTTGCCGCGCCCACTGGACAACTGCTTCATCGCGTCGGAGAAAGTGTCGCGGCTGGTATCCAGCTGCTTGCCCAGCTTCTCCATATTGGCGACGAAGCCGGCGAACTTGTCGTACATCGCCCCGCCCTGCCGCGCGATCTCCTGCGCGTTCTGGTTCTGGTATTCGTAGCGCCAGATGCTGGCGACGGTGCGCAGCGTGGCTAACAGCGTGCTGGGGCCGACGATCATGATGCGGCGTTCGAAAGCCTCGTTGAACAGGCTCATGTCGTGCTGCACCGCCAGCAGATAGGCCGGCTCCACCGGGATGAACATGAACACGAAATCCAGCGTGTTCAGCTTGTACAGATCCTGGTAACGCTTTTCCGACAGCGAACGGATGTGGGCGCGGATGGCGGCGATATGGCCTTTCAGCTCGGCCTCGCGCGCGGCGTCGTCTTCCGCCGCCGTGTAGCGGACATAGGCATTCAGCGACACCTTGGAATCCACCACCAGCTGCTTGCCTTCCGGCAGGTCTATCACCACGTCCGGCTGATAGCGCTTGCCGCCGTCGTCGGTTTCCAGCGTGTCGGACACCTGTACCCGGTACTCGCGGTCCTTGGTCAGGCCGGAGGTTTCCAGCACTTTTTCCAACACCATTTCGCCCCAGGTGCCCTGCGCCTTGCTGCTGGCGCCGGTCAGGGCGTTGGTCAACGCGACGGCGTCGTCGCCCAGACGGGTGTTCAGCTCCTGCAGGCGCTTGAGCTCGGTCTCCAGCGTCAACCGCTCCTTGCTGTCCTTGTCGTAGGTGTCCTGCACCAGCTTGCCGAAATTCTGGATGCGCTCGTGCAGCGGATTCAGCAGCGTGCCCAGATTTTGCTGGTTCTGTTCGGTGAAGCGCTTGGATTTTTCCTCGAGGATGTCGCCGGCCAGCGCCTTGAACTGGTCGGACAGCGTCTGGCGCGCCTCCATCAGCAGGGCCAGTTTTTCCTGGCTCTGGCGGCGCTCATTGTCCAGCTGCGTGGCCAGTTCCTGCTCGCGCGCGCTCAGGCGCACGATGTCCTCCCCTTGCTTCTGGCTGCGTTGCTGCAAGGCGTCCAGCAAGCGCCCCTGCTCCTCGCTGGCCGCCAGTTGCGACGACAGCCGGCGCAACTCCAGCTGCAATCCATCCAGCTGTTGGCCGCGCTCCTGCAGTTGCCCTTCCAGCTCCGGCACGCGCTGGGCGCGGGCGACATAAGCGCCCAGTTGGGTCTGGCTGTCGGCCAATTGCTGGCTTTGCGCCTGCAAGGCCCTATTCGCTTCCAGCTCACGGCCTCTCGCGTCTTCCAACTGCGGCCGCAGCGCATCCAGCTGCGCCTGCAATCCAGCAGTCTGTTGCCGCAGCGCGTCCAATTCCCTGGCGCTTCTTCCGCGCGCGGCCCAAGCCGCGGCGCCGCCGCCCAACAGGCCCAGCAACAGGCCAATCACCAACATTTCCATCGAAACACCCCATGCGCGCGAGCCGCGCTACTTGCCCATCTGATTGATTACAAAAGCCGCCCGCTGTTCCAGCGAACCGCGCGGCACTTCCGCCAGCCGGTATCCCAAGCGGGCGTAGACCCGCTCCATCGCCTCGCAGGTGCGCTCGGCCTCTTCCAGGCTCTGCCGGCGCTCGCCGTCCTGCGCGAAAATCTCCGGCCAGGGACGCAGCAAAAAAATCTTGTCGTAACGAAACACGCCGGCCGCCTTTTCCAGATGGGCGGGAACCGGAACCCCCGACAACTCGAGATAGCCGATGACGTCCGGGATGCCGCGATCCAGAAACACCGGCCCTGCCTCCCGCTCCGCCAGGCGGACATTCCTCATGTCCCAGCTCAGCATCAGCTCCGCGAACGCGCGCGGGTCGGTCCAGGGCAGCGCGTTCCCGCCTATCCGCTGCTGGTCCTGGATGATGGCCCGTCCGGCTTCATCCAGCGCCAGGTAGCCCATGGCTTGCAGCGTCGCCAGCAATGACGTCTTGCCCGCGCCGGGCCCGCCGGTCAGGACCAGCAATTTGGCCGGCGCGATCCCATCTTTGCCGTTCAAGCGGCCGCCCAATGCTGCAGATAGACCTGCAGCTCCTTGCGCCCCTGCCATTCATTGGCGATCAGCTGGTACACCGCCTGGATGCGGTCCGGCAGCCAGTCGGCGTGGTTGAACAGCATCGCGTCGAATTCGCAGCCTTCGCGCGCCAGGCGCAGCTTCAGGTGCTTGTCGCCCACTAGTTTCTGGTTGACCACCATGAACTGGTCGTGAAAATACGGCACCGGGAAGCCCTGCCCCCACACCTCAGCCGCCAGCGTCTCGGCCAGCTGCAGATTGACGTCCCGCGCCGGCAGGCTGCCGTCGGTTTCTATCATCCGGGTCAGTTGCTTCTCATCCATCAGCTCGCGCGCCACCGCCTCGAATGCTTGCTGAAACTCCGCGAAGCGGCTTTCATCCAGGCTCAGGCCGGCCGCCATCGCGTGGCCGCCAAACTTCAGGATCAGGCCCGGGTGGCGCTTGTAGACCAGGTCCAGCGCGTCGCGCAGATGGAAACCGGGAATCGAGCGGCCGGAGCCCTTGATCTCGCCCTCGTCGCCGGGCGCGAATACGATGACGGGGCGGTGGAAGCGCTCCTTTAGCCGCGAGGCGACGATGCCGACTACCCCCTGGTGCCAGTCGTCGCGGTACAGGGTCAGCGTGTAGCGGTTGCCGGCGTCGATGCCGGACAATGCCGCCAGCGCCTCGTCCTGCATGCCGGCCTCGATGCCGCGCCGCTCGCGGTTGAGCTTGTCCAGCTCCTGCGCCAGCCGCACAGCCTGCTCTTCATTGCTCGCCAACAGGCAGGCGATGCCCAGGCTCATGTCGTCCAGCCGGCCGGCGGCATTCAGCCGCGGACCCAGCGTGAAGCCCAGGTCAAAAGTGTTGGCTTTATAGTGGGCGCGTCCGGCGACGCGGAACAAGGCGGCGATGCCCGGCGCCATCCGCCCGGCCCGCATCCGTTTCAAGCCGTTCTCTACCAGGGTGCGGTTGTTGCGGTCCAGCCGCACCACGTCGGCCACCGTGCCCAGCGCCACCAGGTCCAGCAGCACGCCCAGATTAGGCTGGGTCTGCTCGTCGAACACGCCGCGCCGGCGCATCTCCACCCGCAAGGCCATCAGCACGTAGAACATCACGCCGACGCCAGCCAGATTCTTGGACGGAAATTCGCAGCCAGGTTGGTTGGGATTGACGATCAAGGCATCCGGCAAGGTGTCGCCCGGCAGGTGGTGGTCGGTCACCAGCACCTCGATGCCGCGAGCCCTGGCTGCCTCCACCCCGGCCACGCTGGCGATGCCGTTGTCGACGGTGACGATGATGTCAGGCCGCTTCTGCGCCGCCAGCTCGACGATCTCCGGCGTCAGGCCATAGCCGTATTCGAAGCGATTGGGCACGATGAAGCCGATGGTGGCGCCCAACATCGACAAGCCCTTCACCGCCACCGCGCAGGCGGTCGCGCCGTCGGCGTCGTAATCGGCCACCACCAGCAGGCGCTGTTTGGCGGCGATGGCGTCGGCCAGGCGGCAGGCCATCGCTTCGGCGTTCTTCAGGTTTTGATACGGCAGCAGGCCTTTCAGGCCGTAATCCAGCTCTTCGCTGTCGGCGATGCCGCGGGCGGCGTACAGCCGCGCCTGCAGCGGGGTCAGCCCTTGGCCAAGCAGCTTATGCTGCAGTTCGGCGGGCACTTCTCGAGTGACGATTTGCGACATATCTTCTTCTAGTACAGCGCCGCCAGCGGCAGCGCGCGTTTCCAGAACTTCCACAGATCGGACGGTTTGAGCGTGAGCTCGAAACCGGCCGGGCCGGTGGCGATCAGCGTCAGTTGCTCCAGCTTGCGCTGGCGCAGCGCGGACAGCATGGGCGCGAACCAGTCGCCTTCCAGCCTCTCCAGCGTTTCGCGCCAGCCCCAAGCGTCGCGATACTGCGCGGCGGCCTGCAGCGCGTCCAGCGCCAGCAGGCAATCATCGCCAGGTTCCAGGCCGCCAAAGGCGAACGGCGCGGCGTCGATGCCCATGCCCGAGCGCTCCGCCAGCAAGCGCAGCGCCTCGTCATCAGCCAGCAGTCTGGCCGCGGGCGCGCTCCACGCGCCGGGTTCGCCCTCGCCCCACAGCCACACGCTGTTGACGGCCAGCTCGCCTCGCATTTCGCGCTCGTCATTGATCGGCTGGGTATACAGCAGCATCTGCAGCTCGTTCAGCATCCGGCTCCAGGCCAGGCCATCGTCGCCTTGCGGCAGATGGCGGTTGATGTCCTCTCCCACCACATCCCACAGCGGCGTGAAGCGCGCGCGCAGCGGTTTGTCGGATCGCAACAGCCAGCGCCCCGGCGTCGCAGGGTGGAAGCTCAATCCGTCTTCGCCGAAGTGTCGGCTCAAGGCATCCGTCAGCTTGACGGCTTCGTCCTGGCTCACCTGCATCACACCCACATCGGCCAGCAGCGCCCGGTCGCGATCCACCCTCAAATGCACCGGATCGGCGAACAGCCAGTCGCCACTTTCGGCGTCCAGGCCGGCTTCGGCGGCGGCTATCCGCGCCAAACCGGCCGGCGCCGCGCCCCATAGCCGGCCCAGGCATTCGGCGTGGCTCTGCTCGCGCCGCTGCAGCATGCCCTTGCCCAGCAATTGTTGCAACGCCGGCACACTCAGCCCCTTGCCTACCTCCGCGCCGTCATGGGCGTCCAGCCAGCATAGGCCGGGTAACAACAGGGTTAATTTCATATTCTTGCCAGATGGGTTGGGAATGGCGGCCATTTTGGCCGCTGGTCATTTGGCTCGAGCATCATTCTGCGGCACACTGACGTCTTTTGCCGGAACTATCGCGCGAGCCGCCTACCAAACATGATTTTGGCGCATGCATGCGCTGGAATCGGATCAATATTTTGCATAGGCAGGCGGCGCCTGCCCGGAAAAGTGATGGATTATCGCAAACTGCTACACATCCCGCAAAAGTGCGCCAGCCGGCTGGTCAACCACCACCTGAGCTGGCTCGGCATCGCCGCCTGCCTGCCGCTGCTGGGCACGGCCACCGCCTTCGCCGTGGCCAACGGCGCCAAAGAAACCCTGCCCGAGCAGGTTAGGCAGCAACAAGTGATCGAACGGCTGGCGCTGCCGGAATTCCATTTCGCAGACAGCCAGACCCGCTACTGGCGCGACGAAGCGGTCAAGCGCGGCGACACCGTGGCCCGGGTGCTGAACCGCCTGGGCGTCCGCGACAACGAAGCCCGCGCCTTTCTGTATACCAGCCCGGTGGCCAAGGATCTGCTCAAGCTGAAAGTCGGCGCCACGCTGACGGTGCAGACCAACGACGCCGGCGAGCTGTTCGGCCTGCGCTTCCTGCAAGACGACGACAACGGCGAGCAACTGCTGGTGGCGCTGGAAAAGCGCGACGGCAAATGGCAGGCCAGCGCCGATCCGGTGGCCGCCGAGAGCGTGGAAACCGTGCGTTCGATCACGCTGAAGCGCGGCGCCGCCGCCGAGCTGGCCGCCGCCCGCGTGCCGGCCGACATCCGCAACCAGTTGTCCGAAGTGTTCTCCGACCAGTTCGAACTCTCCAGTCTGAAGCCGGGCGACCGCATCAATCTGGTCTACGAAACCATGGTCTACGCCGGCAGCTCCATCGCCAGCGGCAACCTGCTGGCGGTGTCTATCGAACGCGCCGGCAAGCTGCACCAGGCGTTCTATTTCGCCCATGACAGCGAAAGCGGCGCCTACTACGACAGCGAAGGCAAGCCGGTCAAGAAGGGCTTCAGCCGCCAGCCGGTGGCCAGCGCCCGCATCAGCTCGGGTTTCGGCCTGCGCATGCATCCCATCCTGCGCTCCCTGCGCATGCATTCCGGCATCGACTACGCCGCCAGCGCCGGCACGCCCATCGTGGCGCCGGCCGACGGCGAGCTGGTCAAAGTGGCGCGCGAGAACGGCTACGGCAACGTGGTGGTGATACGCCACAACGCCAAGCTGACCACGCTGTACGCCCATATGCGCGCCTTCGGCAAGGGCATCCAGGCCGGCGGCAAGGTAAAGGCCGGCGATGTGATAGGCTATGTTGGAAGCACGGGCCGCTCCACCGGCGCCCACCTGCACTTCGAGGTGCGGGTCAACGACCAGCCAGTGGACCCGGCCACCAACGCCCTGCCCACCCCGGGCCTGAGCAAGACCCAGCTCGCGCAGTTCGACGCCAAGAAACAGGTGCTGAGCGCGCGGCTCGACCTGCTGCAGGACATCCCGGTCAACGTTGCCCAGATCGATTGATGACTGACCTATACATTGGAATGATGTCCGGCACCAGCCTGGACGGCGTAGACGCCGTGCTGGTGCGCTTTGACGACGCCGGCCGGCCCCGGCCGCTGGCCGATCATGTCGTCCCCTACCCTGCGGAGGTGAAGAGCGCCGTGCTGGCGCTGCAGCCGCGCGGCCACGACGAGTTGCACCGCGCGGAAACGCTGGCCAACCGATTGGCCGAGATCTACGCCCAGGCCGCGGACGAATTGCTGGCAAAGTCGGGCCGCCATCCAAACGACATCCGCGCCATCGCCTGCCACGGCCAGACCGTGCGCCACGCGCCGCACGACGGCTACACGGTTCAGATCGGCAATATGGCTAAGCTGGCCGAACTGTCCGGCATCGACGTGATCGCGGACTTCCGCAGCCGCGACGTCGCCGCCGGCGGCCATGGCGCGCCGCTGGTGCCCGCTTTTCAGCAAAGCGCTTTCTCCAGCCCGGACGAAAAACGGGTGATCCTCAATATCGGCGGCATCAGCAACATCGCCCGGCTGCATGCCGGCCAAGTGGCGATAGGCTTCGACTGCGGACCCGGCAATATGCTGATGGATGCATGGTGCCTGCGCCACACCGGCCAGCCCTTCGACGACGACGGCCGCTGGGCCGCCGGCGGAGCGGTCCACGCGCCATTGCTGGCCGCGATGCTGGCCGAGCCTTATCTGACGCAGCCGCCGCCCAAAAGCACCGGGCGCGACCTGTTCGATGACGAATGGCTGGCCGGAAAGCTGGCCGCGCTATCGTCCGCGCCTTCTGCCCAAGATGTGCAAGCCACCTTGCTGGCCTTCAGCGCCCGCGGCATCGCCGACTCCATCCTTGAGCACTGCCCCGGCAACCAGGCGGTCTACGCCTGCGGCGGCGGCGCCCGCAACGGCGCGCTGATGGCCGAGATAGCCCGCCTGCTGCCTGGGCAGCAAGTGGGCGCGATCGAAGCGCTGGGACTGCCCGCTCATCTGATCGAGGCGATCGCCTTCGCTTGGCTGGGCTGGCGTTTCGACCATCGCCAAGCCGGCAACCTGCCCTCCGTCACCGGCGCGCAGGGCCCCCGCGTGCTGGGCGCGCTGTATCCTCGGTAAGGTGAAAAGCTTCGCATCAGGCTATAATCATCAGCTGTCATAGCCAAATATGAAAAAAATGCGATTTTTCAAGCGCAAAGCCGTAGTCAAGAACAACCAGACGCCGCTGCCGCCTCAACTGGTCTCCCTGCTTCGCGAAGCATGGTGGCTGCTGATGGCGGTGGCGGCTGTCTACCTTGTGCTGGTGCTTGCCAGCTACTCCCCGCTCGACTCCTCTTGGTCGCACAGCTCCTCCGACCCCACCGTCCGCAATTACGGCGGCGCGTTCGGGGCCTGGCTGTCGGACATGCTGCTGTACGTGTTCGGCTTTTCCACCTGGTGGCTGGTGGTGTTCTGCCTGGTGGCGATAGGCTGGGGCTACCGCCGCATCGAAAGCCTGGGCTTCAAGTTCAACCCCATCACCGCCGCCGCCGTCGGCGGCTTCGTGCTGTTGCTGGTATCCAGCTCCAGCTTCGAAGCCATCGTGCTGGACGGCAAGGCCTTGAAGCTGCCGCTGGACGCCGGCGGCATGTTCGGCCACTTCATCGGCAAGGGCATCGCCCACGGCCTGGGCCTGTCCGGCTCCTACCTGCTGTTGGGCGTGCTGTCCGCCATCGGCTTCTCGCTGTTCACCGGCCTGTCCTGGCTCAATCTGATGGAGCGCATCGGCACGTGGCTGGAGGAAGGCGTGATTGGCCTGTGGCAAAGCTGGCAGGCGAAGAAAGACCGCGAGATCGGCAAGGAAACCGCGCAGAAGCGCGAGGAAAAGGTGTCGGTCGCCAAGAAGAAGATCGAGGAAACCGCGCCGGTGCGCATTGAGCCGCCGGTGCTGGAAGTGCCGGTGTCGGCCAAGGCCCAGAAGCCGGTTCAGCAGTCGCTGTTCGCCGATCCCAAAGACGCCGCCCTGCCTGGCCTGAGCCTGCTGGACACGCCCAAGGAGCTGCTGGAAACGGTGTCGCAGGAAACGGTGGAATACACGTCCAGGCTGATCGAGCGCAAGCTGGCCGACTTCGGCGTGGACGTCAAGGTGATCGCCGCCTATCCCGGCCCGGTGATCACCCGTTACGAGATCGAACCCGCGGTCGGCGTCAAGGGCGCCCAGATCGTCAACCTGATGAAGGACCTGGCGCGCGCGCTGTCGCTGGTTTCCATCCGCGTGGTGGAAACCATTCCGGGCAAAACCTACATGGGCCTGGAGCTGCCCAATCCCAAGCGCCAGATCGTGAAGCTGACCGAGATCATCGGCTCGGACGGCTACCAGAACATGGCCTCGCGCCTGACCATGGCGCTGGGCAAGGACATCGCCGGCCAGCCGGTGTCGGCCGACCTGGCCAAGATGCCGCACGTGCTGGTGGCCGGCACTACCGGTTCCGGCAAATCGGTGGCGATCAACGCGATGATCCTGTCGCTGCTGTACAAGGCGACGCCGCAGGAAGTGCGGCTGATCATGGTGGACCCGAAAATGCTGGAACTGTCGGTGTATGAAGGCATTCCGCACCTGCTGGCCCCGGTGGTCACCGACATGAAGCAGGCCGCCAACGCGCTGAACTGGTGCGTGGGCGAGATGGAGCGCCGCTACAAGCTGATGTCCAAGCTCGGCGTGCGCAACCTGGCCGGCTTCAACCAGAAGATCAAGGACGCCGACAAAGCCGGCGAGAAGATCCCCAATCCGTTCAGCCTGACGCCGGAAACGCCGGAGCCGCTCGACACTCTGCCGCTGGTGGTGGTGGTGATAGACGAGCTGGCCGACCTGATGATGGTGGCCGGCAAGAAGATCGAGGAGCTGATCGCCCGCCTGGCGCAGAAGGCCCGCGCCGCCGGCATCCACCTGATCCTGGCCACCCAGCGGCCGTCGGTGGACGTGATCACCGGCCTGATCAAGGCCAATATCCCGACCCGGATCGCCTTCCAGGTGTCCAGCAAGATAGACAGCCGCACCATCCTGGACCAGATGGGCGCGGAGGCGCTGCTGGGCCAGGGCGACATGCTTTATCTGCCGCCGGGCACCGGCTACCCCAACCGCGTCCATGGCGCCTTCGTCTCCGACGAGGAAGTGCACCACGTGGTGGAATTCCTGAAAACCACCGGCGAGCCGAACTACGTCGAAGGCATCCTCACCGGACAGGCCGACGGCGACGACAACGCCAGCTCCGGAGGCCTGGACGGCGAATCGGACGGCGAATCCGATCCGCTGTATGACGAAGCCGTCGCCATCGTGGTGAAAACCCGCAAGGCGTCGATTTCCTCCGTCCAGCGCCACCTGCGCATCGGCTACAACCGTGCGGCCCGGCTGATCGAGCAGATGGAGGCCGCCGGCCTGGTGTCCTCGATGGAAAGCAACGGCAACCGCACCGTGCTGGCGCCTGCCAGAGAAGACTGAGACCTCCACGGGCGCCGTTGCCGCGGCGCCCGCTTTCCCATAATAAAGGATGGCCATGCCCCGCTATCTGCCCGAACCCTCGTTCCGCCACGACTACACGCCCAAGACCGGCGTGCTGCTGATCAACCTGGGCACGCCCGACGCGCCCACCGCCCAGGCGCTGCGGCCCTACCTCAAGCAGTTCCTGTCCGATCCGCGCGTGATCGAGATTCCGCGCCTGCCCTGGTGGCTGATCCTCAACGGCATCATCCTGAACACCCGCCCCAAGCAATCGGCCCGCAAATACGCCAGCATCTGGACCAAGGAAGGCTCGCCGCTGCTGACCCACACCCGCAGCCAGGCCAAACTGCTGAAGGGGCAGCTGGGCGAAATGGGCCTGCGCGACCTGGTGGTCGACTACGCGATGCGCTACGGCAATCCGTCCATCGAAAGCGTGATCGGCAAGATGCGGGAACAAGGCGTGGAGCGGCTGCTACTGCTGCCGCTATATCCGCAATACGCCGCCTCCTCCAGCGGCACCGCCCTGGACGAAGCCTTCCGCGCGTTGACCCGGCTGCGCAATATGCCGGACGTGCGCACGGTGCGGCACTTCCACGATGATCCCGGCTATATCGCCGCGCTGGCGGCCCAGATACGCCAGCATTGGCAATACGGCCAACAGCCGGACAAGCTGGTGATGAGTTTCCACGGCGTGCCGCGCTTCACCCGCGACAAGGGCGACCCCTACCATTGCGAATGCCAGAAAACCGGGCGGCTGCTGGCGGAGGCGCTGCAGCTGCGGGCGGATCAATACGTCATCAGTTTTCAGAGCCGCTTCGGCCGCACCGAATGGCTGAAACCGTATACCAGCGAAGTGCTGGCGGAGCTGGGCAAGGCTAACACCTCCAAGGTGGACGTCGTTTGCCCCGGTTTTGTCGGCGACTGCCTGGAAACGCTGGAAGAAATCGCGATGGAGGGCAAGGAAACCTTCTTGAGCAGCGGCGGTGGCGAATTCCGCTACATCTCCTGCCTGAACGAAGACCCGCAATGGATAGCCTCTCTTGCGACGATCGTCAGGAACAATCTGGCCGGATGGACAGAAATCCCGACAGAAGATAGCCGCAAAAGAGCCGCCCTAGCCCATGACATGGGGGCATCCGACTGACATCAACATCAGCCGCGCCGATTTCCACCACCCCGCGCAAACCTTTTAAAATCAGCCGGATAAGCTGAAAACACGGGCGTATGACCGAATGGCCATACGCCCGTTTTCAACTTGTTTGCCGCAAAATGCCAAGTTTGGTCCTATATTCATTGAGTGCGCTTCCGGCCAGATTGACACCCTCGCAAACTGGTCACCATAATCAGTCGCAACCAACAGCCTCTTAATGGTGTTGTTGGTTTACCAAAGAGATCATCAAAGTCTACGCAGATAAGATTCAGGGGAACTCTCAATGAACAAATACGCTCGCTACAGCCTGATCGCCACCGCCGTCATCGCCATGAGCGCCTGCAGCAAGCAGGAACAACCGGCGACGGGCAGCCAGCCCGCCTCCGCTCCCAGCCAAGCCGCAGCCGGCGGCGAAACCGTGGTCAAGATCGGCCAAGTCTCACCGATGTCCGGCCCGATCTCCCACCTGGGCAAGGACAACGAATACGGTGCCAAGCTCGCCATCGAAGACCTGAACGCCAAGGGCGTGGAAATCGGCGGCAAGAAGGTCAAGTTCGAACTGGTATCCGAGGATGACCAGGGCGATCCGAAAATCGGCACCCAGGTCGCCCAGCGCCTGGTGGACGCCGGCGTGGTCGGCGTGGTCGGCCACCTGAACTCCGGCACCACCATCCCGGCCTCCAAGATCTACTCCGACGCCGGCCTCCCGCAAATTTCCCCATCCGCCACCAACCCGGACTACACCAAGCAAGGCTTCAAGACCACCTTCCGCGTGATCGCCAACGACGTTCAGCAGGGCAAGGCGCTGGGCGAATTCGCAGCCGGCACCCTGAACGCCAAGAAAATCGCGATCATCGACGACCGCACCGCCTACGGCCAGGGTCTGGCCGACCAGTTCGAAGGCGCGGTCAAGTCCAAGGGCGCCCAAGTGGTGAAGCGCGAGTTCACCAACAACACCGCCACCGACTTCAACGCCATCCTCACTTCGATCAAGGCCTCCAACCCGGATCTGGTGTTCTACGGCGGCATGGACGCTCAAGCCGGCCCGCTGGCCAAGCAAATGCAGCGCCTGGGCCTGAAGGCCAAGCTGATGGGCGGCGACGGCTGGCAAACTCCGGAATTCGTCAAGCTGGCCGGCGACGCGTCCGAAGGCCAATATGCGTCCAGCTGCGGCATCTCGCGCGACAAGATGCCTGGCTTCAAGGCCTTCGACGAGAAGTTCAAGAAGGAATTCAACACCGACGTGCAGATCTACGCGCCTTTCGAATACGACGCGGTGATGGTGCTGGTGGACGCGATGAAGCGCGCCAAGTCCTACGACCCCAAAGCCTACCTGCCTGAAGTCGGCAAAACCGACTATCTGGGGGTGACCGGCAAGATCGCCTTCGACGACAAGGGCGACATCAAGAACGGCGCTGTCACCGTCTATCAAGTGAAGAACGGCAAGTGGGAAGTGGTATCCACCGTCGGCGGCGAGGCTAAATAAACACAGCTCCCGGCTTCGCAACGTAAGAGAGGCGCTTCGGCGCCTCTTTTCATTTGCCTCGCCAGACAACCGAAACTGACGATCAATATTGCAAGAATAAGTCCCCCGCCGCATTTGGCGCGGCCTTCTTCGCTCCCTCTGCATGAAAAACTCTGGCCAGATGCTGCTGTCGCCGGGATGTCCTCACCTCAAGCACACATCGCAGACGCTCTGACGCCTGTTTTGTTTTTCCGCCACATGCAACCGCCAATCCTCACTATTTTTAATGCAAAAATTGAATGAACGTTCGTTCATTATATGATTGAAAAGTCACCTTTCCACAGAGGAAACCGCATGACGCCCAAGCGCCAGCAGCAAACTGAAAACCGCCGCGGACAGATCGTCGAGGCGGCGCTTGCCTGCTTCATCGCTTCAGGCTTCCACCAGACCGGCATGCGCGACATCGCTGACGCCGCCGGCGTCAGCCTGGGCAATCTGTACAACCACTTCCCGAACAAACAGGCCTTGATCGCGGAGATCGCCGCGATGGAAGCGCTGGAAAAACAGAACTTGATCGACACGCTGGCGGCGGACCCAGCCAGTCCCGCCGTCCGGGATTTCGCCGAACGCTATCTGCGGCTGTGCGAGCGACCGGAAGACGTCAGCCTGACCGCCGAAGTGCTGGCGGAAGCGGCGCGCGACGCCGAACTGGCCCGACTGTTCGCAGCCAACCGCCGTCGCCTGGCCAGCGCCTTGGCCGATGCCTTGCGCCGCGGCGCCGAACAGGGAGACATAGACAATGGCCTGCCCTTTGCCGCCTGCGCCCACTGGCTGCTGGACGCGCTGGAAGGCTGCGCCGTCAATCGCGTCCTGCTGGGCGCCCAACTGGACGACGCTGACATCTCCGCCTTGATCGACAAGCTGTTGTCGCCCGCGGGTGGAAAACGATGAGCCTGCGCCCCAACCGTCTGGACGGCCTGGACCTGGCCCGTTGCCTGGCCCTGATCGGCATGGTGCTGGTCAACTTCCGCCTGGCGATCGCGCCCTTCCCGTCCCGCCAGGACCCGCTGCCGCCCTGGCTCTCGCTGCTGGAGGGACGCTCCGCCGCCACCTTTGTCACCCTGGCCGGCATTGGCCTGGGCCTGGCCACCGCGCGACTGGCTCGCGTCCAGGCCATAAGCCAGACCTGCCGCCGCGCCGTGTTCCTGCTGGCGATCGGGCTGCTCAACTTCACCTTGTTCCCCACCGACATCATCCATTACTACGCCTTCTATTTCTTCGCCGCCTGCCTGCTACTGAAACTGCCTGAGCGATGGCTGCTGGCAGCGCTGTGCCTGACCTTGGCGGCGGCCTTCACCATGCAGCTAACGCTGGACTATGGGCATGGCTGGAACTGGGACACCCTCCGCTACGAAGGCTTCTGGACGCCGATTGGCTTCGCGCGCAACCTGCTGCTCAATGGCTGGCATCCCGTGTTGCCTTGGCTGGGCTTTGCGATATGGGGGCTATGGCTGTCGCGGCAATCCTTGGCCCGCTCTGACACGCAATGGAAACTGATGGAGGGCGGCGCGCTGCTGGCGCTAGCCAGCGGCCTGCTGTCGGCCTGGCTGCAAGATTTGTCGCCCGCTCGGCTTTCGCCGTTTCTGGGAACGAAGCCATTGCCGCCCGGGCCGCTGTACATGCTGAATGCAGGCGGCATCGCCAGCGCGGCGATAGGCGGCTGCCTGGCGCTGGCGTCGCGCCCGGCCTTGGCTGCCCGGCTCGCGCCGCTGCTGGCTGCGGGCCGGCAATGGGATGGCTGGACAGCGGCGAGCTCGAGCGGGTGCCTGCGGCGGCGGCGCTGTATTGCTCCGCCGCCGTGGCCTTCGCCTGGCTATGGTCCAAGCGCTTCCGCCATGGCCCGCTGGAATGGCTGATGCGGCTACTCTGCGACCGGCCGGCATCGTGAAAACCATTCCTTTCCGGCAGGAAACCATCCCGCCGGAAGGCTAGGGCTTCTTGCCGGCACTCAGTCCCGGAAGCTGACTTGCTGCTTCATCATCGCGGCCATGCCGGCCTTCTGGATATCCTCCGAGATCAGCATCGCCGCGTTCCAGCCGGCGACGAACTGCAGCCCGTCCGCCACGCTGTGGTCGCGGCTGTAGTTCATCACTTCCTTGCTGCCGCGCACCGCCAGCGGCGACTTGCTCGCGATCAGCTTCGCGCTCTGCAGCGCGGCGGCCAATACGGCGTCGGCATCCGCCAGCACCCGATTGACCAGGCCGACCTCCAGCGCCTCCTCGGCCACCATGTCGCGGCCGGTCAGCGCCAGCTCGCGGGCCACGCCCTCGCCCACCACGCGCGGCAGGCGCTGCAGCGAGCCGACGTCGGCCACCATGCCCAGGTCCACCTCGCGCACGCCGAACACCGCGCTTTCCGCGGCGAAGCGGAAATCCGCCGCCAGAGCTATATCCAGGCCGCCGCCCAGGCAGGCGCCGTGTATCGCCGCGATCACCGGCTTGCGGCAGCGCTCCAGGCTGGTCACGCAGTCCTGCAGGTCCAGGATCAAGCGGCGCAGCTTGTCGCGCTTGCGGCCTTCGCACTCGTCCTGGATGCTGGATTGCAACCCCACCAGCATCGTCAGGTCAATGCCGGAACAGAAATGTTTGCCGCTGCCGGCCAGCACCACGGCGCGGATGCCGGACTCGCCATCGGCCCAATCCAGCGCGGCGCGCAGATCCTGCCACATCTGCAGGTTCAGCGCATTGGCCTTGTCGGGACGGTTGAAACGCAGCAGAGCGACCTTATCGTCCAACTCCGCTGACAGGGTTTGCAGATTGATCATGCCGCTTTAGCCTCCGGACGTTTCTTGGGAACCCAGGCCCACAGCATCTCACAGACGATGGGGGATTCGCCGGACTCGTCGGTCACCAGCACCTCCACCAGCACCTCGCCCTTTTCCTGCTCGTACATGGTCTGGATCTGCTGCGGCGTCAGCGTCGCAACGGCCTTCATATCGCCCTGCGAACGCTTGACGTAATTGACTTTCATCGACTTGAGCAGCATCAGCTTGTCGTCCGGCATGTTCATGCCCACCACGAAACCGGTGGATGTCTCGGCCAGCAGCGCCATCGCCGCCGCGTGCACGCCGCGAATGTGGTTCTGCACCTTCTTGCGGTTGCGGATCGATACCGTCAGCCTATCATGGCCAACCTCTTCGAACCGCAGCCCGGCGGTGGACAGGAAGGGAACGATCTTGCCGAACATCATCGACAGCACCGGCCGGCGCCAACCCACCGGCAAGCGGCCCACCTTGTCGGCGATCCGGCTCATGCTGTTCTTTCTGTACTCCATGCTACCCCCTTTGTTGTTCTCGTGTTGTCTGCGCCCGGCTTGCCGCCGGCCGCTTATTCTTGCGCCTCGGGCATGCCCAGCGTGGTCCTGACCTGGCTCTTCAAAAGCGGCAGCGCGCCATCGTCGATGCGCGCCAGCTGCAGCCCGCCCTGCAGCGCGGAAAACAGCATCATGCCGACGGCCTCGGGCGTCCCGGCGTATGTCATCCGCTCGGAGTCCCGCCCCAGCCTGACGATGGCCACCGCCCATTGCCGCATCTCATCGATGAAGGCCGAGGCCTCTTGCCGCATGTCTTCCGGCAGGGTCTGGAACTCGGTGCTGAGGATGCCGCTGGGGCAGATCTGCTTGTGCTGCAGGTAATATTGGTCCGACAAGCCGAAATACGCCTCCAGCCGGCGGGCGGCGTCCCACTCTCCCTGTTGCTCGATGAAACGCTGGAAACGGCGGCGGTAACGCTGGATCAGCGCCACGCCCAAGTCGCTTTTCTTGGGAAAGTGGTAGTGGATGGCCGCGTTGCGCACGCCCAGCGCGCTGCTGATGTGCTGATAGCTGAAGCCGTTGAAGCCGCGCGTCAGCAGCAGCTCCTCGGCCAGGTCGAGTATGCGCTTGCGGGTGTCGTTCTTGCTGTCGGAACCATTATGCATCAGGCCACTCTACTTACTGGTCAGTAAGGTGTCAATTGGCCCGCCGGCGGGGCATCTTGCCCTCTTCGGCCGCGCATGCCCTAAAATACAGGCGACACTCTTTCCCATTCGCGCGCCAGCGCGCGACCACTCTGGTAGAACATGACCGAACACACCGTTCCCGATCTGGAATCCTCTTTGCGCCGGCTGTGCGAAACGCCCGGCCAGACCGAAGCGCTGGCGGGGCTGATCGCCGCGCTGCGCCCCGGCGACCGCCAGCCGGCCCAACAAGCCACCGTCAATCTGCAGGCCTTGTCCTTCCTGCTCGAGCATCACGCCGAATTCCGCGAAGCCCTGCGCCAGGCGCTCTGCACCTTGCTGGCGGAAAGCCGGCAAATCCCGCTGTACACCGACGCCGGCATCCTGGCCAACGACGGTTTCGGCACCACGCTGCTGCACCGCCTGGGCGAGCGCGCGCTGCCCATGCCCTACAATCCCGATTCGCTGCGCGACCGCTTCGGCCTGCTGTTCTGCGACAAGCAGGACTATCTGTGGCTGGAAACCGTGCCCGACGCCACCTGGCACGCGCTGTGGCGGGCAATGGCCTGGCAGGAAGCGCCGCGGCAGGACAGCGAACGCCAGACCCGGCTGCAGCTGCTCGAGTCGGTGCAGGTGCTGTCCGCCCGCATCACCGCCATCGGTCTGGAGCCGGAGCTGGTGCGCGTCTGCCCCGAGGTGGAGCGTTTCGCATCCCCCTTCATGCATCTGAGCGCCGAGGTGCAGCGCTATGTCGATGGCTATCGCCAGGCGCTGACCGACGGCGTCGAGCCGCCCGAGGACGAGAAACAGGTGCTGGTGCTGCTGGACCAGTGCGAGGCCATCCTGGGCAAAGTCCGCAAAAACGCGGCCCGTTACGGCATCTCGGTCAACCTGACCTATCACGGCCTGCGGCTGGCGCAGAGCATCGCCCGGCTGCGCGCGCTGCTGGAGCTGCTGTCGCCCGGACACAACCCAGCCGAGCGCCCGCAGCTGTTCCAGCTGCTGGTGGATTTCGCCCGCGCGGAGAACCGCAAGTACAGCCTGCGCGATCTGTTCAAGTCCAACACCGAGCTGCTGGCCCTGCAGGTGACCGAGCACGCCGGCCGCCAGGGCGAGCACTACATCGCAGAAGACCGCAAGGAATGGTCGCAGATGGGCAAGGCGGCGATGGGCGCCGGCCTGCTCGTCGGCTTCATGGCGCTGATCAAGCTGATGCTGGCGCGCGGCCACTTGCCGCTGCTATGGGAAGGCATCGCCTTCGGCCTCAATTACGCGATCGGCTTCATCATCGTGCAGATCCTGCACTTCACCATCGCCACCAAGCAGCCGGCGATGACGGCTGCCCGGCTGGCTGCCGTGCTGCAAGCCCAATACGGCCGCAAGAAGCAGCTGGAAGAGCTGTCGGAGCTGATCGTCAAGGTGGTGCGCACGCAATTTGTCGCCATCATGGGCAACGTGCTGCTGGCCATTCCCACCGCGGCGCTGATCGCGCTGGCCTGGAACGCGCTGTTCGGCGCGCCGGTGGTGGACGCGGCCAAGGCGCAAAAGCTGCTGCACGAGATCGATCCGGTGCACAGCCTGGCGCTGCCGCACGCCGCCATCGCCGGGGTGTTCCTGTTCTTGTCGGGCCTGATCGCCGGCTACTACGACAACAAGGCGATCTACCGCCGCATACCGGAACGCATCGCCAATCACCGCCTGCTTAAGCGACTGCTGGGCGAAAACCGCGCCTGGCGGCTGGGCAGCTACATCGAGCACAATCTGGGGGCGCTGGCAGGCAATTTCTACTTCGGCATGTTCCTGGGCCTCACCGGCACCGTGGGCACGATACTGGGCCTGCCGCTGGACATCCGCCACATCACGTTCTCGTCGGCCAACCTGGCCTTCGCCAGCGTGTCGCTGGATTTCCAGGTGCCGCTGTCCGCCGTGCTGCTCGGTTGCGCCGGGGTGGCATTGATCGGCCTTGTCAACCTGGGGGTCAGCTTCTTCCTGGCGCTGTGGGTGGCGTTGCGCTCGCGCAAGCTGTCCGGTTCGCTGTTGCTGCCCTTGATCCCGATGCTGGCCAAGCGTTTCCTGCGCCGGCCGCTGAGCTTCTTCGTGCCGCCCCCCCTCCTGCCCGCTCCCGCCGCGGAAACGCCGCCGTTGGACGAAACCCGCGGATAAAGCAAGCTGCCGGCGGACGCAAACGCGCCCGCCGGACTCATCCCTTGGCCAGCTCCCTCGCCAAACGATCGGCGGCTCGCCAGGAAAAAGCGTAAATGGACAGCTGGGGATTGGCGCCGACGCTGGTCGGAAAAATCGAACCGTCCAGCACCGCGAGGTTTTGCCATTCCCAGTGATTGCCCCAGTCGTCCAGCACCGATCGGCCGGGATCATCGCCCATCGCCATGCCGCCCATCACGTGGGCGCTGACCAGCCTGGCCTGCAGCGCCTGCAAGGGCAAGCCTTCTATCATCTCCCTGGCCCGCCTCCAGCTCGACACCGGTTGCGCGCGCTCATGCAGCGGCATCGCCAGGCTGGCGCCGGCGGCGAACTGCAGCTCGGCCATCGCCAGCCAGCTGCGCCGCACGCCATCCCAGATCACGTCGTTGAGCGGGTAATCCAGCACCGGCGAACCATCGCCGCGCAGCTTCACCTCCCCGCCCCGGCTATCCGGATGAAAACCGTCGCGCAGCAAAGCCAATGTCGCGTGCAGATGCGGCAGTTGTTGCAAAAGCTGCAGTTGTTCGATGCCGAAGCCCGGAAAGGTGACGCTGGCGAGCAAGGGGTGGATGGGCGGCACTTCCAGCTTGAAGCCCAGCGGCCCGTCCAGCGGCTGGGTATGCATGTAGTGGTCGGAGTAAACCGTTTGCGGCGCGCCATTGTAAGGCTCCACCATTTCCGGCATCAGCGCCGCGCTCAGCGCCACCGGATGCAAAAAGGTGCGCTTGCCGGTCTGGCCGGCGGCATCCGCCAGACCGCTGCGCAGCATGATGGCCGGCGTGCCGATGGCGCCCGCGGCCAGCACCACCTGCCGCGCCCGCACGCTGAAGCGGCGGCCGGTCGGCGTGTTGCCGTCGGCGCCGAGCAGGCTGCCCTGAATGGACGCGATGCGCTTGCCGCCCGGGTCCGCCAGCAGCCTGTCCACGCGCGCCCGGCACAGCAGTCTGGCGCCATGGGACAAGGCATCGGGAATGCAGGTGACCAGCATCGACTGCTTGGCGTTGGTGGGGCAGCCCATGCCGCAATAGCCCAGGTTCCAGCAGCCCTTCACATTGCGCGCGATCCGGGCGTGCCGCAGGCCCAGCGCCTGGCAGCCGCGCTCCAGCACCAGATTGTTGCCGTTGGGCTCGGCCTGCCACGGCCCGATGCCCAGCCGCTGCTCCGCCTTGTCGAACCATGGGCGCATGCCTTCGGCCGACAAGGTCGCCAACCCGTGGCTTTCCTGCCACCACAGCAAGGTGTCCGGCGGCGTCCGGAAGCTGCTGGTCCAGTTGACCGTGGTGCCGCCCCCGACCGTCCGCCCCTGCAAGACGGTGATGCCCTTGTCCAGCGTCTGCCGGCTGGCGGACTCCTGGTACAGCTCCGGATAGGCCTTGGCCTCCAGCAAGCGAAAGTCGCTGGAGCTGTATAATCCACCCTCCTCCAGCAGCAACACCTTCAACCCGGCCCGGCTGAGCACCTCCGCCGCGATGCCGCCTCCGGCGCCGCTGCCGATGATCGCCACATCGGCCTCCAGCGACAGGTCCTTGTCTTGCCTGGCTCCATCGAACACCTTCCAGCCGCTTGCCAATCCCGCCCGGACAGGATCGGGTATCTTGCCGGTCAAGGCAGCATCTCCATCACCGCCGCAGGCTGCCGGTAGCCCAGCGCGGCCCAGCTGGCCGGATTGCCGTACCAACCGGCATGAATCAGCCGGTGCAGGCCTTGGTAGGCGCTGCATTGCAAGGCAAAGCGGCTCTCGCGCCAACGCTGCAGGAATTGCGCCAATTCCTGCGAGGAGGCCAGTTGCCAGGGAGAGCGCACGCCGGCCAGCCAGCGCCGCGCCCAGCGGTTGCCCAGGAGATCGAACAGCTGGCGCACTTCGCGCTGCGTCGCGGACGGCAGACCCGCCACGGCCCGATCCACCCCCGCCGCCACGCTGGAGGCGGGAACACCGGGCAAACCCAGCAGCACCGGCGCCAGCGCGGCGACGATCTGCGCGTCCAGCGGCGTCAGCCATTCCAGTTTTCCGCCTGCCGAGGGACGAGGATCGGCCGCCGGCTCCGCCCAATAGCCCGCCAGCAACAGGGCGGCGCTTCCCAGCGCGCCCGCCTGCAGAAATTGGCGACGACTGGCCATCAACGCAGCATCAGTTTCAGCAGCCATTCCACCGCCGCGCCGTAGGGCGGACGCGTCAGCCAGACGCCGGACAAACGGCTCTGGCGGAATACCGGCTTGAGTTTGGAAAAGGTCAGGAAGCCTTCGCGGCCGTGGTAATGGCCCATGCCGGATGGCCCTACGCCGCCGAATGGCAGATCTTCCTGCACCACGTGCAACAGCGTGTCATTGATGCTGACTCCGCCGGAAATCGTCTCCTGCAGCACCCGGTCGATGCGCAATGGGTCGTCATCGAACAGATACAGCGCCAGCGGCCTCGGCCGGGCGTTCACATAAGCCAGCGCCTCGTCGAACTTGTCGTAAGCCACCACCGGCAGGATCGGGCCGAAGATTTCCTCCTGCATCAGCGCGCAATCCTCCGGGCAGCGCTGCACCAGGGTCAACGGCAGCTTGCGGAGCGCGGCCAGTTCCTCGCCGGCTGGATTGATCTCGTCGATGCGGGCGCCGGCCTCGCGCGCGCCCTCCAGCCAGCCCCGCAAACGCTGGTAATGCCTGTCGTTGACGATGGCGCTGTAATCGGGGTTGTTCGCCAGGGTGGGATAAGCGCGCTTGGCGGCCTCACGCACCTCGTCCAGCAGCAACGCGCAATCCTTGTCGTTGACCAACACGTAATCCGGCGCCACGCAGGTCTGGCCGGCGTTCATCATCTTGCCGGCGACGATGGCCTCCGCCGCGCGCTTCAAATTGGCGCCGCGCGCCACCAGCGCCGGCGATTTGCCGCCCAGCTCCAGCGTCACCGGGGTCAGGTTTTCCGCCGCGGCGCGCATCACATGACGCCCCACCGCGGTGGAGCCGGTGAACAACAAGTGGTCGAACGGCAGCCGGACGAAGGCCTGGGCCAGTTCCGGTCCGCCATTCACCACAGCCAGCAGATCATCGCCGAAATACTGGCGCGCCAGCCGCTGCAGCAGCTCGCCGGTGGCCGGCGTGTATTCGGACATCTTCACCATCACCCTGTTGCCGGCCGCCAGCGCCGCGGTGATCGGCCCGAAAGCCAGGAACAGCGGGTAGTTCCACGGCACCACCACGCCCACCACGCCCAGCGGCTGCGGGTGCACGCTGGCGCCGGCCGGCGCGAACCAGAACGAAACCCCGCGCCGCCGCGGCTTCATCCAGCCTTTCAAATGGCGGCGGGCGTGGCGCACACCCTCCAACGACGGAAACAGCTCGGCCAGGCGGGTTTCCACGCTGCTGCGCTGGCCGAAGTCGCGGTTCACCGCATCCACCAACGCTTGGCGATTTTCCTGGATCAGGCGCTCCAGCGCTTTCAGCCAGGAGCAGCGCATTTCGAGTGTGGGGGACCGCTCGGCCTGGGCCTGGATTGTGAGCCGGTTGAAGGCCTCAAGCAGCGCCTTCTCCTCCGGCAAAGACACTTTACTGACATCTGCACCATCGCGAACCTCGCGGACGCTTAACATGAATTTCCCTTTATTATTTGATTTCAGCGACTTGGGACCGCCAGCAAACCCTTGCAGCGCACCGAACCAAGGCCCGCCGATACAGACAAGTACAAGCCGTACGGCAAGGAGTCGCGTCGCAGGATTGGGGACGGCGGCGCTTAACCGAACCTGCCGCCGCAGACCTTGTCGGCCAGCCTTCCTCTCGCGATTGCCGCCGGCAGGACTGTTCGCCAGAGTTGAACTTCCTTCAGTCAAGCCACTCCCCAATGTCATCATACTTGGACACAGCCTTCAAGTACCCGCCAGCCCCGCTCCACTGGCATTTCCGCCCGGCCAGAAGTTAGCCCAGAGGCAGACAGGATTGGCATGCTGCGTGACCTGCCCGCGGCTACCAAACTGCCGGTCCAACAGGTCAAGCGAGCGGCACAATGCAAGATTCAGACTATCCGCTCGGTAGCGCACCGACAACCGCTCCCTCGAACCGCCACAGTATGAGTGTCGGCCGCTTGGCCATTCCGCTTGGCGCCGCGCACTGTAAAGGCAGGTCCGCCATGAACAAGCTCAATCCATCGTCCAGTCATCTCCATGCAGTCAAACAGGTCGACCAAAGGCAGAAAACCTCAGCGGCGAACCTGAAACCCGAGATGGAAACCCCGAGCCCGCCACGCCCGGCTGGCGCCCTGGACCCGCGCCCCCAAATCACCAAGGCGCCGGCCTCGTACGAAACGTCGGTCAGTGAAAATAGCAGTTGCTATCCTCTGCCAAAGTACTGAGTCGGGAGCAAAGCTTCCCAGGTTTGGACGGATAACCTGCGGGCACACATCCGTCGCACCTTTGGCATATGCCGCATTTCTCTATCGGGAGGCGCTGATGGAACGCTGTCGCAGAAATACCCTTCCTCTTGCCAAGATATCCCTGTTGGTTTGGAGCCTGGGCAGCAATATCGCCATTGCCGCCCTCCCCCCGCAGAACCTCACGGACGCCAGGCAAGAGGCTCAGATCGCCAAGACATATGCCTTGAATCCCTATTTTCGTTTCTGCAGGCTCAAGGTGTCTGTTTCTCGGGGGACGGCCCACATATCCGGCGATGTAGAAAACGATATCAATCGCGATCTGGCATTGGACATTGCGCGTGGCGTGAACGGCATCAATATTGTCAAAAGCAACATCGTGATCAGCGACCATCTCAATACGCAACCCCTGGCTCCTGCAAGCACCGCAATCGACGACGCCACCATCACCCTCACAATCAGATCCAAGCTGTATTGGAGCCAGACAACCGATGGTTTGCCTATCGCGGTGGAAACCGAACAGGGCAGAGTCATCCTGAGAGGCAACGTCGACAAGGCTGCCGCCAGAATTTTTGCCGGAACTTTGGCGCTCAGCACTCGCGGCGTGGCCGCGGTGGACAACCGGCTGGTTGTCAATGGCAAGGCCGCTGCGATCCGGGAGTACGAAACCGAACCAAACGGCGGCATCAATGCCTCGCTTTCCGATAACTGGATCACGGCTCGAGTCAAAACCGCCTTCCTGTACTCCGTCGGCATTTTCAAAGAAAATATTGAAGTCAGGACACTGAGTGGAACTGTCATTTTAAGCGGCGCCCTCGACACCGAAGCGGAACGGAACTTGGCCATTGAACTGGCGCGGCATACCCGCGGCGTTGAGCATGTTCATGCTGAGGAATTGACATTTCAGCAATCGACAGCCCCGCGTATGGCTAATCACCCAAACAAAAAGAACACCAGCATCCTCCATGTCGACTTAAAACCCGCCGCTCGCACTCCGGCATCTTTAACTGGGCCATCCTTCTGTTGCCAAGTTAATATTCAATAGCCCCCTAAATTAACTCGCAATTGAATCAGTCAAAAATTTTCGCCGGGCCACTCAAGCAAGGCATCTCATGCAGACAGCATTCTCCGCACGACAATGATGCAGCCACCGGAGCAATGGTTTTAATCATGGATTTGAATGCTGCCAATCCATCGGCAATCGAATTTCACTCGCCAGCCATTCGTCCCTGATTCAGCCTTGGCCGTACATAACAATCTACTGAGAAATCAAAATCGGCCACATCATCCCCACCGAAAATATGTGCGCTGCCGCACATACTTTTTCTTGGCAACAGCCTATTCTCCTGCCGTGCTGCAGAGAAACGCTTATCGCGCGCAGCCATGCAATCTAGTTTAACCGACTGGAGAAAACCATGAACAAGGATCAGATCAAGGGAAAACTCAAGGAAGTTGCCGGCACCGTAAAGGAAGCCGCGGGCAAGGTCGTGCACAACAAGGGCCTTGAAGAAAGAGGCCGCCAGGAGAAAATCCTTGGCAAAGCCCAATCTGACGTGGGCAAGCTGAAAGAAGACCTCAAGAAATAATCGGCCGCATACTCTCTACGTTTCAGACCTCCATGACTGGAACAACAAGTCCAGAATGCGAGGGATATAATCCTTTTTGATTCAGGAATCCCAGCCATGCTGCGCGATCTATTGGTACATGTGGACGGAAGCTTGGCGGGTCGGACCCGGGTGCAGCTTGCGGTCAAGCTGGCTGCCTGCACCGGAGCCAAGCTCAGCGGAATTCACGTCACGCCGCCAATAGAGGTTCCCTCGCGCGTCAGACCCACCGGCATCGCGGACATGACTGCCTATTTTTCCGCCATGCAGACAGTGGAATCTCAAGCGGCGGCGGATACATTCGAGGGCGCCGTCCTGGGACATCTGGCCGATGCAGGCTGGTCCGAGGTTCAGGGCGATGTCGCGCAAAGCATTTGCGACCATGCCCGCTACACCGATCTGGTCATCCTTGGTCAATACGAATGGCAAGGCACGCCGGCAAGCCACCCGCTGCCGATAGCCCACACCGTCGTGGTGCGTTGCGGCCGGCCGGTTCTGGTGGTGCCTGCCGAGACATCAATCAAAGCGTTCGATCATATTGCGCTGGCCTGGGATGGCAGCCGAGAAGCGGTGCGGGCACTCCACGACGCCCTGCCGCTTTTATGCCGAGCACGTTCGGTCGAGATCATCAAAATCCTGTCCTCGACCACTTCCTGCAACGCAGACGACGAACGTCTACGGGAACATCTAGGCAGACACAGGCTAGCCCACCGGGCAGATAGCCTGCTGATAACCAGCACCCAAGACCATGACACTTTGCGGCATCAGATAGAACAAGGCGCATATGATTTTCTTGTCATGGGCGGCTACTCGCACCCGATGTGGATGGAATTCATTTTTGGCGGCGCCACGCAATCGCTGCTGCTTTCGGCAAAAATTCCGGTGCTTGTTTCCCATTAGGCTTAAGGCGCCATGACAAACAGGAAAGCGGCGTTGACAAAAACTTTGCGGCTCTTCTGGCGCCGAATCAAGGCGCATCCGCTGGCACGGATCGGCCCGGGGTTGATCACCGGCGTGGCGGACGACGACCCAAGCGGCATCGCCACCTACTCCCAGGCAGGCGCGCAATACGGCCTCAACATGCTTTGGACCATGCCGCTTGCCTTTCCACTGATGGCAGCCGTGCAATCGATGTGCGCCAATATCGGCCGCGTCACCGGCAAAGGCCTTGCAGCCAACATCAAGGATGCCTTTCCGCCCATGGTGCTGCGGGTAGTGGTGCTGCTGCTGTTGATCGCCAACATTCTGAACATTGCGGCCGACGTCGCCGCGATGGGAGAGGTTTCGGAACTGATCACCGGCCTGAACCGCCATCTGATGACCGCCGGCTTCGTATTTGGCATCCTGCTGCAACAGATGTTCATTCCCTACCATCGCTACGTTTTTTTCCTCAAGTGGCTTACCCTCTCGCTGCTGGCCTACACGGCCATCCTGTTCACCGTTCATGTGCCATGGGGAGAGGTCGCCCTACGCACAGTCTGGCCCCGGTTCAAACCCGACGCCAATGCCGCGGCGGTGGTGGTGGCTGTGTTCGGCACCACCATCAGCCCTTACCTGTTTTTCTGGCAGGCATCGGAAGAGGTTGAGGAAATGCTCGCCATCAAGGGCAGCATCGCGCTGATCCGGGACAAGCGGGCCGCTGCGCCGGAGCTGCGCCGCATACGCTGGGACACTTGGAGCGGCATGCTCTACTCCGACATCACCGCTTACTTCATCATGTTGGCTACGGCCGTCACGTTGCATACTGCAGGCATCACCCATATCAATACCGCCAGCCAAGCCGCCAACGCCTTGCGTCCGCTAGCTGGCGATGCCGCCTACCTGCTGTTTGCCTTGGGCATTATCGGCGTGGGTCTGATTGGCGTGCCGGTTCTGGCCGGCTCTGGAGCGTACGCGGTATCCGAAGTGATGGGCTGGAAGGAAGGGCTGGAGCGCAAGGTGCGCGACGCGCATGGCTTCTACAGCATCATTGCCGTCAGCATGCTGCTGGGGCTGGGCATCCAGTATTCACCGATCAGCCCAATGCGGGCGCTATTCTGGAGCGCCGTCATCAACGGTGTGGTTGCCGTGCCGCTGATGGTGGTGATCATCATCATAGTTTCCAAAAAATCGGTGATGGGTTCCTTCACTGCCAGCAAGCCCCTGACCATCCTGGCCTGGATCGCAACGCTGGTGATGGGCGCGGCGGTGGTTCGCATGCTGATGCCCGGCTAGGGCCGATTGGCGCTGCGTATCCCGGCGAAGCCGTTCAATGCAAAAGGACTCTGATGCCGAGCGTTGTGGCCTCAACGCCAACCCGGCGCCGCCGCAGTGAACGGCTTGGCGAGGAAGCTCCCGTGGCCGATGCCACCGATGCTTCGCTTGTCCCCAAAAGAATCCTCTCCCGGATAGCGCTGGGCCTCCGGATCATGTGAGCCAACTCACCGGATGCCGGCGCGGTCCAGCCGGGCCCGCAAGGTCGCCAGCTCATCCAGCAGATCCAGAGCCAACGCCACCCCGGCTGGATTGATCTCCAGATCGCGTGACAGACGCCAGGCCGTCCGCGCCCGCCGCAGCGCATCGCCGCGAAAACGCCAACTTTGCGGAGAGTCTCCCCACGGATTCAACACGCCTTCCAATACCCAGCTGATGATAAGCGTCTCTTCGGCATGGCTGGCCTGGCAGAGCTCAAGCAGCGTCAGATCCACCTGTTCTTCCACCACAAAAACCTGGGGCAATGCGAGAGGATCCTGATTCATGACGCCTGTCCTTTCAGCGCATCGCGCGGGTTGAAGTCGAAGGCATCCGCCATCGCCTGGTAGGCCGCGCGATCACGCTCATCAACAACAGGAGGCAAGGCGATTTTCAACGCCACATATAAATCGCCGGGCGTTGCGCCGGGTATGCCGCGACCCTTCATCCGCAACTGCTTGCCCGCCGCCGCGCCCGGCGGAATCTTCAACTGGACCGGGCCTTCGGGCGTTGGCGTTTCCACCACGGCGCCCAGCGCCGCCTCCCAGGGCGACACCGGCAACTCCAGAAACACATCCCGGCCCTCCGCCCGAAACAGCGGATGGCGCTTGAATTCTATCTCCAGGTACAAGTCTCCCGCGAGGCCACCGCCCAGAGCCGGCCCTCCCTGGCCCGCCAGACGAAGATGCTGGCCCGCGCGTATGCCTTTGGGAATCGCGACGGCCAGCGTGCGCGTCTGCAGCGCGACGCGGCCTTGGGCATCCTGCACCGGCATGCGCAACTCCATGCTGCGCTCGCAGCCGCGGTAAGCGTCCTCCAGATCGATCAACACCTTGGCGTGATGATCCTGACCGGCGCCATGAGCATGACGATGCGGCCCGCCGCGCGCGCCCCGGCCAAACAGGGCCTCGAACACATCGCCAGGATCGGCGCCGGCCCCTGAGCCAAAGTCGCCTCCGCTGAATTCGAAACCAGCGTCCCAACCCGGCGGCGGCTGGAAATCCTGCCCGTCTTTCCATTCGCGGCCCATTAGATCGTAGGCCGCCCGTTTCTCGGGATCCTTCAGCACCGCATAGGCCTCGCCCAACTCCTTGAAACGCGCCTCTGCATCCGGCGCCTTGCTCACATCCGGATGGAATTTCCGCGCCAGCTTGCGATACGCCCGTTTGACGTCTTCCTGAGCGGAATCGCGCGGGATGTCCAGGATTGCGTAATAATCATGGAACTTCATGGCCGCGGACTCGCGATGCGGGGCCGTCCAGGCCAGTCACCCTTGCCCGACTCGGCAAAGCACAATACGGCATAACCTGCTCCTTCATGCGCCACGCGTCCATTCCAACCTATAGCGGCCTGCCCTGGATAAAGCGCACCAGTATCGCCACGATTGCCAGCAACAAAAGGATGTGAATCAATCCGCCCATCGTGAAGGCCGTCAACAAGCCCAAGGCCCACAAGATCAACAGCAAGACAATGATCATTTCCAACATGGCGCTCTCCCCGGCGGGCATCCCAACAATAATCGGCATCGGCGCCGGATCAGGTCCGCGCGCCAGAATGCCCGCCATCCATCCAAATCCTTGAGCTTGGCCAACATGAAAGCCCAAGCTATTGGTCCGTGGCGCTGAAAACCAGATTGGCCGCCTTGACACTTTTAACGCCACGGACATTCTGCGCCAGCTCAATGGCAAGCGCCCGCTCCGCCCCCGTCTCCACCATGCCTCGCAAGGTCACCACGCCATGAAGCGTACTGACGGCAATATTGGATCCGGCGACATTGTTGGAATAGAGAAAGGTTGACTTGACCTTTGTCGTGATCCAGCTATCGGACAGCTCGGTGCGTACGCTCTCCTGGGTATCATCAATCGCGGCTGCCGACGTCTTTCCATTGACCTGCAGCTGATTGTCGACCGATTCCACGCCGCGCGTGCTCAAAGCCAATTGGCCGGCGAAATTCCGGGATGACAGGCTGTCTGCCGTCCCCCGCAATACGACATGCCCCCGCTCCGTTTTCACCGTGATCGGCAGCCTTTCCGTACGCTGGCTCCAGTACAGCTTGGACTTGATCGAAGCGGTAATGGTGCTATCGTCAATTGCCTCACCGGTATAGGCCGAGGCTTGAGGGTCCTGATTGCTCTGGATCACAATCTGGTTTTCCACCCGAGTCACACCGCTGACGCCCAACGCGATCTCCTTTGCCAGATCGCGGTTGACATCGTCCTCGACGTTGCCGGACAAGGTAGCGGTGCCTTGCGCCACTGCCACCTTGAGGTTGTTGTGGCGCAAATAGGGGTTCAAGGCATATATCGTCGCGATTTGGGCTTCCTGCCTCGCATCGAGAACCTCCTGCGAACGGGCGTCGGCGCGCGCCTGACCGCATCCCGCAATTATCGCCAGAGGGATGGCGGCGCTCAGCGCAAGATTTCTGGAAGAGAGTTTCATGTGCTTCTCCATGGTGGCGTGGCTCAGCCCACAGGCATGGATTGAAGACCGAATCAGGCGTGGGGCTTTGATCATTTCACCGCAGTACCGCTGATTTGCTGCCTTCGACAATGCGCATGCCGCGTCAGACGCTCATCCCGAGCGTCGCTCAATCATCAGTCAGCTAACGGTCCATCAGCCTCATGGGCCTGTAAATCATGCACCAGCGGTTCGTCATTCGGGTCGCTTGCCAGCGGGTCGGAATAAAGAGGATCCTCGGGACGCGGTGTCGATCTGCGTTCGGGTAAATGCTTGCCTGGTAAGGGATTGTTATCTTGCTCGGCCTTTCGAGAAAGGTCGCTGTCGGTATCCTGCTGCTCAAGAGGGTTCATGATCATGCTCCGATGAGGCCGGCCTCCCGCGATATTGCAAAACGTCGGCATCCACAGCATGCCGATGCAGCCGAGCCTTGTCGGTACGCTATCCAACAAAGAGTTGACGTGGGTAGGTGTTCAGGCTTGCAAGCACTGAAACTGCCGCGCGATCCAAGGCCGGCCCTGTGGCCATGTCGAACATGGCCATCCCATAACGAGTCGGCGCGCCAATATCCACGATGACAGGCACTTCGGCCCCATCCCAATCGCTGCGCGCGTGTTTCAAGCCAAAAAGCGCAGCGTCTTTTCACGCGCCCATTGCCGCGTCTTCGCCATCGCGATGAAGCCCGGAATATTGTCGATAGCGACGACACCAGCATCCAGCTCCACTCCAGCCATCCGCAGCAAGCGCAGGCCGCCGCCATCGACCGCCAACGCCTTGAGATGAGCCATGGCATCTCGGACAAAATCCAAGGCGGCAACATCCTGCGCCAACCTCTCCGCAGCGTCCTCCGCCAGCACAATGGCCACGGCATCGAAAATCGCCGATGGCGTACCGGCCAATTGACCATCCACCTTCAACAAAAAATCGTTCGAAAGCGGAACCAGTCCGACCGTAACCGCGACGATCCTGATGCTGGCCCCGGCCTCCCTCACTGCCAGGCTGAGTGCGTCGACTGCGGCGGCATCGCTCCCGCTCGCCACCAACATCCCGACACACCGCCCCTCCAGGCTGCGCTTCATCTTGCCTATGATCTGCAAGGCAGAGGACGGCGCATAGTCGCGAACCGGTTCCGCCAACGGCGGCACCGGCAATTCCATAAAGCCCAGGCCATCGGCCACGCGCCGCGCCAATTCCTCATCAATGTGGCGCAAATGCCCAACCATCGCCTGGCGCACATGCAAGTGCTCGACTTTGGAAAGCTCAAACACCAGAGCCGAAGCGATATGAGCCTGCTCATAATCGGTCTGACTGAGATAGAACAGCCGTGCCTGGCTGTAGTGGTCGGCAAAACTGCTGGCGCGAAGTCTGCCTTTGTCGCCACACTCACTGATTTCTGCGGACTGAAACCCGGTGGAGAACACCTCGCGCGCCGAGTCGCTCTCCAGCGTGCTGGGCTCATACGCCACCCGACCGCGCGGCACCGACATTTGCATATGGCCATCGCGCTGCTGATTGGCAAACGGGCAGTGCGGCATATTGACCGGAAGCTGATGAAAATTGACCGATCCCAGCCGCGACAGCTGAGTATCCAGATAGGAAAACAGCCG
Organism: Chromobacterium vaccinii; assembly: GCF_001855275.1. Classification (NCBI taxonomy): domain Bacteria; kingdom Pseudomonadati; phylum Pseudomonadota; class Betaproteobacteria; order Neisseriales; family Chromobacteriaceae; genus Chromobacterium; species Chromobacterium vaccinii. Next base: position 717,423 of record NZ_CP017707.1, read on the forward strand.
TCCCTGCAATAAGGGATCATTAGAAAAGTCGATTCCGGGCACCAGATGCGATGGACAGAAGGCAATCTGTTCGGTTTCGGCGAAAAAATTGTCAGGCCAGCGATCGAGCACCAGCCGGCCAATCGGCAGCAGCGGCACCAGCTCTTCAGGAATCAGCTTGGTGGCGTCGAGGTGATCGAAGGGAAATTGGTCGGCCTGCTCCTGGGTGAACAACTGCACGGAGAATTCCCACTCGGGGAAACCGCCGGCGCGGATGGCCTCGAACAAGTCGCGGCGATGGAAATCGGGGTCGGCCCCAGCGATCTTGCAGGCTTCGTCCCAGAGGGTCGATTGCAGTCCTAGCGCGGGCCGCCAATGAAACTTGACGAAAGTGGACTGGCCTTCCGCATTGATCAGCCGAAAACTGTGGATGCCAAAGCCTTCTATCATGCGCAGCGAGCGCGGCAGCGTGCGGTCGGACATGATCCACATCACCATGTGCATGGACTCTGGCGTCAGCGAGATGAAATCCCAGAAAGTGTCGTGCGCGGTGGCCGCTTGCGGAAAGCCGCGATCCGGCTCCATCTTGATCGCATGGACCAGGTCGGGAAATTTGATCGCGTCTTGAATGAAGAAAACCGGAATATTGTTGCCGACCAGATCCCAATTGCCTTGCCGTGTGTAGAACTTGATGGCGAAGCCGCGTACATCCCGCGGCGTGTCCGCCGAACCAGAGCCGCCGGCCACGGTGGAAATACGGGCGAATAGCGGCGTCCGCTCCCCGAGTTCGGTCAGGATCTTCGCCGTGGTATGGGCTTTAAGCGAGTGGGTCAATTCAAAGTAGCCATGGGCGCCGGTGCCGCGGGCATGAACGATGCGTTCGGGAATGCGCTCATGATCGAAATGGTTGATCTTCTCGCGGAGGATGAAGTCTTCCAGCAATGATGGGCCATGCAGATTGGCGCGCAATGAGTTCTGGTTGTCTGAAACAGACAATCCCTGATTGGTCTTGAGCGCGGGGTGCGTCCCTTGCGCGTATTGGTGGAGCTCCCCGCCGTCGCCGGCGTATCCATCTGAAATGGCGCCCAGCGAGGCTCGCTCTGTGGATTTCCGCTTGCTCATGTTCAATCACCTGGCAGCTGCAGTGCGCCGCGTTTAACGGCATTAACAGGCCTCAGAGCCTGGTCAAGGTCTCGCGAGCCAAGGCGAAAACGGCTGAAGAAGCGGAATGTACATAGAGGATGCATGCACATTCTGAAGCTGTTTTTAACGCCATATCGCCGACGCGCAGCAGACATTGAATAAGACTCTTAGAGCCGCTGCTAACAAAACCCAGCGAAGTGTCTGAGGCAAGGCGCGCCGACGCAGGCAGTACAAGTAGTACGACAAGTCGGCGCAACGCGGCATCAGGGGTTTTGTTAGCGAGACTTAGTCCAGCCCGCCGCCATAATCGCCATCGCTTACGGGGAGACCCTGATCTGGCGATCGCCTCCGGCTACCCTCCGGAATGGGCCTGAGTTTCATTTTCTCCACATTCAGCACGAAGCGTTTGTGAGCCGGGTCGAACATGAAGGCGCGCCATGGCGCATTGAAAAGCGTCTCGTTGATGCTGGGATGGCCGATGGACAGCACCACACGAGCGACTCGGCCGCTTTGCATGTCGAGCATGATCTCCTTGACCACGCCGACAAACTCATTCTTCTGGCTATAGACATCGCTGCCGAGAAGGGCATCGGCGCCTACCAGTCCTGGCGCGGCCTCGGCCAAGGAGCCGAACTTTTCCCTCGGCCGGTACATGCCATAAATATCCCGCTCTGTGTAATCCATGCTCGCCTCCTTGCCGCGGCCTTCCAGAAAACGGAACCCTCGGTTTCAGGGCAACCTTAGCCAGACGAGTGGATGCCGTCTGTTCGGTAACACACCCAGAGCGGCGCGACGCACTACTCTCCCCGGCCATCCAGTTGGCCAACTGCGTGCGGCAACGCACAGACCGGCGGATAAGGCCGAGACTAAAACGATAAAGGCCGAGACCTGATTGCGATCGGCATACCTGCCCGCCACCGCCACCATCCGAAGGAAAGATCATGAACCACATCATCACCAAAGACGGCGTCAGGCTGCATGTCAAAGTCTGGGGAGCCGGCCGCCCTGTCATCATGGCGCATGGCTGGCCCTTGTCCGCCGACAGTTTCGATGACCTGGCGATGGCCATCGCCGATGCGGGGATGCGCGCCATCCGATATGACCGCCGGGGATTCGGCCACTCAGACCAGCCTTGGAGCGGCTACGATTACGACACGCTGGCCGACGATATGGCCGCCGTCATCGAGCAGACCTTTGCCCAAGACGCCGCGCTGCTGGGCTTTTCGATGGGCGGCGGCGAAGTGGCCCGCTACCTGTCTCGCTATGGCGGCCAGCAGGTGACGCAGGCGGTACTGATCTCCTCCATCCTGCCTTTCATCCTCAAGACCGACACGAATCCCGACGGGGTGGAGCAGTATGTATTCGACCAAATAGAAGCCGACCTCAAAACCGACCGCGCGCAGTTCTGGACCGGCTTTTTCAAGGATTTCTTCGGCATCGGCCTGACTTCCCATCCGGCAAGCAAAGAGGCCATCGAGTGGTCGCGCGTCGTCGCCATGCAGGCTGGCCTGAAGCCAACCCTGGCCTGCGTCCACGCTTTTTCCAGCACTGACTTCCGGCCGGACCTCGCCAGCTTCACCATGCCCACGCTGGTGATCCACGGCAACGCCGATAAGATCGTCCCCATAGAAAAGAGCAGCCGCAAGACGGCCAAGTCGATCGCCCAGGCAACCATGATCGAATACGATGGCGCGCCGCATGGCCTCCTGGTCAGCCACAAGGACAGGTTGATCAAGGATGTGGTCGGTTTTCTCATCGAGGGGCCAAGATGGCAGGACCGCTTCAAGAATTAAGCGTCCGCAAGCAGAGCGTGGATGACCCCGAATCTAAACGCTCTCGGCATGCCTGCGTCGCAATTCATGCAAGCAAGCGCTGCGGGGTGCCGTCCAGCGCTTGCTGCCTTCCTGAGTGGGAATCTATGGCCTGCAAGATATCTGCCTCTCCAATCAGGATACGGAAACCCAGCCAACCGCCAGTGTGCAGGCCTTCAAGAAGAAGATTCTCGCAATCGATGCCGTTGGCTTCGCTACGCCAGATCCATCCGGCTTGCTGAAAACGCCATCGATTGCGCCCCAGGCCTTTTGGCGATAGCGCCTGGGCAGACAAGCCGGCGGCAGGCGATGCGAGCTGCCTCTGGATGGTTCGGTTCCACTCGGGCCCGGCACCGCCTTAGGCAGGTCTTTGTCACGCTAAACATGCGGGCGTTGATTCAACATGCTGCCCTGGCATTCAATCTGCAAAGCCAGTTGTTGGTAGATGCAATCAGCCGGCAGCGAATACAGGAGCTGCTGGAAAATCTGGCAGTCTGGGCCCGAAAGCTGCAAGCGGATAGTTGAAACAACCACCTGGCATGCCTACCCCTGCGTTTTTACAGGCAACCCGACATGACGCGGCGCTCCCCACGCATCAGGAGAACATCATGCTCCCCCCCGTTGATCCAAAAGCATCCGCTACCAAGGAGGCCAAAGCATCGTTCCCGCCCTATGCGCTCAACAGGGACCACACGGTATCGGTAATCTACCCCAGCCACGAAGAGGCTGAGGGAGTTCGCCAGCGCCTGATCGCTAGCGGCATCGCCATCAACCAGATGCATATCCTGCATCAAGCGCCGCAGGCCATCACCGACGATGGCCGCGATGAGGTGCTCAAAAACATTCTGGTGGATGGCGCCATCGCCACGGCGGTAGGCGCCGGAGCAGGCGTTGCCGGCACATTGATTCTGATGGCCGAGGGCATCACCCTGTTTATCAGCAGTCCGGCGGTCGCCCCCCTTGTGATGCTGGGCTGGTTCGCCAGCTTGGGCGGCATGCTTGGCTCCATCAGCGGAGTGACCGCGCCCTGTTCCCCCAAAGCCGGCGCCGCGCGCAAGGAGGGCAGGTTTTCCGAATTAGTGATGGATGCCATTCAGACCGGCAATACGGTGTTGATTGTGCACACCCACAATATGATAGAACAGGGAAGAGCCAAAACGATCATCGGCGAATCGCTGCAAGGCCGAGACAAGATCCTGACGGGACATCGCGCCGACTCCACGGACAGCGATTAGTCGCGGGTTTCGGAGATCAAGCAACAGACATACGGGGGACGGGTATGCGAAATCCAACGCCCCCGGAGCGCATAGCAAGAGCGCCGACCCGAACAAGAAGCCGGCGGTAGGCGCCCCCCTGCCGGGGGGCAACACCCCGACGCAAACCACAGGCCACCCAAATCCGGCGAGCGACGCCGCTCCCCGCGACCCGGCCAAGCCGGCGGCCAGTCACGAGGCTCCGCCTCGTGAAGGCTACACCCCGCCAAAGGCCTAAACTCGCAGCCGAAACCACTACGGCTTAGATAGCTGGCTTGGGCGTTGATCCCGAATCAGGGTGGCGCACCACTGGCTTCAACCGCGGCGGGTTCCATGGCGGCGAATGAAAGAAGCGATCGCTCCGCGCAAAGTGGAGCGATCCGGCCCCAATCACCAAGTGATGGAAAGGCATCTCCAGCACTTCACTAACCGTCATCCGCTGTCGCGCCGCGCAGGCCAGCAGATGGCCCAGAGGTTCGGCCGCAGGGCCAAAGACTTCAGCGCCAAGCAGCATGCCGCGGCCCAGCCCAGCGCCCCCTTCAGCGATGCCATACTCCTCCTTGATCAACAACACCGAAAACAAACGCTCCAGATGGTAAACAACCGGTTCCGGCGGCAAGCCTAGCCGATCTGCCGCTATCGTGAAGGAGGGACGGTATCTTCCCGCCAGCGCGCCTCCCCAGTCGAAAAGGGGCATCCGGATGCCTGGAGAACATGCGCAAGAACGAATGCGCCGGCCACCGCCTACAACATACGCAAGGCGGATTTCACGCAACGCGTCGCGGCGAAACGACAGGACGCGCGCCACAGGAGCTTGAGCATGCATGTAGGCCATAGGGAGCGACACCTCTCAGACAGGATAGGCTGGCTGCGGGCAGCCGTGCTAGGCGCAAACGATGGCATTGTCTCCACCGCCAGCCTGATCGTGGGGGTGGCCGCCGCGCATGGGAACCACAGCAATATTCTGGTTGCCGGCGTCGCCGGCCTGGTGGCCGGGGCGATGTCGATGGCCACCGGAGAATATGTATCCGTCCACTCGCAGAAAGACACAGAGCAAGTGGCGCTCGAACAAGAGCGCAAGGAATTGCAGAGCAATAATGCGGCGGAACACAAGGAATTAGCCGCCATCTATGTGCGCCGTGGGCTGGATCCTGCGCTTGCCAGGCAGGTCGCAGAGCAATTGATGGCGCATGACGCGTTGGGCGCGCATGCCCGCGACGAGCTCGGCATTTTTGCGACGCAGCGCGCTCGGCCGTTGCAGGCGGCGCTGGCTTCTGCCGCCAGCTTCACGATGGGGGCGGCGCTTCCGATCGCGGTGGCGGTATTGTCCAGCGGCACCAGCCTGATTCCCATCGTATCAGCCGCGTCCTTGGCGTTTCTGGCGCTGCTGGGCGCAGTGGCGGCGCGGGCGGGCGGCGCGCCGGTCGCAGCCGGCGCCATGCGCGTCACCTTTTGGGGAGCGCTGGCGATGGGCATGACCGCTGGGGTCGGGTCCATGCTTGGCGTCGCTCCATGATTTCAGGGGAGTTTAGGGAGGCTCCTAGATAGCCGGTTTGCCGCGCCCATGGTCGTAAACGACGCAGCCGGACCGGGATTCACCGCAGCAAATTTGGCTGGATGCCAGTCTCGGCCTCTCGCTGCAGGTGAATGGAAATCGACATGGTGTGTTTTCTCCCCATGAACGGCGGGAGGCCAGATGGCTGAGTACCGGTTTTCCACCATATGGCGGATCCACGCGCCGCTGCCCGCGGTGTGGGATGCGATTTTCCATGCGGATGCCTGGCCTTCATGGTGGAAAAGCGCAAAACAGGTTGCCGAAATCGAAAGCGGCGACGCGCATGGCGTCGGCACGCTGCACCGCTATACCTGGAAAGGAGCCTTGCCATACCGGTTGAGCTTCAATATGCGGGTAACCCGTATCGAGCCCTTCCGAGTTTTGGAAGGAAAAGCCAGCGGCGCAGTGGAAGGAAAGGGAATATGGCATTTTTCCAACCATGAAGCCTGCACCGTCGTACGGTACGACTGGCACATCCATACCACTATCTGGTGGATGAATTGGCTAGCGCCACTGGCTTGCCGCCTGTTCCGCTGGAACCACGACGAGGTAATGCGGCAAGGCGCCAGGGGGTTGGCGCAGAGGCTGGGCGTAAATGTTGAAATGGATGGTCGGACATTCCCGCCGCAATAACAGGCCCGCCCCGGCGGTAAAGCCACCGCGCCCTACCCACAAAATGCTTATCGGGTCTGCAAACCGGATCCGGATGCCGCTCATCGGGACCCCATCCATCGAGAATATCCAGACATTTCCAAATATGTGTGACAACAAACAGACCTGGCACAGCCGATGACTTACTGTGCGAGTGTACGGCAGTCGCCGTGCGTCGACATTAAGTCGGCTGGACTTTTCAGGAGAGAATCATGGGCATCAATAAAGATCAGGTAAAAGGGCGTATTGAAGAAGCTAAAGGCAAAGTGAAGGAAGTCGTCGGCAAGGCCGTCGGCAATAAGGAACTGGAAGTGAAAGGCAACATCCAGAAAAACGTAGGCGCGGTTCAGGCATCGGTAGGCGATGCGAAAGAGGATATCGCAAAGACGCTAAAAGCGCCTTAACCGCCAAGCGGAACTGGCATGTGGCTTCGTTCAATGCCCGTTCGACCGAAACCAAGCAAATGGAGAAATCATGGATATCAAACTCAGCCGCACCTTATTATTGTTGGGAGTGTTGCTTGGCCCCGTAGTTGCTTATGCCTACGACACCTCGACGGACACGCCAGGACAATATTTGGATGATGCCGCCATCACAGTCAAGGTCAAAACAGCATTCACCGAAGACAAGTGGGTTAAAGGACTGGCCATCAATGTCCGGACTGATCATGGCGTCGTTGATCTGAACGGCACCGTCAACAGCAAAAATGAATCCGACCGCGCCACAGAACTGGCGACGCAGGTCAAATTGGTCAGGGCGGTTCACAACAACCTGACCATCATGTCGCGCTAGCGACTAACCGGTGGCCGCCAGCACAAGACAATGGCAAATCTGTGCGCGCCAATGTTGACGGTCAAAGTTTCGCTTCTTACTGGGAGAAAAACATGGACTTACTCATTATTGCAATTTTGCTCTTGCTGCTGTTTGGTGGAGGTGGCGGCTTATATTGGGGTCTGGGCATGGGCTGGGGCATTGGCCCTATCGGACTGATCGTTACCGTACTGATCATCTCTTTCTTGCTGTTTGGCTATCGTGGAAGAAGGGGCAACTGAAAATGATGAGCGTCTTGGGGGCGTGGCATGAGATACGGAAGGATATTTCGCTCCGCCCTGAAGCGTTGAATCTATTGATTCTACAGGTCCAACAGCGCCTTGCCCCATGTCCCGGACAAGCCGGCCGCCATGAGACACGGACGTGTGAAGGCTTGCATCCCGCCCAAGGTCTGAACGCGCTGCCACTGCCGCCATTACTCCCCTCGCTGGCTTGAAACTTAATCCTGAGTCAAATGAGAAAAGCGATCGTTCCACGTTGCGCCGACCGATCTGGCGATTCCCCGTTACCGCTCCAGAGCTGGAAGACTCATCTTCAGACTCACCTCACGCGTAAAGCCGCGAGCCGCCAACAAAACCTCATAGAGAACCTGGGACAAGATGCGCCGAAGCCGGCAGTACAAGTGGTGGGCAATAAGGCGCGAGGAAGCGCAACGCAGGATCAGAGGTTTTGTTAGCGGCTCTTCGCAATCGATGCCGCCTGCCACGCTACGCGTAACCCACTCAAACGGTTTGCCAGTTGGCGAAGCCGTCAAGAATCGCATTCGCTCTCCCGACTTCCTCAATATTCCCATGTATCACCAGCACATACTTGTCCGCCTTCAGCGCAGTTTCATACTGGACGGCCTGCTCGGCGCTTACCCCCACCCTGGTCAGCGCGGCCCCCAGCGCGGACAAGCCGCCGATCACCACCGCGCCTTCCAAGGCGCCAATCAAAGCCGTGACCACCGGCCCTGCCATGGCCATCAGCCCCAGCCCCGGCAGAAAGAAGATTGCCGGGGCGATCAGCAAGCCCCACAACCCCCCCCAGAATGCGCCTATGCCTCCCCAGGCTTTCATTTTATCGCCCACAGAATAGAAACCGAAAGGATGCTCCTCGCCATGGTAGCCCTTGCTGATGATCGATAGTTTCTTGACATCGAAACCAGCCTTGCTCAACAAACGCATGGCGTCTTCCGTTTGAATATGGGTGTTGTAGACATACCCAGACGAGTTGATATGTTCCATGGCTTTTCCTTTCGGAATTATCGCTGATTGGACTACCCACCCACATTTATGGGTTCGAATCAAGGCTTCCACCCTCCGCCTTTCAGCACGACATGCCAATATCGACAGTGACCAACTGCGTTACTGTCGTCATAAGATGTCATCCCAAACTGAAGGGTGATGCGGCATAGTGGACTTCATGATTGAAAACATCGGTGCGGTATCACACATAAATTGAAATATGATTCACAAAAACTTAGAATTAAATAATTACTCACACACCCCGAAACCATCCCCCGCTTTGCTGCTTGAAATATGAAATCAACTCAGTCAAAAAGCCTGCCGAATTCTTTATGTGCGATAGCGCACATACAATGCCATTTCATACTCCTAAAGTACAGGCCAAACAAAAGCCTGCCATCAGGGGAATAGACATGACCATGCAGACAGAAGCGGCACTCAACAGCATGTTGGCAACACTATCAGCCACCGAGTGGCAACGCATCCACCCTAAGCTCGAGATGATTGATATGCCATTAGGCACAACTCTATATGATTCCAGCCATGCGATGAGCTATGTCTATTTCCCCTGCAGCGCCACCATAGCATTGCTTCACATAAGCAAAAGTGGCATTGCCGCCGAGATCGCCATCATTGGCAGAGAAGGCATGGCTGGCATTTCTCTTATGGTCGGAGGAGAACCCATCCCTAGCCGGGCCGTGGTGCAAAGCGCGGGCTATGGTTTCCGGCTGGAATCCCGCGCGCTGAAAAACGAGTTTGGCAATTCCACTTTATCCATGCCCCTTTTTCTGCGCTATACGCAAGCCCTGATTACCCAGATGGCGCAAACCACATCATGCAGACACCATCACTCGCTGGAGCAACAACTCTGCCGCTGGCTGCTGCTGAGCCTGGAAAGACAGCCAGGAAATGAGCTGGAACTGAAGGAAGATTTAATTGGCGACATACTAGGGGCTGAACGCGAGGAGGTAATGGATTCCGCGCAGGGCTTGCAACGCTCAGGACTAATCCATTATGAAAATAGCCGCATCATCGCATTGGATAAGGCAGGCCTGAAGCAGCGCGCTTGCGAATGCTACGTCGAGATCAAATCGGCATACGAACGGCTGCTGAACGCCTCCCTTGATGGACTAGCGCCCACGTCTCGCCCGCTAGATTTGAGCAACAGCCCATGACCGTGCTACAGCGCACAGACCATTCGCGCAAGATCCGCCATTCTTTGACGGCAATGCTCTGTGGAGGCTTCAGTACCACCCTCTGCATGACATTGAATTCCCTTGCAAAAGGAGCCAATCATGCTTAGCCAATCCACTCAACACGCGACAGGCATTACGCTGCTCATTGCCTATGCCGCTTTGATCGCCATATCAGGCAACGCTTATGGCAATAACAACGCAACCGAGCAGCTTGATACGCCCCTCTCTGCCGCCACAGGCAATACCTACGCCCAAGGCACGGAGGTGAGCAGTTATGTGGCCGATGCGGTGATTACTGGCAAAGTCAAAGCCGCCATTCTCCACGATCCGGAGCTGACATCCTATGAAATCCGGGTGGAAACCGACAATGGCCGAGTGATGCTGAGCGGACAAGTCGATACCCAGGCTGAAATTGATCGGGCCGGGGATCTGGCGCTTGGGATCAAGGAAGTCAGGGCTGTCATCAACTACATGAAAGTCAATAACGTCCAATAAGCATTTTGTTTCCGATCCGTCATGCCCCACATGCTCAGGGAGTGAGCTTCGAGCCCGCTTCGGGGCCGGCATACATATACCGCCGCGACCACTCCAGGCCATCGGCATGACGGCCGGCCTTGTGGCACAGCACCTGATAGATGCTCACCACATCATGCCGGAAGGCATAGGCGCAGCCCGCAAGGTATACGCGCCAGATACGGAACTTCTCCTCGCCCACCTCCTGGCGGATGCCCTCGCTGTGGTTTTCAAAGTTTTTCGCCCAGCACGCCAAGGTCTGCGCATAGTGGCGACGTAAGTTTTCCACATCCAGAGCCTCCAGCCCGCCTAATTGCATGGTACGCAGCACCTCTCCGACATGCGGCAGCTCCCCACCGGGGAAAACGTATCTTTCAATGAAGCGGCCAGCCCCGAACGGCGCATCCACACTATCGGCGCTGGACATGGTGATGCCGTGATTCAACGCCATCCCGTTATCACACAGCAAGCCGTGAATACGTCTGAAGTAATCCGGCAAGCCCTTGACGCCCACATGCTCGCACATCCCTACGCTGGCGATGCGGTCGAACTGGCCTTGAACATCCCGATAGTCCTGCAGCCGGATCTCGACCCGGTCTTGCAGGCCGGCCGCGCGCACCCTGGCCGTCGCAGTTTCATATTGATTGCGCGACAGCGTGATTCCCAGGCAGCGCGCGCCAAAACGTTGCGCGGCGCGTATCGCCAGCCCTCCCCAACCACAACCTATGTCCAAAAAGGTCTGTCCGGGCGCCAGCCTCAGCTTGGTCAGGATATGATCCATCTTCTTGACCTGCGCGTCCGCCAAGCTCTCGCAGCCAGTTTCGAAATAAGCGCAGGAGTACATCATCTGCGGATCCAGCCACAGGGCATAGAACACGTCCGACACATCATAGTGAAATTGGATGGCCTGCTTGTCGGCCTTGCGCGAGTGCCGGAAATAGCCGGCGATGGTCTGGAAGCGCTTGTTGTGGCTGCGGGACAGGGAGTAGGCCAGGTTGATGACGTCATCCAGCGCGCCGTCCACATCGAAAACGCCACGCACATAGGCCTCGCCAAGGCCATCCAGGCTTGGCGATAACAAGTATCTCAACGCTGACGCCTCCCTGACATACATGGTCACCAGAGGGCGTTCGAAAGCGCCAAAATCGATCTGCTGATCATCCCACACCAGACGCGCCGCAAAAGGATTGTTCTGCCGAATCTGCTTTGCCCATTGTTCAATATCGTTTTGCCAAGCCATGACCCAGCCTCCTTTCAGAAGCGATCCAGACTGCTCTACCCATGGGAGATCCATATGTCGTTCTGCAACTCGCCTGCTACACCCGCCATGTTGAACATGGTTGGGCCAGGGTAGCCCCATAAATACCATCGGTATGTACGCTTGCGCACATACCAGAACCCCTCGAACGACCTCGGCTTTCAACCAAGCCGCACGAGCAAGCTATTGCGTCTGAGGCGCAACGCGCGATCAGGGATTTTACGAGCGCCACTTAAACGCGCGTCATCTGCGATGCGGACTTTTCGAAATAGCCAACGCCTAAGACTGACAGCCGCTTCCCATCGCAGGCATCCAAACGTCGATTCGAGATGCTATGTACGGCAACGAACAGAGCCCTCTCCGTCCCCCCGATAAAATGGGGTGAAATTCACCATGACTACGGCGGAGCATGAATGCGTCAAGTTTTCACGCCATGGGATTAGAGGTGAGTTTTTAAACCCACTCCAAGGAGTCCAGCCATGATCCACCTCATACGAAATTTGCAAAAAATATTTCTGCCGGCAGCAGCTGCCTTCGTTCTGTGTTTTGCCAGCGGCTCCGCCTTTGCCGCATCGGCGCAAGACCTGGATGAGGACGCGCAGCAATCGCTGCAAATGCTGTATCAAAAGAGCCCGGTAGCCGAAAATCTTTCACGAAAAGCCGCCGCCATTTTGGTATTTCCGAAGATTATCAAAGCCGGGTTGATCTTTGGCGGCGCATATGGCGAGGGTGTATTGCTGGAAGAGGGGCGCCCCAACGGCTACTACAACTCAGTCACCGCATCCTGGGGCTGGCAGGCCGGAGCCGAATCCTACGGCTATGTGGTCTTCCTGATGAACCAGAAAGCCGTCCGCTATCTGAAGAAGTCCATGGGATGGGAAATCGGCACAGGCCCCAGCGTGATCGTAGTCAATGAAGGGATCGCAAAAAATCTGAGCACGACGACTTTGCGCAACGATGCCTATGCCTTCATCTTTGACCAACAGGGCTTGATGGCCAGTCTGAGCATTGAAGGCACCAAGATTTCCCACATCAAGCGCTGATGTCCGGCATTCGGCCCCCTGGCGATAACTGTCGTCACAAGCCCAGCCAGGCAGTGGCAGGCCATCTTGGCCTGCCCACCGCCATCTCAGTCTGGGCCCAGCACGGCATGGTCCAAATTTCGCGCGGCAGCGCACGCCGCATCACAGGATTTGGCGCTGGGGACGCTCATTGCAGGCGATATTCGCCATTCACCCAGCGTGTCGGCGTAGATTTGCCGGTTAGCGGCATAACAAACACACGCCATAGCCTCAAGCCCGCCACGATCAAGCACAACAACCCGCCCGCGGTGATATTCAATCAACCCCCTGCTCTGTAGCGCGCCGGCAGCCATGGTTATGCTGACGCGGCGCACACCCAGCATATGCGCGAGAAATTCATGCGTGACATGAAAATCATCCGCACATACATGGTCGTGCTCGATCAAAAGCCTGGATGCCAAGCGCCCGCCCAGAGGGTGAAATCGCATGCAGACTGCAGACAAGGCCCATTGCCTCATCAGTACGGAAAGATATTGATGCACCACCAATTGCAGCGGCTTGTTATTTGACAGCTCGCCGCGGAACGCCTCGGCGCGAATTCTCCAGGCCAAGCCTGGTCTTTGTACCAGGGCATGCAGAGGATCGACTGCCGTACCCCATGCCAGGTGCGCGCCCAACATGCCTTCGCATCCGGCCACGCCGATCTCAAGCTGATGATGATTTAGATCTTCAGCCAGTAAGGAAATGGAACTTTGACGCGGGAAATAGGCATAAGAAGCGCTGCCGCCCTGCTTGCAGAGCGCTTCCGCCAGAATCAACTCCACGGGCTCGCAATGCGCCAGCAAGTGGATGCGGTCATCGCTAGGCAGCAATCCGATTAAATGATTCTCGATGATGGACACGGAAATGCCTCCAGGTCATTCCCCTATTGGACACACAAACAGACTCATCCCTTTAGAGCCGCTGACAAAACTCCTGATTCTGCCTTGCGCCTCCTTGCCGTACCTGTGTATTGCCTGCGTAGGCGCGCCTTGGCTAAGGTTATCTACGTGGTTTTGTTAGCCGCGCTGAGCGGGTCTAATATCGCAACTACATTCTATCCAGCCTAAATCGCGCTGACTGTGGGCAAGCGCACCTAAGCGGAATGGAGAACCTAAAATCATCAACATGTTATGTTTATTGACCAGTTCCACCATTCCCAGCCCCGGGCGTCGCTAAAATTAGTGCCCATGGTCACAAATGGTTATGAGGATATACTTTGCATGCTCAGATTTCACGAACAAATACAAAAGCTTACCAGCCGAAATAGTTGGACAAACCAGAGAACTACAGTACATTTAATTAATTCCGCAACGCACAATGCACTTCTCATGTCCAATCTGTGAATGCTTGTTATTGGGATGACGTAAAAATGCGCTTGACGCAATTCCGTGCCGGTAGGACTTGTTCCTGGTAGGAAATCCAGTCCACAGCCACCCGCTGAGGCATTGTCCGACTGGCATTGAGCGGCTTGATTGGGATGCGCAGCGATAAAGATAGGGTTCGCTTTGCCGCATGGATGATCTCCACGCTAAGCAGCTCAAAACAATCACTCCCATTTCGCGTCGCTGCAAACAGCGGCTTCGCCAGGAGGTTGTATGGAAAATACCGTGATGGAACTACCCTCATTGCAACAGAACCATATTCTGGCGTCCTTGCCAAAAGACACCTTGGAGCGGCTCGTCCAGCACTTGGAACTGGTGTCGCTGCCATTGGGCAAGGTTCTATATGAATCCGGCGACACCCTGCGCAATGTCTATTTTCCGACCACCGCCATCGTGTCCCTGCTATATGTGATGGGAAACGGCGCATCGGCGGAAATCGCCGTGGTCGGCAACGAAGGCATGGTGGGCATGGCCCTGTTCATGGGTGGCGAAAGCACCACCAATCGCGCCATCGTGCAGAGCGCAGGGAAGGTCTACCGCCTGCAAGCGTCCCGCTTCAAGGAAGAAATCAATCGGCACAGCGAACTATTGCAGCTGATGCTGCGTTACACCCAAGCCCTGATCACGCAAATGGCGCAGACAGCGGTCTGCAATCGACATCACACCATCGATCAGCAGTTGTGCCGCTGGTTGCTGCTCTCCTTGGACCGTTTACCCAGCAACCACCTGACCATGACCCAGGAGCTGATCGCCAATATGCTAGGCGTACGGCGGGAAGGCGTAACCGAAGCGGCCTGCAAGTTGCAAAAACAGGGCGTGATCGAATACAACCGCGGCCACATTACCGTGAAGGACCGCCCCAAACTGGAGCAGCTGTGTTGCGAGTGCTATGCCGTTGTAAAAAAGGAAACGGATCGCTTGCTGCCGTACACGACGCGACAGCCCCATGGCAGCTTCAGCACCATGCGCTAGGCCTGTGGGCGCTCCAGACGCCGCGCGGCTCTGGCCAAGTCGGAGGATGCCTGGAAGGATAGGCGCCCCTACCGATATTTCTTGCGCTCCCTCATCCCTGCCAGCCTCCGGCCCCTCCCCTCTCTTCGCCTCTCGACTCTGGCATGGCTATCGGATTACCATTTGCCGCCATCACCTCGCAAACCCAATATGCTAATCGATTTCTTCTATGCCTTGCGCAACGCCGGCTTGCCAGTCACCCTGAAAGAATTCCTGCTATTGCTGGAAGCGCTGCAACGCAACGTCGCCTTCGGCAGCCTCGACGAGTTCTACTACCTGTCGCGCGCGGCGCTGGTCAAGGACGAAAAACACTACGACCGCTTCGACCAGGTGTTCGGCCATCACTTCAAGGGTTTGGCGCTGACGCTGGACGACCTGCAACGCGCCATCCCCGAAGACTGGCTGCGCAAACAGGCGGAGAAATATCTCAGCGAAGAAGAAAAGAAAAAGCTGGAATCCATGGGCTGGGACAAGCTGATGGAGACGCTGCGCCAGCGGCTCGAGGAGCAGAAGGAAAGACATCAGGGCGGCAACAAGTGGATAGGCACCGGCGGAACCAGCCCCTTCGGTGCCTGGGGCTATAACCCCGAAGGCGTGCGCATCGGCCAGAACCAGTCCCGCCACCGCCGCGCGGTGAAAGTGTGGGACCAGCGGGAATTCCGCAATTTCGACGACAAGGCGGAATTGGGCACCCGCAACATCAAGGTGGCGCTGCGCCGCCTGCGCGAGTTCGCCCGCGACGGCGCCGAGGAAATCCTGGATCTGGACGCCACCATCGCCGCCACCGCGCGCAAGGGCGGCATGCTGGACCTGAAAATGCAGCGCGAGCAGCATAATAACGTCAAGGTGCTGGTGCTGTTCGATGTGGGCGGATCAATGGATGATCACATTCGCGAATGCGAGGAGCTGTTTTCCGCGGTCAAGGCTGAATTCAAGCACCTGGAGTACTTCTATTTCCACAACTGCGTGTACGAATCGGTGTGGAAAGACAACAACCGCAGGCAAAGCCAGCGTTTCCCCACCTGGGACCTGATCCACACCTTCGGCCGCGACTACAAGCTGATCTTCGTCGGCGACGCCAGCATGAGCCCCTACGAAATCACCTTTCCCGGCGGCAGCGTCGAGCATATGAACGAAGAGTCCGGCGAGGTCTGGCTCAAACGGCTACTGGAGCACTTCCGCCATGCGGCATGGATCAATCCACTGACGCGGGAACACTGGGATTACACGCAATCAGTGGGCATGATCCGACAGCTGATAGGCCAGAGAATGCACCCGATGACGCTGTCCGGCCTGGATCAGGCGATGCGCGATTTGAAAAAAACTGCCGCGCCCGCTTGAAATTTTAACGTTGACTCACAACTTTTTCCTTGAGTCGGGAGCATGTTGTAGCCCAGAATGAAGTCGAGGGGCCACAACGCCAGTCCGAAACCGGCCTCAGATTAAGTTACGGGGAGTCATACCATGCAAATCCTTCTTATCGCGGCCCTTGCCGTTGCGGTGGTCGCTGTCGCCAAATTGCTGGCTGCCCCGGTACAACAGCAAGCCAAGCTGGTGCCCATCCGCATCCGCGACGAGGAAACACGCCGTCGCCGCTGAGATTCAGCCAGCCAAAGCCCAAGCGCGTCCAGGACGCGCTTTTTTGTTGCCTCTCCGTCAAAGCGCCGCAATTAGACACAATCGTTAAGAAATGGCGCTTGCCCGAACAAGTCGTTGTTTCTAAACTAGATAGGCATCATTGCATTCAATAGATTCGCGACGGAGAAACACCATGGCGCTGACTGTCAACACCAACTCGGCCTCGCTGGCCGGACAGTACCAGCTGAACAAGACTCAGCAGGCCACCAAACAGGTGCTCGCCCAGCTGAGTTCAGGATCCAAGCTGAACAGCGCGGCCGACAACGCCGCCAACCTGGCCATCGCCCAGCAACTTCAAGCGCAGATCAACGGCAACAATCAGGCGATCAACAACACCAATGACGGCGTGTCGATGCTGCAAACCGCCGACTCGGCGCTGAGCCAGCTGCAAGACAACACCCAGCAGATCCAGACCCTGGCGATCCAGGCCGGCAACGGCGCGCTGAGCGCGAGCAACCGCCAGGCGCTGCAGCAGCAGGTTGACCAGCTGACCCAGAGCAACTCGCAAATCATCCAGAGCACGCAATTCAACGGCACCCAGTTGCTGAACAACAGCAACTCCAGCACATTTCAGGTCGGTCCCAATGGCACCAGCAGCAATCAGATCACGGTGCCTGGCATCGATCTGACCAATACGCCGGCCAATGGCGGCTTGAACGGCTACAACGCCAACCTGGGCGCGACCAACACCATAGACATCACCACGCAGGCGAATGCGCTGGCTGCCCAGCAAAGCACCGGCAACGACCTCAGCGCCATCTCGTCGCAACGCGCGACGCTTGGAGCGGTCAGCAACAGTTTCGACACTGTGGTCAACAATCTGCAGAACTCCACCCTGAACACTACGGCCGCGCAAAGCCGGATCAGCGATACCGACTTCGCCGCCGCGACCGCGCAATTGACTGCGCAGCAGATTCTGGGCCGCACGGGAGCAGCCACGCTGAGCCAGGCCAATGTCGCGCCGCAAGCCGCGCTGTCGCTGCTGGGCTGAGCAACTTTACGCAAAAGTTCCCCGGACAAAGAGAAAAATAATTCCAAATCTCTCTTGTTTGCCGGCCTTTGATTCCATTATCATCGACAACTGAATCCCTACGGGATTTGTCCATCGGGCACCGCAAGCGGTGCCCTTTGTCCATTTGCAAGGAGCCTTATATGTCGACCACGCCGGCAATCACCATTTCCTCCCTAGACTACGACAGGTTGTCCGTCCTGCTGGAGAGCTGCGAGCACGACCATCCGGTTGCCGGCCGCCTGGAAGACGAACTGGAGCGCGCCGACGTCGTGGATCCGCAGGCGATACCGCCCAATGTGGTCACGATGAACAGCTCCGTCCGCATTCGTCTGGGAGACGGGCAGGAAAAACTGCTGACCCTGGTCTACCCCAAGGACGCGGACAGCGAACAGGGACGAATTTCGGTGTTGGCGCCAATAGGCGCGGCGCTGCTTGGACTCTCTGTCGGCCAGAGCATCCAATGGCCGACTCCGTCCGGGCATACCGAATTGAGCGTGCTGGAAATCACTTACCAACCGGAAGCCGCCGGGGAGTACCACCGCTAGGAGCCTGACCGGAGAATCGCAAGCCAGGGCGAAAATGGCTGAAGAAGCGTAGATTGGTATGCTGAAGCTCTTGTCAACGCCGCATCGCCAACACGCAGCGGACAATGGCAGGAGCTAGACGCGCCGCATCCGGCCAGACGGATATCGAAACGATGGCGCCGCGACGCTCAGCCGCGCTCGACAGCCAACTTGGCACCCATGTCGGAGTCGGCATAAAGCAGGGCAATTTCGCGGAAGCTCTCCGTAATCTGCAAAAACGCCTTCACCATCTCCGGATCGAAGTGCCGGCCGCTGCCATCCCGTATGATCTCCACCGCCTTTTCATGCGAAAACGATGGTTTGTACACCCGCCGGGAAATCAAGGCGTCGTACACGTCGGCCACCGCCATCAACCTGGCGGACAAGGGAATGGCTTCACCGGCCAAACCTTGCGGATAGCCGCTGCCATCCCACTTTTCCTGATGGCAATACGCGATTTCCCGCGCCAACCGCAGAAAACTGCTGGGCGCGTCCAGCATGCGCTCCGCGGTGGCGATGGTGTCCCGCCCCAGCACCGTGTGCGTCTTCATCACTTCGAATTCCTCAGGCGTCAACGGCCCCGGCTTCAGCAGAATGTCGTCGGGAATGCCCACTTTGCCGATATCGTGCAGCGGAGCCGACTTGTACAGCAACTGCACCGTTTCGTCGTCCAGCAGCGGCCGATAGCGCGGATGATTGCGCAACTCCAGCGCCAGCGCGCGGACATAGTTCTGGGTGCGGCGCAGATGGTTGCCGGTTTCGTGGTCGCGCGTCTCCGCCAGCGAGGCCAGCGCCATGATGGTGACATCCTGTATCACCTGCACTTCCCGTGTCCGCCTCTCCACCTCTTCTTGCAGGAAAGCGGCCTTGTCCTCCAGAAAATCAGCCACCGCCTTGGCCCGCAAGTGAGTGCCCACCCGGGCCAGCATGATGGGGGGCGACACCGGCTTGATGATGTAGTCCGCGGCGCCGGCGTCGAAACCGGCCTGCTCATCCTCGTGTTCGCTCATCGCGGTCAGGAAAATCACCGGGATCGACTCGGTGCGGGAATCCGCCTTGAGCCGGCGGCAAACCTCCAACCCTCCCAATCCCGGCATCATCACGTCCAGCAGCACCAGATCGGGCAACACATCGCCTTCGACGATCTGCAACGCGCGCTCGCCGCTGTTCGCGATCAGTGTCCGATAGTGCGGCTTCAGCAAACCATACATCTGCGTCAGGCTCTCGGGGCTGTCGTCTACCAGCAACACCGTCTGTCGCTCGGGCAGGTTCGCTTCGCTCATCTCGAGTCCTCCGGCAGCTTCTTGCCATACGCCCGCGCCAGCTCACGCAAGGCGCCCAGCGCGGATACGAAATCAAAACCGTTCAAGGCTTGTTCGAATGGCCCGCAAGCGCCTTCCGGGAAGCAGCCCCGGATGCGGGGAGCGTGTTCGAGAAAATATCCCAGCGCGTCGCCATCGCCGACCGCCAGCAACGCCGCCAGCCGCTCAAGCAACGCATCGTCGGCTTTGGCGCCCGCCTCGGGACGCCCGAGCTCCGCCAGGCCGGCGCGCAAGGCCGCCACCACCTGTCCCAGCTCGATTTCCAGCTCCACCAACAGGCTCCGCCACTCCTCGCGCGCTCGGATCGCCATCTCCAGCCGCATCGCCGCGCCTTGCAGATCGACGAAGCCTATGCTGCCCGCCGCCCCTTTCAGCGTGTGCGCGATGCGCTCGGCAGTCTGAAAGTCGCCCTCATCCAGGGCCACGCCGGCTCGGGCGGCCGCGCCGGTCTCCTCCTCGACAAACTGCCTGAGCAGGTGCAGATAAAGCTGGCGGTTGCCGGCCACCCGGCGCAAGCCAGCCGACTGGTCCAGCCCGTCGATCTGCGGCAGCGGCGTGTTGTCGACAGCCGCCCCGCCCCGAACCTGCGGCTCACTGGTTTTCCCCACCCAGCGCGACAGCGTGGAAAACAGGATATGCGGATCTATGGGCTTGGCGACATGGTCGACCATGCCCGCCATCAGGCAGCGCTCCCGCTCTTCCACCAGCGCATCGGCCGTCATCGCGATGATGGGCAAGTCGATGAATCCGGGCAGCGCCCGGATGCGGCTGGAGGCTTCGATCCCGTCCATCACCGGCATCTGCACGTCCATCAGCACCGCGTCGAAAGCCTTGGGGCCGTAAGCGAGCAGCTTGTCCAGCGCCGCCTGCCCGTTTCCCGCCACCGTGATGGTGGCGCCCGTCCCCTCCAGCAGCTCGATCGCGATCTGCTGGTTGATGTGGTTGTCCTCCACCAGAAGCAGGTGGGCGCCGTCGAAACGGGGAAGCTGGTCAACCTCGTCGAACAGCGGCAACCCGCCGCTGCGGCCAAAACCGAACACCTCCAACAGCACATCGAACAACTGCGACAGATTGACCGGCTTGACCATGAAGGCGTCGCAGCCCGCCGCGCGCGCCTTCAGCCGAATATCGTCGCGCCCAAAGGCCGTCACCATCACGATGCGCATCTTGCGGCTGATCTGCCGCATCCGGCGCACCGTCTCCACGCCGTCCATTTCCTGCATCATCCAGTCGACGAAGACAACATCGAACGGCTTTTGCAGGCAATCCTGCCTCACCCGCGACAGCCCCTCGTTGCCGTTCAGGCATCCCTGAACTTCGAAGCCCAGCTGTTTCAGCTGCGCGCACAGCACGTCGACGGCGGACTGGTTGTCGTCCACCACCAATACCCGCAATCCGCGGATTTCCTTGGGCAGGGATTGCCTGCGCGAGTCCGTCTCCGCCGAAACGCCCAGCCAGCAACTGAAAATGAAGGAGCTGCCCCAGCCAGGGGCGGACTCCACCAGCATGGCGCCGCCCATCAGCTCCACCAGGCGCTTCGCGATGGTCAGGCCCAGGCCGGTGCCGCCGAACCGGCGGGTCGTCGAGCCGTCGGCCTGGCTGAAAGCCTGGAACAGCCGGCTCTGCTGCTCTTCGTTCATGCCGATGCCGGTATCGTGGACGCAGAATTTCAACTGCACTTTGTCGCCTATCCTCTCGGTCAGGCCGATGATGATGGACACCTGTCCCGTCTCGGTGAACTTGATCGCGTTGCCGGTCAGATTGGTCAGCACCTGTCCCAGGCGCAGCGCGTCGCCCAGCAAACCCTGCGGCACGTCGCTGGCGGTTTCGAACAGCAGCTCCAGTCCCTTGTCCTCCGCCTTCTGCGCCACCAGCGCCGACACGCCGTCCAGCACGTCGTCCAGCCAGAACGGCTGTGACTCCAGCTCCAGCCTGCCGGCTTCCACCTTGGAAAAATCGAGTATGTCGTTGATGATGCCCAGCAGCGACGTGCCGGCGTTGTGGATCTTGCCGATGTAATTGCGCTGCTGATCGTCCAGGTCGGTCCGCAGCGCCAGATAGGACATGCCGATGACCGCGTTCATCGGCGTGCGGATTTCGTGGCTCATATTGGCCAGGAACAATGATTTGGCCCGGGTGGCCTGCTCGGCGGCCTGCTTGGCCTCGCGCAGCTGCGCCGAGTTGTCGACCAGCCGCGCATACAGCAGACCGTACTCCAGCAACAGCGCCATCAACACGAAACTGGCCGCCATCAATCCGTAAATGCGGCCGGCGTAGAAGCCAAGATCGAAACGGCCGGCGTTGAACACCACGGACAGCGCGATGTCGAGTATCCAGCTGACCATCACCACGATCAGCCACAGGTCCAGCATGCTGCGCGGCCGGCGCAGCGACACCGCGACCAGAGCCAGCATGCACAAGCCCCAAACACAGGTGATCACGCCCCACATCAGCGGCGAATAGCGGCTGCCCTGCATGATCACCGGCAGAAAATCATGGCCCTGGGTGGCGAGCGCGCCCAGCAAGACCACCAACAGGAACGCCAGGGAAGCCGGCAACGCGATGGCGCGGCCAGTTCCAGCCCGCACGTCGCCGCTCAGGGTGCAGTAGAGAATCACCAGCAGGGGAAAGCCGCTGTGCCAGAACATATACAGCCAGGCCGTGGTCTGCGGCCCCGAGCCGAACAAGCCATGCTCCGCGAACAGTCCGGGAAAACTCAGCGCATGCAGCATCGCCATCAGCGCGGTGAACAGGTAGGCCGTCGCCAGTATTTGCAGGGAGCGCAGCCGCAGAATGGCCAACTGGCCGAACAACAGCACCGCGGTGATCAGGTCATTGACGGCCAGTGCGGACTGATACAGAGGAATGAACGCCCATACCTTGGGCAATTGGGTTTTGGCGAACGGCAGGATGGCGAGAAAAACCAGCGTCGAGACCACGATGACGCCGATGGCCAGCCGCGACTGCCCGCGCGTAGGGGGCAGCGAGGACAGGAATTCGAGTCCATGGTCGGTCGTCGAATCTGATGGCTGCATAAACAACGTTCTCCGCGCTGCGGTTCCGGTGTCTGCCCGTCCGCGCATGCTCTATGGCGGACGCGCCGGATTCCGCACCCGGCATCTGAGGTATAGCACAGCCATGGCGGCGACATACTGCCGCGCGCCGGATTCAGACCATCAATGTCGGCCGGGCCTCAGGCCAGCCAGCCGCGCTCGCGGGCCTGCCCCAAGCGGCTTTCCAGATAATCCCACAAGGCGGGACAGCCCTGGCGAACCGGAGGGCCGATGCGGTCGACCACCTGCTGATGGCGGATCCCGTTCTCGCGCCAGCTCTGCCCGTTGTTGGCCAGGTTCAGCAACACTGGCATCGCGCGGTCAGCCGCGTGGGCGAAACGGGCTTCGGCGGTTTCGGCCGCTTCGAACTCGTTCCACAGCGCGAGGAGGCGCTGCCCCTGCTCGGTCGGCAGCATGCCGAAGATGCGGGTGACGCAAGCCAGTTCCTGCGCCTTGCGCTCTTCCCAGCCGCCTTCGGCGTAGACGATGGTGTCGCCGGTCTCGATTTCGCCGATATCGTGCACCAGCAGCATCGCCACCACGCGGTCCATGTCCACCGCCTCTACCGCGTATGGCGCCAGCGAGGACGCCAGCAGCGCGATCTGCCAGCTGTGCTCGGCGGAGTTTTCATAGCGGTCGCTGTTCAATACGCGCGTCTTGCGCGTCACTTGCTTGAGCTTGTCGATTTCCAGCACGAAATCTACGATGTTCTGCATATTGTTTTCTTTCCATCGATACAAAAAAAGCAGACCAAGGTCTGCTTGTTCCGGCGCTTACCAGCACCTCTGAATCATCTGCGCCAGCTGCACCAGCCGGCCGTGGAAGAAGTGGCCCGCGCCGGGAAACACCAGCACCGGCAGGTTCTGCGGCCGCGCCCACTCCATCACCGCGGACAGCGGAATCACCTCGTCCTCTTCGCCGTGGATCACCAGCGTGTCGGCCGGCACCGCCGGCGTCGGGATCGGATACTTGCCGACCGCCACGCCCATCAGCAGCAGCTTGTCCGCCTCGATGCGGTCGCGCGCGCGCGCGGCGACGAAACCGCCGAAGGAGAAGCCGGCCAAGGCCAGCGGCAGCCCGGGATGTTGCGACTTCGCGTATTCGACCACGGCGATCGCGTCGTCCACCTCGCCATTGCCGTAATCGTGCTCGCCCTCGCTGTCGCCCACGCCGCGCAGGTTCGGGCAGTAACAGGCGTAGCCCAGCTGCGACAAGGCCTTGGCCGCGGTCTGCACCACCTTGTTGGTGTGGGTGCCGCCCTGCAGCGGATTGGGGTGGCAGATCACGGCGACGCCGGTCGCTTCGCCCTGGGCCGGCACGAGGATGGTGTCGAGCGCGCCCACCGGGCCGGCGACGCTGATCTTGTTCATGGCCTTCAGCATCAGATCTTCAGCCTTTCCACCACGCGGCCATGCTCCATATGCTCGCTGACGATTTCATCGATATCGTTCTTGTCCACGAAGGTGTACCAGGTCTCCTGCGGATAAACCACCATCACCGGGCCGTCGTCGCAGCGGCCCAGACAGCCTGCCTTGTTGACGCGGATCTTGCCCTCGCCGGCCAGCCCCAGCGCCTTGACCTTGTCCTTCATATAGCCCAGCAGTTCGCTGGAGCCGAAGTTGTTGCAGCAGCTTTCGCCGGCGGCGCGCTGGTTGCAGCAGATGAATACATGCTTGTCGAAAAAGCTCATGACTGTGTCCCGTTATCCGCTTAGCCGTCGTTGTCCGCCCAGCCGGCCGCGCCGACGGTGGCCGCGTTGTCGAACTTGGCGTAATGGCCGATGAAGGCCAGCCGCACCGCGCCGGTCGGACCGTTACGGTGTTTGCCGATGATCGCCTCGGCC
Source organism: Chromobacterium vaccinii (assembly GCF_001855275.1). Classification (NCBI taxonomy): domain Bacteria; kingdom Pseudomonadati; phylum Pseudomonadota; class Betaproteobacteria; order Neisseriales; family Chromobacteriaceae; genus Chromobacterium; species Chromobacterium vaccinii. The sequence goes on from NZ_CP017707.1 coordinate 741,727, forward strand.
AGGCCCTTGTCCGGCGAATCCGGATTGTAGTACTCGTCGCGGTACATGAAGATGATCAAGTCGGCATCCTGCTCGATGGCGCCCGATTCCCGCAGGTCGGACATCATCGGCCTCTTGTTCGGCCGCTGCTCCACCGCCCGCGACAGCTGCGACAGCGCGATCACCGGCACCTGCAGCTCCTTGGCCAGGCCCTTCAGGCCCCGCGAGATTTCGCCAAGCTCGGCGGTACGGTTGTCGCCGCGGCCGGAGCCGCTCATCAACTGCAGGTAGTCGATCACGATCAGGCCCAGCTTGCCGCCGTGCTGGCGGGCCAGCCGGCGCGCGCGGGCGCGCACTTCCAGCGCGGTCAGCGCCGCGGTCTCATCGATGTACATCGGCGCGTCGGACAGTTTGCCGATCGCGTAGGTCAGTTTCTGCCAGTCGTCATCGCCCAGCTTGCCGGTGCGCAGCACATGCTGATCCAGCCGGCCGACCGAGCCCAGCATACGCATCACCAACTGCGAGCCGCCCATTTCCATCGAAAACACCGCCACCGGCAGGTGGGTTTCCACCGCCACGTGCTCGGCGATGTTCATCGAGAAGGCGGTCTTGCCCATGGACGGGCGGCCGGCGACGATGATCAGGTCGCCCGGCTGCAGGCCTGAGGTTTTGGCGTCCAGATCGAAGAAGCCGGTGGGCACGCCGGTCACTTCGTCCGGATTGTCCCGGCTGTACAGCATGTCGATCCGTTCCACTACCTCTTTCAGCAGGCCCGGCATTTCCAGGAAGCCCTGCTTGGACTTGGCGGTGGATTCGGCGATCTGGAACACGCGGCCCTCGGCCTCGTCCAGCAGTTGCGCCGCGTCGCGGCCCATTGGCGCGTAAGCGGCCTCGGCGATTTCGGTGCCGACTTGCGCCAGCTGGCGCATGACGGAGCGCTCGCGGACGATCTCGGCGTAGCGGCGGATGTTGGCCGCCGATGGCGTGTTCTGCGCCAGCGTCGCCAAGTAGGCCAGACCGCCGATCTCGACCAACTGAGCATTCTTGTCCAGCGCCTCGGACACCGTCACCACGTCGGCCGGACGCCCCATTTCCACCAGTTTGGCGATGTGCTTGTAGATCAGACGGTGGTCGTGGCGGTAGAAGTCGGCCTCAGACACCACGTCGGCGATCTTGTCCCAGGCGCTGTTGTCCAGCAGCAAGCCGCCCAGCACCGACTGTTCGGCCTCCACCGAATGCGGCGGCGTGCGGATGGACGCCATCTCGCTGTCAAAATTATCGTACTGTTCTGTCATGTAGACCCGGAGGAAGGCGCGCGGCAAGCGGCGCGCGTAAGGCAAAACGCAATTCTAACCCGAAACAAACCGGGCCCGCTCAGCAGTTCATCCCGGCGACGTAGCCGGACGACCATGCCCACTGGAAGTTATAGCCGCCCAGCCAGCCGGTGACGTCCACAACTTCGCCGATGAAGAACAGGCCGGGCACGTCGTTGGCCTCCAGGGACTTGGACGACAAGGCCTTGGTGGAAACGCCGCCCAGCGTCACCTCGGCCTTCTTGTAGCCCTGGGTGCCGTTGGGCTTCACGCACCAGCGGTGCAGCTGCTCGGCCAATTGGCGCCGCTGCTTGGGCCCCAAGTCCTTGGCGCGCTTGTTCAGGCCTACCCGGTCCAGCCAAGCGTCGGCGAAGCGGCGCGACCAGCCCAGTTCGGCCAAGGCATTGGCGATCAGCTGCTCGCTGTCGCCCTTCTCCTCCAGCCAGCGCTCGGCGTCGCCGTCCGGCATCAGGTCCAGCAGCAGCTCCATGCCGGGCTGCCAGTACGACGACACCTGCAGGATGGCCGGGCCGGACACGCCCTTGTGGGTGAACAACACGTTCTCGCGGAAACGCCCCTTGCCCGCCCTGGCCTCCACATCCACCGACACGCCGGCCAGCGGCGTGAAGATCTCGGCATCCTCGACATGGAAAGTCAGCGGCACCAGCGCCGGCGACAGCGGCGTCACCTCCAGGCCGAACTGTTCAGCCAGTTGGTAACCGAACGGCGTCGCGCCGATCTGGGGAATCGACAAGCCGCCCGAGGCGACGACCAGCGACTGCGATTGAAAGCGCCCGCGGCTGGTTTCAACGACGAAGCCGCCCTCCCCGGTTCGGGAGACGCCCTGTATCGCGGTCTCCATCCAGCGGTCCGCGCCGCCCTTGCGGCACTCCTCGTCCAGCATGGCGATGATGCGCTCGCTGCCATCGTCGCAGAACAGCTGGCCCAGCTTTTTCTCGTGGTAGCCGATGCCGTGGCGCTCCACCATGTCGATGAAGTCCTGCGGCGTGTATTGAGCCAGCGCGGAACGGCAGAAATTGGGGTTGGCCGACAGATAGCAGTCGAACCGGGCATTGACGTTGGTGAAGTTGCAGCGCCCGCCGCCAGAGATGCGGATTTTCTCCGCCAGCTTGGCCGCGTGGTCCAGCAGCAGCACGCTGCGGCCGCGCTGGCCGGCCGTCGCCGCGCACATCAGGCCGGCCGCGCCAGCCCCGATGACAATCACATCAAATTGCAAAAACTTATCCTTATCATTTTAGTCAACTATTAGCCACGCAGAACATATTCCAGTAAACTACGATCAAAGCCACCGCTTATGCGGATTACTCTACTCAACAAGGAGAGCATAATGGAACACAAACTGCCTGAACTGCCGTACGCGCTGGATGCCCTGGCTCCGCACATCTCCAAGGAAACCCTGGAATTCCACTACGGCAAGCATCATCAGACCTACATCACCAACCTGAACAATCTGATCAAGGGCACCGAGTTCGAAAACGCCTCCCTGGAAGAGATCGTCAAGAAATCCTCCGGCGGCATCTTCAACAACGCCGCTCAGGTGTGGAACCACACTTTCTACTGGTTCGGCTTCGCCCCGAACGCCTCCGGCGCGGAACGCAAGCCGTCCGGCGCGCTGGCTGACGCCATCAACGCCAAGTGGGGCTCCTACGACGAGTTCAAGAAGGCCTTCACCCAGACCGCCATCGGCACCTTCGGTTCCGGCTGGGCCTGGCTGGTGAAGAACAGCGACGGCAGCCTGGACCTGGTATCCACCAGCAACGCCGCCACCCCGCTGACCACCGACAAGAAGCCGCTGCTGACCTGTGATGTGTGGGAACACGCGTATTATATCGACTACCGCAACAGCCGCCCGAACTATCTGGAGCACTTCTGGACCCTGGTGAACTGGGACTTCGTGGCCAAGAACTTCGCCTGATTTCCGCTGCTGTCGATCCAAAGGGGCCTTTCGGGCCCCTTTTTCATGCCCGCCGCCAAAGCGGTCTGTCAACGGCGCTAAATATGGCCGTTGTCCCGCATCCACTGCACGAACTGGTCGAACGGCAGCGGACGGCTATGGTAATAGCCCTGAGCCACGTCGCAACCCAGCGCCGCCAATTGTTGCCAATCTTCTTCCGTCTCCACGCCTTCCGCCACCGACAGCAACTGCAGCTTCTGGCACATCGCCACCGCGGAGGTCAGGATGGCGAGCTTCTTGGGGCTGCTGCCCGCGTCGTGGACGAATTCCCGATCTATCTTCAACTCGGTGAACGGGCTGCGAGATAATTGTTTCATGGATGAATAGCCAGTGCCGTAATCGTCCATCGCCAGACCGAAGCCATTCAGACGCAGCCTGGCCAGCGTGCCGAGCGAGGCGGCCAGATTGGACATCAACGACGTTTCCGTCACTTCCAGCGCGACGCTGTCGCTGGGCTGGCCGCAGGATCGGACAATGGAAGTCATCTCGTCCACCAGGTTGGCGTCGTTGAGCAAGGGCACCGGCAGGTTGATGGACGCATGCAAGCCGGGATGCAAAGCCAGAAACTGCCTTATATCGACGCAAACATCGCGCAAGAACTGGTAGAAGAAACGGATGGCCAGCTCGCCCTCCTCCAGATGATGGACAAACGCCGCCGGCGGCAACACCCCGTACTGCGGATGATTCCAGCGCACCAATGCTTCCATGCCGAACAGGGAACCATCCTTGATGGATACCTTGGGCTGGTAATACGGCACCAGTTGGCGCTGCTTCAGGGCGTCGGCGACATCCTGCTCGCTGATGTCGAGCTTGCTCATCGCGTCGCTCGCACCCGGCCATTCGGGGTTGTAGCCGTCCAGCACCCGGATCAGTTCGTCTTGTCTGAGCGGCTTGGGAAATACCGCCAGCAGATTCAGCTCGGACGCATCCACCACGCCCTGCACCGTGTCCAGCACATCCCGCGGCACGCCGCTCATCACGGCGACGAAACGCACCTTGCCCTTCAGCTTGCCGGCGATGCTCTCCAGCAGCTTGACGCCGTCCATATAGGGCATGTTGAGATCGGTCACCACCAGGTCCACCCGGTCCAGCGCCGCCAGCTTGGTCATCGCATCCAGGCCATTCTCGGCCTCGTGGACCACGCAGAATCCCATGTCTTTCAGAAGGCCAGCCGCCAGCAGCCTTTGCGTGACGGAGTCTTCCACCACCATTACCGACAGGCTCTTCCACTTGTCCAGATATCCCATGATCAGCCCCTGATGCCCGCCAACATGTGGGTGATGCGCTCCAGCGACATCACCTCATCCACGCCGCCGTGGTTGATTGCCTCGGCCGGCATGCCGAACACCACGCAGGACTCCTCGTCCTGGGCTATGGTGCGTGCCCCCGCGTCATGCATCTCGCGCATGCCGCGCGCGCCGTCGTCTCCCATTCCCGTCATGATCACGCCCACCGCGTTGCCCCCGGCGCAGACCGCCACCGAGCGGAACAGCACATCCACCGACGGCCGGTGGCGCGACACCAGCGGCCCATCCTTCACCTCCGCCACGTATTGCGCGCCGTTGCGCTTGACCAGCAAATGCTTGCCGCCCGGCGCGATCAGCGCCACGCCGGCAATCAGCCGATCGCCGTTCTTCGCCTCCCTCACCTCCACCCGGCACAACCCATCCAGCCGCTGGGCGAACGAGGCGGTGAATTTCTCCGGCATGTGCTGCACCACGGCCACGCCGGGACAAGTGGCCGGCAGCCGCGGCAGCAGGTATTCCAGCGCCTGGGTGCCGCCGGTGGACGTGCCTATCGCGATGATCTTCTCCGTCGTGCGGTACTTCTCCAGCCCGGACGGCGCCTCCAGCACCACATCGGCAGTCAGCTTGGGCGCCGGCGAGGCTGCCGGCGTTACCGAAGTCTGCGAAATGCGCTTCACCACCCCCATCTTCGCCCGCGCCGCGTCGCGCACCTCCTGCACCAGTTCCTTGGCCGCTTCCAACAGAAAGGCGCGCTGATTGAGCGCCGGCTTGGTGATCACCGCCACCGCGCCGGCCGACAGCGCGTCCAGCGTGATGCGCGCGCCCTTCTCGGTCAGCGACGAGCAGATGATCACCGGCGTCGGACGCTCGTCCATGATCTTGCGCAGAAAGGTCAAACCGTCCATCCGCGGCATCTCGATGTCCAGCACGATCACATCGGGCCAGCGCAGTTTCATCCGGTTCATCGCGAACAGCGGGTCGGGCGCGGCGCCCAGCACCTCGATGTCCGGGGCCGATGACAGCATTTGGGACAATACCTCGCGCACCACGGCGGAATCATCGACGATCAGCACAGAGACGCTCATTTTGCACCTCCACTCTTGAGGCGGGCAGCTTCGAAACGGTAGCGCGACGGCACCTCCTGAACCAGCGGCAGGTCCAGCTTGTGCAGCGATTCGGAATGGCCGATCAGCAGATGTCCGCCGTCGCGCATGCGGGTGCACACCCGGGCCAGCACATCGCGCTTGGTGCCTTCATTGAAGTAAATCAGCACATTGCGCAAAAAAACAATATCAAAATCCGTCTGCTGGAACTTGTCGCAATGCAGCAGATTCAACTTGGAGAACTCCACCCTGCGCGCCAGCTCCGGCGATACCTTCACCATGCCCTCGTACTCGTCGTGCCCGCGCAGAAAGTACTTTTGCCACAGTCTGGGCGGCGTGCGCCTTACCCTGTCCAGCGGATAGACTCCGCGCGTGGCGGCGGCCAGCACCTTGGTGTTGATGTCGGTGGCGCAGACTTTCCAGTTGCCGGTCAAGCCCAGGGTTTCCGCCATCACCATCGCGATGGTGTAAGGCTCTTCGCCGGTGGAGCTGGCCGCGGACCAGACTTTCACCGCGCCGGCCCGCTGATCCCGCAACGCCTGCGCCTGTTGTTCCAGCCAATGGAAATGCTGGGGCTCGCGGAAAAAGTAGGTTTCGTTGGTTGACAGCAGGTTCACCGCCCGCTGCCGCTCCGCCTGGCCCCGCGGATCGCTCAACAGTTTCCAGTACGCCGAATAGCTGTCCAGCCCCAGATGGCGCAGCCGTTTGGACAAGCGGGACTGCACCAGCGAACGCTTGCTGGCCGGCAGGTCTATGCCGGCCTCGCTGAGGATGAATTGCTTGAAACGGGCGAATTCCGCATCGTTCAGCACGGGATCAGCGGTGTGCATGCGGACTCTCCGGCATCAGGCCACCTCGGCGTCGTCGCTGAAATGCTGCAGGGAGACGGTCTCCGCCATCGCGCTCAATTCCGATACCGACAAGGCTTGCTGGACATTGAGCAGGATGGCGAATCGCTCGTTGATGGTGGCGATGCCCTGGATGAAATCGCCGCGGATGCTGACCCCGAAAGTAGGCGAAGGATCGATGTCGCTATCCGGTATCTCCAGCACTTCGCATACTGCGTCCAGCAGGATGCCCACATCGTTGTAGCCGCCCTCCAGCCCTGGCAGGGACAGGATCGCCACGCAGGAGGACGGCTTCAGCTCGGTCAGCCCCCTGCCGAAGCGGATCGACAGGTCGATCACCGGCACCACCGACCCGCGCAGATTGATGATGCCGCGCACGAAACTGGGCATCATCGGCACATGGGTGATGCCGTCAAGCTCGATGATCTCGCGGATGAAATTGATCTGGATGCCGAACAGGTCCTCGCCCAGGATGAAGGTAACGCAGTGGAACTTGCCGCCCTGCGCCGCGCCTGCCGGATCGGAACGCTCGCTCATGCCCGTGCTCCTCAGTATTTGGAAAACTTGCCGTCGTCCACTTCTTCATCGAAGTCTTCGTCGAAGGCGCGGTTGGACGACGCAGGCGCAGCCTTGTGGCTGCTTCCGCCATGTCCGCCGGAATGCATCATCACGCTCTTGCGCGCATTGCGGCTGCTGCGCAGCTTGAACTGCTGCATCAGGTCCTGCAGCTGCATCGCGGCGGAGCTGAGCTCTTCCGAGGTGGAGCTCAGCTCTTCCGCCGACGAGGCCGATGACTGCATGCCGGTGCTGATCTGCGATACCGCGGTGTTGATCTGGTCGATGCCGGTGCGCTGCTCCCGCGAGGCGGCGGAAATCTCCTGCACCAGGGAGGCGGTCTGGTCTATGCCGGGCAGCATTTCCTGCAGCAATACGCCGGAGCGTTCCGCGACTGTGACCGAACGCCCCGCCAGGTCGCCGATTTCCTTGGCCGCCACCTGGGAGCGCTCCGCCAGCTTGCGCACTTCCACCGCCACGGTGGCGAAGCCCTTGCCGTGCTCGCCGGCCCGCGCCGCCTCGATCGCGGCGTTGATCGCCAGCAGGTCGGTCTTGTTGGCGATATCGTTGATCGCGGTGATCCGCGACGCGATCTCCTTCATCGCGTGCACCATGTCGCCCACCGCCTTGCCGCTCTCGGTGGCGCTGTCCGCCGACTTGGACGCGATGCCCTCGGTGACCCGGGCGTTGTCGGCGTTCTGGGTGACGGTGGAAGCCATTTCCTCCACCGAGGCGCTGGTTTCCTCGACGCTGGAGGCCAGCTCCGACGCCGTCTGCGCCAGCGAGCTGGCGGTGGACGCCACCTCTTCCGACGCCGCGCCGATGGACTCCGACATCGAGCTCACCTCGGCCAGCGTGTCGGACAAGCGGTGCGCCATGCCCTTGATCGAATACAGCAGGCTGCTGTCGTCATTGGGGCGCAGCTTGATCGGCACCGCCAAATCGCCGTCCGCCACGCGCGCCACCACCTGCATCGCGTAGGACGGGTCGCCGCCCAACTGCCGCAAAATGCTGCGGATGATGGCCAGCGCCAGCAGCACCGTGACCACCAGCGCCGCCACGCCTATGCCCACCATCAGGCTACGGGAATTGGCGGCAGTGTCGGCGTCCTCCTTGCCTTGCTTCTGCATCTGCTCCGCCTGCAGTCTATTCATTTCTTCGAGGGATGCGATCAAGGCATTGTTGGCGGGAGCGAAATCTTTCAGTAGATAAGTGACCGCTTGTTGGTGATCCTTGGCCATCAAGGCATACAGTTCGGTGTACTTCCCCCCCAGATTATCCCGAGCGGCTACCACTTTCTCCAATAGGGCGCGCCCCTGCTGCGATTCCACCAGCTTGTCCAGCTTAGCCAGCTGTTCCTTATTGTCCTCCCGCAGCTTTTCGACCTGCGCCCGCATTTTCTGTACGGTGGCCGGATCGGTTTCCAGCAGCATATTCCGGACAAAGCGGCCATTATTCAGCGTATTGACCATGATATCGCTGGCCAACGCCACTTTGACGAAGCGCTCGGAGACGATCTGATTAATGCTCTCGTTCATCGCCGCCATGCTGCGCAAGCCCACCAGCAGGATGGAAGCCATCAGCACCAGGATGAGTCCATAGCCTATGGCCAGCTTGACGTGCACTTTCATATTGTGGAACCAGTTCATCTCTGCCTCCTGAAACCATCAGAACAATCACAAGCTACTGTTGAGATTACGGTTTTTCCGCCACCAGCGCCTCTGCGCTCTGCCGAATCAGCCTTCGCTCCCGCCGGCAGGCATGGTGTATCAGCTGCGGAATATCCAGCACCAGCGCGGGCTTTCCGTTGCCGAGAATGGTGGAGCCGCTGATGCCGCGCAGCGACTTGAAGATCTCGCCCAGCGGCTTGATCACCGCCTGGACCTCGCCCATCAGCTTGTCCACCACGATGCCGGCCCGGTATTCGCCGTAGTGGACGATCACGATGTACTCGGGATGATCGGACGGCGGCAGGCCGAACAGCTCGCGCAGGGACACGAAGGGCAGCCAGTCGCCGCGCAGATTGATCTGGCGGGCATGGTGGCTCATCGCCCCATCCGGCATGTCCACGCACTCGATCATCATGTCCAGCGGCATCACCAGCGCCGACTCGTTCACCTCTACCCTGAAGCCGTCGATGATGGCCAGCGTCAGCGGCAGCCGCAGCCGGAAGGTAGAGCCCATGCCGGGCTGGGACTGGATTTCTATCTCGCCGCGCAGCGCCTCGATGTTGCGCTTGACCACGTCCATGCCGACGCCGCGGCCGGACAGGTCGCTGACTGCGTCGGCGGTGGAGAAGCCGGGCAGGAAGATCAGCTGCAGCGTTTCCTGATCGCTCAGCAGCCGGCCCTCGGCAATCAGTCCCCGCTCGATGGCCTTGGCCAGCACTTTCTCGCGGTTGATGCCGCCGCCGTCGTCCCTGACTTCCACCACCACCGAACCGGCGTCGTGATAGGCGTTCAGCGTCACGGTGCCCTGCTCCGGCTTGCCGGCGGCTCGGCGCCTCTCCGCCGACTCGAGCCCGTGGTCCACCGCGTTGCGGACGATGTGCATCAAGGGATCGTTCAGCTTCTCCACCATGGACTTGTCGATCTCGGTGTCGCCGCCCTTGATTTCCAGCTGTATCGCCTTGCCCAGTTGCTTGGACACTTCGCGCACCATCCGCGGGAAGCGGCTGAATATCTCGTCCACCGGCACCATGCGCAGCGTCAGCGCGTCGTCGCGTATGCTTTCCACCAGGGTGTTGATCACGGCCACCGATTCCAGCAACTCGCCGTCGCCGCGGCTCTGGGCGATCAGCTTGGTGCCCGCCGACGCGATCACCAGCTCGCCGACGCGGTTGATCAGCCGATCCAGCTTGCTGGCCTCGATGCGGATATAGCTGTCGCCTCGCCCGCTCTTGGCCGGAGCCGATCCGGCCTGAGGCGCTTCCCGGGGCGCGGCCGCCGGCGCATCCGGCAATCCGGCATCCTCCGCCGGATCCGTCACGTCGCCATTGCGCAGGCGGTCCGCTTCGTCCGCGGTCAGCGCGCCGCGCGCGGTCCAGCGCTGCAGCTGTTCCTCCAGCGGCTCGTCCAGCGCCTCCGCTTCGGCTAGGAAGTCCGCCAGCGGCGCGCGCGGCGCCAGAATGCCGATATGGCTGTCTTCGGCGATGAACTCGAAAGTGTCGACGATGCGCTGCCGGCCCTCGTCCGTTTCCAGGGCCAGATCGAAGCCGATGAAGCATTCGGTCACGTCCAGCAGCTGCGGCGGCGGCCAGTTTCGCCAGACGGGGGTCACATCGCGCAAGACGCTGAAGCTGCCCAGATAGCGCAGGAAAGACAGCGGATCGAAGCCGTGGCGGAAGGTGTCCGGGTGAAAGCGCAACGATAGCTGCCAATACGGGCTGCCCGTCTCGACATCGCCCGCGCCCGCCTCCGCCGCTCCGGTAGCGCCGGCGCTCTCGGCCGGCGCCTCATTCGCCCGGCCCTCCTGATAGCGCTTCAAGCCGGCCAGCAAGGGTTCGCCTTCCGGCAGATCGCGCTGCGCCATTTCGTCGCTGACCGCGCTGGCGTCCAGCAGCCGGCGCAGATGGTCATTGCAGGCCAGCAGCAGGGTGATCAGGTCGTCGCTCAGCGAAACCTGGCCGGAGCGCAGCCGCTCCAGCACGTTTTCCATCACATGCGCGAAGCGCACCAGCGCGTCCAGGCCGAAGATGCCGGCTGAGCCCTTGATGGTGTGCGCGGTGCGAAACAGCAGATTGTAGGTTTCCTCCCCCGGCGGATAGGCGACCGGGTCCAGCAACGCCGACTCCAGCCCATCGCACAACTCGCGCGACTCTTCGAAGAAAACTTCCTTGGCCTTGCTAAGATCCATCGCCCGCCTCTCCTTGCCCATTCCCGCCCACCGGCAGGAAGCCCAGCCATGCGCCGACTTCGTCCACCAAGGGGTTGCCGGCCGCGATCGCCACCGTTTTCTCCAGCCTGGCGGCCTCCGCCAGCATGATGCTCAGCAACTGCGCGCCGCAGCCGTCCAACTCCGTGACGCCGGACAGGTCAAGCTCCACCCGCTCGTGATTGAGCAGACCAAGCAACTCATCCTGTATTTCCTCCGCGGTGAAGATGGTCAGCTCGCCGTCCAGCGCCGCCCGCGTCGTTCCGCCATCCTGTTGCAGCAGCAAGGCCATGGCGCGCTCCGGTTCAGGGCTGAATCAGCTTGGACACGGCGTCCAACAGCTTGGCCGGGTCGAAAGGCTTGACGATCCAGGCCTTGGCGCCGGCCTCCTTGCCCTGCATTTTCTTGTCGTCGCTGCCTTCGGTGGTCAGCATGATCACCGGCAGGAAACGGGTGGCCGCCCCCTCCTTCAGCCGCTTGAGCAGGGTGATGCCGTCCATGCCCGGCATATTGACGTCGGAAATGACCAGATTGACGCGGACGCCGTTCAGCTTGGCCAGCGCATCGTTGCCGTCGCAGGCCTCGATCACCTCGTAACCCGCCCCCTTGAGCGCAATGCTGACGGTGGCGCGGATGCTGGCAGCGTCGTCAACAATCAAAATGGATTTGCTAGGCATGAATCTCTCCGGGATAAGTCCGAAAAACTCGATCAAACATCAGAAGAAATCGACATCGCCGCTAGACGCCGCGGGCTTGCCGCCGCCGCCCTTGTGAAGCGCGGCCTGCTCCAGCGTGGTGTAGGTGGATTCGAGGCGCTTGAGCCATTCCCGGGGCTCGACCCGGGGGGCTTTCTCCCCGCGCCGGCGCGCCTCGCGCACCGCCTCCAGATGGGCCTGCATGTGTTTCAGATCCTGAGCGACATGCTGGACGATCTGGCTGACCCGGTCCTGGAACTGCAAGGCGATCAGCGAAGCGTGCAGCTCCTTCTCCACGCGGGAGCCTTCGGTCTGCATCCTTTGGTTGATCTGAGCCAGTTTCTCCGCGGCGGCGCTGAAATCCCGCACCGAATCGTCCAGCAGCCCCAGCGCGTTATTGCCCCGGTCCGCGTCCTGCGCGCCCAGGCTGGTGGTGGTCTGGCGGGTCTGCTCCAGCGCGCCGTTGATCTCCACCACTTTTTCCGACATCTGCTTGCCAGTCTGCTCCGATTGCTGCGACAGCTTGCGCACTTCGTCCGCCACCACCGCGAAGCCGCGGCCGAACTCGCCGGCGCGTGCGGCCTCTATGCTGGCGTTCAAGGCCAGCAGATTGGTTTGATTGGAGATGCGGCCCACCTGATCGGCCATGGACAGCAATTCGCTTGAATAGGTGGCGAGGCGGGTGACCTCTTCGATCAGCTGCTGGCGGTGGCCGACGATCTCCGCCAGCACCGACGAGATTTCCTTGCTGCGCAGGCTGGCGTCCGCCACCATCTGCTCCAGGCTGGCGTTGCCGATGTCGCTGGAAGCCGAGCCCGCCGCTTCGATGGTGGCGTGCAGTCCGTCCGCGATGCCGGTCAGCGTGCCCGCCAGCTGGTTGCCGCCGCTCACCGACTGCTCTATCACCAATTGCAGATTGCCTTCCCAGCGCTCGATCACCTGATGCAGCAGTTCGAGGCTCTCGTCATCGTCCGCCGCCGGCGCGGCGGATGACGCCTCAACAAGCGCTTGGGGCGCGTCGCCCCCGCCCCAGGCCAGCAGCAGCCCCCCGCCGCCCAGCACGGGGATCAGCCAGCCCAGCCAAGGCGACACCCACACCAACGCCGCCATCGCCGCCAGGCTCAGTCCGGCGAAGATGAACAGCGGCTTGCTCCTGTTTCCCATTCAACCATGCCCCCGCCAATGAGGAATCTTATAATCGGCGGCGCCCGTCGCGGACCCGCCGTTTGTCATCGCCAAGCGCTTGATTGCAAGCGGAACCGGCTGACGCATGGTTTCACTTAAGTTTCCGCCGACAAGACTGTCAAGAAAGACTATGGAATTCAGGGCATTGCCGCCGAAACCAGGCGGCCATAGCTGCCGTCCCGCTTCATCGTTTCCAGCGCGGCATCAAAACGATCGCGCATGCCGGCCAGCTCAGGCTTGCGCGCGAAGGCGATGTAGCTGGGAATTTTCTCGACCGGCGGCTTCAGCTCGCGCACCAGGGCCTCGGCATGCTGCCGCCGGATGATGTCCCAGGCGCCCAGACGGTTGCTGACCAGGATGTCGAAACGCCGCGCCAGCAGCTTGTCCAGGTTCTGCTCGCCGCTGGCGGCCGTCTCCGCGATGCGGATGCCTCCCTGCCTCACCGCCGCGTCGAAGACCGCGCCGTAGCTGACGGCCCTCACCGCGCCGAAGCGATAGCCGGCCAATTGGCTCAACCGGCCGTCGAAACGGATCGGGGAATCCTGCAGCACAAACAGCGACACCTCCTGCGGCATCAGCACCTGGCGGGAATAGTCCAGCCGGGCCTCGCGCTCGGGCGTCTTGTAAAGCGTGAAGACGGCGTCCGCCTGGCCCGACTCCGCCATCGCCAGCGAGCGTCCCCAGGGATAGACGCCGACATGGACGGACCGCCCCATCCTGCGGAAGGCCTCGCGCACGACGTCCACCGCGACGCCCCTCACCTCGGCTCCATCCTGATACTGGTAAGGCGGGTATTGCAGCGTGACCAGCTCCAGCGGCCGTTCGCCGGCGGCGGCCAAGGCGGACAGCAGGCACAGCAAGACGAGCAAGCGGGACAAGATTCGCGCGCTCCATAAAGACAAAGAGGACGTCCCGATGCCGGAACGCCCTCTTTGGCGCAGAGCCGGCCTGGACTCTTCAAGATAGTCCAGGCCTAAAGGCTGATCAGATCAGATTCTGCTCCGCCACGTTCAGGTTGAGGTCTATCATCTGCTCGCTGCCGCCCTTGTCCTTCAAGTCCAGCCGCGCGCACTCGATGGCGTCGAGATACGCTTCGGTGATGTCGCCGGTGATGTATTGGCCGTCGAAGCAGGAGCTCTCGAACAGGCCCAGCTCGCGGTTGACGCTGCGCACCGCGTCTTGCAGCGCGTCCAGATCCTGGTAAATCACCACGTCGGCGCCGATTTCGCGCGCGATCTCCGCCTCGTCGCGGCCGGTGGCCAGCAACTCGGCCCGGGTGGGCATGTCGATGCCGTAGACATTGGGGAAACGCACCGCCGGCGCGGCGGAGGCGAAATAAACCTTCTTGGCGCCGGAGTCGCGCGCCATCTGCACGATTTCCTTGGACGTGGTGCCGCGGACGATGGAGTCGTCCACCAGCAGCACATTGCGGCCGGAAAACTCCAGCGGCACCGGGTTCAGCTTCTGGCGCACCGATTTCTTGCGCACCGCCTGTCCCGGCATGATGAAGGTGCGGCCGATATAGCGGTTCTTGATGAAGCCCTCGCGGTACGGCAACCCCATCGCATTGGCCAGCTGCAGCGCGCTCTGACGGCTGGAATCGGGAATCGGGATCACCACGTCGATGTCCAATTCAGGCAGATCGCGGCGGATCTTCTCAGCCAGCATCTCGCCCATGTTCAGGCGAGACTGGTAGACCGACACGCCATCGATCACCGAATCCGGACGGGCGAAATACACGTATTCAAACAGGCAGGGCGCGAGGCGGGTGTTCTCGGCGCAGATCTGGCTGTGCATGTCGCCGTCGAAGGTCACGTATACGCACTCGCCCGGCTGCACGTCGCGCAGCAGCTTGAAACCGGAACAATCCAGCGCCACCGACTCCGACGCGAACATGTACTCGGTCTTGCCGTCGGTCTCGGTGCAGCCCATCACCAGCGGACGGATGCCGTTGGGGTCGCGGAAAGCCACCAGACCGAAGCCGGCGATCATCGCCACCACCGCGTAGGCGCCCTTGACGCGGCGGTGCACGGCTTCCACCGCGCCGAACACAGCGTCCACCGTCAGCTCATGGCCCGTCACCCGTTGCGCCACTTCGTGGGCGAACACGTTCAACAGCACTTCAGAGTCGGAATTGGTGTTGATGTGCCGCAGATCGTTGCGGAACATGTCCGCCTTCAGCTCATCGGTATTGGTCAGGTTGCCGTTGTGCGCCAGCACGATGCCGAAAGGCGAGTTGACGTAGAACGGCTGGGCCTCCGCCAGGCAGGAAGCCGAGCCAGCCGTCGGATAGCGCACATGGGCGATGCCGGCGTTGCCCAGCAGCGAACGCATGTTGCGGGTGCGGAACACGTCGCGCACCATACCGCTGCCCTTGTGCATGTGAAAGGTCTTGCTATTGGCGGTAACGATACCGGCCGCGTCCTGTCCGCGGTGTTGCAGCACCTGCAAACCGTCGTACAGCAGCTGATTGACCGGCGATTGACCGACCACGCCTAGAATTCCACACATCTTTAATGCCCTCTATCCCAACTTGCTGAAAAGGAAAAGCCCAAAAGAAAGAGGCGGAATCTTGAAGTAAAGATATCAAGATATTCCGCCTCTCTCGCCTAACTGTCCGGCGGCAGGCCGCCGGGCGAGTCGTAGTGCAAATTGTCCGCCATCGTTGGCGGCAACCATGGCCTCAATGACAAGGCCAGAGATTCGAATGGAGCCGCGAGCACCGCGTTCCTCCACATAGGCTTCTGCGGCAGATTGCTCAATCCGCCCAACAGCACCAGCGCCGTCACCAGCACCATGCCCCGCGCCAGGCCGAACATGCCGCCCAGCAGCCGGTTGACCGCGCCCAGGCCTATGCTGTCGATCAGTCCGGTTAGCGTCACACGCAGCAAGGCGGTGGCCAGCCACACCAGGAAAAAGACCAGCACAAAGCCCGCCACCATGCGCAAACCCTCGCTCTGCAGGCTGGCCGGCAGGAAGGCCATCGCCAGCGGCGAAAACTGCTTCGCGCACCAGAAGGCGATCAGCCACGAGCCCAGCGACAGCACCTCGGCGATCAGACCGCGCATCAGGGCCATCAGCACCGATCCGGCGATGATGGCTATTGCGATATAGTCGAACACGGTCATGGCGGCTACTTGTTGATGATGATGCCGTTGATGCCGGACTTGGCCAGCTTCTGCAGCGCGGCCTGCGCCTCAGCCTGGCTGGCGAACGGACCGACGCGGACGCGGGTCACTTCGCCCTTGCTGGTTTCCACCTTGGAAAAGTGGGCGGTCACGCCGATGGCGGAGAGCTTGCCGCGCAACGCGTCCACCTTGGCCGGATCGGACAGCGCCGCCAGCTGGATCACTGACTTGCCATGGGCCGGTTCAGCCTTGGCCTGATGGCTGTCCGGATCGACGCGGCCTTCCAGGATGGCCGCCGGATCGGCCTTGCGCGGCTTCTCGGCTTTGGGCTCTTCCTTGCGTTTTTCCGGTTTGGGCTCAGGCTTGGGTTTCGGTTCGGGCTTGGGTTCCGGTTTCGGCGCGGCTTCCGCCACGGCCGGAGCCGGCTTCGCGGCTGGCTTGGCGGTTTCCGCCGGCGGCGGCGCGATGACGGAAGACAGGTTGGCCGGCAGCTCGGTGGCGTTGCCTGGCGCGGGCGCTGGAACGGCGGCGTCCGCCAACGCCTGCGACGCGGCGGGCTTCGCGGCCGCGGCGGGCGCGGAAGCAGCCACCGGCGCAGACGCGCCGCCCATGATCTCGATGGACTCGGGCTTCATCTGCTGTTCCGGCAGATGGCCCACCACGTTCCACAAAACGACGGTGGCGATGGAAACCAGCACCACCGCGCCCACCAGGCGGCGGCGGGCGCGCTTTCTCAGCAATATCAGTTCATCGTGGCTGGACAGTGCCATGCATTCCTCAAACCGGGTGTTGCCGGGCCGCTTCCACTTCCGCTACGGTGTGGAATGATCCGAAAACGACGATTCTATCATTGTCGCCGGCCCGCGATAAGGCTGCCGACCACGCTTGGGCGACTGTATCGAAAGCCGACACCGACGCGACGCCGGCATTTTTCAGCGCCGCGGCGATGGCTTCGCCGCTCTGTCCGCGCGGCATCTCCAGCCCGGCGGCCAGCCAGTGGTCGAATTCGCCCTTCGCCAGCTCAACCACCGCCGCCATGTCCTTGTCCGCCAGCATCGAGAACACCGCGTAGCGGTTCTCCGCGTACGGCAGCTGCTTGAGCGCGGCCACCATCGCCTTTACCGCATGCGGGTTGTGTCCGACATCCAGCACCACCGCCGGGCGGCCCGGCAGCACCTGGAAGCGGCCCGGCCACTCCACCTCCACCAGACCCTGCTTGATCGCGCCTATGCCAACCGGCAGCTTGTCGCGGATCGCCTCCAGCACGGCCAGGGCGCCGCAGGCGTTGACCATCTGGTAAGCGCCGCGCAGCGCCGGGATGGGCAGCGCGTGGCGGGCATGGTCGCCGCAGCGGAACGACCACTGGTTGTCCATCCGGGTGTAGCCGAAGTCGCGGCCGTACAGCTTCAGATCCGCGCCGATGGCTGCCGCGTGGTCCAGCAGCCGCTTGGGCGGCTCGGGGTCTACGCAGATCGCCGGCTTGCCGGCGCGATAGATGCCGGCCTTTTCGAAGCCGATGTCCTCGCGGTTGTCGCCCAGGATGGCCTGATGGTCCAGGTCCACGCTGACGACGACGGAGACGTCCGGCTCGAAGATGTTGACCGCGTCCAGCCTGCCGCCCAGCCCCACTTCCAGGATGATCACGTCCACCTTTTCGGCGACGAAGCTGTGCACCGCGGCCAGGGTGCCGAATTCGAAATAGGTCAGCGTGGTGTCGCCGCGCGCGGCGTCTATCGCCTCGAAGCTGGCGATGATGCGCTCGTCGCTGGCCGGCTTCAGATCGATGGCGATGCGCTCGTTGTAACGCAGGATGTGCGGCGAGGTATACGCGCCGACCTTGAAGCCGGCGGCGCGGAACATGCTGGACAGCATCGCGCAGGTGGAGCCCTTGCCGTTGGTGCCGGCCACCATGATCACCGGACAGGCGGGCTTGAGGCCCATCGCGTCGCGCACCCGGGACACGCGGGCCAGGCCCATGTCTATCGCCGCCGTGTGCAGGCTTTCCTGCCAGCTCAGCCAGTCGTCCAGCGTCTTTTTCATCGTCATCGGTGGGTTTCCGTCTCTTCTTCAGGCTGCGGCAGATGGAACCACAGCAGGTAAACTCTGAGCAGGCGGCGCGCTTCGGCGCCGGCCGAATCCGGCCACAGCATCACGCTGCGGCGCCTGCCGTCCTGCCTGGCGCTCAGCACCGTCAGCAGCGGCGTGACGAAGCAATCATCCTGCACCTCCGCCTCGCGCCGCTCGTCTCCGCGGCACAGGAACAAGCGGCCGCGCGGGTCGATTTCCAGCCGCTCCGGCGCGTCGCCCCGCAGCCATCCGTCGGCGCGCAGCGCGCGCCGCGCCAGCCAGGCGGCGGCCGGCACGCTGATCAGATAAGCCGCCGGCAGGTGCCAGGCCACGACGGCCGCGTAGCCGGCGAAAGCGGCCGACACCAAGGCCAGCCACCACCGCGACGGCCGCAGCGGCACCGAGAAGGGTTGCAGCGGCGGCCGTTCGCGCATGGGTTTTACAGCTCGCTGGCCGGGCTGTTGGTGATGTCGTCGTCGACGCTGTCCATCACCGTGGAGTGGATTTCCACGTCGAACCACTCCCAGAACGCCTTCAGCGACAAATCCTTGGGCCACAGGGCTTCGTCCTCGTCCCAGGACGCGAGTTCCATCTTGAACAGCTGTTCGCTGATCTCGTCGATATGGGCGACGCCCTCTTCCGGCTCGATGAACTCCGGCAGCAGGATGGCGGTGCAGTCGCTGCGCAGGCTGTCCAGCGACAGGTCGATCATGTCGGTGTCCGGCAGCTGGTTCAGCCAATCCAGGAACGGTTGCTTCGGTTTGATCACGGCAACGGCGCGGTCGACGAAATACATGGCGGGACCTTTCGGACAAATGTTGATTCGGCGCGCATTGTATCAGCCCCGAAGCCGCCAGGCGACCCGTCCGCCGGCAGGGCCATCGTGTTAAACTGGCCGGTATTTTCCCATCTAGCAAGACACACAGAACATGGCCCTGATTACCGTCGAGAAGGCGTGCCTCGCCTTCGGACACCACGCGCTGCTGGACAACGTAGACTTCGCCCTGGAACCGGGCGAGGCGGTCGGCCTGATCGGCCGCAACGGCGCGGGCAAGTCGTCGCTGCTGAAAGGCATCGCCGGCGCGGTGCAGCTGGACGACGGCCGCATCAACACCAAGGGCGACGTCAAGGTCGCCTACGTGCCGCAGGAACCGGAATTCAACCCCGAGCACACTGTCTTCGAGGCGGTGGCCGAGGGCCTGGGCGAATTGAAGGCGCTGCTGACCGACTATCACAAGGTCACCCAGCAGCTGACGCAGGCCGACGCCGACCACGAGCAGGCGCTGGCGCGGATGGAAACCATCCAGCACGAGCTCGAAGCCCGCGGCGGCTGGCAATTCGACGCGCTGATCTCGTCCACGCTGAGCCACCTGGACCTGGACGCCGACGCCCGCATCTCGGCGCTGTCCGGCGGCTGGAAAAAACGTGTGGCGCTGGCGCGCGCGCTTGCGTCCAAGCCGGACGTGCTGCTGCTGGACGAGCCGACCAACCACCTGGACGTTTCCGCCATCGAATGGCTGGAAAGCCTGATCAAAGGCTTCTCGGGCAGCGTGCTGCTGATCACCCATGACCGCCGCTTCCTCGACAACGTCGCCACCCGCATCATCGAACTCGACCGCGGCATCCTGCGCAGCTACCCGGGCAGCTTCTCCGCCTACCAGACCCGCAAGGCGGAAGAGCTGGCCATCGAAGAAGAGCAGAATCGCGTGTTCGATAAATTCCACGCTCAGGAAGAAGTGTGGATCCGCAAGGGCATCGAGGCGCGCCGCACCCGCAACGAAGGCCGCGTGCGCCGGCTGGAGGCCATCCGCCGCGAGCGGTCCGCCCGCCGCGAGCGCGTCGGCAAGGTGAACTTCCAATTGGACGCCGGCGAGCGCTCCGGCAAGCTGGTGGCCGAGCTGGAACACGTCGGCAAGGGCTTCGGCGGCAAGCAGCTGATCCGCGGCTTCACCAGCCGCATCCTGCGCGGCGACAAGATCGGCCTGATCGGGCCCAACGGCGCCGGCAAAACCACGCTGCTCAAACTGATCCTGGGCGAGCTCGAACCCGACTCCGGCTCGGTCAAGCAAGGCACCAAGCTGGAAATCGCCTACTTCGACCAGTTCCGCGAGCAGCTGGACGAGGAAATGAGCGTGGCCGACGTGATCAGCCAAGGCAACGACTTCGTCGAAATCGGCGGCGTGAAGAAACACGTGATGAGCTATCTGGAAGACTTCCTGTTCTCGCCGCAGCGCGCCAGGAGCCCGGTGCGCTCGCTGTCCGGCGGCGAACGCAACCGCCTGCTGCTGGCCCGCTTGTTCACCCGCCCGGCCAATGTGCTGGTGCTGGACGAGCCGACCAACGACCTCGACATCGACACGCTGGAATTGCTGGAAGACGTGATCGCCCAGTATTCGGGCACCGTGTTTCTGGTCAGCCACGACCGCGCCTTCCTCGACAACGTGGTCACCCAGGTGATCGCCTTCGAGGGCGAAGGCCGGCTGGAAGAGTATCCGGGCGGCTACCAGGACTGGCTGGACGCCAAGAAACGCATGGCCGAGCTCACTACCGCCGAAAAGGCCAAGGAAAGCGCTCAGACCGCCGCGCCCGCGCGCCAGGACAAGCCCAAGGCCGCGCGCAACAAGCTGTCCTACAACGAAACCCGCGAGCTGGCGGCGTTGCCGGACCAGATCGGCGCGCTGGAGACGGAGCAGGCCGAGCTGAACCAGCGCCTGCTTGATCCCAACTGCTACCGCGACACGCCCAAGGAGGCCATCGCCTGGCAACAGCGCATTGAGGAAATCGACGAGCTGCTGCTGGAAAAGCTGGCCCGCTGGGAAGACCTGGAGCAACGCGGCCGCTGAGTCTCCGCTCCGCTGCGCCGGGCGGCGCTTTGCCGCCCGGCCGCGAATGGGCTACACCGGAAGGAGCAGAGGCGACGCCCGGACTCCATCCAGCCTCTCCAAGCCGCGCTGCGGCCTGCGTCGCCAGGACCCAACCAGACACGGGGCGGAGGACATGTGGCGCCACTCGAGAGCCGAAAACCGCGGCATGGGCAAGGCTGGCGGCTCGCGGCCGCGCTGGCGATGCTTGCCGGCGCCGCCCAGGGCGCGCCGCTCGCCTGCGCTTCCGACGTGGACTTCCCGCCCTATGTATTCACCTCCTCGTCCGGCTTCGCCGGCGGCGCCCAGGACACCGGGCTCGCCATCAACGTGCTGCAGCGCGCGCTGAGGCGCACCGGGCGCGAGCCGGCGGTCATCGAAAGATTGCCGTGGAAGCGTTGCCGCGAAATGGTCGCCCACGGCCAGATCGACATCGCCATCGACGTTCCCTCCCGCGAGCTAGACGAGAAACGCTTCCTGGCCACCGACGCCTACGCCGAAGTCCATCACCTGTATTTCTATTCCGCCAGAAAGCACCCGAAGGGCGCGCCGCTGCGCGCGCTGTCCGATCTCAAGCGCTATACCGTGTGCGGCCTGTTCGGCAACCGCCTGGACGCGTTCGGCATCGACCCCTCGCGCCAGGACATAGGCTCGAAAAACGAGCGCAGCGCGATCGCCAAGGTCACCGAAGGCCGCTGCGACGTCTTCATCGAAATACGCGAAGTGGTGGACAGCCTGTCGGAACGCGATGCGACGCTGCGCGACCTGTTCAACGGGCCGGCGCTCCGCCGCGCCGACCTGCCCGGCGACACGCCCACCGGCCTGCACTTCGAGCTCAGCCGCGCGTCGAAAGACGGCCGCGCGCTGCAGCAGTCGTTCAACGCCACCATCCGCGATCTGATCCGCAACAATGAAATGACCCGAATGATGCCGTGAGGCCGGTCACTTCAGCGGTTTGCCGAACACCGTTTTCGAGGCGACCGGCATCAGTTGGTCGACATTGCGGCGAGTGGCCACCAGGATGGGCACCAGGATTTCCTTGGCCGGCGGGCGGCCATGCAAATGCGAAACCAGCGCGCCGGCGGCGGAGCTGCCCATCAGATAAGGTTGCTGCATGCCGACGGCGACCAAGGCATCGCTCTTGAGCAGGCGGACCACGTCCGGCATCGCGTCGAAGGAGACCAGCAGCACCTGTTTTTCCTTGCCCGCCTCCCGTATCGCCCGCATCGCCCCGTCCACCGGCTGATCGGTTTCGATGAAGAAACCCCGCGCCATCGGATGCGCGGCCAGCATTTCCTTAACGTAGCGGTAAGTCTCCTCGGCGGAGTAATCCTTCATCTGCCTGAGCACGATCTCCCGCGGAAAGCCGGCGTCCTTCATCGCGTCGCGGAATCCATTGGTGCGGTCCTGGCCGTTCTTCCTGGACAATTCGATGGTGACCATGCCGTAAGCGCCGCCGCTCCAGTTTCGCGCCTTAAGCGCCTTAGCCAACTCCGCCCCCACATCGTATGCGCCGCGGTAGTTGTCCGATTTGACGAAGCTGACGTAATCGCCGCCGCTGGCGCCGATATCGGCGATGGCGACCGGAATGCCGGCCCGCCGGGCCAGGGTGAGCGCCTCCTCGGCCGATTTGCTGTTGGTCGGAGAAATCACGATCCCCGCGACATGGCGATCGATCGCCTGGCGGACATTGTTCAGCTGCATTTCCGCGTTGAGCTTGCTGTCCAGCTCCGAAAACGCGTAGCCATTCTCCTCCGCCACCGCCTTCACGCCCTTGCCGACCGTGTTCCAGAACGGCAGATCCGCCTTGGCGGTGATGTAGGCGATTTCAGCGGACAGGGCATGAAGCGGGACCAGCCCGATGAGGATCGCCAATGCCCGCGGCAACGCGCGGCGCATCAGCGACGCGATCCTCAAAACGATTGTGGAGACCGTTACAATATTCACGGCGCATCCCCCTCGGAAAGATGTCGAATCGAGCTTCCATTTTAGCCGGGCAGGCGCGATATCCATGGAAAATCACGGGCGTCCGCATGCCGGCGCGGCCCACCCGAGCGCCATTCACCCCGCATCGTCCATCCGCCCGCCATAGCCCGATCCGCTCCCGCATTTACAGTGGAGCCGGGGCCGGCGTCCCTGCTCGCGCTATACTGCCCCCAAAGCAGCCTTCCCGCGCAAAGCGCGGGAGCCAGACGAATCGCCGCGGCGCGCGATGCGAGGGGGACAGCCCCTCCGCGGCATGGAAAGACAGGAGTCCACGCGACAATGGAAGACACCCAGCTGAATGACGGCGGCGCCGGCCGCCGCCGCCTGCTTCAAGGCGCTGCGCTGGCAGGCCTGGCGGCCCTGCTCGCCGCCTGCGGCACCACGCCGGTGAAGACCAGCCAGCAGCGCCCGCGCCCGGGCAAGCCGGGCGGCGACACCTCGCTGTCCAACATCACCGCCGACGGCAACGGCCGCGAGATTCTGCTGTACACGATAGGCCTGCTGGACGGCGGCTATCAGTTCGGCGGCAGCAATCCGGAAGCGGGGCTCGATTGCAGCGGCATGGTCAGCTACATCTACCAGAACGCCGTCGGCATCCGCCTGCCGCACAACGCCGCGCAAATCGCCGGCATCGCGCGGCCGATATCCGACAGCCAAATGCAGGTCGGCGACCTGGTGTTCTTCAACACCATGAACCGGCCGTTCTCACACATGGGCATCTTCATCGGCGACGGCAAGTTCGTCCACGCCCCGCGCACCAACAGCACCATACGCGTCGCGCGGCTGGACAACGTCTACTTCGCGCCGCGCTACCAGGGCGCGCGCACCGTGCTGCGCGCCTGATTTCCGGGCCGCCTCCCGGCGGCCCCGCCATCCCTCCAGCTCTCCCCATCAAAAAAATTTCTCCTTGCCGGGAATAATCGGCGGCATCCCTGCGTATACCCCTTGCAAGCGCGGACCAAGCGTCCCGCTTTCCTACCACACGACCAGGAGCCATCGATGAAACGCACCCTGTTGCTAGGCGGCATGCTCGCCGCGCTCGCCGCCGCGCAGATCCAGGCCGCGCCGTCCCCGATATCAACCCGCGAAGGCGCGCTGACCGACCCCGCCGGCATGACGCTCTATGTTTTCGCGAAAGATCAGGCCGGAAACGGCCGCAGCGCCTGCAATGGCCCCTGCGCGGCATTATGGCCGCCACTGGCCGCCAAAGCGGACGACCAGCCCGAAGGCGAACTGGGCCTGATTGACCGCGACGACGGCTCGCGGCAATGGTCGTGGCGCGGCAAGCCGCTCTACCGTTTCTCTCAGGACCAAGCGCCCGGCGAACGCAAAGGCGACAACTTCAAGCAACTCTGGCAAGTGGCCCGGCCCTGACCCCCTCTGAACAAACCAGGAAAACCAGCATGCGAAAAACCGCCTTCCTTTTGGCCGCCTCCGCGCTGTGGGCGCTTGCGCAAATCTCCGCCGCCGCCCAGGCTTTCGATCCGGACATCCGCAACAACACGCTGGCGGTCAGCCCCGATGAAAGCCTGGCGATAGCCGGCAATAGCCAGACGGCCGAGCTGAAGGTATACGACCTGGCGCAAGGACGGCTCAAAGCCGCGCTGTCCGGCTTCATCACCCCCCGCAACATCGTGTTCGCGCCGGATGGCCGCCGCTTCTATGTCACCGACAGCAGCAAAGGCCTGCTGGAGCGATGGAATGCCGGCACATTGACGCTGGAGGCCAGCCTGGCTCTGGGTCCCGGCGCCTTCGGCAGCGCCATCGACCGCCAGGGCGCCCGCCTCTATGTCAACAATCAGGCATCCAATACCGTCAGCGTGGTGGACTTGAACGCCTGGCGGGTCAGCAAGGTGATCACCGGTTTTTCCGGCCCGCGCCAGGGCGTCAAGCTGTCGCCGGACGGCGCCGACCTCTACGTCACCAACTTCCGCAGCGACAAGCTGAGCGTGGTGGATACCTCGTCCCTGTCCGTGCTCCGGGAAATCGGCGGCTTCAACAAGATACGCGCGATTTCGGTGTCCGCCGACGGCGGCACGCTGTACGCGGCCAACAGCGGCGACGACACCCTGGCCAGGGTGGATACCCGGTCCGGCAAGATCACAGCCACCGTCGCCGTGGGCCGCGAGCCCTACGGCGCCGCGCTGCGCCCCGACGGGAAAGTCCTGTACTCTGGCAATTTGAAGAGCGATTCGCTCACCGAGGTCGCCTTGCCGGCATTCCGGCCGGCCGCGCAGATCGGCGGCTTGTCCGGCCCGCGCCAAGCCATCTCCTTCAGCAAGGACAGCCGCAAGGCCTGGGTGCTGAACGAGGACTTGAGCGTAGCGGAGCTCGACTTGGCGACGCGCCGTATCACCAGGGAGCTCAAGCCATCGGCGAATTAGAACCGGAGCGGCAGTTTCATCGACTGCTGCTGGACAACCTCGCCCGGCTGCGCCGCTATGCCCGCGTGCTGGAGCGGAACGCGGCGCACGCCGACGATCTGGTCCAGGACACGCTGGAATCGGCCTGGCGCAACTGGCGGCAATGGCGGCCAGGCTCGGACATCCGCCCCTGGCTGTTCGGCATCATGCACAACCGGCACGTGGACCACGTCCGGCGAAACCGCCCGCCTTGCGAGCTGTCCGGCGAAGAGTGGACGCAACTGGCCGTCCCGCCCGCCCATGAGCGGGAGCTCCGGCTGCGCGACCTCGACCGCGCCATCTCGCGGCTGCCCGAGGAGCAAAGAGAGGTCCTGCTCCTGGTGGTGGTGGAAGAGATGCGCTACCAGGATGCGGCCAAAACGCTGGGACTGGCGGTGGGCACCGTGATGTCGCGCCTGCACCGGGGACGGGAGCGACTGCGGCAATTGATGGTTGAATATGGAGGCGCAGAGCCATGACCGAACCGAACGAGGAAACGCTGCAAGCCTATCTCGACGGCGAATTGCCTCCGCGACAGGCGGCGGAACTGGAAGCCTGGCTGGAGAAGCATCCCGACGCCGCCCAGCGGCTGGATCAATGGCGCGGCCAGGACGACGCGCTGCGCGAGCTGTGGGCGCTGCCTGAGCGTGAGCCCATGCCCAGCCGGCTGCTGGCCGCGGCCAGGCCGCCCGCCAGGCGCTTCACTCCGCCGTGGCTGAGCCAGGCCATGGCCGCCGGGCTGGTGTTCGCGCTGGGCCTGGGCGGCGGCTGGTACGGACGGCAAGCCTATCAGACCGAACCCGCCGCGCCAGCCGCAAGCCTGGCGATGGATAGCCTGCCGCGCCAGGCCGCGATGGCGCATGTGGTCTACAGTCCCGACATCCAGCGCCCGGTCGAGATCGGCGCGGACCAGGAGACGCAGATGGTCGCCTGGCTTTCGCGCCGCATGCGCAGCCCGATCACGCCCCCGCGGCTGGCCGAGGCCGGCTATGAGCTGATAGGCGGGCGCCTGCTGCCCGGCGAACAAGGCCCGGTGGCCCAGCTGATGTACCACGACGCCTCCGGGCAACGGGTGACGCTCTATGTGGCCAACGGCGCCCGGCCGCAAGCGGAGCAAGGCTTCCATTTCGCCAGCCAGGGGCCAGTCAACGTCTATTACTGGTGGGAACGCGGCCGCGGCTACGCCTTGTCGGCCGGCATGCCGCGCGGCAAATTGGCCGAGTTGGCGGCGCTGGCGCAACGGCAGCTGGCGGGCGGCTGAGCCGCTGGCAAAGCCCCGGGCTTGGGCGCGCCGACGCAGGCCGCGACAAGCCGGCGTAACGCAACGTCAGGAAGGAGGCCAGCCGCGCGGCCGGACCGATGTATCTCGCGCCCGGCTGTGCTAAGCTGGCCCATCCACAATGCATCGCCACGCGACACCGATGAAACTGAAATTCAGCAAGATGCACGGCCTCGGCAACGACTTCATGGTCATCGACGGCGTGCGCCAAACCGTGTCCCTCGCCCCGGAGCAGATCCGCCTGCTCGGCAACCGCCAGTTGGGCATCGGCTTCGATCAGCTGCTGCTGGTGGAGCCGGCGCGAGAAGCGGGCCACGACTTCCGCTACCGCATCTTCAACAACGACGGCGGCGAGGTCGAGCAATGCGGCAACGGCGCGCGCTGTTTCGCCAAGTTCGTCCGCGACCAGGGGCTGACCGGCAAGAGCCGGATCGAAGTGGAAACCGCGCGCGGCGTGATATCCCCGGAGTACCTGGGCGACGGCCTGGCCCGCGTCGACATGGGCGTGCCGCGCTTCTCGCCCGCCGACCTTCCCTTCCTGGCCGACGCCGAAGCCTTGACCTACGCCTTGCCGCTGGCCGGCGGTGCCTACGAGATCGGCATCGCGTCGATGGGCAATCCGCACGCGGTGCAATTGGTGGATGACGTGGACGCCGCGCCGGTGGCCGAGATCGGCCCGCGCATCGAGAGCCATCCCGCCTTCCCGCAACGGGTGAACGCCGGCTTCATGCAGATCGTCAACCGCGGCGAAATCCGCCTGCGCGTCTACGAGCGCGGCGCCGGCGAAACGCTGGCCTGCGGCACCGGTGCCTGCGCGGCGGTGGCCTGCGGCATCCGCTGGGGCCTGCTGGACGCCCGCGTCACCGTGCACGCGCGCGGCGGCGACATCGTGATCGAGTGGGCCGGCGAAAGCAGCCCGGTGATCATGACCGGCCCGGCCGTCACCGTTTTCCAGGGCGAAATCGAACTTTAACCCCCGCAGCCACACCAACCCATTTCCGCATCCCGATTAAGGAAAGGACAAGGCAGATGCACAGCGAACAAGTCCTGGCGTTTCTCGACGAGCATCCCGACTTCCTGCAGCAGCACGCCGCGCGCTACAACCTGCAGGCCGCGCCGCAGAACGGCGAGCGCGTGATCTCCTTCGTCGAGCGCCAGATGCTGGAGCTGAAGGACCAGAACCGCCAGCTGGAGGCTCAGCTGCAGCAGCTGATCGAGCGCGGCCAGGACAACGACCGCCTGCTGGCCAGGCTGCACCGCCTGACGCTGGCCCTGCTGGCCGCGCGCGGCCCCGGCGAGCTGATCGCCGAGCTGAAAGGCAGCCTGCGCCAGGAATTCCAGCTGGACCGCGCCGCGTTGAAACTGTGGCACCCCGCCGCGGAGAAGGACGCCGAGCATTACAACGCCCGCAGCGAAGTGCAGGGCCTGGCCCGCAATCTGGTCGCGCCGTATTGCGGCCCCTACGTCAACGACGAGGTGCTGAGCTGGTTCCCCGCCACGCCGGTGCTGCAGTCTTTCGCCCAGGTGGCGCTGAAGGACGCCGGCGGCCAGCCCTTCGGCATCCTGGTGCTGGCCAGCGACGATTCCCAGCGTTTCACCTTCGACATGCACACCCAGTACCTGGCCCAGATCGGCGAGCTGCTATCCGCCGCGCTGCTGTCGGCGCTGGAGGCTGCATGACGGCAACGCCTGTCGGAATCCTGCTGCTGCTCGTCCTCATCCTGTTTTCGCTGCACATGGCCTGGCGGCTGGTCCGCAGCCGCGACGGCACCGCCGTCGCCTGTTTCATGGCCGCCTACCTGATACTGGCGGCACTGCTGGACCACCATCCGGAGCCTGTGTCGATCGAACCTCTGGTATTGCCGCTGTTCTACCCCTACGCCTGGCTGGGCATCGCCGCCGCGATGTGGGCGGCGGTCCACATGCGAGTGAACCGGCGCGCGATGCGCTTCCCAGGCCGCGACCTGCGGCTGGCCGCGCTGTGCGCCAGCCAGCTGGCGCTGCACCTCGGCGTGCTGGCGCTGTCGCCGTGGCTGGAGTGGCGGCCGATGGCCGCCTATGTGCTGGTGTCGCCGCTGGTCGCCGTCATCAGCTATCTCGCCTACCGCCTGCAATTGATGGAAATGCGCCGACGCGCCGACTGCGAGACGTCCTGGGTCTTCTGGGGCGGGCTGTGCCTGATCCTGCCGGTCGCGCTGGCCTGGCTGACGGTGCGCGTGATGCCGCTGCTGCTGTACCTGACCTAGCCCGACCGGCTATTCGGCCATGAAAAAGGCGGCGCTGAAAAGCGCCGCCTTTTTCATTTTGGCCAGGCTGCCGGATCAGGACTCCTTCGCCCTCAGCGCCGCGCCGGCAAGCTCCCGCGCGGCTCCGCGGCTCAGGGAGCTGAGCGCGATGCCGCCGAAAATCGCCGCCAGGCCGGCGGCGTGATACCAATGCAGCTCTTCGCCCAGCAGCGCAATCGATTGCATCGCGCCGAAAGCCGGCATCAGGTACAGGAAAGCGGCCGCCTTGGCGGTGCCCACCATCGCGATGGCGCGGTTGTACAGCAGATAAGCCACCACGGAAGGCAGCGCGCCCAGATACAGCAAACTGGCTGCTGCGCCGGCGTCCAGCGTCGGCAGGCCGCGCGACGACAGCTCACCCAGGAACAAGGGCAGCAGCACCGCCTCGCCCACCAGCAGCAGCGCGGCCATCTGCACCATGGGATCGATGCCCGGCTTCAGCTTGCGCAGGCCCAGCGTGTAGATGGCCCAGCTCAGGCCGCCGGCCAGCACGAACAGGTCGCCGCCGCTGAAATGAAAGCCGCCGATCTCCAGCAGATTGCCCTTCAGCACGATCAGCAGCGCGCCGCACAGCGCCAGCGTCATGCCCATCCACTGCCGGCTGCTCAAGCGCTGGCGGAAATACAGCGAGCCCAGCAGCAGCACCATCACCGGCGTCGCGCTGTTGAGGATCACCGCGTTAGTGGCGGTGGTGGTCTGCACCGCCCAGTAGACGAAGGTATTGGTCAGGCCGATGCCGAACAGGCCCAGGACAAGCAGCAACGGCCATTGCGCGCGCAGCTTGCTCCAGTTGCGGCCCAGCCTGGGCAGGGCGAACGGCAACACGCAGGCCAGGGCGATGCCCCAGCGGGCGAAAGCCAGCGTGAACGGCCCCAGCTGCGTGTGCAGCGCGCGGGCGATGACGAAGTTGGTGGACCACATCAGCATGGTCAGCACCAGCAGGATGTAAGCGTTGCGTTGGGAATGAATGGCGGGCATGGCGACGAATGTAAATAATTTGTGCCATTTTACAATAATTCAAAGACGTATTATTTCAATAAATAATCAAATAATGAAATCTTTTACATATTAAAAAATCATGGCCGGAAGAAAAGTTCAAGAAAGAACAAAATCGCGCAAACTACGTTCGCCAGAGCCAAATCAAGCCAACACACGCCCCCTACGACTAAATAGCTAGACCGCCTCCCACCTCTAGGCAACTGCCTCGCGGCGCTTTCCCGCATACAATTTCCACCATATCGGCAGTCCCCTAAGGATGCACCATGTTGTCCGACCGCTTCGGCCGCGCCATCGATTATCTGCGGCTTTCCGTCACCGACCGCTGCGACCTGCGCTGCAGCTATTGCCTGCCCAAGGGTTTCAAAGGCTTCGAAGAGCCCGCGCACTGGCTCCGTTTCGACGAGATAGAACGCGTCGCCGCCGCCTTCGTCCGCCTGGGCACGCGCCGCATCCGTCTGACCGGCGGCGAGCCGCTGCTGCGCCGCGATCTGCCCTTGCTGGCCGGCAGGCTATCCGCCCTGCCCGGGCTCTCCGATCTCTCGCTGTCCACCAACGCCACCCAGTTGGAACGCCATGCCGAGGGCCTCCGCCGCGCCGGCGTGAGCCGGCTCAATGTCAGCCTGGATTCGTTGCGCCGCGACTGCGTGGCGCAGCTGACCGGCAGCGACAGCCTGCCCAAGGCCCTGGCCGGCCTATCCGCCGCCAAGGCGGCGGGCTTCGAGAGAATCAAGATCAATATGGTGCCGATCGCCGGCGTCAACGACGGCGATATCGAAGCGATGGCGGAATTCTGCATCGAGCACGGCTTCATCCTGCGCCTGATCGAGGCGATGCCGATGGGCGACAGCGGCCGGGACACCCGCGGCAGCGAGCTGGCGCCGATACTGGAGCGGCTGAGCCGCCGCTTCAGCCTGTCCGAGCTCAGCGTCAGCCTGGGCGGCGGTCCCGCCCGCTATTGGGGATCGAGCGACGGCCGCTTCACATTGGGCCTGATCACGCCGATCAGCCAGCACTTCTGCGCCAGCTGCAACCGCTTGCGGATGTCTGTCGACGGCACGCTCTATCTATGTCTGGGCCAGGAGCAGCGCTTCGAGTTGCGGCCGCTGCTGCGGGCCGGCTGCAGCGACGCCGAGCTGGAAGCCGCCATCCGCGCCGCCATCGAGCTGAAGCCGGAAAAGCACGACTTCCGCGAAGCGCCGGCCAAGGTGATGCGCTTCATGTCGCAGACCGGCGGCTGAATCACCGCCTATCCGCCAGCCAGGCGGCAATGAAATGCGCCACCCCGTCCGCGTCGTTCAGATCCAGCACCGAAATGGCGGCCGACAGCGGCGCGTCGCTGGCCACCGCGATCACATCCCGGTCATCCAGATAGCGCGCCGGCTTGCCGAGCGCCGGCCGGTACACCTCCAGCTTGGGCACCGCCAGACTCTTCTGCCCCTCCAACAGCACCAGATCGCACGGCGACAGACGCGCCAGCTGCTCCTCCAGCGTCAGCTCGCGCGCGGTCTCGGCGAACACGCCCACCCGGTACGGCGACACGATCATCACCTCGCAGGCGCCGGCCTGGCGATGGCGAAAACTGTCCTTGCCGGGCGAATCCAGCTGCACGTCGTGGTGGCTGTGCTTGATCACCGACACCCTCAGCCCGCGCCGCGTCAACAAAGGCAGCAAGGCCTCCAGCAAAGTGGTCTTGCCGCTGCCCGAATAGCCGCATATGCCCAGTACCGCTTGCATGCATTCTCCTTTTGGCGGATTGTCTCGAACACCGATAAAAGCTATGTTAAAACAATCAATATTTAAACCATAACCGCGACTGCCTATTGTGCAGCCCGCCGCTGCAGTTCGCCATCCGCCAAAAGCAGAATCACGCCCATGCCCGACATCCGCCTCGCGCCCCCCCGCTTCCAGACCTTGGCCAGCAAATTGCTGGTGCTGTCGCTGCTGGCGCTCTCCATCGCGCTGGTCTCGATAGGCTACACGCTGGCCCTATCCTGGCGGCTGGAAGGCGGCGCCGCCGCGATCAACGACGTGGGCAGCCTGCGCATGCGCACTTTCCGCGCCGCCTACCTGCTGTCCACCCAGGCCCCCGACCGCCT
Organism: Chromobacterium vaccinii; assembly: GCF_001855275.1. Lineage (NCBI taxonomy): Bacteria > Pseudomonadati > Pseudomonadota > Betaproteobacteria > Neisseriales > Chromobacteriaceae > Chromobacterium > Chromobacterium vaccinii. The sequence goes on from NZ_CP017707.1 coordinate 773,603, forward strand.
GCTGCGCGACGAGATAGACGGCTTCGACCAGACGCTGGCCCGGCTGAAGCACGGCGATCCGGCCCGGCCGCTGTTCCTGCCCGACAACCGCGACATCCGCACCCAGGAACAACGCCTGGAGCAACGCTGGCGCAGCGACATCCGCCCGCGGCTGCTGGCCGCCGGCAGCCAGCCCACCACCCAGCAGCTGCACGCCTTCGTCGCCGAGATAGACAGCCTGGTCAGCCTGCTGGAGCGCGACAACGAAAACCACACCAATCTGCTGCGCATGTTCCAGATGGTGCTGATCGCGATGGCGCTGGCCGGCGCGGTGACCATGGCCTATATGCTGTTCCTGATGGTGATCAACCCGGTCCGCGCGCTCAGCGACGCGATGCGCCGCCTGCGCGAGGGCGAACTGGACACGCGGGTCAAGGTAGACCGGCAGGACGAATTCGGCATGCTGGCCGAAGGCTTCAACCAGATGGCCGAGCGGGCGCAAGACCTGTACCAGAACCTGGAAAGCAAGGTCCAGCAGAAAACCCGCGAGGTGGAAGAGCAAAACTTGCGGCTGAAAACGCTGTACGACATGACATCCTTCCTACACCAGCAGCGCGCGCTGGACGAAACCTGCCACGGCTTCATCGGCCGGCTGATGCAGCTGACCGGCGCCGACGCGGCCAACGCCAGGCTGGTGGACCCGGAGCGCGGCAAGCTGGATCAGATCGCCCAGCAGGGGCTGCCCGAGGACATGGTGCTGGTCGAGGAATGCATCCCCGACGACGCCTGCCACTGCGGCGAGGCCGCGCAGCAACCGTTCGCCGTGCTGCGCCATATCGGCGAGCTGGAAGGCGAGGACATCCGCCACTGCGGCAGGGCCGGCTTCGCCTCCATCGCCGTGTTCCACATCCGCAGCCAGCGCGAGGATGTCGGCATTTTCACGCTGTACTTCCGCCAGAAGCGCGTTTTGTCTATGCCGGAACAAATGCTGATCGAAACCCTGGGCCAGCATCTGGGCGTCGCCATAGAAAACCAGCGCCTGAGCGCGCGCGAGCGCCAGTTCGCCGTTTCCGAGGAGCGCAACCTGATGGCCCAGGGCCTGCACGACAGCATCGCCCAGTCGCTGTCCTTCCTCAATCTGCAGACGCAGATGCTGGAGGATGCGATGAATTCGCGCGAGGAGGAACTGGCCCGCGAGAACCTGGCGTTCATCCGCGCCGGCGTGCAGGAGTGCTACGAAGACGTCAGGGAACTACTGCTCAACTTCCGCACCCGCATCAGCCGCCAGGAATTCCCGGAAGCGGTGCGCACCCTGCTGCAGCGCTTCGAGCAGCAGACCCGGGTGCCGGTGGCGCTGGAAATGCGCGGCGAAGGCAAGCCGCTGGACCCGCAACAGCAGCTGCAGGTGTTCTTCATCCTGCAGGAAGCGCTGTCCAATATCCGCAAGCACGCCGAGGCCAGCGAGGTGGAAGTGGAAATCGACAACACCGCCAGCTTCAGCATGCGCATCCGCGACAACGGCCGCGGCTTCGATTCCGGCCAGCTGGCGGCGAAATCCGCGCGCCACGTCGGCGTGTCCATCATGCAAGAGCGGGCCAACCGCATACACAGCCAGATTCAGATCAGCTCCGCGCCGAAACAAGGCACCACGGTGGAGCTGACCCTGCCCAAAGAGGAGCGCACCAGCGCATGACACAAGCCATACGCATTTTACTGATCGACGACCACACGCTGTTCCGCAGCGGCCTGAAGGCGCTGCTGCAGCGCCAGGACGACTTTCTGGTGGTCGGCGAAGCCGCCGACGGGCTGGACGGCGTCAAGCAGGCCGAGCTGCTGCGGCCCGACGTGGTGCTGCTGGACCTGGACATGCCGGTGATGAACGGCCGCGAAGCGCTGGCGCAAATCCTGAGCGGCTGTCCCGACGCCGCGGTGCTGATGCTGACCGTGTCCGAGGACGGCGACGATCTGGCCGAATGCATGCGCGGCGGCGCCCGCGGCTACCTGCTGAAAAACATCAATGCCGATTTCCTGCTGGACAGCATTCGCCGCGCGGTGGACGGCGACAGCGTGCTGTCGCCGGAAATGACCGCCAAGCTGCTGGCCCGCCTGCGCCAGCCGGCGGCCAAGGCCAGCGAGGCCGACGCGCTGACCCCGCGCGAGCGGGAAACCCTGAGCTGGCTGGCCCGCGGCTCCAGCAACAAGGAAATCGCCCGCGCGCTGGATCTGGCCGAGAGCACGGTCAAGGTCCATGTGCAGAACATCCTGCGCAAGCTGTCGCTGAGCAGCCGGGTGCAAGCGGCGGTTTATGCCGTCGAGCATGGGCTGGATAAGGTCTGAGCGCGCCTCGCCAGGGTTGCTCGCTACCCTGGCGCGTCCCATTCCCATGCCGGCGCATGCGCCGACCGCAGCAGAGCTGGCCAAGGGCCATGCCCGCGAACAATGCAACAACAAGCCGCAACGTAAGCCCGACAACTAGTTGCGGGTATGGCCTGCCCCACCAAGCCGCGTTGCTTGGCTACCCGCTGTCCATGAGTTCGGCGTTGAATGGCCATGCCTGGCAAGTGGCGTGTTTCCGCCAACCTTAGGCCCCACAAAAAACGCCCGGCCGTCATCATTCGGATCCCAACAAAGCAATCTTGACGGCATATTTTTTATGCGCCAAGATTTTCCGATTTTCACTCGACGTTTTGGGCGGCTAAATTACAAGTTAGCCGGAAATTTTATGCTTATCGTTGTCGAAGGAATCAGTGCCGTCGGAAAAACCACCTGGGCATCAAGATATGGGCCCATGGTCGTCGATGAAATCAGCGGAAATCCCCCCGAGGACAGCAGCGTCACTGCTGCGGGCCAGTACTGGAGTGAGCGTCACAGTGAGCGTTGGCAGCTCGGTTTGGCTCTAGAACAGGGGCACAAAATCGTATGCTTTGACACCGACCCGTTGAAAATCCACTATTCATGGTGCTTGTGGCAGATCGGTGAAGGCTCACGCGAAGCATGGATGGCGACTGTCGAGAGCAGCCGCGAGCTTATCGTCCAGAAGCGGCTTGGCTTTGCCGACCGGGTTTTATTTCTTGAACGATCCGAAGAGGAAGTCAGGCTGCAGAGGGCAAACGATATAACGCGACGACGCGGCAACTTCGAAACCAATGTCCGCCTCTGCAAGCCACTACGGCACTGGTACCAAATGCTAGAAACCTTATCACCCGGCAGCGTGGTTTTTAATGCGCATCAAGCGACAGACCCGGCGCAGCCTCACTTGCGGACCGATCGCTACAACCTCCAGTTATTTGATGCACTCATTAATGCTGCTGATCGTCATCCGGTTAACCCTGCACTTCAGGGCTGCAGGTTGGAGTGAATAAAATCAAGCCCAACATTTACCGAAAATAAATAGACACCGCCCAATCCATCGTCATCGCCAAATGATCCACTGCAAGCGTTGGGCTTCGCAAGCTTAGCCCAACCTACTGTCCTGAGCAGCCGGGTGCAGGCGGCGGTCTATGCCGTCGAGCATGGGCTGGACAAGGTTTTAGCACCCCTTACATGGGTTGCTCGCTACCCTGGCGCGTCCGACCCCTACGCCAGGCAATGACGCATGCATGGCCGCAAGAAAGAGAAACAAACACAGCCGTCGTCCCAATGAGCCAATCGCGACGTATTCACGGCGAATAGAACATAGGAGTGGACTGACAGACCAGTCAGCCCGCGCTACTCGGCTGCCTGTTTATGTGTCTATGAGTGCAACGTGGAATGCCCCCTGTCCAGCAAGTGGTGTACTTCTTCCAACTGTAGGCCTCCTCAGAAGTGACCCGATCAGCATGGCGTTGATTTTAATGCTAAAATTCTAAAAGCATATTTTTATGCACCATGATCTTGTGGTTTTCACTCGACATTCCGGGTGGATAATTACAAGTTAGCGCTTTCATGTACGACCTCCTGAAAGGGGCACTTATGTCGATTACTTGTACTCTTCGTTTTCATGGATCTGACTCTCTCCTCCAATCCATCACTCTCCAATGCCTACCCTCTATCGGAGAAACACTTTTCCTTGACGGAAATGTAGAAGCTGTTGTTGAACGTATTCATCACGAAATATCGGCAAAAGAAAAAACACACAAAATTGTCGTCACCTACAAACCATGTCAATGATAAATTTTCAGATAAACTTCCTCAACTGGAGGTAGTTTTCTGGCAGCCACGGTAATCAATTTTCCTGGACCGCGCCGACGCATTCATGCCAGAGAGTTAGTTCTAACATTTCATTTAAGCCGACACCGCATAGCTGCGCAGCTTCATTCAGACATTAGAAGGAGCTTCAACCAAATGGCAGCAACAAAATTAGAAACCCTCTCCTATGAGTTCTTCCGAGAGTTCGCGCGCTATGAGTATTGTCTCAAAGCAGTCGGACTCCGTGAAAATTCACATACAGCCAAAGCTAGCTGGGCCAAATATGCCGTTGAGGTCGCAAATGTAATTGAGAATCCACAGGAATTAGTTCTTTCTGACGCTATCACTTTGACCTCCTCCCGCAAAAACGTAGCGGCGAAAAGTAGAGATTTCTGGCAAATTTAAGCCCATCCGGGCAGGAGATTTGTCATGAAAAAATCGAAGTTCACCGAAGAACAGATTGCCTTCGCCTTGCGCCAGGCGGAATCCGGCACCACCGTCGCCGAGGTCTGCCGCAAGATGGGCGTCTCCGAAGCCACCTTCTACAACTGGAAGAAGAAATACGGCGGCCTGGGCGTCAGCGAATTGCGCCGCCTGAAACAACTGGAAGAAGAGAACGCCCGCCTCAAGCGCATGGTCGCCGACCTGAGCCTGGACAAGCAGATGCTGCAGGAAGTCATCCAAAAAAAGCTGTGAGGCCGGCTCGCAAACGCGAGCTGGCGAACTTCCTGATCGACGCCTACCGCGTCAGCATCCGTCGCGCCACCGCGGTCATTCAACTGCGGCAAGCTACCTATTTTTATCGCCCTCACCCTCGAGACGATCGTGCGGAGCGGCAGCGAATCCACGAGATCGCCGCCACGCGTATTCGTTATGGCGCGCGCCGCATCCACGTCCTGCTGCGGCGTGAGGGCTGGCAGATCAATCACAAGAAGACCTACCGGATCTACTGCGAGGAGGGTTTGAACCTCCGGCGCAAACGGCCCAAGCGGCGAGTGGCGGCCGCGCACCGGCAAGCTCGGCCGGCGGTCTCCAGTTTGAATGCCTGCTGGAGCATGGATTTCGTCGCCGATCAGTTGTTCAACGGCCAGAAAATCCGGGCCTTAACTGTGGTGGATAATTTTAGTCGGGAGAGCTTGGCGATCACGGTGGATTTCGCGCTGAAAGCCGCAGACGTGGTTGCTACGATGCAGCATGTGCAAGCCTTGCGCGGGACACCGCAACGAATTCAGGTCGACAACGGCAGCGAGTTTATTTCCCTGGCGCTGGACCAGTGGGCCTATGAGCAAGGCGTCACGCTGGACTTCTCACGACCAGGGAAACCCACGGATAATGCCTTTATCGAGTCATTTAACGGCAGTCTGCGGGATGAGTGCCTGAATGTGCATTGGTTTTTATCGCTGGATGACGCACGTGAAAAGATCGAGCGTTGGCGGCAGGATTACAATGAATTCAGGCCGCACAGTTCGCTGGGCGACCAGACCCCGAGCGAGTTCAGACTTGCTCACCTTGAAGCCGGAAATCTCTAGACTAGACCGCTCGGTTAGCCGGGAGGAGGTCAGAAGCCGGAAATCTCTAGACTAGACCGCTCGGTTAGCCGGGAGGAGGTCAACTTACTTCATAGAGTATCCACCTAAGAAGCAGATCATTAGGGATGGCGCGCTAGACTGGGATGAGGCACTACCAAACCATCAAAGTAGGGCGGAACTGATCTTGCTGTTGATCTGTCGTGTCAGAAACAACTTGTTCCATGGCGGAAAATTCAACGGTCGTTGGTTTGAACCACAACGCAGCGAGCATCTCATACAGCATGCGCTCACCATCCTCAAGGCTTGCGGCCAGAGTCACGCCAGAGTGTATGAGGCATATGCCGGCAACACCCTCTAACAATTCATTCAGGCCGACGCCGCAGAGCGGTACTGCTTAACTCACACGTTAGATCCAAGGGACATGTCATACATGCTACTCGGTCTCGATCTGAAAACATGGTTGGGCTTTACGATTTTGGGTGCCATCGTCTCGACGCTTGGTTCCCTATTTGGCGTAGTTCTCAAGGACTACTGCTTCACCCGCTCCTTCGAGCGGTGGAGGCAGCGTCAAACGTTAGAGCAGCTTTACCAGAAGTTCCGAGACCCTCTGCTCTTGTCAGCGCGCGAGCTTGCCTCACGAACAGCCGAAGTCATTGACCACTTTCCAACCGTCTATCTCAATGAAAGAGTTCTCGCATCACGCCCAGAGACGCAAGTGGCGAACAATATCGATGACCCTTATTTCAAACGCTACAAACTGGTCAGCACGGCCTACCGACTGAGCGCGTTCATGGCTTGGGTGGAGCTCTATCGTCAAGAATTAACCTTCCTACATTCGGGGAATAACGCGCATGCGACAGAGCTCGAGCGAGCCGTGGGTCGCATTCGCAGCGATCTGGCCGATGGTCAACTGAATAACGCTAACGATTGGGACAAGTGGAAGGACAAGCTTATTTTTCGAGAGGAGCTTCGCGCCATCGGTGAATCTCTGATTGAAACACGAGGTGCTACTCGCACTGTCATAGGCTATGGACGGTACTGTGAGCAGTTGGAGACAACAACCCCGAACGCTGTTCAACGGTGGTCGCCGGTCGTTCTTAACTTCTTTCTCGAACTACAAACGAACGGTAAGGACTTCCGCCAAACGAGACTCAAAAGGCTTCTTGTTCACCTTGTCGAGCTGATGCGTCTCATAGATCCCAACTCTACCGAACCTTACCTGGAGAAAGCATGTGCTGAACTGCGAAGCGAGGTGAAGTAGGACCGTAAGTTCGGCTAAGTTTGCGAAGCCTGATATTTACCGCGAAACATTTGATGATGCCTATGGGTTAGGTAATGTCTATTCATGCTCGGCAAATGTTGAGCTGCATTCTATTCAGCCCGACCCAAGGCTCTGGACTTAGCCAGATACAACCGTGTGCCAAATGACCCTAGGTATAGCCTAATAGGCCAAGCCGCGCTACACCCTCGCCCCCCAAACAAAACGCCGCGCCCTTCTCCGGATGCGCGGCGTTTTTCATGCCCAAGCGTTCAGCCCCGCGGTTCAGCCCCGCGGGCGCACCAGCTGCCAGGCGCGTCCCAGGTAGGTCACGGCGCCAAAGCCGCTCCACACGTGCACCAGCCGGGTGAAGGGGAAGATCACGAACAGGCTCATGCCCATGAACAGGTGCAGCTTGAACACCGACGAGGCCGAGACGATGAAATCCGCCGCGTCGCCGCGGAAAGTGACGATGTGCTGCGCCCAGCTCATCAACAGCACCATTTCGTGACCGTCCAGATGTTGGGCCGACACGAAGATGGTGGACAGGCCCAGCAACAGCGTGGCCAGTATCCACAGCAGCACCAGCTTGTCGCGCCAGGTGGTGTTGGCCGCCAGACGGTCGCATAGGAAGCGGCGGTGCAGCAGCAGCACGATGCCGATCAGGCACAGGCCGCCCATCAGGCCGCCGGCGCTCATCGCGAACACCTGCTTGAAGCTGTGCGTCACACCCAGCGCCTCCCACACCGCCAGCGGCGTCAACAGGCCGGCCAGATGGCCGAAGAACAGGCCGATGATGCCCAGGTGGAACAGAATATTGCCCAGGCGCAGCTGGCCGCGGTACAGCAGCTGCGATGACTCGCTCTTCCAGCTGTACTGCTCGCGCTCGAAGCGGATCAGGCTGCCCAGCAGGAAAATGGCCAGCGCGATGTAGGGATAGATGCCGAATACGAATCTATGCAGATAGTCCATGTTTGTCTCCCGATGGCGAGGCGTCAGCGCCGCCCGCCGCCCCTCTCCCATTCAGCGAAGAGGGGGCAAGGTTTCAGGCGCTTGCGCCGCGTGGATAGAAATTGACCGGGGCGATCGCCGGCGGCGCCGGGCGCAGCAGCGGCTCCACGCCGTCCGCGCCTGGGCCGAAGGTTTCCAGCATTTCGTCCATGTCGCGGATAGGCGGCGCCTGAAGCGGCTCCGGCTTGACCGGCGACAGCGTCAGCAGCGCGTCGAACAGGCCGGCGTATGCCGACTCCGCCTCGTTCAGCCTGCCGGCGACGTGGCCGATCACATGCACCGCGTCGCTCAGCAGCCGCTCGGACTCGGCCCTGTCGCACTGCCCCAAAAACTCCAGGAACAGCGGCAGGTAGTCCGGCAGCTCGCTGCAGGCCAGCTCGAAGCCGTGCCTGCGGTATTCCTCCAGCAGGTCCACCATGGCCTGGCCGCGGGCGCGGTCCTCGCCGTGGATATGCTCGAATAAGTGCAGCGAGTGCGACGGATTGCGGTCGAAGGTGAGCACGTAACGCTGCTGCAGCTCGATCAGGTCCTCGTTCTCCAGCGCCTGCAGCAACGGCTCCAGCAGGCTGGCGGTTTGCAGGTGCTCGGCCGCCTCGGCGCGGATCTCGTCCACCGCGGCGACCAGCTCGGCCTCCGGGTAGCACAACAGCGCGGATAGAATGGCGTGGATGCGCATGATGGTCTCCCTCAGTTGCCGGCGTTGGACTTGCGGTCGCGCCGCATGTCGTGGAACACGATGGGCGTGGCCTTCTTCTTGCCGAACAGGCTGGCCTCGGATTTGCCGCCGGAGCAGCCGTTGCCGAAGCTGAAGCCGCAGCTGGCCTTGTCCTCGAACGCCTCCTCCACCATTTCCTTGTGGCTGGACGGAATCACGAAGCGGTCTTCGTAATTGGCGATGGCCATCACCTGGTACATCTCTTCCACCTGGCTTGCGGTCAGGTGGGTGCCGGCCAAGGTCGACGCGTCGCTGACCTTCTCCACGCTCTTCTTGCGCATGTAGCGGCGCATCGCCACCATGGTTTCCAGCGCCTTGACCACCGGCTCTTCCTTGCCCGCCGTCAGCAGGTTGGCCAGGTACTTGATCGGTATCCGCAGGCTCTGCACGTCCGGAATGATGCCGCCCTCGCCTATCAGGCCGTTCTCCATCGCGCTCTGGATCGGCGACAGCGGCGGGATGTACCACACCATAGGCAGCGTCCGGTATTCCGGGTGCAGCGGGAAGGCCACCTTCCATTCCATCGCCATCTTGTACACCGGCGAGCGGCGGGCGGCGTCCAGCCAGCTTTGCGGGATGCCCTGCTTCAGCGCCTCGGCCGCGATGGCCGGATCATTCGGGTCCAGGAACAGGTCCAGCTGCGACTGATACAGATCCTGCGGATCTTCCACCGCCGCCGCCTGCTCGATCTTGTCGGCGTCGTACAGCAGCACGCCCAGGTAGCGGATGCGGCCGACGCAGGTTTCCGAGCACACGGTAGGCTGGCCGGACTCGATGCGCGGGTAGCAGAAGATGCACTTCTCGGCCTTGCCGGACGTCCAGTTGTAATAAATCTTCTTGTACGGACAGCCAGACACGCACATCCGCCAGCCGCGGCACTTGTCCTGATCGATCAGCACGATGCCGTCGTCTTCGCGCTTGTAGATGGAGCCGGACGGGCAGGAGGCGACGCAGGCCGGGTTCAGGCAGTGTTCGCACAGCCGCGGCAGATACATCATGAAGGTGTTTTCGAAGGCCGAGTACATCTCCTTCTGGATGCCTTCGAACAAGGCGTCCTTGGCGCGCTTGGAGAATTCGCCGCCCAGATCGTCCTCCCAGTTCGGGCCCCATTCGATCTTGTCCATCTTCTTGCCGGTCAGCACCGACACCGGCCGCGCGGTCGGCGGCGTCTGCATCCGCGGCGCGTTCTGCAAATGCTCGTAGTCGTAGGTGAACGGCTCGTAGTAGTCGTCGATGGCCGGCAGATTGGGGTTGGCGAAAATATTGGCCAGAATCCTCAGCTTGCCGCCCTGGCGCGGTTCCAGCTTGCCGTCGCTGCGCCGCTTCCAGCCGCCCTGCCACTTGTCCTGGTTTTCCCAGTCCTTGGGGTAGCCGATGCCGGGCTTGGTTTCCACATTGTTGAACCAGGCGTACTCGATGCCGTCGCGGCTGGTCCACACGTTCTTGCAGGTGACCGAACAAGTATGGCAACCGATGCACTTGTCCAGATTCAGCACCATGCCGATTTGCGCGCGTATCTTCATTGCTTCTCTCCCGCCGGAACGTCCATCCAGTCGACTTTGTCCATCTTGCGCACCACCACGAACTCGTCGCGGTTGGCGCCCACCGTGCCGTAGTAATTGAAGCCCCAGGACAGCTGGGCGTAGCCGCCTATCATGTGGGTGGGCTTGGTCACGGTCCGGGTCACCGAGTTGTGGATGCCGCCGCGCTTGCCGGATACTTCGGCGCCCGGCACATTCACGATCTTCTCCTGGGCGTGGTACATCATCGTCATGCCTTCCGGCACCCGCTGCGACACCACCGCGCGGGCGGTCAGCGTACCGTTGACGTTGAACACCTCGATCCAGTCGTTGTCGGCGATGCCGGCCTTGGCGGCGTCGATCTCGGACAGCCAGACGTGGGGCCCGCCGCGGCTGAGCGTCAGCATGCGCAGATTGTCGGAATAAGTGCTGTGTATGCCCCATTTCTGGTGCGGGGTGATGAAGTTCAGCACTAGCTCATGATTGCCGTTGCCATGCTTGCCCAGCACCGCCTGCGTGGTCTTCAAATCGACCGCCGGCTTATACACACACAATCCCTCGCCGAAGGCCCGCATCCACTGGTGGTCCTGGTAAAACTGCTGGCGGCCAGTCAGCGTGCGCCACGGAATCAGCTCGTGGACATTGGTGTAACCCGCGTTGTAGCTGACTTCCTCGCTTTCCAGGCCGGACCAGGTCGGCGAGGAAATGATCTTGCGCGGCTGCGCCTGCACGTCGCGGAAACGGATGGTGTCATGCTCTCGCGGGCGGGCAAGGTGTGTATGGTCGCGGCCGGTGATCTTGGACAGCGCGTCCCAGGCTTTCACCGCCACATGGCCGTTGGTCTCCGGCGCCAGCGTCAGAATCATCTCCGCCGCGTCGATGGCGGTCTCCAGGCGGGGCTGGCCCTTGCCGGCGCCCGATTGCGCCACCTGGTTCAGGCCGCGCAGGATGTCCACCTCGTGCGCCGTCTTCCAGCCTATGCCCTTGCCGCCGTTGCCTGCCTTCTCAAGCAAAGGGCCGATGGTGGTGAACTTGTCATAGATCGCGCCGTAGTCGCGCTCCACCACCGTCATCGCCGGCATGGTCTTGCCCGGCGCCGGCTCGCACTCGCCTTTCTTCCAGTCCTTGGGGTCGAAAGGCTGGCCCAATTCCTGCGGGCTGTCGTGCATCAGCGGCGTCAGCACCAGGTCCTTCTGCGTGCCCAGATAATCCTTGCCGATCTCGGACAGGCTCTTGGCGAAGCCCTTGTAGATTTCCCAATCGCTCCTGGCCTGCCACAAGGGCTGCACGGCCTCGGACAGCGGGTGGATGAAGGGGTGCATGTCGGAGGTGTTGAGGTCGTCCTTCTCGTACCAGGTGGCGGTGGGCAGCACGATGTCGCCGTACAGGCAGGTGGTGGACATGCGGAAGTCCAGCACCACCATCAGGTCCAGCTTGCCCTCGGCGGCCGGACGCACGGTGATTTCGCTCGGCTTGATGCATTCGTCTTCCGAGCCCAGCACCGCGTTTTGGGTGCCCAGCAGGTATTTGAGGAAGTACTCGTGGCCCTTGCCGGAGCTGCCCAGAATGTTGGAGCGCCACACGAACATGTTGCGCGGGAAATTCTGCGGGTTGTCCGGATCGTTGCAGGCCATGTCCAGCCGGCCCGATTTCAAACCATCCACGGTATAGGCGACCGGGTCCAGCCCCGCCTCGGCGGCGGCGCGGGTAATGTCCAGCGGGTTGGCGGACAGCTGCGGCGCGGACGGCAGCCAGCCCATCCGTTCGGCCTTGGCGTTGTAATCGATCAGCGCCATGTCGGCCATCTTGCCGTCGGCGGTCGGACACAGGATCTCGCCCACGCCCAGTTTTTCATGCCGCCACTGGCTGGTATGGGCGTAGAAGAAGCTGGTGCCGTTCATCTGCCGCGCCGGGCGGTTCCAGTCGCCGGCGAAGGCCAGCGGCGCCCAGCCGGTTTGCGGCCGCAGCTTTTCCTGGCCGACGTAGTGGCACCAGCCGCCGCCGGACTGGCCGATGCAACCACACAGCATCAGCATATTGATGATGCCGCGGTAGGTCATGTCCATGTGGTACCAGTGGTTCAGCGCCGCGCCGACGATGACCATGGACTTGCCCTGGGTCTGGTCGGCGTTCTTCGCGAACTCGCGCGCCACCTGGATCACCAGCTCCGGCTTCACGCCGGTGTGCTTCTGCTGCCAGGCCGGCGTGTACGGCGCGTCGTCCATGTAGTCGATGGCGACGTTGCCACCGCCCAGGCCGCGGTCCAGGCCGTAGTTGGCGGCCATCAGGTCGAACACCGTGGCCACCAGCGCCTCGCCGCCGTCGGCCAGCTTGACGCGCTTGGCCGGCACATTGCGGGTCAGCAATTCATCGTGCTCGGAGCCGAAATACGGGAAGCCGACGCCGACCACCTCGTCGCGATGCTCGATCAGCGACAAGCGCCCCGACACCTCGCGCGCGCCCTCGGCCTTCTGCTCCAGATTCCACTTGCCGGTTTTGCCCTCGGCCTGGCCCCAGCGGAAGCCGATCGATCCATTGGGCGCGACGATGTCGCCGCTGGCCTCGTCGATCAGCAGGGGTTTCCAGTCCGGGTTGTTGTCTTCGCCCAATTGGCCGTCAAGATGCGAGGCGCGCAGGAAGTAGTCCGGCAGCCAGCGCTCGCCGTCGCGCTTGAGCGTCACCAGCATCGGCATGTCGGTGTAGCGGCGGATGTAGTCAGTGAAGTAGGCGGACGGCTGGTCGAGATGGAATTCCTTGAAGATCACGTGCCCCATCGCCATCGCCAGCGCGGCGTCGGTGCCCTGCTTGGGCGCCAGCCAGATGTCGCCGAACTTGGCCATTTCGCCGAAGTCGGACGACACCGCCACCGTCTTGGTGCCCTTGTAGCGCACCTCGGTGTAAAAGTGGGCGTCCGGGGTGCGGGTCATCGGCACGTTGGAACCCCACACCATCAGGTAAGTGGAGTTGTACCAGTCGGCGGACTCGGCCACGTCGGTCTGCTCGCCCCAGGTCTGCGGGCTGGCCGGCGGCAGGTCGCAATACCAGTCGTAGAACGACAGCGGCACGCCACCGATCAGACTGAGGTAGCGGCTGCCGGCGGCGTAGGACACCATGGACATCGCCGGGATCGGCGAAAAGCCGACCACGCGGTCCGGACCGAATTTCTTGATGGTGAAGGCGTTAGCGGCGGCGACGATCTCGTTGGCCTCGTCCCAGCTGGCGCGGACGAAACCGCCCTGGCCGCGCGCGGACTTGTATTGCTTGGCGAGCGCAGGCGTCTGGCTGATCTTTTCCCAGGCCTCGACCGGACTCAGGCTCTTGCGCGCGTCGCGCCACATCCGGGCCAGTTCGCCGCGCAGCATCGGATATTTGACGCGCTGGGCGGAATACACGTACCAACTGTAAGACGCGCCGCGCGGACAGCCGCGCGGTTCGTGGTTGGGCAGATCGGGGCGGGTGCGCGGATAGTCGGTCTGCTGGGTTTCCCAGGTGATCAGGCCGCTCTTCACATACACCTTCCAGCTGCAGGAGCCGGTGCAATTGACGCCGTGGGTGGAGCGAACGATCTTGTCGTGCTGCCAGCGCTGGCGGTATGCGTCTTCCCAGCCGCGGTCTTCATTCACCACCGCGCCGTGGCCGTCGGAGAAGGTGCTTTTCACCTTGCCGAGGAAATTCAGTCTGTCGAGAAAATGGCTCATCTTGCCTCCATGCGCGCCGGGGAACCCTGCTCTGCGTCGTCGCCGCCCGGCTGCCGGTACTGGTTGCGATGGTTCTTAGCCTACCTTTCGCCTGCAAGCCGCCCAATCGGCCAGTAGGGGTGAATGGCCCCGGCAGAGGAAGGGGGCCGGCTAAGCCTTAAGGAGTAGTCTGGGGTAGAACGAAAGCCGGACGTGAAAAAGGCGCCCGCAGGCGCCCTTTCGATACCATCCAAGCCATAGGCTGCAATGCCCGGCCAATAAGCGCTGCCCGCTCAGCAGCGCACCTCCGCCTTCTTGCGGGCGTAGTACCAGCCGTTGATCGCCAGGCAGCTCAGGTAGAAGGCGATGAACACGTACAGCGCCGCCTCCACGCCGCCGGTCATCGCGATAGAGGTGCCGTAGCTCTTGGGAATGAAGAAGCCGCCGTAGGCGCCGATGGCGCTGGTGAAGCCCAGCACCGCCGCCGCTTCGCGGGTGGCGTCTTGCGTCGCCTGCTTCTGCGCCGCCTCGCCTGGGCCGGCCATGCGCTGATGCAGGGTCAGGAAGATGGCCGGCACCTGCATGAAGGTGGAGCCGTTGCCGATTCCCGTCAGCGCGAACAGGCACAGGAACATCGCGAAGAAGCCGGTGAAACTGCCGCCCTGGCCGCCGTGCGGCAGGAAGAAGATCACGCCCACCACGCCCAATACCATCAACGAAAACGCAGCCTGCGTCACCTTGGCGCCGCCTATCTTGTCCGCCAGCCAGCCGCCCAGCGGGCGGGTCAGCGCGCCGACCAGGGGGCCGAGGAAGGCGTAACGGGTGGGGTCGATTTCGGGAAACTGGCCTTTCACCAGCAACGGAAAGCCGGCGGAGAAGCCGATGAAGGAGCCGAAGGTGCCCACGTACAGCCAGCACATCAGCCAGTTATGCTTGCGGGTGAAGATCACCGCCTGCTCGGAGAACGAAGACTTGGCCGAGGCCAGGTCGTTCATGCCGAACCAGGCCGCCAGCGCCGACACGGCGATGAACGGCACCCAGACGAAGCCGGCGTTCTGCAGCCACATCTGCTTGGACAGCGCGCCCTTCGCCCAATGCTGCGGATCGCCGCCCAGCTGGCCGAACAGGCCCATGGTGATGACGATGGGCACCACGAACTGCACGATGGACACGCCCAGATTGCCCAGGCCGGCGTTCAGGCCCAGAGCGGTGCCCTTCTCCGCCTTGGGGAAGAAGAAGCTGATATTGGCCATGCTGGAGCTGAAGTTGCCGCCGCCGAAGCCGCACAACAGCGCCAGCGTCACCATGGTGACATAGCTGGTGCTGGGGTCCTGCACCGCGAAACCGATGCCCACCGCGGGAATCAGCAAGCTGGCGGTGGAAATCGCCGTCCACTTGCGGCCGCCGAACACCGGCACCATGAAGGAGTAAAAGATGCGCAGCGTGGCGCCGGACAAGGCCGGCAGCGCCGCCAGCCAGAACAGCTGGTTCTGGCTGTAGCCGAAGCCGATATTCGGCATGTTCAGCACCGCCACGCTCCATACCTGCCAGATCGCGAAAGCCAGCGTCAGCGCCGGAATCGAGATCCACAGGTTGCGCCGCGCCACCGCGCGGCCTTTCTGCTGCCAGAACAAGGTCGATTCCGGCTCCCAGTGTTTGATCAGATAAGTCATGAATGTCTCCCGCGCCGCGTTCAGCCGCGCTCGCTCGTCAAGGGAATGGGATGGACCGGCGCGGCCGCGCGCGCCTTGGCCTTAGCCGCCGATTTGAAGGAAAAATGCATCCACACCAGGCTGACGCACACCGTGCCGTACAGCAGCATGAAGGCGCTGGAACGGACGCCGGTCAGATCCAGCAGCACGCCGAACAGGATGGGCAGCAGGAAGCCGCCCAGGCCGCCGGACAGGCCCACCACGCCGGACACCGCGCCGATGGAGTCAGGGAACTCGTCGGCGATGAACTTGAACACCGATGCCTTGCCGATGGCCATCGCCACCCCCACCAGGAACAGCAGGCCGGTGAACAGGTAGACGTTGAGGCCGATGTGCAGGCTCATCGGCCCGTTCACCGTGGCGACGCGCATCTCGGTCTGCGGATAGGACAACAGGAAGAAGGCAACCCAGCACACCCACATCACCGCCCAGGTGACCACGTGGGGGCCGAAACGGTCGGACAGATAACCGCCCGCCGCGCGCAACACGCCTCCCGGCAGGGAGAAGCAGGCCGCCAACAGCGCCGCGTGCTTCAGGTCCAGCCCGTATTCGCCGACGTAGTACTTGGTCATCCACAGCGCCAGCGCCACGTAGCCGCCGAACACCACCGAGTAGTACTGGCAATAGCGCAGCACCGCCGGGTGCTTCATCAGCGCCAGTTGCTGGCGCAGCGTGATGGTGGACGGCGCCTTGTGCGCCGGATCGCTGAATGAGAACAGCCAGAACAGGATGGCGGCGGCCAGCATGATCAGCGCGTACGCGGTGGGCACGCTCTGCCAGCCCCAGGCGACGATCAGCGCCGGCGCCACCAGTTTGGTCAAGGCCGAACCGGCGTTGCCAGCGCCGAAGATGCCCATGGCCAGGCCCTGCTGCTCCTTGCGGAACCAGCGCGCCACGTAGGGCGTGCCGACCGAGAACGAGCCCCCGGCCAGGCCGACGAACAGGCCGGCCAGCAGGAACTGCCAGTAGGCGCTGGCGAATTGCATCAGGTAGATGGGGATCACGCAGCTGAGCATCAGCGCGAACAATACCGGGCGGCCGCCGTAGCGGTCGGTCCAGATGCCCAGCGGCACGCGGATCAGCGAGCCGGTCAGCACCGGCGTCGCCGCCAGGATGCCGAATTCGGTTTCATTGAGGCCCAGCTGCTGCTTGATCGGGATGCCCAGCACCGCGAACATCATCCAGACCATGAAACAGAGGGTGAAGGCCAGCGTGCTGCTGGCCAGCACGCTGTAGCGTTTGAATGTCGGGGAAGTCATGGCGCCATACCCATGGAGTGGTCATGGTTGCCACGATAAGCGACGGCGGCGCGCGCCGGTA
Organism: Chromobacterium vaccinii; assembly: GCF_001855275.1. Taxonomy (NCBI): domain Bacteria; kingdom Pseudomonadati; phylum Pseudomonadota; class Betaproteobacteria; order Neisseriales; family Chromobacteriaceae; genus Chromobacterium; species Chromobacterium vaccinii. Next base: position 790,491 of record NZ_CP017707.1, read on the forward strand.
TTCGTCGGTCGCAGGATTATCAGCCTGCCAACGGACGAGGCGGATTAACCCTTACGGCCGGGGCCGGCTACTCCCAATGGGGGAGATCAGCCCGCGCGCCACCATTCCGGATGCTGGACCAGCGGCGCGGCGATGTCTGCGGCCAGGCCATCCAGCAAGGTCTGCAAGCCGGCCAACAGCGCGCCCGGCTCGCTAGACGCCACCGCCTGGCTGCGGCTGAAGCCGCCGCGGGCCAGTATCTTGCCGTCGGCCGCGCTCTGCAGCTGCCACGCCGCCTCCAGCGCCGCGCCCTGGCCCGGCTTCAGGCTGAGGCCGCGCACGTCGACGGCGATGCGCAGATCGCCGCCGTCCATGCCCGGCTGTGGGTAGGCGTAGACGCTGGCCACGCCGCTGGCGCGCGCCACGCCCTGGCTGAGCCGTTGCGCCAGCAGCCGGTCCAGCGGCGCGCTCCAGCGTTCGAACTCCTGCAGCTTCAGCTCGCCGCCGCCCATGTCCATCACCAGCTGGGGGCGATCCAGCGCCGCCGGCAGGCTCACCGGCCCCAGCAGCACCCGCTTGCCGAATTGCGCCTTCGCCTGCGGCGCGGCCGGCGCGTCAAGCCCGTAAAAGCGCGACTGCGGCGACGCGCAGCCCGCCAGCGCCGCGATCATGGCCGCGGCGAACATCGTTTTCATCATCATGGCTGCGCCTCCTTGCCGCGCACCAGCGCCTCGGGATGGCGGTCCAGATAATCGGCCAGCGCGCGGAAGCTGCGCGCGGTCTCCTTCACTTCCTGCGCGGCGGAGCGCATGTCCTGTTGCAGCGGCGAATCGGCGCGCATGGTCTGGCGGGTGGCCTCCAGCGTCTGCTGCAACTGCTCCAGCGTCTTGCTCGCTTGCGGCACCGTCTGGTTATTCAGGCCGTCGCTGAGCCGCTTTACGCTGTCCAGCGTCTGGTGCAGCGATTTCAGCGAGGCGTCGGCCTCCTTGCCTATGCTGTCGAACGGCACCGCGTCCAGTTTCTTGACGATGCGCTGCAACACCCGCTGCAGCTCTTCCAGGTCGCCCGGAATGGTCGGCAGCTCGGGCACCCCGCCCTTCACCACCAGCCGGGCCGGCGGCGCGTCGCGGAAGAAGTCCAGCGCCACGTACAGCTGGCCGGTGATCAGGTTGCCGGAGCGCAGTTGGGCGCGCATGCCGTTGGCCACCAACGCCTGCGGCGACAGCTTGCCGGTGATGCGGCCGCCGCGCGACAGGCTGTCCAGCCGGCTGGGATAGGTGCGGATGTCCACCGTCATGTCGAAGTCCTTGCGGTCCTGCACGTACTGCACGCCTATCGCCGTCACTTCGCCTATCGTGATGCCGCGGAAGTCCACCGGCGCGCCGACGCTCAGCCCGCGCAGAGACTGGCGGAACCGCAGGCGGAACGGCTGCATCTCGCGGTCCGGATTCTGCAGCGCCCTGTCGCGGGTATCGTGCAGGATGAAATTGCGGTCCGACAGCGGAATGCCGGCATTGTCGGCCAGCGGCGTCTCGAAGGCGATGCCGCCCAGCGCGATCGCCGCCAGCGACTGGGTGCTGACGTTGAGGCCATTGGCGCTCAGCGACACGTCGACGCCGCTGGCGTGCCAGAAGCGGCTGTTGGCGGACACGAAATGGTCGTAAGGCGCGTTGATGAAGACGGCCACCTTGACGTAGCCGCCCTTGGGGTCCAGCTCGTAGCCGACTACTTGTCCCACCGGCACCCGGCGGAAATACACCGGCGAGCCAGTGTTCAGCGACCCCAGATTGTCCGCGCGCAGCGTGAAGGTCTGGCCCGGCAGGTCGGCGTTGATGATGGGGGGCGTCTCCAGGCCGACGAAATCGGCCTTCCGCGCCTCGCTCTTGCCGATGTCCATGCCGATGTAGGAGCCGGACAGCACCGTGCCCAGGCCGGACACGCCGCCGCCGGACACCCGCGGCCGCACCACCCAGAAACGGCTGTCCTCCGCCAGGTAATCGGCGGCCTCCTTGCGAAGCTGCGCGGTGGCGACGATGGCCTGCCGGTTGGGGCTGAGTTGGACTGAGGTCACCTCGCCGATCTCCACGTCCTTGTACTTGATCCGGGTCTTGCCGGCTTCTATCCCCTCCGCGTTCTGGAAGGAGATGGTGATGGTGGGGCCGCGCGACAACGCCGCGTGCACCGCCAGCCAGCCGCCTATCAAGGCCGCCACGACCGGAATCAGCCAGACCAGCGACGGCGCCCAGCGGCCGCGGCGAACCGGCACCGCCTGCGGCAGATCCGGCTCTGGAGGGTTTTGCGGATTTTCACTGCTCATCATGTTCCTCTACGGGGTCCCAGATCATCCTGGGATCGAAACTCATCGCGGCCAGCATGGTCAGCACCACCACCGCGCCGAAAGCGATCGCGCCTGGCCCGGCCTTGATGCTGGCCAAGGACTGCCATTGCACCAGCGCCACCATCAGCGCCACCACGAAAATGTCCAGCATCGACCACGGGCCGATCACTTCTATCATCCGGTACAGCCGCGTGCGCTGGCGCGGCGCCCAGCTCCAGCGCCACTGCACGCTGCATAACAGCAGCAGCAAGGCCAGTATTTTCAGCATCGGCACCAGCACGCTGGCGGTGAACACCACCAGCGCCAGCGGCCAGGAATCGTTGTTCCACAGATAGACCACGCCGCTCATGATGGTGTCGCGCTGCACGCCGGTCAGCGCCGTGGTTTCCATGATGGGCAGCAGATTGGCCGGCAGATAGCTGATCATCGCCGCCAGCAGCAAGGCCCAGCAGCGCTGCAGCGCCGCCGGCCGCCGCAGATGCAGCGGAGCCGCGCAGCGCGGACAGGCGACGGCCTCGGACGTCGAGATCCTTACCAGCAGCCCGCAGCCGTGGCACAGGCACAGATTGCGCGACGCCGCGCTGCTCAATGGATAATGCGGCATGAGCGATAGCGCTCCCACAGTTCATGCGGCCGGAAACGGCTGGCGCTGGCCGCCATCAGCACGATCAAGCCGAAAAACGCCCACAAGCCTATGCCCGGCTGCACGCTGGCCAGATGCACCAGCTTCACCAGCGAAACCAGCACGCCCAGCAAAAACACCTCCACCATGCACCAGGGCCGCGCGAGGCCGCGCAGCCGCATCATCGCCGGGAAACCCGGCAGCGCGCGGCCGAACAGCAGCGGCAGCTGCAGGTAGAGCATGCTGGCCAATTCCAGCGCCGGCATCACGATGCCGGTGAACAGCACCAGCAGCGCCACCTCCGGCATGCCCTGCCCATGCAGCGCCAGCGCGGTCTGCCACAGCGTGGCGGCATTGCGGTTGCCGGCGATCTCCAGCACCAGCACCGGGTAGATGTTTGAGATCGCGAACATCACCGCGCCGGCCGCCAGCAGCGCCACGCCGACCTCCGGGCCGCTATCCGAGCATTCGTACAGCTGGGCGCCGCAGCGCGGGCAGCAAACGCGCACGCGGCCGGTTTGCGCGCCGGGCAGGCGCAGCAGCAGATCACAATCGTGGCAGGCCGTCAGCCGCCCCTCCCTGCTCACACCGTCCATTTGCGCTTGCGCTCCGCGGTGAAGCTTGGCCAAGCGCGCGCCTCCCCGGTGTCCATGTAGTGGCAGACCGACATCAGCACGTCGAGCACGCAGGGATCGTGGCGCGCTCCGGTGGCGTCGCACAGCTGCAGATAAAGCTGGTGGGGATCGCGGTCCCGCAAGTCGGCCGGATGGCTCAGACCCAGCCGCCGCAGATCGGCGGCTGCGCGCGGGCCGACATTGGGCAGTTGCAGCAGATCGGTGGCGGCGTCCGGCAGCGGACAGCGGGATGGGTGCATGGAAAACGGCCGTGGCGTAGTCATTCAGACTACATGATAAAGGAGCGGCCGCCTCAGTTCAAAGCGGCCGCTCCCGGGCAAAACGCTCAACCGTGGAAAATGTCCCAGGCCAGCTTGCAGATCAGCACGCTGGTCAAGCCGAGGAACAGCACCCGCACGAAGCCGGCGCCCTTCTTCATCGCCAGCCGGGTGCCGACCATCGCGCCGGCCATATTGGCGGCCGCCATCGGCAGCGCGAGCTGATACAGCACGTGGCCGGCGCCGACGAAGAAGATCAACGCCGCGACATTGGTGGCCAGGTTCACCACCTTGGCCGCCGCCGACGCGTGCAGAAAATCGAAAGCGAAGAAGCGGATGAACAGGAACATCAGGAAGCTGCCGGTGCCAGGGCCGAACAGACCGTCGTAGAAACCGATGGCGCCGCCTATGGCCATGCCTACCGCCATTTCCCGGCGGCCGATGGCCACCGGCTTGTGCAACTTGCCGAAGTCCTTCTTCCACAACGTATACACCGCCATCACCAGCAGCAGCGCCAGCACCAGCGGCCGGATCACACCCTTGGGAATCTGCGACACGACAGCCGCGCCGGCGAACGAAAACACGAAGGCGGTGGCGGCGGCCGGCAGCACCAGCCGCCACGGCAGCCGCACCCGGCTCAGATAGGAACGCGCCGCCGACAGCGTGCCTACCGCCGCCGACAGTTTATTGGTGCCGAAGATGGTGGCCGGCACCGCATTGGGCAGCGCGCTGAACAGGCCGGGGATCTGGATCAGGCCGCCGCCGCCGACGGCCGCGTCCACCAAGCCCGCGCAAAAGGCGATCAGGCACAAAAAGCTCAAGCTCAACAACATTGTCATCCTCCTCGACGCAAATTGTACGTGCTGGCCCGAAACAATGCTTGCAATGTAATATTGCGAAAAACGCAACATTGGAGCCGCAATGAAGCCGCTATGGGGAATCCGCATATTCTGCGCGGTGGTGGAGCAGAAAAGCTTCGTCTCCGCCGCCCGCCAGCTGGGCACCTCGCCCAGCAGCGCCACCCGCGCGCTGCAGGCGCTGGAAGAGGAGCTGGGGGCGATGCTGCTGGCCCGCTCCAGCAAACAGGTGGAGCTGACCATGGCCGGCGAAGCCTACTACCCCGCCGCCCGCCAGATGCTGGACCTGCAGCAGCAGGCCGAGGAAGAGCTGAGCCAGCAGGCCGGCGCGCCGCGCGGCCTGCTGCGCTTCTCCGCGCCGGAAACGCTGGGGCGCGAGCTGCTGCCCGCCGTGCTGGCCAGCCTGGCCGATGCCCACGCCGGCCTGCGCTTCGAAGTGCTGTACAGCGATTCGATACTGGAGCCGATACGGGACAAGCTGGACTTCTCGATACGCGGCGCCTTCCCCGCCTCCAGCGAGCTGATCGGCCATCCCTTGTGGCACTACCGCCGCCACCTGTACGCCAGCCCGGATTATGTCGCCCGCCACGGCGCGCCGGACCATCCCGCCGAGTTGCCCCAGCACCGGGTGGTGATCCATAGCGCGCCGCGGGTGCTGAAAGCCTGGAATTTCGTATCAAGGGATGAAACCGTCAGCCTCAACCTGAATGCCTGGCATCGCAGCAACTCCGGCAACGGCGTGCTGGACGCCGTCCGCGCCGGCATGGGCATCGCCCGGCTGGGAGACTGGCTGGCGGAGCCGCTGGCCGCGCGCGGCGAGCTGGTGCGGCTGTGCCCGGATTTTCGCATCGTTTCCAGCCACGGCGACGATCCGCAGATGCATGCGGTGTTCGCCAGCCGCGGCATGCCGCGCAAAGCCCGGCTGCTGCTGGACGCGCTGCGTCAGGAAGCCCGGGCGCGCGGCTTCGACCTCCATCCGCCGCGCTGAAAGCAAAAAGCCCCGCATTAGCGGGGCTTGGCGTCCGAAGCGTGCCGGATCAGTTGTTGTCGGTCAGCGACTGCTTGCCGGCGGTGACCGGATACTTCTCGCGCAGAGCTTTCAGGTAACTGGCCAACTGGCTGTTGGCGCTCAGCTCGCCCAATACATTGCCCAACTGCGCGCGGTCGGCGTCGGTGACGGCCGGAGCCGGAACCACCTTGTTGACGCGGTAGATCACGTACTCGCCGGTGTCGTGGCGCACGCCCGCGAAACCAGGCAGCTTGCTGCCGGCCACGGCGAACACCGCGCGGACATCAGCGGCCGGCATGCCGGCGGCGGCGCGGCGGGATACTGTGGCCGACTGGCCCCACTTCTGCGCATCCACGCCCTTGCCGGCCTTCAGCTCGGCCAGCAGAGCCTGGCCCTTCTTGTCGGCCAGCTTGGCGCCTTCCCGCTCCACCAACTCCTTGCGGATCGCGTCGCTGACGTCGGCCAGCGGCTGCTGGCGCTCCGGCTGATGCTCGGCGATGCGGGCGACCACCAGGCGGTTGCCGCCGATATCCACCACTTCGCTGTTGTGCTTTTTCTTCAGCACATCGTCGCTGAACACGGCGGACAGCAGCTTGGCGTTGCCCAGCAGCTCGTCCTGAGACGGCTGGTTACGCTGCATCCAGTCGGAGTGCTTGACCTCCAGCTTCAGCGCGTCGACGACGCCCTTCAGCGAGTCGGCCTGCTGATAGGCGACTTCGTTCAGCTTGTCGGCTTGTTCGCGGAACAGCGCGGCGGATTTCTGCTTCTGCAGCTTGTCGACGATCGCGCCCTTGACGTCTTCCAGGCTCTGCGACTTGACCGCGTCCAGGCGGATGATGTGGAAACCGTACTCGGTTTCCACCAGGTCGCTGATCTGGCCCGGCTTCAGCTTGAACACCGCGTCGTCGAACGGCTTGACCATCATGCCGTGGCCGAAAAAGCCCAGGTCGCCGCCCTTCTCCGCGGAGCCAGGATCCTGCGACTTGGCCTTGGCCAGCTCGGCGAACTTGGCCGGATTGGCGCGCACATCCTTCAGGATGGCCTCAGCCTCGGCCTTGACCTTGGCCTTCTGCTCCGGCTTGGCGTCCTTGGCCACCGTCAGCAGGATATGGGAGGCGCGGCGCTGTTCGCCGGCCAGGTCGGCCTTGTGCTGGTCGTAGTACTTCTGCACGTCGGCGTCGCTGACCTTGATGCCCTGAGCCAATGCATCCTGGGACAGCACCACATAATCCAGCTTCACCTGCTCCGGCAGCTTGAAGCGCTTGGCGTTGGCGTCGTAGTAGGCTTTGAGCGCCGCGGCGTCGGTCTTCACCTCGGAGCCGAAATCGGACGGCTTCAACACCAACTGCTGCAGTTCGCGGCCTTCGCCCAGCAGCCCCGCCACGCGGCCCACCACCGTGTTGGACACGAACTGGGTGCCGGCCACGCTGTTCAGCTGGCTTTGCAGCAGGATATCGCGGCTGATGTCGGCCTCGAAGGCTTCCGGATTCGGATAGCGGCTCTTCAGGAATTCGCTGTAGCGCTGGGAGCTGAACTGGCCGTTTTCCTGAAAGGCGGGAATGGAAGCGATCACCTTGCGCAGCTGTTCCGGGCTGACGGCGACGCCGTGGTCGCGGGCCTCGGCCAGCAGCAACTCCTGGCGGATCAGGTTTTCCAGCGCAGCCTGGCGGGCGGCGGGGTCGCTAGGCTGGCCTTCCAGCGCGCGATCCAGATCTCGCTTGTAGATCTTGGTCTTACCCACCTTGACCAGATAGGGATCGTCGGTGGCGCTGGAATAGCTGCCGACGCCGAAGCCCACGAAAGTCAGGGCCACAGCGCCCAGGATCACTTGAATGACGGTTTTGTTGTTCTGGACAAACTCGAACATGACGATTGGCTAAGGCCACCCCTGTAAAAAAAAGGTGAACACGCAAACGGTTCACCTTTTCTTGTGTATTTGGCGGAGTGGACGGGGCTCGAACCCGCGACCCCCGGCGTGACAGGCCGGTATTCTGACCAACTGAACTACCACTCCGTGCCGTTGGTGGGCGTTGACGGAGTCGAACCGCCGACATTCTGCTTGTAAGGCAGACGCTCTACCAACTGAGCTAAACGCCCGTGCGCTCCGCCGAACCCTGGAAAATCAGGCCCCGGCGGAGTGGCAAATTATAGCGCGTCTTTCAGTGCCTTGCCAGCGCGGAACTTCGGAGAACGTGCCGCCGGGATCTTGATGGTGGCGCCGGTCTTCGGGTTGCGGCCGCTGCGCTCAGCGCGTTCGCCCACGTAGAAGGTGCCGAAACCCACCAGGGTCACGGTATCGCCTTTTTTCAAGGCGGAGGTAACGGCAGCAACCATGCCGTCCAGAGCCTTGGCAGCAGCAGCCTTGGAGATGTCGGCTTCTGCCGCGATGGCGTCAATCAGTTCAGACTTGTTCACGTAAGTCCCCTTTCGTCGTTCTCGGTCTACGTAGTTCAGATAAAAACGCTTGCTTTATAGCAAGGCGGAAATCCTTGTGTCAAGCGGCTTCCACGGTCATTTTGCTAATTCGCAAGCACAACGGGAAGCCGCGAAAACACAGCTTATTCACGGCTTCGGTAAGACCATGATTCTTAATGCTTCAGGACCGGAACATTGCTGCCGGCGTCCTGAGCGGGCGGAATGTCGCCAGATTGTTCTTCTTGCGACAGTTCTTCCGGTTGACGTTCCAGCGCGAGCGCCAGCACCTCATCAATCCACTTGACCGGATGGATCTCCAGCTTCTGCTTGATGTTGGCCGGAATCTCCACCAGATCCTTTTCATTGCCCTTCGGGATCAGCACGTGGCGGATGCCGCCGCGGTGCGCCGCCAGCAACTTCTCCTTCAGGCCGCCGATCGGCAGCACCTCGCCGCGCAGCGTGATCTCGCCGGTCATCGCCACGTCGGCGCGCACCGGAATGCCGGTCAGCACCGACACGATGGCCGTGGTCATCGCGATGCCGGCGCTGGGGCCGTCCTTCGGCGTCGCGCCTTCCGGCACGTGGATGTGCATGTCGCTCTTCTCGTAGAAGTCCGGTTTGACGCCCAGGCTTCTGGCCCTGCTGCGCACCACGCTCATCGCTGCCGTGATCGACTCCTGCATCACCTCGCCCAATTGGCCGGTGCGCACGATATTGCCCTTGCCGGGCAGCGATACCGCCTCGATGGTCAGCAACTCGCCCCCCACCTCGGTCCACGCCAGGCCGGTTACCTGGCCGATGCGGTTCTGCTCCTCGGCCAGGCCGTAGTCGAAGCGGCGCACGCCCAGGTACTTGTCCAGATTCTTGGCCGATACCGTCACCTTGGCCGTTTTGGTCGGTTTCAGCAACGCGCCGGTCACTACCTTGCGGCAAATTTTGGCCACTTCGCGGTCCAGGCTGCGGACGCCGGCTTCGCGGGTGTAATAGCGGACAATGTCCCGGATCGCCGATTCCTGCACCACCAGCTCGCCCTCGCGCACGCCATTGGCTTCCACTTGCTTGGGTAGCAGGTACTTCAGCGCGATGTTCACCTTTTCGTCCTCGGTATAGCCGGAAAGACGAATGATTTCCATCCGGTCGAGCAATGCCGGCGGGATGTTCAGCGAGTTGGCTGTCGCGACGAACATCACATCGGACAGGTCGTATTCGACTTCGGCGTAGTGGTCGATGAAGGCGTGGTTCTGCTCCGGATCCAGCACTTCCAGCAGCGCCGACGACGGATCGCCGCGGAAATCCGCGCCCAACTTGTCCACTTCGTCCAGCAGGAACAGGGGGTTCTTGACGCCGATCTTGGCCATGTTCTGCAGCACCTTGCCCGGCATCGAGCCGATGTAGGTGCGGCGGTGGCCCCGGATCTCGGACTCGTCGCGCACGCCGCCCAGCGCCATCCGCACGAACTTGCGGTTGGTGGCGCGGGCGATGGACTGCCCCAGCGAGGTTTTGCCCACGCCCGGAGGGCCCACCAGGCACAGGATAGGCGCCTTCAGGCGGTCGACGCGCTGCTGCACCGCCAGGTACTCCAGAATGCGTTCCTTGACCTTCTCCAGACCGAAGTGATCCTCATCCAGCACGGCATCAGCCGCGGCCACGTCCTTGCTGATCTTGGTCTTTTTCTTCCACGGCAGCTCGAGCAGCGTGTCGATGTAATTGCGCACCACGGTGGCCTCGGCCGACATCGGCGACATCATCTTCAGCTTCTTCAGCTCGGACAATGCCTTCTCGCGGCCTTCCTTGCTCATGCCGGCGGCCTTGATGCGGCGCTCCAGCTCGTCGTGGTCGCTGGCCTCGTCCATCTCGCCCAGCTCTTTCTGGATGGCCTTGACCTGCTCGTTCAGGTAGTACTCGCGCTGGCTCTTCTCCATCTGGCGCTTGACGCGGCCGCGGATGCGCTTTTCCACCTGCAGGATGTCGATCTCGCCTTCCAGTTGCGACATCAGATGCTCGAGGCGGGTCTGCACGTCGAACATCTCCAGCACTTCCTGCTTCTGCTCCAGCTTCAGCGGCAGGTGGGCGATGATGCTGTCGGCCATGCGGCCGGCGCGGTCGATGCCGGCCAGCGAGTTCAGCACCTCGGGCGGAATCTTCTTGTTCAGCTTGACGTACTGCTCGAACTGCGCGAGCAGCGCACGGCGCATCGCCTCGGTCTCGTTGGATTCTTCCAGTTCGCTGGACAGCGGCGTGAACTCGGCGACGAAGCAGCCGTCCTCCTCGCCCACTTCCTTGATGGTGGCGCGCTGGCGTCCCTCCACCAGCACCTTGACCGTGCCGTCGGGCAGCTTGAGCATCTGCAGCACTGCCGCGATGGTGCCCACGCTGTACAGATCTTCGGCGGAAGGTTCGTCCTTTGAGGCGGAGCGCTGGGCCACCAGCAGGATCTGCTTGCCCTCGTCCATCGCCAGTTCCAGCGCACGGATCGACTTGGCCCGACCGACGAACAGCGGAATGACCATGTGCGGAAAGACCACCACATCGCGCAACGGCAGCAGCGGCAGCGTGGTCTCTTCTCTGATTTCTGCGGGTTGCGGCATATCACCTAACCTTAGCTTGGGGAAACAATGCTTGGAAAATGGGGCGAAAGGCCAGAATATCAACACCCCATACTAAAACAGATTACGTCGGTGACAAATAAAAAACCGCCCTGACGGGCGGTTCAGTCATTCAGGCCAGGCCGTCAGGCGGATTGTGCCACATCGCCGCCTTCGCGATAGATGAAAAGCGGCTTGTCGCCCTTCTCGATCACCTTCTCGTCGACAACAACCTTTTCCACATCCTGCATCGAGGGCAGCTCGTACATGGTGTCCAGCAGCGCGCGCTCCAGAATGGAACGCAGGCCACGGGCGCCGGTCTTGCGGGCGAGCGCCTGCTTGGCGATCACTCGCAGCGCCGACGGACGCACTTCCAGCTCCACCGCCTCCAGCGAGAACAGCCGCTGGTATTGCTTGATCAGCGCGTTCTTCGGCTGGGTCAGAATGGAAACCAGCGCCTCCTCGTCCAGCTCCTCCAGCGTGGCCACCACCGGCAGACGGCCGATCAGCTCCGGAATCAGGCCGAAACGGATGATGTCCTGCGGCTCGACCTCCTGGAACAGCTTGGTCAGACTCTTGCCATCATCCTTGGAGGAGACTTCGGCGCCGAAGCCGATGCCGCCCTTCTCGGAACGCTGGCGGATGATCTTGTCCAGACCATCGAAAGCGCCGCCGCAGACGAACAGGATGTTGGTTGTGTCGACCTGGATGAACTCCTGGTTCGGATGCTTGCGGCCGCCTTGCGGCGGCACCGATGCCACCGTGCCCTCGATCAGCTTCAGCAAGGCCTGCTGCACGCCCTCGCCCGATACGTCGCGGGTGATGGACGGGTTTTCCGACTTGCGCGAGATCTTGTCGATCTCGTCGATGTAGACGATGCCGCGCTGGGCCTTCTCAACATCGTAGTCGCACTTCTGCAGCAGCTTCTGGATGATGTGCTCGACATCCTCGCCCACATACCCCGCCTCGGTCAGCGTGGTGGCGTCGGCGATGACGAAGGGCACATCCAGCAGGCGCGCCAGCGACTGGGCCAGCAGGGTCTTGCCGGAGCCGGTCGGGCCGATCAAGAGGATATTGCTCTTGGACAGCTCGACGTCATCCTTGCCGCCCTTGTTGTACAGCCGCTTGTAGTGGTTGTACACCGCCACCGACAGGGTCTTCTTGGCGAAGTCCTGGCCGATGATGTACTGGTCCAGATCCGCGCGGATCTCCTGCGGCGTCGGCAAGGGATGGTCGCCGGACGCGCCGCCGATCACCTCTCCGCCAGCGCCTTTTTCCAGCTCCTCGCGGATGATGTCGTTGCACAGCTCGACGCATTCATTGCAAATGAATACCTGCGGTCCGGCGATCAGCCGTTGCACCTCATGCTGGCTCTTTCCGCAGAAAGAGCAGTAGAGAAGCTTCTCGTTGCTGTTTTTGTCAGCCATTAGCCAATTCCACTACTTAGGCCGTCACATCCCGACGGGAAGACAGCACTTTATCGATCATGCCGTACGCACGAGCCTCTTCCGCCGACATGAAGTTGTCGCGTTCGGTGTCGGACTGCACACGCTCCAGCGCCTGGCCCGAGTGCTTGGCCAGCAGCTCGTTCATCTTTGCCTTCACCTTGACCAGCTCGCGGGCATGGATCTCGATGTCGGTCACCTGGCCTGACAGGCCGCCGCCGTACAGCAGCGGCTGGTGAATCATAACCCGGCTGTTCTCCAGCGCGAAACGCTTGCCATGGGCGCCCGCCGCCAACAGGAAGGCGCCCATGCTGGCCGCCTGCCCGATGCACAGCGTCGAAACATCCGGCTTGATGAAGTTCATCGTATCGTAGATCGACATGCCGGCGGTAATCGAGCCGCCCGGCGAGTTGATGTAGAAATGGATGTCCTTGTCCGGATTTTCCGACTCCAGGAACAGCATCTGCGCCACAACCAGGTTGGCCGACTCGTCGGTGACAGGACCGACCAGGAAGACGATGCGTTCCTTCAGCAGGCGAGAGTAGATGTCATAGGCGCGCTCGCCCCGACCGCTCTGCTCCACCACCATGGGCACCAAGCCCAGACCTTGCGGTTCCATCATAGATTTCATCGGCCACTCCAAAAGTTGTTATCAGGCTTGGCTGCCCATCAGTTCATCGAAGGACAGGTCCTTGGCTACAACATTGGCCTGAGACAGCACAAATTCAACCACGTTGTCTTCCAGAACCATCGAAGTCGGGCCTTCCAGACGGTCTTGGCTCTCGTAGTACCAGGCCAGCACGTCTTCCGGCTGCTCGTAGCTGTCGGCGAATTCGGTGATCATGCCGCGAACCTGTTCCGGTTTGGCTTCCAGCTTGTTGGCTTCAACCATTTCCGACAGGATCAGGCCCAGCTTCACGCGACGTTCGGCCTGAGCGGCGAACAGCTCCGGCGGGAACGGCATGTCTTTCACGTTCATGCCGCGTTGCTGCATGTCGCGGCGGGCCTGCTCGACCAGACGGCCGATTTCCAGGCTCACCAGGGCTTTCGGCAGCTCCAGCTCGGTGGCGTCGATCAGCGCCTGCATCACGTTTTCCTTGATGCGGGCTTGCAGGCGGCGCTTCACTTCGCGCTCGACGTTCTTGCGGATTTCGCCGCGCATCTTTTCCACGTCGCCTTCGGCGATGCCCAGCATCTTGGCGAATTCTTCGTTCACTTCCGGCAGGGTGGCTTCAGCCACGTTCTTCACCAGGATCTCGAACACGGCCTTCTTGCCGGCCACGTCCTTGCCATGGTAATCCTCGGGGAAGCTCACTTCCACGCTCTTGATGTCGCCTTCCTTGGCGCCGACGACGCCGGCTTCGAACTCGGCCAGCATCTGGCCCTGGCCCAGCACGAAGGGGAAGTTCTCGGAAGAGCCGCCTTCGAAGGCCACGCCGTCGATGGTGCCCTTGAAGTCGATGATCACGCGGTCGCCTTCGGCGGCTTCGCGCTCAACGCGGTTGTAGCGGGTGCGCTGCTTGCGCAGAATGTCGATGGTCTTTTCGATTTCGGCGTCGCCGACCACGGTGTTCGGCTTTTCGATTTCCTTGCCGGCCAGCTCGCCGACCTTCACTTCCGGATACACTTCGAAAGTGGCGGCGAACTTGAAGTTTTCCTTGTCGTCGCCGGCTGCAACCGGCTCGAAACGCGGGTAGCCGGCAACGCGCAGGCTTTGTTCGGTCACGGCCTTGTAGAAGCCTTGCTGAACCTGCTCACCCATCACCTCTTCACGCACCTGGGCGCCGTAGTTCATTTCCACGATCTTCAGCGGAGCCTTGCCCGGGCGGAAACCTTGGATCTTGGCGCCGCGGGCCACGCGCTTCAGGCGCTCGGCAACCTGGGTTTCAATGGCGGCCATCGGCAGGGCGATGTTCATGCGGCGTTCAAGATTGCTCAGAGTTTCCAGCTGTACTTGCATGTTGATTCCTTAAGTGTGACAGGTTTTAGTCATCTGGGACGGTACGACGCCCACTCCCGCCAGGTTTCCGGCACCCGCCGGACGGCTTGGAAGCGGCGCTGCGTGGAGTTACACCACGCACCCAACGAAGCAAAGAGTATAGCACGCAGGGCCGGCTTGTCTGCCCCTCTGCCGCTCCGGCTTCGGCCGGGAGTCCCGCCCGCCTGCGGCGCCGACGCGCGCCGCGCCGCGAACCCAAAAGGATTTCGGCTTGATATTGCAGAGGTTTTTACCGGCGCGCACGCGGCGGCTGGCGCCATCTGCTATCATCCCGCTTCATGCAAATTGCCATTTCCAGCAGAGAAAATATCCTGAAAGAATGAGCCTTTCCGCCCGAAACCGCGCCTCCCGGCCCCAACCCTCCCTCGGTGACGCCATGAAGACACTGCTGCGCCGCAGCCTGCTGCTCGCCGTTTTCGCCGCCCCCGCCGCCTCTCACGCCGGCGTGGTCACCTTCAGCCCGCAGGGCGAAGTGAAGGAAATCAGCCAGGTGCGCGCCACCTTCTCCGCCAGCATGATCGCGCTGGGCAACAGCGCCGCGCCGGCGCCGTTCGACTGGAGCTGCGGCCTGAAAGGCAAGAGCCACTGGGTGGACGACAAGACCTGGGCGCTGGACCTGCCGGAGACGCCCGCCGCCAACACCGACTGCCGCTTCACGCTGAAGCCCGGCCTGAAGGATGCGCGGGGAGACGCGGTCAGCGGTCCGGCCTTCCGCTTCTTCACCGGTCTGCCCATCGTCAGCCGCAGCTGGCCGGACGAGGGGCGGATCGAGGAAGACCAGGTCTTCGTGCTGAAATTCAACGCAGCCAATGTGTCGCCGTCCTCGCTCTACTGCCAGTCGTCCAGCCTGCCCGAGCGCATCCCGATGCGGACGCTCGCCATCGCCGAGCGCGCTGCGCTGCTCAAGCATCTCGATCTGCAAAAGTCGGCATCCCAGGTGCTGACCGTGCGCTGCGACCAGCGCCTGGCGCCGGACAGCAAGCTGTCGCTGGTCCACCTGCGCGGAGCCGGCAAGCCGGACAAACTGGACTTCCAGGTCCGCCCCGCCTTCAGCGCCAGCATGAGCTGCCAGCGCGAAAGCGCCAAGGGCGCCTGCATCCCGTTCAAGCCCGTCACGCTGAGCTTCAGCTCGCCGGTGCCGGAAAAAATGGCGATGGCGGTGCGGCTGTCCGGCGGCGGCGCCGAGCGCGCGCCGCAGGCGCAAGAGCGCAGCAAGGGCGAACCGGTGGACAGCATCAGCTTCGCGCCGCCGTTCCCGCCGCTTGGCGCGCTGACGCTGACCCTGCCCAAGGACTTCCGCGACGAAGTCGGCCGGCCGCTGGTCAACGCCGGCCGCTTCCCGCTGTCGTTCAAGCTGGGCGACTACCCGCCGCTGGCCAAATTCTCCGCCGCGCCGTTCGGCATCATCGAATCCGGCGCCGACGCCGCCTTGCCGATCACGCTGCGCGGCGTGGAGGCCGATCTGCGCATCAAGTCGGTGCAACTGGGCGGCCAGGCGCTGCGCCTCACCCGCGACGCCGACATCATGGCATGGCTGGCCAAGGTGCAGCGCTATCATGAAAGCAATCTGCCGGCCGGCAAGGACAAAACCATTGAAAGCCGGCGCGTATCGCTGCTCTCCAAGAACCGCGACGCCGCGCCGCTGAAACTGCCGACGCAGCCTGACAAGAACGGCAAATGGCCGTTCGAGGTGGTGGGCATCCCGCTGCCCAAGCCCGGCCTCTACGTGGTGGAAGTATCGTCCCGTTTGCTGGGCAAATCGCTGCTGGGCGCCGACAAGCCGATGTACGTGCGCACCGCCGCCCTGGTCACCAATATGGCCGTGCACCTGAAGCGCTCCAGTGAGAACGCCTCGGTGTGGGTGACCACGCTGGACAAGGGCAAACCGGTGCCGGACGCCCAAATCAACGTCTACGACTGCAAGGGCGAGCCGCTGTGGTCCGGCAAGGCCGACAAGAACGGCATCGCCAGCATCAACAAGCAGCTGAACGGCGGCGAATGCTCGTCCGACGAGGAACTGTCCGGCTTGTTCGTCACTGCCCGCGCCAAGGACGCGCAGGGCAACGAGGACGTGTCCTTCGTCCGTTCCGGCTGGAATCGCGGCATCGAGTCGTGGCGCTTCCCCTTCCCCACGCAATGGAACGACAGCCCGTCCATCCTGGCCCACACCATTCTGGACCGCCCGCTGTTCCGCGCCGGCGAAACGGTGTCGATGAAGCACCTGTTGCGGGTGCAGGCCGGCAAGGGCCTGGCCCAGCTGAAGCCCAGCCAGCTGCCGCAGCAGCTGCGCATCGTCCATGACGGCAGCGGAGACGAGATCAACCTGCCGCTGACCTGGCGCAACGGCCGCTACGCCGAAAGCAGCTACACGCTGCCGAAGGAGGCCAAGCTCGGCGAGTACACGCTGTATCTGGAGCGCAAGGGCGCGCGCGGCCCGGACGACAAGGCCAAGCCCGCCAGCCCGGAACTGGACGGCTATTCGCTGCACAGCGGCAGCTTCCGCGTCGAGGAATTCCGCCTGCCGGTGATGACCGGCCGCATCTTCACCGCCAAGGGCGCCAATATCGGCGCCAAGCAAGTGCCGCTCAACGTATCGATGTCCTGGGGCAACGGCGGCCCGGCCAAGGACTGGCCGGTGGAGGTCAGCGCGATGCTGGCCGACGCCTACACCCGCATCAAGGCCTACGACGGCTTCACCTTCTCGCCGCCGCAGCGCAGCCGCGAAAACAGCGACGGCTCGCTCGATGGAAAAGTGGTGCTGGACAAGGCCGCGCTGAAGCTGGACGCCAACGGCAACGGCAAGGCGACCGTCGACAAGCTGCCCAAGCTGGACCGCCGCTACGACCTGGTGACCGAAGCCGCCTACCGCGATCCCAACGGCGAAACCCAGACCATCACCCGCCGCATACCGCTCTGGCCGGCCGCGCTGCAGGTGGGCGTCAGCGTGGACAGCTGGATCACCGCCGGCCGCGCGCTGCAATTGAAAGCCGTGGTGCTGGACACCGCCGGCAAGCCCATCGCCAACAAAGACGTCAAGGTCACGCTGCGCGAGCACCGCTACCTGTCCAGCCGCAAACGGCTGGTAGGCGGCTTCTACGCCTGGGACCACAACGAGGAAACCGACGACAAGGGCAAGGTGTGCGGCGGCACCACCGACGCCCGCGGCCTGGTGTTCTGCGACATCAACCTCAAGGACGCCGGCGACATGGAGCTGATCGCCGAAGCCAAGGATGACCAGGGCAACGCCGCCCAGGCCGCGCAATCGGTCTGGGTCAGCAAGCACGACGAGCTGTGGTTCGACGTCGACAACAACGACCGCATCGACATCCTGCCTGAAAAAACCAGCTATCTGCCCGGAGAAACCGCCCGCTTCCAGGTGCGCATGCCCTTCCGCAAGGCCACCGCCTGGCTGGCCATCGAGCGCGAAGGCATCCTGGAGACCCGCGTGGTGGAGTTGGAGGGCAAGGACCCGACGGTGGAACTGAAAATCGGCCCCGACTGGACGCCCAACGTCTACGTGTCGGTGCTGGCCGTGCGCGGCCGCGTGCGCGACGTGCCGTGGTACTCGTTCTTCACCTGGGGCTGGAAGAGCCCGTCGGAATGGTGGGACGCCTACTGGAACGAAGGCGGCGATTACGCGCCGCCGACCGCGATGGTGGACCTGTCGCGCCCCGCCTTCAAATACGGCGTGGCGGAGATACAAGTGGGCGACGCCGCCAAGCGGCTGAGCGTGGAAGTCACGCCAGCCAAGAAAAGCTACGGCATCCGCGAGACCGCCGAAGTCGCCGTCAAGGTGACGCTGCCGAACGGCAAGCCGGCGCCGGCCGGCACCGAAGTGGCCTTCGCCGCCGTCGACGAAGCGCTGCTGGAACTGCAGCCCAACCACAGCTGGGAGCTGATGCAGGCGATGTACCAGCGCCACAGCTACGGCGTGGAAACCGCCACCGCCCAGCTCGAGGTGGTGGGCAAGCGCCACTACGGCCGCAAATCGCTGCCGCCGGGCGGCGGCGGCGGCAAGGCGCCGACGCGCGAGCTGCTGGACACCCTGCTGGTCTGGCAGCCCGCACTCAAGCTGGACGCCAACGGCAGCGCCCGCGTCAAGGTGCCGATCAACGACGCCCTCACCCGCTTCCGCCTGGTGGCGGTAGCCGACGTCGGCAATGACATGTTCGGCACCGGCGAATCCGGCTTCAATGTGACGCAAGACCTGCAGCTGAGCTCCGGCATCCCGCCGCTGGCGCGCGAGGGCGACCAGTTCCAGGCCGGCGTCACCGTGCGCAACGGCGGCGAGAAGCCGCTGAAGGTCAAGGTATCGGCCGCCGCGTCCGGCTTGCCGGCGCTGCCGGCCAGGGAAATCAGCCTGCCGGTGGGCGAGGCGCGCCTGGTCAGCTGGAACGTGACGGTGCCGGAAGGCCTGAAGGAGGCCCAATGGACCTTCGCCGCCCAGCAGATGGGCGGCAAGGCCGCCGACAAGCTGGCGGTCAAACAGCAGATAGACCCCGCAGTGCCGGTGACGGTGGAACAGGCCACTCTGCAACGCGTGTCGCCCGAGCTGTCCATCCCGGTGGCCCCGCCGCCAGGCGCGCTGCCGGGCCGCGGCGGCATCCGCGTCAGCCTGCAGGCCAAACTAGGCAATAGCCTGCCCGGCGTGCGCCGTTGGTTCGAGGACTACCCTTACGCCTGCCTGGAACAGCGCAGCTCCATCGCCATCGGCCTGGCCGACGGCAAGCGCTGGAACCAGCTGATGGGCGAGCTGCCCTTGTATCTGGACGGCAACGGCCTGGCCGCCTACTTCCCGCTGGGCGAAGGCACGCCTGACCGCGGCAGCGACGTCCTGACCAGCTATCTGCTGTCGGTGGCCGGCGAGGCCGGCATGAATATCCCGGAAAGCCCGCGCGGCAAGATGCTTGACGGCCTGTCCGCCTTCGTCGAAGGCAAGCTCAAACGCGACCTGCCCGGCAGCCGCCAGGACGCCGACGCGCGCCGCTTGGCGGCGATGGACGCGCTGTCGCGCTACGGCCGCTTCCGCCCGGCGATGCTGGACGTGCTGGACCTGAACCCGCAGAAGATGGGCACCGCCATGCTGGTGGACTGGCTGTCGCTGCTGGGCCGCGCGGCGGACATCCCGCAGCGCGCCGGCCGCATCACGGAAGCCTCCAACCTGCTGCGCGCCCGACTGACCTACCAGGGCACGCGGATGGGCTTCAGCACCGAAGCCAACGACAACGCCTGGTGGCTGATGGGCAACGGCGACGTCAACGCCGCCAAGCTGCTGCTGGCCGCGCGCAAGCTGCCGGACTGGCAGGCCGACATGCCGCGCCTGCTGACCGGCCTGCTCGGCCGCCAACAAAAAGGCCATTGGGACACCACTACCGCCAACCTGTGGGGATCGCTGGCCACCGCGCAGTTCTCGCGCCAGTTCGAAACCGTGGCGGTGACGGGACAGACCAGCGCCGTCCTCGGCAAGTCCAGCCTCAGCCTCGCATGGCCGCAGGAAGGCGTCAAACAGCTGGGCCTGCTATCGTGGCCCGCCAGCGGCGGCAAGCTGCAGCTCAAACATGCCGGTTCCGGCGCGCCGTGGGCCACTATTCAAGCCGAAGCCGCCATTCCGCTGAAGGGGCCGCGCTACGCCGGCTACAGCATCAAAAAGACGCTGACGCCGGTGAGCCAGAAAGTCGATGGCCAGTACCAGCCCGGAGACGTGGTCAAAGTGACCCTGACCATCCAGGCGCAGAACGATATGAGCTGGGTGGTGGTGGACGACCCGATCCCGGCCGGCGCCGCGATCCAGGGCGGCGGCCTGGGCCGCGACTCGGCGATCGACGCCAAGTCCGGCAACGGTGGCGACTACGCCGACTACATCGAGCGCCGCTTCGCCGGCTACCGCGCCTACTACAGCTACGTGCCGCGCGGCGAGCTGAAAGTGGAATACACGATGCGGCTGAACAATCCCGGCACCTTCAAGCTGCCGCCGACCAGAGTGGAGGCGATGTACGCGCCGGAGGTGTTCGGCATGTCGCCGAACGGGGTATTCAAAGTGGTGGGTGACGGGAAGTGACGTGACAGCCTCTCCTCGTTATTCCGGGGAGAGGCTGCATTCGCTCACAGACTGGATGGATATCGCTCAGAAATAATGGGAGAAAAGATGGAGTGTTTGGGGTGCCGATTGGCGAATGGGAAAGAAACCATACACACAGTTTACGAGAACGACCTTGTCACGTGCTTTCTTGACCACGATCCTTTCGGTGAAGGGCATACGCTGATCCTCCCCAAGCGGCATGCGGTGGAGCTTGAAGAGCTGGACGGGCAGTTGACCAAAGCAGTCATGGACGCGGCCCAATCCGTCGCCAAGGCCATCAAGTCGCTGTACCGCCCGGACGGCATCACCCTCTGCCAGAACGGCGGCGTCTTCAATGAGCTCGGCCACTTTCACATGCATGTCGTGCCCAGAGATAAAAATCGTCCATTTTCAGAATTCTACTCAACCGAACCCGCTGAACCGAGAAATCACGGACTCGCTCAAACGGCAGCCGCATTGAGAGAAGCGATAGGCCGCGCCAGCGCTGCCCAGCAGCAGAGTTCACGCCAATGAACCCCGAATGCGCCGCGCCATAACCTTTGCGCCAATACCCAGTGCCCGCCCGCAATTGAGAAAAGCACCAGCAGTGACCAAACCCAGCATCCTCATCATCGCCCTGACCCTGCTCTCCGCCCCCGCCTGGGCTCAGCCCACGTTCAAAGAGGTGAAAGCCGCCTGGCAACCGTCCGACGTGACGCTGCTGGACCGCCACGGCCAGACGCTGCAGCGGCTGCGCGTCGACAAGCAGGCGCGGCGGCAGGAGTGGGTCGGCCTGGCCGACACCTCGCCCGCCTTTCGCCAGGCCCTGGTGCTGTCCGAGGACAAGCGCTTTTACCAGCACAGCGGCGTGGACTGGTCCGGCGTGGCGGCGGCGGCCTGGGCCAACCTATGGAATACCCGCACCCGCGGCGCGTCCACGCTGACCATGCAGCTGGCCGGCCTGCTGGACGACGATCTGAAGGTGAGCAAGGGCGGCCGCAGCCTGTGGCAGAAAATGGGCCAGACCTGGTCCGCCGCCTGGCTGGAACGGCACTGGACCAAGGCGGAAATCCTGGAGGCCTACCTGAACCTGGTGGGCTTCCGCGGCGAGCTGGTGGGCCTGTCATCGCTGTCATCCACACTATTCGGCAAGCTGCCTTCCGGACTGAACCTGGAAGAATCGGCGATCGCCGTGGCGCTGATCCGCGCCCCGAACGCCGCGCCGGACAAGGTGGCCGGCCGCGCCTGCCATATTCTGCAGGACATGGGCCGCAAGCCGGACTGCGCGGCGCTGGGCGTGCGCGCCGCGCTGGCGCTGGCCCGCAGCCGCGCCGCCAACCCGCTGGCCGAACAGGACGCGCCTCACTTCGCGCAAAAGCTGCAGCAGGCACGCCGCTTTACCGCCGGCAGCAGGGTGGCCACCACGCTGGACCTGCCGCTGCAGCGCTTCGCCGCCGCCGCGCTGCGCCGCCATCTGTCGGCGCTGTCGCAGCGCAATGTGCAGGACGGCGCGCTGGTGGTGCTGGACAACCAGAGCGGCGACATCCTGGCCTGGGTGGGCTCCAGCGGCCGCGGCCTGTCCAACGCCGCCCAGGTGGACGGCGTCACCGCGCTGCGCCAGGCCGGCTCCACGCTCAAGCCCTTCCTGTACCAGCAAGCGCTGGAAAAGCATTATCTGACCGCCGCCTCGTTGCTGGACGACAGCCCGCTGGATCTGCAAACCGGCAGCGGCCTGTACGCGCCGCAAAACTACTCAAAGGATTTCAAGGGCCTGGTGCCGGTGCGCACCGCGCTGGCCTCGTCATTGAACATCCCTGCGGTGCGGACGATAGAAATGGTCACCCCCAACGCCGCGCGCGACCGGCTGGTCAAGCTGGGCTTCTCCAGCCTGACCGAAGACGGCGACTACTACGGCTACAGCCTGGCGCTGGGCGCGGCCGACATCCGCCTGCTGGACTTGGCCAACGCCTATCGCACGCTGGCCAACCAAGGCCTGGCCAGCCCGCCGCGCTGGACGCTGGCCGACGCCAAAGCCAAGCCCGAGCGTCTGCTCGACCCCGCCAGCAGCTTCATCATCTCCGACATCCTGTCCGATCGCACCGCGCGCGCGCTCACCTTCGGCCTGGAAAGCGCGCTGTCCACCCGCTACTGGAGCGCGGTGAAGACCGGCACCAGCAAGGACATGCGCGACAACTGGGCGGCGGGCTTCTCGCGCCGCTTCACGGTGGCGGCCTGGGTGGGCAACGCCAGCGGCGAGCCGATGTGGGACGTGTCCGGCATGCACGGCGCGGCGCCGGTATGGCAGGCCGTGCTGGATCGCGCCCAGCAATCGGCCGCCCCTCTGCCGCCGCCCGCGCCGCCGGCCGGCCTGGTGCGTCAGAAAGTAAGCTACCAGGGCGATGTCGCCGCGCCGCGGACCGAGTGGTTCCTGGCCGGCACCCAGCGCGCGCTGATCGTTCCGCAGAAGGGTTCCGCCGCCGATCTGACGCCGGGCATCGCCGCGCCGGTGGACGGCAGCATCTTCGCGCTCGATCCGGACATCCCGCCCGCCAACCAGCGCATGGTGCTGCGCGCGCGCGGCGTGGCCAAGCCGCAATGGTGGCTGGACGGCAAACGATTGGGAAGCGGAGCGGAACTGGCCTGGTTTCCCTGGCCCGGCCGGCACCGGCTGGAGCTGCGCGGCGGCGGCGGCAAGGCGGTTCAGGCGGTGAGATTCGAGGTGCGCGGCGCCTCGCTGCGGCCCGACAGGCCGCGTTGAAGCGCCCCGCCCGTCAAACTAGCCGGCGGCGGCCTTGCGCCGCTGCAGCGATTGCCACAACTGGTTGGCGCGTTGCGCGGCGCTGGCCTTCTGCTGCTCGGTCAAGGCCTGGTAGTCCTTGGTCTTCAACAGCCAGTCGGCGCTGAGCGTGTCGCCGGAGCGGCGCGCCACCAGGTTCCAGGCGGCGGCCTCTTCCGGTTGCTTGTCCAGCAGATAACTCTCCGAGATGATGGCCGCCGCGTGCAGATTGCCGCGCGCATAGGCCTGCTGCAGCGCCTCGCGCGCCTCCTCGCGGTAGCGGAAGTCCGCCTCGTAGTCCGGCTCGCGCGGATGGCCGTCCAGCTGGAACAGATAGCGCTCGGCCAGATGCGTCAGCGCCTGCGGATCGCCGCGACTGGCGGCCATTCGCAGGTCGGCCAGCGACATCTGGTAGTAACGCGTGTCTATCATGTAGCCCAGCTTGCGTAGCTGCTGCTTGCGCGCGCGCTCGGCCGGCGTTTCCGGCCGAACCGCGGCAGCCTGCTGCTGCGCGGACGGATCGCCGCCCACCGCGAAGCTGAAACCGCCGGTGCCGGGCTTCGCAGCCGGCAAAGCCGCGCCCTTCTCCGTCCCAGCCCCTTTCGCCGCGGCGGACTGCGCCTGACCGGCCGCGCCTCCCGCCATCGCGAAGTGAGCGGGCAGCCATAGCCATGCCGCCACGGCCGCCGTCCCTGCGGCCGCTGCGATCAACAAGGTTGCCCTCTTCATCGTCAGATCCGCGTCATGCAGACGTTGAAGCCGTTGGCGTAGCCGTAGCGCGAGTAGTAGTCGCGCTGCGACGGCGTGCCGTGCTCGGCGTAGTCGGCCGCGTCGCGCGCCGACGCCACCGCGTTCTCGATGAAGCTCGGATAGCGCAGATTGGTCTCGGCGTACTTGGCGAAGGTGCCGCCCACGCAATCAGCCTGCAGCTCCTGCATCGGCGGCTGGCGGTTGATGCCTCGGGTGAACTGGACGGAATGGCCCCATTCGTGCGCCAGGATGAACTTGGCCACGTAGTTGCCATAGCTGCTTTCCTGCTGCTGCAGGAAGCCGGTGCCGACGCTGATGGTGTACGGGCCGCACGCCATCGCGCTGGTTTGCGGCTCGCCGCAGGCATTCTGGTCCACATAGACCGTCGGACGCGCGTAAGAGCCGAGGAAGCCCCGGATCTCGTTGGCGCTGGACTGGATGTAGCTGTTGTTCACCGGCAGGGCCAGGGCCGCGCCGATCTGGCCTGCGATAACCGCGCCGAGCGCGCACAGCGTGATGACTTTCCTTGTCATGATCTCTTTCTCCTTGAGTGTTGCGTCACGGAGATTTTTTTATGGCAAATGAATAATCATTCTGGAAAGAATTATTATTTATAAAATTTCAATTTGATATTCTAACTTTATGTCTTTGTTTTAACGCTAAAATGCATTTGTTTCGTGATAAAAATATCCATGTAAAAGGGCGAGCCGCCATCGCAGCCCGCCCTTTCCCCTGTCCGCCGCCCGATCCGGCGTACCGCGCGCGGCATCGCCGGATCGGGATGTTTACGCCGGCTGCCCGGTAGCCGCCAGCACGATTTCGCGCACGCACACGCGCTGCGGTTGCCCGTAGGCGTAAGCGATGGCTTCGGCCACGTCGTCCGCTTCCAACACCCCGCCCATCTGCTGCTTCCACTCCTGGTAGCCGGCCTTGATCGCCTCATCGGTGGTGTGGCCCAGCAGCTCCGTCTCCACCGCGCCCGGCGCGATGGTGATCACGCGCACGCCGCTGCCGGCCACTTCCTCGCGCAGGTTTTCCGAAATCGCGTGCACCGCGAACTTCGTCCCGCAATAGGCCACGTGGTTGGGAAAGGTCTTGCGCCCGGCAATGGAGCTGATGTTGATGATGGTGCCGCGGCCGCGAGCCGCCATGCCGGCCAGCACCGCATGGATGCCGTTGAGCAGGCCCTTGACGTTGACGTCCAGCATGCGCTGCCATTCGTCCGGGTCTTGCTGAGCCATCGCGCCCAGCAACATCACGCCGGCGTTGTTGACGATGGCGTCGGCTGGGCCGAAGCGCGCCTCGGCCTCGGCCAGCGCCGCTTGCAACTGGGCGCGATCGGTCACGTCCACCCGGCGGCACAGGGTATCAGGCAGCTCCAACGCTTCCAGTTTTTCGACGCGGCGCGCCAGCAGCAGCAGCGGATGGCCTGCCCGGGAAAACAACTTGGCCGCAGCGGCGCCGATGCCGGAGCTGGCTCCGGTGATCACGATCAGGGGTTTGCTCATGGACACTCTCCTTCCATAAAATTTATCGATATGAAACAGATGCCATGCAGTATATTCAGCATGGAATAAGCTGAAAAATGATAAAAACCTCTGTCTGATATAGATTGTTTCTATGGATATTCGCCAATTGAAGGCCTTTGTCGCCGTTTTCGAGGAACGCAGCGTCACGCTGGCGGCGCAACGGCTATTCGTCACCCAGCCGACTCTGTCGGTCACCATACGCCAGCTGGAGGACGCGCTGGGCGTCACCCTGTTCGAACGGCTGCCCCGCGGCGTGGACGTCAGCGAAGACGCGCGCCTGCTCTACCCGCAAGCGCGCAGGATGCTGGCCCAGGCCGACGCCTTGACGAGGATGTTCCGGCAGCGCCGCGATTGCGCGCCGCTATGCCTGGGCGTGGACGCGGATGTGGGCCGCAGCCAGTTGGAAGCGCTGCTGGCGCGCGCGGCGCGAGCCGAGCCGGCAATATTGCTGGAGGTGCGGGAAGGATGCTGCGGCGACGCGCGGCTGGCGGCCGAGGACGGCCGCTGCGAAGACGAACTGTTTCTGCCGCTGTGGGAAGAGGATTTTGTGCTGGCCGTGCCGGCGGACCACCCTTTGGCGGCGCGCGATCAGGTGGATATCGCGCTGCTGGACGAGCCGGACTGGACAGTCTGTCCGGACCACCCCAGCCACCAGCGGCTGCTGGATCTGCATGGCAGCGCGACTCCCACATTGGCGGCGGCGCGGGCCGGCAGCCTGAGGCTGGCCGCCCATATGGCGGCTGCGGGGCTGGGCGTTGCGCTGCTGCCCGCCTCGCTGGCCGACGACCACCCCGGCCTCAAAGCCATCCCGCTGGCAGGCGCCACGCCGACCCGCCGCGTCGGGCTATGCTACGCGGCGCAAGCGCTGGAGCTTCCGGCCTTGCAGGCGCTCAAGGAAACTCTGGACGGTTACAGCGGCAGCGGTGCCGACAAGCCGTAGTTGTAGATCAGCATCGAGGCGGTGAACAGCATCACGAAGCCGATCACGCAATCCAGCACCCGCCAGCTGGACGGTTTGGTGAACAGCGGGGCCAGCTTGCCTGCGAACAGGCCGATGGCGCCGAACCACAGCACGGAGGCGCTGAGGCTGCCGATCAGGAAAGACAGCGCGCCGTGCTCGCCGTACACCGAGGACACGCTGCCGATCAGCACCACGGTGTCCAGCCAGACATAGGGATTGAGCAGGGTCACAACCAGAATGGTGCGGATGGCGCTCTTCCGGTCACGCTCCACGCCGCCGTCAAGCGTCATGCCGCCCGCGTTCAGCGCGGAGCGGAAGGACTTGAAGCCCAGCCACAGGATGAAGGCCGCGCCGGCCCAGGTGACCACGCTGACAAAGCCGGGGATGCCGGCCACCACCTTGCCCACACCTAGCACGCCGGCGGCGATCAGCAGCACATCGGCGACGATGCAAATGGCGACGATGGGCAGCACATGGCTGCGCCCTATCCCCTGCCGCAGCACATAGGCGTTCTGCGGACCGATGCCGACGATCTGGCTGAAAGAGATGCCCAGCGCGGAAAGGAAAACACTGAAATTGAACATTGCCTGCTCCAAACTATTTGCAAGCAGATTAACGTCCGGATTTCATTAAGTAAAACTAATAAAAATCATGATACATAAGAAGAATTAATAGCAGCATTCTTGCTCCACTGCTTCAGCCACTCCGGCAGCTCGCCCGCGGCCAGCGGCGGCGAAATGCCGTAGCCTTGGCCGTCGTGGCAGCCTATCTCGCGCAGCCTGCTCCAGATCGCCCGGCTTTCCACCCCCTCCACCACCAGCTTGCGTCCGGTGTAGTGGGCGAAGGACAGCATGCTGCGAATGATGGCCTCGTTGCCCGGCATGTCCAGCAACAGCCGGACGAAGCGCTGGTCGATCTTGATGGTGTCGAACGGCAGCTGCTGCAGATGCACCAGCGACGATGCTCCGGTGCCGAAGTCGTCCAGCGCAATGGACAGGCCCAGGTCGCGGCAACGCTCCAGCTTGGCCGTGATCTGCTCCGCCTCCTGCTGGGTGACAGTCTCCAGCACCTCCAGCTCCAAGAAGCCCGCCGGCAGCGGGTTCGCCTCCAGCAAGGCCTCCAGTCCGAACAGGAAATCCTCGTGCTTGAGCGTGGCCGCCGACAAGTTGACGCTGACCGGCAATGACAAGCCGCGCCGCCGCCATTCGCCCATCTGGCGCACCGCCTCCCGCAGCACCCACCAGTCCAGCTCGCGCATCAGATTGGTATGCTCGATGGCGTTGAAAAACTCGCCCGGCGGCACGTGCCGGCCGTTGCGCACCCAGCGCACCAACGCCTCCGCGCCTTCGATGCGGTGGTTCTGCAGATTGATCTTGGGTTGGTAGTACAGCGCCAGCTCGCCGCGCGGAATGGCCAGCGCGAACGCGCTACGCAGCGCGTGCAGCTTGTGAATCTCTTCGTCCATCGCCGCGTCGTAATGGCGGGAATGGCCGCCGCCTTCGTCCTTGGCCCGGTTCAACGCCAGGCCGGCTCGCCGCAGCAGGTTGGCCGCGTCGCACAGCGCGTCGCCGCTGACCGCCACGCCGACGCTGCAGCGTATCTCCACCTGGGCGCCCATCGCGTCCACCGGCTGCGGCAACAGGCTCATCAGCTCGTCCACCAGCTCCTGCAGCCTGTCGGTGCGTTCCGAGCAGGCGACGAAGCGCGCGGCGCCGACGCGGCCGACGTGGCCGAACGGATAAATGGCCTGCCGCAGGCGGCGCGCCATCTCGCACAGCACCAGATCCCCGCCTTCGTAACCGAGACGGGCGTTGATGTCGTGGAAGCCTTCCACCGCGATCGCCAGCACCGCCACCTGGCCGCCGTCGCGGCGCGCCTTCAGCAGCCGGGCGATCAGCTCCTGCATGCGGCTGCGGTTGGGCAGGCCGGTCAGCGCGTCGTGCTGGGCCAGGAAGGCCAGTTCGGTTTCGGCGCGGTGGCTGCGCTCCAGCGCGTCGTGGCGCTCCAGCCCGCGGCCGACCTCGCGCGCCATCAGTTCGAACAAGGCGCGGCGGGACTGGTCGAAGAAACCCTCTTCGCCGGCATGCAGCGCCAGCGCGCCCGCCACCTGCTGGCGCACCAGCAGCGGCACCACCAGCAGACTGCGGATGCCTTGGCGGCTCAGCGCGTCGTGCCAGGGTCTCAGCGCGGGATCGGATTGCGCATTATTGCTGACCTGGGCCGCGCGGCTGCGCAGCGCGCGCGACACCAGGCCCGGAGCCTGCGCATCCTCGGCGTGGGCCGGCAGTTCGCCGGGCATGGAGGCTCGCTCGCCGCGGGACAACGCCGCCACTTCCATCCGCTTCTCGTCGGCGTCCAGCAACCCCACCCAGGCCAGCTCGAAACCGGCCTCGCGCACGCAGACGTCGCAGACGGTCTGCAGCAGGATGCGGCGATCGGCGCTGTCGGCAAGCGCCAGGCTGACGCCGCTGAGGGTCGCGTACAGGCCGGACATCGCCTGGAAGTGCTCGCCATGGCGCGAAGCCTCGCGCTTCAGCGCCTGCTGGTAGCCGTGGGTCTTCAGCATCTGGTCCAGCAAGATGCGCTTGCGCAGCAGCCGCGCCGCGTCCAAGCCCGCCGCCTGCTCCAGGCTGGCCAGCAAATGCGGCTGGCAGCGCTCGTATAGGCCCTGCAGCCAGCCCAGGCTCACGCCCAGCCGGCAATACAGTTCGCCCTGCTCGACCAAAGCCGCTGCCACGGCCTGATCCAAGGGCATCCTCAAAAGCGCGTCCCACTCCGCCAGCAGCATGGCCGCCAGCTCATCCTGGCAGCAGCCATGATGCCGCTGCAGGCGCTCCGCTTCGCCGGGGCTTTTCAGCAAATGCCAGTAAAGCTCCTTGCCCAGCAGTTCCCTGCGGGCCATGCCGGCATCTGCGTGGCGCGGCAACTGCGCCAGGTGTTCGGTCCGGATTCCGATAAAGCGGCACATATTCGCCAGGAGTGCCATTTCATCCGTATGCATTGTTTTCTGCGCCTGTCGTGGCTGGGACGCGGCCTGCCGGGCCGCCGTCCCTACTATCTCGCCCACCTGCCCAGGAGCAGGTATTTCTTGTACCGTATCTACTGGCGCGGTCTGTCTGAAACCCGCATCAGACAAGGCCGACCGCCAAAGGCTGCAACATGCCACGGCGCTGGCTTTTAAGCAAGTCCGGCCGCATTATTAAACGATCTCTTATCGTCGAAAGACTACGGAAAGCGAAAGTGTTCGACCCCAGACAACTGCAAACCCTGGCCGCGGTGGCGGAAACCGGCGGCTTCGACAAGGCCGCCAAAAAGCTGTTTCTGACCCAGTCGGCGGTATCGCAACGCATACGCCAGCTGGAGGAACAACTTGGTCAGCCGGTGCTCACCCGCACCTCGCCGGCGGAAGCCACCGAGGCAGGACGCCAGTTGCTGCGGCACTACCAGCAACTGCTGCTGATGGAAAACCAGCTGCTGCAGAAGCTCAGCCCGGCGCCGCGCCAGCGCGAGTTCACCACGATGGCGGTTGGCGTCAACGCCGACAGCCTGGCCACCTGGTATCTGCAGGCGGTGACGCCGGTGCTGGAAGCGCACGACCTGCTGCTGGACGTGGTGTTAGACGACCAGGACCACACCCACGAACTGATGCGCACCGGCCACGTGATGGGCTGCGTCAGCACCCGTCCGGTGCCGATCCAGAGCGGCGTTCAGCACTATCTGGGCGCGATGCGCTACCTGTGCCTGGCCACGCCGCGCTTCGCCGCGCGCCATTTTCCGGACGGGGTGGACCACGCCGCGCTCGCTCGCGCGCCCAGCATCATCTTCAGCCGCAAGGACGCGGTGCACGGGCAGTTCCTGCGCCAGGCGGCCGGCTACGAAGGCGGCTTTCCCAGCTTCACCGTGCCCTCGGCCCAGGGCTTCGTCGAACTCACCCGCCAGGGCGTCGCCTACAGCCTGCTGCCGGAGCTGATGCTGGACGGCGATCTGGAGGACGGCCGGCTGGTGGATCTGTTCCCCGGCCAGTACATGGACCTGCCGCTGTACTGGCACCACTGGCGGGTGGAGTCCGAGCTGTCGCAGGCGCTGACCGAGGCCATGCTGGACTACTGCGGCCGCCACTTGCGCCAGGACAAAGCGGCATATCATGCATCTGTTGGAGAATCGCAGCAGGGCCCCTGACCCGCACGGCATGGCCGACGCGTTGACAAGGCCAAGCCCCTGGCGCATCATCCGGCGCCGACCTGGTTTTATGGAGGCAGCATGACCAGCAAGCAACACGCACCCAGCAGTGAACAGTGGGCCGAACTGGAAATGGCCGCGCAATTGGCCGCCCGCCAGGCTTACGCGCCCTATAGCCGCTTCGCCGTCGGCGCCGCCATCCTGGACGGCAACGGCAAGATACACATCGGCTGCAATGTGGAAAACGCCTCCTTCGGCCTGAGCAACTGCGCCGAACGCACCGCGGTTTTCGCCGCCCGCGCCAATCACGGCATGCAGGACGTGGTGGCGGTTTGCATCTACACCCCCACCGATAAACCCACCTCCCCCTGCGGCGCCTGCCGCCAAGTGCTGAACGAGTTCGGCCCCGCCATGCATGTGCGCTCGATCTGCGACGGCGAGGACATCATCGACACTACGCTGGACGCGCTGCTGCCCTCCGCCTTCGGCCCCAAGAACCTGCAGGACGCCGGCCAACGCTGAGCGGCGGTCCGCGCGCACCCCACGGGAGCCCCAGGGTTCCCGTTTTTCATGCCCGCGAAAGGTTCCCCGCTGCCCGCCTCTCTTAGGGACAGCTGAAAATAACAATCGCTCGCTATATGGTCGATCACGCTGTTCCTGTTCAGAACGAAAAGGAGTCCGTGATGATGAAACCCGCCATTTCATGCCTGTCCGTACTACTGATCTGCCTGGGCGCGGCGTCTGTCCACGCCGCCCATGAGACCCAAGATCCCGCGCTGCGCCAGCGCGCGGCCGATGCATTGGCGAGGCTGGCGCCTCTGCCGCTGGCTAAGGGGAGTCTGCCGCAACCCTTGGTGGAGATAAACCGGGAAAGCGCCGACCGCCGCTGGGTGATCGGCTCGGCCACCCAGCCACTGCCGACGATGACCGGCGTGGATGCCGATCAGGTGCCGCTGTCCCGATTGTTCCTGGCGCGGCAGACGGATCAGGGCTGGCAACTGGCGCTGGAAGGAGAAGACAGCTTCGCCGCGTTGCTGGAAGCCGCGCCGGATGATTGGCTGAGCGCCGACGAGCGGCGCGCCTGGCGCAGCCAAACCGTTCGGGCCAAGCGGCTGGCGCCCGACGCCACCGGCCTGGGCCTGCCCTGGCAGGAAGGCGCTGCCTGGAGCATGACCGGCGGCCCGCACGGCTACAGCGGCGAAAGCCAACCCTACGACTCCATAGATTTCGCCGGCGGCGACGGCCGGGTGCTGGCACCGCAAGCCGGCGTGATCTACAAGAGCTGCCTGCGCAACGGCAGCGGGCTGGTCAAGCTGGTGCACGACAACGGCTACTCATCCACCTACTATCACATGATCAACCTCAACACGGTGGCCGACGGCCAGCGCGTGGCCAAGGGCGCTTATCTGGGCAAGACAGGCAACGGCCTGCCCTGCGGCGGCAGCACCACCGGCCCTCATGTCCACTTTTCATTGATCCACCAGGGCAAGGCCGAGCCGGTGAACCGCAAGTGGCTGGGCGGCTGGCAGTTCTTCTCCGGCAGCCGCGCCTACCAGGGCTACGCCGCGCGCGACGGCGGCCGGGTGAACGTGGGCGGCCGCCTGACGCACTACCGCGGCGGCGGCGATCCGGCGCCCACGCCCGGCGGCGCCAGCGGCATCGCCACGCCGCGCGGCGGCGACGGCTACGTCAACCTGCGCGGCGGCCCCAGCCTGAGCGCCGAGATCGTCGGCAGCGCCGCCCGCGGCGAGCAGGTGCCGCTGCAGTGCCACGCGCGCGGCGAGGCGGTGGACGGCGTCTGGGGCCGCACCGACATCTGGAACCGCACTGCCGCCGGCCATTGGATCAGCGACGGCTTCATCGACACCGGCAGCAACGCGCCGGTGGTGCCGCAATGCCCGTCGTCGGCGCGACCATGGTAAACGCCTAGCCGGTGCCTCGCCCTCCGCCGGGGACGGCCGCCCACGCGGCCGCGCCCCGGCGCATCATCAGCCAGTACAGGCCGGCCGTCCCCAGCCAACCCACCAGCCAGGAAACGTCCGCCCCTCCCAGCGCGCGGACCATGGGGCCGCTGAACAGCGCGCTGTCGATAAAGGGCAGTTGCGACAGCACGCCCGCCAGATAGGCCAGCAAGCCCGGCCAACGGTAGTCCGCTCCCTCCAGCGCCGCCGCGTCCAGCTTGCCGCCGCGCAACAGATAGAAATCCACCAGATTCACCGCGCTCCACGGCGTGAACAGGGTCAGCAGCAGCAACAGGAAAGACTTGAACAGCGGCAGAAAGCCCTGCTGCGCCCATACCGCGACGGATAGGGAAACCAGCGCCATCGCGGCGACGACCAACCAACGCCGACTCGGCCCCAACGCCTCCGGCCGCGCGCCGAATGCCGACGCGATGCTGCCCGCGCACATGAAGCCGCCGTAGGCGTTGAGCGTGGAAATCGTGACCTTGCCGAAAGCCACGCAGAAGAACAGCGCGGCGGCGATGGCGCCGTCAGCGCCCAGGCCAACGAAGTAGGCGACCTCATGCCCGCGGAACGCCGCGCCGCCGATGGCCGCCACCAGCACGCCCAGCGACATCGCGATCTGCGCGCCCACGCCGGAACCCAAGCCTATCGCCAGCGCCACTCGCGCCGGCGGCGTGGCCGACGGCAGGTAGCGCGAATAGTCGGACACATAGGGCGCGAAGGCGATCTGCCAGGATGCCGACAGCGATATCGCGACGGTGAAGGCGGCCGGCTCGAAACGAGTATGCGCCGCCAGCAGCGGCAGCAGATCCACCCGCCCCAGCAGACGCATGAACAAATAGCAGAAAGCCAGCAGGCCGAGCAGGCTGGCCGCCCGCCCCAGCCTGTGTATCGCCCGATAGCCCAGCGCCGCGGCCAGCAGCACCGCCAGCGCGAACAACAGGCTGCCTGCGGCGTCGCTTATCTTGAACAGCTGGCCCAGCGCCTGACCGGACAGCACCATGCCGGTGGCGTTGAAGCCCAGGTACATGACGCAAGCCAGCGCCAGCGGCAATACCGCGCCCTTGACGCCGAACTGCGCGCGGCAGGCCAGCATCTGCGGCAGCCCCAGCCTGGGGCCCTGCGCGCCATGCAAGGCCATCACCGCGCCGCCGGCGATCTGCCCCAGCAGCAGGCCGACGATGGACCAGACGACGTCGCCGCCCAGCACCACCGCCAGCGCGCCGGTGA
The DNA here is from genome assembly GCF_001855275.1 of Chromobacterium vaccinii. Taxonomy (NCBI): domain Bacteria; kingdom Pseudomonadati; phylum Pseudomonadota; class Betaproteobacteria; order Neisseriales; family Chromobacteriaceae; genus Chromobacterium; species Chromobacterium vaccinii. Next base: position 824,079 of record NZ_CP017707.1, read on the forward strand.
CCACGGCGGTGATCTGCAGATTGGCGGCCAGCCACAACGTGAACTGGCTGAACAGGCGGCCATGCCGCTCGCCTTCTGGAATGAAGTCTATGGAACGGCGCTCGATCAGCGGCGCGCCGATGGATGTTTTCGCTTTCATGACGGTTTTTCCTTTGTCCGTATCCGGAGCGCCGTCTTGCCGCGGCGCGGTTCCGGGCCTGCGCCAAACAATCTATACCGCCCGCATGAAGACGGGCAAATCCAAACCATGCGGCATCGCGCCATCCATTCCGCATGATCGCCCATGCCCCGCGCCGCTTATTCCCTCCCTCGAACAGCCATCGTCGAGATTTGTCCTAACATTTCGTATAGGAACCCTTCGCGCCGGCTCGCAGAATGGAATGAAGTGCACCGATTCATCCTGTCCACCACCGAACTCAAACGCCAGCTGCTGCATGACCGATATCGATTGCTGGCCATCGCGGCAAGCCTTTTCCTGGTCCTGCTGGGAACCGGCGTCATCAGCGGCTGGCTTCTCCGCACTCCCGCCCTGATTCCGGAAAACATCCACATGGTGATCGCCACCGCGTTCTGTCTGATCCTGTACGGCCTCGCGCTGCCGCTGGCCTTATGGCGGCCGCAATGGCAGGCGCACCGCGTGCTGGCGGCGCTGGTGCTGGCGATGGCGACGGTCGCGCTGCTGGAACACCTGAGCGGCAGGTCCCTGGGTTTGGACCTGCCCCAACTGCACGCCTGGCGGCACGACATGGTGCCCCACCCGGGCCGGATGGCGCCGCCGACCGCGCTGGCGCTGGCCGCGCTGGGCTGCGGCCTGCTGCTGCAGCCGGGTTCCACGCCGATCCGGCGCCGAGCGGTGAAGATCTGCGTATTGCTGCCGCTGCTGCTCGGCGTGCTGGGCGCGGTGGCGTATCTGATCAATTTGGAACTGCTGTACAGCTGGGGCGCCTCGGTGAGGATGGCGCTGCTGACCGCGCTGGGCGTCATCTCCGCCGCCTTGGGATTGAACGCGCTGACGCAGCTGGCGCTGCGCCGCCACCTGCGCTCCCAGGACATGGCCGATTCGATTTCAGTGACCGCCACCGCGTTGCTGATCTCCATCTCGCTTGCCACCGGCTTGCTGATCTACCGCGTCTCCATCCAGGCGCACGAGCGCAGCCTGAGCACGGTGATGGCCAACAGCGTGCGGCAACGCGCCGCGCTGCTGGTGGCCCAATTCGGCACCAGCGACGACATCGCCCGCCGCATCTACCAGCGCCCGTCGACGCAAAAGCTGCTGGAAGACGCCAGCCGGGGCAAGCTGGACGCCAGCGCCGCCGCCGCCGAACTGGCGGCGCGCAACCACATGACGCTGAACGGCATCGCCATCCAGGATGCGGCGGGCCGCGCGCTGGTGCAGGTCGGCTACTTCGAAACCCGGCCCCGCCAGGCCCTGGCGCTGCGCTCGCCCGCCGGCTCCTGGCTGCTGTGGAACGGCCATTATCTGTACCGCACCGTGGAGGTCTACCGCACTTCGGCCGGCGCGTCCCGGCTGGTGCTGGAGCAGCGGCTGGACATGTTCGACCGCATCGTCCAGGACACTGCCCCGCGCGACGGCCTCAGCGGCCTGTACGCGCTGTGCGGCCACGACAGTCATGATCTGCGCTGCTTCTCGCAGTCGCCGCAAGATCCGGGAACTAGCATTCCGATCGCCGGCAACGTCCACCACTTCACCATGTGGCCGGCCTTTTCCGGCAAAAGCGGTTCGCTGCACACAGTCGACTACTCGGGCCGCGACGTGATCAGCGCCTATGCGCCAGTCGGCGACAGCGGGCTCGCCTTCAGCTACAAGATCAGGGTGGCGGACCTGCTGGCGCCGATCCGCCATGATCTGGAGATCGACGCGCTGATCATGCTGGCGATGGTCACGCTGGGCACGCTGATCCTGCGCTGGCGCACTTCGCCGCTGCTGCGCGAGGTGCTGCAATCCAACCGGATGGCGGAATTGGCCGCCGAGCGCTTCCGCAACGCGGCCGAAGCCAATATGGACGCGTTCATCATCATGGAGGCGCTGCGCGACCACATCGGCGAGGTGGATGATTTCCGCGTGGTCTACATCAACGCCGAGGCGGAAAGAATGTGGCAGTTGCGCCGGGATGAAACGATAGGCCGGAACTGGAAAGCGCTGGCGGCCTCGCTGAACGTCTCCAACCACTTCGAAAGCTATAAGCAGGTCATCGACACCGGCATGCCGCTGTCGGAAGAAGTGCCCAAAGCCTACGACGCGAGCCACCCCACCTGGATCCACCAGGAAATCGTCCGCGCCGGAGACGGCATCAGCATCAGCGTGCGCGACATCACGCAAAAGAAGCTGGCCGAGCTGGACCTGGTCCTGCGCGAGGCCTTGCTCAAGACCGTCACCGACTCCATTCCTGCGCTGGTGGCCTTCGTCGACGTCGATCAACGCTACCGCTATTGCAACAAGACTTACACCCGGCTGTTCGGCATTCCGCCGGAACAAGTGATAGGCCGCAATATGCGCGATTTTCTGGGGGAGGAAAGCTATGCGGCGGTGCGGCCCTATGTCGAGCAGGCGCTGCAGGGGCAGGCCGCCGCCTTCGAGATGGAAATGTTCCTGCACGGCAGCCAGCGCTATGTGGAAGGCCGCTACATTCCGCAACAGCACGCGGACGGCACGGTATCGGGGTTTTACGTGATGATCTGGGACATCACCCAGTCGCGCGCGCGGGAAATCGAGCTGCGCAACAAGGTCACTCAGGATGCGATGACCGGCTTGCTCAACCGTGCGGCTTTCATGGACATCCTGGGCGACGAGATCAAGCACCACTACCTGAAGCGCCAGGCGTTGGCGCTGTTGTTTCTCGACATCGATCACTTCAAGCAAGTGAACGACACGCTGGGACATGCCACCGGCGACGAGTTGATCAAGATTTTCGCCGGACGGCTGCGGCAGAACGTGCGCGGCACAGACCACGTGGCCCGGCTCGGCGGCGACGAGTTCGTGGTGCTGCTGGTCGGCCTGGACTCCGAACGCACCGCGACGGCAGTGGTCGACAAGCTGATGGCGGCCGTCAGCCAGGATGCAAAGCTGTCAGGCGAGCTCCGCCGCGTCTCCACCAGCATCGGCGTCGCCTACGCCTACATGCCCGACATCACGCCGGAGAGGCTGCTGGAAGTCGCCGACGAGGGCCTATACCAGGCCAAGGCCGCCGGGCGCAACGCCTACCGGCTGATGCGGGTAGGGTAAGCGGCCCTGAGTCGCCGGCGTCTGCGACAAGCGTGCAATCAGAGGCTCTCGACCGGCGTTTGCCTCGACGGAAGCAGTCAAGGCAACCGCGGAAAGCGCTTGGAACCAAGCCGCCGCTTCCCGCCCAAGTGGACCAGAAGCGGGGGCTTTCACAAACTACTCAGCCTTGGCGCTGAGGGGCACGCCGGTCGCTCCCGCGTAAAATACCAACAGCTCCACCGGCTTGTCCCCGGTGACGCCGCGGTGCTGGGTGCCTACCATCTCCGCCAGCGTGTCGCCGGCGCGCAGACGTTTCTGACGTTTTCCGTCCCGGCTTTCCACCGTCAGCTCGCCGCTGACCACATACGCGGCATTGGGGGATGGATGGCTGTGCCAAGGCAAGCTGGTATGGGGCGGGATGGTGATGCGCACCATCGTCAATTCCGGCTGTCCCGCCGGATAGGCCTTGTAAAGCTCGCCATCCCAGGAGCGCTCTGTCTTGAGCAGCGTCTCGGTTTTTACCCCGCCGCCCTCGGCGGCATGGACAAACGGCGCAGCCAGCAACGCGGCGCACAAGGCCAACCAGGGGCCCGCCGAATAGATTTTCATGTTTTCTCCCTCTAGCGATTTGAATAAACGAATCGATTGGACGCGCCTCGACCAGGCCAGTTCAATCTTTTCCGGAGGGCAACTCAGCGCCTTCTCGTTCAGAAAAACGGCACGGCAAACTCGCCAAGAGCCATTTGCTCATGGACTCGGAACCGCCTTGCTTGTCTGCGGATGCAATAAAAAAGCCCTCCGCCGAGGCGGAGGGCTTGGATTGCCAGTATCTAGCGATCAGTCGCGGTTGCCGCCGAAGGCCAGCAGCAGCTGCAACAGGCTGGTGAACAGATTGTAGATGCTGATGTAGATGGACAGCGCGGCGGAGATGTAGCTGTTCTCGCCGCCGTCGACCACGGTCTTCACCTGCCACAGGATCATCAGCGAGCTGAACAGCGCGAATGCCGCGGAGATCATCAGCTGGAACGCCGGCATGCGCAGGAACAGGTTGGCCACCACGGCCACCATCAGCACGATGGCGCCCACGGTCAGGAAATTGCCCAGGCCCGACAGGTCGCGCTTGGTGGTGGTGGCGATGGCGGCCATCACGAAGAACACGACGGACGTGGCCGCGCCGGCAGTCATGATCAACTGGCCGCCATTGGAGAACTTGAGCGCGAACTGCAGCAAGGGCCCGAGCAGGACGCCCATCATGAAGGTGAAGCCCAGCATCAGGAACACGCCCAGCGAGCTGTAGCGGTTCTTCTCAATGGCGAAGACCAGGCCGTAAAACACCGCCATGATCAGCAGCATGCCGATGATGGGGCTGCCGGCCAGGAACGCGAAACTCATATGGGTGCCCACGATGGCGCCCATGACGGTCGGGATCATCGACAGGCCCAGCAGGCCATAGGTGTTGCGCAACACTTTGTTGCGAACATCGGCCATCGGGGTCGATTGGTAGGCCGTTTGAAAATCCGGGTGCATGTGAAACTCTCCTGAGTTGATTATTCTGGAACGACTTTTGGGATTGTAAGCAACAGACCATGCCGAAGGGAATAAGTTTCCATCCCTTCTTCCTGCTTGTCTTGAGCGAATCCTTGGGGTAATATCGCCTTCCCTCAAGGCACAGATGTGGGCGACAGCCCGCGTTTGCAAGCCATTTGGATGCGAGAGTGGCGGAATTGGTAGACGCACTGGATTTAGGTTCCAGCGCCGCAAGGCGTGAGAGTTCGAGTCTCTCCTTTCGCACCAACCCTAGTTTTAACGTTTACCTCCACAGCCCATTACATCCCTCCAAAGCCCGCAAATAAAGGCTTTCCCAAGAAACACGTTCCCACTGCAACTCCCACGACCCTTTGCAATACGCTATAGTTTGGACCAATTTTGTCCCCGACAGTGTCCCAAGCAGAGCAAGCCGGGCCCAATGCTTTAGTCCAACAGAAACAGGTCATCCGTCCAGCGCGTCAGGCGGGATTATCCGCCAGCCAGGCTCGCGCCGCGCCAGCCACCCGCTCCAGCTCCAATTCGATAGCCTGCAGCAATGACGGCCAACTCTGGCTTCGCCCTTCCTTGACCGCTTTTTCCAGGCCCTTGAGAAGAGACACCAGATCCGCCGCGCCAAACGAGCCCACGCTGCCGCGCAAGGCATGCAGCTGCCTGGCGCCGGCATCCAGCAAGCCCTGCTCCAAACTGGTTTGGATGCGCGTCATCTCCGGCCCGCTGGTATCGATCAGCATCTGCATCAGCTTGCGCACCCGTTCGCGCGCGGCGGGGCTGGAGCCAGCCAGACGCATCAGCTCGGCTGAAAATACGACCTCATCCGGCTCGACGGCCTTTTCTTCCTCCGGCCGCCAAGCCAGGTAACGATCCAGCACCGCGTACAAGCGATCGAGCTGTATCGGCTTGGCGATGAACTCGTCCATGCCGGCGCGCAGACACCCCGACCGTTCCTCGGGCGACATGCCCGCGCTCATCGCGATGATGGGCAGTTTCAGCCCCAGCTCTCCGCGTATCAACGACGCCGCGGTATCGCCGTCCATCACCGGCATCTGCCTGTCCATCAACACCAGCGCGTAATCTCCGCCCCGCTCCCTCAGCGCGTCCACCGCCAACCGGCCGTTCTCCACGGTCTCCACTTGCAAGCCCGCCTGCTGCAACAAGCCGCAAGCCACCTGTTGGTTGATCGGATTATCCTCCACCAGCAAGATGCGCGCCGGCCGCCATCCCGCGGGCCTGGCGCCGAACGGCCTCGCCCCGGACTCCGCTCCGCGCGCGCGCGCGTTTCGCCAAGCATCTGCCAGCGCCCCGGCGATTACCGGCTTCACCAGCACGCCATTCAACGCCTCTCGCCCCGTCGCCCGGTCCAGCCTGACCCTGTCGTCGGCTCTCGCCATCGAGATCAGGGCGATGTCGCGGTCCGGCCAGCGCCGGCGTATCTCGCCGCATAGCGCCAGCCCGCTCTCTTCTCCCAGCCGCCAGTCCACCAGGGCTATCCCGAATGCCGCTCCTTCCTCTCCCGCCAGGACAGCCAGAGCCTCGTCCGCGTCCGCCGCCCCTTCGGGCGATCCGCCCAGGCGCTCCACATGCCAGCAGACGGCCTGCCGGCTGCCTGCATTGTCGTCCACCACCAGCACGCGCCCAAGGGTGGCAGTCGCCGCGCGCGCCTTTCCGGCGACCTCTAAAGGCAAAGAAAACCAGAAGCGGCTGCCCTCGCCCAATCGGCTTTCCACCCCCATCTCGCCGCCCATCAGTTCGACCAGACGCCGGGAAATCGTCAAACCCAGGCCGGTGCCGCCGAAACGCCGCGTATTGGAGGAATCTGCCTGGATAAAGGGGTCGAATACCGTTTTCAACAGCGCCTCGTCCATCCCCAGGCCGGTATCGCGAACGGAGAACAGCAACTTGTCGCCGGCAGCCCCCCTCTCCAGCCCCACCGTTACCACCACTTCGCCCCGATCGGTGAACTTGATCGCATTCCCGGCCAGATTCACCAGCACCTGCTGCAATTTGAGAGGATCGCCAACCAGGTCCCCAGGCACATCCGGCTCGACGGCGATCACCAACTCCAGCGACTTGCGCGCGGCATTCATCGACATCATCGCCGCCAGCGCGCCCAGCACCTCGTTCAGGTCGTAATCGGCGCGGGCCGCTTCCAGCTTGCCGGCCTCCATCTTGGAAAAGTCCAGGATGTCGTTGAGGATGGCCATCAGCGAGCGGCAGGACAGCTGCAGCATGTCCAGATAGTCGCGCTGCGCGCCGTCCAGCCTGGTGCTTGACAGCAGCTCCAGCATGCCAAGCACGCCGTTCATCGGCGTGCGGATTTCATGGCTCATGTTGGCGACGAATTCGCTCTTGGCCCGGCTGGCGCTTTCGGCCTGTTCCTTGGCCAGCTCCAGCATCCGCGTCGCCTCCCGCTCCGCGCGGACATCCTTGGCGATGCAGACGAAGCCATACAGCCAGCCATCCTGCCAGATGCCGGTGGTCACCAGGCTGACCGGGATGTGCCGGCCATCCTTGTGGCGGTAAGTCCACTCCTGGATGATGCTGCCGCCCCGACGCGTTTTCTCCACGAAAACATCAAAGCCGGCAACAGGCCTCCCCAGCTCTTCCGACAGCTCGCTCTCGAGCCTGGCCACCTCCTCCGGCAGATGCAGGATCATCGGCGTGGCCAGTCCCGTCAGCTCATCGGCGCGATATCCCAGCATGCGCTCGGCGCCAGCGCTGAAAATGCTGATCTCGCCTCGCAGATCGGTGGCGATGATCGCGAAATCGCTGGCGGAATCGATAATGCCTTGCAGCCTGGCCTGCACCTCCTGCCGCTCCCGCTGCGCCTGCTTCAGCGGCGTGATGTCGGTGACGAACACGTAAAATCCGCTGACTTGCTCCTGCTGCCAATGCGGAACGTAATGCGCCAGCAGATGCCGTTCCTGGCCGCTCAGGTCGATGATGCAGCGCTCGGACAGGCTGGCCACGCCGCCCAGCGCGCCCTGGATATAAGGCTGGTTGGCGCGGTAGCGCTCGTCTCCGACCACATGGCGCAGATGGCGCCCCATGACGTCGCCCATCTCCAGCCCCATCCAGTCCAGATAGGCGCGGTTGGCGAAAACATTGTGCAGATTGCCGTCCCAATAGCTGACCATCGCCGGCATCGAGTCGAGCACGGTTTGCAACTCGTCGCGCACGCGGCGCAATTCGGCCCGCCCCTCCTGCAGACTGCCCGCGTCCCAGCACACGCCCTCGGCTCGCAATACCCGCCCGGCCTCGTCCCGCGCCACCTGGGCGCACAGCCGGAACCAGCGCAAGCGGCCTTCACCGTCCACGATGCGATAATCCCAGCCCTCGGCCGCCAGCCCGCGCAACTCATCAGTCCAGAGTCCGTCCCAGGCCGCCAGCTCGTCCGGATGCACGCAGCTCCGCCAGCGCGCCCAGTTGACCGTTTCTTCGCCGTCGGCCCCGTGCAGCACGCGCATCCGCTCATCCCACGCCAATGACTGCGCCGCCGCGTCCCACGTCCACCGCCCGATATCGAACGCGGCAAGCAACGACTCCAACTGCGCCTGAATAGCCGCGGCCCCACGCTCGTCCGGTCTCTGCTGTGGCAGAACCTCCACCCGCAACAGCCAGGCTATGCCGTCCGCCCCCTCCTCCAGCGGCGTCAGGCCGAGTTCGCAATGGAGGAAAGCATCCTCTCCGGACAGCAGCCGCAAGCGCAACCGCTGCGGCGCGTCGCGTCGCGCCAGGGCCGCGCGCCAGCGCGGAACATCCTCCAACGCGCAGCAAGCCGCCATGTCCTGGCCACGCGGCCCGGCGCCCAGCAGGCGACGCAGCCCATCGCCCGCCTCCAGCAGCCGCCCTCCCTCGTCCAGCAGCGCGCCATGGCTTTCAATGCCATTGAGCGCCTGCGACAAACGCCTCCGCCCCAGCGACCCCTCCGCGCGCGCTCTCAGGACTTGCCCGGCCGCATGGGGCAAAAGCGCGGCGGCCAGCCAGAATAGCACCTGGGAGAACCAGACCAGCTGCCCCGGGTGGCGCAGCGGCTCCGGCATGGCTTCCGGAAAAAGACGAATCAGGGTTTCACAAGCCAGAACGGCCATCAGCGGCAGCGCCAGCATCGCGCCCGACGCATCCAGCAGCAGTCCGGCAAGCAATACGGGCAGAACCAGATCGGCGACACCCAACGGCCGCCACTTCGCCGTCAGCGCGCACCAGGCAAGCGCCAGGGCGACCAGCATCAATACGCGGTCCAGCTTCAAACCGGCGGCGCCGAACCGCCTCAGCGCCGCCCATGGCGGCAGCAGCGTCAGCCCCGCCACGATGCCGCCCGCGTACCAGCCGCCGGCATCCAGCCATGGATGCATCCAAAGCAGCAGCGCGCCCGGTGCGCCCGGCAGCAGCGCCGCCGCCAGCCCGCCTACCGCCGCTCCGCGCTCCACTGCTCGGCTCAGCAGCATTCCCGCGCCAACCGCCTGCAGCCAACTGGCGACGGCCAGCTCGGCGGCGGGCAGCGCGCCCAGATAAGCCCAGCCGCCCAGCCAGAATGCGGCCAGCGCCAGCGCATGGCGCCCGGGCCGCGTCCAGGCCCGCCACAGCAGCAGCAAGGCCAGCGCGTTGCCGTAAAGGGGAACGATCAGGCCATGGCTGCGAGCCAACCCCAGCGCCCAGAACGTGGACAGCGCGACGGCACCGGCCAAGGCGGCGGCGGCGCGCCGGGACGGCGCAGACAAGCTGTCGGACAAGGACATCATCAGACCGGCTCCCTCTTGTCGATGGCGAAACCTTACAGCCTGAATTCCGCTTCCACTTCGTTTCCGCGGCCATGGTAAGCCAGTCTCGCGCACAAGGCGTTCACCAGGGACACGCCTCGGCCATGGCGGTGGCTGCCGGCCTGCCGGTTCAGCTTTTCCATCAGGGCCGGGTAATCAAATCCCGTTCCGCTGTCGCGCAAGCGTATCAACACCGCGTCGCCGCCATTTTCCCTCCGGCGCTCCAGCACAAGCTCAACCTCGGCCCGCTCCAGCTCGGCCAGTCGTTCGCGTCGCAGCATGAAATAGCGCTCGTATCCATCCGGCTGGTCTTTCATACCGGAGTCAAGCCCCAACACGCCATGGTCAAGCGCGTTATTGAACAGCTCCGATACGATCAACAACACTTCCTTGAATTGCCGCCCGCGAAAGCCCAGCTGATTCAGCCAGCCTATCAACAGCGGAATGCTTTGATCGCGCTGCAACTCCTCCACGCCGAAAACCAGCCGTACCCGCCAACAGCTCAGTTGGCCGCCGTCGTCGCGCCCCAGATGATCCGCCACTCGGTCCAGCGCGGCATTAACGCCCGCCTCCAGCCGGACCACGCCCAAAGAGATGTCGTCGCGGTTATTCGCTCCGCTCAAATGCTCCAACACGGCCAGCCGGATGCCATCCAGCGGCGAGGCCGGGTTCGATATCAGCGCCTGCAGCAATCCTCCCATTCCGAACTGTCCGCCCCCAGGATTCTCGGCTTCGGTCAATCCGTCGGAACACACCACCAGTTGCCCGCTTTGCTCCCAGAAATAAGTCTCGCTGCCCCAGCAGAACTCGTCGGCGGACAAGATCCCCAGCGGCGGATATTGCGACTTCCACTCTTTCATCGGACAACCATCGTCATCGACGAACAAGACGCAGGGTATGCCGCCGTTCCACACTTCGACGCAGCCCAGCTCCCAGTCTATGGTGATCAGCGCCGCGGCGACGAAGCGCCCCACCGGCAGCAAGCGGTTGAGCTTGGTGTTGATTTCGCGCGCCATCGAGGTCAGCGGGAAGCCTCGCCGCGCCATCGCATAGAAAATGTCGACCGCGGGCAGGCAAGACAGCGCCGCGGACAACCCGTGTCCGGTGCTGTCCGCCAGCATGATGCACAATTGCCCGGTCGGCGACAGCGCGCGGGCCAGCACGTCTCCGCTGAACTGTTCCGCGGACTGCTGCCAGCTATGCACGCCCGGCAGATCCTGCTCCTCGCTGCCGACGATGCTCTCCAGCACGTGCTTGGCGAACAACTGCTCGCGCTCGTTGGTGTGGTAATAGCCTAGCAACTGGCGGGAGTCGTCGGAAATCCGCCGCTGCATCTCGCTGATCCGCTGCATCACGCGGATTTTGGCCGCCAGCATGGTCAGATTGATCGGCTTGGGCAGGTAGTCGTCGGCCCCCAGGTCCAGGCTGCTGATGTGGGCCTCTTCGTCGCTGCGCGCGCTGAGGAAGATGATGGGCAGCCAGCGGTCAGGACACAGCTGGCGAATCTGCCGGGTGGCCTCGTGGCCGTCCATCACCGGCATCATCATGTCCATCAGCACCATGTCCGGCAGCTCCCGCCGGCATTGCTCGACAGCCTGCAGGCCGTTCTCGGCATACCAGACCTGGTGGCCCATCTCCTCGATCACCAAGCCCATCAACAGCCGGGTGGGCTCGACATCCTCGGCTACCAACACGGTGAAAGTGCGATCCATGGGGTGCTCAGCGGATGGCGAAGAATTTGTCGAAGCTGGCCACCTCCAGAATCTGCCGCACAAAGCCCCGGCAGCCCAGCAGCGCGATGCTGTCTATGCCCAGCGCCTTGGCCCGGTCCCGCATCACCAGCAGCATGCCCAGCGCCGAGCTTTCCAGATAATCGACCCGCGACAGGTCAACTGCCAGCCCCAGGCCCGTCCCACGCGCCAACGCCTCGTCCAGACATGCCCGGAACGCCTCGTGCTGCTCGAAATCAAAACGGCCCTCCACTGCGATCACCGACTTGTCCGCAGTCTTGCTCAGCCTGACGCCCATCTCGCCGCCCTCCATTGTCCGCCCTGATCAGAAGCGGTTGATTCCGATGCCGCGCCTCAGGGGCCCGCCGATCGCGCGGCTGACTGCAAACCCTTGCGGGACATGCCCTCCCGCTCAGAACAGATCGATGTCGCCAGCCGACATTCCCTGCGGCGCGGCGCTGTTGGCCTGGTGCCTGTCGACCAGTTGCTGTAGCTGGCGGCGCATGTCCTCCAGCCCCTCGATCTCATCCTTGCCGTTCATCTGGCGCATGCTGTCGCCCACTTGGTAAAAACCCTGCATCCGGCTGCTGACGTTGCGCACCAGCGGAGACACCAAGTCCTGAAACTGCAGCGCGGTCACCGTGGAGCGCACGCTGTCCCCGACGCGCCCGGCGATCTGCGACAGCTGGTCCACCGCCTGCCCCGTGTCCGAGTTCATCCGCGACAGCTGGCTCAGCATGTCCTCGATCTGGGTCTTCGCGTCCAGCGCGAAATTCATGTCGCGGGACGCCATCTCGAAGATTTCCGACTTGGCGTGCTCGATGGCCTGCACCATCAGGTCTATCGACTGACGTATCTGTCCGGAAAAATCGGAAGAGCGCTGCGACAACTTGCGCACCTCGTCCGCCACCACCGCGAATCCGCGCCCGGCCTCGCCCGCGCGGGCCGCCTCGATCGCGGCGTTCAGCGCCAGCATATTGGTCTGGGCGGTGATCTCCGCCATGTCGCTGAGCGCGCTCTCAACCGCGTCGACCCGCTTCTTGATCTCATGCATGCGATCAACCAGCACCATGGCCGTCTTGCTGGTGCTGACGGTGTTGTCGACGAATTCCGTCATGCTCTGCGAGGTGCGCTTGAGAAATGCGTCGAACCCGACGCCATCGCCATGATCGCCATGCTGGACGATTTTCAGCGCCAGCGCCTGCTGTTCGCGCAACATCGCCTCGATGTCGGAAAACCCCTGCACCAGCTTGACGATGGCGTCGCTCAAAATGGTCTGCATTTGCGTCACGTCCCGCTCCACCGCGCCGGACACGTCGGAGATGCCGTTGCCCAGCAGGCCCAGACCGCTCAGCATCCGCTCCCGCGACTCAGACAAGCCATCGTCGGCAAGCGGCGGCGGCGGGGCGGCCAGCAGCCAGACAACCAGCAAGCTCCCGGCAGCCAGTAGGGACAAGGCCAGGTAACCGGGCAAACCTCCCCCCAGCAAAGCCAGCAAGCCGCAAGCGCACAGCCACAGCGCGGCGCAGCACAACAGGATCCTGGGTCTAGGATCCGCCTTGATGTCAGAAGGATTCATCTTTCAGCCGGAGTATGGAAGAGAAAATTGAAAGCCGCCGATGCTTGCGGCATGCCAATCGAATTTGCCGCCACCGATTATTGCGATATGGCGCATAAGGCGATGCCTGTCAAACAGCCAGTTGCAAAAACCATGCGCGACATTGACGCCGCGCAACATGAAACAGACTCACAGAATGTCGCCGCGCTTGAACAGGGATCAGCGATCGCCTGAAAATTCGTCTTTTGCCAGCCGCCTCGGGCTGTCGTTTAATGGCGACTTCCGCCGGATTTTCGCGGCCAAGACAGGACATCCAAATGATTCACGGCAAAACGCTGGACGAATGGCGGCAGATCCACCCCGAAATCCGGGACCTGACCGATCTGCGCGAGTGCGCCTGGTTCAATCCCGCGGTCGCGCCCGCCGCCCAGGCGCTGGGCGACGCCGGCCTGGATATCGGCGACGTCGCCGACGCCTCCGCCCGCCTGCAGCGCTTCTCGCCCTATATCCGCCGCGCCTTCCCCGAGACCGCAGACAGCGGCGGCATCATCGAATCGCCGCTGCTCCCCGCAGCCGCCTTCCAGCAAGCGCTGGAGGGCCGCTACGGCATGGAGCTGCCCGGACGCCTGTGGCTGAAGGCCGACAGCCATCTGCCGATCTCCGGCTCGATCAAGGCGCGCGGCGGCATCTACGAGGTGTTGAAGCACGCTGAAGAACTGGCGCTGGCGCACGGTTTGCTCCATCCCGGCGATGACTACGCGAAACTGGACGGCCCGGAAGCGCGCGCGCTGTTCGGCCGCCACCGCGTCGCCGTCGGCTCCACCGGCAACCTCGGCCTGTCCATCGGCATCATGGCCGCGAAACTGGGCTTCCAGGCTACCGTGCACATGTCGTCCGACGCTAGGCAGTGGAAGAAAGACAAGCTGCGCTCGCACGGCGTCACCGTGGAAGAATACAACTCCGACTACAGCGCGGCCGTGGCGCAAGGCCGTGCGCAAGCCGCCGGCGATCCCTCCTGCCACTTCGTCGACGATGAAAACTCCGTCCACCTGTTCCTTGGCTACGCGGTGGCGGCTCAACGGCTGAAGATCCAATTGGCGGAGGCCGGCGTGCGCGTGGACGCCGACCATCCGCTGTTCGCCTACCTGCCCTGCGGCGTCGGCGGCGGGCCCGGCGGCGTAGCCTTCGGTCTCAAGCTGGCCTTCGGCGACGCCGTCCGCTGCCTGTTCGCCGAGCCAACCCACTCGCCCTGCATGATGCTGGGCGTGCTCACCGGCCTGCACGACCGGATCTCGGTTCAGGACTTCGGCATCGACAACCGCACCGCCGCCGACGGACTAGCCGTCGGCCGCCCCTCCGGCTTCGTCGGCCGCGCGATGCAAAGGCTGATCGACGGCTATTACACGGTGGACGACGATGAGCTGTTCCGCTTGCTGGCCATGCTGGAGCGGACGGAAGGCCTGCGCCTGGAACCCTCGGCGCTGGCCGGCGCGCCCGGCATCGTCCGCGTGCTGGACGAAAACCAGGGCTATCGCCAACGCATGGGACTGGACGCGGAGTGGCTCGCCCGCGCCACCCACCTGATCTGGGCGACGGGCGGCAGCATGGTTCCGGAGGCGGAAATGGACGATTATCTGCGGCGCGGCCGCGGCTTGGTGGGCTGAGCGCCGATGCATCCGACACGGCTGGACGGCGGCCAGCTCGCCAATCTGCACACCTTCCTGGCCGTCGCGCGCCGGCTGAGCTTCGCCGCGGCCGCCGACGAGCTGTGCCTGACGCCGAGCGCGGTCAGCCACCGCATCGCCCGGCTGGAGCGCTCGCTGAGGTTGCGGCTGTTTCAGCGCCTGACCCGCGGCATCCGTCTCACCGCGGACGGCGAGCGCATCTTCGCCGCGCTGGAAAAAAGCATGGCCGAGCTCGACGCCGCGCTCTACCCCGAAGCCGACGCCGAGCCTTCCGGCCGCGTCGCCCTCCATGCCCATCCCTCCATCGCCCAATGCTGGCTGGCGCCCCGCCTGGCCGCCCTCGCCGACCGCCATCCGCGGATCGATCTCGATATCCGCACCGGCAACGGCGACGCAGACTTCCGCGGCGGCCGCGCCGATCTGGCGCTGTACTACGCCGACGGCCATTTTCCGGGCCTGGTCTCCCGCAAGCTGATGGACGAAGAGATGGCGCCGGTCTGCAGCCCCGCCTACGCGGAACGCCATGGCCTGGCGGCCGATCCGGCGCGGCTGCGCGACTGCAGGCTGCTGCACGACGCGCAAGCCTGGCGCCAGGCCGCCCACGACGCGGAGTGGACGCTGTGGGCCCGCCGGCATGGCGGCGAATCCCTGCTGCCGCCGCGCGGGCTGACGCTGGATCGCTCCGATCTGTGCCTGGCCGCCGCAGTCGGCCACGCCGGCGTCGCCATCGCCCGCCGCAAGCTCGCCCAGCCGCTGCTGGACAGCGGCCAGCTGACGCTGCCCCTGGGCGCTTTCGAGCCCGTGGAGCGCTATGCCTACTATCTGGTCCACCCCAAACTCGGCCCCATGCCGTCCCGGCTGCGAGCGGTGATCGACTGGCTGCAACAGTCCTCCGCCGGCTAGCCCCCTCCCCGCGCATCCGGATCATGCGTTGTGCGCCGCACAACACGTGATCCGCCTCCCTGTCAACGCGCCGTCATACCAGATGACCGCGGTCACGCAAATGTCAATAAATGCGCTGACAATGCCTCGCGCAGGTTCCGTTTCCCAACGCTTGAACAGACAGGAGGTTTGCGATGCCCAACATATTCCCGGAAGTGGTGCGGCTGGGAAAATACGAAGTGGAGAAAGGCAAGAGTTCAGTCTCCGGCCTGTCCTCGGGCGCGTTCATGACGGTGCAGCTGCATCTGGCCCACTCCGCCAGCTTCGCCGGCGCCGGCGTGGTGGCCGGCGGCCCGTACCGCGGCGTGGAAACCTTTCGCGGCGCGGCCCCGCTGGCGGAGGACGCCTACGAGCTGAACGCGCTGCAGCTGTGCATGGCGCCGCTGCTGCCTGAACTGGCGCCGAACGCCCGCCGCTCGCTGCAACTGGCCCAGGAGGCCGAACAGGCCGGAAAAATAGACGCGCTGTCCAATCTGCGCAACAACCGCGTCTACATCTTCACCGGCACCCAGGACAATGTGGTGCATTCCCCGGTGGTCGCCCAGACCCGCGAACTGTACCGGCTGCTGGGCCTGTCCGACGCCAACCTGGCCTACCACGACGACCTGCCGGCCGGCCACTCGCTGATCACCGACAACCCCGAGGACTCGCCGCTGGAGCTCAACCAGCCGCCGTATCTCAACAATGGCGGCTTCATGCAGTCCCACCGCATCCTCAACCACATCTATCCGGACCTGAAGCCGCCCGCGGAGAGGCTCAGCGGCCGCCTGCTGCGCTTCGACCAGTCAGAATTCCTCGACGGCCAGCAGGCCTACGCCAGCATGGGCAAGTTCGGCTACGCCTACGTGCCGCAAGCAGTCGCAGATGGCGCGCCCGCCCGCGTGCACATCGCGCTGCACGGCTGCAAGCAGGGCTACAGCTACGTCGACTTCAGCTATGGCCGCGCCGACATTTCCAGCCAGCCGCCCTACGGCAACCGCTACGTCACCACCACCGGCTACAACTATCTGGCCGACAGCAACAACATCATCGTCCTCTATCCCCAGGCCAGCGGCAGCGACGACAACCAGGCGCAGAATCCGGACGGCTGCTGGGACTGGTGGGGCTATTCCAGCGACGATCCGGCCAATCCGGACTACTACTCGCGCAACGCGGTGCAAATCCGCGCCATCCACGCCATGCTCGACCGCCTGGGCGGCTGAGCGCGCAGAAAGGAACCGCCATGTCCAATACCGACGACAACGTCCGTCAATTGTCCGCCGCGCTGGACGCCACCGCCCGGAACGCGGCGGCGCCGGCCAAAGTCGACACCCTGTTCAGCAACTGGCTGGCCCGCGGCCTCAACAACGCCGGCTCCACGCTCGCCCTGCTGCCCAACGCCGCGCAGCCGCAAACCTGGTTCAGCCTGTTCCAGCTGCAGCAGTCCGCGCTGCAAAAACTGCAGCAGCAGCAAAACGCCTGGGCAGAACACTGGCTAGGCTGGCTGGGAGAGGCCGAGAAGCTGCGCAACGCCAACACCCTATCCAAGCTGCTGGAACAGGAATGCAATCTGGCGATGCAGGCGGTGCAAATCGTCGGCAACTACGCCGTCAATCTGTCGGACCTGCAGGAGAATCTGGAAGTGAACTACGGCTACTGGGCGCAACTGCAGCGCGGCGATCCCGAGCGGGAAAACAGCTGAGCGGCCAGGCCGCGGCTCAGGACGACGCCCGGATCAGCGTCAGCACCTGCCCGTCTTGCAGATAAAAGCCGCCATCGAACGCCCGCCCGGCCTCCAGGCCGGGCGCCAGCGTCTTGCGCAGGCGAATGGAGAAACGCCCCCGGTCCCAATCCACCCGGACCATTTCCGCCGCGTCGAAATCGAAATACTCGCCCACTGTTGGGTACAGCGCCTTGAACAGGCTTTCCTTGGCGGAAAAAGCCAGCGTCAGCGCACGCGGAAACGGCCACGATCCCGCCAGAACTTCGTCCTCGCCCTCCACCAGAATGCCGGTCCGCACATTGCCGGCGGTCTTGTCCGACATCCAGCGCTCCAGATCCATGCCCAGCATCAGCCCGTCATCGGCCGGCGCCAGCGCCACCATCGCGGTTTCGTCGCTGTGGGTGATGGCGCCTGTCCAGCCCGCCGGCCACAACGGCTGCCGATGCCGGCCGCTGCCGACGCCGGGCGGCAGGCCCCGCGCCTCCAGCAACAGCTTGCAGAGATAACGCGCCGCCAGATACTCCGCCTTTCTTTTGGGCACCGCCCGCTCCAGCGTATCCGGACGCGCCACGCCCAGCGCGGCGAACCAGGCGTCATCGTAGGCTGAAATACGAAAACGGCAACGCATCACGGCCACGCCGTCGCACTCCTCCAATGGATAGGAAGCGACATCCGGCAAAAATTCGGCTAATTCAGCTATGGCGATCGACATGGGATAAGAAAGGGAAGCCGGACTGCCCGGCGAAAAGCTGCAAGGTAAACCAGCAAGCATGGCGGCGCAAGCGCCCGCGGCGGGAAAACCTCGCAAGCCCGGCCGATCCCACGCCGCCCAGGCCTCGCGCGGCAAGCCGTCAGGCAAACAACGCTTCAGGCCAAACTCGCCTGCTCCAGATCAATTCCACCCGCAAAAACCACCCGCCAAAAATCAAATGTCATATCATGGCGGCAAAATGCAGCCTTGGCTCTATCCACCGCAACCATCTTGTCAGGAGCAAACATGAACCACCGCCAATTGCTGATTCTCGCCGCCGCGCTGGCCGCTGCCGGCGCCGCATCCGCAGCGCCGACGCAAAGCGCCGCGCCGCAATCACGAGTCTCGCCGCTTTCCTTTGGCCAGACCCAATGGATCATGGTCGGCTCGCCCGTGCCGACCGGCTGGGTGATCACCCGTTCCACCGGCACCATGAACGAGATCACCGATGCCCAGGGCGCGAGATACGGGCAGGAATTCACCGTGATGCTGGGCTCCCCCATCCCCGCCGGCTGGATCGTCCGCCGCGCCAACGGCAACAGCAATGTGATCTTCTACACCGTCGGCGCCAGCTACGGCACCCAGCTCAGCGCGATGGTGGGCTCGCCGATACCGGACGGCTGGATCGTCACCCGAGCGGAAGGCCAAAGCAATCAGCTGACCTATGTCACCGGCGCCAGCTACGGCGCGCGCTTCACCGCGATGCTGGGCTCGCCGATTCCCCCGGGATGGGTCATCGTCCGCCCCAACGGCAACTCCAACGACATCTACAACGCCAACAACGCGCCGAGGGAAGCGGAGCTGCAAGTGGCCGTCGGCTCGCCGGTGCCCGATGGCTGGGTGATCACCCGCGCCATGGGCAGCTTCAACACCATCCACAATGTCGCCGGCTCGTCATACGGCCGCCAGATCACGGTGATGCTGGGCTCGCCCATTCCCGCCGACTGGGTGGTCACCCGCGCCAACGGCAACAGCAACGACATCTACTACACCAAGGGCGCGGCCATCGGCGCCGAACTGCAGGTGATGCTGGGCTCGCCGATCCCGGCCGGCTGGGTGGTGGTGCGCGCCAACGGCAATAGCAACATCATCAAGCGTTTGAGCTAAACCATGCCGCCCGCCCCGTTCCGCGGGGCGGGCGCTGCCAATCGCGTCACATCAGCCGGCCACCGTTCGGAGCCGCAAGCGGAAACTCGGCCAGCATCACCCTGCCCGCCTCGTCGTGCACCCCGGTCACCAGCACCTCCGAGCGCACGCCGGCCACGCGCTTGGGCGGAAAATTACATACGCACAGCACGCGCTTGCCGATCAGCTCGGCGGCAAGGTAATGGTCGGTGATCTGGGCGCTGGATGTTTTCACCCCCAGCTCGCCCAGATCCACCTTCAGCACATAGGCGGGCTTGCGAGCCTGCGCGTTGGGCTCGGCGTGGACGATGGTTCCCGCCCGAAATTCCACCTTGAGGAAATCTTCCCAGCTGAGGCTGCTTGAATCGGACATTTCGCGTTTTCCATGTGATCAGACATGGCCGCAGTATGGCCGAATCGCGCGAACGCAACGCGCGCCGGACTACGGCTTAAGCGCGCCGGACTCTGCCCCGCTCTTCGCTGGGATTGGCGCCAAACCGCTGCCGGTACGCGGCACTGAAAGCGGAAGCCGACTGGTAGCCCACCTGCAGCGCCACCTCCAGCACGCTGGCGCGGCCGCCGAGCAGCAAACGCCGCGCCCGCTCCATCCGCATCCGGCATAGGTAGACCATCGGCGTCAGCCCGGTTTCCGCTTTCAACCGCGCGTGGAACTGGCTGGGCGACAAATGGCAGGCGGCCGCCATGTCCGCCACAGTCAACGGCCGCCCCAGCCGCGAAGCCAGAAAACGGCCCAGCCGCGGCGACAGCTGGAAAACCGCCGGGGCATCAGGAAACAGCAGGTCCAACAGCATGCCGGACAACATAGGCTGCCGCGCTTCCGGCTGCGGATGCCGCGCCGCCCAGTCCGCCAGCTCCCGCGCCGCGGGCGGCAAGGTCAATTGGCATGCCGCCGCGTCCGCGCCGCTTTCCTGAATGGGCACGTTCAGCACCAGTTGCCGGTTGCCCGGCGCGCCGGCATAGCAATGGGAAACGCCGGCCGGGATGCGCACCGCGGAACCCGCGCCGTTCAGATAGGGCCGCCCTTCCATCTCCAGCTCCAATGCCCCCGACAGGCCAAGCACCCACTGGTGATGGCCGTCATGGGCATGGCGGACGCTGTCGCTGCCGTAATGCAGCAATTCGATGCGAGCGGAAAACATGGAATGAGACATCGTAAAAAGGTCGGCGGTCGAATCAATGCCGAAAAGGATAGCCGAACGGACCGCCCCATCCAAGCCGGCCCGGCTCCCGCCGCGAACAGCGCGGGCGATCCGGGCCTCAGGGAAACTCGTCGTGCTGCGGCAGATTGTCGGTGATGTCGTGCCACTCGGCCTTGGAGCCGACGAAAATATGCGCGGAAGGGCGGATGGCCGGGACGTCGATCAAAGTGCCCAACGCCACATGGACGAACTCTCCGCCGCGCACTACCGAATACAGCAGCGATCCGCATTGCCCGCAGCGCGCGTCATGCGCGCGCTCGTCCCCATAAATCAGCAGGCAGCCCTGCCCCCGGATCAGTTTGAGCTTTTGCCGCTCGATGCCGGCAAAGGGCTTGAATGCCGCCCCGGTGGCCCGCCGGCATTGGCCGCAATGGCAATTGAGCGCGTAGCGGAACTCATCGCGGACCGCATACCGCACGGCGCCGCACAGGCAGCCTCCTTCGAGCATCAGCGTCGCCTCCTCGAAAGTTCTGTCGCGCCAACCGCCAAACATGCCGCCGGCGCGGGTCAGATGCGCGCGATGTCCAGCGCCAAGGGCGCGCTCGGGCGTTGCGAAACATGGAACACGGCTCGCGGCGGCGCCATCCCGGCCGGAGCCGACAAGCGATATCTGCGCAGCAGCTGCGCGGCCACCAGCGTCATCTCCGCCACTGCCAGATGCTGCCCCAGGCACACGCGCGGCCCGCCGCCGAAAGGCAGATAGGCGCCCTGCTGCGGCCTGGCCGCATCGGGGTCGAAACGTTCCGGACGATAGCTGAGCGGCTCGGGGAACCAGCGCTCGTCATGCTGCATCAACTGCATCGGCACCATGAATACCGTCTTTGCCGGGAAGGTCCAGTCTCCCAGCGTCACCGGCTTGACTGCTCGCCGGCTCATCAGCAGCGGCACCGCCGGGTGCAGGCGCATTGTTTCCAGCAGGGTCTGGCTTACGTATTGCAGCGCGGACAAGTCCGCGTCCGCGCTTTCCTCGCCGGGCCATGCCGCCAACGCCTCGGCCCGCGCCTTTTCCTGGATATCCGGATGGGACGCCATGCACCAGGCCCACCAGGACAGCGAGGCCGCCACCGTCTCGTGGCCGGCCAGGAAGGCCGTCTTGCACTCGTCCCTCACCGCCTGCAATGGCCAACTTTTCGGTTGCTGCAGATGGAGCCGCAACAGGCGGGACAAAAGATCCTCCGGCCATGCGTCCGCCGGCAGGCGCAGCCTGGCCTGCAAGTGCCGCTCGATCAAACCGTTCATCAGCAGCCGCGCGCGGCGGCGCTTGCGCTGCCACGGCACCCAGTCCGGCAGGCTGGCCGGCCTCCACAACTCTTCGGTGGAGGCCACCATCAAGGTATGGACGGCTTCCTCCGCCTCCCGCGCCTCGCTTCCAACGCCGCTGGAGAACATCATCCGCAGAATCACTTCCATCGTCACCGATGTCAGCTCGCTCTCTATCGGCCAGGCGTCGCGCCGATCCGGCCATTGCTCGAACGCCCGCCGGGCGGCCGCCTCGATGGACGGCGAGAACGCCTGCACCGATTTGCGCGTGAAGTCCGGCTGCAGCGCCTGCCGCTTCTCGCGCCAGGCCTCTCCTTCGGCGATCAACACGCTATGACCGTGCACCCGGCCGTACACGCTGAGCGCCCGCTCCCAGCGGCGCAGCGAGTCGGCCTGATTGACCAGCAGCTCGCGCGCCAGATGCGGATCGGAAACGATGACCTGGTGTTCCGGCCAGGTGCGCACATGCACCAGATCGCCGAACTCGCGCTGCCAGCCGGCCAGCGTGCCCATCAAATCGCGCGACAGCTGGGTCAGCAGCCCCCAACCGGTCAGGCCGGCTTCCGGGCCCGGCGGCCAACTGCCGGAGGACGGTTTGGGCGATGCCGGCGGATGGCCGCCGGCATGGAATGGACAGGAGGATTGCGGTGGCGTTTTCATTCAAAAATCATACCATCCATCCATTAAAATGTGGCGAATGGAAACAAAAACCATAAGTATTATTCATATCGCCTATAAAGTAATGAATGAATCCCGTTTTCTGCCGCAAGCCGGCGCGCTTTTCAAGGCAACGGCGACAAAGCGATAAAACCGTCGGACCGGCCAGGAACAAAAAACAAAAATAGCGCTGCGGCGGCTTCCTGTTTCAGACCGCCGCCTCCGTCGGCAACAACTGGCTGTCGATCACGTCCCACAATGCCGCCAGCGCATCGAGGAAAGCGTCGATGCCGGATAGGACCAGCGGTTCGGTTTCGGCATTGAGCACGCCCGCAATGGCTTGCCGCACATTCAGCTCATGTTGCTGCTCCGCGCCGCACTCCCCCCAGTGGTCAAGCAGATAGTACATTTCCGGGTCTTTCAGACTTACGCCGTAGTGGCCGGAGTCAACCAGCGCCCGTTTCTCGCCCGGAATCAGCGAGCGGTTGGAAATCAATTCCAGCGCGAAGGCGATGCCCAGATTGCGGATGGTGGACTCGGGGTCCGACCGGCTTCTCTGCTGAAACACGGCGATAGCCTCGCGCGCCTGGCGAGTCAGGCCGCTGGCTCGATCATAGCCGGGCAAGTCGCCCAGAAGCTGGTCGGAGTAGCGTTTCAGCCCGGCCTCCACTTCCGCCTGGTCGTCCAGATCATCGAACACCCGCTCCTTGCCGGCCAGATTGACGATGTGGCCCGCCATTCTCGCCAGGTCGGGACCATGGCCGCTCTCCGAAATCTCGATTTCGGACATCAACTCCGCCTGCTTCGGCAAACCCATGCTCCTTAAGCCCTGCGGAAAGGCCATTCCCAGCCGGGTCGAGGCGCAAAAATTCTGCACCTGATGGAACAAGGCCGCCGATTGAGCCGCCGGCAGCGGCGCACAGGCCCAGTGACGGTACATGGGATGATCAAACACCCGGTGGTTCATCACTTTCCGGGCTAGCGCTTCCACTGCCATTGCCATATCTTTCATGATGCTCTCCTGTCGACATACACGGACTGCGTCAGAAATACTTGCGGCAGGCCATCTCGTCGGGAACCTCGTAACCCAGACGTTGGATATGGCCTAGGACGTCGTCGCGATAGAGATCGCGCAATTGGCCGTTGGTGTACTGCCGCAGCCCCCATCTCACCGCCGTTTCGCTGCGGCGCGAGTCTGAGCGGCCAAACATGTCCATCGCCATTGGATACAAGCGGTCCAACGCCTCCTGCGCCCGCGCCCGCGCATCCTTGTCTTTCGCCGCTCTCCTCATCAGCAGCGCGCCATGGCTGAAATGCCGGGCCTCTTCCTTCAGCACCGCCTGGGCTTCCGCGCGCAATGGCAGATAGCTGCTGCCCACCATCTCCTTGATCTGGTAATGCCCCTCCAGCTCGCACAGAAAACTGAAAGCCGCCCGCTCCTCCCAGCTGCGAAACTCCATGGTCATGCTTTCCGCCGCGAAATACCGTCGCTCCTCTTTCTTCTGGCTCAGCATGTGGGAGGTATCGACCTCCAGCTCAGCCAGCAAGCGGGAAAATCGCCGGAAGTGATCCACCTCTTCCGCGGCGAACTGCGCGCAGATATAGCGTTCGTCCGCATCCGGGGCCAAGGGGTAGAAGGAATCGATATAGGTATCGCCCGCGCTCAGCTCGCCTTCTCCGTTAGCCAGCAACTGATGAATCAAGGTGTCGCGGTATTCGTCCGGCATCGAGCCAATTCCCTCCAGGCTCACTTCATGCGGATTGATCTTGCTTTCCATCATGTTTTCCTTTCTCCAGAGTGAATGGCGACGATGATCCGCCGCAGCGGAATTACTTACCGGAGCGCGGCGCGTCGCCGAAAACAGGCGCAAGTCGGCCTGCGAGCGGAGATGGTCAATGAAGCGGGCCAGGTCCGACCGATGAAGTTGTGCCCCGCAATGGGTTCAGGCGGAGAGATAGGTCAAGGTGTGATGCGACAGCGTTTGACCCGCTCCATCTGTGATGGTGGCTGTGCCGTAGGTAACGCGCCTGCCGCTTTTCATCACTTCGGCGCGGCAATAAACGTCAGCCTGAGCCGCCCGCAGAAAATTGGTTTTCATTTCCAGAGTGACGATGGGAGCATCAATGCCCAACTCTGTCATGGCCGCCAGCCAAAACGCCGTGTCCGCCAAGGTCATCAGACAGCCTCCCTGGATAATGCCCCCAGGACGATAAAACTGAGGCTGTGCCGGCAGCGCCAAATCCACTTTCCCGGCTTGCACGCTTAATACTTGATAATTCCAGATCGCGACAAACGGAGACTCTTGCAAAATCCTAACAGCCTGCTCAACCGTTTCCAGCAATAGCGGCGCTTTTTCCATTCAACTCTCCTCCGCATTCGTTGTTCTGATTCATCCTTTTGGCGAATAGATTATGCTTATCAAAACCATTCAACAAGCGCTTTTTCAGAGAACTGGCCACATTAACTACAATCATTTTTGACAGGCGGAGACATTTCATGTCGGTACCATTTTCAACTGTACCTTTTGCCGGGAAAAGTGAATATAACTTCCAAAGCACCCGCTTAAAATAGGGAGATTTACTTGACAGTAAATACCACATACCCACCTCTCCTCCATAACCGTCAACCCAAAATCCGGCCGCGGAGAATGGAAGAGTCGTCAAGCCGGCGAAATTCCGATGCGCAGATTTTCTCAAATATGGCCCCAAACCCCTCGCCCTGAAGCCAAGCCTTGTCTTCTCGCCCCGCCCATGCCGATTGACAACCCCAAACAGGCAGCGCCCAGCCTCGACCCAATCCAATCACCCATTGAAATGCCATGCGGATAATAAGCTTCTGGTCTAGAAAGAATGGTAATCAACGCATGCATTTCCATCTATCCGAATAGGCAAAAGGCAAGCATGCTCGGGTCCGCACTGCAAAGAGTTGGAATTAAATGCATTAAATTGAAAAACAACATTAGATCATAAATGATTCGTTACAAAATTACACCGCAAGGGAAACAATCCGGCCAACCAACAATATCGACTTCGCTCATCGGAGATAAAAACAGGAAAAGCGAAAATGGAGATCACCAAACACTTTTCGAGCACGGGAAGCTATCAGGATATCGTCAAGGCGATCGGCGCCGCGCAGGCCGTCATACAATTCAAGCCCGACGGCACCGTCATCGACGCCAATCCCATTTTCCTGGACCTGATGGGATATTCGCTGAATGAAGTTGTCGGCAGACATCACGGCATGTTTTTGCCGGAAAGCGAAAAAAGCAGCGCTTCCTACCAACAGTTCTGGACAGAGCTGCAACAAGGGAAGCATCAAACAGCCCAATTCAGGCGCATTGCCAAAAATGGGAAAGATGTCTGGATACAGGCCTCCTACATCCCGATCCGAAAAGGTCGCCGCGTCGCCAGCGTCATCAAGTTCGCAACCGACATCACCAGCGACGTCATGATCGCCGCCGACCGGACTGGCCAGATTGAAGCCATCAACCGCTCGCAAGCGGTGATCGAGTTCACCACCGATGGGGTAGTCTCGCGCGCCAATCAGAATTTTTGCCAGGCGCTGAATTATGACGAGCAGGAAATCGTGGGAAAGCACCACAAGCTATTCGTTCTGCCAGAAGAAAGCCAAAGCGAGGCATACCAGCGTTTCTGGGACAGCCTGAGAAAAGGCGCGTTTCACGAAGGAGAATTCTGCCGCGTGGCGAAGAATGGCCGGAGGATCTGGATTCAAGCCACCTACAATCCGATCTTCGACCCTGACGGCAAGATCATAAAAATCGTAAAATACGCCACCGACATCACCGAGGCGGTGAAGGCCAGAAACTCGAGCAAACTGATGTCGCTGATCATCAACCAGACCGATAACTCGGCGCTTGTGGCTGACAAAAATGGCTTGATCATCTTCGCCAACGACGGCTTCTCGAAAATGAGCGGCTACGCGGCCAATGAGATCATCGGCAAGAAGCCGGGGCACATTCTGCAGGGCGCAGACACCAATCCGGACACCGTCCGGAAAATCGGAGCCTGCCTGCGGGAGCACCACCCCTTCCACGGAGAAATCCTCAACTACACCAAGGCGGGCAAGCCCTATTGGGTTTCGCTGGCCATCAACCCGGTGTTCGACGAAACCGGCAGCCTGGCGAACTACATCTCCATCCAGGCCGACATCACCGAAACCAAGGAGCGGGAAGAGGAATACAGCAAAAAATTCGCCGCGATAGGCATGTCCAACGCCATCTGCGAATGGAACACCGAAGGCAAGGTGCTGCAAGGCAATGAATACATGGTTTCCCATCTGGAGTTGAAGAGCAATGAAGAGCTCCAGCAGCACGCCCGCCCGCTGTCGGAAATCATAGGGTCGGAGAATTTCAGCCGCGCGCTCAAAGGCGAAATGCTGACCGAAGAGTTCAAGATGAGGAAGAAAGACGGATCGATGGTGCTGATGAACGTCACCATCTGCCCTCTCACCTCCCAGCATGGGGTCGTCAAAAATATCGTGACCTATGGAGTCGACGTCACCGCCAAGATGGAAGCGGAAAGAGTGACCGATCAGGAAATGCGCCAGGTCATTTCCTCCAGCGAAAAGATATCGTCGATTATCGGCACCATCAACGACATTGCCGCACAGACCAACCTGCTGGCGCTGAACGCCGCCATAGAGGCCGCCCGAGCCGGAGAAATGGGCAGAGGCTTCGCGGTGGTGGCGGACGAGGTAAGGAAGCTGTCCATCGAATCGACCAAGTCGTCAAAGGAAATCGCCGATCTGGTGGACGAATCCATCGGCAGGATAAAAACGCTTGAGGCCTCGCTGAACAACCTGAAGACGAACGCCAAATCATGACCGCGTCCGCCACGCATGGAGGCGCGTCGCCTCATTGCTGCGACGCGTCCCATTCGCCGGAATGCCAGCTCCCCTTCATATGATTGAGGAAACATCCATGTCTGCCGCCAAGCCAAGCTTCAAACGCGTCATCGAGTACCCTCTCCCCGCATCCAGTCAAACGCACGAAGTCGTATCCATCGCGCCGGACCTTATCCTCATCTCGCAGCAGCCATCCGGCGGTTTGGTGAAAATGCGGGTGGATCCCGGCACAGGGCGGCCCATCGAATCCGTCGTCCACGTCATCGATAATCCATTCTCCGGCCTGCATGGGCTGACGGTGTCGAAACGCCATCCCGGCTGCCTGTGGGTCACGCTGCAGTTTCAATCGGAGCTGCTGCTGATCGACCCGGTCGCGCACGACTTGGCGGCCGCCCCCAGAACACTGCAAAGAATCCAGTTGCCGGAACCCGCCCGCGGCCCCCACGTCGTCGCGGAGGACAGCGACATCCTGTGGGCCTCCTGCAAGGACAGCCACCACGTGGCGCGGGTGGACACCCATGACCCCGACCATCCACGGATCATCCCCTGCCCGCCCCGGCCAATCTTCGTACAAGTGCACCCCGCCAGCGGGGATGTCTATGCCACCCTGGATCAATCCAGCGCGCTGTTTCGCATCCCCGCCAACCCTGCGCAAGCGCCCAGCGAAATCGGCATCCCCGGGGAGATCGGCAATACCCCGGTCGGCATGGTGCCAGGGCCGGACGGCAACCTGTGGCTCGCCCTTCTGGGCAACGCCTCAGGCGGAAACGGCAGTTTCGGCCGTATCCTGGCCAATGGCGAGATCGATTGGTTTCAACTCACCGCCGGCCCAGCCAAGGGAGCCTCTTTCATCCATCTGGGGTTCTCGCCCGACCCATCCAAGTCAAATACGATCTATCTGCTGGCCTCATCGATGGCCGACGACGCCGCTCTCAACGGCGTGGTGCAGGTCGTGCTGAACGAAGACTACAGCCAGATCGGCCCCCAGCAAACCATCGCCTTTCCTACGCAACAGAGCATGACCCATCGCGTGCTCTGCACCGGGCGCAGCCTTTACGCCACCGAGCTGGGCGCCTGCTGCCTCGCGCACTTGACTCCTGCCTTCTCTCCGTACGGCGAGGGCATCAATGAAATGGCGGACGCCTATTCGCTATGGGGCTGCGGCATCCCAGGCCAAACCGTCCGTTACCACGGACCGGAGCTGGAGCGCTAAGAACCTGCGCATCTGCCTCGCCTGCCAGACGGGATGCCTCATCACGTGATGAGGCATCCTGATTATTCGAAAAATATTGACAAATCAAAAAATTAACAGGAGAATCGACCGAAATCGCTTCATGTTGTCCAGCTCAAACGAGCCGTCACGCTCCTCTTCTCTAGCCAAGCCTCCTCCAAATCATCAGTTGTTGGCACGCGAAGGTAGTTGTCACAAGCCTAGCCAGCAGTCCATTGCAAGCCGCCAAGCCAAACATATTGAACCGGCGGCGACTGATTGGAATCCGTTGTCTCGCAGCCTCCATGACACCCGGGCAGAACTCATGAAAATATCGCAAGCCGTCCTTGCCAAAGGGACGCGCTTTAACAATCTCAACTCATGCCAAAAGCATGGGTGTTGGAAAATAAACCATGAAAATTCAGGAACTGAAACAGGGTGACCTGATCACCCAGCAAATCGACAATCTGATCGTCTCGTTCAAAGTCTTGTCCATCAGGCAAATTGGCCGCCGCTTCCAGGTAACCTTCAGCTCGGCCTCGGGCATTGAAACCGCAAGCTATCAAGCTGACGCGCTGATCACCTCCGTCTGATCGCGCGCCGCGAGGCAATTCCAGCCTCCCTGCCGCCAACTTCCGCCACGCGGCCCTCCCTTATGGCGCGAAGCTCCGCATGCTTCGCAAAAGGCATGCCCTCATAGCAAAAAACAAGCGGCGCGCCTCCTCGCTGAGATGACGTGTCCTGCCACGCCGCCCGCAGGCCGGTCCATGTCGCCAAGCGCAAATGGCAAGCCGCATTCACCAGTTCGATATCGCGAGCCAAGCGGAGCGCGGTATCCTGCCGCCTCAGCAAACTTCCACCCCAGCCGCAAAATCGCATCAAGCGTATTTCAGCGCTTGCGGCAATGCGGAGGGCTGCCAGGGGCAAGCCTAAGTGCAAACGCATACTTATTTGTATTTTAATAACCTAGCAATATAAATAAGAGTGCCTCCTGCACGAGGGACGGATTGATTGCCGCTTGGCATCAATCGCCAAGCGCGGCATCCACAATGATCCGCAGGAAATCCGGCAGCGCAAAGGAGCGGCGAAATGACGCAAGCACCAACGCGTGGCGGCCGTCAGCCGCTGATCTTGAGCGACAAGCAAGGCTTTGACAGGCGCTGGTTTGCGCCTCAGCTGCAAGCCGTTTACGTGCCGACGCGCCATGAGCAGGCAGAGGAGTCTGTCGGCGCGGCATTAAGCGCATATGGCCGCGACGTGAAAATCGCCTCCGGCCGCCACTGCTACGAAAACTTTGTCTACAACGACAGCACCCGCGCCATCATCGACATGTCCGCCCTGAACCAAGTGGGCTTCGATGCGGAACGCCACGCGTATTTTGTCGATGCCGGCTGCGAAAACTGGGGCGTGTACCGCGCCCTGCTCAATGGCTATGGCAAAACTCTGCCTGCCGGCTCCTGCTATTCGGTGGGCGCGGGCGGGCATATCACAGGCGGCGGCTACGGCCTGCTGTCCCGCTTGCATGGCTTGACCGTCGACCATCTAAGCGCTGTAGACATCGTGACTTGGGACGAGGCGCGGGCTCAGGCGAAATTGCGCCATGTGTCCGAGCAAAGCGGCAGCCAGGAGGAACGCGACTTGTTCTGGGCCTTGCGCGGCGCCGGCTGCGGCAATTTCGGCGTGATCGTTCGCTATTATTTTGCCGCGCTGCCGGATGCGCCAGATCATGCCACGCAGTTCACGCTTGCCTGGGATTGGGATCAAATCAACACACAAGCCTTCAGCCAATTGCTGGACGAATACACCGACTTCGTCATGCAGATGCCCAACAGCAATTTCAGCTTGCTGAAACTGAACCATGTCGATAACGGGCAAATCGGCCTGCTTGTGCAAATTGCCTCGCCCGTCGGCGCCAGCTTTCACCAGCATTGCCAACAGGCCGAGGCCCGCATCCAGAGCCTGCAGCAACGCTTTGCCGCCATTGCCCCCGCAACCGTCCTGCGCCGGCCCATGAGTGGCCATCCCGGCTGGATGAACACGCTGCACGCCAGTCTCAGCGCGCAGCATTTAACCTATCTGGAAGCGCTGCAAACAGTCAATGGCTCCGGCCCCAACCAGTTTGGCAAATACAAGTCCGCCTATATGAATAAAGGCTTTCCACAAAACCAAAAGGATGAGATTTTCCGCTGGCTGCATGAGAAACCGGAAGGGCTGGAGGATGGCACCTTGGCGCAAAGCCTGCTGCAAGTGGATAGCTACGGCGGCGCGGTCAACGAGCGCAGCAGCAGCGCCACCCCGGTGCCGCAACGCAGCGCTATCCTGAAACTGCAATACCAAACCTATTGGAACAACGCCTCCGCGCCGGGGCAAAGCCGACAGTCCCGTTACCAGGAGCAGGCCCAGGCGCATCTGGACTGGATTAGCGGCTTTTATCAATCGGTGTACGCCGAATATGGCGGCACGCCCAATCCGGAGCAAGACAAGAACGGCGTGGTGGACGGCTGCTACTACAACTACCCGGATTGCGACTTGGGCACCCATGAAAACGGGAAGATCGATCACGCCATGCAGCTGTATTTCAAGGAAAACTACCGCAACGCGCCGCGCAACCTGGTTCAGGTGAAACGAAAATGGGATCCGCAAAACTACTTCCACCACGCGCAATCCATTCCCATCAAGTAGGCTGCGCAATCAGCGCCCCCAGAAAATCAATGCAATTTAACGCCGCGCCGCCCCCAACGACGCGGCCTATCCTTCAACACGCCCCTCGCCCCACCATTCGCAGGCCCCATCTTCATCCAGATGAGCCACACGGGGTTCTAGACAAAAGTGGCACGAAGACGGCACGAGCGTCCCATCTTCCTGAATGATCCTCCCCCAGCTCTTCCTCAAGCTAAGTAGCAGCCTTTGCTGTTGATGATCTCTTGTCCAACTATTTGTCCAGAGCGGACCGGAGCTCGCAGCCCCCCATGGCCGTTCGTGCCGATTGCCATCACAACCATCAAGAAATGCCAAAATCATACGTTCGCTTTAACTATGTCATGCATGCTGATACTATGCATTTGTAATTTCAATTCACGAAACAATATTTATTATATGTATACGGACAGTCTGTGAGCTGTCAGAAGCCAACTCGCGCGGCAGGGTCTTTTCGCAGCCGCGGCGTAGCGCGGCGGCACGGGAAGATCAAATTGTTTCAATCAACATAAGACTAAGACGGGGCTATACACGATGCATCAATACACCAATATCAAAAAAGCCATCCAGCTAAGCAACAGCTTCTGGGATGTCACTACTGCTGCCGGCATGGCCAATATCGCCACCCGCAACCTGGGCAACGGCCGTCACGAGGCAGTGGCCAGCGGCAGACAGTTCACCAATATGTCGTCCTACTCCTATCTGGGGTTGGATTCGCATCCAGCGATTCTGCGCGCAGCGGCGGACGCGGTGATTAACACCGGCTCTCTCAACACCTCCATCTCGCGCATCCGGGTGCAGTTCGACATTCTGCAGCAGGCGGAAGAGGCGCTGGCCAGCCTGGTGGACGCCGAGACGCTGACGGTGCCGTCCTGCGCCGCCGCGGCCGCCGCCACGCTGCCGTTGCTGGCTTCCGGCGCGCTGACCGGGGACGTGGCGCCGTTGATGGTGTTCGACAAGAACGCCCACTTCTGCCTGAACATGATGAAGCCGATCTGCGCCGACGAGACCGAGATCCAAACCATACGGCACAACGATCTGAACACGCTGGAAGACCTGTGCAAGACGCATGCCCGCGTTGCCTATGTTGCCGACGGCGTCTACAGCACCGGTGGCATGGCGCCGGTGAAGGAGCTGCTGGCGCTGCAGGACAAGTACGGCCTGTTCCTGTTCTTCGACGAGGCGCACGGCCTATCCACGCTGGGCCATCTGGGCCGTGGCCTGGTGCTGGAGGAGATGGGCGCGATCAACGACCGCACCCTGATCGTCACCTCGCTGAACAAGGGTTTCGGCGCCTCCGGCGGCGCCATCTTCCTGGGTCCGCGCGGCGACGCCGAGCGCCGCAAGCTGGCCACTCGCTTCGGCGGCCCGGTTACCTGGTCGCAGCGCATCAATACCGCCGGTCTGGGCGCCATCATCGAGTCGGTGGCGGTTCACAAGTCCGCCGAGCTGCCGGCGCTGCAACAGAAGCTGCAGGACAATATCCGCCTGTTCGACCAGCATGTGGAATCGGAAAACAGCGGCGATCCGCTACCGATCCGCTTCGTTTCCATCGGCTCGGAAGAGCGCACCGTCCTGTATGCCAAGAGCCTGCTGGAAGACGGCTATTACACCTCGCCCATCTTCTTCCCGGTGATCGCCAAGGGCCGCGCCGGCCTGCGCATCATGATCCGCGCCAATATGACTGCGGCGGAGATCGAGCGCTTCGGCGCTTGCCTGCAGCAGCTGCGAGCCAGCCATGAGTAAGGCGTCCGCTCAGACCGCCGCCGCCCCGCGGGAGGCCGCGCGGGTGATGGTGTTGTGCTGCCTGATCGTGTTCATGGCGCAGATGGCCACCACCGTCTACCTGCCGTCGCTGCCGGCGGTGATGCGCGAGCTGGCGATGAGCCAGAGCCTGGTGGAGATGTCCATCTCCGGCTTCGTCGTCGGCGCCGCGCTGCCAGTGCTGTTCTGGGGATCGGCCGCCGACCGCTGGGGCCGCCGCGGCCCGCTGCTGGCCTCGCTGGCGCTGTTCGTGCTGTGCAGCGCGCTGCTGGCCGCCGTAGGCAGCGCCGCCGAGCTGCTGGCGCTGCGGGTGCTGCAGGGCATCGCCGCCGGCGGTGCGGCCATCATCGCCCGCATCATCGTCCGCGACAACTGGAGCGGCGACGAGCTGGCGCGCCGTCTGTCGGTGCTGTCCATCGCCTTCATCACGGCGCTGGGCGGCGGCCAGTTCATCGGCGGGCTGATAGGCGAGTACAGCCACTGGCAGGTGGGCTTCGTGCTGATGGCTGCCACCGGCGCCCTGGCCGCGCTGCTGAGCATGAGCCTGCCGCTGCAGGGCGGCCGGCCGGCGGCCGCGCGCCGCGGCGGCAGCCCTTACTGGCAGATCCTGCGCCGGCCCGGCTTTGTGCTGCCGGCCTGCGCCGGCGGCCTGGGCTTCGCCACCACGGTCACGCTGCAGGAAGTCAGCCCCTTCGTGTTCCAGGAGCACTTCGGCCTGGCGGTGGCTAGCTTCGGCAATGTGGGCCTGCTGATAGGCCTGGCCTATTTCAGCGGCGCGATGGTGGTCAACCGCACCGTCGCCAAGCTGGGCGGCAAGAAGCTGATGCGGACCGGCGCGCTGCTGATGGCCGCGGCCACCGTCGCCATGCTGCTGTGCTGGCACCTGGGCGTGCTGGAGGCCAGGCCGGGCCTGTTGCTGTTCATCGGCCTGTATTGCCTGACCATCTTCGGCCAGGCGGTGCTGTTCCCCAACAGCATGGCCACCGCAGTCAGCGACGCCAAGGACCACGGCGCCCACGCGATGGCGCTGTGCGGCTTCCTGCAGCAAGGCCTGGCCGGCATCGCCGCCACCGCCTCGGTGCTGCTGCACCACAATGGCGCCTGGACGCTGGCGGTGGCCGCGCTCGGCCTGATCACTCTTCTGCAAGTTCTGTTCCAGGCGCGCCTGCGCGCGGCCTGACGCAAGGAATCGGATATGTCTCGAATCGAATCGCGCCTCCCTGCCAGCGGCGAGGCCTATGAGCGCAATATGGCGGCCTATGGCCTGCTGCGCGGGCAGATCGCCGCCGCCCGCGACGCCGCTTTGCAGGGCGGCGGCGCCGAGGCCCGCGCCAAGCAGGCGGCCAAGGGCAAGCTGTCCCCGCGCGAGCGGCTGTCGCTGTTGCTGGACCCCGGCACACCGTTTCTGGAGATAGGCCAGCTGGCCGGCCACCAGGTCTACGACCACGCGGTGCCCTGCGCCGGCATCGTCACCGGCATCGGCATCGTCTCCGGCCACGCGGTGGCGGTGTTCGCCAACGACGCCTCGGTCAAGGGCGGCACCTACTATCCGCTGACGCTGCGCAAGCATCTGCGCACCCAGGACATCGCCCGCGAGCTGGGCCTGCCCTGCCTGTACCTGGTGGATTCCGGCGGCGTCTACCTGCCGCTGCAGGAGGAGATCTTTCCGGACGAGCACCATTTCGGCCGCATCTTCCGCAATATCGCCGAAATGTCGGCGCTGGGGCTGCCGCAAATCTCGGCGGTGCTCGGCTCTTGCACCGCCGGCGGCGCCTACATCCCGGCGATGAGCGACGAAACCATCATCGTGCGCGGCAACGGCTCCATCTTCCTCGGCGGCCCGCAACTGGTGCGCGCGGCCACCGGCGTCATCGTCGACGCCGAGACGCTGGGAGGCGCCGACGTCCACACCCGCGACAGCGGCGTGGCCGACCATTACGCGGTCAGCGACGAGCACGCCATCCAGCTGCTGCGCGATATCGTCGCCCGCCGCGGCGTCGGCAAGCAATACGCGCCGCCGCAGGCACCGCTGCCGCCGCGCCACGATCCCGCCGAGCTACCCGGCATCATCAGCGCCAATCCGCGCGAGCACATCCCGGCGCGTGAAATCCTGGCCCGGCTGCTGGACGATTCGGCCTTTGCCGAGTACCGCGCCCGCTTCGGCACCAGCATCCTGTGCGGCACCGGCCATATCGGCGGCTACCCGGTGGGCGTGCTGATCAACGACGGGGTGCTGTTTTCGGAAAGCGCGCAAAAAGCGGCCAACTTCATCGAAATCTGCTCCCAACGCGGCATCCCGCTGCTATTCCTGCACAATATCAACGGCTTCATGGTGGGCGCGGAGTACGAGGCCGGCGGCATCGCCAAGCACGGCGCCAAGATGGTCAACGCCGCCTCCTGCGCCCGCGTGCCCAAGTTCAGCATCCTCATAGGCGGCAGCTACGGCGCCGGCAATCTGGCGATGTGCGGCCGCTCCATCGGCCCGCAGCTGATGGCGATGTGGCCCAATGCCAAGACCACCGTGGTTGGCGGCGAGCAGGCCGCCACCGTGCTGGCGCTGATCCGCGCCGAGCAGTTGGAAAAGCAGGGCAAGAGCTGGACGGCGGAAGAGGAAGAGGCCTTCAAGCGGCCGATACGCGAGGCCTACGAACGGCAGGGCCAGGCGCTGTACGTCGCCTCCCGGCTGTGGGTGGACGCCATCGTCGACCCCGCCCAAACCCGGGAGTGGCTGGCGCTCAGCCTGGCGCTGGCTGCCGCCACACCCGCCCGCGAAACCCGCTTTGGCGTCTTCAGGATGTAGCCCATGTTCAAACGAATTTTGATCGCCAACCGCGGCGAGATCGCCCGCCGCATCGCCCGCAGCTGCCAACGGCTGGGCATAGAGTTTGTCGCCGTCCACTCCAGCGCCGACGCCGGAGCCGACCATCTGCAGGGCGCCGTCGCGCGCGAATGGATAGGCGAGGCCCAGGCCAGCGCCAGCTATCTGAACGGCCAGGCCATCATAGACGCCGCGCTGCGCAGCGGCTGCGAGGCCATCCACCCCGGCTACGGTTTCCTGTCGGAAAACGCCGGCTTCGCCCGCGCGGTGGCCGAGGCCGGCCTGGTCTTCATCGGCCCGGACGCGGACACCATCGTCCAGATGGGCGACAAGGCGCGCGCGCGCCAGTTGATGGAGGCCGCCGGCGTGCCGGTGCTGCCTGGCTCGCCGGAGGCCACCGAATCCTACGGCCTGATCCAGGAGACCTGCGCCGAGATCGGCTATCCGGTGATACTGAAGCCGTCCGCCGGCGGCGGCGGCAAGGGCATGCAGGTGGTGTGGGGCGAGGCTGGGCTGCGCGAGGCGGTGGACGCCGCCGTGCGCATCGGCCGTTCCAGCTTTGGCGACGGCCGGCTGCTGGTGGAGCGCTACGTCTCCCAGCCGCGCCACCTGGAGGTGCAGATCTTCGGCGACGGCCGCGGCGCGGCCGTGCACCTGTTTGAGCGGGAATGCTCGCTGCAGCGCCGCCACCAAAAAATCGTGGAGGAGGCGCCCGCCTGCGGCCTGCCGGCCGACACCCGCGAGGCGCTGCTGTCGGCCGCCGTCCGCGGCGCCCAGGCGATAGGCTACCGCAACGCCGGCACCTTCGAGTTCATCCTGGCGCCGGATGGCTGCTTCTACTTCCTGGAGGTGAACACCCGGCTGCAAGTGGAACACCCGGTGACCGAGGCCATCACCGGGCTGGACCTGGTGGAATGGCAGCTGCGCATCGCCGCCGGCGAGGGCCTGCCGCTGGCCCAGGCCGACATCCGCGCCGACGGCCACGCCATCGAATGCCGCGTGTACGCCGAAGACCCGCTGCGCGAATTCGCGCCCATGCCCGGCGCCGCGCTGCACGCGCGCTGGCCGGCGCAGCTGCGCGTAGACGCCGCCTTCGAGCACGGCGGCGCGGTGCCGGCCTTCTACGACCCGATGCTGGCCAAGCTGATCGCCCACGGCCCCGGCCGCGCCGCGGCGCTAGCGCAATTGCAGACCGGTTTGCGCGACACCGAGCTCTTGGGCCTGACCAGCAATCTGGGCTTCCTGCAGCTGCTGCTGCGCGAGCCTCGGGTACAGGCCGGCCAGCTGCACACCCATCTGGTGGACGAGCTGGCGGCGGCGCCGGAGGCCAACCGCCTCACGGCCGCGGTAGCCTGCGCCGCCGCCATCCGCCAGGCGCAGGCCTGCGCCGAATCCGCCTCGCCCTGGCAGGGCGGCGTCGGCGCCTACGACCGCGCCGCGCTGGACCCGGACGCGCCGCTGGGCCGGGTGGCCTACCGTAGCGGGGCCGAGCGCTGGCAGGCCTGGCTGCTCGAGCACGACGGCGAGCAGACCCTGGTGCGGGTGGACGGGCGGCGCCATGCCGTCAGCCTGGCCGGCGCCGGCGAGCGCTGGCAGGGCGAGGTGGACGGCTGGCGCTGGTACGCGCTGCTGCGCGGCGACGATGTCGAGCTGAGCGTCGGCGGCCAGCGCGTGGCCCTGCGCGCGGAACAGGCGGAACAGGCCGAGCAGGAAGCCGGCGGCGGGCTGCAGGTGCGCACGCCCATGCCCGGCACCGTGGTGGCCTTGCCGCTGGCGGCGGGCAGCCGGGTGAAAGCCCAGCAGGTGGTGGCCATCGTGGAGGCGATGAAGATGGAAAACCGCCTGTACGCCCCCTGCGCCGGCATCGTGGCCGAGCTGCACTGCCAGGTCGGCGACATCGTCAATGCCGACGCGGTGCTGGTCAGCCTAGGCCCGGACGAGGCCGAGTAGGCCGTCTGATCCGGCAAGGCGACAGCCCGCTCCGCGGAAAGGCGGGGCGGGCCTTGTCGATGCGCCCCACGGCCAATCAGCGGGGTTCTAAACGAGAGCCGGACGGGGGCGGTACTGGCGTCCCGCCCTCCCAGATGGTCCTCTCCCAGGCCTTCCGCCGCCGCGGCACCGTGTCCCTAAGCTTGATCGGACCGCCCACCCGGTATCTTTCGATCAAGCGCGCAAGCGCCCTGGCTAGAGAATCCCCCGGCGTCGAAGAGATTGCGCCGCCCTTGACGCAATGGCTTGGCGAACCGAAAGAACCAAGCGATCGCCTGTAGGGTGCGCCACCCGCAAAAGGGCGGCGCATCGCCGACTCATCACGCCGAACCCACGTTCAAGAGAATGGAAAACCAACGGCGCGTCGCCCCTGCAAGGTTATGCACCCTACGTGGCCAGCCATGGCTAGCATTGCAGCAGCCCAAAACAGAAAAGCCGCCAGCGCGGATGCCGGCGGCTTTTGCTTTACCCCCGAGATGCGCTCAGGGGCTGATCGCGAAGAATACGAAAGAGGCGAAGATCACCAGATGCACGATGCCCTGCAAAATCGTGGTGCGTCCGACCGACAACGACAAGGAGCACGCCACCAGCGTCAGCATCAGGAAGATGGTTTCCTTGATTTCCAGCCCCAGGATCAGCGGCTCGCCCATGAACACAAAAATCATCGCCACCGTGGGAATGGTCAGGCCTATGGATGCCAGCGCCGAACCCAAAGCCAGATTCAGGCTGGTCTGCACCCGGTCCGCCCGCGCCGCGTTGGCGGCGGCCAGTCCTTCCGGCAACAGCACCAGGGCTGCGATGATGATGCCCACCACCGCGGCCGGCGCGCCGGCATCCACCACGAAGCTCTCAATCGACGGCGACAGCAGCTTGGCCAGGGTCACCACCGCCACCAGGCAAATCAGCAGCATCGCCACGGCCAGCATGGCCACCTTGTTGGACGGCGGCGGCGCGTGCTCATCCTCGTCATGGCTGCCTTCCACCAGGAAATAATCGCGGTGGCGGATGGTCTGCACAAACACGAAAGCGCCGTACAGCACCAGCGATACCACCCCGGTGAACGCGAGCTGCGAGGACGACAGCAAGGGCCCTGGCTGGCTGGTGCCATAGTTGGGCAGCACCAGCGCCAATACCGAAATCGCCGCCAGCACGGTCAAGGCCGCCTTGGCGCCGCTAAGCTGGAAGTTCTGCTCGCGATGGCGCAAGCCGCCCAGCAGCAGGCAAATGCCCAGAATGCCGTTGCAGGTGATCATGATGGCGGAAAAAATGGTGTCCCGAGCCAGCGCCAGCTTCTCCTCGCCCCCGCCCAGCATGAAGGAAATGATCAGCGCCACCTCGATCACCGTCACCGCCAGCGCCAGGATCAGCGTGCCGAAAGGCTCGCCCACCTTATGCGCCACCACTTCGGCGTGGTGCACGGCGGCAAACACTGTTCCCGCCAGCAACACCGCCAGCAGCGTCAGATAGAAAGCGTGCCCGCCGGCCGCCGAAGACGCGGCGATGGCGGCCCAGGCCAAAACAGGGGTGACAATGGTCCAGCGCGGAATCGTGCTATGAATCAATGGATTTTCCTTATTGTTGGCGAACGGCCGCATGACTCGCCCGGCAAAGACCTAGCCAGGGCGAGATAGGCAACCGTTCTGGGAGAGCAATCGAGAAACCAGCATGGAGGCTGCTTTAGCCACAGCATAGCAGCATTAAGTAAATAGACCACGACACGGCCCATGGGTTCAGGCTTTGTAAACAAACGGCGCGTCGATCCGGCATCTATCACGCCTCACCCACTCACAAGCTCATCCACCCGGCCAATGGCAGAGTGCGCGCCCCCGCAAGGGCGACGCACCGCCGGCACATCTCGCCAGATCAATATTTGAGAGGTATGGAAACAAACGGTGCGTCGCACCGCCTTGGAAGGGCGGCGACGCACCCTACAGCCTGCGCAAGAACTCGATCAAAACCGCGTTAACCTGATCGGAGGCTTCTTGCTGCAACCAGTGGCCCGCTCCAGGAATGATTTGGGAGCCCCGAAGATCGGGCACGAGCTTCGGCATGGCGTCGATGATGTCGCGCATGCCCGGCATCGCCAGCCCTGGGTCGTGCTCTCCGACCAGATACAGAGCGGGAACCTGGACAAGCATGCCGTTGAATGCCGCTTGCAGATCCCAATTGCGATCCAGATTGCGGTAATAGTTCAAGCCGCCGCGAAAACCCGACGCCGTGAATGCGCTCACAAACGCATCGAAGTCCGCGCCATCCAGCCAAT
This sequence comes from Chromobacterium vaccinii, assembly GCF_001855275.1. Classification (NCBI taxonomy): domain Bacteria; kingdom Pseudomonadati; phylum Pseudomonadota; class Betaproteobacteria; order Neisseriales; family Chromobacteriaceae; genus Chromobacterium; species Chromobacterium vaccinii. The sequence continues at coordinate 863,842 of NZ_CP017707.1, forward strand.
TGGGCAGCGCTCCGGGGTCGGGCAAGGCATCCAGCAGCCCCGCCTCACGCGCAACCATTCCGAAAGGATTCGGCGTCCGGCCATCACGCGGGCCGGCCTCGCCCGAGGCCCAAAAATAGATTTTCCGCAGCGTGGCGGCAACTTCGCGCTCGAATTCATTCTCCGCCAGCCCTGCCTGGGAAAAATAATGCGTGTAAAACCACGCCTGCCCGCTTAACGGAAACAGCCGGCTTGGGGCCATCGGCGCCCGACCCATCATCGGCACGCCGAGGGCGACCACGGCGCGAAAGCGGTCTGGCCGCAGCTGCGCGGCCTGCCATGCGATAGTGGCCCCCCAATCGTTCCCGACCACCACCGCCTCCGCCTCCGCTAGCGCGTCCAAGATCCCCACCAGATCGCCAACGATGTCCAGGCTTGAGTACTGCTGCGGGTTCTCTGGGCTCTCGCTGGCACCGTAGCCGCGCAGATCCGGCGCGAGCGCATGAAACCCGGCGCCTGACAGGGGAGCCAACTGGTGCCGCCACGCGTGCGACGTCTCGGGAAATCCATGCAGCAGCAATACCAGCGGCCCGGCGCCCTGCGCGGCGACGCTCAGGCGAATGCCGTTGATTTCAAGAATGGACTGATTGAATGCAGACATAATCGCGCTCCGATAGTTGCCTAAAGCCACGCCAAACCGTAACATCAAATGTAACGAATTTCCACCACTAAGAACCGCTAACAAAACCTCGCAGAGTCCCTGAGCCAAGGCGCGCCGACACAGGCAGTACAGAGGGTACGACAAGGAGGCGCAACGCAGGATCAGGGGTTTTGTTAGCGGGTCTAAAGAATTATGCAAAGAGATACTCGGCTAGCCCGGCTCCTGCACGTGCTCATCCATATGCATCTGCGCGGCGGCGCCACCACTTCCGAAACCATCGCGCAAATGCTGCACACCCAGCCCTCGCTCGTTCGGCGCACCATGGCCGCCCTGCGCGAAGCCGGCTATGTCGCGTCGATTCCTGGCCCCAAGGGTGGCTGGACTCTTTGCCGCGAACTGGCAGATCTGACGGTGCGGGACATCTACGTGGCTATCACGCACAAGAGCGCGTTTGCGATCAGCGCGGCTAATGACAATCCGGCCTGCCCAGTAGAAACCACGGTCAACCAGGTGCTCGACGCCGCCTTGAGCTCGGCTGAAGAGGCATTGCTTCAGCATCTCGCGCAGATACGTCTTTCCGATTTGGCCCTGCGCGCGAAAGCATCGGCAGGCTGAGCAGCATGGAGGCCTCTATCACCAGCAAGGCGCGGACCAAACAGGTTTTGATGGCTTGGGCGCGGTTGACGGGGACAAATATGACGCCCATTAACAGCGGCTCATGGGGAACTGCGCGTAGACTAGCGGCCCTACCCGTGCGTGAACAGAACATTCCATGAATTCCATGAGCTTCAAGCAGGTCGATGTCTTCAGCTCCACTCCCCTTAAGGGCAACCCGGTGGCCGTAGTGTTCGATGCGGATAGGCTTGATGATCAGCAGATGGCGGCCTTTGCCAACTGGACCAATCTCAGCGAAACCACCTTCATTCTTCAGCCCAGAGACCCGCGGGCTGACTATCGCCTTAGGATCTTCTCGACACTGGATGAACTGCCGTTCGCTGGCCATCCTACTTTGGGCAGTTGCCACGCCTGGCTGGAGTCCGGCGGGGTGCCGAAGGGGGAGTATGTCATCCAGGAATGCGAGGTGGGGCTGATTCGGATTCGCCGCAAGGAGAAGCAGTTGGCGTTTCTTGCGCCCCCCTTGCTCCGCTCTGGGCCCGTGGCGGCCGAGCTTCTGGAGAGGGTGCGCCTGGGCTTGCGCTTGGCGCCCGGGTCGATTGTAGATGCCCAGTGGGTCGACAACGGCGCCGGCTGGCTGGCCGTGATGCTCTCCAAGCGCCAGCAGGTGCTGGACCTCAAACCAGACTATTCGATGTTGAGCGGGCTGGCGGTGGGGGTGATTGCGCCTTGCGATCCACAGCATGACGATAGCGATGCGCAGTTCGGGGTGAGGGCCTTTATCGCAGGCGATGGCATGCCCGAGGACCCCGCCACCGGCAGCCTGAACGCCGGCATTGCCCAGTGGCTGCTCGGGGCCGGCATGGCTCCAGCGTGCTATCGCGTCAGCCAGGGCTTGAGCATGGGACGCGCCGGGTGCATCGAGGTGGAGCAGGTGGGCGACGATGTGTGGATCGGCGGCAATACCGTAACCTGCATTGAAGGCCGTCTAACGCTATAGCCGCCCGGCTTCAAAGCAGGCTTGGCATCTTGCGGCAAAATGCCCCTCAAAATGCAATGCCCCACCCCACAGGGCGGGATCCCGGCAACACCGGGAGATCCGCCGCAACGCTACTAGCTCATCACTTACAACTATCAGGAACTAGACAGACATCAGCGCCGCACGCCACCTGGAGAAGGTTAATCATTCTAATATTTTACAGACCAAACTTTACTGATAAGATGCATGCAGCATGTTAATAGGAAAAGAAATGCTTAAGCTCTCCCCCCAAAAATTAGTCACCTCCATATTGATTGGAATCATGGCAACAGCCTCATCTTCTGCTTTTTCGGGTGGGCTCGACGACGCCAATATGCTAAAAAAATTCTCCCTTTGCGATGCATCTTTTTTTAGCTACCTCAACGAACATGCAGAAGAGGCTAAACAGCTTGCCCCCGTTGAACAGCAGCAGAACTTTTTAAATTTCAAGGTCGGAGATCGGCTTAAGGATGGCGCTCCTAGCACGGTGCGCTTTACTCATCCATTGCAGGTTGGCACCTTAACCATCCTTGGCTACCAAGACAACTATAGCAATCTTGGTAGGCTAGGTCGCTATTATTACTGGGGGTTTATCGTAAAGGGATTGCCTGATGAAACATTACACCAACTCCCTCATGAAATAGCCCAAAATATTTACAAAAACGGTGAAGCTTACAGCCGAAATGAGTGGAAACCAAGCAGTGAAGAATCATCTAAATGGATGGCCGGAGCAGCATCACCCTCTGGTGAGCCAACCAAGCCAGGTACGATAGAACGTCTACTAATATTAGATAAAAATGAAGGTGCGTCGAACGAATCTACGCTATTCTGCTCATTGCAAGGGGATATTTACCCTGTCGATTTAAAAGATATCCGACCAGACCAATACCGTATCGAGTCCAGTCTTAATTACATTCAAGCCAAATGGATCTTAGCAACAGCCATCACCCAAAGATATAAGCTAGATTATAAACTTGACACACCCACAAAAATCAACAGCGAAGCCAAGAAACTCACCGAGGCAGATAAGAAAAAATACCAAATTACCAATAATTTAAAACCAGATGTTTTTTGGAAAGAGTACGAATCCATCCAAAGAGACTATTTGAATAACATAGTTAAAAATATCCCTGATGCTCAGGAAAGAATACAGAAAATACTAGCCAATAAAATGAGTCACATCCTAGACAAGCATCAAATTGAAGAGGTCGGCCAAGAACCAAATGCTGTTACTGCCCTAGTTATCAGCAACGCCGTCACCAATGACGATATTAATCGTTTAAAAGATCTATTTTTGACTCTCAAACCATCGCTTAAAAAACATGACGCGCTAATAGAACTAGAAAAGAAATATAGCACGCAAGAAAGATAAACAGTGCGTCACCCCGCAAGGGTGACGCACTCTACACATCACACATCGCCTACTCGCTGACTCATCCGCTCCGCCAATCTCAGATGGCAGGCCGCCGCCAACTTGACCAGCTCGGTATCGGTTGCCGGCATGCCATCCGGCACGGCGATCAGCTCGGCCAAGGCATCCAAGGTGGCGACGAAGCTGTTGAGGCCCATCATGCGGCCGAGCGGATGTTTCTGGCGGTTATGCCGCTCATAATCCAGCGTCACCAGCCAGCGGCTATGCTGCCAGCACGCCTCGCCATTCTCCAACACCGCATCCAGCACCGCCCGGCTCACCTGCCGCGCCGCCTCCGCCCCCAGCGCCAAGGCCAGCTCCAGCTGATCCGCCGTCAACGCCTCCTCGCCCTCCCGCCGCAAAGCCGGCAGCAACTCCTCCTCCAGCCAACGCCGAAACCTCCGCGCCGCCGGTTTGCGATAACGCCGAATCGCCGTGGCCACGCCGGTTTCCGACAGGCAAACCACCTCCCCGCCGCCCAGCGGCATGGCGCGGACCTCCTCCTTGTTCAGCTTGCTCAGCAAAGCCGCCGTGGTACGGCATTTGATCGCCGCCGCGACGTCATCGGCGAAGAACCATAGGCCGTTGTGGCGATGCAGGAGACGGAAGGGTTCATCGAGGAAAGTGAATTCCCGCAAAGATGGGGATGCGGGCAAATGGACGGAATGTTCCATTGAGAGAACCTCCATGTAGTGGTTTCCACCACCACCCACGTCGCCAAACGGGGGTGGCAGGCCAAGGCGGGGTTGGCGAACCGGCTACATGGACCCGGCAGACCCGGAGGTCTCCCCACCCGGCCCGCCATGGAGTGCATGAGCGCGCGCGAGCGCGACAAACACAGCTTGATAACAGCCATGTCTGCCATGTAGCCCAGGTCGCCAAACCCGGTCGTGCTATTGAACACAACTCGACAAGGCTAGAACCCAGGCACAAGAGGGTCAAGAGTAAATGACGACGGGAAGACTGGCAAGAAGAGCAGGAAATCAAATGAAGGTGGGGTGTAATGCAGCGTGAATACCGCAGACAAGGTTCCAGGGCTTAGAAACGAACCGTCGTGCCACTACCCCATCAGCGCAAGCCGGCTTCAAAGCCATTTTCAAGGTTTTAAGTCGCCGGCTGTTCGACGCGGCGCGACGGTAGCGCGCCGCTAGTTCCAGCGACTCCTTGAAAATGGCTTTGAAGACGGGGTTTCGCAGCGCTGCTGGGCCGCCTTTTTTTCGTCCATTTCTTTTGAATAAACCCGTCAGCCGGGCGGAACCGGCACTCAAACATCCGCCCGCGGAGCGGGCACAAAAAATGACAAAACCGCATAAAACATACGCTATGTCTTTGCAAGCTGGCGAAGTGCCTTCATAAATCTGTTAATCTGATCTCTTTCCGCAGACACCCCAGTCAAGACATCATCATACCCAATGCCTGTTTGACTCTCACCAATACCTAATTTTGTTAGATAGCGACGAATGACACCAGCCGGAAGTTTCTTTTTCCCACTCCTAAAGCTAATGGACCGCCCCAGGCCATTTGCAATCTTATAACGACCACCATCCAACCTCACTTCTGCTCCGGCAGCCTTACAGCCATTAGCAAACTTACTTGGCACCATGCCTGGCGAAGAAATACCTATTGTTTTCGTGTGACTACGTATCCATCTGGATATTTCCAACACTATTCCATCCACATCAAGTCCATGATTCTCCTCAGGAAACTCATTGGCCGTAACAGCTAGCACGAACTTATAAATCATTTCATCACTTACTTCAGCAATAAATTTCTTATCATTTCGATACAAAACAGATAGCATAGAAACCAATGCCGTTCTCTTATTTCCATTGTGGAATGCATGATTCTTCGTCAAAGAATGAAATAACGCCGCCACCTTCAGATATACCGTATCATACTTCTCCACCCCACCCAGCCCTGCATAAGGTCGCTGACATGCAGACTCAAGCAAGTCATGGGACTTCACACCAAATGGAGAAATGGGATCATCTTCCTTTTCAAACATATCAACGAGTTCAAAATAAATCTCCTCAATATTTTTTACAGTTGGCACCCACATAGATCCTCCATAAAAAACCCCGCCATCTCACGATAGCGGGTTTTTTCAGGGAAGCAACAAACAAAAATCAGGCCAGCTTCACAAGCTGCGCCCTAACCTTCTCCAACTTATCATTCAGCTCAGCCAACTTAGCCTTGTCGCGGTCAACCAAGTGCGCCGGTGCCTTGTCCACATAACCCGACTTCTCCTGCTTGTCCAGCTCGACCTCCACCTTGCCCTGCTCCTTGGTCAGGCGCGCGGTTTCCACGGCGCGGCACACTTCCAGGCGATGCTTCGCCACATGGCCACCAATGAGCCTTCGACCAGACAGACCATCAGCTTTAGCTAAAGTGCGAGCTCAGCAATATCGCGCCGGCGATCTCGATGAACAACACACCTTCACAACCGGGAGATGCCCAATATCACTGCGCATAAAATAAACTGAACCAGCTTGAGAAGTCCACTGCTGAACAGTTTTCTCTGGCCAGTCCAATCTATCAGTCTCAAAGATTAATTAGCCTTTTTCTTTGAGACAAATGCACCCACCGCACCATCCGTAAAAGATCCATTGTAAACAAGCCCCCTCATCGTGAACGTACCGGCAAACTCCTCACCCTTGTTGCCATAAAACTTGCCCTTCAGCTTCCCGCTCAAACCAGGCGCATTAAAATCACAACCATACAAATTAGTAGCACTAAGCTTTTGAGCAAGACAAGTGATCATCTGACCATCCAGGCCGTTCCCTAGACCCATAGCATCAGAAACAAGATAGTTAATACCTGCCCCCATCGTACTACGCCAATATTTAAAATCCTTCGCGTTTATGCTTATAGTATCGGTGGATTTATCATATTTAACGCCAACCGTACCGGTCAACTGATGAAATGAATCATTCCAATACTTATACTCTGGATTTCCTTGCAAAAATCCTGAGTAATCAGATGCAGAAAGATCAGAGATCACGCTTGATGCCGATGGCTTGCCAAAGACAAAAGAGCCAATTCCAATTCTCTGAAGCACAAACCCACTGGACTGCTCAGGCCCAACATACTTCCAGTTACCGATACCAGCATTTTTGTAGCCTTCGTCTGCAAGTGTTTGCAAGGAAATGGACTGTATGCACTTTCCAATTGCACATTTGAACGAACTAGCTTCATACAAATACTGCTTAACCTTTAAATCATTCAACGACCGCTGAGCAGATTGCAGTGACAATACACCTGGAGGAAAAGGTATATCAAAAACATAAGCGGCCAGTTTACCGCCTAGCACCTTCAAGCCTCCTGCCTCATATCCACTGGGGATCACCTGTAAGTCCACATTGGAATTTTTATCAACTTCAGGCCCTGTCGAGTCACCCATTCCGTAAGCCATATATGACTGGAGCTCTTTATCAACCTCGCCACTCATAACTACTGGTTGCTCAGGCTCGCCAGAAGGCTGCACTGGCGGCTGGGTGATTGGAGACACAACAGGAACAATCGGCATTAATGGTTGAGAAACCGAGCCATTATCAGCTACTGCGTCTTTCTGGGACGAATGATTTTCTCCGCCCCCCCCTCCACCACCACAACTTGCCACAGTCAAGGCACACAGTGCCACCCACACTCCATCACGGAAGATCTTATTCATATAATTAAACCAATCAAGCGATTAAAAACAAAAAACCTCCGGGCTGCCACCCGGAGGTTTTTGATGCACAAAAGAATCAGGCCAATTTGAGCAACTGCGCCTTTATCTTCTCCAACTTATCGCTAAACTCCGCCACCTGCGCCCGGTCGCGCTCCACCAAATGCGCCGGTGCCTTGTCCACATAGCCCGGCTTCTCCAGCTTGGCCGTCAGCTTGGCCAGCTCGGCTTCCACCTTGCCCTGCTCCTTGGTCAGGCGCGCGGTTTCGGCGGCTTTGTCCACTTCCACCTTCAGCATCAGGCGCGCTTCGCCGGACATCGCCACCGGGGCATCGTCTTCCGGCAGCTTGGCCACCAGCGTGCCTTCGGTCAGGCGGGCCAGCAGCTTCAGGTAAGGCACGAAGTCGGCGATAGAGGCGTCGGCGGTTTCGATGAACAGCGGGGCCTTGACGGCCGGGCCGATGCCCATCTCGCCGCGCAGATTGCGCACCGCGTTGACCATGTCCTTGAACGCTTCCATGCGGGCGTTGGCCGCGGCGCTGATCTTAGATTCGTCCGCCACCGGCCACGGGGCCAGCATCAGCGATTCCGTCTTCTTCGCGTTGGCCAGCGGGGCCACGGTCTGCCACAGCTCTTCGGTGATGAAAGGCATCAGCGGGTGGTTCAGGCGCAGCGCCACTTCCAGCACGCGCACCAGGGTGCGGCGGGTGGCGCGCTGCTGAGCTTCGTTGCCGCCCTGGATCTGCACCTTGGCCAGTTCCACGTACCAGTCGCAGTACTCGTTCCAGATGAATTCGTAGATCACCTGGGCGGCGATGTCGAAGCGGTAGGTTTCCAGCGCGTTGGTGACGTCGATCTCAGCCTGCTGCAGGCGGCCGATGATCCACTGGTCGACGAAGCTGTATTCCAGCGGCAGGCTTTCGTCCTGGCCGCAGTCCTTGCCGTCCACGTTCATCATCACGAAGCGGGTGGCGTTCCACAGCTTGTTGCAGAAGTTGCGGTAGCCTTCGGCGCGCTTGAAGTCGAAGTTGACCGAGCGGCCCAGCGTGGCGTAGCTGGCCATGGTGAATCTGAGTGCATCAGTACCGTAGGCCGGGATGCCTTCCGGGAACAGCTTCTCGGTGGCCTTGGCGATGGCCGGGGCCTTTTCCGGGCGGCGCAGGCCGGTGGTGCGTTTCTCCACCAGCGGCTCCAGCGCGATGCCGTCGATCAGGTCCACCGGGTCGATGACGTTGCCCTCGGACTTGGACATCTTCTTGCCTTCGTGGTCGCGCACCATGCCGTGGATGTAGACATCCTTGAACGGCACCTTGCCGGTGAAGTGCTTGGTCATCATGATCATCCGGGCCACCCAGAAGAAGATGATTTCGTAGCCGGTCACCAGCACGTTGGAGGTGAGGAAGGCTTTCAGGTCCGGGGTTTCTTCCGGCCAGCCCAGCGTGGAGAACGGCACCAGGGCCGAGCTGAACCAGGTGTCCAGCACGTCCTGTTCGCGGCGCAGCGTCTTGCCCGGCGCCTTGGCCTGGGCTTCCGCCTCGGTGCGGCCGACGTAGATGTTGCCGTCTTCGTCGTACCAGGCCGGGATCTGGTGGCCCCACCACAGCTGGCGGGAGATGCACCAGTCCTGGATGTTCTTCATCCACTGGTTGTAGGTGTTGACCCAGTTTTCCGGCACGAAGCGCACTTCGCCGGATTCCACCGCCTCGATCGCCTTGGCGGCGATGGATTGGCCGGTGGCGTCGCCTTCGGCGACTTTGTTCATGGCCACGAACCATTGGTCGGTCAGCAGCGGCTCGATCACGGTGCCGGTGCGGTCGCCGCGCGGAACCATCAGCTTGTGCGGCTTGGTCTCCAGCAGCAAGCCCTGGGCTTGCAGGTCGGCCAGCATGGCTTTGCGCGCCTCCTGGGCGGTGAGGCCGGCGTAGGCGGCCGGCAGCTCGATGGTGCCTTGGGCGGCGCCGTCGAAACCGAAAATTTGCGCCTTGGCCAGGATCTTGGCTTCCAGGCTCATCACATTGATCAGCTGGGTGTTGTGGCGCTTGCCCACTTCGTAGTCGTTGAAGTCGTGCGCCGGGGTGATCTTGACGAAGCCGGTGCCGAATTCCTTGTCGACGTACTCGTCGGCGATCACCGGGATGGTGCGGCCGGTGAGCGGCAGCTCAAGCTGCTTGCCCACCAGGTGCAGGTAGCGCTCGTCGTCCGGGGCGATGGCCACGGCCACGTCGCCCAGCAGGGTTTCCGGACGGGTGGTGGCGACGGTGACATATTCATCGCTACCCACCACCGGGTACTTGATGTGCCACATGTGGCCGTCTTCTTCCTCGGATACCACTTCCAGGTCGGAAATGGCGGTGCCCAACTTGGCGTCCCAGTTGGACAGGCGCTTGCCGCGGTAGATCAGGCCTTGCTCGTACAGGCGAACGAAGACTTCGGTCACCACTTCGGCGCGGACGTCGTCCATGGTGAAGTATTCGCGCTCCCAGTCCACCGAGCAGCCGACGCGGCGCATCTGGCTGGTGATGGTGCCGCCGGATTTTTCCTTCCATTCCCAGATCTTGCTGGTGAAGGCTTCGCGGCCCATGTCGTGGCGGTTCAGGCCCTGGTCGGCCAACTGACGCTCAACGACGATCTGGGTGGCGATGCCGGCGTGGTCGGTGCCCGGCACCCACACGGTGTTGTGGCCCTTCATCCGGTAGAAGCGGGTCAGGCCATCCATGATGGTCTGGTTGAAGGCGTGGCCCATGTGCAACGTGCCGGTCACATTGGGCGGCGGCAGCTGGATGGCGAAGGACGGCTTGGAGGTGTCCATGCTCGGCTTGAAGTAGCCGGCCTGTTCCCAGTGTTGATACCAGCGGCGCTCGAGGTCGCCCGGTTCATAGCTCTTGGCAAGTTGTTCCATGGTGCTGAATCTTGATTTTCTGGATGGAAAAAATGGGTCGATTATACCCGATTTTGGCTGCCCAAAGACGGCCCAGACCCACTTCCCGGCCTAACTATCCAAATTGCGGCCAGACGCGGGACTGCCGCATCATGCCATGCGATTATCCGCAAGCCGTCCATGATGCCGGCTAACGGCGCCGGCCTACGCAAGAAGGATGCATGCCATGAGCGAACATCACCACCACGATCACCATCTGGGTTGCGCATGTTGCAGCCTGCCGCTGCTGGCGCAGCTGGATCAGCCCCAGCTATCCCAGGACGATTGGCTGCGGGAGCTGGAAGCGCTGGCTCCCGAACTGGGCAAGCTGTTTCCTCACTCAAGCAAGCAGGAAAGCGCCATCTTTCATGGCGGCGCCATCCGCCCGCTGGCTGCGTCCGGCCCGGATCAAGTCGCCGCGCTAGGCATTTCCGGCGGCAGAATCATCGCGATGGGAGAGCTGGACAGCGTGCGCGCGGCGATGAGCGGCCATGGTCCCTATAAAGAAATAGACCTGAATGGCCGCGCCCTGCTGCCGGGCCTGATCGATCCGCATATGCACATCACGCCCAGCGCGGTTTTCAGAAGCTGGATTTCCCTGAGCGCCTTCGGCGTCACGCCAGCCGGACAAAACGGCGAAGACTCGCAAATGCTGAACCCGGACTACAGCTACCAGCAGATCAAGGACAAGCTCGGGCCAGCTATTAAGAGCGCCAAACAACCCGGCGCTTCGTCCGACTGGGTGCTCGGCTTCGGCATAGATCCTTCGCTGATGCGGGAGTGGACCGACATCGACTATCTCAAGCTGGACGAGCTGGCGCCGCCTGACGACAACGTCGCCGTCTTCCTGCTCAACGCATCAGGCCACATCGGCTACGCCAACACCGCGGCGATGAAGGAAGCCGGACTCACGCCGGAGCAAATCCAGGACTGCAAGGGCGTGCTCACGGAAGCCAACATTGCCCAGATCATGGGCAAGATTCCCAAACGGCTGTTGGCAAAAGACCTGTTGCGCAATCTGCTGGGCGTGCTGCATGACGCCGCCGCCAGGGGCAACACCACACTGTTCGACGCCGGCCTGGGTTCGTCCTTGAAGAAAGTGGAGATCGAGCTGCTCAGGCAGATCGCCAATCTCGGCCTGTCGCCGGTACGCATCGCCGGCGCGCTGTACTCCAATGAGCTGCCGCAAATGCTGCAATGGATGAAGGACTACCAACCCGACCTGAACAGCCAAACCGACGGCAATTTCAGCATCAAGGCGCTGAAACTGGTGGCGGACGGCTCCAACCAGGGCCTAACCGGCTTCCAGTACCGCCCTTACAAGAATGCGAGGCAGCATCCGGTGCCGGATGTGTCGCCCATCGGTCTGTTCAACTTCAATGTCCCCGCAGATCCCAGCCCGGAAAACGCAAAACGGTTGCCGGACGCTCTTTCCAGCTACCTGCAACTGGCGCTGGGACGCGGCTGGCCGGTGCTGGTTCACTCGAATGGCGAACAGGCGATGGAGTTGGTGCTGGACAGTTACCAGGAGGCGATCCGCGCCACCCGCGCCGACGCGCGCAGCCTCCGCCTGCGGGTGGAACATGCGTCGTTGCTCACCGACACCTCTCTGAGCCGCATGGCCAGGATGGGCTTGTCGCCCAGCTTTCTGATCGGCCACGTCGGCTATTGGGGAGACGCCTTCCTGACCCAAATCCTGGGCGAAACCCGCTCGGAGCTGCTGGACCGCTGCGAGTCGGCCCGCGCCGCCGGCATGCGCATCAGCCTGCATTCGGATCATTTCGTCTCGCCGCTGGGATCGCTGCGGATGGCGGAGCAAGCAATCTACCGCAAGATGGAAGGCGCTCAACAGGAGGTAAAGCCGGTGCTGAACGCCGAGGAATGCCTCAGCCATCGGCATGCGATGGACGCCGTGACGCTGGATGCGGCCTGGCAGTGCCACATGGACCACCTGGTGGGCTCGCTTGAGCCGGGCAAGCTGGCGGATCTGGTCATCCTGGGCAAGGATCCCCTGGATGACAGCGTGACCGATTTGCGCCACATCAACGTCCATGAAACCTGGCGCGGTGGCGCCAAAGTATACGCCAACCCCGATACCCACTAGACGAACTACCGAGTCCGGCGCGTGCCGGACGCAACACGGCGGCCTGTCCGGCAACGGACAGGCCGCTTGCTATATTTGAGCATGGAGCCGCCTCCTCGCCGCCCCGCGCCTTGCCGGAGTCCTCATGGCCACACCGCTTGTCCGCGCCACCCGGTGTCTCATCCTGGCTCTAACAACAGCCTGGCCGGCCTGCTCGGCGAACGCCGCCTTGCCGGACGCCGTCGCCCCGGTCTCCGGGCCGCCGGCCCAGACCGGCCGCCACGTGCTCTTGATCGCCTACGAGCTGCGCAACGGCGGCATTTCCAAGACCACCCGCAGCTTCCTGAACGCCGCCGGCTATCTGCATTGGCAAGTGAAAGTGGCCGACGCCAAAAGCAGCAACGACGCGGTGCGCGAACAACTGCTGCTGCAGGCCACGGCCAAGGATATCGCCGGAGTGGCGCTGATCGGCGCCGACAGCGCCGGCTACCATCTGGAGCTGACCATGCTCAAGCAGATGGGCAAGATCGCGGTGGGTTGGCACGCCGGCAGCGCTCCCGGCCCCAACGCCGAGTTGTTCGCCAACATCACCACCGATCCGCTGGCCGTCGCGCAAGCCGCGGTGGACTACGCGATAGGCAGCAGCGCGGGGCCGATGGGCGCCGTCATCTTCACCGATTCCCACTTTTCCATCGCCATGCGCAAGGCCCAGGCGATGAAGACGGCGCTGGAGCGCTGCAAACGCTGCAAGGTGCTGGCCGTGCGCGACGTGGACCTGAGCCAGACCGCGCAGATCATTCCCAAGCTGGTGCCGGAGCTGGCGCGGCAATACGGCAAGGCGTGGACGCACACCCTCGCCATCAACGACCTCTACTACGACAACATCAACTTCCCGCTGCACCAGGCCGGGCGGGCAGACATCGTCAACATATCAGCCGGCGACGGCTCCAATTCGGCGATGAACCGCATCCGCGAGGGCATTTCGCAGCAAAAAGCCACCGTGGCCGAACCGTGCAACCAGCAAGGCTGGCAGATGGCCGACGAGCTGAACCGCGGCTTCGCCCGCCAGCCGCCCAGCGGCTTCGTCAGCAAACCGATACTGGTCACGCAGGAGCGGCTGCTGAGCCATGGCCGCGATGGCGATATCGAGGACAACCAGAGCTACCGTCAAGCCTACCTGGGCATCTGGTTCAAAAAGCCCTGATTCCCGGCGCATATCTCACTCCGCCGCCCAAGCTTAGCGGGTTTGATTGCGCGGCATTCGGCTGATACTGTTAAATGATCCGGGAACAGAACACCGCAATGGACATATCCCAAAGCCTGGGCATAGAGGGCCTCCCGCCCTCCGCCGCCGCCCTGAATTGCGGCGCGCTTTACCTGGTCGCCTCGCCCGATTCCGGACTGGCCCAGGCGTTGCTGTTCTCCAATCTTCCCGCCACCGGCAGCCAGCCCCTGCTCTGCGTCAGCAGACAGCAACCCGCTCCGCAGCAAGACACCGTCTGGCTCGACCGCCGCATTCACGCCGGCAATCTGCAACTGTTGTCGCCGCGCCGGCTGCGCAAGCCGTCGCTCCATTTGACAAGCGCCTGCCTGGACGAACTGGCGCGCTGCCGCAAAACCCTGCAGCCGCCCGCCGGCGGCATGACCGTGGCGCTGGACCATGCCGAAGACTATCTGCCGCTGCAGCAACCCGCTTCGGCGCGCCGGGCGTTGCAGGCCTGCGGCGACTGGGCGGCCCGCCACGGCCATGCGCTGCTATTGCTGCTGGACAGCTCCCGGCTGGACGCCGCCGCGCTGGCGACCTTGAGCCAATTGGGCCGCGACTGCGCCGGCATGGCTTACGCCGCGCAGCTGGGCAACGGACTCTACAGCTGGCAGATCTCGCATTGGCTTGGCGCGCCTCACAGAGAAACCGCCAGGCTGCGCGTGCTGGAAATGAGCCAGCGCCATACGTTGAGCGCGCAAACGGAAATCGGCGACCGCGACGGGTCCGCCGACGGCGGCGCGGAGCATGCCGCCCGCCTCGCCACTGACGCCTTGCAGGTGCTCGCCACCAGCGCCGCCCTCAGCGGCCATGCGCCGCCAACCCCGCAGTGGCGGGCATTCGACGACTTGCCCCGCTTGCTGGAAGCGGCCCGCGACGCGGTGGCAGCCACTGTTCTGCTGGATACCGCCAGCGCCAAGAAAGAAACGCTGGGCCAGGCTGTCGCGCAATTGCGGCGGCAAAACGGCAGACTGCTGAAGATCATGGTGCGCGAAGTAGGCAACCGCCGGTTGCGCCAGAACGAGGAACAATTGCTGTTGCGGCTGGGGGCCAACGCCGTGTTGCCGGCGGAACTGCGCTTCGCCAGCCTGGCCGGCATCATCCACTCGCTGCGCCAAGCCGTCTACCAAGGCGGCGGCGTGGAGGCGGAGGCCTTGCACGCCGCCAGCCATCCGGAGGCCGACCGCGGCTACCTGCCGCCCGCGCGCTTTGTCGAGATGGTGGAGAACGCCGTGCAGCGCAGCCGCGCCATCGATGTCAGCAATATGCTGATCCAGTTGCAGCCCGCGCTGGGCGCCACGCCGGCCGAGCTGCTGGCGCTGGGCCGCTTCCAGCGCGCCGGCGATCTGTGCACCGCCGACCGCGGCCACGCCTATCTGTTTTTGTTCGCCTGCCGCGAAAGCGACGCCGACGCCGCGCTGGGGAATCTGTTCCGCATGCCGATAGGCGAAGTGGCCCAGTCGGAAGTCCGCAGCGCCGACAGCGACAGCATCCTGCTGGCGCTGTCGCAACTCGCCCGGCAGCCAGGCTTCGACCAATTGCCGGACCTGAGCCACCAGTTGTCCGATGAGCCGCACCTGCGCGAGAGCCGGCACGCCTATGCCGCGCCCGTCCTGCAGCGCGCGCCGTTGCGCCGCCACAGCGGCCAGTAAAGGAAAGCCCATGTTCAACCCCGAACTGAGCCAGTTGCAGTTCATCGTGCTGCTTACCGCGCTGGCCGCCGGCATCGCCGGCTACCAGCTGCGCGCCCGGTTGCTGCCCTGGCTCCGCAGCCTGCTGCTGCGCCGGCTGCCCCATTTCCAGCCCCATCCCTATCTGCAAAAGCTGAGGCGGCGGGACGACGCGCCGCTGGCCCGAAGCCGCCGCGCCGAGCCCTAAACCGATATGAAGCCCAGCCACTCCGCCGCCAGCGCTCCCGCTCCCCAAGCCGCCCCGTCGCTGGGGCTGGGCGCCTGGAGCGTCTATTTCATCGCCAAGCTGCTGCTAACCTGGCAGGGCACGCTCAATCTCCACCCCGCGCCCAACCTGGCCTTCGCGCTGCTGCTGCTGATGCCGGTCTCCGGCAGGATTTGGCTGCGCGTCCGCGCCGCGCTGGCCTGGATCGCGGGCGCGGCCCTGCTTTACCACGACAGCTGGCTGCCATCGCCGGAAATCGCGCTGCAGCAGCTGTCCACGCTCAAGGGTTTCAGCCTGCATTACCTGCTGGATCTGGCCGGCCGGGTATTGTCGCTGCCGCTGCTGACCGGCGCGGTGATCCTGTTATGCGGCTACTGGCTGCTGTCGCGCTATCTGCGCCTGGGGACGCTGGTGGTGATCGCGCTGCTGGGCCTGAGCGGACGCCAGCTGTGGCAGGACCGGCCGCAAGCGCCGGCCAGCGCTGCCGCGGACAGCGGCCCCGCCACGCTGGCCGCCGGCGCGCAAGCCGCGCCCCAGACGCCGGACCAGCAATTGGCGGCCTTCTTCAAAAGCGAAGGCCAACGCATCGTGAAATTCCAGGGGCCGCTGGCCGACCCCGGCTTCGACGTGCTGCTGCTGCATATCTGCTCACTGGCCTGGGACGACCTGCGCGCGATAGGCATGGACCAGCACCCCTTGCTGGCGCGCTTCGACTTCCTGTTCAGCAACTTCAACTCCGTCACGCCGTACAGCGGCCCGGCCGCGCTGCGCGTGCTGCGCGCCAGTTGCGGCCAACCCAAGCACAGCGAGCTGTACCAGAGCGCCCCCGGCAATTGCTACCTGTTCCAGGATCTGGCTGCGCTGGGCTTCAAAACCGAGCTGGCGCTGAACCATGACGGCAGCTTCGACGACTTTCTGAAGCAAATCCGCGCCGATGGCCGGCTGAACCAGCCGCTGATGTCGCAGCAGGGCCTGCCGGTCGGCCTGCGCTCTTTCGACAGCAGCCCGATCTATAGCGATTACGCGGTGCTCAACCGCTGGCTGGAGCTGCGCCAGCAAGACAGCAGCGCCCATGTGGCGGCCTACTACAACACCATCAGTCTGCATGACGGCAACACCATTCCCGCCGCGCCGGGGCTGAATACCATGGACAGCTACAAGTACCGCGCCAACCGGCTGTTCGCCGACCTGGGCCAGTTCATTGACCAGCTGGAAAAAAGCCGTCGCAAGCTGATCCTGGTGATGGTGCCGGAACACGGCGCGGCCTTGCGCGGCGACAAGCAACAGTTCAGCGGCCTGCGCGAGATTCCCACCCCGCGCATCACCATCGTGCCGGCGGCGATCAAGGTGATCGGCGGCCAGGGCCATCCTAGCCAGATGCGGGTAGACCAGCCCAGCAGCTACCTGGCGCTCTCCGCCATCCTGTCGCGGATGATGAACAAGAGCCCCTTCGGCGCCGACTACCAACCTGCCGACTTCGGCCGCGACCTCCCCGCCACGCCCTATGTGTCGGAAAGCGCCAGCTCCATCGTGATGCAAAGCGGCAAACGCTTCCTGCTGCAACAGGACGGCGGCAGTTGGACCGAATATCCGGTGCAATAATCCCATCGCAGGAGGGCCGCGTCACACTTGCCGGAGGCTGTCGAACAAAGACTGGGTCGGCGGCCACAGATTGCCGATAGGCGGACTCAATGGCAGGCCTGACAATCGACCTCCAATCGTAGCCGCCCAGGGATCGACCACAATGGCATCAGCCCCCCAGCTTCCGATCTGGGCAAGATCGCTGGGATCGGCTCTGCCGACAATGATGAAACAATGCGTGGTGTTGTGTCCGCCATGATGGGAGACAACCTCGACGCGGCCGCCTCCCGCATGTTTGAGCAATTCCACCGCGCCTGCATAGGCCAGCGTGGAGCAACAGCCCGCCTGAGCCTTGTCCACCAATTCGGCCACCTTGTCCAGTCTGGCGCGGTCCAGACCGAAACGCTCGGCGTGAGTGACGCTCGACTCCGCCTGGCGATTGGCCATCATGCGGTCGTCATCCCGATAGAAGTCGCCAAGCCTTGACATGACTTGGCCATATGCAGAACTGTTCGGCCGAACGAATGTACCGGCATCAGTGCAGGCGTATCCCCCTAGCCGGTTCAACACCGGCAGGCTTTTGGCAAGCACTTCTGCAGGTTTGGGAAACAGTACGTCGTTCAACGCGCGCGTCTGCGAAGCGCAGGACCCCGTGGCGCAGAACCGCCGCGCTCCCTCAAAAAAACGGCCGACCACCCCTTCCTGCGGCCTCACCTGCCCATGCCCCGTCGCCACGCTTACCGTAAACCCGCGTCCCGCCACCGAGAAGCCGCCGTGACTGACCACCTCGCTCACTACGTTGGCATCGGCCAACCGAGGAGACGAAGCGCTGTTGAAATTGATCATCTCCGCCCTTTCCCAGCAAACCGTCAGCGGCTTAGCAATTGCCGCATGATCTTTTCCCGACACAGCACCATGCCGGCCAAGCAATCCTCCATCCTGTCTGCGGACAAGGCTCCGGCGGCCAGTGACTGGTAAGCCACCAGCCCCAATTCCTGGCTCCAGCCTATCCCCGGCTCTTGGCCCAGCAGTGGATTCAGCGCCATTTCCAGCATGGTGGATAGCTGCTCCGACGCCAGAAGCAACGGAAGCTCGCTGTCGATGTGCACTATCATGACTAGCCGACCATTGTCTGCGTCCTTGCGCAACACAATCGGAGCCATCCCATCCAGCAACAAATCGCAGTGTCCCTGCGCGTCGAAAGCCAGCCCGCCCAGACCAATGCGCTCGCCCAGTTCAGTCAGCAGCGCATCGAGAAACAGATCATCCATGAGCAATCTCCTCTAGCGGATTTGACTGAAACAGCATGCTAGACCAGGCTCTAGGGAATGGCTTTCAAAATCCGCTCACGCGCCGACGCCGCCGGGCCAGGCCCAAACGAGCGGGATGATGCCGCCAAAGAAGCGATCAGGGATGGGACGGGGGCAGCGGCCAGGGAGCCGGCAGTTCGTCCTGGCTAGCGGGTGCCGCGGCGTTCGGCACGGCGTTCACCACCCTGCCGTCCTCCTGCCAGGGCGCATCCGCCACCCGGCGCGAACCTGACTTCAACCGCAGCAAATTGGCCCGAATATCCTGGCGATCCGGCGCGATGCGCGCCGCGCGCTCCAGCAGCACGGCGGCGCTGTCGGCGTCGCCGGCCTTGAGCAATTGCAGCGCCAGCCGGTTGATGGCTTCCGGCTGGTATGGATGCAGCCAATACCAGCCGCACGCCGCCTCCAGCTCCGGCGAGTCCGCCAACGCCATCCCAGCCGGCAGCAGCATGGCGGCGGCCAGGCCAAGCGCAATCGATTTGAGACTCACGCCCCCCTCCTCAGAAACTCGAATACGGCTGCAGCGGCTCCACCGGGAACGGCAGCGTCAACGACGCGCCGTCGGGCTGGTAGCGCAGGTATAACAGCCCCCGGCCCGGCTGGTAGTACTGCGAATGCTGGTATTCCAGCATGCCGCCCAGCGCCAGCCGCGGCGTCATCTGGTATTCGAACGCCCCGCTCAGCGATACCCCCCAGCCTGGGCCGGCGCTCGCGCTGACATAGGGATTGCCGGCCTGCGCCTGCAGATCCGGCCGGGTGGGATAAAACGGCTCCGCCGCCTCGCGCGCGCTGGACACGGAAACCGAGGCCCGCCCCGTCCAGCTCCAGCGCTCGTTGCGCGCCGCGTAGCCTAGCGGGATGGACAGCGAGTTGTAGCGCTGCGGGCTGTAATAGCCGCCCTGGCCGAAAGTGAATTCGCCCAGGTTCTTCTGGAACCAGAAATTGATGCTGTTCACGCCCAGCGTCAGTTGCCGGGTCGGCTCTTTCAGCAAACGCCAGTAGACGCCGCCCATGACAGTAACCTTGCGATTGTCGGCAACGTTCTCGCCGGTCAGCTGCTGGTAGGCGAAATTGGACCACGCGCCGAAGCGTCCGCCCTTGTCGTAGCCCAGGCTGCCGCCGACGCCGGTGGCCACCACGCCGCCCCAAGTCTGGCCGGTATAGGCGTCGCGCACGCCGGCGTAGCTGAGCAATGAGCTGGTCACCGGACGGCGGGAGGCTTCCAGTTTGTAGTTGAGGATGGAAATACTGTCCGAATAGCGGATGCCGCCTATCACATTGGACACCGGGAAGTTTTGCGGCGTGCTGCCGATGTCCAGCCGCCACTGATCGTTCTGGTAGCCCAGGCCCAAGTCCACGCCTTGCGCGCTTTGCGCGCCGAACCGCCCCGCGCAGCTCTGAACGCTGTTGCCGGCAAGCGCGGCGCACGCGGCGACGGAACCGAAGCGCTGCAAGGCGTAATCATTGCCCGCGCTGTTATCCAGGGAGCCGGCGCGAATGCTGGCCGCGTCGGCGCGCAGAAAATATTTGCCCTCGCGCGGGGCCGGCAGCTCCACCAGCAGCGGCGCCTGCCACATCGTCATCTGCGACTGGCCCGGCGTGCCGTTTTCGGCGCTGCGGTAGGTCAGATCCAGGCCCTGCCAGATCTTGACGCTGCGCGCGTCCAGCAGCTCGGCGTACTCCTCATGCAGGCTTTCCTGTTGCGCCGGCTCGGCCGGAACCGGCCGCAGCGGCTGCCGCTGGCCGGCATCGCCAACGGTCGCCATGGCCGAAGCCGGCGCGAAACCGGCGCGATACCACGCCAGCGCCTGTTCCGGCTGGTCTTTCTGCCGCGCGCGCCGCGCCGCCTGTCCCATCAGACCAGGGCTTTTGACGTTCTGCGCCAGCAAACTGGATATCTCGCGATCCAGCCTGGCGGTATCGCCGACATCGCCCAAACGGGTCATGACCCGCAAGCGGAAGTCCAGGCTGCGCCCGGGCTTGTCGCGCAGCAGCTGGTCTATGCCCTGCCCGGCCGATATGCGGTTGCCGGTCTTGATGTGCACATCCACCAATTGCAATTGGGCCTCGTCATCGTCCGGATTCCCGCTCAACACCTGGCGCAAACGCTCGCGGGCGGCGTCCCAGCGCCCGGCCTCCATATCGTAGTCGGCCAGCCGGCGCTGCAAGCGCGCGTCTTGCGGCGCGTTCGCCAAAGCCTGGCTGAGGATGGCCTGCGCGCCGGCATCGTCGCCGGCCTGCCGCGCCTGGTCGGCCTGGGCCGTCGCCAGCGTGGCCTGCAATTCGGCCAGCTTTTGCCGCTGCCCCTCGCTCATGTCCTGCCGGGTTTGGGACGCCGCAGCCAGCAGCGGCTCGGCCGCTGCGGCGTCGCCCAGGTCCAGCAACAGGTCGGCGTAGGCCAGTTCGTTGTCGGTGGATGGCTGCTCCAGATACTGCGACATCAGCAACTGGCGGGCATGGCCGGCGTCGCCCGCCCGCAGCCAGGCCTGCGCCAGCTCGGAGAGCCGCTCCGGGTCCCCCCGCATCCGGCGCTCCGCATCCTGCAGGCCGCGCCGCGCCTCTGCCGCGCGGCCCAAGGCCAGCCGGGCGTCGGCCAGGCGCATGGTTTCGCGCAGCCAGACGCGGCGCTGCAGCTCCGCCATGCCCTCGCTGCGCGCCGGCTGGGGAACCCGCTGCAAAGTGGCCAGCGCCGCGCGGTTTTCATCCCGCTTGGCCTGGAACAAGGCGTAGGCGTACAGGCTTTCCGGGCTGGCTGCCGGCGCGTCCGCCAGTTGGCTCAGAACGGCTCCGCCTTTATCCGCGTCCTCAGCAGCCAGCCAGGCATTGGCCAGGGCGAAGCGGTTCCAGACGTTCTGCGGCTGCAAATCCACCGCGCGCTGCAAATGCCGCAGCGCCTGCGGCAATTGCCCCTGGACCAGCAAGCGGTCGCCCAGCTCGCGTTCCACTTCGGCGCGGGCGGACAGATACGATGCGCCCAGCGCGCGCTGTTGCCTCTGCGGCAAGGCCCGCAGCATCTGATCGGCCTCGGCGTACTGGCTGGCGTCCAGATAGCCGCGCAACAGGCCGGCCAACGCCTGCCCGCTGTCCGGCTTCCTGTCCAGCGCCTGGCGGTAAAGCCGCCGCGCCTTATCGGCGCGCTTTTGTCCCGCCTGCCATTCCGCGTCGGCCAGCAGCACATCGACGCTGGCAGGCTGCGACTTGCCCGCCTGATCCAACAAGGCGCGCGCCGCCTGCCATTGTCCGGCCTGGATCGCGGCCCGGGCCTGCGCCAGCGTTTCCGCCAATTGCGCGTCCGCGACGCGACGCCGCCAACCGTCGTCGCCCGCCTGCCCGGCCTGCCGATAGCTGGCCGCCGCATCGACGTAGCGGCCCTGCTTCTCGCGCAGCCGGCCCAGGCTCTTCAGGTACTGCGGCTGATTGCCGTAGCGGCCGGCCGCCAGCTGCAGGCTCTTCTCCGCGGCTGCCAGCTGGTTGGCGTCCAATTGCTTGTCCGCCGCCAACAAGGCCCGATAGGCCGGATCCGCCAGCAACTCGCGCTGCTTGCGCCGGCCTTCCTGCAATGCATCCAGCCGGGAGCGGATCTGCTCGTCGTCCGGCGCCGCCCGCAGATAAGCCAGGTAGGCATCCTGCGGCATGTCAGCTTGCTGCAATGCCCTGCGCCACAGGCTCAGCGCCTCGCTTCGGCTGTCTGCGAACTGGCTCAGCGCCTTCAGCTCGGCAAAGGCCTGCGGCGGAAGCGGCGGACGCAGCAACTGGATGCCGATCAGCGCTAGCCGGTTTCTATGATTGGACGGGCTTTGCTGGATCAATTTCTTCAGCGCGGCCTGGCTGCGCGCCCAGCCTCCATTCGGCAAGCGGGCCACCAATTGCCAGTACTCCAGCTCCAGCGCGCCGGCCGGAGGCGGCCCTTGGTAGAGCTCATTGAAGGCGGCGTAAGCCTGCTCGTACTTGCCGCTGTTGAACAAGGAGCGCGCGGTCAGCAGCTTGTTGCGGTCCGGCCCCATCACCCGGCGCAGCTGCTCGACGCGGGCGATGCCGGCATAGCCGGGATACAGCTTGCGCAATTGCGCCAGCGTCTTCTGCGCCTGCTGGTCCTGGCGCTGCTGCACTTGCACCAGCGCCTGCAAAGTCAGGGCTTCCGCCTTGTCTTCCGGCTTGGCGGCATGGATGCGCTGCAATTTGTCCAATGCCTGTTGCGCCTCCAGCGGCCTCCCCAGCGATTGCCACAGCCTGGCCTGCTCCAACAGCGCCTGGACCGGGTCCACCGCCGCGGGCGCGGCGTGCAGGGCCCCGCTCAGTCCCAGCGCCAGCAAGGCGCTCAGGATGGCGCGCATGCTCCCTCCCAGGCCGGCGCGACTTCGCCGCCCGCCTTGAAGCGATAGCGCGCCTGCTGCCATCCCTGGCCGAACAAGGTCAATACGTGGTCGTAGTAGGCGTCGGGCCGCTCGGACAGCGGCACGGCCTCGGCGCGCAAGAGCTGCGTCTGCAGGGCCGCTTGGTCGCCTTGCGCCTGCAGGAAAGGCAACAGCGCCATGGAAAACCCTATCGGCCCCGAGCCCTGGGCCTTGCCGTTGCGGGTATCCACCATTTCCGGCGGCAGTCCGGTCTTGGCCACCAGCGCCGCCATCGGCTTGAGCCTGGCTAGCAAGGCGGCGCGCCCCGGCGCGTCCGGGGCCAGCATGCCGGCCCACAAATAGACGCGGATGGCGTTGTAGCTGCCTGACGCCTTGCTGGCATCGTCGGCGACGAAGCCGTTGCGGTAAGCGATCCAATCCGGCGCGAAGCCGGCCGGCGCGCTTTCCAGCAACATGCGCTGGGAAGTGCCGCGCAACGCGCTCCAGCCGGAGCCGGGCAAGGCGTGCGCCATCCGCGCCACCAGCTGCGGCGGCAGATAACTGGGATTGAGCCGCGTCAGCCCCGGCTTGCGGAAACCTTCGCGGCCCGGCAGCAGGGTCGGCCCCAGGCTGGGCAAGTCTGCCGTCTCCTCGCGCAGGATGCGCAGGGCCAGCAGCTTGCCCAGCGCGGTATAGCGCGGCTCGCGCCACAGCCGGCCGGCCTCCAGCAGGCTGTAGGCGATCCACAGATCGGAATCGGACGCGCTGTTGTCGTCCATCACGCCCCATTGGCCGTCGGGCCGCTTGCCCCATTGCCAAGCAGGCAGCCTGGCGCTGAGGTCGCCGCCGGCCAGATTATCCCGCGTCCACTGCAGCAGCTTGTCGAATGCCGGCCGGTCGTTGGCCGCCAGCGCGAAGAACAAGGCGTAGCTCTGTCCTTCGGAGGTGGTGGGTTGGCCGTCGGCGCTGCGGTCCAGCACCCGGCCGCCGTCGGAAACGAAGTGCCGGCGGAAGTCCTGCCAAGCCGGCCAGCCGTCGCACGGCGCCGCCTGGGCCGAGATGACAATCAGCGCGCCCAGCGCCGCCAGACACGCCCGCAGCCGCGCGCCCACCTCAAGACTCCTTCAGGCGGCGCGCCGCCAGCGCCTTGAACAGGCGCAGGATGGCGAAGGAGAAGATCAGCACCGCCAGCGCGGACAGCGCCGCCAGCAACAGCGGATGGGCCGACAGGAACAGCCAGACCCAGGTCCACAGCGGCAGGCTGCCGACGTAATACACCGGCCCCAATTGCTGGCTGTCGATGTTGTCGCCGCGAATCAGCACCGCGCTGCCAGCCATCTGCGCCACCTTGCCGTCGTCCGACAGCGCGCCGGTGGCGGCGCTCATCGCGTCCGGCTCGCTGCCGGTGACGATCACCACGCTGCGGCCGCTGGCCAGCGGCGACTCCAGGCCCAGTATCGCCCCTAATCTTCCCTTGGCGGAAAAGTCAGCCTGGCCGCTGACGCGGCCGCCGCCCGACAAGCCAAGCGCCGGCTCCTGGGACAAGGCGTTGCCCTTCCCTTCCGCCACTTTGCGCTCTCTCCCCTCCAGAGTGGTGGGCAGCTTGTCGCGCCAGACCTTGAGCAGCTCCAGATCTCGGGCGTTGCCGACCACCAGCAGATCCTTGTTTTTGACGCTGTCCAGCCTCCCCTCGTCCACCAGCCGGTAACGCAGCGCCGGGTAGCCGGTGGATTGCCCCATATTGCCCATCACATTGAGAAAAGCGCCGATGTCCTGCTGCGCCGGCCGCCTGGGCAGCACCACCGCGGTGTCCGACAAATCGGCCATGCGGGTGAACGGATAGCCTGACGCGGCGAACAAGCCCAGATTCGGCAGCGCCGCGTAATGCGGATAGGCGCTGAAATCGATGGTGGAGTCCGGATCGATCGCCGCGCGGTTGCCATCCGCCAGGTTGTTGGCGCACTCGCCCTGTTTTTCCGCCGCGAACACGTACTGGAACTGCATCTCGTTGCGGCTGCCGACGCGGAACGGCGGCAGCAGGATGCGGTCGATATTGCTGAGCAGGCCGTTATCCAGCACCGGCAGGCGCAGGCTGGTCTGGGTGCTGCCCAGTCCGCTGGCGTTGAGGTTCAGGCTTTGCACGAACAACTCATTGATGCCGATGTTCAAGCGGGATCCCGCGGATTGCTGCTGGCCGGTGTAACGGAACTTCAGATCCAGCGGAATGCCGCGGCTGCCCCAGGTGAACAGATCCCCCGGCACGCGGAAGGACACGCGTATCGGCGCCGGCTGCTGGCCCGTGGCCTGCAGATCGCGCGGATTGTCCACCAGCTCGCCCAGTTTGGTGGGCCGGTCCGGCCGCACCCAGCTTGGCGCGTCGTACGGTTGGCGCGGCGCGTCCAGCTTCATTCCGCGCACCGTCACCTGGGCGCCGCTCATCCCGGCCTGGCCCAGCACCAGCGCGTCGGTGGCCAGCTGCAGGTCCTTGTCGTCTCGCCCCAGGATCAACAGCAGCTTGCGTTCCGGCCGCTCCGGGTGCGGCATGATGCTGATGGTGGGCGCCGACACCGGCGGCAGCTTGGCCAGGAAATCCGGCCGCTGCGCGTTGGTTGCGTAAACGATGGCGTGCTGCGCCGCCGGCAAGCTGTTGAACGCGGCGGTATAGCGCACGCCGCGCCACCCAGCCTGGGCGCCGAACCACGACGCCAGCTCGCCCGCGGCCTGCAGCGCGGTTGTCGAGGGGCGCGCGGCGAAGGCGAACGGCAGCTTCAGCGGCGAAAAGTCGCGCCTGTCGAAGAAAGGCTCGGGAAAATAGCCAAGATCGTTGGCGAAGGGCAGCGCCTGCACTATCAGCTGCAATTCGCTGGCATTGCTGATTTCCGCCCACAGGCTGCTGTGGGTTTCGTCCTCGCAGCGATTGGTGTAATGGCCGATCAAGCGGAATTTCAGCTGGTTGAAATTGGCCAGCAGCCGCGGGTCCAGCGGCAGGGTCAGCTGCTGCGGCTTGCCGCCCTGCTCTTTCGGCAAGGCCAGCACCGACACCACCTCGTCGTTGAGCAGCACCTGCACATGCGATAGATCGGCCAGCATCGCCGGCGAAAAGGTGTAGCGCAGACGCAGCGTCAGGCCGGTGATCACTTCATCGCCGCGGCTGCCGAAGCCTACGCCCGCCAGGCTGTTGTCGCCGCGCATTTTCAGCGGGTAGCCGGCGCCCATCTGCTTGAAGCTGAGCGTGCGGGTGGAAACCAGCGCCGCCGATGCGGCCGGCTCGGACGCGGAGATTTTTCCCTCGGCTTTGAGCGGCGGCGTCTGCGCCGCCAGCAACAGCCCGGCCAGGAATATCGACAGAGGTTTTCTCGGTATGCGCATGGTCATTTGCTGTCCCGATAGATATGCGGCTGCCGCGGCAGCAAGCTGCCCAGCCAGCTCCAAAAGCCCATCCAGCGGCCGCTGCGGACGGTGAGCGGCAAAGCCGCCTGCAGCAGCAGTTGCCACAGGCTGCGGCCGCCCATGCGCCAGATGTCCCAGGCGCCGCCCAAGGGCGTGCCCTCGTGCTCGCGCTCGGCGGTTCGCTGCCAGGCGCCGGGGCGGCCGAAGGTGCATTGCACCAGCGCCATCTCGTCCTCCAGGCTCAGGCCGACGAAGCGCACGCTCAAACGGCCATCCTTGGAAAACACCAGCCGGCAAGGCAGCGCGCAACTGCGGCCGCCGCATCGCATCGACACTGTCAACTCGGCGTTCTGCTTCAGCTTCAAATGCAGGCCCTCCGGCAGAGCCAGCGCCATGCCGCCCTCGGAATAATCCAGGGTATGGCAGGGATAGACCTTGCCATCCGGCAGATGCAGCGACACCGGCAGCCGGCTTTGCACCCGGTGCGACACCCGCACCTGGCGCAATTCGCGCGCCACCGCCAGCGCCACGCCGAGCAGCAGCGTGTTGTAAGCCACCCAGCACAGGTTCACCACCACGGTGCCGACCTCGTCGGCGGGACCGGTCCAGGCCCGATAGACGCCGAACCCCACGCCCAGCAGATTCAGCGCCAACAACACCAGGTAAGGCTTGGTGATGCTCCAGTCGACATGGTCCTCTTCCACCACCCCGCCCTTGGCGGTGACGTTGAACTTGCCCAGGCCGGGAAACAACAGCGCCACGGTCGTGGGCAGCGTGATGTACCAGGCCAGCACCGTCTCGTAGACCTCGCCCCAGAACGAACGGCGGAATTCGCCGTGCATCCGCGAATTGGACATCACCGAAAACACCATGTGCGGCACCACATACAACACCAGCCCCAATGCCGGCGCGTAGATGGTATAGGCGTGAAACAACAGGAAAGCCAAGGGCGCGGTGAGGAACACCAGCCGCGGTATGCCGTACAGGAAGTGCATCATGGCGTTGAGGTAGCAAAAGCGCTGCCCCAGCGTCAGCCCCCTGCCAAGCAACGGATTGTCGCTGCGAAAAATCTGCGCCATGCCCCGCGCCCAGCGGATGCGCTGGCCGACATGGGCGGACAGGCTTTCCGTGGCCAGCCCCGCCGCCTGCACCATATTGATATAGGCCGAGCGATAGCCGCGCCGATGCATTTTCAACGAGGTGTGCGCGTCCTCGGTGACGGTTTCCACTGCGATGCCGCCCACCGACAACAGCGCTTCGCGCCGCAGCACCGCGCATGAGCCGCAGAAAAAGGACGCGTTCCACAAATCGTTGCCGTCCTGCACTCGGCCGTAGAACAACTCCCCCTCATTGGGCACCTCGCCGCGGGTGTCCAGATTGCGCTCGAACGGATCATCGGAGAAAAAATGGTGCGGCGTCTGCACCAGCGCCAGCTTGTCGTCCTTGAGAAAGCCGCCCATCGTGTTGTGCAAAAAAGAGCGAGTGGGAATATGGTCGCAATCGAAGATGGCGACGAAGCTGGCGTCGGTGACCCCCAGCGCGTGATTGATATTGCCGGCCTTGGCGTGCTTGTGTTCACGGCGGACGATGTAGCCGACGCCCGCCTGTTTGGCGAATTCGCGTATCTCGTCGCGCGTGCCGTCATCCAGGATGTGCACCCGCAGCTTGCCGGGCGGCCAGTCCATGCTCATCGCCGCGAACACGGTGGGCTTCAGCACCCGCAGCGGCTCGTTGTAAATGGGGATGAACACGTCCACGCTGGGCCAGAGCGCGGCATCGGCAGGCAGCGGCACCACCTCGCGCTCGAGCATCCAGGACGACTGGAAAAAGCCCAGCAACAGCACCAGCCAGGCATACAGCTCGGCGCTCAGCAAAATCAGCCCGGCGATCAGGTTGGGCCAGCTGTCGTCATTGATGGTGGACGTCGCGCGCCACCAGATGTAGCGGGTGGAAACCGCGATGGAAAACACCATCAGAATCAAGGTGGGCACCGGGCCGGGAATGCGCCGCACCCACAGGGCCAGCAGCAACAGCACCACGGTGAACACCGCTTGCGAATACTCGTCGAACGGCGTGGTCACCAGCAGCGCGCCCAGCAAGGCCGCCGCCAGATAGCAAGCCGCGCGGACGGCGGCGTTCCGCCACCAGGGATGCTCGGCGACGCCCTCTACCGAGACGCGCAACCGGGCGGGATCGAACGCCCGCGGAAAGCGCGCCTCCAGCCAGGAGCCGACGCGGCGCCGCCAGCCGGCGGCCGCGGCCAAAGCGCGACGGCAAAGCCCAAGCCAGTAAGGCCAGGATGCCGTCCGTCCCGCTCGCCGCGCGGGCGGCGGCTTGACCAGAGACAGCCAAGCCAGCTGCAACAAGATCCGCACCGGATCGCCCGGCCGGGACCGGGAGAAATCGACCTGGGGGAAAAACTGCCGCGCCCTGCCGCTCCAGGCGGCCCAGCCCCGGGAAGGCGTGACGATGAACAAGGACAGCAGCAGCAAGGCGAAGCGCGGCGCATCGGCCGGATGCAGCAAGCGCAGCCTCACGCCCCACTCATGCCAGCCCGCCGCCGACAGTTTCATGAAGCATGCCCCCCGGCATCCAAGCGCACCGACAGCCAGGCCGCCAATTGGCGCAAATCGTCGGCGGCCTGGCTTTCCGGCGCGTAATCGAACAGGGGCTGCTGGCTGGCGAAGGCTTCCCTCACCGCCTCGTCGCGATGAATGGGCAATGGCGCCAGCCGCGGGCCCAGCGCTTCGCGCAACATCGCCTCGGCATCGTTGTCCAGCCGCCGCAGCGGATTGAATTGATTGATGACGAACAAGACGCGCTCCGGCCGCAAGCCGCTGGCCTCCAGCTCCGCCTCCGTCATCTCCAGCAGCGCGCAGACGGCGGGCTCGGCCGACAGCGCCACCAGCGCGTGGCTGGCGGCGTTCAAGCCCTGCCGCCGTTCGGCCACGCCTATCGCCGGCAAATCCAGCACGGTGCGCTGCCCGGCCCGCTTCTCCAGCAGCGCCAACTCCTCGCGCAGCCAGTGGTCCTCGGGCCCGGCCTGGCCGCTATCCAGCCCCACCCGGCCATGCGGCACCAGCATCAGGTGATGATTGCCGACCTCCCAGGCGGCGCGCATCCAGTCGGCGCCCGCATCCAGCCGGCCGCGCCAGCCATCGCTTTCCTCCCGGGCCATGCCGAAATGCAGACGCAGCATGTTCTGCCGGCACAGGTCCATCGCCAGCACCGGCCTTTGCTGCCGCTGCCACAACAGGGACAGCGACGCGGCAACTGTCGTCGCGCCGCAGCCGCCCTTCACGCCGCATACCGCCAAAATCGCCATGCTTCGCCCCGCCCCCAACCGTACCGTCGGCTATTTCACGCGCCTCGACACCCTGGCCATGCTCCTGGTGATGACAACCCTGGCGGCGCGGAAAAATGAGAAAACGGAAATGTATCGATGAATACAGTATGGATGAGTTTTAGAGCTCGGCGGCTCATTGCTGCGGCGGAGCAAGCGCCCGCCATGAACAGGCGAATTGGGCGACAGCCACATGGACTGCTGGCCACGGACGGAAGAAATCGGGAATGGCCATCATCCATGCGCAGCGCGGACAAATGCCGCGCATGGACTCTCATGGATATCTTGCCAAGACAACCCTGGTGAGCGGGCAAGTCCAGCCTGGCGAGCGCCTGGCAGGCTTGCCCGCGCCGCTCAATGCGCGGACGCTTTCGAGAACAGATTGATCACCGCCACGCCGGCGATGATCAGCCCCATGCCCGCCACCGCGGCCAGGTCCAGCTTCTGGCCGTACAGCAGCCAGGCGATCAGCGATACCAGCACGATGCCTATGCCGGACCACAGCGCGTAGGCGACGCCCACCGGAATATGGCGCAGGGTTTGCGACAACAGATAGAACGCCAGCATATAGCCGCCTGCGGTCAGCACGGACGGCCACAGCCGGGTAAAGCCATCGGAGGCCTTCAAGGCGGAGGTGGCCACCACCTCGGACAGGATGGCCCCCATCAGGAACAGCCAGACTTTCATCAATCACTCCATAGCGGCCGACAGATTCCGGCGGGCGACGAGGCGCTCGCGCAGATGGTCGTACAGCCAGTTGAACGCATAGGTATAGGGCAGGAAAAAGACAAAGAAGCCCAGGTCCAGCAGGAAAGCCTGCCAGTAGCTGCTGTTCAGCCACCAGGCCGCCAGCGGCACCAGCAACACCACCAGTCCGCCCTCGAAGCCCAGCGCGTGCAGACAGCGCACGCCGGCGGTCCGGCGCCACTGGAAACGGCGCTCGACGCGCTCGAACAGCGCGTTGAACACCATATTCCACGACATGGCCGCCGTCGACATCATCAACGCCAAGGCTCCCATGTGCAGCATGTCTTTCTGCATGACCAGCGCCGCCAGCGGCACCAGCAAGGCCATCGCGCAAGCCTCGTACAGCACGGCGTGCAGCACCCGCTCGCCCAGTTTCTTGTTTGTCGTTTGCATTGACTGCTCCCTAATGCTGAAATTCAATGCTTGGCATTATGATTGGGTTTACGGATACTATAAAAATACCATTCATCGGTTAAACCGATATGACTCTTTCCATTGATGCCCTATCCGCCTTCGTCTACGCCGCCGATCTCGGCTCCTTCTCCGCCGCGGCCAGACGGCTCGGCAAAAGCCAATCCACCGTCAGCGAGGCCATCGCCAACCTGGAAATCGACCTGGGCAACCCCCTGTTCGACCGCGGCACCCGGACGCCCACGCTGACCCCGGCCGGCCGGCTGCTGCTGCCGCAAGCGCGCCAAGTCATGACCGCCAGCCAAGACATGCAGCGGCAGGCGGAGCAGTTGAGCGCCGGCGTGGAAAGCCGGCTCACCATCGTGCTGTCCGACACTTTCCAGTCCGAAACGCTGGAAAACGTCGCCTGCCGGCTGGAAGAGCGCTACCCCTTGCTGGAATTGGAGTGCCTGGCCGGGGAACAGGAAGACGTGCTCGACCTGATCTTGTCCGGCCGCGCCCAGCTTGGCCTGGTCGGCGCGCTGGACGGTTACCCGCCGGATATCCGCCATCAACGCCAGCGCGAGGCCAGCGAGCTGGCGCTGTACGCCGCATACCGGCATCCGCTGGTTGAGATGGACCGCGTCGACGAACAGCAACTGGCCCTGCACCGCCAGTTGCGGCTCAACACCTACAACGACAAAAGCCCCGCGCGCACCGGCCAACGGCAATGGTACGCGCCCAGCTATCTGATGCTGCTGGACATGGCGCGCCTGGGCGTGGGCTGGGCCGAGCTGCCGTGCTGGCTGGTGAGAAGCTTTGGCGGAGGCGAGCTGAAACAGCTGGATGTGGCCGGCTGGCCCAAACGGATGCCGGTGGACCTGGTATGGGCTGCCCACCGCCCGCTTGGCGCGGCGGCGGGATGGCTGCTGCGGCAATTGGCCGGCGGAGAGAAATGGTCCAAGACGGACTAGAGGATCACGGCGCGTTGGCCTCCATCGTCTCGTGTTCCTCCCGGCATTGCGCCTTGTTGGCATAAATCACCCATTCGTCGTTCTTGCCATGGCGACAGGTCAACAACGGCTGCACATGGCCAAAGCCGCTGCCGCCATTCTCGCAGGTTTGAAAGCGCCGCAAATCCGCCTTGCCTATCTTGCGGCAAGGGGTAGCGCCATACCAGTCGAATCCATAAGCGCCATCAGGCAAGACAGGCGTCTCCGCCGCCTGCGCCATGCATGACCCCATCAAGGCGACGCCGGCCATCATCATCCATCTCGTCACTTTCTTCCCCTTTTGTCTTATCCCGCTCTTGGCGGGCCATCAATGAAATGACTCGCCACTATCTCATGGCCACCGTCGGCAATGCCTGTCCGAAAGAGTGGCGCAGACCAGCTCTCTTCCACATTCCGCCTATTCTAGCAAGCGCCAATCCGCCAAATAACGCGACTCTTCCCGCAAGGAGAAAACAGATGAGCTCATCCGTCGTGACGGTGAAAAACCATTCCAGCCGCGCCATATACATCGACAGCGATCCAAACTGGGACGATCAGGAACTATTGCTGGACGACAAGCCGCTGCGGCGCGGCTTTGCGCTGCAACCGGACCGCGCGGCCCGGATCAGCGTGGACTGGAGCGGCCCCGGCAACGCCTACATGATGGGCGTGATCTTCGCCGACGGCCCGGACTACGATTACGGCGGCGACGGTTTCTACCAGCTGACCATAGGCCAGGACGAAGACAGCGGCCTGCTGGACGTGACCGATGGCGGCGGCGAAGCCAAGATAGCCTACTCCATCAGCCAGCAGACGCCATGGAGCATGACCATGGACTTCGCCGACAGCTGACGCAAAAAAGCCGGCCCCTCGGGCCGGCTTGTCCTGCATCGCCTCTTCCGCGCTACGCCGGCGCCAGCGCCGGGCTCCAGCCCTGCGGAATCGCACCCAGCAGCTTCTTGGTGTAGCCGTCCCGCGGCTCGCGGTAGATCACGTCCGCGTCCGCCTGCTCCACCACCCGCCCCTTGTTCATCACCAACACCTGGTCGGAGATGTGCTTCACTACCGCCAGATCGTGCGAGATGAACAGGTAGGACAGCTTGAACTCGTCCTGCAGGTCCTGCAGCAGGTTCAGCACCTGCGCCTGCACCGACACGTCCAGCGCCGACACCGATTCGTCGCAGATCAGCACTTCCGGCTTCAAGGTCAGGCAGCGCGCGATCGCGATCCGCTGCCGCTGGCCGCCCGAGAACTCATGCGGGTACTTGGCCAGGGCCCCGGCCGCCAACCCCACCTTGTCCAGCAGCTCCTGCGCCAGCTTGCGGCGCTGGCCGGCATCCTGGCCGATGCCGTGCAGCAGCATCGGCTCGGTCAGGATCTGCTCCACCGTGAAGCGCGGGTTCAGCGACGCGTACGGGTTCTGGAAGATGATCTGGATCCGCTTCTTGTAAGTGTGGAATTCCTTGGCGCTCATGCCGATCAGGTCCTGGCCGTGGAACAGCGCCTTGCCCGCGGTCGCCTGGTGCAGCCGCACCAGCGTCAGGCCGACGGTGGTCTTGCCCGAGCCCGACTCGCCGACGATGCCCAAGGTCTTGCCGCGCGCCAGCTTGAACGACACGTCCTGCACCGCGTGGAACTGCCGCTTGCCGAACAGCCCTTCGCGGATGTCGAAGCTCTTGCACAGACCCTGCACGTCCAGCACGATCTCGTCGTCCGCCGCGTAGCCACGCTTGCGCTCGGCCGGCTCCACGTAGCCGCCCGGCTGCAGGAAGTCGTCGATCACCGCCAGCCGCTCGGGACGGCGATCCAGATGCGGCCGGCACGACAGCAGCGCCTTGGTGTACGCGTCCTGCGGGTTCTCGAAGATCTGCCGCACCGTGCCCTGTTCGCGGATCACGCCGTGGCGCATCACGATCACTTCGTCGGCGAACTCGCCCACCACCCCCAGGTCGTGGGTGATGAACAGCACCGACATGCCGTGCTTCTTCTGCAGGTCGGCGATCAGTTGCAGGATCTGCTTCTGAATCGTGACGTCGAGCGCGGTGGTCGGCTCGTCGGCGATCAGCAGCTTGGGCTCGCAGGCGATGGCGATGGCGATCATCACCCGCTGCTGCTGGCCGCCGGACAATTCGTGCGGGTAGCTCTTCACCCGCTTCTCCGGCTCCGGCAGCCCCACTTCGCGCAGCAGCTCCACCGCCCGCTTCCACGCCGCCGAGCGCGACAGCTTCGCGTGCAGCGTCAGCGTCTCGACGATCTGCTCGCCGACGGTGAACACCGGGTTCAAGGAGCTCATCGGCTCCTGGAAGATCATCGCCACGTCCTTGCCGCGCAGCCGGCGCAGCTCGGCCGCGCTCAGCTTCAGCAGGTCGCGCCCGTCGAAACGCAGCTCCGACGCCGGATCGATCTCGCTCGATTGCGGCGGCAGCAGCTGCATGATGGCCATCGACGTCACCGATTTGCCGGAACCCGATTCCCCCACCAGCGCCACCGTGCGGTGCGCCGGAATGTCGAAGCTCACGCCCTTCAGCGCCTCAAAGCGGCCGCCGTCCTCCTGGCGGAAACTCACCCGCAGGTTGCGGACCGACAGCAAAGTCTTGTTGTTGCTCATGGTGTGATCCTCACTTTACCTTCGGGTCCAGCGCGTCGCGCAGGGAATCGGTCAGCATGCTGAAGGCGGTCACCAGCAGCGACATGAACACCACCACCATCGCCAGCTGCCACCAGTAGCCCTGCATCAGTTCTTCCGGCACCTCGGACAGCATCGAGCCCCAGCTCACCTGGCGCGCATCGACGCCGAAGCCGAGAAAGGACAGGATCACCTCGTACTTGATCAGGCCCACCATCAGCAAGGAAAACTGCACCAGCAGCAAATGGGAGACATTGGGCAGGATGTGGACGAACATCCGCCGCGCGCTGCTGGCGCCGATGGCGTCCGCCGCCTGCACGAACTCGCGCGAGCGCAACTTGATGAACTCGGCTCGCACCAGGCGGAAAGTGCCCGGCCAGCTGGTCAGCGACAGCACCAGGATCACCGTGCCCAGGCCGCGGCCGGCCACCGCGGCGAAAGCCAGCAGCAACAACATGTCAGGCATCGCGGTGAACACGTTGTAGAACCACATCAGGAAATCGTCGATCTTGCGGCCGAGGAAACCGGCGCAAGCGCCCAGCGACGCGCCGATCACCACCGACAGCAAGGCGCCGAAAAAGCCGACGAACAGCGAAGTGGATGTGCCCTTGACCACCTTGTCCAGGATGTCGCGGCCGCGGATATCCGCGCCGAACGTCAGCGACTCCGCCTTCTTCACCTCAGGCACCACGTACTTGTCGCGGTTTTTCATCGCCGACTGGGTTTCCGCCCAGATCGGGTCTTCCTCAGGGCGCAGGCCCGTGCCCGTGACCGTCTCGGCTTTTTTCGCGCCCGATGCCTGGGCAGCGTTGTGCGCCTGTTGATACAGGAAGGTGGGCGGCGCATAGGACACCGCCACTTCTGCGTTCCAGCCGCGGCCGATCAGGCCAACCCAGCTGCACAAGGCCAGCAGCATGAAGCCGCTCACAATCCACAAGCACGCGAAACCGATGCGGTCGCGCTTCAAGCGTTGCCAGCCCAACGCCCACAGGCTGCGGGACGGGGCGGCCGGCGCGGCGCCGGCGGTATTCTGCAATGTCGTCATCGTCTCTTCCCCTTACTTCAGCTGGACGCGCGGATCGATCCACTTGTACAGGACATCCGCCAGCAGGTTGAACACCATGGCCGCGGCGGCGATGGTGATGGTGATCGCCTTGATCACCGGGAAGTCGCTCTTGTCGACGGCGTTCAGCAGCTCATTGCCCATGCCGGGAATGCCGAAGAAGCGCTCCAGCAGCATCGAGCCCAGCATCAGGAAAGGCAAGGACATGGTGATGTTGGTGACGACTGGGATCAGCGCGTTGCGCAGCACGTGCTTGAACAGCACCCGCGACTCGGGCAAGCCCTTGGCGCGCGCGGTGCGCACGTAGTCGTGGTTCAACTCCTCCACCACGAAGCTGCGGTAGAAGCGCACGCTGGGCGCCAATGCCACCAGGATGCCCAGTATCAGCGGCAGCGGCAGGTAGACCAGCAGATTGGTGGCCAGGCTGTTGTCGTCCCAACCCATCACCGGGAACCAATCCATCGCGAAGGCAAGCTGGTATTGGCCGACGATGATGTAGACCAGCGAACTCACCGACATCGCCACCGTGCAGATCATGGTGACCAGGCGGTCGGTCAGCGTGCCGCGGAAATAGGCGACGGCGACGGCGATGGGCAGCGCGGTCAGCAGCTCCAGCACCAGCAGGCTGCCCGCCAGCGTCAGCGACGGGCCGACGCGGTTGGCCAGCGTGCCGGAAACCGACTGCTGCGTGGCCCAGGAATTGCCGAAGTCGTAAGTGAACACCTGCTTGACGAACAACAGGAACTGCTCCGGCAGGCTCTTGTCCAGGCCCAGCTGCACGCGGATATTGGCCAGCATCTCCGGCGTCAGGCGCTTGCCTTCCAGAATGAAGGTGGGGTCGCCGCCCACCCAGTTGAACAGCACGAACACCAGCAGCATGACGCCCAGCATGGTGGGGATCATCTGCCAGAGCCGGCGAATGATGAATGCGAACATGTTTTTTCCTTGCTCCGTCCGGCCATCCGGCGGAGTCGAACGAGATGGACTCAGCGCCGGTTGACGTCGACGTAGCGCCAGAAGCCGCCGACCGTGTAAATCGGGTGGGGCTTGTAGCCGAGCACGTAACCTTGCGACAACGAATTGGTGAAGCGGGTAACCCCCAAGACATAAGGCTGGTATGCCGCCACCACCCGGTTCATCTGCTCGAACTTGGCTTCGCGTTCCGGTCCGTTGGGCAGCAAGCGCGAGGCTTCGAAAAGCTGGTCAAACTTGGGCCGGCTGAAGGCGGACAGATTGCTGCCGCTGGCGATGCTGTCGGTCCATAGCTCCACCATGGTATCGTCGCCGTCCGGCATCGAGGCCGACCCGCCCAGACTCCACATCTGCAGCTTGTGGCCATAAGCGCTCTTCAGGTTCTCGTTCCACTTGGCCACCTTGAAATTCACCCGGATCTTGAGACTGTCGAATGTCTTCTGCCAGATCTGGTTGAACTGCTTGTCCAAAGCCGAGGCCTGGGTCGCCTGGGTGATCTGCAGCGGCTTGCCATTGGGCAGCGTGCGGTAGCCGTCCGGCCCTATCTTGTAGCCGAACTGGTCAAGCAGAGCGTTGCCCAGCGCCGGGTCGTACTTGACTTCGCCCCGGAAGCCCGGGCTGGACCCTGCCATCCCGGTCGACACAGCGCCCTGCATCGGCACCGCCTGATTGCCGTAGAGCAGAGGAACCACTTCCTGCTTCAGCGGATAAGCCAGCGCGATCGCGCGGCGCAGCGCGATCTTGTCCTTGCCGTATCCGCCGACGACCGGGTCCAGCATGTTGAAATAGGCGTAGGTCACGTCCAGATTCAGCACATGGGACAGCTTGATGCCCCGCTTCGCCAGCACTGGGTTCAACGTGGTCTGAAAAGGATCGTTGTCCATCACGTGCAACGCCGTCTTCATCGCGGCCTTGGGCACCGCGACCACATCCAGCTGCTTGTTCAGGAAAGACAGCCAGCGCGGCTGATCCTCCTCGATCACGCGGATCTCCACCCGGCCGACCACGGGCAGGGTCTTACCGGCCATTTCCCTGGCGATCTCCTGATCACGCGGGTCGCCGCCCGGCTCGCCATCGAACACCATCTTGCGGTAGCCCGGATTCGCCAACAGCACGATCTTGCTGCCCTGCTTCCATTCGCTCAGCATGAAGGGACCTGTGCCGACCGGGTGGGACATCGTGTCCTTGCTGTAGGCCTCGATAGCCTCGCGCGCCACCGCGCCGAATTGCTTGGCCGCCAGCGTGTACAGGAAGATGAAGTTGGTCTTGGTCAGCGTCAGCCGCAAGGTGTAGCGATCCAACACCTGGATGCCGGGAATCGGCGACGCGTAATCGAACTTGCCGGTCTTGCTCGCCCGCTTGCCGGCTTCCGCCAGGCCCAGCACCCAGTCGGTCATCATATTGGAGACCGGCGAATTGACGACGGGATCCGCGAAGCGTTTGAAGGAATAAGCGTAGTCCTCGGCGGTCAGCTCCCGCTTCTTGCCCTTGAACACCGGGTCATCGGCGAAATAGATGCCGGGCTGGATTCGTATCGTGTACACGCGGCCGTCGGCCGAAACCTCCGGCATCGCCGCCGCGGTGTTGGGCTTCATTTTCAACGGCCGGGCCAGATAATCGTATTTCAGCAGCGGCTCGAAAATGTTTTCGATCACGCCGATCGAATACACATCATTGACCTTGCCGGGGTCGAAGCCGGTTTCCGGCACCGGAAACGATATCCTGAGCACTTTGTTGGGGTCGGCTGCATGAGCGGACAGCGCGAGCGAGCCGCCCAGCATCAGCATGGGCAGCCATTTCAGGTGCGTCATCTTGAATTGTTCTCCTTCGTAGCGCGGGGCCTTCCCGGCCCGCTTTATTCTTTGCGCCCGCCATCGCCAACTGCCGCAGCCATGACAAGCGCGAATGAATGTAAAGCCAATTCGCTACGCGGATCAACAAAAAAATATCAAGATGGCATCAGGAAAATTCAATTAAGGACTTGGATGCCTCATGTCGCGCCGCGGCAAGCGCCGTCGTACCAGCGCTGGGGCAGGAAACGCCGCAGGAACCAGAACAGTTTGGTGGGAAAGGTCACCCGGTAGCGGGCGCGTGGCCGGCGGCTGGTCGCGGCGCGCCACACGGCCTCGGCCACCGCGCTGGCCGGCAGCGTGAACGGCGCGGCGTGGCCTTCCTTTTTCAGCCTTTCCAGCTGCTGCTGATAATTGTCGCGATGCACGCTGCCGTCGATGTCGACATTCTTCAAAAAACGCGCCAGCGCGTTGGGGCGGAAGCGGCTTTCGATCGGCCCCGGCTCTACCAGCGAGACATGGATGTCCGTGCCGTGCAGTTCATGGCGCAAAGTGTCGCACAGACCCTCCATCGCGAATTTGCTGGCGTTGTAGGCGCCGCGCCAGCGCATCGCGGCGAAGCCGAGAATAGAGCTGTTGTAGACGATGCGGCCATGGCCCTGCGCGCGCATCACCGCCATTACCGCGTTGGTCAGTTCCCACGGGCCGAACAGATTGGTCTCGAACTGCTCGCGCATCGCCTGCCGTGAAATGTCTTCCACCGCGCCGGGCTGGCCAAAGCCCGCATTGTTGAACAAGGCGTCGAGCGTGCCGCCGGTACGCGCCAGTACCTCGTCCAGCGCCGTGCGGATCGAACCCGCGTCGTCCACGTCCAGCCGCAGGCTTTCGAAGCCTTCCGCGCGCAGACGCTCCACATCTTCCTGTTTGCGGCAGCTGGCGAACACTCGCCAGCCTTTCTCACGAAACCACTTGGCTGTGTGATAGCCGATGCCGCTGGAGCAGCCGGTGATCAGGATGGTGCGGGCGGATTCGGACATGTCAGGCCTCGGGAAAGAAAGGGAGCCGCCACCCTACACCATTCGCCGCCGCGCCGAAACCGCCCCATCTGACGCACATCGGGCTGGAGCACTGTCGTTTTTCATCGGAATTGGACTAGAATGTCGGCCTGACACGCACGAGGAACTCCGCCATGGCAAAAGCCGCAAAAGCGCCGGCCAGCTTCGAAACCGCGCTGGGCCAGCTGGAGGACATCATCCAGGCGATGGACAGCGGCGACATGCCGCTGGAAACAGCCCTTGCTTCCTACAAGCAAGGCACCGAATTGATCAAGTTCTGCCAGGGCAAGCTCGCCGACGCGGAACAGCAGCTGAAAATCCTGGAAAACAACGAACTGAAGGCGCTGGATCTGCCCAATGGCCAATGAAACCTTCATCGGCTGGATGACCTCCATCCAGCAATACATGGAGCAGGCGCTGGAAAAGTTGCTGCCGGCCGCCAGTTGCGCGCCGCAACGCCTGCATGAGGCGATGCGCTACGCGACGCTGGAAGGCGGCAAGCGCGTGCGCCCGCTGCTGGTGTTCGCCGCCGGCGAACTGGTCGGCGCGGAGCGCGACAATCTGGCCCGCGTCGGCGCGGCGCTGGAAATGGTCCACGCCTATTCGCTGGTGCATGACGACATGCCCTGCATGGACAACGACGTGCTGCGCCGCGGCAAGCCCACCTGTCACATCGCTTATGACGACGCCACCGCGCTGCTGGTCGGCGACGCGCTGCAAACCCGCGCCTTCGAGCTGATCTCCCAGCCCATGCCCGGCATCGCCCCGGCCAGCCAACTGGAAATGGTCCGCACGCTGGCCCACGCCGCCGGCCATGCCGGCATGGCCGGCGGCCAGGCGATAGACCTGGCCAGCGTCGGCCTGCCGCTGACGCTGCCTGAACTGGAATTCATGCACATGCTGAAAACCGGCGCGCTGATCCGCGCGTCGGTGCTGGCGGGATCGATGGCGGGCCGCGAGCTGTCCGGCGCGGAGAAAGAAGCGCTGGACGCCTTCGCCAAGCGCATCGGCCTGGCCTTCCAGGTGGTGGACGACATTCTGGACTGCGAGGCGGACACCGCCACGCTGGGCAAGACCGCCGGCAAGGACGCCGCCAACGACAAACCCACCTATGTCAGCCTGCTGGGCCTCGCCGAGGCCAAGCGGATGGCGAAGGATTTGCACGACCAGGCTTTCGCCGCTCTGCAGGGTTTCGGCCCGCAGGCTGATCGCCTGAAACAACTGGCCGACTACATCGTCGCCCGCTCGTTTTGAACCGCTCGTGGAGAAACCATCAGGACGGACCACCGCCCGGCGAGCCACCTCACTGCAGAATCACAACAATGTATCCGCTGCTTGAAAACATAAACAGCCCCGCCGACCTGCGGCAGCTGCCCCGGACCCAGCTGCCGCAGCTGGCGGGCGAATTGCGCGAATTCCTGGTGGAGTCGGTCAGCAAGACCGGCGGCCACTTCGCGTCCAACCTGGGCAGCATCGAGCTGACCATCGCCCTGCACTACGTGTTCGACACCCCGAACGACCGCCTGGTGTGGGACGTCGGCCACCAGACCTATCCGCACAAGATCCTGACCGGCCGCCGCGAGCGCATGCATACCATGCGCCAGCATGACGGCCTGGCCGGCTTCCCCAAGCGCGAGGAATCCGAGTACGACACCTTCGGCGTCGGCCACTCGTCCACCTCCATCGGCGCGGCGCTGGGCATGGCGGTGGCGGCCAAAACCTTGGGCATCGAGCGCAAGAGCGTGGCCATCATCGGCGACGGCGCGATGACCGCCGGCCAGGCCTTCGAGGCGCTGAACAACGCCGGCGCGATGGACACCGACCTGCTGGTGGTCCTGAACGACAACGACATGTCGATCTCGCCCAACGTCGGCGCGCTGAACAACTACCTGGCAAAGCTGATGTCCGGCCGCTTCTACGCCGCGATGCGCGAAGGCTCCAGCAAGGTGCTGGGCATCGCCCCGCCGCTGAAGGAGATCGCCAGCAAGGTGGAGGAGCACGTCAAGGGCTTCTTCACGCCGGGCACGCTGTTCGAGGAGTTCGGCTTCAACTACATCGGCCCGATCGACGGCCACGATGTGGATGTGCTGGTGGACACGCTGAAGAACATCCGCAGCCTCAAGGGCCCGCAGTTCCTGCACATCGTCACCAAGAAGGGCCAGGGCTACAAGCTGGCCGAGAACGACCCGGTCAAATACCACGGCGTCACCAAGTTCGATCCGGCCAACGGCCTCGCCGGCGGCAAGAGCGGCGGCGGCAAGCCGCAATACACCCAGGTGTTCGGCGACTGGCTGTGCGACATGGCCAAGCTGGACAAACGCCTGGTCGGCATCACGCCGGCGATGCGCGAAGGCTCCGGCATGGTGCGTTTCGAGAAGGAACACCCGGACCGCTACTACGATGTGGCGATCGCCGAACAGCATGCGGTCACCTTCGCCGGCGGCATGGCCTGCGACGGCCTGAAGCCGGTGGTGGCGATCTACTCCACCTTCCTGCAACGCGGCTATGACCAGCTGATCCACGACGTGGCGCTGCAGAACCTGCCGGTGATGTTCGCGCTGGACCGCGCCGGCCTGGTCGGCGCCGACGGCCCGACCCACGCCGGCGCCTTCGATCTCAGCTACCTGCGCTGCATCCCCAATATGACGGTAATGGCGCCGTCCGACGAAAACGAATGCCGCCAGCTACTGTACACCGCCTTCCAGCTCGACACCCCGACCGCCGTCCGCTACCCGCGCGGCACCGGCCCCGGCGCGGAGATCCAGCAGCAGATGGAGGCGCTGCCGATCGGCAAGGGCGTTGTCCGCCGCCAAGGCGAGAAGATCGCCATCCTGGCCTTCGGCAGCATGGTGCATCCCGCCCTCGCCGCCGCGGAGCAGCTGGACGCCACCGTCGCCGACATGCGTTTCGTCAAGCCGCTGGACGCCGAACTGATCCGCAAACTGGCGCAAACCCACGAGCTGATCGTCACCGTCGAGGAAAACGTGGTGATGGGCGGCGCCGGCTCGGCCTGCGTCGAAACGCTGCAGGCGATGCGCCTCGCGGCGCCCGTGCTGCAGCTGGGCCTGCCGGACGATTACGTCGAGCACGGCGATCCGGCGCTGCTGCTGTCGCTGTGCGGCCTGGACGCAGCCGGCATCGAAAAGAGCATCCGCGAGCGCCTGGCCGGCTGATGGCCTCGCTGCCGCTGCCCAGCCTGGAGACCCGGCTGCAACTGCACGCGGAAACAGCGCTGTCGCTGGTTTGCGCCGCGCTGTTCACATTGTTGTGGCGCGGCGCGGATCTGCATGCCCTGCTGCCGCGCCAGGGCGAGCAATGGCTGGCGTGGGCGGTGTTTTTCTGGCCGCTGTGGCGCACCGGCCGCCACATCCTGCGGCGGCCGCGCCAACGCCAGCTGGGCGACCTGATCGGCCTCTACATCGGCCTGGTGCTGCAGTTCGCCGTGGTGTACTACCTGTTCGCGCTGCTCTTGAGCGGCGGCAGCGCCTTCCACGGCATGACGCCGCTGTACGACCGCCAGGGCGGCCCGCTGCCCGGTTTCTACGGCAAGGCCGCCCTGCTGTTTCTGGACTGCTTCCACCTGTCCATCGCCACCGCGGCCACCGTGGGCTATGGCGACATGTACCCCACCTACTGGCCGGTGCGCTTGCTGGCCGACCTGCAGATCATCTTCACCAGCGCGCTGGTGATCATAGGCTTCGGCCGCCACTTCTCCGGCCAGGGGCCGCGGAGCGCCGGCGATCAAGCCTCTTCGCGCTGACGGATGTAAACCAGGCTGAGCAGAATGAAGCCGACGAAGGCGTAGGCCTTCATCTGGCCATTCCACTTGCTGGCCCACATCGCGAAATACTCGCCGCCCACCACCGCGAAGCCGAAATACCAGACCAGCACGGCGACCAGCGCGCCCAGCGTGAACAGGCTTTTGCCCCAAGCCAGGCCGTCGCGGCCCGCCGCCGCGCGCAGCATGCCGATACCGCCCGCCGCGCATAGCAGTCCGCAGATCATTTCGCCGGCGATGATGGCGAAGTAGGCCAGCTGCTGCCCGAACGGATCGCGCACCGCCCGGCCCTCCAGCGCCGCGCCATTGAACCACGGCTCCAGCGCGTCCATCGCCAGCACGCGGCGGACGAACTGCCAGTTGGAGTCGTAATCGATGATGTTTCCGCTCGCCACCAGCAGGCCGAACGCGCCGATCGACAAGGCCAGCGCGGCCTTGCACAGGTACTGGATGCGCAGATGGATGCTCAATTGTTCTTTTTTCACGGATTCCTCCAGCATTTTGACAAACCCGCAGCATGCCATGATTGGCCGGCGGCCGATATAAAAAACGGCCTGGCAAAGCCAGACCGCTTTTTCATTGCGAGAAAAGCCGATCAACGCGCAGGAATCGCCTTCAGCACCGCCTGCAGCAGCTGCCAGGCCTTGCCCACCGACTCCACTTCCACGCGCTCGCCCGGAGCGTGCGCGCCGCGGATGTTCGGGCCGAACGACACCATGTCCAGATTCGGGTACTTGGAGCCCAGGATGCCGCACTCCAGGCCGGCGTGGATCACCTGCACTTCGGCCTCGCCGCCGAATTCCTTGCGGTAAACGTCCTTGAACAGCGCCAACAGCTTGGAGCCCGGATTCGGCGCCCAGCCCGGATAGCCGCCCTCCATCTCCACCTTGAACGCGGCAAGCCCAAACAGGCTTTCCACTTCGCGCGCCAGCATCCAGGTGCCGGAGTCCAGCAGGGAGCGCACCATCAGGTTGGCGAACACTTTGCCGTCGACCACGTGCACCACGCCCAGGTTGTTCGAGGTTTCCACCACGCCCTCGACGCGCTGGCTCATGCGTTTGACGCCGTGCGGCGCGGCATGCAGCGCAGACAGGATGGCGTTCTGGTCGGCGCGGGCC
Organism: Chromobacterium vaccinii; assembly: GCF_001855275.1. Lineage (NCBI taxonomy): Bacteria > Pseudomonadati > Pseudomonadota > Betaproteobacteria > Neisseriales > Chromobacteriaceae > Chromobacterium > Chromobacterium vaccinii. The sequence continues at coordinate 907,842 of NZ_CP017707.1, forward strand.
AGCACGCCGGCGGCGGAAGCGGCCTCGGACAGCACCGCCACGCCTTCGTCGACGCCAGCCAGCTCGAAGCGCATCAACGCCTGGAACGCGTCCAGCTTGGCCGCCACCTTGGCGGCGTCGGCGGCCGGATAGGAGACGACGGCGAAAGCCTCGCGCGACAGCGCGTTGCGGGCGGTGCCGCCCTGCAAGGAGACCAGGCGCAACTGCGTTTCAGTCTCCAGCTCGCGGACCAAGCGGATCAGGATCTTGTTGGCGTTGCCGCGGCCCAGATGGATGTCGGCGCCGGAGTGGCCGCCCTTCAATCCCTTGATGGTCAGGCTGGCCACTTGGTAGCCGGCCGGAACCGGCTCGACCGCGTATTCGCGGGTGACGTTGACGTCGACGCCGCCGGCGCAGCCCATGTAGAACTCGCCCCACTCTTCGGTATCGATATTGATCAGGTATTGGCCATTCAGCAGGCCGGTTTCCAGACCCAGCGCGCCGCCCATGCCGGCCTCTTCGTCCAGCGTCAGCAGCACTTCCACCGGGCCGTGGGCGACGTCGTCGCCGGACAGCACCGCCATGCCCAGCGCCACGCCGATGCCGTTGTCGGCGCCCAGCGTGGTGTTTTCGGCGATCAGCCAGCCGTCCTTCAGCACCGGGCGGATCGGGTCCTTGAAAAAGTCGTGCTCGGTGCCGCTATTGGCCTGGCAAACCATGTCCAGGTGGCTCTGCAGCACCACGCCGGCCCGGTCCTCATAGCCCGGCGTGGCCGGCTTGCGGATGATCAGATTGCCCACCTGGTCGACCACGGTTTCCAGGCCGCGCAGCTCCGCCCAACCTTTCATGTAGTCGCGCACCTGCTCCTCATGCTTGGACGGGCGCGGAATGTCGCACAGGGTTTGGAAATGTTCCCAGACGGCGGTCGGTTCGAGCTTGGCGATATCAGTCACAACGCATTCCTTGATTCGGTGTCGCGGCGCGGCTCACGTTTGGCCGCGCCGCCGGATACAACATCCGCCATCCGGCGAAGGCTGGAAATATAGATGCCACATCGACATGCCGCGCCCGGCGCTCAGCGTTTTGCCGGCCATGTCTGGTGGTTCGCGATGGGATCATTCTACACCATGCGCGATGAAGAGAAAGCATGCCATCCGCGCATGCCCTCTTGCGGTTTTTCTTGGCGAAACATAGCGGACATTGAGCATGTTGCATGACCGTGCCGCCATGCCAAACGCATCAATCATGTAAAAACCGCATACGTTACGCCCGCGCGAGCAGCCGGAACAAGGCAAGTCAGCCTCGCCCCGGCAACCGCTCTTACAAGCTGAAACGCAATGACTTGACTAGCGCGCCAGGCAACAGCTTGCTCTGGGTCGCGCGGCCGCCATAGCTGCCGGCGTCCACCAGCAGCTCGCGCTCCGCGGTCAAGGCTTCCAGCTGCTCGCCCAGCAGGCTGTACAGGCTGTCGTCGAAGCGCATCACGCCCAAGGGGGCGGCTATTTTTCCATTCTCCACCCAGAAGCAGGCGAAGCGCGTCATGCCGGTGATGCGGCAGGCGGCGCGGTCGGAGAAATTCAAGTACCACAGATTGGACAGATAGACGCCGGTGCCCAACGCCTTCAAGGCTTCGTCGCGCGGCAGCTCGCCCGGGGCCAGCTGCATGGACTCCGCGTACTCGTCGGCTCCGGCATTCGGCTCCAGGCCGAACTCCCGCGCGCTGCGCGGGCCGATCAGGCTGTTTTGGTGCGCGCCGCCGGCAATCAGCTCCACCCGCTCCGGCCGGATGAGCCCCTCCGCCTGAAACAGCGGCGACAGCCCTTCCCCGGCCGCCTCAGCCAGGCTGACCCGCGGCGACAGCTTCGCCTCGCCGTCGACCAGCTTCAGCAAAGGGCTGCGCTTGGCCCGCGCCTCTTTTTCCGACAAGCCGCCCCAGTTCAGCATGGACAGCAGGCCGCCCAAAGCGGTGGGGGTGAAATAGGCGCGGTACTCGCCCGGCTCCAGCGTTTTGGCCGGCAGCTTCAGCAAGGCCAGTTGCTCGGCGGCCTCGGCGATGCCGCTCCGGATCGCGCCGGCATCCCAGACGCTGCCGGCCTGGCTGCGCTTCACCGCCTTGTCGCCATGCGAATACAGGCTCCAGTCGAAGTTCCAGCTCTCGCCCTGCTGCCAGTTGAACTGGCCCAGATGGTTGGCGAAGCCGAAGCTCATCTCGCCGCTGGCCAGGATGCCCACCAGATCCAGCCCTTCCGCTGCGGCGAGAATGTCGGCCACCATTGCTTCCGCCGGCGGCAACGCGCCGGGAACGATCCTTTCGGTGCAGCTGGGCTGCTCGCTCAACAGCAGGAAGGGATCGTCCTCCACCTGCTCCAGCGCCTCGCGCAGCGCCGGCAGCGAGGCCTCCAGCAAGGCCAGGTCGTCATCGCCACCGCACAGCGACAGCTGTTGCGTGGCCTGGCGCTTGCCGCGGATCAGCCTCAGATCCAGGTAGGCCTGCTCCACCCCGCCGGCCTGGCGCACCTTGCCATGGTTGAAACGGACGAAATCGGTGCGCTCCGCCTCCAGCCACAACGTGAATCCCTCTTCCTCGCGCAGCAGCCCGCTCAGTGCCGCCGCCAGTCTTTGCAAATGCGCGCGCATCATGCCGCTCCTCCGAATACGTCCACCTCGCCGAACACGCAGGCCGGCGAGGCATGCCCCACCCGCACCACCTGATTGGGTTCGCCCTTGCCGCAATACGGCGTGCCCATCACCGTGAAGGTGCTCGCATCGCCCACCGCCTTCAGCGAGCGCCAGAAGCTGGCGGAAACGCCGCGGTAGTTGGGATTGCGCACCACGCCCTTCAGCTCGCCGTTTTCGATCAACCGCCCCCATTCGCAGCCGAACTGGAATTTGTTGCGCGAGTCGTCGATGGACCAGCTGACGTTGGTCTGCATCAACACGCCGCGCTCGATGCCGGCCACCAGTTGCGCAAATGTTTTGTCGCCGGGCTCGACATTGAGATTGGCCATGCGGTCTATCGGCGCGCGGTTCCAGTTGCAAGCGCGGCTGTTGGCCACGCAGTCCAGCGCAAAGCCGTTCAATCTGGCGCGGGCGGACGAGATGTCGCCGCCTTGCGGGCGCTCCAGGACGCCGTTACGGATCAGCCACGCCTTCTCCGCCGGCTTGCCGTCGTCGTCCCAGCCGTAGCTGGCCAGCTCATTGCGTTGCAGCGGGTCGAAAGTGACGTTGAGCAGCTCGGAGCCGTAGCGATAGCTGCCGAACATGTCCGGCGTGACGAAGCTGGTGCCGGCGTAGTTGCGCTCGTCGCCCAGGATGCGGTCCAGCTCCAGCGGGTGGCCTATGCTTTCGTGGATCTGCAGCATCATCTGCTCGGGCATCAGCAGCAAATCCATCTTGCCGCTCGGACAGTTGGGCGCGGCCAGCAGCTGCAGGGCTTCGTCGGCGACGCGGCGGCCCGCGCCGCGCAAGCCGGCCTCGGCGATCAGCTCCAGCCCGCCCTGGCGGCCCAGGCCGCCGTACTGACCGCCTAGGCTGCGGGTTTGCACCCGCCCCTTGTCGAATGCCGTCACCGCCAGCGAAGGCGTCAACGCGCGCATGCGCTGCTCGGCTTCGCCGCCTCCGGACGTCAGATACAGCTGGCGGATATCCTGCCGCCACAAGCTGGCCGACCAATCCACCACCCGGTCGTCGCAGCCTTTGGCCGCCGCCGACTCGCTGAGCAGCAGATCCAGCAGCGCGGCGCGCGGCCACTCCGTCTCGCCGTCGCATCCCGGCCCCTGGTAACGGCCCTGCGGGCTGGGCAGCTGGATCTGCCGATAATCGAACACGCCCCGCTCCGCCGTGGCGCGCGCCCAGTTCCGGGCGCGCTCGAAAGCCGCGCGCAGCCCGGCTTCGCTCAAATCGGCGGTGGCCGCATAGCCGTAGCCGCCGCCATCGAGCACCGTGATCATCGCGCCGCGGTCGTGTCGGCGCACGAGCGGCTGCTGCCGCCCCTGGCGCACGCTCAGGCGCTCGTTGTCTTCCTCCACGTAGCGCAGCGAACAGAAGTCCGCCTGCGGCTGCAACGCCAGAAAACGCTGTCGGATGGTTTCAAGCATGGTCAAGTCTCCGGAAGAGGCCGCAATGTCAACAGCATCGATACTAAGCAGCCAGGCCGCATCCTGTCCATGCCGCGCGCGAAAGTCGCAACGCGCAAGATGCTGCGCCCGGCCGTCCGGCTTGCATGCCGCTCTTACAAACCCAGCTCGCCAAGACCGGGATGATCGTCCGGCCGCCGGCCCAGCGTCCAGAAGAACTTGCGTTCCGCCTCCCGGATCGGCATGTCGTTGATGCTGGCGTGCCTGTCGGTCATCAGGCCGTCGGCGCCGAATTCCCAGTTCTCGTTGCCGTAGCTGCGATACCACTGGCCTGCGTCGTCACGCCACTCATAAGCGAAGCGCACGGCGATGCGATTGCCGTCAAACGCCCAAAGTTCCTTGATCAGCCGGTAATCCAGCTCTCGCTTCCACTTGCGCTCCAGCATCGCCTGCGCCTCGGCCCGGCCGCGCGGGAAATCGACGCGGTTGCGCCAACGGGTGTCCAGGCTGTAGGCCAGCGCCACGCGCGCCGGATCGCGGCTGTTCCAGCCGTCTTCGGCCAAGCGGATTTTTTCGATCGCGGTTTCACGGGTGAACGGCGGCAGCGGAGGACGGGTTTCCATATCGGTTTCCTTTTCAAATTAAGTAGACAGACCTGTCTACATGAAAACCAGTCTAGACCAAAGTAGACAAGCCTGTCTACAATCACTTCATGAGATCAATTCCGCCCACCGACATCGCCGCGCTGCCCGCCCGCGACCGCATCCTCGCCACCGCCCGCCGGCTGTTCTACCAGGAAGGCCTGCGCGCCACCGGCATAGACCGGCTCATCGCCGAGTCCGGCGTCACCAAGGTCACCTTCTACCGCCACTTCCCCAGCAAGAACGACCTGATCCTGGCCTATCTGGCGCAACGCCACAGTCTCTGGATGGGTTGGTTTCGCGCCGCGCTAGCGCGCCGAGACGGCCCCGCCGCGCTGGCGGACGCCATGCGCGAGTGGTTCGCCTCGGACGACTTCCGCGGCTGCGCCTTCATCAACGGCGCCGGAGAAATGCCGGTCGAGCCGGCGGTGATGGACGCCGCGCGGCGGCACAAGGCAGAGATGCGGCAGGCGATCGCCGAGCGGCTGCCGGAAGGCCCAGGCAAGGCCGAGATGGCTGAAATGCTGTCCCTGGCCGTAGACGGCGCCATCGTGCGCGCGCAGCTGGACGGCCAGCCGGATGCCGCGCTGGCGGCGCTGGAACTCTTGATCGGAAAACTGGTGTGGTGACGCGCCAACGCCGGCCGTGATAGTTTCGAAGGGAACGAAAACGCCGGAGACGCCCGCATGGAACATGCCCTGTACCGCTTGCTGGACGAGCAGCGGATCCCCTATCAACGCTTCGAGCACCCGCCGGTCTACACCTGCGAGGAGGCCGCCCGGCTGATCCCGGACCTGCCGGGCGCGGAGTGCAAGAACCTGTTTTTGTGCGACGCCAAGGGCCGCCGCCACTTCCTGGTGGCGGTGCCGGCCAATGCCGGCGTGGATATCAAGGCCTTGGGCGAAACGCTGGAGGTCAAGGGCCTGCGCTTCGCGTCGCCGGAGCGGCTGAAGAAATATCTGGGGCTGGAGCCGGGATCGGTGACGCTGCTGGCCGCGGTCAACGACCGCGATCATCAGGTGGAAGTGGTGGTGGACAATGCCTTATGGGCTCGGGAGGCGATACTCTGCCACCCGCTGGTCAACACCGCCACCCTGAGCGTGCCGGTGGAAGGATTGGCGCGGCTGCTGGCGCACACCGGCCACGCGCCGCGCGTGATCGCGGTGCCCCGCCGCGGCTAGCGCGGCCTGACGGCCGCCGAGTCAGCGGCCGGCCATTGCCGCTCAAGCGGGCGAAGCGCCTCCGCCCAAAGCCTTGTACAGATATGCCAGGTTCTTCAGCCGCTCCAGATTCAAATCCAACAGCTTCTCCCGCGCCTGGCGCTCACCGCGCGCGGCCTCCAGCCAGGATTGGATATCGGTTTCTCCGGCAAGGTAGCGGCTCTGGGCCAGCTGGGCGTTTCGCCCCGCCAAGCGCAGCGCCTCGCTTTGCAGAGCGGCACTGGCGGCCAGGCGGCGTCGTCCATCCAGGCCCTCTTCCACCTCGCGATAGGCGCCGTACAGCGTCTTGCGGAACTCCACCTCCGCCAGTTGGTAGTCGGCCTCGCTCGATTTCAGCTTCAAATCCAGCCGCCGCCAGTCGAGAAAAGGCAGGGACAGCGTCGCGCCCAGGCCTAGCTGCGCGCCGGGGACGGCGCTGTCTCGGCCAAGATCTCCGTTCAGGCTGAAACGCGGAAAGAAATCCGCCCGGCGCTGGTCCGCATCGGCCAGCTTGCCTCGCAGCCGCGCTTCGGCCGCCTGCAAATCCGGCCGGCGGCGCAATAAGTCTCCCGGCAGGCCCGCGGCGATGCCGGGCAGCGACGGCTGCTCTGCCAGCGGCGGGATCTCCGGCAACGACAAACCCGGCGGCTCGTCCAGCAGCAGCGCCAGCGCGTTTTCCTTCTTGCCCAGCTCTTCCCGCTGGCTCAGCAGGCTGGCGCGCTGCGCCAGCGCCTCGCTGTCCGCCTGGGTCGCATCCTGTTCGGCCAGCGCGCCCGCCTTCCGCCGGGAATGCGCCAGCGCCTGCATGCGGACCGCGTCGGCCAGCGCCGCCTCGGCCAGGGCGAGCCTGGCCTTCTGCGCGGCGATGTCCCAATACAAGCCGGCGGCGGCGCTGTCGGACAGCAAGTCGGCGCTGATCTGGTCGTAGCGGCTGGCGACGAAGGCCTCTCCCGCAGAACGCTGCGCGGCGTCCAGCCGCCCCCACAGGTCGACCTCGTAATCCACTTTCAGGCCGGCGCTGCGGCTATTCGACCAATCGCCGCCATCCAATGGACGGCTGCGGCTGCCCGACAGCGAGCCGCTCAGCGTCGGCCGCGCTTCGCTGTCGGCCAGGCCGGCCTCCAGCTGCGCCTTGCGCAATTTCAGCAGCGCGATCTCCAGATCGGGATTGCGGCTGCGCGCCTGGCTCAGTACCCGCAGCAGCGCCGGATCGGCGAAACCGCCCCACCACGCCTCGCGGCCCATGTCCTGCTCCGCCGTGTTCGGCTGCGCCCACTGCGCCGGCGTCCGCAAGGGCTGCCGCTGATACGGCGTGGCCTGGCAGCCGGCCAGCAAGGCAGCCAGCGCCAGCCATGTCCATTTCTTGCGCTTGTCCATTTTCACTCCCGCGCCAGCGCGTCTATCGGGTTCAGCCTGGCGGCGCTGCGCGCCGGCAAAAAGCCGAACAGCACGCCGATCAGCGACGAGCACGCCACCGCCAGCAGGATGGCCGTCGGCGACAGCGACATCTTCCACGAGCTGACGAATAGCGCGAACACGAAGCTGATGCCATAGGACAGCATCACGCCGATGGCGCCGCCGACCAGGCAAACCAGCACCGCCTCGGTCAGGAACTGCTGCAGCACATCCCCCTGGCGGGCGCCCACCGCCATGCGGATGCCGATCTCGCGGGTGCGCTCGGTCACCGAGACCAGCATGATGTTCATCACGCCGATGCCGCCCACCACCAGCGAGATCACCGCGATCAGCGTCAACAGCAAGGCCAGCGTGCGGCTGGTGCTCTCCACCGTTTTCAGCACATCTTCCATATTGTGGGTAAAGAAATCCTTGCCGCCATGGCGCTGAGTCAACAGCGTGGTGATGGCTTTTTCCGCCAGCTTGGTCGGCTGGCCGTCTTTCACCCGGATCACGAAACGGTCGAAATGCTGCTGGCCAAACAAGCGGCTGGCGGTGGTGGAATACGGCATCCACAGCTGCAGCGAATTGCCGCCGAAGCCGCGGTCGCGCTGCGCCACCACGCCGATCACCGTCGCCGGCACCGTGCCCACCAGAATCACCCGCCCCACCGCCTCGCCGTCGCCGAACAGCTTGCGGCGCGCGTTCTTGTCCAGCAGCGCCACCTGCCGCTGCTGGCGGATGTCGTCGCGGCTGAAGCCCTGGCCCTCGGCCAGCTTCATGCCCTGCACGCGGAAGAAATCCCGCCCCACGCCGCTGACCGAGCCGTTGACGTCGACATTGCGGTAGCGGATGCGCTGCGGCTGCGTGGTTTCCGGCGTCACGCTGTCCACGTAGCCCTCTTCCGCCAGCGCGGCGATGTCGCCCGGCAGGAAGGTGCGGATGCCTTCGGCCTTGTCGTCGCCCCAGTCCTTGCCGCGGAACACGGTGATGGTCTGGGTGCCCATCGCGCGGATGTCGTTGAGCACGTAGTCGCGCGCGCCCTCGCCGATGGCGATGATGGACACCACCGAGGTGATGCCGATGACGATGCCCAGCATGGTCAGCGCGGTGCGCAGCCGGTTGGACAGCATGGCCAGCAAGGCCATCTTGAACGCCTCGGCCATTCGTTCGCGCAGCGCCGGGCCGCCATCGCCCCGCGCTTCCTCGCCACCGGCTTCGGCAACAGGCTTCGCCGCGCCGCTGTCGCGCAGGATTTCGCCGTCGCGGATTTCGATCACGCGGTCGGTTTGCGCGGCGATGGCCGGATCGTGGGTGACGATGATCACGGTATGGCCGGCGGCGTTCAGCTCCTTCAGGATCCGCATCACCTCTTCGCCGCTGCGGCTGTCCAGCGCGCCGGTCGGCTCGTCGGCCAGAATGATGCGCCCTCCGTTCATCAGCGCGCGGGCGATGGATACCCGCTGTTGCTGGCCGCCGGACAGCTGCCCGGGCCGATGATGCTCCTTGCCCGCCAAGCCCAGCCGCGCCAGCAGCGCCTGCGCCCGCTCGCGCCGCTCATGCAGCGCCATGCCGGCGTAGACGGCGGGCATGGCGACATTGTCCAAGGCCGACAGATGCGGCAGCAGGTGGTAGCGCTGGAAGATGAAGCCGAAATGCTCGCGCCTGAGCGCGGCCAGCTGGTCGCCGTCCAGGCGGCCGGCATCGCGCCCGGCCACCCGGTAGCGCCCGGCCGACGGCTGGTCCAGGCAGCCCAGAATATTCATCAGCGTGGACTTGCCGGAGCCGGACGCGCCGACGATGGCCACCATCTCGCCCGGCGCGATGCTCAGCGACACATCCTTCAGCACCGCCACCTCGTCCTCGCCGGACGGAAAGCGCCGCCAGACGCCATCCAGCTGAAGGCCGGCCCCGCTCATGCGCTCACCATCACGGCGCCGCCCTCTTCGGGCTTGTCGGGCTGCTCCCCGGTCACCACCAGCTCTCCCGCCTTCAGCCCGTCCAGTACCTGGGCGCGGGTGGAGGTTTTCATGCCGATGCGCACCTGGCGCTCCTCCAGCCTGCCGTCCTTGCCCTTGACCTTCACCGCGTGGCGGCCGTCCCTGCCCGCAGCGCCCAATGCGGACAAGGGGATGCTCAAGGCCGTGTCGACGCGGGACAAAACGATGCTGACCTGGGTGGTCATGTCCACCCGCAGCTTGCCATCGGGATTGGGCACGTCGAACAGCGCCTTGTAGAACATGGCATTGTTGATTTTCTCCGGCATCGGCAGGATGGCGCGCAGCTTGCCCCAGTGACGCTGGTCCGGCGCGCCCAGCACGGTGAAGAACACCGGCAGGCCGGCCTTCACCCGGATCACATCGGCCTCGGCCACATAGGCCCGCACTGTCACCTTGCTCAGATCGGCCAGCTTGAGGATTACCGGCACCGTCTGGGTGGCGATCACGGTCTGGCCCTGCTGGGTGACGATCTCCAGCACCTCGCCGTCCATCGGCGCCTGGATGCGGGTGTAGCCCAGCTTGGTGCGCTTGCTGTCCAGTTGCGACTGGTCCTGGCGGATCTGCGCCTGCAGCTCCGCCAATCCAGCCTTCAAAGTCTGGTAATTGGTATCGGCGGCCAGCAGGTCCTTATCCGAGGTAGAGCCCTCGGCATGCATGCGGCGCTGGCGCGCCAGCTCCTGCTCGGCCTGCCGAAGCGCGGCCTGCTTGGCCTGGCGCTGCGCGACGCGCGCGTCCAGCGAGGCTTCGGCGGCGCGCAAATCGTTGAGGCTGTCTTCCGGATCGATTTCGGCCAGCAGCTCGCCCTGCTTCACCTTGTCGCCCGCCTCCACCTTCAGCGATTTCAGCTGGCCGTTGGCCTGGGCGCCGACATCCACCTGCCGCAAGGCCTGGATCACGCCGCTGGCCAGCACCAGATCCTCCAGCTCGCCGCGTTCCACTTTGGCGGTCAGCACCGGCGGCGGCGGAGCCTCCGCCAGCCAGCGGTGCGCGCCCCAGCCGGCCAGAGCTAGAACCGCCAACAAGGCCGCGGCGTTCCGCCACGGCCGCTTGCCTAAGCCCCAACCCCGGAAGCGCCGCCACAAGGCGGCCAACCCGCGCACGGGGAGCAACAAAATGCCAAACCATTGCCTGAACCGCATCATCACCAACAATTCGTTAACAAAAGCAAACTTTGTCAGGCAATTTAGTTACAAAGTAGTTCCGTTCCCATCTATTTAAGCACATTCACATAAAGCCGCTATTCCAACCGCAAACGCTCGCGCAGCAGCGCGGATGCCCACTCGACAAACACCTGCACCCGCCGCGACAGATGCCTGCGGTGCGGATACAGCACCGATACCGGCATCGCCGGCGGCGGCCAATCGGCCAGCACTTCCACCAGTCGTCCGGCGGCGACATGCGGCTCGGCGTCGTAGCGCGGCAACTGGATCATGCCTAGCCCGGCTAGCGCGCAGGCGATATAGCTTTCCACCTGGTTGACGCTGACCTGGGACTTCAACGCCAGCTCGCGCCGTTCGCCTTCTTGCAGATACTCCCAGGCAAACACCTTGCCGGTGGACGGCGACGCGTAGTTGACCGCGCGATGGCCAACCAGCTCGTCCGGCGAGGCCGGCGCGCCGAAAGCGGCCAGATAATCCGGGCTGGCGTAATTGCCCTGCGGCAACAGGCCGATCCGGCGCGCCACCAGGCGCGACTCGGCCAGCGCGCCGACGCGGATCACGCAGTCGACGCCCTCCTGGATCAAGTCCACCGGCCTGTCGGTCACCCCCAGCTCCAGCTCGATATCGGGATACTGCGCAAAGAACGCCGGCAACGCCGGCGCCAGCACCTGCCGCCCTATCGGCCCCGGCACATCTATCCGCAACTTGCCGCGCGGGCTGGCGCCCTGCTGGCTGAACAAGGACTCCAGCTCGTCGAAATCCGCCAATAGCTGCTGGCAACGCTCGTAGAAAGTGCCGCCGTCCAGCGTCAGCTGCACCCGCCGCGTGGTCCGGTGCAGCAGCCGCGCGCCCAATTGCGCCTCCAGTTGCTGCACCGCGCTGGACACCGTGGCCCGCGGCAGCTGCAACTGCTGCGCCGCCCGGGTGAAGCCGCCGCAATCGACGACGGCGGCGAAAACCCGCATCGCCATGACCCTATCCATAGCCGCTCCAATTGGTACGATTTTCTGGATAGTGTAAACAATAAAGCGCCGTTTATCCGGATCAAACCCGGCAATACACTGCAAAGCGTCAACAGCAAGCCGCGCCAGCGGCGAACCCAACGGAGAACTGACATGAGCCAAGCCAACTTTGCAGGACAAGTCGCACTGATCATCGGCGCATCGCGCAATATGGGCCGCGCCTTCGCCGAAGCGCTGGCCGCCGACGGCGCCGCCGTCGCCATCCACTACCACAGCGCAGGCTCCCGCGCCGGGGCGGAAGAAGCCGCCGCCGCGATTCAAGCCGCCGGCGGCCAGGCCTTCGCGGTACAGGCCGACGTCACCAAGGTGGCGGAAGTCCGCCGCCTGTTCGACGCGGTGGAAGACCGCTTCGGCCACGTCGACATCCTGATCAACACCGCCGGCATGATGGTGAAGAAAGCGATCACCGAGGTCAGCGAGGAAGAGTTCGACGCCATCTTCGCGCTGAACGCCAAGGCCGCGTTCTTCGCGCTGCAGGAAGCCGGCCGCCGCCTCCGCGACAACGGCCGCATCGTCAGCGTCGGCACCTCGCTGCTGGCCGCCACCACCGGCCACTACGGCGCTTACGCCGGCAGCAAGGCGCCGCTGGAGGACTTCACCCGCGCGCTGGCCAAGGAAATCGGCCACCGCGGCATCACCGTCAATGTGGTCGCCCCCGGCCCGATGGACACCGAGTTCTTCTACGCCGCGGAAACGCCGGAAGCGGTCGCCTACCTGAAGCGCGCCAGCATCAACGGCGAACTGGGCCAGGTGGCCGACCTGGTGCCGCTGGTCAAGCATCTGGTTTCGCCGGAAAACCGCTGGACCACCGCCCAGACCTTGTTCATCAATGGCGGCTTCGTCTCCCGCTAAGCTCCCTCTGCTCAGAAAAGCCGCCGCCAGGCGGCTTTCTCACTCATGCGGCCTGGGCAAGGGGCCCGCTCCCGCATCGCGCCTTCCTGCGCCAGGCGCCTGAAAAAACCTGTCGGCTGTCAAATATCGCGCTTTGCTAATAATTCGCGGGATGAGTTAGCATCCACCATCGCCACACCGCTTCCGAAAGCCCCGCCATGTCCCAGATCGACATCATCCAGCACCTGCGCCACCAACCCTTGTTCCAGCGCTTGTCGGACAGGCAACTGGCCACGCTGGAGCCTCATGTCCACGCCAAGCGCGGCGATCGGGGACTGCTGCTGTTTCAGCGCGGCGACGAATGCGACGGCATGTATGTGGTGGTGTACGGCAAGGTAAAGCTGGCGATCCCCTCGCCGCAAGGCGTGGAGAAGGTGGTGGAGATCATCCACCCCGGCCAGAGCTTCGCCGAGGCGGTGATGTTCCTGGGCAAGCCCTATCCGGTGCTGGCCCAACTGCTGGAAGACAGCCTGCTGCTGCACATCGGCGCAGCCGGCGTGTTCCAGGCGTTGGCCGAGGACCCGGGCTTCGCGCGCAATATGCTGGCCGGTATGTCGCTGCGCCTGCACGGCATGGTGCGGGACGTGGAGCGCTACTCGGTGGAAACCGCGCTGCAGCGCGTGATCGGCTACCTGCTGCAGCAAATGGACGACGCGCCCGCCGGCGAGAAAGTCGTGCTGACGCTGGAAGCCAACAAGAACCTGATCGCTTCCCGCCTGAACCTGACGCCGGAAACCTTCTCCCGCGTGCTGCAGCAATTGAGCAAGGCCGGCCTGGTGGAGGTCGATGGCAAGGACGTCGCCCTGCTCGACCCCGCCGCGCTGGCCGACTACGGCATGACGCCGGCCTCCTGAGCCTCTCTCCAGTTTCGCGCGCAGGCGCGGTGGCGCCATACCGCCCTGCCCGCGTCCCAAGCCACTAGCGCGGCCAGCGCGCATGTTCCGACGCCTGCCGCCGCTCCAGGCAGCACCCCCAAGGCCAGTGCGCAACCCATCGCCAGGCAGGCTGAAAACACAAATAGGCATCGACGCTGCGCCGATTCCGGCAACAGCGCCAGCGTGGCCGGCGGCCTCGCTCCGGGCGGCGCCTTGCGCTGCAGGTCCAGCCACAGCAGGAAGGGCAATATCTTGTAGAACATGCCCAGCACCGCGCCTGCGCCCAGTCCGAACAGCAGCAGCCAGCCGCTCAACGCCGCCCAGCCGGCGGCCAGCAGATCCGCGGCGACAAGCCAGGCCGCCAGCAGCCCAAGCGCCAATGCCGCCATCGCCATCTGCCAGAAGCGCCGCCCGCAGTCTCCGGGACGCCGGCTTCGCCGCTGCAAGCTCCAGGTCATGGCGGCAAAGGCCAGCGCCGCCATCCATGCCGGCAGCCAGGCCAGCCAACTCGCCGTCAACTGCCATCCCAAACCGGACGCCAGCAACGACGCCGGCCAAATCATCGCGGCATGCCGCATCCAGCGCCCCGGATACGCCGGCGTGATCTGGAACATCGGCACCACCGTGGCCGCCACCGCCATGACCAGGCCCAGCAGCCATCCGCCCAGCGCCCACAGCGCATGCCAATCCAGCAAGGTTTTCCAAGGCAGCGGCCAGGCCGCGCCCAGGGTGCCCGCCAGGGCGATGCCCAAACCGACGGCGACCAACAGCGCGGCCAGCGCCGACGCCATGCCGCGGGTGGTCGCGTCGCGCGCCGGACTCTTGGCGATGCCATGCAGGCCGAAGCCGGCGAAAACCAGCAAGGCCCAGCCCAACAGCGCGGCGGCCGGCAGCAACAGCGCCGGCAGGAAGCCATTCAGAAAAGCCGCCGCCAGCAGGCCGCAGCCAAGCTGCAACGGCCAGAACAGCGCATGCAGCAGCAAACGGGGGCGGGAAAACGATACTCCGGCCACCACCGCCAGGATCTGCAGCGCCGCGCCGAACATCGCGTTGCCCAGCGCGCCCAGCGCCAACAGGTGCGCGGCGGCCAGCGCCGCCGGGTCGAAGCGGTCCAGCGGACCGGGCCCCGCCAACATCAGGCACAATCCGGCAATGAACAACCAGCACGGCGACGCCAGCAGAAAAGGCAGGGGAAGGCTCAGCGGCGGCGCCCGGTCATAGGACGGCCACCCCTGCATCAACTGCGCTCCATGATCAGCAGCACGCCGCCGTCGCCCGATAATTCGAAGCGGTAAGCCAGGCCGGCCATCCTGTCCAGCAAAGGCAGCAAGGGGGTCGGAAAATGCGGCAGCACGAAGCTGGCGGACTGGCCAGGCGACAACCGCTCCGCCTCGCCCAGCACGATGTCCATCGGCTCCGGCGGCGGCAGATCGCGAAGGTCAAGCGGCATGGCCGGCCTCCTCCAGCAAGCGCCCCAGATCCGGCAGGCATTGCTCGCACATCGGATACAGGATGTTCTCCTCCTTCATATTGTGCTGCTGGGTCAGGATCAACAGCGTGTCGGCCTCGGCCAGGAAGCCGCCGCCATCGCGCGCGGCCAGCGCCTGGGCCATGCCGTCCAGCAATTGCCGCATCTGCGCATGCTCGGCGCGCATCACCACGGTGGGGCCGGCTCGCATGCCGCTGGCCTGTTCGAAGGCGGGGAACAACCTCTCTTCTTCCAGCCGGAAGTGGCCCTCCATCTCGCCGCGCATCGCGGCGAAAGCGGATTCGGCAGCGGGCCAGTCCTGAGCGCGCGCGGCTTGCTCGGCGTCGGCAAAACGGGCGTCGCAATCCCGGTGCTGGCCGGTCAACAGTTCGGATGGGGTCATGATGGTCTCCAGTTTGAAATTTGTAAGCCGATCAACCCTCTTTGCCGTCGGCGCGCGGACGCAGGTAAACCGGCAGGAAGCGGCTGCCCCACAGCAGCAGGGTCAGCAGCCATCCCGCCGCGGCCAGGCCGTACATGCCGGCGCGCCAGCCGGCCGGCAGCAGATCCGCAACCACGCGGGCCAGCGCCAGCCACTGAGCGGCCAGATACAGCCCCCACAAGGCCTTGCCGGCCTCCAGCGGCTGCCCGGAATGGCCCAGCGATACCCGCGACACGAACGCGATCATCATGGTCAGGAAGAAGCCGACCGAGATCGCGTGCAGCGGCGCCCAGGCCAGGCCGCCCAGCGCGCCCTGCCAGGCGTACAACGCGAAGCCGGCAGCCAGCCAGGCGAAAGACAGATGCAGCATGGCCAGCAGCTTCACCCGCAGCGAGGCCAGCAGCCCCCAGCGCCAGCTGGTATAGCCAAACAAGACGGCCAGCGCCAGATCCAGGCTCCAGGACGGCCAGCCGGCGATGGACAACAGACCGTGCCCCAGAGAGCCTCCCAGCATCGCCGCCAACAGCCACCACGGCCGCCAGGGCTGATACGGCGCCAGCACGCTGGAGGAGAAAAACGGCAGCATGCGGTGGCACACGGTCAGGAATACCGGCAGCAAAAAGCCCCACAAGGCCAGGTCCCGCATCCACAGCCAACCGCGGACATCGCCGCTCAACAGCCAATAGCCGGCCGCGCCAAGCGCCAGGACGCCGATGCCGAAAGCCGACAGCACCGCCCAGGCATGGCGCCGATCCGGCGCCGGGCTGGCCAGCAACAAGCGCGCGAAGCCTCCGGCCAGGCCGAGAAAACCCAGGCTGTACACCAGATGGCCGGCCAGCAGCCAAACGCCTCCGACTGCCGCGCCGGCCAGCCACAGCAGCAGGCCGGCGGCCAGCAACGCCGGCGTCAGCAGATAGGCCCCGCGTCCGGGCGGCGGCACATTCAGCCAGCGCGGTCCGGCGGTGAACAGAAAGCCGGTCATGAACAAGGGAAAGAAACCGAACAGCATCAGGAAACCGTGGGCCAGCATCGCCGGCAGCGCCAAGGGCAGGCCAAGGCCAAGCAGGCGCGCGGCCAGTTCGGCGCTCCAGCCCGCCAGCAGCAGGATGGCCAGCAGCATGCCGGGCAGGAACGCCGCCCGGTGCGGGGCGGAAAAGAAAGGATGAGCGCGCGCCATGGCGAAACTCCGACGGGTGGGGGTGCCCGCAGTATCCGGCCCGGCCAAGAGAACGAGAATGATTTGAATCAAGCATCCGAAACGATGTCCGTCCCGCCGGGCTTGCCATCCCGCCTGATGTTCTGCATGATTGCCCATTCGTTGTTGTCAACATAGAAGCCAGCATGTCCGACATTCTCAACACCATCATCGCCACCAAACATCAGGAAATCGCCGCCGCGCAGGCCAGCCGGCCGCTGTCCTCGGTACGGGCCGACGCCGAAGCGCGCGGCGACCGCCGCGATTTCGTCGCCGCCCTGCGCGCCAAACACGCGCTGGGCAAGGCGGCCGTCATCGCCGAGATCAAGAAAGCCAGCCCCAGCAAAGGCGTGATCCGCGAGGACTTCCAGCCGGCCGCCATCGCCGAGGGCTATGCCGCCCACGGAGCGGCCTGCCTGTCGGTGCTGACCGATCGCCAGTATTTCCAGGGCGACGCGAGCTACCTGGAGGCGGCGCGCGCCGCCTGCCACCTGCCCGTGCTGCGCAAGGATTTCATCGTCGACGACTACCAGGTGTACGAAGCCCGCGCGATGGGCGCCGACTGCATCCTGTTGATCGCCGCCGCTCTCGAACTGCCCAAGATGAAGGCGCTGGAGGCATTGGCGAACGAGCTGGGCATGGCGGTGCTGGTGGAGGTCCACAACGAAGAAGAGCTGGATGCCGCGCTGCAGTTGAAAACCGAGCTGGTCGGCGTCAACAACCGCAACCTGCGCACTTTCGAGGTGAGCCTGGCCACCACGCTGAAGCTGCTGCCGCGCATCACCGACGGCCGCATCGCCATCACCGAGAGCGGCATCGCCACTATCGAAGACGTGCGGCTGATGCAGGCCAGCGGCGTGCACACCTTTCTGGTCGGCGAGGCCTTCATGCGCGAGACCGAGCCGGGCGAGGCGCTGCGCCGTCTGTTCTTCGCCCACGCCTGAGCGAAGCCGCTCCGCGAAAAACAGGCGCTCTTGGGCGCCTGTTTCGTCTCCCGCATCGGTCAGTTGGGCAAATACGCCGGCAGGCGCAGCGCCTCCTGCGGCGAAAACCGCTGAGACTGCAGTTGGGCGACCGCTTGCTGCCGCTGCTGCGCGCTCAGTCCGCCGTTGGCGAGAATGGCCGTCCGCTCGCTCTTGAAGTCGTCCAGCCGCTTCTGCCAGCCGGCCTGCTCACGATCCAGCTCCCCCAGCCTGTCCGCCGCCGCCTGTCCCACCATCCCGGCGCGCAATTGGTAAAGCTGCTGTTCGCCGCCTCCGCCCTGCTTCAACCGGGCTTCCGCGTCGGCTAGCGCCAAGTGCTTGACCGGCTCCTCGCGCGCGGCGCGCAGCGCGGACGGCAGCCGGCTCTCCAACTGCGCGACCATCCGCTGCTTGTCGGCCGCGCTCAGCGCCGGATTGGCCTCGATCGCCAACCGCCTGGCGGTAAAGTCGTCATAGCGGTCTTCGTCGCCGAACAAGCCGTCCAGTTCAAGCTGGCTGAAATACTGCCGCCTGGCCGCCTGCACCAACTCCAGCCGGCGCGGCAGATTCGCGGCCGCCGCCGCCTCCTTGCCGGCGAGCGAACGCTTGTAGGCGACATAACGGTCGAACAACCCCATCGCCTGCGTCAGCGCCCCGCCTCCCAGCGCTCGCTTGAGCTGGCTCCGCAACTCGGTACGGATGGCAGCCAGATCGCGCTCGCCCAGCGTGGCCAGGTAGTAGTCGAACAGCTGGCGCAACTGCTGATCGACCACCAGCTTCCCTCCGGTTTCGGCGGCGGCGCCGTCCGGCCGAGTGCCGACCAGCGACGCCGCGAAGCCGCCACGCGCCGCCTGGCGGGCCGCGGCCGCTTCCGGCTGCGCGCCATCCGGCCAGGCCCACCAGGCCAGCAAGGCGGCGCAGGCCGCCGCCAGCGTCAAGCCGAGGCGGCGCATCTCACAGCCCCGCGTTTTTCAGCCGGTTGGCCTGCTGGCGGTACAGCGAGACCGGGCTCACCTCGAACAGGCTGACCAGGCCGAAGCTCTGATTGATCTCGTTGACGTGGTTCATCTTGTAATCGTCGCGGATCACCTGGCCCAGGTGGGCCGAGCATACGCTGACCAAGCCATCCGACGGCGTGGAGCCGAAAGCCAGGCCCAGCGCGCCCATCGGCACGGTCAGCGGGTCCAGGACATTGGTGGTGGTGGCGGCGCCGGTCCACGAGTAGTAACGCACTCCCTTGGCCTCGTAATCGCCCTCGCCGCAAGCCGAAGTCGGCACGCCGCCCGGGAACTTGGCGCTGAACGCCAGCGAACCGGCCGTGGTCAGGGAATTCAGCGCATCGATAGGCTGCTGCGGCAGATCGCTGGTGCCCGAGAAGAAGGCCAGCACCTTGACGAACGCCCCGGTCACCGCGGCGGCCACGGCTTCGCTGACCGATCCCGGAGGCGCCACGCCGCGAACGATATCGGCCACGACCGAACCCTTGTTGACGCCGCCGACGGTGGTGACCGAGGCCACCAGGTCCGGCCGCACGCCCGCCACGTAGCGCGCGGTGGGCGCGCCCTGGCTATGGCCGATCAGGTTGACCTTCTGCGCGCCGGTGATGGCCAGGATGCGCTGCACCTGCTGCAACAGCTGCTCGCCGCGCGCCTCATTGCTGCCGGTGGCCGACACTTCGGCTACGAACACCTGTGCGCCATCCTCCTTCAGGGCGGCCGGCACGCGGTAGAAGTAATCGACGCCCAGCACCTGGCCGAAGCCGAACAGGCCGTGCACCAACACGATGGGGTAGCGGGTCTGGGTATAGCCGGAGGATGCGTGGGCCGAAGCGAACGGCAGCAGCAACAAGGCAAGCAAGAAGGCAGTGCGTGACAACAGCTGTTTCATTATCTCTCCCGTTATATCGTGATTGCGGGCCACCGGGATGGCGGCCCTTAACCGGGATAGATCATGACATTGGCAAAATCCAGGGTTAATTCAAACGTTTGTCTCAGACGTCGGGCGATCCCATACCTAAGGACAGGCCATCCGCGCGACATCAGCCGCGCGGATGGTCCGGATCAATAGTCTACGCCGAGATAAATGTAGCCGGTCAGCCTGCCCCCCTGCGCGCTGCCCATGCCGACGAAGAACGGCCCGAGAATAGTATCCGCGCCCAGGAAAACCGAACCGGCCGGAATCCAGCGGTGCGCAAGCTTGCTAGTAGCGAAGTCATTGCCCCAAAGCTTGCCAGCCTCAAGCGACACGCCCGCATATACTCCAGACCCCAGCACAGCTGGCAACGATGCCGCGCGCCAGTACACCATCAGCCTGGCCAGCGCCACCTGGCTGGCCAGGAGTTCGCCATTCTGATAGCCCGTCAGGTTCAGGAAGCCGCCCAGGGTTTCCGGGATGAATTCGTCGTCCGATTTGGTATCGACATAGCCTTTGGCCTTGGCAGTGAAGCGCGCGGTGAAATCTCCGTAGGTATGCGCCACTTCGCCGGTGAAATCATAAAGCTTCTGGTTGACCTCGCTACCCAGCCTCGGCAAGCCGGCCGCCAGCTTGCCGCTGAAGTAATAGCCGGAACGCGGCCAGCGCGGGTTATCGAACTGGTCCACCACCAGGCGAGTCTGCACGCCGACATCGCGGAAACGGAAATTGTTAGCGTAGTCAGGAATGCCTTGCGACAAGGTGAAATCGTTATCCTGCCGATAAAGGCCTAATCGCCACTCGCCATACTTGCCCAGCGCCACGCCCGCATTCACCTGCGTTTCGACTATGCTGTTGTTGAATGTGGCAAACACAGTGTGGTCATCATTGAACAGTTTGAACGGACTCTGCTGATACCCTAGCGAAGCGGCGACGAACATCGGGCTGCCGCGCCACAACGGCTGGTACAGTTCGGTCTTGAAGGCCTTGTCGTCGCCAATGGCCACATCGTTGCGCCAGGAGCCTCCCGCAGCGTTCAGCGATGTCCACTCATGCGCGGCGCGCAGCGTGAAGCGGCTGTCGCCCGGCGTGTCGCTGCTAAGATTTAGACCGAAATGCAGGGTGTTCTGGCCTATGCTGCGCTCCACCGGCATCACCATCATCACGTTGCGCCCGGAAACGCTGTCCACGCGATAACCCAGCTTGTCGTATTCGCCGCCGGTGAAGATTTCCGCCAGCCGGTTGCGCGCCTCGCCTACCGGTATCGTGTTCGATGAAAAAGCCAGCGACTCCTGCAAGGACGATACCTTGGTGAAGTCGCCGTCCTTGCCGTCCACCTTGACGTCATCCAGCACCGGGTAGCGGGGCCGGCTCAGCTTGCTCTTCCAGGCCTGGTACTCCGCCTCCGAAACCGAATAGGTAGACAATTGCCGCGCCATTTTGCGGGCCGCCTCGGCGCCGCGCTCGACAATGGCCTTGTGGTCGCCGAAAGACGCCACGGTATAGCCGCTCAGATCCGGCCGGATCACGATGTCGCGCTTGTCCAACCGCTTCATTTGCTCCTGTTGATTGCGCATCACCGCCAAGTTGGAACTTTGGTCGACTACGTCGAACAGCGTGTGTATCTCGTCCGCCTTCAACAGCGGCGTGCTCACGTCCACCACGATCACGTGCTCGGCGCAGCGGCCCTTCACTTCCTGCACCGGGATATTGCGGGCGATGGCGCCATCCACCAGCAGCTTGCCGTCGTCCTCCACCAGGTCGAACACGCCGGGAACCGCCATGCTGGCGCGCAAGGCGCGCGATAGCGAGCCCCGGTCGAACACCACCGCGTCGCCGGTCAGCAAATCCGCCGCCACCGCGCGGAACGGGATGGGCAGCTTGTCGAAACTGTCGATGTCTCGATCGCGCGTCAGCTTGTGGATGTAGAGTTCGATGCCCTGGGAGTTGATCGCGCTGCGCGGAACCCGCAGCGCGCCGCCCTTGAGCCCGAAGCTGACATCCAGATAGTTCTGGTAGTCGTTGCGCTTTCGATCGTATGGGATGTCGGTTCGCGCCGGCTTGCCGGACAGCATCTGGTCCCAGTCGGCGGCATTGAACTCGCGCTCCATCTCATCCAGCGGCAGGCCGTTGGCGTAAATGCCACCGATCAGCGCCCCGGCGCTGGTCCCGGAGATGCAGGCCACGGGTACCCGCAGGCGCTCCAGCTCCTTCAGAACGCCCAGGTGGGCGAAGCCGCGCGCGCCGCCGCCGCCGAGCACAACGCCAACACCCTCAGGCACTTGCGTCGCATCCGCGGCGTCCACAGCTGTCGAAATGAACAGTCCGGCCGCGCACAAGGCGAGAATCAGACGACGATAGGGGAAAAACTTGCTTTTTGGCATGCCCGATAAATTTGCGATTATGGTTTCACCAGCATCAATGCGTGACGTAAGATAGAGTGACATATAAGTGAGAACATAAATCCCATATCCAGAAGCCCGGTTCAATGTTTGACTTCAAATCTCTAGTCAGCTCACTTCTCAGCAAGAACACGCCCGCCTCAGGCGTGGCGCAATCTGCCACCCTGCTGGTGCGCGATCTGCCGCAGGCTGAATACTTTACCGCCCTGGTGGAAATCATCAAGGCCGTATCCAAAATCAACGCAGATAGCGAGATGTCGTTGAAGGAACGCATCAAGACGCTGCTCTACGTCGACGACAAGGCTGCCGGCATACACCACCAGCTATGCCAGGATTATCTTCATTCCAGAGGCGGCAGCAAAGGCTATCTGCCCACCATTCTCGCCTATTGGCACGAATTGGCCAGCGCCTACCAGATCTGCCTGCGCCTGCACCGCGGCTCCTCCAGCCAGGCTGGCGACGCGGAGCTGCAGCTGGTCACCACCCGCGGCCTGCATCACCAGATGCGGCTGCTGGCCTGGAACGCGCTGCGTTATCTGAAACCAGAAGGCAACGCCTGGCAGCAAGGCTTCCGTTTCTACACCTACGCGGAGGAAGCGGGCTTCGCCCGTTCGCCCATCCTGCTGTATCCGGATGCCAAGCAGGAAATCAGTTGCGAGCACCTGCTGGTTCAGGCCGGCATGCTGCACCTGGCTCAGACCGAGAACATGCTGCACAAGGAAATCGTCGCGGTGGACCAGCTGTTGATGCTGATTTGCCAGAACATCCCGCTGGACAAGCAGCCGCCGACCGAAATGCCGGTCTTCGTCTACAACCTGTCCCTGCCGGAACCTCCGCAGCCGATGCTGCGCGGCATGGCCGGCAAGTGGCACCGTTACTGGTCCTCCTACGAGATCACCACCCGCCTGGCCGATCTGATGTTCGACCTCGATGTCCGCATCCCCTCGCAAATCGCCGCGCTGGATTGCGAGCTGGAGCGCGAGGAGTGGTCGGTGTTGTGCGAAAAGCTGGCGGTCCGCTGGTCCAGCGATGGCGGCAAGTCGCTGCGCAAATCGGAACGCTCGCTGCACTCCTCCAGCGCTCAGGTATCGATAGGTTTCGACCGCGTGGCCTTCCACATCAAGGTTCAGGATGTAGGCGGGCTGGAAGCCGACCGCATCGATGAATGGCGCATCAACGACATCAGCAGCACCGGCATGGGACTCACCTTCATCGGCAAGACCATAGACCAGTTGGCGATAGGCCGGCTGATCCTGGTCAAAACCGAGACCCACCCGCTGCTGCTGGGCGTAATCCGGCGCATTCTACGCCAGAATAACGGCACCAAGGTGGGCATCGAAATATTGGGACAAACGCCGGTCGGGGTCTCGCTGCAAGATCCGTCGCAACCTGACAGCGCGCCTTTCTCGGCCATTTACATCACGCAACCGAACTCGCGCAAGGGCCAGCGCTGGTTCCTGATGCCCAAGACGCTGCTGGACGATGACAAGCAGCTGGTGCTCAGCGCTCAAGGCAAATCCTATCAGATCAAGCTGAAAGACCCGCAACAGGAATTCGAAGACTGCAGCCACAGCAACTTCGACACGCTGTCCAAAATGGATTGACCCCGCCGCCGGCCCGACATGGGCCGGCGCTTCTTGCTTTTCTTCTTGCCGCTTTCCCCAGCTCTCCCTTCTTTGCCCATTCGCGCGAGAACCGCAAATTCTTGCCGCCGATCTTAATATGACAAAAAGATATTTGTGCAATAAAAATTAACAAATATGA
Source organism: Chromobacterium vaccinii (assembly GCF_001855275.1). Taxonomy (NCBI): domain Bacteria; kingdom Pseudomonadati; phylum Pseudomonadota; class Betaproteobacteria; order Neisseriales; family Chromobacteriaceae; genus Chromobacterium; species Chromobacterium vaccinii. The sequence continues at coordinate 931,224 of NZ_CP017707.1, forward strand.
TCTTCTGGCGACCACAGTCGCAAAACAACAAAGGCAAATAGAGGATCTCAATCATGCACGTTCGCATCACCAGCAGCGCAGTCATGCTGGCGCTGGCCTCCCTGGCCAGTCATGCCGCCCCTTCCGCGCCGGATCGCAGCGTTCCATTGCTGCCGGGCGACCCTCTGGTCAACCAGCAATGGCATCTGAAAAACACCGGTCAGAACGCCTTCTCCAAACGCGGCGGCGTCAAGGGCGTCGACCTCAATCTCGCCTTCACCCACTTGCGCGGCATCCGCGGCATCGGCACCACCATCGCCGTCATCGACGACGGTCTGGAAATCAAACACCCCGACCTGGCCGCCAACATCGTGCCCGGCTCCAAGAACCTGGTGAACGGCAGCAACGACCCAACGCCCGAGTCAGGCGGCAACGGCCACGGCACCGCAGTGGCCGGCATCGCCGCGGCGGTAGCCTTCAACGGCATAGGCGGCCGCGGCATCGCGCCTTCGGCCGGCCTCAAGGGCTTCAACTGGCTACTGGCTCAAACCCTGGACGGCTGGCTGCTGGCGCACGGCAAAAAACCGAATGGCGGTCCGCTGGAAGCCTTCACCGACGCCCGCGTATTCAACCAGAGCTACGGCTCCTCCACCCTCACCTCCGTCCCCGGCAACCCGGATCAGGACATCGAGCTGAAAACCGAGGAAGAAACCTACGAAGACGTCAGCCGCAACAGCCACTGGGGCCGCGGCGCGGTATTCGTCAAGTCGGCCGGCAACGCCTACAACTCCTTCCGCCTGAGCAGCACCGAGGTGATATTGGGTTACCAAGGGAACAACGGCTTGCCGGTGCAGGACGCCAACCTGTCCACCGACAACAACAACTACTGGAACGTGGTGGTGTCGGCGCTGAACGCCGACGGCGTGCGCTCCTCCTACTCGTCGGTCGGCGCCAATGTGCTGCTCACCGCTCCCGGCGGCGAGTACGGCACCGATTCGCCGGCGATGGTCACCACCGACCTGTCGGGCTGCGCCCGCGGCTACAACGTCACCGGCAACACCGCCAACGGCCTGCACGGCGGCACCGCGCTGGATCCCAACTGCGACTACAACGGCATCATGAACGGCACGTCGTCCGCCGCGCCGTCCACCTCCGGCTCATTCGCGCTGGTGATGTCCGCCAATCCGGCGCTCAGCGCCCGCGACGTGCGCCACATCCTGATCACCACCGCCCGCCAGGTGGACGCCGCCCAACCGGGCGTGACGCTGGCGTTCAAGGACAAGAACGGCGGCCCGCACAGCTACCAGGCCATTTCCGGCTGGCAGAAGAACGCCGCCGGCCTGCCCTTCCACCAGTTCTACGGTTTCGGCCTGATCAACATCGACAAGGCGGTGGAAAAGGCGCTGTTCTACAGCAAGCCGCTGCCGCCGCTGCAGAAAACCCGCTGGCAGACTGTCTCGGCCCAGGCCGCCATCCCGGATGCCGACGAACGCGGCGTGGAAAGCGCGTACAACCAACCCGACGACCTGACTGTCGAGGCGGTGCAGGTCCTGGTGGACGCCGAGCACGGCCGCGCCAACGATCTGGCGGTGGAACTGATCTCGCCGTCCGGCACCCGCTCGGTGCTGCTGTCTCCGCGCACCGCTCTAGTGGCTGAAACCTACGGCCTCAACCAGCAACGCCTGCTGTCCAATCAATTCTACGGCGAACAAGCCAAGGGCCAGTGGCGGCTGCGCGTGATCGACACCAATGGCGCCGAATACCAGTACGTCTATCGCGCCAATGGCCAAAACAACGTCTACTCGCTTCCCAACGCGGAAGGCAAACTGAAATCGTGGTCGATCCGCTTCTTCGGCCACCGGAGCGCAGCATGAAACAGATCATCCGACTCATTCCCCTCGCCCTGCTGACCCTGGCCGCCAACAGCCAGGCCGCCGAGCCGCCCTTCCTGGCCCAACCCGCTGGCCAGGCGGTCGTGATCAACGGCAAGACCTACTATAAGCAGGCTCCGCAATCCAAGATCCCCAATGGCGTTTCCGCCCGCAGCACCGGCACCCCGGCGCCGTCGCTGAAGCGCGGCGATGTGGTGCAGGCCGCCAAGCAACGCGTGCCGGCCACCGTCAGCGGCACCGTGCTGGTGCAACTGGCATCGCCCAACGACGAAGCCGCCGTCGCCCGCGATCACGGCCTGACCGTGCGCTACCGCACCGCCAGCATCGTCATCTTCAACACGCCGGCCCAGGCCGATCTGCTGGCGCTGCAGCAAAAGCTGTCCGCCGACAAGCGTGTGAAAAAGGCCCAGCTGGAGTTGGCCAGCAACGACAAACAGGCTGAATAAGCCCCGGCTCGCCGCTCGGCACACGGCCCCGATCATCGATCGGGGCTTTTCTCCGCCTTGCGCACACTACCGCCGAGAGCCCTCGCCCTCACGTCGCGCAAACTGAAATAAAAAACGCCACAGCGCAAGGCTGTGGCGTTTCCATAAACCATCAGTTCAATGAGCTTGGCTTACAGCACCTCAATGATGCCGGCGGCGCCCATGCCGGTGCCGATGCACATCGTCACCATGCCGTGGCCCTTCAGGCCTGCGTCGCGCATGCCGTGCACCAGCGTGGCGGTGCGGATCGCGCCGGTCGCGCCCAACGGGTGGCCCAGAGCGATCGCGCCGCCGTGCGGGTTCACCTTGGACATGTCGAGCTCCAGATCGCGCGCGACGGCCAGCGCCTGGGCGGCGAAGGCTTCGTTCAATTCGATCCACTTCAGGTCGTCCTGCTTCAGGCCGGCCTGGGCCAGCGCGGCCGGGATGGCTTCCTTCGGACCGATGCCCATGATTTCCGGCGGCACGCCCTTGACCGAGAAGGTCACGTAGCGGGCCAGCGGCACCAGGTTGAACTCCTTCAGCACGCGCTCGGACACCAGGATCACCGCGCCGGCGCCATCGGACATCTGCGAAGAGTTGCCGGCGGTGACCGAACCCTTGGCGTCGAACACGGTCTTCAGCTTGGCCAGGCCTTCCAGCGTAGTCTCGCGGCGCGGGCCTTCGTCGGTGTCCAGCACGCGGGTCTTGGCGATGACTTCGCCGGTTTCCAGGTTAGGCGTGCGGTAGGTCACTTCCAGCGGAGTGATCTCGCTCTTGAACTTGCCGCCGTCGATCGCGGCCAGCGCGCGGCGGTGGGATTCCACCGCGAACGCGTCCTGGTCTTCGCGCGACACGCCCCATTGCTGGGCCACTTTTTCAGCGGTCAGACCCATGCCGTAGGCGATGCCGTAATTCTCGTCCTTGGCGAAGATTTCCGGGTTCAGCGACACCTTGTTGCCCATCATCGGCACCAGGGACATCGATTCGGAACCGGCTGCGATCACCACGTCGGCTTCGCCGAGGCGGATGCGGTCGGCCGCCATCTGCACGGCGTTGATGCCGGACGAGCAGTAGCGGTTGATGGTGATGCCGCCCACTGTGTTGGGCAGACCTGCCAGCAACACGCCGATGCGCGCCATGTTCAGGCCCTGCTCCGCTTCCGGGAAGGCGCAGCCGACCACGCAGTCGGAAATCAGCTTCGGATCCAGGTTCGGCACTTGCGCCAGCGCGCCGGTGATCACATGCGCCAGCATATCGTCCGGACGCACATTGCGCATCATGCCGCGCGGCGCCTTACCCACCGGAGTGCGGGTGGCGGCGACAATGTAAGCTTCTTGTACTTGTTTGCTCATTTTCGATTCTCCTGTCGGTCGCCCGATCTGCTCTGCGGCGATCAAGCGACCTTTCATCTGGCTATTGGCCGTGTCTGCGGGAGGATTCGTCGCGAGCGGGCCGAGATCGAAGCGAGAAGCGCAGCCGTACATGTGGTACGGCGAGCATCGCAGCATTCGATATCGGTCCGCGCAGCAGAATCATCCCCAAACACTTAGTTGCGCAGCGGCTTGCCGGTCGTCAGCATATTGGCGATGCGGTCCTGGGTCTTGGAGTTCTTCAGCAAGGTCATGAAGGCCTTGCGCTCCAGTTCCAGAATCCATTGCTCGTTGACCAGGGTGCCGGCCTCCAAGTCGCCGCCGGTCATCACGTCGGCGATCTGCGAGGCGATGAAGAAGTCGTGCTGGCTGATGAAATTGCCTTCCAGCATGTTCACCAGCTGGCCCTTGATCGACGCCGCGCCGGAACGGCCGGCAACCGGGAAGCCCTTCACCTTCAGCGGCGGACGGTAGCCGGATTCGGCCAGAGCCAGCGCCTGCTTCTTGGCGACGTACAGCAGCTCGTAAGCGTTGAACACCACCGGATCGCCCTTGCGGAAGAAGCCCAGCTCCTGCGCTTCCACGCCGCTGGTGGCGACCTTGGCGGTGGCGATGTTCATGAAGTAATCCTTCAGCGCGGCCAGCAGATCGCCCTTGGACTCCTGCGAGGCGCGCAGCGCGAATTCCTTGCAGCCGCCGCCGCCCGGCAGCAGGCCGACGCCCACTTCCACCAGGCCGACATAGGATTCCAGCGCGGCCACGGTCTTGTCGCAGTGCATCGCGAACTCGCAGCCGCCGCCGAACACATAGCCCTGGGTGGCGGCCACGGTCGGAACCTGGCTGTAGCGCAGGCGCAGCGCGGTGGACTGGAAGCGGCCGATCATCGCGTCGATCGCGTCCCAGTCGCCCATCATGAAGGCCGGCATCATCGACTGCAGGTCGGCGCCGACAGAGAACGGCTCTTCGGTCTGCCAGATCACCAGGCCCTTGAAGCGGTCCTCGGCGATGTCCAGCGCGGTGTTCAAACCATCCAGCACGGCCGGGCCGATGGCGTGAGCCTTGGACTTGAACGATACCACCAGCACTTCGTCGCCGGTGGTGAAGGCGCGCACGCCCTCGTTCTCGAACACGGTCTCGCCCAGCAGCTCGGACTTCTCGCCCAATACCTTGGCCGGAGCCAGCTGGCGCTGGTAAACGTCCAGGGTGGAGCGGCCAACCAGCTTCTTGTCGGCGGCATTGTAGGAGCCGTCGGCGAAATGCACGCCGGCGCGGTCGCCTTCCAGCACCCAGGCCGGCAGCTCGGCCTTGGCCAGGGTCTTGCCGGCGGCGATGTCTTCCTTCAGCCACTTGGCCACCTGCTGCCAGCCGGCGGATTGCCAGGTTTCGAACGGACCGGCGGACCAGCCGAAGCCCCAGCGAATGGCGAAGTCCACGTCGCGCGCGCAGTTGGCGATGTCGCCCAGATGGAAGGAAATGTAGTGGAACACGTCGCGGAAGCAGGCCCACAGGAATTGCGCCTGCGGATGCTCGCTGTCGCGCAGCTTCTGGAATTTCTCGGCCGGATCGGCGATCTTCAGGATGTCCTTGACCGCGTCGTCGCCCTTTTCGCCGGAGCCTACGTACTCGCCCTTGGCCGGGTCGAGCACCAGCATGCGCTTGCCGTCTTTCTTGTAGATGCCGGCGCGGGTCTTGGCGCCCAGCGCGCCGTTGGCGATCAGCTGCTGCATCCAGTCCGGCGTGGCGAACAGGCTGTGCCACGGGTCTTGCGGCAGCGTGTCCTGCATGGTCTTCACCACGTGGGCGAAGGTATCCAGGCCCACCACGTCGGCGGTGCGGAAGGTGGCGGACTTCGGGCGGCCCAGGCGCGGGCCGGTCAGGTCGTCCACCACATCGAAGCGGATGCCGTACTTGGCGGCATTGGCGATGGTGGCCAGCATCGAGAATACGCCGATGCGGTTGGCGACGAAGTTCGGGGTATCCTTGGCGCGCACCACGCCCTTGCCCAGCGAGGACACCAGGAAGCGTTCCAGGTTGTCCAGGATGTGGGCGTCGGAGGTCACGCAGGGGATGATCTCAACCAGGTGCATGTAGCGCGGCGGGTTGAAGAAGTGCACGCCGCAGAAGCGCGGGCGCACCGAATCCGGGCAGCCTTCGGCCAGCTTGTTGATCGACAGGCCGGAAGTGTTGGTGGCGAAGATGGTGTGCTCGCCCAGATGCGGCGCCACCTTGTGGTACAGGTCCACCTTCCAGTCCATGCGCTCGGCGATGGCTTCGATCACCAGATCGCAGTCCTTCAGCAGGTGCAGGTGGTCGTCGTAATTGGCGGGCTGGATGTGGGCGACCACATCGCTGCCGGCCAGCGGAGAGGGTTTCAGCTTCTTCAGACCGTCGATGGCCTTCAGCGCGATGCCGTTCTTGTCGCCTTCCTTGGCCGGAAGGTCGAACAGAATGGTCGGTACCTTGGCGTTAACCAGGTGGGCGGCGATCTGCGCCCCCATAACGCCAGCGCCGAGCACGGCAACCTTGCGTACATTGAATTTGGTTTGAGACATGGTTTCCTCGTTTTGTTGAAACACACATGAGACAGGCCCCTCTCAACCTGTCCTGCTTGCTTCAAGGACGGGCGTTGAAATCGTCCTTGCCCATTGCCCTGCGCCGGCAGGGGCTGACGCGGCGCGGGCGGGTACTGCTTGATAGAAACGACCGGGGATAATCGCTATTGTTCCGGTCTGGACCGCAATCGGCTCTCCTCGAGCGCAAACAACGGCCATATCGCGGGCATAGATAAAATATCAAACACTCGCTTTTATGCTGGATTAGTCTAACCCATTTTGGGCAAAATCAAAGCAGGTTTTGCAAAAAAATCGCATGCGGCGCTGGCGCGAGCGCAACACCGCCAAACTGTCCGCTAAAACAAACGGGGCGAACGCCTGCGCGCCCGCCCCGAACCGGTTTCACGACGGCATGCCGCCGCTTAGAAACGGTAGTTGTATTGCACGCCGATCAGTTGCAGATAAGTCTTGTAGCTGCCCTTGACCGTGCCGCCGTTGCCGGTACATGCCGCACCGGTAGTCGGGCTCACGCCAGCCGGGGTGCAGCTGTCAGTATAGTTGACGTTGGCGTTCTTGAAATCGATGAAGCTGTAAGCCAGATCGACCGAACTCTGCTTGTTGATCTTGTAGTTGGCACCGAACGACAGCCAGATGCGGTCGCTATCCGGAATCGCCGGGTGGCGCTGGTCGTCGGACTGCAGCGGCGCCTGCTCCCAAGCCACGCCGCCGCGCAGCATCCAGGAATCGTTCAGCTGGTAGTTGGAGCCGAACGACACGCGCCAGGTATCCTTCCAGTTCTGGTGCAGCACCAGATCGCCCTGGGCAGGCGTGCTGTATTGTTTGATGTCGATCTGCTGCATGCGCGAGTTGCGCACCCAGGTCACATCGCCCATCAACGCCACCTTCGGGTTCAGCTGATGGAAAAAGTTGGCGGACGCGGTTTCCGGAGTTGTAACATCAACCGAGGCAGAAGCATTCGGGTGCTTGATTTTTGCAACAGCACCCAAGGAGTTTTGTTGAATTGGACCAAAAGCATTGTTGGTCACATTTCCAAACGTCCATGTAGACGAACCACTCAAGGACTGCTTCACACTAGAGCGATAAGCCAAGCCAAAGCGTGTGTTTTCATCCAGCTGGAACATATATCCAATATTCCAACCGAAGCCCCAGTCATTGCCTTCCACATGCGCCAAACCATCGCCCTTCACACCGACAGCAGCAAGCTGGGCATTGGTCAAGCCGTAATTTTGTTTTAGATAGGCATTAATACCTGTTGTCGCATCCGCCATCTGCTCCAGCGTCGCATCCATATACTGGGCGGACACGCCGAAACCGAAGGAATGGCGCTCATCCAACTTGAAAGAGATGGACGGATTGATGTTCAGCGACTGCAGGTTGATGCTCTTCAGCGCGTAGCGGCCGGCCCAGTCGAAGCCATAATCCAGCTTGGCGCCGTAAGGCACATACATGCCGATGCCGGCGGTGATCTTGTCGTTGATCTTGTGCGACAGATAGAAGGTTGGTGCGGCCACGGCCTTGGGCGCGAACGTGCCGCCGTTGCCGCCGCCGGTTGCGTGCGCGGGAATACCAAGAGCTCCAGTGGTGGTAGAGCCATTATCGGTATATTCGGAGTGCGGAACCACCAGGGTGCCGCCGATGACGAGCTGGGTGCCGTCCAGCCGGGACAGGCCGGCCGGGTTGGTGAAGATGGTGGAAGGATCGTTGGCCTCTGCTCCGTTGGCGTGGGCGGTGCCCTGGCCGGAGACGCTCTGCGAGCCGAACTGATAACCCGAGGCCGCAGCCTGAGTCGATGCCAGACCGAGCGCGGTGCCCATGATCATCACGGACAGGCTGAGATGCTTGAGCTTCATGCTTCCCTCTCTATTGTAGCTTGGATATTTTCATTAACGATGACTCGGTCATTGACCGCAGCATCATCGATGCTACCAGAGAATTAGAGCAATCCAACCAGATATCAGAGCTTTTGTTCCAAACGTTCGTTTAATGCAACATTTCCACAACAATTTGTTTCCGCCACCACATTTAGGCTAGGAATCGCCCAGCAATCTGGACTTTCCATCAGGGTCGACCGCGACGAAAGTGGCGATCACCTCGGTGATGCGGATGTGCGAGCCGTCCATGCGCTCGGCCTCGACGGAGATCTTCAGCGTGATGGATTTCTGGCCGATGCGCAGGCGCTCCACATACAGATCCACCACGTCGCCCAACAGGATGGGCGCAGCGAACTGGAAGGCATTCACGGCCACCGTGGTCACCGGACCGCGGGACAAGCGCTCGGCGTCCAGACTGCCCGCCATGTCGATCTGGCTCATCAGCCAGCCCGCCTGGACCCGGCCATAGGCATTGGTGCTGGTGGGCAAGGCGCGCACCCGCAATACCGGCGTCCGGTGTTCCTGCTGTTCCATCCCCTACCCCCTTGAAAGCGAAGCGCTGAGAAAAACGGCCGCAACAGACGCGGCCGCTTTGCTCAACGCCGGATGCATGCGGCATCCGGCGCATGGTACCACGTTGCCGGATTTAGAAAATCAGGCGCTGCAGCAATTGCTCGTCATGCTGATCCAGCTTCTTGTCGAAGTCATCCACCATGATCACGTCGCGCTTCAGCTTGCGGGCGCGAGTGACCGCGTCGAACTCTTCCTGATTGATCAGGCCGGTCTGCAGCGCCTCAGCCAAGCGCTCGCGCGCGGTGATGGTCTTGAACTTGCCGTCACGCGCCAGCTTGCGCAGCTTCTGCTCCACCGGCTCGGTAGCCAGGATAGCGTGCAGCGCGTGCTCCAGCACGCCCACCGGATCGGTCTCGGACTTCGGCACATACATGCCGTGGGTCAGGCGGTCGCGGGTGGCGCCCGGCTCCATCATCGCGCGGGCCACCTTGGTGCCGATGCGGTCGGAGGCCGGCTTCAGGGTCAGGCCCCACGGGAAGATCACGCGACGCAACACCCAGGCCAGACCGCGGCTAGGCAGGTTGGCCAAGAAGCCGTCCATCGCCACCTGAACATCGTACAGCGCGTTTTCCACCGCCCAGCTCATCACCGCGATGTCTTCCTTCGGCGCGCCTTCACGCTCGAAACGCTTCAGACTGGCCGTAGCGATATAGAGGCCGGACAGCATGTCGCCCAGGCGCGCGGACAGCTTCTCGCGGAACTTCAGCGAGCCGCCCAGGCTGAACATCGCCATGTCGGACAGCAGCGCGAAGGCGCTGGAAAGACGGGTGACGCGCTTGTAGTACGCCGCGGTGGCGCCGCCCTTCGGGCTCTTCGCGAAGCGGGCGCAGGTCAGGCCCAGCCACAGCGAACGGACGAAGTTGCTGATCACGAAATTGATGTGGCCGGTGATGGCCTTGTCGAACTCTGCGCCGTCGTTGGCCATCGCCGACTTCATCTCGCGCAGCACGAACGGATGGCAACGGATCGCGCCCTGGCCGTAGATGATCATCGAACGGGTCAGGATGTTGGCGCCTTCCACGGTGATGCCGATCGGCACCGCCTGATAGCCGCGCGCCAGGTAGTTGCGCGGCCCCAGCACTACGGTCTTGCCGCCGTGCACGTCCATCGCGTCATTCAGCGTTTTGCGCATGCGCTCGGTGTTGTGGTACTTCAGGATGGCGGACAGCACCGACGGCTTTTCGCCGTTGTCGAGCGCGGTCAGCGCCAGGTCCTGCGACGCTTCCATCTGGTAGGTGAAGCCGCCGATGCGGGCCATCGCCTCGTCCACGCCCTCGAACTTGCCGATGGGCAGGCCGAACTGATCGCGGATGCGGGCGAAGGCGCCGGTGGTGTAGGTGGTCAGCTTGCCGCAGGCGACGGACATCGCCGGCAGCGAGATGCAGCGACCGACCGACAGGCACTCGACCAGCATGCGCCAGCCCTGGCCGGCGTATTCGCGTCCGCCGATGATCCAGTCCAGCGGAATGAATACGTCCTTGCCCCAGGTCGGGCCGTTCATGAAGGCCGAGCCGCCCGGAAAATGGCGACGGCCGATTTCAACGCCCTCGTGCTCGGTCGGCACCAGCGCGCAGGTGATGCCGATGTCTTCCTTGTCGCCCAGCAGACGCTCGGGGTCGTACATCTTGAACGCCAGGCCCAGGATGGTGGCGACCGGCGCCAGCGTGATCCAGCGCTTTTCCCAGCTGACGCGCACGCCCAGCACGTTCTCGAAACGCTCGCCGGTGCGCGGGTGAGTGTAAGAGCCGCGGCAAACCACGCCGTAATCCGGAATGGCACCGGCGTCGGAGCCGGCGTACGGGCTGGTCAGCGCGAAGCATGGCACTTCCACGCCCTTGGCCAGACGCGGCAGGTAGTAGTCTTTCTGCGCCTCGGTGCCGTAGTGCTGCAGCAATTCGCCCGGTCCGAGCGAGTTGGGCACCATCACCGTCACCGCGGCGGTGCCGCCGCGGGTGGCGATCTTGGTCACGACTTTAGCGTGGGCGTAGTTGGAGAATTCCAGCCCGCCGTATTTCTTTTTGACGATCATGCCCAGGAAGCCATGATCTTTGATGAACTGCCAGACCTCCGGCGGCAGATCCTTCAGCTCGTGAGTGATCTTCCAGTCGTCGATCATGCCGCACAGCTGTTCGGTCGGGCCGTCGATGAAGGCCTGCTCTTCCGGCGTCAGCTTCGGATCCGGGAAGGACAGCAGGCGGTTGTAATCCGGCTTGCCGGAGAACAGGTCGCGATCCCACCAGACGGTGCCGGCGTTGATGGCCTCCTGCTCGGTCTGCGACATCGCCGGCGTGATTTTCTTGAACACGCCGAACACCGGACCGGTGAAAACGGCGCGGCGCAGCGGCACGATGTTGAGCGCCGCGGCGACCACGGCGAACACCGCCCAAGCGGCGACAGGCACCGGACAGTGGAATACGAACTGGAGCGCGGCGAGCCAGGCGGCGACACCAACGGTCCAGACCAGCACCGGCGCGGCGAAATACGCCAGCGCGCCGAGCAGCACGACCAGAAGAACGGCAGCAATCATTGTGTTTACCCTCGTGTTGACCCCTCAGTTCCGCATGCGCCGCCGTGATCTTGTAATGGACTGGCGATGCGGAATCAGCCTTCGATGGGCGCGACCAGACCGGCAATCACAAAAGGCACCAGATACTTGACGATCATGTCCGGATCCCGGGCGGTAACGATCTGGCTGCGCGTGAAGATTTTCAGCACATCGTTGCCGGCGAAGGCGTTGAACATGACGCTGAAGGCGAGGTGCATCCGCCAGGCGAGCTGCTCCGGCTCCAGGTGCGGCAGCGCCCGTTGGAAGGCGCTGGTATAGCGTTGCACGAACACGCTGTACTGCTGCGAGATGGTCTCGCGCAGGAGGCGGTGGTTCTCCACCAGGGTCCGCGACAGCAAGCGCACGAACATGGCGCCGCCGCGCGACGGATCCTTGGACAGAGCCAGACAGGGCCGTATGAAAGACAGCACCAGCTGCTCCAGCGGCAAGTCTCCTTCCCGCGCCTCCAGCGTATCCAGTTCCGCCAGGCACCCTTCCAGCAAGGGCGCCAGCCTGCGCAGAAACACGGATTCGAACAACGCATCCTTGGAGCCGAAGTGATAATTCACCGCGGCCAGATTCACCTCGGCCTGCTGGGTGATCATTCGCAGAGAAGTCGCCTCGAAGCCGTGCTCCACGAACAGACGCTCCGCGACGTCCAGGATGCGGGTTGCGGTATCGGGACGGTTGCCCTCCATGATCTCCAGAGCCTTTATTGTGTTTTGTGATTTGGTCTTGCTCATCTCAGCTTTCGAACAAGCGTTTCAAACTTACGTTTTAACTTGATCGATGTCAAGGCATGTCCCACTTGCCTCGCCACCCATCCCTCAGGGCAAACAAAAACGGCAATCTAATTTTAGACTGCCGTTTGAATGAAACACGCGTTAAAAGCGCTTAGTCAAGGCCTCGCAACAGATCTTGTTGAAGGTCACGCACATTTTCCAGGCCGACGCTGACGCGCAACAGCCCCTCGACGATGCCGGCGCGCTCCCGCGCCTCCGGCGTCACGCGGGCGTGCGTGGTGCTGGAGGGGTGGGTGATGGTGGTTTTCACATCGCCCAGATTGGCGGTGCGGGAAATCACCTGAACGCCGTCCACCACCCGCCACGCGGCCTCTCTGCCGCCCTTGACCACGAAAGACACCACCGCGCCGCCGCTCTTCTGTTGGCGTCGCGCGATCTCATGCTGCGGATGGCTCTCCAGGCCCGGATAATAGACACGCTCCACATTGGGCTGAGCCTCCAGCCAACGCGCCAGCTCCAGCGCGTTGGCGCTGTGCTTCTCCATCCGCAGGTGCAGCGTCTCCATGCCGGACAACAGCGTCCAGGCATTGAACGGCGCCAGCGACGGGCCCGCCGCGCGCACGTGCAGATAGATCTGCTCGATCAGCTTGTCGCTGCCCACCACCGCGCCGCCCATCACCCGGCCATGGCCGTCCAGGAACTTGGTGGCGGAGTGCATGACTAGATCGGCGCCCAGTTTCAGCGGCTGTTGCAGTGCCGGGGAACAGAAGCTGTTGTCCACCACCAACAACGCGCCATGCGCGTGGGCGATATCGGCGATGGCAGCGATGTCGGCCACCTCGGTCAAGGGATTGGACGGCGTTTCCAGGAACAGCAGCTTGGTATTGGGCCGCAGCGCCTCGCGCCATAGCGACAGGTCGCGCGCGTCGACGAAAGTGGTGGCCACGCCGAACTTGGACAGCTGATTGGCGAACAGATTGGTGGTGGAGCCGAACAGGCTTTGCGACGACACGATGTGGTCGCCGGCCTGCAGCAAAGTCATCATGATGGCCTGGATCGCGGCCATGCCGGTGGCGGTGGCGATGGCGCGCTCCCCCTCTTCCATCTCCGCCAGCCGCTGCTGGAACGCCGCCACGGTGGGATTGGTGAACCGGGTGTAGGTGTAGCCGTCGATCTCGCCGAGAAACATCGCGGCGGCCTGGGCGGCCGAATCGTAAGTGAAGCTGGAAGTGAGGTACAAGCCCTGGCTGTGCTCGTTGAACTGGCTGATCTCCCGGCCCGCGCGGATGGCCAGGGTTTCGGGATGCAGCGGAAGTTGCGGCGCGTCGGATGCCATGATGATTCTCTCTTTCTTTCTTGTCCGCCCGTCGGCGGACCGCATCCCGACATCTTGCCTGAAAACGGCGAGTTTACTAAATGCCATCAAGCCATATGCAACACGGCTCCGCGCTATTTGCCTAGCCCAGCTCCTCCGGCAGTTGCAATTGGCGCTTGGTCTGCAGCAACAAGTCCAGCGACAGGTAGCCGCCATCCTCCTGCAAGGCGATCAGCTCGTCCCGATGCGCGCCGGCCAGCCTGGCCACCAGCTCTTCGCCCTTGGGCTGCAGGTGCACCTCCACGCAGCGCCTGTCCTCTCGCCCAGGCTGGCGCCGCACCAGTTGCTGTCCCTCGCAGCGGCTGACCAGCCCCACCACGCTGTGATGATGGGACTGCAGCCGCTCCGCCAGCTCAGCCACCGTGGCCCAGCTGCGGCCCGGGTAGCCCTTCAGTTGCAGCAGCAGCAGATACTGCAGCGGCGTGATGCCGCTATCCTGGGCCAGATCCTCGCTGAACCGCAGAAAACGGCGCAGCCGGTAACGAAAATCCGCCAGACGTTCGAAATCTTCCTTGCTCAAGCTCATGCCATGACTTCAATGACAGTGGATCATGCGCGGCAGTCTAGCGCATCCCCTGCCGCCGATGCGATCCTGCTCACGCCTCCGCCATTTCACCCTGGCGCTCGCGGTAGCGCTGCTGCAAAAAGGCCTTCAGCGCCATCACCGGGCTATGCTCGTCCGGCTCGCCGCTATGCAGCAACGCCAGCTCGCCCTGCTCCATCGCTTTCAACAAGGGCAGCCAGCGCGCGGGATTGTTGCCCATGTCCGCCCAGTAGATGTCGCAGAAGGTCGCCCAACGCAGCGGCTGGAAACGCATCCAGGCCACCAATTCGTCGGTCGGCATCACCCTGGGCAGCCAGTGCCCGGCTGCCAGCGCGGAACGCGGCAACCCTCGCGGCCACTTGCTGTCCACCAGAAACGCGCCAGCCGGCGGATTCCGGCACCCCTCCACTCTTTCCAAACGTATTTCGATTCCCATGATCGTTACCTCCTGTCTTGCTTTCGCATGCGCAAACCAGTTCCTCCGGCCCTAGCCGCCTACTTTAGCTTTTAATTAAACTATCGCAATACGATATATATCGGCAAAAAATTTTTCTCTGCGGAGCGGCCGATCTCACGCATCGGCCGCTCCGCCCTGTCATCGGCTACATCGCCGCGCGGAAAATCGAGCAGACATCCTGATGGCTGCCCTTTCGCGGATTGGTCAACCCGCAGGCATCCTTCAGAGCATTCTCAGCCAGCGTCGGGATATCCGCCTCCTTCACGCCCAGCGCGGCCAAGCCCGCCGGGATGCCGACATCGGCGGCCAAGCGCTTGATCGCGGCGATGGCGGCCTCGGCGCTGCGCGCTTTCTCTCCCAGCGCGATGGCCACATCGCCCAGCCGCTCGCCGGCGACGGCGGCATTGAAAACCTGGACATGCGGCAGCAGCACCGCGTTGCACACGCCATGCGGCAGATCGTAGAAGCCGCCCAGCTGATGCGCCATCGCGTGCACATAGCCCAAGGAAGCGTTGTTGAAAGCCATGCCGGCCAGGAATTGCGCGTAAGCCATCTGCTCGCGCGCTTCCATGTCTTGGCCGTCCTTCACTGCGCGGCGCAGAAAGCCGGCGATCAGCTCCACCGCCTTCAAGGCGCAGGCGTCGGTGATGGGAGTGGCGATGGTGGACACATAGGCCTCCACCGCATGGGTCAGCGCGTCCATGCCGGTGGCCGCCGTCAACGCGGCAGGCATGCCCGCCATGGTTTCCGGATCGTTGACCGACAGAATGGGGGTGGTGTGCTTGTCGACGATGGCCATTTTGATGTGGCGCGACTCGTCGGTGATGATGCAGAAGCGGGTCATTTCGGACGCCGTGCCGGCGGTGGTGTTGATCGCCACCAGCGGCAGTTGCGGCTTGGCCGACTTGTCCACGCCTTCGTAATCCTGGATCTTGCCGCCGTTCACCGCCACCAGCGCGATGCCCTTGGCGCAATCGTGCGGCGAGCCGCCGCCCAGCGACACCACCACGTCGCACTGTTTTTCCCGCAGCAGCGCGAGGCCGGCGTTTACGTTGGCGCAGCTGGGGTTGGGATGGACGCCGTCGAAGATCACCGGCTCGATATCGACCGCGCCCAGCATTTCGGCGACTTTACCCGCCAAACCTGCTTTGACCAGGCCCTGGTCGGTGACGATCAGCGCGCGGCGGAAGCCGTGGCCGCGCATGGCGTCGACGGCTTGTCGCAGACAGCCCGCGCCCATCAGGTTCAGCGAGGGGATGAAGAAAGCGCTTGTGCTCATGTCCGTCTCCAGTCAGTGGATTGCCATTGAACACAGTCTGCCGCCTTCTCCCTTCGTCAACCTTGCCTCAAGTCAATAAATGCCGGCCCGGCGGCACGCGGATGGAATGCCGATCAATGCAGCATCGCGGCGTTGTCTCGCAGCCACTGGCTGGCCAGCTCGCCGAAGCCGTCCCACATGATCTGCACGCCCAGGCACAGCAGGATGAAGGCGGACAAGCGCAGGAACACCACCGAGCCGGTCTGGCCCAAGTAGCGCAACAGCTTGTCGGCATTGGCGTAGCACAGATAGACCAGCGTGCTGCACACCAGCACCGCCGTGAGACCGGCGACCGGACTGATCACGAAACGCACCAGGCCCTTGCCGCTGCCGGTCAGCGTGGCGCCGATGGTGATGGCCACCGACACCGAGCCCGGCCCCACGGTCAGCGGAAAGGTCAGCGGATAGAAGGCGCGTTGCTTGAGCTCGGCCTGGCTGTCCACCCTGGCCTGCTCGGTGGACGGCTGGCTTGATTCGGCCGGCGTGTCGTTCAGCATGCGCCACGCGGCGAAGGTGATCAGCAAGCCGCCTGACATCTGCACCACCGGCAGCGACACGCCGAAGAAGGACAGCACGTAGCCGCCGACAAACATGCTGCCGATCAACAGCAGCGCGCAATAAACGGCGATTCGCCGCGCCAGGTAGCGCCGCTGCTGCGGCGTATTGCGCGCCGTCATCGAGATGAAGATGGGCACCAGGCCGGGCGGGTTCATGATCGGCAGCAGCGCCGCCATCACGAATAGAAACTTGGTAATGAAGGTGGACAGCAACTGCATACGGCACCCCGCCTGGAAGGTTTAAAATGTTGTCAGGATAGCGGATGAAACCATAAAAAAAGCCCGCTTGCCAGCGGGCTTTTTCAAGCATTTTTCCAGGCCGATCACGCCTGCGCGGAAACCGGTTTGCCGCCGCGGGTTTCTTCCCGCAGCATCAAGGCGTTGCGATGCGCTTCGGCCAGCTCCACCTTATCCAACGGCACCATGCGGGTGTTGTGCTTGACGCGGTATCCCCACCACAGCGCCACAAACAGCGGGATGCCAAGATAAGTGGCGATGACGCCGTTCCAGTCCACCTTGGCCGCAGTGAAGGCGGTGTAGTTCTGGCCCAGCATGATCAACAGGCACAAGACGAAGGCGAACACCGGGCCCAGCGGGAACCACTTGGCCTTGTACGGCAGATCATCCAGGCTGTAACCCTGCCTCACATAGGCGCGGCGGAAGCGGTAGTGGCTGATGGCCACGCCCAGCCAGGCGATGAAGCCGGTCATGCCGGACGAGTTCAGCAGCCACATATAGACCGCGTTGCTCTGGAACAGCGAGGTCAGGAAGCACAGGCAGGCCACCAGCGTGGTGGCGTACAGCGCGTTGCGCGGCACGCCGTTGTCGGTCAGCTTGCCGAAGACCTTGGGCGCCATGCCGTTCTTGGCCATCGCGTACAGCATGCGGGTTGACGCGTACATGCCGGAATTGCCGGCCGACAGGATGGCGGACAGGATCACTGCGTTCATCAGGCTGGCGGCGAAGGCCAGGCCCGCGCGGTTGAACACCAGCGTGAACGGGCTGGCGCCGACGTCCTTCATGTCGTTCTTCAGCAGCGACGGATCGTTGTGCGGCAGGATCAGGCCGATGATCAGGATGGACAGCATGTAGAACATCAGGATGCGCCAGAAAATCTGGCGCACGGCGCGCGGAATGGTGCGGCCCGGATTGGCCGATTCGCCGGCGGCGACGCCGATCAGTTCGGTGCCCTGGAAGGAAAAGCCGACCACCATGGCGACACCGACGAAGGCGGCCAGGCCGCCGACGAAGGCGCCGTCGCCCTGCATCATCACATTCAGGCCCGGCGCGATGCGGTTCGGGTTCGGCTCGGTCATGATGCCCAGAATCATCAGGAAGCCGATGACGATGAAGGCGATGATGGTGGCCACCTTCAGCATCGAGCACCAGAACTCGGCCTCGCCGAAGCCCTTCACCGAGAAGTAGTTGAGCGCGAAGATGATGGCCAGGAAGCCGCCGCTCCACACCACGCCCGGTATGCCGGGATACCAGTAGTTCATGATGATGGCGGCCGCGGCCAGCTCCACCGCGACGGTGATCGCCCAGTTGTACCAGTAGTTCCAGCCCTGGGCGAAGCCGAAGGCCGGGTCGACGAAGCGCGAGCCGTAAGCCTGGAAGGAGCCGGACACCGGCATGAAGGCGGCCATTTCGCCCAGACTGGTCATCAGGAAGTAAACCATCAGGCCCACCAGCGCGTAAGCCAGCAGCGCGCCGCCGGCGCCCGCGCTCGAGATGGTGGCGCCGGACGCCAGGAACAGGCCGGTGCCGATGGAGCCGCCGATGGCGATCATCGACAGGTGGCGCGCCTGCAGCGTGCGCCGCAGCTCGGGCGCGTCTTGTTTCTTGCTCATATCCAACTCACTCTGTTGTTCTGCCGCGCGGACCGGAACCGGCGTCGCCCAGGCTCTGCGCCGGGCGGATGACAATCAAAGCGGCAAAGAATGACATCGATCGCCGGCATTGCCTAGCCCGGATTAGGCGATTTACGCAAAAAACGAAGATGTCATGTTCGGAAATGAACGCAGAACCCAGAGCAGGCAAGGCGAAGCCGGCGTCGCGGCGCGCCCTGCCGGGTCGGAAATTTCATGAGGCCGACACGCTACAATTCGATGCGCGCGCCCAGCTCCACCACCCGGTTGGGCGGCAGGCCGAAGTACAGCGTGGCGCTGCGTTCATTCTGCCTGAGGAAGGCGAAGACGCCGACCAGCCATCGCTTGAAGCCGCCGCTGCCCGGCGCGGCCACCAGCGTCTGCCTGCCCAGATAGTAGCTGGTGCGCAACGGTTCCAGCGGCGGCAGGCGCAGCAGCTCCGCCGCGCGCGCCATCGCTTCCGGCACGTCCGGCTCCTCCATATAGCCGTAGCTCGCCGCCACCCTGGCCACGCCCTGCCCCAGCCACTGCGCCGACACGCGCTCGCCGGCCGCCCGCGGCACGTCCAGCATCTGCAAAGTCAGCAGGACCGCGGTTTCATGCAGCGCCTGATTGTGTTTCAGATGGTGCAGCAGCACCGGCGGCGCGCCATCCGCGCTTTCGGACAGAAATACCCCTACGCCCGGAATCCGCATCAACGGATTCGCCTCCAGGCTGGAGAGCAGGGCCTCCACCGGCAACTGGCGGCCGCGGCTTTCATGCCGCTGCAGCCTCCGTCCGCCGAACCAGCACCCCATCATCGCGAAGACCGCCAGGCCCAGCAGCAGCGGCAGCCAGCCGCCATCCAAAAACTTGAGCACATTAGCCAGCCAGAAAGCCAGGTCGATCGCGAACAATCCTCCCGCCACCAGCGCCACCGCCCACCACGGCCAATGCCAGCGCCGGCGCGCCAGCACCGCGAACAGCACGGTGGTGATGGCCATGGTGGTGGAGACGGCCAGGCCGAAGGCCGCGGCCAGCTTGCCCGATTCGCGGAATCCCAACACCACCGCGATCGTGGCCAACATCAAAATCCAATTCAGCAAGGGCAGGTAAATCTGGCCCTTTTGGCTGCCCGAGGTGTGCAGCACCTTCACCCTGGGGAAAAAGCCCAGCTGCACCGACTGGTGGGTCAGCGAGAACACCGCGGTGATCAGCGCCTGCGAGGCGACGATGGTGGCCAGGGTGGACAGCGCCACCATCGGGTACAGCCCCCACTCGGGCACCATGGAATAGAAAGGCCTGCCGGACAGCTGCGGGTGCGCGAGCAGCAGCGCGCCCTGCCCCAGATAGCTCAGGATCAGCGACGGCAGCGCCAGGCCATACCAGGCCAACCGGATCGGCCGCGCGCCGAAATGGCCCATGTCGGCGTACAGCGCTTCCGCGCCGGTCAGGCACAGCACCACCGCGCCCAGCGAAACGAAGCCGGCAAAGCCGTTGCGCTGGAAATACGCGATGCCGTGCCAAGGGTTGGCCGCCTGCAGAATGACCGGGTTTTGCCACAACTGGGCCAGCCCCAGCGCGGCGATGGCCACGAACCACGCCGCCAGTATCGGGCCGAAGGCCACCCCCACCCGGCCGGATCCGAAAGGCTGCACCATGAACAGCAAAGCCAGGATGGCGACGGTGGCGGGCACCACATAGGCGGCCAGGGCCGGCGTCGCCACCTGCAGCCCTTCCATCGCGCTCAACACCGACACCGCCGGCGTGATCACCCCATCGCCGTACAGCATCGCCGCGCCGGCCAGGCCCAGCAACACCCAGCCCCAGGCGGCGCGCCCCTTGCCATCCGTCCGTCCGCCGGTAATCTGGGCCAACAGCGCCAGGATGCCGCCCTCGCCCCGGTTGTCGGCCCGCATCAGCACCAACACGTACTTGATGCTGACCATCAGGATCAGCGACCACAAAAATAGCGACACCACCCCTATCACATTATCGGGCGTCGGCCGCACACCGTGATCGCCATTGAACGCCTCCTGCAAAGCGTACAACGGGCTGGTGCCCAAATCGCCGAACACCACGCCCAGCGCCGCCAGCGCCAGCATGGCCATGGGCGGGTTCCGGCGCTTTCGGTCGGCCGCCGAAATGGCCATGCTTCTGAATGCAGCCAACATGTTTGCTCCTTGCAACGCCATCATCCAGGTAATTGACACTTCATTCAGCATGCTAGGGCCGCCAAAATAAAAGCCAGGTAGAGATTCCGCCCGGCGCATGTAAACAAATGGTAAAAACACCGCCCCCGCCATTCCATGGCCGGCAACTTCAGAATGTCATAGCAGCCAAAGCCTTAGCCTATCGAGCTTTTACCCTAACCTCATATTAAAAAGCGGATGCTCGTTTTCCATTAACAATTCACAACACAAAGCCATTTCCCACTCAAACCAGGCTAATACAATGCGCTCACTCTTATACATGCGTATTCAGCACTAAATCGCTGTTTTCACACGTAAGCGCAGCACAAAGCATGTAAAAATGTCATGCTTTGCCTACAACAACACTCAACGTCCGCCCGGAGCTTTCCGCATGTCCACCGCCGCGCCAGCCCAATCCAAACGCCTGCCCCTGATCCTCATCCTGCTCGCCGCACTGGGCGGCGGCTGGTGGTGGCACCAGCACAATCAAAGCGTCAAGGAAGCCGCCGCCCGCAACAAGGGCGCCGCGCCGATGGCGGTGGGCGTGGCCGACGTGCGGACGATGGACGCGCCCCTGCAGTTGAATGCGCTGGGCACTGTCTCTTCCACCAATACCGTGACCGTGCGCAGCCGCGTCGACGGCCAGCTGGACAAGATCCACTTCACCGAAGGCCAGCAGGTCAAGCAGGGACAGCTGTTGGCCGAGCTGGACGCCCGCCCCTACCAGGCGGCGCTGACCCAGGCCGAGGGCCAGTTGCTGCGCGACCAGGCGCTGCTGGAAAACGCCCGCCTGGATCTGGCGCGCTACAAGCAACTGGCCGGCCAGAACTCCATCTCCAAGCAGCAGGTAGACACCCAGCAGGCGCTGGTGCGACAGTACGAAGGCACGGTCAAGGTCGATCAGGGATCGGTGGCCGCCGCGCGCATCAATGTCGACTACACCCGCGTTGTCGCGCCGATCAGCGGCCGCGTCGGCCTGCGCCAGGTAGACCCGGGCAATATCGTCCACGCCAGCGACGCCAACGGCTTGGTCACCATCACCCAGACTCAACCGATCAACGCGGTGTTCGCCGTTCCCGAAACCAGCCTGGCTTCGGTGCTGCAGGCCGCCCGCGCCGACAAGGCGCTGAAGGTCGAAGCCTGGGACCGAGACAACCGCCACAAGCTGGCCGACGGCAAATTGCTGGCGCTGGACAATCAGCTGAACACCAGTACCGGCACCATCAACATCAAGGCCTCTTTCGCCAACGAACAGCAGCAACTGTTCCCCAACCAGTTCGTCAACATCAACCTGCAGTTGGGCGTGCGCAAGGACGCGGTGGTGGTCCCCACCGTCGCGGTGCAGCTGGGCAAGGTGGGCAGCTACGTCTACACCGTCGGCGGCGACTCCACCGTCAGCATCGCCAAGGTCAGGACCGGTCCGGCGTCCGGCAGCGACACCATCATCGAGAACGGCCTGAAACCCGGCCAGCGCGTGGTGATAGACGGCGTGGACAAGCTGCGCAACGGCGCCCAGGTCAAGGTGATAGACCGCGCCGCACAGGCGCGCGAAGCCGCCTCGGCCGCCTCCGGCGAGGCCAAGGGACAGAAAAAGCACGGCGCGGGCGCCTGGGGCAAGAAACACGCCTCGACGGCCAACTAAACGGGAGGACTGCGCATGAACCCCTCCCGTCCGTTCATTACGCGGCCGGTGGCCACCACTCTGATGATGGTGGCCATCCTGCTGACCGGCCTGGTCGCCTGGAGAATGTTGCCGGTATCGGCGCTGCCGGAAGTCGACTATCCGACCATCCAGGTGGTGACGCTCTACCCCGGCGCGAGCCCCGACGTGATGACCTCGTCGGTCACCGCGCCGCTGGAACGCCAGTTTGGCCAGATGCCGGGCCTGTCGCAGATGTCCTCGTCCAGCTCCGGCGGCGCCTCGGTGATCACGCTGCAGTTCAGCCTGGACCTGACGCTGGACGTGGCCGAGCAGGAAGTCCAGGCGGCGATCAACGCCGCCGGCAACCTGCTGCCGTCCGACCTGCCCAGCCCGCCGGTCTACAACAAGGTCAATCCGGCCGACACGCCCATCCTTACTGTCGCCATCAGCTCGCCTACCCTGCCACTGACCAAGCTGGAGGACATGGTCGACACCCGCCTGGCGCAGAAGCTGTCGCAGGTGCCGGGCGTGGGCCTGGTCAGCATCAGCGGCGGCCAGCGGCCGGCCGTGCGCATCCAGAGCAACCCCAAGGCGCTGGCCGCGCGCGGGCTGACGCTGGAAGACATCCGCACCGCCGTCGCCGCCGCCAACGTCAACCAGGCCAAGGGCAGCTTCGACGGTCCGACCCAGGCCTCCACCGTGGACGGCAACGACCAGCTGCAATCGGCAGACGAGTACAGGAACGTCATCGTCGCCTACCAGAACGGCGCGCCGGTCTACGTCAGGGACGTGGCCAAGGTGGTGGAATCGGCCGAAAACACCCGGCTAGCCGCCTGGTCCGGCGCCACGCCGGCCATCATCCTCAACGTGCAGCGCCAGCCGGGCGCCAACGTGATCCAGGTGACCGACCGCATCAAGTCGCTGCTGCCGCAATTGCAGGGCACCCTGCCCGGCTCGGTGGACGTGCACGTGCTGAGCGACCGCACCGTGACCATCCGCGCCTCGGTGGAGGACGTGGAGTTCGAGCTGATGCTGGCCATCGCGCTGGTGGTGATGGTGATCTTCGTCTTCCTGCGCAACGTGCCGGCCACCATCATTCCGGCGGTGGCGGTGCCGCTGTCGCTGGTGGGCACCTTCGGCGTGATGTACCTGACCGGCTTCTCCATCAACAACCTGACGCTGATGGCGCTGACCATCGCCACCGGCTTCGTCGTCGACGACGCCATCGTGATGATCGAGAACATCGCCCGCTATATCGAGGAAGGCGAGAAGCCGCTGGAGGCGGCGCTGAAGGGCTCCAAACAGATCGGCTTCACCATCATCTCGCTGACCATCTCGCTGATCGCGGTGCTGATTCCGCTGCTGTTCATGGGCGACGTGGTGGGCCGGCTGTTCCGCGAGTTCGCGGTCACGCTGGCGGTGTCCATCCTGATTTCCGCCTTCATCTCGCTGACGCTGACGCCGATGATGTGCGCGCGGCTGCTCAAGCACGTGCCGGAAGAAAAACAGGGCCGCTTCTACCACGCCAGCGGCAAGTTCTTCGACGACGTCATCGCCCGCTACGGCAAGATGCTGACCTGGGTGCTGGACCGCCAGAAAACCACGCTGCTGGTTGCCGTCGGCACCGTGGCGCTGACCGCGGCGCTGTACATCTGGGTGCCCAAAGGCTTCTTCCCGCTGCAGGACACCGGCGCCATCCAGGGCATCAGCGAAGCTTCGCAGTCCATTTCCTTCACTGCGATGGCCGACCGCCAGGAAAAACTGGCCGAGCAACTGCTGAAAGACCCGGCGGTGGACAGCCTGTCGTCCTTCATCGGCGTGGACGGCACCAACGCCACGCTGAACAGCGGCCGCCTGCTGATCAACCTGAAACCCAAGGGCGAGCGCGACGACATCCGCACCGTGCTCGCGCGGCTGCAGCAGCGCGCCGACGACGTGCCGGGCATGTCGCTGTACCTGCAGGCGGTGCAGGATCTGACCATCGACGCCCGCGTCAGCCGCACCCAGTACCAGTTCACCTTGCAGGCCACCAGCCAGGACGACCTGTCCGCCTGGGTGCCCAAGCTGGTGCGCCGGCTGCAGCAGGAGCCGGCGCTGGCCGACGTGGCCAGCGACCTGCAGGACAAGGGCCTGCAAGCCTACGTCAACATCAACCGCGATGTCGCCTCGCGCCTGGGCGTCACCACCGCGGCGGTCGACAACG
Source organism: Chromobacterium vaccinii (assembly GCF_001855275.1). Classification (NCBI taxonomy): domain Bacteria; kingdom Pseudomonadati; phylum Pseudomonadota; class Betaproteobacteria; order Neisseriales; family Chromobacteriaceae; genus Chromobacterium; species Chromobacterium vaccinii. The sequence goes on from NZ_CP017707.1 coordinate 955,372, forward strand.
CCTTGTACGACGCCTTCGGCCAGCGGCTGATCTCCACCATCTTCACCCAGACCAACCAGTACCGCGTGGTGCTGGAGGTGGACAAGGAGCACCAGCGCGATCCGCTGTCGCTGAAGGGCATCTACGTGCCCACCGCCAGTGGCGGGCCGGTGCCCCTGGACGCGGTGGCCACCATCGAGGAGCGTCCGGCCTCGCTGGCCATCAACCATCTGGGCCAGTTCCCCACCGCCACCATCTCCTTCAACCTGAAGCAGGGCGCGTCGCTGGGCGAGGCGGTGGACGCCATACGCCAGGCCGAGTCCGAGCTGGGCCTGCCCGCCAGCATGGACACCAAGTTCCAGGGCGCGGCGATGGCCTTCCAGGCGTCGCTGTCCAACACCCTGTGGCTGATCCTGGCCGCCATCGTCACCATGTACATCGTGCTGGGCGTGCTGTACGAGAGCTATATCCATCCGATCACGATTCTCTCCACCCTGCCCTCGGCCGGCATCGGCGCGCTCTTGGCGCTGATGGTGTCCGGCACCGACCTGTCGGTGATCGCCATCATCGGCATCATCCTGCTGATCGGCATCGTGAAGAAGAACGCGATCATGATGATCGACTTCGCGCTGGAGGCCGAGCGCGAACAGGGCATGGCCCCGCGCGAAGCGATCTACCAGGCCTGCCTGCTGCGCTTCCGCCCCATCCTGATGACCACGATGGCGGCGCTGCTGGGCGCGCTGCCGCTGATGATGGGCGGCGGCATGGGCTCAGAGCTGCGCCAGCCGCTGGGCATCACCATGGTGGGCGGCCTGATGGTCAGCCAGGTGCTGACGCTGTTCACCACCCCGGTGATCTACCTGGCCTTCGACCGGCTGGCGCGGCGCTTCCGCCGCAAGGACAAGCCTGAGCTGGCGGAAGAGGTGGACGCATGATTCCGTCCGCCCCCTTCATCCGCAGGCCGGTGGCGACCACGCTGTTGACGCTGGCCATCCTGCTGGCCGGCGCCATCGCCTTCAAGCTGCTGCCGGTGTCGCCGCTGCCGCAGGTGGACTTCCCCACCATTTCGGTATCGGCCAAACTGCCCGGCGCCAGCCCGGAGACGATGGCCGCCACCGTGGCCACGCCGCTGGAGCGCGCGCTGGGCCGGATCGCCGGCATCACCGAGATGACGTCGACCAGCTCGCTGGGCTCCAGCAACATCACGCTGCAGTTCGACCTGGACCGCGACATCAACGGCGCCGCGCGCGACGTGCAGGCGGCGATCAACGCCGCCCGCTCGCTGCTGCCGACTGGCATGCCGTCCAACCCGACCTACCGCAAGGTGAACCCTGCAGACGCGCCCATCATGATCATGGCGCTGACCTCGGACAGCCTGACCCGCGGCCAGATGTACGACGCGGCGGACTCCATCCTGGGCCAGAAGCTGTCTCAGGTGGACGGCATCGGCAACGTGATCATCGGCGGCGGCGCCCAGCCGGCGGTGCGGGTGGAAATGAACCCGATGCAGCTGAACCACTACGGCATCGGCATGGAAACGGTGCGTTCCGCCATCACCAGCACCAACGCCAACCGGCCCAAGGGCTTTCTGGAGAACGAAGACAAGCACTGGCAAGTGCAGGCCAACGACCAGGCCGGCAAGGCCAGCGACTACCTGCCGCTGATCGTCAGCTACAAGAACGGCAGCGCGGTGCGCATCTCCGACGTGGCCGAGGTCAAGGATTCGGTGGTGGACCTGCGCAACGCCGGCATGCTGGGCAAACAGCCGGCGGTGATGCTGATCCTGTTCCGCCAGCCGGGCGCCAACATCATCGAAACGGTGGACCGGGTGAAGGCGATGCTGCCGCAGTTGCAAGCCTCCATCCCGTCTGCGATCAAGATCAACCAGGTGATGGACCGCACCCCCACCATCCGCGCCTCGCTGTCGGAAGTGGAGCGTTCGCTGGCGATCTCCATCGCGCTGGTGATCCTGGTGGTGTTCATGTTCCTGCGCAACGGCCGCGCCACCGCGATTCCGGCCATCACCGTGCCGGTGTCGCTGGTGGGCACTTTCGCCGTGATGTATATGGCCGGCTTTTCCTTGAACAACCTCAGTCTGATGGCGCTGACCATCGCCACCGGCTTCGTCGTCGACGACACCATCGTGGTGCTGGAAAACATCTCGCGCCACATCGAGGACGGCATGAAACCGTTCCAGGCGGCGCTGCAAGGCGCGCGCGAGGTGGGCTTCACCGTGCTGTCGATGAGCATTTCGCTGATCGCGGTATTCATCCCCATCCTGCTGATGGGCGGCATCATCGGCCGCCTGTTCCGCGAGTTCGCCGTCACGCTGTCGGTGGCGATCATGGTGTCGCTGGTGGTGTCGCTGACCACCACGCCGATGCTGTGCGCGCGCTGGCTCAAAGCGCATGACGCGCACAAGGAGCCGGGCAAGCTGTTCCGATGGAGCGAGCGCATGTTCGACGCGATGCTGGACGGCTACCGCCGCTCGCTGTCCTGGGCGCTGCGCCACAGCCGGCTGATGATGGCCATCCTGGGCGCCACCATCGCGCTCAATGTGTTCCTGTACGTGGTGATCGCCAAGGGCTTCTTCCCGCAGCAGGACACCGGCCGCCTGACCGGCATGATACGCGCCGACCAGAGCATTTCCTTCCAGGCGATGCAGGTGAAACTCCAGCGCTTCATCAACGTGGTCGGCGCCGATCCGGCTGTGGACAAGGTGGTGGGTTTCACCGGCGGCGGCCAGCGCAACGGCGCCAATATGTTCGTCAGTCTGAAACCGCTGTCCGAGCGCAAGGAAAACGCCGACCAGGTGATCGCGCGGCTGCGCAAGAAGCTGGCCGCGGAACCCGGCGCCCAACTGTTCCTGCAGTCGGTGCAGGATATCCGCATCGGCGGCCGCTCCAGCAACGCGCAATACCAGTACACGCTGCAAGGCGACGATCTGAACGAGCTGCGCGAATGGACGCCCAAGGTGCAGCAGGCGATGAGCAAGATCCCCTTCCTGGCCGACCTCAACAACGACCAGGAAGTGAAAGGCCTGCAAACCACGCTCAACTTCGACCGCGCGGCGATGGCGCGGCTGGGCCTGACCCAGGCGCAGGTGGATTCGGTATTGAACGACGCCTTCGGCCAGCGCCAGGTCTCCACCATCTACAACGCGCTCAACCAGTACCACGTGGTGCTGGAGGTGGCGCCGCAGTACTGGCAGAGCCCGGAAAGCCTGCGCGACATTTACCTGCAGACGCCGGGCGGGTCGCCTACGCCGCTGTCGGCCTTCGCCAGCTGGAAGCCGACCAACACCTCGCTGTCGGTCAACCACCAGAGCCAGTTCGCGGCCACCACCATCTCCTTCAACCTGCCGCCGGGCTACTCGCTGTCCGACGCCACCCTGGCCATAGACGCGGCCATCGCCGACATCGGCCTGCCCAGCAGCATCCACGCCAGCTTCCAGGGCACGGCCAAGTCGTTCCAGGCCTCGCTGGACAGCCAGCCTTATTTGATCCTGGCGGCGCTGGTGGCGGTCTACATCGTGCTGGGCATGCTGTACGAGAGCGTGGTGCACCCGATCACCATCATCTCCACCCTGCCCTCCGCCGGCGTCGGCGCGCTCTTGGCGCTGATGGCAACCGGCGGCGAGTTCAACATCATCTCGCTGATAGGCGTTCTGCTGCTGATCGGCATCGTCAAGAAGAACGCGATCATGATGATAGACTTCGCGCTCACCGCCGAGCGCGAGCAGAAACTGCCGCCGCAAGAAGCCATCCTGCAGGCCTGCCTGCTGCGCTTCCGCCCCATCATGATGACCACGATGGCGGCGCTTTTCGGCGCGCTGCCGCTGGCGCTGGGCCACGGCGACGGCGCCGAGATGCGCACTCCGCTGGGCATCTCCATCGTCGGCGGCCTGCTGCTCAGCCAGCTGCTGACGCTGTACACCACCCCCATTGTCTACCTGTATCTCGACCGCTTCCGCCTGTGGTGCCTGAAATGGCGCGGCAGCCGCGGCCACGCGCTGGCCGGCGGCAAAGAGGAATGATTGCCATGAATAGAACAACAACGCCGCTGAAACACGGCCTGAGCGCCATCGTCATCGCCGCCGCGCTGGCCGGCTGCGCCGTCGGCCCCGACTACGTCAAGCCCAAGCTGGACATCCCGGCCAGCTTCAAGGAAGACGGCCGCTGGAAAACCGCCGAACCGCAGGACGCGATGCCGCGCGGCGACTGGTGGACAACATTCCAGGACCCGACGCTGAACGGCCTGATGGACACGCTGAATAAACAAAGCCCCACCATCGCCCAGGCCGAGGCGCAGTACCGCGAGGCCCAGGCTCAGCTGCGCCAGGCCCAGGCCGGGCTGTTCCCGTCGCTGTCGGCCAACGCTTCGCAGAGCCGCGGCGTTTCCTCTCCAGGCGCCGGCACATCCAATGCCTACAATCTGGGCTTGTCCGCCAGCTGGGAAGTGGATCTGTGGGGCGGCGTGCGCCGCGAGGTGGAGGCCGGCAAGGCCAAGCAGCAGGCGTCCGAGGCCCAACTGGCCGCCATCCGCCTGAGCAGCCAGGCCCAGCTGGCCACCGCCTACCTGCAGCTGGTGGTGGCCGACCGGCAGTTGGCCAATCTGCGCGACAGCGAGAAGGCGCTGGCCGAAGCGCTGAAGCTGACGCGCAACCAGTTCGCCGCCGGCATCGTCGGCGACGACGCGGTGGCCTCGGCCGAAAGCCAATGGCACAACGCGCAGGCCGCGGTGGTGGACAAGCGGCTGACCCGCGCCCAGCTAGAGCACGCGATCGCCGCCCAATTGGGCCAGGCGCCGGCCAGCTTCGGGCTGCCCCCAGCCACGGAAACGCCCCACCTGCCGCAGATTCCGGCCGGCCTGCCGTCGGCGCTGCTGGAGCGCCGGCCCGACGTGGCCGCAGCCGAGCGCAATATGGCCGCCGCCAACGCCCAGATCGGCATCGCCAAGGCCGCCTTCTTCCCAACGCTGACGCTGGGCGCCAGCGGCGGCTACCGCGGCTCCACCCTCGCCGACTGGGTGACGCTGCCGAACCGCATCTGGTCCATCGGCCCGTCGCTGGCGCTGACGCTGTTCGACGCCGGCCTGCGCAGCGCGCAGACCGACCAGGCGATCGCCAGCTACGACGCCAGCGTGGCCAGCTACCGCCAGACAGTGCTCGCCGCGCTGCAAGGCGTGGAGGACAATCTGTCGGCGCAGAGCCTGCTGAAGGAGGAGTCGGGCATGCAGACCGCGTCGCTGGCCGCGGCCAAGCGGGCGGAAACCATCGCGATGAACCAGTACCAGGCCGGCACCGTCGCCTACCTGAACGTGCTGTCGGCGCAAAACGCCCGCATCGCGGCGGAGAACAACCTCTGGACCGTGGTCAACCGCCAGTACACCGGCAGCGTGGCGCTGATCGCCGCGCTGGGCGGACGCTGGTGACGCCGCGCCCCGCTATGGCAAAAACCGGGCTCGAGGCCCGGTTTTTCTTTGCCGCTCCATCCCTCAGACTACGGCTGCGATAAGCCCTGCTTCAACGCGGCCCAGAAAGCGGCATCCTCCATCCCCAGCGCGTAAGCCGAGGTGCCGCCCAGGCCGTAGGCGTTCACCAGGCTGGCCTTCAGCGCCACGCTGCGGGCGTTTTCCGTCCAGACGGTATGCACGCCGCTGCCGTCCTTCGCCGCATAGGTGAAATTGACGGAGTGAGTGCCGACATCGTAGCGCGGCTTGACGCCATACTGGCTGATCAAGGCCTGTGTCTTGCTCCAGAACAGTTGCTTGCCGCTGTTGTCGGACTTCCAGTCATAGCCATAGGCTGGAATGCCGTTCAATATCTTGCTCGCCGGCACAAGCGATACCGCGTAATCTAGATCGTTCTCCATCCAGTCCGAACCCGCCACCGGCCCAGGGCCCCAGGTGGGGATCGTTTCGTCATAGGTCATGATTTGCAGATAATCGGCCGCCGCGCCCAGCGCGCGCAGATCGTAGCCATAATTGGCCTCGTGGTTTTCATCCTTGGTGGAGAAAGCCGGCACGCTGACGATCAGCTTCAGCCCCTTGGCGTGCAATGCCCGGCCCAAAACCTGGATGAAGTTGCTGAAGTTGTTGCGGTCGCCCTGCGCCACCGCCTCGAAATCAATATTGATGCCGACAAAGCCATTGGCCTGGGCGAACTTCACCAGATTGGCCACCGACTGGTTCAGCGCGACAGTCGACACCGCATGGGCGATATCCGCGCTCCAGTCGCTATCGATATTGGAAATGCAGCCATAAGCGGCGATCTTCCTCGTCCGCAGGAAGGACAGCGCGTTGGCCGGCGCCGCCGCGCCATTGCCGGTGATCGCGCCATCGCGGGTGATATTGTAGAAATCGACGGAAACCGCGTTGAAATTGGAGTAGTGCTTGGTCAATGCCTCATAGTTGCCCTGATAGTCCGAGTAGTACGTCAGCACCATCGGGGCCGCCATTGCGGTTGCGGAAGAAAAAGCCAGGCCGGCCAGCAAGACAGCAATCTTTCGTTTCATGCACGCACCTTGTAGTGTTTTGCCTGCTGCATGCACGGCCTGTGCAGCGATAGGCTGATTTGATATGAAAACCCGTATCCTAGCGCTGTAATTTTAAATTTTTCCGCCAAGACAGAAACAATAAACTAAGTACTTATCAAAATGGGGACGATACCTCGTTTTCGTTTCTGGCGCAAATCATCAGCCTTAGGAAAACCTGTCGCGAACACACTTGTTCCTGCGGTTGTCCACCGATTAGGTCAATCGCAAGACGGTTAGGGGCACTCGCGAGATGCGGCGCAGGCGGATCGGGCCGATAGAGTCGATGCGACAAAAGAATGGCCGTTGCATGGTGCCGTCTCCGCCCGGATATCGCATCCCCCTGGCCAGGAGCCCACATCCAGACGAAAATGCACGGCGACCACTGGCTGATGTTCGATCGTTTTGGTCGGGCCTCGACTGTTAGCATCAACCGCTGCGACGCCGGCAGGCCAACCATTGCCTGAGCCCTCGCCTCATAAAAATAAGGAAAGAACGATGAACAAAAACCTTGCCCTGCTTTGCCTGGCGCTGGCCGCGCCATTCGCCTCTGCGGCCGGTTCGCCGCAGACCATGCTGGAAAACTATCTGGCCAAGGATGCCGCCGGCATGCGGCTGCAGGAGTACCCGGCCACTCGCTACTTCGCCAACTACCAGGACGAGCCGGGCTGGGACATGGTGACGCTGATCACCGGCTACGGCGTGCAACCACAGCAATGCGGCCCGCGCCGCTGCGAATTCTTGGTCCGCTACCAGCTGGATCCGACCCGCCCATCCGACGAACAGGCCAAGCCCCACCCCAAGGGCGGCGAGGAAAAGGCCCGCTACGTGGTGGTCAAGCAGGGCGGCGGCTGGAAGATCGACAGCGGCAGCATGCGCGAGCCGCACGTGAAGCGCGGCGCGCTGCGCTGACGCCGCCGGAAGCGGGCCTTGCCTTGGACGCCGGTCCTTCCGGCGTCACTCAGCGCCGCTAACAAAACCTGGTGAAACATCTGAGGCAAGGCGCGTCGACGCACACAGTACACGCAGTACGGCAAGTCTACGCAACGCAGCATCAGGGGTTGGGTTGGCGGCTGTCAGGGTAGGAAAGCGTGACGACCTTCGAACTGGCGCTGGCCTTGGTCCGTTTTTCGTCCGGCCCGGAGTAACGAACGGTAGTCACCGCTAGCTGAGGCTGGCCGCCCGGCCCCGCCAGCGGATTCAGAAACACCTGGCTGCCCTGGCAAGGCTTGCCCTCGTCGCCGCAATCGCCGAAATTATTCCCCTCCTCCGCCTTGAACAGCGTCCGCGGCTTCCAGCCATCGAACAGCACCACGCTATACGTGGCGTCGAAATTGCCCTGGCCGGAGCTCGAACTGCCCAGAATCACCATATAGCCTTTGCTGCCATCATGGGACAGCATCGTCACATCGGCGGATAGCCCGCTAAAACCATCGAGCACGATGGCCTTGCCCAGCGCCGGACGGGCCAACACATAGCCTTGCATGAAGTTGCGCCCCTGATCGGGAAACTCCGCCGACGCAAGATAGGCCTTCTCGCCGCCCTTCAGCGCCAGCGGATGGACCTCTCCCAACGCCACCTTGCCGACATCGCCCAGCCAACGGACGATCTGGGCTTTGGATGGCTCAGCAGCCTGCACGGCGGCGCAGCAGAATGCGGCCAGCGCCGCGAGGTATCGGAATTTCATCGCCGCTCCTTTCCCTTCCGCCTCAATCCCGCGCCGGAATAGCCAGGCCGCGCGCCACCGCCGGCCGCTCGGCGAATGCCTGCGCCACGCGCTGGACGTTGGGAAAATCGTCGAAGCCCACCAGCTCGCCTGCGCCGTAGAAACCCACCAGATTGCGCACCCACGGCCAGATGGCGATGTCGGCGATGGTGTATTCGTCGCCCATGATCCAGGCGCGGCCGGCCATCCTGCCCTCCAGTACTTGCAACAGGCGGCGGGACTCGGCGACGTAGCGGTCGCGCGGGCGCTTGTCCTCGTAGTCCTTGCCGGCGAACTTATGGAAGAAGCCGAGCTGGCCGAACATCGGCCCCACGCCGCCCATCTGGAACATCAGCCACTGGATGGCTTCGTAGCGCGCGGCCGGATGCTTGGGCAGCAGCGACCCAGTCTTGTCGGCGAGATAGATCAAAATGGCGCCCGATTCGAACAGGGCCAGCGGCTTGCCTTCCGGGCCATCCGGGTCCAGGATCGCCGGGATCTTGTTGTTCGGGTTCAACGACAGGAATTCCGGCGACAGCTGATCGTTGCGCTCGAAGCTGACCAGATGCGCCTCGTACGGCAGGCCGGTTTCCTCCAGCATGATGGAAACCTTGACGCCGTTGGGCGTCGGCAGCGAATACAGCTGCAGGCGATCGGGATGCTTGGCCGGCCATTTGCCGGTGATCGGGAAAGCGGACAGGTCTGCCATGGCGTTATCCTTGGTAAAACGGCGAAACGCCCACTATACCCGCCCGGCATTGCGGCGTCTCCCGCCGCGATAAACCGCCCATGCTACGATCCCGCCCTCGATCATCCGCCCCCCGCCGGGAAACACACCATGCGCCGCCTTCTCTCCTTCCTCGCCCTGGCATCGGCCAGCCTGCCAGCCCTCGCCGCCTGTCCCGCCAACGCGCCGGGCGAGCCGCTGCACTGGGCCATCGCCATCTGCCAGCAGCGCTATGAAACCGACGAGATCGAAAGCCCCAAGATGCAGTCCTGCATTTTTTCAACCGCGAAAGCGCATCAGGTCGATCCGGCCAAGCCCTCCGCCAATACCTGCGCGATCAATCTGCAGTTGAAAAAGAAATGGTGCGCAGGCCTGAAAAAAACCGGCGCGGCCGACTCGGCGGACGCCTGCGTCCGCTCGCGCGACGCGGTCCCCGAAGCGGTGGCGCAAGGCGGCGCCTGAGCGCCAGGATGGCCCGCGCCGCGCCGCGGGTATATCATGTCGCTTTGCCCAATCGGCCGCGCCTTGCCTGCGGCCGCGCACGAACACAGGAAGAATCCCTTGATCAACGTCACTCTTTCCCCATCCGTCACCGTAGGCAACGAAGCGCCGTTCACGCTGTTCGGCGGCGTCAATGTGCTGGAATCCCGCGACCTGGCGCTGCGCGCCGCCGAGGAATACGTCCGCGTCACGCAGAAGCTGGGCATTCCCTACGTGTTCAAGGGCAGCTTCGACAAGGCCAACCGCTCGTCCATCCACTCCTACCGCGGCCCGGGCCTGGAGGAAGGCATGAAGATCCTGCAAGCGGTGAAAGACACCTTCGGCGTGCCGGTGATCACCGACGTGCATGAGCCGTGGCAGGCTGCCCCGGTGGCCGAAGTGGCCGATGTGGTGCAGCTGCCGGCCTTCCTCGCCCGCCAGACCGACCTGGTGGAAGCGCTGGCCAAGACCGGCCGCGCCGTCAACATCAAGAAGCCGCAGTTCATGAGCCCGGCGCAGATCCAGAACGTGGTGGAGAAGTTCGCCGAAGCCGGCAACGAGCAACTGATCCTGTGCGACCGCGGCACCTGCCTCGGCTACGACAACCTGGTGGTGGACATGCTGGGCTTCGGCGTGATGAAGAAAGTCAGCGGCAACCGCCCGGTGATCTTCGACGTCACCCACTCGCTGCAACAGCGCGAGTCCGGCGCCGCCGCGTCCGGCGGCCGCCGCGCCCAGGTGGCGGAACTGGCCCGCGCCGGCATGGCGGTCGGCATCGCCGGCCTGTTCCTGGAGGCCCATCCGAATCCGGCCGAAGCCAAGTGCGACGGCCCCAGCGCGCTGCCGCTGGCGCAACTGGAGCCCTTCCTGGCCCAGGTCAAGGCCATCGACGATCTGGTCAAGTCCTTTCCGCCGCTGCAGATCGGCTAAATAGCCTTACAGCCGGGCGCAGCGATACGCCTCGGTGCGGTAAGGGAAGGCCACCCCGCCCCTGCCGCTCAAGTCGGGATGGGTGGCGATCAGACGGCGCAACGCTTCGGCGAAGCGCCGTTTTTCGTCGTCCGGCAACGCCGCGATGAAGCTGACCGACAAGAAACGGTCGATGATCACGCGCTCCGGCGGGCCGACATGACTGTGCGGCAGCATGGTCAAGGCCGGCGCGGCGAAATAGCTGGTCGTTTCAAACGGCAGGCGCCACGCGCCGGAGTGGAAGCGCGGCGTGTCGCCCTCGTACGGCGCCAGCAGATCGCTGATTCGCGCCACCCAATCGCAGGACTCGTCGCGCACATTCCAGATCAGCCCCAGGCTGCCGCCCGGCTTCAGCACCCGGTGGATTTCCCGCAGCGCATCCTCATTGGCGAACCAATGGAACGCCTGCGCGCACACCACAACGTCCATCGACGCGTCAGGCAGCGGAATCTCCTCCGCGGCGCCCTTCAACGCCAGCAGCCCCGGCAGGCGCGCCTGCAACTGCGCCCGCATCTCATCCACCGGCTCCACCGCCGCCGCCTCGCCAGCCACCATCGCCAGCAGGCGGGTGAACTTGCCGGTGCCCGCGCCCAGATCCAGCGCGGCCGAATCCGGCCTCAAACCCAATTCGCGCCTCAGCCAGTCGGCCAGTTCCGGCGCGTATTCGGGCCGGCCTCGCTCGTAGGCCTGCGCCTCCCGGGCGAATCCCGTCTTGGCTTGTCCATGCAATGTATCCATATTCCTCCGACGCTTTACAGCGCTCCGCGAAATTATTTCAACAGAAACAGTATTGGTGCGCATTTTTAAGCCGGCCCTTACTAGCTAATATGGACCAGGGCGGCCCCATACCCTGCCGACGACACTCGCCTGGCTCGCATCCACATCGTCCATCCGGCGATCCGAAGACTCATCCCGGCCGCCCCCACCTCCCCAAACATCCCCGGAGGGCATATGACCACTGCCACCGAAACCCAGGCCGCCATCGCGGAAGCAACAGCAACCAAAAGCTACGCCTGGACGCTGACCGCGTTCCAACAACACGGCAACCTCTGGCTCAGATGGAGCAGCACCGCGCCGTTCCGCGCGCAGCAGGGCCAGATCCATGTTTACGATGGAACCAGCTTCCCGTCCAACCCGCAGGACAAGACCAAGAAATGGACTTGGGACGACGCCCAGAACACGCCATGGGACAGCGGCCTGCCCTGGGGCTCCAACTGGTATTGCGCCTACATCGCGGAACGCCCGCCCAACGGCCCTTACGCCTATGTGGTGCAGGTCATCACGCCGCAGGAAAAGTAAGCTGGCCATAAACGACAAGCGGAAGCTCAAGGCTTCCGCTTTTTCACGCCGTCGTCGCGGCCTGCAATTCCCGCAAATAGGGTTTGACCTTGGCGGCGGTCACTTTCTGCAGCTTGCACAGCAAGGCATGATCGATGTCCGCCAGGTGGAACTGCTGCCGCAGCGTATCGCTCAGCAGCGCCATCAAGTGGGCCGCCATTTCAGCATCCGCCATCGCGCGGTGGGCGCGGCCGGTGTCCGGCAGGCTGGCCCAGCGCGCCAGCGTGCCCAGCTTGTGGTCCGGCGCCTGCGGCAGCAAGCGGCGCGACAGCATCAAGGTGCAGGCGAAATCCTGGCGGCGAGCCAGTCCGAGCAAACCCAGCTCGTAGTCCCAGAACTTGCGGTCGAAGCTGGCGTTGTGCGCCGCCAGCGGCGCATCGCCGACAAAACGGGCCGCGTCGCGCATCACCTGATCCGCCGGCGGCGCGGTTTTCAGCATCGCGTTGCTGATGCCGGTCAGCCGCTCTATCATCGGCGGCACCCAGACGCCCGCGTTCATCAGGCTCTGGAAGCGGTCGACCACGCGGCCATCCTCCACCATCGCCACGCCGATCTCGGTGGCGCGGCAGTCGCGGCCCGGCGACGCGCCGTTGGTTTCGAAGTCGATGACGGCGACGCGCTGCCTCATGCCAGAGCGGCCTTGGCCGCCTCTTCCGGCGTCAGACCGTCGAAGAACTGGTCGGTATACCATTCGGCCTGCTCTTCGATGTGTTCCTGAGCCTCGGCCTCGGTCGCGCCAGCGGCGACCAGATGAGTCTCCACTTCCGCGCACCAGGCCAGCAACGCCAGCGTTTCCTCGTCCAGTTTTTCCTGCGGCTTCTTCGACATCGGGATTTCCTTGCGATTCAATATATTATCGAGCCGGGCATTGTACCCGGCTTACGGCGGCGCGCAAGCGCGCGAGGCTCGGCTTACGCTAATCATCGACCCGGCCGCGCAGGGATTTGATCGCCGCGCGCTGCGACTTGCCGGCCAGCCGGCGCTGCTTCGAGCCATAGGTCGGCTTGGTGGCGCGGCGCGCCTTCGGCGTGTGGCCGGCGCCGTCTATCAAGGCCTGCAGCCTCTGCAACGCGTCGGCGCGGTTCTGCTCCTGGGTGCGATACTGCTGCGCCTTGATCACCAGCACGCCATCCTTGCTCAGCCGCTGGTCGTTCAGGCCCAACAGCCTTTCGCGCAGCCATTCCGGCAGCGAGGAAGCGGCGATGTCGAAACGCAGGTGAACGGCGGACGAGACCTTGTTGACGTTCTGGCCGCCGGCGCCTTGGGCGCGCATCGCGGTGAACGTCACCTCGTCCTCTTTGACCAGATACAGGGATGGCGCCATGGCGGAAACAATCATTGCTAAACACGCATTATAAACCGCGCGGACCCTATAGCCCGCGCGGTTTGTTTGCTCCAGCACCTGTTTACGATCTCGCGAGCCACAGCGAGGAAGCGGAATGCGCAAATGGCGCATGAGCATCCTGAAGCCATACTCACCGTGCCGCACCTCGCAACGCGCAGCAGATCATAAACAGGCTCTTACGCGCCGAGCCGGATGCCGCCGTCGCAGATCAGCGTCTGCCCTGTCATGAAGCCATTGCCGATCAGGAACGCCACCGCATCGGCGATGTCCTCGGCCCTGCCGATGCGGCCGACCGGCGTGGCTGCGGCGAAACCGGCGAACAGGTCCGCCCGGCTCTCGGCCGGCAGGAAATTCCACCACTCGGTATCCACGACCCCGGGCGACACCGCGTTCACCCGCAGCGGCCGCAATTCGGACGCCAGCACCGGCGCCAGCGCGGCGACGGCGGCGTTGGCCGCGGCCAGGCCCGCGGTGCCGCGCAAGGCGGCCTGCGCCGACACGGCGGACAGAAAGGTGATGCTGCCGTTTTTCGCCAGATGCGGCAGCGCGGCCTGGGCGCAGGCGAAATGCGGGTAGACCTTCTCCTCGAACCCTGACTTCACTTGGTTCAGATCAGCCTCAGCGAACGCGCCGCCGCCCTTGTTGCTGCCCATCGCCAGCACCAGATGGTCGATCGGCCCGCAGCGGCGGAAAGCGTCCGGCAGCGCCGAAACGTCCGACGCGTCCATGGCCAGCGCGGCGACCAGGCCATCCAGCCGCGCCCTGGCCGCCTCCAGCCGGCCGGCGTCGCGCCCGGCGATGGTCACCCGATAATCCCTATCCAACAACAGCTTGGCGCTGGCCAGCCCTATGCCGGCCGAACCTCCTATGATCAGAACATGTTGCGTCATGACGAGCTCCTTGGCGATGAACCGGGCGAACGGCTGTCCGCCTTGGGTTTCGAACTCATCATCGGCCATACGACAAATGACAAACAGTTGCGGGATTATCCTGGTATCGTCACTACCATGAACCGCGCCGACCACACCGAAACCATACGCCTGGCAGAACTGGGCGCCTTTCTGCGCTCGCGCCGCGAAAGCCTGAGCCCTGCCGCGGCCGGCCTGCCGCCAGGCATGCGCCGCCGAACGCCGGGACTGCGCCGCGAAGAGGTGGCGATGCTGGCCGACATCGGCACCGCCTGGTACACCTGGCTGGAACAGGGGCGCGACGTGCAAGCCTCCAGCGGCGTGCTGTCGGCGCTGGCCGGGGCCTTGCGCCTGGACGGAGCCGAGCGGCGCCACCTGTTCGCGCTGGCCGGCCGGCAAGCGCCGGACGCCGTCGCGCCGGGCAACCATATCGAAGCCTCGCTGCTGCGCATGCTGGACAATCTGCGCGATCAGCCGGCCTACATCACCGGCCGGCGCTGGGACATCCTGGCGTGGAACCGCGCCGCGGCGGCGCTGTTCGGCGACTATGCCCTGCTGCCGCACGAGGACAGGAATCTGCTGCGCATGGTGTTCGCCAATCCGGCGCACCGGGCTTTGCTGGCGGAATGGGACGATCTGGCGCGCGCCGCGCTGGCGATGTTCCGCTCCGACTACGGCCGCCATGCCGGCAATCCGGCTTTCGAACAGCTGCTCGCCTCGCTGAACCGCGACAGCGCAGAATTCCGCGCCTGGTGGCCCCGGCGCGAAGTGCTGGAGCCGCTGTCCGGGATCAAGCTGCTGAATCATCCGCGGCAAGGCCGCATGAGCTTCGAATACAGCAGCTTCGCGCTGCAGGATGGTTCGGAGCGGCGGCTCACTCTCTACACCCCGCTGGCGGATGACGACAGCGCCGCCAAACTGGCCGCGCTGCTGTCCGGCTGAAAAGAAAACCCGCCGCGCCGGACAGACGGGCGGGCTGATTTCGAGCAGGCGGAACCGCTAGGACTTCAGATTTTTCACCAGCCCGTCGCACACCGGCTTCTGCGCGTCGTCGGCCGGCAGTTTCCCGCACACGCCGTCCAGCTGGCCCGCCAGGCGGCCGACGGCCTCCGCGTGCTTGCCATCCTGATTCCAGGCTTTGAGCTTCCCGGCCACCTTCTCCAGCGAGCGGCGGCTGCGTTCATAGAAAGCGCTGCCCGACTTGCCGGCATCGGTGAACACCTCGCTCGCCGCGGCCTCGATCCGGCCCGCGTCCTGCGGCTCCAGCTCCACCGCGTTGCTGACATAGCTTGCGCCCCATTGCAGCCGGGTGGCCTGCCCTTCCGACGCCTGATAGGCCTTCTGGTACCAATCCAGCGCCGCCGCCTTGTCGCCGCGCTCCTTGGCGTTGGAAGCCAGAATCAGCATGTGGTAGTACGGCGCATGCGAGGTTTTCAGCTCTCCCTTCAGCAGCTTGTCCGACTCGTCCAACAGGCCGGCGTCCGCCAGCAACTCGCCGGCGGCGGTGATCACTGCCTGGCGCTGATAGGGGTTAGGGCTGGCTTTGTCCGCTTCCGCCGCCCTGGCTCTCACGTCGGCCACCCGCTCGGCCGGCAGCGGCTGCTTGGGGTGCTGCTGCTTGTACAACGCCAGCAAGGTCGATGCCGCGCCCAGACGATCGCCCCAGTACAGCGTGCCGTCCGCTTCCAGCTTCTTCAACTGCGCGTCGAAGGCCTCGCGCAGCGTCGCGTCGTCGCCCAGCAGCTTCAGCGCGTCGCCGGCGGAATAGATGACGATGTCGGCGTTCGCGCGACTCAGCCTGTCATCGCCCAGAACCTGCAGCAGGCGGCCGCGCGCCTGGTTTCGGTCGAAGGCCGGAGGCTCTTTTTCTCCGGCCAACGCGGCCAATGCTTTCAACTGCAGCCGGGTCGCGACCGCGGCCGGTTCGGCCGGCACCCGCTCAGCCAGCTTCTCCAGCGTGGCGGGAACATCTTTCTCCGGCAGCAACTGGCCGCGGTCCACATCCCAGGCGTAATCGGCCAGCAGCTGCCAGTCAGCCGCCGCCAGCTTGTTGCCGGCCAAAGCGTCGGACAGCAGCGTCTTCACCGGTTTCACCGTCGTCAGGCCCAGTTGCAGCGTGCGCAGGTAGCGCTCCGGATCCACCTCGCCCGGCAGACGGGTGATCTCCGCGCCGTCCGGGCGGAACAGGATCATGGTCGGGTAGCCGCGCACCTTGAATTTCTCGCCCAGCTGCTGCGCGTTCTCGCTGTCGCCGTCCAGGTACACCGGCACGAACTGGCGGGTGGCGGCGATGAAGTCCGGACGGTTGAAGATGGTGGACTTCACCTGGTTGCACGGCGGGCACCACACCGCGCCCCAATACAGGAACACCGGCTTGTTCTCCGCCTGCGCGCGCGCGAACGCCGCCGGCACGTCGCCCTGCTGCCAGCTGATGCCAGGCGGCAAGGCATGGCCGTCGCTGACATCGGCATGCGCGACCGGCATCAAACCGGCCAGCGCCAGCGCCATCACCAACAAGGTTCGCTTCATGTCTCTGCCTCTTTCTGTCTTTGTATGCATGGCACCATGCTACACCCAATATTCACAAGGCATAAAGACGGACTGGCGATTTGCTTAGCAGCGGCGCGGCAAAAGCCCACTCTCAATACCAATGGCATTGCCGGCATTACTCGCCTATCATCGATGGCCATGAGCCGCCTGATCCTGCCGCCGCCGCTATCGCTGAGCGGCATCGTCCGCTACTTCCACATCGAGCATGCCGACGGCGGCGTGCTCCGGATGCCCGCCATGCCCTTCCCCTACCTCGGCGTCTTGCTGAGCGGCGACAGCTGCGCGGAGCGCGGCGGCGAACGCATGGCGTCCCCGCGCAGCTTCGCCGTCGGCGCGCTGTCGCGTCCGATCAGCCTGCGCATTTCCGCCGGCGCCGTTTTCGCCAGCGCGCCGCTGCGGCTCGGCCAGCTGCAAACGCTGTTCGGCATCGCCAGCCATGAATTGACCGACCAGATCTGGCCGCTGGACGCGCTCATCGGCCGCGCGGAGGAAGAGGCGCTGTTCGACAGCCTGCGTCCCGGCGACGGGGCCGGGCAATGGGTGGAGGCGCTGTCCGCCTGGATCATGCGCAGGCTGGCGCGGCGGGAGCCGCCGGGAGGATTCGACCACTGGCGGCTGCCCGCCGCCTCCTTGTTTCTCGACTCTCGAACGCTGGCGGAGCAATCCAGCCTGAGCACGCGCCAATTCGAGCGCCGCTTCCTCGCCCGCTACGGCCAGCCATTGCGCGACATGCGCCGCATGGCGCGCTTCATGCGGGCGATGGGCGGGATGATCCTGGGCCAGGCCGGCTCTATGGCCGATCTGGCGCTGGACTGCGGCTATTTCGATCAGGCCCATTTGAGCCGCGACTTCAAACTGCTGTCAGGCTTCTCCCCGCGCGAATTCGCGCAGGGCCTCCATGGCCAAAGCAACCGGGAACTGGACCTGTTGCGCTACGACGCGCGCGAAAAACAGCTGGTGATGGACAGCGTGGACGCCGATCTGCGGGAAATGCGGGCCGACGAAGCGACGGATGTCGCCTCGGTGCAAGACGCCTTCTGAGGGAGAGGCGCAGCATGGAGGCCTTGCGCACCGGAGACCCCAGATGGACAGCCCCTCGCTGGAAAAAGACGGCTTTTTGCTCACCACCATCGACGGCCTGTTCGGCCGCGCCCAAAGCGGCAGCCTGTGGTATCTGTCGTTCGGCCTCGCCTGCTGCGCGGTGGAGATGATGCACGCGGCGGCGGCTCGCTACGACATGGACCGCTTCGGCTGGATACCGCGCGCCACGCCGCGCCAGGCCGACCTGATGATCGTGGCCGGCACGCTGACCAACAAGATGGCGCCGGCGATGCGCAAGGTCTACGACCAGATGTCGGAGCCGCGCTACGTGCTGTCTATGGGTTCCTGCGCCAACGGCGGCGGCTATTACCATTACAGCTATTCCGTGGTGCGCGGCTGCGACCGCATCGTGCCGGTGGACATCTACGTGCCCGGCTGCCCGCCCACCGCCGAGGCGCTGCTGTACGGCCTGATGCAGCTGCAGGCCAAGATACGCCGCAACGACACCGCCAGCCGGCGCGATCTGCTGGACCGTTCGACAAGCAGGCAGCCTGGCTGAATCAATCCTCGCGCAGCTCGAAATCGTGGGTGATGTCGGCGGTTTTGGCCAGCATGATGGACGCGGAGCAATATTTCTCCGCCGACAGCTTGATCGCCCGCTCCACCGCGTCCGGCTTCAAGTCGCGCCCAAGCACCACGAAGTGGAAATGGATGCGGGTGAACACCTTGGGATCGACATCGGCGCGATCGGCCTCAATCTCCACCCAGCAGTCGCGCACGTCCTGGCGGGATTTTTTCAAGATGGTGATCACGTCGTAGCTGGTGCAGCCGGCGGTACCCAGCAGCACCAGCTCCATCGGCCGCGGCCCCAGGTTGCGGCCGCCGCCCTCCGGCGCGCCATCCATCACCACCGCGTGGCCGCTGCCGGTCTCGCCCATGAAACACACGCCGTCCACCCATTTCAGCCTCGCCTGCATCGTCCCGCTCCCCTATTTGATCAAAAATGTTCATCAGACTAACACTGCCGATTTGGGCGGACAAAGATTCACCGGTAGAATAGAAAGATTGTCCCGTTATATTCCGAGCTGCACCCATGCTGGTACTTGGCATTGAATCCTCCTGCGACGAAACCGGAGTCGCGCTGTACGACACCCGACAAGGCCTGTTGGCCCATCAGCTGCACACTCAGATGGCGATGCACGCCGAGTACGGCGGCGTGGTGCCCGAGCTGGCCAGCCGCGACCACATCCGCCGCGCCATCCCGCTGACCGAAGCCTGCCTGGCCGACGCCGGCAAGACGCTGGCCGATCTGGACGCCGTCGCCTACACCCAGGGCCCCGGCCTGGGCGGCGCGCTGATGGTGGGCGCCAGCATGGCCAACGCGCTGGCCTTCGGCCTGAACATCCCGGTGATCCCAGTCCACCATCTGGAAGGCCACCTGCTGTCTCCGCTGCTGGCAGATCCGAAGCCCGAGTTCCCCTTCCTGGCGCTGCTGGTTTCCGGCGGCCACACCCAGTTGATGGCGGTGCGCGGCGTCGGCGACTACGAAATCCTCGGCGAAACGGTGGACGACGCCGCCGGCGAAGCCTTCGACAAGACCGCCAAACTGCTCGGCCTGCCCTATCCCGGCGGTCCGCTGCTGTCCAGACTGGCGGAATCCGGCAGTCCGGACCGCTTCACCCTGCCGCGGCCGATGCTGCACTCCGGCAACCTTGACATGAGCTTCTCCGGCCTGAAGACCGCGGTGCTGACGCTGGTGCGACAGCAAGAGTCCGCGCAGGGCGAACTGGACGAACAGACGCGGATGGACATCTGCCGCGCCTTCCAGGAAGCCATCGTCGAAGTGCTGGTTAGGAAATCGCTGGCCGCGATGAAGCAAGCCGGCATGAAGCGGCTGGTGGTGGCCGGCGGCGTCGGCGCCAACAAGCAGCTGCGCGCCGCGCTGGACGAAGCGGCCGCGCGCAAGCGTTTCGAGGTGTTCTACCCGCCCTTGGCGCTGTGCACCGACAACGGCGCGATGATCGCCTTCGCCGGCGCCATGCGCCTCAAATTCGCCGAGCCGGCCGGCGGCTTCACCATCAAGCCGCGCTGGGACCTGTCCAGCCTGCCGGCGGTTTAAACCGAACTCATACGCCGCCCGCACAAGCGGGCGGCCAGAAGAATATGATCCAACTGAAGAACCTCAGCTTGCGCCGCGGCCTGAAAGAGCTGCTGATCGGCGCCAACCTGACGCTGAACCCCGGCTACAAGGCCGGCCTGACCGGCGCCAACGGCGTGGGCAAGTCCAGCCTGTTCGCGATGCTGCTGGGCGAATTGCACGCCGATGGCGGCGACATGCTGTTGCCGCCCAACTGGACCATCGCCCACGTGGCGCAGGAAACGCCGGCGCTGGAGCGCAGCGCGCTCGACTACGTGCTGGACGGCGACAAGGAGCTGCGCGCGCTGGAAGCCCAGCTGGCCATCGCGGAAGACAAGCACGACGGCAACGCCATCGGCCATCTGCACGGCGAGCTGGCCCATATCGACGCCTACTCCGCCCCGTCCCGCGCCGGCAAGCTGCTGACCGGCCTGGGCTTCGACGAAGCCGGCCAGCAGCGCCCGGTGGCCAGCTTCTCCGGCGGCTGGCGCATGCGGCTGAACCTGGCCCAGGCGCTGATGTGCCGCTCCGACCTGCTGCTGCTGGACGAGCCGACCAACCACCTGGACCTGGAAACGGTGCTGTGGCTGGAAGACTGGCTGAAGGCCTACCCGGGAACGCTGCTGGTGATCTCGCACGACCGCGATTTCCTTGACGCCATCTGCAGCCACACGGTGGAAGTGGCCAACCAGACGCTGACGCTGTACACCGGCAACTACAGCCAGTTCGAAGTGATGCGCGCCGAGAAACTGGCGCGCCAGCAGGGCGAGTACGAAAAGCAGCAGCGCCAGATCGCCCACCTGGAATCGTTCATCACCCGCTTCAAGGCCAAGGCCAGCAAGGCGCGCCAGGCGCAAAGCCGCGTCAAGGCGCTGGAAAAACTGGAGCGGATCGCGCCGGCCCACTCCGCTTCGCCGTTCGATTTCCATTTCGACAGCCCCGAGCACCTGCCCAACCCGCTCTTGAAGCTAGACAAGGCCAGCGCCGGCTACGGCGACAAGACCATACTGTCCGGCATCAGCCTGTCGGTGGAGGCCGGCGCGCGCATCGGCCTCTTGGGCGTCAACGGCGCCGGCAAATCGACGCTGGTGAAGCTGCTGTCCAGCGACCTGGCGCCGCAGACCGGCGAGCGCATCAACGCGCAGATGCTGAAGATAGGCTACTTCGCCCAGCACACGCTGGAAACGCTGCGGCCGGACGAATCTCCGCTGCAGCACATGCAGCGCCTGGCGCCGACCACGCGCGAGCTGGAGCTGCGCAGCTTCCTCGGCGGCTTCAACTTCCGCGGCGACGCCGCCACCGACCCCGTCGGCCCGATGTCCGGCGGCGAGAAAGCGCGCCTGGCGCTGGCGATGATAGTCTGGCAAAAGCCCAACCTGCTGCTGCTGGACGAACCGACCAACCACCTGGATCTGGAGATGCGCCACGCGCTGACGCTGGCGCTGCAGGACTTCACCGGCGCGCTGATCGTGGTATCCCACGACCGCAGCCTGCTGGAGTCCACCACCGACGTGTTCTGGCTGGTGAGCGGCGGCAAGGTGCAGCCGTTCGACGGCGATCTGGAAGACTACCGCCAGTGGCGCCTCGCCCAACTGGCGGAAAACGGCAAGCCATCGGACGGCGACGCGCAAACAGTCAACCGCAAGGAGCAGAAACGGCAAGAGGCCGAGGCGCGCCAACAGCTGGCCAAGCAGCGCAAACCCTTGCAGAGCCGCCTGTCCAAGCTGGAGCAAGAAATGGACAAGCTGTCGCGGGAAAAGAGCCAGCTGGAAACCTTCCTGTCGTCCAGTGACGCCTATGACGACGCCAACAAGCAGAAACTGGCCGACAGCGTGCGGCGCCAGGGCGAAGTCGCGGGGCGGCTGGAAGTCGTCGAAGAGGAATGGATGGACGTGCAGGAACAACTGGAAGCGCTAGCCCAGGCCGACTAGCGCCACTTGCGACGAATCATGGCGGCGAGAGAAATTACTTGTAATCTCCGCCGCCGTCTTCTTACGCTAAGAAGAAGCGGGACCTCCCGCGAACCGGAACGCGCCATGCCGCATGCGCTCACGCACAAGCTTCTGCTGGCCAGCCTGCTGCTGGCCGCGCCCTGCGTTTTTCCGGCAGAGCCCATCCGCCTCGCCACCCATCTGCAGCCTCCCCTCTCTTTCACTCGTGACAACGGCCAGGCGGACGGCCTGGCGGTGCAGGTCGTCGATTGCGCGCTGAAAAAGATGCAGCGCCCCTACACCCTGGACTTCCTGCCCTGGCCCCGCGCGCAATGGCAGGTCCAGCATCTGCAATCCGATGGTTTCTTCGCCGCCACGCAATCCGAAGAGCGGGACCGTTACGCGACGCTCTCCGGCCCCCTGATACCCTATGAGCGGCGCTGGTATCTGCTTAAAGCCAACCCGCTGTCGCCTTCCAGCCCCGAATTCAAACGCCTGGCGCGCATCGCCGCCTTCAGCGGCTCCAATATGGATATCTGGCTACGCGATCACGGCTATCGCCTGAGCGCCACCCCGGGCAATAGCGAGCAACTGCTGCGCATGCTGCAATCCCGCAGGGTGGACGCCGTGCTGGGCAACAGCTACGCGGTGGACGCGCTGATCGCCCGCCTGGGGCTGCAGACAGAGCTGCGCAGCGAGTTGGCCGAAGCGCTGCCGATGGGCCTCTACTTCGGCAAAGCCTTCCTCGACCGCGAAGGCCCGCAATTCCTGCCCAAGTTCAACAACGCGCTGCAAGGCTGCCGCCCCAAATGAAAATGCCGCCCGAAGGCGGCATTGGATAGATTAGGCGCGAGCCGCTCAAACAGCGGCAGGCTCCTTCATCAGCAGCGTGATCATCCCGGCGATCTTGCGCTTCAGCTCGCGGCGATCCACCACCATGTCCACCGCGCCCTTGTCCAGCAGGAATTCTGCGCGCTGGAAGCCTTCCGGCAGCGTTTCGCGCACGGTCTGCTCGATCACTCGGGCGCCGGCGAAGCCGATGCGGGCCTTGGGTTCGGCCATCACCACATCGCCCAGGAAGGCGAAGGATGCGGACACGCCGCCCATGGTCGGATCGGTCAGCACCGAAATGAAGGGCAGCTTGTGCTCGGTCAGCAGTTGCAGCGCGGCGCTGGTCTTGGCCATCTGCATCAGCGAATTCAGGCCCTCCTGCATCCGCGCGCCGCCGGAGGCCGACACGCAGATGAACGGCGCCTTGGCTTCCACCGCGGCCTGCACGCCGCGCACGAAGCGTTCGCCGACCACCGAGCCCATCGAACCGCCGATGAACTTGAATTCGAACGCGGCCACGACCGCCGGCAGCGAATGGATGCTGCCCTGCATCACCACCAGCGCGTCATCCTCGCCGGTGTCGCTCTTGGCAGCGGTGAGGCGGTCCGGGTACTTCTTGCTGTCCTTGAACTTCAGGATGTCCACCGGCCGCACTTCTTCGCCGATTTCGCGCCGTCCCTCTTCGTCCAACAGCAAGTTCAGGCGCTGGCGCGCCGACAACGGGTGGTGGTGGCTGCACTTCGGGCAGACCTGGAGGTTGTTTTCCAGATCGGTGTAATACAGTACCGCTTCACATTCCGGGCATTTGCTCCAAAGCCCCTCCGGTACCGCCGAAGGCTTGTCGGCGCGGTTTTCGCGCTTGATCTTCGGCGGGAGGAGCTTGTTCAACCAGCTCATGCTGACTCCTTGAATCTGGGTGTCCGGATATCTCCGGCCACATTGCGACGGGGGCGATGCGCCCCCGTCTGTGTTCTAGCGGATGGCAGCCTTCAATTCGGCTACCAGACGAGTTAGCTGCTCTCTGGCAGTTTCGGGTGTCGCCGCCTCAATTTCCTGCACCAGCCTGCTGCCCACCACCACCGCGTCGGCGGCGGCCGCGATGGCCTTGGCAGTCGCGGCGTCGCGAATCCCGAAGCCCACGCCTATCGGCAGCGGCAATTGTTGTCTGAGGGCAGCAATTTTACGCGCTACATCCTCAATGTCCAGATGTCCGGCGCCGGTCACGCCTTTCAGCGACACATAATAGACGTATCCGCGCGCCAATTTGGCGATTTCCGCCACCCGCGACGGCGGCGTGGTCGGCGCCACCAGGAACACCGTGTCCAGACCCTGGGCATCCAGCGCGGATTGAAGCTCGGCGGCCTCTTCCGGCGGACAATCCACCGTCAGCGCGCCATCCACGCCGGCCGCCTTGGCCCGGGCGGCAAATTCGGTATAGCCCATCGCGCACAGCGGATTCAGATAGCCCATCAGCACCACTGGCGTCGTTGCGTTGTCGCGACGGAATTCGGCCACCATCTCCAGCACATGGCGCAAACCCACCTTGTGCTTGAGCGCGCGCTCGGACGCGCGCTGGATCACCGGGCCATCGGCCATCGGGTCGGAAAACGGCACGCCCAGCTCGATGATGTCGGCGCCGCCTTCCACCAGTCCGTGCATCAGCGACACGGTCAGGCCGGGATGCGGATCTCCCGCGGTGATGAACGGAATCAGGGCTTTCTTGCCCGCGAGCTCGGCAAAACAGTTGGCAATGCGTGACATTCTCGCCCCCTTCACAGCGTGATGCCGGCCAGGCCGGCAACGGTATTGATGTCCTTGTCGCCGCGGCCGGACAGATTGACCAGAATCACCTGGTCCTTGCCCATGGTCGGCGCGACTTTGGCGGCCCAGGCCAGCGCGTGGCTGGATTCCAGCGCCGGGATGATGCCCTCCAGATGACAGCAGTCGTGGAAGGCGCGCAGCGCCTCGTCGTCGTCGATCGACACGTATTCGGCGCGGCCGATGTCTTTCAAGTGGCAATGCTCCGGCCCCACGCCGGGATAATCCAACCCGGCCGATACCGAATGGGTCTCGATGATCTGGCCGTCCGCGTCCTGCATCAGATAGCTCTTGGAGCCGTGCAGCACGCCCACCGGCGCGCCTGAGGAGATCGGCGCCGCGTGCTTGCCGCTGGAAACGCCGTGGCCGCCCGCCTCCACGCCCACCATGCGCACGCCCGGCACGTCGATATAGGGATGGAACATGCCGATCGCGTTGGATCCGCCGCCCACGCAAGCCACCACCACATCGGGCTGGCGGCCTATCACCTCCGGCATCTGGATCTTGGATTCCGCGCCGATTACCGATACGAAATCGCGAACCAGCATCGGATACGGATGCGGGCCGGCCGCGGTGCCGAGAATGTAGAAGGTGGAATCGACATTCGTCACCCAGTCGCGCATCGCTTCGTTCAGCGCATCCTTCAGCGTCTTGGAGCCGGACTCCACCGGCACCACGGTGGCGCCCAGCAGCTTCATCCGGAACACATTGGGCGACTGGCGCTTGACGTCCTCCGCGCCCATGTACACCACGCACTCCATGCCGTAGCGGGCGGCGACGGTGGCGGTGGCCACGCCGTGCTGGCCGGCGCCGGTTTCCGCGATCACGCGCTTCTTGCCCATGCGGCGGGCCAGCAGCGCCTGGCCGATGGCGTTGTTGATCTTGTGGGCGCCAGTGTGGTTCAGGTCTTCGCGCTTGAACCAGATCTGCGCGCCGCCCAACTGCTCGGACCAGCGCTTGGCATGGTAGACCGGGCTGGGGCGGCCGACATAATGCTTGAGTTCATGATGGAACTCCTGCCAGAACGTCGGATCGGCCTTCACGCGGGCGTATTCTTCTTTCAGCTGATCCAGCGCCACCATCAAGGTTTCGGCGACGTAGACGCCGCCGTAAGGGCCGAAATGGCCCTGCGCATCCGGAAAATCATACCGATCCATGTCTTGCTCCTGATATGAAGGCCGCCATTCTGGCGGCGGATTTGATTCCCTTGGACGCCTCCACTCCGCTGGAGACGTCCACCGCGGCCGGCTTCACCCGGCGCACGGCTTCGATAATGTTCTGTTCGTCCAGCCCCCCGGACAGGATCAGCGGCAAGGGCAGATCGTCCGGCAACAGGGTCCAGTCGAAAGTGGCGCCGGTGCCGCCGTGCGCGCCTTCGACGAAAGCGTCGGTCAGCAGGCCCCGCGCATCGGGATAACGGCCCGCCCACTCCAGCAGGTCCACGCCCGGCTTCACCCTCACCGCCTTCAGGTAAGGCCGATGGAAAGCGCGGCAGAACTCAGCGCTCTCCTCGCCGTGGAACTGCAGCACGTCGATCGCGCAGCCGGCCAACACCCGCTCCACCCACTCGCGCTCGGGATTGACGAACAAGGCCACCACGCTGATGAAGGGCGGCAGCGCGGCGATCACCGCGCGCGCCTGTTCAATCGACACATTGCGCGGGCTCTTGTCGTAAAACACCAGTCCGACGGCGTCCGCCCCCAGGCGGGCCGCCTCGACGCCGTCCTCCGGCCGGGTGATGCCGCAAATCTTGATTCTGACCACGATGTCCTGTGCCCCGCTCGATAAGGGTTGTACTTCAGCGCAGCCTGAGCCGCGCCGCCTCGCAGCGGGACGGCAGCGCGAACTCGTCCGGATAACCCACGCCGGTCAGATACAAGCCATCCGGCATGAAGGTGGGCGGCGCGCTGGTGCGGTCGCGCGCCGCCAGCAAGGCCTGCATGTCGTCAGGGCTCAACGCCCCTTTGCCTACGTACAGCAGCGCGCCGACGATGTTGCGCACCATGTGGTGCAGAAAGGCGTCGGCGTTCAAATCGAAACGCAGCAGTCCGTCGGACTCGACGATATCCAGTTGCTGCAGATCCTTGACCGGCGACTTCGCCTGGCACTCCGACGCGCGGAAACTGGAAAAATCATGCCGCCCCAGCAGCCTGGCCGCCGCCTCGCGCATCGCCGCCACATCCAGCGCCTGGTGATACCAGCCCACCTTGCCCGCCAGCAGGCAGGAGCGGACCGGATGGGTCAGCAGGAAATAGCTGTAGCTGCGGGAAAACGCGGAGAACCTGGCATGGAATTCGTCGCCGACTTCGCGCGCCCACACCACTGCCACCTCGGGCGGCAGCAAAGCGTTGACGCCTCTTACCCAGGCATTGAGCGGACGCGTCGCATCGGTATCGAAATGGACCACCTGCATCGCGGCATGCACGCCGGCATCGGTGCGGCCGGCGGCGTGGGTGGCCACTTCGCGGTTGCCGGCGATCTGCCCCAATGCCTGATTCAGCCTGTCCTGTACCGTGTTGCCGTGCGGCTGGGTCTGCCAGCCGGCGAACGCCCGACCGTCATACTCGATGCCGAGCGCGATTCTCATACCCACTCATCCATTCATTGCCACGCTCCGGCCGGGCAAAGCCTCGCCCAGAGCGATAAAGCACCCACTTTATCCTATCCGGCCCGGTTTGCGCCACACGCGTCGCCTCAATACAAAAACAAATGGCACCGGCCGAAACCGGTGCCATTGGCCACTCCCGCCCACGCGCTTAGCGGCCGTGCTGGGCCTCACGCATCAACAGCTCGGCGGTTTCCTTGTCGCCCATTTCCATATAGAGCTTGGCCAGCTCCATTTTCTCGACATCCTCGGTCCCCTCGATCGGCGCCTCCATTGCCGGCGGCGGAGCGGGAGGCGCTTTCGCGGCGACAGGCGCGGCCGCCGGAACCTCGGGCGGAGGAACCGCTATCGCGGGGCGCGGCTCGGGCGCCGCGGCCTTGGGCGCGGCGATTTGCGGCTCCGCGCCGGACGCCCTGGCGAACAAGGGATGATCGGGCAATTGGGCGCGGCCCAGCTCGCTGACCCGCTGCCACAGGGTGCTGTCCTGGCTGAACATGCCCTGGGTGGCGACAGCCTCCTCGATGAACGCCTCCTTGTCAGGCTGGGCCGCCAGCACTTCCAGCAATTTGTAGCGCAGATCCTGCCTCAAGGGCTCTTTCGCCAGGCCCTCGCGCAGAATCAGCAAAGCCTGGTCGTCCCGCCCATAAGCCAGATAGACCTCAGCCTCGGCCATCACGTCGACGGCGCCCAGGTCTATGCCCTCATCGCTCTTCAACGAACTCATCAGCGAGGTCAGCGGCTTCAACTGCATCTTGGCGGATTCGGCGTCATTGCCTGCGCCGCCGCCAGCGTCCTGGCCAGCGGCGGCGGCGCGGCGACGGCGGATCAGCAGCAGCGCCACCAATCCCAGCGCGGCGGCCGCGCCGCCCAGCTTGATTTGCACATCCCGGTCGCTCAACGCCGCCATCGGGCCGGCGGCCGTCGCGCCGCGCGCTGGCGCAGACGGAGGCGCCGCCTCACGCGGCATGACCGGCTCGTGCCTGCTCTCGGGAGACTGAAGCAGTTCCGGCGGCCCATGCAAAGCTGGAACCTCCGGCTTGACTGCCGGCGTCTCCGGCGGCTCTTCCTTCCGAGCGGCCTGCGCCTCGGGCTTTTCGGCTGCGGGCTTGGGCGCGGCTGGCGCCGGCTTGACGCCCTCCTGCTTGCCGGCTGCCGCCACGCCCGCGGACGGCGCGGATGCGGCAGAGGGTTTGCTCTTGGCTTGCTGGAGCGAGCGAATCTTCTCCTCCAGCGCCCTGGCTCTTTGCTCGGTCTGCTTCAGCGCCTGCTCCTGCTTCATCAGCATGTCGCGCATGCGGCGCTCGGCCGCCAGCGCCTGCGGCGATGATGCCGTCTGGGCGGCAGGCTTCGACTCCGGAACGGGCTTCGCCGCCGGCTTGGTTTCAGGCTGGGCCGCCGCCTTGGCCGGGTGGGACTTCGCCAGATCGGCCTGATGCCCTTCCGCCAGCAGTTTGGCCATGCTGCCCGACTTGGCGGCGTCCTTCGCCTCCTCCTGCTTGCCCGCGCCCTTCGCCGCTTCCGGCATCGTCCAGCCGCTCGGATAATGCAGCTCCGCGCCCGCCAGCAGGCGATTGGCGTCGCCGTCGACGAAGGCCTCGGGGTTGTCCCGCAACAGCCGCCCCGCCACATCCTCGCCGCGCGCCTGGCCGCTCATCTTCATGGCGATTCCCGACAGGGTATCGCCTCTTTTCACCTGGTAGGTCTTGCCGCTAGACGCCGCCTCAGAGCCGGCAGGCCTCGCCTCCGGCTTGGCGACGGATCTGGCCGCATCCGCGCCGCTCTTGGCCGCTGCGCCGTCCAGCGTCAGGCTATAAGTCTTTTGCGCCCTGACATCCCCGGCAACCACCTCGATCCGGAACGACAACCTCGGCTGGGTGATCGGCATCGACGACGACAGTCGCAACACGCGGCGCCCGCTGGCCGAACGATCCAGTTGATGCGAAATGGACGCGACTTGCGACAGCTGCTCCTTCATCGCCACGCCTTGCGCGGCATCCGGCAGAATCGCCACCCGCAGTTGCTCCGACTTGTCGAAAGCGCCGCCCAGCAAAGGCAGCTCGGCGATCAGCGGCTCTCCCAGACGGGAGCTGACGCGAATATCGCCCAAACCCGCGCCGTCCAGCCTGGACCCCTGGTCCGGCGTCGCGGCATGGCGCTTGTCGTCGTCCCCGTCGGCGGGAGCCGGCGCCTTGCGCCGCGGCCCATCGCGCTTGTAATCCACCTCGAACTCGCGAACCAGGCTGCCCGCAGGCCAGCGCACCTCCACAGCGAAGCGCAACAAGGGTTCGCCGAAGCTCGCCGGGCCTTTGACCTGCACCTTGCTGATGCGGCCATCGCTGCTGCGCACCAGATTGAAATGCAAAACCGGCGCGGAACCGCTGTAAGGGGAAAGCAGCGGATAACTGTTGCGATCAGCCAGATTCACCTGGGCAAGGTCTTCGATATCCTCGTTGACGACCGGTATTTCAGCGGCGAACGATTCTCCGTCCGCCGAAAGCACGCGTATCGGCCCCAATCCCGCATGCGCCGCGTAAATGCTTCCCATGCCCGCCAGCAGCAGCGCCAAGCCTGTCTTGCGAAAGTTTGCAGCCATCGTTGATGTTCCCAATCTTCTTGCATGCATGATACAACCCGGCCCGGCGGAAAAATACCCACCTTTTGCTCCGAAGGCCCTTATCCATCAAGGCGGCCGGCGTTTTGCAAAAACGCATAATTAAACCTTATAGCACTTTCGCCTGACAATCCCATGCGAAACGCAATACCGGACTCCGGGCGTTCCAAACGCCCGCCGCAGCGCCGCCGGCAGACCATCCGCCAACGCATCCGCTCGCCGCGCATGCAAATCCCCGGCATCCAAAGAACAGATTTACCCTTCCCATCTTTTTGCGCTTTTTGCCGAGGCGCGGCTGACGCATTCGATGCCTTCACGGCAAGCAAACACGTGGCATTTTCCAATTCAGCCAAAATGAAAAACCAATTGCCCGCGTCATGAAACCAGGCTCCCGCTCTCGCGATTCGCCATCCGCCGCGTAAAAATCCGAGCATGAAAAAACCGCCTGAGCGCATGGCTGCAGACGGTTTTTGCCTCGCGGCGGGCAATTCATCAGGCGCTGATCTTATCGAGCAAGGCCTGGGCCTCCTCCTTGAGCTGCCCCTGAGCCTCGCCCAGCAAGTCCTGCAAAACCTCGCGCGCGCCCTCGCGATCGCCCATGTCCAGGTAAACCTTGGCCAGATCCAGCTTGGTGGCCAAGGGGTCGTCCATCACCGACACGCCTTCCGCTTTCGCTTCGTTCGGGGCGGAGTCGGCAGGCTGCGCGCCCCCTGCCGCCGAAGGCTCTTCCGCCAGCATGTCCTCGTACAAGGACTCCAGCCCGGTTGCGCCTGGGGCCTCCGCCGGCTTGGCCTCCACCGCCGGCGCGGCATCCAGATTGAAATCGAAGTCCAGCATATTGGCCTCCGGCTCCGGCGCCTTGGTCTCGCCCGCCTCGGGCTCCGCCGTCAGCATGGCGTCCAGATCGAAATCCAGCGCATTGGCTTCCGGCTCCGGCGCCGCATCGCCGCCAGGCGGCGCATCGAACAACGCCGCCAGCGGATCCGCCTCCTCCGCGACCGGCGATGCCGGCGCCGGCGCGGCCTCGATGGCCGCGGGCGCTTCGTCGCCGAACAACTCCTGATCCAGATCTATCACCTCGCCGCCCGCTGTCGCAGGCGCGGACTCCGGCTCGCCGGCATCCGCCTGATACAGGGCGTTGCCCGGATCGATGGCTCGGCCCAGGGCCGCCGCCTTGGCCCACAGCGCGCCCTTGCCGTCGAAGGCGGCATGCATCTCCTTGGCCAGCCGCTCGAAGTTTGCGACATCCGGCCTGGCCGCATACACCTCCATCAGCTTCATTCTGACCTCATGGCGCGACGGATCCTTCTGCAGCGCGTCCTTGAGGATTTCCTCGGCCTGCTGATCGCGGCCATAGGCGATGTACACCTCGGCCTCCGCCACGGGGTCGACTTCCGCCGCGTCGATGGCGCCGGCGGCCTGGGTGAAGTTGCTCATGAAGGAATTGCTGCCGCCTGCGGCGTTGGCGTCATGCCCAGCCACCGTGCTGCGGCCTAACGCGGCGCTGCCGGCATTCTCGTCAGCCACCTTGCGCCGCCTGGCGATCATGACGCCAAGCAACCCCAGCAAGCCTACGCCGGCGACGCCGCCTCCGATCAGCGGCAGATACCCCAGCACCCTGCTCATCAGCGATGGCGGCGGCGGCGCGGGGTGCGCGGACGCCGGCTTGGGATGGGTTTTTTCCACTGGCTTGGGCGCCGGCTTGGGCGCGCTGGCCGCGACGGCCTCATGCGGAGCGCTCGCCGTCATCAAGGCGCTGGGCGGCGCCGACGCGGCAGCGGGCGGAATGGACTCCAGCTTGGCGCCCGGCATTTGCAGGCTGCTCTGCAACGCTTTCAATTGCTGCTCCAGCGCCGCGATGCGGGTGGTGGCGTCCTGCAGAGCCTTTTCCCGGGCCGTGATCTGCTGCTGCAGGTCGTTGAGCTTGGCGTTGTCCGAGCCGTCTCCCGGCGCCAGCTTGAGCACATCGCCGCCCTTGCCCGCCGGCGCGCTGGCCTGGCCGCCCGCAGACGAAGCCTGCGCCGCCGGAGCGGGTTCGCCCAGAATGCCGGCCACCTGGCTGGCCGACAGCGCGCGCATCTTGCGCGCGGATGGCACTTGCAGCGTCGAGCCTGGCTTGGGATGGCTGACGTCGCCATCGGCGAAAGCATCTGGATTGGCCTGAACCAAGGCGGCCATGACCTGCCGCAACGACGCGCCCTTGGGCTTGACCTTGGCCGCCAAGGAGCGCAGCGTGGCGCCCTGGCGCACCGTCAGCTCGCGCGGCGCGCCAGGCGCCGTCTTGGCTGGAGCAGCCTGGCGATAGCGGCTGGCCTGGTCGCTGTCGGCATAGCTGGGCACGTCCTGGACGATGTTTTGCGCCGTGTAGTTGGCGGGGTCAAGCAGCACCGTATATTCGCGGACCGAGCGGCCGGACGGCGCCTTGGCCTCGACCACGAAACGCAGATAGGGATCGTTGATGGGCTGAGTGGAGCTGACGCGTATCATCGCGCCGCGCGTATTGGGGCTCAGCGCGAAGCGCAAGGAAGACAAGGAACTGGCGTAATCGACATTCAAGGCCTGGAAGGTTTCGATGCCCGCCAGCCCCACCCTGACGGCGTCAAGCTCCGTCGGCTGCACGCCGGTCATCTCGATGTCGGCCTTCAATAGTTCGCCCAGATTGGAGCGAACATGTATTTTCCCCAAACCAGACCAGGCGCACGCAGAGTACGCTAGGCCGATCAATAGCACGCCAAGCTTGATTTTTCCCTGATTTCTCACTGTCTACCTTCCGGCACGGTCGCATTATCATATGTTATCGGCGCCCATCCCTTCGGGATGAGTGTGCAACTGTTGCAATCTTAGGCCCTTGCACGTCGTTTAGCTAGATTTCACAACCAATGCCGGCTAGGCATGCCGTGCGCGTCAATTACATCAAGGCGCTTTGCCCAGCAAGGATTTCAGCGATGCGCACGCAGTGCAGCGCCGCGCCGGCCTTGACGTTGTCGGCCGATACCCACAGGCTCAGCGTCTTGCCCTGCTTGCGCAGTCGGCTGATCCACACCATCTCGTTGCCGGTGGCCTCCATCGGCGTCACGTAGCCGCCATGCTGTTCGCTGCCGACCACCTGCAATCCTGCCGCCTTGAGGCGTGTCCGCGCTTGTTCGAGGTCAAACTCTTCATGCAATTCGACTTGAATCGCCCAGGAATGGCCAAAGAACACCGGCACGCGGGCGCAGGTGACTTCCAGTTGTTCAGGCTTCAGCTTCAGCAGGCGGGCGGTCTCGTCGCGGACCGAGCGTTCCTCTTCCGAATCGCCGTTATCGTCCACGTCGCCGATCTGCGGCAGCACGTTGAAGGCGATGCGCTTGGCGTAGACGCTGACTTCCGCGTCGCGGTGCGAGAACAGCGCGGTGGTCTGCTCCGCCATCTCTTCCATCGCCTTCTGGCCGCTGCCGGACACCGCCTGGTAGGTGGCCACGGTCACGCGGGCGATGCCCAGCGGCGCGAGCGGCGCCAAAGCCAACGCCAGCGGCGTGACCGTGCAATTGGGCACGGCCACCAGCGGCGCGCGGCCCAGGTCTTCCAGTTCGAGGGCGTTGATGGCCGGCGCCACCAGCGGCACGCCCGCGTCGCCGCGGAAGGCGGAGCTGAAGTCCACCACCGCGGCGCCGGCGTCGCGCGCCTGCGGAACATACTGACGCGAGATGTCGCCGCCGGCGGCGAAAATGGCCAGGCCGACATTCTCGAAGTTGAATTCGTCCACCATGTGCACGTCCAGCTCCAGATTGCCCAGCGATACGGTGCTGCCGTCCTGCTCGACGGTGTCCACGGCGAACACGCGGGCGGCCGGGAAGCTGCGCGCGGCCAGGAGTTCCAGCACGGCTTGGCCCACCAGGCTGGTGGCGCCCACAACGGCGATCTGCAAAGAAGTCGACATAACTTGTTCCTATCGTTACCGCCGGCGGCGTCTTCCGCGCCGGCATTGCAATGCGAAAAGGGCACCGAAGTGCCCTTGAATGCTGTGAAGGCCGGCAAAGCCGGCCCAGGCTCGCGCCTATTCTACCCGTCAGCGCTCGATCAGGATACGCAGCATGCGGCGCAGCGGCTCGGCCGCGCCCCACAGCAGCTGGTCGCCGATCACGAAGGCAGACAGATACTCGCCGCCCATATTCATCTTGCGCACGCGGCCGACGCCCACTTCCAGCCCGCCGGTGATGGCGGCCGGCGTCAGCTCCTTGACCGAAATCTCGCGATCGTTCGGCACCCATTTCACCCAGTCGTTGCCGGACTTGATGATGGATTCGATCTCGGACAGCGGCAGATCCTGCTTCAGCTTCACGGTCAGCGCCAAGCTGTGGCAACGCATCGCGCCGATGCGCACGCACAAGCCGTCCACCGGCACCACGCTGGAGGTGCCGAGAATCTTGTTGACCTCGGCCTGGCCCTTCCATTCTTCCTTGGACTGGCCATTGTCCAGCTGCTTGTCGATCCACGGAATCAGGCCGCCGGCCAACGGCGCGCCGAAGTATTCGGTCGGCAGGTCCTCGCGGATGGCCTTGGCCACCTTGCGGTCGATCTCCAGAATGGCGGACGACGGCGTGGCCAGCTCGTCGGCCACGGTGGAGTGGATCGCACCCATGCCCTTGAGCAATTCGCGCATGTGGTTGGCGCCGCCGCCGGAAGCCGCCTGGTAGGTCATGGACGACACCCAGTCGACCAAGCCTTCGCGGAACAGGCCGTTCATGCCCATCAGCATGATGGAGTTGGTGCAGTTGCCGCCGATGTAATCCTTGACGCCGTTGGCCACGCCCTTGTCGATCAGCTCGCGGTTGACCGGGTCCAGCACGATGATGGAGTCTTCCTGCATCCGCAGCGTGGAGGCGGCGTCGATCCAGTAGCCCTTCCAGCCGGCGGCGCGCAGCTTGCCGTACACCTCGGTGGTGTAATCGCCGCCCTGGCAGGTGACGATCACGTCCATCGCCTTCAACTCGTCGATGTCGCCGGCGTCTTTCAGCGGCGGAACATCCCGGCCGATGTCCGGCGCCTTGCCGCCGACATTGGAGGTGGTGAAGAACACCGGTTCCGCGATCACCGCGAAATCGTTTTCCTCGCGCATGCGCTGCATCAGCACGGAACCGACCATGCCACGCCAGCCTACAAAGCCTACTCTCACTGGAAATCTCCCGAGTCTGTCCTAAGTCCGAATCGTTGCCGCCGCGCGGCTGACGCCGGCGCGGCGGTTAAATTTTTGTTACCCCATTGTGCAGCGCGCCAAGACGGCAGGCAATGGGGTAAATCGTTTTTATTGTGAAGTTCCGCAGAACAAATGATTAAGCTGTAATGAACAGCGTGCCAGCAGGCATTCAGCCTCCGCCCGAGTGGTGTCTAGACAGCTTGGAGGACATCGCCATCAAGCTGTCGATCAAGGTTGAGACCACTCGAAAACCCCGCCTGAGTGCTGAGGAAATCACGCGGAATGTCTGGCTCAAGCTTCGCCTAGCTAGAGAGGGAACCATGCGGCAAGAATACGCGGCATCACGACAAACCGTCTGCCAAGCTTAGGCCCGTCAACCAAACCCGGCGAAACGCCTGAGACAAGGCGAGCCGACACAGGCAGTACCAGCAGTGCCGCCAAGGCAGCACAAGCCAGTATCAAGCGTTTGTTAGCTGCGCCTAACGGTAAAACCTGCGCTTGCGGGCAAAGCAGGCCGCCAACCCTTGCCACATCAAATAGCCGGCGGCGACAACGGCGCTGGCGACGATCAGCAAGCTGCCGCCGGCAATCAGCGCAAAGGGTTCGCGCAGCACACCGTTGGCGTCCACATGGGAACCCATCAGACCGGCGGCGCCCAGACAGGCCAATCCGGCAGCCGCCAACAGCGCAACAATGATCAGCAAGGATTTCAAGGAGCGGGACATAATTCCAGACCTAGGTAGCGGATAAGTCTCAGTCCCGATTTCCCGCTCCGAGTTCCATGCTTTAGTCCATACCGCCCCCATCAACCTCCATCATCCAGCTCAGCTTGGCAGAGCAGACCGGTTCTTGGGCTTTGGCCGCGCGGCCAGAACCGGAATTTGTATTGAAGGAAGTGAAACTCAACATTTACCAAGGGCGTTCACAACCCCATAAACATTGATCGTTTTATATCGCGGTGAATGTTGGGCTTCGCAAGCTCAGCCCAACCTGACGAAGAAAGGCGTGGGAGACTTAGCCGGAAGGTCTAAAAAATCTTACTCCCATCCATTAACGCGGCGGCTCGGACTTGAGCGGAAACTGCCATACCAGCTTGCGGCCCATGATCAAATCCTCCACCGCCTCGGGCGGGATGTCGCGTTCTTTCAATGCCCGCAAGTTCAGGGGCCGACGTGGGAAGACCAGGCCCTGGGCGCGCAGCATATTGATCAACTGCTCCTTGCTGCGCTGCAATGGGCTATTCAAAGGAACCTGGCGGATCTCCGCCACCAAAGCCAAACGCTGCAAATCATAGTGATAGCCCTGCTGCAGCAGCCAAACTGCAATATCGAACCTTCCCCTTATCGCCATGGCATACTCCGGCGTAGAGTACTCTATATCCCTCGCATTGATATCCGCCCCAGCCGCAATTAGCGTCTTCACGTTATCGAATAACCCATGATAGGCCGCCTGCAACAGTGGCTGATTGGGTTCCACCCGTTTGCCCTTGGCCGCGTTGACATCGCCGCCGTAGCGAAGCGCCAGCCGCAAAAACTCCGGGTTGCCGGAGCCCGCCGCCAACAGCATGGCGGACCAGCCCTCGCGGATCAGCGTGCCGTCCTCCATCCGGCCATGGCCCTTGCCGTCGCCCGGGCCATGGCCGTTGCCGCCCAGATTGGGATCGGCGCCGGCTTTGAGCAACGCTTCGAAGCCTTCCACATTGTCGGCGCAAATCGCCCACAGCAGCGGCGGCACCGCGCCGTCCTCCAGCGTATTAACCAAGCCCGGCGCCGCCGCCGCCAGCCGCGTCACGGTTTCAACATCGCCATGAACGGCGGCCTTCACCAGTGCCACCGCCTGTGGATTGCGGTAAGCCTCGTCCAAGCTGCGCCTGGCACAGGTGGTTCCCCATAAGCCGGCTTCGGCCGGGGCATTCAGCATGCCCATTAATATGCCTGCCGCGATCCAACTCCACAGAATCCTCATCTTCTCCCCGTTTCACTGCGCTAGTTCAGCTCTGCAGAATAAAAACGATCAAGCTGAATAGGTACTGGAGCTTGCACACGAGCCCAGCATACAAGCAATCGGAAAATATAAATGAAAATGGCGCGATCCTTAACCGGATCGCGCCACTCGCGTCAATCAGCGGACAAGCAGCATCACATCGCCGCCACCACCGCGTCGCCCATGCCGGAGCAGCTGACCTTCTCGCAGCCGGCTTCGTAAATGTCGCCGGTGCGGTAGCCTTGTGCCAGCACCTTCTTCACCGCGTTTTCCACGCGCTGCGCGGCGGCTTCCTGGCCGAAGCTGTAGCGCAGCATCATCGCGGCGGACAGGATGGTGGCCAGCGGGTTGGCCAGGTTCTGGCCGGCGATGTCCGGCGCCGAGCCATGGCTGGGCTCGTACAGGCCCTTGTTGTTCTGGTCCAGCGATGCCGACGGCAGCATGCCGATGGAGCCGGTCAGCATGGAGGCTTCGTCGGACAGGATGTCGCCGAAGATGTTGCCGGTGACCATCACGTCGAATTGCTTCGGATTGCGCACCAGTTGCATCGCCGCGTTGTCGACATACATGTGGCTGAGCTCCACTTGCGGGTACTCCTTGGCCACCTCGATCATGATTTCTTTCCAGAACTCGGTGGTTTCCAGCACATTGGCCTTGTCCACCGAGCACAGCTTGCGGTTGCGCTTCATGGCGATGCCGAAGGCGACATGGGCGATGCGGCGCACTTCGCTCTCGCTGTAGCGCATGGTGTTGTAGGCCTCGCGCTCGCCCAGCTCGTTGACGGCGATGCCGCGCGGCTGGCCGAAGTAGATGTCGCCGGTCAGCTCGCGCACGATCATGATGTCCAGCCCGGACACCACTTCCGGCTTCAGTGTGGACGCGTTGGCCAGCTCGGGGTACAGGATGGCCGGCCGCAGATTGGCGAACAGGCCCAGGTCCTTGCGGATGGCCAGCAGGCCGCGCTCGGGGCGCAGCGGCCGATCCAGCTTGTCGTAGGCAGGACCGCCCACCGCGCCCAGCAGCACCGCATCGGCTTCGCGCGCCAGCTTCTGCGTGGCTTCCGGATACGGCGCGCCGTACTGGTCGTAGGCGGCGCCGCCCAGCGGCGCGTGTTCGGTTTCCATCTTCAGGCCATCGCGGCGCAGCACGTCCAGCACGCGCTCCGTCTGGGCGATGATTTCGGGACCGATGCCGTCTCCCGGCAGAATGGCGATCTTCATGAATGCTCCTTTATTGCCGCTTGTCGTCGTCGCGCCGGGTCAGCCTCTCAACCAGCGCCCGTTCGCAACATTTGAATACGATATAGGCCGCCATCGCGGCATAGCCGGACAACAGCAGTTCTCCCAGCTGGCGCAGCGCGCCGTCCATCGCCGCTTGCCAGCCCACATCCAGCCACAGCTTGAGATTCAGCTGCAGCAGCAGAGCCAGGTTGACGGTGGCGGCGCCGAACAGCAGAAAGCTCAGGCCCAGCAACAGGAAGGCCGCCAGCGGGCGACGATGCAGCCAGGCCATCCAGCCGCGCTGGCTCATGGCGATCTCACCCCTGTTTTCATGCCTGCTCCGCCTTGTCCAGCGGGACTATGCCGCTTTTCTCGACGATGCCGGTCGACAAACCATCCAGACTCACGCTGTTCCGGTTTCGCCAGTAGTCGCGGATGCCCGTCTCTCCCTTGGCGCGAGCCCAATCGTTCAACTGCTCCCGCTCGCCCAAGTACTGATAGCAAGGCACCGACATGCCGCAGGAAGCCTGCACCAGCTCCACGTCCAGCAAGAATATCTGGCGCGCCCCCGGCAAGGGATGGAACAGGCCATAACAGCTGTCCCAATCGGCATCGCCGGGATGAACCGCGCGCGCCTGGCCATACAGGCGCAGGATCAGCGGTTTGCCCTCAAACGCGCAGAACATCACGGTCATGCGCGGGCTATGCTCGACATGGCAGGCGGTTTCATTGCCGCTGCCGGTGACGTTCAGCCAAGCCATCAGGTTCGGCCCCAGCACCCGCAGCGAGTCCATGCCCTTGGGCGACAGGTTGACATGACCATCCGCCATGGCGGTAGCGACGAAAAACAGCTTTTGTCCAGCGATGAACTCGCGGTGCGAGTCCTGCAACTCCTGATAACGCTGCCCCATGCGGACTCCCTCGACAATGAACTAACCCGTGTTTGCCTTACGCAAAATGCTCCGCGCCCTCCGGCACCACCACCCATCCATGCTTCCTCTCCTCATAAACCGACACGCTCGGAGCCGGAAAGCTTGGGTCGGCAAACGCCCCCACCGGTATCGCCACAAACGCTTCCAGCCCTTCCGGTTCGTAGTACACGGTGGCGCCGCAAGTCGGACAGAAGTGGAATTTGACGCGGGAGCCTTCGTCGCCCACGCGGACGTAAACGGTGGAATCACCGGCAATGGCGACGTCCTTGCGGTAGAAGCGGGCCTGCTGGCCAAAGACGCTGCCGGTGCGGCGCTGACAGGCCAGACAGTGGCAGATGGAGACGCGTACCGGGTCGCCTGAGACTTGGGCGGTAAGCTGGCCGCAGCTGCATGCGGCAAGGCGATTGGACATGGGGCGCTCTCTTCCAGTAACTGATGTTGGGTTGAACGGCGCCCTCGCCAGGCGCCCCTTCGCGTGGATTCTTGCCCGTACTCATACCGCAGGCAGGCAAGCGAACCTTTGTGCGTCCGTCAGGAAAACAGCCAAGGCTGCGCCGCGCGGCGTTGCGCCTCGAAAGCCTTGATCTCGTCCGCATGCTGCAAGGTCAGACCGATTTCGTCCAGGCCGCCCAGCAGGCAGTGCTTGCGATGTTCGGTGATGTCGAACAGGAAGGCCTGTCCTGACGGGGCGAACACCGTCTGCGCCGCCAGGTCCACCTTCAGGCTGTAGCCCGGCGCCGCCTCGCACTCGCGGAACAACAGATCCACGATGTCCGCCGCCAGCACGATGGGCAGCAGGCCGTTCTTGTAGCAGTTGTTGAAGAAGATGTCGGCGAAGCTGGGCGCGATCACCACGCGGAAGCCCTGGTCGTCCAACGCCCACGGCGCGTGCTCGCGGCTGGAGCCGCAGCCGAAGTTCTCTCGCGCCAGCAGGATCTGCGCGCCCTGGTAGCGCGGCTGGTTCAGCACGAAGCCCGGGTTCAGCTGACGCTGGCTGTTATCCATGCCTGGCTCGCCATGATCCAGGTAGCGCCATTCGTCGAACAGATTGGGACCGAAGCCGGACCGCTTGATCGACTTCAGGAACTGCTTGGGAATGATGGCGTCGGTATCGACGTTGGCCCTGTCCAGCGGACAGACCAGGCCCTGCAAAGTGGTGAATGCTTTCATATTGCGCTCCCTGTTCAGGATGGCGCGGGGTTACTCGGCGGTATGCTTGATCGCTTCTCCGCCTTTTTCCACCGCATTGCCGATCGCCTGTCCAGCCTTCTGCAATCCGTGTCCCACCGCCTGCCCGCCTTCCTTGGCGTCGGTTTTGATGCCTTGCACGGTATTGCAGCCGCCCAGCAGCAGGGCCAGGCTCAGACAAACCATCTCTTTTTTCATGTGATGCGCTCCATTCGGGTGGCAGCGGGCTGCCGATCTGACAAAGGGACATTCTAAGCAATCCCGGCGTTTTCGTCAGACCCCGGCCCCCGAACGGGCTTCCGACTGCGCTTAGTTGGCGGCCAGGCCGCGCACGTCGACAAAATGGCCGGCCACCGCCGCCGCCGCCGCCATCGCCGGACTCACCAAATGAGTGCGCCCCCCCTGGCCCTGGCGGCCTTCGAAGTTGCGGTTGGAGGTGGAGGCGCAGCGCTCGCCCGGCAACAGCCGGTCGGCGTTCATCGCCAGGCACATCGAACAGCCCGGCTCGCGCCACTGGAAACCGGCGGCGACGAAGATCTTGTCCAGCCCCTCGGCCTCGGCCTGGGCCTTGACCAGGCCAGAGCCCGGCACCACCAGCACCTGCTTGACGCTGCCGGCCTTGCTGCGGCCCTTGGCCACCGCGGCGGCCTCGCGCAGGTCTTCGATGCGGCTGTTGGTACAGGAGCCGATGAACACCACATCCACCGGAATCTGGGCTATCGGCGTATCCGCCTCCAGCCCCATATAGGCCAACGCGCGCTCGATGCCAGCCTTCTTCACCGGATCGCTTTCATTGGCGGGGTTCGGCACCTTGCCGCCCACCGCCGTCACCATCTCCGGCGAGGTGCCCCAGGTGACCTGCGGCTGGATGTCGGCGGCCTGCAGCACGATCACTTCGTCGAAATGCGCGCCGTCATCGGAATGCAGCGTGCGCCAGTAGGCGACGGCCTGCTCCCACTGCCCGGCCTTGGGCGCGAACGGACGGCCCTTGACGTAATCGATGGTCTTGTCGTCCACCGCCACCAGGCCGGAACGGGCGCCGCCTTCGATCGCCATATTGCACAGCGTCATGCGGCCTTCCATGCTCAGGCCGCGGATCGCCTCGCCGCCGAACTCGATGGCGTAGCCGGTGCCGCCGGCGGTGCCGATCTTGCCGATGATCGCCAGCGCCACATCCTTGGCGGTGACGCCGGCGCCCAGCTGCCCGTCCACTCTAACCAGCATGTTTTTCGATTTCTTGGCCGTCAGGCACTGGGTGGCCATCACGTGCTCCACCTCGGAGGTGCCGATGCCGTGCGCCAGCGCGCCGAAAGCGCCGTGGGTGGAGGTGTGGCTGTCGCCGCACACCACGGTCATGCCCGGCAACGTGGCGCCCTGCTCCGGGCCCATCACGTGGACGATGCCCTGGCCCTTGTCCTTGAACGGGAAATAAGCCAACGCGCCGAAAGCCTTGATATTGGCATCCAGCGTTTCCACCTGCTGGCGCGAGATCGGGTCCTTGATGCCTTCATCCCAATGGTCGGTGGGCGTGTTGTGGTCGGCGGTGGACACCACGGAGTCGACGCGCCACAGTTTGCGCCCGGCCAGCTTCAGGCCTTCGAAGGCCTGCGGGCTGGTCACTTCGTGCACCAGGTGGCGGTCGATGTACAAGAGCGCGGTGCCATCGGCCTCCTCGCGCACCACATGGCTGTTCCAGAGTTTGTCGTACAAGGTTTGCGCGGTCATGTTGCGGTTCCTCGGGTCATCGTTGACTGCATATTCGAACAGCTTTGATCCTGTTACAAGATAAGCAGTTATACTGGTATAAAAACCAACAGGATAAGACCATGGATACCGCCGCCACGCCATTGGGCGCCTTCCTGCGCGCCCACCGCGAACGACTGACGCCTCAGCAGGCCGGCCTGCCCGCCGGCTTGCGCCGCCGCGCCAAGGGCTTGCGCCGCGAGGAGGTGGCGCAACTGGCCGGCATCAGCGCCACCTGGCTCACCTGGCTGGAGCAGGGCCGCAGCGAATCGGTGTCCGCGCATACGCTGGGCCGCCTCGCCGCCGCGCTGCAGCTGTCTGGCGCGGAAACCGACTACCTGTTCGATCTGGCCGGCCTGAAGAATCCGCAGGAAAAGCGCGCCGACGCCAATCCGCAAGCGCGGGAGATACTGGAGAAGATGTTGCCGCGCATCGACATGCCGGCCTATGTGCTGGACCGCCGCTGGCGGGCAGTGGCCTGGAATGCGGCGGCGGAGGAGTTATTCTGCGACTGGCTGGGCAAACCCGACGCCAGCCGCAATCAGCTGGACTTCATTTTTCTGATGCCGGAATCCCGCGGCCTCATCGACAACTGGCCGGAACGGGCCCGGCGCGTCGTCGCCGAGCTGCGCGCCGACCTGGGCCAGCAACTGGACAACGCCGAAACTGCCGGCATGCTGGAGAAACTGCGCCGCGAAAGCCCGGAGTTCGACCGGCTGTGGCAGCAACAGGACGTGCTGGAGCGCGAAGGCGGCAAACGCGGTTTCAACCACCCCCGCCTCGGCCGCCTGCAAAAACAGCAAATCACGCTGCGGCCGGCCAACGCGCCGGAATTCAAACTGGTGATGCTGCTCTGAGCTTGCCGGCCGGCCGCAGCCAGCGCAGACAGACCAACACGCCGATCAAGGCCGCCACGGCCGACATCGCGAAGGTCGGCATCACGCCGCCATGCGGCCACACCAGCCCGCCTATCAAGCCGCCGCCGCTGCCGCCGACGCCGAAGGACGCGACGATGTACAAGCCTTGCGCGCGGCCGTGGTGCTGCTCGGCGAACATGCGGTTGATCAGGCCGATGGCCGACGCGTGGTGCAAGGCGTAGGTCAGCGCGTGCAAGGCCTGGGCGAAGGCGGCCACCCCCGGCGAGGCCAGGCAGGTGGCGATCAGGCCGAAACGCAGCACCGCCGCCGATAGCGACGCCAGCATCAAGGCCTCCAGCCCGAAGCGGCGCATGATGCGCGGCATCAGCATGAAAACGCCCACCTCGAACACCACCCCCAGCGCCCACAGCACGCCGACTGCCGCCTTGTCGTAGCCGAAGGCCTTCAGGCCCAGCGAATAGAAGGTGTAGTAAGGCCCATGGGCGAAGGCCTGCAGGAAACAGCAGGCGAACAGCGCCATCACCGCCGGTTTCTTCAACGTGTCCCAGATCGGCCCCGCCGGCTTGGGCTTGCCCTGCGGCACCACCTCCGGCACCTTGAACGCGGCCAGCGCCACGCCGGCCAGCAGCGCGGAGACAATCCACGGCGTCGCCGCGATGCCCAGCCAGTCCAGCAGGTAGCCGCCGCTCATCGCCAGGCAGACGAAGCCTATCGACCCCCATACCCGCACCCGGCTGTAGCGGCCGGGATTGTCGCGCGTCAGGTAGGCGGTGCTGGCCTCGACCAAGGGCAGCGCGGCGGCCCAGAAGAAATGCGATACCGCCAGGCTGACGAAGATCCACCAGAAGCCGTCGTGCAGCCCCACCAGGCAGAAACTGGCGGCCGACAGAACGGAGGTAGTGACGATGATGTTGCGCCGACGGCCGCTTCGGTCTGCCAGCCAGCCCCAGAAGCCCGGCGCGACGATCCGCGCCAGCGTCGACAGCGCCATCAGCACCGATATCTGCCAGGCGCTGAACGACAGAGACTGCAGATACAGGCCCCAGAACGGACTGAACATGCCCTGGAAGGTGAAGTAGGTGAAATAGAACGAAGCGAACGGCCACAACGACTGCATTGTCATCTTTCTGAAGGTTCGATGCCGGGCTCCATCCGGCGCCGGGCCGGACCGACGCCCCGATGGCGGCTAAAACGACGATTTGAAGCGGGATATCTCGCGGCGGGCCTTCTTGGTGGGCCGGCCGTCGCCATGCGGGAAGCTGGCGTGCTCGGCCTTCAGCAACAGCGACCGCTCCTCGCGGGCGGCGATCGACGCCTCGTCCTCGCGGTACATCAGCACCGCCTCCTTGGCCGGGCGGCGCTGGGTGGAGAGCTGCAGCACCTCCACGTTGTACTCCAGCTGATTCAGGCGCAAGAGCAGCCTGTCGCCCTCCTTCACCACGCGCGAGGCCTTGACCCGGTCGCCGTTGACCAGCACCCGGCCCAGCTCCAGCGCCTCATGCGCCAGCTGGCGCGTCTTGAAGAAACGCGCCGCCCACAACCACTTGTCGAGACGAATCTTGTCGTCGTCCCGCTCTTCCTGCCTTGCCATCATTCCACCTTCCAATGCGCCGACACCTGCCCGTGCAGGCTGAGGTCCAATTGATCTCCGG
Organism: Chromobacterium vaccinii; assembly: GCF_001855275.1. NCBI lineage: Bacteria > Pseudomonadati > Pseudomonadota > Betaproteobacteria > Neisseriales > Chromobacteriaceae > Chromobacterium > Chromobacterium vaccinii. Next base: position 999,652 of record NZ_CP017707.1, read on the forward strand.
ACACGATGCGCGCCACGCCTTCCGGCGTGCCGGTGAAGATCAGGTCGCCGTCGGACAGGCCGTAAAGCCTGGACAGATAACTGATCTGCTCGGCCAGCGTGAACAGCATCAGGCCGGCGTCGCCGCTCTGGCGCAGCTGGCCATTGACCCGCAATTCGAACTTCAACTGCTGCGGATCCGCCACCCGGGCGGCCGGCACCAGCGTGGACACGCAGGCCGCGCCGCGGAAACCCTTGGCCTTGGTCCACGGATGGCCTTTGCGCTTGGCTTCCGCCTGCGCGTCGCGCGCGGTCAGATCCAGGCCGATGCCGTAGCCCGCCACATGGCTCAGCGCCGCGTCCGGCGGAATATCGCTCCCGCCCTTGCCTATCAGCGCCACCAACTCGCACTCGTGATGGACATCATCGGAATAGGCCGGCAGGCGAATGGGCGAGGACTCGTCCAGCAACGCCGAGGTCGGCTTCAAAAACACCAGCGGCTCGTCTTCCACCTTGTTGCCCAGCTCGGCAGCGTGCGCGGCGTAATTGCGGCCGATGCAGAAAATATTGCCGACGCGGATGGCATGTAAGCCAAGTTTTACACTCGTCATTGCAATTCCCCCTGAATTTCGAAGTCGATTATCCCACAAGCGATGTCAAACCCATACCACGAAACGCCTTGTGTTTTATAACGGTTTGTGCATTGCAGCAACAAACTGCGGCCCATGCCCGCCTTATGGCGGATTTCGCCGCCAGACGGCGTGAAAATGTCATGCAACCCTGTTAAAGTCGCAGGGACATCCGCTTGACCATGCAGTCCAGACATTCAGACAGGCTTCGACAACGATTTGCACGTTTCAGGAGATTCATCTTGTCCCAGAATAGTACCGCCGCGCTGGAAGGTTTCTTCACCAGCCTCTCCGAGGCCAACCAGCAATGGATGCAGCAGTTCGTCAATTCACTGTCGCCGGCCTGCGCCCCCGACGCCGAAACCCATCCGTTCTCCGGCGCCTGGTCCCAGCTGATGAGCCAGACCAATCAGCTGTTCGCCCTGCAGTCCTCGCTATACCAGCAGCAGATCAACCTGTGGTCGCAGTTCCTCGGCCAGACTGCCGGCCAGCAAGCTCCGGCCGAGCCGGGCGCCAAGCCCGCCGACCGCCGCTTCGCGTCGCCGGAGTGGAACGAGCACCCGTTCTACAACTTCCTCAAACAGAGCTATCTGCAAACCTCCAAATGGATGATGGAGCTGGTGGACAAGACCCAGCTCGACGAGGACGCCAAGGACAAGCTGGCCTTCGCCACCCGCCAGTATCTGGACGCGATGTCGCCCAGCAACTTCATGCTGACCAACCCGGACGTGGTCAAACGCGCACTCGAGACCAAGGGCGAAAGCCTGGTCGAAGGCATGAAGAACATGCTGGACGACATCCAGAAGGGCCACATCTCGATGTCGGATGAGAGCAAGTTCGAGATCGGCAAGAACCTGGTGATCACGCCCGGCCAGGTGGTGTTCCGCAACGAGCTGATCGAACTGATCCAGTACACCCCCACCACCGACAAGGTGTACGAAAAACCGTTGCTGTTCATCCCGCCGTGCATCAACAAGTACTACCTGATGGACCTGCAGCCGGACAACTCGATGGTGCGCCACTTCGTCGCCCAGGGTTACCGCGTGTTCCTGATCAGCTGGCGCTCGGCCGTGTCCGAGATGCGGCACTTCACCTGGGAAACCTATATCGAGAAAGGCGTGTTCGAGGCGGCGGAGGCGGTGCAGAAGATCACCAAACAGCCGACGATGAACGTGCTCGGCTTCTGTGTGGGCGGGGTCATCCTCACCACCGCGCTGTGCGTGGCCCAGGCCAAGGGGCTGAAATACTTCGACTCCGCCACCTTCATGACCTCGCTGATCGACCACGCCGAGCCGGGCGAGATCTCCTTCTTCATCGACGAAAACGTGATCGCCGCCCGCGAAGCCAAAATGGCCGCCGGCGGCATCATCAGCGGCAAGGAGATCGGCCGCACCTTCGCCAGCCTGCGCGCCAACGATCTGGTATGGAACTACGTGGTCAACAACTATCTGCTGGGCAAGACCCCGGCGCCGTTCGACCTCTTGTTCTGGAACAACGACGCAGTGGACCTGCCGCTGCCGATGCACACCTTCCTGCTGCGCCAGTTCTACATGAACAACGCGCTGGTGAGCCCGGGCGCGATCACGCTGTGCGGCGTGCCGATCGACATCTCCAAGATCGACGTGCCGGTCTATATGTTCGCCGCGCGCGACGACCATATCGTGCTGTGGAACTCCGCCTTCTCCGGCCTGAAATACCTGGGCGGCGCGCCCAGCCGCCGCTTCGTGCTCGGCGCGTCCGGCCACATCGCAGGCTCGATCAACCCGGTGACGAAGGACAAGCGCAACTACTGGGCCAACGACAAGCTGCCGCTGCACGCCGAAGAATGGCTGGAAGGCGCCGAGAGCCGCCCCGGCAGCTGGTGGAAGGACTGGGACGCCTGGCTGGCGCCGCAATCCGGCAAGCAAGTGGCCGCGCCCAAGAGCCTGGGCAGCAAGGAGCTTCCGCCGCTGCTGCCGGCTCCGGGCGAATACGTGCTGGCCAAGGCCATGCCCGCCGTCGCCGCCAGTCTGCAATAACCCTATTCAAACGCCCTCCAGGGCCGCATGGCCCGCGTTCGCGCGGGCCGCAAGCAAAAGGAGAAAGACATGGAAGTAGCGATCGTAGCCGCGCAACGCACCGCAATCGGCAGCTTCGGCGGCGGATTGGCCAAAATCCCGGCGCCGGAGCTGGGCGCCACCGTGATCAAGGCGCTGCTGGAAAAAACCGGCGTCAAGCCGGAAGACGTCAGCGAAGTGATCCTGGGCCAAGTGCTCACCGCCGGCAGCGGCCAGAACCCGGCCCGCCAGGCGCTGATCAAGGCCGGCCTGCCGGTCACCACCCCCGCCACCACGCTGAACGTGGTGTGCGGCTCCGGCCTGCGCGCCGTGCATCTGGCGGCCCAGGCCATCCTGGCCGGCGATGCCGACATCGTCATCGCCGGCGGCCAGGAAAGCATGTCGCTGTCCCCGCACATTCTGCCGGGCTCGCGCGACGGCTTCCGCATGGGCAACGCCCAACTGGTGGACACCATGGTCAACGACGGCCTGACCGACGCCTACAACGCCTACCACATGGGCATCACCGCCGAGAACGTGGCCGCCAAATACGGCATCGGCCGCGAAGAGCAGGACGCCTTCTCGCTGCAATCGCAGCAGCGCGCCGCCGCCGCCCAGAAAACCGGCAAGTTCAAGGACGAGATCGTCCCGGTGCTGGTGCCGCAGCGCAAGGGCGACCCGCTGGCCTTCGACGCCGACGAGTTCATCAAGCATGACGCCAGCGCGGAAGGTTTGGCCAAGCTGCGCGCGGCCTTCAAGAAGGATGGCACCGTCACCGCCGGCAACGCCTCCGGCATCAACGACGGCGCCGCCGCCGTGCTGCTGATGTCCACCCAGAAGGCCGATCAGCTGGGCCTGAAACCACTGGCCATCATCAGGGGCTACGCGCTGACCGGCTGCGAACCGGAAATCATGGGCATCGGCCCGGTGTCCGCCACCCGCAAGGCGCTCTCCAAAGCCGCATGGAAAGTGGAAGACCTGGATCTGGTGGAAGCCAACGAGGCCTTCGCCGCCCAGGCGCTGGGCGTGGCCAAGGAGCTGGGCTGGGGCTCGGACAAGGTCAACGTCAACGGCGGCGCGATCGCGCTGGGCCACCCGATCGGCGCGTCCGGCTGCCGGGTGCTGGTGACGCTGCTGCACGAAATGCAGCGCCGCGGCGCCAAGAAGGGCCTGGCCACGCTGTGCATCGGCGGCGGCATGGGCGTGGCGCTGGCGGTTGAGCGCCCGTAAGCGCCTCCCGCCGTCAAATCAAAACCGCCGGATCTTCGCCGGCGGTTTTTTTATTCCCTCAGTTTCCGCCTCCCTCTCTGCGCTGCCCTCGTTCGCGCAGATAGGCGATGTCCAAGTCCAGCGGCTGTCCCAGCCACATCGCGAAATCGCTGTGGTCCTCGACATCGTCGCCGCTGAGCGGATGCACCAGAATATCCAGTTCGCCCCGGTTCAACATCAGCCACGGCACCAGTTCGCCGAACTGCGCGGCGTCGAACGCCAGCTGGTACGCCCCGCAGGGATGCGGCCCGTACGCCTGGTCGCGCCACCGCCCCACGCTGACATCGAAACGCTGCTGCACCGCCTCCCTGAGCCAACTGGCGCGCGCCTTTCTGTTTTCGTCGAAATACACATGGGCGTGATAGCCCGTCACTGTTACCGCCTGTTGCATGCTTATTCTCCCTTGCGGATGCTGCCCGCTGCTCTGCGCGCGAACGGCGCATTTGCATCTTACGATATATCTTAAGATGCAAATATGCAATCAGGAAATTCACCACCCTTAACCAACGCCAGTACGCCTCAAGCCGTAAAAGCTGCGTCCAAACTCTGCCGCAACGCCAGACTCAAGCGCTCTACATCATTGATCTCATCGTCGTGGAAGATTGTCGCCATGCCCATCCGGCCCGCGGTTTCCAAATTGCGACGGCTGTTGTCGATGAACAGGCACTGCTCTGCCCGCAAACCGCACAATGCCAATGCGTGCCGAAAGATTTCCCCATCCGACTTGTCCGCGCCGATCGCCGCGGATACCACGATGGGATCGAACAACCCATCCAGTCCGTGCAAAGCGCGCAAACAGTCCATCCTGTCCTGTTTGTTGTCGGTAATGATGCCCAATCGGAAACTACCTCGCAGCCGCCACGCCAACGCCAGCACGCCCTCATTCATTGGCGTGCTGCGGAAGGCCTCATCCAGCAAAGCGAAATCGATATCCGCCTCCAGCTCGCGGCATAGATTGGGCCAGATGTCGCGATGGCTGAGCCGTCCAAGCAGCAGCTCGCCGTTGTAGCACTCCATCACTCGATCCACGCGCTCGAATCCCAATCCGGTCGCGTTACCCAGATAACGGTTGGTGGTGTCGGAACCGTATTTATCGGTAGTCAACACCCCGTCGAAATCGAAAAATACTGTCGAAATCATGCGGCCCAGCCCTCAAGCGCGCGGCAGCGGCCGCCCACCTCCACCCACTCGCCGCCGAACCGCGCCCTTAGTTCGCAAGGATTGCCATGCCAATCGCCCTGCCTCAACACCAGCGCCCGACGCAAATGCAAACTCAGCGCCGCGGCGGCCACGCCGGTGGCGGCGTCCTCCAGCGCAGGATCAAGGTGATTGAAATTGCGGCCTTGATACACGGCGCCATCCAGTCGGGCATAGGCATAGCAGCCATTGACGCCGGCCTCCCTGCCCCAGGCAACGATGCGGGCCAGGTCAGGCGTCAACCGCCGCAAGCTTTCGGCATTGTCCAACTCAACCAGCAGCTTGGCGCTGCCGGCCGAAACCAGCGCCGGAGCTGAAACCATGGACGTGGGCGGACACCCCAGCGCCTCCGCCAGCCATGCCGTCGATGGGGCATCGGCCGCCACGGCTTGCTCCCGCAGGCGAAACAGGATGGCATCGCCCTCTTCATCAAGCAGCAAGCGCTGGCCATTGGCGGTGCGCACCGCGGCGGGCAGCTTGCCATCGCGCCGCCGCAGCCACGCGGCGGCGGCCAGCGAGGCATGCAGACACAGCGCGCTGCGTGCATGGGGATAGTAATAATCCAAGGCCGCGGCCTCGTCCGGCTCCACGCCCGGATCGATGAACACGCAAGCCGGCGCATGCAGGCCGCGCGCTATCTCCTGCCGTTGGGCGGCGCTCAAGCGCTCGGCTTCCGGGCCATGACACACTAGCGCCAGATTGCCGCTTTCCGGCCCCCGGCCGAAACAACGGAAAGCATCCCAATCCAATGCAAAACTCCCTTGCTGATTGCTGCGCGGCAGCGCGCCAATCTAAAATGTCAAAATCATAACCATAATCCAAACCATGAGCACGCCTGAAATCGTCATCCAGAACCATATTCCGCCCAACGAGGCCGACATCATCGAGAACGGGCTGAACCGCTATAACGACGACATCGCCGGCTATGCCGACCGCCAGACGCTGGCGGTGCTGGCGCGCGACCCCTTCAGTGGAGAGGTTTTCGGCGGCGCCTACGGCCGCAGCTCGCTCGGTCTGCTGTTTCTGGACCTGTTCCATTTGCCCGAGTCGCTGCGCGGCCGCGGCGTGGGCAGCCAAATACTGACGGCCTTCGAGGATGAAGGACGCCGGCGCGGCTGCCGCCATGCCGTGCTGTACACCATCAGTTTCCAGGCTCCGGGCTTTTACCAAAAACACGGCTGGCAGGTTTTCGGGGAAATCCCCTGCGATCCGCCTGGAACCAGCCGGATTTTCCTGCGCAAAGCGCTGTAGCCCCAGCCGACGCGGCGGCGCGGCTCACGCTTTCTTATCCAGCAAAAAGCGCGGCCCGCTTCCCTTCTCCCCCGCCTCGTCGTCCGGGTTGTACAGCTTGCAGCGCTCCAGAGACAGGCAGCCGCAGCCTATGCAGCTGTCCAGCTGGTCCCGCAGCCGGCATAGCGCGTCTATCCGCGCCTGCAGCAACGGGCGCCAGGCCTGCGAGATCTTGGCCCAGTCGTCGGCCGTCGGCGTGCGCTGCGACGGCAGCTCGGCCAGCGCCGCGCCGATGTCCTGCAGGCTCATGCCCATCGCCTGAGCTACGCGGATGAACGACACCCGACGTATCGCATCGCGGCGATAGCGCCGGGTCTTGCCCGCCTCGCCCACGCTGTGGATCAGCCCTCTCGCCTCGTAAAACCGCAAGGCGCTGGCCGCCACGCCGGTGCGCTTGGCCAATCGGCCGATGGTGATGGCGCTATCTTCCATATTCGCATTGACTTAAAGTTAACTTTAACTTTGATACTAGCATGGCAATCATTCATTACGCGAACGACATGAGCCATATCCAGATCGTCTATTATTCCAGCGGCGACAGCACCCACCGGCTGGCCGAAGCCATCCAGAAAGGCGCGGCCGAATATGGCCACGCCCGCCTGCTGCGCATACTGCCGCAACATATCCAGCACGGCCGCTACCCGATCCAGGCCTTCGCCGACGAGCTGCAGGACGCCAGCGCCATCATCTTCGGCAGTCCCACCTTCATGGGCGGGCCCGCCGCGCAGTTCAAGGCCTTCGCCGACGCCAGCAGCGCCAACTGGTGCCGCCAGGCTTGGGCCGACAAGATCGCCGCCGCGCTCAAAAAGGAGCAACAGACATGACACCCGACATCCATGGCATAGACCACATCCACGTCTACGCGCGCGACCGCGCCGCCGCCGAAGCCTGGTACCGCCGCGTGTTTGGCCTCATCCGCGTGCCCGAGCTGGAATCCTGGAGCCCCGGCCGCGGCCCGTTGACCGTCGCCAATGCGGCCGGCACGCTCAAGCTGGCGCTGTTCGAACGGCCCGAAGTCGTTCCTGGGGCTGTGATCGCGCTGGGCGTGGATGCCGACGGCTTCCTACAATGGCGCGCCCATCTGCGGAGAGAGCTGGGCACGCAGCCGGAAGCCGTGGACCACGAGCTTTCTTGGTCGATGTATTTCCTCGATCCGGACGGCAACGGCTACGAAATCACCAGCTACGATTACGCGGCCCTAAAGATCGGGCTGGCGCAAGACTGAAGGCCCAATGAAAAACCTCCCGCAGCGCCATGCTCGGGAGGCTTGTCCTCTTGTCCGGCCAAGCGGCCGGAAATATCCGCCCATGCCGGGCGGTCGGGTTCGGCGATGGCGCAGCTCAAGCGCGGCCGGCTAGTGAGGAACGATGACGGGGGCTTCCGGCGCATGCTTCTTCTGATGCTTGGCGGCCCGTTTCTCCTTTGGCGTCATCAACGGCTGTTTCTTCGACTCTTTGCTGGTGTGTCTGGATTTGCTCATGATTCGCTCCTGATTTAGTCGAGCGTCGGCATGACCGACACCGGCCTCAGTATAGTAAGAATCGCCAGGGATGTTAGAAACGCAACAAAAATGCGCGCAACATCTTGCCTTGCATCAAATATCTTGCCAAATCAATAAATGCCATTATCATTCAAATTCACGCCAAACAAAGCTCGCACTGAGCCAAGGACGGCGACAAAACGACAAAGGAATCCATGATGAAGCATTTTCTGTCCACGCTCGTCCAGCTTTGCAACGTAGCAGGCCGCCCTGGCCACCGCCGCGTCAAGCACCGCTGAGCCACGCTCGGCTCCATAGCCGCCGCGCCGGCGGATGAGCATGCCAGCCATGAGCCGCGCTCATCCACTTGCGCGGCGATTCCTTTGCTTACAGAATGCATGCAACCCCCCTCCCGGAGCCGGCATGAACACTGTAGCAACCCCGCAATTGGACACCATTCCGCAACGCATCGCCTCGCTGCGCGCCGCGATGAAGAACGCCGGCGTCGACGCCTGTCTGGTGCCCTCGTCCGACCCGCATATTTCCGAATACCTGCCCAAGCGCTGGCAGGCGCGCCAATGGCTGTCCGGCTTCACCGGATCGATGGGCACGCTGATCGTCAGCGCCGACTTCGCCGGCGTCTGGGCCGACGGCCGCTACTGGGTCCAGGCCGAGCAGGAACTGGCCGGCACCGGCGTTGAGTTGATGAAAATCGACACCGCCGCCAGCAGCTTGCACCTGCAATGGCTGGCGGACACGCTGAAGCCTGGCCAGACGCTGGCGGTGGACGGCGATGTGCTGGGCCTAGCCGCGGCCAAGGCGCTGCAAGCCGCGCTGGAGCCGCGCGGCGTCGCCCTGCGCACCGACATCGACCTGATCGACGCGATCTACCCCGGCCGCCCGGCGCTGCCCGCCGCCGCCGTCTACCAGCATGACGGCGCCTACGCGCCGGAAAGCCGCGCCGCCAAACTGGCCCGCGTGCGCGAAGCGATGCGCGCGGCCGGCGCCGAGCGCCACTTCATCTCCACGCTGGACGACATCGCCTGGCTGTTCAATCTGCGCGGCGCCGACGTCAGCTACAACCCGGTATTCATCGCCCACGCGCTGGTCGAGGCCGGTTCGGCCACGCTGTTCGTCGCGCCGGGCAAGATAGACGCCGCCCTCGCCGCCCAGTTGGCAGCCGATGGCGTCCGGGTGAGCGATTACGCCGAAGCCAAGCCCGCTCTGTCCGCGTTGCCCGACGGCGCGCTGCTGATCGACCCGCGCCGCGTCACGCTGGGCCTGCGCCAGGCGGTGGCGGACGGCGTCAAGGTGATCGAGGCGATCAACCCCAGCACGCTGATGAAATCGCGCAAGAGCGCGGCCGAAGCCGAGCACGTGCGCCGCGCGATGGAGCAGGACGGCGCGGCGCTGGCCGAGTTCTTCGCCTGGTTCGAAGCCAACGTCAACCAGGCCCGCATCACCGAGCTGACCATAGACGAAGAAATCACCGCCGCCCGCGCGCGCCGCCCGGGCTTCGTCTCGCCCAGCTTCGGCACCATCGCCGGCTTCAACGCCAACGGCGCGCTGCCGCATTATCACGCCACCCCGGAAGCGCACAGCGAGATCAAGGGCGATGGCCTGCTGCTGATCGACTCCGGCGGCCAATACCTGGGCGGCACCACCGACATCACCCGCGTGCTGGCTGTCGGCAGCCCTTCCGCCGAGCAGAAGCGCGACTTCACCCTGGTGCTGAAAGGCACGCTGGCGCTGTCGATGGCCCACTTCCCGCGCGGCACGCTGTCGCCGATGCTGGACGCGCTGGCGCGCGCGCCGCTGTGGCAGCACGACATCGACTTCGGCCACGGCACCGGCCACGGCGTAGGCTATTTCCTCAACGTGCACGAGGGCCCGCAGAGCATCTCGCGCGCAGTGCCGGAACCGCACATGGCGATGCAGGAGGGCATGATCACCTCGATCGAACCGGGCGTGTACCGCGCCGGCCAATGGGGCGTGCGCATCGAAAACCTGGTGCTGAACGTGGCGTCGGAGCAAAACCAGTTCGGCGACTTCCTGAAGTTCGAGACGCTGACGCTGTGCCCGATCGACCGCCGCTGCATCGACCACTCGCTGCTGACCCGGCCGGAGATCGCCTGGCTGAACGGCTACCACGCCGAAGTGCGCGCGCGGCTGCTGCCGCTGGTGGACGGCGCGGCGCGCGACTGGCTGCTGGCCAACACCGAAACGCTGTAAACTGCGGCGACACCCGTCGACAGGCCATGCCCCGCGGCATGGCCTGTTTCGTTTTTGCAAGGAAAGATCGATGCCGTTCGACCGCCTGGCCGACCTGCGCCTGTTTCAGGACGCCTCCCTGCTTGGCAGTTTCTCCGCCGCCGGCCGCAAGCACGGCCTGTCCCCCGCGGCCGCCAGCGCCTGCATCCAGCGCATGGAAGCCGCGCTGGGCGCCCGCCTGTTCCAGCGCACCACCCGCCGGCTGCGGCTGACCGAAGCCGGCGAAACCTATCTAACGTACTGCCGGCAGGCGCTGGAGCTGCTGGAGGAAGGCGAGCACCGGCTGCAGCAGGAACAGCGGGAGCTGAGCGGCGTGATCCGCCTGTCCGCGCCGTCCGACCTGGGCCGCAACCAGTTGCTGGGCTGCCTGGACCGCTTCGGCGCCGAACACCCCGCCGTGCATTTCTCGCTGTCGCTCAGCGACACGCCGGCCGACCTGATCGGCGACGACATCGACCTCGCCATCCGCTATGGCCAGCCCGCGGACAGCAGCCTGGTGGCGCGGCAGCTGGCCGCGAGCCGGCGCGTGGTCTGCGCCGCGCCGGCGCTGCTGGAAAGGCTGGGCATGCCCAGCCACCCGCAAGATCTGGCCGCGCTTCCCACCCTGACGCTGATGACCGGCCACGGGCCGATGAACGAATGGCGCTATCGAGACATGGGGGAGGCCAGAACGCTGCGCCTGGAACGCGCGCGCCAGAGCAACGACGGCGAGGTGCTGCGCCGCTGGGCGGTGCAGGGCCTCGGCTTCGCCTATAAGTCGCAGCTGGACATCGCCGCCGATCTCGCCGCCGGCCGGCTGGCGACAGTGCTGGACGACTACTTCACCGAGCCCGCGCCGCTGCATCTGCTCTACCCCGGCCATCGCCTGCAGCCGGCGCGGATACGGCGACTGGTCGACTTCCTGTTGGCGGAATTCTCACGATAAGGCCAAGTTACGGGCATGAGGCCGTCGCGCCGCAAGCGCTCGTGAATGTCAGGCCAGCGTGCTGGGGTGCAATCTCGGGACGCGCAATCTAGCCGATATCGCCGAACGCGGCCCCAAGGCTGATGGGTTGCGAGCCATAGCAATCCCATCCGGCCCCAGGGCCGCCGAGCGAGCCTAATCGCGCTCCACGGCCAAGCCCGCGGCCTTCCAGTCCGGATAACCGTCCATCAGCCGTCGCGCCGGCCGCCCAGCAGCCCGCAGCATCGCCACTGCCTGCGCCGACAGCGCGCAATACGGCCCGCGGCAGTAGGCAACGATCTCCAGCGCCGGCGGAAGCTCGGCCAACCGGCGCTCCAGCTGCTCCAGCGGCAAGCTCATGGCGCCGGGCAGATGCCCCTGGAGATACTCTTCTCGCGGGCGCACATCCAGCAGCAACACGTCGCCATCGCGCAATCGCGCCAACAAGGCCTCGCGTGACATGCCCTCCGCGCCGCCGGCCAGGCCTGCGGCCAGCCGTCCCAATTCCCCCCGCCGGTGCTCCACGCATTGACGCAGCGCCGCCAGCAATGGGATCACCGGCCCCTCGCCCAGCCGATAGCGCACATGCTTGCCATCCCGGCGCGACAGCACGAAGCCGGCGCGCTTGAGTTGCTGCAGATGCTGCGAGGCGTTGGCCACGCTCAAGCCCGCCTGCTCGGCCAAAGCTTCCACGCTCCACTCCCCCTGCGCCGCCAGCTCAAGCAGCAGCAAGCGATGCGGGCTGCCCAGCGTACGCGCCAGCTCGGCGAATTCATCCAGCGCGCCATGCCTCGACACATCCAAGCCCATTGACATCTCCGCCTCCATCGCATCATCATTCAACCAATAAATTGAATGATAGTTTATCAAAACTTAGACTCACCTGCGAATCGAGACAAGAAAGGCATTCCCAATGGACAAGGCATGGCAATCGCTGCTGCCCTACGCGGTGGCGCTGGGCATAGGGGCGACCCTGATCATGGATGCGTGGGCGCTGTTGCTGAAACGCGCCTTCGGCATTCCATCGCTGGATTACGCGATGGTCGGCCGCTGGCTGGGCCACCTGCCGCGCGGCCATTTCCGCCATGACGGCATCGGCCGCTCCGCCCCCATCCCCGGCGAAAAAGCGCTGGGCTGGGCTGCGCACTATTTGATCGGCATGCTGTTCGCCTACTTGCTGCTGGCGCTGTGCGGTCCGGCTTGGCTTGCCCGGCCCACGCTGCTCCCGGCGCTGGCTTTCGGCCTGCTAAGCGTGGCCGCGCCCTTCCTGATTCTGCAACCGGGAATGGGGGCCGGCATCGCAGCCCGCAACACGCCCAACCCCAAGGCCGCCAGGCTTCGCAGCCTGTCCGCGCACGCGGCGTTCGGCCTGGGTTTGTATCTCGCGGCGCAGTCTTTGGCGATCTTGCGTTTTTGACGCCGAAAAATCGCTCTGCAACCTCCGGTTAGCAGGTATTAGCAATCTTTCCGTACCGTTCGGGCCAAACCGGCAATACAATGCAGCGCAAAGATTCATCGGCGCCGTCCGCGCCCAACAGCAACACGGAACAACAATGAGAATTTTCCCTCTGCTAAGCCTCGGCCTGCCCCTGCTTTCCACCCTGGCCCAGGCCGCCGCGCAACCGGCCGAATCACCGATAGACCGTTACGGCCAGCAGATTTTCAAGAACAGCAGGGCCATCGGCATGACCATGGTGGTCATCGACAAGAATCAAACCCAGATGCGCTTCTACGGCGAGACCCGGTCCGGCAGCCGGCAGACGCCGGACGCCGATTCGCTGCTCCGCATCGCCAGCATCAGCAAGGCCATGACCGGCGAAGTGTTGAGCGCGCTGACCCTGGACAGAAAAGTGAAGCTGGACGACCCGCTGCAGAAATACGCGCCGGCCGGCGTGGCGCTGCCGTCGGCGGGACAATCGATCACCCTGCTCAACCTCGCCACCCACACCAGCGGCGTGCCGCGCGAAATGCCGGGCGAAAAGCCCAAGGACACGCCGGTTTTCGTCTGGCCCAATGTCCAGCAACGCTGGAGCTGGCTGTCCGGCACCAAGAACAAGCTTGCGCCCGGACAGCGCGCCCAGTATTCCAACCTCGGCTTCGACCTGCTGGCCGACGCGCTGTCCCGCGCCTCCGGCAAGCCCTATCCGGTCCTGTTCCGGGAAAAAATCACTGTCCCGCTGGGCATGAAGGACACCACCTTCAGCCCCAGTCCCGCCCAGTGCGCGCGGCTGATGGAAGGCTACGGCGCCAGCCCCTGCGTGGACACCACGGCGGCGATAGGCAGCGGCGGGATTTATTCCACTCCCCGCGACATGCAGCGCTGGCTGCAGGAGCTGCTCCACCCGCAGAACGAGGCCCGCCGCCAGTTGCGCGACCAGACGCTGCGCATGCATTTGCAGCGCGCCGACCTGAGCAGCCTGCGCGGCATGGACGTGGCCGGCCAGGCGGACCAGCTGGGCCTGGCGTGGATACGGATGGAGCCCAGCCCCAACTCGCCGGAAATCATCCAGAAAACGGCGGGCGGCGGCGGCTTCCTGGGCTACGCGGCGCTAGCGCCGCGCAACGACGTCGCGGTATGGGTGGGCCTCACCCGCAGCGGCGGCACCCACTACCAGCATCTGAGCAACGGCGTGAACAAGCTGGTGGCCGAACTGAGCGGCTACAAGCCGGTTGCCGCGCCAATGCCCAAACCCACGTTGGCCAAAGGCAAGGCCGCCCGCGGCAAGGCGGCGATCGCCCAGGCGGCTCCGGCCAAGCCGCGCGCGAAAAAGGCCGCGCGGAAAGCCGCCGGCCCCAAGACTGCCGTCGCGAAGAACGGCGCCAAGAAGAAAACCCACTTGGTCAAGACGTCGGCACACCGGGCGCAGTGAGCGCGAAGCGCGCGATCTCGTCCTTGCGCATGAAGCGCACGCCGGGATGGCCCTGCGCGTAGCGGATGAAGGTCTCCAGCGCCCTCACCCGCGCCGGCGTGCCGGAGATGCGGTCGTGGGTGCTGATCGACATCATCCTGCGGCGATGGCCGGCCTCCTGGTACAGCAGGTCGAACTCGGCCTTCAGGTCAGCCAGATAGGCATCCGCGGTCAATGCCGGCGAGTCGTAACGGACGATATCATTGTTGCGCAGCGTGTACGGCACCACCATGAACGGCTTGCCGTTCACCGGCACCGTGAACGGCTCGTCGCGGCTGATATCGTCGATGTGGTAGACGAAGCCCAGCTCTTGCAGGATGCCCAGCGTGTTGGGCGTGCCGCGCAGCCAGAAGGCGTTGAAGCCGATCGGCCGCGTGCCGGTGGCGCGCTCGATGCTGGCGATGCTGGCCTGGTAGCCAGCCCGCTCCTGCTCCGGCGTCATCGAATACTGCGGCTCCCAGGTCTGGCCGTGGCCGGCCGCTTCATGGCCGCGCTCGACGATCTCGCGCGCCAGCCGCGGATTGCGGTCCACCGCCTGGCCCACCATGTGCGAGGTGATCTTGACGCCGGTGCGGTCCCACAGGTCCAGCATGCGCGGGATGCCCTCCTTCACGCCATAGTCGTACCAGGTCTGCATCGGCAGATCCGGATACTTCGGATCCAGCGGCGGAAACGGCCCGCCGGCACCGCGCTCCGGCTGCGCGCCGGCCTCGAACTGCATGGAGATGGAAATCACCAACCGGGTGTCTCCCGGCCAGAATCCGGTTTGCTCATGCTTGTTTTGCGTCATTTTTCCTGTCCTTCCCTTTGCCGCCCAGGCCTGCCCTTGCCCCATGGCCAGGCTCGCGCCTCCGGCCGTGGCGCTGGCCAGAAACTGGCGGCGGTTGATTGCTAGCGTTCTCTTCATCGCGTCCTCCGGCTACAGCAAACCGCCGCCATCCACATCCAGCACCGCGCCGGTGAGGAAGGCATTGCCCATCGCGAACAGATAAGCTTGGGCCAAATCCTGCGGCCTGCCCACCCTGCCCAGCGGCAGCCCGGACGCGATCCGCGCCATCGCCGCCCCGCGCCCTTCCGCGCCGGGCTCGCCCCACAGCTCGGTGTCCACCACGCCGGGACTCACCGCGTTGACCCGGCGCGGAGCCAGCTCCTTGGCCAGATTCCTGGCCGCCGCCTCCAGCGCCGCGTTGACCGTGCTCTTGAGCAAGCCGCCGGCGCTGTATTTGCGCGACAGCAGGCCTGACGTGAAAGTGATGGAGGCATCCGCGGCCAAGTAAGGCAAGGCCTGCTGCGCCGCCAGAAGATTGCCGAACAACTTCACCTCGAAGGTCTGGCGCAGATCGTCGCCCGTCATGTCCTCCAACCTCGGCGAGCCGACCCGCGCGCCGGCGGTCAGAATCAGATGGTCGATGCGGCCGATGCCGGCGAAGGCGTTGCGCAGGCTGTGCAGATCGGTGACGTCGGCCCGCAGGCTCTGCCAGGGGCCGGGCTGGGCGACGGAACGGCCCAGCACGTAAACCTGGGCGCCGGCGTCAGCCGCGGCCTGCGCCACAGCCCGCCCGATGCCGGAGGTGCCGCCCAGAACCGCCACCGTTTTTTGCCGCAGAAAATCCGTGGCCGCGCTCATGGCTTCAGCGCTCCCAATTGCTTCAACAGGGTCAGGTTGTCTTCCAGATGCCAGTTCTCGGCGATGCGGCCGTTTTTCACCCGGTAGAGGTCGAAAGCCTGGAAATCCACCGCCTGGCCTGCGCCCTGGATATCGCCGAACTTGCCGCTGAAATGGCCGGTGAAATGCAGGCGCAGCGCCACCCGGTCGGCGGCCAGCACCATATCGGTGACTTCCACCTTCAGATCCGGCACGGCGGCGCGGAAGGTTTGCGAAGCCTGCAACGGCCCGGCCGTACCCTGGCGCCGCCCCTCGGGCAGCGTGCGGTCGAGAAAGTCCGGGTCCAGCGCCAGCTCGGCGTAGCGCGGATCGCCGGTGTTCCAGAAGGCGGCGTAACGCAAGGCCGCCAGTTTCACCGCGGCGGCATTTCCGCCGTTGCGTTCGGAAAACACCCGCGCCGGTTGCGGCAACGCATCGGCGGCCATCGCGGCGCAGGAAACGAACGCCAGCAGGCTGGCGCTTATCAGATTGGGAAGACGGTTCATATCGGCTCCTGGTTGCTGGTTTGCTTGGGAGTCGATTATTGCCCTGCCAGGCCCAATTGATAATTAGCCTGAAGATTGGATGATTTTACAGTTTAATTTGAAAATAATCCCAAACCCAAGCAAGGAGCCGCACAAGCCGGCAGTGACGGCCAAAGCCGCGGCGCGGCGCCACGCCCGAAGAAAAGACCCGCCAGCATGCCGTGCTCCATCAAACCGGGGACAATAAAAAAGCGACCCGAAGGTCGCTTTTTCGCACGCTGCGCCGGCTCAGGCGCGCACGTCGAGATTTTGTCCCAGATGGGCGGGATTGGAAGCCTGGATCTGCTGCGCGGACTGTTCCGCGCCCTGCAGCAGGGTCATGGCCGCCTGCGATTGCGCCTGCATCGCCTTTTTCAGCACCAGAGCCTGCGCATTGGTGCTGACATTCGCGCTCACTTGACTTAATCCATCCATACCCCAACCTCCACGTTTGACATGCTGCCATTGCTTGCAGTGTAGCGGCCCGCAGGCCTGCTGTCACAACAAAACTGCTAGAATGTCAGCCAATCCACCCCTTTTGACGACAGGAAAACACACATGAGCGCACCCCGTCACAGCCCTCTGCTGATTCTTGGCTCCGGCCCGGCCGGCTACACCGCAGCGGTCTACGCCGCCCGCGCCAACCTGAAGCCGGTAATCATCACCGGCATGGCCCAGGGCGGCCAGCTGATGACCACCACCGACGTGGATAACTGGCCCGCCGACGCGGAAGGCGTGCAGGGGCCGGAGCTGATGCAGCGCTTCCAGCAGCACGCCGAGCGCTTCGGCACTGAAATCCTGTTCGACCACATCCACACCACCCACCTGAGCGAGAAGCCGATCCGCCTGGTGGGCGACGCAGGCGAATACACCTGCGACGCGCTGATCATCGCCACCGGCGCTTCCGCCCAATACCTGGGCCTGCCGTCCGAAGAAGCTTTCTCCGGCAAGGGCGTGTCCGCCTGCGCCACTTGCGACGGCTTCTTCTACCGCAACCAGGACGTGGCGGTGGTCGGCGGCGGCAACACCGCGGTCGAAGAAGCGCTGTACCTGGCCAACATCGCCAAGCACGTCACCCTGATCCACCGCCGCGACACCTTCCGCGCCGAGAAAATCCTGGTCGACAAGCTGATGAGCCGCGTCTCCGAGGGCAAGATCAGCCTGAAGCTGAATGCCACGCTGGACGAAGTGCTGGGCGACAACACCGGCGTGACCGGCGTGCGAGTGAAGCTGAACGACGGCGCCAGCGAAAACCTGGCGTTGACCGGCGTCTTCATCGCCATCGGCCACAAGCCCAACACCGACATCTTCAAGGGCCAGCTGGAAATGGACGCCACCGGCTACCTGATCACCAAGGGCGGCCGCGACGGCAACGCCACCCTGACCAGCATTGACGGCGTTTTCGCCGCCGGCGACGTGCAAGACCACATCTACCGCCAGGCAGTGACCAGCGCCGCCTCCGGCTGCCAGGCCGCCCTGGACGCCGAGCGCTATCTCGACAGCCTGAAGTAAGCGCCGGAACCCTGCATCATGAAGACCTTCAAGGACACTCTGAAGGGCCTTCGCCAGACGCTGCGCCAGGCCGCCCCGCCGCGGGCGGCCTTGCCGCAGCCTGCAGTGCCCGAGGAGGCGGATTTCCGCCAGTCGGTCGGCAAGGTCAAGCCGCTGAAGCCTGACGACCGCCACCACCCTCAGCCTCCCAAGCCCAGTCCCCGTCCGCGCAAGCCCAGCCAGGGCCCGGTGCTGCACGCGGCCGCCTGCCAGGAAATCCTGCAGCATCAGATAGGCTGGTTCGAACCCACCCACCAGTTGCAGCAGTACGCCCGCCCCGGCATGCCGTCCGCCACGCTGAAACGGCTGCGCCAGGGCAACTGGCCGGTTTGCGCCCAGCTGGACCTGCACGGCTACACCCGCCATCAGGCGCAGGACGCGCTGGCGCTGTTCATCCACCGCGCCCGCCACCGCGGCCAATGCGTGAAAGTGATCCACGGCAAGGGATTCGGCTCGCCGCAGGGAGAGCCGGTGCTGAAAAAACTGGTGCGCAGCTGGCTGCAGCACCACCCCGACGTGCTGGCTTTCTGCGAGGCGGAAACCGGCGGCGCGGGCGGCTCGCTGCTGGTGCTTTTGCGCCGGCCCGCGCCCGGAGAAATCCATGACGAAGGATAACGTGACAACCGCAAGGATAATCCGCTAAGCTCAAAACAAGGCGGACCCCTGCACACTACCAGGAGTTATGCATGACAGGCACACCCTGCCCCGACTTCACCCTGCCCGGCACCGCCGGCGCCGATTTTCAGCTCTCCTCCAGCCGCAAGCCGCTGGTGATCTACTTCTACCCCAAAGACAACACGCCCGGCTGCACCAATGAAAGCATGGCTTTCCGCGACCTCCATCCGGAATTCGCCGCGCTGGGCGCCGAAATCGTCGGCATCTCCCGCGACAGCCTGAAGTCCCACCACAACTTCAAGGCCAAGCTGGAGCTGCCGTTCGAGCTGCTGTCCGACGCCGAGGAAACCGCCTGCGGCCTATTCGGCGTCATCAAGATGAAAAACATGTACGGCAAACAGGTGCGGGGCATCGAGCGCAGCACTTTCGTCATCGATGCCTCCGGCAAAGTGTCGCGCGAATGGCGCGGCGTGAAAGTGCCCGGTCACGCAGAGGAGGTGCTGGCGTACGTCAAGACGTTGAAGTAGCAAGCCGTAGCCGCCCGGCCGACCGGCCGGGCCAGAACATGAACAAGGGGACCACATCATGGCCGGCCGTAAAAAGACCACCGCGTGCAAACTGTTCGTACTGGATACCAACGTACTGTTGCACGACCCCACCTGTCTGTACCGCTTTGAAGAACACGATGTGTTCATCCCCATCATCACGCTGGAAGAACTGGACACCCACAAGAAGGGCATGTCCGAAGTGGCGCGCAACGCCCGCCAGGCCAGCCGCTTCCTCGACGACATCATCAGCGGCAAAGAACTGGACATTTCCGAAGGCATCCCCCTTAAGCATGCCAGCCGCGACGCCGCCAGCGGCAAGCTGATCCTACAGACCCAGGCCATCAACGGCACTCTCCCCTCGTCGCTGCCCATGGGCAAGGCCGACAACCAGATTCTCGGCATCGTGATGGCGCTGAAGGAGCACTACCAGGGCCGCGCCGTCATCCTGGTGTCCAAAGACATCAACATGCGCATCAAGGCCCGCGCGCTGGGCCTGGAAGCCGAAGACTACTTCAACGACAAGGTGCTGGAAGACACCGACGTGCTGTACACCGGCACGCGCGAGATCGAGCAGATATTCTGGGAACGCAACAGCAAGGACATGAAGTCTTGGCAAGACCACGGCCGCAGCTACTATCAGCTGGCCGGACCGGACTGCAACGGGCTCTACGTCAACCAGCTGCTATGGCAGGAGGGCGAAAAACCGTTCCAGGCGCGGGTCATCAAGGTGGAAGGCAAGACCGCGGTCCTGGAAACGCTGAAAGACTACAGCCACAACAAGAACAACGTCTGGGGCATCACCGCGCGCAATCGCGAACAGAACTTCGCGCTGAACATGCTAATGGATCCCAACGTCGACTTCATCACCCTGCTGGGCCAGGCCGGCACCGGCAAGACGCTGCTGACGCTGGCCGCCGGATTGGCGATGACGCTGGAACAGAAGATCTACAGCGAAATCATCATGACCCGCGTCACCGTGCCGGTGGGCGAGGACATCGGCTTCCTGCCCGGCACCGAGGAGGAAAAGATGGCGCCGTGGATGGGCGCGTTGGAGGACAACCTGGACGTGCTGAACAAGAGCGACGACGACGGCGGCGACTGGGGCCGCGCCGCCACCCGCGACCTGATCCGCAGCCGCATCAAGGTGAAAAGCCTTAACTTCATGCGCGGCCGCACCTTCCTCAACAAGTACCTGATCATCGACGAGGCGCAGAACCTGACGCCGAAGCAGATGAAGACGCTGATCACCCGCGCCGGCCCCGGCACCAAGGTGGTCTGCCTGGGCAATGTCAGCCAGATCGACACGCCTTACCTCACCGAAGGCAGTTCCGGCCTGACCTACGTGGTGGACCGCTTCAAGGGCTGGGGCCACTCGGCCCACATCACGCTGCAGCGCGGCGAGCGCTCGCGGCTGGCCGACTACGCCGGCGAAGTGCTGTAAGCGCAAGGGGCGCGGCGAGCTCTTCCGCCCGCCGCGCCCCGAATGGCGAAACGGCGTCCGCCTCGCCGCGGACGCCGCTTCCCTCCCCCTTACCAGTCTTCCTGTTCGCGCATGCCGCGCAGATAGCCCAGCAGGCACAGCACTGCCACGCCTAGCACCAGCAAATCCAGCGCGAACCATTTCTTCGCGTCCCGCATGCTCTCGCTGCGAGACATCAGCTCGGCCGCGAGCGCCAGCCTTTCCACCCCATCCCGCGGCTCCGCGGCCGCGATTCGCGCCGAGGCCTTGTCCGCGCACACCACGCATACGCGCGGCTGCAGCTCATTTCCCAGCTCATGCCAACTCGCCGCCAGCACCACGGCGCAAAACGCGCAAAACAACAGCAAAAACCTGATCATTCCCATTCAGCGCGCATCCACGCCGACCTCATCCGCCCAGCCATAAAAACAATCGCCGCCAGGCGCATGCCCCTGCGGCGATTTCCAGCCGGCGTTCCGCACGCCTGCCGATCACTCTCCAACCATTCACATTTTTTAACAATCACCAGGCAGGGTCAATCAATCAATCCCGCTCAGGACAATCCCGCGGCATTCGCGCCACAAAAATGCCATATGTATCAAACAAGCGCCCTCCCCGACTCAGCGCCGGCCTCGCCCCGTCACCGCGTCCGGACCATACAGGCTCCACTCGCTGATCAGCAACATCCCGTCTCCAGTCGCCACCAGCAGTTGTTCGGCATGAGAATAAACCAGGCTGCCCGGCGCGAAGCCATGCGTCTCCACCCACCCCTCTGCGCGATGAATGAAAAAAGTGACGTTGTTGACGACCGCCGCGCACTCGAAATCGCCGAAGGCCCGCACCTGACGCAACAGCTCCGCCGTGGTGCGGTTGAAATCCAGCATCCGGTCGCCGTCGGTCCACAGCGGCCAATAGCTGCCGCCCTCCCCTTGAGGTCTCGCCCCGCTCCACAAGCGTTCAAAATCATGAGCCAGTATATGGCTCAGACGGTGCAGCGCCAGTTGCAGCTTGATGTCCAACATCTGATGGCTGTCGGCCTCTCCCAGCGCGAAACGCTCCTGCGCCAGGATATCCCCCGCATCGAACTCAGGGCTCACTTTATGGCAGGTGCAGCCCCACTCGCGATGCCCCTCCAACAAGGCGCGCACCTGCGGATAAGGTCCGCGCCCCATCGGCAACGGCGAGGGATGGAAATTGACCGCGCGCTTCAGATACGGCTTCCAGTCTGGAATGCGCCAGTTGTAACTGCCCACCAGCAGCGCTTCGCATCCCAGCTCCGCCAGTTCCTCCAAATCCCGCGGCCGCATCGGCGACAATTGCAGCGGCAGCTTGCGCTGCTCGGCGAAAGCCACCGACATCTTGTTGTGGTGCATCCGGTGGTCCACCGGCGTGCAGAACACCTTCACTGGCTGCCAACCCGCCTGCAGGAACACGTCAAGCACTGGTTTGAAACGATCGGAAAGGGTAATCGCGAAGCGCATGGCATCCACTCAGGGCAAGCAGGCCATCCGGCCCGATGGCTTGGTTATATCATTCGCCCTGCGCGCGCCTTCGGCGATGACACGCAAATTAACAGAAGCAGGCATCCGCCCATACATTCAAGCTGCGATCCTATCCAGCCATCCGCCGAAGGCCTACCCGCAGTCGAAACCCACGGATGGCATAGCAAATCTCCGACAAACCGGTCCGCTACGAGCATGCCGCGCGCCCTGCCCAGACCGATGCCGCGCCTGATCGCCATGCCCGCCGCGCCAGTCGCGCGAAATGCGAACGAGCAAGCAAAGCCCGCCAGCGCCTAATCCACCACGACAAAAGGCCCGGAGGAAACACGCTCCGGGCCAATGTGCTGCAATGAACGGTTATTCAGCCGAGGGGCAAGTGCCCCGATAGGGTATTGAGCTTGCCGACCGCGCGGCGGAAGCGCGCATGCGCGCGGGATACGGTGGATTCGCTGATATCCATCTGCTGCGCGGCGAAGTAGCCTGTCATGCCTTCCACCTCCATCAGCCACACCGCCTCGCGCGAACGTTTCTTCATGCCGATCAGGTCGGCCACCACATTGAAATCGTCCAACTTCATCTTATGCCTCCCCATGTAGTCTCGGTTCCCAGCCTGCGCCGGTGAGCCAAACATGTCCTTGCACCTCAATCATAGATGCTTGCAGAAAAAATGCAGGTAGCACGCAACTCGCGGACCTCGTTTTTTGTTGCAACCGCCAACACTCGCAAAGAGAATTTTTCAGCGACGCGATGAGCGATGCAGCTTATGCAGCACCCCGTACATGCCAGATCGGGAAATGCAGCGGCTTGAATGCTTCCCCATGCAGTCGCCCCAGCCAACTCATGCGGGTTGAATGCCCAAACCGGGGCGACATCCTTCACTTTCGCTCTCCCCTGGCCCTCACTGCGACAAAGCCGCTTACCCTCCGGTGGCTTGCATCTGCGTATAATCCCCCCGCGTGCCTTGGTGTTTTGTCCGAAGGCGCTATTGATTCATCGCATTCCGTCGGGACGCAAGCGGTCGCCAGGACTGCTATTTTCTCGCTCCCTAAAATTTTGCAGCACGGCTATATCCCCAATGATCATTCTGAAAAACGTGGCTTTGCGCCGCGGCACTAAAGTCTTGCTGGACGGCGCGACCGTCAGCATCAATCCCGGCGAAAAGGTTGGCCTGGTAGGGCGCAACGGCGCGGGCAAGTCTTCGCTGTTCGCGGTGCTGAACGGCAGCCTGCACGAAGACGGCGGCGATTTCTCCATTCCCAGCCAGTGGCGCATGGCGCAGGTGGCGCAGGACATGCCAGAAACATCGCAAACCGCCACTGAGTTTGTGGTGGAGGGCGATACCTTCTTGCTGGCGGCGCGGCGCGAAGTGGCCGAAGCCGAAGCGGGCGAAGATTACATGCGCATGGCGCATGCCTACACCGCCCTGAACGATGCCGGCGAGCACGACGCGCCCGCCCGCGCCCAGGCGTTGATCCTGGGCCTGGGCTTCAGCGTGGCCGAGTTGCAGCAGCCGGTGAACAGCTTCTCCGGCGGCTGGCGCATGCGCTTGCAGCTGGCGCGCGCGCTGATGTGCCCGTCGGACCTGCTGCTGCTGGACGAGCCGACCAACCACCTCGACCTGGACGCGCTGGTCTGGCTGGAAGCCTGGCTCAAGCAATACGCCGGCACCATGGTGGTGATCAGCCATGACCGCGAATTCCTGGACGCGGTGACCAATGTCACCCTGCACATCGACCACGGCAAGCTGGTGCGCTACGGCGGCAACTACAGCAAGTTCGAGGACATGCGCGCCGAGCAGATGATTCTGCAGCAGGCCGCGCTGGCCAAGCAGCAGGAAAAAATGGCTCACCTGCAAAAGTTCATCGACCGCTTCAAGGCCAAGGCCAGCAAGGCCAAGCAGGCGCAAAGCCGCGTCAAGGCGCTGGAACGGATGGAGAAGATCGCGCCGGTGCTGGCCGATGCCGAGTTCCAGTTCGAATTCAAGGAACCGGGCAGTTTGCCCAACCCGATGCTGACCATGTCGCAGGCTTCGTTCGGCTATCCGGCGCCGGAAGACGCCGCGGCAGGCACGCCGCCCACCGTGATTGTCAAAGGCGTGAACCGCTCGGTGCTGGCCGGCCAGCGCATCGGCATCCTCGGCGCCAACGGCCAAGGCAAATCCACGCTGGTCAAAACAGTGGCCGAAGCGCTGGCAGCCACCAGCGGCGAGATCATCCGCGGCAAAGGCCTGAATATCGGCTACTTCTCGCAGCAGGAACTGGACGTATTGCGGCCGGAAGACGACCCGCTGCAGCACATGCTTCGATTGGCGCGCGAAACGCCGGCACAACTGCGTCCGCCGGCCAACGACTGCCGCGAACAGAGTCTGCGCAATTTCCTGGGCACTTTCAATTTCAGCGGCGACATGGTCAAGCAGGCGGTGGGCAGCATGAGCGGCGGGGAAAAGGCGCGGCTGGTGCTGTGCATGATCGTCTGGCTGCGCCCCAATCTGTTGCTGCTGGACGAGCCGACCAACCATCTGGACCTGGCCACCCGCGAGGCCTTGAGCGTGGCGCTGAACGAGTTTGAAGGCTCGGTGATGCTGGTCAGCCACGACCGCGCCTTGCTGCGCGCGGTCTGCGACGAGTTCTGGATGGTGTCGCGCGGCGGCGTCAGCGACTTCGACGGCGATCTGGACGACTACCAGGTCTACCTGTTGGAAGAAGCCAAGCGCCGGCGCGAAGAGGCGGCCGGCAAACGATAAGGGCTAGGCGGCAATGGCGGACCGCCTCCGCCATTGCCGCGCGCGCTTGGCCTGCCGCGGATTCGTGCCCTAGGATGGCAAGGCTTTCTTTGTCCATTAGCCTTGCCCCCTGCAGTCCCGGCTTGGGCTCAGGCGCTGCCCACCAACCCGCGCGCTTTCGACCCCACTTGGGCCGCATCCACGCCGAACATCGCCTGCAAAGCCAATGCCTTGATGTCGGTGACGGACAGCTCCCCTTCGCAGGCGAAAACGCAGTCGCTGATAAGCAGCGGCGCATCCGCGGCGGCGCGCGCGGGCAAGCCATGCGATCCCTTGACCACGCCTGCGTCCAAACCGATCACATCCATCAGGCTGCGCATGCCCAAGGCCCGCCTGGCCAGCCGGCTGGCCACAGCCAGCTTGGGGAAACGGATGCTCGGGTCGATGAACAGTTCCGCCGGGTCGTAGCCGGGCTTGCGGTGGATGTCCACCGTGCGCGCGAAGTCCGGCGCCCTGGCGTCGTCCAGCCAGTAGTAATAGCTGAACCAGGCGTCATCCTCGGCCAGCGCGACGAAATCTCCGGCGCGCTCGTGATTCAGGCCCAGCTCGCCGCGTGCGCGCCCTTGCCACACCCCCGCCACGCCCGAGATGGACCGCAGCGCCTCCTCCACTTCCGCCGCCTTGCGCGCGCCCAGCCCGGGCTGCAAATAGACATGGGCGATCTGGTGGTCCGCCACGGCGAACGCCTGGCATTGGCTGGGATCCAGGATTTCCGCACCGGCCTCATGCCGCACCTGCAGCAGGCCCGCTTCGCGCAGATGGCGGTTCAGATGCACCGCGCGGCTCACCGGGGTGATGCCGTACTCTGACACCACCATCACCTGGTAGCCCCGCTCCCGCGCATGGGCGATCAAATCCCCCGCCACCGCGTCGATGTCCCGCAGGGACTGCCGCACCGCGGGATGCCGCAGATCCGGGCCGTGGCGCTGCAGATCGTAATCCAGATGGGGAAGATAGCTCAGCAACAGGCGGGGGCGAAAATCGGCCATCGCCAGCTTGCTGGCTTCGGCGATCCAGCGGCTGGACGCGATGGAGGTGGCCGGTCCCCAGAAATGGAACAAGGGAAACGCCCCCAGTTCCGCAGTCAGCCGGTCCCGCCACTCGGCGGGCTTGGTGTGGCAATCGGGCAGCTTGCGGCCATCGGCCTTGTAGATGGGACGCGGCGTCGCGCCGAAATCATGGCTGGACGCCATGTTGTACCACCAGAACAAGTTGGCGCTGGAAAATTCTGGATCGTGTCGCTTGCCCGCTTCCCACAAGCGCTCGCCATGGACCAGGCGGTTGGACTGGCGCCAGAACCAGACCTCAGCCAGCTCGCGGAACAGCCAGCCATTGCCGACGATGCCGTGCTGCTCAGGCGTCAGCCCGGTCAGCATGCTCGCCTGCACCGAGCAGGTCACCGCCGGCACGATATTGTTTAACGCTCTGACAGCGCCTTGGCCGGCAAACTCGGCCAAGCGGGGCGTGTGCTCCCCGATGAGGCGCGATGTCAGGCCAACGATATTGAGCAGAAGCAGCGGTTGCATACATCCACCTTTCCCCTATCACGCGACTCGCGGCGGCTCGGACGAAAAACACGCTGCGACGCGATCCGAATCTGCCATCCCTATTCCGCCTGCCGATATAGGCATTTAAATACCAACAAACTCCACAATAGAATCAAAACAGCCAATCGTCATTGAAATTGTCGAAACCCTCCCCTAGAAATACAGCTGATGCTCGCGTCCTTTCCGTATTGGTCGTTTCCGCCGCATCGCAAAATCGCTCAAGACCGTAGCAACCTTATCGAGGAGCTATCGCATGAGTTATCTCCAGTACCCCCGCCTGGCCTTCTCCGGCCTGTTCCAATCCGATGTCTCCACCGTTAACAACGATCCGCGCCATTTCGACAACGCCACCTTTGAACAGCGCTTCCAGGATCCGCGTTACCAGCCCCCTGTGCAGGAAGACGCCGGCAGCGCTCAGATCTCGATCAACAACGGCTGGTGGAACCCTTGGGGCACCGGCATCTTCGGACTGAAGAATTGCGTGGTGCAATCGGCGCTGGGACCGGATGGCCAGGAAATCCTGAGCAGCGGCGAAGACGCCGCCGTCGGCCTGCTCGTGGGCAACGCCAACGACCAGCCTTCCGGCAAGATGGTGGATCTGGATCCGGACTGGCAGCTGGCCTCCTGTATTTACGGCCAAGTGATCACCCTGCGCGCCGCCAACGGACAAGTGCTGATGCGCGGCCAATACGCGCCCAACCCCTTCCGCGACCTGTGGTTCAACCGGGTGGGCAATATATCGGGCGACAGCGCAGCCTCCGCCATCTGGCAGACTCGGCTCACCCATGTGGAATGGAATCTGGACAAGATCGACAGCCCGGTGCTGCAAGCCTTGAAAGCCATCTGCGAGCAACAGGGAAATATCCTGTCGCTGCGGCTGACCACTTACGGCTACGACGACGCATTGGGCGAAAGCTTCTTCTCCTACGGCATCCTGCTGGGAGCCATCGGTCCCGCCTATGAGACCGAGCCCGAATCCTTCATTCTCGGCCGCCGCTTCATTCCAGCCAATAATCTGCTGCCGCCCGACGCTTACCAGCCGCAAGACTATGTTCCCAATGTCGGCTGGTTCAGCGCGCAAGTGGTGACAAACGACAAAACCCAAAACAGCACTCTGTACGTGGACCTCAGCAACGCGCTGCCCTTGGTCTACAAACCCTCCCAAGCTCCGGCAGACGGCAGCCCCCCAAGGCCAATGAGCACGCCGGAAACGACTTACGAGGTGGACGTTCTCTGCGGCAGGGGCAGCGGCAATCCGGCAGCCCCTAAAGAAGGCAATAGCCAACAGCTGTGGCAGCAACCCCTGATCATCGCCCAATTGACGTCGCAGACGCTGCCGACCAGTCCCTATCTGCAGCCGGGACAAACCGTTCCGGCTCCCGCAGCTGCGCAATATCAGCCGCTGGCGACCATCGACATCAGCAATGCCAACCTGCTCAGCCGCAGCGGCATTGTCGCGGTGCCGATTCCTGCGTCCATGCAACCAACCATCAACCAACTGCCGCTGGCGTTGCTGACCTCAGCCAACCCCAATCCCGGCACTGGCTGGGCCTTGCTATTGTGCTGTGAAGGAAGCGGCGGCTGGGAAGTGCGCGCCGACCAATTCGCGCTGCGCCTTGACCCCAATGACGCGACAGCCAACGTTTTGGACTCCGACGTTTACGTCGCGCAATATGGCGTGCCGCTGGCCAATGGCGACGTCACCTTGGCCGTCACCTCCACCGGCCCCCAAGTGGATGTGGGCGACTGTCCCTCCGACACCCCGCCGGGAACAACGCCCAAGGCTCCGACCCCCACTTTCAATGTGCCGGCGGAGCAAGTCCGCTTCGTCCAGAACGCTGCGCGCACCGACGCCAACGGCATGGTGAAGCTTACCCTCAACGGTCCGCAGGCTCTGGGCTACCCCCGCTATTACATCGATGGCCAGCTGTTCAACTATGCCTACAACTTCGCGTCAGATCCCTCCGCTCCCAAGTCGGCGGCCCCCCAGCCGACGGTACAGCAAATGTTCGACCAATACGCGATCGTTGTCCGCTCCACCTATGCGGTTCCCGATACGGTCACCTGGGAAGACGTGCAGCCCATCCTGCAACAGTACGCCAACCTGTACCCGGTGATGAGCCAAGGCCTGTTCGACTTCTCCAAGAAGGAACAGGCGGACGCCAACGCCTTCATCCTCAAGTTCGTGCTGGACAAACCGGACGACGACCCGGACCAGATGCCGGTCACCCGGGATCTGTCCAGCAGCAAGCGCCAGGCGCTGATCAAGTATTTCGACAGCGTGCTGCAAGAACAGGGCCGCCCCCCCAGCATGCTGGACATGTTCGGCAAGCGTTGCCCCACCCGAGGCGGAGGCGCTCAAAAAGACTGCCCCCAAGGCTCTGTCAGCTACGGCAAGCTCGACTGCCCGGCTAAATAACCGAGCTTCCATTTCGAAAGGGTACCAATATGCTGCGCATCAAACAGAGCATCATCAATCAATTGCTGAAGGGCTGTAGCCTGGATGAGCTGAAGAAAGCCATCACTACCGCGATCGCGCTCGAGTTCTCCACCATCCCCCCCTACCTGACCGGGCTGTTCTCCATCATGCCCGGCAGCAATCAAAGAGCCTCCGCCCTGATCCAATCCGTAGTCACCGAGGAAATGCTGCACCTGACGCTGGCCTCCAACATCCTGATCGCCATCGGGGGCAATCCGGACATCATCGCCATCGGCCGCTCCCTGGTATATCCGGGACCGCTGCCGGACCAGATCGACAATGATCTGCAGGTGGGGCTGGCCGCGCTCAGCAAACCGCAGCTGAAAAAAGTGTTCATGGCGATAGAACGTCCGGAAACCAAGCCGGGAGAAATCCTGCCTGGCGAGGAAGCGCCGCAACCCACGCCTGTCGACCCCGGCGAGTTCGGCTCCATCGGCCAGTTCTACAAGGCTCTGCTGACCGCCCTGACCATCGCCAACGCCAACAATCCGGAACTGTTCGCCACACCCAGACTGGATCAGCAGCTCGACATCAGCCAATGGTTCCCGCCGGTTCCCACCGCGCCGGCTCAAGGCAAGATCCGGAACCTCGACGACGCGGCGCTGGCGATCAACACCATCGTGATCCAGGGCGAAGGCATCCAGACCGAAGACGACGCCCACGGCAACCAAGAGGGCCTGCGCCTCGAAGGCAAGCCTCGGCATGCCAGGCTGAGCGAGCGGATACTGCCCCGGCATCGTCACGGCGGCGAGGGCGGCGCATCCGCAAACGAGATTTATCCTGGCGACGGCGACGGCAGCTACGCGCACTATTTCAAGTTCGGCGAGATCTTTTACGGCCGCGAGCTGATGCCAGACCCCGAAGCCGTGTCGGGCTGGTCCTACAACGGCGCGCCGGTGCCGCTGGATGAAAGCCAGATCTACAACTTCCTGCCCAATGCCGCCGTCAGCGATTACCTGCCCGGCTCATCCGCATCCGTCGCTGCCCAACGCTTCTACGATGCCTACCAGATGCTGCTGACCAGCCTGAATCAGGTATTCAACGGCAAACCGGCAGCCATGGACCGAGCGATGGGCCTGATGTACCAGCTGAAGCTGCAGGCGCAGCAGGTCGCGCAATGTCCGGTCGGCGGCAATGCGTCCAACCTGATGGCGGCCCCGCCGTTCATGCTGATCCGTTGATCCCCCATGGCTACGCGTTCCCGCAAGCCTTCCGGAACGCGTAGCCTTCGAACAAGGAGATGCCGATGAAACTGGCCGGAACGGACCCTGTTCGCCAACTCCCGACCTCCCGCACCGCAGCAGCGGATGCTCGGCCGGATTCGCATCAACGCCTGCAACTGAACCATGACTTCAGCGTGATCCACACCCGAGACGCATTCGCCGCGGAAAATCCCTCCCTGCTCCAGGCCCTGCGCCGCCGGGAGCAGGCCAAGCGGCACCGGGTGGCGGTCTTCGTCGACGACGGCGTGCTGCGCGCCTGCCCGGAACTGCCGCGGCGCATCCGCTGCTACGCGGACACGCACGCCGCCCATCTGGAAATAGCCGGAGAGATCGTGCCGCTTCCGGGCGGAGAAGCCTGCAAGAACGATCCCCAGCACCTGTGGCGGCTGCTGCAGGCCCTGGCCGACCGCAATATAGACCGCCATTCCTACGCGCTCGCCATAGGCGGCGGCGCGGCGCTGGACGCAGTCGGCCTGGCCGCGTCGCTGTTCCATCGCGGCGTGCGCCACATCCGCCTGCCGTCCACGGTGCTGTCCCAAGCCGACAGCGGCGTCGGCGTCAAAAGCGCCATCAACTGGAACGGCCAGAAAAACCTGATAGGCAGCTTCGCCGTGCCCTGGGCGGTGATCAACGACGCGGCGCTGATAGACGGCTTGCCCGCGCGCGAGAAGCGCGCCGGCATGGCCGAGGCGGTGAAGGTGGCGCTGATCCGCGACGCGTCATTCTTCCACTGGCTGGAAGCCCGGGCCGACGCTCTCGCCCGCTTCGAGCCGCCAGACCTGGAAGAACTGATACAACGCTCGGCGGCGCTGCACCTGCGCCAGATCACCCAGGGCGGCGATCCATTCGAGCAGGGCTCGGCGCGGCCGCTGGATTATGGCCACTGGATCGCCCACAAACTCGAACGACTGAGCGGCCACGCGCTGAACCACGGCGAGGCCGTGGCCATAGGCGTCGCCTGCGACGCGCGCTATTCGACATTGGCCGGACTGCTGCCGGCTGGCGACGAGGCGCGCGTCTGGCAACTGCTGCGCGCGCTGGGCTTCGAGCTATGGCACGAACAGCTGCTGGCCCGCGACGAACGCGGCCGGCTGGCGCTGCTGCAAGGCCTAGGCGAGTTCCGCGAACACCTGGGCGGCGACCTGTGCGTGACCCTGCTGGCGGAGCTGGGCCGCGGCCGCGAAGTGAACGCCATAGACGGCGAACGCGTCATGCAAAGCATCTTCTGGCTGCAGCAGCGGCACGCCTCCGCCCTGCCCGATGCGCGCGCCGACATCAACGAAACCATCTGCGGAGCCGGGCGATGAAACTGGCGCACCTGCCCCTGCCCGCGCATCTCTCCTACTGCACCAACATCCATGCCGGCGACAGCCTGGCCGAGATCGAGGCCAGCCTGGATGATTTTCTGCCGGCGATCCGCGCCCATCTGGAGGAATGGCAGGCGCTGCCCCCCGACGCGCCATTCGGCCTGGGACTGCGGCTGTCCGCCCTGGCGGCGGAAAGCTTGATGCATGAGGATGCGCTGCGCGCCTTCGCCGCCCGGCTGGAATCGCTGCATGCCTATGTGTTCACCATCAATGCCTTTCCTTGGGGAAACTTTCACCAGAAACCGGTGAAGCAGTCGGTCTACCAACCCGACTGGCGCAGCAGCCAGCGCGCCGCTTACACCATCCATTGCGCGCGGACGCTGGCCGCCCTGCTGCCCCCCGGGGTGGGGGGCAGCATCTCCACCGTGCCGCTGGGCTTCGCCGAAGGGGACTGCGCGGCGGCGATGGCGGACTCGCTGCCGCAATTGCGGCTGGCCGTGCTGGAGCTCAATCGCCTGATGCGCGAAACCGGCAAGGAAATCGTCCTGGCGCTGGAGCCAGAGCCGGCCTGCCTGCTGGAAAACACCGCCGACGCATTGCATTTTTTCCAGCGATATTGGTTTGCCGAGGACAACTTGGCGCAACTGGCCCGGCTGGCCGACTGCGCGCTGCCCAAAGCGCTGGAATTGGCGCGCCGGCACCTCGGCGTCTGCTACGACGTATGCCACGGCGCGGTTGAATTCGAAGACCCATGCGCGACATTGGCCTCGCTGCTCGATGCAAGCATCCGCGTCGCCAAGATCCAGCTGTCCTGCGCTCTGCGGGTGGAAGCGATGGATGAGCGCGCCGCGATTCAATTGCGAACGTTCGACGACGGGATTTACTTGCACCAGGTGGTCAGGCGCAATGCATCCGGCCTGCAGCGCCACCCGGACCTGCCGCAGGCGCTGAGCCTGCCGCCCGACGCCATCCGGCGGGAATCATGGCGCGTGCACTGCCATGTGCCGCTGTTTTGGCAAGCCCCGCCGGAAGCGGCCCTGGCCAACACCCGCGACAGCCTGGACGCAGTGCTCGGCCTGCTGCGCCGGCAGGCCGTCAGCCCCCATCTCGAAGTGGAAACCTATACCTGGGACGTGTTGCCGCCCCAATTGCGCGCCATGCCCAAGGCCCAGGCGATCGCGCTCGAATTGCACACCGTTCTGAAGGAGCTGCGCCATGAGCGCTGACGCCGTTTCATCGATGCCGGCCTGGCTGCGCCTGGGCCGTGTTTCCAATCTGCCCACCGTGCTCAGCAACGCGCTGGCCGCCGCGCTGCTGGGCGCCGCGTCCGGCGGGCATGCCTTGAGCTCGGCAGACCTGGCGGCCCTGCCCCCGTTGATGTTATCGATGTGCCTGTTTTACGTGGGAGGCATGTACCTCAATGACGCCTTCGACCGCGAAATCGATGCCCGCGAGCGCCCCCAGCGCCCCATCCCGTCAGGCGAAGCGCGCGCGCAAACGGTTTTCGCCTGCGGTTTCGGCATGCTGCTGGCCGGCTGGCTGCTGCTGGGGCTATACGGCAACGATCACAGTCGCTTCTACGGCGCGCTGCTGGCATCAAGCATCGTGGTCTACAACGTCTGGCACAAGCACAACCCATGCAGCCCGCTGCTGATGGGCGCCTGCCGCGCCCTGCTCTGCCTGTGCGTCGGCTCGGCCTTCGCCGGCGGCACGCCGCCGATGCTGTGCCTGGCCGCCGCCCTGCTGCTGGCGCATATCGTCGGACTCAGCCACGCCGCCAAGCAGGAAAGCCTGGACCGCATCGGCGCCCTCTGGCCGCTGGCGGTGCTCGGCCTGCCGCCGTTGGCCTACGCGCTACTGGCGCTTGTCCGCTTCATCCCGGATGGAGCCCCCCAGGCCTGGCAAGCGCTGACGCTCGCCGCGCTGCTGGCCATCGCGCTGGCCGCCGCGCTGGCGCTCGCCGTGGCGCGGATGGTCAAGCGGTCCGCGCCCGGCGCGGTCGGACAAGCGGTGGCGCGGATGATCGCCGCCGTCAGCCTGCTGGATGGCCTGGCCTTGGCCGCCTGTCTGCCTCAGCCTGCGCCCGTGGCCATCCTCGGTTGCGTGGCGGCCTATTTCGCCACGCGTTTCCTGCAAACCTATATCCCGGGAACCTGAACATGCGCAGCGACACTCAAGACCCGACTCTCGCCCCCGCCGCCCTTTCCGTCTCAGACGCATGGAGCGCCTGGCAACCCCGCATGCGCGCCTGGCTGGAGCTGCTGCAAGGCTGGCTGAGCGCCCGCGCCGATGGCGACTGGTACGCGCGGCAATGCCAGGATCTGGCCCACGCCACCGCGGGCGACCGCCCGCTGAACCTGCTGTTCAAAGCGCTGGGCATCGCGCCGCGCAAGCTGGGCAAACAAGACTTGGCGCTCAGCGATGCGGAACAGCGCCAGGCCCGCGCCTTGCAGCCCGGCTTCGACGCCAGCCGCTGGAGCGTGGATCAGGCGGCCCGCGTCGGCTTGATTCTGGCCGCGGCCGGCAATCTGCCGGATGGAGCGGCCTTCGCCGCCCTGCTCGACGAGCTGGCGAATCAGGGCGACATCCAGGAGCAGATCGCCCTGTATCAGGGTTTCGCCCTGTATCCGCAAGATCCGGCCTTGCTCGCGCGCGCCGGCGAAGCCGTGCGCAGCGGCATCCGTCCGGTCTTCGCCGCCTTCGCGCTGCGCGATCCCTGGCCGCAAGCGATGCTGCCGCAGGCGGCGTGGAATCAGATGGTGGTCAAAACCTTCTTTCTGGATTTGCCGCTGTGGCCGATCCAGGGGCTGGCTGATCGCGCCGACCAGGATCTGGGCGAAATCCTGTGCGACCTGGCGGCGGAGCGCGCCGCCGCCGGCCGCGGCCTGAACCTGGAACTCTGGCGGCTGCTGGCGCTATGCCCCGGCGAGCGCGGACACGCGCTGCTGCGGCGGCAATACGCCGACACCCGTCCCGGCACGCACGAAATGTACGCCTTGCAACTGGCGGCGAGGGAAAGCCCGCATGCCGACGTCCGGGCGCTGGCGCCCGTCGGACTGCCCGGCATCGAATTCAGCGATGAATGGGAACGGCTGGCCCAATGGCGGGAATGAATCCAACAAGGGGAAAACCAGATGAGCGACATCCAACACGCAATCGAAGAA
This sequence comes from Chromobacterium vaccinii, assembly GCF_001855275.1. NCBI lineage: Bacteria > Pseudomonadati > Pseudomonadota > Betaproteobacteria > Neisseriales > Chromobacteriaceae > Chromobacterium > Chromobacterium vaccinii. The sequence continues at coordinate 1,034,000 of NZ_CP017707.1, forward strand.
ATGTTTTCCGAACGCAGCGCGGCCTGCCCCTGCTGCGGAGCCACCCTGAGTCCGGAAACGCTGCGGGACTTGCTGCGGCAGGCCGCGCAGCATCAGCAGGAGCGCCAGTCGTTTCACCGCCTCTCTCCCGGCGCGGGCGGCATGCTGATAGACCCGCACGCCCACATGATCGCGCGCACCACCGACGACTACGAGGCGATGGCCGCCAGCGGCGTCGTCGCCGTGATCGAGCCGGCATTCTGGCTGGGACAGGCGCGCACCAACGTGGGCAGCTTCATCGATTACTTCTCTACCATCGCCGGCTTCGAACGCTTCCGCGCCGCGCAGTTCGGCATCCGCCACTACTGCGCGATCGGCCTGAACCCCAAGGAGGCCAACAACCGCGAACTCGCCGACGCCGTGCTGGATATCCTGCCGCGCTACCTGGCCAAGGAAGGCGTGGTGGCTTTGGGAGAAATCGGCTACGACGAGCAGACCGAGCTGGAAGACCGCGCCTTCCGCGCGCAAATCGAGCTGGCCCAGGAATTCGACCTGCCCATCATGATCCACACGCCGCACCGCGACAAAAAACGCGGCGCCAAGCGGACGATGGACACGCTGGAGGCCTGCGGCTTCGATCCCGCGCGCTGCGTGATCGACCACAACAACGAGGAAACGGTGCAAGAGGTGCTTGATCGCGGCTATTGGTGCGCGTTCACGATCTACCCCTCCACCAAGATGGGCAACGACCGTCTGGCGGCCATCGTCGAGCGCTACGGACCTGAGCGCATCATCGTCGACTCCGCCTGCGACTGGGGCGTGTCCGACCCGCTGGCCGTCGCCAAGTCGGCGCGCATCATGGCCGCCCACGGCCTCGACGAAGCCGCGATACGGCAGGTGGTCTACCACAATGCGCTGGCGGTCTACGGCCTGAACGGCGAAATGAGCGAGGCCGACTGGCTGGAACCCGCGCCGGTGGATCAGCGCACGCTGTACGGCGGCAACTCGGTATTGCGCGGCCAGGCGCCGCGGGTGGACCAGGACAACCCCGACCGCATCGTGTGACGGCTAGGCATCCCAAAAAGGAAAACGGCATGACAAGCAGACAAAGCAACCCCGTGAGCCTGGTTTCGCAATGGTTCATCCGCCACGGCTGCGTCGAACAAGTGCTGTCGGCGCTGCCTGCCTATGTGCAGGAAGTGATGGAGGAGCCGGGAACGCTGATCTATCTGGTCCACGCCCCGCTGCCGGAAAACAATCCCAACCCCTTGCTGCAATCGCTGCCTCCCGCCGTGCGCCCCAGCCTGCTGTTCTTCGAAGAATATGCCGGCGAAGACGCTTTTCTGGCCCATGTCAAAGGCCCGGCCTTCACCGCTTTCGTCGACAAATACGGCCAGTGCTTCATCAGCAGCGATGGCCATCCCTATAACACGGTCACCTTCCTGCGCCGCGAGCAGGGCTTCATCCGCGGTCTGGACAGCCGTTCCCCGCAAGCCGAGCAGATCGGCAGCCTGAACCGGCATCCGGCCGTGATGTTTGAAATCATCGCCAAGGATCAGGAGCAATCCAAGGCGTTCTACAGCGAAGTGTTCGGCTGGCGCTACCAGAACGGCGGCTCCGGCTTCGCCTATGTCCACTTCCCGCTGCAATTGCGCACCCTGCTGGGCGGCATCGGCCAATCCGAGAGCGGCGTGCCCGGCATGGAGCCGGGCCACAGCTTCTATTTGCTGGTGGAGGACTTGCAACTGGCCATAGACCGCGCGCTGGCCGCCGGCGGCAGCCCGCACATGCCGATCACCAGCGTGGACGGCTACACGTTCGCCATGATCAAAGACCCGGAAGGCAACCCGGTCGGCCTGCTGCAGGCCGTCTGAACGCGCAAAACCTTCGCGCCCCCCAAATCTGTCCGCGGGGCGCAAAGGCGGAATCGCTGGCATCCGCCGCGCGGACAGGCGCTTCAACCTTGCCGACCCGCCGGCTCCGGCTAGCGGCGCGCCTCCGGCCCCACCGGCAGCCGGCCCGACATCTTCACTTCGCGCAGCGACAGGCTGGAGCGGATGGATGACACGCCCGGCAGTTCGCGCAGCACGTCGCGGACAAAAACGCCGAAGGATTCCAGATCCTCGGCCACCACTTGCAGCAGGTAGTCGCACTCGCCGGTCAGGTTATGGCAGGACAGCACCTCCGGGATCGCGCGCACCATCTCCTCGAAGCGCAACGGCGCCTCGCCGATATGGCTGCCGAAGCCGATCTGCACGAAGGCAAGCACGCCATAGCCCAGCTTCTTGCGGCTCAGCACCGCCTGATATCCCTCGATATAGCCGTCGGCTTCCAGCCGCTTCAGCCGGCGCCAGCACGGGGTCTCGCTCAACGCCACCTGTTCCGCCAGTTTCGCGTTGGACAGCCTGCCGTCCTTCTGCAGCAAGGCCATCAAGGCAAGATCTACATCATCCAGATTTGATTTTGGAAGATTCATTTGCACTTAAAACAAAAAATGAAAGAGTCTTTCTAAATTTAACGCGTTAGCGCAAGAGAAAGCAAAGCAATTTCATTCCGCCGGGCGCACACTAGCCGCATCGCCTTACTATTCCGGAGCCCGCCATGCTGTCCTTGTCCGTGTTGTCGCTCTACCTCGCCGCCCTGGTCGCCGTCTACATCCTGCCGGGCCCGGACATGGCGCTGGTGATGGCCACATCGGCCAGCCGCGGCATCGGCGCCGGCTTGCTGACCGCGCTCGGCATCGCCGCTTCGCGCTTTCTGCATGTGATGATGTCCGGCCTGGGCCTCGCGGCCCTGATGGCCACGCATCCGCTGCTGTTCAACTCGGTGCGCTGGATAGGCGCCGGCTATCTGCTGTGGCTGGCGTGGAAGGTGGTGCGCGCCAAGCCGGCGCCGGAAGATGCGCCCCAGGCGACCGAGTCCGGCCGCGCGGCGATCGCCCGCGGCTTCCTGACCAATCTGCTCAATCCCAAGGCGCTGATGTTCTGCGCCCTGTTTCTGCCCCAGTTCGTATCGCCGGCGCACGGCGCGGTGCTGCCGCAGTTCGCGCTGCTCGCGGTCATCCTCGTTGCGGTGGGGCTGTGTTTCGACACCGCCTACGCCTTCGCGGCCTGCGGCATCGCCCGCCGTCTGAAGGGCCGCCGCCCGGCGGCGAAGCTGCAGAAAGGCCTGCTCGGCGGCGTATTCGTGCTGATGGCCGGACGGCTGATCTTTGGCTGATCCCGCCGCGGGACGCTTGCCCTAGCCAACGCGCCGACGCAATGAAAAGAGCCATCCCGGGATGGCTCTTCGTCCGTTCAGATCAATGACGCGGCCAGAGCCGGATAGTCGGTCAATCCGCGCGCGCCGCCGCCGAACAAAGTGGCCCGATTATGCGCCGCCAAGGGTGCGCCGGTGCGCAAACGCTCCGGTAGGTCCGGGTTGGCGACGAAAGGCCGGCCGAAAGCGATCAGATCGGCCCAGCCGGCGGCGATCGCCTCCCGCGCCCGCTCTGCCGTGTACTTGCCGGCATAAATCAGCACGCCGGGGAAGGCGGCGCGCAGCTTCTGCTTGAAGGCCATCGGCATCAGCGGCGCGTCGTCCCAGTCAGCCTCGGCGATGTGCAGATAGCCAACGCCCAGCTCGCCCAGCAGCCTGGCCGCGGCCAGATAGGTGGTTTCCGGGTCGTCGTCGACGCAGCCGTTCAGCGTGGTCAACGGCGCCAGGCGAATGCCGACGCGCGACGCGTCGCCGCAGCCGTCTATCAAGGCCAGCGCCACTTCGCCGAGAAAACGCAGGCGGTTCTCCAGCGAGCCGCCGTATTCGTCGGTGCGGGCATTGGCGTTCGAATCGATGAACTGGTTCACCAGATAGCCGTTCGCGCCGTGCAGCTCCACGCCGTCGAAACCCGCATCCATCGCGTTGCGCGCGGCGGCGCGGTATTGCGCCACCACCTCGCCGATCTCGGCGACGCTCAAGGCCCGCGGCGCGGAAGCCTGGACAAAACCCGGCGTGCGGCCGTCCTCGCCGGCGATGAAAACATTGACGCCGACGGCCTGGATGGCCGACGACGACACCGGCTGCTCGCCGCCCAGCAAGCTGGCATGGCTGAGCCGGCCGACGTGCCAGAGCTGCGCGAAGATGCGGCCGCCGGCGGCATGCACTGCATCAGTCGTCTTGCGCCATCCCGCCACCTGCGCCGGCGTGTGGATGCCGGGCGTCCACGCATAGCCCTTGCCTAGCGGCGCGATATACGTCCCTTCGCTGACGATCAGGCCGGCGCCGGCGCGCTGCGCGTAATACTCGGCCATCAACTCATTGGCTTCGTCGCCGGGTTGGCTGGCGCGCGAGCGCGTCATCGGCGGCATCACGATGCGATTGGGCAGCGTCAGCGCGCCGAGCCGCAGCGCTTGAAACAGAGGGTCCTGCATCATGGAATGTGTCCTGTCGTTGCCGCGGCCTGCTGGCCGCGGATGGGTTGCATCAAATGGGAGGCAGCTCGCTCAATCCCATTGCGGCGCCAGGCCGACCGGGTTCACTTCGCGGCCGTTGCGCTCCAGCGCGGCGATCTGCTCCATGTCCTCGTCGCTCAGGCGCAGGGTCTGCGCCAGCAGGTTGCCGGCCAGGTTCTCGCGTTTGGTGGACGACGGAATCACTGAATAGCCCTGCTGCAGCGCCCATGCCAGTGCCACCTGGGCCGGCGTGGCCTGGCGTCGTTGCGCAATAGCGGCGATCACCGGATCGCCCAGCGCCTTGCCGTAGGCAAGGGTCATGTAGGAAGTGACATGTATGCCTTCGTCCTGCAGGAAGTTGACCAGCTTGCGGTTTTGCAGATAGGGACTCAGCTCGATCTGGTTGGTCGCGATCGCGTCCTTGCCCACTGCGGCGATCGCCTGACGGGTCAGCTCGATGTTGAAGTTGGAGACGCCGATCCGGCGGGTCAGGCCCTTGGCCTGGGCGTCGGCCAGCGCGGCCATGTAGGCCTCGACGGACACACCGTTGCCGGGGGCCGGCCAGTGGATCAGCGTCAGATCGACGTAGTCAGTGCGCAGCTTGGCCAGGCTGCCCTCCAGGCTGGCCGCCAGTTTTTCCGGCGCATGGTTGTCGACCCAGATCTTGGTCGTCAAGAACAGGTCTTCGCGGTTCACGCCGGAAGCGGCGACCGCCTTGCCCACGTCCGCCTCGTTGCCGTAGATCTGGGCGGTGTCGATGGCGCGGTAGCCGAGAGCCAGGCCGTTGCGGACCGAGTCGATGACGATCTGGCCTTGCAGGCGGAAAGTGCCGAGGCCGAAGGCGGGGATGGTGTTCATGGTGTGTGCTCCGTGGAGGTCATGGGGAAACCGGCAGCAGGCGCGTGCGTTCCTGCCCGATGCAAGAACAGCGTGAAATGCGAGCTGCCGTTGAAAAGACTCGGATGACGCGCTCAATGCGCAGAGGCCGCGGCTTCGGTGGCGCGCGTCGGCATGCCGTCGCGCCGGTCCAGCGCGCCGCTGAACGCGGTCAAGCCGAAGGCGGCCAACGTCACCGCGGCGGCGATCCACGGCGTGTGGCCCAGACCGACGCGTTCGACGATCAGCCCGCCCAGCGAGGCGCCGCCGGCGACGCCGAGATTGAAGGCGGCGATATTGAAGCCGGACGCGACATCGGCGGCCTCCGGCACGAAACGCCGCGCCTGCTGGACAACATAAACCTGCAGAGCAGGCACGTTGCCGAAGGCCACCGCGCCCCAAGCCAGCATCGTCAGCGCCGCCAGCCAAGCGATATGGACGGTGAAAGTCAGCGCCAGCAGCACCAGCGCCAGCAGCAGAAAAATCCGCTTCAGCGCCTTGACCGGGCCGGCGCGGTCCGCCAGCCTGCCGCCCCAGACATTGCCGAAGGCGACCGACACGCCGTAGCCGACCAGCACAAGGCTGAGCTGGGCCGGCGTAAAGCCGGCGACCTGTTCCAGCAGCGGCGCCATATAGGTGAAGGCGATCAGCGAGCCGCCGTAGCCGACCGCCGTCATCGCGTAGACCAGCAGCAGGCGCGGCTGCGTCAGCGCGCCCAGTTGCCGCGCCAGCGGCGCCGGTTCCGCCTGCGCCAGGCGGCGCGGCACGAAGGCTAGCGCGCCGACCAAGGCGATCAGGCCGAACAGCGCGACGACCAGGAAGGTGGCGCGCCAACCGAAATGCTGGCCGATGAAGGTGCCGAGCGGAATGCCGGCGACGAAGGCCACCGTCATGCCGCTGAACATGGTCGCGATCGCGCGGGCGGCCTTCTCCTGCGGCACCAGCGTGGTGGCGATGACGGAACCGACCGAGAAAAACACGCCGTGGGCGAGCCCGGTGAGCACGCGCGCGACGATCAGCGACTCATAGCCGGGCGAGCGCCAGGCGACGAGATTGCCGACGGTGAACAGCGCCATCAGCGCGGCCAGCAGCATCTTGCGCGGCACGCGGCGGGTGAGCGCCGTCAGCAAGGGCGCGCCGACGGCGACGCTGAGCGCATAGAGGCTGACCAACAGGCCGGCCGAAGGCAGGCTGGTCTGTAGATCGGCGGCGATGGTCGGAATCAGCCCGACGATGACGAACTCGGTCGTCCCGATGGCGAAGGCGCTGATGGTCAGCGCAAGCAAAGCGAGTGGCATGATGGGCATCCATGGGTCCGTGAGGAATGGACGCAGTGTGCCCGCTTTACTTTTGCGGAAAAACCAGCTTATAAACGAAACTCTTTTGAAAAAAAATCAATAATGAAAATCACGCTGGACGAACTCCAGGCCTTCGCCACCGTGGTGGACACCGGCTCCATCACCGCCGCGGCCCAGCAACTGGACCTGACCGTGTCGGCGACCAGCCGCTCGCTGGCGCGGCTGGAAGAGAAGCTGAAAACCACGCTGCTGCGCCGGACCACGCGCCGCCTGGAGCTGACTGAGGAAGGCCGGACGTTTCTGCACAGCGCGCGGGCCATCATCGATTCGGTGGACAGCGCGGAAGAGCAGATGCTGGCGCGGCGCGAACAGCCGTCCGGACGGCTGCGGGTGGACGCCGCCACGCCGTTCATGCTGCACGTGATCGTGCCGCTGGTGCGCGGCTACCGCGAGCGCTATCCGCAGGTGGAACTGGAGCTGAACAGCCACGAGGGCATCATCGACCTGCTGGAGCGGCGCACCGACGTGGCGATCCGCATCGGCCAGCTGAAGGACTCGACTCTGCACAGCCGTCTGATCGGCCACAGCCGGCTGCGCATCCTGGCCAGCCCGGCCTATCTGGAAGCCCGCGGCCAGCCACAGAGTGTAGAAGAATTGGGCAAACATGCCCTGCTGGGCTTCAATCAGCCCGAGACGCTGAATGTCTGGCCGCTGCTGGACACAGACGGCGAGGCTTATCGGATAGAACCGGCGGTGCGGACCTCCAGCGGCGAAACGCTGAGGCAGCTGGCGCTGGAAGGCGCCGGCATCGTCTGCCTGTCGGACTTCATGACCGAGCGGGACCGCGAGTCCGGCCGCCTGGTGCAAATCCTCGCCCCCGACACCCTGGACATGCGCCAGCTGGTCCAGGCCGTCTATTACCGCAACACCGCGGTGTCGTCGCGAATCGCGTCCTTCATCGACTACCTGGTCGAGGCGTTGGGCGGCAAGCTTCCCGAACGGCGGCCCGCGGAGTGGGCAGCTGCCGCGAAATGAAAAAAACCTTCCCGGTCGGGAAGGCTTTTCGCTTGCGCTGCCGCTACGCGGCAGGCGTCGGGAGCCATCAAACCTCCCAGTATTCCTTCTCCCTGCCCTGCGAGCCGGGATTAAGCTGCTCGCGCAGGCTGCGCAGCTTTTCCGGCTCGCCGCGCACGCGGAAGCGGCTGCCCTCTTCATCGGCATGCTCTTCTAGCACCTGGCAGTGGCTGTAGATCTCGCCGCGCAGCTGCTGGGCGGACCACGGCAACAGCAGCTCGTCCTCCACCAGATCCTGCTGGAAGAAAGAGACAATGGCCGCGCGCAGGCTGGACACATCATCCGGACGAAGCGCGCTCATCACCACGCAGCCTGGGTAGCGCTGTTGCAATTCCGCCGTCCAGGCGGCCTGCGCGGCCTCGTCGCCGACATGGTCGATCTTGTTGAACACGCGGATGCGCGGCAGCTCGTCGGCGCCGATTTCCTTCAGCACCTCGTCGGTCACTTCCAGCTGGCGCAGGAAACCCGGATCGCTGGCATCGATGGCATGCAGCAACAACGAGGCATCCAGCGCCTCTTCCAGCGTGGATTTGAAGGACGCCACCAGGCCGTGGGGCAGGTTCTTGATGAAGCCGACGGTGTCGCTGACCAGCACGCGCGGCACGCTCTCCGGGTACAGCACCCGCACCGTGGTGTCCAGCGTGGCGAACAGCTTGTTGGCCACCAGCACCTCGCTGCCGGTCAAGGCGCGCATCAGCGTGGATTTGCCGGCGTTGGTGTAGCCGACCAGCGACACCCCGCCCAGGCCCATGCCCTGCCGCTCCAAGCGGCGCGCGCGCTGGGTCTTGCGCTCCAGCTCCATCGCGATGATTTCGCGCTGCAGCTCGGCGATGCGGTCGCGCACCTTGCGGCGATCCAGCTCGGTGTGCGATTCGCCGGAACCGCGGCCGCCCATGCCGCTGCGCTGCCGGCCTTGCGGGCCGGCCAGCTTGGCGGCCTCGCGCAGGCGCGGCGCCATGTAGCCGAGACGGGCGATCTCCACCTGGGCGCGCGCCGCGCGCGAGCGGGCGTTGCGGTGGAAGATCTCCAGGATGACCATGGTGCGGTCCATCACCTCGCAGCCTACGGCCAGCTCCAGATTGCGCATCTGCGACGGCGAGATTTCATGGTCCACCAGCACCGCGTCGATTTCGACCACGCTGGCGTCCAGCGCCTGCGGTTCGTCTTCCAGTTCGTCGCCGCGGATGCCGCGTTTGACGAACGTGCTGATTTCTTCCAGCTTGCCCACGCCCATGTAGGCGGTGCGGTCGAAGCTGCTGCGCTTTTGCACAAAGGTCTGCACCACCTGGAAGCCCAGGGTCTTGGCCAGCTCGCTCAGTTCGGTGAGCGAGGCCTCGAACTCGACATCGCTGACTTCAGGCAACTGCACCGAGGCCACAATGGCGTAGCGGGGCTTCTCTTTGACTTCTGTTTGCATCTACGGATGGCTTTATTTTGGATGAAGAGCCCAGATAGTACTCGCAAACGGCGTTTTCCGCTGGCAAGTCGCGCTTCTTTCTTGACCGGATCGCCGGCGCGGCCGATACTCGTGCCGCTTCGGGCCCAGCCCCTTTATTCAATAGCCGTAATCATTCATGCCATTCGCTTCCCTGGGCCTGCAGCCCGATCTGGTCCAGTCCGCTCTTGAGCAAGGCTATATCCAGCCCACCGCCATCCAGAGCGCCGCCATTCCCGCCATCCTGCAAGGCGGCGACCTGCTGGCCACCGCTCAAACCGGCTCCGGCAAGACCGCGGCCTTTTGCCTGCCGCTGCTGCAGCGATGGCTGGCCAAACCTCGCGGCATACTGCGCCAGCCCCAGGCGCTGATCCTGCTGCCCACCCGCGAACTGGCGGCCCAGGTCGGCGAGATTCTGCGCGACCTGGCGCAGGCCCTGCCGCGCAAGCTGAAAGTGGCCGTGGTCTACGGCGGCGTGTCCATCAATCCGCAAATGATGGCGCTGCGCGGCGGCGCGGACATCGTGGTGGCCACGCCTGGACGCTTACTCGACCTGCTGGACCACAACGCGCTGCGGCTTTCCGCCGTCAAGACGCTGGTGCTGGACGAGGCCGACCGCCTCCTGGACCTGGGCTTCGCCGACGAGCTGGGCAGCGTGCTGGACCGGTTGCCGCCGACGCGGCAGAACCTGCTGTTCTCCGCCACCTTCCCGCCCGCGGTGCGCGCGCTGGCGGAAAAGCTGCTGAACCAGCCGCTGCGGATAGACATAGAACAAACCGCCGCCACCGCGCCGGACATCCTCCAGCGCGCCATCGAGGTGGACGCCGACAAGCGCACCCTGCTGCTGCGCCATCTGCTGGCGGCAAACGATTGGGATCGGGTATTGGTATTCGTCGCCAGCCGGCAGGCGGCCGACCGGGTGGCGGACAAGCTGCATCGCAACGGCGTGCCCGCCGCCGCCCTGCACGGCGATTGCAGCCAAAGCCAGCGCGGCCAAGTGCTGGCCGACCTCAAATCGGGCCGCTTGCGGGTGCTGGTGGCCACCGATGTGGCGGCGCGCGGCATCGACATCGCCCGGCTGCCGCTGGTGGTGAACTACGACCTGCCGCGCTCGCCGGTGGACTACACCCACCGCATCGGCCGCACCGGCCGGGCCGGCGCCCGCGGCGAAGCCATCAGCTTCGTCAGCGCCGACTGCGCCGCCCACTTCAGGCTGATCGAAAAACGCCAGCAGCTGCGGCTGACGCGCGAACGGATAGACGGCTTCGAGCCGACCGAGGCCGCCGCCCCGGCCGCCTCGATGACGGACCCCGACGGCAACGGCGGCATCAAGGGCAAACGCAAGAGCAAGAAGGACAAGCTGCGCGAAGCCGCCGCCCGGCAACAGGCAGGCGGCGACTAAGGCAAGCCAGGGCGGCCGCTCCGCAAATGGAGCGGGCGCGGCCGCGCCGCGGCTTCCCCCAGGCTAAAACGCGGCCTCGTCGCTTGGCCCCGCCTCCTCGCCCGGAGCAGGCGGAATGTACTCCAGCAAATCGCCGGGCTGGCAATTCAGATGCCGGCAAATCGCCTCCAGCGTCGAGAAACGAAAACCCTTGATCTTGCCCTGCTTCAGCAGCGACAGATTCTGCTCGGTGATGCCTATGGCGTGGGCCAGATCCTTGGATTTCACTTTGCGCTGAACGAGAAGCACGTCCAGGTTGATTTTTATCGGCACGGGGCGCTTTCTGTCAGAGGAATTGCTTGTTCTCGCGCGCCAGGGCTACGCCCTCTTGCTGAATGCGCGCAATCACCATCACCACCGCTGCGATGAACAAGCTTTCCAGATTGCCGGTGTCCAGGCCAAAGGTCAGCTGGCGGTGCCCCGCCGGCTGCATCATGGTCAGCCACAAGCCCATCAGCGGCTGAACAAGAATATCGGCCAGCACCCAGAACGCGATGCGGGAGCCCACCTTCGCCAGCAAGGACGCGGAACGCTCGGAAAAATATTCGGCCTGCGCGTAAAACCGGAACAAGCGGCGCAGCGCGTTCAGCCCCTGGGCCAAGACCAGCAGCGGGAGGCAGGATATTACTGCACCGCCCAGCCGTTGCCAAAGCGGCAAGACCGTCATGTCGAAGTGGCGCAGGCCATAAAAGCCATTGTGATCGTCGAAAGAAATAGTCAAACCAGCATCCAGAATCGCTTTGGGAAACAGCCAGAGCAAGAGATGGAACATCAGCATCGCGCAGATGCCCAGAAAGGTGACACAGGCCATGACGGCGCAATAACGGCTTAGTCGCGGAGAATTCATCGGTGTCCTTTGCTTGTCTCGAAACGGCGCGCATGCGCGCCATCTCATGAAATCAGTCACACACACTCAAGTAGCGGGATCATTTATTATTGTTAAACGATAATTTATTGTCGTGCAAGTTTAACAACAATCCCTGTGGCGCGGCTGTCACACCTCACCTCACAATCTTGCCCCAATGCGAAACGCCAAGATGCAGACCCAGCCTGCCCTTGCTGCTGATTTGCCTTCAAGCGGCCAAAAATTCATTCATTACAATCAATAATTATTGTTTTACGATTATTAATTTTCACATTACAGTCATTTATTCGTGCGAGTGGCAACACCATCTCGCGGTCCGAGAATGATGCGGGGAGCCATGCCCCCGGATGGCAAGAATGAGGTTTGGCATGAATGAGCAACAACTGCGGGGCGGATCGGACAACAGCCTGATCGCCAAGTTTCTGGCGCTGGCGGGTCCGTACTGGCGCTCAGAGGAAAAATGGATGGCCTGGACGCTGCTGCTGGCCATCGTCGTCTTGAACGTCGCCATGGTGTATTGCAATGTATGGCTCAACCAGTGGAACGGCGACTTCTTCAATGCCCTGCAGCAGCGCGACTGGAGCGGCTTTCAGGACCTGCTCCGCTCATTCGCCGCGCTGGCCTTCAGCTTCATCGGCTGCGCGGTGCTGATGTCTTACCTGACCTCGGCGCTCAATCTGCGCTGGCGGCGATGGCTGACCGATTTTTATCTTGGGCAATGGCTGGATGGCCGCGCCTACTGCCTGCTGGAGCTCAAATCCTATGGCACCGACAACCCGGACCAGCGCATCGCCGAGGATCTGAAAGCCTTTGCCGCCACGTCGCTGAATCTGGGCTTCGATCTGATCCGCAACCTGACGACTCTGGCCTGCTTCATCGGCATCCTCTGGCATTTGTCGGGGCCGCTGGCTTTGTCCTTGTTCGGCTGGCAGGCGAGCGTTTCCGGCTATCTGGTCTGGGCCGCGCTGGGATACGCGCTGCTGGGCAGCTGGCTGATGCATGTCCTGGGACGCAGGCTGTCCCGCATCAATATGGAAGGCGAGCGGCGCGAAGCGGACTTCCGCTATGCCGCGGTCAGGCTGCGCGAGCATGCGCAAGCGGTGGCGTTGAGCGGCGGAGAGGAATTCGAGCGCAAGGCCCTCAACCGCCGCTTCCAGGACATCTGCGCCAACTGGCGGCAAATGATAGCCGCGGAATGGCGGCTGACGGGCGCCCGCTCCGCCTATTCCCAGCTCGCCGTGATCTTCCCCATGCTGACCTGCGCGCCGCGCTACTTTTCCGGCACGCTCGCGCTGGGCGGCCTGATGCAGGTCATTTCGGCGTTTGGCCAGGTCCAGGGCGCGCTGAGCTGGATGGTGAACGCCTACGAGGGCTTGGCCTCATGGAAGGCCAATATCGAGCGCCTGGCCTCGTTCCAGGCTGCGACGGCGCGGGCGCGGCATGAGCTGGCGCACAGCCGGATCGCGCGCTCGGAGTCGGAGGGAGACGATATCCGGCTATGCAAGCTCTCCGTATCGCTGCCTGATGGACAGCCGCTGCTGGAGGGCCTGGACCTGCACGCCTCCGGCGGGGAGCGGATCGCGCTCAAGGGCGCGTCCGGCAGCGGGAAAAGCACCTTGCTGCAAGTGCTGGCCGGCATCTGGCCATGGGGAGGGGGCCATGCCGTGCTGCCGGCGAAAAAAATGATGTTCTTGCCGCAACGGCCGTATCTGCCGCTGGGCACCTTGCGGGAGGCCATCAACTACCCCGCGGCTGCCGACGCGTTTTCCCTGGCTGAACAGGAGTTTGTGCTGGCGCGGTGCCGGCTGGCGCATCTGACGCCGCAGCTGGACGATTACGGCAATTGGTCGGCCAGGCTCTCGCCCGGCGAGCAGCAACGACTGGCTCTGGCCAGGGCCCTGCTGCACAAGCCGAGCTGGCTGCTGCTGGATGAGGCGACCTCGGCATTGGACCCGCACAACCAAAGGCATTGCTACCAGCAGTTGCGCAGCGAACTGCCGGATTGCGCGGTGATCAGCGTCTCCCACCGACCCGAAGTGGACGCTTACCATGATAGGGTCTGGCGGATAGATGGATGAACCCGCGCGCCGTCAGCCCGAACTGCGCCCGGTCTTTCCGGATTTGGATTTCGCCGCGGAAAGATTGAGCGCGACCGCGGCGAGGATCAGCGCCTTGAACGCATCCGCGTCTATCGCGTCCCCTTCGCGGATATCGATGGCGCGCCTGGCGTTGCCGTCCAGGCTGGCGTTGAAAAGCCTGGACGGATCGTCCAGCGAAGCGCCTTTGAGAAAGGTCAGCTTGACCGCCGACTGGTAGGATTCGCCGGTGCAGATGATTCCGGCATGCGCCCAAACCGGCGTGCCCATCCACTTCCATTCCTCGACGACATCCGGGTCCGCCTCCCGGATAAGCTGGCGCATCCGGCTCAAGGCCTCCCCGCGCCAGTCGCCAAGCTCGGCGATTCTTTCATCTATTCGTCGGGCCGCCGGCAGGGCCTCGGTTGAAACCGCTTTCTGCATCGCTTCCTCCGCTCAAGAGAACGCCATGGCTCCATGGATCCGGCCCGGCCTGCCGCTTCGCTTGTTCATGGAAGACGGCCCTGTGAATTCCGGACTCGGACGGGCATCCATGCCAGCTACACCTTCCGCCGGACTGACCGCGCAGCCGCGGATATCGCGCCCGCCGGCAAGAGTCAGGGCTGAAGAAACAGGCCGTTGATGTCCACGCTGGCGCTGCGGCCCACTTTTCCGCCATGTTCCGCCATCCAGGCTTGCGCCGCCTGGCGCCCTTCGTCCCGCAGCCAGGCCAGGAACGGGCCGTAGGTCAGCGCCCGGCTGGACGAGTCGAGTTCGGCCAGCAAATCATGGGCTTCCACCAGATGAAAGCGCGTGGCCAGCAGATGGCGCTCCAGGCGGCCGCGCAGATAAGCAGGCGCATCCGCCATTTCCCGCAGCAAGGCGAACAGGCGCATCTCGCGCAGGAAGGCGCTGTTGAAACCCAGCAGCATCGCCCGACGCTGGATCTCGTCGGCGGTGCGCGGGGTATCTCCATGGATCATAGGCGACAGCAACACCAGCAGGATGTCGTCGCTGCGGCAAAACTTGAATAGCGGAAAGATCGCCGGATTGGCGGCAAAACCGCCATCCCAATACGGCTCCCCTTCTATCATCACCGCCTGCTGCAGTGATGGCAGACAGGCCGAGGCCAGCAAGGCGTCCGCGGACAAGTCTGCATTGCGGAACAACTTCAGCCGCCCGCTGTTGGCATGCGTTGCCGCCACGAACAATTGCACCGGCGAAGCCTGCCGAATGCGCTCGAAATCGAACAGCGAAACGATGATGTCGCGCAACGGGTTGTAATCCAGCGGATTGAGCTGGTACGGAGAGAACCATTGCGACAGCTGCAACACCATTTTCAGGCTGGGGGACACGGTGGAATCCATGCTGAAAGGCAGGGGCCGGGCCATTTCTCCCGGCAGGCTCTCCCCCACCCTGCGCCAGAACGCTGCCAGCGCCTCCCGGGCGGCATCCGGCCCGCCAAGGCACAGGCCATGCGCGACGGCCACCGCGTTCATCGCCCCGGCGCTGGTGCCGCTCAAACCGTCGAAACGATAGCGGCCCGCCTCCAGCAGCGCGTCCAGCACGCCCCAGGTGAACGCCCCATGCGCGCCGCCGCCCTGAAGCGCCAAACTCAGCGACGGCTTGCCTTCCATACGCCGGAACATAGCCGCTCCAATGATGTTGCACCGCACAAATATGGCACGGCGGCTTGCCATTAACAAGTTGCGTTTACATGAATGCAGAGTGCCGCGCTTGCCACTCAGCCTATCAATGGAGGCACACGTGGCATCGGAAGACCCGGCCATCCGCGCAAGCGCGTGGCCAGCTCCCCCTGCCTTTTCCAGGCAAGCGCTTGTCCGCTCCGTCAAATTAGTTAGTTTGCTAATTAATAAAATAGCCGCTACAATCCATTTACATCACGACTATCCCCATCCGGCCTGCCGGCCGGCAAATATCCATGGAAAACATCGATCTGTTACGCCTGAGGCTGACCAGCAGCCTGCGCCCGATGGGCGTGCTGTGGCGGCATATCGCGCAGGAAGCGCTGACGGTTCACGGCATCTCGGTATCCGGCGGCTCCGCGCTGCTGTTCATCGGGCGGCTGGGCGAAGGCGTCAGCCACAGCGCGCTGGCCGAGGAGCTGGGCATGGAGCCCGCCTCCCTGGTTCGCATCGTAGACCAGTTGAGCCAGGCCGGTCTGCTGCGGCGGGAACAGGGACTGCATGACCGCCGGGTGAAAACGCTGTGGTTCACCGAGGCCGGCCGTGAAGTCACCCGCAAGATAGAGACCGAGCTGGTGGCGCTGCGCTCGCGCGTGCTGGCGCCGCTCAGCCAGGCCGACCTGGAAGCCGCGCTGCGGGTGTTCCACGCACTGGAGCAGGCGGCGCAAACCCGGCCTCCCGACGACCCCATGCTGGACAAACGCCATGATCGCGCTGCCCGCTAAACGCGACTGGCTGTTCTCCGCCCGCACCTTCGCCGCCGCGATGCTGGCGCTGTACATCGCGCTGGCGCTGGGCCTGCCGCGCCCCAGCTGGGCGATGGGCACCGTCTACATCGTGTCCCACCCGCTGATCGGCGCCACCCGCTCCAAGGCGGTGTACCGCGTGTTCGGCACCTTGCTCGGCGCGGCCGCCGCGGTATGCGTGGTGCCGCCGCTGGCCAACCAGCCGGTGCTGCTGAGCCTGGTGGTGGCGCTGTGGTCCGGCGCCCTGCTCTACCTGTCCATGCTGGACCACACGCCGCGCCACTACCTGCTGCGGCTGCCGGCCTACACCATGCCGCTGATCGCGCTGTCGGCGGTGTACGCGCCGGAGAACGTGTTCGACATCGCCATCGCCCGCAGCGAGGAAATCGTCCTCGGCATCGTCTGCGCCAGCGTGGCGGCGGCGCTGGTGCTGCCCACCCGCGTGTCAGCGGTGCTGAGTCCGCGCGTGGACGGCTGGCTCAAGGACGCCGCCGCCTGGGCGACCGACACGCTGGGCAGCGCCCCCCAGCCGCCGTCGGCGGGCCGCAACCGGCTGGCGGCCGACCTGCTGGCCTTCGACCAACTGCTCACCCACCTCTCCTACGACGCCACCAGCCGCAACGCCGAGCGCACCGCGGGCGAGCTGCGCGCGCGGATGAGCATGCTGCCGCCGCTGTTGTCGTCGCTTTCCGAGTTGCTGGCGGTGCTGCGCAAGACGCCCGGCGGCGTGCCCCCGGACTTGCTCCAGTTGATGGGAGACACCTCCAATTGGCTAAGCTACCCGGCCGACAACCCATGGTTTCTGAGCCAGGCGCGCGCGCTGCGCCGCCAGCTGGACGCGCCGCCTCCGGACGGCGGCTGGCCGTCTTTGCTGGAAGGCACGGTGCGGATGCGGCTGAAATCGCTGGTCAATCTGTGGCAGGACTGCCTGACGCTGCGCGCGCTGATCTCGCGCGGGCTGCCGCTGTGGGACTGGAAACCCGCCTACCGCCGCTGGGAAGTGGGCGTGAAGGCCCGCCACTACGATTACGGCCTGCTCGGCTTCGCCGCCGGCACCGCCGCGCTGGGCATCTTCCTGGGCTGCCTGGCCTGGATCGCGCTGGGCTGGCAGGACGGCGCCAACGCGGTGATCCTGGGCACGGTGGCCTGCTGCCTGTTCGGCTCGATGGACGAGCCTGCGCCGATGCTGCGCACGCTGTTCATCGTCAACACCATCTGCACCATGCTGGCCGGCCTGCTGCTGTTCGTCGTGCTGCCGGCGGTGCACGAATTCGAGATGCTGGCGTTGTGCCTGGCCCCGCCCTTCCTGTTGGGCGGCGCGCTGATGAACCAGGCGCGCTTCGGCCCGGTGGCGATGCTGCTGGTGGTATTCACCGCCAATTTGATCGGGCTGCAGCAAAGCTATAACGCCGACTTCCAGTCTTTCCTCAACAGCAATCTGGCCGGCGCGGCCGGGATCTTGTTCGCGCTGGTCTGGACGCTGACTACCCGTCCCTTCGGCGCCGAGCTGACGTTGCGCCGCCTGATCCGCTCCAACTGGCGCGATCTGGCGCATAACGCCGCCGGCCGCCACGGCGGCGACTACGCGCGGCTGACGGCGCTGATGCTGGACCGGCTGTCGCTGCTGGCGCCGCGCCTGGCAGCCGATGGCGCGGATCCGTCCGCTGGTTTCCGCGAGCTGCGAGTGGGCTTCAGCGCGCTGGACCTGCAGCGCGATGAGCACCGCCTGACCGGCGCCGCCCACCAGGCGGTGGACTCGGCGCTGCAGGGCGTCAGCGAGCACTTTCGCGCCTGCGCCGACGCCGATCGCTACCTCGACGCGCCGGATGCGCTGCTGGGCCGGCTGGACGCGGCCATCGCCCTCACCCTGGCCGACCCCGCGCCGGCCGCGCGCGAGGCGCGCAACGCGCTGGTGGAAATGCGCGTGTCGCTGTTCCCCGATGCCGAAGGCTGCCAGCCGGCATCGACCGTTCCAGGAGCCCAGCCATGATAGGCGAAGTCAATTTCTACGGGGTGTACTTCCCCAGCCTGCTGGTGATGATGGTGATCGCCTTCGCCGCCAGCAGCCTGCTGCGCCGCGCGCTGGCCCGACTGGGCCTGTACCGCGTGGTGTGGCACCGCTCCCTCTTCAATTTCGCGCTTTACCTGATCGTGCTGGGCGGCACGATCGCGCTGTTTCACAGGTGACATCATGAACAACCGCATTCGCAAAGCCGGGTCCGTGCTGCTAACCCTGGCCACCGTCGCCGTCGCCATCGTGGTGGTGCGGCATATCTGGATCTACTACACCGACGCGCCGTGGACCCGCGACGGCCATATCGCCGCCGACGTGGTGCAGGTGGCCCCGGACGTGTCCGGGTTGATCACCGAAGTGAAAGTCTCGGACAACCAGCTGGTCAAGAAGGGCCAGGTGCTGTTCGTGGTGGACCGCGCGCATTACGAACTGGCGCTGCGCCAGGCCGAAGCCGCCCTCGCCGCGCAGCGCGCCACGCTGGCCCAGGCCCGCCGCGAGGCCTCGCGCAACCACTCGCTGACCGACCTGGTGGCCACCGAGGCCCGCGAGGAAGGCGACGCCAAGGTGCAGCTGGGCGAAGCCACGCTGGCCGCCGCCGAGGCCGCCGCCGGCCTCGCCCGGCTGAATATGGAGCGCACCGTGGTGAAAAGCCCGGTGGACGGTTACCTGAGCGACCGCACGCCGCGCACCGGCGATTACGCCGCCAGCGGCCGCGCGGTGCTGTCCGTCGTCGACTCCCGCTCCTTCCACGTCGACGGCTATTTCGAAGAAACCAAGCTGGGCGGCGTGGAGCTGAACCAGCCGGTGGACATCCAGATCATGGGCGAATCGCGCAAGCTGCGCGGCCACGTGCAGAGCATCGCCGCCGGCATCGAAAACCGCGACCGCAGCAACGGCGCCTCGCTGCTGCCCAACGTCAACCCTACCTTCAACTGGGTCCGGCTGGCGCAGCGCATCCCGGTGCGCATCGCGCTGGACGAGGTGCCGGCCAATTTCCGGCTGATCGCCGGCCGCACCGCCACCGTGTCGGTGCGCCAGGGAGGCCGTTCATGAAAGCCGCGCTGAAGCTGACCGCGCTGGCCTTGGCCGGCGCGCTGGCCGGCTGCGCCGCCGTCGGCCCGGACTACCGCCTGCCTTCGCAGGCCGCGCTGGGCAAGCCCGCCGCCAATGCCGCCTTCCAGTCGGCCAACAATGCGGCCTTCGCCCAGCAGCCGGTTCCCGCCGGCTGGTGGCGGCTGTACGACGACGCCAGGCTGGACAGCCTGGTGGCAGAAGCGCTGAGCGCCAACGCCGACCTTCGCGCCGCCGCCGCCAATCTGCGCAAGGCGATGGCGGTGGAAGCCTCGGTCAACGCCGAGCGCGATCCCCACGCCAGCGTGTCCGCCACCGTTCAGCGCGCCCAGGACTCCGGCGAGGCGTATTTGATCGAGAAAAAACTGCCGGTGGCCAATGTCGGAGACGGCGGCCTGCAGATAGGCTACGAGATCGACCTGTTCGGCAAGCTGGCCCGCGCCGAGGAAGCCGCCCGCGCCGGCACCCGGGCCACCGAGGCGGCGATGGACCTGGCGCGGACCACGGTGGCGGCGGAAACCGTGCGCGCCTATGTCCAGGGCTGCGCGGCCGGACACCAGCTGGCGGTGGCCAAGCGCGAGCTGGAGCTGCAGAACCGCGGCGTGGCGGTGGCCAAACGGATGCAGTCCGCCGGCCGCGGCCGCGCCACCGACGTGGAGCGCGCCCAGGCCCAGGCCGACATCCAGCGCGCGGCGCTGCCCCGCCTGCAAGCAGAGCAGGACGCCGCCCGCTTCCGCCTGGCCGCGCTGCTGGGCAAGGCCCCGGCCGAGCTGCCCGCCGCCGCCTGCTCGGCGCTGCCCCAGTTGAAGCAGCCGCTGCCTGTCGGCGACGGCGCGGCGCTGCTCAAGCGCCGCCCTGACGTGCGCGAGGCTGAACGCAAGCTCGCCGCCGCCACCGCCCGCATCGGCGTGGCCACCGCCCAGCTCTACCCCAGCGTCAGCCTGGGCGCGTCGGCCGGCTTCACCGGCCTGCTGGAGCATGTGGGCGAAGACCGCACCCAGCGCTGGAGCCTGGGGCCCCTGATCAGCTGGACCATCCCCGATAGCGGCGCCCGCGCCCGGGTGAAGGCTGCCGAAGCGGACGCCGACGCGGCGCTCGCCCACTTCGACGGCGTGGTGCTGAACGCGCTGCGCGAGACGGAAACCGCTTTGACCTTTTACGCCAGGGACCTGGAGCGCAACGCCGACTTGCGCTCGGCGCGCGACAACGCCCGCGCCGCCGCGCACGACAACCGCCGCCTGTACGCGGCGGGACGCGCGCCCTACTTGGCCAGCCTGGACGCGGACCGCGCGCTGGCCGGCAACGAATCGGCGCTGGCGGCATCAGACGCGCAACTGGCGCTGGATCAGGTCAGCCTGTTTCTGGCGCTGGGCGGCGGCTGGGAGCAGACGCCGCGTTGAATCCCTCAATCGAACAGAACGACAATATGAAACAGGAAGTGATTTTTCTCAGCGAGGACCTGGAGCTGGTCGGCCATCTGTACCGCCCCGCCGACTACCTGCCGGGGAAACGCTACCCGGCCATCGTGGTCAGCCATCCATTCACCGGCGTCAAGGAGCAGGTGGCGGGGCGCTACGCCGAGCGGCTGGCGCAGGACGGCTATCTCGCGCTGGCATTCGACACCGCCTACCAGGGCGAGAGCGAAGGCCTGCCGCGCCACCTGGAAACACCCCATTCGCGAGCGGAAGGGATCAAATCGGCGGTCAGCTACCTGTCCAACCTGCCCGATGTCGATGCCGAGCGCATCGGCGCGCTGGGCATCGCCGCCGGCGGCGGCTACGCGGTGTTCACCGCTCGCACCGACCCGCGCATCCAGGCCGTGGCCACCGTCAACGCGGTCTGCCAAGGCAGCCTGCTGCGCGACGGGCTGAACGGCAGCCGATCGCCCGAACAGCTGCAGAGCCTGCTCGCCGCCGCGGCCGAAGACCGCACCGCCCAAGACCGCGGCGAAGCCGCCGCCACCCGCGACGCGCTGGCGGAAACGGCGCAGGCGGCGGCCGAACCGCCGCAGCGCCTGCTGCGCGAGGCTTACGACTACTACCGCACGCCGCGCGGCCATCATCCCAACGCGGAAAACCGCTTCGTGGTGTCCGGCCTAGACGCGCTGGCCGGCTTCGATGCCTTCGCCCGCATCGACATGCTCGCCCCGCGGCCGCTGCTGATGATAGCCGGCGCCGACGCCGACACCCGCTACTTCAGCGAGCAAGCCATCGCCGCCGCCGCGGAGCCGAAAGAGCTGTGCCTGATCGCCTGGGCCTCGCACTTCGACCTGTACGACCGCGAACCGTGCGTGGCGGCCGCCGCGGCCAAGCTGAAAGCCTTTTTCGACCGGAGCCTGCCCTAGCCCGCCAACAGCGGCTCGGCCTCGTTGGCCGCCGCCGGCGCCTCCCACAGCGCCGGCAGACCGTGGATGGCGCGCGCCTTCAGGCATTGCGCCGAGCCGGCCTCCACCTCGCGGCAGGGGCTGGGCCGCAGCGGATAGACACCGCAACCGACGCTGTCGCCCACCTCGCCCTGCAAGGCGGCGCAGCGCGGGCTGGCGGACCAGGTGCCGCGCATGCAGCGGGTCCAGCCGTTGAGTTTTTCGGTGAGATGGCCGGGAACCGGGCCGCCGCCGTCATCGGCCTCGGCCCAGTAGAAAGAAACGCGGAAACTGGCGCAGCACGCGCCGCAGGATTGGCAGGGATTGCTTTTTTCACTCATGGCAAGCAAGAAAAACAGGTTGCGGATCGCGCCCGGGATGGGCGAATAAAATGCGATCCGGGTATTCTGTCAGGCCTGCCTGCCGCCCTCAAGTAAAACTATTTTGACGCCTGCCGTTCCAGCCAGCCGGCGATGCCCAGCCCGGCCGCGCGGCCGCTGGCGAAACAGGCGGTCAGCAAGTAGCCGCCGGTCGGCGCTTCCCAATCCAGCATCTCCCCGGCGCAGAACACGCCAGGCAGCGCGGCCAGCATCTGCCGCTCGTCCAATGCGGAGAAGCTGACGCCGCCGGCGGTGCTGATCGCCTCGTCGATGGGCCGCGCCGCAGTCACGGTCACGGGCAAACGCTTGATCGCGGCGGCCAGCCGCGCCGGGTTCTGGAAACTTTCCTTGTCCAGGCATTCGCGCAGGATGCCGGCGCGCGCGCCCTTCAGGTTCAGCCGGCTCTGCAGATGGCTGGACAAGGAGCGCGAGCCTCGCGGATGCGAAACCTCGGCCAGCACCCGCGCCTCGTCCCAGGCCGGGATCAGGTCCAGATGGCAGGTGGCGGAGCCTGCGCGGGCGATCTCGTCGCGCAGCAGCGCCGAGCAGGCGTAGATCAGGCTGCCCTCGATGCCGCTCCTAGTGATTACGCATTCGCCGACGCGCTTGAATTCGCGGCCGTCGCCGCCCTGAAAAGCCAGGCCGACGGACTTCAGCGGCTCGCCGGCGAACTTGTCGGCGAAGAAATCGCTCCAGCCGGCATCGAAGCCGCAGTTGGACGGCTGCAGCGGCGCGGTGGCCACGCCCTTTGCCTCCAGCCACGGCATCCAGCGGCCATCCGAACCCAGCTTCTTCCAGCTGCCGCCGCCCAAGGCCAGCAGCGTCGCGTCTGCGCGCACAGCCAGTTCGCCGTCCGGCGTGTCGAATTGCAGGCTGCCGTCGGCGTTCCAGCCCTGCCAGCGGTGGCGCACATGGATGCGCGCGCCAGCCTCGCGCAACCGGCTGAGCCAAGCGCGCAGCAGCGGCGCGGCCTTCATTTCCTTGGGAAACACCCGGCCGGAGCTGCCGACGAAAGTCTCCACCCCCAGGCCATGCACCCAGGCGCGCAGCGCGTCGGCGTCGAAACCCTTCAGCAGCGGCTCGATCTGCTCCGCGCGGTCGCCGTAACGGCCGACAAAGGCTGGATAGGCTTCGGAATGGGTGATGTTGAGGCCGCCGATGCCGGCCAGCAGGAATTTGCGGCCCACCGACGGCATCGCGTCGTACACGTCCACCGCATAGCCGCGCGCCGCCAGCACCTCCGCCGCCATCAGGCCCGCCGGGCCGCCGCCTATGATGGCGACGCCGCGCCTTGTGCTGTCATTCATGCCCATTCCTTGTATTCCTGTCCCGTTTTCACCATAGCCGTGGCGGCAAGGGCGCGATTGTTGCAGAAATCGGCCGTCAACCCAAGCGCAAGCGTTTTCCGGGCAATGTTTGATCCAGGCCAGAAGTCCGGTTCCCGTTCTCCAGCAGAATCCATACGGCATAGCCAGGACTGTCCGCAATCCGGCCGACAATAACGACGCCACACACACAGGAGACGGGGCCCGCCACCCCGAAACGCGATGAGAAAATTTTCCGATTGGCCGATCTGGCTGCGCCTGACCGGCGCGATCTGGACCTGCCTGGTGCTGGCCTGGGGCGGGCTGATCGCCTGGGAAACCCAGGCCAGCCGCGAGATCGCCGTGGAGCAGGCCAAGGACCTGGCCCACAGCATGAACGAAATGACCCTGGCCGGACTGACCGGCATGATGATCACCGGCACCGTCGGCCAGCGCGACGTGTTCCTGGACCAGATCCGCGAGCTGTCGGCGGTGCGCGACCTGCGCGTGATACGCGGCGACGCGGTCAGCAAGCAGTTCGGCCCCGGCAGCGCCGGCGACAAGGCCCGGCCGGGCGACGAAACCGAGCGCGCCGCGCTGCGGGACGGCAAGCCCCACATCCAGATAGAGTCCACCCCGCAATTGGGCGAACACCTGCGCGTGGTCTACCCGGCGCTGGCTTCCGCCAACTACCTGGGCAAGAACTGCCTGGCCTGCCATCAGGTGGCGGACAAGACGCCGCTGGGCGTGGTCAGCATGCGCATCTCGCTGGAAAACCCCAGCGATACTATAGGTGTACGCAATAACATAGCCTGTAGTAGAATATTTTCAAATGAAAAATTCAAAAGTTTACAGCTACTTACGATTTAGTGACCCTCGCCAAGCCACTGGCTCCTCCGCAGACAGACAAATTCAATATGCTACCCGATGGGCTGCCGAACACGGCCTAGTCCTTGATGACGCCCTGACCCTGCGAGACGAAGGACTAAGTGCCTATCACCAGCGTCACGTCAAACAAGGCGCTTTAGGGGCCTTTCTTGAAGCAATCAGCGCAGGACGCATTAGCGCAGGATCAGTCCTCATTGTTGAAGGCTTAGACCGCCTCAGTCGCGCAGAGCCTATCCTTGCCCAAGCTCAATTAGCCCAAATTATCAATGCTGGCATCACAGTTGTTACGGCGAGTGATGGTAAAGAATACAATCGTGAACTAATCAAAAATAATCCAATGGATTTAGTGTATAGCCTTCTCATTATGATTCGTGCCCACGAAGAGAGCGATACAAAATCTAAACGGATTAAAGCGGCCGTTAAAAGACAAGCCGAAGCTTGGATCGCCGGAACCTTCCGTGGGCGGATAGTCAATGGCCGAGACCCTCAATGGCTTGATTGGGATGGAGAAAAATGGATTCCCATCCCTGAACGGGTAGAAGCCTTCAAAATAGCTTTTCGTATGTATAAAGATGGATATGGGGCCAAGCCTATCTTCCAGCACCTATTCAAGCTTGGCTTGACAATGACTAATAAAGGGCTTCCCAATCACGCCAACTTTTACAGATCAATTCGCAATCCAGCACTTTACGGAACAAGGATATTAGAAGTTGGTGGGGAAAAATTTGAACTCAAGAATTATTACCCTGCAATTATCACAGAAGAAGAATATAACTCTCTTCAAACAGAGGCCGGTGGACGATTTAAATTCTCTCAAAACGGCGGGATAATTGGTGTCGTATCAGGACTTGGAATTCTACGATGCGGATATTGCGGCGCAGCTGCCGTAGTTAAAAATTATTTAAATAGAAAAAAAGAGTCAAATGGCAACATAAAAGACAGCCATCGACGATTAATGTGTTTGGGAGCCATAACGACCGGAATTCACAGCTGCCCAATGCCGGCTACATCATCCGTCGCCCCGGTAGAAAATGCAATAATGGAATACTGCAGCGACCAATTTAATCTACTATCACTGCAAAACGGTGAAGATCAATCGCTATCCATTCGCGCCAAGCTCAGCGATAAAAAAACTGAACTAATTAGCATTGAAAACAAAATTCAAAAAATTACCAATACCATACTTGAAAGCGAACTCAATGCGCCAAAATTTCTCATTAAAAAAGCAAGCGAGCTAGAAAGCCTGCAAGAACTCGCCAAAGATCAAATAGAGAAATTAGAAAATGAACTCGTTCTACTTAGTCAAAATCTAATAGAACCAGCACTTGCCGAAACATGGGCAGGATTAACTGATGGCGTCAAAAATCTTGAGAATGAATCAAGGATTTCGGCAAGAAAATTAATCTCTGATACATTTGAGAAAATAATCGTCTACACCAATAGCATCAACCCACCGGCTCGAATTTCAAAAACAAGGAAATTTTCGACAATTGATTTAGTTCTAATCCCCAAAAGGGGAAATTCTCGGACATTGCGAGTAAATCGTCTTACAGGAAAATGGGTAACGGGAGAAGACTTATTATCCACACACCAAACTTTACAGAAAAGCTAATTTAGATTAGTATTCATCCCAACGGTGGCACGCAGAAAGTCACTCGTTTTCGAGGAGGCTAGTCGTTGCCATCCTAGATGAACGTGATGAAACTTTCCCAGCTGGCAACCATCCGAACTGATTTTCCTGAAGCACACTTTTGGATTATTAGACGGAGTTCAGCAGCGCATGTTGGCAAGCCGACCCGAGAGTTCAACCCTGAACATATCGGAATTCGGATCACTGCTTTAAATTTGCTCCTCCCTGATTACCTTTATTATGTAATGGTGCATATACATCATACTGAATATTGGAAGACACTAGCGACAGGGACGCTGGACTTGGTTAACATTCGGGTTTCTGACGTTCGCAATATCGAGCTGTCACCGACGTAAGCCCCAAAAGTCCCGAGCCGAAAGGCTTGGGACTGGCTTCTTAAGTCAAGAGAGAAAAGGCCATGAAGATTCCATTGCCTAGCATTGCCGATCAACAGCAATTCATCAATGAACAAGCCACTCGCCAGGCCATCGCAACGCTTGAAGAAAATTTAAAAGCACCAAAGCTACCGCCCCAAGATGAAATAGACGAAAGTCAATATAGTCGTGCTCACCTACTCCGCGAAGGGGAAGGATGGGAACCACCACACCATGATATTGTTTGCGCCTACTTCTCCCACCTTCAAAAGCATTTCCCTCAATTCAACTCGGACAATACTTTAGGTGAACTATTAGGAACCTCTGGCCACCGCATCCGTGAGTTCAAGCAAGGGCGAAAAATGTCTTATGGTATTTGGAGAAAGCTCTTAGTCATAACAGGTCGCGCTCCACAAGATGTTTTAAAAGTCCTTGGCCGCATGGTCTAAGCTCCGTGGCCCCCTTGACTTAATCCATTTCAGTTAGTTATATTACAGCCTGTAATTATCAAATCAATAATCAAGGAACATTAATGGACTTGTCTAAACTGGACT
This sequence comes from Chromobacterium vaccinii, assembly GCF_001855275.1. Classification (NCBI taxonomy): domain Bacteria; kingdom Pseudomonadati; phylum Pseudomonadota; class Betaproteobacteria; order Neisseriales; family Chromobacteriaceae; genus Chromobacterium; species Chromobacterium vaccinii. Next base: position 1,060,502 of record NZ_CP017707.1, read on the forward strand.
TCCCCGAGCTGGTTGCCCTGAAAGCCGATGTAGAAGGCGAAATCAAGCGTCGTGAAGTGGAAGAAAAATCTAAGGCTAAGAAGCAAATTCTCGAACTCGCTCGCTCTTTTGGTTTGAGTGTTGAGGACGTGCTGAGCAGCAAGGCAGCCACTGTTCGCAAGCCCGTTGAAGCCAAATACCGTCATCCCGACGATAGCAATCTGACTTGGACCGGCAGAGGCCGTAAGCCGGCTTGGGTCCAAACTTGGATCGACAGCGGCAAAGCACTGGAAGCATTAGCCATCTAATTTCAGCCATCAAGAAAGCGCCTCACGGCGCTTTTTTTATTTCTGCCATACACCAAAGCAAATAATTTCTATGGTTGATTATGCCTTATCGGATCATCACTATTGCTTCCGCCTTATCCTCAAATTCAGCATGCCATATAACTAAACCTGTCCAAAAGGACAGTAACCCTTATTCACTCCCTTATCTGTAAAAGGGTTATCCTGCAGTCTTCCCATTCTGTTACAGCCCGACAAGCGCCCGACGTCAGAGGCGCACTCATGGAACTGCCATGGATATAACCGCCCTGCTCGCCTCCTTCGCCTCAGCCTTTTCCCAAGCCAACCGCCATATCACCCTTGCCATCGCCAGCGACACCGCCGGCCCGGAACAGCTACTGCCGCAGACGCTGGACGGCGAGGAAGGCGTATCCCGCCCCTACCGCTTCCAGCTGGATTGCCTGTCGCCAGATGGCCAGATCGAACTCAAGTCCCTGCTCGGCCACCCGGCCCGCATCGGCCTGATGAATGCCGAAGGCGGCGAGGACGTGCGCTGCGGCGTGATCAGTCAGGCGCGCTTGTTGGGCAGCGATGGCGGCTTTTCCCGCTATGGCATCACGGTAGAACCGCCCTTTGCCTTGCTGCGCCATCGTCGGACTTCCCGCGTGTTCCAGGACATGACGGTTCCGGACATCATCAAACAGATCATCAGCGAGCATCAGGCGGCCAATCCTGCCTTTGCCCGCGTTCAGACGCTGGACATCAAGGTGGATGCCGCCCAGCCTTCGCGCAGCTACTGCCTGCAATATAAAGAGAGCGATTTTGATTTCATCGTGCGGCTGATGCATGAGGAGGGTTTCGCCTGGCGCTTCGAACACGTCGATGGCGACAGCCCCCAGGTGCGGCTTGTCGTGTTTGACGATGCCTTCAGCCTGCCCGCCGGCAGCGCGCCCAGCGTGCGCTTTCACCGCGCCGACGCCACCGAGGAACAAGACGGCCTGACCGATTGGCAGGCCGCGCGCCAGATCGTCGCCGGCGGCGTGGCGCTGGCCAGCTACGATTACCAGCCCACGAGCACCAGCCACAGCAGCGACACAAGCCAGGTGGACCAGGGACAGGCCGGCCAGGCGCTGCAGAGCAGCCTGAGCCATTACGACTCTCCCAGCCTCTACTATGCCAGCGACGCCGACCAGCTCAGCCGCTATGCCCAGCTGCGCCAGCAGGCGCACGACTTGCAGGCCAAGACCTTCACCGGTTCAGGCGCGGTGCGCGGCCTGCAGGCCGGCGCGTGGTTCCAGCTGGACGACCACCCGGCGCACCAGGGCGACAGCGCGGAACAGCGCGAATTCGTCGTCACCGGCCAACGCATCCAGGCCCGCAACAACCTGCCGGGCGACCTATCCCGGCAGCTGCAGGCCATCGCCCCCGGCTTGGGCCTGCAGACGGCAGACCCGACGGCCGCGCCCTATCAGACCGAATTCCAGGCCCAGCGGCGCGGCATCCCGCTGACGCCGGCCTATGCCGACACCCCACACGCCAAGCCCACCAGCCTGGGCACCCAAACCGCGACCGTGGTCGGCCCGGCTGGCGAAGAAGTGCACACCGACCAACACGGCCGCGTCAAAGTGCAATTCCACTGGCAGCGGCCGGAGGAACACCCGACCATCGGCTCAGGGATGGATGACAAGTCTTCCTGCTGGCTGCGCGTGGCCATGCCTTCGGCCGGCGCGGCGTGGGGGCATCAGTTCATTCCGCGCATCGGCCAGGAAGTGCTGGTCAACTTCATTGAAGGCGATATCGACCGCCCCTTGATTACCGGCGTGCTGTACAACGGCAGCCATCCCACGCCGACATTCAGCGGCGCCGGCAGCCTGCCGGCCAACAAGACGCTATCCGGCATCAAGTCGAAAGAGCACCAGGGCGGCGGCTACAACGAATTGCTATTCGACGACACGCCAGGCGAAGTGCGCGCCAAGCTGTCCAGCGAGCCGGGCAAGACGCAGCTGAACCAAGGCTTTCTGACCCACCCGCGCAGCGACGGCAAGGCCCAGCCGCGCGGCGAAGGCTTCGAACTGCGCACCGACAACCACGGCGCCATTCGCGCCGCGCACGGCCTATTGCTGTCCACAGAAACGCAGAGTGGAGCCGGCGGCAAGCAACTGGCGCGCGAGCATGCGCAAAGCCAGATCAACAGCGCGCTGAGCCTGGCTCAAGTGCTGGGCGAAACCGCCGCCGGCCAGTTGGCCGACACCATGGAAACCGGCCCGGATGCAATCGACCCGGACAACGCCAAGAACGGCGCCAAAGAAAAAGGCAACCTGGCGCACCTGGCCAGCGCGCTGAAGGCATGGGAGGCCGGCACCAACACCAACGGCGGCGGCGAGGTTCCCGGCCAGCAGCCCGTTATCATCCTGTCCGCCCCGGCCGGCATCGCCAGCCTGACCGAACAGAGCCAGACCCTGGCCGCCGGCCAAAATCTGGATCTGATTTCCCAGCGCGACAGCAACCACACCACCGGCCGGCGCTGGCTGCACAATGCCGGCATGCATATCAGCCTGTTCGTCGCGGGCGTCAAGGACAAGGTGGCATTCAAGCTGATTGCGGCGAAAGGCAAGGTGCAGCTGCAGGCGCAGAGCGACGGCATGGAGCTGACTGCCGACAAGGATTTGACCATCACATCGGCCAAGCAAAAGATTCACGCCAACGCCAAGCAAGAAATCCTGCTGAGCAGCGGCGGCGCCTATGTCCGGATCAAGGATGGCAAGATCGAACTGCACGCGCCCGGCAACGTCAGCATCAAGGCCGGCAAACACGATTGGAGCGGGCCGGATCAGATGGGGCCGCCCTTGCCGCAGTTCCCCAACAATGTCTGCATCCCCTGCCTACTGAAAGCGATGGCCGCGCGCAGCCCGGTCGCCACCACCACGCCCGGAGCCTAAGCCATGTTCCTGCAGAATCACCACGCCCCGGAGTTGCTGCCGCAGTTGCATCAATGGATGGCCAAAAACGAGGACGGCCATTACTGCTGGCTGATGGACGGCAGCCAGCTCAGCGCCAAGGAAAAGCGCTGGCTGCTGCGCCATGGCCAGCCTTGGCAACGAGCGCTAGACCACAGCCCAATGGCTGAGCTGGAAGACTTCGGCCCGCTGATCTGGACGCAGCCGCTGCATTTGCAAGACTGGTGGCCGGACTGGCTGGCCATCACGTCCGGCCGCCCGCTGCTCAGCGTGGTGGAATTCCGCCACGCCATCCCTGATGGCGCGTTCTGGCACTGGCTCAGCGACTTCCGCACCGACGACGGGCAAAAGCTGCTGCTGCGCTTTGCCGACATCCACACGCTAGCCAATGTGCTGCCGCTGATGTCCGACGAACAATTAACGTTGCTCGCCTCCCAGGTTGCGCGCTGGGGCTGGATCGGCCGCACAGGCGAATGGGAAGCGGCCACCCTGCGCGACACGCCCGAGATTCCGCAACCGTGGGAACCGCTGGAGTTTACGCAAGCGCAATTCGATAGAATGATGGACCGCGCCCGCCCGGACATGCTCCCGCCGATCCTCGCACACCATGAGGTGGAGCTGCCCCAGGACGAAACGCCGGCATCGCTTCATCTGCGTCTTGGCCAACTGGCTGAAGCCATGAGCAGCTATGGCATTCAGGATGAGCCAAGCCAAGCGCTTTTTGCCTCCCTTGCTTTTGAGCAGGGGGATAGCTTCCATCAAGAAACAGAATGGCAAGAGTACTGGAATCGAACCCGCAAGGGGCAACTCCTTACCTCTGCGCTATCAGAATAATCAATATTGAACAGGCAATAAAATGCGCCTCCTTCTTACAATTTTGTTTATAGCGACACTAACCGGGTGTAAAGACGAAATGGTCGCAGTCCCGGTTGGAGCATACAACTACACCAATCATGACATTAATACGGTTTGGGCAAATGGAAAATGGGTCGGAGGACCTAGAGTAAACGAGGGGGGCGGAACTGCCGGCTCCATTGAGCTACCCATGAAATATGCTTCAGGAACAATTGTAAAAGTCGAATGGCAAAGAAATGCATGCATTCATGGCACGCCTGACTGTAAAAAAAGAGATGCTAGCGGGAATATTATTCAAGTCTTTGGAAGCAAGACAGTAACTATTCCGCCATACGATGGCGAAACCATGGCCGAGGTCCAAATTCTGTTACTGCCTAACAATGAAGTTAGAATCTATGCAGATAATAGAGGAATCACGCATCCGGATCACCCTTCACATAAAGAATTCGGCAATATTCTAGATGATGGATTACGTCCTCTAGATGGAATATGGCCCACAGATAAAAAGGGGGCATCGAAATGAGCGTACAAAATGCTAGCTGCCCTGCACCTGAAAAAGAAAGCATCGCTCAGAAAGCCACTCGCTTTCAAACAAAGGGGGAATTAACCAACAATAACAAAAATAATTCCCCTAGCTGCAAAACAGACGCTTGGGTAACATTCTTCTTTGATGGCACGAATAACAACCGAGACAGGGACTTAGAAGAAGCCAAAAAAACCAAGCCTCGCTCTCGTTGCGACCACTCTAATATTGTTTCGCTTTTCGACACCGCCAAGCTTGATCCAGACTCACATTACTTTTCCCACTACATGCAAGGCGTTGGGACAATTTTTAAATTAATAGGCGAAGAAGAACCCAACGACCTTGGCCTTTCCATGGCAGCCGGTGGACAGGCCCGGCTAAGCTATGCTTACTATCAGCTTTGCAATGCCATTAGCTACTCCTTCAATAAAGTTCGAATATTCCAAGCTTCAGAATTTAAAAAGGAATTGAAAGTCTCGAAGGACAGGAACCCGAATCCTAGATTTCCTGACCTATCATCACTTGATGCCGTTCAAAAAAAATTAGCACTGCACATAGGGAACAATAAAAACACCCCTAAAATTGCGATCGTCAATATTGCCGTATTCGGATTCTCACGTGGAGCTGCATTAGCAAGAGTATTTTGCCGCTGGCTGGAATTATCTTGCAAACGCCAGGGCGATACTTGGCTATTTGCCGGCTGCGTTCCGATTAGGCTTTATTTCTTAGGAATATTTGACACTGTTGCATCCGTCGGGATGGCACACTCAACACCAGGGATAGGAAGAGCACCAGGTCGCTCAGCCAATGGTGTCGTAGATGGGCAAAACAGCTGGGCTACGTCTGACATGTTAAAAGTGACCAGCTTCACCAAAAAATGCCGCCATTATGTGGCCTCTCATGAAGTGCGTTACTCCTTCCCTTTAACCAGCATTCGGCATGAAGATGGCAGCATGCCCCTAAATGCAGTTGAAGTTGTTTATCCTGGCTCTCACTCTGACGTAGGCGGTGGCTATGGCCCAGGAGATCAAGGAAAGGCCGTAGGTCATCGCCGCAAGTTGCTCAGCCAAGTTCCACTATTGAACATGTATAACGAAGCCAGATCGGCCGGCGTTCCACTACAACCATTTTCAACGTTAGCAGATAAAGAAGTACAGGGTGATTTTGAAATCGATCCATTGCTAATAAAACGCTTCAATTCATACATGGCATGGGCTAGCGCCGACGGTCGTATTGTAGAAGATGCACTATATGCCCATTTGAAAAAATATTGGCATTGGCGCATTGCTACCAGCCCGCAGTTTATGCAGCAAGATTGCATCCAACAGCTTAGCAAAGGGAGTACAGAACGTAGCTCGCGCTCCGACAAGCAAGACTTAGAGGATATGCGCGCCAGTGAAAAAGATTGGCAAGGCGACTTATCCAGAGCGCGCATAGCACAAAGCGAAGTTAATGAAGCTGCTGAGCTATTGCGGCTACAATCTGAAGAGGCCAAGAAACCCGTACCGAAGGATGTTCATGATTTCTTTGATCAACATCTTCACGACTCACATGCCTCATTCTATATGATCGGCCCGACAACGGCATGGCAGCGACAACAACGCATCGCAGATGCAAGGTATAAGAGCAAGAGCGTAATATACAACCCCGCCACCGGCCTAACACCAAAGAAACTTAGTCCATTCGAACAGAAATTGGTAAAGTGTGCGCCGGGCGACTCAACCGACCCCAAGAAAATCGATAGCTCAAACTATCCCGTAGTAACGGATAGTGATTATTCCGACCTTGTCAAAGGGGATGGCGCTGGCGGTCTGGTCGCATCTGCAATGACGAATACCCGCCGCGAGGTTGGCGGGCATGCTCACCAACGCGCAACATTCGTAGGTCGCAATGAGTGCTATGCGAAAACCACCAGTGCTATTGACTTCCTCGCACGCGACACACTAAAAGCCCGCCAGGATCAACTAGCCTATGACTACAAAGAGCAAGTCAGGATACGCAATCTTGCTTTTGAAAACCAAAAAACCATTTTGAAAGGCCAAGGACTACCGACGGATAAGCTAGAAAAGACTCATCAGCAAGATATGTTCCAGCTCGGTGTAAAATTCCGCCAACAAATCCAGAGCCTTTAAGCCTTAACCTGCCGCCCTGGCAACAACTTAGCAAGCTCTGTGATTTCAGTTTGAATCACAACTATAGCAACTGATTTTTAGAGTGTTGCCAGGCAGAGCAGACAGTTGTATGCTGGCGAATGACTCCCACTTGCAAGCGGGAGTATAAAAAAAGGGCCGCATTAAGCGGCCCCAAGGGGTAGAGCACTGAAGCCCTGGCATTAGAGACTTCAGCCCACAAATAATAACATACGCATTATATTAAGCCAATAAATAACAGCCGCTTCTATGCGGCTGTTTTCTTTTTACCACGTCCAATAAATTATAATCACCTCTCGGTTTTTTATTTATTTACACCCAATTACCTCCATAAGCCCGATACCAAAATGAGAATATCAATCAAATAAAAACGGCTACATTTCTGTAGCCGTTTGCTTTACCACCCCCAGTTACTTCAACCACGTCGCACCAACTTCTTTATTTATTCATTCCTACTTTAAATTAATGCGTACCCAGCAAAGCAAATAACAAATCACTGACCAATGCCGATCCCAGGAACGTCCCGCCAAATACCAGCATGGCGACAATCATCAAACGCCAGCCATCCCTTTTAAATATCGTGACTTCCTGCTTTGTCAGCGCCAAACCGGCATACGCCAGAACCAGCGTCGCGCAAGACAGCGCGTCCACTTGGCTAAACCATTGGTTGCGCAAATCCGCGCCAGGCAGGCCCGGCAAGCTGGCCAATACGCCGACAATGGAAATCCATATCAGCGTCGAAATCTTGAACGGCAAATAGCGGTTCAGGAAGTACCCGCTCAAGCAAATTCCCAACATCAGCGCCACACCCGGCGCCACCATCACCAGTTCTTTCTTAGGCCCCATGACATGGCTCAGCACAATGATGGCGCCGGCCATCAACATGTTGCTGACAAAGCCGGCGACACCCAGCTTAGGCTCTTCCGTCTTCACCACCTCGATGTCCGATTCATGTATTTTGGCCGCCTCAGCCTGGCGCGGCTGGCGCAGCTTGCTCAACACCTTGTACAAGCCATTGGCGAACGGCAAGGCCACATACATGCCGAAGATAACGCCGGTTGCCGATGTCAGCAGATTACTCGCTGCAGCCAGCGCAAACAGTTCATCCTTATGCGTGGGCAGGATGGCTGTCAGCGTGGCGGCGCACGCGGCCATCATGCTGCCGCTACCGACGCCGCAGGCGATGCCCAACGCCTTATTGCTGAACACGTCCCAAGAAAAGACCAGCGGCACCAACAGCGAGAAAAAGATCGTGCCGAACATCGTCCCTATCGCGTACACGCTCAGCGTTCCCATGCCTTCCAGACTGCGCAGGCCGTAGCGCTCGGAAATGACGGCAATGTTTGGCTCACGATCAATGGAGAAGGTCGCCCCTACCGCCTCGCGCCCCATTCGGAACAACAGCACAGCAACCGGCATGGCCACTAGGGAAGTCGCCACGTTGCCGATCTCATGGAAGACCAGCACCGGCCCGGCCGCGATAATCGCGTTGATCTGCGGCCCCAGCAAGGTCGCCAGCTTGGCCCCCAGCGGCAACACCGCAATCAGTATCACCTGACTGAGCGAGTTTCCGACCGTCGGCCGCACCCAGCGGGCCGCAAGCGGATTGACGCTTGGGTTACAGATAGCGCCCAGAACAAAAGCGTACAGCAGGGGCAACAAAATGATGTTGCCCTTGCCGACCGCAAACTTTTGCACATAGATCAGCTCAGCAATGATGACGATGCCTATCGTGATTAGATGCGCCAGCTTGTTAAACCCTATGCCGCCTACCCCTTCCAACTCCCTGTACTGCTCTACGCCTGCATGTGCCATTTTTTTCTTTCTGCAGCTTCGTTGTGAACCCCGGCTTAGGGCGCCAGGATGGTTTCCACCAGCTTCACCCAATACGCGGCGCCCACGGATAGCGCCTGATCGTTGAAGTCGTAATGCGGGTGATGCAAGCCTGCTCTGCACGCCTCGCCCCCCACGCCCAACCAGGCATAGCAGCCCGGCCGCTGTTGCAACATGAAGGCGAAGTCTTCGGACCCCATCGACGGCCGCTGATTGGTCTTGATGTTCTCCGGTCCCAGCAAGGCCGCGGCGACTTCAATCGCTTGCCGGGCTTCCGACTTGGTATTGATCGTGGCCGGGTAGCGATACCAGTAATCCAGCTCGGCCTCGACACCCATGGCCAAGGCCACTTGATCGACCACTTCACGCATCCGGGCTTCGATCAGGGCTTGTACCGACGTTGACGCGTGCCGCACCGTACCGCGCAATACCGCGCGCTCAGGGAGGATGTTCCAGGTGGACCCGGCTTCCACTTGCGTAATAGACAGCACAACCGGGTCCAAGGGATCGACGTTACGGCTGACGATGGTTTGCAGCATGTTCACTAGCTGAGCCTGCGCGACCACCACGTCGTTGACCCGATTCGGCATCGCCGCATGGCCACCCTTGCCACGCAGGCGGATTTCGAAAATATCGAAGGCGAACATGATCGGCCCCGGATGCGTCGCCATCTGGCCAACCGGCAAATCTGGCCAGTTATGCAAGCCATAGACGCTATCCACCGGGAAGCGCTCGAACAGGCCGTCATCCAACATGTCACGGGCGCCGCCTTCATTCTCTTCCGCCGGCTGGAAAATGAAATGCACGACGCCGTCAAAATCCTTGCTATTGGCCAAATGCCGCGCTGCGCCTAGCAACATGGCGCAATGGCCATCATGGCCGCAGGCATGCATGCGGCCTTTATGCTCAGAGCGATAAGGCAAGTCGCCCTCTTCCTGCAGATGCAGGGCGTCCATGTCCGCCCGCAGCCCAATAGCGCGCGTTCCCTTCCCCGCCCGCAGCGTACCCACAACACCGGTTTTACCAATCCCGGTTTCCACTTCCAGTCCAAAGCTGCGCAGTAACTCAGCTATTTTCCCTGCCGTGCGATGCTCTTGAAATGCTGTTTCAGGGTGGCGATGGATGTCATGCCGCCAAATGGCCATATCCCGCGCTTCCGCATCAGATATTTTGTCAAAGCCGGTAACTCTTACATGTGCAATGGTTTCCACTTTTCCCCTCCCTTTAAATTCCCACTAGGACTTTCAATGCACTCGCTTGAGCCGAGTAAGAACCATGTCATAATGAGGGGCAATTCTAACCATCCATCAACTAATCGCCAATATCACAGATTAAAAATTTTGTTGCAGGCAGCGCAACAGGACTAATAGGGAATGTATGGAATTTAATGATATTAATGTTAGATATTTTTTTGAAGCCACCCGACTTGGAGGCATTCGGGCCGCTGCCGACTACCTCGATGTCTCACCATCCGCAGTTAGCCGCCACATCACCCAACTTGAAAATGAGCTAGGCATTGCATTATTTGAACGCCATCGCAGGAACATGATTCCAACACTGGAAGGTAATATTTTACTGGAATACTACAAGAGACATCAGACTGAACAAGAAACCGTAAAAACACGCTTGCAGGAAATTAAAGGTATTCATCGTGGCCATGTCGGTATCGTGACGGGCGGTGGGGTGATAGAGGATTTACTTGAGGCGACCAAAATATTCAGTAAGCAATATCCAAACATCACATACAATGTAGACATCCATGGCACCAATGACATCATAAGCGCCATCGTTACAGACAAAGCTCATATTGGTATTGTTTTTTATTCAATGCCCAACCCACACCTTAGAGTGCATCGAACTTCTATTCAGCCCCTTTATGCAATAGCGGCTCGCGGTCATCCGCTAGCCAATGAAACGCAACCGATTAGCTTTGCCCGCTTAGTACAAGAAAAAATCATCATGCCAGATATAAGCTTTGGCGTTCGGCAGATTCTACGCGATGCGGAAAAGAAAGAACGCTGCGAAATTATCCCCTACATTCAAACGAATAGCTTTGCTGTCATGATAGCGTTTGCCATTGCCGGGGAAGGCATCACAATTCAACCAAAATTCTCGGTACGAAAAGAAATTGAAAATGGCAGTTTAGTCGCCATCCCAATTCAACAGCAAAATCTTGAACAAGCAGAGTTACACCTAATCACACACCAAGGGCGCCAGCTAGGAATAGGCCCAGCCCGTTTACTGGAAATTCTGGCCAACAACATGCCCGCTTTCGTAGGCTGAAAAATAGTGACTGGCTCAACCTACCCACTTGACTTAGCCCCATTGGGGCTATAGAATTCGGCTCATAGGGTAGCGCATCAGGCGCAGCCCGCCACCCCTGAAAAGGAAGATAAAAATGGCAAGCTCCATCGCACAAGAAATTCACAGCCTGAAAATGCTGAGCGCGCAAATTGAATCCTTAATTAAAAAGGAAACTGGCGCAGAAATAGAATGGACATTCCGGGGGAAAGGAAATGAGAGATTCACAATCTCAGGCACTCCACGCGATGTGAATACTGCGGTGGCATTTTCTGCCCGAATGAAATCTTTACGACTTGAAGAACCCATCGTTTACGACGAAGAACTAGACACGTCCTTCGCCTACTTATGTAAATAAACCAGGGGCCTCGCATTGCGAGGCTTTTTCACATGAAAATTATCGAAAACTATACCGCCCCCACCACTGACGACCTTGCCAATCTGCGAAAAGCTCTTGGCTTTCAAGGCGAGGACATGGCGCACCTTGCGGGCGTGTCGGGCAGTAGCCAATGGAGAAAATACACTGGCGGCGCAGAGCCAAGAAAAATGAGCCTGCACATGCTGTTTTACGCTGCAGCACGCCTTACCCTGCCTGAACAAGAAATTCTTCAAGTCTTGGAAAAAATGCGTGAAATAGGTGCAACATTCGATTACAACGAGACCTCTAAAAAAATAGAGGGATAATAGCCACTCTGATTTCTATCCAGGCGAAATTGGCCTTATCAAAATTAGCATGGTGAGCTATGAACATTTTCGATACGTATAAACCTCTTCGCAATAAAATTAAAAAATATGATCTTGAAAAATCTTTGATTGGATTCTGGCGCTATGCCAATCACATAAGTGATAATACACCACTTCCCAGCGCTTCATGGTATTTCTATAATGGAACTACCTATATTCCACCCAGGGAGGTAATATTTCCATGGCAACTAGAAATTGCCTTAAAAGAACTTGTTTTAAATTGCAGTGAAAAAGGCGATGTAAGCATCGACCAATTTCATAACTTTGGAACTATCCTCGACGGCATAAGTAAAACCATCAATGCAGCTGACGGCATAAATCTTGATCGATCTAATATTTTTAATGGCATACTTAGAATATTGCATCAGCAGGTTGTATGGCAAGCAGGAATTCCATTTAGATCAATGCTAAGATATTATGAAATATTTAAACACCCAGACATATCCGCTTTGCTTCTTGAAAAATATGGACTGAATGCTACAGATATATTCCTCATTTCTCACCTATTGCTAGTTTCTCTTAAACAAAGCCCATTTATAGATCTCGATAAAAACTTTACCGAAATTGGCATTCCAAAAGACCTTTCATACAAATTGCTTTATGCGCTTATCGACAACTTAGAAAATACTAGAGCCTGCCTTAAAAATGACCAAGAATACAATAACTCATGGGCATACACGAAAAATCATCTTCGTTCCTTCCCATTAATTAAATTAAAAAACGGAAGAATAATATGCCCCTTCCCCTCTCTTCTTCACAAGAGACTAACAGAAGGTCTATACTTTGATTTTGTAAAAAATCCAACCTTCTCCAATCCTTACGGGCATTCATATGAGAATCACATTTTTAATGTCATTACTAAAACCTTTCCCTCCAATTACGAAGTAAAAAAAGAAACACCATACACTGTAAACAAAAATAAAAAACACGGATTTGATGCATTAATTGGCAGTAAAAATACATGCCTGCTCATTGAATGCAAAACATATCGCGCGCCACTGCTTGCCATATCTTCACAAGGTGGCGAAGAATTTAAAAAAGCTATAACCCGTCTCATTGACGCCGTAATTCAAACCTGCAAGAATGTCAAGGACATTGCAGATGGTCATACCTCATGGAACCTATCAGATCGAAAAATTGTCGTCTTTATTATCACTCTTGAGCCATGGTTTTTAGACGGCTTAAGTATGTTTTTGGATATGGATGCCGAAATTGAAACCAAGCTAAAATCCAAAAACTTTGACATGGCGCTCTATTCAACTATTGATTACTACATATGCTCAGCTGATCAGTTTGAAAAGTTCTGCCACATCACATCCCAAGTTGGCCTTGATAATTTTCTCCAAAAAACAGATAAGAAGTCCCATAGCATTAATAGCGCTCTAGATGGCGAATACTCATCGCATAGGATTAACTTCCCGCACACTACTATTTTTGAATTGGTAGATAAATTTAAAGAGCGAGTAAATCCATATTTTGATGAAGCACAATTCTAAAAAAATGCCCTGCCCCGCAGGGCATTTTTTTTACTTACCAAGCTAATGAAGAGATCGGGCGCTACACACCCCATACTGCATAGCCAAATTCATATATCCCCTTGCCACCTCATCCCAATTATCCACCGTCACCGGCTCCAGCTGCGGACATGGCCTGGCCAAGTTGACCGGAAGCGGCGGCGTTGGCGGCCTCGATGGCAGCATTGAGTTCGCGCAACCTGTCAGCACCAGGGCGACAGTCAATAGGCAGAGGCTGCTTTTCCACGACATGGTTATACCTTTCTATAATTTTTGGCTGCGCCTGGCGCAGTGCGCTCAACGTGGCTTCAATCCGCTGTGATAGTGCATGTAGCCGTTCTGTCTCAGCCCGGTAGCCTTCCAGATCGGCGCGGGCCTCGGCCGCCCCTCGCCGCGCATCGGCCATTGCCCATTGCTGGCGTATCGCGTCAGCTCCCTGGCCATATGCCCACCAGACCGACCCAAGCCAGCCCAGGACAACCACAGCGCCACCAGCGGCCCGTAGACGCCCTTTCACAGTCCCACCCGCAGAAAACCCTTGCACAGCTTCGCGCTGCGCACGCGTCTGCAGACGGCGTAGCCTTCGCGCCCGCCGCTGGCGTTAGTGTTGCCCTCGATCGTCAGCAACTTGTCGCCATCCACCCTCTCAACGATGCCGGTATGCCCCAGCCCCTTGCCGAAGTCCATGATGAACACGTCGCCAGGCTTCGGCGCGCTCACGCGCAGCGCTGGGCGCTCGTTCCATTGCCGCAATACCCCGCCAGTCTTCAACAATGGATTGACGGCGCCAGTCTCATCCGCCGCGCGCTGGGCGCACCAATAGACGAACGCCATGCACCAGGCCGCAGGAAACCCGATCCCCACCGCCTGCAGGTACTGACGCACCTTCGGCCCATCGTTGGAGCCGCGCGGCTGCTCCTCAACGCCTAATTGAGTCATTGCGGCTTGCACCAATTCCATATCATCCCCTTAGAAACAACAAAGCCCGCATCTGCGGGCATTTTTAATTCACTAAACTGCGTTACTGCTAACTGCCAAATTTATTGGCCTGCTTTTTAAGCCATGCCTCCAACCACTGCGCCCCCAAGATACCCACGACTGAACCGGCACCCACCAATGCCGGCAAAGGCATATCCGGAAACCGCATCAATACCAGGCCGGCAACCGTAGAAGTCGCGCCCCCCAAAATCGCACGCCCGACAGCCAGACGGGCCGTAATTTGCTCGCCACTTACCAGCATCTTGGCCAAGGCAATAGAAGCCCCGACCACTGCCAACATGATCACAATTAAAAGTGCCGCGACCCCTTTTCCAATCTCCTGCATGACACCTCGCTGATTACATATCATCATTTCACTTGCGCCACTGGAAGGTAATCGACAAAACAGGACTCACGCCCATCAACGCATCGTCTCTCAACCTTCTAACCGTACATTGCCATTGCACCCCTACGACCGGCTCCCGGCATTCAACCACTAGCGTCTTTAATTTATCGCGCCCGTTTTGCACTCTAACTTTTGGATTAACCTTGCCGACTTGCTCCCATTGATATTTCATCGCCTCGATCCCGGCATAGCGAACGATGCAATCCACTGGATTAGACTGAAACCAGCCGCCTACTACCTTTTCCGAATAGTCTTCTATTTTCGTGAGCGCAATTTCTACCTCCACTTGCTTACCTATAAAGTCCTTTGCGGAATAGGCTCCGTTCCCGACTTTCGCTAAGCGTCGGAACTCGGCCTCGCCTGCATTTCCTGCCGCCCCCTCGGCTCGCTCAATTTCAAGATTCAGCTCCCGCGCTGAAAACGCCCCGCTGGCCGGCAACGTCATGCGGCCTCCAACTGAGCAATGCGGGCCTCCAGCCGTTCGATATGGCTCTGCTGCTCCTTCATCGCCTCCACAAACAGGCCGGCCAGATTGCCGTAAGCGACCGTCAACGTCTTGGCTTCGTCGGCCGCCTCGGTCACCGCTTCCGGCTGCACCGCCTGCACCTCTTGCGCGATCAGGCCCACCTGACGCGCGCCGGTATCCTTGCGCGTGAACGTGTAACCGTTAAGACGTTTAACCTTGTCCAGCGCGTCCGCAATCGGCTCGATGTCGGTCTTCAGTCTCCGATCCGAAAACCACCCCACATTGCCCGCCGCAGTCATGTCGCCGGTTTTGGTATCGACAAACCATCGCCACTCATCGGCCGACCAGCCACCCAGGCCGAACACGCCGTCATGGCGAAGCGCCAGCTTTACCGCCCACACACCCGGCACATGAAAAGCCATGGCGGCAGTCTGCTTGTCGCCATTCCCATTAATATTAGCGCGCACCTCTAGCGCGGCGGCTTGATCACCCTTTGCCATCGCGCAGGCCAGATTGCCCGTCAGCAACTTATTACGCGCCTCAATATTGCCTGCCGCCCGGTAGTCGTTGCCCTGCCACAGATGCGGCATATCATTGACGCCCGGGCCGCCAAGGTGAAGCACCACTTGCGCCACGGCATCATCATTGCCGCCCTTGCACACCGCCAGCGCCGCCAGTTGCCGCTGCTGGCCTTCCTGCACCGCTCGCCAAACCGTATAGGCTTGTCCACTCGACGGGCAGGCGACTTGCAGACCACCCCAGCGCGCATCTGTCGCCCAATCCTTCCAGGAACTGCCGTTCGGCTGAGACGTCAGCGGCGCGAGAAACCGCTTGTTGCCCGTTACCTGCTGATCCCCGGCCAGCGCCAACAGGTCAGCCGCTTGCAACCCGTCCACGGTATCGGCATTCAGGCCGGACCCCGGACCGTGGTTTTTGTCATGCCAGACTTTCGCCCACGCGCCCCAACGCTCGTTATAACGACTGCGGAAATACAGCTGCGTGTTGTCCGGGTGATAGGTCTGGTACTGCTGAAACGTCATGCTGCCCTGCTCTAGCACCGACAACGCGCCGGCCACTGCCCACGGGTAATTGCTGCCTGTTGACGCGTTCGCGTTGGCTCCCTGCCAGAACCAGCCGTTTTGCCGACACGTGTTCAGATCAACGTCTTTGCCCAGGGCCTGCCGATGCATCAACAGCGCGCCATCGTTGCCGGTATGCCAATGACGGTTCCAATCGCTCCACGTGCCGTTTTCAAGCCGGGCCTCGTACACCTCGCCGCCCCATGCGCGGTATGTCAGCACGCCCCATTTGTCGCTCAGATAGTTGACCGTGAACATGCCATTGCTACCGCTGCCCGGTACGCCCTTGACGCCCTTTCCGCCATCGGCCTGCGCGTGATAAAAGCCGTTCGCGCGCTTGTCGGTCAGCTCGCCGCTGCCGATGTTGCGCGCATTGCCGCCCATGCCGTAGCTGGCCAGGTCCTGCGCCTCCAGCTTCTTGGCCAGCTGGCTAGCGACGGTATCGGAGAATTTGGCGTCGTTGTTCAACGCCGCGCCCAATTCCTTCAGCGTGTTCAGCGCATCCGGCGCACTGTCCACCACCCGCGCGACGGCGGCGTCAACATAGGGCTTGTCCGCGAACTTGTTTTCCAGCAGGCCGTATGCCTGCGACCACACCCGCCCCGCGCTATCGACCTCCAGCGTTTTCTTGCTGTTGATAAAAAACGCCAGGTTCTTCGTCCCGGTCATGGGTTTGTCGCCTTCATAGTCGGCAAACAGACCCGTGTCGGCGTCATCATCAAACCCATACCCGACCGCCGACGAATCCCCCTTATCCGGGTAGCCCTTGCCGGCGCGGACGGTATCCGCCCGCGACTGGCCGACCACATCCAGCCGGCTCGGCATGCCGGCGCGGCCAATCCGCACCCGGCCGCCTTCCTGATGCAACAGGGTATCGGACCCGCTCGCGCCAATCCGATGCTGTATCGTCGCGCTGCCGTCGCCGACGTGGATATCCACCAGCGCCGGCCCCTTCGTCGTCACATTGCGGAACACCCGCAGCGACGCGCCGGACACGCCATCCAGCGGCTGCGGGTCCAGATCGATCATCGCGCCGCCGGTCGCGGCCTGCGCGAACAGCCGGCCGTTGCCGTCGCTATGCACCACATCCAGCGACACAAAGCCCTTGTCCGGCGACTTGGCCGAATTGACGCGAACCGGGTCGCCTTTGCGCGCCGCCCAGCCGGTAATTTTGCGCGCCTCCTCGACGGCCTGCGCGACATCGCTGATGGACGCCGCGCTGGCCGCCGCGGCCGTGGCGCTGTCGCCGCCTGCCTTGGCGCTAGCCGCTGCTGCGGCGGCGCTGGCGGCGGCGTTTTTCTCGCTGGTGGCGCTCGCGCCCTGGCTGGCCTTGGCGGCGTCCTGACTGCCCTTCGCTGCCGTCTGGCTGGCCTTGGCCGCCTTCTCGCTGGCCGCCGCGTTCTTCTCGCTTTCCGCTGCCGCGTTGCGCGAGGCGATCAGATCGGCGGAATTGTCCACCACCACCTTGCGCGCCGCCTCCATCGCGCCCAGGCCCTCCCTGGCCCCGCGACTGATGGCCAGCCAGGACATCACCTGTCGCCCTTCGCCCAGCTCGTCGTAAAGCACGGCCTGATCGTTGTCGGTCAACAGCACATCGCGGAAGCCGGCCAGCGTCACCATCCAGCGCCGCTGCATCTTTGCCAGCTCGGCCGCCACTTCGCCCAGCGGCGAGCCGGTGAAGTTGCGAACGATGGCGTAAGCCTGGCCAGCCGCATTGCCGCCCGCGTAAGGCGTGCGCAGCTGCAAGGCGTCGCCGCTCACCGTGGCGATTTCATATAGCCTGCCGTCCGGGCCAATCAGGATATCGCCTGCGTTTGCCTGGCCATTCCATTTCGTGTCTTGGCCGCTTACAGTCAATGCCCCTTGCTGCACACTGATCTTGCCGACCCGATACCACGCAACATCCGTTGCCATTTCATTCACCCATAAAAAAAGCCCGCCGAAGCGGGCATCAACTTGAATTCAATTACACGTACAAACTGGCATCGGTAATCATGACGGTTTGCGAAATGCAGTCCATCGCGTCGCCGCCATCCTGCCCGCCTCTTGCCAAATGACAAAAGTCAGTTCGAAACCCGCCATCCTCCAAAAATCCATTCAGTAAGTCGTAATACGAGTAATAGCCAAAATCGCTGATGTATTTGCCATTGATCGAATAACAATACGCGGCATTCGGGCTATTCCAGCGCACTGGCGTAAACGTCCCATCCGCTCGCCGGCCGGGCGTCCCACCCTTGACTTGCTTGATAATGTGGATATTGGACGGCGTATGCACCACCGCATCCATCAACACCAAATTGCGCTGATTACTGTCATAGCAAATAGAACCATCCTCGCGCCGCAGTACCATGCCCCAGCGCCCGGCAACCGTGTTCGGCGTCCGACAGAACACCAAGACTTGCGGCTGGTGATTCGGATAGACCGCCAGCGTGATTTCCCAGCGCCCCGGCCCCGCGCCCTGCACCCCGACAATGCCGGCCCAGCCGCCGGAACGGCGAATGAACGGCAACGGCTCATACGGGCAGCTGACGTAGTAACGCAGCGTATACAGCGCCTTCATGAAGTCGTACCACTGAGGCACAATGCCGCTCGGCGTTCCCGTCACCGCGTTGAATTGCGCCACGCCGGCGAAGACCAGCGAATACGTCCGGTCGCTGACGACAATGCCGCCATTGCCATTTCGGACCATGAAACCATGCTGGCTCATCGAACAGACATCACATAAAGGGTTGTCGGCGCGACGTCGCCCGTCTGCTGCCACCAACGCACGACGGGATGGCCACGGCTGTAATCCATCCCGACACCGTGCATGCGCCTGCGGCCGCCGCCAATCGTCGGCCCGTAAATCTGCGTCACCCCCAGGGCGAACCCCGCCAACTCGGGATAGGCCCGTTCGCCATTGCCGCCGCCCAGGTAAATCACATCGACCAGGCTGCTCGCCATTGAATCGGTATGCAGCATCGCCCGGCCGCCCGCATCTTTCACCATCAATCCATGACTGCTCATGCTGACAAATCCCCAATTTTGACGCGCTCGACGCCGTTTTCATCGAACACGCGAATCACCCGATTACTGATTTCCGTCCGCGCGCCGCCGTCGCCGCTGCGGATCGACACATTGCCGCCGTTGTCCACGCTGAATCGGCCGCCACCCATATTCATGTTGCCGCCACGGATCGACGCGGCGTAGAGCGCCACCTCGGCGCGCACTTCGCCCGCCGAAATCTTGCTGGCCGACATCGTGCCATCTAGGATCAGATCCCCCGCGATGCCGACCGCCGACCGGCCGCCGACACTGCCGACCGTGAACACCTGGCGCACGCCCTCGCCATCCGGTTGCGCCACATAGAACTTGTCGGCCAACACGGCGAATTCGCTGCCGTTCGCCCCGTTGTTCAGCGCCAGGCCACTGGCGAAGGTCTTGCCGTTCGCCGTGCGGGTAATCTGAACCGACCATTTCCCCATCAGGCCATCCACGCTCTTGGCCTGCTGTGTAATCGTCGCCTCGTTGTCGCCTACCCGCGTGGACATCTGATCCAGGCGCTGCGCCAGCGAGCCGCTGGAGCCGGTCGCGGCTTGCAGCTCCTGGCGCACCGTCGCCAGCCCCGAATCCGTCTTGCTGGATAGCGTCTTGATGTCGGCCGCCATCGCATCATCGGCTTTGGCCCGTGCCGTCTGCTCTTGCAACAAGCCGGCCTGCGTCGTTTGCTGGGCGGCCTCATGCTTGGCTGTCAACTGGTCCAGCCGCTTGGCCAGCGCGCCACTAGCCCCCGTCGCCGTCTGCAACTCCTGCCGCACCGTCGCCAAGCCGCTATCGGTCTTGCTGGATAGCGTCTTGATGTCGGCCGCCAGCGAATCGTCCGCCGTCGCCCGCGCCGTTTGCTCTTGCAGCAAACCCGCCTGCGTCGTCTTTTGCGCGGCCTCATGCTTGGCCGTCAGCTGGTCCAGCCGTTGCGCCAGCGAGCCGTCCGGGCCGGTCGCGGTTTTGAGTTCCTGGCGCACGGCCGCAAAGTCGGATTGCGTGCGGCTGGCCAGCGTCTTGACGTCGCTGGCGATGGCGTTGTCCGCCTCAGCCCGCGCCGTCTGCTCCTGCACCAGATCGGCCCGCGCGTCGTCCAGCTTGGCGGACAGCTCCAGCCGCGCCGTCGCCTCCTGGCGCAGCGCGGTGGCCGTGGTCTTCAGCTCTTGCTTCGCCAGCGCGCGATGCCGGGCCTGCGTGTCGCCCAACTGGTCGCTGGTCAACACCGACTGCATGGCCGCATCGATGGCCGATTCCGCCAGCTTGGCGGCGTGGTCCACCTCCGCAGTGATGTTGGCCGCTTTTTCAATCGGCTTGCGCAACTCGTCGGCCAGCTCGCTGCCGCTGATCCCGCCTTGCAATTGTTGCAGCAACAGCGACGGGTCGCGGATGGTCGCCGCATCGGCGCGGGCGCGCGGCGATACATTGCCCCACCCGTCTGTGACTTGCAGCCAATAGTAGTAATGCACGCCCAGGCCGACGCCTTGATGCGTGAAGCTGTTCGCCGGATAGGCCCGGTCGCACAACGGCGTCGGATTGCCGTCGTTGGCGTCGGTGCTGTAGAACAACTCGGCCCCGATCAGTTCAGGCACGCCGGCCGGATAACGCCAGGTCAAACTGATTTGCATCGGGCCGCCCACGGCCGACAGCGCCGGCATCGGCGGCGGCGTGGTATGGCCGCGCGCGTTGACCTTACCCAGCGCCGGGATGCTGCGCAGGCCGGTGGCCGATACGCTGGACACCCGCACTTGCCAGACGCCCGGCAACAGCCCTTCTAGCTCGGCGTGATTGGCGGATTGTTCCGGCAGCTCGCGCCAGTTGCCGTTTTCCTCGCGGTATGCGACGACATAGCCGCGCAGGTAGGGATGATTGACCGCCGGCCAATCGACTTCCAACCGCACCGCGCGGCGGCCGTCGCCGGTCAGGTAGGACACTTCGCGCAGCGCCACCGCGCCGACCGGCGGAATCTGCGACGGATCGGGCAGGGTCGATGTCGGCGGCTGCTCGATGTACAGCCCCTGCTCGATGGCCGCCCACTTGTTCGGGTTGTGCTGCAAGCCGCTAATCTCGTAGATACCTGGCTCGCGCTCGCGCTTGGACACGCAGCGCCAAATCGTCGGCTGCAGATTGGTCCCGATCAGCGCCCAGGTCGTGCCCTCCACCGGCTGCGCGGGAAACGGCGCGACCAGCTGCAGGCGATCTGTTTCGCCCGCTTTGACCACCACGCCGCGCTGTATCAGCTGGCCGTCCGGCATCGGGCATTCCAGGCTATAGGCGATGCCGGCATCCAGCATGACCGGCGCGTCCAGCGTCACCGTCTTGCCCTTCACCGCCAGCAGCCGGCCGCCCATCCGCCGCCCGGCTACCGTTGGGTCAAACACCGTGAACAACTCGCCCGGCAGCAGATCGGCCGCGTACAGGCCGGCCCCGAAGTTGACCAGCTCCGTTTCCGTCTGCGCGGTTTCCAAGATGTAGCGCCCCAGCTGCTGCGCCTGCGCGCGGCTGGTACAGCCGACCGCGACCACTTCGGCCGGCTGGTAGCCGTAGCGCGCCAGGCCCTCGGCCTCCTCGACGTACTCAATCGACCGCTTCCAGCCGTCCGCCGGATCGACAAACGACACGCTGGCCACCGTATACCGGTCCGATTGCTCAGTGCTGGTATAGGTGAAGCGTCCATCCAGCACATTGGCCGGCGCGAAGTGCTTGCCGGGCGTGTCGCCGGGAATGTCGGCGACAACGCGGATGCCGCCCGCCGACGGAATCACCTTCCCGCAGAACACCGACGCCATGTCTTGCAGCGCCTTCCAGGCGTCCGCGCCGTCGCCGTGGTAGCCGTTCATTTCGAAGCGGCGACGCATGCCGCCCGCGCCGTCGCTGACAAGCTGGTCGCACCATTGGCCGATGCGGTACAAGTCCCATTTCCACGCGCCGTCCGCCGGCAGGCAGATATTGAACCGCTCGTCGGTGGCGAAGGTGTACAAGCACCAGGCCGGATTGCTGGAATGCGCCGGCTTGAACGTGCCGTCCCATGCGCCGCTATACGTCCCGGCGGCGGGATCGTAGTTGCTCGGCACCTGCAACACCGACAGATTCCATTCGCTGGTGATTTCCGGCAGCGCGCTGAACTGCCTGGCGTCGAATGTCACCCCAAGCAAGGCATAGCCCGGATAGCTTAGTTGCAGCGGCTGCAACACCGTATAGCTATCCCATGCCGTGGCGTTGATCAGCTTTTGCGACGTGCTGTCGGGCGTCAGCCGCCGCACCCGCACTTGCCACGGCCCGCGCCCCGGCAGATCGACCCGGACGCTACGCTGGTAATTGCTGCGGGTCTTGCCCTCGATGCCGATATTGCGCACCTGTTGCCAGGCCCCGCCAGGCTGGCAAACGTCAACCGCCAGATCCACTCTTGACGGGTTCGTGTCGCCGTCGTCGTTGATCGACATCAGGCCCCGCACGGAAACGGTTACGCGAATCGCGGCGGCATCCAGATTGTCGATGTTGCGCGAAATACCCGCTTTGTCGCCGGCCTTGACCTCGACCCCGACCGCGTATTCGGTTTCGATCTCATCGAACCCGGCCATCGGCGTTTGCGCCGCCGTACCGACCCGATGTTCCACCCGCACCCGTTCGAAGTTTCGCGTGCCATCCGAATTGTCCAGCGGCACGCCGCCAAAAAAAATGGACTTGTCACCCTCGACAAGTCCACCCATTTCGCCCAGCCCCACCAGCATCAACACCCTGGCCGTGGCCAGCGATTGCAGCGAGTCCAGCGCCTCTACCGGCCGGCGCGGCTCTTTTGGCCCGCCGCCGCCGGCACCGATGATTTCCAACGCCCCCATATCCCTTACATGTCCTCTACGCTGATACCCGCCGAAATGATGATGCCGCCCGCTCGATGTCGCCCCCAGCCCCAGGGCGCCGGCACGCCCTGCGCGCTGCTGTTCGCCGCGCCGTTGAACAGGTAGGACGGCTTGCCCTGCTGCTGCTCGCTCTGCGACTGATCCAGGCGCGGAACCGGCGTCAACATCAACACCGCGCCGCTAACCATCAGGCCGATGCCCAGCGCCATCAGCTGCGTTCCGCCGAATGCCCACGTCGCCGCGCCCACCGCGATCAGCACGCTGCCCAAAATCTGGCGACTGCCGCCGGCCCCGAACACTTCGGGCATGATCAGCACATCCCCTTGCGAAACCAGCGTCAGCTCTTGCTCCGCGATGTCTCTATCCGCGACCGTCACCCGGAAAGCCAGCCCCTGCTCGTCCAGGGCGCGCAGCGTGTTGTTAAATCCGGGATGCAGCGCGTTCAGCGCCGGCACCACCTCGGCCACCGACGCCACCGACAATCGATGCTCGTGGCCGTACTGTTCGCCCAACGCGCCCCCGAGGCGAATCGTTCTAATCTCGCTCATGCGCGATACCTCGCCCGGCGCACCGTCACCCGCTGCCACCAGCCGCCATAGATATGTGTCTCTGATTGCCGGTCGCGCAGATGGTGGAGAATGCGGCCGTCGCCCAGCCAGACGGCAACATGGTTCGGCCGCTGGCCTCGTATCTGCATCAACAGCACGTCGCCGGCCTGCGGCTCGTCATCGACCCAAACAAAACCGGCGGCCTCGGCCGCCGTGCTGAACAGGTCTAGACCGCGCTCCCACCAGCCGTCAGGCTCATTCGGGCGCGGCAAGGACACGCCGCGTTCGCCCGCGTACCAGTCCCGCACCAACTCCCAGCAGTCGAACACGCCATAGCAATACGGCCGCCCCAGGTAGTCGGCCCGCCAGCCGCACGGCTCGATATGGCGGTAATCGCCGCCCGGATGGCTAACGATGTGCCACGGCAGGCCAGAGCGCTCGCACATCGCCCGATCAATGAGCGACGGCTCCGCCGTGCCGTTCGGGTGGCTGTGCCAGATGCCGGCGACCCGACCCAACTGCTCGGCCGCCGCTCGCCCGGCGGGATCAAGACGGAAGAAGTTTTGCGGATCGTCCGCCAGGTTGCGGCAGGGATAGACGCGGCCGGAATCCAGCATCAGGCCGCAAGCCTCTCTCTCGCCGGCCTGCGCCGCAAAGTCCAGCATGGCGGCGATTTGTTCGGATGTTGCAGTCATCGCTTTACCTATGAAAAAAGCCGCTTTCGCGGCTTCTAAATTTGACGATCCTCTATTGCACATCCTGAAATGCCATTATCATTGAATGCTAGCTTGCATATCACATATGTTGAGACCCTGATCTACCCATACCGAAAATGGCTCTCAATTTCACAGTGAGTATTAAAGAATTAGCTTGAATGAAAAACATGGACCCTATTCAAAAAAATACCCCACCTAAAAAGCCCATCCTCCGAAAGAGCTTGAAGTCAATAGACTTGAAGAATCATCTTTTAAAGAAAGCCATTGATGTAAAAACGCAAGAAGAGGAAAAACTGAAGGCTGAAAAAGAAAAGACTGAGAGTGAAAATAGCAAAACCAAAGAAGACAAAAGAAAAGCCATAGCAGAGTGGCTATTAGCTCACTCAAAATTATTAATTGGATTTACGACTGCCTACGGTTTTATTTTACTGCTCTTATATTGCATTTCTCAAGCGAATTTCTTCCCCTCCGGGCTGTCAATTGGCGACAGCGTACTATTACTCTTCATCGCCTTAGCATTTGGATTTATAACTTTTCTTATTGCTGGAATGGGCTTGCTAACCTTCCAGCCTTGGATATCTTACACAGCCCAAGTAGAGAAGCCCCAGAAAAACCCAACTGAAGAAAATAAAAAAGCCGAAGAAAAGAGCAATGTAGAAAAAGAAGCAATTCAAGATGAAAAGAAAAAAACTCCCACAATAACACAGCTCATAGCATATATATTTTGCACACCCTGCCGAATATGGTTAATTTGCAAAAGGGCATACAACGAATGCAGAACTTTAACAGTAGGACTGTCATGCGAGCTTGTGAAAGGCTTTTTTTGTCGAATATGGTCCTTTATTAAAAGGGTTGCTGGAGCTATCAACAAAACCCCAGAAATGCTTATCAAAGTTATTCATGCTTTTTTTGACATACGCGCTCTAGTCATTACAACACCATTCCTACTTACATTTATAACCCTCTTCACTATCTACGTTGCAGAAAATGAAATATTCCCAAGCATTACAAACTTCTTCAACAACGAACCATACCTTAACATTAAAACATGGAGCCTATTACTTGGCCCCTTCCCATTTATTGCAATCTGGACCTACATCCTAACGTCAAAGTTTAAAAAACAAAATCTAAAAGCAGATTATTTTACGTGGATTATCGTATATTTCTCATGGTACTTCATAGGAATGATACTCGTAACATCCAAGGTTCCGTGGACATTTATTGTATACATGCTATCAAGTGGCTTTATCCTTTCATTGCTGGTCTTCCTAGTTATCGATTTAAACAAATCGATAAAGCAGGGGAAAAAAGACCAAACAAACATTAAAATTGGAATCGCAATTTTTTCAACAATCCTATTGGCAATGCCTTTATTTCAATGGGCAGATGTTGGATCAAAAATACTAAACAATGGTGTAATTCAGCCTCTTGGAATTTTCCAAGAAAGGGCTGCACTATGGGTTTCAAAAACAAACCTCGAAACCTTGGAAGATGCGGCCAAACTACAAGACATCCCGCTTAGTGTATGCAAGAATCCAGACGGCTCCGCAGTAGTAACCGACCTCAGAGTCTGGTGGCATGGGATAGGCAATCGAAGCTATGTTCAGTTGCTGGGGTTTTCTGATCAAGATGAAAAGAAAATAGAACGCGAGAAGAAAAACAACTTACTGAGAAACGAGAAGCCCTACTACACATATCCGAGAGTAGAATTAAAGGCAGACGAAGCACGCTTGATTTTCTCTAAAAATGTCCGCTGCACCGAAATTAACGATGCCCTTGTATTTCCATCAGACAAAAACCAGCCTGAAGATAGCTATTCCGCAAAGAAAATGCTTGCAGAACAAATTAAGCCCTTCATAGAAATCAAGAGCACTAAAGAAAATAAAAATCTTCTAGTGAAAATAACAGCCATAGGCTACGCCGATCCCATGCCACGACCTACCGCTAGCAATGAGGCTCTAGGTCGAGAACGTGCAACCCATGCTCTACTTATGTTATGCGACAAGAACCTTTACAAGGGAATTGACAATCCCAATATCGAAATTAAATCCATGGGCGCCCGCGCCCTTGTCAAGGACTGCACATCGATCAAGGATGTGAACTTATCCAAAGAGTGCAATGCCGCAAATAGACGTGTAGACCTACGGTTTAGCTATTCCCTAGAGAAGCCTAAATCGGCTAACACTCTTGATGATTTTTGCAAAAAAAATAAGCTTTAAACGTCTCTAGTTGTAACGGCGCATTCCGGGGCAACCACCATAATTGGCCAGGTTGTCTCGGATTTTTCAGCATCACGACTATCTAGCACTTCACTCATTGTTTTATCTATAAAAAAAGACCGCAGCTGCGGTCTTTTTTAACTATTTAACTGACAATCAACATTTGCTACCAAAAAGCAGGCCATTTTCATTCCAAAACAGCAGCCTACCCAATCTGACAACTACTTATTCACCAAAGGCTTCAATGCCTCACCTCTTAATTTATAGCTCTGATTAACCTGCTCGCTTCCAAATTTCAGCATTTTATCCATGTGTTTTTCAAAATTAGAGTTCTTCTCTTCCGAAACAAATTTGCATTCCACTAGTCTCATATTCAACCACTGCTGCAATGCCATTCCACTCATAGTATTAAGGCTTGTTACTTGCTGAGCCACTGAATTAGCGACATTAACACATGCACTATATTTACTTAACGCAGCCGCATCCATTTCTGCAGCGCTAGAAGACATCGAAAACACTAACGAAACCATTCCAAACAGCACAAACCTCATTACAAACCCTTTTCAAAACATCTAAAACAAAGCCCCCCAATGGGGGGCCAAAGCATCAGAACTTGTAGCTAACACCTACTTTGAATAGGTTAGTACCCGAGGCTACACTTTCTCCAGCCACTGAGTTCATCGCGCTCTTGATGTATTCGTATTCACCACGCAGAGCAACGTTTTTTGTGATGGCATAGCTGGCGCCTATACCAATACCAGGCATTACCTTGCTCTTGCTTTCGCTTCCGCTTTCACCTCCGGCCTCTCCTTTGAGCGTGGTGTGCACATTGTTGAGACTAACTTTACCAAAAATTTCCACATCATCAGACACCGGCAGGATGCCGACCAAAGCCAATCTCTCAGCGCGCATCGGAACCGAGAAATTGGCTTTCTCATCTTCATCGCCCGCCGCGTATTGCATCTTCCCGAGATCGATATATGACAACTCTGTCGCGAAATAGGAGCCGAAGCGGTAGCCTGCACCGACTTCCCAGCTGCCGCCTGCCGCTTTGTTATCTGTGATGCCTTCTTGGCTTTTCACCTTCTCCGTGTTGTAACCCAGATTACCAAAAACGTATGCGCCGCTCTCAGCCGCGTGAGCGGTAACTGCAGACATACCCAATACAGATGCAATGATGAAATTTTTCATTCTGATTAAATTTATTGTAGGTGGAACACTCATTTTCCCCAGAAACTTTCAAACGTATGTTTTCCTTCCGTGTTCCGACTAGGCAAGTTCCGTAACAGTATGTAAGGGTGTACTTACATATATTGTTTAACATGAAGATATTGTAAAAAAATCATTCAGGCATTAGAAAAATCATGAACAAATAGAGCAATTTAACTATATCGACGCATACCAGGACACCCGCCAAAGTGCGGCAGGTTGCCCCGAATGCGGCAGCTGGCCAACCGCTTTCCACATTTATCTAAACGCGGGTCCGTCACAGGCTGTTCCCGCGCGTCGAACATCGCCACACCCTGATAGCCGCAATGCGCCCCCCGATAGACAACATGCGCCGGGCAATAGCGTGTCACCAGCACACCCGGCGCTTTCTTGCCGGCCAGGTCTAGCCCGCTGCGCAATTCGAACGTGATGGCATCGCCGTTGTCGGCCTCGCGCCGATTAATCAGCCAGGTTTCCTCCGGGTACATTTCCGGGAAGTCTGCCAGCGCCCCACCTTCGCAAAATTTGGCATGCGTCACCCGTCGCACCAGCTGCCAGCCGACAAGGCCCTGATGCTGCATTACCAGCGCCGTGAAAATCCCCCGCACCTCTCGCCCATCCGACAGCGTCGCGACATTGCCGATAGACAGCTTCGGGCGCGGTGCGCCTTTCTGGCTGCTTTCAAATCCCTTGGCCTCGATGGCCCACGCCTCGTAAGCTAACCCTTGGAATGTCACCGCCTGGCCGTTGCCGCTGGCGGTAAACCGCATCGCCGGCACCGACACGCCAGGCGGCGGCCGCAGCTCAAACAGCTGCACAATCGCGTTCGGAACTAGCTTTTGCTTTTCCGCGTGTATCACGCCCATTTATTCCCCCGGATCGAAAACCTGTTCAAACGTCACCGCGACTACCTCATCTCCGGCCGCCAGATATGAGCGGTCCCACTCACTACAGCGGAACTTGGCCCGCGCCGCGCCGGGGTAGGTGAACCAGAACCAGCGCGCGCCGGCATGGCGCATTAAGAACGCCTCAATCGCATCCGCTTCGGCCTGGCTAACTGCGAAAGACAGCTTGCGCACGCGCGGCATACTGTTGATGCCGTCGGGCACCCGCTGGCCATAGCCATCGCCAAACCGGGCTTCCTTCACTCGCGCCCGGATTGACGACGCACCACCAAACAACGGCGTCCAGCTAAAAACCTCCGCCACATTACCCCCTGACAAAATCGTAAATCTGGCCGTCAGGTCTCATCGATTCGGCCAACTTGTTTTCTACTACGCGTTCAACCAGAACAAGAATTTCCCGGCCGCCGTCTGCGCCCTGCCGCTCCTCTGTTCGCGCCGTCGCACCTGGCGCAAGGTTGTTGATGATTACCTTCACCGGCTGAGCCGGCGCAGCGCCCCCGGCGGCGGGCGCGTTGACGCGGGTTAGAAAGTCCTTCAGATCGGCATTCGTCCGGCGATCTATTACGCGCTCGCCCTTGTCGAGCAACCACGTCCCTTCACGTGGGATAGTGTCGATACCGTCGTGCGCCATCCCCGACAAGTTCGTGCTGCTGATCGTGGACACCAGGCCGGCCGTAGACGACACCACCGACGCCATCGCGCCCATGTTCGCGGGCCAGGGCGCGCTTGCCGCAGCCGTTGCAATGGCTTGCTGAATTTTGATGATGGCGTCCGCAACGGCAAACGCCTTGCTCATGGCGAACATGGCGCGGTATATGCCGGATTGCTTGCCTTTGAAGCCAGCGGCCAAACCGGCCAGCCCATCAAACAGCTGACTGGAACTCGACAGCATCGCGGATGCGCGGTTGCGCTCAAGATTCAGTAGATCCGCATTCAACTGCTCTTGATTGCGTTTGATGTAGCCCGCGCGCTCGGTCTCTGTCAGCGTGGTCGCTTCCATGATCAGCCGATGCCGGTTTTCGTACTGGTCGCGTAACTGCTGGTCTTCGGACTGCAGCCCGATCCCCTGCCGCTCGCTACTGCGAAGCGCCTCGGTCGCCCGTTCATGCCGCTTGTCCTCGGCCGCGCCAAATTTGCCTTTCTCCTCCTGCGAAAGATTGCCGTTGTATTCGATATCGACTTTGCGTTGACCATGCTCGCGCTGCAGGCGCTCGGCGGCGTTGTCGTACTCGCCGCCGCGTAGTCGCTGGGCCGTGTCGCGCTGCTGCGCCTCGTAGCGCTCGACATCCCGGTTCAGCTCGTCTAGGAAGCGTTTGTTTTCCGCGCGCAACTGGCGCATCGCGTCCAACTCAGCCGCCATGGCCAACAGCCTTTGCTGGCTCGCCGCGCCCCACCCTGCATACTTGCCTTCCAAAATCTCAAAGCGCATGCGTTCAGCAGCTGACAGCTTTTCGACACCCATCAGCTCACGCTGCATCGCATCGATTGCGGCATCCTCTCTCCGGCCCTGCGCGCCGGCCCGCTTGCGCTCGGCGGCCTGCTTCTTGTCGAAGTCGTCGCGCAGCTTGCCGACGGCGGTTTGGTGCGCTCTCTCTGCCTGCAGATACGCCTTGCTACCTTTTTGCAGCTCGGCCACGATCGACTTAAACGCTTCCTCCTCTTTCTTGACGCGCTTGTCGTATTGCTCCCGGTCGCTCAGCCGGCTATCGTCTTCGGCGTATTTCTTCGCGCGGGCCTCGGCATCCTTGCGCGCCGCGTCCGCCGCTTCCCTGGCTTTTTGCGCCGCGCCGGCATCCTTCGATACCACCTTTGCCCGCTTCTCCAGCTCGGCCAGCTCCGACCGCATCGCAACCAGGCCCGCCCGCTTTTGTTCCAGCGTCTGCGAAAACGACCATTCATACAGATTGGCTTCGCCATCCTTGATCCGCTCCTTCAGCTGAGCCGCCCTGGCGTTGTCGCTCGATGCGTCGTAGTGCAGCGCGTTGACCGGATTCAGGAAGCGCAGCGCGGCACCGCCGGCCGCCTGCGCCTGTCCCCAGAACCCCGCCCCCTCTTTCCGGGCCTGGCGCATCGACTCTGCAACATCGTCGAAAGCGTCCGTCAAAATGGCCAACTGGCCAGAAATGAAGGACGCGACGCCCGATTGCGCGACCTCGGTTTTCATCGCTTCCCAAGAATTGACGAAATTGGCGCTGGCCTTTTGCGCCTCGCCGCCGAAAGCCGCCGCGTCCGCGCTCATGCGCTTCAGCTCGGCGGCGAACTTAGGCAGGAAGTCGGCGGCCAGCAGCTGGCCGGATTCCAGCATCTTGCTGAATTCGCCCGTTGTGACGCCAAGCGCGCGCGCCGCTGCCTGCGTTGCCACCGGCAAATGCTCGGCCAGCTGGCCCCGGAACTCCTCCGCCGATACCACGCCCTTGCCGGACATCTGGACCAGGGCCAACATCGCCCCCTGCGCCGTTTCTGCCGACAGGCCGAAGGCGCTGGCGGCCGTGGCCAGCGAGTCGAACACCTGGCGCGCATACGGCGCCAGCGGCGTCCCCTTCACTGCGCCGGCAAACTGCGCATAGGACGCTGACGCCTGGCCAAAGTCCGCCCCCAGCTCGGCCGCCAATTGACGCAGCCAGGCGATATCCGAAGCAATCGCCCGTAGGTCGCCGCCGCTGGCGTAAAACAGCGATTTCTGCAGCCGCTCGCTGGCGATCTGCGCACCATTCAGTGCCTGTACAACGGAAAGAACGCTGTCTTTCATCGCCTGCAGCGAAAGCGCTGCAGCAGCAAACAGCCCACCTTGCGAAAGCATCGCCGCGCTGGACGCCATGCTTTCGAGTGCCTTGCCTGCCCGCTTGCTGTCGCGCTCGATGTTGGCGGCGGCGTCCTCCACCGCCTTCTTACCCGCAGCCATATCGCTTTGCAGCTGGCCGACGCGCGCTTCCAGATTGATTACCAGCGAGCCAACGTTTTGCGCCGCCATTTACCCCCCTTTCCCCGACATCAGGCGTAGCGCCTCCCGCTCCATCGCCTGCAGCGCATCAAACAACCCGCTATCCAACGCCTCCCCACAGCGGGTCTCGACCACCGGCAGCGCGGCATAGTCCAGCCCATACGCCCCGACCGGGCCGACCCGCCATTGCGTTTGCATCGCGCTCCAAACCCGCCACGCCGGCAAGCCTTCGGCCAGCAGCTCGAAAGCCTCTGGCGCTGCTTCGGCCGGCAGCAGCGCATCCACCTGATCCGCCGGCACGCCGGCATCCAGCAGCGCGCGGCGGTTTTCCGACTGCGTGGCGGCGCGCTCCCCAAATTGCCAGCGCACCGCCTCTATCAGTTTTTTCTGACGGCGCCGCCGAATCGCAGCTCGTGGACGGCGCGCTGCAGCGCGGCATTCACGGCCGGCCCATCGACTGACAACAGCGCGACCTCCAGCGCCGCCAGGGACAACGGCACCGGCTGGCCATCCGGGCCGCATACGCCGTCCCAGGCCGTGAAGGTTTCGGCGTACAACCGCGCATTCTGGCGATAGATGGCCGACAGGTCGGCGGCCTCGTCCGCGCCAGCATGGCGCTGAAACAGCTCGTCCCAGGCCGGTTGCGACAACAGCCGGCCCGTCAGATGGATGGTGATGACGCGTTCGGTGCCGGACTCTGCGCGCGCATGGATTTCGGCCGGCACTCGCGCCAGACCGTCGTTTTTGATGATGAACATGCATACCTTTCACCAGGGCCAGAAAATCAGAACCGCCGCAACAACCGCCCTGACACGCAACGCAAAAGCGAGTGCTGCACCGATATCGACAGGGAACGAAAGCTCGATAACACAACCCCGGATGGAAAACTTGAATTGAAAATTTCTCGACATGACTGGTCCTTTGTTTGAAAAGCCCAGTCACTATTGCAGCCCCTAGCTGGTGGAATAAGGGGTGGATTTAGACGGTTAGCGCACCGTCAGCCTGAATTCGTCGTCGCCATTGGTTGGCAGCAGCGATAGTTGCAGCGTGGTCATGCTGATGTTGTCGCTGTCGCCGTAGTCGGCGTTACCGATGCTAACGGTTGCATCTAGCTGGATGATGTTGCCTTTCGCCTTGCCGTGAACCAGTGACAGCGGGCTGTTCATCACGCGCCGCGCCAAGCCGAACCAGTCGCGTTCGGCAATGCGGGTGGACTCGATTTGCAGGGAAGCCGTCGGCTTGCGGCCAGTAATCAGCACCCGTTCAGTACCGCCGGGCAAACTCCTGTGCTTGACCTCGTTGGCGATATCAATCGACAGGCTTTGCACGGCCGGGCTGAAGCCGAAAACTTGCAGACTGGCGACATTGGCGGCATCGAACGGCATGGGCGTCTGAAACGGCGTCAGCTTCAAGGCCGGCGCCACCTCATCGACAATGCCGCCATGGACGCCGGTAAACACGAATTTCATGCGCGGTAGCGCTTTGTTCTGCAGATCGAAGGACACCGTGCCGCGCGCGCCCGTCAGCTTGTGCTGAACGCCGTCCAGGTTGTAGTAAATGGTCAATGACTCATGGCCGGTGGAAACCGGCGCATAGCTCACCGCATCCTTGTCGATGGCCTCGACAAAACCGCAGCCCTTCAACAGCACGCCCCAGGCCGGCGCCGTGCCACGCGTCCCCGATCCGGCCAGCTCGACCTC
This sequence comes from Chromobacterium vaccinii, assembly GCF_001855275.1. Lineage (NCBI taxonomy): Bacteria > Pseudomonadati > Pseudomonadota > Betaproteobacteria > Neisseriales > Chromobacteriaceae > Chromobacterium > Chromobacterium vaccinii. The sequence goes on from NZ_CP017707.1 coordinate 1,093,687, forward strand.
GAATTCCGCCTTCATCCGTACCCCGGTCACAACCGATTCGGCATTGCCGAAGTAGGGCCGGACCACATTGCGCTCTGCCTTGTCGCTCTCGAATGGCGTGATTTTCGGGTTGGCGACCAGGATCGCGTTCGCGTCGCCTGTCGGTACGGCATCGATACCCTCTTGGCTTTCCACTTTGGCGACAATGGCCACCCGCTTACTGTTCAGCGGCATAAATCAGATCCCCCAAAACGCAAAAAAGCCCGCCGAAGCGAGCCAGAACATTTTCAATTTCCAATTAGTGTTCATTGGAAATTCACATCTCCCCTTCCCTGCGCCGGTACGTCAGCAGGTACTGCGCGCGGCAGACACCCAGCGCGGGGTTTTCCTCGTCGTAGTCCCAATCGATCATCCCTTGCTGCAGGTCTTGCAGACTGTACAGCGAGTCATGCAAAGCCAGATGCGCCGCCGTCAGCACGCCATCGCAGGCCGCATGCGGTTCATCGCCATCGGCCTGAATTTCCAACTCCACCGACAATTGCCGGTACTCGTAACCGACCGGACTGCCGGACAGCGGCGCGTCGCGCAGCTGATGCAGCACGATGGCCGGAAACTCGCCGAAACTGTAACCGCGCTCAAGGTCGCGGCTGACGCGATCCTCTGCCGGCGTCGCACCCTTCAACGCTTTCTCTATTGCCCGCATCAGGGCTTCAATCTTGCTCATATATCCCTTGAATAAAAAAAGCCCCGCATCGCGGGGCAATTTTTATACTCATTTACTTTCTATATCGGAACAAACAGACCTGCTCTATGCCTGCCTCTAATAAAGCACGCCTCAAAAAAGTGCTGGAATCATAAAACACATCTTGATCGCTAGGTCTTTTACCAATCAGATAATACGCCGCCTCCTGCGCCTGCACCCAGTTCCTTCTTGGCTCCCATACGCCATCAGGATAGACACTTACAACTGAAGGCTGCAAATCCGCATAATGATGCAGTGTGATTCGATCAAACTTCGCCATGTGTATAGCAACGGCAAAGTCCAGGTAAACCCCAAACAATCCGCTTACCGAAACTTGCTCTCGAAAGATACTTATATTCGGATACGTTTTATCAACATGAATCGGCCTTGTCATGAGCACCCCTGACAACACCTCTTCCAGCACCTCTTCCATAACCCCCCCCGGCAAGTGAATTAACTTCTCAAAATGCCTCCCCCGAGATAATACAAATTAAGGCATAAAAATAAAATTACATTATCGAAGTCGTTATGCCTCTTTCCAGTATATACGCCAAGTCGTGGCCACTATATGCGGAATTCCGTCTCCAATATCTTGTGATGACTCTTCCAATGCGTCGTAAACCAGCACCCCGCCGGCCCGGCCGCGCCAGCGCTCCAGGCGGCGCCGGATCACCCAGGCCACCGCATAGGCGGCGTCATAGTCCGGCGCGACGATGGACAGCTGTACCAGGCTGCGCACGCGGCCGGATGGCCGGCGCGCGATCTGCTGCCGCTTCTCGTCCAGCACCTGATAGGCAATCGCCGGCAAAACCGGCTCGTCCGGCAGATGCACCGGAAACACCCGATCCCCGACCAGGGCGGCCACTTCCGGCGCTGCCAGCAGTTCCACCAGCACCGCCCCTATCAACTCGACAACTCCCCGCTAATCAGCGCGCCGCGCACTTCATCCGCCACCGCGTCCAAGGCGCGCGGCAACTTGTCGGCGGCAGGCCGCATAAATGGATAGGGCGGGACAAATTGCCCCGCCCCTTTCAAGATTTCCCGCGTCGCGGCGCGTCTTCGTTCCCCGCCTGCAATCTTTTGCCCCCTCCCTCGTTTGATGTGGCCATATTCCAGATAACGGCCGTACCAAGCGCGCGACCGCAAGCCGACTTTGTAGGCGACCGCGCCGCGCTGGCCGCTGCCGCGCGAACTGGCAACCGTGATGGATTTGGCCAACACACCGGATCGACGCCGCACCCGGCGGCGGGCCTCGTCGCGCACCAGGGCGGCCCCCTTGCGCAGCCCGCGCCGTAAAATCTTGCGCTGCAGCTTGCGCGGCACCGCGTCCAAATGGCGCATCACCAGATCCAGGCCGTGAACCTCAACCGTTGCCATCGTCCGTCCTCAGCATCAGCACCAGATAGCCCCGGTCCTTGTGCGGCTCGATGGTTTTGACCTTCAGCGGCAGACCGTCCACCCACGCCCGCCACCCCTGCGCCACCAGCCGGCGCCGGATGGTGGCGCGCACGCTGCAGCCGGTTTGCTCGGCGAGCGCGGCCGTATAGGTCCGCGCGCCCAGGTAATCCACTTTGGCGTGCACCGGCTTCGGCTCACTCCAGCTGTCCCGCACCGCGCCGGACGGCTGGCGCGACTTGATGGGCTGGCTGAGCCGGATGCGGCTGTTCAGCATGCTGGCGTTCATAGCGGGCTTTCCGTCGGCCGGTAATGGGCAATCAGGCTGTCCACCAGGCTGTCAGGCAACGCCACCACGCTGCCGGCGCTGACTTCCTCGCGGTAGGCGTACAACGTGGCCACACGGAAGCGCAGCCACTGCCGCACATCCTCGGGCACGTCCGGCCCGGCCTCGGCAAAGCCGGCGCGGTAAACGATGGCAATCGCCCCCGGCACCGGGTCCACCGCCGGCCAGCCCTGCAACGGCTTGATGCACAAGCGCCGCTCGCCGCGCTCGATGTGGAAGGCGTCCAGCGGCAGCGGCTGGCGCTGTCCTTGCTGCAGCGCCTCAATGGCGACCACCTCGCGCCCGCCCGCAATGTCCAGATACAACCAGGGCAGGCCCGGCCAGGCGTCCAGCGTCTCGCGGCATTCGGCCAGCAGCAGCGGCCCGCCGATTCGCGCCTCGGCGCTGGCCACGGCCGCACGCTCAATCATCTGCAGCAGCGCGTCGTCGTCGGTCAAATCGGCATCAATCCGGCACTGCTCCCGCACTTCGTCCAGCGTCAGCACCGCCGCCGGGCTGCGCCGGATCACCTCGGCGGCCATTACTCGCCGCCTGGCTGCGCCTTGGCCTTGCTCTTGGCCGCCGGCTTGGTTTCGACCGGCGCCGGCTCGCCCTCGTCGTCTGCGCCCTCCAAGGCGGCCACGCCACGCGCAATCAGTTCATCGACGCGGGCCTGTCCCTCAAATCCAGCCACATCGCCCGGCGTATAAATGCCGTATGGCGCGGTAAACCTCACTGCAATCATGCTGTACCCCTCAAATGCAAAAAGGCCCGCCGTAGCGAGCCTTGAACCGTGCTTACTTGCCCCACTTGATGCCGACGCCGACCGCAATCGACTCTTGGTGGCGCGGGCCAAAATCATGCTTGGCGATCACGCGGATAAGCGTCTGGTCGCGCTGGAAGGCGCTTACCATCTGGCCGTCGGTATCCTTGTAAGTGGCTTCCTTGGAAAAATCGATTACCAAGGACTGGTCTTCACCGATGAAGCAATCCCCGAAGTCAGCGAAATACAGTTCCGACTCGTCGCCATCCTTGCCCAGGTTGTTCGGGATTTGCGTCGTCACGCCGACCGGGTAGCCCTTCAGCGTTCGATTGGCCAACTCCGGATAGACCTTGCTGCCCTTCATGTCCTTCAGGCCCTCCAGGAAACGGAAAGTCCTCGGAGACATCACCCAGCCCGGCGACACCATATTGGCGTCCGCGCCTTCCAGCGACAGAATCAGCTTGTTCAGGAAGTTTTCCAGCACCTGCAGCGCGGTCGCATCGATGGCGCTCAGCTCCGGCGCGGTAAACACGCTATTGGCCAAGGCCCAATGACGCAGGCCCTTGGGCAGGTTGCCGCTGCCGTCGTCGCGCAGAAACGCCTTGTCCTCGCGCGCGCCGACCGACGATGTCAGATCATCAACAATCAGCTGATCGACGTTCGGGCTGATGCCGGCATTGCTCAGCAAGTCATTGCTGATCGGCACCAGGGCCGACATCTTTTTGCTCGACAACTTCAGGTCATCGAACTTCACGCCGGTTACGGGCGCGTCGCTGTCAGAGCCGATATAGCCGACCGTCGCCCCGCCTCGCAGACGCGGAATCGTCAAATTGCCGTTGTTCAGCGGCAGCGAGCGCGCGCCCAGCTTGCGTACCACGGTTTTAGGACGCAGCAGCTCGATCACTTCGCGCGCCATATTGGTTGGCACCAGCACGCCGCCAGCGGACGGCGACCCGGTATTGAGCGCCGCCGCCACCTCCTGGCCATAACCGCGTTCATCCGCGATATTGGCGGCCTCGCGGTAATTGCCCTGCGCCTCGATCAGCGCCGCCGCCATGCGCGCCATGCCGCCGCCCTTCACGGTCGGCGCGGCCGGCGTCGCGTGGATCGGCGCCGCGCCAGCGCGCGGGCCTTGCGAGCTGTCCACCGGCTGCGCCGTGGCGGCTGTCATGCGCTCGGCGGCTTCAGCGCGGGCGATCTTGGCCCCGATGTCGTCAAACTCTTTTTGCATCGCGTCGATGCTGGCCACCTGTTCAGCGTTCAGCGCGGCGCCGGTCGCCTCCAGGGCGGCCAGCTGGTTCACAGCGGCGGACAGATCGGCACGGCGTTTTTTCAACTCAAGCACTACGGACATCCAGACTCCAGACGTAAAAAAGCCGCTGGAAGCGGCTGAAATGAAAAACGCGCCCGAAGGCGCGGTATGTTGGGTTTGTGTTGGGTTACAGCTGGGCGGCCATCGCCATCGCGGCGGCGGTCGCGCGCCGGGAAGACGCAAGCGGCGGCGGCCGGCTCGCGGCCACCTCGGCAGCCATCCGATTGATTGCCAATTGCTGGCTTTCCACCCGGTCGGCTAGGCCGACAAGCACGGCCTCAGTGCCGAAGAACAGCCCGGCATCGGTCGCCTTGACCGCAGCGACGGAAAGACCGCGGTTGTTTGCCACCACCCCGGCGAACTTGTCGTAATAGGCGTCCATGCGCTTTTCGACCGCCGCGCGAGCGTCGTCCGACAACGGCGCATCGCTGGCCATGTCGTTTTTGCGCGCGCCCCGGTAAAACGTGGTGACAGCTACGCCAGAGCTGGCCAGCTGCTGGCTGAAGTCGGCATGCTTCATGATCACCCCGATAGACCCCACCCCCGACGATTCGGACAGCGTGATATCGCTGCAGGCGCAGGCGATGGCGTAGGCGGCGGAAAACGCGTTGAAATGCACCAGGGCGTGAATCGGCTTGACCGCCTTGGCCGCCTCGATGTCGGCCACCAGCTCGAAACAGCCGACCACCGCGCCGCCAGGGCTATCCAGCTCCAGCACCATGGCGCTAACACGCGGATCGTTCAGGCCCGCTTGTATCTGGCTGCGGATGCCTTCATAGCTGGTTTGCGTGGCGCACAAATTGACGGACGCTTCGCGCGCCACCAACAGCCCTTGCACCGGGATCACCAGCAGGCCCGTTTGCTGCGCCGACTGCATCCGCTGTTCCGCCAGGCTGGCCATCGACGCCCGGCCGCCGTCATCGCGCCAGGCGGCAGGCTGCAGCGCGGCGGCGACGTGGACGCCCAGCTGGCGCAACTCGACGCCGGCCCGCTCCCCGGCCCAAGCCACCGCCTCATGCAGCACGTCCGGCAATACCATGTGCGGCTGATTCATCAGCTGCGACAGCAGAAATTGCCCCCTCACTGGCCAGCCTTTACCGACGGCGTGGCCAGCTGCGGCAACGAGGCCGCCACCGGATGGCGCGACAATGCGCCGATCAGCACGGCCGCCAGCAGGCTGCCGCCCTGGCCGCCGATCACGGCCGCCGGCGGCGTGTAGTTGGAAACGTTCATGTGTTGTCTCTCTCTTTCTGATCCTTGCGGGCTGCAAGGCTCTTTTCGCAGGTAGGGCTAGGCAGCTTTTGGCCCCAGGCAGGCCCATGCTGCCGCTGCCACGCGCGGAACTTGCCCATTGCCAAGGGCTTTAATCCGGTCCATCCGATGGGCCAACCCATCAACCACTCGACCCATTCCGGGTTCAGCTGGCCATGGTCCGAAGCCATCACCGCATGGTCTAGCCGGTCCCTTTCTCGGCTGGCGCCGGTCTTCCGGATCAGCGAGCCGGGCGACGTCCCCTTGCTGGCGCAGGCGGTCGGCGTTGGCCACAGCTTCACTTGTGCGCTCAGCCTCGGCTCCCCCCGGCTGTTCCACTTGCCCGCCGCTCGCTCTATCGCGTCGTCCGCGACCACGGTTTGCCACTGCGGCGAGCCAGATCCGATCCCGCTTATGGGGCGCTCCAAGGTCGGATGCTGATAGACAAGTCCATTCCGCATCGAACCCCATTTCGGCAAGATCACCGACGACCAAGGCCAAACCTCTTCCCACAAGCAAAGGTGAGTTTTCCAGCAAGACGAATCGGGGCTGTACTTCACCGATAATTCTTGCCATTTCGGCCCATAGTCCCGACCGCTCGCCCTTGATGCCGGCGCCCCGTCCTGCGGCGCTGATGTCTTGGCAAGGAAAACCGCCCGATACCACGTCAACAAGTCCCGCCCACGGTCTTCCGTCAAAACTGCACACGTCAGACCAAATTGGGAAAGGCGCGAGGCATCCATCGGTTTGTCGTTGCGCCAAAACTTGTGCGGCGTAGGCATCACGCTCAACGGCGCAGACGGTGCGCCATCCCAACAGATGGCCACCGAGTATTCCGCCACCAGCCCCGCCGAAAAGAGCCAGCTCATTCATTCGGCTCCCCAGCCGCTTACCGGGTCTTCCAAATCCATCACGTCGCGGCGGCCCTCCTTCACCGCCTCGATGATTTGCTCGCCGGTTTCCCGCGCCAGTTCCGAGTCAATTGGCTGCATGCCTTACCTTCCCGCATAAAAAAACCCGCCTTGCGGCGGGTCGGTTTAAAAATTACGGGTCAATAATACAACTTGAAAAAACAAACAATATCATATGATTAATATTGATTTTCTGGCACCCGCTCACAAATGTTTTCTATTCAACCTTGCGGAGGCTCAATATGAACTCCTACATAATCGAATTCAATGCAGATCGAACACCATCACAAGGCTTTCAAATCAGTCTTGACTCCATGGATGCAGGTCATTTCAGCGTACCAAACAATCACACACCCTGCAAGATAAAACCGGGAACCTATAGACTCACTTGGGAATTAGAAGGCACCATTGGCGACAGACTAATAGGAAAGCTGACCATAAAAGATAGATATAACAATCCAGTCAGCTTCAGCCCCATCCAAATCAACGACACAATCTTTGAAAATAACTACAAAATGGGTGCATTAGCACCTATCACCCTGCCAGAACAATAATCCACTTAATTTTTACAATTCCAAGTCCGGGTTATAGCTGGCTAGATAAAACACGCAGCCTCTGCATCCAAACACTCCCATAGCAAAGACTTACTTACGCAGTATCACTTACAATCTTGCTGTAATGAGGCATGAATACTAGAATCAATGCTCAAACACTTATGACTAGTCAGTCATGGGGCATGCCATGGACCCTTTCATCCTTGCCATACTCGGCGCCACTATGGCTGAGTTACTAGAATACAGGTACGCCAAGAGAAATCACATACCTTTCGACCTACTATACGCCATGTTCATTACTTTGTTTTCAGGGTTAATTTCATCCTTATACTTTAACACCTTTGATGCTCAGATCAATAAATTGACACCATTCCAATATGGCACATTTCTAGCATTTGCATTCAACACACTAATGCAACTATTTAGCCATACCGCGCAAAAACTCATAACCTGCATATATCAGTACAAAGCTCAAGTGCGTGTAATATATGTTCAAGAGCAAAAACAAGAATCTACCAATATTGACCTACAGCCATCACTCCCAACATCAGCTAGCTTATCACATGCGGTAACTGCCTCTGTCACAGCCGGCGCATCACCGCTTATAGTAAGCGGATGGCTTCAAATGTTCTTATGCGGCAGTCTCGGCTCACTAATTTGGGCTTTTTTTTCGCCTCCAACAGGAAAAATGCTAGCTCGACTCCCCCGCAACCCGGTATTAAGAACAACATTGATAGCTATCACCGGTGGCGTATACGTAATATTACTTGGGGCAAATAACGTCTCTGCGTTAATGGCTATTCAAATTGGCGCGTCTGCACCAATGATGTTAAAAAGATTATCAAATAACGAAACCTTACCTCAATAACATACAACTTATATTAATAACGGGCTGATTACAAAACGGTTAGTTATTGCAGAATGCTTTCGATCTCTGCTAGGGCCTCGGCATCAGCCTTGCTCTGCAGCGATGCGCCACGCGTGTCCACCATATTGAGCGGCTGCATATAGACATCGCCGCCAGGGATAGGCGGCAGGTTTTCCATTCGCCGGATATCATTCGCACATAGCCAGCCCCATTGCCGCCCAATCGCATACGCGGCATAGCGGCTCTGCGTGTCGCCGCGCAGCAGGCCGGACACGTTGAATTCGATATACAGCTCGCCACGTTCGGACGGCAACAACAGGTCGCGCATGCGGGCCTGTTCGTGGCGTTTGATCCAGGGCATCAGGCAATAGATCACATACTCGATGCCCTGATGCTCGATGTTGTTGTTTGTCGCCCGGTCCAAGAGACCGACTTTGTGTGGCGGCATTTTAAAAATCTGCGCCACCTCCAGGGCAGACAACTTACGCGCGTCGATCAGTTGGGCATCGGCATTCGTCATCGAAAGCGGTTTGAAGGTAATACCCTCCTGCAGCAACGCGACTTTCATCGCGTTGTCCCGGCCGGCGTACTCCCTCTTCCACGCCGCTTTGATCTGCAGCACCCGTTCCGCACTCAACGGCTTCACATCCTGGCCGCCGATCACCGCCGGCCGCTCCAACACGCCAGCCAGGTGCGTCCCATTCGCAAAAACCGCGCTGGCGTGGCCATGCGTCGCCAGGGCCAGGCCCAGGCTATCGCAATGCAGCTGTACCGGGCTGATGCCGGTATAGCCATTGCGCGTAAACCACCGCACATGATGGACCATGCGCGCCGGCATCGGCTCTTGGCCATTAAATTGGTAATACGGCATCAAATCCGCACCGCGCAGCACCGCCACCTTGCCGGCTTCCATCGGCAACAGTGCCACCGGCCGCCCGGCCTCGTCGCGCTCAATGTAGGAATAAGCGTTGCCATCATGCGCGGCAGCGATCTGCGCGCCTTCGGCATACTCGAACGGCGTTTGCCAGCCGTTGGGCTGGCGCAGAAGCTGGGCAACAGGATGATCCGTTACCCGCTCGCGCTGGTCGCCGTTGCGGCGATACAGTTCGCACGGCAGCTGCGCCAGCGACTCGGCCAGCGTGGTAATACATGCCTGATACGTGGTAATCGAAAGCGCCTTGTCCGGCGATACCGCCACCCCGGCCGCGCTCCGGCCGCCGCCGCCCAACAGGCTGGACAGCCACCCCGGATCGGGCGATGCCGCAGACTGGCCAAACTGCTGCGACATGAACATCAGCACGTCCTTCCCGCGCTGCGCGCCGTCATCCACGACCAGGCCAGCGCAAAGCCGCCGCCTACCATCCAACCGGCCGCAGCATGCAACAGCGACATGCCGACCGTCACCGCCGCCGCGCCGGCCAGTCCGACCAGCAGCGTCAAATAATCCAACTTACTCACAAACACACCTCGTCTTCGTAGGCGGAAACAAACGATTCCGCCATGGGGTGATACAGCGCCCGATTCAACGCCATGATCAACGCCACGATACCGTCGATTTTTTCCCTCGATTTGCCCTTGTTAGGGCGATAGTTGTCGTTGGAGTCGCGCAGCACCACCACATTGCCAGCCATCCAGCGCAATACCGGATGCCCGCCATGGGCCAGTGACTGCGAACAGATCATGGCTTCTAGCTCTTTGGTCGGTTCAGATAGGTTCTGGAAATTCTGCGATAGCGCGACCAGTTGCAAGCCGTCTTCCGTCAGTTCGCTGGCCAGCTTGCCGGCGTTCCATTCGTCAAAGCCGATGGCCTGCAGATCAAAGTTCGCCGCATCCTGCAGGATTTGGGCGCGGATCACATCCTGATCAATCCGCGTGCCTGCGGTGGCCGTGATATAGCCTTGCCGCGCCCACGTCGAGTAAGACACCCGGTCTTTTTGGTCGCGCACCAGCATGTTGTCCGCCGGCACAAAAAAGCGCGGTAGAACGTGCCATGGTTCCCCTGATTTTTCCGGGGGGAACAGCAGCACCCAGGCGGCAATGTCTGTCTTGCTGGCCAAGTCCAGACCTCCATAGCAGCGCCGATGCCGCAGCGCCTCGGCATCAACCACCGCAGCGCCTTTATCCCAGCTATCCAAGGAAATCCAGCTCTCGACCGACTGCGTCCAGATGTTCAGGCGCTTGGTCAGGAAGTTGAACAACGCGGTCGGCACCACGCGCGCTTTTTGGGCTTGCGTGCGCAACTCTTCCAAAAATACCGACACGCCAAGATTCGGATTGGCCTTGCACCATACCGACTCGTCAAACCAATCGTCATCCGGGTCCAGCGTGTAGATCACGCCGCCGAAACTATCGTCTTCCAACGCCGGGTCTTTGCCCTGATTTTCCAAAATCCGGATCAGGTAATTGCGCTGCTCCAGGCAGATGCTGCCCTCTTGGTTGAAACCGGCCGTGGTAATCGCGTGCATCACACTGCGGCGCCGCGCGCCGCGCCCGGTATCGATCACGTCCCATAGGTCGCGCGAGGGATGCGCGTGCAATTCGTCGATAATCGCGCCGTGGACGTTCAAGCCGTCCAGGGTTTTGGCGTCCGCGCCCAGCGGCACGAACTTGTTCGCCGTGCCAGGAATCCACAGCTTGTTTTTGTGGTTCTGCACCAGCTGGCGCAGGGCGGGCGACTTGGCGACCATCATTTCCGCCGCCGCATGCGTGATTTTGGCCTGCTCCAGCTTCGTCGCCGCCGTGTAGACCTGCGCGCCGGCCTCTTTGTCGGCGGCGAACAGGTACAAGCCCAGGCCGGCCAGCTTGGTGGACTTGCCGTTTTTGCGCGCTACCTCCTCGTAGAAGGTGCGGAAGCGCCGCCGGCCGTCTCGGTTGTACCAACCGAACTCGACCGCGATCCAGAACGCTTGCCACGGCGCTAGCTCCACCGGCTGGCCCGACCACTCGCCCTCGAAATGGCGGCAGTAGCGCGGGAAAAAGGCCAGCGCATGGGCGGCCATCTCTGGCCGCCAGGCCAGGCCGCGCGCTTCCTGCTGCTGCAGGTCGCGGAAATGCCGCTCCACCGCCAGCCGGACATATCGGCCGACCTTGATGCGGCCTTCCAGCACGTCCACGCCGTACTGATCCCACGGCTGTAAAACGTAACAGGCCGGAATCAATCCGGCCTGTCGTTGATGTACCCCAGCAGCTCGGCCAAGTCCTCGCTGATCACCCGGCCCTTGCTTAGCGCCTTGGTTTTTGCGCATGAGGCCACCGTCATTCCATTTCGTTTGAGCAATTCGCGTATCTGTTTGGCGATCTTTGCCCGGTTGTAGCTGGCGCTGACTTCATACCGGCGGCCGGTCTCCTTGGCCGCCGCGAAAATCTTGCCCCGATTGTCCAAAATCCACTGCTTGCAGGCTTGCCAGTCGGCAATAGCCGCGCAGATCAGGCCCAGCGCGATGCCGGCCGACGAATAGTCGAAGCCCGACGCCTGCAGCAGCGGCTGTATCTCGCGCCAGGCACGCGCTTCCGCCTTGGTCATCGACCAGGGCGGTTTTTTCGGCAAATTGGCGCCGCCCTCGCCCAGCTGGTCCATCACCGCGAACGGATCGGAGGCGAATAAGTCCGCCGTCAACATCCGATCCAGGGCGCGCACCTGGCCGGCGGCCATCACCGTCAAGCCGCCCTCGTCCAGGTCTTTCATCACCTCGCCCCGCGCCCGCCGCTCGGCGCGGGACTCATCGGTTTCCAGCGAACCGCCGTTGGCGTCCTCGTCGTAGCGATGGCCGTAGCGGTCCACTTCCTCGACATGCGTCCGCCAGTCATCGACCTTGTCCGCCAACAAGGCGATCTGCAGCAGCGCGGATGTCCAGTCCAGACCGGCGCTGTCCAGCGCGTTGATGGTGTATTTCCAAACGTCGCGGGCACGTTTGGAAGTCAAAAAGGCGGGCGGTTTGGGCATCACGCCGGAACCCGCTCGCAAAGGGGCTTTTCCGGCCATTTCAGAGCCTTTCAGCTAGTTGAGCGCGACAGAAAACAAAAAAGCCCCTTTCGGGGCTTGTTGGGGGGATTTAGACCCCCCCCTATGAAAATCCAGCGTGGAGAAAAGCGCGGTTAGGCACGCGGTCTTGGCCAGGCGGTCGGGCTGAAGGATTTCACCCCCCCTACCCCCTGGCCGGCCTCGCGCCGCCGGTTGCCGAACCCGCCGTCCTCCCGCGCGGTCTTGCGCGAGTGGCAGGAATGGCAAAGCGCCTGATGATTGGACGACTCGATGAACAACGACCAGTCGCCACGATGCGGGCGGATGTGGTCGCAATCGGTCGCCCGCTCCACGCATCCCGCCGTGGCGCAGCGATAGAGCGCCGCCTTCAGGCAGGCATCGCGCCGGGCAAACCAGATGCGTTGCCGATACCAGCGCCGAACCTTGGCCACGGTTTCATCCGACATCCGCCGTTGATCTGCCACCCGGCGAACATGGGATACATGGTCCGGACAGCAGCTGTTGCCAGGCGCTGCCATCTGGCGACAACCCTGCATCGCGTAGCGGCAAGGGCGGGAAGGTGCGACAGGCATAGACTCTCCTGAACAAAAAAGCCCGGCTGATTAGCTGGAGCTGGTACGTGAAACCCACTAGAACCCGTTAAAAGATTGCCCATCTAACCGTGGTCCCTATACTTAAAGCCCAGATGCTGAAGGCAACTCAGATGCTAGCGCCCCCGCTGCCGAGCAATGAGAAAGAACGTATCCAGTTCCTGCAAGAGCTCTTGATTCTGGACACATCGCCGGAAGACCGATTCGATATCTTGACAACGTATTGCCGCTCACGATTCAACGTCGATATCGCCTTGATTAGCCTCGTCGATCAAGACCGCCAATGGTTCAAGTCCCGAAGTGGGCTGGATGCTAGCGAAACCCCAAGAGAAATCAGCTTTTGCGGATACACCATCCTGAGTGCGGACATCATGGAAGTTCATGACGCGCTGAAGGACGAACGCTTTGCGGACAACCCGCTGGTCACAGGAATCCCAAACATCCGCTTTTATGCAGGCGCGCCGCTAATTCTCGCCAATGGGTACTGCATCGGCACGCTTTGCATCATCAACAAAGAGCCCATGCGACTGGCTGCGGAGGACAAGAGGCATCTGCAGGCACTTGCCAAAACAGTCACAGAAGAAATTGAAGCCACTACGGCAATCCAATGACAAGATGACCAAAATGCAAAAAGCCCAAGTCATTGACTTGGGCTCTGGACGCAACTATGGCGGTGTTTTCTGCATGTTATTGCGGAATTCATCCCGCGTCAAGCCATGTTCAATGCGTCATCCTCCATCTGCCGCAACAAAATCGGCTCCACAGCACCGCGCCCGGCCGCTAGCCACCCCTCAAGCAAGACCTCGATATGCTCCCGATAGAAGGTCGCCGCCGTCTGGCCATCAATCCCGAACTCACGGCCGAACTCTCGAAACGACCCCATACCGGTCAACCAGTACCGGACCCAATACGCAATGCCCTCACTGCCAAACCGCAGCGCATTCAAGTCACCCTCTTGGCCGTAGTGAGCGACAAAGGACGTCAGTTCCTTGAACGATCCTTCCAGATACAGCAAGCTGCCACTCATTACCCTTGCCATCAGTGCCACATGAAAACGCTGCTCCATCATGAGCAGTACCCGATGGATTTCACGCGCATCCATCAACGACAAGGCAAGACCTCGGGTGGACTCCCCGCCACACGCTTCGCCAAACGTCGCCACCGCCTTCATGCCGCCCGATTCAACACGTTCCAACGCACAACGCACAGCCGCTACAACATCACAAAACATCACGATTCCCCGAAATCTGTCAGCGAGGAAACCCCTTAGCCCGATCCGCGCCGGGCTTTGTTTTTGTCTGAAATTTTACCATGCGGGCGCGCTCAGCCAGCTAGGCGGCGGTCCCGATAATCCCCCCAGCTGCATTGCAGAATCAGGGCGTTTTCATACATCCGGCTCACGGCCCGATAGCCGATCATGTCCCGCAGACCGTCCTTTGTCTGGTTGCTTATGTAGACCGTTGGCAACCCTTCCGCCGACCGGCTATCTACCACCCGATTCAAATAGCGCAGGCCATGCCCGTTCGGGTCCAAGATTTCGACTTCATCAATGATCAGCACCGGATAGGAGGCGAAGCGGCTAAGCTCGGCATGCTCGCTGCGTCCGGGCCTCCCCCAGGTTTCGCATATCTCTGTCCGCATCTGGTCCGCCGTCACATAGCGCACCCCAAGGCCACAATGCCCAATCAGGTTTAAGGTCGCGGCGCTGGCCATATGGGTTTTGCCGGTTCCCGGCCCGCCGGTTATCACCACGTTGCCGGCGTTGCGGTCCCGTCCGACCCAAGCCACCCAGCCCTTAAACGCCTCAATGACTGCAGCTTGTGCTTCACACACCGGCTGCAAGTCCCGGAACTTTGCCTGTCGATACCGCCCCGGAATACCGCACCCCCACAACAACATATCGCGCCTTTCCTGCATTCTGCGTTCCCGCTCCCGCTCTTGACTGCACTTCAAGCAAATCGGCTTCCGCCCTGGCAATAGCTCGGCCTCAAACTCGCCATGCACGGCACAGACACCCATCGCCGGCACCATGCGCCCCAAGACCGGCAGACCATCAAAATATCGCAGCGCCTTATTCAATCCATCCATCGGCGGCCCCCTTCACATTCCCTAGCACAGCCGCCCCCTCATGCGCTTCCGCAGATGGCAGGCTTAGCCAACCCGGCGCAAACCGTCCAGCTTGACCACCCTTCACCACTCGCAGCCCACGGCGTATTGCATGCCCTGCAGACGGTTTTCCGTCCCCATCCATCGACTTCAAAACGCTGGCGAGATATTTGACCGGAATCTGTTCATCTGCTGGGATGTAAGCGCGACAGCGGGCGATGCCTTCCTCCAACGTCGGAACTGTCACCCCGGCATCTGCCCATGCCTGCACGGCAGGATGGGCAGCGCCGCCGACCTTCACCCCCAGCCGACGCGCGGTAATCGCCAGTGTCACCGCTGGGCTTGTCTGTCCTGCGGCCTCTCTCTCTCGCGCGGGATATGTATATTCATTACCCTGACTCCCTGATATGTCCTGTTCATCCTGCCGGCTCCCATCCTGATCAAGTCGCTGCAAATGGTCGGGAATGTGTTTCCAGACAAGGGTTTTCAACGCTGTAAGCTCTCCCCTTCCGCCTTTCCCCTTCGTGTCCCGTTCCTCCTGCGGACGTACCAATGCCAACGGCAGTTTCACCACCAGCTTTTGCACTTCCTGCACCGCGGCCGCACGCTTGACCAGCCCGACCCGGATCAACTCCTCAATCAAGGCATCAACCTGCTTATGCGACGGCCGCCAGGCTGGCCGTTTGCTACCGCGAGGCGGCACATACTGGCAGTTGATCGCCAGCACGGCGCGGCTAACGGGATAGCCCCGGCCGACGATGCCTGTCTGCATGTCCATGCACGGCCGCAAGCCGGCCACATACAGCCGATAAGCTTCCAAGCTGCATTCCAACAAAGTCGCCTGCTCTAGTTCAGATAGCAGAATTCTCATAGCCCCCCTTTTCCCCCAACCGCCGCAAGCGCGGCAAGTCGCGGGTTACCGTGTTTTTCCATCGGCAACGGCGGCAATTTCGACTCTGCCGCCGGCCAGTTCTCTTTAGCTGCCCGGCTCACGCTTTCACGATGCCCAGCGCCGTAGACTCGGCCCAAGCGCCTCAACTCGCGTTCGCGTAGCTGTATGGTCGGCAAGCTCAGCACATAGGCGGCATCAGCGACGACGTCACCGCTTACCCTCACCCACTCCATCCCGGCTCCCCAAGGATTTCTTCAATAGCTCGATATGGCGGCGCCGCAGCCGTGCCTTATCCTCCGGCTTGGCCTTGGATACCTTCCATGCCAGACGGTACAACTCCATGCGCAGCCAATCGGACATCAGCGCGCTACCTTCCTTCAGCCGGCTGAGCCAAAGCGCAGTCCACGAACCGCAACAACTCGGCATTGGCGCTGATCGACTCAGACAAGCCCGCTCTTGCTCTCGTCAACTGCTCTCGCGTCATGTCCTCGGCCAAGGCCGCAAACGCTGACAGACCTAGTCCAGTTTCTTTCGTGGCCACCATCATCAATGTGGCATGGCTACCCGCTGGCTCATGCATCAACAACTGAGCCGGAACCATGCCCAGCGGCGCCAGCAACTCGGTCAAGCACTGCAAGCGGATGCTCAGCGGCAATGTCATCAGGACTATCGGCATGGCGTTGCAATTGAGCAGGTTCTTTTCTTTCATCTGATCATCCAGCCAACGCCATATCCGATCCGAATTGCCCTTCAGCACTTGATAAGTGTCGCCCTCCACCATGAAATCAATGGGCCACACGCGTTCGAAGCCCATGACCAAATAGGTTTCCACCATCCGGGCGGCCGCAGCCTGACGGCTCAAGCCTTCCTGTTTTCGCCATAGGTCCACGTAATCCCGGATCACCCCTATTGGCGTTTTGTGCGAACTATGGCGCATGCAATTCATGTTCATTCCAGATAGCATATTTACCAATGTCATTTACAGAGGCCGCAACAGGCGACCCCGCGCAAGAAAAAAGCCGGACACGCCGGCAAGCGCTCCCGCTGACAGCAAGGGAACGAGGAGTAATCTAAGTTGGAGTCGATACCGCAGAGGGGGCGGTCCCGCGCAGATAGGCCCAATCGATATCGGGCCGCAGGGACTCACAACGGACACGTCCGTCAGTGAGTTTTTCCAAGTCGATACAGCGACCTGCAGGAACCTTGACCCGCCACTTGCAGACTGCCCACGGCGTTACACCGAGAGCACGACCGACAGCGGAAGGTCCATCCAGCAAGGCAAAAACGGCGTCAATAGGTGTTGCTTCTTTCATGGGCCGGGATTATCGATCCAAAGTTCATAAAAAGCAACCTTAAATAGACATGACCATGCTACCTAATCCAGATAACATTCAACTTATGGTTGAAGAAAAGAACACTGAAACACAGCTATCCCGGAACATCTGCACCCTAATGCAGCTGCACGGCCTCGCACCGAAGGCGTTTTCCACGCAGGTTCCAGTCACTTACGAGATGATGCGGCGCTATATGAGCGGCGCAGCCCGACCGCGTCCGGAAAAGCTTGCAAAGCTAGCCGAACTCTTTGGCGTAAAACCAGCAGATTTGGAATATGGCAGCTTCACGGCAGACATCACCGTGACCAGCCCCAGCATCACCATCACCCGACACGATGCCCCCATGGCAGAACCGACCACGCCCCCGGATCGGACCATTGCCATATCCGACCCGAAAGAACTCGCCAGTTGGCTAGTCGCCCAGGGCGACGACGCGCTAGCGGACTTTTTGAGAGGCTTGGCGGACACCCTGCAGAAGAAAAAGTAAAAGCGGCCAGTTGGCCGCTTTTTCTATTCAGGGTAATTTCCTATGCCGCGTTTGCAGGCAAGGGACGACGCTGCGCCATCATAGACGCCGAACTGAGCATAAAGGCCCACGCGCGCGAGGCATCGCCCCACTCGTCAACAAGAATGCTGCCATCACTTCTAATTCTTACTCGTACCTCAGCAACTAACTCTGTGTTTTCCGTATTTTTGTGCATTTTTATTTCTGCTTTTTGGGTAGTTCGAAGATGCAGCGCGAACTATACGCGTTCAAACAAACGAGCAAAACTAGACTTTCGTCTAATTACGTGTTTGTACTTACTTCAACGATTCTCTAACTCCCTTCCACAGCGGCAACTCGATACGCAAGCTGAGATAAAGTCTTGACTCCATGTAACTTTCTCATATTTTTCAGGTGCAGCTTTACCGTACTCAGGCCAATGTCCAGGCGCTTGGCCACCTCCTTTTGCGTTAGCCCCTCCCATACCAGCAAGTCGAAAACCTCCCTTTCTCTATCCGTAAACTTAGCCATTCGTGCATCCCGCGCCAATACGCGGGCGGCAACATCTGCCAGGGACGGCAGCAACAAAGACAGCATCTGCCTCGTGTAAGCCTCGCGCTCGACCGATTCACCGATCATCGAAATGATCACCCTACATTCATCACGATCCGCAATATAGGTCAGACCATGCATCATCCCTGCCCGCTTGCAGGCTGATTTGAAATCACGCAGCCGCCTACTATCACCTTCCTGCGGCACCAGTTCGTCGGACCATACTATCGGCCTCCCCGCCCCGGCCAAGATCACCGGATCGACCTCATGCCATGAGCGACGCCGATACAAGTCGAGCCAACGCCCTGGCCATCCCAAATCGATAGCCAAGATAGGTGTTCGTGACGGGATGTCACGCGACATCCTGGCCAGCAGCAAAGGAGGCGAGCCAGGCAAGCTGTACTGCAGCCCAAGCAAGAATGCCCTCAAATCATCCTGATCCGACATTGCCAGCAACGACCGCTGCCAGGGCACCAGCTGGGCCATGGCCAAAGGCGTCACCTCTCGCAACATCGAAACAACTTCCGGTGTCATTCGCATATACCTTGCAACCTACAATTTCCCTCCAAAGAATAGGGCTTGACGCGCAGGCCAACCATCCAACACATCCTAAGTTAATGAATAATAACAACTTACCTAGAATAGAACCATCTAAGCGAAGAAATAAAGTTCATTTAAATGAACTTTTAGTTGACACATCTACTTTTGATTGTAAAATGTGCAAACCTACTTTAAGTAGACCGCTCATTAACAATCTATGAAAACGTCACGGCATCCGTTCCGATGCCGTAACCGCATGCCCGACATAGTCAGGCATGGACACCAAGCTTATGCCGGCCAGCCGCACGATAAACAACGTGCGCGTCCCTGAACCGCTGGTCGGCATAAGCCTGCACCCGATAGCGCCCAATTGGACGTTATCGGATGCAGCCATGCGCTGCCGAATCTAAGGAGAATGAAAAATGCACCACCTGGACAAGACATCGCTGGAAGCCTTCAAGCAAGGGCTTGAGCAGCTGCAAGAGCAACTGCAAGCCAAACTCAACGAGGCCCGCAAGGCAATCAGCGAAATGCCGGAAAGTCAGCTGCGATCCGCTCACGGCCAATCACTGGAAGCCATGGCCGACAATCTGGATTCCTCGCTCACTTGGCTCAGAGAAGCCATTGCAGAGCAAGCGCAGTTGATAGACGAAATGGAATGAGCCTGCGCCATTACATCGTGCGGCAGATGCATCGACGCGAACAGCTGCTGCGCGTCTTTGCCCCTCCGGGCCTACCGCCAGAAATGGCCACCCGCAGGAATCGCACAAGACAACGAATCAACGACCGTGCAGAACGGATCTACCTGCGCGCCGACACCGCCAACGGCTGGGATTAACCAGCCGTTTTTTTACGCTCATTTCCGTTAGCACGCGTCACCGGCCGTTAGCAGTTTGTGAGCGCGCCGAAAGCGTCCCGTTAGCGGAAAGTGAGCAGTTTGTTAGCCCCCATGAGCAAACCAGACGCCAACCAGTTGCTTGCGGCTCTAGCAGGAACAGGCGAGAGCAAAGCGGCACGATTCCGCAGCCTCCTACCACAAATCAAGGCGGCAATAGAACGCGGAGTCAGGCACGCCCAAATCATCGAGGCACTGGCGGCCGATGGCCTGCACATGAGCCACGTTGAATTCCGGAACGCGCTCTATCGTGAACGCCGCCGCGAGGAAAACAAGAAAGCACCCCATGCCCAAGCAACCCAAAACATCCCGGCCAGCGCGGCCAATATGTCCATCGCAACCACGCCGGCCACCAAGACCTCACCTCAGTCAATCCGATCAGGTCGCTTTGACTACGGGAAATTCAGAGACGGAAAAACAAAATGGTGAACTCATGACATACAACGACACCCACATTACGCTTCAAGGCAAAGGCGGCGTAGGCAAGTCGCACATCACAAGCCTTCTCGCCCAAGCGATTTGGGCCATTTTTGGCATTCGTCCGTTGGGAGTCGATACCGATCCCGTCAACAAAACCCTGATGCATTTCCCTGCCTTGCAAGCGCGGGGGCTGGATATCCTGAACCACGATAACCAGATTAACAGCCGCCAGTTTGACACCATGGTGGAGTGGTTGCTTGAGCATGACGGCCCTGCAGTCATCGACAACGGCGCGACATCGTTCATTCCAGCGACGGGCTATCTAGCAGAGACCGGCGCCATTGACGTACTCAACGCGGCAGGCCGCCGCGTGTTTATCCATACCGTACTTGTCGGCGGCCAGGCGATGGACGACACCATAGACGGCCTAGCGGCGCTACTGGACAGCACTTCGGCCCCCATAGTGGTATGGGAAAACGAACACTTTGGCCCGGTTGAACGAGACGGCCGCAGATTCCGGGATTCCAGCGTCTATCACGAAAACCGCGAGCGCATCGCCGGCATTGTCACACTGCGCCGCCCAAATGCCGATCTGGCTGGCCGCGATATCGCAGAACTCAGTATCAAAGGCCAAACCTTTGCCGAAGCCCTGGCAAGTCCGGAATGGGGGCGCATGCCGAAACACCGGCTGCAAATGGTATGGGCTGATTACCTGCAGCAGCTTAGGCCGATCCTGACGCAAGGACTGCCGGAAGGGCTAGCCGCATGATAGCGCGCCCTCATAACGTCATTCCGCTGCAGGGGATGATGTCGCAATTATTAGCCTGCGGCTTCACCAATCCACTACGAGTCAAAATGACTGAAAGGCAGTTAATGCTTTTTGATGCAATGGAATCGCGCCAGCGGTATACCTTTCCCCAGCTGCACGCACAAACCAAAAATGAGCATGCTGACCAAACTAGGCGCGATATCGCTAAGCTCATGGCAATAGGCGCATTGCACATACAGCGCCAGCATAGTGCAAATGGCAAAACTTCTATGTACTGGAAAAAATAAAGCAATAATCAATTCCCAACAGGCTTATACCATCAGGACTCCACTCAATGAAAATTCAAGACGACATTCAACAACAATTCCATAACCTACAAAAAGCCATGCCAGAAATCCATAGGCATTTACGGTTGATGAAAGAACTGCTAGCAGACATTCAGGGCCAGTCTCTTATCTGCATTGAACATATAAACGCACACCTTCAAACGAATGCCGGCCCACACATTCGCATAATTGTCATAACGAGAGGTATACAGCTTAGCGTAGTAAAAGCGTTAGCAGCCAAACGGAATCTTTCAATGCATTACTCAATAGAAACCGGCGATATATATATCCATAGCGAACCATGGGCAGTGCTAGCCATATGCGACACCATGCTCAGCTTGCCTCTCACTCTTCCTGACGCAGCGTAACAAACAGCCCGCCACATAGCGGGCTGTTTAATTACCCCACCTCACCAATTAATATGCAAAAAGAAATCCACGCTATTATTGCGCCAATCCTCGCAGCCGGAGGCCAGCTACGGCAAGGACGAAAAAATCCAGTCCTGATCTTTCCTAATGGAAAAAAAACAGGAATCCCACACCATACAAGAGAGAAAAGAGCAATTAAAAATCTTAGATGCAGGCTAAAAAGGCTGCAAGAAACCAACCTAGCCATAGCTTAATTAACTTAGGGGAATAAAATGTGTATCGGGAATATTCAGGTAGGAAGTCTTGACCGTGCCAACATGAGCGCAGTCATATTTGAAGGTCTTACAATTCAAACAGCGGAGGGAAAGCCTGCACTGCTGGCCATTGTGGATGAAGATGGCAATATTATTGAAACAGGTGAAAAGGTTGCAAAAGAAGCGTGGAATGTTGCAATCGCAAGCTACAAGAATTTTCTAATAGGGGAAGGGCATATGCGAGTCCACACCTCCCCACCCGGACTGAAATTCCTTACTATTGAAAAGAAATCAGCTAAGCGCAGTAAACCACCAAAGCTAGCAGCTTAATACAAAGTCTAGGACTCTACTTTGATTTTTCCGCCAGTTTCCTAGACAACACCCGGATTTGCTCAACCACAAACAGGCGATCCGCGTCATCAAGTGGCGCAATTTCCTCTTGAATTGTTGCCGCCAGTGACGACAACCCCACGGAGGCCCCGCTCAGCAACTGCTGCAGCGAGATACCCAAGATATCCGCGAGCCGATCAAGAGTCGCCAAGCCTGGCAATGCATTACCGCGCTCAATCCTCGACAAAGACTCAGTTTCCATCCCTATGCGCTCAGCAACTACTTTTTGTGCCAGCCCTGCACGCTTCCGGGCCTCTGCGATGTTCGCCCCAACTCTAACCGCAAGCGTTGTTCCCATTTTCTTTGACGTTTCGCATCTACATATGATGTTTAACGTTGCCTTAGCTTGCCCATTAGTGGAATGACATGTTATGTTCACTATTGATGTATTAAGTTAATTTCAGGACATGTTTAGACCGCGCAACTTGTCATATGTCCGTCGTCAGGAAAGGACGCCATGCGACTCATCACCTGCCCACAATGCAAAGGAAAGCGCCATGTGCCTTGCAGTCTTCCATTCCTGACACAACGGCATCCATCGCATTGCCCGATCTGCAAAGGAGACGCGAGCGTTCGCATCCCCTGCCCATTCTGTGAAGGACGCGGCACCATCCCCGCCGCATGAATCAGGTTCTACCCCTTGCCCCCAGCCTTGCGCCGGGGGATTTTTTTGTCCAAACGCTATATCCACCTTTGACATCGCTTGCTAAACCATACGCGTCCGTCGATGCCTTCCGCACCCAGAGCATCCTGTTCGCGCTGTTCGCCTCGCTGCCGATGCTGGCGGTGGTCTATCTGTTCATCCGCCGCTTCGTCACCCGTCCGCTGCGGGAGATGTCCGAGGGCCTGGCCGAGCTGGCCAAGGGCGAAGGCGACCTCACCCGCCGCCTGCCGGAACGCAGCCGGGACGAAATCGGCGTCACCGCCCGCCTGTTCAACCAGATGCTGGGCACCGTGGCCGGCCTGGTGCGCCAGGTCAGCGACAGCGCCGACGCGGTGGCGCTGTCTGCGCGCAGCCTGTCCGACGGCGCTGGCCAGCTGGCCGCCAGCTCCCATCGCCAGAACAGCCAGTCGCAAGCCGCCGCCGAGGCGGTGGACCAGCTGGCCGCCCACATCGGCGAGATCGCCGGCAAGGCCGAGCACGTCAGCAGCGGCGCAGAGGAAAGCCTGCAGCGCTCGGAACAAGGCCGGCAAAGCCTGCACCGGCTGCAGCGCGAGGTAGGCCAGGCGGAAAGCGCGGTGCAGCTGATGGCGCAGGCGGAGAGCGAGCTGGTCAACTCCACCGCCGTGATCACCCACATGACCAAGCAAGTGCGCGAAATCGCCGAGCAGACCAATCTCCTGGCGCTGAACGCGGCGATCGAAGCCGCCCGCGCCGGCGAGCAAGGCCGCGGCTTCGCCGTGGTGGCCGACGAAGTGCGCAAGCTGGCGGAAAAGTCGGCCAAGTCCGCCAGCGAGATCGACGCAGTCACCGGCTCGCTCAATGACAAGACCGACGCGGTGCGCCAGGCGGTGAGCGCCGGCCTGCAATCACTGGAGGCCAGCCGCCACGCCACCGACAGCGTGGCCGGCGTGTTGGACGCGGCCAACCAGTCGGTGGCCGAGGTGCGCAGCGGCCTCAGGCAGATCGTGGAAGTGACCGAACAGCAGCGCCGCACCAGCCAGACGGTGAACGAGAACATCGACGCCATCGCCGGCATGGCGCGCACCAACGACGCCGACATCCGCCAGACCGTGGGCGCGGCCGCGGAGCTGGAGGCGCTGGCCAAGCGGCTGACCGACTCGGTGTCGCGCTTCCGGGTGTGAGCGCTTAACCCGGCAAAACCGGCTGCATCTGATAAAACAAGATAGACAGTTCCCCGCGCCCGGCTCTGCCGGGCGTTTTCCCAACCGAAAATGCGCCTGGCATTTGGCCGCGAGCCTCACTGCTGTTACACTGCCCAGCCTTTAGCCAACCGCGCCAAGTCATTGTGAAACCAGCCGCTTTTTCCAGTCTGCCCCTGCCCGCCCCCTTGCTGTCCAACCTGGACAGCCTGGGCTACCACCAGATGACCGCCATCCAGGCCGCCAGCCTGCCCGCCATTCTGGAAGGCCGCGACCTGATCGCCCAGGCCAAGACCGGCAGCGGCAAGACGGCTGCGTTCGGACTGGGCCTGTTGGCCAGCCTCAATCCGCGCTGGTTCGGCGTGCAGGCGCTGGTGATGTGCCCGACGCGCGAACTGGCCGACCAGGTGGCTCAGGAAATCCGCCGCCTGGCGCGCGCCATCGACAACATCAAGGTGGTGACGCTGACCGGCGGCACCCCGATGGGCCCGCAGATCGGTTCGCTGGAGCACGGCGCCCACATCGTGGTGGGCACGCCGGGCCGGCTGCAGGACCACCTGTTCCGCGAAACGCTGAACCTGGCCGGCGTGAAGACGCTGGTGCTAGACGAGGCCGACCGCATGATAGACATGGGCTTCATCGAGGAGATCGTCGGCATCGTCCGCGCCTGCCCGAAGACCCGCCAAACCCTGCTGTTCTCCGCCACCTATCCGGAAGACATCCGCAAGGCCAGCGCGCAGTTCCTGAAAAACCCGGTCGAAGTGAAGGTGGAGTCGCTGCACAACGCCGACCACATCGAGCAGTGGTTCTACAAGGTGAAGCCGGAAACCCGGCTGGAAACGGTGAGCCGCATCCTGCGCCATCTGCGCCCCACTTCGGCGCTGGCCTTCTGCAACACCCGCGAACGCTGCAAGGAGCTGGTGCGCGAGCTGCAGGAACAGGGCTTCAACGCGCTGACCCTGCACGGCGACCTTGAACAGCGCGAGCGCGACCAGATCCTGCTGCGCTTCGCCAACAAGAGCGCCACCGTGTTGGTTGCCACCGATGTGGCCGCGCGCGGCCTGGACATCAAGGAACTGGACGTGGTGATCAACGTCGACGTCACCCATGATCCGGAAGTGCACATCCACCGCATCGGCCGCACCGGCCGCGGCGAGCAGCACGGCCTGGCGCTGACCCTGGCCACCGACAGCGAAGCCAAGCGCCTGGTGCAGATCGAAAACTACCAGCAGGCCGACCTGACCTGGGCCGACGTGGAAGAGCTGACTCCGGCCCCCGGCGGCCCGCTGCTGCCGCCGATGGTGACGCTGGAAATCGCCGGCGGCAAACGCGAAAAGCTGCGCCCGGGCGACCTGCTGGGCGCGCTGACCGGCGACGCCGGCTTTCAGGGCAGCCAGATCGGCAAGATCAATATCTTCGAGTTCGCCAGCTTCGTCGCGCTGGAGCGCTCCATCGCCGAAGACGCGCTGGCCAAGCTGTCGCAATGCAAGATCAAGGGCAAGCAGTTCAAGATGCGGCTGGTCGGCTGATCCGTCCCGTCGTCATTCAAATGAAAAGGCCATCCCTGAGGATGGCCTTTTTGCTGCCTGCAAGACTCAACTCCGCCAAACTAGTACGGCTGGTCTCCCAGTATCGTCGCCCGGTGCATCACCCGCCGCGCCGGCCGGTAGTCGTCCACCGCGTAATGGATGGTGCAGCGGTTGTCCCAGAACGCCACGTCGCCCGGCTGCCAGCGCCAGCGGATCGAAAACTCCGGCTTGGACTGGTGGGCGAACAGGAATTGCAGCAGCGCGTTGCCCTCGCCGTCCGGCAATTCGTTGATGGCGATGGTGAAGCCTTCGTTGACGAACAGCGCGCGGCGGCCGCTTTCCGGGTGGATGCGCACCACCGGGTGGCTGACAGGCGGATGCTTGCGCCGCGTTTCATCCCAGCGGCGGCGATCGTCGTCGGTCAGGCCGTAGCGCGCCAGCGGGAACGATTTGGCGAAATCGTGGACGGCGCTCAAGCCTTCCAACCTGGCCTTCAGGCTGGCCGACAGCGCCTCGTAGGCGGCGATGCCGCTGGCCCACAGCGTGTCGCCGCCCAGCTCCGGCAGCTGCCGCGCCGCCAGCACCGCGCCCAGCGGCGGGGTCTCTATGAAGGTGACGTCGGTATGCCAGATAGCGTTGTCCTGCAAGTCCACCACATCGGTGTCCAGCACCACGATCTCGCGCGCGTCCGGGTGTTGCGGGTAGATCGGGTGGGTGTGCAGATCGCCGAAGCGCACAGCGAAATTGCGCTGCTGCAGCGGCGTGATGTCCTGGCCGCGGAAAAACAGCACCTGGTGGCGCAGCAGCGCCTCGTTCAATGCCCGGCGCTGCTCATCGTCCAACGGCCGCGCCAGGTCTATCCCCTCCACCACCGCGCCCAGCGCCGGGCTCAGGCGGGTCAATTGCAAACTCATTCAAATCCCCTCTTGCTTGTATTTAGTCTTGTTGTCCATGCCAAGGCGCCAGCCGATCCTGCAGCGCGCGCAGGCCCAGCTCCAGCGCGAAGGCCACCGCGGCGATCACCAGAATGCCCAGCACCACCACGTCGGTGACCAGAAACTGCGCCGCCGACTGCACCATGAAGCCCAGCCCACGCGTGGCCGCCACCAGCTCCGCCGCCACCAGCGTGGACCAGCCGGCGCCCAAACCGATGCGGATGCCGGTCAGTATCTGCGGCAGCGCCTCGGGCAACACCACCAGCCACAATAGCTGCGAGCGGTTGGCGCCCAGGCTCTGCGCCGCGCGCAGCCGGTTGCAGCTGACCTGGGCCACGCCGTGGCGGGTGGCGATGGCCACCGGCGCCAGGATGGCCAGGAAAATCAGCAGCACCTTGGACAGCTCGCCTATGCCGAACCAGATCACGATCAGCGGCAGATAGGCGAGCGGCGGCACCGGACGATATGCTTCCAGCATGGGATCAAGCAAGCCCTGTGCCAGCTGGCTGCGCCCCATCAGCGCGCCCAGCGGCACGCCCACCGCCACCGCGGCGCTCAAGGCCAGCGCGATGCGTTGCAGGCTGGCCTCCAGATGCTGCCACAGCGTGGCGTCCATGAAGCCCTGGCCGGCGACGACGAACAGCTTGCCCAACACTGCCTCCGGCGCTGGCAGAAACAACGCCGGCACCCAGCCGCTATGCGCCAGCAGCCACCAGCCGCCCAGCAGCAGCGCCAGGCTGGCCGCGCCCAGCCATAGCCGGGACGGCTCGCGCCCCGGCCTCGGGCCGGCCTCGATGCGGGAGGAAACCGTCAACAGCTCCCGCTCCGCGGTGGTTTCGGTGCCGCTCATGCCCATGCCTCCTGTCGGCGCTGGGCGAACACGTCGGCCAGCAGTTGTTCTCTCAAGGCGATGAATTCCGGATCGGACTTGATCGCCCGCGCGCTGTCGCCGGCGCGCCAGCGGCGGCTGAACGGCGGGCGCAGCGTCTTGACGATGCGGCCCGGCCCCGGCGACATCAACACCAGCTCGGTGGCGAGGAACAGCGCCTCCTCGATGTCGTGGGTGATCAGGAACACGCTGCTGCCGGACTCGGCCCATACCTTGAGCAGCAGCTCCTGCATCTGCTCGCGGGTGAAGGCGTCCAAAGCGCCGAAGGGCTCGTCCATCAGCAAGGCCCCGGCGCGGCCGGCCAAGGCGCGGGCGATGCCGATCCTCTGCTTCTGCCCGCCGGACAGCTGCCAGGGATAGCGGGCGCCGGCATCGGCCAGATCCACCTGCTCCAGCGCCCGCTCGGCCAATTCTCGGCGTTCGGCGCGCGGCGCGCCGCGCAGGCGCAAGCCGAAGGCGACGTTGTCCAGCGCGCTCAGCCAGGGCAGCAGCGCGTGCTGCTGGAACACCACCGCCCGGTCCGCGCCCGGCCCGGCCACCGGCGCGCCGCCGAAGCGCACGCTGCCGGAGTCGGGAAACTGGAAGCCGGCGAACAGATTGAGCAAGGTGGTCTTGCCGCAGCCGGACGGCCCCAGCGCCACCGCCAGCTCGCCCGGCCCCACGCTCAGCGACACGCCGTCCAGCGCCGGCTGCGCCTGGCCGGGATAGCGAACCGACACCCTGTCTGCGATCAGCGCCGCCATGCTCACCTCGCCGTCTTGACGAAGCGGTTGGTCACGTAGGGGCCGTAGTCCGGCTGCAGCGATTCCACCTTGCCCTGCGCCTTCAGGAAAGCGGCGGTCTTACCCACCGCGGCCACGAACGGCGACTGCAGCAGCGCGGCCTGATCGTCGCGGCCGAGGAAGCGGTTGCCCTTCAGCCCGGCCACCACGTCCGGCGCGGCGGCGCCGGTCAGCCGGCCGATCTTGGCGATGTTGGAAGCATTGGCGATGAAGGCCTGCGGATCGGCCAGATAAGCGCCGATGGCGTCCAGCGACACCTTGGCGAAGCGCGAGACGAACTCGGGATGCGCGGCGGCGAAGTCCTTGCGCACCACCCAGATGTCGTAGGTGGGCGCGCCCCATTTGGCCACTTCCGCAGAGCTGGTCAGCACCGCGCCGCCGGGCTTGATCTTGCCCAGCGCCGGGTCCCAGACATAGGCGGCGTCGATGTCGCCGCGCTGCCAGGCGGCCGCGATCTCGCCGGGGCGCAGATTGAGGATCTTCACCTTGGCCGGGTCAATGCCCCAATGGCGCAGCGCGGCCAGCAGGCTGTAATGGGTGGTGGAGACGAAAGGCACCGCCACCTTCTTGCCGACCAGGTCCTGCGGTTTGGCGATGCCGCTGCCCTTGCGCGCCACCAGCGCCTCGGCGAAGCCGATCTCGTCGGCCACCAGGAAGGTCTCGATCGGCAGGCCGCGGCTGGCGGCGGCCGCCAGCGGGCTGGAGCCGATGTTGCCGATGGCCACGTCGCCGGAGGCCACCGCCGCGATCAGGTCGGCGCCGCTGTCGAACTTGCGCCAGTTGATGCGGCTGCCGGTGGCCTTCTCGTAAGCGCCGTCGGCCTGCGGCACCTTGGTGGGGTCGATGCCGGTCTGGTAGCCGACGGTGACGGCGTCCGCCGCCGCGGCGACGCCCGAAACGGCCAATGCGGCGGAAAGGATCAGTTTGAGAAATGCGCGCGGTTTCGCCATGGCTTGTCCATTTGGTACGAGTTGGAAATACCGTTCCAATCTAACAAGCGCGCCGCGCCCGGCTAAGCAATTAATCCTGGCTTGCTTATCGCTTTTCCTGCAAAAACGTCCGCCCAAAAAAAACAGGGCCTTGCGGCCCTGTCGGATCTTCCCCGATCCCTGTCATTGTTCGGTTCACACTTTGTACTGCGCCACCGTGCGCTGGATATTGCCAGCCTGGTCGCGCAGTTCGCGGGCGGAATCGGCCGAATCGGACGACGCCTTGGAGTTGGCTTC
The DNA here is from genome assembly GCF_001855275.1 of Chromobacterium vaccinii. Classification (NCBI taxonomy): domain Bacteria; kingdom Pseudomonadati; phylum Pseudomonadota; class Betaproteobacteria; order Neisseriales; family Chromobacteriaceae; genus Chromobacterium; species Chromobacterium vaccinii. The sequence continues at coordinate 1,122,874 of NZ_CP017707.1, forward strand.
CGCCATCTGCGCGATCTGCTCCACTTTTTGGGCGATGGTGTTGCTGGCGCTGCCCTGCTCGACAATGCTGTCGGAAATCTCGCCGATCAGCAGCATGCTGTGCGAGGAGTTGGTCTTGATCTGTTGGATGGTATCCCCGGCGTCGCGCGCTTTCTCCGCCTCTTCGTTCACCCTGGTCACCACTTGCTGCATGCCGGTCACCGCGGCCTGGGTGCCCTGCTGCATCTTGTCTATCACCGCGGAAATCTCGGTGGTGGAGCTGGCGGTGCGCTCGGCCAGCTTGCGCACTTCGTCCGCCACCACGGCGAAGCCGCGCCCCGTTTCGCCGGCGCGCGCAGCTTCGATCGCGGCGTTCAGCGCCAGGAGATTGGTCTGGTCGGCAATATCCTTGATCACGCCCAGCACAGTGGCGATGGTGACGCTGTCGTCGCGCAGCTTGCCGATGCGGTCGGACGCCTCGCCCACCGACTCCGCCACCGCGCTGATGCCGTCCACCGTGCCCAACACCACCCGACTGCCGCGGTCGGCGATTTCGCCGGCCTCCCTCGCCTGATGATTGGCCTCCCGGGCGCGGTCGGCCACATGGTTGATGCTGACCGTAACCTGCTCCACCGCGGCGGCCATCGCCGAAGCCGACTCGCTCTGCTGCACCGAGCTGGACGCGATTTCGCCGGACGAGTTCACCATATGGATGATGGAGCCTTCCATGTCCTCCACGCTGCGGCGGATTTCCTGGAAGCTTTGCTGCAGCCTGGCCATCAGTTCGTTGAACGCGGTGGCGGTCTTGCCGATCTCGTCCATCCTCGCCACCGGCGCGCGCAGGCGGAAGTCCAGCGAAGTCCGCACCGCCTGCATGGTGCTCAGCGTCTGCTCCAGGCTGCTGCGGATATTGAGGAACAGATGGCCGCTGAGCCAGCCGCACACCAGCACTGCCAGCGCCACCAATATCGTCGACTGCCACCAGGCGGCCAGATAGGCCGCAGCGTTGTCCTTGCTCAGCTGCTCAGCCAGTTTGTAGTTGAACTCGATATGATCGATCAGCGCCTGGTTCAACGCCTTGGCCTCGTTGGACATGTCGCCGGTCATCAGCTTGTCCGCCGCCGCCACATTATTGTCCTGGACCAGTTGCAGATACTTGTCGCGCTGCTGGCGATACATTTTCATGTCATCACGGTCTACCTGCAGCAGCTTGCGGTCGGCATCGTTGGAGATCAACTCTTTCTCGTATTTGTCCAGCGCCGCGTCGAAGCGCTTGTCCAGGTCCGCCAGCGCGGCGAACTCGGCCTTCTTGGCCGCCGGGTCCGACAAGGCCACGCTGCGCGCCAGCGTCAGCCTCACGTCCGCCAGCGCCTCCTTGGCGTCGTCAAGCGTGTGGATGCTGGGAAAAGTATTGATCTTCATGTAATCGAAGCGCTCATTGGCCTGCTGCTGCTTCCACAGGCCCTGCACGCCCAACGCCAGCATCACCAGCAGCGCCAGTATGGTGGTCAACAGCAGTCTTTTGGTAATGGTCATGTCCAACTCCTAGCAGGCCCGGCGCATCGAATTCGATTACGAGAATTTACTTAGAATATTTATAGCTTTCTTTGTCCAACAAACAACAAGTCATTCTGCATGACGCCATTCAGACATAAGCTGGCAATGGCCTTGATTTTGCGGAAATATTTTCATGTATAGACAAAAAGCGGTATCATCACGCCCCTCTGTCGCCGGGCCATGGGCCTCCGGCGGGTATTCACTGGGTTCCCTCACCCCATTCAGCAAAAAGGATGCATCAATGTTTGCCTTTACCGACCGGCAGCGCCTGTCCGCTCTGATACAGCTGTCGATGCTCCACATCGCCATCATCGCCTCCAGCAACTACCTGGTGCAGCTGCCGATCACCATCTTCGGCTTCCACACCACCTGGGGGGCGTTCACCTTCCCGTTCATCTTCCTGGCCACCGATTTGACCGTGCGTATTTTCGGCGCGTCCCTGGCCCGGCGCATCATCCTGGCGGCGATGGTGCCGGCGCTGGCGATCTCCTACCTGGTGTCCACGCTGTTCTATCAGGGAGCGTGGCAAGGCTTCCGGGCGCTGGAGCATTTCAACCTGTTCGTCGCCCGCATCGCCGCGGCCAGCTTCGCCGCCTACGCGCTGGGCCAGATCCTGGACGTGCAGGTGTTCAACCGGCTGCGCCAGCTCAAGGCCTGGTGGGTGGCGCCGGCCGCCGCGATGTTCTTCGGCAACATCAGCGACACGCTATCGTTCTTCTTCATCGCCTTCTACAAGAGCAGCGATCCGTTCATGGCCGCCAACTGGGTGGAGATCGCGCTGGTGGACTACAGCTTCAAGGTGCTGATCTGCATGCTGTTCTTCCTGCCCATGTACGGCGTGGTGCTGAAAATGATAGTCAAGCGCCTGCTGCGCGCCGGCGTCGGCGAACAGCTCCAGCCGGTGTAAAGCATCCTGACAAAGCAAAACGGCCAGCCTCCCTTCGGAGCTGGCCGTTTTTCATCGCGCTAAGCGATCAGGGGCGCATCGCCTCCCACACCTTGGCGCTGTCCACAATCTGCTCGAACTTGACGATCTTGCCGTCCTTCAGCGTGTAGACATGGGCGAAGGACGCGGTGAAGCTCTTGCCGGTGGCGCGGTAGGCGCCGTGGTAAAAGCCCTGGGCGACCACATTGTCGCCATCCACGTAGTAATGATCCACCGCCGCGCGGTAGCCGTCCCACTCGCTGCCCAGCCGCTGGAACACGTTTTCCACGATGGCCTGCGGGCCAACGTAAGTGCCGGCGTACGGAAAGCCCGCCGCCTCGGTCCATTCGGCGCCCGGCGCCAGCGCCGCCAGCAGGTTGCGGCCATTGTCTTCGGATTTGCCCTCGTAAGTGGCGCGGACAATGTCCAGATTGCTGCGATTCGTCATGATGCTTGCTCTCTCAAACAGGAATGGTTCTCAAATATGGCCGTACCCGGATAATTCAAGACAGCTCTTTCACCACCATACGCACCAGAAGGCAACTATCCCACCTGAAAGTGCCTACTTCTGACGAACGGCGCCGCTCCGTATACTGGCTTCATCCCGCGCCGGCGCCGTCCGCGCGCGCCAACACAGGCTGATTTGAATGACACCCTCCGCATCCCCGCGCCTCTCCATGCTGGAACTGGCGCCCATCGTCGCCGGCGGCGACGCCGCCCAGGCCCTGCGCGACAGCGCCGCATTGGCCCGTCATGTCGAGCGACTGGGCTACACACGCTTCTGGGTGGCCGAGCACCACAATATGGCCGGCGTGGCCAGTTCCGCCACCGCGGTGATGATAGGCCACATCGCGGCCCACACCCAACGCATGCGGGTCGGCTCCGGCGGCATCATGCTGCCCAATCACGCGCCGCTGGTGGTGGCCGAGCAGTTCGGCACGCTGGCCACGCTGTTCCCCGGCCGCATCGACCTGGGACTGGGCCGCGCGCCCGGCACCGATCCGCTCACCGCCCGCGCGCTGCGCCGCGACCGCCTGGGCCCCGGCGACGACTTCCCGCAGCAAGTGGCGGAGCTGCGCGGCTACCTGGGGCCGGAACAGCCGGGCCAAGCCGTGCGCGCCATTCCCGGCACCGGCACCAACGTGCCGGTATGGCTGCTGGGCTCCAGCCTGTACGGCGCGCAGCTGGCCGCGCAGCTGGGCCTGCCTTTCGCCTTCGCCGCCCACTTCGCCCCGGCCCAGTTGCATGAGGCGCTGCAGTTGTACCGCCATCTGTTCCAGCCCTCCGCCGCGCTGAGCCAACCGTACGCGATGGCCTGCATCCCGGTGCTGGCGGCGGACAGCGACGAAAAAGCCCAGCGCCTGGCCACCACGCCGTACCAGAAATTCCTCAATCTGATCCGCGGCGACCGCCGCCCGCTGCCGCCGCCGGTGGACAGCATGGATGGCCTGTGGAGCCCGCGCGAGGAGTTCTCCGTCCGCAGCGAATGGCTGGGCGCGGCGGTGTTCGGCGGGCCGGAAACGGTGAGGATAGGGCTGCAAAAGCTGCTGGACGAGACCGGCGTCGACGAGATCATGCTGTCGGTCGACTGCCACGACTTTTCCGACCGGCTGCGCTGCTGCGAGATCGTCGCCGGCATCCTGCCGCAGCTGAAAACGCGTCAGGCGACCCTCGCCGATTGACGCATGGGCGGACAAGAAAAAGCCGCGGCAAACGCCGCGGCTTTTTTTCCATGCGCCAACAGAAGCGGAGCTTACTCGGGCTCGCCGGCGATCAGGCGGTACACCTTCGCGCCCAGCACTCCGCCGATGATGGGGGCCAGCCAGAACAGCCACAGCTGCTGCACCGCCCAGCCGCCGACGAACAAGGCCACGCCGGTGCTGCGCGCCGGATTGACCGAGGTATTGGTGACCGGGATGCTGATCAGGTGGATCAGGGTCAGCGCCAGGCCTATCGCCAACGGCGCGAAACCGGCAGGCGCGCGCTTGTCGGTGGCGCCCATGATCACCAGCAGGAAGAACATGGTCATCACCACCTCGCACACCAGGGCCGCCAGCAGCGAATAGCCGCCCGGCGAATGCTCGGCGTAGCCATTGGAAGCAAAGCCCTTGGCCACATCAAAGCCGGCGCCGCCGCTGGCGATCACGTACAACACCGCCGCCGCCGCGATGCCACCCAGCACCTGCGCCACGATGTACGGTGCCAGTTGTCCCGCGGGAAAGCGCCCGCCGGCCCACAGACCGATGGACACCGCCGGGTTCAGGTGGCAGCCGGAAATGTGGCCGATCGCGTAAGCCATCGTCACCACCGTCAGGCCGAAAGCCAGCGCCACGCCGGCGAAGCCGATGCCCAGATTGGGAAACCCCGCCGCCAGCACCGCGCTGCCGCAGCCGCCCAGCACCAGCCAGAAAGTGCCCAGAAACTCCGCGCCATATGATTTCATCGTCTTTCCCCCTTCAGGTTTCGAAAAGACCAGGCGTCCAGTCCTCGATTCGCCATGCCAAGCATCTTTATGCGTGTCGGACGCCTGATCGCACGCCGTTTAACCATAGCAAATGAAAAAGGCCAGCATGCCCGCGCCATCCGGCGCTGCAAACTGGCCTAAATTCCCGACCTAATCTCTCCCAGCGAGATTGCCGGATCGCGCGGATGCAGGCAGGGCTGCCTTCCCGGCCGCCGCGCAAGAGCCGCCTTTACCACGCGATGCGCGGCGAAACCCCGGCCAGCCGGTGATATCATCGACGGCCCCCCACAAGAACGAACCCGCCCCCATGGAAGGACTGCTCGACTGGCTGCTCGGAACCCTGGCCCTGCCCAAAGTGGGCCTGTCGGCCGTTTTCATGATCAGCCTGGTATCCGCCACCCTGCTGCCGCTAGGGTCCGAACCCGCCGTATTCGCCTACATCAAGCTCAGGCCGGACATGTTCTGGCAGGTGATCGCTGTCGCCACGCTGGGCAATACCCTGGGCGGCATGATCGACTGGTGGATGGGTTACGGCGCCAAGGTGGCGCTGCTGCGTTACCGCCTGCGCCGCAGCCACCGCGCGCATAGCCATCCGCACGCGGAACCCACAAACCGTCCGCCGCGCAGCGGCAAACCGGCGCTGAATCCGCGCTACTTCCGCTGGATGCGCAAGCGCGGCGCGCCGATGCTGCTGCTGTCCTGGCTGCCGGGCATCGGCGACCCGCTGTGCACCCTGGCCGGCTGGCTGCGCATCCCGTTCTGGCCCAGCGCGTGCTACATGGCGATCGGCAAATTCCTGCGCTATGTTCTCACCACCGCCGCCCTGCTGTGGGTGCCGGACGATTTCTGGCGGGGTTTGGGGCAGTGGTTTTGAGGCGGGGCGGCGTTTTGGCTGCAGCCAAATCCGATTGAGAGCGGCGCTCGTCCTCAATCCCAGCCGAAAAGATAGGCCGGCTCGCTCAACTCGGCCAGCATCTGGCGGATGGTGGGACAGGCGTTGCCCTCCTCGTCCTCCACCGGCACGTCCAGTTCATCCTCCGCAATCGGAGCGACATCCCCGATAGTCAGATCGGTTTCGCCTGCCAGTTCCTCCAGCACGGCCAAAGCCTCTTCCACGGAACCGGCGGCGACGATATCGTTGCCGCCAACCTGATAAGCCTTCAACGGCTGCCCCATCCCTGCTTCCCTCATTAATGGTTCACTCATCCAACCGTCCCTGCGCGGGCCGGGTTTCCTAACTACAACGCTTTTCATGCGCATTCGCATTCCGGCGCATGATATTCCTTTTGTCGACATTTTCCGATCCGTCCACGCCGAAAAATCCGCTCTCCCACGCATGCGGGGAGGACATCCCGTCCATGCATGCCCCTCTGTCCACAATCCATGATCATGGCCTACTCGCAAGCGCCACCTCTTTGGAATGCACGGCCTATACTCAGTTTGCCTAACGCCAAGCCTGCATACAGTTGCCCAGCATGCCGCCAACCACCAAATAAAACCGAACAGGGACACTTTCAAGATGAAACCAGCAAAAATGATCGCGCAGGCCGCGTCCGTCGCCATCGCCTGCCTATTGCCGCACTCCAGCGCCAATGGTCAGGAGCTGTGGGATCCTCATCTGCGCGGCGTCAACGAAGGGCTGGCCGCAGGCGTGCTGCCGCCGAAAGGCGTCTATGGCGTGCTGAACAACTACTGGACCTGGGTGGACAAATACGACCACAACGGCGACAAGACCGGCCTGCGGGTCAGAGCGCTGATCGAATTGCCGGAAGTGCTGTGGTCGACCGGACTCAAGGTGTTCGGCGCCGACTACGCCGTGGCCATCGCCCAGCCGATCGACTACACCACGCTTAGCGGCGACGGCCTGCCCCCCAATGGCCGCTGGGGCACCTTCAACACCATCCTGGTTCCAGGACAGCTGTCCTGGGCCTTGCCCAACAACCTTCACCTCAAGGCCAGCCTGGCGGTCTACCTGCCCACCGGCAGTTCGTCCCCGGGCCGGCTGCCAAACGGCACCTATCTCGGCGCCGCCAACGGCTTCTGGACGCTGCAACCCGGTTTGGCGCTGAGCTGGCTGCGCAATGGCTGGAACCTGAGCATGGATGCCACCTACGCCTACAATTTCCGCAACCCGGACACCCAGTACAAGTCCGGTCAACAGCTGGCCATCGACTACACCGTCGCCAAAACCATAGGCAAATGGACGATAGGCATGGGCGGCTACCAGGAAAACCAGCTGAGCGACGACTCCGGCAGCGGCGCGGCGGCCTGCGCGCAGACCGGCGGCTGCCGCGCCAGCAACTACGGCATCGGCCCGCTGCTTGGCTATCAGCTTGGCAAAGTGAAGCTGATGGCGATCTACAACCACGGCTTCCACACAACCAGCGATGTCGGCGGCGACTCCTTCAATCTGCGGCTGAGCTTCCCGTTCCAGTAACGGACGGACGGCCTTCTTCGCTGGCGGAGGGCTGGCCCATGGCCGGCGCCAGCCGCCGCAAGATCTCCACAGCCGGCGACAGATGTGGTTGTGACAGCGAATCAGGGGCGGGTCAGGAATGTAGGTTAGGTTGAATGAAATGAAGCCCAACGTTTACCGAGGATGAATAGACTCCAAACATGGAAATCATCGTACTTTTCGCGACCAGCTGGACCGACAAGTTATTCCCAAATTGATTAATTGCATGAGCATGAAGCAACGCATTTACGCCAACAGAGCAATAATTACCCTGGCGTTATCTCAGAAACAGATATTGCACTTGCGCTAAAACTAACATCCATGCCTCCGGACATAACCACCGAAACATAACCTTCAGCACTACTTTCTATCACAAGATCGATAGGATTACAGTCATCAGAAATTACTTCATTTTGCAGCGCTTTTAAGTTTCTAGGCACCTGAACAACAAACATGATATGGATATAATTGCATACCACCCATTTCTTAGGCGGCGCACTTGGCTCTTTCCTAACCTTAATCACAAAACGAAGCAAATCCGACATCGGAGAAAACTCCAGCCTTATCAAATCCACACCATCATCCCATATCCGATCCCATAGTCCATCATAGATTTTATCTAGGAAAAAAACATTGCTGATAATATCTTTTTGAATCTTCATTTCTTCCTCCCCGGAAACACATAGTAATGATCTTTAGAACCATCAACATGCCCATTCTTCAACCCGTCACTCGGTCTAAGGTTAAAGTGCGGTCCTTGATCACCAACTTCACCAAAATCATGTCCTTCCATGTTATTTTGGATAACTACATATTGCCCCCGGAATTTTAAAGGTCCGTAGGTTGGGCTGAGCTTGCGAAGCCCAACCTACGGACCTCACTCTATTATGTTAACAAGCATTGCCTCCTCAAGTTTATCAATATTATTTACATCCATCCAAAGATCCTGATCTCTAAGCACATGAAATCTAAAAACGCACACCTCACCCAGTTCTGATTCATCATAACTAATAAATACAGCTCCTTTCTCCGAAGTACACGACTTCCATTCCTTACAAAAAGACTCAAGAAATGCCATTGCCTGACCAAAAACATCAGACGGGTCATCAACAAAATCCTCTACATGGAATTTATTTATAACAGCTTCCAATCCACTCACCCCCCCACACAACTCACTACCACCAACAACATCACCACCATCCCAAAACTTTGAAAAAAAGATACAACCCTCATCAAAAACAAATCCATCATTTAAAATATCACTTAAACCGCTTCCAAGATTCCCCTCAGAAAAAGAGCTCAACATCTTAGCCATCTTCGAATTAAAAAATCTCATCTCTTAACTCCCAAATATTGCTCCAACCCTTTATGCACAGCCTTTTCAAATCTATTATCCTTCAATAAATTCTGAATGGCTTTCGGAGCCACCTCACCACGTTTCAGATCAAAAAACTGCCATGAATTTGGATCAAAAATATATTTATTTCCATCATTATCCTGATAATGCAATTGACCGGCTCGTTTCCCAGGATTAGGATTTTCCACATCAATTCTTTCTTTCCCCACCCCTTTCCAAATTGTCTTACTAGCGGTTGCAGTGCCATCTGCTCCTAAAAGTTTCCCTCCATACTTCGTGGCATCTACTGGGCAACAATTAGCGTTGTGCACCCAAATCCCAAGCTCACCCACGTGGTAAGTTTGAAATTCCGCTACCTGGATGTTGAAAACAGTTTCCCGTACGGCCTCTTTCCCCTGGCTGATCACCGTCAACAAGCCATCAGCCTTGTCCAGCAAAGTCATGCCAGGCTGAAGCAACGCCGCCTTCCTCCATCCCCAATCCTTGATCCAGAATGGGTGCTCGGCCGTCGTCCTCAACACCTCCTGCTTACCTGCCGCATCTTCCACCACGACCCTGAAAATGTCCTGATCCGCAGTGGCTTTATGAGCTACAACCGGGCGGAAGCCATACTCTCCCGTTTCATCGCTGCGCGACCAAACCAGCTCCCCACCAACAAAAGTCTCAACTGGCTTCAAGCCCTTATCGGTCAAGATCGGCGTACCTGCTACGAAACATGCGCCGTTGGTACAGAAACTGACAATCTCTGTTTTTGCCTCACTCAAATACTTGTTTGCTGCGGCAAGGTCCCCCATTGCTACTGCTGCTTTCGCTTCTTTTGCCAACGATACGAGCAGGCCTGCATCCGGTAAACCACTTGCCAGAGACAGCATGACATCCGTTGCATCCTTGGCATCTCGTAACGATAGTGCCGTACCAACAATCGGTAATTGATCCGCCAAGGTCTTCAGAGCGAAAGCGCTACCCTTCTTTTCCGCATCTTTGACGATTTTCTGGATATCCTTGCCGCCACGCACTGGAATCTGCCAGTCCGCGAAAGCATTGTTCTCCATCTCCGTCTTCGCCGCGTTCACCGTCGTCGCGGCTGTCGAAGCGCCTCCTGTCCCCACCGACACACCGGCTACTAGCGCATTGACCAGATTCTCCCGGTCCGCCTTCTGCTCGGCATTCATGTCTTCCGGCTTCAGATGCTGCAGCACATTCAACGCATTGTTCAACGCCACTGCGGAAGCTCCCCCCGCAGCTGCCGCGCCACAATTTTGTCCGCTCGCCGCAGCGCCAGCGCATCCTACTGCGGCCTGCAGCACGGTACGCAGGGCTTCCGTTTGTCCTTCCGGCATGCCATGGTTGCTGAGGTCTTGCAAATAAGCTTTTACCTCCTGCGCCCCCATTCCCTGCAGGTATGCCAAGCCCGCATTCTGCGCCATGCCGGTCAAGCCATTGGCTAGGTTACCGGTGATACCTGCCAAGATAGCTGTCGTCACTTGACCATTTTTACTGCCGGGCGCCCATTTGGCGGCATCCGCCTCAGTGTCGATAGCAGCCTGCTGAAGCTTCTGGTACTCATCGCTGTCCTTCGACATGCCGCGATCTTCTGCCTGTTTCAACTCCTCCTTCGCCGCCTTGGCCGCTTCCATCTTGTTGGAGATGAATGTCCCCACCTGCTGGTTCAGCGCGTTGGCGGCATCAAACAAGCCCTGCACTTCGCTGGCGTTGAAGTTGTTGGCCAGCTTGCCGCTGCCGTCGCGGCCAGTGCTGACGTCGCGGTTGGCCGAGGCTGCCGCCTGTTCAGCCGTTTGACCGGTTTTCGCCTGTTGCAGCGCGCTGTCGGTGATGGTCAGGCTGCCGGCGCTGATGCCGGCGCGGGTGGTGCTGTTGTCGTGGTCCGACGCGGCCATGGCCATGCCGGTTACGCCATCGGTGCCGGCGGAGACGCTGATGCTGCTGGCGGTGAAGTCGGCGTGGTTGTCGATGTCCTTCAGCACCAATGCGCCGGTTTGCAGGCTGTTCTTGCCGTCCCGCGCCGCCTTGTCGGTGCTGGCGATTTCCGCTCCGTTCAGCATGGTGGCGCCTTTCACCGTCAGCTGGAAGCCGCCGTCGCCGGCCTGGATGCCTGACTGGCGCTGCACGCTGGCGTAATCGGCGTCCATTTTCTGCTGGCTGAGGCTGACCGAGCCGCTGAAGCTGCCGTTATAAGTGCCTTCGGCGCTGATCGATTGATTCAGGCTGTGGTAGGTGTTGGTGTCCTGCAGGCTATCGATCTTGAGGTCGCCAGCGATATCGCCCATCACCTGCTGGCCGCTGGCGATGCCCTGCAACGTGAAGTTGCCGCCGGACTGCAGGTTCAGCTTGCCGCCGGCATTCAGTTCGCTCAGCTGGTACTGGCTGCTGTTGCCGTCCACGTGGCCGCGGCTGAGGCTGACATTGGCGGTGATGCCGCCTTTGGGCTTGTCTTTCTCGAAGCCGATCATGACACCCACCCCGCCACTGCTGGCGCTGCTGGTGGTGTGCTCGCTGCTGGCGCTCTTGGCCGCCAACAGGGTGATGTCGCCTTCGGCCTGCAGGGTGAGGTCTTTGCCGGCGATGAACTGCGCGCCCTTGGCGGTGATGGTGCTGTCCTTGCCCGCGCCATGCGCCAGATCCATCACATTGCCGCTGGCCTTGAGCAGGCTGCCGCTTTCGTTATGGCTGTCGCTGACGGTGGTGCTTTCGCTGCGGCTGCCGCCAATCATCAGGCTCAGTTTGATGCCGCCCTTGGTCTTCTGGCCAGCGTCGCTCATCGCTTGCTGGTAGGCGGTGTAGCTGTTGTAGCCGGCCAGCGCGGCGGTGGCGGTGGACAGCGCCTTGACGCGGTCGTCCTTGCTCTTGAGCGCGGTCTCGGTGGCGGACTCCATCGCCTGCAAGCCGTTGATCAGCGGGCTGGTGAGCTGCAGCGTCAGGCCGCTGGACTTGCTGACGGTCTTCTGCACGCTGTGCCAGGTGTCCACCGCCACGTCCAGGTTCTGCTTCTTGGCGTCCAGCAGCAGATTGCCGCCGGCGGTGACGTCGCTGCCCTGCAGGGTGAGGGTGTCGCCGGTCTTGATGTTCAGATTGCCGCCTATGCTGCCCACCAGGCTGCGGTTCTGGCTTTGGGTGGTGCCCGCGCCGTCCATCTGCTGCGTCAGTTCCTTGCTGCCGATAGTGAAGCCCAGGCCGCCGCCGGAGAACAGGCCTGAGGTCTCCTCTTTGTGGTACTGGAACAAGCGGCTGGTATCGGTGCCGGAAGTGATGTTGAGATTGCGGCCGGCGTCCAGCGTCACGTCGCCGCTGCCCGCCACCTGGCTGGCGTGGATGTTGATGTCGCGCTGGCCCTTGAGGATCAGCGTATCGGCCGATACCGTGCTGCCAGCTTCGTGCGTGCTCTCGTGGGCCACGATATCGGTGGTGGTGCTGCTGCTGAACCAGCCGCTGGAGTGGTGCACGGTCTTGCTGTAATCGCTGTGCCGCTCCTCGGCGCTGCCGAGCGTGACGTCGCGCCCGGCCACCAGCGCTTCCTGGCCGTTGCTGGTCAAGCTGGCGGCCTGGGTGGAGATGTCGCGCCCCGCCTGCAAAATCAATCCGCCCTCGCCATGCGCGGCGGTGCCGTGCTGGGTGAGGTCGTAGTTGTTGCGGATGGTCTCGCCCCAGGTGTTGTCGTTGCGGCTTTCCGTCGCCACCGCGCCCAGCTTGATATCGTTGCCGGCGGACAGGGCCAGCTTGCCGCCGCTGGCCAGGCTGGCGCCGTTAAGCAGCGCGTCGCCGCCGGCGCGCAGTTGCAGGTCGCCCTTGCCGGCCAGGCCGGCCACGGTCAGGCTGTCGGCTTGCCAGTTATGGCTGTTGCCCCAGTTGTAGCCGATGTCGTGCTGGGTATTGACCTCGCTCTGCACGCTCAGCTGCTTGCCGGCCAGGGCCGTCAGGCTGCCGCCGGTGGATTGCGCGGTGGAGCCGGTCAGGCTCAGGTCGCCGCCGGCTTTCAGCAATACATCGCCGCCGCCTTGCAGCAACGAGGCATTGCGGGTTTGGCTCAGCGTATCGTAGCCGCCGCCCCACCAGCTGCCCGCACCGTGCTTGCTGTCCAGCGTGGACTCCATGGTCAGGCTGCCGCCGGCGGAGGCCAGCACGCTGCCGCCCGCCTTGGCGGCGCTGCCGGACAGGGTCAGGTCGTTGCCGGCGGCGAGCGCCAGGCTGCCGCCGATATTGAGCTGGCTGCCGACGTGGTCGGCCTGCTGGTATTGGTAGCTGCTGTACCAGTTGCCGCCGCCCAGGTCATAACGGGTTTCGCGGCTGAGGATGTCCAGATCGTGGCCGGCCTGCAGGCTGGCGTTGCCGGCCGCGTCGATGGCCGCCGCCTGCAGTTTCAGATCATTGCCGGCTTGCAGCTGCAAGTCGCCGCCGGCCCTGACGCTGCTGCCGGCCTGGCTGTGCTGGCTGTCGTCGGTGATGGTCAGGTTCTGCGCGGCGAGCAGGCCCAGATCGCCGCCGGCCTGCACCTTGCCGCCTTCGATGCGGATATTGTTGGCCTGCGCCAGCAGCGCGGTGTCGGACTTCAGCGTGCCGGTGTTGACCAGATCGCCGCTGGCCAACAGGCTCATGCTGTTGCCGGCCAGCACCGCGCCTTGTCCACGCAGCGATTTCTGATCGGCATTGGCCAGATAGACCATGGGCACCAGCACGTCCTGGCCGCCCACGTTCTGCTTCACCAGCCACACCATGTCGGACGTCAGCTTGGCCATCTGCTCGGCCGACAGCGCCATGCCCGGCGTCAGCTGGAACTGCTTGGCGTACTGCGCGCCGTTGCTCATCAGCTGCTGGTATTGCTGCATCGCGCTGCCATAGCCGGACAGGAAGCGCTTGCCGGTCATGTCGGTGACGGCGCGGGTGACCAGCTGCTGCTCGTAGAAGCCGTCGCCCAGGCGCTTCTCCACCTTGCTCGGGTCGTAATTCAGCTGCTTGAGCAGGTAGTCGGACGAGATGAAATTGCTGTACTGGGTGAATTGCGGGTTGGTTTCCACCAGGTAAGGCTGCTGCGGTGCCGGCTTGGCGTGGAACAGGCCGTTGTCCGGCACGGCGTAGCCCTTCTCCACCGGATTGGCGGCCTTGGCGCCGCCAGCGGACAGGGTCACCTGCTGGTTGGCTGGGGCCGGAGGATAAGCCTTGGCCAACTGGCTAGCCGCGGCGGCATCGACCCCGCCATTCTTCAGTTTCTGGCCATCCGCGCCGGACAGCGCGCCGTTCAACTGCGTGCCCTGGGTCTGGCCCACCATGCCCTGCAGGCTCTTGCCCGCCTCGCCCTGCACCGCAGTTCCGCCCAAGGCCTGGCCGGCCACGCTGGACAGCGCGCCGTTCAATTGCGCGCCCTGCGCCTCACCCACGCTGCCTTGCAAAGTTCGACCCGCTGTCGCGGCCTGCTGGCCGGCGCCATTGATCGCCTGCCCTTGGGTTTGGTTGACCGCTGACTGGTTATTGACGGCATTGCCGGTCACCGTGGACACACTCACCCGCGCCGCGTCCTTGCCATTGACGATGGTGGGGGCTTGTAGGCTTAGATGTTGGTTGGTGGAAAAAACAGCATCAAGGGAGCCTATTTTTTCTACTTGCTGCCTTGTAGATGAGTCACTCCACTCTTTATAGTAATTACCAGGAAATCCTTTATAGAAACTAGTCTCAACAGTCACTACCGTCTTATTCAAATCCTGCCCAACATTTTGAAGAGTTCCACTTACATGAGCATCACCACCAACATTGACTGAGCTATATCTATTCTGAAAATCATTTACATTTACAACCAAACCAGACCCAACCAATAAATTAGCTACTCGCGGCTGCGCAGATACCTGATCCTCTACAACTGCAATATCAGACACTCTTTTATACTCATCCAGCTTTACGGACACCCCCAAATGAGCACCCAATTCATACGGGGTGACATACTTACCATTATAAAGAACATTCTCTTGACTATATAGACCACCACCATAACCACTTGCAAAAGAAAAATCCGCGACAAACAATATATTTTTCGTCGAGTCGAATCTCAAGCCATCATTAAAATAGCGATAGCTTATTCCATCATTAGCACACACCGTCCTACCACCAGAATCACCGACACTCTCACAAGTTGGTTCCTTCACCACTTTTGTTGGAATAAAAAAAGCATCTTGCACAATAGTTCTTTTAGTAGAGGTTTTATTAACAGAAACCGGATTCGACTCATTACTCACCCTCCCGGCCTCAATAAACATATTCCCATCCGACTGCAAGGTCGCGATGTGATTCACCACCTGCCCCACCGCCGCGCCGGATTGTCCAATCCGCATATCCCCCTGGCTATATAACCAGGCGCCGTCATGGTTATTCAGCGTGCCGCCGATATTCAGCGCCATGCCCCCGGCCGAAGCCAGCAGCGCCTTGCCGCCGCTGTTGTCCAGGCTGCCGGCCTGGATGGCGATGTCGCCGGCGGTGATGGAGGCGGTATTGCTGAGGCTGGCGGCATGAATGTCCAGCGCGCCCGCGCCCAGGCTGCCGGCATTGACCAGGCTCTGGCTGAGCTGGGTGCTAAGCGTGCCGCCGATGTTGACGCTGCCGTTGTTGGTCCAGTTGACGCCCGTCAGGCTGAGATTGCCGCTGCTTTGCAGCTGGCCGTTATTGACCAGGTTGCCGCTGGCGCTGACGCTGAGGTTGCGGTTGGCTTGCAGCTGGGTGCCGGCGGCGTTGACGAAGTCGCCCTGCAGCTTCAGCGACAGGTCTTGCCCCGCCAGCAGGCTGCCGGCATTGGCCAGCGACACCGTGTCGATGGCTAGGTTGCGCTGGCCGTAGACGCTGCCGCCGCCGTTGTCCAGGCCCTGCGCTTTCATCTGCCAGTTGCCGTTGCCGGCGATCTGGCCGCCGTTGACCAGTTGGCCGGTCACGGTCAGCCGGCTGTCGCCGGCGCCCAGCGCCAGTACTTTGCCGCCGGCGTTGCGCAGGCTGCCGCTGTCCAGTTGCAGCGTCTGGCCGGCTTGCAGCAGGCCGCCGCTGTTGTCCAGGCTGCCGGCGTTCAGCGTCAACGCGCCGTTGCTGCCCAGCGTGCCCTGCTGGTTGTTCAGCGCCTTGCCGCTCAAGGTCAGGTCGCCCTGGCTGCTGAGCACGCCCTGGTTGTTGTTGAGGTCGCCTGCGGTCACTTGCAGCTGGCCGCCGGAGGTGATCTTGCCCTGCTTGCTGTTGTCGATCTGGCCGCTGATGGCCAGCGTGGCCTGCCCCGCGCCTGCCTGGCCGATCTGGCCATGCTGGTTGCCCAGGCTGGCGGCGCTGAGTTTCAGCAGGCCGGCCTGCAACGTGCCGCCGCCGTTTTGCGCGTCCTGCTTCAGTTGGACATCCAGCTTGGCGGCGCTTTGCAGCATGCTGCCGCTGTTGTCCAGTTGATTGGCGGTCAGCGTCAGGTTGCCGTTGGCGGCCAGCGCGCCGGCGGCGGAGTTGTCCAGCTTGCCATCCAGCTGAATCCGGCTATCGCCGGCGCCCAGCCCCTTGATTCCGCCGCCGCGGTTATCCAGGCTGGCGGCGTCCAGTTGCAAGCTGTCGCCCTGCACTACCCCCTTCTGGTTATCCAGCGCGCCCTGCAAGGTCAGCGTCAGCGCCTGGCCGCTGGCCAGCGTGCCGCCCTGGTTGTTCAGATCCTGCCGCACAGTAAGGGCCTGCGCGCCCTGGCTGCCCAGCGTGCCCTGGCGGTTGTCTAGCTGGCCGGCGTCCAGCGTCAAACCGCCGTTGCTCAGCAACTGGCCCTGCTGGTTGTGGAAGGCCTGGCCGATCTTCAGCTTGGCCTCGCCGGCGCCGATCTGGCGGATGTCCCCGGACTGGTTGCTGAGGGTGTCGGTCTTCAAGTTCAGGCCTTGGGCGGCGATATGGCCGCCATCGTTGGTGAGCGTGCTTTGCTTGCTCAGCTCCAGATGGCTGGCTGCCTGCAGGGTGCCCTTGCTGTTGTCTATCGTCGCCGCGTTGACGGTCAGGTCGGCGTTGCCGGCGACCTTGCCCTGGTTATGCAGCTCGCCGCTGACATCCACCTTGCTCGCCGCGTTCTTGCCCAACGCCAGGATCTGGCCTTTGTCGGCGTTGGTGAGGCTGCTTGCCGTCAGCTGCAGATCCTTGCCCGATTGAATCGTGCCAGCAGCGTTCTCCAGCGTACCGGCGCTCAGCTTCACTTGGCCATCGCTGCCGACAACGCCATCGTTATGCAACAGGGTGCTGGCGGTGAGGTCGACGCCCTGGCCGCCGATCAGGCTGCCCTTGCTGTTGTCGAACGTCTTCAGCTGGCTGGTGAGTTGCTGCTGGGCATAGATCTCACCCGCCTGGTTGCTGAGCGAGTCGGCGTTCAGCTTCAGACTTTGGCCGGCGATGTGGCCGCCATCGTTGATCAAGCTGGATTGTTTCGACAGGTCGAGATGGCTGGCCGCTTGCAGCGTGCCCTTGGCATTGTCTATCGTCGCCGCGTTGACAGTCAGGTCGGCGTTGCCGGCCAGTTTGCCCTGGTTGTGCAGCTCGCCGCTGACATCCACCTTGCTCGCCGCGTCTTTGCCCAGCGCCAGGATCTGGCCCTTGTCGGCGTTGGTCAGGGACGCGGCAGTCAGTTGCAGGTCCTTGCCGGACTGAATGGTGCCGGCGGCGTTCTCCAGCGTGCCGGCGCTCAACTTGACTTGGCCATCGCTGCCGACCACGCCGCCATTGTGCAGCAGGCTGTTGACAGTGAGATCGACGCCCTGGCCGCCGATCAGGCTACCCTTGCTGTTGTCTAGGGTCTTCAGTTGGCTGCTCAATTGGCCTTGAGCATACAATTCACCGCCCTTATTGCTGAGCGAGTCGGCATTCAGCTTCAAACTCTGGCCGGCGATATGGCCGCCGTCGTTGGTGAGCGTGCTTTGCTTGCTCAGCTCCAGATGGCTGGCCGCCTGCAAGGTGCCCTTGGCGTTGTCGATGCTGGCTGCGTTAACGGTCAGGTCGGCATTGCCGGCCAGCTTGCCCTGGTTATGCAGCTCGCCGCTGACGTCAACAGTGCTGGCGGCGTTCTTGCCCAACGCCAGGATCTGGCCCTTGTCGGCGTTGGTCAGGGACGCGGCAGTCAGTTGCAGGTCCTTGCCGGACTGGATGGTCCCGGCGACGTTCTCCAGTGCGCCGGCAGTCAGCTTCACCTGGCCATCACTGCCCACCACGCCGTCGTTGCGCAGCAGACTGCTGACGGTGAGGTCGACGCCCTGGCCGCCGATCAGGCTACCCTTGCTGTTGTCTAGGGTCTTCAGTTGGCTGCTCAATTGGCCTTGAGCATACAATTCACCGCCCTTATTGCTGAGCGAGTCGGCATTCAGCTTCAAACTCTGGCCGGCGATATGGCCGCCATCGTTGATCAAGCTGGATTGTTTCGACAAGTCGAGATGGCTAGCCGCTTGCAGCGCGCCCTTGGCATTGTCTATCGTCGCCGCGTTGACAGTCAGGTCTGCGTTGCCTGCCAGCTTGCCCTGGTTGTGCAGCTCGCCGCTGACATCCACCTGGCTCGCCGCATCCTTGCCCAGCGCCAGGATCTGGCCTTTGTCCGCGTTGGTCAGACTCGACGCGCTGAGCTGCAAGTCCTTGCCGGACTGGATGGTGCCGGCCACATTCTCCAGAGTACCGGCGCTCAGCTTCACTTGGCCGTCGCTACCCAATACGCCGTCGTTGTGTAGCAAGCTGCTGGCGGTGAGATCGACGCCCTGACCGCCGATCAGGCTGCCCTTGCTGTTGTCGAACGTCTTCAGCTGGCTGGTGAGTTGCTGCTGGGCATAGATCTCACCCGCCTGGTTGCTGAGCGAGTCGGCGTTCAGCTTCAGACTTTGGCCGGCGATGTGGCCGCCATCGTTAATCAAGCTGGATTGTTTCGACAGGTCGAGATGGCTGACCGCTTGCAGCGTGCCCTTGGCATTGTCTATCGCCGCCGCGTTGACAGTCAGGTCTGCGTTGCCGGCCAGTTTGCCCTGGTTGTGCAGCTCGCCGCTGACGTCAACAGTGCTGGCGGCGTTCTTGCCCAACGCCAGGATCTGGCCCTTGTCGGCGTTGGTCAGGGACGCGGCAGTCAGTTGCAGGTCCTTGCCGGACTGGATGGTCCCGGCGACGTTCTCCAGCTTGCCAGCCGTCAGTTTGACCTGGCCATCACTGCCCACCACGCCGTCGTTATGCAACAGGGTGCTGGCGGTGAGATCGACGCCCTGGCCGCCAATGACACTGCCCTTGGTATTGTCGAGGGTCTTCAGTTGGCTCATCAGCTGCTGCTGGGCATAGATCTCGCCGGCCTGGTTGCTCAGCGAGTCGGCATTCAGTTTCAGGCTCTGGCCAGCGATATGACCACCGTCATTGGTCAGGCTGGTTTGCTTGCTCAGCTCCAGATGACTGGCGGCTTGCAGCGTGCCCTTGGCGTTGTCTATCGTCGCCGCGTTGACGGTCAGGTCGGCGTTGCCGGCCAGTTTGCCTTGGTTGCTCAACTCGCCGCTGACGTCGACCTGGCTGGTAATGTTCTTGCCCAACGCCAGGATCTGGCCCTTGTCGGCGTTGGTCAGAGACGCGGCAGTCAATTGCAAATCCTTGCCAGACTGGATGGTGCCGGCGGCGTTCTCCAATTTGCCAGTCGTGAGTTTGACCTGGCCGTCGCTGCCCACCACGCCGTCGTTATGCAACAGGGTGCTGGCGGTGAGGTCGACGCCTTGGCCGCCGATCAGGCTGCCCTGGGCATTGTTCAGCGTCTTGAGCGTGCTGCTCAGCTGCTGCTGGGCATAGATCTCACCCGCCTGGTTGCTCAAGCTGTGGGCGTTCAGCTTCAGGCTCTGGCCTACGATATGGCCGCCATCGTTGGTCAGCGTGACTTGCTTGCTCAGCTCCAGATGATTCGCCGCCTGCAGCGTGCCCTTAGCGTTATCCATGCTGGCTGCGTTGACGGTCAGGTCGGCATTGCCGGCTACCTTGCCCTGGTTGTGCAGTTCGCCGCTGACATCCACCGTGCTCGCCACATCCTTGCCCAACGCCAGAATCTGACCCTTGTCGGCGTTGGTCAGACTCGACGCGCTAAGCTGCAAGTCCTTGCCGGACTGAATGGTGCCGGCGGCGTTGTCCAGCGTGCCGGCAGTCAGCTTCACTTGGCCGTCACTGCCGACCACGCCATCGTTGCGCAACTGGTCCGAAACGGTCAGATCGATACCCTGCCCGCCGATGACGCTGCCTTTGCTGTTGTCGAGCGTCTTCAACTGGCTGATCAGCTGCTGCTGGGCGTAGATCTCACCGGCCTGGTTGCTCAGGCTGTCCGCCTTAAGCGTCAGACTCTGGCCGGCGATATGGCCGCCGTCGTTGGTCAGGCTGGTTTGCTTGCTCAGCTCCAGATGGTTCGCTGCCTGCAAGGTGCCCTTGGCGTTGTCTATCGTCGCCGCGTTGACGGTCAGGTCGGCGTTGCCGGCCAGCTTGCCCTGGTTGCGCAGCTCGCCGCTGACATCCACCTTGCTCACCGCGTCTTTGCCCAGCGCCAGGATCTGGCCCTTGTCGGCGTTGGTCAGGGATGATGCGCTCAGTTGCAGATCCTTGCCCGACTGGATCAGGCCGGCGCCGTTGTCGAGCGCGCCGGCCCTCAGGTCCAACTTACCGTCGCTGCCCAGCACGCCGTCGTCGTTGTTCAACTGCTGGCGCGCGTCGACGGATGCCGACAGGACGCCGACCAGCCGGCCCTGGCGGTTGTCCAGTTGCGCCGCCTGCGCGTCCAGCCGGCCATCGCTGGCGATGCGGCCTTGTTCGCGGTTGTCGAGCGCGGCGGCGCTCAGGCGCAGCGCTCCGCCGCCGGCGTGACTGATTTCGCCGCCGCGGTTGTCTAGGTTGCCGCTTTGCAGCTTCAGACCGTGGCCGGCGCTGGCGAGCAGGCCCTGGCGGTTGTCGGTCTCGCCGTTGATGCGCCAGGCCGAGTCGGCTTGCCCGGTCTGCACGATCTTGCCCTGGCGGTTGTCCAGCGCGCCCAATTGCAAATCCACCTGGGCGGCGGCGAACTGGCCGCTACGGTTGTCGAGCTGGCCGTCGAGAGTGAGCCGGGCGGCGCCGGCGGCGCTCAGCCGGGCCTGCTGCGCGTTCACGTCGCCGGCGGCGCGGATGTCCAGCGCGCCGTGGCTGGCGCTGACCGTGGCGTGAGACAGATCGGCCTGGCCAGCCTTCAGACTGACGTCGCCGCCGGCCAGCAGCTGACCGCTGTGCTGCAACATGCCGGCGCTGGCCACCGCCAGCCGGCCATGGTCGGTCAGCTTGCCGTCGGCCTGGGCGCCGGCCGCCAAGGCGCCGTCGCCTTGCAGCGAGCCTGTGTTCAGCGTGAGGTCCCCGCCGGCGCTGAGCGCCTGATGCAGCGTGGTCTGGCCGGCGATATCGGCCTGGATCGCGCCCTCGGCGCGGGTGACGCCGTCGTGCCGCAATTGGCCATCGGCCTGCAGGATCAGATTCTGCTGGCTATGGGTCTGGCCGCGCAGGATAAGGTCGCCGGCGCTGGTCAACTGCAGATCGCCGGCCTGGGCCGCCATGGTGCCCAGCTGATTGACGCCGACGCCCTTCTCGGTGCCCACCAGCTTGATGGCGTTGGCGTACATGCCGCCCAGCTGCGCCACGTCCAGCGCAAAGGCCGGGGCGTCGCTCGGGCTTGCCGCCAACGGCTGGGCCGCCAGCGTGGCGGCGTCCACCTGATTGCGGCCCAGCACCAAGTCCAGCTTCTGCGCGTACAGATTGGCGTTGATCGATACCGCTCGGCTGATGATGGCGAAGCTGTCGACATTGGCGGCGTTGAGGCCGGCGCCATCGATGCTGACGCGGCCGCCGGCCACCTGGTAGCCGGTCAGCGCGCCTTGGGCGTTCAGCTGCGGCGCGCCGGTGGTCAGCGTGACTTGCGGGGTGTTGATGAAGCCGCAGCCGCTGCAGCTGATGCCCCAAGGGTTGGCGATCACCACCTGCGCGCGCTGGCCTGCCACTTCCAGGTAGCCGCGCAGCTGCGAGGGGTTGGCCTGCGTCACTTCGTTGAGGATGATGCGGGCGCTGCCGTTCTTCAGATTGGGGTTGCCGCTGATGTAGCCGGCCAGCTGGGTATTGACGTTGACCGTGCTGTTGTTGAGCAGCGCGCCGCCGGGGCCGACGTTGAATTGCTGGTACTGGTTGTGCGATACGCCGGCGGCGGTGGGCGCGGCGATCTGCACCACCGGCAAGCCGTTGGCCGACTGGATCACGCCCGGCTGCTTGCCCGCCGGCGCGTGCGGGTCAGCGGCGATGTCGGCCGCCAGGGCGCTGCTGCCCAATCCCAGGCCGATCAACAGCACGCTGAGGCGCAGCGAGAATGCCTTGGACGCCGCCGCCAGCGTGGCGGCGACGCTCTCCGCGCCATTGCCCTTGCCCTGTCCGCTGGCGTCTTCCTGCACCACCATCAGTTGGCCGCGGGATTGGTTGAAGATGATCCGATAAAAGTGTTTGTTCATGATGTCAGCTCAGCAAGACGGGACAGGGCAGCGGGCTCACCACTGCGCGGTGATCGAGAAATGGGTGATGGCGGGACGATCCCAGCCCTGCGGCTGGTGCAGCGCGCGCTCGTGGCTGAGTTCGGCGGACAGATGGCCGCCCAAGCTCATGCGCAGGCCGGCGGCCCAGCCGGACAGGCTGCGGACCGGACCAACATCGTAGGCCGGGCGCGCGATCTGGCCGGCATCCAGCCCCAGGTAGGGCTCCAGCGCCAGCGGACCGGCCGGCGGCAGCGGCCAGCTCAGCTCGTTGCGCAGGTAATAGCCGCTCTGCCCCACCAGCGTCTCGCCGTTGAAGCCGCGCACGGTGCAGCGGCAGCCGAGAGAGAACTGCTCGCTGGACATCAGCAGGTCCGGGCTGTACTGCCCGCGCAGCTCGCTGCTCCAGCGCAGCGTCTGCGATGCGACATGCAGCGGCAGCTGCAGCGCCAGCCTGCCCTGGTAAAGCTCGTGGCGGGCGGTCGGGCCGCCCAGCGCCGCCAGCGTGTCCGGCTGCGCGCCCCATGCGCCGATGCCCCGCTGGTAGCTGATCGAGCCATCCAGCACCGCCTCGCCCAGGTACTGGCGGTGGCTGAGCTCCAGCCCGGCGATGGTCAGGTCGCGCCGTTGCTGTACCACCTCGGCGTCCTCGATGAAGCTGCGCGACGCCTTGCGCGTCAGGCTCAGCTTCAGTTCGGTCTTGCCGCTCTGGTTGCGCCGCAACAGACGGGATAGCGACAGCAGCGTGTTGCGGCTATGGCCGCTGGAGGTGAAGCTTTGGTTCACCCCCTGCACCGTCTGGTGGTAGGCGAAGCCGCTGTAGCTGAAAAAACCGGTCCAGTTTCCCAGAGGCAGCAGCCAGGACAGCGACGCCGACTGGCTCAGCGGATGCGCCAGATGCTCGGCGTCCTGGCTCCAGGACAGCGACAGCGCGTCGTTGAGGCCGGTGGCGCCGCCCAGTGTCAGGCTGCCGGAGGTTTGCAGCCGTCCGGTAGCGTTCTGGCCCGAATCGTCCAGCGACAGCATGCCGGACAGCAAGCGGCCGCCGCTTCTATCCACCACCACGTCGCTCTCGCCCGGCGCGTCGGCCGGCGTCAGCTCCATCGTCGCCTGCTGGCCCGGCACCCGGCCCAGCTGCTCCAGGCCCTGCTCCAGGTCGCGCACATTGAGCAAGTCGCCCGGCCCGGCTGGGAAAGCGCTACGCAGGCCGATGTCGCCGCCCCCCGCCTTCAGCCGGATCGCGTGGATGCGGCCAGGCACCACCGCCAGCCGCAGTTGGCCGCCGCGCAGGTTCTGTTCCGGCAGGTAGACCCGGCTGGTGACGAAGCCACGCGCCACCATCTCGTTGGTGAGCGCCGCCGTCAGGCCGTTGATCCGGGCCAGGTCGACGCAACCGGCCAGGCCGGCGTCGGCCAGCGGCTGCAGCCAGGCCAGCCAGCCGGCCGGCGCGCCGTCCAGCTCCACCCTCGTCAGGGCGAAGCAGTGTTGGGCATCGGAAGCGGGAACAATCGTCTGCGGCGATGCCGCCGGCGTTGGAGCGAATACGTCCGGGCGCTGCTGCAGTTCCTGGCGGCGCTGTTCCAGTTGTTGTTGCTGGTGGCGGAGTTGTTGGTCGTTCTGTTGCAGCACCGCATCCGGCACGGTGGCGGCGCAAACCCAGGCGGGAAAGAGCAAGCCGCCCAGGCGGGCGGCTTTCGAGGCAAAGTTCATCGCGGAAATTAGAGTAAATGTTTAAATTTGTTTAAAATTTCTCCGCAAATGTTAACCATTTGTTTACATAATCGGATTACGTAAAAATACGTAATCAATCTACAGTTGATTGATAAACCCACCATTCATTCATTCAAAACGTATAAATTTCACAAAACTCAATAATGTAGATTTTAAATTCCAAAAATGACATGCAAATGCCATGAGCAAAAATACGACAACCATTCTGACTTCAGTTCCACGCATCCCTCCACGCCGCGCTCGACATCCTCGCATTCCCTTAAAAAAACAACGACATATTCCAAATAAGACCATATTCTCTACAGGGTGGTGCGGGATTGCGCTCTGCGGTAATCTGCCGACGAGCCAGCCAGGCTACTCGCCTGCGGCGCAATCATCCGCCGCCCGCGCACCCTCGCCCGGCAACCATTACAATACAAACTAAGAGACGCCTCGCGGCGCCCGACAACAACCCGGCCCGAGCCGGGAATTTCCCTTAGAGAAGCATTACCATGGCAATCAGTGTTTTCGACCTGTTCAAAATCGGCATCGGCCCATCCAGCTCCCACACCGTGGGCCCGATGCGCGCCGCCCGCCAATTCATCAGCCGCCTGGAAAAGGACGGCCAGCTGGACGCCACCGTCCGCGTCAGCGCCGAGATGTTCGGCTCGCTGGGCGCCACCGGCAAGGGCCACGGCACCGATGTCGCGGTGCTGCTGGGCCTGCAGGGCGAACAGCCGGACCTGATCGACACCGATGCCGTGGACGGCATGCTGGACGCCATCCGCAAACAGCGCAAACTGAAGCTGCTGGGCAAGCGCGAGATCGATTTCGTCGAAGGCGAGCACCTGATCCTGCACAAGAAGAAAACCCTGCCCTACCACCCCAACGGCATGATCTTCGAAGCCTTCGACGCGGCCGGCGAAAGCCTGTCCAAGCGCGCCTACTACTCGGTAGGCGGCGGCTTCGTGGTGGATGAGGCGGCGATCGACGCCGGCTTCGTCCCGCCGGGCGTCACCGAGCTGAAGCACCCGTTCAAGAGCGCGGCCGAGCTCTTGGCGCTGTGCCAGCGCCACGGCAAGAGCATCAGCCAGATCATGCTGGAGAACGAGCTGTCCTGGCGCAGCGAGGAAGAAGTGCGCGCCGGCCTGCTCAACATCTGGAACGTGATGCAGGCCTGCGTGAAACGCGGCTGCGAGCGCGAAGGCATCCTGCCGGGCGGGATGAAGGTGAAGCGCCGCGCCGCCGACATGCACCGCAAGCTGCTGGCCTCGCCGGAAGCCGCGATGCGCGACCCGCTGACGGTGATGGACTGGGTCAACCTGTACGCGCTGGCCGTCAACGAAGAAAACGCCGCCGGCGGCCGCGTGGTCACCGCCCCCACCAATGGCGCGGCCGGCATCATCCCGGCAGTGATGCACTACTACGCCCGCTTCGTGCCGGGCGCCAGCGACGACGGCATCGTCCGCTTCCTGCTGACCGCAGGCGCCATCGGCATCCTGTTCAAGCTCAACGCGTCCATCTCCGGCGCCGAAGTCGGCTGTCAGGGCGAGGTGGGTTCTGCTTGCTCCATGGCCGCCGGCGCGCTGTGCGAAGTGATGGGCGGCACGCCGGAACAGGTTGAAAACGCCGCCGAGATCGGCATGGAGCACAATCTGGGCCTGACCTGCGATCCGGTGGGCGGCCTGGTGCAGGTGCCTTGCATCGAACGCAACGCGATGGCTTCGGTGAAGGCCATCAACGCGGTGCGGATGGCGCTGCGCGGCGACGGCCAGCACTTCGTGTCGCTGGACCGCGTGATCAAGACCATGCGCGACACCGGCATGGACATGAGCACCAAGTACAAGGAAACCGCGCGCGGCGGCCTGGCGATCAACGTGATCGAGGTGCCGGTCAACATCGTCGAGTGCTGACCCCCCCCTGCTCCAAGCAAAAAAGCCGCGGCGAAAACCGCGGCTTTTTTTATTGGCTAAGCTCCTGCCCGCTGGCACACTGTAATCTGTCCCACCCACACCTGAGCTTCATTCCGTGCACTCACTAGACATAGAAACGCCGCGCCTGCTGCTGCGCCCGCTGCAGGAAAGCGACGCCCCCTTCATCCTGGAGCTGGTCAACGAACCCGCGTTCCTCGCCAATATCGGCGACAAGGACGTGCATGATCTGGCCGGCGCGCGCAACTACATCGAGAAAGGCCCGCAGGCCAGCTACCGCCAGCATGGCCACGGTCTGCTGATGGTGGCGCTGCGCGACGGCGGCGAGCCGGTCGGCATCTGCGGCCTGGTCAAACGCGACAGCCTGCCCCACCCCGACATCGGTTATGCCTTCCTGGCGCGCCACTGGGGCCGCGGCTACGCCAGCGAAGCCGGCGCCGCCTGTCTGGAGCACGGACGCGCACGACTGGATATCCACTACGTGGTGGGCATCACCGCGCCGCACAATCAGGGTTCGATCCGGGTATTGGAGAAACTGGGCCTGGTCTACGACCGCACACTGGACTTGCCCGGCATCGACGGCCCCAGTCTGTATTTCGTCCCGCCAGGCTCCGATCCAGTCTGATCGGCGCGCCAGGCGCAAAAAAACCGGGCTCAAGGCCCGGTTTTTTTACTGGCGAAAGCGTAGATCAAACCGCCAGATACGACGACTGCTTCAGACCGCGGCAGAACTCGGCGAAGTACAGGCTGCGCTCTTCCGGATTCAGATCGCACTCGCGGGTCTTGGCCTCGTAGCGGTTGAGCAGATCCTCCGGCGACAGGTGCACGTAGCGCAGCATGTCTTCGATGGTGTCGTGCTCCTCGATGCCGGAAACCTCCAGCTCGCCGCCTTCGCGCACGTAGACATTGACCGAGTCGGTATCGCCGAACAGATTGTGCATGTCGCCCAGGATTTCCTGGTAGGCGCCCACCAGGAACACCGCGATCAGGTACTCGTCGCCCTGCTTCACCTCATGCACCGACATGCTGGACTCGATGCTCTGCTGATCCACATACTGCTTCAGCTTGCCGTCTGAGTCGCAGGTCAGATCCTGCAGCACCGCGCGGCGGGTCGGCTGCTCGGCCAGGCGATGCACCGGCATGATGGGCAGCACTTGGTCGATGGCCCAGGTATCCGGCAGGCTCTGGAATACCGAGAAGTTGCAGAAGTACTTGTCGGCCAGGCGGTCGGTCAGCTCGTCGTACACCTGGCGCTGCGAACGCTGGCTGGCCTGCAGCTGGGTGTGCAGACGGCGGCACAGCGTGGCGTGGACTTCCTCAGCCAGCGCTTTTTCCTTCAGCGACAACCGGCCTTCGGCGTACATGTCGCTCACTTCCGACACACAATGGCTGGCGCGGTAGTAGATTTCGGTGACCAGCTCTTCATCGTTGAGGCTGGCCAGCTCCACCAGCTTGCGCAGCGGCAGCGACAGCTCTTCCGCGTTCTCGATCGGCTCCACCGTATCGGGCAGACGCTCGACGTCGGTCACGTTCATCAGCAGCACCGCGTGGTGGGCGGTCATCGCGCGGCCGGACTCGGACAGGATGCGCGGATGCGGAATGCCATTTTCGCCGCAGAATTCGGACAACATGGACACGATCACGTGGGCGTATTCGTCCATGTCGTAGTTGATCGAGCTGTCGTTGCGCGAATGGGTGCCGTCGTAATCGACGCCCAGGCCGCCGCCGACGTCGACATGGTCGACCGGCAGGCCCAGCGCGCGCAATTCGGCGAAATAGCGGATCGCTTCGCGGAAACCCAGGCGGTAATCGGCGATATTGGCGATCTGCGAGCCCATGTGGAAGTGCATCAGGCGCACGCAGTCGCCCAGGCCGGCCTCGATCAGCTTGTCGGTGGCCGAGATCAGCTGGCCGGCGGACAGGCCGAACTTGCCCTTCTCGCCGCCGGTGTCGGACCACTTGCTGGACGCCAGCGACGACAAGCGCACGCGCAGGCCGATGTTCGGGCGCACTTCCAGCTTGCGGGATTCCTCGATCACCAGCTCGACCTCGGACTCCTTCTCGATCACGATGAACACCTGGTGGCCCAGACGCTCGCCGATCAGCGCGAGGCGGATGAATTCGCGGTCCTTGTAACCGTTGCAGACAATGGTGCAGCCCTTGGGCGCCAAAGCCAGCACCGCCATCAGCTCCGGCTTGGAGCCGGCTTCCAGGCCGATGGACACGTCCTGGGTCGCGATGATGCTCTTGACCACCGCTTCCTGCTGGTTGACCTTGATCGGGTAGATGGCGGTATAGCGGTTGCCGTAGCCTTGTTCGGCGATGGCCTTGTCGAAGGCGCCGCACAGGCGGGTCACGCGATCCTGCAGAATGTCCGGAAAACGGACCAGAAGGGGCAGATCCAGGCCTTTGCCGCCCAGATCGCTCACCAGGCGATACAGATCGATTTCCTTACGCTGGCGCACATTGGGACGCACGACGATATTGCCGTTGTCGCCCACATCGAAATAACCAGCCCCCCAATGCCGGATGCCGTACAGGCTCCGGCTATCAGCCACAGACCAAGCCATGAGTTTTCCTCTCAGAACTTATGATGGATAACCCCGCTCCTTAGTGCACGGCTTTCGGGCTCTACAGCTTTTATGTGGGCCTGGGATGTCGGAGCGAAACAGAATGAATTGTCAGTTGTTGCATAGCGCAAACGAGCGCGGATTGTAACAACATCTCGCTGATTGACAAGTAAAAAAATGCACTCGTTCGCACTCGTCCGAATCGTTTTCCGCCGCCGCTCCCAAACAGCATCCTCCAGCTGGAAAAATCAAGGCAAGCAAAACAAAGGATTGCGCGCGCGGACCCGGCCCAGCCATGACATCGGGCACCATCCGCGCCCTCCTCAAGCATGCCTGTTTTTTCGCAAACGACAAGCTTTTCAACCAGATTCGCAACACTCTTTCCACCCCGCTGCCGCGCCGCGACATGACCGGAGAACAGGCCGCGATTACAATCGGGCATCACCCACTGCCATCGAACCGCCACGCCATGACGCACACGCCCTCCTTCCTGCAGCACGCGCTCGCCACGCCACCCGCACTCGCAGAATGGCCGCTGCCCGGCGGCCTGAAGGCCCGCTGGCTTGCCCCTGGCTGCGTGGAGCTGAATGGCGGCGCCGTCGATGCCGACTCTGTATTGCTGTCCTGCGGCGTGCACGGCAACGAGACCGCGCCCATCGAAGTGGTGGACGGCATGCTGAGCGACATCGCAGCAGGCCGGCTGGCGCTGCGCTGCCGCCTGCTGGTGATGTTCGCCAACCTGGACGCCATCCGGCAGGGCGTGCGCTACGGCGGCTACGACATGAACCGCCTGTTCAACGGCGCCCATGCCAAGCAAACCGAATGGCCCGAGTCGGCGCGGGCCGCAGAACTGGAAAGCGTGGCCGAAGCCTTTTTCGCGCCTTCTCGCGGCCGGCTCCTGCATTACGACCTTCACACCGCCATCCGCGGCTCGGCGTTCGAAAAATTCGCGATCTACCCCTTCATTCATGAACGCGCGCACAATCGCGAGCAACTGGCCTGGCTGCAACAATGCGGAGTCGAGGCCGTGCTGCTGCACAGCCAGCCGGCCAATACCTTCAGCTATCACACCAGCCATCGCTGCGGAGCGGACGCCTTCACGCTGGAGCTTGGCAAGGCGCGCCCATTCGGCCAGAACGACCTGTCGCGCTTCTCCGGCATAAACCGGGCGCTGCGCGCGCTGCTATCGGCCGAACCAGCCGCCAGCGGCGCGCAGCAGGCGCCGCTGCCCCTGTTCCGCGCCAAATACGATCTGGTCAAACTCAGCGAGGCTTTCCGTCTGCACCTTGCGGACGACGTCGAAAATTTCACAGTACTGCCGGATGGCATGCTGATCGCCGAGGACGGCGATGTCCGCTATGTGGCCTGCGGCGGCGAAGAGCGCATCCTGTTCCCCAACCCTGCGGTCAAGCCGGGACTGCGCGCCGGCATCGTGGTGGAACCCGCCAGCCTGGGCTGAGCGAGTCGGAATGCGCAAAAGAAAACGGGCCGCAATGCGGCCCGTTTTCGTCCAAAAGGCGCATCAGCCGGAAATGTAATTGAACAGCGACAGCTGCGCGACCTGGGCATAGGTCTTCTGCGTGTACTGCAGCGAGGTCTGAGTCAGGGTGAACTGGGAAATCGCCTGAGCCATGTCCAGGTTCTGCAAGTCGCCGATGCCGGAGTTGTATTGCAGATTCAAGTTGTCGCTCATGCTCTGCAGATTTGAATTTTCCTGCTCGCGCGCGCCCACCGACGCCAAACCGATGCTCATCTGCTGGGTCGCGTCGCTCATCTGGTTGATGATGGTGTTTATCTGCGTCGAAAAATTGGCCGGCTTGGGATTCTGACCCAGCAGGTTGTACAGATTGATCACCGAATCGAAAGCAGCAGTGGGGCTGCCGCCGCTTGCCAGCGAACCGAACACCGTATTGCCCGGATCGGAAATCGCCATGATCCGCGAGGAGCTGACCTGCACGCTGCGCTGGCCATCGTCGCCGTTGTAGGCGATGGTCGGCGGGTTGTTCGACAAATCCAGCGCGAAGGGCGCGGTGTTGATCTGATTGCCGCTGAACAAATAGCTGCCGTTGCCGTCGGTCGCATTGGCATAGCCAACCAACTCGGACAGCCCTTCCTTGACCGTTTTTTGAATCGCCTGCAGCTGCGTGGTCGACAAAGCGCCGCTTCCGGCATAGATCGCCTGGCTCTTCAACGAACCCATCAGGTCGATCGCGCTCTTCAGCGAGGTATCGGAATACGACAGCCAGCTGTCCACTGCCTGGGTATTCGCCTTGTACTGCGTATTCTGGCCGCTGGAAGTGTTCAGCAACTCGATTCGCGCGGCGGCGACGGGATCGTCCGATGGCGTGACCACGCGCTTCTGGTAGTCGATCTGCGTGTTCACCTGAACCAGCTGTGCCTGCAGGTTCGACATATTGTTCACGCCCGACTGATATAGCGTTGTTGAGCTGATGCGCATCGCCGCTCTCCTTCAAATAATGGCTTCAGGACATGATGCCCAGAATGCTGGAAAAGGTGCTCTGCGCAATCTGTATCACCTTGCTGCAGGCCTGATAGGACTGCTGGTATTTGATCAGATTGGCGGCCTCCTGATCCAGATTCACGCCGGAATAATTCGAGTTGTTGGTGGTGGCCTGCTCCAGCGTTTTTTGCGCGCCGGAATTCATCTGTCCGACGGCGAAACCCTGGTTGCCCACCGAAGCCACCATGGAGGTGTAATAAACCTGGTACGACTGATTATTGACCAGGTTGAGATTCTGCTGGGCGGTCAATTGCAGCAGATTGCTGTTGTCGCCCGACGCCTTCAAATTAGGCGCGCCAACCGTCGCGGGCCCCACGGTGAAGCTCTGGCCGAGGTCCGGCGAGCCGGACAGCTGGAAGCCGATGCCGACATCGACCGGCGGCACTGCCGTGGTCTGCAATTTGTAGCTGTTGGGCTGAGCGGTGTTGGCCACCACATTGTAAGGGCCGCCGCCATTCGTGCCGGTGATGGTCGCGGTCATCGTCACCGGTGCGGTGCCCGATGCCGTTATCGTCATATTGGTCATGCCGCTGGACGGGTGCGTCGCGTTTGTCGGAAACGGCAAGGTCGGAGGCGAGCCATTGATGCTGCCGGCGTAGGTGCCGGGCAAGGAAGACCACACGCCGGTCATCGTCACGCCGCTGGTGCCGCCCGCGGTGCCTGTCGGCACCAGATTGGAGGCGGTGGCCAGCGCCTTCGGGTCTCCCATCAGCACCTGGAACTGCCCCGCCGCGTATTGCGGCTTGGCGGCATAGGACGACAAGTCCTGGAAAATCGGCCCGCCGGGCTGCGCGTTGTAATCCAGCCCCAACGAGTTCTGGTAATTCATCGCCGCCGAGAAATTGATCGCCAGCGTGCCCAGCTGGGTTTGCGTCTGCAACAGCGCGCCGTCGCGGAAATTGAGCAGCCCGCCCAGCTGGCCGCTGCCCAACACGCTATTGGGCAAAATGACAGGAGCGCCGCCGGCCGGATTGACGAAACCGACCTGGCGATTGGTGTTGTTGTTGGGATCGGCCTGAGTGGTCAGTTGATTGACCGTGCCGCCGATCACCAGCGTCTGGCCGCTGCCGATATTGACCGTATAGGAGCCGTCGCTGGCGATGGAAACCGTCGCGCCCACCAGCTTGTTCAGCTGCAGCACCGCCTGATCGCGCGCGTCCAGCAGCCCGTTGGGCTGCGCCTGGGGAGCGGAGGCGTTGCCGCCGGTCGCGGAACCGATCTTCTGGTTCAGATCGGCGATCTGCTGGCCCAGGGCGTTGATGCTCTGCACCGTGGTGTCGATCTGGCCGTTGATCCCCTGCTGCATTTGCACCAGTTGGTTGTTCATCGAGGTCATCGACGTGGCCAGCGCCTGCGCCATGCTCAGCACGTTCTGGCGGACAGGCAGCGATGCCGGCTGCTGCGACAGCGTCTGCAACGCGCCGAAGAAGGACTGTATGGCCGGATTCGGGCTCTGGGTCGAGTTGGCGATGGTATTGTTGATCTGGTTCAACTGCTGCAGCTGGGAAGAATAAAAGCTGCTGTTGGCTTGCGCGCTCTGCACCTGGGTGGACAGGAACTGGCTATAGGTGCGCAGCACATTGGTGGCGTCCACGCCCTGCCCCAGAAAGCCGAAGCCGGCATTCTGCGGTTGGCGGTTTGCCTGGGTCAGGTATTCGACGTTGTAACCCGGCGTGGCCGCATTGGAGATGTTGTTGCTCGTCACCGACAACGCGTTCTGAGCGACGTTGAGGCCGCTCAGGCCGATGCTGAATATGTCTGCTCCGACGATTGCCATGATTATCCCCTATCCTGCCGTCCTTATCGGCTGTTTGCGCCAAAACTTGATCAAGCTTTGGCGACTTGTTGCGCCAGACTCGCCGCCACGTCCACCAGCTTGCGCGCATAGCGCGGATCGGTGGCGTAACCGCCTGCCTGCAGCCCCTGGGCAAAGCCATACATGTTCTGCCCCTGGTTCAACACGTTCTTGTAACGCGAGGAACCCTTGAGCACTTTGGCGTAATCGGAAAACGCCTCGGCGTAAGAGCCATAGGAACGGAAGGTTTCCATCCGTTTCTGAGGCGCGCCGCCCACGTACTCGGTGGTCATGACCGTAGTGGTCTTGCCTTGCCAGTCAGAACCGGCCTTGATGCCGAACAGGTTGTGGCTGTCCGAGCCATCGCCGTTGCGTATCGTGCGCTTGCCCCAGCCGCTCTCCAGAGCCGCGTGGGCCACCACGCACTCGGGCGCCACGCCCAGTTGCTGCGCCGCCCCGCGGGCATGCGGCAACAAACTGTTGGCGAAACTCTTGCCGCCTCCCGCCGTTTGCGGCGCGGGCGGCTGGACCAGGCTGGCCACCGCGCCGTCAGCCTCGGACTGCGCGCTCCGGTAAGCCTGCAGCATGCGCTGCCCAGCCGGTTGAACCATCAACGCGGGACCCGCCTGCCGATGCGCCAGCGCGGTCTTGCCTTCATCCGGGCTGAAGCCCGACTGCTTGGCGATCTGGCGGTAGATCATGTCCCCCAGCCCCAATCCGCCGTTGGCACTCATCGCCTGGATCATCTGCTGGTCGGACAAGCCGCGAAAGGTGTCCATACTGTTGGACTGGTCCGAATCGTCGAACTTGGTTTCGCGCATGGCTTTCAGCATATTGCCCATCAGCAGCGACTCGAACTGTGCGGCAGTCTCCCGCGCGGCGGCCTTTGGATCCGAAGCGGCCTTGGCGCGCAGGCTGCGCAGATGGCTCGGGTCTATCGCCAACTGGTGGCTGAGCGCGTCCTGCGGCAGAACAGACTGGAATTTAGCGGTCATCAATCACTCCTCGCCGCGTAAAAAGCAACAATCATGCCACAGTCGCGCCAGATTCAAATAATCTGCAAGTCGGCCTTCAGCGAACCCGCCGATTTCATTGCCTGCAAGATGGAAATCAGATCCTGCGGCGTGGCGCCCAACGCGTTGAGCGCGTTTACCACCTGGGACAGGTTGGCCCCGCCCTTCAGGCCCACCACCTTGCCGCTGGTGCTGTTGATGGTGATTTCAGCCTGATTGGTGACGACGGTCTTGCCGCCTGACAGGGGGTTGGGCTGGCTCACCTGCGGCGTGTTGTTGACGGTGACGGACAGATTGCCGTGCGATACCGCGCAGGAGCTCAGCGTCACCGCCTGGTTCATCACGATGGAGCCGGTGCGGGCATTGATGATGACCAGCGGGGAAAGATCTGCCGGATCGACGGCAATATTTTCCATCCGCGACAGGAATTGCACGCGCTGATTGCTGTCGAACGGCGCCCTAACCTCGATCAGCCGGCCATCCACCGCGCGAGCGGTATCCGAGCCGAACACTTTGTTGATGGCCTGCACCGCGCGGTTGGCGGTGGTGAAGTCCGCCTCCTGCAGCTCCAGATGAATGAATTCGCCGTCGCCCAGCGCGGTCTGCACTTCCCGCTCCACTGTGGCGCCGCCCGGAATGCGGCCCACGCTCAACTGATTGATCTGGGTGGAGCTGCCGCCGGCCGACGCGCCCGCGCCGCCCACCACGACATTGCCCTGGGCCATCGCGTAGATCTGGCCGTCGGCGCCCTTCAAGGGCGACAGCAGCAGCGTGCCGCCGCGCAGGCTCTTGGCGTCGCCGATCGACGACGCGGTGATGTCGATCGCCTGCCCGCGTTTGGCGAACGGCGGCAAGGTGGCGGTCAGCGTCACCGCGGCCACGTTCTTGGGATCGATCTTGGTGCCCGGCGGAACCTGCACGCCCAGCTGGTTCAGCATATTGGTCATCGCCTGGCCGGTGAACGGCGAGGAAGTCACCTTGTCGCCACTGCCGTCCAGACCCACCACCAGACCATAGCCGATCAACTGGTTGGGGCGCACGCCGCCGATATTGGCGATATCCTTCAAACGCTGCGCCGACAGGGCCGGCAGCGAGGCCAGCAACAAGCTGGCCAGCACGATCCATTTCTTCATCATCCCATCCCTCGCCGCGCTCAAATCGGCAGCAGCGACATGAAAATCTTGGACAACCAGCCGGGCTCGTTGTACAGCCGGTTATTGCCCTTGGTTTGCTGTTCGATGCGCGCATCCGCCACTTTCAGCGACGATACCGTGCGATCCGGAGAGACATCGCGCGGATTGACCACGCCGGACAGGCGGATGGACTCGGTGTCGCTGTTGATGCGCACCTGCTTCTCGCCGCTGACCACCAGGTTGCCGTTGGCCAGCATGTCGATCACCGTCACGGTGATGGAGCTGACGAAGGTGGTGGCGACCTGATTGTTGCCCTTGCCGGTATTGTTGGCGGTGCCCGAGCTGTTGAAGTTGGTGCCGCCCAGGCCGCTGGCCAAACCGCTCGGCAGGAAGGGGATCTTCACCCCCGCCGTGATGCTGGACGTCAGCCCGGAGGTGCGGGTGTCGGTGGTCTGTTCAGACTGCGACGTGGAAGAATTCTCCTGAATCGTGACCTGCAGCGTATCGCCCACCTGCACCGGCATCGCATCCTGGAACATCGGCCGGTAGCTGGCCGCCTGGAAGATGGCGCCATTGGCCGGCAAGCCCACCGAGCGCGGCTGCGGCCGCGCCGTGGTCGGGCCCTGCACCAGCGGCGGCTCCTGCACCACGCACCCCGTCAGCAAAGCCGCCCCGGACAGCAAAATCGCCAGATTGGTTTTCATCGCCCCACTCCCATCATGCCGGCCGCGCTCGGCCCATCGTTACAGATTGCTCAATTTTTGCAGCATCTGGTCGGCGGTGGTCACCGCGCGCGAATTCATCTCGAACGAGCGCTGAGCGGTGATCATATTGACCAGTTCCTCGGTCACGTTGACGTTGGACATTTCCAGAAAACCGGACCGGATCGAACCCCGGTTGTCGGTTTGAGCGTCGCCGTCCTGCGGATCGCCGGAAGCCGCGGTCTGCAGATACAGGTTGCCGCCCGTGCTCTCCAGGCCCTGGGGATTGATGAAGGTGGTCAGCAGAATCGTGCCCGCCGTCTGCGGCGCGGTGGCGCCGGGCAGCGTGTACTGCACGACTCCGGCCGTCGACACGGTGATCTGCGTCGCATTGGCCGGAATATTGATATTGGGGTTCATCGGATACCCCATCGCCGTCACCACGTCGCCGTTGGCATTGCGCTGGAACTCGCCGTCGCGGGTGTACGCGGTGGTGCCGTTGGGTAGCTGGACGCGGAAAAAGCCGTCGCCGTCGATCTGCATGTCCAGCGGCTGGCCGGTCTGGGTTGGAATTCCCTGCGCATGTATGCGAGTGGACGCCACAGCTGCGGCGCCGGTGCCGATCTGCAGCCCGGATGGCAAAGTGCTGCCGTTGGCGAGCTGCCCGCCAGGCTGGCGCAGAGTCTGGTAATACAGCTCTTCAAATATGCCGCGGCTGCGCTTGAAGCCTATGGTATTGACGTTGGCCAAGTTGTTGGACACCACGTCCAGTTGAAACTGGCTGGCATCCATGCCGGTCTTGGCGATATACAGTGCGCGCATCATGGCGTTTTACCTTGTTCTTTCTTCTGTCCCGGCATCAGCTCATGGACAGCAACTGCGCAGCCTGCTGATCGTTCTGCTGCGAGGTTTGCATCATCTTGATATTGAGTTCGTACTGGCGGCCATGGGAGATCATCTGCACCAGCGCCTCCACCGAATTGACATTGGAAGCTTCCAGCGTTTCCGGCACCAGCTTGACGTCGGCGCTGGCCGGCAGCGTGCCGCCGCCGTTGACGTGAAACAGGCCGTCCTCGCCCTTGTACACATCCTTGGGCCCGGGATTGACCATCTTGATCTGCCCCACCAGCTGCGGCGCGCGATTGGCGCCGGTCAGCGGCGCCGCCATCACCGAGCCGTCCTGGCCCAGCTGAACCTGGGTTCCCGCCGGCACCGTGATCGGGCCGCCATCGCCCATGATGACAAGACCGGTGCGGGTGTGCATCAAGCCATTGGCGTCCAGCACATAACCGCCGTCGCGGGTATACGATTCTTGCCCGTCCGCGCCCTGCACCGCGAAGAAGCCCGGCGAGCCAAGCGCGAAATCGGACGGGTTGCCGGTATGTTGCAGCGCGCCCTGGCTGGCGTCGAAGCCGATGGTGTTGTCGACGACATAGGTCCGGGTCGGCGCGCCGTCGCCGATCACCGGCAGCGCCCGATATGCCGCCAGATCCGCCTTGAAGGCATTGGTGTTGACGTTGGCCAGATTGTTCGCGGTAGTCGCCTGCTGCCAAGCCTCATGCTTGGCGCCGGTCATCGCGAGGTACAGCACTCTATCCATGCTTCAATCCGCCGCTTAGATGTTCAACAAGGTTTGGATCAGCGTGTCCTGCGTCTTGATCGTCTGCGCGTTGGCCTGATAGTAGCGCTGCGCGGTGATCATGTTCACCAGCTCGTTGGTCAGGTTGACGTTGGAATCCTCCACCTGCCCGGACGACAAGGTGCCGGCATTGCCAGCGCCCGGATTATTGACCGTCGGCGAACCGGAATTGCCGGTCTGAGACCACATATTGCCGCCGATATCCTGCATCCCCTGCGGATTGACGAAGGTGGCCAGGGCTATCTGGCCGATTGTCTTGGTCTGGCTATTGGAGAAGCTGGCCTGAATCAGGCCGTTGGCCGAGATGTTCACGCCCTGCAGCGTGCCCGGCGCGGTGCCGTCCTGAATCTGCGGCGACAAGGTGCCGAACTGCTGATTGTTCTGCACAGAGTTGGTGAAATCGACGGTCACGGTCTGAGGGATCGCCGAGCCGTTCACCGGCGTGGTGGTGAACGTGATCGGCACCGGCGTGAAGGGGGCGGGGGTCAGGTTGCCGCTGGTGTCGAAATTCAATGTGAAGCTTGCTCCGCCGCCAGTCGTAGTCGTTGGTTTGCCATCGACGTAGGTATTGACCGTCCAGGTGTTGCCGGTAGCGGCAGACGACGTCAGCGAGTAATAGAACACCATCTGGTGCGGATTGCCCAGGCTGTCGAACACCTGCACGGTATTCGGCCAGTTATACGACGTGGGGTCCGCCGGATTGTTGAGCGGCGAGCCGGTAGGCGTTTTCTGATTGGAGTTCAGCTGCACCGGCATGCTCAGCTTGGTGGTGGCGTGCGGAGCGATGGACGTGGTCGTCAATTGCAGATTGCCGACCGGCCCTTGGGAAACGCTCCCGCTCGAATTCGCCGTCCAGCCCTGGACAAAATTGCCGGCGGTGTTGACCAAGTAACCTTGGCTATTGACCTGGAACTGGCCGTTGCGGGTATACGCCTGCGTGCCGTTGGGCAAACCCATGATGAAGAAACCGGCATTGTTGATCGCCAAGTCCAGGCTGCGGCCGGTAGAGTCCAGATTGCCGTTACCCATGTTCTGGGTCACCGCCTGCACCTGGGTGCCGATGCCCGGCGTGGTCGCGGTGATGCCGTACAGGCTGTTGCCGTAGAGATCGGCGAACTCGGTGCGCGAGCTCTTGAAGCCGACGGTATTGGCGTTGGCCACGTTGTTGCCTATGGTGTCCAATTGCACGGACGCCGCGTTCAGACCACTCAGACCTTGTTGAAAGCCCATCTCAACTGCTCCTCATCAAGCTTTATTTAGGCAGAGTGCTTCAGGACATCTGCGCGACATTGGACAACGGCACCAGGTTGTTGCCCGGCAGCACCAGCATCGGCGAACCGTTTGCCCAGGATACCGCCTGGACCTGCTGGGTGTTGTAAGCCGTGGCGGTGGTGTTGCCGGACGAACTGGCCTGCGCCACCTTGACCTGGAAGGTATAACTGCCGCCGGCCGGCAACTGGTTGTTGTTGGCATCCTTGCCGTCCCAGCTGAAGGTCGTCAGCCCCTTGCCCGGATTTTGCAGCGGCACCGTATCCACCACATTGCCGTTCTGATCCAGCACATTGACCTGCACCGAGGCGGCGGGTCCGTTCAACAGCACGCCCGCCTGCGTCGTCTGGCCGGCGGCCGGCGCGGTCAGCGCGTTGCCGGCCACCATCACGTTCTTGCCTATCATGCTGGAGGCCATCAGCGACTGGGTGGCGCTCTGCGCCGACACCATTTGCTGCATGGTCTGGTTCAGCGTCTGCAGGCCGGCCACCTGGCTGATCTGGGCCATCTGGCTGGTCAGCTGGCTGTTGTCCATCGGATTCAGCGGATCCTGCGCGTTCAGCTGCGCGGTCAGCAAGGTCAGGAAGTTGTTCTGCAGGCTTTGCGCGCTGGTGGTGGACAAGGAGCCGCCAGTGCCCGAACCATTGGCCGTCTGAACACCGCTGCTGCCTGGCGTGGCCTGGCTGTTCAGCGAGTTGAAATTGAACGCGTTGCCGGTGGTGCTGTTGGTCGCTGCGGTAGTCATGGCGTCACCCTTTACCTGGTTTATTGGCCGAGCTGCAGCGTCTTTTGCAGCAGCGTCTTGGCGGTGTTCATCATTTCAACGTTGTTCTGGTAGGCGCGAGAGGCGGCGATCATGTCGGCCATCTCCTCCACCACGTTGACGTTGGGCATGGTCACGTAGCCGCGCTCGTCGGCCAGCGGGTTGCCCGGTTCGTACTTCAGCCTCGGCGGCGACTGGTCTTCCACCACCGACGTCACGCGCACGCCGGCCACTTGCGGCTGGGCGTTGTCCACCGGAATCGCGGTGAACACCACGTGGCGCCCCTTGTAAGGCTGGCCGGTCGAACTGGTGGCGCTTTCGGCATTGGCCAGATTGCTGGCCACCACGTTGAGCCGCATCGATTGCGCCGACAACGCCGAACCTGAAATATTGAAGAGATTAGACAGTGACATTCAATCAGCCTCCCGTGCCGCTGCCCTGGATCGCCGAGCTCAGGCCGCTGATCTTCTTGTTGAGGAAGGCCAGCGTGGTCTGATACTGCAAGGCGTTGTCGGCGAAAGCGCCGCGCTCCACGTCCATGTCGACCGTGTTGCCGTCCAGGCTGGGCTGCACCGCGCTGCGGTACTGCAGCGGCGTGCCGGAGCCTTCGCCGGCCTGATTGGCGATGTGGCGCGCGTCGGTCTGGGCCAGTTTCAGTTGCCCCTGCTTGTCCACCTGCGCCTGCAGCGCGGACTTGAAATCGAAATCCACCGCCTTGTAATACGGCGTTTCAGCGTTAGCGATGTTGCTGCCTATCACTTCGGCGCGATAGGCCTGCAAATTCAGCGCGCGCTGCTGAAAATCGAAATAGTGGGCAATTTTGTCTAGCATTGGGCAATCTCCTCGCTGGCCTACGCTAAAGCACGAAGTGTGCCAGTGCTTGAAAGCCGCGCAAAGCCAAGTTTTCACGCCGATTAGGCTTCAAGCGGCAAGTTTGCCGGCCGGGCGCGGCGCGAGCGGCGGCAAAACTTGCCGCCCCCATCCGCATCAAGCTATTTGAGGATTTTGCTTGCCGGCCCACCCAAATCGTGCCAAACCGACAATAATGTAAATAAGTAGAATGTCGGAGCAGAGCGATGCTGGCTTTGGAACAACTGCTGATCTCATTGGCCGAACCCTCCCAGGTGCAGGCGCAAATCATCACCAAGGCGCTGGAGGCGATGGGCGCCGCCCAGATAGAAGTCCACCCTTCCGGCCGCGAGCTGATAGAGCAGGCCCGGCAAAGGCGGCCGAACCTGATCATCAGCGCCTACCACCTGCCCGACATCACGGGCGCGGAGCTGGTCCGCGAGCTGCGCGAAAGCGATGATCTGTACGACCTGCCCTTCATCCTGATCTCCAGCGAAACCAATCCGGAAAGACTGGAAACGATACGCCAGGCCGGCAGCCTGGCCATGCTGCCCAAGCCGTTCACACCCGAGGAGTTCGATCTGGCGATGCAGTCGGTGATGAGTTTTCTCAACTGCCCCAGCCTGGGCGCCGAGGTCGACTCCGACATGGCGCTGATGAACGTGCTCATCGTCGACGACAGCAGCACTTCGCGCCACCACATCCGCCAGGTGCTGGAGAAGCTGGGCTTCGAGCATTTCTGCGAGGCGGCCAGCAGCGAAGCGGCCATACCCTACCTGGAGCAGGAGCCATTCAAGCTCATCATCACCGACTACCACATGCCGGGCATGGATGGACTGGACTTCGCCCGCCACGTCCGCAGCAGCGGCCTCCAGCCGGACACGCCGGTGATGATGATAACCAGCGACAGCGACAATATCGGCAAGGATGACCTGGAGGAGGCCGGCATCGCCGCCTGCTGCCAGAAGCCTTTCGACATGGACAAGATGCGCGAGCTGATCCGCACCTTGCTCAACGAGTACTGACGCCCGCGCAATCGGCGCCCAAAAAAACGCCCGGCTCAACCGGGCGTTTCATCTCCTCGGCAAGCGCTTTCGCGCCGCCGGGCAAGGCCTGCTCGCCAAGCTCAGCGCGGTGCCACCCATACCAGGCGCGAATGCGCCTTGTCCGCGCCGAAAGACTGGCGGCGCCAATAACCCTGGCTGGCATATTCGGTGCCATCGGCCA
Source organism: Chromobacterium vaccinii (assembly GCF_001855275.1). NCBI lineage: Bacteria > Pseudomonadati > Pseudomonadota > Betaproteobacteria > Neisseriales > Chromobacteriaceae > Chromobacterium > Chromobacterium vaccinii. The sequence continues at coordinate 1,164,243 of NZ_CP017707.1, forward strand.
GCTCCGGCACCCGGCAGAAAGTCACCTCGCCGAAGCCGGACTTCAACAGCTGGCTGCGCGCCTTCCGCCGGGTTTTGACGCACGAAGGATGCGCGGCGTCCGCCACCCACTCCGCCGGCGCGGAAGCCTCCCAGCCCTTGGCCAGTTCCAGCTTGGGCTGAGTCATCATCGCCAGGCCGTTCAATACGGAAGACAGCAGCCCCTGCCAATCGGCGGCCACATTTTCCAGCTGCGGCGCCAACTCGCCCGGATACTCCACCCGCGCCAACTCAACTTGGTCCGCCGCTTGCAGCCAATTGACGCCATCCGGCGCGAAGCCCATCCGCACCATTGTCAGCAGCAAGGCGCGACGCTCCGGCTGATGCGCGATGAAGGCCCCGCCCTCGCCCGGCACATGCAGGAAGAAGGCTGCGGCGGGCAGATTCAGTGTATCGGGCAGGTTCGACGGCTGCCGGGTATGGGCCAAGGCGGCCGCCAACGCGCCATCCAGATGGGACACCACGCGCCCGTGGCGAGCGAAGTGTCCCCAGGCCTCGGCCAACGCCAATTCGCAGACGATGGTGGCCTGCGGAATCTCGAACACTTGCGCCGCGCGCTCCAACTCGCGCTTGATCACATCCTTCATCTGCGCCCGCGCCTCGGCGGCCTGGACCGTCTGGGCATACAGCTGCCCCACTCGCTTGGCCCAGGGCCGGGTGGCGGCGTAGCGTTGCACGGCGTATTCCATGCCACTGCTTCCTTCGAAATAAAAAGGGCCGCATTGTAGCAAACGCGGCCCCATGTCCCAACCCGTACCCCAAAGCCGCTCCAAGCCTCTAACGGCCGCCGCCCTTTCGCCGCGCCGGCGACCGGTCCTGAATGACCCCGGCGTACAGCCACTGCCGGAAGTGGTTCAGCGCCATCGGCTTGCCGAAATAGAACCCCTGCAGCAACTCGAATCCACTCGCTTTCAGATAGTTCCGCTGGCCCGCAGTCTCCACGCCCTTGACGATCACGCTCACGCCCAACTGGCGGGACGACGGCAACAGGCCGTCCAGCACATTGCCGCGCAGCGTGTCCTGCCCCAATGCGGAGGCAAAGCCTTTTTCCACCTTCAGATAATCAAAACCCCAGCGCCGCAGATAGTCCTTGTCGGCATAGCCGGAGCCGAAATCGTCCAGCGCCAGCTTCACGCCCTCCCGCTTGAGTCTTCGGATCACCTCGTGCGCGCCGGACGCCTCGCTCAATGGCGTCTGCTCCGAAATTTCCAGCACCAACGCCGCCTGCTTGGCCTGCAGCATCTCCCGCATTTCCCGGCAATCGTCGGCCAGCTCCGGCATCGCCAGATGCTCGCCGGCGATATTGACGCCGACGATGAAACCCGGCGGCAAGGCCACCTGGCGCAACTCGCCGGCCGCCCGCTTAAGCAGATAGCGGGTCAGCGGCACGATCAACCCCGCCTCGGTCGCCTCCCGGATGAACAGGTCGGCCCTCACATTGCCCTGCATCGGATGGCGCCAGCGCGCCAGCACTTCCGCGCCGACGCATTCTCCGCCCGCAGCGGTGACGATGGGCTGGTAATGGACGAAAAACTCCTGGTTGCGTATGCCTTCCAGTATTTCCCAGTCGCTGGCGCTGCGCACGCCCGCGCCGCGCCGCAGCCAGCCGGCGAACATCGCCCCGGCCAGCGCGGCCAGAACCCCCACCTCCGCGCCGAGCGCCCATCCGCGCCAGTCCGGCGGATCAAAGCCCGCCCGGCCCAGCCACCAAGGCAGGAACAGCGCCGGCAGCGCGCACGCCAGCACCGCCAGCGCATACACCGGCGCGGCGCCCGCCCCGGCCGCCCGCCGCGACAGCCACACCGCCAACTTCCGCCCCATCCGCATCCGCCCGCCCCCAGCCCGCTACCTTATAGTCCAGTGTAGCGAGCAGGGATGGCTTCGCCAGCCGCGCCCGCGCAGGGCGATCGCAGGCTATTTTTGCGGACAGTCCAAATCAAGACACAAACAATCAAATACTTATCCGGCCATTTTTCAGAAAACTGTTGCCTTGCCTCCGTAATTAATGTACAGTCCGGCCTCTTGTCATTTCACCGGGCAAACCCACACCACGCCTCTGCCCGAGTGTGTTTTCATCGTCCCTGACCCTTTACCAGGCTTCGTCCAAGCAATAATGTCGCTTTCGACTGGACCGCTGTTCGCCGCTTGCCAGGTTAGTGCCGATGATTTGCGGCCCAAAGGCGCCGTATAACCGCCACGAAATCTGGCTATAAGTGACGCCGGCATCATCCGGCCTGAAAGGATATACATGAACTTTTCCGATCTGGGCATCGCCCCGACCATCCTGCGCGCTCTGGAAGCTGCCGGCTACACCTCCCCGACCTCGGTTCAAGCCGAAGCCGTCCCGGCCGCCATCGCTGGCCGCGACCTGCTGGTTTCCGCTCAAACCGGTAGCGGCAAGACCGCCGCTTTCCTGCTGCCTGCGCTGACCAAGCTGTCGGAACGCTCCACCGGCAAGGGCCAAGGCCCGCGCGTTCTGGTGCTGACCCCGACCCGCGAACTGGCGCAGCAAGTTGAAAAGAACGCTCTGGAATATGGCAAGGACCTGCGCTGGATGAAGACCGCCTGCCTGGTGGGCGGCTCTTCCTTCGGCTTCCAGATTCGCGCCCTGTCCCGCCCGATCGATCTGATCGTGGCGACTCCGGGCCGCCTGATGGACCACATGCGCTCTGGCCGCATCGATTTTTCCCGTCTGGAAATGCTGGTGCTGGACGAAGCCGACCGCATGCTGGACATGGGTTTCATCGACGACATCGAAGCCATCGTCAAGGCTACGCCGGAGTCGCGTCAGACCGTGCTGTTCTCCGCCACGCTGGACGGCATCGTCGGCCGCATGGCTGAAAAGATGACCCGCGATCCGCAGCGCATCGAGATCGCCCGCACCGAAACCTCCGGCGGTACCATTGACGAGCACCTGCTGTACGCGGATGACCTGAACCACAAGCATCGCCTGCTGGATCACATCCTGAAGGAATCCGGCTTCGACCAGTGCGTGATCTTCTCCGCCACCAAGGCGTATACCGAAGAGCTGGCCGACAAGCTGTCGGATCAGGGCTACTCCGCCGCCTGCCTGCACGGCGACATGCCGCAAAGCTGGCGCAATCGCACCCTGAACGACCTGCGTCGCGGCCGCATCAAGGTATTGGTTGCCACTGACGTGGCCGCCCGCGGCATCGACGTGCCGACCATCACCCACGTGGTGAACTTCGACCTGCCGAAACAGGCCGAGGATTACGTGCACCGCATCGGCCGTACCGGCCGCGCCGGCCGCGACGGCACCGCCATCACTCTGGCGGAAGCGAAAGAGTCGCACAAAGTGCGCCGCATCGAGCAATACCTGAAGCGTTCCATTACCGAAGGCGTGATCGAAGGCATGGAGCCGACCCGTCGCCCGTCCAAGGGCGGCCCGCGTCGCAACGGCAAGCCGGGTGGCTACGGCGATCGTCGCGGCAATGGCGGCGGCAGCCGCGGCGGCTATCAGGGCAATCGCCGCGAAGGTGGTTACCAAGGCCAGCGCCGCGAAGGCGGCTACCAAGGCAACCGCGGTCCGCGCAGCAACGCGCAATAAGGCTGAGCTTGAAATGAAAAACGGCGGGAATCCCCGCCGTTTTTTTGCGTCCGCGCCGCGCCTTATTTCTTGGCCGCCGCAGGCTTGCACAACATGGCGCTCGGCGAATGGAAACTGCCGCTGGGCAGGCCGCGATTGTCGAACACGGTCCCGCCAAGAAGCAGGCCCTTGTTGGGATTCGTCACATTGGACGGCCAGGGAATGATGTAATTGATCTTGGAGATGCCGGAACTACCGGCGCTGCCTCCGGAGAACGACACGTCGCCCGCGAACTGGATCTGGGCGGTCCGGTAGCCGATGGGCCCCCACGGGCCGCCTTGCCTGACCTGTCCGGACACGATCATCACCTTGTCGCGCACTTCGATCGAAGTGATTCCGCCGCCGCTGCCTGCCGCGCCCGCCTCGTCGCCCCAGGATCCGCTGGCGGTGAAACCCACCAAGTCCATGTAGCCGGTCACTTTGTAGCCATTGACGTTGCCTGCGATCAACAGCCGGCTGGGCGACACCGCGCCGATGTAGTTGATGGTGGCGTTGGTGTTCAACTGGTTGAACCCCGGCCCGATGATCGCGAAGCGCGTATCGCAATCCTGATTCGAATCGGCCAGAACGGACGGACTGGCTCCTGCAAAAGCCGCGCCTGCCGCCAGGGCAAGCAGTATCTTGGACTTCATCACGGTTCCTTTCCTGTTGTCATCGCGGCGATTAGATGCCAATGGCCTCCTCGCCGCGTCGTCTATCGTGAAGCAAGCCAAGAAAAAATGACATTGATATCAAAAAACAAACAATAAAATTTGATTGATATCATGCCCCTTATTCCCCGCCTATCGCCTGCCGCCGCGCCAAAGCCAGCATCAGCCAGGCCCCATGGGGCAGCCACTGCTCGCTCCAGCGCCATGACTGGCTGATGTCGGTCTGCTCCGGCAAGAGGAAAGCGATGCCATCGCCCCTTCCCGGCTCGGCGGTGACGCCGTTGCAGACCCCGCCCGGCGCGTTGTGGTAGCCTGGCTCATAACGCGGATTGTTCCTCCCACGCCCCTGCCACATGCAAATATCGAATGGATTGCGGCCCAATACCCAGTCCACAGCGGCCTGGGCGTAGGCATCCAGGCTGTTGGCCAGTTCGGGCCAGCGCGCCGCGCCGCGCCAGGCGGCGGCGGCCAGCGAGCCCAGCCGCGCGTTCTCGCCCTGCCACCAATAGCCGCTGGCATTGCGCTGCGGCATGAAAAAACGCGCGCCTTCGATCTCGCCCGCCTGCCTCACCCATTGCCGCGGATAACCGAAAGGGTTGCCCGCCGCGCTGCGGGCCAACTCGCCTCGCAGTCCTAGCTTCCATCCCCGCTCCACGGCTTCGGCGCAAGGGCCGTCCGGCAAGGTTTCCAGGTAGCGCGCCAGCGCCATATAGGGCAGGCCTGCATCGGACGCGTGACAGAAACTGCGGGTTTGCCGGCGATCCAGCCAGAACCAGCCATCGCCATGCTGTCGGGCCAGCAAGCCGGCCGCGCGCTCCGCCGCCGCGTCGGCGTAACCGCTGTCGCCGCAGGCCGCGTACAGTTCGCAGGCGGCCAGCAGCGCGCAGTAGTCGTCGATCAGGTTTTCCTCGCCGTCCGGCAGATAATCGCGGCCATGCTCCCGCAGATGGGCGAAACCCTTCCGCGCGGCCGCCAGATATTCGGCCCGCTCGCTTTCGCCGTCTCGCGGCAGCGTCGACGCCGCCGCCAGCGCCGCCACCGCCATGCCGCCGCCCTGGCGCCAGCCCGCCTGGAAAGCCGAAGATCGCACGCCCTGCTGCGTGGAATAGGCGCACAGGCTGCGTCGGCCCTCGTCCTTGCTCCAGCCATCGAACAGGGTCTGGTAAAAGAAGCCCGACTCATGCTGCATCCGCAGCAGGAAATCGGCGCCATGCAGCGCCTCGTCCACCAGGCGCTCGTCGAACCATTTGCCCTGCTGCGGCAAGGCTTGCCGCGCCTGGATCAGGTTCCAGACCAGCAACGGCGTCTGTTGGGGGTTCAGATAATTGGCGTAGGACAGGTGGCTCAGGTACTTGGAGCAATCGCCGGAAGCGTCGAACCACCCGCCGTGCGCGTCGCGCCGCGCGTCGCCGCCCTCTTCCGGCGCCGCGCGGTCGGCCTGATCGTACAGGCCGCTGCAGCGCTGCGACTTGAAATAGAACACCAGATCCGACAACAGCGCCGGCCCGTACAGGCCATCCGCCACCTCGAACGGCGCCGACACCAGCGGCGGCGAGCTGCCTTCCAGCCACAGCTGGTAGCGCCCGGGCTTGGTCAATTCGTCGAGATCCGCGCGCCAATAATGATCGTCGCCCCAGCCGTTCACGCCGCCCTGCGCCCGCAAGGGCGCGCGCATCACCACCTTGCCGGCGGCATCCAGCACCGCCGCGCCATCCACCGCCGAGCCGGCCTCCGCCTGCAGCAATATCGGCTTGGCCGCCTTTCGCTCGAAACCCAGATGATTGAACAGAAACCGCATCGCCATCGTCGCCCTCCAGTCTGATTCCGCGCGCTCAGCGCCGCCCGCCCTTCAGCAACACCTCGTATTGCGGATTGAATTCGTCGAACACCAGCAAGGCCGCCGCCCCCAGCGCCACCACGTCGCGGCCGGCGCTGCCCTGCCGCACGCGCTCTCCGCTGCTACTGCGCACCGACAGCGGCAACGGATGCAGCCGCGCCATCAAGGCCTCTTGCCAGACTGGCGGCAGCAATCCGCCCAGCACCACCGCGTCGATGTCCAGCATGGATTCCAGAATGTTGATCGCCTGCCGCAGCGGCCCGGCCGCCGCGTCCAGCCAGCGCTCTCCGGCCGCGTCGATTCCCCGCGCGGCCAGATGCTCCGGCGTGGCGAGCGGGCCGCCGGCGATGCCCAGTTCCTCATACAGCGCCTGCAGCGATACGTAGCGCTCCAGGCAGCCGCGGTTGCCGCAATCGCAGGGCCGGCCGGCCGGCACCACCATCATGTGCCCCACTTCGCCGGCGTTGCGCCGGCCGCCGGTGTACAGCCGGCCATCCAGAAACAGTCCGGCGCCCAGCCCGGCGCCGATGAACAGGTAAACGAAATTGCGCAGCTCGCTGGCCATGCCGTACAGCCGCTCGCCTATCGCCGCCGCGGTGGCGTCCTTTTCCAGCAGCACCGGCAGGCCCAGCGTCCGCTCCAGCGCCGCCGCGTCCACACCCTCCCAGCCCGGCAGCGTGGTCGGCCCCACCGAGGTCATTCCCTCCACGCCGAACGGCCCCGGCATCACCAGGCCCAAGCCCAGCAATCGCCCCCAGTCCAGACCGGACTCCCGCCTCAGCCGCTGCAGCAGATCCGAGATCAACGGCAATGCTTCGTCCGGCGACGGATGCCTCACCGGCGCCTCCAGCCTGGCCCGCACCCGGCCCGACAAATCCAGCGCCAAGGCCACCAGCATCTGGTGATCCAGCTGCATCCCCACCGCGTAGGCGCCGTCCGGATTGAGGGTAAGCGGAATGGCGGGCTGTCCGCGCGCGCCCTCGCGCAAAGGCTGGCCTGCCAGCAGCATGCCGGCGTCCAGCAGCTCGGCGGCGATATTGGACACCGTCTGCGGCGTCAGCGCGGTCAATCTGGCCAGATCCGCCCGGGTCAATTGGCCGTTCAGGCGCACGGTTTCCAGCACCGCGCGGCGGTTATGCGAGCGGGCGTATTCGAGATTGGTGCCCGACACCGTGCGCGGCTCGGCGGCTGATGATGTTTTTTTCATGAAACGGAAGTATGACGGCGACGCACCGGCCAAACAAGCCATTGTCATTGAGCGGCACTTAAATAAATCAAGTTGACGAAATAAAATTCGAATGCTTTACTGATGAAAATTCAAATGTCATCATTCGAACGAGGCGGGCCGCAAGCCCGGCAAGCGATGAATCCAAGCATCCGATACCTGATAGGCGTGGATGGCGGCGGCACCGGCACCCGCATCCGCCTGAACGCGTCAGACGGCTCTCCGCTGGCCCAGTCGGAAGGCTGCGCCTCGGCGCTGTCATTGGGCATCGGCAAGGCTTGGCAAGCCGTGCGCGCCACGCTGAACGACGCTTTCGAGCAGGCCGGCCTCCCCGTGCCGCCCGTCCATGAGTGCGCGCTGGGCCTGGGCCTGTCAGGCGTTCACAACAAGCAGTGGGCGAGCGAATTCAAGGCCCTGGCGCCGGACTTCGCCGAGCTCCGCCTGGCCACCGACGGCTACACCACTCTGCTGGGAGCGCACGGCGGCCAACCCGGCATCATCGTCGCGCTGGGCACCGGCAGCATAGGCGAAGCGCTGTATTCCGACGGCAGCCACCGCGAGGTGGGCGGCTGGGGCTATCCCAGCGGCGACGAAGCCAGCGGGGCCTGGCTGGGCCAGCGCGCCGCCCAACTCACCCAGATGGCGCTGGACGGCCGCCGCAGCCACAGTCCGCTGACGCGCGCGGTGCTGGAATTCGTCGGCGGCGACTGGCAAGCGATGATGAACTGGAACGGCCGCGCCACGCCGTCCCAGTTCGCCCGGCTGGCGCCGCTGGCGCTGAGCGCCGCCCGCGTCGATCCTGAAGCCGACGCGCTGCTGCGCCAGGCCGGCGAGGACGCCTGGGCCATCGCCCGCGCGCTGGACCCGCGGGACGAACTGCCGGTGGCCTTGTGCGGCGGACTGGGCCAGGCGCTGCGCGACTGGCTGCCGCCGGGCTTCCGCCAGCGCCTCGTCGCGCCGCGCGGCGACTCCGCCCAAGGCGCCTTGCTGCTGCTGCAACGCTCGAACCCGCAACAATAAGGAGAAGACGATGAAACCGTTCCGCCCCGCCCTGGCCGCATTCGCGCTGCTAGCCTGCAGCCTGTCCGCCCATGCCGAAAAAGTCCGGCTGGAATTCTGGACCGACTCGCTGAAGCCCACCTTCGACGGCTACTTCGCCAGCGTCAAGAAAACCTACGAGGCGCAGCATCCCGACGTGGAAGTGCAATGGGTGGACGTGTTCAACGACAACTTCGAAACCAAGCTCAACGCCGCCATCGCCGCCGGCCGACCGCCGGCGCTGGTCAACCACGACGTGCCCCGGCTGTTCAAATACGCGCAAAAAGGCACGTTGATTCCGCTGGACACGGCGCTGGGCGCGGACAAGGCGGCCTATCTGCCCAACGCGCTGGCCGATCTCAGCTTCGGCGGCAAGCTGTACGGCCTGCCGTGGTACAACAACATCAATGTGCTGGTGATCAACGGCGAACTGTTCAAGAAAGCCGGCCTGGACCCGAAACGGTCGATCTCCAGCCTGGACGACGAACTGCGCCTGGCCAAGATCATCAAGGCCAAGACCGGTGTGCCCGGCCTGCTGCCCCAGCTGGGCCAGATAGACGGCATCATGCTGGGCCAGGGCCTGCCGCTGATCCAGAACGGCAAAGCCGTGTTCAACAGCCCCGCCCACGTCGCGCTGATCCGCAAGCTGGCCGACGCCTACAAGGCCGGCGCGCTGGCCAGGGACAATCTGTTCGCCGACGACAACTACCAGGCCAGCATCAAGCTGTACAACAGCGGCCGGCTGGCGATGATGGAAACCGCGCCTACCTCCGCCCAGCGCACCCAAAGCGACGCGCGCAACATCTACGCCGCCACCGTGGTGCAGCCGGCGCCGCAGGGGCCGACCAAGATCGCCCAGGGCGGCTATCTGTTCAGCTGGTCCGTATCCAAGGGCCTGCCGGCGCGGACGCAGCAGGAAGCGGTCAAGTTCGCCAGGTTTCTGACCGGCGACGCCCAGCAGCTGGCCTTCGCCAAGGTGACCGGCGCCACCTTCCCATCCACCCGCCGGGCGCTGGCCGACAGCTATTTCGTCAAGACCTCGGCCGGCGGCGGCGCGGTAGAAAGCTCGCGCATCGAGGGCGCCAAGGTGGCGCTCAACATCCGCACCCTGGTGCTGACCGGCGTGCCCAATGTCGGCGATCTGAAAAAGAATCTGGTCGACAACGTGGAAGCCGCGGTCACCGGCAAGAAGGACGCGCAGAAGGCGCTGGACGACGCCGTCGCCTTCTGGAACCGCCAGCTGAAATAAACCGCTTCCCTCCTCAGCCCCTCGCCGCGTCTTCCGGCAGGGGCGCTTTTTCTTTCGAAGGCCAAGCCGGACCGCAAGCATGACCCCGACTTCCACCCGCAACGCCTGGCTGTTCCTGTCCCCCGCCCTGCTGCTGCTGGGCGTGTTCACTTTTTGGCCGCTGCTGTTCGGCAGCTATGTCGCCTTCACCCGCTACGATCTGGTCTCACCGCCACAATGGGTGGGCCTGGACAACTTCCGCTACCTGCTGGACGACCCGGTGTTCATCCAGGCGCTGGGCAACTCGCTGCGCTACCTGCTGGTGGTGCCGGCCATCCAGCTGGCCGGCATCGCGCTGGCGGTGCTGGTGAACCGGGCGCTGCCCGGCATCAAGTGGTTCCGCGCAGCCTTTTACCTGCCGGTGATCACCACAGTGTCGGTGGTGGGCATCATGTGGAACTGGATGTACGCCGACTACGGCGTGCTCAACGGCGCGCTGCACTGGCTGGGATGGGTAAAGCAGGAACATGATGTCGGTTTTCTCAGCGACGAGGACCTGGCGCTGTATTCGGTGATGTTCGTCACTTTCTGGCGCGGCATCGGCTATTACATGGTGCTGTATCTCGCCGGCTTGCAGGCGATTCCGGCCGAGATGCAGGAGGCCGCGCGGCTGGACGGCGCCAATGCCTGGCAACGCTTCTGGCGCATCACCCTGCCCATGCTCAGGCCCACCATCCTGTTCTGCAGCCTGATCTCCACGCTGGACGCGATCAAGGCTTTCGAGGAGGTGCTGGTGATGACGCGCGGCGCGCCGATGAACTCTACCTACACCGCGCTCTACTACGCCTTCCATCAAGGCTTCAACCAGTTGGATTTCGGCCGAGGCAGCGCCGCCGGCCTGGTGCTGACCCTGGTCTGCCTGCTGCTGGCCTGGCTGAATTTCAAGCTGATCCGCGCCGATCACCGCTGAGGACGACATGACTGCCATCGCCCTGAACCGCGCCGCGCCTCGCAAGCTGCTGCGCCGCCTGCCCGACTACCTGCTGCTGCTCGCGCTGTCCTTCGCCTGCGTCTATCCCTTTCTGTGGACGCTGGGCATCGCCGTCGGCGACGGCGAGCAGGTGTTCGACTTCCCGCCGCCGCTGTGGCCTCAGGGCGCCGGCTGGCGACACTTCGCCGCGGTGTGGGACGCCATCCCGCTGGGGCGCTTTTTCTGGAATTCGCTGTGGATTTCCGGCCTGACCACGCTGGGCACGCTGGCGGTGTCGGCGCTGGCGGCGTTTCCGCTGGCCAAGTTGCGCTTCCGCGGCCGGCAGGCGGTGTTCTACGCCATCATCGCTACCCTGCTCTTGCCCAGCGAGATCAACTTCATCAGCAACTACGTCACCATCAGCCGGCTGGGCCTGGACGACACCCGCCTGGGCGTGGTGCTGCCGTCCATCGCAGGCGCTTTCGGCATCTACCTGATGAAGCACGCGTTCGAGGAGATTCCGGACGAGATCGTCGACGCCGCGCGAATGGACGGCGCCAGCGACTGGCAGGTGTTCCGCCGCATCTGCCTGCCGCTGTCCTTGCCCTACCTCGCCACGCTGGGCATCTTCACGCTGGTGTGGTCGTGGAACGTCTACGTCTGGCCCAGCGTGGTGCTGAAAACGCCGGACCTGTATCCGCTGTCGGTCGGCGTGCTCTATCTGAAGGGCGCATTCGCCACCTCCACCCGGATGGTCGCCGCCGGCGCGGTGCTGACCATCCTGCCGGTGCTGGCGGTGTTCGCGCTGTGCCAGCGTTACTTCATGCGGGGCATGGACGGGGCGGTGAAATGAAAAACACAGGCTGCGGTTCCGGCGCAGCCGCGCCGCTGCACGACATGGGTCCAGCCAGCCCGTATCATGGCGATTCATCTTTCTCTCAGGAACCCAGCGTGCGCAATATTGCAATGCGGGAGCTTCTCTCCGCCCTTCTGCTCGCCCTTTCCACCGGCGCCGCGGCCGCGCCGCCGGCCCGGAATCTGCCGGAACCGGCCATCACGGTCCGTTTCGACTATTACCCGCAAGACCTCGCCAGAATCCGCGCCCTGGAGCGTAAACTGGCCAGCGCGATCAAACGCGCCAGGGCCGGCGAATTGGGTGAAACCGAGCTGCACCTGGACGGCAATGACGGCTTTTTGTACCTGTACGGCCCCGATCCGGACCGGCTATATGCGGCGGCGGGCCCCATCCTGAAACCATCCAGGCTGATGGCCCATGCCGAAGTGACAAAACAATACGCCGCCAGCTCAAAGACCTTTCCGCTGGGCAAAGACAATTCGGATTAAATCCGCCAGCCACGGGATAAGCGCAGCCTAGACATGGGCTGGCTTAGAGATCCATCCATTTCCTGAAAGACCTCAACGCGCAGACCAGCGCCACGATGCCGGGCATCGCCACGCACAGGAAAACGGGAGCGCCCGCCGCGCGCATCAGGAAGCCGGCCAGTACCGCAGCCAAACCGTAGATGGGGAGAATCAGCCACTCCCATAGCGCGAGGTTGGCTGCATCCTCCGCCATCGGACGCGGCGGATGGCCTCTTCCCCGCCGGATCACGCGTATCAGGTAAAGATCCAGGACAAAGTCCAGCACGCCAAGCAGCATCCTGCCGATGAACTCCAGCATCGGCGCCTCCATGATTCGATACGCGATGGTCCGAGTCTAGCATTGCCGGATGAAGACAGTGCCCGAACAACCGCGCGCCGCGAACGAGTCTTATTGTCAGACATCGCCGCCGTCATTTAATCTGCTCGGCACGACCTTACATTCCACAACCATACGGTCGATACATAACCATACCAAGACAAAGGAAATCGCCGCATGGACACCCGCTCCCTCTCGCCGCACCGCCCATTGAACCGGCAGGACTGCAAGACGCTGTTTCTGGCCGCGCTGGGCGGCGCGCTGGAGTTCTACGACTTCATCATCTTCGTGTTTTTCGCCGTGGTGCTGGGCAAGCTGTTCTTCCCGCCGTCCATGCCGGACTGGCTGAGCCAGCTGCAAACCTTCGGCATCTTCGCCGCCGGCTATCTGGCGCGCCCGCTGGGCGGCATCGTGATGGCGCATTTCGGCGACCTGATGGGCCGCAAGCGCATGTTCACGCTGAGCATCGTGCTGATGGCGCTGCCGACGCTGGCCATGGGCATGCTGCCCACCTATCACGAAATCGGCATGGCCGCTCCGCTGCTGCTGCTGGCGATGCGCATCCTGCAGGGCGCGGCGATAGGCGGCGAAGTGCCGGGAGCCTGGGTGTTCGTCGCCGAACACGCGCCGGCGCGCCACACTGGCTTCGCCTGCAGCGTGATCACCTCCGGCCTGACCATAGGCATCCTGCTGGGCTCGCTGATCGCCACTGCGATCAACCTGGCTTTCAGCCCGCAACAGATCGCCGACTGGGCATGGCGCGTGCCCTTCCTGGTGGGCGGCGTGTTCGGCTTGGTGGCGATGCAGCTGCGCCAATGGCTGCACGAGACGCCGGTTTTCGCCGAGATGCAGGCGCGCAAGGCCCTGTCCGAGGAGCTGCCGCTGAAAACCGTGCTGAAGAAGCATAAGGCCGCCGTCGCGCTGTCGATGTTCGTCACCTGGTTCCTTGCCATCTCCATCGTCGTCGCCATCCTGATGGCGCCGGCCTATCTGCAAAAGCAGTTCGGCCTGCCGGCGGTGGACACGCTGCGCGCCAACAGCCTGGCCATCGTCGCGCTGACGCTGGGCTGCCTGGTGGCGGGCGTGTCCAGCGACCGCCTGGGCAGCGGCCCCACCTTCATCGGCGGCAGCCTGCTGCTGGCGGTCAGCAGCTACGCGTTCTACTCGTCGATGGCGGCGCACGCCGGCCAGCTGTACACCCTGTATCCGCTGCTGGGCTTCAGCGTGGGCATCGTCGGCGCGGTGCCGCTGGTGATGGTGCGCGCCTTCCCGCCGCAGGTGCGCTTCTCCGGCCTGTCCTTCTCGTATAACGTCGCCTACGCCTTCGCCGGCGGACTCACCCCCATCCTGCTGTCCATCTGGCTGAAGTACGATGCGCTGGCGCCGGCCTACTACCTGATGCTGCAATGCCTGATCGGCCTGCTGGTGGGCTGCTACCTGCTGTTCGCGGGCAGGAAAACCGGCTCGGCGGCGCTGGCTCAGGAAGGCTGAACCGGCATCACGCTGGTCTCGTCCACCGGGGGCAGCCTGGCCGCCGGGTCCTGGCGATAGAACTGGCTCAGCAGCCGGTACAGCTCGGGATAATCCCGCCGCGCCAGATGCGGAATCTCGAAGAAGGCCTCGCTGAGCACGGCGAAGAATTCGGCCGGGTTCTCGCTGGCGTACGGGTCCAGCCAGCCCTCCACCCCGTGGTCCACCTCGCGGCAGAACTGCCGGTAGGCCTGGTTCCAGGCCCGGCTCCACGCGGCGCGGTCCATGCCCTTGTGCAAGGGCGGCGCGCCGTTGGCCGGTCCGTCCAGCATGTCGAACTGGTGGGCCGTCTCGTGGATCACCACGTTCCAGCCGTCCAGCAACGGCGATTCGTTGACGTCCGGCCAGGAAAACACCAGCGGTCCCTGGTAGTGCGCCTGGCCGATCAGCACCTGCTCGCCCTCGTGGGTGAGCCCTATCCCGTCCTGCCAGCGGTTGCGCGCCACGAACGGGGCCGGGTACAGTATCGCCTCGCGCCAGTTTTCATAGGCGCGCATGCCCAGGTTCATGCCCGGCAACGCCAGTTGCAGGGCCAGCCGGCAGCGCATGGCGTCGTCCACTTCCATGTCTTCCAGGCCGGTGATGGTCTTGGCCAGCAGCAGTTCGCCGGCCAGCTTGACCAAACGGTCTGTTTCTTCGGTCGACAAACCGACCAGCAGCGGCATGCCGCCCGCCTCGTCCCGCAACCGCGACAGCAAGGCGGCCGGTATCCGTTTGCCGCCCAGGCGGCGCATCCAGTCTAATAGCATGAACTCTTGGCTCGGAATCGCGTCAGTCATTGATACCTTAGGGCGGGGAAGGAGCAATTCAATGCCCCGCCCCGCAATACAGGAGAAACCATAATGCCCCTCCCTCTCTGGCACAATCTGATGCTGAACCCGCTGGCAGCGTTCGGCATTCTGCTGGCGCTGGGCGTGATAGGCGGCCAGATCGCGGTGCGCGTGGCGCGCCTGCCCGCCATCACCGGCTACATCGTCACCGGCCTCATCATCGGCCCCTACAATCTCAACCTGCTCAATCAGCAATTGCTGAACGAAGCCTCGCTGTTCGTGCAGCTGGCGCTGGGCATCGCGCTGTTCGAAGCCGGCCGCCGCGTGGACCTGCGCTGGCTGCGGGTGGAGAAAACCCTGCTCGCCACCACCCTGCTCTACTGCCTGCTGGTGTTCGGCGCGCTGTTCGCGCTGCTGAACGGCAACGGCTTCGGCGCGCCGGCCAGCCTGATGCTGGCGGCGTTGGGCATGGCCACCTCGCCCATCGTGGTGCTAGAGATCGTGCGCGAATCGCGCGCCGACGGCCAGGTCAGCGAGCGGCTGCTGACCGCCACCGCGCTGTCCAGCCTGCTGGCGATGGCCGGCTTCGCGCTGGCGCTGTCCTACACCCATCTTTCCGCCGACCACAGCGTGGAAGACGGCATCCTGATGCCGGGCTGGCTGATCCTGGGCTCGGTGGCGCTGGGCCTGGTCGCCGGCCTGGTCATCACCCAGCTCAACCGCTGGCTGGGCGGCCACCAGCGCGAGGCGCAGCGCGTGCTGCTGTTCGGCCTGATCGCGCTGCTGGTCGGCGCCGCCGACATGCTGCAGCTGCTGGCCCTACTAGCGCTGCTGGTGGCCGGCATGAGCACCCGCACGCTGCGCCACGGCTACACCGTCAGCGAGCCCGGCATCCTGTCGCTGAGCCATGTTTTCACCGTCGCCTTCTTCGTCTCCGCCGGTGCCCACCTGTCGCCGCAGGCGCTGGCCTCGCACTGGCAACTGGCGCTGCTGTGCCTGATCCTGCGCAGCGGCATCGGCATGCTGGTGTGGTGGCTGGCCGCGCGCGGCAACGGCCTCTCCCGCAAACAGGGAGCCTGGCTGGGGCTGGCGCTCAGCCCGATGAACAGCGGCTCCGCGCTGCTGCTGGGCCTGGGCATCGTGTCGCTGGGCGAAGCCGCCGCCAGCTTCAGCGCGGCGCTGATGGCCGCGCTGCTGATCAACGAGATCGTCGCCCCCGTCCTCACCCGGCTGGCCTTGCGCCTGGCCGGCGAAACCGCAGGAGCCAGCCATGCTTGAATTCAACCAAAGCCAGCCGCTCACCCTGGGCGTGGAGCTGGAACTGATGATACTGAACCGCCGCGACTACAATCTCACCCGCGGTTCCGACGATCTGCTGCTGCAGATCAACCGCAAGCCGCACGGCTTCGACATCAAGCCCGAGATCACCCAGGGCATGATAGAAATCGGCACCGCTGTCCATAGCGACGTCAACGCGATGCTGGAAGAGCTGCTCGCCATTCGCAAGCTGCTGGTGGACAGCGCCCACAAGCTCAATCTGGGCCTGGCCGGCGGCGGCGCCCATCCGTTCCAGCACTGGGAAGACCAGCGCATCTACCCCAAGGAACGCTACCACCTGGTGTCCGAGCTGTATGGCTACCTGGCCAAGCAGTTCACCGTCTACGGCCAGCACATTCACATCGGCTGTCCGGACGGCGACGCCGCGGTGCGGCTCACCCACTACCTGGCCCGCTATATCCCGCACTTCATCGCGCTGTCGGCGTCATCGCCGTTCCACCAGGGCGTGGACACCTCGTTCCAGACTTCGCGGCTGACCAGCGTCAACGCCTTCCCGCTGTCCGGCTGCATGCCGGTGGTGGATAGCTGGAGCGCGTTCAACGACTACTTCGAGCGGATGGAGGCGCTGGGCATCGTCGCCAGCATGAAGGACTTCTATTGGGACATCCGGCCCAAGCCGGAATACGGCACCGTGGAAATCCGCATCTGCGACACCCCGCTTTCCATCGAGACCCCGGTGCTGCTGGCCGCCTACGCCCAGATGCTGGCTCGGCGCTGCTTCGAGGAAGAGTGGAACGACATCTGCTCCGAGCCCTACCTCACCTATAGCTACAACCGCTTCCAGGCCTGCCGCTTCGGCTTCGACGGCGTGATGGTGGATGCCCGCTCCAAGAACCAGCTGGGACTGCAGGAAGACCTGCTGGACACGCTGCGCGCGCTGGAACCGCACGCCGAGGCGCTGGGCAGCCAGCACCAATTGGCGGCGCTGCGCCAGCGGGCATTAAAATGCCACAGCGACAGCCGCTGGCTGCGCCAGGTGTTCGAACAGAGCGGCTCGCTGAGCGAAGTGGTGCGGCGCCAGAGCGAGCACTGGATGTACGCCGAGCCGGGAGTCGGCGTAAACTGAGCGATTCCAATCGGATCGCCCCTTTATGCCTTTCGAACTCCCGCAACAGCCGGCGCCGGAACTGCCCGCGCGCTGGTGCGTCTTCAACGGCGGCCTGCTCTGGCTGCAAAACCAGCAGTTGCCGCCACATCCGCCTGCCGGCTGCGCGCTGACCGGCCAGCGCTTTCTCGGCATCCACGAAGGCAGCAATCTGTTCATGGCGGACCTGGTCGGCGAAGCTCCGCCGCAAGCGGGAGAATGGCTGTCTCTGCGGCCGGCGCTGATGGCCATGCCCGCGGCCCAGGTGCAGGCGGCCGCCCGCGCCGCCCAGCTGCGCCAGTTCTTCCACAGCCACCGTTTCTGCGGCCACTGCGCCACGCCGCTGGCGGCAAACAGCGACCAGCTGGGCCGTCACTGCCCCAGTTGCGGCCAGCTGTACTACCCCCGCATCTCCCCCGCCATGATGGTGCTGGTCCGCCGCGGCCGCGAACTGCTGCTGGCCCGCAGCCCGCATTTCACGCCCGGCATGTACAGCGCGCTGGCCGGCTTCGTCGAACCGGGCGAAACGCTGGAAGAGTGCGTGCACCGCGAAACCTTGGAGGAAGTGGGCATCAAGGTGAAAAACCTGCGCTACGCCTTCTCCCAGTCCTGGCCTTTCCCGCACTCGCTGATGCTGGCCTTCACCGCGGAATACGACGGCGGAGACATCCGTCCGCAAGAAGGCGAAATCGAGGACGCCGGCTGGTTCGACATCGACGCGCTGCCGATGCTGCCCACGCCGATCTCCATCGCCCATCACCTGATCGCGCATGGGCGCGAGCTGATCCGCAATCAGCAAGCATAAGCCGCTCGCCAAACCTGAATCGGAGGGCGCGCCATCCCTCCGATCCAGCGCCCCCTCCCGGATTCGACAAACCGTCTCAAAAGAAACGCCCGCTATGGAAATGCCCAGCGCAGGCATCCGCCGGTACGTCCCCACGCCGTCTTTCATGAACAAGGCCGCGAACTGTCCATTGCCGCTGCGAGGAAAATTCAAATAGAATATTTACTCGAGAAAAACATTGCAAAATGCTGCTCGCCTTGCCTACTCCCGGATGAAAGAATCGATCGTGAAACAAAAAAATCTGCTGAACCTTGCCCTGACGATAAGCCTGCCCCTTGCCTGCGCAACCGCGCAGGCGGCCGCCATGACCGTGGACAGCCTGGACGGACCGGTCACCCGCAACGAAATCCAGTCCTTCGTCAATTACGCGCAGGGGCTGCAACCGGGCGCGTCCAATGTCGACAACGAATGGGCGCAAGGCCGCAGCGGCGAAAACCTGAAAGCCATGGCCCTGGTTTACGACATCGCGCCGAGCCAGCCCCTGCTGGACAAGATGGTGTCCTTCTGCGACGCGCTGCTGTCGGAACGCAACGACATCCTGCCGGCTCCAGCTGGCCAGCGAGTGATCTGGACCGGCCGCATCGATCCGGTATGGCCGAACAAGCCGGACGTCAGCCCGATCCAAACCGGCGGCGAACAAGGCGACCCGGTGGGCCACTTGGGCAACTGCGCCAGGCAGATCCTGAAAACCACTGCGGTATACAATCAGAAAGTGGCCGGCGACCCCTTCCATTTCGGCGCCACCTATCTTCAGCGCGCAAAGACCTACCTTAGCCAAGCCGACAAGACGGTTGACCAGCACATCCTGAAATCGCTGATCAAGCTGACCGACGGCAACCGCATGTACTTCGCCGCCAACGCGCCATACAAAGCCGGCCTGCCTGTGCCGTGGAACCAGCAGATGATGTTCGGCTACGGCTTCCTCAACCTGGCACAGGCGCATGAACTGCTGAAAGACGACCCGGCCCGCGTCAAACGCTACGACCAGATCCTGCAAGCCAATCTGGACTGGTTCCTCCAGTCCGGCCTCACCCGCTACACCGACAAGGCCGGCCGCCCCGCCTACGATTGGGGCTACACCATGCCCGACACCTCCGGCGAAGACAACAACCATGGCAGCCTGGATACCGCCGGCCTGTATCGGCTGTATCAAAGCGGACGCTACGGCCTGCAAGCCGCGCAGCTGGTGCCCATCGCCAACACCGTGCTCGACGTGATGCGCCTGGGCGACCGCCACTACGCCGGCCGCCTCAACGGCACCACCGGCGCCGGCAACAGCAAGGACACCAACTACCTGCGCAGCGGCTTCCTGTTCACCGCGCTGTTCCAGCCCAGCGCCTACTACACCATGATGAGCGACGCCGGCATCCAGGATGGCAGCAACGCCTCCCGCATCGACGCCTTCTCGCGCTTCCTGGCGGTGAAAGCCGCGCGCGCGACCGGCGGTGCCAAACAGAAATAATAGCGCCGCCCCCAGCGTCTTGCCAAAAACAAACCGCACAGCTCGCTGTGCGGTTTTATTTTTAGCTGCTTCGTAGCGAAGTTAATCCCGCAAACAACTTTTGGCTATTTAACGAAACCCTCTTCCTTCAGTTTTTCCGCTGGCCCGCTTCATGTTCTTGGACTGAGCAGCCGGTGGACATATTCCCCGCGGGTATTGTATTAGCCGCGCACCCGGCCATATGGTGACCTCCTCCCGCAAAAACGTAGCGGCGAAAAGTAGAGATTTCTGGCAAATTTAAGCCCATCCGGGCAGGAGATTTGTCATGAAAAATCGAAGTTCACCGAAGAACAGATTGCCTTCGCCTTGCGCCAGGCGGAGTCCGGTACCACCGTCGCCGAGGTCTGCCGCAAGATGGGCGTCTCCGAAGCCACCTTCTACAACTGGAAGAAGCAATACGGCGGCCTGGGTGTCAGCGAATTGCGCCGCCTGAAACAACTGGAAGAAGAGAACGCCCGCCTCAAGCGCATGGTCGCCGACCTGAGCCTGGACAAGCAGATGCTGCAGGAAGTCATCCAAAAAAAGCTGTGAGGCCGGCTCGCAAACGCGAGCTGGCGAACTTCCTGATCGACGCCTACCGCGTCAGCATCCATCGCGCCACCGCTGTCATTCAACTGCGGCAAGCTACCTATTTTTATCGCCCTCACCCTCGAGACGATCGTGCGGAGCGGCAGCGAATCCGCGAGATCGCCGCCACCCGCATTCGTTATGGCGCGCGCCGCATCCATGTCCTGCTGCGGCGTGAGGGCTGGCAGATCAATCACAAGAAGACCTACCGGATCTACTGCGAGGAGGGGTTGAACCTCCGGCGCAAACGGCCCAAGCGGCGAGTGGCGGCCGCACACCGGCAAGCTCGGCCGGCGGTCTCCAGTTTGAATGCCTGCTGGAGCATGGATTTCGTCGCCGATCAGTTGTTCAACGGCCAGAAAATCCGGGTCTTGACTGTGGTGGATAATTTTAGTCGGGAGAGCTTGGCGATCACGGTGGATTTCGCGCTGAAAGCCGCAGACGTGGTTGCTACGATGCAGCATGTGCAAGCCTTGCGCGGGACGCCGCAACGGATTCAGGTCGACAACGGCAGCGAGTTTATTTCCCTGGCGCTGGACCAGTGGGCCTATGAGCAAGGCGTCACGCTGGACTTCTCACGACCAGGGAAACCCACGGATAATGCCTTTATCGAGTCATTTAACGGCAGTCTGCGGGATGAGTGCCTGAATGTGCATTGGTTTTTATCGCTGGATGACGCACGTGAAAAGATCGAGCGTTGGCGGCAGGATTACAACGAATTCAGGCCGCACAGTTCGCTGGGCGACCAGACCCCGAGCGAGTTCAGACTTGCTCACCTTGAAGCCGGAAATCTCTAGACTAGACCGCTCGGTTAGCCGGGAGGAGGTCACACCCCAAAAAGAAACGCCCCAGCCAAAGCCAGGGCACTCATCCTGTATAAACCGCCAGAAATGCAAAAGCCCAAGCTGCTAGCTTGGGCTTTTGGAAAAACTTGTGGCAGTCCTGACGACATTCCATTAGGAAATCTGGAGACGATCAAGCCTCGGTCAACTTGCCGCCTTCATTTTCTTTTTTTCATAATAGACACGCACCATAAAGAGCATAGTCATGTACACAAAGAGAGAGGGGGTAATAAACTTTTCAGCAGTATCCCATGTCATCAGGAATAACGCCCTACCTACCAAACACCCGACTACCGCCTGCACCAAGCACTTTAAATACAGATTACTTTTCATCTTCAATCACCGCCTTCGCCGCCACCAATACCACCCGCATTGGATACAGGCCCAGCACTCACATGGCCGACAGAAGCAGACCTACCTGCATTTGCCCGGCCTCCATCACCATGCCCCGCGCCATCAAAGTTAGGCCCAAAATACAGAATAGGCCCCGCCGTAACAACCGGGTGTTTCTTAGCCTCTTGAGCAATTTGGCCAATTAAATTGTTAACTACTTGACTCGTCGCGTCCCCCGAATAAATCACAGCAGGCACACACAGTACACTTGCAAGCCCCGAAGTAGCTCCCTCACATGTCACTGCAACCACGCCACCAACTACAGCAGCAGCCGCGCCAGCCAAAGCGTTGCCCAGCGTGTACCCCGCGGGCATTATCGGAATAGGTGTTTGCGCTGCAGCAGTAAATCCTGCGGCCGCCAATGGCTTATATGTTGCTTGCTCTGCTTGGGCAGGAGGATTTGCAGCCGCCGCAGCAGCAACCGCTTCTGCACTTAATTTGACAAGGACCGAAGGTACTTGATTCGACTGCGCAGCCGATGCCTGAATGGTGGCAATCACATTCGCAATGTCTTGGAGCAGGAGTTAGATTATTCAAGCCTATCGCGCGAGTTAAATCAGCCATACTTGCCATACTTATTGAAGCCATGACAACAAATTCTCAAGAAATATTAATTTGACATAATACAGCAATGCCATTTCCCGGCATCACATAAATGTGTGCTAAGTGTTGCAAGACCCCATCAAATTGTTGCAATTTCATGACAGAATTAAGTAATGGTTTATTATAAATAAACCAAATTCAAATTCCCAATTGAAAAGCTAAGTTGCTAACACTCACAACACCTGCCACGAAGGGCCAAAATCAAAGCAAACCAGAATGCAAAAAGCCCAAGCGATTAAGCTTGGGCTTCTTCCGGGCGCGAAAAAGGTGGCCTACGCCACCTGTTCTGAACGCCGTACGGCGGTTTGCATCAATTGTGGGCGAGATACTACCGCCGCTCGCGACGATCTGCAAGCAATAATTCTGGCATGTTGCTCAATCTTTTTGGCTCCACGCAGCATCAAATACCAGAAATCACGGCCATTGATACCAGTTTCCTTCAATCAATAGACGACTTTGCGATGCCCTATGGCAGAAATACCCGCGCAATAGTTTTTTCTCTATTCGCGACACCGGCAACATTGCCCAGGCCGACTCGATCAAGCCGGCGTCCACCGGATCAAGCATTGCTCTTGGCTGCGACTGACTTTCCCGGATGCATGCATCGCAGGGCCTCTCGTCTTCATAACACTCAGGGCACCGACAAGAGCGAAACAACCCCTCCAATCCGCCAGAACGCCCTGCACGAAAACTGCCACGCTGACACGCTCCCCAATTTTGAAAACGGCCAAGAAGGTACTCGGGAAAATCTGTCTTACGAACAACTTCTACCAACATTTCATGAACTCCCCATTTACCCACTGAGGAATCCCCTAGCCCGGTCAGCCTTGCCGCCAGGCTTTATTTGAACCGCGATTTTACCATGTAGCGGCTGGCAAACCCGGAGGGATTGCCAACCTTTTCACCCTACCCTTCCGCTTGGGCAATATGCATCCTTCCGCCTTGGAGCATGGCCAGCAGCTTTTTCACCTGCTCCCGCCCCGACCGTCTTTCGGCGTCCGACATCACAGAGCCCGTCAGCAATAAATGGCGCTCCTCTACCGACTGAGCTGGCAACAAGGCCTGCGCCTGGCCAGCCGGCAAACGCCCCAGCTCCACAGCTCGCACAATTTCGGACGCCCGGCGATCCGCATCATTTCCCGCACTGACCCGCCACGATACCGACCGCCGCTCACCGCGGGCATCGGACACAATCCGCTCGGACGCAGTCAATCGCACCCTCAGCCGCACGCACGCCCTCAACGCTACCGCCATTGAGCTGCTGGACGATGGCATGCAAATCAATCCGCGCAACTTTGACACCTTGGTGGCCAGACTGATCGATAGCGAGACGGACGCAGTAATAGACGTGGGCAGCAACGGCTTCTTGCCATTGATGCACTACCTGGCCACGTCCGGCGCTGTCGAATTCCTGGCTATGAACAGCGTGCGCGTGCGACTGCATATCATCGTCGCCGGCGGCGACGAACTGACCGACACATCCACCGGCCTTGCAACCATGATGCGCCTGGTTGATGCGCCGGCAGTCGTTTGGCTCAACGAACACTTTGGCCCCGTCGTGAAAAACGGTAAGACCTTTGAAGAGTCTGCCATCTATCAAGAGTTCGCGCCGCGCATCTACGGAATCATCACCATGCCGCGCCTCGACGCAGCCACAACCGGCCGCGACCTGATCGAAATGAAAGAGCTGGGCCTGACCTGCGAAGAGGCAATGACACACCCCCAATTTGCCGGCATGCCAGGCTTCCGCATCTTGCGCACCTGGAACCAGATCCTCGACAGCGTAGCAGCTGCAACCATGGAGACCATCAACGCATGAACACCCAAATCACCGCCGCCGGCCAGTCCCCTGCCATTGAGCAAACCCTCCGCGACCTCGCCCGCGAGACAGCCCTGATGCAACTCACACTGGACGACAGAACGGCCCTCTCTCCCGGCCAGCTGGTACAGACCGGCCTTATCCATGCAGCCAACAACGAGCTATCTCTGAACGACCCGGATAGCTACATTGCGCTGCTGAAAATTTCGGCCAGGCTGCTGATTGCAAGTCGCAATGTCACATGTCACCCCATGGACGACCAGTAATGACGCTTCCTCTCATCCTCGCCGGACTGATCGCAAGCAAGAGCACCCTGGCCGCCATCGCCATCAGCGCAATCAAGCAAGCCGACAGCAAGCCCGTTCGGCTTCGTCGCTGCTATCAAATTCGGGGCTAGCATGGATATCTTGGACGCTATCACCAGCAAAGCCGGCGCGATACACGACGCGCAAGAGCAGATCAAACGCGACTGCGCCGAGTTCGTAGAGCTGCTACAAGACATCAACAACCGCCCGCACTCTACCGTTGAACGGCAAGCCGTCCGCCTGGCCTCTTCGCCGGAACCATGCGCGCACATCTCGGCAATCGTCGCCGGCATTCGGCTTAACGAACTGGACGAACTAGCAAAGCGCCGAGGGCTTCGCGCATCTGCTTCCAGCAAATCCACGTCGGTCTTCGTTTTCAACGCCACCGCCAACCTGCTGCAACTGGACGGCGTAATGCACAGCCACCCACCAGCATGACGCCCGGCAACAGCGAACAGCTGGTCGCCGCCTCCCATGACGCCCGCGCGCTGGGGACACCGGTTCAAGGCTCGCTCTTTCTGGAAAAATCACGGCAGTTTCTCGCCAAGGTCGAGGAAATGAAAAAGGAAAATAATTAATGAAAACAATAGCATACCAACTCTTTCTCTCTCAGGAAGAAGTTGCGCAATTGACCGGAAGAAAATTTAGAAACCTACAAATTGGCACATTAAAACTGATGGGCATTTCATTTCAGGTAAATGCATCGGGCTGGCCCATCGTAGTTCGATCGATCATCGAACCTGTAAAGACCAACAAGAGTAACCCAGCAAATAGAAGCCCAAAATAGGAACCATCCGTATTATCGAAAGCGAGTTAGAAAATGGGACGAAAGCCGACAGTTAATCTAAATCTCCCCAAAGGCATGAGAAGGAGAAAACAAAGAAGCGGCAAAGTCTATTATTACTACGACGCAGGCGGCAAGCCGCGAAATGAACTACCGCTAGGAGAGGACTACACTGAAGCCGTCCGAAAGTGGGCAGCGCTAGAAATGACTAAAGCCCCAAAATGCGCAAAGCAAAATTACAAAGACGCGCGTGATAAATATGCAATGGAAGTCATCCCTAAAAAAGCCACCGCTCCCAACAAAACAACTTAGGTGAATTAAAACACCTAGATAAGCTCTTTGGCAACCCACCCGCCCCATCAGATGAAATTGAGCCACATCATTTTGCAAAGTACATGGAGTGGAGATCAAACACTCCTGTTGCCGCAAATAGGGAGAAGGCTTTATTTTCCCACATGTGGAATATGTGGCGCAGCTAGGGACTAACCTCCCAACCAAACCCCTGCACTGGCATTAAAGGATATCGAGAAAGGGGGAGGAAGGATGTTTATATAGAAGACGTTGCTGCAGATATTGCATACAAACACGCAAGCCAATCGCTACAAGATTCATTCGATTTAGCCTACTCTACAGGTCAACGCCCTGCCGATGTTTTAAAAATGGGCGAAACAGACATCACTGGCGATCTGCTATGGGTAGTGCAGAACAAGACTAAAAAGAAAATAAGAATCAAAATTCAAGGAGCATTAAAAGCTCTAATTCTCCGAATAACAATGAGGAAGGCGCTATTAAACTCAACCACTAAAAAACTACTTGTCAATGAAAAGGGCGAGGCTCTGTCTAAAAACATGCTGAGGAACCGATTTGACAAAGCACGTGACGACGCGATTAAAGCCCATCCCGACCTGGAACAGAAAATCAGGCAGTATCAGTTTAGGGATTTGCGAGCAAAGGCCGGCACAGACATAGGCGATCGGGAAAAAGCGCAGGGCCTGCTAGGACACACTTCTATGACGATGACCGAGCACTATCTGAGGGACCGCGCTGGCGACATCGTGACCCCGACAAGGTAATTTTGCGGAGCAAGGTAGTTTTTGCGGAGCAAATGGAAAGGGCCTTGTATCGCTACAAGGCCCTTAGAATATGGTGCCGGCGGCAGGAATCGAACTCGCGACCCCCTGATTACAAGTCAGGTGCTCTACCAACTGAGCTACACCGGCGAAGAGAGACGCATTATGCCCGGCTGTTTATTGCTTGGCAAGAGCCTCAGCGCTTTTTCTTGTGCTTATGATGCGGCTTGGCGGCTGCCTTCTTGTTATGGACCTTATGCTTATGCGCTTTGGCGGGATTTTGGGCTTTCTTTTGAGCGTGATGCTTGGCCTGCCCTTTTTTCAGATGCTTGCCGCCTGCTTGGGCGCGCTTGTTTTTGGCGGCATGCTTGGATTTCGCGTGGTGCGGCTTGGCTGCATGTTTTTTGGCGTGGGCCTTGCCGGATTTGGCATGCGGGACCTTGGCTTTGCGCTGCTGCGCATGGGCGGCAGGCTTGGAAACGTGGCTTGGCGCTGCTTTGGCGCGGGGCTGGTGCAGCGGCTTGGCTGCGGGGGCGGGCTGGAAGTCGCCAGGCAGCGGCTGGTCTTCCGGCTCTGCGTGGCTCAATGGACTGGCGATTGCCAGGCCGATGGCGATGAACGGGCTTATCAGCTTGATCAGGTTCATTTTTTTATCGGATTCGTTTGAGGGAAACCGTTGATCGGAATCATGGCGGTATTTGCCTATATTAGCATGAGTGCGGAAGGCGGCCAGAAACCGGGGCCGGCCGAAGCCGCGTAACGAAGGATGTGCTGGATCAGGAGTGACTGCCATGAAGCTTTCCACCCGCCTGGGCATTCTGGTATTTAACGCAGGCCTGGGCCTTATCGTATTGGCGGACGTCGCCTTGTACAGCCTGCATGATTCGCAGCTGGAAGACCGCCGTTCTCAGATTCGCACCTTGCTGACGCTTGCGGGACAGCAGGTTTCTCATTTCCAGAAGCTGGAGCAGTCCGGCAAGCTGTCCCGGCCGGAAGCGCAGCGGCGGGCGATCGAGGCGATGAGCAGCCTGCGCGACAAGGGCACTTACGTTTTCGCCCGCGGCAGCGACAACCTGGTGCTGGTACACCCGGACAAGCGCAAGCTGGGCAAGAACGACCCCGGCGAAAAGCTGCCGGACGGACGCACGCTGGTGCAGGCTTACGAAGACGTGCTGCGCGACGCCGATTTCGGCTTCGTGCAGATCCGCACCCGCCGCCCCAATGGCGACGTGCCGCTGCCCAAGCTCAACGCGGTGATGCGCATCCATGGCTGGAACTGGACCATAGGCACCGGGGTGTTCCTGGATGATGTCGACCAGGTGTTCGACAGGCTGGCGCTGCGGCTGCTGCTGATCGGCGCGGGGGTGCTGGCGGTGGTGATCGCGATGGCCTGGCTGGTGGCCCGCTCGATCTACGCCGTGATAGGCGGGGAGCCTTATGACGCTTCGCGCACGGCGCTGGACATCGCGGCCGGCGATTTGACCTTGAGCGTGAAAAGCGAAGGCCGCGGCAGCCTGATGGAGGCGATCGCGACGATGCAGGCCAGCCTGCGCGGCATGATACAGAGCCTGCAGCGCGGCGCGACCGATCTGGAGCGCGCGGTAGGCGGCCTGAGCGGCCAGGTGGAGCGCATCAACGACGCGGCGCACCAATCGCTGCTGGCGACGCAAGGCACCTCCCGCGAGATCGAATCCATGGCGGCTTGCAGCAATCAAGTGAGCGCCTGCGCGGGAGAAACGGAGAGCGATTCGCTGCGGTCCTGCCGGCTGGCCGGCGAAGGCGAGAAGCTGGCGATGCTGGCGGCGGACGAAATCCAGCTTGTATCGGGACAGATCGCCAGCGCGTCTTCGCTGATCGGCGGCCTGACCGACCGCTCCCGCGAGATAGACGGCATCGCCGGCGAGATCAAGGAAATCGCCGACCAGACCAATCTGCTGGCCTTGAACGCGGCGATAGAGGCGGCAAGAGCCGGAGAGACCGGGCGCGGTTTCGCCGTAGTGGCGGACGAAGTGCGCAAGCTGGCCGAGCGCAGCGCCCAAGCCACGGAAAGAATCACCGGCATGGTGAGGCGGATCCAGGAGGATACCGGCTCCGTGGCGGACAGCATGAGCGAGGTGAGGCCGCTGGTGGCCCGCGGCGTGGAGCGCGCGAAAGAGGCCGCCCAGGCGCTGCGCGAGATCAACCAGGGCGCCGAACACACGCTGGACCAGATCCGCACAATGGCAAAGGTGGCCACGGAGCAGGCTGAGGCCGGGCATAGCGTCGCCACCAACGTGGCGTCCATCTCCCAGATGGTGGACGCGTCCCAAGCCTCGGTATCCGAAGTGAACGGCAATGTCGAGGCGCTGTCCGCGCTGGCCCACCAGCTCAAGGACTCGGTGGCCAAATTCCGTCTGTGATCAGCGCTCCTGTCCTATCCGAGCGACAGGCAGCCCGCTGCGGAAAGAAGGGCGGCTTTCGCCGCCCTTCTTTCCGCCATGGCGCTCAGCGCGTCCTTCCCGCCCGCCACAACACGTCAGGCACGCCCTGTTCCCGATTCAGGTAGCGCGCGAGCACGAACAGAAAATCCGACAAGCGGTTCAGATAACGGCGCAAGGCCTGGGACAGTTCTTCCTCGCGGGCCAACGCCACCACCGCGCGCTCGGCCCTGCGGCAAACGGAACGCGCCTGGTGCGCCAGCGCGGCGCTGCGCAAGCCGCCGGGAAGAATGAACTCCTTCAACGGCCCCAGTTCCTCGTTCATGAAAGACACCAATGCCTCCAGCGCCTGCACATGGCCGTCGGAAATGGCGCTGTAGCCGGGCACGGCGAGTTCCGAACCGAGATCAAACAGATCATGCTGGATTTCCGCCAGCCACTCCGCCATCGGCTGCGGCGGAGACTCCGCCAGCAACACGCCGATCACCGAGTTGAGCTCGTCGACATCCCCAAGCGCCTGGATGCGGGCGCTGTCCTTGGCGACGCGGCTGCCGTCGCCCAGGCCGGTGGAGCCGTCGTCGCCGGTGCGGGTGACGATGGAGGACAAACGGTCACTCATGCCCGTCCTCCCCTATCCTGCGCACGCCGTCGCCATCGCTCAGCGCCTGCCGCAAACTTTCTTTCAGCGCATCGCCGAACAGCATTTCATAATCCTCTTTCAATTGGTGCATCATCCCGGACAACATTTGCTTGGCCTGCACCTCGATCGCGTCCTGCAGCCAAAGCGACAGCTCCACTTTCATCCGCGGCAGCATGCGTTCGTACAGGGAGTTGAACAAGGCCTGCTCGTCCAGCACCGTCGCCGGCAGCCCTTGCCGCCCAGCCGCGGCGGCGGACGACATCGCCGCCACCTTGACCACCGAGACGGGCGCATCCAGCGCCATCTCCTGCGGCGGCGCAGGCGCATCCTCCGGCGCAGGCGCGGCCAGGCTCCGGCCCAACAAGCCGGACAAGGCCGGCATGTCCTCGTCTTCCAACGGCGCGGGCTGCGGCACCGCCTCGTACAAGGTGGACACCGCGTCGCCATGCCCCTCTGCCACGGGCTCCGCCTGGACATTTTCTGCGTGCGCATCCACAGCCTGCGGCGTCGGGACAGGCTCCGGCAAGGCCGCTTCCAGAGAAACGGCCCCCAGCGCCGCAAGGTCCGCGTCAAGGGCCGGCTCGGCCTGGGAGCGAGCCGCCTCGGCAGGCTCCGCGAAACCATCCATCGCCTCAGCATGTGCCGGATGGGCGTCCGGGGCCAGCTCCGCGAGCTCTGCCGGTTCGGTCATTGCCGCCGGCTCCGATGGGGCCGTTTCATCCGACTGCGCGCCATCCAAAGAGGAAGGCTGCGGAACGGACTCATCAGACGCCTCCATCTCTGCGTGCGGAAGCATCGCATCAGTGGAAGCCTCTTCGGCAAATCCCGGCTCGACATCCGCCACCGGCTCCAGAACCGTCGACTCGGCCAATGCCGCCGGCTCCGACTGGATCACGACATCCGGCTGCGCGCCATCCAGGGACGACGCCAGATCAGTCTCGCCAAACGGTTCCGCCTCTGCCGGCGAAAATTCGGCATCAGCCAGCTCGCCCTCCCCCAATGCCTGCTCAACATCGGCTTCTATCCGCTCAGACGCTCCGCCCTCCGGAGGCTCGGCCTCAATGAACGGCGCGGACTCGGCCACAGCCTCCTGCTCGACAAGCAAGGGCGTGGTCTCAAGCACAGCCTCATCCTCAACAAGCGCATCGGCAGCAAGCTCAATCGGCTCGGATACAGGCTCCAGTCCAGAATCCACCAACGGCTCCGCGTCGGCGACCGGCAGCGCCTCTTCCGCCAACTGCGGGACATCCGCGTCAAATGCCTCCACCGGCATGCCGGGATCAAGCGCCTGCTCGGTCTCCGCCGGCTCCGACGGCTCATCCGGCACGGTGAACGCCTCCATCTCCGGCATTGCCTGCGCCATATCCGCCTCAGCAGCGGCAACCGGCTCCGCCGGACTCTGCTCAAGCGCCTGGCGCTGCTCCGGCGGCATCGCGGCCAACGGCTCGACCGGCGCGTCCACAAATGGCTGCGGCGCTTCGCTCTCCAAGCCAGGTGCCGCCTCGTGAGCGGCGGCATCCGCCTCTGCTGTTTCCTGCGCCTGCTCGATGTCAGCCGTGGGCTGGGCGATCTCGGCCTCAAGGCCTGCGCCGGGCAAAGCGCCGTCGGCCTCCGCCGCATGCGGGACTTCCGACTCAACCACAGGGGCCTCGATGGGCTGCGCCGCGGCGATGGATGGCTCCTCCCGCTGCGGCAAGCCGAACGCTTCGGCCACTTCTCGATTGGCGGCCTGCTGCTTTGCCCGCTCTTCCGCCAGCACGCGCTCCGCCTCGGCGATCATGTCCTTGATCGTCGGCTTGGGCGGCTCGGCCTGCTGTAGGGACGGCAGCTCTGACAGCCACTCCAGCCCGCTGGACGGCGGCGGCTCGCGGCCTGCGCCGCCACCCAGCACGCCGCTGGGCAGGCTGTCGATGGAAATGGAAGTGAATGGCGGCGACGCATCGGCCGCCTGGGCCACCGGCACTGCATCCGCCGGAGAGGCCTCCGGCGCGGACTGCGCTGCGCGCCCGTCCGCCGCGTCTGGAATCGGCAGTTCGGGAAGGGATTCCACCTCGACAGGCGGCGTCTCAATCGCGCCCTCCGGCTCCAGCGCCGGCAGCTCTTCGGGCGCGCTCTCGGCAGCGGGCTGATGCGCGTCGGCGGGAAGCTCGCTGGCGGCGGCCACCACATCGCTCCAGCCCATCTCGTCCGGAACGACCGCCTCCGCGGCATCTTCCGCTGACGCCACCGAATGCGGCTCGAACGGCTCCTCGCCAGACGGCTGCGGATCGGCCCTGGCCATCAACTCAGCCAGTCCATCCGCCTCCGGGGCTTGCGCCTCGGCCTTGGGCTCCAGCACGAAGCCCAGCTCCTCGCCGTCGGCCACGATGTCGGCGTCCGCCAGCTCCAGCGACGGCAAACCGCTGAAATCCAGGCCGCCGGCCGGATCGGCTTCCGGCTTGGGCGCCTCCAGCAATTCGTCCAGCGTCAGTTCGGGAATTTCCAGCTGAGGTTCGCCCTCGTCCAATTCGGCCGCCAGCAAATCCAGCTCGGAAGAGAAATCGAACTCGGGCACCTCCGCCTGCGCTTCCGTGGATGCTTCCTCGGCCAGTGTCGGCACGGCCTGTTCGTCCACCACTTCAGTCAGGACCGGCAGGTTGAGGCCGCTCCAGTCGGGCTCGTCGGCTTTCGGCGACTCGGTCATGGCGTTTGACTCATGTCGTGATGTTCGATCGCGCAACCGTGCTCACGGTAGGCACGGAAACGCTCGCGGGCAGTGGCCAGCGACTCCGGGTCGCGCCCCACTATTTCAAGAATGCGCTCAAACCTGCCGAATTCATAGGGCAATTGCGGCCCCAGATTCAGCAATACCGGGTGGGTCAAGTCGTCCGGCAGACTGGCCGCGAGCCAGACCGGCGTCTCGGCCGCGCCCGGCTCGCCCAGCCGGCAATGCGGCACGAAGCGGGTATCGCCGAAACTCCACAAGCGGTTGCTGAACACTTCGACGCTGCGTTCGCTGTCCAGCCAGATCAGCAACCGTTCCTTCTTGCGCTGCACGGTATCCGCCAACCTGCAGGCAAAAGCCTGCGGATCGGCGACATTGGTGTAGAAATCAATCTTGCTCATCGTCTGCCACTTCGGGCGCCTCGCGGCGCGGGCGGCCGCGGCGCACCACGTTGCCCAGCGCGATGTCGGCGCGGTCTTGCAGGAACTGCACCAGCAGCGGCACCGGACGCGCGGTGGCGCCCTTGTCCTTGCCGCCCTTCCAGGCGGTGCCGGCGATGTCCAGGTGCGCCCAGTCGTAGGCTTTGGCGAAACGGGACAGGAAGCAGGCCGCGGTGATGCTGCCGCCCGGGCGGCCGCCGATATTGGCCATATCGGCGAACGGGCTCTTCAGCTGCTCCTGGTATTCATCCCACAGCGGCATGTGCCAGGCGCGGTCGGCGACTTCCTCGCCGGCGGCCAGCAACTCGCGCGCCAGGCTGTCCTGGTTGCTGTACAGGCCGGTGGCGATATGGCCCAGCGCGATCACGCAAGCGCCGGTCAGCGTGGCGACGTCCACCACCGTGGCCGGATTGAAGCGCTCCGCATAGGTCAGCGCGTCGCACAGGATCAGTCGGCCTTCGGCATCGGTATTCAACACTTCGATGGTCTGGCCGGACATCGAGGTGACGATGTCGCCCGGCTTGACCGCATTGCCCGCCGGCATGTTTTCGCAGGTGGGCACGATGGCTACGATGTTCAGCGGCAGATTCATCTCCACCACCGCGCGGAACGCGCCCAGCACGGTGGCGGCGCCGCACATGTCGTACTTCATCTCGTCCATGCCCTCGCCCGGCTTCAGCGAGATGCCGCCGGAATCGAAGGTGATGCCCTTGCCCACCAGCACGATGGGCTTGTCGCTCTTGTCCTTGGCGCCTTGGTGCTTGAGCACGATCAGGCGCGCTTCTTCGCTGCTGCCCTTGGCCACGGACAGGAAGGAATGCATGCCCAGCTCGGCGATTTCCTTCGGCCCCAGAATCTCGGCCTCGCCGCCGAAAGCATCGGCGACTTTGCGTCCCTCGTCGGCCAGGTAGCTCGGCGTGCAGACATTGCCCGGCAGATTGCCCAGGTCTTTGGCCAGCCTCATGCCGTTGCCGATGGCCAGGCCGCGTTGCAGGCCCTTTTCGCCGTCGGCCAGGTCGCTGCGGCGCGGCACAGCCAGCGTCAGCTTGCGCGGTTCGCGCGCGGATTCATCCTGCTTGCTCTTGAAGCGGTCGAAGCGGTACAGCGCGTCCAGGGTCACCACGGTGGCCTGTTCGATCATCCACTCCACGTCATGCTTCTTGACGGTCAATTCAGACAGGTAGCTGACGGCCTCGCTGGCTGAGGTCTGGGTCAGCGCCTTGACCGAGGCGCGCACGGCCTCGCGATACTCCTTGGCGCGGAACTCCCGCTCCTTGCCCAGGCCGACCAGCATCACCCGGTCGCACAGCGTGTGCGGCACCGAATGCAGCACCAGCGTGCTACCCAGTTTCCCCTCCATATCGCCGTGGCGGATCACGTCGCTGATGAAGCCGTTGGAGATGCGATCGAGCAGATCAGCGGCAAAGGTGAGCTTGCGCGATTCATAAACGCCGACCATCACGCAGGCGACGCGCTGCTTCTCCGGGCTGCCGCTTTTTATGTTAAATTCCATAGGTACTCCGCTGTAGAACGAGTGTCGTTGCGCCACCTCATGACGGCCGTCTAAGCTCGGGAAGACGGACGGCTCGGCCGCCGGTGAACGCAGGATTGTTGTATTAGTCCAAATTTGCCGGAATTGGCGATTCAGAATTGTCTCATCGAATTATCACAATGCTTTTCACAAAAAGTCAAAAAGGCACTGAATAAATGGTTTTTCAAAAAAGCCTGACACGGGAATTGACTTTAACCGCGCTGGGCGTATTCGTCGTGCTCCTCGCCATCATCGTTTCCACCCAAGCGATCAATCTGCTGGGGCGGGCGGCGGAGGGACAGATCGCGAACGAGGCGGTCACCGCGCTGATCGGTTTCTGGACATTGGGATTTTTCCCGGTTCTGATGATCCTGACCGTGTTCGTCAGCGTGCTGGTCGTGCTTACCCGCACCTGGCGCGACCACGAAATGGTGGTCTGGCTGTCTTCCGGCCTGTCGCTGCGCGACTGGGTCTGGCCCATCATGCGCTTCACCATTCCGTTGGCGGTGCTGATCGCCGGCGTGACGCTGTTCGTCGGCCCCTGGGCGGACCAGCGCAGCCAGGATTACGCGGAAATCATCAAACGCCGCGAAGAAATCTCCGCAATATCGCCGGGCGTGTTCAAGGAATCGGCATCGTCCAGCAAAGTGTATTTCATTGAAAACTATTCCGGCTTGCACAGCGCCGCCACCAATATCTTCATGCAGGATATGACCGACGGCAAAGTGAGCTCCATTTTCGCCAAGCGCGGCTATATCTCGATCAAACCGGACGGCGAGCGCGTGCTGGTTCTGGAAGATGGCAAACGCTACGTGGGCGAACCCGGCCAGGCCGATTACCAGATAGGCGATTTCAAGCGTTACACGGCCAGCCTGGGCGACAGCCAGGCCTCGACCGGACCGGCCAGCAACCGCCAGTCTATCCCCACCAGCGTCCTGCTCGCGGGCAGCAGCAACCCCGAATACCGCGCGGAGCTGGCCTGGCGCCTTTCCATGCCGATCAGCTGCGTCCTGCTGGCGCTGCTGGCGCTTCCCTTGTCCTATTACAATCCGCGCAGCGGCCATACCTACAATCTGCTGTTCGCGCTGCTGGCCTTCTTCGTCTACCAGAACGGCCTGACCCTGACCCGAAACTGGGTGGGCCAGGACAAGGTGGGCGTCTGGGCGGTGGCGCTGGTGCACGCGCTGCTGCTGCTGGCGGCGCTGCTGCTGCTAAAACACCGCGACCGTCCGCAGGCGCCGTTCTCGCATTCTTTGCGCCTGATGTTCAGCAAGAAAAGCTAAGCCACCACGTCGATGAAACTCATACACCGCTACATCATCAGCACCCTGACCCAGTCCACGCTGTTCACCTTGCTGGCGCTGCTGGGCCTGTACGGCTTTTTCGATCTGCTGGGCGAAGTGCCAGCCCTAGGCACCGGCACCTATACCGCCAGCGTGATGGCCACCTATGTGGCGCTGCTGGTCCCCGGCCACGCTTACGAACTGATGCCGCTGGCCGTGCTGATCGGCGGCATGGTGGCGATGACCCAGCTGGCCAGCTCCAGCGAATACACGGTGATCCGCACCTCCGGCGTCACGCTGGGCCAGATCGCCGCCACGCTGCTGAAATTCGGTCTGGGCTTCGCTGTGCTCACCATTTTGCTGGGCGAATTCGTTTCGCCGTGGGCGATGCAGGAGGCCGAGCGCACCAAGCTGACCGCCACCCACTCCATCGTCGCCAAGGAGTTCCGCTCCGGCACCTGGGTGAAAGACAACCAGAATTTCATCAACGTGCATGAAATGCTGCCGGACAACACCCTGCTGGGCATCCGCATCTACACCTACGATCAGGACTTCAAGCTGGAGCGCACCCGGATCGCCGAGCGCGGCACCTTCTCCAAGCAGGACCGCAGCTGGCAGCTGGAAAACGTCAAGGAAACCGTGCTGGCCGCCGATCACACCATCAGCAACGCCTACCCGGCGCTGAAATGGAAATCCATCATCGAGCCGGAAATCCTGTCGGTGCTGCTGGTGGTGCCGGAACAAATGTCGGCGCACAACCTGCTCACCTACATCGAGCACCTGAAGAAGAACAAGCAGCAGACCCAGCGCTACGAGATCGCGCTGTGGAGCAAACTGTTCTACCCGCTGGCCTGCATTTCGATGGCGCTGGTGGCGCTGGCCTTCACGCCGCAACAGCGCCGCCACGGCCAGTTGGGCATCAAGCTGTTCGCCGGCATCTGCCTGGGCGTGACCTTCCACTTCGTGAACCGCCTGTTCGGCCACCTGGGCTTGCTGTACGACTGGAACTCCATCCTGTCCGCAACCTTGCCCACGCTGATCTTCTTCCTGGGCGGCATCGGCATCATCGCGAAACAGGAAAGGCGCTGACATGACGCTTGCGGCCACCCCCCTGCAGCGCTGGCGGCAGACGCTGGCCGACAAGCGACAACAACTGGCGGACGCCTACCGCGCCGACCGCGACGCGCCGGCCTTCCTCCGCCATTACAGCCAGGCGGTGGACCAGGCGCTGGCCGAGCTATGGCGCGAGCAGGGCCTGGACGAACTGGCCACCCTGGCGGCGGTGGGCGGCTACGGCCGCGGGCAGCTGTTCCCCGGCTCCGACGTCGACATCCTGATCCTGCTGCCCGACCAGCCATCCGCCGAAACCAACGACAAGGTCAGCCATTTCATCGGCCTGATGTGGGACATCGGCCTGGAAATCGGCCACAGCGTGCGCACGACGGACGAATGCCTGCGCGAAGCCGCCGGCGACATCACCATCGAGACCAATCTGCTGGAAAACCGATTGGTGGCCGGCCCAGCCGAGCCCTGGCGCAAGCTGATGACGCGGCTGGAGGCGCAGCGCGACCCGCTGGCCTTCTTCGAAGGCAAGACGCTGGAGCAGCAGCAGCGCCACACCCGCCACTTCGGCGTCAGCAACAACCTGGAACCCAATCTGAAGGAAAGCCCGGGCGGCCTGCGCGATCTGCACACCATCCTGTGGATCAGCAAGGCGGCGGGACTGGGCGACAACTGGGATTCGCTGGTCCGGCGCGGCATCCTCACCCTGGCCGAGGCGCGGCTGATCAAGCACAGCGAGGAGCAGCTGCAGAAGCTGCGCATCGATCTGCACCTGCTGGCCCGCCGCCGCGAAGACCGGCTGATCTTCGACCTGCAGCAACAGGTGGCGCAGGCCTGGGGCCTGGCCGACACCCCGGCCAAGCGCGCCAGCGAGCAACTGATGCAGCTTTACTTCCGCGCCGCCAAGACAGTGAACCAGCTCAACGGCATCCTGCTGCCCAATCTGCGCGGACGCATCTACAGCCAGGTGCCGCGCGTCACCCAGCACATCAACGAATACTTCCACGCCGTCAATGGCATGCTGGGCATCCGCGAGGTCAATGTCTTCGACAAACACCCGCACGCCATACTCGAAGCCTTCCTGACGCTGCAGCGCCATCCCGAACTGTCCGGCTTCGCCCCGCGCATGCTGCGCGCGCTGTGGCACGGCCGCAGCCAGATCAACGACCGCTTCCGCCAGGATCCGCGCAACCGCGCAACCTTCATGCAGATTTTCCGCGAGC
This sequence comes from Chromobacterium vaccinii, assembly GCF_001855275.1. Lineage (NCBI taxonomy): Bacteria > Pseudomonadati > Pseudomonadota > Betaproteobacteria > Neisseriales > Chromobacteriaceae > Chromobacterium > Chromobacterium vaccinii. The sequence goes on from NZ_CP017707.1 coordinate 1,201,285, forward strand.
CCGCCGGCCTCACCCGCACGCTGCGGCGGATGAACCTGTACGGCATCCTCGGCCAGTACCTGCCCAACTTCGGCCAGATCGTCGGCCAGATGCAGCATGACCTGTTCCACGTCTACACCGTGGACGAGCACATCCTGATGGTGGTGCGCAATCTGCGCCGCTTCGCCATCAGCGCCTACAACCACGAATACCCGTTCCTGTCGCGGCTGATCAACGATTTCGAGCGCCCCGAGGTCCTCTATCTGGCCGGCCTGTTCCACGACATCGCCAAGGGCCGGGGGGGCGACCACTCCCAACTGGGCATCGCCGACGCCGAGGCCTTCTGCCGCGACCACGGCTTGCCTCCGGAAGACTGCGAACTGGTCGCCTGGCTGGTGGGCCAGCACCTGACAATGTCCAGCATCGCGCAGAAGCAGGACATCTACGACCCGGAAACGGTGCAACGCTTCGCCGATCTGGCGCGCACGCCGCGCCGCCTGGCCGCGCTCTACCTGCTGACCGTGGCCGACATCCGCGGCACCAGCCCCAAGGTGTGGAACACCTGGAAGGCCAAGCTGCTGGAAGACCTGTACCACGCGACGCTGCGCGTGCTGTCGCGCGGCGGCGAGATAGACCTCGCTTCAGAGCTGGAAGCGCGCAAGAACCAGGCCCGCGCCCAGCTGCGGCTGCACGCGATACCGGACGGCGCCGAGGCCGGCCTGTGGGCGCAGCTCGACACCGTCTACTTCCTGCGCCACGAGGCCAAGGAAATCGCCTGGCACGCCCGCGTGCTCAACCGCCAGCTGTCGCCCGACCTGCCGCAAGTGCGCGCGCGGCTGGCCGACGACCACGAAGGCCTGCAGGTGCTGATCTACTCGCCGGACAAGCCGGAACTGTTCGCCCGCGCCTGCGCCTTCTTCGGCCGCACCAACTACAGCATCGCCGACGCCAAGGTCTACACCACCCGCCACGGCTACGCGCTGGATACCTTCCACGTCTTCGTCCCCGAGCACCACGACGGCGACTACCGCGACATGATCAACTTCATCGAGTTCGAACTGGCGGCGGCGCTGGCCGCGGACCAGCCCTTGCAGCTGCCGCCGCAAGGCCGGATCAGCCGCCACTTGAAGCATTTCCCGATCACGCCGCAGGTATCGATCCGCCCGGACGACCGGGACAACGACTTCATCCTGTCCATCGTCGCCGGAGACCGCCCCGGCCTGCTCGCCCGCATCGCCAAGGTGCTGGCCGATTACCGGCTCAATGTGCAGTCCGCCAAAATCATGACCTTGGGCGGCCGGGCCGAGGACTCGTTCCAGATCTCCGGCGCCGCGCTGAAGGACGACAAGACCTCGCTGGCGCTGGAAGCCGCCCTGATCGCCGCGCTGCGGGTCTGAAATCCTGCTTGGAATATTCCACATCATGACGTTAACATTGCATTGCGCAATGCAAGGAACATGACATGTCGGATATTCTGCGGGACATTCCCGAACAGATCGAAAGCGAACGCCTGATCCTCCGCTGCCCGCTGCCGGGAGATGGCTCCGCTGCGCACGCCGACAGGAAAACACCCAGCGCGACACCGCCCAGTACGCGCTGGCCAACTAGGCGACATATATGGATTTGCTGACGCCTTATCTGGAACGCCTGGCCGCCGACGGCAATTTCAGCGGCGTCATCCTGGCTGCCGAGGGCGATAGGCAATGGCTACGCAGCCATGGCTGGGCCGACGCGGCTTCCGGCAGGCCGATGGCAAACGATACGCCGCTGCGCATAGGCTCGCTCAGCAAAAGCTTTACCGCCGCGCTGGTTTTGCGCCTGGTGGACGATGGCCTGCTGGCGCTGGATCAGCCCCTTCAGCCGCTGTTGCCTCAATTCAAGCTGCCGGACGCCCTCACCGCCGGCCACTTGCTGCGCCACCGCTCCGGGCTGGGCAACCATACCGCCCTGCCCGACTACTGGCCGACGCGGATGCGGCAACGCTGGACGCCGGACCAACTGATAAACGACATCCTCGCCCATCCGCAGCTGTTCGCTCCGGGCGAAGGCTGCGCCTACAGCAATACCGCTTACGCCTTGCTGGCGCGGCTGCTTGAGATTTTGCGCGGCAAACCGTTCGCGGCTCTGTTGCGCCAGATGCTGGCGCCGGCGGGGCTGAGCGGCATACACGATGAAATGGAAGCGCCGGCAACCGATGGCGCGCGCGGTTATTGGCTGGACACCGAATGGCAAGAGGCGCCGCCCTTGGACATCAGCAACGGCTTCGGCGCCTACAGCCTCAGCGCCAACGCTCCCAGCCTGCTGCGCTGGTGGCAAGCGCTGAGCAGCAGCGACATCCTCTCCCCGGACAGCCGGGAGTGGATGTTCGCCACCGAAAACGGCGAGGACGGCTTCGCCGCCGGCTGGTATCGCGAACACACGCCCGACGGCCCCGTATTCTCCCATCTTGGCGACATCAACGGCTTTGTTTCGGTATTGCTGGCCCAGCCAGCCAAAAACCGTTGCGTGATCGCGCTCAGCAATCTGGCTCAAACCGATGCCTGGGCGCTGGCGGAAACGGTTTGCCAGCTCCTTGACGGCAAACCTGTCGATACCGGCCCCGCCGCAACCGGCTTCGCCGCCCTGCCCGATTGGCTCGATGGGCGCTACCTGGCCGGCGACGGCGATGAAATCATCATGAATGGCGGCATCGCCACGCTCACGCGCCGCTACGGCGCGCGCTGCGACTGCGCCGTCATCGCCAGCCGCAGCGGGCCGGAGCATTGCGAGGCCAAACTGGAGCGGCTGCCCGAACGGCTGATCTTCAGCCGCCAGGCCGCCGGAACCCGGCTGACCCACATCAGCGGCCTGAAGCGCCGCGAATATCGAAAAACCTCCAACGCCTCGCACTGAATCCATCATGCAATATTTCTCGCTTTCCCAGCCGCAAGCCATGCTGCGCTGCCACGACATTCCCGGCCACGGCGCGCCGCTCATCATGCTGCACGGCCTGGGCTGCGCCTCTTCGTTCGATTATCCCCGGCTGCTGGCCGAACCGGGCCTCGCCGGCCGCCGCGCGCTATTGGTGGATTTGCTGGGCCACGGTTTCAGCGACAAACCGGAGGACTTCAGCTACGACCCTGGCGCCCAGGCTCAAGCGCTGGCGCAATGGATCGAACAACTGGGCTTGCGCGAATTCGATCTATACGGCCACAGCATGGGCGGCAGCATCGCCATCGACCTGGCTACGCTCATGCCGGATCGCATCCGGCGCTTGGTATTGGCCGAACCGAACCTGGACAGCGGCGGCGGCGCCTACAGCCGCGCGCTGGCAAGCTGGAGCGAGGCCGACTACGTCGCCCGCGGCCATCGGGAAATCATTCGGACCTTCGGCGCGGACAGCCCCAACTGGGCCGGCAGCATGGCCGTCGCCTCGCCGCTGGCCGTGCATAGGGCTGCCAAGGGCCTGATCGCGGGCAGCGCAGTCAGTTGGCGCGAGCAGCTGCGGGCCTTGTCCATGCCGCGCCGCATCATCTTCGGCGAGAAATCGCTGCCCGATCCGGACGTCGAATGGCTGCCCCGGCATGGCATCGACACCAGCATCGTCGCCGACGCCGGACACTCGCTGGCCTGGGACAATCCCGCCGGCCTTGCCGAGACTATCGCCGCCGCGCTGGATTGAGAATGATGCTTTGACCAATTTCAACGCCGGCGCTATGCTGCAAGCCTGATATTACGTTAACGTAAGATGAATCATGCTCTACTTCGAAGACCTTAGGCCCGGCCAGCTTTTTTTAAGCGCCGAACACACGCTGAGCGAGCAGGAAATCATCGCTTTCGCCCGCCAGTTCGACCCGCAGCCTTTCCATACCGATCCAGAGGCCGCCAAGCAGACATTCTTCAATGGCCTGGCCGCCAGCGGCTGGCATACCAGCAGCCTGTCGATGCGGCTGGTGGCGGAGTCTGAACTGGGCCGCGCCGCCAACGGCCTGATCGGCATGCAGATCGACAAGATGCGCTGGCCGCAGCCGAGCCGCCCCGGAGACACGCTGCAGGTGGAAGTGGAAGTGCTGGACAAGCGCCGCTCAAGCAGCCAACCCGGCTTCGGCGTGGTCAAGGTGAGCTGGACCACCCGCAACCAGCGCGGCGAAACGGCGATGCAGCTGGAGTGCGCGATCTGGCTGCAATGCCGCAGCAAGGCCGAGGCCGCCGCGCCGGAGCTTGCCGGCGCCAAATAAGCGCGGACATGAAAACGGCCGCGCAGCGCAAGCCCGCGGCCGTTTATCGTTTCAGGCCATGCCCGCTCAGCGGTAAACCTGGATCATCTCCACCTCGCGCAGCGCCGACAGCGTGGTGCCGCCCGCGTAGCTGACCGAGGACTGCAGGTCTTCCTGCAGTTCGCGCAGCAGCTTGCCCATGCTGCCCTTGTACTCGACCAGGATCTTCTTGCCCTCGACGTTGACATAAGCGCCCTTGTTGAACTGCGAGGCGCTGCCGAAGTATTCCTTGTAGTGTTTGCCGGCGATTTCGACGATGTCGCCGGCCGACTCGTCGTAGCCGGCGAACAGCGAACCGGCCATCACCATCGCCGCGCCGCAAACCAGCGCCTTGGCGATGTCTCCATGCTCGACGATGCCGCCGTCGGCGATGACCGGGATCTTCACCGCGGCCACGCAATCGCGCACGGTGGAGACCATCGGGCGATGGAAGCCGGTCTTGTTCTTGGTGATGCAGACGCGGCCGCCGGCGATGCCGGCCTTGATCGCGTCGCAGCCCCAGGCTTCGAGGTCGCGCGCGGCCTCGGCGGTGGCGACATTGCCGCCGATCAGGAAAGTATTCGGAAAGTGCTGCTTGATGTGCTTGATCATGCGCTCAGCCTTCACGCACCAGGCGTTGGCGACGTCCAGCGTCATGTATTCGGGTTCGAGGCCGGCGGCCTTCAGCGCGTCCAGCTGCTCGTAGGTGTCGTCGTTGACGCCGACGCTGATCGAAGCGAACAGACCCTGCTCCTGCATGTAGCGGGTGAACGCCACCGCGTCGACGTTGAAGCGGTGCAGGGTGTAGAACCAGCCTTCGCGGGCGAACAGCTCGCAGGTCTCGGCAGAAACCACCGACTTCATATTGGACGGGTAGACCGGCATCGCGAAGCGGCGCGGGCCGAACTGCACGGAGGTGTCGCACTCCTTGCGGCTGTCCACCACGGTTTTCTTCGGCACCAGGTATACGTCGCCGTAGTTGAGTTCGGTCTTGATCATGCGTGTGCTCCCACAAAAACAGGTTTGGATGAAAAAAACAGGGGCCCCAAACAAAGACGGGAGCCGTATAGGCTCCCATTTGCAGCTACCCCTGCGACGCCTGTCTTCGGCTCGCACGCAGTTACGAAACAAAGCTACGCGTATTGAATCTCGACGTCAAGAGTCTACACGTAAAAATTTTCGCTACTTGTCGCACCAAGCCGCCGGATCGTCTCCCAGCCAGCGCAGTATCGGCAGCCAGGCTTCGCGGTCCCGTTCGGTACGCGAAGCCGGCAGATCGAACAAGGACATCCCCGCCGAAGCCGCCTGCACGTAAAGCTGGGTATCGCGCAGCCAACTGAGCACCGGCACGTCATGCCGCGCCAGGAACTGCTCCAGCTCGCGCGCGGAACGGGTGCGCGGATCCACTCTCATGCCCACTACCGCCATATAAGCCTTGTTCTTGCGGATGGATTTTTCCTCCAGCATCTGCTCGAAAAAGGCCTCGCTGGCCCACGCGTCGAACGGCGACGGCTGGATCGGCACGATCACATGCCCCACCTGCGACAACAACGAGGTCAGTTTCTTGCCGTGCAGGCTGGCGGGACTGTCCAATACCACCACCTCGGTGCCGCGCGGCGGGCGCTTGGGTTCGTTGGCGGCCACTTCCCAGCCGGAGATGCCGGGCAGCGCATGATCGCGCCGGGCCAGCCAGTGCAAGGAGGTCTGCTGGCGGTCGACATCCCCCAACATCACCTTCTTGCCACTGGCTGCGTAATAGGCCGCCAGATTGGTGGCCAGCGTCGACTTGCCGCTGCCGCCCTTGGGATTCGCTATCAGTACCGACCTCACCCTCGCCTCCTTCGCCTTGCGCTTGACCCGGACCACTATACCAGAGTCATCGCCCTTGCCGGCAGCCGGGGAAAACGATAGTTTCGGGTAGAAAGGAGAGGGAATGAACCGTAGTTTCGACGCTCTGCTGTTCGACATGGACGGCCTGATGCTGGATACCGAGACGCTGTCCTGCGCGGCCACCCGCCGCGCCGGCGCCGAGTTGGGCATACAGATAGACGACGCGATGCTGATGGGGATGGTCGGTTTGTCCGAAGCCCGCTGCACCCGCTACATCGCGGAATACCTGGCAAACGAGGAATTGGCCGCGCGGCTGCAGCAAACCAGCCGCGCCGGCTACCGCCGCATGCTGGAGCACGAGGAGATTCCGCTCAAACCCGGCATCGTGGAGCTGCTGGACTGGGCGGAAAGCCAAGGCATTCCGCGCGCGGTGGCCACCTCCACCCGCCGCGCGGTCGCCGACGTCAAGCTCGCGCGCAGCGGACTGGCCCGCTACTTCCGGCACACCATCGCCGGAGACGAGGTAGCGCGCACCAAGCCAGAGCCGGACATCTATCTGGCCGCCGCCGCGCTGCTGGGCGCGGCGCCTGAGCGCTGCATCGTGCTGGAGGATTCGCCGTACGGCATGCAGGCCGGCGTCGCCGCCGGCGCCAGGGTGATCCTGGTGCCGGACCTGATCGCGCCGTCGGAAACGCAGCGCGCGCAGGCGCTGGCCGTCTGCGGCGACCTGCATCAGGCGCTGACGCTGCTGCGAACCTTGTAATCGCGGCCGGCGGACCTTCGCCAGCCGCTCGTCGCCCTAACCGTGACCGCGGATGCGCGCGATCAGCTCGTCCAGCACGTCCTCGGACTGGTCATGCCCCACCTGGCAGGTGCCGGCGGCCTCATGGCCGCCGCCGCCATACTGCAGCAGCAGCGCGCCGATATTGGTGCGCGAAGTGCGGTTGACGATAGACTTGCCCACCGCGAACACGGTGTTCTGCTTGTTCAGCCCCCACATCTGGTGGATGGAGATGTTGCAGTCGGGAAACAGCGCATAGATCATGAAGCGATTGGTCGGGTAGATGGTTTCCTCATGCAGCAGGTTCAGCACCACCACATTGCCGTGCACGCGGGAACAGCGGCGGATCTGCTCCTTGGCCAGCGTCTCGTACTGGCGGTACAGCGCCACCCGTTCCTGCACATCCGGCAGTTGCAGGATTTCATCGATGCCGTGATTGCGGCAGTAGCCGATCAGATCCATCATCAGCTGGAAATTGCTGACCTTGAACTCGCGGAAGCGGCCAAGGCCGGTGCGGGCGTCCATCAGGTAATTGAGCAGCACCCAATCCTTGGGGTCGAGTATTTCGTCGATGGAAAACTGGGCGGAGTCCGCCTTGTCCACCGCCGCCATCATTTCGTCGCTGATGCCGGGAAACGCCTTCTTGCCGCCGTAATGGTTGTACACCACCCGCGCCGCCGACGGCGCGCGCGGATCGATCACGTAGTTGTCGACGTCGGTGGTGTTGCGCAGCGTCTCCGACAGATGGTGGTCGAAAACCAGATGCGCCTTGGCGACGTATGGCAGGTTGGTGGTGATGTCGTCGCCGGTGATCTCCACCTTGCCGTCCTGCATGTCTTTGGGATGAGCGAACATCACCTCGCGGATCAGCTTGAGTTCGTTGAGCAATACCGCGCACACCAGTCCGTCGAAATCGCTGCGCGTCACCAGGCGGTACTGTTTTTGCTGCGTCATCTGCGCCTCCCGTTCGTTGCATTCTCAGCGGTCCGGCCCCGCCACCTCCAGCGCGCCGGCCATGCGGTCGGCCAACCCGGCCAGCCTCGCGTCCACATCCGCCTCGGGCAGCTCCACCGTGAGCCAGACCCTGTCGGCGTATTGCTGATCCACCACCGCCAGCCCCGTCTCCTGGCATGCGTGCCGCAGACGGGCCTCGCCGGAGAAATCCACTCCCAGCCGCCGCAGGCAGGTTCGGCTCAGCGGCGTCAGGACGGCCTCGGCCAGCGCGGCATTGACAGCTTGAGTGTAGGCCCTGACCAGGCCGCCCGCACCCAGTTTGATGCCGCCGAAGTAACGCACCACCACCGCCAGCACATTGACGATGTCCTTGTGCCGCAATACGTTGTACATCGGTTTGGCCGCAGTGCCCGACGGCTCTCCGTCGTCGTCCAGCATGGAATCGCCGGCGCACAGCAGCACCGCGCAGTAGTGGCGGGCATCCGGCCAGCGCGCGCGTATGGCCGCCAGCTCCCGCATCGCCTCGTCGCGGCTGGCCACCGGAAGCACGATGCCGATGAAGCGGCTCTTGCGGATTTCCACCTCGGCCTGGGCCTTTTCTTGCACCTGGAACATTCAACCCATCCTGCTGTCTGAAACGGGCGGGCATTGTAAACCCGGAGGTCGCAATCCGGCACCGCCGGCAACGCATTCGCGGTCTAAACTGAAAGCGGGAACCCATCCGGAGGGAACGGCCATGACCGCCCTGCTCCTGCTTGCACCGCTGATCGTCGCCGGCCTGTGGCTTTATGTCAGGAAATGCTGGCTGGACAGCGAAGACGCCATCCACCTGTCCCATTTCCTGCCGGACCGCGACCACGTTTGAGCTTTGTCCGCGCCGCCGGCCCCGCCGGCGACCCCGTTGTCATTCGCAAGAAATGGCCGGACAATAACCGTGATGATCGCCCCCTGAGGATTTCATGTCGCAACTCACCTTCTGGTTCGGCTGCGCGCTGGTCGCGCTGATCGCCGAATTCGTGTCGGGCACCTTCTATCTGCTGATGGTGGCGCTGGCCCTGGCCTGCGGCGGCCTCGCCGCCTGGCTGGGCGCACCGGAGCCGTGGCAATGGCTGATCGCCAGCGTCAGCGGCGCCGTCGGCCTGCTGCTGATCTATCGCCGCAGGCGCAGCCTGATGCCTCCTCCCCCGCCCCAGGACGATCCCGACTGGGGCCAGCAGGTGGAAATCCGCGCGCTCACCACCCCGGGCCATGCCCGCATCCACTACCGCGGCGCCGAATGGGACGCCGTGCTGCTGGACAGCAGGCTCAGCGCCGGCGGCACTGGTTATATCTCCGGCCGCGAAGGCAATCAGTTCAAGATCTCGTCACAACAACCGCAATAAAGAGAAAATCCATGGAAATCGTCCTGATCCTGTTCGTGGCCGTCGTCATCTTCATTTTCAAATCGCTGGCGGTGGTGCCGCAGCAGCACGCCTATATCGTCGAGCGCCTGGGCCGCTACCACGCCACCCTGACTCCGGGCCTGAACATCATCACGCCCTTCATCGACCGCATCGCTTACAAGCACAGCCTGAAGGAGATCCCTCTGGACGTGCCCAGCCAGATCTGCATCACCCGCGACAACACCCAGTTGAAGGTGGACGGCATCCTCTACTTCCAGGTGACCGACGCCAAGCTGGCCTCGTACGGCACCAGCAACTTCATCGTCGCCATCACCCAGCTGTCGCAGACCACGCTGCGCTCGGTGATCGGCAAGCTGGAGCTGGACAAGACCTTCGAAGAGCGCGACGACATCAACCGCACCGTGGTGGCCTCGCTGGACGAGGCGGCGATCAACTGGGGCGTCAAGGTGTTGCGCTACGAAATCAAGGACCTGGTGCCGCCGCAGGACATCCTGCACGCGATGCAGGCCCAGATCACCGCCGAACGGGAAAAACGCGCCCGCATCGCCCAGTCCGAGGGCGTGAAGGTGGAGCAGATCAACCTGGCCACCGGCGCGCGCGAAGCGGCGATCCAGAAATCCCAGGGCGAGATGCAGGCCACCATCAACAACTCCGAGGGCAACAAGCAGGCGGCGATCAACCAGGCGATGGGCGAGGCCGAAGCCATCCGTCTGGTGGCCGACGCAACAGCCGACGCGATCAACCGCATCGCCGGCGCGGTCCGCACCGAGGGCGGCATCGAGGCCGTCAACCTGAAAGTAGCCGAGCAATACATCGACGCCTTCGGCAAATTGGCCAAGGAAAACAATACCATCATCATGCCGAGCAACGTCGCCGACGTCGGCGGACTGGTGGCGAGCGCGCTCAGCGTCGTCAAACAAACTAATCGTTAATCCCTCTGAGAGGCCCGGCGCGGCTTGAATCTGGCCGCGCCAGCCCCCATAATCACCCGCATGAAATTTTTTACCGATCTCCTTCCCGTCCTGCTGTTCTTCGGCGCCTACTGGCTGACACGCGACATGTTCCTCGCCACCGGCGTGGCCATCGCCGCCACGGCGGCGATGGTGGCATGGGCCTGGTTCAAGCACCGCAAGGTGGACACCATGCAATGGATCAGCCTCGGGCTGATCGTGGTCCTGGGCGGCGCCACGCTGCTGCTGCACGACAAGCACTTCATCATGTGGAAGCCCACCGTGCTGTACTGGGTGATGGGCGCCGGCCTGCTGATCAGCGAATTCGCCGGCAAGAACGGCCTGCGCCTGATGATGGGCAAGCAGATCGAGATGCCCGATTCCGTGTGGCGCAAGCTCACCTGGGCCTGGGGCGGCTTCTTCGCCTTCATGGGCGCGCTGAACCTGTTCGTCGCCTATCACTTCAGCGAGGACGTCTGGGTCAACTTCAAGCTGTTCGGCGGCATGGGGTTGATGCTGCTGTTCGTGATCGCCCAAAGCCTGTTCCTGGCCAAGTACATCGAGGAAAAGAAATAATGCTGTACGCCATCATCGCGCGCGACCATCCCGGCAGCCTCGAGCGCCGCATCGCGCTGCGCGCCGAACACCGCGCGCGGCTGGCCGCGCTGCAGGACCAGGGCCGGATGAAACTGTCCGGCCCGCTGCCCGCCATCGACAGCGCCGATCCGGGCCCAGCCGGCTACTGCGGCAGCCTGGTGGTGGCCGAGTTCGCGTCGCTGGAAGAAGCGCGCGCCTGGGCCGCGGCCGATCCGTACCAGGGCGGCGGCGTTTACGCCAGCGTGGACGTCCAGCCCTTCGTGCAGGTATTTCCCGCATGAGCGGCACCGTGGAATTGCTGGAAACCGCGTTGCGGGCTCTGGAGCCCGAGCATCTGGACATCCGGGATGACAGCGCGCTGCATGCCGGCCACGCCGGAGCCAAGAGCGGCGGCGGCCACTACACGCTGACCATCGTCAGCGCGCGCTTCGCCGGCCTCAACCGCGTGGCGCGGCACCGGTTGATCTACCAGACCCTGGGCGAACTGATGGCCGGCCGCGTTCACGCGCTGGCCATTCGCGCCCTGACACCAGAAGAACTCTGAATTTCTACCAAAGGGACAATATGAAACTCTCCCGTATCGCCGCCCTGACGCTGGCAGCCTCGATCAGCCTGCCGGTCGCCGCGGAGTCGATCGCCGTGGTCAACGGCGTTTCCATCGATAAGTCCGAACTGGACACCGCGGTCGCCAATGTCGTGCAAAGCAATGGCGGCAAGGTGCAGGACAGCCCGGAACTGCGCGAGCAGTTGAAGAATTCGCTGGTCAGCCGCCAACTGATCCTCCAGGAAGCCTCCCGCCGCGGCCTGGACAAGCAGCCGGCCTTCGTCAAGCGCATGGATGAAGCGCGCGCCGAACTGTTGCGCGACGCGCTGTTCGCCGACATCGCCGAAAAAGCCAACGTCGGCGATGCCCAGATCAAGGCCCGCTACGACGAGATGGCGGCCCAGGTCTCCGGCAGCAAGGAAGTCCACGCCTACCAGATCACGCTCGGCAGCGAAGCCGACGCGCAGAAGGCCATCGCCCAGTTGAAGAAGGGCGCCAAATTCGAAGAGCTGGTCAAGACCCGCTCCATCGATCCCAACGCCAAGCAAAGCGGCGGCGACATGAACTGGGGCAATCTATCCCGCATGGAGCCCAAGCTGGCCGAAGCGCTGAAAGCCATCCCCAAGGGCCAGGTCAGCGGCTCGCCCTACCAGTCGCAACTGGGCTGGCACGTGTTCAAGGTAACGGACATCCGCAACGCCCAGATTCCGCCGCTGGACGCCGTCAAGCCGCAGATCGCCCGCCAATTGCAGGAAGAAGCCATTGCCAAGGCCGTGGAAGATCTGCGCGCCAAGAGCAAGATTCAGTAAATCCACCTCATCCGGGAATAGAACAAAATGCGTAAAATCTTGCTGCAAACCGCCCTGGTAGCCGCGTTCGCCGGCAGCGCCATCGCCGTGGCCGGCCCGACTGTCAACGGCCAGCAAATCTCCGACGCCCGCGTCGACGCCGTGGCCAAAATGATGGAAGCCCAGGGCCAGAGCGTGAACCCGCAGGCCCGCGACCAGATCAAGGACCAGCTGGTGACCGCCGAAGTGCTGCGCCAGGAAGCCGTGAAGAAGGGTCTGGACAAGTCTCCGGAATTCACCGCCGAACTGCAGAACATGCAGTCGATGGCGCTGGCCAACCGCCTGATCAAGGACTACGAGAAAGCCAACCCGATCAGCGACGCCGACCTGAAGGCCGAATACGACAAACTGGTGGCCTCGGTTCCGGAAACCAAGCAGTTCCACGCCCGCCACATCCTGGTGAAGAGCGAGGCGGAAGCCAAGTCCGTCATCGACGCGCTGAAGAAAGGCAAGTCCTTCGACAAGCTGGCCAAGGAAAAATCGCAGGATCCGGGCAGCAAGGCCAATGGCGGCGATCTGGGCTGGCAGGAAGCCGGCACCTTCGTCGCGCCGTTCTCCGAGGCGATGAGCAAGCTCGCCAAAGGCGAAGTGACCGCCAAGCCGGTGAAGACCGAGTACGGCTGGCACGTGATCAAGCTGGACGACGTGCGCACTCAGCGCAATGTGCCGCAGCTTGAAGAAATCCGGCCGCAGCTGACCCAGCGCGTGATGGGCGGCCGCATCGAGAAGTACGTCGCCGATCTGAAGGCCAAGGCCCAGATCCAGCAGTAAGCCCGCGCAACGCGCGTTACGGGGACGGCATGCCGTCCCCGTTTTGCTTGACAGCGTCCCCCGCCGCGCTTAACTTCGCGCTCAACCGAAGCAGGCCCGCCCTGCCCTTGTCACCGCTGCCGCCGGCAGCCCCATCGGAAACGCCATGACATGGCCGCTCCCTCACAGGAAAATCACATGACCATCATCGTCAACGGCGTCGAAATCAGCGAAGACATGATCGCCTCGCAACTGGAACACTACGCGGATACCCCTAGCCCGCGCGATACCGCGATCCAGCAACTGGTCCTGCACACCCTGCTGGTGCAACAGGCCAAGAGCGAAGGCCTGGACGTCGCCGACGAGCAGCAAGCCATCCAGGCGCTGCTGGACCAGAAACTGGAAGTGCAGCCGATCGACGAAGCGAGCTGCCGCGAATTCTACGAGCGCTATCCGGAGCGCTTCTCCGCCGGCGAAAGCGCCGTCGCCAGCCACATCCTGCTGCCCAAGGGCGAAGGCCTGGAAGCCAGCCTGATCAAGGCCAAGGCCGAAGGCATCCTGGCGGAAGTGCAAGCCAGCCCGTCGCGCTTCGCCGCGCTGGCGCAAGAGCACTCCACCTGCCCGTCCGGCAAGCAAGGCGGCAGCCTCGGCCAATTCGGCCTCGGCCAGATGGTGCCGGAATTCGAACAAGCCGTGTTCAGCACCGAAGCCGGCCAGATCACCCCGCACTTGGTGGAAACCCAGTTCGGCTATCACATCATCCAGGTGAACGAGCGCGCCGACGGCGGCAAGATCGGCTTCGACGAAGTCAAGGAACGCCTGCAGCACTACCTGACCGACATGGCTCTCAACCAGGCGATGCACGAGTATCTGAACATGCTGGTATCCGGCGCGCAGATCAGCGGCTACCAGATGACCGCCGCCTAAGCGACGGCCACCCGGCTCAGGCTCACCAGGCCGTCCGCGTCGCGCGGACGGCTTTTTTCTTGCTCGCCGCCGCGACAGGCAACTGGCGCAAGCTGGCCGCCACCGGCTTGGAGAAGTTGTAGCCGTCATGGCGGTCCCAGTTGATCGACCAGGTCATCGCGCCGCGGAAGGTTGGATAAGCCTGCGCCGGCAGCACGCCGCCGCAGCCCTGCAGCGCGGTCAGGCAGCTCAATGCCTTGGCCACGGTGTCCGGCGTGACGAAACCGGAATTGGCCGAGCTGCGTCCGGACGGCACGCCGAAGGCCACCTGGTCCGGCCGCAGGCCCTTGAAGCTGCCGGATGCGCCGTTGCCGAGCGGGAAGCCTTCGATCAGCATCTTGCTGCCGCCGACCAGCATGTCCACCGAACCCTCCGGCAACGCGCCGGTGGAGTACGGCGTGTACAGCCCGCCGTTGTTGTAATACTGGACGTGGATCACCGAGAGGTCGTCGCGCAGCCCGTCGATGATGGGCAAGTAAGCGCCCCAGTTGCCGCCGTAGGCGACATAGCCGCCCTGCACATACGGATGCTCGGGCGCCATCGACAGATAGAAACTTGGTCCGATCTTGGCCTTCAACTGCTTCACCGCGCTGACCAGATTGCTGATGATCGGCGCGCCCACCGACACGCCGCTTTCCAGATCCAGATCGATGCCGTCGAAGCCGTACTGCCCGATGATGGCGGCCAGGCTATTGACGAAATTCTGCGCCTGCGCGGCATTGTTCAGCGTCACCGAGCCGTTCTGGCCGCCCAGCGACAACACCACCTTCTTGCCCTTGGCCTGCTTGGCGCGGACATCCTGGATGAACTGGACGGCGCTGCCTGCGGCCGGGTCCAGCGTGAAACTGACATTGCCGTTGCCGGCATCGTCGGCGAAAGCCACCACGATCACGTCCCAATCATCGGAAACCTGCGCCAAGGGGAAAGCCGCGCCGCTGGGATTGGCGAAATTGTGCCAGTAACCAACCAGCGCGTGCTTGGCGAACGGCGCTGGCGTGCCCGGCGGCGGACTGGGCGGCGTCGGAGGATTGGGCGGGGCGGGGTCGCCGCCGGAGCAGCTGCCCCCCGCCTTCCACAACGTCGGCGTCGCGGCGGGATTCCAGTTGGCGCCCGGATAGGCGGTATGCGCGGTCAGCGCGGTGTAATTGGCGTTTTGGTAGGCGACCACATCGCCAGCCTTATAGCTGACGCCCTCGGCCCAATCAGGGCAGGCAGCCCACACCTGCTGGCCAAGAACCAGCGACAACGCCATTGCAATTGCCCCGCCTGTCGTTCTGCGCATCGACCCTCTCCTCATTGCGATTAATTGGTATCAGATTGGTATTTCATGATATGTCGGCGACAATATCTTTCAAGTCATGAATTCCAAATAAATATCAATGGCAGTCAGGCCATCCATTAGGGCGAACTATAAAAACAAATAAACGACATTGGCATCGCAAGGCGATCCGCGTACGATAGCCGTTTTGCTCTGCCCGCCACCTCTCCATGCCACCTTACTCAGTCGCCAAACTCGCCGCAGCCCTGCTTCTAACCGTTCCATCCTGCTTCGCATCCACAGCAGCCTCGGACGCGGCGTTCGACCGACAGGCCTGGTTGCAGGATTACCGGCTGCTGAAGCTGGAACTGGAAAAACGCTACTCCCACCTGGCCTGGATGGCCTCGCCCGGCAGCGGCGTCAACCTCCCTGCTCTGGACCGGCAGGCGCAAGCCATGCTGGCACGGGCTCGCGACAACGCGGAAGCCAGGCAGGCCATCCTGTATTTTCAAAACGGCTTTCGCGATGGCCATTTCTCTTCGATCAAGCCGGTCACCGAGCCATCCTCAGCCGCCGCGGAACCCCCGAAACGGGACTTGTCGCGCGACAATGCGCTCGATGGCTGCGCATCGTTGGGCTATGTCAACGGCAATGGCGGCGCCTTCTCGCTCCCTTTCGAAACCCTGCCCGGCGTGCGGCTGACCGCTGATGGCCTTGCCCTGCCGATGAGAAGCGGCATCGCCGATCTGGGAGCGGCCGGCAAACTCGCGCTGCTGCGCATTCCGTCCTTCAATCCCCGCAACTATCCCCAGTTGTGCCAGCAAGCGTGGCAAGCGATGCTTGAACGCGGCGACCGCCTCGATCCCGACAAGCTTTTCACCGATATCATGCGCGCGTGGTACCGCGAAACCGCCCAGCGGCTGCGCGAGCTACGTTCGGCCGGCACCCGCGCGCTGATCGTCGACATCGGCGACAACCCCGGAGGCAACGACAGCGGTGACGCGATGTCCCGCCTGCTGGGCAGCGGCCCGGTCCGCTCCGCGCCGTTATGGCTGGCGCGCTCGCCGCAGGGAGAGGCTTATCTGCGGGAATGGATAGAGAACTTGAGCGCAGGCCTGCCGCCGGAAGCCACGGCGGAAGATAAAGCCGTCCTGCAACCATTCCTTGATGCGTTCCGCGCCCAGGCGTCGCAACTGCGGCAAGCGCCGCCCGTAGACATGAGCTGGGTCTGGCGCGAGCAGCGCGCCTTCGATCCCGGCGCGGCGCGCAGCCGCTTGGTCCAGGTCGCTTACGCATCCGGCGCGGTGGATCACCTGGAGCCGGGCCGCTATTCGAAAATCGTGTCCGAAGCGCTGTTCTGGCCCGCGCAGTCCTTCGGCAGCCAGGGCGCCTGGCAAGGGCCGGTCTATCTGCTGACCAATGGCCAGACCTATTCCGCCGCCGAGATGTTCGCCGCCGTCAGCCGGGACAACCGATTGGCCAAAACAGTGGGGCAGCGGACCGGCGGCGACGGCTGCGGCTTCATGAGCAAAATGCAGCCCCTGGTTCTGCCGCACTCCGGCCTGAGCTTCCGCATTCCCGATTGCGTCAGGCTGCGCGCCGACGGCAGCGACGAAGTCGCCGGCATCGCGCCGGATCTGCCAGTGGATGCCGCGCCGGGAGAAAGCAGGCGCGCGATGGCGCAAAAGACGCTGCTGGCCATCGCCGCCGATCTCGCGCCTCTCCCCTAGCCGGACTTGATGTCCGCTTGAGCAATACTCCCGGCATTGGCTCGCCCATGAAAAAACCGCCGCTCCCGATGGAACGGCGGTTTAACCTGCGATGGAAAATCAGCGGCAGCTGTCCGGCGTGCAGAACAGCGCGTCGTCGCCGGCCTCTGCCGGCTTGGGCAGCTTCTCCGCCAACGCGGCGGCCAGTTCGGCCGGCTTGCCCAGCCAGCCGGACAGCTCCAGCCGCTCCAGCTTGCCGTCCTGCTCCAGCACCACGGACGGGAAGCCTCGCAAGCCCAAACGGCCCATCTGGCGGCGAGTGTCGTCGATGTGCGTTTCGGCTTCTTCTCGAGCGGACTGCCAGGCCGCCTGGAAGGATGCCGCGTCCGTGCCCAGCTCGACCGCCAATTCGCTCAACACCGCGAACTCGGCGATGCGCCGGCCTTCCAGATAATGGGCGCGCTGGATGCGGGCCAGCATCGCCAGCGGCGCGATGCCCAGCCTGGGGGCTGCCAGCACCGCGGCGATCGGCGGGTTGGACGCCAGCGGCGCGCCGATGTCGTTCAGCAGGCCATCGTAGTAGGCGTCGCCGAAGGGCTGGCCGCTCATCTGGGCGATGCGCTTGTCGTGCGGCATCACGTAGGCGCGCCAGTCCGGCGTGATCGCGCGGCCCTCTTCCTCGTCTATCATGCCGCCGGCGTGCATTTCCACGCTGACGCCGGGCAGCGCGGCCGCCGCCTGCAGCAGCGGGGAGGCGCCGTAGCACCAGCCGCACAGCGGGTCGTAGAAGTAATGCAGTTTCATGCTGATCACCACTTCATCTCGCCCTTGCGCACCTTGGCGCCCAGCTCCAGCGTGGAGACTTCGGCCGCCTTCGGATAGGCCTGCTTCATCGCCTCGATCAGCTCGCCGCTGTTGCGGGTTTCGGCGTTCTTGGCTTCGAAGGTCTTCAGATAGTCGCGGGTGTAGCGGATGGCGGACACGTCCATCTTGTCGCCGGCGATCATGTGGCCCGGCACCACCACTTCCGGCTTCAGCGCTTCCATGTCGTCCAGCTGCTTGTACCAGCCCTTGCGTTCGGCGTCGTTCTGGGTGTCGGCGGTCCAGACATGCATGCCGGAGTAGATGCCCACGTTGCCGACGATGGCGCGGATGGACGGAATCCACATATAGCCGCGGTGCGCCATCACGCCCTTGGTGTCGCGCAGCTCCAGCGCCTTGCCTTCCAGCATGATCTTGTCAGTTTTCAGCGCGGTCGGCAGCAGCGGCTTGGCCTGCGGCGCGTTGGCGCCCATCTTCGGACCCCAGAACGCTACCTTGCCCTTCACATTGCCCTTGATGTGGGCCAGCACTTCCGGCGCGGCCACCAGCTCGGCCTTGGGGAATATCTGCTTCAGCACCGAAGCGCCGAAGTAGTAGTCCGGATCGGCCTGGCTCACGTAGATGGTCTTCAGGTTCTTGCCGCTGTCCAGCACCTTGGCGGCGATGCGGTAGGCGTCGGCGCGGGTGAAGCCGGTGTCGATCAGCACGGCGTCCTTGTCGCCGGTGACCAGCACGGAAGAAACATTGAAGCTGTTGCCGTCGGCGTTGTACACCGACAATTTCAGGTCGCCCGCATGGGCGAAACCGGCGGCGGCGAGAGCGGCGGCGATCAGGGTTTGGCGGATCATAAGGTGACTCCTTGGTCTAATGCCGGCGCCCGCCGGCGGGTTGCACTGCGTTTCAGTGATGATGCGCACACTATAAGCGCAAGAATCGATCCAATAAATCAGCTAAACTGCACATTATTGTTTCTTAAATCGTGCAAATAAATGGACCGACTCACCGCCATGCAAGTCTTCGCCGAAGTCGCCCAGCTGGGCAGCTTCACCGCCGCCGGCGACAAGCTGGACATGTCCCGTCCGATGGTCACCCGCTATGTCGAGGAGCTGGAGCAATGGCTGGGCGTCCGCCTGCTGCAGCGCTCCACCCGCAAGGTCACCCTCACCGACGCCGGCCTCGCCTGCCTCGCCCGCTGCCGGCAGATGCTGGAGCTGGCCGACGAAGTTCGGGCGGATGCCGGCCAGCGCGACGGCCAGGTGCGCGGCCTGCTCCGCGTGGCGGCCAGCACCTCGTTCGGACTGGCGGTGCTGGGCGGCGCGGTGGCGGAGTTCGGCGAGCGCCATCCCCAGCTGCGGGTGGACCTGCAGCTGGGCGATCGCGCCGTCAACCTGATTGAAGAAAGAATAGACCTCGCCATCCGCATTACCAACGAGCCGGATCCCGGCCTGGTGGGAAGGCGGCTGTGCGACTGCCGCTCCTTGCTGGTGGCCGCGCCGTCCTACCTGGCGCGGCACGGCGCGCCGCAGAGTCCGGAAGACCTGGAGCGGCACCGCTGCCTCAGCTACAGCAACTTCGGCCGCAGCGAGTGGAAACTGAAACGCGGCGGCGAAGAACAAAAGGTGCGGGTCTCCGGCAATATCAGCGGCAACGAGGCCAGCGCGCTATTGAGCGCGGCGGTGGCCGGCGCCGGCATCGCGATGCAGCCCAGCTACCTGGCCGCGCACCACGTCAGCCGCGGCGAGCTGGTGGCGCTGTTGCCGGAATGGCAGCCGACCGTCCTAGGCATACACGCGCTCTATCCATCGCGGCGGCTGCTGCCGCTGGCGCTGCGCAGCCTGCTGGACTTCCTGGTGGACCGCCTGGGAGGGCCGCTGCCGCCATGGGACATTCCGTCGGCGCTGGCCGGGCGCACCGCTTGAAAGACGATCCGCGGCCAGGCATTGCAAGCCACGCCCTGCGTTACTGACGCAGAATTCCGCAGCTACCCTCGACTTCGACGCTTATATCGATCAGTCATGCCTGCATAACTTTTGCTATCGGCTATCGCAGGGCGATTGCCTGCGGCCGCAAGATCGCCTAAGCTCAGCTACAAGACCATCCCGGCAGCCAGGCCGGAGCCGCGCAAACCGTTTCAAGAAGTGGAATCAAGCCGATGTGCCAGCTGCTGGGCATGAATTGCAATACCCCGACCGATATCCTGTTTTCCTTCGAAGGCTTCCACCGCCGCGGAGGCCTCACCGACCACCATGCCGACGGCTGGGGCATCGCCTTCTTCGAAAACAAGGGCTGCCGCGTCTTCCTCGACGACAAACCGTCGGTGGAGTCGCCGGTGGCCGATCTGGTGCGCCGCTACCCGATCAAATCCGAAAACGTCATCGCCCACATCCGCAAAGCCACCCAGGGCGAGATCAACCTGGCCAACACCCATCCCTTCATGCGCGAGATGTGGGGCCAGTACTGGATCTTCGCCCATAACGGCAACCTGGAAAGCTTCAACCCCGGCCCCGGCGAGCACTACCGTCCGGTGGGCACCACCGATTCCGAGCGCGCGTTCTGCCATTTGATGGAAAAGCTGCGCGTCAAATGGGCGGAGCCTCCAGAGGAGGGCGCGCTGTTCGAGGAAGTGGCGAGGCTGGCCGCGGAGATCAGCGCCAGCGGCGTGTTCAACTTCATGCTGAGCAACGGCCAGTCGCTGTTCGTCCACTGCTCCACCCATCTGCATTACATCATCCGCCGCGCGCCGTTCAACACCGCCCATCTGGTGGACGACGACGTCAGCGTGGACTTCGCCACCGTCACCACCCCGCGCGACCAGGTGGCGATGATCGCCACCCAGCCGCTGACCGACAACGAGCGCTGGACCCCGCTGTCGCCCGGCGAGCTGATCCTGTTCCGCGACGGGGCGCCGCGCCTGATCCACAAACCGGCCGGCTGACACCGGAGCGGCGATAGGCGTTATGCTGAAGGGAACCACCCGCAGCACGGACACGCCATGAGCCGCTTCGATCTCAATCACCCGCCGTTCGACACCCTCGCGCCCGCGGAACGCGACGCGCTGGAAGCCCGCTCCGACATCGTCTATTTTCCCGACGACGCCCAGATCGTCGGCCCGGACCAGCCGATGGACGCGCTGTACATGGTGATCAAGGGCGTGGCGGCCGAGCTTGCCGGCGACGAAACGCTGGGCCGCTACCGCATCCACGATGTATTCGACGCCCGCTCGCTGGTGGCCGGCCGCGCGGCCAACCGCTTCGTCGCCGAGGAGGAAACGCTGCTGCTGGCCCTGCCTCGCGACGCGGTGCTGGCGCTGACCGACAGCAACCCGCGCTTCGGCGCCTATTTCTACGCCAGCGTCGCGGAAAAAATGGGCCTGCTCGCCCAGCGCGCCGGCAGCCGCGAACTCCAGACCCTGTTATCCGCCACCGTGCGCGACGCCGGCTGCCGCCAGCCGGTTTTCGTCGACGCCGCCGCCAGCATCCGCGACGCCGCGCGCGCGATGAAGGAGCAGCGCAGCAAATCGGTGCTGGTCCGCGACGGCGAAAGGCTGGGCATCTTCACCACCACCGACTGCCGCGACGTCATTTTGGAAGGCGTGGACAGCGGAGAGCCGGTGGGCCGCCACAGCAGTTACCAGCTGTTATGCATAGACAGGGACGACTTCCTGTTCAACGCCCTGCTGCTGATGACGCAACGTAATCTGCGCCGGCTGGTGGTGACCGAAAACGGCCAGGCGGTCGGCATCCTGGCCCAGGTGGACGTGCTGTCCTATTTCTCCAATCATTCCCACCTGATCGCCCAGCGGCTGGACCGCGCCGCCGATCTGGATGAGCTGGCCGACATAGCCGGACAGATCGACCGGCTGATCCGCATCCTGTCCGGCCATGGCGTGCGCCCTCCCCAATTGGGCCGGCTGGTGCAGGCGCTGAACGCCCGGCTGTTCGCTCGCGCCTGGCGCATGATCGCGCCGGCGAGGCTGGCGGAAAGCAGCTGTTTGCTGGTGATGGGATCGGAAGGTCGCGGCGAGCAGATACTGAAGACCGATCAGGACAACGCGCTGCTGCTGCCGAATGGAGAAGACTTTCCGGAAGCCGCTGCCTGCTGCGAGGCGTTCTCCGCCGCGCTCGCCCGCTTCGGCTACCCGCCCTGTCCCGGCGGCGTGATGGTCAGCAATCCGCATTGGCGCCTGTCCCTCAGCGACATGCGCGACCGCATCCACCATTGGCTGACCCGCCCCGACGGCGACAGCATGCTGCAACTGGCTATTTTCTGCGACGCCGAATCCGTATGCGGCGACGAGGCTTTGCTGGCGGATTGCCGCGGCTACCTGCGCGCGCGGCTGCAGGACGACGCCGGCTTCTTTTCCCGCTTCGCCCGCGCCATCGACCAATTCGACACCCCGCTCGGCCCTTTCTCGCGGCTGCGCACGCGGGAAAGCGGCGGCCGCGAGCTGCTGGACCTGAAAAAGGGCGGCATCTTTCCCCTGGTCCACGGCCTGCGCGCGCTGGCGCTGGAAAACGGCATCGACGCCGCCTCCAGCGCGGAGCGCGCCAGCTTGCTGGCGGCGGCGGGCAAGCTGGAAGCCGGGCTCGCCGACGACATCCTCGAGGCGCTGGCCTTCCTGTCCCAGCTGCGGCTTGAACGCGGCCTGCGGCGGCTGAACGCCGGCGAGAGCCCCGACAATCTGATCGAGCCGGAAGCCCTGTCCACGCTGGAGCGCGATCTGCTCAAGGACGCGCTGGCGGTGGCGAAGCGATTCAAGACCCAACTGCGCCACCATTACCGGCTGGGTAGCTTCTGATGCTGGAGCGGCTGCGGCGGCGCTGGCAACGCGCGCGGCTGCGCGATCCGGCCTGGAGCGGACTTTTCGACGAGCCTGCGGGCGAAATGGTCAGCCTGGACTGCGAGACCACCAGCTTGAACGCGGCCGAGGCCGAGCTGCTGTCGATAGGCGCGGTCAAGCTGCGCGGCAACCGCATTCTGCACAGCGAGGCGCTGTACCTGCTGGTCAGGCCGGAGGGCATACCCAGCGCCGGCAACATCGCCGTGCACGGCCTGCGCCGCCGCGACCTGGCCGACGCCTTGCCTCCGCGCGAGGCGATTCTCAGGCTGCTGGCCTTCATCGGCGGGCGGCCGCTGCTGGGTTACTACCTGGAGTACGACGTCGCCGTGCTCAACAAATACGTGAAGCCCTGGCTGGGCATCGGCCTGCCGCAGCGGCAGATCGAACTCTCCGCCCGCTATTACGACTACCGCTTCCGCCAGCGTCCGGATTCCCACATCGACATCAGCCTGGACGCGCTGCACCGTGAGCTGGGCGTGCCGGCCTTGCCGCGCCACGACGCGCTCAACGACGCGCTGAGCGCCGCGATGCTGTACCAGGCCCTGCGCAAGCGCGGCTTCGGCTGAGAACCGCCGACCAAGCCAGAACCAAATCAGTACGACGGCGCTCGGATCCTCCGCGAGTTTTTCCAGCGGCGCCCATGGCGCAACATCTGTAAACATCTCCCCCGCTCGACGACGGCAATCTGGCACGCCTATTGCTGAGCCAATCCACGCCAAGCCATTGTTTTCGATTGGAAAATCAGAAAAACAGCGATTTCCGCGGCGACAACGGCAAACATTGAACGGCAAGGCGGCAACAATTGCCGGCCGGACGGGAGTCCACGCTCCGACCGGCTGCCGCCAAGGACAGCAGCGGATCCGTGAAGCGCTGCCCGGCAACATCGTTTTCAAGGAGAAGCACCATGTCCGTCAGCAGCACCAATACTTCGAACGCCTATTGGCAGCAGATGCAGACGCAGCGCCAGCAACGCCGGCAAGACTTCAGCAATCTGACCCAGTCGGTCCAGCAGGGCGACATCACCGGCGCGCAGCAGGCGCTAGCCGCGCTGCAGCAGTTGAACGGCTCGAACAACGGCAATAGCGGCAACAGCGGCGGCGACTTCAGTTCCGCGCTGAACAACGCCATCAGCGCGGCGTCCTCCACCTCGCCTTCCAGCTCGAGCGATCCGTTCGCCGCGGCGAACGGCAGCCAAACCAGCAGCGGCGCAAGCAGCGCCGGGAGCTCCATCTCCTCCTTGCTGAACACGCTGGGCCAGGACCTGCAGTCCGGCAATCTCAGCCAGGCGCAGCAGGATTTCCAGCAACTGCAGCAAGGCCTGCAGGCCGACGGCACCCAGCAAGCCAGCGGACAGCACCGCCATCACCACCATCATGGCGGCGGCGAGCAACAAAACGACAGCGGCCTGCAAAGCCTGCTGAATGCCGCCAACGGCAGCCAAGCCCAATCCTCTGGGACCACAGGCTCCGCCAACTCGACCAGCGCCCAGCAATTGCAGGCCGCATTGAGCCTGTATCAGGCGAATGCCGGCAGCAACGACATCAGCAGCCTGTTGATGTCGATGTCGGTCTGAAATGGACGCCCGGCGGGGACGGCTTGCCCGCCCCCGCCGCGTCTAATGATAGGGGGCCAGCAGGCGGCGCATCTCCTGCTGGCCTTCCAATGATTCGCAAGCCTGCTTCAACCTGCCCATCGCATCCGCGTCGCGCGCCAGCGCGCTGGACTTCGAGACGTAAATCCTCAGCGGCTGGACGTCCAGCTGCCATTCTCCCAAAGCCTTTCCGGCCAGGCCCGCCTCATCCAGCACATTGCCGCAGCCGGGCCGCACGCAAACGGTGGCGTCCAGCCTGCCCGCCGCCAGCATCTTCGCGCCTTGATCCATATCGCCGAGCAGCACTCTGGCATGCGGCACCGCGCGGTCGAACGCATCCAGCGTGTGGCTGCCTCTAAGCTCCCCGACAGCGAGGCCGGCGAAGCTGCGCGCCGATGGATGCGCGCGCCCCGGCTCCTTCAGATAGACCAGCGATACCTTGAGCGTCGCCACTTCGCAGATGGGGATGCCGTAACGCTCTCTCTCCTCGGTGGGGATGCCCAGATTGATCGCGTTGGCTCCGCTGCGCATGCCGTCTATCACCCGCAGATAGGGTCTGACCTCGGCCTTGATCAGCACGCCGGTCTGCGCCGCCAGGAAACGGACGAAATCCGGTCCTACGCCCCGGTCGCTGTCGGCCACGCCCCACGGCTCCACCGCGAGCGTGTAGGAATGGAACAACACAGGCCCCGCGGCCGCAGTTGCGGCAGCGGCGGCCAGAACCAGCCAAACAAGCCGCGGTTTCATCGCCTCTCCCGGCCTGCGCGGCGGCGATCCGGCAACGCATCCGCGCGCTCCGGGCCTCCGCTCGGGCCACTTTCGTCAGTGTAGCCCAGCCGCCGTCCTCCACAGCGCCGCCTCCCCCAACCAATTAATGACAAAAGCATTATTTCAATTTGGATATTCATTTACGAAAGAAAAATATTCATCAAAAGATGTTGCCTGCATATAAAAGCGGCGTAAAATGCAACGGCGTTCACTCTCAAACAAAAAGGCGTTCGATCATGAAACCCGGTAATGCCGACGCGGACGGCCTCAGTCCCCGCAATCTGCTGCAATACTGGCTGCGCAAGCTCAACGGCTCCCGTCTGAGCGCACATGACAAACTGCATTTCGAACCGCTGCAGGAGGAAATCCTGCTCAATCTGATGGTGGCGGCCTGCATCCTGATGTTGGCGCTGTACGCCTACTTCGCCCGTTAAGACCCGCTAACAAAACCCCTGATCCCGCGTCGCGCCTCCTTGTCGTACGACTAGTACTGCCTGCGTCGGCGCGCCTTGGCTCAGGTTCTCTACGAGGTTTTGTTAGCGGCTCTAAGCGGCCCTGGCTGTTCCCGCGCGACAAGCTCTCCGCTTCGAACTATCCTGTCTGCGGCATGTCACCGTACTGAAGCCAAAACAAAGGAAACGATAATGAGACTGTCCGCACTGACACTATGCTGTGCCCTGGGATTCAGCCTGCCGGCCTTGGCCGACAGCGCCGACAATCTGTTCACCGTGCCGCTGGACGCCTTCCAGCCCGGCAAGATGGTGCCCGGCCAGCGCGTGTACCAGAAACCCGGCGTGGATCTGAAGGCTTATCATTCGGTGTTGCTGGAACCCTTGCTCTTTCTGCGCCAGGCGGATGACGGCAGCTGGGAATTGCTGCAGGCAGGAGACGAAAACGCGATCGTCGGCTACTTCCATGATCGGATGCAGGCGGAACTGAAAGCCGCCGGCGTAGAGGAAGCGCTGCAGCCGGCGACGGGCGTCGCCCGGTTGCGGGTGGCCGTCACCGGCGTGAGCCAGGACAGACCCGGCGTCAACGCCATTGATCTGCTGCCGGTCAAGGCTGTGTTCAATCTGGCCCGCCTGGCCACGGGCAAAGAGCCCTACTTGCTGAAGATCGCGAGCATGGCGCAACTGGAGGATGCCCAGGACGGCGGCCTGCTGGCCGGCACCGTCAACCTGCGCCAGAACGAAAAGAACAAGACCAAGGAACAGCCGATGACGCTGGACCTGATCAAGCCGCTGATAGACGAATGGTGCCGCCAGAGCGCTCGCCAACTGGCCGCCCATCTGGGCAAGGCCCCGTGACTCACAGCGGCTTGCGCATGAACAGGCTGTGCGGGTCTTCCCGGTAATCGCCGAAAGGCGGGCAGAAATCGTAGCCGGCGCGCCGATACAAAGCGATCGCCTCATGCTGATGGATGCCCGTCTCCAGCATCACCACCGCGCAGCCCCTGGCGCGCGCCTGCTCCTCCAGGAATGACAGCACGGCCCGCGCCGCTCCCTTGCCCCGGCATTCCGGCTTGACGAATACCCGCTTGAGCTCGCCGAACTCCGCTCCGCACCATACCGCGCCGCATCCCAGCACCGCGCCTTCCTCTCCTCGAATCACGGCGAAGGCCACATCCGGCTTCAACAGCGCCGACACATCCACCCCATAATGGCATTCTGGCGGATACAGGGGTTTCTGGTAGGCGTCCAGCTCATCAATCAAAGCTATCACCTCAGGTTGGTCCGGACGCTCCAGTCTGATCGACACCCTGTTCGCCGCTCCATCGATGTCTGGTCTTGTTCTTTCTTGCAAACGCATCCTGTTTCCTTGGCTATTGTTCTCAACTCGGCCGGATCCATTCCGCCATCTGGCCGCGGTACTTGACGAATCCCCTCTTGGCGTCGCCGCGGAAGCCGGCGCGCAGAAATAAGCGGTGCGCGTCCTCCCGGCCAAGCGAGCTGAGCAGCATGATCTTGGAGCAATCGCGCGCCAGACTGCGCCGCTCGGCCTCCCGCAGCAGCATCGCGCCCAAGCCGCGGCCGCGCCAGCGCGCGTCGACCACCAGGTTCTCCAGCACGGCGAATGGCTGCTCCCCGTACATGATGTCATCGCAAAAACCGAGCCAGGCGGTGCCGGCCAGCTCGCCGCCGCACTCGCACACCAGCACCTGCGCCCGTTCGCCGCCCGCCAAGGCATCCAGCCGCTCCCGCAACACTCGCGTTCGCGCGTCGCCGGTCAACTGGCGATACAGGGCCGCCAGCGCGTCGGCATCCGCGCCGGCGGCGAGCCTTATTTCAACCGGATGCCCTGCGCTGGCGCGCTCATGCATGCCAGAAGCCTCCCATGACAAGGCCCGCCTCGCGGCGGGCCCGATGTGTCTGAAAACGGCAATCTAGCAGAAAACGGCGGCAGCGACAGCCAAACAGATGACGATGGTAAACAGGATCAGGAGGCTTCGTCCGCCAATTGCTGCCAAGTCTCGTCCTGCTCCCACCGGCGGCACCAGTCCATCACCTTGTCGGCCTCCATCGGCCGGGCGATGCCGAAACCCTGGGCGTAGCGGCAGCCAAGCCGGCGCAGCAGCGCGGCGTGCTCCATCGTCTCCACGCCTTCGGCGATCGCCTTGCGGGCGAAAATGGAAGCCAGCTCGATCACGCCCTCGACGATTCGCCTGTCGTCCAGACTGTCTATCATGTCGTGCACGAAACTATTGTCTATCTTCAGCGCATCCACCGGCAGGCGGCGCAGGTGGGTCAGCGACGCGTGGCCGGTGCCGAAATCGTCCAGCGCGAAATGCACGCCCAGTTCGCGGCAGCGCTGCAACACCCGTATGGTTTGCTCGACGTCGCCGGCCCCGCTCTCCACGATTTCCAGCTCCAGATGCCAGGGCGGGACGTTGGGATAGCGCCCCAGCACGGTGGACAATTGCTGGCTGAAATCGGCGCGCAGCAGGTAATTGGTGCTGACATTGGTGCTGATCTTGACGTGGAAGCCGGCCTCCGCCCACCGTGAAACCTGGCTGAGAGCGGCATCCAGCACCCACAGGCCGAAGGCGGCCTCCAGTTCATTGCCGGACAGGTGGGGCAGGAATTCCGCCGGCGCCAACAGCCCGCGCCTGGGGTGGCGCCAACGGATCAGCGCCTCCACGCCGATGATCTCGCCGCTCTGCAAATCCACCACCGGCTGGTAGAACAGCGTGAACTCCTCGCGGACCAGCGCCTGGCGCAGCAGCTCCAGGAACTGGCGGTGCTCCTGCGCCTTGCGGTCGTTTTCCGGATCGAACAGCTGGTAACGGTTCTTGCCGGCATTCTTGGCCAGATACATCGCCTGATCTGCATGGCGCAGCAGCGTATCCGGATCGACATTGTCCTGCGGGTACAGGCTGACGCCTATGCTGGCGGTGACGCCGACATCCGCGTCTCCCAACAGCATTGGCCTCGACACCGTCACCAGCACCCGGTCCAGCACCAGCATGCATTCCTCGGGCGATGCCACTTCCGACAGCAGCACCACGAACTCGTCGCCGCCCAGCCGCGCCAGCGTGTCGTCGCCGCGCAAGATGGCCTTGAGATTGTTGCTCACCGTCATCAGCAGTTGGTCCCCCGCCGCATGGCCGTACTTGTCGTTGACCGCCTTGAAGCCGTCCAAATCCAGAAAGCAAACCGCGCAGGACTTGCCGCTGCGGTTGGCCCGTACGATGGCCTGCCGCAGCCGGTCGGACAGCAAACGGCGGTTGGGCACGCCGGTCAAGGGATCATAGTGCGCGACGCGATCCAGTTCGGCCTCATGCTGCTTGAGCTGGGTGATGTCGGAGAAAATGCCGATATAGTGCTGCACCTGCCCTTGTTCGTCGCGCACCACGGAAATCGACAGCAGTTCGGCGTAGAGCTCGCCGCTCTTGCGGCGGTTCCACAGTTCGCCGCGCCAGAAATCGTGCCCCTTGACCGAGCTCCACAATTCCTCGTAGAAACTGGTAGGCTGCTTGCCGGAAGACAGCAGGCTGGGCCTCTGCCCGATCGCCTCCTCGGCGTTGTAGCCGGTGATGCGGGAGAAGGCGTTGTTGACCTTGGTGATCACGCCGTCCGGGTTCACCATCAGGATGCCTTCATAGCTGCTGTCGAACACCGCGGCGGCTTCCTTCTGCGCCTGCTCGAACACCTTGCGCTCGGTGATGTCGGTGTGGGTGCCGGACATCATCAGCGGCTCGCCATTGTCATCCCGCTCCACCACCCGGCCGCGCGACAGTATCCAGCGCCAATCGCCGCCGCGGGTCCGGCAACGCACTTCCACCTCATGGCTGCTCAATTCGCCGCGCAGATTGCGCTGGATGGAATCCCGGGTTTGGGCCACGTCGTCCGGGTGCAGATGCTCGTACCAGTTGTCCGCGGTGATGTGCATCTCGCCGGGGCCATAGCCCAGCATGCTTTCCCAACGCGGACTGATCTGGAAGCGGTTGGTTTTCAGGTTCCAGTCCCAGAAGCCCTGGTCGGAGCCGGCGATCACCCGCGCCAGCTGGCGCTCGCGGTCGCGCAGTTCCTGCTCGGCGCGATGCTGCTCGGTCAGGTCGCGGCCGAAGGCGATGTAACGGCCGTCTTTCATCCTGCCTGAGGTCAGATCCACGTTGACCCCGCCGCCCTTCTTCAGCCTCAGCTTCCATTCGGAGCGCAGGAAGGGGCCGTTATTGATCTTGGCCAGATGCTCGGCCAAAAGACCCAGGAACTCCGGGGCCACCAAGTCGTGGATGTGCATTTCGCGCAACTCGTCCAGGCTATGCCCGGTCAGGCGGCAGGCGGCGGGGTTGGCGAAGATGAAGTAGCCATCCACGTCGGTGACCCAGATCGCGTCGCCGGCTTCGTTCAGCACCAGCCGGAGATCTTCGTCGGCGCGCTTGCGCTCGGTGATGTCGGACAGATTGCCGACCAATCTCACCGCGCCGCCGCGCTCGTCCCACTCCACCGCGCGGCCCCGCACCTGAAGCCAGCGCACGCCCTCGTCCTGCTTGGCCAGCCGGAAATCGATTTCTATCTTCGGGCTCTTGCCTCGGCGATGCGCCTCTATCGCCTGCAACACATAAGGCAGGTCGGCCGGATGCACCATCCGGCGAAAGAAACGGAAGTCTCCGCTGTCCTCCTCCGGCTGGGCGCCGGTCACCTCGTAGTAACGGGGCGAGCGGTACACCTTGCCGCTGCGCAAATCCCAATCCCAGAATCCATCGCTGGTAGCCTCGGCCACCAATTGCAGCCGGGATTCGCTGGCCTTGACCTGCATGGCCATCTGCTTGCGCTCGGTGATGTCCTGCATGGTGCCGTAAAGCCCGGTGATGACGCCCTCCTCGCCGCGCCGCGCCTCTCCCCGCATCGTCAGCCAGCGGCTTTCGCCATCCGCGCGCAGCAATTCCACATCGCACTCGTAGCCCATGCCCACCAGCTTGCAGCGTTCTATCGCCTCCGACAGCTGCTCCCAGCCCTCGTCGCTGAAAAATCGCCGCATCGCCGGATAGCCGGGCGGCCCGAAACGTTCGGCCAGGCCGAACAGGCGATAGGCCTCAGGCGACCAGTAATGCCGGTCTTCAGCCAAATTCCAGCTCCAGCTGCCTATGCCGGCCAGCTGCTGCGCCTGCTGCAACATGGATTCGCTGTCGCGCAATAGCTGTTCGGCCTGCTTTTGCCGGGTGACATCGCGCGAGATGCCGAATAATCCACCCAGTTGCCCCGCGCTGTTGTAGACCGGCCCCTTGGTCACCAGAAACACCATCCGCTCGCCATTTTGCAGCACCAGGCACTCCTCGTGGGTCTGCACCCGGCCGCTTTGCATGATCAGCCGATCCTGAACGATCAACTCCTTCGCGGTTTCCTCGTCGAACAGCTCCCAATCGTCCTTGCCTATCACCTCGCGGTTGGACTTGCCGACGAAGGCCAGCGCCGCGTGATTGACCAGCAGGTAGCGCCCCTGCACGTCCTTGACGAACACCGCGTCGGAGGTGCTGGTCACCACGGCGTCCAGCAGCGCCCGGTGCATGACGCCGCGCTCCAGCGCCAAGCGCAGCAGTTCGCTGAGCAGGCTCACCGCCAAGCCATTCAAGGTCAGAAACAACAGCTGCAGCTTGCTGTGCCATGGTGTTTGCGCGGCATGCAGATGGGGCTCGGCCACTAGGTCGACGGCCAGCACCGCCAGCACGGTGGCCAGCAAGCCGGGGCCAAGTCCCCCCATGCAAGCCCCTAGGATGATGGGAAGCATGAACAGGATCAACATCGGATGATCGCTCAAATCCGGCCCCATCAGGAACTGCCGCAACGCCAGCGCGCCGCCCAGCAACGCCAGCACCACCGGGTAGGCAAGCCAGTTGGTCCAACGCTCCGACCGCACGCCATTGGCCAGACTACCCAGCCAAAACAGTTGCATGCCGTTATCGCCGGACGGCACCGCCCGCAATGCCATCAACAGCAGAACCGAGGTCACCAGAACGAAGAAAATGCCCTTGGCTATGGAAAGGGAAACCACTCGGGAAATATCCAGTCCGGCCAGCAATTGGTCGGAGAAAAAGATCCAGGCCAGCGCGAACAGCGCGTAACAGGGCACCGCCAGCAGAATGAATCTGGTCCGCGCGTTGCTTGCCATAGAGAGCCCCCTGAGCCCGGCGCCGGCCGGGTCTGTCGTCCTCCGCGCCGCGTTGCCGGCGGAGTCTTGTCGAACTTACGCCGAAACGGACGGCATGCCATCCGTTTCGTTTGGATTCGTTCCTTACAGGTATAGCATTCGCCTTGCCCCCTGCCGCGGCGGGAAGACAAACAGGCATTCAAATCATCCTAGCCTGAACTATGCTGAGCGAAGAACCGTTGTCGCGAGAGGAACCGGGGATGGAGTTTCTGTTCGATCTGGATGATCCCCTGCAGTGTCTGGAGCATATCTACCAGTTTCTGAGTCCGATGGTAGTGGCCTTTCATCCGAAAAAAAGCGCCGGCCGCACCGGCCCCTGCTTTGGCAGCGGCCTGCTGCTGAGCTACCGGGGCGAAAAGTTCATCGTCACATCCGAAGCCGTGCTGTCCGCCGCCTGCGTCAATCACGGCCAGAACGTGGTGGCCAGCAATGGCTCGCGGCAATGGCCGCTGCTGCAGCTGCGTTGCGCCAGTCCGCAGCACCTGGACCTGGCTGCGATACACCTGCCGGCCGACTGGCTGGCGCGCCACCCGGTGGAGAACTGTTTCGAGCTGGATTACGGCACCCTGCCCGATCCGATGGCCAGCGCCTTCACCCTGTTGCTGGGCTATCCAGTCAGCAACGGCCGCCCCGCCGGCCAGCTCAGCTCGGCCATAGGCGTGGTATCCCGGCCATACAGCAGCAATACCCGCCGCAACCAGGTGGTTCAGCCCTTGTTCGTGGAATTCGACAGCCGCGACATCCTCAGCCGCTGCCGGCTGGACAAGTCGACGCTGCAGGCCTTTTACCAGTTGGGCGGCGCGCCGGCCATCAGCCTGTACCACTCGTTCCAGCAGGACAGCAATCGTCTGACCGCCTACCTGCAAGGCGTGGTGGTGGAATGGGACCATGCCCGCATCGGCGCCACCGTCACCTCGTCCGCGCTGCTATCCGGCTTCTTGGATAGCTTCCTGCTGCGGCTTAGGCAGGACGGCGAGGCCGCGCCGCCGGAACTGGCCGAACTGCTCGCCCGCTTCCGCCACTAAGGCCGCAGGCGCTATCTCGCAGCGCGCCGGCGCAGGCCGCGCGCGATCGAGACTCCGCTTAGCTGGGCATCTCGCCGGCCAGCGCCCTGGCGCGCTCATCGCCGCTGCCCGCCAGGCCCGCGCGCACGCTCAGCCGGGTCGCTTCGTCCTGGTTCTGGCTGAGCTTGTACTTGCCGTCCAGCCGGCTCACCGTCAGCTCGATGCCGACGATGGCCCGCAGCATCTTGTCCAGATAGTCGGCCGGCGCGTCGGCCACTTGCCAGGGCAAGGGGAAAGCCGCCTCGCGCCGGGCGGTCAATTCTTCCAGCAGTCGCCGCAGCCATTGTGGATCGTCCACCGCCCGCAGCCGCCCCCTGGCGTGCGCCACCATATAGTTCCAGGTGGGCACCACCTTGCCGTGCTCGGCCTTGGCCGGGTACCACGACGGGGTGATGTAGGCGTCGTCGCCCTGGAACACAGCCAGCGCTTGCGGCTCCGCCTCCAGCAGCCGCCACAAGGGATTGGCCCGCGCCACATGGCCTCTCAGCCTCAACGCGCCGCCCTCCTCCACCGCCAGCAGCGGCAGGTGGTTGGCCAGCGGGCCGTCCTCGCCGTTGATCGCCACGGTGGCCAGCGGCCGGGCGCGAATCAGGCTCAACAAAACGGCTGGATCGGCCTCGACGAAATGGCTGGGCTGGTACATGATGGGCTCCCGGGAAAAATCACCACATTACAAGCAGGCGTCATCGCTCGGCAAGCGCTCCCGCCGCGATACAATGACAACAGTATTGCCAATCCATTTCGAGAAACCCATGCCCAGAAAACCGCGCGTCCGCTCCGGCAGCGGCGTCACCATGCACGACGTGGCCAAGGCGGCCGGCGTCAGCGCCATCACCGTGTCCCGGGTGCTGAATCAACCGCAGCAGGTTTCCGAAGCGCTGCGCGAAAAAGTGATGCAGGCGGTCGACGCGCTGGCCTATGTGCCCAGCCGCTCCGCCAGCACGCTGGCCTCGGCGAGATCGAGGACGGTGCTGGTGCTGATCCCCTCGCTGGCCAACACCGTGTTCCTGGAGACGCTGGCCGGCATCGAAACGGTGCTGGACGCCGCCGGCTACCAGATGCTGATCGGCAACAGCCATTACGACGCCGGCCAGGAACTGCAGCTGCTGCGCGCCTATCTGCAGCACCGGCCCGACGGCGTGCTGATCACCGGCCTCAGCCACGCCGAGCCATTCGAGCGCATTCTTTGCCAACACGCGCTGCCGGCGGTCTACATGATGGATCTCGCCGACGACGGCCGCTGTTGCGTCGGCTTTTCGCAGGAGGAGGCCGGTGCCGCCATCACCCGCCACCTGCTGTCGCGCGGCAAGCGCCGCATCGGCTTTCTCGGCGCCCAGCTGGACGAACGGGTGATGAAACGCCTGGAAGGCTACCGCGCGGCGCTGGACGCGGCCGGTTGCCACGACGCCGGACTGGAATGGCTGGACCCTCAGCCCTCCAGCATGCAGATGGGCGCCGACATGCTGGACGCGGCGCTGGCGCAGCGTCCGGACTGCGACGCGCTGTTCTGCTGCAACGACGACCTGGCGATCGGCGCGCTGTCGCGCAGCCAGCAGCTGGGGCTGGATGTGCCGGAGAGGCTCGCCATCGCAGGCTTCAACGACCTGCAGCCGTCGGCCTGGTGCACGCCCACGCTGACCACGGTGGCCACGCCGCGCCGCGACATCGGCGTCCATGCCGCCCAGGCCTTGCTGAAGCTGATCGACGGCGAGGAGCCGGAATCGCGCCGCGCCGACCTGGGCTTCCAGCTGATGCTGCGCTGCAGCAGCTGAAATCCCGCGCCCGCGAGGCTTTCCGCCTCAGGCCGCGATGTTGCTATCCCACTACAGCGCCGCGCGGACAAAACGCAAAACTTGATCCAACTGCTTGTTGTGAACTTTTTGTTAGCGCTAACATCAGTGTCATCCAGCCGGGCTTGTTCCGGCTATCCTTCAACACAAAATGTTAGCGCTAACATGAAAAATGGCAATATCGTGGTGATGGGCGTGGCCGGCTGCGGCAAAAGCAGCGTGGGCCGCCTGCTGGCCGAGGCGATCGGCGCCAGCTTCATCGAAGGCGACAGCTTCCATCCCCCTGAGAACATCGCGCGGATGCGCGCCGGCATACCGCTGGACGACGACGACCGCGCCAGCTGGCTGGCCAATCTGGCAGGCAAGCTGCGCCAGGGCCGCGAGAGCGGCGAACCCATGGTGCTGGCCTGCTCCGCCCTGAAGCGCCGCTACCGCGACGTGCTGCGCGGCGGCGATCCTGGCCTGCGCTTCGTCCATTTGTTCGGCGACAAGGCGCTGATCGCCGAGCGCATGCGCGAGCGCAGCGGCCACTTCATGCCGGAAAGCTTGCTGGACAGCCAGTTCCGCGATCTGGAGGCCCCCGGCGCCGACGAAGCCGCGATTCCCTGCGACGTCGCCCTGCCGCCAGATGCGCTGCTGCGGCGCATCCTGGCGGAGCTGGACTGAACCCAACCGTTTCAACGCAAAGGCAGTATCAAAGAGGAGAACAACAATGAACGCCCCGTCCCCGCAACAATTCAAGGTTCCCGCCCGCCGCTGGCGCATAGGCTGGCTCTTGGGCATAGGCATCCTGGTCAATTACTTCGACCGCATCAGCCTGTCGGTGGCCGCGCCGCAGTTGCAGCAGGAGTTCAGCCTCAGCAACGGCGAGCTGGGCCTGTTGTTCAGCGCCTTCTTCTGGAGCTACGCGCTGCTGCAGATTCCCACCGGCGTGATTCTGGACCGCTTCGGCACCACCCGCATCGGCCGCCTGGGCGCGCTGCTATGGGGCGTGGCCGCCACTCTCACCGCCTGTGCCGGCGGCTTCGCCGGCATCTTCGCCGCCCGCATGCTGCTGGGCGTCGCCGAAGCGCCGGGCTTCCCGGTCAGCTCCAAGGCCACCGGCTACTGGTTTCCCCGCCGCGAGCGGGCGATGGCCACCGCCATCTTCGACGCCGCCGCCAAGTTCTCCAATGTGATCGGCGTGCCGATGGTCGCCTTGGCGGTGGTGCACCTGGGCTGGCGCTGGGGCTTCGGCGTGTCCGCCATCCTGAGCGTGCTGTACTTCATCGCCTTCTACCTGATCTACCGCGACCCCAGCGCCGACAAAAACCTGAGCGAAGCCGAGCGCCAATACATCGTCCAGGGCGGCGCGGCCGAGGAAGGCGTCAGCCAGCAAAGCTCGATGGCGATGCTGGGCTACCTGCTGCGCCAGCGCAAGGTGTGGGGCCTGTCCATCGGCTTCGCCGCCTACGGCTACGTGTTCTACCTGTTTTTGACCTGGCTGCCCGGCTACCTGGTGCAGGCGATGCACATGGACATCCTGAAATCTGCGTGGTTTTCCGCCATTCCGTGGATGTTCGCCACTCTGTCCGACCTGTTTGTCGGCGGCTGGCTGATCGACAAGCTGATCGCCCGCGGCCACGATGAAACCCGCGTGCGCAAGACGGTCCTGCTGTGCGGGATGGCCATGGGCATGGCGGTGTTCGGCGCCACCACGACCACCGATCCCTACATCGCCATCATCTGGATCACCATCGCGCTCAGCGGCCTGGCCGCCGCCGCCCCGGTGGGCTGGTCGCTGCCGTCCTTGATCGCGCCGCGCGGCGGCACCGGCACCGTCGGCGGCATCATGAATTTCGCCAACAACATGATGGGCGCGGTCGCTCCCATCGTCACCGGCTTCATTGTCGGCGCCACCCACTCCTTCGCCAACGCCTTCATGGTGGCCGGCTTCATGCTGGTGATCGGCATCCTGGCCTTCGTCTTCCTGCTGGGCCGCATCGAACAACTGCCCGAGCCCGGCGCAGTTGCAGACTAGGGCACGTTTAGCAGGCTCTGCGCTTGCCGTCTCCTCACTTGCCGCACAAATCGCGCGGTTTGGGAGTCGGCGGCGCAGGCTTGGGATGCGATTTAGTCGATGCGCCGCCGCAAAATTGGTTGACTTGCACCATGAGCTGGCCAGCGGCGCCTTTGACAAGGGGCTCGTCCTTCTTATCATCCAAAAACTTGTCGATCAGCTTTTTCGCCGCTTCGACCATGATTTCCTTCCCCCCTTCCACAGCATGCGTCAATAACTCCGACTTCAATGCCGAGGCATCCTTCGCCATGATCGCGCCTGCCGCGGCGAATTTATCGATCAAGGAAACCAACCCGGAAAGCGGAATCGCGCCCTTCTTCGGTGCCCCGCCTCCCTCCGGATAAGACTCCACTGCCAGACGCAGCAAGATCAAACCGTCCTTTCCCGCAATCTGCGGCTCCATGCTTCCCGCCACGCCAGCAGTCTTCGCGTCCCGAGCGTTGTTGGCAGCCTGCTCTGACGCAGCTCTCGACTCCGCTTTCGCCTCGCGCTCAATTCGCAACTGGAAAAACGCCAATCCATAATGAGCAGCGGCGCATAGCAAAACTATCAGCAGCAGGGCCCTCCACATCGACCGAATCAAATCCAGCACGATGTCCAAGCGCATCGTTCTCGCGTTTTCCACTTCAGCAGCGCGCTCCCGTCCTACCTTAAACTGCGCCTCGAGAACTGCCAGTCTCTCGGAAAGCTCCAATTCGCGCTTTGAACTTCTTTCCTCTTCGCGTTCCTGCATCGCCAGCCTCCATCATTTGGATCATTCCAGAATATGCATTTAATTTTGAAATCATTCTTTCATGCCAAAAGCATCAAGAAAAGCCATATTCACAAGGCATAAAAAACCCGCCGAAGCGGGTGGAAGGAGATGGACGGAGGGGCAATCGGCTCAGCTCTCCAGCCCCAGCTTCTTCGGCAGCATGCGCAGCGCCTCGGCGTTGGATGGCGAGAACGCCAGCTCGGCGGCCTCATCCCACGGCAGCCAGCGGTAGCCCAGATGCTCGCGCGGCGCCAGCGCCACCTCGCAGGGCTCGGGCAGCAGCAGGCCGAATACATGCTCGTCGTTGTGGGTGACGCCTTCCGGGTAGCGATGGCGCCAGTGCTGGTAGATTTCGTAGCGATTGACCATATGCCAGTCGCTCAGTTCGAAACGGGACGCGTCCAGGCCGGTTTCCTCCGCCACTTCGCGGCGGGCGGTGTCGATCAGGTCTTCGCCGCCCTCGCGGCTGCCGGTCACCGACTGCCAGTAGCCCGGCTTGTCGGCCCGCTCCATCAGCAAGGCCCGTCCATCGCGGCTGTGTATCACCACCAGCACCGACACCGGCTGCTTGCTGCCCATTTAAAGCTTGCCTCCCTGGGCCCCGGGCGCGGCCAGCATGCCGGCCAGCTCCACTGCCGATTTCACGCCCATCTTCTCGAACACCCGCGAACGGTGGACCTCCACCGTCTTCATGCTGATGCTGAGCTCCTCGGCGATCTGCTTGTTCAGCTTGCCGGCCAGGATCAGCTGCATCACCTCGCGCTCGCGCTCGGTCAGCAGCGCCAGCGCCGCCGACACCTTGCGCTGCAAGCCGTGGCGCTGGCGGTTCTGCTCGTCCAGCTCCACCGCCGCCGCCGCGCGCTCAAGCAGGCGCACGTCGTCGAACGGCTTCTCGATGAAATCGAGCGCGCCCAGCTTCAGCGCCGCCACCGCGTGCGGCACGTCGCCGTGCGCGGTCAGCATGATCACCGGCGGGCAGTACGGCCACAACGCCAGCTTCTCCAGCAGCACGATGCCGCTGATGCCGGACAGGCGCAGGTCCAGCACGATGCCGTTGTAGTCATGGCCGTTGCCGGCGGCCAGGAAGGCCTCGCCGCTGTCGAAGCCGTCGGCGCGGTAGCCCTGGCCGTCCAGCAGCCACAGCAGCGACTGCCGCACCGCCTCGTCGTCGTCGATGATGGCCAGTCGTTTCGCGCTCATGATGCCTCCTCAGCCCTGCTGCGCCGGCTGGTCGCCAACGATGCGCACTTCCCGCTGCGGGAAGGGGATTTCGATATTGTGCTGCTTGAACAGCCGCCAGATGGCCAGGTTGATGTCCGATTTCAGGCCCATGAAGCCGTTTTCCGGATCCGCCACCCAGAAACCCAGCTCCAGATTGATGCCGCTGTCGGCGAACAGGGTGACGAAGGCGTTGGCGCCCGGATTCTTCAGCACGCGCGGATGGTCCGACGCCTGCTTGAGCAGGCTGAGCGCCAAGTCCAGATCCGTGCCGTAGGCCACCTGCACCGGCAGGCTGGTCCACATATTGCGGTCGGAGTACGACTGGTTGATCACGGTGTTTGAGATCAGCGCGTCGTTCGGGATCAGCGCCTCGGTGCCGTCGGCGCCCTTCAACACCACGTAGCGCGAGGTCATCTTGGTCACGTAGCCGACGCGGTTTTCCACCATCAGTCGGTCGCCGATGCGGATCGAATGGTCGAGCAGGATGATGAAGCCGGACACGAAATTGCTGGCGATCTTCTGCAAACCGAAACCCAGACCGATACCCACCGCGCCGCCGAACACCGACAACACGGTCAGATCGATGCCCACCACCGGCAGCGCGATCAGCACCGCGGCCACCACCAGACCGGTGCGGGTCAGCTTGGCGAACACGATGCGCAAGTTGGAATCGAGGTGCTTGAGCTTCATGATGCGGGCTTCGAGCAGGCGGCTGGCCCACAGCGCCACCACCACGATCACCGTCACCCACAGCAGGCCGTTGAGGATGGTCAGCAGGTCCAGCCGGGTCTTGCCGACGTGGAAGGAGATCGACTCCAGCCAATCCATCACCGCCACGTCGAAGCCTATGGTCCAGCTGACGAAGCCCAGCCACAAGGCCGAGGCCAGGAAGTGCTCGGAATGCCGCTCGAAGCGGCTATGCGGGAAGGCTTGGCGCACCACCGCCGTGCACAGCCGGATCACCGCCAGCCAGAACAGCAGCGCGCTCAGGATATGCAGCACCAGCATCGGCGCATGCTCCAGCTGGCCCCAGGTGAAGCTGGTCAGCACCACCAGCACCTGGGCCGACACCGGCAACACCAGCCGGAAGCCGGTATAAGGCAGGAACTGGTCGTAGCGCTCCGGGTTGTGGGCAAACCAGTAGCGATACAGCCGGCGGGCCAGCGCATAGGCGGCGATCACGCACATCAGGCCCAGCGCCAGCTCGATCAGGCCGTTCTTGGTCTGCAGCGCGTCAAGCAGCGCGAAAAAATTCATTTCCTTGCGGATGAACAGCAATGTCCGACTCCTTGGTCAAAACGCGGCGGGCAAGCCGCCATCAGGCAGAAACGGCATCCGACGCCGCCAGCCGGCCCTCGTTCAGCCGCAGCACCCGCTGGGTGCGGCCGGCCAGTTCCAGGTCGTGGGTGACGATGATCAGGCTGGTGCCCAGCGTGCGGTTCAATTCCAGCATCAGCTCGAACACCTGGCCGGCGGTATGGACGTCCAGATTGCCGGTGGGCTCGTCGGCCAGCAGACAGGCCGGCTGCGTCACCAGCGCGCGGGCGATGGCGGCGCGTTGGCGCTCGCCGCCTGACAACTCGCCCGGCTTATGCTCCAGGCGCTTGCCCAGCCCGACCTTCTCCAGCATTTCGCCGGCGCGGCGGGCGGCTTCGGCCTTGTCCATCCGGCGGATCAACAACGGCATCATCACGTTCTCCAGCGCGGTGAATTCCGGCAGCAGGTGATGGAACTGGTAGACGAAGCCCATCGACTCGTTGCGCAGCCTGCCGCGCTCGGTTTCCGACAGCGTGGACAGGTCGCGGCCCAGCACCTCCACCGCGCCGGAAGTCGGCGTGTCCAGTCCGCCCAGCAGATGCAGCAGCGTGCTTTTGCCGGAGCCGGACGCGCCGACGATGGCCAGGTGCTCGCCCTTGCCAACATCCAGATTCACGTCTGACAGCACGTCCAGCCCCAGCTTGCCTTCCTGGTAGCGTTTGCCGAGCGAGCGGCAGCTCAATACCTTATTCATAGCGCAGGGCCTCCGCCGGTTGGGTGCGCGAGGCGCGCCAGCTGGGATACAGGGTGGCGAACAAGGCCAGCAGCAGTGAAATGATGGTGATGGTGGACACGTCGCCCCACTGCACGTCGGAAGGCAGGTAGTCGATCATGTAGACGTCGCTGGACAGGATCTTGGTGCCGATAATGCGTTCGATCACCGGCACGATCACGTCCAGGTTCAGCGCGATCACCACTCCGCTGGCCACCCCGGCCAGCGTGCCCAGCACGCCGGCCACCGCGCCCTGGATCACGAAGATCTTCATGATGCTGCCGGGCGACGCGCCCAGCGTGCGCAGAATGGCGATGTCGGCCTGCTTGTCGGTCACCACCATCACCAGCGTGGACACCAGGTTGAACGCCGCCACCGCGACGATCAGCGTCAGGATGATGGTCATCATCCGCTTCTCGATCTGCACCGCGCGGAAGTAATTGGCGTTGGTGTCGGTCCAGTCGGTGACCAGCAGTTGCGGCAGTTGCGGCCGCAGCTCGGCCTTCAGCTGCGGTGCCAGCATCGGATCGTCCAGCCGCAGCCGCACGCCGCTGACGGAATCGCCCATCCGCTCCAGCACCTGGGCGTCGCGCAGATTGACCATCGCCAGCGAGGCGTCGAATTCGAACATGTCCACCTTGAAGATGCCCACCACGGTGAACTGCTTGGAGCGCGGCACCATCCCGGCCGGTGTGATATTGCCCTGCGGCGTCATCAGCGTCACCTTGTCGCCGACGCCCACGCCCAGCTGGCGCGCCAGCTCCACGCCCAGCGTCATGCCGAAGCTGCCAGGCTTCAGGTCTTCCAGCTTGCCGGACACCATGTGGCGGCCCACGTCCACCACCTTGTTTTCCAGCGCGGGCTCGATGCCGCGCACCAGGCCGCCGCGCACATTGCCGTAGGCGACGAACAGGCCCTGGCTGCTGACGAAGGGCGCCGCCGCCTGCACATGCGGCTGCTTGACCAGCATCGCCTGCGCGTCGCGCCAGCCGGCGAGGCGGCCGTCGTAGCCGCTGACTTCCAGGTGGGAGGCCACGCTGAGGATGCGGCCGCGGATTTCCTTCTGGAACCCGTTCATCACCGACAGCACGATGATCAGCGCCGCCACGCCGAGGGCGATGCCGACGATGGAAATCAGGGAAATGAAGGAGATGAATCCGTTGCGGCGCTTGGCGCGCAGGTAGCGCAGCCCGATAAAGGCTTCAAATGGCATCTCGGGTTTTCTCACTCGGAACGGTAGGGATTGTCCAGGCTCTGCATCATCGCCACCAGGAAGTCGCGCACCTGCCGCTCCTCGCAGCCCATCAGCACCGCGTCCTCGAACGCGTCCTGGGCCATCTGGGCGATTTCCTCCAGGTTCTCGCGCATCACTTTCAGCTTCTCGACGCAGGCGACGACGTTGCCCTCCGGGTCGCGCCATACCGGTATTTCGATTTTCAATGCCATATTCCTGTTCCTGAAAACACGATGCCCGCGAAAAGCGGGCATCGTCGCTCGGCCGGACCGCTCAGTGCCGGCCCTTTTTCTTCTTGCCGACCGATTTCGCCGCCTTTTGCGCCTTGGCGCCCTTCTTGCCTTTGGGCTCGGCCGCCGCCTTGCATTTCCTGCCTTTGCGGCACTTCGACGCTTCCGGCGCCGCGGACGATTTCGCCGCGCTTTTCACGCTGACGTCATCGGAAGTATCGGCGGCCTGCAAGGCGGTGCTACGATTGACCCTGCGCGCGCCATTGTAACGCGCGGTCCAGTAGCTCTGCGACAGGTTCGACACCTCGATGTTCTTGCCGGTTCGCGGCGCGTGGATGAATTTGTTGTTGCCCATGTAGATGCCGACATGGGAGTAATTGCGGCCCAGGGTGTTGAAGAACACCAGGTCGCCCGGCATCAGTTCGCCGCGACCGACCGACTTGCCCACCCGGGCCATTTCGGCCGCGGTGCGCGGCAGGTTCACCCGCAGCGATTTCTGGAACACGTAACGAATGAAGCCGCTGCAGTCCAGGCCGTCGTCCGGCGTGTTGCCGCCGAAGCGATAGGCGACGCCCAAGAGGCTCATCGCTTGCAAAAGCAAGTCGCCCACCGCATCCTCTTGCGGAGCGGCGTACTTGGAGATGGGATCGTCCGATTTGTCCGTCGCCGAACTGTCGGCGGCGGCCTTCCCCTCGGTCGGGGCCTTGTCTGGCGCGGCCTGGGCAAAAACCATGAAGCCCGCCAGCGCCAGCGCTGATAAGCGGAGTTGCAATTTCATAGGCCGCACTCTATCGGACGGGACCGGTAGTGTAAAGCCAAGCGGGACGGCGAAAAGCACATGATTCGGGAAACCTTGATTGCAATGCGGGACTTACCGCGGTTAAGAGAAATCAGCGGAATTTTGATCCGTCATGGACTGGGAGAGTTCGCTCAGCGGCTGAAGTTGCCGCGCGCGATGGAAAAGGCCGGAGAATGGCTGAACCTGTCGCTGCCGGAGAACGAATCCGGCCAGCCGACGGCGGTTAGGGTGAGGCTGGCGTTCGAGGAGCTGGGCCCCACTTTCATCAAGCTGGGCCAGATCCTGTCCACCCGCGTGGACGTGTTCCCCCCTGACTGGATAGACGAATTCGAGAAGCTGCAGAACCGGGTGCCGCCGCTGC
Source organism: Chromobacterium vaccinii (assembly GCF_001855275.1). Taxonomy (NCBI): domain Bacteria; kingdom Pseudomonadati; phylum Pseudomonadota; class Betaproteobacteria; order Neisseriales; family Chromobacteriaceae; genus Chromobacterium; species Chromobacterium vaccinii. Next base: position 1,244,299 of record NZ_CP017707.1, read on the forward strand.
CGCCGGCCATGGTGCGCAAGCTGATAGTCGACGCGCTGGGCGCCGAGGCCGACCAGCTATTCGCCGAATTCGACATGCAACCGATAGGGGCCGCGTCCATCGCCCAAGTCCACCGGGCGCGCCTGCAGGACGGCAGCGAGGTGGCGGTGAAGCTGCGCCGGCCCGGCATCGCCGACAAGGTGGAGGCCGACCTGCGCATCCTCGCCCATCTGGCCCACCTTCTGGAGCTGGAGTTTCCCGAGCTGCGCCGCTACCAGCCGTCCGGCATCGTCGCCCAGTTCTCGCGCTCGCTGCGCCGCGAGCTGGACCTGGCGATCGAGGCGCGCAATATGGAGCGCTTCGCCCGGGACTTCATCGACGACCCCTTCGTCGAAGTGCCGAGGGTGCATTGGGAATACACCAATGCCGCGGTCAACGTGCAGAGCTACGTTGACGGCGTGCCGGCCAGCGATCTCGCCCGACTGCGCGGCAGCGGCCTGGACCCGGTGCTGCTGGCCCAGCGCGGCGCCGACGCGGTATTGAAGATGATCCTGGTCAACGGCTTCTTCCACGCCGACCCCCACCCCGGCAACGTGTTCTTCCTGGCCGAGCATCGCATCGCCTTCATCGATTTCGGCATGGTCGGCCGCATCAGCCACGTGCGGCGCGACGAAATCGTCGACCTGCTGTCGGCGGTGGCCGAGCGCAACGAGCACGGCATCATCGACGTGCTGGTCGAGTGGACCGGCAACACCCCGGTGGACATGCCGAAATTCGCCGACGAGGTCGGCGAATTCATGTTCCAGTACGAACACGTGCCGCTGAAGGGGCTGAACATCAGCCAATTGATCGGCGACATCATGGCGCTGATCCGCAATCACGGCATCGTGCTGCCGCCGGACATGGCGATGCTGTTCAAGGCGCTGGTGACGCTGGAGGGCCTGGGCCGGCAGCTGAACCCGGAATTCCAGCTGGTCGCCCACATCACCCCCTTCGTCAAGGAGCTGATCGTCGCCCGCTACCACCCGGCGGCGCTGCTCAAACGCGGCCGCCAGTCGCTGTCCGAAGGGCTGGAGATGATAGCCGGCCTGCCGCGCGACCTGGTCCGCATCGGCCGCGACATGCGCCACGGCAAGTTCCGCGTCAACCTGGACCTGCAGCGGCTGGACAGCTTCGGCAAGCAGCTGGACCGCAGCAGCAACCGGCTGACCATGGGCATCGTCACCGGCTGCCTGATCATAGGCTCGTCGATCGTGATGACCGTCAACGCCGGTCCCAAGCTGTTCGGCCTGCCCTTCTTCGGCTTCTTCGGCTTCATGCTGGCGCTGTTCAACAGCGTGTGGCTGGTCTGGTCGATCTGGCGCTCGGGCAAGGACTTATAACCGCTGGTACGAGCATCGGAACCATTGGCAATACGGGGAACTGCGGCATCAAGTCGGGCGGAGGCGGGTCGATAGCGAGGGGGTACACCTTAAGGGACGCCGCCATGAAAATCGCCTCCGCCACCGTCAGCCTTGGCAGCAGCGTCAGCCAGAGCCAATCCCTCAGCGTCACCCAGACCCTCTCCGTGACTTCCCCGCAGCCGAGCTCCGCCGACAACGTGCAGCTGAGCAGCCAGGCGACGCAGGCCAGCCTGCTGGACCAGCTGAGCTCCGACAAGGACGCGGTCTACAGCCTGATCGAGGCGATACTGGAAAAGGCTTTCGGCGTCCATTTCAAGCTGCTGCGCCTGTTCCCGCTCCGGCCGGAGAATTCGCAGCTCTCCGCCATCCCCGACCCCGCCGTCAGCGCGCAGCAGGACATCGACTACCAGCAACAGCAGCAGCTGAGCTTCACCGCCAACGGCCAGATCACCACCCAGGACGGCAGGCAGCTGCAATTCTCGCTGAACATGCAGATGCAGAGCAGCTACCAATACCACAGCAGCCAGAGCTACCAGTCCGGCGGCAAGAAAAGCTGCGATCCGCTGATGGTCAATCTGGGCGGCGCCGCCGGCAGCCTGGATGGCGCCAGCGTCAGCTTCGATCTGCAGAACAACGGCCAGATGGTGAATCTGCCCTTCTCCAGCCAAGGCGGCTGGCTGGCTCTGGACAAGAACGGCGACGGCAAGATCAATGACGGCAGCGAGCTGTTCGGGCCTCAGTCCGGCAATGGCTTCGCCGACCTGGCCAAGCTGGACAGCAACCACGACGGCGTGATCGACGAAAGCGATCCCGCCTTCGCCCAGCTCAAGATCTGGGCCGGCCGCGGCAGCGACGGCAAGGATCAGCTGAGTTCGCTGAAAGATGCCGGCATCGGCGCCATCCTGCTGCCCAGCGTGGACGCGCCGCTGACGATGCGCGCCAATTCAAGCGACGCCGACCCGCAGGCGCAGATGCGGCGCGCCGGCGTATTCGTCAAGGAGGATGGCCAGGCCGGCATGATCAGCCAGTTGGACATCTACGGCTGAACTCGGCCAGAAGACGGCGTCCCCAGGCCGGCCGCCTACTGCGGCCGGCTGACGATGTCGGCCTTGAACCACTTGCGCGACAGCGTCTGCAAGGTGCCATCGCGCTGCAGGTGGCCTATCGCCCGGTTCACCGCCGCCAGCAACTGCGGACTGCCTTTGCGCAGCACCACGCAGGCGTCTTCGCGCGCCAGCATGCGGCCGGCGGGCGCCAGCTCGCCCTGCGTTTTCTGCGCCAGGTTGAAAGCCGCCAGCCGGTTGATCACGATGGCGTCCACCTCGCCGCGGCGCAGGCCGTCGTATTTCGTCGGATCGTCCGGGTAACGATGGATGTGGGCCTGCGGCGCGTTGTCGCGCAGCCATTGCTCGTAATTGGTGCCCGCGCTGACGCCGACATGGGCGCCGGCCAGATCCCCGGCGCCATGGAAGCGCGGCAAATCCGGCTTGCGCACCACCAGCTGCAACCCGGAGTAAGTGTAGGGAATGGAAAATTCGAAGCGCTTCCTGCGTTCCGGCGTCGCCACCACCTGGTTGATCACCACATCCATCCGGCCAGCCGCCAGATTGTCCAGCATATGATCCCAAACCATGGTCTGAAAACGCGCCGCCACGCCCATCTGCGCGGCCAGCGCCCGGCCGAAGTCCACCTCGAAGCCCTGCAACTGGCCGCTCGCCAATTGGCTATAGGGCGGATAGGTGCCTTCCAGACCGATCTGCAACGCGCCGTCGCGCCGAATGCGCGCCCACTCTTCGCCGCCCGCTAGCGCCGGAATCTGCGGCAATAGCAACAGCGCGCAAAGCGCCCATCCTTTCCAACCGGCCAAAGTCATATCGCCTCCCGCTCCGCCGCCGCACTGGCACTAAGGGCAAAAACCATTCCTTACACCATAGGCGATGGCCGTCCGGCGGCCAGGCCAAATCCGTAAAAAATCCTTTCCACGCAATGCTTTGCGCCATGGCTTCCACTCCAGGCATGGCCAGACGGAATCGGATCATTCGGTAGCGGTGGAAAAAAGACCTTGAAAAACAGGATTGACTCTGCGAATGATAATTATTATCATTTTCAAAACTCACACAGGAGAACGTCACGATGAACGCCATGCTGGTTGGAGCCGACACCCTGGGCAACATCCCCGACGTGCTGCAGAACTACGGCATCACCATTCACCGCCACCTGAGCGGCCGCAACAGCTCGCATCAACGCAAGGTGGACCGCCTGCCCGCCGGCACCGACCTGCTGATCCTGTTCACCGATTTTCTCGGCCACAACGTGATGCGCCATTTCCGCGAACTGGCGGCCGAACAACAGATCCGCTTCATCGCCTGTCGGCGTTCGGTCTGCGCCCTCAAGCAATCGCTGACCGGCGCCGGCATGTGCGAGCAGCCTTGCGCCGCTTGCCCGCAACGCAGCGGCGGCGACAAGCCGATCAAACGCAAGCGTTGAAGCGTCTGTTTCAGCAAGATTTTTCTCTAAGCTCTTACCTTTGTAGCTTCACGAGCCGGCCACAGCCGGCTCTCTTTTTGCCCGCCGCGCGCAGTCGTCGAACCACGGACGCAGATCTGAATCGAACGAGGCCGCCAACGCCTGCGCCTCGGCACAAGCCGCTTCCGCCTCAGCCTGGCGGCCCGATCCGCCCAGCGCCCGCGCCCTCTCCAGCAACAGGAAAGCGCGGTCCACCTCCTCCTCGCCATTGGCCGCGATCAAGGCCAGCCCCGCGTCGGCGGCCAGCAAGCCATCCGGCCAGCGCTCGAAACGGTTAGCCGTCAGCGCCAGCAGGTATTCCGCCCGCTCGTGGTTGACCCAGTTTCCCGCCCTGCCCCATAGCAGCCTGGCGATCCGCGCGCCACTGAACAGCGTCTCCTCGCAGAACGGATCTCGAACATCAAGCTCGTTTCTGTCCAGGAAGGCCGACACGATATTGTTGACCAGCGCCGCCAGCACGGCATCGGTCTCGCCAGCCTCGCCCAGCTCCAAAGCCGCCTGCAGGACAGCGAACTCGGTCAGCGATTCCCGCAGCGGGGCGCCGCCCAACGCGCCGAGCAGCACCCCAAGCCGGATCGCGAGGCGGGCGCCGTCGGCGCTCGCGCCTCCCGCCAGGCATTGCCGCTCCAGGCGCCAGGCCGCCAAAGCGTCGCCGGCCAGCGTGGCGGCCACCACGCAATGGCGCAGCAGCGCCGGACCGGCATCGGCCAGCGGCATCGCCTTCAACAGGGCCCAGGCGCCCCGCCAGTCGCCCCTTTTTTCGCCCAGCAAGTGGTTGGCCAGCCAAGCCGCTCTCGAGAGCGAAGCGGCGGGGAGGCCCGGAGAGGCGAGCAAGGCGGGCAATTGCGCGATCGCCTCGTCCGGGCGGTCGTCATGGGTTCGCATCAATGCATCGAGAACAGCAATCGCAGACATGAAAAAAGCCTTTCCAAAAAAGAAAGGCCCAGTGTCTCCAGCGCGCGCAAAAATGTCAAAAGCATTAATCGCCGGGCGCGTCATCTCCCCTGCCCGCCCGGCGCGCGGCGTCCCGCAGCGCATCCAGCTGCCGCGAAAACTGCCGGCAGTTGCCGCACAGCGCCAAATGCATTCTCAGCTTGAGCAACTCCCCCATGCCCAGCGGGCGGTCCATCCCAATGGATATCAGCCGGCTGGCCGCGCGGCAACTCAACTTCATCGCTCGTCCTCCCGGCTCCAGCGTATTGAAAAACATTCGCGCAGGCTCATCCGCGCGCGGTACAGCAGCACTGAACAGTTAGTCGCGGTGATCTCTAGATTGTTACAAATGTCGGCGATCTCCATCCCCATCACCTCGCGCATCGCGAACACCATCGCGGTGCGGCGCGGCATCACCTTGGAACACTCCTCGAACACCTGCCAGAACTGCTTGGAAACCAACTGCGACTCCGGCCCGCTCCAGGCGCGCATCGGCTCGCGCCAATGCCCATCCTGGGTGAACAAGCCGTCGAAATCGCTATCGTCGCACTCATCCTCCAGCGATTCGAACAGCTTTTCCTTGCCCTTGCGGCGCAAGGCGTCGATCAGTTTGAAACGCAAAATGGAGGTGAGCCAGGTGCGCAGGGTCGACTTGCCCGAAAAATTATCCCGCGACTCCAGCGCCGCCAGCAGCGTCTCCTGCACCGCCTCCTCTGCGGCGTCGCGCTCGCGCAGCTGCGCCAGCGCGTAACGCAGCAGATAAGGACGTTCCTGCTCTATCGCTTGCGGATCCACCATGCCGCTACTCCCTGCAGTATTCCACCGCCTGGTCCAGGCGGTCCACGGCCAATACCTTCAGGCCCTCGATTTCCTGGCGCGGCTTGTTGGCGCTGGGCACGATGGCGCGGGTGAAGCCCAGCTTGGCGGCTTCCTTCAGCCGTTCCTGCCCGCGCGTCACCGGCCGCACCTCGCCGGCCAGGCCCACCTCGCCGAACACCACCAGCTTCTCCGGCAGCGCCTTGTTGCGCAAGGACGAAACCATGGCCAGGATGATGGCCAGGTCGGCCGCCGGTTCGTTGATCTTGACGCCGCCCACCGCGTTGAGGAACACGTCCTGATCGAAGCAGGCCACGCCGCCGTGGCGGTGCAGCACCGCCAGCAGCATCGCCAGCCGGTTCTGCTCCAGGCCGACGGTGAGGCGCTTGGGCTGGAAGCCGTGGCAATCGTCCACCAGCGCCTGGATCTCCACCAGCAGCGGCCGCGTGCCTTCCTGCGTCACCAGCACGCAGGATCCGGCGACGTCATCCCGGTACGATGAGAGGAAGATGGCCGACGGGTTGGACACGCCCTTCAGGCCGCGATCGGTCATCGCGAACACGCCCAGCTCATTGACCGCGCCGAAGCGGTTCTTGATCGCGCGTATCATCCGGTAGCTGGAATGGGAATCGCCCTCGAAATACAGCACGGTATCCACCATGTGCTCCAGCACGCGCGGACCGGCCAGCGAGCCTTCCTTGGTGACGTGGCCGACCAATAGCACGGTGATGCCGCTCTGCTTGGCCATCCGCGTCAGCTGCGCCGCGCATTCGCGCACCTGCGACACCGAGCCCGGCGCCGAAGTCACCTGCTCGGTGTACAGCGTCTGGATCGAGTCGATCACCACCACCTCGGGCTGTTCGCGCTTCAGCGTGGCCAGGATGTTTTCGATGCAGATCTCGGCCAGCAGGTCGACGCTGCTGGTATCCAGCGCCAGTCTTGAGGCGCGCAGCGCGATCTGCTGCGCCGATTCCTCGCCGGACACGTACAGCACCTTGCGGTTCTGGCCGATCTGCGACAGCGCCTGCAACAGCAGCGTGGACTTGCCGATGCCGGGGTCGCCGCCGATCAGCACCACCGCGCCGCGGACGATGCCGCCGCCCAGCACCCGGTCCAGTTCGTCGATGCCGGACGGATCGCGCGGGGTTTCCTCGGTTTGCACCTCGGACAGCTTCTGCACCTTGGTGACGTTGGCCGCCCACGACTGGAAGCGCGGACCGGCCGCGGCCGGCGCGGCCACCGCCTCTGTCAGCGTGTTCCAGGCATTGCAATGCGGGCACTGGCCCTGCCACTTGGGCGATTGTCCGCCGCACTCGGTGCAGCTGAATACGGTTTTGTTCTTGGCCATCAGGGAAGGATTCAGGGTGAATCAAAGGCGGAAGGATAGCAGGACGGCGCGAAACCGGCAGTCAAAAACGCTTCAGCCCGGGCTGCGGCCCGGGTCGGACTTGTTCAGTTGCTGGATGATGTTGAGCAGGCGCTTCTGATCCTCGGGCGGCGCCGACGATGAATGCTTGGCCGGCTGGCCGTTGCGTATCGCGCGCATCACCGCCGCCACCTGGGGATCGTTCTTGGCGGCGCGGTCGGCCTCTTCGCTGCTCATCAGATCGGGCAGACCGGTCTGCCCGGCCGAAGAGGTGGAGCCGCTGGCCGCGCGCTTGCCGGCCACCGCCGGCGTCGGGCCGGAAGCCGGCTGCGCCGCGGCTTCGGGCAACGGCTCCATCGTTTCCAGCTTGTTCTTGGCCATATACTCGTTCATCTCGCGCCAGCCGGCGTAGATGAAGGCCTTGTCCGCGCTCGGATTGCGCTGGTAGCACTCCTCCAGCGAGCGGCCGGTCTGGCGGCAGGCCGCGCCTATCGCCTTGTCCGAATCCTTGCTCAGCCCGGTCACGCTGTTCACATAGTTGCAGCCGCCCAGCAGCAGCGCGCAGGCCAACAACAGCAGTCTCTTCATGCCCTCTCCCCGTTTCAGCCGCGCGGCTTGCGCAGGTCGAGCTCCACCACTTCCCCGCTGCGGCCGCGGCTGTCGCCGCCCAGCCAGTACAGGAAATGCGGCATCAGATCGGCCAGATCGGCGCGCTCGCTCTTGTCCTCGCCCGGATGGGTGCGGTTGCGCTGCGGCGAATTGACCGGCCCCGGCAGCAACAGATTGACGCGTAGATTGGGCAGCATCTCCCACTCGTCGGCCGCCACCTTGGTCAGGTACGGCAAACCGGCGTTGGACGCGCCGAAACCGCCCCAGTAGGCCGCCGGATGCAGCGCGTGATGTTCGCCGACGAACAGTACCGACGCGTCCGGCGCGTCCTTCAGCAGCGGCAGGCAGGCGCGGGTCAGCGCGAACGGCGCCACGGTGTTGATCCGGTACTGGTTCATCCATTCTTCTATGGTCTGGTTGCTCAGCGGCGACAATGCGTAGAAATGCGAGGCGCAATGCACGATGCCGTCCAGACGATCGAATTCGCGCTTGATGGTCAGCGCCAGCTGGTTGAATTCGTTCTCGCCCGCGTTCAGCAAGTCCAGCGGCACCGCCGCCGGCTCCGGCCCGCCGGCCGCCACGATTTCATCGTAGACCTTCTCCAGCCCCTTGACGCTGCGCGAGAGCAGCACCACGGTGGCGCCGTGGCGGGCGAAGGCCAGCGCGGCTTCGCGCCCCACGCCCTGGGAGGCGCCGGTGATCAGGATCACGCGCCCTGCCAGCGCGTCTTGGGCAAACTCGGTCTTCATCGTCATGGTTCTATTCCTAAGTCCTGCAATGCGGCTGCCGCCGCGGCCACGCCGCTGCGCGCCGCCCCCTCGAGCGTCGCCGGATAATCGGGATGCGCCCAATCCCCGGCCAGATAGATTCCTCTTTGCGCCGTCCGCGCCGTCGGCCGCTCCAGGCCGACTTCGCTGGCGAACGTCGCCCGCTTTTCCACGATCACGCGGCTGCGCGCCGGTTCGGGCAGATGCGGCGCCAGCCGGCGCGCGTCGGCCAGCGCCCTGGCGACCAGTTCCTCGGCGTCCGGCAGCGCCGTCGGCGCGCTGAGCACCGCCGCCACCAGGCCGGCCTCCCCTGCCAGCGCCTCGCGATCGAACAGCCAGTCCATGCCGCCGCCGCTGACGCCCATCATCGGCGCCGGCAGCCGCGGCGAAACGTCGAAACTCAGGTAGACGGTGGCGATCGGCCAGTAGCGGTAGGCCTCCAGCGCCACGCGCAATTTCGGATCATCCAGCAGTTCCGCCGCATGGTAGGGCGCGACGGCGCTTATCACCGCATCATACCTCTCATCGTCCACTTGCGGACCATCCTGAAGCGGGGCGATCCGCCGCGCCCGGCATCCGGCGCGCAGATCCGCGCCCTTCTCCGCCAGCCAGCGCCAGGCCGGATCGGGAAACAGCGCCGACAGCCCGGCGGCCGGCAGCAGCAGGTCGCTGTCCGCGCGCCGCGCGCCCAGACTGTCGCGCAGCGTCGCGGCCAGCACGCGCATCGACGCCCGCTCCGGCGGCGTGTTCAGCGCCGACAACACCATCGGCCGCCAGAAATCGTCGCGCAGCCTGCGGCTCTGGCCTTGCTCCGCCAGCCATTCGGCCACGCTGCAATCGCGCGCCAGCCGGTAGCCGCCGCGCCGCAAGCCGTCCAGCGCGCGCGCCAGCAGCCATTTGTCGCGCCAGCCCAGGCCGCGCGCCGCCAGCAATCCCGCGGCCAGATGCAGCGGCGCCGGCAGGCGCGGGCAGTCCAGGCTCAGGCCCCCTTCCCGCCGCCACTGCAGCGGCTGGCGCAGCAGCAAGCGGTCGGGATCGGCGCCGACCGTCCGCATCAGGCGCAGGCATTCTGCATAAGCGCCGAGCAGAATGTGCTGACCATTGTCAAACCTGTCTTCCGCGCGCCCGATGCAGCGCGCGCGGCCGCCGGGCTCCCGCCCGGCCTCGTAGACGGTGACATCGGCATGGCCGGCCAGCTCCACCGCCGCGGCGAGCCCGGCCCAGCCGGCGCCCACCACCGCCACCCTGGGTTTCACGGCTTGTAGCCGAAGGTCCAGGTTTTCCAGGCCAGCCACAGCTTGCGGCCGGTTCCCAGCGACAGGCGCTGGTTCAACACCTTGGCTGGGCCATCCTGCTGGATTTCCCGCAGCGTGGCGCGGTAGATGGCCGCCATCAGGAGGCCCGGACGCTGCGATTTGCGATCCGCCGCCGGCAGCAGTTCCCAGGCCTTGCGGTAATGCTCGTGCGCGCGTTCGATCTGGAATGCCATCAGCGACTTGAAGGCGTCGCTTTCCTCGAAATGCAGAATATCCATCGCCGGACAGTTGAAGCGCTGCAGCTCCTCCATCGGCAGATAGATGCGGTCGCGCCGCGCGTCCTCGCCGACGTCGCGGATGATGTTGGTCAGCTGGAAGGCGACGCCCAGCTCATGCGCGTACTCCAGCGTGCGCTCGTCGGTGTAGCCGAAGATGCGCGCCGCAAGCTTGCCCACCACGCCTGCCACCCGGTGGCAATACAGCAGCAGGTCCTGGAAGCGCTGGTAGCGCACCATGCTCAGGTCCATCTCCATGCCGTCGACGATTTCTTCCAGCTCCGACTGCGGCAGGTGGAAAGCTTCAAGATGCGGCAGCAGCGCGCGCATCACGGGGTGATCCACCTCGCCGCGGTAGGCCCGCTGCACCTGGCCGCGCCACCAGGCCAGCTTGGCCTGGGCCACGCTCAGGTCGTGGCATTCGTCCACCGCGTCATCCACCTCGCGGCAAAACGCGTACAGCGCGGTGATCGCCCGCCGCCGCGCTTCCGGCAGGAAGCGGAAGCTGTAGTAGAAACTGGAACCGCTGGCCGCGGCCTTGTCTTCGCAATACTGATCGGGCGTCACGCGCCTCTCCCCTACTGTCGCCGGCCCGTCTTGGGACCGGATGCATTCCATCCATGGCGCGGCGCCGGCTCATTTTGCCCGGCACGCCCGCCACATCATATATATCCAATCGCCAGCGCCCAGCTTGGGACGCTGCCCGAATACGTCGCCGCCGGACGCGTGCAGCTTGTGCAGAATGCGGTCGCCGCCCATCACGATCAGCCTCAACTCCAGCCCCAGCCTGCCGCGCAGCGTTCTGCCCAGCGGCGCGCCGGCCTGCAGCATCTTGCGAGTCCGCTCCACCTGGTACAGCATCAATGCCCGCCACTGGGCGTCGAAACGGCCGGCGGCGATCTGCGCCTCGTCCACGCCGAAGCGGGCCAGATCCTCCTGCGGCAGGTAAACCCTGCCCTTGCCCCAGTCCAGCGCCGCATCCTGCCAGAAATTGATCAGTTGCAAGGCGGTGCAGATGCCGTCGGACTGCGCCAGGCTGCGCGCGTCGGACTCGCCGTACAGCGCCAGCATCAGCCGGCCGACCGGGTTGGCGGAGCGGCGGCAGTAGTCGACCAGCTCGGCGAAATTCTGGTAACGAGTCTTGGCCACGTCCTGGCGGAAGGCGGATAACAGATCGCGGAACGGCTGCAATGGCAAGTCGTGCGCGGCGATGGCCGCCGCCAGCGGCGCCATCAGTTCGATTCTCGTCGGCTCGCCCGCCGCGATGCGGTCCAGGTCGGCCTCCAGGCGGTCCAGCTCGGCCAAGCGTTCGGCGGGACTGGCTTCGCCCTCGTCGGCCACGTCGTCCGCATAGCGGGCGAAATGGTAGATGGCGTGGACCGCGCGCCGCATCTTGCGCGGCAGCAGCAGCGAACCCACCGGGAAATTCTCGTAGTGGCCGACCGACATCGCGCCCTCCTGCGTATCCGGGCCGCCGATTATACCCGACGCCTCCTCGCAGCGTCCTGCCCGCTGACAATGCCATGCCCGCATGTCCTGAGCCATGCCGACAGCGCCATCGCGGCAATTTTCACTTTTTGCACGGCAAGGTATTTACAAGCCCAAAAGACACGCATAGAATGCTCAGCACTGTGAACGCAGCGATGGACCAACGGGGGTATAGCTCAGCTGGGAGAGCGCTTGCATGGCATGCAAGAGGTCAGCGGTTCGATCCCGCTTATCTCCACCAACCTTCTGCTTCACAACGAAATCAGCCCGCGCATGCGGGCTTTTTTCATTCCCCTTCCGCTGCAAACTCCCTCGACGCAACTATCATAAAATGGTCCGGCCCCGCCTGCCGATATCATTCCATCGTTGCGACGACAGCCACCATGACGAGAAAGCCCTACACTTCCTCCGCCATCCGCTGGGCGGCAGTTACGCTGCTGCTGGGCCTGTCGCTGACGGCGCTCGCCTGCCTATACATCGATCGGCGCAATGCCGAAACGCTGCAACAGGCCGCTAATCGCCAGGCCCAAAGCGCGCTCGACGCAATCGTCGAACGCTTGCAGCGCTACGAATACGGCCTGCGCGGCGCCCGCGGCGCGTTCATCGCCGCCGGCCCCGCCGGACTCAACCGGGAAATCTTCCACCGCTATGCCCAAAGCCGCGAACCGGACCGGGAATTCCCCGGCGCTCGCGGTTTCGGCATCATCCGCCGCGTGGCCGACGCCGAACTGCCGCGCTTCCTGTCCGCCATGAAAACCGGCGGCAGCCCCGGCTTCAAGCTGCGCCAGTTCAGCCGCTACCACGGCGAACACGCCATCATCCAGTTCATCGAGCCGGCATCCGGCAATGGCGCGGCCATCGGCCTCGACATCAACTCAGACCCAACCCGGCGGGCCGCGACCCAGGAGACCGTGGACAGCGGCGGAGCCCGGCTGTCGGAACCCATCACGCTGCTGCAGGCGACGCCGCTGCGCGGCCAGGGCTTTCTGCTGCTGTTGCCGATCTACCGCGGCATCGCCGTGCCGGCCGACGTGAACGAGCGCCGCCGTCAGATCACCGGCTGGAGCTACGCGCCGCTGGCGATGCCGGAAGTTCTCGCCGGACTGAACCTGCCGCGCCAGGAAGGCTGGATCGAACTAAGCGATACGAGCAACCCGGCGCGTCCGGCACGCTTTTTCCGCAGCCGGAGCGGCGCCGCGTCGGCCGATGCCGCCATCGCCACCCAGAGCGCCCCGCTGTTCGGCCGCGTCTGGCGGCTGGACTTCCATGCCGACCCCGCCTTTACCGAAGCGCTGCGCCTACCCAACCCCCGGCTGATCGCGCTGGCCGGCCTGCTGGCCAGCCTGGCCGGAGCGGCGCTGGCCTATGCTTGGCGCAGCAACGCGCTATCGCGCCGCAAACTGCAGGACACCCGCGAAGACTTGGCCGCCATCGTCGAAAGCTCGATCGACGCGATCATAGGCAAGACGCTGAGCGGCGTGGTCATCAGCTGGAACAAGGGGGCGCAGCAAATGTTCGGCTACGCCGCCGACGAAGCCGTCGGCCAATCGCTGCTGAGGCTGATCGTGCCTGAGGACAGGCAGGCCGAGGAACAGGACATCCTCACCCGAATCGCCCGCGGCGAGCGCATCGCCCATTTTCAGACCACTCGCCGCCGCAAGGACGGCAGCCAGCTAGAGGTGGCGGTTTCCGTAGCCCCCATTTACGGCGATGACGGCAAGGTGACCGGGGCCGCCAAAACCGTGCGCGACATCACCCGGCAAAAGGAAATGGAAGCGGAGCTGCACGCGCTGAACACCAGCCTGGAAGCACAAGTGGCCGAGCGCACCAGACAGCTGGAAACCGCGCGCCGCGACCTGCGCACCGTGCTGGACGGCGTGCCGTCGATGATAGGCTACTGGGACAAGGAACTGATCAACCGGGTGGCCAACCACGCCTACCACGCCTGGTTCCACCGGGAGCCGGACACCCTGCCCGGCACCCGGCTGCCGGAACTGCTGGGCGAGGAGTCGTTCGCGATCAGCCGCCCCCATGTGGAAGCCGCGCTGGCGGGCCGCCCGCAAAGCTTCGAACGCACGCTGGAAGGCCTGGACGGCGAATTGCGCCACACGCTGGTCCACTATCTGCCCGACAAGGAAAACGGCGAGGTCCGCGGCTTCTACTCGGTGGTACACGACGTCACCGAGCTGGTGGACGGGCGCACCCGGCTCGCCGCCGCGCTGCGCGAGAACGAGGCGCTGCTCGGCATCATCAACGAACAGCTGCAGTACTCGGAAATCGATGCCACCGGCCGCTTCCTGGAGGTGAACGAGCGCTTCTGCGAAGTGAACGGCTACGCGCGCGGCGAGCTGATCGGCCGCAACCACCTCTTGCTGACCGGCGACCTGCAGGACCAGGCCTTCTGGCGCGCGCTGAAAAAGACGCTGCGGCACGGCGAAGCCTGGCACGGAGAAATCTGCAACCGCGCCCGGGACGGCAGCCTGCGCTGGTCAGACACCGTGATCGCCCCGCTGCACGATGGCGCCGGCGCCATCGAGCGGGTGATCGCGCTGCGGATCGACACCACCCGCCGCCGGCTGATAGACGCCGAAATCAATCGACTGAGCCTGCTGCTGTCCAATGTGCTGAGCGCCGCATCCGAAGTCTCCATCATCGCCACCGACCGGGACGGCCTGATTACCGTGTTCAACGCCGGCGCCGAGCAGATGCTGGGCTACACGCAGCAGGAAATGGTAGGCATTCATACGCCGGCCCGCTTCCACCTGGAAAGCGAAGTCGCCGACAGAAGCCGCGAACTCAGCGAACAGTTCGGCAAGGACATCTCCGGCTTCAGGGCTTTCGTCCACATGCCGGAGATCTTCGGCGCGGAAACCCGCGAATGGACCTATGCGCGCAAGGACGGCAGCCATGTTTCCGTCTCGCTGGTCGTGACGGCGATGCGCGAGACGGGAGGCGGCATCAGCGGCTACGTCGGCATCGCCACCGACATCACCGAACGCCAGCGCTCGGAAACCCGGCTGCTGCAGGCCAAACAGCTGGCAGAGCAAGCCAGCCAAGCCAAGAGCCGTTTCCTCGCCAACATGAGCCACGAGATCCGCACCCCGCTGAACGCCGTGCTGGGGCTGCTGCAGCTGATGCGGCACACCGCGCTGGACGGCCGCCAGCTGGACTACGTGACCAAAACCCAGACCGCGGCCAAATCGCTGCTAGGCCTGCTCAACGACATCCTCGACTTTTCCAAGATAGAAGCCGGCAAGCTGCAGCTGGACCGCCACCCTTTCCAGTTGGACAACCTGTTGCGCGACCTGGGCATCATCCTGTCCGGCAACCGCGGCGACAAGGAAGTGGAGACGGTGTTCGAGATCGATCCGGCCCTGCCCTCCGCCATCGTCGGCGACCGGCTGCGATTGCAGCAGATACTGATCAACCTGGCCGGCAACGCGATGAAGTTCACCGAGCGCGGCCAAGTGATCGTCAGCGTCGCCCTGATCCGCGAGCAAGAACGGCAGGCCGCGCTGCGCTTCTCGGTCAGCGACACCGGCATCGGCATAGAGGCGGAGCAGCTGGGCCGCATCTTTGACGGCTTCACCCAGGCGGAAGCCTCCACCGCGCGCCGATTCGGCGGCACCGGGCTGGGCCTGGCCATCAGCCAGCGGCTGGTCAGGATAATGGGCGGCCAACTGACGGCGCAGAGCGCGCCGGGCCGCGGCAGCCGCTTCAGTTTCGAGATCGAACTGGAAACCGCGGATGCCGCGCCGCTGGTCGCCGCAGACGCCGCATTGCCGCAGAACCTGCGCGCGCTGATCGTGGACGACAATCCGCTGACGGGGGAAGTGCTTGGCCGCACACTGGAGACAGCCGGCTGGCGCGCCGATTACGCCGCCAGCGGCGCCGAGGCCGTGCGCATGGCAGAAGCCGGCCAGCGCTACGACGTGGCGCTGATGGACTGGAAGATGCCCGGCATGGACGGCGTGGAGGCCGCGTCGCGCATCCGGGCCGCCGTTTCCACGCCGCCGGTGGTGATCATGCTCACCGCTTTCGGCCGCGAGGTGCTGTCCGAGATCGCCGACAGCGGCGACCCGCCGTTCGCCGACTTTCTCACCAAGCCGGTGACGCCGCAGCAGTTGCTGGACGCGGTGCGCCGCAACCTGCTGGGAGAACGCGCCCCGCCGCCTTCGCCGGCCATCCGCCAGCGCCTGGGCGGCATGCGGCTGCTGCTGGTGGAAGACAATGCTCTGAATCGGCAGGTCGCCTCCGAACTGCTCAGCGCCGAAGGCGCCAGGGTGGAACTGGCCGAAGGCGGGCTGGCCGGCGTCGAGCTGGCCACCGCCGCCGACGCCGACTACGACGTGGTGATCATGGACATGCAGATGCCTGACATTGACGGCCTGGAAGCCACCCGCCGCATTCGCGCCGGCGGATGCGGCACGCCCATCCTGGCCATGACCGCCAACGCCACGCTCGCCGACCGCGCCGACTGCCTGGCCGCCGGCATGAACGACCACATCGGCAAGCCGATCGACATCGACCAGCTCGCGTCGCGGCTGCTGGCGTTGTCCGGCCGCGCCCCCGACTCGGCGCCGGCGGCGCCCGAAACCTGCCCGCCTTGCGACATCGAGCCGGAAGAACAGGTATTGCAACGCTTCGGCCAGCATGCGGGCGCCATGCGCGCGGCGCTGCGACAGTTCCGGACGGAAGCGCATCGGCTCGCCGCCGTTTTGCGCCAACAGCTGGAAAGCGGCGATACCGCCCAAGGCGCCGCGACGCTTCACGCGCTGAAAGGCATCGCCGCCACCGTCGGCGCGGCGGCGCTGGCCCGGCAGGCCGGCGAGCTGGAGCAACGCGCCAGGCAGTCCGATGGCAGCGAGCTGGATGCCGAGGCCTGGCGCGGCGCCGCCGAGACGCTGCAGCGGCTGGTGGCCGAAAGCGTGGCCAAGCTGGACGGCCGCCTGCCGGCGGTGCCATCCGCAGCGCCCGCCGAAACGCCGCCATTGACGCCGCAAGAGTGGAAAGAACGCCTGCTCGAGATACTGCCCTTGCTGGAAAGCGGCAACCTCGCCGCCATCGACCTGGCCATGGCGTTGCCGCCGCTGGCCGGCGGACACATTCGGCAGCAGGTGGAAAGCCTGGCGGAACAAGTGGGGCGCCTGCAATTCGCCCCCGCCGCCCAGATCGTCAAAACCCTGATCGGGAGCGAACCCTGACATGGACCTGCCGCTGAACGAACTGCCCAGCCACGCCCGGCCGCGCATCCTGGTCGTGGACGACCAGACCACCAATATCCTGCTGATACGGGAGCTGTTCAAAGATGAATGCGAAGTCTTCATGGCGCTGGACGGCGAGCAGGCGATTGCCCAGTGCCTGTCGCTGAAGCCCGACCTGATCCTGCTGGACCTGGTGATGCCGGGCATCGACGGCTTCGAGGTGTGCCGCAGGCTGAAAACCGATCCGCACACCCGCTCGGTGCCGATCATATTCGTCTCGGCGCAGCGCGAGGAGGCGGATGAAGTGCGCAGCTTCGAACTAGGCGGCGTCGACTACATCGTCAAGCCGGTCAACCGCACCATATTGCGCGCCCGGGTTCAGACCCATCTGGCGCTTAAATTCCAGACCGACCTGCTCAGCTCGATCGCGCTGCAGGACGGCCTGACCGGCGTGGCCAACCGCCGCAAGTTCGACGAAGCGCTGCAATCCGACTGGCTGCAATGCGCCCGGCAGCAGCAGCCCGTCTCCCTGCTGATGCTGGATGTCGACCATTTCAAGCGCTTCAACGACCATTACGGCCACCAGGCCGGAGATGACTGCCTGCGCCGGGTGGCCCAGGCGATACGCTTGTCGCTGCGCAGGCCCAGGGACCTGGCGGCGCGCTACGGCGGCGAAGAGTTCGCCTGCCTGCTGCCGGAGACGGCGCTCGATGGCGCCGCCCGCCTGGCCGAAGAGATTCTGCAGGCCATCCGCGCGCTCGACATCGCGCACGAGACATCCGACGCCGGGCCGGCGGTTACGGCCAGCATAGGCGTCGCAGCCATCGTCCCGGACGGCTCGACCCCGCCGCAAACGCTGATCGAGGCCGCCGATCGACAGCTGTACCAGGCCAAGCGCGCCGGCCGCGCGCGCGTCAGCGCCGGCTGAATCGCCGGCCGGCGGATCAGATCTGCACCAGATCCCTGGCGCCGGCCGTCAGCGTGGACACATACTCCGCCGTGCGCGCCTCGCGCGGCGCGCCGAATATCTGCGCGGCGGAGCCCGCCTCGACCACGCGGCCGTTTTCCAGAAACACCACGTCCCGGGCGACGCTGGAGGCCAGACGCAGATCATGCGTGGCCATCAGCATGGTGACGCCGTCGGCGGCCAGCTGGCGCAACACCGCCACCACTTCCGCGGCCAGTTCCGGGTCCAGCGCCGACGTCGGCTCGTCGCACAGCAAGAGCTGCGGCGATGGCGCCAGCGCGCGGGCGATCGCCACGCGCTGCTGCTGGCCGCCGGACAGCGTGGACGGCCAGGCGTCGGCCTTGTGCGCCATGCCCACCTTGTCCAGCAGCTCCCGCGCCCGCACCTCCGCCTTGTCGCGCGGCCAGCGCTGAACGGTCAACAGTCCTTCCATCACGTTCTGCAGCACAGTCTGGTGCGGAAACAGCTGGAAGCTCTGGAACACCATGCCGGTGACGCGGCGCACGCGCAGGATGGCGTCGCGGGGCAACTTCCTGCCGGGCTCGAAACGCAAGGTCTCGCCGGCCAGCTGCAGTTCGCCGGCATCCGGCGTCTCCAGCAGATTGGCGCAGCGCAGCAGCGTGCTCTTGCCGCTGCCGGACGGACCGATCAGCGCGGTGACGCCGCCCTCGGCCAGCTCCAGGCCGACATCGTGCAGCACGGTCTGCCCGCCGAAGGATTTGACGATACGGCTCAGCTTGATCATGACGCGGCCCCTACCGGCGCCACGTGCCGGTCAAAACGTTTTTCCAACCGTTCCTGCAGCCAGGTCAATACGGTGCTCAACAACAGATAGATCAGCGCGGTCTCCAGATACAACAGCAGCGGCTCGTAGGTGGTGGCCGCGATGCGCTGCGCCGCCTGGAACATTTCCGGCACCGTCAGCACCGCCGCCAGCGAAGTGTCCTTCACCAGCGAGATGAAGGAGTTGGCCAGCGGCGGCACAGCCACCCTGCCCGCCTGCGGCAGGATGGTGCGGCGCATCGCCTGCGACCAGCTCATGCCCAGCGAGTACGCCGCCTCCCACTGGGCCTTCGGCACCGACGAAATCGCCGCGCGTATCACTTCCGAGGTGTAGGCGCCTACGCTGAGCACGAAGCCGAGCAGCGCCGCCGGAAACGGATCGAACACGATGCCGACCCGCGGCAGACCGTAAAAGATCACGAACAGCTGCACCAAGAGCGGCGTGCCGCGCACCAGCCAGGAATAGCCGCGCACCAGCAAAACCAGCGGGCGCGGCCCGAACAGCCGGATCAAGGCTACCGCCAGGCCCAGCGCCAGGCCGCCGGCGAAGGACAGCAGCGTCAGCGGCACGGTGAACACCATGCCGGCATACAAAAGGGATGGCAGCGAATCCGCCATCAACTGCAACCACGGGGGCATTGCCGCTCCTCAACTCAGCGCGACACGTCGGCGCCGAAATACTTGTGCGAAATCTTCTGATAGGTGCCGTCGGCCTTGATCGAGGCCAGCGCCTTGTCGATGGCGGCCTTCAGCTCCGGATTGCCCTTGCGCAGCAGCACGCCGGACGCATCGCCGTTCGCCTCGGTGGCTGCCACCTTCAGGCGGGACTTGGGCTGCTTCTTCTTGAAGTCGAGGAAGGACAGGCTGTCGTTGATGGTGGTTTCCACCCGGCCGGACTCCAGCAGCGCGACCGATTCGTTGAAGCCCTGGGTCGGCACGATCTCGGCGCCGTAGCGTTGCGCCAGCTTGCCGAAGTTGCTGGTCAGGGTGTTGGCCGACTTGCGGCCCTTCAAATCTTCGAAACGCTTGATGTCGCGGTTGTCGTCGCGGACGATCAGCACCGCCTTGGACACGATATAGGGCGCGGAGAAATCGTACTTGACCTTGCGCGCGTCGGTGATCGCCACTTCGTTGATCACCACATCGTAACGCTTGACGTCCAGACCGGCGATCAGGCCGTCCCACTTGCCTTCGACGAATTGCGGCTTGACGCCCAGCTTGGCGGCGATCGCCTGGGCGATCTCCACGTCAAAGCCGGTCAGGCCGCCCGCGGCGTCATGATAGGTGAAGGGCGCGTAAGTGCCTTCGGTGCCGATCTTCAGCACGCCGGTCTTGCGGATGTCGGCCAGATCGTCGGCATGGGCCGCGGAGCCTGCCGCGGCGAGGATCAGAGCGAAAGCTGCGTTCAGTTTCTTCATTGTCCATTCTCCAGAATATCGTTCCTCCAGCCTGGATTCGGCCGGGCATGGCGACACCATAGCAGTCGAAAATTAGAACGCTAAGTAATATTATTTTACTTTGTTATTCTTAAAATACATATCAATGCGCCATCAGCCTCGCCTTAGCGTACCCAGTAACAGCCATGTTAATCAAAATAGATAAATTATGCGTTTTTTCAAAATATTTTCACAAAGAGCTTGCATGGGGAATTTGCTGCATGTATAGTTCGCCTCCTGTCGAGACCGAACGGTCCCGCGAATAGCGAAATCGGCGGATATGTGGGGGTATAGCTCAGTTGGGAGAGCGCTTGCATGGCATGCAAGAGGTCAGCGGTTCGATCCCGCTTACCTCCACCAAAAATTTAGTCCCTATCGTCTAGAGGCCTAGGACACTGCCCTTTCACGGCGGCGACCGGGGTTCGAATCCCCGTGGGGACGCCAAGCATCATCTGGGGGTATAGCTCAGCTGGGAGAGCGCTTGCATGGCATGCAAGAGGTCAGCGGTTCGATCCCGCTTATCTCCACCAAACTACAATTAGGCATTACGTCCCTATCGTCTAGAGGCCTAGGACACTGCCCTTTCACGGCGGCGACCGGGGTTCGAATCCCCGTGGGGACGCCAAAGCATCATCTGGGGGTATAGCTCAGCTGGGAGAGCGCTTGCATGGCATGCAAGAGGTCAGCGGTTCGATCCCGCTTATCTCCACCAATCAAAAAGCCGAAATCTTACGATTTCGGCTTTTTCCTTTTTATTTTCCAAAAATCTGCATAAATGAAAATTGGCGCCCTTGGCGCCAATCTCTTTTCCCTAGGACTCAACGGATGCTCTTGCGGAACTGCCCCGCCAGACCCGCCAGCTTGCCGGCATAATCGGGATCGGTCGCATAGCCGCCGCGCGCCAAAGCCTCGGCGAAAGCCTTCGCGTCGCCGCCGACGCCCAGCGCCGCGCGATAGCGCGGATTCGACGCCAAGAGATCGGCGTAATCGTTGAACGCCGCGCGATAATCGGGATAGGCGCGGAACGGCTCCACCCTGCTCTGCTTCTGGCCGTGAATGAACTCCGTGGTCAGCGCCGTCGCCACCTCCCCGCCCCAACGCGCGTCGGCCTTGATGCCGAACAGGTTATGGCTGTTGCCGCCGTCGCTGCGCGTCAGCGGCTTGCGCCCCCAGCCCGACTCCAGCGCCGCGTGAGCGAGCACCAGATCCGGCGTCACGCCCAGACGCGCCGCAGCTGCCTGCGCGTGCGGCAGCATTTCCTCGACGAAACCCTGCCGATCCCGCGGCACCGCGGAAAAATCGGCCGCGCCGGCGCGCAGTTGCTGCTGAACGCGCCACGCTTCCGGCGACAACTGCTGAGCCGAGCCCGACTCGCCGCCGGCGATGAAACGCTCCACTTCGGCGCGAACGCCGGCGAACTGCTCGGAAAAACCCGCGCCCTCCGACGGCAGGCTCAACGACAGAGCCACCGCGTCCGACGAAACGGCCCCGCCGGCGGACTGCCAGGACTCACTGCGCTGCGTAAACATCGCTCTCGCCCTCCAGCACGCGCTGCAACAGCTGCCTGCGCTCCTGCAGCAGCTGGCCATTGCGCAGATTGCGTTCGCGGCAATCCGCGATCAGCGCGCGCAAACGCCGCCAATGCGCGTCGCCCTGCTCTCGCATGGCCTGCGGCAAAACCTTCAGCACTTCAGCCATCGATCGCTCCGTCCCCGGCGGCAGCAACGACGCAACCAATTCCAGACGCTCGCGGCGGCTGCGTTCCAGCTTGTCGCACAATGCGGCGATTTCGCCGGCGCACCGATCCAGCTCAGCCGCGTCATGCGCCAGCGCGGCGCGGAACTGCCGCTCCAGCAAGGCGTTCAGACGCGGATAGTCGGCGAGGTCCTCGCCCACGGTGGCGAATAATCGACGATAGCGCTGTTTTCTATCCATCAGCGGCCGCCGTGGTACTGCTCGATCAAGCCTGCCAGGCGCCGGGCATCGAAACGAACTTCGCCCCTGGCCAGCGCGGCGCGCACCGCCTCCACCTTGGACTGGTCGATCTCGGGCATCGCTTGCAGGGAGGCCGCCAGCGGCGCCTCGGCGCTTGCAACCGACGAAATCGCGCGAGGAGCCGCGTCGGCCGCCGACGCGGTTTCGAACTTGCCCGCCGCGGCTTTTTCGCCGCGCCAGGTGGAAAGAGAGGAGATCTGCATCTGTCTGCCTAGCAACTGTATGGATGTGATACCAATACAGGGCGACCCGCGGCCGCCAAACTTAAACCTTGAAAACAAAAAACCGCGCGACTCGGTGTCGCGCGGCCTCTCCGCCGGATTAGAAATTCTCCGGCAACATCTTCAGCACCACGATGCGCCTGTTCTCCAGGCGAATGTAATGGCCGTAGACCAATTCTTTAAGGATACGCGCCACCATCTCGCGGGAGGAGCCGATCTGGTCGGCGATTTCCTGCTGGGTCAGTTGCTTGCGCAATATCAGCACGCCGTCCTGTTCGATCAACATCTGATTGATCAGGATGCGCACCCGGCCGTAAACATCCAGCAAGGCTAGGTTGCGCGCCAACGTGGTCATGTGGCGCACCAGAGAAACCAGGTAGCGCATGATGCTGCAGCGAACCCTGTCGCAACCGGGCAAGCCATCCTCGCTGTCGAACACCTGCCTGAGCGTTTCCCGCGTAAACCGCAGCAACACGCTGTCCTCGTCCGCCACCACATTGTTGCCGCGCTCGCCGCAGTCGACAAACGACTCCATGCCCAGCAACTGGCCCGGCATGACCATCTGCAGCACATACTTCTTGCCACTGGGCTCAGACACATAAACCTGCATGCATCCATCCAACAGCAGCCCTACGGAATCGGATTCATCTCCCTCCTCGTAAAGGGACTCGCCCTTCGCCAGACGCACCGCTTCGGAACATTCCACGACATGATCCAACGCCCCGTCTTCCAAATGGCCAAACAGCGGCGTCTGCCGCAACATCTGCCTAACTTGCTCTTGATTCATCTCGGTAACACGTCCCCGACTACCAGCACCCGGACCTCGAAGGCACGGACATGCCTTAGTCATTATTTATTGTTTGCGATATGAGAAGTGGCTCATATGCCTGACATTGTTATCAACACTGTGTTAATTGTAAATAATTTGATTAAAATTTATGTGAAAAACACACAATAAAAAAGCCTTGCAAAGGCAAGGCTTTTATGAGAACAAAGCATACTATCAGCAACTTATCGTATGTTTATGGTATTTTCCCGCATGGTTTTCAAGTCCTCTGCATTTGGTAGCGCTAACGCAACACCCGGCGCATTTACCGCCTCCGTCGCCGCCGCGCCGAACATCGACACCACCGCCTGAGCCTGCCCCGAGGTCAACACCAAGAGCTCGATCCGGCGATTCAACGCCGCCAGCGGATGCTGCTTGTCCAGCGGCGCCCGCTCCGCCATGCCCACCACCTGCAGCACCGAATCGCCGGCCAGGCCGCCCTGCATCATGTGCAGGCGCGCGGCCATCGCGCGGTTGCTGGACAGCGACCAGTTGGACATCGCGCCGAAGGCGCCGGCCCGGTGGTATTGCGCGGCATCGGTGTGGCCGACCACCAGCAGGCGGTTGTCGATCTCGCCCAGCATGGCGCCGATCTGCTGCAGCAGGCCGCGGAAGCGGGGGTCGACGATGGCGCTGCCGCGCTCGAACATGCCTTGCTGATCCGTGTCGTGCAGCGTCACGCGCAGGCCGTAGGGCGTGATCACCGTCTGAAGATTGCTGGACAGGCCGGCCTTCTGGCTCATTTCGGACAGCTGGGCGGCCAGCTTGCGCAGATCGGCCTCGCTGTCGTAGCTGCGGCGCGGCAGCTCAGGCTGCTCGCTGGCGCGCTTGTCGCTGTCCCTCACCGCCGACTTGCTGGCCACCTGGCTGCCGGTCTGGCCCGGGATGGGATCGCGCGGAATCAGCGTGCCGGGCGGGTTGCCCATGTGGTCTATCTGCCGGCCGTTGCCCTGCAGCAGCGGACTGCCGCCGGAAGTGGTCAGCAATTGCTGCAGGTTTTCCTGATCGCGCGCGGCCAGCACCCACAGCACCAGAAACAGGCACATCAGCGCCAGCACGAAGTCGGCGAACGCCACTTTCCAGGCGCCGCCATGCCCCTCTTCCGCATTGCGGCGGGACACTTTCTTGATCACCGCGCCTTCGTGATCGCCCTTGTTCTTCTGGCCGGCCATCTCTTAACCCAGCCCTTCCATCGCGTTGATCCACGACTCCAGCTGCGAGAAGCTGGGCTTGGTGTTCAGCTGCACCAGGCGGCGGCCGGCGTCGATCGCCAGCAGCGGCGGCTTGCCGGATACGTGGGTGGTCAGCACCACTTTCACCGATTCGAAATTGGACAATTCTTCCTTGACCAGCTGGTGCATCACGTTGGACAGCGGGTCCAGCACGCCGTAGCAGAAGAAAATGCCGATGAAGGTGCCGACCATGGCGGCGGCCACGCTGGCGGCGATCTCGCCGGCGCTGGCGCCCTGAGCGACGGTGTTCATCGCCATCACGATGCCCAGTACCGCCGCCAGGATGCCGAAGCCCGGCATCGCTTCGGCGATCTTGTGCAGCGATTTGGACGGCTGGATCAGTTGTTCATGGATGGCGTCCAGCTCCTGGTCCAGCACGCCCTCCAGCTCGTGGGCGTTGATCTTGCCCATCGCCATCAGCCGGAAGTTGTCGACGATGAAGGCCAGCAGCTTGCGGTTTTCCAGCACCATGGGGTAGCGGTTGAACAGCGGGCTCTGGCGCGGCGCTTCCACGTGCTGGTCCAGCGCCTTCAGGCCGCGGCTGGCGGTGATCAGCAATTCGTACATCAGCAACAGCTGCTGGCGCTGGAATTCCGCGCCCTGCTTCTTGCGCACCACCACGCGCTTGATCTGGCCGCCCATCTCCTTCAGCACGTGCGGCGGGTTGCCCAGCACCACCGCGCCCAGCGCCGCGCCGCAGATGATCAACAGCTCGGTCGGCTGCCAGATGATGGACAGCACGCCGCCGTGCAGCATGAAGCCGCCGAATACGCAAACCAGCACGATCAGAATGCCAAACAATTGCTGCATGGGGTGTTTCCTTGCTTCAGGCCGCCATCAGGCAGGCCTGCATCTTTTTCAGGGCGCTCTTGTTGATCTGGCAGATGCGGGCCTCGGTCAGCTCCAGCACCGCCGCGATCTCCTTGAGACTCAGTTCGAACTCGTAATACAGCTGGATCACCTGCTGCTCGCGCTCGTTGAGCGCGGTCAGCGCGCGCGCCAGCTCGCTTTGCCGCTCCAGCCTGGCTTCCGGCGAGCCTTCCGCCGCCAGCTCCATTCCGCCAGCCACCAGTTCGTCGAAGCTCGCCATCGCCTCGGCGTTTTCGGCCAGCAGCGCGTCGCGGTAGGCGTCGGCGTCCAGCCCCAGCAAGGTCATCGCCTCCGCTTCGGTCGGCTCGCGCCGAAGCTTGCGCCTCAATTCGCGCAGCCCGTCGCGAACCCGGTGCGCTTCCTGCCGCACCCCGCGCGGACGCCAGTCCAGCCGCCGCAATTCATCCAGGATGGCGCCGCGGATGCGCAGCATGGCGAAGCCGGCGAAGCGTTCGTCCGGCTCGCCGCCATAGCGGCGCAGGCAGTCCAGCAGCGCCATCAGGCCGATCTGCTCCATGTCCTCGCGGTCGAACACGCCGCCGGCCTGGCTGGAGAGCTGGCGCGCGGCGCGCTTGACCAGCGGCGCGTAGGTCGCCAGGTGCCTGGCCTCGTCGACGGCTTGGGACGGCTGCTCGTAGCTCTCGGCGTACATCGCGCTTACTCGATGATCAGCTTGCTGACCATCACCTCGGTGAACGGCTGTCCGCGCGCCTCCCGCGCGAAGGTGGCGCGGTAGGAGCGGTCCAGCAGCTTCTGGAAGTCGTCGATGTTAAAGGCGTTGGCGCGCTCGCGCGTCAGTTGCGACAGCGCGCGCACCGCCACGCTCTTGAGCAGCGGCAGCTGCTCCTTCACCTTGCCCTCGTTTTCCGCGGTGCTGCGGAACACCAAGTCCACCGCCATGTAGCGGGCGTCGCCGCCCGACTCGCTCTTCAGCATCACGATGATCTTGTCCAAGGTGACGAAGCGGTAATCCACCGGTTGCGGCTTGGCGGGTTCGGCATGCGCCGCCTGCTGGTAATACCACCAGCCGCCGCCGCCGATGCCGGCCACGCCGGCGGCCACCAAGGCGGCCACGATCAGGGTCCTGCTATTCATCTATCGATATCCTTCGCTGTCTCAGCCCTGATCCAATTGAAACGAGCCTGCCGTCTGCCAGCCCTGTTCGCTCAGCGCCCGGCCCGGCTGCTGCTGGGCCTGCTGCTCCCGGCCCTGGCGGCCGCCCTGCCCCTGCCCGGACGGCATGCCTTCGCGCACCTCCACCGCCACCTGCGTGTACTGGCGGCTGCCCAGATCCTGGCGCAGCGCGTCGCCTATGCCTTGCAGCTGGCGCACCACTTCGCCGTGCGAGGCGGTCAGCTCTACGACCAGCGCGCCGGCCTGGTGGCGCAGCGAGATTTCCAGCGTGCCCAACGACGGCGGATCCAGCCGCAGCGTCGCGCGGTCCATGTTCTGACTGGACAACACCTGCAAGCGCTCGCCCAGCGCCGCCTGCAGCTTGCCGCTCCAGCTCTCCGGCTGCGCTGGCGGCAAGGCCAGGCTGAAGCTTTCCGCTGCTTTGGCGGCATCGGCCGCGTGAGCCGGCGGCAAGGCCGCTACGATATTGTCCATACGCGGCGCGGCTTCCCGCGGCATGGCCAGATCCGCCGCTTGAATCTGCAGCGCCTTGTCGGCCGGCTTTGGAGACGCCGGCGCGGCATCCAGAACGGGCGCGGCAACCTTGCCGGCGTCCGCTGGCGCTTCGGCATCCGCTGTAGGCGCCGCCTGGCGCGGCATCAACGCCTGCCAGATTTGCGGCTGCAACGCCGGACTCAGCGCGGCCAGATCCACCGGCTTGCGCGTCTTCTCATCCTCGCCGTCGCCAACCGCGGCATTCTGATCGACAGCCGCCGGCATGGCCGGCAGGCCTTGGCGAACAGCATCCGCCAAGGAAACCGGCTCTTGCGCCGATTCCTCCATGGCCGGCGACTGCCGCGCGCCGGCGTCAGACATCGCGTCGGCGAAGCCTGCCGCCGGATCGGCGTCCATCCACGACAGGTCGTCCATCGCCTGACTGACTACTCCGTCACCGCTCCCCGCCTGGACGGGGGAAACGGGCGCGGATTGCGGCGGCGCCACTCTGCTCATGCTTGTTCCCATTCACTGAATTGCGCGTAGGCCAGACGGCCTTCGCGCTGTTGTCCCGCCTCTGCCATCTTCGCGCTCAACGCGTCCAGCTCGGCGCCGCTCGCGGCCAGCGCGGCGCGGTAGGCGGCCGACAAGGCCGCCCTGTCATCCGCGTCCAGGCTCAGCCCGGACTCGGCCAACAGCCGGCGCAGACGCGCGTCCATGGCCGTCAGCGCGTCCCAGTCCCGCCGCTCCGCCGCGTCGGCGATGGCAAGGCACCAGCGCTCGACCTCAGGCCGCGGCATGCTGGTCCCGCACGCCTGTCCAGCCGCCCTTGAGCGTGACCAGCAGCTTCTCCGCCTCGTCCAGCGCCACGGCGTCGAGCTCGACGCTGGCCTGGTAAAGGCGATGGGCACAGTAGTCGTACAGCCGCGCCAGATTGGTCACCACCTCGCCGCCGGTTTCGAAATCCAGCGCGCTGGACAAGCCGTTGAGGATGTTGATGCACTTGCTGATGCTCTCGCCCTTCTGCTCGAAGCGCTGCTGCTGCAAATGGCCGCGGGCGCGGGCGATCTCTTCCAGGAGACCGTCGAACAGCACCAGCACCAGTTCCACCTGGCTGGCGGCGCCGGTCTGGGCTTCCAGATTGACCGCGTGGTAGCTGCGATAGGCGTCGTAATCCACGATCTCGATCCTGCTTTCTTTAAATTCAGAAGAAGTTGGAGTTGTTGAACATGCCCATGGTCTGGGTCATCTGATCCTGCATGCTCTGCAACTTGGTGAACTGCGCCAGGTAGCGGTTGTAGGTCTGCTCGAAGGTCTTTTGCAGCGCGTCTTGCCGCCGGGTCAGATCCTTCTGGCCGCGGTCTTCGCTGTCGCGGCGCTGCTTGAGCAGACCGTTGCTGCCGTTCAGCCACTTGTCCAGATAGTCGGCGCTCTGCTTCAGCGCGCCGTTCTGGCCGGTGCCGTTGAAGAAGCGGTCCAGCGCGTCCGGGCTGGCCTTCAGCGTGTCGCCCAGCTTCTTGCTGTCCAGCGCCAGGGTGCCGTCGCGGCTGGCCTTGATGCCCATCTGGCCCAGCGTGACGCCGTCGAAGGACTGCCGCAGGATGGCGTTGAGCTGGCTTTTCAATACGCGGATGCTGGAGTCGTCGGCGAAGGCCGCGCCCGGTTTGCCGTTGCTGCCTGGCTGGGACAGATCGGAAATCGCCTTGTAGATCTTGTTGTACGAATCGACGAAGGACTGGACGTTGGCCGTGGTGTCGCTGTCGCCGCGGCTGATGGAAATCTGCAACGGCGGATCGGTGTCCTTGCTCACCTTGTTGACGGTGAAGCTGACGCCCTCGATGTTGTCGAAGGTGTTGGAGCCTTGCTGCAGCTTGACGCCGCCGGCCTTGCCGCCCAGCCAGACGACGGCGTCTTGCGCCTTGCTCAGCTCCTTGGGCGCGGACAGGCCGTTTTTCAGGGCGCTGTCGCTCACTCCGGCCAAATCCAGGGAGATGGTGTTCTTTTCGCCGCTCTTGCCGGCGGACAGCACCAATTGGCTAGCGCCGTTGTTGTTCAGCACCATGGCGTTGACCTTGCCGGCGTTGCCGCTGGCGCGGTTGATCGCCAGCGCCAGTTCGCTGGGCGACAGCTTGCCGTCCTTGTCGCGGTCGGCGCCGTCCAGCGCCACTTCGAAGCTTTCGCCGCCCGCCAGCTTGACGGTGAACTTGTCGCCGGCCTGGGCGGTGGCGCCGGCCAGATCGCCCATCAGCAATTGCTGGGAGCTGGCCAATTGCTCGACGAACACGCTGTAGTTGCCGGCCTGGGCATTGCCCTTGGCGGTGACGGTTGCCATGCCGTCCGGCGTGGCGGAGGCGTTCATCGCCACCAGGCTCTTCTTGCCGGTCAGCGTGGTCAGGCTGGTCTTGTAATCCTGAAGGGCCTTCTGCAACTGGCCCAGCGCATCGGTGCGCGCCTTGGCGTCCTTGGTCTGGGTGTCCAGCTGGGCCTGCTGCTTGCCCAGTTGCTTGCGCGCCAGGTTTTCCGCCCAAGTGGAGGGCGGCACCGCGTTGAAGTCGATCGCCATCAGTATTCCTTTCGTCCGCTAACGGTATGTACCGATACAGGGCGACCATCTCCGGCGCGGACTGAAACGACGTGAATATTCACCACTAGCCACGCCCTCTCAGCCAGGCCTGGCCGGCGGTCTCGTCGGTGCGCTTCTGCTCCGCCCGCCCTTGCTCGGTCCGCCATTCCAGCAGCTTTTCCTCGCGCAGAAGCTTGACCTGCTCTTCGCGCCGGCGCGCGTCCTGCAGGCGCGAGCGGCTGACTTCGGCGTCGGCCTGGGCCAGTTGCAAGTCCTGCTGTTGCGACTGGCGCAGGCCCAGCAGATGGCTCTTGTAGCCGGCGCAGTTGAGCGCCAGCGCCGGGTGGCCGGCCGCCGCGCTCGGGCCGCTGGCCGCGCTGAGCTGGTCCAGGCGCTCGATATTGCGCCGGTAGCGCTCCTGCAGCCGTCGCTTGGCGGCCAGCTCGCTCTCCAGCCGCTCGCCGTCGCGTTCGCGCAGCCTGAGCAGCAGGTCCAGTTGTCGTATCGGTTGGTTCATGCGCCGGCGAGCTCCTGCAATTGCCTGAGGGTGTCGTCATAGGGCGCGGCCTCGCCCGCGCCCTGGCACAGCAACGCCTCGATGCGCGGCTGCAATCGCAACGCGCGGTCGGTGGCCGGATCGGCTCCGGGCACGTAAGCGCCCAGCGGCAGCAGGCCGCGCACCTCCTGGTAACGGCTCCAGGCGCCGCGGACGTCGCGCGCGGCGGCGGCGTGCCCGCCATCGATCAGCTGGCTCATGCAGCGGCTGACCGAGCGGGAAATGTCTATCGCCGGGTAGTGGCCACGCTCGGCCAGCTCCCGGCTCAATACGATGTGGCCGTCCAGAATGGCGCGGGCAGTATCCACCACCGGGTCTTGCTGGTCGTCGCCCTCGGCCAGCACCGTGTAGATGGCGCTCATGCTGCCCTCGCCGCCCTCGCCGTTGCCGGCGCTTTCCGCCAGGCTGGGCAACAGGCTGAACACCGACGGCGGATAGCCGCGCGTGGCCGGCGGCTCGCCCAGCGCCAGCGCCACTTCGCGTTGCGCCATCGCGTATCGGGTCAGGGAATCCACCAGCAGCAGCACGTTGCGGCCGCGGTCGCGGTAATGGGCGGCGATGGTGTGGCACAGCTCGGTGGCCTTCAGCCGCATCAGCGGCGACTCGTCGGCCGGCGCCACCACCAGCACCGCCTTGGCCAGCCCTTCCGGCCCCAGCGCATGCTCGACGAACTCGCGCACTTCGCGGCCGCGCTCGCCGATCAAGCCGACGACGACGACCTCGGCCTCGGTGTGGCGGGTGATCATGCCCAGCAGCACGCTCTTGCCGACACCGGAGCCGGCGAACAGCCCGACGCGCTGGCCGCGGCCCATGGTCAGCAGGCCGTTGATCGCGCGCACCCCGACATCCAGCGGCCTGTCGACCGGTTTTTTCCTCAAGGGATTGACTTGGGGCGGGTGCGCGCCCAGCGGCGCGTCGCCGCCCAGGCGGCCCTTGTCGTCCAGCGGCTCGCCCAGGCCGTTGACGATGCGGCCGAGCCAGCCATCGCCTATCATCAGCCCGCCGTTGTCCGGCGCGGGCAGCACCCGCGCGCCGGTGGCGAGGCCGACCGGCTTTTTGAACGGCATCAGGAAGGACACCTCGCGGCGGAAGCCCACCACCTGCGCCTGCAGCCAGCCGCCGCCGGCGGTTTCCACCAGGCAGCGCTGCCCGGTCTGCAGCGGGCAGCCCACGCTTTCCAGCAGCAAGCCGTTGACGCCCACCAGCTTGCCGCTGACGGTGGCGACCGGCGCGTCCGGCACGGAGAGCTGGCTGAGGGCCTGGCGCAGCATCGCTTAGCCCTCTTCCGCTTGCAGTTGTTCGCGCAGGCTGTCCACGCAATGCTCCAGCCGCTGCTGGCAGCCGGCGTCGGCCTCGAACTCGGCGCCGCGCACCCGGCATTCGCCCGGGGCCAGCGACGAATCGGCGCCCAGCTTCCATTGCGCGGCTCGCTCCGGCGCCAGTTCGCGGATGCGCTGGCACTCTTCCGGATTGAGCAACACCTCCACCTCGCCCTGGGCATGCGCGCCCTGCGGCAGCGCCGCCAGCGTTTCCTCCACCAGGTCGAGGATCTGCACTGGCTTCAGCGCCAGCTCGCAGCGAATCACCTGGCGGGCCACCTTGGCCACCAGATCCACCACTTCATCGCGCTGCGCGGCCTGGTAGTCGCGGCACAGCTTGCTCAGTTGTTCGATGGCCGCCGCCAGCGGCGCGCCCAGGGTTTCCAGCCCGGCCAATGTCTCGGCGCGCGCGGCGGCGACGCCTTCGGCGCGGCCCTGCTCCAGACCTGCCTGGTAGCCGGCGTCGCGGCCGGCGGCCTCGCCGCTGTCGAAGCCCTCGCGGTAGCCGGCGTCCATGCCCTGGCGGAAGCCGTCCGCGGCCGAGGCCTGCACTTCGGCCGCGGCGTCGGGCGCCAGCGGCGCGCCGTCTATCAACGGCGGGAATCGGAAAGGTCGCCAGTGCTTCACTCGACCACTTCCTCAGGGAACAGCTGCAGGTCGATCTCGCCGGCGTCCGCCAGCTCCTTGACCTGGGCCATGATGTCGCGGCGAGCCTCCTCGACGCGGCTCTTGGGCACCGGCCCGGAGCGGCGCATGGTGGCCTCGAAGTTCTGCGCCTGGCGACGCGGCATGGTCTGGATGATGGCGTCGCGCACCGCGGGCTCGGCGCCCTTGAGCGCGATCGCCCACTGCTCCAGCGGAATGTCCTCGCAGATGCGCATCAGCACTTCCTCGGTCTGGCGCGACAAGATGAAGAAGTCGTACATCCTCACCTCGATCTCGTCGACGATCTCCGGATCGTGCGCGCGCAGCAGCTCCATCATCCGGCTGCGGTCGCCCGGCAGGCGGTTGATGATGTCGGCGGTCTGCTGCATGCCCTCCACCGCGGTGCTCTGGGTATGCAAGCTCTCCAGGCAGCGGTTGACCAGTTCGTCCAGTTCGTTCAGCAGTTCGCGGTCCACGTCCGTCAGGCGGGCGACATTGACCAGCACCCCGTCGCGGCTGGCCTCCGGCAACGCCTCCACCACCTGGCCGGCCAGCGCCGGCGGCAGGAAGGCGAGGAAGACAGCCTGCATGCGCACGTGTTCGGCGGCGATGCGGTCGGCCAGCCACTGGGGCGACACCCATTGCAGCCGCGCCATCTTGGGGCGGATCGCGTCGCCGTAGATGGTGTCCAGCACGCTGCCGGCGATGTCGCCGCCCAAGGCCAGCTCCAGCGAACGCTTGAGGAAGCTGCGGCTGGCGCCGTGCACGCCGCTCTGCTCGCGGTATTCGTCGAAGAAGCGCTGCATCGTCGTCCTCACCGCGTCCACCTTGATGCCGCTCATGCCGGACATCGCCTGCGTCACTTGCAGCAGCTCCTCGCGGCTCAGGCAGCGCAGCACCGCGGCGGCGGGCTCCTCGCCCATGCACAAGAGCAGCACCGCGGCCTGTTCGATGGCGCTCATCTGGCCGTTGCCGGCGGGAGGAGAGGGAGGAATGTAGGCCGGGGATTCCGGCGCCGGATTATTGTTTGCGTCCATTGTTCTGCACCCATTGCTTGACCACTTCGGCGACGCGCTCCGGCTCCTTGGCAGCCAGGCCCTTCAGGTGTTCCACCATCACGTCCACCGGCGAGCCGGCGGGCGGCAGGTCGTAATTTTCCAGCAGCGGCACCACCGGGCTGTCGCCGGGCGCGGCCGACAACGCGGCCTGGCGCTGGGTCGCGGTTTCCCGCAGCGAGCGGTTGTCCAGCAGCGGATCGTCCGGCGTCACGTCCAGCTCGTCCGGCGTGTAATCGCTCAGCTTGCGCTCGGCGAATTGGCGGGCCAGCTTGAGCAGCGGCCGCGCCAGCAACAGGTAGGCCAACAGCAGCGCCACGCCGTAAACCGCCCAGCGCGCGCCCTCGAACCAGGTTTCCGGCTGCTCCCAGAACGGCTCCGCTTGCGCCGGCCGCGCGAAACGCAGCGTGGACACCGCCAGCACGTCGCCGCGGTCTGCGTTGATGCCCAGGCCGTTGCGCAACAGCTTGTCGATATTGGCCAGCTCAGCCGGCTGCCAGCCCTTGCCGCCCGGAGCGGCGGCCTGGTTCAGCGCCACCGCCACGCTGAGGCGGCGCAGCGTGCCGCGCGCGCGCTTGATGTTGGTGATGTTGCGGTCGTACGCGTACTGGCGAGTGACGGCGTTCTTGCTGTTGCCGGCCTTGTCGGCGGCCGGGGACGAGGAATCGGTATTGACCGGGCGGTTGCTCAGCGAGCCCGGCACCCCCAGCGCCATCCGTTCGGTGCTGGTCTCCTCGCGGGAAGCCTCGTTGGTGACCTTGGGCGACTCGCCGTATTTCTCGCGGGTTTCCTCGACGCGGTCGTTGTCGACGTCGGCGGTGACGCTGACCTTGTAGTTGTCGGCGCCCAGCGCCGGCGTCAGCAAGTCGCGCACATTCTGCAGCGCCTCCTCGCGGAAGCGGCGCGACGCCTCGCTGTTGTTGCCGGCGATGCCGCCGTCGCTCAGGTCCACGTGGGCGGACAGCAGATTGCCGGCCTGATCGACCAGCGTCACCTGGGACGGATCGAGCGAGGCCACGCTGCCAGCCACCAGCTTGACCACGGCGGCGGTCTGCTCGCTGGACAGTTGCTGGCCCGGCTTCAGCGTCACCACCACCGAGGCGGAACCCTTCTCGCCGCCTGCGGTGACGAAGGACGTGCTGCGCGGCAGCGACAGGTGCACCCGCGCCGAACGCACCGGATCCAGCGCCTGGATGCTCTGCACCAGTTCGCCCTCCAGGCCGCGGCGGAAGCGCACGTCCTGCACGAACTGGCTGACGCCCAGCGGATCGTTCTTATCCAGTAGCTCCAGGCCGGCCGGCAGCTGGGCGACCACGCCCTTGGCCGCCAGCTGCATCCGGGCGCGGGCCAGATCGCCGTCAGGCACCAGCACCTGGCCGGTCTGCGGATGGACGCGGTAAGGAATCTTTTCGGCGTCCAGCACCGCCATCATGTCGGCGCCGCTAACCTTCTCCTGCGCGCCGAACACTGGTTTGTAGCTGGAGTCGTCGCGCCACAGCCACAGCGTCGCCACCACGCTCAGGCCGATGGCCAACAGCACGATGGGCAGCAGGTAGCGCCAGGCGTTGGCGGGCACCAGCTGGCGCCCCGCCATTCTTTGTTGAACCGCGGCCAGGCCGCTGCGCAATTGTTTGACCACAGTCGGCTCCCGCTTACAGCTGCATCTTGATCAGGTCGTCGACCGCGCCGACCACCTTGTTACGCACCTGCATCAGCATCGAGAACGACAGGCTGGCCTCCTGGCTCATCAGCATCGCGCCGACCAGGTCGTCGCTCTGGCCGCTGTCCACCTCGGTCATCTTCTCGGCGGCGAGGCGGTTCTGCTGATCGACGTCGCGCACGGCCGACATCATAGACTGGCTGAAGCTGTGGCCGGCGGCGGGGGCTTCTTCCTGCGCGGCGATAGGCGCGGGGGCGGATTGCCCCAGTTTCGCCATCTCCCCCAGCAACTGGCTGCGGTCGGCGTGGATCATCAAGCCCAGATTGGTGGCCATCGTTCATCCTTAGAAAAGCGGTCTCGAAACTACTCGGTCAACCTGCAGCGCTTGTTAAATGCAGGCTGGCGGATTTTAAACTCACCGCTTTAGCATACCGATGGTACTTTTCACATTCCCAGCCGTGAATTTTCCCCCTTTACCGCTGGCGGACAGCCAGTAAGATGCACACTCCCAGCAATAGCCGGGGGCTGCCGCGCAGCCGCCCGCCACGATAACGAAGCTCCGATGCCCAAAGCCAAAATCGTCGCACCGCAGGAAGGCGCCCGCCTGCAGGCCTTGGACCTGCGCACGCTGGGCCGCCCGATACACCTGCTGCCGCTGTTTGCCCGCGCCTTGCGGCAGGAACTGGATGACTTTCTCGAACGCGAGCTGAACCGCCGCTACCACGCCGGCTTCCGCATCGACGCGCTGCGCCAGCAGCTTCCGGCCGCCGACGAGCTGCGCTGGCAGTGGCACGCGCTGGACGACTGGCAGCTGGGCAGCCATTTCGACCGCGGCCTGCTGCTGGGCATACTCGATTACCGCTTCGGCGCCCGCGCCGCCGCGCCGGACGGCGAACTGCCGGCCGAAACCGAAACCGAGCGCCGCCTGGCCCGCACGCTGGCCGAGCGGCTGCTGCCGCGCCTGGCCCGCGCCATCCATCAACTGGGCCGCGCCCCGCAGCCGGACGCGCCCAAGCCGCAAGCGCTCGGCTATCCGGCCCAATCCGCCTGGCAGCTGGAAGTGGACCTCAGCGACGGCGACGCCAGGCTGGGCACGCTGCGCCTGCGGCTGAACGCCTCCGCCTTCGACGCGCTGCTGCAAAACCTGTCCGGCCAGCGGCCGCGGCTGGGCGGCAACGCCGACTGCGCCAATTTCAGCGACCGGCTGCGCATCCGCCTGGACGCCCGCCTGCTGGAACAGGAGCTGCCGCTGGGCGCGGTGCTGGACCTGCGCCCCGGCAGCGTGCTGCCCGTCGCCATGCAGCCCCACGCCGAGGTCTGCGCCCAGGGCTCGCCGCTGTTCCGCGCCCAAGTGGTGGAACGCCAGGGCAAGCTGTGCCTGTCCGGCTTCGCCGACATCGAATAAACCAAGGAACCCGCAATGGAACTGAACCAAGACTTCGACCTGGACGGCATCCTGGACGGCCTGGACGCTGAAGCGCCGGCCGCCGCCGAGCCCGCGCCGGCCCCGCGCGACATGACGCCCTTCCTGCGCAAGATTCCGGTCAAACTGACGCTGGAGGTCGGCAGCGCCGACATCAGCCTGGCCGACCTGTGCCAGATCGGCGCCGGATCGGTGGTGGAGCTGGACAAGATCGCCGGCGAGCCGCTGGACATCAAGGTGAACGGCACCGTGATCGGCCGCGCCGAGGTGGTGGTGTCCGGCGACAATTACGGCCTGCGCGTGGTGGAGCTGAACGACCTGCAGCTGGACAGCCTGGCCTGATGAAACGCGTCCTCCCCCTGCTGCCGCTCGCCGCCGCGGGCCTGCTCGCGGCCGCGCCGGCCTGGGCCGAGCCGCTGAAGCTGCTGTCCGCCAACGCCGGCGGCGCGTCGGTCGACTTCACGATCAAGACCCAGATCCTGATCCTGATGACGGCGCTGGGCCTACTGCCGGTGCTGGCGCTGATGATGACCAGCTTCACCCGCTTCGTCATCGTGCTGTCGCTGCTGCGCCAGGCGCTCGGCCTGCAGCAGGGCCTGCCCAACCGCCTGATCACCGGCGTGGCGTTGATCCTGACACTGCTGGTGATGCGCCCGGTGGGCCTGCAGGTGTGGAACGAGGCGATGGTGCCGTTCGACCAGGACAAGATCACCATGCAGCAGGCGCTGGAAATCGCTTCCAAACCGATCAGCCGCTTCATGCTGGCCCAGACCGGCAAGACTGCGTTGGCCCAGGTGGCGCGGCTGTCGGGCGAGGAGAACGTCGCCAAGCCGGAAGACCACGCCTTCACCGTCAAGCTGGCCGCCTTCGTGCTGTCCGAGCTGAAAACCGCGTTCCAGATCGGCTGCATGCTGTTCATTCCCTTCCTGGTGATAGACCTGGTGGTGTCCAGCGTCCTGATGGCAATGGGCATGATGATGCTGTCGCCGCTGGTGATCTCGCTGCCGCTGAAGCTGCTCTTGTTCGTGCTGGTGGACGGCTGGTCGCTGACCGTCAACACCCTGGTCACGTCGATACAGGCTTACTAGGAGAGACGGAGCCATGCTGACGCCCGATATC
Organism: Chromobacterium vaccinii; assembly: GCF_001855275.1. Lineage (NCBI taxonomy): Bacteria > Pseudomonadati > Pseudomonadota > Betaproteobacteria > Neisseriales > Chromobacteriaceae > Chromobacterium > Chromobacterium vaccinii. The sequence goes on from NZ_CP017707.1 coordinate 1,281,199, forward strand.
GCGGTCGACATCGTCAACGACAGCCTGCGCGTGGTGGTGACGCTGGTAGTGCTGCTGGTGCTGCCCAGCCTGATCGTCGGCGTGGTGGTCAGCCTGATCCAGGCCGCCACCCAGATCAACGAGCAGACGCTATCCTTCCTGCCCCGGCTCTTGATCGTGCTGTTGACCATCGCGCTGGCCGGCCACTGGATCACCGGCTACCTGATGGATTTCTGCGTCGCCATGTTCCAGCGCGCCGCGAGCCAGGTGGGATAGCGATGCAGGGCCTGTACGCCCAGTTGCTGGACCTGATCCCCGCCGTCTGGTGGCCGTTCTGCCGGCTGATGGCGGCGTTCGCCATCGCGCCCTTCATCGGCGACGCGGTGGTGCCGATCCGCGCCCGCGTCGGCCTGGCGCTGGCCCTGGCCGTCGCCTGCATCCCCGGCATGCCCGTCCATTCCCCCATCGACCCGTTTTCGTTGCACGGCGTCGCCGCCAGCGTCGAGCAAGTGGTCATCGGCCTGTTGTTCGGCCTCGCATTTCAATTGACGCTGTCCGTGCTGTCGCTGCTCGGCTTCCTGCTGTCGTCGCAGATGGGCCTGTCGATGGCCATCATGAACGACCCCGGCAACGGCAACAGCTCGGACGTCGTGTCCAGCCTGCTCTACCTGTTGGCCGCGCTGCTGTTCTTCGCGCTGGACGGCCACCTAGTGCTGGTGCAGGTGGTGTACGCCAGCTTCCGCGCCTGGCCGCTGGGCGGCGGCATTCCGCAAGCCTCGCTGCCGGTGCTGGCCGCCAGCGTCGGCTGGGTGATGTCGGCGGCGATGATCCTGGCCCTGCCGGTGGTGTTCGCCACCTTCGTGGTGCAAGCCGGCTTCGGCATGATCAACCGCGTGGCGCCGGCGCTGAACCTGTTTTCGCTGGGCTTCCCGGTAGTGACGCTGTTCGGCCTGTCCACACTGACCCTGCTGATGCAGGTGCTGCCGCCGCAATACCTGAGCCTGAGCGAGCAGACGCTGCGCCTCTTGGACCGCCTGCTGGAGATGGGGCATGGCTGAGGCGCAGCAAGGCGACAAGACAGAAAAGGCGACGCCCCAGCGGTTGCGCAAGGCGCGCGAGCAGGGGCAAGTGCCCCGCTCCAAGGACCTGGCCGCCGCGCTGGGCCTGCTGCTGGCGCTGAAGATGATGTTCTGGCTGGCGCCGGGCTGGCTGGACGATTTCCGCCAGCTGTTCGCGCTGGCCTTCGCCTCCCTGTCCGGCCAGGGCGCGCTGGAGAACAGCTGGTCCAAGCTGTTCGGCGGCACCCTGCTGCTGCTGATCAAGATGCTGGCGCCGCTGGCCGTCATCCCCCTGACCATGCTGCTGCTCAGCCTGTTTCCCGGCGGCTGGGTGTTCGTGCTGAGCCAGATCAGCCCCAAGTTCGAGCGGATGAACCCGCTGGCCCACCTGTCGCGGCTGGCCTCGCCCAAGCACGCCAGCGAGATCGGCAAATCCATCGCCAAGGCGCTGGTGCTGGGCTGGCTGCTGTACCGCGTGGCCAGCGACGCGCTGCATGAGTTCTTCGCGCTGCACAGCATGCCTCTGCTGCCCACCCTGGCCGGCGCGGCCGACCTGCTCTTGTCCTGCCTGCTCAAGCTGGCCGCGGTGTTTTTGTTGTTCGCGCTGGCCGACCTGCCGCTGCAGGTGTTTCTGTTCATGAAGCAACAACGGATGAGCAAGCAAGAAATCAAGGAAGAGCACAAGAACACCGAAGGCCGCCCCGAAGTGCGCCAGCGCATCCGCCAGCTGCAGCAGCAGATGGCGCAGCGCGGCGTGCGCAAGGCGCTGCCCGGCGCCGACGTGATCATCGTCAACCCCAGCCATTACGCGGTGGCGCTGAAATACGACGAGAACCGCGCCGAGGCGCCGTTCATCGTCGCCAAGGGCGTGGACGAGATGGCGCTTTACATCCGCCAGTTGGCGGACGAACTGAAACTGACGGTGCTGCCGCTGCCGCCCTTGGCGCGCGCGGTGTACCACACCACCCAGGTCAACCAGCAGATCCCCGCGCCGCTGTACCGCGCGGTGGCGCAGGTGTTGACCTATGTCTTGCAACTGAAGGCGTTCCAGGCGGGTAGCCGCCGCAGCCGGCCCACCCTGCCGGACCTGCCCATCCCCCGCGAACTGTCCGACCCCGAGCCCGCACCATGAACTCGCTGACCAAACTGCTTGCCGACATCGGCCGCCACAAGCTCGCCGCCCCGTTGTTCCTGCTCGCCATCCTGGCGATGGTGATGCTGCCCCTGCCGCCATTGGCGCTGGACATGCTGTTCACCTTCAACATCGTGCTGGCCATCATCGTGATTCTGGTCAGCGTGTCGGCGCGGCGGCCGCTGGACTTCTCGGTGTTCCCCACCATCATCCTGGCCACCACGCTGCTCAGGCTGTCGCTGAACGTGGCCTCCACCCGGGTGGTGCTGCTGCACGGCCACGAAGGCACGCATGCCGCCGGCCGGGTGATCGAGGCCTTCGGCAACGTGGTGATAGGCGGCAACTTCGTGGTCGGCATGGTGGTGTTCGTCATCCTGATGATCATCAACTTCATGGTGGTGACCAAGGGCGCCGAGCGCATTTCCGAAGTATCGGCCCGCTTCACGCTGGACGCGCTGCCGGGCAAGCAGATGGCGATCGACGCCGATCTCAACGCCGGCCTGATCAATCAGGAGCAGGCTCAGCAGCGCCGCCGCGACATCGCCACCGAAGCCGACTTCTACGGCGCGATGGACGGCGCGTCCAAGTTCGTCCGCGGCGACGCCATCGCCGGCATCCTGATCCTGATCATCAACCTGTTCGGCGGCGTGGCCATCGGCGCGCTGATGCACAATCTGTCGATGGGCGACGCCTTCCGCCAGTATGCGCTGATGACCATAGGCGACGGCCTGGTCGCGCAAATTCCGGCACTGCTGCTGTCGTCCGCCGCCGCCATCATCGTCACCCGCATCAGCGACGACGGCGACATGCAGCAACAGGTGGGCAACCAGATGCTGGCTTCGCCCACCGTGCTGATGAGCGCCGCCGGCATGATGCTGATCCTGGCCATCATTCCCGGCATGCCGTGGCCGACCTTCCTCGGCTTCGCCGCGCTCTTGGGCTATGTGGCCTGGCGCATGCATGCCCGCCGCCCGGTCGCCGTCAATACCTTGAATCAAACGGCGGTGAAGTCCGCGCTGCAGGGCGAAGCGGAAATCGAGCTGGAATGGAACACCTTGCCCTACGCCGACACGCTGGGCATCGCGCTCGGCTACCGGCTGGTGACGCTGCTGGACGCCGGCCAGGGCGCGCCGCTGACCAAGCGGGTCAAGGGCGTGCGCCAGAGCCTGTCCGAGCAGATGGGTCTATTGCTGCCCACCGTCAACCTGCGCGACGACCTCAGGCTCAAGCCCTCGCAATACGCGGTGCAGATCTCCGGCAACACGGTGGCCGAGGCCGAGGTCTACGCCGACCGGCTGATGGCCATCCCCTCTCCCGACGTCTACGGCGAGATCGACGGCATTCCCGGCATCGATCCGGCCTTCGGCATGCCGGTCACCTGGATCGCGCTGGCCGACAAGAGCAAGGCGCTGGGACTGGGCTACCAGGTGGTGGACTGCTCCAGCGTGATGGCCACCCACTTGAACAAGGTGATGCGCGAAAACCTGGCCGAACTGTTCCGCCACGACGACGTGGCCGCGCTGGGCGAGCGGCTGTCGGCGCTGGCGCCCAAGCTGGCGACGGCGCTGGGCCAGGCGCTGACGCCGGTGCAGCAGCTGCGCGTGTTCCGCCAGCTGCTGCAGGACAATGTGTCGCTGAAAGACATCGTGCCCATCGCCTCCGCCCTGCTGGAAGCCAGCGACGCGACCAAGGACCCGATCATGCTGTCGGCCGAGGTGCGCTGCGCGCTGAAACGCCAGATCGTCCAGACCATCGTCGGCCCGCGCGACGAAATCCGCGCCTTCAACCTGTCCGCCGATCTGGAAAACCTGCTGCTCGGGGCCCTGTCCCAGGCCCAGCAGACCGGCAAGCCGCAACTGGACAGCTTCCCGATCGATCCCAACGTGCTGCAGCAGCTGCAGGCCAATATGCCGGTGGTCCGCGACCAGATGAAGCAGCAGGGCCAGGCGCCGGTGCTGCTGGTGATGCCGCAGATCCGGCCGCTGCTGGCCCGATACGGCCGCTTGTTCGCGCCCGGCCTGCATGTGCTGTCGTACAACGAGGTGCCGGAAAACCGCCAGGTCAGCCTGACCGGCACCTTGGGCTGACGCTCGCATTTCTTGCGCCGGATGCCTGCCATCCGGCGCAAATCTTCCCTCCCGCCCACCGGGCAACCCCAAGCCATCCTGCCGATTCCCGCATGTTATTCACGCATTTAGCGCCATTCGCTCTCTAATATCCGGGCTATGGAATAGATCCGTCCCGACAAAAAATCATCTGTACTTTTTCGCATGTTGTGAAAATGCAAACGCATGATTCGCAAAATTAGGAAAAATTGCCAGTATGAGCATTTTTTGCGCACATGTCGGCCGCATGGATGCTAGGATCACGATTATGAAAATCATGTGACGGGACATCGCCATGACCACCCCCAAGTCCGCCAACGAAATCATCTGCGACAACATCCGCAAGCAACTGGAGCAGTTCCGCTGGCCAGAAGCCCAACAGGCCAGCCTGATCGAACAGATCCTGGGGCTGAGCACTTCCCAGGCCTACCGCAAACTGAACGGCAGCAGCCCCTGGCAACTGACCCAGGTGGAGCGCCTGGCCCAGTACTTCAATATTCCGCCCTCCAGCCTGCTGGTCGATCACAGCCAGCAGATCGGCCAGAATCCGATGGACAACGAACTGCTGCCCGCCATCCTGCATCTGAACAATCAGAGCGGGGAGGCCCACTGTTGGATTCAGCTGGGCGAACAGCTGGCCGACGATTCCTGCGCGCCGCTGTTCCTGGCCAAGCGCCTGCACGACTGTTGGCACGTGTTTCCCGGCACCCTGTTCGACGGCGAGGACGGCTATGAGGTCGGCTACCTGACCATACGCCCGCCCAAGCGCGCCAACACCAAGCGGCTGCTAGTGGCGGTGCTGGACGACAAGGACGCCGACCTGTTGTCGGCGATCCTGGTGCAGCAAGGCCTGTTCGCGCTGCCCTACCACCAGCCGCAGGCGCTGCTGCAGGCCATGCAACATGAAGAGTTCGACGCCTTCGTTCTGGACTGGGTGCTGGGCGAGCCCACCAGCTGCATGGAGGTGATCGAGACCATACGCCGCCACTCGACCACGGTGCCCATCGTGGTGCTGACCGGCTACGCGCTGGAGCACGAAAGCGAACTGTCCCGCGCGCTGGAAACCCATGGCGTCTATTACATCGGCAAACCGGCGCCCGGCTCCATCCTGGCGCTGCAGATCAAGAACATGGTCACCAACGCGCTGGAGCACGCCTGAGCGCGCGTGACACCTGCGCATGAAAACAGGCTCCCGCGGGAGCCTGTTTTTTTTATCTTTTCCACCCCGCCGCTACAGGGGCAGGCTGGCCAGCGCGGCGCGCAGCTGGCCGCTGTCGAAAGGCTTGCTCAGCCGCGCCGCGAACCAGCCGGAACGGGCATCGGCGAACTCGTCTGGATCGGCGCTCATCGCCAGCATCAGCGGCCGCTGCGGCTGCTTGCGGGCCAATTCGGCCAACTGGTAGCCACTGTCCCCGCCCAGCTGCATGTCCAGCAGCAGCACATCGAAACGCCGCTGCACCAGGCAATCGGCCGCCTGGCTCAAGGTGGCGGCGCAGGATACCTGGTAGCCGTCCTGCCCCAACAGCTCCGCCACCGAGCCGCGAATCTCGTCGTCGTCGTCGACGATCAGCACGCTGCGGCTCTGCTCGCTCCCGCCCACTTCGCGCAGCGGCAGCCTGACGGTGAATACGGAGCCGGCTCCGACCGCGCTTTCCATCTCGATGCTGCCGCCGAACAGCCGCACCAGCTCCTTGACGATGGACAGGCCCAGGCCGCTGCTGCCGGGGCGGCGGTTGCGCCCCTGGCTGAACGGCTGGAAGATTCGCAGCCGGTCCTCGTCGGCGATGCCGATGCCGGTGTCGCTGACCTCCAGCCGCAATTCGGAATGATCGGCATCGTTGACGCCGCGGGCCCTCAGCGTCACGCCGCCCTGGTCGGTGTAGCGTATCGCGTTGGACACTAGATTGCCGACGATCTGGCGCAGGCGGATCTCATCCAGCAACACCCACTCCGGCAGCGACGCCTCCTCGTAGCGCAGCGTCAACCCCTTGGCGTCCGCCAGCGGCTGCATCACATCCATCACCGCGCGCAGCGCGGCCGATGGCTTCACCCTGCCCGGATTCAGCCGCAATTGCATGTTCTTGATCGCCGAGATGTCCATGATGTCGTGGATCTGGCTGGTCAGCTGCGCCATGCCGGCCTTCATCCGCTTGAGCGCCAGCTGGGCGGCCGGCTGCGGCGTCACCGCCGGCTCCACCAGTTCCATGCACATCTGCATCGATTGCAGCGGCGAGCGGATTTCATGGCCCAGCGTGCCGAGGAAGGTAGTGCGGTCCAGCTCCAGCGCCACCGTCGCCTGGTGGGCGGCGCGCTCTTGCTCCAGCAGCGACTGCCGCACCTCCGCCAGCTCCTTCACCTCCCTGAAGCGCATCAGCACCAGCAGCACGCCGCAGATGCCGCCGCACAACACCAGCTGCAGCATCAGCATCTGCGAGCGCTGGCTGGCCAACGCCTTGGTGCGCGCCACGCGGGCCGACACCTCGGCTTCGCGGCTTTGCACCGCGAAATTGGCCAGCACCGGGCGCAGCGCGTCGATGCGCACCACCATGCGGCGCGCCCAATCAGGCGTCATCCGCAGCCAGCTCTTGTCGTGGATCAGCGGCCCCAGCGCGCCGACCAGGGCGTCGAAACCGGCCACGCGGCGCAATTGGCGATGCACCAGCACGCTGTCCGGGGCCTCGAACACTTGGTAGCGGCTTTGCAGCAACTGGAACTGCGCGCCCGGATCGAACGACGACGGCTCCGCCGCGTAGCCGATCAGCTCGGCGCGGGTCTTCTCCAGTTCGATGTGCAGTTGCGCTACCGTCCAGTACAGCTGCTCGCTCTTGCCGCCGTCTATCAGCGCCTGGCTGGCGCGGTCGATGCGGTAGAAATTCCACGCCGCGGCCAGCAGCAGCAGCAGCAGCGACACGATCAGCCACCATGGCGCCTGCACATAGCGCTTGATGCCGCCCAGCCTCACATGACCTCCATCGCCTCGACCTGCCACACCAGCTTGGCATCCAGCGGCGGCCCTTTGTCGGCATCGGGTATGCTTTGCAGCGGATACATCAGCCACAGCGGGCCATAGTGGGCGACATCGAAAGGCTTGTTGTCGATGCGGCGCGCCAGCACCACGCTCTGCTTGCCCAGCTCGTCCACCGAGATGTCGTAGCGATAGTAGTTGATCGCCAGCACCCTCACCATGGAGCCCTTGGCCTCCACCTTGGCCAGGATGTCGCGCACCAGCGGCCCGCTGAAGCGCACCGAGGGCGTCCAGCTGGTGGAGGTGGAGAAGCTGACCTGCCTGAGCTTGCCCAGGTCGCTGTCGCGAAACTGGTAGATGCCGCGCTTGGCATCGGTGAAGCGCCCGATCTTGCCCGACACCGTCAACACCACCGGATCGCCGCCCGCCAGCGCGGGAGCGCACAGGCAGAGGCCTATCAGCCAGCACAAGGCCTTACGCATAGCCATCCTCGAATCGCAGATAAAAAACGGCCAATTATATTCATCCTGGGCCCTTCGCAACCAGTGTTATACGAAGAAAACGCTTCCCGCCCCACATTTTGCAACCATTTTTCATCCACGCCGCTGAACCATCGAATGAAAAACGCAAAAAGCCAGTGGCGAACCACTGGCTTGCATCGACGCGGCGCAAGGCCGCGCTTCGACGATTACTGCAGCAGGGACATGGCCAGGCTGCTCATGCTGCCGCTTTGCTTCAGCATGGAGGTGCTGGCTTGCATCAGCATCTGCTTGGCGGTCATGGTGGAGCTTTCGTTGGCGTAGTCGGTATCCATGATGCGACCCTTGGCTGCCAGCGTGTTGTTGTTCACGTTGGACAGGTTGTTGATCACGTGGTCCAGACGGTTGGCGTTGGCGCCCAGCGCGGAGCGCACGGTGCCGACGGCGTCCAGCGCCTTGGAGATGGTGTCGATGGTGGCCTTGTCGCCCACTTCGGTGCCGGCGTCAGCGCCTGCGCTTACCGCGTCAACGGCTTTTTTCACATCGGCATTGGCAGAAGCGTTTGCAACGTAACCATCGTAGTACTTGGCATATGCCTTGGCTTGAGCTTCCTGCTCGGCAGCAGTGCCGCTCGCCATATTGCCGATAGCGGTCAGGTCATTACCACCCGCGGCTGCTTTTGCGGCGGTAACTGCATCTGCATCCACGCTGCCGGCGGCGGCCTTGGCGGCGGTTTCCGCGGCGGTGAACTTTTTCAGCGCCTCAGCCTTGGCGTCGTTAGCCTTTTCCAGATCGGTCTTCGGGGTAGCGGAAGCCACTTCGTACTTGGAGGAAACCGACTTCAGCGCGGTATCCAGGCCGGTCATGTTGTCCTTCAGGTTCAGCGTCATGGACTCGGTGGAGGCCGCGCCGATCTGGAAGTTCAGTTCCTGGGTCAGCTTGCCGCCTTGCAGCAGCTTCTCGCCGCCGAAGGAGGTGTTCTTCATGATGTTGGTCAGTTCTTTGCCCAGAGCATCGTACTCAGCCTGCATCGCCTTCTTGTCGTCGGCAGTGGCGGTGGCGGTGGCGCCTTCGGTGCCCAGGTCTTTCATCCGTTGCAGGATGTTGGTCACTTCGTTCAGCGCACCTTCGGCGGTCTGCAGCATGGAGATGCCGTTTTGGGCGTTCTTCATGGCGACGTTCATGCCGCGGCTTTGCGCGTCCAGACGGGTGGCGATCTGCAGGCCTGCGGCGTCGTCCATCGCGGAGTTGATGCGCAGGCCGGTGCCCAGGCGGGTCATGGAGGTGGACAGCGCGCCTTGGGTGCTGTTCATGTTGGACTTGGTGTTCAGTGCCGCGATATTGGTGTGCAGGCTCAGCATGGGAATGCTCCGTCGGTTTGGTTTGGTAAGCGGCATCGCTGCCGTTACCCCAACAAGGCGGCGCTTATTGCCGGGAACTTAAATCTCAACAGAACGTGAAAAATCACAACGACTTTTATCAAGCGCAAGCACAGTTCGGCATAATGTCTATAACATATTCATCGCAGTCCGAACGCTTGCCCTCGCCGCCGAGCGGAAAGAACCCGTCGATGAACGTGCAATCGAATCCCTTCCTGTTCGAAAGCGCCGCCCTCAGCCACCTGCCTGGTTTCGGCGCAGTCCGGACCACCCAGTTCGCCGGCTATCTGTCCGTCGGCGACTCGGCCGGCGGCTGGCTGTATTTCTGGTTCAGCGAAGCGGGAGACCATCCTGAGAAAGCGCCGCTTCTGGTCTCGATCAACGGCGAGCCGGAGTGGAGCGCGCTGGACGCGATGCTGGATGAGCATGGCCCCTATCTGCTGGACCCGTCCGGCCGCGTCTACTCCAATCCCTTCAGCTGGCATCATCACGCCAATCTTCTGGTCATCGACCAGCCGCTGGGCCAGGGCTTGTCCTTCACCACCCATCCCCGCTATCTGCCAGAGAATCATGACGAAGCCAGCCAGCAGTTGTATCACGCGCTGCAGGAATTCCTGCTGCGCTGGCCGCGCTACCGCGAGCGTGACTGCTATCTGTTCGGCAGCGCCGCCGCCGCCCATTCGATCGCGCGGCTGGCCCACCGCGTGCTGGACGGCAATAGCGGCGGCCAGCCCCCGATACCGCTCAAAGGCCTGGGCCTGGGCAATCCCCAACTGGCGCCGGAAATCCAGCTGCCCAGCCATATCGAATATGCGTACCAGCACCGGCTGATCAATCTGGATGAGAAAAACCGCGCGCAGTCCATGCTGGACGAGTTCATTCGCGCTTATGCCTCGCCCATCGCGCTGCAACGCCAATTGGCCAGCCAGACTGCCATCGAGATCGACCGCTTCATGCAACATTGCTGCGGCCGCGACCTGCGCGACATCCGCCATCCTCCGCAAAAGCCTTCCAAAACCTTGGGCGAATACCTGAAAAAACCCTCGGTGCAGCAGGCGCTGCATATCGACCGCCGCTCCAACAACGAATTGCAGCCGCAATCCGGCCTGATGGCCGAAGCCGCCTGGCTGGAAAACTCGTCCCATTTATTGCCCGCGCTGCTCGATCGACTGAAAGTGCTGTTCTTCCACGGAGAATGCTGCATGGCGGGAAACTATCTCGGACTCGATGCCTGGCTCAACACCCAGACCTGGCCTCAAGCCGACGCTTTCCGGCAGCAGAAGCGCCAGGCCTGGCGGCCTTACGGCCTGGCCGCGGGCTTGATCCGCAGCCATGGCAACCTCAGCCAGATCATCATCCAGAACGCCGGGCTGCGCGTGGCCCGGGATCAACCCGCCGCCGCGCAGGCGATGTTGCGCGACTTCCTCTGCGGCAGCGAAGCCTGAAAGACCTTTGAAAGCATGCCGCCTGTGCACGGCATGCACCGCCCAGCGGGCCGGCTCCGCCGGCACGGAACAGATCCTCGCATCTCCAGACCGGTAGCTTCCCGCGGTGGCGCTGGACAGCCGCGCCCCGGCCTGGACTGGCTGAAAAGACAGGTTTCACCGCGGACGGCCTCGCTAAAACTGGCGGTTTTCCCTATCCAGCGAGGCCTGGATGAAAGCCAATAAATACCTGATCGAAGCGCTGCTGTTTGCCAGCTACGCGCTGTTCGGCATGAGCTGGGCCGGCGGCAGCGCCTTCATCCCGCAAATCATGCGCGAGCTTGGCATCCACGATCTGGCCGCCGGCTCCCATATCAGCAACGCCGTGGCCGCGGCCAAATTGCTGGGAGCCTTCGTCGCCGCCTGCATATTGTCCCGGCTGCTGGCCAAAAAAGCGGTCGCGCTGGCGATGGCGCTGATGGCGCTGGGAATCTTGACGCCCTTCGTCCACAGCTATCCCTGGCTGTTGCTGACGCGCTTCCTGATGGGACTGGGCGGCGCGCTGGTCATCGTCTATTTCTCGCCCATCGTCATGCAATGGTTCTCCCCGGCGGAACGGCCTTTCGTCAATGGCTTGAACGCGGTGGCCTTCAATGTCGGCACCGCCGCCATCCTGTTCGGCCTGCCGTCGATGCTGGGATGGTTTGGCGACTGGCGCGCCACGTTGCTGGCCATCTCGCTGGGCAGCGTGCTCTGCCTGGCGCTGTGGCTGACGTTCGGCGCCGATGGCGTCGCAGAGACGAAGCCCGCCGCTAACGGACCGCGCCACACGCTGCGCCAGGGCCTGGCCGAGCGCTTCAACTGGCTGCTGGCCTTCACCTACTGCGGCACGCTGTCCTTCTACGTGATTCTGTTCAGCTTCTACCAGAACGCCGGCATCCGGCAGGCGAAATACGTGGTATTGGCGGGACTGGCCGGCACGGCGGCCGGCATCTGGCTGGCCAGGAAGATCACGCGCAGGCTCCCCATGCTGCGGCTGTCGGGCTTGATGCAATTGCTGGCGGTGATCGGCCTGCATGCCCAGGTCTGGGGCTGGAGCGGCGATGCCGGACTAGTGGCCGCGGCCGCGCTGGCCGCCGGCTTCTTCATCTTCCTGCCCCTGCCCAGCCTGGTGACGCTGGCGCAGGAACAGCCCGGCATGACGCCGGACAAGGCGGCGGTCACCTTTAGCCTGTTCTGGTTCCTCAGCTATCTCATCGCCACGGCGGCGCCCTATGTGTTCGGCTTGCTGGTCGATTTTCGCCATGGCGACTACGCGCTGGCGATGGCGTTTTCCACGCTGCTGTCGTCCACCTTCCTGCTGGGTTCGCTGATGATGCGCGAAGCGCGCGAACCCGCCGGGCGGCAGGCTGCGCAATCGGCCTAAACCGCCAGGCGGCGCAGGTTTAGGCTGGCCGGGACGCGCAGATCGCGCTCGGCCAGCGCCTCGCCTTGCAACAAGGCCAACACCTGGGCCAGGCTGGCTTCGGCCAACGCCGCGCTGTTCTGGCGGATGGCGTCTATCGGCAAGGGCAGGCAATCCAGCAAGGGATGATCGTCGAAAGTGAGCAGATATTGCGGCGCTTCGCGCAGCCGGTGGCGCTCGCGGATGAAGGACAATACGCCCTCCAGTAGCGTGATGGACGCGGTGAACAGCGCGCGCGGATAGCGGCCATGCCGCGCGTGCCAGTCGGCCATCATCCGGTAGCCGGATTCGCGCTGAAAATCCCGCTCGGCCACCCAGTCCGTTCCCTCTTCCAACCCTGCGGCTTTCAACGCCTGCCGGTAGCCGGCCAGACGCTCGCGGCTGGCCGACAATTCCGGCTGGCCGCCGAAATACGCCAGCTCATCCACGCCATCCGCCAACAGCGGAGACAGCAGCCTGGCGACGCTGTCGCCGGCGTCGGTGACCGTCGACGCTATGCCGCTGCCGGGAATGTGGCGGTCGGCGAACACGAACGGCAGCCTGCCGGTCCAGGGCTGATAGCGCGCGGCGTCTCCGCTGCACGGCACCACGATCATGCCGTCCACCTGGCGCGACGCCAACTGGCCGATGCCCGAGCTTTCCCGCTCCGGATCTTCGTCGCTGGTCACCATCAGCAGCTGATAGCCGCGCTCGCGGCAGCCGTTCTCCAACGCCTGCGCCAAGGCGGCATGGGTGGAGTTGGTCAGATCCGGCACCACCAGGCCTATGCTGCTGCTGCGCCGGCTGCGCAGGCTGCGCGCCTGCTGGGAAGGCTTGAAATGGTGCTCGCGCGCAGCCTTCTCCACTTTTTCCACGGTGGCCGGCGAGATGCGGTAGCGCTCGGCATGGCCGTTCAGCACCATGCTGGCTGTGGTGCGCGACACGCCGGCCAGGGCGGCGATGTCGTCTATGGTCAGGCGTTTGAAGCTGCTCATGGAGTATGGCTGGGCAATGAAACGGAAATGATAATCGCAATATGGCAAAACGGGGCCCGACGCGCAGGCGCCGGCCCCGTTGCTTGATTGCGGCTTATTGATGGACCAGGTTCAGCGGCACCGGGATGAACTTGTCCACTTTCTGGCCGTCGGCCAGCTTCTTGGCTGCCTGCACGCCGTACTGGCCGATCAAGGCCGGCTGCTGCTGCACGGTGGCGGACAGCGCGCCGGCCTTGACCGCGGCCACCGCGTCCGGAGTGGCGTCGAAGCCGACCACCGCCACGTTTTTCAGGCCGGCGGCCTGGATCGCCTTCACCGCGCCCAGCGCCATTTCATCGTTGTGCGCGAACACGCCCTGGATGTCCTTGTTGCCCTGGATGATGTTTTCCATCACCGACAGGCCCTTGGCGCGGTCGAAATCGGCCGGCTGCTTGGCCAGCAGCTTGACGCCTTCCTTCTTGTCCACCACCTGGTGAAAGCCCTCGCCGCGCTCGCGGGCGGCGGAAGAACCGGCGATGCCTTCCAGCTCGACGATGCGGCCCTTGCCGCCCAGCTTGTCCAGCAGGTACTTGCCGGCCATCACGCCGCCGGCGATGTTGTCGGAGGCGATGTGGGCGCTGACTTCGGCGCCGTTCACGCTGCGATCCAGCGACACCACCTTGATGCCCTTGGACGTCGCTTCCTTCACCACATTGGCCACGGCGGACGAGTCGGTCGGGTTGATCAGGATCACGCTGACCTTCTTCTGGATCAAGTCTTCCACGCTGGCCTGCTGCTTGGCCGGATCGTCCTGCGCGTCGACGGTGATCAGGTTGACGCCCTGCTTCTTCGCTTCCGCCGCCGCGCCGTCGCGCAGCTCGACGAAGAACGGGTTGTTGAGCGTGGATACCGCCAGGCCGACGGTGACCTTGCCGTCCGCCGCCGCGGCGCTGGCGTCGCCGGCCGGCGCGCTGCCCGGACCCTGCTTGGAGCAGGCGGCGATGCCGAAGGCCAGAATGCCGGCCACGAGCGGGGTAAGAATGCGTTTCATGCTGATGCTCCCTGGAAAATGGAATGATGCACTGCATTGGGCGGCGCGCGCCGCCATCGTCACTTCTTGTTGCTGTGATCCAGCAATACCGCCAGCAGAATCACCGCGCCCTTGATCACCTGCTGGTAGAACGAGGACACGCCCAGCAGATTCAAGCCGTTGTTGAGCACCCCGATCAGCAGCGCGCCGATCAGGGTGCCGAAAATCCAGCCGCGGCCGCCGCTGAGGCTGGTCCCGCCCAGCACCACCGCGGCGATCGCGTCCAGCTCATAGCCGGCGCCGGCCGTCGGCTGCGCCGAGTTGAGCCGCGAGGTCAGCACCACGCCGGCCATCGCCGACATCGCGCCGGAAGCGGTATACACCCACAGCTTGACCCGGTCCACCTTGACGCCGGACAGCCGCGCCGCTTCCTCGTTGCCGCCGGTGGCGTACAAATGGCGGCCGAACACGGTCTTCTTCAGCAGGAACCAGAAGCCGGCGAACAGGAGCAGCATCCACACCACCGGCACCGGCACCAGGCCGGCGACGTAGCCGCCGCCCAGCATCGAGAACAGCTCGCTGTCGAAGCCGGTGATCGGGCTGCCGTTGGAAAACACCAGCGCCAGGCCGCGCAGGATGGTCATCGTCGCCAGCGTGGCGATGAACGGCGCCACCTTGCCCTTGCTGATCACCAGGCCGTTGAACAGGCCCATCGCCGCGCCGGCCAGAATGCCCAGCAGCGTGGCCAGCATGGGGTCGACGCCCGCCTGCAGCAGCGTGGCGGTCAGCACCGAGGACAGCGCCAGGATGGAGCCCACCGACAGGTCGATGCCGCCCAGCAGGATCACCAGCGTCATGCCGAAGGCGATCAGCGCGTTGATCGACACCTGCCGCATCACGTTGAGCAGGTTGTTGACGGTAAGAAAGTCCGGGCTCATCACGGACAGGCCGATGGCCACCAGCACCAGGGCGATAAAGGGGCCTAGGCGTTGCAGATTGGCTTTCTGTTGCGGGGTCATGCTTGTTTCCTGGTTTCGGTGGAAGCGGCTCCGCCAGTGGCGGCGGCCATCAGGGTTTCCTGGCTGCAGCCGGCGGCGTCGAAAATGCCGGCCTGGCGGCCCTCGTGCAGCACCAGGATGCGATTGCTCAGCGCCAGCACTTCCGGCAACTCGGACGACACCATCACGATGGCGGCGCCGGCGGCGGCCAGCTGGTTGACGATGTGGTAGATCTCGGCCTTGCCGCCGACGTCGACGCCGCGCGTCGGCTCGTCCAGCAGCAGCACCTTGGGCGGATTCGCCAGCCATTTGGCGAACACCACTTTCTGCTGGTTGCCGCCGGACAATGACTTGACGTCCAGCTCGGCGTCGCGGGTGCGGATGCGCAGTTGCTCTATCATGCCGTCCACCGCCCGCTTCTCGTCGCCGGCGTTCACCACGCCCAGACGGGCGTAACGGTCCAGGTGCACCAGCGTCGCGTTCTCGCGCAGCGACATGCCCAACACCAGCCCCTTGCTCTTGCGGTCTTCCGGCACGAAGCCCAGGCCGGCTGCGATGGCGTCGCCCGGCGCGGCCACTCTCAATTCCTGGCCGTCCAGCTCGACGCGGCCGGCGGTGCGGCGCTTGGCGCCGAACAGCGTCTTCAGGATGTCGCTGCGGCCGGAGCCCATCAGTCCGGCGATGCCCAGCACCTCGCCGGCGCGCACCTCGAAGCTGATGCCGGCGATCATGTTCTCGTCGGCCAGGTTTTCCACCTTCAAGCGCACCTCGCCCGGAATGGCTTCGCGCTTGGGATAGCGGTCGCCGATCTCGCGCCCCACCATCATCCGCACCACTTCGTCGAAATCGGTGCCGGCGATTTCGCGCTCGCCGACGAAGCAGCCGTCCCGCAATACGCTGATGCGGTCGCAGACGCGGAAAATCTCCTCCATCCGGTGCGAAACATAAACGATGGCCACGCCGTTTTCCTTCAACTGGGCCATCAGGCCGAACAGCGTGTCGATCTCGCGCTCGGTCAGCGCCGCGGTCGGCTCGTCCATGATCAGCACGCGGGCGTTCAGCGCCAGCGCCTTGGCGATCTCCACCATCTGCTGCTGGCCGATGGAAAGGCCGCCGGCCTCGGCGTCGGGATCGATGCCGCCCACGCCCAGCGCCGCCAGCTGCGCCTTCGCCTCGCGGCGCATGCGGCCGTAGTCGATCAGGCCGAAGCGCGACGGCTCGCGGCCGAGAAACAGGTTTTCCATCACCGACAACTGCGGGATCAGGTTCAATTCCTGGTGGATGATGGCGATGCCGGCCGCTTCCGCCGCCGCGGTGTCGCGCAGCTCGGCCTTGCGGCCGTCCAGCAGGATTTCGCCGGCGTCGGCGCGATGGACGCCGCTGAGTATCTTCATCAGCGTGGATTTGCCGGCGCCGTTCTCGCCCATCAGCGCGTGGATCTCGCCGCCGCGCAGCGTGAATTCGACATTTTCCAGCACCTTGACCGGCCCGAAGGCCTTGCTGATGCCGCGCATGGTCACTTGCATGGTGCGGCTCCTCAGAAGATCACGCCGGAATGCAGGATCACGTTGGCGTATGGCGTGCATTCGCCGGTGCGGATCACCGCCCGCGCCGCCTGGCAGCGCTGCTTGAATTCCTCGTGGCTGACGAAATCCAGCGCCGCGCCGTCCTTCGCCATCCGCTCGGCCCTATCCTGCACCGCCTGGTTGTGCTGGCGACACTCGATGGCGAACACCGCGCGCTCGCACTGGAAATCGGCCAGGACGCTGTCCAGAGTTTCGACGAAGCCGGGCTGCCCCAGCGTCAGCGACAGGTCCACGCACTCGACGCCGGGCGGGATGGGCAGGCCGCAATCGGCGATCACCAGGCTGTCGGTATGGCCCATCGACGCCAGGATGCGGGCGATGTCGCGGTTCAGATGGCCGTGCTTCTTCATGCTTTGCTCTCCAGAAAGGCTTCCAGCTCCGCCAGCGTGGGCATGCCGCCCTGCGCGCCGGGACGGGTGACCGACAGCGCGCCGGCCGCGTTGGCGCGGCGCACCGCCTCTTCCAGCCCCAACGGCAGGAAGGCGGCCAGCGCGCCGTTGAAGGTGTCGCCGGCGCCGGTGCTGTCCACCGCCTTGACTTCGAAGCCCGGCTGATGGCGCAACTGGCCGCGCGCCAGCGCGAAATAGGCGCCGTGCTTGCCGTGGGTCATCACCAGTTTGCCGGGGCGCTCGGCCAGCAGCGAGCGCCAGTCGGCGTCGGGCTGGGCCAGCATGGTCAGGAATTCGTGCTCGTTTGGCGTCAGCAGCGCCACCCGTTGCAGCAGCTCTTCCGGCAACGGCACCGCCGGCGCGGGGTTCAGCAACAGCGGCTTCTTGTGGCGGGCGGCCAGCTCGGCGGCGCGGCGCACCGTCGCCAGCGGAATTTCCAGCTGGGTCAGCACCACGTCGGCGTCGATGAAGGCCTGCTCGGCGGCGTCAAGATGCACCGGCGTCAGTTTGTGGTTGGCGCCCGGCACCACCAGGATGGCGTTGTCGCCGCCGCTGACGGTGATGACGGCGATGCCGGTGGGACCATCCACGGTCTCCACCCGGCCGCAATCCACGCCTTCTCGCTCCAGATGGGCGCGCAAGTCGCGGCCGAAAGCATCGTCGCCGACGCAGCCCAGCAGCGTCACTTGCGCGCCCAGGCGGGCGGCAGCCACGGCCTGGTTGGCGCCCTTGCCGCCCGGATAGGTAGAGAATCCCTCGCCCAGCAGCGTTTCGCCCAGCTTCGGCATCCGCTTGGCGGACGCCACCAGGTCCATATTGATACTGCCGACTACCAGCACCCGAGTCATGCCGTCTCCTTGTGTACCTTTGCTACATTGCAACGCACAAATTGCGATTTTTTTGCTAAAACGTGATCAGCATCGATTTATAGCAGAGATGGACAGCTTCACGAAAGAGGGAAAGCGCAAAAATGTAGTCATCGCACTACATATTTTCACGTAAAGATATCAATGCGGCCCAGCAGCCCGCGCGCCGACAAATGCCTGCCGGATTGAGAAAACGGCGCGCGGCATGCCATGATGCCCGCTTAAGAAAATGAACATCGCATGCGCGCCCGACGGCGCGGGAGGAAAGAAAATGGACTTGAGCTGGCAGCAACTGGCCAACCTCTACTGGAGCGCGGGCAAATGGCAGGTCAACCTGCTGGTGATCGCCCACCTGCTAGGCGGCCTGATTCTAGGCAGCCTACTGGGCTACGAACGCTGGTACAACGGCCGCGCGGCCGGCATGCGCACCTATGGCCTGGTGTGCATGGCCTCGGCGGCGGCGATCAGCATCATCGGCTACTCCGGTTACTGGTACGGCGGGCAGTCCGCAGACATCATGCACGGCGACATGACCCGCGTGGCGCAGGGGGTGCTGACCGGCATCGGTTTCCTGGGCGCCGGCATGATCATGAAGGAGGGGCTGAGCATCAGCGGCCTGACCTCGGCCGCCTCGGTGTGGATGTCGTCGGTGATCGGCATCCTGATCGGCGTCGGCTTCTACGGCGCCGCCATCGCGCTGACCTTGCTGTGCATGGTTTTCGTCACCGTAGTGAACCGCATCGAGAACATCCTGCCGCGACGGGTCAGCCTGTTCGTCAGCGTCAAGCTGAGCGCCGACCACGATTGGACGGTGGAGCGGCTGGCGGAACGGCTGGCGCCGTCGGGCCTGAAGCTGCACGAGGAAAGCATCAGCATCCGCGCGGACCAGAGCGGCGCCAGCTGGAGCTTCCTGGTATCCGCCCAGGACCGACGCAGCTTCATCAGCGTGGTGGACCTGGCCCGCGACATCATGGTGGCCGACCACATTCTGGAGCTGGACCTGCAGCCGGCGCGCAACTGAGCGCGGCCGGCCCGCTTACAGCGCCACGCCCGGCGGCGGCTGGTCGTGGCTTTGCGCCATCGACTGGTGCGGCAGCTCCAGATAGCTCTTGGACTGCATCTCGGTCAGCCGGCTGGCGGTGCGGAAGAACTCGCCGGATTGCAGGCCCTCGGTGTAGATCTCTTCCGGCGGCGCGTCGGCCGAGGCGATCAGCTTGACGCGGTTGTCGTAGAACACATCGACCAACCAGGTAAAGCGGCGGGCGATGGACGCTTGCTTGGCCGTCAGCCGGGGAATGCCGGACACGAACACCGTGTGGTATTCGCTGGCGATTTCCAGGTAGTCTGTTTGCGCGCGCGGGCCGTCGCACAAGGCCATGAAGTCGAACCAGATCACGCCCGGCGACATCCGTTTGACCTCGATCTCGCGATCCAGCACGGTAATGCTTTTTTGCGGCAGGTCCGCGCCAGTGCCCACTTTGTGGAACAGTTGCTCCATCTTCCGCTCGCTGGCCTCGTCGGCCGGCACCATGAACAGCGGCTCCCGCGTCAGTTCGCGCAGCCGGTAGTCATGTCCGCCGTCGACGTTGAGCACGTCCATCTCGCGTTTGATCAGTTCTATCGTCGGCAGGAAGTTCTGCCGCTGCAGGCCGCCCGGGTAGAGATCGTCCGGCGCGTAATTGGAGGTGGTCACCACCACCACGCCGCGCTCGATCAAGGCAGACATCAGGCGGCCCAGAATCATCGCGTCGGCGATGTCCGACACGTGGAATTCGTCGAAGCACAGCAGCCGCGTCGACTTGGCGATCTCGTCGGCATAGGCCAGCAGCGGGTCCTTGCCGCCGGCGAACTTGCGCAGCTCGCGGTGGGTTTCCGCCATGAAATTGTGGAAATGGATGCGGCGCTTGCGGCGGTACGGCACGCAGGCGTAGAACGCGTCCATCAGGAAGCTCTTGCCGCGCCCCACCCCGCCCCAGAAATACAGGCCGCGCGGCACATCCGGGCTTCTCAGGCTGCGGCCCAGGAAGCGGTTGCGCTTGGTCTTGAAATCCACCAGCTCATGCCACAGCCGGTCCAGTCGCTCGATGGCGGCGGCCTGCGCCTCGTCATGGATGAAGCCGGGCTTCTCGCTGGCCAGCCGGTACCAGCCCTTGGGGCTGCAATGGACGTTCTCGTCCGGAGAGAATGCGTGTTGCGACATGGTTATGCTTGTTCTGCGCTGCGTTTGGCGCCGCCGCTGGCGGCGAAGGAATCCCTGAATGATAACCGCTTTGACCCACCCTTGCCGCACTCAGCGGCAGGTGGCCAGCCGAATGCCGGACGGCGCGGCCAGCCTGGCCAGGCTGCCGTCGCGGCACATGCCGTCCAGCGCCATGTTGAACGTTTCCAGCATGCCGGGCTTCGCCCGGCTGCGGGTGAAGCCGTACAGATACGTCAACTGCTTGACCTCGGCCAGCTTGCGCAGATTGCCCAGGCCATCGCGCTTGATCCAATAGCGGGCGACATCGTCGTTGGAAAACGCCACCGCATTGTTGCCGTAACGGCCCGCCGCCAGTTTGCGCAGCACCGTCTCCGGGTCCAGCTCCACGGTCAGGTTCACGCCGGCCACGCCCTGGACCAGCCGCTCGCTATTGGTCTGCGACAGCGACGGGCCATACACCGCGATGGTTTTCCCGGCGAGATCGCCAGGCTGGCGGTAACGCAAGGGACTGTTCGTTTTCACGTACAGGCCGTAGCTGCTGGCCAGCACCGGTTTGGACAGCTCCATCACCGCCCGCCGCTCCGGCGCGTCCTGCGCCAGCACCAGCCCGTCGGCCCCGCCCTGGCTTATCGTCAGCAACGCTCGCTTCCACACCATGGCCTGGACGGTGCAATTCCATGACGAACGCCGGCACGCCTCGCGCAGAATCGCCACCAGCGCGCCATCCAGCCTGCCGTCGGCATCCTGGGTGATGAAGGGGGGGAACAACTGGGTGACGAAATACAGATCGCGCGACGCCGCCTGCGCCTGCGCGCCGGCGCAGGCCAGCAACAGGCCGGCCCACAGCCTGGAACCCGTCTTCGCGATACCCATCGTCCCCGTCCCTCGCTCTTCTTTACCCGCAGTATAGAGCGGACGGGGCTGGCTCAGCGAGCCTGCCGGGCTCGCCAGGCCACGAGCGACGGCCGCAGCCACTGCCGCTCGGCGTAAGCGGACAGCCGCGGCGGCATCTCCTCCGCCGTCAGCCGCTTCAGCAGCAGGGCCAGTTCCGCGTCCGCCACGCACCAATCGCCGAACAGATTGCCGCCGTCGGCCGGCACCACCGCCTCGGCCACCGCGATCAGTTTATCCGCCGCTTTGCGCGCCGCCTCGCCCAACGGCAAAACCGGCTTGCGGCCGAACACCGTCTCGGTGCTGCGCTCATCGCGCAGCGGCAGCAGGTCGCTGCGCAGCCAGGCCTGCAACTGGCGGGCGCGGGCGCGGGCTTTCAGATCGACGGGCAGCACGCGGAGAGTGTCGGGGTAGGCGTCTTCCAGGTATTCGATGATGGCCGACGATTCGCTGAGCGCGAAATCGCCGTCCACCAAGGTCGGCACGCGGGAGGTCAGCGATTGCTCGCGGTAGGCGGGCTCGAACTGCTGGCCTGCGGCGAGGTCGCGGGTAAGCGCCTCGAAAGGCAGGCCCTTCTCGGTCAGCGCGGCGAAGGCGGCCATCGCGTAGGGGCTGAGGAAATCCTGATCGACGTAGAGTTTCAGCATATCGGCATCTTTCGAACAAAATGCCATGCTAATCGCCGCCGGCCCGGCTGCCAAGCCGGCAAGCGGCGACACAGCGTCAAACGCGGTCGAACAATCCGGTGGACAAGTAGCGGTCGCCGCGGTCGCACACCACCGACACGATCACCGCGTTCTTCAATTGCGCATCCAGCCGCAAGGCCACCGCCAGCGCGCCGCCGGAAGACGGGCCGGCCAGGATGCCCTCGCGCCGCGCCAGCAGCCGGGCGGTGTCTTCCGCTTCCTGCTGGCCGACATGCAGGATCTCGTCGATGCGGGAGAAGTCGCAGATCTTTGGCACGTACGGGTCTTCCCATTTGCGGATGCCGGCGATCTGGCTGCCCGGCTCCGGGTGGACGCCGACGATGCGGATGGCCGGATTCTTTTCCTTCAGGAAGCGGCCGGTGCCCATGATGGTGCCGGTGGTGCCCATGCTGGACACGAAATGGGTGATCTTGCCTTCGGTCTCTTCCCAGATTTCCGGACCGGTGCCCTCGTAATGCGCCAGCGGGTTGTCCGGATTGGAAAACTGGTCGAGGATGCGGCCCTCGCCGGCCGCCTCCATGCTGCGCGCCAGGTCGATCGCCGCCGGCATCGAACCGGCGGCCGGCGTCAGGATCACCTCGGCGCCGTAAGCCCGCATCGCCTGCACCCGCTCGGCGCTGGAGTTCTCCGGCATGATCAGCACCATGCGGTAGCCCATCATCGCCGCCGCCATCGCCAGCGCGATGCCGGTGTTGCCGCTGGTCGGCTCGATCAGCGTGTCGCCCGGCTTGATGTCGCAGCGCCGCTCCGCGCGGCGGATCATCGACAGCGCCGGCCGGTCTTTCACCGACCCCGCCGGATTATTGCCCTCCAGCTTCAGCAGCACCACGTTGCCGTTATCGCCCGGCAGGCGCTTGAGCCGCACCAGCGGCGTGCCGCCGACGAAATCTTCCAGATGTTTGTACACAGAGCCTCTCCCAGAACTGGCCCCATTATATCGATTGGCTATCAGCAGATGCGAAATCGTTATTTCTAATCTAATAACCATCTGTAACCGGACGATCCGCCCCGCGGCGGCGCTTGCCGCCACGGGGAATCGGCATCAGCCCATATACGCCATCAGCCAGGTCAACAGGCCGACGAAGCTGCAGAAAATCAGGCTGTGCTTGAGCGTGAAGCGGAACAGGTCCGCCTCCCTGCCTATCAGCCCCACCGCCGCGCAGGCCACGGCGATGGACTGCGGCGAGATCATCTTGCCGGTGACGCCGCCGGTGGTGTTGGCCGCCACCAACAGCACGTCCGAGACGCCCAGCTGGTGCGCGGTGGCCGCCTGCAAGGCGGAAAACAGCGCGTTGGACGAGGTGTCGGAACCGGTCAGGAACACGCCCAGCCAGCCCAGGAACGGCGAGAAGAACGGAAACGCCTTGCCGGTGCCGGCCAGGCACAGCGCCAGCGTGCTCGACATCCCGGAATAATTGGCGACGAAGGCGAAAGCCAGCACCATGCCTATCGACAATATCGGCCGGCGCAGCTCAATCAATGTCTCGCCCAGCGTGCGCAAGCCGTCGGCCGGGCGAAATTTCAGTAGCGCCATGGACAGCAATGCGGACAGGAAGATGGCGCTGCCGACTGCTGAAACGATGTCGAACTTGTATAGCGCCTCGTACGGCGTTTCATGCGCGACGATGGGCGCGGTCTTCAGCACCAGCTTGTCCAGACCCGGCACGTGCAGCTTCCAGATCCAGCCCTCCAACGCGCCGCCCTTGATGAACAAGGCCTTGAAAGGCTTGACGCTCCACACCGTCACCAGCGCGGTCAGAATCAGGAAAGGGCTCCAGGCGCGCGCGATCTGTCCCAGGCTGAAGCCGCTCGCCTGCCGAGCTGACGGCGCGCGGCGGCCGTTGAAGGTGAAAATCTCGCTGGGCTGCCACGTTTTCAGAAACAGCGTCAGGCACACCAGGCTGACCAGCGCCGAGGTGATGTCCGGCAGCTCCGGCCCGATGTAGTTGGACGTGAAAAACTGGGTGACGGCGAACGAGACGCCGGCCACCAGGATGGCGGGCCAGGTCTGGCGCACGCCCTTGAGGCCGTCCATCATCATCACCAGCCAGAACGGCACGATCACCGACAAGATGGGCAGCTGATGGCCGGCCTTGGCGCCGATCAGGAACGGATCCAGCCCGGTCACCTGCCCGGCCACGATGATCGGTATCCCCATCGCGCCGAACGCCACCGGCGCGGTGTTGGCGATCAAGCACAGTCCGGCCGCGTACAGCGGATTGAAGCCCAGCCCCACCAGCAGCGCGGCGGTGATGGCCACCGGCGCACCGAATCCGGCCGCGCCTTCCAGAAAGGCGCCGAAGGAAAACCCCACCAGCAGCATCTGCAGCCGCTGGTCCTCGGTCACCGACAGCACCGAGGCGCGGATGATGTCGAACTGCCCGGTCTTGACCGTGATCTTGTACAGGAACACCGCGGCGACGATGATCCAGGCGATGGGCCACAGCCCGTAGCCGAAACCGAAGGCGGCGGCGGCCAGCGCCATCTGCGCCGGCATGCCGTAGAACAGAATGGCCACCACTAGCGCGATCAGCACCGTCAGCGTGCCGGCGACGTGGCCCTTCAGTCGCAGCACCGCCAGCGCGACGAAGAAAAAAGCGATGGGCAGCGCGGCCATCAATGCCGACAGCGCAGGGCCGCCGGCGGGAAAGTACTGCTGGGTCCAGATGCCTTGCATGTGAAGCTTCTCCTCATTCCTGGTTTCGCAGGCGCAGCCGCTCCCCTGCCGATGAACGGGAGCGTTTCGGCATGGCAGGACTGGCTTGCGTTTCTTGGGTTTACATCAGCGTTGAAAAGGCGGCCTTCATGGCGGACCGCTTGGGTTGGTGCAGAAATCCAGCAGCGCCTCGATGCTTGCGTAGGGAATCCCGCCATGCTCGGTCAGGCCGATCTGGCAGGTGCGGCTCATCGACACGCCGTGGCGGCAGGCATCCGGCAAGGCCGGCTTCAATCTCCTCAGGCTATGGGCGTTCAGTTCCGGCACGGTGAAACCCTTGTCGCCGGCGAAGCCGCAGCAGGCGATGTCCGGCACGGTCAGCTTGTCGCAGCAACTGGCGGCCAGTTGTTTCAAGCTTCCAGCCGCGCCCATCGCCGTCGCGCTGCACGGGATATGCAGCGCCAGTTGCGGCAGCCGCCGGACGATGCTCAGCCGCGGCAGGACTTTTTCCGCCAGGAAACCGGCGGCGTCGAACAGCTGCAAGCGCGGGTCCAGCAAACCCTCGGCCTGCGCCTGCTTGACGCGGGCCGCGCACGGGCTGTTGTCGAGATAAACCGGGTGGCGGCCATCGCCGCTCGCTTGCAGCAAAGCCTCGTTCAACGACGCCTGGCTGAAGGCCAACGCATCAACCGCGTTGGCCGAGGCGAAAGGCTGGCCGCAACACAGGCCGTCATGGCCGGGCGGATAGATGGGTGCAAAACCGGCGCGGCGCAGCAGATTGATCGTATGCGCGGCCACCGACTCACCACCCTCGCCCTCCGCCAGCGCGCGGTTGACGCAGCTGACGAACAGCACCACCGGCTCGCCCTCACCGCCCAGCTTCGGCAGCGGCGCGGCGGCGCGCGGCAGGCTGGCCGGGATCAGCGGAATCACCTTGCGCTCGCCCGGCTGGCGGCGCGTCAACTGATTCAAGCGCCGCGCCCCGGTCAGATGCGCCAGCCGCAAGCCGGTCCGCGCCGCCGCCGTCATCCAGCCCATATGCCGCGCGGCGAAGCCGGCCAGAGCGGGACGCCGGCTGGGACCATGCAGCTTTTTCATCAGCAGGCCGGTGTTGATGCCCACAGGACAACGGGTGGCGCACATGCCGGTGGCGGCGCAGGTATCGACGGCGCGGTAGCGGTAGCCGGACTTCAACGCCGCCAGCTCCATCGCGCCCTCGCCTTCCCGTTCCAATTGGCGGATGCGCCGCCAGGCGACGATGCGCTGGCGCGGGCTCAGCGTCAGCCCGTGCGACGGGCAAGCCGGCTCGCAGAAGCCGCACTCGGTGCAGCGATCCACCAGATCGTCCGCCGCCGGCATCGGCTTCAGGTTTTCCAGGTGCAGCCTGTCGTTGTCGGTGATAATCACGCCTGGGTTGAGCAGGCCTTCCGGGTCGAACAGCGCCTTGATGCGGCGCATGATGTTCCAGGCGGCGTCGCCCCATTCCTGGCGCACGAAGGGCGCCACATTGCGGCCGGTGCCGTGTTCGGCCTTCAAGGAGCCGTCGTACTCGCCGGCCACCAGATCGCTGACGTCCTGCATGAAAGCCTCGTAGCGGTCCACCTCCGCAGGGCTTTCGAAACCGGGCGCGAACACGAAGTGCAGATTGCCGTCCAGCGCGTGGCCGAACAGCAGCGCCTCGTCGTAGCCGTGCCTGTCGAACAGCGCGGTCAGCTTGGCCACGCCGTCGGCCAACTGAAGGATGGGAAAGGCCACGTCCTCGATCACCACCGTGGTGCCCACCGGCCGCGCCGCGCCCACCGCCGGAAACAGCCCCTTGCGCAAGGCCCAGTAGGTTTCGCATTCGCGCGCGTCGCGGCTGAAGCCGCTGGACACCTGCGGCTGGTAATCGGCCAGCAGCCGCTCGATCGAGGCGGAATCCTCTCCCAGCCGCGCCTCGTCGCCGGCGCGCAGCTCGATCAACAGACAGGTGCTGCCAGGCCCCACCGGCTGATAGAGAAAATCCGGCAGTCCCGGCTTGCCCTGCACCGCGCGGATGCTGCGGCTGTCTATCAGTTCCACCGCCGATACCCCGCAGGCGTCGCGCGCCGCGCTCAAGGCCGACACCGCGCGGCAGCAACGTTCCAGGTCGTCGAACAGCACCAGCGCCGACGCCTTGTGCGGATGCTCGACCACGGTGTGGAAGGTGATCTCGGAAATGAAGCCCAGCGTGCCTTCGGAACCGATCATCAAATGGCTGAGCATCTCCAGCGGATCGGCAAAGTCCAGCAAGGCATTGATGCCGTAGCCGGTGGTGTTCTTCAGCCGGTATTTGCGGCGCACCCGCTCCGCCAGCTGCGGATCGCCGGCCAACTGGCGCGACAGCTGGACCAAGCCGTCGAGCAGGCCGGTATGCGATTCGCGGAAGGCCGCCACGCTGGCCGGATCGGCGGTGTCCAGCGCGGCGCCGTCGAGCAGCAGCAGCCGGATCGCCTGCAGGGTGTGGTAGCTGTTGTCGCGGGTGCCGCAGCACATGCCGCTGGAGTTGTTGGCGGCGATGCCGCCTATCTTGGCGGTGTTGATCGACGCCGGGTCAGGGCCGATCTTGCGGCCATACGGCGCCAGCATCGCGTTGGCGTGCGCGCCTATCATGCCGGGCGCCAGACGGATGCGCGCGCCGCCGTCCAGCACCTCGCCGCGGTTGAAGCCGTCGCCCAGCAAAACCAGCACCGAATCGCTGACGGCCTGGCCGGACAGGCTGGTGCCGGCGGCGCGGAAGGTGACGGCGACGCGGTGCAGCCTTGCCAGCCGCAGCAGCTCGGCCACCTCGTCCTCGCTCTCCACCCTGGCGACGATCTGCGGCCGCAGCCGGTAGAAGCTGGCATCGGTGCCATAGGCCAGCGTGGACAGCGGATCGGTATAGATACGCTTGTCCGGCATGACGCGGCGCAGGTCCGCCAAAAAAGCGGCGTGGGCTGGGGTCATGCTTTGCCTCCCTGCTTCGCCTCGCGCTCGCGCACCAGCTCATGCAGCGTTTTGGCCGCCGGCGTCAGCGGCAGGTGGTTTTGCGTCCAGCCCAGCTGATTCCTGGGCGCATGCCTGCGCAGCCGCGTCGCCGCCCAGCCAAACATCCGGTACAGATTGGGCGAGGCGTTGACCAGCCGCCATCCGGCCCAGGCCATGCGCTCCGCGCCGCTGGCCGCCGCGCCCTGGCCGCGCAGCGGATGCGCCACCCGCTCGCCGGCCGGCCGCTGGCTCTCCTCGCGCAGCCGCATCAGCATCTCCGGAATCGGAATCCGCACCGGACACACCTCGCCGCAGGCGCCGCACAGGCTGGATGCCGTCGGCAGATCGCGGGTGTTGTCCAACCCCATCAAATGCGGCGAGATGATCTCGCCTATCGGCCCCGGATAGGTGGTGCCGTAGGCGTGGCCGCCGATGCGGGTGTAGACCGGGCAGTGGTTCATGCAGGCGCCGCAGCGTATGCATTGCAGCGTCTTGCGCAATTGCTCGTCGGCGTAGGCCTGGCTGCGGCCATTGTCCAGCAGCACCAGGTGCACCTCGCGCGGGCCGTCCTTTTCGCCCGGCTTGCGCGGGCCGCTGATCATGTTGAAATAGGTGGTGATGGGCTGGCCGATGGCGGAGCGGGTGAGCAGGCTGTACAGCGGCACCACGTCCTCCAGCTTTTCCACCACTTTCTCGATGCCGGTGATGGCGACGTGCACGTCCGGCACCGTGGTGCACATGCGGCCGTTGCCCTCGTTTTCCACCAGGCACAGCGTGCCTGTTTCGGCCACGGCGAAGTTGACGCCGGACAGGCCGACGTCGGCGTCCAGAAACTTGCGGCGCAGCACGAGGCGGCCGATCTGGATCAGCGCGTCCACGTCCTCGGTGTAAGGCGTGTCCGGCAGTTGCTCATGGAACAGCCGGGCGATGTCCTGCTTGGTCTTGTGGATGGCCGGCATGATGATGTGGGTGGGTTTCTCGCCCGCCAGCTGGACGATGTACTCGCCCATATCGCTCTCCACCGCCTCCACGCCCTGCTCGGCCAGGTAATGGTTGAGCTCCACCTCCTCGCTGACCATGGACTTGCCCTTGACCATCAGCTTGCCTCGCCTGGCTTCGACGATGCCGTGGATGATGCGATTGGCCTCCTCCGCGCTCTCCGCCCAGTGCACTTTCACGCCGTTTGCAACGAGCTTGTCTTCCAGTTGCTCCAGCAGCTCCGGCAGCCGGGACAGGCAGCGCTGGCGTATGCCCTCGCCCAGCGTGCGCAAGGCGGACAGCTCCGCCTCGTCCGGAAACGACGCCAGCCGCTTGGCCATCAAAAAGTCCATCGATCCGCGCAGGCTTTGCCGCAGCTTGTCGTCGGTCAGCGCCAGCCTGGCGTTGTCCTTGAAGGCGCGCGACGGGTAAACGGTGATCTTGCTCTCGCTCATCTCGTCTCCCCTTCCACGTCATGGATGGCGATGTGCGGCGGCAGCACGGCCAGCACCAGCAAATCGCGCGGGCCGTGCGCGCCGTAGGCCAGCGTCTGCTGGATGTCGGCGGTCTTGGACGGGCCGGAGATCAGCAAGGCGTTGGCGGGCATGCCGGCGGCCCAGTTTTCGCCCTGCAGCGCCGAATAGAAATCCGGGTACAAGGTCGCGGCGTCGAACAAGGCGATGTGCAGGGGCGGAACCAGGCTCATGGTGCGCGGCTCGGCCTCGTCCGGCCACAGCGCCAGGGTGCCAGTGGCGGCGATGCCGCAGCGGGCGGCGGTGAAACCGGCGGCGATGTCGAACAGCTCCGCCTTCCAGCCATCCACCTCGCGCTCGAACCAGACGATGCGCGGCGCGTCTGCCCTACCCTCAAGGCATTGCGCCAGCCGCCGGCCATGCGGCGTGACGGACAACAGGATGGAATCTTGCGGATGCCCGGCCAGCCAACCGGCCAAGGCCGCGTCCCACTCGGCCTCGCGCGTCCACAGAATGTCGGTTTTCACCGCGCGCATCATCGCCGCCCAATGGCGCAAGCGGGCGATTTCATCGTCCTGGCTGGCAAAGCGCTGAAAATGGCTGGCCAGGTCCGGCCGCGGGCGCTCCTGCCTGGGCGCGGCGCGCAGCTTTTGCAAGATGGAGGCGCGGGCGCTCATCGCTTGCCTCCGGTGCGCTCCAGCAGAAAGCTGGCCAGATGGCGGCCCCTGAAACCGCTGCCGCACTGGCCGAGCTTGCCGTTGATATTGAGCAGGCAGCCGCCATCGGCGGTGACGAACTCCATCGCGCCGCTGTCCTGCAAGGACTGCGCCTTGTCCGCCACCATCGCGCCGGCGATGTCCGGATGCTTGATGGAGAAAGTGCCGCCAAATCCGCAGCACTCGGACTCATGGTCATGCGCCACGCGCTGAACATTCTGCAGCCGGTCCACCAGCGCCCAACTGGTCTTGTGCACGTTCATCTCGCGCCGCGCCGAACAGGAGGTGTGCACCGCCACCTTGACCGGCGCGCCCAGGTCTTGCGGCCGCCAGTCCAGGCGGTTGAGCAGGAAATCGGAAAACTCCACCACCCGCGCCGCGATGGCGCAGGCTGCCCTTTCATCCGCCTCTCCGGCGAACAGGCGCGGCCAATGATGCTGGATCATGCCGCCGCAGGAACCAGACGGCACCACGATGGGCCAGTCTTCCGGAAAACAGGCCAGTTGCGCGCGCGCCACCGCCAGCGCTTCCTTGGAGTGGCCGCTGGTATAGGCCGGCTGGCCGCAGCAGCTCTGGGCCTGGGGGAAATGCACCCGCACGCCCAGGCCTTCCAGCAGGGCGATGGCGTCTAGGCCAGCATCCGGCAGGAACAGGTCGAGCAGACAGGTGCCGAACAGGTAAACGTCGGCAGGCGTCTTCATGGCTTCCTTTGTAAATTGGTAAGACCAATTATTCTTATGAAAACCACTTTAGAGTGAATGCTTGAGTTCGTCAATATGACAAGAAGGCGTCGGGAAAAGAGTGAGAGGGCTGAGCGGAGACTTGCGCCCCTGAACGGAACGCAGGCAAGCGGAAATGGGAGGCGCGTCCCTGCCGGGCGACGCGCCGCATGGACGTTATTCCAACAACAGCATCTCGCGCAGCTTGCTGGCCAGCTTCTGCGGCTCGTCCTTGGACACATAAGCGTCCACGCCGACAGACTCGCCCAGCTTCTTGTTGGCCATGCCGGACAGCGACGAGTGCATCAGCACTGGAATGCCGACAAAACGCGCGTCGTCCTTGATCATCTTGGTCAACATGTAGCCATCCATCTCCGGCATTTCCACATCGGTGAGAATCAGGTGCAGCACCTGGCTCAGCTTCTGGCCCGCCGCCTCGGCCTGCTGCGCCATCTTCTGCAGGGTTTCCCAGCCGCGCATGCCGTTCATTTCCGATGAATAGCGGATATGCATCGCATCCAACGTGCGCTCGATCTGCTTGCGCGCCACCGCGCTGTCGTCGGCGAAGAAGATGTGCCTGTCCTCCTTCACCGGCTCGATGGAGATATAGTTCTGGGTTTCGTCCGACAGGCAGGTCTCGGCCAGCACCTTCTCCACGTCCATCATCATCACCAGCGTGCCGTTCTCCAACTCCGTAACCGCGGTGACCAGCCCCGCCATCCGGTTGGTGATCATGTCCGGCGGCACCCGCATCGCCGACCAGTCCAGCCGCAATATGGTATCCACCGTCTCCACCAGGAAGCCCTGGGTATGGCCGTTGTACTCGGTGATGATCATGATTTCCGGCCGCTTGGGCGTAACGATGCCGGTGTATTTTCCCAGGTCGATCACCGGCACCAGCGCGCCGCGCAGGCTGACCATGCCCTCCACCGAGGCCGGCATCTCCGGCGCGGTGGTGATTTCCGGCGTGCGCATCACCTCGCGCACCTTGAACACATTGATGCCGAATACCTCCTTGCGGCCGGTGCGCTGATCGTCGCCCAGCGAAAACAGCAGGATTTCCAGCTTGTTGGTGCCGGCCAGCTTGGTTCGGGCGTCGATTTTTTTCAGCAGGTCGGACATTGCGTAACTCCTTGCAAAAGACAGTATGTCTTTATAGCAAATATCTAAAATTAAATGGTGTCAGCTAAAAGATATACCTGGATCATTTCTCGCGCACCTGCGCCAGACGCGCAAGCCAGGCTTGAGCCTCAGCGGGGCATGCTTCATGCGAATATTCCGCGGCGCCAAAGGCCGCAACCATGACAGGCGGCTGTCCGCTCTGCTATGCTGGGCCATCTGGTCAGACCAATATTCCACTTGCCGTGGATTCATTTCATTATGGCTTACCCCAAAGTAAACCTGCCCAAACTGTCCGACATGATCGTGCAGCAACTGGAAAAACGCATACTCGACGGCGTGCTCAAACCCGGCGACCGGTTGCCGCCGGAAAGACAATTGGCCGAGGAGTTCGGCGTGTCGCGGCCATCGCTGCGCGAGGCGATCCAGCAACTGGCGTCGCGCGGCCTGCTGTCCAGCCGCCAGGGCGGCGGCACCTGGGTGACGGACAGGCTGGAAACGGCGTTTTCCGACCCCTGGGAAAAGTTGCTGAACCAGCACGAAGAGCTGCACGGCGACTTGCTCGAGTTCCGCCGCGTGCTGGAAGGCACGGTGGCGCGCTGCGCCGCCAGCCGGGCGACGCCGGCCGACGTGGAGCGGCTGCGGCGCTGCGTGGACCGGCTGCAGCAGGCTTACCGCGGCGGCGATCTGGCGGAGCAGGCGCAGGCCGATGTCGAGTTCCACCAGGCGGTGGCCGAAGCCTCCCACAATGTGCTGTTCGCCCATCTGTCCGGCAGTCTGCTGGCCATGCTGCAGCGGCATGTGAAGGACAATATCGCCAATTTGTTCGCCGTCGGCGAAGTGGCCGAGGCGCTGCGCGAGCAGCATCTGGCGATCTGGCAGGCGATACGCGACCGCCAGCCCGACGCCGCGCAACTGGCGGCGGAGCGGCATATCGATTTTGTCGCCGACACGCTGCAAAACCAGATGCTGCTGGCCGAACGCGATGCCCGGGCCCGCATGCGGCTGGAGCAGGAAAACGCCGGACGCTGAAATGACAAAAGCCGCGCCATCATAAAAACGACGCGGCTTGATATCACTGCCCGGTCGATCAACCCTGGCGGCTGATCAGCCAATCGACGTAGCGGTCCACGCCCTCGGCCACCGACAACATGGCCTCGCCGTAGCCCGCCTCGCGCAGCCGCGCGATATCGGCCTGGGTGAAGCTCTGGTACTTGCCTTTCAACGCGTCCGGGAAGTCGATGTACTCGACGATGCCCTGCGCGATCATCTCGGCCAGAGTCAGCGCCGGCTTGCCCTCATGGCGGCGGCAGGCGTTGACGGTGGCTTCTGCCACATCGTTGAACGGCTGCGAACGGCCGCTGCCCAGGTTGAAGATGCCGCTCTTCTCCGGATGGTCCAGGAAATGCAGGTTGACCTTGACCACGTCCTCCACCGACACGAAGTCGCGGCTCTGCATGCCGTTGTCCCAGCCATCCCAGCCGCCGAACAGCTTGACCTTGCCGTGCTCGCGGTATTGGTTGAAATGATGGAAGGCGACGGAAGCCATGCGGCCCTTGTGCTGCTCGCGCGGGCCGTAGACATTGAAGTAGCGGAAGCCCACCGCCTGCGCGGACAGGCCTTCCTTCATCCGCTGGCGCAGCACCTGGTCGAACAGGAACTTGGAATAGCCGTAGACATTGAGCGGGCCTTCGCACTGGCGCTCCTCCTTGAACACGGTACCCTTACCGTAGGTGGCGGCGCTGGACGCGTACAAGAACTGGATTTCCTCGTGCTGGCAATAGTCGAACAACGCCAGCGTGTACTGGTAGTTGTTGTCCATCATGTACTTGCCGTCATGATTCATCGTGTCGGAGCACGCGCCCTGGTGCAGGATGGCGGCCAGCTCGCCCTCGTACTCGCCGTCCAGCAGCAGGTGCAGGAATTCGTGCTTGTCGAGGTAATGCGAAATCTCGCAATCGACCAGATTGTGGAATTTGTCGCCGCTGCTGAGGTTGTCTACGGCGATGATGTCGGTGATGCCGCGCTGGTTCAAACCCTTGACCAGATTGGAGCCGATGAAGCCGGCGGCTCCGGTGACGACGATAGTCATATGTCGATCCTTAGTTCTGCTGCGGACCCTCGGGTCCGGATGAAATTCAGAAGCCCGCGCCCGGCTGGGCCAGGTAGGACTGTTCTGCCGGCGTGCTGGTTCTGCCCAGCGCCGCGTTGCGATGCGGAAAGCGGCCGAATTCTGCGACTACCCGCTCATGCCGCCGCGCGAAATCCAGATAATTGGAGCCCGGCAGAGCCGCATCGAGCGCGGAAAACAACTCCAGCGACCGCCGCTGGTCAGCCATGTCCTCGCTATGCTCGAACGGCAGGTAGAAGAAAACCCGCGCCACCAGCGGCAGCGTCTGTTCCACCCCCTGGCCAACGGCCGACCGAGCGCCCTCTCTCGCCTTCTCGTCGCTGGAGAACGCCCGAGCTTCTCCGCGGAACAGGTTGCGCGGGAATTGGTCGGCCACGATCAGCCAGGCCAGCGCCGCGCGAGCATCGCCGGCGTCGATGGCCAGCGCGCCATCCGCCAACGCCTGCCATAAGGGCAGGAAACGGCGGCGGATCTCGGCATCGAACGCGTCGTCGCGGCGGAACCAGGCCTCGCGCGGCCGGCTCAAGGCCGCATCGTCGCTGGCCTCGAACCAGAAGGCCAGCACCTCTTCAACTTGTTGCGCGGTCAGCTTTGTCATCACGTCTCCTGCCGGCGCGCCGGCTTACAAGGCAAACAGTTCCTGTTGCGAACATACGGCGGTGCCCAGCTTGCCCACCACCACGCCGGCGGCGGCGTTGGCCAGATTCATCGCCACCGGCAGCGGCTGGCCGGCGGCCAGCGCCAAGCCCAGCGTGCCGATCACGGTATCCCCTGCGCCGGACACATCGTAAACCTCGCGGGCCAGCGTGGGCTGATGCAAGGCGCCGTCGGCGCGGAACAACGTCATGCCTTCTTCGCTGCGCGTCACCAGCAACGCGTCCAGATTCAGCTCGGCGCGCAGCGCCTGCGCCTTGGCGGTCAGGCTGGCCTCATCCTTCCAACCGCCCGCAACCTGGCGAAACTCGCTGCGATTGGGCGTCAGCAGCGTGGCGCCGGCGTATTTGCTGTAATCGTCGCCCTTGGGGTCGATCAGCACCGGCTTGCCGGCGGCGCGGGCCAGCTGGATCATCTCGGCCACATGGGTCAGGCCGCCCTTGCCGTAGTCGGACAGGATCACCACGTCGTGCGCGGCGACGATGTCGGCGAACTCTTCCAGCTTGCCGGCCAGGATTTCATGGCTGGGCGCGTCTTCGAAGTCCAGCCGGATCAGCTGCTGCTGGCGCGCCACCACTCTCAGCTTCACCGTGGTGGCGATGTTGGAATCGCGCTTGAACGAAGTGACGATGCCATCGGCCTTCAACAGCCTCTCCAGCGCGTCCGCCGCCTCGTCGTCGCCGACCACCGACAAAATGGTGGCCTTGCCGCCCAGGCCGGCGATATTGCGCGCCACGTTGGCGGCGCCGCCGGCCCGCTCCTCGCTGCGGCCAATCTTGGCCACCGGCACCGGCGCCTCGGGCGAAATGCGCGACACGTCGCCGAACCAGTAGCGGTCCAGCATCACGTCGCCGACCACCAGCACCTTGGCCTTGGCCAGGGAAGAAGCCAGCGCGGCGGGCTTCAGTCCCAGGGTTTGCATCAGACTCATGGCTTACCTCAGCGGCCGATGGCGTGGTAATCGAAGCCCTGCTCGCGCAGCCAGGCCGGGTCGTACATATTGCGGCCGTCGAAAATCAGCGGCTGCTTCAGGCTGCGGCGGATCGCCTCGAAGTCCGGCGCGCGGAACATCTTCCACTCGGTCACGATCAACAGCGCGTCCGCGCCTTGCAGCGCCTGCATCATGTCGTCGGCGAACGCCACGCCGTTGACGCCGGACATCACCCGTTGCGCCTCGTGCGCCGCCACCGGATCGAAAGCGACGATTTCGGCGCCGCGGCGGGTCAGCTCCTCGACGATCACGCGGCTGGGCGCCTCGCGCATGTCATCGGTATTGGGCTTGAACGCCAGGCCCCACAGAGCGAAACGGCGGCCGGACAAATCCTCGCCGAAACGGGAAACCACTTTCTCGACCAGGCGCAGCTTCTGCACCTCGTTGGCCTCTTCCACCGCGGTCAGCACGCGCAGCGTGTGGCCGTTTTCCTTGGCCGTCTGCACCAGCGCCTTGACGTCCTTGGGGAAGCAGGAGCCGCCGTAGCCTACGCCGGGGTACAGGAAGTGGTAGCCGATGCGCGGATCGGAGCCCATGCCCTGGCGCACCTGCTCGATGTCGGCGCCCATGGTCTCGGCCAGATTGGCCAGCTCGTTCATGAACGAGATGCGGGTGGCCAGCATCGCGTTGGCCGCGTACTTGGTCAGTTCGGCCGAGCGCACGTCCATCAGCAGCACGCGCTCGTGGCTGCGCTGGAACGGCTTGTACAGGCGGCGCATGATCTCGGCCGCGCGGTCGTCATCGACGCCGATCACCACGCGGTCGGGCCGCATGAAATCTTCGATCGCCGCGCCTTCTTTCAGAAATTCCGGGTTGGACACCACGCTGAACGGCAAGTTGGCGCCGCGCTGCGCCAACTCGTCGGCGATGGCGGCGCGCACCTTGTCAGCCGTGCCCACCGGCACGGTGGACTTGTCCACCACCACCCGGTAGCCGGTCATGTGGCGGGCGATGTTGCGCGCGGCGGCCAACACATACTGCAGATCGGCGGAGCCATCCTCGTCCGGCGGCGTGCCGACGGCGATGAACTGTACTTCGCCGAAAGCGACCGAAGCCGCCACGTCGGTGGTGAAATGCAAGCGGCCGGCGGCCACGTTGCGCTTCACCATGTCTTCCAGGCCCGGCTCGAAAATCGGGATGCCGCCGTTTTGCAGGATTTCGATCTTGCGCGGGTCCACGTCCAGGCAGCAGACGTGGTAGCCGGTCTCGGCCAGGCAGGTGCCGGTCACCAGGCCGACATAGCCCGAGCCAATTACCGTGATTTTCATGATTGTTTACCCAGGAATGCGGAAATGTCTTGATTGATGGCGCGCAGCGCGGCCAGCGGGTAGGCGGCGCGGGTGATCGGGCGGCCGATCACCAGGTAATCTGAGCCGGCGGCCAAGGCGGCGGTCGGCGTCATCACGCGGCGCTGATCGTCGCCGGCGCTGTCGGCCAGGCGGATGCCCGGCGTCACCAGCTTGAAATCGCCGCCCAGGGCCTGCTTCAGCATGGAAGCTTCCTGTGCCGAGCACACTACGCCGTCCAGGCCGCAATCGCGGGTCAGCGCGGCCAGGCGCAGCACGTGCTGCTGCGGCGGGACATCGATGCCGACCTCGGCCAGATCCGACGCTTCCATGCTGGTGAGCACCGTCACCGCGATCAGCAGCGGACGCTGGCTGTAAGCGGCCAGCGCCTCGCGCGCGGCCTCCATCATCCGGCGGCCGCCGGAGGCGTGGACGTTGACCATCCACACGCCGGACTCGGCCGCGGCCTTGCAGGCATGGGCGACGGTATTGGGAATGTCGTGGAATTTCATGTCCAGGAAAACCTGGAAACCGCGCGCGGCCAGCGATTCGACCAGATGGCGGCCGCTGGAGGTGAACAGCTCCTTGCCCACCTTCAGCCGGCACTCCGCCGGGTCCAGCCGGCTGGCGAAAGCCAATGCGCTATCCGCGTCGGCGAAGTCCAGCGCCACCACCACCGGGGACGTCGTCCGGCTTTCGCTTTGTGCGATCAGGGGATTCATCGATGCTCCATCATTCTATATTGCCGCGGCGCGCGCCGTTCAAGCGGCCGCGCGCCGAGTGATTCAGTTTTCCGAACGGTTGGCGGTGAAGCTTTCCCACTCGCCGCAAGCCGGACAGTGCCAGAAGAAGGCGCGCGAACGGAAGTTGCAGCACTTGCAGCGATGCACGCTGAGGCGCTGGGAATGCTTGAGGATCAGCGCGCGCGCCACCTCGGCGTCCATCCTCCCCTCTGGAGACAGCTCGTCCATCTGCGCTTCTATCATCCGGTACACGCCGGCCAGGCTGGGGCGGGCATGCACCGCTTCGCGCACGCCGTCCAGCGCCTTGGCCTCGCCATCATAGGTGGCGATCTTCTGGTACAAGAGATCGGTCAGCTCCAGTTGCGGGAAGGTGCGCTGATAGCCGCGCAGCAGCGCGATGCCCTCCTGCGGACGCCCCAGCTTTTCGTAAGCGTCGAACAGGCGCTCGGCCGCCATCGCCAGGTATTCGTAATTCTGTTTCTCTATGTTCTGCCAGGCGGCGATGGCCGCCTCCAGATTGCCTTCGGCAAACTCGATGTCGCCGAGGATCAGGCTGGCGCGCACGCATTTGCGGTTGGCCGCCAGCGCCTCGGCCACGTATTGCCTGGCCTGGCTGTGATCGGACTTGTACAGCTCGCCCTGCGCCAACTCGCAGTAGAACTGCGCGACCTCGTGCTGGAACGAGTGCGCGTCGCTGCGCAGCTCGCGCGCAGTCTCGATCGCCTTTTGCCAGTCGCGGTCCTGCTGATAGATGTCCAGCAGCTGGCGGCGCGCCGCCAGCGCCATATTGCCGTTCAAGAGCTTGAGCAGGATCTCCTCGGCCCGATCCACCAGGCCGGCCTTGCGAAAGTCCTGCGCCAGTTCGTTGCGCACCAGGTCACGCTGCTCGCCCGGCAGGTCGGAAGAATCCAACATCTGCTGATGCAGGCGGATCGCGCGGTCGTTCTCGCCGCGCTTGCGGTACAGCTTGCCGAGGATGTGCTGCAACTCGAGCGCCGAACCCTGCTGGCGCGCCACCTCGGCCAACGCCTGGGCCGCGACGTCGGTCTTGTCTTCCACCAGCGCGTCCAGGCCGCGGAAATAGGAAATCGGCACCGACTTCGCCTGCTTCAACACGGTGCGCATGTCCACCCGGGCCGCGAACCAGCCCAGGCCGAAAAAGGCTGGAAACAGCAGCAGCCACCACAAATCGAGTTCCAACAGCAATCCTTTCGGGATGATAGAACGGGGTCAAGGCCATGCCCCGTGAAGACAAGCTCAATCGGCGATGGCGTCGCTGGGATCGTTAACCACCTTGCCGGCGGGAGGCCGATTGCGCAGTTCTTTTTTCAACTGCGACAGCTCGCGGCGGGTTTTCAGGTAGAAGCTGAAGGTGGCCAGCAGGCCGACGACGGCGCCGACGACGAAGAACAGCAGCAGGAACACGATGAACGGAGCCGACCATGATTGGCCGAAGAACAGTTTGAATTCGACTGAGTGGCTGTTCTGCACGGTGACGGCGACCAGCAGCAACAACAGGGCCAGTTCGACGATGCGCAACAAATATCGCATGGGATCGCTCAATGAGTTTGCCGGAGTGCAATTCTAAACGATAGCCCGCCGCAACCCAAGCCGCTCAAGCGGCGCGAATACGAAAAAAGCGCCGCATATGCGACGCTTTTTAGCATGTAGACCGATAAAACTGCGATCAGGCCTGGGTCTGTTCCACAAGGGACAAGTCCACGCGCTCGCGCAGTTCCTTGCCGGCCTTGAAATGAGGCACGTATTTCTCAGGAACCGAGACGCTGGTGCCCGACTTCGGGTTGCGGCCGACCCGCGGCGGACGGTAGTTCAGATCGAAGCTACCGAACCCGCGAATCTCGATGCGGCTTCCCTGCGCCAGGTTGTTGGCCATCGCGTCCAGAATGGTCTTGACGGCCAACTCAGCATCTTTGTAGACCAACTGAGAATTGCGCTCGGCCAGTCGTTCAGACAGCCTCGCGATCAGCTCAGACTTGGTCATGACGCTATTACTCGTTGGAACCGGACAGTTTGGCCTTCAGCAGGGCACCCAGGTTGGTGGTGCCGGCGGAAGCGCTGTCAACGGTCGACAGGTTCTTCATCGCGGCATTCTCTTCCTGAGCGTCCTTAGCCTTGATGGACAGGCTGATGTTGCGGGACTTGCGATCCACGGCAACGATCACGGCCTCGACGGCATCGCCATCCTTCAGGATGGAGCGAGCGTCTTCCACGCGGTCGCGGGACAGTTCCGAAGCGCGCAGGTAGCCTTCAACGTCGGTGTCCAGAGCGATAACCGCGCCCTTGGCGTCAACGGACTTCACGGTACCCTTGACCAGGGCGCCCTTGTCGTTCATCGCAACGAAGTTGTTGAACGGATCGCCTTCCAGCTGCTTGATGCCCAGGGAGATGCGTTCTTTTTCCACGTCGATGGACAGAACAACGGCGTCAACCTCGTCGCCCTTCTTGAACTTGCGCACGGCTTCTTCGCCAGCTTCGTTCCAGGACAGGTCGGACAGGTGAACCAGGCCGTCGATGCCGCCCGGCAGGCCAACGAACACGCCGAAGTCGGTGATGGACTTGATCGCGCCCTTCAGCTTGTCGCCCTTGTGGAAGTTGTCGGCAAACTCGTTCCACGGGTTGGCCAGGCACTGCTTCATGCCCAGGGAGATACGACGACGGTCTTCGTCGATTTCCAGGATCATGACTTCCACTTCGTCGCCAACTTGAACCACCTTGGACGGGTGTACGTTCTTGTTGGTCCAGTCCATTTCGGACACGTGCACCAGGCCTTCGATGCCTTGTTCGATTTCCACGAACGCGCCGTAGTCGGTCAGGTTGGTCACCTTGCCGAACAGACGGGTGCCGGACGGGTAGCGGCGGGACAGGCCCACCCACGGATCTTCGCCCAGTTGCTTCAGGCCCAGGGATACGCGGTTCTTCTCTTGGTCGAACTTCAGTACCTTGGCTTCCACCTCGTCGCCCACGGCCAGAACTTCGGACGGGTGCTTCACGCGGCGCCATGCCAGGTCGGTGATGTGCAGCAGGCCATCGATGCCGCCCAGGTCAACGAACGCACCGTAGTCGGTGATGTTCTTGACGATACCCTTGATGACTGCGCCCTCTTTCAGGGTTTCCAGCAGAGCCTTGCGCTCTTCGCCCAGGGTTTCTTCCAGCACGGAGCGGCGGGAAACCACGACGTTGTTGCGCTTGCGATCCAGCTTGATAACCTTGAACTCGATCTGCTTGTTTTCGTACGGGGTGGTGTCTTTCACCGGACGCACGTCGACCAGGGAACCCGGCAGGAAGGCGCGGATGCCGTTGACCATGACGGTCAGGCCGCCCTTCACCTTGCCGCTGATCATGCCGGACAGGATGGTGCCGGCTTCCAGAGCTTCTTCCAGCTCAACCCAAGCAGCCATGCGCTTGGCTTTTTCGCGGGACAGCTTGGTCTCGCCGAAGCCGTTTTCCAGCGCGTCGATAGCGACGGTAACGAAGTCGCCGATGGCAACTTCAACGACGCCTTGGTCGTTCTTGAATTCTTCAGCCGGAATCAGGGACTCGGACTTGAGGCCTGCGTTCACGGTTACAAAGTTGGAATCAACTGCCACGACTTCAGCAGTGATCACTTCGCCCACGCGCATATCGTGCAGGGTGAGGCTTTCCTCGAACAGTTGAGCGAAGTTTTCCATGGAGAGGGTAGTCATCAAGCGTACTCTCGGTTGCAGGCCTTGCGGCTTGCGGGGTTAGGGTTGGAACAAGATCGTTTCCGCAATGCAGCAAAAACGACCATACAAAAAATCAACGGCCGGAAACCCGTTTCTCCTCAAACCACACGAGGACCTTGTCGACCGCCTGGTCTATGGTCAGCTCCGTGGTATCGAGCAAAAAGGCGTCCGGCTCCTGGCGCAGCGGCGCTACCGGCCGGGCCGCGTCCCGCGCGTCCCGATCGATAATGTCCTGCATAATCTGGGCGAGGTTAGCAGATTCCCCCTTGCCGATCAACTGCTTATGACGGCGACTCGCCCTTTCCTCCGCGCTGGCGGTCAGAAATATCTTCAACATGGCGTCCGGAAACACCACCGAACCCATGTCGCGGCCATCCGTCACCAGGCCCGGCGATTCGCGAAAATCGCGCTGGCGCTGCAATAGCGCGGCGCGTACCACCGGCAGCGCGCCGACCTTGGACGCGCCGATGCCGATTTCCTCGGCGCGGATGTCCTGGCTGGCATCGTTGCCTTCCAGCCACACCGCGCCGTCGGAGAACTCCACCGGCAAGCCGGCTGCGGCCTCGGCCAGCGCCGGCTCGTCGTCCCAGGCGATGCCGCGGCGGCGCGCGTGCAGCGCCAGCAGCCGGTACAGCGAGCCCGAGTCGAGATAATGGAAGGCGAGGCGCGCGGCGACCTGGGCCGCCACCGTACCCTTGCCGGAAGCGGACGGGCCGTCGATGGTAATCACCGGAACTGTCATCGGAATCTGATCCTGTTGCATTCTGCCAAGGCCCCGCCGGAACCGCCGCGCATTGCGACAGCCGCCGGCCGGCCAAACCGCGCATTGTAACTCAAGTGGTGTGGCATGGTGTGGTGCCGCACAATTTGCGCGCAGCCGTGCGCGGCGGGTACAGTGTCCCTTACGCATCAAGCAACGCCATTCCGAAAACACAAGCGCGACACTCAATGGAACAACTGCACCTCTCTCCCTGCGTCCGCCTCGGCGGCGCCATCAAGCTTCCCGGCTCCAAGAGCATCTCCAACCGCACGCTGCTGCTGGCCGCGCTGTCAGGCGGCAGCACGCTGGTGCGCGACCTGCTGGACTCCGACGACATCCGCCACATGCTGAGCGCGTTGAAGCTGCTGGGCGTGAAGATAGAACAACAAGGCGACAGCCGCGATTTCCGCGTCCACGGCTGCGGCGGCCCCTTCCCGGTGAAAAACGCCGAGCTGTTCCTCGGCAACGCCGGCACCGCCTTCCGCCCGCTGACCGCGGCGCTGGCGCTGATGGGCGGCAGCTACCAGCTGTCCGGCGTGCCGCGCATGCACGAACGGCCGATCGGCGACCTGGTGGACGCGCTGAACGCCGCCGGCGCCAGCATCGCCTACCTGGGCCAGCCGGGCTTCCCGCCGCTGGCCATCTCGCCGGCCGACGTACGCTGCGCCCATCCTATCCAGGTGAAGGGCAACGTTTCCAGCCAGTTCCTCACCGCGCTCCTGATGGCGCTGCCGCTGACCGACGAAACGTCCGAAATCGAGGTGGTGGGCGAGCTGATCTCCAAGCCCTACATCGAAATCACGCTCAATCTGATGGCGCGCTTCGGCGTGCGCGTCGAGCGCGACGGCTGGCAGCGTTTCATCATTCCGGGCGGCCAGTGCTACATCTCGCCGGGGGAGATTTACGTCGAAGGCGACGCCTCCAGCGCGTCCTACTTCCTGGCGGCCGGCGCGCTGGCCGGCGGGCCGGTGCGGGTGGAAGGCGTGGGCGAGGCCAGCATCCAGGGCGACGTGCGCTTCGCCGAGGCCCTGGAATTGATGGGCGCGACGGTGCGCCGCGGCGACAACTGGATCGAGGCTCGCGCCGAAGGCCGGCTCAAGGCGATAGACCTGGACTGCAACCATATCCCGGACGCGGCGATGACGCTGGCCGTGGCCGCGCTGGCCGCCGACGGCACCACCACGCTGCGCAACATCGCCAGCTGGCGGGTGAAGGAAACCGACCGCCTGTCGGCGATGGCGACCGAGCTGCGCAAGGTGGGCGCGACGGTGGAGGAAGGCCCGGACTACATCCGAGTCACCCCGCCGGCCGCGCTGACGCCGAACGCACAGATCGACACCTACGACGACCACCGGATGGCGATGTGCTTCTCGCTGGTTTCGCTGCTGGGCGCGCCGGTCATCATCAACGACCCCAACTGCGTGGCCAAGACCTTCCCCGACTACTTCCAGGCGCTGGCCGCCCTGCAGGCGCAATAATCACAATATATTGATGATTTAATCAATAGGCTCCACAATATATGCATCAAAAGGAGTCTATCGATGAGCGACCTGTTCCGGATGCGCCGCGATTTCATGCGGCGCTTCGACATCCCCTCCCCCTCCCGCCCCGAATACCAGCCCGAGCAGCTGGCGATGTGGCAGACCATGCTGGATGAAGAGCTGGAAGAGCTCCGGCAGGCGCTGGCCGACTACCGCGCGCTGCCCGCGCAATCCGCCGAACAGCAGCTGCAAAGCCGCGCCGAGCTGACCGCCGAAGCGGTGGACGTGCTCAATGTGGTATGCGGCCTCTTGCTGTCGCAGGGCCTGCCGCTGGAAGCGATGTGCGAGGCGATACACGACGCCAATCTGCGCAAATGCGTGGACGGCCAAGTGGTGCGCCGCGCCGACGGCAAGGTGCTGAAACCGGAAGGCTGGCAACCGGCGGACAAGCTGGGCGTGATCCGCGGCGCGTCCACAGCGGACGCGCAAACGCCTGGACGCGCTTGCCAGCCCATTG
Organism: Chromobacterium vaccinii; assembly: GCF_001855275.1. Taxonomy (NCBI): domain Bacteria; kingdom Pseudomonadati; phylum Pseudomonadota; class Betaproteobacteria; order Neisseriales; family Chromobacteriaceae; genus Chromobacterium; species Chromobacterium vaccinii. The sequence continues at coordinate 1,324,739 of NZ_CP017707.1, forward strand.
CCCCTCGCATTGAAATGGATTAAGACCGGCTTAAGATTGACCGGCTAAGCTTGCAACATGTTCCAATCAAAACAACAGGAGCCGACATGTTGCGCAACACTCTCCACAGTTACGGCAAAATCGCCCGCGGCCTGCACTGGCTGTGCGCGCTGGCGGTGATCGCCGCGCTGGTCTTCATCGAGCTGAAAGGCAACTTCCCCAAGGGCGATCCAGTCCGCAGCGGCCTGGGCTACGCCCATGTTCAGGCCGGGCTGATCGTCCTGCTGCTGGTGCTGCCGCGACTGGCCTGGCGCCTGGGCAATCCGCCGCCCGGCATTTCTCCCGCGCCCAGCCCACTGATGAAGCTGCTGGCCCATGCCGGGCACTGGGCGCTGTACGCGCTGATGCTGGCGCTGCCCATCCTGGGCATCGCCTTTATCCAGGCCAAGGGCGGCGAAGTGGCCCTGTTCGGCCTCGGCCTACCCTCCTTCATGCCCAACAGCCCGGAGCTGGGCAAGAGCCTGAAGGAGCTGCACGAACTGTTGGGCAATGTCTTGCTGTGGCTGAGCATCCTGCACGCCGCCGCCGCCGCGTGGCACCACTTCATCGTCAAGGACAATACCGTAACCCGGCTGACCGGCCCGATGCGCTGAACGCGGCGCGCCTCAGCCGCGAGGCTGGCTGGAGCCGCGTTCCACCAGCCGGCCCGCCAGCACCACCTTGCGCAGCGGCCGCTCCGGCCGCTCCAGCCGCTCCAGCAGCATTTCCATCGCCGCGCGGCCTATCTCGTCGACCGGCTGCTCGATCACCGTCATGCCGGGATCGGCCAGCTCGGTCCAGCTGTCGTTGTCGAAACCAGCCAGCGCCAGCCGGCCCGGCACGGCGACGCCGGCCTCCCGCACCGCCTTGACCACGCCCAGCAACAGCAGGCCATTGCTGGCGATCAGCGCCTCCGGCGCGCCCGCCTCCCCCAGCCACTTCGCCGCTTCGGCCTGCGCCGCTTCGGCGCTGGGCGCGACGAAACGCGCCGCCGCAGGCAGCCCCGCCCTTTCCATCGCCTCGGCGAATCCCGCGTGGCGCTCCGCGCCGGTGCTGCTGGTATTGCCGAACAGACCGCCGATGTGGCGATAGCCGCGGCCCAGCAAATGCTCGACCAGTTGCGCGGCCGCTGTCCGGTTGTCCAGCAGCACCGCGTCGCAGCGGGCGGCCGGCCCCGCGCGGTCTATCATCACCACAGGGAAGCCCAGGCCGGCGACGTCCAGCGAATCGGCGGTGGCGCGGGTGGCGGCGAAAATCACCCCGCTCACCCTCTCCTCCTGCATCAGCCTGAGGTACATCGCCTCCTTGTCCGGGTTCTCGTCGGTGTTGCACAGGATCACCCGCATGCCGGCCCGATAGGCGACATCCTCCACCGCCCGGCTGACCGAAGTGAAAAAAGGATTGCGGATGTCCGACACGATCAGACCTATGGTGCGCGAGGCCTGCGAGCGCAGCCGGCGCGCCGACAGGTTGGGCCGGTAGCCGCTCTGGGCGACGGCGGCCTCCACCTTGGCGCGCAGCGCGGCGCTGACCGGGCCGTTGCCCAGCACGCGCGACACGGTGGCCACCGACACGCCGGCCAGCAGCGCGACATCCTTGATGCTGGTAGTCATTTTTTGGAAATCGTTTTCAATTGACGGAAGCGATGTTGCGCCAGCGAACACCCGCTGGCAAGCGCGAAATAGCGACAGTTATCAGGATTACGCCACAAGTTTGATTTTAACCAGTTCTGTCTGATTGACAGAAAAAATGTAATCGTTTTCAATGCCAGCCATATCGAGCCCAAAAACGAGGTATGCCGTGTCCGACGCCCTGCTCACTCCGCAACTGATACGCCTGGGCTGCCAGCCCGCCGGCAAAGAGGCCGCCATCCGCGAGGCGGGCCGCATGCTGGCCGACGCCGGCTGCATCGCGCCCGACTACATAGACAGCCTGCTGCGCCGCGAAGCGGTGGCCAACACCTACCTGGGCAACGGCATCGCCATCCCCCACGGCATGGTGGAAGACCGGGCGATGGTGCTGCGCACCGGCGTCGCCATGCTTCAGATTCCGGACGGGCTGGAATGGAACCCCGGCCAACGCACTCACCTGCTGTGCGCGATCGCCGCCCGTTCCGACGACCACCTGGTGATGCTGCGCCAGCTGACCCGGCTGCTGCAGGACGAAGCCCGGCTGCTGCCGCTGTTCTCCACTCAGGACAGCGCCGACCTGATCGCCGCGCTGGAGCAGCCGCCGGAAAACCCGCCGCCGGACGCCGAGGCGCGCGACCTGGACACAGGCGAGGAATGGCGGCTCGATTACCCCAACGGCCTGCACGCCCGCCCCGCCGCGCTGTGGGTGGAGGCCGCGCGGCGCAGTCCGGCGCAGCTTCAGGTACGCCACGGCGGCCGCGTCGCCGACGCCAAGAACCTGATCTCTCTGCTGCAGCTGGGCCTGCGCCAGGGCGATCTCGTCTCCGTGTCCGGCCGCGGCCCGCAAGCCGAAGACGGCGTGCGCCAATTGCTGAAGGCGATGCGCGAGGCCAGCCTGGCCGAGCAGACCGCCGCCGCCATCGCCGCCCAGCGCGCAGCCGGCGCGCGCAAAACCGCCGGCTGGCAGCCGGCCGGATCGCTGATCTCCCTGCCCGGCATCGCCGCCAGCCCGGGCCTCGCCATCGGCACCGCGCGCATCCTGGCCGGCGAGCGGCTGCAAGTGCCCGACCGGCCGGTCAGCCTGGCCGAGGGCGGCGACCGCCTGCACGAAGCGCTGGCCGCCACCCGCCAGCAGCTGGCGCAGCTGGCCGACGCCACCCAGGCGACGCTGGGCGCCGGCGAAGCCGGCATCTTCCGCGCCCAGGCCGAGCTCTTGAACGACACCGACCTGATCACCCTCAGCTGCCAGCTGATGGTGGCCGGCCACGGCGTCGAGTGGTCGTGGCATCAGGCGGTGGAGCGCTTGGCGGAAAAAATCTCCGCGCTGGGCAACCCGCTGCTGGCCGCGCGCGCCGCCGACTTGCGCGACGTGGGCCGCCGCGTGCTGTTCCAGCTGGACCCGGCGCTGCAAGGCCATGCGCCGGCGGAATTCGGCCCCGACACCCTGCTGCTGGCCGCCGATCTCGCGCCGTCGGACACCGCCAGCCTGGACCTCACCCGAGTCAAAGGCCTGGCCACCGCCCACGGCGGCCCCACCGCCCACACCGCCATTCTGGCGCGCACGCTGGGCCTGCCGGCGCTGGTGGCTGCCGGAGCCGCGCTGCTGGACGTGGCCGACGGCAGCCGGGCCATCCTGGACGGCGATGCCGGCCGGCTGTACCTGAACCCCAGCGACGCGGATCTGGAATCCGCCCGCGCCTGGCAGCAGCGCCAGCGGGAAGATCAGCAGAAGCAGCAGGCTGAGCGGCAGCAACCGGGCCAGACCGCCGACGGCAAACGCATCGAGATCGCCGCCAACATCAATCGCCCGGACCAGGCCGCCGCCGCGCTGGAGGCCGGCGCGGAAGGCGTGGGCCTGATGCGCACCGAATTCCTGTTCCTGGAGCGCGATGCCGCGCCAGACGAGGAAGAGCAGCTGAAAACCTATCTGGCGATGCAGCAGGCGCTGCAAGGCCGGCCACTGATCGTCCGCGCGCTGGACATCGGCGGCGACAAGCAAGTGCCCTACCTGAACCTGCCGCATGAGGACAATCCCTTCCTCGGCATGCGCGGCGCGCGGCTGTTGCTGTCCCGCCGCGAGCTGCTGGAGCCGCAGCTGCGCGCGCTGTACCGCGCCGCCAAGGCCGGCAAGCCCTTGTCCATCATGTTCCCGATGATCAGCTCGCTGAAGGAGATCACCCGCCTCAAGGGCCTGTGCGAAGGCGTGCGCAAGGAGCTGGACGCGCCGCCGGTGCCGATCGGCATCATGGTGGAAGTGCCGGCCGCCGCGCTGCTGGCCGACCAGTTCGCGCCCTATGTCGATTTCTTCTCCATCGGCACCAACGACCTGACACAGTACGCGCTGGCGATGGACCGCCAGCACCCCGAGCTGGCGGCCGAGGCCGACAGCCTGCATCCCGCCGTGCTGCGGCTGATCCGCCAGACCGTGCAGGGCGCGGCGGCCCACCAGCGCTGGGTGGGCGTGTGCGGCGGCATCGCCGGCGACCCGCAGGGCGCGGCGGTGCTGGCCGGCCTGGGCGTGGACGAGTTATCGATGAGCCCGCACGACATCGCCGCGGTAAAGGCGATGCTGCGCCGCCACAGCCACGCCAGGCTGCGCGAGCTGGCCGAACAGGCGCTGGCCTGCGACAGCGCCGAAGAAGTGCGGCAGCTGCTGGAGGCGCTGGCATGAGCGGCGCCATCCACACCGTCACCCCCAACCCGGCGCTGGACCAGACCGTGACGCTGGACGCGCTGCGGATGGGGTCGGTCAATCTGGCGCGCGCCGCCCACGTCAACGCCGGCGGCAAGGGCGTCAACGTCGCCTCCTGCCTCGCAGACTGGGGGCTGCCGGTCCACGTCCATGGCCTGCTCGGCCGCGACAACAGCGGCCCGTTCGAGCAGCTGTTCGCCGCCAAGCGCATCGACGACCGCATGCTGCGGGTGGCCGGCGCCAGCCGGGTCAACATCAAGCTGGCCGATCTGGAAACCGGCGACACCACCGACATCAACCTCCCCGGCCCGGAAACCGGAGAAGCCGAGCTGGAAGCGCTGGCCTCCGGCCTCGCCCATGTCGGCGCCGGCGACCTGGCCGTGCTGGCCGGCAGCCTGCCGCCCGGCCTGCCGCGCGACGCGCTGGCGCGGCTGTGCGCGCAGCTGAAGCGGCAAGGCGCCTGGGTGCTGGTGGACAGCAGCGGCTCGCCGCTGGCCGCCGCGCTGGCCAACCCGCCCGAAGCGCTGCCCGACTGTGTGAAACCCAACCGCGAGGAGCTGGCGCAATGGGCCGGCCGCCCGCTGCCCGGCCTGGACGACGTGGTCCGTTGCGCGCGCGGCCTGCAGCGGATGGGAGTCGGCCGGGTGGTGGTGTCGCTGGGCGAACAAGGCGCGCTGCTGGTGGACGCCGACGCGGCGCTGCTGGCCAGCCTGCCGCCGCAGCGGCCTTTGAGCACCGTGGGCGCCGGCGATGCGCTGGTGGCCGGCCTGGTCGCCGCCCGGCGCCAGGGCCTGGACGCGGCCGACAGCCTGAGGCTGGCGGTGGCCTTCGCCGTCGCCAAGCTGCAGCGCGTCGGTCCCCATCTGCCGCCGGAACAACAGATACGAGAGCTGGCCGCCGCCGTCAGCCTGCAAACCCTGGACGCGGCCTGAGCCGCGCCCGCTTAGCAACAGGGGAAACACATGAGCATCGTCGCCATCATCCGCGCAGGAGAACGCAGCACCCAGGCCAGGCTGGCCGCCGAAGCGCTGCGACAGGCCGCCCAGCGTCAGGGCAAGCGGATAGACATCGAAATCGACGGACAACCGGCGCTGGACGCGGATCGCCTGCAGGCCGCCAGCCAGATCCTGCTGGTGGACTGTCCCGACGACGGCCGCGCCGGGCAGCGGCCCGCGCGCCATGCCACGCTGGACGCGGTACTAGCCGATCCGGCCGCGCAGCTGGATGGCGCGGCGGCGACCGAGCGCGCGCTGAGCATCGTCGCCATCACCGGCTGCCCCACCGGCATCGCCCACACCTTCATGGCGGCCGAGGGGCTGGTCCAGGGCGCGAAGGCGCTGGGCCACGCGATGCGGGTGGAAACCCAGGGCTCGGTCGGCGCGCAGGACGCGCTGACCGACGCCGAGATCGCCGCCGCCGATCTGGTGGTGATCGCCGCCGACACCCAGGTGCAGTTGGACCGCTTCGCCGGCAAGCGGCTGTTCAAGAGCGGCACCAAGGCCGCCATCGGCGACGGCAAGGCCTTGATCCGCCGCGCCATCGAAGAAGCGCGGCCATGGGAAGGCGCAGGCTCGGCCACAGCCGCGAGCCCGGAAAAAGCCAAGGACGGCCCCTACCGCCACCTGATGACCGGCGTGTCCTTCATGCTGCCCTTCGTCACCGCCGGCGGCATCCTGATCGCGCTCGCCTTCGCGCTGGGCGGCATTTACGCCTTCGACGACGCGCACAAGGGCACCCTGGCGTGGTCGCTGTTCCAGATCGGCGCCAAATCCGCCTTCGCGCTGATGGTGCCCATCCTGGCCGGCTACATCGCCTATTCCGTGGCCGACCGCCCCGGCATCGCGCCCGGCATGGTGGGCGGCATGCTGGCCGCCAGCCTGGGCTCCGGCTTCCTGGGCGGCATCGCCGCCGGCTTCATCGCCGGCTACGGCACCCGCGAATTGAACCGCCGGATCAAGCTGGGCCAGCATCTGGACGGCCTGAAGCCGGTGCTGATCCTGCCGGTGCTGGGCTCGCTGCTGACCGGCCTCTTGATGATCTACGTGGTGGGCCAGCCGGTGGCCGCCGTGCTGTCGGCGCTGACCGAGGCGCTGAAGGGCATGCAGGGCAGCAGCGCGCTGGCCCTGGGCGCGCTGTTGGGCGCGATGATGGCCTTCGACATGGGCGGTCCGGTCAACAAGGCGGCCTACGCCTTCGCCACCGGCCTGATCGCCAGCCAGGTGTACACGCCGATGGCCGCGGTGATGGCCGCCGGCATGACGCCGCCGCTAGGGCTAGCGCTGGCCACCCGATTATTCCGCGACCGCTTCACCGCCGACGAGCACGAGGCCGGCAAGGCCGCCGCGGTGCTGGGCCTGGCCTTCATCAGCGAAGGCGCCATCCCTTTCGCCGCGCGCGACCCCTTCCGCGTGATCCCGGCCTTGATGGCCGGCTCGGCGCTGGCCGGCGCCGTCTCGATGACCATGGGCGTGCAACTGAAGGTGCCGCACGGCGGCGTGTTCGTGCTGCCCATCCCCAATGCGGTGGAACACCTGCTCAGCTACCTGGCGGCGCTGGCCGCCGGCACCCTGGTCACGGCATTGGCGCTGGGCCTGTTGAAGAAGAGAATCGCCCTGGCCTGATCCCGCCGCCGCGCGGCCCCATCCCATCCTCCCAGGCCCGGCTCAACCGGGCCTGTTCGTTTCCCTGCCTCGATTCGTCATTCCCGCAGCATAAAAATTAACTATATTTACAATTTGTTATAATGGAACGCCAGACAGCACGCAGAGGCTGCTGGTTTATTCCAACAACAACACAGGAAAAGCCATGTCCATTACCCGACGAGACTTCCTCAACGGTTTTGCGCTGACGGTGGCTGCCGGGCTCACTCCGCTGGAAATCCTCCGTGCCGCACCCCGACAGATCAGCGCCAGCTACTACCCGCCTTCGCTCACCGGACTGCGCGGCAACCATGACGGCTCCTTCGAGAACGCCCACAAGCTGGGCCGCGCCCACCACGCGTTCAACCTGGGCGGCGCCAAGGTGGAAGAGCAATACGACCTGGTGGTGGTAGGCGGCGGCATCAGCGGCCTCGCGGCCGCGCATTACTACCGCAAGAAGCATCCGCAAGCCAAAGTACTGATCCTGGACAACCACGACGACTTCGGCGGCCACGCCAAGCGCAACGAGTTCAAGGTCGGCAACCGCCTGATGCTGGGCTACGGCGGCACCGAATCGCTGCAATCGCCCAAGCACGTGTTCAGCAAGGAAGCGCTGGCGCTGATGAAGGAACTGACCATCGACATCGATGGCCTGGCCAGCCACTTCCACCGCAATTTCTATCCCGACCTCAAGCTGTCGCGCGGCGTGTTCTTCAATAAGGAAGACTTCGGCGTCGACAAGACCGTAGGCGGCGACCCCTATCTGCAGGTGGCGGACGACATCGATCCCAAGCGCCTGAACGCGCGCCCGATCCGCGACTTCATCAACGACTTCCCGATGTCGAAGCAGGACCGCGACGCGCTGATCGCCCTGCACACCAGCACCCGCGACTACCTGGGCGACATGCCCAAGAACAAGCGCGAAGCCTATCTGGCCAAGATCAGCTACAGCACCTACCTGTCCCGCCACGTCGGCCTGAGCGCCACCGCGATCCGCTTCTTCCAGTCGCGCAGCAACGACTTCCAGGCGGTGGGCATCGACGGCCTGCCGGCGCTGGACGCGCGCAACCTCGACCTGCCGGGCTTCCACGGCGTGGCCGGCCTCGGCAAGATCAGCGCCGAGGCGGAAGCCGAGCTGCGCGACCCGTACATCTACCACTTCCCGGACGGCAACGCGTCCATCGCCCGCCTCCTGGTGCGCAAGATGATTCCGCAGGCGGCGCCGGGCAAGGACATGAACGACATCGTGCTTGCCCGCTTCGACTACAGCAAGCTCGACCTGCCGGAAAATCCGGTGCGGCTGCGGCTGAACAGCACCGTGGTGCGCGTGGAAAACGCCAAGGGCCCGGTGGACGTCGGCTATCTGGACAAGGGCGGCAGGCTGCGCCGCGTGCAGGGCCGCCACGTGGTGATGGCCTGTTACAACATGATGATCCCGCACATCATGCCAGAGCTGGAAAACGATCAGAAGCAGGCGCTGGCGATGAACGTCAAGGCGCCGCTGGTCTACACCAAGGTGGTGCTGAAGAACTGGGACAGCTTCATGAAGCTGGGCGTGCACGAGCTGTACTGCCCGTCGATGCCGTACAGCCGCATCAAGATGGATTATCCGGTGGACATCGGCGGCTACCAGCATCCGCGCAAGCCGTCAGAGCCGATGTGCCTGCACATGGTCTACGTGCCCACCATCGCCGGCTCCAATCTGGACCCGCGCACCCAGTGGAAGATGGGCCGCGCCAAACTGCTGGCCATGCCGTTCTCCGAGCACGAGAACATGATCCGCAGCCAGCTGCAGCGCATCCTCGGCCCCGCCGGCTTCGACCACAACCGCGACATCGCGGCCATCACCGTCAACCGCTGGTCGCACGGCTATTCCTACTTCCTCAACTCGATGTACGACGACGACGAAGAGTCCAAGCGCATCATCGCCACCGCCCGCCGCCCGGCCGGCAAGGTGGCGATCGCCAACTCCGACTCCGACTGGAACCCGTACACCCACGCCGCCATCGACCAGGCATGGCGCGCCGTCAACGAGCTGAGCTAACAGGAACACCGTGATGAAACTGATGAAAACCCTGGGTCTCGCGGCCCTGCTGGCCTGTGCGGCGAACGCCGCGCTGGCGCATGTCGACACCGACGGCGTGCGCCGCGGCGCCTACCTCGCCCGCGTGTCGGACTGCATCGCCTGCCACAGCGCGCCCGGCGGCAAGGAAAACGCCGGCGGGCTGCCTATGGACACCCCGGTGGGCAAGATCTACTCCACCAACATCACGCCGGACAAGGAAACCGGCATCGGCGACTACAGCTACGAGGACTTCGCCCGCGCGCTGCGCCGCGGCGTGGCCAAGGAGGGCCACTCGCTGTACCCGGCCATGCCCTACACCTCGTTCGCCCGCATCAACGACGACGACATGCGCGACCTGTACGCCTACTTCATGCACGGCGTCGCTCCGGTGAAGCAGGCTAACCGCGACAGCGACATTCCCTGGCCGCTGTCGATGCGCTGGCCGCTGACGCTGTGGCGCTGGATGTTCCACGACGACAGTCGCTACCAGCCTGACGCCGCCAAGAACGCCGAGTGGAATCGCGGCGCCTACCTGGTGCAGGGCATGGCCCACTGCGGTACCTGCCACACCCCGCGCGGCGTCGCCTTCCAGGAAGTGGCGCTGAGCGAGAAGAAGCCCGGCTACCTGACCGGCGCGCAGCTGGCCGGCTGGTACGCCGGCAACCTGACCGGCGACGCGCGCGAAGGCCTGGGCGGCTGGTCGGCCGACGAGCTGGTGCAATACCTGCAGACCGGCCGCAACCGCTACACCGCGGCATTCGGCCCGATGGCGGAAGTGGTGCACTACAGCAGCCAGCACATCAACACCGCCGACCTGTCGGCGATCACCGTCTACCTGAAGAGCCTTCCGGGCGCGGGCGCGGCCGACGTCGCCCCGGTGCGCACCGGCGCCACGTTGTTCTTCGAGAACTGCGCCACCTGCCACCAGGCCAACGGCCAGGGGCATGACAAGGTGGTGCCGGCGCTGGCCGGCAGCTCGGCGGTGATGGCGCGCGACGCCACCTCGCTGATCCGCGTGGTGCTGGAAGGCGGCGTCAACGCCCGCACGCGCCACCTGGCCTGGGAATACAGCATGCCGGGCTACGCCCAGCAGATGAACGACCAGGAGGTGGCCGACGTGCTCACCTATATGCGCCAGAGCTGGGGCAACGCCGCCAGTCCGGTGGCTGCCGGCGACGTGGCCAAGGTGCGCGGCATCGTGGCCGACGACGCGCATCAGAAGTAATTCCATCAAGCGTCAACGACAACGCCGCCGCATTGTGAAATGCGGCGGCGTTTTATTGTGTCATCGCAGCAGGGTCAGGGCGCAGTCAGCGTGAACACATCGCCGCACTTCACCGTGTTGCCCTTGCCGTAGACGTCGAGAACGATCTGCCGCCCGGACTGCACCGCGCTGACGATGTCGCCGGTAGTGAAGCAGTAATACCAGCCGCCGCTGCGGTCGTTGATCACGCCCCAGGGACATGCAGGATATGTTATTTGACGCAGCGCATCAAAAACGGACCGGATACGCGCCATCTCCATACGGCGCAGCCCGGAACGCGTCCAGAGCCTCCGCCCGCGCGGACAGGGCGGCCAAGGCCGGATACTCATCAGCCTGCACGATGTCAGCCGTCATCCGCCTGCTGAAGTGCCAGGCGACGGCAGTGCTCAACCAGGCCTGATCAATGGCCCCGCCGCCGATGTCCGGCACGCCGGATGCCAGCTCCCGCTCCAGTTCGTCGTAAGCGGCCAGCAACTGGCTGCTGATCCGCTCCAGCCAGGGCTGGTAGCGCGCGTCTTCAGGGCGCAGCTTGCGCTCGTAGACGATCTGCACGCTCTTCTCGCAGGCCGCCAGCGCCAGCCCCGTCACCCGCAGGCTGCGCAGCAGGCGCTGCGGATCGGCCGGCAGCAGGCTGCGCCCCGGCGCGATCGACTCCGCGTACTGCAGGATCAACGTGGAGTCCATCAGCGCCGTGCCGTCGTCGCAGATCAGGGTGGGAGCCTTGACTACCGGATTGATCTCCCGGAAACGGTCGAATGCGCTGAACACCGACAAGGGATGGTGTTCGAATGGAAGGTCCAGCAACTGCAGGGAAACCGCGACGCGGCGGACATAGGGGGAATCCAGCATGCCGATCAGCTTCATGGCGCTTCTCCATCATGGGCAAAATCAGTTGAAGGCGGCCACAGCCATTGCGCCAACGGCTCGCCGTCATCGTCCAGCCTCACCTCGCCGCGGACGAAACCCAGCTTGTCCGCCACCCGCGACGACGCGGCATTATCCGGATTGATCCGCGCCAGCACCCGGCGCGCGCCGCCGCGGATGACCGCCTCCTCCAGCAACAGCCTCACGGCGGCCGCGGCAATGCCGCGTCCACGCCGCAGGGGGGCCACACCGTAGCCGATCTCCACCAGCCCCAGGCAGGGAGCTCCCTTGAAGCCGCAGGCGCCGACAATCGCGCCGCGCTCATCGATCATCGCGTAGGGCAGGCTCCAACGCTCGGCCACGCCTGACGCCAACAAACGCAATGCCCGGCTTGCCACCTCCGGCGGCGGCAAGGCGCCCTCCTCGCAGCGGCGGCCCAGGCTTGCCGGCTGCCTGCCATCGGCCAGATCGGCCAAGGCCTCGGCCGAAAAGGCTTCCAGCCGGATAAGGGGAAGGCGATCAGACGAAACGGACATCGGGGATCCAGTTGCGGGCGCGCCGCGCCAGCCTCTCCGTTTCGCTCTCGCCATCGAACGATACGTCGGCCGCATCGCCCAGCGGCAGGCCAGGCGTCTCGAAGGCGTTGACGCTGACCACGGCGCGCAAACGGCCGCCGATCTCGCTGGTGACCAGCGGCGCGGCGCCGCAATCGGAACAGATGTGGAAGTCGGCGGTACGGGTGCCGAAGCGGTAATGCGATACCCGCTGCGTATTGCGCAGCGTCACCTCCAGCCTGCCGGCGGGGGAGGCGGTCCAGACGCCGCCATGCTTGCGGCAGAAGCCGCAGCCGCAACGACGAGCGGGGATCGCCGCGCCGTCGGGCCAGTCGAGGTCGAAGGAAATATTGCCGCAGTGACAGGCGCCATGGATTCTCATCGCACGCTTTCCGCTGATGCCCATCTCCGGGCCGATGCGGTCAGCATACCATGCGCCTGCGCAAACCGCGGCGACCGCGGATCAGGATTGCCGCAGCACGCGCCTCACATCGCGGGCGGCTTTCAGCGGAATGCCGGAAAAGTTGGTGGCGGCGAAATGCCCGGCCTGCCGCGACGCGGTGGACAAGGCCGCGCCGGAAGCGCAGCCCACCTCCAGCGCCTGGCGCACCGCCGCGATCGGCGCCGCCCCGTCATCGGGCAGCTGCCGCGCGATGCTGCGTCCCATCTCGGTCCACAGCCTCTCGGCAGCCAGCATCAATCCACGCTGGATGTCGGCCTGGGCCTGCCATATCGAGGCGCCCGCCAGCAGACCGCCATCGATCCGCCGCTCCATCTCCCCTTCCGACAAGGCGAAGCTCGGCGTGATCGACGACAGCCAACAGCTGCACGCCTCCTGCTGAGCGTCCAGCCAGCGGCGCTGCCCCTGCTCCACCGCGCCGCAATATGTTTCCATCGCTCCGACTATCCATCTGGCCATGCGGCCTCCTCATTCGACGGCGCTCGCGCGCCCGGACTCACGTTTGCGGACAGGGAAGCTCCCAGACCGCCAGCAACTCGCGCAACAAGGTTTCCAGCACCGGATCGCCGGTCCGGTCGGCCGGATAGACAAACTGCAGCTCGGCGCTCTTGCGCAGGTCAGGCACCAGCCGGACGCGCCCGGCGGCCTCCCAGGCCAGCGCGTCTTCCTCGCGCACCAGAGCCGCGCCCACGCCTGCGGCCACCAGCTCCAGTATTACAGACAAGTGATCGCTCTCCGCCACCTTTTTAGGCGAGATATTGAGTTCCCGCCACAACTCGGCGGTGATCTTGGACAAGCTGGAAAACTGCGAGATGCCGACCCAGGGCAGCTTGCCAAGCTCCTTCAGCCGCCCTTCCGCCGCCTGCCCCGCCCAGGCCGGCGGCAAGGCGACGCGGAAATTCAGCATCCGCAAAGGCACGGTGCTGACGTTCATATAGGGGTTCTTGCCCAAGTAGAAGCCGGCGTCCAGCTCTTTCTTGCGCACCAGATTCAGCACATCCACCGATACGCCATGGGTGAGCTTCACCTCCAGCAGCGGGTGGGCGTCCGCCAGCGCCGCCACCCATGGCCCCAGCTTCAGGAGGTCCGGCATCAGCGTCACGCCGATGCGCGCCTGTCCCGACAGCTGGCCCTTCAGTTGCTTGGCGTGGTTGATGATGTCGCGCGCGGCGGCCAGCACGCCCTGCGCCTGCGGCAGCAACTCCTGGCCGGCCCGGGTCAGGCTGACGCCGCCGGCGCTGCGCTCGAACAACTGCATGCCCACTTCTTCCTCCAGGGCCTTGATTTGCGCGGTCACCGCCGGCTGCGACAGATGCAGCAACTCGGCCGCCTGCGTCAGGTGGCCTTGCTGGGCCACGGTGACGAAGGTGCGCAACTGGTAGATTTCCATGCTCTCCCCTGCGATGCCGGCCGCAGGCGTCCGCGGCCGAATATGCCAAATGACGACTAGGCTAACATGGCAGACGCCGCCAAAACAAAGCCGCCGGCGGCAAAACTTGCGCGCAGGCGGCTGTCGTCATATCGGCTCGCAAAGCGGCGACGGCTCAGTCGTCGTCGTCCTGCGCCCAACTGGCCGCGCGTTTGGCCAGAAAGGCGGCCACGCCCTCCAGTTGTTCCGAACCGCCCACCAGCCCCAGCGTCGCCGCGCGCTCGCGCTTCAGATGCTCGTCCAGATTGAGATTGGGGCTGTCTTCGATCAGCTTGCGCGCGGCGGCCACCGCGACCGGCCCCTGCCCCGCCACCTTGTTGGCCAGGCTGACCGCGACGATCTTGGCGAAGCCCTGATCCACTACCTCTTCGATCAGGCCTATCTTCAGCGCCTGCTCGGCCGACACCACCTCGCCGCCCAGGATGATGCGCTTGGCCCAGGACACGCCCACCTTGTCGGCCAGCGTCTTGGTGCCGCCGGCGGCGGGAATCAGACCGACCTTGGCTTCCGGCAGGCCCAGCTTGGAGCCGCGCTCGGCGATGATGTAGTCGCACACCAGCGCGCACTCCAAGCCGCCGCCCAGCGCGAATCCGTTGACGGCGGCGACAGTGACGCCGCGGTAGGCGCGTATCGCCTGCAGCGCGTTGGCGAAGGCCTGCAGCACCACATCCGCCGCGGCCTTGTCGCCAGCGGCGAACTGCTTCAAATCTGCTCCGGCGGAAAAAAACGCGTCGCCGGCGCCGGTAATCACCACCGAACGCACGTCATCATCCGCATTCAGCGCCTGCAGCGTCGCCGTCAGCTCGTTCAGGCCATCGGTCGTCAGCAGATTGGCAGGCAGGTTGGAAAGCGTGATGATGGCCGATTTGCCCAGCCGTTCAAGTGTCAGATACCTGGCCATATTGTGTTCCTCATGTATCCCCATTCCTTTTCATTGCAGCCCAGGCCGGATCGATCCGCCTTACGCGGCAATCGCTCCCATATCCCAGCCTGGCTCCGGGCTTGGACCGCGTCCGTCTTATAGACAGCGCCGCCCTTCTTGTCTCGCCCAAACCGCCATTTTCTTTGCAAACTGTACTTTTGGCCAGTAGGCGAAACAATTATCTTCAACCTTTTTTGTAGAATGACTGTTTCAACAATGCCAAAAAGAATCGAACAAACCGCCGCAAACCCCGTCGTCAAGCCAAATCGGCACGTTCAAGCCGCTACGTCATGCCCTCTGTTACCATAGAGCTTTCCTGAAGCGCTTGCGGCATGATTGAGACAAATTTCTGGATCTTGTTCCTCGCCGGCCTGCTGGGCGGCGGGCACTGCGTCGGCATGTGCGGCGGCATCGTCGCCGCGCTCACCCTGCACCAGCCGCCCGGCTACGCCCGCTGGCGGGTGCTGGCCGGCTACAATTTGGGACGCGTCGCCAGCTACGCGCTGATCGGCGCCTTGCTGGGCGGACTGGCGGCGGGCGGGCTCAGCCTGGCCTCCACCCATGCCTGGCAGCTGGGTCTGGCCTTGCTCGCCGATCTGATGCTGATCGCGATGGGCCTCTATCTGGCGGGATTCGCCCAGGCCGTGGTAGCGCTGGAAAAGCTGGGACAACCGCTTTGGCGGCGGGTGCAGCCGCTGGTGGGCCGGCTGCTGCCGGTGCGGTCGGCCGGCGGCGCGGTCGCGGTCGGCGCGGCCTGGGGCTGGCTGCCCTGCGGCCTGGTGTACAGCGCATCGATCTCGGCGCTGGCCAGCGGATCGGCCTGGAACGGCGCCGGCATGATGCTGGCCTTCGGCCTGGGCACCTTGCCCAATCTCTTGCTGATGGGCGTGTTCGCCGACGGCCTGCGGCGCTGGATGCAAAAACGCCCGGTGCGGCTGGCGGCCGGACTGGGCGTGGCGGGAATCGGCGTGTGGAAGCTTGCTCAACTCGTCAGCGGAACGATTTCATGATGGTGTCGACGTTGTAGCGCATCAGCTGCAGATAGCTGGCAGCCGGGCCGCTGGGGCCGGACAGCGCGTCGGCGTACAGCTTGCCGCCTATCCGCACCTTGGCTTCGGCCGACAGCTGCTTCAGCAGCCTGGCGTCGCTCATGTTCTCCATGAAGATCGCCGTCACCCCTTCTTTCCTCACCTGGCGCGTCAGCTGCGCGACCCCCTTGGCGGAAGCCTCGGACTCGGTGCTGACGCCCTGGATCGCCAGCACCTTCAGCTGATAGCGCTCGCCCAGATAGCCGAAGGCGTCGTGCGAGGTCAGCATCTTGCGCTTGGCGGCCGGCACCGCGGCGAACTGCTGCTTCGCCCAGTCGTCCACCGCCTTCACCTTGGCGGCGTAATCGGCCGCGCGGCGCTGGTACTCGGCCTTGCCGGCCGGATCGGCCTGGATCAGGCCGGCGCTGATGTTCTTGATATAGGTCTGCACCCGCGCCGGGTCATGCCAGGCGTGCGGATCGACGTCGCCGTGGTCATGGCCGTGATCCTCGTCGGCATGCTCCTCTTCCGGCGCCTGGCGGGTCTTGATGCCCTTGGACGCCACCACGGTCGCGCCGCGGAAGTTGGCCGCCTTGTCAAGACGCGACATCCAGCCCTCCAGGCCCAGACCGTTGGTCACCAGCACCTTGGCGGCGGATACCTTCTTGATGTCGGCCGGCGACGGCTGGAACACGTGCGCGTCCTGGTCCGGACCGACCAGCGACACCACTTCCACGCGGTCGCCGCCGATCTCGCGGGTCATGTCGGCGATGATGCTGAAACTGGCCACCACCGGCACCTTGGCCAGCACCAAGGCCGGCATGCCCAGCAGCAACAAAGCGGCTAAAGTCTTCTTCATGGGTTTTCCCCTATCGGTTCAAGATTCGAGATGCCGCGCGCGGATATAGCGGGGCAAGGCTCCGCCCACCGGCGCGAACAACAAGGACAGCAGGTAGACCACGCCGGCCAGCAGGATGATGGCGGGGCCGGATGGCAGTTCGAAGTGATAAGACAACAGCAAGCCGCCGAGGCCGCTGAGGAAGGAGATGCCCACCGCCAGCGCCAGCATGGCCTCGATGCGCTCGGTCCACAGCCGCGAGGTGATCGCCGGCAGCATCATCAAGCCCACCGCCATCAGCGTGCCCAGCGACTGGAAGCCGGCCACCAGGTTCAGCACCACCAGCATCAGGAACAGCAGATGCCACCAGGCGCCGCGCGCGCCCACCGCGCGCAGATAGACCGGGTCCAGGCTCTCCAGCAGCAGCGGCCGGTAGATGACGGCCAGCGTCAGCAGCGTCGCCGTGGCCACGCCGGACACCAGGTACAGCGCGGCGTCGTCCACCGCCAGCACCGAGCCAAACAGGATATGCATCAGATCGACATTGCTGCCGCCCTTGGACACCAACAGCACGCCCAGCGACAGCGACAGCAGGTAGAACGCCGCGAAGCTGGCATCCTCCTTGATGCTGGTGAAGCGGGTGGCGAGACCCGCCAGCAGCGCCACCAGCACGCCGGCGACGAAGCCGCCCAGGCTCATCGCCGGCAGGCTGAGGCCGGCGAACATGAAGCCGACGGCGGCGCCCGGCAGCACCGCGTGGCTCATCGCGTCGCCCATCAGGCTCATGCGCCGCATCACCAGGAACAGGCCGATGGGGCCGGAGCCCAGCGCCAGCGCCAGGCAGCCGGCCAGGGCGCGGCGCATGAAGGCGAACTCGACGAAGGGCGACACCAGAAGATCGTACAAATGTTGCATCAGGCGCTTACTCCATCCAGGCCGCAAACCGGCGCCTGGGACTGCCAATGGGCGGCGGTGTCCACCGCGCGCCGCAGATTGTCATCGTTCAATACCGCGGCGCTTTCGCCCCAGGCGATCACCTCGCGCGCCATCAGCAGCGTGTACGGAAAATGCGCCCTCACCTGCAGCGCGTCGTGCAGCACCGCGATCACGGTGCGCTTCTCGCGCCGCCACTGCGCCACCAGGCCCAGCAGGTCTTCCGTGGTCTTGGCATCCACCGCGTTGAACGGCTCGTCCAGCAGAATCAGCCTGGCGTCCTGCACCAGGATGCGGGCGAACAGCACGCGCTGGAACTGGCCGCTGGACAACGCCGCGATCGGCCGCAACGCGAAGTCGGCCAGCCCCACCTGCTCCAGCGCCTCGATCGCGCGGGCCATGCCGTCGCGCCCCACCCGGCCGAACGGCCCGCTCTGGTGCCACAGGCCGGTGCCGACCAGCTCCAGCACGCTGACCGGCATGCTGCGGTCGATCTCCGCCTGCTGCGGCAGGTAAGCGATGTCGGAGCGGCGGTGGCCGTTCAGGTCCACATGGCCGGAATCCGGCGTCAGCGCGCCTATCATCGCCTTCAGCAAGGTGCTTTTCCCGGCGCCGTTGGGCCCGAAAATCGCGGTGGCGTCGCCGTCGGCGAAGCGGCCGCTGATGTGGTGCACCGCCGGATGACGCTGGTAAGACACCGTCAGGTTGTTCAGGATGATGCTCATGCCAGCTCCCGCAATGCCCACCACACCAGCAGCCACAGGCCAGCCAGCGGCAGCAGCGTCAGCGCGACGCGCTGGCCGGCCGACATGGCCAGCAGGCTCAGCGGCGGGCGCAGATTGGAGGCGGTGACATGGCGGTGCGGCTCGTGCGCGTGGCCGTGATCGTGCGAATGCGATCCGCTCATTCCAGGCACTCCTTCAGCCAGGCTTCCACCGCGGCGGCGTCGAATTCCGGCGCGATCAGCTCGAAGCGGCTGTCGCGGCGCCAGGACACCTGGGCGGCGCCCCACTGCCCGGCCGCCCAGTTCAGCCACACCCAGCTGTCCAGCACGCGGAACACGCCCTTGGCGCGCACCAGGCCCGGCACTTTGGCGGGCAGGTCGTCGAACAGCCGCGTCAGCCGCTCGCCGTCGAAATTCAGTTCCGGCTCGAAAGTCCAGCCGGCCGATTGCCACGCGCTTGTGTTGTCAGGCAGCACCGCCGGGCGGTAGCGCGGCTTGGCCGCCAGCTCGGCGTCCAGCCAGGCGACGTCCAGCTGGCCGTCCTTCACCTCGCCGACCAGCGACTTGGGCGGAAACAGCGCCGCCGCCTGCGCGCGGAAGGCTTCCATGGTCGGGATGTCGGCGGTGTCTATCTTGTTGGCCACCAGCACGTCGGCGATGGAGATCTGGTCGCGGTACAGCGGCTGGCGGTGGTAATCGGGCTGGATGAACTGGCGCGGGTCCACCAGCGTCAGCACCGCGGCCACTTCCAGCGCCTCGCCCAAGGGCTTGGCGCGCAATTCGTCGATGACGCCGGCGGCGTGGGCCAGGCCGCTGGCTTCGATCAGCAGGCGGTCCGGCTTCTCGCGGCGCAGCAACGTGGCCACGGTGGCGGTCATCTGCGGGCCGGCGACGCAGCACAGGCAGCCGCCGGCGATCTCGGCCACCGCCAGCTCGTCGTTGAGCAAGGCGGCGCCGTCTATGCCCACTTCGCCGAATTCGTTGACGATCACCGCCCACTTCTCGTGCTGCGGGCGATTGGCGATCAGGTGGCGCAACGCGGTGGTCTTGCCCACGCCCAGAAAGCCGGTAAACAGATTGACTTTGGTCTTGTTCATGATTTCTTCAGATTCAGGCTGCACAGGACTGGCAGCGTCCGGCCAGCACCAGATTTTGCGGGCTGAGCGCGAAACCGGCGGCCTGCGCCATCTCGCGCAGCCGGGCCAAGCCGCTGGCGGCGTCCACCTCGTTGACGCGGCCGCATTGTTCGCACACCAGGATCAGGCTCTCGTGCTGGCAGTCGAAGTGCTCGCAGACGATGAAGCCGTTCAGCGCGTCCACCTTGTGCAACAGGCCGAGCTCCACCAGGAAGTCCAGCGCGCGGTAGACGGTGGGCGGCGCGGCCGAGCCGCGCTGCTGCTGCAAGTCGGCCAGCACCTGGTAGGCCTTGACCACGCCGCGGCGGTTCAGCACCAGTTCCAGCACCTGGCGGCGCAGATCGGTGAGCTTGCTGCCGCGCGCGGCGCAATGGCGCTCGGCGGCGGCGAGATAGACGGTGGGGTCCATAGGATATGGCATCAGCTGAATAATGAGCGAATGTTACTGTATAACATCACAACCATTCAACCATTTACATAATGCGGGTTTTGACGGTCCGCCCGCTGTGATAGGCTGCGGGCGTCTTTTCATGCCAAAAAAGGAAGCTTTCGATGAAAAAGATGTTAATGGCGTCGCTGGCGCTGCTGATCGCCGGCCAGGCGTTCGCCGCCGATCCGGTCAGCCAGCGCAAGGAGACGTTCAAGCAGTACAAGCCGGTGGTCGGCGAGATGGGCAAGATGGTCAAAGGCGAAATTCCTTACAACAAGGACGAATTCGCCAAGCAGGCCGCCAAGCTGGAACAGCTGTCGCAGCAACCCTGGCAATACTTCCCCGCCGGCAGCGGCGCGGGCAAGACTGACGCCAAGCCCGAAATCTGGAGCAAGCCCGCCGACTGGCAGAAAGCCATCGACAACCACAAGGCCGCCACCGCCAAGCTGAAGCAAGTGGCGCTGACCGGCGATCTGGCCGCGATCAAGGCCCAGTTCGGCGCCACCCAGCAGACCTGTAAGGCCTGCCACAAGGATTTCCGCAAGGATTGATCCGCCTGGGCCGCCCACCCGGCCCCATTTCCCGCCGTCATCGATATAATCGGCTTAGAGCCTGTTTACGATCTTTTTGTGGCATCGGCCATTTTCTGCCGGATGCAGGGCACGAAAAACGGCCCGCCGCAGTGTCATTCACTACAAGGGCCGCTTGACAAAGCCATGCGCCGACAGAGAATGGCCCCGGAGGGCAGCCCAGCCAACAGGCCAGATGCAAGGCGGAGGGCGTAGGCCTTGGTGATTCCAAGGCCTAGCCTGACAACGCGGCAGATGGCCTGTTGGCTGGGCTGTGATGCTCGCAGAAAGATCGTAAACAGGCTCTTACGGCGCGCCGCGCCGGCATTCGACAAGCATAGCCATCCATTCGAGACGCCATGAACAAGACATTGACCGCGCTGCTGCTGGCAGCGATCGCCATTCCCGCCGCCCACGCCGACACGCCGGCCGAGATCCGCAGCCAGGCCTTCAAGAAGATGCTGCTGCAATCGTTCGAGCCGATGGGCATGGCGGTGCGCGAACGCGCGCCCTACGACAAGGCGAAGTTCGAGCAGCAGGCGGAAGCGATGAAGACGCTGGCCGCGGAACCGTTCAAGCACTTCCCGGCGAACAGCATCACCGGCAAAAGCCGCGCCAAACCGGAAATCTGGAGCCAGCCGGCCAAGTTCCAGGCCGACCGCGACGTCTTCCTGAAGTCGGTGGACAACCTCGCCGCCGTCGCCAAAGCCGGCGACCTGGCCGCCATCAAGAAGGCCTACGGCCAGGTGGCGCAGAACTGCAAGACCTGTCACGACGCCTTCCGCGGCCCGGAAAAATAAGCGCCCCGCGCGACGAGAATCAAAAAGCCGGCTACGTGCCGGCTTTGTCGTTTGGATCGTTTTTGATCTGTTCAACGTTTTGGAGCGGGACAACCGCGCGCAAAACACCTTGCCCGCCGCCGCTCCGCCAACATCAATCCCGCGCCGGCAAAGTCAATATGACGCGTAAACCGCCCGCCTCTTCCGCGCGCAGCGCCAGCCGCCCGCCAAAACGCTCGACGATGGCCGCCACAATCGCCAGCCCCAGGCCGCTGCCGCCATCCGCCGACTGGCGCGCGCGCCAGAACCGCTGCGTGGCCCGGGCCATGGATTCTGCGGATAGGCCCGGGCCTTGATCGGCCACTTCAAAATGCAAACAAGCCCCTTCTCTCCAGACGCTCAGCCGCACCAGCGAGCCTGGCGGCGAATAACGCAAGGCATTGTCCAGCAAATTACGCAGCGCCGTCACCGCCAGCGCCTGCGGCAGCGCCAACTGAGCCTGCGGCGAAGGGCCGATGGCGATGCGTTCTGGTTGGCGCGGCGCGGCGTCGCGCGCCGCCAGATCCACCACCTCGCTCGCCAAGGCCACGCCGCCATCCTCCCAGTCAAACTCGCCCTCCACCCGCGCCAGGGTCAGCAGCTGACTGAGCGTGTTCTGCAATCGGTCCGCGCCGTCCTCCGCGCGCGCCAAGGCAGTCTGCGCGTCATGCCCCTGGGTGATGCGCGCCACTTGCAGATGGGTTTTGATCGCCGTCAGCGGCGTGCGCAGTTCATGCGCCGCATCGCTGGTCAAACGCCTCTCGCGCGAAAGCGCCAGAGCCATTTTCCCCAGCAAGTCGTTCAGGCTGGCGACCAAGGGCTGCAAATCGCCAGGCAAATTACGGGAGTCGACCGGCTCCAAAGCATCCGGAGCTCGGCGCGACAGCGCTTGGCGCAGGCGCTCCAGCGGCAACAGGCCCTGGCGCACGCCAAACCACAAGGCGATCAAGCTGCCGGCCAGCGCGGCGATGAAGGGCACGGCCGCGGCCCAGCGCACTGTGGCCAACAACGCGTCGCGCTCAGTCAGCCTGTCGGCGGTGGTCACCAACAGGCCATTGGCCTCCACCGTGTAACTGCGCCAATGCACGGCGCCTATCTGCTGATCGGCGTAGCCCAGCGGCAAACGGGACGCCTTCACCTCGGGCGCGCCGGGCGTGCGCAGCAAAACCTCGCCGCGCACCGAAACGATCTGGCAGGCGATGCCGGCGTGGATGCCGGTAAAGCTTGGCAACGCCCCCGCGCGCGGCGACGGCAGCTGCGCCATCAAACCGGCCACCATCTGCGCCGACATCGCCAGCCGCTGATCCAGCGTGCGGCGCAGCTGACGGTCCAGATCATGCAAGGTCCAGGCCCCCACCCCGCACCACAACAGGCTGAGCGAGACGCCGATCAAAAGCAGCAAACGCAGGCGCAAGCTCATGCGCCGGCCCGTCCGTAGCGATATCCCAAGCCGCGCACCGTCTCCACGATCTCCGGCCCCAGCTTGCGCCGCAAATGGTGGATGTGGACGTTGAGCGCATTGCTTTCGATTTCCTCGCTGTAGTCGTACAGCCGGTCTTTTAGCTGCTCCGCGCTGAGAATGCGGTCGCGCGCCTGCATCAGCGCCGCCAGCAGCGCCAGCTCGCGCCGCGCCAACGGCACCGCCCGGCCATCAAGCCAGGCCTCGCCTCGCAGCGGGTCCAGCCGCAAGGGGCCGTCTTCCATCACATCCACGCTGCGGCCGCCGGCGCGGCGCTGCAAGGCGTGCAAGCGCGCCACCAACTCGTCCAGATCAAACGGCTTGAGCAGATAATCATCCGCGCCGGCGCGCAGCCCGGCCACCCGGTCCGCCACGCCGTCGCGGGCGCTGAGCACCAAAATGGGCAATGCGATGCCTTTGGCGCGCAACCGCGCCAGCAAACGCATGCCGTCTTCATCCGGCAGGCCCAGATCCAAAATCATGGCGTCGGCGTCCAGCGTGGCCAGCGCTGCCTCCGCCTGCGCCGCCGTGCCCACGCCATCCACCACCAGACCATGGGCGCGCAAACCCGCGGTGATGCCCAGCGCGATCAGTTCATTGTCCTCCACCAGCAATACCCGCATGTCGCCCTCCTTGCCGCCAAGCTTGCACGCGGCGGATTATCCCACGGTTAACGCTGCCTTAATCCTTCGCCAGCAGGCTTCCCGGCATCCCAACCATGAGGAGATGCCGATGTTGCGCTTCATCTGGAGCCTGCTCCTGCTCGCGTTGTCGTGGGCCGCGCCCGCCGGCGCGCAAACCGATTTTCTGTCGCCGGAGCAAGCATTCCGCCTTAGCGTGGCCGAGCTGGGCGACGGCCAGGTCGAGCTGAGCTGGGACATCAGCGACGGCTACTATCTGTACCGCAAGAACATCAAAGTGGAAGCCCTGCCGACCGGCGACGCGCCTTCGCTGGAAATGCCGGCGGGCCAAATCATTTCCGACGAATTCTTCGGCGAATCGGAAGTGTACTTCAAACGCCTGGAAGCGCTGGCGCAAGCCAAGCAAGCGCGCCAGCTGCGCATAGGCTGGCAAGGCTGCGCCAAGGCCGGCCTGTGCTACCCGCCGCAAAGCCGCGTGGTCACGCTGCAAAACGGCGCGCCGCCAGCCGGGGCCGAAGCGGATATCGCCACGGATGCCGCCGCGAGCGCGCAAGGCGAAGACCAGGCGTTGGCCGGCCGGCTGGCGCAAGCGGGCATCGCCTGGGCGCTGCTGGCCTTCTTCGGCCTGGGCCTGCTGATGGCCTTCACCCCCTGCGTGCTGCCGATGGTGCCGATACTCAGCAGCCTGATCGTCGGCAGCGGCGCCAGCGCCAGGCGCGGCTTCGTGCTGGCGCTGGCCTTCGTCCTGCCGATGGCGCTGACCTACGCCGCCCTGGGCGCGGCCGCCGCCGCCATGGGGTCCAATCTGCAAGCCGCCTTGCAAACCCCATGGGCGCTGAGCCTGTTCGCCGGCTTGTTCGTCCTGTTGGCGCTGGCGATGTTCGGCGCCTACGAATTGCAGCTGCCCGCCTTCCTGCGCGACCGCCTCAATCAAGCCAGCCAGCGCCAGCAAGGCGGCACGATTGGCGGCGCGGCCGGCATGGGCGTGTTGTCGGCCTTGCTGGTGGGCCCATGCATGACCGCGCCGCTAGCCGGCGCCCTGCTGTACATCAGCGAAAGCGGCGATACGCTCAAAGGCAGCCTGGCGCTGCTGGCCATGGGCCTGGGCATGGGCGCCCCCCTGCTGGCGGTGGGCGCGCTGGGGCCCGAGCTGCTGCCGCGCCCCGGCTTGTGGATGAACCGGGTCAAGGCTGCTTTCGGCTTTGCGCTGCTGGCAATGGCCATCTGGTTCCTGGCGCGGGTGCTGCCCGCCGCCGCCGCATTGGCCTTGTCCGGCGCGTGGCTGTTCGCCGTGGCGGCGGGACTGTTCCGCATCAGCCACCCCTGGCAAGCCAGCGGCCGGCAATGGCTGCTGCGCGGCAGCGCCATCTTGCTGGGGCTGTGGTCTGCCGCCATGCTGCTGGGCGCGGCCGCCGGGCAAGGCAATCCGCTGCAACCCCTGGCCTTCTCCTTGTCAGCCAGCGCCGGCGCGCCGGCCTCGGCGATGGATGCCTTTGCCACGCTGCGCAGCCCCGCCGCCTTGCAGCGGGAACTGGACGCCGCCCGCGCCAACGGTCAATGGACGCTGGTGGACTACTACGCCGACTGGTGCGTGGCGTGCAAGGAAATCGAGCATGAAGTGTTTGGCGACGCCCGCGTGCAGCAAGCCTTGGCCGGCATGCGCCTGCTGCGCCCGGACGTCACCGCCGCCAGCGACGACAGCAGCCAACTGATGGCCTCGCGCCAGGTGCTGGGGCCTCCCACCCTGCTGCTGATCGGCCCAGACGGCAAAGAGCGCCGCGCGCAACGCATCATCGGCAAGTTAAGCGCCGATGCATTCCTCGCCCGCCTGAAACAGGCCAAAGAACAAGGATGACCATGCTGAGCTTCCACTTAGGCCCGCTGGCCATTCCCGCCGCAGCAGCGCTGCTCGGCGGCGCGCTGCTGGCCGCCCATGCCGCAGGCTGGCTGGCCGGCCGCCGCCACGGCGTCAGCGTGGCCAGCCATCTCAACGACCTGCTGCTGTGGGGAGCGCTGGCCGCGCGGCTGGGCTTCGTCGCCATCTGGTTCGAACAATACCGGGCGCAACCCTGGAGCATGCTGGACCTGCGCGACGGCGGCTTTTCGCTGTGGGCCGGCGCGCTGGGTGCCTTGGCCTTGGCGCTATGGCGCGGCTGGGCGCAGCCCGCCCTGCGCCAGCCGCTCACGGCGGCGCTGCTGGCCGGCGGGCTGGTTTGGGCCTCCGCCCAGGCTTGGCTCGCGCGGGAGGAAGCGCAGCCGCTCTCCGGCCAAACCCTGCGCAGCCTATCCGGCGCGCCCGTGACGCTGCCAGCCTTGGCGCAGGGCCATCCCGCGGTGGTGAATCTATGGGCCAGCTGGTGCCCGCCATGCCGCCGTGAAATGCCGCTCTTGCAGGCCGCCCAGCAAAACGAGCCGGCCATCCGCTTTGTCTTCGCCAATCAAGGCGAAGACAAAGCTACGGTCAGCCAATACCTGCAAGCGGAAGGGCTGCGGCTGGAGCATGTGCTGCTCGACCCAAGCGGCGCGCTGGGCGCGGAATACGGCTCCGCCGCGCTGCCCACCACCCTGTTTTTCAATGCGCAAGGCCGCCTGGCCGCCACCCACTTGGGCGAACTCTCCGCCGCCACGCTGGCCAGCAAGCTGGCCGCGCTGCGCGACGCGCCCCATTCAGCAAAGGACACTCCATGACCACTCCATGCCGAAACTGGCTGCTGCCGCTATTGGCCCTGCCATTCAGCCTGCCAGCGCTCGCCGCCCCGGCCAGCCCCTTGCCAGCGCCGCTGCATGCGCTGGAGCAGCAAGGCTATGAAATCCTGGACCGCTTCTCCGCCCCCGGCGGGATGACCGGCTACGCCGCGCTCTACCTGAGCCGGCCGCAAACCATCTACCTCACCGCCGACGGCAAGCAGGCCATTGTCGGCGCCATGCTGGATAGCAAGGGGCAAGCCTGGAATCAGGCCGGCTTGGACAAACAGTTCAGTCAAGCGCTGTGGCAACAGCTGGAAGGCAGTTTCTGGATCGCCGATGGAGACAGCAAGGCGCCGCGCGTGCTCTACGCCTTCACCGACCCCAACTGCCCTTACTGCAACAAGTTCTGGAACGATGCCCGCCCCTGGGTCAAAGCCGGGAAAGTGCAAATCCGCCATATCATGGTGGGCATCATCAAACCGGACAGCCCCGGCAAGGCGGCGGCCATTCTGGGCGACAGCAACCCGGCCGCCGCTTTCGACCGCCACGAGCGGCAACACGCCAGCGGCGGCGTCAAACCATTAACCGCTATTCCGCCAGCCGTTCAGGCCAAGCTGGACAGCAATCATCGACTGATGGAGCGCTTCGGCGCGTTCGCCACGCCCATGATTTTCTTCAAGGACGACAAGGAGAAAATGCAGAAGGTGCAAGGCGCGCCGCCTGCCAGCAGCCTGCGGCGAATCCTGGGGCCCCGCTGACAAGCTAGAATACAACGGCGGCGCGCAGCAAAGCCGGCGCGCCGCCGCGATGGCAGCCTCATGCCGTTTACCTGACAATCGGCACGCAAGCGAAAACCGTTTTCAACGACACGCCGCAGACTATGGGCTGGCCCCTACCGCAGCAGCGCGAAATACAGGCCGCCGGCCGACAGTAACAGCGCCGCCAAAGCCAGCGCGCCGTGCGCGAAACGCAAGCTCGGCTTTTCTCCGGCCATTTTCTTGTAGCCGGTGAGCATCGGCCCCACCAGATTCTGCTTCTTCACCACCCGGTAGACGACGATGGCGGCGATATGCAGCGCCACCAAGCCCAACAAGCCGTTGAACAGCAGCTTGTGCGCGCCGGTGGCGGATTCCGCTAGGCCGCTGTCGATGTGCTTGGCCAGCGGGCCGTCGTACAGATAACTGTCCACATCGGCGGCGAACAAGCCGGTCAGCACCTGCGCGGCCAGCGCCAGCAGCATCGCCACCACCATCCAGCCGCCCAGCGGATTGTGGCCCGGCGCTTCGCGCTCCGGTAACTCGCCCTTCAGATAGCGCAGGATGGCTTTCGGACCGCGCACGAAACTGGAAAAGCGCGCGGTCTGGCTGCCGATCACGCCCCAGATCAGACGGAACACCAGCAGCGACGCCAGCGCGACGCCGCAATAGATATGGTATTGCAGCCATTCGCCGCCCTGCTCGGCGCAGTACCACATGGCGCAGAACAATCCCACCAGCGTCCAGTGGAACAAACGAGTGGGAACATCCCATACCTTGACCTGCTGCGACATCGATTTTTCCTTTTCTGATTTCCCGCCCGACATTTTGCCGCAATGCGGCATCTGGGCAAACCCGCCCATGCTATGGGTATGGCTATTCTACGCCCGGAAGCGCAATTCGCTCCATTTTCGGTTAAGATGGACGTTTTTCCCGGCGACGCGAAGCGGCGTCGGAACCGCATCCCCTGACGGCCCCGCAACGGGCCGTTGTTTTCTACCGTGTTGGAGACCCAGTCAAATGACGCAAACCGCCCTTCTTCAGGATCTGGAGGCCCGCGGCCTCATCGCGCAAACCACCGACATGGCCGCGCTGCAAGAACTGCTGAACAAGGAATCGGTTACGCTTTATTGCGGCTTCGACCCGACCGCGGACAGCCTGCACCTCGGCCACCTGGTCCCGGTTCTCATGCTCAAGCGCTTCCAGCAGGCCGGCCACCGGCCGGTGGCGCTGGTGGGCGGCGCCACCGGCATGATCGGCGACCCGAGCTTCAAGGCCACCGAACGCAAACTGAACACCCCGGACATCATCGAAGGCTGGGTGGATAAAATCCGCAAGCAGGTGGAGCCCTTCCTGTCCTTCGAAGGCGGCAACGCCGCCATCATGGCCAACAACTACGACTGGTTCGGCCAGATGGGCGCTCTGGAGTTCCTGCGCGACATCGGCAAGCATTTCTCGGTCAACGCCATGATCAAGAAGGAAGCGGTGCAACAGCGCATCGCCCGCGAAGACCAGGGCATCTCTTTCACCGAATTCTCCTACAGCCTGCTGCAGGGCTATGACTTCGCCGAACTGTATCGCCGCCACGGCTGCAAGCTGCAGATCGGCGGCTCCGACCAGTGGGGCAACATCACCGCCGGCACCGACCTGACCCGCCGCATCCATCAGACCCAGGTATACGGCCTGACGCTGCCCTTGATCACCAAGGCTGACGGCACCAAGTTCGGCAAGAGCGAAGGCAACGCGGTCTGGCTGGACGCGAGCAAAACCTCGCCTTACGCCTTCTACCAGTTCTGGCTTTCCACCGCCGACGCCGACGTGTACAAGTTCCTGCGCTACTTCACCTTCCTGTCCGTGGACGAGATCGCCACGATCGAGGAGGCCGACAAGACCCGCGAGGGCAAGCCGGAAGGCCAACGCATCCTGGCCGAGCAAGTGACCGCGCTGGTGCATGGCAAGGCCGCGCTGGAAGCGGCGCAGCGCATCACCCACAGCCTGTTCAGCAACGATCTGTCCAGCCTGACCGCCGATGACTTCGCCCAGCTGGCGCAGGACGGCCTGCCGACCATCCGCCTGGACAAGAGCGCCAGCGGCCTGATCGACGCGCTGGCCGCCGGCGGCCTGGCCAAGTCCAAGAGCGAGGCGCGCACCTTCATCCAGAGCGGCGCGGTCAGCGTCAACGGCATCAAGGTGGACAGCCTGGAGCACGCCATCGGCGACGGCGAGCGCCTGTTCGGCCAATACTCGCTGCTCAAGCGCGGCAAGAAGCTGTATGCGCTGGTGGACTGGCAGTAAGCGCCGCGACGCCAACAAAAAAGCCCGCCATGAAGGCGGGCTTTTTTTATCGGATCACAACCACGGCGCTTGGCGCCTGTTTGCGATCATAAGCGGGTTCTTTTCTTATACGCTGAACGCCTCGCCAGTGGCGAAGAAAGCGCCGCCCGCGATGTAATGCAGGCTGCGCTTGGCGTCATCGGCGAAATGCCAACGGCCATCGCTGTAAACTTCGCTGTCGGCCTGGGCCGCGACGACTTCGCCGATGAACAGATCGT
This sequence comes from Chromobacterium vaccinii, assembly GCF_001855275.1. Lineage (NCBI taxonomy): Bacteria > Pseudomonadati > Pseudomonadota > Betaproteobacteria > Neisseriales > Chromobacteriaceae > Chromobacterium > Chromobacterium vaccinii. The sequence goes on from NZ_CP017707.1 coordinate 1,353,848, forward strand.
ACTGCTGCTGGTTATGCGGCTCCTGCACCACCCTGCATTCCAGGTAAGCGATGCAGCCGGCCACCCGCGGCGCGCCCACTTTCAGCCCAGGCATCGGCTCCAGCCCGCTGGACGCGAACTTGTCCTGCCCGTGGCCGCTCTCGCTGCCGACCTGCACCACCTGCGCCGCCTGAGCGCGGCACGGGATGTTGAGCACGAATTCGCCGCTGGCCTCGATCAGCTCGCGGGTATAGGTGGACTTGTCCACCACCACCAGCACCTTGGGAGGATCGAAATCCAGCGGCATCGCCCAGGCCGCCGCCATCACATTGAGCCTGCCGCCCGCCGCGCTGCTCACCAGCACCGTCGGCCCGTGGTTCAACAATCGATAGGATTTGGCCAGTTCCACATCCGCCAGCATGGTCGTCTCCGTCGCGCAAAGACGACCATTCTAACAGCAAGCGTCAGCCGGCCGGGACGTCCAGATGGCACAGCTGAAGCTGCAGGCCGTGGTCGCGCGCCAGAATGGACTCGACCAGCTTGCTGCGCGCGGCGATGTGATGATCGGCGTGCCAATCCTTCAATAGCGCCATGCCCAGCTCAAAATAGGACTGCTCGATCCCGCACAGCCGCCTCAGGTCGAACGGCTGCCCCAGTTGCAAGCCGGCGACCATTTGCAGCAACACCTCCACCTGTTCCGGCTCTTCGCTCTGATCCAGCAACTGGCGTATCTTCTTCGCCGCGTTCACGCTTGTTCCGAAATAAAAATGACATGGAAATGTAGCATGGAACGAATGCTGGCTTAACTGATATTTCGTGCTGCCCATATAACAAAAAAAGGCCCGGAATGTTCCGGGCCTGTTTGCCATTATCCTCAAGCACAAAGACAGAGGAGATGTCATCGTGATGACGATTGCGTTATAGATCAGATATTGTTGCGCCGCAAGATCGGACTAGCTCAGAAAATATACATAGGTCCGGATCCCAAGGAATTGCTGCCGCCGACAAAACCGATGAACACGCTGCGCCCATAGAAGAACGGCAGGCCCCAGTCGAATTGAGTGGACAATGAGCCCGAGGCCGGCGCCGCAATGCCGGGCATGGCCGCATTGTTGCTGCTCGTCAGATACTGCGCGCTGATCACGCTGAAGTTGATCGTGCTGCTGCTGGAGCCGCTGGACAGCACCGCGCTCAGATTCTGCTGCGAGGACGGGCAAAACCAAGTCGAACTGTATACCGTACAAGTGCTTATGCCGTTATCCGGGAAGAACAGGATATTGGAGCCGCTATCGATGAAACTGGAATAGCTGACGCCCTTGTAACTGGTGTTGATGGTAAAACCGGCGTTGGCGGCGGGGAAGGCCTGCGCTCCGCCTGGAATCGCATTGTTCGACTGCGTGCCGATGCCGAAGATCAGCGAGCCCGTCGCCGTCGCCGTCCCGGTCACAGGCACGCTGGGCAGCTGCAGCAATACGCCATTGTTATCGCCGCTGAACGCCGCCACCGGATTCGCCACCTGCTGCGAAACAGGCACCGCGCCGCCCACGCAACTCGACGCGCCCGCGCACAGGTAATACACGCTGTTCAGCGAGCTGTTCGCGCAATTGCCGCCACAGTCCTGCAAAGCCTGGCTGACGCCGATGATCCCATTCGCCCCAAGGCCTGTGAGGCTGCCGGCATTGGTGCCTCGCGATGCGCAGCCGCTCGGAATCGTGGTGTAAACCGGGTCCGATATCACCTGCATCGGCAACGAGCTCGCCACCTTGCCCGCCATTTTGACGTCGGCCAGCTTGACCGCGCCCCAGGTGATGCTGGTGACAAACTGCATGCACTCCACTACCTGGCGGCTACTCACCTGCTGGCTGCCCAGCCCGGCAAGCAGCGGGGCGCTCAAAGCCGACGCCAGTATCCGCAAGCCGGTGGAGCCGGTGTCGACGAGGACGTGATCTATGGTCTGGCAATTGCTGGTGCTGCCCGGCGCGCACACGGTGACCGAGACATAAGGAATGTTGAACGCCCCCTGCACGCCGCTTGGCCCCGAGTCCACCGTCATCGCCACGCTATTGGCGGAAGTGCTGCCGCCATTGCCGCCGTTGGACAGATTGTCTCCCCCCCCGCCGCCGCCGCCACCGCAGGCGCTCAACAACAGCATCAGGCATATCGATATCATTCTGCGCATCGTTTCGCCCTCATTTCAGCTGGTCAACGGTCACGCCCGCCGGCAACAGCGCGCTGTCGCAAGCAAAGCCGGAAAATGCTCCCAGCCTGCCGCGGGACTGCACCACAAAGCCGCCGGCCTGCCCTTGCAGCGCATTCAGTCCTCGACGATTGGACTGCTGGGCTTGGCGGAAAGCGGGAAAGTAATCGCCCAGCAACTGCTGCAGGTCCGGCAGCGTCGGTCCGCTCCAGGTCACGGCGAAAACGGTGCCGTCGCCGGCGACATACTGGCGTATCACCCTTCCCGCCGCATCCTGATCCTGCACCACGCGATAGGGCGCGCCGATGGCTGCCGCCGTCAATTGACGGCCCGCCACCGGTGTGGGAGACGATAAATCGATGCGCTGCCCAAGGGCGGCGAAGGCGAGTCCGGGCAGCAATAGCAGCAGCCAGGCGGATGAAGATGGCTTGATCATTTAATTCCCCTTGCACGGCAATGAAGGATAGCCCGCGGCGCCATACCGCGCGGACTACACTCTCAGCATACAAGAACGCGGCCTCGCCGGAACCGCCGACCGGAGAATAAAAAAGCGGGAGGCGCAAGCCTCCCGCATCCCCTCGTGCAGCTCTCCCTTATCGCTGGGACAGCCTCACATTCCAAACATTCCAGATCAATAGCTTAGCTCGTCATGCCTGGTTTCCACCCAGCGGCCGGCGCCCAGCGACAGCATCAGCAAGGCGACCCGCTCGTGCACGATCACGGTATGGGTGTTGCCGGAAAACTGCATGTAGCGGCGCAGATCTTCCCTTACCTTGCGGGACCCGGTGACGTCGATGATGATGTCGACGCGCTCGCCCTGCTCGGCGATCTCGATGAAATTATCGGTCACCGGCACGCCGCGCTCCTTGGCCAGCAGAATGCCCGGCAACCGCAGATCCAGATCCGCCACGCCGACCAGATCGACGAACGACGCATCCAGCAACTGCTTCAGCAAAGGCGTGCCTGTCTCCCCCACTCCCACCATGCCTATCCTGAACTTTTGCATACGCGCTCCACGCTCCCGATTTATGACTGGCAAATAACAGCCGCCACTCTAGAACATCGCGCCCGTGCCGGAGTTGAGGCAGGTCAAACCACGGCCGCCAAACGAAATGGCCCGGCGTCGGCCGGGCCATAGGGGAAGAATGCGGAGACGAAACGTCAATGCAGATTCTGCTGCGACAGGAAACGGAGATAGCCCAGGCCTTCCAGCCAGAACCCTCCGTCGGCCAGCGGCGTGGCGTCGGTCAGGTCGGCCACGGTCAGCACCAGCTCCTGGCCATCCAGCGTGGCTTCCAGCACCACGTCGTCGTCGTCCGAAAACTCTTCTGAAACCGTGTGGAAGTCCGGCTTGACGAACTGGTTGTTGACCTGAATGTAATCCGATTCATTCAGCAAACGCAGGATGTTCATGACGACCTCCTTATGATGCGGTGGAGAACAAAGGTCAAGCAAACAGTTATTGTTCGCGGGCCCCGTCATCGGGGGCGGCACTGTCAAACCGCCATCGCATCAAGCCCCGCGCGCTCACGCGCCTGCTACAGCCAACCACGCTCGGCGAACGACTCCGCGTGCCCGCCGGTCACGACAAAATGGTCAAGTAACCTGATATCGACCAGTTCCAGCGCCCGCTTGAGCGTGTCGGTCAGCACCCGGTCGGCGCTGGACGGCTCGCTGACGCCTGACGGGTGATTATGCGCGATAATCAGCGCCGCCGCATTGTGCCGCAACGCCCGCCGCAACACTTCGCGCGGATACACCCGGGTCTCGGTCAAGGTTCCCTTGAACACTTCTTCGACTTCGATCAGCCGGTTTTGTGCCGACAGAAAAATCACAACAAATGTTTCAACCTCCCGCCTGCCTATGCTCAGTCTCAGATAATCCCTCACCTGCTGCGGGCTGGACAGCGCGTCGCCCAGTTTCAGCTGCTCCGACAGCGCCCGCCGCGCCAGCTCGGTGCAGGCCATCAATTGCGCGTATTTCGCCTCGCCCAGGCCCTGCTTGGCCTTGAACGCGGGCAGCGGCGCGGCCAGCAGCGCCGAGAGGGAGCCGAATTCCTGCAACAGCCGCCGCGCCAGCTCCACCGCGTTGACGCCCTTGATGCCGGTGCGCAGGAAGATGGCCAGCAATTCGGAATCGTTAAGCGTCGCGGCGCCCTGGGACAACAGCTTCTCCCGCGGACGCTCGGACTCGGGCCAACTGGCGATGGACATCTCGCATCCTCCTTCTGGCTATAGCATTGTTTGTGGGGTCAGGCCAATAAGATAGAAGCAGGCAATGACATTAACATTGGCATGAACTGCCGACGACACGACCACCCGAAAGGACAAATCCGCTAGAATGGCCAGTTTACGGCTGATTTCGAAACCATAGAGATGACTGCCAAACGCATCCTCCTCGGCATCGGCGGCGGCATCGCCGCCTACAAGTCGGCCGAGCTGACCCGCCAGCTGATCAAGGCCGGGCACCAAGTGGAAGTGGTGATGACCGAATCGGCCACCCATTTCGTGACGCCCGCCACCTTCCAGGCGCTGTCGGGCCACACCGTCTACACCGATCTGTGGGATCCGCGCCCCAGCAACGCGATGGCCCATATCGAGCTGTCGCGCCGCGCCGACGCCTTCCTGATCGCGCCGGCCACCGCCAACCTGCTGTTCAAGCTGGCCCACGGCGCTTGCGACGACCTGGTCTCGACATTGGCTGCGGCGCGGACCTGCCCGCTGATCGTCGCCCCGGCGATGAATCTGCAAATGTGGCAAAACCCGCCCAACCAGCGCAACATCGCCCAGCTGGAAGCAGACGGCGTGACCGTGTTCGGCCCCGGCAACGGCTTCCAGGCCTGCGGCGAGACCGGCGACGGCCGCATGCTGGAGCCGCATGAAATCGTCGAGCTGCTGCACGGCTTTTTCGCCGACAAGCTGCTCGCCGGCAAAAAAGTGCTGCTGACCGCCGGCCCCACTTACGAAGCGATAGACGCGGTGCGCGGCATCACCAACATCAGCTCCGGCAAGATGGGCTACGCGCTGGCGCGCGCCTGCCGCGACGCCGGCGCCGAAGTCACGCTGGTATCCGGCCCCACCGGCATGGAAACGCCGCTGAACGTGCGCCGGCTGGACGTGCAGAGCGCGGCCGAGATGCAACAGGCTGTGCTGACCGAGGTGGGCCGCAGCGATGTGTTCATTTCCGTGGCGGCGGTGGCCGATTACCGGGTGAAGAACCGCAGCGAGCACAAGATCAAGAAAGGCGCGGCCGCGCCGACCATCGAGCTGGAAGAAAACCCGGACATCCTGGCCACCGTTGCCAGCCTGCCGGCCGCGCCGTTCTGCGTAGGCTTCGCCGCCGAAAGCCAGAACCTGCTGGAATTCGCCGAGGCCAAGCGCAGGCGCAAGAAGCTGCCCATGCTGGTGGCCAACCTCGCCCAGCAGGCGATGGGCGCCGACGACAATCAGGTGGTGCTGCTGGACGACGCCGGCGAGCACCCGCTGCCGCAGATGCCGAAGGACGACGTGGCCGCCGCCATCGTCCGCCGCCTGGCCGCCCTGCTGGCCAAGCGCTGAAGAATCAACCATCGGGCGGCTTTCGGCCGCCCCGCATCACAAGGAAACACCATGCAACCCGTAATCGACGTCAAGATCCTGGACGCGCGCCTGCGCGACAACCTGCCCGCCTACGCCACCTCCGGCTCGGCCGGCCTGGATCTGCGCGCCGCCACCGAAGAGACGATGACCATCCAGCCGGGCGAAACCAAGCTGATCCCGACCGGCATCGCCATCCACCTGAACGATCCGGGCCTGGCCGCCATGCTGCTGCCGCGTTCCGGCCTCGGCCACAAGCACGGCATCGTGCTGGGCAATCTGGTCGGCCTGATCGATTCCGACTATCAGGGCCAGATGTTCGTCTCGGTCTGGAACCGCGGCCAGGAACCGTTCCGCCTGGAGCCGATGGAGCGCATCGCCCAGATGGTGATCGTGCCGGTGGTGCAGGTGGGCTTCAATATCGTCGACGACTTCGACGCTTCCGACCGCGGCGCCGGCGGCTTCGGCAGCACTGGTCGCGGCTAGGACTGTTTTCTTCGGCGGCTTGCCTATACTTCTGGGAACTTGCGGCGCGGACGCGCCGCATCGCGGCCATTCCAGGAGTTCCCGCCATGCCGACGTCTCCCGCGGTGCAGGATGAAAGCAAGCTGCTGCTCGACAATCTGGTCGAGCTGACCTCGCAGCGCGAGCAGGAAATGCTGGAGTCCAGCCTGCTGTCCACCCTGGTGGAGCTGATGCATGTCGACAGGGTCGAGCTGTTCGCCTGCCGCCGGGTCAACGGCTCGCCCTATCTCTGCCGGCGGCTGGAAGCGCTGGCCGCGTCCGGCAAGCCGGAGGTCCGCGAAACCCCAGCCGACGGCTGGCTGCCCCCTTCCCCGCTCCTGCGCGAGCTGTTCAGCCATGCCCATCACGACAACACGGCGCTGCTGCGCATTCCCAGCGGCCTGTGCCTGCCCTTGCACTGCATGGGCAACATCACCTCGCTGGTGGTGATCCACTGCGGCCCGGACGCCGACGTCAACCGGGACATGCTGCTGGCGATGGCGCGGATACACGAGAACTTCCTGCGGCTGCTGTTCGAGGCCGACCGCGACATGCTGACCGCGCTGCACAACCGCCGCAAGTTCGACCTGCGCTTCTACAACCTGATCGCTTCCCTGCAGCATGAGGCGGAGTCCGCGGCCACCCATATGCTGGCCTTGCTGGACATCGACCATTTCAAGCAGGTGAACGACCGCTTCGGCCACATGGTCGGGGACGAGGTGCTGCTGCTGATGGCTCAGCTGATGCAGGCAAGCTTCCGCGAAGAAGACGGACTGTTCCGCTATGGCGGCGAAGAATTCGCGCTGCTGCTGGAATGCGGGGACGCGGAGCCGGCCGAAGTCGCGCTGGAGCGCTTCCGCGCCTCGGTCCGGCGGCACGTTTTCCCCCAAGCAGGCTGCATCACCATCAGCATCGGCTACACCCGCATCACCCCCGGATTATTGCCAGACCAGCTGCTGGAACAAGCCGACCGCGCGCTTTACTACGCCAAAAGCCACGGCCGCGATCAGGTCTGCGGCTATGAAAAGCTGGTGGCCGGCGGCAAGCTGGAATCCCCGCTCATCGCCGACCAGATAGACTACTTCTGAAAGCCCGCCCAATGCCTGCCGCGCCTCGGCGACACGGCTTTGCAAACAGCCTCGGAATCTCACGCGCCGTATGCGCGCTGCGCTTCTTCAGCTGTTTTCTCCTTGTCTCGCCCTCGCTCGCCGGACTTTGAACAGGCGCAGAGCCCTTCCACCTGCCCGCAGGCGGAGAGGCCGATCACTCATGGTCTCTGAACGATGCGGTTCAACGCCGGAACCGACAAGTTGGGATGCCCAGCCAGATAGTCATTCAGCACATCCACATCCACTCTGCCTCCAACGCGGTTGCCGCCTTCGGTCAGCACAGTGAAACCGTCGCCGCCGCCGGCGATGAAGTTGTTCACCTGCACCGTATAGCTGGCTGCGGGATCGATCTTCGCGCCGTTGATGGTGATGCTGTCGATGTCCACCTTGCTGCCGGCCGGGGCCGACTGGCTCCAGCTGTAGCGGAAGCCGGACGACACCTGCAGGATCTTGGGCTGGGACGGGTTGCTCCATTGCTGCTCCAGCAGGCGGTCTATCTGCGCGCCGGTCAGCGTCATCGTCATCATGGTGTTCCCGAAGGGCTGCACGGTGTAGACCTGCTTGTAGCTGATGCTGCCGTCCGCGGCCGGAGCCAGGTCGGCGCGGATGCCGCCCGGGTTCATGAAAGCCACCTCCGCGACTGCCGTCCCCTTCTTGCCGCTGGCCGCTAATTGCGAATCGGCGATCACGTCGCCCAAGGTCGATTCGCCCGCCGCGTTGGCGCTGCGGGTCAGCGCGCCCGCCAGCGTGCCTACAGGCTTGTTGCCTTTATCCGCCGCCTTGCCCAGATAGAACTGGACCAGGCTGCTGATATTGGCCAGCGGCGCGATGTCCTGCGTCACCGGACGGTTGACCGCCTGGATCGAACCCGGCACGAAAGTCCGCGTCGCCGGGCTCAGCTTGAAATTGATCTCGGTGAACAGCTGGCCGTAGTTCTTGGCGCTGGTGACCGTGCGGCCGTCGATCTGGCAGTTGTAGGCCTGATGGGTGTGGCCGGTGATCACCAGCCCCACCGCCTTGTCCAATTTTTTGACGATGTCGACGATGGGACCGGAAATGCCCTTGCACTCGTTGTAATTGCCGCTCTGGTAACCGCCCTCGTGCACCACCACCACCACCGCGGCCACGCCCTGCGCCTTCAGCTTGGGCACCAGCGCGTTGACGGTGTCCGCCTCGTCCTTGAAGCTCAGGCCCTGGATGCCGGTGGGCGCCACGATGTCGGGGGTGCCCTTCAGCGTCATGCCGATGAAGGCGACGGGGATATTGCCGTATTTCTTGATCTCGTAAGCCGGAAACAGCGTGCCGCCGTCCTGTTTCTGCACATTCGCCGCCAGGAACTTGAACTTGGCACCGCCGAAGCTGCCACCGTACAAGCAGGAAGTCTCCGCCGCCCCTGGCTTGCAGCCGCCATTCTGCATCCGCAGCAGTTCTTCCTGGCCGTCGTCGAATTCGTGGTTACCCACCGCGTTGATGTCCAGGCCCAGCAAATTCATCGCCTCTATCGTCGGCTCGTCGTGGAACATGCCGGACACCAGCGGACTCGCGCCGATCAAGTCCCCGGCCGACACCACCACGGTATTGGGCGACTGCGCGCGCAGTTGCTTGACCCAGGCGGCCAGATAGTCGACGCCGCCGGCCGTCACCTTGACGGTCTTGCTCGCATCGTTCGGATCAGGAATCGCCAACGTGCCCGGCGCTTCCAGGTTGCCGTGGAAATCGTTGAAGGCGATCATCTTGACCGCCACCTGGCCGGCGGCGGCTTCGTCGCCAGTCTGGGTGCGCGTCGCGCCCACGGACGAGGAATCGGACATGCAGCCGCCCAGCGCCAGCGCGGCGCCCAGGGCCATGCCCAGCGGAATCAGTTTCATCACTTGCTCCTTGCGTATTGTTCTTGCGAAATCCGCCGCTGCCACGGCATGACGTCGAGATCGGCAAAGATACACAATTTCAGTGACATTTGAGCTACTAAAATCCACAAAACCGATGTAAATCCGATATTCCGGCAATATCAACAAAAACGCCGCGAGGAATCCTCGCGGCGTTTTTCATTCCGCCCTCGCGGCCAGAATTTTCAGGCCATCGGCATCAGGCCAGCAGATGGTTGTTCAGCTCGCGCATGCCGGCGGACAGCATCGCCAGATCCAGCGCGCTGAACGACTGCAGCTCGGCGAACATCTGGCCGCAGATTTCCACCGCGCCCTGGCGATTGACCAGCCATTGGCCGGCGAAGTCCGCCGCCGACACGCCTTCCAGCGCCTGGCGGGCCAGATTGCGGTGCACGCTGTACAGATCGTCGCGCAGCGCCGAGCGGGCCAGCGACTGCCAGCGGTTGTCGCGCGGCAGGCCGGTGATGGCGTCGCGCAGCCAGTCCAGCTGCAGCGTGCTGCCCAGCTGGAAATAGTTGGCGGCCACCTGCTCCAGCTTGAGCTTGCTGCCCTCGCTGATCTCGATGATGTCCATCAGCGGCACCGCGAACTCCAGGCGCGCCAGCACCTGGGTCAGCGGCTGCGGCAGGTTGGCGTGGGCGATGCGCTGCTCCAGCGCGGCCACCGCCGGGTAGTCGGCGGCCGGAATCAGCTTGGGCAGCTGCGCCAGCAGGCCCTGCACCTTGGACGCGTACTGCTCGATCACCGCGTTGACGGAGCCGAGCGGACGCTTGTTGCGCAGCACCCAGCGGGTCACGCGCTCCACCAGCGTGCGCACCAGCACCATCAGCTGCATCTGCTGGTCGGCCGGCACCTTGTTGTCCAGCGCCTCGATCTGGCCCCACAGGCTTTCCGCGTCGAACACGCGGCTGGCGATCCACCAGGCGCGGGCGATGTCGGCCGCGGAGAACGGCGACTCCTCCTGCATCCGGAACACGAAGGTGGTGCCCATGCGGTTGATGATCTGGTTGGCCAGCTGGTTGGCGATGATCTCGCGGCGCAGCTGATGCTGTTCCATCTGCTTGCCGAAGCGCTGCTGCAGCGGTTTCGGGAAGTAGTTGACCAACACCGGCAGGAAGTCCTTGTCGTCCGGCACGTCGGTGGCCAGGATGGCCTGATCCAGCGAAATCTTGCTATAGGCCAGCAGCACCGCGATCTCGGGCACGGTCAGGCCCTGGCGGGCGAGGCGGCGCTCGTTGATCTGGGTTTCGGACGGCAGGTACTCGATCTCGCGGTTCAGCTCGCCGGTCTTTTCCATGTGCGCGATCATCCGCGCATGGGTGGTCAGCATCGCCGCCGACTCCTGGCGCTTGATCGCCAGAATCTGGGTCTGCAGCACATTATTGCGCAGCACCAGGTGGCCCACTTCGTCGGTCATCTCGGCCAACAGCTCGTTGCGCTGCTTCAACGTCATGTCGCCGGCCTGCATCACCGCGCCCAGCAAGATCTTGATATTGACCTCGTGGTCGGAGCAATCCACGCCGGCGGAGTTGTCGATGGCGTCGGTGGCGATGCGGCCGCCGGCCAGCGCGAACTCGACGCGGCCCAGCTGGGTGCACGTCAGGTTGCCGCCTTCGGCCACCACGCGGGCTTGCAGCTGGTTGCCGTTGACGCGCACCGGATCGCAGGCGCGGTCGCGGGCGTCGGCATGGCTCTGCGTGGACGCCTTGACATAGGTGCCGATGCCGCCGTTGTACAGCAGATCGATCTTGGCCTTGAGGATCTCATGGATCAGCTCGTTCGGCGCCATGTGATCCTTGCTGGTTTCCAGCCACGCCTTCACTTCCGGCGACAGCGGGATGGACTTGGCGCTGCGCTCGAAGATGCCGCCGCCCTTGGAGATCAGCTCGCGATTGTAGTCAGTCCAGCTGGAGCGCGGCAGATTGAACAGGCGCGCGCGCTCGGCGAAGCTCTTCTTCGCGTCGGGAGTCGGGTCCAGGAAGATGTGCAGGTGGTTGAACGCCGCCTTCAGGCAGATATGCTCGGACAGCAGCATGCCGTTGCCGAACACGTCGCCGGCCATGTCGCCGATGCCGATCACGCTGAAATCCTGCTCCTGGGTGTTGATGCCCAGGTGGCGGAAGTGGCGCTTCACCGATTCCCAGGCGCCGCGGGCGGTGATGCCCATGCCCTTATGGTCGTAGCCGGCGGAGCCGCCGGAGGCGAAGGCGTCGCCCAGCCAGAAGCCGTAGGCCTCGGAAATGCCGTTGGCGATGTCGGAGAAGGTGGCCGTGCCCTTGTCGGCCGCCACCACCAGGTACGGATCATCCGGGTCCAGGCGGCGCACGTCGGTCGGCGGTATGATCTGGCCGGTCACCAGGTTGTCGGTGACGTCCAGCAAGGCGGAGATGAAGATCTTGTAGCAGGCGATGCCTTCGGCCAGGAAAGCCTCGCGCTCGGACGGCGCCGGCAGCTGCTTGCCGACAAAGCCGCCCTTGGAGCCCATCGGCACGATCACAGAGTTCTTCACCATCTGCGCCTTCACCAGGCCCAGCACTTCGGTGCGGAAGTCTTCCATCCGGTCGGACCAACGCAGGCCGCCGCGGGCCACCTTGGAGCCGCGCAGGTGCACGCCTTCGACGCGCGGGCTGTAGACCCAGATTTCGAACATCGGCCGCGGCTGCGGCAGGAACGGAACCTGGCTGGATTCCAGCTTGAACGAGATGTAGGACTTGAACTGGCCGTCTTCCGCCTTCTGCCAGAAGTTGGTGCGGCGGGTAGCCAGCACCACGGCCAGGAAGCCGTTCAGGATGCGGTCTTCGTCCAGATTGGCCACGCCGTCCAACATGCCGCGCACGGCGGCCAGCAGCAGCTCGGCCTTGTCGTCGTCGAAGCCTGCCGGGTCCAGACGGGCGTAGAACAGCTCCACCAGGCTGCGGGTGATGGCCGGGTAGTTGGCCACGCATTGCTCGATATAGGCCTGGCTGAAAGTCAGGCCGCCCTGGCGCAGATACTTGGCCAGCGCGCGGATCAGCGAGATTTCGCGCCAATCCAAACCAGCCACCAGCGCCAGACGGTTGAAGCCGTCGTTTTCGCAGCGCTTGGCGAACACCTGGGCCAGCAGCTCCTGGAAGTCGTGCTGCACCTGGTCCTGCGCCATCTGCTCGCCGAAACCGCCGACGTCGAGACCGAAGTCGCTGATCCACACCAGGCTGCCATCGACGCGCTTGACGCAGTACGGGTGCTCATCGCGCACCTTGACGCCCATGTTTTCCAGAATCGGCAGGCTGGCGGACAAGCCCAGCGGCTCGCCTTCGCGGAACAGTTTGAGATTGAACGATGCGCCGCCGCGATGGAACGGACGGTACAGCTTCATCGCCAGCGGCTGCTCGGGGCAGATCGCCTCCAGGTGCTGGACGTCCAGCACCGCGTTGCGCACCGCGAACTCTTCGCGGTAAGCCAGCGGGAAGCCATCCTTGTAGCGGTTGAACAGGCCATTGCCGCGCTCTTCGCCGTGGGCTTCCACCAGTTGCTGGTGCAGCTCTTCGCTCCAGCCGCGCACCAGGCGGGCGATTTCAGCCTCGATGTCGGCGGCGTGGAATTCAGGCAGCTTGGCGGATGCGGTGCGGATGATGTAATGGACGCGGGCCAGGGTGCCGTCGCCGATCTGCACGCTGAACTCGGCGCTGGCGCCGTTGAAGGCGTTCATCAGCACCTTTTCGATCTTCAGCCGCACTTCGGTGCTGAAGCTGTCGCGCGGCACATAGACCAGGCTGCTGACATAGCGGTGGTAGCGGTCGGCGCGGACGAACAGCCGCACGCGCGGACGTTCCTGCAGGCTGACGATGCCTTCGACGATCGGCGCCAGCACTTCGGCCGGAATCTCGAACAGTTCGTCGCGCGGGTAGCTTTCCAGCACGAAGCCCAGAGTCTTGGACTTGTAGCTGTCGTCGACGAAGTCGCAGTTCTTGACGACGGTGGACACCTTCTGGCGCAGGATGGGCACATCCTTCGGCGACATCTGGTAGGCGCTGGCGGTGTAGAGGCCCAGGAAGCGGCGCTCGCCGATCACCTGGCCCTTGTCGTTGAAACGCTTGATGCCGACGAAGTCGACATAGGCCGGACGATGGATGATGGAGCGGGTCTGCGATTTGTTCAGGATGATCAGCTGCGGCAGATGGGCGAGTTCGCGCAGCTCCTGCGGCAGTTGTTCGAAGCTGGCGGAGTACTCCTTGTCGCCCTGCTCTTTCAGGATGCCGAGGCCGGACTCCTTGACGATCTTCAGGCTGTCCTTGCCGTCGCGCTTGACCAGGTCGTAATCGCAATAACCCATGAACAGGAAGTTGCGGCCAGCCATCCAATCGAGGAAGGCCACCGCCTCCTTGGCCTCGGCGGCGCGGTCGCCCTTCAGCTTGGCCAGGTCCTTGCCGATGCCGGCCAGCACTTCGCGCATTTTCGGCTCGTCGCTGACCACCAGGCGGATATCGGCCAGCACGCGCTTGAGCTCGGCTTCGAGCTTGGCCAGCAGCTCGGCGTCGCTGATGCGGTCGATCTGGACGTGGATGAAGGATTCCAGCGGCAGGCTGCGGTCCTCGGTGCGCTTCACCTCGGCCAGCACGCCGCTCTTGTCGCGGGCAACCGCCAACACCGGGTGGACCAGCAGATGCAGATTGAGGTTGTATCGCGACAGCAGCATGGAGATCGAATCGATCAGGAACGGCATGTCGTCGTTCACCACTTCGATCACCGTGTGGGTGCTTTGCCAGCCGTCGCGTTCGAAATCGGGGTTATAGATGCGGCACTTGACCTGTCCGGCAGAGCGCTTGCCGGCGAACTCGTAGTGCGCCATCCCTGCGCCGAACAGATCGAGCGAGGAGAACTGCCTGAGGTCGGCATGTTCGGTCTCTTCGAAATAGATCGGGAAGAAGGCGGCGAGTCGTTGGGTCTCCTTTGAAGAAAGCTTGCTCTCGGCCACTGCCTGAATATCAGCGATCAGGCTGGCCAGTTCGGTCTTGTTGGTAAGCGACATTTAGCTTCTCTTGTTGTGAGCAGGGAGGTTGTCGGGGCATTGTAGATAGCGCCACCCCGGCCGGATTTCCTTAATGCGACATGCACTTACACAAAAAGCGCCACGCCTATCCCAGAGGCAACAACGCAGGCGCATAAGCCGCCCGAAAATCCAGCCGACACCTTACAGCAAAGCGACGGACAATTACACAAATCTCGTAACAGCACGCATTGTAGATCATCAAACAATTATCGCGTAACTTATTGATTTTTATGATATTTCCATTTGTTCGCAAAAGTAAGGTAGAATGTGCGCACTTGCTTGTGGGGATTGACCAAATCAGCCGCTTATTGTTGGCTATCGCAAAAACCGTTGGTCAATTCAGAACACAAAACGGCCCGGATCGGAACATTAACGTCGCCTCCGGTGCGGGGTTTACAAGCCGGCCGCCTGCGCATCGCGCCAGCGGCCAACGAGAGAGAAGTAGAAGCAACATCATGAAAAAAGCCCTGATCGCAAGCGCCGGCATCGCCCTGCTCGCTTCCCTGTCCGCCCAGGCGGAAACCCTGCGCATCGGCGTGGATCTCAACTACCCGCCCTTCTCCAAGCAAGGCGCCGACGGCAAGCCGCAAGGTTTCGACATCGACATCGCCAATTCGCTGTGCGCGGCGATGAAAGTCACCTGCCAGATCGTGCCCCAGGACTGGGACGGCCTGATCCCGGCGCTGAACGCCAACAAGTTCGACGCCATCATCTCCTCGATGCAGATCACGCCGGAGCGCCAGAAGGCGGTGGACTTCTCCCACAAGTACTACAACATCGCCAGCCGCATGGTGGCCAAGGACGGCACCAAGGTGGACGCCGCCAGCCTGAAGGGCAAGAAGATCGGCGTGCTGCGCGCCTCCACCCAGGAAAAGTTCGCCAAGGACAACTGGGGCAAGAACGGCGCCGCCATCGTGTCCTACGCCAAGTCTCCTGAATCCTTCCTGGATCTGAAGTCCGGCCGCGTGGACGCCGTGTTCGTCGACAGCGCCGTCGGCGAGCAGGAGTTCCTGAAGACCGCCCAGGCCAAGGGCTACGCCTTCGTCGGCCCCAACTACTCCGACGTCAAATACTTTGGCCCGGGCTGCGGCATCGCCGTCAAGAAGGGCAACAAGGCATTGGTCGAACGCTTGAACAAGGCCATCGACCAGATCCGCAAGGACGGCGCCTACAAGAAAGTCCAGGACAAGTACTTCAGCTTCGACATCTACGGCGGCTGAGCCCTGAACTGAACCACCCGATACGACGCCGGCGCGCCTCCCGCGCGCCGGCGTCGGCAATCCCCTTTTCCGAGATTGCTTCATGCTTCAAGGCTACCTTCCCAGCATCCTCGAAGGCGGCGTGCTGACCCTGAAACTGGCCGGCACCTCGCTGGTCGTGTCCGTCGCGCTCGGCCTGGTCGGCGCGCTGTTCAAGTCCAGCCACTCCCGCCCGCTGACTCTGCTGGCCGAATTCTACTCCACCGTGGTGCGCGGCATTCCCGACCTGGTGTGGATGTTCCTGCTGTTCTTCGGCGCCCAGATGGCGCTCAACGACATCTGCGGCTATTTCGGCTGGCAGAGCCCCGACATCAACCCCTTCGCCGCCGGCGTGGCCACGCTGGGCTTCATCTTCGGCGCCTACATGACGGAAACCTTCCGCGGCGCGATGATGGCGGTGCACAAGGGCCAGATGGAAGCCGGCCTCGCCTACGGCATGTCGCCGCTGCGCGTGTTCTTCCGCATCCAGCTGCCGCAGATGGTGCGCTACGCGCTGCCCAGCTTCTCCAACAACTGGCTGGTGCTGGTGAAGTCCACCGCGCTGGTGTCGGTGATCGGCCTCAATGACGTGATGTACCGTGCCGACGCCGCCAAATCCGCCACCCAGCAGCCGTTCGATGTCTATGTCGTCGTCGGCGCGCTGTTCCTCGTGGTGACCGGCGTATCCAACCTGCTGCTCCACTGGCTGGAGAAACGCTATTCGATGGGCGCCAAGGAGAGCGGACTGTGATCGATCCCCAACTGATTATCGAGCGGCTGCCCGAGTTCTTCGGCGCCCATGACGGCAGCCCGATGCTGTCCAGCACCGACGGCCTGATCCTGACGCTGGAGCTGCTGGGCCTGTCCCTGCTGCTGGGCCTGGCCATGGCCGTCCCGCTGGCGGTGGCCCGCGTCTCCAAGAACCGCGCGCTGGCGGGCGCGGTCTGGCTGTTCGGCTACGTGTTCCGCGGCACGCCGCTGCTGGTGCAGCTGTTCATCATCTACTACGGCCTCGCCCAGTTCGACTGGGTGCGCGACAGCTGGGCCTGGCGATATCTGCAGGACGCCTACGTCTGCGCGATCCTGGCCTTCACGCTGAATACCGCCGCTTACACCACCGAGATCATCGCCGGCCAGATCCGCGCCACCCACTGGGGCGAAATCGAGGCGGCCCGCTCGATGGGCATGAGCCAGTGGCTGATGCTGCGCCGCATCGTGCTGCCATCGGCGCTGCGCCGCGCGCTGCCGGCCTACAGCAATGAAGTGATCATGATGCTGCAGAGCACCGCCATCGCCGGCCTGGTGACGCTGGCCGACCTGACCGGCGTCGCCCGCCGCATCTACAGCGAAAGCTATATGCCGTTCGAGCCCTTTCTCACCGCCGCGCTGATCTACCTGGCACTCACCTTCGGCCTAGTCTGGCTGATGAAGCGGGCCGAGCGCCGCTACCTGGCCTTCCTCGCGCCCCGCAAGCAGTGAGGCCGCGCGGGCCGGCAACAATTTGTGCCGGCCCGCTGAAATAAATCGTACAATGCAGGGCGAGATAACGCCGCCATGCCAGGCTTGCCTGCCATGGCGGCATTTTTGCCAACTGACACAGACAATCACACCATGGGTCACCCGCCCCAAACCGGCAAAGCCCTGCGCTTTGGCTTCCTGCTCCTGCCCCACGCCTCGATGGCCGACTTCGCCAGCGCCTCCGAGGTGCTGACGCACGCCAATCTGCTGGCGGAAAAGCGCCTGTACGAAACGCTGCTGCTGTCGCTGGACGGCGCGCCGGTGCAGCTGTCCAACGACATCAAGCTGGCGGTGGACCTGCCGCTGTCCTACGCGCCCAAGCTGGACTACCTGCTGATCCTGGCCGACGAGATCGTCAGCGATTTCGCGCTGGAAGACCTGAGCAAGGCCCTGGGGGGCGGCAACGCCGACAAGATGACCCTGGCCGGCATAGGCTGCGGCAGCTACTGGCTGGCGCGCGCCGGCCTGCTGGCGGGACAGCGCGCGACGATACACTGGCGCGAAATCGCGCGGCTGACCGAGGAATTCCCGGACGTGATCGTCACGTCCAATCTGTACGAGAGCGAGGGCCGCTGCCTGAGCTGCGCCGGCGGCGCCGCCACCTTCGACTTCATGCTGGACCTGGTCGGCAAACAGCAGGGCCACGAATTCATCGCCCAGCTGTCCGAGCTGTTCAGCATGGAGCGCATCCGTCCCGGCAACGAGCGCCAGCGCATCCCGCTGGCCACCCGCATCGGCGGCAGCCAGCCCAAGCTGACCGAGGCTGTCAGCCTGATGGAAGCGAATATCGAGGAGCCCCTGTCCACCGACGACATCGCCTACTACGTCGGCGTGTCCCGCCGCCAGCTGGAGCGGCTGTTCAAGCAATACCTGGGCACGGTGCCGTCGAAATACTATCTGGAGCTGCGTCTGAGCCGCGCCCGGCAACTGCTGCAGCAAACCAGCAAATCCATCGTCCAGATCGGTCTGGCCTGCGGCTTCTCCAGCGGTCCGCATTTCTCCAGTACCTACCGCAACCACTTCAACATCACGCCACGCGAGGAACGCGCCCAACGCGCCCTGCCCGGCGCGCTGACGCGCGCATCCTGAACTAGCTCAGCTGCCGCTCCGCCTGCAGGGCCAGCGGCAGCTCGATCCGGAAGCAGGCGCCGCTGGCCGGTATGTTTTCGGCCGAGATCAGCCCACCGTACTGCTCGACTATGGTCTGGCAGATCGACAAGCCCAAGCCCATGCCATGCGGCTTGGTGGAGAAGAACGGGTGGAACAGCACTTCCAGCAGATCGGGAGTAATCCCACGCCCCGTGTCTCTCACCTCCAGGATTCCCTTCCGCCCCTCGCGCCGGGTATGGATGATCACGTGCCGTTTCATAGGCGGCTCGTCCTTCAAGGCATCCATCGCGTTGGACAGCAGGTTCAACACCACCTGCTCCAGCTGAATGCTGTCCGCCATCACCGGGATGGAGTAACCGGACAATAGCTGCACCACTTCGATGCCCCGCTCGCGCAGATCGTACTCCGCCAGGAACATGCAGTTGCCCACCACCTGGTTGATATCGATCAGCCGCGTCTCGATCGCCCGTTTGCTGACCAGCGCTCGCAGCCGCTTGATGATCTCGCCGGCCCGGCCCGCCTGCGCCACCGCCAGCTTCAGCGCCGAATGCACCTGCGGCGGCGCGTCATCCACGCCCTCCAGCATCTGCATCGCCGCCTGGCAATAATTGGAAATGGCGGTCAGCGGTTGATTGAGCTCGTGCGCGATGCCCGAAGCCATCTCCCCCATCGTGTGCAGCCGCGCCACGTGCGAGAGCTTTTCCAAATGCTCCTTGACCCGGGTTTCGCTGGCCTCCAGCGCCTCGGCCGTGCGTTGGCGCAGCGGCCCCATGTCGCGCAGCGCGCACACCACGCCGATCAGCACGCCGTCGCGGGACAGCAGCGGCGCGACGCCGCCCTCGACGAAATGCACCTTGCCACGCGCGGTGGTCAGCTGCATTCTTTCCTGCAACTCCACCGGCAGACCGGTGCGGAAGCACTCGCCTATCGGATCCTCGGCGAACTCCGAGGCCAGCTCCCCCAGCAGCCGGAACACCTCGTGGCAAGGCTGGCCCAGCACCTCTTCGGCCGGCATTTCCACCAGCCTCAGCGCCATTGGATTCGCCATTTCAATGTTGCGATCCTGGCGCAGGATCATCACCCCGTCATGAATCGCATTCAAGGTCACAGACGCGCGCTCGCTCTGCAGAAACAGCTCCTCATCCGCCAGGCTGCGCTGCCTGCGCAAGGCCATGCGCTGGGAATATATCAGGCCGGCGGCGGCCAGCAGCAGCGTCAGCAACAGCTCCCTCAACAGCAGCGGCAACAACACCAGATCGCTGACGCGGACGTCCTGGGCGACGCCCAGCACAAATGGCTGCGCTTCGCTGTTCAGCGGCAGCTTCGCCTCCAGTCGGGTGACGACCGGCCACCAATCATGCTCGGCGACGCGATGAAGCCGCTCATACAACAGCTCATGCCCGCCCTCCTTGGCCAGCAAGGCCAAATCCAGATTATTGGACAGGCTGGCATCGACCGGCAATTGCAACAGCCGATCGCAGAAAACCACCAGCACCGCCATCCCGGCTAGCCGCTTTCTGCCTGGCGATTCCGAGTCCTGGAACAAGGGCTGCATCAGCAGATAGGCCCGCCCACCGCCGTCATACAGTTCGAAGGGACGAGAAGACACTTTCTGCCCGCCGGAAATCGCCCGCCGCAAATCCGGAGCGAAATAGGCATCGCCAAGCACGTCATAACCATAAACGGGACTGGCTGCCGGCAGATCCGGCTCTATCATCGAGACGACTAGAGACTGGGCTCGCACCGGGGCAGGCTGCCAGCTGCGTCGCCCCACGACGTCGAAATCGCGGATATAGAAAGTCTCGCCGAAGCGTTGCTCCATCTCTCTCAGGAAAACCACCCGATTATCGGCGGAAACATTGCGGAGAAACTGGATGGCGTACAACTGCTGATAACGGGGAAGCATCTCACGGGAAAAGGCGCCGACGGCAGCCGCATCAAACGGCTCGCGCGACAACAGCAGCGCATCGATCGCCGACAGCACCGACTCGTTCTGGTCCAGCCGCCTGGCCACGCCCGCATACGCCTGATGCGCGGCCAGCTCGAAGCCGTCCTGCAAGCGGCGATATTCGCTCACTCCCCACTGCGCCGTCACAAGCAGCGTGCAGGCAAGCCAGACCGCGCCGAACAGCAGCCACTCGCCGCCCTTGAATTTGCTCAAGACTTCCGCCCTAGGGGTTAATTCGACATTTTGAATAATATGCGCTGCATAAAATATCTGCCGCGCATTTTTGCAAAAATGCAGATCTCCCGCAACGACATAAGATGGACAATCTGTCCAAGAATTCACACTACATCGACATACACCCCAGAAAGGCCAAAGCCCCGCCGGGGACCGGTCGGGGCTGATGGAGGGCGGCGTTTCACCGGCACAAAGCACAAAGCCCAGCTCGTGTGAGCTGGGCTTCGTTATGGGGCGTCTGGCGGTGTCCTACTTTCACATGGCGAATGCCACACTATCATCGGCGCTAAGGCGTTTCACGGTCCTGTTCGGGATGGGAAGGCGTGGGACCACCTCGCTAAGGCCACCAGACATAAACTGGCACAAACTGGAAGAAGCCTGGGCTGAGTCTCTCGTCTCAACCCGCATATATTCGGTATTTGATGTACTTCGCACATCCACTCTCGTCGCCTAGCCTTGCTAAGCTACTCAAATGATAGGATCAAGCCTCACGAGCAATTAGTATCGGTTAGCTTCACGCCTCACAGCGCTTCCACACCCGACCTATCAACGTCCTGGTCTCGAACGACTCTTCAGGGAGGTCAAGCCTCCAGGGAAGTCTCATCTTCAGGCAAGTTTCCCGCTTAGATGCTTTCAGCGGTTATCTCTTCCGAACTTAGCTACCCGGCTATGCCACTGGCGTGACAACCGGTACACCAGAGGTTCGTCCACTCCGGTCCTCTCGTACTAGGAGCAGCCCCCGTCAAACTTCCAACGCCCACTGCAGATAGGGACCAAACTGTCTCACGACGTTTTGAACCCAGCTCACGTACCACTTTAAATGGCGAACAGCCATACCCTTGGGACCGGCTACAGCCCCAGGATGTGATGAGCCGACATCGAGGTGCCAAACACCGCCGTCGATGTGAACTCTTGGGCGGTATCAGCCTGTTATCCCCGGAGTACCTTTTATCCGTTGAGCGATGGCCCTTCCATTCAGAACCACCGGATCACTATGTCCTGCTTTCGCACCTGCTCGACTTGTCGGTCTCGCAGTTAAGCTACCTTTTGCCATTGCACTATCAGCACGATTTCCGACCGTACCTAGGTAACCTTCGAACTCCTCCGTTACACTTTGGGAGGAGACCGCCCCAGTCAAACTGCCTACCATGCACTGTCCCCAATCCGGATCACGGACCAAGGTTAGAACCTCAAACACACCAGGGTGGTATTTCAAGGACGGCTCCACTGAAACTAGCGTCTCAGCTTCAAAGCCTCCCACCTATCCTACACAAGTCTGTTCAAAGTCCAATGCAAAGCTACAGTAAAGGTTCACGGGGTCTTTCCGTCTAGCAGCGGGTAGATTGCATCTTCACAAACACTTCAACTTCGCTGAGTCTCAGGAGGAGACAGTGTGGCCATCGTTACGCCATTCGTGCGGGTCGGAACTTACCCGACAAGGAATTTCGCTACCTTAGGACCGTTATAGTTACGGCCGCCGTTTACCGGGGCTTCGATCAAGAGCTTGCACCCCATCACTTAACCTTCCGGCACCGGGCAGGCGTCACACCGTATACGTCCACTTTCGTGTTGGCACAGTGCTGTGTTTTTGTTAAACAGTCGCAGCCACCTATTCTCTGCGACCTGTCAAAGCTCCTCCCGCAGGGGATTCACCTCAACAGGCATACCTTCTCCCGAAGTTACGGTATCAATTTGCCGAGTTCCTTCTCCTGAGTTCTCTCAAGCGCCTTAGAATTCTCATCCTGCCCACCTGTGTCGGTTTGCGGTACGGTTCTTATGCAGCTGAAGCTTAGTGGCTTTTCCTGGAAGCGTGGTATCAGTCACTTCAGGTCCGTAGACCCTCGTCATCACTTCTCGGCCTTAAGGAGCGGCGGATTTGCCTACCACTCCAGCCTACCGGCTTAAACAGACTATTCCAACAGTCTGATGACCTAACCTTCTCCGTCCCCACATCGCACTGCATAAAAGTACGGGAATTTTAACCCGTTTCCCATCGACTACGCTTTTCAGCCTCGCCTTAGGGGCCGACTCACCCTACGCCGATGAACGTTGCGTAGGAAACCTTGGGCTTTCGGCGAGCGGGCTTTTCACCCGCTTTATCGCTACTCATGTCAGCATTCGCACTTCTGATATCTCCAGCATCCCTTACGAGACACCTTCACAGACCTACAGAACGCTCCCCTACCACGGACGCTTACGCGCCCATCCGCAGCTTCGGTTATCAGTTTGAGCCCCGTTACATCTTCCGCGCAGGACGACTCGACCAGTGAGCTATTACGCTTTCTTTAAATGATGGCTGCTTCTAAGCCAACATCCTGGCTGTCTGGGCCTTCCCACTTCGTTTACCACTTAACTGATCATTTGGGACCTTAGCTGGCGGTCTGGGTTGTTTCCCTCTTGACGATGGACGTTAGCACCCACCGTCTGTCTCCCATGCTCGCACTTTCCGGTATTCAGAGTTTGCCATGGTTTGGTAAATCGCAATGACCCCCTAGCCATAACAGTGCTTTACCCCCGGAAGTGATACATGAGGCACTACCTAAATAGTTTTCGGGGAGAACCAGCTATCTCCGAGTTTGTTTAGCCTTTCACCCCTATCCACAGCTCATCCCCTAGTTTTGCAACACTAGTGGGTTCGGACCTCCAGTGCGTGTTACCGCACCTTCATCCTGGCCATGGATAGATCACTCGGTTTCGGGTCTACGCCCAGCAACTAAAGCGCCCTATTCGGACTCGGTTTCCCTACGCCTCCCCTATTCGGTTAAGCTTGCTACTGAACGTAAGTCGCTGACCCATTATACAAAAGGTACGCAGTCACGGAACAAGTCCGCTCCCACTGTTTGTATGCATCCGGTTTCAGGTTCTATTTCACTCCCCTCCCGGGGTTCTTTTCGCCTTTCCCTCACGGTACTGGTTCACTATCGGTCGATCACGAGTATTTAGCCTTGGAGGATGGTCCCCCCATATTCAGACAGGATTTCGCGTGTCCCGCCCTACTTCTCGTATGCTTAGTACCAAGAATGCGTTTTCGTGTACGGGGCTATCACCCACTACGGCGGTCCTTTCCATGAACCTTCCACTAACGCAATCTCTATCACATACAGGCTGTTCCGCGTTCGCTCGCCACTACTTACGGAATCTCGGTTGATTTCTTTTCCTCGAGTTACTTAGATGTTTCAGTTCACTCGGTTCGCCTCCTCTGACCTATGTATTCAGTCAGGGATACCGCCTAAGCGGTGGGTTTCCCCATTCGGACATCGCGGGATCAAAGCTCTATTGCCAGCTCCCCCGCGCTTTTCGCAGGCTTACACGTCCTTCATCGCCTGTGATCGCCAAGGCATCCACCAGATGCACTTAGTCGCTTGACCCTATCATTTCAGCAGCCTAAACCACTAAAACAACAAGATGTGTTTGTGCGACGACTGCACCGCCCCTTTTGATATGGCGACGCAGCCTTAGATACAATCAAATACCCAAGATGACGATTTGTCCGCATGCAGAATTAACTGCATGCCTTCATCTCGCCGTCTCAATATATTCGGCTTCTTCAGTTTGTTAAAGATCGGGCGTTTATACAACGCAAACAGAATCAAACTTCTCAATTTGATTTTGTTTGCATTGAGTGGTGGAGGATGACGGGATCGAACCGACGACCCCCTGCTTGCAAAGCAGGTGCTCTCCCAACTGAGCTAATCCCCCAACTGGTGGGTCTGGTAGGACTCGAACCTACGACCCCTGCGTTATCAACACAGTGCTCTAACCAGCTGAGCTACAAACCCAGTAAACTTCTCTGCGCCAGGCCTCTCGACCCGGCTGCCCTTAACTACAAATAACCGATAGGCTGTAAGTGCTTGGCAATCGCCATTCTCTAGAAAGGAGGTGATCCAGCCGCAGGTTCCCCTACGGCTACCTTGTTACGACTTCACCCCAGTCATGAATCCCACCGTGGTAAGCGGCCTCCTTGCGGTTAGCCTACCCACTTCTGGTGAAACTCACTCCCATGGTGTGACGGGCGGTGTGTACAAGACCCGGGAACGTATTCACCGCAGCATGCTGATCTGCGATTACTAGCGATTCCGACTTCACGCACTCGAGTTGCAGAGTGCGATCCGGACTACGATCGGTTTTCTGAGATTAGCTCCACCTCGCGGCTTGGCAACCCTCTGTACCGACCATTGTATGACGTGTGAAGCCCTGCTCATAAGGGCCATGAGGACTTGACGTCATCCCCACCTTCCTCCGGTTTGTCACCGGCAGTCTCATTAGAGTGCCCAACTTAATGATGGCAACTAATGACAAGGGTTGCGCTCGTTGCGGGACTTAACCCAACATCTCACGACACGAGCTGACGACAGCCATGCAGCACCTGTGTTACGGCTCCCTTTCGGGCACCAAGATATCTCTACCAAGTTCCGTACATGTCAAGAGCAGGTAAGGTTTTTCGCGTTGCATCGAATTAATCCACATCATCCACCGCTTGTGCGGGTCCCCGTCAATTCCTTTGAGTTTTAACCTTGCGGCCGTACTCCCCAGGCGGTCAACTTCACGCGTTAGCTACGCTACCAAGGATTCAAACCCCCAACAGCTAGTTGACATCGTTTAGGGCGTGGACTACCAGGGTATCTAATCCTGTTTGCTCCCCACGCTTTCGTGCATGAGCGTCAGTGTCATCCCAGGGGGCTGCCTTCGCCATCGGTATTCCTCCACATCTCTACGCATTTCACTGCTACACGTGGAATTCTACCCCCCTCTGACGCACTCTAGTCGTGCAGTCTCCAATGCCGTTCCCAGGTTAAGCCCGGGGCTTTCACATCAGACTTGCACAACCGCCTGCGCACGCTTTACGCCCAGTAATTCCGATTAACGCTTGCACCCTACGTATTACCGCGGCTGCTGGCACGTAGTTAGCCGGTGCTTATTCTTCCGGTACTGTCATCCCCGCCAGGTATTAACCAGCGGGATTTCCTCCCGAACAAAAGTCCTTTACAACCCGAAGGCCTTCTTCAGACACGCGGCATGGCTGGATCAGGCTTGCGCCCATTGTCCAAAATTCCCCACTGCTGCCTCCCGTAGGAGTCTGGGCCGTGTCTCAGTCCCAGTGTGGCGGATCATCCTCTCAGACCCGCTACTGATCGTCGCCTTGGTGAGCTCTTACCTCACCAACTAGCTAATCAGACGTCGGCTGCTCGTATAACGTGAGGCCTTACGGTCCCCCACTTTCCCCCTCAGGGCGTATGCGGTATTAATCCGGCTTTCGCCGAGCTATCCCCCATTACACGGTACATTCCGACGCATTACTCACCCGTTCGCCACTCGTCAGCGGTGCAAGCACCCTGTTACCGTTCGACTTGCATGTGTAAAGCATGCCGCCAGCGTTCAATCTGAGCCAGGATCAAACTCTTCAGTTCAATCTCAAGCAAATTTTCTGGCACGCAAGTTCAAAGAAATAAACAAGTATCTCTTGTCTCTTGCAGTGCAAGTGTTCGGCTTTCGCCAAGCACTTACACCTATCGGTTATTCGTTCTGTTAAAGAGCAGTGCCGTCCGCTGCGTCGTCCTCACCGGAACCGTTTCGTTTCCGCTGTTTCGTTCGCTGCGTCAGCTGAGGAGGCGAACTATACGCCCGGGCCCCTGACCCGTCAACACCTTTTGCGAGAAAAATCAGGAAAATTCATCCTCAAACCGGCCAATCGCAGACAAGCCGCTGATCCGGCAGAGGATATGAATAAAGGGTATTTGAACCTGGCCGTAAAAAAGCGCATGCCTGCCCGCATCCACCGCGCTGGAGCACCGCAAAACAAACAGGCCGGCGTTGCCGCCGGCCTGTTCCAGACACATCCATATAGTGAATCAGCCCTGCCCTTCCCGCTCGTCCTTATAGATGGTCAAGCAGTTGCAATGGATGATCGATGTCGATATCCGCTCCCCACTGCTCCGGCTTGTCCTGCTCGGAGAAATAGCCCCAGCTGACCAGCACCGTCTTCATTCCAACATTGCGGCCAGCCTGGATGTCGCGTTCGGCATCGCCCACATACATGCAATGTTCGGGCGCGATGCCGATCTGGCTGGTCGCATGCAACATCGGCTTGGGGTCGGGCTTGGCCACGCCGACGGTATCGCCGCTGACGATCACCGCCGGCGGAATGGCGAAAGGCAGCCACGGCACCAAGCGGTCGGTGAAACGCATCGACTTGTTGGTGATGATGCCCCAGGCCACCCCTCGCCTATCCAGCTCGGAGATCAGCTCGTTCACGCCATCAAACAGCGTGGTCTCCCCCGCTAGATTGGCGTCATAAAGATCCATGAAACGCACCCGCAGCGCCTCCATCCGGTCGGCATCGAGATCGGCGCCGAAGCCTAGCTGAACCAAGCCGCGCGCGCCGTGACTGGCGACGGGACGGATAAGCTCGTAAGACAGGGGGGCGCGGCCCTCCTCCGCCAGCAAACGGTTCAGCGCCGCGCCCAAGTCGCGCGCGGTGTCGGCCAGCGTGCCGTCCAAATCGAACAATACTGCCTTGATCATGATTCCTGCTTCACCGGATTGGGAATGAGGCCGACATTGCACCATCAACGGATAGTCTTGCCAAGGAACAATCGATACGCCGGATTTTCGGTTTCCTCTATATAAGGGTATCCGAGCGTGTCGAGGAATTGCTGGAAGGCTTGCGCGTCGCCGGACGGCACCTGGATGCCGACCAGCACTCGGCCGTAATCGGCGCCGTGGTTGCGATAGTGGAACAGGCTGATGTTCCAGTCGGTGCGCATCGCCTCCAGGAAACGCATCAGCGCGCCGGGACGGTCCGGAAACTCAAAACGCAGCACCCGCTCATCCTTCAGTTGCGGCGCATGGCCGCCGACCAGATGGCGGATATGCAGCTTGGCCAGCTCGTTGTCGGTCAGATCGATGCCATCCAGTTCCGCCGCGCGCAAGTCGCCGATCAGCCTTTCCACATCGTCCCGGCCGGCGATCTGCACACCGACGAAGACATGCGCGACGCTGGGATCGGCGAAGCGGTAGTTGAACTCGGTGATATTGCGCCCGCCGATCACTGAACAGAAGCGCTTGAAGCTGCCCGGCTTCTCCGGAATGGTGACGGCGATGATGGCCTCGCGCCGCTCGCCGAGCTCCGAGCGCTCCGATACATGGCGCAGCCGGTCGAAATTCATATTGGCGCCGCAGGAGATCGCCACCAGCGACTGCCCCTCGCAGCCCTCGCGCTCGACGTAGGCCTTGACCCCGGCTACCGCCAGCGCGCCGGCCGGTTCGACGATGGAGCGGGTGTCCTCGAAGATATCCTTGATCGCCGCGCAGATGGCGTCGGAATCCACCAGGATGATCTCGTCCAGCAACTCGCGGCAGATGCGGAAGGTTTCCTCGCCCACCAGCTTGACCGCCACGCCATCGGCGAACAGGCCTACGTCCTTCAGCTCGACCCGCTCGCCCTTCTCTATAGACTGGCGCATCGCGTCGGAATCCACCGGCTGCACGCCGATGATCTTGATCTCGGGCTTCAGCCGCTTGATGAAGCTGGCCACGCCGGCCGCCAGGCCGCCGCCGCCGATGGCGACGAACACCGCATTCAGATCATCCGGGTGCTGGCGCAGGATTTCCATGCCCACCGTGCCCTGGCCGGCGATCACGTCAGGATCGTCGAAGGGCGGAATATAGGTGCGGCCGCTTTCTTCCGCCAGCTTCACTGCATGCTGGAAAGCCTCGTTGAACGAATCGCCCGACAACACCACTTGGCCGCCGCGCTGCTTCACCGCGTCAATCTTGATCTGCGGCGTGGTCACCGGCATCACGATCACCGCCTCGCAACCCAGCTTGCTGGCCGACAGCGCCACGCCCTGGGCGTGGTTGCCGGCGCTGGCGGTAATCACGCCGCGCGCGCGCTGCTCGGGCGTCAACTTGGCCATCTTGTTGTAAGCGCCGCGCAGCTTGAACGAGAACACCGGCTGCAGATCCTCGCGCTTGAGCAGAATGTTGTTGCGGTAACGACGCGACAGATTGGGGGCCAGCTCCAGCGGCGTCTCCACCGCCACGTCGTACACCCGCGAAGTGAGGATGCGTTCCAGATAGTCTTGCTTGTTGCTCATGGCGATGCCTTGTCCCTGATAGTTTCTTGTATTTGAACTGTCAGAGTATCAGGAACTCCAAACCAGCGGGAGGCCTGTCCGGCAGAATTTGCTGCATTGCAATATGCAACATGTCGGACAGGCTTTTTCCGGCTGCGTAGCCAGCTCGAGTGTGTATAATCAACGGCTACTGTTTGTTACCTCTAGCAAGCCCCCTCCAGAAAATGAAAAAATTCACCTCTGCCCTGGTGGCCGCCGCGCTGGCGCTGCCCTCGTTTGGCTTTGCCAATACCGCATTCGTGCCGCCGACGCCGGAAATCGCCGGCAAGGCTTATTACCTGCTCGACTACAACAGCCAGCAAGTGCTCGCCGCCCGCGATCCGGACGCCCGGGTCGAACCCGCCTCGCTGACCAAGCTGATGACCGCCTACCTGACCTTCAAGGCGCTGAAGGAAAAGCGCCTGTCGCTGGAGCAGACGCTGACCGTGTCTCAGCGCGGCTGGAAGACCGAAGGCTCCCGGATGTTCCTGGACCCGAAAGTGCCGGCCAAAGTGGACGACCTGATCAAGGGCATGATCGTCCAGTCCGGCAACGACGCCTGCGTGACGCTGGCCGAAGCCATCGCCGGCAGCGAAGACGTGTTCGGGCAACTGATGACCCAGCAGGCGCAGAAGCTGGGCATGAAGAACACCCAGTTCAAGAACGCCACCGGCCTGCCGCATGACGGCCATTACACCACGGTGCACGATCTGGGCATCCTGGCCGCCGCGCTGATCCGCGATTATCCCGAGTTCTACCCGATCTACTCGATGAAGTCGTTCACCTACAACAACATCAAGCAGCCGAACCGCAACCTGCTGCTGTACCGCGACCCCAACGTCGACGGCATGAAGACCGGCTACACCGACAGCGCCGGCTACAATATGGTCACCTCCAGCCACCGCGACGGCCGCCGCGTGATCTCCGTCGTCGTCGGCACCGCCAGCCCCGAGGCGCGCGCGGTGGAAAGCTCCAAACTGCTGAACTACGGCTTGCAATTCTTCGACACGCCCAAACTTTATGCTGCGAATACCCGCGTCTCGGACGTTTCCGTGTACAAGGGCAGCGAAAAGGCGGTATCCGTAGGCTTCAGCGGCGACGTGTTCGCCACCGTGGCCAAGGGCCAGGCCGCCAAGCTGAAGGCCGACATGACCACCATGCAGCCGCTGATCGCGCCGATCAAGGCCGGTCAGGTGGTGGGCAAGCTGACCGTCACCCTTGATGGGAAGCCGCTGCTGGAGCGCCCGGTGGTAGCATTGAAGGCCGTGGAAGAAGGCGGCTTCTTCAGCCGGCTGTGGGACAGCCTGAAGCTGATGCTCGGCTGGAAGTAAGCCGCGGTATAATAGTATTCAGTAGTACGCAGCGCCGCGGCTCGTCCGCGGCCTGCCATTTTGTAATCGCATCAGAGTAGCCAGACATGTCCGACGAAAAACAGGAACTGATGGAATTCCCCTGTCGCTTTCCGCTCAAGATCATGGGCGAGCGGCATGATGAATTCGTCACCACCATCACCGAAGTGGTTCGCATCAACGCCCCTGATCTCGCAGAGATCGACGTGGTGCTGCGCGAAAGCTCCGGCGGCCGCTTCTATGCGCTCACCGTCACCGTCACCGCCACCTCGCGCCAGCAGCTCGACAGCATCTATCTGTCGCTGACCGGCCACCCGATGGTAAAAATGGTCCTCTAAAAACACCGGGAGTTCAGGTGCCTCGCATCATCAAACATCTGGGCCGGGTCGATTACGAGCCGACCTGGCGCGCCATGCAGGCCTTCACCGACAGCCGCGCCGCCGAGACCCGCGACGAGTTGTGGGTGGTGGAACATCCGCCGGTATTCACCCAAGGCCTCGCCGGCAAGCCGGAACATCTGCTGCAGCAGAACGACGTCCCGGTGGTGAAGACCGATCGCGGCGGCCAGATCACCTATCACGGCCCCGGCCAACTGGTGGTCTACCTGCTGGTGGACTTCAAGCGCATGCGCGTCGGCGTGCGCGACTTGGTGCGCCACATCGAACAAGCCATCATCGACATGCTGGCCGAACAGGGCATCGCCGCCAATGGCGACGTGGACGCACCCGGCGTATATGTGGACGGCGCCAAGATCGCCTCGCTGGGCCTGCGCATCAAGAACGGCGCCACCTATCACGGCCTGAGCCTGAATGTGGACATGGACCTGACCCCGTTTAGCTGGATCAACCCTTGCGGCTACGCCAACCTCAAGGTGACCCAAATGAAGAATCTGGGCGTGAACCTCACGGTCGCCGAAGCCGCCGACAAGCTGCTGCCGCACCTGGAACGCCACCTGAGCATAAGCAAGGAGACCGCATGAAGCCGGACAACCAGGCCGGGGTGAAGCACAAGGGCGCGGCCAAGACCGCCCGCATCCCGATCAAGATCGTGCCGCTGGACGAAAAGCTGAAAAAGCCGGAGTGGATCCGTGCCAAGCTGCCCAACGGCCAGCGCTTCCACGAG
Source organism: Chromobacterium vaccinii (assembly GCF_001855275.1). Classification (NCBI taxonomy): domain Bacteria; kingdom Pseudomonadati; phylum Pseudomonadota; class Betaproteobacteria; order Neisseriales; family Chromobacteriaceae; genus Chromobacterium; species Chromobacterium vaccinii. The sequence goes on from NZ_CP017707.1 coordinate 1,384,760, forward strand.
ATCAAACAGATCCTGCGCGAGCAGAAGCTGCACACCGTCTGCGAAGAAGCCACCTGCCCGAACATCGGCGAGTGCTTCAGCAAGGGCACGGCCACCTTCATGATCATGGGCGACATCTGCACCCGCCGCTGCCCATTCTGCGACGTCGGCCACGGCCGCCCCAATCCGCTGGACCCGAACGAGCCCAAGCACCTGGCCGAGAGCGTGGCCGCGATGCGGCTGAAATACGTGGTGGTCACCTCGGTGGACCGCGACGACCTGCGCGACGGCGGCGCCCAGCACTTCGCCGACTGCATCGGCGCGGTGCGCGAAATGTCGCCGAACACGCAGATCGAAACGCTGGTGCCGGATTTCCGCGGCCGCCTGGACATCGCCGTCGACATCCTGACCCAGACGCCGCCGGACGTGATGAACCACAACCTGGAAACCGTGCCGCGCCTGTACAAGCAGGCCCGCCCGGGCGCCGACTACGCGCACTCGCTGCAGCTCCTCAAGGACTACAAGGCGAAGAATCCCGACGTCCGCACCAAGTCCGGCCTGATGGTTGGCCTGGGCGAGACCGACGAGGAAATCCTGGACGTGATGCGCGACATGCGCGCCCACAACGTGGACATGCTGACCATCGGCCAATACCTGCAGCCGTCCGACGGCCACCTGCCGGTGCTGCGCTACGTGCATCCGGACGTGTTCAAGATGTTCGAGGAAAAAGCCTACGAAATGGGCTTCGTCCACGCCGCCGTCGGCGCGATGGTTCGCTCCAGCTACCACGCGGATGAACAGGCTCACGAAGCGGGCGTATAATACGCCCGGCGACCTCAAGCAAGAACGGCATCCGCGCCCAGGCCCGGATGCCGTTTTCACGCCAGGCCTCCCCCTTAGGCAGACGGCCTCTCTATCACCAGCACGCTGGGCGCCCAGGCGTAGCGTGTGCCATCTTCATATCGTCCCAGATAGGATTTAGGCTGCGCCAACCTGACGACCAAACCATCTGTTGCAACCAAGCCACTGGCCGCTTCGCACAATTTCTCGGACTTAGCCCGCAGCCAAGCCTCTGGCGACTCATATTGCTTCCGTTTAGGTTCATTCACACCAATCCAGAACGCCAAACAACCGAAGCCCAACTCACCATGGCTCTCCATACTCAGACACAAGGCATCGCGCAGGCGACTAACATCCTTGTTCAGTTGCCCACCAGGCTCTGCCAGAAAATTCTTTACCTCAATGATCGATCTTGGTACGCCATTTTGACCAACCTCAGGCACCTCCCACAGTACAATATCAGCGCGGCCATTTTTGCGCATACTCCTCCGGGGACGGCCACGGAAGCGCACACGGGCACATCGCAACGTTTCTTGCACACTGGCCTCTAGCGTGACAAAGCGTCCATCACCAAGCTTGGCCAACTCGCGTGCGATGGCACAAGTCATCAAGTACTCCGGCGCCTCGCCGAGACCCTCATCTCCTGTCCACTGCCCATACTCCCGGTCCGCCTTGCGGATACCGCTGCAAATCGCTTCTACCACCTCGCTTTTCAAAACGGCCAGCTCGTTCATCTTCGCACCCTCCAAAATGATGATCCGCACAAAAACAGCCACTACCCATGCAAGATAGATGAATCGATCATGCAAAATGAGAATTCGGCGCATTCCGGCCGGACTCCACGGCGTCGAAATGTTTCGAATTATGAATTGATGGCAAATCCGCCACGCCGATTCGATCAAATAACAATCTGGTTTGATTTAATAACGAATTTCGCTTATAGTTGGCTTGTTATTAATTTTGCAAAGGCAAACCGTGGACAACGACGGTTCTAGTCGATCTTCGATCGCAGTATAAGCCTTGCAGGATTTCAGCAGACCGAACACCCTTCCTCTGCCGCATCCTGCAAGCAGGATGTGGCGTCCAGATCCGGCGGCAAGCCGGTTCCGAAGCCGCAATACGACGCACCGCGCCTCATGACGGACACTGTCCGGCCTTAATCGGCCGCTTCGTCCAATCAGGCCCGCGTCGCCGCGGCCAGCGCCCCCATCGACAGATCACGCGTCAGACGGATTGTTTGCGCATGCTTTCGTTTCGCAAAGGAGATTCCATGCCGGAAGAGCCAGAACCGCGAGCGAATGCGTCGCACGCCTGCCGGACAGGCTGACCTTCCCTCGGGTGGGAATAAGCATACCAGCAGCTGCGCGATATTCGCTCGTTCAATATCGGAGTACGTCCACGATTACGGTTTATTCAACCGGAACGGGATGTTTATTACCTGTTGAAATAATAATGGGGGACTCAATATGCACGCCCTGAAATTGACCCAGCTGCTGAAATTCTTCACCCGCAATAATCAAACTGCCGCATCCGCCGATTTCCGCCTGAATATCGTTTGCGATAAAGACGTGATCACCACGCTTCGCAAACGCCTGTTTTGGGAAATGCACGATCTGGGCCTGCGCGCCTCTCAGGTCACCATCGCGCCGGAAGGCTCCGATAGCCACTGCAAGCTGTCGGTAGTGCTGAACTGCCCGCTGCAGCAACGCCAGATTCTGGACGACATGGCGCTGCGCCTGAGCCAGTTGCCGGAAATCCACCGCGTCCACTGGGGCCGCCGCGCGCAGTCCGCCCGCCCGCAGACGCGCGGACTGTTCGGCCACGGCCGCGCCAGAATCGCCTGACACCCATAGATCCATCCGCCACGCCACCTTAAGCGAGGAACACGCCGACATGCCCGAAGAGCCCGAGCCGCAAACAGCAAGCCTTCGCCGCCGGTAATCCCCTGTCGCAAGCATCGGGGAATGCCGCCGCGGCATGACCCGATCCGTTTCGCGTCCCCAAGCAGGACGCGGACATCCGTCGCCGCGCGCGATGGCCGGACTGTCCGGCCCCGCGCGGCCAGGAGCTTACGATGATGCAAAATCCCTTCCTGAATCCGCGCCAGCAACAGCGCTACCAATTGTCGATCGCCTGCCCGGCCATGTCGCTGGGCGCTGCCCGCCGCGAACTGCGCGGCCAGGCGCTGAAACACGGCCTGCGCATCCTGCAATGGCGGGAACAGCCGCAGCCCCCCGCCCGCGGCGGCGGGCTGACCGCCGCGCCCTGGCTGATCAGCGCGGATTTCCGTTCCGACTCCACCGCCTGCATGCATTTCCTGCAGGGCATCGCCCAGCGTCTGACCACGCTGCCGCTGACGCAGGTGAAGCTGGAATGCCTGTCGCTGCCGCCCACCGCCAACCGCGCGCTGGCCTGATGCCGTCTTCCGAAATCATGCGCCGCGCCTTTGCGCCCGGCGACCAAGCAGCACAGGAGACGGCATGACATAGCGCCCCCACCACCTTTTGAGATGCCACCCGCTGGGGCGTTCGCGCAGAGCCCCCCAACGGGCGGCAATGTTCTCTCGCTTTTCGAGCTGACACATTGTCGGCGCTGATGCACGAGAGCCTGTTCACGATCTGTTCCGACATCGGCCGTTTCACGGCGCTCGGAATACAAGATCGCGGGCACGCTCGAATGGCAGGGCTGGTCGTGCCCGCAGCGCCAGGAGATTTACCATGACCAAGAACCTCACGCCCCGCAAACGGAACCGGGGCTTCATCGCCGCCCCGGGCAAAACCGGCGACCAAATCGCCTTCCGCCTGGCCCACGAAGCCTTGCTGCCGCAGGAAGAAACCTTCAAGCGGCTGCGCAGCCAGCCGGAAGGCCTGACCTCCCTCGAAGCCGCCCAGAGGCTGGAGCAATACGGCCGCAACGAAGTGGCGCACGACAAGCCGCCTCATGCGCTGATCCAGTTGCTGCTGGCATTCAAGAACCCGTTCGTGATGGTGCTGATCGCGCTGGCCGCGATCAGCTACGTGATGGACATCGCGATGGCGGCCCCGGACGACCAGGACTGGACCAAGGTCATCATCCTGGCCAGCATGATCGGCGTCAGCGGCCTGCTGCGGTTCTGGCAGGAATACCGCTCGGCCAAGGCGGCGGAGAAACTGAAATCGCTGGTGCGCAACACCGCCACCGTCCAGCGCCGCCCCACCTCGCCGACCGTCCCCCTGCGCATGGAGGTGCCGATGACCGAGTTGGTGGTCGGCGACATCGTTCACCTGCAAGCCGGCGACATGGTGCCCGCCGATGTGCGGCTGCTGGAATCCCGGGACCTGTTCATCAGCCAGGCGGTATTGACCGGCGAAGCGCTGCCGGTGGAGAAGTACGACACGCTGGGCGCGGTGGCCGCCAAATCCGCCGACGGCCAGACCGACGGCGACGCCGGTTTGCTTGACCTCTCCAACGCCTGCTTCATGGGCACCAACGTCGTGTCCGGCACCGCCCGCGCGGTAGTGGTGGCCACCGGCACCGATACCTATTTCGGCTCGCTGGCGCGCAACGTGGTCAGCCACAAGCGCATCGAGACCAGCTTCGACAAGGGCGTCAACAGCGTCTCCTGGCTGCTGATCCGCTTCATGCTGGTGATGGTGCCCATCGTCTTCATGATCAACGGCGTCACCAAGGGCGACTGGATGTCCGCCCTCACCTTCGCGCTGGCGGTGGCTGTGGGCCTGACGCCGGAAATGCTGCCGATGATCGTCTCCGCCAACCTGGCCAAGGGCGCGGTGGCGATGGCGCGGCGCAAAGTGGTGGTGAAGCGGCTGAACTCGGTGCAGAACTTCGGCGCGATGGATGTGCTGTGCACCGACAAGACCGGCACCCTGACCCAGGACAAGATCATCCTGGAGCACCATTACGACGTTTACGGCGACAAGGACGAAACCACGCTGCAGCTGGCCTGGCTCAACAGCTTCCACCAGAGCGGCATGAAGAACCTGATGGACATCGCCATCGTCGAACGCGCCGACGAGCTGGGCGAACGCGTCAAGCTGCGCCATTACAGCAAGGTGGACGAGCTGCCGTTCGACTTCGAGCGCCGCCGGCTGTCGGTGATCCTGCAGGAGCAGAATGGCCAGCAACTGATGGTGTCCAAAGGAGCGGTGGAGGAGATGCTGGCTGTCTGCAGCCACATCCAGGACGGCGACGACGTGCGCGTGCTGAACGCGGAAGAACGCGCCCGCCTGCTGCGCCTGAGCCAGGAGTTCAACGCCGAAGGCTACCGCGTGCTGGTGGTGGCTACCCGCCACATTCCGTCCGACGAGCGCAAGAACGCCTACCAGACCGCCGACGAAAAAGGCCTGGTGGCGCGCGGCTTCCTGACCTTCCTCGATCCGCCTAAGGATTCGGCCGCGCCGGCGATCAAGGCGCTGAACGAGTACGGCGTCGCGGTCAAAGTACTGACCGGCGACAATCCCATCGTCACCGCCAAGGTCTGCCGCGACGTCGGCCTCAATCCGGGCAAGCCGCTGCTGGGCCCGGAAATCGAGGCGATGGACGACGTGGCGCTGTGCGCCGCGGTCAAACGCACCACCATTTTCGCCAAGCTGACGCCGCTGCAGAAATCGCGGGTGGTGAAGGCGCTGCAAGCCAATGGCCATACCGTGGGCTTCCTCGGCGACGGCATCAACGACGCGCCGGCGCTGCGCGACGCCGACGTCGGCATCTCGGTGGACAGCGGCGCCGACATCGCCAAGGAAACCGCCGACATCATCCTCTTGGAAAAGAGCCTGATGGTGCTGGAAGAAGGCGTGATCAAGGGCCGCGAAACCTTCGGCAATATCCTCAAGTACCTGAACATGACCGCCAGCTCCAACTTCGGCAACGTGTTCTCGGTGCTGGTGGCCTCGGCCTGGCTGCCGTGGGAGCCGATGCTGGCGATGCAGCTGTTGCTGCAGAACCTGATCTACGACCTGTCGCAGATGTTCCTGCCCTGGGACAAGATGGACCCCGACTTCCTGAAGAAGCCGCGCAAGTGGGAAGCCGGCAACATCAAGCGCTTCATGCTGTGGCTGGGGCCTACGTCCTCGGTGTTCGACATCACCACCTACATCCTGCTGTGGACAGTGTTCGGCGCCGGCGCGGCCTACCACATGCACGGCGGCGACGGCGGCCAGCTGATCATGAACACCGGCTGGTTCATGGAAGGCCTGATCTCGCAGACGCTGGTGGTGCACATGTTGCGCACCCGCAAGATTCCGTTCCTGCAAAGCACGGCGTCGCTGCCGGTGCTGCTGTCGACTTCGATCGCCATCGCCATCGCCTGCTACCTGCCGTTCTCGCCGATCGCATCCTCGCTGGGCTTCATCCAGCTGGACTCCAGCTACTTCTGGTGGCTGCTGCTGACGATGGCCGGCTATCTGGCCCTGACGCAGACGGTGAAGACCATCTACATCAAGCGCTACGGCCAATGGTTCTAAGCGCCCGATAAGGCGGCAACGCCAAAGCATGCCCGAGGCCGGTCAATGACCGGCCTTTTTCATATCGCCAACCCGCCTTTAGTTCAGCAACATCCAAGCCGCCAGGATTTTTGTGCAAAACCTGCACTTTTAGACAGCTAGTATTCGTACCTAAGCGCTCCCGCCTCTTCTTCCCGCCTCATGAAAATCACGGCCCCTCCCTCATGCCCGCCGCCTCCCGCAAACTGTGGAAATTAATCCGGCAAGGCTTCGTCCATATCCATCCGCTCCGGGCTGAATTACCACAAACAGTATCCATTCCAATAACCAGATGGAGAAAACCATGAGCATGGACGATGCAGGCGGCCAGAAGCGCTGGGCGCGCGATTACGTGTTCGACATCCTGAGCCAGCTGGGCATACACCGCATTTTCGGCGTGCCCGGCACCAACGAGATTCCCATCATCGACGGCACCTCCTATCCGGAAAACGAGGTGGAATACATCGAATGCCTGCACGAAAACATCGCCATCGGCGCGGCGATGGGCTCGGCGCGGATGACCGGCAAGCCCGGGGTGCTGGTGGTCCACGTGACGCCCGGCATCGCCCACGCCATCGGCAACCTGTTCAACGCCTGGCGCTCCCAGGCGCCGCTGGTGATCCTGTGTTGCCAACAGCAGAACGAGCTGGTCACCCAGGAACCTCTGCTGGCTTCAAACCTGGTGGACCTGGCCCGCCAATACACCAAGTGGGCGCATGAGGTCCGCACCGAGCAGGAATTCCCAATGGTGCTGCAACGCGCGTTCAAGGAAGCGATGGCGCCGCCCAACGGCCCGGTCTTCGTCGCCATTCCCTGGGAATTCACCATGCGCCGCATCGGCGACGACGATCGCATCAAGGGCGTGACGAAGATCTCGCCGCACTTCACCGCCGATCGCCAGGCGATAGCGCAGGCGGCGCAACTGCTGCGCGAGGCCAAGAATCCCATCATCGTCACCGGAGACGCCGCCGGCTACGCCGAAGCCTGGCCGGAGCTGCAGCGAATGGCGGAGCTGCTGGGCGCGCCGGTGCTGCAGCAAACCTTCAGCAGCCTGGCCAATTTCCCCAACAACGATTACCACTGGCAGGGCGAGCTGCCCGGCAGCCAGTCCGGCGTGCAGCAGGTATTCGCCGGCCATGACGTCGCCTTTCTGTGCGGCTTCAGCAACCAGGCGCAGATCACGGTCTACAAGTACAGCGACGGCCCGCTGATCCCGCCAAATGTCACGCAGGTATACCTCAGCAACCACACCTGGGACATCGGCAAGAACTACTACGGCGAGGCCGCGCTGTTCGGCGACCTGAAAGCCACGCTGCCGCTGATCAACCAGTTGATCGGCGACCAGCCTTCCCCGGCGGCCATCGCGCGCAACACCAAGCTGAAAGAGCTGGCCGCCCAGCGCAAGGTCGCCTGGGACGCCTATCTGCGCGAAGCGATGCACCAGAACGAGATCTGGGCGGTAGTGATCGCCGACGCGCTGCGCAAGGAAATCGGCGAGCGCCAGCTGGAAAAGCAGTTCGTCTACGTGCACGAGGCGGTATCCGATCCGGCGCCATTCCAATACCTGCTGCCGTTCACCGACCAAGCGGCGGCGCCGATCAGCTACTACTGCGTCGGCGGCGGCTCGCTGGGCTGGTCGATGCCGGCCACGCTGGGCATCAAGCTGGAACCGGACGGCTGCCAGGGCATAGACACCCGCTTCGTCGTCGCCGCCACCGGCGACGGCTCCTCGCTGTTCTACCCGCAAACCTGGTGGACCGCGCAACACCGTCAGTTGGGCGTGCTGTACATCATCACCAACAACCACGAGTACCACACGTTGCAGATGGGCCTTCAGCAGGTGGAAGCGATATACGGCGACGCGCCCGGCTACGAATGGACCGCCAAGACGCAAGATCCGGAATACCTGCGCATCCATCGTCCCAAGCCGGATTTCGTCACCCTGGCCAAGGCCTTCGGCGGCATGGAGGGCGAGATCGTCCGCCATCCGGAAGACGTGCGCGCGGCGGTCAGGCGCGGCATTGGCCACGCGCTGGGCGGCCACGCCTACGTGCTGGACATGCATACCGTCGGCCTGGAGCAAACACCGCCTACGCCGGAAGAAGCCAATGCCCGCTACGAAAAGCAGCCCCGCCTGGACTGCTTCCACTTCGGTGCGGACGCGCTGCGGCGCAACGACGATGCCGGCCTGCCGGGCAATGTGCCGGTGATCTTCTGAACGCAATCCACCCAGAGAAGGAAACAGCACCATGGCTGAAGAAAATTTCGACATCGCCATCGTCGGCGGCGGCGTATCCGGCGTCTATTGCGCCTGGCGGCTGAAACAAACCAACCCCGGGCAGAAGATCGCCGTATTCGAAGCCAGCGACCACATCGGCGGGCGGTTGCTGTCGGTGCGCCCGCCCGACATTCCCGACATGGTGGCGGAACTGGGCGGCATGCGCATCCTGCCCGCGGTGCAGCCGCTGGTGACGAAATTGATCACCGAATTGAATCAGGAGCTGCCGGCCGACAAACAGATCACGCTCTACAAGTTTCCGGTGGACGAGCCCCAGAACATCGCCTTCCTGCGCGGCGTCTACCTGCGTCTGGCCGACTTCACCAATGATCCGGACATCGTTCCCTACCAGCTGAATTTCATCGACCACGGCCAAAGCGCCGGCGAGGTGATCGTCAACGCGATCGAACAGATCGTGCCCGGCATCACCAACCCGAACCTGAACGAGGAACAGCGCCGCGAAATGGCGCAAAGCGCCGAATTCGGCGGCGTGCCGCTGTACAAGCAAGGCTTCTGGAACGTGCTGCTGCGGGTCATCACCGGCGAGGCCTACCACTACGCCGAAGATGTCGGCGGCTACGACTCAACGCTGTGCAACTGGAACGCGGCGGACGCGATTCCATGGTATCTGTCCGACTTCGGGGTCAGCCCGGAATACATGGGCTTCAGCAACGGCTTCCAACAGGTGCCGCTGTCGCTGGCCCAGCTGTTTGAAAAATCCGGCGGCGACCTCAGGCTGGCATCCCACATCTCCCATATCACGCTGCAGGGTGACGGCTTCGCCTTCCAGGTCAACGGCAGCGCGGCGACGGCCAAGAAGCTGATCCTGGCGATGCCGCGCCGCTCGCTGGAACTGCTGACCGCCACCAGCCCGGCGCTGCAGGACGCCAAGACCCAGGCGCTGATCTCCACCGTCACGCCGCGGCCGCTGTTCAAGCTGTTCACCACCTATGACAGCCCCTGGTGGCGCAACACCGGCTACTCCTCCACCGACGCCAAGGGCGAACCGATCTACGTCGCGGTGCAGGCCGGCCGCTCGGTCACCGACCTGCCGGTGCGGCAAACCTACTATTGGCCGAAAAGCGATGGCACCGCCGCCACCGAAGGCCACGCGATGTTGCTGGCCAGCTACGACGACGGCGACAACACCGGCTTCTGGGACGGGCTGCGCGCCAAGCGCCGCCAGCCCAGAGCGCTCGGCAGGGATGTGGCGCCGCTGGCCGATCCCTTCATCGGCGTGGACGACAATGTGCAGCGCGACGAGCTGGAGTGGCACCAGTACAAGGCGCCGCGGATGATGACCGAGGAAGTGACCCGCCAGCTGACCGTGATGCACAGCCTGAACTACACGCCCAAGGTGCGCAACGCCGCCTACCGCGACTGGGGCGACGATCCGTTCGGCGGCGGCTGGAACAGCTGGAACATCGGCGTGAAGAGCTGGGAAGTGAAACATGCCGTGGTGCAGCCGACCGACCTGCCGCTATACATCTGCGGCGAAGCCTACTCCGACGCGCAGGGCTGGGTGGAAGGCGCGCTGCAGACCGCCGGCTACCTGCTGGGTAAGCTCGGCGTCGCGCCCTTCCCGCAGTGATCGACGCGTAGACAACGGACCGTCCGGCCAAGCCGGCGGTCCGTTTTTCAAATCTGGTCCTGATCCACCAATCCCAGGCGCGGCACCACGGCGCCCTCTCCCAGCACCGTCCCCGGCGACAATACCGCGTTGGCCCCCACCCGCACGCCATCGCCCAGCAAGGCGCCCAGCTTTTCCAGCCCCGGCAGCAGCACCTTGCCAGCCACATGCAGGCGTATGGTTTTGTCGTCGCGCTCGTTCCAGTGATTGGCCAGGATGCTTCCGGCCTCCAGATTGACATCGGCGCCCAGCACCGAATCGCCGACGAAATTAAAGTGCGCCAGCCGGCTGCCCGGCCCGACGATGGAAGTCTTGATCTCGCAGCCCGGCCCGACCGTCGCGCCAGGACACAAAACTACACCGCCGCGCAAATAGGCGTGGGCAGCCACCCGGCAACCGGGGCCTATCCAGACCGGCCCCTTCAGGATCGCCCCCGCTTCCAGCGTCGCGCCGCGATGGATCATCGCCTCGCCATTCAACACCCATTCATCGGGATTGGCGGCGGCGCGCAGCGCCGCCAACTCATCGGGCAAGCCTTCCAGCCATCGCCAGGGCTCATCGGCGGCATTGAGCCAAGGCAAGGCCTGGGCCACGGAATGCAACAAGCGGTGAAATTCCGGCATCGGAGCTCCTCAGGGCAAAGAAGCTATTTGACACGCGCAAGCGCAGGCCGGCAAGCATCCAAAACAAAACTGCCGTCCCCTTGCGGGAACGGCAGTCTGTATCGGCGCTCCGATGTCAGCCCATCGGAGCGTCCTGTTCCAATACGTTGCCGGTATTAGAAGGAGTGAACCATGTTCAGACCCACGCCGCGCAGCTTGCTGCCGGTGCTGGAAGCGTCGCTGCCATTGTTGAAGATGGCTTGATCAGCCTTCACTTCGCCGTATTGCAGGCCAACGGTGGTGCGCTTGGACATTTGATAGTCTACGCCGACCAGGAATTGCTTGTAGCCGGTGTTGTCCACACGCACGCCGTCCTTGTCGTAGTCCTTGGCCTGAGCGTAGGTGACCTTCGGAGTGAAGGCGCCCAGGGTGTAGGCCGCGGTCAGCGCGTATTCCTGCGACTTGTACTTGCTGCCGTCACCAGCCGGAACCGTGTTGTTCTGCAGGAAGCTCAGCGGAGTGATGGAGCTGTCGCCACGATCGTTGCGGTAGCCGAAGGCAAGCAGCAGGTTGTTGGCATTGTAGCCAGCTTCCAGGCGGTGGCTGTCATTCGCTTGGGTGCGCACGCCAGCGGCAACCACCGGGGTCTGGTGGATGTACTGGTATTTGCCGAAGAAGCCGCTGTTCTCGTACGACAGGCCCAGGTTGTAGGTTTCACGCTGGGTGGTCTGCGCATCCTTATTGAACGCGTTGCTCTTGTCTTCCTTGGTGCCGTACAGGAAAGCGCCCTGGAAGCCATTGTAATTGGCGGTGTCGAAGCGGATGGCGTTCTTCACGCGCTCGTCGTCGCGGGTGAAGGCGTTCAGTTGCAGCGCGTTGCTGGAACTTTCCCACGGATTCACGACGCTCATGTTGGAGTCGCTGAAGGTGGAGATGTTGCCCAGGCGAACCTTGCCGTAGCCGGTATCCAGGCCAACGAAGGATTCGCGGCTGGCGAACGTGCCATAACCCTGACGGTTGGTGCCGTCAATGTCGAAACCGCTCTCAACCTGCCAGATGGCCTTCAGGCCATTGCCCAGATCTTCGCCGCCTTTGAAGCCGATACGGGAGCCCATATCGTCGACATTGGTTTGATTCACGCCACCAGCGTGAACATTTTCCACGCCAGCCTTCAGTTGGCCGTAGATGGTGACATCAGCGAATGCGGCAGCCGGCAGAGTGGCAACCGCCAGGGCGATCAGAGTTTTTTTCATGGTGAACAATCCTTGTGGCTTGTCTTAGAAAGCGATTGAATACTAATTCCACGGATGGATATATGCAAGTGAACACTTCGGTACTATGTTGTAAAAACACATCACAGGAGGCAAAAATACAACACTAGTCATGAGACCAGAAATCTTGTCCAAACTTAACAATTTTATGTTTTTTTATTGCTTAATGAACATTAACAAAGCCATTAACACCGAAACAATGTTCAGTAGCGAAAAAAAAAGGCCCACATCTGTGGGCCTTACATAAGGATAGACTTGACCTGAGTCTGTTCGAACCTAAAGAATTCAGACATCAACCAGACTCAATTTAGAGTGTACTCGCTTTCGTTTTTGCAATCAATTTGTTTGCCAGCGCACTTTGTCAAACATTGTTAAGCCCTTCCGCGCGCTCTGCGAGCGCGGCCATGCCGCGATGGCCAGCAGACCCTAGGCTCAGCTATCCGCGACAGCCTCGCGCTGGGCGGGGAAATACAGCTCGGCGCACAAGCCGCCCAGCGGGTGATTGAACAGAAGAATGTCGCCATGGTGTTCGCGCGCGATGGCTCGGGCGATCGCCAGCCCCAGCCCGCTGCCGCCGGTATGCTTGGCTCGGGAGTGCTCCAGCCTCACATAGGGCTCGAATACCCGCTCGAGATCATCCTCGGCGATGCCTGGGCCATGATCGCGCACCATGATCTCCACCCTGCCGGCATGCTCGCGCAGCGATACTTCCACGACGCCGCCGCCATAACGGCGGGCATTCTCCAGCAGGTTGGCGATGCAGCGGCGCAAGGCCTGCGGCCGGGCGTACAGCGGCTTCACCACCTCAGTCCTGCACGCCACTTCGGCGCCCAACGCCTCCACGTCCTCGACCACGCCCTCCAGCAAGGCGCCGACATTGAGCAGCACCGTGCTTTCATTGCCCTGCCCCATCCGCAGATAGGCCAGCGTGTCGCCTATCAGCTGATCCATCTCGACCAGGTCGCGCTCTATCGCCTGGCGCGCGCTTCCCTCCTCCAGCTGCTCCAGCCTCAGCCGGACGCGGGTGATGGGCAGGCGAAGATCGTGCGACACGCCTGCCAGCATCTGGCTGCGCGTCTGCAGATAACGCTGCAGCTCCTGTTGCATCCGGTTGAAAGCCCGGGAAGCGTTGACCACTTCCTGGGTGCCGGTTTCAGGCAAGGGCGGCTGGTTGAGGTTGGCCGCCAGCCCGGTCGCGGCCTGGGAAAACAGCGCCAGCGGCCGCGTCAGGCGGCGCACCGCCCAGGCTGAAGCCATGGCCACCACCAGCGCCACCAGCAGCAGCCAGGCGGTCACCCGCCACGGCGTTTCCGCCGCGCTGGATATCTGGCCGATGCGGAAGGTCACCACGGTGCCGTCCTTAAGCTGCGCCTGCACCGTAGCCATCTGGATCTTGAACTCCGGTCCGCCCTCGCCCAGCTTGTTGGGAAAAGCCTGCACCCAGAACTGCTTGCCCGGCGTGAACACGTGCCGGCCCGGCTCGACGAAGGGACGCAGCAAATCTTCCGCGGCATCGGGAGAGTCGTCGCGGAAGGACAGCACCTGCAGACGGAACGGAGAGCCAAGATCGTCCTGGATCAGTTCGCGCAGCTTGCCGGCTTCCGGCAGGCTGGTCTTGCCCCCGACCCGCCAGGGCTGGTCGAGCAGCACCTGGGCATTGGGAGAAGTCAGCGCGCCGGCCAGCTTGGGCCGGCTGGCGGCGGCGGTTTCGTCCAGCAGATTGATCATGTCCGCCAGGTGCTGCGCCACGTACTCGGCGCGCAGGGTGCGACTGAGCCGCTCGCGGTCGGTCAGCACCAGCGCGATGCCGATCACGTTGGCCAACAGCACGCTGGTCAGCAGCGTCAGCAGCAGTTGGCCATACAGGGTGCGAGGCAAGCGCCTCATCTCACCGGCACCACCTCGCAAGCCAGCATGTAGCCGCCGCTGCGTATGGTCTTGATCAGCAGCGGTTCGCGGGCGTCGTCGCCCAGGCGGCGGCGCAAGCGGCCTATCATCACGTCGACGGTGCGGTCGAAGGGACCGGCTTCCTTGCCGTTCATCGCCTCCATCAGCTGGTCGCGCGACATCACGCGCTGCGAATTCTCGGCCAAGGCCTGCATCAGCTTGAACTCGCCGCCGGACAGCGGCGTCACCACGCCGCCGCCGTCGACCAGATGCTGGGCGCCCAGCTCCAGCCGCCAGTCGCCGAACTGCAGCGCGCGCAGCGCGCTGTTGTTGCGGCGCTCTTCCACCCGGCGCAGGATGCTGCGCACGCGGGCAAGCAATTCGCGCGGGTTGAACGGTTTGGGCAGGTAATCGTCGGCGCCCATTTCCAGGCCGATGATGCGGTCCAGTTCGTCGCCGCGCGCCGTCAGCATCAGGATCGGCATATTGGAGCGGGAGCGCAGGTCGCGGCACAGTTTCAGGCCGTCCTCGCCCGGCAACATCAGATCCAGAATCAGGATGTCGAACGACTGCTCGGCCAAGGCGCGGTTCATCGCCTCGCCATCGCCCACCGCCGAGACAACCATGTCCTGGCGGCTCAGGTAATCGCTAAGCAGATCGCGCAGATCCGGATCGTCATCGACAATAAGCACGCGGGAAGCTTGAGACATCGGCAGTTCCTAAGGTATCGGGAGTTAATCACGAAGGTGTCGCCTGCAAGCGCGACAACAGCGCGGGCGCCGTGTTTGGGCGCCCGCGCTCTCAGGGTTGGAGTGACGAAGGTTTCAATTGGTTCCGCTGTGCGGTTCCTGCCGGGTTCGATGCCAGGAATAGCCGATGCCGCCTGCCAGCAGGGACACCGTCGCCAGCAGCGACCAGGCGGTGGGCAGCTTGAAGGCCACCAGGCCCGCGTCGTGCAGGTAGACCAACCCCACTTTGACGCCGATCAGCACCAGCACCAGCGCCAGCGCGTACTTCAGATAATGGAAACGGTGCACCATGGCCGCCAGCGCGAAATACAGCGCGCGCAGGCCCAGAATCGCGAAGATGTTGGAGGTGTAGACCAGGAACGGATCCTGGGTCACCGCGAAGATGGCCGGGATGCTATCCACCGCGAACACCAGGTCGGCCGACTCCACCAGAATCAGCGTCAGCAGCAGCGGCGTCGCCCACCATCCCTTGCCCAGGCCGTGGCGCTCGCCGCGCACCAGGAAGGCGTTGCCGTGCAGTTCCGGCGTCAGCCGCATCCGGCGGCGCAGCCACTGATAGAACTTCTGCTCGGTGAGCGGCGTGGCTTCCTCGTCGCCGGAGAACAGCATTTTCAGGCCGGCCCACAGCAAGAAGATGCCGAACAGCAGCAGCACCCACTGGAACTCGGCCACCAGCGCGGCGCCGGCGCCTATCATCAGCGCCCGCATCAGGATGGCGCCCAGAATGCCCCAGAACAGCACCCGGTGCTGAAGCGCTCGCGGCACCGCCATGCTGCCGAAGATCAGCGAGATCACGAACACATTGTCCAGCGACAGCGACTTCTCTAGCAGATAGCCGGTGAAGTACTGCACGCCGGCGTCGGCGCCGCGATACCACCACACCCAGCCGCCGAAGGCCAGGCCTATGCCTATATAAAACGCCGACAGCTTCAGGCTGTCGCGCACGCCGATCTCGCGGCCATCCTTCTGCAGGATGCCAAGATCGAACGCCAGCAACGCCAGCACTCCGGCCAGGAAAGCCAGCCAGGTCCACAGCGGATAACCCAGCGCGGGGGCGGTCAGAAAATCGATCACTGCAACACTCCATTCAATCCGTCAATGCGGGCGGACAGACGCCGCCCGCGAGGGTCAACCGCGGCCTTCCAGCGCGGCGATGCGTTCTTCCATGCTCGGATGGGTGGCGAGCAGGCCCAGCAGGCCGCGGCCGCCGGCGATGCCGGAGGCGGCCATGCTCTTGGGCAGGCCATCGGCCTCGATGCCGCCCAGGCGGCGCAGCGCGTTGGCCATCGGCCGCGGCGAACCCAGCAGCTCGGCGGCGCCGGCATCGGCGCGGAACTCGCGCTGGCGCGAGAAGTACATCACCACCACGGAAGCCAGGATGCCGAACACGATCTCGCACACGATCACCGTGACGAAGTAGCCGATGCCGGTGCCGGCGGAGCTGTTTTCCTCATCGCGTTTCAGCCAGCTGTCCACCAGATAGCCGACCACCCGCGCCAGGAAAAACACGAAGGTGTTGACCACGCCCTGGATCAGCGTCAGCGTCACCATGTCGCCGTTGCGGATGTGGGCGATCTCGTGCGCCAGCACCGCTTCCACTTCTTCCTCGTTCATATTGGCCAGCAGGCCGGTGGACACCGCCACCAGCGAGTTGGAGCGGCTGGGACCAGTGGCGAAAGCGTTGGGCTCGCCCTCGTACACCGCCACCTCGGGCATCGGCAGGCCGGCGCGGTCGGCCAGCTTGCGCACGGTGTTCAGCAGCCAGGCCTCGGTCTGGCCGGACGGCTGCGTGATCACCCGCGCGCCGGTGCTCCACTTGGCCATGGTCTTGGACAAGGCCAGCGAAATGAAGGCGCCGCCGAAACCCAGCACCGCCGAGAACATCAGCAGCATGCCCAGATTCAGCCCGCCGGAAGTGACGAAGCGGTCCAGCCCCAAAAGACGGACGCTCACGCTCAGCACCAGCATCACGGCGATGTTGGTCACAATCAGCAAAATCACCCGTTTCATTGTTTAGTCTCCCGAAATCCATTCAATCATCGGCCAGGACGAAGCGCTGGCCACACTGCAGTGTATGCGACAAAATGAATCGAAAAAATAAAGTAAAATCTGAACATGTATACGGTTTTTTCGAATTGAAAAATGGACAAGCTCAATTACAAGCATCTACACTATTTCTGGGCCGTCGCCCGCACCGGCAGCGTCACCCGCGCCGCCGAACAGCTGGGCATCAGCATGCAGACCGTCAGCGGCCAGATTTCCCGGCTGGAGCAGCAGCTGGGACGGTCCTTGCTCCGCCAGCAAGGGCGCGGGCTGGAACTGACCGAAGCCGGGCGCGTGGCCCAAGGCTACGCCGACCGCATCTTTCTGCTGGGCGAGGAAATGGAAGAGGCGCTGGCCGATCCCTTGCTCGACCAGACGCTGCGGCTGGCGGCCGGCATTTCCGACGTCGTCCCCAAAGGCATCGCTAGCCGCCTGTTGCGGCCGGCGCTGCAAACCGGCAACCGCCTCCGCCTCAGTTGCGGCGAGGGGGACTTCGACGAGCTGATTGGCGAATTGGGCCGGCACCGGCTGGATCTGGTGCTGGCGGACCGGCCGGTGGCCAGCAGCGAGCAGCAACAATTCCAGTCCTGGCCGCTGCTGAGCTGCCCGGTGCAGCTGCTGGCCGCGCCGGCGCTGCACGCCAGCCGTCTGGCAGGCTTCCCAGCCAGCCTGGAGCAAGCGCCGCTATTGCTGCCCAGCCGCGACAACGTGCTGCGCAGGCAACTGGAGCATTGGTTCGAGGCAAACGGTTTGCGGCCCGACGTTGTCGGCGAATTCGACGACCATGCGTTAATGGAGACATTCGCCCGCCAGGGAATGGGACTGCTGCCCGCCCCCGTCTCGCCCGACGGGGAGGCCGACCATCCCGGCCTGCTGTCCTTGGGCGCGCTGGACGGCGTATCGGAGCACTACTACGTCACCGCCAGCCGGCGCAAATTGCAGCACCCCGCCCTGCAAGCCATTCTGCAGGCCTGGAGCTGAGCTTGTGCCATGCAGGCGACAGGCGGCCTCGAGAGACGGACCGGCGGCGCCGGCGATGATTCCACCCAAGATAGTCTTGGCCGATAATGGTTCGAAGCACTTCGCCGGCGCGGCCGCCGGGCAACAGATCGAGCATCATGGACAAGCAACAAGCTTTCACCCTGCCTGAGTTGTTGATCGTCATGGCCTTGCTGGCCATCGTCCTCGCATTCGCCGTGCCGGCCTACCAAAGCGCCGTGTCGGCCAACGCGGTGATGTCCGAGAGCAATAATCTGTACGGCGACATCCTGGCCGCCCGCAACGAGGCGCTCAAGCGCGGCCAGACCGTGCTGGTCTGCCCTTCCGCCGACGGCGCCAACTGCAACGCCAGCGCGCCCGGCAACACCAGCTGGGCCGGCGGCTGGATCGTGCTGCAGGCGGCCGGGGGAAACTGCACCGACACCAGCGGCACCGTGCTGCGCAGGCAGCAGGCCTTCGCCAGCGGCGACAGCGCCAGTTCCAACAATAGCGCCAATCCCTATCTATGCTTCAATCGCATGGGTTACGCGCCATCCAGCAACGACGGCATGGTCACGTTCAATACCTCCGGCAACCAGGCCAGCAGCCGGCGCTGCGTGGCGCTGGCCGCGGTGGGCCACCCCCAGGTGCTGACCAGCGGCCAGACCGACAGCACGGGACAATACACATGTCCATGAAAACACCCGGCCAGGACGGTTTCAGCATGCTGGAAGTGCTGGTGGCGCTGATCGTGATCTCGCTCGGCTTGCTCGGCATCGCCGGCATGCAGGCCGCCGCGATCAACAGCACCAGCATCGCCCGCAGCCGCAGCCTGGGCGCCATCGCCGCCGAAAGCATGGCCGCCGCGATGCATGCCAATACCGCGTACTGGGGCGTGTTGAACGCCAGCGGCAGCTGGAGCGTCAGCGCCTCCGGCGCCATCAGCGGCACGCCAGCCCTGAGCCAAGCCGTCAACTGTTCCGCCTCGGGCACCACCTGCACCGCCACCAACGTGGCCGGCTATGACGCCGCCCAATGGGGAAGCAGCACGATCAGCGCCCTGCCGGGCGGCAGCGGCCAGATCGCCTGCAACCCGGCCACCAGCGCCACACCGGTCGCCTGCACCATCACCGTTTACTGGCTGGAAAAAAATCGCGCGGTCAACGCCGTGTCCATGGCCGCCGGCACCGCCAGCCAGAGCTACCAGATGGTGGTGGTGCCATGAGCGCGCGCCGGCAACGCGGCAGCGGACTGATCGAGGTGATGGTGGCCATCGCCATCGGCCTGTTCCTGCTCAGCGTGCTGACGCTGATCTTCACCTCCGCCCGGCTGACCAAGACCAGCCAGTCCGGCCTGGCCCAGCTGCAAGACAATCAGCGCACGGCGATGACCCTGATCAGCAGCATCGCGCAGTCCGCCGGCTACTATCCCAACCCGCAGCTCCAGACCGCGGCGCAAGCGCTGCCGGCCGCAAGCGGCTTCGCCGCCGGACAGTCGATCACCGGCACGTCGGGGACGTCAGGCGCGTCGGACACGCTGAGCATGCGCTTCGCCACCCTGTCCGGCGACACCGTGCTCAACTGCAACGGCTCCAGCAACACCAGCGGAAGCGGCCAGATCTACATCAACCAGTTTTCCGTCAACGGCTCAAACCAGCTCGCCTGCGCCGTCAACGGCGGAACCGCCCAGGTGCTGGTGGACGGCGTCAGCAAAATGACTGTGCTATACGGCGTTGACTCCGCCAACAGCGGCTCCACCACTCATTATTATCCGGCTTCCGGCATTCCTTCCGGCGCCACCGTGCGCTCGGTCTGGGTGACGCTGACCATGGTCAATCCCCTGGCCAATCAGCCTGGACAGCCGGCCACGGTGAAGATGTCCTGGCTCACCGGCCTGATGAACCAGCTATGACGCGCCCATCCCCTCTCTCCCGCGCTTCCCGTCCACGCGGCTTCACGATGGTGGCGGCGCTGATGATGCTGATCGTGATCACCATCATCGGCATCGCGCTGATGCGCAGCAGCGGCCTCTTGGGCAAATTGGCCGGCAACACGCGCGAAAAGGGCCGGGCCTTCGAAGCGGCCGAAGCGACGCTGCAATACGCGGAATGGTGGCTGAACCAGGGCGGCAACGCCGGCGCCGCCGTCAACTGCAGCAGCACCCAGACGCTGAGCGCGCTGCAGATATGCAGCAACGCGATCGCCAACCCAACTACCAACGTACCGTGGACCACGGGCTACACCTACACTCCGCCCTTCATGACCGCCTCGACCAATGGCGGCGGCCAAACCTATTACCAGGCTCCTCAGCTCTACATCCAGTTCCTGGGGCTGAACGCCGCCGGCACCGGCGCCATCTACCAGCTCACAGCGATAGGCTATGGCGGCAACGCCGCGTCGGTGGCCGTGCTGCAAAGCACCTACACGCTGTACTCCGGCACCACCAATCTGGGGAAATGACCATGCGACCCGATGCCCCGCATCTTGCTCTCAGCCTGGCCGCCCTGCTGGCCTCAAGCCTGTGGCCGCAAACCGCCGGCGCGGTCACCGTCAGCGACAACTTCACCGGCGGAGGCGCCCAGCTCAACTGGCTGGTGTTCGGCGGCGCCTGCATGACCGCCGGCACCGGCTCCGGCACCATCCCGGCCTGCGGCAGCAAGGACCCCAGCGGCAACACCCAGATCGGCGGCTACGCCGGCACGCTGCCGGACACCAGCGGCAACGGCGCGCTGCGGCTGACCAACAGCTCCGGCAGCCAGTCGGGCGCCATCGTCTACAACAGCCTGTTTCCGTCCGGCAGCGGCCTGCAGGCTACCTTTACCAGCTACACCTACGATGGCGACTCCGGCGGCAGCGCGCGCGACGGCGCCGACGGCATGAGCTTCTTCCTGCTCACCGGCATTCCGAGCGCCGTAGGCTCCTTCGGCGGCAGCCTGGGCTACAGCTGCTCCAACGTGAACTCCCCTTACAACGGCATCATCGGCGGCTACCTGGGCCTGGGCATGGACGAGTACGGCAACTTCCCCAACGGCGGCTCCAGCAACGACAACACCTCCAGCGGACCGGGCGCCAAACCGCAAAACATCTCGCTGCGCGGCGCGGGGTCGGTGGCGGCCAGCGCGCTGGCCAGCCAGTTCGGCGGCAGCTTCAGCGCCTCCATGGTGCAAAGCATCTGCAAGACCGGCAAATACGGCACCCAGAGCGTGCTGAACTATCCGTTCATCAGCATTCCCGGCACCAGCGGCGGCGTCTACCAGCTGCCGTCCAGCCAGCCGATGGCCAATGAATCCGCCACCAAGCGCGGCCAAGCGGTGCCGATCAGCTACAAGCTGAAGATCACGCCGGCCAACCTTCTCAGCCTCTGGTACAGCTACAACAACGGCGCCTACGTGCCGGTGATCACCAACTACGACATCAACAACACCTCGGTCAGCGGCCCGCTGCCCAGCCAGATCACCTTCGGCTTCGCCGCGTCCACCGGCGCCAGCCGCAACGTGCACGAAATCAGCTGCTTCCAGGCCCAGCCCTTCACCCAATCCGCCAGCTCCAGCGGCCTGAACAGCCAGCAGACCACGCTGATCCGCACCGGCACCCAGCAATACGTGGCCAGCTACCACGCGGACAACTGGTGGGGATCGCTGGCCTCCTACGCGCTGCAGGGCAATACCAGCACCGGCCAGGTCAGCGTGGCCAGCACCGCCACCTGGGACGGCTCCTGCGTGCTGACCGGCGGCAGCTGCGCCACCACCGGCGCCAGCAATATGAGCGCGCAAACCAGCCGCGCCATTCTCAGTTGGAACGGCAGCCAGGGCATCCCCTTCCAGTGGGCGAGCCTGACATCCGCGCAGCAAACCACGCTGAGCCCGGACGGCAACGGTTCGGCCCGAGTCTCCTACCTGCGCGGCGCGCGCGGCAACGAAGTCACCACGCTGGGCAGCGGCCTGTTCCGCGACCGCGACAGCGTGCTGGGCGATCTGATCAACAGCAGCCCGATCTGGGTAGGCTCGCCGCAGAACAGTTATGCGAACGTCTGGAGCGACAAGCTCTACCCATCCGCCTCGCCCGCGGAAAACGCGACCGGCGCGCAAAGCTACCCCAGCTACAAATCCGCCAACCTCACCCGGACCAACATCGTCTACAACGGAGGCAACGACGGCATGCTGCACGGCTTCCGCAGCGGCGCCAACGACAGCAGCGGCAATTACGTGGCCACCAACAACGATGGCCAGGAGGTGTTGGCTTACGTGCCGGCCGCGGCCCAGGCCAACACTGTCCAGTACAGCAATCCCACCTACGCCCACCAGTACTTCGTCGACGCCACCCCGGCTGCCGACGACCTGTTCTACGGCAGCGGCTGGCACACCTGGCTGGTAGGCGGCCTGGGAGCCGGCGGCCAGGCGATGTACATGCTGGACATCAGCTATCCGGCCAATTTCTCCGAAAGCAACGCCTCCAGCCTGGTGGTGTCGGAGATCAACAGCGGCACGCTCAGCTGCGTCAACAAATCCACCTGCGGCAACGACCTGGGCTACACCTTCGGCACGCCGGTGATCACCCGCTTCCACAATGGCCAATGGGGCGCGGTGTTCGGCAATGGCTACAACAGCGCCAACGGCCACGCCGTCATCTTCATCATGCTGGTAGGCAGCAACGGCGCGCCCAGCTTCTACGAGTTGGACACCGGCAGCGGCAGCGCCAACGACCCCTCGGGCGCCGGCGGCAAGAACGGCATCTACTACACCACGGTCGCCGACCTGGATGGAGACAACATCGCCGACTACATCTACGCCGGCGACCTGTTCGGCAACGTATGGCGTTTCGACGTCACCGGCAGCACGCCGTCCAGCTGGGCGGTCTCGCAATTCGGCAAAGTCGCCGCCTCGCCGCTGTTCACCGCCCAGTACACTTACTGCACCAACGCGCAGATCAGCGCCGGCAGCTGCACGCCCAGCCTGCAGCCGATCACCAGCAAGCTGCTGGTGACATCCATTCCCACCGGCGGCGCCAATCCGCGGGTGCTGGTGTCGTTCGGCACCGGCCAGAAAATCCCGTTCACCACCAGTTCCGCCGACATCTACGCCGGCGGCACCCAGAGCCTGTACGGCGTCTGGGACTGGGACATGTCGGGATGGAATACGCTGGTAGGCCAGTCCGCCTACTACAGCCAGGCCGCGCCCACCGGCGGCCTGACCGTGCGCCCGAGCAACCTCACCGCCCAGACCGTCGCCGCATCCTACAGCTCGACGCTGGGCTCGGTGCAAGGCTACCGCGCGCTGTCCAACAACACCGTCTGCTGGCAAGGCGGCGGCGCCTGCAGTCCAAGCACCAGCAACACCAGCTACGGCTGGCTGCTCAACCTGCCCGGCAGCGGCGAGCAGGTGATCTACAACCCGGTCAGCCAGCTGGGCACCTTCACCGTCAATACCACCATCCCGCCCAACAACAACGCGTCGTCGTGCACGGTATCGTCCGCCACCGGCTTCACCATGTCGCTGAACCCGAAAACCGGCGGCGCCACCGCGCGCTCCTATTACGCCAACGATTCCGGCAATTTCAACGGCATCAGCGGCAGCGTGATAGACGGCATCGCGGTCAATATGGCCGGTTCGCCCAGCGTGGTCAGCTTCCAGAGCAACTATTTCGCTATCGGCAGCAGCATCAGCGGCGGCCCGGTCGCCACTCCGCCGCAACTCAATCCGGCCGCCTTCGACCTGCACGCCAGGCTGAACTGGATAGAACTGCGCTGAGCCTCCAAGAGACGGAACCATGGAAAAAAAACCTGAAGGATTTTCCCTGCTGGAACTGGTGATCACGTTGGCGGTGCTGGCCCTGCTGGTTTCCATCGCCCTGCCCTCGTACCGCAACTTCATGATGCAATCCAACCGCACCGCGGCCAAAACCGCGCTGCAAGACCTGGCCAGCCGCCAGGAAAGCTATTTTTCCACCAACAACAACTACGCCAGCCAACTGGCCACCCTGGGCTACGCCAGCGGCACGGTCTATGTGCCCGGCAACGGCAACAATCTGTATGCGCTCTCCATCGCAAACACAACGGCCAGCACCTTCGCACTGAACGCCGCGCCCCAAGGCAGCCAGGCCCAGGACAGTTGCCAGACCTACCAGCTGGACAATCTGGGCAACCAGAGCAATATCGTCAACGGCTCCAACGGAACCACGCTGAGCGTCAGCGGCTGCTGGTGACCGGCAAAACAAAACGGCGCCCGATGGGCGCCGTTCGGCTTGATGAAGGACAGGCTCCGGCTCAGTCGGCCAGCAGCTTGTTCACCACATCTACGTATTCCTGCATGGCCGCGGCGCCATCCTTGCCCTTCAGCTTTTCCCAGGCGTCGAACTTGGCGCGGTTGATGAAGTCCATCATGCCCGGACGCTCGCCGGCGGCGTCGCCTTCGGTCGCCTGCTTGAACAGCGCGTACAGTTGCAGCAGGGTCTGGTTGTCCGGACGCTCGGACAAGGTCTTGACGTCGGCCTGGGCCTGAGTGAAGAGAGTCTGCAGATCAGACATGGCGTTTCCTTTGTCGATTGCCGGGACGGTTGGCTCCGTCCCTGGCGGTGTTAGCCCTCCGGCATGCGCCGGAACGGGGGACAATGTAGCATGAAGCGGACTCAATGCGACAGTGGCGGCGGCGCATCCGCCTGCGGCTCTATCCGTATCCGCTTGTAGCTTTTCACCGCCCGCCCGTCCTTGCGCGCGGGTTGGTAATCCGCGCCGCGGAAAACCGGGGCGATGGCATCGGCCAGCTTGGCGTCCACCTCGCCCTCGAAGCGCACCGCGTCCACCCTGCCTCCGGCGCCGATGAACACCAGCACCTCGATCGGCTGCGATGGGCCGTTCAAGGCCACGTCCGGCAGCGCGATGCGGCCGCGCTCCTGCGCCAGCTGGTCCAGCTCCCGCGCCGGATAATAGATGTCGGCGCCCAGACGCAGCCTGTCATCGCCGATGTCCTCCGGCGCCATGTCGTCAGCATCCGGCTTGGGCGCTTCGGCCACCGGCGGCGCGATCGGCGGCGGCTCGGCGGCCGCCGGAGCGGGCTCTCCCCGCAGCCTCACCCGCATCGCCTCGTGCCAGGAAGCCCATTGCCCGGGCCTCAGCGGCAGCCACAGCACGGCCGCGTGGACAAGCAGCGACAGCCACAGCGCCAGCAGCAGCCGTTCCGTCGTGTTCCAACGCCGCATCTTCATGCCCGTTTCGCGCCGTTCGCCATCAAAAACGGGACCACCGGCCCCGTCTTGTTGGCTTACTTGGCGTTCAGCAGCTGCTCGATGTCGTCGCCGCCGATGGCGCCCGGCACCATGCGGCCATTGGCGAACACCAGCGCCGGCGTGCCGGTGATGCCCATCTTCTCGCCCAGCGCCTGGATCTTCTCCAGCGGCGTGTCGCAGTTGTCCGGACCAGTCAGCGGCTTGCCGTCGCGCATGAAGGCGGTCCAGGCGGCGGCCTTGTCGGCCGAGCACCAGATCTGCTTGGACTTGCGCATCGCGTCTGGGTGCAACTGGGTCAGCGGGTACAGGAAGGTGTAGATGGTGACGTTGTCGATGTCCTTCAGGCTCTCGCGCTCCAGCTTCTTGCAGAACGGGCAGTCAGGATCGGTGAACACCGCCATCTTGCGCTCGCCCTTGCCGCGCACATCCTTGAACGCGTACTGGAACGGCAGCGCGTTGAAGTCCACCTTGGACAGCTCGGCCATCTTCTTCTCGGTCAGGCTTTCCTTGCTCTTGGTGTCGATCAGGTCGCCGACGAACAGATAGCTGGCGTCGCTGTTGACGTACACCACCTGGCGGCCGTCCACCACCAGCTCATAGATGCCCTTGACCGGGGTGGCGCTGACGCTCTTCACCTGCTTGCCGGGGAAATGGCCGAGGAAGGCCTTCTTCACGTCTTCGACATTGCCGCCGGCGGCCTGGGAGCATGCGGCCAGCGACATCAGCATCGCGCTGGACAGGGCCAGCGTTTTCATTCTCTTGTTCATCGATCAGGGGTCCTTTGGGATCAGTATCCAATCGCCTGTCTGGCGAACTGCCGTTTCAGCGGAGTCATGCAGTTGGTCAAAGACAGGCCGGTATTGCGCAGCCATGGCAGACCAGGCAGTTTCGCATGGAATAGCCGGTACAAGCCATCGCAGCCGAGTTGCATGGCGGCCACCGCCTCGCGGCGCTGGCGCTGGTAGCGGCGCAGCAGCATCCAGTCGCCGCAATCGGGCGCGGCGTCCAGCAGGCCAGCCAGTTGCGCGGCGTCCTGGAAGCCCAGGTTGACGCCCTGCCCGGCCAGCGGATGGACGGTGTGGGCGGCGTCGCCGATCAGCGCCACCCGCTCGGCCGCCACCGCCTCCGGCTGGATCAGCCGCAAGGGAAAGGCCGCGGCGTCGGTCAGGGTGGCAAACGCGCCCAGTTGCCGTCCGCCGGCCTCGGCCACCCGCGCGGCCAAGTCCTCCGGCGACAGTTGCAGCAGCGACTGCGGATCAGGAGTGGACCAGACCATCGATATTCGGTTCCCGGCCATCGGCAGCCAGGCGAGAATGCTGTCGCCGAAGAACCATTGCCGCGCGATGCCCTGATGCGGCAGCTCGCAGGCGAAATTGGCGACCACGCCGCTCTGGCCATAGGGTTTGACGCTGGCCTTCAAGCCCAGCTGCTCCCTCACCCAGGAGTTGGCCCCGTCGGCCCCCACCAGCAGCTCGGCCGCCAGTTCTCGGCCATCCTCCAGTGTCAGCCGGGCTTCGCCCGGCGTCGTGGCCAGCGCCTTGGCGCGCGCGCCGGTGATCAGCTCCGCGCCGCTGTCGCGCAGCTGGGCCCACAGCGAGGCCAGCAGCCAGCGGTTCTCCACGATCCAGGCCAGCGCGTCGGCATCTGCGTCGCGGGCAGAGAACGAAATCCGCCCGCCGGCGTCGCCGCGCACGTCCATCAAGGCGATGGTGCCGATCCGCGCCATGTCCGGCCAAGCGCCCATGCCCTCCAGGAAACGACGGTTGGCCGGGCTGACCGCGTAAATGCGCGCGTCCCAGCCTTGCTCCAGTCCATCGGCAGCCGGCTCGCCGGCCTCCAGCAACGCCACCCGTTTGCCGGCGCGCGCCAGCGCAAGCGCCAAGCTGGCGCCGACCAGGCCGCCGCCGACGATGACCGCTCGATATTTATCGTAACGCATCCGTTTATCCCCGCACGCCGAATACAAGATGGCCGGCGAATTTGCGCCGCAAGGCCGGCAGCGCGTCCAGCGCCGTCATGCCGACGCCGCGCAGGCGGTTCAACAGCGGATGGTGGCCGTCGAACAGCTTGATCAAGCCATGGGTGAAACCGACCACCGCGCGGTGGTCCAGCTTACGCGAAGCGGCATAGCGCTTCAACGCGCGCGCGTCGCCGGCATCGGCCGCGCCCTCCAGCGCCTCGGCCAGGCCGACCGCGTCGCGCAGGCCCAGATTCAGGCCCTGCGCCGCCACCGGGTGCATGGTCTGGGCGGCGTTGCCGATCAGCGCCACCCGGCCGCTCGCCACCTGGCTGGCCTGGCGCAGCGCCAGCGGGAAGGTGGCGCGCGGGCCGACCGACAGTATCCGGCCCTGGCGCTCGCCGAAGGCCTGCTGCAGCTCGCCGCGCAGCACCGCTTCGTCGGCGGCGGCCAGCCGCTCGGCGTCGGCCTGGCTGCGGGTCCACACCAGCATGTAGCGCTCGCCGTGCGGCAGCAGCGCGAACGGGCCGTCGTGGGCGAAACGCTCGTAGGCCACACCCTGCGGCGGCAGCTCGGTCTCCACCTCGGCCAGCACCGCGCACTGATGGTAATCATGGCTCAGCCGGCGGATGCCCGGCAGCGTTTCCGCCAGCGCGCCGCCCTCAGCCAGCACCAGCAGGCTGCCGGTCAGCAGCAAACGACCGTCCGGCGTGTCGACCTCGGCGCACGCGTACTGGCTCAGGCTCTTCACCGCCTTCACCCGGCATTCCCATCTCACCTGCACGCCGGCCTGCTCCAGCGCGCCGCCAAGCCCGGCGACCAGCGCCGGATAGTCGACCACCGCGCCCAGATGCGGCAGATCCAGATCTTCCCGATCCAGACGGGTGCGGCCGCAACTGCCCTGCTGCGACACGTGGACGGTGTCTATCGCCGTCGCCGGCAGATCGGCCGGCCAGGCGCCGGCGTCTTCCAGCAGGCGGCGGCTGTGCCAGGACAGCGCCAGCGCGCGGGCGTCGCGCACCTCGGCGTCTTTCGCCCTCGCCTCCAGCAGCATCACGCTGCGCCCCTGCCGCGCCAGCCTCAAGGCGGCCAGCGCGCCCACCGGGCCGCCGCCGACGATCAGGACGTCGGCGTGTTCGCTCATTCGTTCATCCATCGATCTCACTCCCCGCGCATCAGCGCCTCGATCTCCGCCACCGTCTTGGGCGCCGCCGCGGTGTATACCTCGTTGCCGTCCGCCGTCACCAGCACATTGTCCTCGATGCGCACGCCTACGCCATGGAACGCCTCCGGCACGCCAGGCGCCGGCCGGATGTACAGGCCCGGCTCTATCGTCGTGCACATGCCCGGCTGATAGCCGCGCCATTGCCCGTCCTGCTTGCGCTGGCCGACGTCGTGCACGTCCAGGCCGATCAGGTGGCCGATGCCGTGCATGTAGAACTGGCGGTAGGCGCCGGACTCGATCACGCTGTCCGCGGTGCCGGCCAGCAAGCCCAGATCCACCATCCCCTGCGCCAGGACCGCCAGCGCGGCGTCCGACGGCGCGTGCCACACCGCGCCCGGCTTCACCGCGGCGATGCCGGCCAGCTGCGCCGCCAGCACGATCTCGTAGACGTCGCGCTGCGGGCCGCTGAAGCGGCCGTTGGCCGGAAAGGTGCGGGTGATGTCGCCGGCGTAGCCGCGGTATTCGCAGCCGGCGTCGATCAGCAGCAGCTCGCCGTCGCTTATCCGCGCATTGTTGGCCACGTAGTGCAGCGTGCAGGCGTTGACGCCGGCGGCGACGATGCTTTCGTACGCCGTCTGACGGGCGCCGTGGCCGACGAAAACGTGCAGCAGCTCCGCCTCCAGCTGGTATTCATGCATGCCGGGACGCGCGGCGCGCATCGCCCGCACGTGGCCGGCGGCGGAAATTTCGCCGGCGCGGCGCAACAGCGCGATCTCCGCCTCGTCCTTGACCATGCGCATCTCGTCCAGCAGCGCGCGCAGGTCTCCGTAATGCGCGGGCGGACGGGCGCCGGCGCGCGCGCGGCCGCGCACCGCGTCCAGCCATAGGTTGACCCGGCGGTCGAAAGCCTCGTCGTGGCCCAGCGGCCACCACAGCTGGCCGCAGTCCGCCAGCAGATCGGGAATCCGCTCGGCCATTTCGGCCAGCGGATAGGCTTCGTCGAAGCCGAAGACTTCCCTCGCGCCGTCGGGGCCATGGCGGAAGCCGTCCCAGATTTCCATTTCCGGATTGCGGTCGCGACAGAACAGCACCGACTTGCCGCTGCGGCCATCCAGCAGCAACACGGCTTCCGGCTCTTCGAAACCGGTCAGGTGCAGAAAATAGCTGTCGGCGCGGTAGGGATAGTGGTTGTCGGCATTGCGCACCGCTATCGTCGCGGTGGGCAACAAGGCGACGCCGTCGCCTATCTGGGCCAACAAGCGCTTGCGGCGCTCGGCGTGCGGCTGGTGCATGGGCAATGAAATCCTTGCGGAAACGGGACCTGCGGAACAAGCCGCCAGTTTACACCGCCCGCGCCCGCGGCCCAAGCCGCGCGGACATGAAAAAACCCGGCCGGGCCGGGTTTTCGCTGCGGACGGGAACGGCTTATTCGCCGATCACCACCGAGGTATAGACATCTTGCACGTCGTCCAGATCTTCCAGCGCGTCCAGCAGCTTCTGCATGCGGGCGGCTTCGTCGCCGGTCAGCTCGGTTTCGTTCTCGGCGCGCATGGTCACTTCGCCCATCTCGGACTTGAAGCCCTTGGCTTCCAGCGCGTCCTTGACGTCGGAGAATTCGTACGGGCCGGTGATGACTTCGATCGAGCCATCGTCATTGCTGACCACATCCTCGGCGCCGGCTTCCAGCGCCGCCTCCATCAAGGCGTCCTCATCCACGCCCGGCGCGAACACCAGGTAGCCGCAATGCTTGAACTGGAAGGACACGCAGCCGTCGGTGCCCATATTGCCGCCGTACTTGGAGAAGGCGTGGCGCACATCGGCCACGGTGCGGGTCTTGTTGTCGGTCAGGCAGTCCACCATCACCGCCGCGCCGCCGATGCCGTAGCCTTCGTAGCGGCACTCGACGTAATCGACGCCGTCCAGCTGGCCGGTGCCGCGCTTGATCGCGTTCTCGATATTGTCCTTGGGCATGGACTCGGCCTTGGCCTTGTCCACCGCCAGGCGCAGGCGCGGGTTCATGTTGACGTCGCCTCCGCCCATCTTGGCCGCGACGGTGATTTCCTTGATCAGGCGGGTGAAGATCTTGCCACGTTTGGCATCCTGGCGACCCTTGCGGTGCTGGATGTTAGCCCATTTGCTGTGACCTGCCATATTTGCCTCTGTGCGTTGTCTGGCCCCGGCGGCGCGCCGGAGCGTCAATCAAAATTGGCGGTATTCTAGCAGAAAGCCGTCCGGCTTTACGAGACGCGCCCGGCTACTTGGCCTGCAGCATCCGCAACATCATGTCAAAGCCGATCTGGTACATGCGCTCTATCACCGGGATCATCATCGGCAGCGTCATGTACAGCGTGCAGAAACCTATCATGATGGTCAGCGGAAAGCCGAAAGAGAAGATGTTGAACTGGGGAGCCGCCCGCGTCATCACGCCGATGGCCAGGTTGGTGATCAGCAGCGCGCCGATGATGGGCATCGCCAGCCACACCCCCCACTCGACCAGATGCCCCCCCCACAAGACCAGCGCCTTGATGCCCTGCGCCGGCATGGCCATGCCAATCGGCAGCACCTGGAAACTGTGCACCAGCGCGCTCAGCACCACGTGGTGACCGTCGAAGGCGAGGAAAAGGAAGAAGGTGAGCAAGGATAGCATCTGCGACAGCACCGGCACCTGGGCGGCATGGACCGGGTCATAGAACATCGCGAAGCCCAGGCCGGTCTGCGCGCCGATGATGAAGCCGGTCAGCTCCACCGCGCTGATCACGATGCGCATCACGAAGCCCATGGACAGGCCGATCAGCAGTTGTTGCACAAGGATGGCGATGCCTTCGGCCGATACCAGCGGCACAGCGGGCAGCGGCGGCAACAGCGGCGACAGGATCACGGTCAGGATCAGCGCGAACCCAACCTTGAAGCTGCGCGGCACGCCGCGGTAGGCGAAGATGGGTTCCGTCAGGAACAAGCCGACGATGCGCGCGAACGGCCAGGCGAAGACGCCGACCCAGGCATTGATCTGGATATCGCTGATCGCCAGCATCAGCCGATCACGCTAGGTATGCTCTGGAACAACCTGGTTGTGTATTCAATCAGGGTGTTCAGCATCCACGGACCGGCCAGCACCAGCACCAGGAACATCGCCAGCAGCTTGGGGATGAAGGTCAGCGTCATTTCATTGATCTGCGTGGCGGCCTGCAGGATGCTGATCAGCAGGCCCACCAGCAGCGATGTCAGCAGCACCGGCGCCGACACGATGATCAGGATGTACAGCGCGTTCTGCACGATGCTGATGATCAGTTCCGGACTCATGCCCCCTCCTCCCGCCAGCCGCCCTTGGCCAGCAGCCAGTTATCGATTTCCACGCCATCGCGGACGACGCGGTTGGCGCGCGCCAGCCGGTAGCCGGCACGCTCGAACACCGGGCGCGACGCGTGGCTGGCCCAGGCATGGAGGGCCGTCACGCCGGCCTCTGCGGCGCGGCGTTCAAGCTCGGCGGCCATTCTCCCGCCCAAACCCTGCCTGCCGGCCCAAGGCGCGACATACAGCATGTCGAATTCGCCGTCGCGCTTCAACCAGGCGAAGCCGGCCAGCCGGCCGTCATCGGCCACCGCCTTGCAAGACCAGGCGCCTTCCAGCCTGGCGCGCCAAACCGCCTCGATCTCATCGTCCCACATCCGCTCCGGCGCCCACGCCAGGCATTGTTCGCCGGTATAAACGCCGCCGGCCAGCGCATGCACGCTGGCCCGGAACAGGGCATGACAAGCAGGCAGATCCGCCGGCGACAAACACTCCAGCCGCATCGCCGTCATCCCGTGTAGAAACTCTGCACCAACGAGCCCATCAGCAGCGTCCAGCCGTCCACCAGCACGAACAGCATCATCTTGAACGGCAAGGAGATGGTGACCGGCGACACCATCATCATGCCCATCGCCATCAGGATGCTGGCGACGACGAGGTCGATGATCATGAAGGGAATGAAGATCATGAAGCCGATCTGGAACGCGGTTTTCAGTTCGCTGATGGCAAATGCCGGAATCAGCGTCTTCATCGACACGTCTTCCTTGCTCTGCGGCTTGGGCGACTGGGAAATCTCGATGAAAAAAGCCAGATCCTTTTCCCGCGTCTGGCGCAGCATGAAGACCTTCATCGGCTTGCTCCCCTCGTCCAGCGCCTGGCTGAAGCTGATCTTGTCGTCGGAGAACGGCACCCAGGCCTTGGCGTAAACCTGGTCGAGGGTTGGCCCCATCACGAACAGCGTCAAAAACAGCGCCAGACCGACGATCACCTGGTTGGGCGGCGACTGGGTGGTGCCCAGCGCCTGCCTAAGCAGGGACAGCACGATCACGATGCGGGTGAAGGCCGTCATCATCAGCAGCATCGCCGGGATGAAGGTCAGCGCCGTCATGAACAGCAGCATCTGCAGGCTGAGCGAGTAGTTCTGCCCGCCGCCCGCCGCCGGCGTGCTGGTCATCAGCGGCAGCCCCGCCGCCGCGTCCGCCAGCAACGGCACCAGCAACGCTCCGCCGGACAGCAGAGCGATCACGATCTTTTTCTTCATCATTTGTCCTGCCGCCGCCGCTGCGCCTCGCGGCTCTTGTCCAAAGCGGCCTTCAGCCAGCGAGCGAACGGCTCGGCCGGCTCGGCCCGCTCCGGCTCCGCGCCCTCCGGCCGCGGCATCTTGTTGAGCAGATTGACCTGCTGCGGCGTCACGCCCAGCACCAGCCACTCGCCCTCCAGCTCGACGATCACCACCCGCTCCTTCTGACCGACCATGGCGCCGCCGACGACGCGGACGCGGCCCGCCCCGCCCAACGCGCCGCCTGACAAGCGCTTGAACAGCCAAGCCACGCCGATGATGGCGCCCAGCACCACCGCCAGACCCAGGATCACCTGCACCAGGCTGGCGAACGGCGACGGCGCAGCCACCGGCGTGGGAACGGCGGCCGTCGCCGCCCACAGCGGCGAAGACGCCGCAAAGCAAAGTGCGCCTCGCAGCGCCAGGCGCACTTTCACGAGTTTGCCCATATCCATTATTTCTGCAGTCGCCGTATGCGTTCCGCCGGAGTGATGATGTCGGTCAGGCGAATGCCGAACTTGTCGTTGACCACCACCACTTCGCCCTGGGCGATCAGGCAGCCGTTGACCAGCACGTCCATCGGTTCGCCGGCCATGCCGTCCAGCTCCACCACCGAGCCCTGCGCCAGTTGCAGCAGGTTGCGGATCGCGATCTTGGTGCGCCCCAGCTCAACCGTCAGTTGGACCGGGATGTCCAGAATCATGTCCAGATTGGGCGGACCGCCAGCCACGACCCCAGCGCCGATTTCCTGGAACAGGCCCTGGGCCGGCACCGCCTCGGCCTCCGCCGGCGGCGCGCTCTCGACGGTCTCCTGCTCCGCCATCGCGGCGGCCCAGTCGTCCATCGACACTTCCTCTTCGGCGCCGGCCGCGCCGCCCTGCAATTCTTCTTCGCTCATTGCTCATGCTCTCCGGGGGACTCCAGGAACTCGTTGGTCCCCGCCAGTATCTTTTCCACCTTCAGCGCGTATCGGCCCTGCACGGTGCCGTAGCTTGCCTCGAACACCGGGATGCCGGACACGTCGGCCTCCACCCGCTCCGGTATTTCTATCATCACCACATCGCCGTTCTTCAGATTCAGTATCTGCCCCAGCGTCACCTTGGCATGCGCCAGGCTGGCCACCAGCTCCACCTCGGCCGCCTGCACCTGGTGGGTCATCAGATTGACCCAGCGGTTGTCCACCTCGGTGCGGTCGGCCTGCATCGTGCTGGACAGCAAGTCGCGGATCGGCTCCACCATAGAGTACGGCAGGCAGATGTGGAAGTCGCCGCCGCCCGCGCCCAATTCGATATGGAATGTCATCGCCACCACCACTTCGGTGGGCGTGGCGATGTTGGCGAACTGGGTGTTCATTTCCGAGCGCAGGTAGACGAATTCGATCGGATAAACCGGCTCCCAGGCTTTCTGGCATTCGGCGAACACCACTTCCAGCAGGCGATGGATGATGCGCTGCTCGGTCGGGGTGAAATCCCGGCCCTCCACCCGCACGTGATAGCGGCCATCGCTGCCGAACAGATTGTCGACGATCAGGAACACCAGGTCGGGATCGAAGATCAGCAAGCCGGTTCCACGCATCGGTTTGACGTGGACGAGGTTCAGGTTCGTCGGCACCACCAGATTGCGGATGAATTCGCTGTACTTCTGCACCCGCACCGGACCAACCGAGATTTCCGCGTTGCGCCTCAGAAAGTTGAACAGGCCGATGCGCAAATTGCGCGCGAAGCGTTCGTTGATGATTTCCAGCGTCGGCATCCGGCCGCGTACGATGCGCTCCTGCCGGCCGATGTCATAGCCTCGGACACCCTGGCCATCCTGCCCGCCTTCCTCGTCTTCGTCCTCGCCGGAGACGCCCCGCAGTAGGGCGTCTACCTCTTCCTGGGACAGAATATCGTCGCCCATGGCGCGCCTACTGCTTCTGGATGATGAAGGAAGTGAAGAGGACGCTGTCGACCACGGGCTCCTCGCCCGCGTCCATCGCCTCGTTGATGATCTGTTTGACCTGCGCCTTCAGCTTGACCTTGCCTTCGGCGGTGCTGACCTCGGCCGCGGTCTTGGACGACAGCAGCAGGATCACGGCGCTGCGGACCTTGGGCGCGTAATCGGTGAACTTCTTCTTGGCCTCCTCGTCGCCAAGCTCGGCCTGCATGTCGATCTGCAGCAAACTGCCGTCATTGCCGGCCAGGTTGACCACGAAGGTATCCATCTTTTCGAAGATCGGCGGCCCATCGTGTTTTTTCTTCGGCTTTTCATGAACCTGCTCGGCCTGAGCCCCCGCCGGCTTGTTCATATTGGTGAACATATAGGCAGCCAAGGCCCCCACGGCGCCCAGCACCAGAATCAGCAGAATGATGACGATCAGCATCAGCTTGTTGCCGCCTCCTCCCGCCTTTTTTTCCGCCTTGTCCGCCTTTTTATCATCCGACATAAGTTATGACCTGTTCTTTATGGAGTTCCTAGTGAAATCTTAAACGATTTCCCGGCCATATTTTCCTGTTTTCTCGGCCTGCTGAACAGTGTCAATCTCAAATCGGGTCAAGCAAAGATGCTGAGTATGCCGCGCGCGGTCTTGATCACGCTCAACGCATCCACGCCTTCGGTCTCTCCGACGATGGGCTGGGAATGCCCTTTCTTCTGTTGGTAAGCTTGGTGCTGCTGGCCGGAATTGCCGCTGGAAACCTGGGAATCGGTCAGTTGGATGCCGTTGGAAGAGAGCATGGAACTCAGGCGGTGCATATTGCTTTCCAGCGCTTCGCGGGTCGCCGGCACCGCCGCCGTGAACAATACCTGAGCCTGGTCGGTGCCATTCATCTTCAACGTCACCTCGATCGGCCCCAACTGCGGCGGATTCAGCTGGATCTGGGCCTTGTCCATTTTCAGACTGACCATGCTCATCACTTGCTCTCCCAGCGCCTTGCCCCAGTTCGGGTCGGTCAGCGTTTGCGGCAAGGTCAGCTGCGGCATGTTGGCGTTGGCCGCTTGGACATGGGTGGATTGCTGAGGCTGCGCTTGCTGCTGCAATTGCTGCAGCGGCAAGAATTGCGCGGCCGAGGCATCCGGGTCCGGCAATTTTTGCTGACCCTCTTTCCAGTTGAAGTCTTGCTTGGCCGTCGACAACAACAGCGCTGGATCGAGCTTGGCCGTCGCTTGCTGGGCAAGCAGGTCCTGGGGCGGAGCCTTGACTTCGGCCTGCTGCGGCTGAACCTGCAGCGCCGTCAGCATCGGCATCGCCAATGCGGCCTGCAGGCTGGCGTCGCCATCATCGCTCTTGGCCGCGGACTTGTCGTCGGCAGGCTTATCCTCGTGGGAAACGCTGCCGTCCGTAGCTCCCGGCAGCGTCGCGCCGATCATGCCCATCTGGATGCCCAGCAAACTGGCGAACAAATCCCCTGCCGCGCCGCCGCCCGCGGCATTGGCAGCCGAACCCGCCGCGCCCGCGGCGCCGGTGGCGGCAGCCGGGCCGGCCTTGGTCGCCGGTGTATTCACAATGATGGTCATGACGATGTCTCGACTGAGTAGAACGAGACAAATTAAAGCAAGGAGCGTGCCAAGTCAGGAGTCGTGGCCGCGGGAGCGATCCCAGAATTGGCGGGTGGCGAATTCATCCGTCTGCTTTTGCTGAAGCCTGGCCTCTTTCTGCGCCTCCCGCTCCCGCTCCCGCTGCAACAGCTTCTCGTAGGCCTTGAACTTCTTGTATTCCATCTGCCAGGCCTGGCGCTCCATCACGAAGCGCTGCGCGCAGCGGTCGACATCCTGCTGCTGCTGGACCATCGCATCGTCCAGCCGGGACAGAAAGCGGCGGAAGTCCTGGTACTGGATGATGGAGATGCCCTGCCCGCCGCCGCTCACCAGCCGCTGCCTGTACTCCTCGCGAAAAGCGTGCAGTTGATCCAGACGCGAGCGGGATTCCGCCAAGCGGTTCTGCGCCATGCCCATCCTCTCCGCCGCCGCCTGCTGGCGCTCGTCGGCGAGATGAATCAGCAGCTCGTACTTGCTGGTCGCCATGAGTCAGGCTCAGGCCATCACGCCGGCCAGCTGCTGGCAGCAGGAGGCGTAATCGTGCGACTCGTGCATAGGCTGCATCAGGAAGCTGACCATGGGCAGCTGGCGGCGCATGGCGTCATCCAGCACCGGATCGGAGCCTGAGACGTAGGCGCCGACGCTGATCAGGTCGCGATTGCGCTGATAACGGGAATACAGCTGCTTGAAATGGCGGGCCAGCTCCATCTGCTGCTGCGGCACCACGTCCACCATCACCCGACTGATCGACTGCTCGATGTCTATCGCCGGATAGTGACCTGCCTCGGCCAGATCGCGGGACAACACGAAGTGGCCGTCCAGAATGGCGCGGGCCGAGTCGGCGATCGGATCCTGCTGATCGTCGCCTTCGGACAAAACGGTGTAGAAGCCGGTGATGGAGCCGCCCCCCTCCTCGCCGTTGCCGGCGCGCTCGATCAGCTGCGGCAGCCGCGCGAACACCGACGGCGGGTAGCCCTTGGTCACCGGCGGCTCGCCGATGGCCAGCGCGATCTCGCGCTGCGCCATCGCGTAACGCGTGACCGAGTCCATCAGCAGCAGCACATCCAGCCCCTGGGCGCGAAAATACTCGGCCAGCGCGGTGGCGTAAGCGGCGCCGTGCAGCCGCATCAGCGGCGGCATGTCGGCGGGCGCGGCCACCACCACGGAACGGGCGCGCCCCTCCTCGCCCAGAATGTTCTCGATGAAGTCCTTCACTTCCCGGCCCCGTTCGCCGATCAGCCCCACCACCACCACGTCGGCCTTGGTGAAGCGCGCCATCATGCCCAGCAGCACCGACTTGCCGACGCCGGAACCGGCGAACAGGCCCAGGCGCTGGCCGCGCCCAACCGTCAGCAAGCCATTGATCGCGCGCACGCCCACATCCAGCACATCGTGCACCGGCGTGCGGTGCAAGGGGTTCATCGGCTGGCTGTACAAGGGAAACCAGGCCTCGGGATGGATGGGACCCAGGCCGTCCAGCGGCCGCCCCAACGAATCCAGCACTCTGCCGAGCAGGCTGGCGCCCACCGGCACCTGGCGGCCCACCGCGCCATTGGCGGCCGGCGCCGCGCCGCCATCATGGCCATAGCGCGGAGGATTGAAAGACGGCAAGGGAAATACCGGCGTGCCGGGCAGCAAGCCATGAACATTGGAGAGCGGCATCAGGAACACTTTGTCGCCGGAGAAGCCCACCACCTCGGCTTCCACCGAATGGTCGTCCGCCAATGCCACGCGGCAGGCGCCGCCTACCGGCAGCTTGATGCCCACCGCCTCCATCACCATCCCGGTGACGCGGACCAGCCGGCCGCAAGGCTGCCACAGCTTGGCTGTCTCAGCCGCCGCGCCGCAGGACGCCAGCCAGTCGCGCTGGCGCTCAATCAGGCTGTCGCTCATCTCCATCCTCCAGCCCCAGCGCCCGGCTCAGCGCCGCCAGCCTGGTCTCCAGCGCCATATCCAGCCGCACAGAACTGGCGTCGATCACGCAGCCCCCTCGACGCATCTGCGGATCCTCGACCCACTGCCACGCCGTCTCCGGCGTTTCCTGCCGCAGGAATTCGCGCGCGGCGGCCAAATCTGCCGGGTTGACGCGCAAACGGGCGCTGGCCAGCGTGGACGGTAGCTCCGCCAGCGCCGCCTGCAACAGCGGCAGCAAAACCTGCTCGTCCTGATCTATCTTCTGCTGCACCAGCTTCTGGGCCAGCCCCCAGGCAAGACGCAGCACATCCTGGGAAAGCGCCTGCTCCATCTGGGCCAGTTCGCCGGAAAAGCTCGCGCCCATCTCGCTCAACGCCTGCCAAGCCTGCTCCAGCCTGGGCAAGTGCTCGGCGCGCGCATCCGCCTCACCCTGCTCCCGCCCAGCCTGCAAGCCCTGCTCGAACCCTTCCGTCCGTCCCGCCTCCAGGCCGGCGTCATGGCCCGTCTGCCAGGCTTCCTGATGGATGGCCTCCAGCTCGGCGGCGGTGGGGTAGCCCAATGCCGGCGCTTCCGGCTCGGCTTCCTCGGTTTCAGCCTCGGCCTGCTCGGCCAACGCTTCGGCTTCCGCCAGCGGAATCGGCGCAGATGGTTCGGATTCGGAGGCTGAGATGCGCTCGGCCAGGCTGGCGCCCGGGCGGCGCATCTGCGCCATCGCCACCAATTGGGCCGGGGACAGCGCCTGGGTGAAGCCATCCAGCGATGCCGGGCTCCAACTGCTCCAGCTCTCCAAGTCCTCGCCGGAAATGATGGGTCCGTTACTCGATGAGGCCTTCATCGCCGCCCTTGCTGCCTAGCACGATCTGGCCGTCGTCGGCGAGCTTGCGCACCACCTTGAGGATTTCCTTCTGCTCGGCCTCCACTTCGGAAAGCTTGACCGGTCCTTTGGACTCCAGATCGTCGCGCAGCATTTCCGCCGCGCGCTGGGACATGTTGCGGAAGATCTTTTCCTTGAGATCGGTGCTGGTGCCTTTCAGCGCGATCACCAGAGAGTCGGACTGAACTTCGCGCAGAATCGTCTGGATCGAGCGGTCGTCGATGTCCAGCAGGTTCTCGAACACGAACATCTTGTCCTGGATGCGCTGGGCCAGCTCGGGATCGTACTCGCGGATGAAGCTGAGCGCCGACGCCTCGACGTTGCCGCCCATGAAGTTGAGGATTTCCGCGGTGAGGCTGACGCCGCCGGACGCGCTTTTCTTGATGCGGTCGGAACCCGACAGCAGTTGCGTCAGCACGTCGTTGAGTTCGCGCAGAGCCTGCGGCTGCACGCCTTCCAGCGTCGCAGTCCGGATCAGCACCTCGTTGCGCATCCGCTCCGGGAAGAAGGCCAGGATGGAGCTGGACAGATCCGGCTCCAGGTGCACCAGGATGGTGGCGATGATCTGCGGGTGCTCGTGGCGGATCAGATCGGCGGCGGACGACGGGTCCATCCACTTCAGGCTCTCGATGCCGCTGTGATCGTTGCCCTGCATGATCTTGTCCAGCAGGTTGGCGGCCTTGTCCGGCCCCAGCGCCTCGATCAGCACGTTGCGCAGATATTCGTCGGACGCGCCGATGCTGGCGCGCGCGTCGCACTCCTTGCGGAATTCAGCCACCACCTCGTCGATCTGCTCGTAGCTGAGGTTGTTGATCGCCGCCATCGCCAGGGAAATCTTCTGCACTTCCTTGGGGCCGAGATACTTGAACACCTCGACCGCCTCGTTCTGGCCGAGACTGAACAGCAGCACGGCGCTTTTGCGTATTCCGTTATCACTCATCGGCGCTTATCCATTCCTTGATGACCTGGGCGGCCATGCGCGGATCAGACTTCACCAGCTCGCGCACGGCTTCCAGATTGCTGCTGTATTGGCGCTTCTGCGCTTCGCGCGGGTCTTCGCCGGCGCCGGCCATCGCGGCGCCGGGCTCGCCTTCTTCTCCGGCCACGCCCAGCAAACGTCCCCCGGTGCCCACAGCGCCGGCGGCGCCCGCCTCGCCCTCCGCGCCGCCCGCAGGCGCCGGCGGCCTGACCAGATCGCGCATGACGGGACGCACCACGCCGAACAGCAAGTACAGCACCGCGATCGCCAGCAGGCCGTACTTGATCAGGCTGGTGCCGTTGCCGCTGACGTAGTCGATCACCCGCTCCTGCATGGTGACGGGCTGGGCATTGTCAGCGAAGGCGGCGTTGACCACGTTCAGCGTGTCGCCGCGTCCGGTGTTGTAACCCATCGCCTCCTTCACCAGATTGTTGATCTGCTGCACTTCCTGCGGCGTCAGCGGCGTCGGCTTCATCTCGCCGCTCTTGTCCGGCATCCGGCGGTAATTGACCACCACGGCGGCCGACAGGCGCTTGACCACGCCGGTGGGCACCTTGGTGTGCTGTATGGTCTTGTCGACTTCGTAATTGGTGGTGATGTCGCGCTGCAGCGTGCCGCTGGCGCTGACGCCCAAGCCGGACAGATTGGCGGTTCCCGGCGCGGCTCCCGGCGGCAGCGTGATCGGCGCCGACGCCGCGGACGGCGGCTGGTTGGACAAGGCGCCCGGAACGCCGGTGGGGTTCGCCGAACCATTGACCAGTTTCTCGCTGATCTGCTGGCTGCGGGTGGCCGAAGGGTTGGGATTGGAGTTGGGCCGGTAGGTCTCCGAGGTCTGCTCGGTTTCGGAAAAGTCGACGTTGGCCGTCACCTGGGCGCGGGCGTTGCCGTGGCCGAAGATGGGCTCCAGGATGTCTTCGATCCGCTTGACGTAACCTTCCTCGATCTGGCGCACGAAACCCAGCTGGCGCTGATCCAGGCCCGAATTGTCGTCGGGCCCGGTTTGCTTGGACAGCAGATTGCCGTCCTGATCGACGATGGTGACGTTCTTCAGCGGCAGGTTCGGCACCGAACTGGACACCAGGTGCAGAATGCCCGCCACCTGGCCGCCGTCAAGCATCCGCCCCGGATACAGCTGCAGCATCACCGAGGCGGTGGGCGATTGCTGCTCGCGGACAAACACGCTCTGCTTGGGGGTGGCGATGTGGACGCGGGCGCTCTGCACCGAGGAAACGGCCTCGATGGTGCGGGCGAGCTCGCCCTCGATGGAACGCTGGTAATTGACCTGCTCGGCAAACTGGCTGATGCCGAACTTCTGATTGTCCATCAGCTCGAAGCCGACGCCGCTGGCCTTGGGCAAGCCCTGGGCCGCCAGCTTCAACCGGACATCGTAAACCTTGTCCGCCGGCACGGAAACCACGCCCCCCTCGCCCAGCTGATAGGGGATGTTCATCTGCTGCAGCGCGGCCGTGACCTGGCCGCCATCGCGATCGGCCAGATTGGAGAACAGTATCTTGTAGGAAGGCGTGCGGTTGAGGATCACCGCGCCGACGACGACGGCGAAAATCGCGGCCAGCGCCGTAAGAAACAGGATTTTTCGGTTATTCGGCAGCGCCTTGAAGCGATCACCCGCTTCATTCAGTCGCGCGCGCCAAACTGGAGTAGCGTTTTCTTCTGCCAGATCAGCCATACGGTGGTTTATGGTTTAGGTCCACCGCCGCCAGGCCGTGGCAAGGCAGCGCTAGACTTGAGTATTCATGATTTCCTGATAGGCGCTGACCAGCTTGTTTCGCGCCTGAACCATCGTCTGGAACGACAGGCTGGCTTTCTGCAGCGACACCATCACGTCCTGCAGATTGACCTCCTTGTTGTCGCCCAGCTGAAACTGCTTTTGCATCTCCTCCGATGTCTGCTGCGCCGAATTGACCTGCTCTATCGTTGATTTGAGCACGTCGGAAAAGTCGACCTGCGGCGTCTGCTGAGTCGCCTGCGGCTGTTTGCCTGAAGCCAGCGCCGCCGCGCTTTTCAGCTCGCCCAGCAACTGGTCGATATTATTGACTGACATGGCTACTCCGTGCCATTTCCCTCCGGAACATCTCCACCGGCATCCTCAGCGTCTTCATCACGGTAACGCTGCAATTTATAGCGCAAAGTGCGCTCGCTGATGCCCAGTTTCTCCGCAGCCAGCTTCTTCACGCCGCCGACCGCCGCCAATGTTTCCAGAATATGGCGTTTCTCAAGGGTTTTCATGTCGGTTTCACCCGACACCGAACTGTCCGATTCGGACTCCGCTCGGGTAAACTGCCCCACGCCTGCAATATCGCCCAGCATCAGGTCGGCGGCAAGAATTTCCGCCCCGGCGGCAAGAATGACCGCCCGCTGCACGACATTATCCAGTTCGCGGATGTTACCCTCCCAACTATAGGCCGTCAAATGACGTTCCGCATCCCTGGAAAATACCAAAGACGCCCGCCCGGCGGCCTCCGCATGTTTTTTAAGCAGGAATCGTGCCAATGGCAGGATATCATCCTGGCGCTCGGCCAGCGCGGGTATCCGCAAAGGAAAAACATTCAGACGGAAATACAGGTCTTCCCTGAAATTTCCCGCCTCCACCGCCGCCTGCAAATCGCGGTTGGACGTGGCCAGCACGCGGATGTCCAGCTTGATGGCCCGGGTGCTGCCTATCCGCTCCACTTCGCGCTCTTGCAGCACCCGCAGCAGCTTGGCCTGCAGCGGCAGCGGCATCTCGGTGACTTCATCCAGCAGAATGGTGCCCGCCTGAGCCTGCTCGAACTTGCCGGGCAACGCCTGCGCCGCTCCGGTGAAGGCGCCGCGCTCATGGCCGAACAGCGTGGACTCCAGCAGATTGTCCGGGATCGCCGCGCAGTTGACGGCGACGAAAGGCCCCGCGCCGCGCCGGGAATGGCGATGGATGTAGCGCGCCAGCACTTCCTTGCCGCTGCCGCTGGGGCCTGAAATCATCACGCTGGCGTCGCTCTGCGCCACTCTGCCCGCCAGCGCGAACAACTGGCGCATCGCGGCGGACTCCGCCACCACTTCGCCGCCGTCGTCGCCCGGCATCGCCAGCAGATGCTTCGCCACCTCGGCGAGCAGGCTCTGCGGCTCGAAGGGCTTAAGCAGATAATGGGCGGCGCCGGCCCGCAACAGCTCGATCGCGCGCTCGATCACGCCATAAGCCGTCATCAGGATGAAAGGCACGCCGGGATAGCGCTTCTTCGCCTCCTCGAACAAATCGTAGCCGTCCATCGGCGCCATCTGCGCGTCGGAAATGATCAGCCCCACCGGCTCCTTGGCCAGTTTCTGCAGGGCGGAGCCGCCGTCGGCGGCCTCCAGCGTCGGATAACCGGCCAGCGACAGCGTATCGATGATGGCCTCGCGCAAATCCGCGTCGTCTTCGACCACCAGAATCGGAAGATACTTCATGGAATCCAATGCTTCTTATTATGGTTATACCGATGGCTGGCGCTGGTGAGCCAGCATGACCAGCCGCTGGGCGATGCTGCCGAGCGCCAACACCTCGTGGGTGGCGCCGACGGCGATCGCCTCCTTGGGCATGCCGAACACCACGCAGCTCGCCTCGTCCTGAGCGATGTTCCAGGCACCGGCCTGCCGCATCTCCAGCATGCCGTTGGCGCCGTCACGCCCCATGCCGGTCAGGATGACGCCTATGCTGTTCTTGCCGACCAGATTGGCGGCGGAGCGGAACAGCACATCCACCGACGGCCGATGGCGGTTCACCGCAGGGCCGTTGTTCAACGAGGTGCTGTAGCCTATCGTCGGCGCGCTCTTGATCAACAAATGGGAATGGCCGGGCGCGATGTAGACGGTGCCGGGCTGCAGCCTTTCATTGTCCTCCGCCTCCTTCACCCGCAAGCGGCACAGCGAGTCCAGCCGCTGCGCGAACGAATGGGTGAACATTTCCGGCATGTGCTGGGCGATCAGAATCGGCGGCATATTGGCGGGCAGCGTGGTCAGCAGTGCGCGCAATGCCTCGGTGCCGCCAGTGGAGGAGCCGATGACGATGACGGTCTGGCTGGCCAGCGGCGTCTTGGTCGGCTGGCGCGGCAGAATCACGTCCGCGCTGTGGCTGGGGACGATTTCCAAAGGAGTCTTGTTCGCTCGCTCTCGCGAAGTCAAGGCCATGTTTTTACCTTGCAGACAGAGTTCGCCCGCGCGGCCGTCGGCTTCGGCCCGCCCAGGCGTGACTGGGTTGTTTCAAATAGCTTAGCAGGAGCGCCGCCTCCGGTCAGGCGTTCAGCGCAATCCGGCTTCTATCCTGGCCAGCCAGGCGTCGCAGGCGGCCTCCAGCAGGTCCAGCACCTGCTCGAAGCCCCGATCGCCGCCGTAATACGGATCCGGCACCTCCCGATCTTGCCCCAACGGCTCCAGCATCAGATGCAGGCGATCGCTCAGCCCCTCGGGACAACGCCGGCGCAGGTCGTCCAGATTATGGCGATCCGCGGCCAGGATCAGATCGAAATCAGAGAAATCTTCATCAGCCACTTGGCGGGCCCGCTGCGCGGAAAGATCGTAGCCCCGCCTGGCGGCAGCGCGCATGCTGCGCGCGTCCGGCGCTTCCCCGATGTGATAACCATGGGTGCCGGCCGAGTCCAGCCGGACCCGATCCGCCCACCCCATCCCGGCTAGCCGCTTCCGCATCACACCTTCAGCAGTTGGAGATCGACAGATATTGCCATGACAGACAAATAGAATTGATGTTTTGCTCATAATAATCATATACCTACCGACAAAATCAGTCGAAAAATCCACCCCTAGCCAGACTCATATCA
Organism: Chromobacterium vaccinii; assembly: GCF_001855275.1. Taxonomy (NCBI): domain Bacteria; kingdom Pseudomonadati; phylum Pseudomonadota; class Betaproteobacteria; order Neisseriales; family Chromobacteriaceae; genus Chromobacterium; species Chromobacterium vaccinii. Next base: position 1,429,497 of record NZ_CP017707.1, read on the forward strand.
GCACACTCCAGCACATACAAATCAATAACTTAGTAGCGAATGTTGACATGAAATTCGCTTTTAAACCACCCATTCTCACCGATATTAACCCCAGATTGATACTCGTCTGAATATCTATATAGATGTCACATGCGTCTCATCGGCAAAAAATATCGGCACATCGCAATGATGCACCTATTTATTTCATGAAAACTCAATCAGTTAAAATTAAAATCACAACACAAAAATCTACGCCATTTTTGTGACTAGATCGGCTTTGTTGCACAAATCAGCACCTCTTCGTGTTTTGTAGAATGACGGCATGAGCAAGTCCCCATCCCAATTGCCAGACCACCAACTGGCAGTCCTACAATCAATTCCTCAAGCAGCGAGGGCAGCTACTCCACGGGCTCGACAAGGGGATGAACTGACTGACTCCAGCCACTGGCAAGCGGGGATGCCAGCCAACTTTCTCTGATGCCTCAATTCATTTCCATCTCACCATTAAGTGCTTCTTTGGTTTGCGGCTAAGCCATGTGACTTTGACCGGCAAGTGGCAGAGCTTCAAATCTATGCAGCGATTCTGAATCGCCTTACGGATCCGGGTAGGCCGAAAACGGTACGCATGAAATATGTCCGTCCGTGCATTGCGGTAGTTCAGCCTTTAACTGGCTTGTGCAACAAAGCCAATCGGAATAAATAATTCATAGTTAGAGTCTTTTAATATGCTATTGTAATTTTACTCTTGCGGCGATGATAACCTAAACACATGCCAGCCTGGGTGAATCGAGTCAAAGCGGGAACGCGCAAGTGAACGGATGAACATTGATACTCATTGCATGGATGATTTTCTTAAGGAGATATTGAATGATTGCGAAATATGCTCGTTTTTTCCTGCTGTCCTTTGCGCTGCTTATCGCAGGAACCGCGGGGGCCGATACCAGCCGTGGGCTGCAGCGCCTAGATAGCTCCAGCATCCTGGCGTTTATCAAGACCGAGAATACGCCGAGCGCGCACGTTGAAGTTCATCTAGCCTCTGGCGCTTCCAATTACCAGACCCGCATTCTGGAAACCGCCACCACCTTCAACAACGAAATCGACGGCACGTGGCAGCTGCTGGCGAATGGCGATCTGGGCTTCATCAAGACCGCCAATACCCCGAGCGGCCGTGTGGAAGTGCACATCGCCTCGCTTGTCTCCGGCTACCAGACCCGCATTCTGGAAACCGCCACCACCTTCGGCAACGAAACCGATGGCACCTGGCAGCTGCTGGCGAATGGCGATCTGGGCTTCATCAAGACCGCCAACACCCTGAGCGGCCGCGTTGAAGTGCACATCGCCTCGCGCGCCTCCAACTATCAGACCCGCACGCTGGAAACCGCCACCACCTTCGGCAACGAAACCGACGGCACCTGGCAGTTGCTGGCGAACGGCGATCTGGCTTTCATCAAGACCGCCAACACCCCGAGCGGCAACGTAGAAGTGCACATTGCCTCGCGCGCGTCCAACTATCAGACCCGCACGCTGGAAACCGCCACCACCTTCGGCAACGAAAACGACGGCACTTGGCAGCTGCTGACCAACAATGACCTGGCCTTCATCAAGACCGCCAACACCCCGAGCGGCCGCGTAGAAGTACATATCGCCTCGCGCGCGTCCAACTACCAGACCCGCACGCTGGAAACTGCCACCACTTTCGCCAATGAAACCGATGGCGTTTGGCAGTTGCTGGGCTATTAAGGCCATCGCGGCGGCGGCAGGCCGCAAGCGAAACGGGCAAGGCCATTGGTCTTGCCCGCTTTTGTATCGGCTCATTCAGCCAGGCCCGCCAGCTTGAACAGGCTTTGGATGAAACCGATGGTCTGTCGCAACGTCAGACCGAGCAGGCCTTGACGGTCAAGCAGAACTGAATGGCCGCATCGCTGCAGGTCTGCGCCCGACCTCGCTTTACTTGCGATCTTGCCTGCCACTTCATGTTCACATCCAGCCAGATGGACAGCGAGCCGCGCTGGATCAGGGCTTGCTTGCAGGCTTGCCAGTTAGCGGTCGATACTGTTTCGAAGCAGGCTTGGTCATGCTGCTAGCTTACCAAGCCTTCAGCGCGCGGATTTGGGCAACAGAGCCTCTCCAAATCCAGCACATGCCACTTTCCGAAACTCAATGAAATACATTCCGGAAAAACGAAAACTGAATCAGAACGATGAACAATCACATTTTTAATTATTCAGAATCAACCTGAAATTGTTACACAAAAACACTGCGCCTAATTATCAAGATAGCAATTCCGACATTTCAGAAAAGCGTTTCAAAACTATACAACCATGCTAAAAAATCAAGTCGAAAAATAATAAAGCTGTACTTTAAGACATGAAATCCATATTTCACGCTCAAATATCTACATTCCAGGAATTTATATATTGCGCCGCCGCCGGATTGGAAATACCATGCGACCAGCATGTGGATGGCAGCTGGCATTGTAAAACTTGGCCAACCGCAATCCACATCGCTTTCTGCCTCAGCTTTTCCTGACAACCTCATTTCAAGGAGTGGCAACATGGCAAGCACCCTTCTCCCCAATCAGGTCCTGGGCATCAACGAATACCTGCTGTCGACCAACGGCGCCTACCAGCTGATTCTGCAAAGCGACGGCAACCTGGTGCTGTACCGGATGGCCAACCACCATCCGCTGTGGGCCTCCAACACCAATGGCAAGGACGCCATGCGCGCCATCATGCAGACCGATGGCAACTTTGTGCTGTACGACTTCCACGGCAAAGCGCTGTGGGCATCCGGCACCAACGGCAAGCCCGGATGTTTCGTCACCATGCAGGATGACGGCAACCTGGTGATCTACGAGCCGAAGATCCCGGTTTGGGCATCCAACACCGCCCAGTAAGCTCCAGGCGCCAGGACCCGCTGCAATGGCGGCGTCCGGGCGCCCCCTCCCCTCCGATCAAAGCCGTCCCGCCTGTCCTGCGCCCTGCGCCAGCGCCTGCAACTGTCCGCGCATTTCCAGCACCAGTTTCCACACCCGCTCCGCGGCCGGCGACAGCGTGCGATTGCGCCGGCGGATCAGCACGATGCGGCGACTGGCCCGCGGCGACAAGGGACGCGCCGTCAGGCCACAGTTCTCCGGCAAAGGCATTGCAAGCCCCGGCGACACGCTGACGCCGATGCCTGCGGCCACCATGCGGAACACCGAATGGGAATGGCCCAATTGCTGCGCCACCGGACAATCCAGGCCATGCTCGCGCAGCAGCTGGTCTATCAGCGGCCGGCTGCCGGAACTGCCGTCCAGCAATACCAGCGCCTCGCCGTCCAGTTGCCGCCACTCCACCCGCTCCCCGGCGGCCAACGGGTGATCGGCGCGGCACACCAGCCAGAAGTCGTCGATCAGCACCGTTTCTTGTTCCAGATCGTCGCAGGGCTCCGGCTCCACCACCAAACCAAAATCCACCTCGCCGCCGCGCACCGCCGCGACATTCAGGCGCTGGACCTGATCATGCAGGAGCAGGCCGAGTTGCGGATAGCGTTCGCGGCAGGCGGAAACGATGGCTGGCATCAAGCTGGCAGACAGCGTCGGACTGCTGGCGACGTGGACGCTGCCCAGCGCCTGCTCGCTCTCCTTGCGCACGGCGTCCAGCACCTCGTCCAACTCCTCCAGCGCCCGCCTGAGCTTGGTCAGCAGCCGCGCGCCGGCCGCGGTCAGCGCCACTTCGCGGGTGGTGCGGTCCAGCAGGCGCAATTCCAGCGCCTGCTCCAGCTCGCGCACCGCGCGGCTGACCGCCGGCTGGGTCAGGCCCAGCTCATCGCCGGCCCGGCTGAAACTGGCATGCTCGGCCACCCGGCAGAAGGCTCTTAGCTGTCTCAGCGTGAAATTCATAAAAATATCTTTTTAATTGATCAGATAAATGCATTTGTATTCTTAATTAATCCGCGCTTCAATAGCAAGATCAAACAACGAATGCCCGATGCCATGCCCAAGCTGTTGGATTCCTTCACCCTCGCATTGCTGACCACCGTCGCGCTTGCCAGCCTGCTGCCCTGCTCCGGCCAGGCCGCGCAGATCTTCAACTTGGCTACCAATCTGGCGATCGGCCTGCTGTTCTTCCTGCACGGTGCCAAGTTGTCGCGCGAAGCGGTGGTGGCCGGCGCCGGCCACTGGCGGCTGCACCTGACCGTGCTCGCCTGCACTTTCGCGCTGTTTCCGCTTCTGGGCCTGCTGCTCAAGCCGGTGCTGACGCCGCTGGTGACGCCGGAGCTGTACCTGGGCGTGCTCTACCTGTGCATGCTGCCGTCCACCGTGCAGTCGTCGATCGCCTTCACCTCGATGGCCCAGGGCAATGTGCCGGCCGCCATCTGCAGCGCCACCGCGTCCAACCTGCTGGGCATCTTCATCACCCCGCTGCTGGTGGGCTGGCTGATGGCCAGCCACAGCGGCGCGGCGCAGAACATGGGGTCTGCGCTGGACATCGTCTACCAGTTGCTGCTGCCCTTCATCGCCGGCCAGATCGCCCGCCGCTGGATAGGCGGCTGGGTGGACAAGCACAAGGCCTTGCTGAAATACGTGGACCAGGGGTCGATCCTGATGGTGGTGTACACCGCGTTCAGCGCGGCGGTGATCAGCGGACTGTGGCAACAGACGCCGCCAGCGGCGCTGGCTGGCCTGCTGGCGGTCAACGCCATCCTGCTGGGCCTCCTGCTGGCGATCACCTCGCTGACCGGCCGCAAGCTGGGCTTCAGCCGCGAAGACCGGATCACCATCTTGTTCTGCGGCTCGAAGAAGAGCCTGGCCAGCGGCGTGCCGATGGCCAAGGTGCTGTTCGCCGGCCACGCGATCGGCGCCATCGTGCTGCCCTTGATGCTGTTCCACCAGATCCAGCTGATGGTGTGCGCGATGCTGGCCCAGCGCTTCCGCAAACGGCAGCTGGCCGAAGCCCGCGCCTGAAAGAAAACCCCCGCCGCAGCGGGGGTTTTTCGTCAGCAAGCCGTCAAGCCTGCCGCGACAACGAGGTGATCACCGGCAGCGACTCCTTGCCGTAGCACAGCCGGCTGGGGCGCACCCGCATCCGCGCCAGCGACAGCAGCAAGCTGAAGCCGGCCTGGTTGGGGTCGATCACCGGCACGTAGCAGCCCAGCGTCGCCTCCAGCAGTTGCTCCACCCGGCGCGCCACGCCGACGAAGCCGGTGCAGCCAAGCAGGATGGACTGCGCGCCGTCGCGGCGGACAGCCTCCAGCGCGCATTCGTATACCTTGGGCACCACCACATCCATATTGGACAGCTGGTCCACCGGGCAGTCTATCGCCCGGATCGAGCTGAACGAATCCTGCAGGCCGTAAGCCTGGACATGGCCATGCTGCATCGCCATCGTCGACTGCAGCACGGTGACGATGGAGAAGCGCTGGCTGAGCAGCAGCGCGCTGAATGCCGCAGTCGGAAAGCCGCCGACAATGGGGATGTTCACCGCCTCGCGCGCGGCTTCGACGCCGCACATGTCGAAGTCGCTGAGCCAGATGCCGTCGAAACCCTCGCGCTCCAGCTGCAGCGCCGTTTCCACCACCGCCAGGCCGTTGGCCAGCCAGTCGATGCGGTCCTGGATATGGCTGGTACCGCGCGGCAGGTTGCGCACCTCCACCTCGACATCGGCCGGGATAACCGGGCGGATGGATTCCAGTATCGGCTGGTTGAAGGTATCGACGCCCACCGGCACCAGCACGCAGATGCGCAAGCTCATCGCGCGCCCTCCACGCATGCATCCACCGGCGCGTACGGCCCCAGGTAGCCAAGCTGCGCCAGTTCGTCGACGAAGCTTTGCAGGATCAGGCCCTTGCGCAGCGGCGCGGCGGCCGGCAATGCGATCACCGCCGCCTTCCGGCCGCGCACGGCCGGGTCCAAGCCATGGTCATCGCCCGACAGGTCGCCGTTGCTGAACACATGCTGGCCATCGCCTTCGACAAAGTAGCAGATGGCGTCCGGCGCGGTCGCCAGCGGATGGAAGACCGCGCTGTCCCAAGCCAGCAGCGATTCGTTCTGGTACAGCACCGTGCAACGGCGCTCGCCGTCCTCCAGGCTCACCTTGCCCAAATCGAAGCCGCCGGCGGTGGCCACCTCGGACGACGCCAGCGTCGCCGGGCCGAACAGCAGCTTGCCCTTGATGTCGAGCTCGCGGCGCAGGAAGTCCAGCATCGCCTCCGCGGTCTTCACCTTATCGTCCTGCAGCGCGCGGCCCAGCTTCAGCGCCCGGCTCAGGGTGCCGCGCACCGGCAGCGCGCCGTCCAGTTGTTCCGGCGACATGATCCACATTGCCAGGCCACCGAATTGTCCGAACTGCGGATTGGTCAGAATGGGACGCAGCATCTGCTCCACCACGGTGGAAACGTCTTCCTGCGGCTTGCCGTCCGGCGGCGGCATGCGCACGCCCAGCTCCACGCACAAGCCGCTCTCGCCGGCCAGGAAAGCCGGCGTAGGCGGCACGCCGGCGGCGGCGTAGGTCAGCATCGGCAAGGACGGCACCGCGCGGCCGGCGCCGTCGGCGTCCACCACCGCCAGCCCCAGCTTGGCCGCCACCAGGCTGGCCACCACAAAACCCAGCGCGCCGCTTTCCGGCGCCGCCACGTAGGCCAGCTTGCGCCCCTGCGACTCCAGCCGTTGCTGCGCGGCGCGCGCGGCCTCCACCGGCCCGTTCGGCCATCGCACCCGGTTGATCGCGTCCGGCGCGCCCATATAGGCCACCATCACGCAGTCGCCGTCGGTCGCCTCGTCCACGTCCACCACCCGCACCTTGTCGGTCGGGTAATAATCGCCGCTGCGGAAATTCGCCGCCAGATGGCGGGCGGAGATCATCGTCCCGCCGCCGCCGCTGCCGAAAAAGCACGCGCCTTGCAGCAAGGGTTCCAGATCGCGGGATGAAAGTTCAAAAGCCATGGCTTGCACCTGTTGTTGCGTTGTAGTCGGCGCGGCCGCCCGGCAAGCCGCCGAGCAGGCGACGCGCCCTTTGCAGCACGGGGTGGGCCGGCTCCCCGCGGCCATCGCAGGCCCGCAAGGTGGTTTCCAGCATCTCCCGCGCCTGTTCTTCCCTGCCCGACGCGGCCAAAAGGTCCGCCAGCCGGGCCGCGGCCTCCACTCTGGGCGGCACCGCGCCCAAGGCTTCCGCGGTGGTCAATGCGCTGCGCAAGCCTTGCTCGGCGCCGGCGGTATCGCCCTGCGCCCTCAGCGCGCTGGCGCGCGCGATCAGCAACTCGCCCAGATAGGCGCGCTCCTTGTGCGCCATCGCCAGCTCCAGCGCCTGCTCGGCCAGCGCCCTGCTCTCGGACGCCCGTCCCGACGCCAACAACAGCTCGCAGCGCCGCCAGGCGTAGAAAGAGTGGAACAGCTTGCCGCCATGCCGCAGCATCTGCCCCTGGTAGCCCTCTTGCATCGCGGCCTCCGCATCCTCTGCGCGCCCCTCTCTAGCCAGGCCGCAACCGAGGAAAAACTGGGCGACGCCCAGGTAGAAGGCGAAGCCGTGCTGCCGGGACAGCTGCTCCATCTGCGCCGCCAGATCGCCCAGCGACGCGTCTTCGAACAGGCAGGCCAGCCATACCGCGCCCTGCAGCGCGATGGCGCGGCTGAAGGGCTGTTCCTCGCCGGCCCGCCTCGCCAGCAGCGCCTCCAGCGCGCATCGCGCCCGGGCGAACTGCCCCAGTTGGAAGGCCGCCAGCCCCTCGAAGGTCAGCACCAGCCCGCTCAGATCGAAACCCTGGGTGCCCATGCGCCGCCCTGGGCCTCCGCCCAGCAAGCCGCCCCGCTCCAGGCAGGCCAGCACTTCGGCGTGGTCGCCTAGCCAGAACAGGGTGTTGGCCATCACGAAATGGGCGTCGGCCAGCGCGCTGGCGTCGCCGGCCGCCTGGCCGCGCTGCAGCATCTGCTGCGCGGTGCCGCGCGCCCGGTCCAGTTCCAAAGACATCAGCTGGCTGGTCCAGATGCCGAACAGGATGGACATGATCTCCGGCTCGCAATCCAATTCCTTGCCCACAGCCAGCGCCGCCTCGTAGCAGGACAGCGCCTCGCCGTTGGACCAGCCGTGCCGCGCGCTGTGGCAGATGCCCAATTGGCGCAGCAGGTGGAAATGCTCCTCCCTCGCCTCCTGCTGCAGCGCCGCCTCCTCAAGCAAGGTCAATCCGCGCGACAGAACGCGGGACGCCTGCTCGAGATCGCCCGCCTCCAGCAGCCTCCCGCCCTCTTCCAGCAGCCGGCGCAGCGTCTGGCGCTTGTCCTCGCGCGCGCCCAGCCGGCGCTCCACCACCTTGCGCCCCACGCCCAGCATGCGCGCGGCCGCGGCCTTGTTGCCCCGGCACAGCTGCAGCGCCCGATTGAGCAGCAGGGTCTCGGCAGCCGCCAGCTTGTCCTCGCCCGGCAGGGCCAGCATGGCGTCCGCCAACTCGTCCGCGTCGGCCTGCCACGGATGGGCGTGCGGCTCGAGGAATTCGTCCAGCGCCGCCGCCGTGATCAGCGGACCGTCGGACAACACGCCCAGCCTGTCCACCAGGCTGCGCAGCTGGCGCACGTTGCCGGGCCAGCGGCTGTTCTGCAGCCGCGACACGGCGTCGGGAGCGAAGCGCAGCGGGCGCGGCTGCGTCGCGGAGAAATGTTCGACCAGAGAAGGGATGTCGTCGCGGCGCTGCTCCAGCCCCGGCAGGCTGAGCACGAACACCGACAGGCGGTAGTACAGATCCTCGCGAAAACGGCCATCGCGCACCGCCGCCTGCAGGTCGCGATGGGTGGCGGCCACCACGCGGCCGGCGAAATGCTGCGGCTCGGCCGAACCCAGCGGGCGGAAGCTGCGCGTTTCCAGCACCCGCAACAGCTTGGGCTGCAAGGCCAGCGGCAGCTCGCCGATCTCATCCAGGAACAGCGTGCCCCGGCCCACCTGGGCCAGCAGGCCGACGCGGCTGCCTTGCGCGCCGGTGAAGGCGCCGCGGGCGTGGCCGAACAGCTCGGCCTCCATCAGGTGCTCGGGAATCGCCGCGCAGTTCAAATCGATGAAAGGCTGGCCCGCCACCAGGCTGTGGCGGTGCAGCTCATGGGCGATGACCTCCTTGCCCGCGCCCGTGGGCCCCCAGATCAACACCGTCTTGTCGGTCGGCGCCACCCGCCGCACCAGTTGCAGCAAACGCTGGAAAACCGCCGACTGGCCTATCGCCCGCTCGGCCGGACCAGGCGGGACGGAAAGCGGAGAAACATCGTGCGCGGAAATGTCCATGGCGACCTTGAGCAAAGGACGCGCCAGGCTGGCGCGCCGAATATGGCAAGGCATTATGCCAACGACTTTCAAAATGACAAGAAAGACGAGCGGAGATGGCGTCCGGATTCATCCATCAAAAAATCGAAAAATGGACGAATTCGTCCACCAGGCGGGGCAACGAATCGGGACAAGCGCAATGAATACAATACTTTACAAACTGGCACGCTTGCTGCTGTAGACAGCCGATGCCTCTGCAGCGGCCACAGCCGCCCGGCAACGAAAAACACACACCCGGACATTGGGCATGAACGCTCGCTACACCATCAATATTCTCAACAACAGCCGACACGCTCAGGACTTCTTCCTGTTTCAGGAACCCGCCCGCTACGCCGGCGCGGACAGCGCCGTCTACAGCAACAGCCTTTACCACCGGACGCTGCCGCCTATCTCCGAGACCGGCTCCATCCTGATCCTGGAGCTGCTGTCGTCCAGCTTCGCCGCCGCGCAGGCCCGCCTTGATCCGGCGCCGCGCGCCGGCCTTCCCTCCGGCCAGGCCATGTCCTGCCAGCCGGTGCGCGCCTCGCGCTCAGGCTTGCCCTCCCCCAACGCGGTCACCATGAGCCTGGGCCCCGAACCGGAACTGAGCGCCCCCCGCCACCACCCCGGCGTGGACGAGGAGGCGTTCCGCATCAGCATTCCCCACTACGACGCAGGACGGCGGCCCTGCAATGTCGGCCAGGCGGTGCGCACCGGCGACGGCCGCATGGTCCTGTCCAGCTTCATCGACGCCCAGCCGGACAGCCACATCGATTGCGCGCCGCTGCCGCGCTTCTATGCCGGCGTCGGCCGCCGCCACGCCGGCACCGTCATCGACTTCGACAACAGCAGGCAAGGCGCGGCGCTGTGCGACGCCAGCGAAGGCCATACCACCTTCAACCTGATCTACGACCACCGCGGTGACTGGATCGTCGAGGCCGTCAAGGGCCGGCCCGCCTGGCAAGGCTGAACTCAGCGCGCCTGCGCCGCCGCGTCCGAAGCCTGACGCCTCAACAGCTGGCGGTAGTGATCGATCAACTCGGGGCCGTGCAGGGCGTCCAGGTGGCCGGCGATGACGGTATCGATGTCCAGCCCGCTGAGCGCGAGCCTGTCCAGCGTCTTCGGGTACTCGTTCAAATCGGCGTAATGGAGATTGCCCAGCTCCTGCTTGAGGATGCAGTTGCCGTACAGCACCTTCTCTTCCGGGAAGTAGACGAAAATGCCGTCACGGGTATGCGCCGCCCCCAGATGAAAGGCCTTGACCTTGCCGCCCTGCAATTCGAAATCGCCGGGAAACACCCGATCAGGCATTGAGGCGGGCAGCGCCGGGTAATCCGGAAAACCCTGCCGGGTAAAAGCGACGATGTCGTCCCAGCCGCGGCTCATCTCGTCGACCGTCTGCCGGGTGGCGACGATGCGGGCGCCGATCGACTTCCAGTACGCGTTGCCGCCGGCCCGGTCGGTGTGATAGTTGGGATTGATCACCTCGGCGATGGGCTTGTCGGTGACCGCGCGTATTTGCCGCGCCAGCTCGCGGGCGGTGTCCGGCGTCCAGGTGGCGCCCACCACGGTCACATGCTCCGCGCCGACGTATACCGCCGAGTTCTCCTTGGCGTAATAGTCGTCTTCCACCACGTACACGCCGCCCTTCAGGTGCTTGAGGCTCAGGCTGCCCTGCGCCGCGCAGGCCCCGGCCGCCAGCGCCAGGCCCAGCATCGCGCCGGCAAATTTAAATATTCTGTGCATTTTATTTTCCATTTATATTTCAAATAAAGGCGGCGATTTCCCAAATTTCCATTCCTGGGAGAACTCGCCGCTCGCCTGCCGCTCCAAAATCACGGTTCCTGCCAAACCTTGATCTTGGCAAGATTCTAGCCAGCCCGGCCCGGCGGGGTAAACCGCGCGGTCCGTAACTGCCGTAACCTGAAATAATGACCGCCGACGCCATCCATTTCGAACTCACCCCGCCCTACCGCCATGCCGGCAAACCCGTACGCTTCCAATCGCTGTGGCTGCTGGTCCGGCTTTACTACGCCGCGGCCCACGAAGACGGCATGGTGGCGGTCGCCGCGCTGCGGCAGCGCTTTCCGGCCAGCCGGACGCCGCGCATGCTGGTTTCCCGCGCCTTCGCCGATTTCGCCGCCTGGGGCGTGGAGGCCGGCTGGGGCGCGCCGCGGCGCGAACCCGCCTCCTTGCTCAATCCGGACGGACGCAGCCGCGGCCCTTTCTGGCTGGCCTCTGACGGCATGGCCCGGCTGGAATTTCTGGCGGACGGACTGCCGGCAGACCGCCGGCAGCTGGAACAATTCCTCGGCCTGGAGCCGGCCGCGGCGGAGGCTCCCGATTCGATTTCGCAACTGGAGGCGCTGACCCGCGGCCTGGATTACTGGAGCCAGCTCACCCAGGCGATCCGCGACGAGCGCGACGGCATGGGCAGGCTGGCGGGCCCGCAGGTGGCGGCTTCCTTCCATGCCGCCAGCCTGGCCGCGCACAACGATTTCCAGCAGGCGCTGGCCCTGACCAAGGAAAGCCTGGCCTGGCGCCGCGGCGCGCAGTTCGACGACAGCCGGCTGGCGCTGAAGAAACTGGGCCAGGTGCTGGACGGCCGCCGCTTCGAAACTGCCCAACCCACCTTTGCCGCCATGGCCTGCATCGCCCGCGCCTGGGACCACTACGCGCGCGGCGAGCCAGACGGCGCCGAGGCCTGCCTCGCGCAACTGCGCAATCCGGGAGAGCTGCAGCCGGTCTATCGCTACAACCCCCGCGTGCGCTTCGAATGCCTGAACCTGGGCGCGCTGTTGCACAAGCAGGCGGCCATCTCGGGACAAGCGCCGGAACGCGCCGAAGCGGCGTTGCGGGACCTGGCCGGCGCGCTGGAAGCCGCTTACGAGGCGGACTCCATCGACGCCGCCCAGCACGTTGCGGCCAACCTGGGCTGGTGCTTGTGGCTGTTCTGGAAGCAGGCGCTGGTCGATCCGCAACGCGCGCTGCCGGTCGCGGACATGCAGCGGCTGGCGATACGCTGGCTGGGGCTGTCGGAATGGATTTGCGATCGCTTCGGCGTCGGCAACGGCTCGGCGTGGAACGTCGTCTTCCTGCTGCGCATCGCCCGCGGCGACTGTCAGCGGACCAAGCGCCCGGCTCTGGCGGGCTTCCAGGCCGCGCGGCCATTCCCGCTGCAGGAGATGCGCCTCGCGCTGGCCCTGTCGCCCTGCCCGTTTTCCGCCGCCAAGGGCTACCGCAGCTGGACCGCCGTCGCCGAGCTGACGCTGGACGAGCACGATCAGGGCCGACTGCCGCTGACGCCGCTGCAACTGGCCAATCTGCTGCTGGAAACGCTATGGTTCCAGGCCTGGGAAGGCGGCGTCAGCCGGCAGGCCTGCTCCAGCGCGCTGCGCCTGAAACAGTTGCTGCCGCAACTGCGGCGCGGCGAGCGCAGCTTCTTCCGCGACGAGCTGGCTTTCCTGCCGCAGGAGTTGCTGGAGCCTGCCTGAACGGCCCGCTCGCCAGAAGGACGCAAAAAAACCCCGCGTCGCCGACGCGGGGTTGAATGGACTAAGCCGGCTCACAACTCGCTGAGCCAGGCCTTTTCCTTCAACTGCTTCAATTCGTCGCGGATGCGCGCCGCCCGTTCGAACTCCAGATTGCGCGCGGCCTCCAGCATTTCCTTCTCCAGCCGTTTGATCTCCTTGGACAGAGTCTTCTCATCCATCATCGCCACCTTGGCTTCGTCCACCAGCTTCTTGCGCTCGGCTTCGACGCTGTAGACGCCGTCGATGATGTCCTTGATCTTCTTCTCCACACCGCGGGGGATAATGCCGTGCTCGGCGTTGAACGCCATCTGCTTGGCGCGGCGGCGCTCGGTCTCGTCCATCGCCTTCTTCATCGAATCGGTGATACGGTCGGCGTAGAGCAGCGCACGGCCGTTCAGGTTGCGCGCGGCGCGGCCTATGGTCTGGATCAGGCTGCGCTCGGAGCGCAGGAAGCCTTCCTTGTCCGCGTCCAGGATCGCCACCAGGCTCACCTCGGGAATGTCCAGACCCTCGCGCAGCAGGTTGATGCCGATCAGCACGTCGAACATGCCCAGGCGCAGGTCGCGGATGATCTCCACCCGCTCGACGGTGTCGATGTCGCTGTGCAGATAGCGCACCTTGATGCCGTGCTCGGTGTAGTAGTCGGCCAGTTGCTCGGCCATGCGCTTGGTCAGCGTGGTGACCAGCACCCGCTCGCCGCGCTCCATGCGGTCGCGGATTTCGGACAGCAGATCATCCACCTGGGTCGCCACCGGACGGATCTCGATCTGCGGGTCCACCAGGCCGGTCGGCCTCACCACCTGCTCCACCACCTGGCCGGCGTGGTCCTTCTCGTACACCGCCGGCGTGGCCGAGACGAAGATGGTCTGCGGCATCAGTTGCTCGAACTCGTGGAACTTCAGCGGCCGGTTGTCGGCCGCTGACGGCAGGCGGAAGCCGTATTCCACCAGGTTGGCCTTGCGCGCGGCGTCGCCCTTGTACATCGCGCCCACCTGCGGCACGGTGACGTGGCTCTCGTCGATGAACATCAGCGCGCTCTTGGGCAGGTAGTCGATCAGCGTCGGCGGCGGATCGCCCGGACCGCGGCCGGAAAAATGGCGCGAGTAGTTTTCGATGCCCTTGCAGAAGCCCATCTCGTACAGCATTTCCAGGTCGAAGCGAGTGCGCTGCTCGATGCGCTGCGCCTCCACCAGCTTGCCTTCCTTCTGATACCACTCGATGCGGTGGCGCAGCTCGTCCTTGATCTGCTCGCAGGCGCGCAGCACGGTGTCGCGCGGCGTCACGTAGTGGCTGGACGGGAACACGGTGAAGCGGCCGACGCGCTGTTTCGTCGTGCCGGTCAACGGATCGAACAGCGTCAGCGTTTCAACCTCGTCGTCGAACAGGCTGACGCGCAGCGCGGTGTCGCTGCTTTCCGCCGGGTAGATGTCGATCACGTCGCCGCGCACGCGGAAGGTGCCGCGGCCGAAGTCCAGGTCGTTGCGGCTGTACTGCATGGTGGTCAGGCGGCTGATGATGTCGCGCTGCGGCGTGGCCTCGCCTTCCTTCAGGTGCAGAATCATCTGATGGTAGTCGGACGGGTCGCCGATACCGTAAATCGCCGACACCGTCGCCACGATGATGCAGTCGGGACGTTCCAATATCGACTTGGTCGCCGACAGCCGCATCTGCTCGATGTGTTCGTTGATGCTGGAATCTTTCTCGATGAACAGATCGCGGCTGGGAACGTAGGCTTCCGGCTGGTAGTAGTCGTAGTAGGAGACGAAATATTCCACCGCGTTGTGCGGGAAGAATTCGCGCATCTCGCTGTACAGCTGCGCCGCCAGCGTCTTGTTGTGCGCCATGATGATGGCCGGCCGTCCCGTCTGGGCGATGACGTTGGCCATGGTGTAGGTCTTGCCGGAGCCGGTCACGCCCAGCAGAGTCTGGTAGGACAGGCCGTCGGACAGGCCCTCCACCAGTTTCTCGATGGCGGACGGCTGGTCGCCGGCCGGCGGGAAAGGCTGGTTCAGTTGAAACGGACTGTCGGGAAAAGTGAGCAGCATGGCGGCCCCGGAGCAATGGCGAAAAGGTTGATTTTACGCCCATATCCGCCCGATCTCACCTTCCGTTTCCCCATCCCCGGCAAAGGACCGCCAGGCAAGGAAAAACCGCCGCCGCGCGCTGCTGTGAAAAACCGCAATTTGCCCTACACAGAGCGGAGACATTGTTTAAAATGCAAACAGGACGCAGCGGGCGCCTGCAACAAATGATGCCAACATCTTGACTGATTTTGCCTGCAGATGCCGTGAAAATGCCGTCCGGTTTTCTCCAAAATAAGCGCACAGTGGAGTGACGCATGATCAAGAAAATCGCAAGCCTGCTGGTATCGGCGGCCCTGGCCATGCCGGTGCTGGCGGCTTCGCCCCAAGGCGTGCTGGTAGCCAGTGAAATGTCCGGCTACACCGCCCCCAGGCTCAATTCCCATTCGGTGCTGATCCTCAACGGTCTGACCGGCGAGGCTCTGTATGAAAAGAACGCCCACCAGCGCATGCCCATCGCGTCGATCAGCAAGCTGATGACGGCGATGGTGTTGCTGGATTCGGGCGTGTCGCTGGACCAGCAGGTCACGGTGTCCGACGCCGAGATCGACCGCCTGAAGCACACCACGTCGCGGCTGGCGGTCGGCACCACGCTCAGCCGGCAGGAGATGCTGCTCTTGGCGCTGATGTCGTCGGAAAACCGCGCCGCCGCCACGCTGGCGCGCACCACCTTCACCGGCGGCACCGCCATCTTCGTCGAGCGGATGAACCACAAGGCGCAGAGCCTGGGCATGACCGAAACCGTCTTCCACGATCCTACCGGCCTGGATGTGCGCAACACCTCCACCGCCGCCGATCTGGCCAAGATGGTGCAAGCCGCGCAGAAATACCCGCTGATCCGCGAATTCACCACCACCGAGCGGCACCAGATCGTGTCGGTGCGCAACCGCGTGCTGCAGTACAAGAACAGCAACGCGCTGGTGCGCGAAGGCGACTGGGACATCGCGGTGCAGAAAACCGGCTACATTCAGGAAGCCGGCCGCTGCATGGTGCTGCAGGCCGTCGTCGGCTCGCAGCCGCTGATCTTCGTGCTGCTGGACGCCGGCGCCAGCGCCGCGCGCGTCAACGACGCCAAAAACATCAAGATCTGGCTGGAATCCCATCCCGGCAGCTGGCTGGCGGGTTGATCCGCAGCGATTCCCGACCGGGCCGGCCATGCCGGCCCTTTTTCATGGCCGCAGCGCCCCCGGTCCGCCGGCAACCAGTTGCCGCCACACCCAGTCGTGCGCGGCCGAGCCCGCGTGCCGGCGATGGCGATACAGCTTCAAGCGGTACGGCGGAATGGCGAAGGGCGCGGGATACAGCCGCACGCCGGCCGCCTCGGCCAAGCGCAGCGCCGCGCGCCGGGGCAGCGTCATGATCAGCTCGCCGCCGCCGATGATGAACGGCGCAGCCAGCACCGACGGCAGCTGCAGCGCCACCTCCCGCGCCAGCCCCATCTTTTCCAGCACCAGGTCCACCACGCCGCGCGGCTCGTTCCACGGCGTGACCACCGCGTGCCGCTCCGCCAGATAGCCTTCCAGGCTCAGCCCCTGCCGGATGCGCGGGTGATCGCGGCTGGCGATGGCCACGTACTCTTCCTCCGGCCAATCGAATTCCTCGATGTCCGCCGCCGCCGGCCCGCCCTCTTCCGAATAACCGAGCGCGAAATCGATGCTGCCGGCCAGCAACGCCTCCAGCGGCAGCTTGCGCTCCGCCTGGACCACGCGAAAGCTCAAGCGCGGCGCCATCGACTGCATCCGGTTCAGAAAAGCGGGCAGCACCGCGAAGGCGGTGTAGTCGGTGGCGGACAGCACGAAGCGGCGCTCGCTGCGGGACGGGTCGAAATCCGCGCCCCGGCTCAAGCCATCGGACAGCAGCGCCAACGCCGCCTCCACCACTGGCGCCAGCTGCTCGGCCCTGGGCGTGGGCCGCATCCCCCCGCCCACCCGCACGAACAGCTGGTCGCCCAAAGCCAGGCGCAGCCGCGATAGCGCGTGGCTGCAGGCGGAAGCGCTGATCGCCAGGCTGTCGGCCGCGGCCTGCACCGAGCCGGTGCGGAACAGCGCGTCCAACAGCAACAGCAGGTTGAGATCCAGGCCGCGCAAAGCTGGATGAATATTTTTCATTTTTACCTGAAAACAATGCACTGTTTTCATTCTAACACTTGCTCTAAGATGTTCGAAACCGACATTTCCACCATCTTAGGGAGCCACCCATGCAGATCGCCATCACCCCCGCCCAGCCCAGGGATGCCGCCGAAATCCACCGCTTCATCACCGAGCTCGCCGTTTACGAACGCGCCGAACACGAAGTGAAGGCCGGCGTCGCCGACATCGAGGCCACGCTGTTCGGCCCCGAAGCCAAAGCCCAGGCGCTGATGTGCCGCGTGGACGGCCAGTTGGCCGGCTTCGCCGTGTATTTCTTCAGCTACTCCACCTGGCTGGGCAAGAACGGACTGTATCTGGAAGACCTGTACGTGACGCCGGAACTGCGCGGCGCCGGCGCCGGCAAGGCGCTGCTGCGGCATCTGGCCAGGCTGGCCTGCGACAACGATTGCGGGCGTTTCGAGTGGAGCGTGCTGGACTGGAACCAGCCGGCGATAGATTTCTATGAATCGATCGGCGCCGCGCCGCAGGCCGAGTGGATACGCTATCGGCTGGCGGGGGAAGGACTGCGCCGCTTCGCCTACGGCGAGGACGCGGTCGCAGCCTGATCAGCGCCCGTCCATCTCCCGGCGGCTCCGCCGCCAATCCAGCCAGGAATGCGTCAGGCATTCGCCGGACCGGCACGCGGCCTCGCCCAGGCAGCTGTCCAGGCTCAGGCACTCCGGCCCGCACGGCGGCTCGCAATAACCGGCCGGCCGCCGCCGGCGTTCTGGCCTGAGCAACGCAGCAGGCGCTCGCGCGCGATCCAGCCTCCGCGCCGCAAGCCGTGGCGGCGGATCGCCCGATAGGCCAGGCCGGAATATCCGCTCCGGCTGGTCGCGGCCCGATAAGCGCAGCCGCATCCCTTGCGCGGCGACAATTGCCGCTAATACATCCGGATCAGCCACAGCGCCAATCGTTTCAGCATGTTTCCCTCCTTTATCGCGCCGCGCATCATACCCATTCCCCGCCCGCGCTGCTAAAGTCGTCGCGAGCGCGCCCGCGCCGCAGGCGAGCGTTTCGGCGCAGCCGCGCCGCGCGCCGACGCTTAACATGCTCCCACCATCTAGTCACAGGAGAACCGATATGCGCACCACCCTGCTGATCGCCAGCCTGCTCGCCCTGCCGCTGGCCGCCCAGGCCGACGCCTTCAAGCTGTCCAGCGACAGCATCGCCGACGGCATGCCGCTGAGCCTGAAACAGGTCTACAGCGGCTTCGGCTGCGAGGGCGGCAACGTCTCGCCGCAGCTGTCGTGGAGCGGCGCGCCGGACGGCACCAAGAGCTTCGCGATCACCGCCTACGACCCGGACGCTCCCACCGGCAGCGGCTGGTGGCACTGGACCGTGGCGAACCTGCCGGCCAATGTGCATTCGCTGGCCGAAGGCGCCGGCAGCGTGGGCGGCAAGCTGCCGCCGGGCGCGGTGCAGGGCCGCACCGACTACGGCGAAGCCCGCTTCGGCGGGGCCTGCCCGCCCGAAGGCGACAAACCCCACCGCTACCAGTTCACCGTCTGGGCGCTGAAGACCGACAAGCTGCCAATCGACGCCAACGCCAGTGGCGCGCTGGTGGGCTTCATGCTCAACGCCAACGCGCTGGGCAAGGCGCAGATCACCGCCACCTACGGCCGCTGAGCCCGATGCGCGACATAGCCCACCGCCTGAGCCGCATCGAGGCCGGCGAGATCCGCGCCCGCCTGCCGCAGCATATGCGGCGGGTGCCGGTGTTTGCGCCGGCGCTGTGCCGCGTCCGCCTCGGCGGTAAGCGCATCCGGCTGGGCGAGCGGGAGATGTCGGCCGGATCGGCCCAGCTGGTGCTGATGCCCGCCGGCTGCGAACTGGACATCGCCAACCTGCCGGGGCCAGACGGCTACCTGGCCGACGTGGTCAACCTGCCGCCGGGTCTGCTGGACCGTTTCCGCGACCGCCACGGCCCGCTGCTGCTGCGGCAGCGGCCAGGGCTCGAGCTCTGCCCGACGATGGACGGCGCGCTGCAGTCGGCGTGGAGCCTGCTGATCGACAGCCTGCATGGCGGCGCGGCGCCGGAAATCCGCCAGCATCATGCCGAGGGCGTGTTGCTGGCCCTGGCGCTGGCCGGCCAGGCCGGGCCATTGCTGCGAGAGCAATCCGACAATTTGGCTCAGGCGCTGAAACAGCTGCTGATGCTGGACCCGGCCGCGCCGTGGAGCGTGGACGCGGCGGCGCGCCGGCTCAACCTGGGCGCGTCCACCCTGCGCCGCCGGCTGGCGGAAGAAGGCGCCGGATTCCAGACGATCCTGGAAGAGGTGCGGATGGGCCTGGCCCTGCAGCAGGTGCAAAGCGGCCAGCGGCCCATCGGGGAGATCGCCGAGGCCAGCGGCTACGCGTCGGCATCCCGCTTCGCCGCCCGCTTTCGCCAGCGTTACGGACTCACGCCCAGCGCGCTGCGCAGGACGCTATGAGCGCCCTGTCGCCGCTCAGGCCGTTGCCTGCCTCAGTTCCAGCAGATTGCCCGCCGGATCCCGGACGAACAGCTGCTCCAGCTTGTCCGCCGCCTCGCCGCGCTGGCTGAAGAAGGCGATGCCCTTCTCCTTCAGCTCCGCCGCGGCCCGCTCCAGGCTGGCCACCGTCAGCGCGACATGGTTGCTCACCGGGTCTTGCCCTTCGCCCTGCGCGTACGGCGATACGCCATCCTTGCCCATGATGTGCAGCTGGGTTGCGCCCGGCAAATCGAGGAAGCAGCCGGGCACGCCGGGTATGCGCCGACGCGACGGATCCGCCTCCAGACCGAACAGCTGGCCATAGAAAGCCTGCAGCGCCGCCACCTGATGCTTGGGCACGCTGAAGCCGACATGATGCAAAGCTTGCACTTCGATAGTCATCTCCGTTCCTTTTCCATATGAAGCCGGCTAATGCCGGCTTCCACATAATACGATAAGTATATAGTTAGTTAAACTAATAAAATATGCGAGAACGGAGTTCGACGCGCCGCGCCTTTTCAGCTAGCATCATCGCGGCCCATCACCTAGCCACAACCCAGCCAGGCGAATCCTCATGGACGCACGACACCCGCAAGACGCCAGCGCCGCGATGGCGCCCCATCTGCAACTGATGGCGGACACCGCCGACGCCGACACGCCGCAGGACGCCGCCGCCGCCGGCCTGTTGCTGCTATGGCTGGGCGACGACGTGCTGCTGCGCCTGAACCAACACCTGTCGCCGCTGGGCATTTCGGAAAACAAGCTGCACGTATTGCTGCTGTTCCGCCTGTTCGAAGATGGCCGGCTAGGCGCGGAGCCGCCGACGCCATCCAGCATCGCCGACTACTTCGGCATCACCCGCGCCTCGGCCACCGGCTTGCTGGACTGGCTGGAGAAGCGCCGGCTGATCGCCCGCCACCCCCACCCCGCTGACCGCCGCAGCCTGCAGCTTAGCCTGACCCAGGAAGCCCGCGCGCTGCTGAAGCAGGCGCTGCCCGACTTCTGGCGCGCCTGCGCCGGCCTGACTTCGCACCTGGACGCCCAGGAGCGCCAGCAATTGCTGCGCCTGCTGGCCAAGGTGTGGGGACAGGTCAAGAACTGAGCGAGGGGAAGCGCAGCAGGCGCGATTCGTCGACGCCGACGCCCAGCGTTCCGCCGACGAACAGCGCGTCGCCCAGCCACTCCGCCTCCCGCGCCGACAGCATCAACGCCAGCGGACCCGCCTGGGCTTCCACCCTCAGCCGCAAGCCGTCCGCCAGCGGCGTCAGCTCGACGATGCGCGCCGGCGGCTGATCGTCGCCCAGCAGCAGCGCGCCCGGCGGCACCGCCGCATGCTCCAGCACGTTGTCGAAACCGATGAAGCGCGCCAGCCAGGCATTGGCCGGCGCGGCCAGCAGCTGCCGCGGCGCGGCGCATTGCAGCAGCCTGCCGTCCTTGAACACCGCCACCCGGTCCGCCAGCGCGAACGCCTCGTCGCGGTCGTGGGTGACGATGATGGCCGGGATGCCCGCCTCCCGCAGCAGCTCGCGGAACTCGCGCTGCAGCAGCCGGCGCAGATCGGCGTCCAGGCTGGAGAACGGCTCGTCCAGCAACAACAGCCTGGGGCGCGTGACCAGCGCCCGCGCCAACGCCACCCGCTGTTGCTCGCCGCCGGACAGCGTCCATACCTTGCGCGCTTCGTGCTCGGCCAGGCCTACCCGCGCCAACGTCCCGCGAGCGCGCTTGGCCGCGTCGCGCTTGGACAGGCCCTGTTCTATCAGCCCGAACATCACATTGCCCAGCGCGTCCAGATGCGGAAACAGCGCGAAGTCCTGGAACATCAGCGCGAAACCGCGCCGCTCGGGCGGCACTCGGGCCAGATCCTCGCCGTCGAAGGCCAGCGCGCCGCTGTCCGGCCGCTCCAGGCCGGCGATCATTTTCAGCAGCGTGCTCTTGCCGCAGCCGGACGGCCCCAGCAGGGCCAGCGTCTCGCCGGCGGACAGATCCAGCGACACGTCGTCGGCCACCACGCGCGCGCCGAAGCGCTTATTCAGGTTTCGCAGCGTCAGCACGGCTGTCCTCCTCCGGGCCGGCGCCGCCGGCGGTTTCGATGATCCAGAAAACGATGAGCGCCAGCAGCATCAGCACGCAGGAGAGCTGCATCGCCGCGTCGGCGTTGGCTTCGCCGGGACGCCCCAGCCGCTGGTAGATCAGCGTGGTCAGCGTCAGCCACTCCGGCCGCGACAGGAACAGCGTGACGGCGAACTCGCCGACCGCGGTGGCGGCTGCGAAGGCCAGCCCGCGCCGCATAGCCGGCTGCAACAGCGGCCAGGTGACGCGGCGGAAAGCCCGCCACGGGCCGGCGCCCAGGCCGCGGGCGGCGGCCAGCCAATGCGCTGGCTGGCCGTCCAGCGACGCCAGCGCCGCCTTCGCCACCAGCGGATAAGCCAGCAGCGCGTAGGCGGCCATCAGCAGGCCCAGCGCCCCGCTCCATTGCGGATACAGCAGCAGCAGGCCGAAGGCCACGCACACCGGCGAGGCGACGAAAGGCAGGAAGATGGAGGCGCGCAGCGCCAGGCTGCGGCCGCAGGCCAGCGCATGCGCCAGTCCCAGCGCGCCGGCGGCCAATACGGTCACGCCGGTGAAGCGGGCGCTGTTCCACAAGGCCAAACGCGTATCCTCGTCCCACAACGCCGCCCACTCGGCGCCGGCGGAAAGGCCGCGCCACAGCACCGCCAGCAGCGGCAGGCCGGTGCACAACAGCAGCGCCGACAATGCGGCGGCCAGCGCCAATCGCTCAGCTGGGCGCTCCACCCGCCGCAGCGGCAAGGGCTCCACCTTGGCCGCCATGGCCAGCCGGCGCGCCAAGGCGGCGTAGACGGCGGCGATGCCGCCGCACACCAGCAGCACCAGCAAGGCCAGCGCGCCGGCGTCGGCCAGGTTCAGCTCGTAAGCGACCAGGGTGTAGATCTCCACCTCCAGCGTCGCGTAGCGCTGGCCGCCCAGCACCAGCGCCAGGCCCAGGCCGGAAAAGCAGTACAGGAACACCAGGCATAGGCTGGACAGCAGCCACGGCAGAGCCGCCGGCCACTCCACGCGCCAGAACGCCCGCCAGCGGGTGGCCCCCAGCGTGCGCGCGGCGGCCAGCCGGCTGGCCGGCACCTGGGAAAAGCCGTCGCAGCCGGCGCGCACCACCAGCGGCAGGTTGAAGAACAGATTGCCGTACAGCAGCAGCCACGGCGTGTCCTGCAGATTGACGCCGAACACGCCGCGCGGCCCGAACAGCGCCAGCACGCCCATCGCCGCCACCAGCGTCGGCATCACGAAGGGCAGCATCAGCAGCCGCAGCAGCAGCGCCCGCCCGGCAAAGCGGTAGCGGGCCAGCATCCAGGCCAGCGGCACGCCCAACACCAGGCACAGCAGGCAGCTGGCCGACGCCTGGATCAGCGACCACAGCAGCCGCCAGCGCAGGTAATCATCGGCCAGCAAGGCGGGATTGAACTGCAGGCCGCCTTCGGCCAGCAGCCGGGCCAGCGGCGCGACGGCCAGCAACAAGAGAAAGGACAGCGGGAGTCCGGCCAGGATCAGCCGGGGCACGGCGGACTGCTTCAAACAAAGGCTCCAGGCAACGGCCAATCAGCCGTCAGCACATCTTCGCAACCGTCGTCGTCGCGCACCTGGCCCACCTTGGCGAAGCCAAGCTGGGCGGCCAGCGCCTGCGACGGCAGGTTGCCGGGTTCGATCGACAGCATCAGCTTCGCCACGCCGCCGCTTTCCGCCGCCCAGCCGGCCATCGCCAACAAGGCTTCGCGGGCGTAGCCCTGGCGGCGGAATTCGGGGTAGACCGCATAGCCGAGCTCGACGTCGCCATAGCCGTTCAAATAAGGATGGCCGGGCAACGTGTGGAAGTTGATGTGGC
The DNA here is from genome assembly GCF_001855275.1 of Chromobacterium vaccinii. NCBI lineage: Bacteria > Pseudomonadati > Pseudomonadota > Betaproteobacteria > Neisseriales > Chromobacteriaceae > Chromobacterium > Chromobacterium vaccinii. The sequence goes on from NZ_CP017707.1 coordinate 1,452,830, forward strand.
CGACCATGGCCAGATCGTCGCGGCGCAGCAGCGCCCGCACCGACCACGGCGCGTAGGCCGCGTCTTCCGCCATATCGTCCAGCCGCATCGCCATCAACGCCCGCTCCGCCAGCCAGCCGGCGTCCGGCCGGCTGCCCAAGCGCGCGGCGGCGGCGTCGCTGTCGCCGCGCAGGCAGGCCTGCAGGAAGCCCGCGCTCATATGGCGCAGGATCAACCTATCGGATACAACATCCTCAATGAACATGAGCAACTCTTGAAATTATTACTCTAAACACGGGGAACATTGTCATAACACAATCGCGCCTCATCAAGGAACCTATTGTAGACGCTCATCAAATCTGCCGGGATCTCTGCTTGTTGCAACTCAGCCCTAATGTGGTCAAAAAGAAAAGCCACATATGGAAGCGTCCGACTTACGTATGGGATATGTGCAATATTATGCTGATCCAAATGGGCAACAAAACTATCCCGATAGCACTTCACATCCTGCCAAAGATCAACAAACTCCATCTCCGACTCACCTACAGTCCTAAGCATTGCACTCTTGAACTCTGCGACATCATCTACCAGCAAATGCCAATGATGTTCTTCATCTCTGGAACCAAATAATTTGCACCACTCAAGAATACATATATCAAGAGCATTCCCATTAGCAGTCACCCAAAACTGACTTCGCCTATCAAAAACAGCTTGGCCATCCCGCCATCCCGCTTGGTAATAAGCCAAATTCCTAGCGTAATGACAACAAAGAATTGCCGCACGCCTCAGTCTTGTTTGCCTATTCATATGGGAATGCTCCTATCTCAAATCAAATGCCCGACTTCAGCACCACCCGCGTCCAGCGGCCGACCCAGGCCCGCTGCTTGGCGGCCAGCGTCGCGCTGTCGGGGGTATCGTGCGCGGCAGGCTGCTCGGCGTGCTTGTAGACCGGGTCCAACGGGATGTTGTCCATCGCCGGGTACATCCACATCCGCGTCGGGATGTCCTTCTGCACCGCGTCCGAGCGCAGGAAGGCGATGAACTGCTGGGCGAGCTTGGGCTCCTTTCCGCCCTTGACCAGCGCCGCGCCCTCCACCTGGCGGAACACCGAGCCCGGCAGCAGCAGATTGGCGGTCGGCGCGTCGGCCGGCTTGTCCTTGCTGTAGAACACCTCGGCCGCCGGGCTGGTGGCGTAGCTGACCACGATGGGCCGGCTGCCGCCGTTTTTGGAGAAGTCGGTGTAGTAGGCCTCGGTCCAGCCCTTGCTCACTTTCAGGCCGTTGTCGCGCAGCTTGCCCCACAGCGCGAAGGCCTTGTCTTCGCCCAGCGCGTGGATGGTGGCGGCCAGGAAGGCCAGGCCCGGGCTGGAGGTGGCGGGGTTTTCCACCACCAGCAGGTTCTTGTAGGCGGGCTGCGTCAGGTCGCTCAGGGTCTTGGGCAGCGGCAGCTTGTTCTTGGCGAACCAGGCCTTGTCGTAGTTCAGCGTCACATAGCCGTAGTCGACGGCGGCCGCGCCCGGCAGGCTGACCTTGCCGCCGCGGGCCAACTCCGCCGGCAGCGGCGCGAGCGCGCCAGCCTGCTCGGCCTTGCCGATCAGGCTGTTGTCGAGGCCGAACACCACGTCGGCGATCGGGCTGCCCTTGGTCAGAATCAGCTTGTTGACCATCTCGCCGGCGTCGCCGGCCTTGATGATGGAGACTTTGGCGCCGCTCTGCTTCTCGAATGCGGCGAGCAGCGGCTTGTCGACGCTGAACGAACTGTGCGCGAGCACGCGCAATTCGGCCGCCTGGACGGACAGGCCGGCCAGGCTCAAAGCGACGACGACGAGTTTGGGGAACAGCTTCATGGACAATCTCCGCGCGGTACGGCCACGGAGCAAGCAGGCAAGGCGGACGAGGTTCCGCTTCATCACGCTCCCTCCGCTGGCATGATCCAGATCAGGTTCTCAGGGTGTCTCTCAGCCCGCATGGCGGGCACCCCCGGTGACAGGGCGACAGTATAGCCCAGATGCGCAAACAACTTAACACTCTGGCCGGTCCGCTTAATACCGGAGCGAAGAGTGGCAACTATGCTCACAATCAATCGCTTATGCTAACGGCCTGCCGCGGTGAACCCATGATCAAAAGAATACTGCTCGCCTCCGCCCTGCTCGGCCTGCCCTTGATGGCGCTGGCCGGCATCGGCGCGGACGGCGCCCGCCACCTGCTGACACGCGCCGGCTTCGGCGCCAGCCCCGCGCAGATCGAAGCCTTCGCGCCGCTCAGCCGCGAGGCGGCGGTGGACAAGATACTGGCCGGCGCGCGCACCCAGGCGGCCACGCCGCCGCCGGGCTGGGCCAACGAACCGTTCGAGCGTCCCGGCCAACCCGGCCTCACCGAGGAACAGAAAAAAGCGCTGCAGCAGGAGCGCAACCAGCACGTGGTCGAATTGCGCAGCTGGTGGCTGGCCGAGATGCGCGACACGCCGTCGCCGCTGACCGAGAAGATGACCCTGTTCTGGCACAACCATTTCGTGTCGGCGCTGGACAAGGTGCGCTCGCCGCAGATGATGTACCAGCAGAACCTGCTGCTGCGCCACTACGCGCTGGGCGACTTCGGCCAGCTCTTGCATGCCGTGGCGCGCGACCCGGCGATGATGCGCTATCTGGACACCGCCAATAACCGCAAGGACCAGCCCAATGAGAACTTCGCCCGCGAGGTGATGGAACTGTTCACGCTGGGGGAAGGCCACTACAGCGAGCAGGACATCCGCGAGGCCGCGCGCGCCTTCACCGGCTGGGGCCTGGACCGCGACGACCAGTTCATCGTCCGCCCGCGGCTGCGCGACACCGGCGAGAAAGTCATCTTCGGCCAGCGCGGCAACTTCGACGGCGACGACGTGATCGACCTGCTGCTGCAACAACCCAGCACAGCGGTGTTCGTCACCAACAAGCTATGGCGCAACTTCGTATCGCCCACGCCCGACGCCGCCACGGTCAACAGGCTGGCCGCCGACTTCCGCCGCAGCCATTACCAGTTGAAGCCCTTGATGCGCGCGCTGCTGTTGACGCCGCAGTTCTGGCGCAGCCAGGGCCAATTGGTCAAATCGCCGGTGGAGCTGACCATAGGCACGCTGGTGACCTTCGATCTCAACCCGCCGGACTGGCGGGTCATCGCCGGCCTGAACCGCCAGCTGGGCCAGGACGTGTTCGCCCCGCCCAACGTCAAGGGCTGGCCCGGCGGAGAGGCCTGGATCAACAGTTCCACCCTGCTCACCCGCAAACAATTTCTGGACCGCATCGCCCGCGACGCCGCGCCGGCGCGCGACGCCTACGCCCAGGCCGACGGCAGCCTGAACGAGATGGCCGGCCGCGAGGCGCGCATCAACCGCTTCGTCGCCAAGGGCGTCGCCTCGATGAAGCTGCAACCCGACGAATGGGCCGCCGTCTACGGCGTCCGCACCGCCGGCGACGCCGCGCGGCTGCTGCTGGCCGTGCCGCCGGCCAACCCCTTGCCGCCGAATACCAGCGGCGCCAAGGCCATCGCCCAATTGCTGCTTGACCCGGCCTATCAGGTGGAATGAGGAGCCCGCCATGTTCAAACGACGCGAATTCCTGAAAGCGGCCGGCGCCGGCCTGATGCTGACCGTGCTGCCCAATCTGTCCTGGGCGCTGGCGCCCGCCGGCTACAAGCGCCTGCTGGTGCTGGTGGAGCTGAAGGGCGGCAACGACGGCCTCAACACCGTGGTCCCCTACGGCAGCGCCGACTACTACCGGCTGCGCCCCGGCATCGCCGTCGCCCGCGAGCAGGTGCTGCAGATCAACGGCGACATCGGCCTGCATCCGTCGCTGGCGCCGCTGATGCCGCTGTGGCAGGACAAGCAGCTGGCGCTGCTGCAGGGCGTCGGCTACCCCGACCCCAATCTGTCCCACTTCCGCTCGATCGAGATCTGGGATACGGCGTCGGCCAGCCAGCAATACCTGAGCGAGGGCTGGCTGACCCGGCTGTTCCATGAGCAGCCGACGCCGAAGAACTTCGCCGCCGACGGCGTGGTGCTGTCCAGCCAGGTGCTGGGGCCGCTGGACGGCGGCGCGCGCGCGGTGGTGCTGTCCAATCCGCAAGACTTCGCCCGCCAGGCCAAGCTGGTGGCCGATCAGCAGCCCGGCCACGCCGGCTCGGCGCTGGAGCATATTTTGAAAGTGGAAGGCGACATCCGCCAGGCCGCCGCCAGCCTGGCGCCGCTGCCGCGCACCGCGCCGAGCGAAGCGCCCACCGCCGGCCCCAAGCCCAATGGCGGCTTCGGCGTGGCGGTGCGCACGCTGACCGACACCCTGGCCCGCGGCGTGGACATCGCCGTCGCCCGCATCACGCTCACCGGCTTCGACACCCACGGCAACCAGCAGCCGGCGCAGGCGCGGCTGCTGGCCGAACTGGCCGACGGATTGGCGCAACTGAGAAGCGAGATGACGCGGCTGGGCCGCTGGGACGATACGCTGGTGCTGACATACGCCGAATTCGGCCGCCGCCCGCGCGAAAACGGCAACCGCGGCACCGACCACGGCACCGCCAACGTCCATTTCGCGCTGGGCGGCCGCGTCAACGGCGGCCTATACGGCCAAACGCCGCAGCTGGCCGGCGTCAGCGAGGGCAATCTGCCGCACGCGATAGACTTCCGCCAGGTTTACGCCACGGCGATAGACGGCTGGTGGGGCAAGGACAGCCATAACGTGCTGGGCGGACGCTTCGCGCCGCTGCCGCTGCTGCGCGCTTGACGCTACAGGGCCTGCTCACGGCTCCGGATACGGCGCGCCGAACTGGCTGCGATACAGGCGCGCCACGGTTCCGTCCTGCCGCATCTCCGCCAACGCCCGGGCGAACGCCTGGCACACCGGCTCCGGCACGCTCTTCCTGCTGAACACGTAGTAGCCCTCGCCGGCCCGCCAGGACGGCTCCAGCGGCGCGATCTCCGGCTTCTCCGGCAGGCGGGCCAGCTCGCGGGTGGCCGTCGCCATCGTGGCCAGCAGCAGATTGGTCCGCCCCAGTTGCAGCTTGCGCATGCTGACCTCCAGGGTCTCGCTGATCTCGACATGCACGTTCGGCGGCGGCGTCTGCAGCCAGCGGTCCAGCTGCGCGCCGTAGCTGTCGCCCCGGGTCACGCCCAAAAGCACCTCTCCCTGGCGCCCCAGATCGTCCAATTGCCGCACCGGCCAGCGCGCGGCCTTGTCGCTGCGCGCCCACAACCTGACTATCGTCGGACTGTAGCCAGGCGCAAAACAGGCATAGGCCTCGCGCTCCGGCGTTCTCAAGGCCTGCATCGCCGCGTCCACCTGCCCCAGCCGCAGCTGTTGCAAGGTGCGGGGCCAGGGCATCAGGCGGTAGGTCAGCCGGCATCCCAGCCTACCCGCCGCCAAATTCAGCAACTGCACCGCGTAGCCGTCGGGCTCGCCGCTGCGCCCCTGATAATGGAAAGGCGGCCATTCATCCCAGCCGATGCTGAGCGGCCTGCCGCAAATCCCTTCGGCAACCGCCGGCAAGGTCCAGACCACCAGCCAAATGACACGTCCGATTCCCAGCACTCATCCCTCCCGCAATCGGCAAGCGCACTCTCCTAACCATGTAGGTAGGATAGAATTCTCCACAGCCCATGCGGGCCACATCCCCACCCACGACGCGCTCGATGAACGACCAGAGGCATTGACCTCAAACCATAAAGCCCCCTGGCCATGACAAAAGATGTCCCTGGGACGCTCGTAAAAAAACATAAGCAGGCTCTGAGGCTCAGGGGCCGGGATAAGCGATATTGAAACGGCTGCGGTAAAGCCGGCCCACCACGCCATCGTGTTTCATGTCGCGCAAGGCGCCGGCAAAAGCCTGGCACAGCTCGGGGGACACGCTGCGCTTGCTGAAGACGTAAAATGCTCCCCCTATCGGCCATGCCGGCGACAAGGCCACGATCGCTGGCTGCTGCGGCAAGCGGGCCAGCTCATTCGGCAGCGTGTCCATGCTAGCCAGCAACAGGTCTATCCGCCCCAGCTGCAGCTTGCGCAAACTGCCGGCCAGCGTTTCCCCGGGGTCGATCCTCACCATGCCGGGGGGCGCTTTCAGCCAGCGGTCCCATGTGTCGCCGTAGCTGTCGCCATGCGTCACACCCAGCCTGACCATGCCCAGCTTGCCCAGGTCCTGCAGCTGGGAGACCGGCCAATGCGCCGCGCGATCGCCGCGCGCCCACAGCCGCACCAGCGAGGAGCTGTAGCCCGGCACAAAACAAGCGTACGCCTCCCGCTCCGGCGTTTTCAACGCCTGCATCGCGACATCCACCGTACCCAGCTTCAGCTCCTGCAAGGTGCGCGACCAGGGAATCTGGCGATACGCCAGGCGACAGCCTATGCGCGCGGCAGCCTGGTTCAGCAGCTCCACCGAATAGCCCGCTGGCCGGCCATCCCGCCCCTGGTAGTGATACGGCGGCCGCTCCTCCCAACCCACCTGGATCGGCTTGCCGCATATCCCGCCCGCCATCGCCGGCAAAACCCAACATGCCAGGAAAGAAAAATTCCCGATGAACCGCACCGTCGCCTCCCGCCCTCGGCAAGCGCAAGCGCGCTCCCCTACAATGTAGGATAGAATCCCCATGCCGATGGCGTCCGGCGGACACAAGCAACCACCACCCAGCGACAGAACCACTGCCACATGACTTCGAACAATACCCAGAACAACGAGCCTCACCAGACAACGGAAGAGATTCCGCTGCCTCCGCCGGAAAGCGAAGTCACGCTGGCCAACCTGGCCATCCCGCTGGGCGAGACCATACTGACGCTCAGCACCGACGGCCGCCCCATCTACGGCATCCTGCAGCGCAGCCGGGCGATGACGGCCCAATCCGATTACTTCCGCCTGCAGTTCCGCGGCTACGCCCGCTCCGACGGCGCGCACTGGCAACCGCTGGAAGGCGACGACAGCCGCTTCCACGCCGTCTACAACCTGGCCTGGATTCGGGTGGACCGCCCCAGCAAGAGCGTGACTTTCGGCCCCAAAAGCGGCGTGCAGGCCAGTCCCGGCCTGGCCGGCAGCGGGCTGGACACCTATTTGTTCGCCAGCGTCATCACCTGGGCCAAGGGCGTCTGCCCCGAGTTCGCCATCAACCCCGGCATGATCACCATGGGCCAGACCCACTCCGAGGAAGAACGGCTGCACTGCCACGCCTTCTTCGCCGGCCAGGGCTTTCAGTTCGAATGGCAGGACCCGGCCCAGCGCACCGCGCTGTACTTCAAGGACAAGGTGAGCAAGCTCTTGGGTGTGTGGAACAAGGAGGCCATCAAGGAGTTCGGCGGCGAGGAGATGCTGAAAACGCTGGCCGGCCAGGACGAGGCGCGCGCCGAGCTGCAGCAGCAGCTGGACAAGCTGGAAAGCGCGCACGACAGCATGAAGCGCGCGCTGCAGAAGGAAAAAAGCACCTCGCAAATCCTGACCGGGGTGCTGATACTGGCCGCCATTTTCGCGATCTGGGCCGTCATCTAGGCTCGCAAGCGGCGCACAACGGTCAGAACGACGCGCCGGCCCTGGCAGCCTGGTCGTAAATGCCGGCCAGGGTGCGCATCAACTGGGCGATGTCGCCGATCAGCGGATTGGCGATGCCGCCGTCGCCCAACGTCGCCATCAGGCACTGCTCTCGCACCTGTCGGTAGCGCTCGCAGAGCTCGCGGCCGCTCTCCGTCGTGGAAAACAGCACTTCCTTGCCGCTTTTCTCGCTCTCCACATACCCCATCTTGACCAGCTTCTTCAAGGCGTAGGACACCACGTGGGTATCCTCCATGTTCAGCACGAAACAGATGTCGGCCAGCTTTTTCTGCCGCCCGCGATGGTTGACGTGATGAACCAGCAGCACCTCGGTCGGCGTCATGTCCTTCTCGCCCGCCGCCGCCATGCAGCGCACCATCCAGCGGTGGAAAGCGTTGTTGACCACGGTCAGGCTGAACTCGAACTCGGACAGCTCCGGACTGCGCTCGGAAACCAGATGCTGCGAGGACACGATCTTAGGCAAATCTTGCGTCGTTGACACCCATTCTCTCCATATTGCGCCACAGTAGGTGGCAGGCCGCGAGGCAGCGATAAATTGACGAGAAATTCTCGACATAGCATCATCGCACCCAATCAAGCCATTATCATATCCATATTCCCGATTCACGCCATCCCGCACGCGATGCAATCTGATTCCACTTCCCCGCCGGCCATTCATTGGCTGGGCGCCCAGGCGCTGGTGCTGGAGCTGCCGCCGCCGGCCACGCTGGATCGCCAGCGCCGCATCTGGCGGCTGGCCGAGCAGCTGCGCGCCGACACCGACTTCCGCGAAGTCATCCCCGGCATGAACAACCTGACGCTGGAACTGCGCCCCGGCGCGAACGCCTCCGCGCTGCCGGCCCGGCTGCGACGGCTGTGGCAACGCGCGGACGGCGCGGAGGAAGCCGCCCGGGTAGTGGAAATCCCGGTGCGCTACGGCGGCCGCCACGGTCCGGATCTGGAAATAGTGGCGCGCCACTGCGGCCTGGCGCCGGACGAGGTCGTCGCCCGCCACTCCGCAGCCCGCTATACGGTTTTCTTCCTGGGCTTTCAACCCGGCTTCGCCTATCTGGGCGGCCTGGACCCCGCGCTGACCGCGCCGCGCCGCGCCACGCCCAGGCAAAAAGTGCCGGCCGGCTCGGTGGCCATAGGCGGCAGCCAGACCGGCATCTACCCCACCGCCTCCCCCGGCGGCTGGCAAATCATAGGACGCAGCGACACAGCGCTGTTCGACCCCGCGCGCCAGCCGCCCTGTCCGCTGCGGCCGGGCGACGCCGTGCGCTTCATTCCCCTGGAGGACGCCTGATGCTGGAAGTGATCAAGGCCGGACCGCAAACCACGGTGCAGGACCTGGGCCGCTTCGGCGCGCGCCATCTGGGGGTGTGCCGCGCCGGCGCCATGGACGCGCTGGCGCTGACCGTCGCCAATCGCCTGGTGGGCAACCCCGCCGGCGCGGCCGCGCTGGAAATCACGCTGCCGCCGGCAGGCTTTCGCCTGCTGCGCGACGGCATGCTGGCGCTGGCCGGCGCCGACTGCCGGGCCACGCTGGACGGCGAGCCGGTATGGCCGGGCTGGCGCACCGCCTTCCGCGCCGGCCAGTCGCTGAGGCTGGAAGCGCCAAGCAGCGGCATGCGCGCCTACCTGGCGATCGACGGCGGCGTGAATGTGCCGCTGCTGATGGAATCGGCCAGCACCGACCTGATGGCTGGCTTCGGCGGACTCTATGGCCGCGCGCTGCGCGACGGCGACCGGCTGCCGCTGGGTCGTCCGCAGCCGCCGCGCGGCAAGCTTGGCGTCTGGCTGCCGAGGCCGGGCAACCGCATCCGCGTCTGTCCGGGGCCGGAATACGCCTTGCTGCCCAAACCCGCCCGCCAGCGGCTATGGAGCCACCCCTGGCAGCTGACGCCGCGCAGCAACCGCATGGGCTACCGGCTGGCGGGGCCGGCGCTGCGCTTGAGCGAAGCGGTGGAGATGCCGTCCCACGGCGCGCTGCCGGGCCTGATCCAGTTGCCGCCGGACGGCCAGCCCATCGTGCTGATGGCCGACGCCCAGGCCACCGGCGGCTATCCCCGGCTGGGCATGGTGGTGGCCGCCGACCTGTGGCAGCTGGGCCAGGCGAGGCTGGGCAGCCAGCTGCATTTCATCGAAGCCGGCCGCGATGACGCCGAACAGGCCGACCGGGAGCTGCAACGCTATCTGTGGAGAATCGAAAGGGTGTGCGATGAACATTGACCTCAACGCCGACGTCGGCGAAGGCTGCGGCGACGACGCCGAACTGCTGGACCTGGTCAGCTCCGCCAACATCGCCTGCGGCTGGCACGCCGGCGACGCCGACACCATGCGCAAGACCGTCCTGCTCGCCCTGGAAAGGGGCGTCGCCATCGGCGCCCACCCCAGCTTTCCCGACCGGGAACACTTCGGCCGCCGCGAAATGCGGCTGCCGATGGAAACGGCGCGGGCCGGCCTGCTATACCAATTGGGCGCGCTGGACGCCATCGTCCGCGCCGAAGGCGGCGCGCTGCGGCACGTCAAGCCTCACGGCGCGCTGTACAACCAGGCCGCGCGCGACCCCGAGCTGGCCACGACGCTGGCCCGCGCGATCCGCGACTACAACCCCGCGCTGCGGGCCGTCGGCCTGGCCGGCGGCTGCTTCATCGACGCCTGCCGCGCCGAAGGGCTGGACACATGGCAGGAAGCCTTCGCCGACCGCGGCTACCGCGCCGACGGCAGTCTGGTGCCGCGCGGCGCGCCCGGCGATCTGCTGGCGGACGACGCCGCCATGCTGGCCCAGGCGGAAGACATGGTATTGCGGCAAACCGTGGCCGCGGCGGACGGCCAGCGCGTGGCCGTTCGCGCCGACACCCTGTGCCTGCACGGCGACGGCGCCCATGCGCTGCGCTTCGCCCGCCTGCTGCGCCGGCGGCTGGAAGCGCTGGGCGTGAACGTGCGGGCCGGCTGAGCCGGCATCATCCAGGCGATAAGGACAAAACATGGACCAAACCGTCAATCTTTGGCCGCTGCTCGGCATCGCCGCCGTCATTCTGGGCTTCCTGCTGCGCGGCAATCCGCTGCTGGTGGTCTGCTGCGCCGGCATCGTCACCGGCGCGGCCGCCGGCCTAGACCCCCTGGCCATCCTGGCCAAGGTGGGCGACGGCTTCATGAAAACCCGCAGCCTGTCCGCCGCCCTGCTGCTGGCCTTGCTGGCGGTCGGACTGGCGGAACGCCACGGCTTGCGCGAACGCGCCTACCGCTGGATACAGGACATCGGCGACGCCACCGCCGGCGGCCTGCTGATCGTCTACCTGCTGGCGCGCCAGCTGTCGGCCGCGCTGGGCCTGTCCGCCCAGGGCGGGCACCCCCAGGTGGTGCGGCCCATCCTGGTGCCGATGGCTGAGGGCGCCTGGGAAAAGCTGCACGGCAAGCTCAGCGCCGCGCAACGCACGCGCCTGCGCGCGATGTGCGCGGCCACCGACAACATCGGCCTGTTCTTCGGCGAAAACCTGTTCGTCGCCTTCAGCGCCGTGATCCTGATGCACGCTTTCATGCGGGAGAACGGCCACGCGCTAGACCCGCTCTACCTGGCGCTGTGGGGCATTCCCACCGCCATGTTCGCCTTTCTGATCCACGCCGGCCGGCTCGCCTGGCATGAATATCGCCTCAGCCGCGCCGCCCAACAGGAGGATCTGGAATAATGCTGCTGGCGCAATACCTGTACTGGCTGGTGGGCGGCATCCTGCTGCTAACCGCCGGCATGACGCTGCGGGACAGGCACCACCCGCGCCGACTGGGCAGCGCGGCCTTCTGGGGCTTGTTCGGACTGCTGTTCATCGCCGGCGACTGGCTGCCCGCGGAGCTGGCCGGCGCGATGGTGCTGGCCATGGTGCTGCTGGCCGGGCTGGGGCGGCTGGCACCGGGCCGGCATGACGCGCTGCCGCCCGAGCGCCTGCAGGACAGCCTGCGGCGGCTGGGCAACCGCATCTTCCTGCCCTCGCTGCTGCTGCCGCTGCTGACCATCGCGCTGAGCCTGCTCGCCCGCCGCCTTCCATCCTCCGGCGCCCCGCTGCTGGACCCCAAAAACATCACCATCATGGCGCTGGGCATCGCCTGTCTGGCGTCCACCGCCCTGGCCTGCCGGCTCACCCGGGAAACGCCGCTGCAGGCGGTGCGGGAAACCCGCCGCCTGCTGGACAACGTGGGCTGGGCCTTCCTGCTGCCCCAGGTGCTGGCCTTGCTGGGCTTGCTGTTCGCCGACGCCGGCGTCGGCAAGGCCATCGCCCACCTCTCGGCGCATTACCTGCCGCTGGAGATCCGTTGGCTGGCGGTGCTGACCTATGTGCTGGGAATGGCCTTGTTCACGGTGATCATGGGCAACGCTTTCGCCGCCTTCCCGGTGATGACCGCCGGCATCGGCCTGCCCTTCCTGGTGGGCGCCCATCACGGCGACCCGGCGGTGATGGCGGCCATCGGCATGTTCTCCGGCTATTGCGGCACGCTGATGACGCCGATGGCGGCCAATTTCAACATCGTGCCGGCGGCATTGCTGGAGCTGCCGGACCGCAACGCGGTGATCAAGGCCCAATTTCCCACCGCGCTGGCCTTGCTGGCGGTGAATGCCGTATTGTTGGACTGGCTGATGTTCCGCTGAGGAAATGACCGTATGAAAACCGTCTTGCTGACCGGCTTCGAGCCTTTCGGCGGCGAAACCATCAATCCGTCCTGGGAGGCGGCCCGCCGCCTGGATGGCGAAACCATCGCCGGCGCGCGCGTGCACGCGCGGCTGCTGCCCTGCGCCTTCGGTTCGGCGCTGGACGCGCTCAACCACGAGCTCGACGCGCTGCGGCCCGACATCGCCATCGCCGTGGGCCAGGCGGGCGGACGGCCCGACATCGCGGTGGAGCGCGTGGCGATCAATATCGACGACGCCCGCTTTCCCGACAACGCCGGCCGGCAGCCGATAGACCAGCCGATCGTCGCGGACGGCCCCGCCGCCTACTTTTCCACGCTGCCGATCAAGGCCATCGTCGCCGGCCTGCGGGAGCGCGGCCTGCCCGCCACCGTGTCGCAAAGCGCGGGCACCTTCGTCTGCAACCACGTGATGTACGGCCTGCTGCACCGCGGCGGCTTGCGCGGCGGCTTCATCCATCTGCCCTTCCTGCCGGAACAGGCGGTCCGGCACCCCGGCGCGTTCAGCCTGACGCTGGACGACTGCGTGTCGGCGCTGCGGCTGGCGGTGGAGCTGTCGGTGACGCGCGAGCGCGACCTCGCGCTCAGCGGCGGCGGCCTCCACTAGACGTGAAAAAACCCGGCATCGCCGGGTCTCGCAGTGCTCGCCTTCCAATACTTCAGACGTCTTCGGTCTCCGCCCAGCCCTGGCGGTCGCCGCGGGTGATCACCGCGTCGTCCGGCGCGATGTCTCCGGCGCCCCACGGCTTCGCCTCCGCCAGTTCCTGGTAGAGCGGCGTGAAATCCGGCGCGGTGGCGTCGAACAGCTGCTTGAAGCTGTCGATGACGAAGTAGGTTTTCTGGAAGGTGTCGATCCGATAGCGCGTGTTCATGATGCGCATCAGGTCGAAGCCGACGCGGTTGGGGCTCGCGCTCTCCAGGCAGTAGATCGATTCCGACTTGCTGGACAGGATGCCCGCGCCGTAGATGCGCATGCCGGCCGGAGTCTGGATCAGGCCGAACTCCACCGTGTACCAGTACAGCCGCGCCAGCATCGGCAGCGCGCCCAGCGCCTTGGCCTTCACCCCGCCCTTGCCGTAAGCCTCCAGATAGTAGGCGAACACCGGATTGATCAGCAAGGGCACGTGGCCGAACAGATCGTGGAACACGTCCGGCTCCTGCAGATAGTCGAGCTGGTGCGGCTCGCGCAGCCACCAGGTGACCGGGAAGCGGCGGTTGGCCAGGTGCTCGAAGAACACATCGTCCGGAATCAGGCCCGGCACCGCGACGATCTTCCAACCGGTGGCGGCCATCAGCTTCTCGTTGAGCTTATTGAAGTCCGGCACCCGGTCGGCGTCCACTTCCAGGCGCTCCAGGCCTTCCAGGAACTCGTCGCAAGCGCGGCCGGGCAGCAGCTTGCATTGGCGCTGGTACAGCGTGGCCCAGGTGGCGTGATCTTCCGCGCTATAGCGATCCAGCGGCTGCGGCAGGGTGAAGTCGTTGGCGTCGTGGCTCAATCCGACATTTTTGCGGGTGGTGATGTCGGGCACCACAAAGTCGGCGCGGTCGTTCATTGCTGGGCTCCGTAGAATTTGGCGATTTACTCTAGTTTAGCCCGGCCGTCATGCGGAAAGACCGCATTATTTGCTATTTTTCCTTAAATTTTGCATACTTGCCGCATTAAACGTCATAAATTGCTTGATATGCGCAAAATTGAATTAGACCGCTTCGACCTGCAGATCCTGCACCTGCTGCAGCAGGATGCCCGCGCCACCCATCAGAAGCTGGCCCAGGACATTCCGCTGTCCGCCTCCCAGATCGGCCGCCGCATCCAGCGGATGGAGCAAAATGGCGTCATCCAGGGTTATCAGGTCGCGCTCAATCCCGAGCATGTCGGCCTGTCGGTGATGGCATTCGCCAACGTCAGCCTGGAGCGGCACAACGAAGCCGCGCTGCTGGACTTCGCCCAGTCCATCGACAATCTGCCCGAGGTGCTGGAATGCTACGCGGCGGCCGGCGAGGCCGACTACCTGCTGCGCATCGTGGTGCCGGACCTGCCGTCGCTGTCGTCCTTCGTGATGAACAAGCTGATGCAGCTGTCGCTGGTGCGCAGCGTGAAATCCACCATCGTGCTCAACGCGATCAAACAGACGATGAAGCTGCCCTTGTCCTCTCTGCCCTGAAACTCTCTGACATTTCTGTCCGTCTACTCTCCATGCCGCCGCGGCTATACCGGTACATGGCGGCAATCCGTTTTCCGGGCAGCCCATGCTGGAAACGATACAAGAAAGCGATTCGACATCGCCCAGAATCGCCGCCGCGCCACGCTCAAAGACCAAGGAGAAACCGATGGAAGCGTCCCCCGCCTGTCCGCCGTTCGACGCCTGCAGCCCCAACCTGGCCGCGTCGCTGCAACAGCTGTCGCTCTATTCCGGCAGCCTGAGCCAGGAACAGATTCTTCAATTCCACCGCGCGCTGCGCCCCTCACCGCAAGACCTCGCGCCGTTCCGACGCTTCGACGACGCGCGCTACTGCCGCAACCGCATCTACCGCGACGAACATTGCGAGCTATTGCTGTTGTGCTGGCGCGACGGCCAGCGCAGCCAGATCCACAACCACAAGGGCAGCCTGTGCGGGGTGCGAGTGATAGAGGGCGTCGCCACCGAGACCGTGTTCGAAACCACGCTCTCCGGCCAGCTGGCCGCGCGCGAAACCCGCGAGCTGGCCGCCGGCAGCCTGGTGATCAACGGCCATCTGGACATCCATCAGGTGGCCAATCTGCAAGCCGACGGCGGGGATCTGGTCACCCTGCACCTGTACTCGCCGCCGCTGGCCCGGATGGAACTGTTCGGCATGGAGCCTCCGCAGCGGCGGGTGCAATTGCTGGACGACTGTCTGGAATTCCAGATCTGATCCAGCCATAAAAAAAGGCGCGGCCTAAGCCGCGCCTTTTCTCATATCCAGACGGATATCAGAAGCGGTACTGCATCTGCACGCCCAGCAGGTGGCCGGTGATGGACGAGTACTCGCCCTGCAGATGGCTGGACGTGCCGAACGGGCTATGGGTCGTGTTGTCGACCTTCTTGTCGCCCAGCGCGCGCAGGTAGGCGTAGCCGACATCGACACTGGCCTGCTTGCTGATCTTGTAGCTGGCGCCCAGGCTCAGCCAAAGGCGGTTGGCGTCCGGGATCAGCGCGTTGCGGTCCTGCGCGCTCGGCACCGGGGTGGTTTCATAACCCAGGCCGCTGCGCAGCGTCAGCGCGTCGCTGTAGAAGTAATCGCCGCCGACCGAGAACATCCAGCTGTTCTTCCAGTTGTTGGGGATGCGGGTGGTGGTGTCGATGGGGCCAACCGCCGGGCTGCCCTTGACCACCAGCTGGTCGAAACGGCTCCAGCGGGTCCAGCGCGCGGTGGCGCCGACGGCGAACTTGCTGTTCAGCTTGCTGTAGCCGCTCAGCAGCAGCGACTCGGGCGCGGTCACTTCGGCGGAACCGGCGAAGGTGCCGTTCAGCTTCAGGCCCAGCGGCGCCAGCGGGCCGGCGGTCGGGAAGCCGGAGTTGGTGTAATCGCCTTCCGCCTTGTGATGGATCTTGGAGCGGTAGGACAAGCCGATGCGGCTGTCCTGATTGAACGAGTACATCACGCCCAGGTTGTAGCCGAAGCCCCAGCTGTCGGCCTTCAGCTCGCCGGTGGCGCCGGGCAGGTAGGCGCCCTTCTTCAGATCGGCCTGCGCGTACTGCGCCGACACGCCGGCGCCGAAGCTCCAGCGCTCATCCAGCTTGTAAGCCAGCGACGGATTAATGTCCACGGTCTTGATGGAGCTGGAGATGCCGTTGTCGCGGCCGCCCCAGTTGTCGCTGTAGCGCGCTCCCAGGCCGAACGGCGTGGTGATGCCGATGCCGGCGTACAGCTTGTCGCTGATCTGATGGGTCAGGTAGGCGTTGGGGATCAGCTCGCCCGGCGCGCGACCGTTGTCGTTGGCGGAAACGGTGCTCTTGCCAACGACGGTGCCAGTCACTGGATTGACGGTGGTGGTCGTATTGCTGCCATTGAACGGCGCGTCGATCTCGGCGTAGGTGAAACCGCCCTGCACGCGGGTGCCGGACAGCAGGGTCATGCCGGCCGGGTTGTAGAACACGGCGGACAGGTCGTCGCCGGCCAGGCCGGCGCCGGCGTAGGCGCGGCCCATGCCGAGCGCGCTTTGCTCGGTCAACTGGAAACCGGCGGCCTGCGCGGCAGGCGCGGCGGCGAACAGGGCGGCGATGGAAACGGACAACAGACTCAGGGAGCGGGGTGCGGCTTGCATTGTATTTTGAATTCCTGAAATGAATCGCGCCGGACGGGCCGGCGCATCATGCAAACAGAATAAAAAGATAGTGCTTGCATCTTTTAGGGGGTGGAGTCTAAGCTCGAAATCCGCTCGCCGCAAGAGAAAAACATATCTTTGTTAAGCATTGCGAACCCGCCGCCGCGCTACGGCGCCTGCCTCCGCCGCGGACGGCTATGCTAGAATCAGCGCCCTGTCCCACAAGCCCGCAAAGCCATTCAACGATGAAGAAACTGATCAGCAGCCTGGCCCTCGCCGCCCTGCCCGCACTCGCCTTCGCCGCCCCGGTGGCGGAGATGGTCACCAACAAGGGCAATATCGAAATCGCGCTGGATTCGGCCAAGGCTCCCAAGTCCGTCGCCAATTTCGTCGCCTACGCCAAGGCCGGCCACTACAACGGCACCGTGTTCCACCGCGTGATCGACGGCTTCATGATCCAGGGCGGCGGTTTCGACGCCAAGCTCAACCAGAAACCTACCCGCGCGCCGATCGCCAACGAGGCCAACAACGGCCTGAAGAACGACGCCGGCACCATCGCGATGGCCCGCACCTCGGACCCCAACTCCGCCACCGCGCAGTTCTTCATCAACGTCGCCGGCAACGACTTCCTCAATTACAGTTCGCCGACGCCACAGGGCGCGGGCTACGCCGTGTTCGGCAAAGTCACCAAGGGCATGGATGTGGTCAACCGCATCGCCAAGCTCCGCACCGGGAGCATGAACGGCATGCAGGACGTGCCGTTCGAGCCGGTCATCATCCAAAAAGTCACCATCAAACCGTAAGGCCGTCCCGCGGCTGCATCGCAAAGGAAAACGCAATGATCAAACTGACGACCAACTTCGGTGAAATCACCCTGGAACTGGACCACGAGAAGGCGCCGAAAACCGCTGCCAACTTCGAAGAGTACGTGAAGAGCGGCCATTACGACGGCACCATCTTCCACCGCGTGATCAACGGCTTCATGATCCAGGGCGGCGGTTTCGACGCCGACATGAACCAGAAGCCCACCCGGGACCCGATCCAGAACGAGGCCAACAACGGCCTGTCCAACAAGACCTACACCGTCGCCATGGCCCGCACCATGGACCCGCACTCGGCGTCGGCCCAGTTCTTCATCAACGTCTCCGACAACGATTTCCTGGACTTCAAGTCCGAAAGCTCCCAGGGCTGGGGCTACGCGGTATTCGGCCAGGTAGTGGCCGGCCAGGAAGTGGTGGATCGCATCAAGACCGTCCGCACCGGCCGCAGCGGCATGCATCAGGATGTGCCGGTTGAGCCCGTCGTGCTCCAAAAGGCGGAAGTCATCTAAGCGTCCGCTTGCAAAATCCAGCCGGGGCCTCGCCCCGGCTTTGTCTTTCCCCGGATAAACCAGCAGCCATGGCCATTCATTTCATCTCCGACCTGCACCTCGCCGACGACACCCCGGCGCTCAACCAGTTGTTCCTGGACACGCTCGCCGCCTGGCGCGGCCGGATCGCGGCGCTGTACATCCTGGGAGACCTGTTCGAATACTGGGTGGGAGACGACGACGACTCCCCCTACCTGGAAGCGCCGCTGGCCGCGATGCGCGCCTTCGCCGCCGACACCCCGCTGTACGTGATGCGCGGCAACCGCGACTTCCTGCTGGGCGCCGGCTTCGAAGCCCGCAGCGGCGCCAGGCTGCTGGACGACCCGACGCTGATCGAGGCGCACGGCCGGCGCATCCTGCTCAGCCACGGCGACGCGCTGTGCACCGACGACGCAGCCTACCAGCAGTTCCGCGCGATGAGCCGCAACCCGCAGTGGCAGCAGGCGATGCTGGCCAAGCCGCTGGCCGAGCGCCACGCCATCGCCCGCCACGCCCGCGCGCAGAGCGAGATGAACAAGCAGCAAACCGGCCTGACCGCGATCTCCGACGTCACCGAGACCGCGGTGCGCGAGCTGCTGGCCGCCCATGACTGGCCCACGCTGGTCCACGGCCACACCCATCGCCCCGCCCATCACCTTCACGACGCGTCCAGCCGCTGGGTGATCCAGGATTGGCACGACGACCACGGCGGCTACCTGCGCCTGGATGAGCAGGGCATCGCTCAACTGCCGCTCTCTTAAGAACCGCTGACAAAACCCCTCAGCCTGCGTTGCGCCTCTCTGCCGCACGCGGGCGCTGCCTGCGGCGGCGCGCTCAAGCTCAGCGCCTCGGCGCGGACTTGCCAACAGCGTCAAGCTCTCCCCCGCCGCCACGCGCCGCTCCCCATCTCCCCAACGAAAGACGGCGCACCAAGCGGCTACAGTCAAAATTATGCCATATCAATTTTTATTCAAACTCCCGACCGGCTTTACAATCTATTAAAACTTGTCCGACTTTCTGCTCTGCCCACCCCAATTCAGCCTGGTCTCCTCTCTGCAAACTTCATTTAAAGACATATTTATTTATTCTTTTTGCAATATTTGTTTATTGAAATAGAAATGACAATAGACTAAATTTGCCGCTTAAAAATAATTCCAAGCCGAACTAATCCAAACTGGTTGTTTTCCAGACATGAGCGCGCCTAGACGCCACGCGTTTGCAGCGGCTCTCATGAACGCGAAATTTTCCAGCCAGGACAAGGCCCCGCCCTCCGCCTCACCCAAGTCATCCACTTGGTTTGCCATGCAATTGCCCATGCCTGACGGCAGGCCCGCTGCTGCGCATGAAAAATGCATCAGAACTAAAAATTGGTTTTTCTACATCTCAGGAAATGAAATGGATAAGAAGGCATACTTGCGCCCCTTGACTCTGGCCGTGCTCGCGGCCCTGGCCAGCCAGGCCGCGCTCGCTGAGGAAACCCAGCTGCAAACCGTCACCATCACCGGCGCCGGCGACAAGCTGGGCGTGGGATTGCTGCAGCAGCAGGAAGGCGCGCGCGCGCGCAGCGACGTCAGCAAGGCCGCGCTGGAGAAACAAAGCCCAACCTCCAACATTTATCAGGGCATCAACATGCTGCCCGGCGTCAACGCCTCCAGCCAGGATAACACCGGCATGTTCGGCGGCGCGCTGACCATACGCGGCTTCAACTCCGATCAGATCGGCGTCACCATCAACGGCGTGCCGGTCAACGACTCCGGCAGCTACAGCGTCTATCCGCAGGAATTCGTCGACCTGGAAAACCTGTGCCAGGGCTCGGTCACCCAGGGCTCCAGCGACACCGACGCGCCGCACATGGGCGCCAGCGGCGGCAATATGAGCTTCGTCACCTGCGATCCGGAAAAGGAGCGCCGCGTACGCATCGCCCAGAGCCTGGGCAGCAACAGCCTGCAGCGCACTTACATCCGCGGCGACACCGGCCTGTTCGCCGACGGCAAGGCCCGCGCCTTCGCCAGCTATTCGCACAGCGAAACCGACAAGTGGAAAGGCGCCGGCGGCATGAAGCGCGACCACGTGGACACCGGCATCCGCTACGATTTCAGCGGCGGCTACATCAACGCGTCCCTGCTGTACAACCGCCAGATCGGCAACGCTTTCGGCACCCCGACGCTGCAGCAGCTGCAGCAAACCGGCTATGGCTATGATTACGCCACCAACTTCATCCCGGGACATCTGACGCCGAAGAACGGCACCGCGCAGAAGGAAACCGGGCCGACTCCCGCCTATTATCAGCTGCAGCAAAACCCGTTTGAGAACGTGATCGCCAAGGTCGACGCCGTGCTGAAGCTCGGTCCGGACACCCGCGTCAAGATCCAGCCTTACTTCTGGTACGGCTACGGCGGCGCCACCAGCCAGCAGACGCAGTCCGAAAGCGCCTTCCTGAACAAGGCCGCCCATGCCGACACCGCGGCCAAGGATCTGAACGGCGACGGCGACACGCTGGACACCATCGTGGTCAACGGCAGCAGCATGACCCGCACCCGCCGCCCCGGCATCACCGTCACCATGGAGCAAAGCCTGGGCAACCACCTGCTGCAGGCCGGCATATGGTACGAGCGCGCCCAGCACATCCAGACCGGACCGGAAAGCCTGACCAACGCCGACGGCAGCCCGCAAGACCCGTGGATGCAGTCCAATCTGCTCACCCGGCCGGACGGCAGCCTGTACCAGTACCGCGATTGGGAAACCATCAGCACCGCCACCCAGCTGTTCGCCATCGGCACCTTCAACTTCCTGGACGACCGCCTGGGCATCAACGCCGGCCTGCGGACGCCGCAGATCAAGCGCGAATTCACCAATCACGCCAACGATGGCTGCGGCGCCTCCAGCAAGACCTGTGCGGCGGCCTACGACTACACGATCAATAAAACCTACCGCGAAACCCTGCCCAGCTTCGGCATGCGCTACTACCTGACGCCCAAGCAGCAGGTGTTCTTCAACATCACCAAGAACTACCGCGCGGTGCCCAACTATGCGTACAGCAGCAGCAACGGCAATGTGCAGGTGATCAACGGCCAGGTGGTGATGACCAACGACGTGGTGCCGGAAACCTCGGTCAACACCGACCTAGGCTATCGCTGGCAGGGCGACATCCTGACGCTCAGCGGCTCGCTGTTCAACGTGGACTTCAGCAACCGCCAGGCCAACTCCTATGACCCGGTGACGCTGAAATCGGTGAACATCAACGCCGGCGGCGTGCACACCTGGGGCGGCGAGATCGAGCTGGGCACCGTGCCGGTCAAGGGCTGGAGCGCCTACGCCTCGTTCACCAGCAACCACAGCGAAATCCAGAACAACCTGAACTGGAAGGACGCGTCCGGCAACAACACCCTGTTGCAGACCCAGGGCAACGACTTCCCGATGACGCCGCGCTGGATGGCCGCGCTGTCGCTGCAGTATTCGCCGGGCGCCTGGTATGTCCGCGCCGATGTCAAGCACACCGGCAAGCAGTTCGCCACCCTGGTCAACGACGAGGTGGTGCCGGAGTACACGACGGTGGACCTGGATGCCGGCTACCGCTTCGGCAATATGGGCATGCTGAAAAACCCGACGCTGAAATTGAACCTCAGCAATATGTTCAGCACCAGCTACCGCATCCCGAGCTCGTACAAGGTCAATGCCGCCGATACCGTGCGCTACAACCTTGGCGCGCCGCGCAGCGTGGCGGTGACGATGCAGGTCGATCTGTAATCATCAGCCCGCCAGATAAGAACAGGCCGGATATTCCGGCCTGTTTCTTTTCGGATCAGGCTTGCATCTGCGGCATCGCCTCGCCGTTGACGCTCACGCTGACAGCGCTGCCGCTCAGGGAAATTTCCACCTTCGACGGAGCAGGCATGCTCGACGTGTAA
Source organism: Chromobacterium vaccinii (assembly GCF_001855275.1). Lineage (NCBI taxonomy): Bacteria > Pseudomonadati > Pseudomonadota > Betaproteobacteria > Neisseriales > Chromobacteriaceae > Chromobacterium > Chromobacterium vaccinii. Next base: position 1,474,565 of record NZ_CP017707.1, read on the forward strand.
TGACGGTACACCGCCATCCGTTCTGCGTCGTTGCTCGCCCGGTACCAGTCTCGGATATAGTCGCCGAATTCATCCATTGCCGGCACGCCGGCCGCGATCACGTGCAGATTGCAAATGGCGCTGTTCAGCTCCTGATTCTGGTTGCACAGCTGCTCGATGCGCGCCAGATCGGCCCGCTTGCCGGACAGCGTCACCTTCCCGTTCTCCACGCTGGCAATCTGAACCGACGGATTCATCGGCAAACAGGCCCGAGTCATCGCATCCGCCAGCAACTGGCGGACATATTCTCCATGCAAGGCGACGCTCTCCCGCGACGGCAGCAGCCATTTCACATCCTCGTCGTTCAGCGGGCCATCGTGAACTGGCGGCGGCCGCACGGTCGGCGCGCTGCCGGCCAATTGCCGGTGGGCCTGCTCCAGCGATGTGGCGAATTCATTGTCATGATTCTTGCCGGCAAGATTTGCCGGTTTTGCGCTTGATGGACTCACGCCGCTCTGCGCATAGACCCGATCCAGTCGCATGGCAGCCTCCTAACGATTAAGCGCCGCCGACAACGCGCCTGGGCTCAGGCTCTCGGTGAGGATTTGCAGGCAACGCCCCCATTAAGCAGCAAGAAATATTCCATCAGGATTGCCTTCTCGGCGAAAATACCAAGGCAGAGGCCGCGGCGGACATGAACACGCCGCCGCAGAATCGAGCTTCGGCGCGCCGGCCATCGCGCGAAAGCGGTGGAAACAGGAAGAATGGGAGCAAGCGTCCTTTGCGCGGGCGATCGGTCAGAGGCTAGCCGGACGCCATACCGGCCACCAGCCGGCCTCCATCGCCAAACGGTGAGATACGGCGATGCCAGGCACCGCCAGCAGTTCGCCATCCGCGCCGTACAGCAACGGCCAGCGGCGGCGCAGCAACGGCGGCACCCCGGCCTCGCGAAACAGGTCCTTCACCTCGCGGCGCCCCACCCGGGCGGACAGTTTCTCGCCGCCCCGGCGCGGCGCCAGACTGGCGCCGCTCGCCAGCAAGGCCTCCGGCAAGCCGTGATCGCGCCACTCCCAAGCCAGCTCGCCGCCCCACTCAGACAGCGGCTGAGCGTCGCCGCCGCGCCACAACAGCGCCGTGAATGCCGGCGGTTCCGCCAGTGCTTTAGGCCAGGCCTGCACAGTATCGGCAAAACGCAACAAGCAGCCCTGCGGCAACGTCAAAACCGGGCTGGCGCCCTGATCCGCATGCTCGGCCTGCCGCAGAAACTCCAGCAAAGCGCCCGGCTCCGGCGCCGGCCAGCCCAGCGCCTCCAGCCAAGCCAGCAAGGCCTGGCGTCGGCGCGGCGCGGACAGCGCCAGCAGCCGCGCGCAATCCAGCCCGTTTTCGGTTCGGCAGGCGCCCAGATCCTGGCGCGCTACCTCGTCCAGGATGGCCGCGGCATCGGCCTGCAGCATCGCCGCGCGCGCCAGATGGCTGCGGTAATGGGGCAGCGCCCGCTCCAGCCGCGGCAGGATGTCGTGCCGCAGCAGATTGCGGCGATAACGGGTGTCCAGATTGCTTTCGTCGTCGACCCAGGATAGCCCCCGCCCCCGGACATAAGCCTCCAGCCGCGCGCGCGGAATCTCCAGCAGCGGCCGCCACAGCAGCTTGCCGGCCGACAGCTCGCGCAGCGCCGGCATCGCCGCCAGCGCGCGCGCGCCGCCGCCGCGCAACAGCTGCAGCAATACGGTTTCGGCTTGGTCATCCTGATGATGGGCCAGCGCGATCACGCTGGCGGCGGAAAGCCGGTAGGCCGCGTAACGCGCCTCGCGCGCCGCGGCTTCGACGCTTTCGCCGCCGCCGGCGCGCACCTGCACCCGCTCGATGCGCAAAGACACGCCCAGAGCGTCGCACAAGGACTGGCAATGCCCAGCCCACGCGTCGGCGTTGGGGCTCAAGCCATGGTGGACATGCACGGCGGACAGCGCGAGCGCCGGCCGCCGCTCGCGCGCCTCGCACAGCAGCGACAACAGCGCCACCGAGTCCAGTCCGCCGGAAAGCCCGACCTCAAAAGCGAAAAGGCCGGACAATTCGTCCGGCCAGTGCTTGATCAGGCTGTCCGCCAGCTCAGGCTGCGTCTTCCTTGAAGCGGCCATAGCTCATCAGGCGGTCGAAACGCTCTTTCAGCAGCGCATCCATCGGTTTGGATTGCACGTCCTTCATCTCGTCCTGCAATACGCGCTTCAAGGTGGCCATCATCTGCGCATGGTCGCGATGGGCGCCGCCCACCGGCTCTGTGACCACGCGATCGATCAGGCCCAAAGTCTTCAGGCGCGGCGCGGTGATGCCCAGCGCCTCGGCGGCGTCGGACGCGCGCTCTGCCGTCTTCCACAGGATGGATGCGCAGCCTTCCGGCGAAATCACCGAATAGGTGGCGTACTGCAACATATTGACGTGGTCGCCCACTGCGATGGCCAAAGCGCCGCCGGAGCCGCCCTCGCCGATCACGGTGACGATGATGGGCACGCGCAGGCGAGTCATTTCATACAGGTTGCGCCCAATGGCTTCGGACTGGCTGCGCTCTTCCGCGCCAATGCCCGGCCAGGCGCCGGCGGTATCGACAAAAGTCATCACCGGAATGCCGAACTTCTCGGCCAGCTTCATCAGGCGCAGGGCCTTGCGATAGCCTTCCGGATGCGGCATGCCGAAATTGCGGCGGATCTTTTCCTTGGTGTCGCGGCCCTTTTGCTGGCCGATCACCACCACGGACTGGCCGTTGAAACGGGCAAGGCCGCCGACGATGGCGGCATCGTCGGCGAACGCGCGGTCGCCGTGCAGCTCTTCGAAATCGGTGAAGATGGCCTGGATGTAATCCAGCGTATAAGGACGCTGCGGATGGCGAGCCACCATCGCGATCTGCGAAGGCGTCAGCTTTGCGTATAGCGTCTTGGTCAGTTCCAGGCTCTTCTTCTGCAGGCGGGCGATCTCTTCGGAGATATCCAGCACGGAGTCGTCCTGCACGAAACGCAGCTCTTCAATTTTGTTCTCGAGCTCGGCAATCGGTTGCTCAAAATCGAGAAAGGTCGGCTTCATTCTTACAATCATCCGTCAAACCTAATCGCGGCATGATACATGAGGCGCGAAGCAGCCGTCACCCGCAGACCCGGCAAAAAGCCGAAAAATTGGAGCAAATATTCAAAATCGGCGCTTTCCGCAAAAAAACTTCCCCCCAGCACTTGCGCGAGCTTAAACCCTGTGCTTTAATTCGCCTCCTCGCTGAAACGCAAGCAGCGAAACGAATTCAGGGCGTTTAGCTCAGTTGGTAGAGCGTCTGCCTTACAAGCAGAATGTCGGCGGTTCGACTCCGTCAACGCCCACCAAAGTTTTCGGTTGGAGTGGTAGTTCAGTTGGTTAGAATACCGGCCTGTCACGCCGGGGGTCGCGGGTTCGAGTCCCGTCCACTCCGCCAACAGTTTAAAGCAGTACCCGAATATCGGGCGTTTAGCTCAGTTGGTAGAGCGTCTGCCTTACAAGCAGAATGTCGGCGGTTCGACTCCGTCAACGCCCACCAAAGTTTTCGGCTGGAGTGGTAGTTCAGTTGGTTAGAATACCGGCCTGTCACGCCGGGGGTCGCGGGTTCGAGTCCCGTCCACTCCGCCAACAGTTTAAAGCAGTACCCGAATATCGGGCGTTTAGCTCAGTTGGTAGAGCGTCTGCCTTACAAGCAGAATGTCGGCGGTTCGACTCCGTCAACGCCCACCAAAGTTTTCGGCTGGAGTGGTAGTTCAGTTGGTTAGAATACCGGCCTGTCACGCCGGGGGTCGCGGGTTCGAGTCCCGTCCACTCCGCCAACAGTTTAAAGCAGTACCCGAATATCGGGCGTTTAGCTCAGTTGGTAGAGCGTCTGCCTTACAAGCAGAATGTCGGCGGTTCGACTCCGTCAACGCCCACCAAAGTTTTCGGCTGGAGTGGTAGTTCAGTTGGTTAGAATACCGGCCTGTCACGCCGGGGGTCGCGGGTTCGAGTCCCGTCCACTCCGCCAACGGTTTCACGCAGCAACACACAGTTTCGGGCGGTTAGTCTCAGTTGGTAGAGCACTGCCTTCACACGGCAGGGGTCGCTGGTTCGAGTCCAGTACCGCCCACCAAAAAACGGAGTGGTAGTTCAGTTGGTTAGAATACCGGCCTGTCACGCCGGGGGTCGCGGGTTCGAGTCCCGTCCACTCCGCCAACGGTTTCACGCAGCAGCACACAGTTTTCGGGCGGTTAGTCTCAGTTGGTAGAGCACTGCCTTCACACGGCAGGGGTCGCTGGTTCGAGTCCAGTACCGCCCACCAGAAAACGGAGTGGTAGTTCAGTTGGTTAGAATACCGGCCTGTCACGCCGGGGGTCGCGGGTTCGAGTCCCGTCCACTCCGCCAATCTTGCAAAAAAGCAGCCTCAGGCTGCTTTTTTTGCATTCCCCCGTCACACACGCGCCGCTTGCCGCAGCCTTTCCACCCCATTCGCATGTTGCGGTTGCAAAATGCCGGATTGCTGGCAATACTGTCAGACTTTTAAAAATTCATATCAAGAGATTTCACATGAACAAGACTGCCCTGCTGGCGCTGTGCCTGAGCAGCCACGCCTCCTGGGCCGGCAGCGGCGGCGAAGAGGCCACATGGCAATACACGGTTCAAGCGGGCGATACGCTGTGGTCGTTCGCGGCCAAGCACCTGACTTCGCCCGCTTATGTACCGAAACTGCAACAGCAAAACGGCATCGCCAATCCCTACCGGCTGACACCCGGCAGCCAGTTGGCCGTTCCCTATAGCTGGACTCGGCAAAACGAATCGTCGGTCACCATCGAAGCGCTGTCCGGCGCCGTCAACGTCCAGGATGCGGATGGACAGCCGCTGAAGGCGGCGCCTGGCCTTCATCTTCAGGCCGGCAGCCGGATTTCAACCGGCAAGGACGCCATGCTGAAATTGCGCATGGCCGATGGCTCCATGCTGCAGTTGTGGTCCAACAGCAAGCTGACGCTGGGCAAGCAGGTGTTCTACCCCACGACCGGGGCCATCCAGTCGCAAAATCGGCTGGATCACGGCTCGGCCAGCAATGCCGTAGTGCCCAGGCAGCTGATGCCAAACCGTTACCAAATCTACACCCCATCGGCGGTGACCACGGTGCGCGGCACTGAGTTCCGCGTGCGCAGCCTGGACGACCAGGACACCGCGGCCGAAGTACTGCACGGAAAGGTCAATCTGGCGGCTGACGGCGAAGAGCTGGACATTCCCGCGGGGTTCGGCGGCCGCAGCGGCGGCAAACAATCGGTGGCCCTGCCCAAGGCGCCCGCGCTAGACGGCGTGATCACCGTCAGCCCCTTCAATCCCCCGCTGCTGGAATGGCACAAGCAGAACGGCGAAGTCGGCTATCAGCTCGCGCTATCCGACGCCCAGACCCAGCAGCAGCTGTACAACCGCAGCACGGAAACGGCGCGCTTCTACCCCGAACTCCCGCAAAATGGCCGCTACTTGCTGACCGTTCGCGCGCGCAACGCCCAAGGCATCGAAGGCTACGACGCCAGCCGCGGCTTCACCCTGGCCGCCAGTCCATTGCCGCCGCTGATCTTCAGCGATGCCAAGCGGACCAGCCAGCGCGCGCAGACGCTGTGGGTCGGCAGCAGCGCCAGCCCGGAACATCCCGCCTGGCTGCAAGTGGCCCGCGACCCCGCCTTCACCGACATCTGGCACCAGGGCAGGCTGGAACAAGACACCTTCGCGCTCAACCTGCCCGACAAGGGAAAATGGTATTGGCGGCTGGCCTCGCTGAATGACAAGAACCAGCCCGGCCCCTATGGCAATACTCAGGAACTGAGAATCAAGGCCTGGTATGAAATGGGCCTGCCCGGCGACCGCAAGCTGCAATCCCGCCGCTACCCGGTGGCCAAAGCGCGCTACACCCTGCAACTGGCCCGGCCGGACGAGCCAGGCCGCATCATCTGGCAGCAGGGCGCAGACGAGCCCGCCTGGTCGCTGCTGCGCATGCCCAGCGGACGTTTCGTTGTCACCATCCTGGTGGACGGCGACGGCGGATACCATGCCGAAGAACGGTATCCCGCGCTGCTTTTGCCGTAAAATCACGCGATGCGCTCCACCCAGATATCCCGCTACAGCAGGGGCATCCCCCTGCTGCTCGCCCTGCTCGGCCTGCTGCTCATCGCCAGCCAGCTGCTGGGCCGGCTGGATTTCTGGCTGTACGACAGCCTGACCCGGGCCAATCCGCTGCACCCGCCGGACCAGAACCTCATCGTCATCGCCATTGATGAAAAGAGCCTGTCCGAGCTGGGCCGGTGGCCATGGCCCCGCGCCTACCACGCCCAGCTGCTGGACAAGCTGGGCGGCGCGAGCGCGGTCGGTTTCGACATCGCCATCGCCGAACCCTCGCGCGACCACCCGGAAGCCGACAAGCACCTTGCCGAAGCCATCCGCCGCAACGGCAAGGTGGTCGGCCCGGTGTTTCCGGAATTACAGGCCGGCCAGCTGCTGGAAACCCGCCCGCTGCCGCCGATCGCATCGGCGATGGCCGCGCTCGGCCACACCGATTACGAACGCGACGAAGACGGCACCATACGCCGCGTCTATCTGCGGGCCGGCCTGGGCGCGCCGCGCTACCCCAGCTTCGCCGCCGCCGTCTGCGCCGTAGCCAACGGACAGAAAGAGGCCATCCCTCCAGCCCAGCCGCCCCGCCCCGGGCAGGCCTGGCAACGGCGCGACCTGGTGATGGTGCCGTTCAGCAGCGGCCCCAAACCCTTTCACACCGTATCGTACAGCGACGCGCTGAGCCGGCTGCCGCCGTCGTTCTTCGAAGACAGCATCGTGCTGATAGGCGTAACCGCCAATGGCCTGGGCAACCAGCAGCCGACGCCGGTTTCGGCGAACAATACCGGCATGTCAGGCGTGGGAATAGACGCCTACATGGTGCACGGCCTGCTCACCCACCAGCAGATACGGCCGATGCCGCTGCCATTGGAATGCCTGCTGGGCGCGCTGCTGCTGGGACTGGGCGACTGGCTGCTGTCGCGCCGGGTGCGCGCGCGCAGCCTGCTGGCCGGCTACGCGCTGGCCTCGGGCGCCGTGCTGCTGTCGTCGGCCGCGCTGCTCTACTTCGCCTCGATTTGGGCCGGCGGCAGCGTGGTGGCCATCCTGCTGCTGCTCAGCGGAACGCTGCGCTACGTCAGCGGCCAGGCCCAATTGTTCTCGCTGGCCTTCACCGATGGCCTGACCCGGCTCTACAATCGCCGCCACTTCGATGAAGTCTTCGGCCATGCCGTCGAGCAAAGCCGGCAAAAGCGCAAGCCGCTGGCGCTGCTCATTCTCGACATCGACCACTTCAAGAAATACAACGACCACTACGGCCATTACGCCGGCGACGAAGCGCTGCAGAAAGTGGCGCGGGCGCTCAAGGACTGCTTCCGCCAGAAGGGGCAATTGGCCACCCGGCTGGGCGGAGAGGAGTTCGGCGTGCTGCTGACGCCCGGCGACGGGCCGCAAGCCCTGTCCGCCGCCGAGCGCTTCCTCGGCCATTTGGCGGCGATGGAGCTGCCCCACTCCGCCAGCCCGCTCGGCAAGATCAGCTGCAGCATAGGCGTGCGCGCCTGCGTCCCCGGCCCCGGCGACAGCACCCGCACCCTGTTCGAACAAGCCGACCAGGCGCTGTACGAAGCCAAACGCGGCGGCCGCAACCGCGCCAGCCTTTACTTTTCATCCGACGCCGACGCAAAAAAAAGCGCGGACGATGCGTCCGCGCGACTGGATTGATAATCCGGAAAGCGCTCAACGGCGGCGGCGGGCAACCAGCCACAGCGTCCAGACGATAACGCCCGCGAAGAACACCGCCACCCAGAACGGCATGGTCATGCCGAGGAAGCGGCCATGGATTTCCGCACACTCGCCGCTGCCCTTCAAGACCTTGGACAACACATCCCACAAGGGAAAGGATTCCATCAGGAATTCCAGGCCCGGGCCGCATTGCGGCACCTGGTCGGCCGGCAGGCTCTGCAGCCACAGTTGGCGCAGCGACACGCCCGCGCCCGCCAGGCCGGCCAGCGTCACCAGGCCGCCCCACACCCGCGCGCCGGTACGACCGGGGTTGTGCAACGCCGCCAGCAGCGCCAGCGCGCCCACCCCCATCACGCCGATGCGCTGCAGAATGCACAGCGGGCACGGCTCCTGGCCAAGCTGGTATTGCGCGAACAGCGCAAACCCCATCGCGCCGGCGCAGGCGGCCGCCACCAGCAAGAACCCCTGACGGTTCGTGATATTCAAACCCATCCCCCTTAACCTTTCCTGTTATGTCCAGTGAGTGAACGCAGTGTAAACGGAAAAGCTGAGATTGGGGCGGCGAGGCAAAGTTCCGGGCGTCACAGCTCCAAAAATTCCCGGATCGCGTCCTTTTGCTGCAAGGTGTCGCGGTAGCCCAGCGCGATCAGCTCGCGGCAATAGGCCGGCTCGAACAACAGATAGGTGGCCAGCGCGGTGCCGCGCTGCCGGGTGGCGCCGGTGCCGCGCATGATGAAACGCAGCATGGCCGGGAACAAATGGGTGTGGCGGTAGACGATGCCCTCCAGCGATTTGCTGGGATTGAGCTGGAAAATATCCACCTTCTTGAGCTGGGTCTGGTGGGCCAGCTCTTCGCTGCTCTGCAACAGCGACACCGTATGGTTGATGCGGGTCAGGCGCTCCATGTCCACCGCCATGCTGTCGATGAACACGCTGTTGAGCAGGTGGCCGAATATCTGGGCCGGCATCGGATAAGAGCCGGCATTGCGCCGCTCTATCGTGTCGGGCCGCTTGCTGGCCAGACCCACCACGAACAGCTTCTCCGCACCCAGATGCAGCGCCGGCGACAGCGGCGACAGCTGGCGCACTGCGCCGTCGCAATAAAACTTCTCCCCGATCCGCACCGAGGGGAAGATCAGCGGAATCGCAGCCGTCGCCATCAGGTGGTCCAGCCCTATCCGCTCGCGCACGCCCAAGCGCTGATAGCGCATCCATTCGCCCAAGTGCTCCTGCCCCTGAAAGAAAGTGACCGACATGCCGGTGGTGTAGCAGGACGCGGTCAGCGCCAGCGCCTGCAGCGCGCCGGAATCTATCGAAGGCGCGATGCCCTCGAATGGCATCCAGCGCCCCAGCGTGTCCCGCAGCGGCGCGTTGTCGAGAAAGCTCTGCGGATTGTTCCAGGCGTGGCCCGCGCTCATCAGGGACACGCCGAAATGCAGGAAGGTCTTGATGAAGTAGCCGGCGCTGACATCGTAGACATCGGCGATGTGCAGATGCTTCCACACCTTGGCCAGCGTATTCACCGCCAGCTGGAAATTGCCGGCGCCGGCCGCCAGCGCCACCGCGTTGATCGCGCCGGCCGAGGTGCCGCAAATGATGGGAAAGGGATTGTGCCTGGGGTCCGGCAGCAAGCGGGCAATGCCCAGCAACACCCCCACCTGGTAGGCCGCGCGGGCGCCCCCGCCCGACAGCACCAAACCGATTCTGCTCGGTCCGCCCATGCTCGTCTCTTTCTTAACGGCTTGTCAGTTCTATTTAGACATAGTCAACAAGACGAAGCGACCGCAAGCGCCAGAACGAGACAGGGGGCAAAACAGCCGGAAACGCAGGGGCTTGCGAACGGCGAAAGAGCCTGCAGAAGATGACTCCCAAGCGGCGCGGCGCTCGAGCAGGCGCTCAGAAACCTCCCGCCTGCAGCAAGGCCCACAAATGCGCGGCCACCAGCGCGCGCCATGGCGAGAATGCCTCCAGCCAGGCCTGCGTCTGCCGCTGGTCGGGCTTGTCGGCGGCGCCCAGCACCATGCCCAACGCCTTGCGCACGGCGACATCGCCATGCAGCGAGCCATCCAGCCAGCCATAGCCGCGCAGCAAGGCGTAGCTGACCGTCCACGGCCCGATGCCGGGCACCGCCAGCAACCGTTCGGATATTTTTTCCGCCGCCGCGCCGTCCAGCCAGGCATCCAACGGCAGCTCGCCGCTCGCCGCGGCCTGGCTCAAGGCCAGGATGGCGCGGCTCTTGGCCCGCGAGAAGCCCGCCTCGCCCAATTGCTCCGCGGTCAACACTGCCAGCCGGCCGGCGTCCGGATGGCACAGCAGGCCGGATGAATGGCGGCAATCGCACAGCAGCAGCATGCGCCGGCGTATCGTCACCGCCGCAGCCACGCTGATCTGCTGGCCGGTGATCGCCCAGGCCAGCGCCTCGAACGGCGTCGCCGTTTGCGGCACCCTCAAGCCCGCGCGCGCGGCGATCAGGCCGCCCAATTGCGGATGGCCGCGGTATTGGCGCTCGAACGCCTCCACCGGCTGGTTCAGGCCCAGCATGCGCCGGCCCATGCGCTCCAGCTCGCCGGCATCCCCCGATTCGCCGTCCACATCCAAGCCCAGAATCGCCCGGTCGGCACGGAAACGCAGATCGAGGCAGGCCGGCAGGCCTTGCCACAGCAAGCCTTTCTTCAAACCGTCGTCGTCCACCTGCTCGGCCAGCCGCTCGCCGTCGCGGCGGTGGAAAGCCAGGATGTCCTGCGGCCGGAAACCGGCGGGCAGCGCGATATCGCAATGAATGACGGACATGGATCAGCGGGCCTTGCGAAAAGTGAGATTGATGCGGCGTCCGCCCAGCAGCGGGTGGATGCCGGGCTGGACCGGCTGCACGCCATGGAAGCGCATCCGGTCCGGCCCGCCCCATACCAGCACGTCGCCATGCCGCAGCAGGATGCGGGCGGCCTTGTCGGCGCGGCGCAGGCCGCCCAGCAGGAATACCGCGGGCAGGCCCAGCGACACCGAAACGATGGGCGCGGAGAAATCGCGCTCGTCCTTGTCCTGGTGCAGGCCCATCCGGGCGCCGGGCAGGTAGCAGTTGATCAGGCAGGCATCGGGATCGAAGCCCGCGAAGCCCGCCTCGGCGGCCGCGCCGCGCGCCAGCTCGCGCAGCGGATCAGGCATCGCCGGCCAGGGTTGGCCGCCGTCGGGATCGACGGCGGAGTAGCGGTAGCCGCGGCGGTCGGACACCCAGCCCCAATCGCCGCAGCTGGAAGTGGCCACCGACATCGCCTGCCCGCCCGGCGTAACCATGCCGCGCGGCGGCGACTGCCCCAGCACCGCCTCCACAGCCTCAAGCAGCCGCGCGTCGCCGGCGCGGGCCCAGCCGTGCAGCAGCGCGGTCCCGGCCGACAGCCGCTCAAGCCACGGCCCTTCGTCCGGCGCGAACAGGCTGCCGCTCACTCCTCGCCGGCCACCATCATGCCGCCGATCAGCACCGAGCCGATGCGGCGGCCACCGCGATCCAGCACGTCGTCGGCGATCGCTTCGATATTGAGGAACATGTCGCGCAGGTTGCCGGCGATGGTGATCTCCTCCACCGGGTAGGCGATCACGCCGTTCTCCACCCAAAAGCCGGCCGCGCCGCGCGAGTAATCGCCGGTCACGGTGTTGACGCCCTGGCCCAGCAGCTCGGTCACCAACAGGCCATTGCCCATCTGGCCGAGCAGCTCGGCGAGGCTTTCGCCGGTGGAGTGGACCACCAGATTGTGCGCGCCGCCGGAGTTGCCGGTGGTCTGCATGCCCAGCTTGCGCGCGGAATAGCTGCTCAGGAAATACCCCTGCAGCACGCCGCCGTCCACCAGGCGGCGCGACTGCGTCGCCACGCCCTCGCTGTCGAAGGCGCTGCTGGCCAGCCCGCGCAGCAGGAACGGATCTTCGTCTATCGTCACCCGGGACGCCATCACCGGCTTGCCCAGCGCGTCCAGCAGGAAGGACGACTTGCGGTACAGATTGCCGCCGCTGATCGCCGCGGCCAGGTGGCCCAGCAGCGACATCGCCACCGGCGCCTCGAACAGCACCGGGTACTGGCCTGTCTTGACCCGCCGGCCGCCCAGGCGGCGCACCGCGCGCTCGCCGGCGATGCGGCCGATCTCCTCCACCGGCGCCAGATCGTTCTGATGGCGGGCGGCGGAGTACCAGTAGTCGCGCTGCATCACCCCGTCCTGCTCGGCCACCACCGCGGCCGACAGGCTGTGGCGGCTGCCGGCGAAGCCGCCGCTGAAGCCGTTGCTGTTGGCGTAGGCGAACTGGTTGGCCTGCACCGATACGCTGGCGCCCTCGGAATTGCGGATGCGGGGGTCCACCGCGCGCGCGGCGTCCTCGCAGCGGCGCGCCAGCGCTATCGCCTCTTCCACCGGCAGCTGCCAGGGGTGGAACAGGTCCAGGTCCGGCAAATCATCGGCCAAGAGCTGCGGGTCGGCCAGGCCGGCGCAATCGTCCTCGGCCGTGTAGCGGGCGATGTCCAGCGCGGCGCGCACGGTGTCGGACAGCGCCTCGTCGGAGAAGTCGGACGTGCTGGCGTGGCCTTTTTTCTTGCCCAGGTAGACCGTGACGCTGACGCCCTTGTCCTGGTTGTATTCTATGGTTTCCACTTCGGACAGGCGCACGCTCACCGTCTGGCCGACGCCCTCGGAAACATCGGCCTCGGCCGCGCTGGCGCCTTGCTGGCGCGCCAGCTCGAGCACGCGGCCGGCGATCCCGCTCAAGGTATCGGGACTGAAACTGAATGTCTTATCTGCCATAGTATCTTTCGGAACGTGGAAACGGCCGGCGGCCTTTTCCGGTATCATACCAGCCTTGAAAACCGAGTGAGACCTAGCAACAATGACCGACCACCAGAACGACGACGATGGCTTCGTCAGCAAGTCCCAGCGCAAGCGCGACATGGACGCGCTGCAGGATCTGGGTAGCGAACTGGTCGAGCTGTCCAAGGATACGCTGAAGAAAATGGCGCTGCCGGAGGATTTGCTCTCCGCGCTGCTGGAACACAAGCGCCTGACCGCGCACGGCGCTATCCGCCGCCAACTGCAGTACATCGGCAAACTGATGCGCAATGTCGATCCCGAGCCGATCCAGCAATACCTGCAGATCCTCAAGGGCGAATCGTCCGAGCACATCGCCTGGCAGAAGCTGCTGGAGCGCTGGCGCGACAAGCTGATGGCCGACGACGCCAACCAGCCGCTGTTCCTGCAGAGCTTCCCCGAAACCGATCCCAAGCAGCTGCATTCGCTGGTGCGCCAGTCGCGCAAGGAAAAGCAGGACAACAAGCCGCCCAAGGCCTTCCGCCAGCTGTACCAGCTGATCAAGGAGCAAATCCCCGAGCCGGGCAAGCCGCGCATCTGGCAAAAGGATGAGGAAGAGGACGACGAGTGATGCTGAAGATAGGCCTGGTTTCCATTTCCGACCGCGCGAGCCAGGGCGTCTACGAGGACAAGGGCCTGCCCGCGCTGCGGGACTGGCTGTCCCGCGCCATCGCCACGCCGTTCGAGACGGTGAGCCGGCTGATCCCTGACGAGCAGCCCGGCATCGAGGCCGCGCTGAAAGCGCTGGTCGACGACGAAGGCTGCCAGCTGGTGCTGACCACCGGCGGCACCGGCCCGGCACCGCGCGACGTGACGCCGGACGCCACGCTGGCGGTGGCCGACCGCGTGATGCCCGGCTTCGGCGAGCAAATGCGCCAGATCAGCCTGCGCTTCGTCCCCACCGCCATCCTATCGCGCCAGACCGGCGTGATCCGCAAGCAAAGCCTGATCCTGAACCTGCCCGGCCAGCCCAAGGCCATCCAGGAAACGCTGGAAGGCCTGCGCGGCGCGGACGGCAAGGTGGAAGTGCCCGGCATCTTCGCCGCCGTGCCCTACTGCCTGGACCTGATAGGCGCGCCCTACATCGAAACCGATGAAGCGGTGGTGAAGGCCTTCCGGCCCAAGTCCGCCATCAAGCCGGCGCCATGAGCTACCGCGCCCCGCGCTGGCTGCGAGGCGGCCACGCCCAGACCATCTGGCCGGCGCTAGCCGTCAAGCAGGACGCCCCGTCTTACCGCCGCGAGCTGTGGGACACGCCGGACGGCGCGCGCATCGCGCTGGACTTCGTCGACGGCCAGCCCGGCGCGCCGCTGGTGGTGCTTTTCCACGGCCTGGAAGGCAGCAGCGCCAGCCACTACGCCAAGGCGCTGATGCAAGCGGTGGCCGCGCGCGGCTGGCACGGCGCGGTATCGCACTTCCGCGGCTGCGGCGGCGTGGACAACCCGCTGCCGCGCGCCTACCACGCCGGCGACGCCGCCGAGGTGCGCTGGATCTTGCAGCGGCTGTCCGGCCGCTTCGCCGCCATCGCCGCCGTCGGCGTGTCGCTGGGCGGCAGCATGCTGCTCAATTACCTGGCCGACGACGGCGAAGCCGCATTGCCTCAGGCCGCCGCCGCGGTGTCCGCGCCGCTGGACCTGGTGGCCGCCAGCACCCGGCTGGACCGCGGCCTGGGCAAGCTGCTCTACACCCGGATGTTCATGGACACGCTCAAGCCCAAGGCGATGGCGTCGCTGCAACGCCATCCGGGCCTGTTCGACGGCGCCAGGCTGAGCCGCGCGCGCACCTTCATCGAGTTCGACGACCTGGTCACCGCGCCCATCCACGGTTTCGGCACCGCGCTCAACTACTGGACCCAGGCCAGCAGCAAGCCGCGGCTCGGCCAGATCGTCCGCCCCACCCTGGTGCTCAACGCCCGCAACGACCCCTTCCTGCCGGAAAGCGCGCTGCCGGACGCCAGCCAGGTATCGCCTTCGGTGACGCTGGATTTCCCCGAGGACGGCGGCCACGTCGGCTTCGCCACCGGCCCCTTCCCGGGCCGCATAGACTGGCTGCCGCAACGGCTGCTGGAATTCATCGCGCCGCATCTAAAGAAATAGTCACCCACGAGGGAGGCGAAATGGAAGATTTCGATGCCGAGAAGCTATTGAATACCCCCATTGAAGCCTTCGACTTTAGTGTCATGATCGGCGACGTTCTGGACCTCCTTGAGTTCGCGGAAGAAAATCTCTCCAAACAGTACCAAGCAGCGCTGGAAGCGCTGGCGCGCCACGATCTCAGCGGCAGCCCCTCGGAATACAAAGACTCTCTTGAGGCGAATCTGAACCATCGCTTCCAGACCAGCCTGCCTCTTCAGCTGCGCTACGGCGCGTTGATCGGCTTCGTCACCACCGTGGAATGGGCAGCGCTTCGCTTGAACGAAGCAGCCATTACGCCTGCGCCCACCAAAGCAAAAAAGGACAATGAGTCTGCTCACCTTCTACGTCACTTCACGCGCGAGGCGGGGATCGATGCGGAGCATATGCTGCAAAACTATGAGGCGCTGGTTCACGTGCGCAACTGCATCGCCCATAGAGCAGGACTCCACGCTACATACAAGCATGGAGAAAGTCTCTGCAATGAAATTAAGCGCCTCTCAGGCATCTACTTCGGAAATTGGCATTTTCTGGGCGATCAAATCTGCATCGAGCGCGGAGCGTTAACGCCCTACATGCACCAAATGGCAGACTTCCTGCCAAAATTGCATGCCTCCTTGCGCGCAAAGAGCATGCTCACCGATTAAGTCGCATCGACTCGACTGGCACTGCAGCACTTGGACGCTACACGACAACAAGGATCAGATATGCGCTCGCTATTGCTCTGTCTTTGCCTAATCTACCTCACCGGCTGCGCCACCATGGCCGACAAGCTCCAGGGCTCGCTGACGCCGCCGCCGGGCCAGGCCTACGCCATCGTTTCGCTGACCGGCAAGGCATTCGACCCCGACCGCGCCACCATCGGCCTGACAGTCAGCGACGCCGGCGGCCGCGCGGCGGCTCAGGACGTCGCCAGCCTGATCACCGACACGGTGTTCGGCGAGGAAGGCATGTCGCCGGCGGAGGGCAAGCTGGTGCTGATGGCGCTGCCCCCGGGCGACTACCGCGTCTCCGGCGCGTGGGGCCACTGGGTGGACGACGGAGTTTTCGGGTCCAATCTGCAGATGAAGCAGTTCCGGCTGAACGCTCCCTTCCATCTGGATGAGGGCGAAACGGTCTATCTGGGGCAGGTGCAGGTGGAAATGTCCTTCCTGCCCGAGGTGAAGCTGTCCGACGAGCGGCGGCGCGACTTCGGCCACATGCGGCGGGTATGGAAGATCAAGGACCTGAGCCAGGTGAAGATCCGCCCGCTGGCGATGCCGGCGGCGGCCCGGCCATAAAGCGACTCAGGGCTTGTACCACAGCTTGTACAGATAGGCGGGCTTGACCGCCGCCACCGCCGCGCTGACCGGCTCCATCACATGGTAGGCCGGCTGGCGGCTGTCGCGCAGCAGGGGGTCGGCGTAGGGCGGACCGTCCAGCTTGCGCAGCGCCGCCACCTTGGGCGTGTTGGCCTTGTCGCCACGATGAGTCACCACCGCCACCTCGTTGCTGGCCAGCCGCACGAAGCTGCCGGGCGGATAGATGCCCATTTCCTTCACCAACAGGGACACATGCTGCGGCGGGAAACCGCCCAGCTCGCCGCGGAACAGGCTGCCCAGCACCAGCGCCGGCAACTGAGGCTGCGGGTTATGCACGCAGCCGCACACCAGATCCACCATCTGCAACAACAAAGCGTCGGTTTCGATCTCGTCTCCGGCCAGACCCTGCGGATAGCCGCTGCCGTCCTGCTGCTCATGTTGCTGCTGCACCAGCAGATGCCAGTATTCGTCGTCTACGCCCGCCTCCCGCAGCATGGCCGAGCCCAGCGCCGGGTGGGCGAACATCGCCTCCTGCTGCGCCAGGTCCATCGGCGCGCTCTGCGCCGCAAGCTGATTGAGCAAACCGGTGACAGCGAGGTTCATGCTCAGGGCCGCGCCCAGCATCGGCCGCAGCTCGGCGTCGGACAGCCCCAGCCTCCGCCCCAATACCGCCAGCACCGCGGCCACATGCACGCTCTGCGCGCTGCCTATGCATTGGAATGGCAGCAGAAACACGCTGGCCAGCACCCCGTCAGGGTGGCGGCGGCTGAGCGCCAGCAACCCCTCGGCCATGCCCAGCAGACTGCCGGCCAGGTCCCGCACCGCCAGCCCGTGCTGCAGCACGCCCTCGGCCCGCCGCAGCAAGAAGGCCATTTCCTGCAGAGGATTGGCGCTGTTTCGCTGCTGCTCCGCCTCTTTCTCGCGCTGGGCGGCGCGTTCCAGCCGCTCCCGCTCGAGCTTGGCCGCCACTTCATCGCTTTCGCCATGCCCCAGCTGCGCCAGGCGATCGCGCTGCTCCTCGGTCAGCACATACAGCCCCCGCTTCAGCAATAGCACGCCGTTCTTGGCGTACACATCGACCGGAGCTTGTTGGCCGGCGCGGAGAAAATTGCGCGGCAGTTTTACCTTTGCAGACGAATCCGTCATATTCCACTTGCATCAGTTGCGCCGACGCCTCGCCGGCCATCGCTTCAAAAATCGCCCAAGGGTGTCCTGATGCTTGGACGCATTGCCGATTTTGTTAGTTCTAGTTTGAGCAGCTACCAGTGTTTATTCAAATTTTATCGAAAATCGGCGCGGACACCAGTCCCCGCCCCGATAAAGGAGTCACCTCGACATGAGCGACAACAGCGCATCCCTTCCCCGCCGCAGCTTTCTCGCCGGCGCGGGCAGCCTGGGTTTCGCCCTGGCCGTGCAACCCATCGCCGCCAGCACCATCCTCACCGACAGCCGGCAACTGCAGACCGGCCATCCGGACATCGACACCGGCAAGGGAACGATGTCCGGCTACTACGCCCGTCCGGCCGAAGGCAACGGCCCCTGGCCGCTGGTGATCGTGATCCAGGAAATCTTCGGCGTGCACGAGCATATCCAGGATTTGTGCCGCCGGCTGGCCAAACAGGGCTACCTGGCCGTGGCGCCGGAACTGTATTTCCGCCACGGCAATCCGGCGCAAGCGCCGGACATCGACAGCCTGTTGCGCGACATCGTCTCCAAGGTGCCGGACAGCGAGGTGCTGAACGATCTGGACGCCACCTGGCGCTGGGCCGGCGCGCACGGCGCCGACCTCAAGCGCGCGGCCGTCACCGGTTTTTGCTGGGGCGGGCGCCAAACCTGGCTCTACGCCGCGCACAACCCGCAATTGAAGGCAGCCGCGGCCTGGTACGGCAAGCTGGAGGGACCGGCAAGCGCCAATGCGCCGCGCCAGCCGCTGGACATCGTCGGCGAGTTGAAGGCGCCGGTTCTGGGACTGTACGGCGGACAGGACCAAAGCATCCCGCTCGCCGGCGTGGAGAAAATGAAAGCCGCGCTGAGAGCCGCCGGCAAGGACAGCGAGATCGTCGTCTACCCCGATGCCGGCCACGGCTTCAACGCCGACTACCGCCCCAGCTACCACGCCCGGGATGCCCAGGACGCCTGGCGCAGGATGCTGGACTGGTTCGCCCGCCATGGCGTCCGCTGAGCCGGCCGGCTATCCGCCGCCGACCACATTGCCCAGCTCCAGCCTGGTGCGGACCACCTGGTTGAACAATTGCAGCCAATAGGGATCGAACTGCCGCTCCGACGCGTTCAGCTCGGCCACCGCCCGCAGCATCGAGCGGCGCTGGCCCTGCTGGGCGTGCTTGAGCATCACCGACTCGAACGCGTCCACCAGCGCCAGCACGCAAGCGCCAGAACAGATGGCGTCGTCACGCAGCCCGTCCGGATAGCCGCTGCCGTCCGGACGCTCATGGTGCTGGGCCACCATCGCCGCCGCCTCCTCCCAACCCGGCATGCGCTCCAGCAGCCCCGCCGCCCAACCCGGATGCGCGGACAGATCACGCCGTTCCTCATCGCTCAGCTGACCGGCTTTCAGCCACATTGACTCCGGCAACAGCATCATGCCGATATCGTGCATATAGATGGCGGCTGCCAATTGCTCCATCGGCAGCGGCTGCTTGGCCAAGCGATTGGTTTCCAGCGCAAGCGCCAGGTTGCGCTCGGTGCGGCCGGCATAGGCCGGCAGACGATGTTCCAGCTGTACCGCCAGAGACCGGAAAAACTGCAGGTCGGCAAATCGATGGCCGCCATGCGTCCCGGTTTGTTCGGCGGCCGCCTGCGCGACAACCGGCGGATGCCCCATCATGCTGGCCACCAGCCAGGCGCAGGCCTGGGGCAGCTCGTCGGCGCCCTTGTCCAGCAAAGGATCCAGCCGCATCCGCAAGGCGTCCATCCGCAGATCGTCCAAGGGGGCATCGTCCGCGACCGCGTCCAGCATCAGCACCAGCCGGTCCATCACCAGCAGCAGCACATCGCCCAGCACGTCCAGGTATGGCAGCTCCTTGCGCCGGACCCGGTCCAACAAATGCTCCAGCACGTGCACATAAGGCTCGACGAAGTGCACCTGGCACAAGCTGGCGTCGCCCTTGATGCTGTGCAGGATGCGGAACAACTGCGCGATTTTCTCCCCATTGCCGCTGCCGTCCTCCAACTGGCAAACCAGCTGCTCGAGTTGCGGCGCGTAATCGGACAATGCGTCGCGAAAGTCCTGGAACGCAATAGGATCGATGATATCCGGCATCAGTTGCTGCGTGGCCATATGGAACCCCTTCGGATTGGCGTTGTATCCAGTATATGCAAGCATGGCCGCTACGCATCCCGACACGCGCAACGCCCTTCAATGTAAACATCCTGTCCAAACGTATTGAAATATTCGTAAAAACAGATCACGCCTGCAGAAAACGCTTGCCATGGCGTGCAACTAGAGGCAATATTCCCCCCGCAGGATGCTCAAGTTGTGTGATGTGTAGTTGTCGTAGTGGCAATAGCCGTACCTCAGTCGCCATTTCCCTTGATCTTCGTGCCTTTTATTCAACTGCTCGTTTTGAGGAATTTAACAAAATGGCAACCGGCATTGTTAAGTGGTTTAACGACTCCAAAGGCTTTGGCTTCATCACCCCGGACGAAGGCGGCGACGACGTATTCGCTCACTTCTCCCAGATCAACGCCAAGGGCTTCCGCTCCCTGTCCGAGCAACAGCGCGTGAGCTTCGACATCGTCGAAGGTCCGAAGGGCAAGCAAGCCTCCAACATCCAGCCCATCTAATCTCTCTCTAGAGAGATCATTTGGTCGTGATGAGAAAACCCGGATTCGTCCGGGTTTTTTGCATTCTGACCGAGCAAATCCGCGCCACCGCCATCGGAGCCCGCATGTCCGACAACCACGAAACCGTGATCGCCGCCACCCGCGAATGGGTGGAGAAAGCCGTGATCGGCCTCAACCTGTGCCCGTTCGCCAAGTCCGTGTACGTGAAAAACCAGGTGCGCATCCAGGTCAGCGAGGCCGCCAATCCGCAGCAGCTGGCCGAAGAGCTGGCCGCCGAGCTGAAGCTGCTGGCCGACACCGACCCGCAGGAAATAGACACCACGCTACTGGTGCACCCGAATACGCTGGCCCGCTTCCTGGATTTCAATGAATTCCTGGATATCGCCGACGCCATCGTCGAAGACCTGGGCCTGGATGGCGTGATCCAGGTGGCGAGCTTCCACCCCAAGTTCCAGTTCGACGGCACCGGCGTCAACGATATCGACAACTACACCAACCGCTCGCCCTATCCAACGCTGCACCTGATCCGCGAAGCCAGCATAGACCGCGCGGTGGAAGCGTTTCCGGAAGCCGAAGCCATCTACGAGCGCAATATCGAAACGCTGCAAGCGCTGGGCCTGGCCGGCTGGAAAGCGATGTTCGCGCCCAAGCCGTCCGAGTAAGACGCTCCGCAAAACAAAAAGCGCAGCCCGTGGCTGCGCTTTGTCGTTTATAACCCGGCCTCAACGCGGATGACGGCCTCGCTTGTCCGCGTAGAAGGCCTGGATTTTGGGCATGTCCGCGGCGATATCGCCGCCAGGCTGAAACAACGGCCCGAAGCCGCCCTCCTTGCGCCCATAGTCCAGATAAGCCAGCGCGATCGGCACGCCCGCGCCGCAGGCGATGTGATAAAAACCGGTTTTCCACTCCTTCACCGCCTTGCGCGTGCCTTCCGGCGGAATCGCCAGCACCAGCCTGTCGCTGCGCTGAAACACGTCCACCATCTGCTGCACCAGCGAATTGTTCTGATGCCGCATCACCGGCACGCCGCCCAGCCAGCGCATCACCGGCCCCATCGGGCCCTTGAACAGCGTGTGCTTTCCCATCCAGTAGATCTTGGCGCGGGCGGCGAAGCACAGGCCCAGCGTGATCGGAAAATCCCAATTGCTGGTATGCGGCGCGCCTATCATCACGTACTTGTCCAGCGCGGGAAACTCCCCCTTCAGCTTCCAGCCGCACAGCTTGAGCATGACGATGGACAGCCAGCGAAACAGATCGCGGACGATTGGGGTATCGAAAATGGTGAAATGCATGGCTGCCCTGTTGCAACGGCGCGGTTCCGCGCGCAAGGGCGGCATATGGCGCAGCCCTGCGTCGGGACAGCGCCAAACACGTGGAAGGCGCTGAATGTACTAAATCAAACACTAACAGTAAAGAACATAGCGCAAACCTCCCGCCGCCGCCCGCATCAACCTATAACAATCAGTAACATACCTAATGGAACTGTCGCCGCCGACAGCTGCCCAAAACCTATATCTCACCCCTAGTAGGACCTTGATAATGAACACTGCCAAGACCAGCCTGAAACTCGCCGCCGCCGGATTAATCGCCATCGCCGCGCTCTCCGGCTGCGCCAATATGTCGCATCGCCAACAGAATACCGCCATCGGCGCCGTCGGCGGCGCGGTGCTCGGCTCCGTGCTTACCGGCGGCGACGCGCTCGGCACCATCGGCGGCGCCGCCGTCGGCGGCGTGATCGGCCATCAGACAGGCCGTCACTAAGCCCAGGCGCGCATCGAGAGCCAGCACAACCCGCTGGCTCTTTTGTTTTAAGGCCCGCGCCCCTATCATCCTGATGGAATCCACACCGGGCCAAGCCATGAGCCAAACCATGAACTGGGAGAGCCTGCTCTCCACCCGCCGTTTCAAGATCATCCAGGACGAAGTGAGGGAAACCCGGACCCCGGCCACCCAGGAAGGCGGCTCCGGCCTGCGCACCGACTTCCACATCGACCACGACCGGGTGGTGTTCTCCAGCGCCTTCCGCCGGCTGGGCCGCAAGACCCAGGTGCACCCGCTGGCCCGCCACGACCACACCCATAACCGCCTCACCCACAGCGTGGAGGTGGCCAGCGTCGGCCGCAGCCTGGGCAACCGCGTGGGCGTGATGCTGGAGCACGACGGCCTGCTGCCGGCCGGCTACACGCCGCACGACATCGGCGCCGTGGTGCAGGTGGCCTGCCTGGCGCACGACATCGGCAACCCGCCATTTGGCCATACAGGCGAGTACGCGCTGCGCGACTGGTTCCGCGACGAGCGCAACGCGCATTGGCTGAGCGGCTTGTCGGCGGCGGAAATCCGCGACGTGCAAACCTACGAAGGCAACGCCCACGGCCTGCGCATGCTGGCCACGCTGGAAATGTACAGCGGCGAGGGCGGCATGCGCCTCACCTCCGCCGCGCTGGGCACGCTGATCAAGTATCCGTGGACCGCCGACGCGCCGTCGGCTTACGAGCGCGACAAGTTCAACATCTACCGCACCGAGCTGCCGTATTTCGAACGCGTAGCCGAGGAACTGGGCCTGCTGCGCCACGGTCCGCTGCAATGGAGCCGCCACCCGCTGTCCTATCTGATGGAGGCCGCCGACGACATCTGCTACGCGATTCTGGATCTGGAAGACGCGGTGGAAATCGGCATTCTGGATTTCAAGGAATTCGAAACGCTGTTCTCCGGCTTCTCCGAACACGAGCGCGTATGGGGCATGCACGATGTCCGCCAGAAATGCGGAACGCTGCGCGGGGTGGCCATCGGCCGCTGCGTGACCGAAGTGGCGGAAAAATTCATGATGCACCACCCCTCGCTGCTGCGCGGCGAATTCCCGGCCAAAGACCTGATCAATCTGTGCGATCCGGCAGTGCAGGATGCGCTGCTGCAAGCCAAGGAGCTGGCCAGCCACAAGGTGTACCGCCATCGCACCAAGCTGGTGACCGAGCTGGCCTCCTACCCCTGCATCGCCACCATCCTCAACGTGCTGGTGCCGGCGGTGCACGCTTTCGTCACCAAGGACGACAAGGAACTCACCCCGCGCGAGCACCTGGCGATGGGCCTGCTGGAAGGCCATATTCAAACAGGCGACAGCCTGTACCAGGCCTATATGAAGGTTCTGGACTTCGTCGGTGCCATGACCGACAACTACGCCGCCAACCTGGCGCGCGAACTGTCCGGCGTCGGCATTCTGTAGATACTCGAAGAAAGGCGACAATGACTCAGCCCGTTACCCGCTTCTGCCTGGTTCGCCACGGCGAAACCGACTGGAATCGCGAATACCGGCTGCAAGGCCATACCGACATCCCCCTCAACCACGCCGGCCTGGAACAGGCCAGCCAGCTGGCCCAGGCCTTCCGGCCCGACCACGCCTTCCAGGCGCTGTACGTCAGCGACTTGATCCGCACCCGGCAAACTTCCGCTCCGCTGCAAACCCGGCTGCAACTCAACGCCCATTACACGCCGCAGTTGCGCGAGCGCCATATGGGCGCGCTGCAGGGCCTTACCTATGCGGAAGCGGCCGAGCAAATTCCCGACCTCTACCGCCAGCACCAGGCGCGCGATCCCGACTTCGACCTGGAAGGCGGCGAAAGCCTGCGCCGTTTCCGCGCCCGCATTCTGGACGGTCTCGCCAGCATCGCCGCCCTGCATCCCGGCGAGAACGTGCTGATCGTCACCCACGGCGGCGTGCTGGACATCATCTACCGCGCCGCCACGTCAAAACCATTGGAAGACAAGCGCGACTTCCCCATCCCCAACGCCGCGCTGAACTGGCTGGACTATCAGGACGGCGGCTGGACGCTGCGCCGCTGGGCCGACGAATCCCACCTCAGCGGCGCGCTCGACGAAATCCAGTAACCCAGCGGCGGCAGAATGTCCGGGACCGCATGCGCCGTCCCGGATAGCACGCTCCACGCGGCGGCGGGAATTTGCTAGTCTCCGGTAAGAAAGCCGCCCGCGCGGCGACCAACCATCAAGCGCCCTAGCCAGCTGGGCCGGACGACACAAGGACACCCGCCATGACCATAGAGAAAACCGACGCCGAATGGCGCGCGCAACTGACGCCGGAGCAGTACCGCGTCGCCCGCCAATCCGGCACCGAGCGCCCGTTCAGCGGCGAACACTACTTCCACAACAAGAAGGGCGACTACTTCTGCGTCTGCTGCGGTGCCCTGCTGTTCCATAGCGACACCAAGTTCGACGCCGGCTGCGGCTGGCCCAGTTTCTGGGCCGAAGCCGCCGGCGCCAACATCCAGCGCATCACGGATACCAGCCACGGCATGGTGCGCGTGGAAGTGCGCTGCTCGCATTGCGACGCCCACCTTGGCCACGTATTCGAAGACGGCCCGGAGCCAAGCGGCGAGCGGTACTGCATCAACTCAGTATGCTTGGATTTCAAGGCGGAATGAGTTGTTGTAGGTTTTCAAAGTTACTGCAAACTCTGTGCACATAGTTGAAAAATGCACCAACTCGGGGCGTAACCATTAATGGTTACGCCCCGAGTTTATTTACCCATCCATTACACGTTTTTTTGAAATATCGACGTCCCCCGTTCATCCAAACCCCGAATAATCTCGTTGAGAGTTTGTTCACCTGCCTCAAACGAGTGCCTACGGGTTCTAGACGCAGTGCAGGATTTTTCACTAACATTACTGAAAGTTCCGTATTTTGCATTAAGTATGCGCAGCGTCTCCCTTCATGGATGCACTCAAAAATGGGAAAAGCCTTACTTGGCAAAGGCGAAACTTTTCACTTACTTTGCCTCCCTACAGGTCTGTCCCGGTCCCCGTGGACAGTCCAGGATAGGACAGGGTTGCCTACAGGAGCCGTGGTAGTTCAGACTCACACGGAATAGCATCCGCAAAACCCGGGGCGCTTCACGTTGGGTTGATTGGCGCGCATATCGCACTCCAGATGCAGCGGGCCATCGGTCAGATGCCAGGGCGGCGCTCAATCATCTCGCCACCCGCCATCGGCATGCCAGCGCAGCGGCCTGTCGCCGTGCACGCAATACAGGTGCAGCCAGCCGTTTTCCGCCAGCTGGCGCGGGATGGGCTGCGCCGCCAGCGCTTGCGCCAGCCTGTCCGGCGGCGCGTCTATGCAGGCGGCCAGCCGCAGCGGAGCGTGGCGCAGGCGTTGGCCGTCGTGCACCGACTGCCAGGCCAGGCCGATGCGCAAGTCGCCGCTATTGCCTTCGAACACGCCGATGCGGCCGCCCACCACATTGTGCAGTAGCTTGTTGCCGCTGCCGAAGCGGCGCGGGTCCACCGTGGAGGCGAAGTACTGCATGTTGATCCAGTGCGCCACTACCATGGGCGCGGCGAGGATGGCCTGCAGCCCTTTGCCGTCCGGGTCGGCGCGCCAGTCGTATTCATGCAGGAAGGCGCGGCCGCCCAGGTCGAGCTTGCGCGTCTTGGCGCGCGGCGCGGCGATGAACAGCGCATTGCCGGCCAGCCCCCATTCGGGCCGCGTCTCCGCCCAGTCATCGCCCTTCTGCCGCATTTTTTGCAGCAGAATGGCGTCATCCGCCTCCGGCGCGAGGCCTACCAGCGGCGCGCGTCGCCGCCGCGCCAGCGCCGACGCCGCCCGCAATTGCGCCTGCAGATCGGGCAGGCGCGCGCGCGCGTCCGCGCCCAGGGTGTCCGCGTCCAGCAACAGGATTTCGTCGCTGTGCGTCAGGTGCAGCGCGGGCAGGAATACCGTGTCGGCGGGAATGGGCCGGCCCAGCGCCGCCAGCCACTCGCGCAGCGCCGGATCATTGAGCCAGTGGGCCAAGAGCCGCACATGCTGATGGCCGCCATGCCCGCCGCAGGCGCCGCATTGCAGCGCCGCCGCCTGCGGATTGTTGCTGACGTGGCTGGCATGGCCGACCAGCAGCACCCAGGGGGCGAGCGCGCCGGCCAGACCCATGTCCGGCAACAGGCCGGAGACGATTTCCGCGCGCCTCTCCAGGCCCAGTCCGTCCCGGGGCACAAGCCTGGCGCTGCGCGGCGTCAGCCAGGGATCGAGCTGCGGCAGCGCGGCTTGACGGCCGCTCGCCTTGCTGCGCCCGGCCAGCGCCGCCAGCTTGGCAAGGCCGGCGCTTTCCACCAGGGCGAACCCAGACAGCGGCGAGCGCTGGAAGGCCCGCCAGCCGCGCCGCGCGGCAGATGGCTTGGACGCGGGCGCCGCACTCGCTTCCCAGCCCGGCGCCAGCAGCGCCGGCAGGCGCGGCTGGGCGACATCGCTGCCCGGCACGCGGTAGGCCAGCGGCAGGCCGAAAAAGCCGGCGAAACCGTAGGTGCGGCTGTCGGGAACGGTTTCCTCCAGCGCGCGGCGCAGCGGCTCGGAACGCACGTCGATGCAGAACACGGCTTGCATCGCCGGACGGGCGGCGTCTTCGGCGGCGGATTCGCGGCACAGCGCCTGGGCCAGCGGCGCATGCAAGGACAGTTCATGCGCGCGCTGCCAGATCAGCGCGCGCGCATCGGCGCGGCCATGCCGGCGCGGCTCCCAATCGCGGCGCCAGGCCGCCCAGGCGCTGTCAGGCCCGCGCGCGCCGTCGTCCAGCAGGCATTCCCAAGCCATCTGGATCGCCAGCAGCTGGCGCAGATGGCCATCGGCTTCGCCTTTCAGCCCGGCCTGCCAGCCAAGATAGGCGCACCAGGCGGCCCAGCCGTTATTGCGCATCAGCAGCGCCTGCAGCCAGGGCTTCAGCCACCTCGGCTCTGCTTGCAGCTGCGCGAGTCCGGCTGCCAGCATGGCCTCCGCGTCGCCGGGCAGCCGTTCGGCGCGCAGGCGCAGCTGCCCGCGCCGCTCCGGCAAGGCGCTCAGGCCGTAAGGATGGCGCATCTGTTCCCGCCAGGCGGCGTAAAAGCCGCGCTCATGGTCCAGGTGCCAGTTGGCCTGATCGCGATCGAACCAGGCCGCGCAATACTGGCTGATCTGCTGGATGACGACATCGGTCCAGCTTTGCGCGCCGAGCGGGCCCGCCGCCTCGCGATGGCAGGCGGCCAGCAGCCGCGGCGGCGGGGCAGGATCGGCATCGCGCGGCTCGGCGTCCAGCCAAGCTTGCGCGCCGCCGCTCCAGCCCGCCTCCGACAGCGCGGCCTCCAGCGCCGCGGCGCTGATTTCGCCGCGCCGCCAGGCGTCCTGATATTCGCCGCGCGGCAAGTGCAGCGGGCTATCCGCCACCAGGCGCAGCGTGTCGGCGGCATGGCTGAAGCGCTGCTCGCGCAGGCCCCAGTACGGCGAGCTGGCCACCAGGCTGTCCAGCGGCCAGGCCGGCGCGATGGCGGCCAGGGCCTGGTCTATGGCCTTGCTGTCAATCACGGCTGCTCTCCCGCAGTTGAGGCCATTTCAGGGCGAAGGGAGCGGCTGGGCGCGGAAGGCGGCGGCCCAGCATGCACCACCATTCGTCCAGATGGAAGCCGGCGAAGGCATGCGGGTAGATCCGGCGCGCCAGCGCGCCTTGCGGATGGCGCAGCAGCCAGCCTTGCAGCAGGAAGACGAGCAGGAACAGCGCGGCCAGCAAGGCTTGCGCCCACTCCGGCGGCAACGGGCCATGCAGCGGCAGGATCCGCGCCGCCAGCGCGTGCAGCAGCAGATACGACTGGCTCAAGGCCAGCGCGGCCAGCCAGCCGGACCAGCCGCGCAGCAGCGCGCCCATGCCCAGGCCCATCGCCAGCCAGAACAGCGGCGGCAAGGCGGCAGCTGGAGTCCAGCGCTGCCACAGCCATTGCGAAGCCGCCAGCAGCGCGGCCGCGATCAGACCGCGCGCCAGATGAAGGAGAACGCCATCGGCCTCTTCCCCGCCCAACATGCGCCGCGCCGCGCTGTCGCGCGCCGTTTCGCCGGCCAGCAGGAAGGCGTGGGCCTTGTAGAACGAGTGGGCCAGCAGATGCAGCAAGGCCAGCGCATACCAGCCCATGCCGATTTCCAGCAGCATGAAGCCCATCTGCGCGCAGGTGGACCAGGCCAGGCGCAGCTTGATGCTGATGCGCGTCAGCATCACCACGCAGCACAACAGCGCGCTGGCGCCGCCCCACAGCATCAGCAGGATGCTGGCCGGCGGCGTGGCTTGCAGCAGCGGCGCCGCCTTGATCAGCACCATGCCGCCCAGATTCACCACCCCGGCGTGCAGCAGCGCGGAAATCGGCGTCGGCGCTTCCATCACCTGGGTCAGCCAACCATGGAAGGGCAACTGGGCGGTCTTGATCGCCACCGCCGCCGCCAGCAGCAGGCCGGCCGCCGCGGCGTAGCCCTGCGCGCCATCGGCCAACGCCTGCGGCGAGCCGGGCAGCAGGCTGAGGCTGCCGCCTGACAGCGCCCACAGCAGCAGCGCGCCCAGCAACAAGAGCTCGGCCAGCCGGCTGGCGCGCCATTCGCGGCGGGCGGCCAGTTGCGCCGCCGGCCGGCCGGGGTAAAAGGTAAGCAGCGCCTGCAAGGCCAGGCTGCAAGCGATCCAGGCCAGCGCCATCAGCAACAGGTGGCTGGCTTGCACCACCAGCGTCACAGCCGCCAGCAGGCAGCCGATGGCACGCAAGAAGCGCGCCTGGCCCGGCTCGCCTTGCATGTAGCGGCGCGAGTAGCGCAGCACCATCCAGCCCAGCAGCTGGATCAGCGCCTGCATCAGCCACGCGGCGGCGAACCACGGCGCAGGCGTGGGCAGGAAGATCAGGGGAAGCAGCAGCAGGCCGCCGGCCAGGGCGGCGATTTCGGCTGCCCGCCAGTGGCGCGGCAGCGCGCGGCCCGGCCACAGGGCGGGCAGCAACCAGGCCAGCGCGATGGCGCATGGCAACGCGGCAAGCAGGGTTTGGGGCATGGAAGGCTCCGTTGTTTTCCTGCCCGAACTTTGCCTGAGCCAATATGTTCAGTAAAATAGATTAAATATTAGTTTTCATTCTTAATTTAAGAACGATGAGCCGGCTCAACTACCACCATCTGCATTATTTCTGGGCTGTCGCCAGCGAGGGCCACCTGACCCGCGCGGCCGAAAGGCTGCATGTCTCGCAATCGGCGCTGTCGGCGCAAATCCGCCAGCTGGAGCAGCAACTGGGCCAGCCGTTGTTCCTGCGCGAAGGCCGCAAGCTGCAGCTGACCGAGCTTGGCGCGGTGGTGATGCGCTATGCCGAAGAGATTTTCGCGCTGGGCAACGAGCTGTTGGCCGCCGCCGCCTCCGGCCAAGGACGCGGCACCTTGCGCATAGGCAGCGTGGCCACGCTGTCGCGCAATTTCCAGGAGTGGTTTTTGCAGCCGGTGCTGAAAGAAGCCGATGTACGGCTGGTGCTGGAATCCGGCAGCCTGGAGGAGCTGCTGCAGCGGCTCCAGGCGCACGAACTGGACGTGGTGCTGTCCAATCGCCCTGCCCTTGGCGACGACAAGCAATCCTGGCGTTGCCGCACGCTGGCGCGGCAGCCGGTGGTGCTGGTGGGGCCGCCGCTGCCGGAGGGGCAAACCTTCCAGTTCGAACGCGACCTGCCGGCGCTGCCGCTGCTGGTGCCCAGCCGCAAGAGCGAGATTCGCCTGCGTTTCGACCTGCTGTGCGAGGAACTGGCGCTGCAGCCGGCCATCCGCGCCGAAGTGGACGATATGGCCATGCTGCGCCTGCTGGCCCGCGACGCCGGCTGCGTGGCGCTGCTGCCGGCCATCGTCGTGCGCGACGAGCTCGGCAAGGGCTTGCTGCAACAATACTGCGTGGTGCCGCGCGTCGAGGAGACCTTCTACGCCATCACCGTGCAGCGCCAGTATCTGCCGCCGCTGCTGCAAGATCTGCTGCGCATGGCGGCAGACGATCAGGCGCGGAGCCTGGCCGCGCCCTGACCCGCGGCGTCACGATTCCCCGTCAGCCCGGCGACGGCCGGCCGACATGCCGTCGAAACAGACCTGAAGCATATGCCTGACGATGTCTTCGTCAGGGTATTTTCCATACACCCGCAAATACTCCACCGCCGGATCGCAGGTTCGCGAGTAATAACTGTACAGGATCACGTCCGTCGGCATGTCCGCCTGCAACTCCCCCTGCCGCTTGGCCTGTTCGACGATGCCCTGCAGCATTTTGTGCAGCTTGATCGCCCGGCTGACGTAACGCAGGCTGCGCGTCAGCATGGCGCGCACCTGCGGACTGGTCGAGGGCAGGAACGGCAACCCGCCCTCGAGGCGCACCCGCAGCGCCCAGGCCAAGAGATCGCGCAGGCGGGCAAGCGGGCTCAACTCCGGCGCCTGCCGCGCCAGAAAATCCTGGGCGTCGTCCAGCAAGCGGATCATCACCTCGGTCGCCAGCTCATCCTTGGATTTGAAATGCTTGTACAGGCTGGGCTTGGAAATCCCCGCTTCGCCGGCCACATCGTCCATGGTCATCAGGTCGAAACCCTTGCTCGCCAGCATTCGCGTCGTGGCGTCGAGCACGGCCTGCTCGCGCAGCTTGAAGGCCTGGTCCTTGAAGCTGAGCCTGCCTAATATACCCATCGGTAACACCTTTTACTGATCAGTATCATTTTTTTCAAATCGGTTTTATCCTGAATATAAAGCAGCGCCGGCGCACTGCCAAGCCGGCGGATTTCCTACCTCGCGACAGGACGACATGGTGAACGCCACATCGCCACAACGCATCGCCGTGATAGGCGGCGGCATCGCCGGCCTTGCCACGGCTTACTTTCTCTGCCGACGGCACGCGGTGACGCTGTTCGAAGCCGCCGACTACCTGGGCGGCCATACCCACACCGTCGACGTCACGGTCGACAGCCGCGACTTCGCCGTCGATACCGGCTTTCTGGTATTCAACGATCGCACCTATCCCAACCTCATCGCCTTGTTCCAGGAACTGGGCATTCGCAGTCATCCCAGCGACATGTCGTTCAGCGTCTCCTTGGGCCAGGGCCGGCTGGAGTGGGCGGGCCGCGATCTGAACAGCGTGTTCGTCCAGCGCCGCAATCTGCTGTCGCCCGGCTTCTGGGGCATGCTGTCCGACATCCTGCGCTTCAACCGCGAGGCGGAGCGCAATCTGCGCCGCGCGATCGAGACCCCGCAAAGCCTGGGACGCTTGCTGGACGCGGACGGATACGGCGCGCGCTTTCGCCGCCACTACCTGCTGCCGATGGCGGCGGCGATCTGGTCCAGCCCCTGCCGCGACATCCTGTCCTTTCCGGCCGAGACTTTCCTGCGCTTCTGCCTGAACCATGGCCTGCTGCAATTGCGCGACCGGCCGCAATGGCGCACGGTGCCGGGCGGCGCACGGCAATATGTCGAGAAAATCGCCGCCGGCCTGGCGGATGTCCGGCTGTCTACGCCGGTGCTGCGCGTCACCCGGGTGGATGGCCGCGCGCGCCTGCTGACCGCCTCCAGCGAAGAAACCTTCGACAGCGTCGTTTTCGCCACCCATGCGCCGCAAACGCTGGCCATGCTGGCGGATGCCGATGATTTGGAGCGCAAGATGCTGTCCGCCGTCCGTTATCAGGCCAATGAGGCGGTGCTGCATACCGACGCCTCTTTGCTGCCCCGCCGCGAAGCGGCCTGGTCAGCCTGGAATTTCCTGTCTGACGACGATGACGACAGCCGCGCGGTAGGCGTCAGCTATCTGCTCAACCAACTGCAGCCCCTGCCTGTCTCCACGCCGGTGGCGGTCACCTTGAACCCGCCGCGCCCCCCCGATCCGGCCAAGGTGCTAGGCCGCTATCATTACGAGCATCCGCTGCTTGACACCTTCGCCATCGCCGCGCAAAAGGCTTTGCCCGGCATTCAGGGTCGCCCTGCCTGCTGGTTCGCCGGCGCCTGGACCGGCTACGGCTTCCACGAAGACGGACTGAACTCCGCGCTGCGCGTGGCGCGGGATTTTGGGCTGGCCCCGGCCTGGGCGAGGTTGGAAAAATGAGCGGCGCCTATCTGTTGACCGGGCAGGTGATGCACCGCCGCTTGCGGCCGGCGCCCAATCGCTTCGTCTATCCGGTTTTCTGCCTGCGCTTGAATCTGGCCAAGCTAGAAAGCCTGCGCGGCTTCTGGTTTGGCGTCGACCGCTGGCGGCCGCTGTCGCTGCGCACGCGCGACTACGGCCCGCGCGACGGCTCGCCGCTCTTGCCGTGGATACGCGCGCGGCTGGCCGAGGCCGGCCTGCCCGCCGACGGCGAGGTCTGGCTGCAAACCTTTCCGCGCGTGTTCGGCTATGTGTTCAACCCGGTCAGTTTCTGGCATTGCCACGACGCCTCCGGCCAGTTGATCGCGGTGCTGGCCGAGGTGAACAATACCTTTGGCGAAAGGCATGGCTATCTGTTGAGCCAGACTGGCGGCGGCTCCATCTCCGCCGCCAGCCAGCTCTCATGCCGCAAACTGCTGCACGTCTCGCCGTTTTGCCGCGTCGAAGGCCACTACCGCTTCCGCTTCCATCAAAGCGGAGACCATGCGCTGGTCCGCATCGACTACCACAACGACGCCGGCCCGCTGCTGCACACCGCCATCTCTGGCCGCCTGGCGCCGCTTACGCCGGGCGCCGCCGCGCGCGCCCTGCTGCGCCAGCCGCTGCTGACTCTGGGCGTCATCGCCCGCATCCACTGGCAGGCGCTGCGGCTGTGGCTCAAACGAGTGCCCTTTTTCCGCAAACCTCATCCCCCCGCCGCCGCGCTCAGCCGCGGCCAGGAGCTGAAGCCATGAGCGCAAGCCAACCCATCGCCTTGTCCCGTCCCGATATTCCCGCCGCCGGGCGGGCGCTGCTGGCCCTATTGTCGAAACTGCGCCACGGCAGCCTCAAACTCATCACCCCGGATGGCGAGACCCTGTGGTTCGGCGCTCTCCATGCGGAAACCGACGCCGAGCTGCAGCTGCGCGACTGGCGCGCCTGCGGCCGCATCATGGCCGGCGGCGATATCGGCTTTGCCGAGGCCTGCCGCGACGGCTGGCTGGATAGCCCGGACCTGACGGCGCTGCTGCGGCTGGCGTTGCGCAACGAAGACGCCTTGCAGCTGGGCAAGCTAGGCCGCTGGGCCGCGCGCTGCTGGCACAAGCTGCGCCACCTCTTGCGCGCCAACAGCCGCCGCGGCAGCCGGCGCAACATCCACGCCCATTACGATATCGGCAACGATTTTTACCAGCTGTGGCTGGACCCGAGCTGGACCTATTCCAGCGCCTGGTTCGACGGCGACCACAGCCTGCCCTTGGCCGACGCGCAAGCGCGCAAGTACCAGCGCATCTGCGAGCAACTGCGGCTGCGCCCCGGCATGCGGGTGCTGGAAATCGGCTGCGGCTGGGGCGGCTTCGCCGAGCATGCCGCCCGCCTCGGCGTGGCGGTGCATGGCATCACCATCTCGGACGCGCAGCTGGACTTCGCCCGCCGCCGCCTGGCCAACGAACCGCTGGTCAGGCTGGAGCACCGCGACTACCGCGACCTCTCCGGCCAATACGACGCCATCGTGTCGATCGAAATGTTCGAGGCGGTGGGCGAGCACTACTGGCGCGGCTATTTCGACACCCTGCGCCGCTGCCTGAAGCCGGGCGGCCTGGCGCTGGCGCAAAGCATCACCATAGAGGAGTCCCGCTTCGAGGCGTACCGCGCCGGCGCCGACTTCATCCAGACCTTCATCTTCCCCGGCGGCATGCTTCCCAGCCGCGAGCGCTTCCAGCGGGCCGCGCAGCAAAGCGGCCTGGCATGCCGCGGCCGGCTGGATTTCGGCGCCGACTACGCGGAAACCCTGCGCCGCTGGCGCGATGCTTTCGAGGCCAACCTCGTCGCCATCCGCGCCCAAGGCTTCGATGAGGCCTTCATCCGGCTGTGGCGGCTGTATCTGTGCTACTGCGAAGCCGGTTTCGACGAAGGCCGCATCGGCGTTTCGCAATTTCTGCTGGAAAGGAATGCGTGATGCCGCGCGCCGCCCTCGCCTCCTTGCTGGCCTTGCTGACGGGTTGCGCCGGACCGTCGGTAGCCGATTACGCCGCCAATCGACCGCTGCTCGACCCCGGCCGGTTTTTCCTCGGCAAAACCGAGGCCTGGGGCATGTTCCAGGATAGGCAGGGCCGATTGCTGAAGCGCTTTACCGTAGACATGGACGGCGAGCGCCAGGGAGACGAGCTGGTGCTGACCGAGCGCTTCCATTACAGCGACGGCAGCCGCCAGCAGCGGGTATGGCGGCTCAAGCCCATAGGCGACGACCGCTGGCGCGGCGTGGCCGACGATGTGGTGGGCGAGGCCGTCGGCGAGACGGCCGGCAACGCGCTGCGCTGGCGCTACACGCTGAAGCTGCCGGTGGACGGCAAGGAATACCAGGTGCAGTTTGATGACTGGATGTTCCTGCAAGACGAGCGCAGCCTGCTCAACCGCGCCGAGATGAGCAAGTTCGGCTTCCGCCTGGGCGAAGTCACGCTGTTTTTCCGCAAGCCGGAGCCGCGGCCGTGAGCTTGCGCCTCAATCCGGCCATACCAGACTGGCGCGCGCGCCGCGTCTGGGTGATAGGCGCGTCCAGCGGCATAGGCGCCGCGCTGGCCACCGAACTGCTGGACGCCGGCGCCGAAGTCATCCTGTCGGCGCGGCGCGGCGAACCGATGCAGGCGCTGGCCGCCGGCCGCGCCGGCGCGCGCGTGGAAACGCTGGACGTGACCGATCCGGCGGCCTGGCGGCGGGGATGGGAGCGGCTGGAGCAAAACGGCGCGCGGCCCGACCTGATAGTGTTCTGCGCGGCCGACTACCGCCCGCAGACCTGTCTGGACCTGCATGCCGAGGAAACCCGCCGCCTGCTCGACACCAATCTGCTGGGCGTCTACCACGGGCTGGAAGTGGTGTTGCCGGCGCTGGCGCGGCAAGGCCGCGGAGGCGTGGCGCTGATCGCCAGCGTAGCCGGTTACGCCGGTTTGCCCGGCGCGGCGGTGTACGGCCCCGGCAAGGCGGCGCTGATCAATCTGGCGGAAATCCTCTACACCGAGCTCAAGCCGCGCGGGGTGGCGGTTTATCTGATCAATCCCGGCTTCGTCGCCACCCCGCTCACCGCCAAGAACCACTTCGCCATGCCGGCGCTGCTGACGCCGCGCCAGGCGGCGCAAAGCATCATGCGCGGTCTTTCGCGCGGCGCGTTTGAAATCCACTTCCCGCTGCGCTTCACCGTATGGCTCAAACTGTTGCGGCTGCTGCCCTACCGGCTGCGGCTGCCCTTGCTCGCGAGGCTGGCTCGACCATGAAACGCATCCCCTCCCAAGCCGACTGGCAGGCTTTGCTTGACTGGTACCAGACGTTGACGCCGGACACCTTGCCCGATATCGGCCACTTCTACGCTGAAGACGCCCGCTTCAAGGACCCGTTCAACGACGCGCGCGGCATCGCCGACATCCAGGCGGTGTTCCGCCACATGTTCAAGACGCTGGAGCAACCGCGCTTCACCGTCATCCACGCGCTGCGCGACGGCGACCAGGCCTTCCTCACCTGGGATTTCGACTTTGTCTACGCCGGACGCAAGGTCAATATCCACGGCGGCAGCCATCTGCAGTTCGACGCCGGCGGCAAGATCGCGCTGCACCGCGACTACTGGGACGCGGCGGAAGAACTGTTCGAGAAAATACCGGTGCTGGGCCTGCCGGTGGCCTGGCTGCGCAAGAAACTCAAGGTGGTGTGATGGCGGCGCGGACCTTCAAGGGCAACAAGGCGGCGCTGCCGTCCAAGCCCTGCGCCGGCTGCGGCCGGGCCATGAGCTGGCGCAAGAAATGGCGCGCCAGCTGGGATGCCGTCCAGTATTGCTCGGAGCGCTGCCGCCGCCAGAAAGGCAAAGCCGCATGACCACCTTGCGGCTGCTCCTGGGCGACCAGCTCAATCCCTGCCACAGCTGGTTCGCCGAGCCCGACGCCAACGTGGTGCATGTGATGATGGAAATCCGCCAGGAAACCGATTACGTGCGCCACCACGCGCAAAAAATCCTGGCCATCTTCGCCGCGATGCGCGACTTCGCCGCCCAATTGAAATCACAAGGCCACCGCGTGCGCTATGTAGCGATCAACGACGCCAGCAACCGCCAGTCGCTGACCGGCAATCTGGACGCGCTGATCGTCCATTACCGCGCGGCGGCGGTGGAATACCAGGCCCCGGACGAATGGCGGCTGGACCGCCAGCTGGCGGAGTGGGCAGCCGGACTGTCCATACCCTGCCGCATGGCGGACAGCGAGCACTTCTACACCGCGCGCGGCGAGGCGGCGGCGTTTTTCGGCGCGCGGCGGCAATGGCGGCAGGAGACCCTATACCGTCACCTGCGGCGCCAGCACGGCATTTTGATGGACGAAAACGGCGAGCCCGCCGGCGGGCGCTGGAATTTCGACGCCGACAACCGCCAGCGCTGGCCCGGCGTCCCGCCCGAACCAATAGACCCGAGGCCGGCACATGATCACAGCGAACTGTGGCAAACCATACAGGAGGCCAGTGTCGACAGCTTCGGCCAGCCGCAGGCGGACGCGCTGCGCTGGCCGCTCAACCGCGCCGAGGCGCTGGCGCAGCTGCGCGCCTTCGTCGAACAGGCGCTGCCGCATTTCGGCGCCTATCAGGACGCGATGAGCCCGCGCGCGCGGCGGCTGTTCCATTCGCTGCTGTCTTTCGCGCTCAATGTGAAAATGCTGGGGCCGCGCGAGACGGTGGACGCCGCCGTCGCCGCGTGGCGGGAGGGCCGCGCGCCGCTGGCCGCGGTAGAAGGCCTCGCGCGGCAGATACTGGGCTGGCGCGAATACGTGCGCGGCGTGTATTGGGCCAAAATGCCCGGCTACCGCGACAGCAACGCGCTGGCGCACAGCCTGCCGCTGCCGCGCTGGTTCTGGGACGGCGATACCGGCATGCGCTGCCTCGCGCACGCCATCGGCCAATCGCTGGAAGACGCCTACGCCCACCACATCCAGCGGCTGATGGTGATAGGCAATTTCGGCCTGATCGCCGGCCTGTCGCCGCAAGCGCTGCATGAATGGTATCTGGGCGTCTACATCGACGCCTTCGAATGGGTGGAGCTGCCCAACACGCTGGGCATGAGCCAGTTCGCCGACGGCGGGCTGCTGGGCAGCAAGCCTTACGCCGGCAGCGCCGCCTATATCGGCCGCATGGGCGATTACTGCGCCGGCTGCCGTTACCGGCCCAAGCAGCGCGTCGGCGCCGACGCCTGCCCATTCAATGCCTTGTACTGGGGCTTTTTCCAGCGCCACCGCGCGCGGCTGGCCGCCAATCCGCGGCTGGCCCTGGTCTACCGCCAGCTGGACAAGCTGCCGGAAGCCGAACGCGCCGCCATCACTGCGCGCGCCGCCGCGCTGCAATCCGATCTAGACGCACTGTGAGATCCACCATGCTGAAAAACCCGCTCGCGCTGTTCGCCCTCGCTGTGCTGCCATTGACAGGCTGCGATACCGCGCCCCCGCCCGGCATCGCGCCGGTGCAGGGTTTCCAATTGGAACGCTACCAGGGCCGCTGGTATGAAATCGCCCGCCTGGACCACCGCTTCGAACGCGGCCTGCAGGCGGTCAGCGCCGACTACAGCCGCAACGCCGACGGCAGCGTCCGCGTGGTCAACCGCGGCTATGACGCCGCCGCCGCCAGCTGGTGCCAAGCCGTGGGCAAGGCCTGGTTCAACGGCCCTGCCGACATCGCCTCGCTGAAAGTGTCGTTCTTCGGACCGTTCTACGGCGGCTACCATGTGGCGGCGCTGGACCCCGGCTACCGCTGGGCGGTGGTGGTGGGGCCCGACAAGGATTATCTGTGGCTGCTGTCGCGCGATAAACAAGCCGCGCCCGCCGCCAAGCCCGCCCTGCTGGAGGTGGCGGCCGGGCTGGGGGTGCCGGCGGACAAACTGATCTGGGTGAGGCAGGACCGTGGCGACAACTAGACGGCTCAATCCTGAAAAATTGCTGCTCAGCAAATGGACCGCCGCCGCGCCGCGCGACAAGGAAAAACACTTTCTGGTGGTGGCGCTGGGCCGCCCTATGCCCGACGCCGCGGTGGAGACGGTGACGCTGGAGGCGGTCCATACCCGGCGCCGGCAAACCATGGCGTGGCAAGCGCTGCGCGACGCGGGCCAATGGCTGCAAGGGTGGAAATGAAAGCCTGGCCATGACAGCGAGGCATGCCCTTGCCTCGCGCCGGCAATGTTTTTATCGTTTAAGAGTCGCGGTCAAAACCCCTGATCCTGCGTTGCGCCTCCTTGCCGTACTGCCTGTACTGTCTACGTCGGCGCGCCTTGGCTCAGGTGCTTTGCGAGGTTTTGTCAGCCACTCTAAGCAGGTCTTCGCATCCATCGTCATGGAGTGTCGCCATGGAATTGTTCGATACCTTGTCCGCCCAGATCCGCCATATGCGCCTGCCGCTGTTCGCGGTCAGCCTCAGCGCGGTTCCCTTCCCCGATACCCCCCTGCTGTTGATGCTTCATTGGCATGGGTTCCGCAAAGCCGCCGCCGGCCGCGCGCCGACGGGCCAAACCTCGCTGCGGCAAGTGCCGGCGTCGGCCTTGCAGCTGACGCGCAGATGGAGCGCGCTGTCGCTGCTGGAGGAAGAGATTCTGGACGCAGCCTGGCAGCTGGGCGCCTGGAGCCTGCTGCGCGACGAGCGGCGCGGCTGCAACACCATGGGCGCCGCCGCCGGCGAGGAGCTGGCCTGCCGCCAGGCTTTTGGCGATTTGCCGGCGATCGACGGCCAGGAAAGCGTCGTGGCCGAAGCGCCCGACAGCCCCGAGCTGATGCGGCTGGCGGCTCGCCGCGGCTATGTTTGCTGGCAGTTTCGGCCGGTGCATGGCGGGCTGTGGCGCGAGCTGGCCGAAGACGACACGCTGGGCGAAGCCGGGCTGCGCCAGCCCCCTTGTCCGCTCGCGCCGCGCGCCTGCCGCGGCGGCAAGGCGGCCCGGACCGAATACCGTTTCGGCCGCATCGAGCGCGTCATTTTTTAGTCGCATTTTTTCTGAAAAAACCTCTTGAAAAGCTTTTGGCCCGCCCTTACTTCGTCATTCGTCAGCCCCCGGGCTGAGTTTGGCCGGCAAGCGCGGGCATCTTCGCGCCTGCTGCAAGCCGGTCTTACCTACCGTTTCCAATGATCTGAATCGCACAGGAGATTGATATGCAAATCCGTCCTCTGCACGACCGGATTATCGTCAAGCGGGTCGAAAAGGTCCGCCAGACAGCATCCGGCATCGTCATTCCCGATAGCGCCGCGGAAAAGCCCGAGCAAGGCGAAGTACTCGCGGTCGGTCCCGGCAAACGCTTGCCTGACGGCGCCTTGCTGCCGATGCAAGTGCAGGTCGGCGACTTGGTCTTGTTCGGCAAATACGGCGGCCAGACCGTCAAGCTGGACGACCAGGAATACCTGGTGCTGCGCGAAGAGGATGTCTTCGGCGTGGTCGAAGAGACATCCGCATCCGGCCGCAAGGCTGCTTGATTTTCCCCATTCATCACAGGAGTTAAACCATGGCTGCGAAAGAAGTCCGCTTCCACGACAACGCCCGTGAGCGCATCGTCAACGGCGTCAACGTGCTGGCCAACGCGGTGAAAGTCACTCTGGGGCCGAAAGGCCGCAACGTGCTGCTGGCCCGCAGTTTCGGCGCGCCGCACATCACCAAGGACGGCGTGTCGGTCGCCAAGGAAATCGAACTGAAAGACCCATTCGAGAACATGGGCGCGCAGATGGTGAAGGAAGTGGCGTCCAAGACCGCCGACGTGGCGGGCGACGGCACCACCACCGCCACCGTGCTGGCTCAGGCCATCGTGCAGGAAGGCATGAAGTACGTCGCCTCCGGCATGAACCCGATGGACCTGAAGCGCGGCATCGACAAGGCGGTCCATGCCGTCATCAAGGAGCTGCAAACCCTGTCCAAGCCGGTGACCAACAGCAAGGAAACCGCCCAGGTGGCCGCGCTGTCCGCCAATTCCGACGAGGCCATCGGCAAGATCATCGCCGACGCCATGGACAAGGTGGGCAAGGAAGGCGTGATCACCGTCGAGGACGGCAAGTCGCTGGACAACGAGCTGGCCGTAGTCGAGGGCATGCAGTTCGACCGCGGCTACCTGTCACCCTACTTCATCACCGATCCGGAAAAACAGACCGCCGTGCTGGAAGACCCGCTGGTGCTGCTCTACGACAAGAAGATCAGCAATATCCGCGACCTCTTGCCGGTGCTGGAGCAAGTGGCCAAGGCCGGCAAGCCGCTGCTGATCGTCGCCGAAGACGTGGAAGGCGAAGCGCTGGCCACCCTGGTGGTGAACAGCATGCGCGGCATCCTGAAGGTGGCCGCCGTGAAAGCGCCCGGCTTCGGCGACCGCCGCAAGGCCATGCTGGAAGACATCGCCATCCTGACAGGCGGCGCCGTCATTTCCGAGGAAACCGGCCTGACGCTGGAAAAAGCCGGCCTGGCCGAGCTGGGCAGCGCCAAGCGTGTGGAAATCGGCAAGGAAAACACCACCGTCATCGACGGTGCCGGCGACAAGGCCAAGATCGACGCCCGCGTGCAAGCCATCCGGGCGCAGATCGACGCCGCCACCAGCGACTATGACCGCGAGAAGCTGCAGGAACGCGTGGCCAAGCTGTCCGGCGGCGTGGCGGTGATCCGCATCGGCGCGGCCACCGAAGTCGAAATGAAAGAAAAGAAAGACCGCGTCGACGACGCGCTGCACGCCACCCGCGCCGCGGTGGAAGAAGGCATCGTGGCCGGCGGCGGCGTCGCTCTGCTGCGCGCCCGCTCCCATTTGGGCGAGCTGAAAGGCGACAACGCCGACCAGGACGCCGGCATCCAGATCGTGCTGCGCGCGCTGGAGGCGCCGCTGCGCGCCATCGCCGCCAACGCCGGCGACGAGCCGTCGGTCATCGTCAACAAGGTGCTGGAAGGCAAGGGCAGCCACGGCTACAACGCTGCCAGCGGCCAGTTCGGCGACCTGGTGGAAATGGGCGTGATCGACCCGACCAAGGTGACGCGCACCGCGCTGCAAAACGCGGCTTCCATCGCCAGCCTGATCCTGACTACCGACGCCACCGTGGCCGAGGCGGCGCAGGACAGCAAGGCCAAGGCTCCGGCGGAGCTGGATTACTGATCCGCCGATTGCCCCCTTTCGTCATTGGCCCGCGCTCAGGCGCGGGCTTTTTTTGCGCGAATATCTCTATTCGACGTCTAAAACAAAATGCGTCGCTCATGCCACAGGATTTTTACTAACATTGCTGAAAGTTCAGTATTTTTCACTAAGTATGCGCAGCGCCTCCCTTCATTGATGCACTCAAAAGCGGGAAAAGCCTGACTTGGCAAGAATGGAAGTTGTCACTTTAAAGCTCATGCCCGCCCGCGCCTGGAGTCTGGGGTATTGCCTGATACTGGCATGCGGGGCGGCACTCGCCGCTCCCGCGGTCAAAAACTGGTTCAACGACCCGTTCATCCAGGTGCGCAACCGGATAGCGGCCTGCCCGGTTCCTCTGGGCCCATTCGCCACCGAGGCGGAGATGAAACAGCAGGCGCATTCGCGCATCGAGCGCGGCACCAGCTGCTGGCTGGCCAAGCAATGCGCGAAGCCCAACGCCTACATGTACGACGCGGATATCGCCGCCGATCTGCGGCGACGCTTCGCCAAAAGCCGCCGCTTCGCCGACGCCAGCTTGTGGCTTACCGTGCAGCGCCGCTTCGTTTACGTGGAAGGCTGCGTCCGCAGCCGGAATGCCGCCGCCGGCATCGAAGCCTTCATCAAGCGGACTCCAGACGTGCAACTGGTGATTGCAAACATTGCCGCTGGCTCCGGCAAGCCAAATTACGCCGTCATGCCAGAGAGATAGCGGCCCCCGCGCATCTGGCGCGTCTCCGCCTTGCATGCTCTTAAACGAGTAAACGAGCCGGCTCGGCGGCCAGTGGGCAATTGTCGGCGACAAGCGGCCGCCATCGTCAGTCATTGCCGCCAGATCATGACAGCTGCCTCACCCCATCACTCGCTCGCGCCAACAGCTTCCCTAAAACCTCCGTCCAGCCCACAATCCAGAGATCACGCAAAACGAACCGGGCCAATGATCGCCCGACAATGACGGATACCCGATGCCTCTCCCGCTCAACCTGAACCTGCTGCGCTCGCTGGAGGCGCTGCTGGAAACGCGCAATCTCACCCGCGCCGCCGACAAGCTGGGGCTGACCCAGTCGGCGATGAGCCGCCACCTGGTGCAGCTGCGCGCGCAGTTCCAGGACCCGCTGCTGCTGCGCGAGGGACAGCGCTTCGTGCTGACCGAGCGGGCGGAAGAGCTGCGGCTGGGACTGAAGACGGTGCTGGAGCAGGTGGAGCGGCTGTACCAGCCGCCGCAGTTCGATCCATCCGTCTGCGCACGGGAGTTTTCCTTCGCCGGCTCCGACTACCTGGCCGAGTACATGCTGCCGGACATTCTGGACCGGGTGCTGCCGCAAGCGCCGGACATGCGCCTGAAGTTCCTCCCCTGGCAGGCCGGCCGCTTCGACATGCTGGTGGATGGGAGCGCGGACTTGGTTTCCACCATCGCCGACGAGGTGCCGGACAATATCTACGGCAAGTCGCTGGGCCAGGACCAGCCGATGTGCGTGATGGCCGACGACCATCCATTGCGGAACAAGCCCGCGCTGGAGCGGGACGACTACCTGGCCTGGCCGCACGCGCGCGTCAGCTCCGCCAGCGACAAGGACGGCTTCGTCGACATCCAGCTGGCGCAACAAGGCCAATCCCGCCAAGTCCGCATCGCCACGCCCTATTTCGTGTCGGCGCTGAGCATCGTCTCGCGCAGCCAGCTGCTGCTGACGCTGCCAGAACACCTGGCCATCCGCTTCCAGCGCCAGTTTCCGGTGCATGCCAAGGCCATGCCCTTCATCGATTACACCTACCGCTACTGGCTGCTGTGGCACGGCCGGGCGGACAAGGACCCGGCGCACCGCTGGTTCCGCGGCCACGTGTTCGACGTGCTGCACCACTCCATCCACGGCGTCAGCAAGTATTCGGAGAACGCATAGCGGCTATCCGCCGATGGCGGTTCTGTCCGCCGCGCCCAGCTCATAGACTTTGTCCGGACTGTCATGAAACAAGGAGAAAGCTATGACCTGGACCACTTGGCTGCAATTCGCCGCCGTGTGCATGCTGGGCGCGATGTCGCCCGGCCCCAGCCTGGCGATGGTATTGCAGCAGACCGCCCGCGGCGGGCGCGGCGGCGGCCTGGCCGCCGCGATCGGACACGCGCTGGGCGTGGGCCTGTACGCGCTGGCCGCCGCCCAGGGACTGGCGATGGTGATGGCGACGCATCCGCTGCTGTTCAAGATCATCTCCTGCCTCGGCGCGGCCTATCTGATCTGGCTGGGCGTGCAGGGCTTGCGCGCGGCGTCACGCCCGGCGCGGGCTGCAAGCAACGACATCTCCGCCGCCGCGCCGACCTCCGCCTGGCGCGCCGCGCGCACCGGCCTGGCGGTGTCGCTGTCCAATCCGCACCTGGCGGTGATGTTCGTCGCCCTGCTCAGCCAGTTCGTCACCGCCGACATGCCTGCCGGCAGCCAGGTGCTGCTGATCGTCACCGCGATGGGACTGGATTTCGGCTGGTACGCGTTGCTGGCGTTGCTGATCTCGCACCCATCCATCCTGAGCGGCCTGCACCGCAAGAGCCGGTGGATAGACGGCTGCGGCGGCGCGCTGATGCTGCTGCTGGGCCTGCGCATCCTGATGGTGTGACGATGCGGGACAGAATGACGAAATGGGATCCGGAAACCTTGGCCGCGCTGGCATATCGCCACGGCGGAGAGGTGCTGGAACACGGCAAGCCGCTGCGCTCGGCCCGAGAAGGCGCGGCGCACTTCGGCATCGCCATGGCGCAGACCGCCCCCACGCTGATCGTGGAGGCGGACGGCGACATCTTCGCCTGCATCCTGTCCGGCGGACGGGACGGCGTGGACTGGGCCAAGCTGGCGCGACTGCTCGGACGCGGCCACGCCCGCCTGGCGGACCGCCGCCGCGTGCGGGAGATCACCGGCTGCGACGCCGGCGCGGTGCCGCTGCTGGGCCTGGATCTGCCCTGCGCGATGGACCGCCTGCTGCTGGCCCACGACTTCGTCTACGGCGGCGCCGGCGATCCGCTCAGGACGCTGAAGATCTCTCCCCGCGTCCTGGCGGAACTGAACCGCGTGTCGATCTGGTACGAATGACGCGGCGGTTTACAGGTGTTCCCGGAAAAAGGGGATCAACTTTTCCAGCGCCACCGCCACCGCTTCGGGACGGTCGTACAGATCGTAATGGGACCAGCCCTCGGCCACCAGCAACTGCTTGACCTTGGACGCCGCCCGGCCGTGGATTTCACAGCTGTCGCGGTAGGCGCCGAAGCCACCCGGCTTGTCTCCCGTCACCACCAGCAGCGGCTGGGTCAGCAGCAACTCGGCGTGGGCGAAGGCGTCCCAGGCTATCGCCGCGCTGTTGAACGAAAACAGCCCGCTGGTGGCGCCGTTGGGCTGCATGCCACGCGGCGACTTGTAGTAGTCGGTGGCCTCCAGCACGTCGATGTCGGCGACGCCGGCGCTCATCGCGGCCTCAAACGACGGCGGCAAATAGTTGATGACATGCCGCGCTTCGCCGCGGGCCTCGGCGGTGCGCTGTTCGGCCATCGCCTGCAGCGCGCCGATGGGATCGAAGTTGCTGAAGGCCTCGCGGCTCAGCCGGCCGAAGTTCACCCCGGTGATCGAGGCCAGCGCCCGGATGCGGCGGTCGCTCATCGCGGCGTTGATGGTGTAGCCGCCGCCGCCGCAGACGCCGATGGCGCCGATGCGCGCAGCGTCGACATAGGGCAGCGTCACCAGGTAGTCGATGGCGAAGCGGATGTCGGACACCCGGATCGACGGGTCTTCGATGAAGCGCGGCTCGCCGCCGCTCTCGCCCTGGAAGCTGGCGTCGAAGGCGATGACGACGAAGCCCTCGCGGGCCAGCGCAGCGGCGTAGACATTGCCGGCGGTCTGTTCCTTGCAGCTGCCTATCGGATGGGTGCTGACGATGGCC
The DNA here is from genome assembly GCF_001855275.1 of Chromobacterium vaccinii. Taxonomy (NCBI): domain Bacteria; kingdom Pseudomonadati; phylum Pseudomonadota; class Betaproteobacteria; order Neisseriales; family Chromobacteriaceae; genus Chromobacterium; species Chromobacterium vaccinii. The sequence continues at coordinate 1,519,352 of NZ_CP017707.1, forward strand.
GGATAGCGCCGGCCTTCGTCGAAGTCCGGCGGCAGGTATAGATCCGCCGCCGAGCTCCAGCCCAGGTTGCGATAACTGACTTTCTTGATGCGGCTGTCCGCCATGATGCTCTCCCGGCCGCCGGCGCTTGTCGCGCTTGCAGGCCTCTTGTGTTTGAAGATGGACGGGCAAGCGCCTATCCATGGTGTTTTCCCAAGCCGGACAGCAGGTCCGGCGTCTGTGAATGCATGGTAGGGAGAGCATTGATATTGAACAAGACCACAATCCGCACTACAGTGATAAGATGAAATTTACAATCAAGCCGCCATGGACCCTACGCTGCTTCCCTCTCTGGCCTGGTTCGCCCACGTCGCCCATCACCGCAGCTTCACCCGCGCCGCCGCGGAAATGGGCGTGTCGCGCGCAGCGCTGTCGCAAAACCTGAAGGCGCTGGAGCAGAGGCTGAACGTCAAGCTGCTCTACCGCACCACCCGCGACATGTCGCTGACCGAGGAAGGCCAGCGGCTGTATGACACGTTGTTTCCGGCGCTGTTGTCTATCAAGGCCGCCGTGCGCGGCATCGGCGAAAGCCGGGACGAGCCGGCCGGCCTGCTGCGGGTCAACACGTCCAGAAGCGCGGCCAAGCTGCTGGTGGAGCCGCATCTGGCCGAGTTCCTGGCGCGCCATCCCAAGCTTCGGCTTGAGCTGATCATGGACGACGGCCTGGCCAACATCATCGCCGACGGCTGCGACGCCGGCATCCGCCTGGGACAGAGCCTGGCGGAGCATGTGACCGCGGTGCCGATTTCGCCGCGGCTGGAAATGGCGGTGGCGGCCTCGCCAGACTACTTCGCCCGCCACGGCGAACCGGCCTCGCCGGAAGATCTGGCGCGGCACAACTGCGTGCGCTTCCGCCACACCACCAGCGGCGCCATCTTCCACTGGGAATTCTCCGCGCCGGGCCAGGCCGGCCGGGACTTCACCGTGGAGCCCCTTGGCAATTACACCACCAACGACGACGAAAGCATGATCCGCGCGGCATTGCAGGGCGGCGGCCTGATCCAGCATCTGGATCTGGCGCTACGGCCCTATCTGCAAGACGGCAGGCTGGTCCGCGTGCTGCGGCCATGGTGCCCGCCGTTTCCCGGCTTCTACCTCTACGTGCCGTCGCGCGCGCAAATGCCGCCGCGGGTGCGGGCGCTGATGGACTTCCTGATCGAAAAACGGGATACCCAGCCGGCCCGGATTGCCTGAGCCGGAGAGCCCGCCGCCCGCGCGGATGCGCGATTCCGCTTGCATCCTGCGCGGCGCTGGCGCGAAATGGGCGTCTCGCCCCTCATGGACTCCGCCGATGAAAACCGCCCTCCTCTGTCTCTCCCTGCTCGCCGCCGCGCCCGCCTTCGCCGACACCCAGACCCTGGTCATGCTGCGCCATGGCGAAAAGCCGGACGGCGGCTACGGCCAACTCAGCTGCAAGGGGCTGAACCGCTCGCTGGCGCTGATCAAGACCCTGCCGGCCAAATACGGCAAAGCAGACCAGATCTACGCGCCGTCCACCGCCAGCCAGAAGCGCGACCCGGCCGGCACCTTCAACTACATCCGCCCGCTGGCGACGATAGAGCCCACCGCCATCGCCCAGGGCCTGCCGGTCAACACCGCGTTCGACATGCTGGCGATAGACGGCCTGCGACAACAGCTGGTCAATCCGCTGAGCCACGGCAAGACGGTCTACATCGCCTGGGAACACAAGCAACTGCAGGCGCTGGCCGCCGACATCATGCGCCGCTACGGCGGCAAGGACGGCGCAGCCCACGTGCCGGTCTGGGGCAAGGACGATTTCGACAGCCTGTACGTGATCGACATCGATTACGGCAAGGACAAGCCCGCCGCCCGCTTCCGCCGCGACAACCAGGGTCTGAACGATCTGCCCGACGCCTGCCCCGGCGCGTGAGACGCCGAAAACCATCGCCCTTGACTTAAAGTTAACTTCAACTTTCATCATGACGGTTCTTACCGCAACAAGAGCGTCCCCATGCAGCACTCCGTCAAGAATGAAAGTCTCTTCAGCCAAGGCAGAACCGCGGCCTGCATCGGCGGCATCGCGCTGATCTCGCTGCTGGCTTTCGAATCCATCGCCGTCGCCGCGGCCATGCCCGCCGTCGCCACCGCTCTGGGCGGCCTGGATTTCTACGCGATCGCCTTCGGCGGCACGCTGGCCACCTCGGTGGTGGGCATGACGCTGGGCGGAGAGATCTGCGACCGCTACGGCGCCGCCCGCTCCGCCTGGCTGGGCCTGGCCGCCTTCATCGCCGGCCTGCTGGCGGCGGGCGCGGCCTCCGACATATACATGCTGGTGCTGGGCCGGCTGATGCAGGGCCTGGGCTCCGGCCTGCTGGGCGTGGCCATCTACGTGGGCATGTCGCGCGCGGTGCCGCCCGCGCTGCATCCCAAACTGTTCGCGATGTTCGCCGGCGCCTGGGTGGTGCCCGCGCTGATCGGCCCCGGCATCGCCGCCGGCCTGGTCCACATCTTCGGCTGGCGCGCGGTCTTCCTGGCGGTGGCTGCGCTGACGCCGATCGCCGGCGCGCTGCTGCTGCCCGCGTTAAGCCGCCAGGAGGCGCCGGCCGGCGCCGCCAAACCGATGCGCTGGCCGCGGCTGGGCTGGAGCCTGCTGGCCGCCTGCGGCGCGCTGGCCCTGCACGGCAGCAGCCATCTGCCGCAAACGCAGTACATGCTGCCGGCGCTCGCGGTTGGCTTCGCCTTCGCCTTTTTCGCGGCGCGCCGCCTGTTGCCCGCCGGCAGCCTGCGCGCCGCCGAAGGCCTGCCCTCGGTGGTGGCGATGCGCGGCCTGATCGCCGCCGCCTTCTTCGCCAGCGAAGCCTTCATTCCCTTGATCTTGACCACCCGCTACCACTGGAGCCTGGGTTCGGCCGGCCTGGCGCTCACGGCCAGCGCGCTGATGTGGAGCCTGGGCAGCGCCACCCAGGCGCGGCTACACCGCGAGGCTGCCCGCCGCCGCGGGCTGACCCTAGGCTTTGCGGCGATGGCCGCAGGCCTGTCCGCCGCGCTGGCCGCGGCGGCCCTGTCGCTGCATGCGGGGTGGGTGGTGGCCGGCTGGGCGGTGACCGGCCTGGGCATAGGCTTGAGCTTCCCGATGTTGTCGGTGCTGACGATGCAGCTGTCCCGGCCGGACGAGCAAGGCAGCAACGCTTCCGCGCTGCAGCTGAGCGACGCGCTGTCCTCCAGCATCGCGCTGGCGCTGGCCGGCATGCTGATCCACGCGCTGGCCCGGCCGGCCGCGCCGCCGGACGCGCTGCCCATCCTGGCGATGTCGGCGTTGCTGGCTCTGGTCGGCGCCTGGGTCAGCCCGCGGGCGTTCCCGCGCGGCGCGGCCGGACAAGCCGACGGCGCGGACTTGCCGGTCCAGCATCAGCATTAGCGCGAACAAAACCCTGATCCTGCGTCGGCGCGCCTTGGCTCAGGCTCTCTGCGAGGTATTGTCAGCGGCTCTAGCCCGGCCGTTCGCCAAAAAAACGGGCGCCGAAAGCGCCCGCTCCGCCTCACAGCACCTGCGGGTCAATGTCGGCAACGCTGCCGAACACGTAATCCGGCTGGTAGGGGAATTGCTCCATCGATTCGCGGCTGGACACGCCGGACAACACCAACGCGGTGCACATGCCGGCTTCCAGGCCGCCGACGATGTCGGTGTCCATGCGGTCGCCTATCATCACCGCCTCTTCCGGATGCACGCCCAGCTTGCGGGTGGCCAGCATCATCATCAATGAATTGGGCTTGCCGACGATGTAGGGCTTCTTGCCGGTGGCGGCCTCTATCGCCGCCAAGAGCGTGCCGGCCGCCGGCTCGTAGCCGCCGCCCTCGATCGGGTCGATCATGTCCGGATTGGTGCCGATGAACTTGGCGCCCTGGTCGATGAAGCGCACCGCCTTCTTGATCTGCTCGAAGCTGAAAGTCTGCGATTTGGCCACCACCACGTAGTCCGGGTGGGATTCGGAAATGGAGAAGCCGACGTTGTACAGCTCGTTGATCAGGCCGGCCCCGCCCACCACGTAGGCGGTGGGCATCGCCTTGCGGGTCTGGCTTTTCAGAAACATCGCCGTCGCCATCGCGCTGGTGATGAAGTTGTCCTCGGTCAGCCCGCCTATGCCCAGGCTTTCCAGTTTCAGCCGCAGGTCCAGCGGCGTCTGCTCGGCGTTGTTGGTCAGAAACAGGAAAGGCGTTTTGGTGTCGATCAGAAGCTGGATGAATTCGCGCGCGCCGGGAATCAGCTGCTTGCCGCGGTAGATCACGCCATCCATGTCGGAAATGATGCTTTTGCTCATACGGTGTATCCAGAACACGAGTGCCGGTTGCGCGGGCACGATCGCGGGCCGCGGCATGCCGCCGCGACCGGAACAGCATAGCACGGGGGCAAGACGGCCAGATTGCGCCGGCGAACCCGCAATCGCCATCCCGCAAGGATATTGCGCGAAAACAAACATGCAAACGATATTTATTCGCTAAAAACGAAAAAACCATGGAACAAACAAAACTTTTCACATTCAGACCGTCTGTTCGTCACGCAACGGCGACTCGGTTTCAGACAGGATCGGAACCGGCGTCCTCCATGCGCGCCGGCGTTTGTTCATCGCTTCAAATTAAAGATGCAGTGTCTCGTTCGGCGAGGCTCCTATGCAAACACAGGTCACTGATCTGACGACGTCGAGAGACGCCCAAGGTTAGGACAGGCTTTATCGGATTAAGGTTTAGCCCAAAGTGACTTCCCCCGGATACGTTGCATAGTGCCAAAACCTAGACGCGGAGATCGCTTTCTGCACTCTCCTCCTGGTTGTCGCCCCCATTGAGAACTGTTTGCGGTTTAAACAGCTAAACGGGGAGTTTCTCACCATGACTTACGTAGCAAGCCACACCCTCGCCGCCGGCAACGCGGCGGAAATCAAACTGAAGGAAACCGTCGCCTCCTATATGAGCGTGTCCCTGATCACGCTCAGGCGCGACATGAAGGCCGGCGACGCCCGCGCCCACATGCTGGGCCAGCTGCGCGACGACGACGTGCCGGCCCAGATCTTCGTCACCGACGACAGCGGCTTTCTGCACGGCCGGCTGTCGCTGAAAACCCTGCTGACCGAGAAGGACGACGCCCGCCCGGTGTCAGCGCTGATGCAGTCCATCGATTACTCGGTCGAACCCGGCCAGCTGCGCCGCGACGTGGCGCCGGAACTGCAGGAAAAGTCGCCTGACACCGTGCCGGTGGTCAGCGGCGGCAAGCTGGCCGGCGCGCTGTACGAGCGCGAGATCGCCGTGCTGATCCGCGACGAGGAAACCGACGACGCCCAGCGCCAGGGCGCCAGCCTGCCGCTGGATACGCCCTATCTGGAAAGCAGCCCCTGGGCGCTGTGGAAGAAGCGCCTGCCCTGGCTGCTGCTGCTGTTCGCCGCCGAGGCCTACACCAGCACCATCCTGCAGGTATTCGAGGAACAGCTGGAGGCGGTGATCGCGCTGGCCTTCTTCATCCCGCTCCTGATCGGCACTGGCGGCAACAGCGGCACCCAGATCACCTCCACCCTGGTGCGGGCGATGGCGGTGGGCGAGGTGGGGCTGCGCAACCTGGGCGCGGTGCTGCGCAAGGAGGTCACCACCTCGTTCATGATCGCGCTGGCGATAGGCATGGTGGGCTTGCTCCGAGCCTGGATGCTGGGCGTCGGCCATGAAGTGGCGCTGGTGGTGTGCTTGACGTTGTTCGCCATCACGGTATGGAGCGCCATCGTGTCATCCATCATTCCGATGGTGCTGAAGAAGATGCGCATCGACCCGGCCGTGGTGTCCGCGCCCTTCATCGCCACCTTCATCGACGGCACCGGCCTTGTGATCTACTTCAACATCGCCAAGCTGGTCATCACCGACCTGGCCTGATCCCAGCCCTTCCGCGCGGCCCCGCTTGACGGGGCCGTTTTCCATTGCGCCGCCGAGCCGCCGCGTCAGCCCAGCACGCTGGCGGCGATGGCCGCGTCCTGCGCGGCGACGCCGGTCAGATCGGCCAGCGTGATCTCGGCGTCGTTGCGCCGCAGGCGTGCGCCCCGCGCCAGCGCGTCGCCCAGCTCGACGATGCGGGCCGGGTCCAGCAAACCGGCCTTCACCGCATGAGACAGCTCGCCAAAGGCCGCGCACTGCGCCCGCGAATCGGCGAGCACCACGTCGGCCTCGGCCGCGATGGCTGGATCCAGCTCCTGCTTGCCGGGGCCGTCCGCCCCCAGCGCGGTGATGTGGGTGCCCGGACGTATCCAGCCTCGCCGCAGCAAAGGCTCGCGCGACGGCGTGGCGGCGATGATCAGATTCGCCTCCGCCGCCGCCTCGCGCGGATCGGCCGCCGGCCTCGCTTGGAAACCCAGGGTCGCGGCGTAATCGCAAAACGCCGCGGCCTGGGCCGGCTGCCGGCTCCACACGCTCAAGTCGCGGCAGTTGGTCACCGCCCGCAACTGCTCCAGCTGGGCGCGCGCCTGCTCGCCCGCGCCCAGCATCCCGATGCGCGCGACTCGCGACGGCGCCAGCAGCCTGGCGGCCAGCCGCCCCGCCAGCGCGGTGCGCATCGTGGTCAGCCAGCCCTGGTCCCGCAGCAGCGCCAGCACCCGGCCATCCCGAGCCGACAAGGCCAGCATCAGGCCGTCGTTGCTGGGCAACCCGCGCGACGGATTATCGTAGAAGCCGGTGGACACCTTGACCACCAGCGCCTCCTCGCCGGCGATGTGCGCGGACTTGACGCAGCAGTCGCCGTTGGCGTCGGCGAAGCGGAAATTCTGCGCCGGCGCCGACTGGACCCGGCCGCGCGAATAGGCGATGAAACCCGCCTCCACCGCGGCTAGCGCCCGGTCGGAGTCGAAGCGGGCGGCGATGGCCTCGCGGTCAAGCAGCAGCATGGCAAGCCTCCAGGAATGTCTCCAGCTTGATGTTGCGGCCGCACAGCACCACCGCCACCGGCTTGCCCTGGTAATGCTCGGCCAACTGGATCAGCCCCGCCGCCGCAACGCCAGCCGCGCCCTCGACGATCCAGCGCTCGGTCTCGGCCACCTTGCGCATCGCCGCCTTGATCTCGGCCTCGTCCACCAGCGCGGTCCGGCCTATCACCCGCCGCGCGATGGGCAGCGTGACGGCGCCCGGCTCCACGCCGCCGGCTGTGCCGTCGGAAATGGTGTCCAGTTCCTCCCATTCGACAACCTCCCCCGCCAGCATGCTCCGGTACAGCGCCTGGGAGCCTCTCGGCCAGCAGCCGACGATTTCGGTCTCAGAGCTGACCGCCTCCAGCGCGGCGCCGATGCCGGAAATCATGCCGCCGCCGCCCACCGACGCGAACACCGCCGCCAGGCCCGGATGCTGCTCGGCCAGCTCCATCCCTATCGTGCCCTGGCCGGCGATGACGTCGATGTCGTTGTACGGCGGAACGAAGGGCAGGCCGTCCCGCTCGGCGCGCCGCGCCGCCTCCAGCTCCACTTCCAGCATCGGCGCGTCGATGGCGACCACCTTCGCGCCGTGGGCCCGGATCGCGTCCAGCTTCATCGCCGAAGCCGCCGCCGACGAGTACACCGTCACCGGCACGCCCGCCAACTTGCCGGCCAGCGCCACGCCCAGGCCGTGATTGCCGCTGGACACCGTGGCCACGCCCAGCCGGCGGGACGCCGCGTCCAGCAGCCGCATCTTGTTGCTGGCGCCGCGGAACTTGAAAGAGCCGGTGCGCTGCAAATGCTCGCACTTCAGATACACCTCGCAGCCGGTCAGCGCCGACAACCCCGGGCTGTGCTGCAACGGCGTGACGGCTACCTGCGACCGCAAGGCTTGATGGGCGTCCGCTATGCGCTGGTACAAATTGTTCATGATGTCGCGTCCTATAAATTACCCGGCGGCAGGCATGGCCCGCCGCAGGAGGTTTGATGTTCGTCTCGCCTCAAATATAGACAAAAATTACAAAATAGACAATTAATACAAAATTAGCCGGTAGAAAGCGCCATGGCTTTCGCCGATCCGGATAAGAAAATGATCGAATGACAGTGAATCAATAAGGTTATCCAACCAGATCGCCGGATGCGGCATACAGACGACGCTGTCCAAAATCGAGACAAACTGTCTATAATCGCAACCATCATTCCCATCCATCCACCGCCATGCGCCGAACCACGCCCTCCCCGGTGAAAGACCTGCTGCTCAATCGCTACGCCCACATCGCCGACGGCGTCGCCACCCTGTTCCACCCCTATGTCGAAGTGGTGATCCACGACCTGCACGACCAGACCGTGCTCCACATCGCCAACAATCTGTCCCGCCGCGAGCCGGGCGATGACTCCGCGTTGGAGGAAATTCCGGGAACGGCGCGCGAGCGGATGGTCGGCCCTTATGAAAAGCTGAACTGGGACGGCCGCCGGATGCGCAGCGTCAGCGCGGTGCTGTTCGACGACCAGGCCAGGCCCGCCGGCATGATGTGCATCAATTTCAATATCGCCGTGTTCGATGAGATGCGCGGAGCGCTGGACATCCTGCTCCAGGGCGCCGGCGTGCGGCCGCAGCCGGCCGAGCTGTTCCGCGACGACTGGCAGGAACGGATCAACCTCTTCCTGCACGGCTGGCTGCGCGAGCGCGGCGCCAGCCTCAACACGCTGGGCCGGACGCAAAAACGGGAACTGGTGGACGCCCTGCACGCGGAAGGCGCGTTCGGCGGCAAGAGCGCGGTCAACTACGTGGCCAATGTACTGGGCATGGGGCGCGCCACCATCTACAAACGGCTCAAGGAGCTGCGCGAGGGCGCGGACGAATAGCGCGCCGCAGAGGCCGGGCGCGGCGAATTTCTCCAGCCGCGCCGCCGCCGCGCATATACTCAATCTTGCACAGCGTCTGCGCTGATCGCAGCATCTCTTGCACTGAACGACCGATGCGCCTGTCCAAGATATTCACCATCGTCACCTTCGTTCTGTTCATCCTCGCCTGCCTGCCGCTGGCCTGGATCATCAACGGCGAATGGGCGGCGTACCACTCAGCCAACGAGGGGCTGGGCTCGATACAGATCGCCCATCTCGCCATGGTCGCGGTGGAAAAGATTTCCTTCGAGCGGGGACCGGCCAACGTCCTGATCGGCTCGCCAGCCGACCCAACTGCCCGCGAGCGGCTGCGCTCGGCCCGGCAAACCAGTGACCGCGCGCTGCAGGATCTGGTCACGGCCCTGTCGCCCTCGAACTCTGCCTACCACCGGCAGGCGCTGGCCGCCGTCCGGACCGCCAGACGGCAACTGAGCGAAGCGCGCCTGGGCATGGACCGCGCCATCGCCGCGCCGGCGCCCACCTCGAACGAAATCATGGCGCCGATCCGGCGGATGTTCGATGTGGTGCCGGCAGTCCTTGAAGCGGTGACCGCCCTCTCGTCCCAAGCATCGAACGTCTATCCCCAGTTGTCCAATCCTCTCAGCGGCGCCCGCCTGGCGACCGAACTGCGGGAGTACGCCGGCCGGCTGGGCTCGACACTGACGCCCGCGCTGGCGGAAAAACGGCCGCTGACGGAAAGCGAAGCCCGTGACATCCACATCTTGCTCGGCCGCATCGAGCAACTGCGCGGCACCATCCGCCTGCGCCTCAACATCCCCTCCTCGCAGCCGGGCCCGCGGCAGGCCATGGGAGACATGGAAAGCCTCTATTTCCAGCAGGGGCTGGCCCAGGTGGACGACATCCTGCTCGACAGCCGGCTCGGCCGGCCTTACCGGGTCAGCCTGGCCGAATTCACCGCCGGCTACGTACCCACCCTGCACAGCATCGTCGAACTGCGCGACACCATGCTGTCTACCGCGGCCGACGAGGCCGCCGCCCAGCGGCTGGCCGCCTTCCGGCATCTGCTCGGCGCCATCGCCTTGGGCGTGATCGCGCTGATCGCGCAGCTGGCGCTGTTCGCCTACATCCGCTGGCGGATCGCCAAACCGCTGCTGGCCGCGTCCAAACTGCTGTCCGACATCGCCCACGGCAGTCTGGACGCCGAACTCCCCGCCTCCCTGCGGAAGGACGAAATCGGCGACGTGCTGCGCGCCATCACCATCCTGCGGCGCAACAACCAGGAAAAACGCGTGCTGGAGCAGGAACGGCAGCGGCTGATAGACGAACTGACCGAGATGTCGAGGATCGACTTCCTCACAGGCATCGCCAACCGGCGCGCGTTCACCCAGACCGCCGACGCCGAAATCGCGCGCGCCCGCCGGACGGGAGAATCGGCGACGCTGATCCTGTTCGACATCGATCACTTCAAGCAGGTCAATGATCTGCACGGCCACGACAGCGGCGACGCGGTGCTGGTCCATGTCGCCGCCATCATCGAGCGCATCTGCCGGGAAGACGACCTGGCCGGCCGTTACGGCGGCGAAGAGTTCGTGGTGCTGGCCAGCCACAGCAACGCCTCATCCGGCGAAACGCTGGCCGAGCGGCTGCGCGCGGGCATAGCAGAATCGCCATGCTCGCTGCCATCAGGCCAGCAACTGGCGGTCACAGCCAGCTTCGGCGTCGCCACTCTGGGCGAAGCGTCGGCCACGCTGGAGTCGCTGCTGCAAGCCGCCGACCGCGCGCTGTACGCGGCCAAGCGGCAGGGGCGGAACCGGGTGGTGATGGCCGAGCACTGACGCCGGATCAAGGCGGCCACCCCAGGCCGGCGAACGCTCGTGCGGCAGGCGTACCCAAAACGCCATCCGATCTTGCCGGCAATGGCAGCGGAACGGGGCATTCGGGAATGTCGTCGCGCCCGCGCGGTTTCGACAGTACCAACGTCTTGCCAAAACTCGCCGCGTCCTCGAAACGCGAAGTGGCCAGCAAAGGGGCTCTGCCCCCTCTGCGCACGATCTCTTCCAACGTTTTGCCTATGGACAGATGATCGTAAAACGTATGTTCTATCGTCGCCTGCCGCACGTAGGGGGAGATGACGATGGCCGGCACCCTAACCCCATAGCGGTCGAAGCGGAAGTTGTGGCGGGTCAGTCCGGTCGGATGGGATGCGGCGAGCGGGGGCGCGCCCAAGGTGCCAGGCAACGGAGGAATCGCATGATCGAAAAAACCGCCATGCTCATCAAAAACGACCAGCAAGATCGACTCATCCCAATATGGCGACGCCTTGATGGCCTCATACACCTTCCTGACCAGTGCCTCCCCTGCGCGAACATCCCCGGTAGGGTGCATGGACTCGCCCTCGCGGAATCCGCCGAGAGGATCGTAGCGTGGCTCGATGAATACGAACTTGACCTGCTCGCCCAATCTGCCGGCGGCCAGCCGGCTCAGCAACGAATCATGCGAGATGAAGCAGTCCTTGCGGCCATTGGCGTCTACGCCTTTTATCGACCACGACTGCGGCGTATCGCCATGCGCGACCAGCCATTCTTCCGGCGCCAGCCTGGTCAGCAGGGAGTCGCTGCCATTGCCGAACTTTTCCCCGTCGAAGAAATCCGACCCGACAGTCCGCAGATCGGACGGAGAGTAGTCCAATCCCCACGAAGTGCCCGCCAACGCGAAGAAACGGTTGGGCCAGGTGGGTCCCGGCATGCTGGAGAACCAGCGATCGCACACCGCAAACTGGTGCGCGAGAAAATTCAGCACCGGCAACTGCTCTGGAGAAAAGCAGCGCATGGCGCTCGCGATGTCGAAACCATGCGCCTCCAGGCAATAAGCAAAACCCAAGTCGCCGGGGGACTCCGCCATCTTCGGATACGCGCCGTCCTGCCCCAGGGATACCCCGTCATTCCGTACCGACCAATTTCCCGCCTGCATGTTTCTGCCGCAAAGCTGGACCAGCACATCCGAGAATTCGTGTCCGGGATCGAAATCAAGCCGGTAAGGCGCGCCGGAAGCGACATCATGCGGCCGATTCGACGCATCGAGATTGCTATAGACGGGCTTGCCAAGCAAGCCATCGGCATGCGCCGGCACGCCCCCCGGCGTCCAACCTCGCAAATCGGACCAACCGAACAGGTTATCGTAGGACCGGTTTTCCAGCATCAGGACAAAGAGCTTCTTGATGGACGGATTGATGAACATCGCGCCACCTCCCTGAGCACGCTATTTGAAAACCGATGACAGCTTGTTCACGCCATAGGGCAGAAACAGTGTCGCGCCACCGGCAAAATACGACCAAGCGCCCTGCGCCGCCTCAATCGATTGGCCATTGCACAGCTGCCAGAGAACGTAGTAGCCGATAGCGAGGAAAAAACTGCCCAGCACGATGGTTCCCACCATGGCGATCAGTCGGGATACGCTCGGCACCATCGGGGGCACCGCTCCTGCTGCCGGGGGCGGCGTGCCTTCAGGCAAGGCTGCCTCCTCCATCAGCGCTTGGGTCAGTTTCCATCCCCCCTCGCGCAAACTCCTGATCAAGCCGATCAGGGCTGTCAGCCAAAACAGCGTCACGCCGGCCAGCAACGCGATCGTCAGCCCACTGGGAAGCCCTGGAAGCTTTTCCTTGCCGGCAGCTCCCGCGACCTCACGCGGGCCAGGAGCGCTGTCGCCAGACGGCATACCAGCTGACCGCGAACCGCTTGCCGCCACTGGTGTCGACACGGGAGCCGATGCGGACTCGTCCGCCCGCGCCGCTGTTACCGACCCCGCCCAGAAAATCAGCCCCGCCAGACAGACGGCTCTTACACCGTGGCCAATCCGCGCGTCGGCTTGCATGGATCCGAACATGGAGAACTCCTTGGTCTGTCCAATCTGGCGCCGGCGGCCTGCTCATGGCGCTGGTCATACCGCCAGCCTCGTTTACCGCGACACAAAACGCGCCCAAGCCGGCGCGCCGAACCTGCTCGCGATTTTTTCCGACAACGGCCAGGCTCTGCCGGTCGCAAGACGCACGGAGCGGATCGGCCTGCTGCCGGCCGACGCTGAGGGACGGCCCCGGCAATTTGAATAGAAAGGTTAAGCAATCGCGAGCTTTACCGGATGATCAATCATTGGCGATCCGAAATCAGGCGACGGGAAAGTGCCGCTCATGAGCGGGCGATGAATCGGGTCGGCTTGCGATGCGGGTGGATAGGTTCGCATGCACTGAAATGGCGATGAATGTTGTCGAACGCATGACCTATCACCACTTTTGACGGCCAGGCCAATCAATGCAAGCTAGTACGAATACCTATGATGCAGGCGTTGGGCAAGGACGCTCCCGTCCGCCAATACAGCAATCCTTTCATCTAAATGCCCAGGCGAAGACGACCACGCCATCAGCCGCCTCCGCCATCGCCTACAAGCGGCCGAGCTTGCGCAGCGTATCCCCGATGCGGACAATTTCCGCCTCGCCGGTCTCCAATACCTCCGGACGGGTATGCACCGAGTAATAAGCCTGCCGCCAGCTCGCCGGCCGCCAGCGGCGGCTCCTCGCCCGCCACGCCCAGCGCAACCGCGCTCAATGCCACCCAGGCCACCTTGCGGCCGGCCGGCGGCGATAGCGAACCCAGCGGCCTGAGCGCATTTGGCAAATCTGCGCGCGGCGGCGAAAAGACTCGCCAAGAAATGCGCATGGACACTTGGCATGATCTTCCGGTCAGGGAAACGCCCTGACTTTCCGGAGACAGAATATGCGAAGCCTTCCCCTCGCCGCGCTGTGCCTGGCCCTGGCCGCGGCGTTGTCGGCGCCGGCCCACGCCGCGCCCAAAACCTACAAAATGCCGCACCAGGCCAAGGCCCAGGCCAAACCCAGGCAGCCGGCTCCGCCCAGATTGTGGCGGCAGCTCCCGCCGACCGATTTCCAGTCCCGCTACCATTTGCAGGACAACCGCACCGTGATCGGCCGGCCGCTGAAAAAGCTGGCCCGCCACGCGGCCACGCCGCAATGCCAGGACATGAACGCGATGGCCGGCCACGGCGGCGCCGATCTCGCCAACTACCTGGCCACCCTGCCCGACTACACCTGCGCCTATGGCCTGTTCGCGCTGGACAAAAGCCTGGCCGCCACCATTTACAGCGCGGCCAACCTCAACGCCGTGGCCGGCCGCTTCGCCCAGGAGGCCGCGGCTTACAACGCGTCGTCGATGACGCTGGTCAACCTCGCGCTCTACCTGCGCGCCGGCTACTACCTGGCCAGCACCGGCACGCTGCCGGCGCTGGACGCCAATCTGCAGGCCGTGCTGCGGCCCGGCATCAAGCAACTGGCCGACGGCGCGGCGCTGTTCGCCGCCAACAGCCAGGCGCCCACCACCGCCAACGAGGTGATGACGCTGATCACCAATATGGCGGACGAGGCCTATTACCTGCCGTCCATCCGCGCCATCGTCCAGCGCTACACCAACACCGCGGCCAATCCCAACGCCGCGCAGGCCTTGCGCGAAACCACCGCCAGCCAGGGCTTCACCGGCGCGCTGACCGTGTTCTTCTACGCCCACGGCCGCGCCAACGCCGCGCCGCTGCTGCAGAACGACGGCAGCTACTCCGCCGCGCTGACCCAGTTCGTCCAGGCCGACAAGGCCAGCCTGCTGGGCACTGAAACCGCGTTCCAGCTGGGCGACGCCACCCGCGAAGGCCTGCGCTTCATGCAGTACCCGGCGCTGAAGCCGGCGATCAAGCCGCAGGTCAAGGCCATCCTGGCGGGCAGCAGCATGACCGGTGCCGACAACGAGCTGTGGCTGGCGGCGGCGGAAGCCGTGAAGTATTACGACAACGCCAGCTGCGCCGAATACGGCACCTGCGGCTTCGAAACCAAGCTGGCTGACGCCATCCTGGTCAACCGCTACACCTGCAGCCCCACCATCCGCATCCGCGCCCAGGAAATGACCACCGACCAGATGCAAGCCTCGTGCGCGCTGCTGCAGAAGGAGGAGTCCTACTTCCACCAGATGCTGCAGACGCATAACCAGCCGGTGGCCAACGACAACAGCACCTCGCTTGAGGTGGTGGTGTTCGACGACTACAACAATTACTCCAAGTACGCCGGCGTGATCTACGGCATCTCCACCGACAACGGCGGCATGTATCTGGAAGGCAACCCGGCCGATCCCAACAACCAGGCGCGCTTCATCGCCCACGAGGCCTCGTGGCTGCGTCCGGTGTTCAAGGTGTGGAACCTGGAGCATGAATACATCCATTATCTGGATGGCCGCTTCGACATGTACGGCGACTTCTCCGCCGCCACCCAACAGCCGACGGTGTGGTGGATAGAGGGCCTGGCCGAGTACCTGTCGCTGCGCAACGACAACCAGACCGCCATCGACGTCGCCAAGACCGGCAACTACAAGCTGAGCCAGATCTTCGGCAACACCTACGACATGCCGGACTACGTCACCCGCGCCTACCGCTGGGGCTATATGGCCACCCGCTTCATGTTCGAGCGCCACCGCGCCGACGTGGACACGATGCTGCCGCTGTTCCGCAAGGGCGACTACGCGGGCGGCTACATGGGCATGATGCGGCAGATAGGCAGCCGCTACGACAGCGAGTTCGCCGCCTGGACGCAAAGCGCCACCACCGCCGGCCAGCCGCCGCTGCCGCCGTCCACCGGCTTGCCGGCATGCAACGAAGGCTATCCCGAGCGGCTGGGCAAGAACTGCTCGATTTCCGGCCTGTCCTCGTCCGGCGCGGCCTATGCCACCATCTGGGTGCCGGCCGGCGCCCGCAACCTCAAGCTGTGGACCAGCGGTGGCAGCGGCGATGTGGACCTCTACGTGGCGAAAGACCGCTATCCGACGCCCGCCAGCTACGACTACGCGTCGGCCGGCGCCGGCAACGAGGAATCGGTGGCCATCGCCGCGCCGCAGGCCGGCCACTGGTACTACCTGACGCTGCAGGCGAAGCAGCCTTTCGCCAACGTCGCCGTCAGCGCCAGCTACGAGTAAGGGAGCGGGCATCGCCGCGGCGGCATTCGGCGCCCGCCGCGGCATTCTTGCAAAACGCATACAGATGAGCGATGCTGTTTTAAATAAATGCCAAAGGAATAATTGGCAGCCCGGATGGCATCGCCGTCGCGCCGCCAGGCCGCGGCAATCGCGCAAGGATCGCCCCGTCATGAACATGCCCCTGCAGCAGCCGCATCTCGTCAGCGACCTGGCCGCCGCGCGCGCGATGGCGGCGCTGTTCGACCACCTGCCCGATATGGTGTTCGCCGTGAAAGACCTGGACAGCCGCTATCTGACCCTCAGCGAGGGCTGCGTGCCGCGCTGCGCGCTGCGCAACCGGGATCAGGCCGAAGGCCGCACCGCGCATGAGCTGTTTCCCAGCGCGATGGCAAATCGCTACCGGGAACAAGACCGCATCCTGTTTTCCAGCCAGCAGCCACTGCGCAACCGGCTGGACCTGACCGTCTATCCAGACGGCACGCCCGGCTGGTGCCTGACCAGCAAACAGCCGCTGCTTCATCCCGACGGCCGGCTGCTGGGCCTGGTCTGCATCTCCAAGGATCTGGCCGACCTCACCCGCGAGAAGCTGCTGGACGAGCGTTTCGCCGCCTGCGTCGACCACATCCAGGCTCATTACCACCGCCCGCTGCACCTGGAAGAGCTGTGCGAGCTGTCCGGCCTCAGCATCGGCCAACTCGACCGGCGGATGAAGCGGGTGTTCCAGCAGTGCGCCGGCGACTTCATCCGCCGCACCCGGATGGAGGCGGCTTGCCACGCGATACGCCACAGTCGCCGCTCGCTGGCCGACATCGCCGCCGGCTGCGGCTTCTCCGACCAGAGCGCCCTCACCCGGCTATGCCGCCAGCTGCTGGGGCTCAGTCCGCGCCAATTGCGCTGGCAGGCCCCTCCCGCGCGGCAGAGCTGAGCCACGCGTGCATGCGCTCCATCGCCTCGGTCCGCAAAGCGCTCTCCGGCCGCGACAGCCACCATTGCGCGCCCGGCAGCCGCGGGTAGCCGGCCAGCGCATGCAGCCGCCCCTCGCGCAGGTCCTCGTCCACCGCCAGCGAGGACAGGCAGGCGATGCCGTGGCCGCGCAGCGCGGCGTCGCGCGCCAGCTGAGCATCGTCGTAGATGGCGGCCACGCCGAAGCGGCGCAGCAGACGCTGTGTTTCCGCCTCGGCGGCATCCGGCAGCCGCGCCCTCTCCAGGCACACCAGCCGCGCCAGCTCGTGATGGCGTTCGAACGGCAATCCGGCCAGTTCTTCAGCCAGCGCCGGCGCGCAGACGAATAGCCACTCGTCGCGCAGCCAGCGCGCGTCTTCCCAGCCATCGAGCGACAACGGCCACGGCGAGATCAGCAGGTCCAGATCTATCTCATCCGCCTGGCCCGGCGACTCGTCGATGGACAGCAAGGGCACAATGTCCGGGTGCGCGGCGCGCAACGCGGCCAGCCGCGGTTGCAGCCAGCCCTGCAGCAAGAAGGCCGGCCCCACCAGCGCCACCAGGCCGGGATCGGTGTAGACGGCGATCCGGTCCAGACCGCGGCGCAGGGTTTCCAGCGCGCGCCCCACGCTCTGCTGCAGCATCTCGCCGGCGAAGGTCAGCTCCACGCCGCGCCCCACCCGGTGGAACAGCGGCTGGCCGACAAACTCCTCCAATTGCTGGATCTGGTGGCTGATCGCCGATTGCGACAGGTGCAGCGACTCGGCCGCGCGGGAAAAGCTGCCTATCCGCGCCGCCGCCTCGAATCCCGCCAGCAAGCGCAGCGACGGCAACCGCGACGCGACGGCTTGCTCTGAAACCTCCTCCGCGCTCAATCCATCATGTTCCGGCATGCTTTCTCCCTTGGCTCGAACCGCGCTCAGGCGGGCTGTTGCTGAGTCGCGCAGTGGATGCCGCCGCCGCCGGCCGCGATGGCGTCTATGTTCAGTTGCACCACCTCCCGCTCCGGAAACAGTTCGCGCAGCGCGCTCAAGGCGTTGCGGTCGGCCTTGGGATCGCCGAACTCGGGCGAGATCACCGCGCCGTTGCAAACATAGAAATTGATGTAGCCGGCCGCCATTTCGTCGCTCTCATGCTCAGGTCTAACGCGGGACGGCCCGGGAATGGCCACCACCTCCAGCTTGCGGCCGCGCGCGTCGCGCGCCTGGCGCAGAATAGCCAAGTGGCGGCGGGTCACCTGGTAGTCGTAGGAGGCCGGGTCGGTCTCCAGCCCGGCCGCCACCACGCCGGGCCGGGCGAAGCGCGCGTAGAAATCGGTATGGCCGTCGGTGATGTCGCGTCCGGCGATGCCCGGCAGCCAGATCACTTTCTCCACCCCCAGCAAGCGGCGCAGCTCGCCCTCGCACTGCGCCTTGCTCGAGCCCGGATTGCGGTTGGGATTGAGCACGCAGCTCTGGGTGACGATGGCGGTGCCCTCGCCGTCCACCTCGATGCCGCCGCCTTCCAGCACCAGCCGGGCGCGCAGGGACAGCGCGCCGGCTTGAGCCGCGACGAAGCCGGCCACCCTTGCATCGCGGCCATGCGCCTGCTTGCTGCCCCAGCCGTTGAAATTGAAATCCACCGCGGCCAGCCTGCCCGCGCCGCTCTGGACGAATACCGGTCCGCTGTCTCGTATCCACAGATCGTCCAATGGCTGGGCCACCAGTTCCACATCGGGGCCGCACAGCCTGGCGGCCAGATCGCGCTCTTCTTCCCGCACCAGCATGCGCACCGGCTCGAAGGCGGCGATGGAGGACGCTACCCGCGCCAGATCGCGGCGCACCGCCGGCAGCAGCCGCCCGCCCCACACCGCCAAACTGGGGCCGAACGCCATCCAGGTTGCGGCGTGGCGTTCGCCCTCGTCGGGCATCCTGTACCCATCCTCGGCCATCGGCGCGCCCCCGCCGGCCAGGGCCTTGCCGGCCAACCATCCTCCCGCCGCCAGCAGGCTCCCGCCCAGAAATCGTCGTCTGCTCGTCATCGCTCTTCCTTGCTTGAATTCATGGCTGGCATTGTGCTGGAAGATTTTCATTTGAAAAATTGATTAATTCTCCGTAAATCAATCAATTCTTATCATGTATAAACCCTTAACGCGCTCTCAATCCATGAGTAAAAACACCAGCCTAATGGCATAAAAATGACATTAACCCTATAACGGAATTGGTTTTTTCCATCCAGCGAATCGCAAGCCCCACGGACCTTTCCATGCTCAACTGCGCCAGGAAAACCAAGACGCCCTCCACCGGCCCGCCTCCTCTGCCCGGCATCCGGGAGAGCGATGTCTGCTTCGATCTGCTGATCCGCCACGTGGAAGACCACGCGATCATCCTGCTGGATGCAGACGGCCTGGTGCGCAGTTGGAACGCCGGCGCGGAACGCATACACGGCCACGCTGCTTCCGAAACCCTGGGCCGCCACTCCAGCTGCCTTCTGCCTCCTTCCGGCGACGCCGGTCCGCAGACGATGCGCCAGCTGGCTCAGGCCGTGCAAGACGGCCGCTACGCCGGCGAGCACTGGCATGTCCGCCGGGACGGCAGCCGCTTCCTCGCCGACATCCTGCTGATTCCGCTGCGCGCCGATGACGGAGCCTTGCGCGGTTACGCCAAGATCACCCGCGACCTCAGCCACCGCAAACGCATGGAGGATCGCTTCCACCAAATGGTCCAGGAATCGCCGAACGCGATGATCATGATCAACGGCGCCGGCGCCATCATCCTATTCAATCGACTGACGGAGGCGATGTTCGGCTATAGCGGGGACGAATTGCCGGGCATGCCGGTCGAGCAACTGATGCCGGAACGCTTCCGCGGCCGCCACGGCCGGCTGCGCCAAGGGTTCCTGCGCCGGCCCGAAGCCAGGCCCATGGGCGTGGGACGCGACCTCTACGGCCTGCGCAAGGACGGCGGCGAATTTCCGATCGAAATCGGCCTCAACCCGATAGAAACCGAAGCTGGCCCCATGGTGCTGGCGGGCATCGTCGACATCACCTCCCGCAAGCAGGCCCAGCGCCAGCTGGAAGCGGCGCTGCAGGAAAAAACCACGCTGCTGAACGAGGTTCACCACCGGGTGAAGAACAATCTGCAGGTGATCATCAGCCTGCTGAGCATGCAAAGCCAGTACGTGCGCGAGGAAAGCGCCCGGGCCGTGCTGCAGGACAGCCAGACGCGGGTCCGCTCGATGGCACTGATACATCAGCTGCTGTACGAACGTCACGACTTCTCCAAAGTGGATCTGGGCGAATACCTGCAACGCTTCAAGCAGCTGCTGCTGAGCAGCTACGGCCAGTTGGCCGGCGGCCTGAATGTGGAACTAGACGCGCCGGCAGGCCTGGTCTGCATCGAACTGCAGCGGGCGACGCCCTGCGGCCTGCTGATCAACGAGCTGCTGACCAACGCGCTCAAGCACGCCTATCCGGATGGCCGGGGCACCATCTGGCTGCGGCTGGCGCGCCAGGACAAGCGGCGCGCCCTCCTGACCGTGGCCGACAGCGGCGTGGGTTTGCCCGCCGCCGACCCGGCGACGCGTCCCGCGTCGCTGGGCTTGCAACTGATGCCTATGCTGGCCGAACAGATGGGTGCCCGGCTGGACATCCTGGACAACCGGCCCGGCGTGCGCGTGGAAGTCAGCTTCCCAGTATTCGGCGCGGGAGAAAACTCTTGAAAAACGTCCGTATCCTGATCGTGGAGGACGAGCGCATCATCGCGATGGACCTGCAGCTGCAATTGCAGGCGCTCGGTTACCAGGTATGCGGCGTAGTAGCCAGCGGCAGCCTGGCGATAGCGCACGCAGAGCGGGAGCAGCCTGATCTGGTGCTGATGGACATCCACCTGGAAGGCGGGATGGACGGCGTGGACGCCGCCTGCGAAATCTACCGGCGGCAGAAGATTCCCATCGTCTTCCTCAGCGCCTACGCAGAAAACGCGACGCTGCAGCGCGCGGAAAGCGCGATGCCCTACGGTTACCTGGTCAAGCCGGTTTCCCCGCGCGAATTGCACGCCACGCTGCAGATGGCCATGGTCCGCTTCGGACTCCAGCATCGGGCCGACGAACAGCTGGGCCGGATAGGCAAGGCGATGCAGGCCGCCGAACTCGACGTCTGGGAATGGCGGGTGGAAACCGACCATATGCAGACCTTCAGCCTCGCCGCCCCCCCCCAGCCAACGTCGGGACTGGCGGCCAATACATCGATCCGCCACTTCATCGAACAAGTGGACGCCCGCGACGCCGCCGCGGTGGATGAAGCGATATTCCGCACCCGAGACCAGGGCTGCGCGCTGGACATCCGGTTCCGCGCCCGCACCGGGCCCGATCAGAACGCGCGCTGGCTGCACGCCCGGGCACGCAGCTTCGACGACGGCGGGGCCGACCGGCGCATCATAGGCGTGCTGCAGGACATCACCGGTCAGCGGCGAACCGAGGAAAGGCTGCTCCAGTCCGCCACCGTGTTCGACTCCACGTCAGAGGGCATCGCGATATTGGACGCGCGCCGCAAGGTGGTATCGGTCAATCCGGCCTTCAGCCAGCAAACCGGCTACAGCGCGGAAGAGGCGATGGCCTGGCCGGACATCGACCCGCTCTACCAGACGCCGCACAGCTTCGCCTGCGCCGGCCCGCCGGCCTCAGCCGACGAGCGCAAGCTGTGGCAGGGCAACGTCAACTATCTGCACAAGAACGGCAAGGTCCTCAACATCTGGGAAAACATCAGCGTCGTGCCCGGCCCGGACGGCAGCGTCGCCAGCTACGTGCTGGTATTCTCCGACATCAGCTCGGTGCTGGCCGCGCAGGAACAGCTGGCCTATCTGGCCAAGCATGATCCGCTGACCAATCTATGCAACCGCCGCATGCTGCAGGACAGAATGGAATACGGCCTGGCCCAGACCATGCGCCACCAGAAAATGATGGCGGTGCTGCTGATAGACCTCGATCACTTCAAGACCATCAACGATTCGCTCGGCCACAGCCACGGTGACCAGCTGCTTTCCACCATCGCCGCCCGGCTGCAGGGCAGCGTGCGCGCGAGCGACACCGTGGCGCGGCTGGGCGGGGACGAATTCTGCATCGTGCTGGGAGACATCGAATCGCCCGGCTACGTGGACCTGATGGCGCAGAAACTGCTGCAGCGGTTGGCCGAGCCGGTGCGGCTGGAGCAGATGGTATGCTACGTGACCGGCAGCATAGGCATCTCGATGGCTCCGGCCGACGGCATGAGCGTGGACGAGTTGCTGCGCAACGCCGACCAGGCGATGTACGGCGCCAAGCATGCCGGCCGCAACCGTTACTGTTTCTTCGCCCCCGCCATGCAGAAGGCCGCGGAAGTCCGGCTGCAGATATCCAGCGGCCTGCATATGGCGCTGGAGCAGGGCCAGTTCCGGCTCGAATTCCAGCCCATCATCGACCTCGCCAGCGGCCGGATACGCCAGGCCGAGGCGCTGTTGCGCTGGCACCATCCCGAGCATGGCGTCATCAATCCCGCCGTGTTCATCCCTATCGCCGAGGAATGCGGCCTCGGCGGCAAAATCTGCGAGTGGGTGTACGATCAGGCCCTGTCCGTCATACGCGAATGGCGCGACACGGTGCGCGACGACCTGCGCATCGCGATCAATGTGTCGGCGCTGCATTTCCGCGACCTGCAGAACCCGGCCCGCTGGCTGGACAAGCTTGCGCGCGCCGGGGTGCCGGGCCAGGCGCTGATGCTGGAAGTCACCGAGTCGCTGTTGCTCGACGCCGACCTCAAAGTGCAGGAGGCGCTGGACTTGTATCGCGCGGCCGGCATCTGGATCGCGCTGGACGACTTCGGCACCGGCTATTCCGCGCTGTCTTATCTGCAACACTACCGGCTGGACTGCCTGAAGATAGACCAGACTTTCGTGCGCCGGATCACCGACGAACCGCGCGACTACGCGCTGTGCGAAGCCATCGTCCTCATGGCCCACAAGCTGGACCTGAAGGTCATCGCGGAAGGAGTGGAAACGCCGGCCCAGGCCGCCATACTGCAAACCTGCCGCTGCGAGCACGCCCAGGGGTTTCTGTACTCGCGCCCGCTGCCGGCCGATCTCTTCGTCGAGCTGCTGCGACGCCACGGCTGCCACCTGCCCGGCGACTTCCCGCCGCGCACACGCACGCAGTCCGCTTGACCGCCCTGCGGCGGCCGGCGACGATGGCCGCTCCCAAACCGCTAGCACTGCCGGACTCGACACCCGCGCCGGCAGCTGCTGCCCAAAGGCCCGACATGCTGCAAATCCGCCTCGCCGCCCCGAATGATCTGGACGGCATCGCCGCCCTGCTGCAGGCCAACGCCCCATCCCGCGGCGGCTCGCTGACGGGAGAGTTCCCGACCGGCAAGGTAGCCGCGATGCTGCGATCCGGCATGCCGACCGTAGCGGCGCTGCGCGATGGCCGCATCGTGGGCGCGCTGTTCAGCTCGTCCGCGGCTCAACCCACTCCGCCGGCTCCGGTGGCGGCCATGCTGCGCGCCTGGCCCGGCGGCTCCGGCGCCTATGTCTACGGCCCGATTTGCGTGGCCGCCTCGGAACGGGGCCAGGGCTTGCCGGCCCGGCTGTACGCCGCGCTGCGCTCCAGCCTGCCCGGCGGGGAGGCCATTCTGTTCATCCGCCGCGACAACGCCGCCTCGCTGCGCGCCCACCAGCGGCTGGGCATGCGCGAAGTGGCGGCATTCACGCTAGATGACACGGAGTACGTGGTGCTGAGCGACGCTGGCCATGCCGGGACTTCGATCCGCAAACACCACCCGTGATCCTGCGTTGCGCCTCCTTGCCCCATGCGTGTACTGCCTGCGTCGACGCGCCTTGGCTCCCGGCTCGGCAAAGTTTTGTTGGCGGCTCCTGGCGCCGGCGCGCCCTGCCGTGAATGCCAGACACAGAATGAATGTAAATATCCGCATTGGCACTTAAGTATTCGTCCCGAAGCGCATCGCCTCTTCCCGCGGCTATACCTGCAAGGCAGCGCCGATGATCCGCCCCCAGGCGGGCCCCCCCCCCAGCACCATCCTTGCCCGGCAGCCCATCGACGCCATGCGACGCCAAACCAGGAGCAGCCGAAATGCCGACCCCCCGCATGCGCAAGGACGTATCCAAGCTGGACGCCAGCGATCAGACGCTGCAATGGTATGCCCGGGCCATACACGACATGCAGCAACGCCCGCCCGGCGACCCCACCAGCTGGCAATACCAGGCGGCGGTGCACGGCACGCTGCAAGACCCTTCCACCTTCACGCAGGACCAACGCCAGGCCTGGTCCCAATGCCAGCACGCCACCTGGTTCTTCCTGCCCTGGCACCGCGTCTATCTGGGAATATTCGAAGACATCGTCTCTGCCACCGTAGCCAAGCTGGGCGGTCCCCAGGACTGGGCGCTGCCGTACTGGAACTACAGCCCGCCGGGCTCCCGGGCGCTCCCCGCCGCCTTCACCGCCAAACAATTCGCCGGCCTGCCCGGCCAGAATCCGCTGCTGGTGGAGCGCGATCAGGGCAACGACGGCAAGCCTTTTCTGGACAACAAGGCGGTCAGCCTGAACTGCCTGAAACGCGCCAACTTTGCCGGACACCTGGCGCCAGGCGGCGACTCCGGCTTCGGCGGGCCGATGCGCGGCCCCAACCACATGGGCGACAGTGACCAAGGACAGTTGGAGATGGTGCCCCACGATATGATCCACAGCGATATCGGCGGCCTGATGGGCGATCCGGACACCGCCGCGCAGGACCCCATCTTCTGGCTGCACCATGCCAACATCGACCGGCTGTGGGAGGTGTGGCGCAAAATGGGCAATGCCAATCCCGCCGATCCCAAGTGGCTGAGCGCCACCCACTTCTTCTTCCACGACGCCAGCGGCAAGCCGGTCTCCTTCGCGCCGCAAGACGTGGTGGACACCGTGAACGGGCCCTGGCACTACCAATACGACAACCTCGCCAATCCGCTGGGCAATGTCCACTAGCGACGCCCAACCATCACGGGAGAACCCATTCATGTCAACGGAACACCCAAGCGAGATGGTGGCCGCCACCCAGGAATCGTTTCCGCTGGCGGCCCGGGACGCCACGGTCAGCCTGTCGATAGCGCCGCCCACTGGCCCGGCGCTGCAAGCTCAGGCCGCCGGCAAACCGCGCCAAGCCTACCTCAGGGTAGAGCGGGTCACCGGAACAGGCATGCCGCCGAGCTACGAAATTTATCTGCATCCACCGGGGGAGTCCCAACCCGGCAGCCGGGAAGAACTATGCGCCGGCGTGCTGCCGCTGTTCGGCCTGGACAAGGCGTCGCGCCAGGGCGCGGGCCATGCCGGCACCGGCCTGCATTACGTTTTCGACGTCACCGAGCTGATGGCGCGGCTGGAACAAGAACCCGGTTGGAATCCCAAGGACCTGCGCGTCACCTTCGTTCCCCGACGGCAGACCAAACGCGAGGCTGAGGTCAGGGTGGGACGGGTCAGCCTGTATTACCAATGAACCGCGGATCGCCTTGATGCGCGCGCTGACGATGGATACCGTCCGCCGCGCCGCGCCGCTGCCCGCCTGCTTGCGGCAAGCGCGGGACTGGCTGCGGCGGCATCCGGAGTGGTGGGTTCTGGCGCTCTGCGCCGCAGCATGGCTATGCCTGCTGCAAAGATCCGACGGTGTCGGTTTCACAGCGATCTGCCGCGGTGGGTTCAACTGGCGGGATCTGGGCTGGATTCCGGCGCCAGACGGCGGCCTGCCGCTGATGACGGCGGCGATGATGCTGCCGCTGGCGGCGGGCCCCGCCCGGTATGCCGCCTTCCACAGCCTGTGGCGGCGGCGGCGCCGGGCGATCGCCGTCTTCCTGTGCGGCTACCTCGGCCTCTGGCTGGCGGCGGCCTGGCTGTTGGACGCCGCGTCCGCGCTCTGGCTGTCCGCCGTCAACAACCTCTCTTTGTCTCTCGCCGGCGCGGCCCTCGCCGCGGCCGCCTGGCAGCAGGGCCCGGACAAGGCCGCGGCCCTGGCGGCTTGCCACCGCGGCCGCGCGCTGGCGCCATCAGGCTGGGCCGCCGACCGCGATTGCCTGTTGTATGGGCTGCAAAACGGGGCCGCCTGCCTGCGAAGCTGCTGGCTGCTGATGCTGCTGCCGGGCGCCGGCGGACATGGCCTGGCCGTGATGCTGGGCGTCACCGCGCTGGCCACCACGGAACGCTACCGCCGGCCGGCCGCCGCCGTTTCCACGGCCGCGCTGCTGGGCTTGGCGCTGTGGCTGGCGATAGCCGCATGACCGCTCCTCACCCGCCACCGTAGAAACCATCCAGCGAGCACATGTCCAGCGTCTCCTGAATGCGGTAGAAATCGGCGACCTGGTCCATCGCCCGGTGCTCCAGCTCCATCATATAGGCCAGGCTACCCAGCGCGCGCCGCTGAGCGGCGGCTCCCAGCAATGATATCTCGCGGAAGAACAGCTGCGGCAAAGCCGCGCATCCGCTCTCCAGGCAAGCTTCGTCCCGCCGCGGAAGCGGGCGGTAAGCGGCGCGCGCCTCCTCCACGCCGTCCTGCCCCATGTCCGCCAATCCCTTCATGCCCAGCCCGCACTCGAAAGCCATCAACGCGGCCAGATAACCGATGGGATCGTAGCGCCCCAACACGGTGAAGGCATCGACATAGGCCTGGAACAGCGGCAGCGGCAAAGCCTGGTCCAGCCAGGCCGACGGCACGCCCAGCGCCTCGCATACCGATCGCCCATATACCTCGCGCGCCAGTTCTTCCTGGAAGTAACGATGGACATGCTGCTTCATCGGCAGCCGCATGCGCCGGGTCATCAACGGCGCGATGATCTCGGCGAAGCGCCTGGAGACATGGTATTGCTCGATGAACAAGCCCTGGACCAGCGAACCGGCCTCCGTGGCTTCCGCGTCCACCTGCCGCGCGAAGCGGCTCTCACCCAGCGCCTCGATCCCGGACTGCAAACACTGGCGGGCACGGCGCATGAAGTTGACGCCGCTGTCCGCCGCCGCCGGCGACGTCCAGCCGTGCAGGCGCCGGCGGGCTCCCGCGCAAGGCGCCTGCAGCACCAGATCCACCAGGCACAGCAAGTACGATTCTTCCTGCACCGGGCAATAGAAGCCCAGCACGTCCGGCCTGGCCACCCGCCCCGTCCCGCTGCCCAGGACCGCGCCGCCGGATGCCTCGATGAAGCCCGTCAGCACCCTCCGCCACAGTGGAACCAGTTGCGGCAAGTTGTCTTCCAGATAGAGTTTCTGCAGATAGAAGGTCTGCAGCGCGAAATTGTCGCCCCA
The DNA here is from genome assembly GCF_001855275.1 of Chromobacterium vaccinii. Classification (NCBI taxonomy): domain Bacteria; kingdom Pseudomonadati; phylum Pseudomonadota; class Betaproteobacteria; order Neisseriales; family Chromobacteriaceae; genus Chromobacterium; species Chromobacterium vaccinii. The sequence goes on from NZ_CP017707.1 coordinate 1,546,395, forward strand.
CTCCGGCGCGGCGACATCGTCGATGAAAAAAGCGCCGGGAGCGGGAGGCGGCTCGTCCAGCAAATGCAGCATCACCCGCGCGGTGGCGACGCGCTGCCCGCCGCGGTCGCCGGAATCGGACCTTAGCCGCTCGATGCAGCGGCCGATCAGCGACTCCTGCTCCAGACGGCGCATCTCCAGCGCGGAGCGGCCGGCCGGCGCGTCCCGGATCAGCGACAGCTCATCCAGCTGGCGCGCCAGGGACAGCTGCCAGGGCTGGGCCGAGCCGGAATGGATGTCGAACCAGATTTCCGCGCCCGGATTGGCCATGGACAGCACGCTGTCCAGCACCCGTCCGCCTTCCACGCCCTTGAAGGCGAGCTTGTACTCGTTGGAATCGGCCGCCAGCACCACGGTCTGCCCATCCTCGTCGAGCCTGGCGCTGAAAGGCACCAGTTGCGGCGCGCGGTATTGATTGATACGCCTGGCTTCCATTACGGCCTCCTGCGATAGCGGGCGCGGATGAAACCATTCCGCGCGAAAACTCCGGAATCCACCCCGGACCGACGCGATCCGAAAGGCGCAAATCGATGGGCCGGACTTTCATCTTATGCCGTAACCACCCGGCTCCCACGCGATTCAAACTGTCCCAAATGACTGTTTTTGATCATTTTATTCACAACCAGCGCGCCCAGCGCGAGTAATCAACCCGCGGGGGAAAATCGCCGCAAGCCGCGCCACGCTTGACATGGCGCCGGCCCCGGCTATAACCAGCACATGCCGGATATTCCATATAAGAATCATGGTTAAGTAGTCTTACGAATCCGGCATCATCCGTCGACAAAGGCGGACGACAACATCGCGGTATCGGGTCGGTAACACACCAGGCAGCACACGTCATCTCGACAATGTCTTGGGAGAGCCAACCATGAACCTCAGCCAATTCCAACGCGCCTCGGCCCCGTTATCGCAAAGCCTGGGCAAACTCGGCCCACTGAGCGAGCTGTCCGGCCACTGGACCGGCCATGGCTACAATATGATCGCCGTGCCGAACCGCCAGAACGGCGGAATCTTCCGCCTGATCGTCAACGCGACCATCGAAACCATCAGTTTCAGCCCGATAGGCGGGCCGGTGCCGAACCGCGGCTCCAAACAGAACGACATTTTCCTCTACGGCTTGACCTACCTGCAGCAAGTCAGCGACGCCGACACTGGCGAAGGCATACACATCGAACCAGGCATCTGGCTGAACGTGCCGGCTACCACCGCGCCTCAAGATCCGCCCACCATCGCGCGCCAGGCCACCATCCCCCACGGCGATTCGCTGCTGGCCCAGGGCCAGGCGTCCAGCGAGGCGCGTGCGCCCAACATCGAGCCGGTCAGCCCGCTGCCCACCCGGGTGGACGGCAAACCGCTGCCTCTTGGTTATACCGATCCCTACCTGAACGGCAAGTTCCCTCCCGGCTTCGATATGTCGAATCCCAACCAGGCGCTGGTGGACGTGCTGAAGTACCAGCAGCAACAGCTGGAACTCAAGGTGGTGAGCACCACCAATCTGCCGGTCAGCACCCAGGATTCCGGCGGCATCGCCAACATTCCCTTCATCGTCCAGAACGCCGACGCCACCGAGATGAACTCCATCTTCTGGATCGAAACCCTGCAGCGCCCGGACGGCAGCCAGTTCCTCCAGTTGCAATACACCCAGACCGTGCTGCTGGTGTTCGACGAAGTGATCTGGCCGCACGTGTCGGTAGCCACGCTGATCAAGCGCTGAGCGCGCCGCGCCGTTTGCCTACCCGACGATTCGCGGAGGAAACATGAGCATCGATTCGAGCAAACCCTTCGGCATGCTGTTCGACCGCATCTACGGCCAGCGCGCCGCCGGAGACCTGGCGGATGCCCGCAAGCCGCTGCAAGACGCGGCCCAGCTGGCGATCCAGGTGGAAATGACCACCATCCCGCCGTATCTGACCGCGCTGTATTCGATCAGCGATCCCAACTGCGAGGCCTACCAGCTGCTGCGCAGCGTGATGATGGAGGAGATGTTCCACATCAACCAGGCCGCCAATCTGCTGGTGGGCATCGGCGGACGGCCCCGGCTGACCGGCAGCGCCGCGCCGGTCTATCCCTGTTATCTGCCCCACGCCAATACCAGCACCACGCCGTTCATCGGCCTGTGCCGCGCGTCGGTGGAGGTGTTCAACGACACCTTCACCGCCATCGAAACTCCGGCGCCGCCGCACGCGCCGCCGCGCGGCGACAACTACAGCTACATCGCCCAGCTGTACGACGCGCTGCTGGACGGCCTGACGGCCTATCCGGACCAGGCGGCGCTGTTCCAGCCGAACGCCGACGCCTGTCAGCGGCTGGACATCTACCTGGGCAAGTTCGGCGGCAAGCCGGTGCGGATCACCGACCTCGCCAGCGCCCGGCTGGGCGTCCAGCAGATCGTGCAGCAGGGCGAAGGCAGCGTGCCGGAATCGCAGTCGATGATTCCGATCGAACCGTGGGCCACCTACAACACCTACGGCGAACGCACAGACGGCACCTACGGCCCCATCATCGGCTCGCCGTACGAGATGTCGCACTTCAAGAAATTCCGCACCGTGTCGCTGGACAAGGCCGGCTTTCCGCCCACCTACCCCATCGTGTCCAACCCCAAGCGCGGCGACTTCACCAATCCGATGGCCATTCAGCTGGCCGAGCTGTTCGACATCGCCTACAGCCTGATGCTGGACTCGATGGAGCGCAGCTTCATCGCCGGCCAGTCCAAGGACAGTTTCTTCACCCAGGGCCTGCCGCTGATGCACCAGGCGCTGCCCAACCTGGCCCGCAAACTGATGCAGACGCCGCTGCACAAGGATACCGACAGCGACGTCGGCCCCAACGGAGCGCCCACCTATCTGTACCAGCCCGGCAGCAGGCTGGCCGATCTGGCGGCGCGGCTGCCCGCCGCCGTCCAGGTGGCCAGGCAACAGATAGACGACCCGGCGGAGCGCGGCGAGATGGTGGACGCGCTGGAGAGCGTGCGCGACAACGTCAGCCGCCTGGCGGCCGCCCATCAGACCGCACAAGCATGAATCGGGAGCCATCATGATCGAATACCGGATCTACCCCGCCATCGGCATCGCCCGCGTCGGCGACGCGCCGGAGAAGTTCTACATCGAGCCGGACCGCTACTGCGGCCTACCCCTCATGCCGGACGGCAAGCCGTTCACCCAACAGGACTTTCGCGACGCCGAAGGCCGGCTGTGCCGCCAGGCCGCGCGCTTCAAGGTGTACAAGGTGGAAAACGGCGTCAGCGAGGAGGTGACGCTGAACACCGACGGCGTCCACGCGATACGCTGGACCGCGCACCTGGCCAACAAGAAACCCAGCTGGTACACCTTCGTGCCGGCCGAGGGCGAAGACGGCTACGCGCCCAACCACCCGCTGCGCAACCCGCAAGCCGCAGACCGCCACACGCTGCTGATCGACGCCGGCCCGCGCCAGATATCGGGCCGCAGCCAGCAAGGCGAGCAGTTCAGCAAGAACACCGTGCCGGACGGCTACGAGGGCGCGCATTTCCCGCCCAGCCCGCTCTATCCGATGCGGGACTCGATCGACACCCTGGGCGAGCTGCGCACCGACCAGGACGGCCGGCTGCTGGTGCTGGGCGGCTACGGCGTCTCCGGCTCCGCCGATCCGGACGCGACCATCACCGACTACGCCAACAACGACGGCTGGTGGGACGACACCTCGGACGGACCGGTCAGCGCGGTGATCGAGTTCTCCGACGGCAGCCGGATCGAGGCGCTGCCGGCCCACGTGCTGGTGGCTCCTCCCAAGTACGCGCCGGAAGTCCCCAACCTGATCACGCTGTACGACACCATCTTCGACGCACTGGTGCGCAGCGGCCATTATCCGGCCCTCTATGAAAACGGCTTCTGGAAGTCCGGCGCGGACGGCTTCAAACCCAACTTCCACACCGAAATCCGCCCCCTGCTGGAGCGCGCGACCTATATGCCGTGGGTTGCCGCCATTCCGCCCAAACCGCACCATTTCGATTTCGAAAAACTGGGCGCGACCGGAACGGATGGCCTGGGCGCGCCGGAATACCAGGGCTTCCGCCAGTACATCCTGGACTTCATCCGCCCGCCCTACCAGGAAAACGACATCCTCACCGCCAGCGGCGCGACGATGATGCCGTATCTCGCCGGCGACAACTGCCTGGTGCTCAGCACCGCCACCAGCAAGTACATGCGCCTCACCGACACCCAGTACTTCATGCTGCAGCAGTGGGTGGCCGGCTGGTTCGTCAACCACCCGGAAGACGGCGACGCGGCCGAAAGCCTGACCCGGGCGGCGCTGGACAACTGCGTCGGTGGGCCGTTCTCGCCCGGCATCGAGATGACCTGGATCTCGCGCAACCCGGCCATCTACCGCCAGCCCTTCCGCATCCGCAACCACTTCGTGCCCGAAGGCCCGCTGAGCCTGGACTTCGACCTGAAGCGCGGCATGGAGCCCGGCGACGTCACCCGCTACATGGCCATCCCCTGGCAGGCCGACTTCAACGAATGCTCGTCGCAGCCGCTGGACGGCAGGCGGCTGTGGTGGTGGCCGGCCCAGCGGCCGGAATTCGTCTACCTGGAGCCGCAACCGCAGCCGCGGACGCTGGCGGCCGCCTCGCCCCCGCCGCCGCCCGACCAGGAAACCGGCAAGCAGGTGCCATGGCTGGGCACCGACTACGACCAGCTGGCCGGCGACTTCATCCAGTTCGCCGACGACATCGACATGGTCAAGTACTGGGCCGGCCTGGGTTTCGTGATGGAAAAGCAGGTGGATGGCGAGCGCCGCTTCGTCGAGGTGGAGCGCGAACTGCCCCGGCCGTTCGACCCCGCCCGCCCGCCGCTGCCGGAACGGCGCAATGAACGTTAGCCGCTACCCGGTGGCGATAGCCGGCGCGGGCCCGGCCGGCAGCGCCCTCGCGCTGGCGCTGCATGCGCTGGGCGTGGAGGCGCTGCTGCTGGATCGTCCGCTGGCCCAGCCCTTCCGCATCGGCGAATCGGCGACGCCGGACGTCGCCGGCCTGCTGTCGCGCCTGGGCGCCGGCCATGCGCTGGACGGCCAGCCGGGCTACCACGGCAACCTCTCGCTGTGGGGAAGCGAGACGCCGCGGCTGGACCACTTCCTGTATCGGGGCCACGGCCACGGCTGGCACCTGGACCGAGCCGGCTTCGACCGCGCGCTGCGGCAGGAGGCGATGGCGCGCGGCGTGGCGGTGCTGGGCGAATCCGGTGTCGACGCCATCGAGCCGGGCGATGGCGGCTGGCGGCTGCGGGTGCGCGGCCTGGGCGAAGTGGAGGCGCGGGTGGTGGTGGACGCCGGCGGCCGGCGCTCGCCGCTGGCCGCCCGGCTGGGCATTCCCAGGTGCAGGCTGGACCGGCTGCAGGCGCTGGCGTGCCGCGTGGACTGCCGCGGGGAGCTGAGCGGCTACTCGCTGGTGGAATCCGCGCCTTACGGCTGGTGGTATGCCGCGGCGCTGCCCGACGGCCGCGCGTTGGCGACGTTGATGACGGACCAGGACCTGGCCCGGTCGCAGGGGCTGGAGCATCCCGCCGACTTCCTGGCCGCCTGGCGCGCCACCCGGCTGTTGTCGGAGAGGCTGCCGCCGCCGCCGCGGATAGACGCCGTGCACGCCTTCGCCGCGCACAGCGGCTGCGTCTCCCGCGCCGCCGGCCCCGGCTGGATCTGCGTCGGGGACGCGCTGATGGGGCTGGACCCGCTGGCTTCGTCCGGCATCGCCTGCGCGCTCGGCGACGCGCTGGCCGCCGCGCCGGCCATCGCCGCGATGCTGGACGGCGACCTGGCGCCCGCTCGCGCCTACGCCAAGCGCGCCGACGACTGTTTCCGCCGCTACCTGGCGGAGCGGCGGCGGCATTACCGGCAGGAAAACCGCTGGCCGGAGCAGCCGTTCTGGCAGCGCCGCGCCTTCGCGCCCGCGGCGCTGGCCGCTCCCGCCTGATCCGCGTCCGGCAACGACAACGGGGCTGCTCGAAAGCAGCCCCGTTTTTCTGCCCGATCCGAACGCTAGCGGTTGGCGGCGAAGACGGCGTCGGGAATTTCGGTCTGGCTGACATTGGGGAAATCGCGCAGCGACGTGCGCGACGCCTCGTCCCCGGTCACCATCCTCAGCGGCTCGCCGCTGGCGGCGTCGAGATACAGCGTGGACGGCCCCTTGCCCGGGCGCTCGTAGCGCCAGCCGTCGGCCTCGCGGCCCAGCACCTCGCGGCGGCCGATGAAGCGGGCGCCCAGCCGGCGCAACACATCGCGCGGCAGGAACAGCTCGGCGAACGGGCCGGTCTCGTCGTCCAGCGGACGCTCGCACAGCTGCTCGCCCGCGGCGGTCCGCTCGCGGCCGTAGGCCACCTTCTGCTTCCAGGTGCGGCCGCTGGCGGCATTGCCGACCTCGGACATCCACAGACGGTAGCCGGTGTCGCGCTCCGACCAGGGATTGAACAGGCCGTCGATGCGACAGACGTCGCGCTCATAGTCGAACCAGCAGTAGCCGGATGTCAGCTGGTCATCCGGCAGCATCGGACTCCAGTACGACACGTAGGCGCTGCTCCAGCGCGCCGGCAGCAGCGGCGGTTCCCGGTTTTCCATGCGGCCTCCTCAGCGTTGCAGCGCGTAGCGCAGGTTCTGCGCCAGCGCTTCCGGCATCGGCGGCAGCGACTTGCGGCGGGCGTCGAAGCTCTGCACGAACTCGGCGCTGGTCAGGTGCATGCGCTCCTCCACCGTCTCGAACCAGACCCGGCTGTTGTCGGCGTGGCCGCGAAACAGCTGGACCAGCGGCAGCGCGCGCTCCTCGAAGCTCTTCAGCGCCGCCGGCACGCCGTCTTCGGAACACAGCGCCTTCACCAGCAGCTGGGCGACCACCACCGCCATCGTGGTGCCGTGGCCGATGGAGAAGTGGCCGGACTGCAGCGCGTCGCCCAGCAGCACCAGCTTGCCGTCGTGGCAGCGCTCGTGGCTCAGCGTCATGAAGTTGCGCCAGCCTAGGCCGGGCTGATTCACCAGCCCGTGGCCGTCCAGCTCGGACTGGAACACCTTGGCCACGTATTCGGCCGACGCTTCGTCGGACATCTCGCCCAGGCGGGCGCGGGCGTAGGTTTCCTCGCTGCACTCGACGACGAAGGTGCTCATCGTGTCCGAATACTTGTAGGCGTGGGCGATGAAGATGTCCTTGCCGTGGGTGCGGAACACCAGGTTCATCTGGTCGAACAATTGGCTGGTACCGTACCAGATGTACTTGTTGCGGCCATAGTCCACCTGCGGCGCCAGCGCCTCGGTGAAGTGGGAGGTCTTATGGTTGACGCCGTTGGCCAGCACCACCAGATCATAATCAGCCAGCGGCAGCTCGCCGTGCTCCAGCAGCGGCGATTCGAAACGGATGGAGATGCCCTGCGAACGGCACTTGTCGCGCAAGGCGTGCACCAGGCCGCGGCGCTCCACGCCGCACAGCAGCACGCCGGTACTCATCAGGCTGGGCTCATTGTGGTGCACCAGCTTGAAATCCTCCAGGAACTGCGGATTCAGCTTTTCCGGCGCGTCCAGGTAGGACAAAGGATTGGCCGGATGCTGACCGGGCCTGCCGGGCAGCACCACGCCCCAGCCCAGCACGTCCTGCTGGTCGTTCTTCTCGACTATATCTATCGTCCACTGCGGACGCGCCTGTTTCAGTTGGCTGGCGAATACCAGGCCGGCCGGACCCGCGCCGATAACCAGAATCTTCATCAGTTGACCCTTCCTATCTTGTACCAAACGTTCTGCTTTCTCTGGATCTGCTGCAGCCTGTCGTACGGTTCCGACGTGAAATACAGCTTCTCCGCCATATCCGGCGGGTAAAGGCCGGGAAACTTGCTATGCATGTAGCGGGTGTAGCGGGCCCGCATGAAGAAGACGGGGTTGGAGCAGCTGAGCACGTCGTAGTTGGCGCGCGCCATGTCCTGCATCGCGTCCGCCTGCACCTTGCGCAGCTTGGTGAACTCGGGAAAGGCCTTGTCCTGATCCCCCTGATGGCGGTCCAGCAGCTCGACGAAGGCTCGAGCGTCTTCCAGCGCCATATTCATGCCCTGGCCGAGGAAGGGCGCGGTGGCATGGGCGGCGTCGCCCAGCAGCAGCACATTGCCCTTGTAATGGAAAGTGCTGGAGCGGACATTGATCAGATCATTGCTGGGTTTGGCCAGGAACTGGCGCAGCATCTCTTCGCGCGCGTCCTGCGGCAGGCCGCCGAAGTAACGGTCGAAGAAGGCGCGCATCACCGATTCGTCGGTGGTGGTCAGACTGGGGCTGCCGCTGTAGGGCAGGCAAATGGCGATGCTGACGCTGCCGTCCGGTATGGTGGCGGCGCGGCCGGCGAACTGGCCGCCGGAATCCATGCCGAAAAAGTACAGCGTGTCCTTGCGATAGCCCAGCGCCCCGGCGTCCGGCAGCACCAGCGTCTTGTAGCCGTGGCGGAAAAAGGTTTGCTGGAACTCGAAGCGGCGCAGGCCGCTCTGCATCGCCTGCCGCACCGCGGAGTGCGCGCCGTCGGCGCCGATGATCATATCGCCCTGCAGCCGCTGCGGCTGGCCGTCCGGGCCCTGGATCAGCACCGACTTGCCGTCCAGATCCACATCCAGACACTTGTGCTCGAAGTAATAGCGGACGCCGGCCAGATTGGCGTATTTGTTCAGCAGCTTCTGGAACGCCGCGCGGTTGAGCGACAGCGGACGGAAATCCTCCAGCGGCTTCAGCGGCCGCATCCGATGCTGGCCGCCGACCGAGAACGCCATCGCCACGATGGGCTCGCCGCAGGCCTCCAGCTCCGCGCGCGGGATGCCGGCGGCCAACACCGACTTGATGCCGCGCACCGTCATGCTGACGCCTATCGCCCGCGAGCTGACCACGTCCACGTAGGACGACAGGTCCTGCAACGGATCGCCGCGCTTTTCCACCACGTGGACCTCGTAGCCGCGCTTCGCCAGGTAGATGGCGGTCAAACCGCCGGCGAGCCCGCCTCCGACTATGATTGCTTTTTTCATTTCAGGCCTCTCTAGAAAGCTTTCCACAAGCCAAGTCCAGCATCTGCCGGCGGTAGAAATCCAGCAGCTCCAATTGCGCGTCGGGCAGCCAGCCCGGCGCCAGCGCCGACGCGCTCTCCTGCAGCCGCTCGCAGCGCCGCGCCAGCATCCGGCAGCCCAGCGCGTAGTCGTCGTAGCTGCGGGTGTCCACCGGCCCCGGCAACGGAGGTCCGGCGGTGCGGCCGGCGATGCCCGATGGCAGATTCATCAGCGCGCAGGACAGCGGCCGGAGCAGGCCGGTCATCAGGTCGATCGCCGCGTTCATCAGCCGCGAGCGCCTGAGGCTGCCCAGCGGCTTCACCGCGAAATGCTGCGCCATCATCGCGAACATCAGCTCGTACACGCCCTGGTACAGCGCCATCAGCGCCCGCGCCCGCTCGTCTTCGACGCGCTGGCAGCCCGGCTCCTCGTCCAGCACCGGATTGCGCAGCGCCGGCAGCGCCGGTTCGAACGGCGCGGGCTGCGCCATGATCCGGGCGGCCAGCTCGCGCAGCCGCTGGAAATGGGAATGCTCGTAATGCGGCGAGTCCAGCGCGCCGCCCTCGCCCTGGTCGGTGACGAAGGCGATGCCGAACAGCGCGCTGTCGCGGTCGAACACTTCCAGCTGGTAGCCGGGATTCGCGCGGTTGGTCAGCTCGTTGAGGAACAGGTGGTGCTCACCGCCGCGCTTGCCGGCCTCGCCGTCGAACAAGTCGGGCAGATCGAGGAAGGCCTGGCGGATCGCGGCGTAGAAATCGGCGATGGACTTGCCCGGCGCCGGGATGAAATGCGGCCACTCCAGCCGGACGAAGCGCGCCAGCGCCGACTCCGAGAACGGCTCCAGCGCGAACTCGGTGTCCAGGCCGAACGCCTGCCGCGCCGCCTCGCCCATCAGCGGCACGCCGGCATAGAATGGTTCGCCCAGCGCCATCAGCAAATTGTTCACCACCAGGTAGTGGATCATCTCTTCGTGGGCGATCTCCAGCAGCGCGGCGCGGATGCCGCCGTCGCGGCGTCGGTCTCCGCTTCCGCAAGCCAGCTGCAGCTGCTCCGGCGTCCACGCGCCGTCTGCCACGCGCTGCTGACCCTGGGCGTAATTGGGAATGGAATAGGCGGCGTACAAATACTGCAGCATCACCGACAGCTCCAGATCCACCGCCTTGCGCAGTTCGGCCGCCAGCTCCGCCTTGCTCCCGATGCGCGCCGGCCCGGCCGGCGGCGGCGCCTGCAGCCTGGCCTCGCCCTCGACGTGGGCCAGATACTTGAGGAACAGCCTGGCCTTGGGCGCCGACAGCTCGCGGGTGCTCGGCATGTAATAGCTCTTGCCGCGGTTCTGCGGATCGCACATCTGCCACATCAGCCTGGCGTAGGTCTCGCACTTGCAGCGGTCGGCCAGGCTGAACACCTTGTCCGACATGAACGGGTAGATCAGCTCGTAGTAGGCCATCACGTGTCGGTACAGGAAGGCGTAATCGACCTCGTCCACCGTCGCGTCGTCCAGCTCCCAGTCGTCCGGCAGCACCCGCAGCTGGATCGCCTCTTCGCCGTCGCCGAGCGCGATCCGGACCGGGCCGGGCCGCAGACCGGTCAGCCGCCACTCGGCGACGATGCCGTCCTGGCGCGCCTCCACCCCGGCCAGCCCGATGCCTTCAATCCGGTAGGGAATGGTCGCCCGCTCGCGGGCCTCGCCGCGGAAATAGCTGCGCAGCGCGATGTTTGCCGGAAAGAAACGGCCATGGCGGCGGTCCGGCGCCTCCAGATAAAGATTGGCGGCGTCGGACTGGGTGACCCAGTCCTGCTCGCGCCACTCTGCCAGTTCGCTGGACAGCGTCAGCGAGCCCTTGGGCTCGCGCAGCAGCGGCAGGTCGACGATGCCGTGGTGAGCCCAGTAATCCTGATACAGCGCCTGCGGCACCCGCGCCAACAGCGCGCCGTCCTCGTCGCGCAGCAGCAGGTCGCCCAGCGGCAGCTTGCCGCCCAGATCCGGCGTGAGCCTGTCCGGCGCGGACGGCAGCGCCGCGCGGGTGGAAAACGGGATCGCGCAGGCCAGATTCAGCGCCGCGCGGCCGCCCTGAACGCGCAGCGTCGCATCGCCCAACCCGGGCTGGCGCGGCCTCAGCAGCCGGCCGGCCGGATAGCTGGCCAGCTCGCCGCGCCGCCACAGGCCGACCACGCCGACCATGTCGTGGAACACCGGCGAATTGGGCTGCGGCGGCGTCGACATATTGAACAGAACATACTGCACCGTCAGGCCGAGCACATCGTCGTCCTCCAGCGCCAGCTGCAGCCTGCGCCAGGCCTCGGAATCAAACTGCTTGGGATGGAACAGGAAATGCGGATGACTCTTGGGCACGGAAAACTGGAACAGCCGCGCCGTTCCGAACTCCTCATCCAGGAAATGGCCGCCGCGCTCGGCCACGTGGCCGCCGCGCGTCCAGCGCGCGCCGTGGCTGTCGTCGATGTCGGCGGTGAACAGCCAGGGCGTGCCCGGCCCGGCGCCGGCCGGGCTGATGGTGAACTGGCCGGCGTAGATCTGCACCGCGTCGCGGCGGGTGGGATCGTTATCCACCCAGCGCGCGCGGTTGAAGGTGGTGCGCAAGTAGTCGTTGTAGTGGCCCCACAGCGCGAGCCTGGCGCCGACCAGGCCGTCGCCATGGTCCGGTTCGCCGCCGTCCAGCTGCACGTGGCTGACGGTGACGTTCTCCCAGGAGAAATGGTTGTTGCCGGCCGCATTGTAGCCTTCCGCCAGGCCGAACGGCCCCTCCGGATCAGGCCGGCCGTCCAGGCCGAAACGCGGTTGCAGCGATTGCAGGTGGCGGTGGAACTCGGTCGGATGGCGAGCCAGGTCGAACGGCTCGCCATTGATCGAAACCGCGTTGCGGGCCATGTCGATCTGGCCGTGCGGATCGCGGTTGGCGGTGGGCGCGTTGACCCGCGCCCAGCCGCGGAAATGTATGCGTGGAAAATCCAGAATGCTCATGTGTCTCCCGAGCGGTCATGACTGACGACCGCCGCCCGGACATCGGACGGCGACGCGGGACAGCGGCCTAGCCGCCGCCACGTTCAAGCGGAGAGGCGCTGCAACAGCAGCCTGCTGGCCTCGCGGGCGCTGAGCAGGCCGCCCTCCATCCAGCCGCAGTGCGTGGTGTAGGCATCCGAGCAGGCGATGATGCCGCTGTCGCGGTGGCTCAGCGCGGACGGGTGGTCGATGCCGCTGTCGCGGCAAAACTCGACGCCGTGCGCCCAGTACTTGTGCACATGGACGCGAGGCTGGGGAATGCGCTCGCGGGCGATGCCCAGCGCGCTGGCCAGATGAGTGCGGATCTGCTCCAGATAGCCATCCTCGCCTTCCGCCACGCAACCGCGCCAGTAATCGGCCATTTCGCTGTCGGTGTAGAAAAACAGGTATTTGTCGCCCTTGAAGTAGATCTTGCGCAGCGGGTTGTCGACGATCAGCACCTGGTCGTCCAGCTTGTAATCCAGCCACCAGGGCTCGCTATAGGTCAGGAAACCCTTGAACAGCGGCAGCGAGCCGTAGCGCGCGCCGCTCCACGCCTCGGGAAAATTGACGTTGAGCCCGGCCATCGCCGACGGCGGGACCGCCAGGATCAAGTGGCGGGTACGATGCTCCAGCTTCCAGCCGTCGTCGCCGGCCAGCTGCAGCCGGTAACCATCGCCGTCGGCCTCGACCGAAACCAGGCGATAGCCCAGGCTGAAGCGGGCGCCGGCGGCCTTGACCTTGGTCTTGATCTGCTGGATCAGGCCGTCGAAGCCCTGCTCCGCCGAAAACCACTGGTTGGCGTCGTTGTCGGTCACGCTCTGGATTTCCGGATGCTTGCCGACGATGTCGTAAGCCATCTCGGCCGAGATGTCCGGCAGGAACAAGGCGTCATAACCCATCGAGCGGATCATGCCGACCGCGCTCTCCTTGCCCTGATAGCGGCTGACGAACTGGAGAAAGGACTCTTTGCCGTGCTCCTCCAGCCTGGAGGACAGCTCGCTCATCGCCCGCTTCAGCTTTTGCTGGGTGTGGTTTTTGAATTTCAGCTGGGTGAACGGGTAGATTTCGCTCTTTTGGCTGTAATGCTGCATCGCGCTCTGGAAATGCGGATGCAACTGCGGCGAGTAGCGTCCGGCGCCCAGCTCGATCGCGGCCTTGCCGTCCAGCGTTTTCGAGCGGATGCGGCCTCCCGCTTCCTGCTGCATGTCGAAAATGCGCAGAGACAGGCCGCGACAGGCTGGCGAGTCGAGCAAATGGCTGGCGCAAGTCAGGCCGCTGATGCCGGCGCCGACAATGCAGATATCGGAGGAATGCTTCATCGCGAATGTCCCTTTGACTGTTCAATTCACGCCCGCCGCGCGGCAACAACGAACGGGCATGGACGACGTAAATGCTTGGCACTCTCGCCTCGAAATCGGGATGCAGCCTCTTGTATCCTCGTCATGACCGGTTTCCCGGCATGAAATTTATAAGGCATTTATATTTTTAAAATTAAATGCCTTTGTAATTTTCAGCCACGTTAGTTCAACCGAACTAATTCATCAAGCATATTGTCTGACAGGACGGCCCATCCTGTTCCAAGGGTCAGGGCATGACGTGGAGAAACGGAGACAAAGGGCTGCCTGGGATCAACGGCGTTTGGCGTACGACAATTGTCCGCGCCAGTCCAGATACTGGGGCGCGACGCCCATCCCCACCCTGAAGCGCTCACCGTTCCCTGCGGTCGGCTGCCACAGGTAGAGCTGGTCGGCATGGCCGCCGCCGGTCCAGGCGGTCAGGTAATAGTCGGCGGCGCGCGCCCAATCCTTGAGCGACACTTCGTCGCCGTCCTGCAGGCAGCCGTCCGGCCGGCTGTGATTGATCAGCCGCAGTTCAGCGGAACGGTTCAGCGGCCCCTGGGCGGTGTAGTAAGCGTACTGATTGCCGCCGACCGTTCCCCACCAGGTCCAGAACCAGCCGGGCCGGTCCGCCCGCTCCAGGCGCACGTATTCGCCGGAGCGGATGCAGCCGTTGTCGCGCATGGAGAAGTTGTTGGACAGATTGAAGCGCGCCCGCGCGTCCGCCGCTGCGGCGTCGGTCTTCAGCCAGCCGTCGTTGGCGTCTCCGGCCCGCACATAGCGGCCGTTGGCCAGGTTCTGCAGGGATATCTGGCGATAGCCGCCCGGCTGCGCGGTCAGCGAGCGGGTCGGCGTGGCGGCGTCGGCCCAGGCGAAGGCCTGCACCGGATAGTGATCGCTGAAATCGGTGTAGGCATAGGTCTGCTTCGCCACCGCCGATCGCGCCGTCCACTGCGGCGACGGCGCGTCCAGCGCCTGGTTATGCCAGGCCGAGGGCTGGCGATGGCCTTTCAACGTCAGGATGTAGTCCAGGTATTCCGGCGCGTCGCCGCCGCGCGCGCCGTAGCGCTCCAGCGCGATGCCGTTGCCGGCGGTGTCGAAGCTGTGCGGCATACCGGCGTAGCGCGGCTCGCTGGCCTGCAGGATGTCCAGCATCGCCCGGTATTCGGCGGTCTTGTAGCGGTCGGTGTTCATGTCGCCGGCGACGATCACCGTTTCGTCGGCCGGAAGATGGCGCGATTGGATCCAGGCCGCGATCTCGCGCAGCTGGGCCTGGCGCACGCCGATGTCGGCGTGGTTGGCGCAGCCGCTGTCCTCGGATTGCAGATGGGTGCCGATCACATGATAGAACTGGCCGTTGACGGCTATCCTGGCATAGGCGAAGCCCTTCAGCGCCTGCCCGTCCCAGCTGCAGCCCGGCGTCTGGAACAGGTACTGCCGCTTCTCGACGATGGGCCAGCGGCTGGCGATGGCCACGCCGCCATCCTCCGGCTTCATGCCGTTCCAGCCTTCGGTCCCGTCCCAGCCCTGTTGCGTTCGGCCGATCACCGGCGTCTGGTAGGGAAAGCGCGGCTTGAGCAAGGTCTGCAGCCGCTCCGACGCGGCGTTGTCCTGCAATTCCTGGAACACCAGCACGTCCTGCGACTGGAGAATGGGCGAAGCCGCCATCAGCTCGACCCGCCGCATCTGACCGTAGTTGGGATACAGGGCTTGCGGCAGCAGCATCGCGTTCCAGGTGGCGAGCTTCAGGTCGTTGGGATAGGCTGCATGGGAGGCGGCGGGCAGCAGCGCCGCGCACAGCAGAAAACGCCAGGCTTTCATCGGACATCCTTTAGTGGGTGAAGGAAGCGGCAAAGGCTGGATCAGTTTTCTTTCACTATGGTTAATTACTCTAAAATTAATATTCCATTTACATTTTCAATACATGCTCGCCTCGCCAGCCCCGTTCATGAAAACGCTGGTCCGCGGCTGCCGCTTTGCTCCCCGTCCTGCGAAATGAAAAAAGCCGCCATCCCTGGGGACGGCGGCTTCGCTGCGAATGCGAGCGACGCGGCTTATTCGTGGATGGCTTCCACGGCGATGTCGATGGTGACGTCGTCGCCCACGTACGGGGCGTATTTGCCGGCGTTGAATTCGGTGCGCTTGACCTTGACGCTGGCGTTGGCGCCGATGGCGTCTTTCTTCAGCATCGGGTGCTCTTTGTTGGTGAAGCTGGACAGCGCCAGGGTCACCGGCTTGGTCACGCCCTTGATGGTCAGATTGCCTTCCACCGCGGTCGGCTTGTCGCCGTCGAACAACACCTTGGTGGACTTGAAGGTGGCGGTCGGGAACTTGGCGGTGTCGAAGAAATCGGCACCCTGGATGTGGCCGTTGAATACCGGGTAGCCGGTATCCACCGACTTCATGTCGATGGTGACGTCGACGGAGCCGGTCTTGGCTTCCTTGTCCAGCACGATCTTGCCGCTGGTCTTGTCGAAGCGGCTCAGCTGGGTGGAGAAGCCCAGGTGGCTGTACGAGAAGCGCGGGAAGGTATGGGTGCCGTCGATCACATAGGTTTCCGGCTTGGCCAGCGCGGCGCTGCTGAAGCCGGCGACGGCCACGGCGGCCAAGGTCAGGCGGGTCAGTTTGTTCATGGCTTCTTCCTCGGTTTGGTTTGGGCGGCGCTTACTTGGCGCGCGCCAGCAGATGGAACTTGATCTGGATTTCATTGGCCACAGTGCCGAAGTCCTTCCAGTCGCCTTCGCCGATGGCGAAGTCTGCGCGCTTGATGGCGAACGCGCCGTCGAAAGCCGCGGCATTGCCCTGCGGCGTCATCGTGGCCACCGCGCTGACCGGCTGGGTGCGGCCCTTGATGGTCAGCTTGCCGTCCACCTGGAAGCGGTTGCCTCCCAAGGGCTTGATGGCGCTGGAAACGAAGCGGGCGTTCGGATACTGCTTGGTGTTGAACCAATCCTTGTCCACCACCTGCTCGTTGGCCTCGGCCGAGCCGGTATCGATGCTGGCGAGGTTGACGTCCAGCTGCGCCTTGGCTGCGGCAGGTTTTGCCGGATCGAAACTCAGCTGAGCGGAAAACTTCTTGAAGTGGCCCTGCATGCCCACGCCCATCTGCTTGTAGCCGAAGGCGATATTGCTCTTGTCCTGCTGGATCGCGGTGTATTCCACGGCCTGCGCCGCCAGCGGGGCGGCCAGCAGGCCGCTCAGCAACAGCGGCATGGCGATGCGTTTGATATCCATGGTGAGGTCTCCGGAGGGGTCAGGATTTGATGCGCCAGGGCAGCATGCGCGTCAGCACATCGTCCCTATCGATCAGGTGGTGCTTGAGCGCGGCGGCGACGTGTCCCGCCACCACCGCGGCCAGCAGATAATTGAGCAGGCCATGCAGGCGCTGCAGGTTTTCGCCCAGCGCCTGGTCCGGCGCGATCAGGTCCGGCAGCGGCAACATGCCGAAGTAGACGGTCTGCACGCCCTTGGCCGAGCTCATCAGCCAGCCGGACAGCGGAATGGCGACCATCAGCAGATACAGCATCAGGTGGCCCGCGTGGGCCATCGCCCGCATCGGCTTGCCCATGCCGGCCGGCAGCGCCGGCGGCCGATGGCCGAAGCGCCAGGCCAGCCGCAGCCACACCAGCAGAAACACGGTGACGCCGGCCCATTTGTGCCAGGAGTAGATCTTCAGCTTCAACGGCGAGAACGGCAGGCCGTGCATGTAGAAGCCCACGCCGAACAGACAGACGAGCATGACCGCCATCAGCCAGTGCAGCAGGATGGCGGTAGAGGTGTAACGCGTTTGCGACATGGACAGCCTCTTGGTGAATTCAACGAAAAGCCGGCCTCCCCCATTCAGCCACGGCCTTGCCGTGACGCGGGGGATGCCGCTTACTTAAAACTCTAAGCGCTTTTCATTGCGCGAAATAGACGGCGCAGGCAAATTCATCATTTCCTGTCAGGAAACAATCGACGGGAACCATTTTCCTTCCGTTCACTCCGCCCTTGCCTGCACCTGGCTGGAAAATACCGACAGCATCGCAGATCATGGCTCCTAGCGGCAAACATCCCGCAGGCCAGCTAGCTACCGCGTCCCCGGCCCCGCTGCTAAGCTGGACGGTATCGACGCTTTCTCCTCCGCCATGCACCCGAATCCCGCCGAGCGACGCGGCGCCCCGCTTTGCCGACGCTGTCGCCATTACTTCGTCACCCACGACCCGCGCTTCCCTTACGGCTGCCGGGCGATGGGCTTCTCCAGCAAACGCGCGCCCTGCCTGGACGTGCGGGAGGCATCAGGCCAGACGTGCATGCGCTTTCAGTCCAAGACCGGCTGATCGCCGGCCCGCGCCAGCGTCAGGATGAGCTCTTCGCTGTCCTCGCGCCACTCTCCGCCCTGCCAGTCGCCATGCAGCGCCAGCACGCTCAGCCCCTCCGACTCCAGCTCGGCGCGCAGCGCCGCCAAACCGCAAAAACGCAGCCGGGCATCCGCTTCCAGCGTTCTGCCCTGATCGATGAAACGGTAGCGGCTGCGGTAAGACACCAAGCCGTCCCGTTCCGACAGCAGGCGCTGGCTGAGTTCCACCTCGCCCCAGCGCGGATGCGCCGCCCGGCGCGGCGCGGCGTTCTCCCAGCGCAACCAGGCCCGCGCGGCCGGATTCCGCGTCTCGAACGCGAAACGGCCGCCCCGCGCCAGATGACGCCGAACCTGGCGGAATACCGCGCGCCTGTCGGTTTCGGCCAGAAATGACTGGAAAGCGTGGCCAGCGCAATAAATCAGGTCGAAACGCCGGTTCAATTCAAAATCACGCGCGTCGGCCAGCCGCCATTCAACCTGTCCGCCGCCAGGCCTGGCCCGAGCGATGTCCAGCATCGCCGGCGCCGGGTCCAGGCCAGTCACCTCGACCTGCTCTGCCATCTTCGCCGCCAGCAAGCCGGTGCCGCAGCCCAGATCCAGCGCGCTTCCCACCGCCGGCGAACACAGGCCCAGATAAAAATCGTTGTCCTCGCCCCAGGCGTTGAACAGGTCATAGACCTGGGCCAGCAAAGGCTCACCGTACAATGACTCTCCCATGCGGGCACCTTTCCATCGTCATAACGCCTCGACAAATCGATTCTGTCAGAATCGAACGCGCCTCGGGCGGAAAATCGCGCGCTCGCCAGCGAATATCGAGTAAACATTCCACCACAAACTATTGATTTTTGTATTGTTTTACAGGCAATCATCGGTCTGGCTAATTCAAAGCATCAGAAAATACGATTAGCATCCCCCCGGCTTCCTCTTTTATTTTTCCAGCAGCGCCACACGAGCGCAGCACCCCCAAAGGAGGATGTCATGAATGAGGAGACTCTGAAGAAGATCCAGTCCAATCCGAAGTATCTGGAACTGGTCCACAAGAAAACCAGCCTAGGCTGGACGCTGGCCATCGTCATGCTGGTCATTTACTACGGCTTCATCCTGGTCCTGGCTTTCGCCCCGTCCTTGCTGGGCACGCCGCTATATCAGGGCGCCACCATGACCGTGGGCATCCCGGTCGGCGTGTTCATCATCCTGTCCGCCTTCGTGCTGACCGGCATTTACGTGCGCCGCGCCAACCAGGAGTTCGACCCGTTGACCCAGCAGATCGTCGAGGAGGCCAAATGATGCGGCAAACCAAACTGAAACTCGCCGCCGGCGCGGCGGCGCTGCTGCCCGCGCTCGCCTGCGCGGCCGGCGCGATTGAAGGCGATGTCAAGCAGCAAGCCACCAACTGGCACGCCATCATCATGTTCTTCCTGTTCGTCGCCTTCACGCTGGGCATCACCTACTGGGCGGCGCGCCGCACCAAGTCCGCCAGCGACTTCTACGCCGCGGGCGGCGGCATCACCGGTTTCCAGAACGGCCTCGCCATCGCCGGCGACTACATGTCGGCGGCGTCTTTCCTCGGCATTTCCGCCCTGGTGTTCGACAAGGGCTACGACGGCCTGATTTACTCGATGGGCTTCCTGGTGGGCTGGCCCATCATCCTGTTTCTGGTGGCGGAACGGCTGCGCAACCTCGGCAAGTACACCTTCGCCGACGTAGCCTCCTACCGGCTGGGCCAGACGCCGGTGCGCAGCTTCGCCGCGCTGTCGACGCTGGTGGTGGTGGCGATTTACCTGATCGCGCAGATGGTCGGCGCCGGCAAGCTGATCCAGCTGTTGTTCGGCATGAGCTATAGCTCGGCGGTGCTGCTGGTCGGCGTGCTGATGGTCTGTTATGTGCTGTTCGGCGGCATGCTGGCCACCACCTGGGTGCAGATCATCAAGGCGGTGCTGCTGCTGTCCGGCGCCACGTTCATGGCCATCATGGTGCTGTCCACCGTCGGTTTCAGTCCGGAAGTGATGTTCGAAAAAGCGGTGGCCGCGCACGGCAAGGGCGCCGCCATCATGGCGCCGGGCAAGGCTGACCCGATCGACTCCATCTCGCTGGGGCTGGCGCTGATGTTCGGCACCGCCGGCCTGCCGCACATCCTGATGCGCTTCTTCACCGTCGCCGACGCCAAGGAGGCTCGCAAGTCGGTCTTCTTCGCCACCGGCTTCATCGGCTACTTCTACATCCTGACCTTCATCATCGGCTTCGGCGCCATCATGCTGGTGCTGAACCAACCGGGCATGATGGAGACCGTGGTCAAGAACGGCAAATCGGTCACCCAGTTGGTCGGCGGCAGCAATATGGCGGCCATCCACCTGGCAGACGCCGTAGGCGGCGACATCTTCCTGGGCTTCATCTCCGCGGTGGCCTTCGCCACCATCCTGGCGGTGGTGGCCGGCCTGGCGCTGTCCGGCGCATCCGCGGTGTCGCACGACTTGTACGCCAGCGTGATCAAGCACGGCAAGGCCAACGAGGCCGACGAGATCCGCGTCTCCAAGATCACCACCGTGGTCTTGGGCGTGGTGGCCATCGTGCTCGGCCTGGTGTTCGAAAAGCAGAACATCGCCTTCATGGTGGGCCTCGCCTTCTCCATCGCCGCCTCCGCCAACTTCCCGGTGCTGTTCCTGTCGATGTTCTGGAAGGGCCTGACCACCCGCGGCGCGGTCATCGGCGGACTGGTGGGCCTGCTGACCGCGGTGGTGCTGATCGTGCTGGGCCCGGCGGTGTGGGTGGAAGTGCTGAAGCACGAGCACGCCGTGTTCCCGTACAAGAACCCCGCCATCTTCTCGATGACGCTGGCCTTCGTGGTCACCTGGCTGGTTTCGACGCTTGACACTTCCCGCCAGGCGGAAGAAGAAAAAGCCAAGTTCGACGCGCAGTACGTGCGGGCGATGACCGGCATCGGGGCCAGTGGCGCCAGCAAGCACTAAATGTCATCATCATTGACATGCCGCGCGCCAAACGACGGCGCGCGGCGATAACACCAAAGACTTTGGAGAAACGCATGTCCACGCTAGATTCCATCCTCAAGGAAACCCGCAGCTTCGCCCCATCGGAAGAATTCCGCCGCAAGGCGGCCGTCAGCGGCATCGAGGCCTACCACGCGCTGTGCGAGCAGGCTGACGATCATTACCTGTCGTTCTGGGGGGATCTGGCGCGCGAACTGATCACCTGGAAAAAACCGTTCTCCCGCGTGCTGGACGATAGCGCCGCGCCGTTCTTTAAATGGTTCGACGACGGCGTGCTCAATGCGTCCTACAACTGCCTGGACCGCCACCTGGCCGCCAACGCCAACAAGATCGCCATCATCTTCGAAGCCGACGACGGCGAAGTCACCCGCGTCACCTACTCCGAACTGCACCGCCGCGTCTGCCAGTTCTCCAACGGCCTGAAAAGCCTGGGCGTCAAGAAAGGCGACCGCGTGGTGGTGTACATGCCGATGGGCATCGAGGCGGTAGTGACGATGCAGGCCTGCGCCCGCATCGGCGCCATCCACTCGGTGGTGTTCGGCGGCTTCTCCGCCGGCGCGGTGCGCGACCGCATCCAGGATGCCGGCGCCACCGTGGTGGTCACCGCCAACGAAAGCGTGCGCGGCGGCAAGAACGTGCCGCTGAAGGCAACGGTGGACGAGGCGCTGGCGCTGGAAGGCGCCGAATCGGTGAAGAACGTGGTGGTATACCAGCGCACCAACGGCGGCGCGGACTGGGTCGAAGGCCGCGACGTGTGGTGGCACAAGCTGACCGAAGGCCAGAGCGAGGCCTGCGAGCCGGAATGGGTCAGCGCCGAAGACCCGCTGTTCATCCTCTACACCTCCGGCTCCACCGGCAAGCCCAAGGGCATCCAGCACAGCACCGCAGGCTACCTGCTGGGCGCGCTGAACAGCTTCCGCTGGGTGTTCGACTACAAGCCCAACGACGTCTTCTGGTGCACCGCCGACGTCGGCTGGATCACCGGCCACAGCTACGTCTGCTACGGCCCGCTGGCCAACGGCGCCACTCAGGTGATCTTCGAAGGCGTGCCCACCTATCCGGACGCCGGCCGCTTCTGGCGCATGATAGAGCAGCACAAGGTGTCCATCTTCTACACCGCCCCCACCGCGATCCGTTCGCTGATCAAGCTGGGCGCGGACCTGCCCAAGCAGTACGACCTGTCGTCCCTGCGCGTGCTGGGCACCGTCGGCGAGCCGATCAATCCGGAAGCCTGGATCTGGTACCACGAAACCGTCGGCGGCGGCCGTTGCCCCATCGTCGACACCTGGTGGCAGACCGAGACCGGCTCGGCGATGATCGCCCCGCTGCCGGGCGCCGTCGCCACCAAGCCGGGTTCGTGCACGCTGCCGCTGCCGGGCGTGATCGCCGACATCGTCGACGAGTCCGGCGCCCAGGTGGAGCCGGGCCGCGGCGGCTTCCTGGTGATCAAGAAACCGTTCCCCAGCCTGGTGCGCACCATCTGGAACGACCCGGAGCGCTTCAAGAAAACCTACTTCCCCGACGAGTTCGACGGCAAGTACTACCTGGCCGGCGACTCCGCCCACCGCGACGAGAACGGCTACTTCTGGATCATGGGCCGCATCGACGACGTATTGAACGTGTCCGGCCACCGCCTGGGCACGATGGAGATCGAATCGGCGCTGGTGGCCAACCCGCTGGTGGCAGAAGCCGCCGTGGTCGGCAAACCGCACGAGGTCAAGGGCGAGGCGGTGGTGGCGTTCGTGGTGCTTAAGGGCGAGCGGCCGCAGGGCGACGCCGCCAAGGCGGTGGCGGCCGAGCTGAAGAACTGGGTGGCGCACGAGATCGGCAAGATCGCGCAGCCGGACGACATCCGCTTCGGCGAAAACCTGCCCAAGACCCGTTCCGGCAAGATCATGCGCCGCCTGCTGCGCTCCATCGCCAAGGGCGAGGAAATCACGCAGGACGTGTCCACGCTGGAGAATCCGCAAATCCTGGCGCAGCTGCAACAGCCGCTGTAAATCCCCGGTCCGCCGAGCCGGAGCCGCATCGCGGCTCCGGCTTTTTCATGTGCGGCCGCTCCTCTATTCCCCGTCATGATATTGTGCCAAACTCAAATGGCATTCCCCCCAGCCATACCGCAAGAGCTTCCTCCATGAAGAACAAGATCCTCCCCCTCGTCCGCCTCTCCTCGCTTTTCCTGGCGGCGGGATGCCTGTTCGCCGCGCCCGCCCGCGCCGACGAAGGCGGCCTGGGTTTCTGGCTGCCCGGCCAGATCGGCACCTTCGCCGCGGTGCGGAACGATCCAGGCTGGTCATGGACCTTCAGCGGCTACCACGCCTACGCCAATTCCGAGACCCGCAAGCAGAACAAAAACGGGCGGGTGCGGGACAGCGCCCTGAGCACGCCCAGCGACACCCTGTTCATCGCGCCCGCCTACACCTTCGCCACCCCGGTGGCCGGCGCGCAGGCGGCATTCTCGCTGACTGGCCTGTATGGCCGCGCCGACGTCTACGACAACGAATCCACCACCACGGCGCGCGGCCGGACCCGCTCCGCCAGCAGCGACGACAGCCGCTCAGGCATCGGCGACCTGTACCCGATGGCCACGCTGAAATGGAAGCTGGGCAGCCACAACTACCTGGCTTACGCGACGATAGGCGTGCCGACGGGCGACTACGACGTCAACCGCGCCGCCAACCTCGGCCTCAACCACTGGTCGTACGACGCCGGCGGCGGCTACACCTATCTCAACGAGAGCAGCGGCACCGAGTTCTCCGCCGTGCTCGGCTTCACCGTCAACCAGAAGAATCCGGACACCGGCTACCGCAACGGCGCCGACGCCCATCTGGACGTGTCGCTGTCGCAGTTTCTGAATGAGGATTTCCACATCGGCCTGGTCGGCTACGCCTACCACCAGCTCAGCAACGATTCCGCGCCCGGCATCGGCAACAAGAACCTGAAATCGCAAGTGGCCGCCCTGGGACCGCAAGCCGGCTACTTCTTCAAGGTGGGCAAGAACAAGTGGTACGCCAATCTGAAAGCCTACGACGAATTCGACGCCAAGAACCGCACCGCCGGCTGGAACGCCTGGCTGTCGCTGTTCGTGCCAATTTGATTTCCCACAGGATGGGCAAGCCCCAAAGGCTTGCCCGCGCGAGCCTGTCAGGCTATCACGCTCCCGTCTTCATTCCGCAGGCCCCCACATGGGGGAAAATGGCTTTCCAGGCGTTCCGCCAATGCCGGCCCAAGCCTTCGGAATACCAGCTCCGCCCGCAGACTTGCGCCCCTCTGGCAAACGCATGGCGAAAGCCTACAACCTCCAAATGAAAGCCTGTAGCCGATGACGCCTTCCCCACCAGACTTCACTACCCTGAATGAAACAGAACTGGCTCGCCTTGACGCTCTCCTCGCCAGCGCTAATGAGAAATGGCCGTCGTTCTACGTGAATCGGCAACGCCCCTGCCCTTTCTTCATCGACGCGCCGGACGAAAACCTCGCTGGCTGGCTGGACGCTGGCCGCGTTGCGCCGGGACTAGCCATAGATCTGGGCTGCGGCCACGGCCGCAACGCCGTGCACCTGGCCGGCAAGGGATTTCGCGTTCGGGCCGTGGATTTCTCCGAATCCGCCATCGCCTGGGCCCGCGAGCGGGTCGCCGCCAGCGGGCAGCGCGTCGAAATCATCCAGGCCTCGGTATTCGAATTTCCATTCGAGGAAGGTTCGGCCGATCTGGTCTACGACGGCGGCTGCTTCCATCACCTCGCTCCGCATCGGCGGCATCAATACATGGCGCGCGTCGCCCGCATGCTGAGACCGGGCGGTCATTTCGGCCTGGTGTGCTTCGCGCCGTCAGGCGGCAGCGGACTCAGCGACGTCGAGGTATACGAGAAAAACAGCCTGGGCGGCGGGCTGGGGTACGACGAACGGCGCTTGCGCGAGCTATGGTCGCCATGGCTGGAAATAGAGGCCATCGCGCCGATGCGGGAGATGCCCGCATCCAGCCAGCTGTTCGGCAAGGATTTTCTGATGACGATGCTGGCGCGCAAAAAATAGGGCGGAAGCCCGGCGATATCGCGCTTCCGCCGCTGTTTGCAACTACGTTCCGGCTCACTCCAGCCGGAACCGCCCTATCATCTTGTCCTGCTCGGCCACGTCGGCGGCGGTGTCGTCGCAGTGCCGCAGCTGCACCTGGGCCGCGTCGCTGACGCGCTGGCCGATGTGCTGGATATTGCCGGCGCTGTCGTTGATTTCCTGCGTCATCCGGCTCTGGCGGTCGACGGCGCCGGCGATCTCGCCGTTCTTGGCGTTGATGTCGGAAATCACGTCCTGGATGCGCAGCAGCATCTCGCTGATCTGCTCGGCGTCCTTCACCGTGCTGCTGGCGCGCTCGCGGCTTTCGTCCATCTTCTGCCTCGCCTCGCCGACGCCGCGCTGCAGCTGCTCGATCATCGCGCGGATTTCCTGCGTCGCCTGCTGGGTTTGCGACGCCAGCTTGCGCACCTCGTCCGCCACCACCGCGAAGCCGCGCCCCATCTCGCCGGCTCGCGCCGCCTCGATCGCGGCGTTCAGGGCCAGCAAATTGGTTTGTTCGGCCACGCCGGTGATCACCCGGACGATGGACTCGATGTTCTTGCTGAACTCGGCCAGCTCGTTCATCGAGCGGGAGGTTTCGTCCAGCGTGTCGGCCAGGCGGCGTATCGACTGGCTGGACTGCGTCACCAGCGACACCCGGCTGCCGGTCTCCTCATGCGCCAGCCGCGCCGACTCGGCCACCGCGCCGGCGCTGGAGGTCATCTCGCCAGCGGCTTCGGCCATCTGGCGGATGGCCGCCACCAGCTGTTCCAGCTCCTGCTGCAGCCGGCTGGCCTCGCCGCTACTCTGCCGCGCCTCTCCGGCGCTCTGTTCCGCGCCCTGCGACACCCGCGTCGAAATCTGGCGGATGTCGCCGATCAAGCGCTGCAGGTAGGCGATGAAACGGTTCAGCTCCCGCGCCACTTCGCCGAACTCGTCATTGGACGACTCGTCGACGCGGCGGGTCAGGTCGCCGTTGCCGCTGTTGAGCTCGGCCAGCGACAGCTTCAACTGCTGCAACGGCCGGCGCAGGATCTGCTGCATCAGCGTGCTCAGTATCGCCATGCTCAGCACCACGCCGATCACCGCGCCCCAAAAGCCGCGCCAGCCTATCTGCCTGGCTTCGGCCATCACCTTGTCCTCGTCCAGCACCACCCCCACCAGCCACTTGGCCGGTTGCAGGCGGTCCAGCGGGTGGAAGGCCACCATCAGCCGCTGGCCCCCGACCTCGAGCTCCTGCACCTTGTCGCCCAGCGCGGGCGCGGTGCCGCCGAACAGCTCGGCGACGCTCTTGCCGTTCAGCTTGGCGTCGGGATGGCTGATGATCTTGCCGTCGGACGACAGCAGGAAGGCGTAACCCGCGCCGTTGAACGTGGCGGTATTCAGCGCGTCCGAAACCGACTTCAGGCTCAAGTCGCCGCCGAAAGCCCCCTTGAACGCGCCCTTGTCGGTCAGCTTGGCCACCACCGAGATCAGGATCTCGCCGGACGCGGCGTCGGGATAGGGATCGGTCAGGCCGACGCCGGCGGCGGCCTTGGCCACCGGGTACCACGGCCGCTTGCGGGCGTCCCAGGTCGGCGGCGGATTCCATGACGAATCGTTGGAGATCTTCTTGCCGTCGGTGTCCAGGCCGCCGAAGATCAGCTTGAATTCCTTCTTCAGCATCGGGCGCTGGAACACTTCCAGGATGCGATCGCCGCTGAAATTGGAATCTATGGTCTCCGACATCAGCTGGATTTGCGCCAGCTTGCCGTTCAGCCAGTTGGCGATCTGCTCGGCCAGCACCTGGCTGGTCTGGACCACCTCCTGCTCCTTGCCGCTGCGTATGCTGTCGGCGACGCTCAGGTATTGCAGCCACGACAGCGTGGACAAGGTGGCGGCCAGCACCAGCGCGGAAATCAGGCCGGCTTTGTGGGCGATTTTCATGACAGGCTGCCCGGAAAAGTGAGTATTTTCACCATAGCGCACCTGTACATACGTCCAAGCCATCTTGTTCATTTTTTTTACAAAACCGACCTCCCTCTTCTAGCCAAGCGACACCCGGCCCACCCGGTAAAGCTCGCGCGCGCCGCCTCCATCCGGTTCGAACGGGCGTCGCGACAAGCTCAGGCGGACCAGGGTCCAGCTCGCGGGATCGAAGGCTGCGGCGACGGCCAGCACATCCCCACCCCCCGGCTCACCGCCGCGCCAGCCTTCCTGAACGTCTCTCAGCGCATCCATGCCCGCCGAGGCCGCCATCGGCAGCTTCTCCACCATCGCATAGCGAGCCTCAGCCACGTCGCCTCTCCATTCGCCGAACCAGGCAAACGCGCTCTCCACCGCCGGCCGGCCAAACGACGCGCACAGGGCGGCGAAGCCCGGGCCGGACAGGAAGTCCCGCATGCCTTCGGAAGTTCGCCACAGGTAGAACGGCGCGTAGGCGTTCGCCGCCCCGCCATCCTCGCCCGCGCGGCTGTACAAATAGGCTTTGAGGCCCAGTCCCGGCAGGCCGTCGGTCAGATGGCCGCGCTCAGCGATGCGGCGCTCGATGATTTCCATCGGATAATCGGCCGGCAGCGCGATCCGGTAGCGCATGGCTATCATGGCCGCAACGCCTCCGGCGGCAATTGCGACGCCTGGCGGCCATGGCTGAACGACCAGTTGTCCATCTCGCCATCGATCAGCATCACCATCAGATCGGCGGGTGCCAGGCCCGGCGACGCGCTCAAGCGCTCGGCCATCCTTGCGTAGAGCGCCGCCTTGGCCTCTTTGGTACGCGGCCGCCCCAAATGCAGCGTCACCAGCACGAAGTCGTCGGAGCGCGGGCCGCCGCCGTAATCCGGGTCGATGATCATTTCTTCGGCCTCATGTTGATGAATCACCTGGAAACGATCCTTGGGCGGCACGGCGATGCACTCCACCATGGCTTGATGAATGCCGTCGGCCAGCGCGCGCAGGTACTGCGGCGGCTTGCCTTTGCGCAGGGAAATGCGGGCATAGGGCATGGCGTTCTCCTTATTCAGCTTGCGAGGTCAAAACCGCGTCCAATTGCTCAAGCGCGGCGGTGGCGGATGGCCAGCCGGCATAAAAGGCCAGGTGGGTCAGCAGCTCGCCCAGCGCCTCGGCGCTCAAGCCGTTCTCCAAGCCTCGGCGCAGGTGAAAATCCAGCGCATGCGGCCGGGCCTGGCCGATCAGGGCGGCAATGGTGGCCAGGCTGCGCTCGCACGGACTCAGGCCCGGCCGTTGCCAGACATCGTCGAACAAGACCTGGCTGGACAATTCCGCCAGCTTGGGAGCCAGCCGGGGCATGGCGTCTGCATGGTTAAACATTCCTGGCTCCTTGGGTTGGGATGGCCATTGCACTGTAAACCAGTCAATCAATCCTTAAAATCAGATATATTTTTACAAATAGTTCCAAATTTCAGGACGGTTATCATGAGACGAACTTTATTGGATCTGGACGTGCTGGCCAGCCTCGCCTGCGGCGTGGAGCTGGGCAGCTTCGCCCGCGCGGCCGACAGGCTGGGCCGCTCCACCTCTGCCGTCAGCGCCCAGATGAAAAAGCTGGAGGAGCAAGCCGGCGTGGTCATTCTGCGGAAAAGCGGCCGCGGCCTGGAGCTGACGTCGGCCGGCGAGGTGCTGCTGTCCTACGCCCGCCGGCTGCTGGAGCTGAACGACGAGGCGGTGGAAGCGACGCGCGGCGCCTCATTGGCCGGCTGCGTGCGCCTGGGCCTGGCCGAGGATTTCGGCGAGGGCCTGCTGCCGCTGGCGCTGGGACGTTTCGCCCGCGCCTGCCCCGAAGTGCGGGTGGAAATGCGGGTGGCCCGCAGCCAGGAATTGCAGCAACTGGTGATGGCCGGAGAACTGGATCTGGCTCTGGCCTGGGATTCCGGCCCCCGCGCGCCGCACAGCGCGGCTATCGGCCGCTACGCCGTGCACTGGATCGGCTCGGCCAGCGGCCAGCTCGCGCCCGGCCCGCTGCCGCTGGCGCTGTTCGATCCGCCCTGCGTCATCCGCGCCCAGGCATGCGGCGCGCTCGACCGGGCTGGCCGCCCCTGGCGCATGGCGGCCAGCGGCAGCAGCCTGGCTGGACTGTGGTCGGCGGTTCGCGCCGGGCTGGGCGTCAGCGCCCGCACCGCCGTCCAGCTGCCTCCCGGCCTGCGGATACTGGACCCGGCCCAGCACCGCCTGCCGCCCCTGCCCGCCATCGACCTGCTGCTGTGCCGCGCCGAAGCCCGTCCCGCCGCCCCGGCGCAGCGGCTGCACGACATTTTGCTGGCGCAATTGACCGCTCCGGGTGTTGAAGCGGAGGCGCTTAACATCGATAATTAACGGTTTTTGAAGCGGAATTCGAAGCATGCCCGTGATCAGCCTCGTCGAACGGATCGACGCCCTGCTGCCCCAGACCCAGTGCGGACAATGCAGCCACGCCGGCTGCCGCCCGTACGCGGAAGCGTTGGCGGAAGGCCGCGACCCGATCAACCGCTGCCCGCCCGGCGGCGAGGACGGCATCCGGGCGCTGGCGGAATTGCTGGGCAAGCCGGCCATCCCCTTCGATCCCGCCGGCCCGCAGCCCAAGCCGCGCGCGCTGGCCGTGATCCGCGAAGACAGCTGCATAGGCTGTACGCTGTGCATCCAGGCCTGTCCGGTGGACGCCATCGTCGGCGCGGCCAAACAGATGCACACCGTGATCGCCGACGAATGCACCGGCTGCGAACTGTGCCTGGCGCCCTGTCCGGTCGATTGCATCGACCTCGTCCCGGTGGCCGACCCCGCCGACGGCGAACGCGAGCGGGTGATGGCGCGCGCCGCCCAGGCGCGCAAGCGCTACGACGCCCGCCAGGCGCGCAAGGAACGCGACGCCGCCGACAAGGCCAAACGCCTGGCCGAGCGCGCCGCCGTGGCGGCGCAGCCTCAGTCAACCACGCCCTCCGCCCCAAGCGCCGAGCCTTCCCCGACGGTAAGCGCCGCCGACAAGAACGAGCTGATCCGCAAGGCGATGGAGCGCGCCAAACAGCAGGCGCCGGCAGCCGCCACCGCGTCCTCCGACAAGATGGCGGTGATACGCGCCGCGATGGAGCGCGCCGCCGCCATGAAGGCCGCCCAGCAAGAAGCAGACAAGGACCAAGAGTGAACGCCGCCACACGCCAAGAAATCTTCCGCCGCCTGCGCGACGACAACCCGCGTCCGACCACCGAACTGGAATATACGACGCCGTTCGAGCTGCTGATCTCGGTGCTGCTGTCGGCCCAGGCGACCGACGTGGGCGTCAACAAGGCGACGCGCCGGCTGTACCCGGTGGCCAACACCCCAACCGCGATGCTGGCGCTGGGCGAGGAAAGCCTGACCGAATACATCAAGACCATAGGCCTGTACAAGACCAAGGCCAAGAACGTGATCGCCACCTGCAGGCTGCTGCTGGAAAAACACGGCGGCGAGGTGCCGCAGACGCGCGAGGCGCTGGAAGCCCTGCCCGGGGTCGGCCGCAAGACCGCCAACGTGGTGCTCAACACCGCCTTCGGCCAGCCCACCATCGCGGTGGACACGCATATCTTCCGCGTCGCCAACCGCACCCGCATCGCGCCGGGCAAGGACGTGCGCGAAGTGGAGGACAAGCTGGTCAAGTTCGTGCCGGCTGAATTCAAGCTGGACGCGCACCACTGGCTGATCCTGCTCGGCCGCTACGTGTGCAAGGCCAGAAAACCCGAATGCCAACGCTGCGTGATCGCGGACCTCTGCGAATATCCGGCAAAACCGTTATGATAAAAATAGAGTCGAAATTCGATATCGATGACAGAAGACGGATTGTATATTCCACTGTTCGCCCCCATTTACCCTTTCGAATCAGCCAGCTAACAAGAGGATTGCCAGTGACAACGAGTCTTCGCATCATGGCCGGCGCCCTGCTCGCGGCGTCGTTACTGTCCGGCTGCGACAGAATCGAGCAGCTTGTCAAAGGCAGCAACCAGCCCGCCCCCGTCGCCATTCCCGCCCAGCAGGATGGCCGCGTAGCCATGCTGTTGCCCGACTTCACCCAGCTGGTCAGCCGCGACGGCCCGGCCGTGGTCAATATCCAGGCTACCCGCGAAAGCGGCGGAGCCGCGCCGCAACAAAGCGGCAACATGCCCTTCCCGGTGCCGGAAGACGACCCGCTGTACGACTTCTTCCGCCGCTTCATGCCCAACCAGCCGCCGCAGCAGGAGCAAGGACCGGAGGAAAGCGTATCCTACGGCTCCGGCTTCATCATCAGCAGCGACGGCTTCATCCTGACCAACGCCCACGTGGTGGCCGACGGCGGCCAGATTCGCGTCACGCTGACCGACAAGCGCGAACTGCGCGCCAAGCTGATGGGCCTGGACAAGCGTAGCGACGTGGCACTGCTGAAGGTGGCCGCAGCCGACCTGCCGGTGGCCAAGATAGGCAATCCGGCCGATCTGAAGGTAGGCGAATGGGTGGCCGCCATCGGCGCGCCGTTCGGCTTCGACAACACCGTCACCGCCGGCATCGTCTCCGCCAAGGGCCGCAGCCTGCCGGACGAGACGCTGGTGCCCTTCATCCAGACCGACGTGGCGATCAATCCTGGCAATTCCGGCGGCCCGCTGTTCAACCTGCGCGGCGAAGTGGTCGGCATCAACTCGCAGATCTACAGCCGCTCCGGCGGCTTCATGGGCATTTCCTTCGCCATTCCGATCGACCTGGCGATGCAGGTGGCCGACCAACTGAAGACCAAGGGCAAGGTCAGCCGCGGCCAGTTGGGCGTCAACATCCAGGAAGTGACCC
Source organism: Chromobacterium vaccinii (assembly GCF_001855275.1). Taxonomy (NCBI): domain Bacteria; kingdom Pseudomonadati; phylum Pseudomonadota; class Betaproteobacteria; order Neisseriales; family Chromobacteriaceae; genus Chromobacterium; species Chromobacterium vaccinii. The sequence goes on from NZ_CP017707.1 coordinate 1,577,949, forward strand.
AGGAACTGGCGCAGTCGTTCGGCCTGCAGCGCCCGTCCGGCGCGCTGGTGGTGCGCGTCGATCCCAAGGGTCCTGCCGCCAAGGCCGGCCTGCAAGCCGGCGACATCATCCTGAAGCTCAACAACCAGTCCATCGACAGCTCCAAGGACCTGCCGATGCTGGTGGGCTCGCTGGGCCCCGGCACCAAGATCAAGCTGGTGGTGTGGCGCAAGGGCTTCGAGAAGACGATGGAAGCCACGCTGGTGGAACAGGCGCCGGAGCCGGGCAACACCACGAAGCCGGCCAGCGACAACTCCCCGCAGGGCTACCAGTTCGGCAAACTGGGTCTGACGCTGAGCGAGCTGACGACCGACCAGCGCGCCGATCTCGGCATCCGCGGCGGCCTGCTGATCCAGAAATCGCAAGGCCCGGCCGCGCGCTCCGGCCTGATGCCGGGCGACATCATACTGGGGCTGAACCAGAACGACATCACCAGCATCAACGCGTTTGAAAAAGCGCTGGCCGGCGCCGGCGGCCACGCCGCGCTGCTGGTGCGCCGCGGCGAAGCGGTGCTCTACATCGCGCTGCGCACCGACTGAGCCCGTCCGCTCCGAATAAGCAACGCCGCCCAATGGGCGGCGTTTTTTCATCCCGTTTCCGCGTCTATAAATCGGACATGACTCGATTTCCCACCAATGGAGAACGCAATGGGCAAGCTGCGCGTAGCCTGCTTTTCCCTGTCCATAGACGGTTTCGGCGCGGGACCGGCGCAGAGCCTTGAGCACCCGCTGGGCATTGGCGGCATGGCCTTGCACCAATGGGCGTTCGCCACCGCCGCCTTCCAGCGCCTGCACAGCGGCGGCATCGGCGGCGAAGCCGGGGTGGACAACGGTTTCATCGAGCGCGGCTTCGACAATGTCGGCACCTGGATATTGGGACGCAATATGTTCGGCCCGCTGCGCGGCCCCTGGCCCGATCTGGAATGGAAGGGATGGTGGGGCGAGGAACCGCCCTACCGCGTCCCGGTGTTCGTGCTGAGCCATCACCCCCGCCCCACTCTCGTCATGAAGGGTGGAACGACTTTCCACTTCGTATCCGACGGCATCCTCTCCGCCCTGGATCGGGCCCGCGAAGCGGCCGGCGGCCGGGACGTGAGGCTGGGCGGCGGCGTCGATACGGTGCGGCAATACCTGCGCGCCGGCCTGATCGACGAGCTCCACCTCGCCATCGCGCCCACGCTGCTGGGAAGCGGCGAAGCCTTGTTCTCCGGGCTGAATCTTCCCGCGCTCGGCTACCAGTGCGAGGAGCTAGTGCCGGGCGAGCGGGCCTCCCACCTGCTGCTGCGCCGGCTCTGCGCGCCAGCCTGAGGCGGAAACAAAAAACGGAGCCCATGGGCTCCGCTTTGTCCGAACACGGCCCAGATCAGGCCGGATTGTGCAGCAGCGAATTGCGCCGCGAGTAGCCGAAGTACACCACCAGGCCGATGATCAGCCAGGCGGCGAAGCAGGTCCAGGTCAGCAGCGACAGCTGGGTCATCAGGAAACCGCAGCACAGGATGGCCAGCGCCGGGATGGTGGGCACCGCCGGGCAGACGAACTTGCGCGGCAGGTCCGGCTCGCGCTTGCGCAGCACGATCACCGACAGCGCGATCAACGCGAATGCCGCCAGCGTGCCGATGTTCACCAGCTCGGCCAGCGTGTGCAGCGGCACGAAACCGGCCAGCAGCGCGATGATGGTGCCGATCAGCCAGGTGGCCTTGTACGGCGTGCCGTATTTCGGGTTCACCTCGGAGAAGATCTTGGGCAGCAGGCCGTCGCGGCTCATCGCGAACAGGATGCGGGTCTGGCCGTAGGTCATCACCAGGATCACCGTCATCATGCCCAGGATGGCGCCCAGATCGACGAAGCCGGCGAACCAGTCCAGCTTGGCCACCTGCAGCGCCAGCGACACCGGGTGGTCTACTCCGGCGAACTGCATGTAGGGCACGATGCCGGTCATGATGGCGGCCACCACCACGTACAGGATGGAGCACACTGCCAGCGACCAGATCACGCCGCGCGGAATGTCCTTGGCCGGGTTCTTCACTTCTTCAGCCGCGCAGGTGACCGCATCGAAGCCGATGAAGCTGAAGAACACGATGGCCGCGCCGTGGAACACGCCGGAGAAGCCGAACGGCAGCGCCGGTTCCCAGTTGGCAGGCTTCACGTGCCACACGCCGATGGCGATGAACAGCACCACCACCGCCACCTTGATCAGCACCACGATGTTGTTGACGCGCTTGGATTCCTTGATGCCGAAGGCCAGCAGCGCGGTGATGATCATCGCAATGCAGAAGGCCGGCAGGTTGAACAAGGTTTCCTTGCCCGGCACCGAGCCGGCGGCGGCGGTGAGCGCCTGCGGCAGCGTGATGCCGAAGCCGGACAACAGGCTCTGGAAGTAGCCGGACCAGCCAACCGACACCGCCGACGAGGCCAGCAGGTATTCCAGCAGCAGGTCCCAGCCTATGATCCAGGCGATCAGCTCGCCCAGGGTGGCGTAAGCGTAGGTGTAAGTGGAGCCGGAAATCGGCAGCATGGAGGCGAATTCGGCATAGCACATCGCCGCGAAGCCGCAGGCGAAGGCGCTGATGACGAAGGAAAGCACCAGGCCGGGGCCGGCGATGGTGGCGCCGGTGCCGGTGAGCACGAAAATCCCGGTGCCGATGATGGCGCCGATGCCCAGCATGGTAAGGTCGAACGCGGAGAGCTCTTTTCTCAATCCGCGCGAAGTCTGAGCGGCGGCCAACATGCCCTGCACGCTCTTCTTGCGCATCAAACTCATTGTCTACTATCCCGTATCTTGCCCGCACCGGCCCGCGCCGCCGTACATGGCGGCGGCGCTGAAACGACAAGACGCCCGCTGTCCAGGCGGGCGCCTCATACTCGGATTCGGCTGTTTGTGATCTGATTTGTCCCTCTGCGGCTGCCCTGTCTTGTCTGCCATATGCAGGCCATGCGCGCCGAGGCCATCGATACTACCGCAGGAGGCTGCGGTCACAATACGGGAAAACACCAATATCACACAAGCAAATAATCAATAGTCATAACAAACCAGTCACGGCAGCGGCATCCTGTCCACCAGCCGTCTCGCGGCCCGCTCCAGCTTGGCGCGGCGGTTGTCTCCATCGCCAAGCCGCTCCCGGCCGCTCCACAGTACCGCGCCATCTTCGCCCTTCACTGTCAGGCTCAGCTCGGCCCACTGCTCCAGCCGGTACGGCGGTTGCCGCCAGTAGCCGTCGTAACGCCAGTCCATAGGCTGCTCCACCCACTGCTGCCGCTGCTCCTCGGCGAAACACAGCCGCCAGCCCGGCGGCGGCCCCTCCTCCAGGCCCCGCAGCGCCAGCCTGGCGGACAGCCAGCCATGCCAATCGGCGCCGTCGCCGTCGGGCAGGCACTCCAGCCTGACGCGGGGCGTCGATGCCGCGGAGTCGCCGATATCCGCCCAGGCCAAGCCGGAAACCAACAGCAAGGCGGCCAAACCGCCCGTCAGCAAACCGCTCATCGCCCTCTCCCGATATGTCGTCATGCCAGACAGACTATCCCCAAACGACAAAGTGCCGCGACTCTCGCCGCGGCACCGTAAACAATCGTTTGCAAAACCGCTCAAGCCGCGTTTACCACCACGCCTCCAGCTGCACGCCGAAGGTATTGGCGTGGGTGCGGCCATTGGCGGCGAAGGTGGTCAGGTTGGCCTGCGCCGCCGCGTTGTTCCAGTTGTAATGGCTGGCGTACACCCGCAGCTCCGGCCGGGTCCAGAAGTCGGTATTGGGCGAGAACGCCACCGCCAGCGTGGCCTTGTTCAGCTGCTGCGCCGGCTGATCATCGGCATTGCGCCGGGTCAGGCCGATCTCGGTCAGCAGCTTGATGTTGGCCGCCACGCCGTAGGACAAACGGCCGCCGAGGGTGGCATCGCGGTATTTGGCGGCGTTGTCCGGCGCCGTCGTCTGCCAGCCGAGCACCGCCTGGCCGCCGAAGCGTCCGCGCTGCCAGTCCACCACTTCGGCGATGCGATTCTGCCGCGCGCCGGCCTGCGCCGCGCCGTTATTGTCGAGGTTATAAAACTGCCCGGACAGCGAGGCATGGCCGGTGGACGTTTGCAGGAACAGCGAATGGTTGACTCCCTGGGCCAGGAAATCCTTTTGATTGTGCAACAGCCCCAGCGCCGCGCCCGGCTTGCCGATGGCGAAGTCGCCGCCTATCGCCGCGCCGGTCAGCGTCAGCTTGCCGCCGGGATTGGTTTCGATGCCGGTCAGCTGGAAGTTGGCGCGGCGCGCGTTGTTGGGCGTGGCGTTGTCGTTGGCGTAGCTGCCGGACGAGGACACGGACAGGTTGAGCCTGGCCTTGCCGACGGCGATGCCGTCCACGCCGGCGCCGTAGTTGTCGCCATCTTGCATCAGCCAGTTGTCCAGAATATGGATGTCCTGGACGCGGTGGTAGCGCTGGCCGGCCCACAGCGTCAGATTGGGCGCGAATTCCAGCCCGCTGATATAGCCATAGACCTGCGAGGCGCTGGTCTTGCCGTTGTAGATGGTGGGCATCACGTAAGCGCCCCAACTGACGCCGTTGCCCAATGTCCATTTCTTGCCGACGCCGAACTCGATATAGGTGTCGCCCTCGTTGCCCAGACGGAAATGCTGCAGATCGCCGCCCAGCTGGTATTGGCCTTTGGGCAGATTATCGCCAGCGCTGCCGTAGAAGCCGCTGCGCAGATAGCCGTCGAACTGGAAGCCCATGTCGTCCAGCGCCTTCTTCACCGCGCCGCTCAACTGCTCGGCGCTGATCTGCGGCGCCGGCGCGGCGGCGGGCGCATCGTCCGCCCAGGCTGGCAGCACATTCCCCAATGGCAACAGCACGCACAGCCAGCTTATCGTTTTCGTCCTCACTCTTGTCTCCTTGTACTTATCGATGGTCGCGCGCCAGGCGCGGGCAAAGCTCCGCCCTGCCGGCCTGGCGGCCGGCATGAAAGCGGTATTCGGGTGCGGGGGCGGTTAGGAAACGCTTGGCGGCGCGGCCCGATACAGCAGCGAATGCCAGGGCCTCAGCTGGCCGTCGGCATGCGGCGGGTGGTTGGACAGCAGCAGCTCCAGCGCCCAGCCCTCCGGCACGGCGTCCGGCGGCGGCTGGTAATGGATGTTATCGGCGCCGAAGTGGTTGATGACCAGCAGCATTTCACCGTCGCAGCGGCGGGTGTAGGCCCACAGGCTGGGATGGTCTGGCGTCAGGCAGCGGTAGTCGCCGTCGGCGAATACCCGGTATCGCTTGCGCAGCTGGATCAAGCGGCGGTAGTGATGCAGCGCGGAATGCTTGTCGCCGATGGCGGCGGCGACATTGATCTCGGCCGCGTCCGCCGCCACGGCTATCCACGGCTCGGCCGCGCTGAAGCCGGCGTTGGGGCTGTCGTCCCACTGCATCGGCGTGCGGGCGTTGTCGCGCGAGCGCTGGCGTATCACCGCCATCGCCTCGGCGTCGGCATAGCCCTCCGCCAGCAGCTGTCGATAGGCGTTCAGGCTTTCCACGTCGCGCAGCTGGCCGATATCGGCAAAGCCAGGGTCGGCCATGCCGATCTCCTCGCCCTGATAGATATAGGGCGTGCCCTGCAGACCGTGCAGCGCGGTGGCCAGCATCTTGGCCGATTCGGTCCGATAGCGGCCGTCGTCGCCGAAACGGGACAGCGCGCGCGGCTGGTCGTGGTTGCACCAAAACAGCGCGTTCCAGCCGCCGCCGGCGTGCATGCCGTTTTGCCAGTCGGACAGGATGCGCTTGAGCGCGATGAAGTCCACCGACCCCGGCCGCCACTTTTCGCCATCCGGATAATCCACCTTCAGATGGTGGAAGTTGAAGGTCATGCTCAGCTCGCGCCGGTCCGGCCGACTGTAGGCGATGCAGTGCTCCAGCGAGGTGGACGACATCTCGCCCACCGTCATCAACTCATGGCCGTCGAACACTTCGCGGTGCATCTGCTGCAGGTATTCATGCACGCGTGGGCCATCGGTGTAGAAGTGGCGGCCGTCGCTGTCGTCTTCGGAGAAGGCCGGGTCCTTGGAGATCAGGTTGATCACGTCCAGACGGAAGCCGGCCACGCCCTTGTCGCGCCAGAAACGCATCATCTCGAACACCGCCTGGCGCAGCGCCGGGTTGTCCCAGTTCAGATCGGCCTGGGTCTTGTCGAACAAATGCAGATAATACTGGCCGCTGGCTTCGTCTTTCTCCCAGGCGTTGCCGCCGAATTTGGACTGCCAGTTGTTGGGCGCGTCGCGCCAGATATAGAAGTCGCGGTAGGGGTTGTCCCTGCCCTTGCGCGCCTCCTGGAACCAGGCGTGCTCGGTGGACGTGTGGTTGACCACGATGTCCAGCATCACGCCGATGCCGCGCCGCTTGGCCTCGGCCAGCAGCAGCTCGAAGTCTTCCATGCTGCCGTAGGCCGGATCGATGCTGTAGTAATCGCTGACGTCGTAGCCGTTATCGTGCTGCGGCGAGCGGTAGAACGGCGTCAACCACAGGTAGTCCACGCCCAGCCAGGCCAGGTAGTCCAGCCGATCCGCCACTCCCAGCAGGTCGCCGGTGACTTGGTTGCGGTGGCTGCTGAAGCTCTTGGGGTAGATCTGGTACACCACCGCCTGTTTCATGTCCTTAGGCATGTTGCGTGGCCTCCTCTTGGGCAGCCGCCGTCAACTGGCGGCGCGCCAGCAGCCAAGTCAGGCCGAAGGGCACGATCAGCGCCACCAGCATGCCCGCCAGGAACAGTGGGATGTACTGCGGAATGATGGAGATGAAGGCCGGCAGGCCGCCGACGCCTATCGCCGACGCCTTGACGTGGCCCAGGCTGATCAGCACCGCCGCGCAGGCGGAGCCGGCCAGCGCCGCGTAGAACGGCAGCTTGTAACGCAGATTGACGCCGAACATCGCCGGCTCGGTGATGCCGAAGAAGGCCGATATCGCCGAGGTGGACGCCATGTTCTTGTCGTTGGCGCTCCTGGCCAGCCAGAACATCGCCAGCGCGGCGCTGCCCTGCGCGATGTTGGACAAGGCGATCATCGGCCAGATGAAGGTGCCGCCCTGGCTGGCAATCAGCTGCAGGTCTACCGCGATGAACATATGGTGCATGCCGGTCAGCACCAGCGGCGCGTACAGCGCGCCGAACAAGGCCGCGCCCAGCCACGGCGCCAGATTGAACACATAGACCAGCACGTCGGTGACGGCGATGCCGAGGTGGCGGGCCAAGGGGCCAATCACCGCCAGCGCCAAAAAGCCGCTGACCGCGATGGTGACAATCGGCACCACCAGCAGTTGCACCGCGTTGGGCACCCGGGGCCGCAGCCACAGCTCGACGCGGCACATCACCCAAGCCGCCGCCAGGATGGGCAGAATCTGGCCCTGGTAGCCCACTTTTTCGATGTGCAGGCCGAACAGGTCGAAATACGGCACCGCCGCGCCGTCCAGCCCCGCCGCCGCCTTGCCGTAATTCCAGGCATTAAGCAGATCCGGATGCACCAGCAACAGGCCCAGCACGATGCCGAGTATCTCGCTGCCGCCAAAGCGCTTGGCGGCGGACCAGCCCACCAGCGCCGGCAGGAACACGAAGGAGGTGTTGGCCATCATATTGATCAAGCCCCACAAGCCATCCAGCCCTGGATAGGCATCGAGCAGGCTCCTGCCCTCGATGAACATGCCCTTGGCACCCAGCAGGTTATTGGCGCCCATCAGCAGGCCGGCGATGACGATGGCCGGCAATATCGGCATGAACACGTCCGAGAACACCTTGACCAGCTGCTGCAGCCGGTTCTGCTTGGCGTCGCCGCTGGCCTTGACGTCGGCGATGGTGGCGCGAGCCACGCTGCCCTGCTTCACCATCTCGGCGTAGACGCGGTCCACGTCGCCGGCGCCGATCACGATCTGGAACACCCCGGCATTGCTGAAGTGGCCTTTCACCAGCGCCACCTGGCGCAGCGCGTCCCCATTCACCTTGGACTCGTCGTGCAAAGAGATGCGCAGCCGGGTGAGGCAGTGCGCCGCCTGGCGGATATTGCCCGCGCCGCCGATGTTTTCCAGTATCCGCGCGGCGATCGCCTGATAGTCGTGACTCATCATCCCTCCCTGTACCTTGTTGCGGCGGTGGGTTTGCTTCCGGCAACGATGCCGGAAATCCGCCTATTTGTGGTGATTGTCTGCATAACAACTTTGGGCAAGTTAACTCGTACATATAAGTTGGTCAACACTCGTCTGTACGAGTTTGCGAAAAGTCAAACCGACTGCCTCCATTTCGCAACAGCGGCAAAGCGAAGGCCCGGGCGGATCACTCCGCACCGGGCCTGACTCATTCAATCTATTCTACGATTAGCGGTGGATCGCCGCTGCGGGGCATCCATCCTACAAAAACATCTGCCGTATGGCGGAATCTCGACAAGGCCGGGGGTTCCGCCGAGCGGCAGACATCGTGGCAGTATCCGGGGTACTTGGTGCATAGTTTGCAGACCACATCACTCGCCTTCGCGGCTTAAAGATAGGAGGAAACCTAAACAGTCAATTTAATTGCGAGCATAGCAACTGATCAATCTACTCGTCCCCACTGACAAACGAATATTTTCTCGCCAACGCATCCAGAGGCACTCCCCGTCGAGTGGCATATTTCGTCCAAATTTAGGCTCTCCCACAGAAAGCAACTTAGCCTCTATCATATTGATAACAATATTGACGGTATAATTTTTACGCATCAAAATATGAGGGATGATCCGACATTCGGGTGTCTAAATTACAAGTTAACCCAAACTTCGAGTTACAAATAACAATGTCCGAACTAGACCAATTTTAAGATGATGACCTCATCGATGATGAGCCATCGAAGGATGAGACGAGGCTTCGTCGCTCAGAACTACAGAAACGATGCAACGCTGCAAATATTACCTTTGAAGAGATTGAAAGCTTAGAAGACGATGACGTTGCTGCGCGAATTGCGCTCCGGTCGGGCCGCGAACGACGATGGGTTAACTGCTGGGATTACGATGATTTTGACCGTCTATTGAATATTCCCTTTGAGCGCTACACGTTCATCAATGGACTAGACGCTATATGTGCTTACGACAAAGGTGAAATCGAAGCTTTGGTTCGCCCAATTGTCAGTCCTACATCACCCAGAATAGCATATGCCAGATTATTTGGAATTCCACCACAAGATATGAGTAACGCATGGCCCGACCTTGGTATTACTCTTACTTCACCAACAACAGACCCCGTAACTACAGTATCCCTTTCACAGCCTACGAATGAGTTATCTGGATTACTTGGACTTGGTTCGCAATTTGCTCTCTCGCTCAAGATTCAACGAGAAGGCGTGAGTCAGCACGATCAAGCCGAAACAATCCTGAAAAAATTTTCTGATGCACTCTTCTTCCAGATCGACTTGCTAACGGATGTTCCTCTCTCTTTGGCCCGTGATAGAAATAGTTTACGCGTCAGGCCAAGAAAAAAGAAACGCAATACTCAGCTTGAACTCAAGTATCCCAGTACCGAATACGACTCTGCACCGGTTTCTCTATACTGGTATGCCAGAAGTGCCGTTGGTATGCCGTTACTCCAGTTTCTTGCCTACTACCAAGTAATAGAGTTCTACTACCCTACATATTCACAAGCTGAGGCACGGCGTCGACTAAAGGGCATTCTCAAGGATCCCACCTTTCGTGGAGACCGCGATGCCGATATTGGACGGGTACTATCTGCTATCCAAATCACTCGAAGTGGAGCTGTTGGGGACGAGCGGTCTCAGCTCAAGGCAACTCTTTCAGAATGCATCGATCCTGACGCATTAAGAGACTTCCTTATGAGCGATCCTCAGCGAGTGGATTTTCTTTCGTCTAAAGCCAAAGGGCTTACCGATCACAGATTGCCTCTCGCTGCTACCAACGTCGACCTCCGAAATGATGTTGCCGAAAGAATCTACGAGATTCGATGCAAGATCGTTCACACAAAAACAGATGCGCGCACCGGCGATTTCGAGCTCTTGCTCCCATTTTCGAAAAAAGCGGAGCAGCTTCACTTTGATATTGAGCTTGTTCAGTATCTTGCACAGCAAGTTCTTGTGAACGCAAGTACATCAATATGACCCATGAGCTAACCAATCATCCCATCTGACCTGTGAAAAAAGCAGCACAGGCCGATGAATCCAAACACTAGATCAGGCTTCGCCTGCTGCTGCTCGCTTCTCATTCCAAACGTTAGGTAAAGCCATGCGAGTGGTACTTGCAGTTTCGGTAGTGACTATTTCTCAGGCGTCATACATAGCCGAAAACGGTTCACTTGATTGCAAAGCGGATCACAAAGCAAGGCTGCGACTTAGAATGATGATGTGTGATCCCGGCTACTTGGGCTTACGCCACGATGACTCCAATTGCGCAAGCCCTGATGGAAAAGACTACCGCCTCGCAATATCCGTGAAATAAAACTTATCCAGTCGGTGACGCGATTCAGTGTATTCGAATAGCCGGCCGTCGTAGAGGTGGGTCAGGTTTTTGACCACGATCACGTGATCCATGCCGTTCAGGTCCAGGTAGCGGCGGTCGTCGTCGTTGCAGGGCTGGGCCTCGATGATGCGCTGGGCGTAGCTGATGGTCAGCCCCAAATCCTGCTCGATGTAGCGGTAGATGGAGCCGGCGGCGATATCCGCGTTCAAGCCGGGCACCAGGCCGGCGACGAAGTGGTTGATGTCCAGGATCACGTTCTCGCCGTCGATATTCCGCACCCGCTTGATCTTGACCATGCCGGTGCCCTCGGCCAGGCCGGTGGCCTTGGCCAGTGGCGCATCGGCCGGCTGTTCCGCCAGCTCCGCCACTTGCGACACCACCTTGCGCCCCATGCGCTCGTTCATTTCCTGGAAGCTGACGATGCCGCTGAGCTGGAATTCGATATTGCCCGGCTTGAGCACGAACATGCCCTTGCCGTGGATTTTCTGCACGTAGCCGCGCTCCTGCAGCATGTCCACCGCCTTGCGCACGGTGCCGCGGCTGGCGTCGTAGCTGTGCATCAGCTCGGATTCGGATGGGATGCGCTCGCCCTGGGCGTAGCGCCGGTTGTCGATGTCGGCGACGATGTCGGAATAGATCTGATGGTATTTGTTCACGTTGTTTGTCTTCTTGTGCGCGCGGCCCCTGCGCGGCGAGGCCCTACCTTAGCAAGCCGCGGCCGGCGCGGCAAACCGCCGTCAATCCCAATAGCCCGGCGCGGCGTAGGCGGCGCGCAAGTGTTCGATGAACAGCCTCACCCGCGCCGGCAACAAGCGCCTCTGCGGCACCACCGCGTACACCGGGTAATCGGGCGACGCGCAATCGTCCAGCACCGTGAGCAGCCTGCCTGCGGACACGTCGTCCTTCACCTCCCACAAGGAGCGCCAGGCCAGGCCCAAGCCTTGCAGCGCCCAATCGTGCAGCACCGCGCCGTCGTTGCACTCCAGCGCGCCGGACACCTTTAGGTTCACCGGCTTGCCGTCCACCACGAAACTCCAGCCGCGGCTCTGGCTTTCCCCCAGCGACAGGCATTGGTGATGCTGTAGATCCTCCAGCGCCCGCGGCGCGCCGCGGATGGCCAGATAAGCGGGCGATGCCACCACCACGCGATGGTTTTCCGCCAGCCGGATCGCCACCAGGCCGGAATCGGACAGGTCGGAGATGCGGATCGCGCAGTCGACGCGGTCGCGCTGCAGGTCCACCAGCCGGTCGGACAGGTCCAGCGTCACCTTCACCTCAGGATGCAGGCGCTGGAAGGCGGCGACATGCGGCGCCACGTGGCGGCGGCCGAAGCCGGCCGGCGCGGACAAGCGCAGATGGCCGCGCGCCCTGCCGCTGCCGGACGCCACCGCCGCCTCGGCCTCTGTCAGATCGGCCAGTATCCGCTGGCAGTCCTCGTAAAACGCTTCGCCTTCCTGCGTCGGCGTGACGCTGCGGGTGGTGCGCGCCAACAGGCGCACGCCCAGCCGTTCCTCCAGCGCGTCCAGGCGCCGGCCCACCATGGCCGGCACCACGCCCAGCTGCCGCGCCGCGGCCGACAGGCTGCCCAGCCCCACCACCGCGACAAAGGTCTCCAGCTGCTTCAGCTCGCTCATTAGCTACCTAAAAGTAAAAAATGTTATGTTTTTCATGCCATTTCTTTTTACTTGGATGGCGAATAGACTGTCAAACATTGCATTGCAGCATCATCATGTCATTTCCCCCATCAAGGAGCGCGCGCATGGCAGTCAATCTCCCGCAGGGCGTGGAAGTTCTCGCCGACATCACTCCGGCCTACGCCGAAATCCTCACTCCCGAGGCGCTGGCCTTCGTCGCCAAGCTGCACCGCCGCTTCGAGCCGACCCGGCGCGAGCGCATCGCCGCCCGCGCCGCGCGCCAGGCCGAGCTGGACGCCGGCAAGCTGCCGGACTTCCTGCCGGAAACCGCCGCCGTGCGCGCAAGCAACTGGAAAATCGCGCCGCTGCCGCAGGACCTGCTGGACCGCCGCGTGGAAATCACCGGCCCGGTGGAGCGCAAGATGATGATCAACGCGCTGAATTCCGGCGCCAAGAGCTTCATGGCCGACTTCGAGGACTCCAACTGCCCGAGCTGGGACAACCAGATCGCCGGCCAGATCAATGTCCGCGACGCCTACCGCAAGACCATTTCCTTCCAGAGCCCGGAAGGCAAGCAATACCAGCTGAACGACGCCGTCGCCACCCTGCTGCTGCGCCCGCGCGGCTGGCACCTGATGGAAAAGCACGTCAAGGTGGACGGCGAGATCGTGTCCGGCAGCCTGTTCGACTTCGGCCTGTCGTTCTTCCACAACATCCATTACCTGCGCGAAAACGGCAGCGCCACCTATTACTACCTGCCCAAGATGGAAAGCCATCTGGAAGCGCGCCTGTGGAACGATGTCTTCGCGTTCGCCCAGAGCGAGCTGAACGTCCCGCAGGGCACGATCAAGGCCACGGTGCTGATCGAGACCATCCTCGCCGCCTTCGAGATGGACGAAATCCTCTACGAGCTGCGCGAGCACTCCGCCGGCCTCAACGCCGGCCGCTGGGACTACATCTTCAGCTGCATCAAGAAGTTCAAGCAGAACCGCGACTTCTGCCTGGCCAACCGCGCGCTGATCACGATGACCGTGCCCTTCATGCGCGCCTACGCGCTGCTGCTGCTGAAAACCTGCCACCACCGCGACGCGCCGGCCATCGGCGGCATGGCGGCGCTGATTCCGATCAAGAACGACGCGGCCGCCAACGAGAAGGCGCTGGCCGGCGTCAAGGCCGACAAGGACCGCGACGCCACCGACGGCTACGACGGCGGCTGGGTGGCCCACCCGGGCCTGGTGCCGATCGCCGACGCGGCGTTCACCGCGGCGCTGGGCGACGCGCCGAACCAGATCGCCAAGCAGCGCCCGGACGTGCAGGTTTCCGCCGCCGACCTGCTGAACTTCCAGCCGGAAGCGCCGATCACCGAAGCGGGTCTCGCCATGAACATCAACGTCGGCATCCAATACCTGGGTTCCTGGATTTCCGGCAACGGCTGCGTGCCCATCCACAACCTGATGGAAGACGCCGCCACCGCCGAGATTTCGCGTTCGCAGATCTGGCAATGGATACGCTCGCCCAAGGGCGTGCTGGACGACGGCCGCAAGGTGACGGTTGAGCTGTTCCGCGAGCTGCAGGCCCGCGAAGTGGCCAAGCTGCAAGCCGAATACGGCGCGCGCTGGACCCGGCAATACGAAGACGCGGCCAAAATGTTCGACCTGTTGACCACCTCGGACGATTTCGTCGAGTTCCTGACGCTGCCGGGCTACGAGTACATCGCCTGATCGGCTATCCGGCTATCCGAACGGCCCCTTCCGGGGCCTTTTGGCATTTTTGCCCACGGCGGCGGCATCCGCAGGCACGGAACCTGCGCTTGCCAAGCCGATCGAAGCGGAGTCTACTTCCCTCACATTCAGCCAAGGAGCCGAAATGAGAAAAAACCGAATCAAGCCCATGCTGCTGTGCTTCATGCTGGCCGGCGCGGCGCCGCTGGCCTCCGCCGCCGACGGCGTTCAGCTCAATCTGTCGGCCAGCGCCCAGCGCGATGTCGCCAACGACCAGATCAGCGCCACCCTGTATGTGCAACAAAGCAACAACCAGGCCGCGGTGCTGGCCGATAGGCTGAACAAGGCCACCGCCAACGGCATGGCCATCGGCCGCGGCTACAAGGACGTGCAGCTGTCCAGCGGCAGCTACAGCACCTGGCCCAGCTACGACAAGAACGGCAAGATCACCGGCTGGCAAGGCCGTTCCGAAATCCAGCTGAAGAGCAAGGACTTCGCCCAGGCCGCTGAGCTGATCTCCAAGCTGCAGCAGACCATGCTGCTGGAAGGCGTGCAGTTCGGCGTCTCCGACGAGGCCCGCCGCAAGGCCGAGCAAAGCATGATTCCCGAGGCCATCTCCAATCTGAAGAATCAGGCGGAAGTGGCCGCGCGCGCGCTGGGCAAGAACACGGTAAACATCCAGCAGCTGGACATCGGCCAGCAGAACCACGGCTTCCGGCCGCCTGTCATGATGATGAAGGCGGCGATGGCGGGGGCCGAGTCCAACGTCAGCCAGCCCGACCTGCAGCCGGGCCAGACCCAGCTGCAACTGCAAGTCAGCGGCAAGGTTGAACTCAAGTAAGGCTTTCAGCCCCCGCCCGCTTGCGCTAAAGTAAGCACTGCGCTCGCCGGCCCCGTCTCGGGGCCGGCGTCATCTTCCGATCCCTCGCCATCGCTCCTAACATGAAACTGATCGCCTCTTTGACCAGCCCCTATGCCCGCAAGGTGCGCATCGTGCTGGCTGAAAAGAAAATCGACTGCCCGCTGGAGGAGGACGTGCCCTGGAACGCGGATACCCGCGTCACCGAGTACAACCCGCTGGGCAAGGTGCCGGTGCTTGAGCTGGACGACGGCTCCACCTTGTACGACTCCCGCGTGATCGTCGAATACCTGGAAAACAGCTCGCCGGTATCGCGCCTGCTGCCGCAGGACAACCGCCAGCTGATCGGCGCCCGCCGCTGGGAAGCGCTGGCCGATGGCATCATCGACGCGATGGTAGCCATCGTGCTGGAGCGCCGCCGTCCGCCAGAGAAGCAGATGGAGGAAGTGGTGGAGCGCCAGCGCGGCAAGATATTGCGCGGCCTGGCCACGCTGTCGGAGGACCTGGGCGAAAAGCCATGGTGCACCAGCCACGGCTACAGCCTGGCCGACATCGCCGTCGGCTGCTGCCTGGGCTACCTGGACTTCCGCGCGCCGGAAATCGACTGGCGCGCAGCTCACCCCAATCTGGACGCGCTGCTGCAACGGCTGCATGCCCGCCAGTCCTTCCAGGACACCGAGCCGCCGGTCGCCTGAGCCTCGCCTTCGGATAAAAAAACGCCACCGCGAGCGGTGGCGTTTCGCATTGTCGGCCAGCCGCTCAGATCAAGCCGGCTGCGATGTTGATCATCAAGGCCAGCACGGTGGCGTTGAAGAAAAAGGCCAGCACGCAGTGCACGGTGCCGGTGCGGCGCTGGCTGCCGTCGGTGAAGCTGACGTCGGCGGTCTGGCCCGAGGTGCCGATGATGAAGGCGAAATACAGGAAGTCCTGATAATCCGGCTGCCGGGTGCCGGGAAACTCCAACCCTCCCGGCAGGCCATGCGCCTCCCTGGCGTAGAAACCGCGCGCGTAGTGCAGCGCGAACATCACATGGGTGAACGCCCACGACGACAGCAGCGTCAGCACCGCCAGCGCGATATGGGCGGCGCGCGGCCAGCCATGCATGTCCTTCACCACGGCCAGTTCCATCACGATGGCCGACAGGCTGGCCGCCGCCGCCAGGCATACCAGCAGCAACACCAGCCACTGCCCCTCGTCCTCCACCCTGGCCCAGTGCCGTATCGGCTTGCGCCCGGTCCCGAACATCATCCAGCCGACCAGCGCCAAGTACAGCCAGGCGCCGGCGTTCCAGCCGATGATGTAGCGCGTGACGTCGTGCATCGCCACGACATGCGGCAAGGCCACGATCGCCAGCAGGCCGAACAGCGCCGACCAGGCCAGCCTGGGCCGCGCCAGCACCATGCGCGCCAGAATGAAACGGCGAAGCAAGCTCGTCATCAATGAATACCCTCCCGTGTCGAATGCGCGCAACACGCGCCCCCCAAACTATCTGGCGGGCATTGCCGCAGATTAAATTCATATTGCATAAAATATTTCTCTTTTCGATTCAGTTACAGCAGAATTCAGACTACAAACACAAGAACCATTGGAGAGACCATGAGCTCGGCACTCGCCGCCCACCACCCTCAAACCCCGCCCCACCCCGAACCGCAGTTGGAGCAGATCTGCCAGCGCTTGGCGCTGCAGGACTTCTGCCTGCTGCCGGCGGAGCAAAGCCGTCCCCTACTGCAACGCTTTCCGGGCGCATTGGCTGACTGGGCAGCCTTTCAGGACAGTTGGAACCATCTGCAGCAGGACAAGTTCATGGCGGATGGCGGGCGCTACCGCAAACGGCTGCACGCGACGCTCAGCGCCGAGCCGTCCGCGCGCGCCGCGCGCGCCGAAGCCCACCGCCCGCATTACCAGAGCAAGCTGTACAACCCGCTCAATGGCGGCGTGCCGCGCCATTTCGAGCCGATACGCAACGAGATCCTGCACGGCGCCACCATGCAGGCCGCTCTGAGCCTGGGCTGCGCCGTCTTCGGCCAATTGTCGCCGTATACGCCGTGGCATATCGAAGCGCACCAATTCCGCATCGAAACGCGTAACCGCCAGCCCGGCTGGCCGACGCCGGAAGGCGTCCACCGCGACGGCGTGCACTTCCTGATGATGATGATGGTCAAGCGCCACAATCTGGTGAACGGCGCCACCGAGCTGTTCAACCTGGAAAAACAGCCGCTTACCTCGTTCACGCTGACCGATCCGCTGGACATCGCGCTGGTCAACGACGAGCGCGTGCTGCACGGCGTCACCCCGGTCAGCCAGCTGGATCCATCCCGCGACGGCAGCCGCGACGTGCTGCTGATCAGCTTCCGCCGCCGCTGACCTTCTCAGGCCATCCAGTCCCGCCGGAGGCCAGGCGCGCCGGCGCGGCATCGGGACATTTTCCGGCCACACCAAATGGTAATCTTCTTGGCCTATGCTGATGTAAACAATGGCGACGACAAGCCGGATGGAGTGGACCGTGATGAGAAGCATGCTGGCGCTGATGGCGGCCTGCTGGTTCGGCTGCGCGCCGGCCGCGGAGCTCCATGCCTATACCGAAGACGTTCCGCCGCTGAACTACCTGGACAACGGCAGCGTGAAGGGTTACTCCACCGAGGTGCTGCAACTGGTGGCGCGCGAGGCTGGGCTGAATCTGACGATCGAGGTGCTGCCCTGGCTGCGCGCCTACGCCAAGGCCAGGGATACCCCGGGCGGCCTGCTCTATACCGTGGTGCGCACGCCGGAGCGCGAGGCCCAGTTCCAATGGGTGGGTCCCATCGGCTCGCGCCGCATCTACATGTACCGCCTCGACAAACGCGCCGATATCCGCGTCGATGCCGCCAGCGACCTGGTGCGCTACCGCAACGGCGTGCTGGCGGGCTCGGCCTCCGCCAACCAGTTGCACGCGCTGGGACTGCAAAGCGGCCAGAACCTGGACCTGGGCCAGAGCGACGCCGTCAATCTGAAAAAACTGCTGCTGAAGCGGGTGGACCTGGTGGCCATGCTGGACTGGGCGATGGCCTGGCAGATGCGCCAGCAGCGGCTGCCGGAAAAGAACGTTTCCCCCGTCTGGCTGCTGGACGGCAAGCTGCAGTACTGGTTCGCCCTGAATCCGCAGACGCCGCCGGAACAGACCGCCCGGCTGCAGGCCGCGCTGGAGCGGGTGCGCGCCGACGGGCGGCTGCAAGCCATCCGCCGCCGTTATCGCGACGACTGACGCCGCGCGCGAAAACGCCCCGGCGGCATCCGCTCGGGGCGTTGGCGAAAAACCGGCGGCGCTTACTCGGCGCCGAGCGCCTTCAGCAAGGCGTCGGCCGAATCAGCTCCCGCCATCGCCTCCCGCAGGCGGTTGAACGCCTCGGCGGCTTTTTCCGGATGTTTGGCGAACGGCACCAGGCCGTCATGGCTCCAGCCGGCGGCGGCCAGCGCCTGCTTGCGGAAATTCATGCCATCGTTCCCGCCTCCTCCCATCGCGACCAGCGCCTGCTCGATCAGCGTATGCGGCAGCGGCGTGCGGCTGAGGGTAACGAAATGCTTGCTTTGGATCTCGTCGAAATGCATGGAAACCTTCCCCGGGGCATAGAGTTGTTTTATTAGTATTAGTCTCAACTCTGCCGATTTGCAGGCCGGAAATCGCAAAGCCGGCGCAAACGGCCGGCTTTCGAACCTCCGCCTCGCCTGCGAATCAGGAGGCGCGAGCCTTCAGCAACGTGTAAAGCTCATCCTTCAGCTTCAGTTTTTCCTTCTTCAGCGTTTCGATCTCTTCATGCGTCGCGGACAGGATGCGCTCTTCCATGTTCTTGATCTGCTGGTCCAGCTGATTATGCTTGTCGAACAGGCGGGCGAAATGCGTGTCCTCGGTTTTCAATCGGGTGATCAGTTCGCGGTATTCGGGAAACATCGGCCATCTCCTTCGCGGTGGGTGGGGCCGGCGCCGCCGGCCATGACTTCATGCTAACGCCCGTGCGCCCGGTTTCATTTGATCTGTCTCAGGCATTGCCGTATCCCTAAATCTGCGCTCCTTGTCATCCTTTCGGCATTTGCCGCGTTAAACCCGACAGCAAGCATGGTTAAAATCAGGACAAGCCCGACATGCCCGACCCCCGTCTCCCGACACCACCCCTCCCCTCCGCCCTGGCCGCGCTGCGGCAGCGGCTGGACTACACGCTGGAACTGCTGGGCATGCGCGGCAAGGGCTTGGCGCTGCTCGCCGGCATCGTCGCCATCCTCTGGCTGGCCTCCGGCGTCTACCGCGTGGAGCCCGACGAACAAGGCGTGGTTCAGCGCTTCGGCCGCTGGACCGACACCACCTCGGCCGGCCTGCACTACCACCTGCCCTGGCCAGTGGAAACCATCCAGCTGCCCAAAGTCACTCAGATCAAGCAGCTGAAGCTGGCCAACCTGTACGAAAGCGGCCCGCCCGACGCCGCCGACCCGCGCGAGAAGCAGATGCTGACCGGCGACGAGAACATCGTCGAGGCCGACTGCGCGGTGTTCTGGCGCATCAAGGACGCCGGCCAGTTCCTGTTCCGAGCCAACAAGCCGGAAGAGGCGCTGCGCATCACCGCCGAAGGCGCGCTGCGCGAGGTGATCTCGCGCACGCCCATCCAGGCCGTCATGTCCAACCGCCGCCAGCAGGTGGCCGAAGAGGCCCGCGGCCTGATCCAGCAGCGGCTGGACGCCCAGCAGGCCGGCATCCTGATCACCCAGGTGCAGCTGCAGCGGGTGGACCCGCCGGCGGCGGTGATCGACGCCTTCAACGACGTGCAGCGCGCCCGCGCCGACCAGGAGCGCGCGCGCAACGAAGCACAGGCCTACAGCAACGACATCCTGCCCAAGGCGCGCGGCGAGGCCGAGCGCATCCGCCAGGAGGCCGAAGCCTATCGCAGCCAAGTGGTCAACCTGGCCCAGGGCGAGGCCAAGCGCTTCGACTCGGTGTACCAGACCTACGCCCAGGCCAAGGACGTCACCGCGTGGCGGCTATACCTGGAAAGCATGGACGACATGCTGAAGAAGGCCAGCAAGGTGGTGATAGACGGCTCAGGCAAGAGCGGCGCCGGCGTGCTGCCGTTGCTGCAGCTGCAAGACAAGCCCAAGGCCGGCAAGGAGAACCGCTGATGGACAAGCAATGGCGCGGAATCGGCTGGGCGGCGGGCCTGGCGGCCGTCTGGCTGGCGCTGTCGGCCCAATACACGCTGAACGAGGGACAGAAGGCGCTGGTGGTGCGCCTGGGCGCGCCGGTCAACGTGGACGGCGAGCCGGGGCTGAAATTCAAGCTGCCGCTGATTGATAGCGTGCAGTATTACGATACCCGCCTGCAGATGCTGGCTCCGCCGCCGGAGCAGATCATTCTGGGCGACGAGAAGCGGCTGGAAGTGGAAACCTATACCCGCTATCGCATCGCCGACACCCTGCGCTTCTACCAGGCGCTGCGCACCGAGGAGCAAGCCCGCGCGCAGCTGACGCAACTGGTCAGCACCTCGCTGCGGCGCGAGCTGGGCAAGGCGCCGCTGACCGACCTGCTGTCGCCGCGCCGCCGCAGCATTGTCGAACGCATCCAGCAGGAAGTGGCGGAACGCGCCCGGCCGATGGGGCTGGAAGTGACAGAAGTGCAACTGCACCGCGCCGACCTGCCCCTGGAAACCAGCCAGGCCATATACGACCGCATGAAATCGGCCCGCCAGCAGGAGGCGAAGGAATTGCGCGCCCAGGGCGTGGAATGGGCGCAGCAGATCCAGGCCAAGGCTGACCGCGACCGCACCGTGATCCTGTCCGAAGCGCAGCGGCAAAGCGCCATCATCCACGGCGAGGCCGACGCCGACGCCGGCCGCACCCTGGCCCAGGCCTTCAGCAAGGACCCGAAGTTCTACAAGTTCTACCGCTCGCTGCAGACCTATCGCCAGTCGCTGGCCGACTCCGCGCCGACGCTGGTGCTGTCGCCCGACTCCGCGCTGCTGCATGACCTGAAAACCGGCCCCGCGGGCGGCAAGCCATGAACGGAGCCGACATGCCGCTGCAAGCCTCCACGCTGCGCCGGCTGCGCCATCTGCTGGCCGCGCTCGGCCCCGGCCTGGTGGTGATGCTGGCCGACACCGAAACCGGCAGCGTGATCGCCGCCGCCCAGAGCGGCGCGCACTGGGGCTACCGCATGCTGCCGCTGCTGTTCGTGCTGATTCCCTTCCTGTATCTGGCGCAGGAGCTGACGATACGGCTGGCGCTGGGCACCGGCAAAAGTTATGGCGAGCTGGTCCGCCGCCGCTGGGGCCGCCGCGCCGAGCTGGCCTCCGCCGCCGTGCTGCTGCTGAGCTGCCTTGGCGCGCTGGCGACCCAGCTGGCGGGTCTGGCCGGCATCGGCCAGCTGTTCGGCATCCCGGCCTGGCAGACGATAAGCCTGCTGTGCGCGCTGATCCTGGCCATGGTGTGCAGCGGCAGCTACCGCTCGGTGGAGCGCATCGCCATCTGCCTAGGCGTGTTCGAACTGGCCTTTCTGGCCGAAGCCTGGCTGGCCCACCCCGATCCGGGCCAGATGGCGGCGCAGCTGTCCAGCCTGCCGCTGGGCAACCACGACTTCCTGCTGCTGGCCGCCGCCAACATCGGCACCTGCGTGATGCCGTGGACGCTCAGCTACCAGCAGTCGGCGCTGCTGGACAAGGGACTGACGCTGGACGACCTGAAGCCGGCGCGGATGGACACGCTGCTGGGGGCCATTCTGTGCCAGATCATCACCGCCGGCATCCTGATCGCCGCCGCCGCGGCCTTCGGCAACGGCGCGGGCGGCCAGAGCCTGGACAGCATCCCCGAGATCGCAGGCGGCTTCACCCGCCTGCTCGGCCCCACCGGCGGCCGCCTGCTGTTCGCGCTGGCGCTGGGCGGCGGCGCGCTGGTCGCCGCCATCGTGGTCTGTCTCACCAGCGCCTGGACGCTGGGCGAGCTGGCCGGACGCCGCGACTCGCTGGAAAAACATCCGCTGGACGCGCCCTGGTTCTACGGCGGCTTCGCCGCGATGCTGGCCGGCGCCGGCGCGCTGGTGGCCTCCGGCGTCAACCTGGTCAAGCTGTCCATCGTCACCTCGGTGGCCAACGCGCTGCTGCTGCCCGTCATGCTGGCCGGGCTGTACTGGCTGGCCTGCCGCGAGCTGCCCGCGCCGCTGGCGCCCAGCCGCCGCTACCGGATGGCGCTGGCGCCGCTATTGCTGCTGCTCGCCGGCTTCAGCCTCTACGCCGGCATCGTCGGCAGCCTGGGCTGAGGCCCGCCCCTCAAGGAATACGGTATGGAACCCGACAGCCTCACCCACTCGCTGAGCATGACCTTCCAGGTCTCCTTCCTGGACCTGATCCTCAGCGGCGACAACGCGCTGGTGATCGCGTTGGCCTGCCGCTCGCTGCCCGAGGCGCTGCGCCGCCGCGCCGTGCTGTGGGGCACCGGCTTCGCCATCGTCCTGCGCCTGCTGCTGGCGGCCGCCACCGGCGCGCTGCTGCGGGTGCCGATGCTGAAGCTGATCGGCGCCGTCATCCTGCTGGCCATCGCCATCCAGCTGCTGCTGGGCGGAGACGAAGACGGCGGCGAGGCCCTGGCGGAACAAGCCGGCCACAGCCAGCAGTTATGGAACGCGGTGATGCTGGTGGTGGGGGCCGACCTGGCGCTGAGCCTGGACAATGTGGTGGCGCTGGCCGCCGCGGCCCAGGGCAACGTGCTATTTCTGTTGCTGGGCCTGGTGCTCAGCGTGCCCTTGCTGATGTACGGCAGCCTGCTGCTCTCCAAGCTGATGGACGACTACCCGCTGCTGATCCCGGCCGGCGCCGCCGTGCTCGGCTGGCTGGCCGGCGGTCTGGCCGCCAGCGACGCGCTGTGGGGCGACTGGGTGGCCAGCCAGGCGCCGGCGCTGCTGGTCGTGGCGCCGCTTATGGGCGCCGGCTTCGTGCTGCTGCAAAGCCGCATCGTCCGCGAACAGCGGGCCAAACTGCCCGCCGCGCCGCCTCCCCTGCCGCTGTTCGCTCCCCTGGCCCGCAAGCTGGCCAGCCTGGGCGATGCCGGAACCCTTGCCGGCCTCCCCGCAACCATCTCGGCCCAGACGCCCGCCGAGACGCAGGTAGCCCATCCTGACTCCACACCGGCCGTGACCGCCATCACTGCGGAAACGCTTCCGCCCTCGATGCCGGTCCCGGCCGAGCCGCCGCCAAGCGGCGAGCGGAACGACGCCCGCCTCAGTCCCGCGCTCAAGCTGCTGGTCGGCCTCGCCGCAGTGCTAGGCGCGCTGGTGCTGCTGTGGCTGGCCTGGCATCTGCTCAGCCAGGGCCTGCTGCCCGCGCCTCACCATCGCGCGCCATCGCCCCATCCCTGACATCTGGTATGTATCTGGTATGCAACACTTTCAGGACAGACCCACTGACCTGATGACCAGCCGGCCTTGAAACCAAGGCCGGCGCCAACACGCCCGGCCTCCCTCTCTCCCCATCCCCAGCCAGAACCTCAAGGCTTGCAGAATCTCGCCCCACAGGCCTTTACCCATCCCACTCAAAGACAATGTCATTTAGTGCTTTTCCTCTAATAACCGAGATTGATTAATAAAGCCAATTCAATCTGAAAGTTATTAATTACAAGATCGACCTGTAAAAAAGTACAGGGTCATTTTTCATCCTAGTCGCTACATTCCAATTTGCAATACCACTTCAATACAACTCAAAGCGCTTGTTTCGCACCCAATCACAATAGGGAGATACCGAGTGAGCAAGACCCTGATGCTTGTGAAAAGCGGCCTGGCGGCCGGCGCCATAGGCGGCGTCGCGCTGGTGGCCGGCACCGTGCCATCCGGCGCCCCGTTCCCCGCGGCGCATTCCTCCTATCTGCTCAAGACCGCAGACAGCAGTTGCGCCGACCCTGCCTGGAACGCCACGACCGTCTACACCGGCGGCCAGCGCGTCAGCTACCAGAACCAGACCTGGCAAGCCAAGTGGTGGACCCAGGGCAATACGCCGTCAGCCGGCGACGCCAGCCCCTGGCAGCTGATCGGCCAGTGCGGCGGCGGCAATCCGCCGCCGGTCGATCCGCCGCTGGTGCAGGTGCCCGCTCCCACCGGCAACGCGCTGTGCCGGCCCGAGGCGCTGGCGCAGACCCAGGGCGTGGACGTTCCCTACTGCGCGGTTTACAAGCAAGGCGGCTCGGAACAGCTGGCCAACGGCAGCCGCCGCCGCATCATCGGCTACTTCACCAGCTGGCGCACCGGCAAGGACGGCAGCCCGGCCTATCTGGCCAGCGACATCCCCTGGAACAAGCTCACCCACATCAACTACGCCTTCGCCCATGTCGACGGCGACAACAAGCTGTCGGTCAATGACGCCGCGCCGGGCAACCCGGCCACCGACATGACCTGGCCGGGCGTGGCCGGCGCCGAGATGGACGCCAGCCTGCCGTACAAGGGCCACTTCAACCTGCTGACCCAGTACAAGCGCAAGTATCCTGGCGTGAAGACGCTGATTTCGGTGGGCGGCTGGGCCGAAACCGGCGGCTACTTCGACGCCAGCGGCAAGCGCGTGGCCAGCGGCGGCTTCTACAGCATGACCGTCAACGCCGACGGCACCGTCAACCAGGCCGGCATCAACGCCTTCTCCGACTCCGCGGTCGCCTTCCTGCGCAAGTACGGCTTCGACGGCGTCGACATCGATTTCGAATACCCGACCTCGATGAACAACGCCGGCAATCCGCTGGACTGGAGCTTCTCCAACGCCCGCCTGGGCTCGCTGACCAAGGGCTACGTGGCGCTGCTGCAGACGCTGCGCGACCGGCTGGACCGCGCCGCCGCCCAGGACGGCCGCTACTACCAGATCACCGCCGCGGTGCCGGCTTCCGGCTACCTGCTGCGCGGCATGGAGACCTTCCAGGGCTTGAAGTATCTGGACTTCGTCAACGTGATGTCGTATGACCTGCACGGCGCGTGGAACCGCTTCGTCGGCCCCAACGCCGCGCTGTACGATGACGGCAAGGATGCCGAACTGGCGTTCTGGAACGTGTACAGCACGCCGCAGTACGGCAATATCGGCTACCTGAACACCGACTGGGCCTACCACTACTACCGCGGCGGCCTGCCGGCCTCGCGCGTCAATATGGGCGTGCCCTACTACACCCGCGGCTGGAAAAACGTCACCGGCGGCAGCAACGGCCTGTGGGGCAGCTCGGTGGACAGCAACTGCCCGACCGGCCTGACCGAATGCGGCGACGGCGCGGTGGGCATCGACAACATCTGGCACGACCTGGACGACAGCGGCAAGGAGATCCCGGGCGGCTCCAACCCGATGTGGCACGCCAAGAACCTGGAGAAAGGCCTGGCCGGCAGCTACCTCGCCTCCTACGGCATCGACACCACGCTGCCGATCAACCAGCTCTCCGGCAGCTACCAGCGCAGCTACAACAGCGCGCTGGCCGCGCCGTGGCTGTGGAACGCCGGCAAGAAGGTGTTCCTGTCCACCGAGGACGAGCAGTCGATCGCGCAGAAGGCCGCCTGGATAGACGCCAACAACGTCGGCGGCGTGATGTTCTGGGAACTGGCCGGCGACTATGACTGGAAAGCCCAGCGCAACAACGGCCAGGGCGAGTACTTCATCGGCACCACGCTGACCTCGCTGCTGTACAACACCTTCAGCCAGCCGCCCAAGGTCAGCGCCCGCCGCGCCGACGCCGCGCCGGCGCCGACCGCGGCGATAGACGTGGGCTTCAGCCTGGGCGGCTTCAAGCTGGGCGATCAGAACTATCCGATCAACCCCAAGCTGACCATCGTCAACCGCTCGCAAACCACGCTGCCCGGCGGCACCGAGTTCCAGTTCGACGTGCCGACCTCGGCGCCGGCCAATATCGCCGACCAGTCCGGCTTCGGGCTCAAGGTGATCAGCGCCGGCCACAGCGGCAGCAACGTCGGCGGCCTGAAGGGCGACTTCAACCGCGTGTCGGTGAAGCTGCCCAGCTGGCAGAGCCTGGGCGCCGGGCAAAGCGTGACGCTGGACGTGGTGTATTACCTGCCGATCTCGGGCCCCAGCCACTACACGGTGGGCCTGAACGGCAAAACCTACGCCATCCGCGACGAAGCGCCCTACCTGCCTTATCTGCGCTGATCGCCCTGGGTCCGCGTCCGCGCGGACCCGACCCAATCCCTTGTTCCTCCGCTTGCGGCCGGCTCATCCCGGCCGTCTTTTTTTTCGTCGTCCCATTGCATCACCTCATTCAGGCGGCTCAAGGCCTCTTGAGGATCAATGCCGAACAACGGGCGCTGTCCGCTCAGATAATCATGTAAAAAACGCGACAATGATTTGGGCTCCATTTTGGACTCCTCGTACTGGATGCCGCATTGTCGCGCTGATAACATGAACAAAAAATTGCTGACTTTTTCCTACAAATTTCCCCTTTATGAGCCATAACCGCCTGTTGCAACAATACAGCCGCCTGCGCCAGGGCTTCGCCGGCCAGGATGGCGAGGCCTCCCTGCAGCAGCTGGCCGACCTGCTGTGCTGCACCCGCCGCCACATGCGCAGTTTGTTGGTCCAGATGCAGGGGCTGGGCTGGCTGGAATGGGATGCCCGCTCCGGGCGCGGCAGCCGTTCCGGCCTGCGTTTCCTGCGCAGCGTAGGAGAGCTGCAGCGGCGGCAAGCCGAAGCGCTGCTGGAACAGGGTAAGGTGGAGCAGGCGGTGGCGCTGCTGGACGACGATCCCAGGCAACTGGCGCCGCTGCTGCTGTCCCGCCTGGGCCACCGCTGGAGCCAGGACCGCCAGGTGCTGGGCGTGCCTTATTACCGGCCCATGCCGAATCTGATGCCCGGCACGCCGCTCAGGCGCTCCGAGCGTCATCTGGTGTCCCAGATCTTCAACGGACTGACCCGGCTAAACGAGGAAAAAGGGGAAATAGAAGGCGATCTCGCCCATCACTGGGAACAGCATTCGGAGCGGGAGTGGCATTTCCACCTGCGGCCGCGGGTACGCTGGCACGATGGCCGCGAGCTGAGCCTGGACGACATCGCCGCCACCCTGGAACGCTTGCGCACCCAGCCCCTGTTTTCCCATCTAACGGGCATGCGCCGGCTATCGCCGCGCAGCATCGCCATCCAGTTGTCCGAGCCCGACCTACGGCTGCCCCGGCTCTTGGCCGACCCTGCCGCGCTGGCACTGCCGGCCGACCACGGCGCCCGCCCCGGCTTCGCCTCGCATCCCGTCGGCACCGGACCTTACCGGGTGGCGATCAACGATGCTCACCGGCTGTCGCTGCAAGCCTTCGACGACTACTTCGGCCACCGCGCGCTGCTGGACCAGGTGGACATCTGGATGGTGCCCAAGCTGGGAGACCAACTGGAGCTGGACGTTCAGGGCATCTGCGATCTGACCGTGGAAATCAATCCGCGGCCGGCGCAGGAGCAAACCGAAATGTCGCTGGAAACCGGCGTCTATTTCCTGCTGTGCGACGGCCGCTCGCCCCTGATGCGGGACGACGCCGTCCGGCGATGGCTGGCCCAGGCGCTGACGCCGCTGGCCATCATGCAGCAAACCCCGCCCGCCGCCCGCCAGTTCTGGGTGGCCGCGGCCGGCCTGCTGCCGCGCTGGCACCACAGCCGGCCGGAGACGCCCTCGCCGGCGCCGCGCCTCCCGGCGCTGCGGCTGGCCTATTACGAGCAGCACCCCGAATACCGGCAGATCGCCGCCGCCATCGCCGAATGCCTGGCGCCGCACGGCATCGCCGTCCAGTGCCGGACATGCAGTTATCAGGATTGGGAGTTCGGCCGGGAAAAAGCCGATCTATGGCTGGGCACGGTCAACTTCAGCTGCGACATAGACTACGCGGTGCCGGCCTGGCTGCTGGGCACGCCGCTGCTGCGCCATTGCCTGGAACCGGCGCTGCCGCTGGAACAATGGCTGCGCGGCTGGCGCCGCGGCGAGGAGCAGGCGCACAGCCTGGCCGCCCAGACCGTGAGGCGGCACTGGATGCTGCCGCTGTTCCACAATTGGCTGCGCTTGAAGGGGCCGGGCCAGATCGAAGACTTCCGCCTCAACAGCATGGGCTGGTTCGACTTCAAATCGGTCTGGCTGCGCCCCGGAGAAGTCTAGGCCGCGCAAAAGACGGCCGGCTCAGTTGTACGGCAGCTCGTACACGTGCAGCGTCTGCAGGGCCAGCGGATTGACCGACTCCACCTTGCCGCTGCTGTAATCGACGATCAGCGGATGCTTGGCCGGATCGCAGGTGGTCGCGACGCCGCCCGCCCTGTCGCCCCCCGAGATGTTCACCGAAGTCGGCCCGATGCCGGCCGGCTTGCGGCCCAGGTTGTTCAGCTCCAGCGCATTGGCCAGATCGCCGGACAGAAACAGCGAGCGCACGCCCTTAGGATGGTTGCGCACGCACAAGAAGGACTGGAAATAACGAACCTTGCGGTTGTTGATCAGGTAGAAATCCTTGTCATAGATGGCTTCGTTGACCACGTAGGCCATGTCCTGCACCGCGCCCTCGGCTCCAGCGGCGTTGACTATGAACCGGCTGCCGGACTTCAGGCAGCCCAGACGCTGGTCCAGCCACATGTCCTCCATTTCCGACGCCGCGCACTTGAGCGGCCCCTGATACGGTCTCACCGCCTCCGCGGCGAACGCCGGCATGCCCAGACAGGCCGCCAATGGCAGCCACGACAGTATTTGTAATATCTTGTGCATTTGCCCACCACCCAAACCGAATACATGCGCCGCCGGTCCGCGTCGTTCGCAACGCGCCACCGGCCCCATATACCCCGCCCGGCCCACCCTCTTTATGTTCCCCGGAAACAGGCGACCGCCTCTTCCCGTCATTCGCCTTCACGCAAACGGCCTCCCCAGGACGTTCGCCATGCCAAAAACCATCAAGAAACCTTTTAGCATATTCCTGGGGCAAGTTTATGTCACCAAGAATTTACAAATCAGCCGCCCTGCATGCGTCGCCCGGCTTTGCCGGACACACCCCCGCCAAAGCCAGGGGGCGAGCGACAAGGCCAACCGATAGCAACATATTGAAGCCGAAACGGCGCGCGCGCCTCGGCCCCCCGCCGGCTTCGCGGCAAACGGCCTCATCCGATCCCCATCTCCCGCAAGCCTCCTCGGCGACTTTGCCTATAGTGAAATCCGATGCCCACATTCAAGGCATTCGGATCCCACCATCCCCAAAAGGGAGAAGCGCATGCTGTCCAGGCTATCGATCGCCAGCAAGCTGCTATTGCTGCTGCTGCCTTTTTCCCTGGCCTTGGTAGGCCTCGCCGGCATCCTGTCGCTGGACCGCCTGCAAACCCTGAACGAGTTGCAGCGTTCGGACCGGCTGATCGCCATCGCCGGCGACTCCAGCCAGCTGATACACGACCTCCAGACCGAGCGCGGCCTCAGCAACGGCTTCCTCAGCGGGCAGGCCGCCGCGCTGCCTCCGCCATTGCAGGCGGCTCGCGCCAACGGCGACAAGTCGCTGGCCGGCTTCGCCTCCGCCAGCGGCGAGCTGGGCGACAGCCGGCTGAAAGAGACGCTGGGCGCGCTGAACAGCCAACTGCAAGGCTTGGCACAGTTGCGCGCGGATGTCGAAAAGCGCGGCATCGCCGCCCCGGACGCCTTCGCGGCCTATTCCAAGGACATCGACGGCTTGATCGGACTGATCGCCCGGCTGGCGCAAGCCAACAATGACGGCGACCTGCTGCGCAGCACCATGGCCCTGCTCAATCTGCAATGCGAGAAGGAGTTCGCGGGACGGGAGCGCGGCTATGTCAACGGCCTGCTGCAGACCGGCGTGCTCAACCAGCAAAGCCACGCGCAGGCCGCCAGCCTGATCGCCAAGCAAGACGCCTGCGCCAGCCAGTTCAAGCTGATCGCCGACGATGCCCTCCGCAGCCAGAAGGAGGCGCTGGACGGCGGCGACGAAACCCGCGCCGTGCAGGCGCTGCGCGCCAAAGTGATGAGCCAGCCCCTGGGCCAGCCGGTGGGCGTGGCGCCGGCCGCGTGGTTCCAGGCCACCACCAGGCGCATCGACGCGCTGAAGGGCGGACAAGACCAGCTGCTGCGGCAGATGGCGCAGATGGTGGCCGTCAAGGTGGCGCAGGCGCGCTCGGACCTGGCGCTGACGCTGGGCGGGTCCGCGCTGGTCATCCTGCTGCTGGGCGGCCTGGGTTTCGCCATCTACCGCGGCATCCACATGCCGGTGCAGCGGCTGGAAGTGCTGATGACGTCGATGAGCCAGGATTTCGACCTGCGCCCGCGGGCGACGATCCGCGGCCATGACGAAATCGCCCGCATGGGGCAGGCATTCGACCACCTGGTGGACGCTTTCGCGCACACGCTGAACGAAGTCAACCGCAACGCCCATACCCTGGTGGACGCCGCCAACAGCATGCTGGACATCGCGGAGCGGGCGGCCAAGGCCTCGGAGACGCAAAGCCAGTCGGCGACCGAAATCGCCGCCGCCGTCGAGCAGATGTCCGCCGGCATCGAGTCGGTCACCAACAACACCCAGCAATCGCTGACCCTGGCCCAGCAGATGCAGCGCAGCGTCCACGACGGCCGCGAACGCATGGGCGACACCACCTCGGCCATGCACCAGACCTCGTCGGTGCTCGGCGACGCCGGCAACCGCATCGAATCGCTGCAGCGAAAGTCCGAAGACATCCGCTCCATCATCACCGCCATCCGCGAGATCGCGGACCAGACCAATCTGCTGGCGTTGAACGCCGCCATCGAGGCGGCGCGCGCCGGCGAGATGGGCCGCGGCTTCGCGGTAGTGGCGGACGAGGTGAGGAAACTGGCCGAGCGCACCGGCAAGGAAACCCTGGACATCACCGCGCTGATCGAAGACATCCGCGGCGAAACGCAGACCGCCGCCCATCACATGCAGGAGGCGCAGGACAGGATGGAGTCCGGACTGCAGCTGGTCAGCCGCACCGTCGACGACCTGGAGCAAATACATGCCGAAGCCGGCCACGCCGCCAACAAGAGCCAGGACACCGCCACCGCGATGGCCGAACAGACCTCGGCCAGCAACGAGGTGGCCACCAATATCAGCGTGATCGCCTCGCTGGCCGAGGACAACGCCTCGCTGGTGCAGGAAGTGGCCAAGCTGTCAGACCGGCTGAACGCCTCCGCCGGAGAACTGGTCCGGCTAGTGGACCGCTTCAAGCATCTCGCGGAATGACTCAGCCATGCCCTATCGTTTGAAATTAGTCCATCGGCTGGTGCTGCTCACCGCGCCGCTGGCCATGCTGCTGCTGGCGGGCGGCGCCGCCTACACCATGGATCGGCGGCATGCCGCGGACCAGTTGCAACAGGACGTGAAGCTGGCCGACAACGCGGCGCTGATCGGGGAGTTGATACACGCGCTGCAAAGCGAGCGCGGCCTCAGCAACGGTTATCTTAACGCCTCCGCGCCGATGCCGGACGCGCTGCGCCAGCGCCGCGCGGAAGCCTCCGCGTTGCTGGACAGGTTGCGCCGGCAGCCGGGCGATGGCCTGAAGCCCCGGCTGCGCGCCTTCATCGACGATAGCGTGCCCGCCGCGGACCGGCTTGAGCGCCTGCGCTCGAGCGTCAATATCCACCGCATCGCGCCGCTGGAGATGTTCGCCGCTTATTCGGCGATGATAGAGCAGCTGTCGGGCGTGGTCGCGCTGTTCGACGCGCAAAGCGAGGACATCCGGGCCAGCGTGCAGCAATGGTCGGCGCTGCAGTGCCAAAGCGAATACACCGGCCGGACCCGGGGCCTGGTCAACGGCGTGCTGTCCTCGGGCCGGATGACGGTGGCCGACGTCCGCCGGGTCAGCGGGGTGGTATCGCAGGAGGCCTTGTGCGAACAGCTGTATCTGCAGCATGGCGGCAATCCCTCCACCCTGGCCCAGGCCTTGCAATCCACCCGCGACTTCGAAGCCATGCGCGACGCGCTGCTGGAGCGCGAGCCCGGCGCGGTGGAGCAGCGGCTTTCCCCTGCCGCCTGGTTCCAGGCCGCCAGCGCGCGGCTCGACGCCTTGTATGGCTTGCAGCGGCGACTGCTGGACGACATCCGCCAGCGCGCGTCCGATCAGGCCGAACACGCCCGCCGCCAGGGCTGGCTGGCGTTGGCCGGCTTGCTGGCCTTGCTGCTGCCGATAGGCGCGTCCATCCTGCTGGCCCGCGACGTCATCCGCACGCTGGGCGCGGAACCGGACGACGTCGCGCAGGGCATGCGCGAACTGGCCGACGGCAGGCTGGCCTTCACCCTGCCGCTGGCCAAACACGATACCCGCAGTCTCGCCGCCCACATCCGCAAGATGGGCGAGAAGCTGTCCGCCGTGATTTTGCAAGTGCAGACCGACGCCGACGCGGTGGCCAACGCCTCGCTGCAGCTGAACACCGCCTCGCAAAGCCTGTCCGCCAGCGCCTGCGGCACCTCGGCCAGCATCGAGCAGACCTGCGAGACGGTGAACGACATCAGCCGCCAGATGTTCGACATGGCCGACCAGGCCAGCCATACCGGCGAGATCGCCAACGAAGCCGCCAACCAGGCCGACGCCGGCAACCGCGTGGTCGGCGAGGCGATACAGGCGATGCGCCGCATCGCCCAGCGCACCGACATCATCGACGACATCGCCTACCAGACCAATCTGCTGGCGCTCAACGCCGCCATCGAGGCCGCGCGCGCCGGCGAGGTGGGCAAAGGCTTCGCCGTGGTGGCCGACGAAGTGCGCAAGCTGGCGATACGCAGCCAGGATGCCGCCAAGGAAATCGGCCAGGTGGCCGCCCGCAGCGTGCAACTGGCGGAAAGCGCCGGCGCCAGCCTGGACGCCATCGTCGCCTCCAGCCGCGAAACCCGGGAGTTGGTGGAAGGCATCTCCCGGGACGCGTCAGCCCAGGCCCGCCAGGTCGGCAACATCACCTCGGTGATGCAAGGCCTGAGCCATCTGTCCCAGGACAACGCCGCCACCAGCGAAGAGCTGTCGGCTGCCGCGCACGAGACGGCACAGCGCGCCGACAGCCTGCGCCGGCAAATGGAGTATTTCCAGCAGCCGACACGGAACTGAACCCCGAACGGCATCTAACGATATGCCAGCCCCCTCACCGCGATGAAGCCGCCCCCGACCGACCACTCGATGAAACGCCGAACGCGCCCCGCCGCCCCGAGCCGCCGGCGGCTGGCTGCCTTGCTATGCGCGGCATGGACGACGACGACGATGGCGGCGGGAGAGCCTGCGCTCATCCGCTATCCGGCCTTTCCACAGGGATCCGAGACCCGCTTCCAACCCTACCTCGACTTGCTGCGCGAAGCCATCGAACACTCCAACGCCAAATACGGCCCCGCCGCGCTCCAGCCCTCCTCCCGGATCATGAACGAGTCCCGCTACCTGCAGGAGTTGCAGCAGGGCAATCTCGACGTGGTCTGGAG
This sequence comes from Chromobacterium vaccinii, assembly GCF_001855275.1. Classification (NCBI taxonomy): domain Bacteria; kingdom Pseudomonadati; phylum Pseudomonadota; class Betaproteobacteria; order Neisseriales; family Chromobacteriaceae; genus Chromobacterium; species Chromobacterium vaccinii. The sequence continues at coordinate 1,611,031 of NZ_CP017707.1, forward strand.
CTCCACCACCGAAGAGCGCGAGCGGCAGATGCTGGCCGTGCGCATCCCGCTGGACAAGGGCTTGCTCGGCTATCGGATCGCGCTGATCCCGGCCGACCGCCAGGCTGCCGTAGCCGGCGTGCGCGACCTGGCAGGCCTGCGCCGGCTGCGCGTCGGCCAGGGGCTGGGCTGGGGAGACATCCCGCTCTACCGCTACAACGGCATCAAGGTGACCGAAGCCGGCTACGAACTGCTGTTCTCCATGCTGGACAAGAAGCGCTTCGACCTGTTTCCGCGCGGCATCGGCGAGATCTTTTCCGAATTCGACAGCCGTTCGCCAAGCTACCCCGGCCTGGCCGTGGACAAGACCCTGCTGCTCTACTACCCGTGGCCGTATTACTTTTTCTTCAACCGAGAACGCGGAGCCGAACTGGCGAAGCGCGTGGAGGAAGGCATGCGCCGGATGCTGAAGGACGGCTCCTACGACAGATTTTTCCTGCAGCATTACGGCGCGGCGATACGGCGCGCCGAGCTGGACAACCGGACGCTGATCCAGCTGGAAAATCCGATGCTGCCGAAAGACACCCCCCTGGACGACGCCAGGCTGTGGTACCGGCCAGGCCGCTGACAACGAGGGTCGCGGCCCGGCCGCGGCCGCTTTGACTCCCCTCCCGCGCGGAGCCGCCCCGACCCCACGCGAACCCTTTCGCATCAATCACTTAGGAAAACAAAGCGCGCCGCCTTGGCGAAATCGAACCCGAATGGTGATTTTGCTGCGCCGCAAAATCTTGCCAATCCTGGCGAAACCCGCTAAATTCGTCGGCTCTAGAAGCGCGCGGGTGTAGCTCAATGGTAGAGCAGAAGCTTCCCAAGCTTACGACGAGGGTTCGATTCCCTTCACCCGCTCCACAGGCTTCCCGCACCTCCCAGACAACTCCATGCATGGCCTCTCCGAGCGATCCCGATGAAATTGAACTCCGGCCGGCTGTGGCTAAGAATCGCGACCTACGGCACCCTGGCCGTGGTCCTGCTGCTGGTATTGATCCGAGCGCTGATCTACTGGCAATTTGACGAAGCTGCCGTGCGCGGCAGTCTGACCCATGCCCTGCAAGACACCGGGCGCAGCGTCCGCATCGACGGCCGCATCACGCCCCAGGTTTTCCCCTACCCCGGCATTGAAATAGAAAAACTCAGCATCAGCGAGCCCGGCAAGCCCGACGCCTTCGCGCGCGTGGAAATGCTGCGCGTGTCGCTGGCCTGGCTGCCGCTGCTGCTGGGCAACCGCGAAGTCAAAGCGCTGGATCTGTACGGCCCCAGCGCCGGCGTCAGCCGCGGCCTGGACGGGCAACTGAACATCGCAGACCTGTTCCAGCGCCGCCGCCAGGACAGCTACATCCTCAAGCTGGACCGGCTGACCATGCGCGAAGGCACGCTGTTGCTGTCCGACCAGCTCACCCACACCGACAAGCGACTGGCCAGCATCAGCCTGGACGCCGACAACCTGCGCGGCACCGCCGACGTCAGCTTCGGCGCCATCCTGGACGACGACAAGCGTCCGGTGCGCCTGGCGCTGACCACCCCGCTGGCGATACAGGACGACCAGGTCAGCCTGCCCGAGCTGGAAGCGGTGGCGATCAGCACCATTCCGGGCCTGGGCGAAACCAAATTGACCGTCGCCGGCCAGTACAAGCTCAACTTCGCGTCGCTGCAAGCCACCGGCAGCGACGTCACCGTCAGCTTCACCAGCGAGCGTCCCAGCAGCGAGGTCAAGCTGACCCTGCCGCAGATCAACGCCAGCCTGCGCGAGCTGACCATGCCGTCCGGCACGCTCAGCGCCAAGCTCAGCTACGCCCGCAGCCAGTACCAGCTGCAGGCGGCGCTGGACAATCTGAAGCTGAGCGAGAGCGGCCTCTACGCCGACAAGCTGGACGGCGAGTTCAACTGGCTGGCCGGCTCCAGCAAGGTCAACGTCAAGCTGAACGCGCCGCTGTCGCTGGCCGGCATGAACCAGCTGCTGATGCAGCCGCTGAAGCTGACCAGCACCATCACCACGCCGGCGCTGCCGCGCGGCCGCCTGGTGGCCAGCATGGAAGGCGCGCTGGACGGCGACATCGACGAGCCGCGCTTCAATCTGCGCGTCGCCGGCAAGCTGGACGGCTCCGACGTGTCGGCCACGCTGAGCCAGTACGGCCTGATCAAGCCGCGCCACGAAGCGATGCTGTCCATCGGCAAGCTGGACCTGAACCGCTACCTGCCCGAAACCCAGGGCGATCCGGTGGCCATTTTCCAGAACACCAATGAAATCCCGCTGGACTGGCTGGACTTCTTCGACCTGAACGGCAAGGTGGCGATAGGCGAGCTGGCGATGGGCCGCTTCCGCATCAACCACATCACCAGCAATGTGCGCATCAATCCGCGCGCGCTGGAGCTGGACCAGATGTCCGCCGACATCTACGACGGCCGCCTGCAGGGCGACGCTTCGCTGAGCCGGCGCGACGTGCCGCATCTGCAAGTGAAGCAAACGCTGCAGGGCATGAAGATCCGCCCGCTGCTGGCGGACCTGTTCAACTTCAACCGCCTGGACGGCAAGGGCAACGGCAAGATCGACATCAACGCCGACGGCAAGTCCTTCGCCGAGCTGCGCAACACGCTCAACGGCGACGCTTCCTTCAGTCTGAACAACGGCGCGCTGACCGGCATCGACCTGGTGGCCGCGCTGAAAAACCTGCCGGCCGAGCTCAAAGAGTGGAACGCCGCCGCGCAAAACGACCAGAAGACGACCTTCTCCACCCTGTCCACCAGCTTCAAGCTGGACAGCGGCGTAGCGCGCAGCCAGGACCTGAAGCTGGCCTCGCAGCTGGTCAACGTCAACGGCGGCGGCAAGGTGGACCTGAAGCAGAGCATCGTCGACTATACGATGGACGTGCAGGCCAATCCGCAGGAGTTCGTCCGGCTGAAAGGCGTCAACGTGCCGCTGAAGATCACCGGCCCGCTCAACTCGCCGGTGTACGCGCTGGACTTCAACGCGCTAGTCAAGGGCAAGAAGACCGAGGGCGAAAAGCAGCAAGCGCTGAAACAGCAGTTGCAGAAGCAGATCACCACCATCCTGCCCTGAGCCCCAGGCTCAAACGAAAAGCCCCGGTTTCCCGGGGCTTTTCGTTGCCGGCGCGCCTCTCGCGCAATCACCGCCCTGCCGCGCTCAATCGCCCTGCAGTATCCGGGACTCCGCCAGCGCCAGCTGTTCCGGCGTGCCCAGCAGCACCATCACGTCGTCCGGGGAGATTTCGAAACTGTCGTCGAAATCGGTGCGGCGCACGCGATTGCGGCGGATCGCCTTCAGCTCCACGCCCAGGCCGGCCAGGCCCAGCGCGCCCAGCGGCTGGCCGATGGCCGCCGCGCCGCCGCACACCTGCACGCTCAGCAAACGGGGCACCAGCGACTCCTCCAGGCTCTCCGTCTCGTCGCTGCTGCCGCGGAAGAAGCCCCGGAACAGGTCGTAGCGCTCCTCCCGCACCGCGCGGATGCGCCGCAGCACGCGGCTGGGCGGCACGCCCGCCTCCAGCAACGCCTGCGAGGCCAGCATCAGGCTACCCTCCATCACCTCCGCCACCACCTCGTCGGCGCCGGCCTGGCGCAGCACGTCCATCTCGCTGTCGTCTATCGTGCGCACGATCACCGGCAGCTCCGGCCTCACTTCACGCACCGCATGCAGGATGCGCAGCGCGGCGTGGGTATCGGCGAAGGTCACCACCACCACCTTGGCCCGCATCAGGCCGGCGGCAAGCAGCACCTCCTTCTTGCCGGCGTCGCCGAACACCACCGGATCGCCGGCCTCCCCCGCCTCGCGCACCCGCTCCGGATCCATGTCCAGCGCGAAGGTATTGATCTTCTCGGCCTCCAGCAGCCGGGCCAGCGCCTGGCCGCTGCGGCCGTAGCCGCAGATCAGCACGTGGTCGTCCTTGCCCATGCTGGCCACCAGCATCTGGTGCAGATCCAGCGACTGCAGCATCCAGTCCTGCTTGATCAACCGGCGGGTGATGCGCTCGCCGTGCATGATCAGGAAAGGCGCCGCCAGCATCGAGATCAGGATGGCGGCGATGGCCGCCTGGGCCATGGGCGCGGCCACCAGGTTCAGGCTCAGCGCCAGCGACAGCAACACGAAGCCGAACTCGCCGCCCTGCGCCAGCGCCAGCGCCGAGCGCATCGCGTCGTTGGAGCGGTGGCCGAACAGCCGTCCCAGGCCGAACACCACCGCCAGTTTCAGCGGCAGCAGCAAGGCCAACAGCAACAGCACATCGCCGAAGCGGCCGAACAATACCGACAGCTCCAGCTTCATGCCCACGGTGATGAAGAAAAAGCCCAGCAGGATGTCGCGGAAAGGCTTGATGTCCTCTTCCACCTGGTAGCGGTATTCGGTTTCGGAGATCAGCATGCCGGCGACGAAGGCGCCCAGCGCCAGGCTGAGGCCGGAGAGCTCGGTCATCCAGGCGATGCCCAGCGTCACCAGCAGCACATTGATCATGAACAGCTCGCCGGAACGCTGGCGCGCCACCAGGTGGAACCACGGCCGCACCAGGCGCTGGCCGAAGAACAGCAGCAGCGCCAGCACCACCAGCACCTTGCCGCCCGCCTTGGCCAGGTCCAGCCACAGCGTGTCGCTGCCGCCGGCGAAGGCAGGCAGCATGATCAGCAGCGGCACCACGGCGATGTCCTGGAACAGCAGCACGCCTATCGCCAGTTGGCCGTGCGGATGGTTCAGCTCCAACCTTTCCGCCAGCAGCTTGCTGACGATGGCGGTGGACGACATCGCCAATGCGCCGCCAATGGCGAAACCTGTCAGCGGGCTGCCGGTCAGATAGGCGATGGCCATCGCCACCAGCAGCATGGTGAGCGCCACCTGGGCGAATCCCACCCCGAACACCAGTTGCCGCATCGCCCTCAGCCTGGGCAGGGAGAACTCCAGGCCGATGCTGAACATCATGAATACGATGCCGATTTCGCCGAGAAAGGCGGTTTCCTTGCCTTGCGGGATCAGGTTCATCACACCCGGGCCGGTCAGGAAGCCCACCACCAGATAGCCGAGCATGGCCGGCACCTTCAGGCTTCGGCACAAGGTGACTACCAGCACGGCGGCCAACAGGACAAGGACGATGGGGGCCATGGAATGCATCGGCGATCGGGACTCCAGGGAAAAGATTGGCAACGGAAAACACGACCGCCAAGCAAAACTTGCACCAGCACCCGCGTCAATCGATTATAACCTTTGATATACTTTTGCCTTATGGAAAAAAATCACACCAGCCGGCTGGAAACGGCGCGCGAAGTGCTGCATGAAGAAGCGGCCGCGCTGAACACTCTGGCCGAACGCCTGAACGGCGACTTCCTGGAGGCTGTGGAGATCATCCTGTCCTGCGAGGGCCGCGTGATCGTCACCGGCATGGGCAAGTCCGGCCACGTGGGGCGCAAGATCGCCGCCACGCTGGCCAGCACCGGCACGCCGGCCTTCTTCGTGCACCCGGCCGAGGCCGCCCACGGCGACCTGGGCATGATCACCGGCGACGACGTGGTGATCGCGCTGTCCAACTCCGGCGAGTCGGCCGAAGTGGTGTCGCTGCTGCCGGCGCTGAAGCTGAAGGGCGGCAAGCTGATCGCGGTGACCGGCCGGTCCGAGTCCACGCTGTCCCAGGCCGCGGACATCCTGCTGCACACGCATGTCGAGCGCGAAGCGTGTCCGCTGAACCTGGCCCCGACCACCAGCACTACCGCGCAGATGGCGCTGGGCGACGCGCTGGCCGTCACGCTGATGGGGGCGCGCGGCTTCGGCCAGAGCGATTTCGCGCTGTCCCACCCGGGCGGCAGCCTGGGCCGGCGCCTGCTGGTGCATGTAAAGGACTTGATGCACGCTGGCGGCGATCTGCCGCGGGTGGCGCCGGGCACGCTGCTGAAGGACGCGCTGCTGGAAATGTCGCAGAAGCGGCTGGGCATGGTCGCGGTAGGCGACGCCGACGGCACGCTCCACGGCATCTACACCGACGGCGACCTGCGCCGCACGCTGGAAAAAGGCGTGGACGTCTACAGTCTGAAGATAGACGAGGTGATGGGCCGCAAGCCGCGGTCCATCCAGCCGGACAAGCTGGCGGCCGAAGCCGGCTTCCTGATGAAACAACACCAGATCACCAGCCTGGTGGTCGTCGACGCCCAGGGCAAGCTGGCCGGCGTGCTGCACATGCACGACCTGCTGCGCGCCGGCGTGTTTTAAAACCAGCCGGCCAGTCCCAGCGACTGGCGGCGGCAAGGATCAAGCAATGCGTATGATTTCCGAGCAGGCCCGCAAGGTGAAACTGCTGATCATGGATGTGGACGGCGTGATGACCGACGGCCGCATCTACTACGACGCCCGCGGCGAAGAGAGCAAGTCGTTCTACGTGCAGGACGGCCTCGGCCTGCGCCTGCTGCAAGGCACCGGCGTGCAGCTGGCCATCATTTCCGGCCGCGCCGACCGCTGCGTCGAGCACCGCGCCCAGGCGCTGAAGATCGATCACTACTACGGCGGCGTCCACGACAAGAAAGTCGCGCTGGCCGAGCTGCTGGACAAGACCGGCCTGTCCGCCGAGCAATGCGCGTTCATCGGCGACGATCTGATCGACCTGCCCATCCTGACCCGGGTCGGCCTGGCGGTCGCGGTGCCCGAGGCCCCCCCGCAGGTGCGCCAGCATTGCCATTACGTGACCGGCAACCCCGGCGGCCATGGCGCGGTGCGCGAGCTGGCCGAGCTGATCATGCAGGCCCAGGGCACGTTCGAAGGCGTGCTCGCCCGGTATCTGGCATGATCAAGCTGCTGCGCTCCCATCGCCTGTTCCCGGTGCTGCTGATCGGACTGACCGCGCTGCTGACGATATGGCTGGACCAGATTTCGCGCTGGGACAGCCACCGCCGCGAACTCGATCCGGACAAGCCCGAGTACGTTGCGGAAAACATGATCGCCACCCGCTACGACAAGCAAGGCAAGCTGATGGACCGGCTGATCGCCACCCGCATGTGGCAGTATCCGGGCAAGCCCGACGCCTATTTCGAGAACCCCGACCTGTACCAGTACCAGCAGGGCGTGCTGCAATACCATGTGACCGGCGAGACCGGCCGCTACAACAACAAGAGCCAGCAGGCCTACTTCGACAAGAAAGTCGTTTTGATCAAACCCGCAGACAGCAAGCAGCCCGAAACCCGGCTGGTCAGCAGCGCGATGTTCGTCGATACCGGCAAGCGCTTCGCCAGCTCCAAGGCGCCGTCGGTGATCTACCAAGGCAACTCGGTCGCCAACTCCATCGGCTTCAGCTATCTGGAGTCGCAGGGCCTGCTCAATCTGTATTCCAAGACCAAGATCGTCTATGCCAAATAACTCCCGCATCCTGCTGGCCGGCTTGCTGCTGGCCGCCTCCGCGCTGGCTCACGCCGAACAGGCAGACAAAACCAAGCCCATCGAAATCACCAGCGACAACGGCTGCACCATGGAGCAGACCAAGGGCGTCTCCACTTGCACCGGCAACGTGGTGGTGATCCAGGGCACGCTGCGCCTGAACGCCGACAAGGTGGTAGCCACCCAGGACCCGCAAGGCAACCAGACGCTGCAGGCTACCGGCCGCATCGTCACCTTCCGCCAGAAGCTGGACAACAACAGCGGCTGGATCGAAGGCCAATCCAGCAAGCTGGACTACGACAGCGCCAAGCACTTCGCGGTGCTGACCGGCAACGCCCGCGTCAAGCGCAACGGCGACCTCGTGATCGGCAACGTGATCACCTACGACACCCAGAGCGAGGTCTACCAGGTGATGGGCGGCGGCGCCAACGCCGGCAAGGGCGGGCGCACCACCGTGATCCTGCAGCCGAAGAACACCGCGTCGCAACCGGCGGCCGCCAAACCCGCCGCCGGAGCCGCCGCGCAATGAAGCACAGCATCCTCACCGTCACCAATCTGAAAAAGCGCTTCAAGAAGCGCACCGTGGTCAAGGACGTGTCGCTCAGCATCGAGAGCGGCGAAGTCGTCGGCCTGCTCGGCCCCAACGGCGCCGGCAAGACCACCAGTTTCTACATGATCGTCGGCCTGATCGGCGCCGACGACGGCGACATTCGCCTGGACGACGCGTCCATCACTCACTACCCGATCCACCAGCGCGCCCAGCTCGGCCTCGGCTACCTGCCGCAGGAAGCGTCCATCTTCCGCCGCATGACGGTGGAAGAGAACATCGCCGCCATCCTGGAAATCTCCGGCCTCAAGGGCAAGGAGCTGGAAAAAGAGCTGGACCTGCTGCTGGACGACCTCAACATCGGCCACCTGCGCGACAGCAACGCGCTGTCGCTGTCCGGCGGCGAGCGCCGCCGGGTGGAGATCGCCCGCGTGCTGGCCACCCGCCCGCGCTTCATCCTGCTGGACGAACCTTTCGCCGGCGTGGATCCGATCGCGGTGATCGACATCCAGAAGATCATCTCCTTCCTGAAGGAGCGCGGCATCGGCGTGCTGATCACCGACCACAACGTGCGCGAGACGCTGCGCATCTGCGACCGCGCCTACATCATCAGCGACGGCTCGGTGCTGGCCTCCGGCGAGCCGGAAGAACTGGTCAACAACGAGAGAGTGCGCGAGGTCTACCTCGGCGAGCACTTCCATCTGTAAACGATGAAACAGGCCCTTCAGCTCAAGGTATCCCAGCAACTGACGCTGACGCCGCAGCTGCAGCAATCGATCAAGCTGCTGCAACTGTCCACACTGGACCTGCAGACGGAGGTGGAGCGCTTCCTGCTGGACAATCCGCTGCTGGAGCGCGGCGACGAGCCCCGCGACGGCGAAGCCGCTCCCGACAGCGCGGAACAGCAGGAAAGCCCGGCCGAGGCCCAGGACGCCGACAGCCGCGACGACGGCGCCGGCGAACTGCTGGACTGGGGCGCCGGCAGCCGCAAGGGGGACGACAATGACTTCGACCCCATGCTCAACGTGCCCTGCCCGGTCAGTCTGCGCGAGCACCTGCTGACGCAACTGGGCGAAATCGCCCTCTCCGACCGCGACCGCGCGGTGATGCGCCTGCTGATAGAGGAACTGGACGACGACGGCTACCTGCCGCTGCAGCTGGACGAGCTGGCCGGCAACCTGCCGCTGGAACTGGAGCTGGAAGTCGACGAGCTGGCGGTGGGCCTCAGGCTGCTGCAGCAGTTCGACCCCGCCGGCGTGGGCGCGCGCTCGCTGGCCGAATCGCTGACGCTGCAGTTGCAGCGCCTGCCCGGCGTCGAGCCTGAGCACGCGCTGGCGCTGGCCATCGTCCGCGAGCACCTGGCCCTGCTCGGCGGCCGCGACTACGCCCGGCTGAAAAAGCTGCTGCGCTGCGACGACGCGGCGCTGCGCGGCGCGCAGGCGCTGATCGCCCGCCTCAACCCGCACCCGGCCACCGGCTTCGGCCACGGCGAAACCCATTACGTGATTCCCGACATCAGCGTGCGCAAGCTGCGCGGCCGCTGGGCGGCCGAGCTCAACCGCGCGGCGATGCCCCGCCTGCGCGTCAACCGGCTGTACGAGCGCATGCTGGCCGACCAGCGCGCCGGCGGCGAAATGTCGGGCCGGCTGCAGGAGGCGCGCTGGCTGGTCAAGAACATCCAGCAACGGTTTGACACCATACTCAAAGTGGCGGAAGCTATCGTTGAGCGCCAGCAATCGTTCTTTGAGCACGGCGAAGTGGCGATGCGCCCGCTGATCCTGCGGGACATCGCGGAAGAACTGGGCCTGCACGAATCCACCGTTTCCCGATCCACCAGCCAGAAATACCTGCTTTGTTCGCGGGGCTTGTTCGAGCTCAAGTATTTCTTCGGCAGTTCGCTGGAAACTGAAAGCGGCGGAGAGTGCTCCGCCACCGCGATCAAGGCCCACATCCGCGGCATGATAGACGCCGAGGACCGCGCGAAGCCGCTGTCCGACAGCGCCATCGCCGACGCGCTGGCCAAGCAGGGAATACAGGTTGCCAGACGCACCGTAGCCAAGTATCGTGAAGCCATGCAGATTCCGGCGGTGAATCTGCGCAAGGCGCTGTAGGGCGCCTCAAGAATACAATGCCGCCCGGCAACCCGACCGGGTGGTCAACACCAGAAGGAGCTAGGGTATGAACCTCAAAGTAACTGGCCTGCACCTGGAAGTCACCCCGTCGCTGCGCGAATACATCGAGAACAAGCTCGAGCGCATTACCCGCCATGTCGACCACGTGATCGACATCTCCGTCACCCTGTCGGTCGACAAGCTGGTCCAGAAGGCTGAAGTCAATGTGCACCTGTCCGGCAAGGACATCCACATCGAAGCTTCCGAGGCCGACCTCTACGCCGCCATCGACGTCCTGATGGACAAGCTGGACCGCCAAGTCCTGAAGTACAAGGAAAAGCTGACCGAACACCGCGCGACGGGCTCGGGCGAAGCGTCTCAGGCCCAGGCCTCGCTGTAAGGCCGGACTGAAGACAACGGGAGCCTCACGGTTCCCGTTTTTCTTTGCGCTTGCCGGTTTTCAGTACTATCAAGGCAACGTAGAATTCACAGTTTCACCCCAAGAGCCGCATGCATACTCCAACATGACTCTCATCGGCAAGATCCTGACCCCGGACCATATCCTGCTGGATCTGGACGTCGCCAGCAAGAAGCGGGTGTTCGAACAAGTGGGACTGCTCGTGGAAAACACCCGCGGCATCGCCCGCAGCGAGGTTTTCGACAGCCTGTTCAGCCGTGAAAAACTGGGCTCCACCGGACTCGGCCAGGGCGTGGCCATTCCCCACGGCCGCGCGCGCGGCCTCAAGGAAGCCACCGGCGTGTTCATCCGCCTGAAGGCGCCCATTCCCTTCGACGCGCCGGACGGCAAGCCGGTGCAATGCCTGTTCGTGCTGCTGGTCCCCGAGCACGCCACCGACCTGCACCTCCAGGTGCTGTCGGAGCTGGCGCAGCTGTTCTCCAGCCGCCAGATGCGCGAGCAGATGCTTGGCGCCGGCGCGCGCGACGACCTGTACAAGCTGCTTTGCGAATGGACGCCCCATGCCTAGCATCACCGTGCGCCGGCTGTATCAGGAAAACCAGCAGAAGCTGAATCTGACTTGGGTCGCCGGCACCGGCGGCTCCGACAACGTGATCGGCAACGACGACCAGCGGCCGACGCTGGCCCTGGTCGGCCACCTGAACTTCATCCACCCCAACCGGGTGCAGGTGCTGGGCCTCGCCGAGGTCGACTACCTTAACAAGCTGGAGCAGTCGGCGGCCAAGACCGCGCTGGACCAGCTGTTCCACAAGAGCATGTCGGTGGTGATGGTCACCAACAACCAGCCAGTGCCCCGGCTGCTGCGCGACTACTGCCACAGCCACAACGTGCCCCTGATGTGCAGCACGCTGGAAAGCCCGTACCTGATGGACGTGCTGCGGATCTACCTGGCGCGCGCGCTGGCGGTGTCCACCGTGCTGCACGGCGTGTTCCTCGACGTGTTCGAGATCGGCGTGCTGATCATGGGCGACTCCGCGATGGGCAAGAGCGAGCTGGCGCTGGAATTGATCTCCCGCGGCCACGGCATGGTGGCCGACGACGCCGTCGAGCTATACCGCATCGGCCCGGACACGCTCGAAGGCCGCTGCCCGCCACTGCTGCGCGACTTCCTGGAAGTGCGCGGCCTCGGCATCCTCAACATCCGCACCATCTTCGGCGAGACCGCGGTCCGCCCCAAGAAGGTGCTGAAACTGATCATCCATCTGGTCAAGGCCAACGACCAGGCGATGCAGGCGCTGGACCGGCTGAACATCCAGTCGGAAACTCAGGACATCATCGGCGTCACCGTGCGCAAGGTGGTGCTGCCCGTGGCCGCCGGCCGCAACCTGGCGGTGCTGGTGGAGGCCGCCGTGCGCAACTACATCCTGCAGCTGCGCGGCATCGACAGCACCCGCGAATTCATCGAACGCCACACCAATTTCTTGCGAGACCAGGAAAATGCGCCTGATATTGATTAGCGGCCTGTCCGGTTCCGGCAAGTCGGTGGCGCTGCGCGCGCTGGAGGATTCCGGTTTCTACTGCGTGGACAATCTGCCGGCCACCATGCTGCCGGAAGCGATGGCGATGTACGCCGACTTCGGCTACAAGGACATCGCCATCAGCGTGGACACCCGCTCCGGCCCCACCCTGGGCGCGCTGCCCAAAGTGGTGGAATCCCTGAAGGCCCAAGGCATGGATGTTCGGCTGCTGTTCCTGGAAGCCAAGCCGGAAACGCTGGTCAAACGCTTCTCCGAAACCCGCCGCCGCCACCCCCTGTCCGACACCGGCATCACGGTGGAGGAAAGCATATTGCTGGAGCAGGAGATGCTGGCCGAGGTGCTGGAGCTGGGCACCCGCATCGACACCAGCGAACTGTCCGCCAACGCCCTCAGAAGCTGGGTGCGCGAACTGGTCGATGCCGACAGCAGCCAGCTGACGCTGATCTTCGAATCATTCGGCTTCAAGCATGGCGTGCCGCAGGACGCCGATTTCGTCTTCGACGCCCGCTGCCTGCCCAATCCCTATTACGATCCGCAGCTGCGCCCGTTCACCGGCCGCGACCAACCCATCATCGACTTCTTCGCCGGCCATCAGGAAGTGGCCGAGATGATAGCCGACATCCAGGCGATGATCGCCAAGTGGCTGCCCTGCTACGGCAAGGAAAACCGCAGCTACCTGACGGTGGCCGTCGGCTGCACCGGCGGCCAGCACCGCTCGGTGTACATCATCGAGAATCTGGCGCGCTCCTTCCCCGACCGCCAGGTATTGGTCCGCCACCGCCAGTTGTACCGCGAACACTGACCATCGGCAGGGCCCGCCGCCCTGCCCGTCCAGCCCGGCTGGAGAAAGAAGCCGATGCCCCGCAAAACCGTCACCGTCGCCCTCACCGGCGCCTCGGGCCTGCCTTACGGCCTGCGCCTGATCGAGGCCCTGCTCGCCGCCGGCGCGCGGGTGTGGGTGCTGTATTCCCAAGCCGCCCAGGTGGTGGCCAAGCAGGAAATGCAACTGACCCTGCCCTCGCGTCCGGCCGAAATGAAAGCCTGGCTGCAGGCCCGCTATCCCGCCGGCGACGGCCAGCTGGAAGTCTACGGCCGCGAGGAATGGTTCGCACCGGCGGCGTCCGGCTCCAATCCGCCGGACGCGATGGTGGTGTGCCCGTGTTCGATGGGCACGCTGGCGGCTATCCGCCACGGCATGAGCGACAATCTGATCGAACGCGCGGCCGACGTCTGCATCAAGGAGCAGCGCAAGCTGGTGCTGGTGCCGCGCGAAACGCCGCTGTCCGCCATCCACCTGGAAAACATGCTGGACCTGGCGCGCCTGGGGGTGGTGATCCTGCCCCCCGCCCCCGGCTTCTACACCCATCCCAAGAGCGTGGACGACATGGTGGACTTCGTCGTCTCCCGCATACTCGATCAACTGGGCGTCGAACAAACCTTGACGCCGCGCTGGGGAGAATGAACATGGACGGCGGCCCGATCCTGAGCCTGGAAGCGCTGCGCCGGCTGGAACAGGCCGCCGCCGGCCATGGACTGAACCTGATGCGCCGCGCCGCGCTTGCCGCCGCGGACTGGGTCACCCGCCACAGCCCCCCGGCCTCGCCGCTGCTGGTCTGCGCCGGCCCCGGCAACAACGGCGGCGACGCGCTGCACGCGGCGCTGGCGCTGCGCAAGCGCGGCCATCCGCTGACCATCCTGCAGCCCATCGCTCCGGCCAGCGACGAATGCCGCGCCGCGCGCCGGCAGGCGGAAAAAGCAGGCCTCTCCATCCTGGCTGAATTGCCCGGCGGCGCGCCGCCTCCGGCGCTGCTGATAGACGGCCTGTTCGGCATCGGCCTGTCCCGTCCGCTGGGTCCCGCCTGGCAAGACCTGATAAATCGGCTGAACCGCCTGGATTGCGCTAAGTTGGCGCTGGACTGCCCCAGCGGGCTTGACGCCTATACCGGGCAGCCGCAAGGCGCGGCCATCCGCGCCGACCACACCCTGACCTTCCTCTGCCACAAGCCGGGGTTGTTCGGCGGGCCAGGCGCCGACTTTGCCGGCCAGGTGGAGCTGGCCATGCTGGACTGCCCCGCCAGCCTGTATCCGGAAGCCGAAGGCGAGCTCAACCGCCCGCCGGTCGCGGCGCTCGCCCGCAACCGGGACAGCCACAAGGGCAGCTACGGCTCCGTATCCGTCATCGGCGGCGCGCCAGGCATGCTAGGCGCGGCGCTGCTCGCCGGCCGCAGCGCGCTGGCCGGCGGCGCCGGCAAAGTCTATCTGTGTCCGCTGGACGACCGGCTGCCGGTCGACCCAGCCGCGCCGGAACTGATGGTGCGCCCGGCGGACGAAGCCGCGGACCTGCCCGTCGCCGACGTGCTGGCCGTCGGCCCAGGCCTGGGCCGGCAGGAGCTGGCCGAGCGGCTGCTGCAGCAGGCCATCGCCCGCGCCGTTCCCCTGGTGCTGGACGCCGACGCGCTCAATCTGCTGGCGGTCCGCCGCGATCTGGCCGCCCTCGTCGCCGAGCGCAGGGCGCCTACCGTGCTGACGCCCCACCCCGCCGAAGCCGCCCGGCTGCTGCGGCTGGGCGGCGCCCAAGAGATCCAGGCCGATCGCGTGCCCCATGCCCGCCGGCTGGCCGCCGGCCTGAACAGCGTTGTCGTCCTGAAAGGCGCCGGCAGCCTGATCGCAAGGCCCGATGGCTACTACCGCGTCAATGACAGCGGCGGACCGGAACTGGCCGTCGCCGGACAGGGCGATGTATTGACCGGCCTCATCGCCGCGCTGCTGGCCCAGGGCCTGGACGCTTTCGACGCCGCCTCGCTGGCGGTCCGGCTGCACGGGCTGGCCGGCGACGACTACCGCGCCGAAAACGGCGGCCCGATCGGCCTCGCCGCCTCCGCGACCATGCCACGCCTCAGCCGCGCGCTCAACCGCCTGCTGGCCGGGATCTGAAGCGCTTTGCCGATGACGACGGTTTGTGGTTAACATCGACCGGCAAGCCACCACACCGGAGAGCCGTCTTGTCGTCCGCCCATAATCAGAAAAAAGCCTACGCCTTCGGTCTCGGCGCCGTGCTGGCCTGGTCCACTGTCGCCAGCGCCTTCAAGCTCAGCCTGCAGCACCTCAGCCCGATGCAACTGGTGCTGTACGCCAGCGCCGCCTCCCTGCTGTCGCTGCTCTCCATCCTGGCCTGGCAGCGCCGCCTGCCCGAACTGGCCGCCGCCTTCCGCCGCCACTGGAAAAGCTCGCTGCTGTTCGGCGCGGTCAATCCCTTCATCTACTATCTGGTACTGTTCCAGGCCTACTCGCTGCTGCCGGCGCAGGAAGCACAGGCGATCAACTACACCTGGGCGCTGACGATGACCCTGCTGGCTGTGCCGCTGCTGAAGCAGAAGCTGCGCGCTCAGGACGCCGCCGCCGCGCTGATCTGCTATCTGGGCGTGCTGGTGATCGGCACCCGGGGGCGCTTGCTGGAGCTGCACTTCTCCAACCAGCTGGGCGTGCTGCTGGCGCTCGTTTCGACGCTGCTATGGGCCGGCTACTGGATCTTCAACACCCGCGACACGCGCGAGCCGGTGCTGGGCCTGACGCTGAATTTCGCCTGCAGCCTGCCGCTAAGCCTGGCCTGGTGCGCCTGGCATGGCCAACTGGCGCTCCCCGCCTGGCAAGGACTGGCCGGCGCCGCCTATGTCGGCGCGCTGGAAATGGGCTTCACCTTCGTGCTGTGGCTGTCGGCGATGAAGCTGACGCGCAGCACCGCCAGCATCGCCAACCTGATCTTCCTGGCACCGATGGCGTCGCTGCTGCTGATCCACCTGATCGTCGGCGAGGCTATCCTGCCGTCGACGCTGCTGGGCCTGGCGCTGATCCTGGGCGGCCTGCTCGCGCAAAAGTTGCCGCTGCGCCGCGCGCAAACGCAACCGCTGGCCGCGCCTCCATCCTGAGCCGCGGCCGCGCGCGGACCAGAAGCCGTTCTCGATCCGGCATGGCAATTCCTTCGCCCTCTGCCTACGATTCATTCTGAGGGCACGGGTAAACAGGCACCATGAAAAGTATCAAGACAAGGTTAATGTTATGGCTGATGGCATGGATCACCACCATTCTGGGGACGACTGGACTGTATTTCTACATCCATGACTACAATATTGACCAGAATGACTTCCAGACCCAGCGCGCCGCCGTGCAGTCGCGGCTTTCCCTGTCCCTGCCGCACGGCATCTGGCAGCTAGACGACGAAAACGTCCGCCTGGCGCTGGACAGCGAATTGAGCTGGCCCTCGGTGATCGCCATCAACGTCAAGGGGGAAAGCGGCCTCAACCTGGGCCGCACCCGCGACGCCAACGGCAGTCTCCGCGACATGCTGCCCAACGAGCAGCCCAAGGTCGACGACACCCTCAGCATTCCCATCATCTATCAGGGCAAGGAGCACCTGGGCACCGCCACCGTCTACCTGTCGCACGACGCGCTGCGCGCGCGCGAAGACCAGCACCTGATCACCATCGTCGCCCAGATCGTGCTGCTGGACGGCCTGATCTTCTTCATCATGTCGTTCAATCTGCAGCGCTTCATCTTCCAGCCGCTGGCCAAGCTGCAGCAGGCGCTGAACACCGCGATCCGCGCGCCGGACGCCAGCGGCGCCCAGATCACCCACCTGGCCGACGACGAGATCGGCGGCATCGTCAACGGCTTCAACCGCATCGTCGCCCGCACCGCCGCCGACCTGGTGAAACGGACCGCGGCCGAGGCGATCGCGCGCGAGGAAAAGGAAAAGGCGCAGCAGGCCTACAGCCAGCTGATGGCGACGCAGGAAACGCTGGTGGAAGCGGAAAAGATGGCGTCGCTGGGCAGCCTGGTGGCCGGCGTCGCCCACGAGATCAACACCCCGGTCGGCATCACGCTGACCGCCGCCTCGCACCTTGGCACCGCCACCTCGCACATCACCGGCAAGCTGGACAGCGGCAACATCAAGAAGAGCGACTTCCAGAGCTATCTCGAAACGGCGCAGGAATGCTGCGAGCTGATCCTGGCCAACTCCGAGCGCGCCGCCAACCTGATCCACAGCTTCAAGCAGGTGGCGGTGGACCAGACCAGCGAGGCCAGGCGCAGCTTCCACCTGCACGATTACCTGAACGAGGTGATCACCAGCCTGAAACCCCGCTTCAAGCACACCAAGGTCTCGATAGACATCCAGTGCGAAGAGGACATCCTGCTGGACAGCTACCCCGGCGCGCTGGCCCAGGTGCTGACCAATCTGGTGGTCAACGCGCTGATACACGGCTACGAAGGCGGCGAGATCGCCGGCGCCATCGTCATCGAGGCCCACCGCAACGCCGCCCAGCATGTATCGATGACCATCAGCGACAGCGGCCAGGGCATCTCGCAGGAAAACCTGAGCCGGGTATTCGAACCCTTCTTCACCACCCGCCGCGGCACCGGCGGCAGCGGCCTCGGCCTCAACATCGTCTACAACATCGTGCGGCAGCGACTGGGCGGCAACATCGAGGTTCACAGCGAGGTTGGACAGGGCACCCGATTCACGCTGGACATGCCTTGCATCGCCCCCACCGTCCAGCATAAGGAGAATGTGGCATGAGCCAACAAGCATCCCTTCCAGACGACGACAACTGGCTGCTGGACGACAACGACGGCGAGGAAACGCCCCGTCCGTCCGAAGTGCGCAAGCCCTGGAAAGTGCTGATCGTCGATGACGAAAAGGACGTGCACACCGCCACCCGCATCGCGCTGCGCGGCATCAGCTACAAGGAGCGCCCGCTGGAGCTGCTGAGCGCCTACAGCGGCGCCGAGGCCTTTCAGATGCTGCAGCAGCATCAGGACATCGCGCTGATCATGCTGGACGTGGTGATGGAAAGCGAGGACGCGGGCCTGAGGCTGGTGCACCGCATCCGCGAGGAGCTCGACAACGGCGTGGTGCGCATCGTGCTGCGCACCGGCCAGCCCGGACAGGCGCCGGAGCAGGAGGTCATCCTCAATTACGACATCAACGACTACAAGACCAAGACCGAACTCACCACCCAGAAGCTGTTCACCACCACCATCGCCTCGCTGCGCGCCTACGAAAACCTGGTGTCGCTGGAAAAGAACCGCCAGGGCCTGGCCAAGATCCTGGAGAGCGCGTCCGATCTGTACCAGCTGCACTCGCTGCGGGAGTTCGCATCCGGCGTGCTGCGCCAGATCAGCGCGCTGCTGGACATCGGCACCGACGGCATTCTGTGCGTGCGCAACGACAATATGGTCGGCCGGCCTGAACTGGAAATCCTGGCGGTGTCCGGCGCCTACGAATACCTGGCGGAATCCGGCGACCTGTCCAACGAGCCGCACCTGGAAGCGGTGTTCCAGCAGGTGTTCAAGGAAAAGCGCAGCATTTACCAGCATCCCTACGACGTGCTGTACATCTCCTCGCGCAACCGCCGCGAGTTCGCCGTCCACTTCATGCCGCAATGGCCGCTGGACGCCGTGGAGCGCGACTTGCTGGACGTGTTCTGCCAGCGCATCTCGGCCGCCTACGACAACCTCTACCTTTACAACCAGCTGCGCAGCGCCCAGGAAGCCACGGTGGTTGCGCTGGCCGATCTGGCGGAATTCCGCGACACCGACACCGGAGACCACGTGCTGCGGGTGCAAAAGCTGACCGACGCCATCGCCGAGGAAATGGCCGGCGACAACCATTACCCCGAGCTGATGACCCGGGAGTTCATGGACATGGTGGGCATGGCCAGCATCCTGCACGACATCGGCAAGGTGGCGACGCCCGACAATATCCTATTGAAACCCGGCAAGCTGGATCCTGAAGAACGCGCCATCATGGAGCAGCACGCGACGATAGGCGCGCAGATCCTGGCCAAGTCCGCCCAATTGGTGGAGGGCGCCAGCTATCTGTCGCTGGGCTCGGAAATCGCCGGCGGCCACCACGAACACTTCGACGGCAACGGCTATCCCAGCAAACTCAAAGGCCAGGACATCCCGCTGTCCGCCCGCATCGTCGCGGTGGTAGACGTGTTCGACGCGCTGCTCAACAAGCGCCCCTACAAGGAGCCGTGGAGCATGGAGGACACGATGAAGTACATCAATGGCCGCGCCGGCACCCAGTTCGATCCGCATGTGGTCGCCGCGCTGAGCCGGCTGGTGGACGAAGACAGGCTGCCGGTGCAGTTCGGCGACTAGATCGGCTTGCCCAGCAAATGAAAACGGCAGCGCTCGGCTGCCGTTTTTCGTTCCCGCGAAATGCGCTCAGGCCACGTAGTTCAACACGCAAAGATACTGGCAGATGCTGCCGCCCAGCACGAACAAATGCCAGATGCCGTGGCCGTGGCGTATCTTCTCGTCGTTCAGGAACCAGTAGATGCCCGCGCTGTACAGCAGGCCGCCCAGCGCCAGCCAGAACAAGCCGCCGGGCTCCAGCGCCTCGATCAGCGGCTTGATCGCGATCAGCACCAGCCAACCCATCGCCACGTACAGGATCATGGACAGGATGCGGGTGCGCCGCCCCAGCGTCAGCTCCTGGATGATGCCGAACAGCGCCAGCCCCCAGCTGACGCCGAACAGGGTCCAGCCCCAGGCGCCGCGCAGCGTCACCAGCGCGAACGGCGTGTAGCTGCCGGCGATCAGCAGATAGATCGCCGAATGGTCGCACTTCTGCAGGATGGCCTTGGCCCGCCCCCTGAAGCTGTGGTACAGCGTCGAGATCAGGTACAGCGTCACCAGCGTGCCGCCGTACAAGCTGAAGCTGACTATTTTCCATGGATCGCGCTGCATGGCCGCCTCGACCACCAGCACCACCAGACCGGCTATCGCCAGCAGGGTGCCGGCAAGATGCGAATAGCCGTTGAAGCGTTCGCCGCGATACATAATTGTTTTTCCTCGAGGCCGGCATCCAGCCGGCGCTTGCTGCAGTTTGGAGCCTCATTCGCTCCTCGAGGTTCCATTGTCCCCCGTCCGACGATCCAAGACCAGCGGTTTGCTCAAACAAAAAGCGGGCCGAGGCCCGCTTGTTTCCCGACAACCGCCAAAATCAGGCGCCCAGCGCCTTCAGCACCTCGTCGCGCACGGTTTCCACCGCGCGGGTGCCGTCGATCTTCACGTACTTCGGCGCCTTGGCGCTGCCGCTCTCGGCCAGCTTGCCGTAGAAGCCCACCAGCACGGCAGTCTGTTCGTGGTAGACGGACAGGCGCTTCTTGACGGTTTCTTCCTTGTCGTCGTCGCGCTGAACCAGCTCCTCGCCAGTCACATCGTCCTTGCCGGCCGCTTTCGGCGGGTTGAAGGCGACATGGTAGGTGCGGCCCGAGGCCAGGTGCACGCGGCGGCCGGCCATGCGCTCGACGATGGCGGCGTCCGGCACGTCGATCTCAACCACGTAGTCGATGTCCACGCCGGCGGCGATCATCGCCTCGGCCTGCGGAATGGTGCGCGGGAAGCCGTCGAACAGGAAGCCGTTGCCACAGTCGTCCTGGGCGATACGCTCCTTGACCAGGCCGATGATGATGTCGTCGCGGACCAGGCCGCCGGCATCCATGATGGCCTTGGCTTCCAGGCCCAGCGGGGTGCCGGCCTTGACCGCGGCGCGCAGCATGTCGCCGGTAGAGATTTGCGGGATGCCGAACTTCTCGCGGATGTAGTTGGCCTGGGTGCCTTTGCCGGCGCCCGGAGCGCCCAACAGGATCAATCGCATTTATGTGACTCCAGTCTGTTTGATTTATGAATTCTTTTGGAGCGCCTACAGCCCCCTCAAGCGAACAGCCGTCGTACCCGTTCCAGGTCTTCCGGCGTATCCACCCCGGCGGCCGGCGCCTCGTCCGCCAATGCCACCGCGATGCTGTAACCATGCCAGAGCACGCGCAATTGTTCCAGCGCCTCGTATTGCTCCAACGGTCCCGGCTCTAGCCCGGCGTAAGCGGCCAGGAAGCCGGCGCGGTAGCCGTACATGCCGATGTGGCGGTAGACCGGCAGTCCTGCCGGCAGCGCCGAGCGGTCGGCAGCGTAGGCGTCGCGGGCATAGGGAATCGGTGCGCGGCTGAAATAGAGCGCGCGGCCGTTCTTGTCGAGAACCACTTTCACCACATTGGGATTGAAATGGTCGGCCGCGTCGTGCAGCGCGTGCGCCAGCGTCGCCACCGGCGCGTCGCCGGCGGCCAGCAGCTCGGCCAGCCGGTCGATCAGCTCGGGCTGGATCAGCGGCTCGTCGCCCTGCACATTGATCACCAGCGCGTCGGCCGGCAGCGCCAGCTTGGCGGCCACCTCGGCCAGGCGGTCGGTGCCGCTGGGGTGGTCTGCCCGCGTCAGCGCCGCCTCGACGCCGTGGGCGGCGCAGGCGGCAAGGATGTCGGCGTGGTCGGTGGCGACGACGACGCGGGAAGCGCGGCTCTTCGCCGCCTGCTCGGCCACGCGCACCACCATCGGCTTGCCGGCGATGTCGGCCAGCGGTTTGCCCGGCAGGCGGCTGGACGCCATCCGCGCCGGAATCACCACGACGAAACCGTTCATTTGACTTCTTCTTCCGGCGGCAGCTCGCGCGCCTCGCTCTCCAGCATCATCGGAATGCCGTCCTTGATCGGGAACGCCAGGCGGTCGCCCTTGCAGATCAGCTCTTCCTTGCTCTTGTCGAACACCAGCGGACCCTTGCACAGCGGGCACACCAGGATTTCCAGAAATTTAGCGTCCATGTTTCGTCTTCAAGCGGGCTAGTATCCATTCGCACAGATCAGGCGCCAGCGTGGCCTGAACCGGCAAAACCCATAGTCTAGCACGCTGCGCCGCGTCATGAAGCGCGCGCGCGAGCTTGACCGCGTCCTTGCTGGTGACGATCACCGCGTCGGCGTCGGCGGGAATATCGCCAGGCGCGAACGCGTGGTGGTCGGGAAAGGACAGCCGCCGATCAACGGCGATGCCCTGCGCCGCCAGCGTGTCGAAAAAGCGCTCGGGATGGCCGATGCCGGCCAGCGCCGCCACCTTCAAACCGGCGAAGCCGGCCGCGTCCCGCGTGCGCGACGCGTCATCCAGCGCATGGCAGGCGCCGGGGCGCAGCGTCATGGCGAAGCGCGGCAGCGCCGCCGGCAAGGCCAGCGCCACGCCCGCGCCGTTGACCACGGCGGCGTCCACCGTCTCCAGCCGCGACGGCGGCTCGCGCAGCGGGCCATTGGGCAGCAGCCTGCCGTTGCCGAGGCCGCGCCGGCCGTCCAGCACCGCGATCTCCAGATCGCGCGCCAGCCGGTAATGCTGGAGGCCGTCGTCGCTGAGGATCAGCTCGACGTCCGGATGCAGCGCCAGCAGGCGGCGGCCGGCGGCGACGCGGTCGCGCCCCACCACCACCGGCGCGCCGGCGGCGGCCAGCAGCAACGGCTCGTCGCCGACCAAGGCCGGATCGCTGTCCGGCTTCACCTCGGTCGGCGTCGCCGCCTCGCCGCCGTAGCCGCGGCTGATCACCCCGACCTTGACGCCCCTCTCGGCGAAATCGCGCAACAGCGCCAGCGTCAACGGCGTCTTGCCGACGCCGCCGACATTGATGTTGCCGATCACCACCACTGGAACCGCGAGCTTTTCGCTCGTTTTCCAGCCGCGGCGGAACGCTTGCCGGCGCAAAGCGGCCAGCAGCGCAAAAAGCCCTTCCAGCGGAGCCAGAAGGGCCATCAGCCAGCCTCGCGGCCGGTACCAGTGTTGTTCTATCAAACGCATGCCGCCTCAGGCTTCACTTCAGGTTCTGGGTGGCGAAAGTCAGTTGCGACAGACCGGCCTCGCGGGCCGCCTCCATCACGGCGATCACCGACTGGTGGGTGGACCTGGCGTCGGCGTTGACCACCACCACCACGTCGCGCTTGCCGGCCGCGGCGGCCCTCAGGCTGGCCAGCAGCGCGGCCTTGTCGCCGCCGGGCAGCTTGGCGTCATTCACCGCCATCGCGCCGTCGGCGGCCACCGCCACCTTGATCTCGACGGTCTTGCTCTGCTGCTGCTCGCCCTGCGCGGTCGGCAGATTGATCTTCAGTTCGGAAAAATGCGAGTAAGTGGTGGTGACCATCAGGAAGATCAGGATCACCAGCAACACGTCGATCAACGGGATGAAATTGATCTCTGGCTCTTCCCGGGCCCTGCCGCGACGAAAATCCATGTTCAGCCCCCGTTCTTGCGCTCGCCGTGCGCCACTTCCACCAGCTTGATCGCCTGCGCCTCCATTTCCACCAGCAGGCCGTCCACCTTGGAGCGGAAGTAGCGGTAGAACATCATGCTGGGAATCGCGACGATCAGGCCGAAGGCGGTGTTGTACAGCGCGACGGAAATACCGTGCGCCAGCTGCTGCGGATTGGCGCCGCTGGCGTTCTGGGAACCGAAAATCTCGATCATGCCGATCACCGTGCCCAGCAGGCCCAGCAGCGGTGCCATCGCGGCGATGGTGCCCAGCGTGGTCAGCAGACGCTCCAGCAGATGGGCGACCTGGCGACCCTCGTCCTCGATCGCTTCCTTCATCACCTCGCGGCTGCCGTGCACATTGCGCAAGCCGGCGGCGAACAGGCGGCCCAGCGGCGAATGGCCCTGCAGGCGCTGCAGCAGCTCATCCTTGTCGCCTATGCGCCGGTATTCCTGCAAGGTCTGCGCCAGCAGCCCCTGCGGCACCACCGCGCCGCGCCGCAACGTGTACAGGCGTTCCAGAATGATGGCCAGCGACACCACCGACGCGGCGATGATAGTCCAGATCGGCCAGCCGGCCGCTTCAACGATAGCCCACACGAAGCATTCTCCGTCATCGATACAAACGCCAGACTTTATTCCCTACAGCCGGGTTCAGGCAACCATGCGGGAATAAATTTCACGCCTCTTGCCACTTTTTTGGGCAAGCACTGTCAAATGCCGTTGCCACCGGCTTGCCGCGCAACTTATCCACAAGGTTATTCCGCGATTGCTGTGGATAAATCGACAAGTGCATGGACGGTTTTCCCCGCGATGGCATTGACATCGCTCAAAGCATTGTCGACGATGAATCGTCCAAACAATCGTTTGAATGAATATGAACCTGCCCATCTGGCTGATCAAGCTGTTGTTCAATCTGTGGCCGCCCTTCCTCGGCGCCGGCATCCGCGTGCACAAACTGTCTCCCGACTTCCGCCAGGCCGAGGTCAGGCTCAAGCTGGGCCTGGGCAACCGCAACTACGTCGGCACCCATTTCGGCGGCAGCCTGTACGCGATGACGGACCCGTTCTACATGCTGATGCTGCTGCGCCAGCTGGGCGGCGACTACTACGTATGGGACAAGACCGGCAGCATCGACTACCTGAAACCCGGCCGCGGCACCGTGCGCGCGCTGTTCGACCTCTCCGACCAACAACTGGCCGACATCCGCGAGCGCACCGCCGACGGCGAAAAGCATCTGCCGGAGATGACGGTGGAGATCCGCGACGCCGACGACGAGCTGGTGGCCGTGGTGCACAAGACGCTGTACGTGCGCAAAAAGCCGGATCGCCGATGAGCGGGATCCATGTAGAAAAAGCCGCATCGAGCGGCTTTTTCTACATGGATCCCGGGAAGCGCTTACTCCCCGAAACCACAGAACACTTCGCGCATCATCCTGAGCACGTCCAGCGTGCGGATGTCGCCCACCCGGTAGTAGACCCGGTTGGCGTCCTTGCGCGTGCGCAAAACGCCCTTGTCCCGCATAATGGCCAAGTGCTGGGAAATATTGCTCTGGGAAGTGCCAACCTGCTCGACGATGTCTTGCACGCTCACCTCCCTGTCTTCCAGCACCGATATGATCTTCAGACGCAGCGGATGCGACATGGCCTTCATCGCCCGCGATGTCTGTTCGATCTGGTCGTCGTTGAACAGCAAAGCTTTTCTCCTAATGTAGCCTGACATTTTTTTGATTTGACTGCGGTACAATAGTATCCACAAAACCAGATACTATCAAGGTTTTCTAATATTCTGAATGCGAATGCCATGAAATCCATCAAGCCAGTGTTGTTATTGATCCTCGACGGTTTCGGCCACCGCACGGAAGGCGATGACAACGCCATCCTGCACGCCGACATGCCCAACTGGAACCGCCTGCGCCAGCAGTACGCGTATGGCACCATCAATGCTTCGGAAAACTTTGTCGGACTGCCCTCCGGCCAGTTCGGCAACTCCGAGGTCGGCCACCTGAACATCGGCGCCGGCCGCATCGTCCAGCAGGACATCAGCCGCATCGACTGCGACATCGAGGACGGCCGCTTCGCCGACAATGACACGCTGCAGCAAGCCATGAGCAAAGCTCAAGGCTCGGCCCTGCATATCCTGGGCCTGCTGTCCGATGGCGGCGTTCACAGCCACGAAAACCACATCCACGCGCTGATCCGCGCCGCCCAGGCCGCCGGCGTGCCCAAGATTTACGTCCACGCCTTCCTCGACGGCCGCGACACGCCGCCGCGCAGCGCCGAAACCTATCTGAAACGTCTGGACGCCGTGCTGGCCGCGTGCCCGAACGCGCGCCTGGTCTCCGTCACCGGCCGCTACTGGGCCATGGACCGCGACAAGCGCTGGGAGCGCGTCGAGCCGGCCTACCGCCTGCTGGTGGAGGGCGAAGGCCTGTTCCACGCCGAAACCGGCCTGGAAGCGCTGCAAGCCGCCTACGCCCGCGACGAGAACGACGAATTCGTCAAAGCCACCGGCATAGGCGCGCCGGTGAAGATGCAGGACGGCGACGCGCTGATCTTCATGAACTTCCGCGCCGACCGCGCCCGCCAGCTGACCACGGCGCTGACCGACCCGGCCTTCGACGGCTTCCAGGCGCGCCAGCCCAAGTTCGGCTGCTACGCCACCCTGACCTCCTATGGCGAAGCCTACTCGGCGCTGCCGGTGGCTTACGCGCCGCAAAAGATCAGCAACGGCATGGGCGAATACCTGTCGGCCCAGGGCATGAAGCAGCTGCGCATCGCCGAGACCGAGAAGTACCCGCACGTCACCTACTTCTTCAACGGCGGCGAGGAACAGGTCTACCCGGGCGAGGATCGCATCCTGGTGCCGTCACCCAAGGTGGCCACCTATGACCTGCAGCCGGAAATGAGCGCCGGCGAAGTCACCGACAAGATCGTCGCGGCGATCCAGTCCGGCCAATACCAGGCCATCTTCTGCAACTACGCCAACGGCGACATGGTCGGCCACAGCGGCGTGTTCGACGCCGCGGTCAAGGCGGTGGAAGCGCTGGACGGCTGCATCGAACGCTGCGTGGAAGCCATGCTGGCCGCCGGCGGCGAGGTGCTGATCACCGCCGACCACGGCAACTGCGAGCAGATGTACGACGGCCAGCACCACCAGCCGCACACCCAGCACACCACCAACCAGGTGCCCTTCCTGTACATCGGCCGCCCGGCCAAGATCCGCGCCGGCGGCTCGCTGCGCGACATCTCGCCGTCGCTGCTGAAAATGATGGGACTGGAACAACCGGCGGAGATGACCGGTCAATCGCTGATCGACTTCCAATAATCGCCTCACGGAGCGGCGGCCATGTTCCGGCATGGCCGCCGCTATTGCCTCAAGCGAAAGAATACCCAGGGAATGAAACGCTATCTCCTGCTGGCCTTGCTGGCCGGCGCCGCCCAGGCGGCCAACACCAACGCCTCCTCCACCAGTCTGTCCGCCGCGCCGCATCAGCAGGATCTGAAAAACGTGCGCAAGGAAATCGACAGCCTGAGAAAAGATCTGGCGCAGAAACAGACAGTCCAGAAAGAGGCGCAGTCCGCGATCCAGGAGTCTGAGCAGGCGATCACCCAGACCAAGCAGGCACTGGCCACGCTGGAGCAGCGCCAGAGCCGCTCGGAACAGCAACTGGCCGAGCTGCGCGGCAAGATCGAGCAAACCCAGGCCAAGCTGGCGAACACCCGCCAGCGCGTCGGCCAGATGCTGGTGCGACAGTACAAGAATGGCCGGCACGACGCGATGAAGCTGATGCTGAACGCCGACGACCCCAATCAGAGCGCCCGCGACCTCGCCTACTACCAGCACATCGCCCGCGCCGAACAACAGCTGGTCCAGCAACTGGTCGCCCAGCAGCGGCAACTGGAGACGCTGTCCGCGCAGCTGGAACAGGAGCTGGCGCGGCTGAACAATCTGTCCGACCGCAAGTCGCAGGAAAAGAGCGATCTGGAAAAGGACAAGACCCAGCAGGTGCAGCAACTGAACAAAGTGGCCGGCGAGATCAAGCAGGGCCAGAGCAAGCTGACCCAGCTGCAGGAGGATGAGAAGCACCTGGCCAACGTGATCGCCCAGATCAACCGCGAAATCCAGCGCCGCAAGGCGGAAGCCGCGCGCAAGGCCGCCGAGGCGCGCAAAGCCAAGCTGGCCGCCGCCCGCGAAGCCGCGCGCAAGGAAAACGAGCGCCGCCGCAAACTGGCCGAGCAAGCCAAGAAACAGGGCAAGCCGGTGCCGGAAGAGGCGAAGAAGCCGGTGATCGTCAAGGAAGAGCCGATCCAGAAAGTGGACGACGTCGCCGACGACAGCGCCTCCGGCCGCGCCTTCGCCAGCCTGCAGGGCAAGATGAAGATGCCGGTGGCCGGCCAGATCGGCGGCGCCTACGGCAAGCCGCGCAAGGAAGGCACCACCTGGAAGGGCGTGTTCATCCGCGCCGCCGCCGGCCAGCCGGTGCGCAGCGTGGCCGACGGCACCGTCGTCTATGCCGACGAGTTGCGCGGATTCGGCAAGGCGGTGATCATAGACCATGGCGGCAATTACATGACGGTGTACACCAATCTGTCCGCCATCGCCAAATCGTCCGGCGGCAGCGTCAAGGCCGGGGAAACACTCGGCAACACTGGATCGCTGGACAACGGGGAATCCGGATTGTACTTTGAAATCCGGCACCTGGGCCGCACCCTCAACCCGCAAGCCTGGACACGCTAAGGTGCCGGACACGGAGAATCAGCAAAGCATGAGCAGCCAAAAAATGAAGAAAATCGCATGGTTGGTGGCAGGCGCCATGGCCGGTGGCGTACTGACCCTCAGCATGCAGGCCCTGGCCGACAAGGAAGCCTCGCCGCTGCCGCTGAACGAACTGCGCACCTTCGCCGAGGTGTTCAGCGTGATCAAGCAAAGCTACGTCGAGCCGGTGACGGACAAGAAACTGATCGACGAAGCCATCAAGGGCATGCTGACCGGCCTGGATCCGCATTCCGACTACATGGACGCCGAGGAATTCAAGGAGCTGCGCGAAGGCACGCAGGGCGAATTCGGCGGCCTGGGCATCGAGATCGGCGCCGAGGACGGCCTGGTCAAGGTGGTGTCCCCGATCGAGGACACGCCGGCGCAGAAGGCCGGCATCAAGAGCGGCGACCTGATCATCAAGATCGACGACACGCCGGTGCGCGGCCTGTCGCTGAACGACGCCGTGAAAAAGATGCGCGGCAAGCCGGGCAGCAAGGTCACGCTGACCATCGCCCGCAAGAACGAAGCCAAGCCGCTGGTGTTCACGCTGGCGCGCGCGGTGATAAAAACCAAGAGCGTCAAGTACAAGATGCTGGAATCTGGCTACGGCTACGTGCGCATCGCCCAGTTCCAGGAGCATACCGCGGAAGATCTGGCCGCCGGCCTGCAAAAGCTGTACCAGGAGAACAAGCAGCCGCTGAAGGGCCTGGTGCTGGACCTGCGCGACGACCCGGGCGGCCTGCTGAACGGCGCCGTCGGCGTCGCCGCCGCCTTCCTGCCCAAGGACAAGCTGGTGGTCTACACCGAGGGCCGCACGCCGGACGCCAAGATGCGCCTGACCGCCACGCTGCAGAACTACGCCCGCCAGAACGGCAGCGACCCGCTGGCGAAGCTGCCGGTGGCGGTGCGCAGCGTGCCGCTGGCCGTGCTGGTCAACGGCGGCTCGGCCTCGGCGTCGGAAATCGTCGCCGGCGCGCTGCAGGACCACAAGCGCGCGGTGCTGGTGGGCACGCAGACTTTCGGCAAGGGCTCGGTGCAGTCCATCCTGCCGCTGGGCAGCCAGGGCGGCATCAAGCTGACCACCGCCCGCTACTTCACGCCTAGCGGCCGCTCGATCCAGGCCAAGGGCATCACGCCGGACGTGGTGGCCGAAGACGCGACGCTGACCGCGGCCGACCAGGCGATGCGCGTGCGCGAGGCGGATCTGGAAAACCACCTGGCCAACCCCAACGGCGACGACAAGCCGGCCAAGACGGCCAAGCCCGCTGCCAAGCCGGTGCCGCCGCCGGCCCCCGCGCCGGAGGGCAAGGACAAGGAGCCGGCCGCGCCGGACGCGCAGGGCGGGCAGCGGATGCCGAATCCGAAGAACGACTACCAGCTGTCACAGGCGCTGAATGTGCTCAAGGTGCAACAGATCCTGCAGAAAAACGAGAACTGAGCCTCCGGTTCCCGACATCGTGCCGCCCGGTCCCGCCGGGCGGCATTTTTCATGCCGCCGCGCTTACTTTCCGAAACACAATGCCGCGGCAATCCTGATATTCTTGATGGTTATCCATCCCTTCCACCGGCCGGAGCCCGCCGCATGCTGACCCGCGAGTTCGTCCACACTTTCCGCGAAGCCGCGCCCTACATCAACGCCTACCGCGGCAAGACCTTCGTGCTGGCCATGGGCGGCGAAAGCCTGCTCGACGGCGACTTCTCCAGCATGGCGCAGGACATCAACCTGCTGGTCAGCCTGGGCGTGCGCATCGTGCTGGTGCACGGCATTCGGCCGCAGATCGAAACCCTGCTGCAGCGCCAAAGCATCGCCCCCCAGTTCCACCTGGGCCGACGCGTCACCGACGCCGCCACCATGGACATCGTCAAGCAGGCGGCCGGCGCCACCCGCCACGACGTGGAGGCGCGGCTGTCGATGGGCATGCCCCACTCGCCGATGCATGGCGCCCACTTGCGGGTAGCCGGCGGCAATTTCGTCACCGCGCAGCCGCTGGGCGTGCTGGACGGCATGGACATGCAATACACCGGCCAGGTGCGACGAGTGGACGCCGCCGCCATCCGCCTGCGCCTGGACGCCGGCGAGCTGGTGCTGCTGACCCCGGTAGGCTATTCGCTGACCGGCGAAAGCTTCAATCTGACCATGGAGGAGCTGGCCGCCCACGCCGCCATCGCGCTGAAGGCGGAAAAGCTGATCTACGTGGTCGAGGGCCGCGGCGTCGTCGAACACGACGGCCAGCTGGTCAGCTCGCTGACCGCCCATCAGGCAGAAGAGATGCTGCAATCGGGCAGCCTGCCCGACGACGTGGCCACCTACCTGCCCTACTGCATCCGCGCCACCCGCGACGGCATCCCCCGCGCCCACTTGGTCAGCCGCCATCAGGACGGCGCGCTGCTGCTGGAGCACTTCACCCGCGGCGGCAACGGCACCATGATCGCCCGCGATCCGCTGGTGCGGGTGCGCAACGCCAGCATCGAGGACGTCGGCGACATCCTGGGCCTGATCCGCCCGCTGGAGGAGCAAGGCATTCTGGTGCGGCGCAGCCGCGAGCGGCTGGAAGTGGAGATCGGCGAATACTCGGTGCTGGAGCACGACGGCAAGATCTACGGCTGCGTGGCGATGCACCCGTTCCCGGAGGCCGAGACCGCCGAGCTGGCCTGCCTCGCCGTATCGCAGGAGAAGCGCGACGGCGGCTTCGGCGAAACGCTGCTCAAGCACGTCGAATACCAGGCGCGCACCCGCGGCCTGCAGTCGCTGTTCGTGCTGACCACCCAGACCTCGCACTGGTTCGTCGAGCGCGGCTTCGCCGAGGCCGACAAGAGCTCGCTGCCGCTGGCCCGCCAGCAGTTTTACAATTACCAGCGCCGTTCCAAGGTATTCGTAAAGAAGCTGTAACAATTAACGGCGATGATGCCGCCACGGTTGGAACGGCGCGGGCTCTGTGACACAATAGCCTGTTGTTTCAATCCGATTTCAAGCAAGGATTTCAAGCGATGAGCCGAACCGTTAACTGCATCAAGCTGGGCCGCGAAGCCGAGGGCCTCGACTTTCCCCCGCTGCCGGGCGAACTGGGCAAGCGCGTTTACGAAAGCGTGTCCAAGGAAGCCTGGCAAGGCTGGCTGCGCTACCAGACCATGCTGATCAACGAGAACCGCCTCAGTCTGGCCGACGCCCGCGCTCGCCAGTATCTGGCCAGCCAGCTGGACGCCTACTTCTTCGGCCAGGGCGCCGACGCGCCGGCGGGCTACACGCCGCCGCAGAACTAAAGCCGTGAACAAGCCCTCCAAGCGAGGGCTTTATTGTTTCCGATCACCGTTATTTTGGCTCGCTACCGTATGTCACAACCGCAAGACCTGCTGCTGAACCGTGAACTGGGACTGATAGAATTCAACCGCCGGGTGCTGGCCCAGGCGGAGGACCCGGACCTGCCGCTGCTGGAACGCCTGAAGTTCCTCTGCATCGTCTCCTCCAATCTCGACGAATTCTTCGAGGTCCGCGTCGCCTGGCTGCAGGACGCGTCCCACGCCACGCCGGACCGCATCCTGGCCGACGGCGCCACGCCGGAGCAGGCGCTGGTCAAGGTGGCCCGCGCCAGCCACCAACTGGTGCGCGATCAATACGCAGTGATGAGCGACGTGCTGTTCCCGGCGCTGCGGGAGCAAGGCATCGTCTTCCTGCGCCGCAGCGAGTGGACCGAGCAGCAGCAGGAATGGGTGAAGAACTATTTCTTCCGCGAGCTGATGCCCATCCTGACGCCGATCGGGCTCGACCCATCCCACCCCTTTC
This sequence comes from Chromobacterium vaccinii, assembly GCF_001855275.1. NCBI lineage: Bacteria > Pseudomonadati > Pseudomonadota > Betaproteobacteria > Neisseriales > Chromobacteriaceae > Chromobacterium > Chromobacterium vaccinii. Next base: position 1,642,695 of record NZ_CP017707.1, read on the forward strand.
CCAAGGTGCTGAACAAATCGCTGAACTTCGCGGTGGAGCTGGAAGGCCGCGACGCTTTCGGCCGCGCGTCCGGCACCGCCATCGTGCAGGCGCCGCGCATCCTGCCGCGGGTGATCAAGCTGCCGGCCGATGCCTGCGAAGGCCGCCCGCATTGCTTCGTCTTCCTGTCATCCATCCTGCACTCGCACGTGCACGAGCTGTTCCCAGGCATGACGGTCAAGGGCTGCTACCAGTTCCGCGTCACCCGCGACAGCGAGCTGTCGGTCGACGACGACGACTTCAAGAATCTGCGCACCGCGCTGCAGGGCGAATTGCGCCAGCGCCAGTTCGGCGACGCGGTGCGGCTGGAGATCGCCGACACCTGCCCGCAGCACATGGAATCCTTCCTGCTGACCCAGTTCAATCTGCAGCCGCGCGACGTCTACCGCGTCAACGGCCCGGTGAACCTGGTGCGGCTGATGCAGGTGCCCGACCTGGTGGACCGCGCCGACCTCAAGTTCGCGCCGTTCACGCCCACGCTGCCGCTGCCGCTGCAGAAAAAATCGAAGTCGTCGCCGCTGTTCGAAACGATACGCAAGGGCGACATCCTGCTGCACCACCCGTACCAGAGCTTCCAGCCGGTGATCGACTTCCTGACCCAGGCTGCGACCGACCCGCACGTGGTGGCGATCAAGATGACGGTGTACCGCACCGGCACCGACTCGGTGTTGATGGAGTCGCTGATCGCCGCCGCCCGCGCCGGCAAGCAGGTGACGGTGGTGGTGGAGCTGATGGCTCGCTTCGACGAGGAGGCCAACATCGGCTGGGCCAGCCGGCTGGAGGACGCCGGCGCCCACGTGGTGTACGGCGTGATCGGCTACAAGGTGCACGCCAAGATGCTGATGGTGGTACGCCGCGAAGGCCCCGGCCTGCACCGCTATGTGCATCTGGGCACCGGCAACTACCACCCGCGCACCGCGCGGCTTTACACCGATTTCGGCTTGTTGACCTGCAACGAGGAAATCGCCAGCGACGTCAACGACATCTTCATCCAGCTGACCGGCCTGGGCCGCGCCAGCAGCCTGAAGCGGCTGTATCAAAGCCCGTTCACGCTGCACAGCATGATCATGGATTCGATACAACGCGAGACCGAACACGCGCAAGCCGGCAAGCCGGCGCAGATCATCGCCAAGATGAACTCGCTCTTGGAGCCGCAGGTGATCCACGCGCTGTACCGCGCCAGCCAGGCCGGCGTGAAGATTCAGCTGATCGTGCGCGGCGTGTGCGCGCTGCGCCCCGGCGTGCCGGGCCTGTCGGACAACATCTCGGTTCGCTCCATCGTCGGCCGCTTCCTCGAGCATCCGCGCATCTTCTATTTCTACAACGACCACAAGGAAGATCTGCTGATGTCCAGCGCCGACTGGATGAGCCGCAACTTCTTCCGCCGCATCGAAACCTGCGCGCCGATTCTGGACAGCAAGCTGAAACGCCGCATCATCAAGGAAGCGTTGCGCCTGTACCTGGAAGACAACGTCAACAGCTGGGAAATGCTGCCCGACGGCGGCTACAAGCGCCGCGGCAGCCGCGGCAAGCCGCACTGCGCGCAGCGCGAGCTGCTGGCCTCCTACACCAACAGCCCGGAAGCGGAATAAGCGCATGGAAATACTCGGCTATTTCGCGGCCGCGCTGATGGTGCTGGCCGGCCTCGCCGGCACCATCCTGCCCGCCATCCCCGGCCTGCCCCTGATGTTCGGCGGCCTGTTGCTGGCCTCCTGGCTGGACGGCTTCAACCATCTGGGCGCCATCAGCCTGACCGTGCTCGCCGTTCTGGCCGCGCTGGGCCTGCTGATCGACTTCGTCGCCGGCCTGCTCGGCGCCAAAGCGACCGGCGCCAGCCGCCAGGCGCTGTGGGGCGCTTTCATCGGCAGCCTGGTCGGCATGTTCTTCGGCATCGCCGGCGTCATTCTCGGCCCGCTCGTCGGCGCCGTCGTCGGAGAATTCATCGCCCGCAAAGACGCGTTCCAGGCCGGCAAGGTCGGCGTCGGCACCTTCATCGGCTTCATCGTCGGCGCGGTGGCCAAGGTGGCCTGCGCCTTCGCGATGCTGGCCACCGCCGCGCTGGCGCTGGCGCTGTAACCCCCTGGCCATGCGGATGGCCGGCGCGGCCATCCCGCACCAAGCGCGAAGATTTTGCTATGCTGCTGCGATCGATAGCGTCCGCCCCTTCAGCCGAGGACATTCGCCATGGCACTGCAGCACCTGATCTACGTCAGCACCGCCCGACGGGAGCTGAGCAACGCGGAACTGGAAACCTTGCTTGAGTCCTGCGTGCGCCATAATCTGCAGAACGACATCAGCGGCGTGCTGCTGTATGGCCCCGGCAACTTCATCCAGGTGCTGGAAGGCGAAGCCGAAGCCGTCGCGGAAACCTACCAGCGCATTCTGGACGACACCCGCCACCACAATCTGATAGAAATCCTGCTCGAGGACATCGAGTGGCGCAGCTTCGCCAACTGGCGCATGGGCTTCACCCGGCTGGACGACGCGGCCATCCGCAGCCAGCCGGGCTTCGTCGACGTCTACGGCCCGGACTTTCTGCCCCAGCGACTGGCTGAGCGGCCGACGCTGGCGATGAATATCCTGCTGAGCTTCCGCGCAAACTGCCGCTGAGCGCCCATGCGCGCATCCTGCGCGCTGAATGAGCGCGGATTTCGTTATAATCAGCGATTAGCCCCATCCAACCAATGTGAACGCACTCATGGCCCAATACGTGATGTCGATGCTCCGCGTGAGCAAGATCGTCCCGCCCAAGCGGCAAATCATCAAGGATATTTCCCTCAGTTTCTTCCCCGGCGCCAAGATCGGCCTCTTGGGCCTGAACGGCGCGGGCAAATCCACCGTGCTGCGCATCATGGCCAACGTGGACAAGGAATACGACGGCGAGGTGCAGCACCTGGCCGGCGTCAAGATCGGCTACCTGGAACAGGAGCCGAAGCTGGACAATGACAAGACCGTGCGCGAGGAAGTGGAAAGCGGCATGGGCGACGTGATGGGCGCGCAAAAGCGCCTGGAGGAAGTGTACGCCGCCTACGCCGAACCGGACGCGGACTTCGACGCGCTGGCCGAAGAGCAGGCCAAGCTGGAAGCCATCATCTCCGCCGGCGCCGGCGACAATGTGGCGCTGCAGCTGGAACTGGCCGCCGACGCGCTGCGCCTGCCGCCGTGGGACGCCAAGATCGGCCCGCTGTCCGGCGGCGAGAAGCGCCGCGTGGCGTTGTGCAAGCTGCTGCTGTCCAAACCGGACATGCTGCTGCTGGACGAGCCGACCAACCACCTGGACGCCGAGTCGGTGGAATGGCTGGAGCAGTTTCTGGTGCGCTTCCCCGGCACCGTGGTGGCCGTCACCCACGACCGCTACTTCCTCGACAACGCCGCCGAATGGATTCTGGAGCTGGACCGCGGCGAAGGCATCCCGTGGAAGGGCAACTACTCGTCCTGGCTGGAGCAGAAGGAAGAGCGCCTGGCGCAGGAAGCCAAGAGCGAAGGCGCCCGCATGAAGGCGATGAAGCAGGAGCTGGAATGGGTGCGCCAGAACCCCAAGGGCCGCCAGGCCAAATCCAAGGCGCGTATCGCCCGCTTCGAGGAACTGTCCAGCTTCGAGACCCAGAAGCGCAACGAGACCCAGGAAATCTTCATCCCGGTGGCCGAGCGCCTGGGCAATGAGGTGATCGAGTTCGACGGCGTGTCCAAGGGCTTCGGCGACCGCCTGCTGATCGACAATCTGAGCTTTAAGGCCCCGCCGGGCGCCATCGTCGGCATCATCGGCCCCAACGGCGCCGGCAAATCGACTCTGTTCAAGATGATCGCCGGCAAGGAACAGCCGGACAGCGGCGAGGTGAAGATCGGCCAGACCGTGCAGATGGCCTTCGTCGAGCAGAGCCGCGAAGGCCTGGACGGCGACAAGACCGTGTTCGAGGACGTGGCCGCCGGCGCCGACATCCTCACCGTCGGCCGCTTCGAGATGTCCAGCCGCGCTTACCTCGGCCGCTTCAACTTCAAGGGCGCCGACCAGCAGAAAAAGGTGGGCATGCTGTCCGGCGGCGAGCGCGGCCGCCTGCACCTGGCCAAAACCCTGCTGAAGGGCGGCAATGTGCTGCTGCTGGACGAACCGTCCAACGACCTCGACGTGGAAACCCTGCGCGCGCTGGAAGACGCGCTGCTGGAATACGCCGGCACCGTGTTCGTGATCTCGCACGACCGCTGGTTCCTGGACCGCATCGCCACCCACATCCTGGCGGCGGAAGGCGAGTCGCAATGGACCTTCTTCGACGGCAACTACCAGGAATACGAAGCCGACAAGAAGAAGCGCCTGGGCGAGGAAGGCGCCAAGCCCAAGCGCATCCGCTACAAGCCGATCAGCCGCTGATCCGCTGCGCATCGCCAAGCCCCCGCCCGCGGGGGCTTTTTGCCGCCCTCAATCCAGGTAACGCGCCACGATGCGGGCGCTGGCGCCCTCGTCGCGCAGTTGCTTGAGCGCGGCGCCCAGTTTTTGCGCCACGTCTTCCGGCATATTCCGGCTGCAGGCCAGGTAGATTCCGGTGCTTTGCAATTTCAGGGCCTCGCGTATCGGCACGCCGCCGCTGCCCTGTTTCTTCACCATGTAACGCGCCACCAGGCTGTGCACCGCCCAGACCTCCGCCACGCCGCTGCTCAGCTCGCGGTAGGCGTCCTCGGTGGTCGGCAGCTCGGAAAACGCCACCTGATGCTGCCGCAGCCAGTCCGCCATCGACGAGCCGAGCAGCGTCACCACGCGCAAGCCCTTCAGATCCGCCACGCCGCGAAGCTGCAGCTTGCTGCCGGCGGCCACGAACAGCGATTGGCTGCTCTCGTCTATCAACCCCACCCAGCGGTAGGTATCCTCGCGCTTGGGCGAGCGGGTCAGCGGCAGCAGGCAGCCGTTTCCCTCAGCCTGCACCTGCATCTGCGCCCGCTTCCAGGGCAGATCGACATATTGCGCGCGCATCCCGCTGCGCGCCAGCGCCTGCGCCAGCAGCTCGACGGCGATGCCATGAGGGGTGTGGTCGGCGCCTTCGCGGATCACGAAGGGCGGGTAATCGACGGTATACAGATTGATGGCGGGCTCAGCCCGGCAAAGGGAACCTATGCAGCACAAGCCAAGCCAAAACCATTTCCTCATCGCGAAGCCCCGTTCGTCCGCCCCCCTGGACAACAGTCCGGACAGCGGACGGTGATAGAATCCCAAACCATGTCCTTGCGTACCCTTATTCTTTGTAGCAGCTTATTGCTAGCTGCCTGCGCCACCCCGTCCTCGCCGAGCGCGCCTGCGCCGGCGGGGTATTACCGCGTGCAGCCGGGCGACACGCTGTACCGCATCGCCCGCCAGAACAAGCAGAGCGTCGCCAACCTGGCGCGCTGGAACCAGCTGGCCGACCGCTCCAGCATCCAGGCCGGGCAATTGCTGCGGGTTCAGCCGCCAGGCGGCGCGGCCAAGCCCGCGCCATCCGGCGCCGGCAAGCCTGCGGCGTCTAAGCCAGCGGAAACCAGGCAGGCGCCGCCGCCAACGAAGCTGGACATCAAGCTGCAATGGCCGGCCGACGGCGCGCTGATATCCGGCTTCGACGGCAACCGCAACAAGGGGCTGGATCTGGCCGGCAAGGCCGGCGACCCGGTGCGCGCCGCCGCCGCCGGCAAGGTGATATACGCCAGCAAAGGCATACGCGCCTACGGCAATCTGCTGATCGTAAAGCACAATGAAAGCACGCTGACCGTCTACGCCCACAACCAGAAACTATTGGTACAGGAAGGCCAGCAGGTGAGCGCCGGCCAGCAGATCGCCACCATGGGCGATTCCGGCGCCAGCCGGGTGATGCTGCACTTCGAGCTGCGGCTGGGCACCCGGGTGGTGGACCCGGCCGCCTACCTGCCGCCGCGCTGACCGCCCGCGCGGGTTGGGAGCGAACAGCGCGCCAGGCTTCGCTTGCCCGCGGCGGCGGCTTGGCCTAAGCTCGCCGCTGTCGCACCCTCGCTCCAAATACAATGAGAACATTCAGCCTGATGCTGTTATGCGCGCTGCTGGCCGCTTGCGCCGGCACGCGCCCCCCTCAGTCTTCCACGCCGGCGCTCCTGCCCGAAGCCGCGCCGCCCCCGACAGAACCTCTGCCCCAGCAGCCCGCTATCGTCGAGCCGCCACCCGCGGCTCCCGCAACGCCGCCTGTCAGCCAGCCCAAGCCGCAGCCGGCCTCGCGCGCCGTCATCGCCGCAGCCGTGCCGAGCAACGCGCGCGACCGCCAGGGCTGGATCGCCGACATCGACGCCGCCTTCCGCCATTTACAGATTCCCGCCACCGCCGACAACGCCTGCGCGCTGGCTGCGGTGATCGAGCAGGAGTCCAGCTGGCAGGCCGATCCGGTGGTGCCGGGCCTGCCCAAGATCGTCTGGGGCAAGATCGAGGAACGCGCCCACCGCTACCTGGTGCCGCTGACCGTGGTGAAAGGCGCGCTGCTGAAGACCTCGCCCAGCGGCCAGAGCTACAAGACGCGGATAGACAATCTGCGCACCGAGCGCGAGATGAACCTGCTGTACGAGGACATGTCGCGCGAAGCGCAGAAGCTCGGCCTGCCGCTGGACATGAAGAATCCGATACGCACCGGCGGCCCGATGCAGGTCAGCGTGGAATTCGCCGAAGGCCACGCCAGAGTCTGGCCCTACCCCTATCCGGTGCAGGGCAGCATACGCCACGAAGTGTTCAGCCGCCGCGGCGGCGTCTATTTCGGCGCGGCCATCCTGCTGCAGTATCCGGCCCCGTACCAGGACATGCTGTACCGCTTCGCCGACTTCAACGCCGGCCGCTACAGCAGCCGCAACGCCGCCTTCCAGGCCGCGCTGTCCCAGCTTTCCGGCCGCAAGCTGGCGCTGGACGGAGACCTGCTGAACTACCAGGGCAAGGCCGCCTCCGGCAGCCAGCAGGCAGCGCTGTCTCTGTCTGGCCGGCTAGGCATGCCCGCCGCCGCCATCCAGCGCGACCTGCAGCTGGAAAAGAACGCCGCCTTCGGCCAGACCCCGCTCTACCGGCAGGTGTTCGCGCTGGCGGACAGGCAGGCAGGCCGCGCGCTGCCGCGCGAGCGGATGCCGCAGATCGATCTGAAAAGCCCCAAGATCAGCCGCAAGCTGACCACGGAGTGGTTCGCCAAGCGGGTGGACGGCCGCTACCGCCAATGCCTGGCCCGCGCGGCCGGCGCGCGCTGATGCGCAAGCGCTGACGGCGTCATATAATGCCCGCGCGACGGCCGGTCCTTCCGGCCGTTCATACATTCAAAAAAATAGCGGCGACGCCGCACTTGCTCAGGTTAACCCCATGCGTTCCACTTTTTCCTATTTTCGCGGCTCGCTGCTCTTCGGCATCGCCGTGCTGGCCGCCGTCGCCTGGTACGGCCACGCGCGCGGCGGCGTCGAACAGGCCGGCGCCTTCCTGCTGACCGCCGCGGTGCTGGCGGTGCTGGAAACCAGCGTCTCCTTCGACAACGCGGTAGTCAACGCCACCGTGCTCAAGGCGATGAGCCATCGCTGGCGGCAGATCTTCATGACCGTCGGCATCGCGGTGGCCGTGTTCGGCATGCGCGTGTTGTTCCCGCTGTTGATCGTCTCCACCGCCGGCGGCGTGTCGCTGGCCGAGGCCTTCGCGGTGGCCACCAAGCAGCCGGAGCGCTACCAGCGGATCATGCATGACAGCCACCTGATGATCATGGGCTTCGGCGCCACCTTCCTGCTGATGGTGGTGATCGAATATTTCGTCAAGCACGAGAAGGACGAGCACTGGCTGCCCGGCATCGAGCCGCTGCTGGCCAAGCTGGGCAGCGTGGAAAACGCGCAGTCGCTGGTCACCATTGTCGTCGTCGCCGCCATTGCCGCGCTGCTGCCGGCCGGCCAACGAATGGCTTTCATCAGCAGCTGCTTCTGGGGCTATGTGGCGTTCATGGTGCTGCACATGTTCAAGCAGCTGTTCGGCGGCGTGGACATCCAGACCGCCGCGGCCAAAAACGGCCTGATCGGCTTCGTCTATCTGGAGGTGCTGGACGCCAGCTTCTCGATGGACGGCGTGATCGCCGCCTTCGCCATCACCAACGATTTCTGGCTGATCGCCGCCGGCCTGGGAATAGGCGCGATGTTCGTGCGCTCGCTGACCCTCTACCTGGTGGAGCGCGATGTGATGGGCCAGTTCAAATACCTGGAAGTTTCGGCGTTCTGGGCGATCGCCGCGCTGGTGGCCATCATGTTCGCCGCCGCCCTGCACGTGGAGCTGGGCGAAGTGACCACCGGCCTGATCAGCGTCGCCATCATCGGTCTGGGCGTGCTGACCAGCCTGCCCTCGCGCAACAAGCGCTGAGCCGCTGCCGCGGACAGGAAAAAGGCCGGGGTTTCCCCCGGCCTTTTTCCATCCCGACCCGGCGCCCCGCGCGGGGCAACCTGGTCAGGCGGAAGTGCTCAGCAAAGCGCCGACGCCGGCATTGGCGCCAGGCTGGTTCTGTTGCAGATCCTTGGCCAGATTCTGCAGAAACGCCTGCAGCGAAGACGACTGTCCAGACTGTCCCGAAGTCAGTCCCAGCGCCTGCTGCAAGCTCTGGAACGCGGACTGGATGCCAGAGGTGGCGTCGTTCTGCGTGCCATTGGCGAGATCCTGCAACAGCTGCTGCAGATTGTTTTGCAAACCGCCGTAACCAGCGCCGCCGGCCGCCGCCGCCCCGCCATCCTGATCCTGCCCCCCGGTGTCGACATCGCCGTCGTTGTCGGCGGCCGAAGCCGAGGCGCCGGCAGAAGACGCGCCCTCCTGTTGCAAGGCCTGGAACAGCGAATGCATGAAGGTGTGTATCGCCTGCTGGCTGCTGCCGGCCGCGCCTACTGCGCCGTCGCTGCCGCTGTCGGATGCCCCGCTGCCGTCACTGGAAGAGCCTGACGATGCCTGCTGCAGCAAGCCCGATTGCTGCAAGGCCTGCAACACGCTCTGCGCGAACAGGCCGCCGCCTCCCCGGTGGTGATGGCCGCCGCCGCCCTGGATGGCGCCGCTGCCCGCCGACTGTCCCGAATCCGAAGAGAAGCTTTCCTGTATGTCCACTTGCGTGTACTGCAAAGAAATGGAGCTATTGCCGAGAGAACTAACTGACATGACGCTCTCCTTCCAAGGAAGAACCGAATGGCCCACGCCCAGCCTGCGCTGATATCGGTATATCGGCACCCAGGCTGCGAAGCACAGCAACAAAATGCAAATATTTGTTAACTCAAGGAAAACATCAAAATCGCCATTGCGCAAGGTTGATCAGCGCCGGTCCATCTCAGCCACTAGTCAAACTCAGGCTGAAGTGTTGACCAGAGAGCCCAGCGCCCCCGACGAGTTCAGCGGGCTGTTTTGCAGGGTGACCAGATTTTGCAGAAAATCATGCAATGAACCCTGCCGCGACATGGAGGCGGCGGCCGAGCCGCCCAGTGAATGCTGCAGATCGCGGAAGGCTGAAGCCCGGTTCTGCGTGGCGCTGCTCTGCACGCCGTTGCCGACATCCTGCAGCAGCTTCTGCAGATTGTCCTGGAACGCGCCATACCCGTCGGATGGCGAGCCCAGGCCTCCGTCGGAATCGCCGCTGGAGAAACTCTCGGCCTGCGCCGCCTGGTATACCGCGTGGACAAAAGCATGAAGCGCCTGCTGGGCCGCGTCGGCCAGGGTCTTGCCGGATGCCCCGCCAACCGCGCCTGGCCCGGACTCCCCCGCCGCGCTAGAGCGCCGACACATTGATCCCGCCCAGTTGCAAAGCCAGCATGACGCTTTGGCCGAAGCCGCCGGCAGATTGGCCGCCTCCAGAAGAAGCGCCAACGGTCTGCGACGCATCAGCGCCATTCTGGGCCAGCGGGGGTGAAAACGGATTGATCGCAGGCGCGTAGCCAATGGACGAGAAGGGGTCGCTGATGGCGCTGATGGACATGGCACTCTCCTCTCAACCAGTGCCACGTCCGCGTTCCAGCCAGCAAAACTCGAGCCGCCATCCGGAAATAGGAAGCACTAGTATATTTTAAATGACAAATACATATACCTTGCTTCACTATAAGCACAGAATGGTAGGCAGGCCGCCTCAACCCCGTCGGTTAAGCATTGCCGCTTAACCGCTTGCGCCCTGATCAAATCCGCGCCAGCAGCCCAAGCGCCGCCAGCGTGCCCGCCGCCGCCACGCCGTAGGTCAGCGCCTTGGCCAGCGCGCCCCCATGGATGCCCACATCGTGCAGACTGTGATAGATGCGGTGCGCCGCGTGCCACAGCAGCAGGCTGACCAGCCCCCACAGCGCGGCCTTGCCCAGCAGGCTCTGCGCCAGCGCCAGCATGCCCTGATAACTGGCGGCCTTGGCCGGCAGCCAGCCCAGCGGCGCGGCGAAGCCGGTGAGTAAAACCAGCATCGGCCCGAACAGCGCCGCCAGCATGCCTCCGGCGCCGAACAGCCCCCAAAAGATGGGCGCATGGGAACGCTTCAGTTGTCGGTTTTTCATTGCGAGATCCCCCAGACGATACCCAGCAGCGCCAGGCTGGCCAGCAAGGTGGCGGCGAAGCCGCCGGCGGTGATCGCGGCGGCGGACACGCGCCTGCCGCCTATGATCACCGGCGGCATGGTGCGCGGCATGATCTTGAACCAGGTGTAGCCGTGGTAGCCGATCATGGCGAGCAGGATCAGGTGGAACAACAGCGCCAGCGGGCTTTGCAGCGCCGCCATGAAACCATTCCACGCCGCCTCGCCCTGGCTCAGCCGCCACAGGCCGAACAACAGCGCGAAGGCGTAGGCGGCGACGAACAGCGCCGTGCCCTCGTGGATCATGTACTCGATGAAATAAGGGTTCTTCTTCCACCAGCCGTCCATGGGCCGGACATAAGGCTTGCGCTTGCTCATTTGCATGCTCCCTTCGGCCTGGCGAATCGCAGGAAATAGTCCTTGGCCACCGCCGTCTTGTTAAGGTTGACCGCGTTGGCCGGGTCCACCGCCTTGGGGCAGACTTCCGAGCAGTAGCCGACTGCCGTGCAGTTGAACACGCCCTCCTGCGCGGCCAGCAGCTCCATGCGCTGCTCGGACGCGCCATCGCGGCTGTCCTGGTTGTAGCGGTGCAAGAGCGCGATGGCGCCGGGGCCGAGGAAATCCGAGTTCAGGCCGTATTGCGGACAGGCGGCGTAGCACAACAGGCAGTTGATGCAGCCGCTGAACTGGGCGTACCAGTCCATCTGCGCCGGCGTCTGCTGGTATTCGCCCTCGGACAAGGGCTTGTCTTCCTTGGGCACGATATAGGGCGTGATGCTTTCGAGTTTCTCGATGAAGTCGTCCAGCACCACCACCAGATCGCGCTCGATCGGGAAGTGGTTCAAGGGCTCGATGCGCACCGTGCCCGGATAGTCGCGCAGGAAGGTCTTGCAGGCGAGCTTGGGCACGCCGTCCACCATCATGCCGCAGCTGCCGCAAATGGCTTGGCGACAGGACCAACGGAAGGCCAGCGTGCCGTCGAGATAATCGCGGATGTATTGCAGGCCCTGCAGCACCGACATGTCGTCGCTGTACGGCACGTCGAAGCCTTGCAGCCACGGCTCCTGGTCCAGCTCGGGGCGGTAGCGCAGCACCTCGATATGGATGGTTTTGTCCGTCATGCCTGTTCTCCTTTTTCTGCGGCCACCCCCGCCGCGCCATAGGCGCGCACGCCGGGTTGGGACGTGGTGATCTTCACTTCGCCGTACTCGATGCGCGGCCCGGCATCCGGCTGATAAACCGCCAAGCTATGCTTGAGGAAGTTGGCGTCGTCGCGTTGTTCGTAGCCGTCCAGCCGCTGGTGGGCGCCGCGCGATTCGCGGCGTTGCAGCGCCGAGTGCGCCATCGCCTCGGCCACGTCCAGCTGGTAGCCCAGCTCGATGGCCAGCAGCCAGTCGCTGTTCCACACACTGGACTTGTCTTCCACGTTGACGTTGTTAAAGCGCTGCTTGAGTTCGGCCAGCTTGTCGCAGGTGGCGCGCATGCTGCCCTCCATGCGGTAGATGCCGCAACCCGCCTCCATGGTTTCCGCCATTTCGCGGCGCAAATCGGCGATGCGCTCGGTGCCGTCCTTGGCCCGCAGCGCGTGCAGGCGGGCCTCAACCGCTTGCGCCTGCTTCAACAGCCCCTCGCGCTTGGCCGGCTTGCTGTCGCGGGCGAAGCGCGCGGCCTCGATGCCGGCCACCTTGCCGAACACCGACAGCTCGGCCAGCGAGTTGGACCCCAGCCGGTTGGCGCCGTGGATGCCGACGCTGGAGCACTCGCCCGCCGCGTACAGGCCGGGCATGGGCGCGGCGCAGCGGCCATCCACCAGGATGCCGCCCATGGTGTAGTGCACCGCCGGACGCACCGGGATAGGTTCCTTGGCCGGATCGATGCCGAGGAACTCCTCGGCCAGCTCGCAGATCTGCGGCAAGCGCTCGCGCAGCTTGGCATGGCCCAGATGGCGCAGGTCCAGATACACGGCGGAACCCCATGGCCCCTCAACGGTGCGGCCCTTTTGCTGCTCGTACCAGAAGGCCTGGCTCAGCCGGTCGCGCGGGCCCAGCTCCATGAACTTGTTGCGCGGCTTGTCCTCCGCCGGCCCCAGGCCGTAGTCCTGCAGATAACGGTAGCCGTCCTTGTTGATCAGCAGCCCCCCCTCGCCGCGGCAGGCCTCGGTGAACAACAGGCCGGTGCGCGGCATGCAAGTGGGGTGGTATTGGACAAACTCCATATCGCGCAGCGGCACGCCGTGGCGGTAAGCCAGCGCCATGCCGTCGCCGGTGACGATGCCGCCGTTGGTGTTCTCGCGGAACACCCGCCCGGCGCCGCCGGTGGCCATCACCACCGCGCCGGCTTCGATCAGCAGGCTTTCGCCGCTGGCGATCTCGATGGCCAGCACGCCGCGCGCCTGGCCGTCATCGACGATCAGGTCGGCGCAAAAGTATTCATCGAAGCGCTGGATGTTCGGAAACTGGATGGAGGTTTGGAACAAGGTATGCAGCATGTGGAAGCCGGTCTTGTCGGCGGCGAACCAGGTCCGCTCTATCTTCATGCCGCCGAAGGCGCGCACATTGACGCTGCCGTCGTCCTTGCGGCTCCACGGACAGCCCCAATGCTCCAGCTGCACCATTTCTTCCGGGCACTGGCGGACGAAATACTCCACCACGTCCTGCTCGCACAGCCAGTCGCCGCCGGCCACGGTGTCGTGGAAGTGGGCGTCGAAGCTGTCATGGTCCTGCTTGACCGCCGCCGAGCCGCCCTCCGCCGCCACCGTGTGGCTGCGCATCGGGTAGACCTTGGACACCAGCGCGATCTTCAGCTTGGGATCGAACTGGGCGGCGGCGATGGCCGCCCTCAGGCCGGCGCCCCCGGCGCCGACAATCACTACGTCTGCTTGGCAGGTCTTCACGCGATTCCCCTGTCAGAAGTAAAAATGCGTCAATGCGTAGGCTGCTACCGTGGACACGCCCACCCCGATCAGGCCCGGCATCATGAAACTGTGGTTAAGCAAATATTTGCCGATGCGGGTGGTGCCGCTGCGGTCCATATTGATGGCCGCCAGGTCGCTGGGATAAAAGGCGAAAAAGAAATAGGCGTAGCAGGACGGCATGATGGCCAGCAACTGATGCGGCGTCAGGCCCAGCGCCAGGCCGAACGGCACCATGATGGTCAAGGTGGCGGCCTGGCTCTTGACGAAGGCGGACACCGCGAACATCGCCAGCGCGAAGGTCCACGGCGCGTAGGCCACCATCACCTTGATGTTGTCGACCAGGAAGGCCTCGTTGGCCTTGACGAAGGTGTCGCTCATCCAGGCGATGCCGAAGATGGACACCACGGCGATCATGCCGGCGGTGAACACCTCGGAACGGGCGATGGTGGCGGCCTTGGCGTTGGACAGAAACAGGATGAAGGCGCCGAAGGCCAGCATCACGAACTGCACCGCCGTCGTCATCGGCACCGTCTTGCCCTTCTCATCCATCGGCAGCCAATGCGGGAACAGCGCCAGCAGCACCACCACCAGAATGCCGGTGAAGAACAGGATGACGGAAGGCTTGGCGTGCGCCGGCAGCACCTTGTCCAGGGTGGTCACGGATTTTTCTATCGAGGCGCGAAATTCCGGGTCCTGCAGCCGCGCCTGGTACTCCGGGTCCTGATCCAGCTCGGCGCCGCGCTTCAGGCTCCAGAAGGCGGCGGCCACCACGCCGATCAAACCAGCGGGAATCGTGACCATCAGAATCTGCCACAGTGTCAGCGGCTGGCTGCTGTGCGCGGTCATCGCCAGCAAGGACGTCACGGCCGCGGCGGCCGGGCTGGCGGTGATCCCCATCTGCGAGGCCACGCTGGCCATCGCCATCGGCCGCTCCGGACGTATCTTGGTCTTCAACGACACGTCGGCGATCACCGGCAGCAGCGAATACACCGCGTGGCCGGTGCCGACGCACATGGTCAGCAAAAACGTGGACATGGGTGCGAGAAAGGTGATCTGCTGCGGATGCTTGCGCATGACCTTTTCCGCCTGCTGCACCAGAAAGTCCAGCCCGCCCGCCACCTGCAGCGTGGCCGACGCCGTCACCACCGCCAGGATGATCAGCATTACCGTGATGGGCGGCTCGGCCGGCGCCACCCGGAACACGAAGGCCAGCACGGCGACGCCCAGGCCGCCTATCATGCCCAGCGCCACCCCGCCGCGCCGGATGCCGATCAGAATCGCCGTCAGCAACAGCGCGAATTCAATCCAGAAAGTCCACATGCCTGCTCTCCGTGGCCCGTCCCGCCGGCCCCGCCTGGACCGGACCGGAAACTCAGCCGGTTGCTATTGCGACCGTTTATAGGACATGCGCGGATGCTGGTGGTAGACCTTGATCAAGCAAGCGGGGCGCGGGTTGACAGGATATGAACGCGGCATGGCAAATCCGGACCAAATTTGAGCCAGGACAAATAAAAAGCCGGCACAAGGCCGGCTTGGAGACGCGATATCGCTTGAGACGCCGATTTCACAGGTGATAGCTGCTGCCGGTCATCACCTTGGCCGACAGCCTCATCGCCGCCTTCAAGGGCGCGGGCAATTCAGCCGCGCCCAGCTCGTGCGCCATCTCGGCATGCTGCAGCTCGTCGTCGCGCATCTGGCTGACGATGGCGCGGCTCCTGGCGTCATCCTCGGGCAAGGCGCTCAGATGGCTGTCCAGATGCGCGCCGACCTGGCGCTCGGTCTCCTGCAGAAAGCCCAGGTTCCACTTGTCGCCCAGCACGCCGGCCGCGACGCCCAGCGCCAGCGAGCCGGTATACCACAGCGGGTTGAGCAGGCTGGGGCGGCCGCCCAGCTCGCGGATGCGGCGCTCGGTCCAGGCTAGGTGCTCCACCTCCTCCTGCGCCGCCTGCCTCAGGGCTTCGCGCGCGGACGGATCGCGCGCGGTCAGCGCCTGGCCCTGATACAAGGCCTGCGCGCACACTTCGCCGCAGTGGTTGACCCGCATCAGCCCCAGCGCGTGGCGCTTCTCGGCCGAGGAGAGCTCGGCTTCGTCGACGCCCTGGTCCGGATGCGCGCGGGCGCTGTGCGCCGGCGCGCACAATGTGCGCAGGCCCTTGTCCAGTTCGGTGATCAGCTTGTCCAGCATCGGCGCGTTCTTCCTCGCGTGAATGGCGTCAAACGGCCGATTATACCTCGCGGGCACAGCGCCGGCAGCAGCTGATATAATCGGCCGGTTAAACCCATTTATTACTCAACACGAAGGATTGCGCGCAATGAACCTCGCAAGCATCGGCCCGGGCAAGGACATGCCGGGCGACTTCAACGTCGTCATCGAAATCTCCGCCAACGCCGCTCCGATCAAGTACGAATTCGACAAGGAATGGAACACGCTGGTGGTTGACCGCTTCATGGGCACCTCCATGATGTATCCGGCCAACTACGGCTTCGTGCCGCAAACCCTGGCCGGCGACGGCGATCCGGTCGACGTGCTGGTGGTGACCCCGTTCCCGCTGCCGCCGGGCGTGGTGGTGCGCTGTCGCGCGCTGGGCCTGATCAAGATGGAAGACGACGGCGGCGTGGACGCCAAGCTGGTCGCCGTTCCGGTCGAAAAGTTGTGCCCGATGTACAAATCCATCCAGAAGCTGGAAGATCTGCCGGAGCTGCTGCGCGCGCAGATGGTGCACTTCTTCGAGCACTACAAGGATCTGGAAAAGGGCAAATGGGTCAAGATCCAAGGCTGGGGCACGCTGGAAGACGCCAAGACCGAACTGGTCGAAGGCATCGAGCGCTTCGGCAAGTAAGCCGTTCCCCGCGAAACAAACCGGCCTCATGGCCGGTTTTTTTATCGCCCGGCGCATGCTGCATTGCACAACACTCATCTTCCACGGGATAATGGTTTGCCGTGGCCGGCGTTATCTGCCACGCTTCCCATGCAACCTCGCTTCATGGTGGTCCGTGGTATCCGAATGATGGTCGTTTCCTACCGCATCGGGGGACAAGCCCCCCATCTTCCCTGGTTCTTGCGCCGCCTCGCCGCGCAAGGACTGGCGGCTGCGCCGGAAGGCGACCAACCCGGCCGGCTGCCCGCCGACTGGGCGGGCCTGGAATTCGCCGACTGCTGGCTGGATCTGGGCCGCGATGGCGACCAGGCGCTGGCGGAGCGCGCCGCCCGTTGCCGCGACGCTGGCCTTTCCTTCGTGGAGCTGGCCGGCGGCTGGGCGCCGCCAGGCGCCGAGTTCGGTTTCATCCTGCTGGTGGGCGACCCGCCTCCG
The DNA here is from genome assembly GCF_001855275.1 of Chromobacterium vaccinii. Taxonomy (NCBI): domain Bacteria; kingdom Pseudomonadati; phylum Pseudomonadota; class Betaproteobacteria; order Neisseriales; family Chromobacteriaceae; genus Chromobacterium; species Chromobacterium vaccinii. Next base: position 1,659,461 of record NZ_CP017707.1, read on the forward strand.
CCCGGCGCGCCAGGCCGTCTGGCGCTCGACGCGCTGGCTCCCCAGCCCGGCTGCTGGCTGCACAGCGGCCCCATCCACAGCGCGCGCTTCTGCCAACGCGCGTTCGATGCCCTGATGCATGCCGGACGCGCGGCGATGCCCGAACCCGACAGCCAGCCGCGCGCACTGGAATGGGAAGCGATACTGCAGAAGCAGTGGATGCTTGCCGGCAAGCTGCGCCAATTGGCGGAAGCCTATCTGACCGAACGCATCGGCCTGCTCCCACCCTACTCCGCCCCTCTTCCCAAAACCGCTGTCCATTACGCCGCCAACCTGGCCAGAACCATCATGCTGGCGCTGCCCGATAGCCGCGACTGGGCCGCGCTGCAAAACGAACTGGCCGCCCATCTGCAAAGCCGGGACGACGCCCGGAAATGAAAAACCCGCCGCGGCATGCCGTCGGCGGGAGTGACTTGACCAGAGCGCGGGATCAGGCGGCGCTAGTGGTGGTCTTCTTGCTGCGGGAAACGGCGGCGCTGGCGGCCTTCGCGGAGTTGGTGGCGGCTTCCACGCCGGCTTCGGCGATTTCGGCTCCCACTTTCTTCGCGGTCTTGGACACGCTTTCAAACGCGGCGGTGGAGGTGTTCAGCAGCGTCTTCAACGCGGCTACGGCGACGTCGGAGCCGGCCGGCGCGTTCTTGGACAGGCGGTCCAGGCCGGATTGCAACGCCTTGCTGTTCTCGGCGATCTGCTCTTCGACGAAGCTGCTCAGCTCGTTCTGGGTGGTCAGCGCGGCGTCGTAGACGTTGCGGGCGGCCGAGAAGGCCTGGTCCAGCGCCGGCTGCGCCAGGCTGGTCTGCAATTCGCCCAGCGTCTTGGCGTCCTTCACTTCGCTCAGCGCCTTGAAGGTCTCGGCATTGTCGTTCAGCAACTTGCGGGACAGGTCCAGCTGCAGGCTGGCGAAACGCTCGGCGCCGGCCAGGACGATGGAAGACAAACGAACGGCCTTGTCGAACTGCGACTGGCCGAGGGCGGAGAGTTCCTGGGTAGTGGTAAACATGTGATCGGCTCCTAGTATGTCGGATAGACAACGACTCGGTACGGCAGCGACAACACCGCTGTTCCGCGAATGCTGCATTGCAACAATTCCACTTTAACGCCGGACAACTCGCCCAGTCAAGAATTTGACGCAACGCACAATGCACTAAATGGCTATTTCGCCACGGTTTTATCATGCGATTATTCCATAACCATGACAACGCCACACCTGTCCGCCGAGGCAAGATCCCATCGCCGAGTTTTCGCGCCGCAACAACCATGACCGCATCCCGGGCCAGGCGCCGGCCCGCCGATGTCTGACCTCCGCCACGACATGGCCCGCCAACGGATCGCCGCCATTGAAAGGCCGCGCCCAAGCCAGTACACTCGCGCCATAGAAGAAATCTATCTACCAAAATTAAAGCTAGCCCAATGAGCCCCGTGGCCAACGCCTTCGACATTAAATCCGCCAGCCTGGACTTGCTGGCGCTCTTGCTGCGCACCGACAACCTGGACGAACTGAGCCAGGCGCTGGACGCGCGTTTCGGCGACACCAGCGACGCCCCCGCCGAGGCCTTCGTCCTCGACGTGGAAGCGCTGCCCAATCCGGCCGAGCTGGACCTGGGCCGCCTGCTGCCCCTGCTCAGCCGCCGCGGCATCCGCGCGGTGGCGCTGCGCCATCCGGACAACGCGCTGGCCGCCATGGCCAGCCGCTTCGGCCTGGCCTTCGCCAACAGCGCCGCCCAGCCCCGCTCGGCGCAAGCCGCCGCGGAACCGGCGGCCAAGCCGGCCGTCGAAACAGTTGCGTCGCCCGCCGCCGCGACCATGATCGTCGACCGCCCTGTCCGCGCCGGCCAGCAGATCTACGCCAAGGGCGGAGACCTGGTGGTGCTGGCGATGGTCAGCGCCGGCGCCGAAGTCATCGCGGACGGCAACATCCACGTTTATGCGCCTTTGCGCGGCCGCGCCCTGGCAGGCGCGCGCGGCAATCACGCCGCCCGCATCTTCGCCCGCAGCATGGAGGCCGAACTGGTGTCCATCGCCGGCGTGTACCGCACGATCGAACAGGCCTTGCCGGACAGCATTCTGGGCAAGCCGACCCAAATCTATCTTGAGAACGAGCGGCTGGTGATGACCGCGCTCGGCGAGTAACACTTTCAAAGGAAAGCCCCGTGGCAAAAATCATCGTTGTGACATCCGGCAAGGGTGGAGTAGGCAAAACCACCACCAGCGCGAGCTTCGCCTCCGGCCTGGCACTGCGCGGCCACAAGACTGCCGTGATCGACTTCGACGTCGGCCTGCGCAACCTGGACCTGATCATGGGTTGCGAACGCCGCGTGGTATACGACCTGATCAACGTGGTCAACGGCGAGTCCAGCCTGAACCAGACGCTGATCAAGGACAAGCACTGCGACAACCTCTACATCCTCCCGGCCTCGCAAACCCGTGACAAGGACGCGCTGACGCTGGAGGGCGTGGAAAAAGTGCTGAAGGAGCTGGAAGAAGCCGGCTTCGACTACATCGTCTGCGACTCCCCGGCCGGCATCGAGAAGGGCGCGCTGATGTCGCTCTATTTCGCCGACGAGGCGCTGATCGTCACCAACCCTGAAGTGTCGTCGGTGCGCGACTCCGACCGCATCCTGGGCATTTTGTCGTCCAAATCCAAACGCGCCGAGGAAGGCCGCGAGCCGGTCAAGGAGCACCTGCTGATCACCCGTTACTCGCCGGGCCGCGTCGACAAGGGCGAAATGCTGTCGGTCGACGACGTGAAGGAGATCCTGCGCGTGCCGCTGATCGGCGTCATTCCCGAGTCGCAAAGCGTGCTGCAGGCGTCCAACTCCGGCACCCCCGCCATCCACCTGAAAGGCAGCGACGTGGCTGACGCCTACGGCGACGTGATCTCGCGCTTCCTGGGCGAAGAACGCCCGATGCGCTTCCTGGAAGCCCCCAAGGTAAGCATCCTCAAGCGCCTGTTCGGAGGTTAAGCCATGTCATTGATCGATATGATTTTCGGCAAGCGCCAAAAATCCGCCGCCATCGCCCGCGAACGCCTGCAGATCATCCTCGCGCACGAGCGCAACGGCCGCCACGCGCCCGACTACCTGCCCGCGCTGCAGCGCGAGCTGATGGAAGTGATCTCCAAATACGTGTCCGTCAATCTGGAAGACATCAAGGTGCAGGTCGAGCGCCAGGACGACTACGAAGTCCTGGAGGTCAACATCGTGCTGCCGGAACACCAACGCTAAGCCATGACGCTGACCGAACTGCGCTATATCGTGGCGGTGGCGCGCGAGCGCCACTTCGGCCGCGCGGCCCAGAGCTGCTTCGTCAGCCAGCCGACGCTGTCGATCGCCATCAAGAAGCTGGAAGACGAGCTGGGCATCACCCTGTTTGAACGCGGCGGCCAGGAAGTGGCCGTCACCGAAATAGGCGAACGCATCATCGAGCAATCACAGCGCGTGCTGGAAGAGGCCGAGGCGGTCAAGCGCCTGGCCGGCGAACACCAGAACGAGCTGGCCGGGCCGCTGAAGCTGGGCGTGATCTTCACGATCAGCCCCTATCTGCTGCCCAAGCTGATTCCGGCGCTGCGCATCCTGGCGCCCGACATGCCGCTGATCCTGGAGGAGAACTACACCTCCCGGCTGGCGGAAATGCTCAAGCGCGGCGAGGTCGACGCCATCATCGTCGCCGATCCCTTCGAGGAAACCGGCATCGAAGCCTGGCCGCTGTACGACGAACCCTTCGTCGTCGCCACGCCCAAAGGCCATCCCTGGGAAAAGCAGCAGGTCATCGACCCCTGTCAGCTGGCTGAGGAAAGCGTGTTGCTGCTGACCCAGGGCAACTGCTTCCGCGACCAGGTTCTGCAAACCTGCAGCGAGCTGTCCAGCCGGCAGAACCATGGCAACAATCTGGCCAGCGCGCTGCAAGGCAGCTCGTTGAACACCATACGCCACATGGTGGCCAGCGGCATGGGCGTCACCGTGATGCCGGCCACCTCGGTCGGCGCCGGCGACGAATCGCTGCTGTCCATCGTCCCCTTCGACGCGCCCGCCCCGCAACGCCGCGTGCTGCTGGTGACCCGCAAGCAGTTCTTCCGCAAGAAGGCGATAGAAACGCTGCGGCAGGCGGTGTTCCGCTCCGGCCTGCCCGACGTGGTGATGCTGGAAGGCGAGCCCAAGCTGGCTTGAGGCCGCCATTGCCATAGTCCGATGACCCGCCCGGCGCCGCCGAGGCGGGTTTTTCTCATCCTGGAGGAGAGTCGCCGTGCCGAATCTGAATAGCGTCGAACTGAAAGCCTTCATCCCCAGCCGCGACTTCGCTCTGTCCCAGGCCTTCTATCAGGACATCGGCTTCGAGAGGAAATTCGTCGGCGACGGCATCGCCTACTTCGCCCACGGCGATTGCAGCTTCCTGCTGCAGGACTACTACCATCCGGAATTCGCTGCCAATTGCATGATGCATCTGCTGGTCGAAGACGCCGCCGCCTGGCATGCGGAATTGAAGCGCCGAGGCGTCGCCGAGAAATACCGGATCGCAATGGGAGACCTGAAGCAGCAGCCGTGGCGCATGCTGGACTTCACGCTGACCGATCCATCCGGCGTGTTGTGGCGGATCGCGCAGAACCTGTGACATCCCGCCGGCATGGACTGGTTTGTTCCGACCAGAAACAATGCTAAAGTCATGAGCTCAACGCCAACCCAAGCGAGAAGAGCGCCATGAACGCCAACCCCCTGCTGCAAGACTGGACCACCCCTCACCAACTGCCCCCGTTCGAGCAAATTCGTCCCGAGCACTTCGAACCGGCCTTCGAGGCGCTGTTCGCCGAGCACCTATCCCAGATCGACGCGCTGGCCGCGCTGACGGCGCCGGCCAGTTTCGACAACACCGCCGCAGCCTTCGACCGCAGCGGCCATAAGCTGGAACGCGCCCAGCTGCTGCTGGACAACCAGACTTCGTCGGAAACCTCGCCTGAGCTGCAGGAAGTGGAGCGCCGCATGGCGCCGAAGCTGGCCGACCACCGCAGCCGCGTCTACATGCATGAGGGCTTCTTCGCCCGGCTGGACCAGGTCCACGCTCAGCGCGACAGCCTGGGCCTCAGCGAGGAGCAAGGCCGCCTGCTGGACCTGATCCACCGCGACTTCGTCCGCGCCGGCGCCAAGCTGCAGGGCGATGACCGCGGCCGTTACGCTGAAATCGTGTCCTGCCTGGCCGAGCTGACCACCGCCTTCAGCCAGAACGTGCTGGCCGACGAAAGCGAGTACGCGCTGCAATTGGGCGAGGCTGACCTCGCCGGCCTGCCGCCCTTCCTGCTGGACGCCGCCCGCGCCGCGGCCGAGGCCCGCGGCTTGCCGGGCTGGGCGATCACGCTGTCGCGCTCGTCCATCGTGCCCTTCCTCACCTTCTCTGCCCGCCGCGACCTGCGCGAAGCCGCCTGGCGCGCCTGGACCGGCCGCGGCGAGCACCCGGAACGCGACAACCGCCCGCTGGCCAAGCAGATCCTGGCGCTGCGCGTCGAGCAGGCCAAACTGCTGGGCTACCCCAGCTTCGCCGACTACGCGATCGCCAACCGCATGGCCGGCGCGCCGGCCGCGGTGCACGCGCTGATAGACCAGGTATGGGAGCCGGCCAAGGCCCGCTTCGAAGCGGAAAAGACGATGCTGCGCGAAGAGGCCGCCAGGCTCGGCGAGCCGGCCGACATCCAGCCCTGGGACTGGTTCCACCTGGCGGAAAAGGTGCGCATCGCCCGCTACGCGCTGGACGACGCCGAGATCAAACCCTACTTCGGCCTGGACAATATGATCGCCGCGATGTTCGACGTCGCCGGCCGCCTGTTCGGCCTGGGTTTCAGCGAACGCCATGACCTCAAGCTCTACCACCCGGACGTGCGCGCCTGGGACGTCAGCCGCGGCGGCAAGGTGATCGGCCTGTTCCTCGGCGACAACTACGCGCGCCAGAGCAAGCGCGGCGGCGCCTGGATGCATGTCTACCGCTATCAGGCCCGCAACGGCGGCGAGACGCTGCCCATCGTCGTCAACAACAACAACTTCGCCAAGGCCGGCCACGGACAGACCCTGCTGAGCTTCGACGACGTGCGCACGCTGTTCCACGAGTTCGGCCACGGCTTGCATGGCCTGCTGTCCAATGTGGAATACCGGTTGCTGGCCAGCCCCAACTGCCCATGGGACTACGTCGAGCTGCCGTCGCAATTGATGGAGAACTGGGCGCTGGTGCCGGAAGTGCTGGAAAAGCACGCCCGCCACGCTGAAACCGGCGCGGCCATCCCGGCCGAACTGGTCGCCAAGATCAAGGCGGCGCGCCACTTCAACCAGGGCTTCGAGACGGTGCGCTACGCGGCGTCGACGCTGATCGACCTGGCGCTGCATGAGCGGGACGACGCCGAGGGCATCGACATCGCTGCCTTCGAAACCGCCGAGCGCGAGCGCCTCGGCATCCCGCCCGCGGCCGGCATGAACCACCGCCCACCGCACTTCGGCCACATCTTCTCCGACGACGCCTACGCCGCCGGCTACTACGTCTACATGTGGGCGGAAGTGCTTGAGGCCGAAGCCTTCGCCGCGTTCGAGGAGGCCGGCGATCCGTTCAACCCGGAACTGGCGGACAAGCTCTACCGCCATATCTACAGCGCTGGCGACGCCCGCGAGCAGCGCGCGGCTTTCCGCGCCCTCCGCGGCCGCGATCCGCAAGCGGAAGCGATGCTGAAAAACCGCGGCCTACTGTAAGCCCCAGGCCGCCGGGATCGCCCGGCGGCCTCAACCGAACCTCCCCGCCGCGCCGACTGCAAACCGGCATCTGAACCCAAAACCTCCCAGGGACCGTGAACCCGCCCGCTGACAAAAACAATAGAGGAACCATCATGAGCAACCCGCTGCTGCAGGACTGGCACACGCCGTACCAGCTGCCCCCGTTCGACCTGATCCGCGCCGAGCATTTCGCGCCGGCATTGGAGCAATTGATGGCGGAACACCGGCAGGCCATCGCCGCCATCGCCGCGCAGACCGGCCCCGTCAGCTTCGCCAACACCGCGGAGGCGCTCGACGCCGCGGCGCTGCCGCTGAAGCGGGTGACGCTGGCGCTGCACAATCTGTGCAACTCCCACACCACGCCGGCATTGAGCGCCGCGGAACGCGAATTGATGCCCAGGCTGGCCGCCCACTACAGCGCCGTTTTTCTCGACGACCGCCTGTTCGCCAGGCTGGACGAAGCGATGCGCGCGGCTCCAGGCTGGGAGTTGAGCGAGGAACAGCGCCGCCTGCTGCAGCGCTGGCATCTGGACTTCACGCTGGCCGGTGCCCGGCTGCAAGGCGAAGCGCGGCGCGAATTCGCCGATTGCGTCGCCGAGCTGGCGTCGCTGTCGGCCGAATTCGGCCAGAACGTGCTGGCAGATGAAATGGAATACGCTCTCCCGCTGCGAAACGAGGACGATCTCGCTGGTCTGCCCGGCTGGTTGCGCGACGCATCGGCCCTCGCCGCGCGCGAGCGCGGGCTGGACGGCCATGCCATCACGCTGGCACGCTCCAGCGCCGTCGCCTTTCTCACCCATTCCAGCCGCGCCGACCTGCGCGAGGCGCTGTGGCGCGCCTGGACTTCGCGCGGCGCGACACCGGCGCGGGACAACCGTCCGCTGATCAGCGGCATCTTGCAGTTGCGCCAGCGCCAGGCCCGCCTGCTCGGCTACGCCAACTACGCCGATTACGCGCTGAGCGACCGCATGGCCGGCACGCCCCAGGCCGTGTACCGGCTGCTGGAACCGACCTGGGAAGCCGCGCTCGGCCAGTTCGCGCGGGAAAAGGCGCTGCTGCAGGAAACGACCAGGCGCGAAGGTCTGCCCGAAGACATCGCGCCCTGGGACTGGCGCTATCTGGCGGAGAAAGTCCGGCTGGAGCGCTACGCGCTGGACGACGCCGAAATCAAACCCTACTTCAGTCTGGAGAACATGATCGCCGCGATGTTCGACGCCGCGGGCCGCCTGTTCGGCCTGAGCTTCGCCGAACGCGGCGATCTGCCGCGCTACCACCCGGACGTGCGCGGCTGGGAGGTGCTTCGCGACGGCGCCGTCATCGGCGTGTTCCTCAGCGACAACTTCGCCCGCCCCGGCAAGAAGGGTGGCGCCTGGATGAGCGTCTACCGCGCACAGGGCCGCCACGGCGGCATCTCGCTGCCCATCGTGGTCAACAACACCAATTTTTCCAGGGGCGAGCCGACGCTGCTGAGCCTCGACGACGTGCGCACGCTGTTCCACGAATTCGGCCACGCGCTGCACGGCCTGCTGTCGGACGTCGACTACCAGCGCCTGTCCGGCACCCAGGTGCTGCGCGACTTCGTCGAGCTGCCGTCGCAACTGATGGAAAACTGGGCGTTGGCGCCGGATATCCTGGACAAGCACGCGCGCCACGCCGAAACCGGCCAGCCGATGCCGCCGGAACTGCGCGCCCGCATCCTCGCCGCGCAAAACTTCCAGCAGGGCTACGCCACCGTTCGCTACACGATATCGGCCCTGCTGGACCTCGCGTTGCATCAGGAAGCCGACGGCGTCGACGACCCGGCCGCCTTCGAAACCGAGCTATGCCAGCATTACGGCCTGCCGGCAGAAGCCGGGCTCGCCCATTCGCTGCCCCACTTCAATCACCTGTTCAACGGCGGCTACGCCGCCGGCTACTACGTCTACCTGTGGGCGGAAGTGCTGGAAGCCGAAGCCTTCGCCCGCTTCGAGGAAAGCGGCGACCTGTTCGACGCCGGGCTAGCCGACGCGCTGCGCCGCCACATCTACAGCGCCGGCAACGCCCGCGACTCGCGGCAGGCCTTCCAGGCTTTCTGCGGACGCGAACCATCGGCGCAGGCCATGCTGAAAAAAAGAGGGCTGGCAAGCTAGCGGACTGGCGCCTGGGACGTCGCGCCAGTCCAGCATCCCGCATTGAATCAGCCTCGCCGGAGGGCGCGACGCCAGGATTAGCGCTAACAAGCCCAGTCCCGCAGCCGCGCCGCAACACTCATCCCCCTCCTTACGGCGTGGAAATGAAAATGTCATTGATCTATTCAGTCGCTGCCGGGATACTGACGCATCCGTGACCAACCTATCCGATGGAGACGCGCATGCGCCGCTTCGCCGCAGCCTGCCTCGCCTTTTCCGCATTGTCCTGCAGCCAGGCCCAGGCCTTCGATCTGGGCTCGGTGCTCAATTCGGTCAACCAGGCCGTCGACACGGTCAAAAGCGTCGGCGGCGCCATCGGCTCCAACCAGACCGGCGACCAATCCACCACGCCCAGGCTGCGGCTGAGCCAGCCGTCGCCGGTCGCCTCGCCGCTGCCCGCCAAGCTGGATGAATACCGCCACAGCTACAAGGAGCTGGACGAGCAAACCGTATTCCTGAGCCGCCCCAACCTGAACAACGACGGCTCGATCCGCGTCGTCAAGTCGGAGCTGCTGCGCGGCCAGGTCTACAAGGATCTGTACGAACACCCGGACACCCAGAGCACGATGCAGGTGTGGGCCGCCTACCAGAGCCAACTGCGCCAGAACGGCTACGCCTTGGATTTCGTCTGCGACAAGCCCTGCTCCAACGACCCCAGCCTCTGGCAGACCGCCCAGAATTCGTCCTTCATCGTCTACCACAAGACCGACCGCTACCTGGTCGCGCACAAGGACGACACCTGGGTATCCGTCGCGGTAGGCGAAATCAGCTCCCACCCGCTTTCGAGCGTCAACGTGGTGATTCGCCAGCGCTGAAGCCATTCATCCATGCCGGCAGCCGCCGGCGCCCATCAACCTGAACAGGACACGACATGAGCCAGTCTGTTGCAAACAAGGAGGCGGAAACCGGTCTGGACACCCGGGCAGCGATCGAGATTTTCTACTACGCGTACAAGGCGTTGACCGCCAAACCGGACGAAATGCTGGCGCGGCGCGGCCTGGCCCGCGTCCACCACCGCATCCTGTTCTTCGTGGCGCGCTATCCCAAGCTGTCGGTCAAGGATCTGCTGTCCTTCCTCGGCGTCACCAAGCAGGCGATCAACATCCCGCTGCGCCAACTGATGGAAATGGAGCTGGTTCTCAGCCAGCCGGCTCCGCACGACAAGCGCGTCAAACAGCTGACGCTGAGCGAGGAAGGCCTCAGGCTGGAGGAAGCCCTCCACCGCGAGCAGCAGCGGGTGCTGCAGAACGCCTTCGACGATTGCGGCGACAAGGCCACCCGCGACTGGTTCATGATCAACGGCAAGCTGTCCGAGCACATGCAGCCCTGATCCCGCCCGCCGCCCAAACAGAAACGGCCCGGAATATTCCGGGCCGCTGTTTTTCCATCCGCGTTCCGCCTCAGTCCAGGCGGACGTAGCAGACCTCCAGCACTTCGATATCCTCGTCGCCGTCCGGACCGCGGAACAGCACGCTGTCGCCCTCGCGCGACTTCAGCAGCGCCCGCGCGATCGGCGAGATCCAGCTGATGCGGCCGCGCGCCAGGTCGATCTCATCGACCCCGACGATGGACAGGCGCTGCTCGTTGCCGTCGCCGCGCTGGATCAGCACGGTGGCGGAGAAGAACACCTGATCGGTGGCTTCGCGCGCTTCCGGGTCCACCACCTCGGCGATCTCCAGCCGCTTGGTCAGGAAGCGGATGCGGCGGTCTATCTCGCGCAGACGGCGCTTGCCGTACAAGTAATCGCCGTTTTCCGAGCGGTCGCCGTTGCTGGCCGCCCAGTTCACCACCTGCACCATCTCCGGACGCTCGCGGTTCACCAGGTGGTACAGCTCGTCCTTCAGCCGCTGCCAGCCGGCCGGGGTGATGTAGTTCTTGGTCGAGGCCGGCAGGCGGCGCTCGGCTGGCAGGTCGTCGTCCTGCTGCTCGTCTTCTTTGGTAAACGCCTTGCTCATGTCGTTCATCCTGATGCGGGTTGCGCCATTATGCCCCAGCCTGTCCCGCCGCCTCCAGCAGGGCCAGGCAATGCGGACGCAGCGACTTGGGCCGCAGCTTGATCCGCCCCAAGGCCTCGGCGTCCAGCCAGACCAGTTCGTAGAGATTGTCCGGCGACAGCTTGGCCAGCTCCGGGCCGCCCAGCCTCAGCATGCCGCGATGCTCGCGGGCGACGAACACGTGCTCGGTCCGGCTCTCGCTCTCCAGCACGCACAGCGGGCCGGGCACCAGCCAGACGTTCAAGCCGGTTTCCTCGCGCGTCTCGCGCACGCAGGCGATCGCCGCCGTCTCGCTCCGCTTGATATTGCCGCCGGGCAGCGAGTAATAGTCCTTGCCCGGCTTGACCCTGTGCATCAACAGCAGCCTGCCATCCTCGATGATGACGATGGACGCGCGCTGTTTTCGCTCCGGCGCCGGCAAGGGCAGGCCGGCTTGGCATTGACCGAATTCTTCCAACAGACCTCCCGAAAAACAAAACGGGCAACCGCCTCTCGGCGGTCGCCCATATCTTCGACGCGGATTCCGCTCTCGCGGAAACCCGGCTTACTCGCTGCGCGCGGCCTTGGGCTTGCGAGGCGAACCGCGGCGCTGGCCGCCGGTCTTCTTGCCGCCGGTGACGGTCAGGTTGGACCATTTCATCACCGCGGCGACCTCGGCGGCGTTCAGCTCATAGAACTGGCCGCGCTTCAGGCGGGGAGGCAAACCGATATTGCCGAAACGCACGCGCATCAGGCGGCTGACGGTCAGGCCGAAATGCTCGAACATGCGGCGCACTTCGCGGTTGCGGCCTTCCTTGATCACCACGTTGAACCACTGGTTGGCGGACTCTTCCTGGCCGCCGGTCTGGAAGATGCGGTCGAAACGGGCTTCGCCGTCTTCCAGTTCCACGCCCTTGGTCATTTCCTTCATGATTTCCGGCGTCAGGTCGCCCAGCACGCGCACCGAGTACTCGCGCTCCACTTCGAAGCTGGGGTGCATCATGCGGTTGGCCAGCTCGCCGCTGGTGGTGATCAGCAGCAGGCCGGCGGTGTTGACGTCCAGGCGGCCGATGGCCACCCAGCGGCTGGACTTGGCTTGCGGCAGGCGGTCGAATACGGTGACGCGGCCTTCCGGATCGTCGCGGGTGACGATCTCGCCCTCTTCCTTGTGGTACATGATCACGCGCGGCAGGCGGTCCGGCCACTTCAGCTTGATCTGGTCGCCCTTGACCAGCACCTTGTCCTGCGGACCCACCTTGTCGCCCAGACTGGCCTTCTTGCCGTTTACGGTGACCAGGCCGGCCTCGATCCACTCTTCCATCTCGCGGCGGGAGCCGACGCCGGACGAGGACAGGGCCTTCTGCAAGCGCACCGGCTCGATCTCGTTCAGATCGACGCGCACTTCCTTCAGCTTCTGCGCCTTGTTCTTGATGTCCTGGCTGGGGCTGCGCAGACGCAGCTTCTTGGCCTTCTGCACTTGCAGCTTGGGCTTGGCGTCCCCGCGCGGCTTGGCTTCCGCCGCCGGAGCCTGGCCGGCCTGGGCCTGGGCGGCCGCGGGCTTGCGGCCCCTGGCGGCATTGCCGTTGCCGGCCGGGCGCGCGGCGTTCTTGTTGCCGAAACGCTGCTCGTGGTCCAGCGCCACATTGCCGTTGACGTCGCCATTGCTGTCGCGTTGATACTGCGGCTTGCGGTTGGCCGCAGCCAGCGCCTGCTGTTCCTGCTCGCGGCGGCTCAGCTTGAACAGCGGAGCGCCGTTCTGCGTCGGCGCGATGGGGTTGCCGTAAGCGTCGCGCGCCTGGCGCGGTTGGCCGCCGCGGCGGCCCTGCTGGCCTTGTTGCGCTTGCTGCTGCGGGAAGCGCGGCTGGGCGCCGGCGGCGGTGTTCTTGCCCTGGCCTTGGCGCGACTGGCTCTGGCTGCGGCCGGCATTCTGGCGCGGCTGCGAGGTTTCATGACCTTTGGCACGCGCGACCGGTTGGCGCGCGTGGTTACGTTGTCCTTTTGTAGACATGTGCTTGCTCTTTCCATGCGAGCAACTGGCGGAAGCGTTATTCCGCGACTGGCTCTAAATTGTCCGCCTCATCGTCGAGGGGGAGATCGTCTGCGCCCGCGTCGGGGCCGTCGTCCTGCGTTTGGCTGTCCGGCACCACCAGGCTGCCCAACTCCGCCAGCGGCGGCAGGTCGTTCAGCGAGACGAAGCTCAGATCATCCAGAAATTTGCGTGTGGTGGCGTACAGGCCGGGGCGGCCCGGTACGTCCTTATGGCCGATGACTTCGATCCAGCCCCGCTCCAGCAGGGTCTGCATCACATTGGTGGACACCGATACTCCACGTATCGCTTCGATGTCGCCGCGGGTCACAGGTTGTTTGTAGGCGATGATCGCCAGGGTTTCCATCACCGCCCGCGAGTAGCGCGGCGGCTTTTCCGGGTTGAGCCGGTTCAAATACGGCGTGAATTCGGCCCGGGCGCGGAAGCGCCAGCCGGAAGCCAGCTTGACCAGCTCTATGCCCCTGCCGCGCCAGTCGCCCTGGATATCTTCCAGGATGTCGTTGATCAACGCGGCCTTGACGTCCTCGGTGAACAGCCGTTTCAACTGGGAAACCGACAAGGGTTCCTGCGCTGTCAGCAAAGCCGTCTCCAGCACAATCTTCAAATACTTTAAATCGGTAATGGTGGACATTAAACCGGGGTGCCGGGGAGTTCTGGGGTTTAAGCGCGGGAAGCCGGGGATTCTACACGACTTCCGCCGCGCGCGAAACTATTGCATCAGTCCCAACGACGCCAGGCTGTAACGCCTCAGCACCCGGCCGTCCGGCTGCGGCATGTCTTCCAGCCGCTGGCCGCCGCAGGCCTCTATCGTGCGCACCGACGCCTGATTGTCGGCGTCGCACACCAGCACCCAGTTGCCGCAGGCCGGCGGCGGCGCCATCGCCTGCACGTACTGCAGCAGCACCCGGCCATAGCCGTTGCCCCGCCACTGCGGCAGGACTTCGAAACCGATGTGGCCGATCACGTCCTGGATCACCGCGGTCTCACCCTCCCGCAGCCTCGCCGCCCCGGCGATTTCGCCGTCGTCGCTCAGCAGAAACCAGGTCTGGCAAGGCACCCAGCCATCCGGCAGCGCCTCGCCGTCGGCGTGCTGCACCACCTTGTGCAGCCAGCCATCGGCGTCGCAGGGAAGGCCGCGATAGTATTCGAAGTCCTCATCGCGACAAGCCTGAAAATAACGGCGATAGACGGACAGATGCTGCTCGCTGGCTGCTTCGATTTTCATTGACGCCTCCCAGGGTCGATACTCACATCGTAAACAGCTGAGCGGCAAGGTCAAGCCTTTCGCGCATGTCCCCGCCGGCTATGCGACAATCGCCCCCTGACCGCAACGAGCAATACCATGAGCGACACCCCGCAAGCGATACTGCTGATGGGCCCCACCGCCTCCGGCAAGACCGGGTTGGCGCTGGAGCTGGCCCGTCGTTTTCCCGTCGAAATCGTCAGCGTCGATTCGGCGCTGGTCTACCGCGGCATGGACATCGGCACCGCCAAGCCCTCCGCCGAGGAAATGGCCGCCTGCCCCCACCATCTGATAGACATCATCAGCCCGCTGCAAAGCTATTCCGCCGCGCAGTTCCACGCCGACGCCAACCGGCTGATCGAGGAGATCCAGGCCCGCGGCCGGCTGCCGTTGCTGGTGGGCGGCACCATGCTCTATTACAAGGCGCTGCTGGAAGGCCTGTCCGACCTGCCGCAAGCCGACGCCGCGCTGCGCGCCGAACTGGACGCCGACGCCGCGCTGCTGGGCTGGCCGGCGATGCACGCCCGCCTGGCCGAGCTGGACCCGGCCACAGCGGCGCGGCTCAATCCCAACGACTCGCAACGCATCCACCGCGCGCTGGAAGTGTGCCTGCTCAGCGGCAGGCCGATGTCGGAGCTGATCGCCCAAGGCAAGGAAGCCGCCGCCGGGTTCCGCTTCCTGCCGCTGACGCTGGTGCCGCGCGAGCGCGGCTGGCTGCACGCGCGCGTCGCCGAACGCTTCCGCATCATGCTGGAGCAAGGCTTTCTGGACGAGGTCAGCCGGCTGCGCGCGGAATATCCGGAGCTGACGCTGAATCTGCCCTCGATGCGCTGCGTCGGCTACCGCCAGGCCTGGGAACATCAGGACGGCTTCTACGGCCTGGATGAATTCGTCGAGCGCGGCGTCGCCGCCACCCGCCAGCTGGCCAAACGCCAGCTGACCTGGACCCGCAGCCTGGACGTGATCCCGGTGGACGCGCAGCGGGACGGCCTGGCGGCGCTGCTCGGCGACGCGGTGGACGCCTTTCTGGCCGGCCGGCCGCCGGCCGCATCGCTGCGCTACGACGGCGGCTTCTGAACGGCAAACGGCGGGCTCGGCCCGCCGTTCTCGCATCCGCAGTTCCCGCTCAGGGACTGACGCTCATCCTCAGCGTGTGAGTCCAATCGTGGTCGCTGGCCGACACCACGCTGTTGTACGAGGCGTAGGTCATCCCCTCGCCCGGCCACGGGTTCATCATGTACAGGTAATTGCCGCTGCCGGTCTGATAGCCGCGGCCGACGATGAAGTGGCCGCCGCCATTGGTCCAGCCGTAACGGATCACGAATGGGCGGTTGGCCTGGATGTCCTGCAGCACATGGGTCCATGACAGATAGTCGTAGACGGTAAAGTTGGACACCCCCCAATTGCTCAATATGTCCTGCAGGCTGCCGCCGCCGCCGAACATATTGTTGGGGCTGTTGGCCTGGCTGTTCCAGTTGAAGTTGCTGTTGCCGCAGGCGTAATTGATGCCGAAGGCCCAGTTGACGATCGCGCACTGGCTGGGCGTCTGCTTGTACCACGCCAGCACCGCCTTGCTCGATCCGGCCCAGCACCACTGGCTGTGCTCCTGCACCGTCAGGGGCACGCCCAGCACCTTGCTGTCCGCCTGAGCGGCGGCCGCCGCCGCCAGCAGGACCGCCGCCAGAATCGTCGTGTTCAAGCGCTTGTTCATGTTCACTCTCTCCTCAACGGAAGCTGGCCAGATTGGCGCGCACCGCGGCGCGCAGCGGCTCGATCAGGTCCGCGCCGTCCAGCAGCGCCGGCTGCTTTTCCAGCGACAGCGCCTCTCGGGCGGACATCAGCGCGGCGAAGCGCGGCTTGCCGTCCGCCTGCGCCACTTCCAGAAAATCGGACTGCGCCTGGTAGACCCGCAGAAAGCGGGTCTGGCCGGCATGGCCGGCTTGCGCGGCCTCGACATTTTTGGCCAGCTCGGCGGCGCCGAAGGCAATCGCTTGCCAGCGGCCCTCCAACCTCTCCACGGTAACCAGACCCACCGGCCGCGAACCGGACAGCGCCACGAAGCGCCAGCTGCCGGTGGGCGCCATCAAGCCGCTCAGGTCGGCATCGGCGGCGAGCAGGCGCTGCGGATTCACGCTGTACACCGGGAATCCCCGGCCGAGCCGCAGCGAGGCCAGTTCCCGCCCATCCGCCACCGAAAGCGGAAAGCCGTCCGGCAGGCGGACGCCGTATTCGGCCAGGTTCTGCTTGACGAAGCCGGCCAGGCCCTGGCGGGCGGCGTCGGCGATGCCCTGCTCCTGGACTACGCCTGATGCGGGAAGCGGCTGCGCAAACACGGAGCCGGCGGCGATGGCGGCCAGGCCGAGCGCGGCCGCCAGAATGATTGCGGATTTCGACTGCATGGCTGGACTCTCCTTGCTGGAAATGCGGTTTCGGTTCGCTGCGCCGTCAATACCAAACGCATACCAATAGTCTTAGCGGTCGAAAATCTGCGGTTCAAATTTGCCAACAAGGTCCAATTCATTGAATTTTCAATAAAAAATCAATGAATTACATTTACTTGCATGATGTTTTTAAAGTAAAAAATCAGACAAAAACTGTTCGGAAGATCAGGAGTCGTCTTGTTCTTCGTGCAAAAGTCCGCCTATCGTGAAACATCCTCCCGGGAGACGCTCCATGCGCATCGCCATTCCGCCGCTCCTATCGGCCTTGCTGGCCGCGGCATCGATCCAGGCCGCCCCCGCTCAGGACCGCCAGCCCGTGCCGCCCGACGAGGCGTTCCAGGCCTGCAACGGCAAGCAAGCCGGCGACGCCGTATCGTTCACCACGCCCCGCGGCGAGAAAATGACCGGCAAGTGCAAGATGATGCCGGCCCGGATGGCGGCGGTGCCCGACCATCCGCCTCCCCCGCCGCCGAACGGCAAGCCGCCCCCGCCGCCGCAATGAGCCGCGCGGATGGCGTCCTGCCTGAAGCCGGAATAAAAACGGCGCGGCCCGTCCGGACCGCGCCGCGGCTACGCGCTCACTTGGTCAAAGCGCGCTCCCACAGCTGATTCAGCTTGGGATCGGTGAACGGCTTGATGCTCTCGTAGATGTGGCTGACGCCCACCGTGGCCTTGACGTTGGTGTTGGTGGCCTTGCCGACGTTGTGGCAGGAAAAGCAGTTGTACAGCTTGTTGCCCAGGGTGACGTAGGTTTCCATCGTCGAATTGGCCAGCGCGTTGCCGCCGACGTGATTGGGCTGGTTGTTGCCGCCTACCGGCTGGAAAGGGTTGTACGGATCGTTGCCGCCATTGGTCCAGGTGGCGCCGATCAACAAATAGTTGCGCCGGATGTCGCCCTGCTTCAGCAGGCTGCGCACGCTGTTGTTGATCGAAATCACCTCGCTGTTGGCCTGCGCCGCGCTTTGCGCCGGCTGTATCGGCAAGGCCGCAGACACGCCCCAGGGGAAGGTCCGCAGAGTGTCGCTGGGCGAGATGGTTTGTCCGGTGCTGGCCTTGATCGTCAGCGGGCTGGCATCCGGATCGACGTACATGTGCTGGACGTTGAACGGCCCGATCGCGCCATTGGCCGAAAACAGCATGCCGCGCGGCACTTCCTGCGGCACCGCCACAGTGGCGCCCTTGGCGTTGACATAGGAATAAGCGCCGTTGGGCGAGTTGTTGTCGTGCTCATAGGTGGCCCAGATCATTTCCGGATGCCCGGCCGCGCTGCCGACCACATGCAAGCCCACCAGCGCCAGCAACGCCTGGCGGCTGCCGGTTTGCACCCATTTCTGCGGATCGCTGGTATCGAACACCGGAATCTCGCCCACGGTGGTGATGTAGCGGTTGGTGTCCAGACCGCCGGCGTCCACCCAGGAAGCCTTCAACTCCAGCGCCAGCGCATCGGCGTCCGGTACTTGGTGATGGTGCTGCCTGGCCCAGGCCAGCACCTTGTCGAGCTCGGCCTGGGTGGTGGGAAAACGCAGCTTGGGGTTCTTGGTGCCGCTGGCCGAGGCGAAAAAGGCGTACACATCGTTGACCAGGATGGTGTAGTAGACCATCTTGCCGCCCTGCGCCATCAAGGCCGCGCCATCCGCCTGCTTCGGTCCGCTGCCGTCGGCCTGGTTGACCGCGCTGTCCTTGTCGACGGTATCGGTCTTGTCGAAGCGCGGCTTGTTCACCCGGATGTTGAACACCGAGGCCGGCTTGCCGCCGCAGGTGTTCACGCCCAGTTCGCGATTGACCAGGCAGCGCGCCTTGCCGTCGTCGCTGTCCAGCACGCTGTAGAACGCCACCGAATCCATCACCGTGCCGTTGCCGCCGTACATGCGCATCGGCGAGGACGTCAGCCACAGGAACATCCGCTGCGACCATTGGTAGAAATTGCAATTGATTGTCTTGTTGCTGGCCGGCGGATTGACGGTGTCGTGGTTGAACTTGACGCTGTTGGCCGGCGTGACCGCGCCGTTAGGCGTCACTCGGTCGAGCAGGAACCAGCTCTGGAACATACCCGGGGTCACCGTACAGGTCGGCGCCACGTCCACGGGAACGGCGTTTTGCGCCTGGCAGGCCCCGCTGGCCAGCAACACGGCAAGCGGAATCGATGCGGCGGCAATCGGTCTGAGGATGAACATCATGCTTATCTCCCTGGAAGCCTTCCCGGCCGGAAAATCAAACAGCCGGATATGAAAAAGGCGCCCATCCCTGCCTGCCGGCTTGAATGAAGCGCCTACATCAGTTCTAGCGAAGACAAAATGACGTTTCAATTGAAAAATAACTAATTGAAATTACTTAGGAATGTCTCCCAACGCAACCGAATCCAAGCTGGGCGCGCCGGTGCGGCAAAGAGAAAATGGAAGACGATTGTCATCCGCCCGGGACCACAGGTGCGCTGACGAAATGAAAAAACCCGGAACCTGCGATGCAGGCTCCGGGCTTTCGAATCCCGACGGGGCCGGCGTCGCCGCCGTGAATCCCCCGGCAGGACTGCGCGGCTGATCAGCGCGCGGCCACCAGCTTGATTTCCACTTTCCACGCCGGATTCGCCAGCTTGGCCTCCACCGTGGCGCGGGCGGGCACGTTGCCGGCCGGCACCCAGGCATCCCAGGCGGCGTTCATCGCGTCGTAGTCGGCCAGATTGGCCAGGAAAATGGTGACGTCGACGATCTTGCTCTTGTCCGAATCCAGCTCTGCCAGCAGGGCATCGATCTGAGCGAGCACATTCTCGGTCTGGCCGCGCGCGTCGGCGTCGGTATTTTCCGGCACCTGGCCCGCCAGGAAGATCAGGCCATTGGTGACCACGGCTTCGGCCAGACGGGCGCCCTGCTTGTGACGGTAAATGCTCATATCGTTCTCCTTATTGGATGAGTGGGTGGGCATGACGGCTGATTCTAGCGATAAAGCGCTCAGCTGTCCCGCTGCGCCCGCTCCAGATCCGCGATCAGCGCCGCTTCGCCCTCGACGCCGACCGACAGGCGGATCAGGTTGTCGTGGATGCCCAGCGCCGCGCGGCGCTCGGCCGGAATCGACGCATGGGTCATCGCCGCCGGCAGGCAGACCAGACTCTCGACGCCGCCCAGGCTCTCGGCCAGCGTGAACAGTTTCAGCCTGGACAGGAAGGCCTTGACGTCGCCCTTCAGGTAGAACGACACGATGCCGCCGTAGCCCTGCATCTGGCGGCGCGCCAGCTCATGCTGCGGATGGCTTTCCAGGCCCGGATACAACACCTTCTCCACCCAGGGCTGCGCCTCCAGCCAGCGCGCGATGGCCAGGCCGTTGCGGTTGTGCTGCTCGATGCGCAGCGCCAGCGTGCGCAGGCCGCGCAGCACCAGGAAGCTGGGGAAGGCATCCAGAATGGCGCCCACAGCGTTGTGCAGGAAGGCCAGCTGCTCGGCCAGTTCCGGCTTGTCGCGGCTGACCACGGCCACGCCGGCCACCACGTCGGAGTGGCCGTTCAGATACTTGGTGGCGGAGTGGACGACGATGTCGAAGCCGAAGTCCAGCGGCCGCTGGTTGACCGGCGAGGCGAAGGTGTTGTCGACCACGCCGATCAGATCATGGCGGCGGGCGATGGCGGACACCTGCTGCAGATCCACCAGCTGGTTGAGCGGATTGGACGGCGTTTCCACCCAGATCATCCGCGTGTTCGGCCGGATCGCGGCTTCCAGCGCGGCGCTGTCCTCGGAGGCGACATAGGTCACTTCCAAATTGGCGCTGGCCTTGCGCACCTTCTCGAACAGGCGGTAGGTTCCGCCGTACAGATCATTGACCGCGATCAGGTGGCTGCCGGCCGGCAGCAGCTCCAGCACGGTGGAAATCGCCGCCAGGCCGGAACCGAAAGCGTAGCCGCGGACGCCGCCTTCCAGTTCGGCCACCGCGCGTTCCAGCGCCTCGCGGGTCGGGTTCTGCGAGCGGGAATACTCATAGCCGGTATGTTCGCCCGGCGCGCTCTGGCGGTAGGTGGAGGTGGCGTAGATCGGCGGCATCACCGCGCCGAACGGATCCTCGTGGGCGCCGGCGGTCACGGCCAGGGTATGGAAATCGGTCATGTTTTATCCTTTCTCAAAATCATGCGCCCCGGCGCATCGCGTCGGGGCGGGGAATCTGTTCTAAGCGGCCTTCGGCTGCCGGCGCCAGAACGACAGCAGATCCGCCTGGGTGATCAGGCCCAGATAGCGGCCCTTGTCGACGATCAGCGCGATGTGACCATCGTTGAACACCTGCAGCAGATCCTGCAGCGAGGCCTGCGGCGACAGCGTGCGCACATGGCCGCTCATCGCGCTGGCCACGGTCTGGCGGAAGTTTTCCGGCTCGCCGTGCACCGACAGCAGCAGGTCCCACTCGTCCAGCACGCCGACCACCTTGTCGTCGTCCAGCACCGGCATCTGCGACACGTCGTGCAGCCGCATCCGCTGATAGGCGACATTGAGCGGCTCGTCCGGATGGCACGACACGGTGCTGCCGTCCTGGTGGCGGCGGACGATCAGGTCGGTCAGGCCGCCCACTTCGGGCAGGCGCAGCATGCCCTGGTCCACCAGCCAGTCGCGGTTGTACATCTTGGACAGATACTTGTTGCCGCTGTCGCACACCAGCGTCACCACCCGCTTGGGCTCGGTCTGCTCGCGGCAGTAACGCAACGCCGCCGCCAGCAGCGCGCCGGACGAGGAGCCGGCCAGAATGCCTTCCGCGCTGAGCAGTTGCTGCGCGGTGTCGAAGCTTTCCTGGTCGCTGATGCGGAAGGCGCGCTTCACCATCGACAGATCGGTCAGCGGGGGAATGAAATCCTCGCCTATGCCCTCGATCAGCCAGCTGCCGGCCTGGCCGAAACTGCCGGTCTCGACGTAGTCGGCCATCACCGAGCCCACCGGGTCGGCCAGCACGAAGGCGGTGGCCGGCGATTGCGCGCGGAAGAAACGGGTCAGGCCGGTCAGCGTGCCGCTGGAGCCGACGCCGACCACCACCGCGTCCACTTCGCCGTTCATCTGGCGCAAAATTTCCGGTCCGGTGGTGGTTTCATGCGCCAGCGGATTGGCCGGATTGTTGAACTGGTCGATGTAGTAAGCGCCCGGCGTCTCGCTGGCGATGCGCGCCGCCATGTCCTGGTAATACTCCGGGTGGCCCTTGCCCACATCGGAGCGGGTCAGCACCACCTGGGCGCCCAGCGCCTGCAAGTGCAGAATCTTTTCCCGGCTCATCTTGTCCGGCACCACCAGCGTCAGCGGGTAGCCCTTCTGCGCCGCCACCAGCGCGAGGCCAAGGCCGGTGTTGCCCGCGGTGGCCTCGATGATGGCGCCGCCGGGCTTCAGTTTGCCGTCGCGCTCGGCCGCCTCGATCATGGTCAGCGCGATGCGGTCCTTGATCGAGCCGCCCGGGTTGTGGCTTTCCAGCTTCAGATACAGCTCGCACGGACCGGTGTCCAGATGGCTGACGCGGACCAGCGGCGTATTGCCGATCAACGATAGAACGCTATTGTCCTGCATTTCCATACTCCTAGCTATTTTAAAATTACTTTTAGTAATTTTTTGTTATATAAAAATTGCAAAATCTTCTACAAAATCGAAGTAGTCCTACTAAATATAATCAGCCTTCACACCACCGCATTGGCCTGCATGAAGCTATAGAAGAATACCAGTTCCGGGTCGCTCCTCAGCAATCTTAATTCCCTTGTCATTGACTCGACCAGCTCGGCGTCCACCCTGCCCGCTTCTATCAGCTGGTCGGCGGCGGACAGCAAGAGCTCGGTCCAGTAATCCAGCACCTGCTGGCGCCGGTGCGGCTCGCGGCTATCCAGATGCCAGGTTTTCACCTTGGTCTCCACATGGCGGAAGCCCAGCCGCATCAGGATGTTGCCCAGCTTGGCGCCGACGAAGGGATCGCCGCCCACCGATAGCTGGTGGTCGTTGAAAGCCATCCAATACTTTTGCAGATTGGCCGAATAGGGCGCCAGGAAGAAGGTGGCGTTCATCGCCTCCGTCGCGTACAGCCTGGCTCCGGGCTTCAGCACCCGCCGCACCTCGGCCAGCACGCGCTCCGGCGAATGCACATGCTCGAGAATCCAGCACAGGAAGGCGCCGTCGAAGCTTGCGGGCGGGAAGTCCAGATCCTCGGCATCCATGTGCAGCAGCGTCGCCCTGCCGTGCTCGGGGCTGCCCTGCAAGCGCTGGCGCGCCACCGCCAGCTGCCGCTGGCTGAAATCAAGACCGGTGATGTCGACGTCGGGGAAGCGGCGCAGCAGGATCTCGGTCTGCGCGCCCACGCCGCAACCGACCTCCAGCAACTTTTGCACGCCGGAAAAATCGACGTCGCGGTACACCATCGCCTCGGAAAAGCGCGCCTGGCGCACCAGCCTCGCCTGCTCGGTGGCGGAAAACCCGTGGATGTAAGGCAGATCGGACTGCGTCTGCGTCAATTGCAATGCACTCATCTCGATGACCTCGCTCGGATAGCAACAGGCCATCATTATATTTCTTTCGGCTATTTTGAAATCAAACTTTATTTTCTATTTGAATATAGAAAAAAACTCTAACGGCATGCCGGACGATAAAAAACCCCGCATTGCCGGATGCGGGGTTGGCGATGAAAACGGGAATCAGGCTTCAGGCCAGCGCGGTCTGCCTCAGATTCTGCGAGAAACGCTGCAGCGCGGCAATGCCGGATGCTTCGGCGCGCGCGCACCAGTCCTGCAACTCCTGCAGCAACTGCTCGCGAGTCAGGCTGGAACGCTCCCACAGACGGGTCAGTTCCTGGCGCATGGTGTAGATGGTGGCCAGCACGTGGCTCTGCTCCAGGATGCGGGCCAACTGGTCGCGGTCGCACTCGGGCAGGTCTTTCGCGTCCCGCTTCAGCCACACCTTCATCTTGCGCGGCAGGTTGACCTGCGGCAACTCGGGCAGGCTCAGCTTGGCCAATTCCGCGCCGCACTCGGCCTTCAGCTCCCGCGCGTAACGCGAGGCGATCGCGTAGCGGTTGGCGATGATGGCCTGCAGGTGCTCCAGATCCAGCTGCGGGCGCGACGGATCGTGGGCCAGTTGCGGCGCCACCTTGCGCACCTTGGCCAGGCCGCAGATTTCCAGCATGCGGATGTACATCCAGCCGATGTCGAACTCGTACCACTTGTACGACAGTTTGGCCGAGGTTCCGAAGGTATGGTGATTGTTGTGCAGCTCTTCGCCGCCCACCAGGATGCCCCAAGGCACCAGATTGGTGGAGGCGTCCTCGTTCTCGAAGTTGCGGTAACCCCAGAAGTGGCCCAGGCCGTTGATCACGCCGGCGGCCCAGAACGGAATCCACACCATCTGCACGGCCCAGATCGACAGACCGATCGGTCCGAACAACGCCAGGTTGATGATCAGCATCAGCACGATGCCCTTGGCGTTGTGCTTGCTGTAGACATTGCGCTCCAGCCAGTCGTCAGGCGTGCCGTGGCCGAACTTGTCCATGATGGACTGGTCCTTGCAGGCGGCGCGGTACAGTTCGGCCCCTTCCCACAGCACCTTCTTGATACCGAGCACCTGCGGGCTGTGCGGGTCTTCCTGGGTTTCGCAGCGCGCGTGGTGCTTGCGATGGATGGCCGCCCACTGCTTGGTGACCATGCCGGTGGTCAGCCACAACCAGAAACGGAAGAAGTGGCTGGGAATCGGGTGCAGGTCCAGCGCGCGGTGGGCCTGGTGGCGGTGCAGGAAAATCGTGACCGAGGCGATGGTGATGTGGGTCAGGATCAGGGCGGCGACGATATTGCCCCACCATGGCAGATCCAACAGACCGTTGAGCCAGTTCAGGTTCATGTATTCGATGCGTCCGTTGACTTAGAGACAAAGCTCTATTCTATAACAAGCCCTGCAGCCATGCAGAATCAAATTTTCCGGTCAAGCGCGCCGGGAGCGCATCCGCCGGTGCATTGGTGTACCATAGGGCATCATTTCACCCTAGTTCAGAAAAATACTAGTGTTGCCAAAACGTCGACTGATCATTGCCGGCGCCGCCATCGGCGGCTTGTTCGTCCTGTACGCGGGCTCCAGCTACTGGGCCGGCGTCAAGGCCGAGGGAACCTTGCAGGAGCAGTACCGGATGCTCTCCGGCCTGCCGCTGTTCAAGGTCAAATCTCACAGCTATCAACGCGGCTGGTTCTCGTCCACCGAGACCACCGAGCTGGTGTTCAACCGCCATCTGTCCGGCCCGTACGAGAACATGCTGCCGGACAATATGAAGCCGCTGCTGAACTCCACTATCAAGTTCACCAACAACGTCAAGCACGGCCCGCTGCCGGGCCTGGCCGGCTTCGACTTCCGCCCGGGCCGCGCGCTGGTGCGCACCGAGTTCGCGATGAGCGACGCCACCCGCAAGACGCTGAAGACCTTCTTCGGCGACAAGGAGCCGATCGCTATCACCAACCGCATCGGTTTCGGCGGCGGCGGCCTGCTGGAAGTGGCGGTGCCCGCCTTCGACTACGAAGAGGCGCTGTCCGGCGTCAAGATGAAATGGAAAGGCTTCGACCTCAAGGTCGATTACGCCAACGGCTACAAGGAATACAAGACCGAGGCGCTGTCGCCGGGCTTCCTGCTGGAAGCCGCCAGCAAGGGCAGCATCTCGTTCGAAGGCGTGCGCTACGTGTCCGACATGCGTCCGGGCAACACCGGCGTCAAGCTCGGCACCAGCGAACTGACCATAGGCAATGTGCAGCTGAGCTCGCGTGAGAGCGTGCCGTACAGCATCAAGCTGAACGAGCTGATCTACCTGATGACCCGCGTCCGCGTCGGAGAGTTCGTCAATCCGTCCGGCGAGTTCAAGCCGTCGTCGGTGGTGCTGAAGAACTTCAGCTACCAGATCGTCACCAGCGAGCAGGACGAATTCGTCAACACCCGCGGCAAGGTGAACTTCGCCGAGCTGAGCTTCAACGCCAACCGCTACGGCCCGCTGCGGCTGGACGTGTCCGCCAACCACCTGCACGGCCCGACGCTGGTGAAGCTGGACAAGGCGATCAGCGAGATTCCGTTCGAAGGCGTGGACCCGGCGGTGCTGCGCAAGCAATACGTCGACACCATCAAGAAGAACGCGATCCCTCTGCTGGAAAACAATCCCAAGCTGCTGATCAACGAGTTCTACCTGAAGATGCCCGCAGGCGAAGCCAAGCTGCAAGGCAGCCTGGGCATCAACGGCTTCACGCCTGCGGACTTGAACGATATCACGCAGCTGGCCAAGCGCATCGAGGCCGACGCCAAGCTGAGCCTGCCGCGCCAGACGCTGGAAGAGCTGGTGCTGACCCAGGCCCGCAACCTGTTCACTGTCGACCAGAGCGCCGAAGAGCAGCCGAACATGCAGGAAGTGGAAGACCTGGCCAGAAGCCTGCTGGACAGCCAGTTGTCGCAATGGAAGTCGGGCGGCTATCTGGTGGAGGACAACGGTCAGATTTCCACCGACCTGAAATACGACGCCAAGGGCCTGACCATACACCAGCAGAAGGTGCCGCTGCCGTGGGAGGAAAGCGAGGAAGCCATCGACGCCTCCGCTCCCGCCGCGGAACCAAACAAGCCTCCGGCGAAGAAATAAGCCGGACGCAAAAAAAGGGCTGTCGTTGCGACAGCCCTTTTTTCTTGCGCTCCCGCAAAATCAGGAGGCGTCTTCCATCTGGCTTTGCAGGTAGTTCTGCAGACCGACCTTCTCGATCAGGCCCAGCTGGGTCTCCAGCCAGTCCACGTGCTCTTCCTCGCTCTCCAGGATGTCTTCCAGCATGTCGCGGCTGACGTAATCCTTGGAGGTTTCACAGTAGGCGATGGCCTCGCGCAGCAGCGGCAGCGCCTCCAGCTCCAGCTTCAGGTCGCACTCCAGCATTTCCTTCGGATTCTCGCCGATGTGCAGCTTGCCCAGATCCTGCAGATTGGGCAACCCTTCCAGGAACAGCACGCGCTCGATCAGCTTGTCGGCGTGCTTCATTTCGTCGATGGATTCTTCGTACTCGTGCTCGTTCAGCTTCTTCAGACCCCAGTTCTTGTACATGCGGGCATGCAGGAAGTACTGGTTGATCGCGGTGAGCTCATTCTTGAGAATCTGGTTCAGGTACTTGATGACCTTCTTGTCGCCTTGCATGTCATATTCTCCTGAAAAATCGTTCAGGCATTATGGCACAGCAGGCGCATAGCTCAAGGCATAAATGGGAATAGCCAGCTCGCAGGCTGGCAGGAGGGGCGCTTGCCCCTTTGGGAGAAAATCAGGCGGCGGTGCGGGCCACCGAACAGACGGTCAGTTCGCTTTGCGCGTCCTTGCGTATCTGGTTGGCCATGCAGGCGCACTTGCCGCAATCGGAGGCGACGCCCAGTTCCCGACGCAGGTCGCACATGCGCGTGGCACCGCCATGAACCGCCTGGCGGATCTGGCTGTCGGTCACTGCATTGCACAAGCAGACATACATCGGAAGCCCCCTCTGGCTTACAATCAAGAATAGTTATCATCATCATAGAAATAAACAAGAATGATTGTCAATAACAAAGAACATCAGTGGAAGCCGAATGCAACAGTCGCCGCCATCATCGAGCGCGACGGCCGCTTCCTGATGATCGAAGAGGAGACGCCGTCCGGCCTGCGGCTCAACCAGCCCGCCGGCCATCTGGAGCGAGGCGAAACGCTGTTGCAGGCGGTGGCGCGCGAGGCCCTCGAAGAAAGCGGCTGGTTGTTCACGCCGCGCGGGCTTACCGGCATCTACCTGGCCGACACCCAGGACGGCGACATCACCTATATGCGTTTCGCCTTCCACGGCGACGCCGTCCCGCCCGCCTCCCCACCGCGGCTGGACGAGGGCATCGTCGCCGTGCACTGGCTGGCCTACGAGGACATCGCCGCGCAGACTGCGCGGCTGCGCAGCCCGGTGGTGCTGCAATGCCTGGCAGACTATCGCAATGGCATCGCGTATCCTCTGCAACTGATACGCGACCTGCGCTGACCCGCCCGCCACAGGATGCCCGATGCGACTATTGATACCGCTGCTGCTCGCCCTGCTCCTTCCCGCCGCCCGCGCCGACGGGCTAAACATCTGTTATCATTACGGATGTTCCAGACACGCCCAGTTCGACATCTCCGACGAGGAGCATGACTGGCTGGCCGCGCGCATGAGCCGGTCCGACTCCGCCGCGTCCGAGCGCGAAGCGGTGGCCGACGCCGTGCTGACGCTGTATCGCATCGCCGCGCGCGACACGCCGATCTGGCAGGACAAAGGCGGCAATTTCCGCGACGGCCCGGCCCAAGGCCGGATGGACTGCGTGGACCACAGCAGCAACGTCACCACTTTCCTCAACTACCTGCAGCGGCAGGGATGGTTGAAATTCCACCGCGCGGCGCCACCTGAATGGCGGGCGCCGTGGATTCTGGATCTGCACTACACCGGCGTGCTGCACGACAACGCCGCCGATCAGGATTGGGCGGTGGACACCTGGTTCAAGGATTTCGGGGAACCGCCCGTGGTGGTTCCCCTTTCAGTTTGGATGACGGGATACGAGCCCCCGGCCGTATCCGAGCCTGTCAGACAGGCAAGCAAAAGCAAGGAAGGAAACGCCCCGTGACGGGTAAGAAACGCATAGTCGTCGGCATGTCCGGCGGCGTGGATTCGTCGGTGACCGCCTGGCTGCTGAAGCAGCAAGGCCATGAAGTGATCGGCGTGTTCATGCAGAACTGGGAAGACGACAACGACGACGAATACTGCTCGATCAAGCAGGATGCGCTGGACGCGATGAGCGTGGCCGACATCGTCGGCATCGACATGGAAATCGTCAATTTCGCCAAGGAATACAAGGACCGCGTGTTCTCGTACTTCCTGAAGGAGTACTCGGCCGGCCGCACGCCGAACCCGGACGTGCTGTGCAACGCCGAGATCAAGTTCAAGGCCTTCCTCGACTACGCGATGGAGCTGGGCGCCGACTGCATCGCCACCGGGCACTACGCGCGCAAGCTGGAACAGGACGGCACCCACTACCTGATGAAGGCGGTGGACCACACCAAGGACCAGAGCTACTTCCTGTACCGCCTGCAGCAGCATCAACTGGCCAAGGCCATCTTCCCGCTGGGCGACATCCGCAAGACCGAAGTGCGCCAGCTGGCCGAGCAAGCCGGCCTGCCGACCGCGGCCAAGAAGGACTCCACCGGCATCTGCTTCATCGGCGAACGCCCGTTCCGCGAATTCCTGCAGCGCTACCTGCCCACCTCGCCCGGCCAGATGGTGACGCCGGACGGCAAGGTGGTGGGCGAACACATCGGCCTGATGTACTACACGCTGGGCCAGCGCAAGGGCCTGACCATAGGCGGCTCGCGCGACGGCAACGGCGAGCCGTGGTTCGTCGCCGGCAAGGACATTCCTGGCAACAGGCTGATCGTGGTCCAGGGCCACGACCATCCGCTGCTGCTGAAGCCGACGCTGGCGATGGCCGACCTCAGCTGGACGCTGCCGGACGCGCCGCAGCCCGGCGACTACAGCGCCAAGAACCGCTACCGGATGGCGGACGCAGCCTGTTCGCTGTCGCCCATCGTCGATGGCCAGGCCACGCTTACCTTCACGGAAAAACAATGGGCGGTGACGCCAGGCCAGTCGGCCGTGCTCTACCACGGCGACATCTGCCTGGGCGGCGGCATCATCCGCTAAGCCCCGCAATAAAAAAGCCCCGCGACGCGGGGCTTTTTCACGGGCCGCTCAAGCCTGCGGCAAGGGCTGCAGCCGCCTCAGCCACAGGCTGACGCCCAGCTGTACCAGCAAAACCAGCGCCAGCGCCGTGGCCACGCCATGCCAGCCGCCACTCCCCCACATCAGGCCGGACATCGAACCGAACACGCTGGAGCCAAGATAGTAAGCGGTCAAATACAACGCCGAAGCCAGCGCCCGGCCCTCGCGAGCCCGCAAGCCCACCCAGCTGCTGGCCACCGAATGGGCGGCGAAGAAGCCGAAAGTGAACAGCGCCACGCCCGGCACCAGCAACCACAAGGTGTCGCCCAGCGTCAGCAGCAGTCCCGCCAGCATCATCAGCACCATCATCCACAACACGTTGCGCCGGCCCAGGCCATCGGCCAGACGCCCCACCCAGGCGGATGACCAGATGCCCACCACGTACAGCGAGAACACCAGCGCCAGCGCGCTCTGGCTCAGATGGAACGGCGCGGCCAGCAGGCGGAAGCCCAGGTAGTTGTACAGGCTGACGAAACAGCCCATCAGCAGGAAGGCGGTGAGGAACAGCCAAGGCAGTCCGCCGTCGCGCAGCATGCCGCGCAGCTCGCGCCCCATGCGGGCGAAGTCATGGCGGCGGGGCTGGAAATGGCGCGAGGCCGGCAGCCAGCGCCAGAACTGCCAGGCGCCGACGCAGCCGATCGCGGCCAGCGCCAGCACCGCGCCGCGCCAGCCTACGTGGTCGGCCAGCAGCGAGGCCAGCAGCCGGCCGCACATTCCGCCCAGCGCGTTGCCGGCGATGTACAGCCCCATCGAGTGGCCGAGCGACTTGGCATCCACCTCCTCGCTCAAATAGGCCATCGCCACCGCCGGCAAGCCGGCCATCACCAGGCCGAATACCGCCCGCAATTGCAGAAAAACGCCGAAGCCGGCAACGAAGGCCGACATCAGCATCAAGACCGCGCCCAGCGCCAGCGCCAGGTTCATCAACGCCCGGCGGCCGAAGCGGTCGGCCAGCAAGCTGGCCGGAATCAGCGCCAGCGCCAGGCCGCCGGTGGACATCGACACCACGCCGCTGGCCGCGGCCGGCGTCAGCGAGAAATCATGGGCGAACAGCGGCATCAAGGGCTGGGCACCGTAAACCATGGCGAAAGTGCAGAAACCGCCGACGAACATCGCCCGCGCGGTGGAGCGGAAGGCTGGGGTCCCGGCATGGAGCTTGGCGGCGGCGGGCTCAGAAACGGTCTGGCTGTCTTGCAGCGCAACGGAGGGGGCGGACACGGCATCAATCTCTTCTTCAACGACACCGTCAGCTTAGGCTTGGGTAAAACGACAGTCCAATATATATTTCAACCATGATTAATACTTTTAAAATATCAATATGGAACTGCGCCATCTTCGCTACTTCATCGCCGTGGCCGAAGAGCTGCATTTCACCCGCGCCGCCGAGCGGCTGCACATCGGCCAGCCGCCGCTGAGCCAGCAGATCCAGTCGCTGGAGGCCGAGCTGGGCGCGCCGCTGTTCCGCCGCCACCAGCGCAAGGTGGAGCTCACCGCCGCCGGGCTGCAACTGCTGCCGCGCGCAAGACAGATCTTGGCAGACAGCGCGGCCGCCGCCGCCGCCGTGCGCCGCGCCGCCGACGGCGAAACCGGCGAGCTGCGCATCGGCTTCACCTCCTCGCTGCCGCTGACGCCCATCCTGCACCACAGCCTGCAGCATTACCGGCGCGACTATCCCGCGGTCAGGCTGACGCTGAGCGAAATGTTCACCGCCGGCCAATTCGACGCGCTGGAGCGCCGCCAGCTGGACCTGGGCTTCGTCCGCTTCAACGGCCCGACGCCCAGCCCCTTGATCCGGGTGGAGGAGCTGCACCGCGACCGGCTGCTGGCGGTGGTGCCCAGCGCCCATCCTCTGGCCGCGGAAAAAACGCTGGCGCTGAGCCGGCTGGCCGGCGAACCGCTGATCGGCTATCCGCGCGAATCCGGCTCCGGCCTCAGCGATGTGGTGCGCCAGCTGGCGCTGCAAAACGGACTGGAATTGAGAATGGTGCAGGAGGCGGGCGAGGCGATCACCCAGATCGGCCTGGTGGCGGCCGGCGTCGGCATCGCCATCCTGCCCTCGCCGCTGGAATGCGTGCAGATACCGGCGGTGCGCTACGTGCCGCTATCCGATGACGGCGCCTATCTATCGATGGGCATCGCCGTCCGCCGCGACGAGAACTCGCCGCTGGTGGCCAATTTCCTGGCCGGGGTGCGGGGAGACTAACGGCCGCCCGACACGTCCAGCAGACTGCCGGTGCAGAACGAGGCGGCGTCGGACAGCAGCCAGACAATGGCCTCCGCCACCTCTTCCGGCTGGCCGCCGCGCCGCATCGGCACTGTCGGCGCCAGTCGCGCCACGCGGCCCGCCTCGCCGCTGGCGGCGTGGATATCGGTTGCGATCAGGCCGGGGCGCACCGCGTTGACGCGGATGCCCTCTTCCGCCACCTCGCGCGCCAGACCCAGGGTCAGCGTGTCGATCGCGCCCTTGCTGGCGGCGTAATCGATGTATTCGCCGGCGGAACCCAGCCGCGACGCGGCCGATGACACGTTGACGATGGCGCCGCCGTCGCCGCCGCGGCGGGTGGACATGCGCCGCACCGCTTCGCGGCAGCACAGCAGCGGCCCCAGCACATTGACGCGCAACACCCGCTCCACCCGATCGGCGCTGTAATCCTCCAGCCGGCACATCGGCGCGGTGACGCCGGCGTTGTTGACCAGCCCATCCAGCCGCCCGTAATGGCACATCGCGTCGTCGAACAGCCTGACGATGGCCTTTTCATCGGACGCGTCGGCGCGGAACAGCTGCACCGACTCGCCCAGCTCGGCCTTCAACGCGGCGGCGCTGGCCTCGTCCGAACGGTAATTGGCGGCCACCCGCCAACCGGCGGCGACCAGCAAGCGCGTGGCGGCGGCGCCTATGCCGCGCGTGCCGCCGGTCACCAATGCCACCTTGCCGTCCATCGCTAGCCCTTCCTCAAGAATTGCTGATGCCAGCGCGTGCGCGCGGCGCGCGCCTCGCCGAACAACCGGTTCAGGCCATCCGCGTCGCCGGCTTCCAGCAAAGAGGCCAGGCGATCCAGTCCTTCGCGGTAATCTGCCAGTTCGGCCAGCAGCGCGTCGCGGTTGGCCAGGCTGATGTCGGTCCACATCTCGGGATGGCTGCCGGCGATGCGGGTGAAATCGCGGAAGCCGGTGGCTGCGAAATCGAAGCAGCGCTCGGCATTGGCCTTGGCCGCCACCCGGTCCACATAGGAAAAAGCCAGCAGATGCGGCAGGTGGCTGACGCTGGCGAACACCGCGTCGTGCTCGGCGGCGTCCATGCAGTGGATTTCCGCGCCGCAGGCGCGCCACAGCTCCGCCACCGTCTCCGCCGCCTCGGGCGCGGTTTCCGCCAGCGGCGTCAGCACCACGCGGCGGTTTTCGTACAGACCGTATTGGGCGGCCACCGCGCCCGACATGTCGGAGCCGGCGATCGGGTGAGCCGGAACGCACCATGGCAGATGGTCGGGCAGGTGCTGGCGATACAGCGCCGCCACGTCGCTCTTGGTGCTGCCGCCGTCTGTAACCACCGTCCCTGGACGCAGCTCCGGGGCCAGCGCCGCCATCAACGCGCCCATCTGGCCCACCGGCGAGGCCAGCAGCACCATGTCGGCGCGATGGGCGACGGCGCCGATGTCCTGGCTGATCTCGTCCGCCACGCCCAGCGTCAGCGCTTTTTCCAGATTGGCCAGCGTGCGCCCGACGCCGATCACGGTCTTCACCCTGCCGGCGCGCTTGAGCGCCAGCGCGAACGAGCCGCCGATCAGGCCGACGCCCGCCACCACCAGGGTGTCTATCTGCTGCTGCACCTGCATCCCCCTTGTCCTGCCGCCACTTGCGCGGCGAGAAGGTCTATCATAAACAATTTTGCCGCCATGGCCAGTCTGGAGATTTGGATGACCGCGACGCTGTATTGTTACTTCAAGGCGCCTGCCGAGCCTGAAACCGTGCTGAACAGATTCCGCGCGCTGCAGATGGAGCTGGCCGCCGCCGGCTGGGCTGGCGAGCTGCTGCGCCGCTGCGACGACGCCGACACCTGGATGGAGGTCTACCCCGGCATCGCCGACCGCGACGTATTCCGCTCGGCCTGGCAGGCGGCCCGCCTGCGCCACGGTCTGTCGCTGCCGGCCAGCGAGGAATGGTTTCAGCCGCTGTAGCCGCAAAACTGACGGGCAAGAAAAAGCCGGGCGCGCGGCCCGGCCAAAACAAACACGATTAACGAGAGAAACCGAAACCCCCGCGCTAAGGCGGCAGCCAAACGGTCAGGCGAACACTATAACCAGCGCCGCCCATTCCCCCAAATCACTTGTTCTGCTTAGCAAATCACCGTCAGCCGCGCTGGACGGCAGCTTCGCCGGCCGGCTGCGGAACGCGGCCCACCAGGCGGTCCACCCACAGCGCGACCACCCCGTCGCCGGCCACATTGCAGGCGGTGCCGAAACTGTCCTGCGCCAGATAGAGCGCGATCATCAGCGCCAGGCTGGCTTCGGGGAAACCCAATACGCTGGACAGGATGCCCAGCGCCGACATCACGCCGCCGCCCGGCGCGCCCGGGGCGGCCACCATGGTCACGCCCAGCAGCAGGATGAAGGGCAGCATCACGTCCCAGCCCGGCACTTCCAGGCCATGGGTCATCAACATCACCGCGGTGGCGCAGCTCACCAGCGTGATGGTGGAGCCGCACAGGTGAATGGTGGCGCACAGCGGCATCACGAAATTCACCACCGGCGGCGACACCTTCATATTGCCGGCCGAGCGCAGCGCCACCGGGATGGTGGCGGCGGACGACATGGTGCCCAGCGCGGTGAAATAGGCCGGCAGCATCGCGCGCAGCAGCGACAGCGGATTGCGGCCCAGCAGCGTGCCGCTGGCGCCGTACAGCACGGCTAGCCACAGCCAATGCAGGGCGATGGCCATCAGCAACACCACGCCAAAGGTTTTCAGCGTGGCGAAGGCGGTGCCGGCGGCGGCCATGTCCGCGAATTCGCAGGCGATGTAGGCCGGCAGCAGCGGCACCAGCACGCGCGCCAGCACCATCTCGACGATGTCCTTGCCCTGATCGGCGATCTCGCGCAGACGCGCCGCACCGGTGGCGGCGATGCCCAGGCCGAAAACGAAGGCCAGCATCAGCGCCGTCATCACGTCGAACAGCGGCTTGATCTCCAGCTTGAACAGCGGCGCCAGCTTGTCGGCGGCGGCCGGAACGGCGGCGGCCTCGCCCAGCCATTGCGGCAGAAACGTGGATGCCGCGGCGAAAGCCAGCACGCCGGACAGAATGGTGGACGCGTAAGCCAGGCCCACGGTCCAGCCCAGCATGCGGCCGGAACCGGTCTCCAGCGCGGCGATGCCGCTCATGATGTAGAACACGATGATCAGCGGGATCATGAAGCCGATGAACTGGCTGAACAGTCCTTTGAAAGTCAGCATCAGCGTCAGCAGCGGTCCGGGCGCGTACAGGCCCAGCAGCAGGCCGACCGCCATGCCGGCCAGCAGTTTGAGAATCAATTTCACAGGCAACCTCTTCCGGGTTATCCAGCCCGCCGCGCCTGGCGCGACGCCGGACAAAACCCGTCCGCTCCGGCGCGATCGGATCGATTCGGAAGAAGAGAGGGGCCGGCCGGCGCGGCAAGCGGAACATCGCGCCGACGTTCCCCGGCGCCATGCATCAGGCTTGTTGTAGTAAGGCTTGCCGCAATGCCTGCAGCAAAGGTGAAGGCATCCACACACGCTCGCCCAGGCGGGCCAGCGGCCAGATGCCTATCAGGCTATTGGAGAGAAACACCGCGTCAGCGTCAATCAAATCGGCGGAGCAAAGTCGCTTTTCTAAAAATTTAAGTCCGAAATTTGAAACATTGACCGTCAACCAATCCCGCACCGCGCCGTTAACGCCGCAGCGATCCAACAAAGGAGTCTGGATCTCCCCTTCCCGCAGCAGGTAGACATTGCTCATCGTCCCCTCGGCCAGCCAGCCATCCTGGTCCAGCAGCAGGCCTTCCTGTATCGCCGGGTCGCTCCATTCGGACCGCGCCAGCACGCTCTCCAGCCGGTTCAGGTGCTTGACGCCGGCCAGGCGCGGCTGCAGCGACAGCCTCAGCTCGCACCAGCGCGCCTCGACGCCCCGCTCGCCGTATTCCGCCGGATAACCGGCCCACGGCACCGCCGATACGATGCGTGTCGGCGCGCCGGCGCCGGCCATCGCGTAGCCGCGCGCGCCGACGCCGCGGGTGATCACGATCTTGCCCACCGCCAGCGCGTGTTCGCGGCCCAGCGCCATCAACTCGTCCAGCAACAGCTGCTCGTCCGGCAGCGTCAGCGCCAGCCGCGCGGCATCGTCCGCCAGCCGCGCGTACTGCCAGCGCCACATCCATGGCCGGCCGCGGCGCAGCTGCATGGTGCGGAACACGCCGTCGCCGTAATTGAAGCCGCGGTCCAGCGCCGATACCGCCTCGCCCGGCAGGCCGTTGACCAGCATCGCCATCAGGCCTGCTCCACGCCCAGCGCGCGCAGCAGGCCGCGCGCCTTGTGGCGGGTTTCCATCAGTTCGCGCTCGGGATCGGAGTCGGCGACGATGCCGCCGCCGGCGCGGAAGCGAAGCTTGCCGCCTTCCTGCATGAAGGTGCGGATCAGGATGTTGAAGTCCATGGTGCCGTCGCGGTTCAGATAGCCCAGGCTGCCGGTATAGGCGCGGCGCGCGCTGTTTTCCAGCTCGCGGATGATCTGCATGGTACGCACCTTGGGACAGCCGGTGATGGTGCCGCCGGGGAACAGCGCGCGCAGCACGTCCGCCGGCGCGACGTCGTCGCGCAGCTTGCCGCGGACATTGGATTCGATGTGGTGGACGTAGGCATAGCTGGCCACCGCCATCAACTCGTTGACTTCCACCGTGCCCGGATGGCTGATGCGGCCCAGATCGTTGCGCTCCAGATCGATCAGCATCACGTGCTCGGCGCGCTCCTTGATGCTGGTGATCAGCCGCTTCTTCAGCTCTGCGTCCTCAGCCGGATCGGTCGAACGCGGATGGGTGCCGGCGATCGGCCGGGTCTCGGCCCAGCCGTCCTTCACCCTCACCAAGCGCTCCGGCGACGAGCTGACGATCTGCGCGTCGCCGAAGTCCGCCAGCGCCGAGAACGGCGCCGGGTTGGCCCGGCGCAGCGCGGCGAACAGATCGGGCGCGGCGATGCCGTCGGCCAGCTCGGCCCGCCAGCCGCGCGAAATGTTCACCTGAAACACGTCGCCCTCGTAGATGTAGCGCTTGAGGCGTGCCACCGCGTCGGTGTACCACTCGGGCGGATCCTCCTCCAGGCCGGCCAGCGCCACCGGCTTGGGCGCGAAAGCGGGCTTCGCCGCCACCAGCCGTTCCAGCGCGTGCCAGTCGTCGGCGGTCTCGCCGACCAGCCAGGCTTCGCTCTTGGCGCGGTCCACCAGCACCGCGGCCGGCGCGCGCGCCCACACCGCCAGCGGAAAGCTGTCCGGCAAAGCGGCGGGCACATGCGGCTCGAACTCCGACAACAGATCGTAAGCGAGGTAGACGAACCAGCCGCCGACGAAAGGCAGGCCGTGCGGATTGGCCACCGCCTGCGGCCTGAATGCGCGCACCTCGTCGAGAAAAGCCTGCCCCTCGCCCGCCATGAACACGAGCCGCTCGCCCTGCATCAGCAGCAGATCCCAGCCGCTGTCGCCGGACGATTGCATCAGATAGGGAAAGTGTTCGCGATCGGCGGCATGCAGCGCCAACAGATCGGGAATGAAGTCGAGTTTCTGAGTGAACATCTACGGTCCTGGGCCGGCAAGGCCCGGCACTGATTTGCAACACCGCCGCCCGCCTTGAGCGGCGGCGAAAAAAGAAAAACCGCTGCGAGTGTAACGCAGCGGTTCGCTCTGTCAATCGCCCGCGGCGACGATCAGACCCGTTTGAACACCAGGGTGCCGTTGGTGCCGCCGAAGCCGAAGGAGTTGGAAATGCCCACCTCGATCTTCATGTCGCGTGCGGTGTTGGCCGCGTAATCCAGATCGCAACCGGCTTCCAGATCCTGCTCGACCAGATTGATGGTCGGCGGGGACACCTGGTTGTGGATCGCCAGGATGGTGTAAATCGCCTCCACGCCGCCGGCGCCGCCCAGCAAGTGGCCGGTCATCGACTTGGTGGAATTGACCACGAGTTTCTTGGCGTGATCGCCAAACGCCATCTTGATGGCAGTCGTTTCGTTGGCGTCGCCCAACGGAGTGGACGTGCCATGAGCGTTCACGTACTGCACCGCGTCGGCGTTGATGCCGGCGTCGCGCAGCGCGTTGGTCACGCCGCGGGCCGGGCCCTCGGAACTTGGCGCGGTGATGTGGTGCGCGTCCGAACTCATGCCGAAGCCGATCAGCTCTGC
The DNA here is from genome assembly GCF_001855275.1 of Chromobacterium vaccinii. NCBI lineage: Bacteria > Pseudomonadati > Pseudomonadota > Betaproteobacteria > Neisseriales > Chromobacteriaceae > Chromobacterium > Chromobacterium vaccinii. Next base: position 1,697,244 of record NZ_CP017707.1, read on the forward strand.
ATAGATCTTGGCGCCGCGCTTCACCGCGTGGTCATAATCCTCCAGCACCAGCACGCCGGCGCCTTCGCCCATCACGAAACCGTCGCGGCCCTTGTCCCATGGGCGGGACGCGGCCTCGGGGTCGTCGTTGCGGGTGGACATCGCCTTCATCGCGGCGAAGCCGCCGATGCCCAGGCGCGAAACCGCGCCCTCGGAACCGCCCGCCACCATGACATCGGCGTCGCCGTACTGAATCAGGCGAGCAGCATCGCCGATGCAGTGCGCGCCGGTGGTGCAGGCGGACACGATGCCGTAGCTGGGTCCCTGATAGCCCTTCAGGATGGAGACCTGGCCGGCGATCAGGTTGATCAGCGAGCCCGGAATGAAGAACGGGCCGATCTTGCGCGGACCGCCCTCCATCAGCGCCACGCCGGTATCCTCGATCAGCGGCAGGCCGCCGATGCCGGAACCGATGTTGACGCCGACGCGGGTCTTGTCCAGATCCGGGACCTCATCCAGCCCGGCATCCGCGACGGCCTGCAGGGCCGCGGCGATGCCGTAGTGGATGAACAGGTCGTTGCGGCGCGCTTCCTTCGGCGAAATGTAATCGCCGATATTGAAGTCCTTGACCTCGCCCGCGATCTGGCAAGCCATGTCGCTGGCGTCGAATCGGGTGATCTTGGCTATGCCGCTCTTGCCGGCCAACAGGTTGGCCCAGCCGGTGGCGACATCGTTGCCGACCGGGGACACATGGCCCAGGCCGGTGACTACTACTCTGCGTTTGGACACGAAGAATCTCCGTGATAGATGGGAGGGCAGTCTCCCGATGAAACCACGCGCGCCTGACAAGCACAAGCCAGGTTCAAACGCGCGTTTGGAACCTTCTTAACAAAAGAACCTCTGCAGGCGAGCCGAAGCACCACCACGCAGAGGTCCTGGTCCCGAAAAAAGGGATTACTTGTTCAGATGGCCAGTCACGTAGTCGATGGCTTGTTGAACCGTGGTGATCTTCTCGGCTTCTTCGTCCGGGATCTCGCACTCGAACTCTTCTTCCAGTGCCATCACCAGTTCAACGGTATCCAGGGAATCGGCGCCCAGATCGTCGACGAAGGAGCTTTCCACCTTGATTTCGGCTTCGTTCACACCCAGTTGCTCGGCGACGATCTTCTTTACGCGCTGTTCGATGTTTTCCATTTGTTTAAACCCTTGACCTTTCTGATTCGGGATCGCAAAACCCCGGTATTCTACAAAAAAAAATTAGAGCAGCCTACCTAAATCTCTATCCGACGCTAGCCGGACAGGAATTAAGGCATCAGCATGCCGCCGTTCACATGCAAAGTCTGGCCCGTAATATAGGACGCGCGGTCCGATGCCAGAAATACCACGGCATCGGCGATATCCTTGACGTCGCCCAGGCGGTTCAACGCGATCTGGCCGACCAGCGCCTCGCGCTGCGCTTCCGGCAGCGAGCGGGTCATGTCGGTGTCGATGAAGCCCGGAGCCACGCAATTGACCGTGATGTTGCGACTGCCCACCTCGCGCGCCATCGACTTGGTGAAGCCGATGATGCCCGCCTTGGCGGCCGCATAGTTGGCCTGGCCCGCATTGCCCATCACCCCTACAACGGAGGCGATATTGATGATGCGGCCGACGCGGGCCTTCATCATGCCACGCATTACAGCCTTTGAGGTCTTGAACACCGACTTCAGGTTGGTGTCCATGATCGCGTCCCAGTCCTCGTCCTTCATCCGCATCAGGAGGCCGTCGCGGGTGATGCCGGCATTGTTGACCAGAATCGCCACCGCGCCAAACTCCTTCTCCACCGATTCTACCAACGCCTCGACAGCGCCCTCCTCGGTGACGTTCAGCACGCGGCCGGCGCCGCCGGCGGCGGACAGGCGCTCATGAATGGCGGCCGCGCCGGATTCCGACGTGGCGGTGCCGATGACCACGGCGCCCTCGGCGGCCAGCGCGTCGGCGATCGCCGCGCCTATGCCGCGCGAGGCGCCGGTCACCAGCGCCACTTTGCCTTGCAGACTCATCAATGTGTCTCCTTGTTTTCAACGCCCCGCCCGGCTCTCGCCGAAAGGGGCGATGGCGGTCCGGCCTGCGCCGGTCCGCCGGAATTTCGCGTCAAACCAGTTCCGCGCGCGCGGCTTCCAGCGCCGCGCGGTCGGTCAGCGCCAGGCACTTGACGTTGCCGTCGATGCGCTTGGCCAGGCCCGCCAACACTTTGCCCGGGCCGCACTCCGCCATCATGGTCACGCCGTCGGCGGCCAGCTTCTGGATGGTTTCGGTCCAGCGCACCGGCATGTACAACTGACGTGTCAGCGCGTCGCGGATTTGCGATGCGTCGTTGTAACTGGCCACATCGGCGTTGTGCAGCACCGGGATTGCGGGCGCGCTCAAGTGCACGCCCTGCAGCGCCTCGGCCAGGCGCTCGGCGGCCGGCCGCATCAGCGAGCAATGCGACGGCACCGATACCGGCAACGGCAGCGCGCGCTTGGCGCCCTTGGCCTTGCACAAGTCCATCGCCCGCTCGACCGCGCCCTTGTTGCCGGCGATCACCACCTGGCCCGGAGAGTTGAAGTTGACCGCTTCCACCACCTCGCTCTGGGCGGCCTCCGCGCAGGCTGCGCGGATGTCGTCGTCGGACAGGCTCAGAATGGCGGCCATCGCGCCGACGCCGGCCGGCACCGCGGCCTGCATCGCCTCGGCGCGCAGGCGCACCAGCTTCACCGCTTCGGCGAACGGCAGCGCGCCGGCGGCCACCAGGGCGGTGTATTCGCCCAGGCTATGGCCAGCCACGATGGACGGCTGCTTGCCGTTCAACTCCTGCCACGCCAGATACGTGGCGTAGCCGGCGGCCAGCATGATGGGCTGGGTGTTCACGGTGGCGTTGATCTCGTCGGCGCCATCGGCCTGCAGCATCGCCCACAGGTCCAGCGACAGCGTGTCGGACGCCTCGGCGAAAGTATGCTGCACCACGGGCAGGTCGGCGAAGCCGTCCATCATCTTCAGGCTCTGCGAGCCCTGTCCCGGAAAAAGAAAAGCAAAAGCCATAGTCGACTCCACAGAATTCGACGCAAAGGATGACGCAAAGCGGCCGCTCGCGCCACGCCGCCGATCAATAAACTCTGTCATTATCGGCGATCATGCGGCGAAAAAGCCACTTTGCGGAATTCCAATCAGAAGGTCAGCAGCACCGCGCCCCAGGCAAATCCCCCGCCGATGCCTTCCAGCATCACGGTCTGGCCGCGCCGGATGCGCCCGTCGCGCACCGCGACATCCAGCGCCAGCGGAATGGAGGCGGCCGAAGTGTTGCCCTGCTCAGGCAGGGTGACGACCACCTTCTCCATCGGCAGGCCAAGATGCTTGGCCGTGGACTCGATGATGCGCAGATTGGCCTGGTGCGGCACCAGCCAATCCAGATCGGCCTTGTCGACGCCGGCCTCCGCCAGCGTGGCGGCGGCGATTTCGGACAGCGACTTGACGGCGAACTTGAATACGGCCGGGCCGTCCATGTGCAGGTAGGGCATGCCCTGAATCTTGCCGCCGGAAATTTGCGCCGGGGTATTCAGCAAGCCCTGATAACGGCCATCGGCCGCCAACTTGGCATGCAGGATGCCCGGCTCGTCGGACGCGCCCAGCACCACCGCGCCGGCGCCGTCGCCGAACAGCACGCAGGTCCGGCGATCATCCCAGTCCAGCACGCGCGACATGATTTCGGCGCCGATCACCAGCGCCTTCTTCGACATGCCGCTCTTGATGTAGGCGTTGGCGGTGGCCAGCGCGTAAGCGAAGCCGGCGCACACCGCCTGCACGTCGAAAGCCGGCACGCCGGGCAAGCCCAGCTTCTCCTGCAGGATGCAGGCGGTGCTGGGGAAAATCATGTCGGGAGTGGTGGTGGCGACGATGATCAGGTCGATCTCGCCCCTGTCGATGCCTGCGCTGGCGATGGCGGCTTCCGCCGCCCTCAGCGCCAGATCGCTGGTCTTGTGCCCTTCGTCGGCAATATGGCGCGCGCGGATACCGGTGCGAGAGACAATCCACTCGTCGCTGGTTTCCACCCGTTCGGCCAATTGCGCATTGGTGAGCACCTGGGACGGCAGGAAGCTGCCGGTGCCGAGAATGCGGGAATAGCCCATATTTTTCAGTTCGCTTCCGCCTCGGATTGCTTGAGATTGTCTAGTTGTTTGGCAACCCGATCGGCGATGTGTGCAATCACGTCGGAACCGGCCTCCTCGCATGCCTGCGCCAACGCGTAACGGAATCCTGTGACATCGGCGCCGCCGTGGCTTTTCACCACGATGCCGCGCAGGCCCAGCAAGCTGGCCCCGTTGTAGCGGCGCGGATCGATGCGCTTCTTGAAAAGGCCCAGCACCGGCAATGCGGCCAACGCGCACAAACGCGTCCACCAATTGCGGCCGAACTCTTCCCTCAGGAATACGGCGAACATGTGCGCCAGCCCCTCAGCTGTCTTGAGCGCCACATTGCCGGTAAAACCATCGCAGACTACCACATCGGTCGTGCCCTTGCAGATGTCGTCGCCCTCCACGTTGCCGTAGAAATTCAGCTCCGACTGGCGCAACAGCTCGGCAGTCTTCTTGATATTGTCGTTGCCCTTGATATCTTCGCTGCCGATATTCAACAGGCCGACGGAAGGATTGGCCTTGCCTTGCAGGCAGGCCATCAGTTCGGAACCCATGATGCCGAACTGCAAAAGTTGTTCTGGGGTGCAATCGACGTTGGCGCCCAGATCCAGCACGCAGGAAGTGCCCTTTACATTGGGCAGCAGCTTGGCGATGGCGGGACGGTCGATGCCCGGAATGGTCTTGAGGACGAAGCGTGCGGTAGCCATCAGCGCGCCGGTGTTGCCGGCGGAAACGGCGGCCTGTGCCTTGCCTTCCTTGACCAGATTGATCGCCACCCGCATCGACGAATCTTTTTTATTCTTGAGGGCGAGCTGAGGCGCCTCGTCCATGCCGACCACTTGAGTGGCGTGCTGGATGAGGATGCGCTCACGCACGGCGCCATCGTGCAGGGCCAATTCAGCCTCCAGGGCTGGCTGGTCGCCTACGAGAATCAGATGGATGTCGGGGTGGTCTTGCAGGAATTGGATCGATGCCGGGACGGTAACCTTGAGGCCAACGTCACCGCCCATAGCATCAACCGCGACGGTGATAGTCATCAACGATTGCGGTATAAAGTGCCTACCAAAAAAGGAAAGGAAGCGAGGACAGGGAGATTACTCGCCCTTGGTCTTCACAACCTTGCGGCCACGGTAGAAGCCGTTCGGGCTGATGTGGTGGCGCAGGTGGGCTTCGCCGGTGCTGGCTTCAACTGCCAGAGCCGGAGCGGTCAGAAAATCGTGTGCACGATGCATGCCGCGCTTGGACGGGGACTTTTTGTTCTGTTGAACAGCCATGGTCGACTCCTAAGAAATTCAAGTAGATTCTAATGCGAATCCGGGTTACTCGGACTTGGGTCTCTTAAGCGCCGCCAGCACCGCAAACGGGTTGGGCTTGTCAGCCTTGGCGAGCGAGAGAGTATCCCTGCTGCATTCGTCGTGTTTCGGCGAATGCGGCAAGCCCATGATGATTTCGTCTTCGATCAGCGCAATCACGTCCAGTTCGGGTTCGGCGAGAACCGCGTCCAGCTCTTCGTCCTGCTCGCAGGCTTCGTCCAGCTTTTCCTGGCTGGCGAACAGCGTGAGCACCGAATCGGTGTCCAGGCTGAACGGCATGCCGTCCAGGCAGCGCTGGCAGGTGACTCGCAGGTCCGCCGTCAGGCGGATGCGCAGCGTAAAACGCTGCAGCTCGTCTCGAGAGCCGTCGAGCTGATAAGACACCTCGCCAGAGGTGTCCGACAGGTCGCTATGAACGCGCTCGTCCAGCCCGCCGACCGGCAGCTTGCCGGACAGCGAGCGCCCTTCCCGGGCGAACTTGAGCGGATCGATCAAAATCGGTTTAGACATAAACTCCGCATGGTACAATCCATTCCCCTGATTTGTCAAAAGAAACAAGGCAAGGCCGAACCGTGGCCGCCGGCCGACGCGGCCGCGCCGCCGGCGTTGCCGTCAACCGGCTCGCATCATGCACATCGTACTGGCTTCCACCTCCCGCTACCGCCAAGAAATCATCGCCCGCTTGGGCCTGCCCTTCCTCGCCGAACCGCCGATCTGCGATGAAACGCCGCTGCCCGGCGAAACCGCGCTGGAAACCGCAGTGCGCCTGGCCCGCACCAAGGCCCAGTCGCTGGCCGGCAAGCATCCGGACTCCCTGATCATAGGCTCCGATCAGGTGGCGCTGCTGGATGGCAAGCAGATCGGCAAGCCCGGCGGCTTCGAGCAGGGCGTGGAGATGCTGATGTGGATGAGCGGCCGCACCGTGGTCTTCCACTCGGCGTTGGCGCTGTACAACAGCGCCAGCGGCCGGCTGCAGGAATGCGTGGGCATCACCCGCGTCACGCTGCGCGCATTGACCGAGGCCCAGATCCGCAATTACCTCGCCCGCGAACCGGACGCCCTCCACTGCGCGGGCAGCGCCAAGAGCGAAGGCCTGGGCGGCGCGCTGCTGGAGAAGGTGGAATCCGACGACCCCAACGCGCTGATCGGCGTGCCGCTGTTCCAGTTGATCACCATGCTGGGCAACGAGGGCTTGGAGGTGCTGAAATGAGCGGCACTCTGTTCCTGATTCCCGCTCCGCTGGGCGACGAAACCATCGCCTGGCTGCCGGAAGGCGAGCGCGCCAGAGTCGTCCACATCAGCCATTTCGTCGTCGAGGCGGAAAAAACCGCGCGCAAGCACCTGAAAGCGCTGGGCGTGACGACGCCGATCCGCGAGCTATCCATGAGCACGCTGAACGAGCACACCAAGGAGGCGGACGTCGGCGCGCTGCTGGCGCCGCTAAAGGCCGGACACGATGTCGGCCTGATCTCCGAGGCCGGCTGCCCGGCCGTGGCCGACCCCGGCGCGCAGCTGGTGGCGCTGGCGCACAAGCACGGCATCCGCGTCGAGCCGCTGATCGGCCCCTCATCCATCCTGCTGGCGCTGATGGCCAGCGGCGCCAACGGCCAATGTTTCGCCTTCCACGGCTACCTGCCGGTGGACGCCGCCGAAAAAGCCAAGCTGGTGAAAGAACTGGAACAACGCTCGCGCAAGAATAACGAGACCCAGCTGTTCATCGAAACGCCCTACCGCAACAACGCGCTGCTGCAACAGCTGCGCGAAACGCTGGCGCCCTCCACCCGGCTCGCGGTAGCCTGCGACCTGACCCTGCCGACGCAGACCATCGTCAGCCATCGGGTGCAGGACTGGCCGCAAACCCCGCCCGATCTGCACAAGCGGCCGGCCATTTTCGTGATCCACGCCGCCTGAGAAGCGCCATGCTCAAGAACACGCCCATCATCCAGTCGCTGCTGGATACCGATCTTTACAAGTTCACCATGCTGCAGGTGGTGCTGCACCAGTTCCCCGCCGCCCACGGCGAGTACGAATTCCGCTGCCGCAACCACCCGGACACGCCGCTGACCCAGCTGAAACAGCAACTGGAGGCCCAGCTGGACATGCTGTGCGAACTGCGCTTCAGCCAGGACGAGCTGGATTACCTGCGCGGCCTGCGCTTCATCAAAAGCGACTATGTCGACTACCTGGAACTGTTCCACCTGCAGCGCCGCTTCATCAGCGTGAGCGAGGAAGGCGAGCAGTTGGCCATCCGGATCAAAGGCCCGATGGTGCAAGCGATGTTCTTCGAGATCTTCGTGCTGGCCATCGTCAACGAGCTGTATTTCCTCCCGCTGGACAGCAAGGCGGTGCGCGAGGAAGGCCATCGCCGGCTGGAGGCCAAGCTGGCCGAACTGGAGCGCTTCCAGCGCGAGGAAGCCGCCGGCCAGCGCTTTCCGCTGCTGATCGCCGACTTCGGCACCCGCCGCCGCTTCAGCCGCGACTGGCAGGCCCACGTGGTGGAGAGGCTGAACCACGCGCTGCCGCAGGTATTCCGCGGCACCAGCAACGTCTACCTGGCGCGCAAGCTGGGCATCACGCCGATCGGCACCATGGCCCACGAATTCTTCCAGGCCTTCCAGGCGCTGGGCGTGCGGCTGCGAGACTTCCAGACAGCGGCGCTGGAATCGTGGGTGCAGGAATACCGCGGCGACCTGGGCATCGCGCTGACCGACGTGGTCGGCATGGACGCCTTTCTCGCCGACTTCGACCTCTACTTCGCCAAGCTGTTCGACGGCCTGCGCCACGACAGCGGCGATCCTTATATATGGGGAGAGCGGGCGATCGCCCATTACCGCAAGCTGCGGATCGATCCGGCGACCAAGATGCTGACCTTCAGCGACGGACTCAGCGTCGACAGCGCGCTGGCGCTGCAGCGCCACTTCAGCCCGCACATCCAGGTCAGCTTCGGCATCGGCACCCACTTCACCAACGACATGGGGCTGGAGCCGCTGCAGATCGTGCTGAAGCTGGTCAGCTGCAACGGCCAGCCGGTGGCCAAGCTATCCGACAGCCCGGGCAAGACCATGTGCAGCGACGAAACCTTCCTCGCCTACCTGCGCCAGGTATTCAAGGTGCCCGCCCCGCGCCAAGAGCCGCCGACAAAACCCTGAGTCTGCGTTGCGTCCGCTCTACTGGCACCGCCTGCGTCAGCGCGCCTTGGCTCAGGCGCTCCGCGAGCTTCTGCCAGGCGCGCCAAGCCGGCTCAGTACAACAGCGCCAGCAACTGCCGGCGCGCCGGCTCCTGCAGGCGATCTCCAGCCAGCGCCACCACCTGGCGGCCCAGCGCGCGGTAGGCGGGGAGCAAGCCGGTACCGGCCAACACCTCCAGATGGCGTTCGACAGTGCCGATATCGCCGCGCAGGATAGGCCCGGTCAGCGCCTCGTACGGCCCCATCTCCAGCGCATTGTCCAGCGTCTGCCGCATCAAGCCGCCCAGCAAAGGCTGCGTCAATTCCGGCGGCACGCCGGCGCGGGCCGTCAGCTGCCGCGCCATCTCGGTCAGCGCCACCAGGAAATTGGACGCCACCGACAAACCTGCGTGATAGGCGGCCTTGCCGCCGGGCGCCAGCCGGAACGGCCGCCCGCCCAGCGCGCGCGCGAAAGCCTCCAGCCTGCGGCAAGCCTCCTCGTCGCCCTCCAGCGCGCACAGCGTGCCGGCAAAGCCCTCCACCGCCCGTCCGGGATCGGCGAAGGAAAACGCCGGGTGCAGGCTGGCGGTCAACACCGCCTGCTCCGCCAGCGGCTGCAACAACGAAGCGTCGCCCGCGCCGCTGGCGTGAAACACCACAGCGCCCTCAGGCGCCACGCCCGCCGCCGCCAGCGCGCGCGCGCAGGATGCGATGGCGGCATCCGGCACCGCCAGCAGATACAGATCCGCCGGCGCCAACTGTCTCATGTCGCTCACCAGCCGCCCGGCGCCGACAAAGGCGCGCGCCTCCTCCAGCGGCGGCAAGCGCCGCCCCATCACATCGAGCAGACGATAGGCGCCGCTCAACGCCGCCAGCCTGGCCACGCTGCGCCCCAATCTGCCCAGCCCCACCACTGTCAGTGTTTGCATACCTTATATACACCTGGCCGCAGCCTCGGATCCGAAGGCGTCATTGTAGGGGATTTCCGCAATCGCCGGCTGCCGCGCCAGGCACGCATCAAGCCCCCAAACGCATGATTTCGTAGCCAAAATGCCTCACCACGGGACGATAGATGCGCATTTTTGCAACTTATTCAACATGTAAATTTTCAAATAAAATCAATACGTTGAATACAATCCGCATTAACAAATAATTCAAAAATGGAATATCCACTCCATTTACAGAGCTAACGCTTTCTTTTATCATGATTGAAAGCGAATTCATGCGGATGCAATCCGCGCCTGCTGGATTCACTTCAAGTCACGTTGATTTTTCAGCCCGCCCCTTCTGGACGGGCTATTTTTTTGCCAATTTCAGGCAGCCTTCCTTACAAAACCCAATAATCATAAGCATTTCATAACATTGATGCTTTTTTGCAACAACATGCAAAGCACCATGAAATCACAGTAACAATCCTGACAATTCAGCAACTTACAACAAACAAAATCGAATTTAAGGCTGCGCAAAACACAACATCAGTTGCTTGATAGCAACACAATTCGGCAGGTGAAGTTGCATTTTCACAACCCAGCCAATAGCATTTGCTCACATTCCTAAACCTAAAAAAGGATGACTTGACCATGAAAAAGAGTCTGATCGCCCTGCTGGTAGCCACCCTGCCGGCTGCCGCATTCGCCGACGTAACCATCTACGGCAAAATCAAAGGCGGCGTTGAATACGTCGACAACGGTTCCACCAAGCAAACCAACGTTGACGATCTGGGTTCCCGCATCGGCTTCAAAGGTTCCGAAGATCTGGGCAACGGCCTGAAGACCATCTGGCAAGTTGAAACCGGTTTTGCAGTTGATGGTACCGGCAAGCAGAATGCTAACGGTTCCTCCAACAGCAGCAGCGGTACTTTCGCCAACCGCGAGTCCTTCATCGGTCTGCAAGGCTCCTTCGGTACTATCCGTCTGGGTAACATCTCCAACTTCCAAGACAGCGACATGGGCATCGTCGACGCTTGGGAATACAAAGATGCAGCTCTGGGTCTGGGTGTCTTCACCCGTGACGCTGACCGTCTGAAGAACTCCATCCGCTACGACCTGCCGGCTATCGTTCCGGGCCTGACCGCCGCTCTGCAATACGGCACCAAGGAAGACAAGGCAACCGCTAGCGACCGTGAAATCTACGGTCTGGGTCTGGGCTACGAAAACAGCGGCTTCTTCGGCAAGTACGCTTACACCTACGAAGCTCAACAACCGACGGTCCTGCCGGTTATTGGCACTGTAACCTCCACCAACGACAAGCATCGCCTGGAAGTTGGCTACAACGCCAACAACCTGCTGGTGGCTTTTGGTTACAACCAAGTTGATGCCAAGCTGGCAAATACTGCTGGCAGCGAAAAGTTCAAAACCAAGGACTACGCGCTGACTGCCGCTTACACTCTGGGCGCTTTCACTCCGAAGTTCACCTACGGCCAAGGCGAAACCAAGGGTCTGGGCGTGACCGCTGGCAAGTATGACCAATACATCCTGGGCGTTGACTACGCCGCTTCTAAGCGCACTACCATCGGCGCTCAGTACGGCCACATCAACCTGAAGGACGACAACACCAAAGACCGCAACGCTTTCGGTCTGAACATGGTTCACAAGTTCTAATAGCTGGTTCGACGCAAGAACCTGCGAACTTAGACGCAAAAAAGACCCGCTCAGGCGGGTCTTTTTTCATTCATTGGAGACAAAAATGAAAAAACAACTTATCGCGGTCGTCTTGCCCACCTTTCTGCTCACCTCACTTTGTCATGCCGACGACACCGCACCTCAAGATAGTTTCGCTAGAATTCGCGTCTTTCAACAAAATCAGATAGACCTTGGACTCTTTCCTCATCGAGATTGCTACCGATTTTCCTTCACAGGCAACAATGGCGACATCGTGGAATCACAAGCCTTAAAATCCTTTTTGCATCTTTCCGAAAACAAGAGCATCGGCATGCCCGAAACGCCCAATACACGCGGCTTGGCGGCAAGAAACAATTTCATTTCCAAAGCCTATTATCAGGAATACAAAATTCCAGCCGGGGAAATCACCACCCTGACAGCAAGCTTTGGGGATTCCTATAACAAGCATTGCAACACTATGGCAGTCAAATTCACCCCCCAAGCAGGAACAGACTATGAAGCCATGCTCAATGTGGACTTTGACCAGGAAGCTTGCCGCCTAGTCATTGGCGCCATACCACATGACAATCCGGATGCCCCGCTGGAGCGGCTGGATCATCTGACGCCGGCCTCCTATTGTCCTGACAATAAGTGAAATTAAAAAACCGCTCCACCTTGCGGCTGGAGCGGTTTTGACGTTTATTTCGCTTGCTCAGAACGGCAGCTGGTAGACAGGGTTGCGGGTATCCGCCCCTTCCTGCCGTATCCGCTCCAGCTCGGCCCTCAACGCGGACAGCAGCCATTGCTCGCGCATCTTGTCGCCTTCCGGATGCTCGGCCAGCGTGCGGTACAGCGCCATGCCGTGCATCGTGGTCATCATGGTGAGCAGGGTGGCGAAGAAGCCGGTGGAGATCGCGTAGCGCGGGAACAGCGAGGCCATCATCGCGACGAAGCGGTCGCGGAAATAGGTGCTGGAGCTGCCCAGGAATATGTCGCGCAGATCCGGCGTGGTGCGCGCCGCCATCAGCAGCTCCAGCAGCACGATGTGACGCGGCGACATCACCAGCGCCTTCATCAGCGCGATGATGCGCTCCTCCTCGGACATGCCGGCCGGCAATTGCGCCGCCAGCGTCAGAGCGGACTCGAAAATGTCGTCCACCACCTTGCGCCCCACTGGCTGCATCAGCTCGTTCTTGGTGGCGAAATGGCGGAACAGCGCGCCCTGGGACACCCCGGCCCTGCCGCAGATCAGCTGCACGCTGGTGCCGTGGTAGCCGCTTTCCAGCAGGCATTCGATCGCCGCCTCCACCAGTTTGCCTATGGTGGACTCCCTGCGGCTTTGCTGTGTTCGTCTAGTTTGCATCTATTGTTTTATCATTTATCGGCCCGAGCCCGGCGCATGATACGCGAAAGCGCATGTTCAAGCGAGGGCGGGCACATTCTAAGAACAAGCAAGACACGCCAACGGCAAGGCGCTCCTCTCTCTCCCATCGGCCGCGCCAAACGCGACCGCTCCAGCAATACTACCAAATACCGACGACCTGCATGCAACTGGCAATACAGTGCCATTCCAAGCATAGGCACTTTGTCGCGACAACCACTCATCCTGCGCGCCGCCGAGCATTATCGCCGCCCGGAACGAATTCGGCTTTGCTTTGGCGCAAGCCATAAAAAAGAAAGAGACCACTCTGTTTATAAAAACGGAGTGGTCTATTCTTACTCGAGAAACCGCTTATTTCAAGCCAACACTAGCGAAATTGACCCGTCCATAAGGATTAACCGCGTAGCCCGTCACCTCCTTGCGCGCCAAACCATAAGCGATGGGATGCGCCAGCGGCAGCCACAACGCCTGCTCGTGGATGGCGTGCTGGGCGGCTTGGTACAATTTGGCTCTGGCCTTGAAATCGCTGGTCTTCTTGCCGTCGGCGATCAGCTTGTCCAGCTTGCCGTCGCAATAACGGGCGAAATTGGTCCCGGACTGCACCGCGGCGCAGGAAAACTGCGGCGTCAGGAAGTTGTCCGGATCGCCGTTGTCGCCGGCCCAGCCCATGAACAGCATCTCGTGCTCGCCGGCCTTGCCGCGCTTGATCAGCTCGCCCCACTCCAGCACCTTGATCTGCAGCCGGATGCCCACTTTGGCCAAGTCGGCCTGCAACAGCTCCGCTCCGGCCTTGGGATTGGGATTCAGCGTGCTGCCGCTGGGCCGCACCCACACCGAAACATCAAAACCGTTGGGATAGCCCGCCTGGGCCAGCAGCTTCTTCGCCTGCGCCGGATCATAGGCATAAGGCTTGATGGTCTTGTCGTAGCTCCAGGTATTGGGCGGATAGACCAGGTTGGCGGCGCTGGCGGCATTGCCGAACACCGTCTTCAAATAACTGGCCTTGTCGAAGGCGAGATTGATCGCCTGTCGCACCAGCGGGTTGTCCAGCGGCTTCTTCTGGCTGTTGAAGGCGACAAAGGCGGTCATGAAGGCAGGTGTCTGCGATATCTGCAGCTTGCCGTCCGCCTTGGCCGCCAGCACGTCCTGCGGCTTGGGCGACAGCGCGATCTGGCATTCGCCGGCGCGCAGCTTCTGCAGACGCACATTGGAATCCGGCGTGATCGCGTAGATCAGCGCGGATACTTTGGGCTTGGCGCCGAAATAAGCCGGATTGGGCGCGTAGCGCACCAGGGCATCCTTGGCGAAGCTCTTGAACACGAAAGGCCCGGTGCCGACAGGCTTGCTGTTGAGTTCGCCGGTCTTGCCGGCAGCCAACAGCTGCGACATGTATTCGGCGGAATAGATGGAGGCGAAGCCCATGGTCAGGCTGGACAGAAAGGTGGCTTCCGGATAATTGAGCTCGAAGCGCACCGTCAGCGGATCGAGCTTGCGCACGGCCTTGATCAGCTTGGGAAACTGCATCGCCTGCGCGTGCGGATAGCCGGCCGGCGCGGTCTTGTACCAGGGATTGTCGGGGTTCAGCATCCGGTCGAAGGTGAGCGCCACGTCGTCGGCGTTCAGCTTGCGCGTCGGTTTGAAGTAGTCGGTGTTGTGGAAGCCGACGTTGGGCCGCAGGTGGAAGGTGTAGCTCAGGCCATCCGCGCTCACTTCCCAGCTGCTGGCCAGCCCCGGCTGCAGCTTGCCGGCGGCGGCGTCGTACTCCACCAGGCGGTTCATCAATACGTCGGCGGAAGCGTTGGTGGTGACCAGCGAGTTGTACTGCACCACGTCGAAGCCTTCCGGATTGGCGTCGGTGCATACGGTCAGGGGCTTGGCCGCGAAAGCGGCCATAGGCAGCAGGGCCGCCAGCGCGGCGGCGCACAATGTCTTCATCTCGTTCTCCTTGCCGCAGGCCGGAACATGCCGCCTGCATTACCGGCATAGGGTAAGCGAAGAATGCCGCGAATCCAACGATTTAATCCACATATTGATATAAAGACGCCGTCCATGACGCCCGGCAACCGTGGAGGAAAAAGGATAATCGGGGGCCGCTCTCGCCTCCCCCGCTATCGATAGCGCTAGAACAAGCGCTGCAGAAATTCCTGCGCGGACAAGGCCGGGCTGCACAGATAGCCCTGGTATTCCTGGCAGCCGCGCTCGGCCAGCCAGGCCAGCTGCGCTTCGGTTTCCACGCCTTCCGCCACCATGTTCAGCCCCATCATCCGGCACAGAGTCGTGATCAGTTCGGTGATGGCCGGCTTGTCGTCCAGATCGGCGATGAAGGAACGGTCTATCTTCAGCGAAGTAAGCGGATAGCGCTGCAGGTAGGCCAGATTGGAATAGCCGGTGCCGAAATCGTCCACCGCGATGCGCAGCCCCAGCGCGCGCAAGGCCTGCAAGGTGTGCATGGTTTGCTCATCGTGCCCCAGCAATACCGACTCGGTGATCTCCAGCTCCAGCTTGTCCGGCTGGCAGCCGCTGTCGGCCAGTATCTGCTCCACCAGGCCAGGCAGGCCGGGATCGACAAACTGGCTGGCGGACAGGTTGACCGACACCAGCAAGTCCAGCCCCCGGTCGCGCCACAGGCGCTGCTGGCGCGCGGCCTGTACCAGGATCTGCCGCCCCAGTTCCATCACCATGCCGCAGTCCTCGCAAATGGGAATGAAGCTGTCCGGCATCAACAGGCCGCGCAAAGGATGGCGCCAGCGCGCCAAGGCCTCGGCGCCGACCACCTGTCCGCTGGCGATGTCCACCCGCGGCTGGAAATAGGCGATGAATTCGCCGTGCTCCAGGCCCCGGCGGATATCGTTCTCCAGCGCCAGCTGCGCCTGGCTGCGCGCCTCCAGCGCCGGCGTGAAGAACATCAGGTTGTTGCGCCCCGCGTCCTTGGCGGCGTACATCGCCAGATCCGCATGGCGCATCATCTGCTCCAGGTCCAGCGTCCGGCCCTCGCACACGCTGACGCCGATGGACGCCGACACGCCGACGTCCATGCCCTCCAGCCGCATCGGCACCGCCAGCGCCTGCAGGATGCGGCGCCCCAGCGCCTCGGCCCGCTCGGTCACCTGCGGCGCGCTCAGCATCACCAGGAACTCGTCGCCGCCCAGCCGCGCCGCCTTCTCGTCATGGCCAAGCAGGCCGACCAGCCGTCCGGCCATCCGGATCAGCAGCTCGTCGCCGCAGGCGTGGCCCAGCGAATCGTTGACATTCTTGAAGCGGTCCAGGTCGATGAACATCAACGCCACCTGGCGGCCATTGCGCAGCGCCTGCTGCAGATGGGGCAACAACTCGCTGCGGATGCCGTTGCGGTTGGGCAAGCCGGTCAGCACGTCGTGATTGGCCAGGAAGCTGGCGCGCGCCTCGGCATGCTTGAGATCTGTGATGTCCACCTCGCTGACCAGCAGCGCGTCTTGCCCGGTGACCGCGTCGCGGCAGGCTCGGGCCGACACTTCGTGCCAGCGCATGCCTTCCCGCGTATTCACCCGTGCCAGCAGCCGCGATTCGCCGCACGCGGCCACGCCTTGCCGCAATTGCTGCCAGTCGCTGTCGTGGACGAAATGCTGGCGCCAGCCTTCGCCGGCCACCGCCACCTGCTCGCGCGAGGCGGGGTTGCGATACAGCGCGTTGCCGTTGCCGTCGTAAAGCGTGATCAGCACCGAGGTGTGCAACAGCGCTTCCGTGCTGCGCAGGGACGCCGGGTCGGCGCTGAGGCTGTTCTGCGCCTCGCAGAACATCAGCATCCGGCCATTCACCCGTATGCCGCGGAACTTCACCTTGAGCACGCTGGGCCGGCCGTTGGGATACAGCGTCCAGCTTTCCACGAAACAAGCGCCTTCGCGTTCGAAGTCCTGCTGATACTGGGCCAGCCTTTGCGCCACCGACACCGACATGTCCTGCGACATGTCGCGCGCCTGCAATTCCAGCAAGCTGGCCGCTCCCCACACCTGCAGCCCGGCCTCGTTGGCCCAGAACACCCGCTTGTGGTCGATATCGAAAATCCATACCGGCAGGCTCAAGGCCTCCAGCAGTTCCAGATCGCCCCCCTGCCAGGAAAGTACGCTTCTTATCGGCATGTCCGCCGCTAACCTTTTATTTATTCATCAAAAAAGCGCCGCGCGACTGCCATCGCGAGCGCCTGCCATTGTAACAAACACGTCTCATTTCCTGACGCGTTTTTTGCTCACCGAGAAATCCGGCTCGGGCGATCCTGGCCCGATGCGCATCCCCGCAATGAAAAACAGGGCTGACGCCCTGTTTTCTTGGTTTGCGATCGCGCGCTCAGGCGGCCTGCTTGTGGGCGAACAGTCTGGCCATGCTGTGATGGTGCGGATGCCCATGGCTGAGATCCAGCGCGAACTCTTCCTGGTACGCCAGAGGCGTCAATCCGGAGAACTGCTCGCGCAGCTCGCCCGGCTGGTAGTAGTGGCGGACATAAGCCGCGGTTTCGCTGACGCCCCCGCCCGTTCCGGCGCAGCCGGGGTCGTCCACCATGAACACCGCGGCGAACAGATAGCCGCCCGGCTCCAGCCCCGCCATCATCGCCTGGGCCAGCCGCTCGCCGGCGGCGGCGTCGACATGGTCCAGCGCGGTATAGGCGACAATGATGCGGTAACGCTGCGGCTCGATTTCCAGCTCGGTCAGATTGACCACCTTGCCGCTGACATCCAGGCGCCGCCTATCGGCCTGCTCGCCCATCTTGGACACGGCCTCGGACGACTCGTCCACGCCGAACATGGAGAATCCGCGGTTCGCCAGGTACAGCGCGTTGCGTCCCTGGCCGCAAGCCAGGTCCAGCCCTCTGCCGCCGCCGCCCACGCCGTACTTCTCCAGGAAATACATCAGCGACAGCGCCGGCCGGTCACCATAAAACGAATCGTTCCCTCGATAAAAAGCATCAAAATTAGCGACACACATTTCCACTCACTCCCGCTCGCCTCTTGCTCAAATATGCGCCTGCGCGTCGTTCCCGCCAGGCGGCTTTGCATCCTTCTTAAGTGATAGTTCGAACGTGAACGTATGACTACTTAGTTATTATTTCTAAGTATTTACCCTTATACATTTATCAGACATAAAAAAACCGCCGGCAAAAACCGGCGGGTTGAGGCGGAACCGGCCAGGCCGGCAGGCGTTTACGCGTAGTTTTCCATGCCCGGGCAGCTGCATACCACGTTGCGGTCGCCGTAGACGTCGTCGATGCGGTTCACGCTCGGCCAGAACTTGTTCTCCAGCACGTAAGGCAGCGGGAACAGGCCCTGCTCGCGGCTGTACGGGCGGTTCCAGTCGCCGGCGATGTCGGCCTTGCTGTGCGGCGCGTTGCAGAGCGGATTGTTGTCCGCCGGCCATGCGCCGCTTTGCACCTGGTCGATTTCGGCGCGAATGGAAGCCATCGCCGCGATGAAGCGGTCCAGCTCGGCCTTGGGCTCGGATTCGGTCGGCTCTATCATCAGCGTGCCCGGCACCGGGAAACTCATGGTCGGCGCGTGGAAACCGTAGTCCATCAGGCGCTTGGCCACGTCCACCTCGGTCACCCCGGAAGCGGCCTTCAGCGGGCGCAGGTCGATGATGCACTCATGGGCGACGCGGCCGTTGGCGCCGGTGTACAGCACCGGGAAGTGCTCGGCCAGGCGGGTGGCCAGGTAGTTGGCCGACAGCAGCGCGTTTTCCGTCGCCTGTTTCATGCCCTCGGCGCCCATCATCGCGATGTACATATAGGAGATGGGCAGAATCGAGGCCGAGCCGAACGGCGCGGCCGACACCGCGGTCTGTCCTTCCACCGCGCCCGGCACCGGCGCCACCACGTGGTTGGCGATGAACGGCGCCAGGTGGGCCTTGAGGCCGATCGGGCCCATGCCCGGCCCGCCGCCGCCGTGCGGGATGCAGAAGGTCTTGTGCAAATTCATGTGCGACACGTCGGCGCCGATGTCGGCCGGGCGGGTCAGCCCCACCTGGGCGTTCAGGTTGGCGCCGTCCATGTAGACCTGGCCGCCGTGGGCGTGGACGATCTCGCAGATCTGTTTGATGCCCTGCTCGAACACGCCGTGGGTGGACGGATAGGTGATCATCAGCGCGGCCAGATTGGCGGCGTGCTGCTCGGCCTTGGCCTTCAGATCGGCCACGTCGACGTTGCCGGCATCGTCGCACTTCACCACCACCACCTGCATATTCATCATCTGCGCGGTGGCCGGGTTGGTGCCGTGCGCCGATTGCGGAATCAGGCAGATGTCGCGGTGGCCCTCGCCGCGCGACTCATGGTAGCGGCTGATGGCCAACAGGCCGGCGTATTCGCCCTGGGCGCCGGAGTTGGGCTGCATCGAGATCGCGTCGAAGCCGGTGATCGCCTTCAACTGCGTCTGCAGGCCTTCGATCAGCTGCAGATAGCCCACCGTCTGCTCGCGCGGCGCGAACGGGTGCATATTGGCGAATTCCGGCCAGGTGATCGGGATCATCTCGCTGGTGGCGTTCAGCTTCATGGTGCAGCTGCCCAGCGAGATCATCGAGTGGTTCATCGCCAGGTCGCGGTTTTCCAGCTTTTTCATATAGCGCAGCATCTCGTGCTCGCTATGGTGGGTGTTGAACACCGGGTGGGTCAGGATGGCCGACTCGCGCTTGAGCGCGGCCGGGATCGCGTCCTGGACGACAGCGTCCAAGGCGGCGAGGTCAGCCGGCTTGCCGGTGAACAGCTCGATCAGCTTGGCCAGGTCCGCCTCGGTGGCAGCTTCGTGGAAGGCCACGCCCAGCACGGTCTTGCCCACGCGGCGCAGGTTGTAGCCGGCGGCCAGCGCGGCGGCGTAGATGGCGTCGGCCTTGGACGCGTCCACCTGCACGGTGTCGAAGAAGCGGTCGAACGCCAGCTTGCCGCCGGCCTCTTTCACCGCGTGGGCGAAGATGGCGGCCAGGCGGTGGATGCGGGCGGCGATGCGCTGCACGCCTTCCGCGCCGTGGTAAACGGCGTACAGGCCGGCGATATTGGCCAGCAGCACCTGGCTGGTGCAGATGTTGGAGTTGGCCTTCTCGCGGCGGATGTGCTGCTCGCGGGTCTGCAGCGCCATGCGCAGCGCGGTCTTGCCCTTGGCGTCGATGGACACGCCGATGATGCGGCCCGGCGCCGAGCGCTTCATCTCATCCTTGAACGCGAAGTAAGCCGCGTGCGGGCCGCCGAAGCCCATCGGCACGCCGAAGCGCTGGGTGTTGCCCAGGGCGATGTCGGCCCCCATCTCTGCCGGCGACTTCAGCGCCACCAGCGCCATCACGTCGGCGGCGACGGCTACCACGCCGCCCTTGGCCTTGATGGCCGCGATGTGCGGGGTCAGGTCGATCAGATCGCCGGCTTCGCCCGGATACTGGAACAGCGCGCCGAAGTAATCGCCGTTGCCGGCCTCTTCCGGATGGCCTTGCACCAGCTCGAAACCGAAGTACTTGGCGCGGGTCTTCATCACGTCCAGCGTCTGCGGCAGCACGCGGCTGTCGACGAAGAAGCTGGCGGACTTGGACTTGGACACGCGCTTGGCCATCGCCATCGCCTCGGCGGCGGCGGTGGCCTCGTCCAGCAGCGAAGCGTTGGCCATTTCCAGGCCGGTCAGGTCTATCACCATCTGCTGGAAGTTCAGCAGCGCCTCCAGCCGGCCCTGGGCGATCTCGGCCTGGTACGGGGTATATGCGGTGTACCAGCCGGGGTTTTCCAGCACATTGCGCAGGATGACGGTGGGCGTCAGCACCGGGTAGTAGCCCAGGCCGATGAAGGACTTGTTGACCACGTTCTTGGACGCTACCGCCTTCAGCGCGGCCAGCGCCTCGGCTTCCGGCTGCGGCGAGGGCAGATCCAGGCGGCGGTTCAGGCGGATGTCGGCAGGCAGGGTCTGGTCGACCAGCGCGTCGATGGACGGCACGCCGACAGCGGCCAGCATCTCGGCGCGCTCGGCGTCGGACGGGCCAATGTGGCGGGCGATGAATTCGTGGCGATTGAAGAGTTCGGAGAGCGGCATGCTTGGGACTTCCTTCGTTGCGGCGGCCTGCGCGAGGCCGCGCCGGGAAAAACAACGCCCCGGCGTCTTGCGACGGCGGGGCGGTCAGGCTATCAGGCGCCGATTTCCTTGGCGTAGGCGGCGGCGTCCATCAGGCCGTCCAGATCCGCGGCGTTGGCCGGCTTGATCTTGAAGAACCAGCCGTCGCCGTACGGGTCGGAGTTGGCCAGTTCCGGCTCGCCTTCCAGCTCCTCGTTGACGGCGAGCACTTCGCCGGCGATCGGACAGTAGACGTCGGAAGCGGCCTTCACCGACTCCACCACGCCGGCCTGCTCATCCTTGGCCAGATTCGCGCCGGCTTTCGGCAGCTCGACGAAGACGATGTCGCCCAGCAATTCCTGCGCGTGCGCGGTGATGCCCACGGTGACGTAACCGTCGGCTTCCAGGCGCAGCCACTCGTGGCTGTCGACGTATTTCAGTTCGGCGGGAATGTTGCTCATCTTGAAGTTCTCCAGCTTAAGATCAGATCAATGGTGACGGCAGTCGCCTTGAGGCGCTGCCCGATTATTCGAAAACTTTCTTGCCGTTGCGCACGAAGGGCATCTTCACCACGCGCACATCGGTCAGCGTGCCGCGCAGGTCCACCTGGGCGCCGGCGCCGGTGGCGGCCGGCACGCGGGCGATGGCGATCGAGTGCTTGAGCGTCGGCGAGAAGGTGCCGCTGGTGATCACGCCTTCGCCCACGCCGTCCACCACCACCTTCAGTCCCTCGCGCAACACGCCGCGGCCTTCCAGCACCAGGCCCACCTGCTTCATCTTCACGCCGGCGGCTTTTTGCGCTTCCAGCGCCTCGCGGCCGTTGAACTTGCGCTCGGCCGGCTCCCAGGCGATGGTCCAGCCCATGCCGGCTTCCAGCGGCGACACGGTCTCATCCATATCGTGGCCGTACAGATTCATGCCGGCCTCCAGGCGCAGCGTGTCGCGCGCGCCCAGGCCGATCGGCGACACGCCGGCGGCTTGCAGTTGATTGAAGAAAGCGATGGCCTGGTCGGCCGGAACCATGATTTCCAGGCCGTCTTCGCCGGTGTAGCCGGTGCGGGCGTAGAACCATTCGTCCTGCGGCAGGCCCTGGAACACTTTCAGCGCGCGGATGGCGTCGGCCAGTTCCGGCTTCACAGCGCAGACTTTGTCTATGGCCTGGGGGCCCTGCACCGCCAGCATCGCCAGATCGCGGCGCACCTTGAGCGCCACGTCGAAGCCGGCCTTCTGGCTTTCCATCCAGGCCAGGTCTTTCTCGGTGGTGCCGGCGTTGACCACCATGCGGTAGCCGTAAGCAGTGAGATAGACGATCAGGTCGTCGACGACGGTGCCTTCCGGGGTCAGCATGCCGGAATACAGGGCCTTGCCCTCGAAGCCGAGCTTGGAGACGTCGTTGGCGATCAGTTTTTGCAGCCAGGCTTTGGCGTCGGAGCCGGTGATGTCGACCACCGTCATGTGGGAGACGTCGAACATGCCGGCGTCCGTGCGGACGATTTCGTGCTCTTTCAGCTGGGAACCGTAATGGATGGGCATTTCCCAACCGGCGAAATCGACCATCTTGGCGCCGGCGGCGAGGTGGGCTTGATACAGCGGAGTACGTTTCGGGGCCGTCATGGCGCGGTTCCTTCGAGCAAAGTGTGGATATCCTCTATCAACCACACCCCTCTGTCCCTGCACCTGAGATTTTCCGGCCGGATAAGCCGTTAGCCCCTTCGGTGGACGCCGCGCGGGCGCCGCTCTCCAGATTGCGCGAACCGGCTGCCGCCGGCCCGATGATACAGTCCTTTTGCCTGAGCGATTGCGGGTGCGCTTGCGCCTTCGGCGGCGGCCGAAAAGCCGCTCTCTCCTGTATGACCCGGCGATTATGGTGTCAATATCCGGGGCTTGGCAAGCCAATATTATTTCTATATCAAACAGTCTGAATAAATGTTTTTCAAGGAAAAAAACCGCTCATTTTCATACATCAAAATGGTTCGAAAACGAAAAAGCGCAGGCTGTCGCGCTGCGCTTTTTCACTGATCGGCACGCCGGTCAATCTGCGGCAAACCGCTCCTTCAACTGCCAGACATAGATGGGCAGGCCCATCAGCAACAGCAGCATGCCCCACATCACAATGTCGGCGCCGGAGCCGTACAGCGCCCACAGCGAGTAGACGAAGCCGATGCCGGCGAAGAAGCCGGGGGCGACGTAATCCTTGGGCGCGAACTCCTTGCCGCGCATCAGCATGATGGCGATCAGCGCCATCGAACAGAACGCATACGGCAGCAGCGTGGTGGCGGTGGCCAGCAGGATGATGAATTCGAAGATCTTCACCCCGCTGTCGCCGCCGGCGTACTTCATCGCCATCAGGATGGTGACCAGCGCGCTGGACAGCACCAGGCCGAAGATGGGCACGCCTGCCGCGTTGCGCTGGTCGAAGCGGCGGGGAAACAGGCCATCCTTGGCCGCGGCCGCCGGCACGTGCGCCTGCATCAGGCTCCAGCCGTTGAGCGCGCCGAAGCAGGACACCACTGCGCCGAAGCCCACCAGCCAGTAGCCCCAGTCGCCCCACATCAGCTTGGCCGCGTCGGCGAACGGCGCCTGCGAGGCGGCCAGCACATCGGCCGGCATCAGGCCCATCAGCGACACCGTGGACAGGATGTAGAGCACGGTGGCCAGCAGGGTGCCGATCACGGTGGCGCGCGGAATGGTCTTCTCCGGCTCCACCACGTCGCCGGCCGGCACCGACGCCGACTCCAGGCCGAGGAAGGCCCACAATGTCAGCGCCATGGTGGCGGACAACGAGGACAGCAAGGGCTTGTTGTGCGGGTTGAATGCGAGATTATCCGGCTGGAAATGGAAGAAACCGATGAAGGTAACCGCAGCCAGCGGCAGCAGCTTCAGCAGCGTGGTCACCACCGCCACAACGCCGGAGCTGCGCGCGCCGCGGCTGTTGATCCAGGTGACGATCCAGATCAGGCCGATGGCGACCGCGCCGGCCAGCGGCTCGTTGTGCCCCAATGCTGGGAAAAACACCTGCATATAGCTGGTGGCCGCCACCGCCAGCGCGGCGTTGCCGGCCCATAGCGCGATCCAGTAGCCCCAGGCGATCCAGAAGCCGGCGAAATCGCCGAAGCCCGCGTGGATGTAGGCGTACGGCCCGCCTTCGCGCGGCAGGATGGCGGACAGGCGGGCGAACACCAGCGCCAGGCAGATGGCGCCGCAGGAGGTCAGCAGCCAGCCCAACATCGACACGCCGCCGAACGGCGCCAACGAGGCCGGCAGCAGGAAAACGCCGGAGCCTATCATATTGCCCACCACCAGGGCGGTGCACATCCAGACTCCGAGCGAGCCCTTCTTTTGAGTGGAACTGTTTTCGTTCAAACCTGACTCTCCGTGGGAACGAAAGCATCGCGCGCCGGGGTAGTCACACCCGGCGTCAGACATGCGGAAAAGGTCAAAACCGCATCGGCAGGCCTATGGCCATGGCTTCAAGATAGCCGAAGCTGGAACGCTCGGCTGCGCCGCAGCCGGGTGCGGCCTGCCGCCGCGCCAAAAAAAGGGCGCATTAAAACACAGTTTTGACGTAAAAACATGTCGCATTGACGATTTTTTCAACAAAAACCGTTAGCAGACAGATGCTTATGCCATTCAAATGAAAAGTCGTCAGAAATGAGGGAGTTGCAAGGGACCGGCCGGCACGCGGCTCAATGACCAATTCGCCACCGCCCAGCGCCACAGCTCGTCCAGGCTCTCGCAACCCGCCGGCGGGCAATGGCCCAGCAGCTCAAGCGCCGCGCTCAGCTGCCGCGCGGCGTCGCGGGCCGATATCGCCGGCGCCAGCGTCTGCTTGGACAATTTCTCGCCGGCTGCGTTGGTCAGCACCGGCAGGTGGCAATAACCGGGCGCGGGCCGGCCAAGCGCGTCGTAAACCGCCAGCTGGCGCGGTGTGGACACCAGCAGATCGGCGCCGCGGACGATGTCGGTGACGCCCTGATCGGCATCGTCCACCACCACCGCGAGCTGATAAGCCCAGAAGCCGTCGGCGCGCAGCAGCACGAAGTCGCCGATGTCGCGCGCCAAGTCCTGCCGGTACCCGCCCTGCAGCCTGTCCTCCACCCCCCGCTCCCCCTCGGCTACGGCCAAGCGCCAGGCCCGGCCCGCGCGGCCATCGGGACAGCCCTGCCGGCAGGTGCCCGGATAAACGTAGCCATCCAAGCCGCGCCGGGCGTGCGCGGCGATCTCCTTGCGGGTGCAGCAGCAGGCGTAGGCATGGCCGGAGGCGGCCAACTGCTCCAGCGCGGCCCGGTACAAATCATGACGGCGGCTCTGGTAGACCACCTCCCTGTCCCATTCAAAGCCGAAAGCTTCCAGCGTGCGCAGGATGTCGTCGGCCGCGCCCGGCACCTCGCGCGGCGGATCCAGGTCCTCCATGCGCAGCAGCCACTGGCCGCCGCGGCTGCGCGCTTCCAGGTAGCTGCCGACGGCGGTGCTGAGCGAGCCCGCGTGCAGCAGGCCTGTTGGACTGGGGGCGAAACGGCCCCGATAGATTACATTGGACATCATGAGGGATTTGCCGGAGCGTCAGAAAGGAAATTTATCGCTAAAATAACGATTATCCCGAATCACGATCCAGTCTTAAACTGAGGGTACGCGAATGACGTACGTTGTAACCGATGCCTGTATCAAATGCAAATACACCGACTGCGTGGAAGTCTGCCCGGTCGACTGCTTCCGCGAAGGTCCCAACTTCCTGGCGATAGACCCGGACGAATGCATAGACTGCTCGCTGTGCGTGCCCGAATGTCCCGTCAATGCCATTTACGCGGAGGACGACGTGCCCAAGGGCCAGGAAGGGTTCATCGCGCTCAACGCGGAACTGGCCAAGAACTGGCCGAGCATCGTCGAGCGCATCGATCCGCTGCCCGACCACGCGGACTGGGCCGACGTGAAGGACAAGCTGCCCCACCTGGAGCGCTAGCCAGCTTCCCGGTCAAAACCAGAGGCGGCCTTCCGGCCGCCTTGTTCATTACGGGCCTGTTCGCCGGTTCAGATGAACAAATCGATATCGCCGGTCCTGGCGCCCTCGTTCTGATCCACGATGCGGCCGCGGTACGGTTGCTCTTGCTTGATCGCCGTGCTGGTGCGCTTCAGCTTCTTGATCAGCACCTTGCCCGTCTCCGTGAAGAAATACACCTTGCGCGCGCACTCGCCCAGCAAATCCTCGGCCAGAACGGGAATCTGCTCGTTGGCTAGATAGCTGCGGATGAAATTGCTGTTGCGCTCCCCCACCCGGACTACCGTCATGCCATCCAGCACATTGCCAGCTCCGAAGATCTTGGCCTCCAGCCGGTTGCGCATCGCGCCCAGCTTCTGCATGTCGGTGATCAGCAACTCCATCGCGTTGACGCCGAACCGGGCGGCGGACGCGCCTGACCCCAGGTCCAGCGAGCCCTCGGGCAACAGGAAGTGATTCATGCCGGCCACGCCGGAAATGCGGTCGCTCAGGCATACCGACACGCAGGAGCCCAGCAGCGTCATCAGGAGCCTGGGCTGGTTGGTGGCGTGGAACTCGCCGGGAAACACCTTGACCGCCATGATCTGGAAGTGCTTGTCGTAGTACTGATGGCTGTTGCTGTTCATCGCATCGGCATGACTCATGTAATCGCCCTTTCGGCTTGGCCCTGCAGGCAGCAAACCACCGTTTCCGCCAGTTTGCTCAATGGCAGGACATGCATCACCGCGCCGATTTTGAACGCCTCCCGCGGCATGCCGTACACCACGCAGCTGGCCTCGTCCTGGCCGAAGGTGATGGCCCCGGCATGGCGCATCCGCAACAAGCCTTCCGCCCCATCCTTGCCCATGCCGGTGAGGATCACGCCGATCGCGCTCTTGCCCAGGACGCGGGCGGCGGAATCGAACAGAGGGTCTACCGCCGGGCGATGGCGGTTGACTTTCTCCCCCTGATCCAGCGCGATCCGATAGCCGCCTCCAGCGGCCGGCGCCACCCGCATATGGGAATGGCCAGGAGCGATGTAGGCGACCCCCGGCTTCACCGCTTCTCCATCCTCCGCCTCCTTAACCCGTATCGGGCACAGCCGGTCCAGCCGCATCGCGAAAGTGAAAGTAAAGTGCTCGGGCATATGCTGAACGATCAAAATGGGCGGTCCATCAGCCGGCATGCCCATCAGAAAGTCCTTGATCGCCTCCGTGCCGCCGGTGGAGGCGCCGACGAATACCAGCACGTCCTTTCTCAGCTGCGCGGCGACGGCCAGCGGCCGGGACGACAGCGGCTGGCGGAAACGCCGCGGCTGCCGCAATCTGGCCTCGGCTGCGCCTCTGAGCTTTTCCCGTATATCCTCCGCGTATTCCTGCATATGCCGCGCGATGTCGTTGGCCGGTTTATGGATGAAGTCGACGGCGCCGATCTCAAGCGCCGCGAGCGTGGTTTCCGATCCCGCGTCGGTAAAGGACGAGATCATCAGCACCGGCGTCGGCCTCAGCCGCATCAGGCGGCGCAGGAACTCCAGCCCGTCCATCCTCGGCATTTCCACATCCAGCGTCACCACGTCGGGATTGGTTTCCCGTATTTTCTCCCGGGCGATGATGGGGTCGGCCGCCGTCGCCACCACCTCCATGTCCGGCGCCTCGTTGACGATGGCGGTCAGCAGACTGCGCACCAGCGCCGAATCGTCCACCACCACCACCCGTATCCTCCTGCCCGCCGCGCTCATCCGCCCTCCTCCCCTGCGCCAGGGTGCGCCAGCCGATAGGTGGTTCTGCCGCAGCCGGCGTAGGCGTCGGTCAGGTGCGTGATGTTTTCCGAATGCCCGAGCATCAGCAAACCATCCGGCCGCAGACAGGCGGCCATCCGGTTCAGGATGCCGACCTGGGTGGGCTTGTCGAAATAGATCATCA
This sequence comes from Chromobacterium vaccinii, assembly GCF_001855275.1. Lineage (NCBI taxonomy): Bacteria > Pseudomonadati > Pseudomonadota > Betaproteobacteria > Neisseriales > Chromobacteriaceae > Chromobacterium > Chromobacterium vaccinii. The sequence continues at coordinate 1,724,777 of NZ_CP017707.1, forward strand.
CATTGCGGCAGAAGATCGCGTCGAAGCGGCCGATGTCCGGCCAGCTTGGCGCCACCAGGTTGAACTGGAAGAAGGACACCGCCTCCCTCACCTGCCGCTTGAGCCTAATCATGCCTTCGTTGCGGCCCACGCCCTTGTCGAAATATCGCTGGAGCTGGGCGCCGGACACCTTCTCGGCCCGCTCTCTGGCATAGACGCCATGCGCCGCCTGCTGCAACACATTGGTATCGATATCGGACGCCAGCAGCTGAAAGGCCCCGCCGCCGGCCTCTCGCCACAGCTCGAGCAAGGTGATGGCGATCGAGTACGGCTCCTCCCCGGTGGACGACGCCGCGCTCCATACCCGAAACGTTTCTCCTGCTCTCCGGCGCGCTCTAGCGTGCTCGCGCAAAATATCGAAATGATGGGACTCGCGGAAGAACGAGGTCAGATTGGTGGTCAGCGCATTGATGAAGCCTTGCCACTCGTCGCTTTCCTCACCGTGCTGCAGCAAGTCCAGGTAGTCGGAAAAGCTGCGCAGCCCGCGCGAGCGCACCCGCTTGGACAGCCGGGCGTACGCCATATGGGTTTTGGAATCGCTGAGCGAAATGCCTACCCGCTGATAGATCATCTCGCGAACCCGCTTGAAGTCGTTGCGGGTGAACTTGAGTTCCGTTTCGTCGGCCATGCCGCGTCCCCCCGCGCAGTCGCCATTCCGGCGGCTGCGCATCCCATATTCAGCCAGTCTTCAAGTCCTCAGAACTCCTCCCAGCCGTCTTCGCCGTCTTTTTGCGGCTGGATGGGCTCAATCGCCTTGGGCTTGATCTGGTAGTGGCCGGAATGCTGGCTTGCCTTGCGCTCCAGCGCGCCGGCCAAGCCAATCTGCGGCAGGGCCCCGCCCGCCGGGCGCGAAGCCGGCCTGGCCGCGGCAGGCGACCTGCCGGGCAATGGCTTGTCTTCCAGCTTGAACACCGCCACCGCGCCGGACAGATAACGGGCCTGCTCCTCCAGCGACTCCGCCGCCGCCGCCGCCTGCTCGACCAGCGCCGCGTTTTTCTGGGTGTTCTCGTCCATCTGGGTGACAGCGAGGTTGACTTGCTCGATGCCGGAGCTCTGCTCCATCGACGCCGCCGAAATATCGCTCATGATGTCGGCGACGCGGCGGATCGACACCACGATCTCGTTCATCGTGCGGCCGGCTTCGTCCACCAGCCGGCTACCGGACTCCACCTTGTCCACCGAGTTGCCGATCAGCGACTTGATCTCCTTGGCCGCGGCCGCGGAACGCTGGGCCAGGTTCCGCACCTCGCTCGCCACCACCGCGAAGCCGCGGCCCTGCTCGCCGGCCCGCGCGGCCTCCACCGCGGCGTTCAGCGCCAGGATATTGGTCTGGAACGCGATGCCGTCGATCACGCTGATGATATCGACGATCTTCTTCGCGCTCTCGTTGATCTCGTTCATCGTCGACACCACATCGCCGACCACCTTGCCGCCGCGCGCAGCGATGTCGGATGCGCCGGTGGCGAGAGAGTTGGCCTTCTTGGCGTTCTCGGCGTTCTGTTTGACGGTGCTGGTGATCTCTTCCATGCTGGACGCGGTTTCCTCCAGGCTGGCCGCCTGCTGCTCGGTGCGGTTGGACAGGTTGGAGTTGCCGGCGGCGATTTCCTTGGCCGCGGTGTTGATCGCGTCGGTGGAGTCCTTGATATTGGTGACGATCTCCAGCAAACGCTCGACCGTGGCATTGCTGTCCGTCTTCAGCTGGCCGAACAGGCCATCGTAATCGGAGCTGATGGTCTTGGTCAGATCGCCGCCCGCCAGCGCGCCCAGCACGTTGGCGATATCGTTCAAGCCGCGGCTGGTGACATCCAGCAACTGGTTGATGCCCTCGCCCAGCAAGCGGAAGAAGCCCTGCTTGCCTTCCGATGCGATCCGCTTGCCGAACTCGCCCGCCGACGCGGCCCTGACGATCTCCGACACCTCGCGCTCGATCTCCACTTCGGCGGTGCGGTCCTTCCATTCCACCACCGATCCCAGGCGTTCGCCGTCGGCGTCGAACACCGGATTGGCCACCAGCGAGAAGGTTCGGCCCGCCACCTGGATTTCCGTACGATAGGTGGAGCGCAAATTGGCCAGCAGCTCGCGCTGATGGGCTGGGCTCTTGTGGAATTCGTCGATGCTGGCGCCTATCAGCCGGCGCACGTCGAAATTGGGCAGCGCCTTGCGCAAGTCCGACTCCACCCCGCTCAGCATGTCGGTCACGCTGTGGTTCATGTAGATGATCTTGCGCTCGTTGTCGGCGATCATCACATTGGTGGTGCAGTTGTCAAGCGCGCTGCGGATGCGCGCGTTCTCGCCGGCAACGCGGGCGACCTCGACGGCCTTGGCGTCGGCCTCCTCTTGCAGCCGCAGCGTCTCGGTATTGTCCTGCCACTCAACCACCGCGCCCAGCCGCTCGCCCTCGGCATTGACGATGGGCGACAGAATCAGGCTGAAATTCCGTCCGCCGACCACGATGGATGAGCGGTGCGTGCTTCTGACCTGCTGCAACACGCCGTGCTGGTAAGATGGATTCTTGTGGAATTCATCTATCTTGCCGCCCAGTAGCCCGGCGGCCGAGAAGCGGGGAATTTCGCGCCGGATGTCGGCTTCCGCCTGCTGGAACATTCTCAGCACCGCCTGATTAGCGTAGATGATGTGATGAGTCTCGTCCGCGATCATCACATTGGTGGTGCAGACGTCCAGCGCGCTGCGGATGCGGGCGTTCTCCGCCGCCAGCTTGCTTTCCTTGTCTGCGCGCAGATCCGCCTCGCGCTTCAACCTGAGCATTTCGGTATTGTCCTGCCATTCCACCACATCCCCCAGGCGCTCTCCCCTAGGACCGATGATGGGCGTCAGGATCAGGCCGAAGGTGCGCCCGCCGACGGCGATGGATGAGCGGTGCGTCTCCCTCACCTGCTGCAGCAGGCCCCGCTGGTACGACGGGTTCTTGTGGAAGTCATCGATATTGCTGCCGATCAAGCCGGCGACCGAGAAACGGGGGATGTCGCGACGGATGTCGGCCTCCGCCTGCTGGAACATTTTCAGCACCGACTGGTTGGTATAGATGATGCAGTGGTCCTCATCCGCGATCATCACATTGGTGGTGCACACATCCAGCGCGCTGCGGATGCGGGCGTTCTCCGCGGCCGCGCGCCGGTCGGCCGCGAGGCGGGCCTCCTCTGCGGCCTTCAGCTCCAGTTCCCGGGTGGTGTCCAGCCATTCCACCACCGAGCCCAATTTGCGGTTCTGGCCGTCGCGGATAGGCGTCAGCACCAGACTGAAGGTGCGCCCGCCCACCCTGATGGTGCCCCGATGGGTGCCGCCCAGCTGCTGCAGCATGCCGCGCTGATACGAGGGATTGCGATGGAAATCGTCGATATTGCTGCCCAGAATGGCCCGGGCGGAAAACTGCGGCAATTCCTGGCGGATATCGGACTCCGCCTGCTGGAACATGTCCAGCACCGCGCGGTTCGCGTACACCACCTGATGGCTGTCGTCGGCGATCATCACATTGGTGGTGCAGACATCCAGCGCGTTGCGCACCCTCAGGTTTTCCCGGGCATGCGCGACCACCTCGGCCAGACAGGCGAGCAGGCTGCTCCGATCGCCCAGCCGCACCTGGAACTCGGTCCGCACCTCGCCGTCGGCCAGCTCGCGCAGCACGGCGGCCAGCAATTGCGGATCGCCGCCGAACTGGCGGTCCAGCGCGCGGCGCAACAGCCAGGCCAGCGCGGCGGCCAACAACAGCAGCGCGGCGCCCATGCTGATCAGCTCATTGCTTATCATCCCGGCGGAAACGGCGCCGTCCTCGGGCGCGGCGTTCGCCGCCTGCTCGCCTTCGAAACGGGCGTACTGGGCGATGGCGTCCTGATACTTGAGCGCCGCCGGCCACAGCGTGGTCGACAGGTAGCCGCTCGCCTCCTCCGTCTTTCCTCCCGCCAGCAACTGGCGGTAGGCGGCGATCTGGTTGCGCAGCGGGCCGTCGAGATTGCGGGCCGCGTCCAACCGGGCCTTGGCGTCGGCAGAAGCATGCGCCGACAGGCTGTTGAGACGCCCGGTCACGCCGTCCAGCGCATTGTCCAGCGGAGGCTGCGCCGCGCGTTGCGCCGCCAGCGCGGCCTCGGGCAGCAGGCCGCCCAGTTGCCGCACCAGCAATTGAGATGCCTGCTGGGCCTGGCCGGCCAGCGCCAATTGGCCGATCCGGGCCGCCTGGCCGCCGGCCAGATCGTCGGCGGCGCCCTGCAGGCGGTGCAGCTGCGCCAGGGCGAGATACAGCGCGGCCGCCATCGCCACCATCAGCAAGCCGATACCCAGCGTCAACTGCTGCTTCAACCTGATGTCGCTCATGCTCCCCTCCCCACTTGGTACCCGGCCTCAGGCCCGGGCAGCCACTTCGTCGGTCAGCGCCATTTCTTCGCTGCGCATCAGACGCTCGATGTCGACGACGATGATCATCTGTTCCCCCACCGTCCCCAACCCTTTGATATAAGCAGTATCGACGGCCGAACCGAACTCCGGCGGCGCGCGCATCGCATCCTCGCCCAGCTGGATCACGTCGGACACGCCGTCCACCACGATGCCGACCGTGCGCTTGCCGATATTGAGAATGATCACCACGGTGAACTCGTTGTAATGCGGTTCGCCCAGTCCGAACTTGAGGCGCAGATCGACGATGGGCACGATGCTGCCGCGCAGGTTGATCACGCCCTTGATGAACTCCGGCGCGTTGGCGATGCGGGTGACCGTGTCGTAGCCGCGTATCTCCTGCACCTTGAGGATGTCCAGGCCGTACTCCTCGTTGCCCAGCGTGAACACCAGCAGCTCTCTGACGCCCTCGCCCCTCGCTTGGGCATCGCTCAGATTGTCCAGTTGCATATCGCGTCTCCGGCTGTCATTCCGCGGCGGCCGCCATCTGCGCGGCCGATCCGCGCGGGCCGCTGTTGCTGCGGGCGATGGTGGAAATGTCGAGGATCAACGCCACCTGTCCATCCCCCAATATCGTGGCGCCGGACAAGCCATCCACCTTGCGGTAGTTGGTTTCCAGATTCTTCACCACGAACTGCTGCTGCCCGATCAGATCGTCCACCAGCAAGGCCACCCTGGCGCCGGACGCCTCCACGATCACCAGAATGCCCTCGTCCGCCCGCTGCCTGGCCGTGCCCACATTGAAATACCGCCCCAGCGCGACGATGGGCAAGTATTCGCCGCGGATGTGCACCACTTCGCCGCGCCCGGCCACCGTCTTGATCGCCGCGGGCTCAGGCTGCAGCGACTCCAGGATGAAGCCCAGCGGCAATACGTAGATCTCGTGCCCCACCCTAACCGACATGCCGTCCATGATCGCCAGCGTCAGCGGCAGCCGTATGCTCATCGTGGTGCCGACATCGGCCATGGAGTCAATCTCGATCCGGCCGCCCATGTTCTGGATGTTGCGCTTGACCACGTCCATGCCCACCCCGCGGCCGGACACGTCGGTCACTTCAGCCGCGGTGGAGAAGCCGGCCTCGAAGATCAGCCCCCACACTTCGGCATCGGACATATTGTCGCTGACCGGCATGTCGCGCTCGCGCGCCTTGGCCAGGATGCGTTCGCGGCTAAGCCCCGCGCCGTCGTCGCTGACCTCGATCACAATGCTGCCGCCCTGGTGGAAAGCCCGCAGCGTCAGCCGGCCGGCCGGCGACTTGCCCTTGGCCACCCGCGCGTCCGGCGGCTCGATACCGTGGTCCAGGCTGTTGCGCACCAGGTGGGTCAAAGGGTCGGATAGTTTTTCGATGAAGCCCTTGTCCAGCTCGGTGTTCTCGCCCACCATTTTCAGGTCGATCTGTTTCCCCAGCTTGCCTGCCAGATCGCGGACTACGCGGGGGAAGCGGTTGAACACGAAGGCGATGGGCGTCATGCGGATGGACATTACCGCTTCCTGCAGTTCGCGCGAGTTGCGCTGCAGTGAACTGATGCCGTTGAGCAGGCGTTCATGCTCCACCGGGTCCAGCGCGCTGCCGGACTGCATCAGCATGGACTGGGTGATCACCAGCTCGCCTACCAGATTCAGCAGCATGTCGACTTTCTCGATATTGACCCGGATAGAGTTCTCGCCCGCGGCTGCGCCCTTGTCCGGCTGCGGCCGCGCCGGCGCTGCCGGCTTCGCCTCCGAAGACGCGGCATCAGGCGCCTTTTCGACTCCCACGCCCGGCGCGCCGCCGAACAAGCCGAAGCCATCGCCCTCGAGATCCTTCGCGTCCCCCTTGCCTGGAGCAGTCAACGGTTCGAACAAACCGAAGCTGCCGTCGCTCTCCATCTGCGCCAGCCTCTGCGATCCGGCATCCTCGCCTGGCGCATGCAGCCCGGGCAGCGGCTCGAACAAGCCGAAACCGCCATCCTCATCCACATAGGACACGCCTCCGGCCACCCCGCGCGCGCCTGGCTCCACGCGATCATCCGGCAGGAAAAAGCCGTACTCATCCCCGCCTTCGCCGCAACGATCCACACTGACGCGGAACTGCTCCGGAGACAGCGAGAACGCCAGCGACTCGGCGACCTCGTCCGCGGCCAGAGACGAGGTGAATACCGCTACCCAGGGCAGCTCGTCATCCAGCCGGCCCTCCTGCACGATGGTCAGATCGCCCTGCGCCGCCAGATTCGCCAACAAGGAATGAATATCCTGGCCAGCGGCGGGCGTCAGTTCGAGAAACAGCGTCCATAGCGACTCCGCCGCCTGGATGGTTTCCTGCGCGGACGCCGGGACGCTAATTTCCGCCGCCCGGCCTTCCATCTCTTCCAGGCGCCGTTGAATTTCGCCCCGCCGCTCGCCATCCAGAGCCTCGCCGTTTTTATACGCGACCAGCATCGCCTGCAGCGCGTCTTTCGCCTGCAGAAAGGCATCCACCATCTGCGCGGTCAGCTCCATCGCGCCTTTGCGCACCCTGTCCAGCAGGTTTTCCAACACATGGGTCAGTTCGGCCATCTCGGCGAAGCCGAAAGTGGCGGCGCCGCCCTTGATCGAATGGGCGGCTCGGAATATCGCATGAAGATCTTCTTGTTCCGGCTGAGCCACATCCATCGCCAACAGAAGCGACTCCATCGTGGCCAGATGCTCTTCCGCCTCGTCGAAGAATACTTGGTGAAACTGGGACATATCGATCGTCACAATCGTCCCCTCTTGGCGATGGCCGCGTTAGCCGACCAGGCGCTTCACGACGTCCAACAGCTTCTGCGGATCGAATGGCTTGACCAGCCAGCCGGAAGCGCCAGCGGCCCTGCCCAGCGCCTTCATCTGATCGCTGGACTCAGTAGTCAGCATCAGGATAGGGGTGGCGTTGTAGGAGGGTTGCTTGCGCAGCGAACGGATCAGCGTCAACCCATCCATGCCCGGCATGTTCTGGTCGGTCAGAACCAGATCGAACTGCGTGCCCTGCGCCTTGCTCAAGCCTGCGTTGCCGTCCACCGCCTCCGCCACGTCATAGCCGGCGCTCTTCAGCGTGAAACTGACCATTTGGCGAATCGACGCGGAGTCGTCCACCGTGAGAATTTTCTTAGGCATGGCGTTCCCGCTATCGAGAGACTCCAGTTGAAATACACACGGCCCCATGTGCACGGCTTCCACCAGACCAGCCGTGCCGGTGCGGACAATCATCGGGATCGTCCTCGGTCCGGAAAGCAAGCAGCGGCCTGCCAACACATGCTGGCGCGTCACCTCAATGTCATCAATCTTCAACGACACTATCGGAACAACACAATGAGGCTGACCTACCATCCGCCTCCCCGAATGGATAACCGAGCGCTCAGAACCCGCTGTCGCCTTTAATTACGTGATCAACCATAAAGACGGGCGAATCAAGCGGCATATGCTGAAAAACAAGAATTTTGCGCGGATGGCATGTCTCAGCGACAGAAAACAGGCATTCCCGGCAAAACCTAAAGCCGCAAACCCGCAGCCGTGATAACGCTTTGGCTGCGCCAGAAAGCGCCTCTGGCCCTGCGCCCGAGACCGGGCTAGAAGCACAAGGAAGAAACGCTCGCGCGCCGCTCAAGCATGCCGACGGCGGCGCAAGCAATGGCCATGCTCAGGCCGCCGGCCGGATCGTGAACATCTTGTTGAAGCAGGCGATCTCGAAGACCTGCATCACCGCTTCCCGGCAATTGACCAGCACCATCGTTTTCTTCTGCCCCGCAGCCCGTTCCTTCAGCAGCAACAACATGCCCAGCGCGGAGCTGTCAAGAAACGGCACCTGATCGAAATCGACCTGGATTTCCTGAACATCGGGGGTGTCCAGCAATTCCTGGCTGGCTTGGCGGAATTCCTTGTGCAGGTTGAAATCAAACTGCCCAATCAGCACCATCTTCCCGACACTCCCCTCGACTTTGACTATCGGTCTCATCACTGATCCTCGGCTTTCCATAGGTTCGCTGACAAATTGAACGGGCGCCTCTGCCGCATCCGGCCTCACTCCCGGGATGCCGGCAGCCTCAATTCGAAACAGGCGCCGCCCGCCACCTTGTTGTAACAACGTACACTTCCCCCCAACTCTTCAGCCACCTTCTTCACGATCGCCAGTCCCAGGCCAGTTCCGCCGGGACGCTGCGTGAAGAATGGTTCGAAAATCCGCTCCCGCACCGCGTCGTCCACCCCCGGGCCATCGTCATCGACACAGAATACGACGTCATCGCCATCGGGGGCCACCGCCAAACCGACCCTTCCGCCGGGCGACGCGAACTGCAAAGCGTTTTCCAGCAGATTGATCAATGCTCCCTGCAGCGCCTTGCGGTCTATCAAGACCGTTATGGCAGAATCGGCGGGCAGATTGCAATCAAAAAACACACCTTTGTCATGACATTGCGGCGCCAGCACCGCGCAAACATCCTCCAGCAGCGGCGCCACTTTCGCCGTCTCCAACGACGACACCTGGCCGCGCACGAACCCCAGCATGTTCTGGATCAGCCCCTCCAGCGCCCGCATCCGCGCCAAGCTCTTGTCGACAAAGCGCGCCCGGTCTTCCGGACGGGGAATATCCTGCTTCAAGTTGGCCGTATACAACATTGCGCTGGCCAGCGGCGTGCGCAGCTGATGCGCCAGCGATGCCGCCATGCTGCCCATAGACGCCAGATTCTGCTGCTGAGCGAGCTCGCTATTGAGTTGATGCAGCCGGGTCACGTCGTGAATAAGCACAATTCGCCCGCCCGACGCCGGCAGGTCCTGATACTGCAGCGTCAAACGCCTGGACTCGCCATCTCCGCCCAGAGCGAAGCTGCCATCCGCCTCCTGACTCAGCAAGCGCCCCAGCAAACCGCCCCACTCTTCCCCTATATAACAACCACTTAGCAGAGACTCCGCCGCCAGATTCTCAGCGGTCACCCGGCCTTCCGGCGATAGCTCCACCACGCCTGCCGGCAGCATCTTGAGCAACGAGGCCAGTCGTTCGGCGAGCTCGGCATTCTCATCGCGCTGTTTTCGCAACTGACTGTTCGCCTCATCCAGCTGGGCGTTCAAAACATTGACCTGAACCTCAAGTTGTCTATATGCATCAATGAGTTGACTGGAAACCGCATTGAATTGTTCGAACGCGGCCTCGAGCTGCTGCTGATCCTTCAGGCTTGAAACCATAGTAGGCATCGCTTCACTGTCATTTGTAAAAACCACTTAAACGGTATGATAATGATCAGCCCATAGCGCGCCAACATGCAGTTGACGTCGCCAAGAGCAAAAAAAAACGGGAAAAACCAATATCTGGCGTATAAAGGGAAGTAGTGCGCCATTTCAAAAGATGCTGTGGAGGTTTCTGTGTCAGAGCTTCTCAAAAAAATCGACGCCAGAACCAAACTGGCAGGCACCAACAAGCTGGAAATCCTTCTGTTCTCCTTGGGGCATGACCAGCGTACCGGTCGCAAAGAAATTTTTGGTATCAACGTATTCAAGGTCCGCGAAGTGATGCGCACCCCGGAGATTACCTCGGCTCCGGAAATGCCCTCTTCGGTGGAAGGCATGGTCAGCCTGCGTGGCGCGCTGGTTCCCGTGATCGACTTGGCCAAATACTCCGGTATCGTGACCAGCAATCGCCCGGAAATCATGATCGTTACCGAGTACAACGGTCATACCCAGGGTTTCCTGGTTGAAGCCGTGGACACCATTCTTCGCCTGGATTGGTCTGCGATGCGCGTGCCGCCGGACATGATCACCAACCGCATGGCCGGCCTGGTGACCGCTGTCACCGAGCTGGACAACGGCACGCTGGTGATGATGATGGACGTGGAAAAGGTACTGGCGGAAACCAGCATCATCGACGACGGCCACAGCTTCATCAATATCGAGCCGGTCAAGGAAGACCGCCGCATCTTCTTCGCCGACGACAGCGCAGTCGCCCGCAAGCAGATCGAGCGCACGCTGGAAGTGATGAACATCCGCTACACCTCGGCGATCAACGGCATGCGCGGCTGGGAAGATCTGCAGAAGATGGCTCAGCAGGCGGAAGCCGCCGGACGCAAGCTGTCCGACGAGCTGCACCTGGTGCTGACCGACGTGGAAATGCCTGAGATGGACGGCTATATGCTGACCAAGATGATCAAGAGCGACCCGCGCTTCGCCGGCATTCCGGTGCTGATGCACTCCTCGCTTTCCGGTTCGTCCAACCAGAAACTGGGAGAATCCGTCGGCGTGGACGCCTATGTATCAAAGTTTGAACCGCAGAAGCTCGCCAGCAAGCTGCGCCAGATGCTGAAACTGGAACCCAGCAACTAACAGGCCTTCTTCAAGATTCTCAAGGGATAGGGATACGACATGCCTAGCACCGACGCCTCCTTGCTCGCCAGTGTTGACGCCAGGACCAAGCTAGCCGGCTCCAACAAGATGGAGATTCTGCTGTTCTCGCTGGGAACGCGCGAAACATTCGGCATCAATGTGTTCAAGGTGCGCGAGGTCTCGCAGACGCCGACCATCACCAAAACGCCCAATATGCCGTTCGGGGTGGAAGGGGTGCTGTCGCTGCGCGGCAATATCATCCCGGTGATCTCGCTGGCCAAGTTCATCGGCCATGACCACGGTGGCAGCAAGTTCGACACGATGATCGTCACCGAGTTCAACAAGAGCACGCAAGCTTTTCTGGTGGACTCGGTTGACCGCATCATCCGCGTCGATTGGGACAAGGTTCGGGCGCCGGAAAACATCATGGCGGCAGCCGGCACCAATCAAACCCTGATCACTGCGGTTACCGAACTGGAAAATGGCAAGCTAGTTTCCATTCTGGACGTCGAGCAGATCCTGGCCAGCGTAGTCGGCGAGCCCCGGCTGCCCGATGTGCCCACCGCCCAGCTGGAAACCGACCAGTACATCTTCTTCGTCGACGACTCGGTGGTCGCCCGCAAGGAAATCACCGGCGTGCTGGAAAAGATGGGCATCAAATTCCAGCAGGCGACCAACGGCCGCGAAGCCTGGGATCGCCTGCAAGTGCTGGCCGGCCGAAACTGGGCCGATGGAGAATGCCTGCACGACTACCTGAAAATCATTTTGGTCGATGCCGAAATGCCGGAAATGGACGGCTACGTGCTGACCAAGCTGATCAAATCCGATCAGCGTTTCAAGGGCATTCCGGTGATCATGCACTCGTCGCTGTCGTCCAACGCCAACCGCGCAATGGGCTCCAGTGTCGGGGTGGATTCCTACGTTGCCAAGTTCGACCCGGGCGTACTGGCAGAAACTTTGATTCCATTCCTGCAAAGGTAGTCGCTACAATGTGCGCCTTGATGGAACATAGATAATTCAGGATATACCTCGATGTCAGACAAGAATATGCGATTCCTGGTCGTGGACGACTTCTCCACCATGCGCAGAATCGTCCGCAACCTGTTGAAAGAGTTGGGCTTCACCAACGTCGACGAGGCCGAAGACGGCCAGGTCGCGCTGCACAAGCTGAAAACCCAAAGCTTCGACTTCGTCGTCTCCGACTGGAACATGCCCAATATGACGGGCATCGAGCTCCTCAAAGCAGTGCGGGCGGATCCCCAACTGAAGCATCTGCCGTTCATGATGATCACCGCCGAGGCCAAAAGAGAAAACATCATCGAGGCGGCCATGGCTGGTGCCAGCGGCTACATCGTAAAACCGTTCACCGCCGCCACCATGGAAGAGAAGATGAGCAAAATCTTCCAGAACATGAACAAACCAGCCTGAGCATCGCGCAAGGTTGCCCGCATTTGCATTGAGGAGGATTGAACGTGCCGGACCATATTATGGAGAACGGAGACTCGCCGGAACTGGAGGCGCTGTTCAACAGCATCGCCCAGCAGCAAGGTAGCGAACCCGAACCGCCCGCCGCTGCGGCCCCCGCAGGCGAAGAGGCTGGTGCCAAATTGTTCTCGAGCGAGACCAGTCCTTCGACGATGTATGAGCATATCGGACAGATGACCCGCAAGATGCACGACGCCCTGCGCGATCTGGGCTACGACAAGTCGCTGGAAAAAGTGGCTGAAACCATTCCCGACGCGAAAGACCGCCTGGCCTACATCGCCACGCTGACTGAAAACTCGGCAGAACGCGTGCTGAACGCCACCGATATCGCCAAGCCATTCCAGGACAAACTGGAAAGCCAGGCCGCGGCGCTGAGCGAGCGCTGGGAAAAGCTGTTCGCCAATCTGCTGAGCATCGAAGAGTTCAAAAACCTGGCTGCCGAAACCCAGCTGTATTTGAAAGACGTGCCCAATCAAACCCAGGCTACCAATGCCCAGCTGCTTGAAATCGTCATGGCTCAGGACTTTCAGGACCTGACCGGCCAAGTGATCAAAAAAATGATGGGCATGGTCAAGATCCTGGAAACCGAGTTGGTCAGTTTCCTGATTGAGTTCTCCCCCGATGAAAAGAAGGGAGAGCTGAATACCAGCCTGCTCAACGGTCCGGTCATCAATCCGGAAGGCAGGACCGATGTGGTGAACAGCCAGCAGCAAGTGGACGACCTGCTGGAAAGCCTGGGCTTCTAAAGCAACGCAAGCAAGACAACGCAGAACGCGTGGGGTGGAAAAATGAGCGAATTTGGCGGCATGGAAGAGTTGCTAGGTGACTTCCTGATGGAGTCTACCGACCTCCTGTCCGATGTGGACAACAAGCTGGTCGAACTTGAAAAGCGCCCGGAAGACAAGGCTCTGCTCAATGACATCTTCCGCGGCTTCCATACCATCAAGGGCGGCGCAGGTTTCCTCAACGTCATCCCGATGGTGAATTTGTGCCACCGCACGGAAAACCTGTTCGACAAGCTGCGCAACGGAGAAATGCACATCACGTCGGAAGTGATGGATGTGATTCTCGACGCCACCGGCATTGTCCGCGACATGTTCGGCACGCTGGGCCAAGGCTTGATGCCCGGCGACGCGGACGCCCGCGTGCTCGCCGCGCTTGACGCCGCGCTTGCCGGCCAGCCCGTCACTGCCGAAGCTCCAGCGGAGCCGGCCGCCGCGGCCCCCGCCCCCGCAGCGCCGTCCGCGCCCGCCGGCAACGGCCCCGACTGGAATCAGCTGTATCAGGCCGTGGCTCCGGCCTCTGCCCCGCCTGCAGCCGCACCCGCTGCCCCGCCCCCAGCGGCCGCGCCGGCCGCAGCCGCTCCGGCGCCCGCCGCCCAGCCGCCCGCGGTCGCAAAGCCCGCGCCCAAGCCTGCACCCGCCAAGTCAGGCGGCGCTCCAGCAGCCAGCGGCCCGCAGGAAAACACCATCCGCATCGACACCGTGCGTCTGGACATGGTGTTGAACCTGTCCGGCGAAATCGGCCTGACCAAAAACCGCCTGACCACGCTGCGCACTGAAATTCTGCAAGGCAACCGCGACACCAACACGCTGCGCTCCCTGGATGAAGCGATCAGCCAGTTGGACCTGCTGGTCGGAGACCTGCAAAACGCGGTGATGAAAACCCGCATGCAGCCGATCGGCCGCTTGTTCCAGAAATACCCGCGCTTGGCGCGCGATCTGGCTCGCCAATTGGGCAAGGAAGTGGAACTGGTATTGTCCGGCGAGGAGACCGAGCTCGACAAGACCATGATCGAAGACCTGAATGATCCGCTGGTCCACTTGGTCCGCAATGCGGTCGATCACGGCATCGAGTCCCCCGAGGAGCGCATCGCCGCCGGCAAAAAGCCTCAGGCCCTCGTTCAGCTGACCGCGGAGCAAGTGGGCGATCACATCCTGATCGAGATCACCGACGACGGCAAGGGCATGAACCCGGACGCATTGCGCCGCAAGGCGATCGAGAAGGGGCTGATCGATCAGGAAACGGCCAACTCCCTCGACGAGAAGCAATGCCTGCAGTTGATCTTCCTGCCCGGCTTCTCCACCAAGGACCAGATTTCCAGCGTGTCCGGCCGCGGCGTCGGCATGGACGTGGTGCGCACCAACATCCAGAAGCTGAACGGCCGGATCGACATCAGCTCGGCGGCGGGCGAAGGCACCCGCATCAGCATTTCGCTGCCGCTGACTTTGGCCATCTTGCCCGTACTGGTGGTCCGCGCTTGCAACCAGCCGTTCGCCGTGCCGCTGGCGATGGTTCGCGAAATCATCACCATCGACGGCAGCGCGATTCAGGAAGTGTCGGGCAAGCCCACCATCGTGGTGCGCGACGAAATCCTGCCGTTGAAAACGCTGGCAAGCCTGCTGAGCTGGGAACCCACCCAAAAACCTTACTTCGGCGTGCTGATGCAGTCCGCGGAAAAATCCTTCATTCTGGCAATCGACTCTTTTGTCGGCCGTGACGACGTGGTAATCAAGCCGTTGCAAAATATCCGCCCGAAAGGCGTGGCCGGCGCCACCCTGTCCGGCGACGGCTCCGTCGTGCTGGTGCTCGACATGGAAGATCTTCTCGCCTCCAGCGAGAGCAACAATACCCAGGCGCGGACGACGGATATGATTGCCACCTAAAACACAGGGTGCAGTGATGACCACCAACACCGCCTTCATCGGAAGGCAGCCGGTACTGAACCGCAACCAGCAGCTCATAGGTTATGAGCTGCTTTTTCGTCCCAACGGGGATGCGGTCGGCGTCGGCCGCCACACAGAGCTTCAGGCCGACACTGACGTACTGGTCAACACGCTCAACAATATGGGCACCAGCTGGCTGATCGGCAACAAGCTGGCCTTCATCAACGTCGGCGAAACCATGCTCAACAGCGACTTTCTGGAGCTGCTGCCGCCTCGCCGCATCATCCTGGATCTGTCGCCCCGCATCGTGCCCAGCAACGAGCTGCTGTCCCGCGCGCGCCATCTGCGCTCAATGGGTTTCGGCATCGCGCTGGACGACTTCAGCTTCGAGTCGCCAGCCGCCGCCTTTCTGGAACTCGCCAATTACGTCAAGCTGGACATACAGAGTCAGGACACCACCCGCTTCCAGATGCTGGCCGCGCGATTGCGGAGCTATCCGCTGATCCGCATCGCCGAACGGGTGGAAACCCACGCCCAGTTCCATCTGTGCAAGGAACTGGGCATGGACGGCTTTCAAGGCTATTACTTCGCCCGCCCCGAAACGCTGGCGGCGAAAGTGATTCATCCAGCCTTCAGCAACACGCTGGAGCTGCTGAACCTGCTGCGCATAGACGCCGACATCCGCGACATCGAGCAGGTGCTCAAACGCGACGTCGCCCTATCCTACAAGCTGCTGCGCTACGTCAACTCCGCCGCCGCCGGCCTCAACACCACGATCAGCTCCTTCTCCCATGCCGTGACCGTTCTGGGTTACCAAAAACTCTACCGCTGGCTGACCCTGCTGCTGGTGACCGCATCCGACGACAACAACGCCCCGCCAGCCCTGCAAAAGACCGCCATCACCCGCGGCCGCTTCATGGAGCTGCTGGGCGCGGAGCTGGGCGAGCGCCACGACGTCAACGACAATCTATTCATCGTCGGCCTGTTCAGCCTGCTGGACGTGCTGTTCGACATGCCGATGGACAAGATCATCGAACACCTGCAGCTTCCGCCTCAAGTCATGGACGCCCTGCTTCACGAGCGCGGCGCGATCAGCCTCTACCTGAAGCTGGCCCGCGCCTGCGAGGACGGGGAAATGGACGGGGTGCCGCAATTGTGCGACCAATTGGGCCTGTCCAGCGAACAACTGAACCAGGCGCACATCTCCGCGCTCGCCTGGGTCGAGGAACTGGGCTTATAATTCCCAGCCTTGCAAGGTCGCATCAAGCCCAATGAAACTGTTAGCCCTAGACACCTCCACCACCTATCTTTCCTTGGCGCTGAGCCTGGAAACGGAAACGCTGGTCTTCCATGAATGCGTCGCGCAAAAGCACGCCGAGCGCACGCTGCCGGAGGTGTCGCGCCTGCTCGCAGAAGCCGGCATCGCGTTGTCGTCGCTGGACGGCATCGTATTCGGACAGGGTCCGGGCTCGTTCACCGGCCTGCGCATCGCCTGCGGCGTCGCCCAGGGCCTGGCCTACTCCGCCGACCTGCCCGTCACCGCCATCCCCACGCTGGACAACCTGGCCTGGCAGGCCGGCGATGGACTGGTTCAGGTCTGTTTCGACGCCCGCATGCAGCAAGTCTACAGCGCGCTATACCGCGTCGGACCTGACTGGGAAAGGCTTAGCCCGATCGCGGTCGTCTCACCTGAAGAGGTGTCGCTGCCAGAAGCCGCCACCATGCTTGCCGGCGACGGCTTCGACAGCTACCCCCAGCTGCTGGCCGACGCCCGGGAACGCCTGCCGCTGTCGCTCCACCCCCGCCCTCATGCCGCCGCCTATATCCGGCTAGCGGAAAGCGGCCGCTATCCCGCGCGCCATCCGCGCGAGGCGGAGCTGCTCTACGTGCGCAACAAGGTGGCGCTGACCTCGATTGAACAACAGCAGGCGCGCAGCCGATGAGCTCGGTCCGCCTCTTCCACCCCACCGATCCGCAGCAACTGGCCAGCCTGGAACAACAGGCGACGCAACATCCCTGGCGAGTCGGGCAGTACCGTGACAGCCTGGCCGCCGGCTATCCCTGCTACGGCCTGTTCGGCGACGACGGCTCGCTGATGGGCTTCGCGCTGATCATGCGCGTGCTGGACGAGGCGGAAATTCTCAATATCGTCATCGCCAAAGAACATCAAAGCCAAGGTTTCGGGCTGCAGCTGATGCAATCCATGCTGCATAACCTACGCGACGATTGCTGCCACAGACTGTTTCTGGAAGTGCGGGAAAGCAATGCGCCGGCCCGCAAGCTCTACCAGCGCTGCGGCTTCCGCCAGTGCGGGCTGCGCAAGAACTACTACCCCGTCAGCGGCGGCCGCGAGCACGCGATCCTGATGGAGGCGTCGCTATGAGCCGCGCCAGCCTGCGGCAACAGGAAATGGGCCTGGGCCCGGCCTGGCAACCCCGCGCCGGTTGGTTCGAGCAGCACCCGGCGCAACTGCTGCGCCAGTCGCCGCAAACAGACGCAGCATTCACTGAGCTGCCCGCCTTGGCCATCTCACCCCCCCCGTCCGAATCCCTTTTCGTCCATGACGCAAAACTGACCGCGCCGCCGGAAGCGCAACAGATCGCAGCGCAGGCTCCCGAGCCGGCGCCCATCACCCCGGAACCCGTCGAGCCAACGCCAACGGCAGAGCCGCTGCGCGCCGAGGTTGGCGCCGAGCTCGCCCCGGTAGACTGGCCTCTGCTGCAACGCAAGGTGGCCGATTGCCACGACTGCCGCCTGTGCGAAACCCGCACCCAGACGGTATTCGGCCGCGGCAATCCCCAGGCGCGCTGGATGCTGATAGGCGAAGCGCCGGGTGAAAACGAAGATCGGCAAGGCCAGCCCTTTGTCGGCCGCGCCGGCCAGCTGCTGGACAATATGCTGTCCGCCGCCGGGCTGGAGCGGGATCAGGACGTCTATATCGCCAACGTGCTCAAGTGCCGCCCGCCGGGCAATCGCAATCCGGCCCCGGACGAAATCGCCGCCTGCAACGGCTACCTGCTGCAACAGATTCGCCATATCCAGCCGACCCTGATCATCGCGCTGGGCCGCTTCGCCGCCCAGACGCTGCTGGAAACCGAAGACTCCATCGGCCGGCTGCGCGGCAAGGTGCATCGCTACCAGGGCGTGCCGCTGGTGGTCAGCTACCACCCCGCCTACCTGCTCCGCAACCAGCCGGACAAGGCCAAGGCCTGGCAGGACCTGCTGCTGGCGAGGAAAATCTTCCGTCAGGCCGAATCCTGACAAAACCCGCTGCCCAATGAAAAAAGCCAGTCGCATGACTGGCTTTTTTTTCGCGCACTGCCGGCAAAACCGCCGGCCGGACAAACAAAAACCCTTCTCCGTGCACCAGAGAAGGGCTCTTTACCAACCAGAAAACCAGCTTATTTCAGCTTGGTTTCCTTGTACAGAACGTGCTTGCGGGCAACGGGATCAAACTTCTTGATCTCCATCTTTTCCGGCATGGTGCGCTTGTTCTTGGTGGTGGTGTAGAAGTGGCCGGTACCAGCAGTGGATTCCAGCTTGATCTTATCGCGCATGATGTATACCTCAGTGCTTTATCTGGTTGACCGCTTAGATCTCGCCGCGAGCGCGCAGATCAGCCAGCACTACATCAATGCCCACCTTGTCGATGGTACGCAGTGCAGCGTTGGATACGCGCAGGCGCACCCAGCGGTTTTCGCTTTCCACCCAGAACTTGCGATATTGCAGGTTCGGCAGGAAACGACGTTTAGTCTTGTTATTGGCGTGGGAAACATTGTTCCCGGTCATCGGACGCTTGCCGGTGACTTTGCAAACACGCGCCATGGTTAAACTCCCAAAACCGGTAAAAGCTGGCTTTATAACATATAAAAAGCCAGTAATTCAAGCGGAACGAGCACCCGACGCATTGACGGGCGCTCTCTCAATTAATGAAACAGTCGGCGGGCATTGTAACGGATTCGCCACAGCCACGCGAGCTTTATCGCCGGGTGTCTATAGTGAGTGTTGCATTCTGCGCCGGCCAAGGGTGGCAACAAGATGCAGCAAGTGATTCAACTTCGTTCGATTTCAGGGTAAAATCCCGGATTCCCACAGAGCCGTAATCTCATGACCAAGTACATCTTCGTAACCGGTGGCGTGGTGTCCTCCCTGGGCAAGGGCATTGCCGCTGCGTCCATCGCCGCGATCCTCGAATCCCGCGGGCTGAAAGTCACCATGCTGAAGCTCGACCCCTACATCAATGTCGACCCGGGCACCATGAGCCCCTTCCAGCACGGCGAAGTGTTCGTCACCGAAGACGGCGCGGAAACCGACCTCGACCTCGGCCACTACGAACGCTTCATCCACGCCAAGATGAAGAAGAGCAACAACTTCACCACCGGCCAGGTGTACGAATCGGTCATTACCAAGGAACGCCGCGGCGACTACCTGGGCGGCACAGTCCAGGTGATCCCGCACATCACCGACGAAATCAAGCTGAAGATGGGCGAAGGCGCGGCTGACGCCGACGTCGCCATCGTCGAGATCGGCGGCACCGTGGGCGATATCGAATCGCTGCCCTTCCTGGAAGCCATCCGCCAGATGCGCTCCAACCACGGCCGCAAGAACACGCTGTACGTGCACCTGTCCTACGTGCCCTACATCGCCACCGCCGGCGAGATCAAGACCAAACCGACCCAGCACTCGGTGAAGGAGCTGCGCGAGATCGGCATTCAGCCGGACATCCTGCTGTGCCGGATGGACCGCGAGCTGCCGGAAGACGAAAAGCGCAAGATCGCGCTGTTCTGCAACGTCGAAGAGAACGCGGTGATCGGCTGCTACGATTCCGACTCCATCTACAAGGTGCCGGGCATGCTGCACGCCCAGGGCATCGACGACATCATCGCCGAACAGCTGCAACTGGACCTGCCCAAGGCCGACCTGTCCGCCTGGAACGACATCATCGACGCGATCGAGAAGCCGGACCACGCGATCAAGATCGCGATGGTGGGCAAGTACGTCGATCTGACCGAGTCGTACAAGTCGCTGACCGAAGCGCTGAAGCACGCCGGCATCCACACTCGCACCAAGGTCGACATCATCTACGTCGACTCGGAAGAGATCGAGCGCGACGGCGCCGAATCGCTGCGCGACATGGACGCCATCCTGGTGCCGGGAGGCTTCGGCAAGCGCGGCGTGGAAGGCAAGATCAAGGCGGTGAAATTCGCCCGCGAGAACGACATCCCCTACCTCGGCATCTGCCTGGGCATGCAGATCGCGCTGATTGAATACGCGCGCGACGTGGCCGGCATGGCCGGCGCCAACTCCACCGAGTTCGACCTCGACACCAACTTCCCGGTGGTGGCGCTGATCGACGAGTGGGTGAACCACGACGGCAAGATCGAAAAACGCGACGAGAACTCCAATATGGGCGGCACCATGCGCCTGGGCGGCCAGCAATGCGATCTGGTTCCCGGCTCGCTGGCCGCGCGCGTGTACGGCGACGCCGAGATCACCGAGCGCCACCGCCATCGCTACGAAGTCAACAACTACTACATCCAGCGCCTGGAACAGGCTGGCCTGACCATCAGCGGCCGCTCCGCCGGCCATGAAAAGCTGGTCGAGACCATCGAGCTGGCGGGTCACCGCTGGTTCTTCGCCTGTCAGTTCCACCCGGAATTCACCTCCACTCCGCGTGACGGCCACCCGCTGTTCATCGCCTACGTGAAGGCCGCGCTGGCGCACCAGGCCGACAAGCAAGCCAGCTGATCGGCGATTGCTGACCACGCTCAATGCGCAGGACGAGCGTGCGCGGCACAATCCCAAGCTGAGCGCTCGCTGTAATACACAGCTGGTAATGTCCGCCCGATCCGTCGGGCGGGCCGCCCTCTGCAAGTTCAACTGAAAGCTATGAAGGGAAAGACAATGAGTTCGATCGTTGACGTGGTAGCTCGCGAAATCCTGGACTCCCGCGGCAATCCGACCGTGGAAGCGGACGTGCTGCTGGAATCCGGCGTCATGGGCCGCGCGGCGGTGCCGTCCGGCGCCTCCACCGGCACCCGGGAAGCCCTGGAACTGCGCGATGGCGACAAAAGCCGCTACCTGGGCAAGGGCGTGCTGAAGGCCGTTGACAACATCAACACCGAGATTTGCGAAGCCATCATCGGCCTGGACGCCTCCGACCAGACCTTCATCGACAAAACCCTGATCGAACTCGACGGCACCGAGACCAAGTCCCGCCTCGGCGCAAACGCCATGCTGGCCGTCTCGATGGCCGTGGCCCGCGCCGCCGCCGAAGACGCCGGCCTGCCGCTGTACCGCTACCTGGGCGGCGCCGGCCCGATGGCGCTGCCGGTGCCGATGATGAATGTCATCAACGGCGGCGAACACGCCAACAACACCCTGGATATCCAGGAATTCATGATCATTCCGGTCGGCGCGCAAACCTTCCGCGAAGCGCTGCGCATGGGCGCCGAGATCTTCCATCACCTGAAGAAGATCTGCGACCGCCACGGCTACGCCACCACCGTGGGCGACGAAGGCGGCTTCGCGCCCAACCTGGAAAGCCACGAAGACGCGATCAAGCTGATCCTGGAAGCCGTCGACGCGGCAGGCTACGTGGCCGGCCAGGACGTGATGATCGCGCTGGACTGCGCCGCTTCGGAATTCTTCCGCGACGGCAAGTACCACCTGACCGCCGAAAAACTGTCGCTGAGCTCGGAAGAGTTCGCCGACTACCTGGAAAACCTGGCCGACAAGTACCCGATCATCTCGATCGAAGACGGCATGGCGGAACAGGACTGGGCAGGCTGGAAGCTGCTGACCGAACGCTTGGGCCAGACAGTGCAGATCGTCGGCGACGACGTATTCGTCACCAATCCCAAAATCCTGGCAGACGGCATCGCCAAGGGCGTAGCCAACTCGCTGCTGGTGAAGGTCAACCAGATCGGCACATTGTCGGAAACCCTGAAAGCAGTTGATCTGGCCAAGCGTTCCCGCTATACCTGCGTTATGAGCCACCGCTCCGGCGAAACCGAGGACAGCACCATTGCCGACCTCGCGGTCGCCACCAACTGCATGCAGATCAAGACCGGCTCGCTGTCGCGCTCGGACCGCATGGCCAAGTACAACCAACTGCTGCGCATCGAGGAAGAACTGGGCGACGCCGCCCACTACCCCGGCCGTGCCGCTTTCTACCATTTGAAGTAATTGCATGCGCTGGCTGACCGTGACCCTGGTAACCGTGATCCTCGCCCTGCAATGGCCGCTCTGGTTCGGCAAGGGCAGTTGGCTCAGGGTCTGGCAGCTGGACAAGCAGCTGCAGGAACAGCGGGCGACCACCCAAAAGCTGGTCGCCCGCAACGCCGCCCTGGATGCAGAAGTGCGCGATCTGAAACAAGGCAGTGACGCGATCGAAGAAAGAGCTAGGAACGAACTTGGCATGATTCGCAACGGCGAGGTGTTTTTCCAGTTGCTGGATCCCAGCAAGTCCTCCTCTGCGGCGAACCGTCGATAACGCACACCCACCCACTGACGACCGATGATGGCAGGCCGCCTTAAAAGCACCAAGGTTTGGGCAATGACGACACAGAATCCCATCGAAGTGGCAAGAGAAACCCTGAAGCAGCTGTCCATGCGCAAGCTGCTTCCGACACCTGAAAACTTCGAGCGGGTCTACCATGAGTTGACGCAAACCCCTATCGGGCGCGACAACAAACTGGCGGTGCTGCTGTTGCGGGCCCTGGAAACGCTGCCCCAGGACAATGTCCAGGCCAAGGTCACCATGACCCGCTTGCGCCAGGTGCTGGATGAAAACCGCTGGGAGCAAGCCCCCCAGCTGATCATCGACTTCCTGCGCGGCATTTTCTCGGCCCAGCAACTGACGCAAAGCTGGGGCCAACTGATCCAGACCCTGGTAAAGAGCTGGGATCTGCGCCAGCCCGACCTCCCGCAGCATCACAAACAAAGCACGCTGGAGCGGGTGCTGATCAATTACGGCAACCAGCCCGAAGAGCTCAACCAGAAGCTGGTCGCCCTGCTGCAAAACTGGAACGCGGCGCCGTCCAGCCGCACCCTCCCCCCTCCCGATCCTCTGCCCGCGCTGGACGCCGACGACCAGCAGTCCGCCGAGACGGCAAGCAGCTGGCAGGCATGGCAGCGCACGCTGTCCTTCGCGCTCAAGCATGGCCTGGAGCCGCGGCTGGCCGATTACCCCGACCTGGTGGACGGCCTGGAAGCGCTGCTGCAGGAACTGGACGGCATCGCCGACGATGCCAGCTTGAACGTGTTCATGCCCAAGCTCAGGGCGTTCATGATCAAGCTGGAGCTCCAATCCCAGCAGGAGGGGCGCCTGGCCACCGGCCTCGCCAATCTGCTCAAGCTGATGCTGGACAATGTCGCCGAGCTGAACCGCTCCGACGAGTACCTGCTCGGCCAAGTCAGCTCGCTGCAGGAAATCCTGTCTCACGAGCCGCTGTCGATGCAGCAGATCTACCAGCTGGAAACCAGCTTGAAAGAGGTGATCCGCAAGCAGGGCATGCTGAAGACCTCGCTGGACGAAGCCGCCAGCTCGCTGCGCGCGCTTCTGGACCGCTTCGTCAGCCGGCTGGCGATGATGACCGACAGCACCGACGAATTCCACGGCAAGATCCAGGCGCACAGCGAAAAGTTGAAGCAGATGCCTGGCGTCGACGAGTTGAGCGGCATCATAGGCTCGCTGATGGAAGACACCTCCATCATGCAGCTGGACCTGACCCGCTCCCGCGACGAGCTGGTTTCCGCCAAAGAACAGGTGGAAGCGGCCGAGCAACGCATCAGCGAGCTGGAAACCGCGCTGGAAGCCGCCAGCGCCAAAGTGAAGGAAGACCAGCTGACCGGTGCCTACAACCGCCGAGGCCTGGCCGAATACTTCCAGCGCGAGATCGGCCGCGCCGAACGCACTGCCGCGCCGCTGTCGGTCGCGCTGATCGACGTCGACAACTTCAAGCAGTTGAACGACCGCTACGGCCACCTGGCCGGCGACGACGCGCTGAAATACCTGGTGGACACGATCAAGCTCACCTTGCGCCCGGCCGACATCGTCGCCCGCTTCGGCGGCGAGGAGTTCGTGATCCTGATGCCGGACACACCGGAAACCGAAGCGGTGCAAGCCGTGCAACGGCTGCAGCGCGAGCTGACCAAAACCTTCTTTCTGGCCAACAACGACAAGCTCTTGATCACCTTCAGCGCCGGCGTCGCGCGCTGGCATCTGGGCGAGCAGGAAGCCGACGTGCTGGAGCGCGCCGACCACGCGATGTACCAGGCCAAGATCAACGGCAAGAACCGCGTCTGCTCAGCCGAAGACATGCCAGGCTGAGCCGCGCTTCCTCAATAAAAAAGGATGGCCTCCAGGCCATCCTTTTTTTGCTCCCATCCGCCAGGCTCAACCGCCCTTCTTCATCGTCTTGCCCGCCTCGGCGCGCCGCCTGCGCACTTCCTTGGGATCGGCCTGCAACGGTCGGTAGACCTCCACCCGGTCATGATCGCGCAGAAGCGCGTCCGACTTGACCGCCTTGCCGAACACGCCCAGCTTCAAAGCCGCCTCGTCCAGCTCCGGGCACGACGCCAGAATGCCGGATGCGCGCACCGCGTCCAGCGCGGCAGCTCCGGCCGGCAGGCTCACCTCGACCAGCCACTGCCGATCCAGCCTGGCATAGGCCACCTCCACGCTCAACCCCTCAGTCATCGCCGTATTTCCTGTCCGCTTCCTTGATGAAAGCATCCACCAGCGAGCCGGAAATGTGGCCAAACACCGGCCCGATCAACTTTTCCAGAATGCGGCTGGAGAATTGGTAACGCAGGCTGAATTCTATCTTGCAGCCGAAATCGCCCAGCGGCTTGAAATGCCACAAGCCCTCCAGCAACTCGAACGGCCCCTCCACCAATTCCATCCGGATCGATTCGTTCTCCACGTTGTGGTTGCGAGTGGTGAAATGTTGGCGCACCTTCACATAATCGATGTGCAGGCTGGCCACCACCTGGCCGCCGTCGCGCGACAGCACCTCGGTCTTGCCGCACCAGGGCAGGAAGCGGCTGTAGTGTTCGATATCGTCCACCAGCGCGTACATCTGCGCCGGCGTATGCGCCACCAGGACGCTCTTTTCGACAAGCTGCATCGGCAAAAACCCGGCGCGGCCGGGGTCTCGAAACTGACAATCAAGCCGCAATTCTAGCAAAAAGCGCCTGCCGCCGCCCGTCCGGGCTTCACGGCGCGCCCGCGGCCAAGTCCTTTCACATCAAGCCACTGAAAAGACACGATTTTGGTTGCGGCCCGGCTTCTGATACAATGCCGGATTCAAAGGAACCCGCCACACATGAGCATCATCCAGAACCGCAAGGCTTTCCACGACTACTTCATCGAGGAAAAACTCGAGGCCGGGCTTGTGCTGGAAGGGTGGGAAGTCAAGGCCATCCGCGCCGGCCGCGTCCAGTTGAAGGAAAGCTACGTCGACTGGAAAAACGGCGCCTTCTGGCTGATCGGCTGCCACATCACTCCGCTGCAATCCGCCTCCACCCACGTCAACCCGGACCCGGTGCGTCCGCGCAAGCTGCTGATGTCGCAAGAACAGATCAACCGCTTCATCGGCAAGGTGGAACGCGCCGGCTACACCATGATGGCGCTGGATCTGCACTACGCCAAAGGCAATGTGAAGGCCGAAGTCGGCCTCGCCAAGGGCAAGAAGCTGCACGACAAGCGCGACACCGAAAAAGACCGCGAATGGCAGCGCGAAAAACAGCGCGTGATGAAGAACCAGCGAGGCGCGGCATGATGAAGCGCGGCGCCGCCCTGCCCATCGCCCTGATCTGCGTCGGCAGCGTATGGCTGCTGAAAAGCACCGCCCTGCTGCCCAACACCTCCACCCTGCTCGCCCTGCTGCTGTTCGCGGCGGGCGTGTTGCTGTTCGCGCTTGACGGCTTCAACAAGTCCACGCTGGTCACCAGCCCGATGCTGGCCTACGCCGGCGCCAGCGTCTACGCGATAGACCAGCTTGGCCTGCGCGCCACCCACTTCGTGGCGCTGGGCATGGTGCTGATGGGCGTGTTGCTGCTGGCCGCCCGCAGCGACCGCGTGCCGGAGCGCTCGGAACCGCCGCGCCGGCTGCCTCCCAGCGAAGACTGAAACCACGGAATTATTTTTAGCATTGACGATAATGGCCTTAACGGCCTGCATTACTTTTCAAGGATAGGCATGGACAAGATCCTCATTCTCGACTTCGGCTCCCAGGTCACCCAGTTGATCGCCCGCCGCGTACGCGAAGCTCACGTTTACTGTGAGCTTCATTCTTTCGACATGCCCATCGAAGAGATCAAGGCCTTCGCGCCCAAGGCCATCATCCTGTCCGGCGGCCCGAACTCGGTGTACGAGTCCGACTACCAGGCCGATCCCAAATTGTTCGAGCTGGGCGTGCCGGTGCTGGGCATCTGTTACGGCATGCAGTTCATGGCCCAGACCCTGGGCGGCAAGGTGGAAAGCGGCGACAAGCGCGAGTTCGGCTACGCCCAGATCAAGGCGCGCCACCACTCCAAGCTGCTGGAAGGCCTGCAGGACCAGATCGACGACGCCGGCAACGGCTTCCTCGACGTGTGGATGAGCCACGGCGACAAGGTGACCGCGCTGCCGGCCGGCTTCCAGGTGATCGCCGAAACCCCGTCCTGCCCGTACGCGGCGATGGCGGATGAGACCCGCGGCTTCTACGGCGTGCAGTTCCACCCGGAAGTCACCCACACCAAGCGCGGCACCGAGATGATCCACCGCTTCGTGCTGCATGTGGCCGGCTGCAAACCCAGCTGGACCATGCCCAACTACATCGATGAAGCGGTGAAGAAGATTCGCGAGCAAGTCGGCGACGAAGAAGTGATCCTCGGCCTGTCCGGCGGCGTGGACTCCTCCGTGGCCGCCGCGCTGATCCACCGCGCCATCGGCGACCAGCTGACCTGCGTCTTCGTCGACCACGGCCTGCTGCGCCTGAACGAAGGCAAGATGGTGATGGAAATGTTCGCCCAGAACCTGGGCGTCAAAGTGGTGCACGTGCAGGCCGAAGCCGACTTCATGGCCAAGCTGGCCGGCGAGTCCGACCCGGAGAAGAAGCGCAAGATCATCGGCGCCGAATTCATCGAAGTCTTCGACCGCGAATCCGGCAAGCTGACCAACGCCAAGTGGCTGGCCCAGGGCACCATCTACCCGGACGTGATCGAATCGGCCGGCGCCAAGACCAAAAAGGCGCACACCATCAAGAGCCACCACAATGTGGGCGGCCTGCCGGAAGACATGAACCTCAAGCTGCTGGAGCCGCTGCGCGAGCTGTTCAAGGACGAAGTTCGCCAGCTGGGCGTGGCGCTCGGCCTGCCGCACGACATGGTCTACCGCCACCCGTTCCCGGGTCCGGGCCTGGGCGTGCGCATCCTTGGCGAAGTGAAGAAGGAATACGCCGACCTGCTGCGCCAGGCCGACGCCATATTCATCGAAGAGCTGCGCAACACCGTGGACGAGAAGACCGGCAAGAACTGGTACGAGCTGACCAGCCAGGCCTTCGCCGTGTTCCTGCCGGTGAAGTCCGTCGGCGTGATGGGCGACGGCCGCACTTACGATTACGTCGTCGCGCTGCGCGCCGTGGTGACCAGCGACTTCATGACCGCCCACTGGGCCGAGCTGCCGTACAGCCTGCTGGGCCGCGCGTCCAACCGCATCATCAACGAAGTGCGCGGCATCAACCGCGTGGTCTACGATGTGAGCGGCAAGCCGCCGGCGACCATTGAGTGGGAATGATCTGACGTCTGGCTCCTACAGGCGCCAAAAAACACACAAGCCCGCATGATTGCGGGCTTTTTTGCTTTTCCGTTTGGCAACATCTGAATCGTCCCCACTTCTCCAGACACGCTTGAGTCGGGGGTGGACTGCGACTTGCTCATGACGGCTCCTTGCAGGGCCTGGCGCAAGGCTCTTGAGGTATCTAGGAAAGGACAAACGATTCAGTTATTCTGCATCACCAATGGCATTGCGTGCCTGTGGGGTTGCCGAGCGATTACGGCCAAGCCGGCTACTGAAACATCAAACCAAGGAAACGAGTCATGTGGAAATCGACGGCCGCCGCCCTTGCCCTGCTGATCCTCGCTGGCGCGGCCACTGCCGGCACGCAGCGTTCCTGCGAACGCCTGCTCCGGAAATTGGACTCGCAACTCGCCGACGCCAGTTGCATCGAAAGCCCCGATCTTACAACCCGCAACCCCAACACCACGCCGGCCGATGACTCGCTGCCTGGCCTGCCCCATTTGGCGTTCATGCCGCAGGCCGACCGCGCCATACTCGTGGCGGATGCCGCCAGCAGGCCGCCAATCAAGAAGGTAGTCCCCGGCCTGCAGATTCAGGCCCGCTTCGCCAAGGATCCGCTGGGGCAGGCGCGCTTCCTGCTGCGCCTGCCCCAGAACTGGAACGGCCGCCTCGTCGTTGCCGGCGCTTCCGGCGCCCGCAGCGAATTCAACGGCGACTTCGTCTGGAGCGATTACGTGCTGCAGAAAGGCTATGCCTATGCGTCGCAAAACAAGGGCGTGCTCAGCGCGCGCGAGAGCACGGCGGCAGATCCGCTGGCCTGCCGAACCGGGTCTCCGGACAAGCCAAGCTATGTCCATTACTACGATGACGATCCTGGCCAGGCTTTCACCCGCTGGCGCGACTTCATGGTGATGGCCTCTGACCTGGCGCGCCGCGGCGTAGAGGCCCAGTATGGCCGCAAGCCGCGCTATACCTATGCAGTCGGCACCTCGAACGGCGGCTATCAGGTGCGCCGCGCGATCGAAACCGCGCCGGAATACTTCGACGGCGGTGTGGATTGGGCAGGCACTTTCGCCGATTCCCGCGGGCCGAACCTGCTGACTGGCTTGCCCCCGGCGATCCTCAACTACCCCGACTATCTCGCCTCCGGCCGCTCGCCGACGAGCACCGCCGCGTTGAACATCATGGCGGCCGGCTATCCGCCCGATCTCCTCGCCGACACAGAAAACGGCCCGGTCTCGCTATGGGGCATGCACGCTGACTCATTCTGGGAGCCCACGCAGTGCCAATGGCAAAAGCGCTTGGATCCTAGCTACAACACCTATGGCGCCGGGCCCGGCCGGTACAACTACTTGGCGCGACTGTCCGCCTCTACAGTTGGCTCCAATGTGGCGGCCATCGCCACCAACGGCAAGATCAAGCGCCCGCTGATCACGGTCGCCGGCACGATGGATGCGCTGCTGCCCATCGACCACCATGCGCGAGCCTATGCGCGGCAGGTTGCCGCGGAAAGCGGCGAGCACGCCCAAGCCTATCGCCTCTACGAGATCCAAAACGGCAATCACGTCGAGCGCTACGCCAACATATTCCCACAGCTTGAACTGATCGAGCCGCACGCGCAGCGCGCTTTCGACCTGCTTGTCCGCTTTGTCGAACAGAAAGCGCCGCTACCGCCCGACCAATGCGTCGCTCGCGGCGGCACGATCAGCGCTGCGCCAGCGCAGCTGGGGCACTGCCCAAATTTGCTGGCGCCTTGAGGAACTCCTCATCAGAACTTACGGTGGATGTCGCGGCTGGCCAGGGACAATAGGCGCGATCGCTAGTGTATTTAAAGGAATATGGAAATGTTGAAAGCCATCGCCGGGAAGATGCGAGCCGCTTCTTTCTGGACGTTCATTGGCGCAGGAATGGCCTTGGGCCACCTGATGATGAGCGCCAACGCTCGGGCCGACGACAACACCATCAGATGGCAAATGCCGGGCAATCCACCCGTCACCATAACCGACGGCCCCGACAAGGGCCAAGGGTACGCTGACGTGTTTCTGCGATATTTCATTGAGCGCACGCCCGAGTACAACAGCGTGATCGAACGCGCCAGCCTGGCGCGCGTCTCCGGCCTGATGAAACAGGGCCAGCACGTTTGCCAGCCTAGCCTGCTCAAGACGAGCGAGCGCGAAGCCTATATGGAATTCAGCAACCCGGTCGAATTCGTGCTGCCGTATTACATCGTCGTGCGATCCGATCGGGCGGCCCGCCTGACAGCCTACCGCAATGCTGACGGCGCCATGGACATCGCCCGGCTGATGCATGACCTGTCGCTGACCACCGTCCGCCAAGAGATGCGGGGATACCCGCCCATCATTCTTTCGGCTTTCACGACGGCGGCTGGACAAAAGAACATCCTCCGGACAAGTGCCGACGACGTGGCGCCTTTCAGCCAGTTGGCCAGCGGGTGGGTGGACTACATCATCGCCTATCCGGACGAGGTCTATTGGTTCGCCAGGCATTTGAAGCTGCCTAACTCAATCAATTTTATTTACCTTCCCATCGCCGGCCACCCCCAATACACGCTCGGGTATGCGGCTTGCACCAAGGGGCCGTGGGGACGAAAGATCGTCAAGCGGGTCAATGAGATCGTTGCCAAGGCTGGCAGGCGTCCACCGTGGATCGAAGCGGAAGCCCGCTTGCTTGATCCGGAAGCCGCCAAACGCTACGAGGAAGTCTACGCCCGCTATTCGCCGTTCCGCAGGCAGGCCAAGTAAGCATGGATGCGAATCGCCAGGCAAGGGATAGCGCCCGATTGCGCGATTTCCTGTTGATTTTCCTTGCGCCGCGTGGACTTGCGCGACGCATGCTGGTCTGGATCATCGGCATCAGCACGACCGCGGCGCTGATCGCGACCTCGGTACAGTTGTTCTTCGATTACCGACACGATGTGTCCGAACTCGAGCAGG
Organism: Chromobacterium vaccinii; assembly: GCF_001855275.1. Classification (NCBI taxonomy): domain Bacteria; kingdom Pseudomonadati; phylum Pseudomonadota; class Betaproteobacteria; order Neisseriales; family Chromobacteriaceae; genus Chromobacterium; species Chromobacterium vaccinii. The sequence continues at coordinate 1,755,416 of NZ_CP017707.1, forward strand.
GCATGCGCTACATCGAACAGAGCCAGTTGCCAGGCCTTGCCGATGCGGCCTGGAACTTCAACCTCGCCGGCATGCAGGTGCAGCTCGATGGCATCGGTCATTCCCCTTGGGTCGCTGGCGCCACGATCCACTACGGCCCCAGCCAGTCGGCCACGCTGACAACCGGGCAGGTTGATGCTGACGCGGAGAGGCGCTTCGAGTACGTCTTGCAGCGCAACGGGGTGGTCGTTGGCAAGATCTTCATTGCGCCCAATCTGCACACCCTCTATAGCCGCACCCTTGATCGCATTGGCATCGTGCTGGCGACGCAGAGCGGCAAGTCGCTGGTGACTTCGATCAGCATCCTCTTGCTGATTTCATGGATGATCACGCGACATTTGACGCAGATGGCGGAGTTCGCCAAGTCCTTCGAGCCCGGGAAGCGCTTCACGCCCTTTGTGCTGCGCCGGGGCCCGCGGGGGCCGTACGATGAACTGAGCGTGCTGGTCGATAGGCTCAACGATGCCTATGGCCGGCTCCAAGCGGCGCACGAATTCCAGGTTCGCCACAACGAGATCCTGAGCCAGGAGGTCGCGCAGCGAACGGCCGAGCTGCTCGAAGCTCATCGGCAGTTAGCCCAGCTGGCCATAACCGACAAGCTGACCGGCGCGGTCAACCGACGAGGCCTGGACGAGGCTTTCAAGAGCGCCATCGCGCTGGCCGATCCTGACAGCCGCCCGCTTGCGGTGATCCTGACCGACATCGACAAATTCAAGTCCGTCAACGACAGCCGCGGACATCTGGTTGGAGACATCCTGCTTCGGGAATTCACCGGCATCTTGAGACGCGCGGCGCGGGCGACCGACACCGTGGGTCGCTGGGGTGGCGAAGAGTTCCTGATTCTTTGTCCTCAGACCACTCTGGAACAGGCGTTGCGCCTGGCCGAGCACTTGCGCGCCAGCGTGCAAGCGCATGCCTTTGCCGAGATTGGCAGCAAGACCAGCAGCTTCGGCGTTGCGGTTCTGCGCAAGGGAGAAACAGCGGACGATCTGGTGAAGCGGGCAGATGAAGCCCTGTATCAGGCCAAGGAAGGGGGACGCAACAAAGTCTGCCCGGAAGCGCCGGATATCGTGAGCTGAGCTTGAAGGAAATTCGGATTCGCATGCAAGCAAGAGCGTCGCGCTCCTCGCTCCCAAGCAGCCCTCACTTGAGATGCGTCTCAATAGACATGCACGGCGCCGAAGCCTCAACCTCATGCATGCGATCTTCATGGCGCCGCCTGAATTCAAATAAATAATCCAAATTAAAATCAAATCGTTGCACGCAAAGCTGACCATCAAGCGGAGCAAGCCTCTTCGGCCCACCATCTCGACGCCCCACTCATGCGGGGCGTTTTTCATTGCCCCCGTCAGGCCAAGCCTGCCTCACCCTTGCTGCGCCCCAGCAAAACCAGCGCCATCAACGCCGACGACAGCGTCAAGGCGATCAACAGATACAGCAATCGCTGAAAAGCCCAGTCATAGGCGTGAATCAACCGCCCGATGTCCGCCATCGGCAATAGCGCATGGGCCTGGGACAAATTGCCCGACGCCAGCCGCTGTACTGCGGCGGCCGGCGCGTTCAGGCCGGCATCGGCCAGCGCTCTGCCGGTGAGGCCTGCCATCAAGGCACCTACTACGGCCAGCGCCATGCCCTCGCCCGCCACCCGGGTGGTGCTGAAGATGCCGCTGGCCATGCCGGCGCGTTCCTTCGGCACCACGCTGACCGACAAGCCATCCATCAGCCCCCAAGGCAATCCGCTGCCGCCGCCGATCAATAGCAGCGCCAGCGCCATGGCGGGCGAGCCCGCCTGAGCCTGGCTGAGGCCGGCCAGCCCCAGCGCAGCCATCAGCAAGCCCGCCGCGGAAATGAAGCCGGCGGAACGCCAGCGCGTCAGCCATACCGCCAGCGACGGCATCGCCAGCATCGGCGCCGACAGCGCCAGCATCCACAGTCCCGCCTCGGCCTCTCCCCGCCCATCGACGCCGATGAAGCGCAAGGGCAGCAGCACCAGCAAGGCGACATAGCAATAGCTGGTGGCCAGCGGCAGGCATTGCACGCCGACAAAGGCCGGGTAGCGGAACAAGGACAAATCCAGCATCGGCCGCGCCGCCCGCCGCTCCAGCCAGATGAAGGCCAGCAGCAAGGCCAGCGATCCCGCCAGCAGCGCCAGCACCGGCAGGCTGCGCCATCCCTGCTGCGGCCCCTGCAGCAGCGCGGTCGTGAACAAGGCCAGCATCGAGGTGAAACTGAGCGCGCCCGGCCAATCCAGCCCCACTGCGTCCGGATCGCGCGATTCGCGCATGCGCGGCAGCGCCAGCAGCAACGCAACCACGCCGATCGCCGCGCCGCAGGCGAAGATGGCGCGCCAGCCCAGCCATTGGATCAGGCCGCCGGACAACAGCGGGCCAAAGGCTAACCCCAGGCCGAAAGTCGTGCCCAACAGACTGAAGGCGCGCGTCCTCGCCTCTCCTTCATATTCCTGCGCCAACGCGGCCGAACCGCCGGCCATCGCGGCGGCGGCGGCCAGCCCCTGCGCGGCCCGCAATCCATTCAGCCACCACAAATCCGGCGCCAGGCTGATGGCCAGCGACGACGCCGCGAACAAGCCGATGCCGATGCCGAACAGGCGTTTGCGGCCATACTGATCGGCCAGCGCGCCGGCGGCCATCAGGCAGCTGCCGAAACTCAGCATGAAGGCGCTGGTCACCCAACCCAGCGCCTGCGGGCTGCCGCCCAGTTCCCGCCCAATGGCCGGCGTCGCCACCGCGCCGCCGACAAAGCTCCACGGCAGCGCCAGCGCGGCCAGGCAGACCGCCGCCAGCACCGACCATTTCTCGCCATGCCGTTCCATTTGCATCCTTTGCATTCGCCTCTCCTTTCATCCAGCGCGTGGCCATCGCCAAGCGCGGTTTTTGATGCGGCAAATGATAGGCAGGGCAATTGCAGGGAAAAACAGGCACAATGTCATCTAATTAATGAAATTTTGTCAGCAAAGGAGACGCGGCATGAACGGCATGGACAGCTTGAGCGGCCTGCTCGCCTTTGTCCGCGCGGCGGAGCTGGGCAGCTTCGTCGCCGCCGGCGAGCGCTTGGGAATATCGGCCTCGGCCGTCAGCAAGAGCGTCAGCCGGCTGGAGGACAAGCTCGCGGCGCGGCTGTTTCACCGCAGCACCCGCCGCATCCACCTGACCCAGGAAGGGCTGCTGCTGTTCGAACGCAGCCGCCGCATCCTGGCGGAACTGGACGAGGCCTCGGCGGAACTGGCGCACAGCGCCGCCGCGCCGCGCGGCCGCCTGAAAGTCAGCTTGCCGCTGATCGGCCACCGTATGCTGTCGCCGCTGCTGCCCGAATTCCACGCCCATTACCCGGAAATCTCGCTGGAACTGGACTTCAGCGACCGCATGGTGGATCTGGTGGCGGAAGGCGTCGACGTGGCGGTACGCAGCGGCGAACTGGGCGACTCCAGGCTGCAGGCGCGGCTGCTGGGGCCGTTCCGCTTCGCGTTGGTCGGCTCGCCCGACTATTTCCGCCGCCGCGGCGAACCGCAGCGGCCCGATGATTTGCAGGCCCATGCCTGCCTGCGCTACCGCTTTCCCTACAACGGCCAATTGCAGCCATGGGCGCTGCGCGTCCCGGCCGGCTCGCCGCCGCAACCGAACGCCTTTCTCAGCTGCAACAGCATAGAAGCGCTGGCCGCCGCCGCCAGCGACGGCCTGGGCATCGCCTGGCTGCCGGACTTCGCGGTCCGCCGCGAGCTGGCCGACGGCCGCCTGCGGCCGGTGCTGGAGGATTGCGCGGCCGAACCCGGAAAGTTCTCCGCCGTCTGGCCCGCCAGCCGCCATCTGCCGCCCAAACAGCGGGTGTTCATCGACTTTCTCGCGGAACACCTGCTGCCCACCCGATAAGGCGGACCTGATTTCATTCGGACGGAAAATGCAAACAGAATATGATTATTCCCGCAGGATGCGATTCCCGCGCTAAACTGGCGGCCATGCGCGAACGAGCCACCGGCCAAGGCCTGGCTCGCTCTTTACCATAGCGATGCCGCAGACAGGCATCCCAGCACTCCGTGATTGATCCATGACTGACTCCCGCTCCACCCCGCTCACCCGCGCCGACTACCAGACCCTGGGCCTGGCCGCGCTGGGCGGCGCGCTGGAAATCTACGATTTCATCATCTTCGCCTTCTTCGCCACCACGCTGAGCAAGCTGTTCTTCCCGCCCGACATGCCCGAGTGGCTGCGCCTGCTGCAAACCTTCGGCATCTTCGCCACCGGTTATCTGGCTCGGCCGCTGGGCGGCATCCTCATGGCCCACTTCGCCGACCGCCTGGGCCGCAAGCGCGTGTTCAGCCTCACCATCCTGATGATGGCCGGCCCCTGTCTGCTGATCGGCCTGATGCCCATTTACGCCGACATCGGCATCCTGGCGCCGCTATTGTTGCTGTCGCTGCGCATCCTGCAGGGCGCGGCGGTGGGCGGCGAGGTGCCCAGCGCCTGGTCCTTCGTCGCAGAGCACGCGCCGCGAGGCCGCCGCGGCTACGCGCTGGGCGTGTTGCAGGCCGGCCTGACCTTCGGCTATCTCTTGGGCGCGCTGACCGCCACGCTGCTGGCGCGCGTGTTCACGCCGCAGGAGATGCTGGACTACGGCTGGCGCATTCCCTTCCTGCTGGGCGGGCCGTTCGGCCTGCTCGGCGTCTGGCTGCGGCGCTGGCTGAGCGAGACGCCGGTGTTCCTGGCGATGCGCGAACGCCAGGACGAGCGCGCCACGTATCCGCTGGTCGACGTGCTGCGCCGGCACAAACACACGCTGCTGCCGGCGGCGGCGCTGACCTGCGTGCTGACCTCGGCGGTGGTGGTGCTGGTGGTGGTGACGCCCACCTTGCTGCAGCAACGCTTCGGCATGCACGCCGACCGCGCGTTCGCGCTCAGCAGCGTGGGCATCGTGTTTCTCAACATCGGCTGCGTGATCGCCGGCCACGTCTGCGACCGCATCGGCCAGCGTCGCAGCCTGATCCTCTACAGCCTGCTGCTGCCGGTCGGCATCGCCGCGCTGTACGCCGACCTGATCGCCGGCTGGGGCTGGCCCGGCCTCGCCTACGCCTTCGCCGGCCTGTGCTGCGGCATCGTCGGCGTGGTGCCGTCCATCATGGTGGCCATGTTTCCGGCCGAGGTCCGCGTGTCCGGCATCTCCTTCACCTATAACATCGCCTACTCGGCGTGGGCCAGCGTCACCCCGCTGCTATTGATCGCCGCCATGCCCTGGAGCCCCTGGGTCTGCGTGCTCTATTGCGCGCTGATGGCGCTGGTCGGATTTTTCTGCGCCAGCAGCGCGCACCCGGCCAGGGAACCTTTGCTGGACGAGGCGCTCTACCAACGCGGATGAAACGTTTGACCGCATGGTTTGACGCGGCCGCGCCAGGCTGTTAGCGTGAATTGGCGCAGGCTATGCTTTGCGCCGTGCCATGTCTGCGTTTCGAGTCGGTTTCGTTCACCACTGCCAGGAGGTTGCCATGTCCAATGCCACCATCGCCAAGGAAAAAGAACAGCTGCTGGATGACGTCCGCCAAGTTTTGGCCAGCACCGAAGAGTTGATTAACGCGACCGTCGACGATGGCAGCGCGAACAGCAAAGAGCTGCGCAAGCGTCTGGCCGAGAACCTCGGCGCGGCCAAAACCAAGCTGCGCGACGCCGAGCAGATCGTCGTGGGCAAGGCCAAGGAAGCGGTCAAAGTCACAGACGATTACGTGCACGAAAACCCATGGAAGTCCGTCGGCATCGCTGCCGGCGTTGCCTTCCTGCTGGGCATGCTGGTCTCCCGTCGCTGAGCCCCATGTCCGATACCGCCCAAGCCCCCCGCCCCGGCACCCTGCGCTCGTTCGCGGGCGGCTTGGCGTCGCTGTTCCTGACCCGCGCCGAGCTGCTGACGCTGGAAGCCCAGGAATTGAAGGACGAGATCGTCGGCAATCTGCTGCAGGGCATGCTGGGCCTGGTTCTGCTGGGCTGCGGCCTGATCGCCGCCGTGCTCGCCCTATGGGCGCTGACGCCGCAGGAGTGGCGGATCGCCGTCATGGCCGGCCTCGCCCTGCTGCTGTGTGGCGGCGGCATTGCGCTGCTGCTGGGCCTGCGCAGGCGCCTGAGGCGGCAACCCGCGCCATTCTCAACCACCCTCGAGGAAATCCGGAAAGACTGGACAGCCTTGGGCCCTGGCGGGGAGCGCGTGTGACGCCGCAGGACCGGGAACTGAAGAAACAGCTGTTGGTGATGAAGGGCGAAGCCCTGCGCATCAAACTGAAGCTGGAGAAGGAAAGACTGCTCCAGCCGATGCGGCTGGCCGGCTCAGGCTTCTCGCTGTGGCGCGAAGGCTGGTTCGGTTCGGCGCTGGAAACGCTGGGCAAATTGTTGCCGAATCCGCGCCTGCGCCGCTGGCTTCAGGGCGGCGCCCGGCTATGGGTAGTCTGGCGGCTTGTCCGGCGAGCCTTCGCGCGCTAAAGTCCGCCGCGTCCGAGGCTCAGGCGGTCACATTGATGTTGCTTGCGACATCGCTGATGTTGACGTTCATCTGCTCCCCCATCGCCTCCTCCGCCTCAGGCCCACCCTTGAGCATCTTGTCGACATCGCCCAGCGCCTTTTCCGCGCTCTGCAAATCATCCTGCGCTTCCCGTTTGTCCTTCATCTGCTGCATCTGCTGCTTGATGAACTCCTTGACCATTTTCAGCGTCATTTGCATTTCCAGAATGTCAGAATCCCCCGCCACCGGATTGCCCTTGCCGCTGGACAACATGCCATGCAATGCGGCGCGCGGATCGACGGGCTGCGCCTGGCTATCCCCAGCCGGTTGAGCGCTTCCGCTCTGCTCCTTGACGCCCTCGCTTGCCTGGCTGTCGCTCGCGGCGCCCTGCCCAGCGCCGGCTTGCTGCGCCGCCGCAGTCGCGCCGCCAGCCTCCGACGCAGCCGCCGCGGCCTCAGCCCCGGATCCGGCTCCGCTCCCAGCCTCCGGCGACGATGCCGCATCGGCAGGGGCTGACGCTGCGCTGCCCGCGCCGCCTTGCTGCGACGCCGCGCCTCCCGCTCCCTGATCGCCGCCGACATTCACCGCCATCTGGCTATCGGCCGCATTCTGAGTCATGCTCGTCACCAAGTCCTTCAGCTCCCTGGCCAGCCTGGCAAGCTCGGAAGCCAGCGCGCGCAGGCTGCCCTTGTCGTGCGACATCATCATCATCCGGCGCAGCCCCTCCACCCGCTGCTTGAGGACGGCTTTCTGCATGGCGTCGGCCTCGCTGCTCTGACGCTTCGCCGGGCGGTTCAGATCCACTTTCAGCTTCTGCATATAGTCCTGCAAACCCTGGCTCAGCGATTTTTGCAGCTCGCTGCGCGGATCCGGCAGCTTGGGCTGCAATGGACTCTGCGCATCGGCGTCGCCATTGACTGCGGAAGACGCGGGGGAAGAAGGCTGGCTAGCTCCATTGGGCAGCGCTGACGGGAAAAGGCTTTGCCGCCAGATGCTGGGGCCTGACGGAGATGAGATCACGGACATGGGCGGACTTTCTGGTGTTTTCCAATCATATCGTCAACATCCGCGATTTCTTTATGCCAATATCAGCCGCAGACGCATAAAAAATTCTTCACGGCATGATTGGCATAGAATCACCCTCAGCGTCATTCCCCGGGTTTGGTCCGCGGCGGGAAACACGCGATAATGACGGTATCGCCGCAACCCTCGCTTCGCCCGACTCCGTGACGCTCACCTCCCCTCCGCTGCCTCCCGCCGCCATCGCCTGGCTGGCCGAGCTGGACATCCACACCCGTCAGCAACTGCTCGCTCGCGGCGTCGTTACCGCCTTCCTGCTGCTGAAAGCCGCCGGCCACACCGCGACCCGCCGCTTGCTGTTCGCGCTGGAAGCCGCGGCGCGCGGCATCCACTGGCAGCAACTTGGTGACGCCGACAAGGAGGCGCTGCTGCGGCGGCTGTCCGACCACCCCCCGGTGGCCCTGCCCCCGAACAAGGAAGAACGCCGGCGCTACATGGGCGTGGCCAGAACGCTGGCCGAACAAGCATCCGCCGAAGGCGAGGTGCCGGTGGGGGCGCTGGTGGTAAAAGACGGAGAGATCATAGGCCGCGGCTACAATCAGCCGATAGGCCGGCACGATCCGTCGGCGCATGCCGAAATGCAGGCGCTGCGCGACGCCGCCGCGCGCCTGGGCAACTACCGGCTGGACGGCTGCGACCTGTACGTGACGCTGGAGCCCTGCCCGATGTGCAGCGGCGCCATCCTGCACGCGCGCATCGCGCGCGTGATCTACGGCGCCGCCGATGCCAAAACCGGCGCGGCCGGCAGCACGGTCGACCTGTTCGCCGACGCGCGGCTCAACCACCATGCGGCGGTGTTCGGCGGCGTGGAGGCGGAAGCCTGCGCGGAACAGTTGTCCGCCTTCTTCCGCCAGCGGCGCCGATCCGCCGGGGAGGAGTGAAATGCGCGCGAGACTCACCATCCTGCTGGCTTGCCTGGCACAGCCCTGTTTGGCAGCCGACGACGCGGCGCTCATCCTGCAGGCGCAAACCGATGGCCCGCTGCAAGCCACCTATCCCAACGCCCGCCATTACGGCTCGCCCTGGATCTGGGTGGGCGTCAAGTCTCAGACGCTGCGCCTGCTCGACGATTGGGGGCGGATCCAGAAGGAATACGTGGTGTCGACAGCGAAGAACGGCGTCGGCGAAACCAGCGGCAGCTACCAGACCCCGCGCGGCTGGCACGCCGTGTGCGAAAAGCTGGGCGACGGCGCGGAAGCGAACACCATCATCTTCCGCCGCCAGGTCACGCCGTGGAAGTACACCCCCGAGCTGCACGCGCAATACCCGAACAAGGACTGGATCCTCACCCGCATCCTGTGGCTGTGCGGCCAGGAGCCAGGCCTCAACCAGGGCGGCAATGTCGACAGCTACGAGCGCGCCATCTACATCCACGGCGCCGGCGATCATGTACCATGGGGCCGGCCCAGCTCGCTGGGCTGCGTCCGCATGAAAAACCGCGATGTGATTGAACTGTTCGATGCCGCGCCCAACGGCACCGACGTATGGATAGACGAGAACTCCTGATGCACTCCGCTCTGAACCTGGCCACCCCGGCCCTGCTGTTCCCCGCCGTCTCGCTGCTGCTGCTGGCCTATACCAACCGCTTTCTCGGCCTGGCAGGCATCATCCGCAACCTGTACGAGGAATACCGCGACAGCCAGGACCCGAAAATCCTGCGCCAGATCGGCAACCTGCGCACCCGGATCACGCTGATCAAGTGGATGCAGTTCATGGGCATCGCCAGCCTGTTCCTGTGCACGGTGGCGATGTTCCAGATCTATACCGGCTGGCAGGCGACCGGAGAAGTCACCTTCGGCGCCAGCCTGCTGTGCATGATCGCCTCGCTGGCGGTGTCGCTGCTGGAGCTGGTGCGCTCGTCGGACGCGCTCAACATCCTGCTGTCCGACCTGCAGGCGGAATACGACCGCCGCCACTGACCCCCAGCCGCAAACGACAAAGCGCCCGCGATCGGGCGCTTTTTTACGTCCATTGAACTCTCTCAGCCGATGAGGCCAGCCGCGCCATCCTTGCGCGCCACCATCAAGTGCAGCGGCAGATCGACGCGCCGCACCTGGCTCCGCGGCCCCCAGGCCCGGGTGATGCGCTGACAGGAATCGTCCAGGATGCTCTCACCCAGGGCCTGCTTGCACAACTTGCTGGCCGAGGTGGTGTTGAGAAAGCCCAGGAAATGATCCAGGGTCCAGTCGCTGCTGATGGTGAAGCTGGGCGCTTTCAGCAACGGCAACGGGCAGCCGCTGCCGCGGAAGTCGTCCCACAGCAGCTGACAGCGGCTGGACCAGAACGGCTCGACGATGGACCACAGCACGCTGCAGGCGCGGTCGATCTCCGGCGACACCACGCAATGGTGGTAGCCCCATGCGGCGAAAACGCCGCCCGGCTTCAGCACCCTCTGCATCTCCGGCCAGAACGACGGCAGATGGAACCAGTGCAGCGCCTGCGACACGCAGATCAGGTCGAAACAGTCGTCGTCGAACGGCGTGACCTCGGCCGGGCACTCGCGGTAATACACCTGATTGTGCGGCTCGGCCGCCGACAGCTGCGACGAGCTGATGTCGGTGGCGTCGACGCGCGCGAAACTCTCCCCCAGCCTCACCGCGGTCTGGCCGCTGCCAGTCGCGCAGTCCCAGGCGCGTCCGCGTCCCGGACACAGTTGCAGCAGCCAATCGTACAGCTCCTCCGGATACGATGGGCGAAAGCGCGCATACAGGTCCGGGTACAGATTGAAGGTGGCGACGGAACCGAGTTCCATATTCATTACTCGCTAGGTAGAAACACTAAAACAATGCCGTGAACATTTTCAGTATTTATGCCGTAAGTCAAAGATTTGCAAGATAAAAAACGAAAATATGCTGCAGATTACCGGTCTGTGCCGCTAGTCTGCAACAGACCATTGCTTCGAAACCCCCAGCGCAGCGGATGCGCCATAAAAAATGCCGCTCCTATCGGAACGGCATTCCTCGCTCAAAGGGACAGGCTCAGCCCGCACTCACCGGAATCTTGCCGATCTTCACCCGCCATTCCGCCGGGCCGGTGTTGTGCACCGAGGTGCCACAGGAATCCACCGCCACCGTCACCGGCATGTCCTTGACCTCGAATTCGTAGATCGCTTCCATGCCCAGGTCGGCGAAGCCCACCACCTTGGACGCCTTGATCGCCTTGGATACCAAATAAGCCGAACCGCCGACGGCCATCAGGTAAACGGCCTTGTTGTCCCGGATCGCCTCGATCGCCGCCGGGCCGCGCTCGGCCTTGCCTATCATGCCCAGCAAGCCGGTCTGCTCCAGCATCTGTCGGGTGAATTTGTCCATCCGCGTGGCCGTTGTCGGGCCGGCCGGGCCGACGACTTCCTCGCGCACCGGATCGACCGGGCCTACGTAATAGATGAAGCGGTTGGTGAAGTCCACCGGCAGCGTCTCGCCCTTGTTCAGCATGTCCACCATGCGCTTGTGGGCGGCGTCGCGGCCGGTCAGTATCTTGCCGTTCAGCAACAGCACATCGCCCGGCTGCCAGCTGGCCACTTCTTCCTTGGTGATCTTGTCCAGATCCACACGCTTGCCGTTGGACGGGTCATAGGTGATGTCCGGCCAGTCTTCCAGGCTAGGCGTTTCCAGATGCGCCGGGCCGTTGCCGTCCAGGTGGAAATGGATGTGGCGGGTGGCGGCGCAGTTCGGGATCATCGCCACCGGCAAGGATGCCGCGTGAGTCGGATAATCCAGAATCTTGACGTCCAGCACCGTGGTCAGGCCGCCCAGGCCCTGCGCGCCGATGCCCAGCGCGTTGACCTTGTCGAACAACTCAAGGCGCAGCGCCTCGACGCGGGACAGCTCGGAGCCGGTCGCGGCCTTGGCCTTCAGTTCGTGGATGTCGACATGATCCATCAGCGACTCTTTCGCCAGCAGCATCGCTTTCTCCGGCGTGCCGCCGATGCCCAGGCCCAGAATGCCCGGCGGACACCAGCCGGCGCCCATGGTCGGAACAGTTTTCAGCACCCAGTCGACGATGGAGTCGGACGGATTCAGCATCACCATCTTGGACTTGTTCTCAGAACCGCCGCCCTTGGCCGCGCAGATCACGTCCACCTGGTCGCCTTCGACGATCTCGAAGTGCACCACGGCCGGGGTATTGTCCTTGGAGTTCTGGCGCTTGCCGGCCGGATCCAGCAGCACCGAGGCGCGCAGCTTGTTGTCCGGATGGTTGTAAGCGCGGCGCACGCCTTCGTTGACCATCTCCTGCACGCTGAGCTGGGCGTCCCACTGCACTTTCATGCCCACTTTGAGGAACACCACGGCGATGCCGGTATCCTGGCAGATCGGGCGCTGTCCTTCGGCGCACATGCGGCTGTTGACCAGGATCTGCGCCATCGCGTCCTTCGCGGCGGCGCTCTCCTCGTTCAGGTAGGCCTGGTACAGCGCGTCGATATAATCTTTAGGGTGGTAGCAACTGATGTACTGGAAGGCATCGGCAATGCTCTGAATGAAGTCTTCCTGGCGGATGATGGTCATAAGGCTGTCTCGAGAAACCGGGCGCCGGTGGGGCCGCCCGTGGATTACCCCGCCGCCGGCGCCTTATTCTGGCTACGCCCTGCGGCAACTAAAAACCTAATGTTGATTGTAACACCGTCTGTCATGAACTTTGCCCCCGGACAAGGCGCGCGGCCGGCTATCCCGCCCGGCATCGGATAGGAAAAGCCGCCGGGCTCTCGCCGCGGCGGCTTCAGGTTCGAGCAAGCAGACGCTCACTCGCTGGTGCTGGTGTTCCAGTAAGCCTGGCTGATGTACGGCTTGGCCGCCAACTCGGCAGCGATGCGGTCCAGCTCGTCCGAATCCACCGAGGTGGCCAGCAGCGTGGCGGTCATCTCCACCTCGTCGTCGCCGAAGGCTTCGACATCCAGATCCCCCACCGGGTAATTGGCCTTTTCCAGCAGTTGGCCCACCTGGGCCAGCGCCTGCTTCTGCTCCTCGCGGGTGGCGATCACGCATAGCTGGTAAGTGACTTCGCTGGCGTCGTCGTCTATCGGGCGGCGGTTGATGGAATTGACCACCGGCCGCAGCAGCGTGTTCACCGCCAGCACGAACACCGTGGTCAGGATGGCCTGGCCCAGCATGCCGGCGCCGGCGCAAGCGCCGGTGGCGGCCGAGCCCCACAGCGTGGCGGCGGTGTTCAGGCCGCGCACGTTCAAGCCCTCTTTCATGATGGTCCCGGCACCGAGGAAACCGACGCCCGAAACCACATAAGCCACCACCCGCGACGCGCTGCCCGAGCCATCCAGTTGCAAGGCCATATTGACGAAGGCCGCGGCGCTGACCGCCACCAGCGCGTTGGTGCGCAAGCCGGCGGTGCGCTGGCGGTATTGACGCTCCAGGCCGATCACGGTGCCGCAGACGAAGGCCATCGCCAGGCAGATCAGCGAGTGCAGCAGGCCGAACCAGTCCAGCTCGAACATATTGTGCAGGTTGTAATGCATGCGTCCTCCTTGTTATCCGGTTTCTTATAAGGAACATGCATGGTGGTTTTCCGTGAAAGCCACCATGCACCGCTCCCTAACATGACAAAAAGCCGGCGCCGCTTTTACGCGGCACCGGCCCCACCTTAACCCGCCGCTTACTGGCCGAGCAAGGCGACCTGCGTCACCTTGTACACCACCATGATGACAGCCACCACCAGATAGCCGCGCAACACGGCCATCCACATGCGGTTGCTGCGGGACAGCGCCATCGGCTTCAGCTGGGCCAGCGGCGGCATGCGCCAGGTTTGCATGTACAGCTTGCTCGGCTTCGCCTCTTCCGCCAGATCGGCGCCGGTTTCGGCATCGCGGCGCAGCTTGACGACATGCGCGGCGATCACCACGATGCCGCCGACGATGCCGCCGCCGACCAGCACGTTGACGATGGTCTGGCTGGAGATGTCCGGCCACAGCACCGAGGCGGTCAGGATCACCGACAAAAGTACCAGCACCGCCGCCACCAGGCCGGTGAACAGGTTGGTCCAACGGCCGTTCACCCACGGACCCAGCACGTCCTTGTCATTGCACAGCAGCAGCAGGAATACCGAGGCGGACGGCAGCAGCACGCCGGCCAGCGTCTGCACCGCGTTGGTCAGCAGGCCCAGCGGCACGCCTGGAATCAGCACCAGCGCGGCGGCGCCGGCGATCAGCAGGAAATACACCAGGTAGAAGGCGCGGGCGTCGGACGGCTTGCGGTGCAGCGAGTGCTTCATGTTCAGCACGTCGGCCAGCGCGTAAGCGGTGGACAGCGACACCGCGCTGGCGCCAATCAGGCTGGCGTCAATCAGCGCGACCGCGAACAGCACGCCTGCCAGGTGGCTGTGGTATTTGGAGAGGCCGGCGGCGACGGCGCCCGCGTCCTGGAAATTGCCGAATTCCGGCTTGCCGGCGAACAGCGCGGCGGCCATGCCGATGATGGCGACGGCGCCGATCAGCACCAGCACGATGCCCAGCCACAGGTCGGCGCGCTCGTACTTGATGAAGCGCGGCGTGATGCGCTTGTCTATCACATAGCTTTGCTGGAAGAACAGCTGCCACGGCGCCACCGTGGTGCCGACAATGCCGATGATCAGCAGCATCACGTCGGACAGCTTGCCGCCGGCCGGCATGCCCGGCACGAACAGGTCATGGCCGATCTGCGACATCGGCGGATGCACCATCATGAACACCGGCACCAAGAGCAGGCTGAACACCACCAGGATCATCGAGAAGCGCTCGAAACGGCGGAAATCGCCGGTGCTGGCCGCGGCCATCACCAGGCCGGCGGCGGCGATCACCCCCCACTCCTTGGGCAGGCCAAGATACTGCAGGCCCAGCGTGATGCCGATGAATTCGGTGACGATGGTCAGCGCGTTCAGCAGGAACAGGTCGATGGCGCTGAAGGCGCCCCAGAATTTGCCGAAGCGCTCCAGAATCAGCCGGGCATGGCCGACGCCGGTGACGGCGCCCAAGCGCAGCACCATTTCCTGGTTCACGTACAGCACCGGGATCAGCAGGATCAGCGTCCACAGCAGCGAGGTGCCGTAGTTCTGGCCGGCCTGGGCGTAGGTGCTGAAGGCGCCGGCGTCGTTGTCGCCGACCATCACGATCAGGCCGGGCCCCAGAATGGCCAGCAGCGTGCGCAGCCGCTGCCAGACGCTGTTGCGGGCGGCCACGTCGCCGTGGCGGATGGTGCCGAAAGCGCCGCGGATGTCTCCGACGTGGGCGCTGTCGAGTACAGCTTCGTTCTTGACGTTATTCGTCATTGTCATCGTCTCCGAACAGGCGGCGCAAGCGGGGACCGCCCGTCGTTTTTCAAGCAAACGAAGGCATGCGGGCATGAGCGCGGCTGCGCCGGCCGGGCGGACAAACGCCGGGCGCACGCAAACGCGAAGATGCGCAAACCTGATTTAGGCGTCCGACAGGGTTCGGTACGCGGTCATCAGCAGTAACGGTATTGGGGTAAGCGCGCGGCCGCGGCGAAATGGCCGAGCCTGGGATGCGCACTGTCTAGCCTCGCGGCAGGACAGCGGCCAATGAAATGGTGACGATGCCTTTGCCGGTCAGCACGACCCGGTGGATAACCAACTACTACTGCAACTTTCCAAGGCATCAGCCCCCAGTTATGAAAACGCCGCGATGGTAATCCTGGCGCGAAATAAACGTCAACACCCAGATGGCAATGGGTTTTTGCACCGCAACGCGGCCATCCGCAGCAATCTGCCACGACATGGCCGCGCATCGATTCCACGCGCGGCTTTACCTTCGCTCTCGCACTATAAGCGCAATAAAGCGCCATAACGTTCAGGTAAATTTTTGTTAATGGATTGTGTTATTTATTTACAAAAGCCATTTTTTTGGCGCTGCCCAGCGTCAGCAGGCCCTGCCCCAGCGCCACGCCCAGCAGGATCAAACCGCCGCCCAGCCAGTGGTAGTGATGGATGGTTTCCCCCAGCAAGGCGCTGGCCAGCACCGCGGTGAACAGCGGCAGCAGGTTCATGAAAATGGCGGTGCGCTCGCTGCCCAGCTTCTGGATGCCGCGCATCCACAGATAAGCCGCCAACAGCGAAGAGCCGATGCCGGCGAACAGCACCAGGCCGATGCCTTTGGCCGGAATGGCCATGCTCTGCGCGGTCAGCGTCAACGGCAGCAGCAGCAATACCGCCAGGCTGGCTTGCAGATACAGATTCAGCCAGGCGCCGAACGGCGGCGCCCAGCGCCGCAGCAGAATGCCGTACAGCGCGTAGGACGCGGCGCCGGCGAGGATCAGCGCGTCGCCGGTATTCACGCCGTTGGCCAGCAGGCTCGTCGGATCGCCCTTGCCCAGCAGGTAAACCACGCCTGACAACGACACCGCCACGCCCAGCCAGGCCAGGCCGCCCACCTTCTGGCGGAATACCGCGGCGTTCAGCAACAGGCCCAGCAAGGGCACCAGCGCGGTGATCACGCCCATATTGGTGGCGCTGGTGCTGTGCGCCGCGTAATAAGCCAGGCACTGGAACATCACCATGCCCAGCATCGCCAGAACCAGCAGCTTGCCCAGCCAGGGCTTCAGCTCGCCGGCGCGGCGGCGCAAGACCGGCAGGCAGAACGGCGTCAGCACCAGCGCCGCCAGCAGCCAGCGGTAAATGGAAATCGCAGCCGGGTCCAGCACCTGGGCGGCGGCCTTGGAAACAATGGTATTGGCGGCCCAGATCAGCACCGCCAGCAGGGGAAACAGCATGGCCATCACAGCCTCCTTCGACTTTACCCCATCCATTTTAGGTTCGTCCGTTATGGAGCATATAATTCAAAACGGACAAATCACTGGGGCAAACCGGACAATATGGACGTCGACAACCACGACGGCTACTTCGCCAGCGATCAGAGCCTGCTGGAGCCGGCGCCGCTGATATTCCGCTACCACCGTTTCACGCCGAAGAGCGAGTTCGCCCGCCATCGCCACCGCTGGGGCCAGCTCAGCCGCATCAATCTGGGCATGATGGAACTGCTGCTGGACGACAGGCGCGTGGTGGCCACCGCGCAATACCTGCTATGGACGCCGCCAGCCGAGCCGCACGCCGCCTACATCCACCAGGCGATGCACTACACCTCGATCTACGTCGAAGACGGGGTGGCCGCGCAGTTGCCGCCCTCCACCTGCCTGCTGGAGCAGATGCCGCTGGTGCGAGCGCTGCTGGACGATTTCGGCCAGCGCCAGATCACCGTGCCGACCGAGCCATGGGACATCCGCCAGGCCGAGCTGCTGTGCCAGCGCATCCTGCGATCCGGCCGCGAAGCCAGCTACCTGCCCGACAGCCGGCAACGGCTGCTGCAGCCGATACTGGACGCGATCCGCCAGGACCCGGCCGACGCCACCCCGCTGAAACAATGGGCGGAACGCGTGTTCAGCACCGAACGCACGCTGGCGCGGCTGTTCCAGCGCGAGCTGGGCATGAGCTTCGGCCAATGGCGCGGCCGGGCGCGCCTGCTGGAAGCGCTGTCGCGGCTGAAGCAAGGCGACAGCGTGCAGGCCATCTCGGCGCGGCTGGGCTACGCCACGCCGTCGGCCTTCATCGCGATGTTCCAGAAACAGCTGGGCGACTCGCCGGAGCGCTACCGCCGCCAGTTGCTGGAAAGCGGCGGCTGGCCGGACGAATTCAACGCTTGAACAAGGCCAGCGCCAATTCGCGCTGAACCGCGTGGTCGACCGCCGGCAGCGGGTAGTCGCGTCCCAGCCATACGCCGGCGTCCGCCAGTTGCTCCGGCTTGGCCAGCCACGGCGCGTGGATCAGCTTGTCCGGCAGCCGCGCCAGCTCCGGCACGTAGCGGCGGATGAAGCGGCCGTCCGGATCGAACTTCTCGCTCTGGCTGACCGGATTGAAAATGCGGAAGTAAGGCTGGGCGTCGCAGCCGGTGCTGGCCGCCCACTGCCAGCCGCCGTTGTTGGCGGCCAGATCGAAATCCAGCAGTTTCTCGGCGAAGTACTGCTCTCCCCAGCGCCAGTCGATCAGCAGATCCTTGACCAGGAAGCTGGCCGCCACCATGCGCAAGCGGTTGTGCATGTAGCCGCTGCGGTTCAGCTGGCGCATCGCCGCGTCCACCAGCGGATAGCCGGTGCGGCCCTCGCGCCAGGCATCGAACCATTCAGAGTCATTGGGGAAAGGCAGCGCGTCGTACTCCGGCTTGAACGCGTGCGCCACCACGTCCGGCCGGTGCCACAGCACTTGCTGGTAGAAATCGCGCCAGATCAGCTCGCTCAGCCAGGTCATCGCTCCCTCGCCGCCGTCGTGCCAGGCATAGGCGGCCAACTGGCGGATGGAAATGGTGCCGAAGCGCAGATGGACGCTGAGATAGGACACGCCCTTGACGCCGGGAAAGTCGCGCTGCGTCTTGTAGCGCTCGATGCGGCCGGCGAAATCGGCGAACAGCGCCTCGGCCCCGGCCGCGCCGGCCTTGACCGGCAACGAAGCCAGATCGCTGGGCATGAAACCGATATCGGCCAGGCTGGGCATGGGTTCCGCTTCGCGCGGCATCAGCGCGTCCAGATAGCGCCGCACGGGATAGGCCTGCAGGTGGAACGGCGTCAGTTTCTTCAGCCAGGCGTTCTTGTACGGCGTGAACACCGCGAACGGCTTGCCGGCGCCGGTCAGGACTTCGTCGGTCTCGAAAATCACCTGATCTTTGCTGTCATGGAAGGCGATGCCGCGCTCGGCCAGCCGCCCCGCCACTTCGGCGTCGCGCTCGCGGGCGGCCGGTTCGTAATCGCGGTTGCAGAACACCGCGTCGGCGCCCAGCTCCGCCGCCAGCCGCGGAATCTCGTCGACAGGCAGCCCATGGCGGACCAGCAGATCGCCGCCCAACGCGTTCAAATCCGCCTTCAAGGCCGCGACGCTTTGATGGATGAAATCGATGCGGCGGTCATCGCGCGGCAGCGCGTCCAGAATGGCGGCGTCGAACACGAACACAGGCAGCACCGCCTCGCCATGCTTCAACGCGTGGTAGAAGGCGGCGTGGTCGTCCAGCCGCAGATCGCGGCGCAGCCAGACCAGCGCCGTCCGGTAGCGTTTGCTCATTGTCGCTCCCAATTCTTGGTCGACAGCACCGATGGGGGCAGGCCGCTATCCCACAACGGCGTCTCGCCGCCCAGTTTTTCTTCGAGGAAATCGATGAAGGCGCGCGCCTTGGCCGGCAGCCGCCGCTGCGGAGACACCGCGTGGACGGCATGCGGCGGCAGCGGGTAGTCGGTCAGCACCGCCGCCAAACGGCCGGCGGCCAGGTCCGGCCCGACGATGAAGGTGGGCATCTCGCAAATGCCCAGGCCGGCCAGCAGCGCGTCGCGCCGCGCCTCGCTGTTGTTGACCTGGTAATTGCCGCGCGGCTGCACGCGGATTTCGCCATCCGGCCCCAGAAAGGTCCAGTAGGCGCCGCCGCGGTAATAGGAGTAATGGATGCAGTTGTGCCGCGCCAGCTCGGCCGGATGCGCCGGCTCGCCGTGCGCGGCCAGATAGCCCGGCGACGCGCACACCACCACCCGGCAAGGCGCGAGGCGGCGCGCCACCATGCGGTTGTCCGGCAGATTGCCGATGCGCACCGCCAGGTCGTAGCCGCCCTCCACCAAGTCCACCATCCGGTCGTCCATCGCCATGTCCAGCTGGATGTCCGGATAGCGGCGTAGGAATTCCGCCGCCAGCGGCGACAGGTGCAGCCGGCCGAAAGCCATCGGCGCCGCCACCCGGAGCAGGCCCTGCGGCCTGCCCTGCAAACCGGCGGCCACCTCCTCCGCCTCGCTGGCCAGCGCCAGCGCGCCGCGGGCGCGGTCGTAATAACGCTCGCCGGCCTCGGTCAGGCTCAGGCTGCGCGTGGTCCGTTGCAGCAAGCGCACGTTCAGCCCGGCCTCCAGTTGCTGCACGCGCTTGCTGACCGCGGATTTGGTCAGCCCCAGCCGTTCGGCGGCGGCGGAGAAACTGCCGGCCTCGACCACGGCGACAAAGATCGGTATCGCGGCGAAATGCTCCATCTTATTGTCCACTTTTCATCCGCAATCAGTTTCCAAAAATATGGATTATCAGTCAATAAGACACAATGTACAGTTCTGGCATCCGGCCTCGCCGCGTTCGTTCAAGACCTGAAGGATTTCCATGCATACCCATCATTCCGCCGCCCAGCCGCTCACGGAGTACGGACTGAGCGCGCTGGCGCTGCTTGCCGGCGCGCTGCTCGCGCTGATGATCCATTGCAACAGCCGGCTCGCCGCTTACGGCAACCCGCTGACCGCGTCGTGGCTGGCCCACGCGATAGGCATGCTGGCCGCCCTGCTGCTTTGGAAGGCGCAGCGCCAGACAAGGCCCCCTGCCGGCCGGCCGCCCCGTTGGGCCTACTTGGGCGGCGTGCCCGGCGCCTTGACGGTGGCGCTGGCCGCCATCGCCGTCAACAGCCCGCTGGCGCTGTCCGGCACCCTGGCGCTGGGCATGGTCGGACAAGTGCTGTTCGGCCTGCTGTCCGACCGCTTCGGCCTGTTCGGCATGCCGCGCCGCCCGCTTCGCCTGAACGACGCCCTGGCGCTGCCGCTGGTGCTGTCCGGCTGCGCGATCCTGATTTTCGGAGCTTGAACATGTTGCTGTTCATGACCTTGGCCATCGTTAACGGGCTGTGCATAGGCGGCAGCCGCTCCCTCAACGGCAAGCTGGCGCAACACGACGGCGCCCTGGCTGCGTCGTTCTGGAACCATCTGGGCGGCTTTCTGTTTTTGAGCCTGTTGCTGGCCTGCGGCGTGGCGGCGCTTGACCTGCCGCTGAACGCCCCCTGGACCGCCTGGTGCGGCGGCCTCATCGGCGCGGCATTCGTCGCCCTCAATGGCTTCGCGCTGCCGCGGCTGGGCACGATGAAAACCGCGCTGCTGGTGATCGCCGGCCAGATGGTGGCCGGCGTGCTGATCGACCGCCTGGCGGGAAGCGGCGGCAAATCCGCGCTGGCTCAAGCGGCCGGCGTCGCGCTGATCACCGCTGGCCTCCATGTGTCCAGACGCGACCATGCCAAACCGGCGGCGGCGCGTGCGATGCCTTGATCCTTTGCCCCCTACCCGCGCGGCGCCAGCATGATCACCGCCATGCCGGCCAGCGCCAGCGCGCAGCCGATCGCGTCCCAGCGGTCCGGCCGCACGCCGTCCACCAGCCACAACCAGCCTATCGCCACCGTCACGTAGACGCCGCCGTAAGCGGCGTAAGTGCGGCCGGCCGCCGCCGGATGCAGGGTCAGCAGCCAGGCGAACAGCGCCAGCGACAACGCGGCCGGAACCAGCAGCCACCAGGATTTCCCCTCGCGCAACACCAGCCACGGCAGATAACAGCCGACGATCTCGGCCAACGCGGTCAACACGAACAGGCCCGCCATGCGCGACAGGCCGGACAACCATTCCATACACCCTCTCCTGCATCCCGCGCCAGTCCTGGCGCTATGGATGTCATCTAAAATAACAATTTAACAATCAAATATCATTTAAATATCATATAGAAATCAGCACCACCTACAGGAGAAAACCATGGCCCCATTCGCTATCTTAGGGCTCGATCACATCGTGTTGCGCGTCGCCGATCCCGCCCGCTCCGAGCGTTTCTATCTGGAAGCGCTGGGCTGCCGAGTGGTGAAGAGACAGGAAAAACTGGGATTGGTGCATCTGGACGCGGGCAGCGCGCTGATCGACCTGCTGCCCGGCGGCGAAACGGCCGGCAACAATGTCGACCACTTCTGTCTGCGGGTGGAGCCATTCGATGAAGACGCGATCCGCGCCCATTTGATCCAGCTGGGCATCGCCGTCGAGCCGGCCAAGCAGCGCTTCGGCGCCGAAGGCACCGGCCCGTCGATCTACCTGCGCGACCCGGACGGCAACGGCGTCGAGCTGAAAGGTCCGGCGGCGGCCTAAGCGCCAAGGCCGCCGACGGGGGGCCTCGCAGAGCACGGCAAGGAAGCAACTCAAACACTAGAGCCGCTGATAACGCCCTGAGTCAAGGCGCGCCGACGCAGACAGTACACATGGTACGGCAAGAAAGCGCAACGCAGGATCAGGGCGCTATCAGCTGCTCAGACGATGCAGACGGATGATGGCTTCGCCGGTTGGACTGGCCACGATGTCGCGCAGCGTATAGCCGTCCAGCGTCAGGAAAAAGGCCGCCAGCGCCTCGTCCAGCGCGCCTTTCAGCAAACAGCCGCGGCTCAGCGCGCACGGAGGTTCGGCGCAGTCTATCAACTGAGGCTTGCCTTCCAGCGTGCGCACCACCTCGCCCAACCGGTAGTGTTCGGGCTGCCGCGCCAACGCCATGCCCCCGCCCTTGCCCCGGGTGGTGGCCAGCCAGCCCTGCTGCGCCATGAAGTGCACCACCTTGACCAGGTGGTTGCGCGACACCTCGAACCGCTCGGCGATCTCCGGAATGGTGGCCAGCTGGCCGGGCTGCTGCCCGGTCAGGTACATCAGCACGCGCAGTCCTAGGTCGGTGAATCGGGTCAGTTGCATGTCTATCTTCGGTGCGGGGAGTCGGCGGCAGCATACCGCGTCTGGCCGATGGCCTCAATCGTCGCCGGGGTGGGAGCCGAACACTTCGTAATGGATGCGGTCGGCCGCCACGCCCAGGCCGCGCAGGCTGTCGCGCTGCGCGCGCATGAAGCCCAGCGGGCCGCACAGGTAATAGTCGGCATCCGGCAGCAGCGCCAGGCTCTTGATCTCGTGCAGGCTCAGGCGGCCGGCCGCGTGGTAATCGGCGCCGATCACATCCTGCGCGCGCGGCGTCTCGTAACAAACATGAATCCGCAACTGCGGATGGCGTTCGGCCAACTGTCGCACTTTCGCGCCCATCGCGTGCGCGCCGCCGTGCCGGGCAGCGTGCAGGAAACGCACCTCGCGGCCGCCGCGCTTGAGAAGCTGGCCCAGCATCGCCTGCATCGGCGTCTGGCCGACGCCGGCGCTGATCAGCACTGCCGGGCCGTTCCGTTCCTCATGCAGGAAGAAGTCGCCCTGCGGCGCGCTCAGCTCCAGCACGTCGCCAACCTGGACCTCGCGATGCAGCAGATTGGACATGCGGCCGGCCGGCTTGCCTTCTCCCGCGTCTTCGCGCTTGACCGAGATGCGCAGGTGCTCGCCGTTGGGCGCGTCGGACAGGCTGTACTGGCGCGGCTGGCTCAGCCCCCACTCGACGACGAAACGCTTCACCGACACGTACTGGCCGGGCTTGAACGGCGGCAGCGCGCCGCCGTCGCAGGGCTCCAGATAGAACGACGCGATCTCCTCGCTCTCCGTTTCCCTTTTCGCCACCCGGAACGGCCGCCAGCCGCTCCAGCCGCCATCGGCGTTGGTGGTTTCGCGGTACATGCCGTTTTCGATGCCGATCAGCGTGTCCGCCAGCAAGCCGTAGGCCTCGGCCCAGGCCTGGATCAGATCGTCGCCGGCCGCCTCGCCCAGCACCTCGCGGATGGAGGCCAGCAGATGCTTGCCGACGATGGGATAGTGCTCGGCGCGTATGCCCAGGCTGACATGCTTGTGCGCGACGCGGGTCAACACCGGCAGCAGCGGCGACGGATCGTCGATATGCTGGGCGTAGGCCAGCACCGCCATCGCCAATGCCTGCTGCTGCTGGCCGGAATGCTGATGGCCCTGGTTGAACACGTTCTTCAGTTCCGGATTGTGTTCGAACATGCGGCGGTAGAAATGGCTGGTCAGCGCCACGCCGTGCTGCTGCAGCACCGGCACGGTGGCTTTGACCAGGGATCGGGTTTGTTCGCTCAGCATGTCAGCTCCTTAAGATATTCAAAAAATACATCTTCACTGCCGAAAAAAATCCCCTGACCGCCGGGGACCCTTAAAAGATGTTTAAATAATACATGTTTATTTGATCTGCGTCACAAAACTACAGCTGCAACGCCGCGCGCGCGTCACGAGAAATTGAAATCGATCACCTGGTAGAAGGCGTTGCCGGTGTCCGCCACTTCCCATACCGCCAGCACCACGTGATAACCGCGGCGTTCCGGCAGACGGACTTGATGGATGGTCGGCTGCGGCGGGGTCAGCTCCGCCTGGTGCTCCCAGAACGGCTGGGCGGTCAGCTCTGCCTTGTAGAACGGCTCCGCCTCGAACTGGGCGCGCGTCAGCGGCCGGTTCGGGTCCCAATCCGCCTTGGTGATGAAGTAGTTCCAACGTCGCGTCGGATGGACGGCGTGGTAGCTCCACTTGAACTCCTGAATCTGGCCGGATTTCACCGGATGCTTGTGCCAGCGGTCGGCGCTCTGCTCGTCCAGCACCGCCGAGTGCTCCTGCCCGGCGCTGGCTATCCTGCCGTCGACCGGCGGCTTGGCGTTGACGGCGTCGGACGGCGCCAGCGGATCATGCAGGCTGGCCTCCATCGCCGGGAAGAATTTGCCGCTCTCCAGGCCGTTGACATGCCAGCTCTGCAGCGGACATTGCGCGTTGACGCCGTCGACGCACAGCTGGCCGCGCGAGGCAGGCGCGAAAACTTGGCCGTGGCGAGGCTGGGCGACGGATTGGGACTCCACCTTGGTCTGGCTCATTGCATCCCCTTGTATCGGTATGGGTTGGAAAGCCGGACAGTTTGCCCGGCTGTTGGCAGCGTAAGCGCCACCCTACCCGTCTTGCCCCATCCTTTGTACCGGCAGACCGGCTCGGCGCATGACCCCCCATCCAAATGGCCTGGCGGCGCTTGCGTTTCGCCGCGGCCTGTACTCCCGAGCACCCGCGTGGGCGCGCGCCGCCGCCATCTCATTTATTTGGTATATTGCGTAACAAAATTACAATGACATTGAGCCAAAAGGCTTCGTCAACGCCAGCAAAACCAAGAGGAGACAATAACCATGCCCCATCCGTCCCTGACCCGCCCCGCGCTTTTGGGCGTCCTGATCGCCGCCCTGTTCTCACCCACCATCCAGGCCGCGGAGGCTTTCGGCGCGCCCGGCGCCGCGCCGGTCCGCGGCCCGGCTTCCAAGTCCTTCGTCGGCACCGCGGTCAACAGCCCTTCCCGCGTCTACTTCACTGGCTATCGCGGCATCGTGTCCGAGGTGTATTACCCGGCGCTGGACACGCCGGAATCGGTGGATCTGCAGTTTCTGGTCGGCGACGCCGGCAAGACCTTCGTCGACGAGGAGAAACGCCAGGCCTACTCCGCCGGCCAGAGCGACAAACGCACGATGAGCTGGATCGCCAGCACCGGCAATGATGGCCACAATTGGCGGATCAGCAAACGCATCTTCGCCGACCCCAACCGCGACGCGCTGGTGCAGCGCGTGACCTTCACCGCGCTGAACGGCCATACAGTCGGCGACTTCAATCTATACGTGCTGTTCAAGCCCTATCTCGACAACTCCGGCAGCGGCAACAGCGCCCAGACCGTGGCCGCAGCCGGCGGCTACGCGCTGGCGGCCAGCCGCAACAGCCGCGCCTCGGCGCTGATGGCCAGCCTGCCATGGAAGACCGTCAACGGCCAGGCCATGCTGTCCAACGGCTTCGTCGGCCAGAGCGACGGCTGGACCGATCTGATAGGCAGCGGCGACAACACGATGAATTGGACCTACGGCTCGGCCACCAACGGCAACGTCGCCCAGACCGGCTGGCTGGACCTGGGCGATCCGGCCGCGGCCAGCGTGTCTTTCGACATGGCGCTGGGCTTCGGCAAAAGCCAGGGCGACGCCGTCAACGCCGCCGCCGCGTCCTTGGGCAGCGATCTTTCAGCCGCGCAACAGCAGTACGACAACGCCTGGCACGCCTACGCCGCCGGCCTGTCCACCCAGGGCGGCCTGGCCGACGACCGCTACTACCTGGCGGCGATGACGCTGAAGACGATGCAGGACAAGAGCAACGGCGCGATGATCGCCGGCATCGGCACGCCATGGGGCGAGACCCAGGGCGACGCCAATCAGGGCGGCTACCACCTGGTATGGCCGCGCGACCTGTTCAAGTTCGCCAACGCCCTCTATACCGCCGGCGACGCCGCCACGGCGTCCACGGTGGTGGGCTACCTTTTCAACACGCTGCAGCAGGGCAGCGACTGCGGCGCGGCGGAATACAACGCGCCAGGCTGCGCCGCCGGCTTCAGCCGTGTCGGCCGCTTCCCGCAGAACGCCTGGATCAGCGGCTGGCCGTACTGGCAGGGCACGCAGATGGACGAGCAGGCGATGCCCATCCTGCTGGCCTGGCGGCTGGGGCCGTCCGTTTCCAATCCGCTGTGGCCCAAGATCAAGCTGACCGCCGACTACATCGTCGCCACCGGCCCGTGGAGCTACCAGGAGCGCTGGGAGGAGAACTCCGGCTACTCGCCGTCGACCCTCGCCGCCGAGATCGCCGGCCTGGTGGCCGCCGCCGACATCGCCCGCGCCAACGGCGACGACGCCAGCGCCGGCCGCTACCTGTCCGCCGCCGACTACTGGCAGCAGAACGTCGCCGCCTGGACCTATACCACCAGCGGCGGCTTCGGCAACGGCAGCTACTACATCCGGATCAATCCGGCCAATCGCGCGGGAAGCGGCGCCGACCGCGCCAGCTTCAATCCGTCCGCCGGGCCGGATACGCCTCAGACGCTGACGGTGAAGAACGGCGGCGGCAGCCATGACGCGCGCCGCGTGGTGGACGGCGGCTTTCTGGAGTTGGTGCGGATGGGCGTCAAACGCGCCGACGACCCCACCATCGTCAACACCATGTCGGTATTCGACAGCGTGCTCGGCCAATACCTGGCGCTGCCCGGCGCGCCCAAGCTGCCGGCTAACGCCTGGTTCCGCTACAACTTCGACGGCTACGGCGAGCACAACGACGGCGGCGACTTCGATGGCGCGGGCGTCGGCCGGCTGTGGCCGATCTTCACCGCCGAGCGCGGCATGTACGAAATCGCCCGCCAGGGGGCGGGCAGCGCCGGCCAACCGTACTTCTCCACGCTGAAGCTGCTGGCCACGCCGGAAGGCATGCTGCCGGAGCAGGTATGGTCGAACAGCGCCACGCTGCCGGACGGCTGGGCGGTGACCACGCCGCCCGGCTACCAGCCGGGCAGCGCCACCAACTCAATGGGGCCGCTGAACTGGGCGATGGGCGAATACATCAGCCTGCTGGCCTCGATCAACGCCGGCCGCATCGTCGATGTTCCGCAAGCGGTCTGCGCCCGCTACAACAACTGCCGCGCCGCGCCCAAGGCCGGCGAGGTGGCGGTGGCCATCAACGCCAGCGCCGGCACGCAGTGGGGCCAGCAGGTCTACATCACCGGCAATGCCCGCGCGCTGGGCAACTGGAACACCGACCTCGGCATCCCGCTGGACGCGGCCGCCTATCCTTCGTGGCGAAACGGCGTCAACTTGCCGGCCGGCCAACAGATCGCCTACAAGTACTACCGCAAGAACGCCGACGGCAGCGTGAGCTGGGAGAACCGGTCCGGCAACCGCAGCCTGCAGACGCCAGCTAGCGGCAGCCTCAACCTGAACGACCAGGTGAGCTGGTGATCCCTCGCCGCGCCGGACTCCTCATCCTGATAGGCCTGGCGGCGGCTGGCGGCGCGGCCTGGCGGCTGCGGCAAGCGGAGCCCCCTTCTCCTCCGCAGGCCACCGCCAAACCGGCCGCCGCGCCGCCGGTCCAACCCATCGTCCATCAAGCCACGCCCGCCACGCAGTGGCGGCCGCCAGCCCGTCCGGCGCTGCCGCCGATGAAAAAGGGCGGCGACAGCTGGCGGCCGGATGCCGCGCCGGTGGTGGCCAAAGTGGAAATCCAGCGCGGCGCGCCGGATATTCCCGACGCGCAGCCGCTGCCCAGGCCGCCCGATCCCTGATCCGGCTGCGGTGTCTTGCCGCGTAGATGACGAAGGCCCGGTCTGCCGGGCCTTTTTCTTGCTTCACAATCAAGCCCGCATATCCAGAAACAAAAAACAGGAGACTCAAGATGGCGCAGCTGGAAATCATCGCGCTCGACGCCGCGCAAACCCAAGCCCGCGTGCCGCAACTGGCCGAACTCTTGCACGCCTGCGTGCATGACGGCGCCAGCATCCATTTCGTGCAGCCCTTCCCCATTGAACAAGCCGCCGCGTTCTGGCGCGACAAGACCTTGCCCGGCGTCGCCGGCGGCGGCCGCGTGCTGCTGGCGGCGCTGGCGGACGGCGAACTGGCCGGCAGCGCGCAGCTGGACTGCGACACCCCGCCCAACCAGCCGCACCGCGCCGAGGTCTGCAAGCTGATGGTGCATCCGCGCCACCGCCGCCTGGGGCTGGCCCGCGCGCTGATGGCGGAATTGGAGCTCCAGGCGCGGCAACGCGGCCGCAGCCTGTTGACGCTGGACACCGCCAGCGGCGACAAGGCCGAGCCGCTGTACCTGTCGCTGGGCTATCTGGCAGCCGGCCGGATCCCCGGCTACGCCTGGGACGGCCGCGGCGAAAAACTGCAAGCCACCACGCTGATGTACAAGGTGTTGTAGGCGCGGAAAAGCTGGGCAAGCCCGGCCTCATCCGATTTTGGTATTCCTGCGTGGAAGATGGGCCAACAAGAAGCATCCACGCTTCCGCAGCGCCCGCTCCCTTCAAGCCTGCCGCCGGGCGGCAGGCCCGAGGTTTTAAGCGGCTGCCTGTCCGAGCCCCGCGACGTTAGCGCGGGGCGAGTTCAGCCGCGCCTCGGGCCTGACTCTGCTCGGCGGGAAGCCGCAGGCCAGGCTTGCAGGGTGGCTTTTAGGGGTGGAGGGGATATTTGGCCACACAAATATCCCTTCCCTGCTCGCCGGGCAGCCCCGGCATTCAAAACCATCATCCGCGCAGCGGATTCAATATAAAGGGAGCCCAAAACGGGCTCCCAGACAATGGCTCACGCCCGTTGCGCCGCAGCAGCCTTCCTGCCGCCCCAGCCCAGCAGCTTCAAGGCGAAGCGGCCCAGATACAGCACGCCCAGCGCGAACACGATGTCGCCCGGCACCCGCAGCCACACCAGATTCTGCATCAGCGCCGAGTGCACCACCTCCGGCGAGCGCGCATACCACAAACCATGCTCGATGCTGGCCCAGGCCTGGTAGATGCCGGAGGGCAGGATGGACATGAACACCATCATGAACAGGCCGATGTTGAGCATCCAGAAGGTCGGCTTCAACAGGC
The DNA here is from genome assembly GCF_001855275.1 of Chromobacterium vaccinii. Classification (NCBI taxonomy): domain Bacteria; kingdom Pseudomonadati; phylum Pseudomonadota; class Betaproteobacteria; order Neisseriales; family Chromobacteriaceae; genus Chromobacterium; species Chromobacterium vaccinii. The sequence goes on from NZ_CP017707.1 coordinate 1,784,096, forward strand.
CGTCATCCCATTGCTCCGCCTCCGACACGCCGCGCAGGCAGAACAGCATCAAGCCTATGCCCAGCATGCCGTAGACGCCGAACAGCGCCGCGTGGCCGTGGGCCGGCGTCATGTTCAGCCCCTGCACGTAGTACAGCGAGATCGGCGGGTTGATGGCGAAGCCCAGCAGGCCGGCGCCCACGGTATTCCACAAGCCGACCGCGACGAAGCACAGGATGGCCCACTTGTAGCGCGCCACCCACGGCGCGGCGCCGCCGCGGCGGTAAGTCTGCCAGCCCTCGAAGCCCACCAGCGCCAGCGGCACCACTTCGAACGCCGAGAACACCGCGCCGATCGAGATCACCGCGGTGGACGCGCCGGTGAAGTACAGATGGTGCAGCGTGCCCAGGATGCCGCCGAACAGGAAGACAATGGTTTCCAGCACGATGGCGCGGTTGGCGCTGGCCATGCGGATCAGGCCCAGCCGCGCGAAGATCAGCGCGATCACCGCGGTGGCGAACACTTCGAAGAAGCCTTCCACCCACAGGTGTACCAGCCACCAGCGCCAGTACTCGATCATCGAGTAATGGGTATGCTGGCCCCAGGCCAGCGAGGTGGCGTAGAACAGGCCGATGCAGGCCGCGGACAGCAGCAGCATCGCGATCAGGCTGCGGCCCTCGGTCTCCGGATTGCGCAGCGCCGGCAGCAACGCGCGCGCCACCAGGAACAGCCAGAACAACAGGCCGATGAACAGCAAGATCTGCCACACCCGGCCCATGCTGGTGTAGGCGAGGCCCTGGTTGCCGATCCAGAAGCTGAAGTCGGTGCCCAGCCGCTGCAGCGTGCCCAGCCAGCCGCAGACGGTGGAGCCGACCACGATGAAGATCAGCGCCCAGAACAACACGTCCACGCCCAGTTTCTGATGCTTGGGCTCATGGCCGGACAGCAACGGCGCGATATACAGGCCGGTGGCCAGCCAGGCGGTGGCGATCCACAACACGCCGAACTGGGTGTGAATGGTGCGGCTCACCACCCAGGGCAGCACCTCGGCCAGCGGCAGGCCGAAGAAGCTGTGGCCCTCCACCGCGTAGTGGGCGGTGATGGCGCCCATGCCCACCTGGGTCAGCAACAGGCCGATCACCACATAGAAATACTTGCGGGTGGCGCGCATCGACGGCGTGGCCTTGAGCCGGCCCAGCGGGTCGGCATCCGGCACCTGAGCGGGCTCCTCGCCTTCGCCGGCGGCCATGTGATACCACACCATGGCGGCGATGCCGGCCAGCATCAGGATCACGCTGGCGATAGACCACATGCCGTTGGCCGCGGTGGGCGCGTTGCCGACCAGCGGCTCATGCGGCCAGTTGTTGGTGTAGGACACGCCGGTCTCGCCCGGCCGGTCGGCGGCTGCGGACCAGGCCGACCAGAAGAAGAACGCCGACACCGCCAGACGATCTTCGGCCGACGGCAGCGCGTTGGCGGTCATCGCGTACTGCTCGCGCAATTTGTCGAAAGCCGTATCTGCGCCGTACAGGCCCTGATAATGAGCGGCCACCTCGCGCGCGGCGGCGGCGCGGGCCGCGCTCAGCGTCAGCGTGTCGCTGGCCGCGTCATAGCCGTTGGCGCGCATCTCGCGGCGCAGCTCGGCGTCCAGCATGCCCTGATGGCCGACATCCAGCTGCGCGTAAGGCTTGCCGAAGCGCTGCTTGGCCCACTCCTCGCGCAGCGCCAGCGCCTCGCGGTGCAGCCAGTCGGCCGACCAGTCCGGCGCCACGTAGCTGCCGTGCCCCCACACCGTGCCCAGCTGCTGGCCGCCAGACGCCAGCCAGGCCTGCTGGCCGCGGCGTATCTGCTCGCCGGTGAACAGCGTCTTGCCGTCGGCGCCCTGCACCGCCGTCGGTATCGGCGGCGCCGCCTGATAGATTTCCTTGCCCATATAGAGCAGGACCGAGAATGACAGCAGGCAGATCACCGCCAGCCATCCCCATAGTCTTCGCGTGTTTTTCATATGCGCTCCCTTCGCGGGCCTCCCAAGTAACTGACTCAATCCGCAGCCTACATGCCGGAAATAAAGATGTATATATTGCACATCTTTAAGCATGATGCAGATCAAGTCCGCGGAATCCATCCCTTGAAAACGCATGAAAAAAGGCGGCCCCGCATGGGAGCCGCCTGGCAGGAACAAGCAGCCGTTCAGGCCAGGTGCGACCAGCCGGACCAGCCCAGATACAGCCCCACCAGCATGATCAGCGCGCCGGAGACATACGGCGCTCTCCTCACCCATGCGCCGAAACCGCTCCAGCGGCGCGACACATGCTTGACGCTCAACGCCGCCAGCACGCCGGACGCCACCATGGTCAAGGCCAGGCCTATGCTGAAGCACAACACCAGCGTCGCGCCCAGCGCCGCCTGCTTCAGCTGCAGGCACAGCAGCAGCACGGTGATGGAGGCCGGGCACGGCACCAGGCCGCCGGTCAGGCCGAACAGCACGATCTGGCCGGTGGTGACGTCGCGGCCGGCGAAGCGGCGGCGGATGTCGTTGGCGTGCGCCCTCTCGTGCGGGTCCTGATAGCCGGACGCGGACACATCCAGGCCCTCGTCCCGAACCTCCGCATGATGACCATGCTCGGCGAATTCGATGTCGTAGTCATGGCTGTGATGGCCGTGCCCCAGCTTCAGGCGCGCGACGAAGGCGTGCGGCTCGGGAATGTCTTCCACCGACTCCAGGAAAGCGCCGACGTCGCGGAAAGCGAAAACCTGGCGGCCGCCGTCGGCGCGCTCCGTTTCCAGCACAACTTGATCGGCCCGCCACGCCAGCCGATGGCCATCCGCCGCGGCCAGGCGGAAGCGCGGCGGCATGCCGGCCTCGGCAATCTCCAGCGCCACCACGCCGTGGCCGGTGTCGATCTCCCTGGCCTCGCCATCATGGTGATGGTGATCGTGGCCATGCCGGCTATGGCGCCAGGTGCGCCACATCATCCACGCGGCCACCATGATCACCAGCGCCGCCGATGCGATCTGAAAATACGGCTCCGCGGTTTCGGCATTCCAGCTGCGGCCGAAATGCAAACCTGCCAGCGCCACCAGCCACACCACCGCGGTGTGGGACACGGTGGCGGCCAGGCCAAGCAGCACGGCCTGGCGCACCGTGCCGCGGATGGCGACGATGAAGGCGGCCATCATGGTCTTGGAGTGGCCCGGCTCCAGGCCGTGCAAGGCGCCCAGCGCGATGGCGCTGGGCATGAACAGCCAGGCGTTGCCCTGCTGCAGCAGGGCGGAGAACGAAGTCATGGCGATTTCCGGGTAGGAGGTAGGTGCGCCGCATTATACTCACCCCCAGTATCAATATACTAGCCCCCAGTATATGCCATGCTAAGATCAGGTGATCGAGAACGGAGAACCACACGATGTCGCACACGGTACGGGACAAGGCCAAACTGCTGGCGCGGGTGCGCCGCCTGAAGGGCCAGGCCGCCGCGCTGGAAAAACAACTGGAGAGCGATGGCGACTGTTCGGCCATCCTGCAGCAGATCGCCGCGATACGCGGCGCGGTCAACGGGCTGATGCTAGCGGTGATGGAAGGCCATCTGACCGACCACGTGGTCAAGGAGCCGGAGCTGGAGCAGCGCCAGCACGACCTGGACGCCGTGCTGCAAGTGCTCCGCTCCTATCTGAAATAGCCGGAAACCGCCACCGGTTCAGGGCTTGCGCACATGCACCACGCCGGTCATGTACGGGTGCACCGCGCAGAAGTAGGCATAGTCGCCTTCCTTGTCGAACACATGCTCGTAGTGATCGTCGGTGTCCAGCGCCTTGGAGACGAAGGACTTGTCGCGGCCCGACACCGTATGCGGGACTTCATCATGGTTGACCCACGTCACCTTGGCGCCCGGCGCCACCGTGACCTCCTTCGGCGTGAACGCGAACTTGCTGATGTCCACCTGCTGCGGTCCGGCCCAGGCCATGCCGGCGGCCAGCCAGGCGCCCAGCGCCGCTCCCGGTTTCCAAGCGCTCATGCCATCCCCCTCTCTCAATGATCCAGCGGCGTGTCGACCATCGCCAGCTGGCCGCTGCCCGGAACGATGGTCAGCTGCCGGGTGCCCAGCAGCTTGCCCAACTCCCCGGCCGGCACCTTGACCGGCGCCGGCTCGCCGAAACCAGCCTGGCCCGGCGTCGGCAGCGGATAGGCCAGCGAGCGCGCGGTGTGGAAGGCGACATGCCCCTCCACTTTCTGCATCACCTGATGAATATGGCCGTTCAACACCGTCACCGAGCCGAACGGCCGCAGCAACGCCATCACCCGGTCGGCGTCGGCGGTGCCCCAGCCCCACGGCTCGTACACCGTCCACAAGGGAATATGGGCCAGCACGATGATGGGCGTGGAACGGGACAGCCCGGCCAGATCGCGCTTCAGCCAGGCCAGTTGCTCGTCGCCCAGCGCCGCCAGCCGGCCGGTGGAGAAGTTCAGTACATTGTTGAGCGCGACGAAGTGGACGCCGCCCTGGTCGAAGCTGTACCAGGCCTTGCCCTTGCCGTCGTGGTCGAAGAACTTCAGATAGCCGGACACGCCGTCGTCCAGCGCGTCATGCTCGCCGGGAATGGTGTGGACGCGGTCGACGCGGATCTCCTTGAACATCTGCCGGCCCAGGTCGAACTCCTCCGGCTTGGACAGGTGGCTGACGTCGCCGGTGTGCACGGCGAAGGCCGGCGCCCGCTGCAAGGCATTGATGTCGGCGATCGCGCGGCGCAGGCTGCCCTGCACGTCGGGATTGGCCTCGCGGTGGAAGCCGAGGTGGGTGTCGCTGATCTGCACGAAACTCAAGCCGCTCTCGCCGGCGCCCATCTCTTCGGCGGCCTGCGCCCGCGGCACGCCGCCCGCCATGGTCCACACCAGCGCCGCGCCGGACCAGGCGGCCAGACAGCCCAAGGCCTCGCGGCGGCCTGCATCCGGCGCGCCTTCTTGATCCGTTGCATTCTTTTCGTCCATCGCCCGCTCCTTTCGCAATGCGCCTCCGCCCGGTCGTCCGACCGGATCGGCCGCTTGGCGGCGACGCGCTGAGCTGGTTGTAGGATGGGCATCCGGCTCAGTCAAGCCGCGCCGCTGTGGAATGAAAACGACAACGGTTTGAGAGGCTGCGGATAATTTTCTTGAAACTAGACGACTGGTCTAGTAGTATTCAGCGCATGTCACGAGCCAATCATTCAGCCGACACCCGCGAGCACCTGCTGGCCACCGGCGAGGAAATCATCCTCGGCAAAGGCTTCGCAGCCGTCGGGCTGGCGGAGATCCTCTCCACCGCCGGCGTGCCCAAGGGGTCGTTCTACCATTACTTTCCGTCCAAGGAAGGCTACGGCGTCGAAATGCTGCGCCGCTACTTCCTGAGTTACGACGAAAGACTGGTGGTGCTGCTGCGGCCCGAGTCCGGCAACGCCCGCGACTGCCTGATCCGCTATTTCCAGGGCTGGCTGGACACCCACCGCTGCACCGAACAGAGCCATACCTGCCTGGCGGTGAAACTGGCGGCGGAAGTGTCCGACCTGTCCGAGCCGATGCGCGAAATGCTGGCCGAAGGCATGGGCCGGCTGATTTCCCGCCTGGCCGACGCCATACGCCGCGGCCAGGCCGAAGGCAGCCTGTGCACCTATCTGGAAGCCGACGAGTTGGCCGCCAGCCTGTACAGCCTGTGGGTGGGCAGCGCGCTGCTGTACAAGGTGCAGCGCTCCGACCAGCCCATGCACAACGCCTACCGCTTGACGGAAACCATGCTGCCGCAGCCTGACAACGCCAGCTGTAAACGATAAAGAGAGCCCCCCGCCGCAGCCGGCGGGTTTTCTTGAAACCAATACTAGACGACTGGTCTACTCATTTAATTGAAATGGAGCGAATCATGAACGAAACCTTGCAACTGATGCACAGCCATCGCAGCGTGCGCAGCTATCAGGACAAGCCCGTCGCCCCGGAACTGCTGGACGCCGTGCTGGACGCCGCCTGGAAAGGCCCCACCTCGATCAACGGCCAGCAGGTCTCGCTGGTGGTGGTGCAGGACGCCGAACGCCGCCGGCGCATCGCCGAAATCGCCGGCGGACAACCGTGGATCGCGCAGGCGCCGGTGTTCGTCGCTGTGGTGATGGACTTCCACAAAACCCATCTCGGCGTGGAGATGGCCGGCGAAAAGCAGGTGATACACGACAGCGTGGAAGCCTTCGCCGTCGGCTCGGTGGATGCCGGCATCGCGCTGGGCAACATGATCACCGCCTCGCACGCCGCCGGTCTGGGCGTGGTGCCGATCGGCGGCATCCGCCGCGATCCGCAGGCGATGATAGACCTGCTGGATCTGCCGGAACTGACCTTCCCGCTGGTTGGCCTGGTGATAGGCCACGTTCAGGATGACGCCGAACAGAAACCCCGCCTGCCGCGCTCGAGCTTCGTCCATCGCGAAAGCTACCAGGCCGCTGAGCTGGCCGGCCACATCGCCGCCTACGACGACACCCTGCGCCGCCACTGGCAGGACATCGGCCGCGCCGACGGCGAGCCCTGGACCGCCAACACCGCGCGCTACTACCGCCAGGTTTACTTCCCCAAGGTCGCGCCCGTCGCGCGCGCCCAGGGTTTTGGCTTCGAGCAGTAACTCCGACCACTCCTCCAAGGAAACCGATATGCACGCCGACAAACTGCTGACCCCGCTGCAAATGGGCGCCGTCGCCCTGGCCAACCGCGTGGCGATGGCCCCGCTGACCCGCCTGCGCAACATCGAACCGGGCGACGTGCCCGGCCCGCTGGCCAAGGAATACTATCGCCAGCGCGCCAGCGCCGGCCTGATCGTGGCCGAGGGCACCCACATCTCGCCCACCGCCAAGGGCTATGCCGGCGCGCCCGGCATCTACAGCGAGGAACAGGTCCGCGCCTGGAGCGAAGTGACCGACGCCGTGCATCAGGACGGCGGCAAGATCGCGCTGCAACTGTGGCACACCGGCCGCATCTCGCACCGCTCGCTGCAGCCTAACGGCGACGCGCCGGTCGGCCCCTCCGCCATCCAGGCCGACAGCCGCACCAATATCCGCGCCGCCGACGGCAGCTTGGTGCGCGAGCAATGCGACACCCCGCGCGCGCTGGAAATCGAGGAAATCGAGGACATCATCGAGGACTACCGCCGCGCCACAGACAACGCGCGCCGCGCCGGCTTCGACCTGGTGGAAATCCACGGCGCCCACGGCTATCTGATCGACCAGTTCCTGTCGCCGCAAGCCAACGTCCGCGCCGACCAGTACGGCGGCAGCGTGGAAAACCGCGCCCGCTTCCTGCTGGAAGTGGTGGACGCGGTGGTGGCCGAGTGGGACGCCGATCACGTCGGCATCCGCATCTCGCCGCTGGGCATCTTCAACGGCGTCACCAACACCGACCAGCTGGAGATGGCGCTGTACCTGGCCGAGCAGCTGGCCAAGCGCAAGCTGGCTTTCCTGCACATCTCCGAGCCCGACTGGGCCGGCGGCCCGGTGTTGGACGACGGCTTCCGCGCCGAGCTGCGCCAGCGCTATCCGGGGGTGATAATCGGCGCCGGCGGCTACACCGCGGAAAAGGCCGAAACGCTGCTGAGGAAAGGCTATATCGACGCCGCCGCCTTCGGCCGCAGCTATATCGCCAACCCGGACCTGGTGGAGCGGCTGAAGCGCAACGCCCCGCTGAATCCGCCCAAGCCGGACAGCTTCTACGGCGGCGGCGCGGAAGGCTATACCGACTACCCGGCGCTGTAAGCTCCCGGCCAAGCCCCGCCCGCCGCGGGGCTTTTTCACGGCGGCTCAGCCGGTCGACGCCTTCGCCTGCCGTTCGACAATGGCGCTGGCGATCCGCAGCGCGAGCGTGCCGGCATCAACGATGGACTGGTTCTGCGCGGCGACCTGCGCGCCCTCGAACACCAGCATCAGTTCGCTCGCCGTATCCTCGGGCGACGCGAGGCCGGCGGCCCGGCACAAGCCCGCCAGCCGCCGCCACTGGCCTTGCTTGTATTCCGCTATCAGTTTGCGGCCGACGTGCTCTCTGTCCGGCAGCTCCGCGATCGAATTGATGAACGGACAGCCGCGGTGCGACCAGGCGCCGGCGTCGTCGGCGAAGAAAGCCGCCCACCCCAGAATCTGCGCGCGCGGATCCCCGGCATGCTCGGCCGCTATGGCGTCGAACGTGCGCCAGTAGCTGGCGATCACCTGGCGCAGCCATTCCGCCAACAGCGCGTCTTTCGACTGGAAATGGCGGTACAGCGCCATCTTGGTGGTATTCGCCCGGGCGGCGATCGCCTCGACGCCGGTCGCCCGGATGCCATCGTTGTAAAACAGTTCGCCTGCCGCCTCGAGGAGGCGCTCCCGCGGCGCGGCCGAAGACTCGCCCGCTTTTCGCTTGTTCATTTTTCCATCCGTCTTGACGACGATACCGATCGGTATCATCATGCCCATGCAATGATACCGAACGGTATCACCAATCTCCGGCTCATGTCGAGCCGGGGCATCCTCCATGGGAATCAGCGATGAAGCTTTCGGAATATGCGCAATATGACGCGGTGGGACTGGGCAATCTGGTCGCGCGGGGCGAAGTCAGCCCGCAGGAGCTCGCCGATGCGGCGCTGCGGGCGTGCGCGGCGGTCAACCCTCAAATCAACGCGGTCATCGAAACCTGGCAACCCGAACTGTCGGGCATCGCCCCGGCGCTGGAGCGCGGCTCGCCGCTCGCCGGCGTGCCCTTCCTGATCAAGGATGTCGGCGTGACCATGGCTGGCAGGAAGATAGAATTCGGCAGCCGGCTGGCGCAAGGCTTCACCGCCGCGGCCGACTCCATCCTGATGCGGCGCTTCCGCGAAGCGGGACTGGCGACGCTGGGACGAACCACCACGCCCGAGTTCGCCTGGAGCGGCACCACCGAATCCGCGCTCTGCGGCCCGACCCGCAATCCCTGGAATCCGGCTCGCGGCGCGGGCGGCTCCAGCGGCGGCGCGGCGGCAGCGGTAGCCGCCGGCATCGTGCCGATGGCCCATGCGACCGACGCGGCCGGCTCCATCCGCATCCCGTCCGCCGCCTCCGGCGCATTCGGACTGAAGCCGACGCGCGGCCGCGTATCCAACGGCCCGATTCTCGACGAGGCCATCCACGGCCTGGCCGCGCAACTGGGCGTCAGCCGTTCGGTGCGCGACAGCGCCGCGCTGCTCGACGCCGCGCGCGGCGCGGACGCCGGCCAGCCCTTTTGCATAGAGGAACCAGACGGCAGCTATCTTGCGCAGGTCGGCATAGAACCCGGCAGGCTGAAGATAGGCGTGATGCCGCAAGCCTGGGGCGGCCAGCGCACGGCGACGGCCATCGTCGGGCATCTGGAAGCCGCCATGCGGCTATGCGAGTCGCTAGGCCATGTCGTGGAAGAGGCGGAACTTCCCTTGGGCTGCAGCTGGGACGCCTTCGTCCGCGCCAGCTCGGTGCTGTGGGCCGCCAACATCGCCGCCTGGATCGACGACATGGCGGCAGCCACCGGGCGCAAGATCGATCTGTCCACGCTGGAGCCGCAGACGCTCGCCGTCTACCGGACCGGACACGGGATACGCGGCATCGAGATCGTGCGGGCGCTGGATCTGCGCAACGTCGTCACCCGCAGCGTCGCCGCCTTCTTCTCGCGCTACGATCTGCTGCTGACGCCGACCCTGCCCGATCTGGCGCCGCCCATCGGCAGCTATGCGGCCGGCGCGGAAACGATGGACGGCCACCAGTGGACCGAGCGCGTGATGGGCGGCTCGCCGTTCACCCCGGTCTTCAACGCCGCCGGCGCGCCGGCCATGTCGGTGCCGCTGTTCCAGGATGCGGCGTCCGGCTTGCCGGTCGGCATGCAGTTCGTCGCGCCGGCCGGACGGGAGGACGCGCTGTTCCGGATGGCAGGCCAGCTGGAGCGCGGCCTGCCATGGGCAGGCCGCAGGCCGACGATATGGGCGGGAAAAGCCTGAAACCCGCGGCAGCCGAACCCAGACGCCTCAATCAGAAAGGGAAACCGGCGTCCCGCGCCGATGACAAAAGGATTTGAAACGCGATACAGTCTGGAACTGGCCGCCGCCCGACCGGCGCGCCGCGACAACAGGGCGCCCTGCACGCCAACCGCGCCGGCGGCAAGGGCTCCGCACTTAGGAGAACATCATGAAGACCAGACTGCTCGCGTCCGCGGCTCTGCTGTTGGCGGCGCAGGGCCATGCCGCCGCGCAGGACCCCTACCTGTGGCTGGAAAACATCCAGGGCAAGGATGCGCTGCAATGGGTGCATCAGCAGAACGCGCTCACCGTCAAGGAAACCGAGGGCTGGAAAAGCTTCCCGCAGTTGAAGCGGGACATTCTGGCCGTCCTCGACTCCAGCGCGCGCATTCCCTCCATCGAAAAGATAGGCGACCGCTACTACAACTTCTGGCGCGATGCCCAGCACCCGCGAGGCCTGTGGCGCAGCGCCACGCTGGACGAATACCGCAAGGCCGATCCGGCCTGGGAGATGGTGCTGGACCTGGACAAGCTGGCGAAGGATGAAAAGGAAAACTGGGTGTGGCAAGGCGCGGACTGCGTCAAGCCCAAGCAGGACCGCTGCCTGATCCGGCTGAGCCGCGGCGGCGGCGACGCCGCGGTGGTGCGCGAATTCGACCTGCCGGCCAAACGCTTCCTCGCCGACGGCTTCGTGGTGCCGGAAGCCAAGAGCGAGGTCAACTGGGCCGACCGCGACACGCTGTACGTCGCCACCGACTTCGGCAAAGGCTCGCTGACCGATTCCGGCTATCCCCGCATCGTCAAGGAATGGAAGCGCGGCCAGCCGCTGGCCGCCGCCGCGACGCTGTTCGAGGGCAAGCAGACCGACATCTCGGTCAACGCCGACGGCATCGACACCGCCGGCCATCATTATGACGTGATCAGCCAAGGCACCAGCTTCTTCTCCAGCGACACCTACCTGAAACAGGACGGCAAGTGGCTGAAGCTGGACAAGCCCGGCCACGTCGAAGCGTCCTTCCATGGCCCCTGGCTGCTGCTGCGGCCGCGTCAGGACTGGAATGTCGGCGGCCATGAATGGAAGGCCGGCAGCCTGCTGGCCATCAAGGCAAGCGACTACCTGCAGGGCAAGCGCGACGTCGCCGCCCTGTTCCAGCCCAGCGCCACCACCTCGCTGGGCGGCAGCGCCGGCACCCGCGACGCGCTGATCCTGACCGTGCTCGACAACGTCAAGAGCCGGCTGGTCGAATGGAAAGTGGTGGACGGCAAATGGCAGTCGCGCCCGGTGGGCGCGCCCGGCTACGGCAGCATCAGCGTCAGCGCGGTGGACAGCGACGACTCCGACGACTACTTCTTCACCTTCACCGACTTCCTGACGCCGACCTCGCTGTCGCTGGCCCACGCCGGCAGCGACGCGCGCGAGCCGCTGAAACAGCAGCCCGCCTTCTTCGACGCCAAGCCCTATCGCATCCAGCAGTTCTTCGCCCGCTCCGACGACGGCACCCGCGTGCCCTACTTCGTGGTGGCGCGCAAGGACGTGAAGCTGAACGGCAAGAACCCGACGCTGCTGTACGGCTACGGCGGCTTCGAAGTGTCGCTGACGCCCTATTACAGCGGCACATTGGGCAAGGCCTGGCTGGAGCGAGGCGGCGTCTACGTGCTGGGCAATATCCGCGGCGGCGGCGAATACGGCCCGGCCTGGCACGAGGCGGCGTTGAAGCACAAACGCCAGAAAGCCTACGACGACTTCGCGTCCATCGCCAGGGATCTGGCCCGGCGCGGCATCGCCGACGCCCGCCATCTCGGCATCAAGGGCGGCAGCAACGGCGGCCTGCTGATGGGCGTGATGCTGACCAAGTACCCGCAGCTGTTCCACGCCGTGGTCTGCCAGGTGCCGCTGCTGGACATGCGGCGCTTCAACAAGCTCTTGGCCGGCGCCAGCTGGATGGACGAATACGGCAACCCGGACCAGCCGACAGACTGGGCCTACATCCAGCGCTATTCGCCGTACCAGAACATCCGGCCCGGCGCCAAGTACCCGGCCACGCTGTTCGCCACCTCCACGCTGGACGACCGCGTCCATCCCGGCCACGCCCGCAAGATGTACGCGGCGATGAAGGCGATGGGCGCCGATGTCCGCTATTACGAGCGCACCGAAGGCGGTCACGGCGCCGCCGCCAGCCACGATGAGGAAGCCCGCATCGCGGCGATGGAATACGCATTCCTGTGGAAAGAACTGCGCTGATCCACGACGGCCCCGCTGCGGGGCCGCTTTTTCCCCGGCAGGGGATGCGCCAACGCCCGGCCGCGCCAACGCGTCCCGGGCGTTTTATCGAATGCCCCCCGCCGGCGAAGCGCTCCCCTTTTGCCCGCTCCGCCCGGCCGCCCCCGCGGCAATCGGCCGGCCTCGCGCCTTCGCATGAAATGCAATTCAAATGCGCGCCGGCTCTACCTATAATCGAAAACGGTATCGCCGATCCGCCCCTCCTTACTCGCAGGAGCTGCCCGTGTCTCGGATTCCGCGTCTGTCCGGCTGGCTGAAACAGGAATTGCGGCTGATCGTCGCCTTCCTGTGCATGGTGGCGGCCGTCGCCGCGGTGGTGGCGTTCCAGGCGGGCCTGCACCAACGCCAACAGCTGCTGAGCGCCTACCAGATCCGCCTGGGCTACGTCACCCATACCCGCAACGACATCCTGCGGCAGCAGTTCGACCAGCTGCGCCGCGACGCGCTGTTTCTCGGCAACACGCCACCGGTGTCCGGCATCGTCCGCGCCGCGTCCAAGCAGGGCCAGGACCGCCGGAAAAACACCCGCGATGAAACCTGGAGGCGGCAACTGGGCACCATATTCGCCTCCTTCCTCGACGCCAACCCCGACCTGACCGCCATTCGCTTCATCGGCGTGGCGGACAACGGCCGGGAACTGGTGCGGGCCGAGCGCGGCCCCGGCGGCCAGGCGCAAATCGTATCCGCCCAAACGCTGCGCACGCATGGCGGCAGCGATTACATGCAAGCCACAGCCAAGCTGGCGCGGGGACAAGTCTATTTTTCCGACATCACGGCGGGCCGGCGCCATTCTCCGCATCCGCAACCCGATGCCGCGCTGCTCCCGACGCTGCGCGTGGCCACCCCGATATTCAACGAGCAGGGACGCATGTTCGGCATTGTGATCCTCAATTACAATGCCAGCCGGCTGCTGCAGTCGCTCCTGAAAAACATTCCGGTGGAGCTGCGCATCTACCTGACCAACCGCGACGGCGACTATCTGCTGCAGCCCGACCCTCAGCGCACGTTCGGCTTCGAGCATGGCCAGCGCTGGCGCTGGCAGGACGACTTCCGGCCGACTCCAGCCAGGGCCGACCAGCCGGATGGCCTGCAAGCCTATGCCTCGCCCCACGGCACCGCCTACGCCCGCTGGCTGGACATCCCCTTCGATCCAGCCGCGCCGGAACACTACTGCCGCATTTACGCCGCGCTGCCGGATCAGGCAGTCGCCAAGCTGGCCCAAACCGCCCGCCTGTCCGCGCTGGGCAGCGCGCTGGGCGTATTTTTGCTGATCGCCATGGTGCTGGCGGTCTACCGGCGCAAATACCGGCAAGCCAGCGCCCGCCAGGCTGAGCTGGCCGCCATCGTGGAAAGCTCGCACGACGCCATCATCGGCTGCTCCACCGAAGGCCGCATCGCCAGCTGGAACCTGGGCGCGGAAAAAATGCTGGGCTACCCGGCGCGGGAAACGCTGGGCAAACCGCTGGAAAACTTCATCCAGCTGCCCTCGGCGGACAGCCGCGCGCTATCCTTCCGGAGCGTCGAGCCGCGGGAGTTGACGCCGCTGGAGCTGATCTGCTTCCTCCACGACCGGGAGGGCAGGCGGCTGGATGCCGCCGTCACCGTCTCGCCGGTGCTGACCGCCGGCCGGCAGGGCGGCGTCGCTCTGATCATCCGCGACATCACCGAACAGGTGGCGAACGAGCGGCGCATCCTCGAAATGAATGCCTGGCTGGAGAGGCAAGTGGAACAGCGCACCGCGCAGATCCGGGTATTCTCCGCGCTGCAAAACGCCATCCTCGCCAATGCCGGCTACGCCATCATCGCCACCGACCAGGATGGCGTGATCACTCTGTTCAACCCCGCCGCCGAACGCATGCTGGGCTACGCCGCCGCCGACATGATAGGACGCGAATCCCTGACCCGCTTCCATGATCCGCGCGAACTGGCAGAGCGCACGCGTCTGATCGGCGAGCGCCTGGGCCAGGAGATCGAGCCCGGACTCGACGCCATCATCGCTCCGTCCCGGCTGGGCCCTGACGAAAGCCAATGGACCTACGTCCGCCGCAACGGCGGCACCCTGCCGGTGCTGCTGACCGTATCGGCGCTGGAAAACGACGATGGCCTCGTCACCGGCTATCTCGTCATCGCCGCGGACATCACCCAGCGCGAACAGGACCGCCGCCAGCTGGAACTGGCGCGCGACCAGCTGGTCAAGGCGGCGGAGGTAGCCGAACTCGGCATCTGGAGCTGGACGATAGACAGCGACATGCTGGAATGGAACGACCGCATGTTCGAGATCTACGACCTGCCCCGATCATTCCGCGACTTCGGCCTCTACTACAACCACTGGCGCGGCCGGGTCCATCCCGACGACGTCGAACAGGCGGAACACCAGCTGCAGCGCGCGCTGGAAGGCTCCGACGTCTACAACGCCGACTTCCGCATCCTGCGGCAGGACGGCGAAACCCGCCACCTGCAGGCCGCGGCCCGGGTCGAATACGGCTCAGGCGGCAAGGCGATCCGGGTGGCCGGCATCAATCGCGACGTCACGCTGGAGCGCGAACGCGAAGCGTGGCTGAGCCAGGCCAAAGCCGCGGCGGACAGCGCCAACCGCGCCAAGTCGGAGTTCCTGGCCAATATGAGCCACGAAATCCGCACGCCGATGAACGCCATCCTGGGCATGCTGCAGCTGATCCAGCAGACCGGCCTGAATCCGCGCCAGGCCGACTACGCCGACAAGGCCGCCTCGGCCGCCCGCACCCTGCTGGGCATACTCAACGACATCCTGGACTTCTCCCGGGTGGAGGTCGGCAAGCTGACGCTGGCCCCCCATCCGTTCAGCGTCGACAAACTGTTGCGCGACGTCGGCGTGATCATGTCCGCCAATGTCGGCGACAAGGACGTGGAAGTGCTGTTCGACATCGACCCCGAGCTGCCCGACTGGATCTCCGCCGACGCGCTGCGGCTGCAGCAAATCCTGATCAACCTGTCCGGCAACGCGATCAAGTTCACCGAACGCGGCGAAGTGGTGATGGCCGCGCGGCTGCTTGGCCGGAAACAGGACAAGCTGCGCATCGCCTTCTCGGTGCGCGACACCGGCATCGGCATCGCGCCCGAACATCTGCAACGCATCTTCGAGGGCTTTTCCCAGGCAGAAGCCTCGACCGCGCGCCGCTACGGCGGCTCCGGCCTGGGCCTGGCCATCAGCCAACGGCTGGTGACGCTGATGGGCGGCCAGCTGAGCGTGGAAAGCGAAGCGGGAAAAGGCAGCCTGTTCCGCTTCGAGATCGATTGCGAAACGGCCGAAGCGCCGAAACCGGCGGTCGACGTCGTCTCGCTGCGCGATCTCAGCTGCCTGGTGATAGACGACAACGACAACGCCCGCCAAACCCAGAGCGGCCTGTTGCGCGCCTTTGGCTGGCAAGTGGATACCGCGGCCAGCGGCGAGGAGGCGCTGGCCCTGATGGAGCGGCCCCGCCCGAAAGACTATGACGTTATCCTGGTGGACTGGCGCATGCCGGGACTGGACGGCTGGGAAACCTGCAGCCGGCTGCGCCAGCTGGAAAGCCGCGCGCGCGCCTCGGTGATCGTGCTGGTCACCGCTTATGGCCGCGAGCTGCTCGAGCAGCGGCGAAGCCAGTCTCCAGACATGTTCGACAGCCTGCTGGTCAAGCCCCTCACCGCCTCCATGCTGTTCGACGCCGTCGCCGACGCCCGGGCGGGCAATGGCCGCCGCGAAAGCCTCCCGCCTCCGGACGCGCCCCGGCAAATGCGGCTGAGCGGGTTGCGGCTGCTGCTGGTGGAGGACAACCTGACCAACCAGCAAGTCGCCCGCGAGCTGCTGGGCAGCGAAGGCGCCGAAATCGATGTGGCCGACTGCGGCATGGCGGCGCTGGACGCGGTTCGCAACGCCCCCGCGCCTTACAATCTGGTATTGATGGACATCCAGATGCCGGACATGGACGGCTATGCCGTCACCCGGCTTCTGCGGCAGGATTTCCCGTCCGAGGCGCTGCCCATCGTCGCCATGACCGCCAACGTGATGCCGGCGGATCGCGAAGCCGCGCTGGCATCCGGCATGAACGACCATGTCGGCAAACCCTTCGACCTGGCCCAGCTGGTCGGCGTCATCCTGCACCACGCCCGCGGCCAGGCCGCTCCGGAAAGCCGCCCTCCGGCCGCTGCCGTCGCCGGCCGGCTGCTGAACAGCGAAGCCGCCATCGTTCGCTTCGGCGGCAATCTGGAAATCTACCGCCACACCCTGCTCAGTTTCTGCGAGGAAAGCCGCGCGCTGCGGGATGGATTGCAGCAAGCGCGCCGCCTCCGGCAGCGCGAGCAAGGCATACAGTTTCTGCATACACTGAAAGGACTGGCAGCCACCATCGGCGCGGAAACCCTGGCGGCGACGTCCGCTCTGGAAGAAAAAGCGCTGCGGTCCGCCAAGCAGGATTGGCCCGCTGACTACGCCGACCTGGAACGGGAAGCCGGGCAAGCCGAACAGGCCGCCAGGCAATTGGCGGCGGAGCTGGAAAACTCGTCGCGCCTCAACGCGCCGCAGCATCCTGATGGCCAGGACCCGAGCCTCGAACTGGTCGAGGGCCTCGCCAGACTGGCCCAGCTGCTGCGCGAAGCCAATGTCGAGGCGATACAGCTGTTCGCCTCGCTCCGGCAACGCCATGGCCGCGCCCGGCCCGGCGAGTTCGACCGGCTCAACCAGGCGATCATGCAGATGAACTTCACGGCTGCCGTCCGCCTGTGCGAGGACATGCGGCAGCAGAAAGCGCCACAGCCATGAACCAAGACATCCCAGGCCTTGCCCGGCCTGCCGCCGGCCGGCGCGGCCGGATACTGGTCGTCGACGACCAGCCGGCCAATATCGTGGTCGCGCATCAGATACTGCGCGAACGGCACGATGTCTTCATGGCCACCAACGGCGAGCAGGCGCTGGAATTCTGCCGGGCCACGCCGCCGGACATGCTGCTGCTGGACGTGGAAATGCCCGGCCTCAACGGCATGGACGTATGCCGGCGCCTGAAACAGGATCCGGCCACCCATGATATTCCCGTCATCTTCGTCACCGGGCTGCAAAGCCCGCAACAGGAGCTGGAATGCTGGGAGGCCGGCGCCGCCGATTTCGTCAGCAAGCCCGTCACCCCCATCACCCTGCTCAACCGCGTCAACGCCCACCTGACGCTGAAATTCCAGGCCGACCAGTTGCGCGTGCTGGCCTATCACGACGGTTTGACCGGCATCGCCAACCGCAGGAATTTCGACGAGCGCCTCGACAAGGCCTGGCGCCACTGCCAGCGCGCGCGCAGCACGCTGGCGCTGATCCTGTCCGACGTCGACCTGTTCAAGAAATACAACGACAGCTGCGGCCACCACGCCGGCGACGAATGCCTGCGCCAGGTGGCGTCGGCGATCCAGGATCAGATGCGCCGCCCCTACGACCTGGCCGCGCGCTACGGCGGAGAGGAATTTGTCTGTCTGCTGCCGGAAACCACGCTGGCCGGCGCGGTGACGGTAGCCATCAAGATAGACGCGGCGGTGCGGGCCCTGCACATCCAGCATCCGGCCTCAAGCGTCGACGTCTGCGTCACGCTGAGCCAGGGGGTGGCCGTGATCGAACCGGATGCCGGGGAAGACGGCGAACGCCTGCTCCGCCTGGCCGACGACCAGCTGTACCTGGCCAAGCGGACTGGCCGCGGGCGCGTCTGCGCGGTTTAGCGCCCCAGCCCGCGCCTTACGATTTGCGGCTTGCGCCGTCCGCGCCGGCGCGTCCCGGCCCAGGCATTGGACAAGGCTTGATCGGAGACGATTGGACTCAAAGCCGCTAACAAAACTTCGTGGCATACCTGGGGCAAGGCGCGCGGACGCAGACCGTACAAGCAGTACGGCCAATCGACGCAACGCAGCGTCAGAGGCCTTGTTAGCGGTTCTTAGCCGCCGAGCGCGTCAACGGGAAGACGGCCCGCCATCCGGGTGGCGGATCACCAGCAAAGAGACGTCGTCGCTGGCCGCGCCGCCCTGCCTGTGCGCCTTGACGGCCTCCAGCACCGTATCCCCGATCCGGTCCGGCCAGCCGCGGCGGACCGCCTCCTCGACGCCGGGCAAGCCGAACATTGCGCCCTGGCCGTTTTTGGCCTCGGTGATGCCGTCCGAGCTGACCACCAGCGTCTGGGACGGCTGCCAGGCCAGCGTCTGCATGCTGTCATCCAAAGCATCAGCCGGCAGCACGCCAAGCGGAGGATGCTCGGACTTGCAGCGCGCCTCGACCTCTCCTCGCGCGTTGAACAGCAGCACGCAGGGCACGCCGCCGTTCCAGACGCGCGCCTGGCGGCCGGCGGAATCTATCGCTATCAGCGCGGCCGCGACGAAACGGCCGCTCGGCAGCAATTTGTGCAGCTTCTGGTTGACGCCCCGGACAATGGCCGGCATCTCGCATCCCGCCTCAGTCATCTCATGGAAACAATCGATCGCCGGCAAGGCGCTGATGGCGGCCGTCAGACCATGGCCGGTGCAGTCGGCCAGCATGATGTGTTCGCCGCCGCCCGGCGGCTGGCAGATGATGATCAGGTCGCCGTTGAAGCCTGCGGCGGGGCTCAGGTACTGCCAGACATGGTCCGGACGGGAAGTCCGCAGCCGGATCAGCCGCTCCATCAGTTCCAGCGCCAGTTGCTGCTCGAACTCGTTTTCCTGGTAATACTTCTCCAGCCGGATCGCATCCTGGTTGATCTGGTTCTGCATCTCGGCGATGCGCAGGAAAACATGGATTTTGGCTGTCAACAGGTCGAAGCTGACGGGCTTGGCCAGATAATCGTCGCCGCCGGCCTTCAGGCCTGAGACCACGCTTTCCAGCTCGTTCAGGCTGGTGAGGAAGATGATGGGCACCCAGTGCTCGCCGAACAGCTTGCGCAACTCGGTCGTGGCCTGCAAGCCATCCATCTCCGGCATGATGACGTCCATCAGCACCAGATCCGGCACCTGGCTCCGGCAGTACGCCACCGCCTCCACGCCGTTCTTCGCCGACACGCAGAGATAGCCGAGCTTCTGGATGAACTGTTCGATGAAGTAGCGGTTGGTGGCGCTATCCTCTACCAGCAAGATGGTCGTCGACGGCATCGCATCCCCAAGCCATTGCAGGTGGTCATGCACACGGTAGCCCGGCCTTTGGCCGGCCTGGCGGACGCGGCCCGAACGCCCCGTCCGCCAGGCCATTCCATAATAAGCCCCGTTCCGACCGTATTCCAGCCCATTAGCCGGACATGCGGATCATGACGAAAAGATGCAAGACGGCCATGAAAAACCCGCCGGCCGAAGCGGGCGGGTTCGGACTTGCCCGGCAGAGCCGGCTCAAGGCTGGTTAGGCGTGTTTTCCGCGAAGTATTCGTGGTTGTCCGCGTTGTTCAGCGCCTGGGCTGGATTGGTCTTCGCCAGGTTCTTGGCGCCGGCCTGGCCGTAGACGTGATCGTCGGTGCCTGCCACCACGGTGAAATGGGACAGCTCATGCACCAGCGTGCCGCCCTTGGAGTCGGTGCCCTTGGTCGGCGCGGTCCAGAAGGCGCCGCACAGATAGATGGTGTAAGGCTGCGACGGATAGACGTAGGCATAGGTGCCGCCATCGGTGCAGCTGCAATCCAGCTTGATCGGCTTGGTGTCCAGCGCGTCCTTGATGTTCACGTAATGCGACTTGGCGGTGCTCCAGTTGGCCTGGCTGTACTTGCCGAACCAAGTGGTGTAGCGCTGGGTGCCGGACGGCGTGCCTTTCAGATAGGCGTTGGTCTCGTCGGCCATCGCGCTGGCGGCGGTGACGCCGTCCCTGGACTGGTTCTGCTGGGTGACCGAGCAGTTGCCGGCGTAGGTCACGCCGCTGACCGCGGTGCGGGCCAGCGCCTGCCACTCCAGCTTGGCCGCCTGCGAACGCTGCAGCAGCGGGCTGGCCTTGCCGCCGCTGTAGCCGCTGACCGCATTGGAAACGATCGCCTCGTCCTGCGGCTGCGCCGCGCCCGACGACTTGGCGCTGACGCCGGCCGGCAGGCTGCGGTTCAATACCTTGCCGCTGTTGCTCTCGAAGCGCACGCTCAGCTGGCCGCCCTTGGACAGGTCGTAATAATCCGATACCCGCACCTTGGCATTCAGCGTCGCGCCAGGCGCCAAAGAAACCGTGTCGCGCAGCGACGGTGCCACGCGCTTGTAGCGCGGCCCCAGGTATTCAGCCTGTTTGCCGTTCACGTTCACCGCCAGGAACTGTTCCTGCAGCTCCTTGCCCGGCAGGTACCAGCGGTAAACGTGCAAGGTCTCCTTGCCGGTGTTGCGGTAGGTGACGGTGACGTCCACGTCCTGGGCGGCGCTGACTGCCGGCTGGCCCAGGCTGACTTGCAGGTCGCCGGCGAATGCGGATGAGGCGAGCAGCAGGGCCGCTGCCGCAATGGGTAATCTCTTGTCCATTGTTTTCCCTTTATTGTCAGGATGCTTTGTACATCACGAAAAGTTATAAAGTGCACAGTCATCATGCACAGATCATTAATTGCATGAACATGTCATGATCGCAATCAGAAAAAATCCTTCCGTTGCACATATCACACATGTCATATTTCAGCCACAGACCATCCACCTCCCCCGCCAGGTCTATAGTGGGTTAAAATCAGCGGTTTGCGCGGCGGGTGAGACCGATCCCGGCGCGCCGTCACAAACCCTCGACTGTTTTTCGACGGAATATGAACCAAGCATCTGATGAAAAAGCCCTGGTGGTGCTCTCGGGCGGCCAGGACTCGACCACCTGTCTCTACTGGGCGCTGCGCCGTTTCGGCGCCGGCAACGTGGAGGCCGTCACCTTCGATTACGGCCAACGCCACCGCGTGGAGCTGGATTGCGCGCGCAAGATCGCCGCTCTTGCCTGCGTGCGCCAGACCGTGCTGCCCATCGACACCTTCGCCGCCATCGGCGGCAACGCGCTGACCGATGCCGGCATCGCCCCTGAAGAAGGCGTCCGCGACGACGACGCGCTGCCCAACACCTTCGTCCCCGGACGCAATCTGGTCTTCCTCACCTTCGCCGCCGCCTTCGCCTATACCCGCGGCGCGCGCCACCTGGTGACCGGCGTCGCTCAGACCGACTACTCCGGCTATCCCGATTGCCGCGAGAACACGCTGAAGGCGCTGGAAGTGGCGCTGCGGCTGGGCATGGACAGCCGGGTGGAGCTGCACACGCCGCTGATGTACCTGTCCAAGGCCGAAACTGTGACCCTGGCGCAACAGGTGGGCGCGCTGGAAGCCCTGGCCTGGAGTCACACCTGTTACAACGGCGAGGTGCCGCCCTGCGGCCATTGCGCGTCGTGCGAACTGCGCGCCCGCGGTTTCGCCGAGGCCGGCATGCCGGATCCGCTGGTGGAGCGCTGCCAGGCCGAAGCGCAAGGACACTGAAATGCACGCCAGTTACCTGATTGCCGTCGCCGGCTTCGAAGCGGCGCGGCGGCTGCCGGCCGACCACGGCCAAGCCGCGCGGCCGCATGGCCACAGCTTCCGCCTGAGCGTGCGCAGCGATGCCCAAAACACCAGCCAGGACGCGCTGCAGGCAGCCGTCCAGGCCGCCGTGGCGCCGCTGGACTACACGGATCTGAACGCCGCGCTCGCCGCCAGCGACGATCTTTCGCTGGCGCGCCACATCGCCGACACCCTGCCCCACCCCGCAGCCATCCAGCTGCGCGGCGCGCCGGACCGCGGCGTGATGCTGGACGACGCGCGCGCGCTCAGCTGGATCAACTCATCCTTCGAGGCCGCCCATTATCTGCCCCACGTGCCGCCTGGCCATAAATGCGGGCGGCTGCATGGCCACGGCTTCGGCGTGCGCATCGTCGCCGACGCCGCCTTGAGCGGCCAGCATGATCTGGCGCGCGCCTGGGCCACGCTCCACGGCCGGCTCAACCATCGCTACCTGAACGATATTCCCGGACTGGACAACCCGACCAGCGAGGTGCTGGCCCAATGGCTGCACCAACAGCTGCGCGACGCCGTGCCCGGCCTCGCCTGGGTGGAGGTGCGCGAGACGCACAGCGCCGGCAGCCAGTTCGACGGCAAAACGTTCCGCATCTGGAAGGAGCAGCGCTTCGAAAGCGCGATGCCCTTCGACGCCGACGGCCATTACACCGGCCACAGCTATCTGGTCCGGCTGATGCTGTCCGGCGGCATCGACCGCGCCATGGGCTGGCTGCTGGACTTCGGCGACGTCAAGGACCGCTTCAAGCCCATTTACCGCCAGCTCGACCACAACCCGCTGGACAAGCTGGCCGGCCTTCGCCGCGCCGACAACGCCGCGGTGGCGGAATGGATCCACGCCCAGCTGGCGCCGCTGGTGCCGGAGCTGTCCCGGATAGACCTGATGGAAAGCGACGACGCCGGCGTGTCGCTGCATTTCCGCCAGGACATGCGCTGGCCCTTGCTGTGACCGCCGCCATCGATTGCGAGAGAATGTCGTGACTACCTATACCGTCAAGGAAATCTTCTACACGCTGCAAGGCGAAGGCCGCCAGGCCGGCCGCGCGGCGGTATTCTGCCGCTTCGCCGGCTGCAATCTGTGGTCGGGCCGCGAGGAAGACCGCGCCAAGGCCGTCTGCCAGTTCTGCGACACCGACTTCGTCGGCGCCGGCCCGGATGGCGGCAAGTTCGACGGCGCGGCGGCGCTGGCCGCCCGCATCGCCGCCGAATGGCCGCAGGACGCCGGCGGCGCGCCCTATGTGGTCTGCACCGGCGGCGAGCCGCTGCTGCAGCTGGACGCGGAACTGGTGGACGCGCTGCACGCCGAGGGCTTCGAGATCGCCGTCGAAACCAACGGCACCGTCGCCGCGCCGGCCGGGCTGGATTGGATCTGCGTCAGCCCCAAGGCAGGTTCCGAGCTGAAGCAGCGCGCCGGCGACGAACTGAAGCTGGTTTATCCGCAGGCGACCCAGATGCCGGAAACCGTCGCCCATCTGGACTTCGGCGCCTTCTATCTGCAGCCGATGGACGGCCCGGACCTGACCGCCAACACCCGTGCCGCCATCGCCTACTGCATGGCGCATCCGCAATGGCGGCTGTCGGTGCAGACCCACAAGGTGGTGAATATCCGCTGAGCGCGCCCCCATCCTGTCTCGCATGCCATTGATCAAGGGCATGAGCCCGATGCCCGGCATGTCCGGGCATCTTCGTTTCCGCGCCGCCAGCTCTCCTCCTCTCAAACGCTTCCCGTCGGGAAAATGCGCCTGCCGCGGCTCCGCTCATCGGCCATTCCGCGCCGCCGTTCTATGCCATCCGGGAAACCCGCACTATAACGACGAAAACATCCGCGCCGGGTGGAGGACGACGGCCCTCCGGCGCGGCGATCCTGCTCCGCGAAAATTTTTTGAACATTCGCGTAAGAAACGAAAAGGCATCGCGACTCAATGATTGTGCGGCGATGCCCATACGCCACCAGGACCCAGGCATCCGTCGCCATCGACAACAATCGCACTACCCAGGAGAGAAACCATGAACAGCAACAAGACTCTGATCGCCTCCGCGCTCGGCGCGGTGATCGCCCTCGGCGTGCTGGCCAGCGCCCCCGCCGCCGCCGCAGACAAAGACCAGTGCTTCGGCGTCGCCAAAGCCGGCCAGAACGATTGCAAGACCGATGCCCACGCTTGCGCCGGCCAGTCCAAGATGGACAACGACCCTGCCGACTTCAAGCTGGTGCCCGCCGGCACTTGCCAGAAGATGGGCGGTCAAACCAAACCGATGTGATTTATCCGGCTGGCAATTCCAGCCGCTTTGATTACCATACCCCGGCCGGACGGCAGAAGCCGTCCGGCGCACACTCAAGCAAGGAGTCACATATGAAGCAGAACAAAGCACTGATCGCATCCGCCCTGGGCGCCGTCATCGCCATGGGCGCGCTGAGCGCCGCCCCGGCCGCCGCCGCGGAAAAAGAAAAATGCTACGGCATCGCCCAGGCAGGCAAGAACGACTGCGCGTCCGGCACCCACTCCTGCGCCGGCCAGGCCAAAGTGGACAAGGACCCCGCTGACTGGAAATACGTAGCCAAGGGCAGCTGCGAGAAAATGGGCGGCAAGCCCGGCACCAAGTAATCCCCCATGCGGCCCGCTCATCGGCGGGCCGCCTTTTCCGGAACACCAGCATGTCCCTCACCACTCTTCCCGGCGTTTGCGGCATCGGCCTGCGCGCGCCGCACTACCGCGAAGCCCTGGCGCTTCAACCCGAGCTGGGCTGGGTGGAAGTGCACAGCGAGAATTTCTTCGACGGCGGCACCCCGCTGGCCATGCTGCGCCGCGTGGCCGAATGCTGGCCGCTGTCGCTGCACGGCGTCGGCCTGGGCCTGGGCTCGGCCGCGCGCCCTGACCGCGGCCACCTGGCGTCGCTTAGGCGGCTGGTGGACGAGGCCTGTCCGGCTTCGGTGTCCGAGCACCTGTCGTTCAACCACTCACCGCACCGCTACGTCAACGACCTGTTGCCGATGCCGTATACCCGCGCGGCGCTGGACGCGGTGGCCGGCCACGTGTCCGAGACCCAGGACGCGCTGGGCCGTCCCATCCTGCTGGAGAACCTGTCCAGCTACGTCGAGTTCCCCGGCAACCAGATGAACGAAGGCGAGTTCCTGGCCGAACTGGTCCGCATCACCGGCTGCGGCATTTTGCTGGACATCAACAACCTGTACGTCAACCGTGTCAACCTGGGCACCGACACCGGCGCCGTGCTGGCCGCCCTGCCTTTGGACGCGATCGGCGAGATCCACCTGGCCGGCTACAGCGAGCGCGAGGGCATGCTGGTGGACACCCACAGCCAGGCGGTGCATGACGAAGTCTGGCGCTTCTACCGCGAAGTGATCCGCCGCATCGGCCCGCGTCCGACGCTGATCGAGTGGGATCTCGACATCCCGCCGCTGGCCACGCTGCAAGCCGAAGCCGCCAAGGCGCAGGCGATACTGGAGGGCCGCGATGGACTGGCATGACTGGCAACACGCGCTGCTGGAAGCGATAGCCGATCCGGCGCAGGCATCCGCCGCCGCGCTGGATCTGAATCCCGCTGGGCTGGCGGTCTACCGCAACAACTACCGCATCGGCCTGATCGACGCGCTGGCACACAGCCATCCGGTCTGCCGCGAGCTGGTGGGCGAGGATTTCTTCACCGCGCTGGCGCGCGAATACGTGAAGAGCCACGCCTCGGACAGCGGCAATCTGCACCGCTACGGCGCAAGCTTCGCCGACTTCATCGCCGGCTTCGAGCATTGCCGCGACCTGCCCTACCTCGCCGACGTCGCGCGGCTGGAGTGGGCGGTCCACCGCAGCTATTACGCTGAAGACGCCCAGCCGCTGGACACCTCCGCGCTGGCGGCCATCGCGCCGGAGCAATGGGAAGCGCTGGCCTTCGCGCCGCTGCCCGACGTCGCGCTGTGCCGGGCCGGCAGCCCGGCGCTCAGCATTTGGCGCGCCCACCGCGAACAGGGTCCGCTGGACGGCCTGCTGGCGCTGCCGCCGGAAAACGCGCTGATCTACCGCGACCGCGGCGAGGTAAAAGCCCTGGCGCTGGACGATGCCCGCCACGCCTTCTACGCGGCGCTGTTCAGCGCCCCGCTGGCCGAAGCCATCGAAGCGGCCCAGGCGTTCGACGCCGATTTTGACCTGCAGCCGGCGCTGCTCGGCTTGTTCCAGCCGCCGTTGCTGGCCTCCATCCATATCCGACAAGGTGAAACCGAATGAATACCCTCGCCAAACCGGCGGTCTCCGCCTACCAGCTGCTGATCCGCAGCGCCGATCGACTGCAGCCGCTGATCTTGCTGCTGCTCAGGCTGTGGCTGTTGGATGTCTTCTTCCGTTCCGGCCTGACCAAGATAGACGACTGGGACATCACGCTGGCGCTGTTCACCGACGAATATCACGTGCCGCTGCTGCCGCCCGCCGTGGCCGCCGTGATGGCAACCTGCGGCGAGCTGGGCTTGTCCGCGCTGCTGGCGCTGGGCCTGGGCGGGCGCTTCGCCGCCGCCGGCCTGTTCATCCTCAACGCGGTGGCGGTGATCAGCTACCCCGGCTTGAACGACGTCACCCGCCAGTTCCACTACTTCTGGGGCGCCCAGCTGCTGGTGCTGCTGTCCTTCGGCCCCGGGCTGCTGTCGCTGGACACGCTGCTCAAGCGCTGGTGCGCGGGCCGCTGCCCCGCCAGCCTCAACTGAGCGGGAACCGCGCGCAGGACGGCGGCGGGCGCAAGACGTGGCATAATGAAAGCAATCGTCTTGACGCCCGATCGCACAATGAGCACTCAGAAAACCCTGGTCGTACTCGCCCCGCAGCCGGACCCGCGGCATCTCTCCGACATCGCCCGCCTGGCCGAAGCGCCGCAGCTGGACCATCCACACATCGATGTGGTGCGGATGCGCGGCGCCAATCCGGACCAAAGCCCCTCAGTGCTGGAGCGCTGCCGCTCCCACGGCTACGACGCCGCCTATATCGACAACGGCCAGGCCTTCGCCGATTTCCGCCTGCTGGTTTCCGATATGGATTCCACGCTGATCAACATCGAGTGCATAGACGAGATCGCCGACATCAAGGGCATCAAGCCCCAGGTGGCGGAGATCACCGAGCGCGCGATGCGCGGCGAGCTGGATTTCTCGGCAGCCCTGCGGGAACGGGTGGCGCTGCTGGAAGGCTTGCCGGAAGCGGCGTTGCGCCAGGTGTATGAGGAGAGGCTTAAGCTGAATCCGGGCGCCGAACATCTGCTGGCCGCCTGCCAGCGCCTCGGCATCAAGACACTGCTGGTCTCCGGCGGCTTCACCTACTTCACCGACCGGCTCAAGGCCGATTACAGCCTGGACCACGCCTACGCCAACCAGCTGGAAATCGTCGACGGCAAACTCACCGGCCGGGTGCAGGGCGACATCGTCGACGCCGAAGCGAAAAAGCGGCTGCTGATCGCCACCCGCGACGCGATGGGCCTGCGGCCCGAACAGGTGATCGCGGTCGGCGACGGCGCCAACGACCTGCCCATGCTGCGCGAGGCCGGAACCGGCGTCGCCTACCATGCCAAGCCCCGCGTCAGCGCCGAAGCCGACATCGCCATCGAGCATGGCGGCCTGGACGCCATCCTACGGCTGTTTCATTGAACAACGATGATGGCTGACAAGCAAACGTTCGAATTGCTGGAGCTGGACACCGTCAGCTTCGACGCCGATCTGCCCTTTCTGGCGCAGCCGCTGGAGGGCGACTACCCGCCCCGGCTGCAGCGCGAAACCCGGCTGGCGTTGCGGGTGCTGGCCGCGCCCGGCGAAACGCCGGACGACACCAATCCGGTGCTGATGCGGCTGGAGGCCAAGCTGGACCTGGCGCTGGAAGTCTCGTTGCTGGAACGCCACCCGGACCGGCCGTCCTGCACGCCGTGCCGCCTGGGGCTGAACGCGGTGGCCTGGCTGGACACCCAGCCATGGACGCCGGGCCAGCCGCTGCTGCTGTCGCTGTATCCCAACCCGGACTCTGCGCTCAGCCTGTGCCTGCACGGCCGGGTGCTGGAATCCCGTCCGCACGGCGGCACGCTTCGCCTGCTTAGCGCGGACATCCACGGCAGCTTCGATCTGGACACGCATTTGATGTGGGAGAAATGGGTGTTCCGGCGCCACCGCCGGGCGATATTGGAGCGTTGAAGCCGGTTCGAGGCCTCAGCCGCCGGTCATCGACATGAAGCGGACCAGCTTCTGCGGCTGCTCGCGGAATTCATGCCGCTCCGGCTTCAGCTCTATCGCCTCGCGCAGCGCCGCCTCCAGGCCGGCGTCGTCGATGCCGGCGCGCAGCAATGGGCGCAGCTCCATTTTTTCCTCCTGCCCCAGGCACATGTACAGCGTGCCGTCCACCGACAGCCGCACCCGGTTGCAGGTGGCGCAGAAGTGCTGCGAGATCGGGGTGATCATCCCCAGCGAGAAGCTGCCGTCGCGGCTGCTCCAGTAACGGGCGGGCCCTCCGCCCAGGCTCTTGGCCTGCTCGACCAGATCGAACTCCTGGCACAGGCGGCGCATCACCGGCTGCAGATCCAGGTAATGCGCGGAACGGCCGGTGTCGCCCATCGGCATCGCCTCGATCAGGCGCAGGATGAAGCCGTGCTCGATGCAGAAAGCGGTCATCGCCTCGATGTCCTGCTCATTGACGCCTTGCATCGCCACCATATTGATCTTGATCGGCGCGAAACCCGCCTCCTTGGCCGCCATCAGGCCTTCCAGCACCTTGGGCAGGCTGTCGCTGCCGGTGATCTCCGCCACGCAGTCGCGCCGCAGCGAATCCAGGCTCAGGTTGATGCGCCGCACGCCCGCGGCACGGAGCGCCGCCGCGTGGCGGCTCAATTGGGTGCCGTTGGTGGTCAGCGACAAGTCTTCCAGGCCGGGCAAGGCCGACAGCCGCGCGGCCAGCTGCGGCAGATTGCGCCGCAGCAGCGGCTCGCCGCCGGTCAAGCGCACGCGGCGGGTGCCTAGCCGGGCGAACACCGCCACCACCCGCTCGATCTCGTCGAAGGTCAGCCAGTTGTCCGGCTCCTCGAAATGCTTGAAGCCCTTGGGCAGGCAATAATTGCAGCGCAGGTCGCAGCGGTCGGTGACGGACAGCCGCAGGTACTCGATGGCCCGGCCAAAACGATCAATCAGCATGCATCCTCCGCAGCGCTTCCTTTGTGTCTCATTTAGTCGGCACTACACGGACAATCTGACATCGTCTCGCCACCGCCGCCAGCCACGGAACAGGATCGTCCGAGACTATTCTTCCATTGTACTTCACCATGCGCGGACAAGCTGATCGATAGCCATCAAAATCAAAGCGCGCGTCGCTGGCTCCAGCAGGCATGGGCCCTGTCGTCCCGCCCCCCGCTGCTCCGTCTCCCCGCCGTGGCCAATTCAGTTGCAAATGCTAGCTATTGCAGACCTCTCCCGCCCGGCTCCGCATGACAAATCGGTGGAATGGCCACACAGAATGTTACAAAAACGCTTAACTCGTCACAGAAGCCGCTCCCTATACTGGCCTCTCCAATTATTCCGATTGGATATCCGGAAACCTCATCCGGACCGGAGCCGCACCACAGAAACGCGGCCCGGCATCTACACAAGGAGCAAACAACATGGCGTTCAAAATGAAAATGCTGGCAGCCGCCCTGGCCGCCGTCGCCGCCTCCGGCGCGATGGCCGCCGCCCCGCAAGATCTGGGCAAGGTGGAGCAGGCCACCCCGGCGCAAAAACTGACCGTGACCATCGCGCTGAGCCTGCGCGACCGTGATGCCGCCGCCCGCTATCTGCA
Organism: Chromobacterium vaccinii; assembly: GCF_001855275.1. NCBI lineage: Bacteria > Pseudomonadati > Pseudomonadota > Betaproteobacteria > Neisseriales > Chromobacteriaceae > Chromobacterium > Chromobacterium vaccinii. The sequence goes on from NZ_CP017707.1 coordinate 1,813,611, forward strand.
GGAAGTGCACACGCCTTCCAGCCCCAATTACCACCAGTTCCTGACCCCGTCCGAATTCCGCGCCCGCTACGCGCCGTCCGAAGCCAGCGTGGCCAAAGTCAGCGCCCGCCTGCAAGCCGCCGGCCTGAGCGTGAAGCGCGTCGGCAGCACCCTGCTGCAAGTCAGCGGACCGGCCGCCACCGTGCAAAAGGCCTTCGGCGCCGAGGTGCACGTGTTCCAGAACAAGGCCGTCGTCCAGGGCGCCGCCGCCCGCTACACCGCCCCGGTGCGCGCCTCGACGCCCGGCGTCGACCTGAGCGACGTGCAGGCCGTGATCGGCCTGGACAGCCGTCCGCACTTCCGCCCGCACCTGCGCCAGTTGCCGAACCACCTGCAGGCATCCATGGACAAGAGCGCCAGCGCCGTGACCACCGGCAATGCGCCGGGCAAATGGACCGTCACCGACCTGGCGCGCCACTACAACATCACGCCGCTCTACAACAAGGGCATCCACGGCAAGGGCGCCACCATCGGCATCGTCACCCTGGCAAGCTTCACGCCGTCCGACGCCTTCCAGTACTGGAGCTCGATCGGCCTGAACACCGATCCGAACCGCCTCACCGTGGTCGACATCGACGGCGGCCCCGGCGCGCCGAGCGACGATGGCGGCTCCAGCGAAACCACGCTGGACGTCGAACAATCCGGCGGCATCGCCCCGGACGCCAAGATCATCGTCTACCAGGCGCCCAACACCACCCAGGGCTTCGTCGATGCCTTCGCCAAGGCGATCGAATCCAACGCCGCCGACACGCTGTCGGTCAGCTGGGGCGAGTGGGAATGGTTCGACCAGCAGGCCCAGGCGGTCAATCCGGTGGGCGGCAAGAGCGCCAACGTGCTGCAGACTTACCACGACCTGTTCCTGCAGGCCGCGCTGCAAGGCCAGACCATGTTCGCCGCCTCCGGCGACTCCGGCGCCTACGACGTGAACCGCGCCGCGCCGCTGCCGCAGTACAACAAGGTGCTGTCGGTGGATAGCCCCGCCAACCAGCAGTTCATCACCGCAGCCGGCGCCACTACCGTGCCGACCACGCTGACCTTCCATCCCAACGGCAAGGAAATGAAGGTCAAGATTCCGACCGAGCGCGCCTGGGGCTGGGACTATCTGGGCGGCCTGTGCAAGGCGCTGGGCAAAGACCCGGTGGCTTGCGGCATCTTCCCCGTCGGCGACGGCGGCGGCGTCAGCAGCTTCATCGCCCGCCCGTTCTACCAGAACTGGCTGCCCGGCATGCAGAACAGCCCGGCCGGCCAGCAACTGGTGGACAGCAGCCAGAATCCGCCCCAGGTCGTCGCCACTCTGCCCGCCGACTTCAAGGGCCGCAACGTGCCGGACATCTCGATGAACGGCGACCCGGAAACCGGCTACGTGGTGTACTACACCTCCAGCAAGACCGGCTTCTCGATCCAGACCAACAACGGCGGCACCAGCTTCGTCGCGCCGCAGCTTGCCGGCATCGCCGCGCTGCTGAACCAGTCGCTGGGCGGACGCCTGGGCCTGCTGAACTTCTCGCTGTATGGCCTGGTGGCCACCGGCCACGCCTACCACGGCTCCAGCCGCCATGGCGCGCCGCTGCGCGACATCACCGCCGGCAACAACTGGGGCTACAACGCCCATCGCGGCTACGACCAGGCCACCGGCGTCGGCGTGCCGGACGTCGCCAACCTGGACGCGGCGCTGCAGCGCTACTTCTGGTTCTGAAGCGCTACGCGTGGATGAAAAACGGCCCCCTTCGGGGCCGTTTTTTGATGCTGGCGGACGAAATGCCGTCATTGCTGCAGATAATCGAACACTACCGTCCCCAGATCCAGCGTCAGATCGCAAATGAAATGCCGCGCCGACAAGACCTCCAGCACCGGCAGCGCCGAAACCGGCGCCAATGCGTGCGGGTGCAGCTCCAGCGCCCCCGGCGAACTCCACGCGCCCTTGATCACGACATTGGTGGTGTGATACCGCACCAGCTCGCAGATCCGAGGCGTGCCATCCACGTGCGGGATGATCTTCAACAAGAAGTTCGGCTCGGCCAGGCCGGCCTGCAGCGAAGACTGATCCAGCGTCTCGTGCTTGTAGCCCATGGTGCCAGTGGCGACGCGGACCGGACCGAAATCCAGGCTGCCCACCAAGGTATCCTGATGCACCTCCAGCCGGGGCTTGCCGGCCTTCTTCGGAAACCCCCACAGCTCGCGCCCTCCCGCCAGCGGCGGCTGGTCGTCCAGAAACATCGCCAGGGTATAGCTGCCGCGCTCGCCGCGGAACGTCACCGGGATCACCTGACCGCTTTCCGAATAATCGCCAAAGCCAGTCGAGTCCGGCATGCGGATGAACTCATAACGAACCACCGGCTCCGCCATCTGCAGCGGTTCCGGCAAAATCGCCTCGATCGCCGCCGGGTCGGTGCGATAGGTGATGATCATGTACTCGCGATTGACGAAACGATAGGGTCCAGGCGGGAAAGCCGGGCTGGTCAAAGGCATGGCGAACGCGCGCTGCCGGACTTCCTGCTGCTTCATGGCGAACTCCCTTCAAAAAGGATTGCATGCAAACCATCCGCAATATGTCGCAAATATCGCACTGCAACATAAACCACTGCCAGTAAGGCCAGTCGATGCCCCAACCCATTGGGACGCCGTTCCAAGCAAGACGAGATTGACGCGCCGCCGCCTCTGCCACCATCATTGCATACGCATTTTCCCATCTTGACATCGCCTCACCCCAGGCAAGGACCTGTTTATGAATGCAGCCAAGAAAATCCGCCGCTTCATCGAGGAAGGACACGATCCGCAGCAAATGCAGGTATTGAAAGAGCTGGCGGCGGCGCTGGAGATGGGCCGTTCCTATGACCTCAGCCAGCTGTACGACATCGACATGCGCTATTTCGATGTCGCGATCGACCTGCTCAAAGATTGGCGCTTCGACCACCACATCAGCTCTCGCAGCAAATTGCTGGAACAGCTGCTGACTGAAATCGCGCCGGAGCAGAAAGCCGCCGCCCAGGCCGAAGAGGCTGCCGGCGGCAAGAAAAAGAAGGGTTGAAACTCAGGCAGCCGGCTCTCGCAGATTGTCCGGCACCGGCTGCCAGCATTGCAGCATCGCGCTGCGCTTGCCCAGCTCCAGCAAAGCCATCACGCGCCAAGCCTCCTCCGCCGGCACCGGGTTCGCCTTGCCGTGCAGGATGGCGTCGCGCACCCCCGCGTAGTAGCGGAGATAATCGCCTGCCGGCCCGCAAAACACGGCCTCCTCCTCCCCGCTTACCAGCCGACCCGGTTTCATATCCACGCCCCAGCCTTCCCCGCCCGGACGCTCGCCGGCCTTCAGCGCATCCTCCTGTGGATCCAGCCCGTATTTGCTGAAGCTGCCCAGTGTGCCGTGGAGTATGAAGCGCGGCCCCGCATCGGCGACCAGCGCGCTGCCATGCAGAATCACCCGCTTGTCCGGGTAGCGCAGCATCGCATGAAACCAGTCATCGCTGGCGGCCCCGTCGCGCAGCCCCGCTATTTCCAGGCTCAGTGCCTGCGGCAAGCCGAACAGTTGCAAGGCCTGGTCCAGCAAATGCGGCCCCAGGTCGAACCACAGCCCGGCCCCCGGCCCGGACGACTCGCGCCAACGCTGGCGCACCTGCGGACGGTAGCGATCGAAATGCGACTCGAAATGGACGACCCGCCCTAAAGCGCCCTCATCCAACAGCTGGCGCACCGCCAAGAAATCCGCATCCCAGCGCCGGTTATGAAATACCGACAGCAGCCGGCCAGCCCGCTCAGCCTCTTCCATCAGCAATCTGGCCTGCGCGGCATCCAGAGTGAAGGGCTTGTCGACCACCACGTGCTTGCCGGCTCTCAACGCGGCCAAGGCTAAGGGGAAATGGCTGTCGTTCGGCGTGGCGATCACCGCCAGATCAATGTCGTCCTCAGCGAGCAAGGCCTCGGCATCAGGCAAGACCCGCGCCTGCGGCCAAGCCCGCAGAACTTGCTCCGGCCTGCTCGACGCCACCGCGATCAGCTCCACGCCTTCAGTCTCAGCCAATAAAGGGGCATGGAAGGTCGCGCCGGCATAGCCGTAGCCCAACAACCCCGCTCTCAGTCGTCTTGTCATCTTGAATCCTCCGGAGCCCACATGATACGTCGCGGCTGCCGAATGCCAAACCACGCCAACGGCAGGGTCGCGCTCAAGAATGGTTTGAAAAACTGCATCCAGAAAGGCCAAAGCCCCGCCGGGGACCGGTCGGGGCTGATGGAGGGCGGCGTTTCACCGGCACAAAGCACAAAGCCCAGCTCGTGTGAGCTGGGCTTCGTATGGGGCGTCTGGCGGTGTCCTACTTTCACATGGCGAATGCCACACTATCATCGGCGCTAAGGCGTTTCACGGTCCTGTTCGGGATGGGAAGGCGTGGGACCACCTCGCTAAGGCCACCAGACATAAACTGGCACAAACTGGAAGAAGCCTGGGCTGGTATTCAACCAACCCGCATATATTCGGTATTTGATGTACTTCGCACATCCACTCTCGTCGCCTAGCCTTGCTAAGCTACTCAAATGATAGGATCAAGCCTCACGAGCAATTAGTATCGGTTAGCTTCACGCCTCACAGCGCTTCCACACCCGACCTATCAACGTCCTGGTCTCGAACGACTCTTCAGGGAGGTCAAGCCTCCAGGGAAGTCTCATCTTCAGGCAAGTTTCCCGCTTAGATGCTTTCAGCGGTTATCTCTTCCGAACTTAGCTACCCGGCTATGCCACTGGCGTGACAACCGGTACACCAGAGGTTCGTCCACTCCGGTCCTCTCGTACTAGGAGCAGCCCCCGTCAAACTTCCAACGCCCACTGCAGATAGGGACCAAACTGTCTCACGACGTTTTGAACCCAGCTCACGTACCACTTTAAATGGCGAACAGCCATACCCTTGGGACCGGCTACAGCCCCAGGATGTGATGAGCCGACATCGAGGTGCCAAACACCGCCGTCGATGTGAACTCTTGGGCGGTATCAGCCTGTTATCCCCGGAGTACCTTTTATCCGTTGAGCGATGGCCCTTCCATTCAGAACCACCGGATCACTATGTCCTGCTTTCGCACCTGCTCGACTTGTCGGTCTCGCAGTTAAGCTACCTTTTGCCATTGCACTATCAGCACGATTTCCGACCGTACCTAGGTAACCTTCGAACTCCTCCGTTACACTTTGGGAGGAGACCGCCCCAGTCAAACTGCCTACCATGCACTGTCCCCAATCCGGATCACGGACCAAGGTTAGAACCTCAAACACACCAGGGTGGTATTTCAAGGACGGCTCCACTGAAACTAGCGTCTCAGCTTCAAAGCCTCCCACCTATCCTACACAAGTCTGTTCAAAGTCCAATGCAAAGCTACAGTAAAGGTTCACGGGGTCTTTCCGTCTAGCAGCGGGTAGATTGCATCTTCACAAACACTTCAACTTCGCTGAGTCTCAGGAGGAGACAGTGTGGCCATCGTTACGCCATTCGTGCGGGTCGGAACTTACCCGACAAGGAATTTCGCTACCTTAGGACCGTTATAGTTACGGCCGCCGTTTACCGGGGCTTCGATCAAGAGCTTGCACCCCATCACTTAACCTTCCGGCACCGGGCAGGCGTCACACCGTATACGTCCACTTTCGTGTTGGCACAGTGCTGTGTTTTTGTTAAACAGTCGCAGCCACCTATTCTCTGCGACCTGTCAAAGCTCCTCCCGCAGGGGATTCACCTCAACAGGCATACCTTCTCCCGAAGTTACGGTATCAATTTGCCGAGTTCCTTCTCCTGAGTTCTCTCAAGCGCCTTAGAATTCTCATCCTGCCCACCTGTGTCGGTTTGCGGTACGGTTCTTATGCAGCTGAAGCTTAGTGGCTTTTCCTGGAAGCGTGGTATCAGTCACTTCAGGTCCGTAGACCCTCGTCATCACTTCTCGGCCTTAAGGAGCGGCGGATTTGCCTACCACTCCAGCCTACCGGCTTAAACAGACTATTCCAACAGTCTGATGACCTAACCTTCTCCGTCCCCACATCGCACTGCATAAAAGTACGGGAATTTTAACCCGTTTCCCATCGACTACGCTTTTCAGCCTCGCCTTAGGGGCCGACTCACCCTACGCCGATGAACGTTGCGTAGGAAACCTTGGGCTTTCGGCGAGCGGGCTTTTCACCCGCTTTATCGCTACTCATGTCAGCATTCGCACTTCTGATATCTCCAGCATCCCTTACGAGACACCTTCACAGACCTACAGAACGCTCCCCTACCACGGACGCTTACGCGCCCATCCGCAGCTTCGGTTATCAGTTTGAGCCCCGTTACATCTTCCGCGCAGGACGACTCGACCAGTGAGCTATTACGCTTTCTTTAAATGATGGCTGCTTCTAAGCCAACATCCTGGCTGTCTGGGCCTTCCCACTTCGTTTACCACTTAACTGATCATTTGGGACCTTAGCTGGCGGTCTGGGTTGTTTCCCTCTTGACGATGGACGTTAGCACCCACCGTCTGTCTCCCATGCTCGCACTTTCCGGTATTCAGAGTTTGCCATGGTTTGGTAAATCGCAATGACCCCCTAGCCATAACAGTGCTTTACCCCCGGAAGTGATACATGAGGCACTACCTAAATAGTTTTCGGGGAGAACCAGCTATCTCCGAGTTTGTTTAGCCTTTCACCCCTATCCACAGCTCATCCCCTAGTTTTGCAACACTAGTGGGTTCGGACCTCCAGTGCGTGTTACCGCACCTTCATCCTGGCCATGGATAGATCACTCGGTTTCGGGTCTACGCCCAGCAACTAAAGCGCCCTATTCGGACTCGGTTTCCCTACGCCTCCCCTATTCGGTTAAGCTTGCTACTGAACGTAAGTCGCTGACCCATTATACAAAAGGTACGCAGTCACGGAACAAGTCCGCTCCCACTGTTTGTATGCATCCGGTTTCAGGTTCTATTTCACTCCCCTCCCGGGGTTCTTTTCGCCTTTCCCTCACGGTACTGGTTCACTATCGGTCGATCACGAGTATTTAGCCTTGGAGGATGGTCCCCCCATATTCAGACAGGATTTCGCGTGTCCCGCCCTACTTCTCGTATGCTTAGTACCAAGAATGCGTTTTCGTGTACGGGGCTATCACCCACTACGGCGGTCCTTTCCATGAACCTTCCACTAACGCAATCTCTATCACATACAGGCTGTTCCGCGTTCGCTCGCCACTACTTACGGAATCTCGGTTGATTTCTTTTCCTCGAGTTACTTAGATGTTTCAGTTCACTCGGTTCGCCTCCTCTGACCTATGTATTCAGTCAGGGATACCGCCTAAGCGGTGGGTTTCCCCATTCGGACATCGCGGGATCAAAGCTCTATTGCCAGCTCCCCCGCGCTTTTCGCAGGCTTACACGTCCTTCATCGCCTGTGATCGCCAAGGCATCCACCAGATGCACTTAGTCGCTTGACCCTATCATTTCAGCAGCCTAAACCACTAAAACAACAAGATGTGTTTGTGCGACGACTGCACCGCCCCTTTTGATATGGCGACGCAGCCTTAGATACAATCAAATACCCAAGATGACGATTTGTCCGCATGCAGAATTAACTGCATGCCTTCATCTCGCCGTCTCAATATATTCGGCTTCTTCAGTTTGTTAAAGATCGGGCGTTTATACAACGCAAACAGAATCAAACTTCTCAATTTGATTTTGTTTGCATTGAGTGGTGGAGGATGACGGGATCGAACCGACGACCCCCTGCTTGCAAAGCAGGTGCTCTCCCAACTGAGCTAATCCCCCAACTGGTGGGTCTGGTAGGACTCGAACCTACGACCCCTGCGTTATCAACACAGTGCTCTAACCAGCTGAGCTACAAACCCAGTAAACTTCTCTGCGCCAGGCCTCTCGACCCGGCTGCCCTTAACTACAAATAACCGATAGGCTGTAAGTGCTTGGCAATCGCCATTCTCTAGAAAGGAGGTGATCCAGCCGCAGGTTCCCCTACGGCTACCTTGTTACGACTTCACCCCAGTCATGAATCCCACCGTGGTAAGCGGCCTCCTTGCGGTTAGCCTACCCACTTCTGGTGAAACTCACTCCCATGGTGTGACGGGCGGTGTGTACAAGACCCGGGAACGTATTCACCGCAGCATGCTGATCTGCGATTACTAGCGATTCCGACTTCACGCACTCGAGTTGCAGAGTGCGATCCGGACTACGATCGGTTTTCTGAGATTAGCTCCACCTCGCGGCTTGGCAACCCTCTGTACCGACCATTGTATGACGTGTGAAGCCCTGCTCATAAGGGCCATGAGGACTTGACGTCATCCCCACCTTCCTCCGGTTTGTCACCGGCAGTCTCATTAGAGTGCCCAACTTAATGATGGCAACTAATGACAAGGGTTGCGCTCGTTGCGGGACTTAACCCAACATCTCACGACACGAGCTGACGACAGCCATGCAGCACCTGTGTTACGGCTCCCTTTCGGGCACCAAGATATCTCTACCAAGTTCCGTACATGTCAAGAGCAGGTAAGGTTTTTCGCGTTGCATCGAATTAATCCACATCATCCACCGCTTGTGCGGGTCCCCGTCAATTCCTTTGAGTTTTAACCTTGCGGCCGTACTCCCCAGGCGGTCAACTTCACGCGTTAGCTACGCTACCAAGGATTCAAACCCCCAACAGCTAGTTGACATCGTTTAGGGCGTGGACTACCAGGGTATCTAATCCTGTTTGCTCCCCACGCTTTCGTGCATGAGCGTCAGTGTCATCCCAGGGGGCTGCCTTCGCCATCGGTATTCCTCCACATCTCTACGCATTTCACTGCTACACGTGGAATTCTACCCCCCTCTGACGCACTCTAGTCGTGCAGTCTCCAATGCCGTTCCCAGGTTAAGCCCGGGGCTTTCACATCAGACTTGCACAACCGCCTGCGCACGCTTTACGCCCAGTAATTCCGATTAACGCTTGCACCCTACGTATTACCGCGGCTGCTGGCACGTAGTTAGCCGGTGCTTATTCTTCCGGTACTGTCATCCCCGCCAGGTATTAACCAGCGGGATTTCCTCCCGAACAAAAGTCCTTTACAACCCGAAGGCCTTCTTCAGACACGCGGCATGGCTGGATCAGGCTTGCGCCCATTGTCCAAAATTCCCCACTGCTGCCTCCCGTAGGAGTCTGGGCCGTGTCTCAGTCCCAGTGTGGCGGATCATCCTCTCAGACCCGCTACTGATCGTCGCCTTGGTGAGCTCTTACCTCACCAACTAGCTAATCAGACGTCGGCTGCTCGTATAACGTGAGGCCTTACGGTCCCCCACTTTCCCCCTCAGGGCGTATGCGGTATTAATCCGGCTTTCGCCGAGCTATCCCCCATTACACGGTACATTCCGACGCATTACTCACCCGTTCGCCACTCGTCAGCGGTGCAAGCACCCTGTTACCGTTCGACTTGCATGTGTAAAGCATGCCGCCAGCGTTCAATCTGAGCCAGGATCAAACTCTTCAGTTCAATCTCAAGCAAATTTTCTGGCACGCAAGTTCAAAGAAATAAACAAGTATCTCTTGTCTCTTGCAGTGCAAGTGTTCGGCTTTCGCCAAGCACTTACACCTATCGGTTATTCGTTCTGTTAAAGAGCTGTGCCGTCCGCTGCGTCACCCTCACCGGAACCGTTTCGTTTCCGCTGTTTCGTTCGCTGCGTCAGCTGAGGAGGCGAACTATACGCCCGGGCCCCTGACCCGTCAACACCTTTTGCGAGAAAAAATGAACTTTCTTCGGCTGATACGCGCAAGGCGTTGATTTATAATAAAAGGGGCCGGGAGGGATTTTCATGAAAAAGCAAAACGCCTCCCCATGAGCCACACTCCAGAGCTGTCGCCGCCAAACAAAACCGGCTCGAATCATGGATTCGAGCCGGTTTGCTTATACCTATTAATATAGATAACAGCTGATCACTCCTCGCCAGCACGCTTTTTGACAATGCTCCTGCCGCTGCCGCGCTTGCGCGCCGCCGACTGCGTTTGAGATGGCTCTTGAGTCGGAGCGACCGCCGGCGGAGCATCCTGGCCACCCTTCGCAGTCTGACGACGGACCGGCGGTTTGGCTGCAGCCGGAGAAGCCTTTGGAGCCGAAGCGCCAGCCGGCTTTTCTTCGGCCGGCTTCGCTGAACGGACTCGCCCCTTAGGCGCGGCCGGCGCGCTTGCGGGCTTGGACACCGCTCCTTCGGCTTTTTGGCCCTCCACCGGCTTGGAGGTCTGCCGGGCCGCGGGAGCGGGTGCCTTCCCCGTCTCGCCGACAGCCGGCTTGGCCAAGCGGGTTCGCCCCTTCGGCGCGGCCGGCAGGCCTGCGGGCTTGGTTGCCGGGGTGCCCGTCTCAGGCGCCGCGCTCTCGGCTTTTGCAGCTGACATATTGCCTTCCGCAGGCTTGGCTGCCTGGTCTGCCGCCGGCACAGAAGCAGCCCTCCTCTCTCCGGCTGGCTGGGCGGGACGCCTGCGTCCCGCCGGCGCCGGCGGCAAACCGGCCGGCTTCGACTCAGGCGGCTCGCCACTCGCCGGCGCCGCTGCAGCAACATGCGACCCTGCGCTTCCTTCGGCTTTTCCACCGCGACGGCGGCGGCTGGAACGGGCTGAGCCCCGCTTCTCGGCAGCGCCCTCGGCCGCCTCTTGCGCCGCGGGAGAGTCCTTGAACAGCGCGAAATCCACCTGGGAGCTTTCCAGATTGGCGCCCATCACCTTGACAGTCAGCACATCGCCAAGCCGGTACTGAACGCCGCTCTTCTCGCCGACGATGGCTTGCACATCCTTCTTGAAATGGAAGTAGTCCTTGCCCAGCTCGGAAATGTGCACCAGCCCTTCGACATATACATCGTCCAACAGCACGAATACGCCGAAGCTGGTGACCGCGCTGATCTTGCCCTGGAAGATCTCGCCGACCTTGTCGCGCATATAGTAGGTCTTGAGCCAGGACTCGACGTCCCGGCTGGCGTCGTCGGCGCGCCGCTCGGCCATCGAGCAGTGCACGCCGAGCTGCGCCCACTTGCCCGGCTTGTATTTGCCGCCCTTCAACACCGCCTTGATCGCCCGATGGACCAGCAGATCCGGATAGCGGCGGATAGGCGAGGTGAAATGGGTATAGGCTTCGTAAGCCAAGCCGAAGTGGCCGTGGTTGTCCGGGGTGTAGACCGCCTGCTGCATCGAGCGCAACAACATGGTCTGCAGCACCGGAGCATCCGGGCGCCCGTGGATCTGCTCGGCCAGCTTGCCGTAATCCTTGGCGGAGGGCTTGTCGCCGCCGCCCAGAACCAGGCCGACCAGCCGCAGATAGGTGCGCAGGTTTTCCAGCTTCTCTTCAGTCGGCCCCTCATGGACGCGGTACAGCGCCTTGTGGCCGTTTTTCTGCAGGAAATCGGCGGAACAGACGTTGGCCGCCAGCATGCACTCTTCGATCAAGCGATGCGCGTCGTTGCGCACGATGGGCACGATGCGCTCGATCTTGCCCTGCTCATTGAAGATCATCTGCGTTTCCACCGAGTCGAACTCGATGGCGCCGCGCTTGGAGCGCGCGGCCAGCAGGATCTTGAACAGCGCGTACAGGTCCTTCACCTGCGGCAGCATCGGATGGTCGGTGCCGTTCTGCAGCCAATCCCACGCCTGGTTGTAGGTGAGGCGGGCCTTGGACTGCATCACCGCAGGATAGAACTTGTACTTCTTGACCTCGCCCTTGGCGTTGATCTGCATGTCGCAGACCATGCACATGCGCTCGACGTCGGGATTCAGCGAGCAGATGCCATTGGACAGCGCCTCCGGCAGCATCGGGATCACCCGGCGCGGAAAATAGACCGAAGTGCCGCGATCCAGCGCCTCCTTGTCCAGCGCGTCGCCCGGCTGCACGTAGAAGCTGACATCGGCGATCGCCACCACCAGGCGGTAGCCCTTGCCCTGCTGCTCGGCATATACCGCGTCGTCGAAATCGCGCGCGGTTTCGCCGTCTATCGTCACCAGCGGCAGTTCGCGCAGATCGACGCGGTCCTTGGTCCAGTCTTTCTTGCGCACCTTCTTCGGCGTTTCCTTGGCCTGAGCCAGCGCGTCGTCCGGGAAGCGGTGCGGCAGCGCGTGCTTGCGCAGCGCGATCTCGATCTCCATCCCCGGATCGGCGTAATTCCCCAGCACCTCGGCCACCTTGCCGACCGGCTGATGGCGGGCGTCCGGCTGCTGCAGAATATCCACCATCACCACCTGGCCATCCTTGGCGCCGGCGTCGCCGCCCGGCTCGATCAGGATGTCGTGATTGATGCGGCGGTCTTCCGGGCGCACCACCCACACGCCGCGCTCATGCTGGATGCGGCCGACCAGCTTGGTCACCGCGTGCTCCAGCACCTCGACGATCCGCCCCTCCTGCCGGCCGCGGCGGTCGACGCCGGACGGCCGCACCATCACGCGGTCGCCGTGCATCACCTTCCTCATTTCACGCTCGGGCAGGAAGATGTCGCTACCCGTGCCTTCGCCTTCATCGGGCATGGCGAAACCGAAGCCATCCCGGTGGCCGGAAACCTTGCAGCGGATCAGATCGAGTTTCTGGGCGACGCAGACCGCGCCCTTACGATTGATGATGATTTCGCCATCGCGCTCCATCGCGCGCAGACGGCGTTCAAAGAAGGATGATTCGTCGCCGTGAATCGACAACATGCTAGCCAATTCACCCGGGAATAACGGCACCCCCTGCTCGGCGAGAATCTGCATGATGAACTCGCGGCTGGGCAAGGGATTGGAATATTTGAGTTTTTCCCTCTCGAGGAATGGATCCTGTTCGCGGAGGGAAGGACTTTTTTGCTTTTTTGAGGTTTGAGCCATTGACACCCTCAGAATTATGTCTATAATTCGCTTCTCGTTGCAGCGATGCAACAGAATGATACAGCAAAGCGACGCCCAGGTGGCGGAATTGGTAGACGCACTAGGTTCAGGTCCTAGCGCCCGCAAGGGTGTGGAAGTTCGAGTCTTCTCTTGGGCACCAATCTTACTATTGTAAGCCCGTCGCCAAGCTGGCATCATGAAAATCTGGTTGGCCCAGGTGGCGGAATTGGTAGACGCACTAGGTTCAGGTCCTAGCGCCCGCAAGGGTGTGGAAGTTCGAGTCTTCTCTTGGGCACCAATACAGATTAAAAATCGGCAGTACCGAAGCAATATGCCCAGGTGGCGGAATTGGTAGACGCACTAGGTTCAGGTCCTAGCGCCCGCAAGGGTGTGGAAGTTCGAGTCTTCTCCTGGGCACCAGATATTTTAAAATCTGACGCTTTCAGTTCCAGATTTCAGCAGCAATACAATTTAAAGTTTTAGCCCAGGTGGCGGAATTGGTAGACGCACTAGGTTCAGGTCCTAGCGCCCGCAAGGGTGTGGAAGTTCGAGTCTTCTCTTGGGCACCAAATTCAACGAAAACCCCATTGCTTCGGCAATGGGGTTTTCGTTTTTCAGCGCTCCGGAAAATACACGCTCACCCGCAATCCGCCCTCCATCGCCTGATCCAGCGACAAGCGCGCGCCATGCCGGCCCGCGATCTCCCTGACGATGGCCAGCCCCAATCCGCTGCCTTCGCGCCTCTCTCCCGCTAACCGATAAAATCGCAGCAACACCTTTTCCCGCTCCGCTTGCGGAATGCCTGGCCCGCTGTCTCTCACCTCCAGGCAAGCGCGCTGCCCATCCCGCACCGCCACCGTCACTACCGCCCCCTCTCCTGCGTAGCGCAAGGCGTTGTCCAGCAGATTATTCAGCAACTCGCGCAGCAGGGCGCGATTGCCGCGAACCGAAACGCTGTCCTCGCCCTCATATCCCAGATCCGCGCCGCGCTCATGAGCGGCGGCGGCCCACTCCAGCGCCACCTCGCGCGCCAGCGCCGCCGCGTCCACCATTTCCAGCGCGATGGGCTGGCCGTTGTCCGGCTCCAGCCGCGACATCTGCAGCAACTGCGCGACCATGTGCCCCGCCTGCCGCAGGCCAGCCAGCAATCGACGAAGTTGCCGCCGCTGTTCGGCTGGCTCCTCCTCGCGCAAAGCCAGTTCCGCCTGGGTCTGCATCACGGCCAGCGGCGTCTTCAGCTGATGGGCTGCATCGTCGATGAAGCGGCGGCGGGCGGCGAACAAACGCTGCAGCCGCTCGCCGTGCAGATTGAGCGCGTCCACCAGCGGCGCCAGCTCGCTGGGCAGCCCCGCCTTGGGCAGAGGCTCCAGATCGTCTTCGTTTCTCGACGCTACCTCGGCCGACAAACGCCGCAAGGGCCGCAGTCCCCTGCTTACCGCCAGCGAGACAATCAGCAGCAGCGTCAACACCAGCAGGATTTCCTGCAGCAAAGAGCCCAACAACAGGCTGCGCGCCAGCTCCTGCCGCGATTCGGGCGTTTCCGCCACCTGCACCCAGACATCCTGGTCCCGCAACGTGAGCATGTCCCGCACCGTTTGCCGCAGGCTGACCAGGCGCACCTCCTCGCCCAGATAGTCGGCGTCGGAAAACTGCAGCGCCGGCGCGCCCGCGCCCTTTCTCGCCGGCGCCGGCAAATCCTCGTAGCCGGTCAGCACCCTGCCCTTCTCGTCGCTGACCCGGTAAAACACCTTGCCGGCGGCATTGCTCTCGAACATCTGCAAGGCGAAGTACGGGATGTCCACCCGGATTTCTCCGCTGTGGCTGCTGATGCCGTTGGCGATGGCTCGGGCCGAGGTGTGCAGCATGCGGTCGAATGCCGCGTTGGCGCCGGCCAGGCTGCGTTGATAAGTCAGATAGGCGTCCAGCGACAGCAATAGCAGCAAGGGCAGCAACAGCCCCCACAACAAGCGCAGCCGCAGGCTGTCCGGACGCCGCCAAGCCTGGCCGTTAGCCATGGCCGCCATCCATCCGCGCCAGCAGATAGCCCAGGCCGCGCAAGGTGACGATGCCGACGTCGCCGTGCGCCAGCTTCTTGCGCAGCCGGTGCACGTAGATTTCCATAGCTTCCGCGCTGCCGGATTCGTCCAGGCCGAAAATGCGCTCGGACAGCGCGTCCTTGCTGATGGCCTTGCCGCCCTGCAGCATCAGCAGCTCCAGCACCGCGTGCTCGCGCGGAGTCAGCTTCAAGGCCTGGCCCGCCAGCGTGAACACGCGGCTGCCGCCGTCATAGCTCAGCCCGCCCACCGCCAGCAGATTGTGGTCATGGCCGTGGCTGCGGCGTATCAGCGCCCTCACCCTGGCCTCCAGCTCCACCAGGTCGAACGGTTTGGACAAGTAGTCGTCCGCCCCCATGTCCAGCCCCCGCACCCGGTCCTCCACGGATCCGTGCGCGGTCAGGATCAGCACCGGCACCGACTTGCGGCGGGCCCGCAAACGTCTGAGCACTTCCCAGCCATCCAGCCTGGGCAGGGCCAGGTCCAGGATCACCAGCGCGTAGTCCTGAGTATGCAGCACATGATCGGCGTCCTGGCCGTCATGCATCGCGTCGACGGCGAAACCCGCCTGCGTCAGGGCTTTGAGCAGGGATTCGGCCAGAGCCAGATTGTCTTCCACCAGGAGAATGCGCATGACTTGCCAAGCTGAAAGCGGATTGAAAGGTTTACTCTAATACCATGCTTGCCAGACCGCAGCCAATAGAGCCGCGGAATCAAGACGGGCCCGGTCAGGGCTCCAACAGGAGAAGGCATCATGCAAGGCAAGCTGAAACTATCACTCTGCGTCGCGGCGTTAAGCGGCTCCGCCTGGGCGGCGCCGGCGCACTATCCGTCCAGCTATCAGAATCTGGAAGCCGCCGCGGCCAAGGAAGGCAAGCTGATCATCTATTCCGCCACCGACAGCGCCGTCGCGCGGCCGCTGCTCAAGGACTTCCAGTCGCTGTATCCAGCGGTGAAGGTGGAATACCACGACATGAACACCACCGAGATCTACAACCGCTTCATCAGCGAAAACGCGGCCAACAGCGCCAGCGCCGATCTCGTGTGGAGCTCGGCGATGGACCTGCAGGTCAAGCTGGTCAACGACGGCTACGCCGCCAGCTACGCCTCGCCCGAGACATCCAATCTGCCCAAGTGGGCCCACTACCAGCAACAAGCCTACGCCACCACCTACGAACCGGTGGCCATCGTCTACAACAAGCGCCTGCTCAAACCTGAAGAAATTCCGCAGACCCGCGCCGACCTGATCCGCATCCTGAAAGCCAATCCCTCGCGCTTCAAAGGCAAGGTCACCACCTACGACATCGAGCGCTCCGGCGTCGGCTTCAACTTCCTGACCCAGGACTACCGCTACAGCCAGCAAGGCGTATGGGACCTGGTGCGCGCGCTGGGCCGATCCGGCGTCAAGCTGCAGACGTCCACCGGAGCGATGATGGAGCGCATCTCCTCCGGCGAGAACCTGATCGGCTACAACATCCTCGGCTCCTACGCCTTCGCCAAGGCCAAGAAGGACCCGTCCATCGGCTACGTCTATCCCAAGGACTACACCCAGGTCGCCAGCCGGCTGGCCATCGTGTCCAAGAAAGCCAAGCATCCCAACGCCGCCCGCCTGTGGCTGGACTACCTGCTGTCCAAGCGCGGCCAGGACATCCTCGCCAATCAAGCAGACCTGTTCTCGCTGCGATCCGACGTCGGCGGCGCAGCCTCCCTGTCCGCGCTGAACCAGCAATTGGGCAGCAGCATCAAGCCCATCCAGATCGGCCCCGGCCTGCTGGTTTACCTCGACCAGGCCAAGCGGCTGGACTTCATGCGCAACTGGCAGCAATCGCTGAAAAACTGAGCGCATCCCCCCGTCCGGCGCGCCGCATCGCCTCCGCGCCGGACGCCATACTCCGGAGTCCACGCAATGCACACTTCCTCCACCGCCGCGGCATCGCCGCCGGCGCCGCCAACCGCGCCCGGCCGCCGACTGACGCGCCACCTATGCTGGCGCAACCTGATCATCGCCTGCGTCGCGCTGGCCGTGATGGCGCCGCTGTCGCTGGTGCTGTACCAGAGCCTGCTCAACCAGCCCTTTTTCATGGCGGACAAAAGCCTGGGGCTGGACGCCTACCGCTTCATCTTCGCCGACCCGGACTTCTGGTCCGCGCTGAAGAACTCGGTGGCCATCGCCGCCGGCATGGCGCTGATCGCCATACCGCTGGGCGGCGTGCTCGCCTTCCTGATGGTCCGCACCGACCTGCCCGGCCGCCGCTGGCTGGAGCCGCTGCTGCTGACGCCGGTATTCGTCTCGCCGATGGTGCTGGCCTTCGGCTACGTGGTGGCCGCCGGCCCGGTGGGTTTCTACTCGCTGTGGCTCAAGCAACTGTTCGGCTGGGACGAGTTGCCGTGGAGCATCTATTCGCTGACCAGCATCGCCATCATCGCCGGCCTCACCCACGTGCCGCACATCTATCTCTACGCTTCCGCCGCCCTGCGCAATCTGGGATCGGACGTGGAGGAAGCGGCGCGCGTGGCCGGGGCCAGCCCGTTCCGGGTGGCGCGCGATGTCAGCCTGCCGATGATCATGCCCTCGCTGCTGTTTTCCGGCGTGCTGGTGCTGTTTCTAGGCTTTGAGATCTTCGGCCTGCCGCTGGTGCTGGGCGACCCGGAAGGCCATCTGGTGCTGGCCACCTATCTCTACAAGCTCACCAACAAGCTGGGCATTCCCTCCTATCACCTGATGGCGGCGGTGGCGGTATGCCTGATCGCCATCACCTTTCCGCTGGTGCTGCTGCAGCGGCGCCTGCTGCGCAGCGCCAACCGCTTCGTCACGGTGAAGGGCAAGGCCGGCCGCCAGCACGCGCTGTCGCTGGGCGCCTGGCGCTATCCCGCCGTCGCCATCGTGCTGCTGTGGCTGCTGCTGACCGTGGCGGTGCCGATTTCCGGCATCGCGCTGCGCTCGGTGGTCAGTCACTGGGGTGAAGGCGTATCCCTAGCCGAGGCGCTGACGCTGGAGCACTTCTCGCTGCTGTTCGAGGAAGACAGCATCGTGCGCGCCATCGTCAACACCCTGGGCGTGGGGGTGATAGGCGGCGCGCTGGCGGTGGGCTTCTACACGCTGGTGGGTTTCGCCGGCCATCGCCGCCACGACTGGGGCAGCCGGCTGCTGGACTATCTGGTGCTGCTGCCGCGCGCGGTGCCCGGCATCCTGGCCGGCCTCGCCTTTCTATGGGTGTTCTTGTTCGTCCCCGGCCTGCAGGGCGCGAAGAACAGCATGTTCTCGATCTGGCTGGCCTACACCGTGGTCTGGCTGGCCTATGGCATGCGGCTGGTGCAAAGCGCGCTGCTGCAGGTGGGCCCGGAATTGGAAGAAGCCGCCCGCAGCGTCGGAGCCAGCCCGCGCCGAGCGAGCCTGGACGTCACCCTGCCGCTGATCCGCTTCGGCCTGATTTCCAGCTGGCTGCTGATCTTCATGATTTTCGAGCGCGAATACTCCACCGCCGTCTACCTGCTGTCCCCCGGCACCGAAGTCATCGGCTCGCTGCTGGTATCGCTGTGGGCCACAGGCGCGGTGGACCAGGTGGCCGCGCTGTCCGTGATCAATATTCTGATGGTGGGCGCCGGCTTGGCCGTGGCGCTGCGCCTGGGAGTGAAACTGCATGACTAAGCTCGTCGTCGACAATCTGTTTCTCAGCTATGACGCCACGCCCATCCTCAAAGGCGTGTCCTTCATCCTCAATGCCGGAGAAGTCGTCTCGCTGCTGGGCGCTTCCGGCAGCGGCAAAACCACGCTGCTGCGGGCCATCGCCGGGCTGGAGCAGCCCTCCGCCGGCTCCATCCGCCTGAACGAGCAAACCCTGTACGACGGCGACGCCAGCCACAACCTGCCGGTGGAGAACCGCTCGCTGGGCCTGGTGTTCCAGTCTTACGCGCTGTGGCCGCACCGCACGGTGGCGGAAAACGTCGGCTACGGCCTCAAACTGCGCAAGACCGGGCAAAAAGAGATAGCCGACCGCGTGGGACAGGTGCTGGAGCAATTGGGTCTGGGCGCGCTGGGCCAGCGCTACCCCCATCAGCTATCCGGCGGCCAGCAGCAGCGAGTGGCCATCGCCCGCGCCCTGGTGTACAACCCGCCGGTCATCCTGCTGGACGAGCCGCTGTCCAACCTGGACGCCAAGCTGCGCGAGGAAGCCCGCGCCTGGCTGCGCGAACTGATCATAGAGCTGAAACTGTCCGCGTTGTGCGTCACCCACGACCAGGGCGAAGCGATGGCGATGTCCGACCGCATCCTGCTGCTCAAGCATGGCCGCATCGAACAGGCCGGCACGCCGACCGAGCTCTACTCCCAGCCCGCCAGCCTGTACAGCGCGCAGTTCATGGGCGCCAACAACACGCTGAGCGCCACCGTCGCCGCCAGCGAAGGCGACAGCGTCATCCTGCACGGCGACGGCTGGCAGCTGAAGGCCACCGCCCGCCAGCCCTTGCCGGCGGGAAGCCAAGCGCAGGCGGTGATCCGGCTGGAGCGGCTGCGAGTACGCGACGAGCCCGGCCACAACCGCCTGCCAGCCAAGCTGCTCACCTCGATGTATCTGGGCGACCGCTGGGAATACCTGCTGCAACAAGGGGAAAACCGGCTGCGCGCCTACGGCCAGGAAGCCAGGGCGGCTGGCGAATGCTGGCTGGAGTTCGGCGAGCGCGACACCTGGGCGTTCGGCCGGGAAGCATCCAATCCAAGCTAACCTCGGCAAGCGGCCGCTCCGGGCACAAACCCGGAACGGCTGTCACTCATGCCCGCCCGATACCTGCCGTCCGGCATCCTGCTCCAGCTTCCAAAACTGCAGGCTGGACAATACGGTCAGACCGCCCATGAACAGGAAAGCGTGGCCAAAATCGCCGGCGGTCAGCTGTTGATGGCCCTGCAACCAGGCAGCGCCCTGCAACGCGAACGCGCCCACGGTCACGCCGAAGCCGGCAGCCAGTTGCTGCGCGACGCTGGACAAGCTGGTGGCGTGGCTAAGCCTCTCCTTGTCGACATCGGCGAAAGTGATCGCATTCAGGCTGGTGAACTGCAGCGAACGCAGGCAACCGCCCAGCACGAACACCAGCAGCAGCAGCCAATGCGGCGTGTCTGCCTGAAACAGCGAGTACACGGCCACCGAACACCCCGCCAGAATGCTGTTCACGACCAGCACCCGCCGAAAACCGAACCGCTGCAACACCTTGGAGACAACGGTCTTCATCCCTATCGCGCCCATCGCGGTGGAACAGGTCAATAGGCCGGACTCGAACGGCGAAAAGCCGAAACCCAACTGCAGCATCAAGGGCAGCAGGAAAGGAATGGTGCCGATGCCGACCCGGAATATGAAGCCTCCGACCACGCCGGCATAAAAAGTGGGCAGCCTGAGCAACGACAGATCCAGCAGTGGATGCGACTGCCTGCGGTAATGCCACAGATAGGCCAGCAGCAGCGACGCGCCCAGCATGGATAGCCAGATCGAAGCGGTGGCTGACAACATGTGCTTGCCCTCGGTGGCCAGCCCCAGCATCAGTATCGACAGTCCGGTTCCGGTCAAAAGAAAACCCCACCAGTCCAGCCTGGGCACTTCATCCTCTTTCAGATTGGCGATAAAACGGCCCGCCAGCGCCAATCCGAGCAGGCCGATAGGAATATTGATCAGAAAGATCCATCGCCAGTGGAAATAAGTGCTGATGAAGCCGCCCAGCGGCGGCCCTATCACCGGCCCCAACAGCGCCGGCACGGTCAGGTAGCTGAGCGCCCGCACCAGATCCGCCTTGTCTATGGTGCGCAAGATGACCAGCCGCCCCACCGGCACCATCATCGCCCCGCCGATGCCCTGCAGGAAGCGCGCCAGCACAAAGCCGTGCAGGCTGCCGGTCATCGCGCACAGCAGCGAGCCCAGCATGAATACCAGAATGGCGGAACGGAAAATGCGGCGGGCGCCGAAACGGTCGGCCATCCAGCCGCTGATGGGAATGAACACCGCCAGACTGACCAGATAGGACGTCAACGCCAGCTTCAGCGAGATCGGGTCCACCCCCAGATCCTGCGCGATCACTGGCAGCGAGGTTGAAATCACGGTGGCGTCCATGTTTTCCATGAACAGCGCCGTGGCGACGATGAGCGGCGTCAGCATGCCGGGAGCGATTTTCAACTGCATGACAAAAGGATATGAGCGAGAAGCGTTTCAGTTTATCACTCTGCGACCGCCAGCGTGCCGAATGTCATGAACGCTAACAAAAAGCCGCCCGACAAAGCGGGCGGCCCGGCAACCTTCAGAGTGGAGCGGCTTAGTTGAAGGTCAGCGCCGAGGCAAAGTCACCCATCGGCTTGCCGCCGTTCCTCACCAGCGCGACATCCCGCGCGGTCACGCCCGGCAACGGCTGCAGGCTGAAGCGCCGCGTCAGGAATCGCAGGATGGATGCGGTGTCGTACTGGGTGTGATCGACATAGCCCTTCTTGGCGAACGGCGAGATCAGAATGGCCGGAATGCGGGTGCCCGGCCCCCAGCGGTCGCCCTTGGGCACCGCCGCGTGGTCGTAGAAGCCGCCGTTTTCGTCATAGGTGACGACCACCAGCATGTTCTTCCACTGCGGGCTTTGCTGCAGCTTGGCGATCACCGAGGCGATGTGGGCGTCGCCGTCCGCCACGCTGGCGTAGCCTGCATGCTGGTTCAGGTTGCCCTGCGGCTTGTAGAAAGCCACTTGCGGCAGCGCGCCCGCGGCTGCGGCGCTCAGGAAATCCTGATCGAAATCCTTCAGATGCTGGCTGCGATAGGCCGCCTGTTTGGACGAATCAAAACTGGCATAGTAGTTGAACGGTTGATGGTGAGCCTGGAAATTGGGCACGCCGCCGTTGTAGATCTTGCTGCGGTCGGCGGTGGACTGCGCCCAGCCGCCGGCATACCAGGCCCAGCTGATCTGCTTCGCGTCCAATCGGTCGGCGATGGTCGCCTGGGTCTGCGCCGGCAAGGTGTTGGCTTTGGCCGGATCGGCGTAAAGACCGCTGGCGTCGCCGGAAGCCGGCGCGTTGCCGCTGGGCTGGAACGCCGGCTGCATGGTGTTGACCGCATAGTACATGCCGGTCGCGTCCTTGGGCGTCAAATTATTGTCGTTCAGATACTTGGCCGCTCCGGAGAGCACGGATGCCGGCGTATTCGCCGCCGGCGTCAGCCGCACGAAATTGCCCTTGTCGTCGGTATCGATCGCAGAGATGCTGCCCTTGGCCGGCGAAGCATCGGCATTCGGATACTGCGGCGCGCAGGCGCAGACCAGATACTGGTGATTGAGGAAGGAGCCGCCGAAAGCGCCCATGAAGAAGTTGTCCGCCAGCGTGTATTGCTGGGCCAGCTTCCACATCGCCATCTTGCTGCCGTCGTAATAGCCCATCGACAGGCCGCCGGCGTCGGAATAAGCGGCGAACTTGTCGTTGGCGCCGCCATTGATCTGCATCTGGTTATTGTAGAAGCGGTGGACCAGGTCGCGAGTCACCACCGATTGCGGCACCGCCACGCCGGTGCCGTTCAGCCCGTTTGGATTGTCGATCTGGAACGGCGTATTGGCGAAGCCCATGGTCTGCGCCTGGCTCAAGGTCACCGCCTGGCCGGCGGCGGTCAGGCCGCCCCAGGTCGGCGGCAGCGCCGGCAGAGTCGAGTTGTCGAAATCCTTCTGCGCGACGTAGCCGCCCCTGGATGACGGATTGACGCCGGGAATGCCGTTGGCGCCAGGAAACAGGCCGTACAGATTGTCGAAGCCCCGGTTCTCGGCGTAAATCACCACCACGTTCTTGATGTCAGACAGCGCCATCCGCCTGTGCAGGCTGCTCTTGACGTCGCCGCCGGCGCCCGCCTCCTTCACCGCGCCGGCGATGGCGTCGATGTTCTGGTTGATCGCCGCCTTCAGCGCGGCTTTGACGTCGGGATCGCTTTCCTTGTTGTGGTCGCCCAGCAGCTTGTCCGCCGGCACGCCCACCCGCGCGGCCACCGCCTTGCGCGCGCTGTTCAAGTCCATGCCGCCATCCATCAGATCGGCCACCTCGGAAGACAGCGAGCTGACCACGCCGTTGGCCGCCGCCGGCGCGCGGAATACCAAGGGGTCGGTCACCGGCGCGGCGGTCTGGGTATCGGGGTCGTACCGAACGGCATCAGTGCCCACTTCCACCACCACGTCGCCCTGGCCGCTCAGACGAAACGCGCCATTGTCGTCGGTATAGGTCGAGAGCTCGGCGGCATCGCAGCGGCCGTTGCCGTTGCGGTCCAGACAGACTTTGGCGTGGCGGAAGTAACTGCCGGTCACCACCCCGCTGGTGGAGGCAGAGCCGCCGCCGCTGCCGCAGGCGCTCAATACAGCGGCGCCGACCAGGGTCAGCGCCAGGCCACAGGCTAAACGTTGCATCACGGATTTCCTTGCTGTTTAACGGAAAATGCGAAGTATCGCGACGGCATGTTACATTACATTTACATTCTGTCAGTATTTCCCGTATGAACAGATGCCGCATTTCCATTTTCATCTTTTTGTCATTAACCCCAAGTACAGTCCCGCCACCGCAATCAACACCGCCATCATGCAACGCCTTCTGCTCTCCATCGCCTTCGCCTGCGCCGGCCTCGTCCAGGCTGCCGCTCCGGCCAAACCCGCCTATCAGAGCGCCAGCTATGCGCCCGGCCCGCACCCGGTCAGCGCCAAACAGCTGGAGGAGCTAGGCCGCCAGTTGTTCTTCGACCGTTCGTTGTCCGCCTCCGGCCGGATGTCCTGCGCCACCTGCCACAGCCCGTCCCATGCCTACGGCCCGCCGAACGGATTGGCCGCTCAGCTGGGCGGCAAGGATGGCAAACAGCCCGGCACCCGCGCCGCGCCTTCCCTGCGCTATCTGCAAAGCGTGCCGCCATTCAGCGAGCACTTCCACGACAACGACGGCAACGACAGCGAAGACGCGGGGCCCACCGGCGGCTATACCTGGGACGGCCGCGCCGACTCCACCCATGCCCAGGCCTCGCTGCCGCTGCTGGCCGCCAACGAAATGGCCAACGGCACGCCGGCCGCGGTGGTCGACAAGCTGCGGCGCTCCGCCGCCGCCGCGCGCTTCCAGAAGCTGTTCGGCACCGACATCTTCAGCCACCCCGCCCAGGCTTTCGACAAGGCCGCGCTGGCGCTGGAAGTGTTCCAGCAGAATCCGCGCGAGTTTTATCCCTACAACAGCAAGTACGACGCCTACCTGCGCGGCCAGGCCAAGCTGAGCGCGAAGGAAGCGCGCGGACTGAAGGCGTTCAACGATCCGGACAAGGGCAACTGCGCGTCCTGCCACATCAGCCAGCGCAGCGAGAGCGGCGCCTTCCCCGCCTTCACCGACTACGGCCATATCGCCGTCGGCGCGCCGCGCAATCCGGAGCTGGCCGCCAACCGCGACGGCCATTACTTCGATCTGGGCCTGTGCGGCCCGGCGCGCACCGACTTCAAGAACCGCGGCGACTACTGCGGCCTGTTCCGCACTCCTTCGCTGCGCAACGTGGCCAGCCGCACGACCTTCTTCCACAACGGCGCCTTCCATGACCTGCGCCAGGTGCTGCGCTTCTACGCCGAACGCGACACCCGCCCCGGCAAGTGGTATCCGAAGGGCAAAGACGGCAAGGTAGCCAAGTTCGACGACCTGCCGGCGCGCTATCAGGCCAACGTCAACATGGAAGCGCCGTTCGGCGGCAAGGCGGGCGGCAAAGCCATGTTCAGCGAGCGCGACATCGACGACATGCTGGCCTTCCTGAAAACGCTGAACGACGGCTACAAGCCGGCGGGCCGCGGCAAAAGCTGAGCCGCGGCGGCGGGACAGCGGCTATGCTGAAGGGTCGATTCCATACCGCCGGAGAGCTCGATGAAAGTTCAGCGCATCGTCGCCAATATCGCCACCGCCTCGCCGGCCGCGGCGGAACGCTTCTACCGCGATGTGCTGGGCCTGGACATGGTGATGGACCACGGCTGGATCCGCATTTACGCATCCGACGCCGCCATGCAGCCGCAAATCAGCTTCGCCAGCGAAGGCGGCTCCGGCACCCCGGTGCCGGAACTGTCCATCGAAGTGGACGATCTGGAGCAGGCGCTGGCGCGCGCGCAGAGCGCCGGCATCGCCATCGAATACGGGCCGGCGGTCGAGCCCTGGGGCGTGCGCCGCTTCTTCGTCCGCGACCCGCTGGGCAAACTGGTCAACATCCTCCAGCACTTGGGCTGAGCCTTTCCCGCCACGGGCTCCGTACATCCACTTAATCCCGCCAAACGCTCCCCCGCAGCACCCGCTCCCGGCATATGTTTCAAACACGGACGGCCTCAACGCCGCCGCGCAGATCATAAAAACAGCCGCATCCACGCACCCGCATCAGGAAAGGGACCGACGCGCCGCGTCCGGCCCCGGGAGCCCCCATGAGCAAACTCAGACCGGCCCAGCTCGGGCCCATCGTCGGCCATACCACCGCCAGCAGCGCGCGCGTCTGGATACGCGGCTCCGCCGGCGACGAGGGCGCAGACATCGACGGCGAGTGCCGCACCATAGGCGTGATCGCCATCGCTTGGGAAAACGGCCGCCGCCCGCGCCGGCGCCGCGTCCATTATTTCCGGCTGCGGCGAGAGTACGACCGCACCGGCACCTTCACCCTGGGCGAGGAGCTGGGCCTGAAGCCGGCGGACAGCGCGCCCGCCCCGCTGCTCCCTGACACCGATTACATCGTCCGCGTCGGCACCCTGCTGCTGGACGATCCCGCTCCGGAAGACGACAGCCTGTCCCACGACGAGCTGGCCAAGCGCCTGCCCGCCGCCGAAGTCTGGCTCGACGATCTGGAGGCGCTGCCGGCGGAAGAATCCGAAGCCCGCTTCCGCACTTTCCCGGCGGCGGACGCGCCCGCCGGCCGGCTGAGCTTCATCGTCGGCTCCTGCCGCTATCCCGGCCTGCTGTGGAAGACCAAGCAATCCGACGCCATCTTCGAGCCGCTGCTGCGGGAAGCCAAGGGGCAGGATGGGCGCGACGCCGCGCGGCTGCTGTTGATGGTGGGCGACCAGATCTACGCCGACATGCTCAACCGCCACGTGCCGCTGGGGCTGGCCGACACCTTCGAAGAGTTCCAGCAGCGCTACCACAGCGCCTTCGGCTCCCGCCACATGCGCCGGCTGCTGCGCCAATTGCCGGCCTACATGATCCTGGACGACCACGAAATAGAGGACAACTGGAGCCAGGACCGCGTCCGCCGCGCCGAGAGCCGGCGCGTGTTCAACCTGGCCATCGCCGCCTACCGCAGCTACCAGTGGGTGCACGGCCCCAGTTGCTACGGCCAGCGGCTGTTCTACCAGTTCCAGTGCGGCCGCTACCCGTTTTTCGCGATGGATTCGCGCACCCAGCGCTATATGGACGACGTGCCGGACAATCTGGACGACAACCACCTGCTGGGCCGCCCCAGCCTGGCCGACGAGGAGCCCAGCCAGCTCGACCTGCTGCTGGCCTGGCTGGCCGATTGCCAGGACAAGCTGGGCGACACGCCCAAGTTCATCGTCAGCCCCAGCGTGTTCGCGCCCAATCCGATGGACGCCCGCAGCGGACGCGCCGGCTGCGGCGCGGACCGCGCCCGCTGGTGCGAGGCCACCGACTCCTGGCCCGCCTTTCCCGCCACCCGCGCCGCGCTGCTGCGGCTCATCGTGGAGAAGCGGGTGCAGAACGTGGTCTTCCTGTCGGGCGACATCCACTGCAGCAATATCGCCGAGCTGAGCCTGAGCGGCTCCGCCGAGGCCGAGCGGCTGCGCGTATTGTCGATCACCTCCTCGGCCTTCTACTGGCCCTTCCCCTTCGCCGACGGCGACCCGTCCGGCTTCGTCCACGACTCGCGCGCGCAGGGACAGGAAGACGGCTTCGACTTCTGCGCCGGCGGCAAGCCGCACCGGATGGACTACCGCGCCTGGAACTTCACCCAGGAAGACAATTTCTGCCGCGTGGACCTTGATCCCGCGACGGCGAAACTGACCGTGACGGCTTTCGGCAACCAGGGACAAGTGCTGGAGAGCGGCGGCTGGTTCGGCCAAAGCGGCAAACCGCTGCGCGCGGAGCTGGCGCTGGCGCCGTGGACTGAGACTTGAGTCGAGCGCATCCAGGCAAACAAAAAGCCCACCGCGAACGGTGGGCTTTTCTCTGGCTGAACCTAGGTTCGATTACAGACCGAACGGGTGGCGCAGCACGATGGTTTCTTCGCGGTCCGGACCGGTGGACACGATGTCGACCGGGGCGCCGCACACCTCTTCGATGCGCTTCAGATAAGCCTGGGCGTTGGCCGGCAGGTCTTCCCAGCGCTTGACGCCGACGGTGGTGCCGGTCCAGCCCGGCAGGGTTTCGTACACCGGCACGCACTTGGTGACGGCGTCAGAGCCGAACGGCAGGATGTCGACCTTCTGGCCATCCAGCATGTAGCCGGTGCACAGCTTGATCTCTTTCAAGCCGTCCATCACGTCCAGCTTCATCACGCACAGGCCGGACACGCCGTTGATCTGGATCGAGCGCTTCAGCGCGGCGGCATCGAACCAGCCGCAGCGGCGCGGACGGCCGGTAACGGAACCGAACTCGTTGCCGCGCTCGGCCAGGAAGGCGCCGATTTCGTTTTCCTGCTCGGTAGGGAACGGACCGGAGCCCACGCGGGTGGCGTAGCCCTTGACGATGCCCAGCACGTAGTTGAGCATTTGCGGCGCCACGCCGGCGCCTGGCGCGGCGGCCCCGGCCACGCAGTTGGACGAGGTCACGTACGGATAGGTGCCGTGGTCGATGTCCAGCAGGGTGCCCTGGGCGCCTTCGAACAGGATGGGCGTGCCAGCCTGGTCCAGGTCGTACAGGATGCGGGACACGTCGGCCACCATCGGCTTGATGCGCTCGGCCATCTTCATGGTGTCGGCCAGGATCGCTTCGTAGCTTACCGGCTCGGCCTTGAACAGATTGGTCAGCAGGAAATTGTAGTAGTCTACGTTTTCCTTCAGTTTGGTCTCGAAGCGGGCCGGATCGAACAGGTCGATCACCTTCAGCGCGCGGCGGGCGACCTTGTCTTCGTAGCAGGGGCCGATGCCGCGGCCGGTGGTGCCGATCTTGGCGTCGCCCTTGGCGGCTTCGCGGGCCTGGTCCAGCGCGATGTGGTACGGCAGGATCAGCGGGCAGCCTTCGGCGATCTTCAGGCGGGCCGAAGCGTTGACGCCGGCGGCTTCCAGCTCGTCGATCTCCTTCAGCAGCGCTTCGGGCGACAGCACCACGCCGTTGCCGATGAAGCACTCGACATCCGGACGCAGAATGCCGGACGGCACCAGGCGCACGACGGTTTTCTTGCCATTCACCCACAGGGTGTGGCCGGCGTTGTGGCCGCCTTGGAAGCGCACAACGGCACGCGCGTGGTCGGTCAGCCAGTCAACGATTTTGCCCTTGCCTTCGTCACCCCACTGGGTGCCAATCACGACAACGTTCTTGGACATTGGAAAAAACCTCTTCGTCAGTCAGATTCAAACAAAAATTCAATGAAACGGCGCCAGCTGCCAGCCATCGGCAGCGGGAACCAGCTCTCGGTCGCAATTCAATGCGGCCGCGGATTCTCCCAGGTAATCCACCACCACCATCTCGCCGCCGGCGCGCAGGCGCGCCACTTCGGCCGCTGCCGCCGGCAGATGGCGGGCGGAGACGCGGATGCCGCGGCTGGGATCGCGCTCCGGCAGGATGCGCAGCAGATCGCGCAGATCCAGGCTAAAGCCGGTGGCCGGACGGGCGCGGCCGAAACGGCGGCCGACATTGTCGTAGCGGCCGCCGCGGGCGATCGCGTCGGACCAGCCCGGCGCGTAGGCCGCGAACATCAGGCCGGTGTGGTAGAAGTCGCCGCGCAGCTCGGCCAGATCGAAGCTCACTTCCACCCTGCCCTCCATCGCGCGGGCGATCGCCGACAACTGCATCAGACCCAACTCCACCTCCGGCAGCGACGGCAGCCGGGTGCGCGCCTTCTCCAGCACCGCCGCCGGGCCGTACAGCTCCGGCAGCGCCAGGAAGGCGCTCTTGTAGGGCTCGGCCACGCCGACCACCCGCGCGGCGATGCCGGCGGCGTCCTTGTTCTGCAGCAGGCCGAACAGCTCGCGGCTGACCTCGGGCGACAGGCCGGCCGCCGCGGCCAGGCCGCGGTAGATGGCGATATGGCCGACGTCCAGCCGCAGCTTCTTCACGCCGGTTTTCTCCAGCGTGGACAGCATCAGCTCGATGATCTCGAGGTCGGCCTCGATGCCGGCGTAGCCGTACAGCTCGGCCCCCACCTGCAGCGGCTCGCGCGAGCTGGTCAGGCCGGACGGGCGGCTGTGCACCACGCTGCCGGCGTAGCACAGGCGCGTCACGCCGGTGCGCTCGCCCAGCAGGTGGGCGTCGATGCGCGCCACCTGCGGCGTGATGTCGGCGCGCAGGCCGAGCTGGCGCCCGGACAGCTGGTCGTCCAGCTTGAAGGTTTTCAGGTCCAGCGTGTCGTCGCCTTCGCTCACCAGGGAGTCGATGTATTCGATCAACGGCGGCAGCACCAGCTCGTAGCCGGCCACGCGAAAGCCTTCCAGCATCGCGGCCTTGGCCGACTCCACCTGGCGCGCGGTGGCCGGTAGGATGTCAGCGATGTATTCGGGTAACAGCCAATTACGCATTTCGTTTCAACAGAATAAAAGGCGGGAGGGGACCCGCCTTGTCATCAGCAAACTGGCCAGGTCGCCCCGGCCAGTCTTCTTAAAAATCAATTGTCGCCTACTTGCTCTTGCCTTGCCCCGCCTGCGGATTCTTCAAATATTTGAAGAAATCGCTGCTCGGATCGAGCACCATCACGTCGCTCTTGTTCTTGAACGACTCCTTGTACGCTTCCATGCTGCGCCAGAACGCGTAGAACTCGGGGTTCTTGCCATAGGCGTCGGCGTAGATCGCCGCCGCCTTGGCGTCGCCCGCGCCCTTCAGCTCCTGCGCCTTGCGGTAGGCTTCGGCCAGGATCACGTCGCGCTGCTTGTCGGCCTCAGCCCGCACGCGCTCGGCGTCGGCGGAGCCTTCGCTGCGCAGCTGGCTGGCCACGGTGCGGCGTTCGGACTGCATCCGGTCGTAGACGGAACTGCTTATTTTATCCGGAAAATCGACTCGTTTTAAGCGCACGTCGAGAATTTCCACACCTATTTTACGCGCATCCGCGTCCGCGCGCTTGCGAACCGTCTCCATCACCTGGTCGCGCTGGCCGGAAATGACGTCGGCGACGGTCTTCTGGCCGAACTCGGCGCGCAGGCCGTCGTTGATGGTCTGCTTCAGTCGGGCCACCGCGCCAGCCTCGGAGCCGACGCTCTTGTAGAACTGCGACACATCCACAACCCGCCATTTGACGAAGCTGTCGACCAGCACGTTTTTCTTCTCGCGGGTGTTGAACAGCTCCGGCGCCTCGGCGTCAATGGTCTGCACGCGACGGTCGAAGTAGCGGACGTTCTGCAGCAGCGGGATCTTGAACTGGATGCCCGGCTCGGAGATCACCTTCACGACTT
This sequence comes from Chromobacterium vaccinii, assembly GCF_001855275.1. NCBI lineage: Bacteria > Pseudomonadati > Pseudomonadota > Betaproteobacteria > Neisseriales > Chromobacteriaceae > Chromobacterium > Chromobacterium vaccinii. Next base: position 1,844,033 of record NZ_CP017707.1, read on the forward strand.
CGCCGAACTGGAAAACCAGCGCGTACTGGCGCTGATCGACGGTAAACAGCGACAGGCTGGCGACGAACAGCACGCCGACCACCGCCGCCAGGGTGGGAATCAGTCTTTCAGTCATCGCTCCGCTCCAAAGAAATCACGACCGCGCGACGCGTCGCGCCCGTTCTTCGCCGCGGGCGGCGAAGCCGGCTGGGCCGGGGCCTCGGGGGCCGGGGTTGCGGAGGGTTGCGCCGGAGCGGCGGCGCCCGGAGAGGCCATCTGCGTGAGCTTGTCCAGCGGCAGGTAGAGCAGGCTGTTGCCGCCCTTCTGGTCCACCAGCACCTTGCTGCTGTTGGTCATGATCTGCTGCATCATGTCCAGGTACAGCCGGTCGCGCATGACCTTGGGCGCCTTGTTGTATTCAGGCAACACTTGTTTGAAACGCTCGGCATCGCCCTGGGCGCGCTCCACCACCTGCTGCTGGTAGCCTTCGGCCTCCTGCACCAGGCGCGAGGCCATGCCCTTGGCCTTGGGCACCACTTCGTTGGCGTAGGCCATGCCCTCGTTGCGCAGCTTGTCCTTGTCCTGGCCGGCCTTCACGGCGTCGTCGAACGCCGCCAGCACGGCCTGCGGCGGCTGCACGTCGTTGATGTTGACCTTGGCGACGCGGATGCCGGCGCGGTAGCGGTCCAGCACATCCTGGATCAGCTTGCGGGCGTCGGCGGCGATCTGGGCGCGGCCTTCGTTCAGCACGAAGTCCACCTTGTTGCGACCCACCACCTCGCGGATCGCGGTTTCGGCGGCCTGCTTGACCAGATCCTTGCCGTCGCGCTCGCGCGCGGCGTTGTTGAACAGGAAGGCGCGCGCGTCCTTGATGTCGTACTGCACCGATAGCTGCACGTCGATGATGTTCTGGTCCGAGGTCAGCATCAGCGACTCTTCCGGCACGCGGTTCTGCGCGCTGCCGCGGTAGCCCACTTCGATGCTGCGCAACTCGGTCAAGTTGACGATCTCGGCCTTCTCGAACGGATACGGCGCATGCCATTGCAGGCCGGGCTCGGTCAGGCGGTTGTAGCTGCCCAGCCTCAGCACCACGCCCTCTTCGCGGGCGTCGACGATGTAGAAGCCGCTGGCCAGCCACAAGGCGGCCAGCACGCCGACCACGACGGCGGCGCCGCCCTTGTACGACGGCGGAGTGAACGACGCGCCGGGGCGGCCGCCCTGATTGCCGCCCTGGCCGCCCTTATCGGGCTTGCCGCCCAAGAGGCGGGACAGTTTTCGGTTCAGATCACGGAACACTTCATCGAGGTCCGGTGGCCCATTCTGGCCGTTGCGGCCACGGTTCGGGTCATTCTGCGACATGCTCGTATGGTTCTTTATGGTTGTTTGCGAAAGGTTGCACCCGTTCGGCAATCGCCTCGCGCAAGAGTTCCAGGCCTTCGCCCTTCAACGCCGACACGCGCACCGAGACGATCACGCCCTCCTCGTCCCGTTCGATCTCCGGCGGCAGCTCGCGCAAATCGCTCTTGTTCCACACGATCAGCTGCGGGATGCCGTCGGCTTCGATTTCGGCCAGCACCTTGTTCACTTCGTCTATCTGCGCGTCGCGCGTATCGTTGGCGCAGTCCACCACGTGCAGCAACAGATTGGCCTGCACCGTTTCCTCCAGCGTCGCGCGGAACGCCGCTACCAGGGTATGCGGCAGATCGCGGATGAAACCGACGGTGTCCGACACCACCACCGAGGCCTGGTGGTGGAGGAACAGCTTGCGGCTGGTGGTGTCCAGCGTGGCGAACAATTGGTCGGCGGCGTAGATGTTGGCCTTGGTCAGCGCGTTGAACAGCGTGGATTTGCCGGCGTTGGTGTAGCCGACGATGGACACCGAGGCAACGCCCGCGCGGTTGCGACTCTTGCGCTGGGTATTGCGCTGTTTCTGCACCTGAGCCAGCCTGTCCTTCAACGCCTTGACCCGGATGCCCAGCAGCCGGCGGTCGGTTTCCAGCTGGGTTTCGCCCGGGCCGCGCAAGCCGACGCCGCCCTTCTGCCGCTCCAAGTGGGTCCAGCCGCGCACCAGGCGGGTGGACAGATGCGACAGCTGGGCCAGCTCCACCTGCAGCTTGCCTTCGTGGCTGCGCGCGCGCTGGGCGAAGATGTCCAGGATCAGGCTGTTGCGGTCGATCACGCGGCACTGCAGCGCGCGCTCCAGGTTGCGCTCCTGGCCCGGCGACAGCGCGTGGTTGAAGATCACCACGTTGGCGCCGGAGGCCCGCACCATGGAGGCGATCTCCTCCACCTTGCCCTTGCCGGCGAACAGCGCCGCGTCGGGACGCTGCCGCTTGCCCTGCACCATGCCCAGGATTTCCACCTTGCTGCCGCGCACCAGCTCGGCGCACTCCGCGACGCTCTCCTGGTAGTCGGCATCACCAAAATCCAGGCTGACCAGGATGGCCTGGTCGCCTAAGTCGGGACGATCAAACACTGTTTGCTAACCATATTGAGTACGGCGGTAAATGACAAAGGCCGAATGGCCGCATCCTGGGATGCGGCCAATCGGCCCGACCGGCGAAGCTAAGACGGCTTAAGCGTCCTGCGCCTGTTCCTGCTTTTGCGCCGGGTGCTCGTGCGGGATGTTGACCGGGCGGGCCGGAACCACGGTGGAGATGGCGTGCTTGTAAACCATCTGCGTCACCGTGTTCTTCAACAGAACGACGTATTGGTCGAAAGATTCAACCTGACCTTGCAGCTTGATGCCGTTAACCAGATAAATGGAAACCGGCACGTGTTCCTTGCGCAGGATATTCAGGAAGGGGTCTTGTAACATTTGCCCTTTAGAGCTCATTCGTTTTTCTCCGAATCGTTGATTGTTGTATTAACTGTCCAGCGAACAGCGCGGCGGCCTGCTTATTTTTAGCAGAAAACATTCCGTCGTACTATTTCTTGCTGTTTTTGCCGTAGCGAACTTCCTTTTCCCTGCCCCGCATCTTGGACATTGGCTTGGCCTTGGCCCGCGGCTTGTCCTTTTCATCGTTGTCGAACGGATTGTCCGACGACTTGTACTGCACTCTCAGCGGCGTCCCCTGCAGCTTGAACACTTTACGGAAAGTGTGTTCCAGATAGCGGGTATAACTGGCCGGAATGCTGTCCAGCGCGTTGCCGTGCACCACGATTATCGGCGGGTTCTGGCCGCCCTGGTGCGCATAGCGCATCTTGGGGCGGATCAGGCCGGACCGCGGCGGCTGCTGACGCTCCAGCGCCACCTGCAGCACGCGGGTGAGCTTGGGGGTCGCCAGCTTGGCCATGGCCGCGCGGTAGGCTTCGTCGATGGACTTGAACAAGTCTGCCACACCGCGGCCCTCGATGGCCGAGATGTAATGAAACTTTGCGAAATCCAGGAAGTTCAGCTTGCGGGCGATCTCGCGGCGCACGTTTTCCTTCTGCTCGCCGTCCAGATTGTCCCACTTGTTGACCGCCACCACCAAAGCCCGGCCCGCTTCCAGCGCGAAGCCGGCGATGGTGGCGTCCTGTTCGGAGATGTCCAGCTGCGCGTCCAGCACCAGCACCGCGACGTTGGCGTCCTCGATCGCCTTCATGGTCTTGATGACGGAAAACTTCTCCAGCATCTCGTTGACCTTGGCGCGGCGGCGCACGCCCGCGGTGTCGATGATGGTATAGGTATGGCCTTCGCGCTCAAAATCAATATAGATGCTGTCGCGCGTGGTCCCGGCCTGGTCGAAGGCGATCACCCGCTCTTCGCCGAGGATGGCGTTCACCAGCGTGGACTTGCCGACGTTGGGGCGGCCGATCACGGCGAACTTCGGATGGCGGCTGTCTTCTTCCTCCACCTCGTCGGGAAAGCCTTCCAGCACCAGTTCCATCAGTTCGCGCACGCCGTCGCCGTGGGCGGCGGAGATCACCAGCGGTTCGCCCAGCGCCAGTTCGTGGAACTCGGCCCCGGCGATCGCGTGCTTCATGCCTTCCGCCTTGTTGACGGCCAGGAATACCGGGCGGTCAAGCTGGCGCAGGCGGTTGGCGATGATCTTGTCCTGCGGCGTCAGGCCGGAGCGGCCGTCCACCAGGAACACCACGGCGTCCGCCTCGTCGACGGCCTGCAGCGTTTGCTTGGCCATCTCGAACAGGATGCCTTCGTCCACCACCGGCTCGAAACCGCCGGTGTCGACCACCAGGTACGGCTTCTCGCCGACCCGGCCTTGGCCGTAGTGTCGGTCACGCGTCAGGCCCGGCTGGTCGGCGACCAGCGCGTCGCGGCTGCGAGTCAGCCGGTTGAAAAGGGTCGACTTTCCCACATTGGGGCGGCCGACCAGCGCTACGGTAGGTTTCATCTAAAACTGCTTATCCCAGATTCAGCATCGCCAAGCGGCCGTCCTGCCCCTGGATCAGGGCGGAGGAGCCGAGCGACACCGGTTGATTGACCGGCCCGGTGGTGCCGATCTTGTTGCGTCCGACGATGCCTCCGCTCTCGTTGGACAGCAGATGGGCATAACCCTCGCCGTCCACCACCAGCACGAAGCGTCCGATCATTGCGGGACCGGAAACGCCGCGGTATTTGAGGTCGTCGTTTTTCCATACATTGCGGCCGCTCTGGCGATCATACGCCCAGATCGAGCCGTCTTCCGCAGTCACGTAGACATTGCGGGCATCCACAGCCACGCCTCGGCTGGACGACACCTCGCGCGCCCACTGCAGGCTGCCCGAGCGGGCGTCGAAGCACGCCACGCGGCCCTGGTAGGCCACGGCGCACACCTGGCCGCCGTCGAAGACCGGGCGGCTGGTGACGTCGGTGACCCGCTCCAGCTCGGTGGCGCCGCGCGGCGTCGCCACCGCGCCCTGCCAGATGGTGTTGCCGGTGAGCGGATTGACAATGTCGACGCGGCCGCCGGCCTGCCCCACCATCACCGCTTCCTTGCCCACCGACTGCATCGAGCCGTTGTTGCGCACGGTCAGTTGCGGCAGCACGTTCACCACCGACCATTGCTGCTTGCCGTCGGCCAGGCTGAAGCCGGTCAGGCGGGCGTCGTTGGTGCGGACCACGGCGATATCGCCGGCGATCTGCGGCGCCTCCAGCATCAGGCTGGTCAGCGGCTGTTCCCACAGGATCTTGCCGCTGGTGCGGTTGACGGCCAGCAGCTTGGCATCCTGGGTGCCGACCAGCACGGTGTCGCCGGCGACGGCCACGCCGCTGGCCAACGCGCGCTTGAGCGACACATCGGACTGCGCGCGGCCGGACAGCGCGTCCACGCTGCGGATGCGGCCTTCCACGTCGGCGGTCACCACATTGCCGTTGGCGTACACCGGCAGGAAGCTGGCGGCCGGCGCGGCCTGCTGCAGCGTCCATTTGACGTCCAGCGTCTGCAGCGGCTTGATCGCCGCCAGCGGCGTCGGCTGGAACTGGGTGGAGCCCTCGAACCAGCTGGCGCAGCCGGCCAGCAGCAGCGAGGACGTCAGAGCGGTAAGCAACAGTTGGCGGCGCATGCGGTCAGCCTCCCAACGCGTCGAGCTTGGTTTGCGCCAGCTGGCGGCTCGGGCTGTCGCCCAGCATCTTCGCCAGCGCGGCCTTGTAGGCGTCGCGAGCGCCGCTGCTGTCGCCCTTGGCGACGAACACATCGCCCTTCAGCTCCAGGAACTCGGCGTCGAAAGCGGCCGGATGGGCCTGGTTCAGCTCGCCGATCGCGCCGTCGAACTTTTTCTGGTCCAGCAGCAGCGAAGCCAGGCGCAGACGGGCGATCGCCTGCAGCTCCTCGTCCTTGCCGTTCTTCAATACCCACTCCAGCTGGCTGGCGGCCAGCGCCGGGTCGTTCTTGTCGAACGCGGCCTTGGCCAGCACCAGCGCGGCGCGGCTGGCGTAGAGGGTGCCGGCGTATTCGCCCTGCAGTTGCTGGGCGGCCGATTTCAGCTTGGCGATGTCCTTGGCGGCCACCGCGTTGTCGACGGCCTCGTAGGCGGTCGCGGCCTTCTCGGACTGGCCGCGTTCGTACATGCCGTAAGCCTTGTAGCCCAAGTAGCCCAGGCTGACGGCCAGCACCGCGCCGCCGATCAGCTTGCCCCACTGCTGCCAGAATGCCTTCAGAGAATCGATCTGTTCCTGTTCCTGCAAGTCGAACGCCATCGCGTTCCCCCTTCCTATCAAGCTTTCAGAGTGGCGAGGGTGGCCAGAACCGCATCGGCCGCCACGGTCTGCTGGGCGGCTTCGGCGCGCAGCGCCTTCACCACCACCTGACCGGCCTGGATTTCGTTCTCACCGACGATCAGCGCGAACTGCGCGCCGCTGGCGTCGGCCTTTTTCATTTGCGACTTGAAGCTGGCGTCGCCCAGATGCTGCACCACCGAGTAGCCGGCGGCGCGCAGGCTCTGCGCGAGCTTCATCGAATACAGGCCCGCGCCCTCGCCCTGGTTGACCAGGAAGACGTCGACGCTGCGCTGCGCCGGCAGCAGGCCCTTGTCCTGCAGCAACAGCAGCACGCGCTCCATGCCCATGCCGAAGCCGATGCCGGAGGCGGCCTTGCCGCCCAGCTGCTCGATCAGGCCGTCGTAGCGGCCGCCGGCGCAGATGGTGCCCTGGGCGCCCAGCTCGGAGGTCACCCACTCGAACACCGAGCGGTTGTAGTAGTCGAGGCCGCGCACCAGGCGCGGGTTCTCGATGTACTCGATGCCCAGCGCGGCGATCATCGCCTTCCAGCCCTCGTAATGGGCGCGAGACTCCTCGCCCAGATAGTCGGACAGCTTGGGCGCGGCGTTGGCCATTTCCTGCAGCGCCGGGTTCTTGGTGTCCAGCACGCGCAGCGGGTTGGTGTGCATCCGGCGCTTGCCGTCCTCGTCCAGGATGTCGACGTGGCGCTCCAGGTAGGCGATCAGCGCCTCGCGGTGGGCGGCGCGCTCTTCGGCGTTGCCCAGCGAGTTGATCTCCAGCCGCACGTACTGGCTGATGCCCAGGCGGCGCCACAGATCGGCGGTCATCGCGATGATCTCGGCGTCGATGTCCGGACCGGCCAGGCCCAGCGCCTCCACGCCCACCTGGTGGAACTGGCGGTAGCGCCCCTTCTGCGGGCGCTCGTGGCGATACATCGGCCCCATGTACCACAGCTTGGGCGTGGCGTTGTACAGCAGGTTGTGCTCCACCACCGCGCGCAGCGTGCCGGCGGTGCCTTCCGGGCGCAGCGTCAGGCTGTCGCCATTCAGGCTGTCGACGAAGGTGTACATTTCCTTCTCGACGATGTCGGTCACTTCGCCGATGGAGCGCACGAACAGCGGCGTGCCTTCGACGATGGGGGTGCGGATGTTCTGGTAGCCGTAGTCGGCCAGCAGCTTGCGCAGCGCCTCTTCAAAGTATTCCCACTGGTAGGATTCGGCCGGCAGCACATCGTTCATGCCCTTGACCGCTTGGTATTTCTGAGCCATTGCTATCTTCTTGTATCAGCTGGATTCTGGTTTCGTCAGACGCTCACCGAACGGATCGGAATGATGCGATTGCCATCCTCGCGGCGCTTGGCGCCGCCCTCCCCGTAGCGGGTCTTCACGTACTCGTCGACGATGGCGGTGAACTCCGCGGGAATGTTGTCGCCCTTCAGCGTCACATCTTTCTGCCCGTCCACGTAAACCGGTGCCACCGGCACTTCGCCGGTGCCGGGCAGCGAGATGCCGATGTCGGCCAGCTTGGATTCGCCCGGCCCGTTGACCACGCAGCCCATCACCGCCACCTTCATGTCTTCGACGCCCGGATACTGCAGCCGCCAGATGGGCATCTGCTCGCGCAGATAGTTCTGGATGTGGTCGGCCAGTTCCTGGAAGAAGGTGCTGGTGGTGCGGCCGCAGCCCGGACAGGCGGTGACCAGCGGCGTGAAGCTGCGCAGGCCCATGGTCTGCAGCAGTTCCTGCGCCACCACCACTTCCTTGGTGCGCGCCTCGCCCGGTTGCGGGGTCAGCGAGATTCGGATGGTGTCGCCTATGCCTTCCTGCAGCAAGACCGCCAGCGCGGCGCTGGAGGCGACGATGCCCTTGCTGCCCATTCCGGCCTCGGTCAGACCCAGGTGCAAGGGGTAGTCGCAGCGGCCGCCCAATTCGCGATAGACGCTGATCAGGTCCTGCACATTGCTGACCTTGCACGACAGGATGATGTTGTCCGGCGACAGGCCGATCTCCACCGCCTTGTCGGCCGACTCCAGCGCCGACACGATCAGCGCCTCCTGCATCAGCTTGGGCAGCGGCAAGGGATTCGCGGCGCGGTTGTTGGCGTCCATCATCCGCGCCAGCAGCGCCTGGTCCAGGCTGCCCCAGTTGACGCCGATGCGGACGGCCTTGTCATGCTCCATCGCGGTGCGGATCATGAAGGCGAACTTGTCGTCGCCCTTGGCGCCCTTGCCGACATTGCCCGGATTGATCCGGTACTTGGCCAGCGCCTTCGCGCAATCGGGAAACTCCTTCAACAGGCGGTCGCCGTTGAAGTGGAAATCGCCGACCAGCGGCACGTCGCAACCCAGGTCGTCAAGCCGCTGGCGGATTTCCGCCACGCGGCCCGCCGCTTCCGGCGAGTTGACGGTGATGCGCACCACTTCGGAGCCGGCCTGCGCCAGCTGGTATACCTGCTCGGCCGTGCCCGCCGCGTCGGCGGTGTCGGTGTTGGTCATCGACTGCACCATCACCGGCGCGCCCGAACCCACCAAAACATGTCCCACCCGCACCAGGCGGGTGGGACGGCGCGCGATGTTCACGCTATCCATTCGCTACCCTGCATCACTTGAGTTGAATCTTGGCGGTGGTGCCCTTGATCTTGTCGGCCAGATCCACCGGTTTGCCGTTGTAGCTCAGCTCCACCTGGCTGGCGTTGCCTATCACCACCTTGAACGGCGCGGTGCCGACCACTTCGGCCGGATCGCCCGGCTGCATCACCTTGTAAATCAGCCTGCGGCCGTCGGCGTCCTGCACCGACACCCAGGCGGCATCCTTGACGTTGACGCTGACCTTGTCGGTGCCTTGGGACTGCGGCGCGCTGGCCGCTTGCGTCTTGGCCACCTTGGCCGGCGCGCTCGCCGCCGGTTTCGCGGCGGCCTGGACAGCCGAGGCCACCGGCTTCGCCGCCACGGCTGCCGGCGCCGAGGCCGGCTTCGCGGCCTGAACGGCGGCTTTCGCCGATTCGGAAGCCGCCGCCTTGGCTGCCGGAGCCGACGACTGCTCGGTCAGCATCGGCGCCAGCTCGTTGGCGGAGCGCTCCGCCGGTTTCTCCGGCGAGCCGTCGCGGTTGGCGTACCAGTAAGCGCCGCCCGCCACGGCCACGCCCAGCAACAGCAGGACCACCCACTTGCCGGCGCCGGCTTCCGTGGCTTCCTCCACCGCTTCCACCGGCTCGGGCGCCTGTTCGCGCGCGGTAGTACCCTTGACCAGATTGGCCACGTCGTTCACCGCCGACGGAAAATGCTGCTCCAGCGCCTTCATCAACGGTTCGGAATCCACTTCCAGGAAGCGGGCGTAATTACGGACGAAGCCGCGGACGAAGGTGGCGCCGGGCAGCGAGTCGAAATCGTCGCGCTCTATCGCTTCCAGCTGCCTGAGCGACAGTTTCAGCCTGTCCGCCACTTCTCCCAGGCCAAGGCCGGCCGCTTCCCGGGCGGCCTTCAAGGTTGCGCCGATGCCGCTGGGCCTCGGCGTGTCATGATGTTCGATTTTTTCTTCCATCCTCAGCTTCCACTCAACAGCAGTTGTGTTTCCCTAGAGTCCGGAAACCGGTTCTTTAGTTCATTCTCGCATGCGCGCTCCAGCGCCGCGTTACCGGTTTTGCGGGCGATCCTGGCGCCCAGCCACAGCTCGGCGGCGCCCAGGCCGTCCATCCCGCCGCCGCCGCGCAGCCGTTCGAAATAGAACGCCGCCAGCTTGGCGTTGCCCAGGCCCAGATGCATTTCGGCCAGTTCGCTCAACGCCGGCCCGTAGTTGGGCGCGACGCGCAAGGCGCTCAGCAAATAATCGTTGGCCTGATCCGTCCGCCCCAGCTTGGCGCTGCAGCGGCCCAGATTCAAATAAGCCGACTGTGGCGAATCATACAACGGATTGGCCAGCGCCTTCTGGAACAGGGCCAGCGAATCCTGCTCCCTCCCGTGCTCGCACAGGAACAAGCCGTAATTATTGTTGGCCTGCGGATTGCCGGGTTCCAGCCGCAGCGCCTGCTGGTAATCCTGCTCCGCCCTGCCGTCCATCTGCAGCAGGCCCAGCACGTAAGCCCGGCTCAGATAGCCGGTGACATAGGCCGCGTCCGCCGCCACCGCCTGGTTGGCGTTGTCCAGCGCGGACTTGAGGTTGCCTATCCTGGCGTACTCCACCGCCAGTTGGCTGCGGATCTTCGCCACTTCCGGCGGATTGCCATCCGCCGCGGCGGGAGCGACTACGCCAAATGCCAACAGCCATCCAGCCCATCTCCCCCGCCATGACGTCATGATTTCCTGTCCTCTATGATCTGCGTCCACTTGGCCTGGCGCCGCGTCTTGTCCTGCACTTGGCCGGCCAGCTGGCCGCAAGCCGCGTCGATGTCGTCGCCGCGGGTCTTGCGCACGGTCACCACGTATCCTTGTTCTTGCAGAATTTCACGGAAAATGCGAATCGCGTTGTTGCTGGAGCGATCATAACCCGAGTTCGGGAACGGGTTGAACGGGATCAGATTGAACTTGCAAGGCACGTCCCGCACCAGCTCCAGCAGCTGGCGAGCATGTTCCGGCCTATCGTTGACCCCGTCAAGCATCACATATTCAAAGGTGATGAAATCGCGCGGCGCCTTTTCCAGATAGCGGCTACAGGCGGCCATCAGTTCGGCAAGCGGGTATTTCTTGTTGATCGGCACGATCACGTCGCGGATCGCGTCGTTGGGCGCGTGCAGCGACACCGCCAGCGCCACCGGGCACTCCTCGCGCAGCCGGTCCATCTGCGGCACCAGGCCGGAGGTTGACAGCGTCACGCGGCGGCGGGACAGGCCGTAGCCATGGTCATCCAGCATGATCTGCATCGCGCTGACCACATTGTCGAAGTTGGCCAGCGGCTCGCCCATGCCCATCATCACCACATTGGACACCACGCGCTCGTTCTTGGGCGTCACGCCCATCGCCTTGTTGGCCCACCACAGCTGGCCGATGATCTCGGCGGTGGACAGGTTGCGGTTGAATCCCTGGCGGCCAGTGGAGCAGAACGTGCACTCCAGCGCGCAACCCACCTGGGATGACACGCACAAGGTGCCGCGGTCGTCTTCCGGAATGAACACGGTTTCCACACCGTTGCCGGTGCCGACGTCGAGCAGCCACTTGCGGGTGCCATCACTGGACTCCTGCCCGGTCATCAGCGACGGCACGCCCACCTCGGCGCGCTCGTGCAGCTTGGCGCGCAGGCTCTTGGCGAGGTCGGTCATCGCGTCGAAATCGTCTTCGGCCATCTGGTGCATCCAGCGCATCACTTGCTTGGCGCGGAACGGCTTCTCGCCCATCTCGGCGAAATGCCGGGTGAGCTGGTCCAGATTGAAGTCGAGCAGGTTGGTTTTCATGCAATCCTCAGCAGGCAAAAGAGGCCGCCGGCAGCGGCGACCTCCGGTCATTCAACTACTTTTGAATCAGCGGGAGCTGATTTCGGAAGCGGCGAAGAAGTAAGCCACTTCGATGGCAGCGTTTTCCACGCTGTCGGAACCGTGAACGGCGTTGGCGTCGATCGATTCGGCGAAGTCGGCGCGGATGGTGCCGGCTTCCGCTTTCTTCGGATCGGTGGCGCCCATCAGCTCGCGGTTCTTCAGCACGGCGTTCTCGCCTTCCAGCGCCTGGATCATCACCGGGCCGGAAACCATGAAGTCAACCAGGTCCTTGAAGAAAGGACGCTCTTTGTGCACGGCGTAGAAGCCTTCGGCTTCGGCGCGGGACAGTTGCTTCATCTTGGCGGCGACGATCTTCAGGCCCGCGGACTCGAAGCGGTCGTAGATTTTGCCGATAACGTTTTTGGCTACTGCGTCCGGCTTAACGATGGACAAGGTGCGTTCGATTGCCATATAAATTCTCCCTAACGACAAGACAAGTGGCTAAACTTGAGTATTATTACGCCACTCGGGTTACCCAATTCTGACGAACCCGCTATTTTAGCAGCGTTTTCAATCACGTGCTGCATATTCCGATCAGGCACCATGCGCGAACAAAACCAACAGCAGCAGCCGTACGACGGCGAAGACGAATCCAATCTCAACGGCAAGCTGAAAAAGCGGCTCTGGATCGCAGGCGGCCTGGTCGCCGTCGCGCTGGCGGCCATTCCGCTGATGGACGCGCTGACCAAGCCCAAGGTGGAAATGAGCAGCGACGCGCAAAGCCCCAGCTCCGGCAAGATCATCAAACCGGCCTCATCGGCCGACGCCGGCGCCATCAGCGTCCAGATCAAGTCCGCCAGCGCGCCGGCCGCGCAAAGCAGCGCCCCGGCGGCCGAAGCCGTCAACCACGCGCCCGCATCGCCGGCCGAAACCATTCCGGCGACGCCGGACCTGAGCAAAACGCCGGCCGTCGCCAATCAACAGCCCCCGCATCGCGCCGCGCCGCCAGCCGCTCACGCCCAGCAACAGGCCGCGCCCCAAGCCCCGGCGGCAAAACCCGCCACACCCCCATTCCGGGAAGCGCAGGCCAAGCCTCCGGCGCAACGCGCCGCCGCGCCGCGCGCCGAAACCGCGGCCGCAACACCGCAAAGCGCCGCGCCGGCAGAGACCAACCCCACCCCGACAGCGGCCGCCCCCAGCCCGGCCAAGGCGGAGCCGGCGGGCAGCTCGGTCGGCTACCAGGTCCAACTAGGCCTATTCTCCAGCATGGGAAACGCGCAAAAACTGGTCAGAGACCTGCAAAAACACGGCATCGCCGCGCACACCGTCACCCGCGTGCAGCTGGGGCCGTTCAAAAACCGCGCCGAGGCGGACGAAGCGATGAAGAAACTGCGCGAGCTCGGCTATTCCCCGCTGCTCGCAGCCAGCGGACAGTAAGCCGACACTCCGCTCGAAGCCGGCCCAAAACCAAAGCCCCTGGCAAACGCCCGGGGCTTTCTTATCGCCAGGCCCCACTGCCACGGCAAACCCCGCCACGCCCACCCCGAAACCAGCAATACCGAACAACGCGGCAAGCAAACAGGCGCGACCGAGCACGCGGACGCAAACCCGCCGCAACCCGGGGCAATCACAACAGAAAATGGATTCGCAGGCTCGCGCCGCTTCAACCAGCCAAGCAACCGAGAACAAGAACAAGGAGAGGAAAGAGGCGCAGCCCCCGAGGAGCCTTTCAAGCAGCCGATGCCGCCCGAAAAATGGATTTGACGCGCAAAAGCAAAAGGCCAGCTCTTTCGAACTGGCCTTTTGCTTTTAATTCTGGCAGGCGATACAGGGCTCGAACCTGTGACCCTCGGAATCAAAATCCGATGCTCTACCAACTGAGCTAACCGCCAACACTTCTCGATACGCGCTGCGTGTCGAGAGGGGAAATATACCTCTTACCCTATACGCTTGCAAGTCTTTTTCGAAAATAATTTTCAGCCGATCCGCACCTCAACGTCATGCCGTCCCTAGACATCATTCGCACAGAGATATTACTTATGGCTGAATATTTCAGAATTGAAACAGAATGATGGCAAAGTCACCATGATTTTTGTCATAATAAATTGACGAAATGCAATGTCGATATCATATTATTTCGCAATCGAGCGATCCTCGACATCGCTCGGCCATCACACAATGCACCGACGCCGCTGCCGGCCGTTGCCGCGCCGGCCAGCGCCGCCAAAAAAAACAAATGATTTCCGTTCGCAAACTTGCTTATGGAATCCATCCGGGATCGACAAGCCATGTTGCTCAATAACCGAGTCCGCAAGCTCGACTTTCAGGATCTGGTGATCTTCCAGCTGATCTACAAGCACAGAAGCGTTACCGAAGTAGCCGAACAACTCAGCGTCAGTCAATCCACCATCAGCTACTGCCTGAAGCGGCTGCGCGATTGCTTCGATGACGAGCTGTTCATCAACTCTCGGCTCGGCATGAGTCCCACCCAAAGGACCGAAGCGCTGTCGCCCCGCATCCAGAGCATTCTGAACCAGATGGCGGAATGCGTTCAGGAAGACGCCGCCTTCAATCCCAACGCGGACACATCCTCCTTCACCATCTACGCGCCGGAATACTTCGAGATTCTGGTGATGCCGGAACTGATGAAGAACATCCTGGAGGCCGGCTACAGGGTTTCGATCAATATCAAGAAACCGGAAAAAGACTTGCCCTACGCGGATATCGTCGGCGGCCAGATCGATCTGGCCATCTTCTTCGGCCCCGGCTTCTATCGCACCTACCCCGGCCTTACCACCCAGACATTGTTCCGCGACCATCTGCTGGCAGTACAGGACGGAGAGGACGACCCGCGCCCCCTGCCGCTGGACGACATGCTGGAGAGGCGGCACGTGTTCCCCACTCCCTGGATCTCCGACAGCAATATGGTGGACGGCTGGCTGCTCTCCCAAGGCCGCCATCGCACCATCGCGGCGCGGGCCAACAGCTACTATTCGGCCATCGAGCTGCTGCCCGGCACGGATCTGCTGCTGATGCTGCCGCGGCGGATACACGAGCGGGTGAAGCGCCAGCAGCCCAATATCGGCGCGCGCCCGGTGCCCGACGGCATGCCCGACTTCACTCTGGACATGGTGTGGAGCGCGGCGCTGGCCAACAGCCAGGCCAATATCTGGCTGCGCCAGCAACTGATCCGCGCCTGCGCCAACATTTAGCCCGGGCTCAGCTCAGCGCCGCCCCGCCTGGACCGCGAAGTGCCGCGGATATTCGGCCGGACGGAACCTCGCCACCATCGCCACCATGCCTGCCGACACCAGCGCCAGCAGCAGCCAGGCCTGGGTGAAGCTGGACGACACATCCTTGATGTAGCCGGCGATCAGCGGCGACAGCGCGGCGATCAGATAGCCCACCCCTTGCACGAAGGCCGTCAGCTGCCCGGCGCGGCGCGGCGCGTCCATGTGGTCCATCGCCACGATCAGACTCATCGGGAATAGTCCGCCGATGCCGAAACCCAACAGGCCGGCCCAGACGATGGGATAAGCGGTCGGCGCCAGAATCAGACCGGAGAAGCCGGCGATCACCGAAGCCAGCACCAGCAGCAGCACCGGGCGGCGATCCAGGCTGCGGCTGGCCAGCGCCGGCGTCACCAAGCCTGACACCACTTCCATGCTGGTCAGATAGGCCAGCAACAAGCCGGCATGCGTGTCCTGCCAACCCTGCTCCACATAGAACGGCGGCAACCAGGCCAGCACGCAGGTATAGGATGCGGTGCCTAGGCCGAAGAAGATGCCCAGCAACCAGGCCCGCGGCCGGCTGGAGAACGACTCCGCCGGCGCCGCCGCGCCCTGCTCGGCGGCGGAAAACGACACGATCTCGCCCCGGATCGCGTACCACGCGGCCAACGCCACCGCTGCCAGCGCCGACCAGGCGGCCAGCGCGTGCTGCCAATCGCCCAGCCAGCCGCCGATGAAAGGCGACGCCGAGGCCGACAGCGCGGCGCCGCCCATGATGGCGGTGACATACACCCCCATCAGTAGCGCCACCGCGTCCGGAAAGCGGCTCTTGATGATGCCCGGCATCACCGACTGGATCACGGCGATGCCCGCCCCAGCCACCACCGCGCTCAGAATCAGGTCGAGCGCCGTCGACGCGTACAGCCTGGCCAGGCTGGCCAAGCCGATCACCAGCAAGGAAACCGCGATGGCGCGGTGCTCGCCCCAGCGCGCCGCCAGCCGCGCGCCGCGGAACATCGCGAAACCCATCGCCAGCACCGGCAGCATGGTCAGCAAGGAAATCAATGTGTAGCTCAGGGGAATGCTGTTGCGGATCGAGGTCAGCAACGGCCCGATGGCCGCCATCGACGGCCTCAGGTTCAGGCCGACCAGCACCAGCGCCAGGATCAGCGGCGCGCGGGAAGGTTGGTTCATGTTCTAACTCCATGCATTTCGAGATGACTTGAGCATTGAATAGCTGTAAGCAATTAAATGCAATTCAAAGTTTCGAATCGACTATCGGTTTTTTCGCAAACCCCTCGCCAAGCTGCTGAATACACTGCCGCATCCCCGCCGATCAACCCGAAACCATGACCGCCATCGATATGGACGCCGGGCCGCTTTCATCGAAACAGGCGCTCAGCGGCCATTGCCGCCCTCGCCTCCGACACGCCTCCCCGACCGACAAAGAGCGGCAAGCTTCCCCCGCATCGACAATCCACTAAAAGGCGTGCCAGCGAGAACATATTCAATTTGGAATATCCATACATAACCGAACACCGTCCCAACCGGTATTTTTATAAGAAATTCACATTGAGGAATATTGCACGCATTACCTGACTATTTAAAAGATTCGAGAATTTAAATGTGCGAATCTAATTAATACAACATGACAATGTCACAAGCCAGCCATCATAGCCCTGTCGATTTTCGGCAAACCTACGGGAGATGTGATGAAGATCCGAGTTGCAAAGCACGGAACTGCTTTATGGAATCTTGCCGCAAGCGCCGTGCAGAAAAAGTATCAGAGCGCCTATGAAGCGCAAGTTGAGCCGAATCCTGAAAATTTCGTTGTCGCAATAGACAATGACCAGAATATCCTGGCTTGCGCGGGAATTACATTCGCCGAACGCGCGCCATTATTTTCAGAACAATATCTGGAAAAACCAATTGAACTGCTGACCCGGGAAATATGGCAGCGCGAATATTATCGTAGCGACATTGCGGAAATAGGCAATCTGATCTCCAACGATAAAAACGCCTCGGTCAGCATCATCAAACTGGTGCCGCTATTGGCATGGTGCATGGGCGCCAAGGCGCTGCTCTGCACCATCACGCCCAAGGTGGCGGGCCTGCTGAAAGCCTGCGACATCGAATTCGAACCACTCTGCGAAGCCGATCCATCCAAAGTGGCCGGCGGCGCGCGGGCCTGGGGCAGCTACTACGAAAGCCGCCCGATCACCGGCCTGATCCACGTCGCCAACCATCGCGCGCTGTTCCACAGCCTGACCACATCGATGGATTTCATCCGCAGCAACCACACAAGCCAACTGGAGACCATGTCGTGAGCCTGAGCCGTCAGCTGCACCAACAATTGCTGCGCCAGCCGGAACAGACCGCCTGCGTCGATCACGACGCCGACGGCGGCGTCCGCCGCAGCCTCAGCCGCCGCGAGCTGGCCGATGCCGCCCACTCCCTGGCCGCGCGCCTGCAGGCGGAATTGCCGGCCGGCCGCGCGGAATCCCGCTCGGTCGTCGGCATCGTCATCCGCAACAGCATCGACTGGCTGATCGCCGACCTGGCCTGCCTGTTCGCCAATCTCACCAGCCTGCCCCTGCCCCAGGCCTTCACCCGCGCCCAGGCCGAGCATCTGGCCGCCAAGTGCGACTTCTTCCTGGTGGACGAAACCGGCGAAGCCATCCTGGAACAGCGCTGGGGGCTGCGCCCCGCCGCCGGACGCAAGCTGCGCGCGGACCTGTCGGCGCCGACGCCCGGCGCCGCCGCCGAAACGCAGCCCTCTCCGCCGGACGGCGGCTGGATCTGCAAGATCATCCACACCTCCGGCACCACCAGCCGCCCCAAGGGCGTCTGCCTGTCCGAAAACGCCATCGCCGCCACGCTGGCCAGCCTCGGCGAAGCGCTGCCGGCCGAGTGCCATCGGCGCTATCTGTCGCTGGTGCCGCTGAGCCTGTTGCTGGAGCAGATCACCGCCGCCTATCTGCCGCTGCTGTCCGGCGGCGCGGTCCACTTCCTGCCGCAGAGCGTGCCATTGCTGGGCGAGCCCGGCGGCAACGCCGACAAGATGATCGACTGGCTGCTCCAGGCCCGCCCCAGCGCCTGCACCGTGCCGCCGGTGGTGGTCAACCGCCTGCTGGCGCGGCTGGAGCAGGGAGACGCCGCACTGGCCGGCTACCTGGCCGCCGGCGACGCGCCGCACATTACCTGCGGCGGCGCGGCGGTCAGCGTCGACGTGCTGGCCAAGCTGTCCGCCCTCGGCGTGGAGGTGTTCCAGGGCTACGGCCTCAGCGAGAACGCCTCGGTGGTCAGCGTCAATACCCGCGCTGCCAACCGCGCCGGCAGCGTCGGCCGTCCGCTGCCCCACGTCCAGGCGCGCATCGCCGCGGACGGCGGCATCCAGATCCGCAGCGCCTCGCTGTTCAGCCACTACTCCGGCGAAGACCCGAGCGCCTGCGCGAAAACCGCCGACGGCTGGCTGGACACCGGCGATCTGGGCGAACTGGACGCCGACGGCTACCTGTTCATCAGCGGCCGCAAGAAGAACGTGATCTGCCTGCCCAACGGCCGCAACGTCAGCCCGGAGCAGGTGGAGCTGGAGTTGCGCCAGCTGGAGGGCATCCACGACGCCGTCGTCTTCCTTGACGAGGAGGACGGGCTGGTCGCCCTGCTGCACACCGCCGAGGCGCGCGAAGCCGCGCCCTGGCTGAGCTGGATGGCGGACAACCTGTCCGACATCGAGCGCCCCGCCCGGCTGTGGCTGCTGCCCCGCGGCAGCGAGCTGCTAAGCCGGCTTTACACCGTCACCGGCCGTCCCCAGCGCGGAGACATCGCCCAGGCTTACGCCGCCCGCCGCGGCGCCCCTTCATCCAACGAGGAAAACCACAATGAACATGGCCGTCTTGTCGCAGTCTGAAACCACCGTCAAACGCCTGGCCGCCGCCGACATGCGCGGCCTGGACACCGAAGAGCTGCTGTCCGAGCTGGCCGAAACCGGCGTGCTGCTGTTCCGCCACGGCGCGGAAACCGTCGACGAGTTCTGCGATTTCGTCAAACGCCACAGCTCGCGGCTGAGCCTGGACCCGGCCCGGGCCATGGAGGGCGGCGCCGCCCAGCTGGTGGACGCCGGCACCGACGCCGTCGGCCTGCACTGCGAGAACGGCAACTCGCCGTTCTGGCCGGACCTGACCTGGTTCTACTGCAAGGAAGCGCCGCGCAAGGGCTCGCAGACCACGGTGTGCGACGGCGTGGTGGTGCTGGAACAACTGTCGCCCCGCACCCGCGACTTCTTCCTGCAGAACGAGATCCGCTATTCGCGCAACGTTCAGGCCGACAAATGGAAGCGGCTGGCGATGCACTACACCTCGGGCATCAGCCACCCGGACGAGGTGAGCTTCGAGCACTTGCAGCGCATCATCGGCGACGATCCGAACACCCAGATCACCTACAACCCGGCGGACGAATCCATAGGCTACGACTTCACCGTGTCGGCGGTCCTGGTCTCGGCCATCAGCCGCCAGCCGGCCTTCGCCAACAGCATCCTCGGCCCCTCGTACAACTACGAGAAGCCGCGCATCACCGTGGCGGCCAGCGGCCTGCCGATTCCGGCCTCGATGATGGACGAGATCATCCGCGTCAGCGACGCCGCCACCATCCCGGTCAACTGGGACGACAACGACTTCGTGATGATAGACAACCGCCGCGTGATGCATGGCCGGCGCGCCATCATCGACACCCGGCGCAAGATCTTCAACGCCCTCAGCTATCTGTAAGGAGAACGCCATGACAGCACGCGACGCCCTGCCCGCCGTACTTGGGCAGATACTGAGCGCGGAGGGAGCGATCCTGACCGACGCCGGCGGCCGCCGCATCACCGACCTGGCCAGCGGCGGCCTGGGCTTCGGCCTGCCGGACATCATCGGCAAGGTCCGCGAACAGGCCGCCGTGATGGGCCTGTCCAACCGGGTGATGATGTCCGCGCCGCTGCTCACGCTATGCCGCGAACTGGCCGGCATGCTGCCGCCCGCATTGTCCAACGCCTATGTCTGCAGCTCCGGCGACGAAGCCTTCGAAGGCGCGCTGAAGCTGTGCAAGGGCCTGCGGCCGCAACTGCGGCGGCTGGCCCACATCCGCGGCAGCGAATTCGGCTCGCTCAGTTACGGCCGCTGCCTGGAGGAGCCGGAAGGCTACGGCCAGCTGCGCCGCTTCCTCGGGCTGGAGACGCTGACGGTGGAGCGCGACGGCGCGCTGCCCTCCATCGCCGAGCTGTCCCAGTGCTATGCGCTGTGCTACTCGCCGCTGGTCCGCCAGAGCGACGGCTCGCTGGCCGCCCTGCCGCCGGAGCGCCTGCTCGCCATCGCGGCGCTGGCCCGCTCGGCCGGCGTGCCCCTGGTCTGCCAGGCCAGCGAAACATGCCTGGGCGCCGCCGGAACGATGTTCGGCCACGAACTCTCCGGCGTGGTGCCCGACATCATGGTGCTGGGCGGCGCATTGGGCGGCGGCGCGGTGCCGATAGGCTGCTATTTCACCTCGGCCGAGCGCGCCTACCAAGTGTACGGCTGCAGCTCCCCCGCCAAGCACGGCAGCACCACCGGCGGCAATCCGCTGTCCTGCACCGCCGCGCTGGCGGCGCTGGAGCACGCCGCGCGGCAGAAGGCGCCGGAGCGCTTCCAGGCGCTGGGCAAACAGATCGCCGGCGCGCTGCCGGAGTACGTGTCCTGCGTGGTAGGCGGCATCGCCAACCTGCGCCTGCCGGACGGACTGGACGCCACCGGACTGCCCGGCCGGCTGCTGGCCGCCGGCGTGCTGACCCGCCCACCCCGCGGCCGCACGCTCACCCTGCACCCCTCGGCCGCCACCCGCCCCCAGGCGCTGGACGCCGCTCTCGACATCATCAGGAGGACATTCGATGACCACCGCCGCCATTGACCGCCGGCAATTGCTGGACGACTGCGAAAAACACTGGGGCGCGTCCGCCGCCAAGCTGTACCGGATCGCCGGCAGCCAGGTGGAGGCGGAAGCCTCCGGCTGCGAGGTGCGCGACCACACCGGCCGCCGCTACCTGGACTTCGCCTGCAGCTACGGCGTCTTCATCGTCGGCCACCGCCACCCCGCCGTGCAGCGCCGCGTCGACGCGCAGCTGGCCCAGCTGGCCTGGACGCCGCGCGGCGCGGTCCATCCGGTCCAGCAGGAGCTGACCGAGCGCCTGAAAGCGCTGGCGCCCGGCGACTGGGGCGACATCCGCTACATGCTGTCCGGCGCCGAAGCGGTGGAGCACTCGCTGCGCTACGCGCTGGCCGCCAACGCGCCGCGCCGGCGCATCGTCATCACCGCAGGCGCCTATCACGGCAAGACGCTGGCGGCGATGAGCATACTCGGCCAGCGCCAGCACGAGGCCAGCTTCGGCAAGCTGTCGGCCGACGTGGTCATCGTGCCCTACGGCGACATGGCCGCGATGCGCGAGGCCGTCGGCGACGGCGCCTGCGCCGTCTACCTGGAGCCGATACTGGGCGGCGCCCACCTGCGCATGCCGCCGCTGGGCTATATGGAGGACATCCGCGCGCTGTGCGACCGCACCGGCACCCTGCTGGTGGCCGACGAGATCCAGACCGCCTTCGGCCGCTGCGGCAAGATGTTCGCGGTGGAATACGCCAACATCGAGCCCGACATCCTGATCCTGTCCAAGGGGCTGACCGGCGGCTACGCGTCCATCGCCTGCGCGATGTACCGCAAGCAAACGCTGGAGCGGCTGCCCGCCCCGGCGGACGACCACGACAGCTGCGGCGGCCACCCCTTCGCCTGCGCCGCCGCGCTGGCCGCGCTGGACGTGATCGAGGAGGAAAACCTGCTGCAGGCGTCGGTGGAGCGCGGCCAGCAGCTGCGCCAGGGCCTGATGCAGCTGGCCCGCCGCTTTCCGGACATCATAGAAGACGTGCCCGGCATCGGACTGATGACCGGCCTGCGGCTGAAGGGCGCGGTGTATGAATCGCTGCTGTCGATGGAGCTGGGCAAGCGCAATGTGCATACCGGCCATTCGATGAACGAGCGCGCCGAGCGCCCTGTGCTGCGCTACTACCCGCCGCTGAGCGTCAGCGCCGACACCATAGACGAGGCGCTGAAGCGCACCCGCGAGGCGCTGGAGGCGGTGGCCGCGCTGCCGGCGTGGAAGATCTCGGTGATGCGCCGCGTCACCCGCTCCATGTACCGCCTGCCCAACGCGCTGCTGCGCAAGATGTGAGGATGCCCATGCACGATATCGACGCCCTGAGCCTGCGGGAGATGGTGGACCTGCAGCGGCGCGGCCGCCTGGCCAGCCGCGACCTGGCCGAGCACTACCTGGCGCGCATCGCCGAGCGCAACCCGCGGCTGAACGCCATCATCGAGCAGGCGCCCCCGGAACGGGTGCTGGCTGGAGCCGACGCCGCCGACGCCGCGCTGCGGCGCGGCCGCCTCCAGGGACCGCTGCACGGCGTGCCGCTCAGCCTGAAGGACGCCTGCCACGTCCGCGGCTTCCACCCCAGCCGCGGCGTGCGCGAGCTGCGCGGCGCGGCCAGCGAAGCCAACGCCACCGTGGTCCAGCGATTGTTCGACGCCGGCGCCGTCGCCCTCGGCCTCAGCAATGTGCCGGAAATGTGCATGGCCTTCGACACCGACAACCTGCTGTACGGCCGCACGCTCAATCCGCACGATCCCGAGCGCTCGGCCGGCGGCAGCAGCGGCGGCGAGGCCTCCGCCATCGCCGCCGGCATGAGCCCGGGCGGGCTGGCGTCCGACGCCTGCGGCAGCGTGCGCGTGCCCGCCCACTTCAACGGCGTGTGCGGGCTGAAGCTGACGCAATGGCGCGCGCCGCTGACCGGCCAGTTTCCGCACGACCGCTCCGGCCTGTTCCACCTCAGCTCCTCGTTCGCGGTGATGGGACGCGGCGTCGACGATGTCGCGCTGCTGGGGGAGCTGATCAGCGGCCCGGACGGCCAGGACCCGGACACCGTGCCGGCGCCGTTCCGCGACTACCGCGAACAGCCGCTGTCCGCGCTGCGCATCGGCGTCTGGCAGGAAAACGCCGGTCCGGCCCGGCCCTCCGCGGCTACTTCCGCGCTGCTGCGGCATGCGGCGGCGCTGCTGGACGGCGCCGCGGCGTCGGTGACGGACATCGTCCCGCCGATGGTGGACGAGGCTTTCGATGTTTTATGGAAAGTGCTGGTGCTGGGCGGCGACGGCGGCCGCGGCTGGAGCCAGCTATTCGGCCGGATGGGCAAGACCGCCTTCTCCGCGCCCATCGCCCAGTTGCTGGAGTGGAGCGCCGGACTGGAAATGAGCGTGGACGAGCTGCGCGCGGCGCTGGTGACGCGGGACACGGTCCGCCACCGGCTGGCCATGATGTTCCGCGACATCGACGTGCTGATCTGCCCGGTCTATCCGGACGTCGCCTTCCGTCACGGCGAATCGCTGCGCGAACCGGGCGCCTACCGCTACGTGTTCCCGTTCAGCCTCACAGGCTCGCCGGCCGCGGTGATTCCGGCCGGCCGCTGCCCGGATAGCGGCATGCCGATCGGGCTGCAATTGGTGGGCCGCCATTGGGACGAACACCAGCTGCTGGCCGCGGCCGCGCACCTGGAGCGATTGCTGCCGGCCTGGCGTCCGGTTTAGGCAAATCATTCCCGACAATAAAACAACGGGCCCATTTTGAATTCCAGATCCAATATCCGGCGATTCAAAATGGGCCCTGTTTATATTTGGGCAAAAAAGCGGGCAATAAAGAAAGGGCTTAGTCTCGCGACTAAGCCCTTGATCTTTATGGTGCCGGTAAGAGGAGTCGAACCCCCGACCTTCGCATTACGAATGCGCTGCTCTACCAACTGAGCTATACCGGCGAACCAATCTGTAAAAAAAGCCCTGATTCTCTGAATTTGAAAATCAAGGCTTTTTTGAATTCTGGTCGGAGTGAGAGGATTCGAACCTCCGGCCTCTACGTCCCGAACGTAGCGCTCTACCAGGCTAAGCTACACTCCGATTTTGCTGCTTTTCGACTTGCGTCGAGGGAAGCTACTTTACCTCAGACTTCATTTTCTGACAAGCAATTTGTTAACTGGTCGGAGTGAGAGGATTCGAACCTCCGGCCTCTACGTCCCGAACGTAGCGCTCTACCAGGCTAAGCTACACTCCGACGACCGCTTACAAACTGCTTGTCTGAAAAACTGCTGCTGCATCGCTTGCTGCGGTACAATCAGCGGCTTCAGAGGACGCGCATTATGGAACAAATATGTGGTTTAGGCAACTATCTTTTTATCGTTTGAGCGGCGAAAGCCTGGTGGACGCCGATAAGCTGTTGCAGGCATTGGAAAAACGTCCGTTTCAACCCTGCATGGGCCTGGATTGGTTCAGCGAAGGCTGGGTTCCGCCCGCCGGACACCTGGAAGCGCCGGTCTACGCCGCCCGCGGCAGCCTGATGGTTTCCATGCGCCGCGAGGACAAGGTTTTGCCGGCTTCGGTGATCCGCGACTTCGTCGACATGAAGGTGCAGGAGATCGAAGACAAGGAGCTGCGCAAGGTCGGCCGCAAGGAAAAGCTGGCGCTGAAAGAGCAGATCACCGACGACCTGCTGCCGCGCGCTTTCGTGCGCAGCGGCCGCACCAGCGCCTACCTGGACATCGCCCGCGGCTGGCTGATGGTGGACTCCGGCTCGTCCAGCAAGGCCGAGGCGCTGGTCTCCAAGCTGCGCGAGGCGCTGCCGCCCTTCCCCGCCGCGCTGCCGCGCACCCAGATCGCGCCGCACACCGCGATGACCGACTGGCTGGCCGCCGGCGAAGCGCCGGGCGGCTTCGAGCTGGACGCCGATTGCGAACTGAAGGACGGCAGCGAAAACGGCGCGGTGGTGCGCTGCAGCCGCATCGACCTGACCAGCGACGAGATCCGCCAGCACATCGCCACCGGCAAGCAGGCCACCAAGCTGGGCCTGATCTGGAACGAGAAAATCCGCTTCCAGCTGACCGACACCCTGCAACTGAAGCGCATCCAGTTCCTGGACATGCTGCAGGACGAGGCCAGCCAGGCCGGCGACGACCGCGAAAGCCTGTTCGAAGCCACCTTCATCCTGATGAGCGAAGAACTGGGTGAACTGGTGGAGGCGCTGGTGGAAGCGCTGGGCGGCCTGGAAGACAGCCAGGCGCAGCCGGCGGCGGCCGCGCCGACGCAGACGCAAGCTCCGCAATCGGCCCCGTCCGACGCGGGCAGCGCCGTCGACGTGCCCTGGGACTGATCCCTCATCCCATCCTCGAACAACCCGGCCCCGCCGGGTTTTTTTGCGCCCGCGCGCGGCCCATTTTCCGTCATTAAGAAAAACTAACTATCAACTTAAAATAATTGATTTAACAAAACTATCAAACTTGCGGATACTGCGAGCGTCAACTATCGGGAGAGAGTCATGAAACAAAACTGGCATCAAACCTTGCTGGAAATGTGGTCCGGCTTCGCCTGGCTGCAATGAGTTCCCTTCCGTCGATTCGCCCCACTCAAGGAGAAAGCAGGATGAGCAAGCACAACCTCACCACCGCCGCCGGCGCCCCGGTTGTCGACAACCAGAACGTGCAGACCGCCGGCCCGCGCGGTCCGATGCTGCTGCAAGACGTCTGGTATCTGGAGAAACTGGCCCATTTCGACCGCGAAGTGATTCCGGAACGCCGGATGCACGCCAAGGGTTCCGGCGCCTTCGGCACCTTCACCGTCACCCATGACATCAGCCGCTACACCCGCGCCGCGCTGTTCTCCCAGGTCGGCAAGAAAACCGATCTGTTCCTGCGCTTCTCCACCGTGGCTGGCGAGCGCGGCGCGGCCGACGCCGAGCGCGACATCCGCGGCTTCGCCGTCAAGTTCTACACCGAGGAAGGCAACTGGGACCTGGTGGGCAACAACACGCCGGTATTCTTCCTGCGCGATCCGCTGAAATTCCCCGACCTCAACCGCGCGGTGAAACGCAATCCGTACACCAATATGCGCGACGCCAACGCCAACTGGGATTTCTGGACGCTGCTGCCCGAAGCGCTGCACCAGGTCACCATCGTGATGAGCGACCGCGGCATTCCGTCCAGCTACCGCCACATGCACGGCTTCGGCAGCCACACCTTCAGCCTGATCAGCGCCAAGGGCGAGCGCCACTGGGTGAAGTTTCACTTCCACACCCAGCAGGGCATCCAGAACCTGAGCGACGCCGAGGCCGAAAAGCTGGTGGGCCAGGATCGAGAAAGCGCGCAGCGCGATCTGCTGGAGAGCATAGACCGCGGCGATTTCCCGCGCTGGACCATGTACATCCAGGTGATGACCGAAGCCCAGGCCGACGCTTGTCCCTTCAACCCCTTCGACTTGACCAAGGTGTGGTCGCACAAGGCCTACCCGCTGATCGAAGTGGGCGTGCTGGAGCTGAACCGCAATCCGCAGAACTACTTCGCCGACGTGGAGCAGGCCGCGTTCAACCCGGCCAACGTGGTGCCGGGCATCAGCTTCTCGCCCGACCGCATGCTGCAGGGCCGCTTGTTCGCCTACGGCGACGCCGAGCGCTACCGGCTGGGCGTCAATCACCACCTGATCCCGGTCAACGCGCCGCGCTGCCCCTTCCACAACAGCTATCACCGCGACGGCGCGATGCGGGTGGACAGCAATGCCGGCGCCACCATCGGCTACGAGCCGAACAGCCAGGGAAAGTGGCAGCAGCAGCCGGCGTTCGACGAGCCGCCGCTGGCGCTGCAGGGCAACGCCTACCACTACGACTTCCGCGCGGACGATGACGACTACTACAGCCAGCCCGGCGCGCTGTTCCGCCTGATGACGCCGGCCCAGCAACAAGTGCTGTTCGACAACACCGCCCGCGCGATGGGCGGCGTCGACGAGGCGATCAAGCGCCGCCACATCGCCAACTGCGCCAAGGCCGACCCCGCATACGGCGCCGGCGTGGCCAAGGCGCTGGGCCTGAAGATCTGACGCAGAGCTGAGCGGCCGGCCGGGCGAAAGCTCCGCCGGCTTTTTCTTCCCTCTTGATTTAAATGATAATCATTATCATTATTATGGAAAGCCATTCACGTGAGAGCCGCCATGCAAACCGTCAGCCCCTTCCCATCCCGCCACAAGGCCAACAAACCCGCCCCTGCGCCGCGCCGCCGCTGGCGGCGTTGGCTGGGCCTGGCCATCTTCTGCGCCGGCTGCCTGCTGTGGCTGCAACACGGCGTAGCGCCAGCGCCGCGCCCCGTGGCGGCGTCGGCCGCGCGTTGAACCGATATTTATTGAACAAAAGTAAACAATTAAGTGAGAAAACCGGCGTTTTTTTAACCGCCATGCCGGCGTAAGCTGTTGCCATACCCTCATTGCAGGCAACAGATCATGACCACCCGACAACCCTCGCTGTTCATTTCCCACGGCGCGCCTACGCTGCCGATAGAAGACAGCCCCACCCGCCACTTCCTGGAACAATTGGGCCGCGACTGGCCGCGCCCGCGCGCCATCGTCATCGTGTCCGCCCACTGGGAGACGCGCGCCCTCACCGTCAATCTGCAGCCCAGGCCCGACACCCTGTACGACTTCGGCGGCTTTCCGCCGGTGCTGCGCACGCTGCGCTACCCGGCCGCCACCGACGCGGCGCTGGCCGAACGCGTGATCGGCCTGTTGGATGCTGCCGGCCTGCCGGTGGCCGCCACCGCCGAACGGCCGCTGGACCACGGCATGTGGACGCCGCTGCTGCTGATGTTTCCCCAGGCCGACATCCCGCTGGTGATGATCTCGCTGCACCACAAGGCAGGCGCCGCCGAGCATTATGCGCTGGGCCGGGCGCTCAAGCCGCTGCGCGACGAAAACGTGCTGGTGATGGGCAGCGGCAGCTACACGCATAATCTGTGGGAGCTCAGCCCGGAAGGCAGCGAACCCGCGCCCTGGGCGGCGGGCTTCGCCGGCTGGATGGACCAGGCGCTGCTGGAAAACCGCCGCGACGACATCATTCACTGGCAACAGCGCGCGCCCTACCCGAACGAGAACCACCCCAGCGACGAGCACTTCCAGCCGCTGTTGGTGGCGCTGGGCGCGTCGGACGACGACGCGGTTCCGGTCAAGCTGCACGACGACTGGCGGATGGGCTCGCTGTCGATGGCGTGCTGGCGCTTCGATTAAGGAAAACCGCCTACAGGGCGCGCAGCCTGCCGCGGAACGCGTCCAGGCTGCGATAGCCCTTGACCCGCATTAGCGCGGCCAGCTCGCCGGCAATGCGGGCGAAGGCACCCGGCCCCTCGTGGTACAGGCAGGTGCCCACCTGCACCGCGCGCGCGCCGGCCAGGATGTGCATGAAGGCCTCGCGCCCGCTCTTCACCCCGCCGCAGCCCACCACGTCCTTGCCCGGCAACAGCCGGTAAAACTCCCGCACATTCGCCAGCGCGGTCGGCAGCACGTAATCGCCGCCCAGCCCGCCCAGGCCGTCCTTGGGCTTGATGACCACAGCCTCGCTGTCGACGTCCACCACCAGGCCGTTGCCTATCGAGTTGATGCAGGTGACGAAGGCCAGCCGCGGGTGGCGGTTCAGTATCTCCGCCATCGCGGCGAAATGGGCGGGGTCGAAGTAAGGCGGCAGCTTGACGCCGTACAAGCCGGAATAGGCGGCGTCGAAAGCGTCCAGCGCCTCGGCCGTCGCGGCAAAGTCGTAGCCCAGCTGCGGCTTGCCCGGCACGTTGGGGCAGGACAGATTGACTTCCGGCACCGCCGGCAATCCCTCCTCGGCCAGACGCCTCAGCATGCCGCAATTGTCGTCTAGCGACAGGCCGGACAAGGACAGGAACAGCGGTTTGCCGCTGCCGTAGCGATAGCGGCGCGCGTAGTCCAGGTAGTAGTCGAAGCCGCGGTTGGGCAGGCCCATCGAATTGATGCTGCCCAGGGGCGTGCGGCAATAGCGCGGCTCGGGGTTGCCGTCGCGCGGCATCAGCGTGGCGCTCTTGGTGATCACCGCGGCGGCGGCGGAAGCAAGCACCGCCTCCAGTTCATCCGTCTCGCGGCACCAGACGCCGGAGGCGTTGTACAGGCAGCCAGGCATGGTCTGGCCCAGCCAGGTGACGGACAGATCGATCGCATGGTCGTCGGACATTTGAAGCTTTCGGCTGAAAGTGGAATGTCCTTGATTGTGCGGGGAAATACCGGCGGCGATGCTGAGCGGGGTCAAGGCTGGAGCATCCGCCAAAGAAAATGCCCGGCTTGCGGCCGGGCATGCTGGCGATGGCGGCAAGCCTTACATCTGCGCCTGCTGGTAGTTTTCCACGCCCATCAGCTCGATCAGCTTCAACTGCTGCTCCAGCCAGTGCGCGTGGTCGTTCTCGGTTTCCTCCAGCAGCACCATCAGCCCGTCGCGGGTCACGTAGTCGCGCACGCTTTCGCTGTGGGCGATCACTTCCTTCAACAGCGCGCCGACGCGGTATTCCACTTCCAGATCAGCCTTCAGCATCGCCGGCACATCCTCGCCCACCTTGATCGGCACGCGGCGGGCCACATCGGGGCGGCCCTGCAGGAACAGGGTGCGGGCGATCAGCGTGCGCGCGTGCTCCAGTTCGTCCTCGCGCTCGTGGTCGATGCGCTCGAACAGCTTGCTCAGCCCCATGTCCTTGTACATCTCGGCATGGATAAAGTACTGGTCTGCGGCGGACAGCTCTTCGGCCAGGAGGTCGTTAAGCAGCGCTATGGTCTTGGGATCGCCCTTCATGTTTTTGTCCTGTGGTTCCGGGTCATGCAAACCGTCATTCTAGGCGTTCACCGCAACAGATGCACGCCTTGGTAGAAAACGAAAGACAGCGACCAGGCCAGCAGCACCGACCAGCCTACCGACATCGCGGCGAAGCGCCAGCTTTTCGATTCGCGGTGCATCGCCGCCACCGTGGACAGGCAGGGCACGTACACCAGCGTGAAAATCAGGAAGCTCATCGCCGACACCCAATCCAGATGCTGAACCAGCACCCCGCCCAGACCGGCCTCGGACACGCCGTAGATCACCGCCAGGCTGCCCAGCAGAATCTCCTTGGCGATGAATCCGAACAGCAGCGCCACCGCCAGCTCGGCGCGTATGCCTATCGGGTCCAGCACCGGCGACAACGCCGCGCCCAGCGCGTAAGCCAGGGTCTTGCCGTCGCCGGCCGGGATGTGGGTCAGCAGCCAGACCATCACCACGCCAGCCAGGATGAAGGTGGAGGCCAGCCGCAGAAAGGCGCTCACCTCGGCCGCCGCCCGCGTCAGCATGTGGCGCGCGCCCGGCAGCCGGTATGGCGGCACTTCCAGCAGAAAAGCCTCGTCGCCGCGGTAGCGATGCTTGAACACCCATGCGGTGACGATGGCGGCGACGAAAGTCATCAAGTAGAGACCGGACACCACCCACGGCGCCTGGCTCTTGCTGAACAGGATGCCGGCGAAGAACACCACCACCTGCAGCCGCGCCGAACACAAGGAGAACGGGATCACCAGCATGGTCAGCAGCCGCTGGCTGCGCTCGCGCATCACCCGGGTGCCCATGATGGCCGGCACATTGCAGCCGAAGCCCATCAGCTGCATCACGAAGCCGCGGCCGTCCAGGCCCAGCCTGGCCATCATCGCGTCGGTGAGAAAGGCGGCGCGCGCCAGGTAGCCGCTGTCCTCCACCATCGCCATCAGCACGAAGAACACGAACAATATCGGCGCGAAGGTCAGCACCGTGGCCACGCCCTGCCACACGCCGTCCAGCAGCAGGCTCTGCAGAATGGCCGGAAGCGAGGACACCATAGGCGCCAGCGCATGGTCCTTGACCCAATCCAGGCCGCCGCCCACCGCGTCCTGCAGCGGCGTTCCGATCTGGTAGGTGAGATTGAACAGCAGCGCCATGAAGGCGAAGAACAGCGGCAGGCCCAGCCACGGATGCAGCAGCCAGCGGTCCACCTTCTCGGAGAGCAGCGTCGGCAGCACCGGCGGCAGCCGCCAGCAGCCGTCCAGCGCGCGGCGGGCCTGGTCGATGGCGCGCTGCGATTCAGGCACTTGCTCCAGTTGCGCGTGCGCCGCCGGGTCCGAGCGCGCGGCCAGCCGGTTCAGCGCTTCGTTCAGCCTGGGCCAGCCCTCCATCCGCTTGGCCGACACCAACGCCACCGGCGCGCCCAGCCGCTCGGCCAACTCCTCCACATCCACGGAAATGCCCAGCAGCCTGGCCTCATCGGCCATATTCAGCGCCACCAGACAAGGCAGGCCGCTGGCGATCACCTGCAGCGCCAAGGGCAACTGGCGGTCCAACTGGCTGGCGTTGAGCACCAGCACCGCGCCGTCGAACGGCGTGGACAGCAGCACGTCGCGCACCACCGCCTCGTCGTCGGTATAGCCGGTGAGGTCGTTGACGCCGGGCAGGTCGATCAACTCCACCATCTTGCCGCCCAGCAGCAGGCGCGAGCTGATCAGCTCCACGGTCAGCCCCGGCCAGTTGCCGACCCGCTGCGACATGCCGGTCAGCCTGTTGAACAAGGTGGACTTGCCGGTATTGGGCAAGCCTATCAACGCGAAACGCTTCATGCCGCCGCCCTCACCTGAATATGGCGGGCCAGGCTGCGGCGCAGCAGGAAGCGGGTGGCGCCCACCTCCAGCAGCAGCGGGCCGCCCCAGGGCGCGGCGCGGCGCAGATGAAAACGGCTGCCCGGCACCAAGCCGAAGGCGGCCACTCGGCGAAACGCCTCGTCGCTCAGGTCCAACCGGTCCACGACGCCGCAGGCGCCGGCCGGAAAGCCATCCAATGACTGCATAGCAATTCCCAGATAATGCGAATAGTTTGCATTAGTATATCGAAGCTCCTGCCGCCGGCCTGCGGCATATTGCCGCAATCCGCCTGGCGCTTGACCTCGGTCAAGCCCGCCTCCCCTTCGCGCAACGCCCCGGCGCTTGCGCCCTGCGGATTTCAGCCACCCGACATGGCGCGAAGCGGGTAAAATCCCGGGCATCGCACACATCGACACTAACGGGCCTACGACCATGAGCATCAAATCGGACAAGTGGATACGCCGGATGGCGGACGAGCACGACATGATCGCGCCGTTCGAGTCCAACCAGGTGAAAATGGCCGCCGACGGCCAGAAGCTGATCTCCTACGGCACCTCCAGCTACGGCTACGATATCCGCTGCGCCGACGAATTCAAGGTGTTCACCAACATCAACAGCACCATCGTCGACCCGAAAAACTTCGACCCCAACTCTTTCGTCGAAGTGTCGGGCAAGGGCTACTGCATCATTCCCCCCAACAGCTTCGCGCTGGCGCGCACGGTGGAATACTTCCGCATTCCGCGCAGCGTGCTGACCGTCTGCCTGGGCAAGTCCACCTACGCCCGTTGCGGCATCATCGTCAACGTCACCCCGTTCGAACCGGAATGGGAAGGCTATGTGACGCTGGAGTTCTCCAACACCACGCCGCTGCCGGCCAAGATCTACGCCAACGAGGGCGTGGCCCAGGTGCTGTTCTTCGAGTCGGACGAAGTCTGCGACGTGTCCTACAAGGACCGCGCCGGCAAGTACCAGGGCCAGGTGGGCGTCACGCTGCCGCGCCCCTGAGCCAGCGGAAGCGCGCGAGAAAAGGATGGCTTCCGCCATCCTTTTTGTTTGCGCCGCGCGCAAAAGCCGCTCGCAATTTCCGGCATCTGTTCTAGGCTAAACAAAGGGTTAGCTGACATCCCGGTTGTGCCGACCCTTTGCACAGCAAGCTGTTTCTTCTTGGGGCGTCGCGGTTCCCCCTTGCCGCTGCGCCCCCTTTTTATGCTCCGTCCGCTTGCCAGCCCGCCGCGCTGAAGCCATCATCGTTTTTTGTTCTCCCCCTTGTCATCCATGAACATCTACGACTTCACCTTCCGCCGCCTGGACGGCGGCGAACAGGCGATGGCCGACTACCGCGGCCGCGTGCTGCTGCTGGTCAACACCGCCAGCCGCTGCGGCTTCACCCCCCAGTACGCCGGCCTGGAGACACTGCACCGCCGCTTCGGCGAGCAGGGACTCACGGTGATAGGCTTTCCCTGCAATCAGTTCGGCGAGCAGGAACCTGGCGCCGCCGCCGAGATCGGCGCCTTCTGCCAGAAAAACTACGGCGTGGATTTCGCGATGGCCGACAAGATAGAGGTCAACGGCGCCCGCGCCCATCCGCTGTGGCAATACCTGAAACGACAGAAACGCGGCCTGCTGGGCCGGCCGGTGCGCTGGAACTTCAGCAAGTTCCTGGTGGACCGCAAGGGACGCGTGGTGGCGCGCTTCGCCCCGTTCACCCGGCCGGAAAAACTGGCAGCCAGGATCGAAGCGCTGCTGCAATGAAAAGAGCCGGGCGCTGCCCGGCTCCGTTGCCGCCTGTATGGCGGCGCTGCGGGTCTACCCGCCTATGCGCATGAATCGATGTGGCGTTTGGCGATCTCCGCCAACAGATCCAGATCGTCGTCCAGATGTTCCTGGATATCCATCAACGCCGCGCGCAATACCGCCGCGGCCAGTTCAGACTGATCTCCGTTGAACACATGGGCCAGCGCCCTCAATTCGCGGCATGCGGTGATGTCCAGCGGCACCTCCAGCCTGCGCACCACCGTCAGCTCCAACTCGGCTGCCGCATCCGGGCAAGCCGCGCGCTGGGCTTCCAGCTCCGCCAACAAGGTTTTCAAGGCCAGTCCCATTCCGCCCTCCCCTGCTCTCTCGTTCATCTTCGCCGGGTCCTGCCCGACCCCTGCGGCCTGTGCCTTTCCGCGCCCGCCGACCGCCTGCAGGGCCCGGTCGTTTCATTCGTGGGGCCTAGGCGTCCCCGTTGTCCTGCCTCCGCCAGCGCGCCCTGGCAGCAGGCAATAACGGGCCATCCAGGCGTCGCCAAACCCGCGACTCGAGCGCCGACGGCGCCCGCCATCATGGCGGCGAAAGACTCTTTGAGCATAGGCCAAAGTCCGGCAAAAAACCGCGTCAGCCGCGCGCCTCGAAACCAGCCAGCACATTGACCACATTGGTCCCGATCGGCCCCACCGCGTAGCCGCCCTCCAGACAGAACAGCGTCGGCAGTTTCAGCCCTGCCAGCCGCGCGCCCAGGGTGACGAAATCGGGAGAGTCGAGCTGGAAGCGCGAGATCGGATCGCCGCGATAGGTGTCCACGCCCAGCGATACCACCAGCGCCTCGGCGCCGAAGCGGGCGATCTGATCCAGCGCGCAGTCCAGCGCGATAAACCATGTGCTGACGCAGGAACCGGCCGGCAGCGGGAAGTTGAAGTTGTAGCCCAGCCCCTCGCCTTCGCCCTTTTCGTCGGCGAAGCCGAGGAAGAACGGGTACTCGGTGCGCGGATCGCCGTGTATCGACAGGAACAGCACGTCGGCGCGGCGGTAGAAGATGTCCTGAGTGCCGTTGCCGTGGTGGTAGTCGACGTCCAGCACCGCCACCTTGCGCATGCCGCTGTCGCGCAGCGCCTGGGCGGCGATGGCGGCGTTGTTGAGGAAGCAGTAGCCGCCGCAGTAATCGAAAGCCGCGTGGTGGCCGGGCGGCCGGGTCAGCGCGAACGCCGCGCGCTCGCCGCCGATCAGCCTGTCGGCCCCGGTCAGCGCGGTATCGGCGGCCGCGGTCGCCGCCGCCCAGGTGCCGGCGGTGATCGGCGTGCCGCAATCCATCGAGTAATAGCAGAGCTGGCCTTCCACGTGATCGGGGATGGCCTCCCTCAGGCGGCGGACCTGCCACATCTTCGGCAGCGCGTCATAGTCGCGGCCCATGTCGCTCCAGCGCTGCCAGGCGGTTTCCAGGAAGCGCGCGTAGTCGGCGTCGTGCACGCGCAGGATGGGATCCAGGCCGTGGCGGCGCGGATGGATGATGTCGCCCAGCTCGCGCTCGCGGACGGCGGCCAGCACCATGTCGGCGCGGGACGGGGTTTCGAAACAGGGTTTGAGAGTGCCGTCGATCAGCTCGGACTGGCCGTGCTGCAGGCGGTGGGAATCAGAATAGACGGTGAGCATGGCGTTCTCCCGCAGAGGAATGCCTTATGCTCCCGCCATGGCGCCGCGTGGTCAAACATTGATGGGCGCGAACTTGCGCCAGGACAAGCGCCGCTCAGGCCACCAGGCCGGACACGTAATACCAGCGGCCGTCTTCGCGCAGGAAACGGCTGGTCTCATGCATGCGCTCGGCCTTGCCGCCCACCTTGCAGCGGGCGACAAACTCCACCACGCCCTCCCCGTCCGCCTCCAGGCCCGCTTCGCAGCGCTTCACCTCCAGGCCTATCCACTTCACCACGCCTGCGTCCTCGTCCAGATGCAGCGCCTCCGGCCGGGTGGACGGATGCCAGGTGGCCAGCAGGTAAGCCTCCAGCCCCAGCGCGTAGGCGCTGTAGCGCGAACGCATCAAGGCCTGCGCGGTCGGGGCCGGCGGCGCATCCGGGCCAAGGTAGCGGCCGCAGCAGGCCGCCAGTTCGCCGCCGCCGCAGGGGCAGGCGGCGTTCGCGTGTTTCTTCGGCTTCATCAGTAACCCAGAGGCGGCAGACCGTACAGCTTGAGCAGGAAATTGGAGAACGCCGGATCGGCCGGCTTGGGCGAGTATTTGGGCCAGCGCCGCATCCATTCGCGCAGATGCGCTTCCAGCTTGGCGCGGAAAGCGTCGGAATCGATGCGGCCGGCGTCGCGCTCCACCGTCAGCTGGCGGTAGACGGCGAAGTTGTCGTTGTCGACCGGATTGCCGCCGGCGATGCGCAGCCGGGCGGCGTTCATCTGGTCGGCCGCCGCGGTGCGGGTCAGTTCACCCGACTTGACCTTGTCGGCCAGCCGGTTGGCTTCGGCCAGCAACTGGTCCACCTTGCCGGACGCGCGCGGCGGGGCCGATTGCGCCGGCCGGGACGAGGCGCCGGAGCCGGAATGGATGGGCACGCCCAGCTGCTGCAGCGCGCTGCAAGCGGTCAGCGAGCCCAGCAGGGAGAAAGCGATGAGCTGTCTTTTCATGGCGGCCATTGTAGCCCGCCCTGCCCGCGCGCCGTCAACGGCAAACGTATTGCGATCGATTGCGGGCGAGGACAAGAGACGGGCTGCCGGCGTCAGCCGAGATGCTCGAACAGCACGGTGGACAGATAGCGCTCACCGAAGGACGGGATCACCACCACGATCAGCTTGCCGGCGTTTTCCGGCCGTTTGGCCAGTTGCAGCGCCGACCACACCGCCGCGCCGGACGAGATGCCGACCAGGATGCCTTCCTTGGTGGCCACTTCGCGCGCCACTTGCAGCGCGTCCTCGTTCTTGACGCGGATGATCTCGTCGTAGATGCCGGTGTTGAGGATGGCCGGCACGAAACCGGCGCCTATGCCCTGGATCGGGTGCGGCCCCTTGGGACCGCCGGACAGCACCGGCGACGCGTCCGGCTCCACCGCCACGATCTGCACGCCGGGCTTGCGCGCCTTCAGCACTTCGCCGACCCCGGTGATGGTGCCGCCGGTGCCCACGCCTGCCACGAAGATGTCCACCTGGCCATCGGTGTCGTTCCACACTTCTTCCGCGGTGGTGTGGCGGTGGATTTCCGGATTGGCCGGGTTTTCGAACTGCTGCGGCATGAAATAAGTGTCGGGGAATTCGTCGACCAACGCCTTCGCCTTGGCGATGGCGCCGCCCATGCCATCCGGGCCCGGAGTCAGGATCAGCTCGGCGCCGTAGGCTTTCAGCAACTGGCGGCGCTCCTTGCTCATCGATTCCGGCATGGTGATCGCCAGCTTGTAACCGCGCGCCGCGCACACCATCGCCAGGCCGATGCCGGTGTTGCCCGAGGTCGGCTCGATGATGACGGTGTTGGGGCCGATCTTGCCGGCCGCCTCCGCCGCGTCCAGCATCGCCACCGCGATGCGGTCCTTGACGCTGTGCGCCGGGTTGAAGAACTCCAGCTTGGCGACAACCGTGGCGCCGACGCCCTCGGTGACGCGGTTGAGCTTGACCAGCGGGGTGTTGCCGATCAGGTCGGTGATGGTATTGGCTATGCGCATGATCTTATTCCTCATCCTGCTAAAATGACGATGCCGATATTCCACGGCATCATAATCAATACAATGCGGGCGACCTAATATTGTTTGCTTATATCCAGCAAACCAAACTCCGGCTACCCTCTCTAACCCGCCGCGCATCCGCCCGCGGCCGGCCCGAAAACAGGCCCGGCGCCGCTGCGGAGAAAACGCCGGCGGACTCAAACCGCTTTGTTATAGTCAATGCAAACACAGGCAAGGTTCATATGCCCACTCAGGAAACCCTGATCCCGCTGTCCGGCTGGCGGCGCAAACTGTACATCGTCATCTACGAGGCCGACACCCGCGCCGGACGCATTTTCGACATGGCGCTGATCGCCGCCATCCTGCTCTCCGTCGCCTGCGTGATGCTGGAAAGCGTGTCGTCGATACGCCAGCGCTACGGCACGCTGCTGACCGTGCTGGACTGGCTGTTCACCCTGCTGTTCACCATCGAGTACGCGCTGCGGCTGATCTGCGTGCACAAGCCGATGCGCTATGTGAAGAGCTTCTTCGGCATCATCGACCTGCTGTCCATCCTGCCGCTCTACCTCGGCCTCTTCATCCCGGAAAGCCGCTTCCTAGCCGACGTGCGCATCCTGCGCCTGCTGAGGATGTTCCGCATCCTCAAGCTCAGCCGCCACCTGGGCGAGGCGGCCCAACTGCGCAAGGCGCTGATGGCCAGCCAGCGCAAGATCACCGTGTTCCTGGTGACCGTGGTGCTGCTGGTGATCGTGCTGGGCACGCTGATGTATGTGATCGAGGGCCCCGAGCACGGCTTCACCAGCATCCCGATCAGCATCTACTGGGCCATCGTCACGCTGACCACCGTCGGCTTCGGCGACATCACGCCGAAAACGCCGCTGGGACAGGCGCTGGCCAGCCTGGTGATGATCACCGGCTACGGCATCATCGCGGTGCCCACCGGCATCGTCAGCGCCGAGATCGCCCGCAGTTCCCCGCCCGAGCCTTCCGAAAACCGCTCCGCCACCCGGCTGTGCCCGCATTGTTTCAGCGAGGGGCATGACTGGGACGCCCGCCACTGCAAGCACTGCGGCGGCCAGCTGCCGCGCCCGGCCAAGGGCGAGGTCAGCTAGGCGTCGAACGCCCGCCGGTAAGCCTCCTGCGCGCGGGCGTCGAAAGCCACCAGCCTCACCTCGCGCAGGCCATGGGGCTGGCCGGACAGCCAGGCCCTCAGCTCGCCGATCGCCAAAACGCAGGCGGCCTCCAACGGATAGCCGTAAACGCCGCAGCTGATCGCGGGAAACGCGATGCTGGCCACGCCATGGCGCGCGGCCAGCTCCAGGCTGTTGCGGTAGCAGGCCGCCAGCAGCTCCGGCTCGCCCTCTCCCCCGCCCTGCCATACCGGCCCCACGGTGTGGATCACGTAGCGGGCGGGCAGCAGATAGCCATCGGTCAGCCGCGCCTCGCCGGTCGGGCAGCCGCCCAGCAGGCGGCAGGCGGCCAGCAGGCCCGGGCCCGCCGCCCGATGGATGGCGCCGTCCACCCCGCCGCCGCCCAGCAGGCTGTTGTTGGCGGCATTGACGATGGCGTCCACCTTCATGCTGGTGATGTCGCCCTGAACGCATCGCAGCAAATCTTCCATATCGTCTCCTTTGCCTCGCGGCCCGCGCCCGATCTCCGGCCGCCGGAAGCCGCCGGGTGGTATCATGGCCGCTGCCGCGATGGCGGGTTTCAATTCACGCGATTGTCATTTATTCGACACAACAGAGACAAATCGCCTTCGGCAAATAGCAAGCGTTTACTCTGGCTGCGGCAGTGACGCAACATGCCATTGGCAATCCTAATCGCTACGCCGGGCAGGGAACAAGGCTGCGCCGAGCTTTGCGGCCAGTTGTGGATAACTTTGTGGATAAGCCGGTGCACAGTTGGGCTAAACCCTTGCCAAGCCGGGCTTCCACTGGTTTTTCACGCCGGGGATTGATTTTTGTAAGATATTGATTTGCTTGCATTTTTAATCAGATATCAAACGCTACGCAGGTGGGAGGCCGCCCGCGTCCCTTGAATATTTACTCCAGTGAAGCATTGTGGATCACTTGACAAGATACAATTTCCCTGATCAGAGCCAGGACGTGATCAGCGTCTCCTCCCTCAACCGCATGGCGCGGGACCTGCTGGAAGCGGGCATTCCGCCAGTGTGGATAGGTGGGGAAATCTCCAACCTGACGCTGGCCGCCTCCGGCCACGCCTACTTCTCACTGAAGGACGGCGGCGCCCAGCTCCGCTGCGTGATGTTCCGCCACAAGCTGTCCATGCTGCCGTTCCGGCCGCAGGAAGGCATGCAGGTGGAACTGCGCGGCCAGGTGACGCTGTACGAGGCCAGAGGCGAATTCCAGATCAACGTCGGCGAGATGCGCGCCGCCGGCCTCGGCAGGCTGTACGAGGCTTTCGAGCGGCTGAAGGCGCGGCTGCAGGCCGAGGGCCTGTTCGACAATGCCCGCAAGCGCGAGCTGCCCGTCCACCCAACCGCCATCGGCATCGTCACCTCCCCCGCCGCCGCCGCGCTGCGCGACGTGGTCAGCACGCTGCGCCGCCGCATGCCGGGCATCCCGCTGATCCTCTACCCGGCCCAAGTGCAGGGCGAAAACTCGGCCCGGCAGATCGCCGACGCCATCCGCCAAGCCGGCGAACGCCGCGAGGTGGACGTGCTGATCGTCTGCCGCGGCGGGGGCAGCATCGAAGACTTGTGGTCATTCAACGAGGAAATCGTCGCCCGCGCCGTCGCCGCCTGCCCGATTCCCACCGTCAGCGGCGTCGGCCACGAAACCGACTTCACCATCTGCGACTTCGTCGCCGACCGCCGCGCCCCGACGCCGACCGCCGCGGCGGAGCTGGTGTCGCCCAACCGCGAGCACCTGGCCATTCAGCTGGAGCAGACCAAACGCGCGCTGGAGCGGGCGCTGGGCCGGCTGCTGACCGACAAGGCCCAGCAGCTGGATTTCCTCGGCCGCCGCCTGACCCACCCCGGCGCCAGATTGCAGACCCAGCGCGAACGGCTGAACACGCTGTCGCAAACGCTGAAGCAACGCGTGCACGCCGCCTTCGAGCAGGGCCGCTGGCGGCTGCAGCTGGCCGGCACCCGCCTCTCCCGCCACCAGCCGGATCTGGATGCAGGCTGGCAGGCGCTGCGGCAACGGCAGGACGCGCTGATCCGCGCGCGCGACCGGCTGCTGGAGCGCCGCGCCCAACGACTGGCGCAGCTGGCCGCCACGCTGACCGCGCTCAATCCCGACGCTGTGCTGGCGCGCGGCTACGCCATCGTGCAAAAACAGGACGGCCAGGCGGTCAAGAATCCGGCCGAGCTGCTGAACCACGAAAAGGTGACGCTGCGGCTGGCCGAAGGCAGCACCGAGGCCCGCATCGAGCATTCCGAAGGCGCGCAAGCCCAGCTGCCGTTTTAAAACCCGCTGACAGAACCCCCGATCCTGCGTTGCGTCTCCCTGTCGAACGACGGGCATTGCCTGCGTCGGCGCGCCTTGGCCCAGGTTCTTGGCGAGGTTTTGTTAGCGGCACTAAAACGCGACCCTCGCGGCGCGAAGCCAGGCGCGTCATCAACGGCGCCCCGCCATGCCTCTGGTTTTACACGGGCCTCTCCGACTGATAGCTCCATCCCATGAAAGACGCCGCAGGCGTCTTTTTGCATTTCCGCGTCACGCTTCCGAAACGGTTTATTTTCACGTAAATAATTTTCCGATTATTTATCCAAGCGCAGCTTAAAATAATTTCCGTCTTATTTTATTCTTCCGCGCCATATTCTTATCAAATCACGCATTTACTGATCCAGATTAATCTTTCCAGATTGACGGCGTCATTTCACTTTGCGATCATGCCCCGCAACAAAAACATTCAGCCACGCAGCGCATTGATTTTAATGAATGTCTGCAATTGAATGGTTGTTATTGGTCATATAAAAATAGCGCGAGAAAAACAAACCAAGCAATTGAAACAATGCTGATAAATAGCCGCATGAAAATCCATCAACACGAGGCATTAAACATGAAACCGAAACAAATCAATAGCGTCGCCGAATTTGAAAACCAAATCCAGAAAAGTTTGGCGCTTGCCAAAATGGTGCGATTAAGCGCCGAGGAAATAGAAATGATCAACGGCGGCACGCAGGAAAACCCGCCTCGCATGACAGGGAAAATCGTGCAGTCATCAGCCAAGCAATAAAAGCGGCCATCCATTCCGCCCAACCGGCGGGCGAACATTCATTCAGGCGCTTCGCGAACCAATATGAACAACGACCAAACCCGGCTCTGCCCCAGCTCCACCTTCGAAGGCGATGGCAATATGGTGTTCGGCATCGTGGGAGGCAGCGCGCATCAACGCCGCGTGATCTATCTGAAGAAAATGCTGCCGGCCGCCGAGATCGACCGTTCCCGATTGGACGGCATCGCGCCGGAGGAAGTGTTCCGCACCGCCGGTCCTTGCGCCCAGACCCGTTGCGCCCATCACGACAATGCCGCCTCGCGCTGCACGCTGGCCGAGCGCGTGGTGGCCGCGGCGGACGAAGTGGTGGACCGGCTGGCCTACTGCGCGATACGGCCCCGCTGCATGTGGTGGAGCCAGCACGGCCGCGACGCCTGCGCGCGCTGCCCGCAGGTGGTATCCATCGACCGTCTGCCGGATGCAGCCATCGCCCAGGCCCGGATTCCGCCCCAGCCCGCCTCCGCCGGCAACTGAACCCCCTTCCAGCAATCGCTCAGCAAAGGAAAATCGCCATGAAACAAAGCCAGACCCTTCAACACACCGAGTGGGACGCCCAACTCGACCACAGCCTGCAAATCGCCCAACTGGTGCGCCTGAGCGCCGACGAGATCGAGTGCGTATCCGGCGGGCAGGCCAATAACGGGCCGAGCACCGGCTTCGTGCCGCGCAAGCCGCCGACGACCGGCTTCGTTCCACAGCCCTGAGCCAGCCATGAAAAAGGCCGCTCCCTGTGGAGCGGCCTTGGCTTTTGCGATAGGAATTCGCGTCAGGCTTGCGGACGCAGCGCCAGCGGCAGCGCGAACACCGTGCTCTCCTCCACCCCGGGCAGCTCGGTGACCTGAGTGACGTCGAACGCCTTGATGCGGTCGATCACCGCTTGCACCAGCACTTCCGGCGCGCTGGCGCCGGCGGTGACGCCGACGCGGCGCTTGCCGGCGAACCATTCCGGCTCCAGCAGGCTGGCGTTGTCGACCATATAGGCGTCCACGCCCTTCAGCGCCGCCACTTCACGCAGGCGGTTGGAATTGGAGCTATTGGGCGACCCCACCACCACCACTATGTCGCACTGGTCGGCCAGCAGCTTCACCGCGTCCTGGCGGTTCTGCGTCGCATAGCAAATGTCGTCCTTCTTCGGACTGTGGATCTTGGGGAAGCGGGCTTTCAGCGCGGCGATGATGTCGCGGGTCTCGTCCACCGACAGCGTGGTCTGGCTGACGTAGGACAGCGCGTCCTCGCGCTTGACCTGCAGCGTGGCGACGTCGTCTACCGTTTGCACCAGATACATGCCGGAATCCACCTGGCCCATCGTGCCTTCCACTTCCGGATGGCCGGCGTGGCCGATCATGATGATTTCCATGTCAGCCTTGTGCATCCGCTTCACCTCGACATGCACCTTGGTCACCAGCGGACAGGTGGCGTCGAACACCGTCAGTCCCAGCGCCTCGGCCTCCGCCCGCACCGTCAGCGGCACGCCGTGGGCGGAGTAGATCAGCGTGCTGCCGGGCGGCACGTCCTTCAAATCCTCGATGAACACCGCGCCCTTGTTGCGCAGGTCGTCGACGACGAAGCGGTTGTGCACCACTTCATGGCGCACGTAGATGGGCGCGCCGTACAGCTCGATGGCGCGCTCGACGATGGCGATGGCCCGGTCGACGCCGGCGCAGAAGCCGCGCGGGTTGGCGAGCATGATGGTCTTCGTCATCAAAATTTCCTCAATCGAGCCGGAACCGCGTCCCGGCAGGTGCGCGAATGGCCCGCTGCGCGGGCCATCGCCTTGCATTCACAACGGCGGCCGTCTCAGTTCGACGGTTTTTTCAGGCTGTCCAGCACCATCAGCGCCGCGCCGACGCAGATGAAGGAATCGGCCAGGTTGAACGCCGGGTAAAACCACTGGTTGTAGTAGTGGAGCATGATGAAATCGATCACGTGGCCATAAGCCAGGCGGTCGATCACATTGCCCAGCGCGCCGCCCATGATGAAGGCCGCGGCCAGGTTCATCATGCCGGAAAAACGCCGCTTGACGATGTTCCAACCCAGCCAGCCGGACACGGCGAAGGCCAGGATGGTGAACAGATACTTCTGCCAACCGCCGGCATCGTGCAAAAAACTGAACGCCGCGCCGGGATTGTAGACCAGGGTGAAATTGAAAAAGCCTTCCACCACCGGCCGGATTTCTCCGTACTGGAAGCGGCTGTTGAAATACAGCTTGCTGATCTGGTCCAGTACGATCACCAGGGCCGCCAGCGCGAACCACTTGGGCCAGCTGCGGGCGCCGGGCATAGTCATTGCAGAATCCATCTATCGGTATCCATGGGCTGGCGGGGCCGCCTGAGCGGCCCCGGCGGACGGTCAGGCGTGCAAGCGCGGCTCGCCCTTGCCGTCCAGGTTGTCGACG
The DNA here is from genome assembly GCF_001855275.1 of Chromobacterium vaccinii. NCBI lineage: Bacteria > Pseudomonadati > Pseudomonadota > Betaproteobacteria > Neisseriales > Chromobacteriaceae > Chromobacterium > Chromobacterium vaccinii. The sequence goes on from NZ_CP017707.1 coordinate 1,887,389, forward strand.
CAACGGCCGCAGACAGCGCCGTGTCCGGCGTGGCTGCCCACGTCGGCGCGGTAGTGCCAGCAGCGGTCGCACTTGCCGTGCGCGGACGGGGATACCCGGATGGCCAGCTCGCCGGCCTCGCGCACACCCGCCTTGGACACGATCAACACGAACTTCAGTTCCTCGCCCAAGCTGGCCAGATGGCGGGCCAGCTCGGCCGGCGCGTCGATTTCGATCTCCGCCTGCAGCGAAGAGCCCAGCTTGTCGGCGCTGCGCAGCTCCTCGATCTCCTTGTTGACCGCGACGCGCAGCTCGCGGATCGCTTGCCACTTGGCGGACAAGGCGGCCTCGCGCTCGACGGCCTGCGCCGGGAACTCATGCCAGATGTGATACAGCGTGGACTCTTCCTCGCTGTCCACCAGCACATTCCACGCCTCGTCGGCGGTGAAGCACAGGATGGGCGCCACCATCAGCAACAGGCTGCGGGTGATGTGGTACAAGGCGGTCTGCGCGCTGCGGCGGGCATGGCTGCCGGCCTGGGTGGTGTACAGGCGGTCCTTGATCACATCCAGGTAGAACGCGCCCAGGTCTTCCGAGCAGTAGCCGACCACTTCCTGCACCACGTGGTGGAAGGCGTAGCGGGAGTACAGCTCGCCCACCACTTTTTCCTGCACCTCGCGGGCGCGCAACAGCGCGTACTGGTCCAGCTCCACCATCTTGTCCAGCGGCACGGTGTGCTCCAGCGGATCGAAGTCCGACAGATTGGACAGCAGGAAGCGGATAGTGTTGCGCAGGCGGCGGTAGCTTTCCGTGGTGCGCTTCAGAATCTCTTGCGACAGCGACATGTCGCCGGAGTAGTCGGCGCTGGCCACCCACAGCCGCAGGATGTCTGCGCCCAGGGTGCCGCAGATCTCTTCCGGCGCGATGCCGTTGCCCTTGGACTTGGACATCTTGTAGCCCTTGTCGTCCACGGTGAAGCCGTGGGTCAAGAGCTGCTTGTACGGCGCGCGGCCGATGGTGGCGCAGCCGGTCTTCAGCGACGACTGGAACCAGCCGCGGTGCTGGTCGGAGCCTTCCAAATACAGGTCGGCCGGCCAGGCCAGTTCCGGACGCTGCTTCAGCACCGCGAAGTGGGTGGCGCCGGAGTCAAACCACACGTCCAGCGTGTCGGTCAGCTTGCGGTATTGCTCGGCCTCGCCGCCCAGCAATTCCTTGGCGTCCAGGCTGAACCAGGCTTCGATGCCCTGCTGCTCGATGCGCAGCGCCACTTCCTCCAGCAGCTGGGCTGAGCGCGGATGCAGCTCGCCCGACTCCTTGTGGATGAAGAAGGTCATCGGCACGCCCCAGTTGCGCTGGCGCGATACGCACCAATCCGGGCTGTTCTTGATCATCGCGTCCAGACGGGCGCGGCCCCAGGCCGGGAAGAACTCGGTGGCGTCGACGGCGCGCTGGCTGATCTCGCGCAGCGTCTCGCCGCCATTGGCCTGGCGGTCCATGCTGATGAACCACTGCGGCGTGGCGCGGAAGATGATCGGCGTCTTGTGGCGCCAGCAATGCGGGTAGCTGTGCTCCAGCTTGGCCTTGTGCACCAGCGTGCCGTGCGACTCCAGCGTCTCGATCACGCGCGGGTTGGCGTCCCATACCAGCATGCCGGCGAACAGTTCGGTGGTGCTCTTGTAGCGGCCGTCGTCGGCAACCGGGTTGGCGATAGGCAGCTTGTACTGCAGGCCGGCCTGGAAGTCTTCCAGGCCATGGGCCGGCGCGGTGTGCACCAAGCCAGTGCCGGCGTCAGTGGTGACGTGATCGCCCAAAATCACCGGCACCTGGCGGTCGTAGAACGGGTGGCGCAGCTGGATCAGCTCCAGCGCCTCGCCCTTGGCTTCGCCCAGCACGCGGTACGCTTCAACGCCGTAGCGCTTCATTGCCGACTCGACCAGATCCTTGCCCAGGATCAGCTTGCCCTTGGGCGTGTCGACCAACTGGTAATCCAGATTGGCGCCGGCCGCGACGGCCTGATTGGCCGGCAGCGTCCACGGCGTGGTGGTCCAGATCACGGCCAGCGCGCCGGATGCGTCGGCGTCGAAGGCGGCGGAGGCCTTGTCGGCGTCGATCACCTTGAAGCCGACGTCGATCGCCGGCGACACCTTGTCTTCGTATTCCACTTCGGCCTCGGCCAGCGACGAGCCGCACTCGATGCACCAGTGCACCGGCTTCTCGCCCTTGGTCAGATAGCCGTTTTCATGGATCTTGCCGAGCGTGCGGACGATGTCGGCCTCGGTCTTGAAATCCATGGTCAGATAGGGATTGTCCCAGTCGCCGAGCACGCCCAGGCGGATGAAGCCCTTCTTCTGGCGCGCCACCTGCTCCTTGGCGTATTCGCGGCACAGTTCGCGGAACTTGGCGGCGGGAATGTCCTTGCCGTGCAGCTTCTCGACCATCAGCTCGATCGGCAGGCCGTGGCAGTCCCAGCCCGGCACATAGGGCGCGTCGAAGCCGGCCAGCGTCTTGGAGCGGACGATGATGTCCTTCAACACCTTGTTGACCGCGTGGCCCAGGTGAATGTCGTTGTTGGCGTACGGCGGGCCGTCATGCAGGATGAACTTGGGCCGGCCGGCGGACAGCTTGCGCAGCTTGTCGTAGCGCTTCTCTTCCTGCCAGCGCTTGACCCAGGCCGGTTCGCGTTTGGCCAGATCCCCGCGCATGGCGAAGGGTGTATCCAGCAGGTTTACGGTTTTACGATAATCGATGCTCATGCCTGCTCTCGCTGCAAACTTGTCAAATAGGTCTTGGCGCTGGCCGCGTCGCGCTCGATCTGGGCCACCAGGGTCGCCAGATCATCATAGCGCTCTTCGTCGCGCAGTTTCTTCAGGAAGCGTACTGTCAGCCGCTGGCCGTACAGATCGCCCGAGAAATCGAACAGATGCACTTCCAGCTTGTAATCCAAGGTGTCGCTGACCGTCGGGTTCAGGCCCAGGCTGGCCACGCCGCCCAGGCGGCCCTGCGGCGCGTCAACCTCCACCACGAACACGCCCTTCAACGCCGGCTTCAAATGCGGCAGGTGGATGTTGGCGGTGGGAAAGCCTATCGTGCGCCCCAGTTTCTTGCCATGCATCACTTTGCCCGATATCCGGTACACGCCGCCCAGCAACGCGTTGGCCGAATCCAGATCGCCGGCGGCCAAACGCTCGCGCACCAAGGTGCTGGAAGCGCGTTCGCCCTTGACCAGCACCGACGGCATCGCCTCGGTGGCGAAATGCGGACAGGAGGCCAGCAACTCGAAATCGCCCTTGCGGCCGGAGCCGAACTGGAAGTCGTCGCCGATCAGCAAATACCGCGTGTTCAGTTCCCGCACCAGCACCTGGTCGACGAAGCCCTGCGCCGACATATTGGAAAAACTGTGGTTGAAACGGTAAACGAACACGTAATCGATCAAGCCCAGCTCTTCCAGCAGCGCGAACTTGTCGCGCAAGGTCGACAAGCGCGCCGGCGGATTGGCGCGGGCGAAGAACTCGCGCGGGTGCGGCTCGAAGGTCAGCAAGGCTGTCGGCAACGCGCGCGCGCGCGCTTCCGAGCGCAAACGTTCCAGCATGCGCCTGTGGCCCTGATGCACGCCATCGAAATTGCCGATGGTCAACGCGCATCCCGGCAGGGCGAAACGACGCGGATCCCCCAGAAATACCTGCATTCGCTGTCTTTACATACGTCCCGAAACCTTCGATTGTAGCCGCCGGCTAGCGATAGCGTCCAGACATGATCCGGAGGGAGGGCAAACAAAAAGCCCCGCATGCAGCGGGGCTTTTTGGCGTTTGGCAAAAATTAGTTGCCAGACTTCTCTACCACGGACTCTTTAACAGCGTCGATGGTCACTTCCACGCGGCGATCAGACTCGATGCAAGCCTTGATTTCGGCGTTTTGCTTCTTGTTCTTCACGTATTTCGGGAACTTGGCCTTGCACTCTTCGGTCATCTTGGCTTCAGCCTTGCCCTTGCCTACAGCGGCAACCTTCTCGGCCGGCACGCCAGCATTCACGAAGTAGTTCTTGACAGCGTCGGCGCGATTCTGGGACAGAGCGTTGTTCAGCTTGTCGGAACCCATGAAGTCGGTGTAACCGTCGATTTCAACACCGTTCAGGTAACCCTTGCCGGCGTGGGCCTTCAGCTTGGCGACCAGCGGGTCCAGTTCGTTCTTGGCGTCAGCGCGCAGAACGGACTTGTTGAAGTCGAACAGAACCTTGGCGGACAAGGTCACTTTTTCCTTCACGGAAACCAGAGCCGGCTTCGGAGCGGCGACAACCGGCTTGGCGGCTTCGCGATCGCCACATTCAACCAGGCCGTCCTTGGCCTTGTCGAAGTAGGTGGTCTTCCAGCATTCGCCGTAGCTGTTGCGGGTCACTGCGTCAGTGGATTGGTCAACGGCATAACCCGGTTTGGCAGCAAAAGCGCTAGCAGAAACCAACAGGGCGGCAACCAGTGCGCTCAGTTTCAGCTGTTTAGTCATGTTATTCCCTCTTTAATCTATAAAATGGGTAGCAATGCGGGCTGACGCAAAGACCACGCGAACTAAGTTGACTGCAAACATCAGGGATGGCTACATGCTGTGTTGATGCAGTTAACCCGCACTATAGGAATGCTGCAACACCATGTCAACACAGCGTCGAGCGCTTTGTCGCGTCAGCGTTGTATAAATACATCACATTTCGCTAAATTATACCCGAAGCTGTGTCTCCCATGCGACACATTACGGTCTTGTGACGCGCCGGCGAAACAGTGGCAACGGCTGCCTGTAAGTTACTTGATAGCTATCACTGAAGGTATTGTAATAATCACCATCATCCAGCGACTTGCCGTCCTTGACCGCAAAGGCGTCGAAACCCACTTGCCACAAGGGCCGGATCAGATCCGCCCAGACATCGCCCACCGCTCTCAGCTCGCCGGCATAATCATAGCGCTCGCGCAACAGCCTGGCGAGGCTGTAGCCCCGTCCATCGGTGAAGGCGGGAAAATCCACGGCGACCAGCGCCAGCTCGGCCAGATAAGGCTGCAGCTGCGCCGGATCGTCGTCCGGCGACAGGTAGACGCCAACGCCCCCGCCGTGCGCGCGCCAACCGCCGACATCGGCCAGCCAGCTGGCCAGCGGCACGATCACATCCTCGGCAGGATCCGCTTCCGGCAGCTTGCCGCTCTCGTCCGGCCGCAACAGCCGCCAGTGGTCGGCCTGCAGCCGGCCATCCTTAATGAACTGGGGCATACACCCTCTCCTTGAACGGTTCGGCGCCGAGGCGGCGCAGGGTTTCGATGAAGCGCTCGCCGTTCTGCCGCCGCTCGATGTAGACCTGCATGATCTTGGAGAAAGCCACCGGCACGTCGGCCTGGGCGAAAGACGGGCCGATCACCTTGCCGATGGCAGTGTCGCTGCCCTGGCTGCCGCCCAGCGTGATCTGGTACCACTCCTCGCCGTTCTTGTCGACGCCGAGAATGCCGATATTGCCGATGTGGTGATGGCCGCAGGCATTCATGCAGCCGGAGAAGTTACAGGCGATGTCGCCCAGATCATACAAGTAGTCCAGGTCGTCGAAGGTTTTCTGGATCGCGTTGGCCACCGGGATGGAGCGCGCGTTGGCCAGCGAGCAGAAGTCGCCGCCCGGGCAACTGATGATGTCGGTCAACAGACCGATGTTCGGCGTCGCCATGCGCAGTTGCCGCGCCTCGCGCCATAGCGTGTACAGATCCTTCTGCTCGACATCCGGCAATACCAGATTTTGCTCGTGGGCTACGCGCAGCTCGCCGAAACCGAAACGCTCGGCCCAGTCGGCGGCGGCTTCCATCTGCTCGGCGCTGATGTCCCCCGGCGGCGCGCCGGTCTCCTTCAGAGACAGGACCACCGAGCGGTAGCCGGACAGCCGGTGGCCGCGGGTATTGCGCTCGAACCAGCGGGCGAAGGCCTTGTCCTCGGCCAGCGGCCCGGCCAGCTCGGCCGGGTCGTCGGCCAGCATCTTGTAAGCCGGATCGCCGAAGAAGCTGGCGTAATGGACGACATCCTCGTCGCGGAGGGTCGCCGGGCCATCCTTCAGATGGCGCCATTCGTCCTCCACCTTGGCGGCGAAACCGTCCCGCGTCAGCGCCTTGACCAGAATCTTGATGCGCGCCTTGTACTTGTTGTCGCGGCGGCCGAAACGGTTGTACACCCGCAGCACCGCGTCCAGATAGGTCAGCAGATGCTGGCGCGGCAAAAACTCGCGGATCACCTCGCCCACCATCGGCGTGCGGCCCAGGCCGCCGCCCACGATCACCTTGAACCCCGCCTCGCCGGCCTCGTTGCGGCTGACGTGCAGGCCGATGTCGTGGACCATGGTCGCCGCGCGGTCTTCCACGCTGCCGGACACCGCGATCTTGAACTTGCGCGGCAGGAAGGTGAATTCCGGGTGCATCGTGCTCCACTGCCGGATGATCTCGCAGTAGGGCCGCGGGTCGAACAGCTCGTCGTCGGCCACGCCGGCGAAGGCATCGGTGGTGGTGTTGCGCACGCAGTTGCCGGAGGTCTGGATCGCGTGCATTTCCACCGTGGACAGCTCTTCCAGGATGTCTGGCACCTTGGACAGCTCCGGCCAGTTGAACTGGATGTTCTGCCGGGTGGTGAAGTGGCCGTAGCCCTTGTCGTAGCGGCGGGCGATGTCGGCCAGCTTGCGCAACTGCTCGCTGCGCAAGTGGCCGTAGGGAATCGCCACCCGCAGCATGGGCGCATGGCGCTGGATGTAGAGGCCGTTCATCAGCCGCAGCGGCCGGAACTCGTCCTCGGACAGCTCGCCTGCCAGAAAACGGCGGGTCTGGTCGCGGAACTGCACCACGCGCTCTCGCACCAGCCGATGGTCTACTTCATCGTATCGATACATGTTTGGATTCCAGCGGGAATGCCGACGACTGCGGGCCGGCGGTTCAAACGGGGCGTTGCAGCGGACTGGACTTCGCGTGCAGTCCGCACTCCTTGGTTTCCGGGTTTTCCCACCACCAGCGCCCGGCGCGCACATCCTCGCCCGCGCTGATGGCACGGGTACAGGGCGCGCAGCCTATCGACGGGTAGTGCCGGTCGTGCAGCGCGTTGTACGGCACCTGGTTTTCCTTCAGGTACTGCCACACCTCGGCCTCGGTCCATTCCAGCAAGGGGCTGAACTTCACCAGGCCGTTATCGGCGTCGTACTCCCTGTCGGCCAGGTCCTGCCGGGTAGGCGACTGCTGGCGGCGCAGGCCGGTGATCCAGGCCGAACGTCCGTCCAGCGCGCGCTTCAGCGGCTCCAGCTTGCGAATCTGGCAACAGGACTTGCGCAGATCGACGCTCTGGTAGAAGCCGTTGATCCCGTGGAAGTTGACGTACTGCTCGGTGGCGGCGGTGTCGGGGAAATACACCCTGACCGGATGGCCTGGATAGCGCTCGGCCACCCGCTGCATCAGGTCGTAGGTTTCGGCCGGCAGGCGGCCGGTATCCAGACTGAAGCTTTCCAGCGGCAGATCGAGGCGGGCGATCAGGTCGGTCAGCACCATGTCTTCGGCGCCGTAGCTGTTGGCCAGCACCGCGTCGGGGTGCTCGGCGGCGACGGTTTGCAACAGGGCCGTGGTGGCGGCGAGTTTGGACTCCAGGCTCATTAAGCGCTCCGGGGATGGTTCGAGCGTATCCTAACCAAAGCGCTTATAAACCTAAAAGAATATTGTGTTAGTATTTAATGACTACAGGTTGTATAGAGGATAGATCGCCAAGATGAAGCTACAACAACTCCGCTACCTGGTCGAAGTGGCCAAGCAAGGGCTCAACGTTTCCGAGGCCGCCGAGAAGCTGCACACCTCGCAGCCCGGCATTTCCAAGCAGATCCGCCTGCTGGAGGATGAACTGGGCATCCAGGTCTTCATCCGCAACGGCAAGCGGGTGGTCTCGGTGTCCGAGCCGGGCAAGGAAGTGCTGCGCATCTCGGAACGCATCCTGCGCGAGGCGCAGAACCTGAAGCGCGTCGGCGACGAGTTCTCCCGCGAGTCGGAAGGCGCGCTGACCATCGCCACCACCCACACCCAGGCGCGTTACGCGCTGCCGCAGGCCATCGCCGAGTTCGTGCGCCGCTACCCCAAGGTGCGGCTGTCGCTGAAACAGGGCAGCCCGACGCAGATCTGCGACATGGTGGTCTCCGGCGAGGCCGATCTCGCCATCGCCACCGAGGGCATCGCTCTGTACAAGGAACTGGCGACGCTGCCCTGCTACGAGTGGAACCGCTCGCTGGTGGTGCCCAAAGGCCATCCGCTCACCGCTCTGGAGCGCGAGGTGACCCTGGCCGACATCGCCCAATACCCGATCGTCACCTACGATTTCGCCTTCGCCGGCCGCTCCAAGATCAACAAATCGTTCGCCGAGCAGGGCCTGACGCCCAACGTGGTGCTGACCGCGATCGACACCGACGTGATCAAAACCTACGTTTCGCTGGGCCTGGGCATCGGCATCATCGCCAGCATGGCCTTCGAGCCCGAGCGCGACCACAACCTGACGGCGATCGACGCCGGCCACCTGTTCGAGCCGTCCACCACCAAGATCGGCATCCGCAAGGACGCCTATCTGCGCGGCTTCGCCTACACCTTCATCGAACTGTTCGCGCCGCACCTGCACCGGCGCGAGGTGGACTCGGCGCTGCTGGCCCACGACGTCGACGACGAGGAATGAGCGCCCGCCGACGCATGCCGACGCACAAACGCCCCGGATCAGCCGGGGCGCCGGCTGCGGATATCATGATTCGGCGCGAACCTACAGGGCCCGGCAAAGCCGGGCCCCTCCACTCTTGCAAGCCTGTCGTTTGCATCCCCATCCCCCCGCCCTTGCTCTGCAAGGGGGCCTCGCTTCGCTCGCTCAGCCGATACACAAACGCCCCGGACCAGCCGGGGCGTTTTCTTTGGGAGGACAGGCTAGCGCTTACAGCGTCAGGCCGCCGGTCACCTCGATGGCGGCGCCGTTGATGTAGCTGGCCTCGTCGGACGCCAGGAAGGCGTAGACGTTGGCTATCTCGGCCGGATCGGCCATGCGGCGCATCGGCACCTTGTCTTCCATCGCCTGCAGCACTTTTTCCGGCATCGCCTTCAGAATCGGCGTGGCCACGAAGCCCGGACACACCGCGTTGGCGCGGATGCCCTTCTTGCCCAGCTCCTTGGCCCAGGTCTTGACGAAGCCGATCACGCCGAACTTGGCCGCCGCGTAATTAGTCTGGCCGAAGTTGCCGTAAACGCCGACCACCGACGACGCGTTCAGTATCACGCCGCCGCCCTGCTCCACCATGGTGTCCACCACGGCGCGGGCACAGTTGTAGACGCCCTTCAGGTTGATGTCGATCACCTTGTCGAACTGGTCTTCGCTCATCTTGATCAGCTGCGCGTCCTGGACGATGCCGGCGTTGTTGACCAGCACGTCGATGCGGCCGCAACGATTTTTCAGGTCGGCGACCATCTCGGCGATCTGACCCTTGTCGGTGACGTCCACCTTGTAGCCGTAGGCCTCGCCGCCCAGCGCCTTCAGTTCATCGACCACGGTCTTGACCGCGTCCGGATTCAGGTCGCACACCGCGACGATGGCGCCTTCCTTGACGAACTTCTCCGCCGTCGCCTTGCCGATGCCGCTGGCCGAGCCGGTGATGATGGATACTTTCCCTTTCAAACGCATGTGATTTCCTTCTATCTCTCTGGCTTGCAGATCTCATCGGGTCGCCAGGACGGATGAGCCCGGATGTCTCCAGCATCGGCCTTCCCGGCCGAATCCCCGATTATTGTTGTCTTTCCGCGGATCGCGGATATGAAAAACGGGAGTTTGTGCACCGCAATATAGCGCACGCCCTCCCGTCGGTAAAGCTACGGCCTGTGACAGACCGTAACCGGATTATTCCAGGCCCTTGCTGGCCAGGTAGTCTTCGTAGTTGCCGGTGTAGTAGTCGTAACCGCCCTTGCCGTCCAGCTCCAGCACGTGGGTGGCCAGAGAGCTGACGAACTGGCGGTCGTGCGATACGAAGATCAGGGTGCCCTTGTACTTCTCCAGCGCCATGTTCAGGGATTCGATCGATTCCATGTCCATGTGGTTGGTCGGCTCGTCCATGATCATCACGTTCGGTTTCTGCAGAATCAGCTTGCCGTACAGCATGCGGCCCTTCTCGCCGCCGGACAGCACGCGCACCGCCTTGCCCACCTCGTCGCCGCCAAACAGCAAACGGCCCAGCGTGGCGCGGATCGCCTGCTCGTCGTCGCCCTCCTGGCCCCATTGGCGCATCCACTCGCTCAGGGTCCAGTCGCTGTCGAAGTCCGCCTCGTGATCCTGGGCGAAATAGCCGATCTGGGCCTTTTCCGCCCACTTGATGTTGCCGTAATCGGCAGTCAGGCCTTCGGCGTAGGCTGGTTCGAACGCGCCGGCCAGCAACTTGACCAGCGAGGTTTTGCCCGCGCCGTTGGGGCCGATGATGGCCAGGCGCGCGCCGGCCTCCAGAATCAGGTTCAGATCCTTGAACAGCACCTTGCTGTCGTAGGCCTTGTTCAGGCTCTCCACCTCCACCGCCTGGCGGTGGAGCTTGAACTTGTCATCCATCTCGAAGCGGATGAACGGGTTCTGGCGGCTGGACGGCTTCACCTCCACCATCTCGGACTTCAGCTTGTCCACCTGCTTCAGGCGCGAGGTGGCCTGGCGGGCCTTGGACTTGTTGGCCGAGAAGCGCGCCACGAATTCCTGCAGTTCCTGGATGCGCTCCTTGGCCTTGCTGTTGGACGACAGCTGGCGCTCGCGGGCCTGGGCCGACGCGATCATGTAGTCGTCGTAGTTGCCCGGGTAGATGCGGATGGTGTTGTAGTCCAGATCCGCCATGTGGGTGCAAACCGAGTTCAGGAAGTGGCGGTCGTGCGAGATGATGATCATGGTGGAGTTGCGCTCGTTCAGCACATGCTCCAGCCAGCGGATGGTGTTGATGTCCAGGTTGTTGGTCGGCTCGTCCAGCAGCAGGATGTCCGGATTGGAGAACAGCGCCTGCGCCAGCAGCACGCGCAGCTTCCAGCCCGGGGCCACTTCGCTCATCGGGCCGAAGTGCTGGTCGACCGGAATGCCCACGCCCATCAGCAGCTCGCCGGCGCGCGCTTCGGCGGTGTAGCCGTCGTACTCGGCGAACTTGGCCTCCAGCTCGGCCGCGTGCATGTAGTCTTCTTCGGTAGCTTCGAGGTTGGCGTAGATGGCGTCGCGTTCGCTCATCGCCGCCCACATCTCGGTGTGGCCCATCATCACCACGTCGATCACGCGCTGATCTTCATAGCCGAACTGGTCCTGGCGAAGCTTGCCGAGGCGCAAGCCATTCTCGATGGCGACTTCGCCCGCGGTCTGCTCCAGATCGCCACCCAGGATTTTCATGAAAGTGGACTTGCCGGAACCGTTGGCGCCGATCAGGCCGTAACGGTTGCCTTCGCCGAATTTGACGGTAACCTTCTCGAACAGAGGTTTCACGCCAAACTGCATGGTAATGTTGCTTGTGGTAATCACGCTTGAGGATCCTTCAGCCAGGGCCGTGAGCCTGTTTGCGATCTTTTCGCGAGCGTCTCCCGGCCTCTTTTCGCCGGCGCATGGCTTCGCCAAACGCCTCCGGCGGGGACTGACGCCGCGGCGCGCCCATCAAATGGCCGCCTTCGGACAAGATCTCAAACAGGTTCTAAGTATCGGAAAAACGTAGGATTCTATCACAACGGGGACCATTCCCCGAAGCCTCGCGCGGCCGCGTCTCACGAACTTTTGCCAGCCAGACGAATTCCGATACAATCGTAAACCTTGTAAATCCTTATTCCAGATAGGCAAAACTATGCTTACCGGCAGCTTGGTAGCGCTCGTAACACCGATGTCGAACGATGGGGCGGTGGATTTTGCGGCGTTGCAACGATTGGTTGAGTTCCACATCGAAAACGGCACCGCCGGCATCGTCGCCGTCGGCACCACCGGCGAATCAGCCACCCTGTCGGTGGAAGAGCACATCGCCGTGGTGAAAGCGGTGGTCGAGTACGCCAAGGGCCGGGTCAAAGTGATCGCAGGCGCCGGCGGCAACGCCACCAGCGAGGCGATCGAGCTGGGCAAGCTGTCGGCCGATGTCGGCGCCGACATGGTGCTGTCGGTGGTGCCCTACTACAACAAGCCCACCCAGGAAGGCATCTACCAGCACTTCAAGGCCATCGCCGACGAAAGCCCGCTGCCCGTCATCCTTTATAATGTTCCCGGCCGCACCGTCGCCGACATGAGCAACGACACTGCCCTGCGCCTGGCCGCCCATCCGAACATCGTCGGCCTGAAAGACGCCACCGGCGACATCGGCCGCGCCTGCGATCTGGCGCTGCGCGCGCCGGAAGGCTTCGCGCTATACTCGGGCGACGACGCCACCGGCATGGCCTTCATGCTGTGCGGCGGCCACGGCGTGATCTCGGTCACCGCCAATATCGCGCCCAAACAAATGAGCGAGCTTTGCCAAGCCGCCACCTCCGGCGACGCCCGCAAGGCCCGCGCCATCAACGACAAGCTGCAAGGCCTGCACAAGCAGCTGTTCGTGGAACCCAACCCGATCCCGGCAAAGTGGGCGCTGGAGAGGATGCGACGCATCCCCGCCGGCATCCGCCTGCCGCTGACCCCGCTGAGCGCCGCCGCCCAACCTCTGGTGGACGCGGCGCTGAAACAAGCCGAAGTCATTTGATTCACCCCCGAAAGATGGGAGTAAGCATGAAACGAAGCGCGTCCGTCGCGATTCTGCTGGCAAGCGGCGTTCTGGCCGCCTGCAGCACCCAGCAACCGCTGAGCAAGCCTCTGGACTTCAAGTCCGACGCTCCGAAAACCACCGCCAACAGCCTGGAAGTGCCGCCCGATCTGACCGCGCCGCAAGTCCAGAACAAGTACAACCTGCCTGGCGGCGCCACCGCGACCAACGTCGACGCCGCGGAACCGACGGTCGGCTCGCCCGTTGCCGTCAATCAGCTGGACAACATCAAGATGGAACGCGCCGGCACCCAACGCTGGCTACTGGTGGGCAACAAGAAGGCCGCCGAGCTGTGGCCGGTGCTGAAGGCGTTCTGGCAGGAAAACGGTTTCGTGATCAAAACCGAAGACCCGGGCCTGGGCATCATGGAAACCGACTGGGCGGAAAACCGCGCCAAACTGCCTAACGACGGCCTGCGCAAGCTGCTGGAAACCGTCGGCCTCGGCAGCGTGTACTCCACCGGCGAGCGCGACAAGTTCCGCATCCGCCTGGAAAACACCCCGCAGGGCACCGAGGTCTACTTCTCGCACCGCGGCATGGAAGAGGTCTACGCCGACAACAGCAAGACCAACACCGTGTGGCAGCCGCGCGCCACCGACCCCAATCTGGAAGCCGAGCTGCTGGGCCGCTTCATGATGCGGCTGGGCATGAACGAAGAGAAGGCCCGCGACCAGGTCAAGCAGACGCTGGCCAAGCCGGCCAAGCCGCAGGATCCGATCGTCGACGGCCAGCTGCAGCTGTCCGACGGCTTCGACCGCGCTTGGCGCCGAGTCGGCCTGGCGCTGGACCGCGTCGGCCTGATCGTCACCGACCGCGACCGTTCCCAGGGCCTGTACTACGTGAAGCCGGCCAAGGGCGACACCGACAAGGAAGAATCCGGCGGCTTCTGGTCCAATCTGGCCTTCTGGAAGAACAAGGACGGCCAGGCGATCAAACCGACCGCCCCCGAGTATCGGATCAAGCTGGTCGAACAGGGCGCCACCACCACCCTGCAGATCCAGGACAAGCAGGGCAAGCCGCTGTCCGACGACTTCGTCAAAGCGGCGCTCGGCAAACTGCAGACCGAGCTGCAATAACGCAACAAGCCTTGGACCAAAAAACAACAGCCCGCGAAAGCGGGCTGTTTCTTATGCGGGATTCATTTAATTGCCGCCCGGTCGCTAGAAACCGCCAGATGAAATAGCGCTGCTGATTACCGATAGCAATATGTAACGCTTTGTATTCGACAGCAATAACTGTGGTTTTTCCACCAAACATTTACAAATCATCGATCCCGCACCAAACAGCAGGCGCAAAAAAACCGGCCGAGGCCGGTTTTTTTGTGTTGCTCGCCGCTAATTACTTGGCAGCGGAAGCAGCCGGAGCGGAAGCGTCAGCAGCCGGAGCGGAAGCGGCCGGAGCGGAAGCTTCAGCTGCCGGAGCGGAAGCGGCCGGAGCGGACGCTTCAACTGCCGGAGCGGAGGCTTCAGCCGGAGCTTCTTTTTTACCGCAAGCGGACAGGGCTACGGCCAGCAGGGCAGCAACGAGGAGCGACTGTTTCATTTTTTCTTTACCTTTGAGGATAAGTTGAACAAGACGTCAGTTATCGCACGGTCTCGACAATAAGCCGGGCGACTGAAAATCCATCAGTGAGCAAATTGTATCACGAAAAAAATGGCTGTATAGAGGGCAAAAATCTAAAAAAACAACAATGCCAAGCACAGACTGACATGTGTCCGCCCAAGCATTAAAACGGGCGTTTACCCCCTGGATTCAGCCTTCCATCGCGTTGCTTGAACGATACAAGCAAGAAAACTGTTGTTATTCTGCTACATTTGCCGAAAGATGCCAATAACCTGACAGATAACCATCGTACAGCGCGTCCATCATATCGGCGGAATAGCGGCCCGCTTTCAGCCTCCGCCGATTGCCGAAGTGTTGCCAATCGGCAAAATCACCATCGGAAACGTCCACTTTCTCGCCGTTGCAGTAGACGCAGGCATCGCAGAACAGGATCTGGCTCTTGCGGTCCAGCTCCAGCCCCCGCTCGGCCAATGCCTCGGCGAACGCGTCTTCGTCCAGTTCGTCTTCCGGCGCGTCATAGAACACATGCGCCTTGGGCTCGGTCAGATAGTGGCCGAGAAAATCGCAGACCGTGTCCTTGTCCCAGCGGATCTGCGACAACAGGCCAGCCACCTGCCCTATCATCTCGTCGCCTATCCTCGCCGGATCGGCCTGCAGCTTCAGGTCCGGATCGGCATAAACGCCGTCCAGGCAGACGCGGTCCTGCAGATAAACCAGGAATTGCGTCGCCAGCTCCTGCGCCGGCGGCGCGCGGAAACCGATCGAGTAGGTCATGCCGGGCTCCAACGCCACGCCGTAGTGCGCGCAGTGCGGAGGCAGGTACAGCATGTCCCCGTGCTCCAGCACGAACTCCTGCTCCGTGCGGAAGTCCTTCAGCACCCGGATCGGCGCGTCCTCGATGAAGTCATCGTCATGCTGGGAGGAAATCTGCCAGCGCTTCTTGCCACCCACCTGCAGCAGGAACACGTCGTAGGCGTCGAAATGCGGGCCGACCGTGCCGCCAGGCGGAGCATAGCTGATCATCAGATCATCCAGCCTGGCATAAGGGATGAAGTTGAAACGCCACAGGATGTCGTCGATATGCGGCAAGTGATGGTTGACGCCTTGGACCAGCAGCGTCCAGTCGGTGTCAGCCAGCCGGCGGAAGCGCGAGGGACGGAACGGGCCACGCTCAAGGTGCCACTTGTCCTTCTTGTACTCGATCAGCCGCGACTCGGCGTCGTCGCGCTGCGCCAGCTCGGACAGCACCGAAAAATCGACGTGCGGGCCGACATCGGTCAACGCGCCGCGGATCAACAGAGGTTTCTTGTGCCAGTATTCGGCGAGGAATTGTTCGGGCGACATGCCGCCCAGCAAGTTTGTGGTATTCATCAGCTTTTACGGGCTCAGCCGCCCGTCTATGGTTTACAATTACGCCAGCGGACGCGCGAGCGTCCTATCTTGCGGTGGAAGGAACACCCTCGGGACCGTCCCTGTCAAGTTTTTTTACCATCCATCACGGATATCCAACTCATGCAAATCGCCAAAAACACCATCGTCACGATCCACTACGAGATGTTTGACGTCGACAATAACCTGCTCGACAAGACCGAAGAGCCGATCAGCTACCTGCACGGCGGCTACGATGGCATCTTCCCTCTGGTGGAAGAGGCGCTGGAAGGCAAGAATGTCGGTGAATCCATCGACGTGAAGCTGACCTCCGATGACGCGTTCGGCGACCCGGAAGAAGAGCTGATCCGCGTGGAAGATCTGGAAGTGTTCCCGGCCGACGTCGAAGTCGGCATGGTATTCGAAGCTGACGATCCGGAAACCGGCGAACTGCTGCTGTTCCGCGTCACCGACATCGCCGACGGCAAAGCCGTCGTCGACGCCAACCACCCGCTGGCCGGCCAGAGCATCCGCTTCTCCGCCAAGGTGGTGGAAGTGCGCGCCGCCAGCGCTGACGAAGTCAGCCACGGCCACGCCCACGGCGAACACGGCCACCACCACTGAGCGGCAGCGGCGATTCATCGCCCTGTCTGAAAAAGCGGCCTCCGGGCCGCTTTTTTATTCGCGCTCAGTGCCCGCGCCGGGCAAAGCGCCAGAATCCGGCCAGCACCACCCCGCCCGCGATCGCCGCGCGCAGCCAATATTCGGCGAACACGCCGCGCTGCCCCAGCAGCCAGGCCTGCGCGCCGGCCAGCAACACCAGCAGGATCAACTCCGCCGTGCGGGAGATGTCTCGCGGCCAGCCATCCGGCCAGGCAAAACGCAGCGCGAGCCTCATCGCTCCCCAGCCCAGCAGCGCGCCCACCGTCAGATCCAGCGGCCAGTGCACGCCGATGGCGATTCTGGACAGCATCACCAGCCCGGCCAGCGGCAGCCATGCAGCCGCCCTGCCCCAGCCTATGCCGCGCCAGGCGAAGGTGGCCAGCGCGGCCGAAGCCATCGCGTGCCCAGACGGGAAGGAGCCATTTCCGGGCAAACGATCCAATAAGTCCACCATGCCCTGCGGCAGTACTTGCGGCGGCCTGGACACGTCGAAACCGGCCTTCAGCAGCACCGCCAGCGCGATGGCGGCCGCGCCGCCGGCGATCAGCGCCGGCAAACGCCGCGGCTCGCGCCAGCACAAGGCCAGCATCAGCGCCAATGCGGTCGGCCAATCGCCGAACACGCTGAAAAAGCGCCACAGCGGCGCCGGCAGGTGGTGCAGCAGCGGATGCAGGAACAGAAACAGCTGACGATTGGCCTGCGGCCAGGCCGCCAGCGCCGCGCTCAATACCGCCAGCAGGACGGCCGGCCAGAATCGACGAAGCACGACCATCGCTCAGCCCGCCTTGCGCCCGACGGTGATGCGGTCCTGGCCGGCCAGGTCGCAAATAGTTTCCACCTGGCTCAAGCCGGCGGCGGAAAACAACCCCCGCACCGCCTCGCCCTGGTCGTAACCGTGTTCGACCATCAGCCAGCCGCCGTCGGCCAGCCGCCCCGGCGCGTCGGCGGCGATCTCGCGCAGGCAGGCCAGGCCGTCGGCCTCGTCGGTCAGCGCGCCGCGCGGCTCGAAGCGCAGGTCGCCTTCGGCCAGATGATGGTCGTCGCGCTCGATATACGGCGGGTTGGAGACGATCAGGTCGAAACGCGCGTCCGCATCCAGCGGATCGAACCAGCTGCCCAGCCGGAAATCGACCCGGGCGGCCAGCGCGTCGGCATTGCCGCGCGCGACGGCCAGCGCGTCGGCCGAGACATCCACCGCGCCCACAACCCAGTCCGGCGCTTCCAGCGCCAGCGTGACGGCGATGATGCCGCTGCCGGTGCCCAGGTCCACCGCCCGCGCCGGCGCGGTCCGGTCGACGCGGGACAGCGCCTGCTCAATCAGATGCTCAGTCTCAGGCCGCGGAATCAGCACTCCCGGGCTGACCTGGAAATCGCGGCCGTAGAATTCGCGCGCGCCGAGCAAATAAGCCATGGGCTCGCCGGTCAGGCGGCGCGCGGCCAGCGCGTCGAAGGCGGCCGCGACGTCGTCCGGCAGATCCCGTTCGGGATGGCCGATGATGGCGGCGTGGGTCAGGCCGGGCCAGGCATGCGTCAGCAGCATCCGGGACTCCAGCCTGGGCAGGAGGTGGCGCCGCAGCGCCTGTTCTATGGTCGGCATGGTTCTATTACAGCAGGAACAGGGTGGCCAGCCCCAGGAAAATCAGAAAACCGCCGGAATCGGTGCAGGCGGTGATCAATACGCTGGAGCCCAGCGCCGGGTCCTTGCCCAGCTTCTGCATCAGCGTCGGGATCATCACCCCCATGGTGGCGGCCAGCATCAGGTTCAGCGTCATCGCCGCCAGCATCACCAGGCCTAGCGACACGCTGCCGTACAGCAGCCAGGCCACCACGCCGATGACGCTGCCCCAGGCCATGCCGTTGATCACGCTGACGCCCAGCTCCTTGCGCCACAGCCGGCCGGCCTGGCCGACCTGCATCTGGCCCATGGCCAGCGCGCGCACGATCATGGTGATGGTCTGGTTGCCGGAATTGCCGCCTATGCCGGCGACGATGGGCATCAAGGCCGCCAGCGCCACCAGCTGGGCGATGGAATGTTCGAAGGCGCCGATCACTCGGGAGGCGAAGAAGGCGGTACAGAGGTTGATCGCCAGCCAGGACCAACGGTTCTTCACCGAATCCATCACCGGCGCGAACAGGTCTTCCTCCTCCTTCAGGCCCGCCAGGTTCAGCATCTCGCTGTCGGACTCCTCGCGGATCACGTCCACCATCGCATCCACGGTCAGCCGGCCCAGCAGCGCGCCGCGCTCGTCCACCACCGGCGCGCTGACCAGGTCATAGCGCTCGAAGGCCTGGGCCGCGTCCACCGCCGGCTCGTCCGGATGAAAGCTCACCACCTCGGTGGCCATCGCCTCCGCCACCAGCGTGTCCGGATCGGACACCAAGAGCTTGCGCACCGACAGCACGCCCTTGAGCAGGCCGGCGTCATCGGTGACGAAGATCTTGTCGGTCTGGCCGGGCAGATCGTCGAAGCGGCGCAGGTAGCGCAGCACCACTTCGCAGCTGACGTCGGCGCGTATCTTCACCAGCTCGAAATCCATCAGCGCGCCGACGCGGTCGTCGTCGTAGGACAGCACCGCCTGCAATTGGCCGCGCTCTTCCTCGTCCAGCCGGCCCATCGCCTCGTACACCACCTGGCGCGGCAGGTCCGGCGCCAGCTCGGCCAGTTCGTCGGCGTCCAGCTCGTCCAGCGCCGCCACCAGCTCGTCGGGCTCCATCACCTCGATCAGCGACTCGCGCACCGCGTCGGACACTTCCAGCAGCACCGCGCCGTCGCGCGAGGGATCGGTCAGGTCCCAGGCCAGCAGCCGGTCTTCCAGCGGCAGCGCCTCCAGCACGTGGGCGATGTCGGCAGGGTGCAGTTGGGACAGTTTCTGTCCCAGTTCCAGCAGATTGTGTTGCGGCGCCTGCGGATCGGCGGCGGCTTCGGCCGCGTCCTGACGCGTAGCAAGATGTTCAAGCTGGCGCTGGCGCTCGATCAAGCGCTGCACCAGGCCCAGGCTTTCCTGCAGACGATCGGCGGATTGTTGCTTGTAGGCAACCGTCATGCACGTCTCCTTCCGCCCACTGGGCGCGCGAAGGGGGCCGACGGTGTGAGGCGGGATTTTATAGAGTGATACGGGATTCGATTAAGGGATAACTGGGTAAGTCCATTGCGTTGGCCGCGGCGTGCCCGCGGCGCGCGAAAAGAAAGTCGCGATTGTAACATATCGTCACAAGCGGCTTCCACCCGCCGCCGCGGACAAAGCGGCGGGCCGGAACAGCGGGATCAGGGCAGCTCGACGTAGCCCATCCGGCGCTGGATGATGCGGGTCTTGCGCGCCAGGCCCGGCGCGCCGCGGTGCTCGTCGTAATAGCGCGGATTGGGCACCATCGCGGCCAGCTTGGCGGCCTGGGACGACGACAGGCGCGAGGCGCCGGTGCGGAAGTAATAGCGCGAGGCGGCCTCGGCGCCGAACACGCCGTTGCCCCACTCGATCACGTTCAGGTAGATCTCGTAGATGCGGCGCTTGTCCAGCACCGACTCCAGCATCACCGTGATCAGCGCCTCCTCCAGCTTGCGCCACGGCGTCTTGCCGCTGGACAGGAACAGGTTCTTGGCCAGCTGCTGGCTGATGGTGGAACCGCCGGCGACGATCTTGCCCTTCTGCAGATTTTTCTCGAACGCCGCCTCGATGCCGTCCCAGTCGAAGCCTTCGTGGTCGACGAACTTGGCGTCCTCGGACGCGATCAGCGCCCGTTTCAGATTCGGCGATATCTTGTCGTACGGCACCCACTTGTGGCGCAGCTCGGCCTCGGGGTCGTCCTGCTGCAACCTGGCCAGCTGCTCGTTCATGAAGGAACTGGCGCCGGGATTGTGGTCGCGCCAGTAGACGATATGGCTGAGCACCCACAGGTTATACAGCAGAAAGGCGGCCACCAGGGCCGCCAGGATCTTGAACAGGATGCGCGTCATGCTCAGGCCAACACTTCCCTCAGCATATTGGTCACCTTGCGCGTCTCGGGCTGCACGCCGCGCCAGATGGAGAACGACTCGGCCGCCTGCTCCACCAGCATGCCCAGGCCGTCGGCCAGCATGCCGGCGTTTTCGCCTTGGGCGCGCTGCAGGAACGGCGTCAGGCCAGCGCTGTACACCATGTCGTAGGCCAGCGTGCGCGGCGTGAACACGCCGTGCGGCAGCGGCGGCATTTCATTGTTCAGGCTGGTGGATGTGGCGTTGATGATGATGTCGAAGCTGCGGCCTTCCAGCGCGGCGTAGCCGACCGCCTCCACCTTGCCGTAGCGGGCGAAATGGTGCGCCAGCGCCTCGGCCTTGATCACGGTGCGGTTGACGATGGTCAGGCTGGCCGGCTTCTGCTCCAGAATGGGCTCCAGCACGCCGCGCACCGCGCCGCCGGCGCCCAGGATCAACACGCGCCGGCCGGCGATCGGGTAATCCAGGTTTTCCACGATGTCGCGCACCAGGCCGACGCCGTCGGTGTTGTCGCCGTACACCTTGCCGTCGCGGAAGGCCAGCGTGTTCACCGCCTCGGCCGCGCGCGCTCGCTCGGTCAGCTCGGACGCGTAGCGGAAAGCGTCGCCCTTGAACGGCAGCGTGATGTTCAAACCCTTGCCGCCCTTGGCTGCGAATTCGCCCACCACCTCGTTGAAGCGGCCGATGTCGGCGAACAGGCGCTCATAGCTGATGTCCTCTCCGGTGGCCCGGGCGAACTCCTCGTGGATGAACGGCGACTGGCTATGGGAGATCGGGTTGCCGATTACGGCGTAACGGTCGGTCATGTCCGGCTTTCCAAAATGCGATATGTTTTGTGCGGCCAAGGAACCGCCGACAAAGGCTCCCGGCGCGCCCTGAAACCGGGCGTGCGCCCATCGGGAACGCGCTGCGCGGCGCGCCATGGCTTTGTCGGCAGATCGAAGCTGCGGGTTCACCCCACACTTTGCCGCTTAACGCCGCAAACTTCAACCGCCTCGGACAAGGGAACAATCAGCCCTGCACCCACGGCAGGCCGCGCCAGCGCCAGCCGCCGACCGAGTTGCGGTGGCCGTCGCCGTCGCGGTCGCCCTCGAAGCCTTCCAGCACGTTGTACACCTCGCTGTAGCCGTTGTCCGCCGCCAGCCGCGCCACCTGGTCGGAACGGGCGCCGGAACGGCAGATCACCAGCAACACAGCCTCCGGGTCGACCTGGTGGGTCAGCTGGGCCAGAAAGTTGGGATTCGGCTCCATGCCGGGATAGCTGCGCCATTCGATGTTCACCGCGCCGGGCACGGTGCCGACGAATTGCCACTCGGCGTGGCTGCGCACGTCCAGCAGTACCGCCTTGGGCAGGCCTTGCATCAACTCATAGGCCTCGTCGGGCAGCACGGCTCCGCTGTAGGACAGGCTCAACTGTTCGGCGCGCTGGTGCGCAGCCTCCAGGATCAGGTTCATTCTGCTCATCTGTTTTCCTCCTGCAACATTCCGGGCTTATGTTGGCGATTATCGACCCACCCGGCATGGCTGGCAAATTGCACCATATCGGTGCGCCGCCCGGACCGAGGCACCAGATTGGTTCAAGTCCAGTCATTCCAGCCGGCTGGATAAGCCAAAGCGGCTATGACACAATGCAGCAGCAGCGTTTCAGAGGCTGGCACGCTTCCTGCTTACCGGGACGTACCAAAATTTTCACGCACTTGCCCTTGGGTGCACGTTGCCTTCCAGGAGATAAAACATGGCAGTAGCCGACGTAGTCAAACTGATCCAAGAAAACGACGTCAAATTTGTCGATCTGCGCTTCACCGACACCCGCGGCAAAGAACAGCACGTCTCCATCCCGGCGCATGTGCTGCTGGAAGACGCCGACGAGTGGTTCGAGCGCGGCCACGCCTTCGACGGCTCCTCCATCGCCGGCTGGAAAGGCATCCAGGCTTCCGACATGCTGCTGATGGCCGACCCGGCCACCGCCCGCCTCGACCCGTTCTTCGACGAGCCGACCGTGTTCATGCACTGCGACGTGATCGATCCGGCCGACGGCAAGGGCTACGACCGCGACCCGCGCTCCATCGCCAAACGCGCCGAAGCCTACCTGAAGGCATCCGGCCACGGCGACACCGCCTACTTCGGCCCGGAGCCGGAATTCTTCATCTTCGACAGCATCACCTGGGGCGCCGACATGTCCGGCTGCTTCGTCAAGATCAAGGCCGAGGAAGCCGCATGGGCGTCCGCCGAGGAATTCGAAGGCGGCAACATGGGCCACCGTCCGGGCATCAAGGGCGGCTACTTCCCGGTGCCACCGGTGGACTCCTCGCAAGACATCCGCTCCGCGATGGTGCTGCTGCTGGAAGAGCTGGGCGTGCCGGTTGAAGTGCACCACCACGAAGTGGCCACCGCCGGCCAGAACGAGATCGGCACCAAGTTCAGCACGCTGACCCAGCGCGCCGACTGGACCCAGATCCTGAAGTACGTGGTGCACAACGTCGCCCACAGCTACGGCAAGACCGCCACCTTCATGCCCAAGCCCATCGTCGGCGACAACGGCTCCGGCATGCACGTCCACCAGTCCATCTGGAAAGACGGCAAGAACCTGTTCGCGGGCGAAGGCTACGCCGGCCTGTCCGACACCGCGCTATACTACATCGGCGGCATCATCAAGCACGCCAAGGCGCTGAACGCGATCACCAACCCGGGCACCAACTCCTACAAGCGCCTGGTGCCGCACTACGAAGCGCCGGTGAAGCTGGCCTACTCGGCCAAGAACCGCTCCGCCTCGATCCGCATCCCGCACGTAGCCAGCCCGAAGGGCCGCCGCATCGAAGCCCGCTTCCCGGATCCGCTGGCCAACCCGTACCTGTGTTTCTCCGCGCTGCTGATGGCCGGCCTGGACGGCATCCAGAACAAGATCCACCCTGGCGACGCCGCGGACAAGAACCTGTACGACCTGCCGCCGGAAGAGGACAAGCTGATCCCGACCGTGTGCGCCAGCCTGGACGAGGCGCTGGCCGCGCTGGACAAGGACCGCGAGTTCCTGACCCGCGGCGGCGTGTTCTCCAACGAGTGGATCGATGCCTACATCGAGCTGAAGATGCAGGAAGTCAACCTGGCCCGCATGACCACCCACCCGGTGGAATTCGCGATGTACTACTCGCTGTAAGCAGAAAACGCGTCAATCGGAACGGCAGCCCAGGCTGCCGTTTTTCTTGCTCTCGCATAAATGACGCGACGGCCCGATTTGCTTATCATGCAAGGGCGATCCACACCCTGTATCCGGACGATGAAGACATTCGCACTCTGCCTGCTGCTCGCCTGCGGGGCGGCCCAGGCGGCCACCATCTACAAGTACGTCGACCCGCAAGGCAACGTCACCTACACCAATGTGCCGATTCGCGGCGCGCAGCCGATCAAGCTGAACCCGCTGTCCTCCTATCCCAGCCAGCGCGCCAAGAACAACGGCGCTTCCGCCGGCAAGCCCGCCGCGTCCGGCGGCTATCCCAATGTGGACGCCGACACCCAGAAGCAGCGCGACGGCGGCCGCAAAAAGATACTGGAGCAAGAGCTGTCCAACGAAGCCAAGGCGCTGGACGCCGCCAAGAAGGCGCTGGCCGACGGCAAGGCGGTGCGGCTGGGCGACGAGGCCCGCAACTACCAGAAGTATCTGGACCGGGTGCAAAAACTGCAGAACGAAGTCACCGACCGCGAAAAGAACGTCCAGGCTTTGAAGAAGGAGCTGGGCCTGCCATAGCCATGCGCACCATTATGGTGCACACTTGCGCCAGGATGCGCGCCCGCGCCCCGCGGCGCGGTCCTACGGGCTGGCGCGCTTATTGCTGCGTTCAGCGCGACACCACCATCCAAGCCATCCCATGACGATACCCAGCTTTGCCGGACTGGAGCTCCTGGACACCCCGGTGCTGATCTGCGACGCGGACGCCGCGCTGCGCTTCGTCAATCCCGCCTGCGAAAACCTGCTGGCGCTGGGCAGCCGCGAATTGCTGCGCCATGCGCTGCCCGACCTGTTCCAGCCCTGCCCCGAGCTGGTCCAGGCGCTCGCCACCGCGCTCGGCCAGGGCGCCAGCTACATCGAGCACGACCTGGAGCTGAAGCCGCTGCACAACGACGCGGCGCTGCACGTGATGCTGTCGATCACGCCGATCGATGTCGAAGGCTGCCAGGCGCTGATCGAGCTCAGGCCGCTGGACCAGCAGCTGAAGATCGCCAACGAAGAGCGCTCGCTGATGCAGCACCAGGCCAACCGCGAGCTGATCCGCAATCTGGCGCACGAGATCAAGAACCCGCTGGG
This sequence comes from Chromobacterium vaccinii, assembly GCF_001855275.1. NCBI lineage: Bacteria > Pseudomonadati > Pseudomonadota > Betaproteobacteria > Neisseriales > Chromobacteriaceae > Chromobacterium > Chromobacterium vaccinii. The sequence continues at coordinate 1,912,007 of NZ_CP017707.1, forward strand.
CGGCATCCGCGGCGCGGCGCAGTTGCTGGAGCACGAGCTGGCCGACCGGCCGGAGCTGAAGGAGTACACCGAGGTGATCACCGAGGAGGCGCTGCGGCTGCAGACGCTGGTGGATCGGCTGCTGGCGCCGCACCGCAGCCACAATCGCGGGCCGATCAACATCCACGAGGTGCTGGAGCGGGTGCGCAGCATCGCGCTGGCCCAGCATCCGCAAGGCCTAACCGTGGTCCGCGACTACGACACCAGCCTGCCGCTGCTGTCCGCCGACAAGGAACAGCTGATCCAGGTGGTGCTCAACATCGTCAACAACGCGGTGCAGGCGCTGCGCGGCCAGGGGCGCATCACGCTGCGCACCCGGGTGGCGCGGCAGATCACGCTGGCGCGCAAACGCCACCAGCTGGCACTGAAATTGCAGATCGTCGACGACGGCCCCGGCATTCCCGACGACATCCGCGACCACATCTTCTACCCGCTGGTCACCGGCCGCGCCGAAGGCACCGGCCTGGGGCTGACCTTGGCCCAGGCCTTCGTCCACCAGCACGGCGGCAGCATAGAGTTCGACTCTCGGCCGGGCCAGACCTGCTTCACCGTGCTGCTGCCCTTCGGCGGCGAAGCCGGATAACGACAAAAGAACACGAGGAGAAACGCCATGGCCAAGCCGGTCTGGATCATAGACGACGACAAGGCGATACGCTGGGTGCTGGAAAAGGCGCTGACCCGCGCCGGCATCGCCTTCGACAGCTTCGCCAGCGCCGACGACGCGCTCAATGCGCTGTACGACGACAAGCCACAGGCCATCATTTCCGACATCCGCATGCCGGGCACCGACGGCCTGAAATTCCTGGCCAAGGTCAAGACCGAGCATCCGCAGCTGCCGGTGATCATCATGACCGCCCACTCCGACCTGGACTCCGCGGTGTCGGCCTTCCAGGGCGGCGCCTTCGAATACCTGCCCAAACCGTTCGACATCGACCAGGCGGTGCTGCTGATCGAGCGCGCGCTAGCCGAGAGCGAGGCGCAGGACGCCGGCGCGGATAGTCCGGAAGCGATGCCGGTGCTTCTGGGCCAGGCGCCGGCGATGCAGGACGTGTTCCGCGCCATCGGCCGGCTGGCCCAGTCCAACGTCACCGTGCTGATCACCGGCGAATCCGGCACCGGCAAGGAGCGGGTGGCCGAGGCGCTGCACCGCCACTCGGTGCGCGCCGGCAAGCCCTTCATCGCGCTCAATACCGCGGCGATACCGAAGGATCTGCTGGAGTCGGAGCTGTTCGGCCACGAGAAAGGCGCGTTCACCGGCGCGCTGGCCACGCGTCGCGGACGCTTCGAGGAAGCCGAAGGCGGCACGCTGTTCCTGGACGAGATCGGCGACATGCCGACCGAGCTGCAGACCCGGCTGCTGCGGGTGCTGTCCGACGGCCATTTCTACCGCGTCGGCGGCCACACGCCGATCAAGGCCAATGTGCGGGTGATCGCCGCCACCCACCAGAATCTGGAACAGCGGGTGCGCGACGGCCAGTTCCGCGAAGACCTGTACCACCGCCTCAACGTGATCCGGCTGCGGCTGCCGCCGCTGCGCGAACGGCGCGAGGACATCCCGCTCCTGGCCCGCCACTTCCTGGCCAAGAGCGCCGCGCAGCTGGGCGTCGAGTCCAAGCGCCTGTCCGAGGCGGCGATGGCGCTGATCCAGCGCAGCGCCTTCACCGGCAATGTCCGCGAGCTGGAAAACCTGTGTCAGTGGATTTGCGTGATGGCGCCGGGCCAGACCGTCGAAGTGGCCGACTTGCCGCCGGAGCTGCGCGAGCCGCAAGCCGAGGCCGCCGCATGCCCGGACGGAGACTGGAACCGGATGCTGGAGGAGGAAATCCGCCGCCGGCTGCGCGCCGGCGACGTCGGCATCGTCGACGAGCTGACCCGCCGCTTCGAAACCACCTGCATCCGCGCCAGCCTCGGCCATACCGGCGGCCGCCGGGTGGAAGCCGCCCACCTGCTGGGCTGGGGGCGCAACACGCTGACCCGCAAGATTCAGGAGCTGGGATTGGAGCGTGGCAGCTAGCACAGTCGATTGTTAATCAAACAATGATAAAACAATCAGAATATTTTCAATTAATTTTGATAAAATGGGCAGACCTATTCCCAGTTCGAATATCCGATGTCCCGTCTGCCCATCGCGCTGGCTTGTCTATGCCCTCTGTCGCTGTCCGCCGCGGAACCGCTGCGCGTCGGCATCAGCGACGCGCTGACCAGTCCCTATATGATCGAAGACCCGGCGGCCGACAGCCCGCCCCGCGGCCGGGCCATCGACTTGGCGCGGAGCGCGCTGCGCCGCTGCGGGCTGGACGCGCGCTTTTTGCGCCAACCGGGCAAGCGCCTGGTGCAGAACCTGGGCCTGGACCGGCTGGACGGCGCGCTGCTGCTGTCCTACCAAGCTCCTCGCCGCGGCCTGATGGCCTACCCGATGCGCGACGGCCAGGCGGACCCCAGCCGCCGCATGGCCACCTTCGACTATGCCTTCTACATCCGCGACGACAGCGACCTGAGCTGGAACGGCGCCCGGCTGCGCGGCCTGGAAGGACCGGTCGGCATCAATCGCGGCTGGTCCATAGAACGGGATCTGCGGGCGCTAGGCCTGCGGGTGGAAAACGGCAACGCCATCGGCGACAACTTCGCCAAGCTGCAAGCGGGCCGCATCCAGGCCTACGCGGTGCATCGGCAAGCCGGCGACCTCTACCTGCGACATCATCCGGAACTCAAGATCCGCCGGCTGTCGCCGCCCCTGCTCAGCAAAACCTATTACTGGGTGTTCAGCCGCGGCTACGCCCACCGCCACCCGCGGCAAACCGAATGCCTGTGGCGGCAATTGCCGCGGCTGCGCGCGGCCTATCTGCCGGATAACGGCTAAACGCCGCGGGCCAGCTCGCGCGCCCAATCCAGCCGGCCGTCGCCGGGCTCGCGGTCGCGCGCGTCCAGCGCAGCCTCCGGCACGAACCAGCACACCTCGAACAGCAAGCCGTCCGGGTCATGGCCGTACACGCTCTTGTGCACGCCGTGGTCTTCTTCCATGCCCAACTTTCCGATCTCGGCCAGATGGTCGCGTATCCGCTTCAGCTCCTGGATGGTGTCCACCTCCCAGGCCAGATGGTACAGGCCGGCCTTGGGCTGATGGAGAGCCGGCGTCTCGCCGCTCGGGCTGAACGGGCCCGAGCGCTGCTGGCCCAGATTGAGCTGGAACAGCGCCAGATCGTGGTCGTTGTCTGAATGCGCGGCCTGCGCGAACACCGCGCGGCGGGAAGCGGCGTCGCCCTTGGGGCGAAAGCCCAGCACATCGCGGTAAAAAGCCGCGCTGCCCGCCACGTCGCTGACGTAAAACACCGCGTGGTTGAGTCGTTTGATGCCCATCTGTCACCTGAATTCTGGATTGAAAAAGCCCGGCGCGGCCCAAGCCATGCCGCGCGGCATGCATACGAAATCCCGCCGGCCGCGTTTAAGCCAATCATGCCACGATATGGCCGATGGCCGTACACTGGCCCCATCCACTTTCTGCAGGAGTCTCTCCATCATGAACACGCGCCGCGCAGGATACGGCTTCTCTCTGGGCACGCTGATCGCGGTCGCCCTGTCATGGTCGGCCAATCATTCCATTCTATGGGCGATCATTCACGGTTTCCTGAGCTGGCTGTACATCGCCTACTACCTGCTGACCCACGCGTTGCGCTGAACCCGCCGGGACTCAAGGCTCCTTGCTGCGGCGCGGCGCTCAGGGCAGCGCTTCGTACACCTCGGCCAGCACCCGGCCATCCTCGCCCAGCATGTGATGGCTGCGCCCGTAATGCCGGTCGCAGCAGCGGCGGTAGGCGATGGCGCCGCTGGCGGCGAACAGCCCGGGCAAGGCGAAATACTGTCGGCCGGAGAACGACGGACGGATGCCCGCCCGCGCCAGGATGCTGCCGAACGGCAGGTCAGACTCCACCAGCTGGCGCTTCAGCCGCGGCTCGAACGCCAGCAGTTCTATCCTGATCCAGGCCGCCACGTGGCAGCGCTGCCGCTCGTCCAGCAACAGGATGCTGCGCTCCAGTCGCCGGGCGTCATGCCGCTGCCACAGCCGCCGGATGCGCAACGCGCAGCCGCGGCTGGCCTGCAGCGCGCCGGTCATGTATCCATGGTGGACCAGCGCCTCGCGGCTGCAGGCGCAGATTTCCTCCGGCGGCACCGGCCACGCCTCCCGCCAGGGAATCTCGATGGCCGGCCGCGCCTGCCCGGCGTCCGGCAGGGGCGGCGGGAGGCGAAGCGCCCCGGCGCTGGCCTGATGCAGCCTCACAGGCTGGTGACCATGTGCGAGGAGCAGACTGCGGCGATATCGCCGTCCACGCCGCGGCCGCGCAGCATGCGGGCGGCGGCGATCGCGGCGCCGGACGAAGGCCCCACCGGCTCGCCGCAGGCGGCCAGCGCCTCGCGCGCCGTCGACCAAGCCAGCTCCGACGCCACCGGCACGATGCCGGCCACCGCCTCGCGCCGGAACAGCCGCGTCGGCGCCGGCGGCGCCAGGCCCGGGATATTGTGCGGCCGCCACGGCTCGCCCGACAGCACCGCCGCCTCCGCCGGCTCCACCGCGTAAACCGGCACGCCGGCCGGCGCCAGCGCTTCGGCGATGCCCATCAGCGACGCGCAGGTGCCGGCCGACACCGTCACCGCCGCCAGCCCGGGTGCCTGGCGCAACAGCTCTTCCCCCACCTCCCGGTAATGGCCGATCAATTCCGGATCGCTCAATTGCTCGACCACATGGCTGCCCGGCATGCCGCGATGGGCGTCCAGCAGTTCCTGCAACTGCGGATGCGGGCGGCGCTCCACTTCCGCGCCCAGCCAGCGCGCGTAATTGACCACGCTGTCCGGCGCGCCGTCCGGCATCAGCAACAGCGCCTTGCAGCCTATCTGGCTGGCCGCCCAGGCGACGCTGACGCCGGCGCTGCCGGCGGTCATGATCACCAGCGTCGCGTCGCGGCTTATCCGGCCGGCGCTCGCGCGTTCAAGCAGAGTCTTGGGCAGCGAGCGATGCTTGATCGACAAGGAGGGGTTCAGGTATTCGAGCTTCAAGCTCAGGCCGGGCAGCAGGCCCGGCGCCGGCAGCAATGGCGTCATGGAAAATCCCTCACAGATAGGCATGGACGGGCAGCGGCAGGTCGATGAAGCGCGGTACCTTGACGCCGTTTCCGCTGGCCATCTTGTCCCGTTTCAGCTTCTGGACCAGATCGGACGGCACCAGGCGCAGGCTGGGCGCCACCGCCAGCCGCTGCAATAGCAACTCTCCGACCCGGCGGACGATGTCCGCGCCGCTGCCCGGCCCGGCGGACAGCCACACCTCCACCCGCTGGCCGCCCTGCTCGTCCGGACAGCGAACCACCAGTTCGTTGGTGATCCCATCCACCCGGCCCAGCACGTCGAAGATCAGGTCCGGGTAAACGGTCTGGCCCTGGATCTTCAGTTGGTGATCGACCCGGCCGATGATGGCGCCCAGCCGCGGGCTGCGGCGGCCGCAGTCGCAGGGGCTGTCGTCCAGCCAGCTGGCGATGTCGCCGGTGCCGTAGCGCACCGCGATGAAGCCCCGCGGCAGGGTCAGCGAAGTGACCACCACCTCGCCCGGCTGGCCCGGCGCGGCCGGCAGGCCGGTTTCGGGATCGATCAGCTCGACGTGGACCGCGTCGTCGTTGATGTGGAAGCCGCGGTGCTGCAGGCACTCGTGGCCGACCGAGCCCAGCTCGCTGCAACCGTATTCGTTGAGCGCATCCTTCAGCCCCCACAGCTCCATCACCTTCTGCGCCACCGGCGTCGGCCGGTTGTCGGCGTCGAAAGCGCCGCAGGCGCCGAAATAGGCGTAGTCGGGCAGGCACTCCGGCGCCGGGAAGTCCGCGCCCATGGTCTGCGCCAGCTCCAGCATCACCACCGGATTGCCGACCACGAAGGCCGGCTGGTGGTAATGCACCACGTCCAGAATGCGCCGCGTGCGCTGCGGCGAGCAGCGGAACGGCCCCAGCCCCACTTTCTTGGCCGCCTGCAGCACCAGCGGCCCCAGCGTGAACATGTCGTTGTTGCTGAGCAGATGCAGCATGCGGTCGCCGGGCTTCGCGCCCAGTTCGGTCAGCACCCGCGCCACGCAATCCACCCACACCATCTCTTGCAGCCGATGCACCGGCAGTTCCACCGGCCGGCCGGTGGTCCCGGAAGAGCTGACGACATCGGTGAAATCGCCGTACTCCATCAGTTCGTCCCAATGATTGGACAGGTCCTGCTTGCGGATCACCGGCACCCGGTGATACTCGCCGGCGCGCAGCCATTGCATGATCTGGCCGCGCTCCGCGCCCCAATGGCGCGGATAGAACGGACGCAGCGACGCCTGCTCGACGACGCGAGCAATCCTTGCTACAGGCAACATGGTTCGTTTCCTCGTTGGACTTGCAATCAGACGCCGGCCGCGCGGGCCGGCCACGACGCCGCAGCGGCCGCTAAGTCATGGCGGGCCCCAGGCGGCTGTTCAGATAGCGCTCGCTGACGCGGCGCAGCGGCGTCGGCACGCAGGCCAGCCACTGGTTGAAATGGATGCCCAGCAGGGTGTTGTTGCCGGCCCGGCTGGCCACGGCCTCGGCCAGCGTGGAAAACCGGGGGTTGTCCGGCGCGAGATTTCCCGGCTCGGCCTGGGAGAACGCGTCGCCGCGGCCGTTCCAATCGCAGGCCGCGCCCTGCCCCAGGCCGAAGCCGCGCTCCAAGCCGGCCGCGCGCAAGCGCGCCCGCTGCTGGCGAAAGCCCGAGCGGTCGAAGATATAGCTGTCGATATTGAGCTTCTGGCCGCCCAGCCTGACCTGGGTGACTGCGTGGAACAGCTTGGGCGGCAGGCAGAACAGCACTGGCGCCGGCACCGCGTAGCGCAGGATGCGCTTGTCCAAGGCGACGAAGCGCAGGCCGGCCTCGAAACCGGCGCCGCGCAGCAGCGCGCACAACAGGTCGGCCTGGGCGTTGCAATGCCCCCGCCCCAGCGCAAGCGTCTGCTCAGGCGTCACGCTTTCGAAACCGGTGGTGAAGCCGAAGCGCACCTGATCACGCACATAGTCGTGCAGGGCGACGCAATACTCGCGGTCGTCGGCCGGCAGGGCCTGACGGCGCACCGTTTCCAGCACGCCGGCTATCGTTTTTCCGCTCATGCCCAAGCCCTTCTTCCGATGGCGACGGCGCGCCGTTTTAGCAGCAAGGCCGCGGCGGCCAGCAGCGCGGGAAGAGACAGCAGCGCGAAAAACAGCGGCAGGCTCAGATGGAACTTCAGCAGCGTCGCGCCCAGCAGGGCGCCGGCGATGCCGCCGAAGCGGCCTATCCCCATCATCCACGCCACGCCGCTGGCGCGGCCCGCGGTCGGATAGTAGGCGGCCGCCAGCGACGGCATCGACGCCTGCGCGCCGTTCATCGCGATGCCGGCCAGACAGATGGTCAATGCCAGCAGGCCGTGGTTGTCCAGCGCCTGGCCGATGCAGAACACCAGCGCGCCGGTCAGCAGATAAGCCAGCGCCAGCACCCGGTGCGCGTCGTAGCGGTCCATCAGCCAGCCGGTCAGCGTGCTGCCCAGCAGGCCGCCGAACGGGAACAGCGCGGTCAGCAGCGCCGCCTGCCGCAGGTCCATGCCGCTGTCGCTGATCAGGATGGGCAGCCAGCTGGTCAGCAGGTAGAAGATCAGCAGCCCCATGAAATAGGCCGCCGCCAGCAGCAGCGTGCCAGTCCGGTAATCGGCGGACCAGACCAGCCGCAAGCCCGGCGTCCGGTCTGCCTCGCGCAGCACCAGCCTGTCGCCGTCGCCCAGCCGCACGCCGGGCAGCAGCCGCTTCAGGATGCGGCGGGCTTCGCCGTTACCGCCGCGCAGCAGCAGGAAGCGCAGCGACTCCGGCAGCAGCAGCCACATCGCCGGCAGCAGCAGCAAGGGCGCGACGCCGCCCAGCAGCAACACGCTGCGCCAGCCGGCGTGAGGCACCAGCCACGAAGCCAGCAGCCCGCCGCAAGCCGCGCCCAACGGAAAGCCGCAGAACATGGCGCTGACGATGAAGGCCCGCCGCGGCTCCGGAGAATACTCGGACATCAGCGTCACCGCGTTGGCCATCGCCGCCCCCAGGCCCAAGCCGGTGGCGAAGCGCAGCCAGGCCAGCGCCGACAGGTCGGCGGCGCCGGCCGCCGCGATGCTCATCGCGCCGAACAGCGACACCGCCCCCAGCAGCACGCGCTTGCGGCCGATCCGGTCGGCCAGGGGCCCCGCCAGCAGGGCGCCGGCGGCCAGTCCCCACAGCGCGGCGCTCATCACCGGCCCCAGCTGGGTGCGCGCCACGCCCCAGTCGCGGATCACGGCCGGCGCGATATAGCCGATGGCGGCGGTATCGAAGCCGTCGCACAGCACGATCAGGAAGCAGAGGATCAGGATGCGCCACTGCCGCGCGGAAAAGCGCTCGCGATTGATCAATTCGCCGACATCCAGTTGCCTGGCCGACATCAATTCCTCTCCCATATAATTTTAATTCATAAAAATATATTGATTTCAAATATATGGTGCGCAACAATGCCCGCCGAAGTCAAACGAAATATTCATTTTGGGAATAAGTTAATTGTTTATTTCCTTATGTCATTGATGTCGATCAAACCATAACTCAACCAGGACGCGGCCTACCGCGCAGCTCTGCCATGTCGCCAACAGGAAACAGACCATTTGAAAACCATATCGGCATCCTGACTTTCCCTGAGCCGCTGCGCGCCGAGCTGAAACCCATCGCCCTGGTCCGCGACGGCGAATGCCTGGGCCGGAGCCTGGATCTTGCCCGCCACCCTCTGGCCGATTGGCTGTCGCGGCAGCGCCACAGCGGCTGGCTGCTGGAGTCGATGCTGCCCGAGATTCGCACGTTGGCGATGCTGCTGGCCGCCCGACGCCCGCGCGTCAAGCCGACGCCGGCCCGCCTGAGCGACGAGGCCGATTGGCTGGCCGCCCGCATCTATCTGCTGCGGCTGGAAAAAGTGGAAATGGCAGAAGCGGAAAAAGACATCCTGGCGCGAGCCAACGATAGGCTGCGCGAACTGTGCGGCGCCGGCGCGCCCGCGGCGGCGGCCTGCCCGGCCCCTTCGCCCCAGCCGGCGTGGCTGCTGGCCGGCTGGGCGCCGTTCCAGCAAGCGGTGCGGGACATCGGCGGCGCCGCCGCGATGGCGTCCAACAGCCGCCGGCTGCGCCCGCAATGCCGGCAGCGGCTGGACGCCTTGCTGCCCATGCTGCGGACCGAAGCCGGCCGCTCAGGCCTCCAGCCGCGATAAGCCGGGCAAGGTCGCGAAGCTGCTGTCCCGCACCGTCTGCACGAAATCCTGCATATAGGCCCGATCGGCGTCGTCCTCGCGCAGCGCCGCGTACAACTCGCTGCGCAGCTTCTCCTCCCCCACCTGGCGGGCTACCACGTAGCCGCGCTCCAGATACGGTTGCACCGCCCAGTACGGCAGCACCGCCACCCCGCGCCGGCTGGCCACCAGCTGGATGATGGCGATGGTCAGCTCGGCGGTGCGGCGCGCGGGATTGACGCCGGCGGGCAGCAGCAGCTTGCGCAGCAGGTCCAGCATCTCGTCCGCCACTGGATAGTGGATCAGCGTCTCGGCGGCGAAATCCTCCGCCTTCCACGCCGTTTTCGCCGCCAATGGATGCTCGCGCGCGGCGATGCCCACCATCTCATAGGAAAACAACGGCAGATGGACCACCCCGGCCTGCGGCTCCGCCTCCGACACGATGGCGAGATCGGCGCGGTCGCTGAGCAACAGGCCGACAGGATCGGCGTGAAAGCCGGACACGATGTCCAGTTCCACCGCCGGCCAGTTGCGCCGGAACTGGTCCATCGCCGGCATCAGCCAGTCGAAGCAGGTATGGCACTCCACCGCCACCCTCACCTCGCCCGCCTCCCCCTGGCGGATGCGCGCCAGATCTCGCTCCGCCGCCGCCACCTGGGCCAGCAGATCCCGCGCCAGCCGCAGCAGCCGCTCGCCGGCCGGCGTGAAGCGCAAGGGCTGGGTCTTGCGCTCGAACAGCGTCAGGCCATAGGCGGCCTCCAGCTGCTTGAGCTGATGCGACAGCGCCGATTGCGTCAGGAATACCCGCTGCGCCGCCTGCGACACGCTGCCGGTTTCCGCCAATGCCAGCAGGCTCTTCAAATGCCTCAGCTCCAGCACGCTCATCATCGATTTCATTCATGTTGAACAGCAAAATAATGAGTTTGAATCATACACCGCAATGACAGATGCTTGTTTCATCACGACAAGACAAAACAGGAACGCACGCATGAGCCACCCCACCCACCTGCTAGGCTTCCCCCGCGTCGGCGCCAAGCGCGAACTGAAAACCCTGCTGGAAAACCATTGGAAGGGCGAGCTGGACGAGGCTTCGCTGCTGCAGGGCGCGAAGGAGCTGCGCCAGAAGCACTGGCTGCTGCAGAAAGGCGCCGGCGTCGAACTGAGCCCGGTCGGCGATTTCTCGCTGTACGACCACGTGCTGGACGCCCAGCTCCTGGTCGGCGCCGCGCCGCCGCGCTTCGGCTTCGATGCGGCGACGCTCACCACCGCGCAATATTTCGAACTGGCGCGCGGCAACGCCGCCCAGCCGGCGCTGGAAATGACCAAGTGGTTCGACACCAACTACCACTACCTGGTGCCGGAATGGCGAGCCGACACCGCCTTCGCCGCGCAGCCCGAGCGCCTGCTGTCCCAGATCCGCGAAGCGCGCGCGCTGGGCGTGGCAGCCAAGCCCGCGCTGCTGGGGCCGCTCAGCCTGCTGTGGCTGGGCAAGGCCAAGGGCGAGCCTTTCGACAAGCTGTCGCTGCTGCCCGGCCTGGTTGCCGCCTACCGCGAACTGCTGGCCGCGCTGCGCGCCGCCGGCGCGGAATGGGCGCAGATCGACGAACCCATCCTGGCGCTGGACCTGGAGCCGGAATGGCTGGACGCCTTCGCGCCGGCCTACGCGCAATTGAGCCAGAGCGCACCCAAGCTGCTGCTGGCCACTTACTTCGGCGACGTGTCCGCGCACGCGGCGCTGCTGAAGTCGCTGCCGGTGGCCGGCCTGCACCTTGACCTGGTCCGGGCACCGGAACAGATTTCCGCCTTCCTGCCGGACTATCCGGCCGACAAGATACTGTCCGCGGGCATCATAGACGGCCGCAACATCTGGCGCGCCGACCTGTCCGCCCTGTTCGCCCGCCTGCGGCCGCTGGCGGAAACGCTGGGAGACCGGCTGTGGCTGGCCCCCAGTTGCTCGCTGCTGCACAGCCCCTTCGACGCCGCCGCGGAAACCGCGCTCGATCCCGAATTGAAAACCTGGCTGGCTTTCGCCGTGCAGAAGCTGAACGAGCTGAAAACGCTGAAACGGGGGCTGGAGGAAGGGCGCGCCGCCATCTCGGACGAGCTGGCCGGCAGCGATTTCGCCCGCTCGCAGCGCCAAACCAGCCCGCGCATCCACAACCCGGCGGTGGCCGAACGGCTGGCGGCGTTGCCGGCGAACGCCGACCGCCGCGCCAGCCCCTACCCGGTCCGCGCCGAGCGGCAACAGGCCTGGCTCAAGCTGCCGCCGCTGCCCACCACCACCATCGGCTCCTTCCCGCAGACGCCAACCATCCGCGCCAGCCGCGCCGCGTTCAAGAAGGGCGAGCTGTCCGCCGCCGGCTACCGGCAGGCGATGGAGAAGGAAATCGAGCTGGCGATCCGCCGCCAGGAAGCGCTGGGCCTGGACGTGCTGGTGCACGGCGAGGCCGAGCGCAACGACATGGTGGAGTACTTCGGCGAACAGCTGGCCGGCTTCGCCTTCACCGCCGGCGGCTGGGTACAAAGCTACGGCAGCCGCTGCGTGAAGCCGCCCATCATCTTCGGCGACGTCGGCCGCCCGGCGCCGATGACCGTCGACTGGGCGCGCTACGCGCAAAGCCTGACCGCCAAGCCGGTGAAGGGCATGCTGACCGGCCCGGTCACCATCCTGCAGTGGAGCTTCGTCCGCGACGATCTGCCCAGAAGCGAAGTCTGCCGCCAGATCGCGCTGGCGCTGAACGACGAGGTGCTGGATCTCGAGGCCGCCGGCATCCGCGTGATCCAGATCGACGAACCGGCGATACGCGAAGGCCTGCCGCTGCGGCGCGCCGACCGCGACGGCTACCTGGCCTGGGCCGGCGAGGCCTTCCGCCTGTCCAGCCGCGGCGTGGACGACGCGACGCAGATCCACACCCATATGTGCTACTCGGAATTCGGCGACATCCTGCCGGCCATCGCAGCCTTGGACGCCGACGTGATCACCATCGAAACCTCGCGCTCCGACATGGAGCTGCTGACGGACTTCGGCCGCTTCCGCTACCCCAACGCCATCGGCCCCGGCGTCTACGACATCCACAGCCCGCGCGTGCCGTCCGCCGGCGAAATCCGGGCTCTGCTAGACAAGGCGCTGAAGGTGATCCCGGCCGAGAGGCTGTGGGTGAATCCGGACTGCGGCCTGAAAACCCGCGGCTGGCCGGAGGTGGACGCCGCGCTGACGGCGATGGTGCGGGTCAGCCAGGAGTTGAGGGAACAGCTGGCGCAAACCGCGTAGGCCGCGGCGCGAAAGACGACGCCCCGGCAAAGCGGGGCGTCGGACAGGGACTGGGGCAAGGTTCGGGGTTCACGGCTCGAGCATCCCCGGCGTCAGCATCAGCTTCAGCCTGATCTGCTCATAGCCGCCGCGCTCGCGGCGGTTCAGCCACCATACCGAGCCCTTCTTCACGCTCCACATCTGCTGCTGCTCCGACAGCAGCCGCGCCGCCAGCCAGCCGATATAGGGCTGATGGCCGGCCACCACCACTGTGCGTCCCGCCTCGGGCCAGCCCACGGCCTGCAATACCTCGTCCACGCTCGCGCCGGGGTTCAGTTCCGGCATCACTTCGTAGCTCTTGGCCAGATAGGCGGCCGTCTGCTGCGAACGCCGGGCCTCGGAGGCCAGCAGCAGGTAATCGTCCGGCAGCCTGTCGCGCAGCCAGGACGCCATGCGGCTGGCCTGCTGCTGTCCGCGCCGGGTCAGCGCGCGCGCCAGATCGTCGATGCCGTCCTCGGCCTCGGCGTGGCGCCACAAAATCAGATCCATATCGTTCTCCTTATGACTGCGCGCCGGTCTGTTCCGATGCCGGGCCCTGCGCGCCCCCGCATGCTAACCGAGCCCGAGCGCCCGCACCAGCCATGGCAGCGCCAGCGCGGTGAACACCCCGTTCAGCCCCATCGCCAACCCGGCGAAGGCGCCGGCGGTCTCGGATAGCTGGAACAGCCGGGCGGTGCCGATGCCGTGGGCGGAAACGCCGGTGGCCACCCCCAGCAGCATGTCGTCGTCCCAGCCCAGCAGCTTGAACAGCGGCGGCGCCATCACCGCGCCGACGATGCCCGACACAATGACGAACATCGCCGCCAGCTCGGGCGAGCCGCCCAGGCCGCCGGCCAGGCTCATCGCGATCGGCGTGGTCACCGCGCGGGTGGCCAGCGCCACCAGCACCGGCTGATCGAAGCCCAGCCACCAGCCCAGGCCGGCCGCGCTGATCATGCCGACCAGGCCGCCGGCGGCGATGCTGGCCAGCAAGGGAAACGCCGCCTTCTTCAAGCGCGCCAGATTGCCGTACAAAGGCACCGCCAGCGCCACCGTCGCCGGCCCCAACAACAACTGGATGAAACGGGCGCCGTTCATGTATTGCGGATAGGTGCTGCCGCTCAGCAGCAGCCAGGCCAGCACGAACAGCACGCCCAGCAACACCGGATTGGCCAGCGGATGGCCATGCCCGCGCCGATGGCCGGCCAACGCCAGCCGGTAAGCCAGCAAGGTGACGAAAACGCCGGTCAGCGGCGAGTCCAGCCAGGCCGCCGTCAATGCCGCCTCCCCCGCAGCAGCAGTTTCAGGACCAGCCCGGTGGCCAATAGCGTGGCCAACGAGGAAGCCAGCATGATCAGCGCCAGCTCCCAGCCATGCGCGCGCAGCATCGGCGCGTAGGCCAGCAGCGCGCCGCCGGCCGGGATGAACAACAGCGACATGTGGCTGAGAAAGCGAGGCGCCTCGCGCTGCAGGGTCTCAGGCACCGCGCGGCGCAGCCACAATGTGGCGAACAGCAGCAACAGGCCCATCACCGGGCCCGGCATCGGCCAGCCCATCCAGCGCACCAGCGCCTCTCCGGCCAGTTGGTAGCCCAGCAGCCACAACAGCAGGTCCAGCATACGCCCTCCCCTCCAATGCACGAAAAACCTGCCCGCAATCTTTTTCCGGCAACGGCCGCTTGCCGCCCGCGCATGCCCCGCCGGCCGGGTTGCGCCGCTCGACAAATACCGAGCACAGGCTCTGAGCATGATAACGGCAAGTTCCCGCGCCGGGTATCGCCGCAGGCGACAAGCCCCCGCGGCTTTTGGCATAATGCGCGCCATGGTAAACGATGCCCTGTGGCGCGCCGCGCCCCCCGCCCTGCCCGACTCCCTTCTGGACTGCCTGACCGAGCCCGCCTCGCTGAGCCTGCGGCTGCAGGCCGGCGGCCGTCGCTTCGCGGTGACCGTGCTGAGCCAGGGCGAGGACCGCGTCCAGGCCGACGAAGCCGAAGCGCTGGATTTGGCCGAAGGCGAGCCGGCATACGCCCGCCACGTGCTGCTGACCCTGGATGGCTCGCCGGTGGTGTTCGCCCGCAGCGCCGCCCGTCCCGACTGCCCGGCCTGGCTGCCGGTGCTGCGGCGCGGCAGCCGCTCCCTGGGCCTGACGCTGTTCGGCGAACTGCCCGAGCTCGTCCGCGAGCCGCTGCGCTACGCGCGGCTGGCCGACGGCCATCCGCTGGCCGCCGCCGCAGGCCGCGTCCAGCCGGCGGCCGGCTACCCGGCCCGCCGCTGCCGATTCCAGCTGGGCGGCTCCCCGCTGCTGCTGACCGAGCTGTTCCTGCCCGCCTTGGAGGATTTCCTGTGATCTCGATCGCCGCCGTCCGCGACCGCTACGAAAACTACCGGCAACTGATGCGCTGGGACAAGCCGATCGGCACCCTGCTGCTGCTATGGCCGACGCTGTGGGCGCTGTGGATCGCCACCCATGGCGCGCCCCACCTGTCCATCATCGCCATCTTCTGCCTGGGCACCTTCCTGATGCGCTCGGCCGGCTGCGTGATCAACGACTATGCCGACCGCGACTACGACGCCCACGTCGCCCGCACCAGCCAGCGCCCGTTCGCCCGCGGCGCGGTCAGCAAGAAGGAGGCGCTGCTGCTGGCCGCCCTGCTGGCCATACTGTCTTTCCTGCTGGTGCTGCCGCTGAACAATCTGACCAAGCTCCTGAGCGTGCCGGCGGTGCTGATCGCGGCCAGCTATCCGTTCACCAAGCGCTTCTTCCCGATGCCGCAGGCCTATCTGGGCGTGGCGTTCTCCTTCGGCATCCCGATGGGCTTCGCCGCCGAAACCGGCGAAGTGCCGCTGCTCGCCTGGCTGCTGCTGCTGGCCAACCTGTTCTGGGTGGTGGCCTACGACACCGCTTACGCCATCGCCGACAAGCCGGACGATTTGAAGATCGGCATCAAGACCTCGGCCATCACCATGGGCGAGTACGACGTCGCCGGCGTGATGCTGTGCCACGCCGCCTTCCTGGCCCTGATGTGCGGCATCGGCATCCACCTGGAGCTGGCCTGGCCCTACTACCTGGGCCTCGCCGCCGCCGTCGGCCTGATCGCGCAGCAATACTTCGAGATCAAGAACCGCGACCGCGCCAAGTGCTTCAAGGCCTTTCTCGACAACAACCGCGTCGGCGCGGCGGTGTTCGCCGGCGTGGTATTGAGCTACTGGCTGGGCTGACAGACTGGCCCATATGCCATTTACAATAAATTACGCATCCGTCAGCATCATGGGATGAACTTCGCCAGCCGGCGCGGCTCATAGCAAGGCCGGGCGTCAGCCCGGCGCCATAGCTTGGCTTTCCAATACCAATAAGCGTCTTCCTGGAAGGTAAATACCATGAAAAAACTGCTGACCGCTCTGATCGCTGCCGCTTTCGCCACTTCCGCCTTCGCCGCGCCGGCCGCTTCCGCCCCGGCCGCCGAGAAGAAAATGGAACACAAGGCCGAGCACAAGAAGCACCACAAGAAAAAAGCGCACAAGAAACACGCCTCCGGCGCCGCGCATCAAAAACACAAGGCAGCCTCCGCCGCCAAGTAAACCGCCCCTGGCGCGAAAAAGCTCCCGAAAGGGAGCTTTTTTCATGGGGCCGGCCAGCGCCTTCAGCGCACGCGGAATGGCAACAGATACGCCGCCTTGCCCGCCTTCAACTCCACCTGCCAGTCGCGGCTGCCGCTGACGCACATCGGCAGGATCGCCCGGGCCTTCCATCCCTCGCCGTCGCGAACGAAGGTGTAGCGGTTGAAGCCCATGTCCATGTCCGGCATCGTGAAGTCGGCGGTCGGCGCCGCCTCCGCCGCCACGCCGTCCAGCCGGATCTCGAAAGGCTGGCCGTGGGACGGGCGGGCGGAAAAACGCAGCGCGCCGCCGCCCGGCAGCGCGCAGGCGCCGCGCTCGATGTCGCATGACAGCGCCTGTGCCGCCGGAGCGGCCGGCTGCCTGTTATGCAGATACCAGTAGTAGATCAGGCCGAATTTGACGGCCCCGAAGGCCAGCAGCGCCGCGCCCAGGATCAGCAGCTTGCGCTGCTTGGCCGTCACCGCCACGCCCCCCGCATCAGCGCCACGCCATGGGCGCCGCGCAGGCGGGCCAGATCCAGATCCTCGACGCTCATGCCGCCCAAGGCGTACACCGGCAGCGGCACGCCGTCGGCCAGGCAGGCGGCGAAACCGTCCCAGCCCAGCAGCGCAGCGCCGGGATGCGTGACGGTGGGCGCCACCGGACTCAACAACGCGTAGTCCAGACCCAGCTCGCCGGCGCGCGCCAACTCGTCCGCGCCGTGTATCGACGCGCCCACCCAGTCGAACGCAGGCCGCTCCGTCAACGCGGCCAGGCGCGCGCCTGTCAGGTGCACGCCGTCCACCGGCCAGCCGGCCAGCCAGGCCGGATCGGCGTTGACCACCAGCTTGCCGCCGCGCGGACGGATGATGGCGGCGGCGAGGGCGACGAAATCGGCCAGCTCCTCGCGCCCCATCCCATGCTCGCGCACCTGCACCATGCCCCAGTCGCGCTCGGCCAGCCTAGCCAGCTGCGCCTCGACGCCGATCTCGGCGGCGCAGGTGATCGCATAGCAGGCCGGCAGTTCCAACGATTTCAGTATCGGCCCGTTGGCCGGCAGCATCGGCGCCACCGTGTAGCGGCCCGGCCGCTGCCAGGCGAAGGACTGCGCCTCGCGCGGCTGCGGCTCGCCCTGCCAATCCCAGATGCGGAAAAATCGCAGGTGGACCGAGGCGTGCTCGTAATGGTGGATCTTGGTCAGCCACGGCGTCGCGGCGGTGACGACGATGCCCATTTCCTCGTGGAACTCGCGCTTCAACGCCTCCAGCGGCGTCTCGCCCGGCTCCACCTTGCCGCCGGGAAACTCCCAGTAACCGGCGTAGGGCTTGCCCTCCGGGCGGCTGCCCAGCATGAAACTGCCGTCCGGCCGCATCAGCGCGCCGGCTACCACGTCTATGATCTTGTCGCTCGTCATGTCTTCAATCTGTGTATGGGCGCATGCCGCCCGGGTCATTTCCTGCCGGTCTTCTTGGCCAGTTTCTGGCTGCCCGCCCAGTGGCAGGCGAACTGCCAGGCCACCCGGCCGGAGCGGCTGCCGCGCGACAGGCTCCACTGCAGCGCCGCCCGCTCGGCCTTATCGCCGCACTTCAGGCCGAAATGGCCCAGCCATTCCTTGACCGCCGCCAGGTAGGCGTCCTGGTCGAACGGATAAAACGACAGCCACAGGCCGAAGCGGTCGGACAGCGACACCTTCTCCTCCACCGCCTCGCCGGGATGGATCTCGCCGTCATGCAGCCAGCCCTCGCGATTCTCGCTCATCTGCTCCGGCAGCAGGTGGCGGCGGTTGGATGTCGCGTACACCAGCAGATTGTCGCAGCGGCGGGAGAGGCCGCCGTCCAACGCGCTCTTCAGCGCCTTGTAGCCGGCGTCGCCGTGCTCGAACGACAAGTCGTCGCAAAACAGGATGAAACGCTCCCGCCGTCCGACCAGCAGTTCCACCAGTTGCGGCAGATCGGCCAGATGTTCGCGGTCGATCTCGATCAAGCGCAGGCCGTCGCGGCCGAACTCCGGCAGCAGCGCCTTGACCAGCGATGACTTGCCGGTGCCGCGCGCGCCGGTCAACAACACGTTGTTGGCCGGCAGGCCTTCGACGAACTGGCGGGTGTTGGCCAGCAGTTGCTCGCGCTGGACGTCCACGCTGGCCAGCCGGCCCATCTCCACCGAATGCGGCTCATGCACCGCCTCCAGCCAGCCCGCAAGGCCCTGGCGATGCCAGCGGAAGGCCTGCGCGCTCCAGTCCGGCTCGCGCCGCTGCGGCGGCAGCATCGGCTCCAGCCGGGACAGCACCGCCTCGGCGCGGCACAGAAAATCCTGCAGGGCGTCCATCATGCGTTCCTTTCTGCCGATAAGAAAACAGCCTGCCACAAAGGCGGCAGGCCGTTAAAACATTACATAAGCCAGGCGTTTTGTCGGCCGCGCCCCAATCAATCGCGCAACGAGATCACCGGCCAGCCATGCTCCTCGGCATAAGCCCGCAGCTTGTCGTCGGCGTCCACCGCCACCGGATTGTCCACCAGCTTCATCAGCGGCAGGTCGTTGTGCGAATCGCTGTAGAAGAAGCTCTCGGCATAGCTGTCCCAGCTCTCGCCGCGCTCGGCCAGCCACTGCTCGATGCGGGTGATCTTGCCTTCCTTGAAGCTCAAAACGCCGGTCGGGCGGCCGGTGTAGTTGCCGTCGCCATCCTGCTCCAGCTCGATCGCGATCAGGTGCTCGACGCCCAGCTCGCGGGCGATCGGTCCGGTGATGAAGCGGTTGGTCGCGGTGATGATGACGATCTGGTCGCCCTCGGCGCGGTGGGCGGCCAGGCGTTCGCGCGCCCTGTTGGGGATCAGCGGCTTGATGTGGTTTTCCAGATAGTCGGCGTGCAGCTCGTCCAGCTGATGGCGCGAGAAGCGCGTCAGCGGCGCCAGGATGAACGCCAGATACTCGTGCATGTCCAACGTGCCGTTCTGATACTGGCGGTAAAAATAGCTGTTGCGCTCGTCGTACTGGGCGGCGTCCAGAATGCCGCGCTTGATCAGGAAGCGCGGCCATTCGAAATCGGAGTCGCCAGCGATCAGAGTGTGGTCGAGGTCGAACAGGGCGAGCCTGCGTTTGGCGGGAGTGGCTGTCGTCATGATTCCGGAGTGGCGGTTTGCAAAACGTTTTTCACCAGCGGCACGGTGATCGGGCGCCTCAGCGCCAGCGAGTAGCGGTCCAGCATGTCTATCATCGAGATCAGGCTGGTCAGGTCGCGCCGCCAGTGGGTGAGCAAGTAGCGGTAGACGTCGTCGGGTATCGACAGCTGGCGGTTGGCGGCGTGGCTGCGCAAGGCGGCCAGCTTGTCGTCGTCGGACAAGGCTTTCACCTCCAGCACCAGGCCCCAGCCCAGGCGGGTGCGCAGGTCGTCGCGCACCGACAACGCCACCGGCGGCTTGCGCCCTGCCATCAGCAGCCGCCCCTCCCCGCCCTCCTTCAAGGAGTTGTAGAAGGAGAACAGCATGATCTGGTCGTCCGGCGCCAGGTCGTCGACGTGGTCCACCGCGATGAAGCTGGCCTCGCGCGCGAAATCCGGCAAGTGATCGCCCTTGCCGTCCAGATAGATGGCGGCGCGCCCCAGCCGCTCGGCGTGGGCGATCCAGGCCTGCAGCAGATGGGTTTTGCCGCAACCGGGCTCGCCCCATAAATAGATGAAGCGTTCGCCTTCGGTGGCGGTCAGTGCGGTGATCACTTCACGGTTGCGCTCGGCCAGGAAATTATCGAAGGCCGGCAGCGGCGTAGGCGTGAGATCGAGTACGAGCTGGTCCAAAGTTTGCTGTGCTGCGTTGCGTGCTGACATCAATAAGCACGATTTTACGACGATACGGCCCGCCGTTGGAACCGCCATTTTCCCGGACAAGATTGATGACATCGGCAAATCGAGGCCGCAAAGGAAAAAGCCTGTCCGCCGCATCAGCCTTTTTGCCGATTTTCAGTTAAAATACAGTGCTTTCGCACCGGCGAAAGCTTGATGTAAAAATATTTCAAGTTTGCAGAAAGCGAGATTATCTTGAACACCACGTCCCTCAGTTACCGTGATGCCGGCGTAGACATCGACGCCGGCGACGCGCTGGTCGAAAACATCAAGCCTTTTGCCAAGCGCACCATGCGCCCGGAAGTTCTCGGCGGCATCGGCGGTTTCGGCGCACTGGTGGAAATCTCCAAGAAGTACAAGGAGCCGGTGCTGGTTTCCGGCACCGACGGCGTGGGCACCAAGCTCAAGCTGGCTTTCGACTGGAACCGCCATGACACCGTCGGCATCGATCTGGTGGCGATGAGCGTCAACGACATCCTGGTGCAGGGCGCCGAGCCGCTGTTCTTCCTCGACTACTTCGCCTGCGGCAAGCTGGACGTGGCCCAGGCCACCGAGGTGATCAAGGGCGTCGCCGCCGGCTGCGAACAGGCCGGCTGCGCGCTGACCGGCGGCGAAACCGCCGAGATGCCGGGCATGTACCCGGCCGGCGAGTACGACCTGGCCGGCTTCGCCGTCGGCGTGGTGGAGAAGAGCAAGGTGATCAGCGGCCGCGACATCGTCGCCGGCGACGTCGTGCTGGGTCTGGCCTCCAACGGCGTGCACTCCAACGGCTACAGCCTGGTGCGCAAGATCATCGACCGCGCGCAGCCGGAGCTGGACGCGCCGTTCGACGGCGACAAGACGCTGCGCGACGCGGTGATCGCCCCGACCCGCATCTACGTCAAGCCGCTGCTCAAGCTGATGGAGACGCTGCCGGTCAAGGGCATGGCCCACATCACCGGCGGCGGCATCACAGAGAACACCCCGCGCGTATTGCCGGACAACACCGTCGCCCAGATCGACGCCGCCAGTTGGCAGCTGCCGAAACTGTTCCAGTGGCTGCAGCGCGAAGGCAATGTGGACATCCAGGAGATGTACCGCACCTTCAACTGCGGCATCGGCATGGTGGTGGTGGTGGCGCCGGAACACGCCGAACAGGCGATGGCGCTGCTGCGCGAAGCCGGCGAAACCGTCTACCGCATCGGCCAGGTGCGCGAGCGCGTGGGCGACGAGCACCAGACCCAGATAGCCTGAGGCTTTTCCGCAAGTAGCGCCCCGCGCCGCTGGCCCCGCCGGCGGCGCTTGTCGTTTATCGCCGGGCGGATTGAACCAAGCCGGCGCAATCGCAACGAACAGGAATGGCAAGCCATTCCGGACAAGAGCCATGAAAAACATCGTCATCCTGATTTCCGGCCGAGGCTCCAATATGCAGGCCATCGTCGACGCCGGCATTCCAGGCGCCCGCGTCGCGGCGGTGATCGCCAACCGCCCGGACGCGGCCGGCCTGGCCTGGGCGGCCGAACGCGGCATCGCCACCGCGGCGCTGGACCACAAGGCCTACGCCAGCCGCGAGGCCTTCGACGCCGCGCTGGCCGAGGCCATCGACGCCCATGCGCCCGATCTGGTGGTGCTGGCCGGCTTCATGCGCATCCTGACCGAAGGCTTCACCCGCCGCTACGAAGGCCGGATGCTCAACATCCACCCGTCGCTGCTGCCGGCCTTTCCCGGCCTGCATACCCATGAGCGGGCATTGGAAATGGGCTGCAAACTGGCCGGATGCACGGTACACTTCGTCACCGCCGAGCTGGATCACGGCCCCATCGTCGCCCAGGGCGCGGTGAGCGTGCTGGACGGCGACACGCCGGACAGCCTGGCCGCGCGCGTGCTGAAACTGGAACACCAGCTGTACCCAGAAGCGGTGCGCCGCTTCGCCGCCGGCGAGATCGCCGTCGTGGACGGCAAGGTGGCCGGCGGCCCGGGAGCCGCCGCCAGCCTGCTGTCGCCCGTACCCTCAAGCAAGGCCTAAATGACCCGTCGCCGTCTGCTGCTGATCGCTCTTGCCCTGTCGTTGCTGCTGCACCTCGCGTTGCTCGGCTCCGACTTGCTGCCTGCGATCAGCGCGCCGCCGGCGGACGAGCCCAGGCTCGAGAAGATAGACGTCAAGATGCAGGCGATGCGGCTGGACGAGACGCCGCCGCCGCGCGATCCGGCCGCCGCCGGCGTGAGCCTGCAACCGGCTGAGACGGCGAAGCCAAAACCGAAACCGAAACCCAGGCCGGCCCGCAAGCGCGAAGCCTCCAAGCCGGCGGAGCAGGCCAAAACGGATGCCTCTGCCCCGGCGGCCAAAACCGCCTCGGCGCCCCAAGCCAGCTCCGAACCCGCGGCGAAAGCCTCGCGGCAAGCAGCGGCGGAGCAGGCCTCCAGCGCGCCGGTCGCGGAAAGCGCGCCGCGCGAGAACAGCGCGGACAAGGCCGGCCTTATCCACCCGGACGCTCCGCTGCGGCAGTTCCCCGCCGCCGCCAAGATCCGCTACCAAGGGTACTGGAACAGCGCGATGCTCGGCTTCGGCGATCTGGACTGGCAGCGCAGCCAGGGCCGTTACCAACTGGACATCACGGTCAGTCCTTTCATCGGCCCCAAGCTGCGCTATCTTGCACTAGGGACGATAGGCAAGTCGGGGCTGCGGCCGGACAGCATGCAGTCATTCCGCGGCGGGGATCTGAAAGAGGCCGCCCGCTTCGACTACGACGCCGGCCTGCTGCGTTACGGCAGCGGCGAAGACAAGCAACTGCCGCTGAAGCCCGGCGCGCAGGACGCGTTCAGCCTGGCTTTCCAGCTGGCGCTGAAGGGCGGCGATCTGGGCCATGCGCCGATACAGATCACCACCGCCAAGAAGGTTTACGAATACCCGATGGCGCCGAACGGCGCCTTCGACTACGACACCGGCGCCGGCAAGATGCGCGTGATCGTGTTCCGCGCCCAGGGCGACGGAGACTTCACCGAATTTTGGCTGGCCCCGGATTTCGCCAATTTGCCGGTGCGCATCATTCGCGCCGACAAGGACAAGCGGATCGAGCTAAAAGCGATCCGCGTGGATGTGAACGGCAAGCGGCAGTGGGAATTGCCGCCGCAACCGACGATACGGAACAAGAATGCACATTAGCCATAGCCAACTGAAACACCTGGAAACCGTCATCGGCCAGATGACCCGCTTCGACCGCCCGGCCGACGCCGTGCTGTCCGCCTATTTCCGCGAGCACAACAAGCTGGGCAGCGCCGACCGCCACCTGATCGCCGAGACCGCGTTCGGCGCGTTGCGCCGCCTGATCCAGCTGCGCGCGCTGATCGCGCCGGAAAAGGCCACGCCGCGCCGCCTGGCGCTGGTGGCGCTGATGAAGTTCAACAAGCTGAACGTCAAGGAGCTGACCGAGGCCACCAGCGCCGGCGAGCGCGAATGGCTGGGCACGGTCAAGGGCAAGACGCTGGAAGACAGCCTGGAAATCCGCGCCGAGCTGCCGCAGTGGGTGATCGAGCGCCTGGGCGAGCAAACGCCGGAAGCGGTGGAGGCCCTGGGCCAGGGCCTGATGTCGATGGCGCCGCTGGATCTGCGCGTCAACACGCTGAAAATGAAGCGCGAGGAACTGCTGGACCGCCTGAACGCCGACGGCATCGCCTGCGAAGCCACGCCGTACTCGCCGCTGGGCATCCGCCTGAAAGACAAGCCGGCGCTGTCCAAGCACGAGCTGTTCAAGGCCGGCGCCTTCGAGGTGCAGGACGAAGGCAGCCAGCTCTTGGGTCTGATCACCGGCGCGCGCCGCGGCGAAATGGTGGTGGACTTCTGCGCCGGCGCCGGCGGCAAAACGCTGCTGCTGGGCGCGCAGATGTCATCCAGCGGCCGCCTGTACGCGTTTGATGTTTCTGAGAAGCGTCTGGCCAACTTCAAGCCGCGCCAGGCCCGCTCCGGCCTGTCCAACGTGCACCCGCAGCTGTTGGCGCACGAGAACGACTCCAAGGTGAAGCGCCTGGCCGGCAAGGCCGACCGCGTGCTGGTGGACGCGCCCTGCTCCGGCCTGGGCACCCTGCGCCGCAACCCGGACCTGAAATTCCGCCAGAACCCGGACAGCGTGGCCGAGCTGAACGCCAAGCAGACATCCATCCTCGCCTCCGCCGCGCGGCTGGTGAAGAGCGGCGGCCGCCTGGTCTACGCCACCTGCAGTCTGCTGCCGCAGGAGAACCAGGCCATCGTCGAAGCCTTCCTGGCCGAGCACGCCGATTTCAGGCTGGTGAAGATGGACGAGGTGCTGGCCGAGCAGAAGATCCCGCTGCAATGCGGCGACTACCTGGAGCTGAAACCGCATCTGCATAACACCGACGGCTTCTTCGCCGCAGTCCTGGAACGCAGCCAGGCCTAAGCGAAACAAGGGCTATGAGCCGCGGCCCGCTTGCCCTGCGCAGGCGGGCCGCGCTCGTATTCGAGGCTCGTTCGGAGTACATTAGACAAGAATGATTTTAAAACCGGCATTTCATGCCGCCCAGGAGCCGCCCGCCCGATGCAGGACCACCTACCCCGCCGTTCCAGGCGCCAGCGCGTCAACCGCCGCCTGCGCTATCTCTACCTGTCCGCCGCGCAATGGCGGCGCCAGGTGCCAGTCTGGATCGCGGCCATCCTGATCGGCCTGGTGGCCTATGTCTTCGCCCAAGGCAGCCACTGGTCGCACGACCTGTTCTTCAAGGCCTACGACGCGTCGCCGTACTGGAGCCTGCTGATCACCCCGGCCGGCCTGGCGCTGGCGATCTGGATCATGCACCGCTTCTTCCCCAGCTCCGCCGGCGGCGGCATTCCGCAGTCCATCGCGGCGCTGGAGCCCGGCATGCACAAGCTGCGCGAATACTGCTTCACGCTGAAAGCCGCCTTCGGCAAGGTGCTGCTGACCCTGATAGGCATCAGCTCCGGCGCCACCTTCGGCTACGAGGGGCCCATCGTCCAGGTGGGCGCGGCGATCAAGTACTCATTGAACCGCAAGGCCGCGCAGCGCCACGACGGCGCCGCCCGCAGCTTCATCCTGGCCGGCGCCGCCGCCGGCGTGGCCGCGGCCTTCAACGCGCCGCTGGCCGGCATCGTGTTCGCCATCGAGGAAATGGGCCGCACTTTCGACATGCGCGCCAGCTCCACCATCCTGCTGTCGGTGATCGTCGCCGGCCTCACCACTTTCGCCATCAACGGCAACTACAACTACTTCGGCATCGTCCACGTGGCGATGGACAGCAAGCAGGCCTGGCTGGCCATTCCCGTTTGCGGCGTCGTCGGCGGGCTGATCGGCGGGCTGGCCTGCCGCGTGCTGCTGACGCTGTCGCAACGGCTGCCCGGCCCGCTGCACGGCTGGCGCATCCGCTACCCGGTGCGCTTCGCCGCAGGCTGCGGCCTGGCGCTGGCCGTGATCGGCATCATCAGCCACGGCAGCACCTTCGGCACCGGCTACTTCCGCGCCCGCGACATCATCGAGGGCCACGGCGCGGCGCTGCAGGACTACGGCGTGCTGAAGCTGATCAGCATGTTCGTCAGCCACATCAGCGCGGTGCCCGGCGGCATGTTCGCGCCGTCGCTGGCCGTCGGCGCCGGCTTCGGCCTGAACATGTCGCAACTGATGCCCTTCCTGCCGCAGGCCATGGTGGTGCTGCTAGGGATGGTGGGCTTCTTCGCCGGCATGACGCGCGCGCCGATGACCGGCTTCGTCATCGTGATGGAGATGACCGACACTTCGGGCATGATCATCCCGCTGATGGCCACCGCGCTGGTGGCGGCCTCGGTGTCGCGGCTAGTGACCCGGCGCGCGCTGTACGAGGGCCAGGTGCGGCTGTTCCTGCCGCAGTGGCAGACCAAGGCCGGCCAAATTGACCAGCCTGCCGCCCGCACGTAAAATAACTTATTGAAATGATCGGGTATTTCCGGCGGAAATAGCGCCGGCCAACAGCAAGGATTCAATACATGTCGATTCAACAAGATATCCAGCAGACCGTCGCCGACAACTCGGTGGTGCTGTTCATGAAGGGCTCCGCCCAGTTCCCGCAGTGCGGCTTCTCCTCGCGCGCGGTGCAGATCCTGAAGGCCTGTGGCGTGGAAAACTTCCTGACCGTGGACGTGCTGCGCGATCCCGACATCCGCCAGGGCGTCAAGGATTTCTCCAACTGGCCGACCATCCCCCAGCTGTACGTGAAGGGCGAATTCGTCGGCGGTTCGGACATCATGTACGAGATGTTCCAGAACGGCGAACTGCAGGACCTGCTGAAAGACCTGTAAGCTTTTCCAGCAACCCGGCCCTGGCCGGGTTTTGCGTTTTGGAGGCCATCCGCGTTAGAATGATGCCCCATACCATCCACGGCAGCCTTGCGGCTGCCGCTGTCATATGTATTGAAAGCTGTTTGCCGCGCCCGGCAAGCAGCTTTTTGCCAAGGTAGGGAGCCGAAATTGAACATCACCATCGTTGATCATCCGCTGGTACAGCACAAGCTGGGCCTGTTGCGCGAAGCCGATACCAGCACCATGAAGTTCCGCCAGCTGACCCAGGAACTGGCCCGCCTGCTCGCCTACGAAGCCACTCGCGACTTCGAGCTGGAAGCCGTCACCATCGACGGCTGGTGCGGCAAGATCGACGTCAAGCAGATCAAGGGCAAGAAAGTCACCGTGGTCCCCATCCTGCGCGCCGGCATCGGCATGCTGGACGGCGTGCTTGACCTGGTGCCCTCGGCCAAGATCAGCGTGGTGGGCCTGGCCCGCAACGAGGAGACGCTGGAGCCGGTGTCCTACTTTGAAAAATTCGTCGGCAACCTGGACGAGCGCATCGCCATCATCATCGACCCGATGCTGGCCACCGGCGGCTCGCTGATCGCCACCATCGACCTTCTGAAGCGCAATGGCTGCAAAACCATCAAGGCCGTGGTGATGGTGGCCGCGCCGGAAGGCGTGAAGATCGTCAACGACGCCCACCCGGACGTGCAGCTCTACGCCGCCTCGCTGGACAGCCACCTGAACGAGCACGGCTACATCATCCCCGGCCTCGGCGACGCCGGCGACAAGATCTTCGGCACCAAGCAGGCCTGAGCGCCATGCATTCCGATCAGCCGCCCGTTGCTTCCGCAGCCGGCGGCTTTTTTGCAAGCCCGCAAGGATGAAGGATGAACGTCATGGATGACCGCTACGCCGCGATAGACGCTGACTTTCTCGCCCGCTTCCCGGGCGGCTTCCAGGACCCGGACTGGCAGACGCTGGCGCGCAGGCACAAAAGCTACGCCAAGGCCGAGGCGCTGTGCCAGAGCGAGCTGGCCCGCGACAAGCTGGACGCGGCGCTCGCCAGCGGCAAGCTGGCCGACGCCACACACACCTGCCGCCAGATCGTCTCGCTGGCCACCACGGTCAGCACTTTCGAGAAGATCGCCTTCCGCAACTACATGGACAACCGCGACCTGAACCTGCCCTTCATCCAGGCCTTGCGCGATGTGCTGCACGATTTCAGCCCGGACAGCTTCGCCGCCTATGTGGACACGCTGGCGATGGCGCGGATGGACCCCAAGGCCAATGCCGCCAAGTGGCCGATCGTCAGCTGTTTTCTGGCTTGCTTCGATCCGCAGCTGCATGTCTGCGTCAAACCGACAACGGTGAAGAAAGTGGCGGCGCGGCTGGGCGTGGACATCCATTACCAAGCCAAGCCCAACTACGAATGCTATCAAGCGGTACAGCGGATGGTGCTGGATTTCCGCAGCCGCAGCATGGTGGCCGCCGATGTGGACAACACGCTGGCGCAGGCGGTGATGTATTGCGCCGTGTGAAGCCGACAAGATTACAAAACGAAAACAAGGAAGAATGATGCTTCAACAACTCAAGCTGGCGGTGTCCGGCGCCCAGATCCTGTTCGTCGCCTTCGGCGCGCTGGTTCTGGTGCCGCTGCTCACCGGCCTGAATCCGGCTATGGCGCTGCTCGGCGCCGGCCTCGGCACCCTGCTGTTCCAGGCCTGCACCGGCCGCCAGGTGCCGATTTTCCTCGGTTCCTCCTTCGCCTTCATCGGCCCCATCATCTACTCCATCCATACCTGGGGCCAGGGCGCGACCATGTTCGGCCTGTTCGCCGCTGGCTTCATGTACTTCGTGTTCGCCGCGGTGGTGCGCTGGCGCGGCATGGCGCTGGTCAACAAGCTGCTGCCGCCGGTGGTGATCGGCCCGGTGATCATGATCATCGGCCTGTCGGTCGCCACCGCAGCCTCCGGCATGGCGATGGGCCAGGCCGGCGGCAAACAGGTGCTGCCGTATGAAACCTCGCTGCTGCTGGCGGCCATCTCGCTGGCCACCACCATCGTGGTATCCATCTACGCCCGCGGCATGTTCAAGCTGGTGCCGATTCTGGCCGGCGTCGTCGTCGGCTACATCGCCGCCGCCTTCCTCGGCGCGGTGGACTTCGCCAAGCTGGCCGCCGCGCCGTGGTTCGCCGCGCCCGCCTTCCACAGCCCGGAAGTCAACTGGGCGGCGGCGGCCTTCATGCTGCCGGTGGCCATCGCCCCGGCCATCGAGCACATCGGCGGCGTGATGGCCATCGGCGGCGTCACCGGCAAGGACTACACCCGCAGCCCTGGCCTGCACCGCACGCTGGCCGGCGACGGCCTGGGCGTGTGCGTGGCCGGCCTGATCGGCGGCCCGCCGGTGACCACCTACGCCGAAGTGACCGGCGCGGTGATGATCACCCGCAACTTCAACCCGGTGACCATGACCTGGGCGGCGGTGTTCGCCATCTGCATGGCCTTCTTCGGCAAGTTCAACGCGCTGCTGCAGTCCATCCCGATGCCGGTGATGGGCGGCATCATGGTGCTCTTGTTCGGCACCATCGCCTCCATCGGCCTGAAGACGCTGATCGAGGCCAAGGTGGACCTGATGGAGCCGCGCAACCTGGTGATCATCTCGGTGGTTCTGACCGCCGGCATCGGCGGCCTGACGCTGAAACTGGGCGACTTCGCGCTGGCCGGCGTCGGCCTGTGCTCGCTGCTGGCCATCATCCTGAACCTGATTTTGCCGCGCCAGGCGGCCAGCCACGACGGCATCGTCGAAGGGCAAGACATCTAGCGCAGCCTCAGCACATCAACATAAACTATTGGATTTAAAAATCTTTCACAACTGATCACACGTCAAAGTGTCTGACAAGGTCTACACTGCAAATCAGCGTCGCGGCCTCATGCCGCGGCGCGGTAGACCGTAGCCAAACTGCTGCCCAAACCAGCCTCACCTGCCCACAGCGGCTTGACGCGGCCTGATTCCAAGCCAAGAACAAGGAAGAAAGCCATGTTGAAAACCCTCGTTGTCACCGCTCTCGCGCTTTTGACGCTTTCCGGCTCCGTGATGGCCGGCGATGGCCTGTCCGTGATGTGGGCGATGCGCGGCAGGATGGACGCCCAGCTGCACGGCCAGCCCGCGCCGATGATTCCGCAGAACAATTCCATCCCGTCCAACAGCTGATCGCAGTCCCGCCGCCGGCCCGCCGGCGGCATTCTCAAACGTACAGCTCTCCCCGCTCCACCGCCAGCTCCAAGCGCTGGATGAACCACTGCATCGCCCGCCCCGGCTGTTCCTGCTTCCAGGCGAAGCACATCGGCGGGAAGCTTCCGTTTTCCTCCTCGGTTTTTTCCACCAGCTCGCCGCTGGCCAGATGGGCTCGCACGTGCGAACGCGGCAGGTGGCCGGTGCCCAGTCCCGCGACGATGGCCTTCAGTTTGGCCTGGCTGCTGTGCACCGTCAGCACCTGCTGTCCTTCCAGCAGCCCGCCGGTCCGCGCCGGCAGGCGGCGCGAGGTATCGCCCACCGCCACCGCCCGATAACGCCTCAGCGCGTGCGGCGGCACCGGCTCCGGCTCCGCGGCCAGCGGATGGCCGGCCGCGGCCACCAGCACGAAATCGTAGTCGCCGATATTGCGGGTGAAGTAATCGCCGGGCGGCGGCTGGTTGGGCGCGCCTATCACCAGGTCGGCGCGGTCGTCGTACAACGCGTCCCAGATGCCACCGAA
This sequence comes from Chromobacterium vaccinii, assembly GCF_001855275.1. Classification (NCBI taxonomy): domain Bacteria; kingdom Pseudomonadati; phylum Pseudomonadota; class Betaproteobacteria; order Neisseriales; family Chromobacteriaceae; genus Chromobacterium; species Chromobacterium vaccinii. Next base: position 1,942,079 of record NZ_CP017707.1, read on the forward strand.
GCTTTCGCGGATGAAATGCAGGCGGGTGTCGGACTGCAGCCGGTCGAAATCGACGATGGACGGCAGCAACTGCTCGAAGCCGATCAAGTCGCCCACCACGATGCGCAGCCGGTCCTCCCAGCCCTGCGCCTGCTTGCTGACCCTGAGTTCCAGTTGGCGCGCCGCATCCAGCAGGTGGCGGCCGTCCTTCAGCAGCCGCTCGCCGGCCGGCGTCAGCCGCGCCCTATGGCCGCTGCGGTCGTAAATGGCCACGCCCAGGCCCTGCTCCAGCTTCTGCACGGTGTACGTCAGCGCCGACGGCACTTTGAACAACGCCTCGGCCGCCGCGGCGAAGCTGCCGTGCTGTTCGATCGCATCCAGCACCTGGATCGCTTCCAGAGTCAGTTTCATTGCCATACCTGATTCAATTTTTTTGAACGTATTGTTCGGTTCTTTCCGATTTTATCGCAGAGATGTCCGTCCTAGAATGGGATCCGTAACAAGAAGCCAGCGATACTCGAAATAAGACATCAATATTTTTGATGCATAAGCGAAAGCTGGCAATCCACACACTGAAAGGAAACCACCATGCTGAAGCAAACCGCCATCGCCGCCCTGTCCCTGATCCTGCTGTCCGGCGCCGCCATCGCCGGCGAAGGCAACGACAATATGAAAGCCATGCGCGACCGCATGGATGCCCAGCTGCAAGGCCAGTCCCAACAGCAAGTGCAGCAACAGGCTCCGGCCCAGAAGTAATCGCCGCCTGCCGGCAAGAAAAAAGCGCCGTGGACTAGAAGGTCCACGGCGCTTTTTTTATTTCAGTTCAGGCTCGGTCGCCTCGCAAGCGGCCCATCAGCAAGGCATCGTGATAGGCGCCGTTGCGGAACGAGTGCGCGCGCAACCGCCCCTCCTCGACGAAACCGAAACGGCGGTACAAGGCCTGCGCCGCCAGGTTGTCGGGATAGACCGTCAATTCGACCCGCTCGAAGCCTATCCAGTTGTCGGCCAGATCCAGCAAAGCCGCCATCAGCAGCTTGCCGACGCCGCGCCCCTGCCAGCCGCGGTGAACGACGATGCCGAGGCCGGCGATATGCGACAGACGCTCATCATCGAGACGCCACAACCCGGCGCTGCCGACCATCTTGTCCCCGTCCGCTTCGCAAACCAGTTGATAGCGGCCGGCTCGCAGCAGGCCATCCATTCTCGCCCCCAGCTTCCACTCCGATGGATAGGGCAGTTGCAGCGTATTGCCGTAGACGCTGGCGTCTCCGTAAAGCTCGCTCAGGTCCGCCGCGTCGCCTGGCTCCAGATGGCGGATGCGGAATTCGCTCATCGCTCCCCCTCCCCTCGCAAGCGCGCCATCGCCAACACGTCGTGGTAGGCGCCGTCGCGCAGCGCGTAGGCGCGCATCCTGGCTTCCTCGACGAAGCCGAACTTGCGGTACAGACGCTGGGCGCGGGCATTGTCGGAAAACACCGTCAGCTCGACGCGGCGCAGGCCCAGCCAGTCGTCGGCCTGCTCCAGCGCCGCCGCCATCAGCAACGAGCCTATGCCCTGGCCATGCAGGCCGGCGTCGACGCCTATGCCCAGCTCCGCCGCGCGCAGCCGGCGCTCGCGGCCCGACGGTATCAATCCGGCCCAGCCCCGCGCCCGGCCGTCGCCGTCGACCGCCACCAGCACGACCCTGCCGTGCTCGTTTTTCTGCAGCCACTCGCGCCGCTTGCTCAAGGATGGCCAAGGCAGGCCCAGCATGGCGCCGAACACGGCGGGATCGCCGAACATCGCGTTCAAGGCCTCGGCGTCGGACGGTTCCGCATGGCGGATTCGATAGCCGTTCATGACTCAGCCCTCCGCGGCCAGTTCAGCCGGCCCATCACCAGCACGTCCTCCAGCTTGCCGGCGCGCAGCTGCTCCTGGCGCAGCCGGCCCTCGTACTCGAAGCCGAACTTCTCGTACAGCGCGATGGCGCGGGCGTTGTCGTGAATCACCTTCAACTCGATGCGGATCAGCCCCAGCCAGTTGTCGGCCAGATCGACGACGGCGCGCATCAAGGCCCCGCCGACGCCCTTGCCCTGCCAATCGTCGCGCACCACCAGGAACAGGTCGGCGCTGTGGCGCACCCGCATGCCTTCGTTGACGATCAGTCCGGCCGAGCCGACCACCTCGCCATCGGCACAGGCCGCCAGTTGATGGATGTTGGCCGGCCGCTCATTCAGCTGCTTCTCGGTGACGGACAGCGGCTGGTGCGGCAACTGCAAAGTATCGGGATAAACGCCCGGCGCGGTCTTGATGCGGTGGATGGCGGCGGCGTCGGACGGCTCGACGGAACGGATCAGGTAGGACTGGGACATGATGGTCTCCTGGGAGCCATGGCGGGCAGGCTCTGAGTTGATGGGCACAGGCGGGATCGCCGCCAGGCCCGGCAGATCATCATGCCAAATAACTATTGTGCATTGCAATATAATTTTTATGCAGACAAGTAATGCCCCGGCGTCTCCCCGAAGCATCGACGGAAGGCGACGATGAAGGCGCTGCTGCCGGCATAACCCAACTCCGCCGCGCAGTAGCTGACCGACCGCCCCTCGGCCAGCAGCGCCCTGGCCCGCAGCATGCGCAGCCGCTCGCGCCACTCGGCCACCCCCATGCCGGTTTCGGCGCGGAAATGGCGGATCAGGCTGCGCCGCGACATGCCGATGCGGCCGGCCCAGCGTTCCAGATCCCAATCCAGAGACGGGTCATCCAGCAAGGCTTCCGCCAGTTTGCGCAGCGCCGGATGACGCGGCCAGGCCAGGCTGGCTGGATAGGGCTCGGCCCAGGCCAGCTCGTCCGCCAGCACGCCGATCAGCCGCCGGGCGGCGTCCGCGCCGGCCTGCTCCGGCCACGCGCCCAGCCGCTGGAACACGCCCTGCAGCAGCGGCGAGGCCCGCCACACGCGCAGGTCCGGCGGCAGATCCGGCAGCCAGGCGGCATCCAGTTGCAGGCTCCAGCCGCGCAACTCGCCATGATAATGCGCGCCATGCGGCATGCCGGGCGGAATCCAGCCGACGCAGCCGCCCGGCAGCAGGACCTGCCGGCTATCCGCCTCCAGCTCCAGCGCGCCTTCGCTGGCCCATGCCAGCTGCCCCTCGACGTGGGCATGGCCCGCGGTCTGATCGCCGGCGCCGCGCCGCAGCGCCGCCACCGTCAATCCCGGCAGAATGGCTCGCTCCATATTGGCCCTTTATAGATATCTATTGGCACTATATTGAAAGCAGGCCAATCCCGCCAGCGCGATACTGGGCGCTCATTCCACGCAAGGAGTTAGCCATGAAGCACGTACAACACACCGAAGCCCTGTCCGCGATCAATCGCAAAGTCATCGCCGACGGCGAAACGCTGCCGGCGGTGAAGCTGCGCGACGGCAGCACGGTGCAAACCGGCACCGTCGCGACCATGCTGGTCAACATCGCCGCCTACAACCAGGGTGAGCGCGGCGAAGTGGAGCGCCAGCTGGAACTGGCGGTGCCGACACTGTTCAAGGTGGGCCTGTTCGATCTGTTCCCGCCCGAAGAATGGATCCGCGCGGGCAATCCCGGCCGCCAGCTGGTCGGCGAAATGGCCAGCCGCTGGCAAGCTGGCCAATCTGACAACACATAAGCATATTTTCGCGCCGCTCCAGCCCCTCGCCTCCGCTTTGGCGTTAAGCTGTAGCCTCGAATCGACAGGAGCGGAACATGCTGATGCAAAGACAGGAAGCCGGCCTCTTGGTGGTGGACATCCAGGACAAGCTGCTGCCGGCGGTGCATGATGCGGAAGGGCTGCTGGCGCGCAGCCGCTGGCTGATAGGCGTGGCGCGCGACCACGGCCTGCCCATCGTGTTTTCCGAGCAATATCCACGCGGTCTGGGCGGCACGCTGGCCGCGCTGCTGGAGGCCGCGCCCGGCGCGCAGACGGTCGACAAGCTGCATTTCTCCTGCGTGGCTGCCGACTGCCTGCCGCCGGCATTGACGGAAAAGAAACAGATCATCGTCTGCGGCATGGAGGCGCACGTCTGCGTGCTGCAGACCGTGCTGCAGTTGTTGGCCGTCGGCAAGCGGGTCTTCGTCGTCGCCGACGCGATCTCCAGCCGCAAGCCCGCCGACATCGAACTGGCGACGGCGCGGATGCGCGCGGCCGGCGCGGTCATCGTCAGCCGCGAGATGGTGCTGTTCGAACTGCTGGAAAAATCGGGCGGCGACCATTTCAAGGCGATGAGCCAGCGCTACCTGCTGGGCGATCAGCCCTAACGTCTGCTCGCGCTCTTTTAAAACGGCCCCAAACGCAAAAGCCCGCCGGAAACGGCGGGCTTGCTCATGGAAAGCGCGGATCGCGCCAGCGGGCTTACCAGATGCCCTTTTCCACCTTGCCGGCCAGTTCCGGATACTTGTCCGCCTTGAACTCGGGCGCGGCGACGCCGGCCTTCAACTGGCGCTGGTAATCGCCCAGCACGGTGAAGAAGTAGCGCGACAGCAGCACGATGGCCACCAGGTTGATCAGCGCCATCAGGCCCATCGCCAGATCGGCCATGTCCCACACCAGCGGCAGGCTTGCCAGCGCGCCGAACAGCACCATGGCCAGCACCACCAGGCGGAAGCCCAGCAGCGCGCGCTTGTTGCTGCGGATGAACTCGACATTGCCCTCGGCGTAGGCGTAGTTGCCCAGGATCGACGAGAACGCGAACAGGAACATCGCCACCGCCAAGAAGGACACGCCTATCGGGCCAAACTGCGACTCGACCGCCTTCTGCGTCAGCGCCACGCCGCTCAAGCCCTGGTCGTGCACGCCGGACAACAGGATGATGGCCGCGGTGGCGGTGCACACCACCATGGTGTCGATGAAGACGCCGAACATCTGGATCGCGCCCTGGCTGGCAGGGTGCTTGGAAGTGGCCGTCGCGGCGGCGTTCGGCGCCGAGCCCATGCCGGCCTCGTTGGAGAACAGGCCGCGCTTGATGCCCAGCATCATCGCCTGGCTGACCGCGTAGCCGGCCACGCCGCCGGCGGCCTGCTCCAGGCCCAGCGCGCTCTTGACGATCAGCGCCACCAGGCCCGGCAGCTCCGCCGCGTGGATGGCCAGCACGTAGAAGGCCATCAGCAGGTAGATCAGCGCCATCACCGGCACCAGCCATTCCGCCACGCGCGCCACCGAGCGCACGCCGCCGAAGATCACCGGCGCGGTCAACAGCACCAGGCCGATGCCCACCGCGTAGCGGTTCCAGCCCCAGGCGCCTTCCGTCGCGGCGACGATGGAGTTGGCCTGCACCGCGTTGAACACCAGGCCGAAAGCCAGGATCAGGCACAGCGCGAACAGCACGCCCAGCCAGCGCAGGCCCAGGCCTTTCTGGATGTAATAGGCGGGACCGCCGCGGAAGGTGTCGTCATGGTGGCTGGTCTTGAACAGCTGGGCCAGCGTCGACTCGACGAAGGCGCTGGACATGCCGAGCAAGGCGGTCAGCCACATCCAGAACACCGCGCCGGGTCCGCCGGCGGCGATGGCGATGGCGACGCCGGCGATGTTTCCGGTGCCCACCCGGCTGGCGAGGCCGGTGGCGAAAGCCTGGAACGGCGAGATGTCATTCTTGCTGACATGGCCGCCGCGGCCGCCCATCATTTCGCGCCAGCCGCGCGAGAACAGCCTCAGCTGCAGCAGGCCGGAGCGCAGCGAGAAATACAGGCCCACCGCCAACAGCAGGGCGATCAGCACCTTGCCCCACAGCACATCGTTGACGGCATTGATCAAAGAATGAAGCAACTCCATGGTTTTCCTTGTTGTCCTGAGCGTATCGGCGTCCCCGGCGCGAAGCCGCGGGACAGTCTCCCGGTCTGACGCCGGGTGAAATCATTGCGAGCGGCCGCAGGGCCCCCGTTTCATGCTGCGCCTAACGAAGTGGAAGGACAGGCAGGCCGGCGAAGGGCCGCGCGCGGAATGGCTCGAGTGGGGGGAAAGTCACACTGGCAGGGATGTCAGCCGCATCATTCCGCCCTGGGTGGGCGGGAATGCGCAAAAATCTAGCAATAAAGTTCCCATGCTGACAATCAAAAATAAGTAAACGAATTGCAAACAGACTGCCTGAAAAATGTATTCGGGGGAACGCTTGGCCGCCCTATCCAACTGCTAAGCTGAAGCATTCGGCCCGAATCCGGCCTTCCGGATGGCCCGCCGACACAGGAATCGAGGCTCGGATGAAGTCCCTGCTCTGGTGCGTGTTGCTATTGGCCGCCGCGGCCGCCCTTGCCGCCGACAAGCCGCCCTGGCGGCTGGCGGCGGACGCCAATTTCGAGCCATACAGCTATCTGTCCGACGATATGGAGCCCCAAGGGCTGGACGTGGAACTGGTCAGCGCGGTGATGCGCGAAACCGGCCAGCCTTTTCGCATCAGCCTGCTGCCCTGGGAACGGGTGAAACAGCAACTGGCGCTGAAGGAGGCCGACGCCGGCTTCGTGTTCACCGGCACCGCGGAACGCCGCGCGCAATACGATCTGGCCGGCCCGCTGCGCAAGGGCCAGACGGTGTTCGTCGCCATGAAGCGCAACCCGCTGCCGGATTGGCGCGGCCTGGACGATCTCAAGCCCTATGTGATCGGCCAGGTGCGCGGCTACAGCTACGACACCGAATTCGACAAGGCCCCGCTCACCCGCGACGACCACGCCGGCTCGCCGCGCCAGCTGGTGGCGATGCTGCTGGCCGGCCGGGTGGACGTCATCGTCGGCGACAAGGTGCAGCTGATGTACTTCGTCCAGGAGCGCAGGGCGGGCGGCCTGGTGAAAGTGCTGCCCAGGCCGCTGGTGGAGATGCCGCGCTACGTGGCCTTCGCCAAGGGCGATCCGCGCGCCCGGCAGTTCGAGGCGGCGCTGAAGCGGCTGCAGCAAAGCGGCGCGCTGCAGCCGATATTCCAGCGCTGGGCGCAGTGAGCGCTAGCCGCGCGCCGGCAACAGATCCAGCCTGTCGGTGCACAGGCTGTCCACGCCCCAGGCCAGCAGGCGGAGGGCATCGGCCGGATCGTTGACCGTGTAGCACAACAGCTGGTAGCCGGCGGCCTTGATATCGCGGGCCAGTTGCTCAGTCAGGGTCTGGTGGTCGCAATGCAGCGCCACGCAATCCAGCTCCGCCAGAATGGCGCGCCAGTTAGCCGGAATCTCCTCGCACAGGAAGGCGCGCGGCAGCGCCGGCTCGACGGCCTGGGCCGCGCGCAGCGCGTCGATCTCGAACGAGGACAGCAGCGGCGGCGCCGGCGCGCCGGCCCACAGCCGCGCGGCTTCTTGCGCCACCAGCCGGCCGGTTTCCTCGAAGCGCCCCGGGCAGGGCTTGATCTCGATGTTCAGCAGCATGCGCTGCGCCCGGCAGTAGGCCGCCACATTGGCCAGCGTCGGCAGCGCCTCGCCGGCGAAGGCCGCGCCCTTCCAGCCACCGGCATCCAGCTGCGACAGCTCGGCCATGGTCTTGGCCCGGGCAGCGCCCTTGCCGTTGCTGGTGCGGTCCACAGTGTCGTCGTGCAGCAGGAAGCAGACGTTGTCGGCCGACAGCTTCACGTCGCATTCGGCGGCGCGGTAGCCGTAGCGGACGCCCTCCCGAAAGCCGGCGACGGTGTTTTCCGGCGCCAGCGTGCCGCCGCCGCGGTGGGCGACGACCTCAGGATACGGCCAGGCTTGCTTGGGATGCTGCGGCATGCTCGATTCTCCTCTGTGTTTCCGCGTCGAACAGGTGCAGCGATTCGGCGCGCACCGTCACCTCCAGCCGGCTGCCCGGCTCCGGCCGGTGGCCGTGAGCCAGCCGCGCCGCCACGTTCTGCCCGGCCAGCAGGCCGTAGACATAATTATCGGCGCCCAGCATCTCCACGCTGTCCACCCGCAGGCTCAGCGCCTCGCCGCCCTCGCCCGCCGCGCGCAGATGCTCGGGGCGGAGGCCGGCCTTCAGCCGGCGTCCCGCCAGCGCCGGATTCGCCGCCGGCAGGGGCAGCGACACGCCGTCGCCCAGCAGCAGCCGCTCGCCGCGCGCGTCAGCCTGCGCGTCGAACAGGTTCATCCCCGGCGAGCCCATGAAGGCGGCGACGAAGGCGGTGGCCGGCCGGTCGTAGATATCGTCCGGCGCGCCGATCTGCTCGATATGGCCCTTGTTCAGCACGATCACCCGGTCGGCCAGCGTCATCGCCTCCACTTGGTCGTGGGTCACGTACAGGCTGGTAGTGGCCAGCCGGCGGTGCAGGCGCTGGATTTCCAGCCGCATCTGGCCCCGCAGCTTGGCATCCAGGTTGGACAGCGGCTCGTCGAACAGGAATACCGCCGGCTCGCGCACGATGGCGCGGCCCATCGCCACGCGCTGGCGCTGGCCGCCGGACAGCTCGCGCGGCCTGCGCTGCAACAGCTGCTCCAGCTCCAGCACCGCCGCCACCTTCAGCACCCGCTCCATCACCTCAGCCTTCTTCAGGCCCTTGAGCTTAAGCGCGTACCCCATGTTCTCCGCCACCGTCATGTGCGGATACAGCGCGTAGTTCTGGAACACCATCGCGATGTCGCGGTCCTTGGGCTCCAACTGGTTCACCAGCCGCTCGCCGATGCGGATCTCGCCGTCCTCGGTGCTCTCCAGCCCGGCCACCATCCGCAGCAGCGTGGATTTGCCGCAACCGGACGGGCCGACGATGACCACGAACTCGCCGTCGGCGATCTCCGCCGAAATCTCTTCCAGCACCCGGCGCTCGGCGCCGGGATAGCGCTTGGCGATATTCTTCAGACTCAGTTTTGCCATTTGGCGCTCTTTCTCATTTCTCGTTGTCCACCAGGCCCTTGACGAACCAGCGCTGCATGCCGATCACCACCAGCAGCGGCGGCAGCAGGGTCAGCAACGCGGACGCCATCACCAGGTGCCACTGCACCGCGCCCTCGCCCAGCATGCCCTTGATCGCGATCACCGAGGTGGACATCGCCGGATCGTGGGTGACCAAGAGCGGCCACAGATACTGGTTCCAGCCGTAGATGAAGGTGATCACGAACAAGGCCGCGATATTGGTGCGCGACAAGGGCAGCACCACGTCCACCATGAAGCGGATCGGCCCCGCGCCGTCCACCCGCGACGCCTCCATCAATTCCTTGGGCAGCGTCATGAAGAACTGCCGCAGCAGGAAGGTGGCGGTAGCGGACGCGATCAAGGGCAGCGTCAAGCCGGTATAGCTGTTGATCAGCCCCATCTTGGTCACCACTTCCACTGTCGGGAAGATGCGCACCTCCACCGGCAGCATCAGCGTGGCGAAGATCAGCGCGAAGCCGGTCTTGCGGAAAGGGAAGCGGAAATAAACGATGGCGTAGGCCGACAGGAAGGAAATGACGATCTTGCCGACGGCGATCAGCATCGCCATCACGAAGCTGTTCCACAGCGTGCGCGCCAACGGCACCGCCAATCCGCCGCTGCCGTTCCACAGCACGGTGTAAAGGTTGGTCCACAGCTGGCTGCCGGGCAGCAGCGACAGCGGCACCCGCGTCACCTGATCGGCGTCCTGGCTGGCGGCGGCGAACATCAGATACAAGGGGAAGGCCACCACCAGCATGCCCGCGATCAGCATCGCGTGGCAGAACAGGTCCAGCCCTTTGCGGTTCTCCACCATCAGTACTGCACCTTTCTTTCCACGTAACGGAACTGGATCAGCGTCAACAGGCCGACCACCGCCATCAGCACCACCGACTGCGCGGCCGAGCTGCCCAGATCCAGGCCTTTGAAGCCTTCAAGGTATACCTTGAGGATCATGGTCTCGGTCGACTTGCCCGGCCCGCCGCCGGTGGCCGCGTCGATCACTGCGAAGGTATCGAAGAAGGCGTACACCAGGTTGACCACCAGCAGGAAAAAGCTGGTCGGCGACAACAGCGGGAACACCAGGTCGCGGAAACGGCGCAAGGGGCCGGCGCCGTCTATCGCGGCGGCTTCGATCAAGGACGCCGGTATCGCCTGCAGGCCGGCGTAGAAGAACAGGAAGTTGTAGCTGATCTGCTTCCAGGCCGAGGCCAGCACCACTAGCAGCAGCGCCTGGCCGCCATTCAATGCGTGGTTCCACTCGTAGCCGGCCTCGCGCAGCAGATAGCTGATCCAGCCCAGGCTGGGGTTGAACAGGAACAGCCACAGCACCGCCACCACCGACGGCGCGATGGCGTACGGCGCGATCAGCACCGTCTGGTAAATGCGGCGGCCGCGGACGATCTGGTTGGCCATCACCGCCAGGATCAGCGCGCTGCCGGTGCCCAGCAAGGTCACCAGCGCGCTGAACAGCAGCGTGGTCTGGATGGTGCCCAGATACAGCCGGTCATGAAACAGCAGGCTGAAATTGGCCAGGCCGACGAACTGGCTGTCCAGGCCGAACGGGTCCTGCTGCTGCACCGACTGCCACAAGGCTTCCAGCGCCGGCCACAGGAAGAAGATCAAGGTGATCGCCAGCTGCGGCGCCATCAAGGCGAAGCCCAGCCAGCGATTGGAAAAATGAATGCGATTCTGCATGCGTGGACTCTATCGAGAAAAACGGGCGGCCTCGCGGCGCGCCCGTTTCCGGAGGGATCAGTTGGCGGTTTTCTCGAAGCGGCGCAGCAGCTCGTTGCCGCGCAGCACGGCGCTGTCCAGCGCGGCCTTGGCGCTCTTCTTGCCGGTCCACACCTCCTCCAGTTCCTCGTCCATCACGGTGCGGATCTGCGGCATATAGCCCAGGCGCAGGCCGCGGGTATAGGACTTGGGCGGCTTGTTCTGCATCTGGCGGGTGGCGATGTCGGCGCCCGGGTTCTTGTCGTAGAAGCCCTGCTTGCGCGACAGATCGTAAGCCGCGGTCACCACCGGCAGGTAGCCGGTGTCCTGGTGCCACTTGGCCATCACTTCCGGCGACACCAGCATCTTGAAGAATCGGGCCACGCCCTTGTACTCGGCCGGGGACTTGCCAGCCATCACCCACAGGCTGGCGCCGCCGATCAAGGCGTTCTGCGGCGCGCCCTTCACCGCCGGATCGTAGGGCATCATGCCCATGCCGAAGGCGAACTTGGCGTTCTTGCGGATATTGGCCAGCGAGCCGGAGCTGCCGGTCATGATGCCGCATTCGCCGCTATAGAACTTCAGCGTGGCCTCGTCCTTGCGGCCGGCATAGCTGAAGGTGCCGTCCTTGGCCATCTTGGCCAGGAATTCGATGTGCTTGACCTGGACCGGTCCGTTGAACTGCAGCGTGGCGTTGCTGCCGCCGAAGCCGTTGTCCTGGCTGGCGAACGGCAGGCTGTGCCAGGCGCTGAAGTTCTCCAGCTGCACCCAGCCCTGCCAGCCGGTGCTGTAGCCGCAGCGCATGCCGGAAGCCTTCAGCTTGGCGGCGGCGGCGGCCAGTTCGGGCCAGGTCTTGGGCGGCGCGTCCGGCAGGCCGGCCTTCTTGAACGCGTCCTTGTTGTAGTACAGCACCGGGGTGGAGCTGTTGAACGGCAAGGACAGCAGATGGCCGGTCTTGGCGTCGCTGTAATAGCTGGCTACCGCCGGGATGAAGGCTTTTTCGTCCAGCTTCTCGCCGGCGTCGGCCATCACCTGGTATACCGGCTTGACCGCTTTCTTGGCCTGGATCATGGTGGCGGTGCCCACTTCGAACACCTGGACGACGGCGGGCGCGTTGCCGCTGCGGTAGGCGGCGATGGCCGCGGCCAGAGACTCGTCGTACTGGCCCTTGTACACCGGCACCACCTTGTAACCCTTCTGGCTGGCGTTGAACTGGGCGGCGATGGCGTTGACGCGGTCGCCCAGCGAGCCTTCCATCGAATGCCAGAACTGGATTTCGGTGGCGGCCTGCGCCGGCAGGGACAAGGCCAGCGTCAGCGGCGCGAGCGCGGCGGCGCGGCGTAAGGCGGGGAACAGGGCTCGGGACATCGGCTTCTCCATTTATCGTTATGGCGGCTGGCATTCACGCGGCGGATTGTGGCCGGACAAAATGACAGTATCGTTACAATAATATGACATTAAATTTGCATCAAGACGCAAAAAAGGAATGAAGACGCAAAAAAAGCGCGCCGACATGGCGCGCTTTTTTGTTTTTCCCTCTCAACTACTGGTAGCTGAGCTTGTCGGCCTTGCCCCAGAACACCCGGTAGGCGAAGGCGGTGTAGCCGATGATGCAGGGCAGCACCACGATGGCGCCCCACAGTATCACCCACAGCGCTTCCGGGTCCGCCGCCGCCTGCCAGATGGTCATCCGGCCCAGCACCACCTCGGGAAACACGCTGTAAGTCAGGCCCCAGAACGACAGCAGCACGATGCCGACGCTGGCGGCGAACGGCAGCCAGCAGAAGCTGTCGTTGCCGGCGGCCTGGCGGCGGGCCAGCCTGGGCAGACAAGCGATCAGCAGCACGAACAGCGCCAGCGTGCCCAGCGGCAGCGGCAGCAACAGCAGGAATTGCGGCAGCGCGAACCACTTGGCGGCGATGGCCGGGTTGGCCAGCGGCGTCACCAGCGACACCGCCACCACCGCGGTGCCGGCGCCGTACAGGCTCAGCTGCGCCCAGCGTATCGCCTTGGCCTGCAAGCCGCCATGGGCCTTCATCACCAGCCAGCAGGCGCCGAGCAGCGCGTAGGCCAGCGCCAGGCCGATGCCCACCACCAGCGAGAACAGCCAGGAAGTGGAGGTATCGGCGAAGCCGGTCAGATAGCGGCCCAGCATCACGCCCTGGGCCAGCGCCGCCAGCATCGAACCGCCGGCAAAGGCCGCGTTCCACCACGGCTTGTGCGGGTCCTGCGCCTTGACGCGGAAGTCGAAGGCCACGCCGCGCAGGATCAGCCCCACCAGCATCGCCAGCACCGGCAGGTACAGCGCGCCGAACACCACGCCGTGCGCCAGCGGGAAGGCCACCAGCAGCAGGCCCGCGCCCAGCACCAGCCAGGTTTCGTTGGCGTCCCAGAACGGCCCGATGGACGCGATCATCAGATCCTTTTCCTCGTCGCTGGCCAGCGGCAGCAGGATGCCGACGCCAAGGTCGAAGCCATCCAGCACCACGTACACCAGCATCGCCAGCGCCATCAGCCCGGCGAATACCGCCGGCAGGTAATAAGCCTCGCTCATGCCAGTTTCTCCTTCAGTTGGGCGGCGGCCGCCAGTTCAGGCGCGCCGGCCTTGCGCGCCAGGTGGAACAGCACCGAGACATAGGCCACCAGCAGCAGCGCGTACAAGGTCAGATAGGTGCCAAGCGAGGTGAACAGCATGGGCGCGGTGGCCGCCCCCGCCGCCTGCGCGGTGGTGAGGATGCCGGTCACCAGCCAGGGCTGGCGGCCGATCTCGGTGACGAACCAGCCGGCCAGCGTGGCGATCCAGCCGGAAAAGGTCATCGCCACCAACAGGCGCGCCAGCTTGGGATTCAGTTCGCCGCGCTTCTTCAGCTGCCAGGCGGCCAGCCACGACGCCAGCAGCATCAGCCCGCCCATCGCCACCATCACGCGGAAACTCCAGAACACCTTGGCCACCGGCGGATGCTGCTCGAACTCGTTCAAGCCCTTGATCTCGCCGCCCCACTGGTGGGTGAGGATCAGGCTGCCCAACTGCGGCACGCCGATGGCGTAATCGTTGCTGCGGGTTTCGGCGTTGGGCAGCGCGAACAGCAGCAGCGGCACGTCCTTCTCGGTATGCCAGATGCCTTCTATCGCCGCCAGCTTGGCCGGCTGGTGCTTCAGGGTGTTGAGGCCATGCATGTCGCCGACGAACATCTGCAGCGGAATCAGCAACGCGGCCAGGAACACGCCGGTCTTCAAGGCCACCATCATGCCGCGGCCACGCTCGCCGCGCAGGTAGCGGTAGGCGGACAGGCCAGCGATCAGGAAAGCCACGGTCAGGCCGGAGGCCAGCAGCATGTGGGTCAGCCGGTACGGCATCGACGGGTTGAAGATCACGTCAATCCAGCTGAGCACATGGGCGCGGCCGTCGCGCATCACGTGGCCGGTCGGCGTCTGCATCCAGGAATTGAGCGCGATGATCCAGAACGCCGACAGCGTGTTGCCGCCCGCCACCAGCAAGGTGGACAACGTGTGCACCTTCTCCGGCACCCGGCTCCGCCCGAACAGCATGATGCCGAGGAAACCGGCCTCCAGGAAGAAAGCAGTCAGGATCTCGTAGGCCAGCAGCGGACCGGCGATATTGCCCACCGTCTGCATATAGCCCGGCCAGTTGGTGCCGAACTGGAAGCTCATCGTCACGCCGGACACCACGCCCAGCGCGAACGACAGCGCGAAGATCTTCACCCAGAAGCCGTAGGCGTCCATCCAGCCCTGGTCGCCGGTCTGGCGGAAACGCACCTTGAAGAACAGCAGCACCCAGGCCATCGCGATATTGATGGTGGGAAACAGGATGTGAAAGCTGATATTGGTGGCGAACTGGATGCGCGCCAGCGTGACGGGGTCGATTTCAGTCATCATTCGGCGTGCTCCCGGTCATGATCGCGGTTGCCCAGGCGGGACAGGGATTGGGTGAACTGCAGCACCTTCTGCACTTGCGAGCCCAGCTTCATCAGCCGCTGCAGGGTTTCCACGTCCATGTGCTGGATGTCGGAGAACCAGGTGGTGACCAGTTCGATCAGCTGGTACATCTCCTTCATCCTGGCCTGCGCGTGCTGCTCGGCCTCGCTGGCCGGGCTTTCCATGATGGCGCCGCGCAGCATGGTCAGCGTCGGCTCCACCTCGCGCTTCTTGCGCTCCTCGGCCAGGGTTTTGAAGATCAGCCACACGTCTTCCGGGGTGGAGAAGTATTCGCGGCGGTCGCCGGGAAAGTGCTGCAGCTTGACCAGCCGCCACGACTGCAGCTCCTTCAGCCCCATGCTGACGTTGGAGCGGGAACAGCCTATCGCCTCGCCGATCTCGTCGGCGTTCAGCGGTTTTTCCGATACGTACAACAAGGCGTAGATCTGGCCGACGGTGCGGTTGATGCCCCAACGGCTGCCCATCTCGCCGAAGTGCAGCACGAAGGCCTGCACCAGAGGTGGAATATTCATGACATTCTCAACTTTCAGGAATTTCTGAAACTTTGATATGAATCATAGTTGCCGAAGATAGTTCGGGTCAAGATGAACAAAGTCTGATCTGTAGGCTTGACCACAAGACATCGTCATGAGGAAGGCCGCAAAAAAGGCCATGCATGGCATGGCCTTGATCGTGTAAACCGGCGCCTTGATGCCATTGGCAACACGCCGAGCCCACGTTTCAGCGGCAGGCCGCGCGCGCCGGCCTGGCTTGATTGGCGGCGCTCCTCAACCCGTCCGCCGGACTCCCGATGGCACTCTTCTGCCGGATGCCCGCCTCGCAAACAGCGCGCCGCCGCGCCATCCTTCGAACAGGTTTCGACAATGCCAGCCGCCGGCGCAAACCGGAGCCGCTAAAATGAATCGGGGTTGTCGAAGCTTACCTCTTCGACAACCCCGTTCAAGGGCGGCTTTGCCGCTCTCATCCTCCCCTTTGCAGACTGGCGCGCGGGCCTCCCGACCCTGCTCACAGCTCCGGATGCATAAAGCAAACGGCGTGCCAGCCTGCATTGCATTTGAAAACATCGTTTCAAACAAGCATATCAAGATCTTGCGTCAAAAATGGCACCATTACGGTGCAATATGAATTGAAAACGCACCAATATGAAACATTCGTTAACACTTGCTGTCAGTTTAATGAATGCCGTCCACTAGAACTGTCATCTTTAGCCCTTATTCTAGACGGACAGGCAACACACATAACAAGGAGAATGACCATGACCCCGTTCCAGGACCTGCTGCAAACCCTGCCAGCCACCGACGGCATCGAAGCCATCGTCTTGCTCAACCCGGAAGGCGAAGCGATGCACCGGCTGGAAAACCTGCCCGGCACCGCCGGCTCGCTGCGCGTCTACCACGCGCTGGTCAAACGCCATGGCCACATCGACCGCAAGGCCGCGCGCGAGGGGCTGGAGCTGTTCGCCGAACACACCGCCTCCGCCCGCGCCCATCCCGGCAGCCATCCCAATATCGACCGCCTGCTGGCCATCGCCGAACAAGGCGCGCCCGGCTTGCGCGCCCGCGTGGTGCTGAAGACGGAAGACTGAATCACCGCAGCGCCATCAGCCCGAACCCCGCCGCGATCGACACCGCGGTGCTCACCAGGCCCGGCACGATGAAGCTGTGGTTGAACACCCAGCGCCCGATGCGGGTGGTGCCGGTGTAATCCATCTCCACCGCGGCGATCAGGCTGGGATAGCTGGGCAGCACATAGACGCCCACCACAGCTGGATAAATGGCGATCAGCACCGGCGCCGCGATGCCCAGCGACACCCCCAGCGGCATCATCACCTTGGTGGTCGCCCCCTGGCTGAACAGAATCACCGCCATCGTGAACACCGCGAAGGCGAACAGCCACGGCGCCGATTCGATAATGCCGACGATGTTGTGCTTGAACAGCGGCAGATTGGCCTGGATGAAGGTATCGCTCATCCACGCCGCGCCCAGGATGGTCACCGCCGCCACCGCGCCGGAACGGAACATGCTGCCGGACACCATGGCCTGCAGATCGGCCTTGCACGCCAATACCGCCAGCGCGGAATAAGCCAGCATGCACATCTGGATCACATCCACCATCGCCACCGGCTCCATGCCTTTGGCGCCGGGCCAGGCCGGCCGCAGCTGGGGCATGGCGGCCAGACATACGATCAGCGCCACGGTGAACAGGAAACCGTATACCGACCAGGCGGCGGTGCGCGGCAAAGCCTCG
Source organism: Chromobacterium vaccinii (assembly GCF_001855275.1). NCBI lineage: Bacteria > Pseudomonadati > Pseudomonadota > Betaproteobacteria > Neisseriales > Chromobacteriaceae > Chromobacterium > Chromobacterium vaccinii. The sequence goes on from NZ_CP017707.1 coordinate 1,958,774, forward strand.
TCCGAGCTGGCTTGCGGCCGGCTGACCCGCCCTTCTTCCAGCCTGCGGCGGTAGACCGGATCGTCGGCCAGCTCGCAGCCGTAGCGCAGCATGACCGCGCCGCCCGCCAGCGCGCCCAGCAGCGTCGCCGGGATGCTGATCATGATGATGTCGGTCAGCGCGACACCGTGCGGCGCCAGCACCGTGGCCAGCGCCACCGTGGCGGCCGATACCGGGCAGGCGACGATGGCGTTCTGCGACGCCACGGTCAGCCCGGCCAGCGGCCGTTCCGGCCGGATGCCGGTCTTCTCGGCCACTTCCACCACGATGGGCATCAGCGCCAGCGCGATGAAGCCGGTGCCGGCGAGGAAGGTGGACAGCCAGCCCACCAGCGGCGCCAGCAGCACGATGTGGCGGGGATTGCGCCGCAACAGCCGCGCGGCCACGCCCACCATGTAGTCCAGCCCGCGCGCCGATTGCAGCGCCGCCGACGCGGTGATGACCGAGATGATGATCAGGATCACGTCTATCGGCGCGTGGCCTGGCTTGAGGCCGAAGGCGAAGGTAAGGATGAACAGGCCGGCGCCGCCGGTGACGCCCAGCCCGATGCCGCCCATGCGCACGCCGAGGAAGATCAGCCCCAGCACGACTACGAGTTGCAGGTATACCATGATGCGACTTTCTGCATTGTCAGGCTCATATTGTCGCAATAAGCCAACATCCGCGGATTGTCCATGATCAGGGTATTCTGATATTCCTACAAATCGCGCGCCATCGCGATCTCGCAAGCGCCATGGCCGGTATCGCCCCAGTGCGCGTCCAGCCGGACAAAGCCCTCGGACGCGTACAGCGCCGTCGCCTCGCCCAGCGCGGCGGTCGTTTCCAGATAACACTGCCGATAGCCCCGCGCTCTCGCCTCGTCCAGCAACAGCCGCAGCAAACGCCGTCCCAGGCCTCGTCCGCGCAGCGCCGCATCGAAATACATCTTCTGCAGCTCGCAAACACCGGCCGAGCCCCCCGCCAGCGGCGCGATGCCGCCGCCGCCGAGCAGCCGGCCGTCGGGGGCGATCACCGCCAGATAGCGCGAGCCCGGCCGGTCGTAAACCGGATGCAGCGCGTCCAGCTGCGGATCGAGAAAGCTGCAGCCCTCCCCCAGGCCGTATTCGGCCGACACCCGCCCGATCAGCGCCGCCAGCGCGCCGTTGTCCGCCACGGCCAGCGGCCGGATCGCGTAGCCGCGCTGCCGGTCGGCATGCAGCAACGCCCGGCGATAGACGCGCAAGCCGTCCTCCAGCGCCGCCCGCTCTGGCGGGTCCAGTTGCTCCAGCACCCGCGCCATGTCGGCGTCCATCGCCGCATGCAGGCGCCGCAGCCAGTCGCGGCCTTGGCCGGTCAGCTCGGCCTGCTTGCTGCGGCCGTCTGCCGGGTCCGCCAGCCAGGCGATCAGCCCGCGCTCGGCCAGCCGCTGCAGCGGCCGGCTGCTGTTGGACTTGTCCACCCGCAGACGGCTGGCCAATTGCTGATTGCTGGCCGGTCCCGCCTCCAGCTCGATCAGCAGATGCGCCTCCACCGGGCTCAGCTCCACCTCGCCGCAGCGGCCGGCCAGCATGCCCAGCTCCCTGACGATGTCGCGCGACAAGGCGCGCAGCTCCCGTTCGTCCATCATGCGTCTCTTTACAGTTGCGATACGCAACCATAAGCGATATAGGTTGCGCTACGCAACCATATTTTCGCCAGACGCGAAAAAGCCCGCCGAAGCGGGCTTTTCTCGAAGATTCCTGAAACAGGAATTAAGCTTCGCCGACCACAACGATCTTGATCGGGGTAACCACGTCGTGGTGCAGGGCGATCTCGATGTCGTACTCGCCGATGGCCTTGAACGGGCCGTTCGGCAGGCGAACTTCGAAACGCTTCACTTCCACGCCGAACGCGGTCACGGCTTCAGCCACGTCCACGTTGGTCACGGAGCCGAACAGACGACCGTCCACACCAGCCTTCTGGGCGATGGTGATCACGGCTTCGTTCAGCTTCTCGGCGCGAACCTTGGCGTCGGCCAGGATTTCGGCTTGCTTGGCTTCCAGTTCGGCGCGGCGAGCGTCGAACTCTTTCAGGTTGGCTTCGGTAGCGCGCTTGGCTTTGCCTTGCGGGATCAGGAAGTTGCGGGCGAAGCCGTTCTTCACGTTGACCACGTCACCCAGTTGACCCAGGTTGGCAACTTTTTCGAGCAGAATGATTTGCATCTTTTAAGTTCCTTTCCCGGTCTTAGTGCTGGTCGGTGTACGGCAGGAAAGCCAGGAAGCGAGCACGCTTGATAGCGGTGGTCAGCTGACGCTGGTAGCGAGCCTTGGTACCGGTGATGCGAGCCGGGATGATTTTGCCGTTTTCGGCGATGAAATCTTTCAGGAGATCAACGGATTTGTAGTCGATTTCCTTGATGCCTTCTGCCGTGAAGCGGCAGAACTTCTTGCGCTTGAAGAGTTGACGAGCCATTTTGACTAACCTTTTACAAATTCAACATATTCGATATTGAGTACCAACCGCGGATTGCGCAGACTGCGCTGGCCGAGGAATCCGGTGACGTTGATCACCTGTCCCGCCAGTTTCCCGGAATGCTTCCGGGCGTCGTCGCCGATCCACACGGCCTGTATATCGCAGGCCACATCGCGTTCGAATCCGCCAGCTGTCTGTCTAGACTGATGCTTGAGCCACATTTCCACTACCGGCAAGCCGGCGGGCGTGTATCTCAGCGCATCCTCGCGTTCAACCGTGACGGTCAATACCAGACGGTTCTGCAAGTCCGTTACCTCTGCCTATTAGGCAGAAGCTTCGGCCTCGGCTGCCGGCTGCTGGGCGTCCAGCAGGTTTTTAGCCTTTTCGTCCTTCATCATCGGGGACGCGTCGGTGATGGCGCGGTCCAGCTTGATGCTGAGGTGACGCAGAACAGCGTCGTTGAACTTGAAGGCGTGCTCGATCTCGGCCAGGGTTTCCGACTGGCACTCAACGTTCATCAGAACGTAGTGAGCTTTGTGCAGCTTTTGGATCGGGTAAGCCAGTTGGCGGCGGCCCCAGTCTTCCAGACGGTGGATCTTGCCTTCGGCGGCCAGAACCATACCCTTGTAGCGTTCGATCATGGCCGGGACCTGTTCGGACTGGTCCGGGTGCACGATGAACACGATTTCGTAATGGCGCATGTGAACTCCTTTTGGCTATTCGTAGCCTTCCGCCATGCGATTGCGAAAGGCAAGGTAGTAAACCGCAGCATTCTACGCACTTTGCCGCGGCCAGGCAAACTTTAGGCGCATTTATTCAGAAACATCAACGCGCTGCGCCGGCAAACCGCGGCGGATTTACAACTTCTTGTCGCGCTTGATATCCACCACCACCCCGTCGCGCAGCGTGACGATGGTGGTGTAGGGAATCTGGCCGTTGGCCAGCCAGGACAACTGGCGGGTGGTGGACACTGTGGTCACGCCGCTGGCGAGCCTGCCCTGATTGCTGTCGCTGCCGTAATCCGGCGCGCCCACCATGGACACGACTTCGGCTTCCAGCATGCCATTGTGCAGCTTGATGTAGGTTTCGAACGGAATCGGCGCCGCGTGGGCGGCGCCGGCGAACAACAGCGCGATACAGGCCAGTTTTTTCATTTCCGACTCCCGGTTAAAGAAACGAAAGCCCGCCAATGCGGGCTTTCTCAAGGCTTTGTTTCAACGCACCTTCTTCACCACATCGATCAGCTCGGTCACCATGCCGGTGGCGTCGCCCTGCTGCAGCGCGCGCGAAACGCAGCCCTTCATGTGGTTCTCCAGCAACTGCAGCGCCACCGCGTCCAGCGCCGACTTCACCGCCGCCACCTGGGTCAGCACGTCCACGCAGTAGCGGTCGGACTCGATCATGCCGCTGATGCCGCGCACCTGGCCCTCGATCCGCGCCAGGCGCTTCAGCAGCGCGGCCTTGCCGGGCTGCACCACGCTGCGCTCGGCCTGCGCCGCCTCATGGCAGCACTCCTGGGGAGAATGTGTATCGCCCATGACGGTTCCTGGATTTTTCATATCGGCATTATCGCCCATCCCATCGCGCTAGGCACGGACATCCAGCGTCCCCATCATGCCGGCGTCCTCGTGCTCCAGGATGTGGCAGTGGAACATCCGCGGCCCCGGCATGTCCTGGCGGAAGCGCAGCCTCACCTTCTGCTCCGGCGGCACGTTGACCACATCGCGCCAGGCGAGGTAGGGCTCGCGCCGCCAGCCCTTGCCGTCATGCCGTTCCGTCACCTGGAACTGGGTGCCGTGCAGGTGGAAGGGATGGTCCATGTCGGCCCGGTTGTCGATTTCCCACTCTTCCACCACGCCGACCTTGCCGGTGAAATCCATCCGGTCCATGTCGAAGGTCTTTCCGTTGATCAGGAACATCGCCGCCGGATTGGCCATATCCTCGCTGAAGACCACGCGTCGCGTCACCGAGGGCTTGAGCAGCGGAATGATCCGGCGCAGACTTGCCGGCAAAGAGGCGGTGACTGCCGCGCTCCCGGCCTCAATGTCCAGCAAGGGCAATGCCTTGTCCTGCTCCGGCCCCATCATCTTGCCGCGCGCGTACGGCAGCGCGACCAGGCCGGCCGGCTTGCCGGCGGCGAAGCGGCCGGTGACGGCCAGCTCGGCGCGCGCGCCCGGCGGCAGCACGAGAGATTCGATGCGGCGCGGCTTTTCGATCAGCCCGCCGTCGGTCCCGACCAGCCAGACCTCGTGCGCCGGCAGCGCCAGCTTCAGCACCCGCGCGCTGGTGGCGTTCCAGATCCGCCAGCGCTGGCGCTCGCCGCGCCCCAGTTCCAGCCTGGGATGCCACGCGCCATTGACCAGCACGAACTGTCCCTCGCGGCCATCCATCTTGTCGGCGTCGCTGTTGGCGGCGATCTTGCCGTCTTCGTCCAACTTGAGGTCCGACAGCACCAGCCAGCGCTCCGGCAGATGGGCCAGCGGATCGTCGCGGCCTCTCACCACGAACACGCCGGCGAGGCCGCGGTATACCTGCTCGGCGGTGTGGCCGTGCGGATGCGGGTGGTACCAGTAGCTGCCGGCGCTGCCGGCCGGCAGAGAGAAACGATAGTCTCGGCCCTGGCCGGGTTGAACCGGATCATGCGGATTGCCGTCCTGGTCGGCCGGAATCGGCAGGCCATGCCAATGCACGGTGGTAGGCTGCGGCAGGCGGTTGTCGAAGCGCAGGGCCAGCGTCTCGCCCTCAGACAACTCGATCGCCGGGCCCGGCACGCTGTCGTTGTAAGCCCAGAACGCCGTCGCCGGCTTGCCGGGCAGCAAGGGCAAGCTCACCGCGGCCGCGGTCAGGCAGCCCTGCAACGCGCCGTCCTTGCGCTCCAGCGGCAGCCGCTTCAGCTCCGGCAGCGGCAAGCCCCTGGCCAAACCCAGGGCCGTCGCATCCGGCGTCGCCTCTCCCATCGCCATCGCCCCGTGGCCGGCATGGGCGGACTCGGCCGCCGCCGGCCTGAGCCACCACGGCGCCAGGGCCAGCGCAGCCCCCCATCGCATCATTTGACGTCTTTGCATCGCGCGCTCCATTCAGAGCCTGTCTAAGGCCTTAAATACCCCCATTGGGTATATTGAACCTAGAGTCGCGGCGATGGCAACAGTTCCGCTCTCTGTGCTTGCGGGCATAAAAAAACGGCAGACCGGGCGGTCTGCCGTTTGTTTGGATCATCTATCCGCTTACTTGCTTACGTGCGGCGCCAGCAGATGCAGCAACTGGGCCAGCACCTTCGGGCTGCCGGCGACGATGTCGCCGGACTCGAACCAGCCCTGCTCGCCGGTGGGGTCGGTGACGATGCCGCCCGCTTCCTGCACGATCAGGCTGCCGGCCGCGATGTCCCACGGCTTCAGGTTCAGCTCGAAGAAGCCTTCGGTGCGGCCGCAGGCGACGTTGCACAGGTCCAGCGACGCGGCGCCTTCGCGGCGCACGCCGGCGGTCTTGCCGATCACATCTTTCAGCATGCCCAGGTATTGGTCGAGGTAACTCTGGTCGGAGACCGGGAAGCCGGTGCCGATCACGCATTCATTCATCATGAAGCGCTTGGAGACGCGGATGCGGCGATCGTTGAGGAAGGCGCCGACGCCGCGCGAGGCGGTGAACAGATCGTTGCGGTTCGGGTCGTAGACCACCGCCTGCTGGACCTGGCCCTTGTGCGCCAGCGCGATCGAGATGGCGTACTGGGGATGGCCGTGCAGGAAGTTGGTGGTGCCGTCGATCGGGTCGATGATCCATTCGTATTCGGAAGAACCCACGCCTTTGGCGCCGGACTCTTCTGCTAGAATCGCGTGCTTCGGATAGGCTTCGAGAATGACGCTGATGATCGCGTCTTCGGCGGCGCGATCCACCTCGGTCACAAAGTCATTGTGCTTTTTCTTCTCTACGCGGATGGCGTCGAGGTTGAGCGACGCGCGCTGGATAACACTGCCTGCGCGGCGAGCGGCTTTAACCGCGACATTGAGCATCGGATGCATTGACGGCCTCTACACTTGAACGATGGGCGGGTGTCCGTCGATGACGCGACACCCGCCGGTAACAATCTGGGTTAAGGAACAAAAAAACCCGACGCCTGGGCGCGGGCTTTTGGTATATGCCCGCTATTTTAATGTGAAAACGCCAATGAATAAACCCCAAGTACCTGATTTTCTGAAAAACATCCGCGTGGTGCTCGCCCGCCCCAACCATCCGGGCAATATCGGCTCTGCCGCGCGCGCGATGAAAACCATGGGTTTGAGCCGCCTGTACCTGGTCGAACCCAAGGTGTTTCCCAGCGACGAGGCCAACACGCTGGCCTCGGGCGCGGTGGATCTGCTGGAAAACGCCGCCGTGGTTTCCACGCTGGCCGAGGCCCTGTCCGACGTCACCGTCGCCTGCGCGCTGACCAGCCGCCGCCGCGAATTGACCACGCCGCTGTCCACCCCGCGCCAGACCACGCCGGAATTGATCGCCCGCGCCCGCGACGGCGAACAGGTGGCCCTGGTGTTCGGCAACGAGACCTTCGGCCTGTCGATCGAGGAAGTCGAGCAATGCAACCGCCTGGTGACCATCCCCGGCAATCCCGACTACTTCTCGCTGAACCTGGCGATGGCGGTGCAGGTGATGACCTACGAACTGTTCAGCCACACCGGCGTGGACGTGGAATACCTGCGCGCCGAGGGCGAGGCGGCGACCCAGAGCGAGGTGGACGGCATGTGCGGCCACCTGGAACAGGCGATGGACGAAATCGGCTACTTCCAGCGCCGCAACAGCGAGCGGCTGATGCGCCGGATGCGCACCATGTTCCACCGCGCCGGGATGTTGCGCGAGGAGATCGACATCCTGCGCGGCTTCTACAAACAGGTGCAGCGCACCGCCTCCGGCCGGCCCGGGGATGCCGACTGAGTCCGGCCTCGCCCTGCCCTACGCGCGCCCGGCGGTGCGCGACCTCGCCTTTCTGCTGACCTCTCCTTCGCCCTGGCTGTGCGGCGCCGATCTGCCGCCGGAACGATTGCTGGGGCCGGACGGCGAGGCGCTGCTGGCCCGGCTGGACCATGCGCCAGCCGAGCTCGAGGCCTGGCTGGCCGCCGCCCCCGCCAAACGGCTGGGACAATATGCCGAACGGCTTTTCTCCTTCTGGTTTCGCCAGGTAAAACACATCGACCTCATCGCTGAAAATCTGAAAGTCATAAACCGGGAGCGCCGGACGATCGGAGAGTTCGACTTCCTGCTGCTGCTGGACGGCGAGCCCTGGCATCTGGAAACAGCCAGCAAGTTTTACCTTTCGCTGGGCGAAACCGCCGACGATCTGGTCGGTCCCGGCCTCAATGACGCCTGGCGTTTGAAAGCGACCAAAACCACAACACAATTGCGGCTTTCCCGCCATTCCGACGCGCTTGCCATCCTGCCGGACGGTTTTCAGGACTGCCGCGCCGCGGCCCGGCTCTGCGGCTGGTTCTTCTATCCGGCGGATCAGTTTCCGCCCGCGCCGCTCAATCCCCATCAACTGCGCGGCTGGCTCGCGCCGAGGGACGCCCCCTGGCCGCGCGCCGGCGGCGATTCGCGCTGGGCCTGGCTGCCCAGGCTGTCATGGCTCGCCCCCGCGCTGCTGTCCGAAGCCGATACGCAGGACGAGGCCACCCTGCGCGCGCGGCTGCAAACGATGCCGGCGCCGCAGTTGCTGGCCGAACTGCGAGCGGTAGGCGGCGGCCTGTGGCGCGAGGTCGCGCGCGGCTTCGCCGTCCCGCCCGGCTGGCCGGACCCCGAGCGTCTTGCGGCGCTGAAGCTCAAAATCTCGCGGACATGAAAAAAGGCAGGCGTCGCGCCTGCCTTGATTGCCGATTCCGGACAGCCTTAGTGGCCGTCGGCGTGCATGCAGCCTGAAATCAGGTTTTTCAGCTCGTCTACCAGCACCAGCTGAATGTGCTTGTGATCGACGGTGATCCAGCCCTGCTGCTGGAACTTGGACAGCGTGCGGCTGACCGTTTCCAGCTTCAGGCCGAGGAAGCTGCCGATCTCTTCCCGGCTCATGCGCAGGATGAAGTCGTTGGCGGCGAAGCCCCGGGTGGACAGCCGCTGCGACAAGTTCAGCAGGAAGGCGGCGATGCGCTCCTCCGCCTTCATATTGCCCAGCAGCAGCATCACGTTCTGGTCGCGCACGATCTCGCGGCTCATCAGGCGGTAGAAGTGGTGCTGCAGGCTGGGGATGTCGCGGGACAGCGACTCCATCCGGGTGAACGGCAGCTCGCATACTTCGCTGTCCTCCAGCGCCACCGCGTCGCAGCTGTGGTTGCTGGAAGAAATGCCGTCCAGCCCCATCAGCTCGCCCGACATCAGGAAGCCTGTCACCTGCTCGCGGCCATCCTGGCTGGCGACACAGGTTTTGAAGAAGCCGGTGCGAATCGCGTACAGCGACTTGAAGGACTCGCCGCTGCGGAACAGGTATTCGCCGCGCTTCAGGCGGCGGCTCTGGCGGATCACCGCGTCCAGCTGGCCCATTTCCTCGCGGTTCAGACCGACAGGCAGGCATAGCTCGCGCAGGCTGCAGCTGGAGCAGGAAATTTTCAGCGTATGCAGGGAGGTTTGGTTTTGTTCAGACATGCTGTATGTGCAAGCCGGCGAAGCTTGACCCTTATCAAGGCGGAATTCACTAATTTTTCGCAAATTTACCAGTCCTCCAGAAGTTTTACCATCCGAATACGACATGAAAACTACCCACCCCTTCTCTCCCGCCCATTTTGTCTTCGATCGCGAGTTGATCGAGAGGCTGGATGGCGCGGGGCCTAGATACACATCCTACCCGACGGCAGATCGTTTTACGTCTAATTTCTCGACGCAAGACTATCTGGACAAATTGCGTCAGCGCCAGATCGGCGCCAACCGCAAGCCTCTATCATTGTACGCTCATATACCTTTTTGCAACACCATCTGTTATTACTGCGCCTGCAACAAGATCATCACCAAGGATAGCGGCAAGGCGGACCAGTATCTGGACTATCTGGAGAAGGAAATCCGCCTGGTATCCGCGGAACTGGGCATCCGGGAAAAAGTGATACAGCTGCACTTCGGCGGCGGCACGCCCACCTTCCTGTCCGATGCCCAGCTTGAGCGGCTGATGGGCATCCTGAGCACCCACTTCGAATTCCTGATCGACGGAGAATATTCCATAGAGATTGATCCGCGCAAGGTAAAACGTGAAACCATGCTGAAATTGGCAGGATATGGTTTCAACCGCGTCAGCGTGGGCATACAGGATTTCGATCCCGCGGTGCAGCGCGCGGTAAACCGGATTCAGACCGAAGAGGAAACCCGCGCGGTGATCGAAGCGGCGCGCGAAGGCGGATTCAAATCAGTCAGTCTGGACCTGATCTACGGCCTGCCGCTGCAAAGCCGCGAAACCATGCGCGACACGCTGCAGAAGGCGCTGGCGCTGGATCCGGACCGGCTGTCGCTGTACAACTACGCCCACCTGCCCAGCGTATTCATGCCGCAGCGGCGCATCAATGAGGCGGATCTGCCGCCCGCCGCGGTCAAGCTGGACATCCTGCAAGACGCGGTGAAGACGCTGACCGACGCCGGCTACGTGTTCATCGGCATGGATCATTTCGCCAAGCCCGACGACGAGCTGGCCATCGCCCTGCGCCAGGGCCGGCTGCAACGCAACTTTCAGGGCTATTCCACCCATTCCGATTGCGACATGCTGGCCTTCGGCGTCTCCTCCATCGGCAAGGTGGGCTCCTGTTACAGCCAAAACGACAAGACGCTGGATGGCTATTACGCGGCGCTGGACCAAGGCCGGCTGCCGGTGGTTCGCGGACTGACGCTGGACAACGACGACGTGCTGCGCCGGACCATCATCCAGAGCCTGATGTGCCGTTTCGCGCTATCGGTGGAAGCGATAGAAGAAATCCACGGCATCAATTTCGCCCAATATTTTGCGGCGGAAATGCCACAGATACGCGAATTCCAGCAACAGGGCCTGCTCTCCTTCGACGGCGACTTCCTGATGGTGGAGCCCCAGGGCCGCTTTCTGATCCGCAATATCGCGATGATCTTCGACCGCCATCTGCGCGAACGCGAAACCCGCGCCCGCTACTCCAAGACCATCTGACCCCCTTCTTGGCGCCGGGCTTTCCCCCGGCGCGCTCCTTCGTTCCGGGCGAGACTGCCCATAAGGCGGGTAGCGGATATTTTTCCCTGTGTGATAAGCAAAATCACTTATACAAAGGGTATGCAAGCGTGCCGGGCGAAAATTGGCGCGGCAGCCCGCTTTCGCAAGGAGCCGCTCCATGTCCACGCCCATCGTCAGGCTGATGCAGCGCCTGAGCTACCCGCAACGCTTCGCCGTGATCGGCGTGCTGTTCGCCGCGGCGCTGTTGTATCTGGTCTACGGCCTGTACCGCAGCAACCAGGACAATATAGAATCCACCGCCAAGGAAAAAGTGGGCGTCGCCTACATGCAGCCGCTGACCGCGATGCTGGCCCAGACCCAGCATAGCCAGGAGTTGGCGGTGCGCGCGGCGCTGGGCGAGGCCCAGGCCAGAAACGACTTTCCCGCCGCCGCCCAGCAGTTGCAAGCCAAATGGCAGGCGCTGCAGGACGCCAACGGCCGGCTGGGCCCGGAACTGGCCAGCGACGCCGCCTGGAAAGACGCCGCCGCCGCCTGGGACAAGCTGAAGGCCACGCAGTCCGTCCAGCCTACACAATGGATCGCCGCCTACGGCAATCTCAGCGACAAGCTGAACAATCTGATCGGCGTCATCAGCGACAACTCCAACCTGACGCTGGACCCGGACATCGACACCTATTATCTGATGGACGCCGCCACCGCCAAGCTGACCACGCTGGTCAGCCATCTGGGCGAAGCCAACGCCATCGCCTCGCTGGCCGAGGCCAACCATCTTCTAGATCCCGCCCAACGCGACCGCCTGGTGGAGCTGCGGCCGCTGATCGCCGAGGTCAATGACGGCCTGGCCAGCGACATCACCAAGGCCGTGGCCTACAACGCCAGCCTGAAGCCGGACATGTCGGCCCAGGCGGACAAGCTGGCGGCGACGCTCAAAAGCCAGCTGCCGGCGATAGACGACGCTGTCGGCGGCAAGACCGGCGCCGCCGGCCTGAAAGTGGCGGGACACAGCGCCGCCGGCGCCGAAACGGTGTCCGTCTACATCTCCGCCGGCCTGAAACAGCTGGACCAGTTGCTGCAGGCGCGGATAGACCGCACCGCCAGCCAGCGCGACACCTATATCGCCATCGGCGTCGCCTCCATGCTGCTGGCCATCTTCCTGTTCCACCAACTCTACCTGTCCATCACGCTGCAGTTGGGCGGAGAGCCGCTTTATGTGCAGCAAGTGGTGGAACAGCTGGCGGCGGGCCGGCTGGACACCCGCATCCATCTTCGCGACCGGGACGACCTCAGCCTGCTGGCGGCGATCCGCCAGATGCGCAACCAGCTGCGCGAGACCGTGACCCAGTTGCTGGACACCTCGAGCGAGGTCAATCGGGCCGCCGACGCGATGGCGCACAGCGCGCAGAGCATCACCGCCGGCAGCGCCCGGCAGAACGAGGCGGCCGCCAGCATGGCCGCGTCGATAGAGCAGTTGAGCACCAGCTTGTCGGAATGCGCGACGCAATCCGAACAGGCCGACCGGTTGTCCACCGACGCCGCCAGCCGCTCGTCGGACGGCAACCGGGTCATCGCCGCCACCGCCAGCAGCATGGACGGCATCGTGCGCGACGTCTCATCGGTGTCGGACACCATCACCGATCTGGGCAAGCAATCCGAATCCATCGCCGGCATCGTCGACGTGATCCGCGACGTGGCCGAACAGACCAATCTGCTGGCGCTGAACGCGGCGATCGAGGCGGCGCGCGCCGGCGAGATGGGCCGCGGCTTCGCCGTGGTCGCCGACGAAGTGAGAAAGCTGGCGGAACGCACCGCGCTGTCCACCACCGAGATCAGCAATATCGTCAACCAGATCCAGAACACCGCGCAAAAAGGCAACGACAGCATGCAGCTGGGCATGAAGGCCATCATGGACGGCCAGCAGCGCGCCCGCGAGGCCGGCACCAGCATGGACAATATCCGCCACTGCGTGGACGACGTGCTGGACAGCATCCACCAGATCACGTCCTCGCTGCGCGAGCAAAGCAGCGCCAGCCAGACGCTGGCGCAGAGCGTGGAGCAGGTGTCGAAGATGTCGGAACAGAACAGCATGGCGGTCAGGGACAGCGCGGAAACCGCAGGAGAGCTGCAGGCCATCGCGCAGCGGCTGGTGGGCCTGGCCGGGCGCTTCAAGGTCTGAAAAGCGGTTCAATGCCTGCTGCGCGCCAGCGGCGCGGCGTTGAGTCCGCCCCCCTCTCGCCATTTGCCTACTCAGCTCCCTAGTTTCGCTGTTCAAACATCTTGAACAGGCGATTACAGCAGCAGAATCGCGCGGAAATCGTTGACGTTGGTATGCGTAGGGCCGGTGATCAATAGATCGCCCAGCGCGGCGAAGAAGCCATAGCCATCGTTGTCCGCCAGCCGCGCGCCGGCATCCACGCCCAACGCCGCCGCCCGCGCCAGCGTGTCCGGCGCCATCAACGCGCCGGCGTTGTCCTCGCTGCCGTCTATGCCGTCGGTGTCAGCCGCCAGCGCGTAAACGCCCGGCAGGCCGTTCAGCGCGATGGCCAGCGAGAGCAGGAACTCGCTGTTGCGCCCGCCCCTGCCCTTGCCGCGCAAGGTCACCGTGGTTTCGCCGCCGGACAGGATCAGCGCCGGTCTGGCCACCGGCGAGCCATGCGCTGCGATCTGACGCGCGATGCCGGCGTGGACCTTGGCCGCCTCGCGCGCTTCGCCCTCTATGCTGTCGCCCAGCAGCAGCACGTTCAAGCCCAGCCGCTCCGCCTCGGCCGCCGCCGCCCGCAAGGCCAGCTGCGGCGTCGCGATCAGCCGGTATTCGGCATGCGACAGCCTGGCGTCGCCGGGCTTGGGCGTCTCGTCCGGCTCCGCCGCCAGCAATGCCGTTGCGGCGGGCGGCAAGGTCAAACCATATTTGGCGACCACCGCGCGGGCGTCTGCATAGGTGCTTGGGTCCGCCGCGGTCGGCCCGGAGGCGATCACCGCCGGATCGTCGCCGATCACGTCGGAAATCGCCAGCGTCACCAGCCTGGCCGGCGCGCAGGCCAGCGCCAGCCGCCCGCCCTTGATCGCGGATAGATGCTTGCGCACCGTATTCATCTCGTCGATGCCGGCGCCGCAGGCCAGCAATTGCCGGCTGACCTCCTGCTTGTCCTCCAGGCTGACGCCATCGGCCGGCAAGGTCAGCAAGGCTGATCCCCCGCCGGACAGCAGGCAGATCACCAGATCGTCGGCTGTCAGCCCGCTCACTGCTTCCAGTATCCGCCGCGCGGCCGCGCCGCCCGCCTCGTCGGGCACCGGGTGCGACGCCTCCAGCACCGCGATCCGTTCGGTCGCCACAGCGTGGCCGTAGCGCGTCGCCACCACGCCGGACCATTCTCCCGGCCACACCCGCTCCAACTCCCGCGCCATCGCCGCTGCGGCCTTGCCGGCGCCGACAACCACGGTGCGCCCTATCGGAGGAGGCGGCAAATGATCGGCCAGCCGTTCCGGCATCGCGCTGGCGACGGCGGCGTCGAACAGGCGGCGGAGCGTGGATTGCGGGTCGAGATCGGACATGACGGGTTCTCCAATGGCGATGACGCCATTCTGCCGCAGCCGGCGGCGGCTGACACCCCCGCCGCCGCGCGTTAGAATGGCGGCGATTCCAACGCCCCGCCTTCACCGGGGCGTTACGCATTTTTCCAGACAGACCAAGAGCAGAGCCCGACACCCGATGAGCACGCCCCAGCACACCCCGATGATGGCCCAATATTTCTCCCTGAAGCGCGACCACGCAGACAAGCTGCTGTTCTACCGCATGGGCGACTTCTACGAGCTGTTCTACGAGGATGCGGAAAAAGCGGCGCGGCTGTTGGACATCACGCTGACCGCGCGCGGCGCCAGCGCCGGCGTGCCGATCAAGATGGCCGGCATCCCCTACCACGCCGCCGAAGGCTACCTGGCGCGGCTGGTGAAGATGGGCGAATCGGTGGCCATCGCCGAGCAGATCGGCGACCCCGCGCTGGCCAAGGGGCCGGTGGAGCGCAAGGTGGTGCGCATCGTCACGCCGGGCACGCTGACCGACGCGGCGCTGCTGGACGACAAGCGCGACAACCTGGTGCTGGCGGTCAACATGGTCAAGGGCGTGCTGGGCCTGGCCTGGCTGTCTCTCGCCAGCGGCGAATTCAAGGTGATGCAGGCCGATGTGGAAGACCTTTCCAGCGAGCTGGAGCGGCTGAAGCCGGCAGAGCTGGTGATCCCGGACGACACCGGCCTGGCCGCCTTCGAAGGCATCTCGACGCCGAAGAAAAAGCTGCCGCCGTGGCAGTTCGACATCGAATCGTCCAAGCTGGCGCTGACCCGCCACTTCGGCACCCGCGACCTGGCCGGCTTCGGCGCCGACACGCTGCCGGTGGCCGTCGGCGCCGCCGGCGCCTTGCTGGAATACGTGAAGTCCACCCAGGGCGTGAACCCGGCCCACATCGCCGCGCTGTCGGTGGAGGAAGCCGGCGAGCTGATCCGCATGGACGCCGCCACCCGCCGCAACCTGGAGCTGACCGAAACCATACGCGGCGAAGCCTCGCCGACGCTGGCCTCCCTGCTCGACACCTGCGCCACCAGCATGGGCAGCCGCCTGCTCGGCCACTGGCTGCACCACCCGATGCGCAACCACGGCAAGCTGGCCCGCCGCCACGGCGCGGTGCGCGCGCTGCTGCCGCGCTACCAGGACGTGCATGCCGAGCTGGACCAGGTATCCGACATCGAACGCATCACCTCGCGGGTGGCGCTCCGCTCCGCCCGCCCGCGCGACCTGTCGGCGCTGCGCGACTCCTTGACCGCGCTCTCCGGCGTCAAGGCGCTGGCGGCCTCGCTGGATTCCGCGTTGCTGAACGAGCTCTCCGGCGTGCTGCCGGTCGATTCGCCGGTGCAAAAGATGCTGGCCGCCGCCATCCTGCCGGAGCCGGCCACCTTCCTGCGCGACGGCGGCGTGATCAACGACGGCTTCAGCCCGACGCTGGACGAACTGCGCGCCATCCAGACCGATTGCGGCGACTTTCTGCTCAAGCTGGAAGCGCGCGAGAAGGAGCGCACCGGCATCACCACGCTGAAAGTGGAGTTCAACCGCGTCCACGGCTTCTACATCGAGGTGTCCAAAGCGCAGTCGGACAAGGTGCCGGACGATTACCGCCGCCGCCAGACGCTGAAGAACGCCGAGCGCTACATCACGCCGGAACTGAAGGAATTCGAGGACAAGGCGCTGACCGCGCAGGACCGCGCGCTGGCGCTGGAAAAGCAGCTGTATGAGACGCTGCTGGACGAGTTGGCGCCGCACATCGCCGAACTGAAGCTGATCGCCCAGGCCGTCGCCGCCTTGGACGTGCTGTCGGCCTTCGCCCAGCGCGCCGCCATCGGCAACTACGCCGAGCCGCAATTCGTGCCCGAGCCCCGGCTGGACATCGTCGCCGGCCGCCACCCGGTGGTGGAGGCCGAGGTGGAACGCTTCATCGCCAACGACACCAAGCTGTCGGCCGAACGCAAACTCTTGCTGATCACTGGCCCGAACATGGGCGGTAAATCCACTTACATGCGGCAAAACGCGCTGATCACGCTGTTGGCCCACGTCGGCAGCTTCGTGCCGGCAGACTCGGCGGTGATCGGCCCGATCGACCGCATCTTCACCCGCATCGGCGCGTCTGACGACCTGGCGGGCGGCCGCTCCACCTTCATGGTGGAAATGACCGAGACCGCCAACATTCTCAACAACGCTAGCGAGCACTCGCTGGTGCTGATGGACGAGGTGGGCCGCGGAACATCCACTTTCGACGGCCTGGCGCTGGCCTGGGCCATCGCCCGCGCGCTGATCGAAAAGAACCGCGCCTACACGCTGTTCGCCACCCACTATTTCGAGCTGACCACGCTGGCCGGCGAATACCCGGCGGTGGCCAACGTGCACCTGTCCGCGGTGGAGCACAAGGACCGCATCGTGTTCCTGCACCACGTCGAAGACGGCCCGGCCAGCCAAAGCTACGGCCTGGCGGTGGCGCAGCTGGCCGGCGTGCCGGGCAAGGTGATCCGCGATGCCCGCCGTCACCTGGCCGACCTGGAAAACCAGTCCGCCGCCCGCGTGCAGCCGGACCTGTTCGCCGCTCCGGCGCCGGCTCCCGAACCGGAACTTAATCCGGCGGTAGACCGTCTACACGAAATTGATCCCAATGAGTTGAGCCCGCGCCAGGCGCTGGATCTGCTGTTCGAGCTCAAAAAACTGGCCAATTGACCAGCTCACTCGAGGAATCGTTTCCTATTATTACTAGATGGTAACGTTCAGAAGAGGAGCAAGTGATGTCGTTTGAAACCACCTCCGCCATTCCCAGCTTGAGCCAGCTGCTTGGCCACATCGGGGACGACGGGTCCATTGCCCTTTCCGATATCCGGGAAAAGGCCAACCTCGAACTGTCCAGCTTCGCCGAGCTGGCGCAAAAGGAATTGAGCCAGTTCGACATCAGCATGCCGCCGGCAATCAGTCTGATCAGCGGTGAAGGCTTCCAGCTCTCGCTGGAAAACCAGCACCCGCATTCGGACGAGATCCAAAATTGGCTGGACGGCAATCTGATCCTGGCGCGCAAGTTCAAGGAAGTTGAAGTGCTGTTCGAATTCGTACGGGCCGCCGAAAGCGCCGGCGAAGTGTTCTCGGAAAGCTCGAACTTCCATATTGGCCTAACCAGCGCGGGTCCGATCGCTTATTTCGAGGATCATCATAACCACTAGCTGTTTGGTCCGTGACCCAAATAGATCGGCGCGCGGCATCGGCGCCGCAACACCCCAGCGGGAAAGCGATAGCTTTCCCGCTCCGCATTTCAGTCCGGCAAACACGGCAATCGCGGTCGGCGCCGCGCAGGCTTCCCTGCGCCAACAGCCATTCCCGCCAAAAAACCGCCCCGTCGGCTTAAGGCTTCTTGCCGCGCGCGAAACGGAAGACAGGGGCTTTTCCCGTCTTGGCACGACTCTGCGCCTGAGGCGCGTTGGTCCGCGGCTTCCCGCCGCGGCCGGCGGACTGCGCCCGCGGCAAATCCTGAAGCGAAACCTCGATCTCGCGCGCCTCGCCGGGCTGCAATCCATCCAGCGCCCATGGACCGATCGCCACCCGCACCAGGCGCAGCGTGGGCAGGCCAGCCTTGGCCGTCATTCGCCGCACCTGGCGGTTCTTGCCTTCGCTGATGATGATTTCCAGCCAGCAGTCGGGCACCGTCTTGCGAAAACGCACCGGAGGATTGCGCGGCCACAGTTCCGGATTGTCGATGCGCCTCACCTGAGCCGGCTGCGTGACGAAATCGCCCAGGTCCACGCCCTGGCGCAGCATTTCCAGCTGCTCGACCTTAGGCTCTCCCTCTACCTGCACCCAATAAGTCTTGGGCAGCTTCCAGCGCGGATCCGCGATGCGGTGCTGCAGCGCGCCGTCGCCGGTCAGCAGCAGCAGCCCCTCGCTGTCGGTGTCGAGCCGGCCGGCCGGGTAGACGCCGGACTGCGCCACGCAGGACTTCAGCGTAGGATGGGTGGGGTGTTCGGAGAACTGGCAGATCACGCCGTAAGGCTTGTTGAGCAGGATGAGCTGGGGCATGCGGACGACACGGCTAAACATAAGGTAGGCGAATGATAGCAAGCCCGGGGCGCGCCGTGATCGATATCATGCGCCGGGCGCCGCCATTCGGCGGTTCGAACAAGCGTTTTATTCGCATCCGAACGTCCATCCGCCAGTTATCAGGCATAAAAGTTTCAGTTACGTCGCCAACCAAGCCGATGAGAAGGGGTATAATTCGCTTTTGAAAATTGCCCAAGAGCCGCCAGACGCCCGCGTCAGGCCGGCCGCCCGCTCCGATGTTCCCCGGGATGTCGTCCGAGCGTTGAACTCTTCGCGCAATCGTTCTGTCGTCACAAGATCAACATGGAGATAGAGTAATGCCAGCAGAACAATCGAAAATCATCTACACCCTCACCGACGAAGCGCCGGCGCTGGCCACCAGTTCTTTCCTGCCTATCGTTCAGGCCTTCGCGGGCTCGGCCGGCGTCCAGGTGGATACCGCCGACATCTCCGTAGCCGCGCGCGTGCTGGCCGAATTCCCCGACTATCTGACCGACGAACAGAAAGCGCCGAATACCCTGGCCGAACTGGGCAAGCTGACGCTGCAGCCGGAAGCCAACATCATCAAGCTGCCCAACATCAGCGCCTCGGTGGCGCAGTTGGCCGCCTGCGTCAAGGAACTGCAGTCCAAGGGCTACAAGCTGCCCGACTACCCGGAAAATCCGGCCAACGACGAAGAAAAGGCGATCAAGGACCGCTACGCCAAGTGTCTGGGCTCGGCAGTCAACCCGGTGCTGCGCGAAGGCAACTCCGACCGCCGCGCGCCGCTGGCGGTGAAAAACTACGCCAAGAAGCACCCGCACTCGATGGGCGAATGGAAGCAGTGGTCGCAGACTCATGTCTCCCACATGCACCACGGCGATTTCTACCACGGCGAAAAGTCCATCACGCTGGACAAGGCGCGCGACGTCAAGATGGAGCTGGTGACCAAGAGCGGCCAGACCATCGTGCTGAAGCCCAAGGTGGCGCTGCAGAACGGCGAAATCATCGACTCGATGTTCATGAGCAAGAAAGCGCTGTGCGAATTCTACGAGCGCGAGATGGAAGACTGCCGCGAGGCCGGCATCCTGTTCTCCCTGCACGTGAAGGCCACCATGATGAAGGTGTCTCACCCCATCGTGTTCGGCCACTGCGTCAAGATCTACTACAAGGACGCGTTCGAGAAGCACGGCAAGCTGTTCGACGAGCTGGGCGTCAACGTCAACAACGGCATGGCAACGCTGTACGAGAAGATCGAAACCCTGCCTGCCTCCAAGCGCGAAGAGATCATCCGCGACCTGCACGCCTGCCAGGAACACCGTCCACGCCTGGCGATGGTCGACTCCGCCAAGGGCATCACCAACTTCCACTCGCCGAACGACGTGATCGTGGACGCCTCGATGCCGGCGATGATCCGCGCCGGCGGCAAGATGTGGGGCGCCGACGGCAAGCCTTACGACTGCAAGGCAGTGATGCCGGAATCGACTTTCGCCCGCATCTACCAGGAGATGATCAACTTCTGCAAATGGCACGGCAATTTCGACCCGCGCACCATGGGCACCGTGCCCAACGTCGGCCTGATGGCGCAGAAAGCCGAAGAATACGGCTCGCACGACAAGACCTATGAAATCCAGGCCGACGGCGTCGCCAACATCGTCGACCTCGCCACCGGCGAAGTGCTGCTGAGCCAAAACGTGGAAGCCGGCGACATCTGGCGCATGTGCCAGGTCAAGGACGCGCCGATCCGCGACTGGGTCAAGCTGGCCGTGACCCGCGCCCGCAACTCCGGCATGCCGGCGGTGTTCTGGCTGGACCCGTATCGCCCGCACGAGAACGAACTGATCAAGAAGGTGCAAACCTACCTGAAGGATTACGACACCAACGGCCTGGACATCCACATCATGTCCCAGGTTCGCGCGATGCGCTTCACGCTGGAGCGCGTGGCTCGCGGCCTGGATACCATCTCGGTCACCGGCAACATCCTGCGCGACTACCTGACCGACCTGTTCCCGATCATGGAGCTGGGCACCTCGGCCAAGATGCTGTCCATCGTGCCGCTGATGGCTGGCGGCGGCATGTACGAAACCGGAGCCGGCGGTTCCGCGCCCAAGCACGTGCAACAGTTGCTGGAAGAGAACCACCTGCGCTGGGACTCGCTCGGCGAATTCCTGGCGCTGGCGGTGTCTCTGGAAGATCTGGGCATCAAGACCGGCAACGCCAAGGCCAAAGTATTGGCCAAGACGCTGGACCTGGCCACCGGCAAGCTGCTGGACGAGAACAAGTCCCCGTCCCGCCGCACCGGCGAGCTGGACAACCGCGGCAGCCAGTTCTACCTGTCGATGTACTGGGCCCAGGCGCTGGCCGCGCAAGCCGACGACAAGGAGCTGCAAGCCCGCTTCGCGCCTGTCGCCAAGCAACTGGCCGACAACGAGCAGAAGATCCTGGCCGAACTGAAGGCCGTGCAGGGCAAAGCGGCCGATATCGGCGGCTACTATCTGCCGGACCCAGCCAAGTGCGCTGCGGTGATGCGCCCCAGCGCCACCTTCAACGCGGCGATCTCCTCCGTGCAGGCCTAAAACCTGGCCCGCAGACCACAAGCCCCCGGTTGTCGGGGGCTTTTTTCATGCCCGCGCTCGCGGCCAATCAACGCCAATCGCCGGCGAGCGCCCGCGCCGCCTCCAGCGTCATCGTCTTCGCCGCATCCGGCCGCTTGCCTCCGCGCCAAGCCATCATCAGCCGCCAATGGCCCAGTTCCGGCTCCTGCAACGGCAATTCCCGCAGCGCGCCCCACTCCAGCTCCTGCCTCACCGCCAGGCGCGGCACGAAGGCCACATAACCGTGCCAGAGGGCCAGATCGCGCGCGGCCGAGGCCGGTTGCGGCAGATGGATGGGCCTGCTCGCCGCGCGCAGCCGCCTCAGACGGCGAACCAGTTCCTCGGCGCCGTTTCCCCAGTTCTGCGGCGCCAACGGATATTCCGCCAATCGGCCAAGCGGTAGTTCCCGTCCCACACCCGCCAACGGGTGGGAAGGAGCCGCCACCGCCACAATCGGCGAATCGCACAATGCTTCCAGCTCCAATCCGGAAACAGCGGGACCTTGCAACACAAAACCGATATCCAGCTCGCCGCCCAGCAATTGCTGCAGGATTTGGGGCGAATGATCGGTATCGCAGCGGATTTCCAGCGGCGCCTCGGCCAGCTTCGCCAGCAAGGGACCAAACACCACCCCAGCCAAAGAAGGCAGACAAGCCACCCGGACTCTCGGCAGCCCTTCCGCCCCGGCCAAACGCTCCCGTCCCTCGGCCAGCGCGTCCAATGCCGCTCGCGCCGCGGGAAGAAAAGCCATGCAGGCCGCAGTCGGCTCCGCGCCGCGGCGATGCCGGCTGAACAGCCTCGCGCCCAGCCGCGTCTCCAGCAAAGCGACTCGCTGGCTGGCCTGCGGCTGCGACCAGCCTCTGCGCGCAGCCGCCTGGCTGAAACTGCCCAATTCGGCCACGTCCAGCAGCAACTCCAGATCATCCAGACTCACAGACATAATAAAAATCCATGGCAAATATTTTAGCCAACGCGTTACATGATAGCTCTCAGCCTCCGACAATGGACTCACTCCCATTCGACGGAAAAAAGAGAAAGACATGCGGCATATCCAGACCGAACGACTGCTGCTGCGCGCCGTCGGCGCCGGCGACGCCGAAGCGCTGTACGCGATCTTCGGCGATCCCGAAACCAACCGCTACAACCCGCATGGCCCCTACCCTTCTCCCGAGCATGCCCGCATGACGCTGGCCGGCTGGACGGAAGAGTGGGAGCGGCATGGTTTCGGCCGCTGGGCAGTCGCCGACAAAGAAGAGCCGAATAGGATCATCGGCTTTGGCGGTCTCAACTACAGCGACTACGGCGGGCAAGACAGGCTGAGCCTGGGCTATCGCTTCGCGCCTTCAGCCTGGGGGCGGGGATTGGCCAGCGAAATGGCCCGGCAAGCGCTGCGCTGCGCGTTCGAGGCCCTGGTCGCGCCTGCCGTGTTCGCCAAGGTCCGTCCGGCCAATCTGCCCTCGATCCGAGTATTGCAGCGGCAGGGCTTCAGCCATCACGGCAGCCTGCGCGACATTCCCGCCGCGCCGGCGTCATTGGTCTATATTTCGCGTGCGCCAGCCAAGTAGGCCGCCACGAAAATGAAAAGCCCGCCATAGGCGGGCTTTGAAATATGCCTTGCAGCCCACCACGCGGCGGGACTGAATCCAGAACTGACTTACGCGTTCTGAATATTGGACGCTTGCTTACCTTTCGGGCCGGACACCACTTCAAAGCTCACACGCTGACCCTCTTTCAGGGTCTTGAAGCCTTGCATGTTGATGGCCGAGAAATGGGCGAACAGATCCTCGCCACCTTCGTCCGGGGTAATAAAGCCGAAGCCTTTTGCGTCATTGAACCACTTCACGGTACCAAATGCCATTTAACTTCCTTGCGAAAAAAAGGCTGGTGAAGCCGACCAACTTAGAGCTTAATAGAGTTTGACAAAATGCTGTGCTGCAAAATGCCAAACAGTTAAGCCAAGCACCAGCTGCATTTCTACGCAAGCACGGCGACGGCGTCAAGTGATTGCGATCTTGAGAGCCCCCTTGAAAAAAAGTCTGGGGGAACCAAAATTGAAGTGAGGCACCGTTTCAGTGAAAGTCGACATGTCCACCTCGGTCAAAGACGATGCCCAGCTTGAGGCGTCACGGGTTAGGGAAAACCCACCCCCGATGTATAAGGTGTTGTTATTGAACGATGATTTTACCCCAATGGACTTCGTGGTGCAGGTTCTCCAACAGTTCTTCTACATGAACAGAGAGAAGGCCACCCAGATCATGCTGCAAGTCCACACGCAAGGTCACGGCGTGTGTGGCGTTTATACCAAAGACGTGGCTGCAACGAAGGTCGAGCAGGTGTTGCAATATGCGAAAGCGCATCAGCATCCGCTTCAGTGCGTAATGGAGGAAAACTGATGATTGCCCAGGAGCTTGAAGTAAGCCTGCACATGGCGTTCATGGACGCACGGCGCAAGCGCCACGAGTTCATCAGCGTGGAGCATTTGCTGCTCGCGATGACCGACAACCCGTCGGCCGCAGAAGTCTTGCGGGCCTGCGGCGCCAATATCGACCAACTCAAGAAGCAGCTGACCGACTTCATCGATGAGCACACTCCCACCGTGCCCGGCGAGGCGGAAGTCGAAACCCAGCCGACGCTTGGATTCCAACGCGTGATCCAGCGCGCGATCCTGCACGTGCAGTCGTCGGGCAAGAAGGAAGTGTCCGGCGCCAACATTCTGGTCGCCATCTTCGGCGAGAAGGATTCGCACGCGGTGTACTACCTGCACCAGCAAGGCATCTCGCGGCTGGACGTCGTCAACTTCATCTCGCACGGCATCACCAAGCAGCGGTCGCAGCAGCCGCCGCAGGAGCCGCGCGACAGCGGCAACAACGACGCTGACGGCGAGGAGCAGGCCACCGGGCCTGGAGGGGCGCTGGAAAACTACACCCAGAACCTCAACCAGATGGCCCGCGACGGCAAGATCGATCCCTTGATCGGCCGCGAGCACGAGCTTGAGCGCACGGTGCAGATCCTGTGCCGCCGCCGCAAGAACAATCCGCTGCTGGTCGGCGAAGCCGGGGTCGGCAAGACCGCCATCGCCGAAGGCCTGGCGCGCCGCATCGTCGGCGGCGAGGTGCCGGAGATCCTGTCCAAATCCACCGTTTACGCGCTGGACATGGGCGCCCTGCTGGCCGGCACCAAGTACCGCGGCGATTTCGAGCAGCGGCTGAAGGCGGTGATCAAGCAACTGACCGAGGACACCAACGCGATCCTGTTCATCGACGAGATCCACACGCTGATCGGCGCCGGCGCGGCGTCTGGCGGCACGCTGGACGCGTCCAACCTGCTGAAGCCGGCGCTGTCCAACGGCAGCCTGCGCTGCATAGGCGCGACCACGTACAACGAGTATCGCGGCATCTTCGAGAAGGACAACGCGCTGTCCCGCCGTTTCCAGAAGATAGACGTCACCGAGCCGACGGTGCAACAGACGGTGGAAATCCTGAAGGGCCTGAAGTCGCGCTTCGAAGCCCACCACGGCGTCAAGTACACGCAATCGGCGCTGTCCACCGCGGCGGAGCTGTCGGCGCGCTACATCAACGACCGCCACCTGCCGGACAAGGCCATCGACGTGATCGACGAGGCCGGCGCCGCGCAGAAGATCCTGCCCAAGTCGCGGCAGAAGAAGGTGATCAACAAGTCGGAGATCGAAGAGATCGTCGCCAAGATCGCCCGCATTCCGCCGAAGACGGTCTCCAGCGACGACAAGAACGTGCTGAAGAACCTTGAGCGCGATCTGAAGAACGTGGTGTTCGGCCAGGAGAAAGCGATCGAAGGCCTGGCCAGCGCGATCAAGATGACCCGCTCCGGCCTTGGCAACCCGCAGAAGCCGATCGGATCGTTCCTGTTCTCCGGCCCCACCGGCGTCGGCAAGACCGAGCTGGCGCGCCAGCTGGCCTACATCCTCGGCGTCGAGCTCATCCGCTTCGACATGTCCGAGTACATGGAACGCCACGCGGTGTCGCGGCTGATCGGCGCGCCTCCGGGCTATGTCGGCTTCGAACAGGGCGGCCAGTTGACCGAGGCCATCAACAAGCATCCGTACGCGGTGGTGCTGCTGGACGAGATCGAAAAAGCGCATCCGGACATCTACAACGTGCTGTTGCAGGTGATGGACCACGGCACGCTGACCGACAACAACGGCCGCAAGGCGGATTTCCGCAACGTGGTGCTGATCATGACCACCAATGCCGGCGCCGAATCGTTGTCCAAGCCTTCGCTGGGCTTTACCCAGACCAAGGCCGCCGGCGACGAGATGGGCGACATCAAGCGGCTGTTCAGCCCCGAGTTCCGCAACCGTCTGGATGCCATCATCCCGTTCGGCGTGCTGGACGAGCAGATCATCCTGCAGGTGGTGGACAAGTTCCTGATGCAGCTGGAACAGCAACTGTCGGAGAAGCACGTCGACATCCACTTCACCGACGAGCTGCGCCGCTACCTGGCGAAGAACGGCTTCGACCCGCTGATGGGCGCGCGTCCGATGGCCCGACTGATCCAGGACACGCTGCGCAAGGCGTTGGCCGACGAGCTGCTGTTCGGCCGGCTGGTGGCTGGCGGCGAAGTCACCATCACCGTGGCCGACGACAAGGTGGAGCTGTTGTTCGACCAGAGCGCGCTGGCGGCGGAACCCGTCTGATCGCGATCAACCTGCCCGCAACAGAAGACCCGGCCATGCCGGGTCTTTTTATTTCCCACGCCGAGGAAAGAAAATCCGGCCTCAGCCGCGCGGATGGTGGCGCGCGTGCAGCTGCTTCAGCCGCTCCCGCGCGACGTGGGTGTAAATCTGGGTGGTGGAGATGTCGGAATGGCCCAGCAGCAGCTGCACCACCCGCAGGTCGGCGCCGTGGTTGACCAGATGGGTGGCGAAAGCGTGGCGCAGAACGTGCGGACTGACCTTGGACAGGCCCTGGCGGCTGGCGTATTGCGAAATCAGGTGCCAGGCCATCTGGCGCGTCATTCCGGCCTTGCGCTGGGTGACGAACACCGCGTCGCACGGGCGCCCGGCCAGCAACAGCGGCCGCGCCTCCTTCAGGTAGCGCAGCAACCAGTCCTGAGCGATTTCGCCGAGCGGCACCAGCCGCTCCTTGCTGCCCTTGCCCATCGTCTTCACCACGCCATCCAGCAGGTTCAGTTGGTTCAGCGTCATGCCCACCAGTTCCGACACCCGCAGGCCGCTGGCGTACAACACCTCCAGCATCGCCCGGTCCCGCAGGCCGAGCGGCGTCTCCGTATCCGGCGCGTCCAGCAGCGCTTCGACGTCGACCTCGGACAGCGATTTGGGCAGACGCTGCCCGCGTTTGGGCGACGCCAGCCTGGCGCTGGGATCGTCGGAGCGGATGCCGCTGCGCAGCAGGTGCTGGCAATAGCGGCGCAGGGCCGAAATCAGCCGCGCGCGGGTGGCCGGCTTCTCGCTGGCCACGCCGGCCAGCAGCGCCCGCTCGAGATCCGCCGGCCCGGCCGCCTCCAGCGTCGCGCCCTGCTCGGCCAGCCTGGCGGCCAGCTTGGACAAATCGCGCCGGTAGGCGGCCAGCGTGTTCTGCGACAGTCCGTCCTCCAGCCACAGCTGGTCGAGGAAGCCGTCGATGCTGTCCTTATCCGAGCTCATGCCGCAGCAGCCATTTCTTGATGTCCAGCGTCTCGTCGCCGGTAGACTGGTTGAAGCCGCCTAGGCCGGCGCTCGCCACAACACGGTGGCAGGGCACGATGACGGGGATGGGGTTGCGGCCGCAAGCGCCGCCCACCGCGCGCGGCGACGACGACAGGTCCCGGGATAGATCCAGGTAGCGACGGGTTTGGCCGCAGGGGATCGCCGAAATCCGCTCCCACACCCGCAGTTGGTACGGCGTGCCGTCCAGCCGCCACGGCACGGTGAAGACATGGCGCGGATCGGCGTAATAGGCGTCCAGCTGCCTCGCCACCTCCGCTTCCAGGCTGCCCGGCTCAGGCGGACGCAAGACCGCGTCCGCCGGCAGGAAACGCAGCTCGCGCAACGCGCCGGCTTCGCTGCGCACGCCCAAGCGCCCGAACGGCGCCGCGATCACCACCCGATAGTCCATTTCCCTTCCCCCAATAAAAAAAGCGCAAGGCCAGGCCTTGCGCTTTGATGATAGCGGCTGTCGCCGGCAGGATTAACCCTGCTTGCGGGCCGGCAGCTTTTCTTTGATGCGTGCGGACTTGCCGGTACGACCACGCAGGTAGTACAGCTTGGCGCGACGCACGTCGCCGCGGCGCTTCACTTCAACGGAAGCCACCAGCGGGGAGTAGGTCTGGAAGGTACGCTCAACGCCTTCGCCGGCGGACATCTTGCGCACGGTGAACGCGCTGTTCAGGCCGCGGTTACGCTTGGCGATCACAACGCCTTCGTAAGCCTGCAGACGCTCGCGGTTGCCTTCCTTTACCTTGACTTGAACCACGACGGTATCGCCCGGGGCGAATGCCGGCAGGGTCTTGCCCAGGCGTGCGATTTCTTCTTGCTCGAGTTTCTGGATCAGATCCATGTTTTACTCCGGTTTTTTACGGATATCTTGTTCCTGCTGGTACTCCGCCAGCAGCCGAGATTCCTGTTTTGTCAAAACGCGGTCTTGCAGCAGCTCGGGCCGACGTTTCCACGTCCGCCCCAGCGATTGCTTGAGCCGCCATTTGGCGATCAGGGCATGATTACCGGACAACAGCACGTCCGGCACCCGCATGCCTCGATACTCTTCGGGTCGGGTGTAATGCGGGCAGTCCAGGAGACCGTCCACAAATGAGTCTTCGTACGCCGATTGGGCGTCATTCAATACGCCCGGCAGCAGCCGGACCACCGCGTCGGCCAGCACCATCGCCGGCAATTCGCCGCCCGACAGCACGTAATCGCCGATCGAGATTTCCTCATCGACCTGGGTGGCGATCAGCCGCTCGTCTATGCCTTCGTAGCGGCCGCACAGCAGGATCAGGCCTTGCCGTTGCGACAGCTCCGCCGCCTTGGCGTGGCTGAGCCTGACGCCTTGCGGCGACAGGTAGACCACGTGGCTGGCTTCGACGCCGGCTTCGCGCTGGCGCGCGCGCGCGGCGTCTATCGCCTGCTCCAGCGGCTCGATCTGCATCACCATGCCGGGACCGCCGCCATAAGGCCGGTCGTCCACCCGACGATAATTGTCGTGGGTGAAGTCGCGCGGATTCCAGGCTTTGAAATGCCAGAGCCCCAAGTCAAGCGCCCGCTGGCTGACGCCAAAGCGGGCAATCGAATCGAACATCTCCGGGAACAGCGTCACCGCGTCGATCTGCATCAGTAATCCAGACCCCAGTCCACCAGGATGCGGCCTTCGGCCGGCACCACGTCCAGCACATACTGTTCCACGAACGGAATCAGCCGCTGCTGGCCATCGTCGCCCTTCACCACCAGCACGTCGTTGGCGCCGGTTTCGAGCAGATTGTCCACCTTGCCAAGCGTTTCGCCCTGCTGATTGACCACGGCCAGACCCATCAGGTCGTTCCAGTAGTACTCGTCATCGGCGGGGGCCGGCAGTTCGCTGCGCGGAACCGCGATCTGCGAACCGCGCAACAACTCGGCGGCATCTCTGCCTTCGACGCCTTCCAGCTTGGCGGCGAGCGCCTTGGGCTGGACAGCGCCGTTCTCAAATGTATACGGCTTCCAGCTGCCGTTCTTGCCCAGCCACCAGACCGGGTAATCGAACAGGCCGTCAGCGTATTCGGTATCGGCGTGGATTTTCACCCAGCCCTTGATACCGAAGGCGCCGCGCACAAAGCCCATTACTACGAGATCTTCGTCGCGCATGCGCCCAATTCCGTCTTGATGTCGGATAGCCGGATTAAGCGGCTACGACTTTCTGCTCTTTCAGCAGCTTGGCAACGGAGTCGGACAGCTGTGCGCCAACGCCGACCCAGTAGTTCAGACGGTCCATGGTGAAGCGGACGCGCTCTTGCTTCTCGTTGGCTACCGGGTTGTAGAAGCCAACGCGCTCGATGAAGCGACCGTCACGACGGTTGCGGGAATCGGTCACCACGATGTTGTAGAACGGACGGTTCTTGGCGCCGCCGCGGGCCAGACGAATCACTACCATTGTCGATTGTCCTTGAAAAAAACGGGATATAGAAAAGCCCACGATTTTATGGCAGATTTCCCTTATCTTGCAAGCGCTTAATGCAAGACCGTCCCGAAGCGCCCGCTTACAGCGTCTTCAGCACCAGCGTCAGCGCCCTATCCTCGGGGTGCGGCTCGACGCTAAATCCCAGTTTATGCATCAGTTTCAGCATGCCCTTGTTGCCGGCCAGGACTTCGCCGCGCATCAGCTTCAGCCCTTGTTCGCGCGCCGCGTCGAACAAGGCCTGCAGCAGCAAGGTGCCGATGCCGCGCCCCTGCCAGTCGTCGGCCACTTCCAGCGCGAACTCGCAGGCCTCGTTGTCCGGATCGGTGATGAAGCGCGCGACCGCCAGCATCTCCTCGCCGCCATCGCCTTCGCGCGTCATCGCCAGCGCCATCTCGCGGTCGTAGTCCAGCTGGGTGAAGCGGACCAGCATGCTTTGCGACAGCTGCTTGATGCTGGAAAGGTAGCGGTTGTAGCGGCTCTCCTCCGACAGGTTGCGGACGAAGGCCTGCTGCATGTCCGCGTCCTCGGGCCGGATCGGCCGTATCATCACCGGCGTGCCGTCGCGCAGCTTGGCGCACACCACCATATGAGTGGGATAAGGCATGATGGCCATGTGGCCGTAGCGTTTCTGGTCCGCGCGCGCCGGGCCGACGAAGATGCGCGCATCCAGCGCGATCACGCCCTGCTCGTCAGCCACCAGCGGATTGATGTCCATCTCCCGCAGTTGCGGCAGCTCGCACACCATCTCCGATACCTGCAGCAGCACGTGGCGCAGCTCGTCCACGTCCACCGGCGGCAGGTTCTTGAACGGCCCCAGCAATTGGCCGATGCGGGTTTGCCCTATCATGCTGTCCACCAGGTAGCCGTTCAGCGGCGGCAGCGACAGCGCCAGGTCGCGCATCACCTCCACCGCGATGCCGCCGGCGCCGAAGGCGATCACCGGACCGAGGCCGGCGTCGCGCGCCACGCCCACCATCAGCTCGCGCGCGAAGCGGCGCTTGCGCATCGGCTGCACCGACACGCCGTCGACGCGGGCATCCGGCCGCGCCTGGCGGGTACGGGCGATGATGGCGTCGAAGGCGGCGCGCAGCGTCTCCTCATTGCTGATATTGAGCTCAACCCCGCCGACGTCGGACTTGTAGATGATGTCCGGCGAATCGATCTTCAGCACCACCGGATAGCCGATCTTGGCTGCCTGCTTGACCGCCTGGTCGGCGGTGCGGGCCAGCGTGGTCGGATTGACCGGGATATGGAAGGCCGCCAGCACCTGCTTTGACTCCCGCTCCGACAGCACGGTGCGGCCTTCGGCCAGCGCCGCGTCCATCACCTTGCGCGCGGTGTTGACGTCCGGATCGTTCCGCAGCCCCTCCAGCGGCCCCGGCGTCTGCAACAGCAGTTGCTGGTTGCGCTGGTAGTCGGCCAGATGGCGGAACACCTCGATGCCGTATTCCGGCGCGCGGAAGTGGGCGCACTTGGCCTTGGAGAACAGCTCGCGGCTTTCCGACACCTTGGCGTCGCCCAGCCAGGACAGGAACAGCGGCTTGGTGGTCTCGCGCTGCAGGCCTATCATCAGCTGCGCGGTGGTCAGGTGGTCGGTGCCGGCCTGCGGCGTGAAGATCACCATCACGCCGTCCACGCCGGGATCGTCGACGCAGGCCTTGACCGCGGTGCGGAAGCGCATCGGGCTGGCGTCGCCGATGATGTCCAGCGGATTGCCGTGCGACCAATTGCGCGGCAGCACGCTGTCCAGCAGCTTGACCGTGCCGTCGCTCAGCTTGGCCAGTTCCACGCCGTAGTCGACGGCGCTGTCGGCGGCCAGCATGCCGGGGCCGAAGCCGTTGGTGACGATGGCCAGCCGCCGGCCGCCGACGCGGTAATTGGCGGCCAACACCTTGGCGGCGGTGAACAGCTGGGCGATGGACGACACCCGCAGCACGCCGGCGCGCGCCAGCGCGGCGTCGAAGGCGTCGCCGCTGGCCACCAGATTGCTGGCGTGGGTCAGGCCGCTGGCGTCGTTTTCGAAGCGGCCGGACTTGATCACCACCACCGGTTTGGTGCGGGCCGCGGCGCGCAGCGCCGACATGAAGCGGCGGGCGTCGTGGATGTGGTGAACATGCAACAGAATGCCCTGGGTGGCGTTATCCGCCACCAGGTAATCGAGAATTTCGCCGAAGCCGACGTCCAGCGCCCCGCCCAGCGGCACCACGCTGGAAAAGCCGATCTCCTTGCTGTCGGCCCAGTCCAGCATCGCCGCGCACAAGGCCGACGACTCCGACACCAGCGCCAGATTGCCCGGCCGCACCTTGCCGTTGTAATTGCTGGCGTTGAAGCCGGCCACCGGGCGCATCAGGCCCAACACGTTGGGGCCGAGGATGCGGATGCCGAAATGGCGGGCGATGGACAGGGCCTCGTTGATCAGCTCCTGCTCCAGCTGCTCGCTGTCGGAAAACTCCTTGGCCAGCAGCACCGCCTTGACGCCCTTCTTGCCGCAATCCTTGATCACGGCCGGCAGAGAGCGGATCGCCGTCACCACCACCGCCAGGTCCACCGGCTCCTCGATCTGCCGCACCGAGGCCACCGCCGGCAGGCCGCCCACCACCTTGTGATTGAGATTGACCGGGAACAGCTTGCCCTGGAAGGAGCTGGCCAGCAGATTGGCAAACACCGCCTGGCCGATCGAGCCCGTCCGGTCGCTGGCGCCGACCACGGCCACGGTGCGCGGGGAAAACAGCGGGGTCAGGTAATGCGGCCTCATGGGTGCTTGTCCTCGGAGATGATATCTATCGGTACCGGCTTGCCGGCGGGCGCGGATGCCGGCCATTCCGCCTGCAAGGTTACGTGATCTATGCAAAATTCGCGCGACAGCATCAGCTGGCATGCGGCCAGGATGCGCGGCCAGTCCTGCGGCGCGGCGATGCGCACATGGGCGGACAGCGCCGCCCGCTCGGCCGACATCGTCCACACGTGCAGATCATGGACCGAGCGGACGCCGGCGATGCCCGACAGCGCCTCGCCGATGCGGTTGTAGTCCAAATGCGCCGGCACGCCCTCCATCAACACGATCACCGCCTGGCGGATCAGGCGCCAGGCCGCCGCCAGCAGCAGCAACGCCACCAGGATGGACAGCAATGGGTCCGCCGCCGTCCAGCCGGTGAGGTAGATGATCACGCCGGACGCGATGGCGGCCACCGAGCCGAACAAATCGCCCAGCACATGCAACAGCGCCGCCCGGCTGTTCAGCGAATGCGCGCCGCGGCTGAGCACCCAGGCCGCCAGCACATTGACCGCCAGGCCGATCGCGGCGATCAGCATCACGCCCATCCCGTTCACCGCCTGCGGCCGCAGCAGCCGCTCCGCAGCCTCCGCGACGATGAAGACCGACAGCCCGAACAGCAGCAGGCTGTTCAGCAGCGCGCCCAGCACCTCGGCCCGGCCATGGCCGAACGACAGCCGGTCGGTGGCCGGCCGGCTGCCGATGCGGGCCGCCCACAGCGCCAGCAGCAGCGACAGCGAATCGGTCAACATGTGGCCGGCGTCGGACAACAGCGCCAGCGAGCCGCTCCACCAGCCTCCCAGCGCCTCCACCAGCGCGAAGCCGCAAGTCAACGCCAACACCTTGGCCAGCGCGCGGCTGCTCAGCCGCCGGCCGTCTCCGCCCTCCGGACCGCCGTGGCGGTGCAGATGCGAGTGGTTGGCGTCGTGATCGTCGTCGTGGGCGTGATCCACGCCGTCCTCATCATGCAGATGGAAACCAGGCGTCATTTTGACCTCCGACAAACCACTGACAGATGCATTTCAGCCACGGCGCCCGGTGAAATTAACCCAGTGCGATACCCAGCCAGTGGCGCAAGCTTTACAATATTGCTAACCTTTACAGTTTCGCAACAAACGTTTATTGCGCCGCAGCATTCAACCGGCCGGGGCCCTTCTCCCGGTCTGGCAGGAGCCGAAACACCATGACGAAACGCGTCGTCACCCTCGCTCATTATTACACCCAGCCGGAAATCCAGCAGATGGCCGACAAGGTGGGAGACAGCCTGGAACTGTCCTTGTACGCCAAGGAGGCCCAGGCCGACATCATCGTGTTCGCCGGGGTGCGCTTCATGGCCGAGACCGCGAAGATCCTCAACCCCGAAGCCACGGTGATCCTGCCGGACGCAGGCTCCACCTGCTCGCTGGTGACCCAGACCGACGTCGCCGAACTGACCTTGTGGCGCAAGCGCTATCCTGACCACGTGCACGTGTCCTACATCAACTCCAGCGCCGAACACAAAGCGGTGTCGGACTGGATCGTCACCAGCCGCAACGTGGACGACATCATCGCCCACCTGTACGCCGAAGGTAAGCAGGTGATCTTCTCGCCTGACCGCAATATGGGCGGCTACCTGAACGACCAGTACGGCTACGACATGCCGCTGTGGTCGGCGGTGTGCGAAGTGCACGACAAGTTCAACGAGGCCGCGCTGAACGAGGCTTTCGAGGCCGTCCCCGGCGAGAAATACCTGATCGCCCACCCGGAAAGCCCGCTGCCGGTGCTGAAGAAAGCCGATTACGTCGGCTCCACCTCCGGCATGCTGAACTGGGTGAAGGCCTACCAGGGCGGCGCCAAGGCGGTGATCTTCGTCGCCACCGAGGACGGCATCCTGTACAACATGGGCCTGGCCCGTCCCGACCTAGACCTGCGCCAGGCGCCGATTTACGCCGGCTGCCAGTGCAACTCCTGTCCTTACATGAAGATGAACACCATCGAGGCGGTGAAGCGCGCGCAGCAGGGAGAAGGCCTGGCCATCGACTACCTGAGCCCGGAACAGATGGACGCCGCGCGCGTGCCCATCGAACGGATGCTGGAATTCAGCAAACGCTACTACGCCTGAACAGGCTAGACAAACCCGCCTTCCGCGGGTTTTTTTACGCTCCCCGCGCCCACGCCGCGCTATCCGCCGTCATGCTGGCGGCGCTACAATCGGGCGATAAACACGGAAAGACAGTATGAAGTTTCTGCTCAGCAACGACGACGGTTATTTCGCGCCTGGACTGGCCATGCTGGCCCAGACGCTGCAGCGCTACGGCGAAGTGGCGGTGGTGGCGCCTGAGCGCGACCGCAGCGGCGCCAGCAACTCGCTGACGCTGGACCGCCCGCTGACGGTGCGCAAGGCTGCCAACGGCTTCCATTACGTCAACGGCACCCCGACCGACTGCGTCCACCTAGCGGTCACCGGCTTCCTCGATTTCAAGCCGGACATGATCTTCACCGGCATCAACCACGGCCCGAACATGGGCGACGATACGCTGTATTCCGGCACCGTCGCCGCCGCCACCGAGGGCTTCATGCTGGGCATTCCCTCCATCGCCGTCTCGATGGCCGGCCACAGCGGCAAGCATTTCGCCAGCGCCGGCAAAGTGGTGGAGCAGTTGGTGGAGCGCTGCCAGGCAGATCCGTTCCAACAGCCGGTCCTGCTCAACGTCAACGTTCCCGACTTGCCGCCGGAGGAACTGGGTTCCATCCAGGTCACCCGCCTGGGCCGCCGCCATGCCGCCCAGCCGGTCATCAAATCACAGAATCCCCGCGGCGAGACGATATACTGGGTAGGACCGGTCGGCGCGGTGCAGGATGCCGGCGCCGGCACCGACTTCGGCTGCGTCGCGTCCAAACAGGTGTCCGTCACGCCGCTGATGCTGGATCTGACCGCCTACGGGCAACTGGACAGGATTTCCACATGGCTGCACCGCTGACCCCGAACGCCCAGGCCTACGGCATGCTGTCCGAGCGCACCCGCCGCCGCATGAGCGACCGCCTGCGCCAGCACGGCATCAGCGACGAGCGGGTGCTGTCGGCGATGCACGAGGTGCCGCGCCATCTGTTCGTCGACCAGGCGCTGGCCACCCGCGCCTACGACGACGTGTCGCTGCCCATCGGCCACGGCCAGACCATCTCCCAGCCGCTGACCGTGGCGCGGATGACCGAGCTGCTGATCCAGGGCCGGCAGCCCGGCAAGATACTGGAGGTCGGCACCGGCTGCGGCTACCAGACGGCGGTGCTGCTGAAGACCGGCGCCGAGGTCTATTCGATTGAACGACTGGGCGCGATTCTTGACCAAGCAAGACGCAATCTGCGCGCCGCCAAGCTGGTCCATGCCCGGCTGGTGCACGGAGACGGCAATGCCGGCCTGCCCGAAGCCGCGCCCTTCGACGGCATCATCATCACCGCGGCCGCGCGGGCGGTGCCGGCGCCGCTGGTGGACCAGCTGGCCGACGGCGGCCGCATGGTGCTGCCGCTGGGCGAGGCCGAGCAGCACCTGTGGCTGCTGGAAAAAACAGCTCAAGGCCTGCAAAAGACCCGGCTCGACCCGGTCAAGTTTGTTCCGCTGCTGAACGGACGCAGTTAAGACTGCAAAAACGCAACACTTGATCTGTCAGACAATCAATCAAAACACTTATTCAACATTTGAACAAAAAAAACATGCTAAAAATGCATTGCAGGTATGCGCATATATTAGTCGCCGCAATAGCGGCCGGTTTGGCCGGTTGCAGCAGCATGGTGCAACAGGCGGCTCCGGTGGAAAGCGCCGCGCCGGCGCGGGTCGCCCAGGCGGCTCCGGCCAAGGTTGAAACGCCGTCCGCCCCGCACGACGCCACCGTGGCCGCCCCCTATCGGGACCAGGGCAGTCTGAAAGTCCAGCCGGTGGCGGATGACGCGGCGGCTGAAAACGGCAACACTTACGTGGTGAAACCCGGCGACAACCTGTTCCGGATTTCCCTGAACCACGGGCTGAAGTACAAGGACGTGGCGGCATGGAACAATCTGCCCGACAACAGCATCAAGGTCGGCCAGGTGCTGCGCTTGTCTCCTCCGGGCGGAGGCGCGGCAAGCCCCGCGGCGGACAAGCCGTCAGCCGCGCCGATCGTGGCGGCGGGCGAGACGGCGAAGAATGCCGGCGGCTCCAGCGTCAAGGCTTATCCGAAGGCGTTGAAGCTGCCGTACAGCAGCGAAGCGGTGAAGAATCTGCCGGCCCAGAGCGAGGGACGCGCAGCCAACAACAACAACGCTCAAACATCCGCTCCCGCGGTTGCCACGCCGCCGGCGAAGAAGCCGGAAGCCAGCGCAGTCGTCGCGCAGGCCCCGGTACCGGCCAAGGAAGCCAGCGCACCCAGCGCCAAGCAGGAAGAAGACGCGGTGCCCTGGGCCTGGCCTACCGAAGGCAAGATGACCAAGGGATATTCGGACAGCAACAAGGGCATCGAGATTACTGGCCGGATGGGCCAGCCGGTGCTGGCGGCCGGCGACGGCAAAGTGGTGTACAGCGGCGCCGGACTGAGGGGTTACGGCAAGCTGATCATCATCAAACATAACAAGACCTTCCTGTCCGCATACGCGCACAACAGCCAGTTGCTGGTCAAGGAAGGACAGTCTGTCAAGAAAGGGCAGAAGATTGCCGAAATGGGCAATTCCGATGCCGACCAAGTCAAGCTGCATTTCGAGATCCGCCGCTTCGGCAAGCCGGTGGACCCGATGCAGTATCTTGAACACAAGTCCTGACCGGGCGTGGCCACCCACCCCCGTCGGGACAAGACAGCGACGGGGGTAGAGAGATGAGCAACGAAATAGACATCCTCGACGAGGATGACATTCTTGACGAAGACAATGGCGAAGAAAACGCAGCCGAAGCCGAGGCAGAGGAAAGCGCCGAAAGCCCAGCAGTCTTCGAGGACGTGGTAGCCGACGTCACCCAGATCTATCTGAACGACATCGGCAACAACGCGCTCTTGACGCCGCAGGAAGAACTGGCGCTGGCCAGGCGGGTGGTGGCCGGCGAGTTCGAAGCCCGGCAGAAGATGATCGAGCACAATCTTCGGCTGGTGGTGAACATCGCCAAGCACTACATCAACCGCGGGCTGGCCCTGCTCGACCTGATAGAGGAAGGCAATATCGGCCTGATGCACGCGCTGGAGAAGTTCGATCCCGAACGCGGCTTCCGCTTCTCCACCTATGCCACCTGGTGGATACGCCAGAGCATAGAGCGTGCGATCATGAACCAGTCCCGCACCATCCGCCTGCCGGTGCACGTGATCAAGGAGCTGAACGTCTACCTGCGCGCCTCGCGCCACCTGGAAAGCCAGATCGGCCGCGAACCCAGCGTGGAGGAGATCGCCCACTTGGTCGGCAAGCCGGTGGAGGACGTGCGCAAGGTGCTGAACCTCAACGAGCGCATGGCCTCGCTGGACGCGCCGCTGGACATCGATCCGATGCTGTCGATCGGCGAGTCCATTCCCGACGAGCAGCACGAGGAGCCTGAGCTGCAGCTGCACAACAGCCAGCTGGAGATGTTCGTCCACGACTGGCTGAGCCAGCTGAACGAGAAGCAGCGGCTGGTGATCGAGCGCCGCTACGGCCTCAACGGCTACGAGATCTGCACGCTGGAGGAGCTGGCCGCCTCGCTGAACCTGACCCGCGAACGCGTGCGCCAGATTCAGATCGAAGGCTTGGAGCAGCTGCGCCGCATCTTGCGCCGCAAAGGCATCTCCCGCGACTTCCTGCTCTGAAGTCCGCCAGACGCAGCCCCGGCCCGGCCTCCCGCCGGGCTTTGTCATTTCCAGCGCCGCGCCCGCCTCAGCCACCGTTTTTCGCGCGCGCCGTCGGCAACGGTTCGCCGATAACGCAGTTCGATATATTCATCGACCAACGCTTTCAGGCGATTGAAATCGTCGCGCGGCAGCCCGCGCGCCGCCTTCAGCCGCTCCAGCGGCCCCTGCGCGCGCGGCGCCGCGATGCCCCTCTTCTCCAGCCGCCTGCGCAATGCCTCCCAGCCTGCGGGCAGCGGCTCCGCCGCCGGCCTCCTCCGCCACCACAGGGCCAGCGGCATCATCGCCAGCGCCATCGCGGCCGCCAGCGCGCGCAACACGCTGGCGGCATCCACCCGTTCGCCCAGTCCCAGCCATCGGAACAGCCCCTGCTGGCGTTCCGCGTCATAGCCGACCACCCACTGCTGCCAGGCGAAGTTGGCCGCAAACCATTGCTGGCGGGCGCGCCTCAGCCACTGGGGCGGCAGTGCCGCCGCCATGCCGCTTTCCGTCCTCAGCGCGGGCAGCGCCTGCTCCGCGCCCAGCGCCAGCCGTCCCGGCGATACCGCGGCCGTCGGATCCACCCGCTGCCATGCGCCATCCAGCCAGACCTCCACCCAGGCGTGCGCGTCCGACGAGCGCAACTGCCAGAAACGGCCGACCGGGTTGTATTCTCCCCCCTGATAGCCAACCACCACCCGCGCAGGAAGCCCCGCCGCCCGGGCCAGAAAAGCGAACGAGGACGCGTAGTGCTCGCAGAAGCCCTGGCGGCTGGCGAACAGGAAATGATCCACCGCCTGCTCGCCCAGCAGCGGCGGCTGCAGGGTGTAGCGGAAGCCGCCGCGCCTCAGAAAGTCCAGCGCTGCGCGCAGGAATCCGCGGCCGTCCCCTCCCGCCGCTGCCAATTGGACGGCCAGCGCCCGGCTTTGTGAATTCCCAGGCGGCAAACGCAGATAGAAGGCCCGCCGGGGCGGACTCAACGCTGCCGGGCTGCGCGCGCCCAGCCGGCTTTCCTGCGCATAACCGAGCAGCTCGTCGCTGCGCGAGTCTTGGCGCAACAGCCCGCCGCCCTCCAGATGACTGCCCGGTCCGGCTCCGGACGCCAGCTCCAGCGCCGGCAAGCGCCCGCGGTCGGCCCGCAGCGTCAGGCGGTAGCGCAGAATGCGTCCCGCCGCCGGCTCATCCCGCTCATCCCGCTCGCCTCCCAATCCTTGCCAGCGGCGGCCGTCGAAATCGTCCAGCAGCGCCACCCGCCAGTACAATTGATCCTGCCGCGGCGCGGCGCCGTCGAACACTGCGGAAAACGCCGGCTCCCGGTTCAGGATCAGCCGGCTGATGCTGCCCGGCTCCATATCGTCGCCCAGGCCGCTGGAAGCGGTTTGCGGCGGAACGCTCAGACTCCACAACGGCTGCGGCAATCGCGGCATCGCCACGAACAGAGCCAGCATCAGCGGCAGCGACAACGCCAAGGCTTGCCAGGCGTGCCGCCAGCTGCCGCGCGGCAGCGCGCCGGCCAGCCTCGCGGCGGCCCAGGTCAGCAACAGCATGGCCAGCGCCAGCCAGGCCGCCATCAACGGCGACTGGTCGAACAGCAGCGGCGTCGCCGCCAGGAAAAAACCCAAGGCCGTCAGCACACGCCAATCGCGCAGCGTGCGGGTCTCGAAGGCTTTGAAAGCGATCAGCATGGTCAGCAAGGCGACGCCGCCCTCCCGCCCCACCAGCGTGCCCAGATTCATCCACAGCGCCGCGGCCGCCATCGGCAGCGCCGGCAGCAGCAGCCAGCGCGGCGGCAACGCCGGCCGCCAGCCGCGCCACAGCAGGGCCAGCGCGCTGCCTGCCGGCAGCCAGAACGGCAGATGCCAGGCCAGCGGCGACACGATCCACAGCAGGGCCAGCAGCACCGGCCAGCGGTTCGGCTCCTGCCCGGCCGCCGCCGTCACCGCGCGCTCCCGAACAGCGCCAGCGCGCCCAGCGCCAGCTCGCGCTGGCGCGGCTGCGGCCCGATCTCGCCATCCGGCAGGCACAGCCGGTAGCGCTGGCGGCGGCGCTCGCACTGCTCCACTCGCCAGGCCAGACGGGACAACCTCCGCTCGGGATCGGACTCGCCGGCGTAATCGTCCCAGCCCAGGCGCTGCAGCCCCGCGCCGGCCTCGGCGGAAAAACGCTTGCTGGCCAGCAGATCGCGCCGCGCCATCACCTTCCAGGCGATCTGCCTGGGCGTATCGCCGTAGCGATAGGCGTCCAGATGGGAAAAATCCTCATCCCCGACACCCTCGCCTCCCCCCTTGCCGGCTTCCGCCTCCCGGCGTCCCCTGGCCGCATCCGGCAGCGGGGCCGGATAAGCCAGCACCCGCGCGCGCAGCTTCAACACCGCCCACGCGCGCACCAGGCCAAACGGCGCGTCGCTTTCCACCACGCAGGCCGGCAAAAGCAGCCAGCCTCGCCTAGGCGAAAGCACCTCCAGCGTCAACCGGGCATCGCCCATGCCCTCCAGCTCGCACGCCTGCGGCTCGCCTCCCTCGGCGGCGACCCGCAAGCGCCTGGCGGCGGGTGTCCGGTTCTCCAGCAGCAGGGAAAACCGCGCGGCCTCGCCGGCGAATACGGCTGGGCCTCCGTCGGCGCTCAGCCTCAGCCCGGCCAACTGCCGGTAGGCCATCAGCACCGCCACCAGCAGCAAGCCCGCGATCCAGAACGCCAGCGCGTAAGCCAGGCTGACCTGGTAGTTGAGCGCGCCCAGCCAGACGGCCAGGGCCACCGCCATCAACAGCAGGCCGAAACGGGTGGGCAGCAGATAGATGCGACGCTGCGACAACTCGCAGCGGTCTTCCTGCGGCAGACGCGACCACCACCAGCGCCGCAGACGCTCACGGAATGGCGACATGGGCGAGCAGCTTGTCCAGTTCCGGCTCGACCGGCGCGCCGGACGCCGACTGCAAGCGATGAGCCGCCACCGGCGCGAAAATCGCCTTCACATCCTCCGGCAGCAGATGGTCCCGCCCCGCCAGCAGCGCCCAGCCGCGCGCGGCGGCGGCCAGCGCCTGCCCTGCGCGCGGACTCAGCCCGGTGGCGAACAGACCCGGCCTGCGCGTCGCCTCCAGCAGCGCCAGCAGGTAATCGGCCAGCGCCGGCGACACCGTGACCGCGGCGGCCTTCTGCTGCAGCGCCAGCAGCTCGCCTGGCGCCATCGTCGCCCGGAAACGCTCCAGCAGCGCGCGGCGGTCCTCGCCCATCAGCAGCGCGCGCTCGGCCTCGCGCGGCGGATAGCCGAGCGAGATCCGCATCAGGAAACGGTCCAGCTGGGACTCCGGCAAGGGAAAGGTGCCCATCTGCTCGCCGGGGTTCTGGGTGGCGATCACGAAGAACGGCGCCGGCAACGGGTGGGTGTCGCCGTCTATCGAGGCTTGGCGCTCTTCCATCGCCTCCAGCAGCGCCGACTGCACCTTGGGCGACGCGCGGTTGATCTCGTCAGCCAACAACACCTGGGTGAACACCGGCCCCTTGTGCAGCTCGAAGCGGCCGCTGTCGCGCTGGTAGATGCTGACGCCCAGGATATCGGCCGGCAGCAGGTCGCTGGTGAACTGCACCCGCCGGTATTCCAGCCCCAGCACGGCGGCCAGACCGTGCGCCAGCGTGGTCTTGCCCACGCCGGGCACGTCCTCGATCAGCAGATGGCCCCGCGCGATCAGGCAGGCGAAAGCCAGCCGGATCGCCTGCGGCTTGCCCAATATCAGCGTGTTCAGTTGCCGGTAGGCCTGGGAGAGTGATTGCATTTGACCCCGCTTGCGCGCAGTATTTATCAAATTCACATATCGCAATCCCATTGTAAGCACGCGGGGAGCATTCGTGTTCACTTGGCTGAAAAACCGCCTGCAGCGGAACGGGCTGACCGCCTACGTCACCCATCCCGACTGTCTGCAACACAATATGGGGGCGGGCCACCCGGAGTGCCCGGAACGCTTGACCGCCATCCGCGACCAGTTGATGGCCTCGCAGATCTTCGACTCTCTTCAGGAAGTGGAAGCGCCCGAAGTCGGCTACGAGCAGCTAGCCCGAGTGCATCCGCCGCGCTACGTCGAATATCTGGAAGCCTGCGCGCCCAGCGTGGGCACCTTCCGCATGGACCCGGACACCGCGATGTCGCCGGGCACGCTGCAGGCGGCCCGCCGCGCGGCCGGCGCGGTGGTGAAGGCGGTGGAGCTGGTGGCCGAAGACAAGGCGCCCAACGCCTTCTGCGCGATCCGCCCGCCCGGACATCACGCCGAAAGCGACAAGGCGATGGGTTTCTGCTTCTTCAACAACATCGCCGTCGGCGTCGCCCACGCGCTGGCCCACTACAAGTTCGAGCGGGTGGCGGTGGTGGATTTCGACGTCCACCACGGCAACGGCACCGAAGAAATCCTGCGAGACGATCCGCGGGTATTGATGGTGTCCATTTTCCAGCATCCGTTCTATCCGTACAGCGGCGACGAGCCGATGGGGCCGAACATGCACAATGTGCCGCTGAAGGCAGGCAGCGGCGGACGCGAATTCCGCGAAGCGGTGGAAAATGTCTGGCTGCCGCTGCTGCATGAATTCCAGCCGCAGATGCTGTTCATCTCGGCCGGCTTCGACGCCCACCGCGAGGACGACATGGGTTCGCTTGGATTGATCGAGTCCGACTATGAGTGGGTGACCCGCCACTTGGTGGGAATCGCCGACCAATACTGCGCCGGTCGCATCGTGTCGGTGCTGGAGGGCGGCTACGACCTGTCGGCGCTGGGCCGCAGCGTCGCCGCCCATATCCGCGTGCTGTCCGATGGCTGAACCTCCTGCCTCCGCCCGGTTCCAGCCAGGCTCCGGCGCGGAAGCGACCCGGTTTCGGCCTGCGCCGCCTCACGGTCCGGGACAGTATTTCAAACTTCGACATGACTGGAAAAAAGCATGAGCCGTTGGCTGCGCAATAACCGCGGATTCCTGGTTTTCCTTTTGGTTTTTGGCCTGTTCCGCACCGCCGTCGCGGACTGGAACCCCATTCCGACAGGCTCGATGCGCCCCACCGTCCTGGAAGGAGACGTGGTGCTGGTCAACCGGCTGGCCTACGACCTGAAGCTGCCGCTGACCCACGTCATCCTGCATCGCACCGGCGAGCCCCAGCGCGGCGACATCGTCACCTTCTCATCGCCCAAGGACGGCATGCGGCTGATCAAGCGCCTGGTCGGCCTGCCGGGCGACACGGTGGAAATGCGCGATGAGCGGCTGATCATCAATGGCCAAGCCGCGCGCTACCAGCCGCTGGAGCGGCTGACCGAGACCGTGGCGGACAATGTGGCGCTGCCCGCGCTTCGCCTGCGGGAAAGCGGCGCGCTGCCGCCGCACCGCGTGCAGTGGCTATCCGGCGTCAACGCCCGCAGCAATTTCGGCCCCATCGCCATTCCGGCCGGACAATACCTGATGCTAGGCGACAACCGGGACGACAGCGCCGACTCCCGCTACTTCGGCCTGGTGCCGCGCGAGCTGCTGATCGGCCGCGCCGTCGGCGTGATCGCCTCCGCCGACATCACCGCCAGCTGGATGCCGCGCTGGAGCCGTTTCGCCAGCAACTTTCATTGACAGAGACGCCGGACAAACAAAAAGCCGTCCAGAAGGACGGCTTTTTTCATTCCCGACGCGCGGCTCATCCGGCGTCGCCCTTATTGCCTATCTTGTCTTCCTTGCCGGTCATCAGCTTGATCAGGTTGGACTTGTGCCGATGAACCACCGCGATGGCGATGATGATGCAGGTGCCGAAATACACGCTCTGCGGCCCCAGAATGAAAAAGGCGTACACCGGCACCAATACGCAGGCGATGATGGCCGACAGCGAAGAAATCTTCACCACGAAGGCCATGAACAGCCAGGTGGCCAATGCGGCCAGCGCCAGCCAGGGGTTGATGCCGAACAGGATGCCCACCGCGGTGGCCACGCCCTTGCCGCCCTTGAAGCCGAAGAACACCGGCCACATATGGCCGAACAGCAC
This sequence comes from Chromobacterium vaccinii, assembly GCF_001855275.1. Taxonomy (NCBI): domain Bacteria; kingdom Pseudomonadati; phylum Pseudomonadota; class Betaproteobacteria; order Neisseriales; family Chromobacteriaceae; genus Chromobacterium; species Chromobacterium vaccinii. Next base: position 2,002,254 of record NZ_CP017707.1, read on the forward strand.
GGCCAGCGCGCACAAGGCGATGCCCTGCTCGCCCAGGCCGTAGCGCGGCCCCAGCCAGGAGGCCAGCGCCACCGCCACCCAGCCCTTGACGCCGTCGCCCAGCAGCGTCAGCGCGGCGGCGAGCTTCTTGCCGGTGCGCAGCACATTGGTGGCACCGGGGTTGCCGGAGCCGTAGCTGCGCGGATCGGCCATGCCCATCGCCTTGCTGACGATCACGGCGAAAGACAGCGATCCGATCAAATAGGCCGCCAGAACAAAAGCGAATGCGGTCGTGGTCATGGTGGAGCGGTATCCGTTGCATTAGAATAGAGAGCTTCGGATTTTACGGTATCGGGCGCCAAAGCCCAACCACCTGACTGACAGATGGACATCATATTCCTGCGCGAAGTGCGCGCCGACACCGTGATCGGCGTGTACGACTGGGAGCGCACAGCCGCCCAGACCATTGAAATAGACCTGGAAATCGGCATTCCCAGCGACACGCCCTGCCACAGCGACGACATCGGCGACACCATACACTACGGCGTGGTGGTGGAGCGGCTGCGCCAGTCGCTGGAGGAGCAGCACTTCCTGCTGCTTGAGGCGCTGGCCGAGCACATCGCGAAGATGGTGCGCGAGGAGTTCGGCGCGCCGTGGGTGAGAGTGGCGGTCACCAAGCTGGGGATATTGCCCGGCGTGAAGCGCGTGGGCGTGCAGATCGAGCGCGGCCATCGGCCAAGCTGAGCCCGGTGCCTAATCGGTATTGAATTTCAGCCTCAGACCGACGTCTTTGTGATGCATGCGCACCGACAGGTGGGTGCGCTTGCCCATATCCAGCGCCGGCGTCAGCCTGAGGCTCTGGCTGCCCGGCTCGCGCTCCAGCCTCAAGGGGCCCAATTGCAAACCTTGCTCGGCCAATTCCGGCCGCTTCACCTCCGGGTCGCGCGGCGACGCGCACATCATCGCCTGCGGCAAACATCCCGCCAGGGCGGACTCTCCGCCCAATCCGATGACGAGCAGCAGCAGCAGACGGCGGCCCATGTCCAGACTCCAAGTATGGATACTTTAATCATGGACAAAGAGACACCGACTTCAAGCATCTCTTTCAACAGCTGCCAGCAATGCAGAAACAATCGCCCAAACGCCGCCCCCGACGCGTGCGGCTCAGCGATTGCGCATGAAATCCGCGGTGTTGTAGAACGCCTCCAGCAACTTGTCCTTCAGCCAATCCTCCGCCACCAGTTCGCTCACCGCCTTGCGCATGCAGAACATCCACTGGTCGCGCGCAGCTTCGTCCACCGCGAACGGCATGTGGCGCATGCGCAACCGAGGGTGGCCGAAGGCTTCCATATACAGCGAAGGGCCGCCTAGCCAGCCGGACAGAAACATGAACAGTTTCTGGCTCGAGCCGGCGAGATCGGCCGGATGCATGTCGCGCAGCGGCTTCACCGAAGGCTCGCTGTCCATGATGTCGTAGAACCGGTCGCACAGCCAGCGGACCACTCCCTCGCCGCCCAATAGCTGGTACGGCGTCATTTCCTGCACTTCGCTCATTCACGCTCCAAGCGCCGGCGCAAGACACGCCGGCCAAAACCATTCATCAATCGCTTCGCGGCCTCAGTGCCCGCAAAACGCGAAATCCAGCTGCGGCGTCCTGCCGCTGATGATCTCCGCCAGCGCCCTCCCCGACCCCGCGCCCTCGGTCCAGCCCAAGGTGCCGTGGCCGGTGTTCAGGAACAGCCTGCCGATTCCGCTCCTGCCTATCAAGGGCACGTTGCCCGGCGTCGCCGGCCGCAATCCGCTCCAGAAGCGCGCGGCCTCCCAGTCGCAGGCCGAGGGAAACAGCGTCCTGGCCCGCCGCAGCAAGGCCTCGCAGCGCAGCGGATCGAGGCTGGACGAATAACCAGACAGTTCAGCGGTGCCGGCGATGCGCAGTTCGTCGCCCAAGCGGCTGAACACCAGTTTGTGGGATTCGTCGGTCAGGCTGACCATGGGCGCGGCGATCAGGCTCTTCACCGGCGCGGTCGCCGAATAGCCCTTGGCCGGATAGACCGGCAGCCGCAACCCCAGCGGCGCGGCCAGCAACGGCGAGTGGCTGCCCAGCGCCAGCACGTAGGCGTCCGCCGTCACCCGCTGGTAGCCGCCGTCCGGTCCCGTCACCGATACCGCCGACACGCCGCCATCCGCCGTTTCCAGCGCGTTGATCCGGGTATTGTAATGGAACTCCACCCCCAGGCCCGCGGCGGCCTCGGCCAACCCGCGGGTGAACAGATGCACGTCGCCCGACTCGTCGTCCGGGCACCAGCTGGCGCCGGCCAAGCTAGGCAACGTCGGCTCCAGCGCCGGCTCCAGCGCCAGCGCCTGCATCGGGCTGAGCACCCGCTTGTCCACCCCCAGCGCCTGCAGCCGCTCGGCCGAGCGCCGGGCATGGCGCAGCTGGCAGGCGTCGTAATGCAGACTGAGAATTCCGCGCGACAGGCGGCGGTAGGAAATGCCGGTTTCCTCGCGCAGCTGGCGCATCGCGTCTCGGCTGTACAACCCCAGCGCCACCATTTGCCGCATATTGCGCTGATGGCGGCCAGGCAGGCACTCTGCCAGGAATCCGGCGATCCAGCGCCATTGCGACGGGTCCATTCTCGGCCGGAACAGCAACGGCGCGTCGTCGCGCCAAAGCCAGCGCAGCACCTGCCACGGCGCGCCCGGGTTCGCCCAAGGTTCGGACTGGCTGACCGACAACTGGCCGCCATTGGCGAAACTGGTCTCCCTCGCCGCGCCGCAGGCGCGCTCCAGCACCACCACCTCGTGTCCCATCCTGGCCAGGAACCAGGCGGTGGACACGCCCACCACGCCGGCCCCGAGAACCGCCACTCGCATACCGCCTCCCCGCGCAAAGACAACGGGCAAGACTCGCTTGCCCGTTAGAGACGAAATGGTAATGGCAATCGCGCGGCGCGGCGACTGTTTTGTCGGACAAATGCCTACTTTTTCGCGTGCTCGTACACGGTCTTGCCGCGCAGATGGAAGTAATCGGACGCGAAATAGAAGTTTTCCGAGTGGCCGACAAACAGCAATCCATCCGGCTTCAGCAGCGGCGCGAAGCGCTTGAGCACGGCGAACTGGGTGTCGCGGTCGAAGTAGATCATCACGTTGCGGCAGAAGATCGCGTCGTACTGCTTGCGCACGCTCCAGTTGCTTTCGACCAGGTTCAAGCGCTGGAAAGTGATCATATTGCGCAGCGCCTGCTTGGCCTGGTAGCTGCCGTCGGGCTGCTTGTCGAAATACTTGACCGCATGGCCGGCCGGCAGGCGGGCGATCTTCTCCGCCGGATAGATGCCCTTGCGCCCGGTCTCCAGCACGCTGGTGTCCAGATCGGTGGCGAGCACGGAAATATTGGGCCGCGTGGTGCCCGGAAAGGATTCAAGCGCCGTAATCGCCAGCGAGTAAGGCTCTTCGCCAGTGGACGCCGCCGCGCACCAGATCGCCAGTTCGCCGCTGGCCGCCGCCTTCTTCTTCAGATGCTCCGACAGAATGGGAAAGTGGTGCTCCTCGCGGAAGAAGAAGGTCAGATTGGTGGTCAGCGCGTTGACGAACTGCTCGAATTCGCGCTTGCCGCCAATCGATTCCAGGAAATCGACATAGGCGGCGAAGCCGGGCAGCTTGAGCTCGCGGATGCGCCGCACCAGCCGGCCGTAAACCATGTCCTTCTTGGACGGATTCAGGGAAATCCCCGCCTCCTTGTAGATCAGCTTGCGGATGCGCTCGAAGTCGGCATCCGTGAAAGAGAATTCACGATTGAATTCGATCTTGGGCAATACCACCGGCGGCAGCTTATTCATGTTCTGGATTCCACAGCAAAAAGGCCCGGGGCAAGGGCCCGGGCCTGGTTCTTACCTGCGTTCAGTATCACACCGAGAACGAAGAACCACAACCGCAAGTGGTGGTGGCGTTCGGATTGCGGATCACGAACTGCGAGCCTTCCAGACTTTCCTGGTAATCGATCTCGGCGCCGACCAGGTACTGGTAGCTCATCGGATCCACCAGGAAGGTCACGCCCTGGCGCTCGATCGCGGTATCGTCCTCGTTGGCGATTTCATCGAACGTGAAACCGTACTGGAAGCCGGAACAGCCGCCGCCGGTGACGAACACGCGCAGCTTCAGGTCGGGATTGCCCTCTTCAGCGATCAGATCCTGCACCTTGGCGCAGGCGCTTTCGGTGAAGTTGATCGGGCACGGCATTTCGGTAGCAGCTTCTGTCATGTGTAACCTCGCAATTCAATCGGGCCGGTCGCGGCCATTCACCCACTATTTTAGTCGGATATCAGGGCGAATGGCGAGCCTTCAAGCCCCTGCCCTGCGATCACGGCAACAGCGGCACCACATCGAGGCCATCCGTCTCCGGCAGGCCGAACATCAGGTTCATGTTCTGCACCGCTTGGCCTGCCGCGCCCTTGACCAGGTTGTCTATCACCGACAGCACCACCACGGTGTCGCCGCCTTGCGGCCTGTGCACCGCGATCCGGCACAGATTGGCGCCGCGCACCGAGCGCGTTTCGGGATGGCTGCCCGCCGGCAGCACATCGACGAAGGCTTCCCCGGCATAGCGGCTCTCGAACAACTGCTGCAGATCGGCATCCTTGGAAAGCCTAGCGTACAGCGTGGCATGGATGCCCCGTATCATCGGCGTCAGGTGCGGAACGAAAGTCAGCCCCACCGGCTTGCCGCTGGCGCGCGCCAAACCCTGGCGGATTTCCGGCAAGTGGCGGTGGCCGGCCACGCCGTAAGCCTTGAACGAGTCGCCGGCCTCGGCCAGCAGCGCGCCGATCTCGCCCTTGCGGCCGGCCCCGGACACGCCGGACTTGCAGTCGGCGATCAGGCTGGAAGCGTCGATCACGCCGGCTTCGATCAGCGGCAGATAACCCAGCTGCACCGCGGTCGGATAGCAGCCCGGGTTAGCTACCAGCCGCGCGCCGCGGATGGCCTCGCGGTTCACTTCCGGCAGGCCGTAGACGGCGTCGGCCACCAACTGCGGCGCGGCGTGCGGCATGCCGTACCACTTCTCCCACTCGAACACGTCCTTGATGCGGAAGTCCGCCGCCAGGTCCACCACCCGCACGCCGGCATCCAGCAGCGCGGCGGCCTCCTGCATCGCGATGCCGTTGGGCGTGGCGAAGAACACCACGTCGCAGTCCTGCAGCCTGGCCTCGTCCGGCGTGCTGAACGCCAAATCGATGCAGCCGCGCAAGCTGGGAAACATCTCGTCGACGCGGATGCCGGCATCCTTGCGCGAAGTCACCGCCGTCACGCGCGCCTGCGGATGCTTGGCCAGCAAACGCAACAACTCGACGCCGGTGTAACCGGTGCCCCCGACGATCCCAACCTTGATCATGTGGACTGCCCTTTATGTAAAAAAATGTCGCAAAAGCGACAGTTTAGGCAGTAGACGCTGTGGCGGCAAGTGCACAGCAAAAGAAAAAACCGCCGGGCCGAAGCCGGGCGGTTTTTCGAGCAGTAATCCCCGATTAACGCTTGGAGAACTGCTTGGCGCGGCGAGCTTTGCGCAGGCCGACCTTCTTACGTTCAACTTCGCGAGCGTCGCGGGTCACGTAGCCAGCTGCCGACAGAGCGGACTTCAGAGCAGCGTCGAAGTCGATCAGGGCGCGGGTGATGCCGTGGCGGATCGCGCCGGCTTGGCCGGTTTCGCCGCCGCCGACAACGTTCACCTTGATGTCGAAGGATTCGACGTTTTCGGTCAGAACCAGCGGCTGGCGGATAACCATGCGACCGGTTTCACGGGCGAAATACTCGTCAACAGGCTTGCCGTTAACGATGATCTGGCCGGAACCCTTCTGCATGAACACGCGAGCAACGGAGCTCTTGCGACGACCAGTGCCGTAGTAGTATTTACCGTTCATTGTTAAGCCTTAAAATCAGATTTCCAGCACTTTGGGCTGTTGGGCGACGTGCGGGTGCTCAGCGCCGGCGTATACCTTGAGCTTCTTGATCATGGCGTAGCCCAGCGGACCCTTCGGCAGCATGCCTTTCACGGCCTTTTCCAGAACGCGCTCCGGGAACTGGTTTTGCAGTTCGGTGAAGGTGCGTTCGTAGATGCCGCCCGGGTAACCAGAGTGACGGTAGTACTTCTTGTCTTGTGCCTTGGTACCGGTCACGCGCAGCTTGTCGACGTTCACTACGACGATGAAATCGCCAGTGTCAACGTGCGGGGTGAATTCCGGCTTGTGTTTGCCACGCAGACGGCGGGCGATTTCGGCAGCCAGGCGACCCAGCACCTTATCGGCGGCGTCGACCACGTACCATTCGCGCTTTACCTCATGCGCCTTGGCAGAAAAGGTCTTCATGGAACTCTTCCATCGTAATTCTTGAAAGTTACGGATTCTAGTGCAGTGGCCGGGTAGCTGTCAAACCCTTGTGACACAACAGATTTCCAGCAAGCAGGAAACGGTGGAATCCGGGCGAAAAACGGCGGCAAAAAAAAAGCGCAACGCTCAAGCGTGTTGCGCCAAGTTCCACCTAAAGAAGGAGGATGGAGGAGACAACACCAGGAACGCCACAGTGCGCAACGCCCTGATGCAATACCGATTATCGGTATCCCATCTGGATTAGGCAAGCATTTTTTGTGCACTGCACGATAAACGATGTGCGCGCATGCCACACTCCGTTCCGCAATGCGAAGACGGACGCCGTCCGGCGCCCGTTTATTCATGGCGATCAGTGGCTTACAGCTTGATCGCAGCGTCCAGCGCCACTTCCATCATGTCGCGGAAGGAGGTCTGGCGCTCCTCCGCGCTGGTGGCCTCGCCGGTCGGGATAATGTCGGACACGGTCAGAATGCCGACCGCGCGCGCGCCGTACTGAGCGGCCACGCTGTAGATGCCGGCCAGCTCCATCTCGATCACGTTGACCTGCATCTTGGACAGCACATGCAGCATGTTCGGCTGCACGCCGTAGAACAGGTCGGCGGAAAAAACGTTGCCGACGGTGACCCGCTTGCCCTGCTCGGCCGCGGTGTCCACCACGGTGCGCAGCAGCGTGTAATCGGCGATGGCCGCGTAGTCGTGGTCGTTGAAGCGCATGCGGTTGACCTTGCTGTCTGTGGACGCGCCCATGGCGACGAACAGCTCGCGCAGCTTGATGTCAGGCGTCACCGCGCCGCAGGAGCCGATGCGGATGATGTTCTTGACGCCGTAGTCCTTGATCAGCTCGGTGGTGTAGATGCTGGCGGACGGAATGCCCATGCCATGGGCCATCACCGACAGGCGCTTGCCCTTGTAGGTGCCGGTGTAGCCAAACACATTGCGCACATTGGTCACCTGCTCAGCGCCTTCCAGGAAGGTCTCGGCGATCATCTGGGCGCGCAGCGGATCGCCCGGCATCAGTACGGTTTCGGCGAAGGCGCCGTCTTTGGCGTTGATATGCGGGGTTGCCATTCAAGGTCTCCTCTAGATGACTCTGTTCCCGCCCGATTCGCTCGGACGGGGAAAAAGACGCCGGGCCGCGCGCGGCGGCCCGGTCTGGCGGCATCAGTCCAGGAAGGACGTGCCGTAGTCCATATTGGGCAGGCCCAGGTGGCTGGCGACGCTCTGGCCGATGTCGGCGAAAGTCGCGCGCTCGCCTATCGGACCGGCCTTCACCTTCTTGCCGTAGCACAGTACCGGGATGTGCTCGCGGGTGTGGTCTGTGCCGGGCCAAGTGGGGTCGCAGCCGTGGTCGGCGGACAGGATCAGAATATCGTCCTCGCCCATCGAGGCCATCACCTCGGGCAGGCGCGCGTCGAACTCTTCCAGCGCCGCGGCGTAGCCGGCGGTATTGCGGCGATGGCCGTAGCTGGAGTCGAAATCGACGAAGTTGGCCATGATGATGGCCGGCTTGTCCTGATGCTGGTCCATCGCCGTCAGGGTGGCGTCCCACAACTGGTCAAAGCCGGTGGCCTTGTGCTTGTGGGTGATGCCGACGTGGGCGTAGATGTCGGCGATCTTGCCGATCGACACCACGTCGCCGCCGGCATCGGCCAGCTTCTTCAACACCGTGGCCGCCGGCGGCTCCACCGCCAGGTCCTTGCGGTTGCCGGTGCGGGCGAACTTGCCCTTGCCTTCGCCGACGAAGGGCCGGGCTATCACGCGGCCGATATTGTAAGGCTCCAACAGCTCGCGCGTGATCTTGCACAGTTCGTACAAGCGCTCGAGGCCATAGGTTTCTTCGTGGCAGGCGATCTGGAACACCGAGTCGGCCGAGGTGTAGAAGATCGGCTTGCCGCTCTTCATGTGCTCCTCGCCCAGGCGGTCCAGTATCTCGGTGCCGGAAGCGTGGCAATTGCCCAGGTAGCCCGGCAGGCCTGCCTTCTCGACGATGGCGTCCAGCAGCGCCTGCGGAAAACTGTTGTCGTGGTCGGAGAAATAGCCCCAATCGAACAGCACCGGCACGCCGGCGATCTCCCAGTGGCCGGACGGAGTGTCCTTGCCGCTGGAGATTTCGCGGGCGTAGCCGTAGGCGGCCACCGGATCGGCCGGGTCCATGCCTTCCGGGAAATAGCCGGACGACAGCCGGCAGGCGTGGCCCAGGCCCACCTTGGACAGGTTGGGCAGCTTAAGCGGGCCGCTGCGGCCGACGTTGGCGCGGCCGGCGGCCGCCTCCATCGCGATGTGGCCCAGCGTGTTGCTGCCGGCGTCGCCGAACGCCGGCGCGTCGGCCGCCGCGCCGATGCCCAGCGAGTCCAAGATCAAGATGATTGCGCGTTTCATGATGCCTCCCCGGCCTTATTCGCCGCGGATGATCTGGTAAACCAGCGGCAGCTCGGACGGCGCGGCTTCGTCAACGCGGATGGCGGCCTTGACGCGGCGCGCCGCGTCTTCGAAGCTCGCCTCGTCGGCGGCGTGGATCATCATCAGCGGTGTGTCTTTGCCGATATTCTGGCCCAGTTCGACGAACTGCGACAGTCCTACGCGGAAATCCAGCACGTCGGTGGCCAAGCGGCGTCCGCCGCCCAGCGCGCACACCGCCATGCCGATGCCGCGGGTGTCCATCGCGCCGACATAGCCGGCGCGGTCGGCGTACACCGGGCGCACGATGGGGGCCGGCGCCAGATGGCGGTCGTAGTTTTCCATGAAATCGGCCGGACCGCCCAGCGCGGTCACCATGCGGCCGAAAATCTCGGCGGCGCGGCCGGAATCCAGCGCGGCCTGCAGCTTGGCGCGGGCGTCGGCCTCGTCGGCGGCCAGCTTGCCGCCGATCAGCATCTGCGCGCACAGCGCCATCGTCACTTCGTGCAGGCGCGGGTTGCGCTCGTCGCCTTTCAGGTAACGCACCGCCTCGCGGGTTTCGATGCTGTTGCCGGCGGTGGAGGCCAGCGGCTGGCTCATTTCGGTGATCAGCGCGGTGGTGGCCACGCCGGCGCCGTTGCCCACCTTGACGATGCGCTCGGCCAGTTCGATGGACTTCTGCATGGTCGGCATGAAGGCGCCGCTGCCGGCCTTCACGTCCATCACCAGCACGTCGAGCCCCGCCGCCAGCTTCTTGGACAGGATGGACGCGGTGATCAGCGCGATCGACTCAACCGTGGCGGTGACGTCGCGGGTGGCGTAGAAACGGCGGTCGGCCGGAGCCAGGTCCGAGGTCTGGCCGATGATGGCCACGCCGACGTCCTTCACCACCTTGCGGAACAGCTCCGGCTCGGGGAACGGGTTATAGCCGGGCACCGCGGACAGCTTGTCCAGCGTGCCGCCGGTGTGGCCCAGGCCGCGGCCGGAAATCATCGGCACGAAGCCGCCGCAGGCGGCGACCATCGGCCCGAGCATCAGCGACACCACGTCGCCGACGCCGCCGGTGGAGTGCTTGTCTACGATGGGGCCCGGCAGGTTCAGGTCTTTCCAGTGCATGCGCCGGCCGGAATCGCGCATCGCCAGCGCCAGGTGGACGTTCTCGTCCAGCTCCATGCCGTTGAAGTAGATGGCCATCGCCAAGGCGGCGATCTGGCTGTCGGCGACGCTGTTGTCGGTGATGCCGGCGACGAATTGCTGGATATCCTGCTGCGACAGCGTCAGGTTGTCGCGTTTCTTGCGGATGATTTCCTGCGGCAAAAACATGGCATTCTCCTGCCTGAAACCCATTGCGCTGCAGAATGAGACGGCAATGGGCGGTGCGGCCGGGAAATCGCCCGGCCAGAGTGCGGTAACCCCGCGAATTCTTGAATGGATCAGTAGCCGGAAGTCGGCTTGGCCACGCCGCCGGCGATCTCGATCTGCAGATTGGCCAGCAGGCTGGACGCGCCGAAACGGAAATGGCGGGCGTCCGCCCAGCCCTCGCCCAGCAGGCGCGCGGCCAGGGCCAGGTATTCGGCGGCCTCGGTGGCGCTTTTGACGCCGCCGGCGGCCTTGAAGCCGCATTCGCCGCCCTGCTCCTTGATCACGGCCAGCATGGTTTCGGCCGCCGCCAGCGTAGCGTTGACCGGCACCTTGCCGGTGGAAGTCTTGATGAAGTCGGCGCCGGCGCGGATGGAAATCTCGCTGGCTGCGCGGATCAGCGCCGCGTCCTTCAGCTCGCCGCTCTCGATGATCACCTTCAGCAGCTTGCCGCCGCAGGCTTCCTTGCAAGCCTTGACCAGCTCGAAGCCGATATCGCGGTTACCGGCCATCAACGCGCGGTACGGGAACACCACGTCCACTTCGTCGGCGCCGTAGGCGATGGCGGCGCGGGTTTCGGCCACCGCGATCGAGATATCGTCATTGCCGTGCGGGAAGTTGGTGACCGTGGCCACCCGCACTTCCGGACAACCCGCTTCGCGCAGCGTTTTCTTGGCGATGGGCACGAAGCGCGGGTACACGCATACCGCCGCCACGGTGCCGTCCGGGCTCTTGGCCTTGCGGCACAGCGCGGCCACCTTCTCGTCGGTGTCGTCGTCGTTGAGGGTGGTCAGGTCCATCAGGGACAGCGCGCGGCGCGCGGCTTCAATCAGTGCAGACATATCGATCTCTCTCGTATGCGTCCAAAAGGCGCAAACCGCATGACGGCGGTTTACCCAGGGCAATGCCCACGATTATGAAAATTTCTTCACATGAAAGCAAATTGCGAATCGATGCGACTTGCTTAAACGCAAACCGTCCGGCGCCGGCCACTTGCCCGCGCCAAAAGCGAAACCGGCCGCAACGCCCGTCCCGCGGGCATTCCAGCCGGCTTCTCCGTTACCGCTCAGACCCGGCGCGCCTCCTGCACGCCGGACAATTCCATCAGGCGCGACAGCACGCGGCTGATGTCCTGAACCTGGCGCACTTCCACCGTCAGCCGCAAGCGGCTCTTCTGGTCGCGCGACAGGGTGTTGACGCCGATCAGGTTCAGTTTCTCGCGCGACAGCACGTCGGAGATGTCGCGCAGCAGGCCAGGCCGGTCCTGCGACATCACCTCGATGTCGATCGGGAACACGCTGTTCTTCTGCTCGCCCCACTCGGCGGCGATCAGCCGCTCCGGCACTTCCTGCGACAGCTTTTTCAAGGTCAGACAGCTGCTGCGGTGGATGGAGATGCCGCGCCCCTTGGTGACGAAGCCCATCACCTGGTCGGGCGGCGCCGGCTTGCAGCACTTGGCCAGCACCGTCATCAGATTGTCCACGCCCTCGATCAGCACGCCGCCGGCGTCGTGGCCGCCCTTGCTGGCGCGGATCAGGCTTTCCGGCTGCACCTCCACCGCCGGCGGCGGCGCGAAGCTGGTGATCGCGTTGCTGACCGCGCGTATCGTCAGCTCGCCGTGCCCCAGCGCGCCGTAGACTTCGTCCAGCTTGTCGTAGCCCAGCTTCTCCGCCAGTTGCTGCAGATTGGGCTGGATGTGCGGCCGCCGCGCCAGCTCGCGCTCGAACAGCGCCTTGCCGGTCTCGCGCACGGTGTCGGCGTTCTGCAGGCGGATGTACTGGCGGATCTTGGAGATGGCGCGGTGGCTCTTCACCCAGCCGTCGTGCAGCCAGTTGACCGACGGGCCGCCTTCCTTGGCCACCAGCACTTCCACCCGCTGGCCGTTCTGCAGCGGCGTGGACAGCGGCACGATCTGCCCCTCCACCTTGGCGCCGCGGCAGCGGTTGCCGAGGCCAGAGTGGATGGCGTAGGCGAAGTCGATCGGCGTCGCGCCTTGCGGCAGCGCCAGCACCTTGCCCTGCGGCGTCAGCACGTAGATGGTGTCGGCGAACAGCTCGGTCTTGAACGCCTCGGCCAAGCCTTCGCGGTCGGACATTTCCTCGCGCCAATCGAGCAGCTGGCGCAGCCAGGAAATCTTCTCTTCGTAGGCGGCGTCGCCCTTGCCGCCTTCCTTGTAGCGCCAGTGCGCGGCGACGCCGAATTCGGCGTGCTCGTGCATCTCGAAGGTGCGGATCTGCACCTCCAGCGCCTTGTCCTCGGGGCCGACCACCGCGGTGTGCAGGCTGCGGTAGTTATTGGCCTTGGGATGGGAGATGTAGTCGTCGAACTCGCCGCGGATCGGCTGCCACATGCCGTGGATGATGCCGAGCGCGGTGTAGCAGTCCGGCAGCTTGTCCACCAGGATGCGCACCGCGCGGATATCGTAAAGCTCGGTGAAATCGAGCCTTTTCTTCTTCATCTTCTTCCAGATGGAATAGATGTGCTTGGGCCGGCCGGCCACCTCGGCCCTGACGCCGGCCTTTTTCAATTCCTCGCGCAAGACATCCAGCACCCGCTCGATATAGTCGATGCGCTCCAGCCGGCGCTCGTCCAACAACTTGGCGATCTTCTTGTAGGTGTCCGGCTCGGTATGCCTGAGGCCCAGGTCCTCCAGCTCCCACTTGATCTGCCAGACGCCCAGGCGGTTGGCCAGGGGCGCGAACAACTCCAGCGTCTCGCCGGCGATGCGGCGGCGCACCGCCTCGTCCTGCACGTTGGCCAGGTAGTGCATGGTCTGGGTGCGCCAGGCCAGCTTGATCAGCACCACGCGGATGTCCGCCACCATCGCCAGCAGCATCTTGCGCATGGTCTCGGCCTGGCGCGCGCAGTCTTCGGGCGTGGCCATCCTGTCGATGCGGGCGAACTCGGTGATGCGGCGCACGCCGCCGACGCCGTCCACCAGCATCGCCACGGTCGGGTTGAAGGCCTCGGTCAGCCAGGCCTGCCATTCCGGCTGGTAGTCCGGCGCCGAGAACAGCAAGGTGGCGACGATGGCGTCGGGCAGCAGGTTCAGATCGGCGACCACCGCGGCGGCGGCCACCGCGTGGGTGAACAGGTCTTCTCCGGTGGAGGGAACGGCCTTGCCGGCGTACAGCTCCCGCGCGGCGTGGAAGGCGCGCGCCAGCAGCGCGCCTTCCTCATGGGGAAAGACGGCGGACATGCGCTCCAGCCAGCGCGCCGGGTCGGCGGCGTCGGCCAGGGTATCGGCAACGGTGCGGACTACGGAAACCATATCAGTTCTATCTGGACGGACTCGCCGTCTTAAAACCGCGGCCGGGCTCGCCCGGCCAGCGGATTGGCCACGCGGACAGGGCTAGCCTGCCCTCTTTCAATCATGCGCCGCCAGCCTCAGCAGCAATCGGCGCACAGGAGCCGGCACGCCGGCGTCCACCGCCTGATCGATGTCCAGCCACTGGCCATCGGCCTCGGCGACTCCAGCCGCGGCCAGGCGGTCGATCCGGACCGGCTGCGGGGTGATGATCAGGCGAAAATGGGTGAATACATGTTCCAGCTCCGGCCAGGCGGGCAGCATGTCGCCATCTCCCCGGCCGCTCAGCCAGCCTTCCATCTCTAGCGTGGTGCCGAACTCCGGCAGCGACAGCAATCCGCCCCAGATGCCGGTGGGCGGCCGGCGCTCAAGCCATACCTTGTTTTCGTGCCGCGCCAGCAGCATCGCGGTGTGGCGCGTCGGCACCGCTTTCTTCGGCCGCGGCGTCGGCAGCTCGCCGGTGCGGCCCTCGCGCGCGGCCACGCAGCCATCCGCCATCGGGCAGACGGTACAGGCTGGCTTGCCGCGGCTGCATACCGTGGCGCCCAAGTCCATCAGACCCTGCACATAGGGGCCGATGTCGGCGGCGTCGGCCGGCAGGATCTGCTCGGCCAGCGACCACATCCGTTTCTCGATGGCCTTGTCGCCGGGAAAGCCGTCTATGCCGAAACAGCGCGCCAGCACGCGCTTGACATTGCCGTCCAGGATGGTTTCGCGCCGGCCGAAGGCGAAGGCCGAAATCGCGGCGGCGGTGGACCGCCCGACGCCGGGCAAGCGCTCCAGCCGCTCGCGCTCGGGCGGAAACTCGCCGCCGAACGCGTCCATCACCATCCGCGCCGCCTTGTGCAGATTGCGCGCCCGGCTGTAGTAACCCAGGCCGCTCCACTGCGCCAGCACGTCGTCCGCCGGCGCTGCGGCCAGCGCCGCCACATCCGGAAAACGGGCCAGGAAGCGCGGATAATAATCGAGCACGCTCTTCACCTGAGTCTGCTGCAGCATGATCTCGGACAGCCAGACGCGGTATGGATCCTTCACCTGCCAGGGCAGGTCGTGGCGGCCGTGCCGCCGTTGCCAGGCCACCAGCCGGGAGGCGAAACTGCTGTGCAACATCGCAATCCAATATCCAATCGAACCGGTTATGGTAGCGGAAAGCCGCAGCGTCACCAAGCAGGCGGCGGCCAAATACGTTAAAATTAAAGGATTACTTATTTTAGCTTGTCCATTCGAGGTCGTTTCATGTCCAGTTTCCGCTCCCGCCAACGCGCCAGCCAGCGCCGCGATCAAACCAGCCGCGAACGCGCGGCCAACTCGCCGGCAGGCGGAAACCCGAGCGCCCCCGATCGGCAGCCTCAGGACGGCAAGCCGCGCGCGCCCTATTCCGGCCAGCGGCCCGGTCCGGGCAAGCCTGACTGGAAGCCCGGCCAGGAGCAGCGCCGCTTCGACAAGCGCCCCGACGACCGCGGCGACGGCCAGCAAAAACGCTTCAACCGCGACGGCGACAAGCCGGCCTGGCAGCCGCGCCAGGACGATCGTCGTTTCGACAAGCGCCCCGACGACCGCGGCGAAGGCCAGCAGAAGCGTTTCAGCCGCGACGGCAACAAGCCGGCCTGGCAACCGCGCCAGGACGATCGCCGCTTCGACAAGCGCCCTGACGACCGCGGCGAAGGCCAGCAGAAGCGTTTCAGCCGCGACGGCGACAAGCCGGCCTGGCAGCCGCGCCAGGACGATCGCCGCCTCGACAAGCGCCCTGACGACCGCGGCGAAGACCAGCAGAAGCGTTTCAACCGCGACGGCGACAAGCCGGCCTGGCAGCCGCGCCAGGACGATCGCCGCCTCGACAAGCGCCAGCCGGAAGCCGGCCATGAGCGCCGCTACGACCGCGACCGCGGTCCGTCCAATCGCAAGCCGCTGCCGGAAGGCGTGGAACGCGCTTCCGAATTCCGCCGCGACGGCGCGCCGCAGGACAAGCGCTACAGCCGCGACCGCGGCCCGTCCGGCCGCAAGCCGCTGCATACCGAAGACGCCCCGCCGCGCGAATTCAAGCCGCGCGCCGAAGGCGACTTCCGCCGCGATGACAAGCCGCAGTGGCAAGCCCGCGAGGACCGCGCCTCCTACGGCGACAACGGTCCGCGCAAGGTGTTCGCCAAGCGCGAGGGCGGCGACAGCCATTCCCGCCGCGACGACAAGCCGCAGTGGCAACCGCGCGAAGAACGCGCTCCGCGCCACGACGGCGACGCGCCGCGCAAGCCCTTCGCCAAGCGTGAGGACGGAGAGCGCGACAACCGCTTCCGCCGCGACGACAAGCCGCAATGGCAGCCGCGCGAAGAACGCGCTCCGCGCCAGGACGGCGACGCGCCGCGCAAGCTGTTCTCCAAGCGCGAGGACGGCGAACGCGACAACCGCTTCCGCCGCGACGACAAGCCGCAATGGCAGCCGCGCGAAGACCGCGAGCCGCGCCAGGACGGCGACGCGCCGCGCAAACTGTTCTCCAAACGCGAGGACGGCGAGCGCGACAACCGCTTCAGCCGCGACGACAAGCCGCAATGGCAACCGCGCGAAGACCGCGGCCCGCGCGGCGACCGGCACGAGCATCGCCCGCGCGGCTTGCAGCCCTTCGGCGACACCCACCGCGTCGACCAGCCGCGCCGCGCTTTCGAACAGCGCCCGCATGACGGCGGCCACGGCCACGCGCCGGCCGCCCGCGCCGAAAACGTGATCACCAATCGCCTGGACAGCCGGCTGTCGCTGTTCGCCCCCTGCCCGCGCGGCCTGGAGCAGACCCTGGCCGACGAATTGCTGGCGCTGGGCGCCGGCGACATCGCGCCGACCGACGGCGGCGTGGCCTTCGCCGGCGACGCGCGGTTGATGATGGCAGTCAACCTGCACAGCCGCACCGCCAGCCGCGTGCTGCTGCGCCTGGCCCACGGCGGCTACCACGCCGACCAGGACATCTACCGGCTGGCGATGGGCGTGGACTGGCCGCGCTGGTTCGACGTGTCGCGCACCATCAAACTGAAGGCCGACGGCATCGCCGCCCGCGTCAAGAGCCTGGACTACATCGGCCTGACGGTGAAGGACGCGATCTGCGACCGCTTCCGCCAGACCCATCAGGGCCGCCCCAGCGTCGACACCCGCCACCCGGACGTGCGCGTCAATGTGTTCCTGACCGCCGACGAGGCGACCATCTATCTGGACACCAGCGGCGAGCCGCTGTTCAAGCGCGGCTGGCGCGAGGAAACCGGCGAAGCGCCGCTGCGCGAAAACCTGGCCGCCGGCATCCTGCTGCTGGCCGGCTATGACGGCAGCCAGCCGCTGCTGGACCCGATGTGCGGCAGCGGCACCTTCCTGGTGGAGGCCGCCGACATCGCGCTGAACCGCGCGCCGGGCCGCGCCCGCGGCTTCGGCTTCGAAGCGCTCTCCAACTTCGATTCCGCCGCCTGGGAAAAACTGCAACTCGACGCTCGCAAGGCCGAGCAGCCGGCCGCTTCGCTGGCCATCCGCGGCTCGGACCGCTCGCAAGCCATGATCAACATCGCCCGCGCCAACCTGGAGCGCGCCGGCCTGGCCGACCTGATCGAAGTCGCGGCCGCCGACGTAGCCGACACCCGCCCTCACGCTGAGCACGGCCTGATCGTCAGCAACCCGCCCTACGGCGTGCGGCTGGAAGAACAGGACCAGCTGGCGGCCTGGTACCCGGAGCTGGGCGACTGGCTGAAGGCCCACTTCGCCGGCTGGACCGCCTGCCTGTTCAGCGGCGACCTGCGCCTGGGCAAGCTGATCCACCTGGCGCCGAAGCGCCGCACGCCGCTGTTCAACGGCTCGCTGCAATGCCGCCTGTTCGTCATCAATATGGTGGAAGGCAGCGCGCGCAAGCAGAAGGACGGGGAAAACGGCGAGACCGAGTCCGAAAACGGCGAGCAGTAAACGCCCGCCCGCTCCGGCGACATGCCGCCCCGCCTATGGCCGGGCGGCATTTTTACGGACGTTCGCCGCCAGGAGCTGCGAGAACGGTTAATTTCCAGTCGCATCCCCGCTCGCCGCCATTCGGCCGGCATGAGATAATCGCAGCCGAACCCACCCAAGCCTCAAACCATGCAAACCTCGTTTCTATCCGCCACCATCCTGCTGATCCTGATCACCGACCCGCTCGGCAATATCCCGCTGTTCATCTCCGCGCTGAAGCAAGTGAAGCCCGAGCGCCGCAAGCGCGTGGTCTACCGCGAGTGCCTGATCGCCTTCCTGGTGCTGACCATCTTCATGCTGTTCGGCCGCAACTTCCTCGAGCTGATGCACCTGACCGACGAGTCGATGCGCATCGCCGGCGGCGTGATCCTGTTCCTGATCGCGATCAAGATGATCTTCCCCGGCGAAGGCAGCGTGTTCGGCGGCGACAAGCTGCACGGCGAGCCTTTCATCGTGCCGATCGCCATTCCGCTGATCGCCGGCCCGTCGGCGATGGCCACCGTGCTCTTGCTGTCCACCCGCGAGCCGGGCCGGATGCTGGAATGGATGGGCGCGCTGACCATCTGCATGCTGGTCACCACCGTGGTGTTCCTGTTCTCCGGCAAGCTGCAGAAGCTGCTGGGCGAACAGGCCATCACCGCGCTGGAGCGGCTGATGGGCCTGGTGCTGACCGCGATCTCGGTGGAAATGCTGCTCAGCGGCTTCGCGTCCTATCTGAAGCAGCTGCACTGAATATTCAAATCAGATACGGCATCAGGGTTATCCCCGATAGGGATATCGACAATGCTCCCGGCTGATGGCTGTTGTTAGCATCGGATGCAAATGGACCATCCAAGAGTCCGCATCCGAAGCAACCAACGCCAGTCGGGAGAACCATGCAAACCAAGACCCCCTTCTTTTCGCGCCTGTACGTCCAGGTGCTGATCGCCATCGCGCTGGGCGTCACGCTCGGCGCCCTCGCGCCTGACCTCGGCGCCAAGATGAAACCGCTGGGCGACGCCTTCATCAAGTTGATCAAGATGATGATCGCCCCCATCATTTTCGCCACCGTCGTGGTCGGCATCGCCAAGATGGGCGACATGAAGGAAGTGGGCCGCGTCGGCGTCAAGGCGCTGTTCTACTTCGAAGCCGTCACCACGCTGGCGCTGGTGATCGGCCTGGTCGTGGTCAACCTGCTGCAGCCCGGCTCCGGCCTCAACATCGACCCGCACACGCTGCACGCCAAGGACATCGCCAAATACACCGCCGGCGCCAAGGAAATGAACACCGTCGATTTCCTGCTGCACATCATCCCGGACACCGTCGTCGGCGCTTTCGCCAGCGGCGAGATCCTGCAGGTGCTGACCTTCTCGGTGCTGCTGGGCCTGGCGCTGACCAAGATGGGAGACAACGGCAAGAACATCGTCCACATCCTGGACGAGTTCTCCCACGCGTTGTTCGGCGTGATCAATATGCTGATGAAGCTGGCCCCGATCGGCGCTTTCGGCGCGATGGCCTTCACCATCGGCAAGTACGGCATCGGCTCCTTGAAGCAGTTGGGCTTTTTGATGGCCTGCGTGTATCTGACCTGCTTCGCCTTCGTCTTCATCGTGCTGGGCACCATCGCCCGCTTCTCCGGCTTCAGCCTGTGGCGCTTCCTGGTCTACATCAAGGAAGAAATCCTGCTGGTGCTGGGCACGTCTTCGTCCGAATCGGCGCTGCCGGGCATCATGAAGAAGCTGGAGAACCTGGGCTGCTCCAAGCCGGTGGTCGGCATGGTGGTGCCCACCGGCTACTCGTTCAACCTGGACGGCACTTCCATCTACCTGACCATGGCGGCGATCTTCATCGCCCAGGCCACCAATGTGAACCTGACGCTGGGCGAGGAGCTGGCCATCATCGGCGTGCTGCTCTTGACCTCCAAGGGCGCGGCGGCGGTGACCGGCGGCGGCTTCATCACGCTGGCCGCCACGCTGGCCACGCTGGGCGGCAAGCTGCCGGTGGAAGGCCTGGCGCTGCTGATAGGCATCGACCGCTTCATGTCCGAGGCCCGCGCCATCACCAACCTGATCGGCAACGGCGTCGCCACCGTGGTGATCGCCAAGTGGGAAAAAGCCTTGGATGTCGAACGGATGCGCCAGGTGCTGGAGGGCGCCGAGCCGCCCGCCCCGCCCAGAAGCCGGCAGGAAACCGCTCCGGAGCCGGCGCTGCAGACTTCCTGAGGCGCCCACTCCCGTTTCCGCCAACCCGCCGCCAGGCGGGTTTTTCGTTTCATTTAGGACGAAATTCTTGATTTCGCTGTCCGCTCGTCCACGATGAAAATGCTAGGAGGAGTGGAAATGGAAGACTTTTGGGTGCAATACGGCGATGAAATGCTGCCCGTCATCGGCGATTTCCCACGCCAAGGCAGCTATTTGCCCAGCTTCATGCTGGTGGACGACCAGAAGCGCGACGCCCCGCTGGAGGGCTTCTCCCACACGCCGAAGCTGATCGTCACCCTGTTGTCGGTCGACGAGGAAGAACACGCCGGCCTGTTGCTACTGCGGGAAACCCGGCGCTTTCTGGACAGCTGGCCCCATCTGAAGCTGATTGTGATAACCGTCGACTCGCCGTCGTCGCTGGCGCGCGCGCGGCACGAGCACGGCCTGCCCAATATCGCGCTGCTGTCCACGCTGCGCGGCCGCGACTTCCACAAGCGCTACGGCGTGCTGATCACCGAGTACCCGCTCAGCGGCTATACCTCGCCATCCATCATCCTTGCCGACGCCGCCAACGTGGTCCATTACTCGGAGCGGCTGGCGAATACCCGCGACTTCTTCAATTTCGACGCCATCGACGCCCTGCTGCAGGAAGGCGAGCAACAGGCGATGGCCGCCGAGCGCGAAGCCGCGGAGGCGCGGCAGGAGCAGGAGGCGGAGCGGGAAAAAGGCACCGAGCGGCTGCTGGAAAAGGCCAAGCTGATCCAGGATCAGCTGGGCCGGAACGGCGGCGCCGGAAGCTGAGCTCAGCCAGCGGCAGGCAAAGAAAAACCGCCCGTTTTCGGGCGGTTTCTCACTCACCGATGGATTGCCGTCAGCCTCAGCTGTTCAGTTCCTTGGCCAGGTACAGCCAGGTTTCCACCACGGTGTCCGGGTTCAGCGACACGGTCTCGATGCCTTCTTCCACCAGCCACTTGGCGAAATCCGGATGGTCGGACGGGCCCTGGCCGCAGATGCCCACATACTTGCCCAGCTTGCGGCAAGCCTGGATGGACATGTGCAGCATCGCCTTCACCGCCTCATTGCGCTCGTCGAAGGTGGAGGCGATCGGGCCGCCGGAGTCGCGGTCCACGCCCAGCGTCAGCTGGGTCATGTCGTTGGAGCCGATCGAGAAGCCGTCGAAATGCTGCAGGAACTTCTCGGCCAGCACCGCGTTGGTCGGCAGTTCGCACATCATGATCAGGCGCAGGCCGTTTTCGCCGCGCTTCAGGCCGTTTTCGGCCAGGATCTCGACCACCTTCTCGGCTTCGGCCAGCGTGCGGACGAAGGGGATCATCACTTCCACGTTGGTCAGGCCCATCACGTCGCGCACCTTCTTGATGGCGCGGCATTCCAGCTCGAAACAGTCGCGGAACGATTCGGCCACGTAGCGGGCGGCGCCGCGGAAGCCGATCATCGGGTTTTCTTCGTGCGGTTCGTACAGCTGGCCGCCGATCAGGTTGGCGTACTCGTTGGACTTGAAGTCCGACATGCGCACGATGACCTTCTTCGGGTAGAACGCCGCGGCCAGCGTGGACACGCCTTCGGCGATCTTGTCGACGTAGAAGTCAACCGGGCTGGCGTAGCCGGCGATGCGGTCGGAAATGGTTTCCTTCAGCTCCGGGCTCAGCTTGTCGAATTCCAGCAGCGCCTTCGGGTGGATGCCGATCTGGCGGTTGATGACGAACTCCATCCGCGCCAGGCCCACGCCTTCGTTCGGCAGCTGGGCGAAATCGAACGCCAGTTCCGGGTTGCCGACGTTCATCATGATCTTGACCGGCGCCTTGGGCATCTTGTCCAGTTCCAGATCGATGATTTCCACGTCCAGCAGTCCGTCGTAAATGTTGCCGGTGTCGCCCTCGGCGCAAGACACGGTCACCTGCATGCCTGCCTTCAACACGCGGGTGGCGTCGCCGCAGCCGACCACGGCCGGGATGCCCAATTCGCGCGCGATGATCGCCGCGTGGCAGGTGCGGCCGCCGCGGTTGGTGACGATGGCGGCTGCGCGCTTCATCACCGGTTCCCAATCCGGGTCGGTCATGTCGGTCACCAGCACGTCGCCCGGCTTGACCTGATCCATCTCGGACGCGTCGCGGATGGTGCGCACGGTGCCCTGGCCGATCTTCTGGCCGATGGCGCGGCCTTCGCACAGGATTTCGGACTTGCTGTTCAGGCGGTAGCGGCGCAGGGTGTCCTTGCGGTCTTCCTGCGACTTAACGGTTTCCGGACGCGCCTGCAGGATGTACAGCTTGCCGTCCACGCCGTCGCGGCCCCACTCGATGTCCATCGGACGGCCGTAATGCTTTTCGATGATCAGCGCGTACTCGGCCAGTTCGGCCACTTCTGCGTCGTTGATCGAGAATTCTTTGCGCAGCGCCGGCTCCACATCCACGGTTTTGACCGAACGGCCGGCTTGCGAGGCGTCGGTGAACTCCATCTTGATCAGCTTGGAGCCCATGGTCTTGCGCAGCACCGCCGGACGGCCGGCTTTCAGCGTCGGCTTGTGCACGTAGAACTCGTCCGGGTTCACGGCGCCCTGCACCACGGTCTCGCCCAGGCCATAGGAAGCGGTGATGAACACCACGTCTTCAAAACCGGATTCGGTGTCGATGGTGAACATCACGCCAGCCGCGCCCATGTCGGAACGCACCATGCGCTGCACGCCGGCGGACAAGGCCACCACGTCGTGGGCGAAGCCCTTGTGCACGCGGTAGGAGATGGCGCGGTCGTTGTAGAGGGAGGCGAAAACGTGCTTCATCGCATCCTTGACATTGTCAAGGCCGCGGATATTCAGGAAGGTTTCTTGCTGGCCTGCGAACGAGGCATCGGGAAGGTCCTCGGCGGTGGCGGAAGAGCGGACCGCTACGGAGATGTCGGCGCCGCCGGCGTCGGCCACCATCTTGTCCCAGGCTTCCTTGATGTCTGCATCCAGTTTGGCCGGGAACGGGGTGTCGATGATCCACTGGCGGATTTCCTTGCCCACCCGGGCCAGTTCGCTGACGTCGTCGATATCGAGTTTGGCCAGCGCGGCGCTGATCTTGTCGGCCAGGCCATTGTGCTGCAGGAAATCCCGGTACGCCTGGGCGGTGGTGGCAAAGCCGCCGGGAACACGAACGCCGGAACCCGCCAGCTGACTGATCATTTCGCCGAGGGAGGCGTTCTTGCCGCCTACCTCTTCCACGTCGGTCATACGCAGCTTCTCGAACCAGATGACGTAGTTGTCTGCCATCACTTCACTTCCTGTGTTGGGATTGGGACGATGGGCCGCATTCTAGCCGAATTACGTGCGAATTGCGTAGCATCTTTTGCGCTGCACAAGACTTTTTGCGACAGGCCCATCGACAAAATCAATACAATCAAACAGTTGTTTTGAGGATGACAGTCCTGAATAAGCAAACGTCATGTAATTTTATGATTACATGAAGAAAACGAACCGGCCCTCGCCATATCGCCGCCGCCCGCGCCGGTATACACTTTGCAGCAGGCAAATCCACCATCCGCAAGGTCATCCATGTCGCACCACCGTTCAGCCTTCTTCATCTCAGACCGCACCGGCATCACCGCCGAATCCCTGGGCCACACGCTGCTGACCCAATTCGACGCGCTGGATTTCCACCGCGAAACCGTGCCCTTCGTCGACACCGTGGAAAAGGCGCGGGCGCTGGCCGAGCGCATCAGCGAGGTGGCCGAGCGCGACCATCTGCGCCCGATGGTCTTCACCAGCATCGTCAATCCCGAAGTGCGCGAAGCGCTGCGGCTCAACAACGTGGTGCTGATCGACTTCTTCGAAACCTTCATCGGCCACCTGGAGGGCGAGCTCGGCCAGAAGGCGACGTTGACGGTGGGCAAGGCCCACGGCATGGTCAACGAGGAGAAATACGACCACCGGATCGAAGCGGTGAACTTCTCGCTGAACCACGACGACGGCGTCAAGCTGAAGGATCTGGACGAAGCCGATGTGATTCTGGTTGGCGTGTCCCGCTCCGGCAAGACCCCGACCTGCCTCTACCTGGCGCTGCAATACGGCATCCGCGCCGCCAACTATCCGCTGACGCCGGAAGACCTGGGCAGCCCGACCCTGCCCAAAATCCTGCTGCCGTTCAAGGACAAGATGTTCGGCCTCACCATCGATCCCAACCGGCTGCACCACATCCGCTCGGAGCGCCGGCCGGACTCCAAGTACGCCAGCATGGACAACTGCCGGCGCGAGGTGAATGAGGCGGAATCGATGTTCCGCCATCACGGCGTGCCCTTCATCAGCACCACGCACAAGTCGATCGAGGAGATCGCGTCCACCATCATGCACAAGGCGGCGCTGGGCCGGAAGTTCTGATCCGGCGCGGGCGGCGCCTAGCCGCCCGCCCGCTTGGCCTTGAAGCCCAGCCTGGCCAGCTCCGCGACCACGATCTCGACGTGGTCGCCCTGGATCTCCAACGTCCAGTCTTTCACCGTGCCGCCGCTGCCGCAACGCGCGCGCAGCTGCTTCCCCACCTTGGTCAGTTCGTCGGCCGCCAGTTGCAGCCCCTTCACCACCGTGACCGCCTTGCCGCCGCGGCCCTTGGTTTCCCTGGACACCCGGACCACGCCGTCCCCGGCAGGCGCGGCCAGCGCCTTGCAGCGACATTGCGTCACGGGCTGCCGGCATTCCGGGCACATCCGGCCATGCTCGGTGGAATACACCAGCCCGCCCGTTTTCTCTCTTCCCATTCCTGTTTCGCTCCCGGCATGGCCAACCATGCCATCATGGCAAGGCTAGGATTTGCGCTATGCCATTGTTTATTTGTAAATTTCCTGCAAATCGAAGAACAATAGCAACTATTCGCTCTCAAATAATGTGAATATTACCCAAAGAGAGCGTCATGAATCTGCCCGATCCCCATCTGCCGCCCATCGCGGCGCTGCGGCAGCCCTCCCCGCAACGGGTCGACGGCATCGCCGCCGCCAGCCAGGGACAAACACCGACCCAACGCGAACTGGCGGAAATGCTGTTCCGCCGGCTGCTGAACAGCCAGCAAACCGCGCCCAGTCCGGCGCAATCCCGCTCCGCCCCGTTGGACTCAAGCGCGGGCCTGAGCACGCTGGAATTCGCCCGGCGCCATACCCAGATGGCGACGGAACGCCGCGCCAAACGCGCTCAGGGACTGATAGCCTACCTGTAACGCGGTCTCCCCCACCGCCGCGCCGCCGCTGAGCAGGCGCACCGCCTCCAGCAGCCTGGCTTGTCCCAGCCAATTGCCGAACGACACCCCGGTTTCCCTGGCGAACGCCCGCGTCAGGCTGGCGCGGGAAAACCCATGCGCCGCCGCCAGCTCGTCCAGCAGCCATCCTCGCCCCAAATCCGCCAGCACTCGCCGACACAGCGCGCGCAAGCGGCGCTCGGCCGGCAAAGGCAGTTGCTGCGGCAAGGGCGCCAGTTGCAGCAGCTCGTCGACGATCACCCCGGCCAGCCGTTGCCGGCGGCCGCGCCACGGCTCCGCCTCGTAGCTCAGCTGCCTCTCCAGCAGCATGCCCATCATGCCGCCGGCCGGCACCACTCTCGCCTCGGCAGGGAGATCCGGGTAGGCGGCGCTGTCGGCATAGGCCGTCACGCCAGCCAGCTCCGCCAGCGGTTCGGCGCTGTGCGCCATGCCGGCGGGAATCCAGCCTACCTGCCCCGCCGCCATCAGCCAGCGCATGGTTTCGCTCTGGCACAGCATCGCGCCGCGGCGCAGATAAATCAGCTGGCCGACCTCATGGACATGGCTGGCGACCCCGCCGCGCGACACCCCTTGCACCGCCAGACAGCGAAACGGCAGATTAACGGTATCCATGATTGATCCGATTGAGACAATAATTGATACTTTGCCGCTAACGCATCAAACCGTAAAGCTCCTACAGTGTCGTCATCCACCATCGGCGCGGCGCGCCGCCTCAGGAGACTGCACCATGAGCTCTTCCCTCCGAGCCCCCGACAACCTCGCCATCGTCCGCGGCATGTTCGCCGAGCTGATCGAAGCCGGCCGCATCGACGACGACAGCATCGCCCGCTACATGGCGCCCGGCTACCGCCAGCGCGTCGACGGCCGCGAACTGGACCTCGCCGGCTTCAAGCGCCATCTGCGCATGCAACGTGAAGTTGTGGAAAAAATGGCGGTGCATTTCCTGGCCGTAGCCCAAGATCACGACTGCGTGCTGACCCACCATCAGGTGCATGTCGCCAAGAAAGACGGCAGCGCCGCCCGCTTCCAGGTGCAGGCCCACATTACGCTGCGCGACGGCAAAATCGTCGCCTGCGACGAGCTGACCCGCCTGCTGGCAGGCCCGGCCGCCGACCGCGACCTCGGCTCGCGCCACTGAAGCGCAAGGAGCTTGACGCGGCGCGCGGCGCCGTGTTTTGATGAAAGAATGAAAACCGCACCCGCATTCGCAATCCGATTTTGGTGGTGGCGCCTCTCCTAGGCGGCGCCGGCGAACGCATATGCAATAAAACCCGGAGGCTGCCGACAAGGCGCACCGGGTTTAGTTTTTTGGCGGTCCTTCCCAGTCCACCTTGTCGGCCTCCTCTCCAACCCGATGGAGATCGACATGAATCTGGACACTATCAGCTCGCAAGACATCATCCTCACCGGCGACCGGACCACCGGCCAGCTGCATCTGGGCCATTATGTCGGTTCGCTGCGCAACCGCGTGATCCTGCAGAACCGCTGCGTGCAGTTCCTGCTGCTGGCCGACGCCCAGGCGCTGACCGACAATATGGGCAACTACCTGAAGGTGCGCGACAATGTGCTGCAGGTGGCGCTGGACTACCTGGCCGTCGGCATTGATCCGGCCAAGAGCACCATCTTCATCCAGAGCCTGGTGCCGGAACTGACCGAGCTGGCGTCCTACTATCTGAATCTGGTGACGGTGGCGCGGCTGGAGCGCAACCCGACCATCAAGGACGAGATCAAGCAGCGCGGCTACGAGCGCGACATCCCGGCCGGCTTCCTCACCTATCCAGCCGCCCAGGCCGCCGACATCACCGCTTTCAAGGCCACCATCGTGCCGGTCGGCGACGACCAGATCCCGATGATCGAGCAAACCAACGAGATCGTCCGCCGCTTCAACGCCAGCGTCGAGCGGCCGGTGCTGGTGGAAACCCGGGCCGTGGTGCCGGAGGTGGGCTCCCGCCTGCCCGGCATAGACGGCAAGGCCAAAATGTCCAAATCGCTGGGCAACACCATCACCTTGTCCGCCACGCCGGATGACATCCGCCAGGCGGTGAAGATGATGTACACCGACCCGAACCACCTGCGGGTGGCCGACCCCGGCCAGGTGGAAGGCAATGTGGTGTTCACCTATCTGGATGCCTTCCACCCAGACCAGGAACTGGTGCGGGGCCTGAAGGAGCACTACCGCAGCGGCGGCCTGGGCGACACCGTGATCAAGAAACACCTGGAAGACTGCCTGCAGGAGATGCTGGCGCCGATCCGCGAGCGCCGCGAGCGCTACGCCCAGGATCCCGCAGCCGTGCTGGAAATGCTGAAGACCGGCACCCGCCGCGCCCGCGACGTGGCCGCCCGCACGCTGGCCGAAGTGAAGGCTGCGATGGGACTTAACTACTACTGACGCGCCGCGGGCTGGCGCGCTTCAGGGCTTCGCCAGCCGCTCATGCGCAGGAGACGATTCCGCGCTTTCAAGGAGACCATGAATGGACAGCGTTTTTCAATGCCAAGACCTGGCTGAAGTCAGGGAACAGATAGACCGCGTCGACCGCTCGCTGGTGGCGCTGATCGCCGAGCGCGGCATCTACGTGCGCCAGGCGGCCGCGTTCAAGCACAGCCGGGAAGAAGTGGAAGGCGGCAAGCGGGTGGACCAGGTGATTCGCCGCGTGGAGCGGCTGGCCGGCGAATTGGGCGCCGATCCGGCGCTGACCGCGGCGGTCTATCGCACCATGATAGAGTACTTCGTCGCCGACGAGATGGCCGCTTTCCGCGGCCGGGCCCCCGGAGATTGAGGCGGCGGGCGGCTTTGCCTACAATCGTCCCGTCCTGTGACCCTGTCCGGCCGCTCCAGGCGGCCGTCCCACGCCGGAGAAAACCGATGAAACAAGCCGCCCTGCTGCTGCTCGCCTGCCTGTCCCTGCCGGCCCTGGCCGAAGAGGTGGGCGAAGTGTCCACCACCTTCAAGCTGCTCAGCCCCAACGACAAGGTGGTGGTGGAAGCCTTTGACGATCCCTCGGTGCAAGGCGTTGCCTGCTACGTGTCGCGCGCCAAGACCGGCGGCTACAAGGGCGCGATGGGATTGGCCAAGGATCCGTCCCGCTTCTCCGTCGCCTGCCGCCAGGTGGGCGCGATCCGCTTCAACAAGCCGATCCCGCCGCAAGAACAGGTATTCAAGGAGGGCGCGTCCTTCGTGTTCAAGCACGTGCGCGTGGTGCGCATCGTCGACCCCAAGCGCAATGTGCTGACCTACCTCACCTACTCGGACAAGCTGGTGGACGGCAGTCCGGACAACGCGATCACCGCGGTGGCGGTGCTGGACCAAAAGATCCCGCTCAAGAAGTAAACATCACAAGCCATTGAAAAAGATCATGTTTCTTAACATGACAACCATCATTCCATGGCCACTTCGGCGCGCCAGCCATCGAAACCGACCTCCACGCCGGGCGGGCAGCGCTCGCTGAGATCGAGGTATTCCAGCTTGTGGGTCATGTGGATCAGCACTGTGCGGCGCGCGGCGATGCGTCCCGCCCATTCGAAAGCCTGGTCTACGCACAGGTGGGATGGATAGGGATCCTGGTTCAGGCAATCGAGGAACAACAGCTCCAGCCCTTCCAGCAAAGGCAGGCTGCTGTCGGGAATATGGGACAGATCGGTCAGCCAGGCCACGTCGCCGATGCGCCAGCCCAGACAGGGCCAGCTGCCGTGCAGCAAGGGAATGGGCGTCAGCTCCACGCCCTGGTGCCGGAACGGGCCGCTGACCACTTCCGGCAACAGCACCGGCTTGTCCCACATTTTGGACGGCGGCTGCAGCGCGTAGCCGAAGCGCTCGCGGATGTTGGAAATGGTGAAGTCGTTGCCGTACAGCGAGATCGGTCCCTTGTTCAGGTAACAGAAGGCGCGCAGGTCGTCGATGCCGTTCAGGTGGTCGGCGTGCGGATGGGTGTACAGCACCGCGTCCAGCCGGCTCACGCCCTCGCGCAGCGCCTGCTGGCGCAGATCCGGCCCGGTATCGATCAGGAAGCCCAGCTCTCCCACCCGCACGTAGGCGCTGGCGCGGGTGCGCTGGTTGCGGACATCGTCCGAGCGGCAGGTTGGACAGCCGCAGCCTATCGCCGGCGTGCCGGAGCTGGAGCCGCAGCCCAGGATGGTGACTTCTAGCGTATTCACGACTCTCCTTGCTTGATCACTGGCACAGCTGCGCCCGCGCCGCGGGCACGGCGACGGAGCCGCCTTCGCAAACCGGCTGGCCGCCCGGGCCGATCGCGCAGCTGCCGCCCGGCTGCGCCGCGCAGTTCGGCGCGCCGTCCGGCCCCAGCAAGCACAGGCCGGGCCCGGCGAAAAAGCCGCCCCGGGCGCGGACCACGCCGCCGCCGGGATACGGCGAGCAGAACAGATTGCCAAATTCGTCGGACACGCAGGCGCCGGCGCCGCAGTAGGGCTGGCCCTGGTGCAGCACCGCCTGGCCGCCCGGCGGCGCGCAGTAGCTGCGTCCGCCCAGGCTGACGCAATTGGCCAGCGCCGGCAGCGCGATCAACCATCCGATCAAACCCAATGCGGGCAGCCGCATATCCCTCTCCGTCTCAGCCCGCCGCCTTGGCGAACAGGCGGAAGAAGTTTTCCGTGGTGGCCTGCGCCACCTCCTCGAACGGGATGCCGCGCAAGCCGGCGATGAACTCCGCCACGTGGCGCACATAGGCCGGCTCGTTGGTCTTGCCGCGGAACGGCACCGGCGCTAGATAAGGCGAGTCGGTTTCGATCAGCATCCGCTCCAGCGGCACCTTCTGTGCCACTTCCTGCACCTGCTTGGCGTTCTTGAAGGTGACCACGCCGGAGAAGGAGATGTAGAAGCCCAGCGCCAGCGCGGCCTCGGCCACTTCCCAGGTTTCGGTGAAGCAATGCATCACGCCGCCGCATTGCTCGGCATGCTCTTCCCGCATGATGCGGATGGTGTCGGCTGCCGATTCGCGGGTATGAATCACCAGCGGCAGGCCGACGCGCCGGGCGGCGCGGATATGGGTGCGGAAACGCTCATGCTGCCAGTCCAGCTCGCCCTTGCACCAGTGGTAGTCGAGGCCGGTCTCGCCGATGCCGACCACGCGCGGGTGGGCGGCCAGCTCGACCAGTTCGTCCTCGCTGTATTCCTCTGCCTCCGGGTCATCCGGATGCACGCCCACGGTGGCGTACAGATTGGGATGCTCCTCGGCCAGAGCCAGCACTTGCGGGTACTTGGGGCGGCTGACGCCGATCACCAGCGCGTGCGTCACCTGGTTCTGGCGCATATTGGCCAGCACATCGGGCATGCGCTCGGCGAGGTCGGGAAAATTGATGTGGCAGTGGGAGTCGATCAACATGGTCGGTGGGCAGAAAAACGTGAATCCGGTCCACAGGATATCACGTCCTCTACCCGGACCTCACATGGTATGGGTGGGGCGGCTGGAGTTGAGCACCCCGCCCAGCAGCGTCTCTATCTTGTCCTTGGCCTGCTTGCCGGCCTCGCCGGAAACGAACTCCACGCCGACACCCTGCACGCGGCTGTTGTTGGCGCCCCCCGGCGTGATCCACACCACCTTGGCCTGCACCGCGATGCGCTGGGGATCCTCCATCAGCGTCAGCAGCAGGAACACCTCTTCGCCCAGCTGCATTTCCTTGTTGGTGGGAATGAAAATGCCGCCGTTGCGCAGAAAAGGCATGTAGGCGGCGAACAGCGCGCTGCGCTCCTTGATATGCAGCGACAGCACGCCGGGGCGATTGGGATTGTTCAGATCCGGCTTGGCGGCATCCATTCAGGCCCCTTTTGCTTAGCCGGCCCTGCCGCCGGCGAAGATCTTCAGGTAATCCATCAACACCGCCTCCAGTTGCAGGCGGATGTTCAAGGTATGCTGGGAGAACGGCGCCAGCGCGGTCAACGCCTGCTGGCAAGCCATCAGCAGAACGACGTCGCAGCGCGGCGCCAGCGCGGCGAGCGCCCTCTCCTGATCTGGATAATAGCGGACCCGGCCGGCCAGGCACAGCGCGGCTAGGTCGTGCAGCCATTTCTGCAGCCAGGCCAGCGGCTGCGCCAAAGACAGCTGCTTGTTCTTGTCGATCAACTCCGCCAGTTGCAGCATGCCGGCGAAACTGGGCTGGCCCAGGCCGCGGACGAACTGGGCGCGCAAGGCGGCGAGATCGGGATCGTGGTCGAACAACGGCGCGCCGCCGTTGTGCGCCAGCTCAGCCTCGGCATCGGCGACGCCCTGCTCCTTCAACCAGGCCAGCGCGGCCGGCTCCGACGGACGGGTCAGCGCGAACTGGCGGCAGCGGCTGCGGATGGTGGGCAGCAAGCGCTGCGGCGCGTGCGACACCAGCAGGAACAGCACGGCCTCCGGCGGCTCCTCCAGTATCTTCAGCAAGGCGTTGGCGGCGGCCAGGTTCAGGTTCTCGGCCGGCTCCACCAGGATCACGCGGCGGCCGGCGCGGTGCGCGGTCAGATGGGCGAAATCGATCACCTCGCGCACCGCTTCGATCTTGATCTGCGGCAGCTTGCGCGTGGTCTTGGCTTCCTTGCCCTCCTCCTCCTCGTCGGCGAACGGCGACAGGCGGCGGAAGTCCGGATGGGTGCCGCTGGCGAACCAGCGGCAGCCCTGGCATTGGCCGCAGGGCTGATGGTGGGCCGCGGGGCTCTCGCACAGCAGCGACAGCGACAGGTGTTCGGCGAAGGCCAGCTTGCCGATGCCGGCGCCGCCGGTGAACAGCCAGGCGCCCGGCATCCGCTCGCGTTCGGCGGACAGCCGCGCCCAGTCATCGCTCTGCCACGGATACAGCATCAGCCGCGCTCCAGCAGGCGCTGCAGATGGACGGCGATGTCGGCCTGGATGTCGGCGATGCCGCGGCCGGCGTCCAGCACCACGATGCGCTGCGGCGCTTCCTCGGCCCGGCGCAGGTAGGCCGCTCGCACGCGGCGGTGGAAATCGGCGGCCTCTTGCTCGAAACGGTCCGGTACCCGGGTGCCGGCCATGCGCCCGGCGGCCACTTCTGTAGGCAGGTCGAACAGCAAGGTCAGGTCCGGCTGCAGGCCGCGCTGCACCCAGTCTTCCAGCGCGCGGATGCGTTCGAACGGCACGCCGCGGCCGCCGCCCTGGAAAGCGTAGGTGGAGTCGGTGAAGCGGTCGGACACCAGCCAGCGGCCGGCGGCCAGCGCCGGCTCTATCACTTCGGCGATGTGCTGCTGGCGCGCGGCGAAGGCCAGCAGCGCCTCGGCGTCCAGCGAAGCCACCGTGCCGGGATCCAGCAGCAGGTCGCGTATCTTTTCCGACAGCGGGGTGCCGCCGGGCTCGCGGGTGAACGCGGCGTCGACATCGCGTCCGGACAGCCAGTCGCGGATGAAGGAGAGGTGGGTGCTCTTGCCCGCGCCGTCTATGCCTTCCAGCGTGATGAAACGGCCGCGTCGGACCTGCTGCGTGCTCATTGCTGGCCTTTCTTCAGGATATATTTGCGCACCGCCTGGTTGTGCTCCTCCAGGGTGCTGGAAAACTCGGAACTGCCGTCGCCGCGGGCGACGAAGTACAGCGCGTCGGTTTCGGCCGGCTGGGCCGCCGCGTACAGCGCGGCCTTGCCCGGCATCGAGATCGGCGTCGGCGTCAGGCCGGCGCGGGTATAGGTATTGTAAGGCGTATCGCGCCGCAGGTCGGCCTTGCCGATATTGCCTTGGTAGCTGGCGCCCATGCCGTAGATCACCGAGGGATCGGTCTGCAGCCGCATGCCCTTCTTCAAGCGATTGACGAACACCGCCGCCACCATAGACCGATCCGCCTCGCTGGAGGTTTCCTTCTCGATCAGGCTGGCCATGGTCAACAGCTCGTACGGCGAGGCGTAGGGCAAGCCGGGCTTGCGCGCCGCCCAAGCGGCGTCAAGCTGCTGCCGCATCGTGGCGTAGGCCTGGCGGTACAAGTCCAGATCGGACGTGCCCGGCGTGAACAGATAGGTGCTGGGGAAGAACAGGCCTTCGGGGCTGGCGTCTCCCAGACCGATGCGCGCCACCAGATCCGCATCGCTCAGTTGCCGCCCGTCATGGCGGATGTCCGGGTTGCGCTCCACCGCCTGGCGCACCTGGCGGAAGGTCCAGCCCTCGATCGTGGTCAGGCTCGCCTCGTCCGGATGCCCCTGCACCAGCCGATCGAGCACGTCCAGCATCGACTGGCTGCCGTCCAGACGGTACAGGCCGGCCTTCACCTTGCGGTCCGAGCCGGTGAGCCTGGCCAGCGCGACCATCAGCTGGCCGTCTCGTATCGCGCCGTCCTTCGCCAGCGAATGGGCGATCTGCTTCATCGTGCGGTTGGGGCCGACCAGCAGCTTGTAGCCGCCCGCCGGCATCTCGACCGGCAGCAGCAGCGCCCAGGCCAGCCACCCCGCCGCGCACAGCAGCAGCAACAACAGAACGCGGGAAATTTTCTTCATTTAAACGCTTCGCAAATCCAGATGTGACGGCCGCCACGGCGACGAAGGCGGAATCATACCAGCAAGCGAGGCTGTCCGACATGACAGCTTGCACTGGCCACAAGCCCGGTCGTTTGCGCCAAATCAATAGTCATTTGCCGGTTTTTGCCTATTTTTCAGCCTAGACAACCGGCTTCGCGCCGGGCGCTCCTTCACTTTATTCAACAAGATACGGCCAGGGTAGAACAAACGATGAAACCCTTCTTCAATCTCGGATGCGCGCTGGTCGCCTGGAACGAACTGTGCCGGGTGGCCCGCGGCGGCGACAGCGACCCGCAAACCATCCGCCCCGGCTTCTGCCAGGGCAGGCACAACCGCCAGTTCGTCTACGCCGAGTCCCCCCGGCTGCTCACCCCCTACCACGGCCTGCTGCTGGAGCCGCTGTGGCTGCTCGACACCCGCCGCGACGGGCGCTGGCAACTGGTGGCCACCGCGCTCGGACACAGCCTCAACCTTCGCTTGCAAACGCTGTTGCGCGCCTGGATGCCGGCCATTCCCCAGGTGGCGGAGCCGGCGCCCGGCATCGTCAGGCTGCGGCTGGTGGTCCCCGGCATCGATGCCGGTCCGACCCCCGGCCGGCCGATAGACGGCCAGTCGCCGCTGGTCCGCGGCATCGCGCCTTACCTGGAGCAGGTAGCCAGCGTCGCGCAGTTCGAGGACTCGCGCGACGGCCATCTGCTCGGCGGCGTGGTCAATCTGCAAAGCGCGGCCTCCCACCCCGCCGGCGTCCGCGGCGAAGGCTGGCAGGACCTGCTAGGCTGTGACTGGCAACAGTTGCTCCAGTTCAAGATCGCCGGCCGGGCGGCTGGCTAGCCGCCGGCCTTTGGCAGCATAATGGGCGGATGATCCAGTCCCCGGAGTCCGCCATGCCGCGCCTGCGCCTTGCCCTGCTGTGCCTGATCCTCTCCCCCCTCGCCCTAGCCGACACCGTCAATGTCGCCGTCGCCAGCAATTTCCAGCAGACCCTGGACAAGATCGCCAAATCCTTCAAGGCCGCCACCGGACACGACGTCAAGGCCAGCGCCGGCGCGTCCGGCAAGCTGGCCGCGCAAATCCGCCAGGGCGCGCCGTTCGAGGTGTTCCTGTCCGCCGACGACGAACGCCCGACCGAGTTGGCCAAGGCCGGCGTAGGCCAGGCCTCCAGCCAGTTCACCTATGCTTACGGCCAACTGGCGCTGTGGAGCAAGCAGCGCGACGACGCCGGCGAAGCGGCGCTGCGCCAGGGCAATTTCGCCAAGCTTGCCGTCGCCAACCCGGCCACCGCGCCCTACGGCCGCGCCGCGATGGAAACGCTGGCCGCGCTGAAGCTGGAAGCGGCGGTGAAATCCAGGCTGCTGACCGGCGACAATATCGGCCAGACCATGCAGTTCGCCGATGTCGGCGGCGCCGACTTCGCCTTCGTCGCCTATTCCCAATTGCTGGAGCAAGGCATACACAGCCGCTACTGGCTGGTGCCTGAAAAACTGCATCAGCCGATCCGCCAGGACGCGCTGCTGATCAAGCCCACCCCGGCCGCGACCGCGCTGATGGCCTTCCTCAAAAGCGAGCAGGCGCGCGCGCTGATGGCCCAGGCCGGCTATCGCTTCAAGCCGTGAGTCCCCAGGACTGGAGCGCGATCGCGCTGACATTGCGCCTGGCCGGCATCAGCACCCTGCTGCTGCTGGCCCTGTGCATTCCCTGCGCCTGGTGGCTGGCGCATAGCCGCTCCCGGCTGCGCCCATTCATGGAGGCCGGCGCCATGCTGCCGCTGGTGCTGCCGCCGACGGTGCTGGGCTTCTACCTGCTGCTGGCTTTCGGACCGCACGGGCCGGTCGGGAAGCTAACCTCCTCGCTGGGCCTGTCCGGCCTCGCCTTCACCTTTCCCGGCGTGGTGCTCGCCTCCATCCTGTACTCGCTGCCCTTCGTGCTGCAGCCCTTGCTGGCCAGTTTCCGCGCGGTGCGGCAGGAAGAGCTGGAAAGCGCCCTGCTGCTGGGAGCGGGGCGCTGGCAGCGGATGCGCCACGTGATCCTGCCATCCTGCCGCAGCGGCCTGTTGAGCGCGGCCTGCCTGGGTTTCGCGCATACGGTCGGCGAATTCGGCGTGGTGCTGATGATAGGCGGCAACATCGACGGCGAAACGCGCGTGATATCGATCGCGCTGTACAATCAAGTGGAGCAGGCCAACTATGGCGCGGCCCACCAGCTGGCGCTGATGTTGCTGCTGTTTTCACTGGCGGCGTTGAGCGCCGTTTATTGGCTGAACGCCAGACAAAAACAATCGGAATGACATCCGCCCGCGCCGCGGGCCTTCAATGGAGACCAACCATCATGCGCAAATCCGTGCTGATCGCCGTACTCGCCCTGTTCAGCGCCAATCTGGCGCTGGCCGACGCCGCCTGCGACGCCAAGGCCGCCGAAAAGAAACTGGCCGGCGCCGCCAAGCAAAGCTTCCTGAAAAAATGCGAAAAAGACACCGCCGCCGCCCAGACCAGCTGTGAAGCCAAGGCTGTGGAAAAGAAACTGGCCGGCGCAGCCAAGCAGAGCTTCGCCAAGAAATGCGTGAAGGACGCGATGGCCAAGTAAGCGCCCTCCCCCGCATACGGCATGCCGCCTCGCGCCATGCCGTTTTTTTGTGTCTCGCTTACGCCAAACCCCACATGCGGACACACGGCCAAAATCGACAAAAATACTGAATAAGCAATGACTTGAGCGATTTGATCTACACTTGAACAAGATGTGGCTTGTGAGTGTTGGCAATGAACTCCCTGTCCGGATACAACTCCTCTTTCTCGTCTTTCGACAGCCTGCTGCCAAACTTGAGCAGTTTGTTGTCGAGCGGGCTACTGCTGGGTTCGTCCAGCGCCGCCAGCCAGAGCAGCGCCAGCAGCAGCGCAACCGATCCGATCCAGATCGAGTTGTCCACGCTGGGCCAGCTGATGTCGATTCTCGGCACTTTCCAAAGCAGTCTGCAGCAGATTTACGCGCCGTCGATACAATTCGGCGGCGGCACCGCCAGCAGCAGCAATCCCGCCGTGGCCAGCGTCAGCACCTCCACCGGCGCGCAGAACGCCAGCTACCTGCTCAATGTTTCCCAACTGGCTCAAGCGCACAGCGCGACCACCAGCTTCTCGCTGTCCGACAGCGGCACCACCGTGGTGGGCAGCGGCAGCCTGACCATCGCCACCGGCAGCTATGCCTACACCAGCTCGACCTCGGCCACCAGCTTCACCGCCAACGACACGCCGGTGACCATCAGCATCAGCAACGGCACCCTGTCCAGCATCGCCAGCTCGATCAACGGCGCCAACGCCGGGGTGGTGGCCAACGTGGTGCAGAACGCGTCCGGCGCCTATCAATTGCAGATCAGCCAGGCCAGCACCGGCGCCAGCAACAATTTCAAGATCTCGGTCAGCGACAACGACGGCAACAACACCGACCAAAGCGGCCTGTCGCGGCTGGCCTTCGACCAGACCCTGGCCGTGGGCAGCGGCCAAAACCTGACCCAGACCCAGGCCGCGCTGAACGCCAGCTACACCGTCAACGGGGCATCCGGCTCCAACGCCAGCAATTTCGGCATTCAGCTGGGCAGCGGCGTTTCAGCCAACCTGCTGGCGACCGGCAGCAGCAACATCACGGTCAACGTCGACTTCGGCCAGCTCAATACCAACGCCCAGTCGCTGGCCAGCGCCTTCAATACCGCCCAGGGCTCCATCAACAGCCTGCTGGGCAACCAGGTGCTGCCGAGCAACGATCCGATCGCCGCCATGCTGCCGCGGATGCTGAATCAGCAGGTACAGAACAGCTACAGCAACGGCAGCTCGCTGCTTACCATGCTGAGCCAGGTCGGCCTCAGCTACCAGAGCCCGGCGCAATACGGACTGGGCGGCACGCTGAACCTCAACGTCAATTCGCTGCAGGCGGCGTACAACAGCGACTCCAGCGGCGCCGCCAACCTGCTGTACACGGCGGCGCAATCTCTGAATGCGCTCGCCAACAGCTACACCTCGCAGGGCAGCGGCTCGCTGGTCAATGAAACCCGCGCGCTGCAAGCCCAGCAACGCAACCGGCAACTGGTGATCCACACCCCGCAAACGCCCAATACCTTTCCGTTCAACTTGCAGAACCTGCTCAGTTACCCGTCCGGCAACAGCATGCTGTCCGCCC
Organism: Chromobacterium vaccinii; assembly: GCF_001855275.1. Classification (NCBI taxonomy): domain Bacteria; kingdom Pseudomonadati; phylum Pseudomonadota; class Betaproteobacteria; order Neisseriales; family Chromobacteriaceae; genus Chromobacterium; species Chromobacterium vaccinii. The sequence continues at coordinate 2,039,650 of NZ_CP017707.1, forward strand.
AGCAGATCAGCGGCCTCGCGATGTACGCGCTGGTGTATTCGATCGGCGCGCCCTACACGCTGAACGCGCTGCTGGTGGGCCAGGGACTGGGCCTGTCCAGCAGCGGTTTCTCCGCCACCGCCTGAACCGCGTTCCCCTTAGCTTTGCCCTTCTCGGCGTTTGCCGGTAAAATTCATCGGATGATTGGATGTTTAAGCCAGGATCTATGAATATTTCCGCCGCGAAACGCTCGCTGGTCGACATCGCCGTCGACAACCTTGGCCGCCAGCTGGAACAAGGCCGCTGGCCGGTGGGGAGCCGCATTCCCACCGAACCCGAACTGGCCGACGAGCTGGGCATCAGCCGCAACACCGTGCGCGAGGCGGTGCGGGTGCTGCTGTACGCCGGTCTGCTGGAAGTGCGCCAGGGCGATGGCACCTATGTGCGGGCCATCGTCAATCCGGGCGAGGCGATGCGCGCGATCAGCCGCGCCAGCCTGCGCGAACACCTGGAAGTGCGCTGCCTGCTGGAAGAAAGCGCCGCGCGGCTGGCCGCCGAGCGCGCCGGCGGCGCCGACATCGCCCGCATCGCCGCCACGCTGGAAGGGCTGCGGCCGCAGGACGGCGAAACGCCGGAAAGCTACGCCGAGCGGGACCTCGCCTTCCATGTCGCCATCGCCGACGCCAGCGGCAACCAGGCGCTGGCCGGCCTCTACCACTTTTTCTCGCGCGCGGTGCGGCAAAGCGTTCAGGACTCGATCCGCGACGAAGCGCTGCCCGACCCGGACTTGGCCGCCCACGCCGCCATCTTCGACGCGATCCGGCAAGGCCGGCCAGACGAAGCCGGCCAAGCTGCCGCCGCCATCACCCGCCCGCTGCTGGCCACGCTGGACCGGCTGCTGGACAAGCAACAATAAGAAGGAAGCACGATGCAAGAAAATACGGGTCGGCCCCAAGCCATCGCCGACGAACTGTTGATCGATGACGACACCCCCTCCGCCATGCCGCAAACCGGCAGCCGCAAGCGCGCGCTGCTGTTGCTGCTGGGACTGGTGCTGGTGGGGCTCAATCTGCGGCCGGCGCTGTCCAGCCTGGCGCCGGTGCTGGCCATGGTCAGCGCCGATACCGGCCTCAGCCCAGCCATGGCCGGCCTGCTGACCACCCTGCCGGTGGCCTGCCTGGGCATCTTCGGTCCGTTGGCGCCGCATCTGGCCCGCCGCCTGGGCAGCGAGAAAACCATCGCCGTCGTCCTGCTGGCCCTGGCCGCCGGCATCCTGCTGCGCACCCAGCTGGGCCTGTTCGGCCTGTTCGCCGGCTCGGCGCTGGCCGGCGCCGCCATCGGCGTGATCGGCGTGCTGTTGCCCGGCATCGTCAAACGCGACTTCGCCAGCCGGGCCGGCCTGATGACCGGCGTCTACACCATGGCGCTGTGCCTGGGCGCGGCGCTGGCCGCGGGCTTCACCGTTCCGGTGGCCGAGCACTTCAGCCACGACTGGCGGCCCGCGCTGGCCTTGTGGGCCTTGCCGGCGGCGCTGGCGCTGGCCGTCTGGTGGCCGCAGCTGAACACCCGCCACGCCGCCGGCCGCGGCCAGTGGCGGGTCAGCGGCCTGCTTCGCGACCCGCTGGCCTGGCAGGTGACGCTGTTCATGGGCCTGCAATCGTCGCTGGCCTACATCGTGTTCGGCTGGCTGCCCTCCATCCTGATGGACCGCGGCCTGACCGCGATGCAGGGCGGACTGATGCTGTCGCTGTCCACCATGGTGCAGGTGCCGGCGTCGCTGCTGGTGCCGATCCTGGCCCACCGCTGCCGCAACCAGCGCCCGCCGATCGCCATCACGCTGCTGGCGGTGATCGCCGGCTTGCTGGGCATGCTGTACGCGCCCACCGGCAGCCTGATGCTGTGGGCGGCGCTGCTGGGCTTCGGCCAGGGCGGCCTGTTCAGCACCGCGCTGAGCCTGCTGGCGCACCGCTCTCCCGACCAGCACGTGGCGGCCAGCCTGTCCGGCATGGCCCAGGGCATAGGCTATATGCTGGCCTCGATGGGCCCGTTCGCCGTCGGCCTGATCCGCGGCCACAGCCACGAAGCCTGGCCGCTGGCGCTGCTGTTCAGCCTGATCGCCGCCGCGGCCTTCTCCGTCGGCATGCTGGCAGGCCGCAAGCGGCTGGTCGGCGTCAAGGCCGAACCAGTCTGATCCTGCCGCGCCATGACAAAGCCCCGCCGTTTCGGCGGGGCTTTTTCTCATCCAGACAAACGACTTACCTGGGCCGGGCGACGATGCCGTAACGCGCCTGCAGCGCCGGCAAGGTCTCGGCCGCCAGCGGCAGGCCGGCGTCGCCCACCTGCAGCACGGCGGGCAGCGACGCCTCGTCGCCGTCCCAGTCCGGCAGCGCCTCCTCCAGCACCGCGGCCAAGTCGCGGTCGTCCACAGCGGCCAGCTCTCCGCCGATCTCCAGCAGCAGCATACCGTCCGGCGTCAGCCAGGCCGCGCGCGCCGGCACGTCGTCGTCGTAAGGCACGGTGCTCCAGCCCTTGGGCGTGCGCCGCGCCGCCAAGGGCGCGGCGTCCAGCTGCACATACACTTTCTGCGGGCCGTTCTGCACATAGCAGCGGCCCTGGCCGTCGCGGCTGTAATTGCGGTTGAAGAACTCCACCATCCCCTCATGCTGCAGCCTGGCGTCCTTGATCCACCACTGGCCCCGGGCATCCAGCCGCAGCCAGCCGAACACCGCCGGCACGTTCGGCCACTTGGCCAGCGCCGCCAACACCATTTCGTCCATCGCTTCTCCTTCCGCGGGTTCGTCCCGCTTGTTCCGCCGCTAGCCTATCGCGCGCAGCACCGTCAGCGGCGGCGTTCTCGTCACCTTGCCCACCAGCGGCCAGCCAGCGAGCGTCACCACCAGCACCCCGCCGGCCATCCCCAGCGGCAGCAGCCACCAGTTGAGCAGCAGGGGCAGGGAAAACAGTTTCACCGCCGCCAGCACGCCGATTCCCATCGCCCCCAGCGCCGCCAGCAGGCCGGACACCGCGCCCAGCCACACCAGCTCGGCCAGCACCACGCTGCGCACCTGCCTGCGCGACGCGCCCAGCGCCCGCATCAAACCCACGTCGGCCAGCCGCTCGTCGCGGGTGGCGGTCAGCGACGCCCACAACACCAGCACCCCGGCCGCCAGCGCCAACAGGAACATCGCCTCGATCGCGCGCGTCAGCTTGTCCACCATCGCCCTGACCTCGGCCAGGATGCTGCCCACGTCGATCACCGTCAGATTGGGGAAGCGCTCCACCAATTGATTGGCGAAGGCCTCGTCCGCCGGCTCCAGGCGGAAGCTGGTGATCCAGCTGGCCGGCTGCCGGCTGAACTGGCCCGGCGTGCCGATCACGAAGAAATTGACGCGGAAGCTGTCCCAGGGCACTTCGCGCAGGCTGGTCACCTTGGCGCGGTAGGCGGTGCCGGCCAAGTCGAAAGCCAGCGTGTCGCCCAGCCGGATGCCCAGGAGATTGGCCAGGCCCTTCTCCACCGAGAATTGCGGCTTCACCCGCTTGCCCTCGTCCCACCACTTGCCGGACACCACCTGGTTGCCCGGCGGCGGCTCGGCGCGCCAGGACAGATTGAACTCGCGTTCCGCCAGCCGCCGCGCCTGCTCGTTGTCGTAAGCAGCCGGGCGCACCGGCTGCTCGTTGATGGCGATCAGCCGGGCGCGCGCCATGGGCGCGAGCTCGGGCTGCGGCCGCCCGGCCGCGGCGAACGCGTCGCGCACGCCGTCCAGCTGGTTGCCCTGGATGTTGATCACGAACTTGTTCGGCGCGTCTGCCGGCACGCTGCGCTGCCAGGCGCCGATCAGGTCGTCGCGCACCACGGTAAGCGTCAGCAGCGCCATCAGCCCCACCGACAGCGAGGCGATCTGCAGCACCGCCAGCCAGCGCCTCCGGGCCAAATTGGCGATGCCGAAGCGCCAGCCCACCTTGCCGCCGCGCGGCAGCCGGCGCAACAGCAGCACCAGGCCCAGCGCCAGCGCGCCGGACACGCCGAGAAAACCCAGCATCGCCGCCAGCAGCCAGCCGGCCAGCGACCACTCGCCCACCTGCCACGAAGCCAGGCCCAGCAGCGTGGCCAGCGCCAGCACCGGCGAGATCACGCCCTGGCGCGTCGGCGGCAGCTCGTTGCGCAGCACCGCCGCCGGCGACACGTCGCGTATGCCCATCAGGGGCGGCAGCGCCAGGCCGGCCAGCAGCAGCTGCGCCGCCAGCGGGCCGATCAGCCACGGCTGCCAGCCCGGATCGGGCAGGATCTCGCCGACGTAGCCGCTGAACAGCCGCATCAGCCCCAGTTGCACGCCGAAGCCGGCCAGCGTGCCCAGCAGACCGGCCAACAGGCCCACCAGCGCGAACAGGCCGACGAACAGCCCCCATACCTCGCCGGAGCCCAGGCCCAGGCAGCGCAGCACCGCCACCTGCTGCCAATGGCGCTGCAGGTAGCGGCGCACCACCAGCGCCACCGCGGAAGCGGCCAGCGCCACGGTCAGCATCGCGGTCAAGCCGAGGAAGCGCCGCGCGCGCTCCAGGCCGGTGCGGATTTCCGGCCGCATCTCTTCCACGTTTTCCAGCCTGGCGCCCTTGGGCTTGTGCGCGCGCAGCCAGGCGCGGAAATCGGCGACCTGGCGGTCTTCGCCGGCGAACAGCAAGCGCCAGCGGATGCGGCTGCCCTCCTGCACCAGGCCGGTGGCCGGCAGGTCGGCGCTGTTGAACATCAGCCGCGGCACGAAATTGTAGATGTCCATGCTGCCGTCCGGCTCGCGGACGATGACGCCGGCCAGCTTCAACTGGGCGTTGCCGACGCCGATCTCGTCGCCCAGCTTCAGCTTGAGCCGGCTGATCAGCCTGGCGTCGGCCCAGGCGGTGCCGGGCGTAGGCTGCAGCCGGCCGCTTTTCTCGCCGCCGCCGATCAGCCGCACCGTAGTCTCGCCGCGCAGCGGGTAGCCCGAGCTCACCGCCTTGTACTGCGCCAGCGTCGCCTGTCCGCCGGCGAACACCATGGACGGGAAGGTGATGTTGTCGGCGGTCTGCAGGCCGCGGCGCTTCGCCTCGGCCCGCACCGCGTCCGGAGCCGTCTCGTTGCCGGAGAGCACCAGGTCTGCCGCCAGCAGCTGGGTGGCCTGAGTGGTCAGCGCCTTTTCCACCCGGTCGGAGAAGAAAGCGACGCTGCTCATCGCCGCCACCGCCACCAGCAGCGCCAGGCCGAGGATGGTCAGCTCCCCCGCCGCCAGCTCGCGGCGGATGAAGCGGGAAACGAAACGGAAACGTCCAAACGGAGTCATTCAGCGCGCGCTCCGTTCAGCTTGCCGTCCACCAGCCGGTAGATGGCGTCGCAGCGGCTGGCCAGCTCGTTGTCGTGGGTGACCAGCACCAGCGCCGTGCCCTGTTCGGCGTTCAGCTGGAACAGCAGGTCTATGATCTGGCGGCCGGTATGCGGATCGAGATTGCCAGTGGGCTCGTCAGCGAACAACAGGCCGGGATGGATGACGAAGGCGCGCGCCAGCGCCACCCGCTGCTGTTCGCCGCCGGACAGGTGGCGCGGGTAATGGCCAAGCCGCGCCGCCAGGCCGACGCGCTCCAGCATCCGCTGCGCCGCCTCTCGCGCGTCGTTGCGCCCGGCCAGCTCCAGTGGCAGCATGACGTTCTCCAGCGCGGTCAATTGCGGCAGCAGCTGGAAGTTCTGGAACACGAAGCCCACCTTGTCGCGCCTGAGCAGCGCGCGGGCGTCTTCGTTCAGCCGCGACAGCGGCTTGCCGAACAGCGCCACCTCGCCGTCGCTGGGGTGGTCGAGGCCGGCCAGCAGCGACAGCAGCGTGGACTTGCCCGAGCCCGAGGTGCCGACGATGGCCACGCTCTCGCCGGAATACAGGGTCAACGACGCGCTGCGCAGGATGTGCAGCACGTCGCCGCGGAAATGCACTTGTTTCGCCAACTCGCTGGCGGCCAATACCGCCTTCTTTTTCTCAGGATGATTCATGCGTTCTATCGTCTGCAAAATGCTGTTCCCCTTGTTGCTGCTGTGGCAGTTGCCCGCCTTGGCCGCCACGGTGCTGGTGTTCGGCGACAGCCTGTCGGCCGGCTACGGCCTGGCGCCGGGCCAGGGCTGGGCGGCGCTGCTGGCGCGCGACCTCGCGCCCAGGCATCTGGTCGTCAACGCCAGCGTCTCCGGCGAAACCAGCGCCGGCGGCCTGTCCAGGCTGCCCGACGCGCTCGCCCGCCACCGGCCCGACGTGCTGGTGCTGGAGCTGGGCGCCAACGACGGCCTGCGCGGCCTGCCGATGGCCGAGATGCGCCGCAACCTGCAGCGGATGATAGACCTGGCCCAGGCCCGCCAGGCCAAGGTGCTGCTGGTGGGCATGGCGCTGCCACCCAACTATGGCCCCCGCTACGGCGCCGAGTTCCGCGGCGTTTATGACGATTTGGCCCGGCGCAATCGCCTGGCCTACGTGCCGCTGCTGATCGAGGGCTTCGCCGGCGATCTGAGCGCCTTCCAGCCCGACGGCCTGCATCCCCGCGCGGAGAAGCAGGCCACCATGATGCGCACGGTCAAGGCAAAACTGCCAGTGAAATAATGCAACAGGGCCATTGACTGGTTATTGTTTTAAATAGAAGAATAAGCATATCGCATAATCATGCAGCGATCCGCCAATCTGCTTCCGCCGCGCAGCCGGAACCAGGCCGAACGGCCGTTGCCCCGCCATGCCCCAAACCGCTTTGCTTGACCGCCTCGCCCGCCCCTACCGCGGCCTGCCGCCCAGCGTCTACATCCAGGTCGTCTGTAGCTTCATCAATAATGTGGGCGGCATCTCCAAGCTGTTCCTGCCGCTTTACCTGCGCGAAAACTACCACCTGCCCTACAGCCAGATCGGCATGTTGATGGCCTTCTACGGCGCCGGCATGCTGGCCGGATCGCTGAAAGGCGGCAGCCTGACCGACCGCTTCGACAGCCGCGCGCTGGCGGTGCTGGCCCTGGCCGTATCCGGCCTGTGCATGGCCTTGCTGGCACTGCAGATTCCGGTGTGGATGTTCATGCCGCTGCTGGTGCTGTCCGGCATGGCCGACGGCGGTTTCCGGCCGATCAATCAGCGACTGGCGCTGGAGCCTTGCACGCCGCAGCAGCGGCCGGTGGCCCAAGGCATGATGCGGGTGGCCTTCAATCTAGGCGTGGCCATCGCCGGGGTCACCAGCGGTTTCCTCGCCGCCTACGGCTACCAATGGGTGTACGCGGCCAACGCCGCCGGCACGCTGCTGGGCGCGTCCTGGATGGCCTGGTCCTACGCCCGCCACGTGGAAAGCACCCGTCCGCAGCAGCGCCAGGCCGGCGACGACGGCTCGCTGGCCGGCCCCTGGCGCGACGCCAGCTTTCTGCGCAGCATCCTGGCCCTGGTGCTGGTCACGCTGGCTTTCGACCAGATGTACGTGACGCTGGCGCTGTTCCTGCGCGAGCACTACCAGCTGGGGCCACAATGGGTGGGCTATCTGTTCACCATCAACGGCCTGATGGTGGTGGCGCTGCAGATCCCGGTCAGCCGCCGCATCCTGCGCTGGGGGCTGGCGCGCAGCACCCAGCTGGGCGTGCTGCTGACCGGCTGTTCCTTCCTGTGGCTGAACGCCGGCCACGGCGCGCAATGGGCGGTGCTGATGATGGTGACGCTGACTTTCGGCGAGCTGTTGCTATCGCCCAGCTACGCGCAACTGGTGATGCACCGCTCGGAGGGCAGGCTGCGCGGCAGCTACCTGGGACTTTACAACGCCGCCTGGAACGGCCGGACGCTGGTGGCGCCGGCGCTGGGCACCGCGCTGTACGGCCAGCTGGGCGGCTCGGCGCTGTGGTGGCTGTGCGCGCTGGCCGCCTGCCTGAGCGTGGCCGTCCAGCACGGCGCGCTGAAAACCATGCTCGATCCCGCGGCGGAAACCCGCTAGACGGCTCGCGCTTCGGCCTTGCGGGAGCCTCGCAGCCATCGTGGGCCGGGACAGCCGATAAAACAACACCCCGCCGGCTTGCGCGGGCGGGGTGCGGAACAGAATCCGGATCAGTCGCGGATTACAGATCCTTGGCGTTCTCGGCCAGGTAGGAAGCCACGCCTTCGGCGGACGGCTTCATGCCCTTCTTGCCCTTGTTCCAGCCAGCCGGGCACACTTCGCCGTGCTCTTCGGTGAATTGCAGCGCGTCGACCATGCGCAGCATTTCGTCGACGTTGCGGCCCAGCGGCAGGTTGTTCACCACTTGGTGCTGCACCACGCCGGACTTGTCGATCAGGAAGGAGCCGCGGAACGCGACGCCGCCGTCGGCTTCAACGTCATAGGCCTTGCACAGCTCGTGCTGGATGTCGGCCACCAGGGTGTAGCCGACTTGGCCGATGCCGCCCTTGTCGACCGGGGTGTTGCGCCATGCGGCGTGGGTGAACTGGCTGTCGATGGACACGCCGATCACTTCCACGTTCTTGGCCTTGAACTCAGCCAGGCGGTGATCGAAGGCGATCAGTTCGGACGGGCAGACGAAGGTGAAGTCCAGCGGGTAGAAGAACACCACGGCGTACTTGCCGGCGGTGGCTTGCTTGAAGGAGTAGTTGTCTACGATCTCGCCATTGCCCAGCACGGCGGAGAAAGTCTTTTCACCAGCGAAGAACGGGGCTTGCTTGCCAACGAGTACGGCCATTTTGATCTCCTTAAGGGTCTTGATATGACGGCGCGTTCCTGATCGGGCATCGGAAAACGCCGTGGATTGCGGAGCTTTATAAAACACTGCGTCCGGACCCGGCAAATTGTAAATCGATATCGTTGCGATAAAGTTTTGCAATTGCCGGCCGCGGGACCGCCCCGGCTGAGCGGGGACTATCCAGTCAGATGGGGATGGCCGGCCGAAGTTTCAAGCCGACGACCGTCGGCAGGGACGGCGCGAAAAAAAACGGACAGCTAGCTGTCCGTTTTTCTACGCGACCCCAAAGGATCAGGCGCTCGGCTCGGCCTTCTGGCGCAGGCGCAGGTTCAGCTCGCGCAGCTGCTTGTCGTCCACAGCGTTCGGCGCGTTGGTCAGCAGGCACTGGGCGCGCTGGGTCTTGGGGAAGGCGATCACATCGCGGATGGACTCCGCGCCGCACATCAGCGTCACCAGACGGTCCAGGCCGAAAGCCAGGCCGCCGTGCGGCGGCGCGCCGAACTTCAGGTTGTCCAGCAGGAAGCCGAACTTGTTCTGCTGCTCTTCCGGGCTGATCTTCAGCGCGCCGAACACCTTCTCCTGGATCTCGGCGCGGTGGATACGGATGGAGCCGCCGCCGATTTCCCAGCCGTTCAGCACCATGTCGTAGGCGCGGGCCAGGCAGGCACCCGGATCGGTGGCCATCAGGTCCTCATGGCCCGGCTTCGGGCTGGTGAACGGATGGTGGCAGGCGGTCCAGCGGTCGGCTTCCTCGTCGTGCTCGAACATTGGGAAGTCCACCACCCACAGCGGGCGCCATTCCTTGACGAAGTAGCCGTTTTCCAGGCCGTGCTCGTGGCCGATCTTGATGCGCAGCGCGCCGATCGCCTCGTTCACCACCTTGGCCTTGTCCGCGCCGAAGAAGACGATGTCGCCGTTTTGCGCGCCGGTGCGCTCGATGATTTCCTTCAGGCCGTTGGCGGACAGGAACTTCACGATCGGGGACTGCAGGCCCTCTTCGTTCAGCTTGGTGACGTCGTTGACCTTGATGTAGGCCAGGCCCTTGGCGCCGTAGATGGATACGAACTGGGTGTAGTCGTCGATTTCCTTACGGCTGAACGACGCGCCGTTCGGCACGCGCAGGGCCACCACGCGACCGTTCGCCATGTCGGCGGCGCCGCGGAACACCTTGAACTCTTCCGACTTCATCACGTCGGTCAGTTCGGTGAATTTCAGCGAAACGCGCATGTCCGGCTTGTCGGAGCCGTAGTAGAACATGGCGTCGCCGTAGGTCATGCGCGGGAAGGTCGGCAGCGTCACGCCCAGCACGTCGCTGAAGATCTCACGGGTCATGGTCTCGGTGATGTCCATGATCTGGTCCTCGTTCAGGAACGAGGTCTCGATATCGATCTGGGTGAATTCAGGCTGGCGATCGGCGCGCAGGTCTTCGTCGCGGAAGCACTTTGTGATCTGGTAGTAGCGGTCGAAGCCGGCCACCATCAGCAGCTGCTTGAACAGCTGCGGCGATTGCGGCAGCGCGAAGAACTCGCCCGGATGCACGCGGGACGGCACCAGGTAGTCGCGGGCGCCTTCCGGGGTGGAGCGGGTCAGCATCGGGGTTTCGATGTCGATGAAGCCCTGCTTGTCCAGGTGGTTGCGCACGCCCATCGCCACCTTGTAGCGCAGGCGCAGGTTCTTCTGCATCGCCGGGCGGCGCAGGTCGATCACGCGGTTGGTCAGGCGGACGTTTTCCGACAGGTTCTCGTCGTCGATCTGGAACGGCGGCGTGGCCGCGGCGTTCAGGATCTCGATTTCCTTGGCCAGGATTTCGATCTCGCCGGAGATCATCTTGCTGTTGGCGGTGCCGGCCGGGCGCTCGCGCACGATGCCGCTGATGGACAGCACGTACTCGCCGCGGCTGCTGTCAGCCAGACGGAACGCTTCCGGGGTGTCCGGATCGATCACCACCTGCACCAGGCCTTCGCGATCGCGCAGGTCGATGAAGATCACGCCGCCATGGTCGCGGCGGCGGTGGGCCCAGCCTTTGACGGTCACGGTTTGACCGAGGTATTTCTTGTCGATGAGTCCGCAATAATCGGTGCGCATTGGGTAAACCTTTTTGATTGAATTCTTCGAAGTTCCCGCTAGGGGACGACATGCTTAGGGGCTAGACAGGGTGACGGCCTAGCCCTGCCGATTATGTTCATCATTCAGCCGCGGGCGTTGAGCCTGCGGCGGCGGGGTCGGAACCACCACGCCCATGGAAATGACGTACTTGAGCGCCTCGTCGACGCTCATGTTCAGCTCGCGGGTGTCGCTGCGCGGCACCACGATGAAATAGCCCGAGGTCGGGTTCGGCGTGGTCGGCACGTAGACGCTGACCAGTTCCTCGCCGTTCTCCGCGTGGCGCAGGATTTCCTGAGCCGGCGTGCCGGTCTGGAAAGCCACGGTCCAGGCATTTTGATGCGGCCAGCGCACCAAAAGCGCGTTCTTGAACGCGTTGCCCGAATCGGACAGCAGCGTGTCGCTGACCTGCTTGACGCTGTTGTAGATGGAATTGACCACCGGCGTGCGCGACAGCAGGCCGTGCCAGAACTCCACCAGGCGGCGGCCCAGCACGTTGGCGGCCAGCATGCCGGTGCCCATCACCACCAATACCGCGAACACCACCCCCAGGCCGGGGATGTGCATGCCGAACAGCTGCTCGGGGCGCCACTCGGCCGGCAGCAGCGTCAGCGTCTGGTCCAGCGAACCGATGATCAGGTTCAACACCCAAAGGGTGATCGCCAGCGGCAGCCAGATCAGCAGGCCGGCGATCAGATAGCCCTTCAGGGTCATTTTTATCTGCGGGGAAACCGACATCAGTCGCAACCGCAGCCAGCGCCGCAGCTATGGCCTCCGGAAGAATCGGAGCCGCTGGAGGAGGACGCGGAGGCTCCGCCCTTGAAGTCGGTGGCGTACCAGCCCGAGCCCTTCAGCTGGAAACCGGCGGCGGACAGCTGCTTGCGGTAGTCGGCGCTGCCGCATTCCGGACAGGCGGCCACCGGCGCGTCGCTCAGTTTCTGCAGGTGTTCCTTGGCGACGCCACAGGCGCCGCAACGATATTCATAGATCGGCATAGCTTTACTTTCCCGCCAATTGACCACGATGGCATAATACGCATGATTGCTGCACTGCACCACATCCGGAACTAAACTCAGGACAGGTCTGACTGTACAGATGCGGCCGCCAGCTTTCAAACACAAGTGCGCCGCCTGCAAACCAACCATTATATCCGACTGAAACGGCAATACAAAAACCACTTTTAATCATTCTGCTGCAACACCGCCCTGCAACGCTATCCCGGAGGTCCAAATGGTTTACCAAGAAGGTCAGATGGAAAGCATACGCAACATCCTCGCCGGCAAGAGAGGGCTCATCGTCGGCATCGCCAACGAAGACAGCATCGCCTACGGCTGCGCCAGCGTGCTGCATCAACTGGGCGCGGAATGCGCGGTCACCTACCTCAACGCCAAGGCCGAGAAATACGTGCGGCCGCTGGCCGAACAGCTGCAGGCCAAGCTGGTGCTGCCGCTGGACGTGGAGCAAGCCGGCCAGTTGGAGCGCGTGTTCGCCGAGATAGAAAAGCACTGGGGCGGGCTGGACTTCATCATCCACTCCATCGCCTATTGCCCGATGGAAGACTTGCACGGCCGCGTCACCGACTGTTCGCTGGCGGGCTTCCAGCAGGCGATGCGGGTATCGTGCTACTCGTTCATCGAGATGGCGCGGCTGGCCGAGCCGCTGATGAAGCGCGGCGGCAGTCTGATCACGATGAGCTATTACGGCGCCGACAAGGTGGTGGAAAACTACAACATCATGGGCCCGGTCAAGGCGGCGCTGGAAAGCGTGTCCCGCTACCTGGCCAACGAGCTCGGCCCCAAACGCATCCGCGTGCACGCGGTGTCGCCCGGCCCGCTGAAAACCCGCGCCGCCTCCGGCATCGCGCACTTCGACCAGTTGATCGAAGACGCCATCTCCCGCGCGCCGCAGAATCGCCTGGTGGAGATAGAAGAAGTGGGCATGACCTGCGCCTTCCTGATTTCCGACGCCGCCAGCGGCCTGACCGGCCAGACCATCTACGTCGACGGCGGACACCACATCAAGGCTTGAGGAGAACGGCATGATTCACGATACCCACGCATTCGACGACATCCTGCAACAGGCGCGCCAACTGGGCGCGCTGCCGATGGCGGTGGCCCACCCCTGCAGCAGGGATGCGCTGCTGGGCGCGGTCGAAGCGGCCGACAACGGCATCGCCACCCCGATCCTGGTGGCGCCGCTGGCCAAGCTGAAGAAGCTGGCGGACGAACTTGAAGTAGACCTCAAACGCTTCGAGTGCATAGACGTGGAACACAGCCACGCCGCCGCCGAACGCGCGGTGCAGCTGGCCCGCGACGGCTACGCCGACATCCTGATGAAGGGCAGCCTGCACACCGACGAGTTCATGAGCGCCGCGCTGGCCCGCGACACCGGCATCCGCACCGACCGCCGCATCAGCCACGTCTGGATCATGAAGGTGGAAAGCTATCCGCGCTACCTGTTCATCACCGACGCGGCGGTCAATATCGAGCCGGATCTGATCACCAAGCGCGACATCTGCCAGAACGCCATCGACCTCACTCACGCGCTGGGCATCGCCTGCCCCAAGGTAGCCATCCTGGCCGCGGTGGAAACCATCAACCCCGACATGCAGGCCACGCTGGACGCCGCCGCGCTGTGCAAAATGGCGGACCGCGGCCAGATCACCGGCGCCATCCTCGACGGCCCGCTGGCCTTCGACAACGCCATCTCCAAGGAAGCGGCCGACAGCAAGGGCATCGTCTCGACAGTGGCCGGCGATCCGGACATTCTGCTGGTTCCCAACCTGGAAGCCGGCAATATGCTGGGCAAACAGCTGACGTATCTGGCGCAGGCCGCCTCCGCCGGCATCGTGATGGGCGCCCGCGTGCCCATGGTGCTGACCAGCCGCTCCGACGACGCCAGCGGCCGCCTGGCCTCCAGCGCCATCGCCAGCCTGCTGGCCCACCAGAAACGCCGCCAGGGAGGACGTCCATGAACCGTTGCCTGCTGGCGATCAACGCTGGTTCCGCCACCCTGAAGTTCCGCGCGTTCTCGCTGGACGGCCAGACGCTGCTGGCGCGCGGCATGGTAGACCGCTTCGGCAGCCGCGAAGCCCTATTCTCGCTGGCCGACGCCAACGGCCAGAAGCTGGCCGAGCGCGGCCTGGCCGACGCCGCCCACGACACCGCGCTGGCGGCGGTGCTGAACGGCCTGGCCGATCAGGGGTTGGAGGCGCGGGCGGTGGCGCACCGGGTGGTGCATGGCGGCAACCGCTTCCGCCAGCCGGCGCGGGTGGATGCCGACACTCGGGCGGCGCTGGACGACTACATCGCGCTGGCGCCGCTGCACCAGCCGGTCAGCCTGGCGGTGATAGACGCCTTCAGCCGGATAGATCCGCAACTGCCGCAAATCGCCTGCTTCGACACCGCCTTCCACGCCACCCAGCCGACGGTGGCCACCCGCTTCGGAATCGCCCGCCACTGGCACGACGAGGGCGTGCGCCGCTACGGCTTCCACGGCCTGTCCTACGCCGCCATCGCGCGGCGGTTGCCGGAAATCGGCCTGGCCCACGGCAAGGTGGTGGTCTGCCATCTGGGCAGCGGCGCCAGCGCCTGCGCGATCGAATCCGGCAAGAGCGTGGCGTCCAGCATGGGGTTTTCGGCGGTGGACGGCCTGATGATGGGCAGCCGGCCCGGCTATATCGACCCGGAAGTGATCCTGTATTGGCAGGAACATGAAGGCATGGGAGTGAAGGACGTGCGGCGCGAGCTGTACAAAAACTCCGGCCTGCTGGGCGTGTCCGGCGTGTCGGCCGACATGCGCGAACTGCTGGACAGCGAACTGCCGGAGGCGCGCGAGGCGGTGGAGCTGTTCTGCTACCGGGCGGCGCGCGAGGCGGCCAGCCTGGCCGGGGCGATGCGCGGCCTGGACGGACTGATCTTCACCGCCGGCATAGGCGAACACTCTGCCGAGGTGAGGGCCAGGATATTGCAGCAGCTGTCCTGGCTGGGATTCGAGCTGGACCACGCGGCCAACCTCGCCCACGCGCGGCGGCTCACCGCAGCCGGCAGCCGTCTGCCGGCCTATATGCTGCCCACCGACGAGGAAGGCGAGATGGCCCGCCAGGCGGCACGGCTGCTGTAGGCCCCCTGGTCAGATGCTAACGCCGCTCAGCCAGCGGCTGAGCATCTGGGCGGCCAGCGCGGGCAAGGCCTCGCCGTGCCGCCGGTTCTGCTCGCGCAGCTCGCGCGGATCGATGCCCGCCGCCGCCAGCTCGCCGCTGTGGCCGATCAGCCAGCGTTCCAGCTGCGCCGGCTCCACCTCCGGATGGAATTGCAAGCCAAGCGCGTAATCCTCGACGGCGAAAGCCTGGTGCGGACACAGCTCGCTGCCCGCCAGGCACTGCGCGCCGTCGGGAATGGCGAACTGGTCGCCATGCCAGTGCAGCACCGGCGCGTCGGCAAGCGGCGCCAGCGGCGACGCCCGCCCGGCATCGGTCAGACGCAGCGACGCGTAGCCGATTTCCTTATGCCCCATCGGCGCCACCCGCGCGCCCAGCGCGCTCGCCATCAATTGCGCCCCCAGACAGATGCCCAGCGTCGGCCGACGCCGCCTCAGCCGCTGCTCCAGCAGCAACCGCTCCTGCTGGAGAAACGGATACAGATCGTCGTCACCGACGCCTATCGGGCCGCCCAGCACCACCAGCAGGTCGGCCTGCTCCAGCGCCGGACTGTCCAGCCGGTCCACGCCGGCCTCGCGGTATTCGATGCGGTAGCCGCGCATTTCCAGCTGGCGGCGCAAGGACCCGAGATCCTCGAATGCGACATGGCGAATCGCAATGGCGGTTTTCATCGGCGGCGCTCCCGTTTCACCGTGCGGATTCATCGAGTATGCATAAGCCCCTTTCCCTTGTCGACGCGGGAAAGGACAACGCCCCCGCCGCATCGCTGCGACGGGGGCGCGGATACACAAAAGGCCCCGCGATGCGGAGCCTTTGCGTATTCTTGCAGCCTGGGCTGTCGATCGATTAGGCCATGGCCTTGATCTGGGCGGACAGACGGCTCTTGTGACGAGCAGCCTTGTTCTTGTGGAACACGCCCTTGTCAGCGATGCGGTCGATGACTTTTTCGGAAGTCTGGAACACCACGCGAGCGGCGGCCTTGTCACCGGCTTCGATAGCCTTGAGCACTTTCTTCACTGCGGTACGGAACGCAGTACGCAGGCTGGCGTTGTGCGCGCGCTGCTTAAGGGCTGTGCGTGCACGCTTGCGAGCTTGTGCGCTGTTAGCCATGAATTTCTCCTGATAGCGGAATCTGAAACCCGCGATTCTAAGCCCTAAACTCAGGTTTTGCAACAATAAACCCGCCAGCGTAAACTAGCGGGCTTGCTCAATCCGCCTAGTATCGGCCGTCAAACCAAAATGAACCTGCTCAAGGCCCTGGCTGCAGTCAGCAGCATGACCATGGTGTCCCGCGTCCTCGGCCTGGTGCGCGACACCCTGGTCGCCCGCATCTTCGGCGCCGGCATGGCCGCCGACGCCTTCAACGCCGCCTTCAAGATTCCCAACATGCTGCGCCGGCTGTTCGCCGAAGGCGCGTTCTCGCAGGCTTTCGTGCCCATCCTCGGCGAGTACAAGCAGAACAAGACCCACGAGGAAACGCGCGAGTTCGTCGCCAAGGTGACCGGCGTGCTGGGCTCGGTGCTGCTGCTGGTGACGGCGATAGGCATGCTGGCCGCGCCGGCCATCATGTGGATCTCTGCCCCCGGCTTCTACCGCGAGCCGGCCAAGGCTGCCCTGTTCGCCGACATCCTGCGGGTGTCTTTCCCCTATATATTCTTCATCTCGCTGTCGTCGATGACCGGCAGCATCCTGAACAGCTGGGGCAAGTTTTCGATTCCGGCGTTCACCCCCACCTTTCTGAACCTCAGCTTCATCGTGTTCGCGCTGTGCTTCACCCACTATTTCCATCCGCCCATCATGGCAATGGCGTGGGCGGTGTTCGTCGGCGGCCTGATCCAGCTGGTGTGGCAGCTGCCCTTCCTGAAGCAGGTCGGCATGCTGGCCCGGCCCATCCTCGCCTTCCGCGACCCGGAGGTGTGGCGGGTGATCAGGCAGATGGGGCCGGCGATCTTCGGCGTGTCGGTGGCGCAGATCTCGCTGCTGATCAACTCCACCTTCGCCTCCTTCCTGCCCACCGGCAGCGTGTCGTGGATGTATTACGCCGACCGGCTGATGGAATTCCCGTCCGGCGTGTTGGGCGTGGCGCTCGGCACCATCCTGCTGCCGTCCTTGTCCAAGCACGCGGCCAGCAAGTCCGACGCCGAGTTCAGCGTGCTGCTGGACTGGGGCATCCGGCTGTCGCTGCTGCTGGCGGTGCCGGCCACCGTCGGCCTGGGCCTGCTGTCCGGCCCGCTGCTGTACACCATGTTCATGTACGGCAAGTTCAGCGCCCACGACGCGCTGATGTCGCAGCAGGCGGTGATCGCCTATTCCTTCGGCCTGCTCGGACTGATTCTGGTCAAGGTGCTGGCGCCGGGCTTTTACGCGCGCCAGGACATCAAGACGCCGGTCCGCATCGCGGTGACCACCTTGATCATCACCCAGGTGATGAACCTGGCCTTCGTGTTTCCGCTGAAGCACGCCGGCCTGGCGCTGTCGATCGGCCTCGCGTCCTGCATCAACGCCGGCCTGTTGATGTACACGCTGCAAAAGCGCGGCATCTACCGGCCCGAGGCGGGCTGGAAATCCTTCCTCGCCAAGCTGTTCATCGCCATCGCGGCGATGGCGGCCGCGCTGCTGGCCTGCCTGCAGTGGCTGCCGATAGACTGGCACGGCCACGCTTGGCAGCGCGCGCTGTGGCTGCTGCTGCTGGTCGGCGTCGGCGCGGCGGTCTACTTCGCCGCCTTGTTCGCGCAGGGCTTCCGCCCGCGCCAGTTCATGCGCCGCGAGCATTGAGCCGCCGGCCTATGATTCATCAGCATTCGGTTAGAAAGTCGCAACCATGAGCCATCTCACCCCCGAACATTCGCCGCTGGGCAAGACCGTCAGCTACCAGGACCAGTACGATCCTTCCCTGCTGTTCCCGATCGCGCGCAAAACCAAGCGCGACGAGATAGGCGTGGATGAAGCCGCGCTGCCCTTCGCCGGCATCGACATCTGGACCGGCTTCGAGCTGTCCTGGCTCAACGCCCGCGGCAAGCCGCAGGTCGGCATCGCCACCTTCCGCATCCCGGCGGCCAGCCCCAGGCTGATCGAGTCCAAATCGTTCAAGCTCTACCTGAACAGCTACAACCAGACGCGGATGGACGGCGTCGACGCCCTCTCAGCCCAACTGGCGCGCGATCTGTCCGCAGCCGCCGGCGCCGAGGTTTCGGTCTCCATCGCGCTGCCGCAGGCCTTCGCCGCCGAACAGGTACGCGAGCTGGCAGGCGAGTACATCGACGAGCTGGACATCGAGGTCGACCACTACTCGCCCTGCCCTGAGATTCTCAAAGCCGACGCCGCCGACATCGTCAGCGAAACCCTGTGCAGCAATCTGTTGAAATCCAACTGCCTGGTCACCGGCCAGCCGGACTGGGGCAGCGTGTCCATCCGCTACACCGGGCCGAAGATCGACCGCGAGGCGCTGTTGCGCTACCTGATCGGCTTCCGCCGGCACAACGAATTCCACGAGCAATGCGTGGAGCGCATCTTCGTCGACGTGCTGCGCGCCTGCGCGCCGGAGAAGCTCACCGTCTACGCCCGCTACACCCGCCGCGGCGGCCTGGACATCAACCCGTGGCGCAGCAATGCGGACGCCGCGCCGACGGACAACGTCCGCGCCGCGCGGCAGTAAGCGGCCCGGCCGGCCAAAACAAAAGGGATGCCAGAGAGCATCCCTTTTTTGCGGACCAGGCCCGGCCTCAGAACGGCGCCGGTGCCTCGAACTCCATCTCCTCGAAAGTCACCGGGTGGCGCAACACCAGCCGCGACGCGTGCAGCAGCAGGCGATCGGCCTTGGCCAGCGCCTCCGGCGGCGCGTAGATGTCGTCGCCGAGGATGGGGTGGCCGGACTCCAGGTGCAGCATGTGCATGCGCAGCTGGTGGGCGCGGCCGGTTTGCGGATCCAGCTCCATCCGGCTGAGGTTGCGGCCGGTGTCGCGCAGAATCACCCGGTAATGGGTGATGGCTTCCTTGCCCTCGTCGAAATCCACCTTCTGCCGCGGCCGGTTCGGCCAATCGATGATCAGCGGCAGATCCACGGTGCCGCTATTGCTTTCCACGATGCCGTCCACCACCGCGATGTAGCGCTTCTTCACCTTGCGGTCCATGAAGGCGATGGACAGCGCGCGCTGCATCTCCGGGCCGCGGCCCATCACCACCAGGCCGGAGGTGTCCATGTCCAGACGGTGCACGGTCAGCGCGTCCGGGTAAACCTTCTGCGCGCGGCTGATCAGGCAGTCGGCCTTGTCCTCGCCCCGCCCCGGCACCGACAACAGGCCGCTGGGCTTGTCCAGCACCAGGAGGCAGCTGTCGGCGTAGATCACGGAAAGGCCGGTGTCCGGCGGCGGGTTGTAGTGTTCCAGATTGTGTCTTTGCATAGCTAACGGCTTTAAAAATCGATTGGAGGCGATTATCGGCGTTAAAGCCTTGCGCCACAAGCTGTTACCGTCTTTTCTCCTCGGCGCTGTCACTTGAAATCCCGCCCGGCAGCCATCACCCTGTCCAGACAAGACGACAAAGGACGCATCATGACGGAACGATTCTATCAAGACCCCTACCAGACCCGCCTGGCCACCCGCGTGCTAAGCCACGACGACGCCGGCCTCGCGCTGGAAGACACGCTGTGCTACCCGCTGGGCGGCGGCCAGCCCGGCGACAGCGCCACGCTGACGCTGGCCGACGGCGCGACGCTGCGCATCGCCGATACCCGCCGCGACCGCGAGACCCGCGCCATCCTGCACCAGACCGAGAGCGATGCCCGCCTCGCGCCGGGAACCGAGGTGACGCTGGAGCTGGACTGGGATCGCCGCTACCGCCACATGCGCATCCACACCTGTCTGCATTTGCTGGGCGTGGTGATCAAGGCCGGCGTCACCGGCGGCAACATGACCGCGGAATCCGGCCGGCTGGACTTCGCGCTGCCGGAAGGCATGGAGCTGGACAAGGAGCGTATCGAGGCCGAGCTGAACCGGCTGGTGGAGGCCGACCTGCCCCTCGCAGTGAAAATGACCAGCGGCGAAGCGCTGAAGGCGCAGCCCGAGCTGATCCGCACCATGTCGGTGACGCCGCCCTTGCACCTGCCGGAGATCCGGCTGATCGAGGTGGAGGGCGTGGATCTGCAGCCCTGCGGCGGCACCCATGTCGCGCGCACCGGCGAAGTGGGCCGGGTGCGGGTGAAAAAGATAGAAAGCAAGGGCGCGCGCAACAAGCGAGTGGTGGTGGAGTTGGCGGAATGAGCCGGGAAACCGTCATCGGCTGCGTGCTGGCGGTATTGACCGGCAAAGCCGTCCCCTTCGTCCGCCCCGACGCGCTCAGCGCCATCGCCAAGCAGCCGCTGGCTGGACGCGCATCCCTGGGCGCGCTGGGCCTGGCTGGCGACGAGCAAGGCGATCCCCGCTACCACGGCGGCCCGCACAAGGCGGTGCATCTGTACGCCTTCGAGCATTACACCCGCTGGCGCGACGAAATCGGCCCGCGTCCGGCGCTGGAGCACCCCGGCGGATTCGGCGAAAACCTGAGCACTCTGGGCATGGACGAGACCACGCTGTGCCTGGGCGACCAGTTGGCTATCGGCTCCGCGGTGCTGGAGATCTCCCAGGGCCGCCAGCCTTGCTGGAAGCTCAATCACCGTTTCGACCAGCGCGACATGGCCAAACGCTTGCAGGACAGCGGCCGCACCGGCTGGTACTGCCGGGTGCTGCGCGAGGGCGATGTCGGCGCCGGCGACGACATCCGCCTGCTAGCGCGCCCGCATCCCGAATGGACGCTGGCGCGGCTGGCCGACGTCTTCTACCGCCGCGGCCTGGAACGGGAGCTGCTGCTGGAGATCGCCCGGCTGCCGCTGGTGGAGTCCTGGCGGCAGCTGATCGAGAAAAGGCTGGAAAGCGGCCAGCTGGAAGACTGGAGCCGCCGGCTGGACGGCTAGGCAAGCAAAACGGGGACCGAACCGGTCCCCGTTGCTATTTGGCGGATGCGGCGCTCAGCGGGCGTCCAACGCCATTTCATGTTCCGGATGCTCCGGCTTCTCGTCCAGCGTCATCCGGTGCAGCCACGGCGCGATGATGATGGTCACGATCGCGATCGCGCCGGTCACCACGCCGATCTGGGTGAACACGCGGCTGTAGATCTCCAGCGTGGCCAGCGGGCTGGTGACGTTGTCCGGCGCGGCGGTCAGGCCCGCCACCCAGCCGGCGATCACCGACGACGCGGCCGAGGTCAGGAACCATGCGCCCATGATGAAGCCCATCAGGCGCTGCGGCACCAATTGCGCCACCATCGCCAGGCCCAGGCCGGAGATCAACAGCTCGCCCACGCTCTGCAGCAGATAGCTCAGCACCATCCAGTTGGACGACACCAGGCCCTGGGCGTTGGCGTACTTGGCGCCCAGCGGCAGCACCAGGAAGGCGCCGGCGCACAACACCATGCCGATCGCGAACTTGTGCGGCATCGGCAGGCGGTTGCCCAGCGTGTTGTAGCAGAGGGCGAGCAGCGGGCTGGCCAGCATGATCCAGAATGGATTCAGCGACTGGAACTGCTCCGGCTGCACCGGGATGCCGAATAGCGTGTGCTCGGTGTTGTGGATGGCGAAGAAGTTCAGCGACAGCGGCATCTGGTTGTACAGCACGAAGAATACCGTCGCCTGCAGCATCAGGATGGCGGCCACGATCATCTTCTTGCGCTCGGCGCCCTTCAGCAGCAGCGTTTCCTTCACATACAGGCCCACCACGCCGATGGACAGCGCGGCCAGCACCACGTTGGCGATGATCTCGTGCTTCAACAGCAGCGCGGCGGCGGCGCAGGCGACCACCACGCCGGCCAGCACCGCCAGCCAGGTGGACAGCTTGGGCGTGCGGAAGTCGGCGTCGGAACCGTATTCCTTCACCCAGCCTTGCATCAGGATGAAGTTGGCGACGGTGATCAGCATGCCCACCACCGACAGCGCGAAAGCGTGGGCGTAGCCGAACTTGTCGGCCAGCCACGGCGTGGCCAGCATCGACAGCAGAGAACCGATATTGATCGCCATGTAGTACATGGTGAACGCGCCGTCCAGGCGAGGATCGTTCTCCTCGTAGCACTTGGACAGCAGCGACGACGGGTTGGCCTTGAACAGGCCGTTGCCCACCGCGATGGTGCCCATGCCCAGGTACAGCAGGCTGATGTGGTCGGCCGACGCGGTGACCATCGCGTAACCGGCGGTCAGCACCAGCGCGCCCAGCAGAATGGTGCGCTTGGTGCCCAGCACCTTGTCGCCCAGCCAGCCGCCGACGGCGATCAGGCCGTACACCAGCGCGATGAAAGACGAAAACAGCGTGAAGGAGTCAGCCTCGCGCAGGCCCAGGGCCTTCACCAGGTAGACGGCCAGGATGCCCTGCAAGCCGTAGAAGCCGAAACGCTCCCAGAATTCGATCGAGAAGATCAGGTAGAACGGCTTGGGCTGGCGCAAGGGATTGAGCGCAGACGACGTCATTATGGGTTCCTTGTAATCAGAACTGCCGCGGACCCGGGAAAAAATCCTGCATGGCGGAATGACGGTAAGACAGGCACCCGCGGCGCCGGCCGTTGCCAGTCACGCCAGGGTGAGACAGACAGTGGTCACTACTGAAAAATAAGGCAAACTCATGCCATCATTCAAAAAAGCATGGCAAATAGCGCTTTTGCTCTATGAAAGATAGCGTCCAGGAACTATTGATGAACGAAGTAGTCGGACCTGTCAATGCGGGGAGAAGAAATCAGGCGCGAATACCCGCATGGCAAGGACGGCATTCGAGAATGCGACAGTATTTTACAAATCAGAATGCTGCCAAACTGGTTAATGCAAGAACAAATGCAGTTCATTGACATATTTAAGCAATATAATTGCTTTTATATCAAGACAACATTCATTCCCCGCCAATTCCCGTCCTCACCCGCGCAAAGCCGCCAGCCTGCTGTCCAGCTCGCTCCCCCGCCGGCGCAAGGCATCCACGAAACGCAGCGGCAACGGCGACACCGGACGGAACTGCGGCAACACCAGCTGCACCGAAAACGGAATGGCTTCGGCCAGCGGCCTTACCGCCACCCCTCTGCCCGCCTCGGCCAGCGCCGTCAAAGGATTGACGATGGCCACCCCCAGGCCCAGCCTCACCATCTCGCAAACCGAAGCCGCGCTATGGCTGGACAGCTGCAGCCGCCGCGCCACGCCTTCGCGCGCGAACCAGGCGTCCACCTGCTGCCGGTAGCTGTCGCTGGCCGCCAGGCTGATGAAGGACAGGCCGTCGAAATCGCGCGCGTCCAACCTGCGCTTTTCCGCCAGCGGATGCGTCGCCGGCAGCACGCACAGCTCGTCCCCCTGCCATAAAGGCTGCGCCAGGCAGCCAGCCGGAGCCTGCTGCTGCTCGGTCAGGCCCAGGTCGAAACGCTGCGCGGCCAGCCATTCCTCCAGCCACGGCGACTCCTGCGGACAGATGTCCACGCCGACATCGGGAAAATCGGCGGCGAAATCGGCGCAAGCCGCCGGCAACAAGGCCTGCGCAAACACTGGCAGGCAGGCGATGGCCAATTGGCCGCCGGCGAACCGGCGGATGGCATCCGCGCTGGCGACGATGCGCTCCAGGCCGACGAAGCTGCGCTCCACCTCGGCGAACAGCTGCAATGCCTGCTGGGTGGGCCGCAACCGGCCGTGGCCGCGCTCGAACAGGGCCAAACCCACCAGCTGCTCGCAGCGCGCCAGCTCGCGGCTGACCGTCGGTTGCGAGGTATGCAGCAAGCGCGCGGCGCCGCTGACGCTGCCGCTGGTCATCACCGCCCGGAATACCTCGACGTGACGCAGATTGATCGACACGGCCACTCCCGTTTCCTGAATTCAATCCATATCATAAATGAAAGGACTGGCAACAAATTGCTATTTTATTTTTGCATCCTGTAGGCGGATCATAGCTTGAAACCCCAACCGGAATAGCCGCCATGCACGCTTTCGACCACCACCAGCTCGCCGACATCGCCCGCCGGCACGGCACCCCGCTATGGGTCTACGATGCCGGGGCCATCCGCCAGCGCATCGCTCAGCTTAAGGCGTTCGATACCATACGCTACGCGCAGAAGGCCAACTCCAACACCCACATCCTGCGGCTGATGCGCGCCGAGGGCGTGAAGGTGGACGCGGTGTCGCTGGGCGAGATCGAACGCGCGCTGGCCGCCGGCTACCGCGCCGGCAGCGAGGACGCCGACATCGTGTTCACCGCCGACGTGCTGGACCGGCCGACGCTGGCCAGGGTGGTGGCCGAGAACATTCCGGTCAACGCCGGCTCCATCGACATGCTGCGCCAGCTGGGCGAAGCCGCGCCCGGCCATCCGGTATGGCTGCGCATCAATCCCGGCTTCGGCCACGGCCACAGCCAGAAAACCAACACCGGCGGCGAAAACAGCAAACACGGCATCTGGCACGGCGACCTGGACGAAGCGCTGCAGGCCATCCGCCAGTTCAAGCTGCGGCTGGTGGGCGTGCACATGCACATCGGCTCCGGCGTCGACTACGGCCACCTGGAGCAGGTGTGCGGCGCCATGGTGGACCTGGTGGCGAAGCTGGACTGCGACATCGCAGCCATCTCCGCCGGCGGCGGCCTGTCCATCCCCTATCGCGACGGCGAGCCGCGCATCGACACCGGGCATTATTTCCAATTATGGGACGCCGCCCGCCGGCGGATCGCCGAGCGCCTCGGCCATCCTGTGCGGCTGGAAATCGAGCCCGGCCGCTTCCTGGTGGCAGAATCCGGCGCGCTGCTCACCGAAGTGCGCGCGGTGAAGAATATGGGGAGCCGCCGCTTCGCGCTGGTGGACGCCGGCTTCAACGACCTGATGCGGCCCTCGCTGTACGGCAGCTACCACCACATCACCGTGCTGGACGCCGACGGCCATGAAAAAACCGGCGCGGAGGATACCGTGGTGGCCGGGCCGCTGTGCGAATCCGGCGACGTGTTCACCCAACAGGAAGGCGGCACCGTGGAAACCCGGCCGCTGCCGCCGGCGGCGGTCGGCGACCTGATGGTGTTCCATGACGCCGGCGCCTATGGCGCATCGATGTCGTCCAATTACAACAGCCGGCCGCTGCTGGCCGAGGTGCTGGTGGATGGCGGCGAGCCCAGGCTGATCCGCCGCCGCCAGACCATGGCCGAGCTGCTGGCGCTCGAAGCCTGAGCGGCCCAACGCAGGACGCAAAAAAGCCGGACGTCGTCCGGCTTTTTCGCACATTCCGTCAAACCCGGGCCGGAATCAGCCCTTCTGTTCCATCTTGTTGATGACGAACTTGACGCCCGGCACCTTCTCGGCGGCCTGGCCGGCCTTGAACATCTGCTGGTCGTCGGTCATCACGCCTTCGATCGTCACTTCGCCCTTCTTGCTGGACACCTTCAGGTCCAGCGGCTTCAGCTCCGGCTCGGCGTCCAAAACCTGTTTGACGCTGATAGCCAACTGTTCGTCGGTCGGCGCGGCCACCGCCGCGTCGTCGGCATAGACTGCATGGGCGGCGAAAGCGCCGGAGCAGGCCAGAGCGGCCAACAGCAGGGTGCGGCTTGCGATTCGTTTCATCGTTTTCTCCAAATTTCTCGCGACGATGGCCGTTCGGCACCCGCGCCGACGGCCATATCCATGGGACCCGTCCATGTTAACGATGAAACTTTTCGGTTTTGTTTCAGCTCCATGACTTCACATCTGCCCGGCATCACGCCGGGCCGTCCATCAGGTTACAATCCAGACCATCTACCACGGGAAGGCCATCCGGCCCCAAGCATGAAGCAGACACTGTTCAAGAAAAGCTGGCCGCTATGGCTGGCCTTGCTGGCGCTGGCCGGCTGCACCACCACCTCGTCCGTCGTTCCCGACCGCCCGGCTCCCGGCATCTCTGCCGGAGCCGACAGCGCCAGCCCGGCCGCCCTTCCCGCCTGGAACGATCAGGCCGTCGGCGACACGATCCAAGGCCTGCGCCAAAGCTGCCGGACCCTGCAGAAGAAACCAGCCTGGAGCGGCGTCTGCCGCGAGGCCGGCGCGCTGGCGGACAATGACGCCGACGCCGCGCGCCGCTTCTTCGAAAACCGCTTCACCGCCTGGAAGCTGCGCGACGGCGGCCGCGACAGCGGCCTGATCACCGGTTACTACGAGCCGCTGCTCAACGGCAGCCTCAACCGCTCCGAACGCACGCCGTGGCCGGTCTACGGCGCGCCGCGCGACATGGTCAGCGTCGACGTGCCGATGAGCCAGCGCAATCGCGGCGTGCTGCGCGCCAAACAGACCGGTCCCGGCCGGCTGGCGCTGGCAGCAGGCGGCAATATCGAAATCAACCCGGCCGACTTCCCCGCCGATCCGCGCGGCATCCGCATGAAGGGCAGACTGTCCGGCTCCCGCCTGCTGCCCTACTTCACCCGCGGCCAGATCAACCAGGGCAGCATCGCCGGCAGCGCGCCGGTGATCGCCTGGGTAGAGGATCCGGTGGAGCTGTTCTTCCTGCAGGTGCAGGGCTCCGGCCGCATCCAGCTGGACGACGGCAGTTTCCTGCACGTCGGCTTCGCCGACCAGAACGGCTATCCCTACCAGTCGATAGGAAAATGGCTGGTGGACAAGGGCGAAATGACGCTGGGGCAGGCATCGATGCAGGGGATCAAGGATTGGCTGGCGAAAAACCCGCAGCGCCGCGACGAGCTGCTGGCGGTCAACCAGAGCTACATCTTCTTCAAGCAATTGCCCGGCGACAACGGCGGGCCGATCGGCGCATTGGGCGTACCGCTGACCGGCGGCTACAGCATCGCGGTGGACCCGCGCTACATCCCGCTGGGCGCGCCGGTCTATCTGTCCACCACCTGGCCCCACTCCAGCGAGCCGCTGACCCGGCTGGTGCATGCCCAGGATACCGGCAGCGCGATCAAGGGCGCGCTGCGCGCCGACCTGTTCTGGGGCTACGGCACCGAGGCCGGCATGTACGCCGGCCGGATGAAGCAGCAAGGCAGCCTGTGGCTGCTGCTGCCCAAGGGCTTGTCACCCGGCGCCGCGCTGTAACGCGCATCCCGGCAAACGGAGTCCACGGGCTCCGTTTTGGTTTTAAAGCCGGCTCAGGCCGCCAGCGCGCGCGGCTGGCGGCGGGCGACGATAATGGGCGGAACAAGCGCGGCCGGCGCAGCCTCGCCGCCTTCCCGCTCCTCCTCGCGGCTCAAGGCGCTCTCCAACGCCCGGCTGGCCAGGAACAGCGCGCGCACCACTTCCGGCTGCCGGAGAACGGCGTGTTGCGACAACAGCTCGCCACTGAGCGGATCCACTCCAATGGCGAGGGCTTCCACTATGCTGCGGGCTTCGGCTGGCGACATCATGCAGGCTCCTCGGACTGATGGAACGACAATCCATGCCGCGAATATCGTGGCTGGACCCCGCATAGGATCGGCATTCCCGGCGAAAAACGCACCTGTCTGTTCAGCCACCTGCACAATGCGCGGCCAGCGCCTGGCGCACCCGCCCCCGCTCGTCCTCCAGCCAGACCGCCGCGCCGCTGGCGCCCGGCCTCTGGCCAACGGCGAAGCGCAAGTGCAATTTCAGCGTCGTTTTGGCGCCGCTCAGCGGAAAAGGACCGGCCAGGGTCCGCGCCACCGCGTCGTGCCTCAACAGCCTGCCCTCGTTCTCTCCCGCGCTCACCCGGCTTTGCAGGCCGTCCTCGAACAGCGCCAGCATCAGACGCAGCGGCGGCTCGCCGGGCCCGAGAACGGCCTCTGCCTCGATGTCCAGGCCATCCCCCGCTTGCCGCCCCCTCACCCGCAGCGCGGCACCCGCCTGCCCGCCGGGAAGGCTAGCCCGCAGGCCATCGTAGCCAGAGAAACGCCAATCGTGTCCATTGACCAGCATCTGCGGAGTGTAAATCAGCGACGATCCGGCCAGCGCCGCGCGCCAGCGTTGGCGCCGCGAATAATCGGGGCTGGCGAAACGGTCGCGCCAGCCCAGGCCATCCCAGTAATCGACATGGAAAGCCAGCGGCACCACCCGCTTCGCGTCCAGCCCCGCCATGGCAAGCCCGGACAGCCAGCTTTCGGCCGGCGGGCAACTGCTGCACCCCTCCGAGGTGTACAGCTCCAGCAGCGACGCCTGCCGGCCGGCCTCCTGCGCCCCGCTCAGGACGCAAGCTCCGGCCGCCTGCGCCGGCTGCGCGAAGATCAACAGCATCCCAGCCCAGCAAATCGTTTTCCAGCACCCCATGGCTCTCTCCCCTGCCGTTTGCAGATTAGTCGCAAACGCCGCGGGTTTCTTGCGTGGGAAGGGTGGATCGTCACCAGGCGGGATACGCCATTCGCTCAAGAAAACGGCGAACGGCCAGCTAGTTTCGGAGAAACAGGAAAAGGGGTTGCGCTTGCGCGCAACCCCTTGTATCTGGTGGGCCCCCCGAGAGTCGAACTCGGCACCAACGGATTATGAGTCCGCTGCTCTAACCAAGCATGAGCTAGAGGCCCTGAAGAGTGGGCGATTATAGCAGGGGAAAAGAAAAATCCCCAAGCCCTTTATTCAAGGAGCTTGGGGATTTCCGGCAATTCAAGCGGTGCGCTTATTGGCCGCCCGGCTCGCTGTCCAGGAAGCTACGCAGACGCTCGGAACGGGTCGGATGACGCAGCTTGCGCAGCGCCTTGGCCTCGATCTGGCGGATCCGCTCACGGGTCACGTCGAACTGCTTGCCCACCTCTTCCAGCGTGTGGTCGGTGTTCATGTCGATGCCGAAACGCATGCGCAGAACCTTGGCCTCGCGCGGGGTCAGCGTGTCCAGCACTTCCTTGGTCGCGTCCTTCAGGCTGGAATACATCGCCGCGTCGGACGGGGCCAGGTTGTTCTGGTCCTCGATGAAGTCGCCGAGATGGGAATCGTCGTCGTCGCCGATCGGGGTTTCCATGGAGATGGGCTCCTTGGAAATCTTCATGATCTTGCGAATCTTCTCTTCCGGCATCTCCATCTTTTCGGCCAGTTCCGCCGGATCCGGCTCGCGGCCGCTTTCCTGCAGGATCTGACGCGAGATGCGATTCATCTTGTTGATGGTCTCGATCATGTGCACCGGGATGCGGATGGTGCGCGCCTGGTCCGCGATGGAGCGGGTGATCGCCTGGCGAATCCACCAGGTGGCGTAAGTCGAGAACTTGTAGCCGCGGCGGTATTCGAACTTGTCCACCGCCTTCATCAGGCCGATGTTGCCTTCCTGGATCAGATCCAGGAACTGCAAGCCTCGGTTGGTGTACTTCTTGGCGATGGAAATCACCAGACGCAGGTTGGCCTCGATCATTTCCTTCTTGGCGCGACGCGCCTTGGACTCGCCGGCCGACATCTGGCGGTTGATTTCCTTCAGCGCCTTGATCGACAGCATCGCCCGGTCCTGCAGATCGGACAGACGGGTCTGCTTCTCGATGATCGCGTGCTTGAAGCGGGTCAGCGCCTCGCTCCAGGCCTTGCCGGAATCGATCTCGCTTTCCACCCAGTCGGTGTTGATCTCGTTGCCCGGGAACACCTTGATGAAGTGGGCGCGGTCCATGCGCACGCGGCTGACGCAGATGTCCTGGATATCGCGCTCGTAAGTGCGGATCTCGTTGACGCGGCCGCGCAGCGACTCACAGAGGCTTTCCACCTGGCGGGTTGCGAAGCGCACCAGCATGAACTCGGTGGTGATCGCGTCCTGCAACTCCTGGTATTCCTTGCTCTGCGGACCCTTGGAGCCCAGCGCCTTGACCATCTTGTCGAACAGCATGCGCACGCCGGCGAAGTGCTCCAGCGCGTGCTGCTTCAGTTCTTCCAGATTGGCCGCGGCGTCGGCGTCGGCGTCGACCTCGCCTTCCTCGTCCTCTTCCTCTTCCTCTTCCTCGTCCAGCAGATCATCGCTGTCCTCGGCTTCGGCGAATTGGGCTTCGTCTTCGGTCGGGGCGTTGAGGTCGATGAAACCGTCCACGACTTCGTCGACGCGGATTTCATCGCGCGACACGCGCTCCATCAGCTCCAGCACCTCGGCGATGGTGCCGGGGCAGGCGGAGATGGCCTGGATCATGTATTTGAGACCGTCTTCGATGCGCTTGGCGATCTCGATCTCACCCTCGCGGGTCAACAGCTCGACCGAGCCCATTTCGCGCATGTACATGCGCACCGGGTCGGTGGTGCGGCCGAATTCGGAATCAACCGAGGACAAGGCCGCCTCGGCCTCTTCCACGGCGTCTTCATCCGCCACCGACGGGGTGGCGTCAGACATCAGCAAGGTTTCGGCGTCAGGCGCTTCCTCGCATACCTGAATGCCCAGACCGGCGATCATCGTGACGATGTTTTCGATCTGCTCGGCGTCGGATACGTCTTCCGGCAGGTGGTCGTTGATTTCGGCGTAGGTCAGATACCCACGCTCTTTGCCCAGGGCGATCAGCTGGCGCAAGCGTTTCCGCTGCTCTTCCAGGCTCATCACCTCTTGTTGGCTGTCCTGCACATCTTTCTGGTTTTCGGGAGAGGCCGCCATTTCGCTTCCTGCTTGAAAAAAAGCCGAAAAAAACAGTTGATTATAACACAACCACTTGAACTTTTCCGCCGAACCCGTTAGTTCGGCAGCGAGAACATTTCCCGCAACAACTGGCCCATCAGAACCTTCTCCTCCGGAGTCAGTCCCTCGTGCCGGTCCTTCAGTTTTAGCCGTTCCAGTTGCTCCGCATGCAGCATTTTGAGCAGCCTGGCGTTGCCATCCTGGAACAGCTGCCGGTCATCGTCGCTGGGGTCGGCGAACTCGTCCGGATCCTGCATCGCCTGTTGCAGCACGCCGTCGATCAAACCCTCGTACGGCGTGCCGCGCAGCCCTTCGATCAATTGCGCGGTATTCGGCGCGTCGCCGTGCTCCAGCACCCGCTCGGCCAGCATCGCGAAGCAGCCCAACTCATCCGACAGCGCCAGGCTGTCCGGCAATTTGACGTCGCCCGCCCATTGCGGATTCATCAGCAGCCACTTGATCAATTTCTTGACCATGGTGGTGTTGACCACCCGCTGCGACTCCGCCGGCAGCCTGTACTCGCGCTTGCCGCCGCCGCGACTGCCGCGCTCGGACCGCTGCGGCTTGCCGCCCCCGGTGAGCATGTCCAGCTCGTCGACATCCACGCCGGCCATTTCGGCCAGCCGCTTGCGTATCATGTAGCCCAGCGCCGGCGCGGCGATCTGGGCCAGCAGCGGCGACGCCTGGCGGATCAGATCCGCCTTGCCTTCCGGCGTGCCGAGATTGACGCCGCGGCACAGCTCGCGGGTGAAATACACCGACAGCGGCAGGCTTTCCTGAACCAACAACTGCTCAAACGCATCGGCGCCGAATTCGCGCACATAGCTGTCCGGATCATGCTCGGTCGGCAGGAACAGGAAGTTCAGCGCCTTGCCGTCCACCAGCTGCGGCAGGCTGTTCTCCAGCGCGCGCCAGGCGGCCTTCTGTCCGGCGGCGTCGCCGTCGAAGCAGAAATACACCTGCTCGGCGTGCTTGAGCAGCTTGCGCACGTGCTCGCCGGTGGTGGCGGTGCCCAATGTGGCCACCGCGTAGCCGATGCCGTACTGCGCCAGCGCCACCACGTCCATATACCCTTCGACCACCAGAACCCGGTTCTTATCCCGTATCGCCTGGCGCCCCTCGTACAGGCCGTACAGCTCGCGGCCCTTCTCGAACAGCGGCGTTTCCGGCGAGTTCAGGTACTTCGGCTCGCCCTTGCCCAACACCCGCCCGCCGAAGCCGACGATGGCGCCGCGCTGGTTGCGGATCGGAAACATCAGCCGGTCGCGGAAACGGTCGTAGCGGCGCCCGCTATCCTCGGCCACGATCACCAGGCCGGCCTCCACCAGCTTGTCGTCCTGGTAGTTGTCGACCGCGGCTTCCAAGTTCTGCCAGCCGTCCGGCGAGTAGCCCAGGCCGAAGCGGGCCGCGACTTCGCCTGACAGCCCCCGCCCCTTGCAATAGGCGACGGCGTTGGCCGCGCCTTTCAGCTCGCGGCGGTAGAAATCGCTGGCCTGCTGCATCAGTTGCTCCAGCGAGACCTGCTTCTCGCGCGCCTTGCGGCTGGCCTCCGGATTGAGGTTGCGCTCGTTCGGCACCTGCATGCCGATGCCCTCGGCCAGCATCTTGACCGCGTCGATGAAGCCGATGCCCTGGTACTCCATCACGAAGCCGATGGCCGAACCGTGCGCGCCGCAGCCGAAGCAGTGGTAGAACTGCTTGCTGGGACTCACCGTAAATGAGGGCGACTTTTCCTTGTGAAAGGGGCAGCAGGCCATATAGTTCTGCCCGCCCCGCTTCAGCGGAACGTAGCGGTCCACCACGTCGACGATGTCGACGCGGGACAGCAGCTGGTCGATGAAATCCTGCGGAATCAAGTCCTGCCGCCTCGGCCTCAGGCGCTCAGCTTGGCTTTGATCAGCGCGGACACCTGCGCCATGTCGGCGCGGCCGGCCAGCTGCGGACGTAGCGCGCCCATCACCTTGCCCATGTCCTGCATGCCGGCGGCGCCGGTATCGGCCACCGCCTTGGCGATCAGCGCCTCGATCTCGGCCTGGGACAGCTGCTGCGGCATATAGCCCATCAGCACGTCCATCTCGGCCTGCTCCTTGTCGACCAGATCCTGGCGCTGGGCGGCCTGGTACTGGGAGATGGAGTCACGACGCTGCTTGATCATCTTGTCCACGACGGCGATGACGCCGGCGTCGTCCAGTTCGATGCGCTCGTCCACCTCTTTCTGCTTGACGGCGGCCAACAGCAGGCGGATCGCGCCCAGCTTGTCGGCTTCCTTGGCTTTCATGGCGGACTTCATGTCGTCGGTGATGCGAACTCTGAGGCTCATGTCGTGCTCACTTGGAAATCAGGCGCTGCGCGGGCAGCGGGGGGAAATTCGGGAGTACAAATGGCAAAACCGCAGGCATGGCCTGCGGTCCTGCTTGATGCCGGAAAAACTCTTAGTAGAGTTTCGGCGGCAGCATTTGGCTGCGGATGCGCTTGTAGTGGCGCTTAACCGCGGCAGCGTGCTTGCGCTTGCGCTCGGTGGTCGGCTTCTCGTAGAACTCGCGAGCGCGCAGTTCGGTCAGCAGGCCAGTTTTTTCCACGGAGCGCTTGAAGCGACGCAGGGCAACTTCAAACGGTTCGTTCTCTTTAACGCGAATAGTCGGCATTTACTTAAGGGTCCTTAGATTTCTTAGGGCGTGGCTAAAGCCGCCGCCTGTAAAAACAGCATTTTAGCAATGTTACTGCATTTGTAAAAGTCTGAAACGACAACGTCAGGTCATCTTGTGGTGTTTTGCGCGGTTTGGCGCGGCCAGCCTGGGCCATGAACATCACGACTTGACGGAAGAAATCACCCCCTCACTAGGAGAACTTGGCACTGCACTATAAAAACGTTTCGGCATCCGGCCGGCGAGATAGGCGGCGCGGCCAGCTTCCACGGCCAATTTCATGGCGTGCGCCATTTGAACCGGATTGCGCGCAGCGGCAATCGCGGTATTCATCAGCACGCCGTCGCAGCCCAATTCCATCGCTATCGCCGCGTCGGACGCGGTGCCGACGCCGGCATCCACGATCACGGGGACATTGGACTGCTCGATGATCAATTGCAGGTTCCACGGATTCAAGATCCCCATGCCCGAGCCGATCAGGCTGGCCAGCGGCATGATCGCGCAGCAGCCGATCTGCTCCAGCTCGCGCGCGACGATGGGGTCGTCCGAGGTATAAACCAAGACATCGAATCCCTCCGCCACCAGCACCTCGGCGGCCTTGAGGGTTTCCTTCACATTGGGGTACAGATTGTTCGGATCCCCCAGCACTTCCAGCTTCACGAAACGATGGTCGTCGAGAAGCTCCCGCGCCAGCCGCAAGGTGCGCACGGCGTCTTCGGCGGAATAGCATCCCGCCGTGTTGGGCAGGAGGTTATACCGGTTTTGCGGCAAAAAGTCCAGCAAATTCGGCTCGTTAGCGTTCTGACCCAGGTTCACGCGCCGTATCGCCGCGGTGACGATTTCGGTGCCGGAGGCATCCAGCGCCGCCGCGGTCTGCTCGAAATCCTTGTATTTGCCGGTCCCCACCAGCAAGCGAGAACCGTACTCTCGGCCGGCTATCACCAGTTTATCGTCCACCTGCATTCCCTTTTCTTCCATTGACGTCAGAACGGCAAGAGCGGACTCAGCCGCCGCCGACCGCTACCACGATTTCCAGTTCGTCGCCGTCGGCCAGCCTCGCCTCGGCGAAGCTGCCGCGGGGCACGATCTCGCCGTTGCGCTCGATCGCGATGCGCTTGCCGGCCAGATCCAGCGCGGCGACCAGCTCCGCGAACGTGGCGATGCCGGCGAAGCTTCTGTCTTCGCCGTTGATGCGTAGATTCATTTGGCTCACTTTCTCTCCACGCGCTGCACCACCGCCAGCTGGCGGACGGCCGCGAGCACGCGCTCCAGGTGCTCCACGCCCTCCACCTGCAGGCGGAAGTGGATATTGAACAGGCTGTCGCCGTCGCGGCTGCTGTCCTGGGTGTCGGCGCTTTCGATATTGGCCGAGGCCTGCGAGATCGCGGTGGCGATGTCGGCCAGCGCGCCGCGCTCGTTGCGCGACAACACGCCGACGGTGACGCCGAACATCCGGTCGCGCTGCGCCTCCCAGTTGACCTCCAGCAGCTTGTCCGGATCGGCGCGGCGCGCGTTCGGACAGCTGACCCGGTGTATCACCAGGCCCTGGCCCTTGGTGATCACGCCCAGGATGTCGTCGCCGGGCAGCGGATTGCAGCAGCTGGACAGCTGCACCATGCCGGCTTCGTTGCCACGAATGGTGATCGGACCGACGCGCACGCCCTCGCCCAGCCGCTCGCCGGCCAGCTCCAGCATCCTGCGCGCCACCACGATGGGCAGCAGCTTGCCGGCGCCGATCTCGGCCAGCGCGTCGTCGAAACCGTGCATCTTTTCGCCGTAGGCGGCGAGATACTCGGCGCGCAGCTCGTCGCTGACCGCCAGCGGCGTCGACGCCAGCGCGCCCACCGCCTGCCTGAGCAGCTTCTCGCCCAGCGCCACCGCCTCCTCGCGCTGCAGGCTCTTCAGATAGTTGCGGATGCCGGAGCGGGCGCGGCCGCTCTGCACGAAGGCCAGCCAGGACGGATTGGGCTTGGCCTGGGTGGAGGTGATGATCTCGACGGTGTCGCCGTTGCGCAAGGCGGAGCGCAGCGGCACCAGCGCGTGGTTGACGCGGGCGGCGATGCAGCGGTGGCCGACGTCGGTGTGCACCGCGTAGGCGAAGTCCACCGGGGTGGAGCCCTGCGGCAGCACCATGATCTTGCCCTTGGGCGTGAACACGTAGACTTCGTCCGGAAACAGGTCGATCTTGATGTGCTCGAGGAATTCGACGGCGTCGTCGCTCTCCTCCTGCATGTCCAACAGCTTCTGCAGCCACTGGTGGGTGCGCTGCTGGGCCGTGTTGACGCCCTCGCCGCTCTTGTACATCCAGTGCGAGGCCACGCCGGCCTCGGCCACGTTGTGCATCTCGCGGGTGCGGATCTGCATCTCCACCGGGGTGCCGTAAGGGCCGAACAGCGTGGTGTGCAGGCTCTGGTAGCCATTGCCCTTGGGAATGGCGATGTAATCCTTGAATTTGCCGGGAATCGGCTTGTACAGGCTGTGCAGCGCGCCCAGCGCCAGATAGCAGGCCGGGATGTCGTTGACGACGACGCGGAAGCCGTAGATGTCCAGCACCTCGGAGAAGGACAGGTGCTTCTCCTGCATCTTCTTGTAGATGCTGTAGAGGTTTTTCTCGCGGCCCTTGATCGTAGCCTCGATATTGCTTTGCACCAGCCGCTGGCTGACGGCCAGCAGTATCTTGTTGACCACTTCGCGGCGGTTGCCGCGCGCCGCGCGCACCGCCTTGGACAGCACGCTGTAGCGGTGCGGGTGCAGATGCTTGAACGCCAAGTCCTGCAGCTCGCGGTAGACCTTGTTCAGGCCGATGCGGTTGGCGATCGGCGCGTAGATTTCCAGCGTTTCCAGCGCGATGCGGCGGCGCTTGTCCTCGCGCATCGAGTCCAGCGTGCGCATATTGTGCAGCCGGTCGGCCAGCTTGACGATGATGACGCGGATGTCGCGCGCCATCGCCAGCACCATCTTGCGGAAGCTTTCGGCCTGGGCGTCTTCCTTGGTCTGGTATTCCAGCCTTTCCAGCTTGGACAGGCCGTCCACCAGATCGGCGACGATCTTGCCGAACTTCTCGATCAGCGTCGGCTTGGTGACGCCGGTGTCTTCCAGCACGTCGTGAAGCAGCGCGGCGGCCAGGCCCTGCACGTCCAGCCGCCAGTCGGTGAGCATGGTGGCCACCGCCAGCGGATGGGTGATGTAGGGCTCGCCGCTCTTGCGGGTCTGCCCCTCGTGCGCCTCGCGGCTGACCTGAAAGGCCAGCCTGAGCATCTCGACGTCTTCCGGCTTGAGATAGCGCGCGGCGCTCTCCAGGAACGCCGCGGCTTCGGAGTCGATCAGGGCGTTGTAGTCGATGCCTGTCTCAATGCCGGTGCCCATCTTCACGCTCCGCGCTGCGTCAATCAGGCCTTGCCGCGGTTCAGGAGTTCTTTGCCTACGTGGCCGGCGGCGATTTCACGCAGGGCGATCACGGTCGGCTTGTGGCGGCCCGGCTCCACGAAGGAGCTGGCGCCGGAAGCCACTTGGCGGGCGCGGTAGGCGGCGGCCAGGGTCAGGTCAAAACGGTTCTGGATGCGGTCCAGGCAGTCGTCAACAGTAATACGGGCCATGATCTCTCTCAGCTAAATGACGGTTACAGGGTTCACTATATCGATTTTCGTCCCGTCCGACACAGCGGGACGGAACTATTTTCATTTCGCGCCGGCGGTGCCCATGCGGCGGAACATGTCGGCCAGGCGGCGGCGCTGCGGGCCGCTCTTCAGGCGCTGCGCGCGGACGATGCTGATCAGGTCCAGCTTGGCGCGCTCGAAATCGTCGTTGACCACGATGTAGTCGTATTCATCGATCTTGTCGATCTCGGCGCGGGCCGAGGCGAGTCGGCGCAGAATCACCTCTTCGGTGTCGGTGTCGCGGCCGCGCAGGCGGCGCTCCAGCTCCTCGATCGACGGCGGCGCGATGAAAATGCCGATGGCGTCGGGGAACACTGCGCGCACTTGTTCGGCGCCCTGCCAGTCGATTTCCAGCAGGATGTCCTGGCCGGCTTCCAGACGGCTTCGTATCCACGGCGCGCTGGTGCCGTAGCAGTTGCCATACACCTCGGCGTGCTCGAGGAAGTCTCCGCGCTCCACCATGGCGTCGAACGCCGAGCGGTCGACGAAGTGATAGTGCTTGCCGTCGACCTCGCCCTTGCGCGCCGCGCGGGTGCTGTAGGACACCGACAGCTCGACGCTGGGCTCAGCCTGCAGCAAGGCGGCCACCAGCGAAGTCTTGCCGGCGCCGGACGGAGCGACCACGATGTAAATGTTCCCGATAAGCTGGCTCATAAATACAAACGTTTGCCGAAGAGTAATTTTTCAGGATATCACAGCGGGGCAGCCATTGTTAAGCGATGACATATTTTCACGTCAAGATTTAGGTGTTTGAGCGCCTAGAGGCCGATAATGCCGCGTTTTCCGAACTCTCGCGATCCGCCCGGAGTCATTCTTCATGCAACTGCTGGAAAGCTTTTTCAAGCTCAAGGAGCACGGCACCACGGTCAAAACCGAGGTGATCGCCGGCTTCACCACCTTCCTGACCATGGCCTACATCATCCTGGTCAACCCGCTGATCCTGTCGTCCACCGGCATGGACCTGAACGCGGTCTTCGTCGCCACCTGCCTGGCCGCAGCCCTCGGCACCGCCATCATGGGCCTGGTGGCCAACTACCCGATCGCGCTGGCGCCCGGCATGGGCCTGAACGCCTACTTCACCTTCAGCGTGGTCAAGGGCATGGGCCTGTCGTGGGAAACCGCACTGGGCGCGGTGTTCATTTCCGGCATCGTGTTCCTGGCGGTCAGCCTGTTCAAGGTGCGGGAGGCCATCGTCAACGCGATTCCGCAGTCGTTGAAATTCGCCATCTCGGCCGGCGTCGGCATGTTCCTCGCCATCATCGCGCTGAAGAACGCCGGCGTGATCGCGCCGCATCCGGAAACCTATCTGACGCTGGGCGACATCCACAAGCCCACCGCGCTGCTGGCCATTTTCGGCTTCTTCCTGATCGTGGCGCTGGAATACCGCAAGGTGCCCGGCTCCATCATCATCGGCATCCTGGTGGTGACCGTGCTGTCGATCGCGCTCGGCCTGTCGCCATTCAAGGGCATCGTCGCCCCGGTGCCGAGCATGGCGCCCACCTTCATGGCCATGGACATCCAGGGCGCGCTGCATGCAGGCCTGATCGGCGTGATCTTCGTGTTCTTCTTCGTCGACCTGTTCGACACCACCGGCACCCTGGTCGGCGTGTCGCACCGCGCTGGCCTTTTGGACAAGGACGGCAAGCTGCCGCGACTGAAGCGCGCGTTGATGGCCGACTCCATCGCCATCACCGCCGGCGCGGCGATGGGCACCTCGTCCACCACCGCCTACATCGAATCCGCCGCGGGCACCGCCGTCGGCGGCCGCACCGGCCTGACCGCCGTGGTGGTGGCGCTGCTGTTCCTGGCCGCGCTGTGGCTGTCGCCGCTGGCCGCCACCGTGCCGGCCTACGCCACCGCGCCGGCGCTGTGCTACGTCGCCGTGCTGATGGCGCGGGGCCTGGCCGAGATCGAATGGAACGACCTGACCGAATCCGCCCCGGCGGTGATGACCGCGCTGGCAATGCCGTTCACCTTCTCGATCGCCGACGGCATCGCCTTCGGCTTCATCAGCTACGCGGTGATCAAGATCCTGGCCGGCCGCTTCTCCGACCTGCGCCCGGCGGTGGTGATCATCGCCGCGCTGTGGATCTTCAAGCTGGCTTTCTTCCACTGAACGCACAATAATCGGCTCATCCGACGGCCTGCCGCTCGCGGCGGGCCGTTTTTTCTGAACGACGCCAGCCGGCACAGTCTTTTGATTTCGAAGTACAATAGGCCCATGGAAAACCTCAGCAATCTCGACTACTCCAGCTATCTGAAGGGCTGGATCCGCACCGTGCCCAACTGGCCGCAACAGGGCGTGATGTTCCGCGACATCACCCCGCTGCTGCAGAATCCGAAAACCTTCCGCATGCTGATCGACATCTACGTCCATCGCTACATGATGGAAAAGGTGGATCTGGTGGCGGGCCTGGACGCGCGCGGCTTCATCATCGGCTCGGTGCTGGCCTACGAGCTGAATGTCGGCTTCGTGCCGATCCGCAAGAAGGGCAAGCTGCCATTCACCACGGTGGAAGAAGAGTACGAACTGGAATACGGCAACGCCGCGGTGGAAATGCACACCGACGCCTGCAAGCCGGGCGACCGCGTGATCCTGATCGACGACCTGGTGGCCACCGGCGGCACCATGATGGCCGGCTACAAGCTGCTCAAGCGCATGGGCGCCGACGTGCTGGAAGCCGCGGCCATCATCGAGCTGCCCGAACTGGGCGGCGGCCAGCTGGTGCGCGACGGCGGCCTGGACCTGTTCACCGTCTGCAGCTACGAAGGCCATTGAGCGCGGCGAGCGCGATTCCCGCCTGCGCATGCTGAAAACGGAGCCGATGGCTCCGTTTTTCATGGCGAAACGAAAAAAGCCCGGCGGGCTTGCCGGGCAAAGGGACACGGAGCCATACCGTAATCAGTTGCGTTCCAGCGACACCTTCACCGCCGAACCGCCCACTCTCAGCTTCAGCGGCGCGCCGGGCGTGTTGGCCCAGTCGCCGCTGACCTTGCTGGCCTGCCCGCTGACCTGGTAATCCAGCTTGGCCTGCCGGTCGGCATGGAAATCCAGATTCACCATCTGGCCTTTGACGTCGACGCCGGCCGCCGGCTGCGCGCCGCGCAGCTTGAGGTCGGCCTTCACCGCCTGCCCTTCCAGCGCCACGCCGCGGGTCGTACCGTCGAATTCCAGGTTCACCGCCTGGCCCTTGGCCTTCAGGTCATCGACGCTGGCATCCACCTCGGCCTTGACCGCGTCGCCACTCAGCGCCACCGCGCCGTAAGCGCCTTTCAGATCCACTTTCAACGCCTGTCCGCGCATCTGCACCGAGGAGAATCGTCCGTTCAGGTCGCCG
Source organism: Chromobacterium vaccinii (assembly GCF_001855275.1). Lineage (NCBI taxonomy): Bacteria > Pseudomonadati > Pseudomonadota > Betaproteobacteria > Neisseriales > Chromobacteriaceae > Chromobacterium > Chromobacterium vaccinii. The sequence continues at coordinate 2,079,739 of NZ_CP017707.1, forward strand.
TCGAACGCCCGCATATCCACGCCCACCTGCTTGCCGGGCTTGACGTTGCCGCGGACTGTCAGCTTGCAACGGTCGCCGACCGGCTTGTTCAGCTTGACCTGGAAGGTCAGATCCCCGCCCATCCGGGTCACCGTCAGCTTGCAGTCGGCGTCGGACCAATTGCGCTTCTCCACATCCAGCTTATAGGGCCTGGCGGCGTCGGCGCTCAGCTCCAGCTTGAGCGCGTCGCCGTTGAAATTCAGCCTGTCGATGCCGGCGGCGTCCTCCGCCCGCGCGGCCGCGCTGCCCAGCAGCAACAGCCCGCAGCCAATCTTGACGATGTTCATCTCGGTTTTCCTCAGCAAGCGTTTCAATTCAGGAACAGCCAGTAGCCGGCCAACGTGGCCGCCAGCGCGGCGGCCAGCGCCAGGCCATGGATGGCCAGCCTCTCTCGGCCGGATCGGCGGGAAAGGCCCGCGGCCAGCTGGCGGGTATCGGCCAGCGCGGCCAGCAAGCGGCTTTCGCTGGCGCGGTCGGCCACCGCGCCGCGGATATAGCCGCGATAATCGCGGAGGATCTTGCGCAATTCGGCTTCCGGCAATTCGACCAGGGTCAGTTGCAACTGTTGCAGGCAGGCATCGTTCTTCATGATCCATACTCCCATCGCAAGTTTAAGGTTCAGGCCGCGGCGTTTTCGCCGCCCTTGCCGGACACCAGTTCAATCTGATACTTCACGTAAGCCACCAGCGCGCGCCAAGTCAGCCGGGTCAGCCACACGCAGAACACCAGCCCCAGCGAGCCGCCGAGCAGCAGCATCAGCCCCACCGCCAGCGCGCTCATGCCTACCGACAGGCCCGGCAGCGCATCGATCTGGATGTGGTCCATCCCGTCCTTCAACTCGATGCTGCGCTCGGAAATCTCCAGCGTGCTGTCGCCATCCTTCAGCGAGATGCTGCCGTTCGGCCCGCTGGCCACCAGTTTCAGCACAGTTCCGCCGGCGGACGCATCCAGCGTCTCCAGGCGTTTGCCGTCGTCGACCCGGGCGGTGAACACGTCCCCGCTGTCCTCGCGCAGCTTCAATTCGCGGATCGCGCCGCCGTCGATGCTTACCTGGCCGTCATCGATCCGGGCCAGCTCGCGCACCGCCGGCTGGCTGGCGTCGACCGCCAGCTTGCCGCCAGACTTGGACACCAGCAGCAGCGCGCCCTGGCTGGTCTTGAGTTCGAAGCGGTCGCCATCGTCCGGCTCCAGCATCAGCAAGCCCTTGTCGAGCCAGACCTGCCCGGAGTGGTCGTCCATCTCGCTGCGCCAGGCCATTTCGGCGCCGCTGTCGCCATAGCGGCCGATATACCAGCCGGAGCCGTCGCTGGTGAACTGCGGCCAGCCGAACAGGCTGTGGCTGCCCCAGGCCAGCACCACCGCCAACCCCGACAGCAGGAAGCCGACCGACGCGATGTAGCCCATGGTCAGAAACAGCAGATAGACCAGCAAGGGGATGGCCAGAATGAAATTCAGCACGCCCAGTCCCGCGATCGACGCCACCACCCGCGTCAGGTTGGCGAAGGAGCGATGCTCCTGCCATTGCCGGTAATGGGTTTGCGCCTTCAGCTCCCGCGCCAGCTTCTGCGGACTGCCCAGCGCCTCCACCACCTCGGCCTCGTCGCGGCCATCGGCCTGCGCGTCGCTGAAATACTCGTCGTAATCGGCGAGGATCTCGCGCACCGCTTCCGGCTTCAGGCCGGACAGCGCTTGCTCCAGCTGCCTCAGGAATTCCTTGCGTGTCATTGTTGCGCTCCCTCTGTCGCTGCCGCCGGGCCACCCCGCAGCACGTTTTCCACTTCGGCCACAAACTCCTGCCATTCCCGTCGCATCGTCTCCAGCTCGCGCCTGCCCGCCTCGGTCAGCTTGTAGTACTTGCGCGATGGGCCCGACGACGACTCCACCAGATAGGTGCTCACCCACGATTCGTTCTGCAGCCTGCGCATCAAGGGGTAGATGGTGCCTTCGCTGATGTCCATGCCCTGCGACAGCTTGCTGACCAGCTCGTAGGCATAGCTGTCGGCCTGGGACAGCGCCGCCAGCACGCACATGTCCAGCGTGCCTTTTTTCAATTGCGTCTTCATTGTTGCCTTCCTCACCGACTGGCAATACACGATACCTTGCATTACAAGGAACATCGGTAAACTGCTGCACCCGGATGTCTGACTGAACTGTATGGCAAGATACCTTGTGTCGCAAGGTATCTTTCATTGTTCTGCGCCATGACATCAGGGATGCGTCTTTTCCGCCACAGCGGCGCGGCTGCATGCTGCGTTGCAAAACGCGGTTTTCCGGCCATACTTCAGCCATGCATTTGTATTTTCCAGCGGCATTTCCCTATGGCAATCCACGATGGAGAAGCATGCGATGGCACAATTCAAACGTCCCTCGATCGCGCTGGTGCTGGGCGGCGGCGCGCCCAACGCCACGCTGATGGCCGGCGCCCTGGTCGCGCTGACCGAAGCCGGCGTCAAGTTCGACATCATTTCCGCCTCCGGCGCCGGCGCCATCGTCGGCCTGCTGTACGCGGCCCCGCGCCAGGGCGATGCCCTGGCGGCGCTGTCCCGGCTGGCCGACATGGGCGTGTCCGACCGGATCTATAGCCTGTTCCCGGTCAACTACAAGGTATTCAACAAGCCCGGCCCGCTGGCCGACGCCTGGCGCTCGCTGCTGTCGAACAACCCCTTTCTGCAGGCGATACAGCAGCAGGCCGACAGCAGCCCGGCCCACCGCCTGTTCGCCGACTGGACCTCGCTCGCGCTGGCCGCGCTGTGCCCCAGCGGCCTCACCTCAGATAGCCAGGGCCTGTGCGCGCACGTGCCCTTCATCGATCAGGTGGTGGATTTCTCCAAGCTGCAGTCGCTGCCGGGCGAGTTCTACCTGAACGCCTACAACGTCAGCCGGGGGGAAATGCGCTGCTGGGACAAGAGCGAAGTCACCCACGAGCATTTCCTCGCGGCGCTGTCCTTTCCCTTCATCTACCCGCCGTACAAGCTGGGAGACGACTATTACATCGAGGGTGCGGCGATAGACACGCTGAACTTCAAGCGGCTGTTCGAGCTGCACCCCCATATCGACTACACCATCGTGTTCGACGTGCTGGGCAGCAGCAAACTGCTGCATCCGCCGCGCAATCTGTACGACGCCTGGGTGCAGTCCATCATCGCGCCGCTGACGGAAATCGCCCGCGACGACCTGCGCCTGTTCGAGGCGCTGCACAACCGCGACGAGCAGGGCCACCCGCGCACCGAGGTGCTGAAGATCAATTTCGACGCCCACATCCGCCGGGAGGGATTCAACGAGGAGCTGGACTGGTCTTACTCCAACCTGTCGCGGCTGTACGATGCCGGCTATCACGCCGGCCAGGACCTGGCGCGGCGCCACGCGCGCGAACTGGGCCTGACGGAGGCATTGCAAATGACTGCGTAGTTGCAACGATTCCAGTCCGCCGGACAGACGGCTAATCTGGACTTCCGCCCACCACTTGAACCAAGGAGACCGGCCATGGCGCATCCCACAGCAGTGAACGACCAGATCACCGACGCCGTCGCGCAGGGCAATGCCAAAGCGCCAGGCGCCGATCCCGAGCCGGAGCGCGACGGCCTGCCGCCCGATCCGGCCGAGCTGGAGGATCTGATCCGTCAGTTGAAGTCGGAATAAGCCGGCCTGCCGCCGGCATGAAAAAGGGCTGCCGTCGGCAGCCCTTTCGCTTGGCGCGGAATCTCTATCCGCTCAGTACCACTCGATGCCAGGCTTGCCGGTGGAGATCACGGTGCCGGCCTCGCCCTTGACGATCTTCTCGATGTCTTCCAGCGCGCCGATCACCGCCTTCTTGCCGGTCAGGCGGGCAAACTCGCAAGCGGCCTCCACTTTCGGCCCCATCGAACCGGCGGCGAAGCCCAGCTTATCCATCTCGTCCGGGTGCGCCTGGCGAATGGCCTTGGCCTCCGGCGTGCCCCAGCCGACGAACACGCTCTTCACGTCGGTGGCGATCACGAAGTAATCGGCATCGATCTCGCGCGCCAGCAGCGCGGACGCCAGATCCTTGTCGATCACAGCCTCCACGCCCACCAGCTTGTCGCCCTGATACATGGTGGGAATGCCGCCGCCGCCGGCCGCGATCACCACCGCGCCCTTTTCGATCAGCCACTTGATCGGCCGCATTTCGAAAATGCGCTTCGGTTTCGGGCTCGGCACCACCCGGCGATAGTACTGGCCGTCGGCCTTCACCGCCCAGCCCTTGTCGGCGGCCAGCTTCTCGGCCTCTTCCTTGGAGTAAACCGGGCCGACGAATTTGGTCGGGTTCTGGAAGGCCGGATCGTTGGCGTCCACTTCGGTCTGGGTCAGGATGGTGGCGATCGGCACCTCGAACGGCAGCACATTGCCCAGCTCCTGCTCTACCATGTAGCCGATCATGCCCTCGGTCTGCGCGCCCAGCACGTCCAGCGGATACGGGGTGACTTTCTCGTCCACGTGGCGGGCGTAGGCATCGTTCTGCAGACCCAGCAGGCCCACTTGCGGGCCGTTGCCGTGGCACATCACCAGGTTGTGGCCCAGCCGGGTCACGGCGGCCAGTTGCTCGGCGGCCACCTTGACGTTGGCGCGCTGATTGTCGGCGGTCATGGCCTCGCCACGACGCTGCAGGGCATTGCCGCCCAAAGCTACGACGACTCGCATAATTCTTCCTTCCTCATTCTTTCAACGACGCCGGCCAAGGCTCCCGGTCAGGAGGCCTTGGCCGGTTGATGTGTGATCGGGCCGGACTGCGCCGGCCCAAGCCCAGGCTTAATCGCCCAGCGTAGCCACCAGGATGGCCTTGATGGTGTGCATGCGGTTCTCGGCCTGCTCGAAGGCGATGCAAGCTTCGGACTCAAACACGTCCTCGGTCACTTCGATGCCGTTGGCCAGTTCCGGATACTGCGCGGCGATTTCCTTGCCCACCTTGGTTTCGCTGTTGTGGTAGGCCGGCAGGCAGTGCATGAATTTCACCTGCGGGTTTTCCGCGGCGGCCATCAGCGCGCTGTTGACCTGGAACGGCTTCAGCAGACGGATGCGCTCGGCCCACACTTCGGCCGGCTCGCCCATCGACACCCAGACGTCGGTGTGGATGAAGTCGGTGCCCTTGACCGCTACCTTGGCGTCTTCGGTCAGCGTGATGCGCGCGCCGGTCTTGACGGCGATCTCGCGGCACTCGGCCACCAGCTCGTCGGTCGGCCACAGGTGCTTGGGCGCGCCGATGCGCACGTCCATGCCCAGCTTGGCGCCGATCACCAGCAGCGAGTTGCCCATATTGTTGCGGGCGTCGCCCAGGTAGGTGTAGCTGATCTGCGAGATCGGCTTGTCGCTGTTTTCCCACATGGTCAACACGTCGGCCAGCATCTGGGTCGGATGCCATTCGTCGGTCAGGCCGTTGTACACCGGCACGCCGGCGAACTTGGCCAGCTCGGTTTCCACCATGTGCTGGTCGAAGCCGCGGTATTCGATGGCGTCGTACATGCGGCCCAGCACGCGGGCGGTATCCTTCATCGATTCCTTGATGCCGATCTGCGAGCCGGACGGTCCGAGGTAGGTGACGTTGGCGCCCTGGTCGTAGCAAGCCACTTCGAAGGCGCAGCGGGTGCGGGTGGAAGTCTTTTCAAAGATCAGGGCGATGTTCTTGCCCTTCAGGTGCTGCTGTTCGGTGCCGGAATACTTGGCGCGCTTCAGGTCGCGGGCCAGGTCGAGCATGTAGCGGATTTCGCGCGGGGTGAAGTCCAGCATGCGGAGGAAGTTACGGTTGCGCAGATTGAAAGCCATGATGTTGCTCCTGATTAGAGTCTGGGCAAGCGGGCCGCCGTCCCCGTGGAGGCAGCGGTCAACCTGTCTTTTTGCAAACAAACTAGATGAGTATTTTCAGCTCCCGGCCGGACTAGCCGGCCGGGTCAAACAGCCTTACACCTTCACTTCGTCGCGGATGATCGGGCAGGTCATGCAGTGGCCGCCGCCGCGGCCGCGGCCCAGTTCGGAGGCCGGGATCTCGATCACTTCCACGCCGTGCTCGCGCATCAGGCGGTTGGTATAGGTGTTGCGGTCGTAGGCCACCACCACGCGGCGGTCCAGCGCCACCACGTTGTTGCCGTCGTCCCATTGCTCGCGTTCGCGCTGGTAGGCGTCGCCGCCGGTCTGGATCACGCGGATTTCCTTCAGGTTCAGCGCCTCGCGCACCACGTCCACCAGCTTCACGCCCTCGTGGCGTTCGAAGACGACCTCGCCTTCGCGGTCGCCGGCGTACATGCTGGTGCAAGTGATTTCATCCACCACGTCCGGGAATACCGACAGCAGGTCGATGTCGAGGAAGCTGAAGACGGTGTCCAGGTGCATCGCGGCGCGGGACTTGGGCATCTGGCAGGCGATCACGCGTTTGGCGCCGCCCTCGCGGTGCAGCACGCGCTTGGCAACCTGCACCACCGCCTGCGGGCTGGTGCGCTCGCCCATGCCGATCAGCACCACGCCGTTGCCGATGGGCATCACGTCGCCGCCTTCCAGTGTGGCCGCGCCGTGATCGCTGTCGCAGCCGCCCCACCAGATATTGACCTTGCCCGCGAAGTACGGGTGGAACTGGTAGATCGATTGCAGGATCAGCGTTTCCTGCCGACGGGCCGGCCAGTACATCGGGTTCAGCGTCACGCCTTCATAGATCCAGCAAGACGGGTCGCGCTGGAACAGGCTGTTCGGCACCGGAGGCAGCACGAAGTCGGAGCGGTCCAGGTAGCCGCCGAACAGGCCTTTCGGGTCGAACGGCAGCTCGAACTTGGCGATGCCGCCCACCAGGTGGTCGGCCAGCTGCGACGACGGCATTTCGTTCAGCCAGCTGCGCAGGTCGGACAGCATGCCGATGCCCACGTTGTCGGCCTTGACCTTGCGGTCCAGGACCCAGTTGCGGGCGGCCTTGTCGTCCAGAACCTTGGCCAGCGCGTCGTGCACCTCGATCACTTCGATGCCGCGGGCGCGCATCTGCTCGACCATGTAGGCATGGTCCTTCTGCGCGCGCTCCACCCAGATCACGTCGTCGAACAGCAGGTCATGGCAATTGTCGGGGGTCAGGCGCTTGTGGGCGAGGCCGGGACGGCACACCATCACGGTGCGCAACTTGCCGCATTCAGAATGAACACCAAACTTGGTCATAACGCTACTCCTTGAGTCTTGTCTGACTTCGGGGGCGGGCATCCGCCCCCACTGGTTTCAAAATCTTTCGCTTACAGGCCGATCTGACCGGTCGCCAGCATGTAGACCGCGATCAGGGCCATCACCACCACGATGGCGGCCAGCACGGCTTCGATCAGGTTGAACGGCTTGCGGCCTTGCTCTTTCTTGGCCCACAGGTAGAACAGCAGGCCCGGCGCGTACAGCACCATGGACAGGAACAGATACTTGGGACCCGCGGCGTAGATCAGCCAGGCGCCATACAGTGTGGCCAGCGCGGCGGTCCAAAATTCCTTGGCGGTGCTTTCGCCCTGGGCGTAGCCCTCGCCGCGCTTGGCCACCAGCAAGGAGTAGCCGGCGCACAACAGGTAGGGAATCAGAATCATCGAGGTGGCCAGCGACAGCAGCGCCAGGTAGCCGGCCGAGCTCTTCAGCGTGATCAGCAGGAACAGCTGGATCAGGCCATTGGTCAGCCACAGCGAGGCGGCCGGGGTGTCGTTGCCGTTGACGGTGCCGAACACCTTGGGCATCACGCCGTCCTTGCCGGCGAGGTAAGGCGCTTCGGCGGCCAGCAAGGTCCAGGCCAAGAGCGCGCCGCCGACGGAGATCACCAGGCCCGCGTTCATCAGGTTGGCGCCGAAGGTGCCGAAGGCTTTCTGCAGCACGTAGGCGGTGGACGGATTCTTCAGCGCGGCCAGTTCAGCCTGGGTCATCACGCCCAGCGACAGCACCGATACGGCGACCAAGAGCGCGATGGTCAGCAGGAAGCCGATCACGGTGGCCTTGCCCACATCCTTCATGCTCTCGGCGCGGCCGGAGAACATCGACGCGCCCTCGATGCCGATGAACACCCACACCGTCACCAGCATGGTGCTCTTCACCTGGTCGACGATGGAGCCGAGCTTGGCGCTGCCCCAGAAGTCCAGGTTGAAGGTATCGACCTTGAATGCGAACACGATCAATAGAATGAACAGGGCCAGCGGCACCAGCTTGGCGATGGTGGTGACGGTATTGATGAAGGCCGCGCCGTGCACGCCGCGCAGCACCAGGAAGTGCAGGCCCCACAGCACCACAGACGCGCAAGCAATGGCGATGGGCGTATTGCCGTCGCCGAAGGCCGGCACCCAGAAGCCCAGCGCCGAGAACATCACCACGAAATAGGAGACGTTGCCGATCCAGGCCGAGATCCAGTAACCCCAGGCCGAGTTGAAGCCCATGTAGTCGCCGAAACCGGCCTTGGCGTAGCCGTACACGCCGCCGGACACTTCCGGCTTGCGCGAAGCTAGCATCTGGAACACGAAGGCCAGCGCCAGCATGCCGACAAAGGTGATGGCCCAGCCGATCAGGATGGCGCCGGCGCCGGCTCCAGCCGCCATGTTCTGCGGCAAGGAAAAGATGCCGCCGCCTATCATGGAGCCGACGACCAGCGCCGTCAGCGCGCCCAGCTTCAGCCTGGGCGACGCGCCCTCGGCCAAGCCGGCTTGGGTTGCAGTTTCAGTGGACATTTTCGTTCTCCGATCTGGTATGTAAACCGAGCATTACATTATTAAATTCTTATCATCTGAAATTATGGTATACCCCGAAAAACAAGGCTTTCCAGCGGTGTCGGTTGTTAGGTTGATTTGCATCAAGCAGGCCCAGCCATCAATCCGGCGACTTCCGGGGAATGCGACCAAGGCTTGCATTAAGGCGTCATGGACAGCTGAATCCGGAACGGCGGAAATGCGCGCTCAGCGCCTGTTCAAAGTCTCTACCGGCAGAAAGCGGCAGCCTGGCCAACCGGCTATCTGCCGCGTTGCCGGATGGACAGGGTCTGCCCTTCGTCGTGCGCCTCGCCTGTCGACAGCGCCCAGCGGTTCGCAACAAGGCTTTGAACAGGAGCCATGCGTGACAGAACGCCTGGCCCCGCATCGCGCCCTCTTGCCGCGCGACTGGCGCCGTCTGCGCGAACGCGCCTTGGTTCAGATCCGTTGCGGGCTTGCGCCAGCGACTCTTAAGCATAGAAAGGGAATGCCGGGCGAAAAGCCCGAAACGGAAATAGTCTGATACAGAACAAATTCGCGACGCGGCGGACAAAAAAAACGGATACGGCCCACCACCGTATCCGCCAACACACACATCAAGAGGAAATACTGAAAACGACAGGGGTAATCCTTACTTGCCCGGCTTGTTCATGTTCCGGAAAATCACCCACAAAGCCCCGAAAGCCACCACGGTGGCGACCACGATAGTCAACAGGCTCAAACGGCCGACATCGTCGGCCAACAATAGGGTCAGCAACTCCATGGTTCCCTCCTACCGGCATGCGGTTTCAATTGACTTGCCAGCGACATAATAACCACTCGACAAACCATGGAATTGACCCAGGTCAAACCGGCCATCCCGGCGATTTGATGCAGGACAAATAAAAAGCCCCCGGCGCGAGCAGAGGGCTTTTTATATACAGATCAAAGGCTTGTGCTGCTTATTTGCCTCCGCCCATATCCTTGGCCAGGAAGAAGGCGTCGGAGAAGAACTCGTTTTCCGGCAGGCCGCGCTCGCGGGTGAAGGTGCCGTGGGCCGCCTCCACCATCACCGGCGCGCCGCAGGCGTAGACCTGGTAATCCGACAGATCGGCGAAATCTTCCAGCACCGCCTGGTGCACGAATCCGGCACGGCCGGTCCAATTGTCTTCCGGCAACGCCTCGGACAGCACCGGGACATAGCTGATGTGCGGATGCGCGGCGGCCCAGCCTTCGGCCAGCTCCGCCATGTACAGGTCGGCCTTGGTGCGGGCGCCCCAGTAGAACTTCATCGGCCGGGTGATACCATGATGGATCGCATGCTCGATGATGCCCTTGACCGGCGCGAAGCCGGTGCCGCTGGCGATCAGCACGATGGGTTTGTCCGACTCCTCGCGCAGGAAGAAGGAACCCATCGGGCCCTTGAAGCGCATGATCTCGCGCTCCTTCATCTGATGGAACACATACTCGGAGAACGAGCCGCCCGGCTGATGGCGGATGTGCAGTTCCAGGAAGGAATCGTCATGCGGCGCGTTGGCGATCGAGAAGCTGCGCTTTTTGCCGTCCTTCATCAGGATGTCGATATACTGGCCGGCGCGGAACTGCAAACGCTCGGACACCGGGAGCTTCAGCTTCAGCACAGCCACGTCGTGGATCTTTTCTATCGTTTCGACCCGGCACGGCAGCGTCTTGATCTGGATGTCGCCGATGCCGGTCACTTCGCGCGCCTCGATGCTGATGTCGCCTTGCGGCTTCGCACAGCAGAACAAGGCCATGCCCTGCGCGCGCTCGGCGGCGGACAACGCCTTTTCCTGGAAGCCGTCCTGGCTCACCTCGCCCTCCAGCACCTTGCCCTTGCAGGCGCCGCAAGCGCCGTCGCGGCAGCCGTAGGGCAGGCCCACGCCCTGGCGCAGCGCCGCTTCAAGAATGGTTTCGTGCGCTTCAACACTGAATGCATGCCCGCTGGGGAGCACTTTCACCTGGCAAGTCATAATCGTTTCTCAATCCCGAATTCTGGCTAAAATGCACACCATGCGTACTTTACTTGTCATCGGCGCCGGCGATGTCGCCCGGCGCGCCCTGCCGCAGCTTCGCCGGAGTTGGCGGATATTGACCCTGTGTCGCACCGAAGAGGCCGCCGCCCGCTGGCGCGCGCTGGGCGCCTTGCCGCTGATAGGCGATCTGGACCATGCCCCCAGTCTGGCGCGCCTCGCCGGGCTGGCCGACGCCGCGCTGCTGACCGCGCCGCCGCCGGCCCATGGCCGGACAGACTCGAGAATGCGCAAGTTGTTGTACGCGCTGGCAAAAGCGAACAGCATACCACAGCAATTGATCTACATCAGCACAAGCGGCGTGTATGGCGACGCAGGCGGCGCCGTGCTGGACGAAGCCGCGGCGGTCCGCCCGCGCAACGATCGCGCGCAGCGGCGCGCCGACGCCGAATCCCAGCTGCGCCGCTTCGCCATCGCCCGCGGCTGCGCGTTGACCATCCTGCGCGCGCCGGGCATCTATGCCGATGAACGGCTGCCGCTGTCGCGCTTCGCCGCCGCCGCTCCCTTGATCATCGATGCCGAAGACAGCTGGAGCAACCACATCCACGCCGACGACCTGGCGCAGCTGTGCGCGGCGGCCTTGCGCCGCAGAAGCGGCATCCGCGTCTACAACGCCTGCGACGACCAACCGCTGCCAGTCGGCATGTGGTATCGGCGCCTGGGAGAAACCCTTGGCCTGCCGGTGCCGCCGCAATTGCCGCGCGACGAGGTGAAGGCCCGCGTCACGCCGCAGCAATGGTCATTCCTGGCCGAATCGCGCCGCCTGGACAACGGCCGGATACGACGCGAACTGGCCGTCCGTCTGCGCTGGCCCAGCGTGCTCGATTATCTGGACGCGCTGCGGCGGGACGAGCCGCGGCGGGCGGCAATACTCGCAAGCTACGCCGAGATTCGGTAACATCGCGGTTTTTTTGAGTTTTCAGCAGGCCAGCAAAATGGAAAATCCGGCTTTCAAACGCGCGATCCGCAGCTTTGTGCTGCGCCAGGGCCATCTGTCCGCAGGCCAGCAGCGGGCGATGGACGAAGGCATGCCCAAGTGGGGCATAGAGTACCGTCCGGAAACGATAGACCTGGAACAGGCTTTCGGCCGCGCCGCGCCCAAGATCCTGGAAATCGGCTTCGGCATGGGCGGCGCCACCGCCGAGATCGCCGCCGCCAATCCGGGCAATGATTACCTCGGCATCGAAGTGCACAGCCCCGGCGTCGGCAATCTGTGCAAGCTGATCGCCGAGAAGGAACTGAGCAATCTGCGGCTGATGCGCCACGACGCGGTGGAAGTGCTGGACAACATGCTGGCCGACGGCAGCCTGGACGGCGTGCACATTTTCTTCCCGGACCCGTGGCACAAGAAACGCCACAACAAGCGCCGCCTGATCCAGGCGCCGCTGGTGGAGAAACTGGCCAAAAAGCTCAAGCCGGGCGGCTATTTCCACGCCGCCACCGACTGGGAAGACTACGCGGTCCAGATTCTGGAAGTGCTGAGCGGCAACGCCGATCTGGAGAATACCGCGGACGGCTACGCGCCGCGCCCGGACTACCGGCCGCTGACCAAGTTCGAAGCCCGCGGCATCAAGCTCGGCCACGGCGTATGGGATCTGGTCTTCCGCCGCAAGTAAGCCATCCGCGGCTCCCTCCACGGCCCGCCTGCGCGGGCCGTTCGCTTTTCACCTCGCCAGCAGCGCCTTGACGTCGTCGACCAGTTCGTGCGGCTCCACCGCGGGCTCGTAGCGCTTCACCACCCTCCCCCGGCCGTCGACCAGAAACTTGGTGAAATTCCACTTGATGGGATGCGGACGCTCGGAATCGGCCTGGGTCAGCCAACGCCACAACGGATGCGCGCCGTCGCCGTTCACCTGCAGCTTGGCGAACAAAGGAAAGGTCACGCCGAAACGGCCCTGGCAAAAGGCGACGATCTCATCTTCGCCGCCCGGCTCCTGCCCGCCGAACTGATTGCAGGGAAACCCGAGCACGACGAAATCCTGCCCGGCGAAATAGTCCTGCAGCTCCTGCAGGCCGGCGTACTGCCGGGTATAGCCGCATTCGCTGGCGGTGTTCACCAGCAGCGCCACCCTGCCCTCGTAGGCCGAGAGCGCCTGTTCGGCGCCGTCGGTCCGCTTCGCGCTAAAATCGTAGAGCGTGGTCATGGCTAGCTCCCTCCCGTATAATGCCGCAGCCCGGAATGGCAGCCGCCTGCGACCCAGATACCCTGTTGCGTTCAAGCGGCGCGCCCGCGCCGAGCCCCGCCAGCAATCGCCCGAGGTCTTTATCGATGTTGTTCAGCCCCAGCCGCCAGGATGCCCGCCGCTTCTTCTTCGACACCTGGCACAAATCCAAATCCGGCGAGACCTTGTCCGACCTGGAACAGATCGTCCTCTCCATTCTTATAGACCACCCTGAGTATCATCCCATCCTGGAAAACCCGGAGGCGTTCATGGAGCAGGAGTGGACCCCGGACATGGGCGAGACCAACCCCTTCCTGCACCTGGGCCTGCATGTGGCCATCGCCGAGCAGCGCTCCATCGACCAGCCCTTCGGCATCCGCGCGCTTTACGCGCAGCTGGCGCTGCGCCACGGCGACGAGCATCGCGCCCAGCACGAGATCATGGAATGCCTGGGCGAGATGATCTGGCATGCCCAGCGCTACGGCGGCGGGCCCGACGTCAACCGCTACATCACCTGCGTGCGCGGCAAGCTGGGCATGGGCGAAGAAGACGCGCCGCGCGTCAATCCCAACGATATCGGCGACTGATTCCGGCCGATGGACAAAAAAACACCGTGGCAGGCGTACTGTCCACGGTGCAACAAGCGGGGTAGCTCAAGCCGGCGAGCCGGCAGAGCCCTTGAAAAATAGTCAACTTTATAAGCACAATCCAATTCTTTTTAAACAAAAACAACAAAATCTATCGCGGCATGACAGGAGAAGCCGGCTATCCGGTAAAGAATGCCAAGCGACATCATAAAATTTCTTCGCGCTGATTAAATCAACCGGTTCATTTTTTCGCCGCGCGCAAACGCCTCGATATTGGCAACCAACTGCGCGGCCAAGCGGCCCATCGCCTCGCCGCTGGCCCACCCCACATGCGGGGTGACGATCAGATTGGGCAAGCGCGCCTTCAGCAGCGAATTGTCCGGCGACGGCGGCTCGCTGCTCAGCACATCGAAACCCGCGCCCCCCAGCTGCCCATATTTCAGCGCCGCCACCAGATCGGCCTCGTCGACCAGGCCGCCGCGCGCGGTATTGATCAGGATGGCGCCCGGCTTCATCGCCATCAGCTCCGGCTGGGCGATCATGCCGCGGGTCTCGTCGGTCAGCGGGCAGTGCAGCGACACCACGTCGGCCCGCGCCAGCGCCTCGGCGAACGGCATCCGCCCCTCCCTGGCTTCCTCCGCGCCCTTGCGCTCGGCGAACACCACCTCCATGCCGAAGGCGCGCGCCATCTCGGCCAGCCGGCCGCCGATGCCGCCGCTGCCGACGATGGCCAGCACCGCGCCGCGCACCTCGCGTATCGGCGCGCCGAAATGGCAAAACTGCCGGGACTGGCTCCAGACGCCGGCGGCGACGTCGCGCTGATAGGCCGGCAGATTTTTCATCAGCGCCATCATCAGCATGAACGCGTGCTCGGCGACGGTGTGATCGCCGTAATGGCGGATATTGCACACCGCGACGCCGCGCTCGCGGCAGGCCTCCAAATCGACATGGTTGTAGCCGGTGGCGGCGATGGCGATCAGCTTGAGGTTCGGCAGCCCTGCGATCGTGTCGCGCGACAGGGGCACCTTGTTGCTGATCACCACGTCGGCCTCGGCGGCATGGGCCGCGACCTCATGAGCGGCGGTCGCCGGATATTCGCGGTAATGGACGGGAAAGCCAAAAACGGGAACCGGGACAGGCAAGCTGTCCCGGTCAAGGAATACGACGTTATGAGTCATTGCTTGGCGGTCATCTCTCGAAGGTGATCAAATCCCGATAGGCATGCCAGCTGGCCAGCGCCAGCACCGGCATGATGATGATCAGGCCCAGGTAATAGGTGACGAAGCCCACCACCGTCATCACGACAATGATAGCGGCCCAGATGCCCATCGTCAGCAGATTGCGGTACACCGCCTGCACGCTGGCGATCATCGCGGTGATGGTGTCCACTTCCTTGTCCAGCAGCAACGGAATCGCGACGACGCTGACCGAGAACACGAGTTGGGCGAACAGGAAGCCGACGGCGAAGTAGGCGATCAGGAATTCCAGATTGCCCGGATTGAACGCGTCGGCGACTATCTCATTCAGATTGGGCAGCGCCGCGGTATCGTAAAACAGCGCGAACATCAGCAGCGACACGCGGAACCAGCCGAACACCAGCACCGCCAACAGCACCGCGTACAGGCTGAAGCCCGGCATATTGACGCGCCAGGCGGCCATGCTGTGCAACAGCTTGACCCGGCCGTGGCCATCGAAGGCCTCCATCTGCTTGGCGATGTCGTAAAGGCCGATCGCCAGGAAGGGGCCGGACAGCAGGAAGATGGTGGCGAAGGTGATGACCAGCTCCGGCGCCTGCTCGACATAAGCGCCCAGCAGATAACCCATCAGCACGAAAACCGCGCCGTAGAACAGGCAGTCGGCCGGCGCTTTCTGAAAGTCCCGAAAGCCCCTTTTCAGCCATTGCAGCGGCTGTCGCAACTCCACCTTGCGCGCCACCGGGCGCACGGGCGGAACATCGTGGTGAGTGACATCCATGGCACACCCCCTTGCATCGCGTGGAAAATAGAGACGAACGCTCTGTTTTTCGTTATATGCCACACAGGGGAAAACACAAATCGGCCGGCCGGCTGCTACAATCGCGCGGTCAACACCATACTCCCGGAAGGAAATAGCATGAGCGAACTGATCATCGAGGAATTGCTGGTCGGCGAAGGCGCCGAAGCCGCCGCGGGCCAGGAAGTCACCGTTCACTACACCGGCTGGCTGACCGACGGCACCAAATTCGACTCCAGCAAGGACCGCATGCAGCCGTTCAGCTTCGAGCTGGGCGCCGGCTACGTGATCAAGGGCTGGGATCAAGGCGTGCAAGGCATGAAGGTGGGCGGCAAGCGCAAGCTGACCATTCCGTCCGAACTGGGCTACGGCGCGCGCGGCGCCGGCGGCGTGATCCCACCGCATGCGACGCTGGTATTCGAAGTGGAGCTGCTGCAGGTGGGCTGATCATTCCGCCATCCAGCAAAAAGGCCATCCTGAGGATGGCCTTTTTCATGCGTCCGCGCGCTTATTTTTTCGCGCAGGACAGGCGGCGGCGCTTGAACCATACGAAGCCGACCACCAACAACAGCACCGCCACCACGGTGAGGATGCCCGCCTGGCCGCGATGCACCATCATCATCAGCCAGTCGCGGTTGGCCGCGCCGTAATAGCCGAGATACACCCAGACCGGCACCGAGATCAGCGCGGCGAAGCCGTCCATCATCAGGAAGCGCCAGTAGGACACGCGCCGGGTCATGCCGGCGGTGATGAAGATCGGAGAGCGCAGCCCTGGCAGGAAGCGGGCGACGAACAGCACCCAGTTGCCGTATTTCTCGAACTTCTCCTGCACCGCCTCGAAGCGCTCTTTGGTCAGGATGCGGGCGATGGGCTTGAAGCGCAGCACCTTGTGACCGAAGATGCGTCCGGCCAGGAACATGATGCCGTCGCCGACCAGCACGCCCGCCATGCCGACCACGAACATGTAGTGCACATTGGCGTAGCCCAGGCCGGAAATCACGCCGCCGGCCACCAAAGTGATGTCCTCCGGAATCGGCACGCCGAAACCGCAAATCAACAGCACCGCAAACACGGCCACGTAGCCGTAACCAGCGAAAAAGTCGAGAAGTATCTGCAGAGTATCCATCTAGTATTCCGTCCGCCGGCTTTATTCCAAATCGTCGCAATCAAGCGGCTGGGCGGCTAATGTCCATGCACGGAGGTGTATAATAGCACACCTCTCGTACACGCTTTCTTGACATGACACGCCCTATCCGGCTGGAGATTTCCCTCCCGGCCATCCGCCACAATTTCCTGCTTACCCGCCAGCACTCCCAGGCCCGCAGCCTGTTCGCCGTGATCAAGGCCAATGCCTACGGCCACGGCGTATTGGACACTGCAAAGGCGTTGGCCGATCTGGCCGACGGTTTTGCCCTGCTCAATATCGAAGACGCGGTGCTGCTGCGCGAGGCGGGCATCGATCGCCCGATCGCGCTGCTGGAAGGTCCGTTCGACGCGGCCGAGGCCGCCGCGATGGCCGACTACCGCCTCGGCGGCGCCGTCCACTCACAACAACAGATGGACTGGCTGGCCAAAGGTTCCGCCGACCGGCCGGTGGAGGTCTGGCTGAAGGTCAACAGCGGCATGAATCGGCTGGGCTTCCGCCCGGAAGACGCCGCCGCCGCCCAAGCCCGGCTGCAAACGCTGCCGGGCGCGCGGCTGACCGCCATCATGACCCATTTCGCCACCGCCGACGAAGACTACGGCGTGGCCGAGCAATGGAGCCGCTTCGAACCGACGGCCGCCGCCAGCGGCCTGAAGGTCTGCGCCGCCAACTCCGCGGCGCTGCTGCGCCACCCGCACACCCATGGCGACATCGGCCGGCCCGGCATCGTGCTGTACGGCGCGTCGCCGTTCGAGAGCGAAACCGGCGCCGACCTCGGCCTGCAACCCTCGATGACGCTGTCGGCCGACATCATCGCCGTGCAGCAGCTGCAGCCCGGCGATGCCATCGGCTACGGCCGCCGCTTCGTCGCCGACCGCCCGATGCGCATCGGCGTGGTTGCCTGCGGCTACGCCGACGGCTATCCGCGGGTGGCCGCCAACGGCGCGCCGGCAGCGATAGACGGCCGACCGTGCCAACTGGCTGGCCGGGTGTCGATGGACATGCTGACCGTGGACATCAGCTATCTGCCCCAGGCCGGCGTCGGCAGCCGAGTGGAGCTGTGGGGACCGAACGCGCCGATCGAAAGGGTGGCCGCCGCCGCCGGCACCATCAGCTATGAGCTGATGAGCGCGGTCATGCCGCGGGTGCCGCGCGTCGCGCTCGGCTGAAGCCGGCCAGCAGCAGCGGCGCCAGCAAGGCGCCGCCGACATGGGCGGACCAGAGCACCGGTTCGCCGCCCGGCCCCAGGTTAGGCCACAGCCCCTGCCACGCCAGGCGCAGCAGCAGCGCTGCCGCCAGCCAAAGTCCAGCGGTCTCGCGCCGCTTCAGCCAGGCGACCGCCGCCCACCAGCCGTAGACTACGCCCGACGCGCCGAGAAACGGCTGAGGCTCGGGCAAGGCCAGCTGCTGCAGCGCGATCAGCCAGGGCAGCAACAGCGCCAGCGCGCACAGCGGCCAGGCCGCGCGCCGGCCGCCCAGGCCTGCCAGCAACAGCAGGCTGGCGCTGTTCAACGCCGCGTGCCGCCAGTCGGCGTGCACCCAGCTGGCGGTGAAGGCCCGCCACCACTCGCCGCCGGCAACGGGATCGAACAACCAGCGCCGCGCCGCTTCGCCCCAAGGCGTCAGCAGCGGCAGCAGCGCAGGCAGCAGGCTGGCCGGCGGCAGCCTCACTTGCGGCGTCGCCAGGCCAGCAGGCTCGCCAATCCCAGCATGCCCAGCGCCAGCGCATCCGCGCCGGCGATCGGCACCAGTTGCAGGTCGACATACAAGGGGTCGTGATCGGACGAGCGGTAGGCGTCGGGCGCGTAGTAATTCTGCCGCTGGGCGGAGGACTTGAACTCGCTGCTGTATTCCAGCGCGGTCGGCTCGTCGGCGTTGATGTGCCATTCGCCGGCGGCGGCCACCCACTTCGTCAGCGCGGCGTCGGCCAGCGCGTGATCGAGGTTGCCGGACTCGCCCTGGTACACATAGGAATAAGCATCCTTCTGGAAGCGCGCCAGCAGGTTGGACAAGCCGCCATCCTCGAAGACGCGGATCGGATCTTCCTTGGCGTAGGCGTTCATGTCGCCCATCACCAGCAAGCCATCCTTGGCGGATGCGCCACGCTGCTTCGCCCACCGCACGAGGTCCTGCGCCGCCTGCACGCGGGTCAGATTGCAATTGCCCTGGCCATCCCCGGTATCCGCGTCGGGCGCGCCGTTCACCTTGACCTGCTCGCAGCTGCTGCCCTTGGACTTCAAATGATTGACCACCAGCGTCAACTTCTTGCCGTCGGCGGCGAAAGTCTGCGCCAGGCTGAGGCGGTTCTTGGCCGGATCGCCCACCGTCAGCGCCTTGGCGGCGCCATCGGGCCTCACCCGCGACGGGCGGTAGAGCATGCCGGTGGTGATGGCGTCGGTGCCGATCCTGGGCAGGCCGGGATCGACGAAGCGGTACTGCTTGTCCGCGTCCTGTCCCGCGTTCAGCGCGTCGACCAGTTCCTTGACCGCCGATTGCGGCCCGAAACCGTCGTTTTCCAACTCCATCAGGCCCAGCACGTCGGCATCCAGCTGGCGGAT
Source organism: Chromobacterium vaccinii (assembly GCF_001855275.1). Lineage (NCBI taxonomy): Bacteria > Pseudomonadati > Pseudomonadota > Betaproteobacteria > Neisseriales > Chromobacteriaceae > Chromobacterium > Chromobacterium vaccinii. The sequence continues at coordinate 2,098,935 of NZ_CP017707.1, forward strand.
GGCGCTGACTATCTTGGCCTTCTGCCGCAGGAAATCGTCGCGGGTCTTGGCGCCGCGCTCGGTCGGAAAGCCGCCGCCCAGGCCGTCGCCGTTGAAGAAATTGAGCACGTTGAAGCTGGCCACCCGCAGCTGGCCGGCCTTGCGCGCCGGAGCCGCCGCGCGGGGATTGGCGGCGGAAACCTGCGGCAGATACAACGGCTGGACGCGGTAGGCGCCGTTGCTGAACGACACCACGCCGGTCAGGCCGTCCAGGCGGTCCCCCACCCGCAGGGTGTTGGCGGCGGACAGGCCGCCCGGCCCCGGCAGCCAGGCGTCGGCGTTCTGCCAGGTCTTGCCGTCGTCCAGCAGCAGGCGGTCGCGCGGATTGGCCGCGCGCAGCGCCTGAGCCTCAGCGCTGCCGGGGCGGTATAGCTGGGTCGGCACCCACTGGCGCGCCTGGCTGGACAGCGCCAGCTCGCCGTAGCGGCCGTAGTTGTAGCTGTCGACGACGAACAGCGGCTGCTCGAACTTGACGACCATGCCGGCCAGCGACTCCAGCTGGGCCGCGCCGCCGCTCAAGGGCAGCCGCAGGCTCACCGGAGCCAGCTCTCCCTGGTAGCCGCACAGCTGCACATCGGCCGCGGCCGACGGCTGCAGCTGGGTCTCGGTGCGCGCGTCGCCCTTGCGGCCGAACTCCAGCACCTTGCCGCGCACGCCGACCGCGTCGCCGGCCCTCAACGCCGGCAACGCCAGCTTGCCGGTGTAGACATAGATGCCCTCGGAAGTAGCCGGATCAGCGTCCTGATTCTGCGGCACTTCCTGGATGAAGAAGCCCACCGGGCCGTCCTTGCCGTACAGCAGGCTGCTGACCACGCCCTGCACGGCGACGGTCTTGCCCTGCATCGGGTTCTGCGGACCGTTGCCCTGAACCTGGTGGATGCGCGCGTCGGGCAAGCTGCAGGCTGCCTGCGCCTGCAGGCCGGCCAGCGCCAGCGCCAGCGAAGCGGCGATGGCGGCGCGGGAAAGGGGGAATGCGGGTATTGTTCTCATCCTTTTGTCATCCTGAGTAGAGGTGCGGCAATTTTATCCACAGATTGATGACATTCAAGTTTATTATTATCGGATAGCAAATTTTTGACACAAAAAATGCCAACCTGTACAGGTTGGCATTTTTGTCGGTCCGCTGCACGGAACGATCAGGAAGCGATCTTCTCGATCGCCGAGGCGATGGCTTTGGCCCAGGTGTCGGCCAGCGCCTTGTCGTCGGCCTCCACCATCACCCTCACCACCGGCTCGGTGCCGGACGGACGCAGCACCACGCGGCCGCGGCCGCTCAGCGCGACTTCAGCCTCGGACAGCGGCGCGGCGGAAGCGCCTTTCCAGTCGCAACCGTTGTGACGGACATTGATCAGCGTCTGCGGGAAAGGCTGCCAGTCGGCGCAGATGTCGGCCAGGCCCGTGCCCAGCTGCTGCACCGCAGCCAACACCTGCAGGCTGGAGATGATGCCGTCGCCAGTGCTGTGCTTGTCCAGGCACAGGATGTGGCCGGAGGCTTCGCCGCCCACCTGCCAGCCATCGGCATGCAGCATTTCCAGCACGTAGCGATCGCCAACCTTGGCGCGGCCGAAGGGCACATCCTGCTTTTGCAGCGCCAGCTCCATCGCCATATTGGTCATCACGGTGCCGACCACGCCGCCCTTCAGCTCGCCGCGCGCCGCGCGCGCCTTGGCGATCACGTAGATCAGCTGGTCGCCATCGTAGATGCGGCCGGCGGCGTCCACCATGATCAGGCGGTCGCCGTCGCCGTCCAGCGCGATGCCGAAGTCGGCCTGGTGTTCCAGCACCGCCACCTGCAGCGTCTTGGGATAGGTGGCGCCCACCTTGTCGTTGATGTTGTAGCCATTGGGCTCGCAGCCGATTTCCACCAACTCGGCGCCCAGCTCGTGAAACACCTTGGGCGCGATATGGTAAGTGGCGCCGTTGGCGCAATCGACCACCAGCTTCAGCCCCTTCAGGCTGAGCTCGTTGGGGAAAGTGCTCTTGCAGAATTCGATGTAGCGCTCGGCCGCGCCGTCGATGCGGCGGGCCCGGCCCAGCTCCAGCGACGGGTTGGTGGCCATAGGCTGTTCCAGCATCGCCTCGATCTCCAGCTCCAGCCCGTCGTCCAGCTTGTTGCCGCCTTCGGCGAAGAACTTGATGCCGTTATCCTGGAACGGATTGTGGGAAGCGGAAATCATCACCCCGGCTTCCAGCCGCAGCGCGCGGGTCAGATAGGCGATGCCCGGCGTCGGCAGCGGGCCGGTCAGCAGCACGTTGACGCCGGCGGCGGTGAAGCCCGCCTGCAGCGCCGCTTCCAGCATATAGCCGGAAATGCGCGTGTCCTTGCCGATCAGCACCGTGGGGCGGCTGTCCTTGTCATGGTTGACCAGCACGCGGCCGGCCGCGTAACCCAGCTTCATCACGAATTCCGGCGTGATCGGAAATTTGCCGACCTCGCCGCGCACGCCATCGGTGCCGAAATATTTGCGACTCATTCAGTATTCTCTGTATCGGTTCAGGGCCTTGGCAGGCGCGATGCCCGCCATTTTGCCACTACCGCCGGGGGGAAAACCAGCGTCAAATCAACAATCCCGCAGCGCCTGCCACAGCTGCAGCGCCTGGCGCGTCGCCTTGACGTCGTGCACGCGTATCACCGCCGCGCCGCGCCGCGCCGACTCCAGCGCCGCGGCGACGCTGGCGCCCAGCCTTTCCGACGGCGCGTCCTCGCCGGTGATCGCGCCCAGCATCGACTTGCGCGACAAGCCCACCAGCAGCGGAGCCCCGGCGATGCGCTCGATCTCGTCCAGCCGCTTGAGCAAAGCCAGATTGTGCTCCAACGTCTTGCCGAAACCAAAGCCGGGATCGACCAGCAGCCGCTCGCGGGCGATGCCGGCGTCCAGGCACAGCTGGAGACGGCGTTTCAGGTAATCGGCCACCTCGGCCACCACGTCGGCGTACTCGGGCCGATTCTGCATCGTGTCCGGATTGCCCTGCTTGTGCATCAGGCAGACCGCGGCGCGGCTGGCGGCGGCCAGCGGCAGCGCGCCCTCGTCCTCCAGCGCCGACACGTCGTTGATCAGATCCACCGCGCCAAGCCGCAGCGCTTCCCGCATCACCTCGGCGCGGCGGGTATCCAGCGACAGCGGCGCGCCGATGCCGCGCAGTTTCTCCAGCACCGGCATCACCCGCGCCATCTCTTCCTCCGGGCTGACGAAGGGCGCGCCGGGCCGCGTCGATTCGCCGCCGATGTCGAGGATATCCGCGCCCTCGGCCAGCATCGCCTCGGCGCGCGCGAGCGCATCGTCGACGCGGTTGAAGCGGCCGCCATCGGAGAAGGAATCCGGCGTGACGTTGAGAATGCCCATCACCAAGGGGCGGGACAGATCGAGCGAGAAACGCCCGCAAAGCAAGGTTTTCATCATGATTCTCGTTCCTGACGCTCCTGGCCAACACAACGAGGAGCGGAAAGAAAACCGGGCAAGCCCGCGAAGGCTTGCCCGGTTATGGCGGATGCGGCGATCAGACTTCCTGGGCCGGATCGGAAGTCGCCTCGACAGGAGCGGTCGGCTCGGCCGGCTTGTCTTCCGGCTTGGCGGCGAAACTGCTGCCCGGCTTGGGCGGACGCGGCGGCTTGCCTTCCATGATGTCGTTGATCTGGTCGGCGTCTATGGTTTCCAGCTCCAGAAGCGCGGCGGTCATCGCCTCCACCTTGTCGCGGTTCTCTTCCAGCAGACGGCGCGCCAGCGCGTATTGCTCGTCGATGATGCGGCGGATTTCCTGGTCCACTTGCTGCATCGTCGCTTCCGACAGGTTCTTGTGCGTGGTGATCGAGCGGCCGAGGAACACTTCGCCCTCGTTCTCGCCGTACACCATCGGACCCAGCTTGTCGGACATGCCGTAGCGGGTGACCATGTCGCGCGCCATTTGCGTCGCGCGCTCGAAGTCGTTGCTGGCGCCGGTGGTCATCTGGTTCATGAACAGCTCTTCGGCGATGCGGCCGCCGAACAGGATGGCCAGCCTATCCATCAGGTAACCGCGGTCATAGGCGAAGCGGTCCTGCTCCGGCAGTTGCATAGTGACGCCCAGTGCGCGGCCGCGCGGAATGATGGTGACCTTGTGCACCGGGTCGGACTTCGGCAGCAGCTTGGCGACGACGGCGTGGCCGGACTCATGGTAGGCGGTGTTGCGCTTCTCCTCCTCGGTCATCACCATGCTGCGGCGCTCGGCGCCCATCATGATCTTGTCCTTGGCGGATTCCAGGTCTTCCATGTCCACCAGGCGCTTGTTGCGGCGGGCGGCGAACAGGGCGGCCTCGTTGATCAGGTTGGCGAGGTCGGCGCCGGAGAAGCCCGGCGTGCCGCGCGCGATCACCTCGGCGTTGACGTCGGCGGCGATCGGCACCTTGCGCATGTGCACGTTCAGGATCTGCTCGCGACCGCGGATGTCCGGCAACGGCACCACCACCTGGCGGTCGAAGCGGCCCGGACGCTGCAGCGCCGGGTCCAGCACGTCCGGACGGTTGGTCGCGGCGATCACAATCACGGTGGAATTGGTGTCGAAGCCGTCCATCTCAACCAGAAGCTGGTTCAGCGTCTGCTCGCGCTCATCGTTGCCGCCGCCGAGACCGGCGCCGCGCTGACGGCCGACCGCGTCGATCTCATCGATGAAGATGATGCAGGGCGAGTTCTTCTTCGCCTGCTCGAACATGTCGCGCACGCGGGCCGCGCCCACGCCGACGAACATTTCGACGAAGTCGGAGCCGGAGATGCTGAAGAACGGCACCTTGGCCTCGCCGGCGATGGCCTTGGCCAGCAGCGTCTTGCCGGTGCCGGGAGAGCCGGCCAGCAGGATGCCGCGCGGGATGCGGCCGCCCAGGCTCTGGTAGCGGGAAGGATCGCGCAGGTAATCGACGATCTCCTTCACCTCCTCCTTGGCCTCGTCGCAGCCCGCCACGTCGGCGAACACCACGGTGTTGGCGTCCTGGTCCAGCATGCGCGCCTTGCTCTTGCCGAACGAGAACGCGCCGCCCTTGCCGCCGCCCTGCATCTGGCGCATGAAGAACACCCACACGCCGATCAAGAGCAGCATCGGGAACCAGCTGATGAAGATGCTCATCAGCATCGACGGCTCTTCCTCCGGCTTGGCGGAGAAGCGCACGTTGTTCTTGATCAGGTCGTCGACCAGCTGCGGGTCATACGGCGCGAAAGTGGAGAACGCGGTGCCGTCGGTCAGTTTGCCCTTCAACCACTGGCCGCGCAGAGGATGCCCCTCGATGGTCAGGGATTGCACCTTGCCCGACTCGACATCGCTGACGAACTGCGAGTACTCGAGCTGGTTCTGGGTGTCCTGGCGCTTATTGAACTGATTGAAGACGGTCATCAGAACCAAGCCGATGATCACCCAGATGGCGATGTTTTTGCCGATATTGTTCACGAGTGGCGGACTCCTCTGTGCCCTGACTTTTTGGTTGCTTGTATTGAATGGCTACGATTGTACGCTGCGCGCCCTTTTATGTCAGCGGCGCCCCTTGCCCAGCAGATAGATTTCACTGGAACGGTCCCGCGACGCCTTGGGCTTGCGCGTCACCACCTCGTCGAACAGCTCTCGCATGGCCTTGAGATAGGACTGGAAATCGCTTCCCTGGAACACTTTGACGAGAAAATGTCCGCCGGGTTTCAAATGATCGCGCGCAAATTCCAACGCCAGCTCGCATAGCAGGAAACTCCTGGCCTGGTCGATGGCGCTCATGCCTGACATATTGGGCGCCATATCTGAAATTACAAGATCAAGCTCGCGTCCGCCCAACAATTGCTCGAATTCGCGCAAAACCTCTTCCTCGCGGAAGTCGCCCTGGATGAAATCGACGCCGGGCACAGGATCCATCTCCAGGATGTCCAGCGCGAACACCTTGCCCGAATCGCCGACGATGCGCGCCGCCACCTGCGACCAGCTGCCCGGCGTGGAGCCCAGATCGGCCAGCACGGTGCCGGGACGGATCAGCTTGTCCTTATCGTTGATTTCCAGCAGCTTGTAGGCTGCGCGGGCGCGGTAGCCGTCCTTTTGCGCCATGTTCACATAGGGATCGTTGACGTGCTCCTGCAACCAGCTGTTGCTGCTCTTGCTTCTTGCCATACGCGGCGGTGCTTTCTGTCGGTTCAATCGTCAGGATAGCCGATGCGCGCCGGACGGCGCGCTATCCTGTTGTTTTTCGGTTATTTCAGCCCCAAACTTTGGGCCTGGAGCCAAATTCTAGTAGAATCGCGTTTTGCTTTGAATTCCATGTTTCCATGAAAATTGACATCAAGCCGTTTCAGCGCAAGTACCTGCAGGGTCTGGCGCACGGCATCGACCCGGTGGTGATGGTAGGCAACAACGGCCTGACCGAGTCCGTGGTGCGCGAAATCGCCATCAGCCTGGACGCCCACGAACTGATCAAGGTGCGCGTGCAAGGCGACGACCGCGAAGCCCGCATCGCCATGTTCGAGCAGATCTGCGAAGAACTGGGTTGCGCCCCGGTGCAGCACATCGGCAAGCTGCTGGTGCTGTGGCGCCCCAGCGACAAGGCTCGCATCGCGCTGCCGAAGAACAAGCAGGCGATGAAGGGCTGAGCCCTCCCGCCCGGCAGATGAAAAAAGCGGTGGCCTTGCCACCGCTTTTTTATTGTTCCGTCACTCGCTGCGCCAGATATAGGCGAGGCCGAGCACGCTCTGCACCAGGTAAATCAGGCTGGAAATCGCGTGCCAGGTGGCGAAGCCGCCGCCGAACAGCCCTTCGGCCGCGTGGTTCATCTGCTGCTTCAAGGTGACGATGATGGGCGCGACGCCGAACTGGTTGATCAACGTGCACGCCAGCATCCCTACGATCAGCCAGAACGCGCCCTGCTTCAGGCCCGCCACCCCGTTGCGCCATACCTGGTCGACCAGCAGGAACACCCCGCACACCAGTCCAACCCAGGCGATGGCCGCGAACAGGCGCCCCGCCACCATGCCGGCGGTCGCCGCGTCCAGAGACTTGAACAGCACCGGCGCCACGATCAGGCCGATCACCCACAAACCGCCAATCCACAAGGTCTTGGCCACTGCACGCAAGCCGTCCATTTTCACCCCCATGCTCGGCAACAGACGCGGCCGATGAAAAACGCGCGGTCAAGGCCGCGCGGTCCGGATCAGATGTATTTGACGTCGAGCACTTCGTACTCGCGGATGCCGCCCGGGGCCACCACTTCGGCCACGTCGCCGGCTTCCTTGCCGATCAGCGCGCGCGAGATCGGAGAATTGACCGACACCTTGCACACCTTGATGTCGGCCTCGTCGTCGCCGACGATCTGGTAGGTGACGCTCTCTTCGGTTTCCAGGTCCATCAGATCGACCGTGGCGCCGAATACCACGCGGCCGTCGGCGTCCAGCTCGGACGGATCGATGATCACGGCATTGGACAGCTTGCCTTCCAGCTCGGCGATGCGGCCTTCCACGAAGGCCTGGCGTTCCTTGGCCGCGTCGTACTCGGCATTTTCCGACAGGTCGCCATGCGAGCGAGCCTCGGCGATCGCCTCGATCACCGACGGGCGCTCCACGCTCTTCAAGCGTTGCAGCTCTTCCTTCAGAAGCTCGGCGCCGCGTACAGTCAACGGGACTTTGATCATTACAGTATTCTCCACAGGCGGTTGTCCGCCTTCATCAAAAGCACAAGCCGCCGTACGGGACGGCGGCTTGCGCGAGCGGGTTTGAGCGGAATTGTAACGGCAAATCGCTTCCGCATCAAAGCCTACCAGCGGCCACTCCCTTTCAGCCGGCGATCTGCGCGTGCAGCTGCTGCACGCTGTACACATCGAAGGATTCGGCGTGCTTCAGGCCCACGCACACCGCCTTGGCGGCGGACAGCGTGGTGTACTGCGGCACGCGCGCCTGCAGCGCGGAGCGGCGGATCGAATGGCTGTCCTGGATCGCGGTGCGCTGCTCGTCCACGGTATTGATCACCAGATCCACCTCGCCGTTCTTGATCATGTCGACGATGTGCGGACGGCCCTCGTTCACCTTGTTGACCACTTGCACGATCAGGCCGGCATCGGTCAGGTGCTTGGCGGTGCCCCGCGTCGCGCAGACGCCGAAGCCCAGCCGCTGCAGCTCGCGCGCCACGTCGACGACGCCATTCTTGTCGGAGTCGCGCACCGACAGGAACACCTTGCCGGTCTTGGGCAGGCGGTCGCCCGCGCCCAGCTGCGCCTTGACGTAGGCTTCGGCGAAAGTCTTGCCGACACCCATCACCTCGCCGGTGGACTTCATTTCCGGTCCCAGGATGGTGTCCACGCCGGGGAACTTGATGAAGGGGAACACCGCTTCCTTCACCGCGTAGAACGGCGGGATCACCTCCTTGGTGAAACCCTGCTCGACCAGGCTGATGCCAGCCATCGCGCGGGCGGCGATCTTGGCCAGCGGCGCGGAGGTCACCTTGGAGACGAAGGGCACGGTGCGCGAAGCGCGCGGGTTCACTTCCAGCACGTAGATGGTGTCGCCCTGAATGGCGAACTGCACGTTCATCAGGCCGACCACGTTCAGCGCGCGGGCCATCGCCTCGGTCTGGCGGCGGATTTCGTCCTGCAGCGCCGGGAACAGACTGTAGGCCGGCAGCGAGCAGGCGGAGTCGCCGGAGTGGACGCCGGCCTGCTCCACGTGCTGCATGATGCCGCCGATCACCACGGTCTCGCCGTCGGACACGCAGTCGACGTCCACTTCGATGGCGTCGTTGAGGAAGCGGTCCAGCAGCACCGGGCTGTCGTTCGACACCTTCACCGCCTCGCGCATGTAGCGTTCCAGGTCGGCCGGCTCATGGACGATCTCCATCGCGCGGCCGCCCAATACGTAAGACGGGCGCACCACCAGCGGGTAGCCGATTTCGTCAGCCAGCTTCATCGCTTCGGCCGGCGCGCGCGCGGTGCGGTTCGGCGGCTGCTTCAGGCCCAGCTCGTTCAACAGCTTCTGGAAGCGCTCGCGGTCCTCGGCGGCATCGATCATGTCAGGCGTGGTGCCGATGATGGGCACACCGTTGGCTTCCAGCGCGCGCGCCAGTTTCAGCGGGGTCTGGCCGCCGTACTGGACGATGACGCCGAACGGCTTCTCGATGCGGCAGATCTCCAGCACGTCTTCCAGCGTCAGCGGCTCGAAATACAGGCGGTCGGAGGTGTCGTAGTCGGTGGACACGGTTTCCGGGTTGCAGTTGACCATGATGGTCTCGAAGCCGGATTCGCGCAGGCTCAATGCCGCATGCACGCAGCAGTAGTCGAACTCGATGCCCTGGCCGATGCGGTTGGGCCCGCCGCCCAGCACCATCACCTTCTTGCGGTCGGACGGATTGGACTCGCACTCTTCCTCGTAGCTGGAGTACATGTAGGCGGTGTTGGTGGCGAACTCGGCGGCGCAGGTGTCTACGCGCTTGTACACCGGGTGCAGGTTCAGCGCCCAGCGCTTGGCGCGCACCGCGGCCTGGTCGGAGCCCAACAGCTCGCCCAAACGGCGGTCGGAGAAGCCCTTGCGCTTCAGGCGACGCAGCTCGGCGTAGTCCATGTCCTCGATCTGGCGGCCGGCCAGCGCCTGTTCCTCACCGATGATGTCCTCGATCTGGGCCAGGAACCACGGATCGATCTTGCTGACCGCGTGGATGTCGTCGCGGCTCATGCCGATGCGGAAGCCGTCGGCCACGTACAGGATGCGCTCCGGTCCCGGCGCGCCCAGCTCGTGGCGGATGGCGGCTTCGTCGGAGGTCACCGAGTCGAAGCCGGCCAGGCCGGTTTCCAAACCGCGCAGGGCTTTTTGCATCGATTCCTGCAGCGTGCGGCCCATGGCCATCACCTCGCCCACCGACTTCATCTGGGTGGTCAGGCGGTCGTCGGCCTGCGGGAATTTCTCGAAGGCGAAGCGCGGAATCTTGGTGACCACGTAGTCGATCGACGGTTCGAACGAAGCCGGGGTGGCGCCGCCGGTGATATCGTTCTTCAGTTCGTCCAGCGTGAAGCCCACCGCCAGCTTGGCGGCGATCTTGGCGATCGGGAAGCCGGTGGCCTTGGACGCCAGCGCGGAGGAACGGCTGACGCGCGGGTTCATCTCGATGACGATCATCTCGCCGGTGGCCGGATTGGTGGCGAACTGCACGTTGGAGCCGCCGGTGTCCACGCCGATCTCGCGCAGCACCGCCAAGGAGGCGTTGCGCATGATCTGGTATTCCTTGTCGGTCAGCGTCTGCGCCGGCGCCACGGTGATGGAGTCGCCGGTGTGCACGCCCATCGGGTCGAAGTTTTCGATCGAACAGATGATGATGCAGTTGTCGTTCTTGTCGCGAACGACTTCCATCTCGTATTCCTTCCAGCCCAGCACCGACTGCTCGATCAGCAGCTCATGAGTGGGGGAAGCTTCGAAGCCGCGCTCGCAGATCGCCAGGAACTCTTCCTTGTTGTAGGCGATGCCGCCGCCGGAGCCGCCCATGGTGAAGGACGGGCGGATCAGCGTGGGGAAACCCACCTTGGCCTGCGCCTCCAGCGACTCTTCCATGGTGTGGCAGACGAAGGACAGCGGGCAGGACAGGCCGATCTTGGCCATCGCTTCCTTGAAACGGCCGCGGTCCTCCGCCTTGTCGATGGCGTCTTCGGTGGCGCCGATCAGCTCCACTTTATATTTTTCGAGCACGCCGTGCTTGGCCAGGTCCAGCGCGCAATTCAGCGCGGTCTGGCCGCCCATGGTCGGCAGGATGGCGTCCGGACGCTCCTTGGCGATGATCTTTTCCACCACAGCCCAGCTGATGGGCTCGATGTAGGTGACATCGGCCATGTCCGGGTCGGTCATGATGGTAGCCGGGTTGGAGTTGACCAGGATGACTTTGTAGCCCTCCTCGCGCAGCGCCTTGCAAGCCTGGGCGCCGGAATAGTCGAACTCGCAGGCCTGGCCGATGACGATCGGGCCGGCGCCAATGATCAGAATGCTTTTGATGTCGGTACGCTTTGGCATGGCTTCTACTCTTTGATGACTTGTATTTTTCCGGCCGCGCCCCCTCCCCGGCGGCGCGGCATGTTTACTTTCGACCTTACAGGCTGGCCGCCGCCAGCTTGGCGCCGAACCCGACGAACACCGCGCCCACCGAGCCTCCCAGCGCCGCCGTCAGCTTGCGGCGGCGGCGGAAGGCCGCGGCCAGCTTGTCGCCCAGCAGGATCAGCATCGACAGGTTGGCGATGCTGCAGCACTGGACGATGGCGCCCAGCGCGGCGAAGGTGACCGCCGGGTGCGGGTAGGCCGGATCGACGAACTGCACGAAGAAGGACACGAAGAACAGGATGGCCTTCGGGTTCATCAGGCTGATCAGCAGCGCCTTGCGGTACGGGTGGCCGCCGGACAGCGCCGACGCCTTGGCCGGCGACTCGTCGCCGCGGCGCGCGCGGCGCCAGGCCAGGATGCCGGACTTCAGCATATTGACGCCCAGCCAGGCCAGATAGCCGCCGCCGATGTACTTGACCACCGCGAACAGCGCCGGGTTGGCCTGCAGCAGGCCGGCCGCGCCGGTGGCCGCCAGCGTCATCAGGATGAAGTCGCCGCTGACCACGCCGCCCGCCGCGGCGAAACCGGCGCGCTTGCCGCGTTGCGCCGCCACCGACAGCACATACATGGCGTTCGGCCCCGGCAACAGGATGACGATCAGCGTGCCGATCAGGTAGGTGGTAAGGTCGGTAATGCCCAACATGATTCGACTCCGCCCTTACTGCCGCGCGGCCATCGCGTCGATGAAACGGTCGAACAGATAAGCCACGTCCTCCGGCCCCGGGCTGGCTTCCGGGTGGCCCTGGAACGAGAAGGCCGGGCGGTCGGTCAGCGCGATGCCCTGCACCGTGCCGTCGAAAAGCGAGCGGTGGGTGACACGGACATTGGCCGGCAGGCTGGTCTCATCCACCTGGAAGCCGTGGTTCTGGCTGGTGATCATCACGCGGCCGCTGTCCAGATCCTGCACCGGATGGTTGGCGCCGTGGTGGCCGAATTTCATCTTGGAAGTGGCGGCGCCGGTGGCCAGGCCCAAGAGCTGGTGGCCCAGACAGATGCCGAACACCGGCAGTTTGGTCTCCAGGATGTCGCGGATCGCGGCAATCGCGTAGTCGCACGGCTCCGGATCGCCGGGGCCGTTGGACAGGAATACGCCATGCGGATTCATCGCCAGCACATCGGCGGCCGGCGTTTGCGCCGGCACGATGGTCAGCTGGCAACCGCGCTCGGCCAGCATGCGCAGGATGTTGTGCTTGACGCCGAAGTCGTAGGCCACGACGTGGTAGCGGGTGGACGACTGCACTTGGTAGCCCGCGCCCAGCTTCCATTGCTTCTCGGTCCAGGCGTACGGTTTCTGGCAGCTGACGACCTTGGCCAGATCCTGGCCGGCCATGCTGCCGAAGCCGCGCGCCAGTTCCAGGGCCTTGGCCTCGTCGATGTCCCCGGCCATGATGCAGCCAGCCTGGGCGCCCTTCTCGCGCAGGATGCGCGTCAGCTTGCGGGTGTCGATGTCGGCGATCGCCACCAGCTTGTGCTTCTTCAGATAATCGGACAGCGAATCTTCGGCGCGGAAGTTGCTGTGCAAGAGCGGCAGATCGCGAATGATCAGCCCTGATGCAAAAACGGCGCGGGATTCGGTGTCTTCCGAATTCGCGCCGACATTGCCGATGTGCGGATAAGTGAGTGTGACGATCTGCCTGGTATAGGAGGGATCCGTCAGGATCTCCTGGTAACCGGTGATGGCGGTATTGAATACCACCTCGCCGACCGTGTGGCCGGCGGCACCGATAGCACTACCTCTGAAAAGCGTGCCGTCAGCCAAGACAAGGATTGCGGGGAGGTTTGACACTGGCTGGCTCCTGTTGCATTGCTCGGGCGCTTACACAAAAACCGGCTGAGCCGGTTTCGTTTGCACACCCTGGGATTTTCAAAATTCTTATGTGAATAACGGGACTCGGCGCCTGCGCCTGTCCCGTTTGGTTAAACCTTTCTATAATACCGCGCATTTTGCACTTGCACAATACGACAGGCGCCATTTTTCAAAAAAACGTCACATACCCGGCTTCACCTGCCAGCTGACGCTGGTCGGGCCGGCCGGTTGGCCCAGCATCAGCATCAAGGGCTTCAACGCATCGTACTTGTCCTGCGGGCTGTCGGCTGTGCCTGCCATGTGGAAAGCGCCGCCGGCCGGCAACGCGCCCTGGCCGCTGAGCATCAGCGGCCCTTCCAGCGTCGACAGATTCAGGTTCAGCCCCTGGCCCGTGCCGGCGACATCCAGCTGGTAGCTGCCGAAGGGCAGCACCGTGGTCAACGGCGACGACGCGCCGCGCCAAGCGATCTGCACGGCGCCGCTGACGTCCTTGCCCTGGCGCGCCAGCTGCGGAATGTTCAGCTGCAGCTCGCCGCCCAGCCGCGCCGCCTGCCAAGTCTTGGACAGATCGGCCAGCGCCGCCACCGGCAGCGACAGCGCGAGCCCCCTGACCTCCTGCTTGCCGAAGCCCAGCTGCAGCATGCCCGGCTGGCCGGCGCTGTCCAGATGCCAGACCAGCAGGCCGGACAGCAAGGCCTTGGGCTGCCATTTCCACGCCAGCGGACTCATGCTGCGCACCTCGCCGGCCTGCCCTAGGTAGACCAGCTTCGCGCCGCCGTCCCAGACCGTGCCCCTGGCTTCGCTGACGCCCCAACGCCCATCGCTGTAGCGCGACACCGGCCAGGACAGCCAGCTGGCCGGCAGCGACGACAACAAGCCGGCCAACAGCAGCGCGGCCACGCCCAGCCATTTCAAGATCCGCTGTCTCATGCCGCCGCCCCCGCGTGCGCCAGCAGCGCCTTGATCTTCACCTGCCCCGGCACCGGCTGCGCCTCCGCCTTGACGTTGACCACCCGCACCTGTTGCTGCGCGGCCAGGATGCCGACGAAGCGCACCCAGTCGTCGAAGCCGACCACGCCATCCATCGACACGCCGGAATCGCCGTCGGCGTTGAATTGCAGCCCGGCCACCGACAGGCCCTGGCTCTTGGCCGTCTGCTGCAGCAGCGGGATCAGCTCCTTGGCCGGCAGCGGCGTCTGCGCCGGTTGGCGCTTGAGCTTGGCGGCCTCATCGGCCAATGCGCTCACCGCGCCCAATTCGGCCTGCAGCCGCGCGACCGAGGCCCGGTTGCGCTGCAGGGACGAGCTGGCCGGCTCCCATACCGCCAGATACAGCAGCGTCGCGCCCAGCACCGCGGCCATCGCCGCCAGCAGCCGCTGTTCCCGCGGGCTGCGCTGGCTCCAGTATTCGAGAAATTGTTGCTTGTAGGCTTTCATCGTCACGGCTCCCGCGCCACCACCAGTTGCTTGCTGCCGGGCTGGCTGCTCGTCGCGTCCAGCATGATCTGCCGCGCCGCCAGCAGCTTGCGCCAGCGCGCCAGGCTTTCCGCCGGCACCTCGCCCACCTGCAGCTTGAGCCTGCCGGCTTCGTACTCCAGCGTCCGCACTTGCAGCTCGCGCCCGCTGACAGCCGCCAGCGCGCCCATCAGCTCCACCAGATCGTCGCGCGCCGGCTGGCCGTGACTGAGCCTGAGCTTGTCCACCGCCCGCGTCATCGCCAGCGCGCTGCTGCCGGGCTGCGCCTGGCCGCCTATCCACGGCGTGGCCGCCGCGCGGATCTGCTGCGACAGGCTGTGCTTCCGCCACGCGTACCAACCGGACTGGCCCAGCGTCAGCGCGATCTGCGCGATCAGCAGCCCGCCCAGCAGCCAGCCGGTCTTCTTCAGCGACGGCGCCCAGTCGCGCCAGTAGCGGTTGGCGGCCAGATCGCCCTGGGCGAAGTCGTAGCCGCCGTGGCGGCGGCCCCTGCGCCAGTCGTGCGCGTCGCCGCGCGCGGCCTCGCCCTGCCAGCCGGGCAGATGGGCCAGCACCTCGTCGGCGCTGTCCACCCCGTGCAAGCGCAGCCGCGCCGGCTGCGCCGCCGCCAGCAGCGAGGCGAACAGGGCGCGCTCCATTTGCCCCCCCGCCCGCGGCAGGCTGGCCGCGTACGGCGCGGCGGCGCGCACCAGCCAGCGGTCGGCCAGGCGGGTCACGCTCCAGCCGTCGGCCGGCGGCGGCGAGAGCAGGCACTCCTCGGGCACGATGCGGTCGCACAGCCGGCCCAGGTTCTTGAGCATGGCCACCGCGCGCCGCAGGCCGGCCGCCTCGGTGACCGCCACCGCGCGCCGGCCGCCGGCCAGCGCCTCGCCCAGCGCGTAAAGATTGGCGCCGGGATCGTTGGCCAGTCCCTCTTCCAGCGCGAAGCCGATCACGGCCGGCGTCGGCTGCTTGACCGCGTCGGGCAGCTTCACGTCGGTGAACAGCGTGCGGCCCGCCGGCAGCACCAGCTCGCACTGCTCGGCCTTGGGCCAGCCGCCGGGCGCGCTGTCTCCCTGGGCGGAGAGCTCGCCGCGGGCGTTCAGCAGGGCCCAGGGCAGGCCGGGCTCGCTATCGGGCCAGCCCGGACGCAGATAGAGTCGCAGCGTCGTCATGTTTGTCTCCACCTGGCCGCGCCTGCTGGCTGCGGCCATTGTTGCCTTCTTGTCGCCAAACCAGTTTGACGATGTTCTGATTGCTGTAAATCATCGCCCGCATCGACAGCCTGGCCTTGCCGTAGCCCGCCCGGCTGTTCAACAGGAAATAAGAGGATCCGGCGCCGATGTCCACGTCCGGAAAGACGAAGCCGCCGCCCGGCAGCCTCGCCTTGAAATCGTTGGCGTCCTTGAAGTAATTGGTCTGCCGCTGCTTCATCAGCACCATCAGATTGCCGTCGCCCATGCCGGGCAGCATCGCCTTCAGCACCTCGCCGGTCGCGGTGTTGACGTTGATCTGCGTCACCGACGGCGGCAGCGCCGCGATATGCGGCGAAAGCTTTTCCATCACCTCGGTCGTGTAGCCCGGCAGCCAGCGCAGCATCTCCACCCGCGTCAGCGGGCGATTGGGCTGCGGCGCAGCGGCCGCGCCGTCCCCGCTCGGCTTGTCGTCTTCGTCCTTGCCGCCGCGCAGCTCCTTCAGCAGCGGTTCCGACAGTTTGCCCGGCAAGCCCAGCGAACTGAGCAGCCTCTTGTAGAATTTCAGCTGCTTGGCGTTGGTCTGGCCATTGAGCACCAGCGAATTGATGTTGAAGCGGCCCTGCAGGTCTTCCAGCGCGCCGCTCACCTTCACGCCCTGCGCCTCGGTCTGCGGCAAGGGCTGCGCCCACAGCTGGGACAGCGCCACCACGCCGTTGCCGGCCGGGCCGTTGTTGAAGCGCAGGATTTCCATCGCCCAGCCCAGGCCGGCGTCGGCCACCAGCCGCAGCTGGGCTCGGCTCTTGTCGTTCTCCAGCTGGTGCCACCACAAGCCCTGCTGCCACAGCACCAGGCTGGCCGCGGTGGTGGCCAGCGCGACGATCAGCAGCGCCATGATCACCGCCATGCCGGATTGCCGCCGCCTCATGGCAACACCCATATCCGCCGCGCCTGCTGCTTGCCCGGCATTCTCACCCGCATTTCCAGCGCCCGGGGCACGCGCCCCTGGGCCGCGTCGCCCATGGGCCACGCCTCCTGCCAGCTGCCGTCGTTGAGCAGCACCCGCCAATCGACGCGCATGTCGCGCCCCAGCAGCGCGTAAACGATGGGCGACGCGCCGCCGGCGTCTCCAGCCGACCAGCTGACGCCGCCCTCGCCGCTCTGGTAGACGATGCGCTCCCGTCCGCTGGGGTAGCGGGTGGACACCGCCTCCAGCATCAGCGCCTGGCCCTTGCCGTCCGGCTGCAGAACCAGGCTGCTGACGCCCAGCGTCAGCCCCTGCTGCTGCTCGGCCGCGTTGGCCGCCGGCTGCAGGCCTCCCAGATCGCTCTCCAGCCGGCGGAAGGCGCGCGCCACGTCCACCCACTGCTCGCCGGTCTGCATCAGCCGCTCGCGGGCGATCAGCAGCGAGCCGAAAGCCTTGTAGCCCATCACCGACAGGATGGCCAACAGGCTCATCGCCACCAGGATTTCCAGCAGCGTCATGCCGCCCTGCCGCCGCGCGCTCAACCGCCGCCTCCCGCCTGCTGCCGTAGGTAGCCGGTCATCTCGGCCAGCACGTAATGCCCGGCGCCGGGCGCCAGGATGCGCACCGTCACCTTGCGGAAATTGGGATTGGGCGTCGGCGAGATTTCGCGCTCCCAGCGCCATTCGACGCCATCTTCCTTGCTTTCTCCGGCCTGCTGGCCCGGCTCCGGAAACTGCCGCAGCGCCTGCAGCATCGCGATCTGGTTCTGCGCCTCCCAGTTGGCCTGCATCCGGCGCTCCATGCCTTCCGCGTTATCGGCGGCGAGGCCGGTGGCGCGCAGCAGCGCGCCCAGCGCCACCGCGATGATGGCCAGCGCGACCAATACCTCGAACAGGGTGAAGCCTTGCTGCCGCCTCATGAGCCGTCCGCCACCGTCACCCGGCCCAGCGGCGACTGCAGCACGCTCAGCCGCCGGCCGGCGCCGTCCAGCCTGAGCGCCAGCACCGCCGCCCGGCCGTCCTGCCACAGCAGCAGCGGCCGATCGCCCTTCCAGGGCTTGCCGTCCTGCAGCGCGCCCTCGCCCGATATGCCGTCCGGCCATTCGTGCGCGGCCAGCAGCTCCTCGGTCACCGGCCGCCATTCGCCGTCGTCGTCCTGCCGGCTGAAGGCATAGCCCTTGCCATTCCAGCTGAGCGCCAGCGTGTCGCCCATCTCGGCCAGATCGCCGGCCTGCTCCAGCACGCGCGCGAAGCGGTAGCCCTCGTCATTCAGCTGGCGATGGGTGTCCGGCCTCAAGCTGAGCGTGACGGTGGTGGCGAGCACGCCGATGATCAGCATCACCACCATCACCTCGATCAGCGTGAAGCCGCGCGCGCGCGCGGCGGAGGTCACGTTGCCTCTTCCCGGACCCGGCTTACTTGCCGCTGTCCCAGTTGCCGATGTCGGCATCGTTGTTCTCGCCGCCCGGCTCGCCGTCGGCGCCGAAGCTCCAGATGTCGATCTCGCCGTGAGTGCCCGGATTGGCGTACTGGTAGGCGTTGCCCCACGGATCCTTGGGCAGGCGCTCCAGGTAGCCGCCCGGCTTCCAGTTCTTGGGCTCCGGCGCGGCGGTCGGCTTCTGCACCAGCGCCGACAGGCCCTGGTCGGTGCTGGGGTAGCGGCCGTTGTCCAGCCGGTACAGCTTCAGCGCCTGGCTGATGGCGCCGATGTCCTGCTTGGCGGCGACGATGCGCGCCTCGTCCGGGCGGCTCATCACCTTGGGCACCACCAGCGCGGCCAGCACGCCGAGGATGACGATCACGACCATAATCTCGATCAGGGTGAAACCGCGTTGAGCGGCGCGACGAACTGCTTTCATGTTTTCTCCCGAATGCATGCCGGGAATGCTTCCCGGCGTCTCTTCCAAATCATTGCGCCCGCCGCGGCGGGCCCATTCTCTATCCATGCGAACACTCAATGCACCATCTGGTTCATGTCGATGATGGGCATCATGATGGCCAACACGATCAACAGCACCATGCCGCCCATCACCAGGATCAGCAGCGGCTCCATCAGCGTGGTGAAGGTGGCCAGCTTGCGCTCCACCTCCTGCTCCTGCTGCTGGGCGGCGCGGTCCAGCATGTGGGACAGCGTGCCGCTGGCCTCGCCGCTGGAAATCAGGTGGATCAATACCGGCGGAAACTGGCGGGTGGCGTTCAGCGCGCGCGACAGCGACACGCCCTCGCGCACCTTGGCCATCGCGTCGGCCACCGCGTCCTGCATCGGCAGCATCGTCATCAGGCCGCGCGCGGTTTCCAGCGCGGTCAGCAACGGCACGCCGGACCCGACCAGAATCGACAAGGTGCTGGCCATCCGCGCGGTGTTCAGCGCGCGGAACAGCCGGCCGAACACCGGCAGCTTCAGCACCCGGGCGTGGAAACGGCGCTTCAGCGCCGGCGCGCGCAAGGCGCGGACGATCAGGAAAGCCGCCGCGACAATGCCGATCAGCATGACCACGCCCCACTGGCGCAGGAAATCGCTGCAGGCCACCAGCGCGCGGGTCAGGAAAGGCAAGGTCTGCTTGGTCTGGGCGAACACGCTGACCACCTGCGGCACCACGTAGCTCATCAGGCCGCCCACCACCAGAATGGCGACCAGCGTCACCACCGCCGGGTAGGCCAGCGCCAGCGTCACTTTCTGCTGGGTGTTCTGCCGTTTGTCCAGGTATTCCGCCAGCCGCGACATCACCATGTCCAGGTGGCCGGACTGCTCGCCGGCCTGCACCAGCGAGCGGTACAGCGGCGAGAACACCCCTGGCGCCGACGACAGCGCCTGGGCAAAGCCCTTGCCCTCCAGAATGTCGCTGCGCAGGGCCGCCAGCACGGTGCGGCTGCGGGCGTTTTCCGATTGCTCGGTGACGGCGGTCAGCGCCTTCTCCAGCGTCAGGCCGGCGTTGAGCAGCGTCGACAGCTGCTCGGTGATCATCACCAATTCGGCGCGCGGCAGGCCGCGGCGCAGCACATTGCTGCCGGCGCCGCCGGTCTTGGCGTTGACGCTGTCCACCGACACCGGCAGCAGGCCGCGCTCCCTGAGCTGCCCGCGCGCCGCGCGGGCGGAATCCGCCTCCAGCAGGCCGCTCTGCTCCTTGCCCGCCGCGTCGTAGGCGGTGTACTTGAAGGCCGCCATCAGCTCCTCGTCACCCGCAGGATTTCTTCCAGGCTGGTCTCGCCGGCCTTGACCCAGCGCATGCCGTCATCGCGCAGGCTGCGCATGCCATGGCGGCCGGCGTGGTCGCGCAGCCGGTGCTCGGAGGCACGGTCGTGGATCAGCCGCTGCATGGTGTCGTCGATCAGCATCAGCTCATAGATGCCGTAACGGCCCTTGTAGCCGGACTGGCTGCAGGCCGGGCAACCGACCGGACGGTAATGCACCGTCTCCGGCGCGTCGTCCAGCGGCACCGGATGCGGCGCCTTGCATTGCGGGCAGACGCGCCGCACCAGCCGCTGCGCCATCACGCCCAGCAAGCTGGAGGCCAGCAGGAAGGGCTCGACGCCCATGTCGGTGAGCCGGGTCACCGCGCTGGCGGCGTCGTTGGTGTGCAGCGTGGCCAGCACCAGGTGGCCGGTCAACGATGCCTGCACCGCGATCTGCGCGGTTTCCAGGTCGCGGATCTCGCCTATCATCACCACGTCCGGGTCCTGCCGCAGGATTGCGCGCAGCGCCTTGGCGAAAGTCATGTCGATGCGGGCGTTGACCTGGGTCTGGCCGACGCCGTCCAGGTGGTACTCCACCGGGTCTTCCACCGTCATGATGTTGGTGTGGGCCGAGTCCAGCCGCGACAGCGCCGCGTACAGCGTGGTGGTCTTGCCGGAGCCGGTGGGGCCGGTGACCAGCAGGATGCCGTGCGGCTGGCGGATCAAGGTATCCACCGAGGCCAGCGTGTCGGCGGCCATGCCCAGCGTGGCCAGGTCCAGCTTGGCGTTTTCCTTGTCCAGAAGACGCAGCACCACCCGCTCGCCGTGGCTGGTGGGCAGCGTCGACACCCGCACGTCCACCGGCCGGCCGCCCAGGCGCAGCGAGATGCGGCCGTCCTGCGGAATGCGCTTCTCGGCGATGTCGAGATTGGCCATGATCTTGATCCGCGACACCATCGCCGCGTGCAGCGCGCGATGCGGGCTGACCACGTCGCGCAGCGTGCCGTCCAGGCGGAAGCGAACGGTGGAGCGATCCTCGAAGGCCTCGATGTGGATGTCGGACGCGCCGTCGCGCAGCGCCTGGGTGAGCAGCGCGTTGATCATGCGGATGATGGGCGCGTCGCCCTCGCTTTCCAGCAGGTCCTCCACCGTCGGCAAGGACTCGACCATCTGGTTCAGGTCCATGTCCTGGCCGATGTCGTCCACCATCTCCGCCGCCGCGCCGTCGCGGCTGGCGTAGTGCTCGGACAGGCGCTTCTCGAATTGGGAGGCCGTCAGCGTCTCCACGCCCGACAGCTCGCCGCCGTGCACCCGCAGCGCCTCGGCCCAGGCCGCCGGCCTGGCGTCCTCGCGCAGCAGCAGCACCCGGCCGACTTCGCCGTCCAGCAGGATGACCCCGTTGGCGCGGGCGAAGGGAAAGGGCAGCAGCGTCGCGAACTTGGCTTGCATCATTGCTTGGCCTTGGCGTTGTCTTCCGACTTGTTCAGCGTATCCAGCGCATTCAGCGCGCCGTGTATGCTGCCGGCCGCCGGCGCCTTCAACTGGTCGTTCAGGCTTAGCGGCAACTTACGGTCTGCATTCCGCATCGCGTCTTCCATCACATAGCCGTAGCGCTCGCCGGCCACGGCGCGATTGCCGATCTCGTCGCGAATGATGGTGGGGCGGATGAAGATCATCAGATTGCTCTTCTTGCGCTCCTTGCCCTGATACTTGAACAGATTGCCGATGACGGGGATATCGCCCAGCAGCGGCACCTTGTCCTCGGCGTTGGTCGTGGTTTCCTGGGTCAAGCCGCCCAGCGCCACCAGCCCGCCGTCGCCGACCGTCACCACCGTGTCCAGCGTGCGGCGGTTGAAGGTCGGGCCGGCGGCCGCGTTCAGCGTGGTGGCGTCGATGGAGTCGGCCGCTTGGCTGATCTTCATGCGGATGGTGCCGCCCTCGGATATCTGCGGGGTGATCTTCAGGCCGAAACCCACCGTCTTGCGGTCATAAGTATTGTAAGGCGCGTTGGAGGTGCCGCTGGAACCCGCCGGGTAAGAGGCGCTGAGCACCCCGATCTCCTGGCCGATCACGATCTTGGCTTCCTCGTTGTCCATCGTCACCAACTGCGGGCTGGCCACCAGATTGCCTTGCGCCTCCTGCTCCAATGCCTGGGCCAGCAGGCCCAGCGTCGGGATCTGCACGCCGCCCACGGTGATGGTGTTGACGATGGCTGCGGTCAGGCCGCCTCCGGTCAGGCTGCTGACCAGCGAGCTCAGCGGCGTGCTAGGCGTACCGGAGGCGCCGCCGCTGCCGCTCGGCAGCAGGGAAGGCGAAGCCGGGCCGGGCAAGCTGTTGCCGATCAGTCCGTTGCCATGCACATTGGCCGCCCACTGCACCCCAATCTTGGTGGCGCGGCTGGCCGTCACTTCCATCACCAGCGCTTCGACGTAAACCTGGGCGCGGCGCTTGTCCAGCAGGTCGATCACGTTGCGCAGGTTCTGATACATCGGGTCCGGCACGTTGAGGATCAGCGCGTTGCTGTTGCTGTCGGCCTGGATCATCGTGCCGATGCCGGCGCCCGACGGCGCGGAGGACGAAGACGCGGCAGAGGCCGCGGCGCCCGCGCCGGCGTCGGGCGAGGACACCGGGTTCTGCGCCGAGGCGCCGTTCCCCGTGCCGGCGCTGGTGGCGGAAGACATCAGGCTCGCGCCGCCGCCAGTGGTGGTCGCGGTATTGATCGTGCTGCGCGCCTGAACCGGACTGCCCTCGCTGGCCAGCAGCAGGCGCAGCGTCTTGGCCACCTCGGACGCCTGGGCGTTTTTCAAGTACACCACGCGGACATTCGAGCCGGCCTGGCTGGGCTGGTCCAGCACCTTGAGCAGGCTCTTGACCTTGCCGATCTTGCCCGGGGTGTCGGCGCGCACCATCAGCACGTTGGCGCGGGCGTCGGCCAGGATGGTGGTCTTGCCGCCGTCGGCGCCGCCCTCCTGCATCAGCTTGTTCAGCGAATTGGCCAGCTCCACCGCGGAGCCGAACAGCACCGGGATCACCACGGTGTCGCCCGCCGCCGCCGATTCCACCGATTCGATGATGGATTCGATGCGCTGGATGTTGTCGGCGTAGTCGGTGACGATCAGCGCGTTGGACTGCGGATAGGCGGCCACCGTGTTGTTGGGCGACACCAGCGGCCGTATCACCGGCACCAGCTGGTTGGCGTTGCTGTTTTTCAGCGCGAACACCTTGGTGATCAGACGGTCGCCGTCGCCGCGCGGAATGTTCTTGCTGGCCTTGGCGTGCAGTTTGGCGTCCGCTTCCGGCACGATCTTGATCACGCCGTTGCCCTCCACCGCGGAGAAGCCCTGCAGACGCAGGGACGACAACAGCACCTGGTAGGACAGCGCGCGCGGCACCGGCCGGCTGGAAACGATGTTGACCGTGCCCTTGACGCGCGGATCGATGATGAAGTTCTTGCCGCTGATCTCGCCTATCGCCTTGACCACGGTCTCGATGTCGGCATTGACGAAGTTGAGCATGACCGTATCGTTTTGCGGCGCGGCGAGCAGATTGCAACTGTAAACCAGGGCCAGGGCGGCGACGAGCTTGGAAATTCGCATTGCACTCTCTTATTGGCGAATCATCGCGGCGGGATCCACCGCGGGTTGAGGCTGGGCATCGGGTACGGCGTTCTGGCCCGGAATCGGAATGGGTACGGCGCCGGGCATGGGCTGGGCCGGCTGCATCGCGGGAGGCTGCGACGGCGCGGATTGCGGCATGTCGCCGCCGCCTCCGCCGCTCTGCCGCTGCAGCGGAACGAACTGCTCGTTGCCGCCTGAGCGCAAGGTGACGCCATTGGGCGCGACCTTGACCAGCTCCCAGCCGTCAGGCGTCTGCTTGCCCTGCAACAGCGGCTCGGGGTGGCCGTTGCTGTCGATGATGGCGAAGCCCTGCACGCCGTCGCGGCTGGGCGCGTACACGCCCAACAGCCGGACCGGCGGCAAAGCCGCCACCGGCTGCTGCGGCGCCTCGCCGAACCAATGTCCCTGCGCGGCCGCGGCCGCGGCGGCCTGCGGCTGGGCCTGAGCCAGATCACGGTAGTTTGGCGCGGAAGGCGCGAGCAGCGCGCTCAACTGCTGGCCCAGCCAGAAAGCGGCCAGTCCCAGCGCCGCGGCCGGCAGGGCCTTGTGCCACTGCCGGCCCGGCAGCCGCCAGCGGCTGAAGTCCAGCTTGCGGCGCATGATTGTCTTGTCCCCTGAAACCATCGGCCTTCCGTATCGTAAATTTGCTGAGCGACTATCACAGCAGGCACGCTAGATTAAGCAGCAAGAGCACGATTTTGCAATAGGCCGCCTGAATATTTGATGACAGATAAAAATTTAGTCATCGTTAATATTTACAGCCAACTCGCTTGCCGCTTGATTCTTATCGCATCCGAACAAGAAATTCACATCGGGAAAAAGCAAACTTTCGGCATTTTCGCATAAAAAAACGCCGCGGCGAGGCCGCGGCGTCCGCATGTCGGATCTAGCCGGTCAAAACTGGCTGTCATCCAGAGCAAGCGCGCTATCGGCGCCATTCAGGATCGCCGCCGCCAGGCCGGAAACCTGCGGCAGCAAGTGCTCGGCGAAGAAACGCGCGGTGATGATCTTGGCGTTCAGGAAATCGCTGTCCGCATCGGCGTCCTGCAGCTTCTCCTTGGCGATCAGCGCGGCGCGGCCCAGCTGCCAGCCGCCCAGCACGATGCCCATCAGTTTCAGGAACGGCACCGAACCGGCGGCGGCCAGCTGCGGCTGGGCGCCGAAGGTTTCCAGGATGAAGGCGACGCAGCGCTCGGCGTCGGCGATCGCTGCGGAGAGGTTGCCGGCGGCGGAATCGAACCCCGCGGCCTGCAGCTTGTTCGCCGCAGACTGCGCCTCGGCCAGCAGCGCGCGGGCGACCGCGCCTTGATCCATCGCCGTCTTGCGGCCGATCAGGTCCAGCGCCTGGATGCCTGTGGTGCCTTCGTAGATGGCGGTGATGCGGGCGTCGCGGTAGTACTGGGCGACGCCGGTCTCCTCGATGTAGCCCATGCCGCCGTGCACCTGGACGGCCAGGCTGGTGATCTCGTTGGCCTGCTCGGTGTTCCAGCCCTTGACGATGGGAATCAGGAAATTCAGCAGCGCCTGGTTGCGGGCGGCTTCGTCCGCCACCGGATGGCGCGCGGCGCGGTCCAGCGCGGCCGCGGCGTAGAAGGTCAGCGCGCGCTGCGCTTCGATCTGGGCGCGCATCGTCATCAACATGCGGCGCACGTCCGGGTGCCGGATGATGGCCACCCCGGCCGGATCGGGCGAACCCACCGCGCGGCTCTGCACCCGATCGCGCGCGTACTCCACCGCTTTCTGGTAGGCGCGCTCGGACACCGCCACGCCCTCGATGCCCACGCCCAGGCGGGCGTGGTTCATCATGGTGAACATGTAGTTCAGGCCCTTGTTCGGCTCGCCGACCAGGTAGCCGACCGCGCCGTCGTTGTCCCCGAAGCTCATCACCGCTGTCGGGCTGCCGTGGATGCCCAGCTTGTGCTCCAGCGACACGCAGCGCACGTCGTTGCGCGCGCCGAGCGAGCCGTCGGCTTTCACCAGGAACTTGGGCACGATGAACAGCGAGATGCCCTTCACCCCGGCCGGCGCGTCCGGCAGGCGCGCCAGCACCAAGTGGACGATGTTCTCGGCCATGTCGTGCTCGCCCCAGGTGATGAAGATCTTCTGGCCGCTGACGCGATAGCTGCCGTCGGCGGCCGGCGTCGCCTTGGAGCGCACTTGGGCCAGGTCGGAGCCGGCCTGCGGCTCGGTCAGGTTCATGGTGCCGGTCCACTGGCCGCTGGCCATCATCGGCAGATAGACGCTCTTCAGCTCATCCGATGCGTGATGATGGATAGCCTCAACCGCGCCCAGCGTCAGCAGCGGCGCCAGCGAGAACGCCAGATTGGACGAACACCACATTTCCTCCACCGCCGCCGCCACCAGCGCCGGCATGCCCTGGCCGCCATATTCCTCCGGCGCGCGCAGACCCACCCAGCCGGATTCGACGTACTGCCGCCAGGCATCCTTGAAGCCCGGCGCGGCAGTCACTTCGCCGTCCTTCCACTTGGCGCCCTGGTCGCCCTGCTTGTTGATCGGCGCCAGCACGCCCTCGGCGAACTTGGCGCCCTCTTCCAGCACCGCGTCGGTGAGTTCCACCGAGCACTCGCCGTAGCCCGGCAGCCCGCAGATCGCCGCCAGATCGGCCAGCTCGTTCAATGCAAATCGGATGTCTTTGATTGGGGCGTGATAAATCATCGCGCTTCTCCTCTGCTTCTCTCGCGTCGGCCCGCGCCGCGGGCCATAAAAAAAACCGGCGCTCCCTGATTGGGCGCCGGCTGCTGTTGTTGGTTCCGGCGGCTATGCTGCCTGCTCGGTCGGGGGCGCTTGCGGCCGCGCCCCCGGCTGTCGCTTACTTCGACAGTTCGGCGATCAGTTCCGGCACCACGGCGAACAGGTCGCCGACGATGCCGTAGTCGGCCACCTGGAAGATCGGGGCCTCCTCGTCCTTGTTGATCGCGACGATCACCTTGGAATCCTTCATGCCCGCCAGGTGCTGAATCGCGCCGGAGATGCCGACGGCGAAGTACAGCTGCGGCGCCACCACCTTGCCGGTCTGGCCGACCTGATAGTCGTTCGGCGCGTAGCCGGCGTCCACCGCGGCGCGCGAGGCGCCGACGGCGGCGGACAGCTTGTCGGCCAGCGGGCCGATCACGGCCTTGAACTGCTCTTCCGAACCCAGCGCGCGGCCGCCGGACACGATGACCTTGGCCGAGCCCAGCTCCGGACGGTCGGACTTGGTCAGTTCCTGGCCTACGAAGGCGGACAACTGGCTGTCGGCGCCGGCGGCGATGGTTTCCACCGCGGCCGAACCGCCCTGGCCTGCCGCGTCGAAAGCGGTGGTGCGCACGGTGATCACCTTGATCGCGTCAGCCGACTGCACGGTGGCCAGCACGTTGCCGGCGTAGACCGGCCGCACGAAGGTGTCGGCCGACTCGATGGCGACGATTTCGGAAATCTGGGCGACGTCCAGCAGCGCGGCGACGCGCGGCAGCAGGTTCTTGCCGAAGGACGAGGCCGGAGCCAGCACGTGGCTGTAGTCCTTGGCCAGGCCGACAACCAGCGCGGACAGGCTTTCGGCCAGGCCATGCGCGTAG
Organism: Chromobacterium vaccinii; assembly: GCF_001855275.1. NCBI lineage: Bacteria > Pseudomonadati > Pseudomonadota > Betaproteobacteria > Neisseriales > Chromobacteriaceae > Chromobacterium > Chromobacterium vaccinii. The sequence continues at coordinate 2,125,817 of NZ_CP017707.1, forward strand.
TGGGCGGCGTCGGCCAGCAGCACCTTGGCCACGCCGGCCACGCACTTGGCGGCATCGGCTGCGGCGGCGGCGTTGTGGCCGGCCACCAGCACGTGCACTTCGCCCAGCTTGGCCGCGGCGGTGATGGTGTTCAGGGTGCCTGTCTTCAGGCTCTGGTTGTCGTGTTCAGCGATAACGAGAATAGCCATGTCTTACAGCACCTTTGCTTCGTTCTTGAGTTTGGCGACCAGTTCGGCGGCGTTGGCCACCTTGATGCCGGCGGAACGCTTGGCCGGTTCGGCCACTTTCAGCGTTTTCAGGCGCGGAGCGGCGTCAACGCCCAGATCGGCCGGCGTGGTCTTGTCCAGCGGCTTCTTCTTGGCGGCCATGATGTTGGGCAACTTGATGAAGCGCGGCTCGTTCAGGCGCAGGTCGGCGGTGACCACGGCCGGCAGGCGCAGCTTGACGGTCTCCAGGCCGCCGTCGATCTCGCGGATCACGTCCACGGTCTCGGCCGCCAGGTCCACCTTGGAGGCGAAAGTGCCCTGGGACCAGCCCAGCAGCGCGGAAGTCATCTGGCCGGTCTGGTTGGCGTCGTCGTCGATCGCCTGCTTGCCCAGGATCACCAGTTGCGGCTGCTCCTTGTCGGCGACGGCCTTCAGCAGCTTGGCCACCGCCAGCGGCTGCAGCTCGACATCGGTTTCCACCAGGATGGCGCGGTCGGCTCCCATCGCCAGCGCGGTGCGCAGGGTTTCCTCGCACTGCTTGACGCCCATGGACACGGCGATGATCTCGCTCACTTTGCCGGCTTCCTTCAGACGCACCGCCTCTTCCACGGCGATCTCGTCGAAGGGGTTCATCGACATCTTGACGTTGGCGATATCAACGTCGCTGCCGTCGGCTTTGACGCGGACTTTCACGTTGTAATCGACAACGCGTTTCACTGCGACTAGAACTTTCATATTCCTCCAGCAAACTTCTGTGGGTTAATCGAACGCGGAAGGCAACGACGGCCAGCAGAGCCTGATTATGCCCCAAGCAAAATTCAAACGAGCGTTTGGTTTGTACGCGCCGGCGCGGCGCGTGGTGAAAATGCAACTCGGCGTCGATAGTACGTCATTTCCCTGCGGTTTGCATTTCAGGCCAAAGCTGTCACAATGCACTGCAACATTTCCCCGTCATAAATCTCACAGGGAGTTGTCATGACCGTCTATTTCGAGGATCTGGCCGTCGGCGCCAGCGCCGAAACCGGCAAAACCATCACCGAGGCCGACGTATTGCTGTTCTCCGCCGTCAGCGGCGACAACAATCCCGTGCATCTGGACCAGACCTACGCCGCCACCACGCCTTTCGAGACCCGCATCGCCCACGGCATGCTGACCGCCAGCCTGATCTCCGGCGTGATCGGCACCCGCCTCCCCGGCTACGGCACCGTCTACCTGTCGCAGTCCACCCGCTTCAAGGCGCCGGTGCGCATCGGCGAAACCGTCACCACCCGCGTCACCGTCGAAGAGCTGATCCCGGAAAAGAAACGGGTGCGCCTCTCCACGCAATGCCGCGTCGGCGACAAGGTGGTGCTGGAAGGGGAATCGCTGGTGATCGCGCCGTCCCGCAGCTGAAATCAACAGGACTGGCCGTGCCGGGCCAGCGCCCAGCGCACCGGCTCGGCCACCAGCTCGTCGGGAAAGTCCAGCCGCCTGCGCAGCGCGGCCACCACTTCCGGCGTGGTCGGCGCGTTGCCCAGGCCCACCGCCAGATTGGACAGCCACTTGTGATAGCCGATGCGGTAGATCGGGCTGCCCGCCATCCGCTCGCGGAACTCGTCCTCGCTCCAGTCGAACAGTTCTACCAGACTGGCGCCATCCAGACCATGACGCACCGCAAAATCAGCTTCCGCTGTTAAAGCGCCGAAACGGTTCCATGGACAAAACAGCTGGCAATCGTCGCAGCCGTACACCCGGTTGCCGATCAAGGGCCGCAGCGGCTCCGGAATCGCCCCCTTCAATTCGATGGTCAGATAGGAAATGCAGCGGCGCGCGTCCACCGTGTAGGGTTCGATGATGGCGCCGGTGGGACAGACATCCAGACAGCGCGTGCAGCGGCCGCAATGGCCATCTTCGGCCTCGTCCGGCGGCAGCGGCAGGTCGGTCAATATCTCGCCCAGGAAAAACAGCGAGCCCTGGCGCTTGGTCAGCAGCAGCGTGTGCTTGCCGCGCCAGCCCAGGCCGGCCTGGGACGCCAGCGCCACCTCGGCCAGCGGCGCGCTGTCGGTGAACACCCGGTGGCCGAACGATCCGACCGCGCCCTCTATGCGCTCGGCCAGCTTCTGCAGCCGGTTGCGCAGCACCTTGTGATAGTCGCGCCCCAGCGCGTAACGCGACAGGTAGGCGCGCGACGGGTCGGCCAGCACCTGCTCGGCCGGCTCACCCCCCGGCCAGTAGTTCATCCGCAGCGAAATCACCGACAGCGTGCCGGGCACCAGTTCGGCCGGCCGCACGCGCATCGCGCCATGCCGGGCCATATAGTCCATCTCGCCGTGATGCCCGGCCGCCAGCCAGGCTTCCAGCCGTTGTTCCGCCTCCGGCGGCAGCGCCGCGCGCGTGACGCGGGCGTCGGCGAAACCGGCTTCGCGCGCCCAGGCTTTGATTTGGCGCGACAATTCGGGATAATCCGGTTTTTGAGGAGGATTCTCAGTCATGGCGATGGATGATACCAGCGTTCAAAGCGGCGGCCTGCCCGACGAGAGCGCGACCCTGGCGCTGGGCGCAGCCTTCGCCGCCGCCGCGGAACCCGGCCTGACCGTCCACCTGCTGGGCGATCTGGGCGCGGGCAAGACCACGTTCACCCGCGGCCTGCTGGCGGCGCTGGGCCACCGCGGCAAGGTGAAAAGTCCCACCTACACCCTGGTGGAAAGCTACGCCTTACCTGAATATAGTGTCCATCACTTCGACCTGTACCGCTTCGCCGATCCCGAGGAATGGAACGACGCCGGCTTCAGCGAATATTTCGGCCCGGACAGCCTATGCTTGGTGGAGTGGCCGGACAAGGCCCGCGGACTCGCGCCCGCGCCCGACATCGCGCTGGAACTTGCCGTCGACGGAGATGGTCGCACCTATCACTTTCAAGCCCTGAGCCAAACCGGACAGTCATGCCTGATTCGACTTTCGACCCAAAACGCCGCGCGCTGCTAGGCGCAGCGGCCGCCACCTTTCTGATCGCCGTCAGCCGAAAAGGCTGGGCGGCCGGCAGCCAGATCGTCGCCTTGCGCATCTGGCCGTCGTCCACGTACACCCGCATCACGCTGGAGTCCAGCGCCGCGATCCAATACAAGCAGTTCACGCTGGCCAATCCGAACCGGCTGGTGATCGATCTGCAAGGCGTGCAGCTGAACGGCGTGCTGAAGGACATCAGCGGCCAGATCGCCGCCGCGGATCCTTATATCCGCACCGCCCGCGCCGGCCAGTTCGACCCGGACACGGTGCGCCTGGTGCTGGACCTGAAGACCGACGTCAAACCGCAGGCCTTCGCGCTGGCGCCGGTGGCCGAATACCAGCACCGGCTGGTGGTGGACCTGTATCCGGCCAGCGGCCAGCAAGACGATCCGCTGCTCGCGCTGCTGCAGGACTACAACAAGGGCAAGATGGAGCAGCCCCCAGCCCAGATCAAGCCCAAGGCCAAGAACAGCGACCGCCCCATCGTGGTGATGCTGGATCCCGGCCATGGCGGCGAGGACCCGGGCGCCATCGGCCTGCAGGGCAATCGCGAGAAGGACGTGGTGCTGAAGATAGGCCACCAGTTGAAACAGCTGATCGACGCCGAGTCCAATATGCGCGCCTACATGACGCGCAGCGACGACGTGTTCATCCCGCTGGGCGTGCGCGTGGCCAAGGCGCGCAAGCTGAACGCCGACCTGTTCGTCTCCATCCACGCCGACGCCGCGCCCAACCGCGCCGCGCGCGGCTCCTCGGTGTTCGCGCTGTCCGAGAAAGGCGCCACCAGCGCCTTCGCCAAGGCGCTGGCGCAGACCGAGAACAATTCCGACCTGGTCGGCGGCGTCAAGATCGGCAGCAAGGACAAGTATCTGGCGCACACGCTGCTGGATCTGACCCAGACCGCCACCATCAACGACAGCCTGAAGCTGGGCAAGACCGTGCTGGGCCAGCTGGGCGGCTTGAACAAGCTGCACAAGAACGCGGTGGAGCAAGCCGGCTTCGCGGTGCTGAAAGCGCCGGACATCCCATCCATCCTGGTGGAAACCGCCTTCATCTCCAACCCGGAAGAAGAGCAGCGCCTGATCACCGCCGAGTTCCAGCAGCAGATGGCCAACGCCATCTTCAGCGGCGTCAAACGCTATTTCGCCTCCGGCGCCGCGCTGGCCGCGCGCGCCTGAACGGCCAGCCGCCAAAACAAAACCGCCGGGCAGCTTGGCCTGGCGGTTTTTCGTTTGCCTGCGCGCTTCAGTGCGTCGGCGGCGTTTCTCCGGGCGGAGAGTCCTCCTCCGCCGGCACCCGGTAGGTCTCGCTGGCCCACTGCCCCAGATCGATCAGGCGGCAGCGCTCGCTGCAGAACGGACGGTAACGGCTCTGCGGCTCCCAGCGGACTTCGGCTTTGCAGGTGGGACAGGCGACTATGCGTACGGATTCGGACATGATGCTCAAAACTTGCAATTGGTCAGTTGGAACTCCACATCCTGCTCGGTCTGGCGCGGCCGGGTCTCGCCGGTCACCGCGTTGACGAAGCGGATGTTGAGCGCGTACTTGTTGGCGGACAGCTCGGGCAGCAGTTCCAGATTATCGTCGTAGGCGACCTGGATCAACTGCACCACCTTGCCGCCGGACATCTGCTGGAACGCGCCCTTGCGGGCAACGTAATGATAGGTCTTGCCGCTGTCGCGCAGCAGGTGCAGCAGGATTTCGGCGGCGTCGGCGGTAGGCATCAGCGGCGCGGCCCAGCGGCGCAGATCCTGGCGCCGGACCTCGGCGGAGCGCTGCTGCCACAAATGGTAGGACGGCAAGTCGAACTGGCAGGTGCCGCCGGGAATGCCGGCGCGCTGCTTGATCGCCATCAGCCACTCGTTCTCGCGCAGGTTCTGCCCGAACTTGCCGGTCAGCGCCAGCAACTGCGACGACGCGCGTTCGATCTCCTCCAGCACGCCTTCCAGCGTTTCCTCCGCCACATTGGGATTGTCGCGCAAGGCCTCCAACATCTGCTTCTGCCGCTCCAGCTCCTGCAGCAGATCGGCCTTCAGGTCGGCGCGGGACGCCGTCTCCATCAGCTCGAACAGAACCTGCAGCGCGGCGTGATGATCATGCGGGTGATCCTTGCCGATAAAGTAGGCCAACCGCCCGTACAGATACTCCAGACGGAGCAGAATACGGGTGCGCTCGGTGACAGGAAATTCGAAACTGATCACGGCAGATCTGCCCTTCTCCACGGCTTGCAGCAAGCCTTATAACAATGCTTTGACAAGATTTGCCAGATAATAACTGTGTTTGGCATCAACTTGAAGCCTCAATTCTGCCAAGCCGCCGCTATTGTCGATGACATCGTCGGCGCGGCTCAGCCTCTGCTCGCGCGGCAGTTGCGCGGCCATGATCGCACGCACCGCCTCCGCGCTCAATCCGTTGCGCCGCATCACCCGTTCCACCTGGACCTCTTCGCGGCAATCCACCGCCAGCGTCCGCGCCAGCAAGGGCAGATAACGGTTGCTTTCAAACAGCAGCGGCACCACCAGCACCGCGTAATCCCCGGCAGCGGCCTCCAGCCGGCTCAAGCTTTCCGCGTGGATGGCCGGATGCAGGATGGCCTCCAGCCGATGCCGCTCCTCCGGATCCGCGAACACTCTCGCCCGCATCGCCGCGCGGTCCAGCGAACCATCGCCGGCCAGCGCCGACGGGCCGAACGCGCGCTCGATCGCCGCCATCGCGGCGCCGCCCGGCCCGGTCAACAGATGGGCGATGCTGTCGGTGTCCACCACCGGCACGCCCAATTCGGCGAAGCGATCCGCCGCCGCGCTCTTGCCGGAGCCTATGCCCCCGGTCAATCCCACTACCGGGATAGCCATGCCAAATATCCATTCATGATCTGCGGCCCCCACACCAGCGCGATCCAGCCTGCCGTCGCCAGATAGGGGCCAAAGGGAATCTGCTGCCCGCCCCGGACTTTGGAAGCCGCCATCAGCGCGACGCCGAACAACGCGCCCACCAGCGACGACAACAGGATGATCAGCGGCAACATGCTCCAGCCCAGCCACGCGCCCAGCGCCGCCAGCAACTTGAAATCGCCATAGCCGAAACCTTCTTTGCCGGTCAGCAGCCGGAATCCGTGGAACACCAGCCACAGCGACAGATAACCGAACACCGCGCCCCACACCGCGTCGCTCAGCGGCACCAGGCCTGTCTGCAGGTTGAACAGCAGGCCGCCCCACAGCAACGGCAAGGTCAGGCTATCCGGCAACAGCTTGGTGTCGAAGTCGATGAAGGCCAATGCCAGCAGACACGCCGTCAACGCCAAAGCGCCGGCCAGCGGCCAGCCCCAGCCCAGCTTCCAGGCCAAAAAGCCGAACAATGCGCCGCTCAGCAGCTCCACCAGCGGGTAGCGCCAGGCGATGCCAGCGTCGCATTCGCCGCAACGGCCGCGCAACAACAGAAAACTCAGCAGCGGCACATTGTGCCAAGGCCGCACTGGCGCATGGCAAGCCGGGCAATGCGAGGCGGGCCGCCACAAATTGTAGCCCTTCCCGTCGTCAAGCTCATTCCTGGCCTGCTGGGCGGCCAGCCGCAGCGCGGACGATGCGCCGTCTTCTGCAAGGTATTCGACGCTATCCGCCAAAAACTCCCGCTCCAGCATCTTGGGCAGGCGATGGATCACCACATTCAGAAAACTGCCCACCATCAAGCCCAACAGCAGCGCCGCGCCGGTCAACCAGGCAGGATGGGTGGCCAACAGCCATGTCATGTCGTCCAGCATCAACCCACCACCTGGCCCATCTTGAAAATCGGCATGTACATCGCGATCACCAACCCGCCTATCAATATACCCAGTATCACCATGATCGCCGGCTCCAGCAGACTGGACAACGCGGCCACCGCATTATCCACTTCTTCCTCGTAAAAGTCGGCCACCTTGTCCAGCATCTGGTCCAGCGAGCCCGACTCCTCGCCGATCGAGGTCATCTGCAGCACCATATTGGGAAACAGATCGGTGCGCTGCATCGAATAGCTGAGGCTGGAGCCGGTGCTGACGTCGGACTGGATGCGCCGCGTCGCCTCGGCGTAAACCTGGTTGCCCGCGGCGCCGCCGACCGAGTCCAGCGCCTCCACCAGCGGCACCCCGGCGGAGAACAGCGTCGACAACGTGCGCGCCCAGCGCGCGATGGTGGCCTTGCGTATGATGTCGCCGATCACCGGCAGCCGCAGCAGAATGCGGTCCATCTGCTCCTGCATCTTGGGCGTGCGCTTGAACGCGTAGAAAAAGGCGAAAATCGCGCCGAACAGGGTGCCGAAGATCAGCCACCAGAAATGGACGAATTGATCGGACAGCCAGATCACGAACAGCGTCGGCGCCGGCAGGTTGGCGCCGAAGCTGGAAAACAGGTCCTTGAACGCCGGGATCACGTAAATCATGATCACCGCGGTGATGATGAAGGCGGTGCCGACGATGGCCGAAGGATAGATCATCGCCGATTTGATCTTGGACTTGATGGCCATCACCTTTTCCTTGTAGGTGGCCAGTTTGTCCAGCAAGGTGTCCAGCACGCCGCCCGCCTCGCCGGCGGCGATGATGTTGCAGAACAGCTTGTCGAAATACAGCGGACGCTTGCGGAACGACTCCGCCAGCGACAGGCCGGTTTCGACATCCGCCCTCACTTCCAGCAGCATCCGCGTCACCGCCGGATTGCCGTGCCCTTTGGCCGCGATGTCGAAAGCCTGCAGCAGCGGCACGCCAGCCCGCATCATCGTCGACAACTGGCGGGTGAACAGCGTGATGTCCTTCTCGGTGATTCTCTTGCCGAAACCGCTGCGACGGCGACGGATCTTGGCGACATTGATGCCCTGCCGCCGCAGCTGGGTCTTGGCGACAGTCTCGGACTCGGCGCGCAGTTCGCCCCGTATCATCTTGCCGGACTTGTCCTTGCCTTCCCATTCCCAGATGTAGCCTGGATTCGCTTTCTTGGCCGCCGTGGTCGCCATCGCCCCATTTCCTCTAATTAACGCCGTGGGTCGCCGTTCAATCGTTGGTCACCGCCTCGACCTCGGCCAGCGAGGTCATGCCGGCAATCACCTTCAGCAGGCCGGCGCGGCGCAGATCGACCATGCCCTCCTCCCTGGCCAGATCGGAGATGTCCACCGCAGTGCCGTTCTTCATGATCAGCCGCATCATCGCATCGCTGATCGGCATCACTTCGAAAATCCCGACGCGCCCCCTGTAGCCGGTGTTCCGGCACTCCTCGCAGCCGACCGGCCCGTAGGGGTGCCAGCCGCCGGCCAAGTCCTCCTTCAAGAAACCTGCGCGCAGCAGCGCCTCCTCGGGAATCTCCACCGGCTGCTTGCAATGGCTGCATAGTTTGCGCGCCAAGCGCTGCGCCATGATCAGCAACACCGAACTGGCGATGTTGAACGGCGCCACGCCCATGTTCAGCATCCGCGTCAAGGTGGACGGCGCGTCGTTGGTATGCAGCGTCGAGAACACCATGTGGCCGGTCTGCGCGGCCTTGATCGCGATGTCGGCGGTCTCGAAATCGCGAATCTCGCCCACCATGATCACGTCAGGATCTTGCCGCAGAAAAGCCTTCAACGCCGAGGCGAAGGTCAACCCCGCCTTTTCGTTGACGTTGACCTGATTGATGCCGGGCAGGTTGATTTCCACCGGATCCTCCGCAGTGGAGATATTGGTGTCCGGCTTGTTCAAAATGTTCAGACAAGTGTAAAGCGATACGGTCTTGCCGCTGCCGGTAGGGCCGGTCACCAGGACCATGCCGTAGGGCCGGGCTATCGCCCTCAACAGATGCGCTTTTTGCTCCGGCTCGAAGCCCAGCTGCTCGATGTCCAGCGAGGCCGCCGACGAATCCAGGATACGCATCACGATTTTCTCGCCGAACAAGGTGGGCAAGGTACTGACGCGGAAATCTATCGCCCGGGTCTTGGAAATCACCAGCTTCAGCCGGCCATCCTGAGGCAGCCGCTTTTCCGAAATATCCAGCCGGGAAATCACCTTGATGCGGGAAGCGATCTTTTCCTTCAGCAGCAAGGGCGGCTGCGCCACCTCCTTCAATACGCCATCCACCCGGTAGCGGATGCGGTAGTACTTCTCGTATGGCTCGAAGTGGATGTCGGACGCGCCGAGGCCTATCGCATCCAGCAACATCTTGTGGATGAACTTGACCACTGGAGCATCGTCGACCTCGGTCTGCGGGCCGTTGTCCAGCTGCGCCTCGGGATCGGCGAATTCCAGATCGCCGAAATCCTCGCTTTCCAGCTCTTTCAGCGCCGAAGTCGAATTGTCCTGATATCGCCCGATCAGCTTGGACAGCTTGTCTTCTTCCACCACGACCACTTCTACCGTCAGGCCGGTCTTGAAAGTGATCGCATGGTAGGCGGAGGTCTGGGTGGGATCGGAAGTGCCGATGTAAAGCTTGTTGCCGCGCTTGAGCAGCGGCAGCAGCCGGCGGCTGGCGATCACCTCGTCGTCCACCAGCCCCTTGGGTAGTTGGTCGGTATCCAGCGAAGCCAGATCCAGCAGCGGATAGCCGAACACTCTGGATGAAAACATCGCGATGTCGCGCGCGGCCATCTTCTTGCTCTGGATCAGCTGCTCGACAAAGCTGAGATGGGAAGTTATCGCCTGTTTCGAAATGGCGTCCGCATCCTGCTGCAACAGCATATTGTGCTGGACCAGGGCCCTGCCCAGGCCGGAAATCCCTGCCGTAGCTTCCATAAGCGAAATCGATCCGGTTCGGACCTTGCGGTCGTGATCAGGTATAGGCTGTGACGCTATTATATGTGAATCGCACCGGCAAATCCCTGTCGATCAGGCTTTTCAAGCCTAGCGGACAAAAAAAGAGCTGCCGAAGCAGCTCTTTTTCGAAATGAAACGAATCTCGGCTTAGAAGCGGTGAATCAGACCCAGACCGAAGGAGCTTTCGTTATCCGTACCAGGATACTTCCACTTCACGTGGCCATAGGAGGTATACACATCGGTACGCTTCGACAACGCGTAATCCAGGCTCAGCACGAACTGGTCATAACCGGAATCGTTGATGGTGGAGCCGCCCAGAGTCGCGTTATAACCCTTGGCATAGGACAGATAAGGCGTGAACGCACCAAAGGTATAGCCCCCGGTCAATGCCAATTCTTTGGTCTTCAACTTCGAAGTATTGACTGCCAGCTGCGAGGCTGCAGCGCTATTACCCGCGGCAACAAGCCCAGCGACAGCAGCATTATTAGCCAAAGTCCCCAAAGTGCCATTATAGAACGAGCCAAAACCATAACCTTGGATTTGCTGGTAGCCAAACGCCAAATAAATATTATTGGCGTTATAACCCGCCTCCAGACGATGCCAGTCTTTGTTGCTACCCGCGACATTGGACGCATCGCCCCAACTAGCAAAGCTGTATTTGCCGAAGTAGCCCGCGTTTTCATAGCTGAGGCCGATGTTGACGAACTGCTGGTTGGCGCGCGACCCATCCAAGCCCGTTACCCGAGCCTCATCGAAGCCCCACAAAGCCATGTAGCTAAAGCCATACCAGTTCGGGCTGTCATAGCGAATAGCGTTGTTCACGCGGCCATCCAGACGAGTGAACATGCCGAGGCCGCCTACGCTTTGGGTGCTGTAATAGCCGGGATCGACTTGCTCCATATCCAGATTAGGGTAGTTGGACAGCTTGCCCAGACGAATCTGCCCCCATCCGTCACCAGCCAGACCTACGAAGGTATCGCGGGTGCCAAAGCCGGTCGAATTGGTGCCATCCACGCTGATGGCGCTTTCCACCTGCCAGATCGCCTTCAGGCCATTCCCCAGGTCCTCGCCGCCCTTGAAGCCCAGGCGCGAAGTCCAGTCGTTGACCTCGGAGCTGCCTTGCGGCTTGCCGTTGGCATCCTTGCTCAGAGTGGAACTATAGGTTTTGTTGTATTCGTAACCTCCACGGATCTGGCCGTAGAGGGTCACGTCGGCCATGGCCGCCGCAGGCAGGGCAGCCAACGCCAAAGCGATGAGCTTCTTGTTCATTGCAAATCCTTTCAAGTCAGTTGATTTTGTCCTGTGGGCTTCCCGGCGAAACCGTTTGCCTGGACATTTATGTGCCGACGGTATGTTCCGTCGATCGCTGTAGCCAATATAAGACTGGCGTTGCAAAAAAACAAAGACAGCCCCGTCATGACAGGTAAAAATCAGCAAAAAAACAACAGGACAGTGCTATCTACTTGTTTACAAAATACTTGTCACCGCCCGCACAGCGCCAAGAAGACGCGCAAAAACAACAAAACCGTCACATTGTTGCCAATTAGCAACAAAGAACTCCCCGCATCAATCAAATCGGCAAATTAAGAAAATCCGCGAAAATGAAAAACCGCCATCCAGAACGGCATGGCGGTTTAAATGCGGCGCCGGCTCTGGCCGGCAGGCGCTTACTTGGCGGCGGGCTTGGCAGCTACCGGCTTCGCGTTCGCGGCGGCGGGCTTAGCGGCCGGCGCGGCGCCGCCGACGGTGACTTCCTTGCGCAGGCTTTCCAGCGTCTTGTCCCCGATGCCAGAAACCTTCTTCAGATCGTCGACAGTCTTGAACGGGCCGTTTTTGGTCCGGTAATCGACAATGGCCTTGGCTTTGGCCGGGCCAATGCCCTTCAAGGCTTCCAGTTGTTGCGGCGTCGCGGTGTTCAGATTGACGGCGGCCCAGGCGAGATTGCACAGCAACAGCAAACCGGCAAAGACAGCGAACAGCTTCTTCATGGCAAGCTCCTAATGAAAGTGCAGTCGTGAAATGTATTGGTATGCGTCAGCGCGAGGCGAGCGGACTCACCCGCGCTGCAGGATCAATTCTAAGACCACCTTGCTGCCCACGTATGCCAGCATCAATGACAGGAAACCGGCCAGCGCCCAGCGTATCGCCACCTTGCCGCGCCAACCCTTGAGGCGGCGCCCCACCAGGAGGCCGGCGAAAATCAGCCACGAAATCACGCCGAACACCGTCTTGTGGGTCAGCGCGGCGGCCTGGCCGAACACTTCCTCGGAAAACAGCACGCCGGTCAGCAGCGTCAGCGTCAGCAGCAGGAAACCGACGGCGATCACCTGGAACATCATCTTTTCCAGCGTCAAAAGCGGCGGCAGCTGCTTGGCCAGCATCGACACCCGCCGGTGGTGCAGCGCACGCTCCAGGATCAGCATCAGCACCGCGATCAATGCGCCGATCGCGAACAGGCTGTAGGCCAGCATGGACACCAGGATGTGCAGCACGAAGGCGGGATTGGACAGGTCGCTGACCATGTGCCGGCCCGGGAAGGCGATGGCGAAGGCCAGCGCGGCCATGGCCAGCGGCATCATGAACAGCTGCAGGCCTTCAACCTTGTAGAAGAAGCTGCAGGTCCAGTAGATCAGCAGCATGATCCACACCACCACGCTCAGCGCGTGGCCCACGCCCAGCGACAGGCCGCCGCTGGTACTCAGCGGCGCCACGACGACGAAGGCCTGCACCAGCAGCAACAGCCCCAGCAGGCTGTGCTCCAGCCGCGGATTGCGCGGCCAGCGCGCCGCGCCTTTCCAGTTGGCCAGGTAATGCCAGGTGAAGGCCCCGTAGGACAGGATCAGGAGCAGGGACAGAACGAGCAGTAGGCTGGTCATATTAGGTATGTGATCAAATCCGGGCGCGGCCCGGGCGGCTCGTGGTAAAATCGATGGATTTGAAAGTCTACACCAAGCTGCCGTTCGTTGGCAGAGAGTAAGGACAGCACCATGCTAGACAACTTGACCAGCCGCCTGTCCGGCGTGATGAAAACCCTGCGCGGCAACGCGCGGCTGACCGAATCCAACATCCAGGACGCGATGCGCGAAGTGCGCATGGCGCTCTTGGAAGCCGACGTGGCGCTGCCCGTCATCAAGACCTTCATCGCCCAGGTGAAAGAGCGCGCGCTGGGCCAGGACGTGATGGGCAGCCTGACCCCGGGCCAAGCGCTGGTGGGCGTGGTGAACGAAGAGCTCGTCAAGCTGATGGGCGAGAAGAACGACGAGCTCGACCTGGCCGCCGTGCCGCCCGCCATCGTGTTGATGGCCGGCCTGCAGGGCGCCGGCAAGACCACCACCGTCGGCAAGCTGGCCAAAAGGCTGAAGGAAACCCAGAAGAAGAAGGTGCTGGTGGTGTCCGCCGACGTCTACCGTCCGGCCGCCATCGAGCAGCTGAAGCTGCTGGCCTCGCAAGTGGGCGTTGAATGGTTCCCGTCCGAGGCGTCGCAAAAGCCGGTCGACATCGCCCGCGCCGCGATCGACCACGCCCGCCGCCATTTCTTCGACGTGCTGCTGGTGGACACCGCCGGCCGCCTCGCCATCGACGAAGCGATGATGGAGGAGATCAAGGCGCTGCACGCCGCGATCAACCCGGTGGAAACGCTGTTCGTCGTCGACGCGATGCAGGGCCAGGACGCGGTCAACACCGCCAAGGCCTTCAACGAGGCGCTGCCGCTGACCGGCGTGGTGCTGACCAAGATGGACGGCGATTCGCGGGGCGGCGCGGCGCTGTCGGTGCGCCACGTCACCGGCAAGCCGATCAAGTTCATCGGCGTCGGCGAGAAGGTCTCCGGCATCGAGCCATTCCATCCTGACCGCATCGCCAGCCGCATCCTGGGCATGGGCGACGTGCTGTCCCTGATCGAGGAAGTCCAGAAGGGCATCGATCAGAAGGAAGCCGAAGCGATGGCCAAGAAGTTGAAGTCCGGCAAGGGCTTCGACCTCGAGGACTTCAAGGCCCAGATGCAGCAGATGAAGAAGATGGGCGGCATGGCCAACCTGCTGGAAAAAATGCCAGGCCAGCTGGGCGAGATGGCCAAGGGCGTCCAGGGTGCCGAGGCGGAGAAGTCGATGCGCCGCGTCGAGGGCATCATCAACTCGATGACCATGGAAGAGCGCCGCAAGCCGGAACTGCTCAAGGCCAGCCGCAAGCGCCGCATCGCCGCCGGCTCCGGCGTCACGGTGCAGGAGGTGAACCGCCTGCTGAACCAGTTCGAGCAGATGCAGAAGATGATGAAGCAGTTCTCGTCCAAGGGCGGGATGATGAAGATGATGCGAGGCATGAAGGGCATGATGCCCGGCATGTAAGCGGAAACAAACGGGCGCCAGTCGCCCGTTTCTTTTGAGATAAAGACATGTTGTTCGACGTCGCGGTGCTGACAGACAGCCGCCAGCTGGAACATAAGCCTGAGGACTGGTACAGCCGCCAGGTGCATCATGAGGATGGCTTGGTGCTGGACGCGCTGCGCGACGCCGGCCTGACAGTTTGCCGCCTCGCCTGGGACGACGCCGGTTTCGACTGGCGCCAGGCACGCTCGCTGCTGTTCCGCACCACTTGGGACTATTTCGAGCGCTTCGGCGAATTCTCGCCCTGGCTGTCGCGCGCGTCCCGGCAATGCCGGCTGTTCAACGCCGCCGAACTGATCCGCTGGAATCTGGACAAGCGCTACCTCGTCGAACTGCAAAATAAGGGCGTGGCCGTGGTGCCCACCCTCTACATTGAAAAAGGCGAGCGGCGCACCCTGGCGCAACTGGCCGACACCAGCGGCTGGAATGAGCTGATCCTCAAGCCGGCGGTGTCCGGCAATGCCCGCCACACCTACCGTTTCGACGCCGGCGACAGCCAGCGCCTGGAGTGCGCTTTCGGCGATTTGATCGAACGCGAAGCGATGCTGCTGCAGCCCTTCCAGCGCCAGGTGCTGGAACAAGGCGAGCTGTCGCTGATGGTGGTGGACGGCCGCTACAGCCACGCGATACGCAAGACGCCCAAGCCCGGCGACTTCCGCGTGCAGGACGACCACGGCGGCAGCGTGCACCCGCACCAGGCCAGCGCCGAGGAAATCGCCTTCGCCGAAGCCGCCGTGCGCGCGGCGCCGTTCGACGTGCTGTACGCGCGCGTCGATCTGGTCCGCGACGGACAAGGCCGCCTCGCCGTCATGGAGCTGGAAATGATAGAGCCCGAGCTGTTCTTCCGCTTCCGCCCCGAAGCGGCCGGCCTGTTGGCCGCCGGCCTCAGGCGCAGGCTGGCGGACAACGCGGCCTGAAACGAATCTGTACTAGCAACCCGCCGCAGTTTGGCAAACCACGTTTGGAAATACTCAGCATGAATCTGACTACGTTGACCGCCCTCTCCCCGCTGGATGGCCGCTACGCCGCCCAAGTGGAAGGCCTGCGCAACCTGTTCTCCGAATTCGGCTTGATGAAGTGCCGCGTCAAGGTGGAACTGGAATGGCTGAAGATGCTGGCCGCCGAGCCGGGCATCGAAGAGGTCAAGCCGTTCTCCGACGCCACCATCCGCGAGATCGACGACGTGATCGCCAACTTCAGCGTCGAGCACGGCGAAGAGGTGAAGGCGATCGAAGTCCGCACCAACCACGACGTCAAGGCTATCGAATACTGGCTGAAGGAGCGCCTGTCCGGCAATCCGGAAGTGATGGCCGCCAGCGAGTTCATCCACTTCGCCTGCACCTCCGAGGACATCAACAACCTCAGCCACGCGCTGATGCTGAAGACCGCGCGCAACACCGTGCTGCTGCCGATGCTGGACGAGGTGATCCACAAGCTGCAAAAGCTGTCGCATGAACTGGCCGACGTGCCGATGATGTGCCGCACCCACGGCCAGCCGGCCACGCCGTCGACGATGGGCAAGGAACTGGCCAACGCCGTCTACCGCCTGAAGCGCCAGCGCGAGCAGCTGGTGCACCAGGAAATCCTGGGCAAGATCAACGGCGCGGTCGGCAACTACAACGCCCACCTGGCCGCCTATCCGGACATCGACTGGGAAAGCCTGTGCGGCCGCTTCGTCACCGGCCTCGGCATCACCTTCAATCCGTACACCATCCAGATCGAGCCGCACGACTACATGGCCGAGCTGTACCAGGTGGCGATGCGCGTCAACACCATCCTGATCGACCTGAACCGCGACATCTGGGGCTACATCTCGCTTGGCTACTTCAAGCAGAAGGTGAAGAAGGACGAAGTGGGCAGCTCCACCATGCCGCACAAGGTCAACCCGATCGACTTCGAAAACTCCGAAGGCAATCTGGGCATGGCCAACGCCATCATGGGCCACCTGGCGGAGAAGCTGCCGATCTCCCGCTGGCAGCGCGACCTGACCGACTCCACCGTGCTGCGCAATATGGGCGTCGGCTTCGGCTACACCATCCTGGGTCTGAAGTCCTGCCTGAAGGGCCTGAACAAGCTGGAGATCAATCCGGCCCTGATCGCCTCCGAACTGGACGCCGCCTGGGAGCTGCTGGCCGAGCCGGTGCAAACCGTGATGCGCCGCTACGGCATCGCCAATCCGTACGAGCAGCTGAAAGAGCTGACCCGCGGCAAGGGCGGCATCACCCGCGAAACGCTGCACGCCTTCATCCGCAGCCTGGAGCTGCCGGACGCGGTCAAGGCCAGCCTGCTGGAGCTGACCCCGTCCAACTACCTGGGCAAGGCCGAGGAACTGGCGCGCCGCATCTGACCGCCATCCACGCCGCATCCCTCCGCGCCGCCCTCCCGGGCGGCGTTTTTCTTTCCGCCCCCCGTCAACGCCCCGCCATTGCGGCAAGTTAGCCGCACCTTGCCTTTCCCCCACCATCCATTACACAGAATTTAGTGGTCAAAATGCCAATTGGACCTGACAATGGAATGTGAATAACACCAAAACACCATAAGCACGCTGCTGACAGGAACGGCCGGCCGCTCCGGCCCGACCGCCCGTACCAAGGGTAACCTTGAAGAGAGAATGGATGATCATGCAATCTATGTACGACCAGTCCTCGAATCCCCCGACAACCCCCGACGAGCCGGCTCCCGCCACCCCGCAGGCAGCCACCACGCGCCAGTTGCTCAACCTCAACGAACGCGGCCAGAACGGGTTGTATCAATACTTCATCGAGCACGACACCAACCGCATCCTGCAGCATCTGGACACGCTGCGCGGCATGGCCTTCACCCGCGATGCCGAAGACGGCCAGATCGGCCCGCCGGAAAAGCCCTTCCCCTCGGTCTGCCTGATCGGCCTGGGCCGTTGCGGCTCCAATATCGCGCTGGACGTGGCCACCCTGGTGTACAACGCGCGCAAGTTCTACCTGAACGAGTTCAACCAGGACGACAAGAGCGCGCCCGAGCAGGAGCAACGGCCGCGGCGCTGGATACGCCGCAACCTGCTGTCGCAGCACAAGGAGGCCAAGCCGGCCTTCCTGATCGAGCCGATGGTGATGCTGGGCGACCTGGACAAGGACATCAAGGGCCGCATCCGCTTCTCCCGCCGCGGCGAGCAGGGAGACTTCATCAACAACTACAACAAGCTGAAGATCATGGACCTGGCCGAGGTCCACGCCGGCGGCGCCGGCAATGCGCCCATCCTGGGCCAGTACCTGGCCAAGATCATCCTCAACAAGGACACGCTGAGCTTCTCCGACCCGGACTGGACGCTGATCCACTCCTACCTGGTGGACTCCTGCGGCATCAAGGCCAACCAGTCGCGGCTGTATTTCTACATCTTCAGCGCGGGCGGCGGCACCGGCTCGGGCATGGCGTCCGAGTTCGGCCTGGCCCAGCAGTACGCCTACATGAGCAAGACCTTCGAAACCCGCAACGAGGGCAAGGGGGATCAGGGCGACGACTACGGCTTCGTGTTCGAGCCCATCTTCACCAGCGGCATCTGCATCCTGCCCAACATCTCCGGCCAGCACGCCGAGGGCTCGGAAGCGCTGCACATCAACGCCGGCCGGCTGCTGTGCAAATACCTGTCCGAGGAGTGGGACTTCTCCTACAACTTCGACAACGAAGAGGCCGGCGCCGAGAGCGTGATGCGCCGCATCCGGCCGTGGAACGCGATGATGCTGATCTCCAACGACATCATGCGCTACGCCGAGGAGAGCGAAGGCGGCAACATCGAGCATCTCGACGTCAACGCGATGGAGCGCCACGCCAACCAGTACATCTCGCAGCAAATCTTCAACATCCTGACCGCGCAGGCCGTCACCAGCGACTACGACGAGAACTACTTCCTGCGCGCCGGCATCGACATGGGCGAGACGATACGGCTGGACGCCAACGACCTGTTCATGAGCCTGGCCGGCCCGGTGGCGGTGGCTTACGCCGAATCGGTGGTGTCCGATCCGCTGGGCTCGGACGGCTTCGTCAACAAACTGGACATCGACGACCTGTTCTACCGTTCGATCGACCTGCCGCACTTCAACCAGCAGACCCAGGCGATAGAGGGCATCAGCCTGCTGCCGATCGAATCAGCCAACTATCGCGCGGCGCTGGCCGACTACAAGCAGTCCGGCTACTCGGCGGACAAGCTGAACCAGCTGTTCTTCTTCCAGAACTGCTCGTCGGTAGTGGCCATCCTGTCGCTGCCCAAAGGCTACAAGCTGTCCTACCTGGACCTGAACCGGCTGAAGCGCCACCTGAACGACCTGTTCCCCAGCACCACGCTGAAGCGCTACGCGCTGGTGATCGGCGCGTCCACCAACCTGTCGCTGACCACGCTGGTGGCCAAGAGCCCCTGCCTGAGCGACGACTTCCTGACGCTGATCGTCGCCTACATCAAGCGCTGCTTCGCCCACGGCAACCACCGCTTCGACGACAGCCTGGACAACGTGATCCTGGACCTGATCACCGCCGACACCTTCGACGAGACGGTGCTGGAGCGCTTGTTGAACGAGTACGAGAACCCGGCCAAGATCCTCGACACCAACTGGTTCGCGATCAAGCCGATGTACGAGAAGAAGTACCGCGAGCTGATCCGCGACAGCAAGAAATTCGTGTCGATCAACGACATCCGGCTGACCCGCGAGCACGTGCAGAAAGCGGTGTGCTACCTGCGCGAGATCTACCGCCACCGCATCGGCAAGACCCGGGTGGTTTCGCTCAACAGCTACGCGCGCAAGCACCACGCCTGAGCGCGCTTTCCCCCGTCTCCAACCCCGCCCCGCTCTGCGCGCGGCGGGGTTTCTACTGGCTAAAATAGTAAAGTAGATTATTTTTTTACTACCCGGCCGAAAAGTGTCAACGCCATGGCTGCTTGGCCAGTTAATCCTGCTTGAACGCGGCGAATATGCCAGCGCGCTGCGCGCGTCGGCCTCGCATCACTCATTAACAAAACCCGATCGCAACCAAGCACGATCCGCCCACAGAACGCCTTCAAGCTGGCATAAGCTGCAACAAGGCATGGCTCGGATCGCAACAACCGCGCCGCCGAGCCGCCCGGACCGGGACCTTCGCGCCGGAAATCCGCCGCCCGGGCGCGGCAATCTGAAGAGAGGACGCACCGTCCAATATGTGGATCGTCGAAACGGCCCTGAAACGGCCCTATACCTTCATCGTGATGGCCATCGTCATCCTGCTGGCCACCCCGCTGGCGATCATGCGCACGCCGGTCGACGTGCTGCCGGAAATCGACATCCCGGTGATCAGCGTGATCTGGGGCTACGGCGGCCTGGCGCCGCAGCAGATGGCCGACCGCATCACCCAGACCCATGAGCGGGTGCTGACCACCACCGTCAACGACATCGAGCATATTGAGTCGCAGTCGCTGGCCGGCATCGCCATCATCAAGATCTTCTTCCAGCCCAACGTCAACATCCAGACCGCCATCGCCCAAGTGGTGTCGGTGTCGCAAGCGGTGGTCAAGCAGATGCCGCCCGGCGCCACGCCGCCGCTGGTCATCAAATACACCGCCTCCAGCGTGCCGGTGATCCAGATAGGCATGGCCAGCAAATCGATGTCGGAACAGGACGTGTTCGACGCCGCCATCAACACGCTCAGGCCCCAGCTGGTGACGATACCCGGCATCGCCATTCCCTACCCCTACGGCGGCAAGGTGAGGCTGCTGTCGGTGGACCTGGACACCCGCGCCATCGCCGCCAAGGGCCTGACGCCGGCCGACGTGATCAACGCGGTCAACAGCCAGAACCTGGCGCTGCCGTCCGGCACCGCCAAGATCGGCGGCACCGAGTACAACGTCGAGCTGAACGGCTCGCCGGACACCATCGCCGGGCTGAACGACATCCCGGTGCGGTCGGCCAACGGCGCCACGGTCTTCCTGCGCGAAGTGGCGCACGTGCGCGACGGCTTCTCGCCGCAGACCAATATCGTCAAGCAGAACGGCCAGCGCGGCCTGATGATGTCCATCTACAAGAACGGCGGCGCGTCGACGCTGGACGTGGTCAACCATCTGAAGGACAAACTGCCCGGCCTGCTGCCGCTGCTGCCCAAGGACCTGCGCGTCAGCCTGCTGGCCGACCAGTCCATCTTCGTCAAGACGGCGGTGGAGGGCGTGATCCACGAAGCGCTGGTGGCCGCGGTGCTGACCGCGGTGATGCTGCTGCTGTTCCTCGGCAACTGGCGCACCACCTCCATCATCGCCGTCTCCATCCCGCTGTCGATCTTCTCGTCCATCGTCGCGCTGCACATGATAGGCGAAACCATCAATGTGATGACGCTGGGCGGCCTGGCGCTGGCGGTGGGGATCCTGGTGGACGACGCCACGGTGACCATCGAGAACATCGAGCGCCATCTGCACATGGGCTCGCCGCTGTACACCGCCATTCTGGACGGCGCCGGCGAGATCGCCATTCCAGCCTTCGTCTCCACGCTGTGCATCTGCATCGTATTCGTGCCGATGTTCTTCCTGGAAGGCGTGGCGCGCTACCTGTTCGTGCCGATGGCCGAGGCGGTGGTGTTCGCGATGCTGGCCTCCTACGTGCTGTCGCGGACGCTGGTGCCGACGCTGGCGCTGCTGCTGATGGGCCATCGCCACCACGACGGCCGCGTGTCGGCGTGGATACATCGCGTGCACCAGGGCTTCAACGCCCGCTTCGAACGGCTGCGCGAACTCTACGTGCACCTGCTCAGCCACCTGCTGACGCACCGCAAGGGCTTCATCTCGGTCTTTCTCGGCTTCTGCCTGGCCTCCTGCGGCTTGTATCTGCTGCTGGGCCGCGACCTGTTCCCCGAGGTGGACACCGGCCAGATCAAGCTGCACGTGCGCGCGCCCACCGGCACCCGGATCGAGGACACCGCCGTTCTGGCCGACCAGGTGGACGCCGAGATCCGCAAGGCGATCCCGCCGGGCGAGCTGGACTCCATCATCGACAACATCGGCCTGCCCTATAGCGGCATCAACCTGTCGTACAGCAACTCCGGCACCATCGGCACGCTGGATACCGACGTGCTGATCTCGCTGAAACCCGGCCACCAGCCGAGCGCCGACTACATCGCCGCGCTGCCGGCCAGGTTGGAGCGCCGCTTCCCCGGCGTGGAATTCTTCTTCCAGCCCGCCGACATCATCACCCAGATCCTGAATTTCGGCTCGCCGGCTGCCATCGACGTGCAGATTTTCGGCAAGAACTACGCCGACAACGCCGCTTTCGCCGGCCGCCTGCTCTCCCGGATCAAGGCGATTCCCGGCGCCGCCGACGTCCATGTGCACCAGCGGCTGGACGCGCCGGCAATCAAGCTGAACATGGACCGCGCCCGTTTGCAGGGCATGGGCATCGCGCCGTTCGACGTCGCACAGAACCTGCTGCTGCCGCTATCCGGCAGCCAGCAGACCCAGCCGGCGTTCTGGCTCAATCCGGCCAACAGCATCGTCTACAATCTGCAGGCGCAGGCGCCGCAGTACCGGATCGGCAGCATGGACCAACTGCTGCAGCTGCCGATCAACGCGCCGGGCAGCCGCGGCGCCGGCGAGCAGACGCTGGGCAATCTGGTGCAAACCAGCCCGGGCCGCGAAGCCGCCATCGTCACCCGCTACAACATCCTGCCGTCTATCGACATCTACGCCAGCGCGCGCGGCCGCGACCTGGGCTCGGTGGCCTCGGCCATCCAGAAGGTGATCAACGAGGAAGAGGCTCATCTGCCCAAAGGCAGCCATGTCGCGCTGCGCGGCCAGGTGGAGACGATGCGCTCGTCCTACATCGGCCTCGGCGTCGGCATTCTCGGCGCCATCGTGCTGGTCTACCTGCTGATCGTGGTGAATTTCCAGTCCTGGCTGGACCCCTTCATCATCATCAGCGCGCTGCCGGCGGCGCTGGCCGGCATCGCCTGGATGCTGATCGTCACCGGCACCGATCTGTCGGTGCCGGCGCTGACCGGCGCCATCATGACCATGGGCGTGGCCACCGCCAACAGCATCCTGGTGGTGTCGTTCGCTCGGCATCGGCTGCAGGACGGCCTGCCGCCGCTGTCGGCGGCGCTGGAGGCCGGCGCCACCCGGCTGCGGCCGGTGCTGATGACGGCGCTGGCGATGATCATCGGCATGATCCCGATGGCCATCGGCATCGGCGAAGGCTCGGAGCAGAACGCCCCGCTCGGCCGCGCCGTGATCGGCGGCCTTCTGTTCGCCACCCTATCCACCCTGCTGTTCGTACCGGTGGTGTTCGCCAGCTTCCACCGCTACCTGGCGCAACGCAAACAACACGCGGCCGATGCCCCCGCGGCTCCCGCACAGGACGCTTGAAATGACCGACCCACGCCATGACCGCCAGGGCCTGCCCGAACTCCACCTGCACCACACCCGCCGCGGCGCGGTGGTGCGCAAGGCGCGCGTCGCCGCCATCGTCGCCGTCGCGCTGCTGCTGATCGGCCTTGGCCGCACGCTGCTGGTCCGCCACGCCGACGCCGAGACGCTGGCCCGCGAAGCCGCCCGCCACGCGGTGCTCACCGTCAGCGTGGTCACGCCGCGCCAGGGGCACGGCGAAGCCATGCTGACACTGCCCGCCACGCTGCAAGGCATGGCCGAGGCGCAGATCTACGCCCGCACCAACGGCTACATCAAACGCTGGTACAAGGACATCGGCCAGCCAGTGAGGAAGGGCGAGCTGCTGGCCGAGCTGGACATCCCCGACATCGACAAGCAGGTGCAGGAAGCCCAAGCCAATTTCGGCCTGGCCAAAACCGCCTACCTGCGCTGGAAGGCGCTGCGCGCGCAGGACGCGGTGTCGCAGCAGGAATTCGACGAGAAGCAGGCCGCCTACCGGCAGACCGAGGCCGAGTTGAAGCGGCTGCGCGACCAGCAGGACTTCGCCCGCGTCGTCGCGCCGTTCGACGGCATCGTCACCCGCCGCAACATCGACACCGGCAGCCTGGTCAACGCCGGCAACGGCGGCAGCGCGCAGGCGCTGTTCGCCACCGCGCAGATCGACAAGCTGCATCTGTACGCCTACGTGCCGCAATCGCGCGCGGCCGCCATCCGCGTCGGCCAGACCGTGGACATCGTACGCCAGGAAGCGCCAGGCCAGCCGGTCAAAGGCAAGGTGGCGCGCACCGCCGGCGCCATCGACCCGGCCACCCGCACGCTGCAGGTGGAGGTGACGGTGGCCAACGCCGACCACGGCCTGATGCCCGGCCAGTATGTCGACGCCTCGTTCAAGCTGCCCGCCGGCGACAGCCTGACCCTGCCCACCAACACCCTACAGTTCGGCGCCAAGGGCAGCCGGGTGGCGCTGGCCGGCGCCGACGGCAAGGTCCATCTGCAAGCGGTGGCCGTCGGCACCGACTACGGCCACGAAGTGGAAATCCGCGCCGGCCTGAAGCCGAACGACCGAGTGATCGTCAATCCGCCGGATTCGATCAACGACGGCCAGCCGGTCAGCGTCGTGGCCCCGGCCAAGGGAGAGTAAGCCGATGCGCGCGCTCTCTCTGCTGATCGCCGCCGCCTTGAGCGGCTGCGCCGTCGGTCCCGACTACCAGCGCCCCGCCAGCGAATTGCCGGCGCAATGGAAAAGCGACGCCGGCTGGCTGCCGGCCGCGCCCGCCGATGCTCTGCCCAAGCGCGACTGGTGGCGGATATTCGGCGACGAGGACTTGAACCGGCTGGAGGCCGACGCCCTGGCCCGCAGCCCGACGCTGCAACTGGCGCTGGCCAAGCTGGACCAGGCCCAGGCGCAAAGCCGCGTCCACGGCGCCGCCGCGTTGCCCGCCGTCAGCCTGGGCGCGGCGGCCTCGCGCAGCCGCGTCTCAGCCGATCGGCCCCAGTCCGCCTACGGCGCCGGCAACAGCGGCACGGTGCAGAGCGATCTGAAACCCATGCTCAGCGTCAGCTACGAGATCGACTGGCTGGGCCGGGTGCGGCGCGACATCGAAAGCGCGCGCGCCGGCGCCGAGCAGGCTGCCGCCGACCGCGCCAACGTCGAGCTGCTGCTGACCGCCCAGTTGGCCAGCGCCTACCTGCAGCTGCGCCAAGAGGACGAGGAAATCCGGCTGCTGGACGGCATCCTGGACGCTCAGCAGCGCGTGCTGGAGCTGACCCGCATCCGCCACCGGGCGGGCCTGGCCTCCGCCGGCGACGAAGCGCAGCAGGCGGCTTCCGTGGCCGCCAACCGGGCCCAGCGCGAATTGCTGCTCAACCAGCGCCGCGCCGGCGAGGACCTGCTGGCCACGCTCAGCGGCGTACCGGCCGCCTCGTTCCGGCTCGCTCCCGGACAACTGCCCGCCGCCTTGCCCGCTTTGCCGGCCGGCGCGCCCAGCGATCTCTTGCAGCGACGTCCCGACATCGCTTCCGCCGAGCGGGCGATGGCCGCCGCCAATGCCCAGATCGGCGTCGCCAAGACAGCCTACTTCCCGCAGCTGACGCTGGCGCCGGCCTATATCGGCAACGAATCGACCAGCCTCGCCAATCTGTTCTCCACGCCGGCGCTGATCTGGGGCATCGGCCTGCAGGCGACGCAAACCTTGTTCGACAACGGCAAGACCCGCGCCGGCGTCGACTACGCCGAGGCCGGCTACCGCGCCGCGCTGGCCAGTTATCGCCAGACCGTGCTGCAGGCGGTGCAGGAGGCGCAGGACGCGCTGAACGCCTTGCACGGACTGGACGCCGCGCGCCGCCAGCAGGACGAGGCGGCGCGCAACCAGGACAAGGCTTACGCCGTCAGCCAGCTGCGCTACCGCGAAGGCCTGGACAGCGCGCTGGCGCTGGCGGCCTCTCGCCAGAGTCAGTTGGCGGCGCAACGGACGCTGGCGCAGCTGCGCGGCGGCCAGCTGACAGCCAGCGTCGGCCTGCTCAAGGCGCTGGGCGGAGGCTGGCTTGCCGATTCGCCCGATAAATAGTTCTAATCAATAAACTGCAAATAGCAATAAAACTGCTACAAATAACAGGACGGGCCGGCGGGGGATCGCCCCGCCGCCTGCCGGTTTGCCGCAGCGGTTTGGTTCCATTCGCGCCGTTCATCGCGCAGCCTCCCCGCCCTGGGTTCCGGCTTGCCCCGCAAAAGCCATGTCAATAAGGTGGTCATTACCCCTTCATCGGAGTAGCATAAAAGAATAAAGATTCATAAATAAAATCCATTTGGTTTATCCGTTCGCCTCCGGTAGCGCGGGTACTCTGGAGGAAAGACGATGCAAGTCACTCGACGCCAGCTGTTCAAGCTGACCGCCGCGCAGCTGGGCGCATCCAGCCTGGTCGCCATGGGCTTCGCGCCACAGTTGGCCTTGGCCGAAGTGAGGCAGTTCAAGCTGATGGGCGCGCGCGAAACCCGCAACACCTGTACCTACTGCTCCGTCGGCTGCGGCCTGATCCTGTACGGACTGGGCGACGGCGCCAAGAACACGCACGGCGAGATCTACCATATCGAGGGCGATCCGGACCATCCGGTCAGCCGCGGCTCGCTCTGTCCCAAGGGCGCCGGCCTGCTCGATTTCATCCACAGCCCCAAGCGGCTGAAATACCCCGAAGTGCGCGAGGCCGGCAGCGGCGAGTGGAAGCGCGTCAGCTGGGACGAGGCGATTTCCCGCATCGCCCGGCTGATGAAGGACGACCGCGACGCGCATATCGCAGAAAAAAACGCCGCCGGCGTGCCGATCAACCGCTGGCTGTCCACCGCGATGCTGACCGCGTCGGCCGGCTCCAACGAAACCGGCATCATCTCGCAGAAATTCATCCGCAGCCTGGGCATCGTCGCCACCGACGCCCAGGCCCGCGTCTGCCACGGTCCGACAGTGTCGGCGCTGGCCTCCACCTTCGGCCGCGGCGCGATGACCAACAGCTGGGTGGACATCAAGAACGCCGACTTCATCCTGGTGATGGGCGGCAACGCCGCCGAGGCCCACCCAGTGGGCTTCAAATGGGCGATCGAGGCGAAAAAGACCCGCGGCACGCGGCTGATCGTGGTCGATCCGCGCTACAACCGCACCGCCTCGGTGTCCGACCTGTATCTCCCCATCCGCGTCGGCTCCGACATCGCCTTCCTGGGCGGCGTGATCAACTGGCTGATCAAGAACGACAAGATCCACTGGGACTACGTCAAGGCCTACACCAACGCCGCGCTGATCGTCCGCGACGACTACCGCTTCGACGAAGGCCTGTTCTCCGGCTACGACGCCGCCAAGGGCAAGTACGACAAGAGCAGCTGGAACTATGAGCTGGGCGACGACGGCTACGCCAAGACCGACCCCACGCTGCAACACCCGCGCTGCGTCTGGCAGTTGTTGAAGCAGCATTACGCGCGCTACACGCCGGAAGTGGTCAACAACATCTGCGGCACGCCGGTGGACGGCTTTTTGCAGGTGTGCAAGGAACTGGGCGAGACCGCCCGCCCCGACAAGGCCGGCACCATCCTGTACGCGCTGGGCTGGACCCAGCACACCACCGGCTCGCAGAACATCCGCACCATGGCGATGATCCAGCTCTTGCTCGGCAATATCGGCATGCCCGGCGGCGGCGTCAACGCGCTGCGCGGCCACTCCAACATCCAGGGCCTGTCCGACCTGGGCCTCTTGTCCACCAGCCTGCCCGGCTACCTGACGCTGCCGAGCGAAGCCGACCATCCCGACCTGGCCACCTATCTCGCCAAGACCACGCCCAAGACCCTGCAGGCGAACCAGTTCAACTACTGGAGCAACACGCCCAAGTTCTTCGTCAGCCTGATGAAATGGATGTGGGGCGACAACGCGAGCAAGGACAACGACTGGGGCTACGACTGGCTGCCCAAGTGGGACAAGATGTACGACGTGCTGCACATGGCCGAGCTGATGTACCAGGGCAAGATGAACGGCTTCATCGTGCAGGGCTTCAACCCGCTGGCCAGCTTCCCTGACGCCGCCAAGGTGACCGAGGCCTTCTCCAAGCTCAAGTACATGGTGATCATCGACCCGATCGCCACCGAGACCTCCACCTTCTGGCAAAACCACGGCGAGGCGCACGACGTCGACCCGGCCAAGATCCAGACCACGGTGTTCCGGCTGCCGTCCACCTGTTTCGCCGAAGAGGACGGCTCCATCGTCAACTCCGCGCGCTGGCTGCAATGGCACTGGAAAGGCGCCCAGCCGCCGGGCGAAGCCAGAGGCGACAACGAGATCATCGGCGAATTGTTCGTCGCCATCCGCGACCTCTACCGCAAGGAAGGCGGCAAGCTGGCCGAACCGATCCTGAAAGTGAACTGGAACTACCGCGACCCGAAGGCTCCGACGCCGAGCGAGCTGGCGATGGAGATGAACGGCAAGGCGCTGGCCGACCTGCCGGACCCGGCCGACCCCAGCAAGACCTTGGTGAAGAAGGGCGAGCAGATTCCCGGCTTCGCCGTGCTGCAGGACGACGGCCGCACCGCCTGCGCCTGTTGGATCTTCTCCGGCTGCTGGCCTCAGGCCGGCAACCAGATGGCGCGCCGCGACAATACCGACACCGGCCTCGGCAACACGCCGGGCTGGTCGTGGTCGTGGCCGGCCAACCGCCGCATCCTGTACAACCGCGCCTCCTGCGATCCGTCCGGCAAGCCGTGGGACCCCGCGCGCAAGCTGATCAGCTGGAACGGCGACAAATGGGTGGGCGGCGACGTGCCGGACTTCAAGGCCGACGCCGCGCCGGATTCCGGCATGATGCCCTTCATCATGAACCCCGAGGGCGTGGGCCGGCTGTTCTGCGCCGACAAGCTGGTGGACGGCCCCTTCCCCGAGCACTACGAGCCGATGGAAAGCCCGATCGGCACCAATCCGCTGCACCCCAAGGTGGTGTCCAGCCCGGCGGTGCGGCTGTTCGACAGCGACAAGCAGCGGCTGGGCACGCATAAAGACTTCCCCTACGTCGGGACCACTTACCGGCTGACCGAGCACTTCCAGTTCTGGACCAAGTCGGTGCTGTTGAGCGCCATCGCCCAGCCCGAGCAGTTCGTCGAGATCGGCGAAGCCTTGGCCCGCGAAAAAGGCATCGCCCAGGGCGATATGGTCAAGGTCAGCTCCAACCGCGGCTTCGTCAAGGCCAAGGCGGTGGTCACCAAGCGGCTGATGGCGCTGAAGGTCAACGGCCAGACCGTGCACCAGATCGGCATCCCGCTGCACTGGGGCTGGGAAGGCGTGGCGCGGCCGGGCTACCTGACCAACTCGCTGCCGCCCGCGGTCGGCGACTGCAACACCCAGACGCCCGAGTACAAGGCCTTCCTGGTCAAACTGGAAAAACTGTAAGGAGCCGCCGCCATGCCACTGCAATCATTGGATATCAAGCGCCGCTCCGCCAGCCCGACCGAAAGCCCCAAGGTCCGCCAGACGCTGGAAGTGGCCAAGCTGATCGACACCTCCACCTGCATCGGCTGCAAGGCCTGCCAGGTGGCCTGTTCCGAATGGAACGACATCCGCGAGGAAGTCGGCCACAACATCGGCGTCTATGACAATCCCACCGACCTGTCCGCCAAGGCCTGGACGGTGATGCGCTTCGCCGAGGAGGAAAGCAACGGCAAGCTGGAATGGCTGATCCGCAAGGACGGCTGCATGCACTGCGCCGACCCGGGCTGTCTGAAAGCCTGTCCATCGCCGGGCGCCATCGTGCAATACAGCAACGGCATCGTCGATTTCCACCAGGAAAACTGCATAGGCTGCGGCTACTGCATCGCCGGCTGTCCGTTCGACATCCCACGCATCAGCAAGGAAGACAACAAGGCCTACAAGTGCACGCTGTGCTCCGACCGCGTCGCCGTCGGCCTGGAGCCTGCCTGCGTCAAGACCTGTCCCACCGGCGCCATCCAGTTCGGCTCCAAGGAAGACATGAAGGAAGTGGCGGCGGAACGGGTGGCCGACCTGCAACGGCGCGGTTATCAGCATGCCGGCCTGTACGACCCGCAAGGCGTCGGCGGCACCCACGTGATGTACGTGCTGCACCACGCCGACAAGCCCGAGCAGTATTCCGGCCTGCCGAACAACCCCGAGATCAGCCCCACCGTGCAGTTGTGGAAGGGCTTGCTCAAGCCGCTGGCGACGATAGGCATCGCCGCCGCCGGCCTGTTCGGCTTCCTGCACTACATCAGCGTCGGCCCCAATCGCGCCGACGGCGAAGACGAAAGCGAAACGCGCGAGGAGGACAAGCGATGAAGGAAAAACTGCTGCAACGCTACAGCGTCGCCGAGCGGATCAACCACTGGATCGTCGCCATCTGCTTCGTGCTGCTGGCGCTGTCCGGCCTGGCGCTGTTCTACCCGGCCTTCTTCTGGCTGACCGGCGTGTTCGGCACGCCGCAGCTTACGCGCATGGTGCACCCCTTCGTCGGCGTGCTGATGTTCGTCGGCTTTTTCGTCCAGTTTTTCCGCTACTGGCGGCGCAACCTGATCAACAGCCAGGACATCAAGTGGATGTTGGCGGTGAAGGACGTGCTGCGCGGCCATGAGACGGTGGAGGTAGGCAAGTACAACGGCGGCCAGAAGGCGATGTTCTGGATCATGACCCTGTGCGTGGCCGCCATGCTGGTCACCGGCCTGATCGCCTGGCGCCAGTACTTTTCCGGCTATTTCCCCATCCCGGTGATCCGCCTCGCCCTGCTGCTGCATGCCTGGGCCGCCACCCTTCTGATCGCCAGCATCATCGTCCACGTCTACGCCGCGCTGTGGGTGAAGGGCACGATACGGGCGATGGTGGAGGGGGTGGTCACCCATGCCTGGGCCAAGAAGCACCATCCGGGCTGGTATAAGGAAATGACGGGGAAGAAGTAGTGCCTCTATCCCCAGCTTTCGAAGCTTAATGGAAAGACACCGGCTCACGCCCTTCAAAGTCCCTTTCCCCTTGCGGAGAAGGGGTCGGGGATAGATGCATAGCATGTTGGAACTGGATGGCTTTGTGTCCGCTGCGCGGACGATATGTAGATGCCGGTTCCGCCCGGCAGACGGGCCAGGGGCTGAGCGGCCAGCCCCATCGCTGAGCGAATCGAAGATTCGCACGCAGAGGCGATCCCAGGCCGCCCCTGCAGCCCGCGAAACCCCGACAAAAAAACGGCTGGCAAGGAGCCGCCGGAACTACATGCGTGCGAAGCTTCGATTCGCTCAGCAGTACGCGCTACCGTCGCGCCGCGTCGAACAACCGGCGTCTTAAAACCTTGCCAGCCATTTCTTTGTCGGCGCGAGCTGAAAGGGAAATCGGGTCTCACTGTTGCCGTCTTTTCTGCCCACATACACAACCCCCTGCAGCCTACATTTTAATGAACATAGTCAAAATCAAACCTAGACCTCAACCATGACACCCACCCAACCCATCCTCCCCGCCGAGCAGATCCGCGCCGGCGACGCCCCGCTGATGAGCCTGGCCGTGCTGCGGCCGCCGACCGACATCTTCGCCCGCCGCGCCGCGCGGCTGCTGCAACTGGCCGACGGCCACGCGATGGCCGATTTTCTGCGGCTGTGCGCCGCCATCGGCCAGCAGCAGCAAGCGTTGCACGACGCGTCCCGGCTTGATCCGCGCGCCGCGCTGGAGAAACTGGCCCAGGCGCTGGAGCCGCAGCTTCCGGCCCCGGTTCAGGCCGCGTTGGTGCCCTTGCTGGCGCTGGACGCCGCCGCGCTCAGCCGGCTGGCCGAGCGTCTGATCAATGGCGACTATCCGGCCGATGGCCCCTTGTTCGCCGCGCTGCCGCTGCTGGGCGCCGCGTTGCAGGCTCAGGCCACCCGCAGCATACGGCAGCGGCCGCTGCCTGAGCCGCAAAGCCAGGAGACGCGCTGCCCGTGCTGCGGCGGCCTGCCGCTGGCCTCGCTGCTGCTGCGCGGCGACAGCGGCCACGCCCAGCGCTACGTGATGTGCTCGATGTGCAGCCACGCCTGGCCGGTGGGCCGGGTGCGCTGCCTGGCCTGCGGCAACAGCCGGGATCTGCATTACTACTCGCTGGCGGCGCAGGGCCATGTCCCCGCCCCACCCGACCATCAGCAGCCCCACCAGGAACGCGGCGCGCGCGAAGTGGAAGCCTGCGGCGAATGCCATGGCGCGCTCAAGCAGATTTCCCTGCCGCTGGACGCCGGCGCGGAGGCCGGCGCCGACGACCTGGCCAGCCTGGCGCTGGACCTGCTGGCCGGCGAGGCCGGTTTCGCGCGCATCGGCTTCAATCCGCTGTTTCTGCCCGGCCGGGAGCCCGCCTGAGCGGCTGTCCGCACTTGAGCCGCGGCCCCCGGCGCGAGATACTTGCCGGCAAACCGCCAATCAACCGCATGGATACCCGCATGACCCATCGCATCGTATTCGTCGAAGACGACGCCGACCTCGCCGAACTGATCAGCGATTTCCTGTCCCGCCACGAAATGGAAGTGGTGATCGAACCGCGCGGCGACGCCGCGCTGGACACCATCGCCCGCGAAGCGCCGGACATGGTGCTGCTGGACATCATGCTGCCGGGCAAGGACGGCCTGTCGATCTGCCGCGAGCTGCGGCCCAAGTTCGACGGCCCCATCATCATGCTGACCTCGCTGGACAGCGACATGAACCAGATCCTGGGCCTGGAGCTGGGCGCCAACGACTACATCCTGAAAACCACGCCGCCATCGGTGCTGGTGGCCCGGCTGCGCGCGCAACTGCGCAATCTGCGCCCGGCCCAGCCCGCCGAGGCGCAGCCGGCCAAGGGCTCGCGCAAGGCGGTGTTCGGCCAGCTGTCGATCGATCCGGTCAGCCGCGACGTGGTGCTGGCCGGCGAAAAGATCCCGCTGTCCACCTCCGACTTCGACCTGCTGTGGCTCCTGGCCAGCCACGCCGGCGAAACCCTGAACCGCGACCTGCTGCTGAAGGAAATGCGCGGCGTCGATTACGACGGCCTGGACCGCAGCATAGACGTCGCCATCTCGCGGCTGCGCAAGAAGCTGGGCGACAACCCCAGCGAGCCGTTCCGCATCAAGACCGTGCGCAACCGCGGTTACCTGTTCTCGCTGTCCGGCTGGGAGTAAGCGCGAATGCGCCGCCTTTTCGTCCAGTTCTACCTGCTGCTGATGGCCTGCTTCCTGGTCGCGGTGGTGATGGTCGGCGTGGTGTACAAGCAGGCGGTCGACGACGTCGGCGAACGTTATCTGGCTGACCTGCTGCGCACCACGCTGTCGCTGATCGAGGCCGACCTGCGCGGCGTGCCGGAAGACCGCTGGAGCGAGACCCTGGCCAACGCCGACTACGGCTTCACCTTCCGCGTGAAGGTGGAGAAGATGAGCAACTACATCCTCGATGAAGAATCGAGAGAGGCGCTCGACCGCGGCGAAATCGTGATGCTGGAGGACAAATACCTGTTCCTGCAGAAGCTGCAGGACAGCAACTACCTGCTGGTGGCCGGCCCGCTGCGCTACCTGTTCTTCCTGCACCGGCTCAAGTGGTTCGACTACGCGCTGCTGGGTCTCTTGGGCCTGTCGCTGGCGATTCCGGTGTTCCTGTGGATGCGTCCCCACTGGCGCGACCTGGTGGCGCTGGAGCGCACCGCCGGCCTGCTGGCCAACGGCGACCTGTCCGCCCGCGTCGACCTGCCGCCGCATTCGGGCGTCCACCATCTCGGCGTCGCCTTCAATCACATGGCCGACAATATCGGCGCGCTGATCAACAGCAAGAAGACGCTGACCAACGCTGTCGCCCATGAGCTGCGCACGCCGTTGGCGCGGCTGCGCTACCGGCTGGCGCTGCTGGAGGGCGATGAAGAAGCGCCGGAGCGGCAAGCCATCGAGCGCGACCTCACCGCCATCGACAAGCTGGTGGAGGAACTGTTGTTCCACGCCCGGCTGGACCGCCCCGAGGCGCCGCTGACGCTGAGCAGCTTCAACGCGCTGCCCTGGGCGCGCGACCGCATCGCCGGCCAGGCCGCGCTGGCACAGGAAATCCACTGGATAGAACCGGCCGGCGAAGAGCTCACCATCACCGCCGACGAACACCTGATCACCCGCGCGCTGGACAACTTGCTGTCCAACGCCCGCCGCCACGCCAACGCCGTCGTCGCCACCCACATCCTGGTCGACAAGCAGCAATGCTGCATCATCGTCGACGATGACGGCCCCGGCATCCCGGAGGAAGACCGCGAGCGGGTGTTCGACCCTTTCATCCGCCTGGATGAAAGCCGCGGCCGCAAGACCGGCGGCCATGGCTTGGGGCTGGCCATCGTCGCCGGCATCGCCCGCGCCCACCGGGGCAGCATCAAGGTGGAAAGTTCGCCGATGGGCGGCGCGCGCTTTTTGCTTCGCTGGCCGACAGCCTAATGTACATTTTGTAACATTGAGATACATGCCTGCCCTAGACGCTACATCTTGCCACCGATAGCATTCGCCCTGAATTAGGACTTCTTCGGGTCCGTTTCAACCCAATCGAAAGAAACTTAGGAGTTTCGTAAATGAAAAAGCTGGCTCTGCTCGCCCTGACCGCTGCTTTCAGCCTGGTGTCCGCTAACGGCTTCGCCGCTGAAAAGGCCGCCGCTTCCGCTCCGGCAATCCACAAGGCCAAGAAGGCCGAAAAGAAAAAAGTAGCTTCCGCTCAAAAGGCTCAAGCCGCCAAGGCTGACGCTTCCGCTCCGAAGGCCAAGAAGGCCAAGAAGCACGTAGCCAAGAAGGACGCTTCCGCTCAGAAGGCTCAAGCCGCCAAGGCCGACGCTTCCGCTCCGAAGGCCAAGAAGGCCCACAAGCACGCTGCTAAGAAGCACGCTGCCAAGAAAGAAGCTTCCGCTGCTCAAAAAGCCCAAGCCGCCAAGGCCGACGCTTCCGCTCCGAAAGCCAAGAAGGCCAAGAAGCACGTAGCCAAGAAAGAAGCCTCCGCTCAGAAAGCCCAAGCCGCTAAGGCCGACGCTTCCGCTCCGAAGGCCAAGAAGGCTCACAAGCACCACGCTAAGAAGCACGCTGCCAAGAAAGAAGCTTCCGCTGCTCAAAAAGCCCAAGCCGCCAAGGCCGACGCTTCCGCTCCGAAGGCCAAGAAGGCCAAGAAGCACGTAGCCAAGAAAGAAGCTTCCGCTCAGAAAGCCCAAGCCGCCAAGGCCGACGCTTCCGCTCCGAAAGCCAAGAAGGCTCACAAGCACCACGCTAAGAAGCACGCTGCCAAGAAAGAAGCTTCCGCTGCTCAGAAAGCCCAAGCCGCTAAGGCCGACGCTTCCGCTCCGGCTAAGAAGGCTGCCCACAAGCACGCCAAGAAGCACGTAGCCAAGAAAGAAGCTTCCGCCGCTCAAAAGGCTCAAGCTGCTAAGAAAGAAGCTTCCGCTCCGGCCAAGAAAGCCGGTAAGAAGAAGGCCGCTTCCGCTGCCAAGTAATTCCAGTGCCGACGCCGGCTGATCACTCAGCGGCATAGCATTGCACGGGGCGCTTCGGCGCCCCGTTTCCATTTCCAGGTGCCACCACGATGAAGCTGCCGCGTATCGCCCTCTGCCTCGCCCTGATCCCCGCCCTCGCACAATCCGCTCCGCTCAGCAAAGAGCATAAGATCCTGTTCTTCGGCAAGGACGACCGCGTGCTGGAAAAGCCCGAACGCGCGCCCTGGCGCAGCGTGGGCCAGCTGGAAACCCGTTCCCGCACCATCTGCACCGGCACCCTGGTCGCCCCGGACGTGGTGTTGACCGCCGGCCACTGCTTCGTCGACGAGAAGGGCCGTTTCGACCCCGCCACCAGCTTCACCGTCGGCCTGTGGGGCGACGAATACACGGCGCTGAGCCGCATCAAGGAAGTGCAGGTGGACAAAGCCTTCCTCAAAGGCCTGATCCGCAAACGCGACGGCCTATACATCCCGCCGCGCATCGCGCCTCGCGACTTCGCCTTCGTGCGGCTGGCCACGCCGCTGGGAAACAGCCAGGGCACGGTGCCGGTGTTTTCCGGCGACGCCCAGGCATTGAAAACGCTGCTGGCCAGACAGAACTGGACCATCACCCAGGGCGGCTACCCGGTGGACGACCAGCGCCATCTGCGCGCCCACCATGGCTGCAAGGCTACCACGCTGCGCGGCGACGGCCGCCTCACCCATCGCTGCGACACGCTGGAAGGCAATAGCGGCTCGCCGATCTTCGTCATCGACGCCAAGGGCCAGGCCACCATCGTCGCGGTGCAAAGCTCGGCGCCGCCGGCCGCCCGCCGCAAGCTGGAAGACAATATGAGCGTGTCCGCGCCGGTGTTCCAGCAGGCGCTGCAGGCCTTCATCGCCAAATCGGCCAAAAAATGAAAAAGCCGCCCAAAGGCGGCTTCTCTCCATCCAGCGGATGTCAGTCAGCTAGTTTCAGGCTTTCAATGCCCGCCGCTGATGCTCCAGCAATTCGGTAATGCCGTTGCGCGCCAGCGCCAGCATCGCCGCCATCTCCTCCTCGCTGAACGGCTCGCCCTCGGCTGTGCCCTGCACTTCGACGAAGCGGCCGCTGCCGGTCATCACCACGTTCATGTCGGTTTCGCAGTCCGAGTCTTCCAGATAGTCCAGATCCAGCACTGGCAGGCCCTTGTACACGCCCACCGACACCGCCGCCACCTGATCGCGCAGCGGGTTGGCGCTCAGCTTGCCGGCGTCGATCAACCCCTGGATCGCGTCGGCCAGCGCGACATAGGCGCCGGTGATGCTGGCGGTGCGGGTGCCGCCATCGGCCTGGATCACGTCGCAGTCAATGACGATCTGGCGCTCGCCCAGCTTGGCCAGATCCGTCACCGCGCGCAGCGAGCGGCCGATCAGGCGCTGGATCTCCTGGGTGCGGCCGGATTGCTTGCCGGCGGCGGACTCTCGGCGCATCCGGCTGCCGGTGGAGCGCGGCAGCATGCCGTACTCGGCGGTCACCCAGCCCTGTCCCTTGCCCTTGAGAAAAGACGGCACCGTTTCCTCGACGCTGGCGGTGCAGATCACCTTGGTATCGCCGAACTCCACCAGCACCGAACCTTCGGCATGCTTGGTGTAGGAGCGGGTCAGACGCACGACGCGCATCGCGTCGGCACTACGTTCGGAAGGTCGCATGATGGCCTTTGGAGGAAGAAATATCGGTGGCGATTATAACAGCCGCGCGCGCTCAGCTGTCCTTGCCCACCTGGCTGGCCAGTATTTCCTGGTGCATGGTCGCCAGATTGGATTCCACGATCAGCCTGTCCGCCTTCTGCGGCGGCGTCTTTTCCGTGTCCAAAACGTCGTCGCGCTCGCCCAGCGCCAAGTCGTCCTCCAGCAGCGTCACCGCCACCGCCGACAAATTGTCGCCGCCATTGCCCGCGCGCCGCTCGGCCACATTGATCAACGCCGGCATCACCTGGTTGACGCTGCGGCCGGCGAACACCTTTTCCAGCTCCGCATCCTGCACCTGCGACCACAAGCCGTCGGTACAAAGCATGATGGAACAGCCGGGTCCGATATCCTGCCGCTCGCCGATGTCGATGTCCGGCTCGCTCGACGCGCCCAGGCAGTTGTAGATCTTGTTGCGCTCGGGATGGGTTTTGGCGGCCTCCTCGGTCAGCAGGCCCTGATCGATCAGCCGCTGCACTTGGGAATGGTCGCGCGAGCGCAGGCGCAGACCGCCGCCGTCCAGCAGATACAGCCGGGAATCGCCGACATGGCACCAATACAGATAGCCATGCTGCAAAATGGCCACCACCACCGTGGTGCTGGGCACGTCGGGCAGCCGGTGGTCGGTCGCGTATTCCAGAATCACCTGGTGCACCGAGCTGATGGCGTTCACCAGGAAACGGTTGGGATGGCTGAGCGTCGGCGCCGCCTGCTGGTAGAACAACTCGCACAGCAGATCCACCGTGATCTGCGCGGCGACTTCGCCGCGCATGTGTCCGCCCATGCCGTCGGCCATCACCAACATCACCGTATCCTGAGTATGCGCAATGGCCAACCGGTCCTGATTGTAGCTGCGCCCCCCCACCCGGCTTTCCTGAAAGATAGAAAGCTTCATTCCTGTCCCTCTTTATGCCGGCCGCCGGCCAGGCCTTTTATCCAACCCACCAGACGATTGCCCTCTCCCGCTGACAGGCGCTCCGGTTGGCTGTACTCCGTCTGCTGCAGTATCTTCTGAATCTCCAGCACCGATGCCGGCCGCAGGTTCGGCTCCAGGGTCAGGCAACGGTCGCACAAGGTGGTCAGTTCGCGTGAATACTGGCAACGGAAAGCCTGGCTGGCCGGCACCAGCAAATCCTGTTCTCGCCGCTCTCTGGCGGCCTGCGGCGTCTCGCCTCCCATGCAGACGTACAGGCAGGCGCCTATCCCGTAAATATCGGTCCATGGCCCCAGCGGCTGGTCTTTCTCGTACTGCTCCGGCGCAGCAAAGCCCGGCGTGTACATCGCGGCGAAGTGCTTGTCCTTGCGCGACAGCGTCTGCCGCGAGGCGCCGAAATCCAGCAGCAAGGGCACGCCGCTGCGCCGCAGGTAGATATTGGCCGGCTTGATGTCCAGATGCAGCAGCCGCTGGCTATGCACCTCGCGCAATCCTGACAACAGCGCGGCGAACCACTTGCGGATCAGCCTCTCCTCCATCCGCCCGCCAACCAGCTCCAGCTCCCGCCCGAGCGAGCGGCCGTCGGCATACTCCATCACCATGTAGACCGTCTGGTTCGCCCGGAAGAAGTTGCTCACCCTCACCACCGCCGGGTGGGATATGCCCGATAGCACCCGGCCCTCCTCAAAAAAGCATTTCAGCCCCAAGTTGAAGGCGTCGCGATCCAGTTCGTGCGGCACCGTTATCGCGCAATCCTGCTTGCGCTCCGCCAGATTGCGGGGCAGATATTCCTTGATGGCAAACTTGCGATCGTCATCATCCAAGGCCAGGTAAACAACGCTGAAGCCACCCACCGACAGTTGGCGCACAATCGTGTACTCGGCGAGCCGATAGCCTGCCGGAAGCGGAGTCTGCTTGCTGGATTGAGTCATCGAATGGCAGTTGTTATAGTGTCCACTGGCCCTGAATTGAGCTTAGCAAAGCAATTCGGGCCCAGCATTCGAAAATACCGATACAGGAGCTCCGCATGATATTGAGCATGACTGGCTTTGCCGCCGCCACCCGGGAATTCCCTGGCGGGATGTTGAGCCTGGAAATCCGCGCCGTCAATCACCGCTACCTGGACATCCAGATGCGCCTGCCGGAGGAACTGCGGATCATCGAACCGCAGCTGCGCGAGCAGATTGCCGCCCGCGTCACCCGCGGCAAGCTGGAGTGCCGCGTCGGCCTCAATCAGGTGGACAGCGCCGCGCCGACGCTGGAATTGAACCAGGCCTTCCTGAGCCGCCTGCTGGAAGTCTCGCGCGAGGTGCAAAAGCAGAACAGCGAAAGCAAAGGCCTGTCGGTCGGCGAACTGATGCGCTGGCCTGGCGTGCTGAAAAGCAACGAACTGGCGCCGGAGGTGCTGCACCAGCTGTGCCTGGATGCGCTGCAGACCGCGCTGGCAGACTTCAACGCCTCGCGCGGCCGCGAGGGCGAGAAGCTGAAGGCGGTGCTGATCGAGCGCATCGAGGCGATGGACGCCATCGTCGCCGCCATCAAGCCCAAGCTGCCGCAAATCCTGGAGAACTACATGGCCAAGCTGTCCGGCCGCCTGCAGGAAGCACTGGGCAGCGTGGATGAAGACAGGCTGAAACAGGAATTCGCGCTGTTCGCGCAAAAGATAGACGTGGACGAGGAGCTGTCGCGCCTGACCACCCATCTTTCCGAAGTGCGCCGCATCCTCAAGTCTGGCGGCCAGTCCGGCAAGCGGCTGGATTTCCTGATGCAGGAACTGAACCGCGAGGCCAACACGCTAGGCTCCAAGTCGGTGTCCACCGACACTACCCAGGCCTCGGTAGAGCTGAAGGTGCTGATAGAGCAGATGCGCGAGCAGATTCAAAACATCGAGTAAGCTCTCACGCCGTATCATGGCGTGTCAGCAAAACCACAGAAGCCCCGCAAACCGGGGCTTTATTCATTGCAAATCGTGTCATGGAGTGTCAACAAAGCGCACGCTTGCCGTGTACCCAAGGATGTGCCCAGAGTACTTTTCACAGGCTCGTTTGGGTACACCCGCTCTATTCGCTGTTCAGATTTTTGACATTCCAGCAGCGATGCGGGCTTGAGGCGTCCACTCAGTATTCGAGGTGGAACATGAGCAAGCAGATCAAGGCCTGGATCAAAGCCTGGTAGCGATTTGAGCGCCATTGCCATGGCAGTGGTCTTTGGCTGCGTTTTCGCAACGCCGCTTCCCCCTCCCTGCCATCGCCATGAGCTCATGACTCACATCGGGGACCCAAAATGCCAAGAGCCGCCCTCTCTCCAGAAAGGACGGCTCATGGCGCCCGCCTATATATCCTGCGCTAGCCTGTTTTCAACTCGGCCTCAGTCCAATCCCGGAACGCCAAGGCATGATCCTGAAAATATTTACTCCAGAAGGGCGTCGCTTGCACCATGTCCTCCAACCGGGTCCATAGTTCCTCATCAACCGGCCCAACGCCCATCAATCTCTTGCACTCAATGATTTTATACATCGCCAGAGCATGGTCATTACGCAACAACAAGACATTCTCGAATGTCTCCAATGCGCGCTCATAGTTTCCGTATTTGATATCGGAGTTTCGCAGAAAATTCATTTCCAAATTGATGTCATAAGCGATGGACTCAATTTGCGCAGGAGTAAAGTCCTTAGTTTCGACTACGCATCGCTTATAGCCCGCCATGCGTATATCGCCTTTTATCTGCCCATTTTTGACCGCATTTATGTACATCTCGCTGCCCGCCAATGGCGTCGCAACGTTGATCCGATACCAGTTCGCATCCAGAGAGCGCAGGAATTCCCGGGTATCGTTGATGTCATTCAATGTTTCGCCAGGCATGCCGATGATGATGTTGCAATCGGTGTAGATTCCCAAATCCCGGCAGTCCTCGACCACCCGGTTTGTGATCGACAGCTTCAGCGGCTTTCTCATTACCTCCTTCAGCACTCTTGCGCTGCCGGACTCGACTGCGAGCGTCAACTGCCTGACGCCGGTACGATGCAACTCCTCCAACATGGGCCTATCAAGCGCATACAATGCAAGCGCATTCGGGAAGAAACAGGTCAAATTCAGCTTTTGCGCGATTTTCAAAACGCTGGCGGCCCACTCTTTGTCCCAAAGAAACATATCATCTTCGATAACCAGCGTATTGGGAGCATACTTTTCACATAGATCGAATAACTCGCGCTCTATCCTCTCTATCGTGAAGCTTCGCATTTTCCGTCCATGCACCGTATGCGCGGCGCAGAATGTGCAATGAAATGGACAGCCTCTGCTCCCCATGTACGTAATATAATTTGTTCTATCACCAATGGAAGTGTATGCCTTGATGGTTGGATTAAGGTGGTAATCCTTCAGATCAATGCAGTCATAATCCAAATCGGGAATCTCATCCAGATTAGAAATAAAGTTATGCTGATACATCGCACCCTGCTTCAGATTCTCTTTTGTGATCCATTGAGCAGAGCCATTGCAATAATCAGCCTTGTTTTCCGCCGCCATCAGTTCTGTAATAGGCAGCTCGCCTTCGCCAAAGCAGAGCGCATCAAACGCATCCGGACTATCGGAGAAAAGCTCTCGATACATGGTTGTCGGCAAGTTACCGCCGCATATTCTGAATGCGTCCGGGAAAATATTTTTAGCGACTGCAGCCAATGCCAAAAGGTTGTCATAGCCGGTAATGAAAAGCGATGAAAACCCTATCAAATCCGGCTCGAATCCAGACTGTTTTATAGACAGAAAAACCTCTTCAAACCAGTCATGGAACGAGGTTGCCTCCGGGCTATCCCATGTTTTATGTATTTCCGTATTGAAATCTACAACCTGAACCTCGGCATTGCATCTATCTTTCAACCAGGCGCTGATGGTCAAGACACCGAGAGGAACATCGGTGATCAGAACACCATATTTCCGTCCATTCTTGTGCATCCAGTATTTGCTGTTTGCGGACGGATTGACAAACGCCTCGAAGGTGATGTTAGGCGGGATAATCAATAAACACTTGGAAGACATTACTGACCTCGCTAACTTGCAATGAGAGGATTACATCGATATTAGGCATCGACATTGTCGCCAACGCCCCTCATATGTCACATTTATTGCCCTATTACAACATCACCATGATTGGGCAGATATTACGCCCAATCTCCGCAAAAGTACGAGCCGGTTCAACAGTGGCCAAGAGGCCCCAACTGCGCAACCGAGAACGAGCCCCACACGCGCCATGGCGAAGGACGCTCACGCATTCTTGCAACGCTTCCTAAAGGATATCGGCGGCAAGCCGGCAATCTCAAGCCGCTCCTACCACACGACAGCAAGGTCTTGCCCTTGGACGATCACTCGCGGCATCCAAAACCAAAGCCGGGCAGCCTCTTGCAGGCCTGGCGCGCCTTACGCCACGCTCGAGCATGCCCAGCGCATCCATAAACGAAGAGAGATCGCACGCCGGCACGCCGTTTCCACAGCCAAACAAGCCGTCATGGATTCTTCGTTCTAGACCAAACGCTCTCCGCCCCCAGTCCAGGCTGGCTCCCCGCAGGCAACGCCCCGGTCTTGCCACCGGAGCCACAGATGCCGGAAACCGGTTGTCCTGCCATTCAGCACCTAATATGAAAATGGCTTTTCACATCCTAATGTAGATGAATAAACCATGGAGAAGGACAATGCTTTATCAACTGACAGTCCGGCAGAAGCTCTTCATCGGCTTTGGTTCAGTGCTGATGATGCTGTTGGCCGTGGTGATCGTGGCGATGTTCAAAATGGATGGCATTCAGCAGAAATCGCGAGACATCATTGAGAATCGCTATCCCAAAGTGATGCTGATCGAC
This sequence comes from Chromobacterium vaccinii, assembly GCF_001855275.1. Taxonomy (NCBI): domain Bacteria; kingdom Pseudomonadati; phylum Pseudomonadota; class Betaproteobacteria; order Neisseriales; family Chromobacteriaceae; genus Chromobacterium; species Chromobacterium vaccinii. Next base: position 2,167,929 of record NZ_CP017707.1, read on the forward strand.
CGCATCACGATCACCACCTTGGATATCGGCCGCGGCGTGCGCAACGCCATCATCACTACCGAACCGCAAACGATAGAGTCGGAGATCGCCCAGGTGGAAAGCCTGCGCGCGAAAAATACGGAAAACCTGAGCAGTCTGGACAAGGTCGTGGTGACTCCGCGGGGCCATGAGCTGATGGAGAAAGTAAAGCAGGCGCGCGCCGTGCTGGGCCAGCAATACGCGCCTTTGTATCAATTGGCCCGCTCGAATAAAAACGGCGAAGCCTATGTTTTCCTGAAACAGCATTTCGCCCCGGCCAACAATGCCTTCATGGCAGCGTTGCGAGAGCTGGCTCAATACCAGGAAGAAAGAATGCAGAAAGCGGTTCAGGACGGCCAGGACAGCTATGCCCAGGCCCGCAACCTGATGACTGCGGTGGCGTTGCTGTCGCTGACGCTGGGCGCGATGGCAGCATGGTTCATCTCCCGCCAGATCACCACGCCGCTGCACCGATCGGCGCAACTGGTGCATCAGATCAAACAGGGGGACCTGTCCGGCGCCGACGAGCCGCTGCCGGCCGCGCGCGACGAGGCGATCACCATCGCCCGCGACATCCAGGACATGCGCAAGGGACTGCGAGAAGTCGTGTCCAACATCCAGCAAAACGCGCACAACGTGTCCAACGCCGCCCGCGAATTGGCCAGCATGTCGGAAGAAGTGGCCGGCGGCGCGCAGCGCCAGTCCGAAGCCACCACTTCGGCGGCCGCGACCATCGAGCAATTGACGGTCAGCATCAACCACGTCGCCGACAACGCCGACCAGGCATCCGGCCAGGCGCGCGCCGCCGGGGAGCTGGCTAGCCGCGGCGGCCACAATGTGCAAGCCTCCGTCGGCCAGATCGGCACCGTGACGCAGTCTGTCTCCAGCACCTCGGTGCAGATGCGGTCGCTGACTGATGAAGTGCAGCGCATCGGCAATATCGTCACCGTGATCCGCGACGTGGCCGACCAGACCAATCTATTGGCCCTGAACGCGGCGATCGAAGCCGCCCGCGCCGGAGAAATGGGCCGCGGCTTCGCCGTGGTGGCGGACGAGGTTCGGAAGCTTGCAGAGCGCACCACCAGTTCGGCTCAGGAAATCACCCAGATGATAGGAGCGATCCAGCAGAACGCCCACCGGGTAGTGGACAGCATGGCGGGCAGCCTGACCAGCGTGGAGGCAGTCTCGGGCAGCGCCAATGAGGCGAGCAGCTCGATGCAGGAAATCGAGAGCAGCACCCAATCCATCGTCGGCACCATCGCCAGCATCACCTCCAGCCTGGCGGAGCAACGGGCGGCCAGTTTGACGCTGGCGCAGAACATGGAGCAGGTGTCTCAGATGGCGGAACAGAACAGCGCGACGGTGGAGGAGCTGGCCACTACCTCGAGCGAGCTCAATTCCCTGTCGCAGAATCTGCAGCATGTCACCGCCCGCTTCAAATTGTGAGCGCAGGTCCGGCAGGCGATAAAACGGCGGCGGGTCTCTAGCCCCGCCTAGCGAATTGACCGCTCGGTCAGCGCGCCGCTAGTTGCGCCCGCGCCTGGCTTCGCGCCTGACGAGCAGCCGCGTCGGCATCCACTCCCGGCTTCAACGCATGAATGGCCTGGCCCAATGAATCACCGGACATCATCTTGCCTTTGAGTTCGCCGAAGGGAATGCCTAGATTGCTGCTGACGTGGACCGCCGCCACGAAGCTGCCCAGATTGCGGAAGCCGGCGGCGGCTTGCTGCACATCGGTGCCCGGCGGCAACTTCGCGGCCAAGCTGGCGGACAGCCGGGAATCACTGGCCAGCTTGTCCGGGACGCGCTTGCTTGAGGCCGCATCCGTCGCCCCCATTCCCGCGTGGGCCGCGCCATTGCCCTCGCCCTGCCCATGGCCACCGCCATGCCCGCCAGGCGCAGACCACGCAGCCGGTCCCGCCAGCGCGAGCGCCACGCACAATAAGCAACTGATCGATCTCATCGATCTCATCGATCTCATCGATCTCATCGCTCACTCCTCCATCCCGCGTCCGGATCGGTGAACTACTTTGATATGGGATATCCCAGAAAATTCCTTACCAGACAAAGACTCGAACAACCGCCATTTCAATACCGCACCCCGCCATCAGCGATACCATTCCGCCACGCCTCGATGGCCGGAACAGGTGCCTCGATGGTGGGTGCTGAAGCTGTAGCTGCCATCTCGGCAGCGGGCGGTGGCGTTGGCCGGCTTGCTTTTGGCGTGGATGGGTTTATGCACCCGCACGCCATCATGATTGACGTAGCTGTCTTCGGTCACCAGATTGCTGGACCCCGCCACTCGCTTGGCCATGGCTGGCTGCCAGGATAAGGCCAATACTGTCGCCAACACGGCGATTCTCGCTGCTGCCAACATTCACGCTCCTTGAGATTCCATGCCGCAAACACGGCATTCAAAACTTAACCAAACTATCTCGAACATGATAATCCATGGAAAATCAGATAGAAACGCTCCTTTTCTTGCGGCGGCCATGCCACGGCCAAGGATATGGGATGGACATTTACAAGCCGGCCCTTCTTTTTTACCTTTATTCGCAGCGTAAAATCGCAGAAAATGAGGTTTTACTCCTATTGAAAGATTCATCGCCATGACCAAAGCCGAACTGATTGCCCTTCTCTCCGACAAGTCCGGCCTGACCAAAGCCGATGTGCTGCGCGTTCTGGGCGCTTTCGACGAAGTGCTGCTGGACACCCTGGCCAGCAACGGCGAGATCAGCATCGTGGCCGGCAAGTTCAAGGTAAAGGAAACCTCCGCCCGCACCGGCCGCAACCCGAAGACCGGCGAAACCATCCAGATCGCCGCCAAGCGCAAGGTTTCCTTCGTCGCCAGCAAACAGCTGAAAGACCGCATCGCCTGATGCGAGCATGACCCGGATATGAAAAGGGCCGCGATATCGCGGCCCTTTTTGCGTGCAAGCGTGAAAGTCAGTTCTCCTGCCAGATCAATCTGGCGATGGCCGAGGAGTCCAGCTCGCCGTCGCCCTGCGCCACCAACTGGTCTATCAGCTGCATCGTGCGCTCCGCCGCCGGCAGGCTGATGCCCTGCTCGCGGGCGGTATCGATCACGATATGCATATCCTTGGCGTGCAGCTTGGCCTTGAAGCCCGGCGCGTAGTTGTCGTCTATCATCCGCTGGCCATGGACATCCAGCACCCTGCTCTGGGCGAAACCGCCCATCAACGCGGCCCGCACCGGGCCGGGATCCACGTCGCAGGCCTTCGCCAGCTTGACGATCTCGGCGACCGCGGCCACGCCGACCGCCACCGCGATTTGATTGCAAGCCTTCGCCACCTGACCGGCGCCGCTGGCGCCGATGTGGGTGATGGTCTGGCCCATCGCCTGCAGCGCCGGACGCGCTTTTTCAAGCGCCTCGGCCTTGCCTCCAACCATGATGGTCAGCGTGCCGTTGACCGCGCCGACCTCACCGCCGGACACCGGGCAATCCAAGAAATCGATACCCTGTTTCTCAAGCGCGGCGGCGATGCGGCGCGCGCCATTGGGCGCGATGGTGCTCATGTCGACGCATACCAGGCCTGGCCGGGCGCCATTCGCCGCGCCCTGCTCTCCCAGCAGCACCGCCTCGACATCGGCGGTGTCCGAGACATTGGTCACCAGCACGTCCACCTGGCCAGCCAATTCGGCCGGACTGGCCGCCCAGGCTGCGCCGGCCGCCAACACGTCGTCCGCGCTCTGCCGCTTGCGCGCCCACACGCTGACGTCAAAACCCGCCTTCAACAGATTGAGGACGCAGGGACGCCCCATGATGCCCAGACCGATATAACCAATGCGCATTCCGCTCTCCGATAGAAAAACAGCGATCGGACGAGGATAGGGGATTGTCGATGACGGCGCCAGAGGCGCTCAGGGATTGCCGGCAGGTTCGCGGCGTCCGGCCGACCAGTCTTCGAACGCCGTGTCCTTGCCCCCGGCCTGGCGTTCCAGGTAATAGATGAAAGCCAGGATTTCGGCGACGGCGCGGTACAGCTCGGGAGGAATATGCTTGTCCAGGTCGACTTGCATCAACAGCGACACCAGTTCAGGCGAATCGTGGACGAACACGCCGGCATCCTGCGCGCAATCGATGATGCGCTGGGCCATCTGGCCATAACCCTTGGCCACCACCCGCGGCGAATGCTGGCCCTCCCGATAGGACAGGGCGACCGCCGAGCGGCGCTTGTCGTCATTCTGCTGATTCATGCTGCTTCACTACCAGGCTGGCCAGATTCAGACCCGCGGCGGCCATGCCGCTCTGCAAACGGGCCGCGTTGCGCTGTATCATCTGTCCGGTTTCCCCTTCATCGGCGCTGAACATCACTTGCACCGACTGTCCCACCATCCTCAACCGGACACCCATGCCGCCCAAAGATGGCAATTCCAGCGACAGGCTAGTGTTCCACACTGGAATCTCCTCCTCCCCGCTGCCTTGCCTCTCGTTCTCGGCCTTTTCCTGCTCGATCTGCAGCTGCATCGGCTGCCCCGGCCAAGCCAGGCCCTGAAACTGCATCGTTCGGTTCTCCAGGCCATCCAGCTGGCGTTGCACCAAGCTGCCCAGCTCCTGCATCTGCGGCTTGAGCTGGCTGCTTTTCTGGTCATCGTCCAAAATATGCAAAGGCACGCTCAGCTTGGCCTGCGGCTCAAGCTTCAGATGCTCCAACGGGTGCTGGCCGTTGCTGAAGTCCTTCAAATGAGATTCGTAAAACAGGCCGCTCTGCTTGACGTCCTGCTGCAGCTGCTTGGCCACCTGCGCCGGCGCCTGCTGGGCAACATCCAGTTGCAAGGGCTTGCCGGCAGCCCGAGCGGAAGAGCCTGCAGCATCCGGAGTCGCCGACTCGGAAGACGTAAGCAACGCGGTCAGGTAACGGGATGCCTGGCTGAGCTTGACTGCGACCGAGCCATCCTGCGGCGCGGCGGCGGCGCCATCCTTGCCGCTGTCCAGCAAAGCGAAGGTCAGCGACGGCTGCAGCGACACCACCTTCAGATTGAGGGTATCGCCGGAAGGATTGGCCCCTTGCGGGAGGCTGAGCGTGAACAGCGCGTTCTTGATCAGCACAGCCAACTGATTATTGCCCAGCTGATCCGCTACCTTGGCGGTCAGCAGTTCACCCACCATAAGCGACGGCAGCTTGGACGGCTGGCTGAGAGCCTCCAGCAGCCGGGAGCCGTCTATCGAGGTTCTCAGCGGATTGGCGGTCGGCGCCGAACCCTGCGTATTGACGGGAAGATTGGTGGGCAGCGATGGAATCATGAAGTCGGGCTATTACGGTAAAGGGATACGATCAACTCCGCCTCGCTGCGGGAAATACCGCAACGCGACGCCACTTCGGAAGCGGTCAGCCCTTGCCGGATCATCTCGATCGCCTGATTGTACGGACTCAATCCCGGATCGCTGTGATTGCGGTTCTCCGCTCTCGACTGCAGGCGGGAAACATCGCGCTGCAAAGCGCTGATCTGCTGCTGCAATTGATCCAGATACAGAGAAGTGACGCTGTCGCGCTTGCTTTCCAGTCTCTGCAGCCGGCTGTACAAATAGGCGACCACCGCCGCCAACGCGAGCCACAATAAGACCATCAGGTAAGGAAAGAAGGCGCCGGACATGGAGATTGCCCCTAGGGTGAGATCCACACTGACTTAAGTGTATGGCGAAATGCGGCGCAACCCAAGCCAAAACCCGGCGCTTGAATGCTGCCCGCGCTCATCCCTTGTACTGGCGGCGAAGCTTGGAACTCTGGCTGAGCGTGCGCAGCTCGCTCTTGACCTGGCCAGCCCAGTTGGCCAGCTGGCGCTGGGTTTCTTCACGCACGATGAGAACCCTGCGCAAGGTCTCGCGCTGCTCTTCGCTCAGACTGCTACGCGCTTCCTCCGACTCCAGCTGCTTCAGCAATTGCTGCACGCCGGACTCGCTCCGCCCGTGCAGCTCCGTGAACCGCGGATGATCGCGCTTGGACACCGCCTCCAGCATCTGCCTGCTCAAAGGCTCCAGCTCGTCGATCAAAGCCGGCAGGCCGCGCTTTGCCCTGGGTCCCGCCATCGCCGTCACTCCCCGCTCTGGCCGGCCGCCTGCTGTTGCGCCGCGCCGCTCCGGTCCACTTGCTGCCAAGCCGGAAGAATGGTTTCCAGCAAGCCTTTCACCTCCGCCAGAATTTCTTTGTCATTCTTAAGGCTGGCCTTGGCCAGCCTGAGTTTCATATACAGGTACAGATCATTCAGATTGGATGCGGCATCGGAAGCCTGATCCAATTCCAACGCGACGCGCAGGCCCTCCAGAATATCAACCGTCTTGCTGATCATCCGGGCCTTTTCCTCAAAACGACCGCCATCAATCGCCACGGCCGCCGAAGCCAGGGCCTTGATCGCACCCTCGTACAGCATCACAACGATTCCGACCGGACTCGCCCCATACACGGCAGTCTTCAAGGCGTCGTTGGCGTACGCCTGATTGAACTGCTTAAGCATCCGAGAATTCAGCATGGGTCACCTTCAAATATTGCGGGCGGACGATCCGCAAAGACGTCCGCCCATTTTCAACTTATCTGCTGGAAATCATATTGAACAGGCTGTTGGAGCCCGACTGCATTTGCGTCAAAGTCTTGTTCAAATTCGTGTACTGCTGCAGCAACTGCGATTGCTTGGTATCCAGGCGCGCCTGCAAAGAACTCTGCAACTGGGTTTCTGTGCTGACCTTCGACCTGATGGTCGATTTGCTGGTTTCAATCACGCCGCTCGGTCCGAGCATGCTGTTGATTTCGTTATTGAAACGTTGGGCGAAACCGGTATTCGCACTGTTGCCGAACAGATTGGTCACCGCCTGCTTGTCTTTCTGCAGCGCATCGTTGAAGGCCGTCTGATCCAATTTCAGCGTGCCATCCTTCTGCAAGGAAATGCCGACCTGAGCCAAGAAAGCGTAGGATTTTACCGGGTCCACACCCGCCACCGGCGTACTCAATACCTGCTGCAGCCGGCTCTGTATATCCAGCACCGACGCGCTACCTTTCAACACGCCGCCGCGGGCGGCCTTCACGTCGCCAACCACCTGATTGTAAGCGTCGACGAAAGACTGCAGGTTCTTGCCCACCCCCGCGCTGTCCGGCGACATCGAAACCGTGAACTCGCCGGCCTTGTACAAATCGATGTCGACCCCAGGCACTGCGCTGGACACCTTGTTGCTGCCCGCCGTGATCGCGACGCCATTCACCGTCAGCTTGGCATTGCCCGCATTGCGGGATTCAGTCCCTGCGGCAGCGCTCTGCGACAACCCCGCCAGCGTGGAGCCCGTCGTGGAGTTCGAGTCGCTGCTGCCGGTGCCTGAGACGATCTTGAACTCGTTGTCGGTGCCGGATGACGCGGAATTCAACACCAGCTTGTATTCGCCATTGTTCTGGACGACCGTGGCGTTGACACCGATGCCGGCCGCATTGATCTTGTCGTTGATCGTCTGCAGAGAAACCGCGTCGCCCGGATTGTCGCGCAATTTGACGGTCTGGGTCTTGCCGTTGATCTGAAACGAAATCGTGTCCGGCGCGCCGCTGACAGCCGCTTTGGGATCTTTGATCGAGGCGCCGCCCGACTGGTCGAACACCAGTTGCCGGCTGCTGGCCAGATTGTCGACCTTGATCTGATAGGTGCCGGGGCTGCCGCCGCTGGTCGCGGTCACGGCACCCATCGAAGCATCGCTGACCGACGCCTTGAATACCTGCAGGAAACGACCGGAAGACAAGCTGGACAAAGCCGTCTGCAATGCAGACAGGGAGGAGCTTAGCTTGCCTACCGTACTGAGCTGGGTATTGTATTGGTCGGCCCGCTTCTGACTCGCGTTCAGAGGCTGCCGCTCGATCATCATCAACTGGCTGACGATGCCCTGTACATCCAATGCGCCCACGGAACTGGTAATGGCTGTCATGTTATCCCCATGTTATCGCCGCATCGGGACAAATAGATCAGGCTTTGTCCTTCAGCAATAGGCCCTTGAAGTCGCCGATCGCCTTGGCGATGCGCAACGCCTCTTCGGACGGAATCTGACGAATGACCTTGTTGTTCTCCTTGTCGACCACCTTCACCACCGTGGATCCGGTGTCTTTGTCGACGGAAAACTGCAAGGAACTGCTGTAAAGCGCCGCCGTGTTGTTGAGCTGGCTGACGGAATCCTGCAACTGCTTGCTCAACGATTGCTGCTTCTGCTGCGAGTCCGCAGTGGACTGCTGCTGCTGGCTCTGCCCAGCCGCGGCAACAGCTTGCGTCGTATCGGCCAGAACGGGCTGGCTCTGGTCATTGGATGATGCCTGGTTCAACTCTACCAACTGCTGACGGGGTACCGGAGCGGCCGTCGTCGGCGCGGCTGGCGATAATATGGAAGGGATTTGCATGATTACGCTCCTCATGGCCACAGCTCCGGTTGCCCAACCGGAGCTGTGACTGGCTTTACCATCAGTGTACTACTGTTATTGCAGCAGCGTCAGAGCTGCCTGGGGCAGAGTATTCGCTTGTTTCAGGATAGACGCGCCAGCCTGTTGCAGAATCTGGTTCTTAGTCAGGTTAGCCGTTTCCGAAGCAAAGTCCACATCCACGATCCGGCTATTGGCCGCAGTCAGGTTTTGCACGTAGTTCTGCAGGTTGGCCACCACCGCGTCAAACCGGTTTTGCACCGAACCCCAGGTGGAACGCACCGTCGAAATTTCCGCGATGTCCGAATCCAGCGACGACAGAATGGCCGAGGCGCCCGACTGCGTGGTGATGTTGATCGTGCCGGTGGCCGTCAGCGCCGAGCTGTAGCTGCACAGCACGCCCGCGGAGGTCATATCCTGCGACGAAATCGAAACCTGGTTGCTGCTGGCACCGGACGAGCCCACTTGGAAAGTCAGCACCGCGCTACCGGACAACAGCTGGGTGCCGTTGAACTGGGTGGTTTGCACGATACGCGAGATTTCCTGGGTCAGCTGGTCCACTTCGTTTTGCAGCTGCGAACGGTTGGTGTTGCTCACCGAGGCGTTGGAGGACTGCACCGCGATTTCGCGGATACGCTGCAGGTTGTTGGCGATCTGGCCCAGCGCGCCTTCAGCGGTCTGACCTACGGAAATACCGTCGTTGGCGTTGCTGATCGCTTGGTTGTTGCCGCGGATGGCCGAGGTCAGCGTCTGCGAAATCGCCAGACCGGCGGCGTCGTCCTTGGCGCTGTTGACGCGCAGGCCGGAAGACAGACGTTGCAGCGACTTGGTCAGCGACATCTGCGAGTTGTTCAAATTCAGCTGCGCCTGCAGCGAGGATACATTGGTGTTGACGGTAATAGCCATGGTGACTCTCCTGGTGCTTTGTGTGGGCAAAACAGCTTGCTTACACAACTTATCGACCGAGGAGGTCTGAACTTTATGGCCAGCATGTGAATTTTCACATCAACACCATCAACTCCTTCATCCTCATCGCCAGGCTTCCAGTCCACCCATCCACCGCAGCCTGACGAACAGGCTGCGGCCAGGCACCTTCAAACGCGCTTACTGCAGCAGCGTCAGGGCGGCCTGAGGCAGGGAGTTGGCCTGCTTCAGAATCGAGCTGCCCGCCTGTTGCAGAATCTGGTTCTTGGTCAGGTTGGCCGTTTCCGAGGCGAAGTCCACATCCATGATTCGGCTATTGGCCGCAGTCAGGTTTTGCACGTAGTTCTGCAGGTTGGCCACGACCGCGTCAAACCGGTTCTGCACCGAACCCCAGGTGGAACGCACCGTTGAAATTTCCGCGATGTCCGAATCCAGCGACGACAGAATGGCTGAGGCGCCCGACTGAGTGGTGATGTTGATCGTGCCGGTGGCCGTCAGCGCCGAGCTGTAGCTGCACAGCACGCCAGCGGAGGTCATATCCTGCGACGAAACCGATACCTGGTTGCTGCTGGCGCCGGACGAACCCACCTGGAAAGTCAACACCGCGCTGCCGGACAACAGCTGAGTGCCGTTGAACTGGGTGGTCTGCACGATACGCGAGATTTCCTGGGTCAGCTGGTCCACTTCGTTTTGCAGCTGCGAACGGTTGGTGTTGCTCACCGAGGCGTTGGAGGACTGCACCGCGATTTCGCGGATACGCTGCAGGTTGTTGGCGATCTGGCCCAGCGCGCCTTCAGCGGTCTGACCTACGGAAATACCGTCGTTGGCATTGCTGATCGCCTGGTTGTTGCCGCGAATGGCCGAAGTCAGCGTCTGCGAAATCGCCAGACCGGCGGCGTCGTCCTTGGCGCTGTTGACGCGCAGGCCGGAAGACAAGCGGGCCAGCGATTTGGACAACGACGCCTGAGAGCCGTTCAGGTTCAGCTGGGCCTGCAGCGATGAAATATTGGTATTGACGGTAATTGCCATTTTCGTTCCCCTTATCAGCCCAGCGGGCTACCAAAATAATTGCCTGTTGCCAACTTGATCGGCCCCGGCGGGGAAACGTTGATGAAAATGGCAAAATTACCAAAAATGCAGACTATCTCCTTTGGAAAGAAAAACCCCGGGTGCATACCCGGGGCTTAACGTCATCCGGTGACTCGGCTAGCGCTCAACCATGCAGCACGCGGAACCATTCCTCGTAATGGTCCTCCAGCCAGTAGTCTTTATCGAACCAGGCCTTCAGCGCATCGCCCTCCTTCGCCAGCGCGTCCAGATCATGCACCCGCGCGCGGATGGCCTCGATCCAGACGTCTGCCCGATTGGGCAGGCGGCATACCGGCGCGTCATTGGTCTGATACGGATAAATGTCGGTGCACACCACCGGCCAACCCAGCACGCCGTACTCCAGCAGCCGGAGATTGCTCTTCGCCTCGTTGAAAGGGTTGAGCTCCAGTGGCGCCACCGCCAGATCCAGGTTCAGGCTGGCCACTTTCGCGGCATAATCGGCGAAGGGCACCGCATGGTGCATCTCGGCCACATAGGGACGGAACTGCGGCAGGCACATGCCCATGAACACCCAGTCCACTTCCTTGTAAGTGGCGAGGATCACCTCGTGGATCAGCTCCAGATCGCCGCGGTGCTGGCCAGCGCCCACCCAACCGACTCTGGGCTTCTTGCCGGCGCGGCGCTCGGACTTCAGGTCGCCCCACACGCTTCTGCGCAGCCGGTTCGGCGCGATGACCACCTCGCCCACCATGTTCTGGATGAAATCGGCCAGAGGCTGGGTGGAGACCACCGCAGCGTCGCACAACTTCAACACCCGGCGAAGGCGTTGCTTCGCGTCGGGGTAGTGGCGGGACCAGTGGTCGTACAGGCTGCTTTTCTCCGGCACGCCGCCCACTAGGTCGTCCAGGCCGAACACGATGCGCAGATCCGGAATGTACTTGCGGTAGGCATCCATCGTCTCATAGAGATAATCGCTGATGCCGGTATGCAGCAACACCGTATTCGGCGCCTGGCGGGCCAGTTCCACCACGGTGGGAATGCCGGCGGACGGCTGGTGGATCTCGCCGTCCAGTTTGCCTTTTTCCTGCAGCACCGACAGCGGCTGGCTCAAACGGTATTCGCCGCTGCCACCCGGCACCGGCACGCCCAGCACCCGCTTGCGGCCCGGCAGCTTCGCGTCCCAGGCGACGATGCGGTCAGATTCGATCAAGCCGCGTTTGTTGCGCAGCGACAGGTGGCGGTTGAAGCCGGGATCGTTCGCCAGCACCGGCAGCCAGCGCGCCAGCATCACCTCCATCTCCTCTCGCTCGCGCACCGCCGCCTTCAATGCGGGGCGCGGATCGGTGGTGACGCGGCCTATGCTCTTGGCGTGGTGGTGGTACAGCACCACGAACGGGTTGTAGACGTTGCGAAGGCCGGCCGCCTGGACCTTCAGGCAGAAATCGACATCGTTGAAGCAGACCTGCAGCTTCTCCTCGTCCATTCCGCCCACGAGCTCGTAGATCTGTTTCTCCACCAGCAGGCAGGCTGCGGTGACGGCGGAATAGTTCTGCATGGTCAGGCTGCGGTTCAGGTAGCCCGGGAACAGGTAATCCATGTCTTCGAAGATGTGGTCGGCCACCGAATACATCCCGCCGGGCATGCCCAGCACGATGCCGGCATGCTGCACGCGGCCGATCTCCGGATACAACAGGCGCGCGCCCACCGCGCCGACGCCCGGCTGCTGCGCGGTCGCCAGCAAGCGCTCCAACCAATGCGGAAACACCACTTCGGTGTCATTGTTCAGCAGCAGCAGGTATTCGCCGCGCGCCTCGCGCGCGCCGAGATTGCACTGGGCGGAGAAGTTGAACGGCGCATCATAGGCCAGGATGCGGATCCGGCCCGGATGGCTGGCCTGGATTCGCTCGTAGAACTCGAAGGTTTCCTGGTCTTCCGAGCCGTTGTCGACGATCAGCACTTCGAAATTCTGGTACGCCGTGGTGCCGAACAAGCCGGCCAGGCAGGGCTCCAGGCATTCCAGCTTGTCCTTGCTCGGAATGATCACCGACACCAGCGGCGAGGCCAGCAACTGGTACTGGTAATAGAAGGTGCCCGGCACCAGCCCCTCATCCACCGACGCCGGCAGACCGCAACGATTGATATGGCTCTCAAGCGCCACCCGTCGGGAGGCGTTGCCCAGGCGGTCGCTCTTGGGGTCCACCCAGGGCAGGGATACCAGCACGTCGTCGACATGGCCGATCGCGCCGCGGTCCCAGCGCTCGTACACGCGCAGCAGCGCATCGTAGCAATGCGCGCGCGGGTAGGCTTGCATGCCGCCGAGCTTGGCCAGCGTTTCCCGGTTGAACGCCACCGCGTAGCTGGTGTAGTCCATGGAACGCAGGTAATCGGGCGAGAAGTCCGGCAGGAAAGCCGGACGGAAGCGCCTGCCCATCGGCGAGACCACGTCATGATCGCAATAAATGGCGCCGTATTCCGGATGGACGTGAATTTCCTCTCCCAGACGCGCGAGCGCGTTGGGCTGCAAGCGCGCGCCCGCGGGCAATAGCATGACCCAGTCGGACGGCACATCGGCGATCACGCTGTTGATGACATCCGCCACCTGCTGGTCGTTCTCCAGGCTATCTAGCTGCAGCCAGGCGAGCTGGGGATTGCTGCTGAAAATCGGGTCGGGTTCCGGCGTGTCGGAAATCACGATCAGCCGCCAGTTCCGGTACAGCACGTCCTCCATCGCGGAAAACGTTTCCGACAGCCGCGCCAGGCGGTTGCCAGGCGCCAGAACGATCAGGTTGAACATCGGCACCTGCTTCCAGGCCAGCATCATGCGCTCGGCAAGCTGCTCCGCGTGCACTTCCCGCAGTTGGCGGCGCTTCACCAAGCGCCGGTAGGCCTTCGAGCCGTCGATGTCGTTTTCGCCCAGATCGTATTGGATGATATGGCCGAACTGGGCCGGCATCTGGACTTTGAGGCCATCCGGCAGCAATTCGGCGTACCGGGCCAGCAGATCGCCGACCCGCTGTTCCAGCAAGCGCTTGTCCAGCACATGGCGGCGGGCGGCCTCCGCCTGACGGACGCGCAACTCCGGATCGTCGATCAGCTTGCTGACCCCGGTCACCCATCCGTCTTCGGTATTCTCCGCCACCACCGCCAGGCCGCTGTCCTTCAGATCCGCATATGGCGGGACCTCGGACACGACCGCCGCCGCGCCGACCACCGCGTACTCCAGCCACTTGATGTCGGATTTGAAGTCGTTGAACTCGCTGCGCACCAGCGGGGCGATGCCGATATCGATCTTGAGCTTGGCCAGCTCCGCCAGGTATTCGTTGTAAGTGACGAATTCCGCCACCTTGCGCACATCCTTGATGCCGACGAAGTCCGGGGGCACATCGCCCCAGAACACGAATTTCACCTGGCCGGCGTACTCGTGATAAATCCGCTTCAACGCGGCGGACACCATTTCCACGTCCTTGCCGTGGGTGCTGGTGCCCGCGAAGCCGATGGTGATCTGGCCGCTGTGCGGCATAGGCTCCACCAGGCGTTCCGACGCCAGGCAATTCTGGAAGACGAAAATCTTGTCGTTGTAGGGCTTCACCTTCTCGACCAGCGCCTCGGTCGACACGGTCACCAGCGAACACTTGGGCAACAGCCATTCGATGCCGTCGAACGCCGGCTGGCACAAGTTGTACATCACGTGCTGCTCGGGCGTGTCCAGCAGCCAGTCGTCCGTTTCGTAGACCAAGGGTTTGCCGGACTCGACGATCATCTCCAGCACCGGCCTGAATTCCGGGTAGGGAAACAGCCGCTGGACGACGAACATGTCCATCGAGTCCACAAAATCCTGATCATCCTTGAATGGATAATCACCCTCGAAGCTGTACTCAACTTGATTGCGGAAAAGATAGGCATCCAGCACCGGCGACATCAGGCGGAGCGGATCGCCCAGCCGCAGCTTGAAGCAGGCTGCGTCCTGCAGGTCTCGGGTCAGAACGCCAATGCGCGGCTTGCGGGGTTGTTGTTCCACGTTATTTTCCTGTGATTTCATGGCTGAGGCTCGCTAGGAAATGAATGAATCCGGCCACTCCAAACAGCATAACAGATCGCGGCCGGACCGCGCCGTCAGCCACCGGGGGCGGCCATCCCTCCTTGCGGGCCATAAGGCAAAACATGGAGCGAAACCGCTCATTTCCAGCAGTTTCGCTCCATGGGTCCGGTCAGCAGACCGGGTTGGCTCAAGCGGAAGCCGCGATGATCTGGGCGTCGTCGGCATCCGCCATGGCCGGAGAGACCAGGACTTCCGCCAACAGGCCGTAATGCTCCGTCGACCAGTCGGCCGGATTGACGCCCTCCAGGCCGAAGATCCATGCCCAGCGTCCCCAGAACGGCGTCTGGATCGATTCCAGATAACTGGCATAGTGAAGCTCGGCCTCCCCTGCCCGCCCCCACTCGCGGTAGCACTTCGCCAGGTAATAATGGGCGAACGCATGGTCGCTCTTCAGACGCAGCACGTTCTTCAGCCCGCGCTCCGCCCAGGCGTAGTTGCCGCAGCGGATGTCGTAGTTATGGACAAAATTGAGATCCAGATTCATGAAGTACTGGTATTCCTGGATGAACTCGGCGCTGAAGTCTTCGGTATTGATGACCGCCGTCCGGTAGTCGGAGCCCAGATCGTTGATCTTGATGTAGCCCTTCTCCTTGGAGATGTCGTGGATCTCGCTGCCGACGATGGGGCTGGCGCAGGCGATGTTGAACCAGTTGGAGGCGATCTCGCGCAGATTGCGTCGCGCCTCCTCCAGATCTTCCTTGGTCTCGCCCGGCATGCCGATCAGGATATTGGTGTTGGTGTAGATGCCGAGGTCGCGGCAGTCCCTGGCCACCCTCTCGGAAATCTTCATCTTCAAGGGCTTTCTCATCTGCTTCTTCAGCACCTTCTCGCTGCCGCTTTCCACCGGCAGCACCAGGTGGCGGACGCCGGCGTCCCAGAAGGCCTCCAGCATCGGACGGTCCAGCGCGTACAGCGTCAGGCCGTTCTGGTACACCGATTGCAGCTTCAGCGATTTCACGATCTCCAGGATCTTGTACACCCGGTCCGAATCGGCCATCAGGTGGTCGTCCTGGAAGATGACCGTCGCCGCGTCGTACTTCTCCACCAGGCGGGTGAAGTCCTCCTGCACGCGCGCCAGCGAGTGGTAGCGCATCGAGCGGCCATGGGTGCGGTGCGAGGCGCAGAAGGTGCAAAGGAAGGGGCAGCCGCGCGAGGTCATCACGTGAAAGCCGCGGGTCTTGTCCAGATTGTGGTAGGACGCCACCACCTGATTGATCTCGTGCTTGTCGATATCGCACAGGTCGTAATCGAAGAACGGGATTTCATCCAGATCGTCGATGAAGTCGTGCTTGGGCGCGAACAGCGCCTCGCCCATCACCTTGCCCCGGGTGATCCAGGCATCCGAGTTGGCCAGGAAGCCGCGCGGATCGTCCGACTCCAGCAAATGCAACATCGGCTTCTCGCCCTCGCCGAAGCAGAGGCCGTCGAAGAAAGTGCAGCCCATGTCGCGGTAGATCTGCTCGTAACTGTTGGTGGGGATGTTGCCGCCGCCGACCACGATGCTGTCCGGCCAGACCTCCTTCGCCACCCTGCCGCAATCCATGAAATTGGGAAAAGACGGGCTGAACAGCGAGGAGATGCCGACGAAATCGGGCTGGAAATCCTTGATCTGCTGGAAGAAGTGCCGGCACAAGGCCTCGAAACAATCGAAGGGCACCGCATCGAGCGCGTTCACCTCGGCGTTGAAATCGATAAGCTTCACGTCCAGCGACAGGAATTTCTTCAAGTACGCGGAGATGGACAGCGGTCCCAAGGGCAAATCGGTGCGGGGAATGTTGTAAACCTTCCCATCTCCTTTGGCCAGCTGCACATTGTAGTACTCGGGTTTGGTAAACGAGTCCCAGGAAATGTGCATGGGCACGACAAACAGCAGTTTCTTCATCCCACCCTCCCCGATCAACGGTCTGATCCTGGCGCCCTGCGCCGGACTCGCCATTCATCTGCAACGCTAACGATTTCACGAAAACCGGCTGCGGGCCCCTATCGCTCGGGCCCCGCCTCATCTATCCAAACGATCGCACCGCCATCCACCTGCCCGCGCTGAGCGGGATGGAACGATGCCGCATAACGCTTTATCGGCCGATGGCCTGCTGCCATGAGGACAAATATCGACCCAGCAGGCCATTTTCCCGCACCCAGGCCCGCAATTCGTCTCCCGCCCTGGCCGATGCCTCCGGATCGCCCGACCATTCGCGCAGCGCGCGGCCCCAGCACGCGGTGTCATTCTCCACCTTTGCCGCCGGCGCCGGCGTGCGGCCCCATTCACCCACCGCGCTGCAGACCACCGGTATGCCGAGCGCGCCGTACTCGAGCAGACGCAAGGGGCTGGCCACCTCATTGACCAGCACGGCGGTCTTGGGCAGCACCGCCAAGTCCAGGCTCAGGCTAGCCAGCTTGGCCGGATAATCGTCGCCGGACAGATCAAACGGATGGTGTTCCGCCAGGCAAGACTTGAGCACATCGGGGCAGTCGCCCAATACGACCCAGTCGATCTCCCCGGCCGTCGCCAGGATGAGGCCGCTGAGCAGCAGCAGATCCGCGGCTTCGCCATGGGTTCCGGTCCAGCCGACCCTGGGCTTCTTGCCGATGCGGCGCAACGACTGCAGATTCTCCCAACGCGCCTCGTCCAACCCATCCGGCACCAGACGCACGTCCTGGGCGAAGCTGCCGACCATCTCGCGCAACGACTCGGTGGGTACGATGATCCTGTCTACCTCTCCCGCCAGGGCCCGCAAATGGGCCAAGCCATAGCGGACCGTCATGTCTGGCCCGCAATCCAGGCCATCCAGCGCCAGAATCGACAGCATGCCGGGCCGGCTCCGCCTCTGCCGGCGCTGCCACGCCAGGAAAGCCGGATCGAAGCGCACGGTCTGCAACAGCACATCCGGCGCCAGCCTCTCCATCTCCCCTGGACCCGGCATGCGCTGCGCGGCGGGAAACCTCGTCGCCAGGCACTGGTTGTCTTCCTCCAGACGCCCCAACGGCGCGCAGAGACGCCTCGCGCCGGCCTGCGACTCTCCCGGCAGCGCCAACACTCGCGTCCGCTCATGGAAATCGGTATCCCACTCCGGGGAAAACACGTTATCAAGCTGGAAGGCCTGCCCGCCTGTCAGGGCCAGGTGGCGATTATGAGAAGAATCCTGCGCCAGCCAGCCTTGCCAGCGCTGGGAAATGGCATCCGCGTCGCAGACGGCGGTCGCCGCCGGCGCGTCGATATCCGCCTGCCGGCCCGCGGAAACGAAAGGCGTCCACACCAGCCACTTGCCCGCCGCCCGGACTTTGAGCCCCAGATCGACGGCCGCGTTGAAAACATCCGGCAGCGAGGCGTCGATGCCGCCGATCTGCTGGTAGAACGACCGGCCCATCATCAAGCAATCCAGCAGCAGGCCGCCCGGGTTGTGCTCCACCGCCTGCCGGTTCAGATGGCCCGCGCCAGACTCGGCGGCGCCATCGAACACCGTGGCCGCGCCTTCCTCCGCCCCCAGCAACAGCGGTCCGCGCCAGATTTCCGCGCCGTTTGGCCGCAACAGCCGCGGCGCGACCGCGCCGACTTCGGGCCGCGCCGCCAGGCCGAGCAGCGCGGCGATCGCGCCCGGTTGCGCGATCTCCACCCGGCTGTCCACGAACAGCAGGTAATCGCCGCTCGCCGCCTCCGCGCCCAACTGGTAGCGCGCGGCCAGGCTCAGCGACGGATCGCAGGGCAGCAGCTTGGCGGAATCCGGCAGATCCGCCTCCGGGGCCACGGCGAGTATCTCGCATGGGAAACCATTCAGGCCTGCCAGCAACGCCTCGACGCAAGGGGCAAGATGGAAACCGCCGCCGGCATCCGCCGCCACGATGGACAGCTTGGCCCTCTCCGGCGCCGCGTAGCGGATGCGGCGGGTGCCGGGAACCGCGCCCGGCTGGATGCCGGCGTCGAGCCCCTGGCGCGACAGGTGGGCCGCCAGCGCGCGCTCCAGCGCAGCCGTCTCGGCGGGCTCGGACGCCGCCGGCAAATGCAGCAGCATGTCTGAGATGTGGCCGATGACCGCCGCGCCATAACGATCATGCACCCGCAGCAGGGCATCGTAGCCGTCCGCGCCGGGAGCCTCGGCGAAAGCGCCGACATCCTGCAGCGCTTCGCTCCGGAGCCAGACGCCAGGACCGACATAGTCGAAGCCGCGCAGCAGATCCAGATTGAAATCCGGCTTGAACGCCGGCTGGCTGCGCTTGCCGTCGGCAGCGATGACATCGCTGTCGCTGTAGATGGCCTGCCACTCCGGATACAAGGCGGCGTGGTCGCCAAGCGACAGCAGGGCCTGCGGCTCCAGCTCCGCCCCTACCGGCAGGATGCCTATCCAGTCGCTCGGCAGCGCGCCCAGCACCGCCGCGTACGCCTGGGTCAGCTGGTTGGCGTCGCGCACATTGTCTATGCGCAGCCAGCCCAGAACGTCGGAATACTGGAACACCGCGCTGGGCTCGTCGAAATCGGCGACGAAAATCAGCTGCCAATGCTTGTACAGCTGCTGCTTCAGCGCATTGATCGATTTGATCGCGTCCGGCCAGCGGTCGGACGTCACCGGCATCAGAATGATGAAGTGCGGCTGGCCGCCCCAGCTGTGGACCATCCGCTCCGCGTGCAGTTGGGCGGCGGCAGGCTTCAACGCATGCCTGGCGATCCAGGCATCGTAGCTCGCCTCTTCCGCGCTCGGCGCCGCGGCCGCCTGGAACGAAGGACACACCACTTCGTTCATCGCGCTTTGCGGCAGTTTCTGCGATCTGTCGATGAAGATTTCAAGCTGATTCAGCAGGTCGAGCTGGTATTGGTGATAGACCTGCTGGTATTCCAGAGTCTTGGCGTGCGCAGCGGCAATGGCTTCCGGCGTATCCTCGAAGGTCACCCCCGGCAAGGCCAGGCCCAGGGCCACCCCGGCGCGCTCCTCCGGCTTCTTGGAATACACCGTCTCTTTGATCACCACCGGGCAACCGCACAGCAGCGCCTCGGAAATGATCGCGGAGTTGGCGAAGGTGTACACCACCTTGCCCTGCCTCAGCAGCGCCGCCAGCTCCTCATGGCTTTGCGGCCAGTCGTAGGTGATGACGGTGGAGTCCTTGAACAGCTCGGGGAATTCCCGCTCCGCATGCTTGTAGCGGCCGGGATAAACCAGCGTCAGGTGCCGATCGGCATCGTGATGGTTGTCGTCGTTATTGAAGATGCCGGTATCGATGGAGGGGATGAAAACGTAGGACGGATCGGAGTACTTGGCAAAATCGACATAGTCCTGATGCCAGAAAACCAGCATGTCCGACGACGGATAATCCTTGGGGCCGCCCAGCAGGCCGGGATGGTTGAGGATGTAGCGCACCACCGCGCTGGCGTTGAGCGGGTTGCCGTGCACCACCTCGGGATAGACCACGATGGGAGACAGTTTGGTCGTCTTGTGGCGCTCGACGATGTCCGGGGTCAGGTAGGGCGTCCTGAGCTTGGGATTGGTCTCCGGCGAAAAGACATACGCCTCCTCGCCCAGCTTGTTCAAGTAATGGCACAGCAGGTGCATGGCGCGGACGCCGTTGGAAGTCCGCGTATAGCCTGGCGCGCAGATGTAATAAGGCCGGTGCTTCTCGTTGTAGAATTTTTTCTCGATCTGCATATTTTCTTGCTTTCGTGTATTCCTTGCGCCGAGCCCCGCCGCGGCCGCCTGGCTCCAGAACGCTAGCCGGAAAACGCAGCCAGACTTGCGGGGTCATGCTTGTAGAAACGCATCCGCCGAAAATCGGATGGCGTCGTCCAGCGATGTCCATGCCTCAAGGCCCAATTCCGTCCGCGCCCGGCCGATGTCCGGCACATAGAGGCTGCGCACCGGGTTGCCGACGCTGGCGTCCGGGCGGCCGAGGATCCGCACCTCGATGCCCGGATTCAGACGGTCGCGCACCAGATGCGCCAACTCCGCGATGGTGACGATGCGATCCGATCCAACGTTGAAGACCGCTGCCTCCCCCTTGCGCTGCAGCAACATCATCAGCCATGCCGCCAGATCGCCCATATACAGGTAGGAACGCGCCGGAGAGCCGTCCCCATTGATGATGATAGGCTCTCCCCGCAACGCGCACCGGATGAAATTGCCGATCGCATAATGGATGTCCAGCGGCATGAAGGGGCCGACGAAAGCAAAACAGCGGGCGACGCTCAATTGCCAGCCATGGCGCCGCGCGTAGGCGGCGCACAGGAACTCCGCCGCGCGCTTGGCCTGGCCCAGCGCGGTGTCCGGGTCCATCGTGTCTGGCGCGACCGGATCGTCCTCCCGCAGCGGCAGGCCGCGCGGCGACGGGCCGTAAGCGGCGCCGGAGCTGGTGAACAGGAAATGCCCGACACCGGCCTCCGCCGCGAAATCCAGCACGCGCCGGGTGCCGGCCACCAGGGTGTCGAACTTGTTCAATGGGCTTTCGCCATTAAAGGTTTCATGAGCGGAAGTGGTGGCCGCGTGAATAACGTGGGTGAAACGTTGCGCGGGAAACGCGAAATCGCGCACGTCGCCGACATGGAAGCGGATGGCCGGGTTAGCGGCCAAATGCGGCGCCTGCCGCGCGAACGCGTCCGGATCGCGGCTGAGCGCCAGCACGCGGATATCGGTCTTCAGCCGGGCATTGGCGTGGACGATGGCCTCCAGCAGCCAGCGGCCGAACCAACCGGTGCCGCCGCTGACGAACAGCGACGCGCCGCGCAGGTTTTCCCACACCTCGGGCTTGCGCGCGAGGATGGCGTCCAGATCGTCGTTCAGCGTGCGACGCGGCCGGGCGGCCTGGCTGACGGCTGCCATCCGGCCCGCCTACTCGGCCAGGACCACCAGGCCGCCGGCCCAGTACTCGGCCGCCATGTTCTGGTGAACGCGGCGGTTGAAGGTGAGGTCGTAGCCGTAAGCCTCGAAATGATAGCCGATGCCCTCTTTCTCGCTGTCCAGCCCCGCCAGCCACAACAGCGGCGGATAGCCATCCTTGCGCAGCAGCAGGTCGGGCGAGCCGATGAAGGCGGCCGCGGTGTCGTAGCCGCCCGCCAGCAGGAAATCCCCGGGCAGGCTGGCCATCTGTTCGATCGCCGCCGGAATCGAATACTCCAGCAGGCAGGGGAAGTAGACACCCACCACCGGACCGTTCGCCATCGCGTCGATCAAGCTCTGATGGCGCGAGCCTTCGGCCGGGATCAGTTTGCCGGCCAAGCCGGCCTTGTAATGGTTGGAGAAGCTGTATTCCGGCAGCGCCTGGGCGTACGCCCGCTCCACCCCCGGCAGATAGCGGCTCTCCAGCGCCGCGCCGATGTCGTCGTGGCTGGCGGCCGGCAGCAGGAAGGGCATGTACGGGCCGTTGAGGATGCCGCGGGTGGCCTCGTCAGCGGCCAAGCGGGCCAGGATGGCGCGCGCGCGGCGCTCGAACTCGGCCGCGTCCAAGCCGGCGTCGCCCAACTGGCCGACGATGCGCTGATGGATGGCGGCGTAGTCCAGCGCCGGCTGGGCCGGCAGGAAATAACGCCTGGTCTGGCGATGGCAGGCGGCCTGGGTCGCCTCATGCGGCAGGCAGCGGCCGTGGGCGTCGAAACGCTGCGCGGTTTGGATCATGTCTGGTGCGTTCATCGGGTAAAGCCTTTACCGTGGTTCTGTGGGTCGTGCCGGCGTCAGTCGTGCAGCGAGTCTTCGTCGGAGAAGCCCTGTCCCCACGGCAGCGGCAGGAACTTGGCGCCCGCGGTCTTTTCCGTGTGGATCTTGATGAACTTGGGGTCTTCGCCGATCAGGCAGTCGGGGCGGTGCGGCCCCAGCCACGGGTTGCGCATGCCGCGCGCCAGCACTTCCTTCAGCGGCGTTTCGCGCAGATTGCCGATGGAGAAATCGATGTACGGGCACGGCGTCACTTCCATGGTCGAGGTAACGGTGATGATGCCCTTGACCGTGATGCAGCCCTTGTGAGAACCGTAGGAAGGCGTCATGTGAGTGAAGACGTTGTACTCCTTCTCCATCTGCCGCAGGATGTCGGCGTCTTCCTTGTCGATAACGAACTCCGGATGCTCGGTGCAGGAACCGGTCGGTTTGGCGTAGGACACGTACAGGCCGAAACCGCGCTGGGTCGCGTATTCGCACATCTGGCGGAATTCCTTGCTCTTGGCCCGGCCCTTGACCAGCACGGTCGACAGGATCAGGTTCAGGCCGGCGTCCAGACAGGCGTCCACCGCGCGGATCACCCGCTTGTACGAGCCGGGCTTGTTGCGGAAGTTGTCATGGTCCTTCTCGACGAAGCTGTCCAGCGACAGCTGGATCTTTTCCACGCCGATCGACTTGAGATGCTTGGCGCGGTCCAGATCGAGGAACCAGCCGTTGCTGTCGACGATCACATAATGCTTGTCCGGATCGATGGCGGCGACGACATCGTCCAGATCCTTCATCACCAGCGGCTCGCCGCCGGTGATCACGAAGCGGGCAAGGCCCAGCTCGTCCGCCTGGCGCGACAGATTGCGGATGTCCTCGAATTCCATCTTGCTGCGGGTATCCACCACCTTGATCACATTCTTCAGGTGGCGGTCCATATAGTATTCGGCCGAGCAATGCGTGCACTTGAAATTGCACAGATAGCTCTTCTCCAGCCGGATGATGGGGCTGATCTCCCCGCGCTCTTCCATTTCAGCGATGCGCGCCAGCTTGGCGGCGATGTACGGCTTGCGCTGCGCGAGATCATTGCGTTTCGTCTGCTCTGCCTGGCTCAAAGCCAAGTTCGCGGTTTCCAGGGGAGCATTCATGTGGGTATCTCCAGATCTTTCCATCCTCGCCATCCGCGCAGGCGCCGGCAAGGCTTTTCAAGTATTTCGAGTGTATCAGAGAGGCTATGCCAGATTAGCGTGCCGCCCGGTTTTCTGTATGAGCATTTCTTATATGATTTTCGGCCTGCCCGAGCGAAACTTGAGCCGAGGGGAGCGGGCTGCCCCCCTGCTCGCCATCGATGAAGGCCCGGTAAATCTCATGCACCCGGATCAGATTGTCCGGACAGCGCCGGTGCCAGGCCCAGTCTCCATCCCGGGGGGACGCCGGGTCGAACCGCCTCGCCTCGTCCGGCGGCGTCCGCAGCCGGCATTCGTGCAACAGCGAAATGAAATGCCCGCGGACGTCGCGGCTGTGATTGACGATCTCGTGCTGGCACAACGGACGCGGGTCGAAGGCTGCCTCGACGCCGAGCTCTTTGGCCGCCACCGCGGCGATGCGCTCGGCCGAGCTCTCCTTGAAACGGATAATCCCGCCGGGAATGTGCCAGCCCGGTCCGTAGAAGCGGTCGTGCCGCCAGGTAAGCAGCGTGCGTCCCTGATCGTCGCGGATCAGCAGGTCGACGTTGACCATCGGCGTCAAGCTGCTGACGAACAGGAATACCTCTTCCGGCAGGCCATCCCGCGCCGATCCCACCGCCTCGCGCAGGGTTTCGATCGCCTGCAAGACGGCCTCCGGCGAAACCGATGGTCGATGCGGCATGGCTACGCCTCCGGAGCAAGGGTTCGCAGCACGTCGCCGTCCAGCATGGCGATGGCGACGCGCGCGCCGTGGCGGGCGCGGATCTGCCTCACCACTTCCGCACTATAGCTGGCCGCCAGCACGATCACCGCGTCCACCTCGCCGTCGTTTAGCCTCTCCGGCGGCACGATGGGCAGATGGGTGGCGGGCGTGTAGCGGCCCTGCTTGAACGGCGCGGAATCCAGCACATAGCGGATGCGGCCGGCGATGCCCATCAGGCTGATCAGCGCCAACGACTGGTGACCCGCGCCCCAGATCGCCACCCGGCCGGATTCGAAGCGGCCGAGGAAGTCGTCGAACGACGCGCGCAGCGCCGTTTCACAGGCGATCAGCCCGGACAGATTCTGCGGGCGGCGCTTTCTGACCGTGGCCGACAACACGTAGTCGTGCCAGGCGGCTCTGCAATCCAGCACTTCGAAGCCGTTGGCCTCCAGCAACCGGACCAACGTGCGCTCGGTGAAGTAGAACAGGTGGTCCGGGATGAACTCGGCGAACAGGCCCTTCTCGAGGATCATGTCGAAGTTGGGCACTTCCACCATGCCAACGGCGCCGTCGGCCAGATTGGCGGCGATGCCTTGCAGCGTCAGCTGCGCGGTCGGGATGTGCTCAAGGAAGTTCAGGATCATGAAGCCGTCGAACGGGCCGGCCGCCAGCCTCGTGTCCGGGCCGTCGACAAAGCCCCGCTCCGCCCGCAAGCCGGCCTGATGGCAAGCCGCCACCGACTCGGGCAGATGCTCGACGCCATAGGCGTCGGCGCCGGCCTCGGCCAGCAGCGACAGATACTCGCCGCGGCCGCAGCCGACTTCCAGCACCTTGCGCCCCGCCAGGCCGTGGTCTCTCAGCCAGCCGCCGAACTGCTTCAGGCGGAAATCGCGCATCTCCGGCGAGATGCCGGCGGCGCGGATCACGTCGCGCCAGTAAGGCACCGGCTCGGCGTCCAGCTGGACCAGGCCGCAGCCGCCGCATTGGCGCAAAGCCAGCGTCACGCCGCGGTCGGCGGACAGCTGTTCGGCGGTCGGCAGGCCCTGGGCCGCGGCCGGCATGCCATGCTGGACCAGCAAGGGCTCGGCAAACAGCGGCTGCGCGCAGATGCGGCAATGGTCGACGGCGGCCATCGCTCAAACGCCTCGCTTGGCGGCTTCCGACGCCGGCAACAGCGGAATCAGCATTTCCGCGCGCAACTGCTCCAGCGGCAGCAGCGGCGACATGTCCTCCAGCGGCATCGACAACATCGAGCCGTCCGGCTGCGGCAAGGCGGCCGCCTTGGGCTGCAGCGTTTCGTTCTCGTTCAGCCGCACGTCGCACAGTATCGGGCCCGGATGCGCCATCACCTTGGCCAATCCTTCCGCCAACTCCTCGACGCGGGCTATGCGCAGCGCCGGCAGGCCGTAGGCCTCGGCCAGCGCCAGCGCGTCCGGAATCAGCACGCCGGCTTCCGGCCCGGTGCCGACGTAGCGGCTGTCGAAATAATTGCGCTGGGTGTTGCGGATGGAGGCGTAGCCGTTGTTGTTCATGATGAACAGGCGGATGGGCAGTTGCAGCGCCTTCAGCGTGGCCAGCTCCTGCAGGTTCAGCTGCAGGCTGCCGTCGCTCTCGACCGCGATCATCGGCTGGGAACCGTTGCCGAGGCAGGCGCCTATCGCCGCCGGCAGGCCGTAGCCCATCGAACCGAGACCCGAAGTCAGGAACACGCGCTGGCCCAGCTTGTTGCGGAACACGGTGTAGAACACCTCGACCGCGAGGCCGGAGCTGCCGGTGGAGATCAGCGTGTTCTCCGGCGCGGCGTCGGACAGCGCGTCGACAAAATGGTAGTGGCTGATCTGGCCGCTCTTCGGGAACGGCGCGCCGTCCTGCACCGGGTAGCGGCGCTTCCAGTCGGCGCAGCGGTCCAGCCACGGCTGCCAGCGGGCCTTGGGCAGGCGCTCGCCATCAGCCAGCAAGCCCTCCAGACAGGCTTTGGCGTCCATCGCCAGCGGCAGGTCGATTTCCATCTCCAGCTTGGCGATCTCGGCGGCGTCGACGTCCACCACCACCTTGCGCGCGGCGCGGGCGAAGCCCTTGGGGTTGTAGGCGGTGAGGATGTTGTCGAGACGGCTGCCGATGGCGATCAAGAGGTCGCAGTTCTGCACCGCGAAGTTGCCGGGCCGCAGCGCCACCACGCCGGGGCGGCCGGCGCACAGCGGGCTGTCCCACGGCACCAGGTCCATCGCGTTCCAGGTGGTGGCCACCGGCACTTGCAGCTTCTCGCTCAACTGGCGCAGCGCGTCGGCTCCGCCGGCGATGCGCACGCCGTGGCCGGCCAGGATCAGCGGCCGCTCGGCCTGTTTCAGCAGATCGGCGATGGCCGCGACATAGTCTTGCTTGACCGGCGCGGCCTCCGCCTCCGGCTGCCAGCCGGGCAGGCTGGAAGGATCGATGGGCGCGGCCTGCACGTCCAGCGGTATGTCCAGCCACACCGGGCCGGGACGGCCGCTGTGCGCCAGATGCAGCGCCTGCTCCAAATGCTGGCGGATGGCTTGCGGATCGGTGACGGTGACCGCGTACTTGGTCACCGGGCGCGCCATGGACACCACGTCCACTTCCTGCACGCCCTTCTGGCGCAGGCCGCTGCCTTGCAGCAAGTCGGCGCGCTTCACCTGGCCGGAGATCACCAACAGCGGCAGCGATTCGATCCAGGCGCCGGCCACCGGCGTCAGAATGTTGGTGGCGCCGGGGCCGGTGGTCACCATCGCCACGCCGGTGCGCTCGGCCAGCCGGCCGTAGGCCTCGGCGGCGATGCCGCAGGCCTGCTCATGGTGGCAGTGCACCGCGCGGATGTCGGGCTGCTGCGCCAGCGCGTCGTTCAGGTGCATCGCGCCGCCGCCAGGCAGCAGGAACACGTGGCGCACGCCGCGCGCGGCCAGGAAATCCATCACGTAGTCCGCCAGGCGGACGAGTTTTGCGGTCATGCTTACATCCAGTAGGTCAGGCGGGTCTTGCGGTCCTTGTTGGCGCTGACCCGCTCGTCGGTATAGTAGGAATCGTCGACATAATGGGTGGACGAGATCTCCTCGAACACCACGCCATTGCGGCTATGGAAGCGGTGGCGCACGCCGCGCTGCACGGTGATGACGTCGCCGGCCTGCGCCTGGCGCTCCTCGTCGTCCAGCCAGATGGTCATCTCGCCGTACAGCACGATGAAGGTTTCTTCCTTCTTGTGGTGGTACTGCTCCGGATGGGTCTGGCCCGGCAGCATCACGATCAGCTTCTTGCAGTACTCGCGGTTGACCACGGTCACCATGGTCAGGCCGTATTCGTGGAAATGCTCCATGCCGTAATGGTGGGAGATTTCCAGTTCGGAACGGCCCGGCACCACGATCTTGCCGCGCTTGAACAATGCCTTCACCGCCTCCACCGCCTTCTGCACCTTGTCGCGCAGGTTCACCGGCTCCATATCGGCGGCCATGATGGGCGCGTCGGCGGCGATCGGCGTCTTGGCGGTGTAGCGGACATATTTTGACCACTCGTTGGCGGTCAGCTGCCCTTCCACCGGCGGGAAGGCGAAGGTGACGTTGTCGGCGCTCAGCGCCTCGCCGGCGGCCACCGGGCGGGTGGCGAACACGCCGCGGCGCAGCGAGCGCAGGCTGGCTTGCTCGGTTTCCGACACCGCGTCGTCCTCGCCATCGCCCAGCATCGCCAGCGCGCGCGCGGCGGCGGCCAGCCAGCGGCGGACCTGTTCCGGATTGGCGGAGTAATTGTTGATGCCATACTGGTCGGTGGGCAGGCCCACGTGTTTCTCAAACACCGTCGCGCCCTGGGCGACCGCCAGCATGATGGGCTCCATCAAGTCTGGGTCTTCGTGGGTGGAGTAGCCGATGCGCACGCCGGCGTACTGCTGGCGCAGCGCTTTGATCCGCGACAGGTGCAAATGGTCGTCCGGCGTCGGGTACTCGGCCACGCAGTGCATGATGGTCAGGTCTTTGCCGCGATGCAGCATGAAGCTGACCACCTTGTCGATGTCCTCGCGCCGCGCGCCGGCGGTAGACGCCACCACCGGCTTGTCGCTGCGGGCGATGCGCTCCAACAGCGGCCAGTCGGTGAACGAGCAGCTGGCGATCTTGATGATCTCGATGCCGTGTTCTTCGATCAGATCGACCGACTCCTCGTCGAACGGGGTGCAGATCGCCTTGAAGCCGTTGGCCTTCATCTCGGCCACCAGCTTCTGCATCTGCTCCGGCTGCAGCCGGGTCTCCTCGAAGCGCTTGACGTATTTGACGTCGTCGCGGCCCTTGAAGCTGGAGTGGATGAAGGTGTCCAGATTGCGATACTGCAGCTTGAAGCCGAAGTCGAAATCGAAGCCCTGGCAGGACTCGCGGATGGCGCGGATCAGCGCGACGCCGTGCTCGACGTTGCCCATGTGGTTGTTGGCCATCTCGAAGATGAATAGCGGCTTGCTCATGATGGGCCTCTCCCTAGTCGAAGTTGGCGCCGAGGAAGGTTTCCAGCTTCTCGACGGTGAAATCCAGCATTTCCCGGCTCAGGCCCGGATAGAGGCCGATCCAGAAGGTGTCGTTCATGATGCGGTCGGTCACCGGCAGCGGCGTCGCGCAGCGGTAGTTCCGGCCTTGCATATAAGGTTGCCGGGTCAGATTGCCGGCGAACAGCAAGCGGGTGCCGATCCGATGCTGATCCAGGTAGTGCAGCAGATCGACGCGGCTGACCTGGGCCTCCGGCTTCAGCGTCAGCGGGAAGCCGAACCAGGACGGGTCGGAGCCCGGCGTCGCCTCCGGCAGCACCAGGAATTCGGCGCAGCTTTGCAGCCTCTCGCTCAGATAAGCGAAGTTCTGCTTGCGCGCGGCGATGAAGCCCTCCAGCCGATCCAGCTGGGCCAGGCCGCAGGCCGCCTGCATGTCGCTGATCTTCAGGTTGTAGCCCATGTGGGAATAGGTGTACTTGTGGTCATAGCCACAGGGCAATTGACCTAATTGCCATTCAAAGCGCTTGCCGCAGGTATTGTCCTTGCCTGGCGCGCAATAGCAGTCGCGGCCCCAGTCGCGCACCGACTCCATGATCAGCCGCAGCTGCGGATCGCGGGTGAACACCGCGCCGCCCTCGCCCATGGTGATGTGGTGGGCCGGGTAGAAGCTCAGCGTGCCGATGTCGCCGAAAGTGCCGACCTTTTGGCCGTTGAAAGTGGAGCCCAGCGCGTCGCAGCAGTCCTCCACCAGCCACAGGCCGTGCTTGCGGGCGAAGGCGGCCACCTTGTCCAGGTCGAACGGATTGCCCAGCGTGTGGGCGATCATGATGGCCTTGGTGCGCGGCGACAGCGCGGCTTCCAGCAGATCGGCGTCGATGTTGTAGGTCGGCAGTTGAACGTCGACGAACACCGGCACCGCGCCGTTCTGGATGATGGGGTTGACCGTGGTGGGGAAGCCCGCGGCCACGGTGATCACCTCGTCGCCCGGCTTGATCGCGCGCTCGCCAAGCCTAGACGAGGTCAGCGCAGTGAAAGCCACCAGATTGGCCGACGAGCCGGAATTGACGGTCAACACGTGCGGCAGGCCTATGAATTCGCCCAGCCGGGTTTCGAAAGATGCGTTGAAGCGGCCGGTGGTCAGCCAGGCGTCCAGCGCGGCGTCCACCATGTTCGCCACCTCCGCGGCGCCGACCACCTTGCCGGACGGCGGCACCGCGGTCTGGCCGGGGATGAACTCGGCCTGGGCCAGGCGCGCTTCGGCGTATTGACGCACCAGGGCGAGGATGGCCTCTCGGCTTGTGTCAGTCATGTCTTGCTCTCTTTGCTCAGCCGCGCGTATAGGCTGAGATCTGCTCTAAGGTAAAGGCCCGCATGTCTTCGCCGCGCAGCCAGGCGCGGTGCCAGTCCAGCGTGGCCGACAGCGCCGCCTCCAAATCCCAGCGAGGCGTCCAGCCCAGTTGCTGGCGCGACTTGGCGCTGTCCAGCCGCAGGGTCTGCGCTTCATGGGGATGATCACCGCCGTCGCGGTGCCAGCCGGCGGAGCCGCCCCATTGCCGCGCCAGCGTGTCGGCGATCCAGGAGACCGGGCGGTTGCTGTCGTCGGCCGGGCCGAAATTCCAGGCCGACGCGGCATCGCCCTGCCCCGCTGCCAGCCGCTCGGCCAGCCTCAGGTAGCCGGCCAGCGACTCCAGCACATGCTGCCAGGGGCGGATGGCGCCGGGGCTGCGGATGGCTAGGGAGCGGCCCTCGGCGAAGGCTTGCAACAAGTCGGGCACCAGCCGGTTGGCCGACCAGTCGCCGCCGCCTATCACATTGCCGGCGCGCGCGGTGGCGATGGGGGCGCAGCCCGGGTAGGAGCGCCGGTAGGCGGCGCACACCAGCTCGGCGCAGGCCTTGCTGCTGCTGTAGGGATCGTGGCCGCCCAGCGCGTCGCTCTCGCGGTAGGCCCACGGCCACTCATGATTTTCGTAACATTTGTCGGTGGTGACCGCCACCACCGCTTCGACGCCCGGACAATGGCGCACCGCGTCCAGCAGGTTGGCGGTGCCCATCACATTGGTCGAGAAGGTGCCCAGCGGGTCGGCGTAGCTGTGCCGCACCAGGGGTTGGGCGGCGAGGTGGAACACGATGGACGGGCGACAGGAACGAACGGCGTCGGCCAATGCCGCCGCGTCGCGGATGTCGGCCAGCGTCGTCGCGGTCCGGCCGCCGACGGCGGCGGCATCGAACAGCGACGGCGAGCGCTCCGGCGCCAAAGAATATCCGTGCACTTCTGCGCCCATGGAGGCCAGCCACAGGCTGAGCCAGCCGCCCTTGAAGCCGGTGTGGCCGGTCAAAAAGACCTTGCGTCCGCGCCAGAAGGCCGGGTTCACCACAGCTTCCACGGCGCCTCCTCGCTCTGCCACAGCTCCTCTAGCAAGGTCTTGTCGCGCAGCGTGTCCATCGGCTGCCAGAAACCGCTGTGTTCATACGCGGCCAGCTGGCCGCGGCTCGCCAGCGTCTCCAGCGGCTCCGACTCCCACACGCAGTCGTCGCTGTCTATCAGATCCAGCACCGATGGCTTCAGCACGAAGAAGCCGCCGTTGATCATGCCGCCGTCTCCGCGCGGCTTTTCCTTGAAAAACTCCACCCGCTCGTCGCGGATCTCCAGCGCGCCGAAACGGCCGGGCGGATGCACCGCGGTGACGGTGGCTTCCACGCCCTGGCTGCGGTGGTACTCGACGGCTGCGGTGATGTCGATGTCGCTGACCCCGTCGCCGTAGGTGAAGCAGAAGTCCTGCTCGTTCTCCAGGTGCCTGCGCACCCGCCCCAGCCGGCCGCCGGTCTGCGTGCTTTCGCCGGTGTCGACCAGGGTCACCCGCCACGGCTCGGCGTGGCGCTCGTGCACGAACATCTGGTTGTTGCTCAGATCCAGCGTGACGTCGGAAGTGTGGAGGAAATAGTTGGCGAAGTATTCCTTGATCACATATCCCTTGTAGCCCAGACAAATGATGAAATCATTGATGCCGTGGGCGGAGTAGATTTTCAGGATATGCCAGATGATGGGCTTGCCGCCGATCTCGATCATGGGTTTGGGGCGAAGATGGGACTCCTCGCTAATGCGCGTACCAAGACCACCGGCCAAAATCACGGCTTTCATACATCTCTCTCTTGTTGCGCCCGGCGTATATTAAATGGATTTGATAATCCATTCCAATGTAAATCAGGCTTTCGCAAGGCTGGATCGGCTTTCTGGAGGGCATTCCGCCTGCGGCTTCCAGTCAGTTTATGCCAGATCGCGCGCCGGAGCCGGCAAGCGGCACCGAGAGCGCGTCCATTGCGGCTTTTATCGGCGCGAACGGCGAAGCACTTGAGCCGGAGATGGAAGCGGCTCGCAGAAAGGCGAGCGCTCCGCTCCGGACAGGACTCCGCCGGTCGACTGGATGAAGGGTCCGCGCCGCGGGAAATCAGCTGCCGAAACAGGCCTGCAAGATATCCATCATATCCTGCACGCTCTTGGCCGCCACGGCCGGGTCGAACTCCACCCTGCGCTGATGTCCCTTGCCGGCGGCCCAGTTGCTGACCAGGCACAAGTGGGCGTAAGGCAGCTCCAGCTCGCGCGCCAGCGCCGCCTCCGGCATGCCGGTCATGCCGACGATGTCCGCGCCGTCCCGTTCCAGCTTGAGGATTTCCGCCGCGCTCTCCAACCGCGGCCCCTGGGTGCAGGCATACACGCCGTCGTGCACGCCGCTGATGCCGGAACGCTGAATCGCCTCGCGCAGCCGGCGGCGCAGATCGGCGTCATAGGGATTGGTGAATTCGGCGTGCACCACCGGCCGCTCCGGCCCTTCGAAGAAGGTGTGCTTACGCCCCCAGCTGTAATCGATGATGTCGTGGGGCACCACCAGGCGCCCCGGCGCCATGTCCGGACGAATGCCGCCCACCGTGCCGATGGCGATCACGCCTTTGATGCCCTGGTTGTGCAGCGCCCAGAGATTGGCGCGATAATTGATGTCGTGCGGCGCCAGCGAATGGCCGTAGCCGTGGCGGGCGATGAAAACCACATTCTGACCGGACAATTTACCGAAGGTCAGCGCGCAGGAAGGATCGCCGTACGGTGTGCGCACTACCTGGCGATGCGTGACGTCCAGTACCGGCAGCTGGGCCAACCCGCTGCCGCCGATGATAGCCAACATATTCGTTCCCCTTGTTTTCCCGCGCGGGCATCGACCGGATCGCTCCAGGTCTAGAGACGGTCTCACCCGCTTTCTTTCACTTGCCGTCTGCTTGATTATGTCTGAATCCCGCCATTTCAGGATAGTGCGCGGTGCGCGCTCAGCCGGGCTTTCATCGCCATCGCCGACAGACCGATGAAAGACGATGCCGCCGCCTAAGCGCATGCCCCCATTTCAAGCGCGGGCGGAATCGCCGCCACGGAATCCCTGCATCTGGCGCGAATGGTTTCGGCGCGCGCCGCCCATAATCCATGCCAATCGGCATTTTAAACGGCAAATCCAACCCATAAAGGATACATAAATCACGCCTTGCCGATAATAATGATAATAGTTATCATTAGCAAATGAACACATATCCTCCTCAGACCATCCCGGTGAAAGCGGCTCCTCCCGCATCACCGCCGTTGCTGCACAGCCGCCAGCTGTTCGGCGACGGCCGCGAAGTGCTGATCGAGCATCAGGGCGAGATCTACCGCCTGCAGCTCACCCGCAACGGCAAACTGATACTGATCAAATAAACAACCGCAAGCCAGCCGACAGCCAGCCAGCGGAAACAACAACGACACTGGAGTTTCCATGGCCCTGTTCCGAGCCACACCGCTGGTATTGAGCCTGGCTGCCGCCTGGCCCGCTTTCGCCGACACCGCGCCGACGATGGAGACCGTTCAGGTCACCGCCCACCGCAGCGAGAAGCCGCTGGCGGAAACCGCGCCCAACGCCACCGTGGTGTCGCGCCACAAGCTGGACGACCGCCTGATCCGCGACATCGCCGACGTGGCGAAATACGAACCGGGCGTCGACGTGGCGACGGATCCCAGCCGCCGCGGCAACGCCGGCTGGACCATACGCGGCATCGACGGCAACCGCATCCTGATGCTGATCGACGGCGTGCGCCTGCCAGAGGGTTACAGCGGCCGGCCAGGCATATACGAATCGGGACGCGACGCCGTCGAACTGGAAACCCTGCGCGCGATCGACATCGTCAAAGGCCCGACCTCCAGCCTGTACGGCTCGGACGCCATTGGCGGCGTCATCGGCTACCGCACCCTGACGGCAGACGATTTTGTCCCGGAAGAGAAAGGCGTGGGAGGCAGCATCAAAACCTTCGGCGCGTCCGCAGACCACAGCTGGGGCGCGGCAGGCGCCGTCGCCGCCAAGTCGGAACGCGGCGACCTGTTGCTGCACTACACCCGCCGCAACGGCCATGAAACGGAAAACCAGGGCCAAAACGCCATTCAGGGCCCCGGCCGGACCGAACCCAATCCCAAAGACTGGCACAGCGACAATTTCCTCGCCAAATTCGGCGCCAACGCCAGTGCGAGCAACCGGCTGGAATTCACGCTGGAACAATACCAGCGCTCCGCCGATGCCGATCTATTGAACCAGATCACCGCGCGCGCGCCTTACAGCCAGGCCCAGGACCACACCAAGCGCACCCGCGGAACCGTCGCCTGGAAAGCCAAGCAACTGGGGCCGCTGGATGAGCTGACGCTCAAGGTTTATGGACAACGTCTGGAAAACAGCGATAAGGACATCAGCGGCGTAGCCAACGGCAGCCGCACCCTCAACGACTACAGCTTCGAGCAGAAAACCGTGGGTCTGAGCCTGGACGCGGTGCAGAACTTCCAGGCTCTGAACGCGCAACATCAGTTGCTGTGGGGCGTCGACCTCAGCAGCAGCGACACCTCGCGCCCGCGCAGCAAATACGCGATCACGGCGAACAACGCGTCCTCGCTGATGCCGGGCTATCCGAGCAAGCTGTTCCCGGACAGCAAATCCGACCGCCTGGGCCTGTTTGTCAGCGACGATATCAAGTTCGCCAACGGCATCGTGGTTTCGCCGTCCTTGCGCTGGGACCGCTACAAGATGCGCCCGGAGATGGACGCCGCCTACCTGCTTAACAATCCCAATCCGCAAACCGTGCCGTCGTTCAGCGACCAGGCGTTCTCGCCCAAGCTCGGCATCAGCCTGCCGTTGACCGACAACTACACCGCCTTCGCCCAGCTCAGCTCCGGTTTCCGCGCGCCGCCGTTCGACCAGGCCAATATGGTCTTCGTCAATCGCGGCATGGGCTATGGCTACCAAGTGATAGCCAACCCGAACCTGAAATCGGAAACCAGCCGCGGCATCGAACTTGGTTTGAAAGGCAAGTGGAACAGCTTCGACTTTGCCGCGACCACGTTCTACAACCGCTATCGCGACTTCATCTCCCTGGTCACCCTGCCCCCCGCCAACGGCCTGATGACCAGCCAATACCAGAACATCGGCCGGACCGACATCAAGGGGGTGGAAGGCAGGATCAACTGGCGCTTCGCCCCGGGCTGGAGCACCAGCGCCTCGCTGGCCTACGCCCATGGCCGCAACCTGCAGGACAACACCCATCTGCGCGAAGTGGCGCCGCTGACTGCGGTTTGGGGAGCGCGCTATGACTCCGACCGCTTCGGCGGCGAAGCGCTGCTGCGGACGGCTGCCGCCAAAAAGACGGACCAGCCGGGCCAATTCGGCGCGCCGGGCTACGGTACCCTGGACCTGACCGCCTACTGGAAGCCGGCGAAACAGACCGTCATCCGCGCCGGCGTCTTCAACCTGTTCGACAAGAAGCACTGGAAAGACGCCGACGTGCGGAATGTGTCCAGTAGCGACCCGATTGATCTGTACACCCAGCCCGGCCGCAACTTCAGCGCCAGCGTCGAATACCAATTCTGATCCACCCCGCGGGCGGCCGCGCCGCCTGCCGCACCCACAGGAGAACACCATGAGCCAGCTATGGGACCGCTACCAAGCCCTCAAAGCCAGCCAGCCCAAGCTGCGCGCCCGCGACGCCGCCGTCGCGCTGGGCGTCAGCGAGTGCGAGCTGGTGGCCGCCGATCCGGCCGCCACCCCGCTGCAGCCGGAATGGCAGGCCATCCTCGCCGCCCTGGCCCCGCTGGGCCGGGTGATGGCGCTGACGCGCAACCACGCCTGCGTCCACGAGACCAAGGGCGATTACGCCAACGTCGAGTTCAAAGGCAAGGTCGGCCTCGCCATCAACCCGGTGATCGACCTGCGCATCTTCCTGTTCCACTGGCGCCACGGCTTCGCGGTGCGCAGCGAGACGCCCCGCGGCGTACAGCGCAGCCTGCAGTTCTTCGACCGCCACGGCGAGGCGGTGCACAAGGTGTACCTGACCGCCGACAGCGACGTCGCCGCCTACGAAGAGCTGGCGGCGCGCTTCGCCGCGCCCGCCGCCGCGCTGGAATTGGAGCCGGCCGCCGCGCCAGCCGCCGAGCAATCCGACGACGCCATCGACCGCGACGCTTTTCAGGCCGAATGGCACAGCCTCAGCGACGTGCACGCCTTCCACCCCTTTCTGCGCCGCTGGCAGGTATCGCGCCGCCAGGGCTTCCGTCTGGCGCCGCCGGGACAGGCCTGGCGCGTGCGCGAAGACGCGGTAGAGCAGCTGCTGCGCCGCGCCGCCGCCATCGAGGCGCCGATCATGGTGTTCGCCGGCAACGGCGGCATGATCCAGATCCACACCGGCCCGGTGCGCAACGTCCAGGTGGTCGGCGACTGGCTGAACGTGCTCGACCCCAACTTCAACCTGCACTTGCGCACCGACCTGATCGCCGAAGCCTGGGTCACCCGCAAGCCGGGCGACAACGGCGTGGTCAGTTCCCTCGAGCTGTTCGACGAGCGGGGCGAGTCGCTGGCCACCTTCTTCGGCGAGCGCAAGCCGGGCCGCCCGGAGCGCGCCGAATGGGTGAAGCTGCTGGGAGAACTGCCGCCGCTGGAGAAAGCCGATGTCGCGTAAGCCCCTGCTGGCCGGCGTGCTGCTGGCGGCGCTGCCGCTGATCGCCTCCGCCGCCGAGCGGCTGGTGGTGGTGACGCCCGACATCGCCGAAATCGTCGTCGCGCTGGGCGCGGCCGGCGAGGTGGTGGGCCGCGACCGCGGCAGCAAGGAAGCCGAACTGGCCCACGCCCAGGTGGTGGGGTTCTCGCGCGCGCTGAACGCCGAGGCCATCGCCAAGCTCAAACCCACCCTGGTGCTGGGCAGCGCCGCCGCCCAGCCGCCTACGCTGTGGCCGCAGTTGAAGAAGCTGAAGCTGCGCGCCGAGGAAGTCAGCGCCCGCGAGGACGGCCGCGACTTCGCCGAGGCCATCCGCAAGGTGGGCGCGCTGCTGGGCCGCGACGCCGCCGCCGCCAAGCTGGCGTCGGACTGGCAGCGCGGCATGCAGCCGCGCGCCGGCCGCGCCCTGCGTTACCTGGTCAGTTACGACGGCAGCCTGGTCGCCGGCAGCGAGACCGCGTCCGACACGCTGATCCGCGCCGCCGGCGGCGTCAACGCCGCGGCCGGGCTGAACGGCTTCAAACCGCTGGCGCGCGACGCCTGGCTGGCGCTGAAGCCGGACGTGATCATTCTGGGCAGCCACACCGCCGCCGCTTACGGCGGCAAGGAAGCCTTCGCCAAACGCCCCGAGATCGCCGCCACGCCGGCCGGCAAGCAGGGACGCATCTATCTGCTGCCGCCGCAGCAAGGCATGCTGATCGGCCTGGGCAGCCCGGAGGTGGTCGAACGGATGGTGAAGATGTGAGCGGGGCCCGACTGCTGTGGCCCGGCCTGGCCGTCGCCAGCGTGGCGCTGCCATTGCTGGCGCTGTCCAGTTCCGCCGGCCAGATGTCGTGGCCGAATCTGGGCGACCCGCTGGTCGCCGAGCTGCGCCTGCCGCGCGTGATCGCCGCGCTGGGCGTCGGCGCGGCGCTGTCCGCCAGCGGCGCCGCGCTGCAAGCGCTGTTCCGCAACCCGCTGGCCGACCCCGGCCTGATCGGCACCTCGGGCGGCGCCGCGCTGGCGGTGATCGCGGTGCTGGCATTGGGCCTGTCCGGCCTGTCGCTGCCGCTGGCGGCCTTCGGCGGCGGCCTCGCCGCCACCTGGCTGATCCTGGCGCTGGCGCGGCTGGCCAAGGGCGGCCTGGCCGGCCTTCTGCTGATGGGGCTGGTGGTGGGCGCCTTCTGCGGCGCCGTCTCCAGCCTGATCCTGTTTCTATCCGACGACCTGACGCTGCGGGCGGCCAGCAGCTGGCTGGCCGGCAATCTGGGCGCGTCGCTGCCTGGAAGCCAATGGGCGTGCCTGCTCGCGGCCGGTCTCGGCGTCGCGCTGCTGTGCGCGATAGGCCGCGATCTGGATTGCCTGCTGCTGGGCGAGGAAACCGCGCGCTCGCTGGGCATCGATACCCGCCGCACCCGCCGGCTCGCCGCCGTCGGCGCGGCGCTGGCCACCGGCGGCGCGGTGGCGCTGTCCGGCGTGATCGGCTTCGTCGGCATGATGATCCCCAACGCGCTGTCTCTGCTGATCGGCGGCTGCCGCCGCAAGCTGATCCTGACGTCGGCCTGGGCCGGCGCGCTGTTCCTGCTGGCGGTGGACACCCTGGCGCGCAATATCGCCTGGCCGCTGGACCTGCCGGTGGGCCTGATGGCCGCCTTCGCCGGCCCGCCCTTCTTCATCTGGCTTTTCCGCCGCCAACAAGGGAGTCCCCGCGATGCCTGACACCCACACCCTGAAAGCGCGCGAGCTCGGCTACGACATAGCCGGCCGCGCGCTGCTGCGCGACATCCGCCTGGATCTCCCGGCCGGACAGGTCAGCGCGCTGCTCGGCCCCAACGGCGCCGGCAAGACCACGCTGCTGCGCCTGCTGGCCGGACTGGCCATACCCAGCCATGGCGCGGTGCGCCTGGCCGGCCAGTGCGTGTGCCGGATGGACGCGCTGCAGCGCGCCCGGCGCATCGCCTGGGTGCCGCAGCATCTGCCGGCCGACATTCCGCTGACGGTGGCCGAATTCGCCGCGCTGGGGCGCATGCCCTATCTGGGCGCGTTCACCCGTCCCTCTCCCCAGGACCGCGCCGCGGTGGCCGAGGCGCTGGCCATCGTGGAAATGGACGGCTACGCGTCCAAGCGGCTGGACGCGTTGTCCGGCGGCGAGCGGCAGCGGGTGGCCATCGCCCGCGCGCTGGCGCAGCAGGCGCCGGTGATCCTGCTGGACGAGCCGACCAACCACCTGGACCTGCGCCACCAGCACAAGCTGCAGCTGCTGCTGCGCGAGCTGGCGGCCCGGGGCAAAACCGTCGTCCAGGTGCTGCACGATCTGCAACTGGCGGCCGAATACGCCGATCGGGCGGCGCTGCTGGATGGCGGCCGCTTGGTCGCGGAAGGTTCGCCGCGCGCGGTGCTGACCCCGGAACGCCTGCTGGAGGTGTATCGCTGGCCGGTGCGGCTCAGCCACCCCGCCCCGGATAAGCAGGCCGCCTGAAAAACAAAAGCCGCCTCCCGGATGCCGGTGGCGGCTTCTTTCTCGACGGCCAGCCGTCTTACTTCAACGCGTAGATCGCCGGCAGATTGCGCCAGGCGCCGCGCACGTCCATGCCGTAGCCGAATACGTAGCGGTCCGGCACGTCCAGGCCGACGAAGTCCGCCTGCATCGGTTTTTCCTTGCTGATCAGCTTGTTGGCGAACACGCCGCTGTAGAAAGCCTTGGCCCCCATGGCCATGACCTTGTCGCGGATCGCGGCCATGGTATGGCCTTCGTCCAGGATGTCGTCCAGCACCAGCACCACGCGGTCGCGCACGTCTTCCTTCGGCGCTTGCTTCCACACCAGCTCGCCGCCATGGGTCTTGTCGCCGTAGCGGGAAACGTGGACATAGTCGAAGTCCAGCGGGAATTCCAGTCGCGGCAGCAACTGGCCGGTGAACACCACGGCTCCGCCCATCACGGACAGCACCAGCGGGTATTCCTCGCCCAGTTTTTCGGTGATCTCCACCGCCATGCGGTCGACGGCGGCGCTGACTTCCTCCGCGCTGAACAGCACGTCGGCGCTGTTGATCAGGCCGCGGGCTTCGGCAATATTAGGCATGATGACTCCTTGAACAGAACAAGCTGCGCCGCCGGAAAGCGGCGCGAATGAAAAAACCGTCAGCCGAGCTTCAACTCGCGCAGGAAGGCGGCGAATTCGCCGGCCACTTCGTTGTGTTTCAGGCCATAGCTGACCGTGGCCTTCAGATATCCGAGCTTGGAGCCGCAATCGTAGCGGGTGCCCTGGAACGGCAGCGCTAGCACCGGCTCGCTCTTCATCAGCGCGGCGATGCCGTCGGTCAGTTGGATCTCGCCGCCGGCACCGGCGGCGGTGTTGACCAGCTTGTCGAAAATGCGCGGGGTCAGGATGTAGCGGCCGACGACGGCCAGATTGGACGGCGCTTCTTCCGGACGCGGCTTCTCGACGATGTGCTCCACGCTCTGGTGGCCCTGCGCGTTTTGCGCCACTTTTACGATGCCGTAGGAGCCGGTCTCTTCCGGCGCCACCGTCTCCACCCCCAGGATGGACGAGTGCGTCTCATCGAACAGACGCACCATCTGCTCCATCGCGCCCGGCGCGCCTTCGATCAGGTCGTCGGCCAGGATGACGGCGAACGGCTCGTCGCCCACCACCGGCCGCGCGCACAGCACGGCATGGCCCAGACCCAGGGCCTCGGTCTGGCGGATGTAGATGCAGCTGACCGATGGCGGGATGATTTCCTGCACCAGTTGCAGCAGCTTCTGCTTGTTCTTGTACTCGAGCTCGGTTTCCAGCTCGTAGGCCTTGTCGA
Organism: Chromobacterium vaccinii; assembly: GCF_001855275.1. Taxonomy (NCBI): domain Bacteria; kingdom Pseudomonadati; phylum Pseudomonadota; class Betaproteobacteria; order Neisseriales; family Chromobacteriaceae; genus Chromobacterium; species Chromobacterium vaccinii. The sequence continues at coordinate 2,208,222 of NZ_CP017707.1, forward strand.
AATGATCCTCGATCGAGCGCTTGTTGCGGCCGGTGATGAAGATCAGCTCGGTCATGCCGGCGGCGATCGCCTCCTCCACCGCGTACTGGATCAGCGGCTTGTCGACAACGGGCAGCATTTCCTTGGGGCTGGCCTTGGTGGCCGGCAGAAAACGGGTGCCCAGACCCGCGACCGGGAATACCGCCTTGGTGATTTTCTTCATATCCACTCCGAAATCAATGTCGATCAGGCTCGATAACAGCGCCGCATTCTAGCCCGACTTCGCTCAAGGTCAAAATGTCTGTTGCCCCGCCAGCGCCTGCGCCACGTCCCGCAGCACCGGCTCCCAGGCGCCAGGCGACGGCTGCCGCCACAATTTCACCGATGGATACCACGGCGCGGTTTCCGCGTCCGCGAGGAAAAACGGCGCGCTCTCGGCCCGCAGCAGCGCCCACACAGGCCGGCCCATCGCGCCGGCCAGATGCAGGATGGCGGTATCGACGCAGACCACCAGATCCATCTGCGCCGCCAGCGCGGCGGTATCGGCGAAATCGCCTATCGCCGGCTGCGCCACCAGCCCGCGCAACGGCTCCGGCAACTCTCCCGGCTGCAAGGCGAAAAAGTCTATCCCCTGTACGCGGCAAATTTCGGCGAACTGCTCCGGCGGCACCGATTTGTGCTGGCGCCAGGCATCGGCGATGCCCACGCCCCAGCGGCCGCTCTCCCATACCACCCCCACCTTCAGGCGCCCGGCGTCCGGCAGCGGCGGCGCATCCACGGCCACAGTACGCAGGTACGGCTCCACAGGCAGATTATCCAGCGTCGCGCCGAGCATGCCCGGCAGCGACATCAGCGGCAGCTGGCAGTCATGATCCGGCGCGGCGTCCGGCGGCAACAATTCAACGCCGTCGAATTGGGCAAACAGGCGGTGGAAGGTTTCCGGGCACGCCAGCAGCAGCCTGGCGTCCGGATGCTCGACGCGGAGGCGCGGCAGGAAGCGCGCCATCTGCAGGCTGTCGCCCAGGCCTTGCTCGGCCCACAGCAGCAGCGCGCGATCGCCCAGCGGCCCGCCGTCCCAGAGACTGCCGGCATGGCGCGGCTTGAGGATGCTGCGCCAACGCGCCTCGTACAGCGGCCAGGCCTCCGCATAACGGCCGGCCAGCAACAGCGCGATGGACAGGCTGAACTGCAGGTTGGCGTCGTTCGGCGCCAGCCCCAGCCCGCCCTGCAGCACGGCGATGGCGTCGTCCAGCAGCAGCGCGCTGGTGCAGACGTTGCCCAGGTTGTTGCAGCGGGCCGGCGTCAAGCCGTCCAGTTCGATCGCCTTCAAAAAGCAGGCGATGGCGTCCTGGTAGCGCAATTGATGCTGGCGCACCACGCCCAGATTGCTCCAGGCGTCCACATGGCCGGGCTCAGCCGCCAGCGCTTCTTCCAGCAGCTTGCCGGCCAGCTCCAGTTCGCCCAGCTCCTTCAGCAATACCGCCAGATTGCTCTTGATGTTGGCCGAGGCCGGATTCAGCGCCGCCGCGGCCATGTAATCGTCCAGCGCGCGCGAGCTGTCTCCGGCCTGCAGACGGGCGCTCGCCCGGTTGGCCAGCGCCTGCCAATCGCGCGGATTGACGAGCAGGCAGCGATCGAACGCCGCGATCGCGCCTTGCCAGTCCCCGGCCGCCACCCGGCGGTTGCCTTCGTCGAAATCCGCCGTCACCACTGTCTTCAACGCCATGAGGATCTCCGTCAACTTGCCGCCAGCAGCGCCTGCAGGCCGGCTTCGTCCAGTATTTCGACGCCCAGTTCCTGCGCCTTGGCGAGCTTGCTGCCCGCCTCCTCGCCGGCCACCACGTAATGCGTCTTCTTGGACACGCTGCCGGACACCTTGCCGCCGGCCGCCTCGATCATGGCCTTGGCCTGGTCGCGGCTCAGCGTGGGCAGCGTGCCGGTCAGCACCAGCGTCTTGCCGTCCAGCGGCAGCGCCGCCAGCTCGGCGGCCGCCGGCAGGCTGGACACGATCTCGTCCCGCAGGCCGGCCAGACGGCCCAGCGCCGCGCGGCGGTCCGGCTCGTCCAGCCAGTCGGCCAGCGCGTTGACGACTTCGGCGGGCAGTTCCAGCTCCAGCAGCGCGCGGCGCTCGCTCTGGGCCAGCCACGCCAGGCTGCGCTGCGCGGCCAGTTGCTGGCTGCGCACCTCGGTCAGCCGGGGGATGGCCAGCCCCGCCAGCAGCGACGCATCGTCCAGCCGCTCGCGCAGCTTGGGCGACGGCGCATGCTCGTCGGCCGGCCTCACTTCGGCCAGCAAGGCGTCCAGCGCCTTTTCATTGTTGTCCTCGGCGAAAAAGTCGGCCAGCGAATCGGCCACCACGCCGCCGATGTCCGGCAGCGCGGCGAACAGCGCCGCAGGGCAACGGCGGATCAGCGCCATGGCGCCCAGCCAGTCGGCCAGCGTCTTGGCGGTGGATTCGCCGACATGGCGGATGCCCAGCGCGAACAGGAGCCTGGCCAGCGGCGGCGCCCGGCTAGCGTCTATCGCCTCGATCAGGTTTTCCGCCCACTTGCTGGCCACCTTGCCGGCCTTGACCGTTTCCGGCGTCGCGCCCTCATCCTCGTCGGCGCGGCGCTTCATCTCCAGCAGGTCTTCCAGCTTCAGCCGGTACAGGTCGGCCACGCTCTTGACGTAGCCGTACTCGACCAGCTTGTCGATGTAGCGCTCGCCCAGGCCGTCGATGTCCATCATCCGCCGGCCCGCGAAGTGCTGGATCGCCTGGCTGCGCTGGGCGCGGCAGGACAGCCCGCCCGAGCAGCGGGCGATCGCCTCGCCCTCCTCGCGCACCACGTGGCTGCCGCACACCGGACAGGCGGCCGGCAAGCGGTAGGCCGGGTATCGCGGCTCCTCGCCGGCGCTGAACAGATCGCCGCCCGCCGCCGGCTGCATCGGCCGCTGCGCCAGCACCACCGACACCACCTCGGGAATCACGTCGCCGGCGCGGCGCACGATCACGGTATCGCCGACGCGCACATCCTTGCGCCGCACCTCGTCCTCGTTGTGCAAGGTGGCGTTGGTGACGGTGACGCCGCCGACGAAGACCGGCTTGAGCCGCGCCACCGGCGTGATGGCGCCGGTGCGGCCCACCTGTTCCTCTATCGCCTCGACCACCGTCAGCGCTTCCTCGGCCGGGAATTTATGGGCGATGGCCCAGCGCGGCGCGCGCGACACGAAGCCCAGCGCGTCCTGCTGGCCGCGCCGGTTCACCTTGTACACCACGCCGTCGATCTCGAACGGCAGGGCGGCGCGCCGGGCCTGCACGCCCTCGTAAAAGCCGGACAAGCCCGCCACGCCGCGCACCACCGGCCGCAGGCTTTCCTCCACCACCGGGAAGCCCAGCATCTTCAGCCATGCCATCTCGCCGGCATGAGTGGCCGGCCAATCGGCGCCCTCTACCCGGGCGATGGAATACGCGAAGAACGACAGCCGGCGCTGCGCGGTGATGCGCGAATCGAGCTGGCGAAGGCTGCCGGCGGCGGCATTGCGCGGATTGGCGAAGGTCTTGTCGCCGCGTTCGATCTGGTCGGCGTTCAGGCGCTCGAAGTCGCGCTTCAGCATCAGCACCTCCCCGCGCACCTCCAGCAGCGCCGGCGGATTCGGGCGGTCCAGCCTCAGCGGAATGGCGCGTATGGTGCGCACGTTTTCGGTCACCTGCTCGCCGGCCACGCCGTCGCCGCGGGTGGCGGCGCGAGCCAGGACGCCATGCTCATACACCAGCGAAATGGCCAGACCGTCGAACTTGGGCTCGGTGGCGTACTCCACCTCGGCCAGATCCAAGCCCTTGCGCACCCGCTCATCGAACTGGATCAGCTCGGCGTGGCGCTCGGCCGGATCGGCCAGCTGCATGTCGGAAAAGGCGTTGGACAAGGACAGCATCGGCACCGCGTGCACGACGCTGTCGAACTCGGCCAGCGGCGCGCCGCCGACGCGGCGGGTCGGGGAGTCGGGGACGGCCAGTTCGGGGCTCGCCTCCTCCAGCGCCTGCAGTTCGCGGAACAGGCGGTCGTATTCGGCGTCGGGCACCGTCGGCGCGTCCAGCACGTAGTATTCGTGGCCGTAGCGGTTCAGCAGCTCGCGCAGCTCGGCTGCGCGCAGTTCGTTTGCGGTCATCGGAAACTCTCGAACGGCAAAAGGGCCGGCAAGGCCGGCCCTGTCATCATAAATTTATCGCTCAGGCGAACAGGCGCAAGGCAGCCACGCTGCCCGGCGCGATGCCGCGGTCGTCCATGCTGCCGTAGATATGCAGCAGCTGGTCGCGGATGCGGGTCAGACCGGTTTCGCTCAGCACGCGGCGGTTGTCGTCCACCAGCTGCGCGTCGAACTCCTGCGCCAGCTGCCGCGCGAAGTACACGGCGCGGTCGAACACGTCGACGCCGCCGGCCACGCGCGGCACGTCGAACAGCAGCGTCAGCGCCGGGAAGGACTTGTCCAGCAGCGTATGGAAGGTGAACGGCATCTGGTCCGCCGCCACCAGCGAATATAGAGTGTTGCCGGAGTCGGCCAGATAATGAAAGGCGCCGTCCGGCTCCAGCTGCAGGCCGGCGGCCTCGACGAAGCTGCGCAGCCGCGCGCCCTCGATCGACGACTTGGGCACGATGTTGATGCCGATCAGCACGTCGACATCGGCGCAGAAACGGTCCAGCTCCCGCGCGGCCACCAGCTTCTGCTGGCGCTGCGGGAAGCTGACCGCGGCGTCGTGGTCTTCAGCGAAGCGCGACACTTGCTGGCAGAAAGCGGCCAGTTCCTGTTCGGTCACCGCGCCGGAGCGGTCCACCATCTGCATGCTGATGTTGATCTGCTTGTAGCGGGTGCCGGGCAGCGCCTCGGCCACCTTCCACAAACCGCGCTCGGTGCGGCCGATCAGTTGGGTGCGCTTGCCGACATTGAAGCGCGGCATCGCCGCCAGCTCGTGCGGCTCGTGGAACACCACCTCGGCGATGAAGTCGAGCGAGGGGTCCTGCATCGCCACCACCAGCGCCTGGTGGTCGGCGGAGTCCATCGCCAGCTCGGCCTCGTCCTCTTCGTCTATCACCGGCACATCCAGCTGCTGCGCGGCCGGCTCCTGCCGCGTAGGAAGCGCCTGCTCGCGGACGAAGGGCGTCTGCTCGGGCAGCTGCGGCTCGAACATCGGCTCGTCATCCTCCGGCTCCAGCTCCGCGTCCACCAGCACCGGCTCCATCCGGTCCGCGCGAACGCCGTCGCGGACATTATTCTTGGGGACGCCGAGCAATACGTCGTCATGGGCGCGCGCGAACGCCTGCTGCGTCCGCTTGCGGAAACGCCATTCCTGGAACACGTTGAAACCGACAACCAAGGCGATCACGCCGCCGCCCAATATCAATACACCAATCTGCAATTCGCTCATTAGCCAGTCCGCATTAAGGCGAATAATCGAAGCCGCCTATTCTCAAAACCATCAAGAGCCGTTCACGCCCCGACGCCGCGCCTTCTTGGATCCGCGCCACGCGCCCCGGTCGCCGGCCGCTTTTGCGGCAATGCTCTTCAGGCAGCTTCCCGCTATTGTCCTGTTCCCGCCCGGCCGCCGTTTCCCCGAGGCCGGCCCGCTCTTCGCGGGCATTTCACGCTCATTATAACGAAAGCCCGCCCCGGCGCACCATTTGGCAATGCTTTAAGGCTTGACAAAAACCGATCCCAGACTGGCGTCATGCCGGATTCCGGTCTCTCCCCGGCCCCCGTCGTCCCAACGGTCCCATTTACTGTCAGTCAGGACAGGCCGATCTAGAAAATTTTGTCAGGATGAACATGACATTTCAGACAGGCGAATTTATCCAAAGCGCGTGTCAGAATTGTAGGTGACTCTGTCATAGGGCCTTCTTCTGTACCACTTTCTGCTAGAACAGCACGGGGACTCTTTCGATGAAAAAATCCGATCAAGCCAGTTTCCTGCCTGTCGTGCGCGAACTGTCGCGCACCTATCAGGCCTTTGAACAGTTCGCCAGCTACAATATCCGCCGGCTGGGACTGACACCACCTCAATTCGATGTCGTCACCACGCTGGGCAACAGCCAGGGGATGAACTGCAAGGAGCTGTCCGATCACACGCTGATCACCAAGGGCACGCTGACCGGCGTGCTGGACCGCCTGGAAGACAAGGGCATCGTCACCCGCAGCATGCAGCCCAACGACCGCCGCAGCGTCTTCGTCGCTTTGACTCCTTACGGACAGCAATTGTTCAATGACGCCTTCCCGGCGCATCTGGACTATATGCACAACGCCTTCCAGCAATTCGGCGAGCAGGACCTCTCCGGATTCTGCAGCGAGCTGGGACGCCTGCGCGCCAGCTTCAGCCAAGCGCTGGAACAGCAGGAAAATACGCCGGCCTGAGCCGCCTCGCCGGCAGGGCCGCTAGCGCCCTTCCCCCTCGAAGCGCACCGGCACAGTCAGATCCGACTCCACCGGTTTGCCGTTGCGCTTCGCGGGAACGAAACGCCAGCGCGAAACCGCGTCCACCGCGGCTTGATCCAAGCGTCGGTAGCCGCTGCCGCGCGCCACAGACACCTCCAGCGCGCGCCCATCCGCGCCGACTCTGACGCTTAGCGTCGCAACGCCCTCCTCTCCCAACTGGCGCGAACGTTCCGGATAAACCGGCTTGGGATTCCGCAAATACGACGGCGCGTACAAGGCTTCGCTGTCTCCCGCGGGCAGGGCTTGGCTTTTCCCCGAACCATCGATTTTGCCGGCACCGATCCCGCCGCCGGAGACCGCGGCGTCGCCAGTGCCTGGAACCGCCTTTTCCACAGGCTGCCGCTCTGGCGCTTCCGATCCAATCACTTCCCGCAATGTCGGCGCCTTGCTCCGCGCGTCTGGCGCGACATGCCCGCTGGGCCGTAGCCGCTCCCCTGCTTGGACCGGACGATCCGGCCTCGCCGCGCCATCGTCCACCCTCACCCTTCTCCCTTCGCCTGCCGCACCGCTCCGCGCCGATGGGCTGGCCGGTTGCAACTCAAGCGCCAGCGCCGACGCGCGCGCCGGTGGAGGGACGGATCCGCCGTCCAGCGCCAGCCAAGCAACCAAGGCCGACAAATGGATGAACGCGGACAGCAGCAGCGCCCGGCACAGTCGCTTGTCTTCCCCGCTCAGCAACGCATCGCCGCCCCCGAGCGGCTGTACTGCCACCACGCCACCACGCAGCACAGCAGATAGAACAGGAAGAACATCGCGAACGCCGGCAGAAAGCTGCCGAACCAGCTCAAGGCCGAGCCGAAGGCCTTGGGAATCACGAAGCCGCCGAACGCCGCCATCACCGAGCTGACGTTCATCGCCGACGCCCCGCGCCGGCCTCCGCGCGCATAGGCTTGCCGCAGGCTCTCGCCGCCGCGCTGCGCGTCGCGGCCGGCCTGGATCAGGAAAACCTTGGGCGCCAGCTGGTAGGAAGAGCCGTTGCCGACTCCGGCGGCGAAGAAGATCAGCTGGAACATCGCCAGAAACAGCCAGAACGAACCGCCGCTGGCCGCCGACGGCAGGCTCAGATAAACGCCGACAGTGCCCAGCGCCATCAGCAGATTGCTGGCCACCGTGGCGATGCCCCCGCCGATGCGGTCTCCCATCCAGCCGCCCAGCGGCCGCGACAACGCGCAAACCATCGGTCCGACGAACAGATAGGGACTGGCGTCCACCTGGGGAAACATCGCGCGGGCGAGCAAGGGAAAGGCGGCGGAGAAGCCAAGGAAGGTGCCGTAGCTGCCCATGTACAGCAAGCAGATATACCAGGTGTGGGCGTCGCGCATAGCGTCCAGTTGGTCGCGCGGCGTGATTCTCAGCTTGGGCAGATCATGCGCATACAGCAGGCAGGCCAACGCGACCAACACCACCAGCGGCAGCCAGATGTAGGCGGCATTCTGCAGCCAGACGAAATGCACCTCCCCGCCCCGTCCCCACACCTGCGGCTCGCCGGCCCTCGCGCCGAACAACGGATACAGGATGCACAAGGGAATCAGCAACTGCGCGACCGACACGCCCAGATTGCCGAGGCCGGCGTTGAGGCCCATCGCCAGTCCCTTCTCCGACTTGGGAAAGAAAAAGCTGGTATTGGACAGATGCGAGGCGCTGGCGCCGCCACCGATGCCGCACAGGCCGGCCACCAGCAGCAATTGCCAGAACGGCGAGGAAATGTCCTGCACCACCCGGCCGACGCCCCAGGCCGGCAACAGCAGCAGCAAGGTGGACAAGCCCAGCCATAGCCCGCCGCCCACCCAGCTCCAGATCCACGAGTAGATCAGCCGCATCAGCGCGCCGACCAGCGGCGGAATCGACACCAGCAGGAACTGCTGCTGGCCGGAAATCAGGAAGCCCACCGCCGGCAGATTGACCACCACCATGCTCCACATCATCCAGATGTTGAAGTTCAGATGCAGCGAGAAGATGGACAGCCACAGATTGCGCCGGGCGATGCCGCGGCCGCGGCTCAGCCAGAAAATGACGTTCTCCGGCTCCCAACGTTTGATGCTTACGGTCATGAACGGATTCCATGGTGACGAAACGGCGCGGCCGAACAGTTTCGATCCGTCCGACAAGCCGGCGGCGCAGTATGCCATCCGCCGTTCCGGCCCGGCCTTGCGCCGCGTCAATACCGGCCAATGCGCCTGTCCACGATCGGTTCAGGGCTTTTGAGCCGGGCTTGCGAGAAACCGGCCTTGCCTGCGATGCGGCGCATCCCCAGCGGGAAAGCCGCGCGCAGGTCGCCGAAAGCAAGCCTAGGCGGTCTCGCGCATCTTCAGCGCCTCGACGATGTCCACCGCGACGATGCGGCTGACGCCCTGCTCCTGCATCGTCACCCCCACCAGTTGCTCGGCCATCTCCATCGTCAGCCGGTTATGGGAAATATAGAGGAACTGGGTGCGCTCGGACATTTGCTTGACCAGATCGCAGAAGCGGCTGGTATTGGCGTCGTCCAGCGGCGCGTCCACCTCGTCCAGCAGGCAGAACGGCGCCGGGTTCAGGGAAAACAGCGAGAACACCAGGCTCATCGCGGTCAGCGCCTTCTCGCCGCCGGACAGCAGATGGATGGTGCTGTTCTTCTTGCCCGGCGGCTGGGCGATGATCTGCACTCCGGCGTCCAGCAGATCCTCGCCGGTCAGCACCAGCTCAGCGCGGCCGCCGCCGAACAGCGTCGGGAAAAACTCGCGCATCTTGGCGTTGACCGCGTCGTAGGTGGCCTGCAGCATCTCGCGGGTTTCGCCGTCTATCTTGGCGATCGCCTCCTCCAGCGTCGCCATCGCCTGGTTCAGGTCATCGGACTGGGTCTGCAAGTATTCGCCGCGCTTCTTCGCCTCTTCCAGCTCCTGCAGCGCCGCCAGGTTGACCGCGCCCAGGCCTTCCAGCGCGCGCGCCAGCCGAGCGATTTCCGCCGCCAGCGCGTTCGGCTTCACGCCTTCGTTCAGATCGGCCAGCAAGGCGGTTTCGTCGGCCTCGGCCTGGGCCAGCTCCTCGGCGAAACGTTCCATCGCCAGCCTGGCTTCCTGATGCTTGAGCAGCCAGTCGGAGCGCGCCTCGCGCAGCGCCGGCAGCGCGGCGTTGGCCTCGTGCTGGCGCTGGCTGATTTCGCGCATCCGCTCGGTCAGCTGGTTGAGCCGGTCGCGCGCGGCGGACAGCTCGCCCTCGCGCGCCTCGCGCTCGGCCAGCGCCTGCTGCAGCGCCTCCTCCGGCACCGCCTCGTCCACCGTCTCGGACTCGACCGCCAGCGTCTCCAGCCGCTCCTGCAGTTGCTCGTCGCGGCCGGCCAGCTCGCGGCCGCGGCGGGACAACTCGGCCACCTTCTGCTCGGCGCTGTGCAAGGCCAGCTTGATCTCGTGCAGCACGCGCTCGGCGTCGCGCGCCTTGTTGCGCGTCAGCTCCAGCCGGGTTTCCGCGTTCAGCCGCTCCAGCCTCGCTTCTTCCAGTTGCAGCGCCAGCTCTTCCAGCGTCAGCGCCGCCTCTTCGCCCATCAGCTCGGCCTCGGCGATGCCCTCCTCGGCATGGCGCCGGTCCTCGGCGATGCGGCCACGCTCGGCCTCGATCGCCGACAACCGCGCCGCGCCCTGTCGCGCCGCCTGATCGAGCTTGACATGCTCCAGCGTGGCGGCGTTCAACTCCGCCTCCAGCCGGGTCAGCGAACCCTTCTGGCCGCGCACCGCCTCGGCCAGCATATTGCCCATGCTCTGCAGGCTGTCGCGCTTCTTCTGCATGGCTTCGATTTCCGGCTGCAAGGCGTCGGCGCGAGCCGAGGCCTCGTCCAATTGCCGCTTGCGGGCCATCAGGCCGTCGCCGCTGGCCTCGGCGTGGTAACGCACGCTGGCGGCGTCGACGCGATGCCCCTCCGGCGTCAGCCAGCACTCGCCGGCGGCCAGTTCGCCGCGGCGCGCCAGCGCGTCATCCAAGGTATCGGCCAGATACACGCCGGACAGCCAGTCGGCCAAGGCCGCGTCGAACGGCGCTTGCGCCTTCACCTCGGCCAGCAGCGCCGGCCAGCCGCGCGCGGGCAGTCCGGCCGCAGCGGCGCGCCGGCCATCCACCAGCGCCAGCGCCGCAGGCGGCTGCGCATTCGGCAGGCTCGCCGCGCGGGCAGACAGGCGCTCGCCCAGCACAGCCTCCAGCGCCTGCTGCCAACGCGCGTCCACCTGCAGCGATTGCCATAGCTGCGGCGCGTCGGCCAGGCCATGCTTGTCCAGCCAGCCGGCCAATTGCTCGTCCGCCGCCTCGCGCTGCAGCAGCGCCGCCAGCGCGGCGGCTTCAGCCTCGGCGCGCGCCAGTTCGGTGCGCTTGGCGGCCAGCTGCTGGTCCAGCTTCTCGCGTTCAGAGGCCAGGTCCGCCTGCTTGGCCTCGTCGGCCGCCAGCCGCGCGCGCACTGCGTCCAACGCGGCCTTGGCCTTGCCGACCTCCTGTTGCGCCGCCTCCAGCGCATGGTGCTCGGGCAGATTCAGATCGGACAGCTCGCGCGTCAACGCGGCGTCGCGGCCGTCCAATTGCTGCATGCCGCGCTGCCAATGCTCGATCTTTTGCCGCGACAGGTCGCGCTCGCGGGTCAGGTTGGCTTGCTGCGCGACCAGCTGCGACTGCCGCTGGTCCAGCTGGCGGAACGCCGCCTCGGCGGTCGGCAGCTCGTCGGCACCGTCCTCCAGCGCCATCTGCGCCTCTTCCTGCCGCAGTTGCGCCTCCTCCAGCCTGGGCAGCCAGTCGTCCAGCTCGGCCTCCACCTGCTGGCGGTTGTCAGCCAGTTGCTGGCGCTCGCCGCGGGTGGACAGGAGGTCCCGCTCCAGCCGCTGCCGGCTTTGCTCGCGGTGGCGCTGCGCCTCTTCCAGCCGCGCCAGCTGGGCGTTGGCCTCGAATAGCCGCTGCTGCGCCTCGTGCACCGCGTCGCTGGCGGCGAAGTGCTGCTCGCGCACCGTTTCCTGCTCGGTCTCCAGATGGGTGACCGCCGCTTCGAAGGCGGCCTCTTCGGTCTCGATCCGCGCCAGCTCGCCGCGGGCGTGCGCCTCGTTGCGGGCGGCCTCCTCGCGCCGAGCCAGCGCCAGCAGGTTTTGCTTGTGGGTCAGCGCGCCGCGCATGTCGTGGTATTGCGAGGCCACCTCGGCTTGTTCCGACAACCGCTCCACCTGGCGCTCCAGCTCCTGCCGCAGGTCGGCGATGCGCTCCAGGTTGGCGCGGGTGTCGCCCAGGCGGTTTTCGGTCTCGCGGCGGCGCTCCTTGTACTTGGACACGCCGGCGGCCTCTTCCAGATAGGCGCGCAGCTCTTCCGGCCGCGCCTCGATGATGCGCGAGATCATGCCCTGCTCGATCACCGCGTAGCCGCGCGCGCCGACGCCGGTGCCGAGGAACAGGTCGGTGATGTCGCGCCGCCGCACCTGCTGGTTGTTGATGTAATAGCTGGATTCGCCTTGCCGCGTCAGCACCCGCTTGATCGCCACCTCGGCGTACTGGCCCCAGGGGCCGGTGAGCTGGCCGTCGCCGTTGTCGAACACCAGCTCCACCGAGGCGCGCGACACCGGCTTGCGACTGGACGAGCCGTTGAAGATCACGTCCTGCATCGATTCGCCGCGCAGTTGCTTGGCCGACGACTCGCCCAACACCCAGCGCACGGCGTCGATCACGTTCGACTTGCCGCAGCCGTTGGGGCCGATCACCGCCACCAGTTGGCCCGGCACCGCGATGCTGGTGGGATCGACGAACGACTTGAAGCCGGCGAGCTTGATATGGGTCAGGCGCAAAACATCCTCGCTGCGAGATTAGGGCGAATTGTTCATTTTATCAGGCCGCCGCCGGCGACGCTCGCGCCGGCGAAAACGACAAAATGCCGCTAGCCAGCCGGCATGGCAGTTGTGCCATAATGGCCGTATGGAATCCTTATCGCTGTCCCATCACTTCCTGATCGCCATGCCCGGCATGGGCGACCCGCTGTTCGCCAAGTCGCTGGTCTATCTGTGCGAGCACGGCGAGCACGGCGCCATGGGCCTGATCATCAACAAACCGTCCGGCATCGCCATGGCCCAGCTGTTTGATCAGATCGACCTGCCGCTGGACGACGAAGACACCCGCACCGGCCTGGTCTACTTCGGCGGCCCGGTGCAGCCGGACCGCGGCTTCGTGCTGCATCAGCCGGCCGACAACTGGCAGTCCAGCCTGATGGTCACCGACGACATCGCGCTGACCACGTCCAAGGACGTGCTGGTGGCGGTGTCCGAGGGCAAGAAGCCGGAAAAGCTGCTGATCTCGCTCGGCTACGCGGGCTGGTCGGCCGGGCAGTTGGAAAAGGAAATCGCCGACAACGGCTGGCTGACGGTGCCAGCCGAGCCGTCCATCGTATTCGACCTGCCCTACGAAGAACGCTACGACGCCGCGATGGCGCTGCTGGGCTTCGACCCCTCCCTGCTGTCGTCGGATGTCGGCCATGCCTGAAGGTTGCGCATTGGCTTTCGATTTCGGCGAGCGCCGCATCGGCGTCGCCGTCGGCGATACGATTCTCGGCATTCCCCATCCCCTGGCCACGATAGACACCGCCGTCACCGACGAGCGCTTCGCCGCCATCGCCAAGCTGATAGAAGAGTGGCAGCCCAGGCAACTGGTGGTTGGCCTGCCCATGCACCCGGACGGCGAAGAGCATCAGTTGTCCGCGCTGTCGCGCCGTTTCGCCAACCGGCTGAAGGGCCGTTTCGGCCTGCCGGTGTGGCTGGTGGACGAGCGTTACACCTCGGTCATCGCCGAACAGCTGCTGGAAGAAGCCGGCGTCAAGAAAGGCCGCAAGCAAAAGCCGGCGCTGGACCAGGTGGCCGCCCAGGCCATCCTCGCCGGCTGGTTCGAGCAGCCCGGCACCGCCGTCTGATGCCGCTAAAACTCGTCTCCTTGCTGTTGATCGCCATCGGCATCGCCGGCTTCTGCTGGCTATGGCGCCAAGCGCAGCTGGCCAACGCGGCGCAGGACTGGCCGATCGCGGCCGGCGCGGTCGAGCGCAGCGAAGTGGAATGGCGGCAGCGCCGCGGCGGCGATCACAGCGACCAGCGCGAATACCGCGCCGACGTCGTCTACCGCTATCAAGTAAACGGCCAGACCTATCGCGCCGGCAACATCCGCATTCCCGACGCCGGCTTCGGCGGCAGCCCGACGCTGGCGCAGGACACCGCCAATCGCTACCCCGTCGGCGCCGCGGTCCAGGTGCGCTACAACCCGGCCACCCCTCGGCAGGCCTGCCTGGAAGCCGGCGCGCACTGGAGCGTGCGGGCCGGCCAGCTGCTGACGCTGCTGTTCGCCGCCGCCGGCATCGCCCTGCTGATCCGGGGCTGAATCCCTTCCTCAGCCTGGTCTCCTCCGCCCTCATTCCTGCTGAAAGTTTCCTGCAAGCCTTTGTTTTGTTAGAAGCTATTAAGCGCCATTGAGTCCCGGGAACAAACTGCCGATACTGACAGCGAAGGCAGATTCACCGGAGGCCCCGCCATGAGCATCAGTCAAACCGCGCAGATTTCCCTGGCCAGCGCCGCGCTGCTCAACGGCGGCGCCGTGCCGTCTCCCGTGGTGCAAAACGGCAATGCCACGCCCGCGCTCGCCAGCGAAGCGGCCCAGCTGTCCCAGGACTCCAGCGCCATCGTGCTGCTGGGCGGCGGCGGCAGCGACGTCTCCACCTACGACGCCGCCGGCCTGCTCAACGGCTTCGCCACCGCCGGCACGCTGCAAGGCAGCCTGCTGAGTCCAAGCGGCGGGGAGTCGGCGCAGGACAGCACCGATCAGCAGATCGTGTCGCAAACGCTGGGCGCCGCCGACAGCGCCGGCTCCAGCCTGAACGGCAACTGGGCGACGATCCTGCAGAGCAATCCGGCGCTGGCCGGCGAAGCGGTGGCCGACAGCACCAACGGCAGCATCGTCGACACCATCGCCTGACCCATCGCGCCGCCAATAAAAAAAGCCCGGATGCTCCTCCGGGCTTTTCAACATCAGCGGCTGCCTTGCTTGCGGCCTTCTTTCTCTTTCAGCTTCTCTTCCCGCAAAATGGCCCGCTCGGCGGCGAGAACCTTGGCGCGCTTCTCCCACTCCAGCCATTCCGCCGGCCGCTCCAGCGTGATGCGGCCGGTCTGGCCGTCGCGGAAATCAGTCAGCACGATCTCGGCCGCCTTCTGCATATTGATGCGGCCGCCGGACAGCACCGCGCCGCGGCGCTTGCCGATCAGCTCCAGCGCCTGCCAGTCCTGCATGCCGTCCAGCGCCTCGACATCGAACTTGTAGCGGGCGGCCAGTTCGGCGCGGTAATGGAGCAGCAGGTATTTCAGCAGTTCCAGCGCCACCTCCTCCTCGTCCATGGCGTTGCGGCCCACCGCGCCGCTGGCGGCCAGATTGTAGCCGCCCTCTTCCACTTCGATCTTCGGCCATAGCATGCCGGGGGTGTCGTACAGCTCGAAATCGTCGGCCAGGATGATGCGCTGCTCGTTCTTGGTGACGCCCGGCATATTGCCGGTCTTGGCGATCTTGCGGCTGGACATGCTGTTGATCAGCGTGGACTTGCCGACGTTGGGAATGCCGCAGATCAGCACCCGCAGCGGCTTCTCCAAGCCGCTGCGGTTAGGCGCCAGCGCGCGGCAGGCGGCGATCAGCCGCTGCGCCGGCGCGCGCTCGCCGGCGTCCATCCCCAGCGCCTCGGTCTGCTTCTTGGCGCGGTACCAGGCCAGCCACTGCTCGGTGATGGCCGGGTCGGCCAGATCCTGCTTGTTCAGTATCATCAGCCTGGGCTTGCCCTTGGCCATGCGCGCCAGCATCGGGTTGGCGCTGGACGCCGGCAGGCGGGCATCCAGCAGCTCGATGACGACGTCTATATCCTTCAGGCGCTCGGTGACATCCTTGCGCGCCTTGTTCATATGGCCGGGGAACCATTGGATTGCCATTGTTCAACGCTTTCTAATCGGGTCCAGCAGAAAAGTCAGACCATTGTGGTCCAGTTCGTGCATCAGTTGCAGCAGGCGGCCGATCTCGCCCGGCGGGAAACCCTCGCGGGCGAACCAATTCAGGTAGTTACCCGGCAGATCGCAGATCAGCATGCCCTTGTGCTTGCCGAAGGGCATCGCGCGGGAGGTCAGGGAGAGCAGGTCTTCGGCTTGCATGATGGCAGGTATAGATGAGGTTGGGCATTGTGCCAAAGACGGCGGCTTGCTGCCAGGCTTGACCCGGGACAAGCAGCCGCCGGGTTTCACTGCACCGCCGTCGCCGGCGGTTTAGCATGGCGTCACAGCAATCCGCGCCGATCATCGGCCGCTTTTCCCGGTTCGCGCAGAGCCGTTTGCGGGCGCTTCGGCGCCCGCCTTTTCATTTCGCCGGCATGACCTTGCGGTCGTTGAAGTACAAGAATCCCTTCACCACGCGGTAGATGTACCACACCCACACCGCGAACAGCACCACACCGCCCACCAGCATCCACAGCGTGGCGAAACCGACGACATAGCCCAGCAAAGCCAGCCAGAAGGTGCGGATCTGCCATTCGAAATGGCTTTCATACAGCGTGCCGCGCACGTCGTCGCGCTTCACGTAGTTGATGATGACGCCGACCAGCGCGGTGACGCCGACCAGCAGGCTGACCGCCTGCAGGATGTACACCGCCAGCGTCAGATTGTTCAGCTTGCGTTCGTTCTCGTCGTGAAGCTCCAGCTCCATGGGCATGCTCCTGTTCATTGTCCAGACAGTTCGGCAAAACGCGCCGCCAATCGTTCGCGGCAGCGCCGGCTGGCCTCGGCCACCCCGCCCCGCGGCAACGGATGCGCGCGCCAGCCGCGCAGCGCGCCAGGCTCGCGGCCCGCCGGCAACAGCACCGGCAGCACCGGCAGCGCCGGCGAAAACGCCACGCCCCGCGCCTTGGCCAACCCGCTCGCGCGGCGGTTGGCCTCGTCCAGCAGCGCCAGCTCGTCCAGCGCCAGCTCCACCTGCTGCCACTCCAGCAGCAGAATGCGCGCCGCCAGCCAGTCGGCGGGCTCGGCGACGCGGTCCGGCGTCCGCCCTTGCGGCCAGCCTCGCGCCAGCGCCAGGCGCAACGCCAGCTCGCGGATTTCCGGCAGCAGCGCTTCGGACAGGCAGCCGCCGGCCGGCAGCCGCGGCGGCGGTCCGGGACGATAAGCCAGCGCCTCGCCGTCGGTCGCCAGGGCGACCGGATACAGCGGCAGGTCTGCCTGGGGCAGGCTGCGGCTGGTGGCGAGTGAAAGGGCGTCGCTGACTTCGTTCATGGCACTGTCTCCTGGATAAAAGCTTGCCGCCGCTCCGGAGACCATTTGCTGTTTGAGACTGAAATGACAAATGCCGCCGGTATTCGGCGGCATGGTCGGTAATCTGCTCGACGGCTTCGCGTATCTCGCTGCCGAGCCTATCCCTGGCGCCGCCGGGAGGGGCGGTACCAATAATAGGCGTGGGCGAAAAACACGGTTTTTTCTAGCATGCCGTCCATGCTGCCAACGATGGCCGCCGCCGTCAAGCCGTTGTTTCGCAAGACTTGGCGGCGATCAAAACAAAAAGCCGGATTTCCCGACGGAAAACCCGGCCCCTGGCGGCATGAAACGCCCGATCACATATTCGGGTAATTCGGCCCGCCGCCGCCCTCCGGCGTCACCCAGTTGATGTTCTGGGTCGGGTCCTTGATGTCGCAGGTCTTGCAGTGCACGCAGTTTTGCGCGTTGATCTGCAGCCGCGGCGCGCCTTCGTCCTGGCCGACGATCTCGTACACGCCGGCCGGGCAGTAGCGTTGCTCGGGGGCGTCGTACTTGGCCAGGTTGACCGCGATCGGCACCGCCGCGTCCTTCAGCGTCAGGTGCGCCGGCTGGTCCTCGCTGTGATTGACGTTGGAAATGAACACCGACGACAGCCGGTCGAAGGTCAGCACGCCGTCCGGCTTGGGATAGGCGATCGGGCTGAATTCGTAGGCCGGGCGCAGCGCCTCGTTGTCGGCGTGCTTGTGATGCAGCGTCCACGGCGCGCGACCGCGGAACAGAAAGGTGTCGATGGCCGAGTAGATCATCGCCGGCCACAGGCCCCAGCGGAACGACGGGCGGATATTGCGCACCTTGTGCAGCTCGTCGCGGACCCAGCTCTGCTGGAACTTGGCCGAATAGGCCTTGGCCTCGCCGCCCTGCGCCTGCGCGTCGTCGCCCAGCAGCTCGAACACCGCCTCCGCCGCCAGCATCGCCGACTTCATCGCGGTGTGGGTGCCCTTGATCTTGGGCACGTTGAGGAAGCCTGCGGTGTCGCCGACCAGCACGCCGCCGGGGAAGGTCAGCTTGGGCAGGCTCTGCAGGCCGCCCTCGGTCAAAGCGCGCGCGCCGTAGGATACGCGGCGGCCGCCCTCGAACGTGCTCTTGATCGCCGGATGGGTCTTGAAGCGCTGGAATTCCTCGAACGGGGACAGATAGGGATTCTGGTAATCCAGGCCGACCACGAAGCCGACCGCCACCAGATTGTCTTCCAGGTGGTAGAGGAAGGAGCCGCCGTAGGTGGCGGTGTCCATCGGCCAGCCGACGGTGTGGGTGATGTGGCCGGGCTGGTGGTTTTCCGGCTTCACTTCCCACAATTCCTTGA
Source organism: Chromobacterium vaccinii (assembly GCF_001855275.1). Classification (NCBI taxonomy): domain Bacteria; kingdom Pseudomonadati; phylum Pseudomonadota; class Betaproteobacteria; order Neisseriales; family Chromobacteriaceae; genus Chromobacterium; species Chromobacterium vaccinii. The sequence continues at coordinate 2,226,267 of NZ_CP017707.1, forward strand.
TGCCGATGCCGAAAGTCTGCGGGTCGGCGCCGTCGGTCAGGCGGAAGCGCGACAGCAGCCCCTTGGTCAGCGAGCCCCTACAGCCTTCGGCGAAGATGGTCTGCTTCGCCCACAGCTCCATGCCCGGCTCGCCCTCCTGGTCGCCGTTCTTGCCGGTGCCGACATTGCCGGTGGCCACGCCCTTGACCGAGCCGTCCGCATGGTACAGCACCTCGGCGGCGGCGAAGCCCGGGTAGATCTCCACGCCCAGGTTCTCGGCCTGCTGGCCCAGCCAGCGGCAGAAGTTGCCCAGGCTGACGATGTAGTTGCCCTTGTTGTGCATCTGCGGCGGGGTGGGCAGCTGGATGGACTCGGTCTCGGTCAGGTAGAGGAAGCGGTCCGACAGCGCCGGCGTGTTCAGCGGCGCGTCCAGCTCCTTCCAGTTGGGCAGCAGTTCGGCCAGCGCGCCGGTTTCGATCACCGCGCCGGACAGGATGTGGGCGCCGATCTCGGAACCCTTCTCCAGCAGACAGACGCTGATGTCGCGGCCCTGCTCGGCCGCCAGTTGTTTCAGACGGATCGCCGCGGACAGGCCGGAAGGGCCGCCGCCGACGATCACCACGTCGTATTCCATGTATTCGCGTTGCACCGTTTCTCCTTTGCGCCCGCTGGACGGGTTTGATTTTCCGGACATCATGCTATGAAGATGTCACCTCGTCAAAATCAAACAAGCGTTTAAACGGTGCCATTGTTGCGCAATGCGACAATGTCCGAATCCACATAACCCAGCGCGCGCAAGATCTGCTCAGTATGTTCTCCCAGAGCGGGAGGGGCTAGATTGTACTCGACCGGCGTGCCGGAAAGTTTGATCGGACACCCTACCAGCGGCACTTGCTGTCCGGCGGCGTCGCGCATTTCCAGCTGCATCTCCCGCGCCTGCGCCTGCGGGTCGGCGAATGCCTCGGCCACATTGTTGATCGGGCCGCAGGGCACGCCGGCCTTGTCCAGCGCCGACAGCCAGTAGTCGCGGCCATGGTGGCGGAAAGCCTGGGCCAGCAGCGGCACCAGCTGCACTCGGTGGGCGACCCGCTGCGGATTGGTAGCGTAGCGCGGATCGCGCGCCCATTGCGCCTGGCCGACCAGCCGGCACACTTCGGCGAACTGCTTGTCGTTGCCGCAAGCCAGGATGAAATGGCCGTCGGAGGCGGCGAACACCTGGTAGGGCACGATATTGGCGTGGGCGTTGCCCAGCCGAGGCGGCACATTATGCCCGACCAGCCAGTTGGAGGCGACATTGGCCAGCATCGCCAGCGAGCAATCGAACAAGGCCATGTCGATATGCTGGCCGGCGCCGCTGCGCTCGCGGGCGATCAGCGCCGCCTGCACCGCGTTGGCGGCGTACAGGCCGGTGAACAGGTCCGACACCGCCACGCCCACCTTGTGCGGCTCGCCGTCGGCCGGGCCGGTGATGCTCATCAGGCCGGACATGCCCTGCACGATGTAGTCGTAGCCGGCCAGGCTGGCGTAGGGGCCGGTCTGGCCGAAACCGGTGATCGAGCAGTACACCAGCTTGGGATTGACGGCCTTCAGGCTGTCGTAATCCAGCCGGTACTTCTTCAGCCCGCCCACCTTGTAGTTCTCCAGCACCACGTCGGCGTCGGCCACCAACTTGCGCACGATGTCCTGGCCGGCGGGCTGGGAGATGTCCACCGTCAGCGAGCGCTTGCCGCGGTTGGTGCACAGGAAATAGGCCGCCTTGCCGTCCGGCAGGCTGGGCGGCGCCCATTGCCGGGTGTCGTCGCCGCAGCCCGGCTTCTCTATCTTGATCACTTCCGCGCCCAGATCGGCCAGCAGCTGGCTCGCCCACGGCCCCGCCAGCACCCGGCTCAGATCCACCACCTTGATACCCGACAACGCTCCTGCCATCGCGCTTCCCTCCCCCGCTCGGATGTCGATGATGCCGCCCGCTCGCGGCGCTCGCCGCCGCACGGCGCTTTTAGTGTAGCAATCGCTGATATTCCAGACACCGTCCCTTATCCGGCGCGCAATGCGTTCCGGCAAAAAAAGTGGCCCGGCGAAGCCGGGCCAACAAAGGACAGACAGGAATCAACGGCGCGGCCGGCCCTCCGGCCGCGCCGGCTTATCAGGCAAATGCCTGAATACCGGTCTGGGCTCGGCCCAGAATCAGGGCATGCACGTCATGCGTGCCCTCGTAAGTGTTGACCGCCTCCAGATTCATCACATGGCGGATCACGTGGAATTCGTCGCTGATGCCGTTGCCGCCGTGCATGTCGCGGGCGACACGGGCGATGTCCAGCGCCTTGCCGCAGTTGTTGCGCTTGATCAGCGAGATCATTTCCGGCGCGGCGCGGCCTTCGTCCATCAGCCTGCCCACCTGCAGCGCCGCCTGCAGGCCCAGCGCGATCTCGGTCTGCATATTCGCCAATTTCAGCTGGATCAGCTGGTTGGCGGCCAGCGGCCGGCCGAACTGCCGGCGGTCCAGCGTGTACTGGCGGGCGGCGTGCCAGCAGAACTCCGCTGCGCCCATCGCGCCCCAGGCGATGCCGTAGCGCGCCTTGTTCAGGCAGCCGAACGGTCCCTTCAGCCCTTTGACGCCCGGCAGCAGCTGCTCGTCCGCCACCAGCACGTCGTCCATCACGATTTCGCCGGTGATCGACGCGCGCAGGGAAAACTTGCCATGGATGGCCGGAGCGGACAGGCCCTTCATGCCCTTCTCCAGGATGAAGCCGCGGATCTCGTCGTCGTCATCCTTGGCCCAGACCACGAACACGTCGGCGGCCGGGCTGTTGGTGATCCACATCTTGCTGCCGGACAGCAGATAGCCGCCGTCCACCTTGCGGGCGCGGGCCTTCATGCTGGCGGGGTCGGAGCCGGAGTCCGGCTCGGTCAGGCCGAAACAGCCCAGCCATTCGCCGCTGGCGAGCTTGGGCAGATACTTGTCCTTCTGCGCGTCGGAGCCGTAGGCCCAGATCGGGTGCATCACCAAGGACGACTGCACGCTCATCGCCGAGCGGTAGCCGGAATCCACCCGCTCCACCTCGCGCGCCACCAGGCCGTAAGCGACATGCGACAGGCCGGCGCAGCCGTAGCCTTCTATCGTGCAGCCGAGGAAGCCCAGCTCGCCCATCTCGTTGATGATTTCGCGGTCGAAGCGCTCTTCGCGGTTGGCGGTCAGCACCCGCGGCAGCAGCCGCTGCTGGCAATACTCGTGCGCGCTCTGCCGCACCAGCCGCTCCTCGTCGGTCAACTGGTCCTGCAACAGCAAGGGATCTTCCCAAGCGAACGAGGCGCGCTGCGTGGATGCTGCCATCTGCTTTCTCCCACTTAGTTCCGCATTGCGGAATTAGATTTCACCATGCAGAATAGACTAAACACTCTGCCGCGCGCTTGTAAAGCGATTTACCTGTCATGCGGCAAATTCTTTGCCGCAATGGGGAACAGGATGCAACAAGAAGAAGACCGCCAATTCGTCACCGCGCTGGCGCGCGGCCTGGAGGTGCTGGCGGCGTTCCGCCCCGGCGAGGGCGCGCTGTCCAACCAGGAACTGGCGCGCCGCACCGGACTGCCCAAGTCCACCGTGTCGAGGCTGAGCTACACCCTGACCCGGCTGGGCTATCTGCAACAGGAAGGGGAAAGCGGCCAATACAAGCTGGGACTGGCGCTGCTGGCGCTGGGATCGGCGGCGCTGGCCGGCTACGACGCGCGCGCGGCGGCCGCGCCGCTGATGCGCGAGTTCGCGCTCGCCAACAATGTGTCGGTCAGTCTGGCGCTGCGCGACGGCAGCGACATGGTGTACCTGGAAACCTGCCGCAGCCAGGCCCGGGTGTCGGTGCAGCTGTCCACCGGCTCGCGGGTGCCGCTGGCCACCACCGCGATCGGCCGCGCCTACTTCGCCGGCTTGCCGCCGCAGGAGCGCGAGGCGCTGCTGCCGCTCCTGGCCGAGCGCTACCGCGGCGACTGGCCGGCGCTGCGCTCGCGGCTGCTGCAGGCCTGCGCCGACTACGGCGTCCACGGCTACACCGCGTCCTTCGGCGAGTACGAGCCCGACGTGATGGCGGTGGGCATCCATCTGCCGGCGCTGCTGCCCGGCCAGCCGGCGATGGCGCTCAACGCCAGCGGCCCGGCCTTCGCCTTCGACGAGCCAGCCATGCGCGAGCGCGTGGCGCCGGCCTTGCGCGCGCTGCGCCAGCGCATCGCGCCGATGCCCGGCTGAGCCAACGACAATGGCCCACGTCTTGGCGGGCCGTCTACAGGATTACTCGGTGGAATCAGGCGGACTGGATGTAATGGACCAGGTGGTTGATCACCTGCTCCTGCTCTTCTATCGTCGCCCGCACCAGATCGCCGATGGACAGGATGCCGAGCACGGTCTGATCCTCCATCACCGGCAGATGGCGGATGCGCTTCTCCGTCATCAGCCCCCGGCACTCGTCCAGCGTCTGCTGCGGCGTCACGTACACCACGCGGCTGGTCATGATGTCGCGAACCTTGGTCCCGGCCGAGGTCCGCCCCTGCAGCACGATGCGGCGGGCATAGTCGCGCTCGGAAAAGATGCCGACGATATCGCCGGACTCCATCACCAGCACCGCGCCGATGTCGTTTTCCGCCATCACCTGTAGCGCCTGGAACACGGTGCTGTCCGGCGTCACGTATACCAAGGCCCGGTTGGGCTTGCTGTCCAGAAATTGCTTCACGGTCTGCATGCTGCCTCCCCTTGTGAGCCGCCGCGGCTACGCTCGCGGCATGCCGTTACTATAGCCCACCGCCGCCGCCGGCTCCACGTCTCCCGGACAGCCGGCCTCAGGCGCGGATCATGGTGCCGACGCCGGCCGCGGTCAGGATTTCCAGCAGCAGCGCGTGCTTGACGCGGCCGTCGATGATATGGACCGCCTGCACGCCGTTCTTGGCGGCGTCCAGCGCCGAGCTGATCTTGGGCAGCATGCCGCCGGAGATGGTGCCGTCGGCGAACAGTTCGTCGATGCGCTGCGCGGTCAGGCCGGTCAGCAACTGGCCCTGCTTGTCCAGCACGCCCGGGGTATTGGTCATCAGCACCAGCTTTTCCGCCTTCAGCGTCTCGGCCAGCTTGCCGGCCACCAGGTCGGCGTTGATGTTGTAGGCTTCGCCGTCGACGCCGACGCCGATGGGCGCCACCACCGGGATGAAATCCTGGCTATCCAGCAGCGACACCAGCGACGGATCGATGGACTCGATCTCGCCGACCTGGCCGATGTCCACCGCCTCGTCGCCGTCGGTCTTCAGGAACAGCTTGCGGGCGCGGATGAAGTGGCCGTCCTTGCCGGTCAGGCCCACCGCCTTGCCGCCGTGCTTGTTGATCAGCGACACGATCTCCTTGTTCACCAGGCCGCCCAACACCATTTCCACCACTTCCATGGTCTCGGCGTCGGTGACGCGCATGCCCTGGACGAACTCGCCCTGCTTGCCGACCCGCGCCAGCAAGTCGTTGATCTGCGGGCCGCCGCCGTGCACCACCACCGGATTCATCCCCACCAGCTTCAGCAGCACCACGTCCTTGGCGAAGCCTTCCTTCAGCGCTTCGTCGGTCATCGCGTTGCCGCCGTACTTGATCACGATGGTCTTGCCGGCGAACTGGCGGATGTAAGGCAGGGCCTCGGCCAGGATGTTCGCCTTTTCGGCTGCGTCTGTTGCCACTTCATTTCTCCTTGCTAGCGGATCGCTTTCGCCCCTTAACGGCTGGCCGGCGAATTCGGATTACGGTGTTGCATTTTAATCACGCCAATTGCTGAACTGTGATTTATTAATTGCCCGTCCCTGACCAAAAGGCCTACAGTGCCGGCATTACTGAACAAGCATTCAGAAAGACCGCGATGGGAGAAACCGGCTCCAGCCGCTGGCAGCGCAAGAAGGACGCCAGGCCCAGCGAGATCCTGGACGCAGCGCTGACGCTGTTCGTCGAAAAAGGCTATCTCGCCACCAAGATGGAAGACATCGCCCGCGCCGCCGGCGTCACCAAGGGCACGCCGTATCTGTACTTCCAGAACAAGGAAGAGATCTTCAAGGCGGTGGTGCGCGAAACCATCGTCGCCCGCGTCCACGCGATGAGCGCGCAGCTGGCCCAGCTGCACGGCATCGGCAGCAGCGAGCTGCTGTTCCTGGCGCTGGAGGACTGGTGGACCCACATCGGCTCTACCCGCGCCGCCGGCCTGTGCAAGCTGATGGCGGCCGAAGCCACCAATTTCCCGGATCTGACCCGCTTCTATTACGACGAAGCCATCCTGCCGGCGCGCCAGCTGCTGGGCCACATCATCCAGCGCGGCATGGACAGCGGCGAGTTCCGCCCCGTCCACCTCGACTACGCGATCGACGCGCTGACCGCGCCGATGATGATGACCATGATCCTCAGCCACTCCTTCGCCCTGGTGCCCGGCTGTTGCGACACCCTCAAGGACAATCCGCTCGAATTCCTCAAGACCTCGCTGCGGCTGACGCTGCAAGGCATGCACCAGCCCGCGCCCCAGGACGCCCGCACATGAAATCCATCCTCTCCCTCGCCCTGCCGCTCATCGCCGCGCTGGGCCTGTCCGCCTGCAAGGACCAGGCCGCCGCGCCGGAAGACATCCGTCCGGTGCGCTACATGACAGCCGGAGGCAACGCTGAAATCGGCGGCGACAGCTACGCCGGCGAAATCCGCGCCCGCCACGAGACCCAGCTCGCCTTCCGCGTGGCCGGAAAGGTGGTCGCCAAGCTGGTCAACAGCGGCGAACGCGTGAAGAAGGGCCAGCCGCTGGCGCGGCTGGACCCCAGCGACTACCAGCTGGACCTGGCGGCCAAGCAGGCGCAGCTGGCGGCTGCCGAATCCGATCTCGCCCAGCAGCAGCTGAACCTGAAGCGCTACCGCGAGCTGCTGGCCAAGCAGTTCATCAGCCAAGCTCAAGTCGACTCGCAGCAAAACGGCGTCAACGCCGCCCAGGCCAAGGTCAGCCAGGCGCGCGCCGCGCTGTCCGCCAGCCGCAACCAGACCGGCTACGCGACGCTGACGGCCGACGCCGACGGCGTGGTCAGCCAGATGCAGGCCGAGCCCGGCCTGGTGGTGGCCGCCGGCCAGCCGGTGGCCCGGCTGTCGCAGGACGGCTCGCGCGAAATCGCCATCCAGGTGCCGGAAAACGCGCTGGAGGCGGTGCGCCGGGCCGGCGCATTCCGCGTGACGCTGTGGAAGGGCGGCGCGCCGCTGGAGGGCAAGCTGCGCGAGCTGGCCGCCGACGCCGATCCGGCCACCCGCACCTATCCGGCGCGGATCGCTCTGGCCGGCGACAGCCGCGCGCTGCAACTGGGCATGACCGCCACCGCGACCCTGCCCACCCGCGCCAGCGGCGAGCTCAAGCTGCCGTTGACCGCGCTGCTGGACCTGCAGGGCAAGCAATACGTGTGGACGATAGACGGCCAGAGCCTGCGCGTCAGCCGCAAGCCGGTGACGGTGGCGTCGATAGACGATAGCGGCGCCGTCATCGCCTCCGGCGTCCGTCCGGGCGACAAGGTGGCTACCGCCGGCGTGCACCTGCTGCGCGAAGGCCAGCGCGTCAAGCTGCTGGAACAATGAGGGCGCGCCGATGAAGAAACTCAATCTGTCCGAATGGGCGCTGGGCCATCAGGCGCTGGTGCGCTACCTGATGATCATGCTGATGCTGGCCGGCGGCTGGGCCTATACCCAGCTGGGCCAGAAGGAGGATCCGGAATTCACCTTCAAGGCGATGCTGGTGCAGGCCAACTGGCCCGGCGCCAGCACGCTGGAAATGGAACAGCAGGTCACAGACAAGCTGGAGGAAAAACTGCAGGAGATGGGCGAGATCGACTACGTGCAGAGCTACACCAAGCCGGGCGAAAGCCTGATGGTGGTGTCGCTGCGCGAGGACGTGCCGCCCAAGAACGTGCCGCAGCTGTGGTACCAGGTGCGCAAGAAGCTGGGCGACATCGCCTACACGCTGCCATCCGGCGCGCAGGGCCCGTTCTTCAACGACGAGTTCGGCGACACCTTCGGCAACATCTACGCCTTCAGCGGCGACGGCTTCAGCTACGAGGAGCTGCGCCAGTACGCGGAAGCGGCCAAGAAAGAACTGCTGCGCGCGCCGGACGTGGCCAAGGTGCAGATGCTGGGCAAGCAGGAGCAGCGCATCTACGTCGACCTGTCCAGCGCCAAGCTGGCCAGCCTGGGACTCGACAGCCGCGCCATCTGGCAGGCGCTGCAGCAGCAGAACGCGATGACGCCGGCCGGCACCTTCGAAACCGCCAGCGACCGCATCTGGGTGCGCCCCACCGGCAAGTACGATTCGGTGGCGGCCGTGGCCGCGACGCCGGTCAGCGTCGGCGGCCGCACCTTCAAGCTGGGCGACATCGCCGCGGTCTCGCGCGGCTACATCGACCCGCCGGCCACCAGCGTGCGCTTCAACGGCAAGCCGGTGCTGGCGCTGGCCATCAGCATGAAGAGCGGCGGCGACGTGCTGAAGCTGGGCGCCAACCTGGACCAGGCCATCGCCCGCATCAAGGGCAAGCTGCCGCTGGGGGTGGAGATCCACGCGGTGTCCGACCAGCCCAAGGTGGTGCACGACGCGGTGGGCGAGTTCATGCGCTCGCTGGTGGAAGCGGTGGTGATCGTGCTCGCCGTCAGCTTCTTCAGCCTGGGCCTGCGCACCGGCGTGGTGGTGGCGCTGTCCATCCCGCTGGTGCTGGCGATGACCTTCCTCGCCATGTACTTCTTCAACATCGACCTGCAGCGCATCTCGCTGGGCTCGCTGATCATCGCGCTGGGCTTGCTGGTGGACGACGCCATCATCGCGGTAGAGATGATGGCGCTGAAGCTGGAACAGGGCTGGAACAAGTTCCAGGCCGCCACCTACGCCTATACCAGCACCGCCTTCCCGATGCTGACCGGCACGCTGATCACCGCCGCCACCTTCCTGCCGGTGGGCCTGGCCAAGTCGATGGCCGGCGAGTACGTGTTCAGCCTGTTCGCCGTGGTGGGCATCGCGCTGGTGCTGTCGTGGATCGTCGCCGTGGTGTTCACGCCCTATCTGGGCTACAAGCTGCTGCCCTCCCACGCGCATCACGGCGAGCAGCGCGACGTCTACCAGAAGCCGTTCTACCGCCGCTTCCGCGCGCTGGTGGCCTGGTGCCTGGACTACCGCAAGACCGTGATCGCCTTCACCCTGGGCGCCTTCATTCTGTCGCTGCTGGCGTTCAAGCTGTTCGTCGCCCAGCAGTTCTTCCCCTCGTCCAACCGGCCGGAGCTGATGGTGGACATGTGGCTGCCGCGCGGCGCCAGCTACCACGCCACGCTGGAACAGGTGGAAAAGATGGAGAAGCTGGCCCGCGCCGACGCCAACGTGGTCAGCGTCACCAGCTATGTCGGCAGCGGCAGCCCGCGCTTCTACCTGCCGCTGGACCAGCAGCAGCAGCACGTCAACTACGCGCAGCTGATGGTGATGACCCGCGACGAGCACGTGCGCGAGGAGGTGAAGAAGCGGCTGGAAAAGATCTTCGACAACGACTTCCCGCTGGTGCGCGGCCGCGTCACCCGGCTGGAGAACGGCCCGCCGGTCGGCTACCCAGTGCAGTTCCGCGTGATGGGCCCGGAGCACGGCCAGGTGCGCAAGATCGCCGACCAGGTGGAGGCGCTGGTGCGCAAGCAGCCGTCGACGCTGCATGTCAACCAGAACTGGGGCGAGCAGGTCAAGGCGCTGCGGATAGACATCGACCAGGACAAGGCCAGCGCGCTGGGCTTGAGCTCGCAACAGCTGTCGCAGCAGCTGCAGATGCTGATCTCCGGCTCAAGCGTCAGCGCCTTCCGCGAGGGCGACCAGAGCATCGCCATCGTCGCCCGCCTCAATCCGGGCGAGCAGAAGAACGTCGCCGGCCTGGGCAATCTGATGGTGCAGACCGGCAGCGGCCGCTTCGTGCCGGTGTCGCAGATCGGCCACGTCCGCTACGAGCCGGAGGAAGGCATCATCTGGCGCCGCAACCGCCTGCCGGCGATCACCGTCAGCGCCGACGTGATGGACGGCGTGCAGGGCGCGGACGTGTCCGGCCAGCTCTGGCCGCAGATGCAGGCGCTGGAGCGCACGCTGCCTCTGGGATACCACATCGAGGTAGGCGGCACGCTGGAGTCCAGCGGCAAGTCGCAAAAGGCGATCGCCGCGGTCGCGCCCTTGATGATTGTTGTAGTTCTGACACTCCTGATGCTGCAGTTGCAGAGCTTCCAGCGCACGCTGATGGTGGTGCTCACCGCGCCGCTCGGCATGATAGGCGTCACCCTGACGCTGATCTTGTTCCGCGCGCCTTTCGGCTTCGTCGCGATGCTGGGCGTGATCGCGCTGTCGGGCATGATCATGCGCAACTCGGTGATTCTGGTGGACCAGATCGAACACGACATCCGCGAGGGCATAGACCGCTTCGAGGCCATCGTCGGTTCCACCGTGCGCCGCTTTAGGCCCATAATGCTGACGGCATTGGCCGCCATTCTGGCAATGATTCCATTGACCCGCAGCACGTTCTGGGGTCCGATGGCGGTCGCCATCATGGGAGGGCTGCTGGTCGCCACCGTGCTGACCCTGCTGTTCCTGCCGGCGCTGTACGCCCAATGGTTCCGCGTCGGACGAAATGAACAGCGGCTCTCCGCCCAACCGCAAGAACAAGAGCACAAATGAAGAATCACCGCCTCCCCCTCATCGCCGCCCTGCTGATGTTAGGCGCCGCGCTGCCCGCCCAGGCCTTCGACCTGGTCGGCGCTTGGCAAGCGGCCCGCGACTACAACGCCGACTTCGCCGCCGCCCGCGCCCAGCGCGACGCCGGCCAGGAAAAGGCGGTGCAGGGCCGCAGCCAATTGCTGCCGCAGGCCAGCCTCAGCGGCAACTACAACTACAACAATCCGCTGCAGCCCAAGACGACGCAAGACGCCAATGGCCGGCCGATTTCCGACATGCATTACGAAAACCACGGCTATAGCGTCAATATGCAGCAGCCGCTGTTCGATGTAGGCAAGTACACCGGCTACCAGAAGGGCAAGATCGGCACCGAACTGGCCGACACCACCTTCGACGCCGCCGAGCAGCAGCTGATCCTGGATATCGCCCAGGCCTATTTCGACGTGCTGCGCGCCCAGGACACCCTGGCCGCCACCCGCGCCAGCAAGAAGACCTACCAGAACCTGCTGGAGCAGGCCAAGACCGCGTTCGAGGTCGGCACCGCCACCATCACCGACACCCACGAGGCGCAAGCCGGCTACGACGGCGCGGTGGCGCAGGAGATCAGCGACGCCAACAATCTGGAGCTGGCGCAGAACAATCTGAAACGCCTGACCGGCCTGGAGCCGGCCGGCATCCAGACAGTGCGCGACCAACTGCCGCTGGTGCCGCCCAAACCCGCCGGCCTGGACGCCTGGGTGGACATGGCGCAGCGCAACAGCCTGAAGATCAAGGGCGCCGAGCAGAACCTGCAGCTGGCCGAACAAACCATCACCGAGAAGCGCGGCAACCACCTGCCCACGGTCAACCTCACCGCCGGCTACAGCGACAACATCAGCAACCAGCCCGGCACCCTGCCCAGCGCGCAGCATACCCGCGGCAGCCAGGTCGGCGTCACCGTCACCCTGCCCTTGTTCGCCGGCGGCGGCATCAACTCCCAGGTGCGGGAGGCCGTGGCCCTGCGCGACGCCGCCCGCGACCAGCTGGAGTCCACCCGCCGCCAGGTGAAAGAAGATGTGCGCAAGGCCTTCCTCGGCGTGACCAACGGCGCAGCCCTGGTGCGCGCGCAGCAACAGTTGCTGGTCTCGGCCAAGAGCAAGGTGGAATCCACCCGCCTGGGCAAGGAAGTGGGCATCCGCACCAGCATCGACCTGCTGCAGGCCGAGCAGGCCTACTACACCGCGCTGACCACGCTGGCCAACGCCAAATACAGCTATCTGACCGCGCGCCTGGCGCTGGCCCAATCCGCCGGCCAGCTGCAGCCGGACACGCTGGGCGAGGTCAACCAGTTGATCGTGCGCTGAGCCCAAAGCCATCTCGCCGAAACGCCTGTGCCGCTTCCGCCACAGGCGTTTAATTTTTTAATGCATCTGTAGCTTTTTGCTAAACACCCTCATAGAATGATCCGCTGACGCGCCGTCTATCCCGGCGCCATATCGACCCGCCGCGGCGGCGCCACGATCGCCCGGCCCCGAGGAGATTTCCATGAGCCAGCAGCAACTGATGCAACGCAAATCCGACGCCACCCCGCGCGGCGTCGGCGTGATGTGCAGTTTCTTCGCCGAACGCGCCAAAAACGCGGAAGTGTGGGATACCGAGGGCCGGCGCTACATCGACTTCGCCGGCGGCATCGGCGTGCTCAACACCGGCCACCTGCACCCGAAAGTGGAAGCCGCGGTGGCGGAGCAACTGTCCCGCTTCAGCCACACCTGCTACCAGGTGGTGCCCTATGAGTCCTACATCAGCCTGGCGGAAAAGCTCAATAAGCTGACCCCGGGCAGCCACGCCAAGAAAACCGCCCTGTTCACCACCGGCGCCGAAGCGGTGGAAAACGCGGTGAAGATCGCCCGCGCCGCCACCGGCCGCCCCGGCGTGATCGCCTTCGGCGGCGCCTTCCACGGCCGCACGCTGATGGGCATGGCGCTGACCGGCAAAGTGGCGCCGTACAAGCTGGGCTTCGGCCCCTTCCCCTCCGACGTCTACCACGCGCCGTACCCGAACGCGCTGCACGGCGTATCGGTGCAGGATTCGCTGGCCGGCCTGGAAAAACTGTTCAAGTTCGACATCGACCCGGCGCGCGTCGCCGCCATCATCTATGAGCCAGTACAAGGCGAAGGCGGCTTCTACGCCGCGCCGGCCGAATGGGTGAAGGCGCTGCGCGAGTTGTGCGATCGCCACGGCATCCTGCTGATCGCCGACGAGGTGCAGTCCGGCTTCGCCCGCACCGGCAAGCTGCTGGCCAGCGAGCATTTCGACGCTGTGCCGGACCTGATCACCATGGCCAAGTCGCTGGCCGGAGGCTTCCCGCTGTCCGCCGTCACCGGCCGCGCCGAAGTGATGGACGCGCCGGCCCCGGGCGGCCTGGGCGGCACCTATGCCGGCAACCCGCTGGCGCTGGCCGCCGCCCATGCGGTGCTGGACGTGATCGACAGCGAAAAGCTGAACGAGCGCGCCCAGCGCCTGGGCGACGCGCTGAAGGAAAAACTGAACGGCCTCAAGTCCGCGGTGCCGCAGATCGCCGAAGTACGCGGCCTGGGCGCGATGATCGCCGTCGAATTCAACCAGCCCGGCAGCCACAACCCGGATCCGGATTTCGCCAAAAAAGTGCAGCAGCACGCGCTGGCCAACGGCCTGATCCTGCTGACCTGCGGCATCTACGCCAACGTGGTGCGCTTCCTGTTCCCGCTGACCATCGAAGACGACATCTTCGCCGAGGCGCTGGGCAAGCTGGAGGCGGCGCTGAAGGCCTGATCCACCCTCTACCCCATGCGAGCGGTCCCGCCTGACGGCGCGTCCGCTCGCTTGCTCAAGGAATACCCGATATGTTGAATCTGCAAGATCCCAAGCTGCTGCGCCAGCAATGCTATCTGGACGGCCAATGGCTGGATGCCGACAACGGCCAGTCCATCGCCGTGCAAAACCCGGCCACCGGCGAAACCGTTGGCCAGGTGCCGAAGATGGGCGCAGCCGAAGCCGAGCGCGCGGTCGCCGCAGCCGCCCGCGCCTTCCCGGCCTGGAAGGCCAAGAGCGCCAAGGAGCGCGCCGCCATCCTGCGCCGCTGGTTCGACCTGATCATCGCCCACCAGCAGGACCTGGCGGTAATCCTCACCTCCGAACAAGGCAAGCCGCTGGCCGAGGCCAAGGGCGAGATCGCCTACGGCGCCAGCTACATCGAGTGGTACGCCGAGGAAGCCAAACGCGTCTACGGCGACATCGTGCCCGGTCCGGCCGGCGACCGCCGCGTGCTGGTGACCAAGGAGCCGATCGGCGTCACCGCCGCCATCACGCCGTGGAACTTCCCCAGCGCGATGATCACCCGCAAGGCCGCGCCGGCGCTTGCGGCCGGCTGCACCATGGTGGTCCGCCCGGCTAGCCAAACCCCGCTGTCGGCGCTGGCGCTGGCCGAACTGGCCGAGCGCGCCGGCATTCCGCCGGGGGTGTTCTCGGTGATTACCGGCGGCTCCAGCGAAATCGGCGCGGTGCTGACCGGCAGCGACGCGGTGAAGAAGTTCTCGTTCACCGGCTCCACCGAAGTCGGCCGCAAGCTGATCGCCCAATGCGCGGGCACGGTGAAAAAGGTGTCGATGGAACTGGGCGGCAACGCGCCCTTCATCGTGTTCGATGACGCCGACCTGGACGCGGCGGTGGAGGGCGCGCTGATCTCCAAATACCGCAATGCCGGCCAGACCTGCGTCTGCGCCAACCGCATCTATGTGCAAGACGGCGTCTACGACGCCTTCGCCGACAAGTTCGCCGCCGCGGTGGCCACGCTGAAGGTAGGAAACGGCCTGGAGGCCGGTGTCAGCCAGGGACCGCTGATCGACCAGAATGCCGTCGCCAAGGTGGAAGAGCACATCGCCGACGCGCTGGCAAAGGGCGGCCGACTGATCGCCGGCGGCAAGCGTCATGCGCTAGGCCACAGCTTCTTCGAACCGACGCTGATCGCCGACGTCACCCGCGACATGAAGGTCGCCCGCGAGGAGACCTTCGGCCCGCTGGCCCCGCTGTTCCGCTTCAAGACCGAGGAAGAAGCGATCCGCCTGGCCAACGACACCGAGTTCGGCCTGGCCAGCTACTTCTATGCCCGCGACGTCGGCCGCATCTTCCGCGTCGCCGAAGGCCTGGAATACGGCATGGTGGCGGTCAACAGCGGCCTGTTGTCCAACGAGGCTGCCCCCTTCGGCGGCGTCAAGCAATCCGGCCTGGGCCGCGAAGGCTCCAAGTACGGCATTGAAGATTATCTGGAGATCAAATACGTGCTGCTGGGCGGTCTGGATCGCTGAAGCTCGGCATCGATCAACAGAATTCTTTCCCCTCCCCGCTGTCAAAACAGCGGGGATTTTTTACGCCCGCCTACGAGGACAGAGAGTGAAATACAACCATATCGGCATACCGACCAGCGGACGTTTCGGCAATGAAATCGATCTGCCGCACTTGCGGATGACGGTCAGCGACCATCAGGACAACGCCTTCGGCATTCAATGGCAGCGCTACTGGCAGGATGCGCCCTATCCGGAGCTGGTCAAACGGGTGCCGCACATCGCCTTCGAGGTCGAAGATCTGGCGCAAGCCCTGGAAGGGCACAAGCTGCTGATCGCCCCCACCAGCCCCAATCCAGGCCTCACTGTCGCCTTCATCGAGGTCAACGGCGCCCCGGTCGAGCTGATGCAGTACCACAAAAACAGCTAAGCCCCGCCGGGGACCGGTCGGGGCTGATGGAGGGCGGCGTTTCACCGGCACAAAGCACAAAGCCCAGCTCGTGTGAGCTGGGCTTCGTATGGGGCGTCTGGCGGTGTCCTACTTTCACATGGCGAATGCCACACTATCATCGGCGCTAAGGCGTTTCACGGTCCTGTTCGGGATGGGAAGGCGTGGGACCACCTCGCTAAGGCCACCAGACATAAACTGGCACAAACTGGAAGAAGCCTGGGCTGGTATTCAACCAACCCGCATATATTCGGTATTTGATGTACTTCGCACATCCACTCTCGTCGCCTAGCCTTGCTAAGCTACTCAAATGATAGGATCAAGCCTCACGAGCAATTAGTATCGGTTAGCTTCACGCCTCACAGCGCTTCCACACCCGACCTATCAACGTCCTGGTCTCGAACGACTCTTCAGGGAGGTCAAGCCTCCAGGGAAGTCTCATCTTCAGGCAAGTTTCCCGCTTAGATGCTTTCAGCGGTTATCTCTTCCGAACTTAGCTACCCGGCTATGCCACTGGCGTGACAACCGGTACACCAGAGGTTCGTCCACTCCGGTCCTCTCGTACTAGGAGCAGCCCCCGTCAAACTTCCAACGCCCACTGCAGATAGGGACCAAACTGTCTCACGACGTTTTGAACCCAGCTCACGTACCACTTTAAATGGCGAACAGCCATACCCTTGGGACCGGCTACAGCCCCAGGATGTGATGAGCCGACATCGAGGTGCCAAACACCGCCGTCGATGTGAACTCTTGGGCGGTATCAGCCTGTTATCCCCGGAGTACCTTTTATCCGTTGAGCGATGGCCCTTCCATTCAGAACCACCGGATCACTATGTCCTGCTTTCGCACCTGCTCGACTTGTCGGTCTCGCAGTTAAGCTACCTTTTGCCATTGCACTATCAGCACGATTTCCGACCGTACCTAGGTAACCTTCGAACTCCTCCGTTACACTTTGGGAGGAGACCGCCCCAGTCAAACTGCCTACCATGCACTGTCCCCAATCCGGATCACGGACCAAGGTTAGAACCTCAAACACACCAGGGTGGTATTTCAAGGACGGCTCCACTGAAACTAGCGTCTCAGCTTCAAAGCCTCCCACCTATCCTACACAAGTCTGTTCAAAGTCCAATGCAAAGCTACAGTAAAGGTTCACGGGGTCTTTCCGTCTAGCAGCGGGTAGATTGCATCTTCACAAACACTTCAACTTCGCTGAGTCTCAGGAGGAGACAGTGTGGCCATCGTTACGCCATTCGTGCGGGTCGGAACTTACCCGACAAGGAATTTCGCTACCTTAGGACCGTTATAGTTACGGCCGCCGTTTACCGGGGCTTCGATCAAGAGCTTGCACCCCATCACTTAACCTTCCGGCACCGGGCAGGCGTCACACCGTATACGTCCACTTTCGTGTTGGCACAGTGCTGTGTTTTTGTTAAACAGTCGCAGCCACCTATTCTCTGCGACCTGTCAAAGCTCCTCCCGCAGGGGATTCACCTCAACAGGCATACCTTCTCCCGAAGTTACGGTATCAATTTGCCGAGTTCCTTCTCCTGAGTTCTCTCAAGCGCCTTAGAATTCTCATCCTGCCCACCTGTGTCGGTTTGCGGTACGGTTCTTATGCAGCTGAAGCTTAGTGGCTTTTCCTGGAAGCGTGGTATCAGTCACTTCAGGTCCGTAGACCCTCGTCATCACTTCTCGGCCTTAAGGAGCGGCGGATTTGCCTACCACTCCAGCCTACCGGCTTAAACAGACTATTCCAACAGTCTGATGACCTAACCTTCTCCGTCCCCACATCGCACTGCATAAAAGTACGGGAATTTTAACCCGTTTCCCATCGACTACGCTTTTCAGCCTCGCCTTAGGGGCCGACTCACCCTACGCCGATGAACGTTGCGTAGGAAACCTTGGGCTTTCGGCGAGCGGGCTTTTCACCCGCTTTATCGCTACTCATGTCAGCATTCGCACTTCTGATATCTCCAGCATCCCTTACGAGACACCTTCACAGACCTACAGAACGCTCCCCTACCACGGACGCTTACGCGCCCATCCGCAGCTTCGGTTATCAGTTTGAGCCCCGTTACATCTTCCGCGCAGGACGACTCGACCAGTGAGCTATTACGCTTTCTTTAAATGATGGCTGCTTCTAAGCCAACATCCTGGCTGTCTGGGCCTTCCCACTTCGTTTACCACTTAACTGATCATTTGGGACCTTAGCTGGCGGTCTGGGTTGTTTCCCTCTTGACGATGGACGTTAGCACCCACCGTCTGTCTCCCATGCTCGCACTTTCCGGTATTCAGAGTTTGCCATGGTTTGGTAAATCGCAATGACCCCCTAGCCATAACAGTGCTTTACCCCCGGAAGTGATACATGAGGCACTACCTAAATAGTTTTCGGGGAGAACCAGCTATCTCCGAGTTTGTTTAGCCTTTCACCCCTATCCACAGCTCATCCCCTAGTTTTGCAACACTAGTGGGTTCGGACCTCCAGTGCGTGTTACCGCACCTTCATCCTGGCCATGGATAGATCACTCGGTTTCGGGTCTACGCCCAGCAACTAAAGCGCCCTATTCGGACTCGGTTTCCCTACGCCTCCCCTATTCGGTTAAGCTTGCTACTGAACGTAAGTCGCTGACCCATTATACAAAAGGTACGCAGTCACGGAACAAGTCCGCTCCCACTGTTTGTATGCATCCGGTTTCAGGTTCTATTTCACTCCCCTCCCGGGGTTCTTTTCGCCTTTCCCTCACGGTACTGGTTCACTATCGGTCGATCACGAGTATTTAGCCTTGGAGGATGGTCCCCCCATATTCAGACAGGATTTCGCGTGTCCCGCCCTACTTCTCGTATGCTTAGTACCAAGAATGCGTTTTCGTGTACGGGGCTATCACCCACTACGGCGGTCCTTTCCATGAACCTTCCACTAACGCAATCTCTATCACATACAGGCTGTTCCGCGTTCGCTCGCCACTACTTACGGAATCTCGGTTGATTTCTTTTCCTCGAGTTACTTAGATGTTTCAGTTCACTCGGTTCGCCTCCTCTGACCTATGTATTCAGTCAGGGATACCGCCTAAGCGGTGGGTTTCCCCATTCGGACATCGCGGGATCAAAGCTCTATTGCCAGCTCCCCCGCGCTTTTCGCAGGCTTACACGTCCTTCATCGCCTGTGATCGCCAAGGCATCCACCAGATGCACTTAGTCGCTTGACCCTATCATTTCAGCAGCCTAAACCACTAAAACAACAAGATGTGTTTGTGCGACGACTGCACCGCCCCTTTTGATATGGCGACGCAGCCTTAGATACAATCAAATACCCAAGATGACGATTTGTCCGCATGCAGAATTAACTGCATGCCTTCATCTCGCCGTCTCAATATATTCGGCTTCTTCAGTTTGTTAAAGATCGGGCGTTTATACAACGCAAACAGAATCAAACTTCTCAATTTGATTTTGTTTGCATTGAGTGGTGGAGGATGACGGGATCGAACCGACGACCCCCTGCTTGCAAAGCAGGTGCTCTCCCAACTGAGCTAATCCCCCAACTGGTGGGTCTGGTAGGACTCGAACCTACGACCCCTGCGTTATCAACACAGTGCTCTAACCAGCTGAGCTACAAACCCAGTAAACTTCTCTGCGCCAGGCCTCTCGACCCGGCTGCCCTTAACTACAAATAACCGATAGGCTGTAAGTGCTTGGCAATCGCCATTCTCTAGAAAGGAGGTGATCCAGCCGCAGGTTCCCCTACGGCTACCTTGTTACGACTTCACCCCAGTCATGAATCCCACCGTGGTAAGCGGCCTCCTTGCGGTTAGCCTACCCACTTCTGGTGAAACTCACTCCCATGGTGTGACGGGCGGTGTGTACAAGACCCGGGAACGTATTCACCGCAGCATGCTGATCTGCGATTACTAGCGATTCCGACTTCACGCACTCGAGTTGCAGAGTGCGATCCGGACTACGATCGGTTTTCTGAGATTAGCTCCACCTCGCGGCTTGGCAACCCTCTGTACCGACCATTGTATGACGTGTGAAGCCCTGCTCATAAGGGCCATGAGGACTTGACGTCATCCCCACCTTCCTCCGGTTTGTCACCGGCAGTCTCATTAGAGTGCCCAACTTAATGATGGCAACTAATGACAAGGGTTGCGCTCGTTGCGGGACTTAACCCAACATCTCACGACACGAGCTGACGACAGCCATGCAGCACCTGTGTTACGGCTCCCTTTCGGGCACCAAGATATCTCTACCAAGTTCCGTACATGTCAAGAGCAGGTAAGGTTTTTCGCGTTGCATCGAATTAATCCACATCATCCACCGCTTGTGCGGGTCCCCGTCAATTCCTTTGAGTTTTAACCTTGCGGCCGTACTCCCCAGGCGGTCAACTTCACGCGTTAGCTACGCTACCAAGGATTCAAACCCCCAACAGCTAGTTGACATCGTTTAGGGCGTGGACTACCAGGGTATCTAATCCTGTTTGCTCCCCACGCTTTCGTGCATGAGCGTCAGTGTCATCCCAGGGGGCTGCCTTCGCCATCGGTATTCCTCCACATCTCTACGCATTTCACTGCTACACGTGGAATTCTACCCCCCTCTGACGCACTCTAGTCGTGCAGTCTCCAATGCCGTTCCCAGGTTAAGCCCGGGGCTTTCACATCAGACTTGCACAACCGCCTGCGCACGCTTTACGCCCAGTAATTCCGATTAACGCTTGCACCCTACGTATTACCGCGGCTGCTGGCACGTAGTTAGCCGGTGCTTATTCTTCCGGTACTGTCATCCCCGCCAGGTATTAACCAGCGGGATTTCCTCCCGAACAAAAGTCCTTTACAACCCGAAGGCCTTCTTCAGACACGCGGCATGGCTGGATCAGGCTTGCGCCCATTGTCCAAAATTCCCCACTGCTGCCTCCCGTAGGAGTCTGGGCCGTGTCTCAGTCCCAGTGTGGCGGATCATCCTCTCAGACCCGCTACTGATCGTCGCCTTGGTGAGCTCTTACCTCACCAACTAGCTAATCAGACGTCGGCTGCTCGTATAACGTGAGGCCTTACGGTCCCCCACTTTCCCCCTCAGGGCGTATGCGGTATTAATCCGGCTTTCGCCGAGCTATCCCCCATTACACGGTACATTCCGACGCATTACTCACCCGTTCGCCACTCGTCAGCGGTGCAAGCACCCTGTTACCGTTCGACTTGCATGTGTAAAGCATGCCGCCAGCGTTCAATCTGAGCCAGGATCAAACTCTTCAGTTCAATCTCAAGCAAATTTTCTGGCACGCAAGTTCAAAGAAATAAACAAGTATCTCTTGTCTCTTGCAGTGCAAGTGTTCGGCTTTCGCCAAGCACTTACACCTATCGGTTATTCGTTCTGTTAAAGAGCAGTGCCGTCCGCTGCGTCGTCCTCACCGGAACCGTTTCGTTTCCGCTGTTTCGTTCGCTGCGTCAGCTGAGGAGGCGAACTATACGCCCGGGCCCCTGACCCGTCAACACCTTTTTCGAGAAAAAATGAACTTTCTTCGGCCGATACGCGCAAGGCGTTGATTTGCAAGAAAAGCGGCGTGAAAAAATTTCAGCCCTGCTCCCGTTGAGGTAAGAAAACCGCCACAGTCTGGCCTGGCGGGCCGCCGGAAATACGGCGGCGGCTACGCGCCAGCAGACGATTCTGCTACGCTCCCATGCGTTTGGCACGCGATGTGCCTGCCGTGGACACTCTATATATGCTCAAATTCGATGTTCTGATTATCGGCAGCGGCCTGGCCGGCATGACGCTGGCGCTGCACCTGGCGGAAAAACGCAAGGTGGGCCTGATCACCAAACGCGATCTGCTGGAAGGCAGCTCCACCTATGCCCAAGGCGGCATCGCCGCCGTGCTGGATACCGATGACTCGGTGGAGGATCACATCCGCGACACGCTGATCGCCGGCGCCGGGCTGTGCAATGAAGATACCACCCGCTTCATCGTCGAACACTCCAAGGAAGCGATCGACTGGCTGATCGAGCTGGGCGTGCCTTTCACCCGCGACGACGAGCATCAGACTGGCTACCACCTGACGCGCGAAGGCGGCCACAGCCACCGCCGCATCATCCACGCGGCCGATGCCACCGGCGCTGCGGTGACCACCACGCTGGGCCAGAAGATCAAGGCGCATCCGAACATCACCGAGCTGGAGCACTATATAGCGATAGACCTGATCACTTCGCAGAAGCTGGGCCAGGACGGCAAGCGCGCCTACGGCGTATACGCGCTGGACAAAAACAGCGACGAAGTCATCACCATCGCCGCCCAGCACACCATCCTGGCATCCGGCGGCGCGGGCAAGGTCTACCTCTATACCACCAATCCGGATACCGCCACCGGCGACGGCATCGCGATGGGCTGGCGCGCAGGCTGCCGCGTCGGCAATATGGAATTCATGCAGTTCCATCCCACCTGCCTCTACCACCCGCATGCCAAATCCTTCCTGATCACCGAAGCCGTGCGCGGCGAAGGCGGCATTCTGAAACTGCCGGACGGCACCCGCTTCATGCCGCAGCACGACCCGCGCGGCGAGCTGGCCCCGCGCGACGTGGTGGCCCGCGCCATCGACTTCGAAATGAAGAAGCACGGGCTGGACTGCGTCTATCTGGACATCTCTTACAAGCCGGCGCAATTCATCAAGGAACACTTCCCCAATATCTACGCCCACTGCCTGGAGTTGGGCATAGACATCACCCAGCAGCCGATACCGGTGGTGCCGGCAGTGCATTTCACCTGCGGCGGCATCGTCACCGACCTGGCCGGCCGCACCGACGTGGCCGGACTGTACGCGGTGGGCGAAGTGGCCCATACCGGCCTGCACGGCGCCAACCGCCTGGCCAGCAACTCGCTGCTGGAGTGCCTGGTGATAGGCAAGGCGGCGGCGGCCGACATCCAGGCGCAGGACGCTATCAAATTGCCGACGATTCCGGCCTGGGACGACAGCCGCGTCACCGACCCGGATGAAGAAGTGGTGATCTCGCACAACTGGGAAGAGCTGCGCCGCGCGATGTGGGACTACGTCGGCATCGTCCGCACCAACAAGCGGCTGGAACGCGCGCTGCACCGCATCGACCTGCTCAGAGGCGAGATCGACGAGTATTACAGCAACTTCCACGTCAGCAATGACCTGATCGAGCTGCGCAATCTGGTGCAAACCGCCGAACTGATCGTCCGCTCCGCGCTGCTGCGCAAGGAAAGCCGCGGCTTGCATTACAGCCGCGACTATCCGGACCTGCTGCCCGAAGCGGCGGAAACCGTGCTGACGCCCGAAGCCCCGCGCGGCGACTGATCTTCCCCGCTCCGCCCAAAAGCCGCCAACTGGCGGCTTTTTTCATGCCCACCAACTCGTACAGACATCAAAACAACACATTGACATTATTTATGATTATAAATAACTCAATTTGAGTTATTCGCGCTTATCATGACCCCGCGCGCAACTCGATGCCATGCGGCCGCCCAAGGCGTCTGCGCCATCGGGCCAAGCCGGCTACGGCGGCGCGGCCGACGACAATGCCGCTCGCCAGCGCGCGGCATTTCTCGAACCGCTCAACGCCCCGCGTACACCGCGCATCATTTCAGCTGTTTCATCAGGAAGCATCTCTTAGGCAGTACCACCTAGACAGGGAGAAGACCCATGAAATACGCAGCAAAACGCCTTTCCTTCCCATCCGCCATCCTCGCCGGGCTCGCCCTCCTCGCCGCCGGCTCCGCGGCCGCCCAGGGCTCCACTGCCGGCGGCGCCGAGAAGCAGGCAAGCCGCCAGCCCGACTGCGCCACCGCCTGGAACCCCGTCACGCCCTATATGGCCGGTAGCGTCGTCAGCCGCGGCGGCGTCAACTACGCCGCCGCCTTCTGGACCCAGGGCAATGCGCCGGAACAGGGCCAGGCCTGGCAGTCCGGCAAGCGCTGTCGCCCCGCGGCCCAAGCCAAAGCCGCCGACCACGACGCCAACTTCCCGCCCAACACGCTGAAATTCCTGAAGGCCAACACCGGCCTGGACGGCGAGCAGTGGGACAACATCATGAAACTGGTCAACAAGCCGGAGCAGGATTCTCTGGAATGGACCAAGTTCTACGGCTACTGCGAGGACATCAAAGACAAGCGCGGCTACACGATAGGGATTTTCGGCGCCACCACCGGCGGCTCCAATGACGAAGGTCCGGATGGCCCGACGCTGTTCAAGGAATTCGACGCCTCCAGCGGCGCATCCAATCCGTCCATCGCCGGCGGCCTGGCCCGCGCCGGCGTGCACGGCAGCATGCAGGGCAAGATCCTGAAGATCAGCGACAGCGCCAAGGTGTTCTGCGACAAGATAGGCGGCCTGCAGAACAATCCCGCCTGGCGCGACGCGATGTGGAACACCTTCTACAAGGTATACATCCAGTACAGCGTGCAGCAGGCCCGCCAGCGCGGCTTCTCCAGCGCGCTGACCATAGGCTCCTTCGTCGACACCGCGCTGAACCAGGGCGCCGCCGGCGATTCCGGCACGCTGCAGGGCCTGCTGTCCCGCTCCGGCAACAGCAGCGACGAAAAAACCTTCATGACCTCCTTCTACGCCCAGCGCAGCAAGATCGTCGACACCAACCACTACAACCAGCCGCCCAACGGCAAGAACCGCGTCAAGCAATGGAGCACGCTGTTGAATCAGGGCGAGACCGATCTGAAAAACGCCGACGCCGCGGTGCAGAAAGTCACTGACTGGGAAATGAAATAAGCCGCCCCACGCCAGGCAAAACCGCGCGCGCCTTCTCAATCGACGCGCGCGGTTTTCATTTCAACGCTTAGAAGCGGCCGTACAGCACGCCGGTCTTCTGATCCGCCGACATCGCATACACCGGCAGCGTGCCGGGCTTGGTCTCGCCCATGCCGGGCGAATTCAGCGGCATGCCGGGCACCGCGATGCCGATCAGCTTGCTGTTGCCGGCCAACAGCTGCTTGATCGCCGCCGCCGGCACATGGCCTTCCACCACATAGCGGCCCACCTTGGCGGTATGGCAGCTGCCCATGCCCGGCGTCACGCCGAGCTGGCTTTTCACCTGCTGCATATCGTCGCGATTGACGGCGGAAACGGCAAAGCCATTCTGCTTCAGATAGGCGATGTAAGCTTCGCAGCAGCCGCAGCTCGGGCTCTTGTAGACGGTGACGGGAACGGCTGCCAGAACGGGTGCGCTGGCGGCGGCCAAAGCGGCCGCGAACAGAAAATGACGCAACGGGGACATGATGCCCTCCTTTAGATGGATGTCCAGATCGATTGCGCGCGCGACAGCGCGCGGGAAGATTCAGATCCGGGCAAACTCGGGAGGACGCAACGGCGGCGGCAAGACCGGGCCGGGGAGCAGGACCGGCCGCGCCGCGATCCTCACGCCGCAACAAACCAGAACGGCCACGCCGGGCAAAGACGCCTTGATGAACAACGGCAGGCAGGCTTGCGCGCAGCCGGTAGAACCGCAAGCCGCCGCGCCATTCATCGCCGCATGCTTCGCGGATGGCTTGGCGGCCATCCCGGCGCAATCCCGCGACGCGCTCATCGCCGCGCACGCCTCGGGCGACGCCATGCCCGTCAACGGCGCATGCGCCGCCGCCATCCCGAACAGGGACAGCTGCAGCACGATCAGCAACAGCACGCGGCGCAAGACTCTCATTCCGCGACGATACCATGCCGGACGGCGCGACAAACGCACACAGATCAAATCCGCCTCATCATGCGGAGTCATCGCTCCCCAGGCGCAAGCGCCACAAATCCTGGCGCCGGGACAATTCGATCCGGGCCAGCGGCGCGACGTCGATCTGCCGATACGCCTGCGGCGGCAAGTCCAGCGCCCGCAACAGCATCGCCTTGATGGCGCTGGCGTGGGCAATGACCAGGACGTGGCCGGCCGGCCAGCGGAAATGCTCGAACCAATCGCCGACCCGCTCGATCATCGTCAGCAGCGACTCCCCCTCCGGCGCCGGACATCCCGGGTCAGACAGCCATGCATTCAAGGCCTCCGGCTCCGCCGCCGCGACCTCCCTCAACGGCAGGCCGCGCCAACGGCCATACTCCGCCTCCCGCAACGCGGCCTCCGCCTCCGCCGCGCGGCCCAGCGCGTCGGCGGTCTGCCGGGCGCACCGCTCCGGACTGCGGAGCACAAGGTCGATCAAGCCCAGCGAATCGGCCAGGCGCGCCGCCCATTCCAGCGCTTCCGGCTCCAGCGGATCATCCGCCGGAAAATGGCCGGCGCGCAGCGCGCGGGTCGCCGGCACGCACAGCAGGGTGATACGGCTCGTCATGCTCTTGGCTCTCCGTCAAAACGCCCTGAAGTTCTTTGACATTTTCTCTCGGCTCTCTAGAATCCACATCGTCTCGATGCGAGGAAGCCGGTGCGAATCCGGCACGGTCGCGCCACTGTGTATCAGCCTGATCCGCCATGCGGACAGGCATGAAAAGTCAGGTCTTCGCATCCAGCCAACCATCCGTTTCAGGACGCGTCATCCTCAAGGAGATATCTCATGCATGCAAGCCCCGTCATGGCCCCGGCGATCCAGCCCGTGTCCCTCCCCATTCGCCAACTGCTGCCCTGGGCAGTCTTCGGCGGCATTCTGATGCTGCTGGCGATCTACTTCGTCGGCGTGGAGGAAGGCGCCGCCGCCATCTTCAACAGCATGTATGTGCACGAGTTCGTCCACGACGGCCGCCACCTGCTGGGCTTCCCCTGCCACTAAGGAGGCGCCGGACATGGTGAGAAGTCTTTTGATCCGCGGCATGATCGCGGGCTTCCTGGCCAGCCTGCTGGCTTTCGGCTTCGCCAAAATCGTCGGCGAGCCCCAGGTAGAGGGCGCGATCGCCTTCGAAGAGAAAATGGAGCTGGCGAAAAGCGGCGGACACCAGCACGATGAAATGCCGGAACTGGTCAGCCGCGGCGTCCAGTCCGGCATAGGCCTGTTCGTCGGCGTCGGCGTGTTCGGCACCGCCGTGGGCGGCCTGTTCGCGCTGGCGTTCGCCTTCGTCTACGGCCGCATCGGCGCGCTGCGCGCCCGCGCGCTGTCGGCGCAGATGGCCCTGCTGGGCTTCATCTCGTTCGCGCTGGTGCCCTTCCTCAAATATCCGCCCAATCCGCCGGCGGTGGGCGATCCCGGCACCATAGGCTCCCGCACCGCATTGTTCTTCGGGATGATCGCCGTGTCGCTGGCGGCGCTCGCCATCGCGGTGTTCCTGGCCCGCAGGCTGATCGCCCGCTTCGGAACTTGGGATGCGACGCTGATCGCCGGCGCGGCCTTCATCGCGCTGGTGATCGTCGCCCAGGCGCTGTTGCCCGAGGTGAACGAGATTCCCGAGCAATTCTCCGCCGTGCTGCTGTGGCGCTTCCGGATGGCGTCATTCGGCATCCAGGCGATACTGTGGGCTGGGCTGGGCGTGGCATTCGGCAGCCTGGTGGAACGACTGCTGGAAGATCGCCGCGGGGCGTTTCAGATCAGTTGAACGAAAACGATCCCACTCCCGACACCCTCGCCCCGGCGGGGGTGTTTTGTTTCCGCAACCGCTCGATCAGCGCCGCCCGGCCGGCGGACGAATCAATGCGCCGCCCGCCTCGCTTCCTCTGCCGCCAGCTTATGCTGAGCCTGCCGGTCTCCGTGCTGCGCCTCCTTGGCGGTCTGGGCCACGGTTTCCGCAGCTTCTTGCAAAGCCCGCGCCGCATTGCTGATAGTCACCTTGTCCTGCGCCACGGGCTGGGCAGGCTGCGCCTGGACTTGAGCTTGCGCTTGCGGCGCAGATGCGGCGTCTTGCGTCGATGCGGCCGGAGGAGGCGCAGGTGTTTGAGGGACCGGAGTGGAAACGGAGGCGATCATCATGGTGTGTCTCCCGAAAGGATTCGAACGCGCAACGGCGCGATGCGGGACGCACGCGCAGCATCATGCCATTTCAACCTAGCAGCCCAGACTTAGCCCAGACTTAGCCCGCCTCGCTCCTCTCTCGCCGCCTGCATGCTGACGGACACGCGCAGGCCCGATTGGCCCGTCTCGTCCCGGAAAGACAGGCTTACCCTGGCGCCGATCCGCTCCGCGATGGTCCTGACGATGGATAAACCCAGCCCCGCGCCCTGCTGGCCGCTGCCCAGGCTGCGGTAAAAAGGATCGAAAACCCGCTCCCGTTCCTCTTCGGGGATGCCGGGACCGGTATCGTCTATCGTCAGAACCGTCCGCCCCTCCGCCTCGCCGACCGCCAGATCCACCCTGCCGCCCTCCGGCGTATAGCGGATGGCGTTGTCCGCCAGGTTCCTGACCAGCGCGAACAGGTCCAGCTCGTTCGCCCATACTTTGGCATCGCGCTCACCCTCCACGCCGATGTCGATATGTTTGGCTTCGGCCAAGGGCAGCAGGTCTTCCAGCACCCGGCGGTAGACGGCCAAAACCGAAACCGGCGACAGCGGCGGCTCCACCGCCGATTGCGCCCGGGCCAGCGCCAACAACTGATCCAGCAGATCGCGGCCGCGCGCGATGCCGCCGCGCAGCGCGGACAACCGCTCCCGCGCCGCATCGGACATCTCTGCGTCGGCCAATCGCTCCGCCTGCAACGATAGCGCCGCCAGCGGAGAGCGCAGCTCATGGGCGGCATCCGCGACGAAGCGCCGCTGCGCCCGCATCGATTGCGCGACACGCTCCAGCAGGCGATTGATGGCAGACACGAACGGTTTGATCTCCACCGGCACGCCCTCCGCATCCAGAGAGTGCAGCTGCAGCTGCAGCTCCGCCCGCCGGTCCACCTCGCGGGACAGCTCGGCGATCGGCTGGAACATGCCCCGCACCAGCCTAGCCACCATCAGCAACAGCAACGGAATCAGCAGCAGGAAAGGCATCACCGCGCGCAGCGCGCCATCCCGGGCGATCTCGTCGCGAAAGCCTTCCTCCTGTGCAACGGCGATCCGCTGCCCGTCCTTCATCGTCCGCACCAGCACGCGGAAATTCTCCCCATTGGTCGCTACGGTCAGCAAGCCGTCAGGAAGGGACTTCTCCAGCCTCAGCACGCCGCCGGCATCAATGCCAGGCGCCGATGGCCTCCAGCTTCCCAGCCGCTGCACGATTACCCGGGACTCCTCGTTTCCCCCCTGGATTCCGCCCTCTGGAAAATCCGCCGGCAGCCGCTCCCGATCCAGCAGCGCAGCCACCTGGCGCAGCACGTCGTCCTGAAGCTCGTGCGCCTCGTCGAGCGCGGAAACAAAAGAAAAAGCGCCTGCGACCGCGCCGAAAACCAGGATGCCCAGGGTCAGCGCGAAAGACAGCCTCACTTGCACCGATTCGTTCAAACGCCTTTTGATACCATCCATCCCGCGCCCCTGACATTCTTGATGACCTCGCTGCCCAGCTTGCGACGCAGCGAGTGGATCAGAAACTCGACCGCATTGCTTTCCACCTCTTCGCCCCAGCCGTAGATCCTCTCTTCCAGATTGCCGCGCGACAGGATGGCGCCCGGACGGATCAACAGCGCATGCAGCAAGGAGAATTCGCGGTTGGACAACGGGATCGGCGCGCCGTCGGCGACCGTCGCCATCCGCGTGGCCGGGTCCAGGAACACCACGCCGTTGCCCAGCAACGGCGCCGCGCTGCCGCCTTTCCGCCTCAGCACGGCGCGCATGCGCGCCAACAGCTCCGCCATCTCGAACGGCTTGGCCAGATAGTCGTCAGCGCCGCCGTCCAAAGCGCGCAAACGGTCGTCCAGGCCGTCGCGGGCGGTGATGACCAAGAGCGGGATCTCATCGCCGCCGGCGCGGATGGCGGCCAGCACCGACAGCCCGTCCTTGCCCGGCAAGCCCAGATCGAGCAAGGCCAGGTCGTAGCGCTGGCATCCCAGCGCGGTCAGCGCGGAATACCCGTCCCGTACCCAATCCACCGCCTGCCCCTCGTCCCGCAACGCGGCCTGGACCGCCTCCCCTATCATCGGATCATCCTCGATCAGCAATACCCGCATCATTCTCTCTCCATCGTTCCTGGCCCGCCTCCTGGCAGTCGGACGCGTCGGCCTTGGCTTCACGCGGCCTCCGCCGCTTGTCCTGCCGCCTGGCCGGCGCGGCGCGGGCCGCGCGCTTGCCCTGTCCATCCCCCGCAGCGCTCAGGCGCGGAGCCATCCGGCGGCGATGAAACGGCTGAGCAGAGCGCGGCGCGCATGCTGCGCGAAGCGGTGGATCGGTTCCAGGCGCCGTTCATTTCGCGGTCCGGTCAGCCAGGCCGCCGTCAGCGCCGTCGCGGCGGCGCCCAGCATGTCCAGCGGAAAATGGACGCCCAGATAAATGCGCGCCCAGGCCATGGGCAACCCCAGCGCGGCCAGCGCCCAGCCGACGCGGCGACTGCCAGGCCGCAGCAGCAGGCTGAAGGCGGCGGACCACCACAGCGTCAGGTGGTCGCTGGGAAAAGAAGAGTCCGCGGCATGCGGAATCAAAGTATGTCCGAGCCCTATCATGAACGGCCGCGGATGCTGCCAGGCCAGGCTGATCAGCAGATTGGCCGACAGCCCCGCCAACCCGGCCAGCGCAGCCGCCTGCATGGCCCTGCGGACGGACTCTCTCCCGCGCAGCCAAGCCAGTCCGATTCCGACGGGAACGGCCCAGATCAGGGATTCGGCGCAGAACGTTGCCAGATGCAGCATCGCCGGCGCCGGACGCGCGGGCGCGTTCAGCCACGAGAACAAAGTAAAATTAAGGTTTTCCATGACCTTGACCATGCGAATGAGGCCGTCAGTCCAGTTCATCGCGATCCGCCTTGTCCTCCCGGGACGAAACCACCGTCCCCGAGTCGGGATCGACCCTGACATCGAGCACCTTGCCGCCGCTGGCCACCGCTACCGCATACGCCCAGCCTAGGCTGGCGCGTTCGTACTCCGCGCGAATGGCTTTGCCGTTGGCGTGCCGTTCGGCGGCCATAATGGCCTGGGTCAACGGGATTCTGGCCTTGGTTGTGGCCAGGACATCGCTCTCCGCGCCGTTTCTCGCGGCATAGGCGGCCGCGCCGCAGATGAAAACGACGATGGCCAGGAAGGAAAGCTTGGAATAGCGGTGCATCTGGTTTCTCCAGGTAACGCTCGAAGCGCGTGGACCGGAGAATAGGGCAACAAACTTAGCGAAGGCTTAGAAGCGCCCGGAGAGCTGGCAGACGAAACCGGACTGGGACACGGCCTATTTATCGACGGCCATGCCCATGCTTGCCACCACCCTGGCCGCATTGGCCTGGCAGTCCATATCATCCGGTTTGGCGTCTATCAGCTGGATCAGCGTCTGGATATGCGCCTTGCTCTGCGCCAGCCGCGCCTCCAGCGACTCGATATCCTCAACCTTGCGCCTGAGCGCGGACAGCAGCTGCTCATGCTTCCACGACAGAAAATCCGCCGGCAGAATCTGCTGGATCTCATCCAGCGTGAAACCGGCTTGCTGCGCGTCGCGAATGATGGACAGCACCGCCACCGTCTCGGGCGGGTAGTCGCGATAGCCGTTCGCCTGGCGGCTGGCCGCCTTCAGCAAGCCCTTCGATTCATAAAAGCGGATCGCCGAGGCCGCCATGCCGCTGCGCTTGGCCAGTTCTCCGATTTTCATGCCGCTCCAGACCGAGCTCTTGCCTGAGTCTCATCGGACACCGCGGCCGGCCTACCGCGCTGGCTCATTGCGCAACGCCGCCAGCAAGGCCTGCGCCAGCGCCTTGCTGGAACGCGGATTCTGGCCGGTGATGAGGCGGCCGTCCGTCAGCGCGAAGCTGCCGAAGGGCATGACAGCCTTCTCGTAGCGCCCTCCTCTGGCCTCCATCTCGCTTTGCAGTTGATAGGGCACCTGGTCCTTCACCCCGGACAGCGCCTCCTCGAAATTGGAGAAGCCGGTCACGCGGCGGCCCTCCAGCAGCGGCCGGCCCTCCTCGGTCTGCAGATCGAGCAGGCCCGCCAGGCCATGGCACACCGCCGAGACGATGCCGCCGCTGCGGTAAATGCTTTCGGCGACCCGGTTCAAATCGGCGTTGTTGCGAAAATCCCAGATCGTGCCATGGCCGCCGGTGTAGAAGATGGCGCGGTAAGCGCCGGGGTCGATGTCGGCCACCGCCCGGGTCGATTGCAACAGCGCCATGAAGGCCGGGTCGTTCAGACGGGCCTTGGCGGCGGCATCGGCATGGGGCCAACCCAGGCTGCGCGGGTCCAGCGGCACGGCGCCGCCGTTCGGGCTGGCGAAATCGATGGCGTAGCCGGCTTCGGTCAGCGCATCGTAAACGTGCGTCAGCTCGGCGAGCCACAATCCGGTGCGCTCGGTTCGGCTCGGATAGCGGTCATGATTGGTCATGACCATCAGGATCTTGCCGGCGCTGGCGGAGGGTTCCTGGACCAAGGGCGCGGCGTCTGCTGCTGCGGTTTGCATGATTGGCATGGACATGGCGACCTGAACGGGCTTGTTGAAAATGGGCACGGACAACACCTTCTGCATGATAGTACATCGCGCCATTTTGCCTTCCGGACAAATACCATAAGCATTGAAATGAGCGCCAAGCTCCATGCTAAGATTAAAGCCAGCTTTAATGTCAACAAGCTCTTTCCCGCTTGATTCCACGCTCCCCAGTCCCGCCCCTCGCCCGCTCAAGCGCTTGATCTCAAAACCGGTCTTCCGGCGCGCCTGCAGAAATTTCTTCATCGGCAGACTTGACCTTAAAGTTGGCTTTAATCCTATCGTGCGCTCATCGCTACCCCGGAGACCACGATGAATCCCTTCGCTTCCCTCACTCTGCCCAATGGCAGCCTGCTGCCGAACCGCCTGGCCAAAGCCGCCATGGAGGAGAACATGGCCGACCGCGACCACGCGCCGTCCGACCAACTGATCCGCCTCTACCGCGCCTGGGCGGAAGGCGGCGCGGGGCTGATCATCACCGGCAACGTCATGGTGGACCGGCGCGCGATGACCGGCCCAGGCGGGGTGGTACTGGAATCGGCGCGATTCGGCGAACGCTTTGAGAAGTGGTCCGCCGCCGCCCGCGCCCAAGGCGCGCAGATCTGGATGCAGATCAACCACCCGGGCCGCCAGATGCCGGCCGCGCTGGGACAGGAGACCATCGCGCCATCGGCGGTGGCGATGAACCTGGGCAATTTTTCCAAACAGTTCGCCGCGCCGCGCGCGATGTCCGAAGCCGATATCGCCGACGTGAAAGCCCGCTTCGTCAACACGGCGCGGCTGGCGGAGCGGTTCGGCTTCAGCGGCGCGCAGATCCACTCCGCCCACGGCTACCTGATCAGCCAGTTCCTGTCCCCTATCACCAACCAGCGTACCGACCGCTGGGGCGGCAGCCTGGAAAACCGCGCCCGCCTGTTGCTGGACATCGTCCGCGAAGTGCGCCAGGCCGTGAGCGCCGGCTTCGCCGTGTCGGTGAAAATCAATTCGGCCGACTTCCAGCGCGGCGGCTTCAGCGCCGAAGACGCCAAACAGGTGGTGGCCATGCTGAACCCGCTGGGCGTGGACCTGATCGAGCTGTCCGGCGGCAGCTACGAAGCGCCGGCCATGCACGGCCAGACCCGCGACGGCCGCACTCTGGCCCGCGAGGCCTATTTCCTGGAATTCGCCCAGGACATCGCCTCGGTCGCGCAGATGCCCATCATGGTGACCGGCGGCATCCGCCGCTACCCGGTCGTCGAACAGGTGCTGAACAGCGGCGTCGCCGTCGCCGGCATGGCCACCGCGCTGGCGATCAACCCCAACCTGCCCAAGGCCTGGAGCAGCGACGCGTCGGCCGCGCCCCGGCTGCGCGCCATCCCGTGGAAAAACAAGATGCTGGCCTCGGTCGGTTATATGGCGATGGTGAAATACCAGTTGCGCCGCCTCAGCCTGGGCAAGCGCACGCGGCCCGATGTCGCCCCGGCCTTGGCGCTGCTGCGGCAGCAGTGGGACGCCAAGATCCGGACCGGACGCTACCGTCGCTGGATCCGGCGCCAAGCCGCATCCGCATGACGATGGCGGCGGGCCCCCCTATGGTTTTCTATGCCGTCGATGGTCAGAATGAGCGATCAGGCTGGCGGCGGCGCTCCCACTCGCGCCGCAGGATGCCGTAATAGAGAGAGTCGCGGCGGCGGCCATCCGGACAATTCCAAGCTTCGCGGAAACGGCCTTCCAAGGCATAGCCGCAGTGGCGAAACACGGCCTGCATCGCGAGATTGTCGTCCCGGGTATTGCCTGCGAGGCGCTGCAGCTGCGGGTATCGTTGAAACATGAGGCCGGTCAGCCAGTCCAACGCCTGGCGGCCCAAACCATGTCCGCGCGCGCTTTCTGCCAGCCGGAGGTCGAACATCGGATTGCCGTCGTCGATATCATCCAGATCGAATACCCGGATCAGTCCCAGGCGCAGCTCATTGCCCATGATCCAGTAGCTTGCCTGATCGTCGCCGCTGAAGCCCCCATTGTCTATCCGGCTCAACGCCTCATCGAAATGGATGTCGCCGCTGGCGTGATACGGCCAGGGGTGGGCGCTGAGCCAGCCGGCCAGCGCCTCCCGGTCTTCAGGCAAGCGCAGCGGGGCATAGATGGGATGAAACACGTCGGGTCTCCTAGTCTCGGGCCAGCGCGTGTTCCAGCGCGGCAAGCAAGGCCGGATGGTCGGGAGCGCAGTCCGAATCGAAGCGAGCCAGCACCTCGCCGTTGCGGCTGACCAGGAATTTCTCGAAATTCCAGCGCACCGGCAGCCCCGCGCCCACCGGGCTGTCGATTAGCGCGGCATACAGCGGCGAACGATGCGCGCCGCCCACATCCTGCTTTTTCAACAACGGGAAACTGACGCCAAACTCCAGCCGGCAAAAGGCGGCGATGTCTTCCGCGCTGCCAGGCTCCTGATCGCCAAACTGGTTGCAGGGCACGCCGATCACTTGCAGCCCGCGATCTCCGTAGCTTCGCTGCAGTTGCTCCAGCGTCTGGTATTGCCCGGTGTAGCCGCAATAACTGGCCACATTCACGATGAGGCGGACTTTGTCTCGGTAGCTGGCCTCAGGCAGCGGAGAACCATCAAGTAGTTGGAGTTGCATGGAGGATTCCTGTAGAAGCCGCCGCGGCGGCGCGCGGCAGAAAAAAACTGGCGGGTTGCGGCAGACCGTGCAGCGAGGCGGCGATGCTCGCCGCGTACGCGCCCATGGGAGCGAACACGAGCCTATCTCCCACTTGCAGCGGCGGAGCCGGCGAGGTGGCGGCGAACAAATCGCCCTCATAGCAGCTGGGGCCGACGATGCGGGTGGGCTGGCTCCACGGTTCGGCGCGGTCGCAGGCCCACAATTGCCGCGGCTCCCATTCGCCCAGATTGAAGGCGCTGCAGTCCACCACCGCGAACTGTAAGCCGGCGCGCCGCTTCACCGCCAGCACGCTGGCGAGCAGCACGCCGCAGCGCGCCACCACGGCCTTGCCGAACTCGAACACCAGGCGCGCGCCGATGCGCTGGCCGAAGCCGCCGAACAATTCGAACGCGGCCTCCAGCTCGTCCGCCCTGTTGCTGAGCACGCCATAGCCGCCGCCGAAATTGATTTCCTCCACCTCGCAGCCGGCAAGCAGGGTTTCGATGCGGGCCAGCCGGCGAGCCAGACTGTCGCAATCGCCGATTTCTCCGCAGTGGAAATGGAAGCGGCGAAAATGACAGCCGAAGCGCTGGCGCAGCGTAGCCGCCGCGTCCGGCCACTCGAAGCCGAAGTGGCGGTAGTCGCCGGGCATGGATACGCGCGCGCCGTGTTTCTCCAGCCGCAACCCCGCCTGACTCGCGGCGGCGATTTGCGGTTCGTGGTCGAAATAGATCGTGGCCCGGGCCGCGTCCAGTCTGGCCAGCGCTTTGCCGCTCCACCCCGGCGAGGTGGCGCTGAAAATAGGCATTCCCGCATTCACGGCGGCGTCCAGCTCCGCTTCGGAAGCGACGTCGGCGCAGAAACCGGCGGCGGCCAGCTCGCGCAGCACTTCAGCCTCCCGATTCGCCTTCACCGAGTAACAGGCGATCCCGCCGGCGCTTTCCGCCAACGCTCGGAGACGCAAGGCCGCGGCGCGCAGCTTGTCCAGATCGTATACCAGCGCCGGCGTGGGAATGCCGTCCAGTCGCGGGTCAGGCTGCCGCATGTCCGCCCTCCCTTCCGCTGGCCAATACGGCCTCGAACTGCGCGCACTCCCGCAACTCCGCCTCCAGATCGGCGCGCAGGTCCGACAGCGCCGCTTCCAAATGGGCGCCGAGCAGCTCCCGCGCGGGGCCTGCGGCCATGTCGTGCAGGCGATTCAGTTCGGTCACCAGCATGCGGCGGCCATGCCATTGCTTCTGATAGAAGCGCCGATGCAGGCTGAAATTGGCGCCGTCGACAAAATTGCCGGTTACGCTCAGGCAGGCGGCATCGTTGCGGGCGGCATGCCAGCGGCCTGCGGGCACGAATAACACGTCGCCGGCTTCCAGCCGCGCCTCCAGCACCTCCAGCCCGGCGATGGCCTCGTCGTCGAACAGGTCCAGCCGCGACATCGCGGCGGCGGACAGCCCTCCGGGATCGGCAAAACGCACTCGCTTGCGGCCGCTCAGCACAGCCAGCCAGGCGCTGCTGCCATAGTTGTCCAGATGGGTTCCGCCGCCGGTGCCGGCATCGCCCAAATAAATCCACAGCAGTTCAGGCCGGGCGGCCGCAGGAATCAACGGCACCCAGTCCAGCGCCAGTTGCGGCAGGCCGCCGATATCCTCGGCCAGCTCGGGGTAGCGGGGGCGAAAATCCCAGTCCACCACGTAAATGTGGCGGCGGATGGCATCCGGCAGCGCGAAATAGTCGGCCAGCCGCCCATTGCCGCGCCGCCCGTCGCGGCAGTCCTGCCATTCGATGACCGCCTCGCCGTAGCGCTGGAGCAAGAAATCGGGCGTCCAGCGGACGCGGCAGGGCCAATGGGCGGCGGCCCCGCGCAGCACTGCCGGAATGGCGGGCCGCAGGTGCTGGATCAGCATGGTTTCAAACGGCGCATCCGGCTCATGGATCGCCACGGCGTGGACGCTCATTGCCACTCTCCCTTCTGGCGCAGCGTATGCTCGGCTTCCGCGATGTATGCCCGCCAATTGCTGCCGTCGATCCAGTCGGCGCTGTAAGTGATCGATGCCTCCAATGTTTCGACGTAATGCAGCCAGCCGGCCGGCATCAGCAGAAAGTCGCCCGGTCCCAGCTGGCCTTGCCAGCCGATGACATCGGCGAAACGGGGATCATCCCGCATGGCCGGCACAATGCCGCTTTGCTCCTGATACAGCAGCTTGGCGTCCGCGGGAGCGAACAGCACCGCCTCTTTTCGTCCGGATATCTGGGCGAGAAAGGCATGGGTGGACCAGAAGTCGTGATGCAGCGGGGTGACGCCGCCGGGCACCGATAGGTAAACGAAATAGTGGGACTGGACTTTCAGGCT
Source organism: Chromobacterium vaccinii (assembly GCF_001855275.1). Lineage (NCBI taxonomy): Bacteria > Pseudomonadati > Pseudomonadota > Betaproteobacteria > Neisseriales > Chromobacteriaceae > Chromobacterium > Chromobacterium vaccinii. Next base: position 2,263,066 of record NZ_CP017707.1, read on the forward strand.
GAGATCGCGAAACCGCGGATTGAGCAGGTCCAGCCAGTTGTCGATGAAATCCGGCAGTTTCGGCACATCGGCGAAAATGCGCTCCGGATCTCCGTGAACGGCGTGCGCCGGATTGAAATTGCCCGCGTAAAGCGTAAGGCCGCTGCGGCGTAGCGATTCGGCGTCGCCCTTCAGCCACTCGCCGGCGATCGCTCCTTGTTCCGGCGCCTTGAGATAGTCGATGTAGGCGCTCAGGCGAGTACGCACAGACCAGCGTGCGACAGTGGGAAACTGGGGCGCGTGGGCGACCACCGGGAAATCGCCGAACGTCTGGGCGAAATAATCGAAGCTCCAGCGCCGCATGGCTGGCCAATCGCGCATCACGGTCGTGAGGATCAGCGGCGAAGCGGGCTTGGCCAGATAGGCGGTCAGCGCCTTGGCGGACAGATAGGGAATGCGGGGAATGGGCTGGAATTTCATGCGGGTCTCTTGCTTGAGGATTAATTGGCTTTCCAGGCCTGTCGCGCCTGCGTCAGGGTGTCGAACGAAGCCAGTTCGTTCAGCAGATCAAGAATGGCCTCGAAGCGCGCGCCCTGATAACAGCCTGCGGCCACTTTGAGCACGCCTCCGGGAGTGAACTTGCCGTACTCGTCCGGCAAAATGGTTTCGAAGCGGTCGCTGCGAAATCCGAAACTGCCGGACATCTGCCAGCTCAAGCCCCGGCGCCGCGCCTCGGCCTCCAGCAGCGCCGCCAGTTGCCGGTAGGCGTCGCTGCCGCCATCCCGCAGTCGATAGAACACGAATGGAACATCCCAGCCGCCAGCCGGCAGCACGGTCTGGGCGAAGAGCTCGCCGCTCAGCGCGACCTCCTCGCGCAGGCGACGGGCCGAGGCGAAGATCCGCCGGCTGTAATCTCCCAGGCAAGCGGAATGCAGCACGAAGGATGGCGCCAGCTGGCAGGCTTGCTCCCAGCCGACGCCGCAGCCGGAGACGACGCGCGCGGCCCGGGCCGCGCGGGAGAAGCGCGCCAGCAAGACGGCATCGGACGACCAGCCTTCCTGCACGCCCAGATTGGCCAGCTCCAGTCCTTGCTGATCCAGCTTGAGGCCGGACCGAGCGCACAACACCAATGGCGCGGGCGAATCGATCAGCTTGCTTAATATCGATGCCCAGCGCAGACAGCCGCCGCTCAGCGTGCTGTCCAACAGCAGGACTGGCGGCCGCGGGCTGCGCGCCAGAGCCGTCAGAATCGCGTCCCAGTCGCAATCTCCCTGCAACCAGTCATATTGCACGGGTTCGATCAGAGCGACGCCGCATTCGCCCCCGGCGATGGCGGCGGCCAGCTCGGCGCTGTCGTCCGGCCGGCGCCAACGATTGGCGTAGGGAGACAGCTTGAGCAAGGTGTGGGTTTCAAAATAGCTGGCCAGCGCGAACAGCGGACGCTCGTCGCCCAGCGTAGCCAGCGCCTGCAGCGCCACATGCAGCGCGGACATGCCGCTGGCGCAGAGCTGCGCGGCGTGGGTGCGGTGCGGAAAGACGTTGCCGAGCCGGACCTCGAGTCCCTGCGGAGCATGCTGTCGGTCGTAGGCATGGTCGTAGCGAAAGTCGCTGCCGGGAAACCGCTCCATCCTGCCCGTTGCCGGCGTGCGCCAGCGCAGGCTGGTCCGCGCGGCCATTGCCTGCAAATAACCGGCCCGCAAGTGGCCATGCGCATGCGTCAGCCGCTTTTCCGCCTCCAAAGCGTCGCCCGGCAGGGATGGCAAACGGCGCAGCAAGGGTTCCGGCGAGGCCTCAGCCGCCGCCGCCAGTTCGCGCGCCAGCCAGGCCAATTGGTCCGCCTCCTCGCGCATGTGCCGCCAGGCTGCGGCGGACGCCACGGCTATGCCTCCGCGCCGCGGGCGGAAAACACGCTGGCCAGAGTTTCGAACATGAGATAGGAAACCGTGGTGCCTTCGCGGTAGTCGTCAGCCGAAGCGGCCGGCATCAACTCCACCCAGTCCATGCCGACGATGCGCCGGCTGGCCAGACGGCCGAGCGCGCGCGCTGCCTCTTTGTAGCTCAAGCCTCCCGGCACCGGAGTGCCGGTTTGGGCCACCACGGCCAGATCGAGGCAATCGACATCGAAGGTGAGGTAATACGGCCTATCCCGCGGCAGCGTGTCCAGAATGAAGTCGAGATGGTCGAGAAAACCATCCCCCCAATAGCTGCAGACCTTGTCTGGACGGTGCGGCGCATCCGGCGTCAGGTGGCGCAGGCCGAACTGGTGAACGCTGGCGACGTTGGGATTGGCCGCGACCCAGGACATGAAGTTTCCATGGCTGCAATTGCGGCGCCAGTCTCCCATGTCGTCCAGCGCTCCGATATCGCCATGGGCATCGAAATGGATGACGCCAAGGCCCGGATGCAACGTCGCCGCCGCCGTGATGGCTGGCAGGCTGACGGAATGGTCGCCGCCCAGCAGCACCGGAAAACGGCCGGCTTGGAACAAGCTGTACAGCACATCGTAAATCCGGTCGAAATCGTCGTCGTTGCGCGGGCCCTCGCCCACCACCAGATCGCCCAAATCCGCAAACCGCACGCCCTCCAGCACCCTGCGCTGGCCGAAAGGATGCCACCATCCCTGCGCGCGGCCTGCCTGTTCGGTGTAATCGAAAGCGGTTTTGCTGCACTGACGAATGTAGGCAGGCCCGCCGGCCGAACCCTTGCGGCCGGTTGCGCCTTTGTCGTAAGGCATTCCGACGAATAGAACCTGGGCCCCGTCCGACTGAAGCGCCTGCTCCAACGTCTGGCTTGGACAACCGAACATCCCTCTCGGCATCCGGGTCGCCGATGCAGCTTGCGCAATGCGAGCCGTGCGGGCTCCAGGGATCAGCCAGCCTCGTTCCACCAACTCGCAAACCGCATCCAGCGCGGCGGCCGGCGCGTTGCCCGGCTGCATCGATTCCAACTGGGCGACGCCATCGCGGAAGGTTTTGGGTTCCGCGAAAATGGCCAGCGCCGATAGCGCCGCATCGTTCAGCCCGGTGGCGCTTGCGTCTGGCGCATGGGGGGTCAGTTCTCCGCTGGGTTGCCGGCTCAATTCAATGCCGTCGGCTAGACAATAAACAGTGTTCAGGGAAATAGATGCGGACATGGTTTCTTCTTGCTGAGATGGCACAGCAGCCCGGCGGAACCGCCCGGGCTGCAAGGAAGGGTTATCAAGCCTGAGTCTTGCCCATATCGTCCTGAACCGCTGCCAGAGCCAGCGGACGGTTATGACGGATCATCAACTCAGCCTCCTTCTCTTCCACAGCCATCGCCAGCAACGGACGGGTGTGGCGGATCATCAGCTCAGCCTCCTTCTCCTCCGCCGCCATCGCCAGCAGCGGACGGGTGTGGCGGATCATCAGCTCAGCCTCCTTCTCTTCCGCCGCCATCGCCAGCAGCGGGCGGGTGTGGCGGATCATCAACTCAGCCTCCTTCTCTTCCACAGCCATCGCCAGCAGCGGGCGATTGTGGCGAACCATAGGCGCAGCCTCTTTCTCCTCCGCGGCCATCGCCAGCAGCGGGCGGGTATGGCGAACCATAAGCGCAGCCTCTTTCTCCTCCGCGGCTATTGCCAGCAACGGACGGTTGTGGCGAACCATAGGCGCAGCCTCTTTCTCCTCCGCGGCCATCGCCAGCAGCGGGCGGGTATGGCGGATCATCAGCTCAGCCTCTTTCTCTTCCGCAGCCATCGCCAGCAGCGGACGGGTGTGGCGGATCATCAGCTCAGCCTCTTTCTCCTCCGCGGCCATTGCCAGCAGCGGGCGATTGTGGCGAACCATAGGCGCAGCCTCTTTCTCCTCCGCGGCCATTGCCAGCAACGGACGGTTGTGGCGAACCATAGGCGCAGCCTCTTTCTCCTCCGTTGCCGTCGCCAGCAGCCTGCGGTTGTGGCGGACCATCAGCACTGGCTCGCCTTGGCTTTCCGTATTGAAAGCTGCAAACTGGGTCGTTGCAGGTTGCGTAGAAACCACCGCGCCTTGCATCGCCGCGTCCAGACTCGGCTTGGCGATGGCCGGGGTGGAGGCGACCAGCAAGGAGGCGAAAGTAGCTAGGGTCAGGTCCATTTTTTTCGTCATGAAGGAATTCCTCTTATTCGTGTTGAGTGGTGTGTTCACGGCTTAGCCGCTTGCAGGGAATGAGCAATATTTGGTTCAGAAGCTCTCCTTGTATGGGTGGGGCGAGAGATCTGGCTGGCCAGTCAGAACAAGTGGAGTCCATTCAGCAGAATGTTCATGGAGAGGCCGCGCTGTATCGCTCATCACCGCGCCGCCGACCTTTATCAATGGGATATGTTTATTACGAAATTATTCGCATATCATATTTTATTGGCGCAATTGAGCAATTCGTTCTAAAGGACAGTTGAGCCACTGGCTGACAAACTCAAAGCGGCAGACGAACCTGTCCTCTTCCGAATTGAATGCGCAACGTTCTTAACGCAGAAAAGCAAACTCGAATATGTTTGGCCGCCTATCGGACACCATCCGGCTTTTCACGCTTTTGACGCATCGGCAGACGACTCCTCTCTGGATGCCCCGGTCTCACCAGCGCATCCGGCATCGCCATGGTCAATTTGTGCAGAATTTGAGCGCGATCGCGCTTGAAGAGAAAATCGAGCGCCGGCGGCGCTCGCCAGCATTGCGCAATCTCGCGCCTGGCTAAAGAGAGCGCCAAGCGTTTTCCACGCCGATGCCGGCAGCGCCACGGAAAGAATGGACATACCCGCAGATAGGCGCGCGCGACGAGCCGACACGGACCTCCGGGGATCCCAACTCCGTCGGCAATGCCATAGTCCTCCCCCGACCGATGGCCAAACAAAAACGGGGAGCAGCGCAAGCTGCTCCCCGTTTGGCATGGAACGGTATCGATCTTAGCGGTAGTGGCCCGCATCCGCGGTCATCACCACGCGGCTGTGCGGCGGCGTCTGCCCGTCCACCGCCATCATCACGCTCAGCGAGGTGATGGTGATGATGGAGAAGAAGAACACCTGGCGCGCCCAGACGCGGTCGTCGGTTTCGCGCTTGTAGCCGGACAGCGCCATCTTCAGCCACCACAGGCTGGTGGCCACCGCCACCGCCAGGTAGCCGTAGCCGGCGTAGCCGCCGTACACCAACATCACGGTCGCCGCGGCGAAAGCCAGGATGTAGAGCACGATCTGCTGCTTGGCGGCGGAGATGCCCTTCACCACCGGCAGCACCGGGATGCCGGCCGCTTCATAGTCCTTGAAGCGGAAGATGGCGATCGCGTACGAGTGCGGCATCTGCCACAGGCTGAACATCAGCAGCAGGATGGCCGCGCCCATGTCGAAGCGGCCGGTGACGGCGCAGTAGCCGGCCACCGGCGGCACCGCGCCGGACAGGCTGCCCACCAGGGTGCCGTACACCGAGTTGCGCTTCATGTACAGGCTGTACACGCCGACATAGATCGCGAAGCCGAACAGCACGCAGCCGGTGGCCAGCGGATTGGTGCAGAACCACAGCAGGGCGAAGCCCGCCAGGCCCAGCAGCACGCCGTGCGCCAGCGCGGCCTTGGTGCTCATCGCGCCGGTGACCAGCACCCGTTTCTGGGTGCGGGCCATCTTGGCGTCGATGTCCTGATCGATGCAGTTGTTGATCGCGCAGCCGGAAGCCACCACCAGCGACAAACCGATGACGGTGGCCGCGAGCAGCCACCAGTCCACCGATCCCTGCGCCGCCAGCAGGAAACCGCCGGCGGCCGAGATCAGGTTGCCGAAGATGATGCCGGGCTTGGTGACCTGAAGATAACGCTTGAACTTCAACTCAGCCTCGCTCAGCGCATCATCAGCGCGTCGGCGGTGTAGATGATCCAGATCGACAGGCCCACCAGCAACACGATCACCATGCCGGTGAACAGGAAGGAGAAGGTGTTGAGCTTGCCTTCCTTGCTGAAGTCCAGGTGCAGGAAGTACTTCAGCTGCACCACGATCTGCACCACCGCCATCGCCAGGATGCCGATCAGCGTCGCCTGCTTGGTGAAGGCCCCGCCCATCACCATCCAGAACGGAATGGCGGTGAGGACCACCGACAGCACGAAGCCGACCATGTAGCTCTTCACGGTGCCGTGGCTGGCATTGTCATGCGCGTGACTCATCACATGGCTCCTTTCAGGTAGACGACGGTGAACACGCAGATCCACACGATGTCGAGGAAGTGCCAGAACAGCGACAGGCAGTTCAGGCGGGTCATGGCGCGGCCGGTCAAGCCGGTCTTGACCACTTCGGCCATCATCACGCCCATCCACAGCAGGCCGGCGGTCACATGCAGGCCGTGCAGGCCCACCAGGCCGAAGAAGGCCGACAGGAAGGCGCTCTTCTGCGGGCCGTGGCCTTCGGAGATCAGATGATGGAATTCATTGATTTCCATGCCGATGAAGGCGGCGCCGAACAGGAAGGTCACAGCCAGCCAGCCGAGAACGGCGGACTTGTTGCCCTTGTGGCCGGCGATCATCGCGAAGCCATAGGTGATGGAGGACAGCAGCAGGGCCGCGGTTTCCACCAGCACGTATTGCAGATCGAAGATGTCCTTGCCGGACACGCCTTCCGCCACGTTGCGGAACAGGACTGCGTAGGTCGCGAACGCGGTCGCGAACAGGATGCAGTCGGTCATCAGGTAGAACCAGAAGCCCAGAACGGTTTGCGAACCGCTATCGTGGTGCTCGTGGTCGTCGTGCGCGGCGTGCGCTTCTTTTACATAAGTCGTCATGTCAGATTCAACCCGTTACGCGGTGGTGGTCGGACGCGCAGCCTTTTTCGGCTGGGCCGGATCACGCTCGGTGTAGTTGTCGACGTCGATGCCCAGCTTCTCGAAGCGGGCGCGCTCGATCGCTTCCACTTCGTCCACCGGCACGTAGTAGTCCAGGTCGTTGTCGTAGGCGCGCGCCAGCATGCAGCCGACGATGCCCACCAGGCCGACGACGGCCAGCCACCAGATGTGCCAGATCAACGCGAAGCCCAGCACCGTGGTGAAGGCGCCGATATAGATGCCCACCGCGGTGTTGCGCGGCATGTGGATCGGTTCGTACGACTTCGGCACGGCGTAGGCGATGCCCTTTTCCTTCATGTCGGTGAAGGCGTCGATGTCATGCACCTGCGGAAGCTTGGCGAAGTTGTAGAACGGCGCCGGGGAAGACGTGGACCATTCCAGAGTGTGGCCGTTCCACGGATCGCCGGTTTCGTCGACCAGCTTCTTGCGGTCGCGGATGCTCACCACGATCTGCAGCAGCTGGCAGGCGATGCCGGCGGCGATCAGCAGCGCGCCGAACAGGGCGATGTACAGCCACGGCTCCCAGGCCGGGTTGTCGGTGTGGTTCAGACGACGGGTCATGCCCAGGAAGCCCAGCACGTACAGCGGCATGAAGGCGAACATGAAGCCGATCTGCCAGAACCAGAACGAGGCTTTGCCCAGCTTGTCGTTCAGCTTGAAGCCGAACACCTTCGGGAACCAGAACGACACGCCAGCCAGGTAGCCGAACACGGCGCCGCCGATGATGGTGTTGTGGAAGTGGGCGATCAGGAACAGGCTGTTGTGCAGCACGTAGTCGGCGCCCGGCACTGCCAGCAGCACTCCGGTCATGCCGCCGATGGAGAAGGTCACCATGAAGCCCAGGGTCCACAGGATCGGGGTTTCAAAGCGCAGGCGGCCTTTGTAGATGGTGAACAGCCAGTTGAACAGCTTCACGCCGGTCGGGATCGAGATGATCATCGTCGCGATGCCGAAGAAGGCGTTCACGTTGGCGCCGGAGCCCATCGTGAAGAAGTGGTGCAGCCAAACCATGAAGCCCAGCACCGAGATCGCGCCGCTGGCGTAGATCATGGACTTGTGGCCGAACAGGCGCTTGCCGGCGAAAGTGGACACCACTTCCGAGAAGATGCCGAACGCCGGCAGAACCAGGATGTACACCTCGGGGTGGCCCCAGGCCCAGAACAGGTTCAGGTACATCATGGCGTTGCCGCCCAGTTCCGCGGTGAAGAAGTGGAAGTCCAGGTAGCGGTCCAGCGCCAGCATGGCCAGCGCGCCGGTCAGGATCGGGAAGGAAGTGGCGATCAGCACGTTGGCCCAGGTGCAGGTCCAGGTGAAGATCGGCATGTCCATCAGCTTCATGCCCGGGGCGCGCATCTTGATCACGGTCACCAGGAAGTTGATCGCGGTCAGCGTCGTCCCGATGCCTGATATCTGCAAGGCCCAGATGTAGTAATCCACCCCCACGTCAGGGCTGAATCCCAGCTCGGCCAGCGGCGGATAGGCCACCCAGCCGGTGCGGGCGAAGTTGCCCACGCCCAGCGACAGGTTGACCAGGATCACCGCGGACACCAGCAGCCAGAAGCTCAGCGAGTTCAGGAAGGGGAAGGCCACGTCGCGCGCGCCGATCTGCAGCGGCACCACGATGTTCATCAGGCCCGTCATGAACGGCATCGCCATGAAGATGATCATGATCACGCCGTGGGCGGTGAAGATCTGGTCATAGTGCTCGGGCGGGAATACGCCGTGGGCGCCGCCGGTGGCCATCGCCAGCTGGGTGCGCATCATCAGCGCGTCGGCGAAGCCGCGCAGCAGCATGATCATGGCGACGATGATGTACATCACGCCGATTTTCTTGTGATCGACCGAAGTCAGCCACTCTTTCCAGAGATAGCCCCACTTGCCGAACTTGGTGATCAGCGCGAACAGCATCAGCCCGATCAGGCCGGCGCCTCCCAGCGCCCCCATGATGATGGGCTCATGGAACGGGATCGCGTCCAGAGTCAGTTTACCTAACCACATCGATTGTTACTCCTTCACAACCGGCGGCGTGATCGCGGCGCACAGTTCTTTGGTCATCTTGGTCAGCTTGATGGCGTCGTCGCTGTCGGCCAGCGATGGGCGAGCGGCCATGTACTTGTGCTGCACGGCCTCGAACAAGTACGGCGTGGTCGACGCGTAGTATTCCACCGCATTGTTTTCGCTAGGCTTGAGCAACTTCAGGTACGCGGGCGCGTCCAATGCCTTGCCGGAAGCCTTGGCCTTGGCTACCCAGGCTTCGAATTCGGCAGGGGTCTTGGTGGCGACGGCGTTGAACTTCATGCCGGAGAAGCCGGCGCCGCTGTAGTTGGCGGAGAAGCCCTTGTAGGTGCCCGGTTCGTTGGCGATCAGATGCAGTTGGGTCTGCATGCCGGCCATCGCGTAGATCTGGCCGCCCAGCTGCGGGATGAAGAACGAGTTCATCGCCGCGTCGGAAGTGATCTTGAAGCTCACCGGGGTATCGGCCGGGAATACCAGCTCGTTGACGGAAGCGATTTGCTGCTCGGGGTAGATGAACAACCATTTCCAGTTCAGCGCCACCACCTGCACCTGGATCGCCTTCTTGTCCGACTCCAGCGGACGATAGGGATCGAGCTTGTGCGTGCTCTTCCAGGTCAGCGTCGCCAGGAAGGCGATGATGATGCAGGGGATCAGCCAGACCACGATTTCGATCTTGGTCGAGTGCGACCATTTCGGTTCGTAGGCGGCGTCCTTGTTGCTGGCGCGGTACTTCCAGGCGAAGACCAAGGTCATCACGATCACCGGGATGACCACCAGCAGCATCAGCGCAGTTGCCGTCAGGATCAGGGACTTCTGCTCAGCGGCGATCTGGCCCTTGGGATCGAGAATGCCGCCTTGGCATCCCGACAGCAGGGCGATCACCACAGGCGCCAGCCCCCGCATCAGGCGGGAGGGTCTATGGTTTCTCATCATACGACTTTTCGGGTTAAAAATCCTTTGGCGCGCAGATGCGCAACAGGCGTTGCGAGCCATGCTCCAACGCCAAGAAAACAGTTCCCTGCCGGACCAAGAAGCGACAGCGCCGAGCGCAGTCGCATCAGTCCAGACCAAACCAGAAGTTTAGGGATCGCGGATATTCCGCGACCGGCCCCACCGGCGGCCTGCGCCGGATACGGCGGGAAGCGACTCCACAATCGCTTCCGGACGATGGCGTGACAGCTGAAGATCACTGCCCGAGTGAAACGCCGCATGCGGCGCGGGAAGACAGGAATTCGGCAAGCACAAACATCAATGCCCGACGCCGTCGCGCTGCGACAAATCGTCGCGGCCCTCAAGGGCGGGCGGGCGTATTAGAAACAGTTCCAGCCAATATTTCAAGAGTCTTGACTATGATCAAGACCGCGCCGCCACCAGATATGCCATTCAATTGATCAAAATCAAGGACGGCGCTCGCCGTATTCTGCCGCAGCAACAACCACTTAGGACAAAGTCATTAACATGACTTGGACATGTCTGCGGTTGCAAACCGTTACAAAAAAATATTTCTTTCGGCACAGCGCCAAACCAGAGAAAGTTTTAACAAGAAGCAAAAATGGAAATCCCAATTGTCACGTGGCGGGAGCGGGAAACTTTGCCGGGGAAAACGCGCGCGATGAAATAGAGACGATAGAAATGCAAAAAGCCGAATCAGAACATCGATTCGGCTTTCATGGCATTTGGTTGCGGGGGCAGGATTCGAACCTACGACCTTCGGGTTATGAGCCCGACGAGCTACCAGACTGCTCCACCCCGCGTCAGAGAGATTGCATATTAAGGCAATGCTAAAAGCGCGTCAAGAACTTTTTACATAAAAATACCTGCCATCCGCGGTCTTCCCGATCAGACAGACGCCGCGGCAACAAAAAAGCGGCCCAAAGGCCGCTTTCTCGCTTCAAGCCAACAATCACTTCTTCTCGGCGCGGGCCTTGGCCACCAGCTCGTTCATCACCTGGATCATCCGTTCCGGCGTGCTGGTCACCACCACGTACTTGCCGTTGACGATCACGGTCGGCGTGCCCTGGATCTGGTAGTCGCGGGTGATCTTGGTCGCGCGCGCCACCTGGGCGTTGATGCCGAAGGAGTTGTAGGTCTGCAGCAGCTTGGCGCTGTCTACGCCCTTCTGTTGCTTGATCCAGCTGGTGAACTGCTCAGGCTTGGACAAATCCATGCGCTGCTTGATCTGCGCGTCGAAAGCCGGGCGGTGCAGCTTGTCGAAGGTGCCGGTGGCGTTGAAGGTGGCGAACATGCGGGCGAAGCCTTCCATCGACTTCTGCCACACGATCTGCTCCTTGCGGAAGCTCACGTCGGCCGGCAGCGTCTTGGCCCAGGCATTGAGGGCCGGATCGTCGTCATAGCAATGGATGCAGTGGTAGGAGAAGAATTCGATCACTTCCACCCTCTTCGGGTCGGCCACCGGCTGGGGCGTGCTCAGCATCGTGTAGTCCTTGCCCAGCTGGATCGCGGCATTCGCCATGCCGCTGACCGCCAGCATTGCCAACAACAACCATTTCTTCATGTTCTTTTCCCGTTATTTGGAGAGATGAGACTTACTCGGCGGCCTTCACCACATTGGCGCTGATGCCGTCCTGCTTCAACTGCGCGCGGATGCGCTCCACATCGTCCTGACGGCTCAGCGGGCCCACGCGGACCCGGTGGACCATCCCCTTGTCAGGCACGTTGACCGACTGGATCTTTGCCTCGACGCCCAGCAAAGCCAGCTTGGCCTTCAGGTTGTCGGCCTCGTCCTGGTTCTGGAACGCGCCCAGCTGCAAATAAACTTTTTTGGCAGGCGCCGATGCCGAAGGTTCCCCCGAACGCGAGGACTTGGCGTCGGACGTGACCGCGTCCACCTGGCCCGGCAGAATCTTGTAGAAATCGAAGCGCTGCTCATCCTTGCCGGTCTTTGCCGGTGCTTGCGGCGCCGGTTTGGGCTTGGCTTCGTGCGGGGTCGCCGGCGGAGGCAGCGGCACCGTCTCGGTGGAGTCCAGCGTGGCCTGTTGCTGCGCTTGCGCCGGAGCCGGCGCGGCCGGCGTCGTGGCCGAAGCGGCCTCGGAAATGCGGGTGCCCGGCGCCAGCAGCTCGGTCGGCGGCTGCGGCGCTTCCGCCTTGCGCTCGTTCTTGGGCTGGAAAGCGGCCGGCGAGCGGTTCAAATACATCGCCAACCCCACCGCCACCGCTACGCCGACGATCAGGCCGATGATGATGCCCGCCATCATGCCGCCTCCGCCGCTGCGCGACGAGGAGGAGTTGCCGCGCCCGCGCGACGGTCTGGGGGAGTTTTTCAGGTCTCGATTAGCCATTCACCACTACCGCTATGTCTGTCGGACGGCCACCATGCCATCCGTATTTAATTGATCAATTCTATCAAGCGCCGCCTTGCATGACGCGCCTGAGCTGGATCGCCTGCAATACATGGTTGCGGCTTATCGTTTCGACGCCTTGCAAATCGGCGATGGTGCGCGAAACCCGCAGTATCCGATGATACGCCCGCGCCGACAAGCCAAGTTGTTGCAAAGCCTTGGCCAGCACCGCCAGCGCGCGCTCATCGCCGCGGCAATGCGTCTCCAGCGCCTCGCCCTGCAGCGCCGCGTTCAAGCCGCCTTGCCGCGCCAACTGGCGCTCCCTGGCCTCGAACACCCGCTGGCGCACCGCCTCGCTGCCTTCACCCGGTCCGGAATGCTGCAACTCCTCCGCCGTCAAGGCCGGCACCTCCACCTGCAAGTCGATCCGGTCCAGCAAGGGGCCGGAGATTTTACCCCGATACTTCGCCACTTGCTCGGGCGAGCACTGGCAGCGACCGGAAGGATGGCCATGGTAACCGCAAGGGCAGGGATTCATCGCCGCCACCAGCTGGAAGCGCGCCGGGAAACTGGCCTGCCGCGCCGCGCGCGAGATATGGATCACTCCGCTCTCCAACGGTTCCCGCAGCACCTCCAACACCTTGCGGTCGAACTCCGGCAGCTCGTCCAGGAACAGCACGCCGTGATGCGCGAGACTGATCTCGCCAGGCCGGGGCTCGCTGCCGCCTGTAATTTCCACAAATAAATGCAAAAATTAGTGGAATTTATGGCGGAGCATGCAAATGAATCATCTCCAGCGATACACCCCTGTCAGGGACATCGTCTACAACAGCCGTAGCGTGACCGGCATGGTCCCGCTATTGGGCGACTACGAGTCCACCTTGGAGCGCGATCTCATGGAGATCCTGCGCTTCGACCCCAGTGTCGAGCATTTCACCGCCCAACCGATCACCATCGGGTATTTCGACCAGTTCGGCAAGCTACGCACCTACACACCGGATGGTCTGATCCAGTTCAAGCCGACAGTGTCGTTGACCCCGCAACCCGTATTGTACGAGGTCAAGTATCGCGCCGACTTCCGACAGGACTGGAGAAACTTGCTCCGTAAGTTCCGGGCCGCAAAAACGTATGCCTTGGACCAAGGGTGGCGCTTCGAAGTTTTCACCGAGCGCGAAATTCGTACCCCCTACCTCGACAACGCTAAATTCCTCTGGCGTTACCTGGAGCAGAGTCCATCACCGGATGCACGCCGGCAGATTCTCCAGGTACTTTGGGATCTCGATGAGACCGATCCGGAAATGTTGCTGTTTGCCCTCTGCCGTGATGCCCACAACCGTGCCCGGCTGATTCCCACCCTTTGGCATCTGGTGGCGATCGGCGCCATCGGCTGCGACCTGAATGTGCCGCTGACCATGCGTTCCCGCCTCTGGCCAGTGGAGGAGTGCTGATATGAAAACCATCCGCCCAGGCCAAGTGGTCTATTGGCGCGATCAAGCCGCCATCGTCCTGGAGCTGAAAGGCTTCTCCGATGCCATCCTGCGCACCATCGATGGCTCGCAAACCGAAATCGCCGCGGTCAGCGACCTCAGCCTGGCTCCGGTCTCGTCTTCCGATCCCGCGGCGCCGCACCTGCTGGCCAAGGAAAAGGACTGGGACCTGGCGGTGCAGCGCTACGAGTGCATACGCCCCTTGCTGGATCTGCCCGGCCGCAGCACGAAAGACGTACAGCGAGTGGCCGACGCCACCGGCAAGAGCCTGGTCACCATCTACCGCTGGCTCAACCGCTTCGAGGAAACCGGCCTGGTTTCCTCTCTGCTGCGCACGCCGCGCTCGGACAAGGGCGGCAGCCGTCTATCTGACGAGGTGGAGCAGATCATTTCGCTGCAGATCCAGCATTACTACCTGAAGCAGGAGCGGCCCTCGGTCCTCAAACTGTACAAGCTGATCAAGCTGGCCTGCCAGGAGGCGGATCTGGATCCGCCCAACCAGAACACGGTGTATGCGCGCGCCTACGCCATCGACCAGCGGGAGATACTGAGCAAGCGCTACAGCCCCCGGCGGGCACGCGAGAAGTTCGAACCGCTGCGCGGCCAGTTCCCCGGCGCCGACTACCCCTACGCGGTGGTGCAAATCGACCACACCAAGGTCGATGTGGTGATCGTGGATGAGGCGCACCGCTTGCCGATCGGCCGCCCCTATCTGACCGTGGCCCTGGATGTGGCGACCAAAATGGTCGCCGGCTTCCTGATGACGCTGGATCCGCCGGGCTCGCTGTCGGCCGGCTTGTGCGTGGCCCACGCGGTGATGCGCAAGGAGCATTGGCTGGCGAAACGCGACATCGTCGCGGAGTGGCCGGTCTACGGCAAAATGAGCAAGATCCACGTCGACAATGCCAAAGAGTTCCACGGCAATATGCTCAACCGCGCCTGCGAGCAACACGGCATCATCCTGGAGCACCGCCCGAAAGGACAGCCGAACTACGGCCCTCACATCGAGCGCGCCTTCCGCACCTTCATGGGGGAGTGCCAGAGTCTGCCCGGCACGACCTTCTCGAACGTGCAGGCCAAGATGAACTACGACTCGGAAGGCCGCGCCTGCATGACGCTGGCCGAGCTGGAACTGTGGTTCACGGTCTTCGTGGCCTACTGCTACCACCACCGCGCGCACAAGGGCATCAACGAGGTGCCGCCGATCAAGCTGTATCACCAGTTCGTCCACGGCACCGCCGAGCGTCCGGGAATCGGTCTGCCGGCGCCGATCGAGGATGAGGAGAACTTCCGTCTCGACTTCACCCCCTATGTCGAGCGCACCATCCAGCGCCACGGCGTGGTCATCGACAACATCCACTATTACGCGCCGACCCTGCGCCGCTGGGTCGAGTCCGAAGATCGCGCCACCGGCAAGGGGCGCAAGTTCCTGTTCGCGCGCGACCCGCGCGACATCAGCGTGGTGTATTTCCTGGATCCGGAAACCCGCTGCTACAGCCCGGTGCCGTATCTGAATAACACCCGGCCGGCCATCAGCCTGTGGGAGCTGCGCGCGACGCTGCAGCGGCTGAAGCAGGATCCGGTCAGCCACGTCGACGAGGAGATGATCTTCCAGGGCATCCGCCGGATGCGCGAGATCGAGGCCGAGGCGGTCGAAAAAACCCGCCTGGCCAAGCAGCAGCGTGCGACGGAAAAGCGTAAGCGCCGCATGGCAGAGCGACGCAACGGCTGGGCCGGCGTGCACGCGGCGGCCATGCCGGCACCACAGCCCCCGGTACTGCCGACGGCCAATGACGACGATATCCAACCCTTCAGCGACATCCAGCTCGGTTAGGGAGACCCATCATGAGCGCATACCCTCACCTCCACCCCAGTACGGCCGAGCAGGCCGAACTGGATGCGGCCAGCCGCATCACCTGGCTGAAGCGGCCGCGCTGGATTGGCTACCCGCGGGCTCAGGACATCCTGGCCAAGCTGGAAGACTTGGTGCACCACCCGCGCGAGGCGCGCATGCCCAATATGCTGCTGATCGGCGGCAGCAATAACGGCAAGACCCGGCTGATCCAGCACTTCGCTCAGCGCCACCCCGCGGAAGAAAACCCCGGCGGCGAATACATGATTGCGCCGGTGATCTACATCCAGGCGCCGCCCACACCCAGCGAGGCCGGCTTCTATTCGGGCATCCTCAATGCACTATTCGAAAGCGTCCCGACCTCGTCCACCGATGCCAAGCGCGCCCAGGTGATTCGCGTACTACGTGGCATTCAGCTGAAGGTGCTGATCATCGACGAGCTGCACAACGTGCTGGCCGGCTCGTCGGTGAAACAGCAGCAGTTCCTCAACATGATCAAGTTTCTGGGCAACGAGCTGCAGATTTCGATTGTCGGCTGTGGCACCGGCGACCTGCTGCGCGCGGTCAGCGTCGATCCGCAGATCCAGAACCGCTTCCTGCCGGAGCTGCTGCCGAAGTGGCAGATGAATAAGGCGTTCCGCCAGCTGCTGATGTCGTTCGAGCGTGTACTGCCGCTGCAGCAGCCGTCCAACCTGCACGAGGCGATGCTGGCCGCCAAGATCCTCGCCATGTGCGAAGGCACTATCGGCGAGCTGTCGATGCTGCTCAATCAGGCGGCGATTTACGCCTTGCGCCAGGGCGAGGAGCAGCTTACCGCGGAGACGTTGAATGCCTGCGGCTACGTCTCGCCCAGCGACCGCACCCGCCAGGCCGCCCATGTGTAGACCATGCTGCCAATGCACCCCCAGCCGTGCCCAGGGGAGATCCTCTCTTCCTGGATGGTGCGACTGGCATTCGCCAACGGCTTCCTACTCCACACCTTCTACGACAAGCTGCTGGGCTACCACACGCCAATCTGGAGTCGCGACATCGATCGCGACCCACCCCTCTCACTGTTGACGCTGCTGGCACGCCATACCGGCCACGCGGTGGCCGAGCTGCAGGCGTTGACGCTGCTCTCCTACCAAGGCCAATTGTTCGAGCGGCCGGCCACCGGCCATTGGTCTTGGGTGCGGCCGGTCGGGGTCTATCATCGCCAGCGCAAACGTCCCGGCATGCAGTTCTGCCCGCTGTGCCTGGCTCAGCCTCCGGAGGCCTACTACCGTCTCCAATGGCGGCTGGCCCTCTATGTCGTCTGTGAGCACCATCAGTGCCTGATGGAAGAATGCTGCCCGGCCTGTCACACGCCAATCGCCTTTCACCGCCATGGCATTGGGCGCCGCAAGACGATTGACGATCAGGCCCTGCGGTTCTGCGGCCGCTGCCACTTCGACCTCGCCAGCATGAGCCCGGTCTTCTACGCCTGGCCAGATCCGCCATCCTGGCAGCGACTGCGCCACCTCATCGCCGCGATCGAGCACAGCCCCTGGGACTGTGGCCCGCTGACCCCGCCCTGCAGCTTGCCGTTCTTCATCGGGGTTCGTGCCTTGATCGGCGTGTTGAGCGGCCGTAATGGGCGGCAACTACGCCAGCACCTCGGGGATGCGCTGGGTGTGGAGATCCCGTGGTATCCACCTGGTCAACACGATGAGTTCGAATACCAGCCGCCCGCCGCGCGCCTCATCTTACTGCTCGCCATAGCCTGGCTGCTGGAAGACTGGCCGTCGCGCTTTCTCTCCCTCTGTACTCAAGCCCATTTCACCCGTTCCCGACTGGCCGAGCGCGTGGGCCTGCTGCCTTTTTGGCTGGCCTGCGTGGCCGACACACATCTGGACCGGCGCCGTTATCTGCCGAATGCAGCGGAAACCCATAGCGCCGGCCGCTACCTGCAGGCTAAAGGGGTGCCGGTAACACCACGCACACTGGCCAGCATTCTGGGGCTGACAACCGACTGCATGAAGCTGGTATGGGAACAGTGGACTGGGTACCGCTAAACGATGTGCTGGTGAACAACGTCAATGCGAAGCTTGGTATCAGTGCATTCCCCAAACCAATCACATCTATCTTAATCTTGCAGGAAAAAACAGTAAGTTTCCTTGACATGCCGCCGCTAGTTCACACTCGATCTCCATGCTACCGGTGACCATAGCTGGGCCTCGCCCACAGTGGCGCCCTTCAGGTCCACTGTCACTACGGGACAATCCATTAGACGACTATAGACAAGTCCTTTTAGGTAATTCCTCGCATAGATTTGCGTGAAGACTATTCTACCTTGCAATATGTTCTAGTTAGTTCTTTCTTTAACATAGCCAACTTCGATACCTTTGAGTTGAGACGTCAACGGGATATACCGATTTCTCGGGCTATCTCGAGAAATTTCAATTCACTTGTAGTTCAGCCTATCTTAATTAAATTATTGGGAGGGACATCGGATGAAACACCTCTATAGCTCACTTTTCAGCTTGCCTGCAATAGCTATTCAATTAGCAGGATGCGCATCAGTACATCAGGATGCCGCAGTCTCCTTCCATGACGAAGGTGCAAAATTTACGTCTTCAGTTACAACTATTCAGAAGCAGTTACTTGAAGCACAAAACTATCAAATGCGTCGAATGATTGATACCGATGCCAACGGTACCTGTCGCCTACGAAACTTACCGGTATTCATTCGCTATCAGTATGGAGTCCATCCTGAGGCGGGGCCATCAGCCCTCTACTTGCAGGGGCATGATAGCGTATGGAACGTGTTAAAGTCGCGACCTGGCGACCAGCCCAGTACGAGCAGCTCCAATTCGAAACTAGAACAAGGCTGCCACCAGCTTCAAATGTGCGAGCAACAATCAAACTGGCATCGCCCCGAATGTGCAACAACTTGCTATTCTGAAGCTGAAAATCTGTGTGTTACAACCATAGCCCATGAAGCCACACTGGTCCCCCCCTCCGGATACTGGGCGAAAGATGACTTGGTAGCGATCAGAGACTCGCTGGCAAGAAATCAGTCCCCCGCGACAGAAGCTGCCTCTCTTCCAGCTTTTACTGCCGCCATTACTGCTTTTTCAGATTATCTGGATCTCCTAAACACGGCATCAAAACCACAACCCACTTGGTTTGATCATCTCCTTGGTTCCAGCAGGGAGGACTTGTCCAAGTCCGTTCAAGATCAGGCCAAGGATCTCAGCACACGTCTCCAATCATGGCGTGATGATTACAACAAGGTTGCTCCATTTATCAACTCTCCACCCATGAATGGCGTGTCAAATGATCGCCTTACTACAGAGTCGAATGCGATTGGTGGCTTGATTGATGTACTGAACACCATTGCGGAGCAAAACGGTTCTGCCAATGCTATTCACGCGGTGCTACTCACCAAAGTCGACAAGAACTGCCTACCAACCAAGGACAGTAGCCGCAGCATGCCCCGTTATGTTTGCATCAATCAGCTCATGGATGCGATGAAAAGTGGGCTCAGTCATGATCTGAATTTAACCTACACAAGCAACGCTTTGGCGGATGAGGCAACTCTCACTAATTACATGCTGCTAATCGACCACGAACACCTCGCGATGCGTAAGGCGACACAGGAGCACAAGCAATGCCACAAGCAAGCAGCAGTTTGCGATGCCGCACGCGACTATGCGCTCGCCCAAGCACAGGATAGATTGGACGAGCTCCAAACAAAAATAGAAAAGATCAACCCTCCCACACTCAAGCAATACTCGATCGTGCAAAACCAGATTTCCAAAGACATTCCCCAAACAATCCAAAAACTCGAGGAGGCTCACACCAAACTAATCGATACCTGGGACAAACCTGATCGGAAAGCTGAGGCCAAGGCAGCATTCATGAGCGTCAAAGCTCTGGCAACCTCTATTGCCGATGTCGCCCAACTTCTTAAATGATACGCTGAGGATCTAATCATGGAAATTATTGAGGAACTGGACAGCTTAATCGCCGATATACAAAAACTGAGTGCACTGCTCTCAACATGTGCAAATAGTCCATGGACACCTTTCGACATGCCGCAGACCGATCCAGGCAAGTTAAAAAGTCGTGCCGAAGCGCTCTTGAATATCGATAGTAGACTCGCTGAACTGTCAGCCGGTGGGGTAGTTAGGTCGGCCGCTGCAGATATTGACGCTTGCGACCATACCACGCAGGTCAGCCTCACAATGATGGACAGTCAGCATTCATCAGCCTATACAGCAGATGTTATTTATCGGCAGATAGACAACCTTATCCAAACTGCAGCAGCCCTTCGCTAGGAATTAGGTTTACGGAGCAGATCAGGTGTACCATCAAATAAAAAGGGGGATACGTACTCCGTACCCCCCTAAATCTAAAACATAAGATCATATATAATCTTATATTTTCACATCATGCTGCCGGCAAATCGATATCGACCCTCAACGCAACTGGTTGTAGAACCTGGTATCTCTGACGAATCATATTATATAAGTCAGGCATTCCATCAACACTGACAGATATAATCATCGCATACCTCATATCAGGAACCGATTCAACAGGGATACCTCTACTTGTTGCTCGCGCATGATAACGGATATCAAAAACGGGATCGCTAAGCTCAGTCTCTACATCAAATTTCTTTTCTCGATGAAGGCAAGTTTCCCATTTATGTCCATCATCACGGTATTCGCGCTCGGTCTTATACTGAGTATTTCGTCCAAAGAATTCAGTAGTTTTAGTATCTCCCAGCCCAAAAACAGGCCGAAATGAAACCTGCATTCCAGCACGCGTATAGTTTATCGAATGCTCTGGATCTGTTGGTGCTTGAATACAAAGAGTGGCCTTCAATGTCACCGCTCCATGTATCGGCATATCAGGAAAAGGGACTTTCGCTCTTAAATAATCGCCTTTAGCCAGCAAACCTTGGTAAATAACAGTAGCAACTCCATTCTCACATTCAATCAGCTTGATTGGATTCTCTACAAAACGCCCCCACCCAATCTCTTCTCTAGGAATTCTAGCTCGGCCTTCTGCATGATGGATCAATAAAGCCTTGATCGCTATAGCATCTAATGGGTAAGTCGTTAATGCTGCAGCACCACATGCTGTTCTTAAAGCCAAGGGAGCCGCATAACTAGTCCCAGCAACTGCAGATACACCTCCAACCCATGGGTTGAATGCAAAAAATGGGTTTTGCTCTGTACCACCAAATGCAACACCATCAGGTTTTACCACCCCAGGGCTTCGGCCTGGCCCAATGCAACTATAACTAGCTCTATTCCATTTTTTCCCATAATCACTTGCAGCTCCAACTGCAAGAGCATTTACCATATCTGAGGGAGGCTGCAATCTAGCATTATCTCCCATCAAATCACCATCATTCCCCACCGCGATGGTTGCTAAAATTCCATGCTTTGCACAAATTTGATCCAGGGTCGCCGTCCACACATGGACCTCATCATCTTCAATCGGCATTCTAGGACCTAGGCTTAAATTAATATACTTATATTTACCCTCATCCAAAACACCTCTTATTCTTAGCAATACATCAAATAAATCTACATCCTGTGTATTTGCAGGTGAAATAACTCTATAATGATCAACCCCCATATATGGCTGACCAAGCACTGGATCCTCTTTATCTACTCTACCAAAAAGAAAAGTAGAGGTTACCTCTGTACCATGATGCAAGTATGCCGTATCTGTTTTCTCTGTATCTTGAAAGTAAAACTCATTAACCCATGGAGATAAATCACTTGCACCAATTCCTCCATCAAAGATAGCAACTCTATTTTCAGAATCTAAAGGTGGCAATTCTGGCAACCCTTGAATTTGAAAATCGGCACTCTTTCTCAAGGCATTGGGCAAGGCCACTCTAAGCTCTGGCATTTTTCGAATAGCTCGCAAAAACGTAAAACTAGCTATCCTCTTCATTGCAGAAATAGAGCACTGCAATGGCACAAAAGTCAAAGCCCCCACCAAAATACGCTTCTGCGGATAAACTTCTGCCCCATGCTGTCTAGAAAAATTAATAAAGGCTTGAAGGATATCATCCTCTCGCTGCCCAGCATGAACTACCGCCTCGAACAATGCACGCTCATCACTCTCAGGTGAGTTGCTTTTTATTTTATCTTCTGGCTTGTAAAAATCAAAATCTTCAATTTGAATGGCTTGCTTGATTAAATACTTTGGTGTCTTCGCATCAAATATGATGCTTTCCAGACTACGTAGAGCGGACTCTTTTCCAGCAACAAATATCTGTGCGGTCGCAAGAGACTTTCCCGCATCCCGTTCGTTAGTAGTTTTCCTCGGAGCCATTCTTACCTGTCGGCTACCAATATCACGAAAACCACTACGACGTATTAACTCATCAGGAAAATAGCTCTTACCCAGGAAAGCGGGATGCAATGTAAGTTTAAACACCCCTTCCCCACGAGGCTTCACATCGCCACTGATCAGAGAGAAATCTTCTGTAGCTTTTGTTATTTTTCCTTTAATGAAAGCACGAACCTCCTCTATGGTGTATGGGACTTTCTTCGGACCAGATCCATTTGGTATTTCACTAGTACTTGTAAGCGTCTCTCCATTTCCCAAAAGCAGGTTGCGCTCAGCCATTTATATTTTCTCCATTACTTTCTTTAAAGTTCTACCAACAGTCGGGTGTGAAATTCCTAAAACACTAGCTATCTTTCTATCAGACAATCCATTCAAATGGTGATGAATTATTGTAAGTGTCTTCATATTTTCAGCATCTGCTATTTCAGTCACCTCATGAATTATTGTTTTAATCAATGCTGAAACAAAGTCTTCCCCCTCTAAAACAGCCTCTTTTTTAGAGTGATTAATAATTCTTCTTAAAGATGCATAAGAATTACCAACCAGCATCTCTGATAGAGTGGCAGCAAGTTGAGAAGGGATATTGTTCTCAATCAAGAATCGGCCAATTTGCTCTGCTCGAGGATTATCATAGTTTATAACTACCTCGAACCGTCTCCACACAGCAGGATCCAACATGCTTGCATGATTTGTAGCTGCAATCAATATCGATGTTGATGGCCATTCATCAATAGCTTGAAGTAGAACATTTACCAGTCGTTTCAACTCACCAACATCTCGATCATCATCCCGTTTTTTTGCAATAGCATCAAATTCATCCAGCAAGAGCACGCACGGAAAGCCTTTTGCATACTCGATAACTGATTTGATGTTATTGCCAGTCTTCCCCAGAAGACTGCTCATTACAGATGACAAATCTAGTGTTAACAACGGCATATTCAGTCGCGCCGCAAGGTAGTGAGCTGTCAATGTCTTTCCAACACCTGGAGGACCAGAAAATAGCAATGACTTTGCTGGGGATAATCCAGCTTCAAGCAATTGAGTTGATTTATTCCTCTCAAGCACAAATCTTTCAAGCCTTTGTTTAATCTCAGGAGGAAATACTGGCTCTACGTCCACCGCAGCAGGAAATATTTCTTGTAATAACTTTCGTCGCGAATCGCTATCAACCGGGACAGGGTTGACACTTGCCCGATGGACGGACGTAGCCAGAATGCTAGCAAGTGATGATGCGAGGTCTGGATCAGAACGCTTGATCCTTGACGTCATCCTTCTGCACAGCATGGCAAAGTTAGCAGTGCTTCCTGAAACACCATGGGCAACCAGCTCCAGGAGCTCTTCGGGCTTTATCTGTACCATTAAATTTCCTAAAAATCAGATACTTACATAAACTGGTACCTTTTTAAGTTGAATTATATTGCATTGCGTACCAGCTGGAAAGGTACAAATTGTCAGTCCTCACATTCTAGTGTTCGCAAATTGTGCGAAATTTAGTCGATATTCATGATAATGCTGGGGTCATATTTCATGTCCGCCACCCTCTAGTCGGAGGTGTGATATGGAAATATTGGAATGAACACAACGAAACGACGCACTGAAACGCCGTTTAACCTCAACCATATGATCATGATAAATTTGAGGTGAAATCAAATTCATAGCTTATCCGACCCTCACAGAAAAAACGCCGATGCGCTTCCGGGCATCGGCGTATTCAAAATCTCGTTAGGCGAACTTACTTCAACGGCAAGGCCAGCAAGTTGTCCGTCTTGCGACCATCCGCAACTGTCTGGACGTACTTGATACGCCCATTACTGTGGACATGGACCCAGGCGCTCTGACGTTGTGGATCACGATCCGGGCACCACACCGAGGTATTCCCGTTCTTCTCGATGTAGGCGACCATCTGATCCCGAGTAAAGTATCCGCTTTCCAACACTTTCTTACCGTCTTCCATGCGGTCCCACCAGAGATGACTGATGTGTTCATGACCTGCGCCACCGGCCATGCGACGCGCTGTACACTTAAGTGTTATTGCCATGTGAAGCCCCTTTTTGAAATACACTAAAAGCGAAAGTCAGGAGAAGACCCCATGTCACAGCCAGAGCCGATTCCCCCCACTCCCGAATCTACGATTTCTTATGACGAGTATGTTCGCCAAGCCGTCCAGGTGGCGCTGGATGATCCGCGCCCTGGCATTCCGAATGAGGAAGTCAAACACTACTTCGCCCTCAAGCGCGCCGCGCTACTGCAGCGCTCGAAGTCCGACTAAGCGGTACAGGCTGGATCGATCCGTTAGGCCAGGCGCAAGGGTTTGGCAGCCTGACGTCCATCCACCAGCTGCAGCCGGTTCTTCCAGTTACTCAACTCATAAAGTTGGGGTACATCCTCTGGATACAGCCCCAGGAGCTCGGAGATTTCTTCCTCGTTGTACTCCAGTTGTCCCTTGTAGTGTTCGAACACACTGGGCACAAGCGTCGTGCGCTCGCGAGGAATGCTCAGCTCGGCCGGCTCGGCTGTCCGATAGCCCAGCATGGACATGGTGCGCCACAGATAGGTGGACTGTCCCTCGGTGATCTTCTGCAATCGTTTGGCGCGGACCAGCAAGGCGCCCATGGAAACCTTCCAGATCGGCTTGAGCATGCCGGCTCTGGCCAAATCGATATTGCGCAGATCGCGGCCGATGTCCTTCTCCGGCATCAGCAGTTCCGAAGCGAACTCATTGGCCTGATCTTCCATTTCTGGATTGGGATAGGCATGCATCACCAGGTGGCCCAGTTCGTGAGCCAGCGTGAAACGCCAGCGATCGCCGGGCAGATCCTTGTTCAGAAAAATCAACGGCGGCAAACCGGCGATCCGATAGCTAATGCCGTCGATCTTGGCCTCGCTCATGTCACAAGCGAATACCAAGCAGCCCGCGCGCTCACACAGCACCGTCAGATTGGCGATCGGACCATCCGGCAACTGCCAGGCCCGACGCACGTACTGCGCAGCTTGAACCGCGCCCTTGGGCAAATCGTCCAGGTCATACTGCGGCAGCGGGAAGTCCGGCTGCATCTCCAAACCAGACAACATCAACCGGAAATGGGCAATCCGGGCATTCACATCCGCCAGCAGCTTATCCAGCACCTTCTGTCCGACCGAGGCGTGTTTGCGGAACATCGGGTGGGTGCTCAGCGGCGCCCCGTAAATGCGCTCGGAATGCGCGAAGAAGCTCCTGCGGCACCTCAGTACATCGCACAGTTTGTCCAGCAAGGGCTCATCAATCTCTTTGAGGCCCTGCTCCAGCTTAGAAAGAAAGCCTTGGCTTACGCCAAGGCTGTCCGCAACATGCGCCTGGGTGTAACCCAGCATCCGGCGACGAAGCAATATCATCTCATGGTTGAGGTCATGCTCCACCGCCTGCATCTTTGAAATCAGCGTCATCTTTGTTACCTGCACCCGGCTGTTTGATGATGTGGGCGGCCGAGTCTGTTCCATCCAGCGACGGTTGCACTGGGGTGAACGGAGACACATTGGTCGCCGGCGGGGCATTTCGATTCAATTCAACGTCTACAACAATACGGCCTTTATGGCGTTGCACCAACAGCACCGACTCGATTTTCACACCGGCTTTGTCCAGTACGTACAGCACTTCCATCCGATGTATGCCACCGAACAGGTCCACATCCTGGTCATGAAACTGCATCGCGGTCAGGGTCGGATAGTTGGACGACTTGCGCCGCGTATTCCCCTTCTTGAAGCGGATGAAGAAGCGCTGATCGATCAGCAGACCGAACTGCGCTTTCAGCTTGACCCACTTGGCGCGCGGATGGCCTTCGAAGCGCTCTTCGGCAAAGCGCACCATCTCATTCCAGACGCCCATGCTTTCCACCGACCGCGTCACTGCCCTGGCCGCCATCGGGTTCGCCTTCCAAGAATCAAAGGCGTCATACGGGATGCCGGCCAGTGTTTCAAAGAACATAGACAGCTTTTCGACTGCATACTCAGATGAAATTATAGACATCAGTTTCCCTTTTTGTGAAGCGCCAAAGCATTGACTATCAAAGGTTTCCGCGCATACAACAACAAATAGCACAGTAAATTATTCCGGGAAATATTTTTCGTCCTGAATCAACCATTTAGTACATGAACATGTACTTTTGAAAACCATTGTCATATTGATCAAACTTGAATCTTGTGATTGTCATTTGTCATAAAAACAGGCAGCATCGCCGCCATCACGCTCAGAAAATATGAAAAATGAGAATCGATGGAACTCCATGACTTCCTCCGCCTCGCCCAGCGCATGCTGTCCAGACAGCAGCAACGCAGGCTGACACAGCGCCAGATGGCATCCCTCATCGATATCAGTCCACGCACCTACGTCGAGTATGTGCGTGGCATGCATCGCCCCAAGGGGATGCTCGCCCTGCTGGATTTGTTGTGTCTGCTCGAACAAGCAGATCGCGACAGCTTGCTCCAGGCCTGGCGTAGTCGCAGAAAACGACCATCAGCGTTGCCACCGGAATAAGCAGCAAACTTTTCTTCACATCATCTCCATTTCAGATTGCGTAATCTGAATAACAGGGAGGTGATATGGATGCATGTGAATGGTTGGTGCTGATCGCCAGCATCCGCGGCAACAACAGCAACCCCCGGGTCAGGCTATGGCGGCAGATGAAAGCCTTGGGAGCGGCAAGTTTGGTGGATGGCGCCTATTTGCTACCCGCCTTGCCCACGCTGCAACAGCACCTGGGTAATTTGCAGGAGGAGCTGATTGCGGCTGGCGGCAACGCCTATTTACTGCGCGTGCGAGAAGACGACCCGATACAACTTCGGCAATGGCGGGACTTGTTTGATCGCAACGAAGCGTACTCGCAATGGACGCTGGCGCAGACGGGATTACTGGCGGCGCTGCCAGATTCGGAAAGTGACGCGCGGCGAAGCTTGCGCCAACTCCGCAAAGAGCTGGAAGCCATCGCGGCGACCGACTATTTCCCCGGGGAGCCGCTGACGCAGGCGCGCCGGCAGTGCAATGACGCCGAGCGTCAGCTGACCCGGCATTATTCTCCCGACGAGCCGTTGTCCGTGGATGGCGAGATTGCACGGCTCGACCGCGCCGCTTATCAGGGCCGCATCTGGGCCACCCGCGCCCGGCCCTGGGTGGACCGCGTGGCCTCCGCCTGGCTGATCCAGCGCTTCATCGATCCCACCGCCTGCTTTCTCTGGCTTGCCGATAGCCGGAACTGCCCGCCCGACGCGCTGGGTTTCGACTTCGACGACGCGACCTTCACCCATGTCGGCGAGCGGGTCACCTTCGAAACGCTGCTGGCCAGCTTCGGACTGGAGCAGGATGGCGGATTGCTCCGATTGGGGGCGATGGTGCATGCGCTCGATGTCGGCGGCGTCATCGTGCCGGAAGCTGCCGGCTTCGAGGCGATGCTGGGCGGCACGCGCCAACGGCTGGCGGACGATGATCAGCTGCTGGCCGAGATTTCGCAGGTGCTGGATTCCTTGTATGCCCATTTCACGCCAACCCACAGCCGATTGGCGATCTCAGGAGTCGAATCATGACAGCCTCCCCCCTCACGCCAGCCACCTACCGCTTGTGGCAGCTGACACGCTACTTCCTGAAGCTGGGCGCATTGGGCTTTGGCGGCCCGGTGGCGCTGGTCGGCTATATGCACCGCGACCTGGTCGAGCAGCGCGGCTGGATAGCCGAGGCCGATTACAAGGAAGGCCTCGCGCTGGCGCAGATCGCACCGGGGCCGCTGGCGGCCCAACTGGCGATCTACCTGGGCTATGTCCACTACCGCGTGTTGGGCGCCACCGCGGCGGGTTTCGCCTTCGTGCTGCCGTCCTTCCTGATGGTGCTGGCGCTGGGCTGGGCCTACCAGGCCTTTGGCGGCCTGCCCTGGATGCAGGCGGTGTTCTATGGCGTGGGCGCGGCGGTGATCGGCATCATGGCGATCAGCGCACATAAGCTGGCCACCAAGAACCTGAAAAGCGACCGCTTGCTGTGGGCCATCTTCGCGGTGCTGGCGCTGGTCACCATCGTCACCCAGTCGGAAATCGCCTGGCTGTTCATCACGGCCGGGCTGTTGGTCTGGCTGGTGCGCTGCCGGCTGCGGCCGTCTCCCGGCGCGCTGGGCGCGGCCTTGCCGCTACCACTGTTACCCGCCGCAGCGGATCCGAGTCTGCTGCTGCAGCTGACCGTGTTTTTCGCCAAGGCAGGTGCCTTCGTCTTCGGCTCCGGTCTGGCCATCGTGCCCTTCCTCTATGGCGGAATCGTCAGCGAGCATCACTGGCTGACCGACAAGCAGTTCATCGACGCGGTGGCGGTGGCGATGATCACGCCGGGTCCGGTGGTGATCACCACCGGCTTCATCGGCTACCTGGTGGCGGGCCTGCCCGGCGCGTGCCTGGCGGCGCTGGCCACCTTCCTGCCGTGCTATCTGATCACAGTGCTGGCCGCGCCGCATTTCAAGAAGCACGGCAAGCGCCCCGGTCTGATCGCCTTCGTGGACGGTATCACCGCGGCGGCGGTCGGCGCCATCGCCGGCTCGGTGGTGGTGCTGGCGCAGCGCTCGCTCACGGATCTGCCTACCGCGCTGTTGGCCATCGCGACGGCGGTTTTATTATGGAAACTGAAGAAGCTGCCGGAGCCGGTGATCGTCGCCGGCGCAGCGCTGTTCGGCGTCATGCTCTTCCCTCTGATGCATCACCTTTGAGTCATTAGCCGCGACTACTCCTGCTTCTGGCCCCGCTTCCACATGCCAAATTGAGATGCACCGCCGACGGCTCGCAAATACCTAGGGAAGCTGGGATGCTTCATTCTTTTCGTACCAGTCTTTGCTGGCATTCACGATGCGCACCACCAACAGCATCACCGGCACCTCAATCAACACGCCCACGACTGTGGCTAATGCGGCACCGGACTGAAAGCCGAACAGGCTGATCGCGGCCGCGACGGCTAGCTCGAAGAAGTTGGAGGCACCGATCAACGCCGATGGGCAGGCCACCGAGTGTTCTTCCCCGACCTGGCGGTTGAGCCAATAGGCCAGCGCCGAGTTGAAGAACACCTGAATCAGGATGGGCACGGCCAGCAGCGCGATCACCAGCGGCTGCTGCAGGATGGCCTTGCCCTGGAAGGCGAACAGCAGCACCAGGGTCAGCAGCAACGCGGCGATCGACCACGGTTGGATCCGGTGCATGGCGGCATCGAACACCGCTTGGCCCTTGTCCAGCAGCGTCTTGCGGATGGCCTGCGCGATCAGCACCGGCACCAAGATATACAGCCCCACCGAAGTCAGCAGCGTGGCCCACGGCACGGAGATGCTGGAAACGCCCAGCAGCAGGCCGACCAGCGGCGCGAAGGCGAACACCATGATCAGGTCGTTCAGCGCCACCTGAGACAGCGTGAAATACGGATCCCCGCCGGTCAGCCGGCTCCAGACGAACACCATGGCGGTGCACGGCGCGGCAGCCAGCAGGATCAGGCCTGCGATGTAGCTGTCAAGCTGCGCCGCCGGCAACAGTGGCGCAAACCATACCCGGATGAACAGCCAAGCCAGAAAGGCCATCGAGAACGGCTTGACCAGCCAGTTGATGAACAGGGTGACGCCGATTCCCCTGATATGCGCCTTGACCTGGTACAGCGCGCCGAAATCGATTTTCAGCAGCATCGGGATGATCATTACCCAGATCAATAGACCAACCGGCAGGTTGACCTGGGCGATTTCCCAACCGCCGATCGCGTGGAACAGGCTGGGGAAGGCCTGTCCCAAGCCGATGCCGGCCACAATGCAGAGGGCGACCCAGGCGGTCAGGTAGCGCTCGAATAGGCTCAGCGAGGCGCCGGCGGCGCAGGGATGGGCGGCTTCAGATGGGGAGGACATGCCATTCTCCGTGGGGTGGGGCGATTCTGCGCTGCGGTGAGGGCAGTGTCAGGGGAGCAGCGTACCGATGCGATCCAACTCTACTTTGAGCAGGGGGCGATCCTGGCGCAGCAGGTCCAGCGGTAGGGCCAGGAACGCCTCGATCCGAGCCCTCAAGATGCGATAGGCCGTCAGGAAGGCTGCGTCGATCTCCTGATCACTGCCCGCCGCATGGGCAGGATCCTCTACACCCCAGTGGCTGCGTAGCACCGGGCCCAGATACGCCGGGCAGGTCTCGCCGGCGGCGCTGGCGCACACCGTGATCACGATGTCCGGCGTCGCCGACAGATGATCCCAGGACTTGCTGTGGTAGCCAGCGGTGGCGATCCCTTCGTGCGCCAGCAGGGCCAGCGAGCGCGGATGAACTTGTCCGGTCGGCTGGCTGCCGGCGCTCATCGCATGCCAGCCCGCCGGCGCCAAGTGGTTGAAGACCGCTTCGGCCAGGATGGAGCGACAGGAGTTGCCGGTGCAGAGGAACAGCACATTGACCGCGGCTTGGTTCATGGCAGGTTTCCTTTGGCGCTCAGCAGCAGCCACTGCCGGGCGCACAGGTGTTCTTGGGTGTGATCTTGACGGTAGCGGTCCTCGGCGCACAGCAAGCGCTGGTCGGTTCGTCAGGCGCAGACTCGCCGCCATTGAATGTCGGGATCGACGCCAGCGTCTGATAGCTCTCCCAGGCGAGGCCGGAAGGGTCGGTCACCCAGTGCTTGTTCGACTCGGCGTAGCAGCAGGCGGTGCCAGTCTGCGTCACCATGCTGATGTCGGCCGCCTGCAACTGGTGCTGCAACTGCGCCAGCTCTTCCTCGCTGTCCACCTGAAAGCCCAGGTGGTCGATGCCAGCGGCGCCGCCGCGGCTGGAGATCGCGAAGTTGAGGCGCGGATCCTCCAGCATCCACTTGGCGTAATCGGTCTTCTGCACCGTGGGCTGCGCGTGGAACAGCGCCGAATAAAAGCGAATGCTGTCTTCCAGATTGGCCACCGCGACGTGGACGTGAAAGCGTTTCATGATCGAACTCCCGTGTGAATCGTTACTGGCACGCGCCATCGCAAGGCGAGATGCTGCTCCCTGGCGTGCAGGCCTCGCCGCGGCAGCAGTTCTCGGTCAGAAAGCCCAACAGGCCGTTCATCTGCTCGTAGTTGGCCGAGTAGTAGATGAAGCGCCCTTCCTGGCGAGCCAGGATCAGACCGGCATGGGACAGCTCCTTCAGGTGGAAGGACAGCGTGGCATTGGCCACGGCGAGTCGTTCACCGATCTGACCGACCGCCAGGCCTTCGGGGCCTTGCTGGACCAGCAGTCGGTAGATCGCCAGGCGCGTATCCTGCGCCAGGGCGGCCAAGAGGGTGACAGCGTTTTTTGCTTCCATATTTCTATATTTATCGAAATGATAAATATCGTCAAGATAAAGAGCTTCTGGCTCCGGTTACATGGAGGCCACGGCTTGTTGACCGATGATTGGCAAAAGATTGGCATCCAAATACTGGGGGGCAGTATAGTGGCAGGCATTGGCGCAACAGCAGACACTGCGCAGTGATTTCTTCCCGGATACCCTCTCATGCGGTCGCGAAGCAGGCGATCGCTTTGATCGAACAGGTGATACATGCTGAATGTTTTAGCCAATCGGACGTACCGGCATTTGTTCTTAGCCCAGGTGGTCGCGCTTATCGGCACCGGTTTGGCCACCGTAGCGTTGGGCCTGTTGGCCTATGATCTAGCCGGTGGCAACGCCGGCGAAGTGCTGGGCACTGCGCTGGCAATCAAGATGATCGCTTATATCGGCGTGGCGCCGGTCTCTACCGCTTTCGCCAGCCGCTGGCCGCGGCGGAGCATGCTGGTGACGCTGGATCTGGTACGGGCGGCCGTGGCGCTGGCGTTGCCATTCGTCACGCAAGTGTGGCAGGTCTATGTGCTGATCTTTGTCTTGCAGTCGGCGTCGGCCGCGTTCACGCCGACTTTCCAGGCGACAATTCCCGATGTGCTGCCAGACGAGGAGGACTACACCCGCGCGTTGTCACTGTCGCGCCTGGCCTACGATCTGGAAAGCGTGGCCAGCCCGATGCTGGCGGCAGCCTTGTTGTCGGTGATCAGCTTCCACAGCCTGTTTGCCGGCACCGTGGTGGGGTTTCTCGGCTCTGCGGCCTTGGTGGTCTCGGTGACCTTGCCCAAGGCGGCGCCGGCTATCCGTCGCGGCATCTACGACCGCACCACGCGCGGGATCCGCATCTACCTGAGCACACCGCGACTACGCGGCTTACTGGCACTGAACCTGGCCGTGGCTGCGGCCAGCGCGATGGTGATCGTCAACACCGTGGTATTGGTCCAGGCCCATTTCGGTCTGACGCAGCATGCGACCGCCTGGGCCCTGGCCGCCTTCGGCGCCGGTTCGATGACGGCCGCGCTGGCGTTGCCGCGGTTGCTGCAGGGCATTCCGGATCGAAGCGCCATGCTGGGCGGCTCGGCGGTGCTGGTCGTCGGCTTGCTGCTGGGCGCCTGGCTGGACCGCTACGCCTTGCTGCTGCCGCTGTGGTTTGTCCTGGGGCTGGGATACTGCCTGGTGCAAACGCCTTCTGGCCGGCTGCTGCGTCGTTCAGCGCATGCCGAGGATAGGCCCGCGCTATTCGCTGCCCAATTCGCGCTATCGCACGCGTGCTGGCTGATCACCTACCCGCTGGCCGGCTGGTTGGGCGCCAAAGCCGGCTTGCTGGCGACCTTCATCATCTTGGGCGTACTGGCTGGCGTGGCGGCGTTGATCAGCATGCGGATCTGGGCCTATCACGATCCGGATCAGCTGGCGCACAGCCATGATGACTTGCCGGTCGGCCACCCGCATCTGGCCGAACATGAGGCGGATCAGATTCATGAGCATGTTTTTGTGATCGACGACCTGCATCCTCGCTGGCCCAAGGCCTGAGCTCGCCAAAGTGACAGGCTTGAGGCCGCCACTGGCGGCCCTGCCTGATTCGGCTTATTGGACGACGCTGACCGGGTCTGCCACCTCTTCCGAGAAGTCTGGAAACACGCCATCGATTTGCCCCAGCATCGAACCGCTCCAAGGTCCAGGCTTCAAGTTGTCCTCAACCGATGAGTCTGGATGTCGGAGCCCATGCACATAGATCTTCATAAACAGCGCTTGCGCTCGCAGAAAGTCCGCTTCTTTTTTCCATTTACTTCCGGGATTCGGCCATCGCCCTCGAGATACCGTAAGCTGGAGCAACGCCAGGAGCGTCGCTTCATCCATCCACTGGAAGTCTGGGGTGTGAACCAGAAGCGTACACTGACTCGGTTGCTCGGTCGGCTTCAACTCCATTTCCAGCAGATAGAAATACGGCCCATCCGCACTGACCTTGATCTCGGCGCAAACCAGCTGGCGCCGGCGCTGCTCGGTACCCGGAGCGCCGATCAAATGCCATGTCTTTCTGGAACCCATCGGCTCCGGGAAATACGTCACCCAATCCTCTCCGGAACGGGTGCTCTCGCGGCCTGGACGAGTCGCGATGTCCCAGCCTCGGGCGCGTGTCCGCGTTTTCAACGCGGCCAATGCCGCCAAGAACAGCGACAAATCGCGATCCACCCTGCCATCGTCGCTCAAAAATTCGCTGAGTCCCAGATTGCCTTGGGCGTCTTGACCATTCTGCCCCTCGTTCTGCGTCAACGCATCGACAGGCACGCCAATGTCCGCGCCCGGCTCACTGGCGATGGCTGGGACTTGAGGGCGCTCATGATGAAATTTCACGGTGTCGAAACCCGCAAAACGACTACCGTACTTCAGCACGGCGAGCCGGGCGAGACGCCCGTCAGCGGGGACATCGTCGACCAGCAGCTCATCCTCCTCACCATCATCCGGCAAGAGCGGATGGAAGTGAGGTGGCCGGATCCTCACGGGCTCTCCGCCCTCCACGACTTTGGCCTCCCAAGGCTTATCGCTCTTCCAAAGCAGGTTGGCAAACTCAAGCGGGCGTGAGCAGTGCTCAATTTCCATAACAAATTTCGCCCATTGTTCTTTCCTCTCCCCACTCGATAAGAGGACACGCTTGCCCCAGACTCGCAACGTCGTTTCCCCACGCAGCGGAAAACTGGCCTGAATATCGAGAGGGCTCTGTTGATCCAAGGGAAGGGTCTGATTATTGGTATACGTCGCAGTGAGCCGTTGGCGAACGCCAAGTAACGCCGCCCGAAACGGATCAGACGCAATCGCCCGTGCGAGTACGGCAGCCTCAGAACGGCTGATATCCTCCTTGACTTGCAGTACCGGCCAAACGCCATCCATTTTTGAGCGAGACCAATCGATATAGTCCCCCAGGCGACCTGACAAGGTGGCGGCGAGAAAGCGGGAGGAAATACCAAAATAGAAGCGGATAAGTTCAATGCTTGGGATGAGTAGCCATTGCGGCCCACGGTCTTCAATCGTCGGCACCATTACATAACGGCTGGTGGCCAAGGCCTGCCGGGTATTGGTCAGATTGAAATAGACGTCCGGCAAAACGGTATCGATGGATGCGCCCCCCACATCCACCACTTCTTCCAGCGCAACCTCCCGCGCCTGACTGGCGTCAATCCGGAAGGTTTTAGGACTGCCGATTTTCGGCCGGGAAATACAACGACCATCGCGCCACAACGTACCGACCTTGAACTCTTCCAATGTCGCAACATGAGCCGGCAAAGCCAGGCTGACATCGGGCAGAACCGCGTTCTTTTTAAAGGGGTCACGCCATCGATCAGGATGAATGCCGGAGAAGTGCACAACCGTTCGGGTGCCCAGCAATCCAGTAGGCCTGATTGGCCCTACGCCATCGACTCGCCAAATTCCAGGATGCTTTGCCAAGTTCTTGAATGGAGCGCTGGGCATATTTTGCAATCCGCATTAACAGATATTGCGCAATATTCTCATTCAATATTGGCGGTTTGCAAATATTTTTAGAACTTACACCGCCGCCGACCAGCGCCACCGCCGAGGCGGTGTGATGGGGAGAGCGATACGGCCGCACCCGCCAGCGACCCGGCTGGAAGCCCTGGGATCCCAGCGACTGCACCGCCGCGCTCTCCAGCGCCTCCCGTTCGGACAAGGGCGGCAGCAAACCCGGCAGCCTGGCCGCCAGCATGGACTTGCCGGTGCCGGGCGGCCCCATCAACAGCAGGCTGTGCCCGCCGGCCGCGGCGATCTCCAGCGCGCCGCGCGCGATGGACTGGCCTTTGACATCGCCCAAATCGGGATAGTTCGGCCACTCTACGCCCAACGCGCCGGCGAAAGGCTCCAGCGGCTGCAAACCGTTCAAGAAGGCGCAGGCCTGCGGCAAGGACGCCACCGCGTAAATGGCCGCGCCGCCGACCACCGCGGCTTCCGCCGCGCTGTCGGCAGGCAACACGAAGGCCCGGCCCGCCGCATGGCACTGGCAGGCCATCGCCAACGCGCCGCGCACCGGACGCACCGCGCCGCTGAGCGCCAACTCGCCGGCGAATTCATAATGGGCGATATCGTCGTTCTTCACCTGGCCGGAGGCCAGCAGGATGCCGATGGCGATGGGCAGGTCGAAGCGGCCGGAGTCCTTGGGCAGGTCTGCCGGCGCCAGATTGACGGTGATCTTGCGGGCGGGAAATTCGAACCCAGAGGTGAGGATGGCGGCGCGGACGCGGTCCCGGCTTTCCTTCACCTCGGTGTCGGGCAAGCCGACGATGTTGAACGCGGGCAGGCCGTTGGCGAGGTGGACCTCGACGGCTACCTCCGGCGCGTCAAGCCCGGATAGCGCCCTGCTCGCCACCACCGCCAGCGTCATGGCGTCAGGAGTGGCCGAGTTCGGACTGTTCTTCCGCTTTAGCCGCAGCCTCGTCCGGGAACACTTGATTCTCCAGCCTGGCCAAGCGCGACTCCAGCGCGGCCAGCTTTTCCCGCGTGCGCGCCAGCACCGCCTGCTGCACATCGAATTCTTCGCGGGTGACCAGATCCATCTTGGAGAACGTGGAAGCCATCATCGCGCGGACGTTCTTCTCGATGTCCTTGGCCGGGCTGGCGGCGATGGTCTCGCTGATCTTGGCGCTGATTTCTTCAAACAGTTTCTGGCTCAACATGGTAGCGGCTCCCGCAGTGTCTTGATCTTCAGCCGAGTGTAGCAAAAAGCGCCCTCGCGCTCCCGCATTTCCTGCCCGCAAGGACATGTCAGCCCGTCTCCAGAATTCATCCGGGCCATGCTGCGGCGCAACGATGCACCAAAACTGTGCAGCATAAGCAGCCCCGGCGCACAAGGAAAGTGCCAAAACGGACAGCGCGGCCTTTTTTGCAGTGCATCACAATTCAGAGAACGCCCATCGCGGGCTGGCACGATTCCTGCATAACCATCCGCAGCAGAACCATCTGTCAATCGTCCGAGAAGGAGCCGCCATGAAACTCGTTACCGCAGTGATCAAGCCGTTCAAGCTTGACGAAGTCCGCGAAGCGCTGTCCGCCATCGGCGTACAAGGCGTCACCGTTTCCGAGGTCAAGGGCTTCGGCCGCCAGAAAGGCCATACCGAGCTGTATCGCGGCGCAGAATACGTCGTCGACTTCCTGCCCAAGGTGAAGCTGGAAATCGCCATCGACGACGCGCTGCTGGACCAGGTGGTGGAAGCCATCGAGAAGTCCGCCCGCACCGGCAAGATCGGCGACGGCAAGATCTTCGTCTACGACCTGGAGCAGGTGATCCGCATCCGCACCGGCGAAACCGGCGCCGACGCGGTCTGACCGCTTTGTGAAACTGGGGAAACCATAATGAAAAAGATACTCGCTGCAATGGCTTCCGGGCTCGCCGCCCTCTCGCTGCCCGCCCTGGCCGACGCGCCGGCCGGTCCGACGGTGGTCGCCGCCAAGGTGATCAACTCCGGCGACACCGCCTGGATGCTGACCTCCACCGCCCTGGTGCTGTTCATGACCATTCCCGGCCTGGCGCTGTTCTACGGCGGCATGGTCCGCAAGAAGAACGTGCTGGCCACGCTGATGCAAAGCTTCGCCATCACCGCGCTGGTAACCGTATTGTGGGCAGTGATCGGCTACAGCCTGGCCTTCACCGTGGGCACGCCGTACATCGGCGATCTGTCGCGCTTCATGCTGGACGGCATGGTGTACATGAAGGATGCCGGCAAGCTGGCCGTGCATCCGCTGGCCGGCACCATTCCGGAATCGGTGTTCATGACCTTCCAGATGACCTTCGCCATCATCACCCCGGCCCTGATCACCGGCGCCTTCGCCGAGCGGATGAAGTTTTCGGCGATGCTGGCCTTCATGGCGCTGTGGTCGCTGCTGGTCTACGTGCCTGTGGCGCACTGGGTATGGGCGCCGGGCGGCTGGATGGGCGACAAGGGCGTGCTGGACTTCGCCGGCGGCACCGTGGTGCACATCAACGCCGGCGTGGCCGGCCTGGTGACCGCGCTGGTGCTGGGCAAGCGCGTCGGTTTCGGCAAGGAGGCGATGCCGCCGCATAACCTGGTGCTGACCCTGGTGGGCGCGTCGATGCTGTGGGTGGGCTGGTTCGGCTTCAACGCCGGCTCGGCAGGCGCCGCCGACGGCCGCGCCGGCATGGCGATGGTCACCACCCAGGTCGCCACCGCGATGGCCGCGCTGGCCTGGATGTTCGCCGAATGGGCCACCAAGAAGAAACCATCGGTGCTGGGCATCGCCTCCGGCGCGGTCGCCGGCCTGGTGGCCATCACCCCGGCCGCCGGCTTCGTCGACGTCAAGGGCGCGCTGATCATCGGCCTCGCCGCCGGCGCGGTCTGCTTCTGGGGCGCCACCGGGCTCAAGCACATGCTGGGCTATGACGACTCGCTGGACGCTTTCGGCGTGCACGGCGTGGGCGGCATCCTGGGCGCGCTGCTGACCGGCGTGTTCGCGGTCAAGGACATCGGCGGCGCCGACGGCAGCCTGGCCATCCAGGCGCTGGGCGTCGGCGTGACCATCGCCTACTGCGGCATCGTCACCTTCATCCTGCTGAAACTGGTGGACATCTTGCTGGGACTGCGCGTCGCCGAGGACGAAGAGCGCGAAGGCCTGGACTTGGTGCTGCACGGCGAGCGCGTGGAATAAGCCGCCAGATCGAAGATTGTTGTGTAAGGGACTTGGCGGGGCTTCGGCCCCGTTTTTTTTCGCCGCTCCAAAATGAAAAACCGGCCAGGGGCCGGTTTCGATCGATGCGACAAGCTTACTTGACGATGCGCAGGCTGGGACGCCCGCTGGGGCGGTTCGGCGACGGATCGTCGCCGCCGGAATCCGGCGCGTCCTCTTCGGCGCTGACCGGCTTCAGGCTGGCCGCCTCCTCGCTCATCGGCTCCACCTCGAAGCCCATGCCTTCGCCGGTCTCCCGGGCGAAGATGGACATCACGTTGCCGATGGGCACCCAGATGTCGCGCGATACGCCACCGAAGCGGGCGGAAAACGAGATCCACTCATTGTCGATGCGCAAGTTCTTGGTTGCGCCATCGGCGATGTTCAGCACGATCTCGTTGTTCTTCACGTACTCGAGCGGCACATCGGTGCGGCTGTTCACCCATACCACGATGTACGGAGTGTAGCCATTGTCGCCGCACCACTGGTGCAGCGCGCGCAGCATGTACGGCTTGGTGCTGGAGCTCATCGCGTCTCCTTTACTTGCGCATCGCCTTTTCGGACGGGGTCAGCGAATCGATGAAGGACTGGCGCTGGAAGATGCGCTCGGCGTACTTGAGGATGGGCGCGGAGCTCTTGCCCAGGTCGATATTGTAGTGCTCCAGGCGCCACATCAGCGGGGCGATGGCCACGTCGATCATCGAGAAATCGTCGCCCAGCATGAACTTCTGCTTGGAGAAGATCGGCGCGATGGTGGTCAGGCCGTCGCGGATCGCTTCGCGCGCCTTGGTCGCTTCCTTGCCGGTGGCGCCGGCTTCCAGCGTTTTCACGTGAATGAACAGCTCGTTCTCGAAACGATGCAGGAACAGGCGGGCGCGGGCGCGCATCACCGGATCGGCCGGCATCAGTTGCGGGTGCGGAAAACGCTCGTCGATGTATTCATTGATGATGTTCGACTCATGCAGGATCAGGTCGCGCTCCACCAGAACCGGCACTTCGTTGTACGGGTTCATCACAGCCAGATCTTCCGGCTTGTTATGGATATCCACATCGATGATTTCGAAATCCATCCCTTTTTCGAAGAGCACGATACGGCAGCGCTGACTGAACGGGCAGGTGATTCCGGAGTAGAGGGTCATCATGGCGGATAAAATCCTTGACTAACTTGAAAAATGAGTGCAGCGCGCATTCTAGCACTATCCAGCGGCCACATTCCAGTCTTTCAACACAACATCATGATTTTAAAAAAGAAAAAGGCGGAATCTCTTCCGCCTTTTTTCAACAGGCTGATCGCTTTAGTGCACGTCGCGCCAGTATTCCTTCTTCAGCAGATACACCAGCGGGAACAACAGCAGACCGAGGAACATCACCACCACGTAACCGATCTGCTGACGCTTCACCGCGGCCGGCTCGCCCATATAGACCAGGAAGTTGGTCAGGTCGCGCATGCGGCGGTCGAACTCGGCGGTGTTGGCCTTGCCGTTCTCCAGCTTGGTCAGCGTGCCCGCCTTGACCAGTTCGAGCTTATGCTCCTCCTGGCCTTCGGCGTTCTTCACCGTCTTCAGCTCCTGCTCGCCCTGCCATTCCCAGAAGATGTGCGGCATGCCCACCTTGTCGAACACCAGGTTGTTCCAGCCGGTCGGACGGGACGGATCGCGATAGAAGCCGCGCAGATAGCTGTACAGATAATCGGCGCCGCGGGAACGGGCGATCAGCGACAGGTCCGGCGGCGTCGCGCCGAACCAGGCCTTGGCATCCTGCTTGTTCATCGCGATGTTCATCTGGTCGCCGATCTTGGCGCCCTCCGGCATCAGGTCGGCCTTGATCTGCTCCTCGGTCAGGCCGATGTCCTCCAACCGGTTGTAGCGCATCATGCTGGCCGAGTGGCAGGACAGGCAGTAGTTGGCGAAGATCTGCGCGCCGCGCTGCAGGCTCTCGGTGTCCTGGATGTCGATGTTCGCCTTGTCGAGCTTGGGCCCGCCCTCGTTGGCGAAGACCGGCATCGCGACAGGCAGCGCCAGCGCCGCGGCGGCGATCAGGTGACGGATCTTGTTTTTCATTTTCCTTATCCCCTTGCTTACACGTTCATGGCGAACAGCGCGGCCAGGAACACGGTCAGCGCCACCAGGGCCACGAACTGGATCTGGCGCTTGGCGTTGGTATCGGTCACGCGCTCCGGCACCGGGAGGCTGCCCACGTCGTTCTTGGTGTAGAACGGCATGCCCAGGAAGAAGGCGAAGTAGATCGCCGAGAAAATCTGCGAGATCAGCGTGCGCACTTCGGTCGGCGGCATCGCGCCCAGGATGCCCAGCCCGATGAACGCGGCGATGAACAACACCAGCGCCACCTTGAACTTGGGACCGCGGTAGCGGATGGACTTGATCGGCGAGCGGTCCAGCCACGGCAGGAAGGC
Organism: Chromobacterium vaccinii; assembly: GCF_001855275.1. Taxonomy (NCBI): domain Bacteria; kingdom Pseudomonadati; phylum Pseudomonadota; class Betaproteobacteria; order Neisseriales; family Chromobacteriaceae; genus Chromobacterium; species Chromobacterium vaccinii. The sequence continues at coordinate 2,303,239 of NZ_CP017707.1, forward strand.
GATCAGCACCACGGCCGCGCCCATCGCCAGCACGCCCCACACCTGGGTGCCGGCAAACGACGGAATGGCGCGCAGAATCGCGTAGAACGGCGTGAAGTACCATACCGGCGCGATGTGCGGCGGGGTCTTCAGCGGATCGGCCTGATCGAAGTTCGGGTGCTCGAGGAAGTAGCCGCCCATTTCCGGCAGGAAGAACACGATCACCGAGAACACCACCATGAACACCACCACGCCGAGGATGTCCTTGATCGTGTAGTAGGGGTGGGAGTAGATGCCGTCCAGATACAGGCCGGTATTCGGATCCTTGGGCTGCTTCTTGATCTCCACGCCGTCAGGGTTGTTGGAGCCCACTTCGTGCAGCGCCATCAGGTGGGCCGCCACCAGCGCCAGCAGCACCAGCGGCACCGCGATCACGTGCAGCGCGAAGAAGCGGTTCAGCGTGGCGTCGGACACCACGAAATCGCCGCGTATCCACAGCGACAGGTCGGGGCCGATCACCGGGATGGAGCCGAACAGGTTGACGATCACCTGGGCGCCCCAGAACGACATCTGGCCCCAAGGCAGCAGGTAGCCCATGAAGGCCTCGGCCATCAGGCACAGGAAGATCAGCGTGCCGAACACCCACACCAGCTCGCGCGGCTGCTTGTACGAGCCGTAGATCAGGCCGCGGAACATGTGCAGGTAAACCACGACGAAGAACATCGAGGCGCCGGTGGAGTGCATGTAGCGGATGATCCAGCCGCCGGCCACGTCGCGCATGATGTACTCGACCGAGGCGAAGGCGACCGGAATGCCGGCGGCGTTCAGCGTGCCGTCCGGCTTGTAGTTCATGGTCAGGAAGATGCCGGTCACGATCTGCAGCACCAGCACCAGCATGGCCAGCGAACCGAAGAAATACCAGAAATTGAAGTTCTTGGGCGCGACGTACTTGCCCCATTGACTTTCCCACAGGGCGGTCAGCGGGAAACGCTCGTCCACCCAGTTAAGCAATTTTTGCGCTTTGCTCATTTTTCGCCCTCAGCTTATTTGTCGTCGCCAATCAGCAGGCGGCTATCGGACAGATACTTGTGCGGGGGGATTTCCAGGTTCTTCGGTGCCGGCACCCCTTTGAACACGCGGGCGGCCAGATCGAACTTGGAACCATGGCAGGGGCAGTAGAAGCCTCCCAGCCACTCCGGCCCCAGGTCGGCGGGCGCCAGGTCGGGCCGGAAGGTCGGCGAACAGCCCAAGTGGGTGCAAATGCCGACCGCCACCAGGAATTGCGGCTTGATCGAACGGTTCTCGTTCTGGCAGTACTTGGGCTGTTGATCGACTTCGGATTTCGGATCCGCCAGCTTGGGATCGTTCTTGGGCAGGTTCTTGATCTGCTCGGGCGTGCGGCTGAGCACCCACACCGGCTTGCCGCGCCATTCGACGTTGATCTTCTGGCCGGCTTCGATCTTGCCGATGTCGACCTCGACCGGCGCGCCGGCCGCCTTGGCCCTCTCGGACGGGAAAAAGCTCATGAAAAATGGCGTGGCCGCGCCGACTACCGCAACACCCCCAACAGCGCTGGAGGCGATCGTCAGAAAACGACGGCGCCCCGTATCGACTTGCTGTTCACTCATTACAGTCATCCTCAATCGTGGAAATCGAGCCCTAAACCGCTGGATTTTACCCGATTACTAGTAGGGACTTGAAGCTTCTATGCAAATAAATTGAGCGAGACGCCAGCAACTTGCTTAAACAGGGTTATAAACGTCAATAAATTCGACATTTATGCCAGAGACTTGCGCCAAATGCTCGCCTAGTGCCTTGATGCCAAAGCGTTCCGTGGCATGATGCCCAGCGGCGATGAATGCCACATCGCTTTCCATCGCCATGTGGTAATTCTGTTCCGATGCTTCGCCAGTGATGAAAACGTCAACCCCGAGCGCGATCGCATCGGTGAAAAAACCCTGCGCCCCGCCGGTGCACCAGGCCACTCGGCGCACCGGCTTGTCCTGCCGCCCGAGCAACTGCGCCTGCCGACCCAGCGCCCCGGTCACATGCTCCGCGAAGGCCGCGGCATCGCCCCCGTCCGTCCAGCCCCCATGCCAGAGCAGGTTCTGCTCGCCGGCCTGCCCCGCAGACTCCAGCCCCAGCGCCTTGCCCAGCTGCGCGTTGTTGCCCAGCTCCAGATGCCCGTCCAGCGGAAGGTGATAAGCCAGCAGGCTGATATCGTGCTGCAGCAAGGCGCGGATGCGCTGCTTCTTCATGCCGCAGATGCGCGCGTCCTCGCCTTTCCAGAAATAACCGTGATGCACCAGGATCGCGTCCGCTCCTCTTTCCGCCGCCGCATCGATCAAGGCCTGCGACGCCGTGACGCCGGTCACCACCTTCCTGATCTCGCCTCGCCCCTCCACCTGCAGGCCGTTGGGCGCGTAATCCTTGTAACGCCACGGCTCAAGACAGGCATCCAGGATATTCTGCACATCACTTATCTTCATGATTTCCATTTCCTCAATATCGATTATCAATGCGACTTTGTCACCATGGCCGCCTAGCCCGGCGTTATTCACGGTAAAACCGCTCTATTTTTGCCGGATGTTTTCAAAGTCGATAAAATCCCAGAGTCCGCCATATCTCTGGATTTGCGCTAGGCATGCCTGACCCGGCCTCGTTCGGTCCCGTTCCTGCTGAATACTCCGCCTCGGGTCCAAACAGGCGGCACTCGGCCCCAATGCTATCTTTAAATTTGCCGGCATCCGCTTATCGCGCGCATCGCGCCGTTCAAAGCCGGACGCCAGGTTTCGCAAGCCGTCACTGGTAACGAAACCGATCATACAGGAAGCTTCAATGACCATTCTCGTTACCGGCGGCGCCGGCTTCATCGGCGGCAACTTCGTTCTCGACTGGCTGGCCGGCCGCGAGGAAACCGTTGTCAATCTGGATGCTCTGACTTACGCCGGCAATCTGGAAACCCTGCACTCGGTCAGGACCAAACCCAACCATGTTTTCGCGCATGGCGACATCGGCGACCGGGAGCTGGTCGCCAAGTTGCTGCGCAGCCATCGTCCGCGAGCCATCGTCAATTTCGCCGCGGAAAGCCATGTGGACCGCTCGATACACGGGCCCGGCGATTTCATTCAGACCAATATCGTCGGCACCTTTAATCTTCTGGAGTGCGCGCGCGAATATTGGAACGGGCTGGAAAGCGGCGAGCGCGAAGCCTTCCGCTTTCTCCATGTTTCCACCGACGAGGTATACGGCACGCTGCAGGCTGAAGATCCGCCCTTCGCCGAAACCAAGCGCTACGAGCCCAACAGCCCGTACTCCGCCTCCAAAGCGGCATCCGACCACCTGGTGCGGGCCTGGCACCACACTTACGGCCTGCCGGTGCTGACCACCAATTGCAGCAACAACTACGGACCCTATCACTTTCCGGAAAAACTGATCCCGCTGGTCATCCTGAACGCGCTGGCCGGCAAGCCGCTGCCCATTTACGGCGACGGGCGGCAAGTCCGGGACTGGCTGTACGTCAAAGACCATTGCAGCGCGATCCGCCGCGTGCTGGAAGCCGGCAAACCCGGCGAAACCTACAATGTCGGCGGCTGGAACGAGAAAACCAATCTCGAAGTGGTCAACGCGATCTGCGGCATCCTCGATCAACTGAAACCCCGCGCGGACGGCCAAGACTATCGCGAACAGATCCAGTTCGTCGCCGACCGCCCCGGCCACGACCGCCGCTACGCGATCGACGCTCGCAAGCTGGAACGGGAGCTGGGCTGGAAACCGGCCGAGACCTTCGACAGCGGCATCCGCAAAACCGTCGAATGGTATTTGAGCAACCCGGACTGGATAGAGCATGTCAGCAACGGCAGCTACCGGGACTGGCTCGACAAGCACTACGGATGAGCGCCATGCATCGCATCCTGATAACCGGGAAGAACGGCCAGGTCGGCCATGAGCTGCAACGCTCGCTGGCGCCGCTGGGCGAGCTGATCGCCACCGACAGGCAGGAATTGGATCTGTCCCAGAGCGGAGAGCGCATCGAACAGGCTCTGGATCGCCACCATCCCGACATCATCGTCAATCCTGCCGCCTATACCGCGGTGGACAAGGCCGAAAGCGACGAGGAAACCGCGAACGCCGTCAACGCCGACGCCGTAGGCGCCATCGCGCGCTGGGCCGCCCGCCGCGGCGCGCTGCTGGTGCACTACTCCACCGACTACGTATTCAACGGCGACGGCGAGCGCCCCTGGCGCGAAGACGACGCCACCGGCCCGCAATCGGCGTATGGCCGCAGCAAGCTGGCTGGCGAGGAGGCCGTGCGCCTGGCCGGCTCCCGCCATTTGATATTCCGCACCAGTTGGGTGTTCGGCGCGCATGGCTCCAATTTTCTGAAAACCATGCTGAAGCTGGGACAGGAGCGAGATGCGCTCAAGGTCGTCGACGACCAGATCGGCGCGCCGGCCCCCGCCGCCCTGATCGCAGACATCACCGCCGAGCTGATCCGCGAGTATCTAGCCAAGCCGGCCGGGTTCGCATTCGGGACCTACCATCTGGCGCCGCATGGCGAAACCAGCTGGCACGGTTACGCGCGCTACCTGCTGCAGCGCGCGGCATCGTCCGGCCTGCCGCTGAGAATCAATCCCGCCGACATCCAGGGCATTCCCAGCAGCGACTACCCGCTGCCGGCCAAGCGCCCCGCCAACTCCCGCCTGTGCTGCGACAAGCTGGAAAAGACTTTCAACATTTCGCTGCCGGAATGGAAATCCGGAGTGGATCAAGTGCTGGCCGAGCTGCTCAACGGCGCGTCCGGCAACAAAGGGATACCCCGGGAATGACCACAGGAAACCAGACAATGAAACGAAAAGGCATCATTCTCGCCGGAGGCTCCGGCACCCGGCTCTATCCGGCGACCATCGCAGTCAGCAAACAACTGCTGCCGATCTACGACAAACCGATGATCTACTACCCGCTGACGACATTGATGTTGGCAGGCATTCAGGACATCCTGATCATCTCCACGCCTCAGGACACGCCTCGCTTCCAGCAGTTGCTCGGCGATGGCAGCCAGTGGGGGATCAATCTGCAATACGCGGTTCAGCCCAGCCCGGATGGCTTGGCCCAAGCCTTCCTGATCGGCGAGCGCTTCATCGACGGCAGTCCTTCCGCCTTGGTTCTCGGCGACAATATCTTCTACGGGCATGAGTTCTCAAGCCACTTGCAGGCGGCCAACGCCCGGCAGGAGGGAGCGACCGTATTCGCTTACCGCGTAAGCGATCCGGAACGCTACGGCGTCGTGGAATTCAATAGCGCAGGCACCGCGCTGTCCATCGAGGAGAAGCCGACCAAGCCGAAATCGAATTTCGCGGTCACCGGCCTCTACTTCTACGATTCCCAAGTCGTGGACATCGCCAAGAGAATCAAGCCCTCCGCTCGCGGCGAGCTCGAAGTCACCGATGTCAACAATGTCTACTTGCAGCAGGAGCAATTGACTGTCCAGACGATGGGCCGGGGTTTTGCCTGGCTGGACACCGGCACCCACGAATCGTTGTTGGAGGCAGGTCAGTTCATCGCCACGATAGAAAATCGCCAAGGCCAAAAAGTAGCCTGCCCCGAAGAGATCGCATTCCGCCAGGGATGGATTGACGCGGAGCAAGTCGCGCAGCTGGCCAGGCCATTGGCAAAAACCGGCTATGGCCGCTATCTGCTGACGATAATAGAAAATCCACTTCTTTCTTGAGAATTCCGCGATGAAGGTAATTGATACCGAGATCGCTGCAGTCAAAATCCTAGAACCACAAGTTTACGGTGATGAACGCGGCTTCTTTTTTGAGAGTTTCAACCAGAAACACTTCGAACAAATAACAGGCCTCAACGTCCAATTTGTTCAGGACAATCACAGTCGCTCCAGCAAAGGAGTGCTGCGCGGGCTGCACTACCAGTTGTCACCTCATGCGCAGGGCAAACTTGTCCGCGTGATCTCCGGAACGGTTTTCGACGTTGCCGTCGATATTCGCCAGGGCTCGCCTACCTATGGGAAATGGGTAGGCGCGGAATTGTCTGCCCGCAATAAACGACAACTATGGATTCCGCCCGGTTTCGCCCATGGCTTCTATACGCTGTCCAACCATGCGGAGTTTCTCTACAAAACAACGGACTACTGGTTTCCTGAACTAGAGCGCTCCATCGCCTGGAACGATCCGGACCTGGCCATCGCCTGGCCCACTGACACCCCGATCTTGTCAGCCAAGGACCTCCAGGCTCCCGCGCTTGCCAATCAGCTCCACGCGTAAACGCAGAGCGTAAAAAAGCCCTGGCAATCAATGCCAGGGCTTTTTTTTACTCAGGTCAGGCATCTATCGATGCCTGACGCTGCGCATCTATTACATCATGCCGCCCATGCCGCCCATGCCGCCCATGTCAGGCATGCCAGCTGCCGGCTTGTCTTCCGGCAGCTCGGCGATCATGCAGTCGGTGGTCAGCATCAGACCGGCTACGGAGGCGGCGTGTTGCAGAGCGGAACGGGTCACCTTGGCCGGGTCCAGCACGCCCATTTCCAGCATGTCGCCGTATTCGCCGCTCGCGGCGTTGTAGCCGAAGTTGCCCTTGCCTTCCAGCACCTTGTTCACCACGACCGACGGCTCGTCGCCGGCGTTCTTGACGATCTGGCGCAACGGGGCTTCGATCGCGCGCAGCACGATCTTCACGCCGGCTTCCTGATCGACGTTGTCGGTCTTCAGGCTTTCCAGGGTCGCGCGGGCGCGCAGCAGGGCTACGCCGCCGCCAGGCACCACACCTTCTTCAACCGCGGCGCGGGTGGCGTGCAGCGCGTCTTCGACGCGAGCCTTCTTCTCTTTCATTTCCACTTCGGTGGCGGCGCCGACTTTGATCACGGCAACGCCGCCGGCCAGCTTGGCCACGCGCTCTTGCAGCTTCTCGCGGTCGTAATCGGAAGTGGCCTCTTCGATCTGCTTGCGGATCTCGCCCACGCGAGCCTGGATGGTGGCGGCTTCGCCGGCGCCGTCGATGATGGTGGTGTTTTCCTTGCCCACTTCAACGCGCTTGGCTTGGCCCAGCTGGTCCAGGCTTGCCTTTTCCAGGGTCAGGCCCACTTCTTCGGCGATCACTTCGCCGCCGGTCAGCACGGCGATGTCGGTCAGCATGGCCTTGCGGCGGTCGCCGAAGCCCGGAGCCTTGACAGCCACAACCTTCAGGATGCCGCGGATGGTGTTCACCACCAGCGTGGCCAGCGCTTCGCCTTCAACGTCTTCGGCGATGATCAGCAGCGGGCGGCCGGACTTGGCCACTTGCTCCAGCACCGGCAGCAGGTCGCGGATGTTGGAGATCTTCTTGTCGAACAGCAGGATGAACGGGTTGTCCAGCGCGGCAATCTGCTTGTCCTGGTTGTTGATGAAGTACGGGGACAGGTAGCCGCGGTCGAACTGCATGCCTTCCACCACGTCCAGCTCGTTGTTCAAGCTCTTGCCGTCTTCAACGGTGATCACGCCTTCCTTGCCCACTTTTTCCATCGCATTGGCGATGATTTCGCCGATGTCGGAGTCGGAGTTGGCGGAGATGGAGCCAACCTGGGCGATTTCCTTGGAGGTCGCGCACGGCTTGGCGATCTTGGCGATCTCGCCCACCAGGGACACCACGGCCTTGTCGATGCCGCGCTTCAGATCCATCGGGTTCATGCCGGCGGCGACGTACTTCATGCCTTCCTGCACGATGGCCTGGGCCAGAACAGTGGCGGTGGTGGTGCCGTCGCCGGCCACGTCGGAAGTCTTGGAAGCCACTTCCTTAACCATCTGCGCGCCCATGTTCTCGAACTTGTCCTTCAGTTCGATTTCCTTGGCGACGGACACGCCGTCCTTGGTGATGGTCGGCGCGCCGAAGGAGCGGTCCAGCACCACATTGCGGCCCTTGGGGCCCAGAGTCACTTTAACCGCGTCGGCCAGGATGTTGACGCCGGCCACCATCTTGGTGCGCGCGGATTCACCGAACTTAACGTCTTTAGCTGCCATGCTCGAAATCTCCAGAATCTATTTATGAAGTTCAGGTAAGGGTCGGATTACTCGACGATGCCCATTACATCTTCCTCGCGCATCACGAGGACTTCGTTGCCATCGACCTTGACGGTCTGGCCGGAATACTTGCCGAAGATCACCTTGTCGCCGACCTTCAGCTCCAGCGAGCGACGCTCGCCGTTTTCCAGGATCTTGCCGTTTCCAACCGCCAGGACTTCGCCCATGTCCGGTTTCTCGGCTGCGGCACCCGGCAGAACGATGCCGGAAGCGGTCTTTTCTTCAGCCTCGAGGCGCTTGATAACAACACGGTCGTGCAGAGGACGAATTGCCATGGATCTCTCCTGTTACATTGGCTGTTGAGAGTGGAACATCAGGTATGTATTAGGTTGCGGCAGAGAGCTTAGCACTCAACCGTTGCGAGTGCTAATAATAGGGACGCGCCTGAGCGTTTTCAAGAGGCAAAGCCACGAATGGCGCTCATCGCGCCCTTCGAAAGGTCACCTCAAGCGACAACCTCGCCTCAGCACAAGCCAGCGCGGCGTACGGAAACGGATGATCATCCGGTAGAGATAGATATAAGAAGCGGCGAACAAAGCACAGAAAACCATCAACACGCCTGTGTGTTGCCAGAACAACATCGCAGGCACCACGGATACAGAAGACAACGCCCACAGGTACGGGGAGGTCAGGCTATTGCGCATTGTAAGATGACTGGCATCTTTGGAGCCCACCATCCAGCGGACGAGCCGCTTGTAGACCAGCATGTGCAGATGCAGGCCATCCGGCATGCCAGGCGACATCCCCCTCAGGAACTTCTTCCGATAGATAGAGTACAGCGTTTCGAAAACTGGGTAGATCACGCACAAAAGCGGGAACCACGGAGAAACCTGAGGATGGCGAGCAACCAACAGCACCGCCACTTCCGCGATCATGAATCCAACCAAATACGCGCCTCCGTCGCCGGCAAAGATCAGACCGCGGGGAAAATTCCAGAACAGAAAACCCGCAATCGCGCCGACCATGGCAAAGGAAAGCCCCATGAGAGCAACGTCCTGCACCTTGAAAGCAACGTACGCCATAGCCAGAAAGATAAAGATGGAGACAACGCCGGACAGACCGTTATAGCCATCGATAATGTTGACGGCATGCGCCACGCCACCAACCGCCACGATCGTCAGCAGCAAAGACAGCAACCAGACCTGCGAGAGCAGGCTGTCAACCAGTGGAATGTCCAGGCGCTGCAAACCCGCGCCCAAGATGAAGTAACCAAGCGCCGCGGCGGCAAAAGTGGCCAACAGACGAGGCAAAGGGCCAACCTTCTTGGTCACATCCTCAAGAATGCCTACGATAAACGCCGGCATGGCAACAATTAAAATCAACAATATCTTTAGATCATTCAACGACCATGCCAAAAATCCACAACCTACCGCCAACCCCAAGGCTATCGGCACGCCACCAATTCGAGGAACCGGATGAGCATGAAATTTCTGCACCCCTCCTAAATCATGATCAGCGGAAAAACCCTCATGAAGATGCCGAAAATGGATCAAGCACATCCCACCTAGCAAGGATATAAATGTTGCCGACAATAAAATTTGCAGCATGATGATAGGCCTCTTGTATTTTTGATAGCGACATCGATCAAGATGCCGCCTCAGCAACAAAATCGAACATGCCATTGTAGATAGCATACCAGAATTAAACCACTGCTCGAATGCAACAAAACCTGGCCAGTATTGTTCCCACAATCGAGATCGCCTCATCCGGCGCGTCAAGCCGAATCTCGATTGGCCGATGAAGGGCCGCGAACAAAACCCCGGAAAGCTCTGGAGCCCAGCGCGCCCACGCAAGCTGTGCAAACAATGCGCAAAAAGACGCGACGCAGGATCAAGGATTTTGCCAGCGGCGCCCATTCAAACCCCGGCGCAACAGGAACCCACAGTACGCAACATCAGCGATCTCGGTCTCATCAAGACAACTCTGCCAACAGCCTTCAGCATCACTTGTTTGCTCAGCCAGCCGCAACAAACCTAGCCGCGCAGACAAAGACCAAACCGGCTCAGCACCGGAATCGCCTCATTCGCGCATTCCCTAGCCTCTTCCTCAGCCAAAACGACCAAAGGACCACTCCTCCGTCCGCATAGAGATGGCAAGCACTACGGACAACTCATCTCAGCGGCGGCATGCCGGATTTCTCCAGAGTGGTGCCGACATCCGGCACCGCATTCTCTTTTCCCTATTCTCTCACAGCACCGCTGCCACATCGATGTCCGCCATCTCAGCGTCCCTAACGCAATGGGCCGGGAAGCCCCATCAAGCACACGCTCTCCTGCCGGTGACCATGTGGTCGGTCGCATACGCCGGTGACTTGCGCCATCCGCGCATCGAATGCTCTCTTGCATGGCGCCACCTTGCTCCACCTTCAAGAGACGGCAAAACCGCACTAAAATATGCAGGCTTCCATTCAGTTAGACGCCCACAAACCTGTACAGGTTACAAAGTAAATATTTAAAACAACCGCTTACCTGTGCATTTGCATGGCCAAGTGGGGCTCCTCGCGCGCCGCACAGCGCCGCTACCAAGGCCACAATGAAAAATTACGCATGCGTACATAAAAATTGGGCTACAAAACACTTAAAACAGAACCGATTCCGCAATAATCATGACAAAATCCTCCACTCTTGAAAGCGCCTGCATGGAGGAGTCTGGGCATCCCAACAGCCAGTTGACCGGTAGCTTACCGCACCCCAGCGCGGAAACGGCGATCTTCCCGCATCAGGCCACCATCCGCGCCAGCCCCCGCGATAGGCATACCGCCCTTCCATGGAATCCGTCACCAGTGGTTGACCACCACTGCTGGATGCCGGAACATATGAAACATTGCGCAAGAACAGCATGTTAACCATGCCGGCTGGCGGAAAAAATCAGTATGAAATTGCCATGAGAAAGGAATTAAATTTCCTGACGGCAACCATAAAATACATTAAACAATGAAATATCTTACTAAGAGATTAGTATGAATTTTAATTTATCGCCTTATAAAATTGAAGCAATTCGATATTAACTAACATCTTAAACTGTGCGCCCACGCCGTGCGCACTGTATTATTGTTTTGTTTTCGTCAAGATTTTACGGCACACTTCCAAGCACTAAAAGAAAATACACTACCAACTTTATACGTAGCCAAGCAGCTTGAATTCGAGAGATACGCCATGCCAAAAATAACACCTGTCATCCTCTGCGGAGGCTCCGGAACACGCTTATGGCCGCTTTCACGCTCCGGCTTCCCCAAGCAATTTCTGAGTTTGACTGGAAGTGAAAGTCTCTTTCAACAAGCCACTCTACGACTTGATTGCCTAAAAATACCCGACAGTAAGCTCACTCCTCCACTAATCGTGTGTAATGAAGAGCATCGATTCCTTGCGATGGAACAGCTTAGGGAAATCAATCTTGACGCCTATCACATCTTACTCGAACCCACCCCTAGAAACACTGCGCCGGCCCTGACAATTGCCGCATTGCAGGCACTCCAGGATAATGAAGATCCGATTTTAATCGTCACTCCCGCAGACCAAGTCATACAAGATCAAAATATTTTCGAGCAAGCCATTGACTATGCGGTACAAGCGGCTGCATCAGGTGCCATCGCCATTTTAGGTATTTCGCCAGACAGGCCAGAAACAGGCTACGGCTACATTAAAAGCCTGCACTCATCGTCTGATGAGGAACATCTCCACTCCGTCGAGTGTTTTGTAGAGAAGCCTAATGCTGTACTCGCTCAACAATATCTAAACGAAGGAGGCTATTTCTGGAATGCCGGCATCTTTGTTTTAAAAGCCTCGATCTGGCTTAATGCCTTGCAGCACTTCAGACCTGACATTCACAAACAAACTCAACACGCATGGAATCACAAGACCGTTGACGCTGTTTTTATACGCCCTGACAAAAATGAATTTAATGCGATACCCTCCGAGTCAATCGATTATTCCGTCATGGAACATTGCCCGGGCAGTCCATTCGCTATTCAGATGATACCGCTAAGGGCGGGCTGGAGTGATTTAGGTTCATGGGATGCCGTTTGGGATATTCTTGAAAAAGACGAATCCGGTAATGCCTTATCTGGTGACGTCTTAGCAACAAACTCTCATAATACGTTAGTGCAAGCCACCAGCCGGTTAGTAAGCCTCGTGGGCGTGAAGGATCTTATTGTAATTGAAACTCCAGATGCAATATTGATCGCAGATAAAAAATGCAGTCAAGATGTCAAAAGCATAGTCTCCAAGCTTAATGAACAGAAGCGCGAAGAACTTGCTTTACATCGCAAGGTACATCGCCCGTGGGGATGGTATGACTGCATTGATGAAGGTGGGCGTTTCAAGGTCAAGCGCATCATGGTCAAACCCAAAGCCAGCTTAAGCTTACAAATGCACCATCATCGAGCAGAACATTGGATTGTGGTGAAGGGCTCGGCAGAAGTCACTAATGGCGATAAAAAGATTCTACTATCGGAAAATGAGTCTACCTATATACCAATAGGCCAAACACATCGCCTTGTAAATCCAGGCATGATTCCGCTTGAACTAATTGAAGTTCAATCCGGAAGCTATCTCGGAGAAGATGATATCATTCGAATTACAGATGATTACAATCGTCACTGACTCCTCACACAAACTCATTTAAAAATAGGATATAAAAATTAATGAAAAAGGCTCTCATTACCGGCATTACTGGCCAAGACGGTTCTTATTTGGCCGAATTCCTGCTGGAAAAAGGCTATGAGGTTCATGGCATCAAGCGACGCGCTTCGCTTTTCAATACACAACGTATTGATCACATTTACCAAGACCCTCATATTGAAAATTCTAATTTCAAATTGCACTATGGCGACTTGACAGACTCGTCCAACCTCACTCGCATATTACAAGAAGTACAGCCTGATGAAGTTTATAACTTAGGCGCTCAAAGCCATGTTGCTGTTAGTTTCGAATCTCCGGAATATACGGCGGATGTCGATGCAATTGGCACCTTGCGACTTTTAGAGGCTATCCGTTTTTTGAAGCTTGAGAAAAAAACCCGCTTTTATCAAGCATCAACCTCCGAGCTATATGGCTTGGTTCAGGAAACACCGCAAAAAGAAACCACTCCATTTTACCCAAGAAGCCCATACGCGGTAGCCAAGCTCTATGCGTACTGGATCACGGTTAACTACCGTGAAGCCTACAATATCTATGCTTGTAATGGTATTTTGTTCAACCACGAAAGTCCTCGGCGCGGAGAAACCTTCGTAACGCGTAAAATCACTCGTGGCTTAGCCAATATCGCGCAGGGTCTGGAGAATTGTCTATACATGGGCAACTTGGACTCGCTTCGTGACTGGGGACATGCCAAAGACTATGTACGCATGCAGTGGCTAATGCTGCAACAAGAGAAACCCGAAGACTTTGTAATTGCCACTGGCGTTCAATATAGTGTTAGACAGTTTATTGCCTGGAGCGCGCAGAATTTGGGCATCGAGCTGTCTTTTGACGGCACCGGAGTTGATGAAGTTGCCATCGTAAAAGCGATTCATGGGGACATGGCCCCCGCGCTCAAAGTGGGCGACATTATCGTCAAAGTCGATCCGCGATACTTCCGGCCAGCAGAAGTTGAGACTTTGCTGGGAGATCCTACAAAAGCCAAAGACAAGCTTGGATGGGTGCCTGAAATCACGGTTCAGGAAATGTGCAAAGAAATGGTTGAGTATGATTTGCAACAAGCAAAACAACATGCCCTTCTAAGATCTCACGGCTACAAATTGCCCGTCTCCGTCGAATACTAACCAATTCAGGCTCGTCTACAATGCATAATTTTAATGCTAAAGTTTATGTTGCAGGCCACTCCGGAATGGTTGGCTCTGCCATTATTCGCCACTTAAAGTCCCTTGGCTATAAAAATATCATTACTAAAAGCCATACGGAGTTAGACCTTTGCAACCAACAAGCTGTGCAAGCCTTTTTCTCAGAAACGGAAATTGAGCAAGTGTATCTAGCGGCAGCAAAAGTTGGAGGCATCCACGCAAACAATACCTACCCAGCCGAATTCATCTATCAAAACTTGATGATGGAGGCCAACATAATTCATGCCGCACATTGCCATGGTGTTGAAAAATTATTATTTTTAGGCTCCAGCTGCATTTATCCCAAACTTGCAGATCAGCCTATTAATGAAAAGTCTCTCCTCACAGGCCTGCTTGAACCCACAAATGAGCCCTATGCTGTCGCAAAGATAGCAGGGATAAAATTGTGCGAGAGTTATAATCGGCAATATGATCGTGACTATCGCAGCATAATGCCGACGAATCTTTATGGCCCAGGGGACAACTACCACCCAGAGAATAGCCATGTCATTCCGGCCTTAATAAGACGTTTTCACGAAGCCAAAATTTCCGAATCCCCAGAGGTAGTTGTATGGGGAACAGGAACGCCTCGGCGTGAGTTTTTATTCGTTGACGATATGGCTTCGGCTTCAGTTTTTATTATGAATCTCCCCAAGTCTCAATGGCAAAGCACAGTAAATACCATGTGCTCCCATATTAATGCCGGGAGCGGAATAGACCATTCAATACGTGAGCTCGCTCAAACTATTTCGAAAACGGTAGGCTATAAAGGCAATATTACATTTGACACCAGCAAGCCTGACGGCACGCCTAGAAAATTAATGGATAGCACATTGTTGAGGGATCTCGGCTGGTCCCCGAAACATCCGTTGGAGGAGGGTCTTGCCAGAGCTTATTTAGAATATGAACAAGGAACAATTAGGCAATAAGCGTCATAAGATCACAGACACTCTAAGATGAGTGTCTGTGATCTCCCTCTGGCCAGTTCAGTTCAAACCTCGTCCCGCCGCCAGCCCCCGGGCCGCACACTGCCTCTCCGCCATGCGCATGGACGATGTCCACCACCACGGCCAGTCCCAGGCAGCTGCCTCCGGCACCCTGCTGCCGAGCGTCGTCTCCGCGTCGGAAGGCTTCGAGCACGCATTGAGCCAATTCATCGGGCATTCCCGGCCCCTCATCTTCCACCCTCAGATAACAACGGCCGTTTTCCACCCCAGCCTGGATGCGGACGGCGCCTGGCACCGCGTAACGGCGAGCGTTGTCCAGCAAAGCCAGCAGCGCCTGGCGGATGCGGACCGGCCCCCAGCGCGCCGGCTGGCCATCCAGGCGCGAGGCCGGCGACGCGCTGCGCGTCGCCGAAAACTTCGACTACGGCCCTAACCTCGGAACCGAGATCGGTTTCCCGCAATTGCAGATCGAGATGGCCGCTCTCAGCCAGGCTGATGGCACGCAGGTCCTCGATCAGCCGAGCCAGGCCCTCCACCTGGGCCAGCAGCCGGCGGAACTGGCTTTCGTCCGGGGTGAACACCCCTTCCGCCAGCCCCTGCAGCCTCCCCCGCAGCACAGTGACCGGCGTGCGCAGCTCATGGGCGATGGCGGCGTTCCAGAACGCCTGCTCCTTGGTCATGCGCTTCAGCTGGTCAGGCAGCGCGTTGAAATCGTCGGCCAGCGCGGCGGTGCGCAGCGGGCACCGCGCCTGGAGCTTCGCGCCGCTGGCTTCGTTGCCGCTGTTTCCCAGCGGCAGGCTATGCGTCGAGCTGCGCCTGGCCGAGCTGCGCAAGTCCAGCGCCGTCGTCGAATACGAACGCGCGATCCAGACCGCCTTCCGCGAAGTGGCCGACGGCCTGGCTGGACGCGAAACCTTCGGCCGGCAGATCGCCGCCCAGGGCAGGACGGTGGCCAGCGCCGAGCGCCGCGCGGATCTGTCGGCCCAGCGCTACCGCGCCGGCGTCGACGGCCGATTGGAATTGCTGGACGCCCAGGGCCAGCTCTACGCAACAGGCGCTGCTCGACCTGCGGCGCGGCGAGTTCGGCAATGCGGTGGCGCTGTACAAGGCTCTGGGCGGCGGCTTGATCGACCATTGATTCCCGGCAGGAGCGATCCGGCCAATACAAAAACCGCGCTCATCGGCGCGGTTTTTCATTTCCCAAGCGAGTGCTTAGCGCCACGCGCCCCAGAACAGCCACAGCACAATGGGGCCGCCCAGGATCAGCCACTTCAGCAGATAGTAGGTGAAGCGGCTCTGCGCCTTGATCTTCTTGCCCAGCAGGCGCACCTGCTGGATGTAGCGGAAGGCGCGATTGAGGCCGCCGACGCGGTCGCCCGCCTCGTTCGGCGAATTGGCCGCTCCCACCAGCACGCGGCTGACGATGCGGTTGATCACCCGCGCCGGCCAGAACCACATCGGCCGCTCCACGTCGCAGAACAGGATGATGCGGTTCTGGTCGGTGGTGTTCTCCGCGTAGTGCAGATAGGTTTCGTCGAAGATCACCGCCTCGCCGTCGCGCCAGCTGTATTTTTCGCCGTCCACGTCGATGAAGCAGCCATCATCGTTGGGCGTGATCAGGCCCAGATGGTAGCGCACCGAACCGGCGAACGGGTCGCGGTGGCGCACCAGGCGGCTGCCCGGCGGCAGCGCGGCGAACATCGCCGCCTTGATGTTGGGAAACTGCCTCAATAATTCGGTGGTGTACGGGCACAGCGCCTGGGCGGACGCGTGATCCTGGCCATACCATTTCAGGTAGAAGCGTTTCCAGCCGGTTTTGAAGAAGCTATTGAAGCCCAGGTCGTCGTACTTGTCCGAGGCCTTGATATTGCCGCGGTCGTACAGCGCCACCGCCTCTTCGCGGATCTTTTCCCAGTTGGCGGTAAGCGCCTGCAGCTCGGGGAAGCGCGCCACCGGCAGGTAGGGCTTGGGCGGCACCTTGGAAAACAAATACATGAAGCAGTTGATCGGCGCCATGATGGTGGAGTGGTCGCTCAACTGGCGCCAGAATCCCAGCCGCACGCGGCCGCGGAAATGCACGTAAAGGGTGGACAGCACGAAAACCGCCACCACCAGAATCTTGAAATAAGGCATCGGCAACTCCAGACAATCAGAGCGACATTGTAAAACGACAGGACCATCAGCGCAGGCTTATTCGGGTAGAAACTGGCCGCAAGGTACAAAAAATGGCCGCATCTTCAGCAATTTGGACCCTTTCAGACAAATACCGTTCGTACCGAATAGCTGCCTGCGGAAAAGTCGAACAGCCGGTAACCGCGCCGATCGTCGATCTCGATGTCGCATGCGCCGCGCCTCCACTGGAAGCAGGTTGCCGGCCCCACCTCCAGCGTCTTGCCGCGGTAAGCGATGCTGTGCTCGCCGTGCACATGGCCGCAGATCACCAGTTTCAGCGCCTCCGCCGCCGTCGCGGCCTGCCAGAATGGCGAGGCCTGCGCCAGCATGCAATCGTCCAGCAAGGGCGTGCCCACCGCCAGCGGATGATGGTGCAGCACCACGGCCGCCGACCCCTCTCCCGCCGCGTCCAGCCGCTGGCGCAGCCGCTCCAGCTCGGCGTCGCCGATCCGGCCGCCATCCTGCCCGGCCACGCAGCTGTCGACGCCGATGAAGGTCCAGCCGCCCAGCGCCAGCGTCTCCAGCGGCCGCAGGAAATCATAGCCGGCGAACACCCGCGCCATCGCCGCGCGGTCGTCGTGGTTGCCGGCGATCCAGTGCACCGGCACGTCCAGCTCGGCCAACGCTTCCGCCGCCAGATGGTACGACGCCTCCGATTCATCCTGCGACACGTCCCCGGTCAGCAAAACCGCCTCCAGGCCCGGCTCCCGCGCCGCCGCGGCGAGCACCGCTTCCAGCGCGGCGTGGGTATCCCGCTCCAGCAGGCGGCCCCGCTTGTCCGCGAACAGGTGCAGATCGGTCAATTGCGCGACTTTCATTCCCGACTCCCCGCCATGTCAAAGGCATCGATTATCGCCGAAACCGCGCATCGGCTCAGACAATAAAAAAACCGGCGGGATGTCCCGCCGGTTGTTCGCGTCCGGTGAAGAGGATCAGAACAGCTGATCCTTGACGTTCTCCACCGCGTCCTGGGCGGCGGGCTTGCCGCTGTCGGTGTCCGACAGCGGCGCGCTGGCGTCGCCCTCGCTGCCCGGCACCGAGCCCTGGTTGTCGATATGCAGCTCCGGATTGGTCTTCTGGAACTCTTCGTAGTAGTACTCGTCGCCGCCGCGCTGGCCGGCGCCCGGCTTCACCACGATGCCCTGCGGCACCGGCAGCTCCACTTCCGGCTGTCCCTTCAAGGCGTTGCCCATGTAGTTGATCCAGATCGGCAGCGCGGCGGTGCCGCCGTAGCCGTAGCGGCCCAGCGAGCGCGGCTGGTCGAAGCCCACCCAGGTGGCTGCCGCCAGATTGGGATTGAAGCCGACGAACCAGGCGTCCTTCCAGTCCGAGGTGGTGCCGGTCTTGCCGGCCAGATCGGTGCGGCCCAGGCTCATCGCGCGGAAGCCAGTGCCGTAGCGGACCACGTCGCCCATCATCGAGCGCATGATGAAGGCGTTGCGCGGATCGATCGCCTGCTGGGCGTTCTGGCCGGCCACGGTGGGCACGGTCTTGGCCAGCACGCGGCCGGACTGGTCTTCGATGCGGTCGATGAAGAAGGCCTTGGTGCGGTAGCCGCCGTTGGCGAACACCGAGTAGCCCTCCACCATCTGCAGCGGCGTCACCGAGCCCGCGCCCAGCGCCATCGGCAGATAGGCCGGATGCTGCTTGGCGGAGAAGCCGAAGCGCTGCAGGTATTGCTGGGCGTAGTCGGTGCCCACCGCCATCAGCACGCGCACCGATACCAGGTTCTTGGAGCGGGTCAGACCCTGGCGCAGGGTGATCATGCCGGAGAACTTGCCGTCGTCGTTTTTGGGCGTCCACATCTGACCGTTGACCCCGGGCACCGACAGCGGCGCGTCGTTGATCAGCGTGGACGGCGTGATGCCGCGCTCGATGCCCGACGAGTAGATGAAGGGCTTGAACGAGGAGCCCGGCTGGCGCCAGGCCTGGGTCACGTGGTTGAAGCTGCGGCGGTTGAAGTCGAAGCCGCCGATCAGCGACTTGATCGCGCCGGTGCGGGTGTCGAGCGACACGAAGGCGCCCTCCACTTCCGGCATCTCCACGATCTCCCAATAGCCCTTGGCGTTGGCCTGCACGCGGATCACCGCGCCGCGGCGGATTTGCAGCTGGGCCGACGCCTTGCTGCTCAGCCCGCGGCGGGCGAAATCGAGGCCCGTGCCCTTGATCGACGCGATCTTGCCACCGCGCATGTAGGCGCGCACCTCGGACGGGCTGGCCGACAGCACGATGGCCGGCAGCATGTCGCCGCTGTCGCGCAGATCGCCCATCGCCTCGTCCAATGCCTCGGTGGCGTCCTCGCCGTCGCCGGCCGGCAGATCCAGAAAGCTCTCCGGACCGCGGTAGCCGGTCTTGCGGTCGTAATCGATCAGACCGGCGCGCAGCGCGTCGTACGCCCATTTCTGGTGGCGGCTGTCCACGGTGGTGTAGACCTTGAAGCCTTCGGTGTACGCCGCTTCCTTGTAACGCTCGTACATCGCCTGCCGTACCATTTCCGCAACATACTGGCCGGGCTGGCTGGTTTCCGCCACCTGGCCGGCCAGATGCAGCGGCTCGGCCAGCGCCTGGTCGTACTGCTCCTGGGTGATGAAGTTCAGCTCGCGCATGCGACGCAGCACATATTGCTGGCGCAACTTGGCGCGGTCGGGATTGACTATGGGGTTGTAAGCCGACGGCGCCTTGGGCAGGCCGGCCAGCATCGCCATCTGGGCGGGGCTCAGGTCGTTGAGCGTCTTGCCGTAATACGTCTGCGCCGCGGCGGCGAAGCCGTAGGCCCGCTGCCCAAGGTAGATCTGGTTGAAGTACAGTTCCAGAATCTGGTCCTTGCTCAGCGTGTGCTCGATCTTGAACGCCAGCAGCGCTTCGTTGAACTTGCGGGTGAAGGTTTTCTCGCTGGACAGGAAGAAGTTCTTCGCCACCTGCATGGTGATGGTGCTGGCGCCGGAGCGGGCATGGCCGGACACCAGGTTGCCGACGGCGGCGCGCATGATGCCGAGGTAGTCGATGCCGCTATGCTGATAGAAGCGCTCGTCCTCGGCCGCCAGCACCGCCTGCTTCATCAGCTGCGGCACTTCATGGATGCGGGAAAACGAACGCCGCTCTTCGCCGAATTCGCCCAACAACTGGTTGTCGGCGGAGTAGACGCGGAGCGGAATTTTCGGACGGTAGTCCGTGATTACATCAAGGCTTTGCAGGCGCGGGTAGGTTATGATGATTGCAATCGCGGCGGCACCCGCGAGCAACACCACGCCACCTAGGAATACGCCTGCCAAAATAGCAAGAAATCGTCTGAGCATATTTACGATGGGCTTTCACTGGAAACCGGATTATAACGTCTTGTGAAAGCCAACAAGACAAACAATGGCGGCAACAGTTCGAATTTCTGTTGCATGAGACCTGATCGAGGCGCGGATGCTAATCGATAAATTGAGGCTCGGGCGCTCCTTGCTCGAACAACTGGGGCTGGGGAAATCCCACAATTCGCCGCTGCTTGGGCTGGACATCAGCAGCACCGCGATCAAGCTGGTCGAGCTCTCCCGCAACGGCCGCAACATCCAGGTGGAGCGCTACGTGACCGAGCCGCTGCCCAAGGACGCGGTCAACGACGGCAATCTGGTCGACATCGACGGCATCTCCGAAGCGCTGCGCCACGGCTGGAAACGCCTGGGCAGCCCGATACGCAGCGTCGCCATCGCCATCCCCACGCCGATGGCCATCTACAAGAAGCTGCTGGTGCCGGCCAGCCAGACCGAAGACATGGACGATCTGATCGAGTCCGAGGCCAACCAGATCATCCCCTTTCCGCTAGACGAGGTGAACCTAGACCACCAAGTGCTGGGCCCGTCGCCGTCCAGCCTGGACGATCTGGAAGTGCTGCTGTGCGCCGCCCGCAAGGAAAAAGTGGAAGAGCGCGTGGCGGTGGTGGAAATGGCCGGCCTGCGCGCCCAGGTGGTGGACGTGGAATCGTTCGCGATGATGACGGCCTTCGAGCAGATCCAGCAGCAGCTGCCGGACGAAGGCATGAACCAGACCTTCGCGCTGTTCGACATCGGCGCCACCCGCATCCACTGCAACATCATCCGCAACAACCAGCAAATCTACTATCGCGAGCAGATGTTCGGCGGACACCAACTGACGCGCGACGTCCAGCGCCGCTACAACATCAGCTTCGAGGAAGCCGAAAGCGGCAAGCGCAACATGGCGCTGCCCGACGGCTACGAATCCGAGCTGATGCACCCCTTCATCGACTCGCTGGCCCAGGAAATCCAGCGCGCGCTGCAATTCTTCTACACCACGGTCAGCGTGTCGCAATATCTGCGCGTCGACTACATCCTGCTGGCCGGCGGCTGCAGCATGCTGCCCGGGCTGGACGACGCGGTGGCCGGCCGCACCCAGATCAGCACCATGATCGCCAACCCGTTCACCACCCTGGTCCAGGCGCCCGGCATCCGGCTGAAAGAGCTGCTGATGGACGCGCCTTCGCTGCTGATCGCCTGCGGGCTGGCGCTCAGGAGGTTCGACTGAATGATCCGGGTCAACCTCCTCCCCCACCGCGAACAGAAGAAAGCCGCGCACCGGCTGCGCTTCCAGCTTCTGCTGGGCGCCGCCGTCCTCGTTTCACTGGTGCTGCTGACCATAGGCTATATGGTGTTGCAACACCAGATTTCGGAACAGGAGGCGCGCAATCACGTGCTGCAGGCGGAAATCGGCAAGCTGGACCGGCAGATCAAGGACATCGGCAAGCTGAAGAAACAACGCGATGACCTGCTGGCGCGCAAACAGCTGGTGGAGCGGCTGCAGGAAGGGCGAAACTCCGCGGTGCACCTGTTCGACCAGCTGGTGCGCCAGACCCCGGACGGCGTGTATCTGAGAAGCTTCAAGCAGATCGGCAACCAGGCGACGCTGACCGGCTACGCCCAATCCGGCGCCCGGGTTTCCAGCTACATGCGCCAGCTCGGCCAGTCGGAAACCTTCGACGCGCCGGTGCTGGTCGAAGTCAGTTCGATCATCGTCAACAATCAGCGCGTCAGCGCGTTTACGCTCAATGCCACGATGAAGCAAAGCCTGCCCTCCAACAAACCCGCCGGAGCCACGCCATGACGCTGGACGAGTTGCGCGCGCTCGATCCCAAGGACATGCCCAACTGGCCGCTGCAGGCGCAGATGCTTATGCTGTTCCTGCTCTTGCTGCTGGTGGTGGGGCTGGGCTATTTCTTTGTGCTGGGCGAGCAACTGGACAAGCTGGGCCAGTCCCGCCTGCAGGAAGCCACGCTGAAGCAGACCTTCATCGACAAGAAACGCCAAGCGGTGAACCTGGACGCGCTGGAACAACAGTTGAAGGAAATCGACGCCTCCTTCGGCGCCTTGCTCAAGCAACTGCCGACCAAGTCCGACATGGATACCCTGCTCACAGAAATCAATCAGGCCGGCATCGGCCGCGGGCTGCAATTCGACCTGTTCAAACCCGGAGCCGAGACCCGCACCGCGGAGATGGCCGAAGTGCCGATCACCATCCGACTGACCGGCTCGTACAACGACCTGGCTGCCTTCGTCAACGACATCGCCCAACTGTCCCGCATCGTCACCATCGGCGAGATCAATCTCACGCCAAGCAGCGGCAAGGACAACCGGCTGATCATGGACGCGACGGCCCGCACTTACCGGGCGCTGGAGCCTGGCGAACGCCTCGGCGCGATGGCGCAGAAGTGATGACGATGAGAAGAATAGCGATCTGCCTGCTCCCGCTGCTGCTGGGCGCCTGCGGAGACGGCGGCAACGACGACCTCAAGCAATGGATGGCGAACAGCAGCCTGGGCCTGCGCGGCCAGATCGAACCGTTGCCGCAAGTGCAGGCCTATAAACCATTCAACTATCAGGCCTACGACCTGACCGATCCGTTCAATCCGCAGAAGCTGCAGGCGGGCAAGCGCCAGAATTCGGCCAACGCGCCGGACCTGAGCCGCCCGAGGGAGGCGTTGGAAAATTACGATCTGGACAAACTGGAGATGGTGGGCACGATACGACGGAGCGCCGCCATCTACGCGCTGATCCGCACGCCGGAAGGATCAGTCTACCGAGTGCAGCCCGGCAACTACCTGGGGCTGAACTTTGGCAAGGTCACCTCGATCAGCGATGCGGAAGTGCAACTTGCCGAAACCGTCGAAGACCTGAATGGAGAGTGGGTGCAGCGCAGCAGCAGCCTGCATCTTGCAGAACAAGGGCAGAACAAATGAAAAGACTCGGCATCGCATTGTGGACAGGCCTGGCCTTGTGCCTGGCCGGGGGATTGGCCGTCGCCGCGCCGTCCATCACCGCGCTGGACGCGGGCAAGGTGGACGGCAACCGGCAGACGCTGCAAATCACCTTCGACGGCCCGGCGGTCAAGCCCAACAGCTTCTCCCTGTCCAACCCGCCCCGCATCGCGCTGGACTTCGCCAACACCGGCGTCAAGATGTCCAAACCCTCGCTCAGCGTCGACAGTCCGTTGCTGCGTTCTGCCGTCGCGGTAGAGGCCAGCGGCCGCTCTCGGCTAGTGCTCAACCTGGCCCGCAACGCCAGCTACCGCAGCGAGATCAGCGGCAACCGCCTGCTGCTGACGCTGGACGGCTCCACCTCTTCCGAGCAAGCATCCTCCACGCCTCAGGAAATCGCGCCGACCGTCCGCGCCGACATACAGGCGCAAAGCGCCGCGGGAGGCGCGGCCGGCCTGGATTTCCGGCGCGGCCGCAACGGCGAGGGCCGGGTGGAGCTGGCGCTGCCCAGCGCCAACACGCCGGTGGACATCCGGCGCGATGGCGCCAACCTGGTGGTCGACATCGCCAGCGCCTCATTGCCGCCCCAGTTGGTGCGCCGCATCGACGTCACAGACTTCGGCACTCCGGTAGCCAAGGTGGACGCCGCCAATCTGGGCCGCAACATCCGCGTCACCGTGATACCACAAGGCGACTGGGAGTACTCGTCTTACCAGACCGACGGCAAGCTGGTGGTCGAGGTGCGGCGCCCCGCGCTGACAATGGCGGGCGGCGGCGACGCCGGCAAACCGCTGTACAAGGGCGACAAACTGTCGCTCAACTTCCAGAACATCGAGATCCGCACCGTGCTGCAGGTGATCGCCGAATTCACCGGCCTCAACGTCGTCACCAGCGACTCGGTCACCGGCAACATCACGCTCCGGCTGAAGGACGTGCCCTGGGACCAGGCGCTGGACCTGATCCTGCAAAGCAAGGGGCTGGATCAGCGCCGCAACGGCAACATCATCCAGATCGCGCCGCGGGACGAACTCTTGGCGCGCGACAAGCAAGTGCAGGAGGCGCGGCAACAGCTGGCCACGCTGGAGCCGTTGCGTTCGGAAACCTTCGTGCTGCGCTACCGCTCGGCCGAGGACTTCAAGAAAGTGCTGGACGGCGACAACAGCTCCGGCAAGAAGGAAAGCCTGCTGTCGGAGCGCGGCAGCGTGCTGATCGACCCCAAGACCAATACCCTGATCGTCAACGACATCGGCACCGCGATCGACAAGATCCGCGATGTGATCGCCAAGACCGACATCCCGGTGAAACAGGTGCTGATCGAAGCCCGCATCGTCGAGGCCACTGACAACTGGGAGCGCGATCTGGGCATCAAGCTCACCTATGACCGCGCCGACCCCAAGGGCATCATCTCCGGCAACCCGCTGGGCACCAACGTCAACAACGTCACCAACCTGAACACCAACCAGCCCTATGTGATCCAGACCACGCCCGCCGGCGTCAACCTGCCGATCGCCAATCCATCCGGCACGCTGTCCGCGCTGTACAACGTCGGCCACTCGGTAATCCTGGGCCTGGAGCTGCAGGCGATGCAGGCCGAGGACAAGGGCCGCATCATATCCAGCCCGCGGGTGATGACCGCCGACCGTCAGGAGGCCACCATCGAGCAGGGCACCGAAATCCCCTATCAGGAAGCCAGCTCCAGCGGCGCCACGTCGGTGGCGTTCAAAAAGGCGGTGCTCAGCCTCAAGGTGAAACCGCAGATCACGCCCGACAACCACGTGATGATGGACATCACCGTCAACAAGGACTCGGCCAATTTCCAGCAGACGGTGAACGGCACGCCGTCGCTGTCGACCGAGAAAATCACCACCCAGGTGCTGGTGGACAACGGCGGCACCGTGGTGCTGGGCGGCATCTATCAACAGCAGCTGGACAATGTGGTCAACAAGGTGCCCTTCCTCGGCGACATTCCCCTCTTGGGCGCGCTGTTCCGCAGCTCGCAGAAGATAGACAAGCGCAGCGAGCTGCTGATTTTCATCACCCCGAAAGTGATCAACGACCTGGTGGCCGCGTCGCGCTGAAGGGCCAAGACAGATTCATTAACGATCAGCTACAATGCCTGCCATGGAGAAACTGGCAGGCAACTTTTTTCTGGTCGGTCTGATGGGCGCGGGCAAGACCACGGTGGGCAGGGCGCTGGCGCGCCGCACCGGCAAGACGTTCTACGATTCCGACCAGGAGATCGAGGCGCGCACCGGCGTGCGCGTGGCCACCATCTTCGACATCGAAGGCGAGCTGCGCTTCCGCAATCGCGAAGCCTGCGTGATACGCGACCTGGCCCAGCAGCGCGACATCGTGCTCGCCACCGGCGGCGGCGCCGTGATGCGCGAGGAAAACCGCAAGGTTCTGGCCAGCCACGGCACAGTGATCTACCTGCGCGCCGCGATAGACGATCTTCTCGCCCGCACCCAGCACGACAAGAACCGCCCCCTGCTGCAGATCGCCGATCCGCGCGCCAAGCTGGAAAGCCTGTTCAACGAGCGCGATCCGCTGTACCGCGAGATCGCCGACATCATCATCGACACCACCCAGCAGAACGTCAATCTGCTGGTCGCCCGCCTGTTCGACCAGCTGTTGGCCTCACCGCACCATCCCAAGGAAACCGACTAGTGATCACCCTCGACCTGATCCTTCCCGACACCCGATACCCGATACACATTGGCCACGGACTCCTGGAACAGGTCGATCTGCTGCTGCCCCACCTGCCGCTGCCCAAAGTGGCCATCGTCAGCAACGCCACTGTCGCGCCGCTCTATCTGTCCCGGCTGCAGCAAGCGCTGGAAGCCCGCGGCGTGGCCTGCGCCAGCGTAGTGCTGCCCGACGGCGAACGGCACAAGGACTGGCAGACGCTGAATCTGATCTTCGACGCGCTGCTGTCGGGCAACGCCGAGCGCAAGACCACACTGATCGCGCTGGGCGGCGGCGTGATAGGCGACATGACCGGCTTCGCCGCCGCCTGCTACCAGCGCGGCGCGCCCTTCATCCAGATTCCCACCACCCTGCTCGCGCAGGTGGACTCCTCGGTCGGCGGCAAAACCGCGATCAACCATCCGCAGGGCAAGAACATGATCGGCGCCTTCTACCAGCCGAAGGCCGTCATCGCCGACATGGATCTGCTGGCCACCCTGCCCGACCGCGAGCTGTCCGCGGGCCTGGCTGAAGTGATCAAGTACGGCCTGCTCGGCGACGCCGGCTTCCTCGCCTGGCTGGAAGCCAATATGGCCAAACTGCGCGCGCGCGACGGCGAAGCGCTGCAATACGCGGTGAAGCGCAGCTGCGAAATGAAGGCCGCCATCGTTTCCGAGGATGAGAAGGAAAACGGCGTGCGCGCGCTCTTGAATCTGGGCCATACCTTCGGCCACGCCATCGAGGCCGGACTGGGCTATGGCGCGTGGCTGCACGGCGAGGCGGTGGCCGTCGGCATGGTCTTGGCCGCCGCGGCCTCCGCCGAGCTCGGCTGGATCAGCCGGGACGACCTAGAGCGCGTGCGCCGGTTGATCGCCGCCGCCGGCCTGCCGGTCAAGGCTCCCTCCATGCCGACCGAGCAATGGCTGAGCCTGATGAGCCACGACAAGAAGGTCGAGGCCGGCACCGTGCGCTTCGTGCTGTTGCGCTCGCTGGGCCAAGCCGTGATAGAGTCGGGATTGAACACCGCCTTGCTGGACCGGATTCTGCGCGAAAACAGCTGATCCCGGCTGTCCAGGCGGCCTGGCTACGGATTTATACGAATTGCCAAGTCGCCCGCCTCGTCAGAATAATCAACAGACTAAATAAGATGTTGTTTCACACGAGGGGGGAGAAATAGAATGGATGTCTTTACGGCACTGGCCAGCAGTCTGGCCCTGATGCTCGTCTATTATTCGCTGCGCCAGTTCTGGCGTCATCTACGTTACATCAAGCCCGTTCAACGCGGCATCGACCCTGTCGGAGAAGCCGAAGTCTTCCTGGCTTATGGCCGCACCCGCGAAGCCGTCCGAGTCCTGAAGGATTCCCTGAAGGACGATCCCGACAATCTCCACGCCAAAGTCGCCCTGCTGCGCGCGTATTCCAACGCCCGCGACAGCAAGGCCTATGTGTCGCTCGCGCGCGACGTCCACCCTCAAGTGCAAGGCCAGCCGGTCTGGCACACGATACGGGAAAACGGCCGCGAACTGGCGCCCCAGGAGCCGCTGTTCTCCAAACGTTGAGTTCCAGCGCTTAAGCGCAATGCCCAACGAAACAAGGCTGCCCCAGGGCAGCCTTGTCGTTTTCCGCCAAGAGCGATGGGGCTGGGCGGCTCAACCCGCCTTCGGTTCGCTGAACTGCAGGCTGTGCAACCTGGCGTACAAGCCGCCCTGCCCCAGCAATGCCTGATGACGCCCCTGCTCGACCACCTGCCCCTGATGCATCACCACGATGCGGTCGGCGTTCTCGATGGTGGACAGCCTGTGCGCGATCACGATCGTAGTTCGGTTTTTCATCAGGTTTTCCAGCGCGGCCTGCACCAGACGCTCCGACTGAGTGTCCAGCGCCGATGTCGCTTCGTCCAGGATCAGCAGCGGCGCGTTCTTCAACAGCGCGCGCGCGATCGCCAGCCGCTGCCGTTGGCCGCCCGACAAGCGGGAACCGTTTTCGCCGATGATGGTATCCATCCCCTCCGGCAAGGCCTCGATGAACTCCAGCGCATTGGCCGCGCGGGCGGCATCGATGATCGCTTCGCGCGACGCATCCTCCCGGCCGTAAGCGATATTGGCCGCCACGGTATCGTTGAACAGCTCCACCTGCTGGCTGACCAGCGCGATATGCCCGCGCAGCTGGCTCAACGGGATGTCGGACAGCGCCACGCCGTCCAGCAGCAGCCGTCCTGCAGACGGCTCGTAGAAACGCGGCACCAGGCTGGCCAGCGTAGTCTTGCCGCTGCCGGAAGACCCCACCAGCGCCACGGTCTCGCCGGGCTGTATCGTCAAGTCGATGCCGGACAATGCGGGGTTGTCTACATTGGGATAGGCGAAGCTGACGCCGTCAAAGCGCAGCTGCCCGCTGGGCGCGGACAGGGCGCGATCGCCGCTGTCGGCCTCGCCGGGCTCGTCGATGAAGGAGAATACCGACTCCGCCGCCGCCAGGCCGCGCTGCATCGCCTGCGATACGCTGGAAATGCGCTTGACCGGCGCGAACAGGCCGAGCATCGCCGTCAGAAACACCATGAAGTCGCCGGCGGTCAGCGCGCCATGCTGGGCGCGCAGGCCGGCAAAGTACAAGATCGCCGCCAGCGCGCACGCGATCATCAACTGGGTGACGCTGGTATTGGCCGAGCTGGCCGCGCTTTGCTTGACCTGGTTGCGCCGCACCGACGTCGCCGTATCGTCGAATCGCGCCATCTCGCGCTCTTGGCCGCCATATACCTTGATCGCGCGCTGGCACTGGATGCTCTCCGCCAACACCTGGGTCATCTGCGCCATATGCTGCTGGTTCTGCCGCGCCAATCCGCGCAGACGCTTGCCCACCAACCGCATGCAATAGGTAACCCCCGGCATCACCACCAGGCAGATCAGCGTCAGCTGCCAGTCGGTCATCAGCATCAGGCCCAGCATGCCCAGCGCTGTCAAGCCGTCGCGCACGGTGACGGTGATCACGTTGAAGCCCGCCTCGGTCACCTGATTGACATCGTTGGTGATCCGCGACATCAACCTGCCAGACTGGTGCTCGTCGTAATAATGCGCCGGCAAACGCACCAGCTTGGCGAACATCTGCTGCCGCAAAGCCTGCACCAGCTGCCCGGTCAGCCAGCTGGCGGTATATTCGTTGATGAAGCCAGCCACGCCGCGTATCAGGTAGATGCCGATGATGGCCAGCGGCACCCACATGATCACCTGGGGATCTTTATTGACAAAGCCGCCGTCGATCAGCGGCTTGAGCAGCTTGGCGACGGCAGGCTCGGTCAGCGCCGCCACCGCCATCGACAGGATCGACAGCAACAGCACTTTCCAGTAGCCAAACAAGTATCCGAGCAGCCGCCGGTATATAGCCCAACTATTCTTAAACGAATCTTTCATTCAAAACCCTGTCATCGGCGCGGCCAGCGCGGCAACCCTGCTAATTGAAGAATGCTTTCCAAATTGCGCTCGACCGAGAAACGCTGACGGACATCCTCGCGCCCCATCTCGGCCATCGCGCGCATCCTGGGCAAGTCGGCCAAGGCCTCCGCCAGCGCGCGGGTCCAGTCGGACACGCTGCCAGGCGCAGCCAACAGGCCGGTCACGCCATGAGAAACCGTCTCCGGAATGCCGCCGGTATCGCTGGCGATGACGGGAATGCCCAAACCCAGCGCCTCGATCTGCGACATGCCCAGCGGCTCGTAAGTGGAAGGCATGACGACGATATCGGCCCGGGCGAGCAAGGCCGCAACCGGATTGACGATGCCGGCCAGCAAAACCCGATCCTGCAACCCCAAACGAGAGACTTCCGCTTCGATGCGCGCCTTCTCCCCGCCGTCTCCGGCGATGACGTAACGCAAGCCAGGCCACGCGTCTTTCAATTCGGCCAACGCGCCGAGCAAAGTCAGATGCCCCTTTTCGCCGCGCAGCATCGCCGCATGCGCCAGCACCGGGCCGGTCCCGCTAGAGAGCCAATCGGCAATCCGCGGCGGCAAGGGCTGTCCGGCAGCCTGGTCCAGCCGCTCGAAATCGATCCCCGGATATACGACATGCAAGCGCTCCGTCCGGATCGCAGGATTCGCCAACAGGGTTTGCCGCAAGCATTCGCTCGGCAGCATCGTCGCATCAATCAGGTGGTTGTAAGTCAAGGTCGACGGGTAACCGGCCTGGTAAGTTCGGGATCGCAGCAGAAACGGCCGATCCCGCAACATTCTGGCGGCAAGGGCCACATTATTGCTGTCATGCCCGCTGTGACAGACCGCCAGCCTGGGCCGGTGCTCCCGCATCCAGCGCCATAAGCCCACAATGGTGGGCAGATGCGCGCTGTTTCGAAAGCGCAAGGGCAGGATGGCCAAACCCTTGTCGCGCGCGACATCGGCCACCGCCGTGCCGGGACGGCACGCCAGCACCGGCCGGTAGCCCGCCTCGCCCAGCTTGGCCATCTGCTGCATCAGTTGAAACTCCTGCCCTCCCACGTTGGGCGAAGACTCGGAGAATAATATGAACTCAGACATGCGGATGCCCATCAACCTTCGGGCGGACACAGCTCAGCCCAGGGCCGGCCGGCCGCCAACGCGGCCTTGAGGTGCTGGCACAGCTCGAACTGCGATTCGAAACCATTGTTATAGCTGATGCTGCCGATGTGATACCAGCAATCATCGATCACCTGAATGCTGAAAGGGTGCCCGCTGACCGGATCGCGGATCTCGCGCATGCGATGCTTCGCCATTCTCAGACTGGAAGCGTCCAACTCCCGATACAGCGAACGCCAATTGCGGCCCCCGGTATCCAGGCCATTGGAAAAGTCATACAGAAAATTGAGCCGGCGTCGCTTCATGTGGTCGAAGCGGAACGCGCAATACCCGGCCCACAAATGCCAACCCCACTCGCTGTGGTTAGGCAGTCCGTACACCGGCTGGTCGTCGAGATCGACCAGCAGTCGGCTAGGCGCCACCGGAATCATGTCGTGATCGATGAAAGCGAAACTGCGGGGTTCGGCCGGAAGCACGACGTTGTGGTAGATCCAGCTCATCGCGAAGCCATGGGAACGATTGACATGCCGGGTCGGATTGGCCGGCAGGGCCAGATAAGGCACCTGGTTTTCGCGGCAGACCTGCTCGATCTGGCGCCTCATTTCCGGACGCCGGGAATTGTCGAACACCACCATCCGGGTGCCCGGAACATTCACGCGCGCGCGTTCCAGTTGCCAGTTCAGCGCCCAGGGCTGCTCGAACGCGACAACCAGGCCCAGGTTGGCCGCCGGGTCGCGCAGGCTCTCTACAAAGCGCTCCTGCCCCACGGCGCGCTTGGCCAGATACATGGTTTGCCATGCATCGTTCCGCCACTGCTTGAGCGCATCATGGCACGGCGACAGCCTCAACCACTCGGCCAAGCCAAAATCGGACAGATCACGCATTACGCACACACACTCCAGATATTATTCTTCATACATCAACCCCGCTTACGGCGCGCCTCGGCCAAACGCACGGAGAGGCGCAATCATCGCAGCAATAACCACGGGCAGCAAGCTTCCTCAAGAAGGCTCCCATGTCGTATATAATCGCCTGATCATGATGCCGCCGTGGCCTCTACTAATCGCACCAGCGCGCCCG
Organism: Chromobacterium vaccinii; assembly: GCF_001855275.1. Taxonomy (NCBI): domain Bacteria; kingdom Pseudomonadati; phylum Pseudomonadota; class Betaproteobacteria; order Neisseriales; family Chromobacteriaceae; genus Chromobacterium; species Chromobacterium vaccinii. The sequence continues at coordinate 2,334,782 of NZ_CP017707.1, forward strand.
CCGAGCCCTCCCGGGCATCGCCCGGGACGAACATCCGCACCCTCTTATGCCCCAGACCGAAGCACCCGACCGCATCCTTCTGATCAAACTGCGCCATCATGGCGACATCCTGCTCACCACGCCGGTGGCCAGGACGCTGAAATCGCGCTACCCGCAGTGCGAGATCGACATGCTGGTCTACCAGGAAACCATCCCGCTGCTGCAACACAATCCCGACATCTCCCGCGTCTGGACGCTTGACCGCTCATTGCGCGGCTGGCGCAAACTGGCGTCTCAGCTCCGCCTGCTGCTGGCGCTGCGCCGGCAACGCTACCAGACTGTGATACACCTGAGCGACCAGATGCAAGGGGCCTTTTTCGCCAAGCTGCTGGCCCGCCGCCACGCGATCGGCTTCGATTACCCGAAACGCCGCAACAGCCCCTGGCATCGCTTTTTCACCGCCCTCGCCCCGCTAGCGCCGAGCGATACCCTGCACACCGTCAGCCAGAACCTGCTCGCGCTGTCGCCGCTTGGCATCACGCCGACCCCCGACGAGCAACGCTGCGTGCTGCCGATCCAGGCTGCCGACCGGGAAACGGTGGCGGCGCTGCTCAAGGAAGCCGGCGTCAACGGCCCCTACATCGTCATCCATCCGTCCTCCCGCTGGTTCTTCAAATGCTGGGAGGACGATAGATTCGCCGAACTCGCGGAAGCGCTGGCGTCCGACGGCTGGCCCATCGTTCTCACCGCGGCGCCCGATCCGGCCGAAATGGACATGGTCGCCGCCATACGGGCGCAAATCCGCTCCGACCGCGTCGTCTCCGTCGCCGGCCGGCTCACCCTGAACCAGTTGGCGGCCATCATAGACGGCGCCAGACTGTTCATCGGCGTGGATTCCGTCCCCATGCACATGGCCGCCGCGCTGGGCAAGGACACCATCGCCCTCTTCGGCCCCAGCAAAATCCATGAGTGGCATCCCTGGATGACCCGCCATCGCCTGCTGAACGCCGCCGACTACGGCGAACTGATCGATCCGGACCAAGTGGACACCTCGACGCGCCAGCGCTATCTGGCAAACATCCCGCTGGAGGCGGCGCTGAACGCCAGCCGCGAGCTGCTGTCCTCCCCAGCCCAGGAATAAGCATGCGCCATACCATTCTGTTCATTATCGACGGCCTGCCCGGAGGCGGCGCCGAGCGCGTGGTCATCACCCTGGCCGGCGAGATGGCCGCCCGCGGCCATCAAGTCACGATCGCCTCATTGCAAGCCTGCCTCGACTATCCGATACCCGAAGGCGTCGACTACCTTCTGGTGGAAGACCGCTACCGCGGACCGTTTCGCCGCCAGACCGAGATCCTCCGCCGGGCACGCCAGCTAGATAGCGCGCTTCGTCGGCATTTCGCTGGGCGCACCGTCAACCTGGCCATCTCCAACCTGCCGAAAACCGACAGGATCGTGGCGGCCTGCCCCTATCTGGAACAAGCCTGGCTGTGCCTGCATTGCGCGATCCAGGCAGGACAGCTGGCAGAGCGAAGCGGAATCCGCCATTGGCTGAAAAAACGCCAGCTCATCCGCACCTATTCGGACCGCAAACTGATCACGGTCTGCCGGGCGCTGCAGCGGGACGCGCTGGATTGCGGCTTACGCCCGGCGCGGATGGAAGCCATCTACAATCCCTTCGACCTGGACTGGATCCGCCAGCGCGCGGCAGCGCCCTGCCCGATGGATGGCGAGGACTTCATTCTTCATGTCGGCCGCTTCAACCATCAAAAACGGCACGACCGACTGCTTGAGGCATTCAAGCTGAGCGGCTATTCCGGCAAGCTGGTGCTGCTTGGCCAAGGCGGCCAAGCCGAACTGTCTGCGGTCCGGGCCCAGGCACAGCGACTAGGCATCGCGGACCGGCTGATCGTCGCCGGCTTCACGGACAACCCCTACGCCTACATGCGGGCCGCCCGCGCGCTGGTGCTCAGCTCCGACTACGAGGGATTCGGCAACGTGCTGGTCGAAGCGCTGGCCTGCGGCACGCCGGTGGCCAGCACCGATTGTCCGGAAGGCCCGGCGGAAATCCTGACCGGCGATCTGGCTATCGGCCTGAGCAAGATGGATAGCCAATCGCTGGCAGACGCCATCACGCGCGTTCTGCGTTCTCCGGCGCTGCTGCGACCAGAACAATTGGAGCCATTCTCGCTCAATACCGCTGTCGATCGCTATCTAACGCTGGCGAATCAATAAGCTAGAGCGCAGCCTCGTTCCTGGCATCGAATATCGGTGCCAGGTACAGGCCGAGAGCGGCAAGCATCGCACCGCACATCGCGATCTGGGGGCTCAACAACAACACATCGCTCAGCCCGAATACTAGCCAGAATCCGACATAAAGCGCCATGAAACGCCTGGAGAAGCCTCCGCGCTTCCAGCCATAGATGGCAAATCCCGATAAAAAAACCAGCCAGGATAATGCGCCCGGAACCCCCTGCAGAGACATAATCTCAAGCCATTCGTTATGCAAGTGAACATCCCGCATAACCAAGGCTGCCTTATTGAGCGCCCCATCATTGACCAACTGATGAAATAGCTCATCCCGCGCCTGGATGCCCTGCCCCCACGGCCGTTCCCGCACCGCATGCGCTCCTGCATCCCAAAGCGAAAAGCGGATGCCCAAAGAGGTATCTGCATTGCCTTGGCTATAAGCAATCAAATCTGTTTGCGCTTCCTTGATTCTACTGCCCACCACCGCCCAACTGGACCATAGCGCAAGCCCGGCCAACAACGCAGCGATCGCATAGGTGCGCCAGCTCTGATTCAAGCCAAAGCGCCATAGGACAGCACAGCCAAGCACAAACAGGTAAACCAGAAGCGCCGCGCGCGTGCCTGTTGCCACAATGGACATGAACTGCAAGGCGATCAGCAAACAGAGGCCGAGCCACTGCCATTTTTTTAGCCGGAATGGGTAAAACAATAATAAGGCGAAAAAATGAATCGCGCAGAGGAGATAGGCCGCGCCGGTAGCATACAAGCCCCCCAAGCCAACCCTGACCCCATGCGCATCATGCCAGGCTTTCAAAGTAATAATGGACAGCAACGCCGACGCGGATACCATAGCGAGCGTCGCGCATGCTGGAGACAAACGCCGCCCGAATGATCCCCACAATGGCAGCAAAAGCAAGGGCAAGGCGCTAAGCCAGATTTTATTTGAGAGCTGGTAGGCGAAGGCTACGGAAAAAAGGGCAGGGTCGGCTGGCGCAGGAAAATACCAGAGCCAGGCGGCGCGAAACGCAATGAAAATCAGCAGCGCAAGCGATAACAACAGGTTCAGCGCCTTCGATTCGTCATCCCGACGTTGAAACATGGCCAACGGCAAAGCCAGCAAGGATAGCGAGCACAGAATGTAAAACAGTGTGCGTCCGGATGCGGGAAAAGCCAGGATCAGACAGCATCCCAGCAGCAGGGCCAATGGAGCCGCTTGATTCGCTCGGTCCAACATTGGCGCTTTCCACGCCGGCGCCGCCATGCCATTAAACCGCATGGTAGCTCCGGAACCATTCGACAAAACGCGCCATGCCGATTTCAAGCGATGTAGACGGCGTGAAGCCCACCGCCTCCCTCAGACGGGACGTCTCGGCATAGGTAATCGGCACATCGCCATCCTGCATCGGCAGATATTCCTTGACCGCCTCCTTGCCGCAATACTTCTCAGTCAGCTGGATGAATGTCATCAACTCCACCGGCTGATGATTGCCGATATTGAAAATCGTATGCGGCAACTCGCCCGATGGAACATGCTCCATCACTCTTACCACACCCTCGACGATGTCATCGATATAGGTAAAGTCGCGTTGCATCTTGCCATGATTGAACACTTTGATCGGCCGGCCATTCAGAATGGCGTCGGTGAATAACCAGGGAGCCATGTCCGGACGCCCCCACGGGCCGTAAACGGTAAAGAAACGCAAGCTGGTCGTAGGCAACTGGTACAAATGGGAATAGCTGGCCGCCATCAACTCATTCGCGCGCTTGGTCGCGGCGTAGAAGCTGACAGGATGATCGGCTCGCTGATCCTCTGAAAACGGCACGGCCGAACCACTGCCATAGACGCTGGATGATCCGGCGAACACCAAGTGTTTCACCGGATAGTGGCGACAGGCCTCCAATACATTGGTAAAGCCCAGCAAATTGCTTTCCGCATAAGCATGGGGGTTTTTCAGCGAATAACGCACCCCGGCCTGGGCTGCCAGATGGATGACATAGTCGAATTTTTCAGCCGCGAACAAGCGCTCCATCGCGGGCCAGTCCGCGATATCTTGCCGATAAAAGCTGAAACCAGGCCGCCCCTGCAAAGTCGCCAATCGCGCATGCTTGAGCTCGACCGCATAGTAATCGTTCAGATTGTCAATCCCGACAACCTGAACATCCCCCCGCCCCAACAGCTTTTCACATACGGCCCGGCCAATAAAACCGGCGGCGCCGGTCACCAGAATCTTCATCATTGAATACCTTATGTCCACTCAGCGGACCATCACTTATACGTTCGCGCCAGCCAGAATCAAGCTGTCACAGCCTCAATCGCACCCGCAGAAAGCGCAGCTTCCATTTGCAGGAAACCTGTCTCGCCGCAAGATACTTCCATACCGAAATGGACTGAAGTTTTTCAGCGACTGCGGGCTGCGCATTCAGGAATTGACGCCCGGAAGGCGTTTTAAGCAAATCTTTGGCAAAGCCGATCCAGAGATGCGCGGTCTGCCAAGCGGCGATACGCCCGGCAAAAGCGGTCTCGATGCTCTGCAATGCCCTGATGTATTCCTCGCCGTAACGCCATGTCTGACCGCGATCGGACAGGCTGCCCGGACGCTTGTAATAGGCATAGACAGGCGCCGCGCCCCATACGATGGATTGCGCCTCGGTGATCCAATGGGGCGTCGTCATCATGTCTTCGTAGCATTTCATGGCGGCCAGATCATGCTGCAGCAAAATCTGGCGAGTCACGCACTTGCCTGCGAAGTGTCCTTGCAGACTCTGATGCTCGCAAAATAGGTCGCAAGCTTGCTGAACCGACAACGGCGCCACATCGCGAAACAATCCTCCCGCCTCGCTCCCATCCAAGGGCTGGCCGGTTTCCCGCAACGGCGTCATCAACAAATCCGGCTCATGCCGCCGCAGCATATCCACCATCCAGGCCAGGCCGCCCGATAAGAAAGCATCGTCACTGTCGAGAAAGGTCACATATCGTCCATCCGCCTGGCCCACGCCGGCCTGGCGCGCCAAACCGACATTGGCGAAATCAACCGAAATCGTTTTCAACCAGGGATGGGGTCGCGCGAACTCCTCAAGTATCTTGGCCGTTTCATCGGTAGACGCGTCATTAATCGCGATCACCTCAACCTGCTCCAACTCAGCCATTTGCCGCGCCAACACCTCCAAGGTCCGCCCCAGATACGCTGCAGCGTTATGCGCCGGCATGATGATACTTAGCAACATCAACTCATAAACCTTTCTTCAAGCTACATCGCTAACCGACAATAAATCCCGGTAACAGTTCATCATTCGCTCCGCCATCGCCTCCAGGCTCAACCCCTCGACGCTGCATCGGGCCGCTTCCGCCAGAGCCGGCCAACGCTGATGGGCTGACGCCCATTCCGCCACGTTTCCGGCAAGCGCTTCTTCATCGAAAGCATCGGATGCCCAACCGTTCTCTCCCTGCCGGACAAACTCCGCCGCGCCGCACTGGCGCGTCGTCAAGACCGGCAGCCCGCAAGCAAACGCCTCGACGCACACATTGGGAAAGGGGTCATACAATGTAGGCAGGATGAAGGCATCCGCCATGCCATAGAACGGCTTCACCTCGCCTTGCGCGCCAGCGAAAACCACTCTGGCGCTCACGCCCAGCGTTTGCGCCAACTGGCGGTAGCGAGCCAGCCGTTTGTCGCCCCCCACCACCATCAGCCATACATCTTGATTAGCCCGCAACGCCCTCAAGGCGCGCGCCACGCCTTTACGCTCGAAACCCGAACCGACATACAGCAGCAGCGGCGCATCGTCGGGCACGCCCCACCTGCCGCGCATCGCCTGCCGATGCTCGGCGCGGAGGCGGGGATGGAAGGACTGCAGGTCCACCCCGTTGTAAATGACGACGATCTGCTGATCGGTCAGACCAAAATATTGCTGTATCTCCCGCTTTACCATCTGAGAATTGCAGATCACCCGCTTCAGACGGGGGTGATGGAACATCTCGGCCTCAGCCCGCTGGATATAATGATGGTAAGGGTTGCACCACAATACAAACCGGCCCCATGCCGACATGCCCTGTCGCCGCAATTGCAGCCAGCGCCGGTGGACGCCGTCTCCCGCCCGATAAATGTCGCAACCCGGAATGCGCTCATGCGACTGGACAAGATCGAAGCCCTCCCTCGACCATATCCGTCTGGCTTGCCGGGCAAAACTCCAATCGCGCCAGACATTGCCCAGATAGGAACCGCCAACCTGGTAAGCTTTGACGCCTTCGACAGGCTCCCAACGGCGCGCGATCAACGATACTTCCAGCGCGCCCTGATTGCGCAAAGCGGCCAGCGCGCGGCTCACAAAGCGCTCGGCGCCGCCAGCGGGGTTGTATTTCTGACGGACGATGGCCAAGCGTGTCATGCGGGGAAAAACCTCTCGAAATCCGGAAACTAAAAAGCCGGGTTAGACACCCGGCTCTGCATTCAGCATTTGCAACAGATCGGCTATTTTATCAGGGTCTTCTGATCTAAGCATGCGCGTCGCAATCGGCGCGATCTCGTCCAGATGGCTGGTCAGCACCCGCTGCTTGACCGACAACAGATTGGCCGGATGCATCGAAAACTTGCGCAGGCCCATGCCCAGCAGCAGCCGCGTCAGGCGCGCGTCGCCCGCCATCTCGCCGCAAACAGACACCGGCAGGTTGGCCTTGATGCCGGTCTTGATGGTGTGCAGGATCAACTTCAGCACCGCCGGATGGATGGGATCGTACAGATGGCTGACGGTATCGTCGTTGCGGTCGATGGCCAGCGTGTACTGGATCAGGTCGTTGGTGCCGATGGACAGGAAATCGACGTGCTTGGCCAGGCTGCCGGCCACCAGCGCCGCCGAAGGGATTTCTATCATCGCCCCCACTTCGACGTCGTCGGCGTAGGCGATGCCCTCGTCGCGCAGTTCCTCTTTGGCGTATTCGAACTGGACCAGCGCCTGCTTCAGCTCCGGCAGCGAGTTCAGCATCGGAAACAGTACGCGGATCTTGCCGTGCACCGAGGCGCGCAGCAGCGCGCGCAACTGGGCGCGGAACATCAAGGGCTCGGCCAGGCACAGCCGGATACCGGTCAGCCCCAGCGCCGGGTTCTCCGCCTGGCAGTGGTTCAGCCACTTGGGGCTCTTGTCCGCGCCCAGGTCCATGGTGCGGATGGTGACCGGCATGCCCTTCATCGCCGTCGCCACGTGGCGGTAGGCCTCGAACTGCTCGTCTTCGGTGGGCAGCGTGTCGCGCCCCAGAAACAGGAATTCGCTGCGGAACAGGCCGATGCCCACCACGCCGGACTCGCGCACCTCCTCCACATCCTGCGGCCGCTCGATATTGGCCAAGAGTTCGATCACCGTGCCGTCGCGGGTCACCGCGTTGGATTTGCGGATGGAAGACAGCTTGCGCCGCGCGCCGCGCCAGGCGCGCTGGCGGCGGCGGTATTCGGTCAGCACCAGCGCGTCCGGGTTGATGATCACCACGCCCTGCTCGCCGTCGACGATGATCATCTCATCCTCGCGGATCAGCTCCCGCGAGTGGTGCAGCGCGATCACCGACGGCAAGTCCAGGCTGCGGCCGAGGATGGCGGTATGCGAGGTGGCGCCGCCGACGTCAGTGATGAAGGCGGCGAAGTTGGAATCCTTGAAATAGACCATATCGGCCGGCGACAGGTCGTGCGCGACCAGGATGTGGTCGTCGACCAGGTCTTCCGGCGCCGGCAACTGCGGCGCGTCGCCGTCCAGATTCTTGAAAATGCGCTCGACCACCTGCAGCACGTCGTTCTTGCGTTCGCGCAGGTAGTCTTCCTCGATCGCGTCGAACTGCTCGATCAGGTGATCGCACTGCAGCTTCAACGCCCACTCGGCGTTGCAACGCTGCTTTTCGATGATCTCTCGCGGCTCGCGCGAGATGGTCACATCGCCCAGCAGCATGATGTGCAACGACAGGAAGGCGCCGAGCTCCGCCGGGGCGTTCTCCGGGATGCTGCCCCACAGCATCTCCAGCTCCTTGCGGGTGGCCTTCACCGCCTCGTCGAAACGCGTCTTTTCCGCGGGAATCTCATCGTCTTCCAGCAGATAATGCGCAACATCGTCCATGCTGCGCGAAATCAAGTGGGCCCGGCCGATGGCGATGCCGCCGCCTATCGCTACCCCGTGCAGGATGATGCTCATTTCCCCCTCCCTGGCAGGCCGGTGTTATTGTGCTGTGCCTGCCGCTGTCTCCGCCCGAAAGGTGCCTGACCGTCGCCTGCCGCCCACATCCCGGACGGCACGCGCATGCGGGTCGACAGCCTCAAGCGGGCTCCCTGAAAGCCGGGGAAATCCGGCCTCCCATCCCCTCGCCTCTCACTCCGCTTCGTCGAAGCGGTTGTTGATCAGCGCGGTCAGCGCCTCCAGCGCCTGTTGTTCGTCATCGCCGCTGATTTCCAGCTCGATCGTGGCCCCCTTGGCCGCCGCCAGCATCATCACGCCCATGATGCTCTTGCCGTTGACGCGGCGGTTGTTGCGGGAAATGAAAATATCGCTTTTGTAACGGCTGGCCAGCTGGGTGAACTTGCTCGAGGCGCGCGCGTGCAGGCCCAGCTTGTTGATGATTTCGACTTCAGATCGCAGCATTACCTTCCCCCGGGATTATATAAAGCACGCCTTCCAGGCCGCCGGTGATCGCCTTGCTGACGACGATTTCCAGCGGCTGGCTGCTGTAGCACAGCGCTCGCACCACCATCGGCAGGCTGGCGCCGGCCACCGCCTCGACGCGGCCCGGCCGGATCAGCCGGCTGGCGATATTGGACGGAGTGCCGCCGTACATGTCGGTCAGCACCACCACGCCATCGCCGCCGTCCAACCCGTCCACCAGGCCCTGCGCCTCGGCCAGCTTGCGCTCCGGGTCTTCGGTTTTGTCCACAGCCATTACCGCCAGATTATCCGGCTCTCGGCCCAGGATGTGCTTGGCGCAATCCGCCAGGCTACGTCCCAGGTCCCCATGTGCAATTATCAGAACACCTACCATGCCCGAGTCTTCGATTTGATGGGCCAGAACCCGTCCGGCCGCTTGATTTGAACCGCGCGGCGACGCCGGACAAACCGGCGCGCCGCGCATCCGCGAAATCAATCTTCCTGAATTGTAACAGCTGAATTCTCGCTGCGGCGGTACCAGGCCAGCTTGTCCGCCAATTCCACCACTTCTCCGACGATGATCAGCGCCGGCGACGCGATGCCGTGCGAGGCCATCAGACCCGGCAGCGTGGCCAAAGTGCCGCACACCGCGCGCTGGCGCTCGGTAGTGGCCCACTCCACCGCCGCCGCCGGCGTGGCCGCCGCGCGGCCGTTGTCGACGAAGGCCTGGCACAGCTCTGCCGCGGTGGACACGCCCATGTACACCACCACAGTCTGGTGCGGGCGGGTCAACGCCTGCCAGTCCAGGTCTATGGAGCCGTCCTGCTTGTGGCCGGTGACGAAAGTCACCGACTGCGCGTAATCGCGGTGGGTCAGCGGGATGCCGGCATAGGCGGCCGCGCCGCTGGCGGAAGTGATGCCGGGCACCACTTCGAAGGCGATGCCGTGCTCGGCCAGCGTGGCGATCTCCTCGCCGCCGCGGCCGAAGGTGAACGGATCGCCGCCCTTGAGCCTGAGCACCCGCTTGCCTTGCTTCGCCAGATCCACCAGCAACTGGTTGATGTCGTCCTGCGGCAAGGCGTGGTTGGCGCGCGCCTTGCCGACATAGATCCGCTCGGCGTCGCGCCGCACCAGTTCCAGCAGTTCCGGCGCCACCAGCTTGTCGTACAGCACCACGTCGGCCTGCTGCATCAGCCGCAGCGCGCGGAAGGTCAACAGGTCGGGATTGCCGGGACCGGCGCCCACCAGATAGACCGCGCCGGCGCGATCCGCGCCGCCGGCGGCGATGCGCGCTTCCATTTCGGCCCGCGCCGCCGCCTCGTCGCCATTCATCACCGCGTCGGCAAGCGGTCCTTCCAGCACCGTCTCCCAGAAGCGGCGGCGGGCGTCGACATCGGGAAAGCGCGCCTTGACCGCGTCGCGGAACGAGGAACCGAAGCGCGCCAGCCGGCCGTAACCGGCCGGGATCAGGCTTTCCAGCCGCGCGCGGATGGAGCGCGCCAGCACCGGCACGCTGCCGCCGCTGGCCACCGCCACCATCAGCGGCGAGCGGTCGATGATCGCCGGGCTGATGTAACGCGACGCTTCTGCGTCGTCCACCACGTTAACCAGGATGCCTCGCGCCTCGGCGTCGGCCGCCACGGCTCGGTTGACCTCGGCGTCGTCGGTGGCGGCCACCACCAGCCGCAAGCCGTCCAGCAACGCGGGCGAGTAGCGCCCGGAGACATGCTCCAGCTCGCCGCTTTCGGCCAGGTCGGCCAGCTCGGGCGCCAGCTCCGGCGCGACCACCCGCAACGAAGCGCCGGCCGCCAACAGCAGCCGGGTCTTGCGCAAAGCCACCTCTCCGCCGCCCACCACCAGGCAGCGCTGCTCCCGCAGCTTGAGAAATATCGGGAAAAACTCCATGCCACACTCCATGCCAGGGGGCGATTGCCGCCTTGTCCGCGCGCCGCGCGCCAGGCGCGCCAATATCGTCCAAGCATACTGTATTTGTTGCATAAATACGACGCTAAACCGCGGCAAATCCGACTCATACGGGGGCCAAGGGTTCGCTGATGTCAAAATTCCCGTTTCGATTCGCCGCCGTCGCCGTGGAGCGCAGTTTGATCCCCCGTACCTTTGTCCGCCAATCGGCCATTTCCGCCCTGCTCTGCCTGCCTCTGCTGCTGTCCGCGCTGGCGGCCGACCAGCGCGCGCTGCTGCTGGGCCAGACCGGCTGGCTGGCCGCGCTGTGCTGCGGCGCGCTGTGGCTGCACGGCCGGAATCAGCGGCGCAAGGCGCGCGCCACCCTGCAAGATGCCTGCCTGGGATTGCTGGAATTCGATCTGGCGCAACAATACGTGCGCGGCAGCGTCCACACCCTGCAACGGCTGCTGGGGCTGCCCGCCCATACCCGCGGCATGAACTGCGCCCGCTGGCTGATGCTGCTGCATCCCGAAGACCGCCAGCTGTTCTCCAACCTGCTCCAGCATCCGCCGGGCACGCCGGAAACCGGCTACGAAATGCGCATCCGCCACCACAGCGGCCACTGGGAATGGCTGGAAATGAATTTGCAGCCCAGCTGGCGCAACGGCAAGGTGCAGCAGTTGACTGCGATCTGCCGCGTGATCACCTCGCGCAAGCACGACGAAGCCGCGATGCTGCAGCGCGAGCAGCAGTTCCGCACCCTGGTGGAAAACGCCGAAGACATCATCGCCCGCTACGATCTTGAACTGCGCTGCCTGTTCATCAACCGCAGCGTCAGCCGCTTCTCCGAACTGCCGCTGGAAGAACATCTGGGCAAGACGCCGCGCGAGAAAGGCTGGTCGAACGAGGCCAGCGCCCGCTTCGAGCAGGAATGCCAGCTGCTGATCAACAACTGGGAGGCGCGCCGCTTCGAGCTGGAACTGCAGCACGGCCAGCAGCGCCACATCTTCGAGATCCGCCTGTTCCCCGAGTTCGACAAGGCAGGCATGCTCAAATCCATCCTGTCGGTGGATCGCGACGTCACCGCCACCCGCCAGGGCGAGCGGCTGCTGGCCGAGGAAAACGAGGTGCTGGAAATGATCGCCGGCAACCACCCGCTGCCGCAAACCCTTGAACAGATCTGCCAGATGATGGAGTCGCAACAGCCCGGCGCGATGTGCGCCGTGCTGCTGCTGGAAGAAAACGGCCAGTCGCTGCGCTTCGCCGCCGGCCTGAGCCTGCCGCCGGCCTACCGCAAGCTGTCCGAGCGCGTGATGGTCGGCCCCAGCGTCGGCTCCTGCGGCACCGCCGCCCATTGGAAGCGCACCATCGTCGTCGACGACATCCTGAATAGCCCGCTGTGGGCGCACGCGCTGCACAAGGTGCAGCCGTTCGGCCTGCGCGCCTGCTGGTCGATGCCCATTTTCTCGAGCGACCGCCAGTTGCTGGGCACGCTGGCCACCTACTACCGCGAGCCGCGCAGCCCGTCCCAGGAAGAACTGGCGCTGGCCCAGCGCATCACCCGCATCATCGCCATCGCGCTGCAGCGCGACGGCCACGAAAAGCAGCTGTACCGGCTGGCCACCCAGGACGGATTGACCGAGCTGAACAACCGCCGCCAGTTCATCGAGCTGGCCGACCGCGAGATCGAGCGCAGCCGCCGGCACGGCGGCCGGATGAGCGTGCTGATGATGGACCTGGACCGCTTCAAGGACATCAACGACCACTACGGCCACGCCATCGGCGACGAAGTGATACGCCATTTCTCCCAGGTCTGCCGCGAAGTGCTGCGCGCCAGCGACCTGTGCGGCCGCCTGGGCGGCGAGGAATTCGCCGCGGTGCTGCCGGACACCGGCCTCGACGACGCGCGCCAGGTGGCGGAGCGCCTGCGCGGCCTAGCTTCCTCCGCCAGGCTGGCCACCGTCACCGGCCCGCTGGGCTACACCGTCAGCATCGGCGTCGCCGAGCGCCGCGCCGACGAGACCGACATCGACGAGGTGCTGGGCCGCGCCGACAAGCAGCTGTACCAGGCCAAACGCGACGGCCGCAACCGCGTCAGCGGCGCGGCGCCCGCCCATTCGGGCTAGAATGCCGGCTTCAACCGCTCATCCCCGCTTGACCGTGAACCGCTGGCATACCGATTACCTGTCCCATCCGCTGTACCGCCCGGCGCGGCGCTTCGTCCCTCCGTTAGCCGACTGGCCCGACCAGGCTGGCTACGATGCGCTGCGGGACCGCGCCCGCGCCGCCGGCGCGCCGCTGCCGGCCGGCCTGCGCTTCGTCTGCGAACTGGAGCCGGACGCCTATTACGAGATGCATATCGGAGCGACCGGCGAAGTCCCCAGCCGCGCGCGAAACTGGCACGACTGGTTCAACGCGCTGGCCTGGCTGGCCTGGCCGCGCGCCAAGGCGGCGCTGAACCGCCGCCACGTCCGCGCGATCGCGCGCGGCGAGGCGAAGCGCGGCCCGCTGCGCGACGCCGCCACCCTGCTCGACGAATGCGGAGTCATCGTGGCAGTCGCCGATCCGCGACTGGGCCAATTGCTGGACGATATGCGCTGGCGCGAGCTGTTCATCGAACGCCGCGACGACTGGGGGCGGCGCATCGCCGCCCACACGCTGGGCCACGCGCTGATGGAAACCGGGCTGACGCCGCACTTGGGCTGGTGCGGCAAGGCGCTGATCATGGAAGTGGAGGCAGGCTTTTTCGAGCTGCTCGCCGAAGAACAGGCGGACAGGCTGGACGCGGAACTGGCCGCGCGGCTGGACGACGACGGCTTTCTCGCCAGCCCGCGCGCGCTGTGCCCGTTGCCGCTTCTGGGCATCCCGGGCTGGTGGCCGGACAACGAAAACCCGGCCTTCTACGACAATGCCGATTATTTCCGGCCGACCCGCCGCGCCAAGTCGGCCACGGTCACCGCCTGAAGCTGGTCGGTCAGCGGCCCCAGCAGCTCGGCCAGAGTCTGATCCAGCGCGTCGCCGCCGCTGGCGTCGCGACGGTAGACGAAGAGCTGGAACAGGTCCGACAGATTGATAGCCGACGCGCGCCGCATCAGCACCCAGGCGTCGCCGTGGCCCTTTTGCACATAGCCGCGCAGCGCCAGCCGGTCCAGCACCAGGCCCAGTTCGTCATACCCCACCTTCACCTGCTCCCGCAGCTGGCGCGGCGTCATCGCCTCGCCGCGCTCATGGGCGGCATCCAGCAGCAGCAACAGTTCCAGCGCGTCCTGGAAGCGGCGGTGCGGCTCGTTGCGGCGGCGCCACGCGCCGCCTTCCCAATAGGACAGCGCCGAGGTGAACACCGCGCCGGCCAGCACCACCAGCCACAGGCAATACACCCACAGCAGGAAGATCGGAATGCTGGCGAAAGCTCCGTACACCAGCTGGTAGCTGGCCACCTGGCCGATGTAGAAGCCGAAGCCCATCTTGGTGAGCTCCAGCAGCACCGCGGTGACCAGCGCGCCCCACACCGCGTGGCGGAAGGGCACGAAGCGGTTGGGCACGATGCGGTATAGCAGCGCCAGCACCAGCGCCGTCAGCACGATAGTGCCGCCGGTTTCCACCAGCCCCGCCAGCAGCGGCAGGTTTCTCTCGAAACGGGTGACGCGGAACAGCCAACGCCAGGACAGCAGGCTGCCGCCCAGCACCAGCGGCCCCAGCGTCAGCACCGTCCAGTACACCATGCTCTGCTGCAGCCACGGCCGGCCACGGCGCACGCCCCAGATCGCGTTGAAGGTGCGTTCGATGGTGGACATCAGCATCAGCGCGGTGACGCCCAGCATCACGATGCCGGCGGCGGTGAGCTTTTCCGCGTTGTCGGCGAACTGGCGCATGTAGACGGTGATCACCTTGCCGGCGAATTCCGGCACCAGCGTCGACAGCAGCATGATCTTGAAGCGGGTGCTGTAGTCGGAAAACACCGGAAACGCCGAAATCACCGACAGCGCGATGGTGAACAGCGGCACCAGCGCCAGCAGCGTGGTGAAGGTCAGGCTGCCCGACACCTGCAGCACGCGCAGGCAGCTCATGCGGCGCGAGATGAAGCGGGCGAAGCCGAAATAGGGTTCTAGGCGTTGAACTTGCATGGCGGCAAAGGTAATGCCAAAGCCGCCGCGAAGCAAGGGAGGCAAGGCAGGCCGCTTTGCCCTATCATGCGGCGATCAAATGCGATATAGAGGTCATCATGCTAGATATTCTGGTGCTGTATTACAGCCAGCACGGCGCCACCCGCGAACTGGCGCGGCTGATCGCCCGCGGCGTGGACGGCGTGCCCGGTTGCCAGGCGCGGCTGCGCACCGTGCCCAAGGTCTCCTCGGTATGCGAGGCGGTCGAGCCGGCCATCCCCGACGGCGGCGCGCCTTACGTCGAGCGGCAGGACTTGATCGATTGCGCCGGCCTGGCGCTGGGCAGCCCCACCCGCTTCGGCAATATGGCGTCGGCGATGAAGTACTTCCTGGACGGCACCAACGGCGAATGGATGCAGGGCGCGCTGTCCGGCAAGCCGGCCTGCGTGTTCACCAGCACCTCCTCGCTGCACGGCGGCCAGGAAGCCACGCTGCTGACCATGATGATCCCGCTGCTGCACCACGGCATGGTGATCGCCGGCCTGCCCTATTCCGAAGCCGCGCTGCTCGCCACCCAGACCGGCGGCACGCCGTACGGCGTCAGCCATCTGGCCGGGCCGCAGAGCGACCGGCCGATCAGCGAGCATGAGAAGGCGCTGGCCTTGGCCCAGGGGAAGCGGTTGGCGGAACTGGCAGTGAAGCTGGCGGGATGATGATGGCCTCGCCCGCTTGACGCCACCGGTACAGGGAAGCCGGCCTGCCGCATCCTGAAGCGCATCGGCGTCCCCCGCGGCTGCGCCAAGCGCCGGTTTCCGGAACCCCAGGCGAAAAAGAGCGCAACGCCAAGCAGCGCCGCGCCGGCGACAATCACCGGTTCAGGCAGCCTCTTCAGCTTCCATAACAAAGCCGCGGCCGCAATCGCCAGCAATACGGTGGGCAAATCGATCAGCGAACGCTGCGCCAGCACCGCCAACGAGCTGGCGATCGCGCCGATGGCCGCCGCGGTGATGCCGTTTACGAAAGCGGCCAGCCCCGGCCGTTTGCCGTGCTTCTTGAAATGCGGCGCGGCCAACACCGTAATCAGATAGCACGGCAGAAAAGTGGCCAGCCATCAGGTAGCCGGCGAAGCCGGTGGTGATCACCATCGGCCCCGGCGTGATCATGGCAACCGCCACCGCGTCGACGAACTGTTTATCGGTCAGCCAGTGAATCCGGCATCGCCCGTCGATCCGGCAGCAACCATGGCAGCGGCAGCGGCAGCGGCAGCGGCAGCTGCAGCGCGATCATCATCGAGCCACCGTCAAAACGATTGCCATGGACGAGGCCAGGCAGCCTTGACTAACTCCGCGCATACTCAGCCATTCAACATGTCCAGATAGCGCTGCGCCGCGCCCCATTCGCCCCCCGCCCGGCTGATCGCCGCCAATTCCGACACCAGCGGCGAGCGCTCAGCCAATCGGCGATAAACAAGATTAGGCACCGCCATTTTGCGCACCGGCGCTGGCACCAGGGCCAGGCCCAAGCCCGCCGCCGCCAAGGCCAGCACCGACATGGTGCTGCCCACTTTGTAGGCGATGCGCGGTTCGCCGCCCAATAGCCGGCGCAACATCGGCAACTGGCCCTCATCGTCGCCATCGGCGGCGTAAACGATGAA
The DNA here is from genome assembly GCF_001855275.1 of Chromobacterium vaccinii. Classification (NCBI taxonomy): domain Bacteria; kingdom Pseudomonadati; phylum Pseudomonadota; class Betaproteobacteria; order Neisseriales; family Chromobacteriaceae; genus Chromobacterium; species Chromobacterium vaccinii. The sequence continues at coordinate 2,351,285 of NZ_CP017707.1, forward strand.
CGGCTGCTCCCGCAAATCGACCGCTCGCAATATCCGGCGGGCCGCCAAGGGATGCTGCTCCCCCATCGCCACCTCCCAATGCCAGCTACCCGCTGGCCTGGCCTGCAAACCGGCTGGAAGCGAATGACCCAGTTGCGGGCAATAGCCGACATCCAGCCGCCCGGCCAGAAGCGCCTCCAACTGCGCCGCCGGCGCCATTTCATGCAACTCCACCGCCACATCCGGCCAGGCCGCATGGAAGGCCAGCAAATCATCCGACAAACGTCCCGCCGCCACGGCATTGCCGACAAAACCTATCCTCACCACGCCGGTTTCGCCGCGCGCTGCGCGGCGCATCACGCTCTTGGCTCGCTCGGCCTGCTCCACCGTGCGCCTCGCCTCGATCAGCAGAATCCGTCCGGCGTCGGACAATTCCACCTTGCGCGTGCTGCGCACGAACAAGGTCACGCCCAGTTCCTCTTCCAACGATCGGATCTGGGCGCTCAAGGCCGGCTGGACGATATGCAGCTTTTCGGCGGCCCGGCCGAAATGGCCCTCGTCGGCAACCGCCAGGAAATAGCGTAAATGGCGTAATTCCATGCGCCCAAACTCATCACTAAAAATGATCAATTTTGAAATTTAATCTATTGGAGTGATTTTTCAAGCGCGCCTACTCTGAGCTTCAGACGCCGCGCCGCAGCGCCATGAATCAGGAGCCACACCATGACCGCTACTCAACGCATCGATGTCCATCAGCATGTCGTCCCCCCATTCTGGGCTGAAGCCCTGCCCGCCCACGGCGGCGACCCTTCCGGCTGGAAAAGCCCGGAATGGAGCCCGCAGAGCGCCATCGCCTTCATGGACAGCCAGGGCATCGCCACCGGCGTGTTGTCGCTGACCGCCCCCGGCGTGCAGGGCTGGTCCGGCCAGTCCAAGCGGGACATGGCCCGCCGCGTCAATGAATACACCGCCGGCCTGGTGGAACACCGTCCGGACCGCTTCGGCAATTTCGCCACCGTGCCGCTGCCGGACATCGAAGGCTCGCTGCGGGAGATCGAATTTGCCTTTGACGCATTGAAAGCGGATGGCGTGGTTCTGCTCAGCAACTACCGCGGCCAATACCTGGGCGATCCGGCATTCGAGCCGGTCTGGGCCGAACTGAACCGCCGCCGCGCCACCGTGTTCATCCATCCGGGCAAACCCGCCATCGACGCCATCGCCGGCATGCCCAGCCCGCTGGTGGACTATCCCTTCGACACCACCCGCACCGCGGTGCAGATGGTGCTGAACGGCACGTTGGCGCGCCATCCGGACGTGAACGTCATCCTGTCCCATGCCGGCGGCTTTCTGCCGTACGCGTCCCATCGCTTCGCCGAACTGGCCCAGGGCGTGCGCAATGATGTCCCGGCGACCGAGGAATTGCTGCGCCTGTTCCAGCGCTTCTATTTCGACACCGCGCTGGCCTCCAGCCCGGCGGCCCTTCCCAGCCTGACCGCCTTCGCCGGCGCCGGCCGCATCCTGTACGGCAGCGACTACCCCTACGCGCCGGCATCGGTTGGGGCTTCGTTCACCGCCCAGCTGGACGCATGCGCTGAACTGTCTCCGGCGGAGCATGCCGCGATCAACCACCGCAACGCGCTAGCCCTGTTTCCCCGGCGGGCCAAAGTCGACAGCGTTCACCCATAAGCTGGCCAAGAACAGGAACGGCGTTTCAAACGCGGAAAGCCTTGCTGTGCAACGCTCTTAAGGGATGGGGAGGGAGGCAAACGGAATGAATTTGGGACGGCGGAATGGCTAGAAACGCGAAACGGGAAGTATAAGCTGGCCGCACTTGGGAACCATAAACTGATCGCACACTGCGCAAGCTAGGCCCATGGCAAACAGAAACGGCGGGAATTCACCCGCCGTGTACGATAGCGCCTCAGCCAGCCTTTCCTGCCGGAATCTGCTGGGTTATGCAGTGAATATTGCCGCCACCAAGCAGCACCTCGCGTGCCGGGACGCCGACTATTCGGTATTCAGGGAAGATCTCCTGCAATCGGCTGGCTGCCGCGGCATCGGTGCGCTCATCCAGCAGCGGGAAAATAATCTGTCCGTTGCTGATCAGGAAATTGACATAAGAAGCAGCCATGCGCTCGCCAACCTCGCGTGGCACTGCCTGCCCGCTAGCCACCACGCCGGCCGTTTCCTCCTGCTCATAGAACAAGGGGCCCGGGGCCAGCATCTTGTGAATCTTGAGCGGGCGGCCCTTGGCGTCGCGCGCTTTGGACAGCACTTCGTAGGCGGCCTGCGAACGCGGATACTGCGGATCCTGCTCATCGTCGACCCAATGCAGCACCACCTCACCCGGGCGGGCAAAGCAGCACATATTGTCGATATGGCCGTCGGTTTCATCCATGAACACGCCTTCCGGCAGCCAGATGAAGTGGCTCACGTCCAGATATTCGGACAACAAGGCTTCAATCTGGGCCTGGGACAAGTGCGGGTTGCGGTTGGGGTTGAGCAGGCACTCGGCGGTGGTGAGCAGCGTGCCTTCGCCGTCGACATGAATCGAGCCGCCTTCCAGCACCAGCGGGGCTGCGTAGCGATCAAAGCCATGCTGGGCCAACACCTGGCTCGCAACTTCACTATCCTGATCCCAAGGATGGTACAGCCCGCCATTGAGGCCGCCCCAGGCATTGAACTGCCAGTCCACGCCGCGCGCATTGCCTGTCTTGTCGATGACCACGGTCGGGCCGCTGTCGCGCATCCAGCAGTCATCGCTATTCATTTCCACCAGCGTCACTTCGGATGGCATCACCGCGCGGGCCTCGGCCATGCATGCTTGCGGCACCGCCATGAAGACCGGGGTGGCCGCCGCAATGGCCTTGGCGATGGCGGCGAAGGTCTGTTGCGCTTCGCGGCCGGCATGGCGCCAGTTATCCGGACGCTGCGGCCAGATCATCCATACCGCCTGCTGCGGGGCCCACTCGGCAGGCATATGAAAGCCGTCGGCGGCGGGTAGGCTGTTGAGCGTTTTGCTGTGCATTTTGATCACCATGACTTGATTGATGCCATCAGAAGTATTCAAAACATCGTGCATGTTCAGAGGACGGGCTGGGTTGGCTCGGCCAGTCGCAGCGGCACCAGGCCAGGGGGACGTGATGACCCGTTTTTTCTGCCATGCACGAGGAAGTGATTGACAGACGCAGTCTAGGGAGAGCCAAACTATTCAGCAAATGAACAATACGAATACTTTCATAAATACGGTGAATGATGTGAAACTGCATCAACTGGATCTGAACCTGCTGCTGGCGCTGGATGCCCTGATCAGCTTGCGCAGTGTCACACGGGCGGCAGAGAAACTGTTTGTCAGCCAGCCGGCGATGAGCCACTCGCTCAATCGCTTGCGGACCTTCTTCGACGACCCGCTGCTGGTGCGCTCGCCGCATGGCATGCTGCCGACACAAAAAGCGCTCTATCTGCAACAGGGCGTCCATCAGGCGCTCAGCCTGCTGCAAAGCCATTTCAGCCAGCCGGAGGCCTTTGACCCAGCCACATCGGCGCGCCGCTTCACCCTGTGCACCACGGATTATGTAGAGTGCGTGCTGATTCCGCCACTGGTGAAAAAACTGGCGGAGGTAGCGCCTAACGTTCATATCGACATCACCATCCTGCGCGAAGACATTCCGGAACTGGCGCTTGCCGACGGTGAAATCGACTTCCTGCTGGGTTTTGACGAATACATGTCCATCCCCAGCTATCTGTGCCGGGAAACCTGGCTGAACGAGCCGCTGATCGGCATCTTGCGCCATGACCACCCTCTCCAGAACGACAGACTGACACTATCGGATCTGATTGCCTTGCCGCATGTCTTCCACGCGCCGCTGGGCAATCTGGGGTCGCCAATGGATGATTTTCTTGCCGAGCGCGGCTTGCAGCGCAAGATTTCGGTGCACAGCCAAAGCTATATGGCTGCAGCCGCCATCGTCAGCAACACCGATCATTTGTTTATCCTGCCCAAGAAAGTAGCGGCGATGATAGCGGGCTACTGGCCGTTGAAGATGGTGGCGTTGCCGGAAGAGTTGCCAGGCTACCACCTTAACTGCATCTGGCACCCAGTACAGGATAGCAATCCTGCGCTGCACTGGCTGCGCGATTTGATGCGCAGCCTCATCGAGTCCGATGATGCGGCCCCGGTATTCGCTGCATGAATGAGCGCATCAAAATGAATCATTTTCCCGCATGACGCTATCTCTTGTAGATTAGCCGCCATATTGCAGAACAGCCCATGCGCGCGCCGGCTACCGTGCGGCGCCTGAGAACCTGTTCAAAGTCTCGCGAGCAAGAGCGAGACAAGGCGAAAACGAGCGAAAAAGCGGAATGTACAAGTTGTACATGAGCATTTTTAGCTTGTTTTCAACGCCGTATCGCCGAAGCGCAGCAGACTTTGAACAGGTTCTGAGCACGCTGACCCGCCTGCGCCTGCAGGAAACGGTCACCGCGATGGGCGTGAAATCCGTCTTCTTAGTGGAGGTAGTAGCATGATCGAGGTTACCGAGCTATCCATTGCCGAGCTGCGCGCGGCGCTCGAATCCGGGCGTACGACAGCGGTTGAACTGGTCAAGGCCTATCTGGCCCGGATAGAGGCCTACGATGGCCCCGCGACGGAGACCAGGCTCAATGCGGTGGTGGTGCGCAATCCGGATGCGATCCAGGAAGCCGAGGCATCCGATGCCCGTCGCGCCCGCGGCGAAACGCTAAGCCCGCTGGACGGCATCCCCTATACCGCCAAGGACAGCTATCTGGTGAAGGGGCTGACCGCCGCTTCAGGCAGCCCGGCGTTCAAGGATCTGGTAGCCCAACACGATGCCTTCACCATCGCGCGCCTGCGCGCAGCCGGCGCCATCTGCCTGGGCAAGACCAATATGCCGCCCATGGCCAATGGCGGCATGCAGCGCGGCTGCTACGGTCGCGCCGAAAGCCCCTACAACGCCAACTACCTGACGGCGCCGTTCGCCTCCGGCTCTTCCAATGGCGCCGGCACCGCTACGGCCGCCAGCTTCGCCGCCTTCGGCATGGCTGAGGAGACCTGGTCGAGTGGCCGCGGCCCGGCCTCGAACAATGGCCTGTGCGCCTACACGCCGTCCCGCGGGGTCATCTCGGTACGCGGCAACTGGCCATTGACACCGACCATGGACGTTGTCGTGCCGTACGCCCGCACCATGGCGGACTTGCTCGAAGTGCTCGACGTCATCGTCGCGGACGACCCGATCAGCCGTGGCGACCTATGGCGCCTGCAGCCGTGGGTGAAGATTCCCAAAGCCTCCGAGGTCCGGCCAGATTCCTATCCCGGCCTGCTGGCTCAGCCCGACATGCTCAAAGGCAAGCGCTTTGGCATACCACGCATGTACATCAACAAGGACGAGCTGGCCGGCACCAGCGAGACGCCTGGCATCGGCGGCCCGACCGGACAGCGCATCCATACCCGCGCGTCGGTGATCGATCTCTGGGAAGCCGCGCGTCAGGCGCTGGAAGCCGCCGGAGCCGAAGTCATCGAAGTGGATTTTCCGCTGGTTTCCAACTGCGAAGGCGATCGTCCCGGCGCGCCCACCGTATTCAACCGCGGCATCGTCTCGCCTGAGTTCCTCAATGACGAGCTGTGGGAGCTGTCCGGCTGGGCTTTCGATGAGTTCCTGCGCGCCAACGGCGACCCCAAGCTCAGCAAACTGGCTGACGCGGATGGTCCGAAGATCTTCCCGCACGATCCGGGCACCTTGCCCAACCGCGAAGGCGATCTGGCCGCCGGCATGGACGAATACGTCAACATGGCCAAGCGGGGCCTCAAGCCCTATGACCGGATTGAAAGCGTGCCGGATGGTCTGCATGGTCTGGAAATGACCCGCAAGCTGGATCTGGAAGACTGGATGGATGCGCTGAAGCTGGACGCGGTGCTGTTCCCCACCGTGGCCGACGTCGGCCCGGCTGATGCGGACGTCAATCCGAGCTCCGCCGACATCGCCTGGAGCAACGGCATCTGGGTAGCCAATGGCAACCTCGCCATCCGCCATCTTGGCGTCCCGACGGTTACCGTACCGATGGGGGTGATGGCCGATATCGGCATGCCGGTGGGGCTGACTTTTGCCGGGCGCGCCTATGATGACAACGCGCTGCTGCGCTTCGCTGGCGCATTTGAAGCCACCGGCAACAAGCGCATTATCCCGCCGCGCACACCGCCGCTAGGTCAATGAGCAGTAGCTAGAAACGCGAAACATAAGCTGGCCGTTTCGGCCAACTTATGCTTCCCGTCGCATGAATTCTGGTGGACCGAAGGAGGATCGAACTCCCGACCTCTGCATTGCGAACGCAGCGCTCTCCCAACTGAGCTATCGGCCCATCGCAAAGCATCCTAGCACAACGGCATTTCGCTTGGCCAGCCCCTGCCTCACCCCTCTTCCGCGCCGGCCAGCGGCAGGCTGAACCAGAATACGCAGCCGCCTTCCCGACTGCTGACGGCGCCGAATTCGCCGCGGTGGAATTCCACGATGGAGCGGCAGATATTGAGGCCGATGCCCATCCCCTCCGGCTTGGTGGAGTAGAACGGCGTGAACAGGTTGTCCTGCATGCCGGCGGCCAGACCGGGACCGTTGTCCACCACCTCCACCCGCCATTTGCCGTTTTCCACGCAGGTGTGCAGCTCCACCCCCGGGCGCGGCGTGCCCGCCTCCACCAGCGCCTCGATCGCGTTCTTCATCAGATTGAGCAGCACCTGCTCGATCAGCACCGGGTCCATGTCCACCCGGCAGGGGCGGCGGTCGGCTGCCAGCTGCAGTCCTACGGCGTTCTTGGCGGCCAGCGGCTCGGCCAGGCCCAGCGCGCGCTGCACCACCCGCGCCGGGTCCACCCGCTCCAGTTGCGGCTCGTGCTTTTTGACGAAGGCGCGGATGCTGCTGACGATCTGCGCCGCGCGCCGGGATTGCTCGGCGATGGCGTGGATGGCGTCGCGCACGCCGGCCGGCAGCGCCAGCTCTTCCGGCAGGCGGCGGCTGACGCCGGCGGCGTAGGTGTGGATCGCGGTCAGCGGCTGGTTCAGCTCATGCGCCAGCGTGGACGCCATCTCACCCATCGCGATCAGCCTGGCGGTGTTCTGAAAGCGCTCCTGCTGCGCCTGCTCGCGCTCTTCGCGCCGGCGGTCGGCGGTGACGTCGCTGAGTATCGCCAGCCAGGCCGCCTCGCCGTTCACCCATTCGATGCGGCGGCGGCGGATCAGCAGGCAGCGTTCGCCGGTGACGATGAACTCCTGGCCGATATCCTCTCCCTCGCCGGCCTTCAAGCCCGGCAGCAACACGCAGCACGGCGCGTCGGCATCGCCCACTTGCCACAATTCGGCGAAGCCGGGATTGGCGTACAGCAGCTGGGCGCTGCCTTCATCCACCACGCACACCCCGGCGGCCAGACCATTCAGCACGGTGAGGAAGCGGCTGTGGGCGGCGTCCATTTCCTTGCGCTGGCGCTGGCGCTCGGTGATGTCGAACATAGAGGCGATCCAGCCGCGCTGGCCGCCGTCCTCCTCCACCAACGGCGTGGCGAACAGCCTTACCACCAAGGTGTCGCCGCGCTTGCGCATCAAGGTCAGCTCGAAGCCCTGCTCCGGCTGGCGGTTGTCGCGCACGGCGTCCATCGCGTCGGACAGCACGCCGTGCTGGTCGGCCGGCCAGAACGGATGCGGCGGGTGGCTGCCCACCAGCTCCTCCGGCGCGAAGCCCAGCATGTCGCAGAAGGCGCGGTTGACGCGGACGATCTCTCCCTCCAGGCCGATCGCCACCAGGCCGCTTTTCATCGAATCCTCTATCGCCTGCCTTAGCGACACCTCCTTGGCCAGCCGCTGTTCAGCCAGCAGGCGCTCGCGCATGTGGCGGCGGATGCGCCACACCGCGTACAGCAGGGTCAGCAGCAGCAGCGCGATCACCACCGTCAGCACCGGCAGCGTCAGGCCCAGGCCGCTGCGGTAACTGACCGCGCGCAGGTAGAGGCCGTAACCGGGCGGATCGAAGCTGGTCTGGTGCGAGATGTTGCCCGGCTGCTCGGCGGCGTCGAACTTCTGCGCCAGCGTCTTGCCGCCCAGATCGATGATGCTGATGTAGTTCTTGGAGGCGATCCACCACGGCACCTGGTGGTACAGCAGCGCGTCCAGCTGATAGGACAAGCGCAGCCCGCCCAACAGCCGGCCGTCATGGACGATGGGAATCGCCAGGTCGAAGCGGTACTTGCCGTCCTGCCCCTGGTAGGGCGCGCCGTAACTGTTGCGCAGCAGGCGTCCGGCGCGCCACATCGCGTCGTACTCCGGCAGCCCCAACTGCCGCTCGTCGCGACGCAGGCCGTGCGGGTCCCATTCCACCTGGCGGTCGATGCCGATTCTTTCCAGCGTCACCAGTTCCGGATTCTCGCGCAGGTAGAACGCCGCCAGCTGGGCGAAGCGCCGGCTGTCCACCTTGCCGGCGGCGATGTCCCGCGCCAGCGCGTCGCCCCATTCCTGATGCGCCTCCAAGTGCATGCGCAGCGACTGCTCCAGCCACAGCACTTCCTGAATCAGATTGTCCTGCTGCTCGTCCCGCCAGTCGCGGTACACCAGATAGCTGAGGCTGCACAAGGCCAGCAGCAGCGCCAGCAAGGCCAGGCTGGCGCCCAGCCACAGCTGATGGGGAATGCGGCGGATGCGGGAGTGGGATGGGGGCATGGCGGACAACCGGACAATGACACTCCGCCGATCATACCGCGCCCGCGCATCGGCGGGGGACATGCCCATGTTCTGGAATTCCCTAATGGCCAAACCACCCTAGAGCTTCTACTTTATCGACAACAACAACCGGCATAAGCCGGGTCTGACACTACAACGCTACAAATGGATGGAGATCCCTACATGAAACTGAAGCATGCAGCGCTGGCCGTCTGCGCCAGCCTCGCCCTCTCCGGATTCGCCCAGGCTGCCGGCGAGATCGTCATCAAATTCAGCCACGTGGTGTCGCCGGACACCCCCAAGGGCAAAGCCGCCGAATACTTCAAGAAGCTGGCCGAACAACGCACCCACGGCAAGGTGAAGGTCCAGGTTTACCCCAACAGCCAGTTGTACAAGGATAAGGAAGAGCTGGAGGCGCTGCAGCTGGGCGCGGTACAGATGCTGGCCCCCAGCCTGGCCAAGTTCGGCCCGCTGGGCGTGAAGGAGTTCGAAGTCTTCGACCTGCCCTATGTGTTCGACAACTACGACCAGGTCAACAAGGTGATGCACGGTCCGCTCGGCAAGCAATTGCTGGGCAAGCTGGAGGGCAAGGGCATCAAGGGCCTGGCCTACTGGGACAACGGCTTCAAGAATTTCTCGGCCAACAAGCCGATCAAGTCCCCGGCCGACATCAAGGGCATGAAGATCCGCATCCAGTCGTCCAAGGTGCTGGAGGAAGAAATGCGCACCCTGGGCGCGTTGCCCCAGGTGATGGCCTTCTCCGAGGTCTACCAGGCGCTGCAGACCGGCGTGGTGGACGGCACCGAGCTGGAAGCGTCCAACCTGTACACCAGCAAGGCCTACGAGGTGCAGAAGAACCTGACGCTGACCCAGCACGGCTTCCTCGGCTACGCGCTGATCGTCAACAAGAAGTTCTGGGACGGTTTGCCGGCCGACGTCCGCGCCCAGCTGGACAGCGCGGTGCAGGACGCCACCGTCTACGCCAACAAGATCGCCAAGGAAGAAAACGACAAGGCCGTGGCGGCGATCAAGGCGTCCGGCAAGACCAAGGTCTACGTCCCCACGCCGCAGGAGCGCGACGCGTTCAAGAAAGCGCTGCTGCCGGTGCACCAGAAAATGGCTTCCCGCATCGGTCCCGATCTGCTAAAGCAGATTTATAAAGAAACCGGTTTCAACCCCGGCAAGTAACATAGGCCGACGGCCGCGCATCGTCCGATGCGCGGCTGCGCTGCGCGCATAGGAAATCCCGCCATGCTGAAATTCCTCGACCGCCTCGAGGAGTGGATGATTGCCTGTCTGATGGGTGCCGCCACCCTGATCACTTTCGTAGCCGTGCTGCACCGCTACGGCTCTGGCATTCCCGCTCTTCAACCCTATCTCGCCCACATCAATCTGGCGTGGGCGCAAGAACTCACCGTCTACCTGTTCGTCTGGATGGCCAAGTTCGGCGCCGCCTACGGCGTGCGCACCGGCATCCACGTCGGCGTCGACGTGCTGATCAACCGGCTGCCCGACAAAACCCGCGGCCGCTTCATCGTATTCGGCCTCCTGGCCGGCGCGCTATTCACCGGCGCCGTCGCCGTGATGGGCGGCGATTTCGTCTGGAACATCGCCCACACCGACCAGACCTCGCCCGACCTGGAAGCGCCGATGTGGCTGGTCTATCTGGCCATCCCGGCCGGCTCCACGCTGATGTGCTTCCGCTTCCTGCAGGTGGCCTGGAACTTCGTCAAGACCGGCAATCTGCCCAAGCATGACCACGGCCACGTCGACGGCATCGAAGGCGACGACACGCTGGACAACCTTCACCCGCACGACATGCATCACGGAGGCCGTCCATGAGCGCCCTGATCATCTTCGGCCTGCTGCTGGCGCTGATGCTGACCGGCATGCCGATCTCCATCTCGCTGGGCCTGACCGTCCTCACCTTCCTGTTCACCATGACCGACGTGCCGATCACCTCCGTCGCGCTCAAGCTGTTCACCGGCATCGAGAAGTTCGAGATCATGGCGATCCCCTTCTTCATCCTGGCCGGCAACTTCCTGATGCACGGCGGCGTGGCGCGGCGGATGATACGCTTCGCCACCACCCTGGTCGGCCACTGGTACGGCGGCCTCGGCCTCGCCGGCGTGGTGTCCTGCGCCTTGTTCGCCGCCATCACCGGCTCCTCGGTCGCCACCGTCGTCGCCGTCGGCTCCATCATCCTGCCGGCGATGCTGAAACAGGGCTATCCGGCCCGCTTCGGCGCCGGCGTGATCACCACTTCCGGCGCGCTGGGCATCCTGTTTCCGCCGTCGATCAACCTGGTGATGTTCAGCATCGCCACCGCCGGCATGAGCGTCACCGGCCCGGATGGCAACGCGGTCTCCACCGCCTCGGTCGGCCAGTTGTTCATTGCCGGCGTGCTGCCCGGCCTGTGCCTGTCCTTTCTATTGGGCATGACCACCTGGTTCCGCGCCAAGAAGTTCGACTATCCGCGCCTGCCCAAGGCCAGCTGGGGCGAGCGCTGGAGCGCGTTCCGCGACTGCGTGTGGGGCCTGCTGCTGATCGTGCTGGTGATAGGCGGCATCTACAGCGGGGTATTCACCCCCACCGAGGCGGCGGCGATGGCCGCGGTGTACGCCTTCGTGATCGCGGTGTTCGTCTACAAGGACATGAAGCTGCCGGACGTGCCCAAGGTGCTGATCAACGCCGCGTCGATGAGCGCGATGCTGCTCTACATCATCACCAACGCGGTGCTGTTTTCCTTCCTGATGGCGTCCGAGCAGATTCCGCAGACCATGGCGGCCTGGATGGCCAGCCAGGGCTTCGGCATCGTCGCCTTCCTGCTGCTGACCAACATCCTGCTGCTGGCGGCCGGCAACTTCATGGACCCGTCGGCCATCGTGCTGATCATGGCGCCCATCCTGTATCCGGTGGCGGTGAAGCTGGGCGTCAACCCGGTGCACTTCGGCATACTGATCGCGGTCAACATGGAAGTAGGCATGTGCCATCCACCGGTGGGATTGAACCTTTACGTCGCGTCTGGGATCACCAAGATGGGGATCACCGAGCTGACGGTGGCGGTGTGGCCGTGGCTGCTGACCATGCTGGGCTTCCTGCTGGCCGTCACCTTCATCCCGGAAATCTCGCTGTGGCTGCCGCGGATGCTCGGCATGATGAATTGAGCTTCCCGCGTCAGACGACATGCCGCCGCGATGGGCTTTGCCCGTCGCGGCTTTTGTCCGACACGGCATAGCCCGGGCCTGGCATAAGTCTTATAATGCGAGGCTGATTCTCCCTTACCAACATAAAAGAACATCTCTCAATCAGGAGCCTGCGAATGGACGAGCAATTGCGCCAAAGCGCACTGGAGTTTCACCAGTTCCCGACACCGGGCAAGATTCAGGTTGCCCCGACCAAGCCGCTGACCACCCAGCGCGATCTGGCACTGGCCTACTCCCCCGGCGTGGCCGCCCCGTGCGACGCCATCGTCGAAGACCCGCTCAACGCCTACAAGTACACCGCGCGCGGCAACTTGGTGGCCGTGATCTCCAACGGCACCGCGGTGCTGGGCCTGGGCAACATCGGCGCGCTGGCCAGCAAGCCGGTGATGGAAGGCAAAGGCGTATTGTTCAAAAAATTCGCCGGCATCGACGTGTTCGACATCGAAGTCAACGAGCTGGATCCTGACAAGCTGGTGGACATCATCTGCTCGCTGGAGCCGACCTTCGGCGGCATCAACCTGGAAGACATCAAGGCGCCGGAGTGCTTCTACATCGAGAAGAAGTGCCGCGAGCGCATGGGCATCCCGGTGTTCCACGACGACCAGCACGGCACCGCCATCGTCGCCGCCGCCGCGGTGCTGAACGGCCTGCGCCTGGTGAAGAAGGAAATCGGCGAAGTGCGCGTGGTGGCCTCCGGCGCCGGCGCCGCCGCCATCGCCTGCCTGGACCTGCTGGTGGCGCTGGGCGTGAAGCGCGAAAACATCACCATCTGCGACTCCAAGGGCGTGGTCTTCATCGGCCGCGACGAGAAGCTGGACGAGTCCAAGCTGCGTTACGCCATCAAGGACAACGGCTGGCGCAAGCTGGCCGACGCGATGGCCGGCTCCGACATCTTCATGGGCCTGTCCGGCCCGCGCCTGGTGTCGCAAGACATGGTCAAGTCCATGGCCCGCGATCCGCTGATCCTGGCCATGGCCAACCCGGAACCGGAAATCCTGCCGCCGCTGGTCAAGGAAGTGCGCCCGGACGCCATCATCGGCACCGGCCGCTCGGACTTCCCGAACCAGGTCAACAACGTGCTGTGCTTCCCCTTCATCTTCCGCGGCGCGCTGGACGTGGGCGCCACCACCATCAATGAAGAGATGAAGCTGGCCACCGTGCGCGCGATCGCCGATCTGGCGATGGCCGAGCAAAACGACGTGGTGGCCACCGCCTACGGCGACCAGGAACTGTCCTTCGGCCCCGAATACGTGATTCCCAAGCCGTTCGATCCGCGCCTGATCGTCAAGATCGCCCCGGCCGTGGCCAAGGCCGCGATGGATTCCGGCGTCGCCACCCGTCCGATCGAAGATTTCGACGCCTACGCCGACCAACTGGCCCAGTTCGTGTACAAGACCAACTTGTTCATGAAGCCGGTGTTCGCCCAGGCCAAGAAGGACCCGAAGCGCGTGGTGCTGACCGAGGGCGAGGACGAGCGCGTGCTGCACGCCACCCAGGAAATCGTCACCCAGGGCCTGGCCAAGCCGATCCTGGTGGGCCGCCCCAGCGTGATCGAGAAGCGCATCGAGAAACTGGGCCTGAAACTGCGCCCGGGCGTCGACTTCGAACTGGTCAACAACGAGTCCGACCCGCGCTTCAACACCTACTGGCAGGACTACTACCAGCTGATGAAGCGCAAGGGCGTGTCGCAGGAACAGGCCCGCCGCCGCGTGATCGGCAACACCACGCTGATCGGCGCGATGATGGTGCGCCGCGGCGACGCCGACGCGCTGATCTGCGGCACCTACGGCCCGTACCGCCAGCACTTCGACATCCTGGAGAACGTGCTCGGCTACGCCAATGAAGACAAGGTGGCCAGCGCGATGAACGCGCTGATCCTGCCGACCGGCAATATCTTCATCACCGACACCTACGTCAACGCCGAGCCGAACGCCGAGCAGCTGTCGTCCATCACCAAGATGGCGTCCGAGTCCATCCAGCGCTTCGGCATCCAGCCGAAGGCCGCGCTGCTGTCCAACTCCAGCTTCGGCGCGCTGAACACCGCGTCGTCGCAGAAGATGCGCGCCGCCTTCGACCTGATCCGCGAGGCTCAGCCGGAGCTGGAAATCGACGGCGAAATGCAGGGCGACGCCGCGCTGGTGGAAAGCATCCGCCAACAGGCGATGCCGGATTCCACGCTGAAGGGCTCGGCCAACCTGTTGATCATGCCTAACGTGGAAGCCGCCAACATCAGCTACAACCTGCTGCGCGTGTCGGCGTCCGACGGCGTGACCATCGGCCCGATCCTGATGGGCATGGCCAAGCCGGCTCACATCCTGACCCCGATCTCGTCGGTGCGCCGCATCGTCAACATGGTGGCGCTGGCCTCGGTCGATGCCCAGGTTGCGGCACAACAGGGCTGATCCGGCGTCTCAGGCGTCTTATACTGAACGGGCAAGCATCGCTTGCCCGTTTTTCATTGCAGGAAAATGTCGATGAGCCAAGAAAACCACAACGACCCGTTCGCCCTGTTCCGCCAGTTCTGGCAACAAGCCACGCCGCCCGGCATGCAGGCCTTCCTGCCGCCGATGTCGGAAGAGGAGATCGACCGCAAGCTGGCCGAGCTGAAAGTGGTGGAAGGCTGGCTGACCATGAACATGGGCGTGCTGGCGATGCAGATCAAGACGCTGGAAATGCAGAAAGCCGCCTTGCACTCGATGCGGCCGAAAGACCCGCCCATTGGCTGAGCCCCCAGCCCCGCCACGCTGGACGCCGCTTTTGGCGCTGTGCCTGCTGTGGCTGCTGCCGGGCCTGGTCGGCCACGAACCCTGGAAGCCTGACGAAGCCTACACCTTCGGCTTGGTGCGCCATATCGCCGCCAGCGGCGACTGGGTGGTTCCCGAACTCGCCGGCGAACCCTTCATGGAAAAGCCGCCGTTGTTCTTCATCAGCGCCGCCTGGACCATGCGCCTGCTCGAAGGCTGGCTGGGCGCCCCCGACGCCGCCCGGCTGGCCACCGGCCTCTGGAACCTGATCGCCTGGCTGGGGCTGGCCACCGCCGCGCGCGGCCTGTTCGGCCCCGGGCATGGCCGCTGGGCGCTGGTGCTGCTGATCGGCACCGTGGGCCTGCCGCTGCGCGCCCATCAACTGATCACCGACACCGCGCTGCTGGCCGGCTTCTGCTGGGGATTGGCGGGATTGAGCCTGGCGTTGATCCGCCCGCTATCCGCCGGGCTGATGCTGGGCGCCGGCGCCGCCATCGCCTTCCTCAGCAAGGGCCTGCTAGGCCCGGGCTGTCTGGCAGCCGCCGCGCTGGCGCTGCTCGCGCATCGCGACTACCGCCGGCCCGCCTACCTGAAAACCCTCGCCATCGCGCTGGCCGCCGCGCTGCCGCTGCCGCTGTGGTGGATGGCCAGCCTGTACCAGCGCAGCCCCGAGCTGTTTCATCTCTGGCTGGACGCCAATAATTTCGGCCGCTTCCGCGGCACCGTCCACCTGGGGCCGCGCGCCGCGCGCGGCTTCTACGGACTGACCCTGCCCTGGTACGCGCTGCCGACCTGGCCTTTGGCGCTGTTCGCGCTATGGCGCGCCGCGCGCGCGCGGCAGGACTGGCCCGCCATCCTGCCGCCGCTGGCGGTGGCCGGCTGCACGCTGGCGGTGCTGGCCTCGGCGGCCGACGCCCGCGAACTGTACGCGCTGCCGCTGCTGCCGCCGCTGGCGCTGCTGGCCATGGCCGGGCTGCGCGGCTTCGGCCGCCCCCCGCGCTGGCTCAACATCGCGCTGGCGCTGCTGCTGTGCGCGCTGACCGCCTATATGCTGCTCTGCGCCGCCGCGCTGAGCTTCCCCCTGGACATCCATCCCGCGCGGGAATGGCTGGGCAGACGCTTCCATGGCTGGACGCCCCAGTTTCAGCCTGGGCGCTGGCTGCTGTTCGCCGCCGCCTCGGCGCTGCTCGCCTGGTGCTGGCGGCAACCGCTGGTCGACGGTTATCGCCTGATCTGGCGCTGGAGCGTGGGCCTGACCCTGCTCTGGTGCGGCATGGCCATGCTATGGCTGCCGGCGCTGGACCATGGCATGCGCTACCGCGAAGCCTTCGCCGCGCTGAAACCCGGACCGGCTGCCCTGATCCGGCCCGGAGACTGCGTCGCCAGCCTGGGCCTGGGCGAGCCCCAGCGCGCCTTGCTGGAATACTATGCGGGCCTGCGCACGCAACGCCTGGAAGCCGGAGGCGGCGCCGGCCGCTGCCGCTGGCTGCTGCTGCAAACCCTGCACGACCAGATGCCGCCGCCCTACGACAAATTGTATCCCGTCTACGTTTTCCAGCGGCCGGGCGACCACAAGGAACGCTTCCGCTTGTATAGCCTGAGATGAATTGGCATTTTTCATCATGACAGCGCTATCCTGCGTCACATTCCGTCACACTGTCCCACATAACTATTAACAAATTCTTGTGCAAATTTATCTTATCCTGACATTCCCAAGGATGAGGTATTGCATGACTGTCACAAACTCCGTGGATTTGTTCTGGTCGCTGGCGACGGGTGAGTTCTCCCGGCGCGACGGTTTCGATCAAGGCAAGAACCGCTTCAAATTCGTCTTCCGCGGCATGCTGACTCTGCCGTGGACCTTGCGCTGGCTGGATACCTTCCGCCAGTCGCAGACGCTATTGACCTATCTGCGCCGCAATCCACGGCTGGCCAGCAAGCTCCACCGCCCCTACCTGTACCGCTCGCTGGGATGCCGCGGCAAGCTGGAGGCGCTATGCGCGCACTACCAGCTGCTGGAGCAGCGCTTCTCCGCCGACATCCGCGCCCAGTTGCTGTCCAGCGCGCCGCTGCGCCTGGCCGATATCGCCGGCAAGAACGACTGCCGCCTGCTGCTGCTGCTCACGCATCAGCACAACTTCGACAAGGAAGGGGAAATGTCGCTGCAGGTTTGCGACGCGGAACAAGTGCCGCTGGCCACGCTGACCTTCACGCTGACCCGCCGCGGCGACAAGATGGCGATAGTGATCGGCGGCCTGCAAGGCCCGCGCAAACCCTACGGCGCGGAGCAGGTGCAGCTGGCGACCAAGGCCGCCCACGGCCTGTTCCCGAAACGGCTGGCGATGGAAGCGCTGACCGCGCTGGCGCGCAAGATCGGCGCGGACGAGATTCTGGCAGTCGGCAACAGGGAGCACATCTACAGCTCCTGGCGCTATCGCCGGCATTTCTTCGCCGACTACGACAGCTTCTGGCAAACCATGGAAGCCGAGGCCGCGGACGACAAACTGCGCTTCTACCGCATCCCGCTGACGCTGCCGCGCAAGGCGATGACCGACATCGCCAGCAAGAAGCGTTCGGAATACCAGCGCCGCTACAACCTGCTGGACGATCTCACCGCCCAGGCTCTGGCCGCCGTTTGAAATCCGCTCAGGCCGGACGCTCCAGCGTGAACGCCTCCTCGGCCAGGCTGTAGCGGTTGCCGCCCAGCTTGCCCACCGCCTGCAAGGCCTGCTCGTCTATCGCGCCGTCGCGCCACAGACCGTCGGCGACATGGATGTATTTCACCTCGGCCAGCACCAGGTTGCCGGCGCCGCTGCCGTGGCCGAAGGTCAGGCACTGGTGCAGCGCGCACTCCAGCCGCACCGGCGCCTCGGCCACGCCCGGCGGCTTCACCGTCACGCTGCCCATCTTGGCCACGCCGGCCAGCTCGAACTCGTCGATGTCGGCCGGATAGCCGCCGCAGCTGGCGTTCATCGCCGCCGCCAGCGGCTGGCTGACGATATTGACCACCAGTTCGCCGGTCAGGCGGATATTGGCCAGCGTGTCCTTGTCCCGCTCCGGCGCCTGCTTCAGGATGCTGATGCCCAAAAGCGGCGGATTGACGCTCATCACGTTGAAAAAGGAAAACGGCGCCAGATTGCACACGCCTTTCAAATCCTGAGTGCTGACCCAGGCGATGGGACGCGGCAATACGCACCCCACCAGCAGCTGATACAGATTCGTCCGTTCCAATTGC
This sequence comes from Chromobacterium vaccinii, assembly GCF_001855275.1. NCBI lineage: Bacteria > Pseudomonadati > Pseudomonadota > Betaproteobacteria > Neisseriales > Chromobacteriaceae > Chromobacterium > Chromobacterium vaccinii. The sequence goes on from NZ_CP017707.1 coordinate 2,369,165, forward strand.
TGCACATTGAACTCCATCTCGTTCTTTCACCTGCGTCAGACTTCGGATGCCAACATTCTAATGTGCATGCCCGCCGCCGCACCAGCCGCTTTTTGTCGGCGATTCAACTGGTTTGCCACAGCGCCAGCCGTTAAAATGGCCGGATGAACGCACCCCGCTTTGTCCATCTTCGCCTCCACTCGGAGTTCTCCATCACCGACGGCATCGTCCGCCTCGACGACGCGGTCAAGCGCGCCGTCAAGGATCAGATGCCCGCGCTCGGCGCGTCCGACCTGATGAATCTGTTCGGCATGGTCAAGTTCTACAAGAGCTGCCGCAACAAGGGCATCAAGCCCATCGTGTCGGCCGACATCTGGCTGGAGAACGAGGAAGACCGGGACAAGCCTTACCGTTTGCTGCTGACGGCGAAGAACCGCGAGGGCTACCGCCGCCTGTGCGAACTGCTGACCGAGGCGTTCAGCCACAACCAGTACCGCGGCCGCGCCGAGATCAAGCGCGAATGGCTGGAATCCGGCGACAACAGCAACCTGCTGTGCTTGTCCGGCGCCCACCTGGGCGACGTCGGCATCGCCTTGTCCATGGGCCAGCGCGACGAAGCCCGGCGCCGCGCGGAATACTGGGAAAAGCTGTTCCCGGGCGCGTTCTATCTGGAAGTCCAGCGCGTGGACAGCGCCCAGGTGGAAAACGTGGTGCAGGCCACGCTGTGGCTGGCCGGCGAGCTGGAGCTGCCGGTGGTCGCCACCCATCCGATCCAGTTCATGGAAAAGGAAGACTTCAAGGCGCACGAGGCGCGGGTGTGCATCGCCGAAGGCTACACCCTGGGCGACAAACGCCGGCCGCGCAGCTTCAACGAATGCCAGTACTTCCTCAGCGCCGCAGAAATGGAAGCCCGCTTCGCCGACATCCCGGAGGCGCTGGCCAACACGGTCGAAATCGCCAAGCGCTGCAATATCTCGGTGGTGCTGGGCAAGAACTACCTGCCGCTGTTCCCGACGCCGGACGGCATGTCGCTGGACGACTTCCTGGTCCACGAAGCCCAGCGCGGCCTGGAAGACCGGCTGAAGCAGCTGTATCCGGACGAGGCTGAACGCCTGGAGAAACGCCCGGAGTACGACGCGCGGCTGAAGTTCGAGTGCGACACCATCATCCAGATGGGCTTCCCCGGCTACTTCCTGATCGTGGCGGACTTCATCCAGTGGGGCAAGGCAAACGGCTGCCCGGTGGGCCCGGGCCGGGGTTCCGGCGCCGGCTCGCTGGTGGCCTACAGCCTGTCCATCACCGATCTGGACCCGCTGAAGTACGCGCTGCTGTTCGAGCGCTTCCTGAACCCCGAGCGGGTGTCCATGCCCGACTTCGACGTCGACTTCTGCCAGGAAAACCGCTGGCGGGTGATCGAGTACACACGCCGCAAATACGGCGAGGAGGCGGTGAGCCAGATCGCCACCTTCGGCACCATGTCGTCCAAGTCGGTGATCCGCGACGTCGGCCGGGTGCTGGACCTGCCCTTCGGCCTGTGCGACCGCCTGTCCAAGCTGATTCCGCTCGAGGCCAACAAGCCCCTCAGCCTGACCAAGGCGATGGAAGTGGAGCCGCAGATCGGCGAGATCATCGAGAGCGAGGGCGCGGGCGAGCTGATCGAGCTGGCGATGACGCTGGAAGACCTGACCCGCGGCATCGGCATGCACGCCGGCGGCGTCTTGATCGCGCCGGGCAAGCTGACCGACTTCTGCCCGCTGTACATCGCCAGCGGCGACGGCGCCTCCCCCGTCTCGCAGTTCGACAAGGACGACGTCGAGCAGATCGGCCTGGTGAAGTTCGACTTCCTGGGCCTGCGCAACCTGACCATCATCGAACTGGCGCAGAAGTACATCAAGGACACCACCGGCGAGGACGTGGACGTCGCCCACCTGCCGCTGGACGACAAGCCGGCGTACAAGGTGTTCGCTACCGCCAACACCACCGCCGTGTTCCAGTTCGAGTCCACCGGCATGAAAAAGATGCTGGTGGAGGCCAAGCCCAGCAAGTTCGAGGAAATTATCGCCTTCGTGGCCTTGTACCGCCCGGGCCCGATGGACCTGATCCCGGACTTCATCCAGCGGATGCACGGCGCCAAGTTCGAATACCTTCACCCGCTCTTGGAGCCGGTGCTGGCGCCGACCTACGGCATCATGGTGTACCAGGAGCAGGTGATGCAGTCGGCCCAGGTGATCGGCGGCTACAGCCTGGGCGGCGCCGACTTGCTGCGCCGCGCGATGGGCAAGAAGAAGGTCGAGGAAATGGTGGCGCAGCGCGCCATGTTCGTGGAGGGCGCGGCCAAGCAGGCCATTCCCGAAGCCAAGGCCAACGAAATCTTCGACTACATGGAGAAGTTCGCCGGCTACGGCTTCAACAAGTCGCACGCCGCCGCCTACGCGCTGGTGGCCTACCACACCGCCTGGCTGAAGGCCCACCACTGCGCGGCCTACATGGCGGCGACGATGTCCACCGAATTGGACAACACCGACCAGCTGAAGGTGTTCTACGACGACTGCCAGGACAGCAAGAACGGCATCGATTTCCTGCCGCCCGACGTCAACCATGGCTTCTACCGCTTCGTGCCGGTCAACCGCAAGCAAATCCGCTACGCGCTGGGCGCGATCAAGGGCACCGGCGAATCGGCGGTCAACCATATCGTCGAGGCGCGCGAAGCCGGCGGACCGTTCACCGACCTGTTCGATTTCTGCAAGCGAACCGACAAGAAGCTGGTCAACAAACGGGTGATCGAGGCGCTGATCCGCGCCGGCGCCTTCGACGCCATCGAACCCAACCGCGCGCTATTGTTCGCCAACGTCGGCCTGGCGATGGAAGCCGCCGAGCAGGAACACGCCAACGCCAACCAGGGCGGCTTGTTCGACATGTTCGGCGACGACGTCGCGCCGGCGGTGGAGATGGTGGCCACCCGGCCGTGGAGCGACGCGGTCAAGCTGGCCGAGGAAAAGCTGGCGATCGGCTTCTACCTGTCCGACCACCCGTTCTCCTCTTATGAGAAAGAGGTGCGCGGCTTCATCAAGACCACGCTGTCGCGCCTCAGCCCGCGCAAGGAGCCGCAGCTGTTGGCCGGCTTCGTCACCGGCATCCGGGTCAAGGTGGGCAACCGCGGCAAGATGGCCTTCGTGCAGCTGGACGACGGCACCGCCAAGCTGGAAGTCAGCCTGTTCGCCGAGAGCTTCGAGCTGAACCGAGACAAGCTGAAGGAGGACGTGGTGCTGGTGGTGGAAGGCAAGGTCAGCGAGGACAGCTTCTCCGGCGGCCTGCGCATCGTCGTCGACAAGCTGCACAGCCTGGGCGAGGCGCGCAGCCGCTACGCCCGCGGCCTGGCGCTGCAGTTGCCGGCCAAGCCCGACATCGCCCGCCTGAAGGCGGAACTGCATCCGTTCAAGAGCCAGGACGCCGGCAGCCTGGTGCGGCTGGCCTACAACAACGGCAAGGCCAAGGGCGAACTGATGCTGCCGCAGGAATGGGGCGTGCGCCTGGACGACGGCCTGCTGCTGGCGCTGACCGAGTGGCTGGGAGAAGGCAAGGTCAGAGTGCTGTGGTAAGGCCCCGGCGCCAAGCCGCCTCTTCCGGCGCCGCCGTTCGCTCGAACGGCGGCGTTTTTCATTCCGGCGCGCCGCCTTGCCAGCGGCCGCTCCCTGTCCCTATCATGCCGATGAGCGCCTGAAACGCGGGCGGCGCTCCTGGCCGGCGTCAGCTGGAAACCCAAGCCTGGCGGGCATTGGCGCGCCGCTGTCGTCTGTCTGTCGCCCCGCTGTCGTTGTCTCTTGCCCTAAGCGCCCCCACACTGCGTCCAGTGATCGAACGGAGGTTTTATGCTGATACAGAAACTGAGGCTGCAACGCGGCTGGTCGCAACAACAACTGGCTGATCTGAGCGGTCTGAGCGTGCGCACCGTCCAGCGCATCGAGCGCGGCCAGGGCGCCAGCGTCGAGTCGCTGAAGTCGCTGGCCTCCGTGTTCGAGATCGATTTCTCGGAACTGAACCAGGAGCCCGCCATGACCGACTTGACCGCCCCCGATACCGCCTCCGCGCCCGTCGCCTCCCGCGAACTGGAAGAAATGCTGGCGCTGCAACACGTGAACCGCCTCAAGCGCTTTTACCGCCACCTGGCGCAATACGCGCTGGTGATGGCGCTGCTGGCCGCCGTCAATCTGCTGACTTCTCCGCACCGGCTATGGGTGGTCTGGCCGGCGCTGGGCTGGGGCATAGGCCTGCTGCTGCAGGCGGTAAACACTTTCGAGTTGCTGCCCATCCTGGGCCCGGACTGGGAGAGGCGGCAGGTGGAGAAGCGGCTGGGCCGCAAGCTGTCGTCCTGAGGGGCGAAACCCAGCGGCCGCCCCCCAGAACGAGAGCGGGGTGCCGCTCAGCCGGTGACGCTGGCCGCGCCGGTTTCCACGTGGCCGACCAGGCGGCGCAGGAAATTGGCGTCGTTGGTGCAGCTGACGGTGAAGTCGTACCAGCCGTAAACGCCGGACAGATTCCAGCTCAGTATCTGACTGCCGCCGTTCGCCACGCTGACCTGCTGCGGCGACGAGCCGCCGTAGCCGTTGCCGCTGATCTGGAAGGTCACCGGCGACTTGCCGCCGTTGCTCAGCTGCAGCGTCAATTGCGGCACGCCCGCCACCGCCGATGCCGTGCCCACCGCCTCCAGCACGCCGGCCGCGCTGCGGAGATTGCCGACGAAGCGGCGCAGGAAGCCGTTGGGGCCATACATCGTCAGGTCGTAAAACCCGCCGCCGTAAGTCTGGGCGTGGAAATAGTCCTTGATCTCGCCGCCGGCCGGCACGTCGTACTGCCACGGGCCGTCGCTGCGGTACTGGTTGGCGTAGATCGAATAATGGACGGCCTGGCTGCCGCCATTCTGCATGTGCGTCCAGAAGATGCCGCCGGCGACGTCGGTGCTGCCGTAGCCGTTGCACTGGTAAGGCAGCGCCCGCGCCGGGCGGCGGCCGCCCTCCGCCAGCGGCATCTGGCCCGGCACCGGCGCGGTCGGCGCCGGCCAGCCCTTGCTCTGCTGCGCCTGGGTCAGCAGCGCGGCGGTGTCCGGGAAGGCGGGCACGCTGGAATTGCGGCTGGAGAAGTCCAGCGCGCTGGAGAGATCGCCGCAGATCTGCCGGCGCCAGGCCGAGATATTCGGCTCCTGCACGCCGGTCCAGGTTTCCAGGAAGCGGATCACCGAGGTGTGGTCGAACACCTGCGAGCAGACATGGCCGCCGCGGCTCCACGGCGACAGCACCAGCATCGGCACCCGCGGCCCCAGGCCGATGGGCTTGCCGCCGATGAACTCGGCGGCGGTGCCGGCCGGCGGCACCGGCGGCGGCATGTGGTCGAACAGTCCATCGTTCTCGTCGTAGTTGAGCAGCAGCACGGTGGACGCCCACACATCCGGATTGGCGGTCAGCGCCTGCAGCACGCGGTCCAGCAGATAAGCGCCGGCGGCCGGCGGCGCGCTCGGATGTTCGGAATACGCCTCCGGCGCGACGATCCACGACACCTGCGGCAGCGTGCCGTTGATCGCGTCGTTGCGGATGGCGGCCACCAGGTCCTGCACCGAGTTGCCGCTGACCTTGGGCACCGAGCTCATGCCGCGGTCGCACAACGGATTGCCGGGCTTGGCGCTGCGGTACTGGTTGAACCAGGCCAGCGCGTTGTCGTCGTAGTTGTCGCCCAGCACCTGGTACACCTTCCAGCTGACGCCGGCCGCCTGCAGCCGCTCCGGATAGGTGGTCCAGCTGTAGCCCTTTTCGCTGTTGTCCGTCACCGGCCCGCCGTTCTTGCCGGCCGGGTCCACCATGCCGCTCCATAGATAGAGGCGGTTGGGGTTGGTCGGGCCCTGCACCGAACAGAAATAGTGGTCGCACAGTGTGAAGGCGTCGGCCAGCGCGTAGTGGTAGGGAATGTCGGCGCGGGTGAAGTAGCCCATGGTCAGGCTGCTCTTGGCCGCGATCCAGCCATCGTACTTGCCCTGGTTCCAGGCGGCGTGGGTGCCGGTCCAGGAGTGGTCCAGATCGGTCAGGTACTGGGCGTTGGTGCGGCTGGTGTCCAGACGGAACGGGTACTCGCCGTTGGACAGATTGGGTTGGCGGAACACGCTGCCGCCGTTGCGCAGCTGCAGCGCGCTGCGGTCGCCGAAGCCGCGCGCGCCGCCCAGCGCGCCGAAATAATGGTCGAAGGACCGGTTTTCCTGCATGAACACCACCACATGCTTGACCGCCGACAGGCTGCGCCCAGCGGGACGTATCGCCATCGCGGCGGCCAGCCCCGGCGGCAGCGCGCCGGCGGCCATGCCGGCGGCCGACAACTTGAGAAACTCACGACGTGACATCTCGCTCATGACAACGCTCCGTAAATTTTCAGGATTCATGACCCTGGCAAGCCAGGCCAAGCGCGCAGTGTGCTCATGCAATGTGATGGCTTGATTAAAGAACAGGCGGCGGCGATCGGCGAGGCGCCGCTAGCAGACGGGACAGCGGGAGGCCCCGCCCTCTCCGCGCCCCTTTCCCATCGGACGCGCATCGATTAACCTTGCCCGCTCGCCACACCCAAGCAGGATGCCCGCCCATGCAGCTACGCCAGGCCCGACTGTCCGACCTTCCCGCCGTGTTCGCCATCGAGCAGGCTGTGTTCGGCAGCCACGTCTATCCCGACTTCTTTTTCCGCCAGGCGCTGGACCTGTGGCCGGACTGGTTCTGGCTGGCCGAGGACGAAGCCGGCGCGCCGGCAGGCTACGCGCTGGGCGCGCCGTCCCAGCGGCCGGACGAGCTGTGGCTGCTGTCGCTGGCGCTGCTGCCGTCCAGCCGCGGCCGCGGCGCCGGCAAGGCGCTGATGCAGGCGGCGCTGCAGGCGATGAAGCCGCGCGCGCGCAGCATCCGCCTGACCGTGGACCCGGCCAATCCGGCGGCGGCGCTGTACCGCAAGCTGGGCTTCGCCGAGATCGGCGCCGAGGCCGACTACTTCGGCCCCGACGAAGCCCGCTTGCTGCTGGAGTGGCAACCCGGCTGACATGCGCTACACTGGCGCTTTTGCCCGATTGAAGCGCCGATGAAGTCCGCATTGCTCCAGCGCCTGCTGGCCGCCCTCACCCTGGCCGCCTGCCTCGGCTATTTCCTGGTCCTGGCGCTGCGCCCGGACTGGCTGTCCGGCTGCGTCGCCGGCCTGCCGCTGTCCATCCTGCTGGCGCTGGCGGTGATCCTGCTGCTGTGCCTGGTGTCCACGCTGTACAGCCGCGTGGGCGACGGAGAGGACGCATGAGCGCGTCCCAGCTGCTGTTCCTGGCGCTGACGCTGCTGACCCTGGGCCTGACCGCCGCCGCCCGCCGCCGCACCGCCTCCCTCAATGACTTCTACACCGCCGGCGGCCGCCTGCCCGCCTGGCAGAACGGCTTGGCGCTAGCCGGCGATTACCTGTCCGCCGCCGCCTTCCTCGGCGCCGCCGGCATGTACCTGGGCCAGGGCTACGACTCGCTGGCCTACGCGGTGGGCACACTGGCCGGCTGGCCGCTGCTCCTGCTGCTGCTGGCCGGACCGCTGCGCAAGCGCGGCCGCTACACCGTGGCCGGCGTGCTCAGCCAGCGCTTCGACCACGCCGGCGTGCGCCTGGTCAGCATCGCCAGCTCGCTGACGGTGACGCTGTGCTATCTGATCGTGCAGCTGGTGGGCGCCGGCAAGCTGATCGAGCTGCTGTTCGGCCTGCCTTATCTCGCCGCCGTCGGCCTGGTGGGCGCGCTGATGATGGCCTACGTGGCGCTGGGCGGCATGCTGGCCGCCACCTGGGTGCAGATCAGCAAGGCCAGCCTGCTGTTCGTCTGCGCGCTGCTGCTGGCCGCCGGCGTGCTGGGACGCTACGGCGGCAGCCCGGCCGCGCTGTTCGCCGCCGCGCACCAGTTGCGCGGCGCGGCCGCCTTCCTGCCGAGCCAGGCGCTGGCCAACCCGGTGGAGGCGCTGTCGCTGGGCCTGGGCCTGAGCCTGGGCCTGCTGGGTCTGCCGCACGTGCTGATGCGCTTCTTCACCGTGGCCGACGCCCGCGCCGCGCGCCGCTCGGTGGGCATCGCCACCTGGCTGGTGGCGGCCTTCTTCCTGCTCAACCTGATCATCGGCTACGGCGCGATGACGCTGATCGGCCCCGATCCGCGATTCCACGGCGCGGACGGCAAGCTGATCGGCGGCGGCAATATGGCGGCGCTGCACCTGGCCGAGCTGCTGGGCGGCGACTTCGCCCGCGCGCTGGTGGCCGCGGTGGCCTTCGCCACCATCCTGGCGGTGGTGGCCGGACTGATGCTGGCCGGCGCCAGCGCGGTCAGCCACGATCTGTACGCCAGTTGGCTGAAGCGCGGCCAGGCCGATCCGCGCCGCGAGCTCAAGGTGTCGCGGCTGGCCACGCTGGGCCTGGGCCTGGCGGCGATGCTGCTGTCCACCGCCTTCCAGCAACTGAACATCGCGGTGATGATGGGCCTGGCCTTCGCCATCGCCGCCTCCGCCAACTTCCCGCTGCTGCTGCTGGCGCTGAACTGGCGCGGCCTGAGCGCCCGCGGCGTGGTGTGGGGCGGCGTCGCCGGCATCGCTTCGTCGCTGGCGCTGATTGTCTGCGGCCCGGCGGTATGGGTGGCCGCGCTGGGCCACGCCGAGCCGCTGTTTCCCTACGCCAACCCGGCGCTGTTCTCGCTGCCGCTGGCCTTCGCCGCGGCCTGGCTGGGATCGCGCCGGCCGAACTCATCAATGAATTCAAGAAAGCGAACGCAATGAACAAGCTGATCCTGTACGGCAACCGCTACTCCGGCCACAGCTACAAGGTGAGGCTGGCGCTGATGCTGGCCGACATCTCACACGATTATGTGCACATCGACATCTCGCAGCCGCGCGGCGAGCGCCCGGAAGACTTCCGCGCCGCCAGCCGCTTCGGCGAAGTGCCGGTGCTGGTGGCCGACGGCGTGCCGCTGTGCCAGTCCAACGCGATACTGCAATGGCTGGCCGACAGCTACGGCGCGCTGGGCGGCGCCCTGGGCGAGCGCCAGCGCGTGCGCGAATGGCTGAACTGGGAAACCAACCGCCTCGGCCTGTCGCAGCCCAATCTGCGCTACTCGCGCCTGATCGCCCACTATGAGCCATCGGTGGAGGCCTGGCTGGAAACGCGGTTGCGCGCCGACCTGGCGGTGCTGGAGGCGGAACTGGCCGAGCGCCGCTACCTGGCCGGCGACCAGGTCAGCATCGCCGACGTTTCGCTCAGCGGCTACCTGTGGTGGCTGTCCGACGCCGGCCTGGCCATCGCCGACTGGCCCAATATCCAGGCCTGGCTCGGCCGCATCGCCGCCCAGCCGGGCTGGCAGCATCCTGACGAGCTGATGTCGCCGGATATCCCGGAATAAGCCCGGCGGCCGCGGCGAGCCGGCAAGTGGTATGGTTGAAGGCTGACGCGTCCTGCTCGCGCCGCGCGGGCAGCCATGGAAAAGACTGAGGAGAAGCAGATGAGCCGTCCCGACTGCATCAAACATTGGAGCGAGCTGCAAAGCGACAGGCCGCGCTATTACTCCGGCAGCCAGGAGCCGCTGTCCCGCGGCAGCCCGCTGGGCAAGCACTACGGCTTCGCCCGGCTCGGCATCCATCATGAGCTGCTGGAACCGGGCTGCCGCACCAGTTGGCCGCATGCCGAAAAAACCGAGGACGAATTCGTCCACGTGCTGGAAGGCGCGCCCGACGTGTGGCTGGATGGCCGGCTTTACCGGCTGCGGCCGGGAGACTCGGTGGGCTTCAAGGCTGGAGACGGCCTGGCCCACACCTTCATCAACAATACCGAACAGACCGTCCGCCTGCTCTGCGTCGGCGACACCGACCGAGCGGACAACCGCATCCACTACGCCGTGCATCCCAAGCGCAACCAATTCCTGGGCCCGCTGCACTGGGACGACGCGCCGGAGCGCGAGCTTGGCGGCCACGACGGCCTGCCGGACAAGCTGCGCGACAGCAACGGACCATTCTGAGAGCCGCCATCCCGACTGGAATCCGCATGAACGATTTTCTGCAGCGGCTGGCCGCCATCGTCGGCCCGCAACACCTGCTGACCGACGACATCGACACCGCGCCGTACACGCTGGACTGGCGCCGCCGCTACCAGGGCGCGCCGCTGGCCGTCACGCGTCCCGGCTCTACAGTGGAAGTCTCCGAGGTGGTCAAGCTGTGCCGCGCGCACAAGGTGGCCATCGTGCCGCAGGGCGGCAACACCTCCACCTGCGGCGCGGCGACGCCGGACGGCAGCGGCCGGCAGCTGGTGCTGGCGCTGCGCCGGCTGAACGCCATCCGCCACGTCGACACCGACAACAACGCGCTGACCGTCGAAGCCGGCGTCACGCTGCTGGAGGCGCAGCAGGCGGCCGAAGCCGCCGGCCGGCTGTTTCCGCTGTCGCTGGCCTCGCAAGGGACCTGCCAGATCGGCGGCAACCTGTCCACCAACGCCGGCGGCGTGGCGGTGCTGCGCTACGGCACCATGCGCGAGCTGACGCTGGGGCTGGAAGCGGTGCTGCCTGACGGCCGGGTGCTGAGCCAGTTGCAGGGCCTGCGCAAGGACACCACCGGCCTGGACCTGAAGCAGCTGTTCATCGGCGCGGAAGGCCAGCTGGGCCTGATCACCGCCGCCACGCTGAAGCTGTACCCGCTGCCCAGCGCCCATGCCACCGCAATGGTCGGCGTCGGCGACATCGAGACGGCGATAGACTGGCTGAACCGGCTGCGCCACCGCTTCGGCGACCGCCTGACCGCCTTCGAAGTGATGGACGCCAGCTGCCAGCAAGTACTGCTGCGCCACCATCCGTCGCTGATGCCGTTCTCCGCGCCGTGGCTGATCCTGATCGAGCTGTCCGACGGCGGCGATCCGGCGCCGCTCAACGACGCGCTGGTGGAATGGCTGTCCGCCCAGACGATGGCCGACGGCGTCGTCGCGCAAAACGAGACCGAACGCCGCAAGCTGTGGACGCTGCGCGAAGAGATATCGGAAAGCCAGCGCAAGGACGGCCCCAGCATCAAGCACGACATCGCGGTGCCCACCTCGGCGCTGCCGCGGCTGGTCCGCGATTGCGCGACGGATCTGGAGCAGGCCTTCCCCGGCGCGCGCATCGTCGCCTTCGGCCACGCCGGCGACGGCAATCTGCACTACAACGTCAGCTTCACCCGCCCCGGCAACGCCGACCTGTTCGACGATGAGGACGCGGTCAACGCCATCGTCTACGACCATGTCTACCGGCTGGGCGGCACGCTGGCGGCCGAGCACGGCGTCGGCCAGCTGAAAAAGGATTGGCTGGTCCGCTACAAGGACCCGCTGGCGCTGGAACTGATGCGGACGATCAAGTTGGCGCTGGACCCGGACGGGCTGATGAATCCGGGCAAGTGGTTGTAAACCCGCTCTCTTTCCATAGGAGAGGATAGCAACGATTCAGATCGCCAAGCGGCCGATAGTGTCTTCCCATTCCTCCCCGCTCCGCCGCCTCTCCTGCGTCAGCGACCGGTACCATGGCGTCGCCGCGCCATCGACGCCCCAACGCCAATCGACGTGCTCGCCGGCCAACAGCAGCCGGCAAGGCGTGCCCAGCGCGCCGGCCAGGTGCGCCATCGCCGTGTCCACGGCGACCACTCCGTCCAGTTCCGCCAGCAGCGCCGCGCTGGCGGCAAGGTCCGTCAATCCAGATCCCAGCTCCATCACGCCGTTTTCCGCCAGCCATGTCCGCTCAGTCCCGCTCGGCTCCGGCTGCAGCGAAATCCAGTTGACGCCGCGATCGGCCAGCAGCGGCAGCAAGGCCTCCGGCCCCGGCAGCGAGCGGCAATGGTCGAACGGATGCTCGGCGCGGCCGCGCCAGACCAGGCCGATATGGCGGCCGGCCGGCAAGCGCTCCCGCCACGCCTGCCGCAGCGCCGGATCGGCCTGCAGATAGATTTCCGCGCGCGGCTCGAAATCTCGCAAGACCCATGGCAGGCTCATGGAAAAAACATGGCAGTCGTGCGGCGGAAACTCGGTCGGGTAGCCGCCGGCCATCGCCAGCCACTCCGCCTGCGGCCATTGCCGGGAAAACAACGACGACAGCGGCTCGCGGCATAGCGCGACGATGCGCGCCGCGCCCTGTTCGAGCAGCGGATTCAGATAGCGGCTGAACTGGATGGCGTCGCCGTAGCCCTGCTCGAACAACACCAGCAGCCGTCGTCCCGCCAGGCTCTCGCCCTGCCAGCGCGGCGACGGCATCGCGGGATAGGCGGCCGATTCCAGCCTCGCTTCATGATTGGCCCAGCCCGCCGCCCAGTCGCCGCGCGCCAGTTGCAGATAGCCCAGGTTCTGCCGCAGCCGGCGGTGCTCCGGCGCCGACGCCAGGCCCTGCTCCCAAGCCTGGCCGGCCTCGCCGTCCCGGCCCTCTTCGCGCAAGGCCAGTCCCAGCAGGTTCAACCAGTCGGCGCGGCCGGGTTCTGCCGCCAGCGCCTGCCGCGCCAGGGCTTCCGCCTCCGCCGCGCGGCCGGTGGCGAGCAGCAGCGAGGCCAGATTGGCCAGCGCCGCGCCGGGCGCTGCCGCGTGGGCGGCTCGCAAATGCCGCTCCGCCTCGTCCCAGCGTCGCTGGGCCATCAGCAGCAAACCCAGATTGTTGCCGGCGGCGGCATGGCCCGGCGCCGACTCCAGCGCGCGCCGCAGCATGGCTTCAGCCTGTCCGGCCTCTCCCCTCTCCTCCAGCAGCCGCCCCAGCAGCTGCAGCGCCTCGGCATCGTCAGGCGCTTCGTCCAGGCAGGCGCGCAGCTGCCCCTCGGCCTCGCCGTTCCGGCCCTGCTCGGCCAGCAGCCGGCCCAGTTGGTAATGGGCGGCCGCGCCGGGCTGGGAGGATAGCCGGCGGCGGAAACAAGCCTCGGCCTCGGCCAGCCGGCCGGCGTCCTGCAGCAGATTGCCCAGATTGCCCAGGCTGGAGGAGTGATCGGGGTCGCGCGCCAGTTCGGAGCGGTAATGGGCCTCGGCCTGTGCGGCGTCGCCCTGTCCCGCCCGCAGGCAGCCCAGGTTGTAATGCGCGTCCGGCGTGGCCGGGTCCCGCGCCAGCGCCTGGCGCCAGCACTGCTCGGCCAGGGGAAGCTGCGCCAGCCGGGCCGCGCAGACGCCCAGCAGGTTCCACAAAGGCGCGTTGCCGGGCTCGGCCTGCAGGCCGGCCTGCGCCGCGCGCAGCGCGCCGGCCAGGTCGCCTTCGGCCAGCAGCCGGGCGGCGAGCAGGGTGTCAGGAGAAAGCGGGGTCATCTTGCGTCCGCCGATCGGAAAAGTTGCTTCGGATCATCGACGCAAAAACGCCGCCTGGCAAGGCGGCGTTGGGCATGGCGGAACAGGTTCTTACAGCCGGAACTTGTTGAACTCGGCATCCATCTTGCCGGCGTTGCCGGCCAGGCCCTGCAAGGTGCTGCTGACGCTCTGCAGCACGTCGTCGTTTTCCAGCACGTGGCCGTTGATCGCCTCGGAGCTTTGCGCGATCAGCGTGGTGGCCTTGTGCTGCTCCTGGGTGGAGTTGGAGATCTCGCTCATCTTGGCCACCACGTCCAGCATCGACGCGCGGATGGCGGCGATATTGTCCACCGCCTCGCGGGTCAGGCCGACGCCCTCGTCCACCGCCTGCACCGTGGAGTTGACATCGCCGACCGCGCGGCCGGTTTCCTCGCGGATCGCGCCGACCATATTGGAGATTTCCAACGTCGCCTGGGCGGTGCGCTCCGCCAGCTTGCGCACCTCGTCGGCCACCACCGCGAAGCCGCGGCCCTGCTCGCCGGCGCGGGCGGCCTCTATCGCCGCGTTCAGCGCCAGCAGATTGGTCTGGTCGGCGATGTCGCGGATCACGTTGGTGATGCCGGAGATTTCCTGCGAGCGCTTGTCCAGCGAGGACAGCATCTCTTCCAGCCCCCGCACCGACTGCACGGTGTTTTCCATGCCGGACGACAGCCGCTGCATATTGTCGGCGCTGGCGGCCAGGTTATGGCCGGTGGCGCTGGCCAGGTCGTCGGCCTGGCGCGCGCTGTCGGCGATATGGGAGATGGAGACGGTGATCTGCTCCAACGTGGCCGCGTTGGACGAGGACACGTCGGAGATGTGGCGCGAGCTCTGCGCGACGTCGGCCACCAGCTGGCTGGCGTCCTTCACTCCGCCGACCACGCCGGCGGCATCGCCCTTCAGGCCGCGGAACAGGTGGCCCAGCTGGCCGACGAAGGTGTTGAACGCGCGCGCGGTGGCGGCGATCTCGTCCTGGCCGTCGTCCTTCAGCCGCAGCGTCAGGTCGCCCTGGCCGCGCGCGATGTCCTCCATCGCCGCCTTCAGCCGCACCAGGCCGGCCAGCATCTTGCCGATCACCAGGCTGGCGAACGGGATCATCAGCGCGAACACCAGCAGCGTCAGCCCGCCTATCGTGTACAACAACGTGTGCAGCGGGGCCAGAATCTCGTCGCGATCCGACACCAGCGCCAGAATCCAGTTGGTGCCGGGAATGGCCTGCGCGGCGATCAGCATGCTCCTGCCGCCGATGTCGACGTCGGACGCCTTGTCGTTCTGCACCAGTTGCGCGAGGCGGTCGGGCGTCAGCGCCGGCACCACGCTGGTGATCGGCTTCAGCGTCAGCTCGGCCTGCGGGTGGGCGATGACGGTGCCCTTCTTGTCGATGATGAAGGCGTAGCCGTTGCCGCGCACCTTCAGCGACAGCACCGACTTCACCAGCGTGTCCACCATCACGTCGCCGCCGACCACGCCGGCGAAGGCGCCGTTGTGGTTGAACGGCGCGGATATGGTGACCGTCAGCTTCTTGGTGGCCTCGTCGACATAGGGATCGGTGACGACGGGCTGGCCTGAGGCCTGGGCCTGCTTGTACCAGTCGCGGTCGGCCACCTTGTAGTCGGCCGGGGCCACCCAGTCGTCGGAGAACAGCGTGCGGCCGTCGGCGTAGCCGGCGTAGTTGACGTTGAAGCCGCCGGCCTTGGTGCCCACCTTGAGGAAGCGCATCGCGTCGGCCTCGCCCGCCACCGCGGTCTGGGCGACGATCTGCTGCTTCTTCTCGCCCAGCCAAGTGGTCACCACCGAGCTTTGCCCCTTCAGACTGGCCGCGAACTCATTGTCCAGCCCCTCCAGGATTTCCGATCGCATCTGCGTGAAAACTATGGTCACCAGGACCAGGCCGAACAACGCCATCAACAGGGCATTGAACGCTATCAATCGACTACGAAGTGATTTCATCGCATTCCCTCATTTCTACGCTGTATAGCCTGGGCGAAAGCCGGTCATTTCCTCGGCAGACTGGTTGTAATTTATTGGAAAGCCGGATGGATACGCTAAACCAAGCAGGCGCGCCGGCGCTTGATCAAGCTCATGCCGTTTTCACAATATGATAGGTGCAATGACGATGTCAGTCGATGTGAATAACGGGGAGGAATGGGCAAAAAAACACCCCTGCGGCAATGCGGCAGGGGTCAACACGAGGAAGAAACATCGGACCGGCCTCGGCCAGCGCGATATTTCGAGGGGCTAACACCTCAAAACCTTGCGGTTCTCAGTGCAGCCGGCATTCTAGCGTAATTGCTCTACGAAAATCCAGAACTTTAGAGCAATTCATCCAATTTTCATTATTCGGGCCAGCGGTAATCGCGGAACTGCTCGCGCAGCTTCATCTTCAGCAGCTTGCCGGTGGCGGTGTGCGGCAGCTCGTCGATGAAGACGACATCGTTCGGCGTCCACCATTTGGCGATCTTGCCGTCGAAGTAAGCCAGCAGCTCCTCCCGCGTCGCCCGCCCGCCCGGCTTCAGCGTCACCACCATCAGCGGCCGCTCGTCCCACTTGGGGTGCGGCACCGCGATCGCCGCCGCCTCCGCCACCGCAGGATGGCCGACCAGTATGTTTTCCAGATCGATCGAGCTGATCCATTCGCCGCCGGACTTGATCACGTCCTTGGTGCGGTCGGTGATGCGCATGTAGCCGTCTGGGTCGATGGTCACCACGTCGCCGGTGTGGAACCAGCCGTCGGAGCTGTGGTTGGCGTCCAGCTCGCGCTTGAAGTACTGCGACAGCACCCACGGCCCCCTCGCCTGCAGATTGCCGAAGGACACGCCGTCGTGCGGCAGCGGCAGGCCAGCGTCGTCGACGATGCGGATGTCCACGCCGAACGCCGGGCGGCCCTGCTTGGTCAGCAGCGCGTTCAGCTCCCGTCCTCGCAGGCCTTCGTGCTTGAGCTTGGGCGTGCTGGTGGTGCCGAACGGCGACAGCTCGGTCATGCCCCATAGCTGGCGCAGCTCGATGCCGCGTTCGGCCAGTTGCTCGATCATGCTTTCCGGCACCGCCGAGCCGCCCGCGATCACCCGCTTCAAGGGCGCGAGCGGCAGGTTTTCGCGCTGGCAATATTGCAACAGCTGCAGCCAGACCGTGGGCACGCCGACGGTGGTGGTGACGCCTTCCTCGGCGATCAACTGCTGCAGGCTGGCGCCGTCGAGCTTCTGCCCCGGCAGCACCAGCTTGCTGCCGTTCATCGCGCAGCTGTATGGCAGGCCCCAGGCGTTCGCGTGGAACATCGGCACCACCGGCATCACCACCGCGCGCGCCGAGAGGTCGAAGCTGTCCGGCAGCGAACTGCCGAAGGCGTGCAGCACGGTGGAGCGGTGCGAATACAGCACGCCCTTGGGATTGCCGGTGGTGCCGGAGGTGTAGCACAGGCTGGAGGCGGCGTTCTCGTCCAGCCGCGGCCAGTCGTAGACGTCGCTGTGGCTGTTCACCAGGTCTTCGTAGCTGAGCAGATCGGGGATGCCGCTGTCGGCCGGCAGATCGGCGCGCGCCGCCAGCAGCACGAAATGCTCGACGCTCTTCAGCTGGTCGGCCAGCTGCGTGACCAGCGGCAGGAAGGTGGCGTCGAACATCAGCACCTTGTCTTCGGCGTGGTTGACGATCCAGGCGATCTGCTCCGGGAACAGCCGCGGATTGACGGTGTGGCAGACGGCGCCGCTGCCGGACACCGCGAAGTAGATCTCGAAATGGCGGTAGCCGTTCCAGGCCAGCGTGCCCACCCGGTCGCCCGGCGCCACGCCCAGCGACGGCAGCGCGTTGGCCAGCTGGCGGGCGCGGCGGGCGGCGTCGCGGTAGGTATAGCGGTGCATCGGGCCCTCCACCGTGCGCGACACGATCTCGGTGTCGCCGTGGAAGCGCTCGGCATGCGCGAGCAAGTCCGCAATCAGCAAAGGCTGGTCCATCATCTGTCCACGCAGCATCGCGCATCTCCCCTTTTATCGGTATGGAATCCGCACGTTACGCCGCGCTGGAGTTTTCACTCCAATCATATTTTCTGATGGCCGGCCATCGTCTGATTTATATATTCGTCATCGGAATTGACTCAGCTCTTGACCGGCCGTTTCGCCAGCATCCGCTGCAGGGTGCGGCGGTGCATGTTGAGCGCGCGCGCGGTGGCGGAGATGTTGCCGTCGTGCTCGGCCAGCACGCGCTGCAAATGCTCCCAGGTGACGCGGCGCAAGGACATCGGCTGCGGCGCCACCGGCAGTTCCGGATTCGCCGTCTGCTGGGCGAAGGCGGCCAGGATCTCGTCTACGCCGGCCGGCTTGGCCAGGTATTGCACCGCGCCCAGCTTGGTGGCCTCCACCGCGGTGGCGATGCTGGCATAGCCGGTCAGCACCACGATGGCGCTGTCAGGGCTGGCCGCGCGCAGCGCCGGCAGCAGCCTGAGGCCGCTGTCGCCGTCCAGGTTCAGATCCAGCAGGATGCGCGCCGGCCGCTCGGCCGCCCGCGCCAGCGCCTCGGCCGCGTCGCGCGCCCAGGCGGCCGCATGGCCGCGCCGCGCCAGCGAGCGGGTCAGCACCATGGCGAAAACTTCGTCGTCGTCTATCAGCAGGAAATCGCTCACGTCTCCTCCTCCAGCGGCAGTTCGATGCGGGCGTGCACGCCGCCCTCGGCGCGGTTGTCCAGGCTCAGCGTGCCGCCCAGCCGGGCCAGCGTGGCGTGGCTGAGCATCATGCCCAGCCCCAGGCCGGCCGGTTTGGACGAATCCAGCGGCGCCAGCCCGGCGCGCGCCAGCTGCGCCTCGCTCAGGCAGCCCTGGCGGTTGACGATGTCCAGCCGCAGCCGGCCGCCGCTCAGGCTGGCCGACACCGCCACCTCGCCGCCGCCGGCTTCGGCCGCGTTGTTGACCAGATTGAACAGCGCCGGCCAGAACGCCGCGTCCAGACTCACCAGCGGATCGTCGCCGTCCGGCGTCCGCCACTCCAGCCTCACATCCGGCCGCAGGCTGCGCCAGCCTTCCAGCCGCTCGGCCAGCGACGCGAACAGCGGCTGCGGGCCACCGCGTGATTCGGAGCCGTGCTTGAGGCGGGACAGCGTCGCGCGGCAGCTGGCCAGTTGCGCGCGCATCAGTTGCAGGTCCTGGGACAGCGCGGCGTCGCCCTGCCGCTCGCTGAGCAGCTCGTCCACCAACAGCGTCATCGTGTTCAGCGGCGTGGACAGCGAATGGGCGGCGCCGGCCGCCTGCATGCCCACCGCCAGCAGCTGCTCGTCGCGCAGCTGGGTTTCGCGCGCCTGCGCCAGCGCATCGCCCTGGTGGCGCAGCTGGCGGGCCAGCCAGGACACGAAGCCGGCGATCAGCAGCGCCGACAGCGCGAAGGAGATCCACATGCCGGACAGGTGCAGATTGAAGGCGTAGGCGGCGTTGCCGCCGTTCAGCGGCCAATCCAGATGCCACTCGAACAGCAGGCCGTAAGCCGCCACGCTGAGCGCCGCCAGCAGCCAGGCGAACCAGCCCGGCGACAGCAGCGCGGCGAACAGCACCGGCGGCAGGTACAGCGAGGCCAGCGGATTGGCCGCGCCGCCGCTGAAGGCCAGCAGCTCGGTCAGCACCAGCACGTCGAACAGCAGGCCCAGCCGCAGCGCCAGCTCGGCCGGCAGCCCCCAGGCCGGCAGGCGCGGCAGCAGTAGATTGACCAGCGCCAGCGTGCCCAGCGCCTGGCCGACCAGCAGCCACGGCAGCGCCACCCGCTCCAGCGCGCAGCCGGCCAGCATCGCCGCCGCCAGCCACAGCATCAGCCAGCGCAAGCGCCGCACCCGCGCGCCGGCCTGCGGGGCATCCCCCGCCAGCGCCGGCGCCAACATCGCATTCCTATCCATGGCCTGAACTTTACCATCAAGCCGGCGGCGCGGCGGCTGCGACACTTTGCCGCATTGGTCGGCTCGGCGGCTTCCACTACCATCGCCGGTCAATAATTCCAACACAAACCTGTTCCGTGATGACAATCCGCTACCTGCTCCCCCTGCCGCTCGCGCTGGCCGTCGCCCACGCCTGCGCGGCGGAAACGCCCGCCTTCGTAGGCGAAGAAGTGCTGGTGACCGCCAGCCGCCTCGACCAGCCGCTGCAACTGTCGCTGGACCCGCGCGCGCCGCGCCAGCCGGCGCCGGCCGCCGACGGCGCCTCGCTGCTGAAGAACATTCCCGGCTTCAGCGTCGCCCGCAAGGGCGGCAGCTCCGGCGATCCGCTGCTGCGCGGCCTGGGCGGCTCGCGGCTAGCCATCCTGGCCGACGGCGGCTTCGTGTTCGGCGGCTGCGGCGGCCGGATGGACCCGCCCACCGCCTATCTGTTCCCCGACGCCTACGACGTGGTGGATGTGGTCAAGGGGCCGCAAAGCGTGAAGCTCGGCCCCGGCCTGGTGGCCGGCGGCGTCAATTTCGAACGCAAGACGCCCCGCTTCGACCAGCCCGGCGTCCGCTTCAACGGCAGCCTGCTGGGCGGCAGCGGCGACCGCAACGACGCCTACGCCGACTTCGCCGCCGGCTCGCAGTACGGCTACGCGCGCATCCTGGCCAGCCGCAACCACGGCGGCGACTATCGCGACGGCGACGGCCGTCCGGTCCACTCGGCGTTCGACCGCGACAGCCAGACCGCCATCGTCGGCCTGACGCCGGGCCGCGACACCACGCTGGAAGTCTCGGCCGACCGCAGCCGCGGCCAGGCCGCCTACGCCGACCGCAGGATGGACGGCAGCAAGTTCGACCGCGACGCCTGGGGCGTCAAGCTGGAGCAGCGCCGGCTGGCTGGCTGGCTGGACGCGGTGCGGCTGCAGCTGAACCACAGCTATGTCGACCACGTGATGGACAACTTCTCGCTGCGCCCCACTCCCGCTACCGAGAAACCTAACGCCAACAACCCGGACCGCGAAGCCGACACCGGCCGCCTTAGCGCCGACCTGGCCTTCGGCGAATGGGAAGTCACCGCCGGCGTCGACTGGCTGCGCGACCGCCACAGCAAACGTTTCGGCATCGGCTACCAGCAACAACCGCGTCTGCCGGACATCAGCTTCGACAATCAGGGCCTGTACGCCGAAGCGTCCACGCCGCTGGGCGCGCAGGGCAGGCTGATCGCCGGCCTGCGCCGCGACGCCACCCTGGAGGTGCAGGAAGCCGCGTCAAATGGCGGCATCCGCGCGGAGAACCGCTACCATATGGACTCCGGCTTCGTCCGCTACGAGCTCAAGACCGGCGGCTGGACGCATTACGTCGGCCTGGGCCAGGCCCAGCGCGCGCCCGACTACTGGGAGCTGAACCGCAACGACGGCCTCGGCAAGGAAAGCAATCTGCAGCTGGACGCCGGCCTGCTGTACCAGGACGACAAGCTGCAGGGCTCGCTGTCCGCCTACCTGAGCCGCGTCGGCGACTTCATCCTGGTCGACAACAACAGCCCGCAGATGGCGCGCAACGTCGACGCCCGCCGCTACGGCCTGGAAAGCGAGGCGCGCTGGCGCTTCGCGCCGCAATGGACGCTGTCCGGCAGCGTGGCCTGGGTGTGGGCGGCCAATCTGGACGACGGCCGGCCGCTGGCGCAGACCCCGCCGCTTGAGGGCAAGCTGGGCCTGAAATGGGACAACGGCCGCTACGGCGCCGGCGCCGCCTTCCGCGCGGCGCAGCGCCAGGACCGCGTCGCGCCCGGCCAGGGCAATATCGTCGGCCAGGACATCGGCGCGGCGCCCGGCTTCGCCACGCTGTCGCTGGACGCGGGCTGGAAGATCAGCAAGCGCTTCAAGCTGCTGGCCGGCATCGACAATGTGTTCAACCGCAACTACGCCGAAAGCGTCAGCAAGGGCGGCGGCATGGTGGCCGGCTACACCCAGACCACCCGCGTCAACGAGCCCGGCCGCACGCTGTGGACCAAGCTGCAGGTCGAGCTGTAAATATCCGCCCGTCCTCTCGTCTCGGGGCTTCCAGTCTGCTAGGCTGGAAGCCTTTTTCACGATGGCGGCGGCATGAAGATTCCCTATTTCAAGATCCTGGCCTGCGGTCTGACGCTGTTCATCCTGCTCGGGCCGCTGGTGGCGCTCTTGGCCAGCGGCGTGGTGCCGATGATGGCCTACCTGATGGGCGCGGTGCCGGCGCTGGTCTTCGGCCTGCTGCTGTGCCTGCTGCGCATCGCGATGGCCGGCGCGGTGGAGCGCTGGCAGCGGCAATGGCCGGCCTGGCTGCTCGCCGTCGTCGCCTTCGCCCCCGGCGCGGTCAGCGGCAGCACGATCACGCTGCTGTACGCCCGCATCGCCGAACCCTTGCTGTACAACGACTCGATGACCCTGTACCTGGGCGCGATGGCCGGCGGCGTGTGCAACGCGCTGTTCTGGCGCATCCGCTTCGGCGCGCCCGCCAACCCGCCCCATTGATAGCGAGAAGCTCATGCCCCATTGCGTGATCGAATGCTCGGCCGAGATCGCCGGCCATCCGGATATCGACCGACTGCTGCATGCCGTCCACGAAGCCGCCGACGCCAGCGGCCTGTTCCAGAGCGCCGACATCAAGGTCAGGCTGCAGTCCTACGACGATTTCCTGGTAGGCGGCCGCGACCAGGATTTCGTCCACATCGCTTGCCATATCCTGGCCGGCCGCGACGACGACCAAAAGGGTCAATTGGCGGACCGGCTGGTTCGCGCGGTCTGCGAACGGCTGCCCGGCGTGCAATCCGTCAGCTGCGAGGTTCGCGACATGGCGCCCGCCGCCTACAGCCGCCGCGACAAGCTGCGGGCTCTCGGCTGAGCAAAAAAAAGCCCGCCGGGTCATGGCGGGCTTGCAACCTTTGTCTGCCGGACGCCTGTCGCGCCCAGCCCTCACAGCATACCTCGGCGCGGCGCGCCCCGCCTGCGGCGGATTGTCGCAGTCAGGCCCGCTCCAGCCTCGCCTCCAGCCCGCCATCCGGCCGGTTCTTCAATGCCAGCCGCAGACCATGCAATTCCGCGATGCGCTCGACGATGGACAGGCCCAGGCCGCTGCCCGGCTGTTCCTGGCCGGGCGGGCGGAAAAAGCGCTCGCGCACCCGCTCCAGCCATTCCGGCGCGATGCCCGGCCCCCGGTCCAGCACGCTGACCGCATCCTCCTCCAGCCTCAGCTCCACCACGCCGTCGGCCGGGCCATAGCGGCAGGCGTTTTCCAGCAGATTGCGCAGCATCAGCCCCACCAGGGTCGGGTCGCCGGACAGCGGCAGCGCCTTTTCCGGCGGGCAGCGCCAGTCCAACCGCCATTCCACGCCGTCGGCAGTCGCCGCCAGCTCCGCCATCAGGTTCTCGGCCAGCCGCCCCCAAACCACCGCCTCGCGCTGCCTCGGGCTTTGCAACGGGTCCAGCCGCGACAAGGCCAGCAACTGCTCCACCAGACGGCCGGCGCGTTCGATGCCTAGCTGCAGCTGCGACAAGGCGTGGCGGCGGCCGCCCTCGTCCGGCGTCAGCGCCAGCACTTCGGCCTGCACCCGCAGCGCCGCCAGCGGGGTGCGCAGCTCGTGGGCGGCGTCGGCGGTGAAGCGCCGCTCGTGCTCCAGCATTGTCCCGATGCGGACGAACAGCGCGTTCAACGCCCGCACCAACGGCCGCACCTCCTGCGGCACCTCGTCCGGCACCGGGCTGTTGTCGTCCGGCGCGCGCGCGGCGATCGCGCCGGCCAGCCGGCGGAACGGAGCCAGCTCGCGGCGCAGCGCGAACAGGATGGCCAGCAGCATCAGCGGCAGCCCTATCATCCAGGGCAGCAGCTGGGCCTTGACCACGCTCCACACCATCTCCTGCCGCAATCCCAGCTTCTGCCCCACCGCCACCATGCGCGAACCGTCCGGCGCCGGCAGATAGAGCAGACGCCAGTCGTGATGATGGTCATGGCCGATGAAATCGTGGAAACCGCGCCGCGCCGGCTCGTAGTCGAAACGGCGGCCGCGTCCGTCGCACAGCACCTGCCGCCCCTGCGCGTCCCAGATCGCCAACCCCATGTCGTCATTGTCCATCCGCCCCTTGTCGGCGCCGGCCAGCAGGTGCTTGAGCTTGGGCGGATCATCCGGCCGCATGCCGTGCACATCTATCGCCAGCAACTGGCGGGCGAACTGCGCCATCTGGGTGTCGAACAGCTCGTCCACCTCGCGCTGGGCCAGCCACACCGCGGCCGCCGACGCCGCCAGCCAGGTGGCGGGCACGATCAGCAGCAACACCAGCATCAGCCGGGCCTGCAGGCTGCGCAGCCGCGTCAAGCCGGCTCTCCCAGCGTGTAGCCTATGCCGCGCAAGGTGCGGATGAAGCCCGCGCCCAGCTTCTTGCGCAAATGGTGGACATACACTTCCAGCGCGTTGCTTTCCAATTCCTGCCCCCAGCCGTACAGTTTTTCTTCGATCAGCTCCCGCGGCAGCACCCGGCCCTTGCTGCTGAGCAGCAGCTCCAGCAGGGCCAGTTCGCGCGCGGTCAGTTCCAGCGGCGCGCCGTCCAGCATCGCCGTCCGCGCCACCGGGTCCAGGCTGAGCCTGCCGTGGCTGAGCAGCGGGCCGCACTGCCCATGGCGGCGGCGGGTCAGGGCGCGCAGCCGCGCGGCCACCTCGGCCAGCGCGAATGGCTTGGCCAGGTAGTCGTCGGCGCCTGCGTCCAGCCCGCCGACCCGGTCGGCCAGCGCGTCGCGCGCGGTCAACACCAGCACCGGCTCGTCGCGGCCGGCACGGCGCCAGGCGGCGAGGATGTCCATGCCGTCCATGCCCGGCAGCCCCAGATCCAGCACCACCGCGTCGTAGGGCGCGGCGGGCAATGCGGCCAGCGCCTGCCGGCCATCTCGCAGCCAATCCACCGCGAATCCCAGCTGCCGCAGGCCCATCTGCAGGCCATCGCCTATCTGCGCGTCGTCCTCCACCACCAGTATCCGCATCCGTCCTCCCGCTATCCGCCGCAGCGTCCTTTATCCCACTGATAGCTTAAACCATGCTTAAGCGCCGTCCCGATCCGCCCATATTGTCATTGAACGGCATAGGACTATTCACCTTCCCGTCAACAAAACCTCATTTCCCTGTCACGTCGCCATAGCAGCATGGGACGTCATCCCGGCCCACGGACCTGCCATGCAGCCAGATACCGCTTCCGACGCCTCCCGCCGACTGCGCAGCATCTGGATTTCCGATGTCCACCTCGGCACCGCCGGCTGCCGCGCCGAACACCTGCTCGACTTCCTGCGCGAGCACGAATCCGAATACCTGTATCTGGTCGGCGACATCGTCGACGGCTGGCAATTGAGAAAATCCTGGTACTGGAAGCAGAGCCACAACGACGTGGTCCAGAAGCTGCTGCGCAAGGCGCGCAAGGGCTGCCAGGTGATCTACATCCCCGGCAACCACGACGAGGCGGCGCGCCAGTACTGCGGGCTGAACTTCGGCGGCGTCGCCATCCGCCACGAGGCCGAGCACTTCACCGCCGACGGCAAGCGCCTCTTGGTGCTGCACGGCGACGAGTTCGACGGCGTGATCCAGTACGCCAAGTGGCTGGCCTACGTCGGCGACAATCTGTACACGCTGATCCTGCAGCTGAACCGCGGCTTCAACTGGGTGCGGCACCGGCTGGGCCTGCCCTACTGGTCGCTGTCGCAATACCTGAAGCACAAGGTGAAGAACGCGGTGAACTTCATCAGCCAGTTCGAAACCATCCTCGCCGGCGAGGCGCGGCGGCGCGGCTTCGACGGCGTGGTGTGCGGCCACATCCACAAGCCGGAAGTGCGGATGATAGACGGCATCCTGTACGGCAACAGCGGCGACTGGGTGGAAAGCCTGTCGGCGCTGGTCGAGCATCCCGACGGCCGGCTGGAAGTGCTGCACTGGACCGCGCTGACCGCCGGCGCGTCCATCGAGGAAGCGCCAGAGCCCATCCCTTCGGAGGAATCCACATGCGCATCATGATCGTAACCGACGCCTGGAAGCCGCAGGTCAACGGCGTGGTCCGCTCGCTGACCGAAACCGTCCGCGAGCTGGATGGTTTCGGCCACCAGGTCAACATGATCACGCCGCTGGAATTCCGCACCATCCCCTGCCCCACCTACCCCGACATCCGGCTGTCGCTGCTGCCCTACCGCCAGGTGGCGCAACGCATCGCCGGCTTCGCGCCGGACGCGATCCACATCGCCACCGAGGGTCCGCTGGGCCTCGCCGCGCGCCGCTTCTGCCTGCGCGAAGGCCTGGCCTTCACCAGCGCCTACCACACCCGCTTCCCGGAATACATCCACGCCCGCTGCCGGCTGCCGCTAACCGCCAGCTACGCCTGGATGCGGCGTTTCCACAACGCCTCGCAGGCGGTGATGGTGCCCACCCGCTCCATCGCCTCCGATCTGGAGGCCCGCGGCTTCGACAACGTCAAGCTGTGGAGCCGCGGCGTGGACACCGAGATGTTCAGCCCCGGCGAACGCCAGCGGCTGGACGAATCCAACCCGCCCCGCTTCGTCTACATCGGCCGGGTGGCGGTGGAGAAGAATATCGAAGCCTTCCTGAAGCTGGACCTGCCCGGCAGCAAATGGGTGGTCGGCGACGGCCCGCTGCTGCCCCGGCTGAAACAGCAATACCCGGACGTGTACTTCGCCGGCGTGTTCCCGCAGCAGGAGCTGGCCCGCTTCTACCGCGCCGCCGACGTGTTCGTCTTCCCCAGCCTCACCGACACCTTCGGCCTGGTGCTGCTGGAGGCGATGGCCTGCGGCGCGCCGGTGGCCGCCTTCCCGGTGGCCGGCCCGCTGGACGTTGTCGGCGATTCCGGCGCCGGCGTGCTGGACTGGGACCTGCGCGCCGCCTGCCTGAAGGCGCTGGAACTGGACCGCTGCCATGTGCGCCGGGTGGCCGAGAGCTACTCCTGGCAGGCCGCCAGCCGCCAGTTCGAATCCCATCTGCGCCCCAACGCCGCCGCATCCGCCGGACTGAACCCCATCGCCGATTAAATGCGCCTTGCTTCATCAGCTGTAAGCGCTATATTTCAAAAATCGAAGCACGCGGAAAGCTCGGATGCCTTTGGCGAGCTTGTCCGGCGGACCCGCGCATGAATTGGCATTGCGACCGCGCCCACGCTATGGAGCGGCGGTCGGCACCGGAGGTGTCTGCAATGCCCAACGAGCATCCAGGACGGATGCATCTCTCCGCGGCCCCAGGCAAGCCTGCCTTCATCGCGATTGACGGCCCGGCGCATGGGCAGTACCGGCAGTACCCGGAAGCGATATTTCCGTCCAAGCGCCCGTCGCGGGCGCATCATCGATGCGCCGGCCAGAGCGATGTGTTCGCAGCGCCCTGCTTCAGGGTGGCGTGCAGGTTTCAGCGCACGCCTTGTCGCAGACAGGCCCGCGCCATGGACGATTCAGGCGGCGCGGCCGCGATGTAAAATCCCCCTTGATTCATTCAGAGGGCGTTCCGGCACCGGGACGCCCTCTTTGCTTCAGATCAAGCGCTGCCCGCTATAGCACGTCCAAATAACGGAAAGCGATAAAAAAATCAGCAAACAATCTTCCGCACGCTATGCGCTGTCAGTTACCATGCTGCAACCGCGCGCCACGGCCTGGACAATCCGCTAGGCGCCATTCACGATCGCGTCTGCCCCGGTCCCACGCCGGCGCGGCGCCGTCCCAAGCACAGGCAAGCATGCCGCCATACAACACCCGAAGCCGCACGAACAAGCAGGGGGCGGGCAAACGGGTTAGAATCTTTGCAGCGCAATATTGTCCGATCTTTAAATTTTGTGAGTCGCACGAGCTTATGTCCTCTCCTAATCTGACCGCTGAAAAGGTCCTGTCCGTCCATCACTGGAACGACACGCTGTTCAGCTTCACCTGCACCCGCGACGCGGGCCTGCGGTTCATCAACGGCCAATTCGTGATGATAGGCCTGGAGGTGAACGGCAAGCCGCTGATGCGCGCCTACTCCATCGTCAGCTCCAACTACGAAGAGCACATGGAGTTCTACAGCATCAAGGTGCAGGACGGCCCGCTGACTTCCCGCCTGCAGCACCTGCAGGTCGGCGATACCGTCATGATCAGCAAGAAGCCCACCGGCACCCTGGTGCAGGACAACCTGCTGCCGGGCAAAAACCTGTACCTGCTGTCCACCGGCACCGGCCTCGCCCCGTTCATGTCCATCATCAAGGACCCGGACGTGTACGAGCGCTACGACAAGGTGATCCTGACCCACGGCGTGCGCTGGGTCAGCGAGCTGGGCTACCACGACTACATCACCAAAGAACTGCCGGAAAACGAATTCTTCGGCGAGATGGTGCGTGAAAAGCTGATCTACTATCCGACCGTCACCCGCGAGCCGTTCCGCAACCAGGGCCGCCTGACCGACCTGATCACCAACGGCAAGTTGTGCGCCGACATCGGCCTGCCGCAACTGAATCCGGAACACGACCGCGTGCTGATCTGCGGCAGCCCGAGCATGCTGCACGATCTGTGCGAAATCCTGAACGGCATGGGCTTCAAGGAATCCCCTCGCATGGGCGAGCCGGCCGATTACGCGATCGAGCGCGCCTTCGTCGAGAAGTGATCCATCCGTCCGCCCCGCGCAGACGCGAAGACGCCCCGCAAACTAAAATGCGGGGCGTTTTTTTTGCCCGTTCCCGCCTTTCCAGCGAAACGGTGAACAGAACGGACGTCGACAAAAAACAAGGGGAGGCGCGAGCCTCCCCAGTTTTTATGCGAGCCAGACTGCTGTCTGGTTTTTTACTTGGCGGCCGAAGCGGCAGCCTTATGAGCCTTCTTGGCGTGAGTCTTGTGAGCCTTCTTGGCCGGAGCCGAAGCGTCGGACTTGGCAGCCTGGGCCTTCTGCGCGGAAGCTTCCTTCTTGGCGGCGTGCTTCTTGGCATGCTTGTGGGCAGCCTTCTTGGCCGGGGCCGAAGCGTCGGACTTGGCGGCCTGGGCCTTCTGCGCGGAAGCTTCCTTCTTGGCGGCGTGCTTCTTGGCGTGGGTCTTGTGGGCCTTCTTGGCCGGAGCCGAAGCGTCGGACTTGGCGGCCTGGGCCTTCTGCGCGGAAGCTTCCTTCTTGGCGGCGTGCTTCTTGGCGTGCTTGTGGGCGGCCTTCTTCGCCGGAGCGGAAGCTTCGGCCTTGGCGGCTTGAGCCTTCTGCGGCGCGGAAGCGCCTACCTTTTCGCCTTTCTTGGCGTGGTGGATCTTGGCCGGGGTCTTTTTCTCGGCCTTCTTGGCGGCCGGGGCTGCCTTGGCGGCGGGAGCGGAAGCCGGAACGACCTGTGCGGCGAAACCTGCGGCGGAGCTCAGGCCGAATACGGCGGACAGGGCAAGAAGGGTCAGCTTTTTCATGATTTCATCTCCAGGTCGGTAACGGAGGCTTCCACCTCCGCAAGGCACCGTGTTTGGTGTTTCCTTGAGACGTATCCTAGTCCCGCCCCTTCCACCCGTCTGTTAGCGCCTTGTAAGGCCATGTAACGCGACGTACAAGGGACAAAACCGCTGATCCCGCGTTGCGCCCCCTTGCCATGCCTTGCGCGCCGGGCTCAATCGCGCCGTTGCGCGATCACGATCTGGTACACGCCGCCGAACACCGTGCGCTTGCGCCAGTCGAACCGCTCCGCCTCGCGCGCATAGGCGGCGATCTCCTTGTTCCACAGCGCCTCGGCGAACGGCTCCAGCGCGCGGTTCACCCATTTGAGCAGCCAGCCTATCGGCTGCCACGGACGGGGGCGGTGGTAATCGACGAACATCGCCCGCCCGCCCGGCGCCACCTGGGCCAGCATATTGTCGACGATGGCCGATTTCATCCCTTCCGGCACCTCGTGCAGCAGAAAGAAGCTGCATGCCAGGTCTGGCCTCTGCTCGGCCTGGAAGCGGGCCGCGTCGGCGCGCACCACTTCGGCCTGCGGCACGCCGGCCAGCTTGCCCTCGGCCAGCTCCACCTGGATGGGCGTGACGTCGGTCAGCGTGAAGCGGCCGCTCTCGCCCACCCGCGCCGCCGCGCGCTGCACCAGGTCGCCGTAGACGTGGGCGACCTGCCACACCCGCTCCCCGGACCGGATTTCATCGAGATAGGCGCGCATCAGGCGCTGGTCGTTGCCGAACAGCAACGTGCGCACCACCAGTTTGTGGTCCAGCATCCTTGCCTTGCGCGGGTTGACGTAGGCCCAGTCGTAGACCTCGGTCATGTAGTCCGGGACGTCCTGGTAGTAGGGGTCGCCAGCGCTTGCGCGCGTGTTCAGTGTGGTCATGGTGGGTTACCGGTTATCAGCGATGGAACCAGCTTAACAAGCGTCTTTTCCCCTCGGCTTGAGCCAGGCCAAACCTTGGCCCGGCCACGCGGAAGGCATATTCCAACGTCGTTATAAGCGCTGACTCCGTCCCGCGGCAACCTCATCGGCACGCCAAAGCGAACGGCCCGGCTCAAGGCCAGGCCGTCTGGCTGGCGAAACGGGCCGCTCAATCGGCCAGCGTCAGCACCACCGGGGTGTGGTCGGACGGGCGCTCCCACTTGCGCGGCGCCTTGTCGATCTCGCAGACCTGCGCGCGGGGCTTGAGCGCGTCGCTGACCAGGATGTGGTCGATGCGCACGCCTTTGTTGCGGCGGAACATCATCTGGCGGTAATCCCACCAGCTGTACTGCTTATCCTCCTGGTTGAACAGGCGGAAGCTGTCGGACAGGCCCAGCGCGATCAGGCGGCGGAAGGCGTCGCGCTCAGGCGTGCTGCACAGCACCTGCTCGCGCCAGCCCTCCGGATCGTAGACGTCGCGGTCTTCCGGCGCGATGTTGTAATCGCCCAAGAGCAGTAGGTTCGGATGCTTGGCCAGCTCGGCGGCGACATAGCCTTCCAGCTTGGACAGCCATTCAAGCTTGTACGGGTACTTGGGCGAATCCACCGCCTCGCCGTTGACGAAATAGCCGCAAATCACCCGCACGCCGTTCACGGTGGCGGCGATCACCCGGCGCTGCTCGTCGCCGTAGCCGGGAATGCCGGCGACCACGTCCGTCATCTCCAGCGGCGCGCGGACCAGGATGGCGACGCCGTTGTAGGTCTTCTGGCCGAACCAGGCCGCGCGGTAGCCCGCGGCCTCGATCTCCGCCAGCGGGAAGACGTCCTGGTCCATCTTCAGTTCCTGCAGGCACAGCACTTCGACGCCGGTGTCGGCCAGCCACTGCAGCACCTGCGGCAGACGGACTTTCAGGGAATTGACGTTCCAGGTGGCAAAACGCATCGGCGAGAACTCCAGAATGGGAAAGGATGAAGGCCGACACCATAGCAGCAGCCGGCCCGGCTGTTGAGGGATTTTCGCGCCTCGCCGCCGGCAAGGCAAAAAAAAGCGCCTCCGCAGTCGGCGGAGGCGTCAATAGACACTATATCACTACCCCTGATACGCGTCTGGCTCGCTTGCTGCTCCGGAAGACAACCCTGAGCAAAAGATTAGAGCCGGACTATTCCAGGCGAGTTCCTAAAGTTTCAATTTTTTTTACGCCGCCTCCGGCGCCATGCCGGAATGGCGCAGCAACGCGTCGATTTCGGGGTCGCGGCCGCGGAAGGCGCGGAACGATTCCAGCGCCGGGCGGCTGCCGCCGACGGCCAGGATCTCGTCCCAGAACTGGCGGCCCACCTGCGGATTGGCGCCGCCGGCCTCTTCGAACGCGGCGTAGGCGTCGGCCGACAGCACTTCCGCCCACTTGTAGCTGTAGTAGCCCGCCGCGTAGCCGCCGCCGAAAATGTGGCTGAAGCTGTTGGGGAAGCGGTTGTAGGCCGGCGGGCGGTTGACCGCCACCTCGTCGCGCACCTGCTCCAGCAGCGCCAGCCAGTCCACGCTGTCGGGATTGCCGGCGGTGTACAGCTGCATGTCGAACAAGGAAAACTCCAGCTGGCGCACCATCTGCATGCCGGACTGGAAGTTCTTGGCGGCGATCATCTTGTCGTACAGCTCGCGCGGCAGCGGCTGGCCGCTTTCGCTGTGCGCGGTCATGCCCTGCAGCACGTCCCACTCCCAGCAGAAGTTTTCCATGAACTGGCTGGGCAGCTCGACGGCATCCCACTCCACGCCGCTGATGCCGGCCACGCCGGCCACCTCGATGCGGGTCAGCAGGTGGTGCAGGCCATGGCCGCACTCGTGGAACAGCGTGATCACCTCGTCGTGGGTGAAGTAGGCCGGCTTGTCGCCCACCGGGCGGCTGAAGTTGCACACCAGGTAGGCCACCGGGGTCTGCAGCTCTCCGCCCTTGCGGCGGCGGCCGCGCACATCGTCCATCCACGCGCCCGGGCGCTTGCCGTCGCGGGCGTAGAGATCGAGATAGAAACCGCCCAGCAGGGTCTCGTCCTGGAAGATCTCGAAGTAGCGCACGTCCGGATGCCAGGCGGCGACCTGGCGCTCGGCGAAGCGCACGCCGTACAGGGTGCCGACCACGCCGAACAGGCCTTGCAGCACCTTGGGCTCGGGGAAGTACTGCTTCACTTCGTGCTCGGAGAAGGCGTAGCGGGCGACGCGCAGCTTCTCGCTGGCGTAGCTGATGTCCCAGGCCTGCAGCGCGTCCAGGCCCAGCTCGTCGCGGGCGAAAGCCTCCAGCTCGGCGCGGTCCTGCTCGGCGTAGGGCTTGGCGCGGCGGGCCAGATCGCGCAGGAAGTCGATCACCTGCGCCGGGCTTTCCGCCATCTTGGTGTACAGCGACAGCTCGGCGTAGTCGGCGAAGCCCAGCAGCTGCGCCTCTTCGGCGGCCAGCTTCAGCTTTTCGCGGATCAGCGGGCCGTTGTCCTGCTCGGCCGGGCCGAATTCCGACGCGCGCTTGGCGTTGGCCTCGTACAGCTTCTCGCGCAAGGCGCGGTTGTCGGCGTATTGCAGCACCGGGAACAGCAGCGGGAACTGCAGGCCCAGCTTGTATTTGCCCGGCTGGCCGTCGGCCTCGGCCATCGCGGCGTACATGGCCAGCGTGTCCTCGGGAATGCCAGCCAGCTCGGCGGCGTCGTCGATGTACAGGCTGAAGCCGTCGGTGGCGTCCATCACATGCTGCGAGAACTGGTTGGACAGCTCGGCCAGGCGGCTGGACAGCTCGGCGAAGCGCGCCTTCTGCGCGTCCGGCAACTCGGCGCCGGCCAGGCGGAAGTCGCGCAGGTCGTTTTCGATCACTTTCTTCTGCGCGGCGCTGGCGGCGGCAAATTCGGGATTGGCCGCCACCGCCTTGAAGCGGGCGAACAGGTCCAGGTTTTGCCCCAGCTCGGTGAAGAAGGCGGAGATGCGCGGAATTTCGGCGTTGTACGCCTCGCGCAGGCCCTCGGTGTTGCCCACCACGCCGTTCAGATGGCCGACCACGCCCCAGGCGCGGCCCAGTTTCTCGGTGGCGTCGGTCAGCGGCTCCACCACCGCGTCCCAGTTGTCGCCGCCGGCGGCGACCACCGCGTCTATCGCGGCGCGGGCGTCGGCCAGCAATACGTCGAGGGCCGGGGTGATGTGCTCCGGCTTGATGGCGTCGAAGCGCGGCAGGTCGGAGAAATCAAGTAAGGGGTTCTGGCTCATGGCTTCAACATCCTGTCGGGGCGGGTCGATTATGATAAGGGAATTTGCGCGCCGGCGCGCGCGGCCGGCACAATGCACTACCGCTGAGATAAGGACGAAACGATGAAAAGCAATATCCGCCAGTACGACGGCCATCACCCGGAGATCGCCGACGGCTGTTACATCGACCCGGCGGCCGTCGTCATCGGCGAGGTGACGCTGGACGCCGGCACCTCGGTCTGGCCGTGCGCGGTGATCCGCGGCGACGTCAACCGCATCCACGTCGGCGAAAACAGCAATGTGCAGGACTTCGCGATGCTGCACGTCAGCCACAGGAGCGCCGCCGATCCGGAAGGCGCGCCGCTGATCATAGGCCGCCACGTCACCATCGGCCACCACGCGACGCTGCACGGCTGCACCATCGGCGACGAGGTGCTGATCGGCATCGGCAGCATCGTGCTGGACCGCGTGGTGATCGAGGACCGGGTGCTGGTCGGCGCCGGCAGCCTGGTGCCGCCGGGCAAACGCCTGGAGTCCGGCTACCTGTACCTGGGCAACCCGGTGAAGCAGGCGCGGCCGCTGACCGACAAGGAACTGGCCTACTTCAAGTATTCGGCCGAGCATTACTTGCGCGTGGCCGACAAACACAAGGTCAATCTGGAGGATTGAGCGATGGCGGATTCGCCGCAAATCCATGAAGAAGAGCTGGAATACGTCGGCTTCTGGGCCAGGGTGCTGGCGAGCCTGGTCGACACCATCCTGCTGTTGATCGTGTCGGCGCCGCTGCTGTGGCTGCTGGCAGGACGCGAGGCGGCGTCCGTCGGCGGCATGCCGGACCTGGCCGAACTTAGCGGCCTCGGCTCGCTGGCGGAACTCCTGATCAATTACCTGCTGCCGGCCCTCGCCGTCATCCTGTTCTGGATCTACAAGAGCGCTACGCCGGGCAAGATGATGCTGGGCGCGCGGGTGGTGGACGCCGACACCGGCGCGCCGCTGACGCCCGGCCAGGCGGCGCTGCGCTACCTCGGCTACTTCGTCTCCATCATCCCGCTCGGCCTGGGCATCGTGTGGGTGGGCATAGACGCCCGCAAGCAGGGCTGGCACGACAAGCTGGCCCGCACCGTGGTGGTGCGCCGCAAGCCGCAGCCGGCCGCCTTCCCCGGCCGCCGCTAAGCCGGCGCAAGCCGCCCGCGCGGCATCTCCGTCCGCAGCGGCTCGCCGGCCGCCGGTGCCTCCAGCCTGAACCAGGCCAGCGCCTGGTTGAGTCCGCCGGCGGACTCCGCCAGCTGCTCCATCAATGGCTCGGCCTCGCGCATCTGCTGCTCGATGTGCAAGGCCAGGCTGGCCAGCTCATGACCATGCTGGCGGATATTGCCGCCGGCCTGGGTCTGCCCCTCGCCCGCCGCGCCGATGTCGGCCATCAAGCCGCCCAGCCCGGCCAAGGCCCCGTCCACCGCGGCCAGCGCCCCATCCAGCGCCAGTTGGGCGTCCTGGCCGTCCCGTCCGGCCCTGCCGGCCGCGGCGACGGCCTCGCCCAGCGCGCCCTTGGCCTGCTCCATCTGCCGCAGGCTGTCGAAAATGCCGCTGGTGGCCGAAGCGGTGCGCTCGGACAGTTTCCTCACCTCGTCGGCCACCACCGAGAAGCCGCGACCGGCCTCGCCGGCCCGCGCCGCCTCGATCGCCGCGTTCAAGGCCAGCAGATTGGTCTGCTCGGCCACATCGCGGATCAGCGCGCTGATCTGTCCGATCGCCGACAGCGCCTGGCCCAGCGTCTGCATTTCCAGGTTGGCGGTGGCGATACGCTCGGTCAGCAGGCCCATCGTCGCGGCGTTGTGCTCGCCCTGGCGGCGCGCCTGGGCGGTGGCCGCCGCCGCGCCGCGCGCGCAATCCAGCGCCGCCTCGATATGCAGCCCCACCTGGTCGGCATGGCCGGCGATCTCGGCCGCCGCCTCGTTGCTGAGCTGGCTTTTCTGCGTCTGCTGCCGGCTGGCGTCGGCGCTCTGCCGCGTCAGCAGCTGCAGCCTACGGCTGTCGTCCTGGTTGGCCCCGGCGTGGCGGCGCACCTCGTCCAGCAGCCCCGCCAGGTGGTCGAGAAAGCGGTTGATCCGCGACGCCGCGTGCGCCAGCTCGTCGCCGCCGCGATCGGGCAGGCGCGCGGCCAGATTGCCTTCGCCCAGCGCGTCGGCGGCCTGGGCCATCGCCGCCAGTTGGCGGCGCAGCCGGCGCGCCAGCGTCAGCTGGATCAGCACCACCAGCGCGCTGGCCAAGGCCAGCGGCCCCAGGATCAGCGGCGCCAGCCGCGACAGCGCCGCGGCCAGGCCGGCTTTTTCCTCGGCCAGCTCGCCGTCGCGCTTCTTCAATTGAGCATCGATCTGCGCGACCAGCGGCGCCAGATCGTTCTGGTAGGCCTGCTCCGGAATCGATAGCGCGTCCTGCGGCGCGGTCTCGGCGATGCGGATGGCGCTGCCCAGGTTGGCGGCGTAAGCCTGCCAATGGCCGCGCAGCGCGCCGTCGAACGCGCCGGAGTCGGCCGCCGGCAAGGCGTCATGGATGTCGCGCCGAAGGCCGGCCACCTGCCGCACGGCCTGCTTCAGCCGCTCGGCGGTTTCCGGCAGCAAGGGATCGGCGCGGGAAAACGACAGCGATACGGCCTTAAGCTGTTGCAGATTGGCCGCCAGCTGCTGCAGGCGGTTGTAGTTGTCGACGTGGCGGGTGAAGGAATACAGCTGCTGGCCGGTCAGCGCCATCGCCAGCGCCAGGCTGGCGAGGGTGAAGGCGATGGTCAGCCACAGGCGTTTGATCAGGGACATGGCGGGCGCTGCGCAGAACTTCGGGGCCCTCATCCTAACTAGTATTCATGACATAAAGATTTCAAGACATATAACTCAAGCAACAAAAATTGTTCACATTACGTTACAATCCGCGCACCCGAAATTCGGGTCGGCGTGTCGGACAAGATTCGGCGTTGCGGCCAAGCACGGATGCAACATCATGATTTCCTCCACGCCAAGCCGAAACCGGCTGCTTCGACATCCCCTAGACCGCTTGGGCGTTCTCGCCTACGCGGTCCGCCTGCCCGGCAGGCGCGATTTACATAAGACCGGGCCCACCCGGCTATGTGGGCAACTTCCCCCGGATATGTCCGGCGCGCGCGCGCCGCTTCGGGACGGCTGTTGCCCGTCATCGTTCAAATGACAGGAGATTCGCCCTTGCAACAACAACATTCCCGCCACATCGGCCCGATCGCGCTGATGCTGACCGGTCTTGGCTCCATCATCGGTTCCGGCTGGCTGTTCGGCGCCGCCCACGCCGCGCAGATCGCCGGCCCGGCCGCCATCGTCGCCTGGATCGTCGGCATGGTGATCATTCTTTCCATCGCGCTGAGCTACGCCGAACTGGGCGCCATGTTCCCGGAATCGGGCGGCATGGTGCGCTACGCCCGCTACTCGCACGGCTCGCTGCTCGGCTTCATCGCCGCCTGGGCCAACTGGATCGCCATCGTGTCGGTGATTCCGATCGAGGCCGAAGCCTCGGTGCAGTACATGAGCACCTGGCCCTACGAATGGGCCCACAACCTGTACCGCGACGGCGAATTGAGCACCGTCGGCCTGTCCTTCGCCGCCGTGCTGGTCATCGCCTACTTCCTGCTCAATTACTGGGGCGTGAAGCTGTTCGCCAAGGCCAACAGCGCCATCACCATCTTCAAGGTGATCGTGCCGGCGGTGACGGTGGGCGCGCTGGTCTACAGCGGCTTCCACTCGGAAAACCTGAACAATCCGGCGCTGGGCGGCTTCGCGCCGTTCGGCTGGGCCAGCGTGATGACGGCGGTGGCCACCAGCGGCATCGTGTTCAGCTTCAACGGCTTCCAGAGCC
The DNA here is from genome assembly GCF_001855275.1 of Chromobacterium vaccinii. Classification (NCBI taxonomy): domain Bacteria; kingdom Pseudomonadati; phylum Pseudomonadota; class Betaproteobacteria; order Neisseriales; family Chromobacteriaceae; genus Chromobacterium; species Chromobacterium vaccinii. The sequence goes on from NZ_CP017707.1 coordinate 2,405,780, forward strand.
CGATCAACCTGGCCGGCGAGGCCCGCAATCCGGGCAAGAGCGTGCCCTTCGGCGTGGTCGGCTCCATCCTCCTGGCCGCGGTGATCTACGTCGCGCTGCAAGTGGCCTTCCTCGGCGCGCTGTCGCCGTCCGAGCTGGCCCACGGCTGGAAAGGCCTGGACTTCAGCTCGCCGTTCGCCCAGCTGGCGATGGCGCTGGGCCTGAACTGGCTGATGATGACCCTGTATTTCGACGCCTTCGTCAGCCCCAGCGGCACCGGCGCCACCTATATGGCGTCCACCTCGCGGATGATTTACGGCATGCAGCGCAACGGCACCATGCCGGATATCTTCGGCCGCATCCATCCGCTGTACCGCATTCCGCGTCCGGCGATGTGGTTCAACCTGGCGGTGTCCTTCGTGTTCCTGTTCTTCTTCCGCGGCTGGGGCACGCTGGCGGCGGTGATCTCGGTGGCGACCGTGATCTCCTACCTGACCGGCCCGATCAGCGCCGCCGCGCTGCGCCGCTGCGCGCCGGACCTGCCGCGCCCGCTGCGCCTCTCCGGCCTGAGCATCGTCGCGCCGTTCGCCTTCGTCTGCGCCTCGCTGGTGCTGTACTGGGCGCGCTGGCCGCTGACCGGCCAGATCCTGTTCCTGATCGTGGCCGCGCTGCCGGTCTACATCTGGTACCAGGCCAAGGCTGGCTGGCCGGAATTCTCCCGCGAGCTGAAGGGCGCGATGTGGATGGTGCTCTACCTGCCGACGATGGCGCTGCTGTCCTGGATCGGCAGCACCGATTTCGGCGGCCTCGGCATCCTGCCGTACGGCGCGGACATGGCCGTGGTGGCCGCCGCCGCGCTGGGCTTCTACTTCTGGGGCGTCAACAGCGGCTGGTACACCCGCTACCTGCGCGACGAGCACGATCCGAAGCTGGTGGAAGAGATGGAGCGCGACAACGCGCCGTCCGGCAAGCCCGCCGTTCAGCGCGGCTGATTCCCTGCTCCACGCAAAATAAAGCCGGCTGCCCAGGCAGTCGGCTTTTTTGCGCCCGGGCTAAGAGCCTGTTCAATGTCTGCTGCGCGTCGTGAAGGGTGGCACAGTGAGTACGGTTTCAGAATGCTCAGTACCGTATGTACACTCCGCTTCTTCAGCCGTTTTCGCCTTGCCTCGCCCTAGCTCGCGAGACTGTGAACAAGCTCTAACGGCACATGCTCAGTAGCGCCATTCCACGGTGGCCGAATACGCGCGGCCGCGGCCGGTTGCGTTGGGCGTCCAGTCGGCGGATTGCAGCGGCATCGCGTTCATCACGTTCAGCGGCGCCGAGTAGCTGCGGTTGGTCAGATTGCTGACGCCGGCGCGCAAGGTCAGCTGCTTGTTCAGCTTGTAGTTGGCGTACAGGTCGATCAGCGTCGGCGTCGGGTTCTGCTGTTCCTTCTCCACGTCGCCGGTGATGTCGTCCGCGTTGCGGTCGACGTTGATGCGGTAGCTCTCGCCGTCCTTGCGGAAGATCGCCCCCAGCTCCAGCTTGCGCTCCAGCAGCCGCGCGCCGACATCCAGCGAGTAATAGCTGGACGGCAGCTCGGTGATGTCGCCGAAATTGAAGTTGGCGGCGGCGATGGACGGCGGCTGGCTGGTGCGCTCGCGGCTGTACGACAGCCGCGCGTAGACGAAGCCGGCGTCGTAGTTGGCCTCCAGCTCCCAGCCGCGGGTGCGCACCGGCGCCACCGAGTTGGTGTAGACGTACATGGTGTCGCTGATCTCGGCCTCCTCCGCCCTGCCGGTGTTGACGTCGGCGTAGCTGCAGCGCGCGCCGCCCTTGCAGATGCGGAACGCCGTGCTGCTGATGTAGCCGTCGATCCTGGAGCGGTAGCCCAACAGTTTCAGCCGCAGCGTGTCGTCGCGCCCCAGCAGGCCATGGAACATCGAGTTGAAGCCCAGCTGCACGGTGTCGGCGCGCTCGCCCTTGAGGAAGGGGTTCATCGAATCGGCGCCGGAGTTGGCGAAGAACACTTCCTGCGGGTTCGGCCCGCGCGAGGTGCGCGCCGCGCTGGCGAAAGGCTGGAACCACGGCGCCACCTCGGCCGAGATCAGCAGCGACGGATCGAAATAGCGCTCCTTGAGGCTGATGTCGGCCGCGCCCTGCGGGAAGCAGCGCAGGTCGTCGCGGCAAGCGGGCTTGTGGCCGCCCAGCTCGAAGCGGGTGTAGTTGAAGCCGCCGACCACGTTGAAGATGCCGTAGCGGTAGTCCAGGCTGGCGAACAGCGAGCGCATTTCCTGCTTGCCGGCCGGCGCGAACGGGTTGTTCTCTATCGCCTGCTGAGCGGTTTCCGGATCGTCGATGTCGCTGAACACATTGCGCACGAAGCGGTTGCGCTGCCATTTGGCGCCGGTCCGCAGCGTGGCGTCGCCGCCCCACAGGTCGAAGCGGCTGGCGTTGTCCACGCTCAGGCTGTCGTTGACGTTCTCGGTGCTGGTATTGGTGAAGTTGATCAGCGCGCCCGGCATATAGCTCTGCCTGCCCTTGCCGTGGCTGGCCAGCGCCGTCAGGTCCACCCATTCCGACAGCGGCGTGTAGCGGTACTTCAGCGCGTAGTCGTCGCTCTGGATGTCGCGCTTGGTGAAGTGGTTGCGATAGCGCCGCGCCGACAGCTCGGCGAAGTGGCGGGCGTTGGGCCGCCATTCGGCCTTGAACAGCTGCGATTGCGGATTCTGGCTGAAGCTCTGGTCGCCGCCGAAGCCGAACTCGGTGCTGTCGACGCCGGAGCCGTTGCGGTAGGCGCCGCTGCTGGAGCTGCTGCTGATCGCGCCGGCCAGGCCGAATTCGCCCCAATCGCCCAGTTGCTGGCGCGTCGCGCCGGCCACCATGCCGCTGCGGCCCAGGCCGTTGTTGCCGGCCATGTACTTGGCGCGCGCGCCGTAGCGCTTGCCTTCGCGCAGCACGTCGTCCACGCCCATGGTGCGGAAGTTGGCGCTGCCGGCCAGCGCGTTGATGCCGTTGCCGCCGGCCGATCCGCCGCGCTCCACATCCACGCCGACGATGAAGTTGGGATCGATCAGCGCGCCGAAGGAGCTGGTCGGCACCCCGCCGTGGGCCAGCTCCGACGGCGCGCTGCCGAAGTAGTTCTGGCTGACGCCGTCTATCATGGTGTTGACCCGGCCCAGGCCGCTCATGCCGCGGATATTGACGCTGACCGCGCCCTGGTTGGGGTCGATCTGGGTGTACACGCCGGGCATGCCGCGCAGCACGGCGTCCAAAGACTCGGAACGGGTGTTCTCGCCGCGGCTGCTGAACGCGCCCGGCTTCTCCAGCGCGCGCTTCTCGGCGCGGTCGCCGTCAGCCTCCGCGCCGCCCGCCGCGCTGCCGCTGACCACCAGCGGCCGGAACTCCACCTTGCCGTCGGCCTGCGCCGCGTCGGCCGCCAGCGCCGATTGCCCGCCTACCGCCATCGCGGCGCTCACCCAATGCGCCATCATTTTTTTGTTCACTGTCTGACTCTCCAAAGTGATCGCTGTCCGAGCCGCCCTGCCAGGGGCGCGCGCGTTCGGACAGCACGAAACAGGAGAGAGGCGTGGGGATAAGGATCATGCGGGGCTGCCCGCCCCGGCGGCGGCGGGGTAAGGCAAGGCTCACGGTTCCCGCCAGCCGGACAGGGTCAATAAAAAGGCGTATTCGCGGGCATTGGCCGCCAGCCGGGACACGCGTCCGGACTGGCCCCGGTGGCCGGCCTCCATCTCGGTGATCAGCGCCAGCCGCTGGCCCGGCCATTGCCGCTCGCGCAGCCGCGCCACCCACTTGGCCGGCTCCCAGTACGGCACCTGGCGGTCGTGGAGGCCGGCGGTGACCAACAAATGCGGATACGGCCCGGCGCCGACGTTGTCGACCGGACTGTAGCCGCGCAAGCGGCGATAAGCGTCGGCATCGGCCGGATTGCCCCATTCGCCGTACTCGCCCACCGTCAGCGGCAAGGACGGGTCCTGCATGCTGGACAAGGCATCGACGAACGGCACCTGGGCCACCGCGCCGCGGAACAGGCCCGGCGCCTGGTTCAAGGCCGCGCCGATCAGCAGGCCGCCGGCGCTGCCGCCCATCGCGTACAACTGATCGGACCTGGCGTAGCCCCGCCGCGCCAGCTCGTGGGCCGCGTCGATGAAGTCGTTGAAGCTGTTCTGCTTGTTGGCCAGCCGGCCGGCCTCGTGCCAGCGCCGGCCCACCTCGCCGCCGCCGCGCACGTGGGCGATGGCGAACACGAAGCCGCGATCCAGCAGGCTGACGCGCGGCGCGCTGAAGGCGGCGTCCATGCTCATGCCGTAAGCGCCGTAGCCGTACAGCAGCAGCGGATTGCCGCCCTTGGCCAACAAGCCCCGGCGGTAGACCAGCGACACCGGCACCCGCTCGCCGTCGCGGGCGCGTATCCACAGCCGCTCGCTGCGGTAGTCGGCGGCGCGGTAGCCGGCCAGCCTGGGTTGCCACAAGGCGCGGGTCCGGCCGTTGGCGAGATTCCATTCCCAAGTGGAGGTCGGCGTGGTCAGCGACGAGTAGCGGTAGCGCAACCGCCCGCTGTCCGGGTCCGGATTGCGGTCGAACCAGACGCGGTAAGCCGGGTCCGGCAGCGGCAGCGTCCGGCTCGCGCCGCCCTGCCAGGCGATCGCGCGCACCCGGCTCAGGCCGTCATGCCGCTCCTTGACGATCAGATGGCGCTTCAGCAGCAGAAAGCTTTCCACCTCGCTGTTCGCGCCGGGCGCGATCAGCGCTTGCCAATCGCCGCCTGGCGCGGCGCTGCGGTAGAAACCGAAACCGGCCGGGTCCGGATTGGCGCGCAGGTAGAACGCGCCGCGATAGTGGTCCAGATAGTATTCGCGCCCAGGCCGGCGCGCGGCGAACAGCCTGGCCGGCGCGTCGGCGTCCCGCGCGTCCAGCAGCCAGGCCTCGCTGCTGTCGCTGCCGGCGACGGCGATCAGCGCGTAGCGGCGCGAGGCGCTGGAAGACAGGCTGACGGTATAGGCCTCGTCCTTCTCCTCGAACACCAGCGCGTCATCCTTGCCGCCCAGCGCATGGCGGTAGACGCGGCTGGGGCGGTAGGTGTCCGGATCCACGCCGACATACCACAGCGCGCGGCCGTCGGCGGACCAGACCATCTCGGTTCCGGCCTTGCCGTCGCCAAACGGCAGCCACTCGCCGCTGGCCAGATCGCGCAGCGCCAGCTGTTGCGCGCCGTCGCCGCGAACGTCCTCGGCCACCGCCAGGTGGCGCCCGTCCGGCGACAGCTGCCAGCCGCCCAGCCGGTAGTAGCGCTTGCCCTTGGCCCGTTCGGCGGCGTCCAACACCATCCGCCATTCGCCGCCGGCAGCCGGCCGGCGCTCGTACACCGGCTGCTGCGCGCCCTCAGGATAGCGTTCACGGTATTCCCAGCCATTTTCCCGATAAGGAAGCGAGGCCTCGCCGCCGGCGCCGCGCGCCTGCATCTCCGCCAGCAGCGTGTCGCGCAGCGGCTGCTGGCCGGCCAGCAGCGTCTCGGCGTAGCGGTTCTCCGCCTGCAGATGCGCCAGCACCTCCGGCCGGCTGCGGCTGTCGTCGCGCAGCCAGGCGTAGGGATCGACGCGCGCGTCGCCGTGGGCGCTCAAGGTCTGCGGCCTGGTTTCGGCCCGGGGCGGCGCGTCGGCGCGCGCCAGCGCGGCGCACAGGCAGAAGCCCGCCAATGCGGCAAAGGAAAGAATAGGGTTCATCGTCGCTCGCGGCGGCCGGTCAGCCGGCCTGGTTCAGGTCAAAATGGATGGGCAATACGATGCGGATCTGGCCGGCGACCAAGCGCTCCGGCGGCGGCGCGGGCAGCGGTTGCGCGCGGCGCAGCACCGCCAGCGCCTCGCGGTCCAGCGACAGGGTGCCGCTGCCGGCCGCCAGGCTGGCGCTCCTGATCCGCCCGCCGGCGTCCAGCGTCACCTCCACTTTGGCGACGCCGCCGCGGCGGCGGCTGATCGCGTCTTCCGGATAGCGCTTGTGCCCGGCGAGGTGGCCCAGCACCCGCCCCTCCCAATCGGCGTTGCGGGCGTTGCCGTCGCTGTTCTGCGCGGCGGCGGTGTCGTCGGCGCGCTGCGGGGCCTTGGCCGACGACGCCGATTCGGCGCTCCTGGCCGCCCGGCTGGCGCTGTCGGCATCGGCTTCGCCGGGCGCGCCGCCGCGCCGCGCCTGCAAGGCCACGCTCTGCCTGGCCTCGTCATTGCGCGCCAGCTTCACCGGCGCGCGCTCTCCGGCGCGGGCGCGGGACGCGGCGCTGGCCATCTGCCGCTGTTGCGCCACCGGCTGGTCCGTCTCCGGCGTCGGCGCGCGCGCCTGCAGAGCCACCAACTGCACCACCGCGGGCTGGGCGCTCGGCGGCTCGACCCCGCTCGCGGCGGGCAAGCAGATCCACGCCCACAGCAGCGGCGCGAGAGCCAACAGCAAGGCGCCGCCGCCCCAGCCGACGACGGGCCTCGGCTTGCGCTCGGCGGCGGCCATCAGCCCGCCTCCCGGCCCACCAGGCCGACTTGCAGGTAGCCGGCGGCGCGCAAGGCATCCATCACCGCCATCACGTCTTCGTAAGCGGCGGCGCGGTCGGCCTGGAAAAACAGCGGGGTGTCGCGGCGGCAGCCGGTGGCGGCGTCGAGGGCTTCGCCCAGCCGCGCCAGCGGCGCCGGCTTGTCGCCCAGCAGCAGGCTGCGGTCCGGCTGCAAGGTGATGATCAGCGGCTTGTCCGGCCGCGGCGCCGGCTTGGCGCTGGAGGCCGGCAGTTCTATGCGCTGGTCGACGCTGGACAAGGGCGCGGCCACCATGAAGATGATCAGCAACACCAGCATCACGTCGATGAAGGGCGTGACGTTGATCTCGGACAGCTCGGCCAGCTCGTCGCCGCCGCCGGAAGGAAAGCCGCCCATCGCTCAGCTCCTCGCCGCGCGTACGTCCAGCTCGCGGCTGAGCAACAGCAGCAACTGGCCGGCCACTTGCTGCTGCAGGCCCTTGTGGCCTTGCAGCCAGCGGCTGAACAGGTTGTAGATCACCACCGCCGGAATCGCGGCCACCAGGCCGACCGCGGTGGCCAGCAGTGCCTCGGCGATGCCGGGCGCGACGCTGGCCAGGCTGGTGTTGCCGCTGGCGGCGATGCCGGCGAAGCTGCGCATGATGCCCCACACGGTGCCGAACAGGCCGACGAAGGGCGCCACCGCGCCTATGGTGGCCAGCAAGCCGACGCCGCGCGCCAGCGAACGGGCGCGCGCGCTCTGCGCCTGCTCCAGCCGGAACGCGGCGCGCGCCTGCAAGGCGTCGCGCGGCGCTTCGGCGGCCGACAGCGCGATCTCTTTGTCCACCTCGCGCAGCAGGCTGCGCGCCAGGCCATGGGCCGGCAGCGGCCGCACGCGCTCGCCGGCATCGGCCAGCGTCACGGCTCCGGCCAGCGCCGCATGGCCGCGGCGGCCTTCGCCGGCGGCCAGCCACAGCGCCGCGCCCTTGACCAGCAACACCAGCCAGCAGGCGAAGGCGGCAGCCAGCAAGGCCAGCATCACCCCCTTCACCACCGGATCGGCGGCGACGAACATCGCCAGCGGCGACAAGCCGGCGTCGGCAGCCGGCTGGGCCGCCAATGCCTGGACGGAATAAAGCGAAAGGCCGCTGCCTGCGATGCCGGGCAACGGCCTGATAGGAATGCTGGTCTTCATCAGTGACTAAGGGTTTGGGTGGAGGTGCCCCACTCTATTATTAATGATTATCATTATCAATTAACAAAATAGAAACCATTCCACTTCGTTCATTCACCGGATTTGGCGGTGTGCCAGACGTAGTCCGCCTGCTCGCGGCCCAGCTCCACGCCCTCCTCGGCCAGCACCAGCACCGTCGCCGGCCGTCCCGGGGCCAGATCGGCCAGATGCAGCGGCGCGCCGACATCGCGCAGCACATGGTAGGCGCCGGCGATCAGCATCGCCGGCTTGGGCGCGGCCAGCAGCCGTTCCGCCATCCGCCGGTCGCGCTGCTGCTGCACGGCCAGCATGGAGGCCATCATGCCCTCATCCATCTTGCCGCCGTGCTCGCCGCGAATCACCTCCTCCAGCCGGCTCGCCGCCCGCGGATCCCGCGACGCCCGCCCCTGCGGTCGCTCCTTGCTGGCGTAGTAGGCGCGCATCTGCTCGCGGTCCAGATTGGCCGCCAGCAGCGGGTACGGCGCGCGCAGCAGCGTCATCGCCAGTTCGCCGTATTGCTCCCACGGCCAGCCGCTCTGCCAGGCCACCAGTTCCCGCACCCGCGACGGGCGCACGCTGGGATCGCCCTGCAGCCAGGCTTTCACCTCGTCCACCTTGGGCTGCTGTCCGGGCGTCAGCATCTCCAGCAGCGCGCTGCCCTGCGGCCGGCTCGCGGCCAGGCGCTGCGCCAGCCAGGTTTCTATCCGGTGGTGGTGGCGGTTGTCGTGCTTCTCGCCCACCAGCAGCATCTCCGCCGGCGCCAACTTGTCCAGCAGCTGATCCGGGCTCAACGTCTTGCCGCTGGCCGTCTCCACGATCCGGCCCGCCGGCGGTCCTTCCGGCTTCGCCGCCGGCTGCGCCGCGCAACCGGCCAATAAGGCCGCCGCCGCCATCCATCGCTTCATGTCTTTCCCGCCTTGCTTTCTTTGCCAAGCCGGCATATTAATTGATAATGATTATCAATAACAAGAGTGGTGGCCATTTCGTCCGACCAAAACAAAACCGGCTGCAAACGCAGCCGGTCGGGTCTCGAAACCAGTGGTGACAGCTTAGAACCTGTTTCCGATCTCGCGAGCTAGAGCGAGACCAGGCGAAAACGGCTGAGGAAGCGGAATGTACATACAGTACATGAGCATTCCGAAGCGGTTTTTAACGCCGTATCGCCGACGCGCAGCAGATCGTAAACAGGTTCTTACAGCGCGGCCAGGGCGGCGGCGTAGTCCGGCTCGTCGGCGATCTCGCCCACCAGCTGGCTGTGCAGCACCTTGTCGTCGGCGTCCAGCACCACCACGGCGCGCGCGGTCAGGCCGGCCAGCGGGCCGGAGGCCAGCTTGACGCCGTAGGCTTCGGCGAAGGCCGGGTTGCGGAAGGTGGACAGCGTGGCCACGTTCTCGATGCCCTCCGCGCCGCAGAAGCGCTTCTGCGCGAACGGCAGGTCGGCGGACACGCACAACACCACGGTGTCGCTCAGCGCGGCGGCCTTCTCGTTGAACTTGCGCACCGACATCGCGCAGGTCGGGGTATCCACGCTGGGGAAAATGTTGAGGATCTTGCGCTTGCCGGCATAGCTGGCCAGCGACACCTCGGCCAGATCGCCGCCGGTCAGTTGCAGCGCCGGAGCTTGCTCGCCTTTGGACGGCAGCTTGCCCGCCACTTCCACCGGATTGCCGCGCAGGGTTACGGTTGCCATGTCTTGAATCCTCGTCAGGGTTGGAGATCGCGATAGTGTGGAGCAAAGCCGGTGGAATGCAACCCCGCCCCACGCATGGTTGTCATCGGGATCGACTGCCAGGCTACCATCCCGACGCACACCAAATTCCCAACTGATCTAAATAGCGGCGATTTTTATTTTATTTCGTTATATAAAGTGCAGGTGGCGCCGCTACCGTGGCGCCGCAAGCAGGCAATTCGGGACGCGCGCTTACCGGCGCCGTCGACTGTCATCCGATACAAAGGAGTCTCTCATGGCTAGCCAAGATCGCGATCAGAAGTCCGGACTGTTCATCGTCAGCTACAACATCTTCAAGCCGGGCATCACCGGCGGATACAACCTGCACCTGCTGCTGTCAGTCTATCCGCCGGCTCGCCAGGTCAGCGGCCGCGCCGTCATCACCCAGGCGCTGCAACATCCGCTGGTTTTCGAAAATCCGGTGCAAGGCCGCTACGAGGAAAAGGGCGGCGACATCGAGCTGTTCCTCCACGGCTTCCGCCTGCCTATCGACTCGGGCTCCCCGCGCGCTGGCGATTTCCACTTCGACGGCCACCTGAAAGGCGGCTGGCACGCTGAAAACGGCTCCCGCGCCCGCTACGCCTTCCTGCAGGCCGGCCACTGGGTAGAGGAAGTCGGCCAGGACATCCAGTTGTCCGATGAAGTGCGGCATACCGTCAAAGCGCTGAACCTGCGCTAAACGTCCACGTACGCGCAAGCCGCCGGCGCCCCAGGCCCGGCGGTTTGTTCGTCTTCAGCCTGTCCATACGGCCATGGCGATCGCGCAAACGGCGCCTGCCGTGCTTGGATGCGGGATCGACGCCACGTGCGTCCTCCCTGCTAGGAGATCGCCATGACCGACCTGCCCGCCGAACTGAACCGCCGCGGCTTCCTGCTCGCCGCAGCCGCCGGCGCCGCCGCGCTCGCCCTGCCCGCGCTGCCCGGCCTTGCCCACGCCTCGTCGGCGCACACGCTGCCGCCGCTGCCCTACGCCGAAAACGCGCTGGAGCCGGTGATCTCGGCCCGCACCATAGGCTTCCATTACGGCAAGCACCACAAGGCCTATCTCGACAATCTGAACAAGCTGACCGCAGGCCGCGACTACGCCGACCTGCCGCTGGAAGACATCATCACCCGCTCCTTCGGCCCCGCCGGCGACGCCGCCGTGTTCAACAACGCCGCCCAGCTGTGGAACCACACCTTCTATTGGCGCAGCATGCGGGCCAAGGGCGGCGGCGTGCCGCCGCAAGGGCTGCGGGAGAGAATAGAAGCCTCGTTCGGCAGCGTGGACGCCTGTAGACAGCAGCTGGCCGGCGCCGCCATTTCCCAATTCGGCAGCGGCTGGGCCTGGCTGGTTCAGGACGGCGACAAGCTAAGGGTGGTGAAGACCGGCAACGCCGACAATCCGATCACCTCCGGCCTGACCCCGCTGCTGAATGTCGACGTCTGGGAACACGCCTACTATCTGGATTACCAGAACCGCCGCGCCGACTACGTCAACGCGGTGCTGGACAAGCTGATCGACTGGGAATTCGCGCAACGCAACCTAAAAGCCTGACATCCGTCCGGCTCATAGCTGGTTGTAGACGCCGCCCAAGGCGCGCAGCACTTCGGCGGCGGCGTCGAGCGCTTGGTCGTCCATGCCCCGCAGCTCCCGCTCCAGCACCTCGGCCAGCAGGCGTTCGCGCTCTCGGTGGCGCGCAAGGCCCAATTCGGTCAGCCCCACCAGCACCGAGCGCTTATCCGCCAGCGACTTCGCTTTCTCCACATAGCCCTGCTCGCTGAGGCCATTCACCAATTGGGTGACGCCGGCGCCGGTGGTCTCGGTCAGCTCCGCCAGCCGCGCCACCGGCAAGGCTCCCTCCTCCGCCAATATCCGCAACACCCTCGCGTGCGACAGCGACAGCGCGCCGGCCTGGCGCGTGGCGCGGCCGCGCAGCCGGGCATCGGCGGCGCTCAGGCTGTAGGCGGCGCGGCTCAGTCTCGCCAGCGCCTGCTGGCGCGCTTCTCCCGCCTCGCTGAGCAAGGCATCCTCCAGGGGCTTGGTTGACATGCGTTCCGGCTCCACAATAATATAACTAAGTACTTAGTTAATTTCAGGTACGATCAATCTAACGAGGTGAAAATTATGTCACGTTCAGAAGCGCAAAGCTGGTCGCTGGACATCGCGCTGGCCCAAGGCGGTTTCGACGCCCTGCACCCGGAAGGCAAAAACACTCTGCTGCAGCTGGGCCATGACCCGGCCGATTTCGACGCCGTGTTCGAGCAGGTGAAAAGCGGCGCGATGCTGCCCAAGGCCTGGGCGGAAGTGGCCTCCCGCGCCGAACGGCGCGCCGCCCACTACGAGCGCGACGGCTACCGCCGCACCGCCGCCGACCTCTACCTGCGCGCCGCGGTGATGTGGGGCCGCGCGCAGTATTCGATCTTCGACACCGCCGATCCGCGCAAGGCCTCCTTGCGCGCGCGTTGCAACCATTGCGTCGAACGCATCGGCGAACTGCGCGACGGCCGGGTGCGGCGAGTGGAGATTCCGTTCGAGGGCGGCGCCATCCACGCGATGCTGCACCTGCCGGACGGCGAAGTCCGCCAGGCGCCGGCGGTGATCCTCGGCCCCGGCATGGACATGATCAAGGAAGACTACCTGTACGCCGCCGAGCGCTACTACACCTCGCGCGGCATGGTGGCGCTGTCGATAGAGGGCCCCGGCCAGGGCGAAAGCCGCGCCGGCGGCCTGGCCGTCACCCTGGATAACTATGAGCGGGCGCTGGAAGCCTATGCCGGCTACCTCGCCGGCCTGCCCGAAGTGGACGCCGGCCGCATCGGCATGTTCGGCATCAGCATGAGCGGCTACTGGGGACTGCGCGCCGCCGCCGGCGCCACCCGGCTGGCCGCCCTGGCCGCCTACGAAGCGGTGTGCGGCGACTTCCTCACCATCTTCGAGCGCGCCCAGCCCAGCTTCAAGAAAAACTACATGTATATGAGCGGCTACCGCGACGAGGCCATTTTCGACCGCGAAATGCGCGACCGCATGCCGCTGGACGCGATGGCCGCCGACATCCGCATCCCGGTGCTGCTGGGAATCGGCGAGTTCGACGAGCTGACGCCGCTGGAACAGGCGCTGGCGTGTTACCAGCGCATCCGCGCGCCCAAGGAGATGCGCGTCTACGAAAACGAATTCCACCCGCTGGGGGGCGTGGCGGCGGAAGTCTTCCGCTACGGCGCGGAATGGCTGGAACGGACGCTGTCCGGCGATCCCGCGCTGCGCGAGCCGGGCCGGGATGTGCGCCACTATCTGCGCCGCGACGGCCATATCGGCGACGGCAGCGCCGCCCCGGACTGGTGGCAGGGCGCAGACCCGGTGGGCGGACAGCGCGCCTGATCCGGCGGCGCTCGCGGCGCCGGCTCGCCTCGGCCACGGCGCTCCGCTAAGTTTGGTCGGCGACGCCAAGCGGCGGGCCGGCGGCGATAAGCATTTGAACGATTGACGCCGTCCGGCCCCATCGCCAGACTGCCTTCATGCCAAAGACATGGAGGCATGTCATGAGTCAGCCTGTGCGGGCCCTGCTGTTCGACGTGTTCGGCACCGTGGTGGATTGGCGCGAGGGCGTGGCGCGCGACGCCGCCGCCTTCCTGCAGCGCCATCCCGGCGCCAGGCAGGACGCTTACGCCTTCGCCGACGCCTGGCGCGGCCGCTACTCGCCGGCGATGGAGGTGGTGCGCGCCGGCCGCCGGCCGTTCACCCGGCTGGACCAGCTGCACCGCGAAAACCTGGAGGCCACGCTGCCGGCCTTCGGCATCGATCCGGCTTCGGTGCCTGAGGATCAGCTGCAATGGCTGAACCGCGCCTGGCATCGGCTGGACCCGTGGCCGGACAGCGTGGTCGGCCTGACCCGGCTGAAGGCGCGCTACATCGTCGCCACGCTCAGCAACGGCAACACCAGCCTGCTGCTCAATATGGCCAAATACGCCGGCCTGCCGTGGGACGCGATACTCGGCGCAGAGGCCGCCCAGGCCTACAAGCCGACGCCGCAGGCCTATCTGCGAACGGCGGAGCTGCTGGACCTGCCGCCAGAACGGATCTGCCTGGTGGCGGCGCACAACGGCGATCTGGCCGCCGCGCGCCAGTGCGGGCTGAAAACCGCCTTCGTCGCCCGGCCGCGGGAATTCGGCCCGGAGCAGCGGACGGATCTGGCCGCGGAACGGGATTGGGATTGGGTGGCGGGGAACTTCATCGAGCTGGCGGCGCAATTTCAGGCATGAACGCATCGATGGCGACAGCACCTGTCCTTTCTGACAGTTACTCATATCTGCTCCTGCTGGCGGCGAGCGTCTAAAATTTCCCGTCTTGCCGACGGTGGCTTTCGCCATCGCCCCGCAGCTTCGCTCAAAAATCAAAACCGGATCCAATCTTGAAACCGCAACTCCGCCTGAAAACGCTCGCCGCCGCCGTCATCGCCTGCGGCGCCCTGCTGCTGCCCCAAGCCGCCGCCGCCAAGCCCGCCTCGCTGGATGACCAGCTGACCCAGGCCACCTCTTCCTATCTGGACAAACCCTCCGCCAAGAAAATGCAGCGCATCCAGACGCTGCTGGCCAAGGGCGCGCGCCCGCATCACGCCCAGACCGGCGAGGGGGACGCCGGCCTCTCCGCCCTGCCTTTCGCGATCGCCGCGCCCAGCCCAGAACTGGTCCGGCTGTTCCTCGCCCGAAAACCGGATCTGGAAATCCCGGTCACCCGCGAGAATCCGCTGACGCCGCTGCAACTGGCGCTGGTCGACGACGAGGCCGAGTCGGAAGACATGCTGCAAGTGGTCTCCCTGCTGCTGGCGGCCGGCGCCGACATCAACAACGCCGGCCCCAACCGGCTGGTCACGCCGGTGATGCTGGCGGCAGGCTACGGCGCCGATCTGAAGCCGCAATCGCTGCGACGCTTGCTGCAAGCCGGCGCCGACGCCAATCGCCCCAATATGGACAACGCCAGCGCGATCAACGCCATGGCCGCCGGCAATCTAGACGCCATCCAGCAGCTGCGGGCCGCCGGCGTCCGGCTGGACAACCGCAGCGACAGCGGCGAAACCGCGCTGCACCAGGTCTGCTCGCGGCCCGAGGCCGAGCAGGAGCAAGCCGATCCGCAAGCCGGCGAACGCATCCGCCTGTTCAAGGCCGCGGGCCTGAGCCTGAACCAGCAGCCGCCCGCCGCCAACGGCGACTACATCGTGATGCCGCTGGCCGCCGCGGTGGAAAGCGGCAACCGCGACTGCGTCAAGGCGATGCTGGCCGAAGGCGCCGATGCCGAGCTGCCGGTATTCGCCCATCTGACGGCGGAGAAAGCCGAAGCGGAAGGCCTGGACAACCCCAGCATCCGCCAATACGTGCAGAACCGCGCCGAAGAGCTGGATGGCGAGATGATGGCGCTGTTCCGCCGCTGAGCCCGGCATTCGCGAAGACAAACGGGACGGCGATGCCGTCCCGTTTTTTACGCCTGCCCGCCGCCGTCCACCCGGCGCCGCGTCTGCAAAATCGGCGGCGCCCAGGTTTCGCCCGGCCGCTTCTTGCGGGTGGCCAGCGTCAGCTCGGATGGGGCGAAGATGTTGATATTGTGGGTGTTGGGCGTGGTGATCAGGTACTGCGCCTCGGTGGCTTTCAGGAAGCCGGCCACGCGGTCGATGTTGAAGATGTCGAGGTGGGCGAACGGCTCGTCGATGAAGACGAAGCCGGACGGATTGGACTCGTCCATCATCAGGCCGATCAGCAGGATCAGCGACTTCATCACCTGCTGGCCGCCGGACGCCTCGCCGTCGTTCATGCCCATCATGCCCTTCTGGTCGAAGTTGAACTTCAGCACCAGGCCGGCCTGGGCCAGCACCGCGTCGTCGTTGGACAACTGCGGCAGCTCCACTTCCACCTGGATGCCGGCCAGCTCGCCCAGCCGCTTCACGTTCTGGCCGTAGGCGCGCACGGTGGCGCGCAGCTTGCCGATGTAGGCGGCGCGCGCCTCGTCGGTCAGCTCGCGCGAACGGTCCACCTCGCCCTGGCGGCGCTGGCGCTCGCGGTCCAGCGAGGTCAGGTCTTCCACCAGCTTGTCCTTCAGCGCCAGCACCGAATCGTCCTGCTCCCAGTCGCCGCTCTGCAGCTTCTCTTCCAGGTAGTTCAGCTGGTGCTTGGCGTCGGCGGCGGTGTCGAATTCGTCCTCCAGCGCCGCCACATGCTCCGGCGCCAGCGCGTCGGCCGACAATCTCTCCGCCCATTCGCGCAGCTCGCCGCTGAGCCGGCGCAATTGGCGGCGCGCCTGCTCCACTTCCTGCAATTTCTGATTGTATTTGGACAGGCTTTCCATCTCGCGCTGGCAGACGCGGTCGTGCGCCAGCCGCGCGTCGCCGTGGCGCTGGTCGGCGGCGTCCTTCTCCGCGCCGGCGTCGGCCAGCGCCGCGCCCTGGCGGGCGATCTCGGCCTCCAGCTCGGCCTTGCGCGACTCCAGCGCGGAAAACTCGTCGGCGCGGCTGTCCAGCTGGCGTATCGCGTCCATGCCGCCCAGGTACTCGGCCAGGCCCGCCGCCTCGCGGGTGGCGGCCACCAGCCGCTCCTCGTCGCCCAGGATGCGCACATTGAGTTGTTTCAGCTCGTCGCGCACGGCCATGAGGCGCGATTGCCGCGCCGCTTCGCCGAACGCGTACTCGTGCGCCGGCACGCCGATATGGCGCGCGCCGCGGCGCTCGCGGAAATAACCGTCGCGGGTGATCCAGTCTCCTTCAGCGCTAGCGCCTTCTAGTGCGTTCTCCACCCGCGTCACGCTGTTCATCTGCCGGTACAGCCATTCCGGCGCGTCGGCGGAAAAGCGCACCACCTCCATCAGGCTGCCCTTGTTGGCGCGCGGCGGCGCGGCGCGCTCCGGCACCACGAAGTGCCGGTAGCGCAGCTTCTCGCCTATCTTCCAGGCCTCGCGGCGATCGGATTCCCTGTCCAGCAGCACCACGTGGCGGTAGCCGCGCAGCAGCGCCTCCACCGCGCCCTGCCAGTTGGAGTCCATCACCTCGACGATGTCCGACAGCATCGCGTGCGGGATGCCGGCCTCGTCCAGCGCCGCCTTGAACTGGCGCACGTCCTCCGGCGAGCGGCCGCGGCCGATTTCCAGCGCCTGCAGATGCTCAGAGCTGTCCTGGCGCTGCTTTTTCAGATCGCGCAGGCCGTCTTTCAGTTGATCGGCCTCGGCGCGCAGTGCGGCCAGCCTGTCGGCCAGCGAGGAGGCGTCGGCGCCGTACTCCTTGCCGGCCAAGGCCTGCAGCCGGTCGCGCTCCTTCAGCTGGCCGGCCACGCCGGCGTGCTCGCCCTTCGCCTTCATGAAGGCGTCCTGCGCCGCCTGCCGCACCGTTTCCGCCGCGGCGCGCGCCTCGGCGGCGCTCACTTCGGCCGCTTTCAGCTTGGCCACCAGGTCCAGCGTGTCGGCGTGCTCGGCGCGCGCCTGGTTCAGCACGTGGTAGCCGGCGCGGTAATCGCCCCATTGCCTGCCGAAAGCGGTTTTGGCGTCCAGATAAGCCAGCACCGGCAGCGCCTCGTCGCGCAGGCGGGCGATGCCGGTCTGCAGCTGCTTCCATTCCAGGTAACGGTTGGCGCGGCCCTTCATCGCCTCCACCCGCACCTGCAGCGCCTCTTCCTGGCGGCCCAGGGCCTCCAGCTCCAGCTCGGTGGCGCGCTGCTCGTCGCGGGCGCGCTGGTAGTTGTCCAGCACGTCCTTGTCGCCGAACACCTGGAACACCAGGTCCAGCAGCTGGCGCGGGCTGTATTCGGTCAGCTTGTCGGTGTCGCCCTGCTCCAGCGCCAGCACCTCGGCCACCGCCGGGGTCAGGCCGGCGGCTTCCAAGCGGCGGCGGTACTCGTGCACGCCCAGCCATTGCGCCTGGCCCTCGGCATGCTCCAGGGCGATGTCGCCGTCCAGGATCGCGTAATGGCGCACCCAGTCGCCGCCCTGCTTCTTGATCCGGCACAGCAGCGTCACCGACTCGGACACGATGGGGAAGAACGGCGTCGGGTACAGGCCGCCGCTGGGGCGGCGCGGATTGTCGACCACGCCGCGCAGGTAGGCGAAGGCTTCCTTGTTGTTGCGCACGTAGCGCTTGTAGTCGCGCTTGCCGGAGCATTTGATCGCCAGCAGCGTGCGCATCGCGTCCAGCAAGGTGGTCTTGCCGGAGCCGTTGGGACCGATGATGGTGACGATCTGGGCGTCCAGCGGCACGCTCAGCCGCTGCCAGAAATCCCAATGCACCATTTCCACCGATTTCATCTGGAACATCAGCGAGCCTCCCCGTCGTCCGGCGGCAAGTCAAACAGCGGGCCGGCCGACGCGATGCCGTCGTCCGCGCCTTCTTCTTCGATCTCGTCGTCGACTCGCTTGTCCACCAGCATGTCGCGGCCCTCGCGCCGCAGCAGCACGTCGGCCAGCGCGCCCTCGATGATGCGCGGCGCCAGCTGGGCGTAATCGATCATCAGGTCCAGCATCGGCCCCTCGTCCAGCCAGCGGTTGCGGCGGACGATGAAGCCCAGGTTGACCAGCCGGCCCAGATTGGCGCTGAAGCGGGTGCGGCCGCCCAGCGCCTTGCCGAAGTCGGCGTACAGCGCGTCTTCGGAAATGCCGGTGGACACGGTTTCGCCGGTTTCCAGCGGCTTCTGCGCGCCGAACATATCGCTCTGGCTCTCCTTGCCGGCCTCGACGCGGGCGATCTGGCGCTCGCGCTTGGGCAGGATGATCAGCGCCCACAGGATGACCAACAGCGCCACGCCGTCGCGCGGCAGTCCCAGATTGTTGTTGAGCCAGGCGTCGCCGGAGCCGAACACCGGCTCGGTCATTTCCGGCAGCAGCGCCGCGGCGATGTGCTCGGCGTACGGATTCTCCACCAGCCGCAGGCCGACGGCGGCCAGGCTCTTGTCCAGCTCGGCGCGGAAGATGTCGTCCAGCAGCGCCTTGCGCGCCAGCGCGTCGGCGCGCGGCACCACGCGGTGCGCCAGCAGCCGGGCGGTGAGGGTTTTGATTTCGTGTTCCACTATTTTCAGTCTTCGCTCAATTGAGCCGTTATATCTTGTACCGAGGGGTCATCCAGCAAGTGATCGCGCAGAATCAGCACATGACCATTTACGTGCCTGCGATAAGTCGAATACCGAGTAACTGCTGCCCAGGGCAATTTCATCGCCCGCAGCACTTTCCAGTTCTCATCGAATATCACTGCGAGCAGCCAATCGAACGGTTGCTCCTCTAATTGCCGGATAACACTCAGCTGACGGGATGTATTGCGGGACGTGACTCTTCGCCCCTTGATCTGAATACGTTCCCCATTAGCATCGATCGCATCAAACCCCTTGCTCGAATTAGGCTCCAATCTCAACCCGAGCTTTTGGACCAACAACCACTCCGTGTAATCGCCGGCAGGATTGTTCTCCGAACGCAAAACTTTGGCTTCACGCAATCGAGCGAGAATCTGTCCATGCAAATTCAGCAAGGCACCGACGGATAAGCCATCCAGCGGGTCTTTCATCTCGCGAGCCTCCGTTATGGTTTTGCTACCGTGCTAGCCACCAGCCTGGCGTCGGACAGCGTTGCCACCTCCGGGTGGTCCGTCGCGATCACGTCGTCGCCCCCCTGCAGGCTGAACGGAAGCTTGGCCAGCGCGGCGACGATGCTTTGGTCGTTGCTGGTTTCCGGATCGCCGATCAGGGACAGCAAGGACAGCCGATACGCGGTTTCGTTGTAGCTGTCGGCCAGCACCGCCTGGCTGATGTGGGCGTCGGCCTTGCCGCTCATGCCCAGCTCCAGCAGCAGGTCGTACATTTCTTCAGCCTCCAGCAGGCGCTCCATCTCGGGCGCGTCGGCCAGCGGCGCGGCCTCGCCGCCCGGCAGCACATGGGCGCCGGCCTTGGCGCGCTCGCGCGCCAGCAGCTCGAACTCGGCCACGTCGGCCAGCTCGGGCGTGGACAGGAAAGCCGGCTCAGGACAGATGGACCAGCCGCCCGCCAGCTTGCCGGCCAGCGTGGCCGCGCCCTGGCGGCGCAGCCAGTCGGCGATGTCGGTGGAGGTGAGGCCGGAATTGCCCAGGTGCACGCGCTGCGCGGCCAGCTGCGCCAGCCGGCGCTCGAAGGTGCCGGCCAGCGCCAGCATCCGGCTCTGCGCCAGCGCGATGGCCTGCGCCTGGTTCAGCACCATCAGGCTCAGCGTGTCGTCCTGGGTCAGGCTCTTCACCACCTCGGTGGACTTGGCCACCCAGCGCCACACCGCCTCCAGCCGGTGCTGCGCGGCGCGGATGCGGAATTCGGACTGCGACTCCAGCGCTTCCTCGAATTCGGCGTACAGCTCGTTCAGCCGCGCCAGCAAATGCTTCAGCGCCTCGTCCGACACCTGGCCCACGGCCTGGCCGGCCGCCACCTGGCTGGCCAGATAGCCCAGCTCGACGTCGTCGCCGGAGAAATCGACCAGCGTCGCCAGCGCCGCCAGCGCGACGCGCGCGCCCTCGGACAGCTGGTAGACGCCGCCGTCGCTGTCGTAGACCAGCAGATCGCCTTCACGCAGCCGCCCCAGAATGGTGGCCAGTTTGGTATCGTTAAGGTAGGAGAAGCGCTGGGCGATTTCCTGCGGCGTCCACAGCGGCGCCTCGGCGCGGCCGCCCAGCTCTCGCAGCACCAGGAGGCGCATCAGCACTTCCTCGTCGCCGCCGCGGAACAGCGTGACGAAAACGGACAAATAGCCCCATGCCCCTTGCAGGCGCGACACGGCCTGCAGCGAGCCGGGCTCGATGCCGGGCTGGAAGAAATCGGACAGTGAATCCAAGCGCGCTCCACAAGCTGGGGTGAATCAAAGCGGAGATTGTCCCGGCGGCCCGCCGCTTCGTCAACGCGGCGATGCGTTTTATCCTGGCCGCGAGCCATAACAAATCATCAGAGGAGATGCCATGCTCACCCGCCACCATCCGCTGCTGTCGCCCAGCCTGGGCTGCCAGCGCGCGCTGACAAGCTTCCATTTCGGCCAGGAAGGCCGCGGCGAGAAGGTCCATATCCAGGCCAGCCTGCACGCCGACGAGCTTCCCGGCATGCTGGTGGCCTGGCACCTGAAGCAGCGGCTGCGCCAGCTGGAGGACGAAGGCGCCATTCTGGGCGAGATCGCCGTGCTGCCCGCGGCCAACCCCATCGGCCTGAACCAGAACCAGAGCAGCAAGCTGATGGGCCGCTTCGAGCTGATGAGCGGCCAGAACTTCAACCGCCACTACCTGCCGCTGGCCGAACCGGTGTTCGCCTCCGTGCGCCAGCAGCTGGGGCCGGACGCCAAGGCCAACACCCGGTTGATCCGCGCGGCGATGCGGGCCGAGCTGGCCAGACAGCAGCCGCAGACCGAGCTGCAGTCGCTGCGCCACACGCTGCACTCGATGGCTTTCGACGCCGACATCATGCTGGACCTGCACTGCGACAGCCGCGCCGACCTGCACCTGTACACCGGCACCCCGCTGTGGGACCAGTGCGAGCCGCTGTCCCGCTACCTGGGCGCCTGCGCCACGCTGCTGGCCGAAGACTCCGGCGATTACCCTTTCGACGAGTCCTGCAGCCAGCCCTGGTGGCAGCTGCGCGACCTGGCCGCCCGGGCCGGACTGTCCGCGCCGATCGAGATGGCCTGTCTGGCGGTGACGGTGGAGCTGCGCGGCGAATGCGACGTGAACCACGAATACGCGGCCCATGACGCCGAAGCCATCATTGATTTCCTGCAGCATCGCGGCGTGATCGCCGGCGACGCGCCGCCGCTGCCGCCGCTGCGCCACCCGGCCACGCCGCTGGCCGCGTCCGAAGACCTTCTGGCGCCGCACGCCGGCGTGGTGGTGTATCGCGCTGCAGCCGGCAGTCTGCTCAGCCCCGGCGACCTGGTGGCCGACGTGATCGATCCGCTGACCGACACCGTCACCCAGGTATGCACCCAGCGCGGCGGCGTGCTGTACGCCACCAGCGACCGGCCCTACGCCACCGCCGGCTTCGGCCTGGCCCGCGTGGCCGGCGACACCGCGTTCAAGAGCGGCAAGCTGTTGACCGCCTGACGGAATTTTCGCCGCCGGCGGCGATCCAAGCTGTTTCGCATCGCCGCCGGACTCCGTCCCATGAAAACGCTCGCTCCCCTGCTGTTGTCCCTGTCCATCCTGCTGCCGGCCGCGCCGGTCGCCGCCGTGCCCGCGTCTTCCGCGCCGGCCGCCGAGGCGGTGTTCGCCGAACTGGCGCGCCAGCCCGCCTACCAGGCGGCCTGGATGAGCATGATGGCCGCCGCGAAAGACGCGCCGGAATGGCTGCGCGAAGCCCGCGCCACCAGCGCGCCCTATCATGCGGCCATCATCGCCGGCAAACGCTATCTGGCCGGCGAGATGTGCAAGCCGCACGATTGCGCCGGCAACCGCTTCTTCGGCCTATTCAGCGCTGACAAGCGCCGCGCGCTGGGCCTGCTGGTGACGGTGGCCGACGCGCCCGAGGCGGTGGACCATCCGGCCAAGCACGCCAGCTACCGCTGGCTGGGCAAGCCGGACAAGGAGCAACGCGCCTATCTGATGCAACAACTGAAACAGGACCCGAACTGGAAATGAAAACGCTGAAATCCGCTCTCGCCGCGCTGCCGGCGCTGCTCCTGGCCGCCTGCGCGCAAAACCCGGCGCCGCAGCCGCAAGCTGTCGGCATGGCCAACCCGGCCTCGGTCTATTGCGTGAAACAAGGCGGCAAGCTGCTGCCGAAAAAGGATGCCGCCGGCGGCGAGTACGCGCTGTGCCAGCTGCCCGATGGCCGGGCGGTGGAGGAATGGACGCTGTTCCGCTCGCAGCAGCCGGCCGCGCCGGCGCCGTAAACCTACTTACCCACAATCATCGCTCAAATCCGGATTTATCCACAAATCTGGATGGCGCGCCAAAAAACAAGCCCGCCGGCTGACAGCTCCGGCGGGCTTCCTACCCCCTTTGGCAGGGATAGTCTTACTTTAGACTACCGGACAGGAAAGCCTTCAGCCTTTCGCTCTTGGTGTTGCCGAACACCTCGTCCGGATGGCCCTCTTCCTCCACGCGGCCCTGATGCAGGAACATCACGTGGTTGGACACGTTGCGGGCGAAGCCCATCTCGTGGGTGACCACGATCATGGTGCGGCCCTCTTCGGCCAGCGCCTGCATCACCTTCAGCACCTCGCCCACCAGCTCCGGATCCAGCGCCGACGTCGGCTCGTCGAACAGCATCACTTCCGGCTCCATCGTCAGCGCGCGGGCGATGGCCACGCGCTGCTGCTGGCCGCCGGACAGGTGGGCCGGATACTTGGCCTGGGCGCGCTCGTCCAGCCCCACCTTGGCCAGGTATTTCTTGGCGCGGGCGACCGCTTCCTCACGCGGCAGGCCCAGCACGTGTACCGGCGCCTCGATGACGTTTTCCAGCACCGTCATGTGGCCCCACAGATTGAAGTGCTGGAACACCATGGCCAGCTTGGTGCGCATGGTCTGCAGCTGTTTCTGGTCGGCCGGCACCAGCTCGCCCTGCTTGTTGCGCGACAGGCGGATTTCCTCGCCGTTCAACGCGATGGAGCCGTCGTTCGGCTTCTCCAGGAAGTTGATGCAGCGCAGGAAAGTGCTCTTGCCCGAGCCCGACGAGCCGATGATGCTGATCACGTCGCCGGCCTTGGCCTTCAGCGAGATGCCTTTCAGAACTTCGTGGTCGCCGTAGCTCTTGTGAATGTTGCTGATGTTCAGCTTGTCCATCTAATAAATCCCCAGTATTTCTCAGCTCTTGGTCGGATGCAGGTAAGCGAGCCAGCGGGCTTCAGCCTTGCGGAACAGGCCGACCAGAATAAAGGTGATGCTCAGATACAGCAAGGCCGCCAGGCCGAAGGCGTTGAAGGAATCGTACGTGGCGGCGTTGGCGTCGCGCGCGACTTTCAGGATGTCCGGCACGGTGGCGGTGAAGGCCACGGTGGTGGCGTGCAGCATCAGGATCACTTCGTTGCTGTACGCCGGCAGCGCGCGGCGCAGCGCCGACGGGATGATCACCCGGCGGTACAGCGTGAACGGGCTCATGCCGTAAGCGCGCCCGGCCTCGATCTCGCCATAGGAAGTGGCCTTGATCGCGCCGGCGAAGATTTCGGTGGTGTAGGCGCAGGTGTTGAGCGCGAACGCCAGGATGGTGCAGTTGTAGCCTTCGCGGAAGAAGTGGTTGAGGAAACCCACCTCCCGCACCACATCCAGGCTGTACATGCCGCTGTAGAAGAAGATCAGCTGCACGTAGAGCGGCGTGCCGCGGAACACGTAGGTGTACAAGCCCACCAGGCGCGCCAGCCATTTGATCTTGGACACGCGCGCCACCGCCAGCGGAATGGACACGACGAAGCCGAAGGCGATGGACAGCACCAACAGCCACATGGTGACGGCCAGGCCGGACAGGTGGTAGCCGTCGCTCCACAGGAAGGCCCGCCAGTATTGCTGGATGATGTCTATCATAAGTCGGCCTCCCGCACGCCGATGGAATAGCGGCGCTCCAGCTTCGCCAGCACGAAATTGGACAGCGCGGTCAGCGCCAGGTAGATGGCGCCCGCCACCAGCGTGAAGAAGAACACGCGGTAAGTGCTCTTGCCGGCGTCGATGGACGCCTTGACCACATCGGCCAGGCCGATGATGGAGACCAGCGCGGTGGCCTTCAGCATCACCTGCCAGTTATTGGAGATGCCGGGCAGCGCGAAGCGCATCATCTGCGGGAACTGCACGCGGTGGAACACCTGCCAGCCGCTCATGCCGTAAGCGATGCCGGCCTCGATCTGCCCCTTGGGCACGGACAGGAAGGCGCCGCGCAGCGTCTCGGTGAAATAGGCGCCGTAGATGAAGCCCAGCGTGACGATGCCGGACACGAAGGGATCGAGGTCGATCTGGTCGATGTGCATCGCCTCGGTGATCTTGTTCATGCCGATCTGCAGGCTGTAGAAGATCAGCAGCATCAACACCAGGTCGGGCACGCCGCGCACCAGGGTGGTGTACAGCGTGGACACGCCGCCCAGCAGCGGGTTGTGCGACAGCTTGGCGCCGGCGCCGACGAGACCGATGACGAAGGCCAGAAGCAGCGACAGAACCGACAGCTCCAGCGTCACCAGGGTCCCCTGCCAGATAATGGGACCGAATCCATCCAGAAACATATGTTCCCCTTGTCGAGTGGCCGCCGCTTTCAGCTTATGGCGCTGAATGGCGACGGACGCTCCAGATCAATACGCCCCGCAAGGCGGGGCGCATCACAACGCGGGTGGGCGGACGGGCCGCGCGCCCGGAACGGCATCAGCCGCCGTACACGTCGAAGGAGAAGTACTTCTTCTCGATCTTCTTGTAGGTGCCGTCCTTCAGCATGTCGGCGATCGCCTTGTCGATGCCCGCCTTCAGATCCTTGTCTTCCTTGCGCAGGCCGATGCCGGCGCCTTCGCCCAGGGTCTGCGGATCGACCAGGTCCTTGCCGGCGAAGGCGAAGCCCTTGCCTTCAGGCTTTTTCAGGAAGCCGATGTCGGCCTGCACCGCGTCCTGCAAGGACGCGTCCAGGCGGCCCGCGGTCAGGTCGGCCAGCACCAGGGTCTGGTTCTGATAAGGAACCACTTCCACGCCGGCCGGCGCCCAGTGCTTCTTGGCGTAGGCTTCCTGGATGGTGCCCTGCTCCACGCCCACGCGCTTGCCCTTCAGCGAGGCCGGGGTCGGCATCAGGCCGGAGCCGGACTTGGCGACCATGCGGGTCGGGGTGTTGAACAGCTTGGCGGAGAAGGCGATTTCCTTCATCCGGGCTTCGGTCATCGACATCGACGACAGCACGCCGTCGAACTTCTTGGCCTTCAGCGCCGGGATCATGCCGTCGAAATCGTTTTCCACCCACACGCACTTGGCTTTCATGCGTTTGCAGATTTCGTTGCCCAGGTCGACGTCGAAACCCACCACCTGGCCGCTCGGCGCCTTGTACTCGAACGGCGCGTAGCTGGCGTCGACGCCGAAGCGGATTTCCTTCCAGTCTTTGGCGTAAGCCCCCAGGGATGCGGCCATCAGACCCACGGCCAGCGCAGCAAGTGCTTTCTTCATTTCCTTCTCCTCATCAATCGTACTGCCTTGTTGGTATCCGGACGATGCCGGACTTTCTCTCCGGGCCGATCCCGCCTGGCCCGCGCCGCCCGGTGCGGCCCCGGCCCAAGCGGCGGCTGCACCAGTTATATAGTTAGAGTATTTCGTCTAGCAAGCCGGATTTCGCCGCTCCGCCGGCCGGGCCCCCGGCTGGCGGATGACAAAACCTGGCGCCTGGTCCCGGACCGGCTCCTCCCGCCCACGCCGTCGAAACGGCTGGACAGGAAGGCGCGGCACGGCGCCGGCGGCTTTGTCGGCGGCTCTTCCCGGCTTCGGCTTCGACAAGCAGAATTCATGCCACGGCCATTTGGAGGCAATCGCCTCCCGCGCAATCGCCTGAGGACAAAATACAACATCCAATCGACTTGGGAAGTAACGGCGCGTGAAAAGATCGGTGTACAGCAAAGCGACGTAAATTGCCGAAAATCGGCCAAAACCCCGCATTTTGCCCAAGTGGAATAAAAAAGCGGGCTGGATATGCATCCAGCCCGCTTCTCATAGCAGTTAAATACTGCGATTTCGTTACGCGTCGTCACCTTCGCTTACAGCCGGCGCTTCCGGCGTGATCAGCTTCTGCTTGGCCGCCTCGGCCTGCTGTTTCTGCTCTTCGGCTTCCTTGCGCGCGGCGGCTCGCACCACGTCCAGGTAGGACATGATGGCGAAAGTCAGCTCGCGGGTGCCTTCGTGGTTCAGCGCGGAGATGGAGAACACGCGCGGCGCCTTGATGTCGAAGCCCAGGCTGTCATCCGGCTTCTCCGCCGGCCAGCCATAGGCGTTAAGGAAGGCCGACACCGTCAGCTCGCGCTCGTCCGGCGGCAGCATGTCCACCTTGTTCAGCACCAGCCAGCGCGGCTTGCCGTGCAGCTCTTCATCGTACTTCTTCAGTTCTTCCACGATGGCGCGCGCCTCGCGCACCGGATCGACGTCCGGATCGAACGGGGCGATGTCCACCACGTGCAGCAGCAGGCCGGTGCGTTGCAGGTGCTTCAGGAAGCGATGGCCCAGGCCCGCGCCTTCCGCCGCGCCCTCGATCAGGCCCGGAATGTCGGCGATCACGAAGCTGCGGGTATCGTCCATGCGCACCACGCCCAGGTTCGGATGCAGCGTGGTGAACGGATAATCCGCCACCTTGGGCCGCGCGGCGGACACCGAGCGGATGAAAGTGGACTTGCCGGCGTTGGGCATGCCCAGCAGGCCGACGTCGGCCAATACCTTCAGCTCCAGCTTGAAAGTGCGCTGCTCGCCCTGCTCGCCCGGCGTGCATTGGCGCGGCGAACGGTTGGTGGACGATTTGAAATGGATGTTGCCCAGGCCGCCCTTGCCGCCCTTGGCGATCATGACGCGCTGGCCGTGATGGGTCAGGTCGGCCACCAGTTCGCCGGTATCGTGGTCGGTAATCACCGTGCCCACCGGCATTTTCAGCTCGATATCGTCGCCGCCCTTGCCGTAGCAATCGGCGCCGCGGCCGCGCTCGCCATGTTCCGCCAGGTATTTCTTGACGAAGCGGAACTCAACCAGGGTGTTGACGTTTTCGTCGGCTACCGCAAACACGCTGCCACCCTTGCCGCCATCGCCGCCGTCCGGCCCGCCGAACGGGATATATTTTTCACGGCGGAAACTGGCCACGCCATTGCCACCGCGTCCGGCCATCACTTCAATGCGGGCTTCATCGATAAACTTCATGTCTACAACCTCTGTTCTGCGAGGAGTCAGGGGTCAGGACTGGCTCCAGCCCTCACGCCTTGCCCCTCGGTATGAAAAAAGCCCTATCGAAGGATAGGGCTTTCTCGGATGCTGGAAAGCGAATTATTCGCCGTCAACACCGGTGTACGGAATCACGTTAACGGTCTTGCGCTGTTGCGCGCCCTTAACGGTGAATTCAACGTAGCCATCAACCTTGGCGAACAGGGTGTGATCCTTGCCCTGACCAACGTTTTCACCAGCGTGGAAGCGGGTGCCGCGCTGACGCACGATGATGGAACCAGCCGGAATCAGTTCGCTACCGTAAACCTTAACGCCCAGGCGTTTGGCTTCGGAGTCACGACCGTTGCGGGAGCTACCGCCTGCTTTTTTGTGTGCCATGACTGTTTATCCTTACTTCGAAATCGCGTCGATGCGGATTTCGGTGTAGTTCTGACGATGACCCTGGTGTTTCTGGTAGTGCTTACGACGACGCATCTTGAAGATGCGGATCTTGTCGCCACGACCGTGGGAAACAACGGTAGCCTTAACAGTGGCGCCGGCAATCATCGGCGCGCCAACCACAACCTGTTCACCGTCAGCAATCATCAGCACTTCTTCAAGTACGATCTGGCTGTCGACGTCTGCAGGTATCTGTTCTACTTTGAGTTTTTCACCGATGGCAACCTTGTACTGCTTGCCGCCGGTTTTTATGACCGCATACATTCGCATGAGCTCCTGATAAATGAATCCCCCCACGCCTGATGCGCAGGGAACGCGAGACTATACGGGCAGCCTGTCAACTTGTCAATGATTTCATCGACTTAAGCGGCGAGCACGGCGGCATGGCGGGGGAATGGGCTTTTCTGGTAACATCCAGAGCTTTGGCGTAGCCCTCGAACGATAACTGGTTGAAAACGTGTCCACCCCGCTTTTCCGAACCCTGATAGCCGACGACATGCAGACGGTAGACAGCGTGATCCGCGCCCGCCTGCACTCCGACGTCGTACTGATCCGCCAGGTGGCGGAATACATCATCTCCGCCGGGGGCAAACGCCTGCGTCCGATCCTGACCCTGCTGTCGGGCCGCGCACTGGGCTACCGGGGCGAGCACCTGTTCGAACTCGCCGCGATGATAGAGTTCATTCACACCGCCACCCTGCTGCACGACGACGTGGTGGATGAGTCCGACCTGCGCCGCGGCCGCAAGACCGCCAACGCGCTGTTCGGCAACGCCGCCAGCGTGCTGGTGGGCGACTTCCTCTACACCCGCGCCTTCCAGATGATGGTCACCACCCGCAACATGACCATCCTGGAAGTGATGGCCGAGGCGACCAACATCATCGCCGAGGGCGAGGTGCTGCAACTCTTGAACATCGGCAACACCGACGTCAGCGAAGACGAATACCTGAAGGTCATCCAGTACAAGACCGCCAAGCTGTTCGAAGCCGCCGCCCGCGTCGGCGCGCTGATCGCCGACGCCTCCGCCGAACAGGTGCAGGCGATGGCCGACTACGGCATGTACCTGGGCACCGCCTTCCAGATCATCGACGACGTGCTGGACTACAGCGGCGACGCCGACACCATAGGCAAGAGCCTGGGCGACGACCTGGCCGAAGGCAAGCCCACCCTGCCGCTGATCTACACCATGCGCAACGGCAGCCCGGAAGCCTCCGCCCTGGTGCGCGACGCGCTGGAAAACGCCAACCGCGACCGTTTCCACGATGTATTGAATGCGGTACAATCCTGCGGCGCGCTGGAATACGCCAAGAATGAAGCCGTGAAAATGGCCGAACAGGCCATCGCCTCCTTGCAGAACATTCCCGATTCGGAAGTCCGCCAGGCCCTGATCGAATTGGCCCGCCTGTCGGTGGACCGCAGCGCCTGATCACGCCAGTTTTCCAAGTGTCTCCGTAGTTAAATGGATATAACGGCCCCCTCCTAAGGGGCAGTTACAGGTTCGATTCCTGTCGGGGGCACCACCAGCACTTCCAAAACAGTCCAAGAAAATCCAGAAACCCGCACAGCACAAGGCTTTGCGGGTTTTTCTTTGGTCCAGAGTCGTCCAGTAGCATCCAGCAACATCTACACTTCTTGTGTATAGATTCGTGCATACATCCCAAACCCCCGATAAAATCTATACACATCGTCCCTAGCACCTTTTGCAATCCATACTCTGGTTGGAAAAATGTATGACTGCCAACAACCAGATGTAGGCCCTGGAGCCTTGAGCGCCACACCATCAAGACCGTAGCGGCCACCCCGCAGAAGTCTCATGGTGACGGTGGTGACGTAGTGACATCTTTGATTTGCAAAGGCTTCCCGTCCCCATCGGCTGGTGACGACTGCACACAGTCACTAGTGACGGACAAGCCGCACCTTCGCCCAGCGCCTGATAGCAAAAGCTTCAGGCCCCAAAAATAAGCGCTGAGCGGGCTCACCACGCCCGACTAACGGCGCAAATCTATACACGGGAATCTATACACATGGCGCTAACCGACATTTCCATCCGGCAAGCCAAGCCACAAGAGAAGACCTATCACCTGCCTGACGGGAGCAGCCTGTTCCTGGAAGTCACCCCATCCGGCGGCAAGCTGTGGCGCTACCGCTTCCGCTTCAACGGCAAGGCCGCCGTTCTTGCTCTGGGCAAATACCCAGATGTCGGCCTGGCCGAGGCACGCAACAAAGCAGGCGAAGCGCGTAAGCAACTGTCCGAGGGCATCAACCCGGCGGCACAACGCAAATCGGATAAGCTTGCCGCCAAACTGTCAGCAGCCAACACCTTCCGGGCGATTGCCGAGGAGTGGCACGCCAAAGAACGCCATGAATGGAGTGAGCAGCACGCCGAACGAGTCATGACCTCCTTGGAATTGCACATCTTCCCCTTCATTGGTTCCAGCCCCATCAAGGACATCAAGCCGCTTGAACTGCTGGAAGTTCTGCGCCGTGTTGAAAAAGCGGGAAACCTGGACACCTGCAAACGCTTGCGCCAGCGTTGCTCGTCCATCTTCAGGCTCGCCATTCTGACCGGCCGCTGCGACAGCGATCCCGCCGCCCCACTGGTGGACGCACTGAAGACACCACAGGTAGAACACCGCAAAGCCCTCAACCGCGATGAGCTGCCGGAATTTCTGCATGCGCTAAAGGAAATGGATTCCAATCGTCAAACCAAGCTGATGATGGAACTGATGCTCCACACGTTCACGCGCGTTGGAGAAATGAGCATGGCCAGATGGGAAGAAATCGACTTCGGCTCCAAGCTGTGGACCATTCCGCCGGAACACCGCAAGCTGACAGAGATATCCAAGAAATCCGCCGCGCCCCACCTTGTGCCCCTTTCCGACCACGCGCTTGCCATCCTGCGCGAGCTGCAAGCCATAAGCGGCGGACGGGAACACATCTTCCCCAACCGCAACAGCCCGAACCGGCCAATGTCGCCGGAAACGCTGCGGCGGGCGCTGCATCGCATGGGATTCAAGGGCAAAGCCGACGTCCACGGTTTCCGCTCCACCGCATCCACCATCCTGAATGAGGAAGGCTTCAATCCTGACGCCATTGAGCGCCAGCTAGCCCACGTCGAAAGAAACCGGGTCCGCGCCGCCTACAACCGCGCCGAGTACATGGAGGAGCGCCGCCGCATGATGCAATGGTGGTCAAGCTACATTGCCCAGCAGCAAGGCGGCAATGTCGAGCCGGCCAACTTTCAACGGGCTGGCTGATAAGCTGAGAATCCGACATTGGACATCCCCCCACGCATCCCATCGGACATGACCAACATAGCAACCCAGAGGCATAATCATGCCTGCCACACACAGTAGAAGATCAAACATGAGCACAACTCCAGACAACATGGCCGCCACTCTCCCACTTGTGGACACCGATAGGCTAGCCACTGCTCTAGAAATCTTTGCCACTGAGCGAGACTGGCATCAATTCCACTCACCCAAGAACCTCGTGATGGCTCTCTCTGGGGAGGTTGGCGAGTTGACGGAAATTTTTCAATGGATGACCGAGGACGCCTCCCGCACAGCAGGCAACGACCCCACGACAGCGGACAAGGTACGGGAAGAGCTGGCCGATGTACTGCTCTATCTGGTCCGTCTAGCTGACGTACTAGGTGTCGACCTGAACGACGCCGCGACCCGAAAGTTACAACTTAATGCCGCCAAGTACCCTGTGGACAAGGCTCGCGGCTCCAGTAAAAAATACACTGAGATCTAAATGCCAATCGCCACCCCGACCCATACCCTGATCTATCAAGCGGACAAACAACAGTTCCTGAATGATTCGGACAGATACATTGAGGATCTGCTCGAAGCTCGCTATCAAAGCATCGTCGGAAAAAGAGTTACCGATCGGGAAAAACAATCTTGGAAAAACTCGCTACAGGAGATGGCTCGGGTCCTAAAGGATGATCGAATCCCTAACAACACAGGCATTGGAATTGAGCTTTTTGCTCCACAATCAATGAGCCGCATCGACTTCACGCTAAGCGGATTCGATAAGCATGGCCAAAAGACTGTCATCATAATCGAGCTCAAGCAATGGAGTGCGATCACGCTGACAGACAAAGACGCAGTAGTACGGACCCTACTAGGTGGCGGGTTAAATGAAACTCTGCATCCATCGTATCAAGCCTGGTCTTACGCCACTCTTTTTGAAGGTTTCAATGAAGCGGTTGCCTCTGGAGAGATACGGGTGATCCCATGTGCCTTCCTGCACAACTACCCAGAGTCCGACAATACAATTTTGGATGCACGCTTCAAGGAATACTTAGACCAGGCCCCCCTCTTCCGAAAAGGTCTTGCTGAACGCGAGAAATTTCAAGATTTCCTGAGCCAGCATATCTACCAAGGTGACAGCCAAGCAGTACTTCAACAATTAATTTGCAGCCGTATCGGTGCGTCGAAGGCACTTGCGGACGCTCTTGCCAAACTGATGAAGGGCAATCGTGAATTTGCCCTCATCAACGATCAAAAACTGGTATTTGAAAACATTAGAGAGATCGCGTGCGCAGCAGCACCAGGCAAACACAAGGTTGTGATCGTAGAGGGCGGACCAGGAACAGGAAAAACGCTTGTTGCCATCAATTTGCTGGTCAAGCTTCTCCAAACAGGCCTCGCCATCAAATACGTCTCCAAAAATGCCGCGCCACGCCATGTCTACAAAGCCAAGCTAACCGGCTCCGTAAAACAGGCCCGCTTCAATAGCCTATTTGCCGGCACTGACAACTTCCATGAGATGGAGCCCAACACCTTCGATCTTCTACTCGTTGACGAAGCCCACCGCCTCACGGAAAAGAGCGGCATGTTCAACAACAAGGGTGAAAACCAGATGAAGGAGCTGATCAATGCCTCCAAGTGCACGGTCTTCTTCATCGATGAGGATCAGTGTGTCACTTTCCGCGATATCGGCTCCAAAGAACAGATCCGGCAGTGGGCTATTGCCAAGGGAGCGGAAGTCCACGAATTTGAGCTAACCTCACAATTCCGATGCAGCGGTTCCGATGGATATATGGCGTGGCTTGATCATGTACTCGACATTCGTGAGACCGCAAATACTCGACTGGATAACAAGAACTACACATTCAAAGTGTTTGATACCCCGGAAGAAATGCACGCCGCTGTAGCGCAGCGAAATAGCAACAATAGGGCCCGAGTCGTGGCCGGCTATTGCTGGCCATGGAACAGTAAAACTGATACCAGCCAGATGGACATCGTGATCGGGAAGAACTACCAGCGCCAATGGAATTTGGCTAGCAACAGCATGGTTTGGATCATAGCGCCCGACTCCATTGAACAGGTTGGATGTATCCATACCTGTCAAGGACTGGAGGTCGACTATATCGGCGTGATCATTGGCTCTGACCTGATCATTCGGGATGGCAAGGTAATCACCGATGCAACCCAGCGCTCCTCAATGGACCAAACCATCAGGGGTTACAAAACGCAGATGAAAAGCCAGCCACAAGAAACCGCAGCCAAAGCAGACCGCATCATTAAGAACACATACCGCACCCTGATGAGCCGAGGACTGAAAGGTTGCTTCCTCTACTGCACCGATAAGGAGACTGCTGCCTATTTCCGCAGCAAGCTTCAATAGCCTACAAGACCAGTACCCATGGACAATTTCGAGCGACTTGGAGTCGCATACATGGCGACCTGGACCTGCGGCGGCGCACTACATGCCATCCACCAAACAGGCATTCAGTGGGAAACGCTGCTATACGGCGGACTCGCTGGCCTCTTGCTTGGCTGCGTGATGACGTTCGTACTCGCGGGCTTCATCTGGCTAGTTACCTTGCCCTATCACCGTTAACTGGCAATTGGCCTGTCGACTTCTGCAGGCCAACCTTGCCATACAACCAGCTATTGATCGAAAGCATGACCGTAACGCCCCCTCACCTGCTGTCATTCGCGGATGAAGACGCATCCGCTGACGTCAGTTGCCACCTGCTAGCTGATGCCTTCCCGCCTATCGTCCACCTCGCAGAAGAGTTGGAACCATACATCACCAGCGGCATTTCGCTCTGGCGCGAGGCTTACGGCCTGGAACCTGGCGACAATTACTCTGCCGAGGTGCTGCAGGCCGCCCAATGGCTCAGACACGGACTCCCCTCTGCGCTGGACTACTCGGACGAATATGGCGTCTTTCAGAGCCTGGCCCATGCCATCCGCTGGGCTGTTCCCGAGCTGACTCAAGCGCGCAGCTCGGATGGCCAGCTGTACGCACTGGCCTCGGCATGGATCGCCTATGACGCGATTCGCGAGCTCGCCCACTGGCTGGACACTAGCCTAGCCTTGCTGCAACAGGACTTCCAGCCCGGCCAACATATCGGCGATGCTGAAATCGACGTCTGGCTTGAAGATGATCCAGCCACATTCCGGGTATTCGTTCATGAAGGGCGTCAGGCAACATTGACCGAGTGGGCCTTGCAATTCCCCGACGCTTTTACCGCCTGGGTCGAGCCTTATCGTCTGAAGTGGGCTTTGCACGAAGCCGAACAAAGAGAATGGGCCGCCCGCAGCCTGGGAACGGTAGGAAGATTGGGCGCGCTGGCCCAAGTGGCGGATTCGCTGACACAAGCGGAACTCGACAAACAATCGTTGACTATCGTGACGCGCCGAACCCGAGATGCGCAGAAGAAGGCCGCCTCCGCTGCCATCAAGTACCACGCTGAGGAGAAAGCCGCTTGGCTCTCTCTGGCCCACATACTGCGGCAGGAGAATCGCAACTTGAGTTATTCGGACCTAGCCCGGCGCATCATCAAGACACGCCAGCTATCGGAATCCGCAGCGCGCTCGATCCGCCTGCATCTCTCGGCCTACTTAGTGAAATAGAGTTGGCAATCCCTTAGGGTTTGCCAACGGCCCATCCTTAGCATTCGTCTTGCCGCACCAAATGGACGGCATAACCCTTACCAGGAACAGACGAATGCAACATCTCACCCGCCCCGCCGCCGCCGAATACCTCGGCGTCTCCATCTTCACCCTGAACCAGTGGGCCAGCGAAGGCAAAGGCCCGCGCTCGATCCGTGTAGGCCGTCAATGCGTCTACCAACGGGGCGAGCTGGACGCCTTCAAAGCCAGCCGGGAGCCTGCGCAGCAGGCTACCCCGGTCCCGATCACTTCCAACACCGATTGCCTGATCCGCCTGCCGGAAGTAATGCGCAAAACCGGCATGTCCCGCAGTTGGATTTACGCGCAGATGAAGGCAGGCTTGTTCCCGATGGCGATCAGCCTGGGCGCGCGCGCCGTCGCCTGGAAACAGTCCTCCGTTGACGGCTGGATTGCCAGCCGCGAAGCCGCTGCGCTGGAGGTGGCATGATGCGCCGCCAACACGCTGCTTTCCGCTCCCCCATCATTCGCGCTACGGGCGGCGATGCCCGTCGCACCTCCCAGCCCCATCGGGCAAGCCACTTCCTCGGCGAAGCCCTTGGCCCTGTGATCAAGCAACTTCGAGCAGAGGGCAACGATAAGCGAATGGAACAGCTACGCGCGGCGCTAGCGGGCCACGATTGCCCGATGGCCCAGCCGGTGGAGAAGTGAAGATGGGACGAACAAGCAAAATAGCCCCGCGTGCGGGGGCACGCGAGGCCGTTAAATCCGGGTCTTTTGTCGAATTGCGCCAGCACTTTCCCCCTGCCCAGCAGGATGGACCGCGACGCGCGGCTAAGCGCCAAAACTACCAGCAAAACGCCCGCGCCTTCGGCAGCAGCGCGCAGCCTTGCGCCGCTTGCGGCCAATGGCGACAAGGCTCGCAAACAATGGCCCTGCCCTTGTTTGGCCAAATGTTCTATGCCTCGGTTTGCCCGATTTGCTACGAGAGCGTGCGCAGCAGCGGCCCATACCGGGCCAGCGTGGCGCACGGCATCGCCCAACGACAACACCATGAGGCTTGCCATGCGTAACGCCCAGCGGCTGGACCGGCTGCGCTACCACCCGCGCGTGATTACCTTGGTGTTGATCCTGACTTGCATCCCCGCCTGCGCGCGAGTGAATACCGCCCCGGCCATGCATCACGCTCCAATGGCAGCTAAAGCGCCAAGCCTGCCGCACGCCTCCTAAGGAACACCAAATGAATCGCTCTATCACTCTCCCCTACAACGGGCGGGAGGCCACCGGCTTGCCGTTTTTCCCGTACTCGCTCACCCAACACGCCAAGGAAACTGTATGAAGTTGCTGCCATTTGAACCGGTCAAAGCCGCCGCCCTGGCCGCCCTGCCCCGCGTGCTGGATTGGGCCGGGGTGCACTGGAAACAGGTGCATCACGAAATCCAGATGATCAACCCGACTCGCAGCAATGACGATGGCTATGGCTCGTTCTCGATCAATGCCAATACGGGCGTGTGGGCGGACTTCGCCAGCGGCGACAAGGGCGGCGACGTGATTGCCCTGGTGGCGTACCTAAAGTCCTACGGCCAGGGCGAAGCCTGCAAGGACTTGGCCCGTTTGCTGGGCATCGTGAACGGCGAAGCGCCTGCCGCTGTCGTGCCTGCGCCGCTGCCGGCGGCGGCCCCCACCGCTGAAGCGGTGTTGCCGATTCCGGCCGCGCTGATGGGCAAGATACCGCGCAGCAAGCCGCATCATCCCGGCAAGCCGGTGCAGTTCTGGCGCTACAACGACGCCGCCGGGCACCCCCTGGTGTTCGTGGTGCGGCTGGAGCCGGGCCAGAATGGCCGCAGCAAGGACTATTTCCCGCTCTCCGTCTGGAGAGATGCGGACAGCGGCAAGACCGCCTGGCGCTGGAAGAACCTGAACGCGCCGCGCCCGCTGTATGGCCTGGATCGTTTGGCCGCCCGGCCAGTTGCTCCGGTGGTGATCTGCGAAGGCGAGAAGGCCGCCGATGCCGCCGCCCAGTTGCTGCCGGACCATGTCGCCGTGTGTTGGATGAATGGCGCGGAAGCCGTCAACAAGGCCGACTTTCGACCGTTGACCGGCCGTCATTGCCTGATCTGGCGGGACTACGACGCGCCGGGCTGGGAAGCGGCCACCGCCGTCGCGGCGCAATTGGCCACAGTCGGCGCGGCCTCTGTCAGCCATACGCCTGTGGAACGCTTCGAAACCTGCCGCCCTGGCGGAACGGAACACGCCCCGGCCTTGCTGGACGGCGGACAATGGGACAGTGGCGACGACGCCGCCGACGCCCTGGCGCGTGGCTGGACAGCAGCGCATCTGCGCCTGTTGCTGGAGACGGAGCCAAAAGCCGAAACCGTCGCAACATCGACTAGCCCAGCGAGCGAAGCCGCCGCCGCGCCTGCTGCCAGCGCCCCGCGCCCAGCCCCGTCCGCCCTAGGCAATCCCTTCAAGCTGTCAGAACGCGGCGTCTACTTCCAGACCGAGGACATGGACACGCCGCTATGGATTTGCAGCAAGCTGGAAATCCTGGCGCGCACCCGCGACAAGAACGCCGGCAGCTGGGGCTTGCTGGTACGCTTCACTGATCCGGACGGCAACATCAAGGAATGGAACATCCCGTCCGAACAGTTGGCGTCCAGCGAAGGGGCGGAAGTGATCAAGGGCTTGCTGTCGCGCGGCCTGTTGCTGGGCGCGGGTCCGAAGGCCCGACAAAGACTGCTGGAATATCTGGCCCGCTACGATGGCAACGAACGCGCCACCATCGTGCCCCGCCTGGGCTGGCATGATGCCGCGTTCTTGCTGCCGGATATCCAACTAGGCCAAAACGATGAGCGTCTGATCTTCGAAGCGGCGCAGAAACAACGCGAAGCCATGCAATGCGTTGGCAGCCTGGCAGGCTGGCAAAGTGGTGTAGCGCGCTACTGCGTCGGCAACAGCCGGCTTGCCTTCTCGGTGGCCAGCGCCTTCGCCGGGCCACTGTTGGGCGTCCTGGGCAGCGAGTCCGGCGGCTTCCACTTCTACGGCGACAGCTCGCAAGGCAAGACCACGCTGTTGCAGGCCGCCGCCAGCGTATTCGGCGGGCCGGGCTATCTGCAAACCTGGCGCGCGACCGACAACGCTTTGGAGGCCATTGCTGCGGCCTATTCCGATTGTCTGCTGACGCTGGATGAAATCCATCAATGCGACTCCCGCATCATCGGCGAAGCGGTCTACATGCTAGGCAATGGGCGCGGCAAGAGCCGGGCCAATGACAAGGGTGGTAGCCGGGGAGCCGTGGCGGAATGGCGCGTGTTGTTCCTGTCTTCCGGTGAAAAGACCCTGGCCGCTCACATGGCCGAGGCCAAGCAGCAGATGAAAGCCGGGATGGAAATTCGCATGCTGACGATTCAGGCCGACGCCGGCCAGGGCTTCGGCTTGTTCAATACCCTGCATGACAAGAATAGCGGCCAAGCCCTGTCCGACCACATCAAGGCATCAGTCATCCAGCAGCACGGCAGCGCCGCGCGCGCCTATCTGGAACGGCTGGTGCAGGAAAAAGACGGTTTGGCCGGACTAATCCGCCAGCAACTGGCGCGCTTTGACAGCGAAGTCTTGCCCGGCGAGGCCCACGGCCAAGCGCATCGCGCCGCCGCCCGCTTCGCCCTGGTGGGCATTGCCGGCGAGCTGGCCAGCGCCTGGGGCGTTACCGGCTGGCCCAAGGGGACCGCATGGCAAGCCGCCAAGACTTGCTTTGCCGATTGGCTGAAGATGCGCGGCACGTCAGGCAACCGCGAGGATGAAGACATCTTGGCCAAGGTGCGCTTGTTCTTCGAACAGCACGGCGAAGCGCGCTTCACCCGGCTATCCAATGAAAGCATCCTGCACGAACAGGACGGCCACGCGCCGGACCCGGACGACCACGCGCCCAAGACCATCAGCCGCTGCGGCTATCGGCTCAAGGACAAGCTGTCCGGGCTGATCAAGTATTACGTGCTGCCGGAGAGCTTCCGCGCCGAGGTGTGCGCCGGGATGGATGTGAACCGGGTATGCAAGCTGCTGACCGCGCGCGGCGCGCTGGAAACCACCAAGGGCGCGGGCAATATGCTGCAGGTCCGCATCACGCCGGAAGCGAAGTACAGCAAGAGCGGCCGGGCCAAGGTGTATTGCGTCACCTCCGCCCTGTTCGCAGACAACGCACAGGAGTTCTACTATGCCGCCTGAGCTAGCTGAATGGTTTGCCGAACTGCCGCCGGATACTCCCGCAAGCGACACTGAACGACCATCGGACGACACCGCAGCCGACCCGCTAGCTCTCCCCTGGTGCCAGGAGAATGGCCCGGAGCTAGCCGGTGCGGCGCTGTATTCCAATCAAGGTTTTCCGCTGCTATGCCGGGGCTGTACAGCCCTGACAAAAGGAAAATGCCAACATCTGACTACACAAGCGGCCCATTGCTATGCCTTCCAGCCCCTACCAGGCGTTTCCGTCGGATGCTGTTGGCTGTGGAGGCTGACATTACAGGATGGACGGCTGATTTGGTGGAGCCATCTGCCACCGATCAATCAAACCACTATGCTGAGGCAGGCGCGCCAACGCTATGGCGCAGCTTTGATAGCGGTACACCCCCTACCTGGCTGGAAAGAACTTCCTGATCTAAAAAGCTCACTTCCTGCAGACTATCAATCTGTGGGATAGCCGCTTATCGGCCGAAGCTGACGTTTTCAGTCGCATTGTAATTGCGGCTGCTGATGCCTACACAGCAGTCACCATATGACTTTGTGCTAAAGTTTTGGCTGTCGGCTCGAAACGAGCATCTAGTAAATCGCGCGAACAACGGAGAAGTCATGGTTGATTTCAGAAGACTAAGAACACAAGCGAAAAAAGCAGCACCGACCGAACCACTAGAGATATTTCGCCGGCTGCCTAAGCCCCAGGGCATCAATGACCTCTACACGAGCCAAGCGGAAGTATTGGAGAGCTGGTTTGAGCGCCGTATTGAAAGCGATGTCGTAGTCAAGCTTCACACTGGTGGCGGTAAAACGCTTGTCGGCCTTCTGATGGCGCAATCCACACTCAAT
Organism: Chromobacterium vaccinii; assembly: GCF_001855275.1. NCBI lineage: Bacteria > Pseudomonadati > Pseudomonadota > Betaproteobacteria > Neisseriales > Chromobacteriaceae > Chromobacterium > Chromobacterium vaccinii. The sequence continues at coordinate 2,445,375 of NZ_CP017707.1, forward strand.
GAAACCAAGGAACCCGTTCTGTACCTTGCCCCAACCCGTCAACTGGTCAAGCAGACCCTGGAGAAAGCAAAGGCGCTTGGAATTGCTGCAGTGCCGTACCAGACAGGGTCTCCACTGGATGATGACTTCATCAATGGCAAAGCCATCATGGTGGCCACCTACAAGGCACTGTTCAACGGTCGGAGCAAATTTGGGTTGCGCGGCGCGGCAAAGCCGCCGATTAAAGTGGGCGCGGTCATCCTTGATGATGCCCACGTAGCATTTTCTGTGGTTCGCGACTCTTTTACTTTGGAAGTGAAGCATAAAGAGGATGCGGAGCTTTATGAAGGCTTGACGAGCCTCTTTAGAAAAGCCTTCCGCGATATCGACCGTCTCGGGACATTCGACGATACCGTCAGAGGCTTGAACGGCGGGGTAATCGAGGTGCCGTATTGGGCATGGCATGAGCAGCTGGACACCGTGCGAGAACAACTGCGCACAGACGCCGAGAAGTACGCATTTGTGTGGCCGCTGCTGCGGGACAACCTGCATCTTTGTCACGCGTTGATTAGCCGAAACTCGTTCACGATTACGCCGATTCTCCCGTTAGTAAACGTATTTCCTACGTTTTCCGATTCTGCTCGACGCATCTACATGTCGGCGACGATAGCTGATGACAGCGAGATTGTTCGTACATTCGATGCAGAGCCAAATTTTGTGGGGAATGCGTTGACCTCTCGATCGCTCGCTGGAGTTAACGAACGGATGATCCTTATTCCTGACCTTATGCCGTTTAAGCTCGATGCCCTAGATGCGGTCAGTAAACTACTTGAATGGACTGCGGAGAAAAAGAAGCTCGGAGCCGTGATTCTCGTCCCTTCCAATGTTGCGGCGAGTCGCTGGGATGATGTAGCAACCTTTGCAGAGGGATCAGAAGAGGTTGAGCTCCAAGTGGAACAACTTCAGAGGCGAACCACCAATGGGCCAGTAGTCTTTGCCAACCGGTACGATGGCATTGATCTACCCGGTGATGCTTGCCGGTTACTGGTGATGGAAGGGTTGCCAGCCGGAACGACGGACTACGAGCTGATGCGCGCCGCAACCCTATACGGAGGAACATCTATTAGTCGTATGTTGGCCCAGAGAATTGAGCAAGGGATTGGGCGTGGTGCTCGAGGATCAGGCGATTACTGCGTGGTCATTTTAGCCGGATCGGATCTTGCTGGGTGGATCTCCAAAGAGGCTAACTTCCGACTTCTGACCAGTGCCACCCGAGCTCAGCTGGACATGGGCTCAACCGTTAGCAAGGAGGTCCAGGACCATAAGGAGCTGGCCAGGACCGTTGCCACGAGTTTCGATCGCGATCCAGACTGGATTGAATATCACGCCGAAACCTTGGCGGAAGGTGTGGAACACGAGCCAGCGGACGCCAATCGTTTTGACATCGCCGCAGCTGAGCGCAAGGCGTTCAACCTTTGGGCAGACGGCTACAATGACAAAGCTATCGCACGTATTGACAAAGGCATCAACGCTGCGCAGTTGCTCGATACGCAGACCCGCGGTTGGCTGCTGCAGCTCGCTGGGAGAATCGCCAATCACTGGGGCCAAGAGGAGCGCGGAGATGAATTGCAGAGAGAGGCCTATGGCAACAATCGGAATCTACTTCGTCCCCGAGTCATGCCGCCATATCGCCCTCTCGCTACTCCAAGCGCACAAGCACAAGTGATCGTCCAGCAACTTCAGGGTTATCGCATTCGTCGGGGCTTGCTGAAACGGTTTGAGGACACGGTAGCGCAACTACACGCGCATTCAACAGCAAATCAATTTGAGCAGGCACTCGTGGAGCTCGCACAGATGATTGGATTGTCCGCCGAGCGCTTTGACTCTGGGGGGCAAGGCCCAGATGTACTCTGGCTGCTTCCTCAGAAAGTGGGATTCATCATCGAAGCGAAAAGTCGCAAGAAGGAGAAGAATGCCTTAACAAAGGATCATCATGGACAATTGCTAGTCGCGGAGCAGTGGTTTACCCAGAACTACCCCGGCTACACCGCCGTACGCGTTTCGGCCCACCCGACGAACAAGGCCACGAAGCCAGCAGTTGCGACTGACTCTTACGCGCTGACGTACGAAAGGCTTGCCGCACTAATCAGTGATGCCAGGTCATTGCTCACGAGTTTGTGTGAATCACAGCTGGCCGATAATCAGCTCGCAGCTGAGTGTGCTCGTGAACTTGAGCGATCTTCGGTGCGTGCTGACAAGCTTGTACAAAACTACCTGCTCCGATTCGTTGAGGAGTAATGGTGTTCGCCAATGAGTAAATGCATTGGTAGCTTGACCATTGGAGCGCTTTAGCTGGAGCAGGGAACCTGTTTCTGGCCGAAAGTGAGCGCCCCACGTCAGAATACAGACCTTCAACAAAGGTGTATGAAAATGACTGGCATGCGGCCCTGAACGGACGCCCAAGGGTAGCAAAGTGGAAGACCGCTGCGACCGAACGTCTGTCAGCGAGCCGCTGTACCGACCGACCACTTCACTCGGAGACCCGCCGCAGAATCTTTAACAGGTTGACCGGCAGTAGTGGGTCGAGTTCGGCCATATGCCGCGGAGGAAAACAGTCATTCAGGCTGGTTGTATCGCCACGGGCAGCTAGAAGACAGATTGCTGACGTTTCTCAGCACTTCACAATAAAGGAACAGTAGCGCAGACAAGGCCTGATTTTACGTTGCTGCGGACACCTGCCCATCCACCGGCCCCATTTCGCGAGGGTGTCGATGATGGTGAAAGCGTAAAAAGCGCCAAACCCAATCGACATATTACTACTCGGTACACAGGTTGTAATGCCGCATCTGCACCCACACCCGCATCCACAACGCCTCGCGCAGCACATCCAGTAAGCGTGGCGCAGCAGTCCTATCTGGCTGCGTACTTTTAGGCATATGTAACTCCACACGCTTGGAAAGAAATGACAAAAGCGTGTAGCATCCTTGATCACACAAACAAACTAAATATACACCTGCACAGGTGTATATTTCACGTTAGTCCATCGTATAGAAGCACCTCAGTCAACACTAGGCTACAGAAAACAAGCTCAGTCAGGATACACAGTGGATCTTATCGCCCAATTCGTCGCCAGGTATCGCAAAGAGTACGACTTCTACGAACAGGCCTGTCGCATGGCAGCACAGGTCCTAGACTCGAATCTGCAATCGACAGGCGTAAGAGCCATTGTGACGTCTAGGGCGAAAAATCCGACACGCCTAGAAGCCAAAGTGCGCCAACGGTCGGTAAAAACGCCATACACCAGTGTCGAGCAGATCTACAACGACATAGTCGATCTAGCGGGTGTTCGTGTAGCCCTGTATTTTCCGGCGGAGCGAGAAGAGGTAGGCAGGGTGATACGTTCGTTATTCGCTTTAGTTTCTGAACCAAAGGAATTCCCGACACCCGGTCAGCCGTCATACAAAAAGCGCTTTTCCGGCTATTGGGCGACTCACTACCGGGTACGTTTACCGGAAACACTGTTGAATGAATCGCAAAAGCGGTACACCGAAGCCAATGTTGAAATCCAGGTCGCATCCGTTCTAATGCATGCATGGTCAGAGGTTGAACACGACTTAGTTTACAAGCCACTTCAAGGAAAGCTATCTGACGACGAGTATGCGATTTTGGACGAATTAAACGGCTTAGTTCTTGCGGGAGAAATCGCACTTGAACGCCTACAACGTGCCGGTGAGCAACGCATCTCCGAGCACGATCGCGAGTACACCAATCACTACGATCTTGCTTCGTCCCTCCTTGACTTAGCACGAGAAAAACTGGCTGGGCTGAACATTCATGACTCTGCACTAGGGAGAGTGGATCTCCTCTTCGCTCTGCTGCGGGAACTCAACCTGGGTACACCAGAGAATCTCGCCAGATATATCGAAGCGCTGCACTCCGATTTAGAGCGCCGCCCTCTGGCAGAACAAATAATTGATCAGGTTCTTGGAGAGGAGCCGACACGGTACACAACATACGAGCATATTCGTGCATTGGATGTGCCTGTGATGTCACTGACGGCATCCGGTCCTCCAAAAGTCAGTCAGTCTGATGCAATCGGTCAGTTCATGTCACTATGGATTGACTACGAGAAGATGCTTAGAGCAATTGCGTCGGGGCGGGGCGTAGAAAGCCTTGGTATCCCCTCTATGAAGTTGCTGCGCGTTGTAAAGGAAGTGCCAGACCAGCTTCATGTATCAGCAGAGCATCTCCGCAGGTTTCGCAATCAGCTCGTCCACGGCATTGAAGTTCCTGACGCGGACTACATCCGAGCCCAAACCAGCGAGCTGCAGATGCTAGTCGCTCGGCTTAAGGATATTCTTGAACCTCAAGCAAAGTCCGCACGCAAAGCCGCCACTAAAAAGAAGTAATAGGTCAATTCGTGGCCCACGAAAGTCCCGGAAATCAAGCGCCTAACTGGGCGGTCAAGCGGACGCCAACATAGGCCATACCTTCAGCATCGTAATGACCCATGTCGGTCCCACCACTTGCTGCGTTCCTTCCGGCGCCGCTTAGCTTGGGCGTTAGGCCCCTCGATCTATGTCCATCACTGAAACCATAACATTTGCAATAGCAGTCCTCGGAGCGGTTCTAGGAATAATCAACACCTGGCAAGCCCTAGACAAGTCTCGGGTCAAGATGCGTGTTTGCCCAAAACATGCCATTCCTATAGGAGGAGCTGATCCCAGACTGACCTTCTGTATCGAGATCACAAACCTGAGCGCCTTCGCAATCACTGTTGAAGAAACAGGTGTTTTCTATAAGGGCACTGACAAACGTGGGGCATACGCGCAGCCAGTCCTCATCGATGGTCTTCCGTGGCCACGTCGCTTGGAACCACGAAGTTCGGTGACCATCTATGGTCAGCCGCCTGAAGGCAAGAACCATAGATTGAAGTGCGCCTATGCGCGTACAGCGTGCGGCGTCACAAGAACCGGGACAAGCCCTGCGTTCAAGCACTTGGCTCAAAGCTCATGAATTGCAAAACATAGGGCAGGATTGCCTACAGGAGCCGGGTCAGTCCACTACACTACTCACTCTTACAAGTGAACACTGCCTACTCAAGTGGGTCTGATTCTCCGCGACTCACATATCAATCTCACCTATCCCCTCGCACATCTCGCACGGAATCCGCGCCTCATCATCCCCCTTGCACAGCGGACAGTACGGAGGGTGTTTCTCAGACCCAAACGCCAATATACAAGGCACCTCCCCTTCCCCCTTGCATTCCGGACATACCATCTTCGCCATCCCGACTTCTCCCCAGATCGAAAACGCAAGACAGCTCTTTACTGACAGGATCAGCCCGCCAGCATCGAACAATGAACGTAATTTGTCTACTATAAACATAAAAAGCCATTCTATGGCAAGGCCATATCAGGCAACGTCATAGCTCATAGGTAAACATGAAACATCTAGTGCTATGAGCAAGCTCTTGGAAGTTCGGGTAGGCAACAACATCAAGCGGGCACGGGAGGCGCGTGGGCTGACGCAACGCTATGTAGCCGAGCATCTGGGAATTGAAACGGAATCGCTATCCCGCATTGAGCGAGGCGCGGCGCTGCCTGGCTTGAAGACGTTGGATAAGCTAGCCGGCATTCTCGACGTACCCCTGGCCCAATTCCTGACCGGGGCCTCGGTAGAGCTAGCCTCTCTGGTGGAGGCCGTCAAAGATGAAATCGCGCCGCTGGATGAGGCGGATAGGCTGTTCGTGCTGGATCAGCTCAAAGCGCTATCGCGCAAACTGGCGGAGAAATCCAAGTAAGCACGATTGAACTGGTTTCACGCCTTCCCCGCTGACCCAGTTGTCACTGTCCATAAGTTCAGTTCAGTGCTGAAACAGTCTCTTACAGATTGCCTTGCAGCAATCATGGCAATTAATATGCCCTGTTAAGTCTAACTCTCGTACTCTCGCCCGGAGAGTGCCTTGCCTCGGCCGACAGCCCATGGACATCAATCAACTGCTTGCCAGCTTCGCCTCCGCCTTTTCCCAAGCCAACCGCCATATCACCCTTGCCATCGCCAGCGACGACGCCGGCCCGCAACAGCTGCTGCCGCAGACGTTGGACGGCGAGGAAGGCGTATCCCGCCCCTACCGCTTCCAGCTGGAATGCTTGTCGCCGGATGGCCAGATCGAACTCAAGTCCCTGCTAGGCCACCCGGCCCGCGTCGGCCTGATGAATGCCGAAGGCGGCGAGGATGTACGTTGCGGCGTGATTAGCCAGGCGCGCTTATTGGGCAGCGACGGCGGCTTTTCCCGCTATGGCATCACAGTAGAACCGCCCTTTGCCCTGCTGCGCCATCGTCGGACTTCCCGCGTGTTCCAGGACATGACGGTTCCGGACATCATCAAACAGATCATCAGCGAGCATCAGGCCGCTAATCCCGCCTTTGCCCGCGTGCAGACGCTGGACATCAAGGTGGATGCCGCCCAGCCTTCGCGCAGCTACTGCCTGCAATATAAAGAGAGCGATTTTGATTTCATCGTGCGGCTGATGCATGAGGAGGGTTTCGCCTGGCGTTTCGAACACGTCGATGGCGATAGCCCGCAGGTCCGACTTGTCGTGTTTGACGATGCCTTCAGCCTGCCCGCCGGCAGCGCGCCCAGCGTGCGCTTTCACCGCGCCGACGCCACCGAGGAACAAGACGGCCTGACCGATTGGCAGGCCGCGCGCCAGATCGTCGCCGGCGGCGTGGCGCTGGCCAGCTACGATTACCAGCCCACGAGCACCAGCCACAGCAGCGACACAAGCCAGGTGGACCAGGGACAGGCCGGCCAGGCGCTGCAGAGCAGCCTGAGCCATTACGACTCTCCCGGCCTCTACTATGCCAGCGACGCCGACCAGCTCAGCCGCTATGCCCAGCTGCGCCAGCAGGCGCACGACTTGCAGGCCAAGACCTTCACCGGTTCAGGCGCGGTGCGCGGCCTGCAGGCCGGCGCGTGGTTCCAGTTGGACGACCACCCGGCGCACCAGGGCGACAGCGCGGAACAGCGCGAATTCGTCGTCACCGGCCAACGCATCCAGGCCCGCAACAACCTGCCGGGCGATCTATCCCGGCAGCTGCAGGCCATCGCCCCCGGCTTGAGCCTGCAAGCGGCAGACCCGACGGCCGTGCCCTATCAGACCGAATTCCAGGCGCAGCGGCGCGGCATCCCGCTGACGCCTGCCTATGCCGACACCCCGCACGCCAAGCCGACCAGCCTAGGCACCCAAACCGCGACCGTGGTCGGCCCAGCTGGCGAAGAAGTCCACACCGACGAACACGGCCGCGTCAAAGTGCAATTCCACTGGCAGCGGCCGGAAGAACACCCGACCATCGGCGCGGGGATGGACGACAAGTCTTCCTGCTGGCTGCGCGTGGCCATGCCTTCGGCCGGCGCGGCGTGGGGGCATCAATTCATTCCGCGCATCGGCCAGGAAGTGCTGGTCAACTTCATTGAAGGCGATATCGACCGCCCCTTGATTACCGGCGTGCTGTACAACGGCAGCCATCCGACGCCGACATTCAGCGGCGCCGGCAGCCTGCCGGCCAACAAGACGCTATCCGGCATCAAGTCGAAAGAGCACCAGGGCGGCGGCTACAACGAATTGCTATTCGACGACACGCCAGGCGAAGTGCGCGCCAAGCTGTCCAGCGAGCCGGGCAAGACGCAGCTGAACCAAGGCTTTCTGACCCACCCGCGCAGCGACGGCAAGGCCCAGCCGCGCGGCGAAGGCTTCGAACTGCGCACCGACAACCACGGGGCCATTCGCGCCGCGCACGGCCTGCTGTTGTCCACCGAGGCGCAGAATGGCGCAGGCGGCAAGCAACTGGCGCGCGAGCATGCGCAAAGCCAGCTGCAATCCGCAGTCGCCTTGAGTCAGGCGCTGGCCGAAACCGCCACCGAACAACTAGCCGATACCATGGAAACCGGGCCGGATGCCATTGGTAATGACAACACCAAAGACGGCAAGAAAGACCAAGGCCATCTTCAGCACCAGCTCGATGCCTTGTCCGCTTGGGAAGCCGGCAGTAATACCGATCAGGATGGCAAAACCGCCAAGGAACAAGCAGGCCAACAACCCTTGCTGATCCTGTCCGGCCCGGCCGGCATCGCCAGTCTGACCGAGCAAAGCCAAACCCTGACTGCCGGCACCAATTTGAATATGGTCGCCCAGCGCGATGCAAACCACACCACCGGCCGGCGCTGGCTTCACAACGTGGGCAAGAGCATCAGCTTGTTCGTAGCCGGCGTGCAAGACAATGTCGCCATGAAACTGATTGCTGCCAAAGGCAAGGTACAAGTCCAGGCGCAAAGCGATGCGATGGAGATCACGGCAGACAAGGATGTGACCATTACCTCCTGCAAGGAGCGGATCGTGGTCAATGCCAAGCAGGAAATCCTGCTGACCGCCGGTGGCGGTTATATCCGCATCGCAGGCGGCAACATCGAGGTGCATTGCCCTGGCAGCGTCAGCGTCAAAGGGGCCAGTCATGACTTGAGTGGGCCATCTAGTTTGGAAATGCCGCCTCCTCATTTATTAGGTTGTAAAGATATTTTTGATGAAAAGATAAAGATGGAACATCCACTTGGGGGCAATCTATATGCAGGATATAAATACACTGCAACCCTTGAGGATGGTTCGTCATTTTCAGGTCTTTTTGATAAGGCAGGACAAACCCAGCGCTTCTTTACAAAGTCTGAGACGGGAATTAGTAGGCTGACAATTTCACCAGCATCCATTAGCAGAATGGATGGCGGAGATTATTAAATGGAATCTTTTGATTTAAATAAACAAAACATTAAAACAAATAAGAAAAATGAAAGCTTACAGAAGGCAAAGGCCGAAAGTGAAGGGCGGGAACTAACTAGCGGCGAGATCGCCCTGGTGAAGAAATTGTTTGGAAATGCCATAGACTACTCTTTTGTTAGAATTCATAAAGGCAAGCTAATTCCTGGCATTCAAGGCAATGAGGTATCGATGACGCCATGGGGAGAACTTTATATGCCAGTGGATAACTATCTGGATGATTTCTCAACAGTATCACCGGTAAAATACAACTTCTTGCATCATTTTATTCACGAGATGTCGCATGTTTGGCAATACCAGAGAAAAGCTCGTTTTACTCGTGGCTCTCTTGCAGTGTGCGGCGGAGGGTTGGCACTTGCAACTGGGATGGCCAATGCCCTGGACAATGTGAGTGATATAATGCCAAAGAAGATGTCAGAAGAAGTCAAGGATTTGGCAGGGTCAATTGATCCCTATACCTACAGAGACAAATATCACAAAGACCTATTTCAATATAATATGGAATCGCAGGCGGAAATACTTGCAGATTACTTCATGAGTGAAATAATGAAAATTCCTGGGTATGTTGGAAAGAGCTCAAATAGAAGAGTTCGGGGACCATTTTTTTATGATGAAGTTCTCGCCAACTTCTTTATTGAAATTGAAAAATCAGAAAATAGGCCGAGAAACTTAAAAACACAGTGGGGTATCAAATGAGAAAGGCTTTTTTTATAGCTTTGGCTGTGCTTGCCATTATGGCAACACTCTACGCCACATCTGAAAAGAAAATTGCAAAATTAATAGTTAATAATGATCGGCCGTCGCTTCTTTTTTTAAAAGATTGCCGCTATGATGCTTTTTACATTGAAAATGATAATGGAAAAATGCTGGCAAACTTGATGTATTCTGAGGTCCCTGGACATGGTCCCACTTTCAAACAAAATACGTTTATCCCTCTGGATAAATTATTAAATATAAAAATAAAGAAAAATACTATATATAACCTGTCTGGCAATACAGAATGCCTAGCCAATCGGCAGATACCAAGAAAGAATTTTAAGTTCTTGGTAAAAGATGATGGTCAAATTGATATTTTAGAGGATCATTGAAAATCCTTTGAATTGCTTAATAAAATAAATGATTGTTGATACCTCTGTAAGCTAGTCCGGCGTCGCCGTCACTAGTGACACACTCCTGAATGTCACTACAGACCAGGCTAAAAAATCCTTAAAATTCAACGATGTCACTATGTCACGACTGTCACCACCATTTTCTAATGGGGTGGCAAATTGCCCGTTAAAATGGATACTAGGCTATCAGTCGCGGCATGACTTGCGCCGGACTGTGCCTAGCACCATTCCCACTCGGGGGACCCTGGCACTTTTCAAAGAAGTACGGGTGGTCGGACCCGCATCACCATGCCAGCGACAACTCTAGAAAGTTAGTGAAATAGTGAAGTGGGTGGGGGGTGAAAAGTCTGGAGCAGACCATCAGAGACCGCGTGCCTAGCCACGGATTTTTATGGGGAGCATTTTTCAGGGAGGGGGGGGTTAAACAGACAAGTCCAGGGAAGCGTGAATCAAAAGGCTGATGGCAAAAAGCGCTCCTTCAGCTGCGAGCGCCACGCCTTCCCCACAGGCAGCGCCGACCATGGGCCAAGTTACCTCGCGCCTCGATTTGGCCGCTTGGAAACGTGCCGCAAGCCCCAGCGTGAAGAAAGTGTGCATAGATTCGTGTATATATCCTTGCGCACACCCACACAAACGACAAAAAATACAACAGCTTAATTGACCATTTCTATTGCTGTCGGGCCCAATTCAACCGTGCTATCAAAGTTGAAAGCCGACTATTGCTGCGGACATATTCAGGAGCAGATGGAAGATATCCCCTCTTTCCAGACAAATGCCTGAATGCGCATTGGCCGCTGCCGCAGGGCGGCTCGCTCGACAAGATTGCGCATTGCTAACCGCTCAGCGCCTCCAAGACGATCACATCATCACGCAGCGAAGAAGCTGCTCGGCGGCGCGCCCAGCTCGCGCTTGAACATGGTGGCAAAGGCGCTGGGGCTGGCGTAGCCCAGGTCCAGCGCCACCTTCAATACGCTGTCGCCGCAAGCCAGCCGCTGCAGCGCCAGCATCAGCCGCGCCTGGCGCCGCCACTGGCCGAAGCTGAGGCCGGTTTCGCGGCGGAAGCGGCGCTGCAGCGTGCGCGGGTCCAGCGCCAGCTCGCGCGCCCACTCGGCCGCGCCGCGCGCGTCGTCCGGATGCGCGAGCCAGACGTCGCACAGCTGGCGCAGCGCGGCGGACGCCGGTTGCGGCAGCGACAGCGGCAGCACCGGCGCGCGGCCGATTTCCGCCAGCAGCAGGTCCATCACCTTCTCGTCGCGCGAACCGGACTGGCAGACGCGCCCCACCGCCACCGCGGCGACGATCAACTCGCGCAGTAGCGGCGACACCTCCAGCACGCAGCAGTCGGCAGGCAGGCCCTCCAACCGGTCGCCGCGCACGTAAATGCTGCGCATCCGCACCGGGCTGACCATGCTCACCTGATGCCAGGTGCCGATCGGCAGCCAGATGGCGCGCGTCGGCGGCACTACCCACTGGCCGCGCTCGGTGCCGACCAGCATCAGGCCCTCCACCGCGTACAAGAGCTGGGCGGTGGGATGGCGATGGCGTTCGGTTTCCTTGCCGGCCGGGTAGTCGCGCGGCTTGCCCACCACCGGCTCCTCTCCCAGGTCGAACTCGTCTCGGGGCTCCAGGCTGTCCACTCTGCCTCTTTCGATAAGATAGTTGCCTCATTTTCGCAGGACTGGCGGGAATGTGCTTGCTAGCATGGTTCCACCACCCCGAATGAGTATTGCACGATGACCACCAGCAGTCCCACGCTCGCCGCCCCGCAGGACACCCGCTTCCGCGTGCTCGGCGCGATCAGTTTTTCCCATTTTCTCAACGACATGCTGCAGTCGCTGCTGGTGGCGCTATACCCGCTGCTAAAGGGCAACTACCACCTCAGCTTCGCCGAGATCGGCCTGATGACCTTCACCTACCAGTGCACCGCCTCGCTGCTGCAGCCGCTGGTGGGCATCTATACCGACAAGCGTCCCCAGCCCTACTCGCTGGTATTCGGCATGAGTTCCACGCTGATCGGCCTGCTGTTGCTGTCCAGCGCCTCCAGCTTCCCGCTGCTGCTGCTGGCCGCCGCGCTGGTGGGCACTGGCTCGTCCATCTTCCATCCGGAATCGTCGCGGGTGGCGCGGATGGCGTCCGGCGGCCGTCCCGGCCTCGCCCAGTCCATCTTCCAGGTGGGCGGCAACGCCGGCAGCGCCACCGGACCGCTGCTGGCGGCGCTGATCGTGATTCCGCTGGGCCAGCGCAGCGTGGCTTGGTTCGGCCTGGCCGCGCTGCTGGCGATGTACGTGCTGTTCCGCGTCGGCCAGTGGTACGCGCATCAGCAGCGCCAGGCCAAGAAGGCCAGCGTCGTCGCCCCGCCCGACCTGTCCTCCGCCCGGGTCAAGCTGACGCTGCTGCTATTGCTGCTGCTGGTATTCTCCAAGCACTTCTATCTGGCCAGCATCACCAGCTACTACACCTTCTATCTGATCCACCATTTCCAGGTGGGCATGCAGTCGGCGCAGCTGTATCTGTTCCTGTTCCTGTTCGCGGTGGCCGCCGGCACGGTGCTGGGCGGCCCGATAGGCGACGCCATCGGCCGCAAGCGGGTGATCGGCTTCTCCATCCTGGGCGTGGCGCCGCTGGCGCTGGCGCTACCGCACGCCAACCTGTTCTGGACCGCCGCGCTGTCGCTGCCCATCGGCTTCATCCTGGCTTCGGCCTTCCCGGCCATCCTGATCTACGCGCAGGAGCTGCTGCCAGGCAAGGTGGGCATGGTATCCGGCATGTTCTTCGGCTTCGCCTTCGGCATCGGCGGCATAGGCGCCGCGGTGCTGGGCGAACTGGCCGACCTCAGAGGCATCGAATTCGTCTACCAGCTGTGCGCCTTCCTCCCCTTGCTGGGCATCGCGGCGGTGGCGCTGCCGGACCTGCATCGCAAGGCCAGGGTTTGACACCGTCCGGCGGCGCGCCGGATACTGCGCGGCATTGAAAACCCAAGCGGGGCGCCTGGCCGCCCCGCGCGTTTGGAAACGCAGTCATCATGTGTGGAATCGCCGGATTTTTCTCGCGCCGCCCCGTCAATCCCGCCGTCCCGCAAGCGATGCTGGACGAGCTGCGCCGCCGCGGCCCGGATGACGCCAGCCGCCTGCTGCTGGACGCGGCGCAGAACCCGGCCGGCGGCGACGCCATCCACAACGCGATGCTGCATGCCCGCCTCGCCATCATCGACCCGCGCCCGGCGGCCAACCAGCCGATGGCCAGCGACGACGGCCAGGTCTGGATCTGCTACAACGGCGAGGTCTACGACTGGGAAGCCGGCAAGGCAGAGCTGGAGGCCGGCGGCGCCGTCTTCCGCACCCACGCCGACACCGAGTTCATCCTGCGCGGCTACCTAGCCTGGGGCATCGAGGGCCTGCTAGCGCGGCTGCGCGGCATGTTCGCCTTCGCCATCCTGGACAAGCGCAGCGGCAAGGTCCACCTGGCCCGCGACCGCATGGGCGAGAAGCCGCTGTTGTACTCGCTGCGGGATGGCAATTTCGCCTTCGGCTCGCTGGTGCGCGCGGTGCTGCCCTTCCTGCCGGCCGACCAGCGCGATTTCAATCCGGCGGCGATAGACGCCTACCTCGCCCACCGCTACATCCCCTCTCCGGCCACCGTGTTCAGCCACATCCAGCGGCTGGAAAACGGCTACCGGCTGGAATTCGACCTGAACAGCCGCCAGTTGAGCAAGCAGCGCTACTGGCAGCCGAAGGCGGAATCCGGCGACTGGCTGCCGGAGCTGGACCGCGCGGTGGCGATGCGCACCGTGGCCGACCGCCCGCTGGGCGTGCTGCTGTCCGGCGGCATCGACTCCACCGTGATCGCCAGCCGGCTCGCCACCCAGCAACTGACGCAATTCTCCAGCTTCACCGCCGCCTTCCCCGGCTCCAGCCTGGACGAATCCGGCGACGCCGCGGATTCCGCCCAGCGGATGGGCCTGCCCAATGTGCGAGTGGAGATGCCGGAAAACCTGGCCGCCGATTTCGAGCGCATCGTCGCCGACCTGGACCAGCCCTTCGCCGATCCGTCCAGCTTCCCCACCTGGTATCTGGCGCGTGAAGTCACCCGGCACGTCAAAGTGGTGCTGGTGGGCGACGGCGGCGATGAAATGCTGGCCGGCTACAAGCGCATGGGCAAGCATCTGCGCACCCGCTGGCGGCAACACATCCGCCTGCCGCTGCCGATCAATCCGCAGCTGGACAGCAAGCGCGGCAAGCTGGCCACCGAGCTGGCGATGGACTGGAAAAGCGCCTATTCGCTGCGTTTCTCCGGCTTCACGCCGGGACAGCGCAGCTTCCTGCAAGGCGGCCGCAAGCTGGAAAAGCTGTGCCACTGGCGCGCGCCCGACGACATCGGCCCGGAGCCCAAGGACGGCGCGCCCGGCCTGCACCAGCTGCTGGAGCTGGACTTCGCCAACTATCTGCCCGACTACATCCTGCAAAAGTCCGACCTGTGCACGATGGCCCACGGCCTCGAAGGCCGCGCCCCGCTGCTGGACCACGGCTTCTACCAACGTCTGCTGGCGACCTCCGCCGCCGAACGCTACACCAAGCCGGCCAAGCTGATCTTCCGCCGCGCGATCCATCCGGCGCTGCCGGCCGACTTCTTTCAGCGCAAGAAGCGCGGCTTCAACCCGCCCTTGTCCGGCTGGCTGCAAACCAGCCTGGCCCCACGCTTCGACGGCCTGGGCGCGCGGCTGGCCGCGGCCACCGAGGGGCAGCTGGACGCCGCGGCGGTGGACGCCTTCGCCCAAGCCTATCGCGACGGCGCCGGCCATCTGGCCGAGCAGATGCTGCAGCTGCTGATCCTGGACGAGAGCCTGGCCCAGTTGCGGCAGCTGCGCCTGACCCTGCGCTGATCATCGCCCTCCTTCCGGCGGCGGCCAAATCCGGCCTCCGCCGCAGCCGGCAAGACATTCGGGACGCCATTCTGGAAATAAATTGACGGAGTCATATAGATTGATGATTTTTCAAGCCATTTCCAGCCGGCCAAGGTTTGCAAACGATAATTACTAGCATTATCATGCAGTTCAGCGGCCGGTACTGCCGCCCTACTTAATAAGGAAAACATGATGCGTCGCTTTGTCTGCCAGCTGGCTGTCGCCAGCATCGCCCTGTCCGCCTCCTTCGCCGCCATGGCCAAGGAATACCCGATCGGCAAGCCCGCCCTGAAAAACGGCATGGAAATCGGCGCCGTCTACCTGCAGCCGACCAAGATGGAGCCGGAAGGCATGATGCTGAAGCCGGAAGCGTCCGACGTGCATCTGGAAGCCGACATCCACGCCACCAAGAACAACCCGAACGGCTTCGAAGAAGGCGCCTGGATGCCGTACCTGGTGGTCAAGTACGAACTGACCAAGGTCGGCGGCAAGACCCAGAAAGGCGAACTGATGCCGATGGTGGCCAACGACGGCCCGCACTACGGCGACAACATCAAGCTGCAAGGCCCGGGCAAGTACAAGCTGAAATACACCATCATGCCGCCGACCGCCAATGAGCACGCCCACTTCGGCCGCCACGTCGACAAGGAAACCGGCGTCGCCGCCTGGTTCAAGCCGTTCGACGTCAACTACGAGTTCACCTTCGCCGGCATCGGCAAGAAGGGCGGCTACTGATCCGCATAGTGAGAATGTGAACGCAAAGCATTCTTGACTGCGATACAATTGGAGACGGCGCGGGCCTGCCGCGCTGTTTCTCATTCCGGGACTCCGAAACGATGACTGTTCTGCGCCTGATGGCCGCCGCCCTGCTGGCCGGCCTGCTCTCTTCCCCGGCGTTCGCCGACGACATGCCGGTATTCAAGCTGCAAATGAAGGACGGCCAGCTGATCCCGGCCCGCCTGGTGGTGCCGGCCAACAAGAAATTCAAGATCGAAGTGATGAACATCGGCAAGACGCCGGCCGAGTTCGAGAGCACGCCGCTGCGCAAGGAAAAGGTGCTGGGCCCCGGCGCCGAATCCTTCCTGGTGTTCCAGCCGCTGGCGCCGGGCGAATACAAGTTTTTCGATGAATTCCACATGAAGACCGGCCAGGGCGTGATCGTCGCCAAGTAACACAAAAGGTAAACGCGAATGGGACAGGTACTCTTCATCGTCTGGCGCGAAAGCGTCGAGGCGCTGCTGGTGGTCGGCATCCTCAATGCCTGGATGAACCACAACCCGGCCGGCCGCGCCGGCAAGCCCTATCTGTGGGGCGGCGTGGCGCTGGGCCTGGCGATGGCCGTGGCGTTGGCCGTGGCGCTGTTCACCGCCGGCAGCCTGATGGCCGGCGCCCAGGACTACTTCCAGACCGGCATGGTGTTCATCGCCGCCGCGCTGATCGTGCAGATGGTGCTGTGGATGCGCGAGCACGGCCGCACGCTGAAGAAAGAGCTGGAAAGCGGCTTGTCTGAAAAAGCCGCCAGCAACAACTGGTGGGGCGTGACCGTGCTGGCCGCGCTGGCCATCGCCCGCGAAGGCAGCGAAGCCGTGGTCTTCCTGTACGGCATGCTGGCCGAGGCCCAGGGCATGGAGCTCGCCAAGATGGGCGCGGCCGGCCTGATCGGCCTGCTGCTGGCCTTCCTCACCTTCTACCTGCTGCAGCTGGGCGGCAAGGTACTGTCCTGGCGGCTGTTCTTCCGCGTCACCGAGATCATGCTGCTGCTGTTGGGCGCGTCGCTGTTCCTGTCCGGCGTGGAGAAGCTGATTTCGATGGACGTGCTGCCCGCGCTGGTGGACCCGCTGTGGGACAGCTCGGCGCTGCTTGACGACATGAGCCCCTTCGGCGGCGTGGTGGCCGCGCTGACCGGCTACCGCTCGCACCCGGCGCTGACCAGCCTGCTCGCCTACGCGCTGTTCTGGGCGGCGATCTGGTCGCTGTTCCAGTGGCGCAACCGCCGCCAGGCCGTCGCCGCATGAAATCCGGCCGCGCCCAGCGCCCGCCGCAACGGGTGATTCCCATCGTCGCCGCCCCGTCGGGCGGCGGCTCCTGTAGCCCTGAGCGGCGGCCGCGCGGCCTGCTGGCGCTCGCGGGCGTCTGGCTGCGCGACCACGCCGCCCTGCTGCGCAAGCTGCAATGGGCGGTGGTGCTGGTCTACGCTTTCCTGCTGATCGTCCCCGCCTGCCTGTCCTTGCCTGAAGACACGGCGCGGATGTGGGACAACCTGACCATCTTCGCCCAGTTCGTGTTCTGGGGCATCTGGTGGCCGTTCGTGCTGCTGTCGATGGTGCTGTTCGGCCGGCTGTGGTGCGGCGTGCTGTGCCCGGAGGGCGCGCTGTCGGAATGGGCGGCGCGCAAGGGCATGGGACGGCCGATCCCGCGCTGGATGCGCTGGGGCGGCTGGCCTTTCGTCGCCTTTGTGCTGACCACGGTCTACGGCCAGCTGGTCAGCGTCTACCAATACCCGAAAGCGGCGCTCTTGGTGCTGGGCGGCTCCACCGTAGCCGCCATCGCCGTCGGCTTCGTCTACACCCGCGGCAAACGCGCCTGGTGCCGCCACCTGTGCCCGGTCAACGGCGTGTTCGGCCTCTTGTCCAAGCTGGCGCCGCTGTACTACCGGGTCGACGAGGCCGCCTGGAAAGCCTCGCATGAGCGGACGCCGGCGGTGGACTGCGCGCCGCTGCAACCCTTGCGCCACATGCAGGGCGGCAGCGGCTGCCATATGTGCGGCCGCTGCAGCGACCACCGCGGCGCGATCGAACTGAGCCTGCGCTCGTCCAGCGACGAGGTGGTGCGCGTGGCGGAGAAGGAAGCCGACGGCTGGCAGACCGCGCTGATCGTCTACGGCCTCTTGGGCGTGGCGATGGGCGCCTTCCACTGGACCATGAGTCCCTGGTTCGTCGCGCTGAAACAGGGCGCGGCCGAATGGCTGGTGGACCGCGACATCCTGTGGCCGCTGGACACCGAGGCGCCGTGGTGGCTGCTCACCCACTACCCGCAGCACAACGACGTGTTCTCCTGGCTGGACGGCGCGTCGCTGATCGCCTACGTCGCCGCCACCGCGCTGGTGCTCGGCACCGGCATCCTGGCCTCGCTGGCGCTGGCGGTGCTCGCGTCCGGCCGCTGGCGAACCCAACGGCTGCACCACCTGGCGCAGGCGCTGATCCCGCTGGCCGGCTGCGGCGTGTTCCTCGGCTTGTCGGCGCTGACGGTGACGCTGTTGAAGGCCGAAGGCTTCGGCATGCACTGGGTCAACGACGCGCGCCTGGCGCTGCTGGCGGGGGCCAATCTGTGGGCGCTGCGGCTGGCCTTCGGCATTCTGTCGCGCTGGAACGGCGGCCTGCGCCGCTGGGCCGCGCTGCTGCCGTTCTGCGGCGCGCTGGCGCTGGTCGACTGCGCCTGGGGCTTCATGTTCTGGTGGTGGTGAGCGCTTGGTTGAGGCGGGAGGCTGTGCGATAACACAGTATCCCCGCCTCTTCGAGGAGTCGCCATGCGGCGTCTGCTGTTGTCCGCTTTTGCTCTCCTGCTGGCGTTCCGCGCGTCGGCGGCCGAGCAGACCGTGGATCTGGCCACCGGCGAATGGCCGCCTTACGTGTCGCAGCAGCTTCCGGCCCAGGGCGCTTTCACCGAGATCGTCCGCGAAGCCTTCCGCCGCGCCGGCTACCGGGCGCAGCTAACGTTCCAGAGCTGGCCGCAAACCGAATGGCTGACCAAGACCGGCAAGGCCGCGGCGGCCTTCCCCTACCGCCCGACGCCGGAGAGGGAAAAGGATTTCGACTTTTCCGCGCCGCTGATGCGCGCCAACAGCTACCTGTTCTATCACAAGCCCCACCTGCCCCATCCCCCGCAACAGTTCAAATCCCTGGACGAATTGCGCGGCTACCGCATCGCCATCCAGCTGGGCTACTGGTATATCCCTCTGTTCCAGCAACACCGGCTCAACACGCTGCTGACCCCGGACGAAGTCAACGCGCTGCGGCAACTGCAGCTGGGACATATGGACCTAGTGCCGATGGTGCTGGAGCGCGGGCTATACCTGATCCACAACACCATGCCTGAACACGAAAAAGAGTTCGGCTACATCCCGACGCCGATGGACAAGGATACGCCGCTGGGACTGATGTTCTCGCGCAGCTACCCGCAGGCGGAGCGCATACGCGAAGACTTCGGCCGGGCGCTGGCGCAGATGGAAAAGGACGGCAGCCTGAAGGCGATCTACCAGCGCCACTTCCCCGAGGCTACGCCGCCGCGTTGACCAGGGTGGGATTCAGCACGCGGATCACGTCGCGCGGGCTGACGCCGATCAGGAAGCCGCGCTTGCCGCCGTTGATGTAGATGGTATCGAGCTCGGCGATGCCCGCCTCCATATACACCGGCATCGGGTGGCGGGTGCCGAAGGGGCTGGTGCCGCCCACCTGGTAGCCGCTGTGCTTGTCTGCGGTCTTGGGATCGCAGGGATGGATCTTCTTGGCCCCGATCTGCTTGGCCAGCATGCCGGTGCCCACCTCGCGGTCGCCGTGCATCAGCACGATCAGCGGACGCTTGTTCTCGTCCTCCATGATCAGCGTTTTCACCACGCAGTGCTCGTCGACGCCCAACTCGCGCGCCGACACCGTGGTGCCGCCCTTGTCCTCGTACTTGTACAGGTGTTCGGTGTAATCGACCTTGTGCTCGCGCAACACGCGGACGGCCTGGGTGACGGGGGCCTTGCTGGACATGACGTTCTTTCCAATGCGAAACGCCACACTTTAAAACCCGGCCGCCCCCTTGCCAAGCGGCGGGATCAAGCCTTGCGCGCGCGCCACCACAACCGCAGCCCCAGCAGCACCGCCAGCGCGGCGGCGTAGATCAGCGGCTGGGTGATGTCTTTCTTCACCAGCCACCAGTAGTGGGTGACCGCCAGGATGGCCACCGGGTAGACCAGCCGGTGCAGCTTGCCCCAATTGCGCTTCAGACGCCGCATCCAGCCCTGGGTGGAGGTCAGCGCCAGCGGCGACATCAGCACGATGGCGGCGAAGCCGACGGTGATGAACGGCCGCTTGGCGATGTCCTTGAGAATGTGGTGCCAGTCGAAGAACTGGTCCAGCCAGACATAAGTGGTGAAATGCAGGCTGGCGTAGAAAAAGGCGAACAGGCCCAGCATGCGCCGGCATTTCAGCGGCCAGGCCTGGCCGCTGAGGCGGCGCAGCGGCGTCATCGACAGCGTGGCCAGCAGCCACACCAGCGTCCAGGTGCCGGTGGAACGGGTGATGAATTCCACCGGGTTCACCGCCTCGCCCGACAGCACGATCCACGCCGCACGCGAAAGCGGCAGCAGGCAGGCGATGAATAGCAAAACCTTGCCGATGGCGAGGCGGCGGTCGGCTGCGGAGGCGGGCAGTTTCATGCGCAGCGTCGTCATCAAAAGTTCTTCCTCAGGTCCATGCCGCGGTACAAGCCGGCCACCTGCTCGGCGTAGCCATTGAACGGCAGCGTCTTGCGCTTGAAGAATTCGCCGATGCGGCGCTCCGACGCCTGGCTCCAGCGCGGGTGGTCGACATCCGGGTTCACATTGGAATAGAAACCGTACTCATGCGCGTTGGCCATATTCCAGCTGGTGGCCGGCATCGTCTCCTGCAGCCGGATGCGCACGATGGACTTGATGCTCTTGAAGCCGTATTTCCACGGCACCACCAGCCGGATCGGCGCGCCGTTCTGATTGGGCAGCACATTGCCGTACAGGCCGACGGCGAGGATGGCCAGCGGATGCATCGCCTCGTCGATGCGCAGGCCCTCGCGGTACGGCCAGTCCAGCACCGCCTGGCGCTGGCCCGGCATCTCGCTCGGCCGCTGCAGCGTCTCGAACGACACGTACTTGGCGCGCGAGGTGGGGTTCATCTGCTTGATCAGGCTGGCGAGCGGAAAGCCCACCCAGGGAATCACCATGCTCCAGCCCTCGACGCAGCGCAGCCGGTAGACGCGCTCCTCCAGCGGAAACTTCAGCAACTCCTCGATGGTAAAGCGGCGCGGCTTGGCCACCTCGCCGTCCACCAGCACGCTCCACGGCCGGGTGCGCAGCGTGTGCGCGTTCTCCGCCGGATCGGACTTGTCGGTGCCGAACTCGTAGAAATTGTTGTAGCTGGTGATGTCTTTCAGGCTGTTGAGCTTGTCGTTGCCGGCAAGCTGAGACAACGGGCTCTTCCTGGCTGCCAGCCCGGCCAGCGTCTCCGCCGACAGCAACAAGCCGGCGGCGCCGGCCATGAATTGGCGGCGGTTGAAATACACCGACTCGCTGGTGATGTCCGACGGCAAATGGTCGGCGGGTTTCCTGATCAACATGACGGCTCTCCTGTCGTTTCCATTTGGTCGGATCATCCTCCGGATTCTGACAGTAGCGCATGCAAACAGTTTTGTCCGGCCCAGCTCCGCTAACACAAGCTCGCAAAATACCTGAGCCAAGATCAGCCAGCGCAAGCCGCGCGCGATGCTAAGGCCGCCATTCGCGGCCAAGCGCGCTGCCCTGCCCGCCGTTCCGCGCCAATCGTTCGCCTATCGCCTGCAAAGCCGCCCAGCGCGGGCCGCACCAATCGGGCGCGATCAGGGTCGGCGCCTGGGCGGTGGCCGAAATCCGGTGATAGACCACCTCCGGCGGCGTATGGCGGATCAGATCGGCGGCGAGGTCGGCATAGGCGTCCAGATCCATCGGCGCGATCTCGCCGCGCCGGTATTGCGCCGCCATCCGGCTGCCGCGGACTATCATCAGCGGGTGCAGCTTCAACCCCTCCGCGCCGATGTCCAGCACCGTCCCCAGGGTCTCATGCGCATCATCGGCACTCTCTCCGGGCAGGCCGGCGATCAGATGCGCGCACACCTTGAGGCCTCTTGCGTGGGCGCGGGCGACGGCGTCGCGGTAGTCGGCCAGCCCGTGGCCGCGGCGAATCAAGGCCTGGGTGCGGTCGTGCGCGGTCTGCAGCCCCAGCTCCAGCCATACCTCGGCGCCGCCATCCTGGTACGAGGCCAGCAGGTCCAGCGCGGCGTCCGGCACGCAATCTGGCCGGGTGCCGACGCACAGGCCCGCCACATCGGCCGCCGCCATCGCCTCGTCGTACAACGCGCGCAGCGTCTCCACCTCGGCATAGGTGCTGGTATAGGCCTGGAAATAGGCGAGATAACGCCGGGCGCGGCCGGTTTTGGCCTTTTCCCGCGCGATCTGTTCGGCGACGGACAGGCTGGCGGCCTCGCGGCCGAAGCTGCGCACATTGCAGAAGGTGCAGCCGCCGCGCCCCAGCGTGCCGTCGCGGTTGGGACAGGTGAAATCGCCGGCCAGCGACAGTTTGTGCACAGTCTCGCCGAAGCGGCGTTTCAGATAATGGCCGAAAGTGTGGATATGGCGGGTGAGGTCCATCGCGCTGCCGACAAAAGGCCGCAGTCTAGCGCCGAGCCGCCGGCGGCTGAATGCGCGCGATCAAGGACTGGTTGAATCAAATATTGTGCCAGCCCAGCCAGTACAGCACGCAGAACAGGCCGGCGCTGATCAACAGCGCGATGGCCAGCGCCGAAATGAGCTCATGCAGGCTGCGACGCTGGCTGGGCTTGAGGAACCAGCGGGCGACCACCCAGGCCAGCAGGCACAACGCGAAGAATTTGAACAGACGTCCGAACATGATGGGGACCGTGGCGGAAACCCGGCCGATTATCCCGGCGCGCCATACTCCCGCGCAAGCTTATGTTATGGATATAATCGACCGGTAGCTGCAGGAGACCGCATCCAGACCAGCCCCGGCAGAGGGCGGCGGACGCGGACAAATAGAAGAGGCCCTAATGACCGACACCAACTGTTCGGTAGGCATCGTCGCGGCCCAGGATGCCGCATTCGATGCCCCCCTGCCGCTCGCCAGCGGCGCCGCGCTGCCCGGCTATCAGCTGCGCTTCGAGACCTATGGCGAACTCAACGCCGACAAGAGCAACGCCATCCTGATCTGCCACGCGCTGTCCGGCCATCACCACGTCGCCGGACGCTACCGCGACGACGACAAGGCGCTAGGCTGGTGGGACAATATGATAGGCCCCGGCAAACCGATAGACACCCGCCGCTTCTTCGTCGTCGGCGTCAACAATCTGGGCGGCTGCCATGGCAGCACCGGCCCCTCCAGCGTCAATCCGGCCACCAGCCTGCCGTGGGGCTCGGCCTTCCCGGTGGTGACGGTGCCGGACTGGGTGACGTCGCAGGCGCGGCTGGCCGATCGCCTGGGCATAGACCGCTGGGCCGCGGTGATAGGCGGATCGCTGGGCGGCATGCAGGCGCTGCACTGGAGCATCGCCTACCCGGAACGCGTCGCCCACGCGCTGGTGATCGCCTCCGCCCCCAAACTGTCGGCGCAGAACATCGCCTTCAACGACGTGGCGCGCCAGGCCATCCTCACCGATCCGGAATTCCACGGCGGCGACTTCTACCAACACAGCGCCATCCCCCGCCGCGGCCTCAGGCTGGCGCGGATGCTGGGCCACATCACCTATCTGTCCGACGACGGCATGGGCGAGAAATTCGGCCGCATGCTGCGCTCGGGCGAATACCGCTTCGGCTACGACGTGGAGTTCGAAATCGAGAGCTATCTGCGCTATCAGGGCGACAAATTCTCCGACTACTTCGACGCCAACACCTATCTGCTGATGACCAAGGCGCTCGATTATTTCGACCCGGCCAAGGACCGCGGCGGCGACCTGGCCGCGGCGCTGAAGCCGGCCCAGGCGCAATTCATGGTGGCCAGCTTCACCAGCGACTGGCGCTTCTCGCCGGAGCGCTCGCGCGAGACGGTGAAGGCGCTGATCGCCGCCGGCAAGCGCGTCAGCTACGCCGAAATCGAATCGGCGCACGGCCACGACGCCTTCCTGATGACCGACCAACCGTATGTGGACCTGATGCGCGCCTACCTGGACCGCGTGGCCAAGGAGGTGAACGCATGAAATCACTGACTCTCCGTCCCGATCTGCGGATGATCTACGACTGGATATCGCCCAGCAGCCGAGTGCTGGACTTGGGTTGCGGCCGGGGCGAACTCTTGGCGGCGCTGCAGGACGGCAAGCAGGTGCAAGGCTACGGCGTCGATTTCGACGTCGCCAACGTGGTGCGCTGCGTCGCCGCCGGCGTCAACGCGGTGCAGGGCGACCTGGAAACCGGCCTGTGCGAATTCGGCGATGCGCGCTTCGACCACGTGGTGCTGTCGCAGACGATACAGGCGATGCGCCATACCGAGGCCATCCTCAACGAGATGCTGCGCGTCGGCCGCGAGGCCATCGTCACCTTCCCCAATTTCGGCTACTGGCAAAACCGGCTGCAGATCCTGAAGGGCCACATGCCGGTGTCCGACACCATCCCCTACCAGTGGTACGACACCCCCAACATCCACTGGTGCATGCTGGGCGACTTCGAGGAACTCTGCGCCAAGAACGGCATCCGAGTGGTTCAAAGGGTGGTCATGGACAAGGGCAAGCGGGTATCCTTGCTGCCTAACCTGCGCGGCAGCCTGGCGTTTTACCGGGTGGCCCGCGACTGATTCCGCCTCGCACAAGGAGAGACGCATGCGCCTGTTGCTGGCCATTTTCCTGCCCTGGCTGCAGTTTTTCACCATAGGCCGGCCGTTCGCCGGCGTAATCTGCCTGATCCTGCAACTGACGCTGATCGGCTGGTTGCCGGCCGCGCTGTGGTCGGTGTACGCGCTCAGCCAGTACAAGACCGACCAGAAGATAGAGCAGGCGCTGCGGCGCTGACCCCGCCCCCGGCGGACCCCGCGCCCGCCTCCGCCGACATCCGCCCGCGCCTCTCGCGCGGGCGGCCCGTCCACCACCACGACAACAAGCACATGACCCTGGCCACCATCAACTGGCGGCGCGACGTGTTCTCGCGCACCATGCTCGTCTGCGTGTTCACCGGCTTCGCCTCCGGGCTGCCGCTGTACACCCTGATCAACCTGCTGCCGGCCTGGCTGCGCAGCGAGGGCGTCGATCTCAAATCCATCGGCCTGTTCGCGCTGATCGGCCTGCCATACACCTGGAAATTCCTGTGGTCGCCGCTGCTGGACCGCTACGCGCTGCCGCTGCTGGGCCGCCGCCGCGGCTGGATGCTGGCCACCCAGCTGGCGCTGCTGGGAAGCCTGGCGCTGCTGGGACTATTCGATCCCAAACAAGACATCTGGAGCATCGCCGGACTGGCGCTGGCGGTGGCTTTCTTCTCCGCCAGCCAGGACATCGTGCTGGACGCCTTCCGCCGCGAGATCCTCAGCGACGTCCAGCTGGGCCTGGGCAACACCGTACACATCAACGCCTACCGGCTGGCCGGCCTGGTGCCAGGCTCGCTGTCGCTGATCCTGGCTGACCACCTGGACTGGGGCAGCGTGTTCGTGGTCACCGCGCTGTTCATGCTGCCCGGCGCGCTGATGACGCTGATGGTGAAAGAGCCCGCCCAGGCTCCCGGCAGCCCGAAAACGCTGCGCGAAGCGGTGGTGGAGCCCTTCCACGAATTCCTCACCCGCCAGGGCTGGCAGGGCGCGCTGTGGATACTGGGCTTCATCTTCCTGTACAAGCTGGGCGACAGCATGGCCACCTCGCTGGCGACGCCGTTCTACCTCGACATGGGTTACGCCAAGTCGCAGATCGGCCTGGTGGCCAAGCACGCGGCGCTGTGGCCGGCGGTGATAGGCGGCCTGCTGGGCGGCCTGTGGATGATCAAGCTGGGCATCAACCGCGCGCTGTGGGCCTTCGGCGTGGTGCAGGTGGTGTCGATTCTGGGCTTCGCCTGGCTGTCCAGCTACGGACGCTTCGGCAGCGTCGGCGCGACGGAGCTGTCCATGCTGGCGGTGGTGATCGCCTTTGAGGCGCTGGGCGTCGGCCTCGGCACCGCGGCCTTCGTCGCCTTCATCGCCCGCAGCACCCATCCGGCCTACACTGCCACCCAGTTCGCGCTGTTCACCAGCCTGGCGGCGGTGCCGCGCACGCTGGCCAACGCCGCCACCGGCTACATCGTCGACTCGGTGGGCTGGACCTCGTTCTTCTTCCTGTGCACGGCGCTGGCGCTGCCCGGGATGATGCTGCTGGTGCGGGTGGCGCCGTGGGGCGACGACCCCGCGCCGGAAAAAGCCTGAGCCGCCGGGCTACAGCCGGCAATTCTCGACGCCATCCTCCTGCCGGCACTGGCGGATGTTGCCGTCCTGGTCCAGCTTCAGCATCCACTCCTCCAGGCCCGATCCGGTTTTGGCCCTGGCCTCGATGATGAAGCTGGCTTGATCGATATTGTCCGAGGACGGTCCGGCGCTGCTGAAGCCGATCACGAAGGCGCCGGTTTCCAGCACCGGCAGCGGCGGCCAGGACAGCGGTCCTTCCTGATGGTAAACGCCGCGCAGTTGGTACCAGCGCTGCATGAAGTGGCCGTTTTCCATCAGGGCTGCCCTGGCCTCCTCCATCCGCGCCCGCTGCAGGTACTGCCGATAGCTCGGCACCGCCAGCGCCAGCAGGATGGCCAGAATGGCCATGCAGCCGGCCAGCTCCATCAGGCTGAATCCCTGTCCCAGGCCCCGCCTCACTCCGCCACCTCGCGCCAGTCCAGCCGCCGCCCTTCGTCCGCATCCTGGCCCACCCGGTACCAGCTTTGCAGCGTCACCACGCTGAGCGGATGATGGCCCCAGGCGCGCACCGTGATCCGGTACAGCCTGTCCTTGGCCGCCTCGCCGAAACGCGGGTCGACCAGTTCCACCACGTAGCGCGGATTGGCCCAGCTGAGCGCGCCGCCGCGCACCCGCTGCGGGCAGCCGGTCTGCGGCAATCCCGGCTCCAGCGCGTATTCGCGACTGTTGCCGCAGGGATGCAGCAGCAGCTGGCCTCCGACGCGGCGCCGGTGAGGCGGAGCCATCGGTTCGCACAGGCCCTTGCCTTCGGTCCCCTCGCAACTGGGCGGGAACAGCCTGCCCTCCCCATATAGCTTCGCCGGATCCGCGGCATCCAGCCCCAGGCGGCGGTCCATCCGCCACACCCACTGCTCCGCGCCCGACAAGGCCTGGCGGGCCAGCATCTCGGCTCGCTGCCTGTCCTGGGCATTGGCCGCCAACCGGCCCGCGCCGGTCAGCTGGCGCGACGAAGTCAGCACCAGCAAGCCCAACACGGCCAGCAGCGACATCACCAGCGGCAGCGCGCCGCCGCCCTGGCACCGCGCGTTCACGGCGACACCCCGCAAGGCGGAACCGGCTCCAACGCCAGATCCAGACTCAACAGACTCACCTCGTTCTCCTTGTCGTCGGGATACCATGCCAAACTCACGCGGGCGGCCTGCGGCGATAGCCCGGAAGGCCACTGCGACGCTTCCCGCCAGCTCCAGCGGGCGGACTCGCCGCAACCGTCCCGCGCCAACAGCTGCAAACCCAGGCGCTGCACGCCGTCCAGCAAAACCCTCTCCTCGCCATCGGCCAAACCGCCCTCGGCGTCCCGCGCCAGCAACCGATGGCCGCGCGCGGCCGCTTCCAGACGGTAGCGCCGCTCCCGCGGCAGCCACAGCTGCAACGAGGACAGGTGCACACCCTCCGCCCGCGGCGACACCGGCAACGGCGGCGTCAGCGCCAGTTCCGGCGCGCCGGCTTCGCCCCTCCAGTGGGCGCGGCTTCCCTGCAGCGCATAGCCGCCGCCGCAACTGCCCAGCCAGACGCTGGACCACGGCCGCCAGGCCTCTGACGGCTGCGGCGCCAAGCTCACGCCGGCCAAGTCGTCTCCGGACCGGTTGACGCGGACGATCTCCAGCTCCCGCCCCGGCAATTGCAGCCGCCATTCTCCGGCGGAGAAATCGCCGGCCCGCCACGGCCGCGACCTGCACCCCGAACGCCCATGGCCGGCCAGATCCCTCGCCAGTTGCCGCAACGCCCAGCGCGCGTCCTGGCTCCGGCCCAGCCTTTGCTCGGCCGCGCTCACCCCGCGCTGCACCGCGGCCAGCGCGGTCAGCGACAAAACCAGCACCAGCGACGTCAGCGCCGCCGCCAGCAACACGCTCAGCAGCAGGGCGCCGCGTTGCCGCTCAGGGCCGCAGCGGCCAGACACCCGCATGCTCCCGCCAGCCGCCGTCCAGCCGGGTGCGCCATGCCACCCGTATCGCCAACTCGCCTTTGCCGTCGCAGCCCGGCTTGTCCAGCGTCGGCCGCACCCGGCTGTCGCCGCGGCAAACAACGCCGCGCGCCTGTTCGCTCCGGCCTGCCTGGCGCAGCTCATGCTTGAAGCGAACAAGATTGGCGTCGGCGAGCTGCTGCGCCGAGCAACCGACCGCGCACCCGCCGCCGGCGCGATGGTCGTCGTAGCCCTGCTCCAGATACAGCGGCCACAAGCTTTCCGGACTGGCCAGGATGGCGCTGGAGAGGTTGACGGCCGCGTCGCCGATGCGGCTGCCCAGTTCGGTTTCCCGCGCATGCAGCAAGGCGCGCGCCTGAACGCCGCTGAAGGCCAGCACCGCCGCCATCCAGATCAGCAATGCGACCAGCGCCTCGATCAGGCTGAATCCCCGCTCAGGCGCAGGCATCGCCCGCCTCCCCCAGCCGGGCCCGGCCGTTGGCCGTCACGGTCAGCGTTAGACACTGGCTGCGGCCGTTCAGATAGAAACGCATCGCCTTCGATGCCTGCAGCCGTCCCTCGGCCGTCAGCGCCAGTTGCCTGGCGTCCGCGCGCACCGCCACCCGGTCGCCGTCGAACATCGCCAGGCGCAGGCGCTCGCCGCTGTCGTAATAGCCGTTGGCCGCGCCCTGATCCGCATACACCAGCGCCCCCTCGGGCCAGGATTGTCCGCTGCCTCCCTGCTGCGGCAGGCAGCCCTGCAACTCGCGGTTCACTTTCAGATTGGCCGCGCACAGATACACCGGCCGGTTGAGCCGCAAGGCCTCGGCGCGCGCATACTCCAGGCAGCCCATCAACGCCATCGCCTGGCCGCGCAGCCGTTGCCGCTCCACAGCCTGTCCCAGCGCGGGCAGCGCCAGGCAGGCGCCGATGGCGGCGATCGCCAGCGCGGCCATCATTTCCAGCAAGCTCAATCCAGCCTGACACGGCTTGTCCATCGCGTGCCCCGTTCCGATATGGGAAGTCGCCAGTCTGAGAGCGCCGACGCCGACGCTCAGCGCCGCCTGTACCAAAGCCGGAGCCGCCGCGCGGCGCTCATATCCGAAAGTGCAGGTCGACGCTGACGCAAAAACAAAACGGCGCCGAATGGCGCCGTTCCGGACGGATGCGATGGATGCGTCAGTGCGCGGCTTCCCAGCTGTCGCCGGCGCCGACCTCGGCCAGCAGCGGCACCTTCAGTTCAGCCGCGCCAGCCATGATTTCCGGCAGACGGCGCTTGACCAGTTCCAGCTCGGCCTGCGGCACTTCCAGCACCAGCTCATCATGCACCTGCATGATCAGCTTGCTCTGCAAACCGTCGCTCTCCAGCCAGCCCTGCACCGCGATCATCGCCAGCTTGATCAGATCGGCGGCGGTGCCCTGCATCGGCGCGTTGATCGCCGCGCGCTCGGCGCCTGCGCGCCGGCCCGGGTTGCTAAGCTTGATGTCCGGCAAATACAGGCGGCGGCCGAACACGGTTTCGACATAGCCCTGCTCGCGCGCCTTCTCGCGCGTGGTCTGCATGTACTCGGCCACGCCCGGGTAGCGCATGAAGTAGCGATCGATGTACTGCTGGGCGGCGCTGCGCTCGATGTCCAGCTGAGCGGCCAAACCAAACGCGCTCATGCCGTAGATCAGGCCGAAGTTGATCGCCTTGGCGGCGCGGCGCTGGTCAGACGTCACCGCCGCCAGCTCCACGCCGAACACCTCGGCCGCGGTGGCGCGGTGGATGTCCTCGCCGCTGGCGAACGCCTTCAACATGCCCTCGTCGTCGGACAGGTGGGCCATGATGCGCAGCTCGATCTGCGAATAGTCGGCCGACACGATCTGCCAGCCGGCCGGCGCGATGAAGGCCTCGCGCACGCGGCGGCCCTCGGCGGTGCGCACCGGGATGTTCTGCAGGTTCGGGTCATTGCTGGCCAGGCGGCCGGTGATCGCCACCGCCTGTGCATAAGTCGTATGCACGCGGCCGGTCTGTGGATAAATCAGCGTCGGCAGCTTGTCGGTATAGGTGGACTTCAGCTTGGCCAGCCCGCGGTATTCCAGGATGCACTTCGGCAGCGGGTGGTCCAGCGCCAGCTGCTCCAGCACCGACTCGTCGGTGGAATAGCCGCCGCTCGGCGTTTTCTTGACGCCCTTGGTCGGGATCGCCAGCTTGCCGAACAGGATTTCCTGCAGCTGCTTCGGCGAGTTCAGGTTGAACGGCTGGCCGGCCAGTTCGTAAGCCCGCTGCTCCAGCTCCAGCATCTGGCTGCCCAGCTGGTGGCTCTGCGCGACCAGCTTGTCGCGGTCGATCAGCACGCCGTGGCGTTCCATCTTGAACAGCACCTCGGCCACCGGCAGCTCGATATCGCGGTAGACCTTTTCCAGGTCGCCGCGAAGCTCGCCGGCGAAGAACTGGTTCAAGCGCAGCGTGATGTCGGCGTCTTCGGCAGAATAATTGGCCGCAGTGGCGACATCCACTTCGGCAAAGCCGATCTGCTTGGCGCCCTTGCCGCAGATATCCTCGTAGCTGACGGTGTTCTCGCCCAGATGGCGGCGCGCCAGGTCGTCCATATTGTGGCGCTGGTGGCTTTCCAGCACGTAGGAGGCCAGCATCGAATCATCGATGATCCCGCGCAGCGCGATGCCGTGGTTGGCCAGCACGTGGCAGTCGTACTTCAGGTTCTGGCCGCACTTCTTCCGGCTGGCGTCCTCCAACCACGGCTTGAGTTTGGCAAGGGTGGCGTCCAGCGGCAACTGCTCCGGCGCGCCGGCGTAATGGTGTTCCAGCGGCAAGTAGGCGGCATGGCCGGCCTCCACCGAGAAGCTGACGCCGACGATGCGCGCCTGCATCGGATCCAGGCTGGTGGTCTCGGTGTCGAACGACACCACCTGGGCCGCCGCCAGCTTGGCCAGCCAGGCGTCCAGCTGCGCGTCGGTGAGAATGGTTTCGTAATGGCGCGCCAGCGCGCCTTCAGCCGGGGCTGCCTTGTCCGACGACACGGCCGCCGGTTCGGCGAACATGTCGCCCTGGGCCTGATCGCCGCGCGGCGCGGCGGGCGCGTCCTCTCCGCGCTGGGCGACAGCCGGCATCTCTTCGCCCGCGGTCACCTCGCGGTAGAAGGTGCGGAAGCCCAGGTCCTGGAACAGCTCGGCCAGCCGCGGCTTGTCCTTCTGGCCGTGCTGCAGGCCCGGCAGGCCGTGCGGCAGATCGGTCTCCAGATTCACCTCGCAATCGATGGTGATCAGCCGCTTGCCCATCGGCAGCCAGTCCAGCGCGGCGCGCAGGTTCTCGCCCACCTTGCCGCCGACGCTGCCTGCCTGGGCGACGATGGCGTCCAGGCTGCCGTATTCCTCCAACCACTTCACCGCAGTCTTCGGCCCGCACTTGTCGACGCCGGGCACGTTGTCCACCTTGTCGCCGATCAGGGTCAGGTAGTCGATGATCCGGTTCGGCGGCACGCCGAACTTCTCCTTCACTCCGGCCTCGTCCAGCAGCTCGTTGGTCATGGTGTTGACCAGGGTGACGTCCTGCGTCACCAGCTGCGCCATGTCCTTGTCGCCGGTGGAAACGATCACCTTCATGCCGGCCGCCGCCCCCAGGCGCGCCAGCGTGCCGATCACGTCGTCGGCCTCCACTCCCGGCACCACCAGCATCGGCCAGCCGGATGCTTGCACCACGTCGTGGACCGCCGTAATCTGGGAAGCAAGCTCCTCGGGCATCGACGGGCGATTGGCCTTGTATTCGGGGTACAGGTCGTCGCGGAAGGTCTTGCCCTTCGCGTCGAAGACGCAGGCGCTATAATCGAATTCAACTTCTTTCTCCAGCCGCCTGAGCATGTTCACCATGCCATAGACAGCCCCCACCGGGCGGCCATCCGGGGAACGCAAATCGGGCATCGCGTGAAAGGCGCGGTACAAGTAAGAAGAGCCGTCGATCAATAACAATGTTTTCATAAAGAGGCAGAAGTATGAGCTTGTCCGATAAGTTGCCGCAGACCAGTGACCGTCACGCCATGATGCAGCGCTTCCGTTCCCGCGAGGCCTGGCACGTGATGAAGATATTGTCGGAGTTTGTCGAGTCGGCCGAGGAACTGCAAGGCATTACCCCGGCGGTGAGCATATTCGGCAGCGCGCGCACGCCGCGCGATCATAAATACTACAAATTGACCGAAGACGTGGCGCGCCGCCTCTCCGACTCCGGTTTCTCGGTGATATCCGGCGGCGGCCCCGGCATCATGGAAGCCGCCAACAAGGGGGCATTTTACGGCAGAAGTCCGTCAGTGGCGCTCAACATCGTGCTGCCGCACGAACAAAAACCCAACGATTACCAGGATCTGTCGGTCAAATTCAACCACTTCTTCAGCCGCAAGGTGATGTTCGTCAAACACGCCATCGCCTACGTGGTGATGCCCGGCGGCTTCGGCACGCTGGACGAGATGTTCGAGGCGCTGACGCTGATCCAGACCGGCAAGAGCCGCAAAATTCCGATCATCCTGTGCTGCCACGAGTTCTGGACCGGCCTGCTGGACTGGGTGAAAGACCGCCTGGTCAGCGAAGGCATGATCAACCCGGACGACCTCAACCTGATCCAGCTGATCGACGACCCGCAGCAAATCGTCGACACCATTTTCAAACACTACGAAACCCGCGGCTTCGACGCGCTGCCCGAAGAACGCGAACAGTTGCTCAACCTGTAGTCTGCTTGCGGTCTTTTTCCGGCGGCCGCCGTTTTCCGCCGGACGCAGGGCTCGAAAACGCCTCTCCGCAGTATCATGGGCGTCCGACCAAGCCATGCGCCGGCGGAAAACCGCCACTGAAGGCCGCCCAGCCATCAGGCCGTCGGACGAGACTTGGTGTCTCCCTGCCGGGGCGCTCCGTCTCCATCCAACCTGGAGGAGGCCGCGCCGCTTGCAAAAGCATCGTAAACAGACGCTTAAAACCACATACGAAAAAGGACAAACCATGCGCCGCCTCACCGCCCTGCTTCTTCTCTTGCCATTGGCCTCCGCAGTGGCCGCCGAAGCGACCACCATCCCACCCAAGGCCGTGGTGCCTCCGCCGCCTGCGATCAGCCCGTCCAACGCCGCCGAGGCTGAACCGGAAGTGCGCCTGATCCAGAAGGGCGACGAGAAAATCGAGGAATACCGCCTGAACGGCCAGCTGTACATGGTCAAGGTCACGCCGGCCCACGGGGTGCCTTACTACCTGATAGACGACAATGGCTCCGGCAACATGAGGCAGATCGACCCCGCCACCCGCATCGTGATCCCGCGCTGGGTTCTGGTGCGATTCTGACGGAGGCGGCATGTCGGTTTACACCACGGTCGGCCAGGAATCGCTGCGACACTGGCTTCAAGGCTACGCGCTGGGACAATTGCAGGAGCTGCAAGGCATCGCGGCGGGCATCACCAACACCAATTACTTCGTCACCACCTCCCACGGCCGCTACGTGCTGACGCTGTTCGAAACCCTGCGGCTCGACGAACTGCCCTACTACCTGACGCTGATGAGCCATCTGGCCAGGCACGGCGTCGCCTGCCCGGCGCCGATCGCCGACCACACCGACAGCTTCGCCTCGATGCTGGCCGGCAAGCCTGCCTGCCTGGTCAGCTGCCTGTCAGGAAAAGACGTCAGCCATCCCAACCCCGATCAATGCCGCGCGGTCGGCGAGATGCTGGCCCAGATGCACAAGGCTGGCGCCACCTTCCCGCTGCAGATGGCGAATCCGCGCGGCCCGCGCTGGTGGAGCCGGACCGCCCGGCAGCTGTATCCCCAGATGCCAGCCGACCAAGCCGCGCTGCTGAGCGAGGAAATCCAGTTCCAGGATGGCCATCGCTTCGACCACCTGCCCAGCGGCGTGATCCACGCCGACCTGTTCCGCGACAATGTTTTGTTGGATGAAAACCACATCAGCGGCTTCATCGACTTTTATTACGCCTGCAACGACATCCTGCTGTACGACGTGGCCATCGCCGTCAATGACTGGGCCCGGCGCGACGATGGCGAACTGGACGACGAATTGGCGCTAGCCTTCCTGGAAGGTTATCAGTCCGAACGGACGCTGGAAGCCGCCGAACGCGACTGCTGGCCTGTCATGCTAAGGGCCGCCGCGCTTCGCTTCTGGGTATCGCGGCTGCAGGACCAATACCAGCCGGCAAGCGGAGAACTCACCTACACCAAGGATCCGGCCGTGTTCCAACGCTTGCTGCTGGCCCATCGCCAGAGGCAGGATTTCTGGTTGGCGTAACCCTGTCCAAACGCAGTATTGCGCGAGGCGAGCATGGGATTCACGATAACGTCATCAGATCTGCCTTGAAAAATGTGAAGATTCACATATCATCAAAAGCGAGTAGTAGCCTGATAACTGAATTTCTGTGAGTCAACTTTTGAGCAAAGGGTTCACCATGCTGCTGAAAAAAATCGTCATCCTCGCCCTCGCCTCCATGCTGGCTACTTCCGCCTTTGCGGCTGAGGAAGCCGGCGCTACTTCCGCTGCGGGCTCGTCGGCTGCAGGCACCACCAGCGCCGCCGCCGCAGGCGCTGCCGGCACCACTGCCGGCATCGCCGGTCTCAGCGTAGGCACCATCGCCGCCATCGGCGCAGCCGTCGCCGCAGCTGTTGCCGTCTCCAGCAACAGCAACTCTTCGTCAAGCCACTCGGCGGCGACCCACCACTAAGCAGCCCAGCAGTATCGGCAAGCCAAGCGGCCCGACTTAAAAAGTTGGATCGCTTGGCTTAGCTTGGCTTTCGCTTTAAAGCCCCTGTCCATTACGGGCTTGTCTTGCAAAAAATTAATGCCTTTGTCATTTAATTAAATAAAAAATTAACCGTACCCATAAAACAGCAAAAACCTTGCACCTAGCTTCACTTGACATTAGGGGGCCGCCTTTGGGCGCGCATATTAAGTAGCACCAGCTACATCCAAGCTTGGACCGCGGTACATGCATAATAAATCCAGGTCTTATCTGGTCACGGGGGCTTTATGGGGGGGACTGCCGTTGTTCCTCGCCTGCAACGCATTTGCCCAGCCATCGCTGACAGGGCAAATCGGTTATATCAACATGCCGTCGGCTCGCGTCGGCGAAGACGGCACCTTCAGCCTAGGCTATGGCTACGACAAGCCATACGGCATTCTCTGGACCTCGACTACCGTACTGCCATGGCTTGAGGTATCTGGACGCTACACATCGATCTCCGGCGTGCCCGGCTTCACCGACTCTCAATATGGCGGGGGCTATGGTCGCTTTAAAGACAAAGCGATCGATTTGAAATTCCGCTTGCTGGAAGAGTCGTCTTTTCTGCCGGAAATTGGACTCGGCATGACCGACATACAGGGAACCCGGCTGTGGAAAGGTTCTTATCTCGTAGCTAGCAAAAATGTGCTGCCCGGGCTTGAGACTTCTGTTGGCGTGGGTTCAGGCCGTATTCAAGGCGCATTCGGCGGCATCCGTTACACGCCAGCCGTTCTGCCCAATTGGTCGCTGGTTGCCGAGTATGACGCCAACAACTATCGCCAAGATCCTTTTTCAAGCCAGACCTCCGCTGCGCAAAGAAATAAAGGACCTGCAATTGGCCTGGAATACCAGTGGGGCTGGCTGGGGCTTCAAGTCGCCCGGCAGAAAACCCACACCAGCGTCAACGCCAGGCTGGACATTCCGCTCAACCTGAAAGAATTTGTCCCCAAGATACAAGAGCCAGCCTATTTCACCGGGGCTCCGGATCTGCCATCCCGTCCCACCCTGGCGCAATGGCAAAGCGATTCGGACCGGGCGCAGCAACTGGCCACCGCCCTCGGCAAACAGGACTTCAAGAACATTCGAATCGCGATGCAGCGCGACAGCCTGGTCATGGAACTGGGCAACGGTCGCATCTCCAATGTCGGCAGGGCAGTCGGCCGGGCCGTGCGTACCGCCCTCTATTTCGCTCCGCTGGAAACCCGCGAAATCAAGGTGGTTTACACCGAACAGGAACAGCCCGTCGCAACTTACAGTTTCTATGATCTCGCCACGCTTAACGATTATCTGCTGGGAAAGGTCAACCGTAGCCGCTTCCTGCAAACGGTCAATATCAAGCCCGGCCGCGACGAAGAAGTTCAGCCTCTGGACAGCCGAACGCTGGCGCAGACACTCCGCGAAGGCATAGATGTCAATCTGCTGACCAACCCGGAAGGAGACTTGATCCAAGTCACCAGCGACGATACCGAAGACAATCGCTTCCATCTCGCGCCCAAAATGGGTGCCTATTTCAACGACCCCAGCGGCGCCCTCCATTACGACATCATGGCGGAAGCCACCTACAAGCGCCGCATGGGCAAGGGCCTGTATCTGGACAGCGCGCTGAGCGCCAACCTGTACAACACCATCACCGAGGTCAAGCAGCCTTCGAACAGCCTGCTGCCCCATGTCCGTTCCGACATCGCCGATTACAAACGCGTCAAAACCCCGAAGCTGAACCGCCTGCTGCTCAATCAGTACATGAACATGTCGCCGAGCACATACGCCCGCGTTTCAGTCGGACTGTACGAGGAAATGTTCCGCGGCGCCGGCGGACAAATTCTGTACTACCCCAACGCCAACAAGAACTGGGCGGTGGACCTAGCGGTCGACGCGCTGCAGCAACGCGACGTCCAAGGCTGGTTCGGCAAACGCGACTACCAAACCGTCACCGCGCTGGCCTCGCTGCATTACCAACTGCCGATGGGCATCACGGCGACGATGCGCGGCGGCCGCTTCCTGGCCAAGGACGATGGCGTCCGACTGGAAATCAAACGCCGTTTCCGTTCCGGCATCGAGGCGGGCTTCTGGTACACCAAAACCAATGGCAACGACATCACCAGTCCCGGCACGCCGGCGAAGCCGTATAGCGACAAGGGCCTGTTCTTTTCCATTCCGCTGAACAGCCTGCTGACTCTGGACAATCGCACAGTCGGAAACTTTTCCCTTGCCCCATGGACCCGCGACGTAGGGCAAATGGTGATGTCGCCGGGCGATCTCTATGAAATGCTGAGCGATCCCAAACGCGACATCGACAGCTACGACGGTCTTGGCAATTTCGCCGAGAGGCCGGACGAGCAGAACCTGCCGCAAGTCACGCCGCCTCAACCCAGCTACCATCCCTGGCCTGTGATCCGCCTGCGCCTGGAGGACAGCGGCAATCGCTGGCTGGAGTTGGATGACAAGGGCGCAGCGCTGGCCGCCGCCGCCGTCGCCACGTTCGCCGCAGCAGGTCTGGATCGTCCGGTAGACCGGTTTTTCAGCAAACGTCAGGACAACCGCCTGATCCGGAACTGGGGCAAGCTGGGCAAGGATCTTCCCATCGCCGCGGCCGCTCTGTCCGGCGCCGCGTTCGCGCTGGGCGACGACAGGCTGAGCAATACCGGGCTGATCGCGCTGGAGTCGAGCGTCGCCGCCGTCGCCGGCAACTCGGTTCTGAAACTAGCCGTCAATCGCGCCCGTCCTGGCAGCGGCGGCGACAGCACATGGCGCACCCAGGAGCCGGGAGAATCGCGGCTGCAAAGCAGCTTCACCTCCAACCACTCCGCCGTGCTGTTCGCCTCCGTCACGCCGTTCGCCAAGGAATACGATCAACCCTGGCTATATGGCGTGGCCGCGCTGGGCGCTGCGGGGCGAGCGGCCAGCCGCGACCACTGGCTGTCCGACGTCACGGCAGGCGGCCTGCTTGGCTACGCGATGGGTAATTGGCTGTGGCAAGCCCAACGCAACGACAGCCGATACCGCAGCAGCCTGATCGCCACGCCCAAACAGCTGGGCATGCAAATAGAAGTCCCTCTCCGATAAGTCTGAACAATAGGAACCCCGACCATGACTGCGCGTATCCTGAAATCGAGTGGAAAATCCCTTCTGGCGCTCTGCCTGCTGAGCAGCAGCATCCATCTGCATGCGGCGGGATCCGGAACCGTCAATTATCCGAACCCCAGCATGCCCAGCTACGAGGCCGACAACCTAAATGGTCTTCCATCGATAAATAACATGCCATCGTCCGCCCAGGCGCCGGACAAGAAGTCCGGCGACAGCCGGTCGCAATACTTGTCAGGCTACCAGGTGGACGACAACGGTTATGCAATCAATGCGCTTGATGGAAAACCCAAGCTCCCCCCCTTCACCGACTACGTGCGAAAAGCCACGGAACAGACGCTGCCGCTATTCGGCAGCCGCTTGTTCCGCAACCCCGGCAACGCCTTCGAGGCAGCGGACGGCGTGCAGGTCAATCCGGACTACGTGATCGGCAGCGGCGACCAATTGCAGGTCAAGGGCTGGGGCATGGTGGATATCGACCTGACTTTGACAGTCGATCGCAACGGCGCTATTTACCTTCCGCGGGTAGGCAGCGTCGCCGTGGCGGGCGTGCGCTACCGGGATCTTCAGGCGACGCTCAAGAAGAGCGTCAGCCGCGTCTTCAACAATTTCGACCTCAGCGTCAGCCTGCTGCAAAGCCGGGCGGTCCAGGTCTATGTCGTCGGCCACGCGCGCCAGCCCGGCAGCTATACGCTGAACGCGATGAGCACCCTGTTCAACGCCGTGCTGAAGGCAGGGGGACCGGACGACAGCGGCAGCCTGCGCAACGTGACCCTGATGCGGGATGGCCGCGCCGTCGCCAAGGTCGACCTGTACGGCATCCTGGTGAACGGCGACAAATCCGCCGATCAGACCTTGCGCGACGGCGACGTGGTCCAGATTCCCGCAGCCGGCCCGCGCGTCGCCCTGCTGGGCGACGTCAAGACGCCGGCCATCTACGAATTCCGCCCCGGCGAAACCGCCAGCGACCTGCTGCACTGGGCCGGCGGCCTGGAGTCCGCCGCCGAAGGCAAGGAGCTGCTGCTGGAAAAAAGCGTGGACAACCGCTTCGTCAACCTCGTTCGCAACCAGAGCTCCACCCAGGGGCTGAGCGCCGTCGCGCTGAACGCGGGTGACATCTTCCGCCTGCATGTCCCGGGCGCGCAGGCAGTCGGCGTGCTGCGGGGGGATGAGTTCGTCACCGTAGGCGGAGAGGTCAAGCAGACCGGCACCTTCCAGATCCGCCGCGGAGAGACGTTGCGCCAGCTGATCATGCGCTTGGGCGGCGTGGATGAAGACGGCTACGTCTTCGCGACCATCATGAAGCGGGAAAGCATACGCCTGATGCAACAGCAAAAACTGGACGAGGTCGCCAATCGTTTTGAAAAGGAACTGGAGCAAACCGCGTCCTTGAGGCTGGCGAAACTCACAGACAAGGACACCATCGCTGCCGTCAATGCAGAAGTCGAAGGCCAGCGCCAGATCGCGAAGAAAATGCGCGCGGTCAAATCGGAAGGGCGCGTGGTACTGGAACTGAAAGACGCGGACGCTCAGGCCAAGGACTTGCCTGATCTGGAGCTGCAGGATGGCGACCAAATCGAGATTCCCCGCCGCCCGGGCACCGTCTACGTACTGGGCGCCGTCTACCAGAACAATGCCTTCATCTACCGTCCCCAGCGTTCGGTTGGCGATTATGTGTCGCTAGCCGGAGGCGTGATGAACTCCGGCGACAAGTCGTCCACCTATGTATTGCGCGCCGACGGCACCGTCGCCAGCAGCGACAGCGGCGGCTGGTTCTCCGGCGTCAGCGGCAAGCGGGTCAATCCGGGCGACACCATCGTAGTTCCGGAAGAGCTCAATAGCGGCAGTTGGACCCAATCCCTGAAGGAATGGACCAGCATTCTGTACCAGTTCGGCCTCGGCGCTGCCGGCCTGAAGGTATTGAAATAAGCTCCGATCTCCAGCATGAGGGAATGAATCATGACAAGCCAGACACATAACCAGGCAGGCGACGAAGTCAATCTGCTGGCACTGCTGTCCATGCTGCAGAAGTACAAGCGCTGGATCGCCATCAGCACCGTGCTGTTCGGCAGCGCCGCATTAGCTTACGGCCTGCTGGCCAAGCCCATCTTCACCGCCAGCAGCTCCATCATGCCTCCCCAGCAGCAGAGCAGCGGCATGGGCGCGCTGCTGGGACAACTGGGAGGGCTGGCCGGCATGGCGGGAGGGATCAGCGGCTTGAAAAATCCCAACGATCTCTATATCGGCATGCTGCAAAGCCGCACCATCGCCGACCGCCTGATCAAGCGCCTCCAGTTGAAGGAGCGTTATCAGCAGAAAACGCTGGACGGGGCCCGTCAAGCCCTGAAAAGCCGGACAGTCATCATCAATGGCAAAGATGGACTGATCAACATCAATGTCGACGACCCCGATCCTCGATTCGCGGCCCAGCTCGCCAACGCCTACATCGACGAACTGAAACAGTTGAATCAGGTTCTGGCCATGACGGATGCCGCCAAACGGCGTCTATTCTTCGAGCAACAGCTGAAACAAGCCAAAGAGCAATTGACCAGCGCGGAAACCGCCCTGCGCCAAACCCAGGAAAAAACCGGCCTGATCCAACCGGAAGGCCAGCTGCCCGCCATTGTCGGCTCAGTGACTCAGCTGCGCGCCAGCATCGCCGCCAAGGAGGTTCAACTGGAGGCGATGCGCAGCTACGCCACGCAGCAGAATCCGCTATACATCCGCACGGAGCAGGAGTTGAGCGGGCTGCGCGAACAACTGACAAAACTGGAAACGGGAAAAGAGGGGCGCGGCGACCTGATGGTCCCCACCGGAAAAATGGCGCAAAGCGGCCTGGAATACCTGCGCCGCCTGAGAGAAGTCAAATATCAGGAAACCATTTTCGAGCTATTGGCCAAGCAATACGAGCTGGCCAAGATGGATGAAGCCAAGGATTCGTCGTTGATCCAGGTGTTGGACAGCGCTGTGCCCCCGGAACTGAAAAGCAAGCCCAGCCGCAGCCTGATCCTGGCCACCGGATTGCTGCTGGGCTTTCTGTTTGGCGCCGTGGGCTCCTTGCTGCACGCCAAGTTCTTCGGGGACAGGCAAACCCTCAAACGGC
This sequence comes from Chromobacterium vaccinii, assembly GCF_001855275.1. NCBI lineage: Bacteria > Pseudomonadati > Pseudomonadota > Betaproteobacteria > Neisseriales > Chromobacteriaceae > Chromobacterium > Chromobacterium vaccinii. The sequence goes on from NZ_CP017707.1 coordinate 2,486,228, forward strand.
CCGAGCCGGCTCCCGCTCTCGCGCTGCGCAACGAGCATTGAAAAACCCGGCCGACCTTCCCGTCGGCTCACGCCCTCTCCGCCGCCTGAATCCGCCGCCGATACCCCATCCGGCAGATGAATCCCAATACCAGCAGCAGATTCATCACCAGGGCCAGCCTCAAGGGGCTGGCCCAAGCCAGGGGCGCGATCGCGCCGGCCACCAGACTGGACACCATGGTCTGGCAAAAGCCCTGCAGCGACGACGCGGTCCCGCGCAGCGCCGGAAACTGATCCATCAGGTTCAACGTGATAGACGGCGCCGCCAGCGACATGCCGGTGGTGTACAGCGCCAGCGGCAGCACCGCCCACGGCAGCGTCTGCTCGGCGGCAAACAGGTTGTACGCCAGATTGGCCAGCGCCGCGGCGAACATCAGCAGATAAGCGCGCGACACCACCTCCCGCGGCGAGAAATGTCCGGCCATGCGCCCTGACAGATAAGCGCCGAACATGATCCCCGACACCGCCGGCCCGAACAGCCACAGAAACTCGGTCGGCCCCAGATGCAGGTGCTGCATCAAAAAGACCGGCGCCGACGGCACATACAGGAAGAAGCCGGCGAAATTGAACGACACCGCCGCGGTCAGCAACTGGAAATTGACCGTGCGCCCGACCGTCCAATAACTGGCCAGCAGAGGGCGCGGATGCAAGGGCTGCCGCGCCGCCTTCGGATGGGTCTCCGGCAGGCCGAACCAGCACAGCGCGAACAGCGCGAAGCCGATAAGCGCCATGAACGCGAAGATGGAATGCCAGCCGAAAGCGCCGAACAGCCAGCCGCCCACCACCGGCGCGATCGCCGGCGACAGCGAAAACAACATGGTCACCTGAGACATCAGCCGCTGCGCCGCCGCGCCTTCCAGCCGGTCGCGGATGATGGCCCGGCCGACCACCAGGCCGGCGCCGCCGCACAACCCCTGCAGCGCGCGGAACAACAATAACTGGCCCAGGGTATCGGACAACGCGCACCCGACGGAAGCCAGGCCGAACAGCAGCGTGGTCGCCAGTATCACCGGCCGGCGGCCCACCGCGTCCGAAATCGAGCCATGCCACAGCATCATCAACGCGTAGCAGAACAGATAGACCGTCAGCGCCTGCTGCATTTCCAGCGGCGACGCGGACAGCGTGGAGCCGATGGCCCGCATCGCCGGCAGGAAGGTGTCGATGGAAAACGGGCCCAGGGTGGACAAGCCGGCCAGCAGCGCGGCCAAGCCGAAGTGTGTGCGGGAAGAGCGGGACATGACGTAAGAATCTCGGATAATGTTCGAATGGTAACGGTTGATGCCGCGCTTGCCAAACCCAGTCGGGAAACTTGGCAGGCCGGCGCTTTCATGCCACGATGCGCGCCCCTTCCCAACCCACAAACAGCGGGTTATGCTGCCAATCATGCCGCAGCGGCCCGGATCAACCACAAGGGAGAAGCCACATGATCCGTCTCTACCACAATCCCAAGTGCTCGAAATCCCGCGCCGCCCTCAGCCTGCTGGAAGAAGCCGGCGCCGAGGTCGAAGTCATCGAATACCTGAAGCATCCCCCCAGCTATGAAGAGTTGGACCAGTTGCTGGGCATGCTGGGCCTGGAGCCTCGCGAGCTGATGCGCCAGAAAGAGGAGGAATACGCCGACCTCTACCTGGACGACATCACGCTGGAACGCAAGCACCTGATCGCCGCGATGGTGGACAACCCCAGCCTGATCGAACGCCCCATCGCCATCGCCGGCGGCCGCGCCGTGATCGGCCGCCCGCCCGAGCAGGTGCTCAAGCTGCTGGGCGAATAAACCCATGCGGCGGCGGCCCTCCCGCAGCCGCCGCGCCTTTTCCTTCCCGCCTCTCTCTTTCTAGCCTCTCCCGCCCGGATTTCCCTGCAGCCACCAGATAAACCATTGTCATTTCGCCACACTTTCCCTGTCCATTTCATTAGCAGGATTACTATTACTTGAAAAATAATACCGTACGTTACTAAAATGGCGGCATGAGTCCAAACAAGTCCTTTTCCCAGTTGGAGCAGGCGATCAGCCGCGTCGAAGCCCGCTTCCCCGGCGTGCCACGCCAGGAAGTGATCCTGACCCGCCTGATCTTCCACATCGTGCCGCGGCTGACCGCCCATTTGTGCGAGTGCCTGAAGCAGCACGGCCTCAACGAGACGGTGTGGATGGCGCTGCTCGCCTTGTACGCCTGTCCGAACCAGATGCTGAATCCGTCGGATATCAGCGAAACGCTGGATTCCTCGCGCACCAACGCCACCCGCATCGCGGATGAATTGGTGAAGAACGGCTGGGCCGCCCGCTCGGCCAGCGCCGAGGACAGGCGCAAGATCGTGCTGGAGCTGACACCCGCCGGCGTGGCGCTGGTGGAAGGCCTGCTGCCCTACTCGCGCGAAATCCATCGCTCGCTGTGGACGGACTTCGAGGCCGATGAGAAAGCCGAACTGGAACGGCTGATGCGCAAGCTGCTGAGTAAGCTCGGCGGCTGAGCCCGCGCTTTTTCGCTCACATAATAACTTGGGTGATTATCTACTGGATTAATCAGCCCCGGACCGACATGCATCATTGATGGAGACCGACAAGGTGAACAAGAAATCCTGGCCACAAGCCGCCGGGGTGTTGCTGATCAGCGCTGTGCTGAGCGGCTGCGCCAGCTTCGGCACAGACGCCGCCCCCGACCAGATGGTGGGCGCCGACCAGCTCAAGCTGGCCGTCGCCGGCCAACAGAACGTCCGCGCCGACTGGTGGCGCCAATTGAACGACCCCGAGCTCGACCGCCTGGTGGAGGCGACGCTGAAAGACTCGCCGTCGCTGAAGCTGGCCGACGCGCGCCTGCGCCAGGCGCGCGCCGCCGTCGGCATCGTGGAAAGCAAGGACGGCCCGCAGCTGGACGCGCTCGCCAACGCCGTGCAGATCCACGCCGACCCGCTCAAAGCCATCCCGCACAACGACAAGGACTACATCAACGCCTACACCGCGGCGCTGATGGGCAGTTGGGAATTCGACTTCTGGGGCAAGAACCACGCGGCCGTCAGCGCCGCGCTCGGCCAGCAGCAGGCCATCGCCTACGAAGGCCAGCAGACCCGCTTGCTGCTGACCCAGGCCGTGGTCGCTCAGTACACCCAGCTGCAGCGCAGCCTGGCCCAGTCCAAGCTGCTGTCCCAACGCCTGGCCATCGCCCAGAGCCGCCAGAAGCTGACCCAGGCCCGCATCAACGCCGGCCTGCTGCCGGGCGACAACCAGCGCGGCAACGAAGTGTCGATCGAGCGGCTGCAACAGCAGCAAAGCGCGCTGGACAACGACATCGCCCGCAGCCGCCACGCGCTGGCCGCGCTGACCGGCCAGGCGCCGCAGCAACAGGACGGCCTGAACCCGGGCCAACTGGACGCCGCGCCGGAGCCGGCGCTGGACAAGCTGGACGCCAACCTGCTGGGCCGCCGTCCCGACATCGCCGCCCAGCGCGCCCGCGTCGAATCGATGTCCGCCTCGGTCAAGGAAGCGCGCGCCGAGTTCTACCCCAACGTCAAGCTGACCGTGTTCGCCGGCCAGAGCTCGCTGCAAATGGACCAGCTGTGGAAGAGCGAATCGTCGCTGTGGGGCTTCATGCCGGCCATCAGCCTGCCGATCTTCCACTCCGGCCAGCTGCAGTCCAACCTGTCCAAGCAGCAGGCCGGCTACGACATGGCGGTGCAGCAATACAACCAGGCGGTGTTCGACGCGCTGCGCGACGCCTCCGACGCGGTGTCCGGCTGGCAGAACAGCCAGCGCCAGCTGCGGCAGACCGAACGCGCGCTGCAAAGCAGCCGCAAAGCCAATGACTCGATGGCCGCCCGCCTGCGCGCCGGCCTGATCAACAAACTGTCGCTGCTGGACTCTCAGGACGCGCTGCTGAGCCAGCAATCCTCCAACATCGACGCCAAGGCCGCCAGCCGCCTGGCCTGGGCCACCCTGAACACCGCATTGGGCGGCGGTTTCGACAACCAGACCGCCACCCGCTAAGGACACACATCAAATGGATCAGAAACTGGAAACCGCGAAGAGCCGCAAACGCAACCTGCTGGTGGCCACCACCCTGTTCGCCGCCATCGCCATCGGCTACGGCGCTTACTGGTCATTGGTGCTGAGCCACCAGGAAGACACCGACGACGCCTATGTCGGCGGCCACCTGGTGCAGGTCACCCCGGAAGTGGGCGGCACCGTCGCCAAGATCCTGGTCGACGACACCGTGGCGGTGAAGGCCGGCCAGGTGCTGGTCAGCTACGACAACAGCGACGCCCAGCTGGCCTTCGAGCGCGCCCGCAACGAATTCGCCCAGACCGTGCGCCAGACCCGCCAGCTGATGGCCAACAGCCTGCAGCTGGATGCCCAGGTGGCGCTGCGCCAGGCCGAGCTGTCCCGCGCCGAATCCGACCTGAAACGCCGCAAGCAGCTGGCCGGCAGCGAGGCGATGTCCGCCGAAGAACTGGGACACGCGAGCGACGCCGCCGCCGCCGCCCAGGCCGCGCTGGCCGCCGCGCAGGAACAGGCCAAGGCCGGCCTGGCGCTGGTGGGCAAGGACGAGCTCGCGCATCAGCCGGCGGTCAAAGCCGCCGCCAGCCGCCTGAAGGAAGCCTGGCTCGCGCTGCAGCGCACCGAGATCAAGTCGCCGGTGAACGGCACCGTCGCCCGCCGCAACGTGCAGGTGGGCCAGCGCGTCGCCGCCGGCACGCCGCTGATGGCCGTGGTGCCGCTGGAGCACCTGTGGGTGGACGCCAACTTCAAGGAAGGCCAGCTGGCCAAGATCCGCATCGGCCAGCCGGTGGAGCTGAAGTCCGACCTGTACGGCGGCAAGGTGGTCTACCACGGCAAGGTGCAGGGCCTGTCCGCCGGCACCGGCAGCGCCTTCTCGCTGCTGCCGGCGCAGAACGCCACCGGCAACTGGATCAAGGTGGTGCAGCGCGTGCCGGTTCGCATCGCGCTCGACCCCAAGGATCTGCAGGAGCACCCGCTGCGCGTCGGCCTGTCGATCGACGCGGTGGTGGACACCAGCAACCAGGACGGCAAATCGCTGGCCGAAGCCGCCCCGGCAACCGTGGTCAGCGAACACAACGGCACCCTGCCCGACCTGAAGCAGGCCGATAAGCTGGTCGCCGAAATCCTGGCCGCCAACGCCGGCAAGTAAGGACGCCCACCCATGAACCATCCGCCACTGAGCGGCTCGAAACTGGTCTGGATCACGCTGGCGCTGTCGATGTCGGTGTTCATGCAAGTGCTGGACACCACCATCGCCAACGTGGCGCTGCCCACCATTTCGGGCAACCTCGGCGCCGCCACCAGCCAGGGCACCTGGGTGATCACCTCGTTCGGCGTCGCCAACGCCATCGCCGTGCCGCTGACCGGCTGGCTGGCCAAGCGCTTCGGCGAGGTGAAGCTGTTCACCGCGTCCACGCTGCTGTTCGTGCTGACCTCCTGGCTGTGCGGCATGTCCGGCAGCCTGGAAATGCTGATCTTCTTCCGCGTGCTGCAAGGCGCGGTGGCCGGTCCGATGATTCCGCTGTCGCAGAGCCTGCTGCTGTCGTGCTACCCGCCGGCCAAGAAGAGCATGGCGCTGGCGCTATGGGCGATGACGGTGATCGTCGCGCCGGTGTTCGGCCCGATTCTGGGCGGCGTGATCAGCGACAACTGGCACTGGGGCTGGATTTTCTTCATCAACGTGCCGGTGGGCCTCGCCGCCGCCTTCATCTCCTGGCGCATCCTGAAAAGCCGCGAAACCGACACTTTCGACCTGCCCATCGACAAGCTCGGCCTGGCCTTGCTGGTGATCGGCGTCGGCTCGCTGCAGATGGTACTGGACCGCGGCAAGGAGCTGGACTGGTTCAACTCCGCCGAGGTCGTCACCCTGGCGGTGATCGCCTTCCTGGCGCTGACTTATCTGGTGATCTGGGAACTGGGCGAGGAGCACCCCATCGTCGACCTGTCGCTGTTCAGCCAGCGAAACTTCACCGTCGGCACCGTCGCGATCAGCCTGGGCTTCATGCTGTACTTCGGCGCCGTGGTGCTGCTGCCCTTGATGCTGCAAACCCAACTGGGCTACACCGCCACCTGGGCCGGCCTCGCCGCCGCGCCGATCGGCCTGATCCCGGTGGTGCTGTCGCCGATCATCGGCAAGAACGCCCACCGCTGGGACATGCGTTGGGTAGTGACGGTGAGCTTCAGCATCTACGCCATCTGCTTCTTCTGGCGCAGCAACTTCAACACCGACATGGACTTTTCCTACGTGGTGTGGCCGCAGGTGGTGCAGGGCATAGGCGTGGCCTGCTTCTTCATGCCGCTGACGACGATCACGCTGTCCGGCCTGCATCCGTCGCGGATCGCCAGCGCGTCCAGCCTGTCGAACTTCCTGCGCATCCTGGCGGGCAGCATCGGCACCTCGATCACGACGACGATGTGGGACCGCCGCGAAGCGCAACACCACTCCAAGCTGACCGAGCATGTGACGCAGTACGATCCGGCCTCGGTATCGTGGTTCGACACCATGGGCAAGCTGGGTTTGGGCCCCAGCCAGCAACAGGCGCTGACCCAGCTGCAGATCACCAAGCAGGGCTACATCATGGCCGCCAACGAGATCTTCTGGGTTTCCGGCATCCTGTTCGTGCTGCTGATCGCGCTGGTCTGGTTCGCCAAGCCGCCTTTCACGGCGGCCGGCGGCGATAGCGGCGCGCACTAGGACAGGCCGACGCCGCCTTGCCTCGTGGCTTTCTTGGCCTATACGGTTCCGGCTGAAAAACGGGCAAGACCTAGCGGTCTTGCCCGTTTTCATTTCAGATGGCGGTCAAAGGCCGCCATCCCTCGGCCGATCGCCTTGTCGCGGTGCTGGACGCGGTACAGCGTCCGGGTCAACCGCGGCAGGTCGGCGTCCACCTCCACCACGCTGCCGGCGGCCAGCAGATCGGCCACCACGTGCCGCGACAGGCAGCTGACGCCCAGCCCCGCCGCCACCGCATGCTTGATCGCCTCGGAATGGCCCAGCTCCATGCTGATCGATAGCCGCATCAGGTGCGGCAGCAGCACCCGCTCCACTTCCTCCCGGGTGCCGGAACCGGCTTCGCGCAGTATCCACTCCGCCTCGGCCAGCTCCGCCGCCGCCACCTTGCGGCCGGCCAACGGATGCGACACGGCGGCGAACACCAGCAACTCGTCCTGCCGCCAGGGGCTGGCCAACAGTTCCGGATGGTGGCACGGCCCCTCGATCAGGCCGAAATCGACGCGGAACGCCGCCACCGCCTCGACGATGTCGCGGGTATTGGCCACCTCCAGCTCCAGCCGCGCCTGCGGCCAATCCCGGCGGAAAGCGGCCAGCAGCGGCGGCAGCAGGTAGTTGGCGATGGTGGTGCTGGCGCCGATGCGCAAGGCCAGCCCGCCGCCGTCGAACAGGCCCTGGACATCCCCGGCGGCGTCCAGCAGCGCGCGGGCGCGCGGCAGCAGCAGGCGGCCGTGCTCGTTGATCAGCAGCCGCCGCCCGACGCGGTCGAACAGCTTGGCGCCCAGCCCCTGCTCCAGCTTGTCCAGCGCCTGGCTGGCGGCCGACTGCGTCAGCGCCACCCGCTCCGCCGCGCGCGTCACCGTGTCCAATTCCGCCACCGCGACGAACACCTCTAGTTCCCTCAGGCTGATGCGCAGGCTCATGCCGGCTCCTAAGCAGTTTTATTAATGATATCTATTAATTTTATCCGTTTTTTTACTTATCAACAGTGGCGTATCTTGGACATATACCAAAGAGGCATTAGCATATGACCAATTATCGCAACCTGATTCCCGGCCTGGCGCTGTCGCTGGGCCTGGCCGGCGCGGCCATCTGGGCCGCGGAGCTGCCGGCGATGAAAAGCCTGGGCCTGTCCGCCCTCACCCTCGCCATCGTCGGCGGCATGATCGTCGGCAACACTATCTACCGTTTCATCGCCGAGCCCAGCCACCACGGCGTCACCTTCTCCAAGCAGAAGCTGCTGCGCGCCGGCATCATCCTGTTCGGCTTCAAGCTGACTTTCCAGGACATCGCCGCCGTCGGCTTCTCCGGCGTGCTGATCGACGCGCTGGTGCTGACCTCCACCTTCCTGCTGGCTTTCTGGCTGGGCCGCAAAAAACTGGGCCTGGATGAGCAAAGCGTGATCCTGATCGGCGCCGGCAGCTCGATCTGCGGCGCGGCCGCGGTGCTGGCCACCGAGCCGGTGATCAAGGCCCACGCGGAGAAAGTGGCCGTCGCGGTGGCCACCGTGGTGGTGTTCGGCACCGCCGCGATGTTCCTGTGGCCGCTGATGTACGACGCGGTGCGCCACCTGGGCATCTCCGAATTCAGCTACGGCCTGTTCGCCGGCTCCACCATCCACGAAGTGGCGCAGGCCGTCGCCGCCGGCAAATCGGTCAGCGACGCGGCGATGAACACCGCGGTGATCACCAAGATGATCCGCGTGATGATGCTGGCGCCGTTCCTGATCGGCCTGTCCGCCTGGCTGGCCGCCAAGCACAGCGGCGGCAAAACGCAAAAGCAGCCGATCTCCATCCCCTGGTTCGCCGTCGCCTTCCTCGCCGTGGCCGGTTTCAACTCCTTCGACCTGCTGCCGCGCGCGCTGCTGCAACAGATCATCTCGCTGGACAACCTGCTCTTGGCCGCCGCGATGGGCGCGCTGGGCCTGACCACCCACATCTCGGCCATCCGCCAGGCCGGCGCCAAGCCGCTGCTGTTGGCCAGCGCGCTGTTCGGCTGGCTGATCGTCGGCGGCGGCCTGATCAACGCCGGCGTCGCGGCGCTGCTGCATTGACGCCCCTCCACGCCAAGAAAGTACGCATGAAAAAACGCCCGGCGAAACCGGGCGTTTTTCTATGCCGAGCCGCCAGGGCTCAACATGGGCACTTCTTCACGCTCTTGCCGCCATAGCGCTGCTCCTGGCAGTAGCGGAAGAACGCCTCGCGGCTCATCACCTGGGCCTCGGGGTCGAAACGGCGGCGGCTGCTGACATAGACGTCGTAGTCGCGCTGTCCCACCATCAATCGGGCGGTATGCACCACCGCCCGCCACAGTTCAGCCATTGGCGCCTCCCTCCCGGTATACCGCCGGCACTTCCTTGGCCGTCACCCACTTCACCGCCAGCGACTTGCGGATCACCTGGATGCCGAACACCAGCATCGCCAGCACCACCGCCATGAACAGCGCGGTCAGCGTGGCGTCCACATAATCATTGAAGATGATCTGCTGCATTTGCGCCATGTTCTTCGCCGGCGCCAACACCTCGCCCTTGGCGGCGGCGGCGGAGAACTTGTCGGCGTGGGCCAGGAAGCTGATCTTGGGGCTGGAATGGAACAGTTTTTGCCAACCGGCGGTCAGCGTGGCCAGCAGCAGCCAGACGGTGGGAAGCGCGGTCACCCACACGTAGCGCGTCTTCTGCATTTTCACCAGCACCACGGTGGCCAGCGTCAGCGCGATGCCGGCCAGCATCTGGTTGGCGATGCCGAACAGCGGCCACAAGGTGTTGATGCCGCCCAGCGGGTCCACCACGCCCTGGTACAGGAAGTAGCCCCAGGCAGCGACGGCGAGGCCGGTGGCGACGAAGTTGGCCACCCAAGACTCGGTGTTGGCCATCGGCTTGATGAACACGCCCAGCAGGTCCTGAATCATGAAGCGCAGCACGCGGGTGCCGGCGTCTACGGTGGTGAGGATGAACAGCGCTTCGAACAGGATGGCGAAGTGGTACCAGAACGCCATCATGGTCTTGCCGCCGATCACGCCGGACAGGATGTGGGCCATGCCCACCGCCAGCGTCGGCGCGCCGCCGGCGCGCGACAGCACGGTATGCTCGCCGACGTCGGCCGCCAGCTGGGTCAGCGCGTCCGGCGTGATGACGAAGCCCCAGCCGGAGATCACCTGGGCGGCCTCCGCCGCGGTCTTGCCGATCAGGGCCGCCGGGCTGTTCATCGCGAAATAGACGCCCGGGTCCAGCACGCAGGCGGCGATCAGCGCCATGATGGCGACGAAGCTTTCCACCAGCATCGCGCCGTAGCCGATCATGCGGGCGTGGGATTCGTTCTCGATCAGCTTGGGCGTGGTGCCGGAAGCCACCAGCGAGTGGAAGCCGGACACCGCGCCGCAGGCGATGGTGATGAACAGGAAGGGGAACAGGTTGCCGGCGAATACCGGGCCGCTGCCATCGATGAACTTGGTGACGGACGGCATGTGCAGCGGCGGCGCCACGATCAGGATGCCGATGGCCAGGCCGACGATGGTGCCGATCTTGAGGAAGGTGGACAGGTAATCGCGCGGCGCCAGCAGCAGCCACACCGGCAGCACCGAGGCGATGAAGCCGTAGCCGATCAGCGTCCAGGCCAGCGTGGTGCCCTTCAGCGTGAACAGCGGCGCCAGCGTCGCGCTCTTGGCGACGTCCCCGCCGTAGACGATGGCCAGCATCAACAGGATGAAGCCCAGCACCGACACCTCGCCGATCTTGCCCGGACGGATGAAGCGGGTGTACACGCCCATGAACAGCGCGATCGGAATGGTGCAGGCGATGGTGAAGGTGCCCCACGGACTGTCGGCCAGCGCCTTGACCACCACCAGCGCCAGCACCGCCAGCAGGATCACCATGATCATCAGCACGCCGATGGAGGCGATCACGCCGGCGATGTCGCCCATCTCCTGGCGTATCATCTCGCCCAGCGACTTGCCGTCGCGGCGCATCGACAGGAACAGGATGAGGAAGTCCTGCACCGCGCCCGCCAGCATCACCCCGACCAGGATCCACAAGGTGCCCGGCAGGTAGCCCATCTGCGCGGCCAGCACCGGGCCCACCAGCGGGCCGGCGCCGGCGATGGCGGCGAAGTGGTGGCCGAACACCACCCACTTGTTGGTGGGCACGTAATCGAGCCCGTCGTTGAATTTCTCGGCCGGTGTCAGCCGACGCGCGTCGAGCTCCAGCACTTTTTCGGCGATGAAGCGGCCATAGAAGCGGTAGGCGATCGCGTAGACCGACAAGGCGGCCACCACCAGCCATACCGCGTTGATCGTCTCGCCGCGGTTGAGCGCCATCACGGCGAAGGCCGTCGCCCCCGCCAGCGCCACCAGCAGCCAGACCACGCACTGTTTGACCTGTTGCATAAGGAAGTCCCTGTTCTCTCTATTTCTCCCGGCGCTTGCGGCGGCAGCCCATCTGTCCGCCGCGATCCGGCTTGGGTACTGCTGCTTTGATTCTGTCGGCATAGCCGCCGAAACACAAGCCTGCCAGCCCGAACGGCCCGTGTTACTATTTTTGCTGGGAAATCGGGATACCTCGCAATGCCACAACACATTCTGATTGTCGAAGACGACGCCAGACTGGCCGAACTGATCGCCGCCTACCTGACCAAGCACGGTTACCAGGTCAGCCTGCACGGACGCGGCGACACCGCGCCTGCCTTCATCCTGGAAACCCGTCCGGACCTGGTGGTGCTGGACGTGATGCTGCCGGGCAAGGAAGGCTTCGACGTCTGCCGCGATGTCCGCCCCCACTACGGCGGCCGCATCCTGATGATGACCGCGCGCGACGAAGACGTGGACGAGATTCTGGGCCTGGAGCTGGGCGCCGACGACTATCTGGCCAAGCCGGTGGAACCGCGCCGGCTGCTGGCCCGCATCCGCGCGCTGTTGCGCCGCAGCGGCGGCGCCCGCCAGGAGAGCGGCGGCGTCGCCATCGAAAACGACGGCATCATCTTCGGCCAGTTCAGCATCAGCCAGGCCACCCGCGAAGCGTTGCTGGGCGACGAGCAGATCGAGCTGACCACCGCCGAGTTCGACCTGTTGTGGCTGCTGGCCACCCACGCCGGCCAGGTGCTGTCGCGCGACGACATCATGAGCGAGCTGCGCGGCATAGGCTTCGACGGCCTCGACCGCTCGATCGACGCCCGCATCTCGCGGCTGCGCCGCAAGCTGGGCGACAATCCGGACGCGCCGGCGCGGATCAAGACCGTGCGCGGCAAAGGTTATTTGTTTTCTCGCAGCGACTGGGAATAGCTGATGCCGTCCAAGAACCTGCGCGGCTGGCTGCGCCCGTCGCTGGGAACGCTGTTCGCCCGCTACTTTCTGATCACCATGCTGATACAGCTGTTGATCATCATCGGCTTCGGCTTCCTGGTAACCAAGCTGTACGAGAAGAGCGACCAGGCCGGCAAGACCCTGTTCATGCGCGGCACCGTGATGTTGATCCAGGACAGGCTGCGGGAGCAGCCGCCGCAGCGCTGGAACGCCGAGCTGGCCTCCATCGCCAGCCGCTTCAGCTACCCGATCCGGCTGCTTGACCAGCCGCCCGCCGAGCTGGACGACAAGGCGCTGGCGGTGCTGGGCCACGGCCAGTCCTACCTCGACGCGGACAGCCAAATCCTGTACGCGTCGGCGCCGTCGCGCTCCAGGCTGCTGGCGCTGGGGCCGCTGGACATGCAGTCCAGCGACAGCAACTGGATCAGCGAAGACATCGAGGTGCTGCTGATCTGGATGTTGCTGTCCGGCGCCACGCTGGGCACCCTGCTGTACTTCATCCTGCGCCCGCTGTGGACCGACCTGCTGGAAGTGCGGCGCACCGCCGAAGTGTTCGCCGAGGGCGATTTCAGCGCCCGCGCCCGCTCGGCCAAGAGCCGGCTGTTCGCGCCGCTGCCGCTGGCCTTCAACAGCATGGCCTCGCGGCTGGAGCGCCAGCTGGAAACCCGCCAGGCGCTGTCGCACGCCATCGCCCATGAAATCCGCACGCCCATCGCCCGGCTGCGCTTCGGCCTGACCATGCTGGAGGAGGAGGAAGACCCGACGGAGTGGAAGCGCTACCGCGACGGCATGGAGCGCGACATGCTGGAACTGGAAGAACTGATCAGCACCAGCATGGAATTCGCCAAGCTGCGCCGCAGCGAGGTGCCGCTGCACCTGGAAACCGTGGACCTGTTCGACTGGTTCGACGACCTGATCGACCTGGTCACGCCGCTGAAGCCGCCGCACTTGTCGCTGTCGCTGGAATGCCCGCGCGAAGACGGCGCCTTCGACCGCAAGCTGATGTACATCGCCACCCGCAACCTGCTGCTGAACGCGTTCAAGTACGCCCACTCGCAAGTGAGGATGCGGGTCTATCACCAGGGCTCTCAATTGATCATGGAAGTGGACGACGACGGTTGCGGCATCCCGGAGGAAGACCGCGACAAAGTGTTCGAGCCCTTTCTGAGGCTGGACCGCAGCCGCGACCGCGCCACCGGCGGCCATGGCCTGGGCCTGTCCTTCGTGCGCTTGATCGCCGAGCACCACCACGGCCACGCCAGCGCCGGCTCCAGCGAGCTGGGCGGCGCGCGTTTTCGCATGATCATTGCGCAGCCGGCCCCTTGCGGGCAATAAGTCACTCATTGTCACAAAGCATCGACAGGAAGCCCACAGACCGCTCGCCGCCATTTGCCGATAATTCCCATCATTAGAAATGACAGGAATATGCAGAATGGTTTCCTCACGACCGGCGGCGTTGCTGGTGCATGGACTCGGCGGCACGGCCTATGATCTGGGCGCGCTGGGCCGCACCCTGGAAGACGCCGACATCGTTACCCACTCCCCGGTGCTGCCCGGTCACGGCGGCTCGCCGGAAGACCTGCTCGGCGTAGGCTGGGAGGATTGGGTGGAAAGCATTCGCGCCGAATACCGCGCGCTGAAGGCCAAGCACAAAGTGGTTCACCTGGCCGGCGTCTGCCTGGGCGGCCTGGTGGCGCTGGAAGTGGCGCGCCGCGAGAAGCATCAGGACAAGCTGGCGCTGTACGCGCCGCCGGTGTTTCTGGACGGCTGGAGCCTGCCCAAGCTGACCTGGCTGCGCCACGCGGTGTATCACGTTCCCCGGCTGGCCAAGAAAATGCGCGTGCCAGAGGTGTCGCCGTTCGGCATCAAGAACGCCCGCATCCGCAAGGCGATCCAGCAGCGTTTCGAGCGCGGCGACCGCTTCCACTACGCCTACATCCCGCTGATGTGCATCCGTGAAGTGGACCGCCTGCGCCGCCAGTTGCTGCCGCGTCTGGCCGAAATCACCTGTCCCACGCTGATCGTCCACGCCGACGAGGACGACATCACCAGCCCGCGTTCCGCCCACCACCTGATGCAATACCTGGGCGGCCCGGTGGACTTCATGCCGCTGTCCAACAGCTATCACATGGTGATGGTGGACAATGAGCGCGCCGAAGTGCTGCAGCGCAGCCTGAAGTTCTTCAACAGCCAACCCAAGCCGACGCAACCGGTCGAGCAGGCCTGCGGCTGGACCGCATTCGCGGCGGCCTGAGGCCTCCCTCCCCAGCAAACAAAACCGCCCGCAACCTGCGGGCGGTTTTGTTTGCGCCCGGATCCTAGAGACAAGTCCCGGCCAACCTCTTCATGACAAATTGTTCATGTAAGTCCTGTTTTACATTTAGTTACAGAACCTACTCTCACCCTCATCACAAGCCAGACAAATCCGCCGCGTTCTTCCTAGAGAATGTTTACTCTATTAATAAAACCTAATGATTAAAATGAAACACATCATTATCGCATCCGTGTTGAGCCTGTCCGCCCTGACCGCCCACGCCGCCGACAACGGCGCCTACGTGTTCGGCAACCTGGGATACAACGCCAGCAAAATGAAAATGTTCGGCGATACCGGAGGCGTGCAACTGCAAAACAACAAAGCGGGCGGCGCCAGCTGGGAAATCGGCGCCGGCTACCGCATCAGCCCCTACCTGGCGACTGAACTGTCCTACGCCGATTTCGGCAAGATGCAAGGCGACATCGCCACCCCTCGCGGCACCCTCACGCCGTCGATTGCTCTGCGCGCCGAGCGCGTGGCTGTCCTCGGCATTCTGCCGGTGGCGGACAATCTGGAAGTGTTTGGCAAACTCAGCCTGAACAATGTTCATGCCGACACCAAGCTGCAGGGTCCCGCGGGCGCCATCTCCGAGAAGAAAAGCAATGTCAAAGCCGGCGTAGGCTTCGGCGCCAGCTACGCCGTCAACAAGAGCTTGTCCGTGCGCGGCGAATACGAATACATCGCCGCCCGTTACCAGGCAGGGGACGATGCAGGCCTGAAAACCAATGGCATCAATCTGTTCAAAGCCGGCCTGAGCTACCAGTTCTAAGCCGTGCCGATTGCCCGCCGCCCGGCGGGCAATTTTCATTCCCCCTCCGCCTCATCGCCGCGATGCCGCCTCTGCTACAATCTGCCCCAACTTCCTTGCGAGACAGATTCCACCATGAGCCACCCGCATAGCGACGCCGTCAAATCCTTCCTGCTGGACCTCCAAGACCGCATCTGCGCGGCACTGGAACAGGCCGACGGCAAAGCCCAGTTCGCCGAAGACGCCTGGAACCGCGAAGCCGGCGGCGGCGGGCGCAGCCGGGTGCTGAAGGATGGCGAGATGTTCGAGCAGGCCGGCGTCAACTTTTCCCACGTCCACGGCGACGCGTTGCCAGCGTCCGCCACCGCGCACCGGCCTGAGCTGGCCGGCCGCCGCTTCGAGGCGATGGGCGTGTCGCTGGTGATACACCCTTCCAATCCGCACGTGCCCACCAGCCACGCCAACGTGCGCTTCTTCATCGCGGAAAAGGACGGCGAGGCGCCGGTGTGGTGGTTCGGCGGCGGCTTCGACCTGACCCCGTATTACCCGCAAGAAGAAGACGCCGTGCACTGGCATACGGTGGCGCGCGATTTGTGCGCGCCGTTCGGCGGCGAGGTCTATCCGCGCTACAAGAAATGGTGCGACGAATACTTCCACCTGAAGCACCGCAACGAGGCGCGCGGCATCGGCGGCCTGTTCTTCGACGACCTCAACGAATGGGGCTTCGACCAGAGCTTCGCCTTCACCCGCGCGGTCGGCGACGGCTATCTGGACGCCTACCTGCCCATCGTCGCCCGGCGCAAGGAACAGGCCTGGGGCGACCGCGAACGCCAGTTCCAGCTATACCGCCGCGGACGCTACGTCGAGTTCAACCTGGTCTGGGACCGCGGCACGCTGTTCGGCTTGCAGTCGGGCGGCCGCACCGAATCCATCCTGATGTCGATGCCGCCGCTGGTGCGCTGGGAATACGGCTACCAGCCAGAGCCGGGCAGCCCGGAGGCCAGGCTGTACACCGACTTCCTGCCGCCGCGCGATTGGGTGTGAGCCGCCGCCGGTTACAAACGGGCAACGCACAGGGGCCGGCGGATCGGTTATCCTAGCCAGTTCGCTTTTTGACCGATTTCGATCGACGATTCCGGAATACCGATGCACACCACCAAGGCCACCGTCGTGCCGCGCGCGCAGGAGATCGCGCTGTGGCTGCTGTTCGCGCTGATCTGGTTCGGCAGCCTGGGCTACCGCGGCCTGATCCATGCCGACGAGGGCCGCTACGCGACGATCTCGCTGTTCATGCTGCACAGCGGCGACTGGATCACGCCCCGCCTCAACGGCCTGCTCTATTTCGAGAAGCCCATCCTGCAATACTGGATGGGGGCGTTGAGCTTCGCCGCCTTCGGCGTCAACGAATTCGCCGCCCGCTTCTGGCCGGGACTGACCGGCTTCCTCAGCGTGGCGGCGGTGTCGCTGACCGCTCGGCGGCTGTGGGGCATCGACGCCGGGCGCTACGCGGCGTTGGCCGCCGGCGGCATGGCGTGGATCGTCGCCAACAGCCATTTCCTGTCGCTGGACATGGGCGTCAGCTTCTTCCTGACGGTAGCCTTGTGCGGCTTCCTGCTGGCGCAGCGCGAGGAGGCGGCCCGCGAGGAAACCCGCTGGGCGATGTGGCTGACCTGGGCGGCGATGGCCGGCGCGGTGCTCAGCAAGGGCCTGATCGGCCTGTTGATCCCCGGCGCCACGCTGGTGCTGTACAGCCTGGTCAACTGGCAATGGTCATTCTGGAAACGGATGCACTGGCTCAGCGGCCTGGCGCTGTTCTTCGCGCTCACCGCGCCGTGGTTCGTGCTGGTTTCGGAGCGCAATCCGGACTTCGCCCACTTCTTCTTCATCCGCGAGCACTTCGAGCGCTTCCTCACCACCGAGCACAAGCGCACCGGCGCGCCGTGGTACTTCGCGCCCTATTTGATCCTGGGCCTGCTGCCGTGGACCACGCTGCTGCCGCGCATGGTCAAGGACGCCTGGGCCGACCGAACCGCCGGCCTGCGCGTCGGCCGCCTGCTGCTGATCTGGTGCGTGTTCATCTTCGCCTTCTTCAGCAAGTCCAGCTCCAAGCTGCCGTCCTACATCCTGCCGATGTTCCCGGCGCTGGCGCTGATGCTGGCCCATAGCCTCAGCCGGATGCAGCCGGCCGAGCTGAAGAAACACATCCTGCTGCCCGCGCTGCTGTGGCTGGCGCTGCTGGCAGCCTGGCCATTAGCCGGCCGCTTCGCCAGCGTCGACTCGCCGCCGGAGGTGATCCTGCCCTTCGCCCATTTCATCGCCGCCGGCGCGGCGGCGTTCCTGATCGCGGCGGCCTTGGCCTGGCGCGCGCTGGGGAAGCAGCGGATGCTGGCCGCCCTCGCCGCGCTGTCCTTCGGCAGCCTGATCGCGGTGACGCTGGCGGCCAGCGGCCACGACAGCTACGGCCGTCTGAAGGGCAGCAAGGAGATCGTCGCGCAGATCCAGCCCTACCTGACGCCGGACAGCGAAATCTACTCGGTCCGCTACTACGATCAGACCTTCCCCTACTATGTCGGCCGACCGGTGACGCTGGTGGACTTCGTCGACGAGTTCGAGTTCGGCGAGGGGCAGGAGCCGCAACGCTGGATGCCGCGCCTCGAACAATTCGCCGCACGCTGGCGCGCCGCGCCCAAGGCGGTGGCGATGCTGGGCGACGACACTTACCGGGAATTGCAAAAGCAGGGCCTGCCGATGAAGGTGATCTACCAGGACCCGCGGCGGATGGTGGTGGCGAAACCGTAACCCCTCCCTGGCAGAGACTGGGAAGCAAGCTTTGGATATGAATGAATGAAACTGATTGAATTCGGATTGATACTGTTCGGCGTGCTGCTCAACGCCGCCGCGCAGCTGTGTTTGAAAGCCGGCGTGCGCCAGATCGGCCACTTCGACTTCTCGCTGGCCAACGCCTGGCCGACGGCCTGGTCGCTGGCCACCAACCTGCCCATCATCGGCGGCCTGTCCTGCTACGCGATCAGCGTGGTGGTGTGGATCATGGCGCTGTCGCGGGTAGAAGTCAGCGTCGCCTACCCGATGCTGTCCATCGGCTACGTGGTCAACGCGCTCCTGGCTTACTGGATGTTCGGCGAAGCGCTGGCCGCGCAGAAGCTCGTCGGCATCGCCGTCATCATCGTCGGCGTGGTGCTGGTCGCCCGCAGCTGATTTTCGCAAAGGTCCGACATGGAATTCCTGCCTTTCACCCGTCCCGCGATAGACGAGGACACCATCGCCGCCGTCGGCGACGTGCTGCGCTCCGGCTGGATCACCACCGGTCCGCGCTGCCAGCAGTTGGAAGCCGAGCTGTCGGCCTTCTGCGGCGGCCGCCCGGTGCGGCTGGCGGCGTCGGCCACCGCCGCGCTGGAAATGGCGCTGCAGATCGCCGGCATCGGTCCCGGCGATGAAGTCATCACCTGCCCGCTGAGCTGGATCGCCACCGCCAACGTCATCATGAAGGTGGGCGCGACGCCGGTGTTCGTCGACGCCGACCCGGCCACCCGCAACATCGACCTGGCCAAGATCGAAGCCGCGATTACGCCGAACACCCGCGCCATCATCCCGGTGGACCTGGCCGGCCTGCCGGTGGACCGCGACCGGCTGTACGACATCGCCCGCCGCCACAAGCTGCGGGTGGTGGAAGACGCCGCTCAGTCCATGGGCGCCGGCTGGAACGGCCAGGCCATCGGCCGCGGCGGCGACCTGGTGTCGTTCAGCTTCCACGCCAACAAGAACATGACCAGCGGCGAAGGCGGCTGCCTGGTGCTGAACAACGCGGAAGAGGCGCGACTGTTCGAGAAACTGCGGCTGCAAGGCGTCACCCGGCTGCCGGACGGCACCATGGACGTGGACGTGCTGGGCGGCAAGGCCAACATGACCGACATCGCCGCGGCGATCGGCCTCGGCCAGTTGAAAAAGCTGGATGGCTTCAACGCCCGCCGCCGCGAGCTGGCCCGGCTGTATTTCCAGCATTTCGACCGCTCGCTGGGCTGCGAACTGCCGCCGGAAGACTTTGTGAACAGCAACTGGCACATGTTCCAGCCGCTGTTGCCGCTGGAGCGGATGCGCGTCAGCCGCGGCGAGTTCATCGCCCGGATGAAGGCGGAGAACATCGGCGTCGGCGTCCACTATCCGGCGATGCACCTGTTCGCGCTGTTCCGCGACAAAGGCTACGCCAAAGGGCAATATCCAGTAGCCGAAGACATCGGCGCCCGCACCGTCACGCTGCCGCTGTTCCCTGGCATGCGCGACGAAGACGTGCTTCGCGTCTGCCAAACCTTCAGCGCCGCGCTGCGCGCCGTTTTACACTGAGATACATGAATACCGACATCAATCTTTCCGTCGTCATCCCGGTCTACAACGAGCAGGACGTGCTGCAGGCGCTGTTCGACCGCTTGTACCCGGCGTTGGACGCGCTGAACCTGCGCTACGAGATCGTGTTCATCAACGACGGCAGCCGCGACAAGAGCGCGGCGATGCTGGCCGACCAGTTTGCCCAGCGCCCCGACGTCACCCGCGTGGTGCTGTTCAACGGCAACTTCGGCCAGCACCGCGCCATCCTCGCCGGCTTCGAACACAGCCGCGGCGAGCGCGTGGTGACGCTGGACGCCGATCTGCAGAATCCGCCGGAAGACATCCGGCTGCTGCTGGCCGAGATGGACAAGGGCCACGACTACGTCGGCTCCATCCGCCGCCAGCGCAACGACAGCATGTGGCGCCACCTGGCCAGCCGGGCGATGAACCGCCTGCGCGAGAAGCTCACCCGGATCAAGATGACCGATCAGGGCTGCATGATGCGCGCCTACAGCCGCCGCATCATCGACACCATCAACCAGTGCAACGAGCTGCATACCTTCATTCCGGCGCTGGCCTACCAGTTCTCGCAGCACCCGACCGAGATCGTCGTCGGCCATGAGGAGCGCTTCGCCGGCGAGTCCAAGTACTCGCTGTACAGCCTGATCCGGCTGAACTTCGACCTGATGACCGGCTTCTCCATCGTCCCGCTGCAATGGTTCTCGCTGATGGGCATGGCGGTGTCGGCCGGCTCCGGCCTGCTGGTGGTCTACCTGCTGCTGCGCCGGCTGATCCTGGGGCCGGAAGTGGGCGGCGTGTTCACGCTGTTCGCCCTCGCTTTCTTCCTGATCGGCCTCGCGCTGTTCGGCATCGGCCTGTTGGGCGAGTACATCGGCCGCATCTACCAGGAAGTGCGCTCGCGCCCGCGCTACGTGATCCAGGCGGTGCTGGAGCGGAAAGAGAGCCAGGCATGAGCCGCGCCGTCGTCTTCGCCTACCACAACGTCGGCGTGCGCTGTCTGAAGGCGCTGATCGGCCGCGGCGTGGAGGTCGCGCTGGTGGTCACCCACCAGGACAACCCGAACGAGAACATCTGGTTCGCCAGCGTGTCCCAAGTCGCCCGCGATTACGGCATCCCGGTCATCACGCCGGACGATCCCAACGCGCCGGAAGTGGTGGAGCAGGTCCAGGCTTGCCAGGCCGATTTCCTGTTCTCCTTCTACTACCGCCACATGCTGAAGGCGCCGCTCTTGGAGGCCGCCCGGCGCGGCGCGTACAATATGCACGGCTCGCTGCTGCCCAAGTACCGCGGCCGGGTGCCGATCAACTGGGCCGTCATCCACGGCGAGACCGAAACCGGCGCCACGCTGCACCAGATGAACGTCAA
This sequence comes from Chromobacterium vaccinii, assembly GCF_001855275.1. Taxonomy (NCBI): domain Bacteria; kingdom Pseudomonadati; phylum Pseudomonadota; class Betaproteobacteria; order Neisseriales; family Chromobacteriaceae; genus Chromobacterium; species Chromobacterium vaccinii. The sequence goes on from NZ_CP017707.1 coordinate 2,507,069, forward strand.
GCCGGACAACGGCCCGGTCGTCGACCAGATGGCGGTGCCCATCCTGCCGGACGACTCCGCCGACGAGGTGTTCGCCAAGGTGACCGTCGCAGCCGAAATGGTGCTGTGGCGCAGCCTGCCCGGCCTGATCGCCGGCGACGCGCCGCACGTCCAGCAGGATCTCAGCCTGGGCGGCTACTTCGGCGGCCGCAAGCCGGAAGACGGCCGCATCGACGCGCTGGCCTCGGCCGAGCGGCTGCACGATTTCGCGCGCGCGCTGACCCGGCCGTTCCCCGGCGCTTTCGCCGACACCGCCGCCGGCCGCCTGCTATTGTGGAAAACGCTGCGGGCGGGCAGCGCAGTACCGACAGAACGCGCCGAGCTGCGCTGCGCCGACAGCCGCCTGTGGCTGCATTGCGCCGACGGCGGCCGCCTGGCGGTGCTGGAGGCCGAGCTGGCCGGCCAGCCGCTGACCGCCGACAACTTCGCCGCCCGCGTCGCCGCCGACGCGCTGGCGTTGTGAACCGATTACCGAATTCGATTTTCCGCCCGCGGGCGGTTGAGGACATCCAATGAAAAAAGTACTGATCCTGGGCGTGAACGGCTTCATCGGCCACCACCTGACCAAACGCATCATCGAGACCACCGACTGGCACATCTACGGCATGGACATGCACGATGACCGCGTGGCCGAGTGGAAAGACCATCCGCGCTTCCACTTCTTCGAAGGCGACATCACCATCAACAAGGAGTGGATCGAATACCACGTGAAGAAGTGCGACGTGGTGCTGCCGCTGGTGGCCATCGCCACCCCGTCCACCTACGTCAACAACCCGCTGCGCGTGTTCGAGCTGGACTTCGAGGCCAACCTGCCCATCGTCCGCCAGTGCGTGCAGTACAAGAAGCACCTGGTGTTCCCGTCCACCTCGGAAGTGTACGGCATGAGCCAGGACGCCGAGTTCGACCCGGAAAACTCCCAGCTGGTCTACGGCCCGATCAACAAGCCGCGCTGGATCTACGCCTGCTCCAAGCAGCTGATGGACCGCGTGATCCACGCCTACGCGATGGAAGAAGGCCTGAACTACACGCTGTTCCGCCCGTTCAACTGGATCGGCGGCGGCCTGGACAACATCAATACGCCGAAGGAAGGCTCCAGCCGCGTGATCACCCAGTTCCTGGGCCACATCGTCCGCGGCGAGACCATCAAGCTGGTTGACGGCGGCCATCAGAAGCGCGCCTTCACCTATGTCGACGACGGCATCAGCGCGCTGATGAAAATCATCGAGAACAAGGACGGCAAGGCCTCCGGCCAGATCTACAACATCGGCAACCCGGTCAACAACTACTCGATCCGGGAACTGGCGCAAATGATGCTGGACCTGGCGCGCGTCTATCCGGAATACCAGCTGAACGCCGACAAGGTGCAAGTGGTGGAAACCACCTCCGGCCAGTACTACGGCAACGGCTACCAGGACGTGCAGAACCGCGTGCCGAAAATCGCCAACACCATGGCCGATCTGGACTGGAAGCCGACGGTGACCATGGCCGACGCCTTGCGCGGCATCTACGACTACTACCGCGACCAGGTGGCGGCCAGCCGCGACCTGTCGGAGTAAAGCACTACCCGGCAGGCCGATCAACGATATATAGCGGATATTTGATCGGCAGCCACCTTAAGCCCCTTTTGCCCGAGCCGGTGAAACACTCTTGGGCCGGGGGCCTTTGAGCCGCCGTTTTTTTGATCGGCGGCGCCTGGCTCAAGAGTGTTTCATCGGGGTTTCTCGGGCCGTAGGGGTCGCCTGGGATTGCTAAGGGGCTGGCGAGACAGCCCCTTGCCCGTCCGGCGGGCGGAACCGCCATCGAAATCATCGTCCGCGCAGCGGACTCCATTTCTTTCCGCTATCGAACCGTCCCTGAAGAAAAGCGTTCTCTCCACACCAATCGAATCTTTCCTTCACGCGCCGCCACATCAAGATCGTCCCCTACTCCCCAACCTGGCCGCAACGCTTCCAAGCCGAGCGTCAGTCGATCCTGTCCGCCCTCGGCCCGCTGGCCGACGCCTGAGCGATCGAGCACATCGGCAGCACCGCCGTGCCCGGCCTCGCCGCCAAACCCATCATCGACATCATGCTAGGACTGCCCGCTCTCAACGACATAGCGCCGTATATCCCGGCTCTGAAATCGGCAGGCTTCCATCTTCAGCCGCAGATGGCCGCCGCCATGCCGGATCGGCATGACTTCGCCAAACCGGCCGCCCATCCGCGCGAAGTCCATCTGCACGCGGTGGCGCTGGACAGCGCCTTCTGGCGCGACAAGCTGGCCTTCCGCGACGCGCTGCGCGCCGATGAACCACTGGCCGGGCAATATGCCGATCTGAAACGGCAACTGGCGTACGATCACAGTGGCGACCGCGCCGCGTACACTGACGCGAAGAGCGGATTTATCGCCTCCGTGTTGGCGATGGCGGCCGGAAAACCGCACGGCAAGCCCGCCGCGCGGTAAACTCGCCAGCGATTCCGAATACTTGAACCTGCCATAACAATGAAAAAACTCGCCCTGAAGATAGACGTCGACACCTGGCGCGGCACCCGCGAAGGCGTGCCGCGGCTGATGGAGGCGCTGAAGCGGCATGACGCCGGCGCCACCTTCCTGTTCAGCCTGGGCCCGGACCACACCGGCCGCGCGATCAAGCGCGTGTTCCGCCCCGGCTTCCTGTCCAAGGTGTCGCGCACCTCCGTCGTCGAACACTACGGCATCCGCACGCTGCTGTACGGCACCGTGCTGCCGGGCCCGGACATCGGCCGCCGCGAGGCGGCCCTGCTCCGCGGCGTGCGCGACGCCGGCTTCGAGGTGGGCATCCATTGCTGGGACCACATCAAGTGGCAGGACTACGTCGCCGGCAAGGACGCGGCCTGGACCCGCGCCGAGATGCACAAGGCCGCCCGGCGCTTCCGCGAGATCTTCGGCGAGGAGGCCCGCACCCACGGCGCCGCCGGCTGGCAGATCAACGACGCGGCGCTGGCCTACCAGCAGGAGCTGGGCATGCGCTACGCGTCCGACGGCCGCGGCAGCCACCCGTTCCAGCCGCTGGACGCCGCCGGCCGGCCGCTGGGCGTGCCGCAGCTGCCGACCACGCTGCCGACGCTGGACGAGCTGATCGGCCTGGATGGCCTGAGCAACGACAACGTCCACGAGCGCCTGCTGCAGCTGACCGAGGCCGAGACCGCCACCGGCCACGTCTACACGCTGCACGCGGAGCTGGAAGGCATGCGGCTGATGGAAGTGTTCGAGCGCCTGCTCGCCGGCTGGAAGCGGCAAGGCTATCAGCTGGTCAGCTGCGTCGATCTGTTCGACAGCCAGGATCTCGCCAAGCTGCCGTCCGGCCGGGTGGTGATGGGAGAGATTCCCGGCCGCAGCGGCACGCTGGCGCTGCAGGCCTGATCCGCCTTGCCGAACGCCCCGTCCGCGCGGGGCGTTTTGCATGGAAGGGCTATGCTGAAAAAAGCCTACCCCTACCGGAAACGCCGTCATGGACATCGCCAACCTCGAACGCCTTCTGCTGATCAGCCTGGCCTTCCACTACGCCGTGTTGATCCTCTGGTTCTGCCTGTTTTTCTTCCGCCGCGGCTGGCTGTACCGGCTGCACAGCCGCTGGTTCAGCCTATCCGAGCCGGCGTTCGATCTGCTCAACTACGGCGGCATCGGCCTGTACAAGATCCTGGTGTTCGTGTTCAACCTGGCGCCGCTGCTGGCGCTGTGGCTGGCATCCCGCTGACATCCGCCCCACTGGCATCGCCCAAGCTAAGCCCTTGCATCCATTCGCGGGCTGAGCCGCTCGCGCCATGGGGGATGCGGACGCTGGAAGGCGCGGGCCGACGGTGGTCTACACTTCAGCCATATCCTTCGGTCGAGCACCGCCGATGCGCGCGCTTTGCGGCTTCCTCCTCTGCCTGGCCGGCCCCACCGCCCACGCGATCTCCCTGCTCGGCGGCATCGCGCCGCCGTATGTTCTCGCCGCGCCGCCGGCTCAGGGCTTTGCCGTGGCAGTGGCGCAGGAAGCCGCCAGACGCCTGGGCCAACCGCTGCAAGTCTCGGTGCAGCCGCTAAGCCGGGTGCTCACCATAGGCTCGGCCCAGGCCCGAGCGCTGATCGTGCCGCCCTGCCGCACGCCGCAGCGGGAACCGCTGCTGCGCTGGGTCGCTCCGCTGGTGGACGAGGAGTTTCTGCTGATAGGCCAGGCCGCCGGCAAGCCGCCATCCGGCGGCGGACACATCGGCGTGGTCCGCGACTCTGTCGGCCTGGAACTGGCCCGGCGGCTGCCCGGCGCGACGATAGAACTGGCCGGCGACGAAACCCTCAACGCCCGCAAGCTGGCCGCCGGCCATATCGACGCCTGGCTGGCGGCATGGAACAGCGCCCGCTACGCCCAGCAGCAAGCCGGCCTGCCGCCGAGCGGATTGCGGCGCGGCCAGGTGCAGCTGCGTTGCACCACCTATCTGGCGGCCACCCGCAATATTCCCGAAGCCGAGCTGGCACCCTGGCGGCTCGCCATCGACGCCATGCGGCGCGACGGCACCTTGCGGAGACTGACCCAACGCTACGACATCGTCACGCCAACCCGGCTGCCGGCCGGGGACGCGGCGCGATAGCCGCGACGCTCCTCCGTCTCCCTCAGATACCTGCCCCAAACGCCAAGATCCCGCGCGGCCGGCCAGCGCTCCTGTTCGCCAGATTGCAATATTCACAAAAGCTAAAAATGCTTAATAATTTATGACAAAATGGTCATTGATGCTCAAAACCATCATGAGGCCCGCCATGATCACGCTCAATACCGTCCGCGCCGAATCCGCGTCGTCCGCCACGCAGGCCCCCAGCGCCCCGCGCCCGCAGACGGATGGCGCCGCTCCGCCGGCCGCCATCGCCGCCGCCACGGTCGGCATCTCCCCCTTGGCCCGCTTGCTGGCCGACAGCGCGCAACTGATGGAAAGCAGAGCGGCCGGCATGAGCGCCGCGGAGAGGCAAGGCCTGGCCGAGCAAGCGATGAACGAGATCAGCGGGCCCGCCTATCATGCCCGCCAGGACGAATACAACAACCAGATGCCCAAAGGCGGCGATGCGGAACGGCTGCAACTGGCCGCCTCCTCCACGGCCTTCCTGCAGGCCCGCCAGGGAGGCGCCATGAGCGCCGCCAATCCCTTCTCCGGCCTGAGCCGCGAGCAGCTGGCCGCCATCGTCAACGACGACAGCGGACGCTATACCGTCAATGAGCGGCGCGCCGCCGACTATGCCGCCAGCGACCAGGAACAAGCCTGGCGCCGCCAGGCCGTGCAGGCCGCCCGCGCCGAATACGAAAGCACCGGCAGCCGCCGCGGCTTCTTCGAAGAAGTACTGCGCCACTACCAGGGGCTGCCGACATTCGAGCAGGCGCGCTACCCGTCCGACTACGTCGAGCAATTGCAAAACCGCATCCGCCTGGAGCCCAAGCTAGACAACGGCGATCAAGACGACTCGCTGTGGTTCCCCGTCCGCCAGCTGGACAACCCTCCGATTTCCAACCCGCAAGCCACACAAGCATGACACTCAAGCACATTCTGACCGCGCTCGCGCTGTCAACGGTCGCCACCGGCGCGCTGGCCGGCCCGGCCGTCACCATCACCTTCAAGAACCTGGGCCAAAAGGACGTGACTTACCAGCCTATCGGCAAAAACGAGAACGAAACCTACGCCAACGCCGCGCCCAAGCCCATCAAGGTGGTCAAGGCCCAGTCCAGCGACACTTATCTGGTCAGCAGCCCGCTCAGCCCCGACGTCAACTACGCCTTCGTTCGCTACACCGACGGCGCGCGCCAGTGCGAATTCCGCACCACCTTCGTCAATGTGCCCAAGCCGGGCGGCCTGTTGAACAATGGCGTGATTCCCAAAGTGCCGCAGTGGAACAAGACCGCCACCGGCAGCGGCGGCGCGTTCTGCAATGCCGAAATCACCTACTACAACATGGCCACGCTGGAGTGGTCGGTCGAGTTCACCATGCGCTGAGGCGCGTAGCCGAACAAACGCAAACGGCGACGGTCTCGCGACCGCCGCCGTTTTTGTTGCCGCCGGAGCCGGCTTACAGCTCGCGCTTGTTCAGGAACAGCGTCAGGCTGAGCCCGCCCTCGCCGTCGTTCTGCGATTGGATGTTCTTCAAGGTGATGCCCGACGGCAGCAGCACGCTGATGCCATGGCCGACGCCGTAGCGCGACAGCGTCTTCTCCAGTTGCTTGGCCACGCCCTTGGCCGGCAGCCTGGCTTCGTCGTCCAGCTCGAAGCCGTACGACTCCGCCGCGCTGCCCAGCGCCACTTCCACCTGCTCGCGCGGCACGAAGCGCTCGGCGGCTGCGGTCAGCGCCTTGGCCTGCACCTCCTCCGGCTGGCTTTCCACCAACTGCAGCAATTCGTCCTTGAAGCGCGCTTGTTGCATCGGGTCTTCAATCTCGCCCGACAGCTGCTCCACCACGCTGGCCAGCATCTTGCTGCTGGACGCCTTGTCCGGCACCCGCAGCGCCTTCAGGAAATCGTCCAGCCAGAACTTGGCCTCGCGGCTCAGGCGGTCCACCGCGTACACCGTCGGGCCGTGCTCCAGAATCAGCGCGCCCTTGTCTATCAAACGCGGATTGATGCCGGAGGCGTGGCTGATGTCGAACACGCCGGCACCGTCGATGATGGTGAGGAAGTCGTCGCGGATCTCGGACTTGAACACGCCCAGCGCGCGCATGTCGCGGTCGCCGTCGGACAAGCCGGCGAACTGGATCACCAGCAGGTCGCCGGCGCTGATATTGGGGTGCTGCGAACGGCCGTACAGATGCTTGGCGATGCGCTGCGACACCTCGAGGAAATCCACCTCGCCGCGGAAGAACTGGCGGGTGTAATGGTAGATCTCGTTCAGGTTGAGATCGGTCTCGTGGACGAACTGGTGCTTCTTGCGATCGGAGACGATGCCCTTCAGATAGCCGTCCAGCAACAGGCCGGAAACCGCCTCGTCCACCATCGTGGTGCGCTCGGACAGCTGCAGCGGCTCGCCGCGCGTCGGGTTGCCCACCCGGTGCACCACCATGCACTCCACTCTAGATTCCGCTATCACCATCGCCGCGCTCCCGCAAAAGAATGCGCGATTATTGTCGCGCCCCGCCGGCTTGGCAAGCGCCGCCGGCCAGACTGTCGGCGAGAAAATCCACCAGCAGCCTCACCTTGGGGCTGAGCTGGCGATTGTGCGGGTACAGCGCCCAGATGCCCTCCTCCGGCTCGGCGTAGTCGGCCAGCACCTCCACCAGCGCGCCGCTCTCCAGGTAGGCCGCCACGTAGTAATCGGGCAACTGCGCCAGGCCCATGCCCCGCACCGCGGCCTCGGCCAGCGGCGCGGCGGTGCTGCAGCGCATCCGGCCCTGCACCCGGAAGGTCTGCCGGCGGCCGTTCACCTGCAGATGCCAGCCGTCGTTGCCGATCTGCAGGCACTGGTGCTGCAGCAACTCCTGCGGCCGCCGCGGCGCGCCGTGGCGGGCCAGGTAGTCCGGCGACGCGCAGACGTGATGGCGCCGCTGCCCCAATTTGCGCGCCATCAGCGAGGAGTCGGTCAGGCGGCCTATCCGTATCGCCAGATCGTAGCCGTCGTGCACCAGGTCTTGCACCTGGTTGGACAGATCCAGGCTCACCTCCAGCAGCGGATAGCGCTGCATGAACTCCAGCACCAGCGGCGCGATATGGCTGTGGCCATAGGCCAGCGGCGCGGTCAGCTTCAGCTGGCCTTGCGGCTCGGCCTGCAACTGCGACACCGCCTGCTCGGCGTCCGCCAGCGACTCCAGCAACTGGCGGCAGTGCGTCAAATACAACTCGCCGGCCTCGGTCAGGCTGAGCTGGCGGGTGGTGCGGTACAGCAGCCGCGCGCCCAGCCTCTCTTCCAGCTGGCCCACCTGGCGGCTGACCTGGGCGATGGAGATGCCCAGCCGCCGGGCTGCCCGGGTAAAGCTGCCGCTATCGGCCACGGCGGCGAATTCCTGCATTCCTTCCCAACTGGCCATTTTTTCTCCATGGAAAAAATCATTTACCAATCTGGCCGATTATCGACAACCAGCAAAAAAATACAATGGTCGATTATCCAAATACCCGTCAACGTGGAAAAGGAATCGCTGATGAGCCAGGACATCATCCGCTGCAAGGCCGCCGTGGCCTGGGCCGCCGGTCAGCCGCTGAGTATTGAAGAAGTGGAAGTGCAGCCGCCTCGCGCTGGCGAGGTGCGGGTGAAAATGGTGGCTACCGGCGTGTGCCACACTGACGCCTTCACCCTGTCCGGCGAAGACCCGGAAGGCGTGTTTCCCTGCATCCTGGGCCATGAAGGCGGCGGCATCGTAGAATCCGTCGGCCCCGGCGTCAGCAGCGTGGCGGTGGGCGACCACGTGATTCCCCTCTACACCCCGGAATGCCGCGAGTGCAAATTCTGTCTGTCCGGCAAAACCAATCTGTGCCAGAAGATCCGCGCCACCCAGGGCAAGGGCCTGATGCCGGACGGCACCAGCCGCTTCTCCAAGGACGGCAAGCCCATCTACCACTACATGGGCACCTCCACTTTCAGCGAATACACGGTGCTGCCGGAAATCTCGCTGGCCAAGGTGAACAAGGCCGCGCCGCTGGAAGAAGTGTGCCTGCTGGGCTGCGGCGTCACCACCGGCATGGGCGCGGTGGTCAACACCGCCAAGGTCAAGGCCGGCGACAGCGTGGCCATCTTCGGCCTGGGCGGCATCGGCCTGTCCGCCATCATCGGCGCGCGCATGGCCGGCGCCGGCCGCATCATCGGCATCGACATCAACGAAGGCAAGTTCGAGCTGGCGAAGAAGCTGGGCGCCACCGACTGCGTCAACCCCAGCCATTTCGACAAGCCGATCCAGGATGTGATCGTGGAGATGACCGACGGCGGCGTCGATTTCTCCTTCGAGTGCATCGGCAACGTCAAGGTGATGCGCGCGGCGCTGGAATGCTGCCACAAGGGTTGGGGCGAATCGGTGATCATAGGCGTGGCCGGCGCCGGCCAGGAAATCTCCACCCGCCCGTTCCAGCTGGTGACCGGCCGGGTATGGCGCGGCTCCGCCTTCGGCGGCGTGCGCGGCCGCACCGAGCTGCCGGAATACGTGGAGCGCTATCTGAAGGGCGAATTCCGCCTGGACGACTTCATCACCCACACCATGCCGCTGGAGCGAGTCAACGAGGCCTTCGAGCTGATGCACGAGGGCAAGAGCATCCGTTCGGTGATCCATTACGCGCCGGAGCCGGCATGAGCGGGCTTGAGAAGATAGCCGACAACCTGGCCTTCGGCGGCCGCCAGCAGCAATGGCTGCACGACTCGGAAACGCTGTCCTGCCGGATGCGCTTCAGCGTGTACCTGCCGCCGGCGGCCGAGCACGGCAAGCTGCCGTGGCTGCTGTGGCTGTCCGGCCTCACCTGCACCGACGAGAACTTCAGCCACAAGGCCGGCGCGCAGCGGCTGGCGGCCGAGCTCGGCATCGCGCTGGTGATGCCGGACACCAGCCCGCGCGGCGAGAGCGTGGCCGACGATCCGGCCTACGATCTGGGCCAGGGCGCCGGCTTCTATCTCAACGCCGAGCGCGAGCCGTGGCGCGGCCACTACCGGATGTACGACTACGTCAGCCAGGAGCTGCCGGCGCTGTTGCGCCGCCATTTCCCGCTGAACGGCCGCTGCGCGATCGCCGGCCATTCGATGGGCGGCCACGGCGCGCTGGTCTGCGCTATGCGGCGGCCGCAGGACTACGTGTCGGCATCCGCCTTCAGCCCGATCTGCCAGCCCACCCAGGCGCCGTGGGGCCGCAAGGCCTTCGCCACCTACCTGGGCGACGACGAGGCGGCCTGGGCCGAATGGGACGCCAGCCTGCTGCTGGCCGAGCGCGGCTGCCCGCTGCCGCTCAGGGTGGACATCGGCCTGGCCGACGCCTTCCTGGCCGAGCAGCTGCGGCCGGACGCCCTGCAGCAGGCGGCGCGCCGCGGCGACGCGCGGCTGGAGCTGCACCGCCACGCCGGCTACGACCACAGCTACTATTTCGTCGCCAGCTTCATCGACGAGCACCTGCGTTTCCACGCCCGCCACCTGCTGGCCTGAGGCCGACCCAGGACGCAAAAAAAGCCAGGCTCGAGAGCCTGGCTTTTTTTTTGTTTGAGTCTGGTGGAGGGAGAAGGATTCGAACCTTCGAAGGCTTAGCCGCCGGATTTACAGTCCGGACCCGTTGACCGCTGGGGTAACCCCTCCAGAGCGGCGCATCTTATCGGCTCGCAATATAACTGTCAACACCTCGCGGCGCGCGAAAGCGCTTCGCGCCGGATCCCGCTTCCCGATCGATGCCTCCTCTGCCGGTCCGCCATCGAAACCGCAATCCGCATCGGCATGCCGTAGCGATGAGATTTGCGGCAAGAGCGATTCGGGCGCGATGCCCGTTCCCGCCCTTCACAGACGCTTACCCGCGCCGTTTTCTCCATGGAACGCCCTATTCAAGGCCAATGTCAGCAACATTGATGCATCGCTTCGTCGCCATCGGCTGATTCCCCTCCGCCGCCGGCTTCAAATCGGATGCCAGACCGCGGAAAAACGATGCATATTCCCAAGCCCGTTTCACGTCCCGCCCCTCAGCCCGCCAGGCTCGACAGCTTTCCGCTGTTCGAGAACCTGCCCCAGGATTTGATGCAGCATATCGAACGCCATGCCACGCCGGTCAACGGCAGGCAGAGCAAGCTGCTGTTCTTGCGAGGCGACACGGAAGAGTTCATCGCGCTGGTGCTGCAAGGCAACGTCTACCACACCCTGCAGGAACCGGACGGCCACGAGGTCATCATCGACCGCTCAGGCCCCGGAGAAATAGTCGGGGAAAGCGCGCTGCTGCACTTGAGCCGCCGAAACTGCACCGCGCAACTGAGCCGCGACTGCCGTCTGCTGCTGCTGGATCAGAAGCATTTCCGCGCCTTGCAAGACGCGCCTCAACTGATGTCCCGCATCCAGCAGCAACTGTGCCGACGGTTGCAGCGCATCAGCAACTTCGTCGAAACCGTCTGTCTTTATCGGCTGGAGGCCCGGTTGGCCAGGCATCTGTTGATGGAGATCGATCTTCGCGGCCATCCCGGCCCCAACGGCCCCATCCTGCTGCTGAACATGAACCAGGCCATACTCGCCTCCATGCTCAACGCCAGCCGCCCTCGGCTTAACGCGCAGCTTAAGCAATGGCAGCGCAGTGGGTTGATCCAGCTGTCCCGCCACATGCTGCAAGTCTGCGACCCGGTCCGACTCAGACAGATCGCCCAATACCCAGATAGGCAAATTAAATATTTTAAATGATAAAAATATTTAAATGTCACATCGGTAACTGAGCGGATTTCCCAGCTTCGCCATCCTGCAATCCCCATTGTCATGAACGGATGGCGACATGCTTAACCAAAACGTTGTTTCCTCCTCCAATCTTGGCCACTGTTTCGAGCCGGTCTGGCGAGAAATCCACGCCAAGCTGCAGCGCCGCGCCCGCCACTTGTGCAAAGGAGATATCCATCGCGCCGACGAGTTGCTGTCGGACACCGCCCTCAAGGTCCACCTTTACCTGCAGCACTCTCCGGAGCGCGTGCAAAACCTGGCCGGATTCCTGTTCCTGGCCCTGAATCACGCGTTTCTGGATTTTGTCCGCAGCCAACGCCGGGAGGGACGGGTGATCGATCCGGATTCCGACCTGGATAGCGCCCCTGTCCATGCCCACGCCGGCGGCACCCCCACCCCGGAACAGCAGCTTTCTTTGAAACAGCAGCTCGCCTGGATGGACACGGCGCTCGCTGGGCTTAAGCCGCAACAGCAATTATTGTTCAAGCTGAAGTTCGAGGAAGACCTGTCCTATTCGCAGATCGCCTCGCTGCTGGGAATCAACGAAGCGCTGGCGCGCAAACGGGTGGAACTGCTGCGCAAATCGCTGCGCAAGCGGATGGAGCGGTAATGTTCGCGCCGCGCCTTGCCCGCAAGGCGATCCTGATTCTCCATCCCGCGCGTTCGCGGGACAGGCGCGGCGCCATTCCGGCGACAACCCGGATTTGTAACGCAGGGAAATTTTCACAGGGCCCATAGCGGCGCGTCCGTATGGCAAGCGCATGGCGCCTCTTCCCCATCAACCGCGATTCAGGAGCAATCATGGCAGACACCACAGTCAATGGACAAATCACCGACGCCGTCACCCAGACCAACGTCAAAGTCGTGGCCGAAGCTCCTGCCCAGGCCATGGCCGCGCTGTACCAAGTAGCCAGCCACTCGGCCGGTTTGGCGCTGCAAAACTCGGTGCACAGCCAGCAGGCGCTGAACCAGATCAACAGCGCGGTGATTTCCAAGGCGGTGTCCATGATCCTCTCTGTCGGCGAGAAGGTCTGACGCCCCGCGTCAAGGAGAACTGAACCATGGACTGGAAAGGAATATTCGGTTTGAAAAAACCGGCGACACCCGCAACGCCGGCTGCCGACACCGCGCAACCGAGCCCGCAAGGCAGCGGCAGCCCGCCGCCCCAGACGGATGCCGGCGCGAAATCCGCGTCGGACAGCGGCGCGGCGGCAAGCCCCCGGCAAGAGCCGGCAGGCGCCTCCCCCTCCGGCGGGCAGGCTTCCGCCCGGCCGAGCGACGCGGCATCCGCCCCGCCCTCCGCCAACCCCTTGCGCGAATTCACCGCCAAGCTCGGCATCTCTCCGACCGGAAGCGGGGACACCTCGGCGTTGAATAGCCAAATCGTGCAGGCGGTGCAGCTGACCAACAGCGAAACCGCCGCTTACGCCAGCAACCAGATCGCGGTCGCGCCCAACATGATGATCACCCAGGCCAGCGGCCTGGTGGCGCAAGCCGGCGCCAACTACTTCGACGGCGCCAGCAAACTGGCTCTCGCCAGCAAAAGCGTGCTGTTGAAAAACATGACTGAGAAGTTCGCCGCGGAGGACTTGAAGGGCGCCGCGGAAGACGCGCTGGGCATACTGATCACCGACCTGCTGGTCGGCACCGCCGCCGCGGCGGCGGCCGCCGCCGGCGCGATAGAAGCCGAAGCGGCGCACTTCGCCCTGGACAGGATAGACGAGAGTTTGAGCAAATATCAGGACTTGCTGGACAAACGCGGCGGTTGAGGGCGCCCTTCCGGCCGGCCTCAACGCCGGCGCGGAGCCCGCCGGCGACCTCCTCATCCGGAGCGTCCCACCGCCGCTCCGCGGCGCGCATCCGTCCTGCCCCGCCTCACAAACCGGCGGTTTGCGCGTCCAGCCATGAATACCTCCCTCAGCCAAACCGCCATGAGCCTGCCAGACCCAACGGACGCCCCCCGCGGCCCTCTCCCTGGGCTAAGCAAAAGTCCAGTGCATCTGCTGTCCGCCCTCGTCGCGCTGGCCACGGACAAGCTGTGGGACACGATACTGCCGGACATGGCCAGGCTTCTGCCTCCGCTGGAAAAGGAACGGTTTTTTCTGTGCGCCGGCCTGCTGCTGCTGGGCCTCATCACCCTCAGCGCCACCCTGACCCAACGCTGGGTGGACAGGGATGGGCTTGGCGTGGCCCTGGCCAAAGGGCTAGCCATGGGCATCCTGGCCGGTCTGCCATACTCATTTGGTTCCACCGCACTAGGGCTGATCTTCATCGGCTGGTCAGGCATCAACGAATTGCAGAAGTTTGAGCAGTGAATCTCATCGTCCCCCTGGAGAGTCAAACCATGCATCCAACACGCAATGCGTTCATCCGCCTGTCGCGCGCCGCGGCGTTGCTGGCGGCGCTGGCCTCAGGCCAGGCGCTGGCGGCAAGCGCGCCGCCACTGCCCGCGCTGGGCGCCGATCCCAAACAAAACACGGTATCCGGCCTCTCATCCGGCGCCTTCATGGCGGCCCAATACAGCGTCACCTATTCAGCCAGCGTAGCCGGCGCCGGCATCGTCGCCGGCGGCCCGTTCTATTGCGCCGGCCTGAACAAGCTGGGCGGCGCAGACCGCTTCATGCTGACCGCCAGCAATCAATGCATGCGGCCGCAAGGCGCTGCGCCCTCCGGCGCGGCCGCCTGGAAGGAGGCGCAGCAGTTCGCCCGGGACGGCGCCATCGACCCGGTGGACAACATCAAGCGCCAGCGGCTGTATATCTTCACCGGCGCGTCCGACAGCGTGGTCTATCCCAAGGTGGTGGCCCAGACGCGCGCCTTTTACCTGAACGCTGGCGTGCCGGAATCGCAGATACGCTACGTGGACACCGTCAATGCCGGCCACGCGCTGCTCACCTCCAACCCGGGGGACGAAGCCTGTCCCGTCAACGTGTCGCCCGCCGCCGGCAGCACCAAGACCAATCTCAACAACTGCGGCTTCATGCAATCGCAAGACATCCTGCGCCAACTGTACGGCAACGACCTGAAGCCGCCGGAGGCCAAATTGTCCGGCGAACTGCTGGACTTCGACCAGACCGAATTCTCCCAGAGCCGCTACACCGGTTTGTCCGACATCGGCCATGTCTACGTCCCGGCGGCTTGCCGCAAGCAGAGCTGCCGCGTGCACGTGGTATTCCACGGCTGCACTCAGGAAGACAGCCGCATCGGCAACCGCTACTACACCAGCACCGGCTACAACCAGATGGCCGACCGCAACCGCATCATCGTGCTGTACCCGCAGATCCGCACCGACCCCAAGCGCAACCCGCAAGGTTGCTGGGACTTCTGGGGCTATAGCAGCAAGGATCCGGTCCGGCCCGACTTCTACGCCCGAACCGCGCCGCAGATGTCCGCCATCCGCGCGATGGTGGAGCGTCTGGACAGCCCTCTCCAATGAAAAGGAAACTCGATATGGAAGCGCATCCGCTGAACGCCTGGCTGCAAAACGGCGAAACCGGCTGGCAAGCCTGGCACCCGATGTTCCGCCAATTCTTTTTCGCCGGCATCCCCGCCCACGACGACTGGAAAGGCAGGCTGCAAACCGGACTGGAACAGCGCCAGCGGCTGGATGAATGGCAGCAAGGCGAAAGCAGCCAATGGCGGCAAGCATGGCGTCAGCATATTGACGCCGACGGCTGGCTCGACTATTGCCAGCAATGCCAGGACATCAGCCAGCAATTCGGCCATCAGTTGCTGAACTGGCAGTTGAAGCTGATCACCTTGTGGCGGGAGCAAAGCTACGAACTGCTGCGCAATCTGCTGGACTCCCGCGGCGGCGCCGACGACCTGCTGGCCGTCAACGCGCTGCACCAGCGCGCCCGGCAAAACATGGGCGTGCACCAGGAGGATCTGCAACAGCTGCTGACCGGCTTCTCCCCCGCCCTGCTCGATTCCCTGCGGCAATTCCTGGCGCCCAAGTCCGAGTCGCCAACCAACTGATCCGCGCCGCCGGCCGCCCCCCGCGGCCGGTTTCCGCCTCCCGCTTCACAAGCGGCCTTCCCGCTCGTCCTGCTGTCAGCCCGCAGGCAACGCCTCGCGCGCCGATTTCCCATCCATTCCGTCCGGAGAAACGCCATGCATGACGCCCCTCGCCATCCGAACTCCCCGCCTGCCCGTCGCCTGGGCAAGACCAGACCCGCCAGCGCCGCTTCGCGCCGCCGTTGCAACGGCCTCCCCGCGCTGCGCGTCCAAGTCCGAGGAGATCGCAATGGCTGACGACACGCTCCACCCCGACTTGCGCCAGATCTCGGAACAATATCTGGGCAGGGCGCTGCAAGCGGAAGAAATGGAACAGCTGCTCGCCCTGCAGCAAAACATTCAAAGCCAGCCTCCCGCGCCTCTGGGCGCCGCCCAGCAAGCGAAACAGCAAGCGCAGCTGGCGATCACCCAAAACCAGGCCAAGGCCGGATCCAGCGTGAAGGAGATCCTTCAGGCGATTCAGACCGGCTCCGCCAAGGCGCTGCAAGTGCAGGAAACCGAAGAGCAGGCGATTCTCAAGCTGCTGGAGAGCAGCAAGACCCTGGCCGAATTGCGCCCCGCGGCATTGCAGCAGGGCGGCGCCGGCCTGCGGCCGAGCACCCAGCTGGTCATGGCGCAGATCGGCGAACAACTAACCAAGCTGGCGCGCGCGGAAGTGAAAACATGCTTCGAGCAATACTTCGGCCCGCTGAATCAGCAACTGCAGATGCTGGTGGCCCGCATGGAGGCGAAAGAGCGCGCCGCCGCCCTCAACGCGCCCGCAGCAACCGCCCCCGGCATCGAACCGCCCGCCCCATCTCCGGGCATGCCGCCTGACGCGCAAGAGATTCACAAGCCGATCGACTAGGCGTCCATTCAGCAGCGCGAACGGTCGACGGCCAGTCGATAATCCCGCCCCGATCCTCGCGCGCTCTCAATCCAACCTGAAGGAGGCAACACATGGCCACTATCGTGAACGAGCAAATCACCGATGCCGTCACCCAAACCAACGTCAAGGTACTGGCCGAGTCCCCGGCCATGGCGATGGGCTCCATCTTCCAGACCATGGCCCACTCCACCGGCATCCTGTTCGAGAACGCCACCTCGGCGCAGCAGCAACAAAACACGCTGGCGCAAAGCGCCGCCAACATGGGCGTGATGCAGATCTACAGCCTGGATACGATGGCGGGCGCCGCCGGCACCGAAAAAATGTCGCAGGCCGGCATCGCCGACAACCTGACCAGCCTGTTGACCGTGCTGCAGTCCTTCCGCCGCTAATCGCCCTCTTCCCGAAACAAGGAGTCACGTAAATGGCAACCACCGTCAATCCGCAGATCACCGACGCCGTCACCCAAACCAACGTCAAGGTGCTCGCCGAATCGCCCGCCATGGCGATGGGCTCCATCTTCCAGACCATGGCCCACTCCACCGGCATCCTGTTCGAAAACGCCATCTCGTCGCAGCAACAGCAAAACACGCTGGCCCAAAGCTCCACCAATATGGGCGTGATGCAGGTGTACAGCATGGACACCATGGCAGGGGCCGCCGGCACCGAAAAAGTCGGCCAGGGCGGCATCGCCGACAACCTGACCAGCCTGCTGACCGTGCTGCAAAGCTACCAACGCTAATCCCCCACCCATAAACCAGGAGCAGTGAAATGGCACTAGACCAAATCACCGACGCCGTCACCCAATCCAACGTGAAAGTGCTCGGCGAAGCGCCCGCCATGGCGATGGGTTCCATCTACCAGACCATGGCCCACTCCACCGGCATTCTGTTCCAGAACGCCGTGGCGGCCCAGCAGCAACAAAACACGCTGGCTCAAGCGGCGGCCAACCAGGGCATCATGCAGATCTACAGCCTGAATACCATGGCCGGCGCCGCCGCCACCGAAAAAGTCGGCCAGGGCGGCATTGCCGACAACCTGACCAGCCTGTTGACCGTGCTGCAAAGCTTCATGCGCTGATTCCCGTCCCGCCCTCACGCTGACGTCCCTCGCCCCGGCGACGGGACGTTTTTTTTCATCGCGAAGCAGCCGGCCACCGCCTCTATCGCCGCCCTCACCCGCGCCACCCGCTGCAAATCCGGATGCAATACCAGCCACATGTCCACCGGATCCACCCGATCCGGCCACACCCGCTCCAGCCCGGCGTCCTGATCGGCGATGAAGCAGGACAGCATGGCGATGCCCATGCCGGCCAGCGCCGCCTGCCGCAGGGCCAGCTGCGAATTGGCCTGCAGCGCGATGCGCGCCTGGTCCACGCTTTCGCCGCACAGCCGCTGCCAGTGGCGCGGCACGGTGTCGCGCGGGAACATCAGCAGCTCGTGGCCGGCGAAGCCGTCGCCGGGCTGCGGCCGCCCGCGCCGCGCCAGGTAGTCCGGCGACGCGTACAGGCTCATGTCGATGGCGGCCAGCTTGCGCACCAGCACCTCGCCCTTGTCCGGCCGCAGGCTGCGGATGGCGAAATCCACCTCGCCGGCCGCCACGTCGCTGAGCGACAAGCCGGTCAGCAGCGTGAACTCCAGCTCAGGATGCCGCCGCGACAGCTCGGCCAGCGCCGGAATGACGAAAGCCTCGGCCACAGTGTCGGTGGCGGCGATGCGCACCGGCCCGGCCAGCTGGCGGTCGCTGTGCGCGGCCTTGCGGCTGAAGGCGTCGGCGGCGGCTTCCATTCGCTCGGCGTCGGCCAGCAGCATCGCGCCGGACTCGCTCAGCTGGTAGCCCTGCGGCGTGCGCAAAAACAGCCGTCCGCCGATCTCGGCCTCGAAGGCCTGCAGGCGCCGGCCCACCGTGGCCTGGTCCACGCCCAACTGCTGCGCGGCGGCGCGCAGCGTGCCCGCGCGGACGAGTGTCAAAAAATAACGGGCGTTGTCCCAGTTCATTTTGCGCCTGCCTGCTACTGAATAGATGCGAAATTGCATCACCATTCATCATATTTGTCTATTTTTTCGCATTATGTTCTCGCCTAGCATGGCCGGCATGTTTCTTCCGAAGACTTCATCCATGTCCGACTCCAAGCCAATCCAGACCGGCCTGCCCACCCTGCTGGCGCTCAGCGCCGGCATGTTCATGGCGGTGCTGGACACCAATATCGTCAACCTGGCGCTGCCCGCGCTGCAACGCAGCCTGAACGCCAGCCTCAGCCAGCTCACCTGGATCGTGGACGCCTACGCGCTGGGCTTCGCCGGCCTGATGCTCAGCGCCGGCTGGCTGGCCGACCGCTTCGGCCCCAGGCGGATGCTGGCCTGGGGGCTGGCTCTGTTCGTGCTGGCCTCGCTGCTGTGCGGACTGGCGCCCGGCGCGCAAACGCTGATCCTCTTCCGGCTGCTGCAAGGCATGGCCGCCGCGCTGTTCATCCCCAGCTCGCTCGGCCTGCTGCGCCACGCCTTTCCCCATCCCGCCGAGCGCGCGCGCGCCGTCGGCCTGTACGGCGGCCTGTCCGCCAGCGCCGCGGCGGCGGGTCCGGTGCTGGGCGGCCTGCTGCTGGGGCCGCTGGGCTGGCGCGGCGCTTTCCTGATCAATGTGCCCATTGGCCTCGCCGCCTTGCTGGCCATCCCCTTCGTGGTGCCGTTCCGGGAGGCGTCGCCGTCCCGCGGCGCGGACCTGCCGGGCCAGGCCGCCGGCATGCTGACGCTGTCGCTGGCCAGCTACGCGCTGATCGAGGGGCCGCGCCTGCCGGCTCCCGTCCTGCTCGCCCTGTTGCTGGCCGTCGCCGCCAGCGGCCGGCTGTTCTGGCGGCTGGAGCAAGCCAACCCGCAGGCGATGGTGCCGCCGGCGCTGTTCCGCCATCCGGCCTTCGCCGCCGCCAACTGGGTGGGCTTCGCCATCGGCGTCGCCTATTTCGGCAGCCTGCTGCTGCTCAGCCTCTATCTGCAGCAAGGTCTGGGCCTGGACGCGCTGCATGCCGGCCTGGCCATGCTGCCGCTGGCCGCCTGCCTGATCGCCGGCAACATCGTCGCCGGACGCCTGTTGCCGAGATTGGGCGCCCGCCGCCAGATGCGCGGCGGCCTGCTGCTCTCCGCCGCCGGCTACCTGCTGCTGGCCCTCGCCGACGGCCATGCGCTGGCCTGGTCGCTGCTGGCCATGCTGCCGCTGGCGCTGGGCACCGCGCTCGCCATCGCGCCGATGACCGCCACCGTGCTGGAAAGCGCGCCGCCGCAGCTGTCCGGCACCGCATCCGCCGTGCTGAACGCCATCCGCCAGACCGGCGCCCTGGTCGGCACCGCCGGCGCGGCGCTGGTGGTGGGCCACAGCGCCGATCCGCGCCAGGCGCTGCCGCTTGGCCTCGGCCTGGCCGCGCTGGCGACGCTGGGCGCGGCCTGGGCGGCCAGCCGGATTCCCGCCGCGGAACGGGAGGCGTCGCCGCTCGCGGCGACGCGCTGACCGCGATGTCAAAACATCACGCGCCGCGCCTCCGCCTCCCAATGCCGGCGCCGGCTGAGGCGGCAGCGCATGGTGATCTCACGTTGAAACAGCCACGGGTATAAACGGTAGAGGTAACGCATCGCACGGCTCGCTTTCTGAGTACGGTTGAGATGCGTGTTAGGATAGTTTTCGAATCCTTGCGAATAAACGCGCAATTTCGGAAAGATTGTCCCGATATGAAAACAATGCCCTCGCCAGACAACCTATTGGCCTTCGACGCGCTGGCGCGCGCCGGCAGCTTCACCGCCGCCGCCGATCTGCTGGATTGCCACAAAAGCCTGGTCAGCGCGCGGATCAAGGAGCTGGAACGGGAAATGGGCGCGGCGCTGGTGCTGCGCACCACGCGCAAGGTGGCGCTGACCGAGGCCGGCGAACGGCTGCGCCCGCACGCGGCCAGGCTGCGGGAGACGGTGGCTCAGGCGCGGATGGCGGTGGACGAAACGCAAAGCGACGTCGAAGGCCCGCTGACGGTCAGCACCACCTCGTCGCTGGCCCAGCACGTGCTGGGCCCGGCGCTGAGCGAGCTCGCCGCCTCGCACCCCGGCTTGCAGCTGTCGCTGGAAGTGAACAACCGGCTGCAGGACCCGGTGGCCGATGTGCTGGACTTCTGCCTGCGCTCGGCGCGCTCCCACGCCATTCACGACGACAGGCTGGTGGCGCGGCTGGCCGGCTACGCCAGCGAGAATCTGTACGCGTCGCCGGCCTACCTGGCCCGCCACCCGGCCATCCGCCAGCCCGCCGACCTGGCCGCGCACCGGCTGCTGGTGATGGAGTCCGAACAGCGCGGCGGACTCAAGCTCACGCGCGGCGAACAGCTGCTTTCCCAGCCGACCGGCGCGCTTTTCTACCTGAACGACTATCCGCTGCGAACCCATCTGGCGCTGAAAGGGCACGGCATCACGATGCTGGCTGATTACGCGGTGCAAAGCCATCTGCGCGACGGCGAGCTGACGCGGGTGCTGCCTGAATGGCATTGCGACTATTGGCCGATCTACCTGGTCCACCCGTTCCGCGCGCCGCTGACGCGCAAATACCAGACCTTCATCGATTTCGTGCTGCCGCGCGTCGCAGCCGCGCTGCCGGAAAACCAGATGGATCAGGCCGGCCGCGCCAGCATCACCCGGTAAAACTCGACAAAGGCGCGCGCCGCCGCCGGCGCGTGGCGGCCCGGCGGAAACACCGCGTAGACGCCGCCCTTGGGCAAGGTCCATTGCGGCAACAGATGGACCAGCCGGCCCTGGCGCAGATCCTCCTGCACGCTGAACGAATCCAGCACCGACATCCCCGCCCCCGCCAGCAGCAGCGAACGCAGCGAGGCGGCGGAATCCACCTTGATCCGCGCGCGCATCCTCACCGTCTCCTCCTCGCCGCCCGCGACGGAAAACCGCCAGGTCAGCGGCGTCTTCAGCAGCGTCAGCGCCACCCAGTCGTGCCCCGCCAGCTCGCCGGGATGCGCCGGCATGCCCCGATCGCGCAGATAGGCCGGCGACGCCACCAGCTGCTGGGCGAACTCCCCCAGCTTCAGCGCCCTGAGCGAGGAATCGCGCAGCGTGCCCAGGCGGATGGCCAGGTCCATCCCCTCCGCCACCAGGTCCACCATGCGGTCTATGGCGTGCAGCTCCAGCTGCAAGCCGGGATGCCGGCGGATGAATTGCGTGGCCGCCGGCACCACCGATTCCGCCATATGGCTGACCGGCGCGGTCAGCCGCAGCGTGCCGGACAACGCCGCCGCGCCGTGTCCGGCCTGCAGCAGCGCGTCGCGCAGGGCCGCCAGCGCCGGCTGCGCGTCCAGGTACAAGGCCTGGCCGGCCTCGGTCAGCTTCACCCGCCGCGTGGTGCGGGTGAACAGCGTCGCGCCCAGCTGCGCCTCCAGCCGGCCCACCTGCAGGCTGACGTTGGCCTTGGTCATTCCCAGCCGCTCGGCGGCGGCGGTGAAGCCGCCTGCCTCCGCCACCGCCACGAAGATCTGCAGCCCTTCCAGATTGCCCTCTACGCCTCGCGCCATATCGACTGTCAATTTTTCAATAACAATCAATTATGGTTTCAGCCGTTTATCAGATCAATCGAAAAGCGCATCATGCATTCCATCAGCGCTGCGACGCGGCGCCTCAATCCGATATCAAACCAGGAGTCTCACCATGAAAATCGCACTGATCGGCGCCAGCGGCTATGTCGGTTCCGCCCTGTTGAAAGAAGCCCTGTCCCGCGGCCACCACGTCACCGCGCTGGTTTCCCGCCCGGAACGCATCGAAGCGCAAGCCAACCTGACCGCCGCCAAGGTCGACGTGCAGGACAGCGCCCAGCTGGCCGAACAACTGAAAGGCTTCGACGCCGTGCTCAGCGCCTTCAGCGGCCACGCCCAGGCCGAACAGCTCGACTACTTCGTCAAAGGCATCCGCTCCATCATCGCCGCGGCCAAGGCCGTCCAGGCTCCGCGCCTGTTGGTGGTCGGCGGCGCCGGCAGCCTGGAAGTGGCCCCCGGCGTGCAGCTGGTGGACACTCCGGAATTCCCGGAACAATGGAAGGCCTCGGCGCTGGGCGCCCGCGAAGCGCTGAACCTGCTGCGCGCCGAAACCGAGCTGAACTGGACGCTGCTGAGCCCGTCGGCGATGCTGCAGCCGGGCCAGCGCACCGGCCAGTTCCGCCTGGGCAAGGACCAGCTGCTGGTCGATGCCGAAGGCAACAGCCACATCTCGGTGGAAGACTACGCCGTCGCCATGATCGACGAGCTGGAAAAAGGCGAGCACCAGCGCAGCCGCTTCACCGTCGGCTACTGATCGCCCATCAACGGGGAGGCCAGACAGCCTCCCCGGTTTCCTGCAGATGGCGCCAGCGCCAGTTGGCGCCGTCCCGGAACAGCACGGCCGTCGCGTGGCGGCCGTTGCCGCTGCCGTCCGCCAGCGTCTGCGTTTCGTAGTAGGCCACCGTCGCGGCGTCCCCATCTCCCATCAGCAGCGTCATCCACTCCAACTTGATTTCCAGTCCCGGCCGGCTGCCTGCCGCGCCCTGGAAGAAGGCCCGCAGTCCCTGCCCATCCAGCCGCGCGCCGCTTGGCGCCACCATGGCGAAGCCGGCGTCGAAACCCGCCATCAGTTCCGCCAGTGCTTCCTCGCCATGCGGCCCGTCGCCCAGCCAGCGCGCGATCTGCGCCAAAGTGTCGCGAACCTGCGCCCATACCGCCAATTCATCTTTCTTCATCATGCTTCTCCCATTCGAGGACGATTCAATAAACGCAACACCTCCGCATTGCCTATCCGGCTGCCCAGCCATAAGGGCGGCAGCATGGTCAAGGCGGCGGCCAGAAAACATAGATGGAAGGCCCGCACCGCCAGCTCCCGCGCCGCAGGCGCCGCCGGATCGGCGATGCCTTGACTGGAAAGCAGCAGGTTCAGCAGCACGCTGGCCAGGGCCATGCCGATGCAGAAGCTGATCTGGCGATTGATGTTCCACAATGCGCTGGCTTCGCCCATCCGCGCCGGCTCCACCCTCAGGAAGGCGGTGCTCTGGCTGGCGCTGCTGCACAAGGTGCCGCCCAGGCCCATCAGCGCGTAGCTGGCGGCCAGCCAGGGCAGTTGCCCGGAGCGGTCTATCGCCAGCAAGCTCAGAAAGCCGATGCCCTGCGCCAGCGCGCCGGCCATCAGCAGCGGCCTGGGCCCCAAGCTGCGGTAGCCGCGCCCGGTCAAGGTGATCGCGGTAAACGCGCCCAGCGACCACGGCAACATCAACAAGCCGGCCGCGGACGCCGACACGCCCAGAACCTGCTGCAGATACAGCATCGCCACCAGGCTGACGCCCATGAAAACGCCCGGCACCAGCAGATACATCAGCATCGACATCCGCAGCAGCGGCTCGCGCAGCAACTCCAGCCGCAAGATGGGCCGCGGGTGCCGGCGGCTGTGCCGCGCGTAAGCCGCGCCCAGCGCCAGACCCGCCGCCAGCAGCGCGCCGCCGCGCGCCCAGGTGGACGGCTGAGCCAGATCGCTGAGCCCTTGCAAGGCCAGCAGCAATGCCAGGCTGCCCAGCAGCAGGCCAAGCCAGTCCAGGCCGGCGGCAGGCTCCGGCTCGCGCTCCTCGCGCAGCCAGCGCAGCGCCAGAACCAACGGCACGGCCGCCAGCGGCAGGTTGAGCCAGAAAATCCAGCGCCAGCCCAGCGCGTCCAGCGCCAGCCCGCCCAGCGTCGGCGACAGGGCCGGCGCCAGTTGGCCCACCAGCAAAATCATCGCGGTCAGACCCGGCCGCTCCGCCGGCCGGTACAAGCGATAGGTCATGGTCTGGCCCAGCGGAATCAGCAAGCCGCCGCCCAGGCCCTGCAGCGCGCGCCAGGCGATCAGCGCGGCGAGCGAGCCGGCCTGCGCCGCGCCGGCCGACCCCGCCATGAACAGCAGCAGCGAGGCGACGAACACCCGCTTGCCGCCCCAGCGCGCCGCCAGCCAGTTGCCCAGCGGAATCACCGCGGTCAGCCCCAGGATGTAGGCGGTGCCCACCCAGGTCAGCTCCGCCACGTCGCGATGGAAGGTGCGGGCGATGTCGGGAAAGGCGACATTGCCGACGAAAAGATTGGCCAAATCGATGAAAAACCCCAACAGGTACACCGCGGCCACGCGTTTGCGATACTCCATGCATCCAACCTCCTTGCTTGACGGAGGCCAGCTTAGTCTCGCCCGATGGCCGGAAAAACCACCGACAATCGATTAAACTGTCAAAATCATTTTGACAATAAAGCCCGCCAAGACATGAGCCTGCAACGCTTCCGCATCTTCGCCGCCATCGTGGAAAGCGGCTCGCTGACCGCCGCCGCCGAGGCGCTGGGCCACAGCAAGGCGGTGGTCAGCTTCAACCTGAAACAGCTGGAGGCCGAGCTGGGCGTGGCGCTGCTGACCCGCAGCACGCGCCGGCTGCAGCTGACCGAAACCGGCCGGCGCTTCTACCAGGACTGCCTGCATGTGCTGCGCATGGCGCAAACGGCTATGGACGACGCGCGCCGCGGCCACGGCGGCCTGCAGGGCACGCTAAGCGTGAGCACCACGCCGGAATACGGCCGCCGCCGGGTGATTCCGGCGCTGGCGGCCTTCTCCCGGCTGCATCCGCGGCTGACGGTGCGGCTGGAGTCGTCGTCGCGGCATGCCGACCTGATTTCTCAACAGGTGGACGTGGCGATCCGGCTGGGCTCGCTGAGCGACTCCAGCTACCGCGCGCGGCTGCTGGAGGAATTCGACATCTGGCCGGTGGCGTCGCCCGGCTATCTGGCGCAGCCCGGAAAGCAAGTGGAAAGCGTGGACGACCTTTCCCGCGCCGACTGGCTGGCGCACAGCCGGCTGGCGGCGCCGCTGCGCTGGAAGCTGACGGGACAAAATGGCGAGGCGATGCTGGACGCCGGCGACGCGCCGCGCGTAACCGCCGACACCTCGGGCGCCTTGCTGGACTTCGCGCGCCAGGGCTGCGGCGTGGCGCTGCTGCCGGACTGGCAGGTAAAAGACGATGTGGCCGCCGGCGCGCTGGAGAGCCTGCTGCCGGATTGGCGCTTTCCGCGCCAAGGGGTGTACGCGGTCTACCCGGACACCCGCCACCTGCCGGAAAAAGTGCGCGCCTTCATCGACTTTTTCGCCGACTACCTCGCGGCGCGGCAAAGGGAGGGCTGAACCTTTCCCCCTCCCGCAACCTGTCTACGATCTTCATGGTTGTGAATCCGCTACGCGGATAATGATTTTCATAGCCGGGGCTGCCCGGCCAGCAGGGAGGGGATATTTGCTTGGCCAAACATCCCCTCCCCCTAAAAGCCACCCTGCAAGCCTGGCCTTCGGCTACCCGCCGGGTCCCGTCAGGTTTGAAGGGACTGGTGGCGCATCGGATACGCGGTTTCTGACCAGCCAAGCCTAAAAAACGGGCAGAAGATCGTTAGCAGATTCTTACAGCTTGAAGCGCGACACCACGCCCTCCAGCGACTGCGACAAGCGCTCCAGGTCGGCCACCACCTGGCCGGCGCGGCCGATCTCGGAGTCCGACTGCAGCGCCTGCGACGACATCTGCTCGGCGGTGCGCGCCATGTCCTCGGTGGCCTTGGATTGCTCGCTGGCGGCGTCGCGGATCTCTGCCGCCTGGCGCACCACCAGCTGCATGCTGGACTGGATTTCGGCGATCTGGCGCTGCGCTTCCTCGGCCAGTTCCACGCCGCCCTGCACCGCGCCGTAGGTCTTCGCCACGCGCTCGCGCGCCTGGCCCGAGCCCTGCTGCATGCCGCCGACCATGTCGTCGATCTCCACCGTGGCCTGGCTGGTGCGCTCGGCGAGCTTCCTCACCTCGTCCGCCACCACCGCGAAGCCGCGGCCCTGCTCGCCGGCGCGCGCCGCCTCGATCGCCGCGTTCAGCGCCAACAGATTGGTCTGGTCGGCGATGTCCTTGATCACGCCGGCGATGCTGCCCACTTGGGCCGAGCGGCGCTCCAGCTCCTCCATCACCGTCTTCACCTCGTCCATCGACGATGCGACCGAGCCGATCTCGACGCTGACCTTGCCCACCGCCTCCGCGCTCTGCGACGACAGCGCGCCGGCCTGCTGCACCGCCTCGGCGGTGCCGTGGCAGTTGCCGGCGATGTGGCTGACGCTGACTGACAGCTGCTCGATGGTGGCCGCCGTGGTTTCGCTGAGGTCGGCGTTGTGGCGCGAACCGGCCGACAAGCGCTCGGTCATCCGCGCCAGCTCGCCGGCGCTGCGGTGCAGCTGGCCGCTTTGTTCGCGCACCTGCTGGAACATGCCGCGCAGCTGCTCCATGAACTGGTTGAACGCCGCCGCCACCTGGCCGGTTTCGTCGCGGCTGTCGGCCGGCAGCCGCATGGTCAGGTCGCCGTGGCCGGAGCTGAGCGCGCGCATCGCGTCGCGCAGCTGCACCAGCGGCCGGCTGATGAAGCCGGACACCTGCCAGATCACCAGCAGCGACAGCAGCAGCACCACCGCGTCAATCGCCGCCACCCACCAGATGGTGCGCGTCACCGCTCCATACACCTCATTGGCGTCCATCTCCACCACCACGAACCAGTCGGCGTTGGGCATATAGCTGGAGGCGGCGATGGTCGGGCCTCCCGGGCCGTCGAAATGCGCCAGGTTGAAGCCGGACTTGTTCAGCAGCTGCGGCGCGATCGCCGACAGGCCGGGCAGGTCGGCCAGCAAGGTTTTCTTCTGCATCGCCGCCGGATCGCGGTGCAGCCGCACCTGGCCGGAGGCGTCCACCACGTAGACCTGGCCGCGCTCGCCCACCGCCATCTTGCGCACGCGCTCGGCCATCTGGGTGACGTCGAAGCCCAGCGCCGCCACCGCGCGGTGGCCGGCCTGGCCCTTGTTGGCCAGCACGTTGACGAACATCATCACCTGCTGCTTGCCGGTTTCCGAACCCAGCGTGAACTGGCTGTCGCGGCCGGAGGCCAGGAAGTCGGCCAGCCACTTGTCGTTGCCCTTGGGATCGGCCTTGACGGTAGTGTGATCGATGTAGATGTTGAGCGTGGCTTCGGAGGTCCAGGAGATGATGGACGCGCCGGAAGTCTGCATCAGCGCCTTGGCGTAGCGCTGCCAGGGGCCGATGCCGGACTCGGGCTCGCCGGCCGCGGTCCAGTCCAAGAGATAGGTGTTGGCGGCCAGCTGGCGGGTCTGGCTCAAGGGCAGCGCGATGGAGGCGTCCAGCTCGTTGCGTATGCCCTCCACCGTCGCCTTCAGTTCATGCTGCTCCAGGCGCTCGGTCAGCGCCGACTGGAACATGCGGGTGGACACCGTGCCGGCGATGGCCAGCGCGATGAGCAGGATCAGCGCGACGCTGACCAGGATTTTCTGTTTGACCGACCAGTTCTTGAACATGCTTGCTGGCTTTCCAGGAAGAGACGAAAAATGTCCGGCGCCGCCGGACCGCATATCCGCGCACGCTGCGCCCGCCAGACGGCGGCAGCGCGAGCCGGAGCGGACTCCGTCTCCATCTGAAAAGCATGCCGCCGTAATGGCGGCGGCAATTGTAACAAGCCCTTATGTTTTCGCCATGAAGAATATTTTCAGCGACACTTCTTCATGTGGAGTAATTGCCACAACTCAGCCGGGCTGCCGACGCGCCGGCTGAGTGTCGTGCAGGAAACGGGTGTAAAGGTCGCGCGGCGGCTGCAGGCCGCATTCGGCCAGCACGCGTCCCGCCGCGCCGCGGTGATAGCCGCCGTGGGTGATCACCTGCATCAGCATCTCGGCTCGGCTCATCCGGCCATGGCCGCCGTCGGTGAAGGTGAAATCGACATTCTCGGCGAGTTCGGCATCGCTCAGGCCGCTGGCGTAGCCGACGTACCAGGCGTCGGTTTCGCGCACAGCCGCCAGCAGGCCGGCCAGCTCCGGCGTTTCCGGCGTGTTGGTGCCGGCGTAGCCGTGCAGCCGACGGGTCAGATTGCCGGCGAAGATGCGGTCCACCACGTGGATGTGGTTGAGGATGCGGACCACGAGATGGCGCTTGTCTGGATGGGCTTCGCCATCCAGCTGGGCCGTCAGCGCGTACAGCTCTTCATCGGCCCAGGCCTTGTAGCGGAACAGCGAGGGGAACAGATCGGGAAGACTCATCTTGCGGCCTTTCGCGCCGGACGGCGCCTGCGTGGGATAAGTTTCCCATTGTCTCACGGCGGACTTCCCGATGTCATTTCACGCCATAGGCCGCCAGGAACACCCTGACCGCGTCCGCCACCCTGCCCGGCCGCTCCGACGCCGGCGCCAACTCGTCGATCAGGCCGGTCATCATCGCCGCCTGGCATTCCGACTGCAGCAGGCCGTGGAAATGCATGGCGGCGGTCCACGGCGACGCCTGGCGCAGCCGCCCCGCCTCCATCTCCGCCGCCATGAAATTCGCCAGCTTGGTCCAGCCCGACTTCGGGCCGTTCTCGTAAAACAGCCTCCCCACCTCGCTGCGGCTGCCGCTGCCCATCACGATCGCGTGCAGCGCGCGCAGCTGGGGACTGAACAGGCTATCGAGGAAGGCCACGCCGAAAGCGCGCAGCATCTCCTCCAGGTCGCCGCCCGGCTGCAGCTTGACATAGGCCGACGACAGCTCCGCCGTCAGCGAGCGCATCACGTCCAGGAACAAGGCTTCCTTGGACGGAAAATAATTGTACAGCGTGGCCTTGGAGCCGCCAGCCCGGGCCGATATCTCGGACATCGACGCCGCCTCGTAGCCGCGTTCGACGAAGACTTCGGTCGCTGCCGCCACCAAGCCCTGGCGCTTGTTTTCGCTTTTTGTGCGCATATCCATCCTTAAAACTGAACAGTACAGTTCAAATTTTCTTGACAAGAAATCACGTCTCGCCATATAACTATACCGTACCGTACAGTTAAATCAAAACATTACCGGACAGAGACGATGAAAACCGCATATTTCCGCTGGCGGCCGCTGCCAGCGGCCGGCCTCTCCGCAGCGCTGGCGCTGATGGGAGGCTGCGCGACGACGCCGGACATGGGCCCGGCGCCGCAGATCAAACCGCTGCAACAATACCAGAATACGCAAAGCCTGCCCGCCTCGGACGGCGTCTGGGCCAATGAGCAATGGTGGAAAAAATACGGCGACGCGCAGTTGAACGCGCTGATGGACGAGGCGCTGAGCCAGGCGCCCGACCTCGCCGCCGCCCGGGCCCGCGTCGAGCGCGCCGAAGGCCTGGCCCAGCAGGCCGGCGCCGCGCGGCTGCCCGGCGCGGACCTGAACGCGGCTATCAACCGCGACAAGCAAAGCTACAACAACGGGATGCCGGCGCCGGCCGGCTTCAACACCAGCGGCCGCGCCACGCTGGATTTCAGCTATGAGCTGGATTTCTGGGGCAAGAACCGCGCCTCGCTGGCCGCCGCGACCTCCGAGCTGACCGCCGCCCGCGCCGACGCGGCCCAGGCCAGGCTGATGCTGACCACCTCGCTGGCCGCCGGCTACGCCGAGCTGGCGCGGCTGTTTTCCGAGCGCGACGCCGCCGCCCAGGCGCTGGAGGTGCGCGCGCACACCTCCAAGCTGATGCTGCAGCGCTGGCAGCAAGGCATGGACACCCGCGGCGTGCTGCGCCAGGCCGAATCGCGCGAGGCCGCCGCCCGCGCCGACCTGGCCGCCGCCGACGAAAGCATCGCCCTGCAACGCCATAGCCTGGCGGCGCTGATCGGCGCCGGACCAGACCGCGGCCTGGCCATCGCCCGTCCCGGCCCCGGCCTGTTTCGCGAACAGAAGCTCCCGGCCGCGCTGGCGGCCGAGCTGCTGGGCCGCCGACCGGATCTGGCGGCCGCCCGGCTCCGCGCCGAGGCCGCGGCCAAGCGTATCGACGTCGCCGAAGCCCAGTTCTACCCCAACGTCAACCTCACCGCCTTCGTCGGTGCCCAGTCGCTGGGGTTGGGGCTGTTCGACAAGGCCGGTTCCGGCATAGCCGGCGTCGGCCCCGCGATCCATCTTCCCCTCTTCCGCGGCGGCCAGCTACAGGGCCAGTACCGCGCCGCGCGCGGCGATTACGACGCCGCCGTCGCCAGCTACGACGCCACGCTGAGCCAGGCGCTGCGCGAAGTGGCCGACGCCGTCTCCAGCCAGGCCGCGCTGACGCCGCAGCTGCAACAGCGCCAGGAGGCGCTGACAGCGGCCGACGAGGCCTACCGCGTCAGCCAGAACCGCTTCGACGGCGGCCTCGCCAATTACCTGGACGTGCTGACCGCCGAAGACAGCGTGATCGCCGCCCGCCGCAGCCTGGCCAGTCTGCAGGCCCGCCGCTTCTCGCTGGACGTCGCCCTGGTCAAGGCATTGGGCGGCGGATACCGGCAAACCGAACAACAGGCCGCCCGCTGAGGCGGCCGGGGAACATACACGCAAGGAATACCCGCCATGAGCGAAAACGCACAAGCCCTGCCGGCCTCCGCGGCGCCCGCCGCCGCCGGCCATCCCCTGCAACGCAAGAAGCTGTTCACGCTGCTGTTCGGCGCCGTCGCCGCCGCGGCCGTCGCCTACGGCGGCTACTGGACGCTGCTCGGCTCCCACCATGTCAGCACCGACAACGCCTATGTCGCCGCCGAGATCGCCCAGGTGACGCCCGAAGTGGCCGGCACCATCCAGCAGGTGAAGGTAGTCGACACCCAGGCGGTGAAGGCCGGCGACGTGCTGGTGACGCTGAACGACAGCGACGCCAAGCTGGCCCTGGCCCAGGCCGAAGCCGACCTCGCCCGCGCCGAGCGCCGGGTGAAGGGCTACTTCGCCAACGACGAGGGCCTGAGCGCCCAGGCCCAGGCCCGCAGCGCCGACCAGGCCCGCTCCGCCGCGCAGCTGGCGTCGGCCCGCGCCGACCTGGAGCGCGCGAAGCTCGACCTGCAGCGCCGCCAGACGCTGGCGAAAAGCGGCTCGGTGTCCGGCGAGGAGTTGAGCAACGCGCAAAACGCCTACGCCACCGCATCGGCCAGCCTGAAGGCCGCAGAAGCCGCCAGCCGCCAGAGCGAAGCCAACTACCGCGCCGCGGTCGGCAGCCTGAAAGCCAACCAGACGCTGACCGCCGACACCACGGTGGCCGACAATCCGGAAGTGGCGCTGGCGCGCGCCAAGCGCGATCAGGCCAGCCTGGACCTCTCCCGCACGGTGATCCGCGCCCAGGTGGACGGCGTGGTGGCCAAGCGCCAGGCCCAGGTGGGGCAGCGGGTGCAGTCCGGCACGCCGTTGATGTCGGTGGTGCCGCTGCAGGACGCGCATGTGGACGCCAACTTCAAGGAAGTGCAATTGAGCAAGGTGCGCGTCGGCCAGCCCGTGGAGCTGACCGCCGACCTCTACGGCAACAAGGTGGTCTACCACGGCAAGGTGGCCGGCCTGTCCGGCGGCTCCGGCTCCGCCTTCGCGATGATTCCGGCGCAGAACGCCACCGGCAACTGGATCAAGGTGGTGCAGCGGCTGCCGGTGCGCGTCGCGCTGGACCCGGCCGAACTGAAGGCCCATCCGCTGCAAGTGGGGCTGTCGATGGAAGCCACCGTCGACGTCAGCGAGTGAGGCCGCCATGTCTAGCGCGAATCCCGCGGCCGACGGCGTCCAGCGGCCGCTGACCGGCAATATGCTGTGGCTGGCGGCGCTGGTGTTGGCCGCCGCCAACTTCATGGTGGTGCTGGACACCACCATCGCCAACGTGTCGGTGCCCAATATCGCCGGCGGCCTGGCGGTGTCGTCCAGCCAGGGCACTTATGTCATCACCTCTTACGCGGTGGCCGAGGCCATCATCGTGCCGCTGACCGGCTGGCTGGCGGCGCGCTTCGGCACCGTGCGGCTGTTCGTCGGCTCGATGCTGCTGTTCGGCCTGTTCTCCATGCTGTGCGGCCTGGCCGGCTCGCTGGAGACGCTGGTGCTGTTCCGCGTGCTGCAAGGCCTGGCTGGCGGCCCGCTGATGCCGATGTCTCAGACCCTGCTGCTGCAGATCTTCCCCAAACAGAAAGCCGGCGCGGCGATAGGGCTGTGGAGCATGACCACGCTGGTGGCGCCCATCATGGGCCCCATCCTGGGCGGCACGCTGTGCGACCAGGCCAGCTGGCCGTGGATCTTCTACATCAACGTGCCGATCGCGCTGGGCTGCGGCCTCCTGGGCTGGAACCTGCTCAAGCGCTACCAGAGCCAGGTGTTCAAGCTGCGGATAGACGTGATCGGACTGGCGCTGCTGATGGTGTGGGTGGCGTCGCTGCAGCTGATGCTGGACAAGGGCAAGGAGCTGGATTGGTTCGCCTCGCCGGCCATCGTCGGCATGGCCATCGTGGCGCTGGTCGGCTTCGCCGCCTTCCTGATCTGGGAGTTGACCGACGCCCAGCCCATCGTCGACCTCAGGGTGTTCCGCCACCGCGGCTTCTGGGCCAGCGTGCTGACCATCTCGCTGGCGTTCGGCTCGTTCTTCGGCGCCACCGTGCTGACGCCGCAGTGGCTGCAAGCCTATATGGGCTACACCGCCACCCAGGCCGGCTACGCCACCGCGATGAGCGGCGTGCTGGCGGTGATGGCGGCGCCGATCGCCGCCCAGCTGTCCTCGCGGATGGATCCGCGCAAGCTGGTGTTCTGCGGCGTGATGTGGCTGGGCTGCGTCACCCTGTACCGCAGCTTCTCCACCACCGACATGGGCTTCTGGCAAGTGGCGCTGCCGCTGCTGTTCCAGGGGCTGGGCATGCCCTTCTTCTTCGTGCCGCTGACCGGCCTGGCGCTGGCCAGCGTGGAGCCGGCGGAAGTGGCCTCGGCCGCCGGCCTGATGAGCTTCATGCGCACGCTGTCCGGCGCCTTCGCCACCTCGCTGGTCACCACCGCCTGGGACGACAAGGCCAGCTACAACCACGCCGAGCTGGCCGGCATGGTGGACGGCGGCGGCGACGCGCTGCGCGCGCTGCAAGGCGGCGGCCTGTCCGACAGCGCGGCCTGGGGCGTGATCGAACAGACGCTGCAGGCGCAAAGCATCATGCTGTCCACCAACCAGATCTTCTGGCTGGCGGGGCTGTCCTTCGTCGTCGCCGCTTGCGCGATCTGGCTGGCGCCCAGGCCCAGCCGCGTCGCCGACACCAGCCAGGCTCACTGAGTTTCTCGACCCGCGTTTCACCACTTGCCCCGCGCCCTTGTGGCCGGGGCTTTTTTTTTGCCCTGTATCGAAGGCCAGTCTTTACATACGGCCGCCATCTCGTAACAGACGCTTGCATATACTGCGTGCTATCAATATGCCTTAAAAATAATCAAGACCACCCGCGCCTCCGCCTTCCATTCAACGCAGACAGGAAACCCTCAGCAATGAAGCATTCGATCAAGCGGCTGGCGCTCGCCACTGCCGCCGCGCTCGCCTGCCAGGCCGCCGCAGCCGCGCCGCTCCAGGCCATCCGCCATGACGCCTTCGCCCAGTCCTGCCAGGCGCTGTGGGGCAAGGAAACCGCGCGCAGCCGCTGGGTGAAGGACGATGGCCAGGGCGGCCTCGCCTATGCGCCGCTGAACAGCAACGGCGACCGCATCATGGACTTCTCCAGCGCCGGCTACATGGGCGGCGGCGTCGCGCTGCCGGCCGCGCCGGTGAAGGCGACGGTCAAACCCAGCGGCAATGCCGCCAGCGACCTCGCCAACATCCAGGCCGCTATCGCCAAAGTGGCGGCCTTGCCGGCGGTGAACGGCGTGCGCGGCGCGGTGCTGCTGGCCCCCGGCGCCTTCCTGCTCGAATCGCCGATCCAGCTGGCCAGCGACGGCGTGGTGCTGCGCGGCAGCGGTTCCGGCGCGGGCGGCACCGTGCTGAAGGCGCAAGGCGCCGGCCACGCCATGCTGAGCCTGGGCGGCGCGAGCGCCAGCCTGACGCCGGCCGGCGCCGCAGCCGCCATCGCCGACGGCTATCTGCCCTCCGGCGCCAGCGTGATCCACGTTGCCGACGCCTCCGGCTTCAAGCCCGGCGACGCGGTGATGATCCGCCGCCGCGCCAGCGCCGAATGGATACGCTTCATGGCCATGGATCAGCTGGTCCGCGACGGCAAGCCGCAAACCTGGATCAACGCCGGCAACAACAACGAAATCTGGCTGCGCACGGTCACCGCGGTGAAGGGATCGCAGCTGGCGCTGGACATCCCGCTGTCCGACTCCTTCGACAGCGGCTATCTGGGGACGAATGGCGGCAGCGTGCAGAAATACGCGGCCAGCGGCATCGCCGGCCAGATCGGCGCCGAGCATCTGGCGCTGGAAGGCCAGCCGCGCGGCAGCGGAACCGACTACGCGGTGGCCAATCTGGACAATCTGGCCGACGGCTGGCTCAGCGACATCCAGGCGCACAACTTCACCGGCGGCGTGGTGGTCGGCAAGCAGGGGCGGCGGCTGACGCTGAAAAAAGTGGTGCTGAGCCACGACCACAACAATGTCGACTGCTCCGGCGCCAAGGCATTCGAGTTCAGCATCGCCGGCAGCCAGGTGCTGGTGGACCGCAGCGCGTCCAACGGCAGCAAGAAATCGTTCTACTACGCCACCCAGGCCCAGGCCGGCGGCCCCAACGTGCTGCTGAACTTCAGCGGCCGCGCCGAGGCCTGCGGCAATATCGAGCCGCACCAGCGCTGGGCCACCGGCCTGCTGGTGGACAACGCCGACGTCAGCGGCGCCATCGCGCTGGGCAACCGCGGCGCCGACGGCAGCGGCCACGGCTGGAGCATCGGTTGGGCCGTGGCGTGGAATGCCAAGGCGGATCAACTGGCCATCGCCGCGCCGCCGGGCGCGACCAACTGGGCGATAGGCAGCAGCGGCGCGCTGACGCCCAATGTGCCGGACGCCCAAGGCGTGCCGGTGCCGCCCAAGCTGGGCGCGGTGGACTCGGCCAACGTCCGCGTCGGTCCGGACAGCCTGTACCTGATGCAGCTGTGCCAGCGGCTGGGCCCGCAGGCGGTGAAGAACATCGGTTATTGATGGGCGGCGGAAACGACAAGAGGCCCAAATGGGCCTCTTTTCATGCTCGACTCCCGATGCCGCGCACCATCCGGCCGCGGGCATCGCCGCTGGCGAACCCGCGCTGCGCGGCTTGGGCTCCCGAAGCTCCAATCCATGCGACGCGCCCCATTTCCCCTTTCAGGACGCGCCGTCCGAAAAGTCGAGGGCAAGGTTTTAAGCTGGCGACTGTTTGAGGCGCGCGACGTTAGCGCGCGCCGAGTTTGCCAGCGCCTTGCCCTTGGCTTTCCGGGCGGAAATCGCGGTCTGCAGGGGCGGCCTGGAGTTGCAAGAGGGCTGGCCGGGCAGCCCTCTTGCCCGTAGCGCGGGCGGAACCGCCCTAATCATCGTCCGCGCAGCGGGCTCTACGAAACATCCACTTTAAATTGACTCGAATGAGCCTCTCGCTGCGCTCGCAGCTTGATCAATCATCCCGCGTCAGCACTTCCAGCAACTCGATCTCGAACACCAGATTGGAATTCGCCGGAATGCGGTCGCCGATCTGGCGCTCGCCGTAGGCCAGATGCGCCGGCACCCACAGCTTGCGCTTGCCGCCCACCTTCATGCCCATCATCCCCTGGTCCCAGCCCTTGATCACGCGGCCGGTGCCGATCACGCACTGGAACGGCCGGCCCTTGTCGACAGAAGAGTCGAACTTGCTGCCATCCTCCAGCCAGCCGGTGTAATGGCTGGTGATCAGCGCGCCGCGCACCGCCTCCTTGCCCTCGCCCACCACCAAGTCCTCGATCTTCAGCTCTTCGCTCATTGCTCTTCATCCACAAAACGCCGCGCGGGGCGAAAACCGCCATTGTACTCCGCGCGGCGAGCGATGGATCAGGCGTCCCAGGCTGGCGCGAAGTCCGGGTTGGCGATGCGGCCGCCGTCTTCCAGCCGGGCGATGCGCGTCATGTCGTCCTCATCCAGCCGCAGCTTCAGCGCGTCCAGATTGGCCGCCAGATTGGCCCGCTTAGTGGACGACGGAATCACCGCGATGTCCTGCCGCAGCTGCCAGGCCAAGGCCACCTGAGCCGCCGTCGCGCCATGCTTCTGGCCGATGGCCTGCAGAACCGGATCGCTGACAACGCGACCGTAGGCCAGAGGCATGTAGCCGGTCAGCGCGATGCCGTGCTCGCGGCAGAAGGCGCGCACCTTCTGGTTCTGCAGATAGGGATGCACTTCCAGCTGGTGGGTGCCGATGGCGTCGGCGCCGACAGCCGCGATGGCCTGCCGCAGGTGGGCGATGGTGAAGTTGGACACGCCGATCTCACGCGTCAGCCCCAGTTGCTTCGCCTCCGCCAGCTGCTCCATGTACACCGCCATCGGCACCTCGTCCTTGGGCGACGGCCAGTGGATCAGCGTCATGTCCACCTGGTCCAGGCCCAGCTTGTCCAGGCTCTCGCGCAGGCTGGGAATCAGCTTGCCCTGGCCGAACTTGTCGGTCCAGATCTTGGTGGTGACGTAGAGTTCGCCGCGCGGCACGCCGCCCTTGGCGATGGCGCGGCCGACATCGGCCTCGTTGCGGTAGATCTGCGCAGTGTCGATGTGGCGGTAGCCCAGCTCCAGGCCCATCGTCACCGACTCCTCGGCCTGCTGTTCTTTCAGGCGGAAGGTGCCCACTCCCAGTTTCGGCATTTGCACGATGCGTTTCCTTATTTGAATTAAGACCGGAGGCATGCTCTCATGCCCCCGGCATGGAAAGCTTCCAGCCTACCCGAGCAAGCCGCCGCAAGCCAGCCGCCATGCCTTCCTGCCTGGCGGACTATCCTAACAAGACCCAAAACGTTACATTGACGATAATGTCCGAAGGGTAGGCTTCCCGGCATGAAACCATTGATTCTGCTGTTCGCTTGCGGCCTCAGCGTCGCCGCCGTCGGGGAAACGCTGACGGTGGGCATAGGCGATCAGGCCTTTCCGCCCTACAAGATGGGCAATGACACGCTGGACCCGCGCCGTCCCGGCCTGTCGGTGGAGCTGGTGCAGGCGGCCGCGCGCAGTTGCCGGCTGAAGGCCGATATTCGCCTGCTGCCTGGCGCGCGGCTGCTGAAGGAGCTGGAGCACGGCACGCTGGACGCCGTGATGATGCTTTCCTACACCGCCGAGCGCGCCGCCTACGCCGCCTTTCCGCTGCAAGGCGGCAAACCGGACGAGGCGCGGCGGCTGGCCACGCTCAGTTACGCGCTCTACGTGCGCCGCGACAGCGACGTCGGCTGGGACGGCAAGAAGCTGTCCCATCTGCGCCGCAGCGTCGGCGCCAACGCCGGCTGGTCGATCAACACAGATCTGCAGCGGCTGGGCATCCCGGCGGAAACCGCCAACAGCGTGGCGCAGAACTTCGACAAGCTGGCCGGCAAGCGCATCGACGCCTACGCGGTGCACGAGACGCTGGGCGACGCCTACCTGGCGCGCAATCCGGCGCTGCCGGTGCGCAAGCTGGCGTTGCCCATCAGCACCAAACCCTACTTCCTGCCGGTCTCGCGCCGCTACGCCGCCAGCCATCCCAGGCAAGTGGATTGCCTGTGGAACGCCATCTCCGCCCAGCGCGACGAGCTAACCCGGCGGCGCATCCGCTTCTATCTGGACGCCGGCGGCTAAGCCGCCGGGCTCAGCCGCCCAGCGTCCACGGATCAGCCAGGAGGATCACATCGTCGCGCTCGGCGCCGGTGGAGATCAGCGACACCGGCGCGCCGGCCAGCTCCGCGATTCTCCGCACATAGGCGCGCGCCTGCTCCGGCAGCGCGTCCAGGCTGCGCGCGCCGCGGGTGCTTTCCCGCCAGCCCGGCAGCGTCTCGTACACCGGCTCGATCCGGCCGCGCTCGGCCAGCCCCGCCGGATAATCGCCCCGCAGAACGCCGTCCAGCCGATAGCCGACGCAGATCTTCAGCTCGTCCATGCCGTCCAGCACGTCCAGCTTGGTCAGCGCCAGGCTGGCGATGCCGCCCACCCGCACGCTCTGGCGCAGCAAGGCCGCGTCCAGCCAGCCGCAGCGGCGCGGCCGGCCGGTGTTGGTGCCGTACTCGCCGCCGCGCTCGCGCAGGCGGTCGCCTATCGCATCGTCCAGCTCAGTGGGGAACGGCCCGCCGCCCACCCGCGTGGCGTAGGCCTTGCACACGCCCAGCGCGTGGCCGCGCGCGGCGCTGCCCAGGCCGGAGCCGGAAGCCGCCTGCGCCGGCCCGGTGCCGGATGAGGTGACGAAGGGATAAGTGCCGTGATCGACGTCCAGCAGCATCGCCTGCGCGCCTTCGAACAGGATGCGCCGGCCGGCCTCGTCGGCCTCGTTCAGCAGCTTCCACGCCGGCCGCAGATAAGGCAGGATGCGGCGCGCCTGCCCCAGCAGCGCCGCCAGCATCGGCTCCAGCTCGAAAACCGGCCGCCCCAGCGCGGCCAGCACCGCGTTGTGGTAGCGCAGCGTCTCCTCCAGCCGCCCGCGCAAAACCGCCGGATCGGCCAGATCGGCCAGCCGGATCGCCCGCCGGCCGGCCCGGTCCTCGAAAGCCGGCCCGATGCCGCGGCCGGTGGTGCCGATGGCCTGGGTGCGCGCCGCCTCTTGCGCCGCGTCCAGCGCGATGTGGGACGGCAACAGCAAGGTGGCGTTGTCGGCGACGGCCAGCTGGTCCGGCCCGATCGCCAATCCCTCGGCGGCGATGCGGTCGATCTCGGCCAGCAGCGCCTGCGGGTCCACCACCACGCCGTTGCCGATCACGCCGAGCTTGCCGCGCAAGAGGCCGCAGGGCAGCAAGGCCAGCTTCCAGGTCTTGCCGCCCACCACCAACGTGTGGCCGGCGTTGTGGCCGCCGTTGAAACGCACCACGCAGTCCGCCGTCTCGGCCAGCAGATCGACGATCCGCCCCTTGCCCTCGTCGCCCCATTGCGCGCCCGTCACGATCACCTTGTTCATGCGTTTCTCCAGAAGTGAAAATTGATGCTGTTGCGACAACACCTTACGCAACTTGCCGGCCGATGGACAAACGACTTATTCTGGCTTTTCATGTCAGGAAAACTCACACGAATGAAACGAGACCTCCCGCCGCTGAACGCCTTGCGCGCGTTCGAGGCCGCCGCCGTCCGCCAAAGCTTCAGCGAAGCCGCCGAGCTGCTGCACGTCACCCACGGCGCGGTCAGCCGGCAGATCCGCCTGCTGGAGGAATGGCTGGGGGCGCGGCTGTTCGAGCGCCGCCACCGCCAGGTGCGGCTCACCGACGCCGGCCGCGACTACCTCGCCGACGTCCGCGCGGCGCTGGAGCGGATAGAGACCGCCAGCGCCAGGCTGCGGCGCGGGCCGCTGCCGCTGCGGGTGAACGCGCCGGCCACCTTCACGCTGCGCTGGCTGATTCCGCGGCTGTCCCGGTTCCAGTTGCAGCACCCGCACGTGGAGGTGAAGCTGACCACCTCCAGCGAGCCCATCGCCCAGCTGGCCGACAGCTTCGAGGTGGCGATACGCGGCGGCCCGCAGGCGCTGCCCGGCTTCATCGCCCACGAATTCCTGCAGGAAAGCCGGCTGCCGGTGTGCAGCCCAGGCCTGCTGGAACGGCTGCCTATCGCCTCGCCGGCCGACCTGTCCCGCCACACCCTGCTGCACACCGCCGGCAGCCCGGAATTCTGGCCGCAGTGGCTGGACGCCGCCGGCGCGTCCGGCTTGCAGCCGGCGGCCAGCCTGACGCTGGAGCACTTCTACCTGACGTTGCAGGCGGCGCTGGACGGATTGGGCGTGGCGCTGGGCCCCAGCCGGCTGATCGCCGACGATCTGGCCAGCGGCCGGCTGGTGCAGCCGTTTTCCGGCCCGCGGCTGGAAGACTGGCGCTACTTCGCCTACGTGCCGGAAACGCGCGACAACCACCCAGCCGTCGCCGCCTTCTGCCGCTGGCTGGCTCAAGCGGACCCGGCGTGAGCGCCGACGACAAAACACCCCATTGTCATGCTCGACGCCGTCCACCGCTTCGGCTATATCTAA
Source organism: Chromobacterium vaccinii (assembly GCF_001855275.1). Classification (NCBI taxonomy): domain Bacteria; kingdom Pseudomonadati; phylum Pseudomonadota; class Betaproteobacteria; order Neisseriales; family Chromobacteriaceae; genus Chromobacterium; species Chromobacterium vaccinii. The sequence continues at coordinate 2,547,214 of NZ_CP017707.1, forward strand.
AAGCCTCCGCCGGTCCGCGGGGGAACTCATCCCGCCGAGCGGCCTCGTACCAGTAAGCCTCGATTGCCCGGAGGGCGGCCAGACGCCGCGTCTCCGACCCGGTATTGCCAGTTGTTCCCCTTCCAGAAACGACAGGAGAAGCGCCATGCAATTGAACGGAAAAGTCGCCCTGATCACCGGCGCCGCCAGCGGCATAGGCAAGGAGATCGCGCTGGTCTACGCCCGCGCAGGCGCGGCGGTGGCCATCGCCGACATCAACCTGGACGCCGCGCGCAAGACCGCCGACGAGATCGCCTCCGCCGGCGGCAAGGCGATAGGCGTGGCGATGGACGTCACCAGCGAGGACGCGGTCAACCAGGGCACCCAGCAGGTGGTGGACGCCTTCGGCCAGTTGGACATCCTGGTGTCGAATGCCGGCATCCAGATCGTCAATCCCATCGTCAACTACAGCTTCGCCGACTGGAAGAAGATGCAGGCGATACACGTCGACGGCGCCTTCCTCACCACCAAGGCCGCGCTGCAGCACATGTACAAGGACAAGCGCGGCGGCGTGGTGATCTACATGGGCTCGGTGCACTCGCACGAGGCCTCGCCGCTGAAATCGGCCTATGTCGCCGCCAAACACGCGCTGCTGGGCCTGGCCCGGGTGCTGGCCAAGGAAGGCGCGCCCTACAATGTGCGCTCCCACGTGATCTGCCCCGGCTTCGTGCGCACGCCGCTAGTGGACAAGCAGATTCCGGAGCAGGCGAAGGAGCTGGGCATCAGCGAGGAGGAAGTGGTGAAGCGGGTGATGCTGGGCAATACCGTGGACGGCGTGTTCACCACCGTGGACGACGTGGCCCAGACCGCGCTGTTCCTGGCCGCCTTCCCCAGCGCGGCCCTCACCGGCCAGTCCTTCGTCGTCAGCCACGGCTGGTTCATGCAATAAGGAGCGCGCATGGCGAAGGACAAGCTCAATCCGGCCTGCCACGCCGACGCCTCGCCCTACCGCAGCCCAGCCTTGCCGCCGGACCACCGCTACCAGGTGGTGGCGCTGGTGCTGCAGGGCGGCGGCGCGCTCGGCGCCTACCAGGCCGGCGTCTACCAGGGGCTGGCGGAGGCCGATCTGCATCCCAACTGGGTGGCCGGCATCTCCATCGGCGCGCTGAACGCCGCCGTCATCGCCGGCAATCCGCCGGGGAAGCGCGCCGAGCGGCTGGAACAGTTCTGGCACACCATCAGCCGCCAGCCGCTGCTGCCGCCGACTCCGCACAATCTGCTGGACGACGCCCAGGCGCTGCCGCCGCCGCTGCAAGGCTGGCTGAACGGCCTGGAAGCCTGGCGCGCGCTGATCGAAGGCCAGAACGGCTTCTTCCAGCCGCGCCCGCCGCTGCCGCCCCGCGACGGCGGCACCGCCAGCTTTTACGACACCTCGCCGCTGAAGGACACGCTGGAGCGGCTGGCGGACTTCGACCGCATCAACGACAGCGACGAAATGCGGGTATCGGTGGGCGCGGTGAACGTGAAAAGCGGCAATTTCGTCTATTTCGACAACACCCGCCAGCGGCTGCGCGCCGAGCACTTCATGGCGTCCGGCGCGCTGCCGCCCGGTTTTCCGGCGGTAGAGATAGACGGCGAGTACTACTGGGACGGCGGCATGGTGTCCAACACGCCGCTGCAGCCGGTGCTGAGCGAGCGGCCGCGCAAGCACTCGCTGGTGTTCCAGGTGGACCTGTGGAGCGCGCGCGGCGAGGTGCCGTCCGACCTGTCGCTGGTCGCGCTCAGGCAGAAGGACATCCAGTTCTCCAGCCGCACGCGGATGATCACCGACTACATGCGGGAGAGCCAGCAATACCGCCAGCTGCTGCGCGAGGTGATGGCGCTGGTGCCGGAAGCCGCGCGCGACAGCCCGGCCTACCGCCACGCCGCCGGGCAAGCCTGCGACCGCCTGTTCAACGTGATCCACCTGATCTACCAGGACAAGCCCGGCGAAGGCCACTACAAGGACTACCAGTTCGGCGCCCGCACCATGCGCGAGCACTGGGCTAGCGGCCTGGCCGACATCCGCGCCACCCTCGCCCACCCGGAATGGCTGAGCATGCCGTCGCCGGAACGGCCCTTCGTCACCCACGACGTGCACAAGCGGGCCTCTGGCTGACGGCGGCCGGGACGCTTGGCGGCGTTCCGGCCTCTAGTCCTCCGCGCCGCCGTCTCCGGTCGCGTCCCATCCATCGCCGCATGCCGCCTTGACGCAGCCGCGCAGCCAGCGGTGGGCGGGATCGGCGTCATGCCGCGGATGCCAGATCATGGAGATGACGATGCCGGGCACCGACACCGGCAGCGGAAAGCTCTGCATGCCGTCGCGCAGAAAGCCGGTATGCCGCTCCGGCACCGAGGCCACCAGATCGGTGGCGCGCGCCAGCGCCAGCGCCGCGGTGAAGCCGCCAACCAGGGTGGCGACGTTGCGCCGCAAACCCAACGCCTTCAATGCCGCGTCTATCGGCCCCCGCTCCTGGCCGCTGCGCGACATGCAGACATGCCGGGCAGCGGCGTAGCGCTCGGCGCTGATCTCGCCGTCCAGCAGCGGATGCCCGGCGCGCGCCACGCCGACGAAGCGGTCGCGGAACAACATCCTCACCCGCAGCTCCGGCCCGGCCGACGCGCCCACCACGCCGGTGTCCAGATCCACGCTGCCGTCGCGCAGCGGCGCGCTGTCCTTGTCGGCCTTGAGCGCGAAGCGGAAACGCACGCCCGGCGCTTCCCGGGCCGCCCGCGCGATCAGGCGGGGGCCGAAGTTCTCGACGAAACCATCGCTGGTGCGCAAGGTGAAGGTGCGCTCCAGCGCGAACAGGTCCAGCTCCCGCGCCGGCGTCAAAGCCGCTTCCGCCTCGCCCAGCAGCGGGCCGATCCGCTCGCGCAGCGCCAGGGCCCGCGGCGTCGGCACCAGGCCGCGCCCGGCGCGGACCAGCAGGGGATCGCCCATCGTCGCGCGCAGCCGCGCCAGCGCGCGGCTCATCGCGGACGGGCTCAAGCCCAGCCGGCGCGCGGCGCCGGCCACGCTGCCTTCGGCCAGCAACGCGTTCAGGGTGATCAGCAGGTTCAGATCGGGAGTGCTCATCCGTCCACCATAGCACGGCCAGGCATGGCGTCATATGCAGCTATCAAGTGCATACCACGCGTCTTCCGCCATACCTCGCGCCGGCATAGGCTGCGGACATGGACAAGGCGCGGACGGCCAATCGCCGCCCGCTCCATCGCAAACCTCATGGAGCATTCGATTGAACATCACGCATTCCAGCCAGCGCGGCGCGCTGGCCTGCCTGTCGCTGTGCGTGCTGCTGTCCTCGCTGGGCACCAGCATCGCCAACGTCGCCCTGCCGGAGCTGGCCCGCGCCTTCGGCGTCTCCTTCCAGCAAGTGCAATGGGTGGTGCTGGCCTACTTGCTCGCCGTCACCTCGCTGGTCGTCGGCGTCGGCCGGCTGGGAGATCTGATCGGCAAGCGCCGGTTGCTGCTGGCCGGCATCCTGCTATTCAGCCTCGCCTCGCTGGCCTCCGGACTGGCTTCCTTCCGCGGGTTGCTGGCGGCGCGCGCGCTGCAGGGCCTGGGGGCCGCGGCGATGCTGACGCTGGCGATGGCTTTCGTCGCCGACGTCGCGCCCAAGGCGCAAACCGGCCGCGCGATGGGCTGGCTGGGCAGCATGTCGGCCGTCGGCACCGCGCTCGGCCCTTCGCTGGGCGGCGCGCTGATCGCCGCCTGGGGCTGGCCGGCGATCTTCCTGTTCAACGCGCCGCTGGGCGCAGCCGTCTTCCTGCTCGCGCGGCGCAGCCTGCCGGCCGACGCGCCGACGGCGCGGGCATCCCGTTTCGATTACGCCGGCGCGCTGTTGCTGGCGCTGACGCTGTCCGCCTACGCGCTGGCGATGACGCTGGGGCGCGGCCGCTTCGGCCCGCAGAACCTGGCCTGGCTGCTGGCGGCGGCCATCGGCGTCGCCGCCTTCCTCCGGGTGGAAGCGCGCGGCGCGGCCCCGCTGGTGCGGATAGCCATGCTGCGCGATCCGGCGCTGAGCGGCCCGCTGATCGCCGCGGCGCTGGTGGCCACGGTGATGATGGGCACTCTGGTGGTCGGCCCCTTCCATCTGTCGCGCGCGCTGGGGCTGGACGCGATGGGCGCGGGCCTGGCCATGTCTATGGGACCCGCGATTTCCATGCTGGCGGGCGTGCCGGCCGGACGCCTGGCCGACCGCTTCGGCGCGAAGCGCGTCAGCCTGGCCGGCCTGGCCGCGATGCTGGCCGGCGCAGCGCTCCTCGCCGCCCTGCCCGCCTCACTGGGCGTCGCCGGCTATCTGGCTCCGCTGGCGGCATTGACCGTCGGCTACGCGCTATTCCAGGCAGCCAACAACGCTCTGGTCATGGCCGGACAGCCGGCCGACCGGCGCGGCCTGGTCTCAGGCCTGCTCAATCTGGCGCGCAACCTCGGCCTGGTGACCGGTGCGGCGGCGCTGGGCGCCGTCTTCGCCGCCGCGGCCGGCGGGCCGATCGCCGACGCGCGGCCGGAAGCCGTCGCCTGGGCCACCCGCGCGGTCTTCGCCGTGTCCGCCCTGCTGATGGCCGCCGCGCTCCTCGCGCTCCTCGCGCTGCGGCGCGGACGGCGGGCCGGGCTCGCGCCGCTTGAACGCGGGCCATCCCGGCGCCCGCGCCATTTTGGCCTTATCCGGCCGGCGCTATCCGAACCAGCGCGCGCGCCAGCCGGCATCGCCCGCCAGCCGCTCCAGATTGTCGGGGCTGGGGCGAAGACAGGGACGCGCGCCCCAGGCGCGGGCGAATGAGGCCGCGGCCGGAGTGAAATACGCCGTCAGCTCGCACTGCAGCCGCCCGTCCGTCTCCCTGAGCAACAACAGCGCCTGCCCGTCGACAGCCGGCCGCGCGGCGAAGTCGGCCAGCAGGTCGTCCAGCAGCGGCTGGGCGCACAGGCCGTCGCCCAGCGGCAGCGAAAACCACTCGCAGCTGCTCACCGCAGGCGCTCCCTGACCGTTTCCTCATGCAGCAGCACATGGCTGTTGGCCAGCAGATCGCGCAGCGACACCACGCCGATCAGCCGCATGCTATCCGGGCCGTCCACCACCGGCAGGCGGCTGAACCCCAGCTGCGCCATCCGTCCGGCGGCGTGGCGGGCGCTCATGCCGGCCAGCAACACCTGGGACGGCGACAAGGGTTCGGACCAGATGACGCAGGGCTGCCGGCTGGCCTCCGCCCCCTGCAGCCTTCTGCGCAGCAGCAAGCCCACCACCCTGCCGTCGCGCAGCACCGGATAGCCGTTGTGGCCGCGCGGACCGAAGAATGTCCCCCAGGCGTCCGCCGCCGGCGTCGCGCCGTCTATCGCCACGGCCTCGCGCGTCATCACGTCCGCCACCTGCAGCCGCTCCAGCGGATCGACGCTGTATTCCCGGTGGATGTGCAGGCCGCGGCGGGCGATTTTCTCGGTCATGATCGAGCGCTTCAGCGCCAGCGCCGTCACGCCGCAGGCGACCACGGTGGTCAGCGTCAGCGGCAGCAGCGCCGAACCGTCGCCGGTCAGGCCGAACGCGAACACGATGGCGGTGATGGGCGCGCCCAGCGCGCTGCCCAACACTCCGGCCATGCAGGCCAGCGCCCACAACTCCGGCGAGCCGCCCGGCAACGCCGGCGCCAGCGCCGCGCCCAGGCCGGCCCCCAGCATCAGCAGCGGCGCCAGCACCCCGCCCGAAGTGCCGGAGCCCAAGGCCAGCAGCCAGATCACGGCCTTCACCGCCAGCAGGGCCAGCGCCGCCTCCAGCAGCAGCCGGCTGTTCAGCAGGTCTCCGATCACGTCGTAGCCCACGCCCGGCGCGCGCGGCTGCAGCCAGCCGCCGATGCCGACGACCAGGCCGCCCAGCGCCGGCCACCACATCCAGTGCAGCCGCAGCTTGCCGAAACCATCCTCCACCCGGTACAAGCCCCAGGTCAGCAAGGCCGCCAGACCGCCGCAGGCCAGCCCGGCCAACAGGCAGGAGCCCAGCGCCGCCAGCGTGGCGGGCGGGGTATGCAGCGGAAACAACGGCCCGGCGGCGAAACACAACGTGCGCAGGAAGCCGGCGCAAGCGCAGGCCAGCGCCACCGGCAGCAGGCTGCGCGGACGCAGTTCGAACAACAGCAGCTCCACCGCCAGCAGCACCGCCGCCACCGGCGTGCCGAACACGGCGGTCATCCCGGCGCAGGCGCCGGCCACCAGCAGCGTCTTGCGCTCCGCCGCGGTCAGATGCAGACGCTGCGCCAGCAGCGAGCCCAGCGAGCCCCCGGTCATGATGATCGGGCCTTCCGCGCCGAACGGCCCGCCGCTGCCGATGACGATGCCGGATGACAAGGGCTTGAGCAACGCCACCTTGGGCGACATCCGGCTCTGGCCGAACAGGATGGCTTCCATCGCTTCCGGAATGCCGTGGCCGCGGATCTTGTCGCTGCCGTAGCGCGCGATCAGGCCCACCAGCAGGCCGCCCGCCACCGGCGCGGCGATCGCCCACGGCCCCAGCGCGTGTCCGGCCGGCGCGCGCTCGGCCAGCGACAGGGTCTGGTAATAGAACAGATTGGTGCACAGGCGGATCAGGTCCAGCAGGACCACCGCGGCGGCGGTGCTGACCGCGCCGATCAGCAAGGCCATGCCGGACATCGGCAGCAGCCGCCGGTCCACCGAGTAATCGCGTCTCGCCGCGTTCATCGTCCGCCGTCCCCATCATTGAAGGCGGTGATGCGCGACACCCGGAACACGTCGCGCAGCGAGCGCAGCTCCGCCTCGTGCCGCGCCGCCAGCCGCGCGAGAAAGCCCTCGCCGGCCGCGGTCAGATGCACCTCCACCTGGCGGCGGTCATGCTCGCTCTTGCGCCGCGCCGCCAGGCCCTGCTCCTCGCAACGGGTCAGCAACGCCACCGCGCCGTGATGCTGGATCTGCAGCCGCTCGGCCAGCTCGCCCACCGTCGCCCAATCACGGCCCGGCACGCCGCGCACGTGCAGCAACAGCAGGTATTGCTGCGGCGTCAGTCCCTCCGCCCGGGCCGCGTTCTCGCTGAAGTGCAGGAAGCGCCGCAACTGGTAGCGGAATTCCGACAACGCTTCATACTGCCGCTTGTCCATGCCGGCGGCCGGCTCGGCGACTTGCTCCATCATGTCTGATCTCGAATATATATCACAACATGATATTTATACTTGAGCCCGGCGGGCTCGGCAATATACATCACAATATGATATATATTCGGCCACCCCCACCACGCCGGGACGCTCCCGGCAGCCGCGCAATGGAAAACCTGCATCGACAATTGCGCGCCTGGCTGCGCGGCTTCTGGCCGCAGGCCATCGTCACCAGCCGACGCGATCGGCTGGCCGGCAGCCTGGGCGCGGCTTTCGGCCTGATCGCCACCGCCTGGGTCTGCCACCGCGCGCTGGGCGAGCCCAACCCGTGGTTCATCGCGCCGATGGGCGCTTCCGCGGTGCTGCTGTTCGCCGTGCCCGCCAGCCCGCTGGCCCAGCCCTGGTCCCTCATCGGCGGCAATCTGTGCGCCGCGCTGGTCGGCGTCAGCTGCGCCCGGCTGATAGGCGACCCGGCCCTCGCCGCCGGCATCGCGGCGGCCATCGCCATCGCGCTGATGTTTCCGCTGCGCTGCCTGCACCCGCCCAGCGGCGCGGTGGCGCTGACCGCGGTGCTGGGCGGGCCTGCCGTAACCCGATTGGGCTACGGCTTCGTCTGGCACCCGGTGCTGCTCAACTCGCTGCTGCTATTGGCGGCGGCGCTGCTGTTCAACCGCTTGGCCGGCCGGCGCTATCCGCACAAGCAGCCCGCCGCGCCCGCTCCCACGCCGAGCGAGCGCGTCGGCGTCAGCCGCGCCGACCTGCACGCCGCGCTGGCCGAGCGCGGCGAGGTGGTCGACATCAGCGAGGACGATCTGGAGGACATTCTGCAGCGGGCCGAGGAAAGATCGCACCAGCGCCGCTTCGGCGCGCTGCGCTGCGCCGACTTCATGGTGAGCGAGGTGCTGAGCGTCGCCGCGGCCGCCAGCAGCGACAAGGCGCTGGCCCTGCTGCGCGACCACCGTTTCGACGCCCTGCCGGTCACCTCGTCCGACGGCAGGCTGCTGGGCGAGATCAGCCTGCGCGAGCTGCTGGCCGCGGCGGGCATGCATCCCCCGCCGCTCGTCGGCCAGTTGATGGACACCAGCCCGCACACCTCGCGCCCGGACGATCCGATCGAGCGGCTGATCCACCCGTTCGCCGACCGCGGCGTGGCGCACAGCATGGTGGTGGACGGCGAGGGACGCCTGCTGGGCCTGGTGGCGCAGGGCGACCTGATCGCGGCGCTGTTCCGCGAGCAACTGGAGCGGCCCGCCTGAGCGGCCGGGCCAGGCTGGCTGGCTTACAAGCCTTGCAAGTAGGCGGCCAGGCTGTTCAGCTCCTCTTCGTTCAGACCATGGACGATAGCCTGCATCGATACCGCCGCGGGTCGCTGGCTGGTGGAAAAAACATGCAGTTGCTTGAGCAGGTAGGCCGCATGCTGGCCGGCCAGCCGCGGCGCCTGTTCGGTGCCTTCGGCCCGGGGGCCGTGACAGGCGAAACAGGCAGGCACGCTGTCGCCCTTGCCGCGCAAGAAGATCTCTTTGCCGACCGCAGGCCTGGCCGCGTCGCCGGCAGCGTAATTGGGCTTGGGCGTCTGCGCGGCGAAATATCCGGCCACGCCGGCGATTTCCGCGTCGCTCAGCCCGCCCGCCACGCCCCACATGTAGTCGTGGGCCGCCTGATCGCTACGGCTCTGTTCCCGGAACAGTTTCAATTGCTGCCCCAGATAGGCCGCTTGCTGCCCGGCTATCCGCGGAAACAGCGGCGAGACGCTGTTTCCGTCCGCGCCATGGCAATTGGCGCACCAGGTCCGCGCCAGCGCTTCCGGGTCCCTGTCCGCCTGCGCGGACCCCGCCAGCAGCAGCGCGCCAAATAGACCCATCATCCATATCGTTTTCACGGCATCCTCCCGTCAGAAGGCAACCCAGGTGTAAAGGTAGGTGATGTTGTTGTTGCGGGCGTTGCGGCCATTGCCGTCGTAATTGGAGACGGCGCCCTGGTATTTGAGGAAGCCGGTGTACTGCAGGCCGACCCGCCAATTGGGTTTGATCATGTAATTGAGCTCGGCGATGTAGCCGCTGGTGTTGGGACTGCCGGTGACGGGATAAGCCAGATTATCTGCTGAGCCGGTTTCGGAAAAGTAGCCCAGCGTCAGGCCGTAGATGCGCTGATACCAGTAACTGCCCTTGAGCCGGAAGGTATTGAGGCCGCTGCCGGCGTTCTGCACGCTGGCGCCGACCAGGGAAGCGTCCCAGTCGGTCCGCTCATGGATGTAGGACACTTGCGCGGTGAATACATGCGGATCGGACAGGTACTGATACTGGGCGTCCAGCCCGGTGTCTCGGTAGTGGCTTGTCGGCGAGCCAGGATCGGTCGGATCGACATGGACGCGGGCATCCAGGCCGAAGGTGCCCGCCTCGATCGAATGCTCGCCCCAGTCATGGCTGTAGGCGAAGCGCCAATACGGGTTGGTGCCGTCCAGACGGTTCGACACGTCGACGCCGCTCTTGAATAGCGAAGTGGCGCCCTTGGCCAACCGATATCCCCCCACCTCGAAATACCAGGCCTTGTTCAGGAAAGCGTAGGCGCTGAGGCCGACAGTCTGCTGCGCCAGCCCGCCCTCTATCAACGTGGCCGGAGGCGCGATGCCCCAGGCGCCTGCCAGGTGGCTGCTTTGATAGGGATAGCTGAAAGCCGGCGAGGAGTTCCAGACATCCTGGACGGTAGGATTGTTGTTGAGCGTCAGCCCATAGATCAGGTCCAGATCGCTTTTGGCGATATGGTCGGTCAGCCGCCAGTCATTGTTGTCCACCGCTGTATGGCCGGAAAAATCCTGGGTGCCGGAATTCTGGTTCAACGCGTTAAAGGTCCATTGCGAGAACATGCCCACGTGATCGCCCAGCTTGCCCGCCACGAACAGGCTGCCGCCCTCTACCACGCCGTCGTTTTGCCTGGGATACGCGCCGTCATTGCCCTGGGTGCTGCCCACATGGGAAACGGAGGCCTGCGCCATCGCCGCCAGCGGAAACAGCTTGGTGGTGCCCAGCGTGTAGCCGGACAGCTTGAACAGCCTGCCGTAAGGCGTCAGCTCCGGATAACTGACGTGGCAAGCGATGCAGGCCTCCCCGGTCTGCCTGGCATAGCTGGGCAGCGCCAGCGCCGAGGTGGAACACAGCAGCAGCATGGATGCCGCCAAGACCCGAACCACTTTCAGCATGCAAACTGATCGCATTTGGCGCTCCCCGGAGTTGTGCCGGCAATACCTCAGTTATAGAGATGAAAGGACTTCCTCCTAATGGATCATTGGATGAAATTGATCCATGCCAAGCAAGAGATGCCCGCGAGGCTGACTCAATAGCGGGATGCATTCTGATCTGCCCCCGCCAACCATATCCTCAATCTGGAGAGCAGCCTTTGGTCTGCACGGTTGTGGAATGGGTTGATTTGTAGGGTTGCTGCTTTTTCTTGTCGATAATGCACAGCGCACACCACCGGCGGTATCCGGCAAATCGATCCGAGGAAGAGAACCTGATTGTAATCGTCGTGCCAGGCGGCCATAACCTGCCGCGCCTCAGCCAAACAATCGAATACATGTTCGTTCAGGCAATCCTCACGAAACCTGGCGTTGAGGCTTTCTACATAACTTTTCCGCATCGGACGGCTAGAGATGCCGGGTTTACGGCATATGCAACGATAGGCGAAGACGGCGCCGCCATTCGATCCCACGCCGAACGACACCAGCCAGCGCCTGCTCGATCAGACCGCCTGGGGATGAACCAGACGCCTCAGATCCATCGACAGCCCGGCCAGTTGCGACGCCGTTTGCAGGGTCTGGGTCGAGCTGGTTTCAGTCTCTTGCGTCGCCTGCGCCACCTCGGACACGGCGGTTCGCACCTGGTCGGCCGCGGTGGCCTGCTGCTTGGTCGACAGTTCGATCTCGCGCACCGCCTCGGTGGTGGTGCTGACCAGATCGGCGATCTGCTTGAAGGCCGTGGCCACTTCGGCGAACTGGCGCGCCCCGAGATCGACGGCCTTTGCCCCGCTCTCGGTGGCCATCACCGTGGTGTTGACCGCGCCGCGCACATCGTCGATCTGGGTGCGGATGCCCTTGGTGGACGCCGCGACCCGGTCAGCCAGCTTGCGGATCTCCTCCGCCACCACGGCGAAGCGGCGCCCCGCCTCGCCGGCGCCGCTGGCTTCGATGGTGGCGTTGATGGCCAGGATATTGGTCTGCTCCGCCAGCTCGGACACGATGTCGAGCACCGCGCCTATCTCCTGCGATTTGCGGCCAAGATCAAGCATATGGCTGACCACCAAGTCGGTCTGGCGGCGGATGCCGCCGATGGCCTCCTGGCCTCTTTCCACGGTGCCCACCCCGCTGCGCGCCGCCGCCGCCGTCTGCTCGGCGATCTGCGCCACCCGCTGGGCGCTCTCGGCGATCTGGCGCGAAGTCACGCCCAGCTCGCTGATGGTGGTGCTGATCTCGCTCATCGCGCTGGCCTGCTCCCTGGCCCCGGAGGCCTGCTGGGTGGCGGCGGCCTGCAACTCCGCCGATGAACTTTGCACATGCCCCACCGCGACTCCCAGCCGTTCCGTCAGCGAACGGGTAATGGAAATACCGGCGCCAATCACGAACAGCAGGCACAGAACGGTGCCGACGACGATGGTCATCTTGGCGCTGCCTGAGGTGGCGTCCGCGTCCGCCTCGCGCTTCCTCAGCAGCTCGCGCTCATCGCGGCTGATCTGGTCGCACACGGCGCGCAAGGCATCCATATACTTCTTGCCCTCTCCGCTCAGGACGAGTTTCAGCGCTTCATTGCCATGGCCGGCCTTGCGCAGATCGATGGTGCGCTTGAGTTCGCTGAACTTGCTGTTCACCAGCGTTTCGGCCTGGCTGATCTTGGCCTGCTGCCCGGCATTGTCGGCGCTCAGGGCGCGCAGTTCGGACATCACCGCCGGCACGCCGGCGACGGATGCGCGGAACGGCTCCAGATAGGCGGGATCGCCGGTGAGCAGATAGCCGCGCTGGCCGGTCTCGGCATCCTTCATCAGGCTGACCAGGCCAGACACATGCTCCAGCACCTTCTGGGTATGGGTGACCGAGCTGGCGGTGGCGATCAGCACGCCGATGCTCCAATACGCCGCGATGCCGATCACGATCAGGAAAGCCGACGATACCGCGAAGCCGAAAGCCAGCTTCTGGCCGAAGGTCCGGTTTTTATTCATGATTGAGCCACTCCCATTACCGGCGGATCGGTCCGCCTGCCCTTGCATTATTCCTGTCCGGAAGTCTGCTGCGGTCCGACCAGGCGCCTGATCTCTGCCACGAAATTGACATAGTCGATTGGCTTTTCGATGTAGCCATCGAAACCGGCGGCCAGCATGCGCTCGCGGTCGCCCTTCATCACGCAGGCGGTCAAAGCCACCACCGCGATGGCCCGCGTCCGCGGGTCGCCCTTGAGAATGGCGACGGCCTCGATGCCGTCCATTTCCGGCATCTGGACGTCCATCAGCACCAGATCCGGCGACTCGCTCCGGGCGATGTCGATGCCGTCGCGCGCGCACTCGGCGCAAAACAACGTGTGGCCTTCGCTTTCCAGCATCATGCTGGTAAGCACCATATTGCCCGGCGTGTCATCGACTATCAGTATGCGTGCCATTATCCACCTCGCTTGCCAGGCCGGGCGCGGCCGCGGCGGCAATCCGGCGGCGCGCGGCCTGCTGCAGCGCGCGGCCGACCTCGAACAAAAACTGCCGCCGGTCGAAACTGTCTTTTTCCATCACCCGCAGCGCTTGCCCGCTCAAGCGCCGCCTATCGTTCATGCTGACGCTGCCTTCGCTCAGCAGCAGGATGGGAACGGCGGCGGCGTTGTGGTTGCGCAGCGCCGCGAGCGCTTCGAAACAGCCGACATCGGACAGCGCCAGGCCGACGATCAGCAAGTCCGGCCTGGCGTCCCGCAACGCCGCCAAGGCAAGCGCGCCGTCGGCATAACACAGCGCCTTGCAGTTCAAGGCGGCGAGATCCGCGCTCAGCCGCGTACCGGTGGCCGTGTCGTCGATGATCATCACGGTCGTCGCCTGCGCCCGCGCATCGCCCAAGCCCAAAGCCTGCACCGCGTCGCGCAGGCTCTGGCGCGACACTGGTTTTTGCAGCAGCCGCGCGACACCCATCACGCAGGCCTTCATCTCTTCGGCCGCAATGGCGGCGAGCACTACCGGCACGCGCTCCAGCCGGGGGTTGCGCTTGATTTCGTTCAGCACCGCCCAGCCGCCTCCCTCGGGCGACAGCAAGTCCAGCGCGATCAGATCCGGAACTTCGCCGCGCGCCATCGACAGCGCGGTTTCGGCATCGCGCGCGATGTCCGCCGCGAAGCCGATTCTCTCCAGATGGGCCTGGAGCTGTTCGGCGGCCTTCGCATCGTCCACCACCACCAGCGCCCGGCGCGGCCCGGCATTTGGCGAGACTGCCGGCGCGTCCACCCGCAGCGGCAGCCAGATCGAGAACTGCGCGCCAAGGCCCACCGCGCTGCTGACGCCGACCGTGCCGCCGTGCAGCTCGGCCAGCCGGCTGACCAGCGCCAGCCCCAGGCCGCTGCCTTCATGCTGGCGCGAGCTGGAAGAATCAAGCTGGCTGAAGGTTTGGAACAGCGCCGGCAGATCGGCGGCGGCGATCCCGCCGCCGCTGTCCAGCACCCGCACTTCCAGAAACTCCTGCTCGGGCCCCTCCGGCAGCGGCAACAGGCGGCTCGCCCAGGCTCCATCCTCGCCGTAGCCGATATCGCAGCGCTGCTCGCGATGCAGCGACAGCACCACGCGGCCGCCGTCGCGGCTGAATTTGACCGCATTGGACAGCAGGTTGTAGACCATCTGGCGGAATTTCCGCAGGTCGACCAGCACCGGCTGCAGCGGCTCGCAGGGCAGGAACTCCAATTCGATGCCGCGCCGCGCCGCGTTGTCCTGCACGATGGACAGGCAGGCGCGCAACACGGCGTTGGCGTCGATCGGCTCCAGCACCCGCTCCATCTTGCCCGCCTCCACCTTGGACAAATCCAGGATGTCGTTGATGAGGCCCAGCAAGTGGCGGCCGCTGGACAGAATGTGGCCGGCGCAGGTGATCTGCTTGGGGCTGAGCGGCCCGATGACGCCGCGCGACAGCAAGTCTGAAAAGCCGATGATGGCGTTGAGCGGCGTGCGCAGCTCGTGCGACATATTGGACAGGAACTCGGACTTGAGCCGGTTGGCCTGCTCCAGATCACGGTTCTTTTGCTCCAGCTCGGCCAGAAGGATGGCGCGGCTTTCCGCCAGCGCGCGCGCCGCGCGCACCTCCGCCGCCTCCAGTTTCTTGTCCATCAGCTCGGCGCGGATGCGGCGGCTCTCGTCCTCGAACTGCTTGCGCCGCAGCTGCGCCCGCACGCGCGCCTTGAGCACGTCGAACTCGCTCGACTTCAGCACATAATCGTCGGCGCCGGTCGACAGGCCCTCGATCATTTCAGCTCTGTCCTCCATCGCGGTCAGCATGATCAGCGGAATGTCGCGCGTGGCGGGGTCGCCCTTCAGGCGGGAGCAGGTCTCGGTGCCCGATAGTCCTGGCATCAGGCGGTCCATCAGCACGCAGTCGACGGTTTGCACCTTCAGCAGCGCCAGCGCCTGCTCGCCCGATTCGGCCAGGATCATGTCGTAACCCTCGTCGCCGAGCACCTCGGCCAGCTGGTGCAAATAGGTCACGCTGTCGTCTACCGCCAGGATGCGCCGTCCGGCCTGCTGCGGCGCCATGCCGCTTGCGCCGTCGACATTGCGCAGCACCGCCGCCAGCCGCGCCAGCAATATGCCGGCGTCGCCATCCTTTTGCACGAAGGCGTCGGCGCCGGCGTCCAGGGCGTACAGCTCGGCGCCCTCTTCGTCGGCCCCGGTCAGCAGGATGCACGGCACGGTGCGCAAGGCCGGATCGAGGCGCAGCTTGCGCACCACGGCGGCGCCGTCGATGCCGGGCAACATGCGGTCCACCAGCAGCGCCGCGGGCCGGCGCGACGCCATCGCGCGCAAGCCCTCTTCCCCGCTATGGGCCAGCGCCACCTGATAACCCTGCTCGCGCAGCAAGCTTGCCAGTTGCTCGCGGTAAGTCAGGCTGTCGTCTATCACCTGCACCAGCGGCGCGGCGTCGACCGGCGTCCCCGCCGCCTCCAGCAGCTGCACCGCGCGCGCCACCAGGCGGTCGCGGTCATAGGGCTTGCCGACATAATCGTTTGACCCGGTCAGCATGCCGCGTATGCGGTCGCTGACCTGGACCTCGCTCGACAGCACCAGGACCGGCAGGCTGGCGCCCTCGGCCGTGGCCCGCACCTCGCGCAACAGATCAATGCCATCGCCGTCGGGCAACATGACATCCAGCACCATCAGGCCGACGACCTGCCGCGCCATCGCGGCGCGCGCCTCCGCCAGCGAGGCGCAGACGATGACGGCCATCCCGCGCTCAGCGAACGCCTCCTCGAGATCGGCCCGGACCGTCAGGCTGTCGTCGACGATCAGCACCGGGGCCATCATGGCGCGCGCCTCGCGGCCAGCGCCGCCAGCGCCGGGCCGATGTCGGCCAGCGGCAGGATGCGCTGCGCCGCGTTCAGCAACGCCGCCTCTCGCGGCATGCCGTATACCACGCAACTGGCCTCATCCTGCGCGATCGTCAATCCGCCGGCGGCGCGCACGGCCAGCAGCCCCCGCGCGCCGTCCTGCCCCATGCCGGTCAGCAGCACCGCGGCGGCGGCGGCGCCGTACTCCTGCGCCACCGATTCGAACAGCACGTCGACCGACGGCCGGCACGACAGGCGCTCCGGCCCCGCCTCGCAAACCATCTTGCCGCCGCGCACTTGCAAATGCAGTCCGGGCGCGGCCAGCGCCACGCCGCGCGCCGGCAGCGGCTGGCCGTGGCGCGCCAGCCGCACGTCCAGCGCGCAATGGTCGTCCAGCCAGTCGACGAAGGCATGGCCGAAGGGCTCGGCGATATGGATGACCACCAGCAGCGGCAACGGGAAGTCGGCGGGCAGGCCGCCCAGCACCTCGACCAGGGCGCTCGGCCCTCCGGTCGACGCCCCCAGCGCCACCAGCCGCATAGCCTGCCGCGGCGATGCCGGCGCGCAAGGCGCCGCCGGCGGCGCCTCCTGGGCGGCGCGGCGTCCGCGCAAATGCGTGACCACCTTGATCTTCGCCACCAGTTTGAGCATGGCCAGATAGTGCTCGCCCCAATGGTCCTGCCCGGGCATCGGCTTCTCGATCACGTCCAGCGCCCCGGCGGCCAGCGCCTCGTAAGTGCGGAACAACTCGCCGCGGTTGACCGAGGACGAAACCACCAGGATCGGGGTCGGACAATAGGCCATGATGTACTCGGTGGCGGCCAGCCCGGTCATCACCGGCATCATCATGTCCAGCGAGATGACGTCCGGGCGCAAGGCCAGGCACAGCTCGATGGCCTGCTTGCCGTCCTCGGCCTGGCCGACCAGCTCGAAAGCCGGGTCGGACTCCAGCAACTCGCACAGGTACATGCGCACCGTCAGCGAATCCTCCACCACCAGCACCCGCAATTTCGTCATCGCAGCACCAGCTCCCCGATCTGCGCCAGAAACGCCGTCTGATCGAATTCGTTCTTGACAATATAACCGTTGGCGCCGGCATCGCTGCCGCGCCGCTTGTGCTCCGCCGTGTCGAGCGAAGTCACCAGCAGCGCCGGGATATCGCGCAGCTGCGGGTCGGCGCGCACCTCCGTGATGAAGCCGAAACCATCCATGCCCGGCATCTCGACATCGACCAGGAACAAGCCGTAGCGGTTCTGCCGCGCCAGCTCCAGGCCCTCCTCGGCGGAAGCCGCCAGCTCCACCTGATAGCCGGCCGACTCCAGGATGCTGCTTTCCAGCATTCGGGTGGTCAGAGAATCGTCGACGATCAGGATCGGCGGGCGCGGCGTCGCCGCCTCGCTATCGCTGCGGCGGGTCAGCGCCCCGCCCAGCTCCTCGGGGTCGAGCACCATGCGCGGCTCGCCCTCGATGTCCAGATACAGTCCCAGCACCATCGGATCGGCCGTCATCAGCGGCGGAAGCGCGCGCAGCACCACGCTATCCACCCCGCCCAAGCGGCTGGCCGCCACCGCCAGCAACTCGCCCCGGCTGCGGATGACCACCGCCGTCATCGCGCGCGGCGACCACTGGTGCGCGGCCCGCCCCGCCGCGCCGATGGCCAGCGGCAATAAAGGCAGCAGCTGGCCTTCATACACGATGGCGCCGCCATCCACTGAATGCACCACCTGCTCCCGCGGCACCCGCAGCGTGCCCCGCACCGCGTCCAGCGGCAACGCCATGGCGCGGCCGTCGGCTTCGACCAGCAACACCTCCATCGCCGCCAGCGACAACGGCACGCACAACTCGAACGTCGTGCCGCCGGTATCGCTGCTGACGCGGGCGTTGCCGCCCAGCTTTCCCATCGCGGCGCGCACCACGTCCATGCCGATGCCGCGCCCGGACAGTTCCGTCACCGTGCTGCTGGTGCTCACTCCGCCTTCCAGCAGCCTGGCCAGCAAGGCGGCATCGTCGGCCGGCGCGTGCTGGCCGCGCTTGGCGAGCGCCGCTCTCAGCGCGTCCCGGTCGATGCCGCGGCCATCGTCGCGGAAGCGGAACCACACCATGTATCCGCGCCGCGATACCTCCAGCGCGATGCGGCCGGACGCATCCTTGCCCGAGGCGGCGCGCTGCTCCGGCGTCTCGATGCCGTGCGCCACCGCGTTGCGCACCAGCTGAAGCAAGGCGCCCAGCATCACGTCGAGCACCTCGCCGTCGATGCGCAACTGCCCGCTTCTGGCATCGAACGCGACTTGCTTGCCGCAGCTGTGGGCGGCGTCGCGCGCGCAGCGCTCCAGCGTGGTGAAAATACTGTCGACCGGGACCAGCCGCAGCCGCTCGGCGGCGTCGCGGGTTTGGCGCAGCTCGCGGTCGATCCGCTCGGCCCCGCCGGCCATCCGCCGCTCCAGCGCGTCGAGTTGCGCCGCCAGCGCCCTGCCGCCCTGAGACGCCGCCTCGCCCGTCAGCGCCAGCTCGCGCAAGGCCTCCAGCTCGCCGATGGCGCGCCGCATGCCGGCCAGTTCGGCGCCGATTTCGCCCAGGCCCTCCAGCAATGCGTCCACCTCCAGCACATCGGCCCGGACGATGCGCTGCGGCGCGTCCTGCGCCGGCAGGGCTCCTCCCTCCGCGCCGGCTCCGGCCTTGTCGGCGGCACCGGCGTCATTGGCGTCGGCCGATGGCAATTGGGCTAGCAGCGCATTCACTTGGTCGCAGGCGGCCAGCAACTGATCGATCATGCTGCGCGGCAGCGACGCGCCGGCCGAACGCAGCGGCGCCAGCAACGCCTCCACGCCATGCAGCAGGTCGGCGATCTGCGACTGCCTCACCACCCGCGCCGCGCCTTTCAGCGTATGGGCCCAGCGCAGCAGCAGCGCTATCTGCTCCTCGTCCCCGCCGCTTTGCTCAAGCGCCAGCACGCCCTTGCTCAGCTGCCCGACCAGTTCTCGCGCCTCGATTCTGAAATAGCGGTAGGGATCTTTAGCCATGGCGGGTTCCCGGACTGCGCGGCCTGGCGATGCGGCGCGCGCTCATGGCTGCGGTCTCTGCGACGCATACCTGGTGCGCGCTTCGATCTGCGCGGCCAGCGCGCCGATGTCCAGCACCGGCACCACGCCGGAGGCGGTGCGCACCCCCTCGCGCGGCCGTCCCTGGCCGGCCGAGTCGGCCGATGCGATCAACTGCCCGGCGTCGGCGCAGATATGCGACTCGAAGGCTTCGAAGGCCAGCGCCAACGACGCGCTGGCCTGCGCCAGCACCATCCATCGCGGCGCGGCGCCGGCGGCTTTGCCCAGCAGCGCGGCCAATTGATACACCGGCACGATCTGGCCGCGGAAGTTGGTCACGCCCAACAGCTCGGGCAGCGGGCCTGGCAGCTCCAGAATGCGGCGATCGGCATGCAGGCCGCGGATATCGGCCAGCCGGATCGCATACGGATCGCTTCCTATCCGTATCGTCAGCAAATTGACGCTGCCGGCGGCCGGCGGCGCGGGCGCCAACGAAAACGAGCGGTCGAACTCTTCGCGCAAGCTGGCCGCGCTGTCGGCCAGCGCCAGAACGGGACTCATCGCGGACCTCCAAGAGCAGTCAGTTCGGCGCGGCAAAGGTCGATCAGCGCGCTGCGCGGGAAACCGCCGCCGAACAGCAGCAGCCGGGATGGATCCTCATGCTGCAGCAGGACCAGGGCCTGGGCCAGATCGCGCCGCGCCGCGTCGAGCTCGGCCATCCGCCGCTCCAGCACGCCGATATGCAGGCGCGCCAGCGCAAAGCCCGGATCCAGATAGGCGGCGCTGCGATAGTGGGTCAGCGCAGCCGGATTGTCGCCCTCCTCTTCGCGACACAAGGCCAGCACATAATGCGCGCCGGCGTTGAGCTCGTCGCGCGCCAGCAAGGTGCGGCAGATGTTCTGCGCCTCGGCCAGCGCGCCGCTCTGGCTGAGCGAGACGGCTTTCAGCAGCAACACGTCCGGATCGTCGGCATGCTGTTGCGGCAGCTTCTCGATCAGGGCCAGGCTTTGCTCGAACTGCTCCTTATGCAGGCACGACAAGGCATGGTGCAAATCCGGCTGCGCCGGCGCGGACTGGCCGTAATCCGCTTGCGGCGCCGCCACCGCCAGCGAGTCGATGCGCTGGGCCGCGCGCGCGATCACATTGGCCCACGCGGGATCATTCAGCAGCACTGGCTGGAATGGCGCCTCGCCCCATGCCGGCAGGCTGAATTTCATCGCCGGAGCCGGCTCGCCGGCTTGCGATTTGCGCCGGTAATAGAAGGTGGCGTGGGTGTGGCAAAGATGGAAATCGCTGGACAGGCCGCGCAGGGTTTCCGCATGCCCCAGGAACAGATAGCCGCCGGGAGCCAGAGCACCCGCGATCCGCGCCACGGCGGCCTCGGCCTGCTCGGGGCTGAAGTACATCAGCACGTTGCGGCAGAATACGATGTCGTAACTACCGGGTGCCCACAATTCGGCGTCTTCCCGCGCCAGATTGCGCTGCTCGAACCGCACCGACCGGCGCACGCCATCGCTCAGCGCGTAGAGGTCGCCATCGCGCGCGAACCAGCGCGTCCGCATCGCGGGGCTCACCTCCCGCAGCGACCAGACCGAATAGCGCGCCGCTCTCGCCTTGGCCAGCATGGCCGGATTGGCGTCGACGGCGCGTATCTGCACGCTGACCGCGCCAAGGCCCATGGTCTCTCTCGCGGCGATAGCCAGCGTGTACGGTTCTTCGCCCGAGGCGCAGCCGGCCGACAGCACGCGCACCGGCAGGCCTTCGCGCGCCTGCAGGCAAGCCGGCATCGCCGCCTCGGCAAAAGCCTGGATTTGCTCGCCATTCCGGTAGAAGTACGTTTCGGTGACGGTCAGGTCGACCGCGAGCCGGTGCAGCGCCTCGGACGGCTCGGGCTCCGCCTCCAGCATGGCCAGATAGGCCGCGTTGTCTCGGCCCCCATGCCGGGCCAGCACCCGCGCCAGATTGCCCAGCTTGGTTTCGTCGAACTGCAGGCCAAGGCGGTCTACGATCAGATCGCGGAATTGCGCCACCTGGGCGGCCGATGGCTCGATGCTCATGGCTCGCCATCCCCAGCCGCCAGGGCTTCCCACATCTCCTCCGGAACCATGCGGCCGGCGCGCAGCACCAGCAGCAGCTCCGCGTCGAGCGTCGCGATCGACTGCACCAGGCCATCGTCGCTACCGTCCAGCAACGGGGCGATGTCGGCCAGCGCGGCGGCTGGGAGTTGCCGCACGCCGATGACGCCATCCACCGCCAGCGCCAACTGGCGCTCGCCCAGCGTCAGCGTGACGAAACGCGATACCCGCGTCGACAGCGCCGGGCCCACCAGGCGCGCGCAATCGAGCACCGGCACCGGAGCGCCGCGTATCAGCGCCAGCCCCAGCAGGAAATCAGACATGGCGGGCACCGGGTCGACCGGCAAGGCGCGCATGATTTCGCGCACATGCGTCAACGGCAGCGCGCACAGACGGGGGCCGCTCCGGCACAACAATACGGAAAGCAATGATTTGCCATCGAATGCCATGGGGATCCATTTCACTGACAAGCAGAACGATTACCCGCATCACGCAATGCTGGCCGGACTCTCTTTCGCATGATGAGAGAATGGCCGACGTCTTTATGAAGATTACACAAGATTCCTGCCGAGTATCAGCTTTATTGCATAACTCAGCAGTTTAAGCCGCCGGGAGGCGAGGCCCCCGGCGGCTGCCGATGACGGGGCCGCGCGGCCGGCCCGGCCCTCGCATCCGGTGTCGCTCAGACGGACAGGGCGGCCTGGATCAGCATGCCCGAGCGCGCGAACAAGGCCTCGGCGGCAGGCGTCAGCCCGAGCATGTGGATGCAGCCATGAATCATGCCAGCCAGCCGTTCATCATGCGCCGGCACCGCTGCGGCCCGCAGCCGCCGCGCATAGGCCTCGCCTTCGTCCCGCAGCGGATCGTACTCGCACACCAGGATCGTGGCCGGCGGCAAGCGCTCCAGCGTCGCGGCCCGCATCGGAGCGGCGTAGGCGGACGGGCCGTCGCCGGTTTCGCCAAGGTAGGCGTCCCAGCAGAACGCCATGATGTCCCGGGTCAGGTAGTAGCCGTCGGCATAGGCGGCATGCGAATCCATCGTCAGCCTATCGTCCAGCGCCGGGTAGAGCAGAAGCTGATGCGCGATCGCCGGGCCATTGCGGTCGCGCGCCAGCAGGCACGCCGCGGCGGCGAGGTTGCCGCCGGCGCTGTCCCCACCCACGGCGATCCGCGCGGGATCGATCCCCAGTCGCTCCGCCTGCGCGAAGACCCAGGCCACGCCGCTGTAGAAGTCTTCCAGCGGCGCCGGAAAGCGGTGCTCGGGGGCGAGCCGGTAGTCGACCGACAGCACGACGCACTGGCTGGCGTTGGCCAGCGCGCGGCACGGGTTGTCGTAGAGCTCCAGCGAGCACAGACACCAGCCGCCGCCATGGGCGAACACGATGGCCGGCTGCGCCGCCGCCGATTGCGCCGCGCGCTCCGGCCAGTACGCCCGAACCCGAAGCGGATGCCCGTCGCCGGCCGCCACGATGAAGGTTTCCACCCTGGCGACCGGCTGCAAGGGGCCATGCAGCGCCGACAAGTCCTGCTCGGTGGCGCGGCGAGTATCGTCCAACGACGCGCCGTCTCCCCCTTCAGGCAGCGCGTCGAGAAACGCGGCGATGCGCGGATCCAGCGGCATGCTCAGGCCCTCCCTTCGAGAAAGGGCGCCAGGTGCGCGATGAATGCCTCGGGCGCCTCTTCCATGATGAAGTGGCCGCAATCCGGCACGACAAAGCCGCGCAGATCGACAGCGTTGCCGCGCATGGTCGCCAGCGGCGCATCGTTGGTGGCGTGTTCGGCGCCGATGGCCAGCACCGGCATCGCCAGCTTGCGTTGCGCGCGTTCGCGGTTCTGCCTGATCGTCTCGGGAATCGCGCGGTAGTAGGCGAATCCGCCCCGCAAACCGCCGGGCGCCGCATAGGCCGCGATATAAACATCGGCGGCCACGCGGTCGCGACGATGGGACCAGCGGTCGAACATGAAATCGAGATAAGCCTTCTCGCGGCCGGCGATCAGCGCCTCGGGCAAGTCGGTCAACTGATTGAACATGAAGTGCCACAGGAAGATGTTCTGCTCCGGCGGCGCGAAAATGTCAGGCGCCGGCGCCAGCCCGGGAATCACCGCCTCGGTGATCGCCAGCCGGCTGACCGCGTCCGGATAGTCGCTGGCGAGCGCGTAGGCGATCCACATGCCGACATCGTGGCCGACCACCTGATATTGCTCGTGGCCAAGCGCCGCCATCGCGCGGTGCAGCCTGGCCGCGGCGGCGCCGGTGTCGTAGCCGTCCAGCGGGCGGTCCGAATGGCCGGTGCCGGGCAGGTCGACGGCAATCGGCATGAAGCCTTTTTCCGCCAGCGCCTGCATGACGTGACGCCACGCAAACCAGGTCTGCGGCCAGTCAGGGATTAGCAGCACCGGCTGACCGTGGCCGGCGGTGACGCAATGGACGCGCTGACCGTCGATGCGGACATAGCGGTGGGTATAGTTGTCGTGTTCGAGTCGTTCGATGGATGGTTTCATGATGTTCTCCGGTGGCTATCAGGCAATGCCCAGCATGGCGTGGATCTGGGTCCGGTCGACCGCCGCGCCGGCGAAATCGTCGAAGACCTTGCTTGTCACATTGATGATGTGGCGATTGATGAACTCGACGCCTTCCCGCGCGCCGTCTTCCTGATCCTTCAGGCAGCACTCCCACTCAAGCGCGGCCCAGCCGGCGTAGTCGTTCTGGGCGAGCTTGGAGAAGATCGCCTTGAAGTCCACCTGGCCGTCGCCGAGCGAGCGGAAGCGGCCGGCGCGCTCGAGCCACGAGGCGTAGCCGCCATAGATGCCCTGCCGGCCGCTCGGATTGAACTCGGCATCCTTGACGTGAAACATGCGGATCCGCTCCTGGTAGATGTCCAGATAGTCGAGATAGTTGAGCTGTTGCAGCACGAAATGGCTTGGGTCGAACAGGATGTTGCAGCGCGGATGCTCGCCGACCAGCGCGTAGAAGCGCTCGAAACTCGCGCCATCATGGAGGTCTTCGCCCGGATGGATCTCGTAGCAGAGATTGACGCCCTGCTCGTCGCAGGCATCGAGAACCGGCAGCCAGCGCCTGGCCAGTTCATCGAAGGCGGCTTCGATCAGGCCATCGGGGCGCTGCGGAAACGGGAACAGGTACGGCCAGGCGAACGAGCCGGAGAAGGTGCCCATCTCGGTCAGGCCGAGCCGGCGCGACGCCCTGGCCGCTTGTTCGAGCTTCTCCAGCGCCCATGCGGTGCGGGCCTGCGGATTGCCGCGCAGCGCCGTCGGAGCGAAGTTGTCGCACATGCTGTCATAGGCCGGGTGCACCGCGACCAGCTGGCCGAAGATGTGCGTGGTCAGTTCGCTGACGACGAGTCCATGCTCCGACAGCGCACCCTGGATATCGTCGCAATAGGCCTGGCTTTCCGCCGCGAGGCCGACATCGAACAGTCGCTCGTCCCACGCCGGAATCTGCAGCGCCTTGAAGCCGGTTTGCGCCGCCCATGCCGCAATGGCCGGCAGGCTGTTGAATGGCGCGGCGGCATCGCTGAACTGCGCCAGGTGCAGGCTCGGTCCCTTGATCGTTCTCATTCTTTCATCTCAATTATTTGTCGATCGACAAAGAATAGAGCTTGCGATGGCTTGCGTCAACAGTCGGATGCGCTAGAATCCACCGCACGACAGCAAACCGTGAGCAAACTATGGCCGGACGGCCCAGAGAATTTGATCGAGACCAGGCCCTGGAAAAAGCGATGCGAGCCTTCTGGGCCCGAGGCTACGAAGGCACGTCGATGGCCAATCTGGTCGATGCGCTCGGCATCGCATCGGCGCGCATCTACGCCGCTTTCGGCAGCAAGGAAGCATTGTTCCGCGAGGCGGTGGCCTTGTACGAGTCAGGCCAGGGGGGCTTCGCCGAACGCGCGATGCTGCAGGAGAAAACGGTCAGGGCCGCGATCGAGCGCATGTTCGCCGATGCGATCGAGACCTACACCCAAACCGGCCAGCCGCAAGGCTGTCTGGTAGTGTCCGCCGCCGCCAGCGGCGCGCTGGAAAGCGATCCGGTCATCGCCTGGCTGGCGTCGCATCGGCGCCAGCGCACGCAATCGATCATCGACCTGCTGGCTGGCGCGCTGCAGCGCGGCGAGTTGAAGCCGGATACCGACGTGGCCGCGCTGGGCGACTTCTATGCGGTGCTATTGCATGGCGTTTCGATCCAGGCGCGCGACGGCGTCGGCGCCGAACGCCTGCGAGCCATGCTGGTTCCCGCCATGGCCGCGCTGGATGCGGCGCTGCTCCCCGCCGATGATGGCCAAAGGTAGCTCGCGTCGATCGGTTTGATTAGCGGCTCGAAAGCGCGCCATCGAGAAAGCCCGCGGCAACGGCGGGCTTCAGATCTTACACATGCCGCTCCGGCCAATCATCAGCCGGGGTCAAGTCCACGTTGCGCTCAAACCGCCCGTCTTGCCACCCGTTCCAGGCTAGCCCGCGCGATTACGCGGTGGAATGGCGTGATTGCCGCGAGGTACGTCCGCCCCAGCAAGTTATGGCAATGCACCACAGAGACTATGACGAGCTCCCTGCCGCCTGCCGCGCCGGCGCGCTGCTGGATCGCCAGCCGGAAGTCTAGATGTCGATCGTCCTCGCCCATCACCAGTTCTCCCGCGCTCTTCGACAGCAGTGGAAAGAAACTGATCACCGGCCCCCGCGCCGCCGCCGCCATACCCACCGCGCGAGACGATTTGACGCCGACTGTCGCCATAATCATGTCCCGCACCCGCGTCAGCACGCGAATCCACCATGCCTGCGGCTCGAATCCCGCGCGCACCAGCATTTCAAGATCGTCGCCGGCTCCCTCCGGCAACTGCACCGCATAAGCATCCAGCAGGTCCGCGCCCCGATAAAGCGGCGCCAGGATGCTGTCGGATGGCACGGGTATCGCATAAGCTTTATGGGCATTGATCATCAAGCAATCTCTCCATGGTTTGGGCTTGGCGTGAGCCTGCGTTAGACCTTGTTTCTCTGCGCCCGTCGATCCCGCACGGGCCGGAATAAGCGATCATTGCTTCGGCAGCGCGGCCGGATCGCTATTCACAGGCGCTCCCGGGATGCGAGCATCGACCGCGATTGAGACGTCACGTCGATTGGCTCTCCTCCCTGGTGAGGCCGAAATTGTGGGCCTGGCCGCGCACCTATGCCTCATCGGCCGCCAGCAGGCCGGACTGAGGCGCGATGCCGGACGGTTCAACCACTTCGTGCAGCGCGCATTTTCCTTCGTTGAAAAAATGCATTTTCTCCGGCGCGCGTGATGTGTGCGATGAAAGTTCGAACTACCGCTGCTAGCGATAGATCAACGACATACCCCCGCACAAGGCGGATGGCCAAGAAAGACAGACGACGGGTTCTCGGCCGAAGCGGTCGACAAGCTGACTATCTAACAATGGCAGGTATGCACAAAAACCCGGACACGTTCAAACGCAAGAAATCACTAATTTGAATAACAATGGATTTCGGCAGTATTTTTTTGTGGCAAATCCGGCATCCGTACTCATAGCGGATACCGTCGCGCGGCAAATGCGGCGTGAGCGGCAGCCAGCTCGATTGAAGACAGCAAATAGTCTGGGCTGTCAGACAACTTCGATATGGCCAGATCGAGAAATGACCGCACTCGGCTGGGTTGTGCCGCCCGGCTGCCATAGTAGACATGCAGGGCAATGGGTGCGCTCATAAAAGGTAGCAGTACCGGAATCAGACGGCCTGCACGGATATGCGGTGCTGCCGACAGATTAGCAACTTGTCCGATCACCTGACCTGCCAGCATAGCCTGCAGCTCCAGCTCGGTATCGTTGCTGTAAAAGGCAGGTGAAAAGTGGCGCTGCACCACGCTGCCGTCGATAGTTAGATACCAGGGTGAAACCTTGCCGCTACTGGGGTGGCGGAAAATACTGCAGCGGTGCCCTGCCAGCTCTTCCAGCGTCTCTGGTATGCCATGCCTTGCCAGATAATCAGGGGCAGCGCAAACGATTAGCTGGATGGGGAATAGGCGACGGCTGATCACCCCATCTTGTGCCGATGCCCCGATCCGAAAGCCGACATCCACCCGTTCCAGAACCCAGTTGCCAATGCCGTCGTCCAGCTGGACATCAGGACGAACGCCAGGATGCTCGCGACAAAAGGTGTCCAGCAAGGGCATCAGGATGCTGGCAAAGGATGACTTGGGCCCGACGATGCGCAGCGGCCCGCTAATCCCTTCCCTTCCCGCACGGGCGGTACTTACTGCGCGCTCCAATGTCGCCAGCGCCGGCTGCGCATCCTCCAAAAACTGCAGACCTTCTTCAGTCAGTGCCAAGCTGCGCGTAGTCCGGTGCAGCAAACGCACGCCCAGATGTTTTTCAAGTAAAGCAATGCTCTGAGTCGCCGCTTGCGGTGATACGCCTTGGGCCTGCGCCGCCTTGCGGATGCTGCCAAGCTCTACCGCTTTGGCAAACATGGAGATAGAGCGCAATTCATTGATGGGCATGAGAGTACCTGCTGTGTCTGCCGAATTATCAATAAAAAATTGCCACTGATGCAAGGTTTTATCGGCTACTCGATTGATATTTAACGACTTATAGTCACCTCATCAATTTGCGCTAGAGGTGAATCATATGAAAGAAACCCTTGTCGTCGTCGGAGCCGGGCAGATCGGCCAGGCCATCGCGCGCCGAATTGGCGTTGGCAAACAGATCATGCTGGCTTCGCTACGAATAGAAGAGGCCGAACAGGCGGTGGAACTGTTTCGCCATGCCGGTTTCAGCGCCACCGCAGCCAGTGTGGACGTGAGCTCGCGCGCTTCTGTCAGCGCATTGGTGGAACAGGCCTGCCAGTTGGGGCCGATCACCGGGCTGATCCACGCCGCCGGCGTATCGCCCTCTCAAGCGCCGGTTGCCGCCATTTTGCGGGTGGATCTGTATGGTACGGCGCTGGTGCTGGAGCTGTTTGGCAATGTCATGGCCTCCGGGGGCTCTGCCGTGGTCATCGCCTCGCAGTCTGGCCACCGCCTGCCGGCACTGAGTCAGCAGCAGGATCGGTTACTGGCGCTGACACCAACGGAAGAACTGCTGCAACTGGATTTTCTGCAACCTGGGCAAGTGCTTGACACCCTGCATGCCTACCAGTTGTCCAAACGTGCCAACTCACTGCGGGTGATGGCCGAGGCGGTACGCTGGGGCCAGCGTGGAGCGCGGGTGAATACCATCAGCCCCGGCATCATCATCACCCCGTTGGCCAACGACGAGTTGAACGGCCCGCGTGGCGCCGGCTATCGCAGCATGATTAGCGCCAGCCCGGTGGGACGTGCAGGAACCCCCGACGAAGTGGGCCATGTCGCGGCCCTGCTGATGGGGCCGGATGGTACTTTTATCACTGGCAGCGACATTCTGATGGATGGCGGCGTGACCTCAGCCTTCCGTTTTGGGGACATTGCACAGCCGGTCGCGCAGAGAGGAGCCTGATTGCACGGCAATCAGCTGATGCGAGACAAGATTAACGATTGAACCATTCAGAAAGAACCGAACAATGAGCTACCGCGTTAAAAGTTATGCGGCACAATCCTCCAGCAGTCCGCTGGCCCCGTTTCAGTTTGAACGCCGCATTCCCCGTGCAGACGATGTGGTGATCGAGATTCTGTATTGCGGCGTCTGCCATTCCGATGTCCACAATGTACGTAACGATTGGGGCAATGCCAATTATCCCATGGTTCCCGGTCATGAAATCATCGGCAGGGTCATTGCCACCGGAGCTGGCGTTACTCGTTTCAAGGAGGGCGATCACGTCGGTGTTGGCTGCCTGGTGGCCTCCTGCCAGCGCTGCGACGCCTGTGACCATGGCCACGAGCAGTACTGCCAGAATGGCGCTACCTACACCTATAACCACACCGACCCGATAGACGGTACGCGCACTTTTGGCGGTTATAGCGAAAAGATCGTGGTGGCGGAAGACTTTGTCCTGAAAGTACCGAATACGCTGGACCTGGCCGGTGCGGCACCCTTGCTGTGCGCAGGCATCACCACTTATTCCCCACTGCGCCACTGGAAAGTGGACAAGAGCAGCAAGGTGGCGATTGTCGGCCTGGGGGGGCTCGGACACATGGGATTGAAGTTGGCCAAGGCCATGGGGGCGGAGGTGACATTGTTCAGCCGTTCGCCGGGCAAGGAGCGTGACGCGCGCAGGCTGGGGGCTGACCATATCGTCATTTCCACCGATGTACAGCAGATGGCCGCCGTTGCGGGCCGCTTCGACCTCATCATCAACACGGTGCCCTACAAGCATGATGTCAACCCCTACATTCCGACGCTGGCCTCCGGCGGCACCATGGTGATGGTGGGCTATCTGGGGCCGCTGGATAACTTCAATACCGGACCGCTGGTATTCCGCCGCAAGGCATTGGCCGGTTCGCTGATCGGCGGCATTGCCGAAACTCAGGAAATGTTGGATTTCTGCGGCCTGCACGGCATTCACTCCGATATAGAGCTGATCGCCATCCAGGACATCAACCAGGCCTTCGAACGCATGCTTAAGGCTGATGTGAAATACCGCTTTGTGATTGACATGAACACCTTGAAAGAGTCCATATGAACGCCCTGAGCCAGAATACGAGTCAGCCCTCGGAGCAAGGCTTGATGATTACGCCCGCCTCTGGCCGCGACACCGTGGATGCGCCTGCCGAGTTTTTTACCGGCAGCGTCAAACTTGAAATGCTGTTTACACCGGCGGGGCCTGATCGCACTTCGGCAGGTCTAGTCACTTTTCCTGCTGGCGCTCGCACCCACTGGCACAGCCATCCGCTGGGACAGACCCTGGTAGTGACCGCAGGCACGGGTTATGTGCAACGGGCAGGCGGACCGCTGCAACCGATCAGGTCGGGAGATGTGGTGCGCATTCCGCCTGAGGTAAAACACTGGCATGGCGCCGCATCGGATAGCAGCATGAACCACATCGCCATTCAGGAGGCGCTAGATGGCAAGTCTGCCACCTGGCAGGAGGCGGTCAGCGATGCGGATTATCTCGGTGGTAAGCTAGATGTCAATCTGAGCGATCAGAGCCCGCCGTAACCCATGTCAGTATGGATTACCGCTCATTTGCTAGATACTTTTATGACTGCTTCCAATACGAAAACAGCCGTCTTTTATCTGGCACGCGAAGGACAGCTTTAGCCGAAAAGCGGGCATCTGAAGAATTGATACGACAGGGCAAAGAAGAAGGGGCCCGCGGCCCCTTCTCTCTTGTCAGACTCCGACGAACTTTATTCGGATCTGACAGACTTCGCTCTAGTCACGGCCGCCGAATTGGCTCACTCCACCGTCACGCTCTTGGCCAGGTTCCGCGGCTTGTCCACATCCGTGCCGCGCGACAGCGCGACATGGTAGGCCAGCATCTGCACCGGGATGGTGTGGACGATGGGGCTGAGGACGCCGACGTGGCGCGGGGTGCGGATCACGTGCACGCCGTCGGATTCGCTGAAGTGGCTGTCGGCGTCGGCGAACACGAACAGCTCGCCGCCGCGGGCGCGCACTTCCTGCATGTTCGACTTCACTTTCTCCAGCAGCGCGTCGTTGGGGGCGATCACCACCACCGGCATGTTCTCGTCCACCAGCGCCAGCGGGCCGTGCTTCAGCTCGCCGGCCGGGTAGGCTTCGGCGTGGATGTAGGAGATTTCCTTCAGCTTCAGCGCGCCTTCCAGCGCGATCGGGTAATGCAGGCCGCGGCCGAGGAATAGCGCGTCGTCCTTGGCGGCGAAGCGCTCGGACCAGGCCTTGATCTGCGGTTCCAGGTTCAGCGCGTGCTGCACGCTGCCCGGCAGGTGGCGCAGCTCGTCCAGGTATTGCGCCTCCATCCCGGCCGATACTCGGCCACGGGTCTTGCCCAGGGTCACCGCCAACGCGAACAGGCCCACCAGCTGGGTGGTGAAGGCCTTGGTGGAGGCCACGCCGATTTCGGCGCCGGCGCGGGTGTAGAACACCAGGTCGCTGGCGCGCGGAATGGCGGATTCGCGCACATTGCAGATGGACAGCGCGTACTGGTGGCCCAGCTCCTTGGCGTACTTCAGCGCTTCCATGGTGTCCAGCGTTTCGCCGGACTGGGAGATGGTGACGATCAGGTGTTTGGGATTGGCGAAGGCGTCGCGGTAGCGGTATTCGCTGGCGATTTCCACGTCGCACGGCAGGCCGGCGATGCTCTCGATCCAGTACTTGGCGGTGAGGCCGGCGTAGTAGCTGGTGCCGCAGGCCAGGATCTTCACGCCTTCCAGCTGCGGCAGGATGGCAGCGGCGGCCTGGCCGAACAGCTCCGGATTGAAGCCGGCGTCCTGCACCGCTTCGATGGTGTCGGCCAGCGCTTTCGGCTGTTCGTGGATTTCCTTCTGCATGAAGTGGCTGTACGGGCCCAATTCCAGCGATGCCAGCGACACGTCGGACAGATGCACTGGGCGCTCGATGGCCTGGTCGTTCTTGTCCATCAGCTTGACGCCGTCGCGGGTGAGGTGGCCGATGTCGCCCTCTTCCAGGAAGATCACGCGGCGGGTGGCGGACAGGATGGCGGAGACGTCGGAGGCGATGAAGTTTTCGCCTTCGCCCAGGCCCACCAGCAGCGGGCAGCCCATGCGGGCGCACACCAGTTCGTCCGGACGGTCCAGCGCGATCACGCCGATGGCGTAGGCGCCGGTCAGCTCGCGGGTGGCTTTCTTCACCGCGTCGAACAGGCTGTCGCCGGCCTGGTAATAGTGATGCACCAGGTGGGCGATCACTTCGGTGTCGGTTTGCGATTCGAAGGCGTAGCCCAGGCCCTTCAGGCGCTGGCGCTGCTGTTCGTGGTTTTCGATGATGCCATTGTGCACCACGGCGATCTTGCCGAAGGAGATGTGCGGGTGGGCATTGTATTCGGTGACGCCGCCATGGGTGGCCCAGCGGGTGTGGCCGATGCCGAGCTGGCCTTGCAGGCGTTCCTCGGCGGCGGCGCTTTCCATCTCGGCCACGCGGCCGACGCGGCGCACGCGGCGGATTTCGTCGCCGGCCAGCACGGCCACGCCGGCCGAGTCGTAGCCGCGGTATTCCAGACGCTTCAGGCCATCCACCAGGATGGGAACGATATTACGCTTGGCGATGGCGCCAACGATGCCGCACATTATTTTCTCCTTGCACTACTGTCTTGAACTGCGGGCGCGCAAATCAGCGTCACGCCCTTCGCTTGAATCTTGTCTCTGGCGTCTTGCGCCAGGCCATCGTCGGTCACAAGGGTGTGGATCTTGTCCCACGGCAATTCCAGATTGGGAATGCGGCGACCGATCTTTTCCGACTCCACCATCACGATCACCTCGCGCGCCACTTCCGCCATCACGCGGGACAGGCCCACCAGCTCGTTGAAGGTGGTGGTGCCGCGCTCCAGGTCTATGCCGTCGGCGCCGATGAACAATTGGTCGAAATCGTAGGAACGCAGCGCCTGCTCGGCGATCTGGCCCTGGAACGATTCCGAATGCGGGTCCCAGGTGCCGCCGGTCATCAGCAGGATGGGTTCGTTCTCCAGCTCGCGCAGTTGGCCGGCCACGTTCAGCGAGTTGGTCATCACCACCAGGCCGCGCTTGCCGCCCAGCAACGGAATCATCGCGCTGGTGGTGGTGCCGCTGTCGATGATGACGCGATTGTGGTCGCGCAGCCTTTCCGCCGCCGCGCGGGCGATTGCCTGCTTTCGTTTCGAAACTTGGCCGACATCCGGTTCGGCCGCCATTTCGCTGGGCAGCGACACCGCGCCGCCGTAGCGGCGCAGCAACAGGCCGCCGGTTTCCAGCAGGGCCAGGTCTTTGCGGATGGTGACCTCGGACGTGGCGAAGCGCTGGGTCAGCTCTTCCACGCTGACTTCGCCCCGCTCCTGCACCAGCGCGGCGATGGCATGGCGGCGCTGCTGGGTGTTTCGTTTTGTCATTAAAAGTTTCGCTTCGAAAGTTTTTCGATGATAACAGCGCAAGTTTTTCCTTGGCAAGGCCTATTTCGAAAGAAAGCGGCGCCGCCGGGCTGCGGCCGAAACACATGAAAAACGCCCGGCGTTCCCCATTGGAGAAACGCCGGGCGCGGGTCCTGCGCGCGAGCGGAATCAGCTCTTTTTCTGCGGCCGCTTCCAGCCCGGCACCGTCACCTGGCGCGCGCGCGCCACGGTCAGCTCGCCAGCCGGGGTGTCCTTGCTGATCACCGAGCCGGCGCCGATCGTGGAGTCTCGCTCCAAACGCACCGGCGCCACCATCAGCGTGCCCGAGCCGACGAAGACGTTGTCGCCGATCAGGGTCTTGAACTTGTTGACGCCGTCGTAGTTGCAGGTGACCGAACCGGCGCCGACGTTGACCTTGCGGCCGATCTCGGCGTCGCCGATATAGCTCAGGTGGTTGACCTTGGAGCCGTCGCCGATCTTGCTCTTCTTCACCTCGACGAAGTTGCCGATGTGCACGTGTCCGGCCAGCTCCGCGCCCGGACGCAGGCGCGCGTACGGCCCGATCCTGCACTCCTCGCCCACCGCCGCGTCCTCAAGATGCGAGAACGGCGCGATCCGGGTGCCGGCGGCGATCTTCACGTTCTTCAGCACGCAGTGCGCGCCGATTTCCACGTTGTCGCCCAATGCCACCACGCCCTCGAACACGCAGCCGACGTCGATGCTGACGTCCATGCCATGCTTGAGCTCGCCGCGGATGTCGATCCGCGCCGGGTCGGCCAGCGTGACGCCGGCTTCCAGCAGCGCTCGCGCCTGATTGGCTTGCAGAATGCGCTCCAACTCCGAGAGTTGCAGCTTGTTATTGACGCCGGCGGCTTCCCAGCTGGCATCGACGTTGGCGCTTTCCACCGCCACGCCGTCGCGCACCGCCAGTTCCAGCACGTCGGTCAGATAGTATTCGCCCTGGGCGTTGCCGTTGTTCAGCGCGTTCAGCCATCCCGCCAATCGCGCATTCGGCAGCGCCATCATGCCGGTGTTGATCTCGCGGATATTCAACTGTTCCGGCGTGCAATCTTTGTGCTCGACGATGGCTGTCAGCTTGCCGTCTGCCCCACGCACCATGCGGCCGTAGCCGCTGGCGTCGGCCAGCACATCGGTCAGCACCGCCATGCCGCCGCCGGCGGCCTGCTCCAGCCTTTGCAACGTGGAAACCTTGGTCAGCGGCACGTCGCCATACAACACCAAGGTCTTGCCGTCCGCCGGCAGGTGCGGCAGCGCCATCTTCAGCGCGTGGCCGGTGCCCAGTTGCTCCGCCTGCTCGGCCCATACAATGTCCGCATCCTGAATTCTGGCCCGCACCTGCTCGCCGCCGTGGCCGTACACCACCACCAGGCGGGACGGATTCAAGCCGCGCGCGGTACGGATCACCCGCGCCAGCATCGGCTCGCCGCCGATCGGATGCAGCACTTTGGGCTGGGAGGAATACATGCGCTTGCCTTTGCCGGCAGCCAGAATGACGATACTCAGACTATCCATGATCTTTTTGCTTCACCAGAACGGAAAAAGGCTGCCACTTGCGTGGCAGCCTGCACTATACACGATTACGTCTCGCGCATTCAGTGAGCGCGCTTCTTGAGGTAGTCCAGCGTCTTGAGCTCGGCAATGGCCAGCGCCAGTGCAACGTGGGCCTTGGCCGTGCTCATGTCGTCGGTCGCGTGCTTGAGGGCATCCTCGGCAGCGCGTTTCGCCTCATTGGCGCGGGCCTCATCGAGATCCTCGCCGCGAATCGCCGTATCGGCGAGTACGGTGATCAGCGTCGGTTGCACTTCCATCATGCCACCGGACACCGCCACCAGTACTTCGTCCTTGCTGCCCGGCACCCGAAGGCGCAGGACACCAGGCTTGATACGGGTCAGGAGCGGCACGTGTTGCGGATAGATACCGATCTCACCTTCGGTAGCCGGCGCCACGACAAACTCGGCCTCACCGGAATAGATGAGTTGTTCGGTGCTAACCACTTCCACATGCATCTTGGACATTAGCCCTCTCCTTAGTTAAGCGTCTTGGCTTTCTCGACGGCTTCTTCGATGCCACCAACCATGTAGAACGCTTGTTCCGGCAGGTGGTCGTATTCGCCAGCAATGATCGCCTTGAAGCCCTTGATGGTTTCGCGCAGCGAAACGTATTTGCCCGGCGAACCGGTAAATACTTCGGCCACGTGGAACGGCTGGGACAGGAAGCGCTGGATCTTACGGGCGCGAGCCACGACCAGCTTGTCTTCCTCGGACAGTTCGTCCATACCCAGAATCGCGATGATGTCGCGCAGTTCCTTGTAGCGCTGCAGCGTGGACTGCACGCCGCGGGCGACCGAGTAATGCTCTTCGCCGACGACCAGCGGATCCAGCTGGCGCGAGGTGGAGTCGAGCGGGTCCACGGCCGGGTAGATACCCAGCGATGCGATGTCGCGCGACAGAACCACGGTTGCGTCCAAGTGGGCGAAGGTGGTCGCCGGGGACGGGTCGGTCAAGTCATCGGCAGGGACGTATACGGCCTGGATGGAGGTAATGGAACCATCCTTGGTCGAGGTAATACGCTCTTGCAGACGGCCCATTTCCTCGGCCAGCGTCGGCTGGTAGCCCACCGCGGACGGCATACGGCCCAGCAGGGCGGACACTTCGGTACCGGCCAGGGTGTAACGGTAGATGTTGTCCACGAACAGCAGCACGTCGCGGCCTTTGCCGCTTTCGTCCTTCTCGTCGCGGAAGTGCTCGGCCATGGTCAGGCCGGTCAGCGCCACGCGCAGACGGTTGCCCGGCGGCTCGTTCATCTGGCCGTAAACCATCGCCACCTTATCCAGAACGTTGGAGTCCTTCATCTCGTGATAGAAGTCGTTGCCTTCACGAGTGCGCTCACCAACGCCGGCAAACACGGACAGACCCGAGTGCGCCTTGGCGATGTTGTTGATCAGCTCCATCATGTTCACGGTCTTGCCCACGCCGGCGCCGCCGAACAGGCCCACTTTGCCGCCCTTGGCGAACGGACACAGCAGGTCGATCACCTTGATGCCGGTTTCCAGCAGGTCGGTGGCGGCGGACAGCTCGTCGAACTTCGGAGCGGTCTGGTGAATGGCGCGACGCTTGTCGGTAGCCACCGGACCAGCTTCGTCCACCGGGTTACCCAGTACGTCCATGATGCGGCCGAGGGTGGCGGTGCCCACCGGCACCGAGATCGGTGCGCCGGTGCTGGCAACAGCCATGCCACGCTTCAGACCGTCGGAGCTACCCATAGCAATGGTGCGGACCACGCCGTCGCCCAGCTGTTGCTGAACTTCAAGCGTCAGATCGACGTCAACCAGCTTCAGGGCATCATAAATCTTCGGCATGGCATCGCGCGGAAACTCCACGTCGATCACCGCGCCAATGATTTGTACGATTTTGCCTTGGCTCATTATCGCTTCCTAAAATAAACTTTTCACAGTTCCGTAAACGGCTTACACCGCTGCGGCGCCCGCCACGATTTCCGACAACTCGGTGGTAATCGCCGCCTGACGCGCCTTGTTGTATACCAGGCGCAGCTGCTTGATGGTGTTGCCCGCGTTGTCGGTGGCGGCTTTCATCGCCACCATCCGCGCGGCCTGCTCGGAAGCCATGTTCTCGGCCAGAGCCTGGTACACCACCGATTCCAGATAACGACGCACCAAGAATTCCATCAGCGTCGGCGCATCCGGCTCGTACAGGTAGTCCCACGAGTGCGAATGCTCCACCACCATATGGTGCGGAGTCAGCGGAAGCAGCTGTTCCAGTGCCGGCTCCTGCTTCATGGTATTCACGAAGCCGGAGTAGACGATGTAAACCGCATCCAGTTCACCTTCAGCGTACTGGCTGAACAGAACGGTAAGCGGGCCAATCAGTTTTTCCATCTTCGGCACGTCGCCGAGATGGACCGCGCTAGCCACCACGTTGAGACGGGCGCGCTGGGCTGCCGCCAGGCCTTTCTGGCCCAGGCAGCAAACGTCGATTTCGACGTTCTGATCCCGCAATTCCTTGACCTTGGCAAAGAAGCGCTTGAACGAGTTCACGTTCAGGCCGCCGCAAAGACCCTTGTCGGAGGAAACCAGGATGATGCCGGCGCGCTTGACCACGTCACGACGGGCAAGCAGCGGGTGACCAAGTTCCGCGTTCGCCTGAGCGAGGTGCGCCATAACCGTGCGCACCTTCTCGGCGTAAGGACGGGCAGCGCGCATACGCTCTTGCGTTTTGCGCATCTTCGAGGTCGACACCATCTGCATAGCGCGGGTGATCTTCTGCGTGTTTTGCACGCTTCGGATCTTGGTGAGAATCTCTTTACCGACTGCCATATCCTGAACCTTTCTCTAGCTACGACTTGAGGCTAAGGCTCAGTTGAAGCTGTAGCCAGCCTTGAACGATTCCATCGCCTTGGCCAGTACCTTCTCATTGTCGGCAGACAGATCGCCGGAGGCGTTCACGGCCTTCAGCACATCAGCGTGGTTCGCGCGCACGTTGGCCAGGAACTCGGCCTCAAACGCCAGAGCCTTCTTCACCGGCACGTCTTCATACGAACCCTTGTTCACCGCCCACAGGGTCAGCGCCATTTCGGCGGTAGACAGGGTGGAGAACTGCTTCTGCTTCATCAGCTCGGTCACGACTTCGCCGTGCGACAGCTGCTTGCGGGTCGCTTCGTCCAGATCGGAAGCGAATTGCGCAAACGCCGCCAGCTCGCGGTACTGGGCCAGCGCCAGACGGATACCACCGCCCAGCTTCTTGATGACCTTGGTCTGGGCCGCGCCGCCGACGCGAGATACCGAGATACCGGCGTTGATGGCCGGACGGATACCTGCGTTGAAGAGGTCGGATTCCAGGAAGATCTGGCCATCGGTGATCGAGATCACGTTGGTCGGAACGAAGGCGGACACGTCGCCGGCCTG
The DNA here is from genome assembly GCF_001855275.1 of Chromobacterium vaccinii. Lineage (NCBI taxonomy): Bacteria > Pseudomonadati > Pseudomonadota > Betaproteobacteria > Neisseriales > Chromobacteriaceae > Chromobacterium > Chromobacterium vaccinii. The sequence continues at coordinate 2,584,865 of NZ_CP017707.1, forward strand.
GGTTTCGATGATAGGCAGAGCGGTCAGCGAACCGGTCTTGCCCTTCACGGCGCCCTTGGTCAGTTTTTCCACTTCATCCTCGTTGATGCGGGAAGCGCGCTCCAGCAGACGGGAGTGGAGATAGAACACGTCGCCCGGGTAGGCTTCGCGGCCCGGCGGACGGCGCAGCAGCAGCGAAATCTGACGGTATGCCACGGCTTGCTTGGACAAGTCGTCGTATACGATCAGCGCGTCTTCGCCGATGTCGCGGAAGTATTCGCCCATGGTGCAGCCGGAATACGGCGCGATGAACTGCAGCGCGGCGGCTTCGGAAGCGGTGGCGGCCACGATGATGGTGTGTTCCATCGCGCCGTGCTCTTCCAGCTTGCGCACCACGTTGGCGATCGACGATGCCTTCTGGCCTACGGCTACGTAGATGCAGATGACGCCGTTGCCCTTCTGGTTGACGATGGCGTCGAGAGCGACGGCAGTCTTGCCGGTCTGACGGTCGCCAATGATCAGCTCACGCTGGCCGCGGCCGACCGGAACCATCGAGTCGATGGCCTTCAGGCCGGTCTGCATCGGCTGGGATACCGATTGACGCGCAATCACGCCCGGCGCGATCTTTTCGATCGGGCTGGACAGCTTGGCGTTGATCGGGCCCTTGCCGTCGATAGGCTGGCCCAGGGCGTTCACCACGCGGCCAACCAGTTCCGGACCAACCGGCACTTCCAGAATGCGGCCGGTGCACTTGACTTCGTCGCCTTCGGAGATGTGCTCGTACTCGCCCAGCACCACGGCGCCGACAGAGTCGCGCTCCAGGTTCATGGCGAGGCCAAAGGTGTTGCCCGGGAATTCGAGCATTTCGCCCTGCATCACATCGGCCAGGCCGTGGATGCGGACGATACCGTCGGTCACGGAGATAACCGTGCCCTTGGTGCGAACTTCAGCGCCTTCAGCCAGATTCTGGATCTTGGCCTTGATCAGATCGCTGATTTCAGAGGGGTTCAACTGCATGATCTCTCCTAATTCTTGAGGCTTGCTGCCATTGCCTGCAGTTTGCCGCGCACGGAAGCGTCGATGACGTCATCGCCCACCGACACGCGAACGCCGCCGATCAGGTCGGCGTTCTCACGCACGTCAAGACGCACGGCTTTGCCGTACTTCTTGGAAAGCGTGTTGGTCAGTTCGGCTTTCTGTTCATCGGACAAAGCAAAAGCGGACTCCACCAGGGCGTCCACGATGTTTTCCGATTGCGCCTTCAGCAATTCAAACTGCGCGGCGATTTCAGGCAGCAGCGTCAAACGGGCGTTCTCGATCAGCGCGGCGATGAAGCGTTTCACCTCATCGTTGCCGCGCGTGCCGAGCACATCCAGCATCAGCGCCTCAACCTCTTGTGCGGTATGTTTCGGATTGGTGACGACTTGGGCCAGATCCGGGTTGTTCACCATGGCAGCCAGCCACGACAGCGCGTCCGACCACTGGTCGAGCTTGCCCTGTTCCGTGGCGAGGCTGTATACCGCTTCGGCGTAGGGCCTTGCGACGGTAATGAGTTCTGCCATGAGTTAGTTAAAACTCCGCTTTGATGGAGGCAAGCAGGTCGGCGTGCTTAGCGGCGTCGATCTCCTTGCGCAGGATCTTCTCGGCGCCGGAAACGGCCAGGTCGGCGACATGCGCGCGCAGGGATTCCTTGGCGCGCAGCACTTCCTGGTCGATTTCAGACTTGGCGTCGGCCACGATGCGGGCACCTTCGGTGCGCGCCGCTTCCTTGGCTTCGTCCACGATCTGGTTAGCACGCTTTTCGGCGGCAACCACGATCTCGGTAGCCTGCTGCTTCGCCTTGCGGATTTCGTCCGCAACGCGCTTTTCAGCGGCTTCCAGATCCTGCTTGCCGCGTTCCGCGGCGGCCAAGCCATCAGCGATACGCTTGGCCCGCTCATCCATCATGTTGGTAAGCGGAGGCCAAACAAACTTCATGGTGAACCATACCAGGATGGCGAACGTGATCGCCTGGCCCAGTAGTGTTACGTTAAATTCCACGCTTGTTTTCCTCCAGAGTATGACTGCAACAACCGTCTACATATCCGTCGGAAACGGATTAGTGAGCCGCCTTAACGATAGCCAGGGCAGCGGACAGGAACGGGTTGTTGAAGGTGAACAGCATGGCAACACCAACGCCGATCATGGAGATCGCGTCCAGCAGACCGGCGATGATGAACAGCTTGGTTTGCAGAACCGGGATCATTTCCGGCTGGCGAGCGGAGGACTCGAGGAACTTGCCACCCAGAATGGCGAAGCCGATAGCGGTGCCCAGAGCGCCGAGGCCAATGATCAGAGCGGCAGCGATAGCGGTCATCGACTGAATCTGAGAAACGAGTGCTTCCATTGTGTATCTCCTAAGACTTAAAGCAAGGATGGTTGGGTAAAAAGAAGGATGAATCTACGGTAAATCAGTGCGCTTCCACCGCCAGGCTCAGGTACACGATGGTCAGCATCATGAACACGAAGGCCTGCAGGGTGATGATCAGGATGTGGAAGATCGCCCACGGCGCGCCCAGCACCCACTGCAGGCCCCAAGGCAGCAGCGCGATCAGGATGAAGATCAGTTCGCCGGCGTACAGGTTGCCGAACAAACGAAGAGAGAGCGAAATCGGCTTGGCGGCCAGTTCGACCAGCTGGAACGCGAAGTTCAGCGGAGCCAGGATGATGGCGCCGACCGGGTGAGAGCTGTGGAACGGAGCGGTCAGCAGTTCCTTGCCCCAGCCGCCGAGGCCCTTGGCCTTGATCGAGAAGCCGACGATCAGGATCAGCACCGACAGCGACATGGCGAAAGTGGAGTTCACGTCGGCGGACGGCACGACGCGGAAGTACACGTGGTGCGGCTCCAGGCCGAAGAAGGCGTAGCCGATCCACTGCGCGGCCATCGGGAACAGGTCTACCGGGAACAAGTCCATGAAGTTCATCAGGAACACCCAGCAGAAGATGGTCAGCGCCAGCGGGGCGATCATCTTGCTCTTGCCGTGGAACACTTCGCGAACCTGGGTCTGCACCATCTCGACGATCATCTCGACGAACAGCTGCAGGCGGCCAGGCGCTTCGATGCTGGCGCGGCGCGCCACCACCGCGAACACGGCGGCGAACAGGAAGCCGAGAACCAGCGAAATGGAGAAGGTGTCTACGTGCAGGCTCCAGAAGCCGGCGGAAGGATCCGAATTCCAGAAGGTGAGATGGTGCTTGATGTAATCGGTTGCGTTGCTTGCCATCGCTCTTTTCTCAATTTTTGATTAGAAGCCCGAAGCCGTAGCCGGAGGTGGCGGCAAAGAACCCACCCAAAAATCCGACTACGGACAAATCCTTGAAACTGGCCAAAACCACACCACTTAGCAGTACGGTCAGGCAAAACTTTACCGCCTCGGCCAGAAAATGCGCCTTGATCAGCGCCGCGGGCGCCACGTGACGCTTGGCGTAAGCGATCCTGGCGTACACCAGAGCCGGCGCCAGCACCGCCAAACCGCCCAGCAAGGCGGACACGGCGACAGTCACGCTGCCTGCGCTGGCGAGTAGCGCGACCACTACGGCCAGGCCGACCAAACTGGCCTGCAGGCGCAGCACGCGCTTCACTTCCGAATAGATCATGATCGCCAGTGCAAAAAAACCGCTGGATTATAGGCTTTGGGCTTGAGTTGCGTCAACTTTGCTCCAGCAGACTTTTTGCGCTGCAACAAACTCATTTCTTAGGATTTTTTTGCAACCTCTCCAGCAGGAAATCCAGCTCGTCCAGACTCGCATAATCTATGACCAGCTTGCCGCATCCGCCGGATGCCTGGCGGATGCTGACACGAGCGCCGATGGCCTCGGAAACCTGCTCTTCCAGCCGCGCCACGTCGGGATCGACGCGTTTTTGCTGCGGCGCAACTGTGGTTTTTTGCGCAGCATGCTGTTGTACTCTGCGCTCCACCTCGCGCACCGACATCCCTTTTCGCACCGCTTCGTTGGCCAATTCCAGCTGGAAAACCGTCGGCAGGCTCAGCAAGGCGCGCGCGTGGCCCATCTCCAGCTGGCCCTCGTGCATCATCTGCTGCAAGGGCTGCGGCAGCGCCAGCAGGCGCAGCAGGTTGGACACCGCGCTGCGCGAGCGGCCCACCGCGTCGGCGGCGGCCTCATGGGTCAGGCCGAACTCGTCGACCAGCCGCTTGATGCCCTGCGCCTCCTCGATCGGGTCCAGCTCCTGGCGCTGGATGTTCTCGATCAGCGCCATCGCCAGCGCCGCCTCGTCGGGCACGCTCTTGATCACCACCGGCACCTCGGAGAGGCCGGCCTTGCGCGACGCGCGCCAGCGGCGCTCGCCGGCGATCAATTCATAGTCGCCCAGGCCCAGCTCGCGCACGATCAGGGGCTGGATGATGCCCTGGGCGCGGATGGACGCGGCCAGCTCGTCCAGCGCCGCCTCGTTCATGAAGCTGCGGGGCTGATACTTGCCGGGACGGATGCTGTCGATGGGAAGAGTGGAAAGTCTGTCGTCCACCGCGTCAACGGTGGACAGGAGCGCGTCGAGTCCGCGCCCCAATCCTTTGAGTTTGGCCATATTGTCAGACGGTGGGAGTTGCGGTTGCGGGTTCGAGGCGCTCGACCAGCTCTTGCGCCAGCGCGAGGTAAGCCTGGGCGCCGCGCGAGCTGCGGTCGTAGACCAGGCCCGGCAGGCCGTGGCTGGGCGCCTCGGCCAGGCGCACATTGCGCGGAATCACGGTCTGGAACACTTTCTCGCCGAAGTGGCGGGCCAGTTGTTCCGACACCTGTTGCGACAGGTTGTTGCGGGCGTCGAACATGGTGCGCAGCAAGCCCATGATCTCGATCTTGGGATTGACCGCCACCCTCACCTTGCGCAGCGTGGCCACCAGGTCGGACAAGCCTTCCAGCGCGTAATACTCGCACACCATCGGGATCAGCACGCTGTCGGCGGCCACCAGGCCGTTCAGCGTCAGCAAGTTCAGCGACGGCGGGCTGTCGATCAGCACGTAGTCGTACTGGCCGGCCACTTCGGCCAGCGCGCTCTTCAGCCTCGCCTCGCGCGCCAGCTCGTTGACCAGCTCCAGTTCGGCTCCGCCCAGATCGCGGTTGGCGGGCAGCACATGGTAGCCGCCGGCCTTGGCGTCCTGGCGCGCCTCCTCGATGGTGGCCTCGCCCAAGAGCACGTCGTAGCCGGATTTCTCCAGCGACTGCTTGGCGATGCCGCTGCCCATGGTGGCGTTGCCCTGCGGGTCCAGATCGACGATCAGCACCCGCCGGCCGAGCTCGGCCAAACCGGCCGCCAGATTGACGACGGTGGTGGTCTTGCCCACCCCGCCCTTCTGGTTGGCCACCGCGATCACGCGTGGATTCATTGCAGCACCATCCTCACCAGATGGCGTTCGGCGTCCAGCCCCGGCACGGTTACCGGCAGCACCTCCGAAACCGCCACGCCTTGCGGCAGCAAGGCGATTTCCTCATACGGATACACGCCCTTCATCGCCACGTACTGGCCGTCGTCGGCCAGCAGGTGGCGAGTCAGCTTGACGAACTCGGACAGCTCCGAGAACGCGCGGCTGGTGATGCGATCGAACTTCTGCTCCGGCTGGTAAGCCTCGACGCGGTCGGTGACCACCTGCACATTGGGCAGGCCCAGCTCCAGCACCACCTGGCGCAGGAAGGTGGTTTTCTTGTGGTTGGAATCCAAGAGCGCCACCTGCAGGTCCGGCCGCGCGATGGCGGTCGGGATGCCGGGCATGCCGCCGCCGGAACCGACGTCCAGCATGCGCGTGCCGCCAGCCAGGTGCGGCACCAGGCTCAGGCTGTCCAGCAAATGATAGCTGACCATCCGCTCTTCCTGGCGGATCGCGGTGAGGTTGTAGGTCTGGTTCCACTTGACCAGCAGCGCCAGATAGCGCTCCAGCAGTTCCAGTTGCGGTTCGGTCAAATCCAGCGCCAGTTGCGCCAGCCCCTGTTTCAGTTCGGTGGTATGTAGTGTCATGCGGTCTTAGCGTCGGTGAAGCCGCGCTTCAGGTGCACCATCAGCAGGGCGACGGCGGCCGGGGTGATGCCCTGGATGCGAGAAGCCTGGCCCAGCGTCTCCGGACGCTGCTGGTTCAGCTTCTGCTGCACTTCCTTGGACAGGCCCTTGACCAGGCTGTAGTCGATGTCGCCCGGCAGACGGATGTCTTCCAGATTGTCGCGGCGCGCCAGCTCTTCGTTCTGGCGATTGATATATCCCTGGTATTTGACCTGAATTTCCACCTGCTCGGCAACCTCGTCGGCCAGTTCCGGCGCGCCGTCGGCGGCTTCCGGCACCGCCATCAGCTCGCGGTAGGCCACATTGGGGCGCTTGAGCAGGTCCTGCAGCGTGTATTCGCGCTCGATAGGCTTGCCCAGCACACTCGCCAGCGCGGCCGGGTCGGCAAGCTTGGACGGATGCAGCCAAGTAGTCTGCAGGCGCGCCTTTTCCGCCTCGACGGCGTCGCGCTTGCGGCAGAAGGCGTCCCACTGCTCGTCGCCCACCACGCCCAGCTTGCGGCCCATCTCGGTCAGGCGCAGGTCGGCGTTGTCTTCTCTCAACTGGAGACGGAATTCGGCGCGGCTGGTGAACATCCGGTACGGCTCGGACACGCCCTTGGTGATCAGGTCGTCGACCAGCACGCCAAGGTAGGCCTCGTCGCGGCGCGGGCACCAGGCGTCCTGCTCGCGGGCGAACAGACCGGCGTTCAGGCCGGCCAGCAGCCCTTGGGCGGCGGCTTCTTCATAGCCGGTGGTGCCGTTGATCTGGCCGGCGAAGAACAGGCCCTGGATGGCCTTGGTTTCCAGCGAGGCCTTCAGGCCGCGCGGGTCGAAATAATCGTATTCGATCGCGTAGCCGGGGCGCAGGATGTGGGCGTTTTCCATGCCGCGGATCGAGCGCACGGCGGCCAGCTGGATGTCGAACGGCAGGCTGGTGGAGATGCCGTTCGGATAGAATTCGTGCGTCGTCAGGCCTTCCGGCTCCAGGAACACCTGATGGCTGTCCTTGTCGGCGAAGCGGTTGATCTTGTCTTCGATCGACGGGCAGTAGCGGGGGCCGACGCCTTCGATCACGCCGGTGAACATCGGGCTGCGGTCGAAGCCGCTGCGGATGATGTCGTGGGTGCGCTCGTTGGTGTGGGTGATCCAGCACGGCAGCTGCTTCGGATGCATCTCGCGCTTGCCGCGGTAGGAAAACACCGGCTCCGGCGTGTCGCCCGGCTGCTCTTCCATCACAGAGAAGTCGACGCTGCGGCCGTCGATGCGCGGCGGGGTGCCGGTCTTCAAGCGGCCCACCGGCAGGTCCAGCTCGCGCAGGCGCTCGCCCAACGTGCTCGCCGCCTGGTCGCCGGCGCGGCCGCCGGTGTAGTTCTCCATGCCGACGTGGATCTTGCCGGACAGGAAGGTGCCAGCGGTCAGCACCACGGTCTTGGCGCGAAAGGTGATGCCGATGGCGGTGATGGCGCCGACCACACGGTCGCCCTCGATCAAGAGATCGTCCACCGGCTGCTGGAACAGCGTCAGGTTGGGCTGGTTCTCCAGCATCTCGCGGATGGCGGCTTTGTACAGGATGCGGTCGGCCTGGGCGCGGGTGGCGCGCACAGCGGGGCCCTTGGACGCATTCAGCGTGCGGAACTGAATGCCGCCGATGTCGGTGGCCAGCGCCATCGCGCCGCCCAGCGCGTCCACCTCTTTCACCAGATGGCCTTTGCCGATGCCGCCGATCGACGGATTGCACGACATCTGGCCCAGGGTTTCGATGTTGTGCGTAAGAAGGAGCGTGGCGCAGCCCATGCGCGCGGCCGCCAGCGCGGCCTCGGTGCCGGCGTGACCGCCGCCCACCACTATCACGTCGAAGCTTGTCGGATAAATCATGGCTGAAAGAGCAAACCGAACGGAAAAACGGGTTATTTTACGCCAAAACAGTTTGGCTGATAAGTCTTTGATTTCAATAACCCCGCCGCCGTCACCGAAACGTCAAAGACCCTTCACCGCATAGTCATGATATGGACATCGCAACGTCAAACAGCCCCCCTAGCATGTGACGAACCACAACGAGGGGCAAAACATGCTGCTAAATGAACAGCTTGCAAACAGGACCAAGCCGCGCCTGGCCGTGCGCCTGGCCCAGGGCGCCGAGGATATCCGCCGCGCGCAGAAGCTGCGCTACGAAGTCTTTGCGGGAGAAATGGGCGCGGAGTTGGCGTCGCGGGACTTGGGCATAGATTGCGACGAATACGATGAGCTGTGCGATCACCTGATCGTCGAGGACCACAACAGCGGCATGGTGGTGGGCACCTACCGCATGCTGTCTCCCACCAACGCGCGCCGCGCGCCGCGCCTGTATTCCGAGCATGAGTTCGACCTCTCCCGCCTTTCCCATCTGCGCGATGGGTTGATTGAAATGGGCCGTTCCTGCGTGCACCGCGACTTCCGCTCCGGCGCGGTGATCGCGCTGTTGTGGTCCGGCCTGGCCGATTACGTGCAGCAGCAAGGCGGCGCCTATCTCGCCGGCTGCGCCAGCGTGTCGCTGACCGACGGCGGCCACCAGGCGGTCAGCCTGTACCGCCAGCTGGAAGGCCAATATCTGTCGCCGGCCGAATGGCGGGTGTTTCCCCACCTGCCGCTGCCGCTGGACCGCGTGATAGACGACAGCGCGCCGGTGCCGCTGCCGCCGCTGATCAAGGGCTACCTGCGCGCCGGCGCCCATGTCTGCGGCGAACCCGCCTGGGACCCCGACTTCAACTGCGCCGACTTCTTCATGCTGCTGCCCATGAGCCGGCTCAGCGCGCGCCACAACAAGCACTTCATCGGCGCGGCCGCAGCCTGACCCTGCCCGATGCAAGCCGGGCCGCCGTCCTGCCCGGCTTGCGTCCGCTCCGCCGCGGCGCTCAGGGCCGCCAGCGCTCGCTGCCGGCATCGAAACGCCAACCCCGGGCGAGACAGAACGCTTCGACCGCATCGGCGAACGCCACCCGCTCTTCCATGCCTGCCCAAGGCCCCAGGCACGCGCAATCGACTGCGCCGCCGCGACGCAGCGACACCCTGACGCCGACAGGCTCATGGCCCCGGTAGTAAAATCCAACGGCAGCCAGCTCCCCGCAGTCAATGATTCGGGTAAGCCAGAGACCCCGCAGATGCAGCCTGCCGGCCGCCTCCCAGACCACCAACCGGTTTGCGGCGCGCCGCCCGCGGAAAATCATCCATATCGCCAAGCCAATGCCCAGCATGGCGAGACCAGCGCCCATGGCCGGCCACGCTTTCCCCAGCCCGATCAACGCCACCGCCGCGATCAGCCAGACGCCCATCGCGCGCGCGCCATCCCGGACCGCGACGCCCTGTGTTTTCTGTTCTTCTCCGCGCTCCACCCATCCCCCTTCGCCAACTTTCTTCAAAAAACCAAAACAAAAAGGAAAATTATTTCACAAAAACATCAAAATAAACGACAAAATACCCAAGGGATTACCAGTGCTACAATCCCGGCATGAACTACAGTTTTGAACCGATAGGCGTCATCCGCTCGCCGTATCGCGAGAAATTCGGCATTCCGCGCCAGCCGTCGCTGGTCAGCGCCGCCCGCGTGCGGCTAGAGCTGCTGCCGCCGTATGACCAGCCCGACTGCGTGCGCGGCCTGGAGGCCTTTTCCCATGTCTGGATCAGCTTCGTGTTCCACCAGACCATGGACCGGGGCTGGCAGCCGCTGGTGCGGCCGCCCAGGCTGGGCGGCAACGCCAAGGTGGGCGTGTTCGCCAGCCGCTCCACCCACCGCCCGAACCCGATGGGTCTGTCGCTGGTGGAGCTGATTTCGGTGAGCGTCGACAACGGCGTGGCGCTGGAGCTGGCCGGCGCCGACCTGCTGGACGGCACCCCGGTGCTGGACATCAAGCCCTACATTCCCTTCGTGGAATCGCGGCCGGACGCGTCGGGCGGCTTCGTCGACGGCCCTCCCCCGCTGCTGCGGGTGGAATGGAGCGAGGCCGCGCGGCGACATCTGGCCGAGGCGGACGCGCCGGCCGGCTTCGCGCTGCTGGTCGAGCAGGTGCTGGCGCAGGACCCGCGCCCGGCCTACCAGGACGATCCGGAGCGGATCTACGGCGTGTCGCTGTATTGCTACAATGTGCGCTTCGGCATCGTCGGCGGCGTCGCGCGCGTGCTTGAAATTCTGCCGGCGGCACAAAACTAATTCGCATCGGCCCGGTCATATCCGGGCAATTCAAACCTACCAGGAAAATAAAACATGACCACTCGCGCGAAGACGATCGTACTCGCCTTCACCATGGTTTCCGTGTTGGCCACCCCGTTTGCCGAGGCCGCGCGCCTGGGCAAGGGCAAGAGCGCAGGCATGCAGCGCTCCGCTCCCACCCGCAGCTACCAGCCGAGCACTCCGGCTCCGCAACCGATGGCCGCGCCCGCGCCGCGCGGCGCAGCCGTGCCTCCGGCTCAGGCTCCGGCCAAGAGCGGCGTGGGCACCGCGCTGGCGGCCGGCGCGGCCGGCGCGGTGGCGGGCGCCGCCATCGGCTACATGGCGGGCTCCTCCGGCAACGACAAGGCCGCCCAGCAGGGCCAGCAGCAAAACGCCGCTCCGGCCGACCAACAATCGCAAGCGGCCCACCAGCCCGCGCAGCAGCCTGAAAAGGGCGGCATGCCCTGGGGCATGCTGGCGCTGCTGGGCCTGGTTCTGGTCGGCGGCATGATGTTCTTCCGCCGCAAGGCCGGCAACCCGGCCGCCAACGCGCCGCAGCCGGCCGGCATGCCGCGCGGCATGGCCGACAACCAGGGCCAGTCTAACTTCGACGCCATTCCCAAAATCGGCTCCGGCCTGAACGGCGGCGCGGCCCCGGCCGGCAACGGCTTCGGCGGCGGCTTCAACGCGGCGCCCGCTCCGGCGCGCCTGCCGGACGGCACCGAGACCCCGCACTTCCTGCGCCAGGCCAAGGCCACCTTCCTGCACCTGCAGAGCCTGAACACGCCTGAGAGCCTGGAAGAAGTGCGCAAGTACATGACGCCGGACCTGTTCAGCGCGCTGGCCGGCGACATCGCCGGCAACAGCGGCGTGGCCGACTTCTCGCAGCTGGACTGCCAGTTGTCCGACGCCACCGTCGAGAACGGCGCCTACATCGCCAGCGTCACCTTCAGCGGCAATGTCAGCGAGGAAGTGGGCGCCCCGGCCGTGCCGTTCACCGAAACCTGGCACTACGTGAAGGATGGCGGCACCGGCGGCAAGTGGCTGGTGGCCGGCATTCAACAAGACTGACGAGACGGCGCGCGGTTGTTGTTTTTGCCGCGTGCTTAACAATCGTTGACGACGGGCCTGAGGGCCCGTTTTTTATTTCTACGCCCATGCACTAAACTGGAATGCCGATTGCTTCAGCAGCGGACAAGGGCCAAAAGAGCCCGCATCTTGGACACGGAGGCAGTATCGCGATGACAGCATTCGAGCACGCCGGCCTGAAAATCGGCAGCCACTTCCAGCCTGTCTACAGCCTGGCGCACCGACGCAGCATAGGGGTGGAGGCGTTGCTGCGCGCCGAACAAGGCCAGACCGCGCTCTCACCCGCGGAAGCCTTCTACACCGCGGTGTCGCCCGAGCAGCGCCACCAGCTCGACCTGGCGGTGTGCCGCGCCCATATCCAGCGCTACCTGCAGCTGCAGTCCGACCATCCCCGCTGGCTGTTCCTCAATATCGACGCCGCCTCGCTGTCCCGCCCGGACCGCGCGATGGCGCTGGTCAACCACATCCGCCAGGCCGGCCTGGAGCCGCACCAGGTGGTGCTGGAAGTGCTGGAGCACGTGCTGGAAGTAGACGAGGCGCTGATCGAAGGCGTCAACATCCTGAAGAACAACGGCTTCATGATTGCGATCGACGATTTCGGCGTCGGCCACTCCAATCTGGAGCGGGTGTGCCAGCTGGAGCCCAGCCTGGTCAAATTCGACCGCCAGCTGCTGCGCAACGCCATCGTCCAGCCGCGCAGCCGCGCCCTGCTGTCCAGGCTGGTGCGGCTGATGCACGAAATCGGTGCGCTGGTGGTGGTGGAGGGCATCGAAACCGAGCGCGACGTGCTGGTGGCGATGGATTCCGGCTGCGATCTGATCCAGGGGTTTTTCATCGCCAAGCCGGCGGAGGCCCCCGACGCCGACGAGCTGATCACCCCCAGGCTGGACGAGCGCTGGGACGAATTGATGGCGCACGCGCTGCTCAAACGCAAGCTCACCCGCCGCCAGATCGAGCTGGCGCGGCAATGCTTCGTGCAAAGCGCGATCTCGCTGATGCAGAACACGCCGTTCGACCTGGCGGCCAAGCCGATGCTGTCGCTGCCGGACGTGATCCGCTGCTTCCTGCTGGACAGCGAAGGCCGGCAGATCGGCCGCAACCTGAACAGCCGCCAGTCGGCCTCCAGCACCGACCCGCGCTACAGCCCGCTGGCCGACACCACCGGCGCGGTGTGGTCGCGGCGCAGCTATTTCCAGCACGCGGTGGACCAGCCCGGCGTGCTGTACATGAGCGAGCCCTACCTGTCGATGACCGACCCGCGCTCCTGCGTGACGATGTCGATGGCGATCGAGATCGACGAGAACCTGCACGTGCTGTGCGCCGACCTGCTGGTGCCGCAGCACGACACCCTCTGAAGCCCTCCGCGCGGATAAAACAAAAGCGGCCCGGATGGGCCGCTTGCTCATTGCGCGCCGCGCTTACTGCGCCGGCGTCACGTCCTGAATGTACTCGAACAGCGTCACCACCTTCTGCACGCCGGCCGTCTCGCTGACCACGCGCGAAGCCTCGACGCCCTCGCCCTGGGTCACCAGGCCCAGCATGTAGACCACGCCGCGCTCGGTCACCACTTTGATGTTGTTCGGATTCACGCCCTTGCCGTCCAGCAGCCGGGTGCGCACTTTGCTGGTGATCCAGGTGTCGTTGCTGCGCTCGGAGAAGCCGGATACCGGGCCCACCGTGGTGTAGTTGTACACGCGGCGCACATTGGGCAGGCCGCGCACGATCAGCTCGGCCTGCTGGCGGGCCTCCTCGCTCGGCACCTCGCCGGTCAGCAGCACCGCGCGGTTGAAGCTGGTGCGGTTGACGTGGGCCGACGGCAGACGGTTGGCGATCTGCTCGCCGGACTTCAGCTCGATCGCCTGATCGTCGACATAGGCGCCGCTGGTGCGGCGGTCCGACGCCACCAGCGCGCCGCCGGCCGCGCCCGCGGCCACCAGGCCGACGCAGCCGCTCAAAACGCTGACCAGCCCCGCGGCCAGCAACAATGCAAATGCGTTGCGCTTCATTTCTTACTCCCCTCCAAGCAGCATGCAGTCAATTGCGTCGCACAGCGCGTGGATCAGCAGGATATGGACTTCCTGGATCCGGCAGGTGCGCAGCGACGGCACGTTCAGGTGTATATCTTCCGGCGACAGTATTTCAGTGATCTTGCCGCCGTCCTTGCCAGTGAGCGCGATCACGCTCATGCCGCGCTCGTGGGCGGCGTAAACCGCCTCGATCACGTTGGCGGAATTGCCCGATGTGGAGATCGCCAGCAGCAGGTCGTTGGTGTGGCCCAACGCCCTCACCTGCTTGGAAAACACCATGTCGAAATCGTAGTCGTTGCCGATGGCGGTCAGCCCCGAGGTGTCGGTGGCCAGCGAAATCGCCGCCAGGCCCGGGCGCTCCTTCTCGAAGCGACCCACCATCTCGGCGGCGAAATGCTGGGCGTCGGCGGCGGAGCCGCCATTGCCGCAGGCCAGAATCTTGCCCTCGTTCATCAGGCAGGCCACCATCCGCTCGGCGGCCGCCGCCACGCCGGGCGACAGCAGCTCCATCGCCTCCTGCTTGGCGGCGATGCTTTCCAGGAAATGGCCGTTGACCCGGTCAATCAGATCCATTGGGGAATCCCCTTTTCTCAACAGTTACTGCGTGATCACATTCTTCAGCCACTGCGGCTCGGCGCCGCCGACGCTGACTACCGCGTCGAAACGGCAGGGCGAGTCGATATTGTGGCTGCTTAGATAGACTTCCGCGGCCAGCATCAGTTTCCTTTGCTTGGCCGCGGTGATGCTGTCGGCGGCGCCGCCGAAGCGGCTGCCGCCGCGATGGCGGACCTCGACGAATACCAGCGCGTCGCCGTCCCGCATGATCAGGTCCAGCTCGCCGCCGCGGCAATGCCAGTTGCGCGCCACCAGCTTCAGGCCGCGCGCCTGCAGCAAGGCCAGCGCGCGATCCTCGGCGTCCCGGCCGGCCTGGTTCATTGCAGCGCGTTGCCGCCCATCACGCCAGCCGGCAGCTGGCGCTCGAACACGCGGTCCCGTCCTAGCTTCAAATCGCCGGTGACGCCGTCCAGCCTCACCGCCGCGCCCGGACGGCCGACCGCCAGCAGCACCGCCAGCCGATAGGCGTCGATGCCCAGCGCGTACAGCCGCTCGGTCTGCCGCGTCAGCGGCATCGCCGGATGCGGGTAACGCTGCACCGCCGGATGCGCCGGCATCAGGAACCACGGCATGTCGATGAAACGCACGCCGGCCAACTCCGCCTGCGCGCCGCCGATATTCAGCTGCGAAGTGCCGTACACCGGCACATCCGGCGTCAGCGCCGACTTGAACTTGGCCGCCTGCGCCACGTCCAGCGCCAGCGCGACGGCGTCGGCCTGTCCGGCCGCCTGCAGCAGCGGAGTCATGTCGTTGGCGTCGAAAGCCATCTGCCGCGCCGGCTTGCCGGTCACGGCGCGCCATTCATCGGCGAAGGCCTTGCCCAGCCGCTGCGACAGCGCATCGCCCCCCACCACCAGCAACGGATTGGCGCGGCCGTCGTCGCGCATCATCCGCGCCAGCTGGCGCGCCTCGCCTTCGACGATCAGCGACAGCGAATACAGCTTGGGATTGGCCGCCGCCTGCCGGTCAATCGAATTGAGCGCGATGGTGGGCACCGTCACCGACGGCGCCAGCTTGGCGATGGATTCCCGCGACAGCGGCCCGATCACCACGTTGACGCCATCCGCCACCGCCGCGCGGTAGCGTTCCACCACGTTGTCGCCGGTGGCGTCCACGCTGTAGAGCTCGGCGCTCTGGTCCACCTGGGCCGCCGCCTCGACGCCGCTGCGCACCACCGCCGCCGCTTCGCCCAGCGCCGACGACTCCGTCGGCAGAATCACGCCTATCCTGATCTTGCCGCGCGTGGCCGGCTTGGCCGCCAGCGCGCCGGATGCAGGCACATCGGTCCGAACCTCAGCCGGCGTCGGCGTCGCCAGCCTGGGCGTCTGGCCCGGCGGCTGCACCAGCGCGCGCATCGGCGCGCCGTTGCTTTGGATGATATAGTCGGGGGTTTGCGCCCCGACCGGCGTCAACCACGTCAGCAAGACGCCAACCAACAACAACGGAGTCAGTCTTTGCATACCTCGTTCGCCCACCTTATCGATGCCGCCAGGGATAGTTTCTGTAGCGGGACATTATATGTGGTGGCCACGCCCATTGGAAATCTGGCCGACATCAGCGCCCGCGCGCTGGCCTCGTTCGAGGCCGCGGACGTCGTCTGCGCCGAAGACACCCGCGTCACCGGCCAGCTGCTGTCCGCCTACGGCATCCGCGCCAAACGGCTGGTCAGCCTGCGCGAGCACAATGAGCGCGGCATGGCGGAACAGGTGGTGCGCTGGCTGTCCGAAGGCCAGATCGTGGTGCAGGTATCCGACGCCGGCACCCCGGCGGTGTCCGACCCCGGCGCCCGGCTGGTGGAGGCGGTGCGCGCCGCCGGCCACCCGGTGC
Organism: Chromobacterium vaccinii; assembly: GCF_001855275.1. Classification (NCBI taxonomy): domain Bacteria; kingdom Pseudomonadati; phylum Pseudomonadota; class Betaproteobacteria; order Neisseriales; family Chromobacteriaceae; genus Chromobacterium; species Chromobacterium vaccinii. Next base: position 2,600,612 of record NZ_CP017707.1, read on the forward strand.
GCCCGCTGCCCGGCGCCAGCGCCGTGATCGCCGCGCTGTCCGCCAGCGGCTTCACCGCGCCCACATTCCAGTTCCACGGCTTTCTGCCGCCCAAAAGCGGCGAGCGCCGCAGGACGCTGCAGCAATGGCTGTCCGCTCCCCACCTCACCGTCTGCTACGAAGCGCCGCACCGCATCGTCGACGCGCTGGAAGACATCGTGGCCGAACTGGGCGGCGAGCGCCGGGTGATGATCGCCCGCGAGCTGACCAAGACCTTCGAAACTTTCCGCGCCAGTCCCGCGGCCGAGCTGCTGGAATGGGTGAAGGCCGACGCCAACCAGCAGCGCGGCGAGATCGCGCTGATCATCGACGCCGCCCCCGCAGCGGAAGCCGACGACGACGCGCCGCCGGCCGAAGCGCTGCGCGTGCTGGAGATCCTGGCCGCCGACCTGCCCACCAAGCAGGCCGCCACCCTGGCCGCGCAGATCACCGGAGCCAACCGCAAGCAGCTGTACGACCACGCGCTGAAACTGAAAAAAGACTGAGCGCCAACTATTTACAAGCGCTTGGCGCAAGGTTAAGATTCGTTCTCTCGCAGATGTCGCCCGGATGGCGAAATTGGTAGACGCAGGGGATTCAAAATCCCCCGCCGCAAGGCGTGTCGGTTCGAGTCCGACTCTGGGCACCAGCGATCACTCCGAGAGAGTCCGAGAAGTACCAGGAAACCCGCACAGCACAAGGCTTTGCGGGTTTTTTGTTGTCTATTTCCGTCCGGACTCATCCGGCCAGATCCAGCATTTTTGTGTATAGATCCGTGTATAGATGCCAACTCAGGGCTAAAATCTATACACACCCTCCTCAGAGGCCCGCAGCTCAAGGCTGCGCGCCCATCGCCACCAAGAGCGAATCTATACACAGGAATCTATGCACATGGCCCTGACCGACCTTGCCATCCGGCAAGCCAAGCCCCAAGACAAGCCCTACCAACTCGCCGACGGCGAAAGCCTCTATCTCGAAGTGTCCCCATCCGGGGGCAAGCTCTGGCGCTTCCGTTTCCGCTTTCAAGGCAAGGCCGGCATCCTGGCCCTGGGCAAGTACCCCGCTGTCGGCTTGAGCGATGCACGCCAGAAAGCCCACGAGGCGCGAGTACAGCTCGTCCAAGGCATCAATCCCAGCCAGGCCAAGAAAGAAGCCAAGGTTGTCGCCCAGATCGCGGCAACCAACGCTTTCGAGCTGGTTGCCAGAGAATGGCATGAGAAGCAGATCGACCGCTGGACGCCAGATCATGCGCGGCGAGTGATGGACTCGCTGGAGATAGACGCCTTCCCCGACCTGGGCAAGCTGCCCGTACCCGACCTGACAGCCCCCCTGATCCTGAACACCATTCTCAAAATCGAGAAGCGCGGCGCGGTAGAAACTGCACAACGAGTGTTGCAGCGCATCAGCGCCATCATCCGCTTTGCCATCCAAACCGGCAGGGCCACGGATAACCCAGCAGTCAACCTAGTAGGGGCCATACGCGCAAAGAAGGTTGAACACCGCCCAGCACTGCCCCGCAGCGAGCTACGTGAGTTCTACCGCCGCCTAGCGGCCGAACAACTCTACATCCCGACCCGCATTGCCATGCATCTGCTGATGCTGACCTTTGTCCGTCCTGGCGAACTGCGCGCCGCGCGCTGGGAAGAGTTTGATGAAGAGCGCGCGGAATGGCGCATTCCAGCCGAGCGCATGAAGATGCGCGAGCCTCACCTTGTACCGCTATCGCGCCAGGCGCTAGAACTGCTGAAGGAGTTGCGGCCGCTGACTGGCAAAAGCGCCCTGCTCTTCCCGGCCGTGACTGATCTCAAAAAACCGATGTCCGAGAACACGCTGGGCTATGCCATGGGCCGCATGGGCTACAAAGGAGTAGCCACGCCTCACGGCTTCCGCGCCCTGGCTTCGACAGTTCTCAACGAAGAAGGCTTCGATCCAGATATCATAGAAAAGCAGCTCGCACATGCAGAGCGCAACAAAGTGAGAGCTGCTTACCATCGTGCTGAGTATCTTGATGAACGCAGGAAGATGATGCAGTGGTGGGCAGAATTCCTAGGCAAGCACCATGACAAAATCAGCCGCCAGAAGCTATAAAAATGCAGGGGTATTTGCGACACGCACTCTACAACACCGCACCCCTTTGGCATGAAACCTCGCAGCTAAAACCCCAAAAAAGCACTTTTCAATATAAATAACGACAACCTTAAAAAAAATAATCACTCGAAACTCAAACAAACCCAATAAAGTTAGGTGGATTTCCATGGACACCAAAAAACTATTTCATTTAGTCAGCGAAAAAATGCGCTGCGAGTTTGAGATGGCTGCACAGTACCAACATAATGGCACCCGAGGAACTTCTCGCGAGGAGGCACTTCGTGACTTTCTTGCAAAAGGGCGACTGCCCGCCAAGTATGGTTTAGGCGCAGGTGAAGTAGTAGGGCATGTACGCGACACATCCCGTCAATGCGATATAATAATTTATGATTCGATAAATGGCCTTTCGCTTCACTACGATGAAAATAATCAGATATATCCGATAGATTCCGTATATGGAATCATTGAGGTGAAATCAACTCTTTCCAAGACAGAATTACTTGACTCTCTAAACAAAATTAAAGTCTTCAAAGAGATGTCTATTGAAGGATCTGTTACAGAACCCATTGGAAATGGGTATAAAATAATCCATCACAGACCAAAGCCATTCGGTATTGTTTTTGCTTATTCACTAAGTGGAAACTCAATGGATTCACTCCTTGACAATCTAAAAGATTGGGAATCAAAAAACTCACCATCGACATGGCCAAACTATATATGCGTTCTCAACGAAGGATGCATATATCATCAGAATCTATTGGAAACATGCTTAGATAGTGAAGCCATAACAAAAGAAAGCATGCCATTAGCTCTCAAATTTGGAAACGACAGTCTATTCAAATTTTATTGCGGCCTACACGACATGTGCTCACGCATGAAGCTTGGACCAGTTGAGCTGGAGCGTTACTTCTCTCCAGGAGTTAAAATTGGACGTTTCACTGTTTTTGGCCGGATAACTGAAGCGCAAGTGACCTTCAAAGGAAAGCCGCCTGTTGCTGCCCGCCTAAAAGAATCAACACTTGAAAAGATTATAAATTGGTGCGCAAATACCGAAAAAATACGCTACTCTGACCTTCTCAAAAAGCAGCTTGGGCAATTACCCCTAGGCACCACTGATAGTTCAGCAGGGATGAATACATTACTTTACTTGTACAACCCAGACAACTTCCCAGGACTTGATGAAATTCAAAAATCCTCGTCCACAAATAGTGGCACCCATAAAGATCATTACCCAACTCTTCTCAACATTATAGATATAACAATTGATGGTAATCTTTATGCACTGGCAATGGGGAGTTTTAACGATACAGATTGGGAGCTGCTGGAGTAGACATTGGCTGGCAGTTCTCATAAACCCCTCTCCATCGCAGCCCGTCCATCTCATTCGATCAATGTCACTACGACCTATCGATAAAACCTGTATCAGTGAGGACATGCACATCAGACGCATGCAAAGGATTAATAGGTATTTTTTACCACCAGCCCCCAGCGCGCGCCATCGAAGCCCCGCCTCGCCCCCGCGCTACATGTGCCGCTAATCATGCACCTGCATGAACCCGCGCCAGGCCCTTGCCGTATGGCCTGGCGCGTAGACTTTCCTCTACCCTGATTCATGCGTTTTCATGCACTCTATGCATGCAGTCGCCGTTTTGGCTGACTGACGTTTCCGCCCTTCCCTCTCGCTTCCCGCTTAAATCTGCCACCGAGTATGTCCGGTGCCGTCCGTATGCGTCCGATGCGGTTCTGTGATTCACATTTTCCGCTGTCTATTTCGCTTTTCCCGCCTGTCGTCAATAGCCAAAACTGAGTTTTTCCGGCTTTTCAAGTTTCGTTGTTGTGTGGTGATTCCATACAACAAGCCCGCCAAACTCGATTTGAAATTTCTGAAATACTGCGTTCGCTGATCGGCGTATCCGATTGCATCCACAGCTATTCAGACAAAACGATAAGGACAAATCCAATGACCGCCATTGCCCCTTCGCTCACCGCCCAGCCGCTGCGCTTTCTGCGTTTGCCGGAAGTCATCTCCACCTGCGGCCTGTCCCGCTCGTCGGTGTACGACGCCATCAAGCGCGGCAGCTTTCCGGCTCCGGTGCCGTTGGGCGGTAAAAGCGTGGCCTGGCTGTCGTCTGAAATCGATGTCTGGATGGCTGGACGCATCGCCGCCCGCCACGCCTAACCCCCCAACAAACGCACCCGGACTCAGAACATGCATATCCAGAACCCCAACACCCAAGAAACCGTGGCTTTCGCCGTGGCCGGCCTGACCGAGCGCCTGACCGCCTTTGAGCAAGACCTCAATGCCTGGCAGACGCTAGCCGACAACGCCGCCCGCCGCGTCCAAACCGCCGAGGCGCTGCGCAATGAAGCCGAGCAGACACGCAAGGACTGCCGCCAAGCGATGCGCACGACCTTGGGCATTCCCACCAAGGCGGTGCGCGAGTTGAAGAGCAAGGAGATGGCCAATCTGGAATTGGCCGAGGAGACGCTGAAGATCGCCGAGGAAGAAAAGATTCAAGCGGAAATGCAGCAGGAGACGCTGTTCGAACAGCGCCAAGCCCTGGTCAAGGAACGCGACGCGCTGCACCGCCAGTATTGGGATGCGGTGCTGGACGACCAGATCGCCCAATGGGGGCAACAGCTGCCGGTGCTGGCGCTGCTGCTGGAGCAAGCGCCCAAGGCGTGCATCGAGCGGCTGTTCGGCCGCGCCGAGCTGCGCAGAAATCAAGATGAACTCTATGCCGCGCAGCAGCCCGGCGAGCTGCAACAGGCGCTGCAAACCGCGCCGCAGGCAGAGCCGGACGCATTGCTGGCCCTGCTTAGCCAACCGCTGCCGCCGCTGGCGACACCGGCCAGCCAGCACCACAACCCCATCGCCCGCATGCGGTATCAGGCCGAACGCGACGCGCAATACCAAACCCTGATCAACCGCTAAGCGAGAACAACCCCATGCAAAACGCTACCCGCCAAGCCCTGGACCACTTCATCGGCCGCTACTTCAACCATATGGACGCGCATCTAACCCAGGGGCTTTGCCATGCCGCCCCGGAGCCGCAAGCCGCGCAGGCCCGCATCAATGCGCTGAAGACCCACAGCCGGCTGCTGTCCGCCATCAACATTCTAGGCGTGGCGAACATCAAAGGCCGTTCGCAAAACTTCGACCTGGCCGGCACGCTGGCCGCCACGGTGGACACCAACCGCCATCCCCGCCAGCCGGCGCAAAAGACCTGGCAGCCGGCGCAATACTTCTGCCGGCAGACCAACTTCGACGCGGCGTTTGATTACGAGACGCTGGACGCCTGGATGAGCGAGACGCAAGACCAAGCCTTGTTCGAGGCCCGCGCGCGGCAGACGCTGGAGCGCCGCATTCTGCTGGATCGGGTGATGATCGGCTTCCGTGGCCTGATGCGCGCCGCAGACTCCGACCGGGCCAAACATCCGCAGCTGCAAGACGTCAATGTCGGCTGGCTGCAGCAGATCCGCGAGCAAGCGCCGCAAGCCTGCCTGGAGAGTGTCCGCGTCGGCGAAGGCCAGCGTTTCCACAGCCTGCACCGCCTGGTGCGCCATGCGGTCAACCACCTGCTTGCGCCGGCCTGGCGCGACGATCCGCTATTGGTGGCGCTGGTGGGCGCGGACCTGCTGCCGGATGCGGTATGCGAGACCAACGGCCAAGCCGCGCCCGTCGACGATCTGGTGTTCCACAAGCAGCGCCTGGGCGGCCTGCAGGCGGCGACGGCGGCCTTCTTCCCCGGCGACAGCATCCTGATTACCCGGCTGGACAACCTGTCGCTGTACTTCAACCACAACGCCGTGCGCTACCGCTATCAGGAAGACCCTTCCATCAACAGCGTGCTGTTCTACCACTCCAGCGAAGACGCCTATGTGGTCGAGAACCTGGCCGCCTGCGCGCTGATTGAAGACGTGGAAATCGTGGACTGAAGGAGACCGAGATGGCCTTTCCCTGCCCGCTGTGCGGCGCGGTGTCGAGAGTGCGGACCAGCCGCATGCTGACCGCCACCGCCAAGGAGATTTACTACAACTGCAGCAACAACGACTGCTGCCACCAGTACGAGCCCCGCACCGTAGCCCAGCCGATCAAGGGCGGCGCGCTGATTCCGCCGGAGCGGCTGCGCGCGCTGTCCAGCTTGGCCAAACCCTCGCCGCCGCCGGCGCTGACGGTACAAGCCGGCCGGATTCAACACAGAGTCTTGAAGTAATGAAAAAGGCCCGCTGGAGGGCGGGCCATTCTTATTTCTTATTCAATATTTGATTCAGCAAATCAATCTTCATTTCTAATGTTTGAAATTTCTTCATAGTATCCATTAAGCCTTGAAGATGAAAAGAATACAGGTAGTCAATAGATGAATACTCTTGAGCAATTCGGCTCTCCATATCCTGGTGATTTTCTATTAAATCTCTTTGAGTAATATATTTCCCAATATCAGGCAATGAAGTGTCATCAAGAAAGATGTACCGATGATCAAACAACCTCTCCAGCTCAGTATATTGCATCCCACAATTCGAGCATATCAGAAAATACTCTTTATGATTTTCATCTGCCATCCGACTTGTTCGAATAGACATTTTTTCATCGCAATCTCGGCAGAAAAAGTTAGGCGGCTTACGTACACCGTTAGCTATTTTTTTCCTCTGTATTTTCTTCAATTTCTTACTCAGATACTCGCCGTATTCTGACCTCTTCACAAACACCTCACCCAGCCATTTATGAACAACAATAAAATAAATCGTAAAATTATATTCCAAAACAATCGAGCAACCAACAAAACTATTTTGCATGCTTGACAGCCCTGTCAGATTCCCGCACCATTATCCCGTCGTGTTCAATAGCGCGACCGGCTTTGACAGGCTGAACAAGAAGGCGGATAGCCGCCATATGCGGCATTTTTTGCGTCCGTTAAACGCCATTGGTACGCCTTTTTCTATGGCGGGCCGTGGTGGGGAGCCTTCGGGCTGCCGGTACCTTCTTGCCGGTCTGTCAACCCTGCCATGCGCCCGCCACCCCCGTTTGACAGCGGGGCCGGGCTTCACGCTCAAGAAGGAGGCTTCACATGCCTGGCATCATCCTGCACGCTTTCCGCGCCCTATTCCCGCAAGTCACCCGTCCCGTTTCCACGCTGCCCAACGAGGCCCAAGCTCGCGCGCTCGCCGCTTTGCTGGTCGCCCAGGGTCAACGCGCCCTGATTCATCGCACCGCCTCCGGCTTCGCCGTGGAGGTGCTCGCATGAACGCCCTGCCGCTGATTGCCCCGCTGGCGCTGGCCGCCATCCAACGCGAACTGACCCTTCTGCAGCAGCTCACCACCCAGCCGGAACACGCCGCGTTGCGCGAGCCGGTGGCCCAACTGGCCGGCCTGTGCGAAACGGTGGAGGACGTGGTGTCCGGCGGCGTCTGCCGTCTGTCCGGCACCAGCGAGACGCTGCAAGGGCTGCTCGATCTGCTGCGCCATGCCGAGGACCAGCCGTTGCCGGCCCATCGCGTCGCCGGCCTGCTGGCTCCGCTGCAACAGCAGGTGGTCCACGCCTGCTCCGAAATCGGCCAAATCCTCTAAGGACCCCCCATGAATGCTAGAAACCCTCTCCCGCGCGCCGGGCGAGACGCCACCGGCTTGTCTGGCGGTTCGCAAACCGCACTTGGCCAGTGGTTCGACCAACTGAAGGACAGCATCGACTTGCACGACCTGGCGGCGCGGCTGGGCTTGCAACGCCAGGGCAAGGGCAACTATCACAGCCCGCACCACCCGGACAGCAGCGCCTCGCTGTCGATCTTCGCCGACGGCCGCGGCTGAAAGGACTGGAGCGGCGACGCCGGCGGCAGCTGCATCGATCTGCTGCGCTTCTGCCGGCCGGAGCTGGACACGCCGCTGGCGGCGGCGCGGCTACTGGGCGACTGGTACGGCCTGCCGCAACCGAAACCGGCGATGAAGGAAAGGGCCGCGCCGGCGCGCAAGTCCACCCTCGACTACATCGCCGAGCGCTGCTTGGCCCAGGCGGATGCGGCTGTGGCTTACCTGACGGGGCGGGGCATAGACGAGGCAGTGATCCGCCGCGCCATCCAGTGCAAGACGCTGGGCTGGAACGATTGGCACAGCGCCAAGGTGGCGGCCGGCGAAGTCGGCCACGGCGGCCCGGCCGTCGCCTTTCTGGTGCGCAGCGGCGGCCGACTGGCGGCGGTGGATCTGCGCTATGCCGATCCGGCCTTGAACGGCGGCGTCAAAGCGCAATGCCAGGGCGAGCGCGAGGGCCACGGCTGGTGCAGCGATCCGGCGAGGCTGAAGCGGGCGCGGATGGTGGTGATCGTGGAAAGTCCGATCAATGCCTTGTCGGTGGAGTGCTGCGCGTCGTCCGATGTGGCGGCGCTGGCGCTGCGCGGCGTCGGCAACGTGGACAGCATCGACTGGACCACCCTGCGCGGCAAGCGGGTGCTGGTGGCGCTGGACCATAGCGACCCGGTCAGCCCGGCCACCGGCTTGCGGCCGGGCCTGGCCGCCGCCTGGCGCTTGTCGGAGAAGCTGATTGCCGCCGATATCGGCCATCTGCTGGTGGACATGCAGGAATGGGACGAAGGCGAGGACATCAACGATGTGCTGCAGCGCCATGGCAAGGACGAGCTGACCGCGCGTTTGCGCAAGCTGGAGCCGTGGCTAGTGCCCGGCATGCCCGGCGGCGGCGAGCGACTGGAAGGCACGCGGCGGGTGCAGCTGCCGGGCCATGACTTCGCGGTGTATTGGCGTTTCCGGGTGAAGGAGGACTTCACTCAATATGTGGACGAGTTCAAGACCGACGACGACGGCAAGCGCTCGGAAACCTTGGGCGATCTGTGTTCCTTCCGCGTGGCCAGCCTGTCGCGGCTGCGCATTCAGAGCCATCTGGCCACCATCAGCGGCGCGGCTGACCATCAGCCGGAAACGGTGTTCGGCATCAGCGCCCAGCTGGCGCGCCATGGCACGGTGTTGCATCGAGAGGTGGCCACCGACGACAAACTGTACAACCTGGAATGGTGGAAGGGCCGTTTCGGCGCGATCTGGAAGCCGGCGCAGTTCCAGCGCCTGGTCAATCTGATGGAGCGGGCGGCCGACCTGGGCGCGCGCGATGTGGTCAACTTCGTCGGCCTGTCGTGGAAGGCCGGCGCGCTGGCGGCGCAGGAGGGGCAAGACTGCTATTTCGTCGAGCCGCAGAAGCAATGCCTCTATTACAACCTGACCTTCCCGCGCGGCACGCAGCAGCAGGCGCGCACGGTGATTCAGGCGTATCAGGACACCTTCCGCGACAATGCGGCCGCCATCGTGTTGGTCTGGGGCTTGGGCACCCATCTGAAAAACCTGCTGGGCTTCTATCCGCATTTCCAGATGCAGGCCGAGAAGGGATCGGGCAAGTCCAAACTGCTGGAGAGCCTGCAGACCACCCTGGCGTTTCAGGTGCTGTCCGGCCAGATGCTGAAAACCGACCACCGCCGCCGCGCCTCGGTGTCCTTCACCTCGCAGCCGGTGGGCTGGGATGAATTCTCCAAGCTGCCGAAGACGGTGCTGTCCGACATCGACGCGCTGCTGCAATCAACTTACCGCTTTGAGTTCACCCGCGTCGGCGCCAGCCTGACGCCTTACCTGATGTGCGCGCCGGTGCTGTTGGCCGGCGAAGAGGTGGACGCGCAAAGCCTGCAATCCAAACTGTGCCGCAGCAGCCTGTCGAAGGAACGGCAAGGGGCGATCATTCCGCATGATCTGCCGGTGTTCCCGCTGTGGCCCTGGCTGCAGTTCCTGGCCGACGTCGAGCCGGCCCGGCTGCGCGATCTGCACAGTCATTACCTGGGCGTGTGCGAGCGGCACAGTCGAGCCCCGGCCGGCGACGCCACCGCGCGGCGGATGATGGAGAACTACGCCGCCCTGCTGTGCAGCTGGGCCTTGCTGTGCGAGTTCGCCGACCTCGACCCGCAGCAAGGCGGCTTCATCGAAGACCTGCTGGCGGAGATGAACAGCCACATCGTCGATACCGACGGCAGCCGCCTGCCCTGGGTATGGATCATGGAAATCCTGCTGTCCGAGCTGGAAGCCAGGCGCTACGACTACCCGCACTGCTGGGACCGGATGAAGCATGCCGACGGCCACACCGAGATGGCGCTGTTCATCCGGCCGAACCATGTGATGGACCACCTATCCACCGCGCCGCATCTGCGCGCCAAGTTCGACGCGCTGCCGGTGAAGACCGGCCGCATCTTCAAGAACCAGCTGCTGCAAAGCCCGGTGGTGCTGGCCGATGGCGTCGAGAAGACCATCCACGGCCGCCGCCAGGGCCACCTGACCGCCATCAGCCTGGCGCAGCTGGAAAAGCTGGGCCTCTACGCCGCGCCGGACGTCCAGCCCTAAACCCAAATCCGCCCGCCGCGCCCCTTCGACAGCCCGCCTTGTGTGGGCTGTCACGCTTTGCCCCGCTCAAACTGCGCAACAGCAAACCCTTCCCCACATGAAATATGACAATGTCACGCACCAGGCAGCGAGAACGGCCGGCAATCCCCGGTTTCCGCGCCATTGGGTATGGGAGGATGTGAAAAAATTCCGTGGATTGGCCCCTTCATCACAGCTAAGTCGTTGATTGTTGAGAACAACCCATCCACGGTTTGCCCTCAGAAATCCACGGTTTCGCCTCCCACTTCCACGGTTTACCCCGATTCTTCCACATCGCTATTTTACGGCTTCGCCCCTCTTCTTCTCTTCTTCTTTTATAAAAAACAAAGAGATAGAGAAGAAAAGCAGTGAAAAAGGAAGCAAGGGGCCATCCACGGTTTCGGAGAGCTGCTTAAAAATTAATCCACGGGTTTGCCGACCGATGTGGTGGAAATGGTGGATTCGCTCTTCCCTTCATGGCATTGATTTTATTGAGGTTTCTCGAGCACCCACGGAATCGGGGGGAGAGGGCGTGGACAAGCCGTGGATGAAAATCTATTACAGGACAATGACTTAGGGTCCAATCCACGGTTTCGGGGGGATTTTAGGTGTGTGTGCCTGGCTGGGCGATGGGGAAGACGCGGTTTACAATCGATAGCTAACGGCCAAAAGCAGCCGCACAATATAAGGTCAGGAGTTGGGGGCATTCGATGGAACACGTTATTATATATTTTACGCACAGTATCCGAGACATTATTCCTTATAGCGATTTTATTAATAAATTACGCCCAATTCTTGAGAAAAACGGGATTGGAGAGTATTTGGGAGATGACATGGCAATTGACGGTGGAGATGCCGAGGCGGTCTTTTCCTGTCATAGCGCACAAACCCTCTATGACAGCATTCAAGGTGATCTTGAACTACTTCCATTCATGAGAGGTGCAAAGGTTACTTTTGTCTTTGGGCCACTGGATTTAGACTTTCCCCAAGAAGAGTTCTTTATATAAAACTTTGCTCTCATTGGCATGTACATTCCCCCACTGGGTCGAAGACAAGCGTGTTAAGTGAAGGTAATGATGGCAGCTAGCGGCCAGAAGCTGAATTTCTCTATTAATGCTTGAGCGTATCGTTGCTCTCTCGACAGACCCGGAATTTTATGACGCAACATCAAATATTCTTGATTGGCGGTGCAGATGATGAAACTGCGAACTTCATAGAGGACGAGGCAAATGGGCTGTGTCGCCTTGTATGTGAGTACAGAGGAAAGACTATTTCATCAGAGGCTCACGACTACTTCGAAGCTCTTTGTACGATTCGATTGGAATTAGAGAATGAAGGGCTGATTCCGTTTTGTTACGGTGCCAGTTTTAACGTGTACCCATCCGCTATGGCTCGTGACATGGGAAAAGGGAAAGTTGCATACAAGGTGGAAATGGGAAAGCCAGCAACCAGAGAAAATCTGATACGCATCTTCGAAGAAGGAGCTGATGTCATTCCATCCCCTGTGACACTTCAAAAAGAATTTTTTAAAGATTGGTTGGCTTCGATACGAGGTTAATGACCGCTTAGGATCGAAAGCTGCCATTTCAGAGTGTGTATATTTCTGCGTATAGACACATTTTCCACATCACAAAAAATACAATAACAACAATGATTTAAGATGGCTTTTCGATAGAGACTCTGGCACCACAAGACATCATGCAACGCAAAACAACCGCACGGCGCAGGCCCTGCGGTTTTTTGTTGTCCGTTTCCAGCTACATCCCGCAGCCCCATCTGTGCGAAGTGTTGGTATCTATGTTGGCATCAAGCGTGCCATCGCTGTCGATACCAACAGCAAACACATGCAGCCCCCTACGCGAAGCCCAACGTTTGCCGCACAGTGGCAGCCTTGCGTCCGCTTCGCGGACAACTATTTAGATGCCGGTTCCGCCCGGCTTGACGGGTCCATTTCTTTTGCTTCGCCAAAAGAAATGGACGAAAGAAAAGGCGACCCAACAGCGCTGCGAAACCCCGCCTCCAAAGCCCTTTCCAAGGCGCCGCCGAACTCGCGGGGCGCTAACGTCGCCCCGCTCAAACAGGCGGCGGCTTAAAACCTTGGAAAGGACTTTGGAGTCGGGTTGCGCTGATGGGGCAAGGGTAAGTCGGTTCGGTTCAGCAACCGATTAAACAGCCTTCAACGAATGCCCTGGCGGTGCTCATTGTTCACAACGAGCAAACACGTTTGCGACGCGCCCCAATCCCTTCAAGCCTGCCGACGGGTGGCAGGCCCGAGGTTTTAAGCGGCTGCTTGTTTGAGCCCCGCGACGGTAGCGCGGGGCGAGTTCAGCCGCGCCTCGGGACTGACGGGCCCCGGCGGGGAGCCGCAGGCCAGGCTTGCAGGGTGGCCTTTAGGGGTGGAGGGGATATTTGGCCACGCAAATATCCCCTCCCTGCCGCCGGGCAGCCCCGGCAATCCAAATCATCATCCGCGCAGCGGATTCCACGTACCGCTCCAAAACCTAGCCCCACCCCGACCCCATTTGCTTGCCTGACAAGCCATCCACCCGGATAATCCCATCCGTGCCGTTCAATAGCGGCATCAGGTTTGGCGACCTGTTACCTAAGGCGGACTGACGCAGCTTTGACTGCGGCTTGTCCACACACACCATTGCTACGCGCAATCCATGGCGGGCCTTGGTGGGGATACCTCCGGGTATGCCGGTTCCTTAGGTCCGGTTCGCCAACCCTGCCATGCGCCTGCCACCCTCGTTTGGCGACGAGCGGCAGGCGAAACAACCTAAGGAGGGTTTTGCCATGCCTAGCATCACCCGCAGTTCGTCGCGCCTCGCGTTCTCCCTGAATAACCAAACCCCCACGCATCCACCCAGCCTATTGGCCATGACCCGGCTGCATGAAGCCTTTGCCGCCTTGCAGGAGCAGTTGGCCAATAAGGACCAGTCCAAAGTCAGAGAGCCGGCCGCGCGCGTCGCGCATTTGTGCCAGGACATCGAGCAGGCGGTGGTGGAATCCATCTGCCACTTGGCCCATGGCCAGTTGGGTTTGCAATCCGTGATCGATCTGTTGGCTTGCCTGGGCGACGACGTGCGCCTGCCGTCCAGCCGCATCAAGGAATTGCTGGAGCCGCTGGATAAACGGATGAACCAGTCCCTCACCCTGCTCACCCGCGTGCTGTAAGCCCTGCTCCATAAATGCCAACAGCCAGCTGCTTCACTACGGCTGGCTGTTTTGGACTCTTCGATGCGTCGGCCGGTGCAATGCCCGGCGGCAAGGCGCGGCATCGACTGGTTTCTGGCCGGGTATCGCACCCTACGCTCTACATTTACGACACGCCTGCCGCCCCGCCGCCAATGGCCCATAGGCCTGTTTATCGTCATAATCCGCCGTTTCAACCCAAGCGACGCCGCCCATGAAACCGCTCATCGCCACCCTCCTGCTGCTGTGCTGCGGCTTCGCCCAGGCCCAGGACTTTCCGGCCGGGGCATACGGCCACGAATACACAGCGCAAGCCGGCGAACCGGTCTGGAACCTGCGCATGGTTGGCGATGGACTCGCGTTGAGCGGCAATGACGGAAGCACGCCCGTATTGCTGCACAATTTATCGGCCGCGGAGCGGGCTGCTTTCTGGCAAAGGATGGGATGGCCGGCGGCGAGCAGCGCGGCCGCGCAGTGCGCCGGCAATGGCGACGATCTGTTTTGCCAGGTGCCCAAGCGCGTTCGCTCCGGCATTTCCTGGCTGAAAGACAATGTGTCGGACTTTTTCCATTACAGCGAGATGGGCGGCGTGATGGAAATCAGCCGGCTGCCGCCGCGCTGATTTCCATCACGCCGCCCCTTGTTTCCGCGCCGAGTCAGCGCCCCATCTTGCGCAAGGCGGCCGCCCGCGCTTCGAATTGGGCGAAACGCTGCTCCAGCCGCTGTTGCTGCCGCGCCTTGTCCGCCGGGCTGAGGAAGGAATAGCGGATGCTGTTGTAGACGGTGCGCTTCAACTCGTCGTACGAGGGTTGGTAGCGGTTGACGTACAGCAGGTATTCATTGCTGATGTCGCTGCGCGACACGCCTTCGTCGTCGGTAGAGATCACGAACGGCACGCCGTACTTGCGGTACAGCAGGATGGGATGCGCGGCGCCCTGCACGCCCAGGATGAACTGGTTGCTGGTGAGGTTGATTTCCACCGCCACGTCGCGGCGGCGCATCTCGTTCAGCAGGCTGTCCGGCCGGCTTTCGTGGCCGACATCTATGCCGTGGCCTATCCGCTGCGCGCCGGCCAGTTCCACCGCCAGCCGGATGTGGTCGCGCAGGCCTTCCGGCGGCACCATGCCCAACACCAGTTCGCCGGCGTGCAGCGCCAGCTTCACGTCGGGAAAGCGCTGCTTGAGGAAGTGGATCATGCGCATGTGCAGCGCGTAATCGCGCATCGCCACGATGCCGTTTTCCGGGCCGACGATGTTCAGGCCCACCACCAGCGGATTGTCGTGCGCGGCGGCGAAGCCGGCGTACAGGCCGGCGAAGGTGGCCGACGGCTTGTTGTTGCGCGAGACATAGGTCTGGAAGCGCAGCGTGAAGTCGTCGTCATCCATGCCCTGGGCGAAGCCCGCCAGATCCTGCCGGTAGCGCTGCACTTGCTCGGCGGTGGAGGCGTCCGCCGCCAGCGCCGATGCGGCCTTGCCCAGCGCCTGCTCGATGGCGGCCGGAGCGGCGTCCGGCGCCAGGCTGTCCAGATTGGCGACCAGCGCGCTGTTGCCGGACGGCGCGCCGCGCAGCATGGTTTCCAGATATTGCAGGTTTTCCGCTTTGGCCCGGGTTTTCAGCAGCTGCAGGCCTTCGCGCGGCGAATAGCCGGAAACGCCGCCGAAATAGCCGAAGGTATCGAAAAACTGCTTGTCCGGCGGCGGCTGGTCATGGCTGTGGTTGTCGAAATCCTTGTCCGACCACAACGTCAGCAGTTTGCGGTACAAGGCGTTGTCGTCCTTGATCTGGCTGCCGCTCAGGCAGGGCGCGCCTGGCTGCGCCTGTTCCGGCTTGGTTTCTATTCTCAGCGTGGCCTGGTAGACACAGTACTTCTGCTTATCCACCCAATCGAGATAGGTTTCGGCGTACAGCGCGCCGGTGTAATGGTGATGCAGATCGCCGCCCTTGGGCAGCATGTTCATCAGCATGCCCAGTTCGGCCCCCCGAGCCTTGTCGGCCAGCAGCTGCTGATAATAGGCGCGCGTCGCCTGGTAATTCGTCTTTTGCTGCGCCGCGCCCAGCGGCGCCTCCGCCCGCGCGCCCAGCGGCAACAGCGCCAGCGACAGGCAGGCCAAAGCCAGTATCGATTTCACATTCGTTCCCATTCGCATTTTGACAACGACATAACCGTAACAGCGACGATGGGAAACCGGAAGAATGGCGGCATGGCAGCATGGCCAGCTGGACAAGGGCCAGCGGCCCAGACAAGAAACGTACCAGCCGTAACAAAAAATAAGAAAAACAGCTCTTTAGGATGGCTATAAAAGACCGATATAAAGCACAAGAAGTCCCGATCATCTCACCATGGAGCGATGCATAGCGGCAAACTCAGGCGAACCTTCCGATCCAGCACACTGATTGGTTGCGCCGCGCCACACCGCCATCCGCAGCACCCACCAGACCGCTATTCCGGCAAGGACTCCGGCAACGGTCACACTGCGAGACGACAGGCGGCAGCGACGCCAGATTGCCAGCGCTCTGCGCGACAACATCAACTCAGGCCATCCCGCGGGATGGCCTTTGTTATGACGGGCCGGGCCATGCCCTGCGGCTTTTACCAAACTTTTACCGTTTGCCGCGGCACTCGGCGGCCTGTGGCGGTCTATTCCTGTTTCGCCATCTTGCGCAGGAAAACCGCCACATGCTGCAGAACTACTTCCCCATCCTGCTGTTCATCCTGGTCGGCCTTCTGGTCGGCGTATTGCCGCTGCTGCTGGGCAAGCTGCTCGGCCCCAACCGGCCGGACCCGGAAAAGCTGTCGCCGTACGAGTGCGGCTTCGAGGCGTTCGAGGACGCGCGGATGCGCTTCGACGTCCGCTACTACCTGGTGGCCATCCTGTTCATCCTGTTCGATCTGGAAGTGGCGTTCATGATCCCGTGGGCAGTGACGCTCAAGGATGAACTGGGCTTGTTCGGCCTGGGCGCGATGGCGGTGTTCCTCGGCATCCTCACCATAGGCTTTGTCTACGAATGGAAAAAAGGCGCGCTGCAGTGGGACTGAGCACGCCCGAAACCTGATCCCATCCAGCTAGGCCTGCGCGCAGGCCCGCCGCCTCTCTGCCATCCCGCGCGATTCGCCGGGCACGTGGTGCTCGTCCAGCCAGGCGGCCTGCAGCACTTCGGCGATCATTTCCTCGTAGTGCTCGCGCACCAGCCGGCGCACCGCCTCGTCGCGGTAAATGCGGGCGCAGGCCTGACAATGGTGGGCGTACATGCCTTCCCAGCGGATGCTTGGGTCGCGCGCGGCGGCCCAGGCCAGCACTCGCTCCGGCCCCAGGTAATGCAGCCACAGCTTGAGAAAATCCCCTTCCGCCGCCTCTACCGCGCGGGACAGGAAATCCGGCTGGTCGACAGTGGCCACGCTGAGCTCCGGGATCTGCCGCATGCCGATGCCGCAGCAGGCTCCCACCCGGCCGTCGGCCTGGATGGTGTAGGTCTGCAGCACATTGGAGCAGACGCGGAATGACTTGAGATTGTGGTTGTCGGCGGCCACCCCGGGCGGATAGTCCTCCACCAGGCCCGGGTCCAGCGGCATCCACGGGCTTTCGACGATTTCGATCAGCGCCCTATCCTCCGGCCCCAGCGCGGCGATGCGCGGATGGCCGGTGACCGAGGCGGCGGTCACCGCGCGCGCGGCGCGCAGCTCCACCATCACCCAGGCCTTGAGCCGGCGCCGCACCGCCGCCAGGCAGCCTTCCACCACCCGCTCCAGCGGCACGAAGCGCGCGTGCTCGTCGCCGGTGCTGTAATTGATCTCGGTCAGCCCGGCCTCCAGCAGCGCGTCCAGCCGACGATCGGCGCTGTTGGCGCTGACCGCCCAGTGAGCATTGCTGACCAGCCGCACCGGAAAGCCCAGTCCGCTGGCGTGACGGATCGCGGTCAGCAGATCGCGCCAGCGCAGCGTCGCCTCGCCGCCGGTGAACACCACGTTGTAGAAGCCCAGCGCCCTGGCCTGGTCTATCGCCGACAGCATCGCCTGCAGCGTCAGGTTCTCTCGCGCCTTGGGATGGCTCATCGACGCGCAGTGCTCGCAAGCGGCCGGGCAGGCGTAAGTCGGCATGATGGACAAGGTCTTAGGCCCGCGGAACAGGCCGGGAACAGGCAGGTTCATTCGCGATCTCCCGCCGCGGCGCGCGGAGAACGCGCGCAGCGGCCCGAGTTCAGACCTTGAGCTGGCCGGCGGCCTGCATCTGCTTGGCCTGGTCCACCAACTGGCTGATCACCGTGCGCAGCAGCGCCGCGTCGGCCACGCCGCCGAAACCGAAGGGCAAGCCGGAAGCGAAACCGTTGAAGTTCTGGCTGGAGCGCAAGGTTTGGTCCGAGGTGGACGGCGTCGCCGGCGGCGTGGCCACGCTCTTTTCCGGGCCGATCAGCAGCTGTTCGGCGGAATTGCCGAAACCCGGCAGACCGAAGCCGTCGCTGGCCAGTTTGAACATCGCCCGGATCAGGTCGGCGTCGGCGTGCTTCAGCACCGCGGCGGCGAAGTCCTTGCTGAACTGCTCCTCGCTGACCGGCTTGCCCGCCGGACTGGCGGGATAGTCGTCCATCCACTGGCGGAAGCCATCGTTGGCCAGCATGGAAAACAGCAGACGGTTGACGTCGGACACCTGCTGGGCCGGCAGCTGGCGCTGGCTGACCTTAGCCGTCAGCACGCCGACAGGGTTGTGGATGAATTCGGCGCGCGCCGCCGGATCCTTGTCCAGCTGGGCGAACAGCGTCTGGGCATTGCTGCGCAGCTGCGCGGCCGGCAGAACCAGCGGCGCGCTCTGCGCCGGCTTGATCGACTGGATGGTGGTGGTCTTCATGATGCCTCCCGTTAGGGAACACGGAACTTCCGCGGCGGTGGCGTGAAAACGGCGGAGCCGCCGTCCGCATCGCCGCGGCACATCGCGCGCCCAGAACCGGCCGCGCGGACATCCCCTTTGCGCAATTCGTTCATGATAGAACCATCAACACCAGAACAAACTGTTCTTTATGACAGTCACGCCACGTCTTCGCCCTGCAACGGATGGCGTGGCTCGTCCCCCGGCGCACCGCCGCGGCCAAAATGCGCCTGTCTCCCATGCCATTGGCCATGGCTGCTTAAACAGCAAGTACCGCGCGCAGAGCGCTTCGCCGCCATTAGAGCAAAAATCCCATTAAACTCTTGCGCCGACATAAAAAACAAAGTGGAACAAAAATGCTTGGCGGAATTAATTAAAAGCGCTTCCGACTAATAAAAAGCATAAAAACGAAACATAATAAAGAGCAATTACTTCAATTTCGAAAATTAAAATATATGCTCTACTTTAAAAGAACGCGACCATCGGAGCATAACCAGAATTCGCCCGGCGTACTTAAAAAAATTCAAATATTCAGAAAAATTTACATGCGCGAAATGTGATTTACCTGCGGTAGTAAAAAATCAGATTCGCAATAATATGGTTGGTAAATAATTCAAGTTGCGCCCCATTATTTTTTCAATTAGCATCAACGCCCTTTACGGGGGACATCCTCGTAAAACCAGGCATTCCCGCCTTAATTTCCGTGAAAAAATAAAATGAAACACTTGCTGCTGCCCGCCGCCGTGTTGGCCCTCGGCCTGACCGGTTGCGCCTCGATTCTGAACGACCAAACCCAACAAGTTAACGTGTCCAGCTCCACCGGCACTGAAATCAAGGGCACCATCGATGGCCAAGCATTCAAAGCGCCCGGCATCGTCGACCTGAAGCGTGAAAACAAGAACAAGATCATCATGACCGAAACCGAAGGTTGCGCTCAGCAAACCGTCGCGGAAAAAACGGTCGATCCGAAATTCTTCATCAACATCCTGAGCGGCGGCGCGTTCGGCTCCACCACCGACTACTCCACCGAAAAAATGTGGAAGTACTCGGACAATATCGTTGTTTCTTGCCGGAAATAATGAATCTACGCGATATCATCGCCAAGGGCGGCAGCATTGCCGCCCTTTTTTGCTTGCTCGCGGGACACTGCGCCCAGGCCGAAGACAGCCTGCCCGAACAGTTGATCGCCACGGCGCGCTCCGCGCGTCTGGCCGAAACCATCGAATGGCAGTCTCTGCTGCATAGCCAGAACGGCGAGCCCCTCGTCACCGATCCGGATTTTCTCCTCTCCGGCCAGCCCTTCTCCGCAGCTCGGGAACTCGACGCGACGCTGCGCCTGTTGTACGGCGGCGCCCAGGACGCGGTCTGCCGCTTCCCTGCCCGCTACTGGTGGCTGCGAAAAACGCTGGACGCGCCGGAACTGCCGCTGGACCAATGCCAGGAAGCGGCGGACTTCCGCGCGCGCGCGCCGATGGACCGCATCAGCCTGGTATTCGCCAGTGAAAACCAGGCCTTGCCCGCCAGCATGCTGGGGCATGCTTTCCTGAAGATTTCCGGCGCGCGGCCGGACGGGAGCCCCCTGGAGCACGCGATCTCCTTCTATACCGACGCCGATACCTGGAACCTGCCCAAGCTGCTGGTGGACAGCCTGCTCATCGGCAAGACCGGCTATTTCGCGCTGTCGCCTTATCGCGAGCAATTGCGGCGCTACGTCGATCAGGAGCAGCGCAGCGTCTGGGAATACGATTTGTCGTTCGACGCCTGGCAGCGCGAGCTGATCCGGCTGCACCTGCTGGAACTGAAGCGGGCGCGGCTGACTTACTTTTTCCAGAAGTACAATTGCGCGACCGTCATCCACTTCATCATGGGATTGAGCGGCAAGCCGCTGCCGGCCAAGCGCTGGCTGGCGCCGATGGAGCTGGTGCGCGAAGCGAGCGACGCGGGCCTGGTCCAGGCCAGCAGGATGATCGCGCCCAGCCGCTGGCTGGTGCGGACCCTGGATGAAACGCTGCCCGCCGACCGCCGCCGGGAAAACCAGCGCGCGCTGGCGGCAGGCGACATGCCCGCCGGCCTGGCGCAGCCGCCCAGCCCCGAGGGCTTTCTGCAACTGGAGCACGCGCAAGCGCTCAACCAGCACCTGTACCTGGAACAACAGCTGGCCCGCGAACGCTGGCTGTCCAACGCCGCGCGGCTCGAGGCCCTGGAGCGGGAGCGCTACCCCGGAATGTCCCTGGACATGAGCAAGGGCTTTGGTCCGATGTCCACGCCGCCCTCCTCCCAGGCCAGCCTGTCCTGGCTGCGTCGCGACGGCGAAGACAATCTGGAAATCAGCCTGGTGCCCGCCTCCCACCGTCTTGACGACGACAACCGCGGCTACAACCAGGAGAACGAGCTGCAAATCCTGGCCCCAACGTTCCGGATGCCTCTGCGCGGCGGATCGCCGAGACTGCAGCAATTCGTGCTGTACGGCATGCAGACCCTGCTGCCGCGCGACCCGATCGCCGGCGGTCTGGCGGGGCGGCTGAACATCGCCTACCAGCAACAACTGGATCAAAATTTGCAGGAGCGGTCCGTCGCGCAAATCAACGGCGCGCTCGGCCTGGCCCGGCGCGTCCAGCGCGACGCGGATTTCTACGCGCTGGCGGGCGGCGGGCTCGCTACCACCGGCAGGCAAGGCTACGCCTTCGGCGAACTGGAAGGCGGCGTGATGGTGCGCGAACTATGGGGCATGAAAACCTGGCTGTCGGTCAGCCGGCATTTCAATCAGGCGGACAGCGGCAGCGCATTCAGCCGCGTCAGCCTGCGGCAGATCCACTACCTGAACCGGAATCAAAGCGTGTCCGCCAGCTGGAAACAGGAGCAGTCTGGCGCCCTCGTCCGCCGCGAATGGCAGCTGGGTTACAAGCAGCTGTTTTGAAAACGGGCGGGCGAAGCGGAAATATTCCCGACACGTAACAACCTGGCCGGGATTATTGTGTACCATTTTAACGTACCCATCCCGCCTGTTCCGCCATGATAGTCCGCAACATTCCGTCCTGGTTCCGCCTGCTGTTCGTCTGGCAAGGCTCGGTACTGCCGCGCATCCTGCCGCGGCTGATGCTGGTGCTGGCGGTGGCCATCGCCGCCGCCTCCATCCGCCACTGGTGGCTGGCCAGCCTGCGCGAGTCGTCGCTGGGCATCCCCACTTTCACCTTGCTGGGCGTGTCGCTGGCGATCTTCCTCGGCTTTCGCAACTCGGTCAGCTACGACCGCTTCTGGGAAGCCCGCAAGCTGTGGGGCAGCCTGCTGATCGTCAGCCGCTCGCTGGGGCGGCAAATGCTGGCGGCGCTGGGCGACGACGCCGACAGCCGCCGCTTCGTCGACGCCGCCTGCGCGTTCGCCTACGCGCTGAAGGCGCAACTGCGCGGCGACGACGCCGACCAGCACCTGAAACGGCTGCTGCCGGCGGAGGAGCGGGAGCGGATCATGGCCGGCGGCTTCCGGCCGGCGTTGATCCTGGCCTGGCTGGGCCGCGAGGCGCAGCGGCTGCAGCGCGAGGGGCGGCTGAGCGAGCTGCAATGGCACGCGCTGGACCGCAATCTGAACACGCTGTCGGAAATACTGGGCGGCTGCGAGCGCATCGCCACCACGCCGATGCCCTTCACCTACCGCGTGCTCTTGAACCGCACGGTGACCATCTACTGTCTGCTGCTGCCCGCCGGGCTGGCCAGCAGCATAGGCTGGCTGACGCCGCCGATCGCGGTGTTCATCGCCTACACCTATTTCGCGCTGGAACAGATCGCCGAAGAGCTGGAGGAGCCGTTCGGCACCGAGGGCAACGACCTGCCGCTGTCCACGCTGTGCCATACCATCGAATCGTCGCTGCGCGAGATGCAGGGCCTGCCGATGGAGACGCCGCCGCCGCCCAAGCGCGGCGTATACCTGCATTGAGCGCCGGGTGGCAATGACATTGGAGTTTGCATAGAATGGACGGCTCCGAACGACCCCCGGCGCCCCCATGTCCCTGACCCGCCTGCTGTTCAGCTTCGTCTCCCGCCATTGGCGCTCCTACATCCTGGCCGCGCTGATGCTGGCCGCGGTGGCGGTGCTGACCGTGATGATTCCACGCCAGGTGGGCCATATCGTCGACGCGCTGGTGGCGCGGCGGCTGTCCGGCGACGCGCTGCTGATGGAGCTGGGCCGGCTGCTGGCGATGGGCCTGGCCATCTACGCCCTGCGCGTGGGCTGGCGGCTGCAGCTGTTCACCGCCTCGTACAAACTGGGCGTGGAGCTGCGCGGCAAGCTGTACCGCAGCCTGGCCGGACAAGGCCCGGCCTTCTTCCAGCGCCAGCGCACCGGCGACCTGATGGCCCGCGCCACCAACGACATAGACTCGGTGGAGATGGCGGCGGGCGAAGCGATGCTGGCCGGCTTCGACGGCCTGCTGACCCTGGCGCTGGTGCTGGCGATGATGACGCTGGGCGTGGACTGGCGGCTGGCGCTGGCGGCGCTGCTGCCCTTCCCCTTCATGGCCTGGGCCTTCGCCCGCATTTCCGACCACATCCACCGCGAATGGGGCGAAGCCCTCTCCCGTTTCGGCCAGCTCAACGACCACGTGCAGGAAACCCTGTCCGGCGTGCGCACGCTGCGGGCGCTGGGCCTGGAGGCGCGCAACGACGCCGAGCTGTCCCGGCTGGCGGCCGCGGCGTCGGACAGCAGCTTCGAGGCCCAGCGCTGGGAGGCCGCGTTCGAACCCGCCGTCGGCGTCGCCCTGGTCACCGCCACCGCCATCGCGCTGGCGCTGGGCGGCTACCTGGTCTGGCACGGCCAGCTGACCATCGGCGCGCTCACCAGCTTCAGCATGTACCTGGTGCAGCTGATCTGGCCGATGTTCGCCGCCGGCTGGGTACTGTCGCTGCTGCAGCGCGGCGCCGCCGCCTGGCGCCGGCTGCAGCCGGTGCTGGACGCCGAGCCCGACGTCGCCGACGACGGCAACCGGACCGAGCTCGCGCCCGGCGCGCTGGTTTTCGACGACCTCACCTTCCACTATTCGGAAGACGCCGCCGCCGCATTGCGCCAGGTGTCGGTCCAGCTGCCGCCCGGGCAGACGCTGGGCGTGGTCGGACCCACCGGCAGCGGCAAATCCACGCTGCTGAAACTGCTGATGCGACAATACCCGCTGCAGCAAGGCGCGATACGCTGGAGCGGCGCCGACATCGACGACTACTCGCTGCGGACCCTGCGCGGCGCGATCAGCTGGGTGCCGCAGGAAGCCTTCCTGTTCTCCGCCAGCGTGGCGGAAAACATCGCTCTGGCGCGGCCGGACGCCGGCCCGCAGGAGATCGAGCGGGTGGCGCGGCTGGCGGCGGTGCACGACGACATTCTCAGGCTGCCGCAAGGCTACGCGACGCCGGTGGGCGAAAAAGGCGTGGCGCTGTCCGGCGGCCAGCGCCAGCGGCTGGCCATCGCCCGCGCGCTGCTGGCCGACGCGCCGCTGTTGCTGCTGGACGACGCGCTGTCGGCCGTAGACACCGATACCGAGAGCCGCATCCTCGGCCATCTGCGCGAGGCGCGGCGCGGCCGCAGCGTCATCATCGTCAGCCACCGGCTGTCGGCGGTGGCCGACGCCGACCACATCGTGGCGCTGAACCACGGCCGCATCGCCGAACAAGGCAGCCACGACGAGCTGCTGCGGCAAGACGGCTGGTACGCCAGCCAATGGCGCTATCAACAACTGGAGGCCAGCCTCGATGAAATCTGACGCCAACCGCCTGCAGACCCGCGCAGCGGTCTCCCTGCTCATCGACGCCGCCCGCCCCGACCGCCGCCATCTGTGGCGGGGCGGATTCTGGCTGATGATCGCCGCCTTGCTGGAGGCTGGCGCGCCGCTGCTGGGCAAGGTATTCATCGACAACTACCTGCTGCCGCACCGGCTGGACTGGAGCGCCATCGCCGGCCTGCTGGCCGGCAGCCTGCTGCTGGGACTGACCGCCGCCGCGCTGCGCTACCGCCAGCTGGTGCGGCTGGCCGGCGTGGCGATGCGCGCGGTGCTGCGGCTGCGCGAGCGGGTCTACGGCCATGTGATGCGGCTGCCGATGGCCTTCTTCGACAAGGCGATCACCGGCCAGCTGGTCAGCCGCGTCACCAACGACACCGAATCCGTCAAAGCGCTGTACGTGCAAGCGCTGTTCGTCATCCTCAACAGCAGCATCGTGGTGCTGGGCGCGCTGGCGGCGATGGCCTGGCTGGACTGGCGGCTGATGCTGGTCTCTCTGCTGCTGTTCCCGGCCACCCTCGCCATCGTCTGGCTGTACCAGCGGCTGAGCGCGCCGTCGGTGGCCCGCGCCCGCGCGCTGCGCAGCGACATCAACGCCCAGATGGCGGAATCCATCTCCGGCATCTCGGTATTGCAGGCCAGCAACGCCGAAGGCCGCTTCATCGGCCGCTTCGACGACACCAACCAGCGCTACTACCACGCTCGGCTGCGCGAGCTGCGCGCCAACGCCTGGCTGCTGCGCCCCGCGCTGGACCTGCTCAACGTGCTGCTGCTGGTCGCGGTGATCCACAGCTACGGCCAGCGCCCGCTGGATGGGCTGGAGATCGGCGTGCTGTACGCCTTCGTCGGCTATATCGGCCGGGTGGTGGAGCCGCTGATCCAGATCACGCTGCAATTCGGCCAGCTGCAGCAGGCGGTGGTGGCCGCCAGCCGCGTCAGCCAGCTACTGGCCGAGACGGCCGCGCCGCAAGCCTCGGAAGCCGGCCATATCGCCGACGGCGCGGTCAGCTTCCGCGGCCTGCGCTTCGGCTACCAGGCCGAGCATCCGGTGCTGCACGATCTGAGCCTGGATATTCCGGCCGGCAGCTTCATCGGCATCGTCGGCCACACCGGCAGCGGCAAATCGACGCTGCTGTCGCTGCTGCTGCGCTTCTACCGGCCGCAGCAAGGCGAGATCCTGGTCGACGGCCAGCCGCTCTACGCCATCGGCGACGCCGCCTTCCGCGCCGGAGTCGGCCTAGTGCCGCAAGACCCGTTCCTGCTGGCCGCCAGCGCCCGGGAAAACATCGACATGGGCCGCGGCCTGCCGCAAGGCGAGATAGAGGCCGCCGCCCGTGCCGCCGGCGTGCACGAGCTGATCCTGTCGCTGGAAAACGGCTACGACAGCGATATGGGTGAGAGCGGCGCGCGGCTGTCCAGCGGCCAGAAGCAGCTGATCGCCATCGCCCGCGCGCTGGCGGGCAAGCCGCGCATCCTGCTGCTGGACGAGGCCACCTCGCGCATAGACAGCGAAACCGAGCAGCTGGTGCAGCAGGCGCTGTCGCGGCTGGCCGGCAAGATCACGCTGATCTCCATCGCCCACCGGCTGTCCACCATCCGCGACGCCGACGCCATCGTCGTGCTCAACCACGGCCGTATCGCCGAATCCGGCGACCATGACGCGTTGATGCGGCACGGCGGCATCTACCACAAGCTCTATTTGCTGCAACAGCTGCAGCCGGAGGAGGAAGCGTGAGTCCGGATTTGCGCGCGGCCATCCGCGCCGAAGTGGCCGCCATCGCCCCGCTGGACGCGCAGGAAGAGGCGCACCGACAGGCCACGCTGGACTGGATCGATTCCGGCGCCGAGCTGTGGCGGCGGGAAAAGCCGGCCAAGCCGCCGATACACTTGTCGACCTACTTCGCGCTGGTGGACGAAGCCGGCATGTTGCTGGTCGACCACCGCAATGCCGGCCTATGGCTGCCGACCGGCGGCCATGTCGATCCCGACGAGCATCCGCGCGACGCGGTGGCGCGCGAGCTGCTCGAGGAACTGGGCGTTGGCGGCCTGCCCGTGCCCGCGGCCTCCTTTCTCACGCGCACGGAGGTCGCCGGCCGCGCCGCCCGCCATCTGGACGTGACGCTGTGGTACGCGCTGCCTGTCGCTCGGACGCTGCCGCTGCGCCATGACAAGACGGAATTCAACGAGGTGCGCTGGTTCGATTTCAACCAGCTGCCCCATGCCGACAGCGATCCGCACCTGGCGCGCTTCGCCGCCAAGTTGGCTAAGATAAACGCTTGAACCGGGCCGCGCCGCGGCCCTTCCCCGTACCGGAGCCCCGATGCCACGCCCGCTCACCATCGCCAGCCTGCTCTGCCTGTCGCTGACCACCCTGCCCTGCCATGCCGAAGACGACAAGGATCTCGACCTGTCCATCAGCACCGAGCTGATGACGCGGCAAACCTCATACGGCAATTCGTCGCGGCTGCAGCCCAGTGTGGACCTGCAATACCGCACCCGTTTCGGCGCGCTGTACGTGCAGGACGGCGAAGGCGGCTGGGCGCTGCCGGCGCCCGCGGGATGGGTGTCGCTGGGCGTAGCCAACGAGCCGGCCTGGAGTCTGGGCGGCGGGGTGTCGCAAAGCCTGGCGCTGGCGCGCTACGGCTTCGATCTGCCGCGCGACGGCAGCCTGTCCTTCGGCTACGCCAGCCGCATCGGCGACAGCCATCCCGGCCAGTTGCTGGTAGCCACGCTGGACGCGCCGCTGGGCGACTGGATGGGCCAGAAGTTTTCAGTGCTGGGCTGGGCCAGCCTGGCCAACCAGAAGCGCCGGCTGGGTTTGAATCACCATGACGACGGATCTGGCTGGCAGCTGGAGCAAAGCAATCTCTTGCTGGTGATGTCGCACCCGCTCTCCCGCCACTGGACGCTGGATCTGGGCGCCGGCAGCCGCTGGGCCGCGGAAAACACCGGCGAGCATACCGCCGGCTGGCAGACGCTGCTGGGCTTCACCTGGAAACTGTGATGCGTTTCGATCCGCTGCCGGCCGAAGACTGCCTGATAGACAGCCACTGCCATCTGGACGCGCCGGAGCTCGCGCCGGACGTGGACGGCGTGGCGGCGCGCGCGCGCGCGGCGGGCGTCGGCCAGCTGCTGGTGCCTGCAGTGACGGCCGGCACCTTCGATGACGTGCTGGCGATGCGCGAGCGCTACGGCTGCTGGATCGCCTTCGGCCTGCATCCCATCTACCTGGACCGGCATCTGGACGAGCATCTGGCCCAGCTGGACGAGTACCTGGCGCGGCATGCGCCGGCCGCCGTCGGCGAGATCGGCCTGGACTTCTACCTGCCGGAGCTGGACCCGGCGCGGCAGGAGGCGCTGCTGGTCGAACAGCTGAAGCTGGCCCGCAAACACGGCCTGCCGGTGGTATTGCACGTCCGGCGCTCCGTAGACCGGGTGTTGAAGCATCTGCGCGAGCAGAAGATCGAATGCGGCATCGCCCATGCCTTCAACGGCAGCGAGCAGCAGGCGCAAGCCTTCATCCGCCAGGGCTTCAAGCTGGGCTTCGGCGGCGCGATGACCTATAGCGGCTCGCGCCGCATCCGAGCGCTGGCCGCCACCCTGCCGCTCTCCAGCCTGGTGCTGGAAACCGACGCGCCGGACATTCGCCCCGAGTACGCCCAAAACGTCCCCAACGAGCCATTCCAGCTGGCCCGTTTCGTCGAAGTGCTGGCTGAGTTACGCGGCATCCAGACCGCGCCGCTGCGGCGCGCGCTGCGCGACAACACGCTGGCGGCGCTGGCCCTGCGCTGACGCGCTGGCAGACAAAAAGCCCCGGCACGCAGCCGGGGCTTTCGTTTGTCACCGCGCGCGCCGGACTCAGGTGCGGAACCGCTGCAGGCAGGCGTCCAGCTCCTCGGACAGGCCGCTCAGCTCGGTGGCCAGCTTGCTGGCCTCGGTGGCCGCCTCGGTGGTCTGGCCGTTCATCTGCGCGATCTGCTCGACATTGCGCGCCACCGACTGACTGGCCAGGCTCTGTTCCTTGATCGCATTGGCGATGTCGGCGATGCGTTGCACCGATTGCTCGGCCAGCTCGCGGATCTGGCCCAGCGCGTCGGCGACGCTGGAGGCGCTGACCACGCCGTTCTCGATGCGGCTGTTGGCCTGCTGCATGCTCTGGTAGGCGCGCTGAGTGTCGGCCAGCACGCCGTCGATGTGGCTGGATATCTCGGTGGTGGCCTGGCTGGTGCGTTCCGCCAGCTTGCGCACCTCGTCCGCCACCACCGCGAAGCCCCGCCCCATCTCGCCGGCGCGCGCCGCCTCGATCGCCGCGTTCAGCGCCAACAGATTGGTCTGCTCGGCGATGTCGTGGATGACGCGGACGATGTCGCTGATGTCGGACGAGCGCTGGTTCAAGCCGTCCATCACGGTCGCGGTCTCGGTGATGGTGGTGGCGATCTGGCGAATCTCGCCGGCCGCCTTCTGCGCCAGCTCGGTGCCGGCGCTGGCTTGCTCCATGGTCAGCCTCGCCTGGCGCTCGACGTCCTGGGTGCTGTCGGCCACCAGATTGATGCTGACCGACATCTGCTCGATCGCCGCCGCGCCGCTGGACGCCGCCTCCGACTGGTGAACGGAAGCCGACGACACGTGCTCGCTGACGCCGGACAGCTGTCCGGCCGCTTTCGCCAAGCTGGCGGAGTGCTGCTGCGACTCCTCGACAACCGACCTCACGCTGTCCACCAGCTTGCCCAGCGAGCCGCCTACGCTGCCCAATTCATTCTGGCCGAAATCCGGCAATTGCAAACGCAGATTGCGCTGGTCGGCCAGCTCCTGGCTGGCGTCGCGCATTTTCAGCAGCGGCTGGCGGATCGAGGAGATGATGTACCAGGCGAACAAGACGCCGACGCCCAGCGCGATGATGATCTCGGTCATCAACTGGCTGCGCACCGCGGTGGCGGTGGCGTCGATCTGATCGTCCAGCAGGCCGACGGCGTCGGCCGCGGCCTTGGCCAGCTCCTCGGCCGTGCCTTCCATCTGGTGGATATTTTCCTTGTACTTGTCCAGCTCGTGGTTGGCGTCGGCGGTGGACACCAGTTGCTTGCCCTCCACCTGGGCCGACACCTTGCCGAAACCGTCGGCGTAGCCGGCCAGCAACGTGCCGAGCTTGGCCAGTTTCTGGCTGGCGCCGTCATCCAGCGGATGGCCGCCCGCCTGCTGGATCGACTTCTGCGCGCCAGCCAGCGCGTCCTTCCACTTGCCCTGGTACTCGGTGCGCTTGGCGTCGCTGGCGATATTGATGAAATAGTCTTTCTCGAAACGGCGCAGATTGCCCATGCTCCGCTGCAATTCGACGATGTCCGTGTAGAACACCAGTTCCTGCGAACTGACCTCCGCCACCCGACGGGTGATCTTGTTCAGTCCCAGCTGCGTGAACACGCCGGTGAGAATCAGGGCCGCCAATAGCAGCCCGAAGCCGAGGGTAATCCTGGCCGCGATGGAAAAATTCCGCATTGTTACTTCCCCACACCCGATGAGATGAAAGTGGCCGGGCTGAGCCCGGTCCGTTTTGTGCAGCGATTTTAGATGAGCGCCCCGCCGGCCTGCCAGCCGCGGCATTCTGAACAGCTAAACTCACGCGATATCAGTGGCAAAAAGCTCAAAAAAAAACCAGCATCATGGGATGCCGGTCTTCCTTGATTCTGGCGAGCCTCAGGCCTTGAGCTTCTTGAAGCTCCTGGCGTATCCCAATACACAGATGAAGAATAGTGTACTAATCAGGACTTCACACCATGCCAATCGCTGCGACAGGCCATGGTCGGCCCAGCCACGCATCACACCCTCGATGAAAAATCCCAGGATGAACATGCTCGACCACTGGTAGGTATAGAGCCGCCCCGCCAGGATGCCGCGCAGCGGCAGCAGCGACAGCAAGGCCTTGAACGCCAGAAAGGAGCCGCCGGCGCGCAGCGGCGCCAGCCACAGCTCCCAGGCCAGCGTCAGCGCGATCAGGGCGATCAGCGCGGCGGACGCGCCGGCGCGGCAGGCTTCGCGGCTCATGGCGCGCTCTCCGCCTGTTCGCGGGCCCGCGCCTTGCGCTCCAGCAGCGCCGCCACCAGCACGCCGGCCTCGAACAGCAGCCACAGCGGCACCGCCAGCATCGTTTGCGACAACACGTCCGGCGGCGTGACGATGGCCGCGACGACGAAGGCGCCGACGATCACATAAGGCCGCGCCTCGCGCAGCTTGGCTACCGTCACCACGCCCATCCGCGTCAACAGCACCACCACCACCGGCACCTCGAACGTGGTGCCGAAAGCCAGGAACATGCCCAGGACAAAGGACAGGTACTTGTCGATATCGGTCATCATGCTGACGCCGGCGGGCGTCACCGCCGACATGAAGTGGAACACCACCGGGAACACCAGGAAATAAGCGAAGGCCATGCCGGTGAGGAACAGCAAGAGGCTGGCCAGCACCAATGGCAGCACCAGCTTCTTCTCGTGGCTGTACAGGCCGGGCGCGACAAAGGCCCAGATCTGGTACAGCGTGTTGGGCAGCGAGACCAGGAAGGCCACCAGCATGGTCACCTTCATCGGCACGAAGAAGGTGGACGTCACCTCCGTGGCGATCATGCTGCCGCCCTGGGGCAACGCGTCCAGCAACGGCTTGGCCAGCAGATGGTAGATGTCGGACGACCAGTGGAACAGCCCCAGAAACGCCAGGGCGATGCCGAGCAGCGCGCGCACCAGCCGGGTGCGCAGCTCGATCAGGTGCGCGAGCAGCGGTTGTTCGTTCATTCGCGGGCTTGTGTTGCGGAAGGTTGGGAGGCGGGCCTGCTCGGCGAAACGTCGTCGAACAGGTCCAGCTGGTTTTCGTCGCGCGGCGGGACATCGGCTTGCGCGGCCGGAGCGGCCTCGGGCGGATGCGCCTCGGCTTCATGAGCCTCGGCCTCCGCGTCCGGCGCGGGTCCGCCGTGTATCGTGCGCTCGGCCTCATGGAAAGGCTCTGCCGCCTCACCGGCCAGCGCGCGCGCGTCGGCGGCGCCCTGGTCTATCGTGTCGCGGACCTGCTGCACCTCGGCCTCCAGTTGGCCGCGGAAGCTTTGCGCCGCCTCCTGCAGGTCTTGCCGGATGGAATCCAGCCCCTGCAGATTGGCTTGCTGCTGCATGTCCGCCTTCACATTGGCGACGAAGCGCTGGGCGCGGGCCAGCAGCGCGCCGACGGTGCGCGCCACCGCGGGCAGGCGCTCCGGGCCCAGCACCACCAGCGCCACCACGCCGATCAGGGCGAATTCGCCGAAACTGATGTCAAGCACGCCGCGTCACCACGTCATTTCTTGTCGGCTTCGCCGTCAATGATGCGGCCGGCGTCCTTGGCCGGCGGCTGGCCTTCCTTGGCGCCTTCGTTCATGCCTTCCTTGAAGCCCTTGACCGCGTTGCCGAGGTCCTTGCCGATGCCGGGCAGCTTCCTGGTGCCGAACACCAATACCACGATCAGCAGCACGATCAGCCAATGCCAGATGCTCAGAGAACCCATTGTGACTCTTCCTTGATGAAAAAACGGGAGCCGCGCTCAGCCCTTGTGGCCGAACACATGCACGTGCAGATGGAATACTTCCTGGCCGCCGCCGCGGCCGGTGTTGATGCCGGTCTTGAAGCCGGACTCCAGGCCCTGCTCCTTGGCCAGCCGGGGCGCCAGCGTCAGAATCTTGCCCAGCACCGCCTCGTGCTCGGGGCCGCAATGGGCCAGCGAGTCGACGTGGCGCTTGGGGATGATCATGAAATGCACCGGCGCGATCGGACGGATGTCGTGGAAGGCCAGCACGTCTTCATCTTCGTAAACCTTGTTGGCGGGAATCTGGCCCGCCACGATCTTGCAGAAAAGGCAATCGCTCATCGTGAGTGTTCCGTCATTCAGGCTGTGGGTTTGCGCGCGGCCTTCTCGTCCAGGCCGGAAATGCCCTCGCGGCGATGCAGCTCCATCACCACGTCTTCCGGACGCAGGCCATGATATGCCAACAGCACCATGGTATGGAACCACAAGTCGGCCACTTCGCGCACCAGATGCAGCTTGTCCTTGTCCTTGGAGGCCATCAGCGTCTCCGCCGCCTCTTCCGCCACCTTCTTCAGGATGGCGTCTTCGCCCTTGTGGAACAGCGAAGCCACATAAGACGATTGCGGCGCCGCCTCGCGCCGGGCCTCCAGCGTATCGGCTATGTTCTTCAACACATCCGGGGTCATATCCTTATCCTTTCGAACCCTTTGCAGGCTCTGATGCCCGCCAGCCTTCCAGTATACGGCTCGGGCATGACATTCTGGCAAAACCGGTCCGCCATTGTAACCCGGCCGGGGGCGCCGGCGTTGACCGGCCGCAATTCAGGGATGGTAGATGGCGCGCGGGTCTTTCAGCACCGCGTCCACCGTCGTCCAGCCGCCGTTCTCGAAGCGGCGGTAGAAACAGCTCTCCCGTCCGGTGTGACAGGCGATGCCGCCGATTTGTTCGATCTGCATCACGATCACATCGCCATCGCAATCCAGGCGCAGCTCGCTGACGTTTTGCAAATGGCCGGACTCCTCGCCCTTCTTCCACAGCTTTTGCCGCGAGCGGCTCCAGTAGTGGGCGATGCCGGTATCGGCGGTGAGCTGCAGGCTTTCGCGGTTCATCCACGCCACCATCAGCACCCGGCCGCTGGCCGCGTCCTGGGCGATGGCCGTGACCAGGCCCTTGTCGTCCCACTTCACCTCGTCCAGCCAGCTCATAGCCTCACCTCGATTCCCGCGTCGCGCATCGCCTGCTTGGCTTCCGTCACCGTGTATTCGCCGAAATGGAAGATGCTGGCCGCCAGCACCGCGTCGGCATGGCCTTCCTTCACCCCGGCTACCAGGTGCTGCAGATTGCCGACGCCGCCGGAGGCGATGACGGGGATGTTCACCGCGTCCGACACCGCGCGCGTCAGCGGCAGGTTGAAGCCGGCCTTGGTGCCGTCGCGGTCCATGCTGGTGAGCAGGATTTCGCCGGCGCCCAGTTGCTGCATCTTGCGCGCCCATTCGACGGCGTCCAGCCCGGTGCGGTTGCGGCCGCCGTGGGTGAAGATTTCCCAGCGGTCGTTCTCCGGCGTCACCGCCTTGGCGTCCAGCGCGACGACGATGCACTGGTTGCCGAAGTGATCGGAGGCTTCGCGCACGAACTCGGGGTTGGTCACCGCCGCGGTATTGATGCTGACCTTGTCCGCGCCGGCGTTGAGCAGGCGGCGGATGTCGGCGACGCTGCGCACGCCGCCGCCGACAGTCAGCGGGATGAACACCTGCTCGGCCACCGCCTCGATAACGTGCAGGATGATGTCGCGCTGGTCGGAGCTTGCGGTGATGTCGAGGAAGGTCAGCTCGTCGGCGCCCTGCTCGTTGTAGCGACGGGCGATTTCCACCGGGTCGCCGGCGTCGCGCAGGCCCAGGAAGTTGACGCCCTTGACCACGCGGCCGGCGGTCACGTCCAGACAGGGGATGATGCGTTTGGCAAGCATGTGCGTTTCCAGAAAGCTTCAGGCGCGCCGAAGCGGCGGGACATGCCCGCCGCTTCGGCGCGGTCAGCCGGCTCAGCCGGCCAGTTCGTCCGCCAGCGTTTGCGCGGCGGCGAAATCGATGCTGCCCTCGTAGATGGCGCGGCCGGTGACCGCGCCCTCCACGCCCTCGTCCGCCACCGCGCACAGCGCGCGGATGTCGTCGAGGTTGGTCAGTCCGCCGGAGGCGATCACCGGAATGGTCAGCGCCTGCGCCAGCTTGACGGTGGCTTCGATGTTGACGCCGGTCATCATGCCGTCGCGGCCGATGTCGGTGTAGATCACCGAGTTGACGCCGTAGTCCTCGAAGCGCTTGGCCAGATCGATCACGTTATGGTTGGTGATCTTGGCCCAGCCGTCGATGGCCACCATGCCGTCCTTGGCGTCCAGGCCGACGATGACCTGGCCGGGAAAGGCGTCGCAGGCGTCGTGCAGGAAGCCCGGCGTCTTCACCGCGGCGGTGCCGATGATCACGTAGGACAAACCCATGTCGAGGTAGGCCTCGATGGTGTCCAGATCGCGGATGCCGCCGCCCAGCTGCACCGGCATGTCGGTGCCGACCTCGCCGAGGATGTCGCGGATCACCGACAAGTTTTTCGGCTTGCCGGCGAAGGCGCCGTTCAAGTCCACCAGATGCAGGCGTCGCGCGCCCTGGTCGCGCCAGTGGGCGGCAACCTTGACCGGATCGTCGGAGAAAATGGTGGCGTCGTCCATTGCGCCCTGTCTCAGGCGCACGCATTGACCGTCTTTCAGGTCTATCGCGGGTATCAGCAGCATGGTGCTAGGTGTATTCGTAAGTTAGACATTGCCGTCCCAGGCCAGGAAATTCTTCATCATCAGAAGTCCGGCCCGGTGGCTCTTTTCGGTGTGAAACTGCGTGGCGAATATGTTGCCACGCCCGACGATGCAAGCAAACCGCTGCGGATAATCGCTTTCCGCGAGCGTAAGCGCCGCGTCGGCCGGCGCGAAATGGTAGCTGTGGACGAAATAGAAGCGCTCGCCGTCGGCGATGCCGGCGAACAAGGGATGGGACCGGGTCTGGTACACCTGGTTCCAACCCATGTGCGGCACTTTCAGGCGCTCGCCGCCGGCGACGAGATCGTCGGCGAAACGCCGCACGTCGCCCGGGAACAGGCCCAGGCCGGCGGTGTCGCCTTCCTCGCTATGTTCGAACAATAGCTGCGCGCCGACGCAGATTCCAAAAAACGGCTTGTTCTGCGTGGTTTCACGGACCGCCTCGGCCAGACCGTGGCGGTTCAGCTCGCGCATGCAGTCGGGCATCGCGCCCTGACCGGGGAAGACCACCTTGTCGGCCTTCACCACCGCTTCCGGGTCGCGAGTCAGGAAAATATCGGCGCCGTTTTCGTTGGCGGCCTGCAGGGACTTCAGCACCGAGTGCAGATTGCCCATGCCGTAATCAATCACTGCGACCTTCATGCCGACAGCGTCCCTTTGGTGGACGGCGTGATGCCGGCCATGCGCTCATCGTGCTCGCAAGACATGCGCAGCGCGCGGCCGAAAGCCTTGAAGATGGTCTCGGCCTGATGGTGGCTGTTGTGGCCGCGCAGATTGTCGATGTGCAGGGTAATCATGCTGTGATTGACGAAGCCGTGGAAAAATTCGGAGAACAGGTCCACATCGAACTGGCCGATGCTGGCGCGGGTGTAGTCGACGTTGTAGACCAGGCCTGGACGGCCGGACAGATCGATCACCACCCGGCTCAGCGCCTCGTCCAGCGGCACGTAGGCGTGGCCGTAGCGGCGGATGCCCTTCTTGTCGCCGATGGCCTGGGCGAAAGCCTGGCCCAGCGTGATGCCGATATCCTCCACCGTGTGGTGGGCATCGATATGCAGGTCGCCCACCGCCTTGACGTCCAGATCGATCAGGCCGTGGCGGGCGATCTGGTCCATCATGTGGTCGAGGAAGGGCACGCCGGTTTCAAAGCGGCCGACGCCGGTGCCGTCCAGATTCAGGCTGACGGTGATCTGGGTTTCCAGCGTGTTGCGGGTGACAGTTGCGGTTCTCATTGCGGCTTCAGGCGAAAAAACGTTGGATGGCGGACAGCAGCGCGGCGTTTTCGTCCGGACTGCCCACGGTCAGGCGCAGGCAGTTAGCCAGCAGCGGGTGGCTGCCGTGCAGCTGCTTGATCAGGATGCCGGACGCCTTCAAGTGCTGAAACAGGGCCGGCGCGTCCAGCGCGCGGACGGTGACGAAATTGGCCTCGGACGGAAACGCCGCCAGTTGAGGCAAGGCGGCCAGCGCCGCCGACAGTTTCGCGCGCTCGGCGCGCAGCTCGGCCGCCTGGCGGTTGAACACGTCCAGGTGCTTCAGGGCGAAACGGGCGGCGGCGAGGGTCAGCACATTGACGTTGTACGGCGGCCGCACCTTGTTCAGCTGCTCGATCCACGCCGGACTGGCCGCGGCGTAGCCAAGGCGGATGCCGGCCAGGCCCAGCTTGGACAGCGTGCGCATCACCAGCAGGTTGCCCAGCTCGCCGGCCAGGTCCATGAAGCTGTCGGAGGCGAAGCTCTGATAGGCCTCGTCCACCACCACCAGCCCCGGCGCGGCGCGGCAGATCGCCATCACCTCGTCGCGGGCGTAGCGCGGCCCGGTGGGATTGTTGGGGTAGGACACGAACACCACCGCCGGCTGCTCGCGCTCGATGGCGGCGAGCGTGGCCGGCAGATCCAGCGTGAAATCACCGTTCAGCGGCACGCCGACGTACTGCAGGCCGGAGAACAGCGCGTTCATCTTGTACATCACGAACGACGGCTCCAGCGCCAGCAGCTTGGCGCCGGGACGCGCCAGCGCCTGGGAGACCAGCGTGATCAGCTCGTCCGAACCGTTGCCCAGCACGATGTCTGCCGCCGCCGGAATGGCGAAGGCGGCGCGCAGATCGTCTTTCAGGCCGCCGCCGTTGGCGTCCGGATAGCGATTCAGCGCCACCTGGGCCAGCTCGGCGGCCAGCTCATGCTGCAGCTCGACCGGCAGCGGCCACGGGTTTTCCATCGCGTCCAGCTTGATGAAGCCGGAGGCGTCGGCCACATGGTAGGCCCCGATGGCGGCGATCTCGGGCCGCACCAGTTGTTGCACAGTCAGTTTCATGTCTCTTTCTCGCCCCTTGCCGGCCGCGCGGCGCGCGCCAGGCCGGAACGTCCATCCTACAAGTTTCGCGGGTTTTGGGCTACTCGACCCAATGCGCCTTGCGCGCCACCTGCGGCGGCAGCGACAGGCCGGAACGCGCCAGCTCGCTGCGACTGAACAGGTATTCGCCTTCCGACGGCGTGACCGGGAACAATGAGGACAGGCTGCGGCTCTCGAACAGCGTCGCCTGCGCCATCCGCGCAGCCTCCAGCCCCTGCTCGCGCCCGGTCAGCACCCGGCCACCTATGGCCTTGCCCTTGCCCACCGCGAAATTCCAGAACGCGAACATCGGCAATTTGCTGTTGGCCGTGGTCCAGCGCATCACTTCGTCGCTAGGCACGACCTTGCCGTTGTCGTCACGCAGCGTGAAATACAATCCTACCCAGATCGCCTGGTAGCGCTGCGGCGCCTGCAGGACACGCTGCTGCCACTCGGCGAAGGTGTAGGGCAGCGCGATGTCGACATCTATGCCGCCCAACCGGATGTTGTCCCGGCCGACGAAGGCTTCGTCGCGGATGATGCGCGAAGTCAGGTCGCTGTCGAACAGGGCCAGCGCGCGCTTCAAGCCGGGCACCATGCGCCCCAGCTCGAAAATATTGCGCAGGATCAGCGGCCGCTCCAGCACGCCGCTGATATTGCTCGGCGTGGACTGGAAATAGTTGCGCGGATTGTTGTTGATGCCGAGATAGATGACCGGAACGCCGGCCTCGGCCAGCTTGCTCCCCACCAGTTGTAACGCGGCATCGTCGCCGACGATGACAAGATCGGGCTGGAAAGCCGCGATGCGCTTGCGCGCCTCCTCAACCCGGATCAGCACTTGGTCTCGCGGCAGGCGCTTGCTGTCCAGCGCATACACCGCCAGTTCGCACCGCCCGGACAGCTTCTCGTACAGCGCCGCGCGGTAGTCATGATCCCACTGGTAATCGCTGTGATAACTCTCCAGCAGGAACACCTTCTTTTCCGCGCCGAACGCCGCCGCGGCCAAGCACAGCAGGCCAACCGCCAGCCATACGCCTATCCTCGCCATCGCTCCCACTCCTCCGCCGGCCTTGCCAGCTTTCAGGGTAGAGGACGGCGCGGAAATGCCCTAGCCCGGCTTCCCATCCTCCAGCCGCAGCTCGGCGGCGCGGGCGTGAGCGGTCAGGCCCTCGCCGTGCGCCAGCAGGCTGGCGATGCGGCCCAGCTTCTGCGCGCCCGCCTGCGACACGCGGATCAGGCTGCTGCGCTTCTGGAAGTCGTAGACGCCCAGCGGGCTGGCGAAACGCGCGGTGCGGCTGGTCGGCAACACGTGGTTGGGGCCGGCGCAGTAGTCGCCCAGGCTCTCCGAGGTGAAGCGACCCATGAAGATGGCGCCGGCGTGGCGCAATTGCGACAGCAGGGCTTCCGGATCGGCCACCGACAGTTCCAGATGCTCCGGCGCGATATAGTTGCTGATCTCGCAGGCTTCGGCCAGATCGCGCACCTCGATCAGCGCGCCGCGGTTGGCGAGGCTCTGCTCGATGATGGCGCGGCGCGGCATGGACGGCAGCAGCCTGGCGATGCTGGCCTCCACCTTGGCGATATAGTCCGCCGACGGGCACAGCAGGATGGCTTGGGCGATCTCGTCGTGCTCAGCCTGGCTGAACAGGTCCATCGCCACCCAGTCGGGCGGCGTGTCGCCGTCGCAGATCACCAGAATCTCCGACGGGCCGGCCACCATGTCGATGCCGACCACGCCGAACACCCGGCGCTTGGCTGCGGCGACGTAGGCGTTGCCCGGACCGGTGATCTTGTCCACCTGCGGCACGGTCTCGGTGCCGTAGGCCAGCGCAGCCACCGCCTGAGCGCCGCCGCAGGTGAACACCTTGTCGACGCCGGCGATATAGGCCGCGGCCAGCACCAGGTCGTTGCGCTCGCCGCCCGGCGTCGGCACCACCATGATGATTTCGCCGACGCCGGCCACCTTGGCCGGCAGCGCGTTCATCAGCACCGAGCTCGGATAGGCGGCCTTGCCCCCCGGCACGTAGATGCCGACGCGGTCCAGCGCCGTCACCTGCTGGCCCAGCAAGGTGCCGTCTTCGTCCTCATAGCTCCAGCTGTGCGCCAGCTGCTTCTCGTGGTAGCGGCGCACGCGGTCGGCGGCGGCGGACAGCGCGTCGCGCACATCGGCCGGCAGACGTCCCCACGCGGCTTCCAGCTGCTCGCGGCTGAGCGTCAGGTCGGCCATGCCCGCCGCCTGCATGCGGTCGAAACGGTTGGTGTACTCCACCAACGCCGCGTCGCCGCGATGATGGACATCGGCGCAGATGGACGCCACGGCGGCGTCGACTGCGGGGTCCTGCGCGGTTTCGAAGGCCAGCAGCGCTTTCAGGCGCGCGGCGAAGTCGGGCTGGGAGGAGGACAGTTTCAACATGATGATTCTCTGATGCTTGGAGCTTGAAGAATGGGGAACGCCGGCCGCCGGCAATCGGTTGACCGGCGGCGCGTCATGAGTTGGAAACGGTCAGGCCGGCACGGCGCCGGCGAAAGCGTCCAGCACCGGCTGGATCGCGTCGTATTTGAGCTTCAGCGCGGCCTGGTTCACCACCAGGCGCGAGCTGATGTCGATAATGTGCTCGACCGCCTCCAGCTTGTTGGCGCGCAGCGTGCCGCCGGTGGACACCAGGTCGACGATGGCGTCGGCCAGACCAACCAGCGGCGCCAGCTCCATCGAGCCGTACAGCTTGATGATGTCGACGTGCACGCCCTTCTTGGCGAAATGCTCGCGGGCGATCTGCGGATATTTGGTGGCGATCTTCAGCCGCGCGCCGCGGCGCACCGCCGCGTCGTAATCGAAGCCTTCCTGCACCGCCACCATCATCTTGCATTTGGCGATGTTGAGGTCCAGCGGCTGGTACAGGCCGGCGCCGCCATGCTCGATCAGCACGTCGCGGCCGGCGATGCCGAGA
Source organism: Chromobacterium vaccinii (assembly GCF_001855275.1). Lineage (NCBI taxonomy): Bacteria > Pseudomonadati > Pseudomonadota > Betaproteobacteria > Neisseriales > Chromobacteriaceae > Chromobacterium > Chromobacterium vaccinii. Next base: position 2,640,531 of record NZ_CP017707.1, read on the forward strand.
TCGGCCGCGCCGTACTGCACATAGGTGGGCACGTCGGACGCGCGCACGATCACCAGTTGCACGTCCGGGTGGTTGGTGCCGATGATCAGCTTGCGCGAGGATTCCGGATTTTCCGCCGGCACGATGCCGGCAGCCGCCAGCAAGGGCAGCGTTTCTTCAAAGATGCGGCCCTTGGACAGGGCAATGGTCAGCTTCATGATGTTCTACTGCGAAAAGGATTTCGATAAGTCCGGTCAACCCACCATCGCGCGGCGTTCGCGCTCGAGGAAGCCGACATAACGCTGGATGATGGTTTCCATCGGCGGCGTCAGGTTGAGATAGGAGCATCCCACCCGCATCGCCTCGTTGCCGTTGCGCATCCGCGCGGTCAGCCGGTGGCGCACCTCGACGCCCAGCGAGAGCGTGCCGAACGGTTTCAGGTCGATCGAGCACTGGCGGTACTGCTGGCCGATGTCGAAGCCTGGCGTATCGACGCCCGGCAGCCACAGGCTCAGGCCGCCCAGGCTGATGTCGAACAGCGCGAGATCGATCTCCCGCTGGCCGAAATCGCTGATATGGCAAAAAATCGGCTGGCCCAGCGGCGTCTGGATGCGGAAAAATTCGCGCCGCTGCAGCTTGATCACCTGCTCCGGCAGCCGGCACTGGAAGGCCGGCCGGTTATCCATCGTCACCCGGCTGATCTGGCCGGTGACGAACTGGGTCTTCACGCCCTCGGGAGAACAGACGAAGACATTGCGCTCGCTGTTCAGGACCTGGGTATTGGTTTCTTCCTCAGCGCCCCAGTCGAAGATGAAAACGCCGGCCTGGTAATCCACCTCCAACAGCCGGGTCAGAATGAAGTTTTTACCCTTGTTGGCAAAAACCGTCACCATATGGCCGTGCTTGGCGATATTGGTCAGATGCTGCGCGATCTCGGTCGGCGAGCTCAGGGTGAACTTGGCCAGATCCAGCGGCTGATGTGAACTTGCCGGCATGGCTGGCGTATTGTCGTTGCTCACGATATTCCGGCCTTCATGTCTGCGGGGTTGAGTGATACGCCAAGTTTAGCGTAACAACTGCCGGATATCAGAAGCAAGGTTGGCCGCCGGGGTGCCGTAGGCCTCGTACACCCTGAGCTTGCCTTCCTTGTCCAGCAGATAGGAACCGGCGCTGTGGTCGACGGTGTAGCCGCCCTCCTCGTTCTTCACCTTCTGCGCGACAACCTTGTACTGCTTCATCACCTTTTCGATGTCGCCGGCAGCGCCGGTCAGGCCGATGAAGCGCTTGTCGAAATGCGGCACGTAGCCGGACAGCACCTGGGGCGTATCCCGCTCGGGATCGACGCTGACGAACATCACCTGCACCTTGTCGCCGTCGGCGCCCAACTGCTTCATCACCGACGCGTACTCCAGCATCGTGGTCGGGCAAACGTCGGGACAGCTGGTATAGCCGAAGAACAGCGCCACCACCTTGCCGCGGAATTCATCCAGGCCGCGGGGCTTGCCGTGGAAATCGGTCAGCTTGAAATCGCCTCCCATCGAGGCATCCTCGATGGCGGTGCCCTTGAAATCGATTTTCTGGGCGCAGGCGGACAAAACCAACGCGGCGAACAAGCCTAGCAGGCACTTCAGGAGTCGGGACATCAGCTCAATGGAATCAGGTAGTAATGGTCAAGCAAAAGCGCCGCGAACAGCCAGGTCAGATACCAGATGGACCAAGCGAACAGGCGGCGCGCCAAAGTGTCAGCATACTGGCGATGCAGCCTGACGGCAAGGAACAACAATCTGCCGTCCAGCAGCAAAACCGCGCCAAGATATATTGCCCCCGCCTCGCCCAGCGCCACCGGCAACAGCGTGACCGCCGTCAGCAAAAAACCGTACAACACAATGGACAGCGTCGTGTAGCGCTGGCCATGGGTGACCGGCAGCATCGGCAAGCCGGCGCGGGCGTAATCGTCGCGCCGGTACAGCGCCAGCGCCCAGAAATGCGGCGGCGTCCAGGTGTAGATGATCAGGAACAGCACCAGCGCGAACGCGTCGATTTCGCCGTTGACCGCCACCCAGCCCAGCACCGGCGGCATCGCGCCGCTGGCGCCGCCGATCACGATGTTCTGCGGCGTGTTCGGCTTGAGCAACAAGGTGTAGACAATGGCGTAGCCGACAAAAGTTCCCAGGGTCAGCCAGGCGGTCAACGCGTTGCAGCAGGCCAGCAGCAGCGCCAGCCCCATGCCGCCGACCGCCAGCGCCGCCAGCAGCGTCTCCCGCGCGCCTATCTCGCCGGTGGCCGTGGCCCGCCAGGCGGTGCGCCGCATCCTGACATCAACGCCGCGCTCCACCAGGCAGTTGACCATGGCCGCCGCGCCGGCCACCAGCGCGATGCCCAGCGTGGCCGGCGCCACCACCGCGGCATCCGGCACGCCCGGGCTGGCGAGGAACATGCCGATCACCGCGCAGAACACGATCAGCGCCACCACCCGCGGCTTGGACAGCTGCCACAAGGCGTAGGCGTGTTGCCGCCACAGCGGCAGGCCGACGGCGCTCATCGCCCCTCTCCCGGCCCGCTCAAACGCTCGTGATGGAAAAACGGCAGCCTCGGCCAGGCCACGCGCCGTCGCGCCGCCTCCTTCTCATGCAGCCGGGACAACAGCAGCAAGGACGTCGCCAGCAGCAAGGCCGCGCCGGCGTTATGCGCCACCGCCAGCGGCAACGGCAGTTGCAGCAGCACATTGGCGATGCCCAGACCCACCTGGACCGCCCATGCCATCCCCAGGCACAGCAGGTGCCGCCGCAACGCTGGCTCCCGCCAGCCCAGCCACAGCAGCGACAGCAGCAGCAGAGACACCAGCAGCGCGCCCAGCCGGTGCAGCCAATGTATGGTCACCAGGCTGGCGAAATCGAGCAGGCTGCCGTCCGGCGCCTCGCCGAGTTCTCGCAACAGATGGAAGGCGTGATCGAAACGCAGCGCCGGCCAGCTTTCGCCGTTGCAGGCGGGAAAGCCCTGGCAAGCCAGCGCCGCGTAATTGCTGGACACCCAGCCGCCCAGCGCCAGTTGCAGCGCCAATGCCGAGACCAGCCAAGCGGCAAGCCTGACTTGCCTTGCGGGAACGGCGACGGGCGGCAAGCCCGGGGACAAGGCCATCCAGACGAGAATCTGCAGCACCGCCATGCCGCCCAACAGATGGGAAGTGACAATGACGGGCTTGAGCAGCAAGGTGACGGTCAGCATGCCCAACAGGCCCTGCAGGCCCAGCACCGCCAGCAACAGCCCCGCCGGCAGACGCTGGCGCCTTTCCCGCCAGGCCCGCCAGGCGATCAGCGCGATCAGCGCGCCCAGGCTGCCTGCCAGATAGCGGTGCAGCATCTCGCGCCAGGCCTTGCCCAGACTGACCGGTCCTTCCGGCGACAGCGCCTGGGCCTGGAGTATGCTGTCGGCCGCGTGCGACGGCGAAATCTGGCCGTAGCAGCCCGGCCAGTCCGGGCACCCGAGGCCCGCGTGGGACAATCTGACATAGGCGCCGAACGGCACCACGACGACGGCCAGCAGCAAAGCCAGCCAAACCAGTTTCCGCATGGCGAGCGCCCCCCCAGTGCACAGCGTGTCCGCCGGTCAGCCGCCGGCTCAGCCCAGCCCGTTGTTCACCTTCAACACCTTGGCCACTTCATCGATGATCAGGCGCGGATCCGCGCCGTCCCGATAGAACATCACCTGATTGCCCAGCGGATCGACCAGATAAAAGCCCAGGTTGCCGGCCGGCAAGGCCGACTCCGTCGAATGCGGCAGCCGGTGCGGCACATCCAGCCGCGGCGCCTGCTCCGAAACCTGCAAGGCCACTCTGGTCAGGCGACCAGCCGCTTCGCCCTGCGCCCTTTCTATCTGGCGCATCGCATGCCAGCGCTGCTGGCAACGCCCATGGCACTCCGTGCCCAATACCGCCGCCAGCACCCACTTTCCACGCGGCCATTGCGGCTGCGCCGCGGCGGCGAAAGGATGGGTGGGCAGCAATTGACCATAGCTGCGCCCGCCCTGGGGCGGCAACAACCAATAAGCCAACAACGCGGCCAGCACCGGCGCCAGGCACAGCAAGCCCATCGCCAGCAACGCCACCCGCCCCCGGTTAATGGATTTCATGCCTGCGCCTCCACATCAGCCAGCTGGCGCCGCTGATGCAGACGCCCAGCAGGAGCCATTGCAGCGCGTAAGCATAGTGGCGGTCTGGCATGAACTCCGGCACCACCGGCCAGTGCAACAGCGGCTCAGGGGAGCTTTCCAGCACCACCACGCCCTGGAACCAATGCCCGGGGTAGCGGCGGCGCAAGACCGCTTCGTCCACCGCGTCGACAGGACCTTCGGCGCCCTTGACCGCGCCAGACAGCACGAAATGGCGCGGCGTCGGCATCCGATAGCCCTGGGCCTGCACCTGCTCCGGCCGGAAAGCCGGCACGGGAGCGCCGTCGACCAGCCATCCCAGATCCAGCAACACCAGAGAACGATCGTCCCCCTGCCGCCAGGGCTGAAGGATGCGCCTCCCTGCCTGGCCGGCCATGAAGCTGTTGCGCAGCTCGATCACCGGTCCGGCCGGCTCGGCCCGGTTCAGCCTGACCCGGGTGAACTCCGGCGGCGGCTCCGCTTCGCGGTAGACCAAATCCACCGGCGCCACGCTCATCGCGCTGGTCAGTGAGTTCAGCAGCGCCTCCTTGTCTTGCCCCCTTTGCCACTGCCATACTGCCAATACATATGGTAATAAATTGATTACCAAAAGAAACAGCCACAGCGTTCGTTGCCATTTAGACTGCGGCTTGTGTTCCGGATCAGTTTGCGTGGAGGATACGGTCATGAAACTCGTCATCCTGTTGTTGCTTGCCTGTATCGTCCTGGCCCTGTTCTGGGGCTTGACCGGGCTGATGAAGGCCGAGCACGGCTCTCAGCGCCTGGTGCGCTCCCTGACCCTGCGGGTGGGACTGTCCATTGGATTATTCCTGCTGCTGTTGCTGGGCGCGCTGTTCGGCTGGTGGCGCCCGCACCATGTCTGATTTCCCTCATAGCCAGTAAACGAAGATAAACAGCAGCAGCCACACCACGTCCACAAAGTGCCAGTACCAGCTGGCCGCCTCGAAAGCGAAATGGTGATGGGCGTCGAAATGCCCGTTCATGCTGCGCAGCCACACCACGAACAGGATGATGGACCCCAGCAGCACATGCAGGCCATGGAAACCGGTCAGCATGAAAAAAGTCATGCCGTACGCGCCCGAAGCCAGCGTCAGGTTCAGCTTGCTGAAGGCGTGCCCATACTCGTGCATCTGCAAGGCCAGGAAGGTGCAGCCCAGCACCACGGTCAACAGCAGCCCCAGCGTGAACTGGCTTCTCTTCTCCTGCAGCAGTCCCCAATGCGCCCAGGTGACGGTGGCGCCTGAACTCAACAAAATCATCGTATTCAGCGACGGCAAGCCCCAGGCTTCCATCGCCTGATAAGCCTGGGTGATGCCCGGGCCGGTGGACAACGGCCAGGACGCTTCGAAATCCGGGTACAGGATCTTGTAGTCCAGCGATCCCAGCTCCGGCACCGACACCGTTCTCACCCAGAACAGCGCGCCGAAGAACGCGCCGAAGAACATCACCTCGGAGAAAATGAACCAGCCCATGCCCCAGCGGAAGGACATGTCCTCTCGCCCCAGATAGACGCCGAGCCGGCTTTCCCGGATCACGTCGCCGAACCAGCCCACCAGCATCGCCACCAGGATCAGCATCCCGAGCGCCAGCGACACCTTGCCCAGCAGCATCCCGTTGACGGCGAACGCCGCGCCCAGGCCGATGCAGAACAACGCCAGCGAACCCACCATGGGCCAGCGCGACGGCGTCGGCACGAAATAACGGTCCTGTTCTTCTACGCTTGCCATCTCACTCCTCCTAGCGGGTCACCCAGGACACCAGCAGCAGCAGGGCTGCGATCAGCCCTGCCGCCAGCGCCAGCGCGGTGATGATCAATTGCCACGGTTTGAGCGCTTGGTCGGCCTGGGAAGCCGCTCCCTTGCGCACGCCGATGAAGGCACCCAGCACCGCCTTGACTCCTTGCCCCCAGCTCATGCTCATCCCTTTCCCTGGCCCGGCACATCGAACACGGTATAGGCCAGCGTGATGCTGGTGATCGAGGCCGGCAGCTTGCGGTCTATCACGAACACGACCGGGAAGGTGCGGGTCTCTCCGGGCTGGAAACGCTGCTGGGTAAAGCAGAAGCATTCCAGCTTCTTGACGTACTCGCCGGCCTCGGCCGGCAGGTAGCGCGGCAGCGCCTGCCCCACCACCACGCGCGGGCTGGCGTTGGTGATCCGGTACTGAACCTGGACGAAAGTGCCCGGCTTGACCTTAAGATGAGTGGTCAGCGGCTGCACCTGCCATGGCAGGCCTGCCTGCACCGTGGAGTCGAAAGTCATCCTGACCTCGCCGTCGCCGGCGATCAGGTCCTCCTTCTCCAGCTCGTCCGCCTTGACGACGTCGTTGAGGCCGGTTTGCTCGCACACGATGCGGTACAGCGGAATCATCGCCCAGGCGAAAGCGAACATCAGCGCGACGATCAGCACCAGCCGCTTCACCAGCCGGAGGTTGCGCCGCCGCATCGCCATCGCGTCCATGCCCCTCTCCCCGCTCAATGCGAATGCCCGTCCCCGCCTTCCTGGCAGGACAGGATCACGCCGTTCTCGCCGACCTCGACCCGCGGTGCCTGCTCGAAGCTGTGATAGGGCGCCGGGGTCGGCAGCTCCCACTCCAGCGTGTTGGCGCCCTCCCAGGGCTTGTGCGGCGCTTTTTCGCCGTGACGCAACGTGTGCAGGATGTTGTACAGGAAGATCAACTGGCCCAGGCCGAACATGAAGGCGCCGACGCTGGCGATGCGGTTGAAGTCGGTGAACTGCAGCGCGTAGTCCGGAATCCGCCGCGGCATCCCGGCCAGGCCCAGGAAGTGCATCGGAAAGAAGGTGACGTTGAACCAGATCATCGACCACCAGAAATGCAGCTTGCCCAGCTTCTCGTTGTACATCCGGCCGCTCATCTTGGGGAACCAATAGTAGATGGCGGAAAACAGGCTGAACAACGCGCCGGCCACCAGCACATAGTGGAAATGGGCCACTACGTAGTAGCTGGCGTGCAACTGGATGTCCACCGCCGCCACGCTGAGCGTGATGCCGGACAGGCCGCCGATGGTGAACAGCAGGATGAAGCCTATCGAGAACAGCATCGGCGTCTCGAAGCTCATCGCGCCTTCCCACATGGTGGCGATCCAGTTGAACACTTTCACGCCGGTGGGCACCGCGATCAGCATCGTCGCGTACATGAAGAACAGCTGCGCGGTGGCCGCCATGCCGGTGACGAACATGTGGTGCGCCCACACCATGAAGGACAGGATGCCGATGGAGCTGGTGGCGTACACCATCGAGGTATAGCCGAACAGCGGCTTGCGGGCGAAGGTGGGGATCACCTGGCTGACGATGCCGAAGGCCGGCAGCGCCATGATGTAGACCTCGGGATGGCCGAAGAACCAGAACACGTGCTGGTAAAGAATGGGGTCGCCGCCGCCGGCCGCATTGAAGAAGTGGGTGCCGAAATGACGGTCGGTCAGCACCATGGTCACCGCGCCGGCCAGCACCGGCATCACGGCGATGATCAGGTAGGCGGTGATCAGCGAGGCCCAGGCGAACATCGGCATCTTCATCAGCGTCATTCCCGGCGCGCGCAGATTGAGGATGGTGACGATGATGTTGATCGACCCCATGATGGAGCTGATGCCTAGGATGTGGATGGCGAAGATGGTCATGTCCATGCCCATGCCCATCTGCGTGGACAGCGGCGCGTACAGCGTCCAGCCGGCGGCGGCCGCGCCGCCCGGCACCGCGAACGACATCAGCAGCAGCAGCGCCGCCGGCGGCAGCAGCCAGAAGCTCCAGTTGTTCATCCGCGCGAAAGCCATGTCCGGCGCGCCTATCATCAGCGGCAGCATCCAGTTGGCCATGCCGGTGAAAGCCGGCATGATGGCGCCGAACACCATGATCAGGCCATGCAGCGTGGTCAGCTGGTTGAACAGCTCCGGCTGGAAGAAGCGCAGGCCGGGGCTGAACAGCTCGGCGCGGATGCATAGCGCCAGCACCCCGCCGGTGAGGAACATGGTGAACGAGAACCACAGGTACATCGTGCCGATGTCCTTGTGGTTGGTGGCCATCAGCCAGCGGGCGATGCCATGCGGCTTGCCGTGGTGGGCGCCGCCGGCGTGGGTGGTTTCCGCGATTGCCATGAAGTCCGACTCCTTATGCCGCCTTGCCGCGCGCAGCCTTCACTTCCTTGGGCTGCACGATCTGGCCGGTATGATTGCCCCAGCTGTTGCGCTCGTAGGTGATCACCGCCGCGATGTCGGTATCGGACAATTGCTTGCCCCAGGCCGCCATCGCCGGATTCTTCTTGCCGCCGAACAACACGATCTCGATGTGGCCGGCCTTGTCGCCGGTGACGATGGGCGAGCCGTCCAGCGCCGGGAAAGTGCCCGGGATGCCCTTGCCGTTGGCCTGGTGACAGGGCACGCAGTTCTGGGCGTAGATTTTCTCGCCGCGCGCCTTCAGGTCCTCCAGCTTCCACACCTTGTTGGGATCGTCGGCGGCGGCTGCCATCTGCTTGAGCTTGGCCGCGCGCCACTTCTCATAGTCGGCCGGCGACTTGGCCTCCACCACGATGGGCATGAAGCCATGGTCCTTGCCGCACAGCTCCGAACACTGGCCGCGATATACGCCGGGCTTCTCGATCAGCATCCAGCTGTCGCGCAGGAAGCCGGGAATCGCATCCTGCTTGACCCCCAGCTGCGGCACCCACCAGGAGTGGATCACGTCGTTGGCGGTCAACAGCAGGCGGATCTTGCGGTCGGTCGGCACCACCAGCGGCTCGTCGACTTCCAGCAGGTAGTTGGCAGGCTTCTGGATGGTTCCCTCGATCGCTTCCCGAGGGGTGGCGAGATGGCTGACGTAGCCGAAATTGTCGTCCAGGTAGTCATAGCGCCACTTCCACTGGTATCCGGTGATCTTGATGGTCATGTCCTCGCTGCGGGTGCCCTTCTGCGCCAGCACCGCGCGGGTGGCGGGAACCGCGATGACCACCAGGATCAGCAGCGGCACCACGGTCCAGATGATCTCCACCGTGGTGTTCTCGTGGAATTGCTTGGCCTCGTTGCCAGCCGATTTGCGGTGATGAAAGATGGAATACAGCATCACCAGGAACACCACGGCGAAAATCACGCCGGTGACGATCAGCAGCATGGTATGCAGGTGATATTCGGTGCGGGCCAGTGGGGTGACCGGCTGCTGCAGGTTGAACTCAGCCGCGGCCGCGCTCTGGACGGCCAGCAGCAGGCATAGCGGAATGCGCAAACAAGACATGTTGCCCCCTAGGTCAAGACGACCGACACAATGCACTGCATGCACAAGCACCGGCTTGTCGCCGGCATGTTTTCATCGTAGGAGCAATGTCAAGAAAAACAAGAATGCGTCATGACGCGGCGCAATGCGCGCGGAACGGGGCATGGGCGGCGGCGGCCGCCCATGGGAAGACGCTCAGGCAGCCGGCCGGTAGGGGATTTCCAGCAGCAGCGGCGCCGGAATATGGCGTTTGAGCGTGGCCAGGTTCTCCGCATACGCAGCTTGCGGCGGCTGCGCGCAGTTGGCCACCCAGCCAGCCAGCTCCAGCCCGCTGTCTCGCACCGCCTTCGCCGTCAGCAAGGCGTGGTTGATGCAGCCCAGCCGCATGCCCACCACCAGGATCACCGGCAGCGCCAACGCCTGCGCCATGTCCGACATGAACAGGCTGTCGGACAGCGGGGCCAGCCAGCCGCCCGCGCCCTCCACCAGCACGATGTCGGCCTGCTCGCGCAAGCGCCGGCAATGATCGACGATGCGCGGCAGCTCGATCTCCACGCCAGCTTCGCGCGCGGCGATGTGCGGCGACACCGGCGGCAGGAAGCGATAGGGATTCATCAGTTCCAGGTCGGTCTGGCCAGTGGCCGCGGCGAGCCTAGCCACATCGTCGTTCCACCAGCCGCCGTCTGGCAGAATTTCGCAACCGGACGCCACCGGCTTCATCGCCAACACGATCTTGCCCTGCTCTCGATACGAACGGACCAGTTCGACGGCGGAATGGGTCTTGCCGATCTCGGTGTCGGTGCCGGTGATGAAATAGCCTTGGCTCATGCTCGCTCCCGATTATGGTTGTCCCGCCCAAACGCCGAATGAATGCGGGCCGGGACCGACGTTTTACACTAGGCCGCGCCGATCTTTCAATACTTCCGGCGCCAACGATCACGGTCTCCGCTTTCAACGGGGCATGCGCAATCCCATAGGCATAAAGAACAGGTAGCCGGATAAAGGCCTGCTTGCGACATGCCAAAATCGCAATCCTCAACTTTTTAGGAACTCGCCATGAAAGAGAGCGAAGCTTTGGCCGCGTTGGCCGGCATGGGCATCATGGTGCTGGTGGTGGTGGGCGCTCTGGTGCTGGCGGTCAGCATCTTCTATTTCCTGACCCTGCATCAGACGATGAACGCCGTCGGAGAAACCCATCGTCCGCTGGCCGGCGGCCTGATCTGGCTGGCGCTGATACCCGGCCTGGGGCTGGTCTGGTACATGATCTACATCCTGCTGCTGTCCAGCGCATTGCGCAAAGAGCTGGCGCAGCGGCAGTTGCCGGGCGACGGCGGCTTCGGCATCAGCCTGGCGCTGGTGATCTTGCAGGTGCTGTGCTTCATTCCTTACGTCAATCTGCTGGCCGCGCTCCCCGCTCTCGCGCTGTGGATCGCGCACTGGGTGAAAATGGCCGGCTACCGCAGGCTGTTGCAGCCTGCCCAAGCGGCATTGGCGGCATAGCAAGCCGCAGCCGCTCTGGCTTTCGCGGCAGATAGGGACCGCGCCCTCGACGTGCCAACGCCGACCTTGTGGGTCGGCGTCGTGCCGTCGGCCTTTTGAGCGTGGGCGCGATGATTTCGGCCGGATAGGCCTGCGCAGGATTTCACGCGGGATGGAGTGAAAGCCTTTTGGCTTGGCGGCTCGGGCCGCGGGGCGCAACGACAAGAACGGGATGGAAAACCTTGCCGCCTCCCCGCGGCCACGAGCCGCCGCGCCGGGAAACTTCAGTCGGCTCAGACCACGGCCTGAGCGCTCACCTTCTCCTCTACGGTCAGCTTGTTCAGCGCCGACAGATAAGCTTTGGCGCTGGCGACGATGATGTCGGTGTCTGCGCCCTGGCCGTTGACGATGCGGCCGCCGCGCGACAGGCGCACCGTCACCTCGCCCTGGGACTCGGTGCCCTTGGTGATGGCGTTCACCGAATACAGCTCCAGCTCGGCGCCGCTGTCGACCACCGCTTCGATCGCCTTGAACGCCGCGTCCACCGGGCCGGAGCCGCTGGACTCGCCGCGCTGCTCCTCGCCGTGCTCGACGAACACGATGCTGGCCAACGGCGGCTCGCCGGTTTCGCTGACCACTTTAAGCGACACCAGCTTGTAGTCCTCGCGCTCGATGTTCACCATCTCGTCGGACACCAGCGCGTGCAGGTCTTCGTCGAAGATCTCGCGCTTCTTGTCGGCCAGCTCCTTGAAGCGGGCGAAGGCGGCGTTCAATGCCTCCTCGCTGTCCAGCACGATGCCCAGCTCGGACAACTTGGTCTTGAACGCGTTGCGGCCGGACAATTTGCCCAGAGTCAGGCGGTTGGCGCTCCAGCCCACCGATTCGGCCGACATGATTTCATAGGTTTCGCGGTGTTTCAGCACGCCGTCCTGATGGATGCCGGACTCGTGGGCGAAGGCGTTGGCGCCGACGATGGCCTTGTTCGGCTGCACCGGATAGCCGGTGACGGTGGACACCAGCTTGGATGCCGGCACGATCTGCGTGGCATCGACGCGGCTGTCCACGCCGAACACGTCGCGGCGGGTCTTCACCGCCATCACGATCTCTTCCAGACTGGCGTTGCCGGCGCGCTCGCCCAGGCCGTTGATGGTGCACTCCACCTGGCGCGCGCCGCCCAGCACCGCCGCCAGGCTGTTGGCCACCGCCATGCCCAGGTCGTTGTGGCAATGGGCGGACCAGACCACCTTGTCGCCGCCCGGGGTGCGGGCGATCAGCTCGCGGAAGAAGGCTTCGGTCAGTCGCGGCACCGCGTAGCCGACGGTGTCCGGCACGTTCAGCGTGGTGGCGCCGGCCTTGATCACCTCGCCGAAGATGCGGGCCAGGAAGTCGATGTCGGAACGCAAGGCGTCCTCGGCGGAGAATTCGACGTCGTCGGTGTATTCGCGGGCGATCGTCACCGCCTTCACCGCAGCCGCCACCACCTCGTCCGCGCTCATGCGCAGCTTCTTTTCCATGTGGATGGGGCTGGTGGCGATAAAGGTGTGGATGCGGCCGCGCGCGGCCGGCTTGATCGCTTCGCCGGCGGCGCGCACATCGCGCTCGTTGGCGCGCGCCAGGCTACAGACGGTGGAATCCTTGATGGTTTCTGCGATCGCGCGGATGGCGTCGAAATCGCCGGGGCTGGCGGCGGCGAAGCCGGCTTCGATGATGTCCACGCCCAGGCGCTCCAGTTGGCGCGCGATGCGGATTTTCTCTTCCTTGGTCATCGAGGCGCCCGGCGACTGCTCGCCGTCGCGCAAGGTGGTGTCGAAAATGTAGAGGCGCTCGCCCATGTCGATAGTTCTCCCTGCCGCCTGGTTCGGCTCTCCGACCAGATAGTCGTTGAAATCAAAGCGCCTGCCCTGTCCGGCGGCCAGCTGCGCCAGCCGGCTCAGCTGGGTCAGCGGCAGGCTGCCGCGTTCCCTCCATTTGTATATCGCTGCGCGGCTCACCGGCTCGTCGGGGAACAGACGGTTCAGTTCGTCGGCCAGATGGCTCGGCCCGCCGAAGTCCGCGACCAGTCGTTCAATATCCACTTGCATCAATGTGCTCCTGCAGCATGTTTTGAACCAGACTACTCAAACATGAGACACAAGGTCAAATTTGACAGGAAAAATCTGTGTCAAATTCGTCACAAGACATGTCTAACTTTATTTATTAGACAAATTGTAGAATTTAATCGTAAAAAAAGGCGCCCTCTGGCGCCCGCACAAACGTGGCAAAGCATCTAATTTGGCGACCACCAGGGCAGGCTGACATGAAACGCCACGCCCCGGCCTTCCAGCCCCTCCGCCATCCGGATGCGGCCGCCTTGCGCCCGCACCGCCTGCCAAACAATGGCGAGCCCCAGGCCGGAACCCGGCGCAGATGCAGCCTTGCCCCGGTAAAAGCGCTCGAACAGATGCGGTTTGTCCTCGACGGCGATGCCAGGCCCGTCATCCGCCACCGCCAACTCTATCCGTCCATCGGCGGCGGCAAGCCGCACCCGGACGCGACCGCCGGCTCGGCCATACGCCACCGCATTGGACAGTAAATTGTCGACAATCGAGAGGAAGGAAACCAAGGCCAGGCTGGCCAGCAAGCCATCTGGCGACTCCAGCTCCAGCTCCATGCCCTTTTCTTCGGCCCGCGGCGACAAGCCGATCAAGGCATTGCGCGTCACCTCGACCAGATCGACCTGTTGCCGGCGCTCGCTCTCCACGCTTTCCAGCGCCGCCAGCCGCAACAGCTGCTGCACCAAATGGGAATGCCGGGCCACCGCCTGCTCCAAAGCGGCCAGGTTTTGCTGCCTGGCCTCGGCATCCTCCTCGCGGGCCAAGGCATGCGCCTGCGTGGAAATCACCGCCAACGGCGTGCGCATCTCATGGGCGGCATCCTGCACGATGGCGCGTTCGCGAGCGATGCTGTCGCGGCTGCGCCTCAGCAACTGGTCCAGCGCCTGGACAATGGGCTTCAACTCCCGGTAGGGCAAGCTCATGGACAAAGGAGAAAAATCATCGGAGGCGCGACGGTTCAGATAATCGGCCAAGCGCCTCAGCGGCAGCAAGCCGCGCGAAATGGCGAGCCACAGCGGCAGCAGGATTAGCGAAAAAGCAATGACCAAGGGCGCGATATATTGCTTAGTTATGAAAGGCAGCACTTCCTCGTCTGGAATCAGCGGTTCGAACACAGTCAAATATCCAGCGGGATAGAGACGCTCCGCCACCCGATACGCTTTTCCTTTCAGCTGAACCACGCCCTTATTCAAATCGCGCGCCGGCAGCGCGGTGGCCGGGGCGCCCGGCGAAGCGTAGATCCGCTCGCCTTGCCGCGTGCGCGCGGAAATCAACAAATCGCCCGGGTGATCGATTTCGACCTTGGAAGCCACGTTGATGCGCCGCGATGCGTTGAATAAGCGATCCGCCGTCTGCAAGGCTTGCCGATTTTGCTCCATTCCGCCAGGCGACAGCACCTCGGAAAGCAGATCGGTCACTCTCCACAAAACTTGGCGGCGGGATTCCGACGACCTCGACTCCTGGTATTCCCGCCCGACCAGCGCCAGCCATATCAAGGCGAAAGCCAGCAACAAAGCCAGCAACACCCGCCTCGTCAGCGACGGCGCCAAACCGTCCGCCAGCCGCTTAAACCACATATTGATAGCCCACGCCGCGCACGGTGCGGATGCGTTCGGCGCCTATCTTGCGGCGCAGATTGGACAAGTGCACCTCTATCGTCGCGCCGTCGACAATATCGCCAAGCGGCTCCAGGCGTTGCCCCAGCACCGTCTTCGACACGATGCGGCCAGGATCGCGCGCCAGTTCCACCAATAATCGGAATTCGCGAGGCGACAAGTCCAACGCCAGGCCGTCCAGCCAAGCCAAGTGCACGCGGGGCTTGAGGCTCAGCGCGCCCAGGCTCCAGACTTCGCTGGCCTGGCGGGCGCTGCGGCGGCATACCGCCCGCACTCTCGACACCATTTCCGACACCGCGAACGGCTTGCACAGATAATCGTCGGCGCCATCATCCAAACCCGCCAATTTATCGTTCAAATCGGCGCTGGCCGTGATCATGATCACCGGCACGGCGATCTGCCTGGCCCGCCAGGCGCGCAACAATGCCAAACCGCTGCCGTCCGGCAGACCCAAGTCCAGCAATACGCAATCGAACCGGTCCGGCTCGAACAGTGCGTCCGCATCCGCCAGCTGGCGCACCCATTCGGTCGTCACCGCTTCGGCTTTCAACGCGGCCTGCAAAGCCCGCCCCAGGTCCAAGTCATCCTCAACAATCAATAGATGCATTTTCGTTTTCACCGCGACAATCTTTGGCTTAGCAAAAGGTTGGCATACGCATACTTGCGCCATGCGAACGGGATGCCCTCTCTTTGCGCTGGCCATGGAGTATATGGTCGCGCGCTCAAGACAGACAATCGGCTTGGCCATCCAAGGCCAGGATGAATTGCCCGCCCGGCGACCCGCTCTTTTCACTCCATCCAAAGGAATATCCGATGAAACATCATGCCGTATTGATACTGCTCGCACCTTTGCTGGCAGTCGCCGCAGAGAATGAACAAGACGGTTTCTCCGGGACCTTCCAGCTAGGCGTCAGCCACTATCAACTGGCCAGCAATTACCTCAAGGCGCCGAACGACGGCCGCTCCAGCGCCGCCAGCCTGACGCAATCGCCGGCTTCGCAATCCGGCACCGCCCCCCTGTTCGAAGGCGAATGGAGCTATGGCTTCGCCGGCACTGGCACCCGGCTCTTCATCTCTCCTTCCAACACCACCTCCTTCGCTGCGGGAGGCGGCATGCAGTTCGGCGTGCGCCAGCAACTGCCGCAAGCCGGCGCGGTGTCGGCGGCGCTGACTTATGGCGAGAGCGAAGTATGGCTGGACCCCTATGCCTTGAATGTCGCCCGCCAGGACGGCAAGCTGAAAAGCGCGGGTCTGGCGCTAGGCTGGTCGAACATCCTGAATACGCCGTTCAGCGCCAACTTCAGCTATGCCAGGCAAAAGCTGGGCAATGAGCAAAGCGGACAGGCGCAAGGCTTGACGCTGGCCAATCAAGCCCTGCTGCAGCGCAATGGCAACAACTACGGCGTCCAAGCCGCTTATGCCTGGAAATTGGACAACCAGGGCGCGCATACGCTGTCCCCTGGCCTGATATACGCGCGCGCGGATCTGGACGGCAAGGCGATGAGCACCCGACGCTACGGGGTTCAATTGGCTTACGCCTACCAAGGCGCGGACTGGGACGCCACGACCTCGCTCGTCGCGCTTCGCACCCGCTATCAAGCCGGCAATCCGGTCTTCTCCGGCCAGAAAGCGGATAGCCGCAACGCTTTGCTCAGCCTGGGCCTGACCCGGAAAAACCTGTTCGGCGCCAAGGCCTGGTCCGCCTTTCTCAGCGGCAACTATGGCCGCTCCAACTCGGACCTCGCTTATTTCAACGAGCATATCCGGGAAGTGTCCATCGGCATGGGCTACCATTTCTGATCCAGCCGAAACGCGCGGCTATCGTCGCCAAGGCGCACGCTGGCGGCCCGCCATTCAGAGCGGCGCCGGATGGCTGCGGCGCTTTCTGTCGCGCGCTCGGCCATCAGGTGAAATCGGCGTGGCCCGCGCGAAAGCGCCGCGTCATCGGCGGACGGCGGGCCAGCCCCGCTTAGCTGCGATATAATGGGCGGTTAAACTCATCATCAGGAAATGCCCGTGTCCGAGCGCCTGTTCGTGCTGTCTCAACATATCCTGCCCAAACTGGCGCTGACCCGGCTGGCAGGCTGCTTCGCCGGCTGGAAGGGCGGCGGCGTCACCACGGCCGCCATCCGCCGTTTCATCGCCCGCTACCACGTCGACATGAGCGAAGCCGCCAACAGCGATCCGGCGGCCTACGCCACCTTCAACGACTTCTTCACCCGCGCGCTGCGGCCCGGCGCGCGGCCGCTGGCCGACGCCCGCCTGCTTTGCCCGGTGGACGGCGCGGTCAGCCAGCTGGGCCCGATAGACAGCGGCCGCATTTTCCAGGCCAAGGGCCGCGACTACAGCGCCGCGGCGCTGCTGGCCGGCGACGCCGAGCTGGCCGCCCGCTTCGCCGACGGCCACTTCGCCACCATCTACCTCAGCCCGCGCGATTACCATCGCATCCACATGCCCTGCGCCGGCAGGCTGCTGGAAATGACCTACGTGCCCGGCGAGCTGTACTCGGTGAATCCCGCCACCGCGCGCGGCGTGGACCGGCTGTTCGCGCGCAACGAGCGCGTGGTGTGCGTATTCGAAGACGAGCAGGGACAACCGTTCGTGATGGTGCTGGTGGGCGCCACCATCGTCGGCAGCATGGCCACCGTCTGGCACGGCGTGGTCAATCCGCCGCGCCGTCCGGCGCTGGAGAAATGGGATTACCGCGGCCAGGACATCCGCCTGGCCAAGGGCGAGGAAATGGGCCGCTTCCTGCTGGGCTCCACCGTGGTGCTGTTGTTCCCGGCCGGCCCGCTGAAATTCAATCCGCAATGGCAGGCGGCCAGCCCGGTTCGGCTGGGCGAGGCGATGGCGTCGTAAAGCCGCGCCGCGGATTGGGACGCAAAACGGCTGTCCTTTGTACGCAGCGCCCACTGCGATACGGACAGCCGTTTGTCCAAGCCGCGCCAGCCACAACCGCTGGCCAAGGCCGACAGAACGTACGCGAAGCGATGCCCTAGCTTACTCGCACTTGCACTGCAGCGTGACCTTGTAGTCCTCATCCCCGCCGCGGGAAACAATGCCCAGCGTGCCCAGCTTGAGCACGATGTCCGCGGCGGTTTTCGCCGCCTTCATCACCTCGCCGTCCCCCTGGTCTTTGGATTCTTCCTTCCGATCCAGGATGACCAGCTTCTTGTCTTGCTTCTTGCAAACCTCGCCAGCCTTGCCGACGGCGTTTTCCACCGCATCCTTGTACGAAGCCGCAGTGGCCACCGCGGTAAAGCTGCCTTCCTGCTGCGGCAGGATCGTGGCCTTGAAAGAAGAGCAGGCCGACAACCCTAAAACAGCCCCCGCCAATAACAACAAATGCATCTGATGTTTCATGAACTTATCTTGGTTTTCAACAGCTTTTCAGCAGTAGATCAATTACTCGGAATCTACAATATTAATGAAAACTAACATTTACTACAAAGTTTATTTATAAGTTTATTTCTTTATGTTATTTACGTGAAAAAGCCGGGCTCTCGCCCGGCTTCGTCATCGACAACAGACCGTTGATCGATCAGTTCTTGGACTGGTCCACCAGCTTGTTCTTGGCGATCCACGGCATCATCGCGCGCAGCTCGGCGCCGACCTTCTCGATCGGGTGCGCGGCGGTCAGGCGGCGGCGGGCGGTCATCGCCGGGTAGTTGGTCTTGCCTTCCAGGATGAACATCTTGGCGTACTCGCCGCTCTGGATGCGGTACAGCGCCTTCTTCATCGCTTCCTTGGTCTGCGAGGTCACCACTTCCGGGCCGGTCACGTACTCGCCGTACTCCGCGTTGTTGGAGATCGAGTAGTTCATGTTGGCGATGCCGCCTTCGTACATCAGGTCGACGATCAGCTTCAGCTCGTGCAGACACTCGAAGTAGGCCATTTCCGGCGCGTAGCCGGCTTCCACCAGCGTCTCGAAGCCGGCCTTCACCAGCTCGACGGCGCCGCCGCACAGCACGGCCTGCTCGCCGAACAGGTCGGTCTCGGTTTCCTCGCGGAAGTTGGTCTCGATCACGCCACCCTTGGTGCCGCCGTTGGCCGCCGCATAGGACAGCGCCACGTCGCGCGCCTTGCCGGACTTGTCCTGGTAGACGGCGATCAGCGTCGGCACGCCGCCGCCCTTCAGGTACTCGGAGCGCACGGTGTGGCCCGGGCCCTTCGGGGCCACCATGATCACGTCGACGTCGGCCGGCGGCACGATCTGGTTGTAATGGATGTTGAAGCCGTGGGCGAAGGCCAGCGCCGCGCCCTTCTTCAGGTTGGGCGCGATGTCCTTGTGGTAGACGTCCGGTTGGGATTCGTCCGGCAGCAGGATCATCACCACGTCGGCCTTCTTCACCGCCTCGGCCACTTCCTTGACCTTGTGGCCGGCTGTTTCGGCCTTCTTCCACGACGCGCCGTCCTTGCGCAGGCCGACGACGACGTCGACGCCCGACTCCTTCAGGTTCTGCGCGTGCGCATGGCCCTGCGAGCCGTAGCCGATGATGGCCACTTTCTTGCTCTTGATGATGGAGAGGTCGGCGTCTTTGTCGTAATAAACTTTCATTTCTTTATCCTTGGTATTTGTTTGCTAAGGGACTTGCAGTCCAGCTCAGATTTTCAGAACCCGCTCGCCTCGACCGATGCCGGATGCGCCGGTACGGACCGTTTCCAGGATCACTGTGCGGTCCACCGCCTCGATAAAGGCGCCGAGCTTGTCGCTCGTACCAGTCAGCTCGATGGTGTAAGTCTTTTCCGTCACGTCGATGATGCGTCCGCGGAAGATGTCGGCCATCCGCTTCATCTCCTCGCGGTCCTTGCCTACGGCGCGGACCTTGATCAGCATCATCTCGCGTTCGATGTGCTCGGATTCGTTGAGGTCTATCACCTTGACCACCTCGATCAGCTTGTTGAGCTGCTTGGTGATCTGCTCGATGACTTCGTCGGAACCGTGGGTGACGATGGTCATCCGCGACAATGTCGGGTCCTCGGTGGTGGACACTGTCAGCGAATCGATGTTGTAGGCGCGGGCCGAAAACAGCCCGACGACGCGCGACAGCGCGCCCGCCTCGTTTTCCAGAAGTATGGATAAGATGTGTCGCATGCCGGCCGCCTTAGCACATATTGCCGTAGTCACGGTTGTTCTCGAAAGGCACCTGCTGGATGGCGCGCATGTGCGCCGGCAGGTCCATCTGATCCAGGCCCTTGCCGTTCTGGATCATCGGGAACACGTTCTCCGACTGGTCGGTGCGGAAGTCCAGGAACACCAGGCGCTCCTTCAGCTTGTCGCTGAACGCCTCGCGCAGCACCGGCTCCACATCGGCCGGATTCTCCACCTTGAAGCCGACATGGCCGTAAGCCTCGGCGATCTTGACGAAGTCCGGCAGCGCGTCCATGTAGGACTCGGAGTAGCGGGTGCCGTAGAAGAACTCCTGCCACTGGCGCACCATGCCCAGGTAGCGGTTGTTCAGCGCCACCACCTTCACCGGCGTGTGGTACTGCTTGGCGGTGGACAGCTCCTGGATGTTCATCTGGATCGAACCCTCGCCGGTGATGCAGGCCACCTGGGCGTTGGGGTTGGCCAGCTGCGCGCCGATGGCCGCCGGCAGGCCGAAGCCCATGGTGCCGAGGCCGCCGGAATTCAGCCATTGCTTGGGCCGGTCGAACTTGTAGTACTGCGCCGCCCACATCTGGTGCTGGCCGACGTCGGAGGTGACGATGGCCTGGCCGCCGGTGATGTCATACAGCGTCTGCACCACCATCTGCGGCTTGATCAGCTCGTCGGACGGCGTATACAGCAGACAGTCGTGTCCGCGCCATTCCTCGATCTGCTTCCACCACTGGTTCAGCGCCGAGCCATCCGGCTTCTGGCCGGATTGCTTGAGCTGGTCCAGCATCTCGCGCAGCACCAGCTTGACGTCGCCGACGATGGGTATGTCGGCCTTGACGCGCTTGGAGATCGACGACGGATCGACGTCGATGTGGATGATCTTCTTGGCCTGGCCGAGGAAGTGCGACGGCACGCTGATCACGCGGTCGTCGAAGCGCGCGCCCACGGCGATCAGCACGTCGCAGTACTGCATCGCCATATTGGCTTCGTAGGTGCCGTGCATGCCAAGCATGCCCAGGAACTGGCGATCCGAGCCCGGATAGGCGCCCAAACCCATCAGCGTGTTGGTGCACGGCAGGTTCAGGGACCGCACCAGCTCGGTCACCTCGGCCTCGGCGCGGCCCTGCACCGCGCCGCCGCCGACATAGATATAAGGACGCTTGGCCTCAAGCAGCAGGTTCACTGCCTTCTTGATCTGTCCGCTGTGCCCGCGGGTGGCCGGCACGTAAGAGCGGATGTGCACGCTGTCCGGATAGCGGAACTCGGCGCGCGCCTGGGTAATGTCCTTGGGGATATCCACCACCACCGGGCCGGGACGGCCGCTCATGGCGATGTAGAACGCCTTCTTGATGGTCGCGGCGATCTCGTTCACGTCCTTGACCAGGAAGTTGTGCTTCACACAGGGACGGGTGATGCCCACCATGTCCACTTCCTGGAACGCGTCCAGGCCGATGGCCGGAGAAGGCACCTGGCCCGAGATCACCACCATCGGGATGGAGTCCATGTAGGCGGTGGCGATGCCGGTCACGGCATTGGTCGCGCCGGGACCGGAGGTCACCAGCGCCACGCCCACCTTGTCGCTGGAGCGGGAATAGGCGTCGGCGGCGTGGACAGCCGCCTGTTCATGCCTCACCAGCACATGTTTGAATTTGTCCTGTCGGAAGATGGCATCGTAGATTTCCAGTACTGCGCCCCCTGGGTAGCCGAAGACGAATTCGACCCCCTCTTCCTGCAGGCAGCGGACTACTATTTCGGCGCCCGATATCTGCATATCGCCTCTATTTCGTGTTGATTTCATCCCGTTTGCTCAAAGACCTTAGCGTATTGCTCAAAGTACGGTCAAGTGATTTTGTGCAGGTGCAAAATACCGCTAAGCCACGGTTATTTCAGAAGAAAAACTGCCACTAGCCTAGTGAATCATGCTCTGCTACCATCTTTGGTTGGCATCAACCTGAAATGCACAGATGGCAAGCCGCAAGGAAATGGCCGACTTCCTCGAGTCGGTGGAGAAGCGCGCCTTCAAGCAGGCGCTGTACGCGGTTCGGCATGAAGACAATGCGCTCGACATCGTGCAGGACTCGATGATGAAGCTGGCCGACCGCTACGCGCACGCGCCCGCGCACGAGCTGCCGCTGATCTTCCAGCGCATCTTGCAGAACACCATCCGCGACCACTACCGGCGCAGCAAGGTGCGCAGCTTCGTCAGCACGCTGCTGTCGTCGCTGATCCCCACCCACGCCGAAGACGACTCCCTCGACCCGCTCGAAACGCTGGATGTCGCCGCCGACGAGGCGCACACCAATCCGGAGCAGTGGTACCAACGCAAGGAAGTGGCGCTGATGATAGACGCGTCGCTGCAACTACTGCCCGCCCGTCAACGCGAAGCGTTTCTGCTGCGTTACTGGGAAGGACTGGATGTTGCCGAAACCGCTCTGGTCATGGGTTGCTCCGAGGGCAGCGTGAAAACGCACTGCTCGCGCGCCAACCACACCCTGGCGGCCATTCTTGCGCAGAAGGGAGTTTTGCTATGAAACACGCCAATGACGGGCAGGGGGACCATTTGCCCGTCCATATCGCCCGCATACTGGACAATCCCCATTCCGATCCGACGCCCCGGCAGCTTGCCCGCCTGAGGGACGCGCGCGCCGCCGCGATGCGCCGCTTCGAACAGCGCGCCGCCGAAAACTGCGGCCTGCAGGAGAAAATCCTGCTCTGGGCGCAACGCCACACCCTGCTGCTGAAGCGCGGCAGCGCCGCCCTGGGTTTCGCCGTTGTCACCGGCGTCGGCCTGATGCTGGTGGAAGGCCTGATGGCCGAAACCGACGCGGTGGACGCCACCGTGCTGTCCCAGGACCTGCCGTTGGATTCCTTGCTGGAGCCGCATTTCAGCCGGGGGTTGCATGAATAAGGCCGGATGGCTGGCCAAGGCGATCTGCCTGACCGGCCTGCTGATTCCAAACTTCGTCCATTCCTCCCCTCTGGCGGATCCGCGCTGGGAACAACTGAACAGCGAGCAGCAGCAGGTGCTGGCGCCGCTGGCCGCCGACTGGAACCGCTACGCGCCCGACAAGAAGCAGGATCTGCTGACCATCGTTCCGCGCTTCGCCGAGCTGACATCCGGCCAACAGCAGCGGCTGCAACGCCGGCTGAAGGCCTGGACCGAGCTGAGCGAGCCCCAGCGCGACGAAATCCGCGCCAACTGGAAGAAGCTGCAGCAACTGCCCCCAGCCCAGCGCGAACAGGCGCTGAGCCGGCTGCGCTCGCGCGACGCCAAACCACTCGCCTCCTCCCCATGACCGATAACGCCACTCCCGGCCTCGCCCGCTGCCTGGCCAGCCTGTTCTATGAATCGCTGCTGATCGTCGCCATGCTGCTGATCACCAGCGCCGCGATCACCCCGCTGCAGCTGGCGCTGGGCCAGGATTCCTGGCTGCTGCACAGTCTGATCCAGCTGACCGCCGCCGGCGTGCTGTTCGCCTACTTCGGCTACTGCTGGACCCGCGGCGGCCAGACCGCCGCGATGAAAACCTGGCACATCCGGCTGGTGACCGCCGACGGCCGGCTACTGAACTGGCAGCAATCTCTGATGCGCTTCGCCGTCGCGGCGATGCTGTTCGTCGGCCTGCCGGTGATCTCCTACCTGGGATGGCAGCGCAGCTACGGCGACCATCCGGCGGCGAAATGGCTGGCGCTGATCTGGTGGCTGCTGCCCTTCCTGGCCCGCTATTACGACAAGGACCGCCGCCACCTGCACGACCGCCTGTCCGGCACCCGGCTGGAGCTGCTGCCCAAGCCGCCGCGCGGCGGAAAGTAAGCGCGGCATGCATTGGCGCGCCCGGCCTCGAACGCACGCCGATGCTTGTCAGCCGCGCAGTTGCGGCAGATCCTCGGAAAATTCCAACAACGCGTCCAGCACCGCGCGCACCCGCGCCGGCAAGGCGCGCCGCTCCGGCCACACGGCGTAGACCGGCCGGGTGGCGATCTCCCACTCTTCCAGCACCCGGACCAGACGGCCATCCGCCAGCTGCCGATGGCAGATGCTGAGCGGGCTGACCGCGATGCCGACGCCGCCCTCGGCCAGCCGGCGCGTCAGCAGCATGTCGTTGGCCAGCAGGCCCGGCTCGGCCGGCCAGGCCGCCTCCTCGCCGCTGTCCCGCCGCCGCAGCTTCCAGTGCTGGAATGGCTCAGCCAGCAACAAGCGATGCGCGGCCAGGTCCGCTGGCCGCTCGGGCGCGCCATGCGCGGCCAGATAGGCGGGCGACGCCGTCAGTATGGTCCGCACCTCGCCCAGCCTGCGCTGCCGCAGCGAGGCGTCCGACTGCTCTCCCACCCTCAAGGCCAGATCGGCCATGCCGCTGTATAAATCATCCAGGCTGTTGCTCAGCTTCAACTCCAGCCGGAGCCGCGGATGCTCGCGCAGCAGGCTAGCCCACACCGGCACCAGCATGTCGTTGGCCATGCTCAGCGGCGCCAGCAGCCTTACTGCCCCTTCCACCCGGTTCAAGGCCCCGTCCAGCGACGCCGTCTCCTGCCGCAGCGCCGCCAACAGCGGCTTGCAGCGCTCGTAGTACTGCCAACCCTCATTGGTCGGCGCCAGCCGGCGCGCGCTGCGGCTCAGCAGCTTGCAGCCCAGCCGCGCCTCCAGCGCCTGCAGGCGACGCGTCAGCGTCGGGGCCGGCATTCGCAGCCGGCCGGCCGCTGCGCTGAGGCTGCCGGCGTCCACGATCGCCACAAACAAGTCCAGATCATCCAACATGATTGCAAAAATGGAATTTGATATTGATTTTTTGATTCTATTTTCATAATGCGCTTTTGAATAGACTCGCCTCATCGCTAACCCGAATGGAGCGCGCCATGAGCCCCGCCCTACGCCAACGCCTGCTGTTCTCTTCGCTGATGTCGGCGGCGATGTCTCTGGTGATGACTGCCTGGTTCACCGCCCTGAATCACGGACTTCATTCGGGCTTTGCCGGCTGGTGGCTGCTCGCCTTCGCCGAAGCCTGGCCCGTGGCGCTGGGCTCGGTGCTGCTGCTGACGCCGGCCGTGCAGAAACTGACCCTGCGCCTGCTGAACAGGCGCGCCCCTGCCGCCGGCTGCCGGCCAGCGCTGAAACCGAGAGGATGAAATCATGAGAATCGACTATGCCCAGCTGTCGCCCAAGGCCTACCAGGGGCTGCTCGCCTGCAAGAACGCGCTGGCGGAAAGCAGCTTGGGGCTGCCGCTAGTCGAGCTGGCTTACCTGCGCGTTGCTCAGCTCAACGGCTGCGCCTTCTGCCTGAAGCTGCATAGCCAGGCGCTGCGCCGCCGCGGCGAAAACCAGGAAAAACTGGACACGCTGGCTGGATGGGACGTGGCGGATACGCTAAGCCCCCGCGAGGCGGCCGCCATCGCCTGGACCGAGGCGGTGACCCGGATAGGCGAAACCCGCGCGCCGGACAGCGTTTTCCAGCCGCTGCGCGAGCATTTCAGCGACGCGGAAATCGCCGATCTGACCCTGGCCATCGCGTTGATGAACGCCTTCACCCGGGTGGCGGTGGCGATGCGGCAATGAAGCCATCAGGACTGTCAGGCATCGCCGGCAGCTGGAGAACCCGTTCGCCGGCCTGCCCCAGGCTGTCCCGCCACTGTTTCAGCCTATCCAGCGCGGCCATCTGATCCGGCCCCCAGCTCGGTTGCGGCTGAATGCCGTGATAGCCGATCAAGGTGTCCAGCGCCTGCAGGTAGGGGAGCCAATCCCGCTGCCGCGATCCGAGGGATGGCGGCGGCAATCCGCTCCAGTTGCTTGATGGATCGATATCCTGCTGCACACCGCCGCTGAACGGCAGATGGATCTGCGGCGCGAAAATCCAGAACCAGGGGTACATGGAACCTCCGTAGCCTACGGCGGCGGCCGGAATGGCAAGCCGCATCCGCTACGGTATACATCGGACTATCGCGATAAGAAATGCGTAAGAACACTTGTCATGATGCCGGCCGGCTTATCCACAGCGGCGCGCCGCCTTCCAACTTATCCACAACCCAACGGCGACCGGCCTTCCGCACTCAGCGCTCGCCCCTGCGGTACACCGCCGCGCCGGCTGCGTAGGTCGCGGCGATCGCGCGGTCGTCGCCCAGCATCATCTGCACGAACAGCGCCTCGGACAGGTCGCGGACATGGCGCATGCGGAAATCCAGCAGCGGGGTGGAGCGCAGGTCCAGCACCGCCAGATCGGCCTCCATGCCCGCCTCGATGCCGCCCACCTTGTCCGCGATGCCCAGCGCCTCCGCGCCGCCGCGGGTGGCCAGATAGAAAGCCTGGGCCGCGGTCAGCGGCTTGCCGTGGGTCTGCGACGCCATGTAGGCGGCGTTCATCGTCTGCAACATCGAGAAACTGGTGCCGGCCCCCAGGTCGGTGCCCAGCCCCAGCTTGACCGGCTTCTCCGACTCGACGCAGCGGCGCAGGTTCAGGCTGCCGGAGCCGAGGAAGAAATTGGATGTCGGACAATGCGCCAGCGAGGCGCCGCTGTCATGCAGCATCTCTAGTTCAGCGTCAGACAGATGCACCCCGTGGCCGTAGATCGCGCGCGGCCGCAGCAAACCATAGCGCTGGTAGACGCCGGCGTAATCGCG
Organism: Chromobacterium vaccinii; assembly: GCF_001855275.1. Lineage (NCBI taxonomy): Bacteria > Pseudomonadati > Pseudomonadota > Betaproteobacteria > Neisseriales > Chromobacteriaceae > Chromobacterium > Chromobacterium vaccinii. The sequence goes on from NZ_CP017707.1 coordinate 2,666,794, forward strand.
GCAGCCGGGGAACAGCTGGCGGACCCAGGCGATCTCGTCCAGATTCTCGGCAATATGCGATTGGATGGCGATGTCGGGAAACTCCGCCGCCAGCGCCCCCAGCATTTCCAGCTGGCCGTGGCTGGAGGTCGGCGCGAAGCGCGGCGTGATCACATACTCGGCGCGTCCCTTGCCATGCCAGCGCTCGATCAGCGCGCGCGACTCCTCGTAAGCGATCAGCGGCGTGTCCAGCAGCGCGGCCGGCGCGTTGCGGTCCATGCACACCTTGCCGGCCAGAATGCGCAGATCGTGGCGGGACGCCTCTTCGAACAACGCGTCCACCGACGCGGCGTGGACGGTGCCGAACACGCAGCCGGTGGTGACGCCGTTGCGCAGCTGTTCGCCGAGAAACACCCGCGACACTTCGCGCGCGTGATCCGCGTCGGCGAAGCCCTGCTCGGTGACGAAGGTGTAATGGTTCAGCCAGTCCAACAACTGTTCGCCGAAGGCGGCCATCATCTCGGTCTGCGGATAATGGACGTGGCAATCGATGAAGCCCGGCAGGATCAAGTGGTCGGGATAGTGTTCGATCCGCGCGTCCGGCGGCAGCGACGGCAGCAGTCCGGCCGCCGGGCCCCAGGCCGCGATGCGTCCGTTTTCCATCACCACCAGCGCGTCGCGCTGGAACACCAGGCAATCGCGCTCGGCTTCCCGGAACGGATTGCCCCGGAAAGTCAGCGCATCGCCGCGTACCGCTGTTTTCACACTCTGCTCCCGCCGCGCTGGGCGGCCTTCGCGCCAGATGGAAGTCGTTCAATCCAGCAATTATCTTCACATAAAGAATCTTTACATGTAAATATAGCTTCGTTCCCCTGCCGAAGCAAGCTGGCCCTGAATAAACGGCCAGGGTCTGATGCGCGGCAATTGTCTTTAGATGAAGATAGTATATTTTTAAGTCGTGATACTCTTGCGCCCGACTGGATTTGCCGCATTTACCTTTGCTCAGGAACCCGCAGCATGCAGCACGCACCCGACCAGATTGACCGCATCGTCGCCCTTTGGAACGAAGTCCGTCCCGACCTGGACACCTCAGCCACCCAGGTCATCGGCCGCATCGTGCGGATGGAGTACTTCATCACCCGACGGGTTCTGCAGGATTTGGCCCGCCATAATCTCAATGTAGGCGAATTCGACGTGCTGGCGGCGCTGCGCCGCGGCGGCGAGCCCTACCAGCTGTCGCCCAACCAGCTGCAGGGCATGGTGCTGATCTCGTCCGGCGCGCTGACCAACCGCATCAACCGGCTGGAAGAAGCCGCGCTGGTCAGCCGCTCGCCGGATCCGGACGACCGCCGCGGGGTGATCGTCACCTTGACCCCCAAGGGCTTGCAGGTGATCGAGGACGCCGCCGGCCACCACCTGGCCGCCGAAGCCGAGCTGATCGAGATGCTGGACGCCGACGAGCGCCAGACGCTGGCCCGCCTGCTGAAGAAGATGCTGCAGGCGCAGGAAGACTGATCCGGCAAACAGGCCGCCTTCCGGCGGCCTTTGTTTTATCCGTTGCGCGCCGGACCGTGCGTACATCACGGCAAGTAGGCGCAACGCCGCCCGGGCGCTTCCCAGCCGCTCACCCCACAAGCAGCGCGCAATTGGCGGCCAATATCAGCCAGAACAATCCCCAACCGCAGACGCCGACCCAGCGCGGCGCGGCGTGCGCGCCCATCAGCGTTTTATCCCCCGTCATCCGCAGCAACGGCCACATCGCCAGCGGCAGTTGCAGGCTCAGCACCACCTGGCTCCACACCAGCAGCGGACCCACCGCCTGCTCTCCCATCCAGCCGATGCCGGCCGCCGCCGGCAGCAAGGCCAGCGAGCGAGTGATCAGCCGGCGCTGGTAGCAGGGAATGCGGATGCGCAGAAAACCGTCCATGATCACCTGGCCGGCCACGGTGCCGGTCAAGGTGGCGCTCTGCCCCGCCGCCAGCAGGGCGACGCCGAACAACAGCGCCGCCAGCGAGCCGGCCAGCGGGCGGATCAGCTCGTGCGCGTCGGCGATGTCGGCCACCGCGGTGTGCCCGGCGGCGTGGAAGGCGCTGCCCGCCAGCACCAGGATGGCGCCGTTGACCAGCATCGCCAGCAACAGCGAGCCTATGGTGTCGATCCGGCACAGCAGCAGCGTTTGCCGCAGCGCGCCGTCCCCGCCGCCTTCCACCCGCCGGGTCTGCGCCACCGACGAATGCAGATAGAGGTTGTGCGGCATGATGGTGGCGCCGACGATGCCCAGCGCCAGCACGACGGCCTTGTCCATGCCCTGCGCCGGCAAGCTGGGCGCCAAGCCCGCCGCCACCGCCGGCCAATGGGTGTCCAGCAGCGCCAGTTGCGCCAGGAAGCACAGCGTGATGGTGGCGATCAGACCCAGCACGATGGCCTCCAACTGGCGGAAGCCGCGTCCCTTCAGCCCCAGCACGATCAGCGTGTCGAACGCGGTCAGCGCCACGCCCCACAACAACGGCACGCCGAACAGCAGCTTGAACGCCAGCGCGCAGCCCAGCACTTCGGCTACGTCGCAGGCGATGATGGACACTTCGGCGCTCAGCCAGTGGAGCAAACGCCCGGCGCGGCCGTAACGCGCGGCGCTGGCCTGCGCCAGATCCATGCCGGTCACCAGCCCCAGCCGCGCCGCCAGCATCTGCAGCAGCATCGCGGCGACGCCGGACAGCATCACCACCCACAACAGCTGGTAGCCGAAGCGCGAGCCGGCCTCGATGTCGGTCGCCCAGTTGCCCGGATCCATATAGCCGACGGCGACCAGCAGGCCGGGGCCGGCGAAGCGGCGCAGCCGCTGGCTGAAGGAGGCGTTCGGGTCTATGCGCACGCTGCCGTTGACCTCGGACGGGCAGAACGGCGCGGTGGCGGTGCGGGGAAGGGAGAACATGGCGGCCGGAAGGAGTCAGTCCTCCGGCAGCATAGCGCGGATCAGCGCTCGCGCGGAAGGCTGTCGCCGGCCATCTTCAACGACGGCGGCGCGGTCCACGCCCAGCGGCGCTTCCAGGCGCCGACCACCAGATCGGGGTATTCCGGCTTGCCCAGGCTGCCGTTGTAGCGGCCCAGCGCGCGGTACAGATCGCCGCGCTCGATGTCGAGATAGTGGCGCAGGATGGTGCAGCCGTAGCGCAGATTGGTGCTGAGGTCGAACAGATTATGCCGCGGCGTGCCGATGTGGCGCGGCCAGAACGGCATCACCTGCATCAGGCCGCGCGCGCCGGCGCCGGAGATCGCGTACTTGTTGAAGCCGCTCTCGACCTGGATCAGGCCCAGCACCAGTTGCGGATCGAGCCCGGCGCGGGTGGATTCGTACTGGATGGCGGTGAGCAGGCGCTCGCGCATCCAGGCGTCGGGAATCTTCTTCTGCAGCCGCGACGACATCTCCGCGAGCCAGGCCTGGCCCAGCCGCGGATCGTCGAACACCAGCCGGGGCGCGTTGACGTCGGAGATCGAGCGGCTCATCGCCGAGGCGACATTGGCCGACAGCGCCTCCTCCTTCTGCGCGCCGGCCCATGCTGGCGCATGCGCCAGCACAAGGCAGAACGGCAGGAGAAAAAGGAGGCTCGTCTTCATCAGGCCAGCTTGGAGAGGACATGCTCCAGAATAGCATCGGCGGCGACGGCGGTGGCTTCGCTGTCGCGGCGGTGCTGGTACTCGACCTTGCCTTCCTTCAGGCCGCGGTCGCCGATGGTGACGCGGTGCGGCGCGCCGATCAGCTCCCAGTCGGCGAACATCGCGCCCGGGCGCTCGCCGCGGTCGTCGAGGATGGCGTCCACGCCCTTGGCCAGCAGCTCGGCGTGCAGCTTGTCGGCGGCTTCCTTCACCGCTTCCGAGCGGTCGTAGCCCACCGGGCACACCGCCACCGCGAACGGCGCGATGGAATCGGGCCAGATCATGCCCTTGTCGTCGTAGTTCTGCTCGATGGCGGCGCCCAGGATGCGGGTCACGCCGATGCCGTAGCAACCCATCTCGAACGGCTTGGGTTTGCCATCCTCGTCCAGGAAGGTGGCGTTCATCGCGGCGGAATACTTGGTGCCGAGGTAGAACACGTGGCCGACCTCGATGCCGCGCTGGATCGCCAGCGCGCCCTGGCCGTCCGGCGACGCATCGCCTTCCACCACGTTGCGGATGTCGAACACTTCCGGCTCGGCGCAATCGCGGCCGAAGTTGGCGCCGGTGTAGTGCTGGTCGTCCTCGTTGGCGCCGATGACGAAATCGGCCATCTTGGCCACGGTGCGGTCGGCGATCACGCGGCCCTTGAAGCCCACCGGGCCCAGCGAGCCGGGATGGGCGCCGAAGGCGGCGCGGATCGCGGCCGGGCTGGCGAAGGTCAGCGGGTTCTTGATGCCGGCGATCTTCTGCGCCTTCACCTCGTTCAACTCGTGGTCGCCGCGCACCAGCATCAGCACCGCTTCGTCCTCTGCGCCCTCCACCACCACCGCCTTGACGGTCTCTTTGATGTCGATGTTCAGGAAGTCCACCAGCTCGGCGATGGTCTTGACCTTGGGCGTGTGCACTTTGGTCAGCGCAGCCGATTCGGCGGCGCGCTCGCCGGCCGGGGCCACGGCTTCGGCCAGTTCGATGTTGGCCGCGTATTCGGAGTTCGGACAGTAGACGATGGCGTCCTCGCCGGTGTCGGCGATCACCTGGAATTCGTGCGAGCGATCGCCGCCGATGGCGCCGGTGTCGGCCGCCACCGCGCGGTAGGTCAGGCCCAGGCGGTCGAAGATGCGGCGATAGGCGGCGTACATATTGTCGTAGCTCTTGAGGGCGTCCTCAGCGCTGCGGTCGAACGAGTACGCGTCCTTCATGGTGAACTCGCGGCCGCGCATCACGCCGAAGCGCGGACGGCGCTCGTCGCGGAACTTGGTCTGGATCTGGTAGAAATTCTTCGGCAGCGCGCGGTAACTGCGCAGCTCGCGGCGGGCGATGTCGGTGATCACCTCCTCGGCGGTCGGCTGCAGCGCGAAATCGCGCTCGTGGCGGTCCTTGAAGCGCAGCAGCTCGGCGCCCATCGCGTCCCAGCGGCCGGTTTCCTGCCACAGCTCGGCCGGCTGCACCACCGGCAGGCTCACCTCGATGCCGCCGGCGCGGTTCATTTCCTCGCGGATGATGGTCTCGACCTTGCGCACCACGCGCAGGCCCATCGGCATCCAGGAATAGATGCCGGCGGCCTGCTTGCGGATGAAGCCGGCGCGCAGCATCAGCTTCTGGCTGACGATGTCGGCGTCGGCGGGGGCCTCTTTCTGGGTGGAAATGAAAAACTGCGATGCGCGCATGGTGCGTCCTTGAAAATTCGGCTAAATGTAGACGATTGTAGCGTCGTCCCCGCCCCCCGGCCAAGCGCTGCCCGGCCGGACTCGCGGTTTTCGCCAGTTGTTGCAGTACAACAATCCTGCGCACAGCCCGCCGCGCTGTACTTGGCGGCCCCGCCGCTCTGGAGTAACCTGCGCGCTGCCGGGGTTTACGGCTTTTTTATTTTGCCCATGTCGTCGACAATGAGAGGGCATCCGGCCATGAACAACCCGGCCCCTCGCCGCCGCGCCTCCTCCGGCGGCGGCGTCCAACCGTAATGGAAGCTTATGCAGGATCACAATAAACAGGCGATGGCGGGCCTGACCCTGGCCGCGCTCGGCGTAGTTTACGGCGACATCGGCACCAGCCCGCTGTACACCTTGCGCGAGTGTTTCGTCAGCCAGAACCTCCCCACCACGCCCGACAACATCTTCGGCATTCTGTCGCTCATCTTCTGGTCGCTGATCTTCGTGGTGTCGATCAAATACGTGGCCTTCGTGCTGCGCGCCGACAACCGCGGCGAAGGCGGCATCATGGCGCTGATGGCGCTGGCCCGCCATTACACCACCCATGCCGCGCGCTGGAAGATCGTGATGCTGGGCCTGTTCGGCGCCGCGCTGTTCTACGGCGACGCCATCATCACGCCGGCGGTGTCGGTGCTGTCCGCGGCCGAGGGCATGGAAGTCCTCTCCCCCGGCATGGAGGCCTACGTGCTGCCGATGGCGGTCGGCGTGCTGGTGGGCCTGTTCCTGCTGCAGCGCCACGGCACCGCCAGGGTCGGCCTGATGTTCGGCCCGGTGATGATGATCTGGTTCGCCATCCTCGGCATCCTCGGCCTGCACCAGATCATCCAGCAGCCGGCGGTGCTGCAGGCGCTGAACCCGTGGCACGCGGTCACCTTCCTCAGCCAGAACGGCTTCCACGCCTTCCTGACGCTGGGCTCGGTGGTGCTGGCGCTGACCGGCGCCGAGGCGCTGTACGCCGACATGGGCCACTTCGGCAAAACGCCGATCCGCCGCGCCTGGTTCAGCCTGGTGCTGCCCGGCTTGGGGCTGAACTACTTCGGCCAGGGCGCGCTGCTGATGAGCAACCCGGCCGCGATCAAGAACCCCTTCTTCCTGCTGGCGCCCGACTGGGCGCTGCTGCCGATGATCGCGCTGGCGACGCTGGCCACGGTGATCGCGTCGCAGGCGGTGATCTCCGGCGCCTACTCGCTGACGCGCCAGGCCATCCTGCTGGGCTACTGCCCGCGCCTGGAGGTGAACCACACCTCTGAGAAGGAAATCGGCCAGATCTACATGCCCTTCATCAACTGGGCGCTGCTGGTCGCCGTGCTGGTGGTGGTGCTCACCTTCAAGACCTCGTCCAGCCTGGCCGCCGCTTACGGCATCGCCGTCACCGGCACCATGCTGATCACCACCGCGCTGTTCTTCGTCGTCGCGCGCGTGAACTGGCGCTGGCCGCTGCCGCTGGCCCTGGGCATCACCCTGCTGTTCGGCGTGATCGACACCGCCTTCTTCGCCGCCAACATCCATAAAGTGGCCGACGGCGGCTGGCTGCCGCTGGTGATGGGCATGGTCATCTTCACGCTGATGAGCACCTGGAAACAGGGCCGCGACATCCTGTTCAAGCGCCTGCGCGAACAGGCGCTGCCGCTGGACGACTTCATCCACAATCTGGAAGCCTATCCGCCGGCGCGGGTGGAAGGCACCGCGGTATTCCTGACCAGCACCCTGCACGGCGTGCCGCACGCGCTGCTGCACAATCTGAAGCACAACAAGGTGCTGCATGAGCGCGTGGTGCTGATGACGGTGCGCACCGAGGACGTGCCCTATGTGGCGGAGGAGGAGCGGCTGGAAATCGTGCAGATGTCGGCGTCGTTCTGGCGGGTAATGGCCCGCTACGGCTTCAAGGAAGACCCGAACGTGCTGGAAGTGCTGGACATGTGCGCCAAGGAAGGCTTCCAGATGGAGCTGATGGACACCTCGTTCTTCCTGTCGCGCGAAACCATCGTCTCCACCGACCATCCCGGCATGGCGCGCTGGCGCGAGAAGGTATTCGTGTGGATGAGCAAGAACGCGTTGCGCGCCACCGACTTCTTCCAGGTGCCGACCAACCGCGTGGTGGAGCTGGGCGCTCAGGTGGAGCTGTAGCCCGACGTTTCGCCCAATAAAAAAGCGCGCCGATGGCGCGCTTTTTTCATCTCCCGCAGCGTCAGCGCGCCGCGGGCTGTCGCAGCCGGATCTGCGCCGACGACGACCAGGCCCGGCACTGCTCGTACATCGCGCAAAAGCTGGCCAGCCCCTGGGCGATGGTCATCGGCCAGATGCGCTCCGGCAGCGGCTGCACCCCGGTCAGGATGGGCCATTCGATATTGTCCGGCGGCATCAGGTCGCGCCGCTCGGTCGCCAGCAGGCGGGCGTCGGCCATCGCCAGCTCCGCCCGGTCGTCGCCGGACAGGTGCAGGCCGAAGCGCGCCTCCACCGCCGCGGTCAGCCGGTGCTGCAAGGGCGGGCTGTCCTGAACGTCGGGCCTCACCACCTCGCCGGCGTAGGCCTTGGCCGCGCCGTACAGCAAGCCCGCCAGCTTCAGCCGCGGCGGCAGCAGATCCGCCATCCTGACCGCATGCTCGGCCTCGCTGTAAAACTGGCGGCAGGCGCCGCCGAAGCGGCAGACATGCGCCAGATGATGGGCGATGTCGGCGATGTCGATGTCGTCCGGCTGGGGATCCAGCACGTTCAGATAGCGTCCCGACACCGTTTGTATGAATGCGCCTCTCATCGCCCCTCCCTCCCGCGGAGGCCGATGCCGCCGCGCAACCATCCCGCCGTCACTGATTTCATCCCTGTCATCCCTGCGCACAGCAATTATTTCGACTTGATCATTGATCAAAGCAATTTCAGCAGCATAAAATCCAAAAACTTAAAGCGGCTTCGCCAGAACAGGCTAAATAACCCGGATATTTTCAAACCGACATGGCCTTGATGCCAAAACGAGAAAATTCAAATCCATCCAGCGGAAGACCCTGAAAAACACACTTAGAACTATTCGGATTTATTTCTTTCAAAACAACAACTAATAATCCGGATATGACATAGATCATAAGAACTCAAATCTAGCACAGCTACCTGGTCTTTTTCCAGAAAAACGTTAAATACCTTTTGGCATTTACTCGCAAACCAATATGTCAAAACTTAAAATATTTATATAAGAACCAATTAAGCCAAATTCGAAATGCAGGCAAAAAATCTTTTCAAACCCCATTCTGTATTGCATGAATTCAAGCTCAACGCGCTGCGCAGAATCCGGGATCGAAAACTGTCGATCAGCGAACTGGCGCGCATTACCGGCATCAAGCAGTCCACGCTGCACCGCGGCCTGTTCGAAGACCGGGAGCTGACATTCAGCAACGCCCACGCGATCGGACATGCGCTGGACATCAATCTGGGCGGCGGCGAGCCCCCCAGGATGGCGCCCGTCATCACCGGCTTCGATCAATTGAACGCGCTGAGCGAGGGCAGGCAGCCGCTCTGGGACGAATTCATCCTGCTGGAGCCGGCGCTGGACGACACGGTGCTGGCCATAGACCAGACGCTGTTCCGCCAGCGGGTGTTCCCCCGCCGCGCGGTGGTGTTGCTGCAAACCGACCATCCCAAGCACGGCCGCCTGGCGTATCCCGACCACGGCGCGCTCAGCCTGGAAGACACCGGCCACGCCGCCATCGGCGCGGTCGCGGGCATTCTTTTCCGGAAAAACGCATGAAACCGCTCAAAGACCTGGCCGGCCGCATGCTGGCCTGCATCGATCCGATCGTGATCCTGTCCTTCCTGATCCTGATTTCGGCGATCGCCTCCAACCTGACCTCGTACAAGGTGGTGCAGGTGTTCGGCACCGAGGCCAGCCTGGGCACCTTCACCATGCCCATCATCCTGATGCTGCTCAACCCGATCGCCGAGGTCTACGGCAAGAAGCGCTCCAACCAGATCCTGTTCGCCACCTGCCTGGCCGAAATTCTGTTCGCCGTCTCCTTCACCGCGCTCAGCCAGTCGCAGCGCGACTGCGGCCTGCTGCCATTGGCCGACCGCGGCCATTGCGAGGCGCTGAACCAGAGCTATGTGCTGATCAGCGAACACATCGTGCGCGGCTCGATCTCGTTCGCGATCGGCTGCCTGATCGGCAGCCAGTTCAACACGCGCTTCCTGCTGTACCTGAAGAATCTGTGGTCGAGCCGGCTGTACTTCATCCGCGACATCTTCTCGTCTGTGATCGGCGAGGTGGTGTACACCGCCATCTGCTTCATGATCGCCTTCTACGGCGTCTTTCCCTTCGCCACCATCCTGAAGATCTTCGCCTTCAGCCTGATGTTCAAGTTCTCGTCCACCGTGGTCCTGTCCTGGATCTCGCAATACATCGTGCTGCTGCTGTACCGCTACCAGGCCTGGAGCGAGGGCGATTCCGGCGGCCGCAAAGTCAAATTCTCTTCCCGGTATCTGCAAGTATGAACAAGATCAGGCTGCACTCCGTCGAAGCGCCGTCCACGAGCGCCCGCCCGCCGCTGTTCGCGCTGCGCTGCAACTACGACTACAGCGGCAAATACGCGCTGCATGGCCGCGCAGTCGAACGCGCCGCGCTCAGCGCGCTGCTCTTCGCCGACCGCGTTCTGCTCATCCCGCGCAGCCGCAACGGCGTCCGCATCGCCGAGGCGCTGGCGCCGCGGCTTGGCCTGCTTCCCGACGCCGCCGCGCCCGGCGCGCTCCGGCTGCCGCTCGACCCCGCCGCGCCGCTGGCATCCCGGCTGCAGCGGCTGCTGGACATCCCCGCCTGCTTCGACGCGGATCCGCGCTTCGGCCTGTACGGCTTTTTCTGCTATGAGCTGATCCACGCCAAGCTGGGCCTGGACGCCGGCTTGCTGGGCGTGTTCCACCTGCCGGAGCGGCTGAGCGAGGACGGCGCCGCCATCGACCTACTGCTGGACACGGCCGACGCCGGCGGCGAGACCTGGCCGCTGGCGCTGGGCCCGCTGCTGGACGCCGACGATTTCGCCGCCGGCCATGGCCTGCCCTACGAGCGGATGTACGCCATCGCCAGCCGGCGCATCGCCGACGGCGGCCTGCGCTCGGTCAATCCCAGCTACGCGATCCAGCGCCCCTGCCCGCGCGACGGCTACCAGATCCACCAGGACCTGCTGGCGCGCAATCCCGCGCCTTACAACCTGTATTTCGACGGCGGCGACTTCCAGCTGGCCGGCTCCTCGCCGGCGATGTTCCTGCGCCTGCGCGACGGCCGGCTCTCCACCAGCCCCATCTGCGGCACCGTCGCGCGCGGCCGCGGCGAGGCCGAAGATCAAGCGCAAGTGGAAAAGCTGCTGGCGTCGGACAAGGACAGGTTCGAGCTGGAGGAATGCGTGAAGGCCGACATGCTGGCCAAGGAAGCGAGCTGCGAGGACATCCGCGTCGACATCGAACGGGAAGTGGAGCGCTTCGCCAATGTGTTCCACACCTCGGCCAGCGTCAGCGCGCGCCTGAAGCCGGGCAAGACCTTGGCCGACGCGATCTGCGACCACCTGTGGCCGGCCACCGTCATCGGCACGCCGGTCGACGCCGCCGCGCGGCTACTCGCGGCACACGAAAGCCGCCGCTGGTACGCCGGCGCCTTCGGCTATCTGTGCGCCGGCGAAGCGGAGCTCGGCACCATGATCCGCACCGCGCTGCTGGCGGACGGAAAGGCCACCACCCGGGTGGGCAGTACGCTGAGCGCGCACTCCAGCCCGCAGTTGGAGCGCAGCGAGCTGGAAGCCAAAGCCTCTCTGATCCTGGGGGTGTTGTGAGCGCCCTCACCATAGAGGACATCGATGCCGACGCGATCACGATACGGCTGGTCAACACCGCCAAGACTTACCTCGTGCCGCTGGACCGGGTAATCCGCTTGCAGTGCCTGCAGGGGCTGCCGCGGGATGAAATCCTGCTGGCCGGCGTGCTGGCCGGCAAGGTGGCGCGCAAGCGCCCCGCCCTCCTGGCGCAGTATGACTTCTCCGACGTCGCCGTCTCCGGCGACTTCCGGCCGCAGCATGTGGTGTTCGAGCGCAGCGTCGGCTTCCTCGCCGACGGCGACGCCCGGGTGGACCTGCCGTTCCGCGAGCTGCTGGGCAATCTGGACGCGATCTCGCGGCTGAGCGACGAGGCGGCGTTCTATCTGGGTTTCAGCTACGCGCTATTCGCGCTGCCGGGCGAGGATCTGGCCTTCGACGACCACCCCCGCCCCTACCTGACGCTGAAATAGCGGCTCAGAACCCCAGCCCGCTGTCGTCCTGGGCGCGGCGCCAGTCGAACCAGGGGCCGGGGTCGGTCTTGCGCCCCGGCGCGATATGCTCGTGGCCGGCGATGGCGGACAGCGGCAGCCCGCGCCGCAGCTCGCGCGACAGCGCCGCCAGCGTGCGGTACTGCGCCTCGCTGAAAGGCTCGAAATCGCAGCCCTCCATCTCCACGCCGATGGAGAAGTCATTGCACTTCTCGCGTCCCCGCCAGCTGGAGACGCCGGCATGCCAGGCGCGCTTGCCCACCGGCACGAACTGCAGCAGGTGGCCGTCGCGCCGGATGAAGAAATGCGACGACACCCGCAGTTGGTGCACGCCCTGGTAATAGGGGTGCTCGTCCGGATCCAGCCGGTTGGAGAACAGCTGCTCGACGCCGGCCCCGCCGTAACGGTAAGGCGGCAGGCTGATATTGTGGATCACCAGCAGCTCCGGCGCGCAGCCCGGGCTGCGTTCGTCGCAGTTCGGCGACGGCAGCTGCTGGGCGCCCTGCATCCAGCCGTCCGCGCCCAGCGCCAGCGCCGGCGCGGCGGACGGCCGGTAGACCAGCCGCCACAGCGCCAGCCCGTCGGTGGTGTTCCAGCGCTGCTCCAGCACGAAACCGGCCTTGTGGTACAGCGCGATGGCCGCCTGGTTGACCTCGGCGGTATCCACGCTGACGCGGTCCTCGCCCTGCAGCGCGCGGTTCAGCAGCCGATAGCCCCAGCCCTGCTGCAAATGCGCCGGGTCCACCACCGTGCGCTCGATGTGCATGCCGCCATCGGAACCGCGGGACGTCACCAGCAGGCCGCGCAGCTCATTCCCTTCGAAGGCGGCCAGAATGCGGTCCCGGCAAGAATGCAACGCCGCCAGGTCCGGCCACATCACCGGCAGGGCCGGATAATTCAGCCACTCCACCTCCAGCCGGTGCGCGTCCAGCTGCAGCCGCAGGGCCCGCCGCGCCAGCGCCGCGTCGCCGCGGGCCAATTCCGTCACTTCGAACGGCAACTCCATTTCATCTCTCCGTCATCTTCGGATCGGATCATCTCGTACAATTCCGGCTTGTGTTCCATCGCGCAAAGCGGTATCAAGAACTTGCGTCGCGCGTCGCGCGGGCGGAAAAGCGTCGCTCACCGCTTGAGGCGCATCATGTCCACGGCCCTGGCATGGCGGCACAATCATGCCAGAACCCACGCAGGAGACCATCTTCATGCTCACACTCGACACCTTGGGCAAAGCCGCCGCCGCGCCCAGCTTCGAACAACCGCTGGAAATGCTGCAGGCCTGTCACGACAAGATCCGCCGTTTCTGCGATCAACTGGACAAGCTGCCGCCCTATATCGAGGAGCACGGCGTCGACGACGCCGCGCGCAACACCATAGACGACGTGGTCCGCTATTTCGACGTCGCCGGCCCCGCCCATCATACCGACGAAGAGGAAGAGCTGTTTCCCCTGCTCGAAGAACGCCTCCCCACCGCCGCCTCGCGGCTGGAGCAGCTATCCGCCGAGCACGGCTACCTGCACTCCTGCTGGAACGCCATCCGCGACGACCTGGTCGCGCTGCGCGACGGGCGCATCCGCCAGATCAGCAGGACCGAGCTGCAGGAATTCGCCCGCCAGTACCGCGAGCACGCGGCCGCCGAGGAGGAATGGCTGTTTCCCGCCGCCGCCGGCGCGCTCAGCGCCGAAGAGCTGCGCCAGGCCGGCGCCAATATGGCCAGGCGCCGCCAGGGCTGAGTCCGCCTCTGCAAGCGAAACGGGCTGCCCGCTTCCGCCGGCAGCCCGTCGCTGTCTTCACCCTTTGACTCGGCGGTCCGCTCAGGCGGTCAGCTTCAGCAACTGGGCGAAAGCGTCCTCGAACAGCTTCAAACCGTCCTGCTGCAGCTTCTCGCCGACCGCCGCCAGATCGATGCCGGCGGCTTCCACAGCGGCCAGCAGCGCCTTGGCATCGTCCATGTTCTGCGGCAGCGTCAGCGCGGCGTCGCCATGGTCGCGGAAGGCGGCCATGGTCGCGTCCGGCACGGTGTTGACGGTTTCGTCGCCGATCAGGCTCTCCACGTACAGCACGTCGCGGTAAGCCGGGTTCTTGGTGCCGGTGGACGCCCACAGCAGGAATTGCGGGCGGGCGCCGGCGGCGCGCAGCTTGGCGAACTCTTCGCCGTGGAAACGCTCCTGGTAGCGGGCGTACGCGGCTTTGGACAGCGCGATCGCCACCTTGCCCTGATGCGGCTCGGCCACTTGCGGATCCAGCAGGCTGTCGACGCGCGACAGGAAGAAGCTGGCCACGGCCTTGACGCCGGCCACCGGCTGGCCGTCGGCCAGGCGAGCCGACAGGCCGGCGATATACGCGTCCCAGACCGCTTCCACCTGCGGCAGCGAGAACAGCAGCGTGATGTTGACGTTGACGCCTTCGCGGGTCAGCGTCTGGAACGCGCGGACGCCCTCGGCGGTCGCCGGGATCTTGATCATCGCGTTGGCGCGGCCGATCTCGGCCCATAGGCGGCGCGCGGCGGCCAGGGTGCCGGCCTCGTCGCGCGACAGCTCGGGCGACACTTCCAGGCTGACGTAGCCGTCGTTGCCCTGGCTGGCTTCGTACTGCGGCAGCAGCAGGTCGCAGGCCGCCTGGATGTCGGCCACCACCAGCTTCTCGTAGCGGGCCTCGGCGGACAGGGCGGCGTTCTGCTTCAGAACGGCCAGTTCGCCCTGATAGCTCGCGTCGCCGCTGATCGCCTTGTAAAAAATGGCCGGATTGGAGGTCACGCCGGCGATGCCGTCGTCGGCCAGCAGGCGGGCCAGTTCGCCGGAGGCGATCAGTTCACGGGACAGGTTGTCCAGCCAGATGCGCTGGCCGAAGGGACGGATGGCTTGCAAACGATTCATGGTGAGGCGTCCGGGTATTGCTTGAGATAAAGAATCCATCCTACCCCGGCAACGCCGCCGCGCCAAGAGGAGAGGCGCGGCGATTTGCGCTGGCTCAGGCGGCCTGGCTGTCGTTGCGGCGCTCGCGCGGGAACACCGCGCTGAACGTGCTGCCCTTGTCCGGCTCGCTCTTGATTTCCAGCCGGGCGTGGTGGCGGGCCAGCACGTGCTTGACGATGGCGAGGCCAAGCCCGGTGCCGCCGCTGCCGCGCGAGCGGCCGCGGTCGACGCGGTAGAAGCGCTCGGTCAGCCGCGGGATGTGCTCGCGCGGAATGCCGATGCCGGTGTCGGCGACGGAAAAACGCAGCTGCTCGCCCTCATCCTGCCAGGACAGGGTGATGCTGCCGCCCTCCGGCGTGTAGCGCACCGCGTTGGACACCAGATTGCCGAACGCCGAATGCAGCTCCTGCCCGCTGCCCCACAGGCCGGCGTCGCAGCAGCGCGCCAGCTTGACCTGGTGCCGCCCCTGGGACAGCCCCTCGGCCTCCACCATCAGCGTGTCCAGCATCATCTGCATGTCCACGTGCTCGGAGCTGACGGCCTTCGGGCTGTTCTCCAGCCGGGACAGCGCCAGCAGGTCTTCCACCAGGCTCTGCATCCGCCGCGACTGCTCCATCATCATCGGCAGGAACTGGCGCAGCGTGCGCTCGTCCACTTCCGGCATGTCGTTCAGCGTTTCCAGGAAGCCGCCGACCACGGTCAGCGGCGTGCGCAGCTCATGCGAAACGTTGGCGACGAAATCGCGGTGCACGGTCTGCACCCGCTCCAGCTGGGTGATGTCGCGGGTCAGCAGCAGCTTGCGGGTGGAATCGAACGGCACCAGCTGCAGCGAGATCACCAGTTCGCGCGGCTGGCTGAAACTCAGCGTCAGCGGCTGGCTGAAGCTGGCGTTCTTCATATAGGTATGGAAGGCCGGCTGGCGGATCAGGTTGAGGATCTGGTTGCCGACGTCGCGCTTGCGGTCCAGGCCCAGATGCTCCACCGCCATCGGGTTCACCCATTCGATGCGGTCGTGCTCGTCCAGCACCACCACGCCGTCCGGCATCGCCTCGCCGGCGTTGATGAAGCGCTCCAGCGCGTGGGTCAGCTTCTTCTTGCTCTGGCTCTGGTTGCGCATGGTGCGGTAGAGGATCATGAACACCGAGTGCCAGACGCCGAAGCCGTCCGGCACCCGCTCGGGCACCGGATGGCGCAGCCAGCGCAGCAGCAGCGCGATGTGGTAGAGGTTGAAAGCCAGCCAGCCGCCCAGCGAGATGGCCAGCACCAGCAGCGCGTCGGTCGCCGACGACAGCGCCCAGAAACCGGCGCTGACGATCAGGATGGCCGCCAGCCACAGCGCGGTGCGTTGCAGGAGTTCTCGCATTACTGCTGGACGGAGAAGCGGTAGCCGGTGCCGCGCACGGTCTGAATCAGGCTGTCGTGCTCGGTGCCCTCCAGCGCGCTGCGCAGGCGGCGGATGTGCACGTCCACGGTGCGCTCCTCGACGAAGACGTGGTCGCCCCACACCTGGTCCAGCAGTTGGGCGCGGGAGTGGACGCGCTCCGGATGGGTCATGAAGAAGTGCAGCAGGCGGAATTCGGTGGGGCCAAGCTCGATCACGCTGCCGTTGCCGGTGACGCGGTGGGTCACCGGGTCCAGCCGCAAGCCTTGCACGTCGACCGCGTCGTCGGTCATCTGCGGCGCGCGGCGGCGCAGCACGGCCTTGATGCGGGCCAGGAGCTCGCGCGGCGAGAACGGCTTGGTGATGTAGTCGTCGGCGCCGGTTTCCAGACCCGCGACCTTGTCCTGCTCGTCGGAGCGGGCGGTCAGCATGATGATGGGGATGTGGCGGGTGCGCTCGTCGGCGCGCAGGCGCTTGGCGACGTCGATGCCGCTGGCGCCCGGCAGCATCCAGTCCAGCAGCACCAGGTCGGGCAAGGCGTTCCTCACCAGCGTCAACGCCGCCTCGGCGGTGCCCGCGCGCAGCACATGATGGCCGGCCTGGGCCAGGTTGAAGGCGATCAGCTCCTGAATCGCCGGTTCGTCTTCGACAAGCAGAATGTTGGCGGCCATGTGGCTATCCTCGGGTTTGATTTTGCGGCAAGCATACAAACGCCAGATGACACTAATATGACATGTCTTGGAAAGTTCCCGCGCCGCGATTTTCCCGTAAACCGCCCTCTCGCGCCAGACCCCAAAAAAAACGGGCCTGCCTATCAGGCAGACCCGGAATGGTCGTCGTCAAAAACATTGATCTGACAAGAGACCAGGGACAAAGAGATCACCAGGACAGTCTCAAATGAGGGGGTCGAGCGACTCGCTCATCCGCAACCAATCTTGGAGCGGAGCAAACGGCGGGACGTGCCGCTTGTTCCAGATACGGGCTGAATTTTACGTAGCTATACTGCTGCATAGGCCACTCGACAATAGGATTTTTCTACATTTAGCTTTATTATCTATCTTTATTTCGTCATATTTCCTTTGATTCGAAACATGGACAGATTCGATCGCAAAATCCTCGCTGCGCTGCACGAAAATGCCAGAATCAGCTTCGCCGAACTGGCGCGGCGGGTAAACCTGTCGGCGCCGGCGGTGGCCGACCGGGTGGCCAAGCTGGAGCAGTCCGGCGTGGTCACCGGCTACCATGCCCGCATCGATCCCAACCGGATCGGCCTGCCCATCGCCTGCCTGATCGAATTGACAGTCAAGCACTTGGAGTACTACCTGGTGATCGAGCAGATCCGCAATACGCCGGAAGTGATCGAATGCGCGTCCATCACCGGCACCAGCGGCCTGATGATACGGGTGGCGGTGGACACCATGCCGGCGCTGCAGGCGCTGATCGCGCGGCTGATGCAGTTCGGCGACACCAAGACCTCGATCATCATCGACATGCCGGTGCCGCCGAGGATGCCGATGCTGAGCGAAGACGAATGAAAAAACGGCCGGGGCCCCTAGGGCGCCGGCCGGAACAGAGAACAACTCTCCCTTACAGCGTCGCGGCTCAACCTGCCACGTGCTTGACGAAGCGCAGCATGTTGCAGGTGTAGCCGTACTCGTTGTCGTACCAGGCCACCACCTTGATGAAGGTCTTGTCCAACGCGATGCCGGCGTCGGCGTCGAAGGTGGACGGCGCGGTGTTGCCGACGAAGTCGGTCGACACCACTTTTTCATCGGTGTAGCCCAGCACGCCCTTCAGTTCGCCTTCGGCGGCGGCCTTCATCGCCTTGCAGATGTCGGCGTAGTCGGCTTCCTTCTCCAGCTCCACGGTCAGGTCGACCACGGACACGTCGGAAGTCGGCACGCGGAAGGCCATGCCGGTCAGCTTCTTGTTCAGCTCCGGAATCACCTTGCCCACGGCCTTGGCGGCGCCGGTGGACGACGGGATGATGTTTTCCAAGATGCCGCGGCCGCCGCGCCAGTCTTTGGAGGACGGGCCGTCCACGGTCTTCTGGGTGGCGGTGGCGGCGTGCACGGTGCTCATCAGGCCGCGCTTGATGCCCCAGTTGTCGTGCAGCACCTTGGCCACCGGGGCCAGACAGTTGGTGGTGCAGGAAGCGGCGGAGACGATGGTTTCGCCGGCGTATTTGTCATGGTTGACGCCGTAGACGAACATCGGGGTGTCGTCCTTGGACGGCGCGGACTGCACCACTTTCTTGGCGCCGGCGTCGATGTGCTTCTGGCAGCCTTCCTTGGTCAGGAAGAAGCCGGTGCAGTCGATGACGATCTCGGCGCTCACCTCGTTCCACTTCAGGTCGGCCGGGTCTTTCTCCGCGGTCAGGCGGATGGTCTTGCCATTGACCACCAGGCTGCCGCCCTCGACCTTAACGTCGCCCTGGAAGCGGCCGTGCACCGAGTCGTACTTCAGCATGTAGGCCAGGTATTCCGGGTCGAGCAGATCGTTGATGCCGACCACTTCCAGCTCGGGAAAATCCTTGGTGATGGCGCGGAACACCATGCGACCGATACGACCGAAACCGTTGATACCGACTTTGATAGCCATGATGAAGTCTCCTTGTCAGCTTGTGGCAGCTCAATGAACGATTCGATGGAGTGAACATCGCCACCGAAAAATGCGAATTCCGCGGACCGGGCCTGTCGCCGCCGGGCGGGGATAAGGCGCCCCGCCAAACGAAAACAGCGCAGGCCGTTTCCGGTCCCGCGCTGTCACTTTCCTCTGATTTTCGCTTGTAATCAACACGCTACATCAAGTGTTTGCGATTTTAGCGCCTCATCCTTGCAAAACCGCGGCGTACGGCGCGGCGTCGGCCCGCAGCACCACGTGCAGCAGGCTGGCGGACACCGCGGTGACGCCGCTGGCGCCCAGCTGCAGCAGCGCGGCCTGGTCCACCAGCGCGGCGTCGGCCACTTCCACCCGCAGCCGGCTGCCGGCCACCGCCTCGATCTTGCGCACATTGCCGGCGCCGCCCAGCGCCGCCAGCCAGCGCGCCTTGTCGATGCTGGCGCCGCCCGCCGCGGCTGCGGAAGCCAGCGACTCGGCCACCGCCGGCGCGGCGGCTTGCGGTTCTGCGGCGGCGCTGCCCAGCGCGCCGCGGATTTCGTCGGCGATCAAATCCGCCTCTGGCCCCAGCACCACCTGCACGCTGCCGGCGGCCGGCTTGATCAGGCCGCGCGAGCCCAGCGCCTTCAGCGCCGCCTCGTTGACCTTGTCGTTGCTGGCCACCTGCAGGCGCAGACGGGTGGTGCAGGCGTCCACCGATTTCAGGTTGGCGCCGCCGCCCAGCGCGTCGATGAAGGCGCGCGCGCGGCCGGTGCCGGCGCCGACTTCAGCCACGGCCACCATCACGTCCTCGCGGCCGGGGGTTTTCAGGTCGAACTTGCGGATGAAGAACACGAACAGGCCGTAGTAAACGATGAAGTAGGCCGCGCCCACCGGCAGCAGCAGCAAGGGCTTGGTGGCCAGGCCGAAGTTCAGCAAATAGTCGAACAGGCCGGCGGAGAAGCCGAAGCCCAGCTTGACGTCCAGCGTCTGCATGATGGCCATCGCCAGGCCGGTCAGCACCGCATGGATCGCGTACAGCGCCGGCGCCAGGAACATGAAGGCGAATTCCACCGGCTCGGTGACGCCGGTCAGCATCGCGGTCAACGCCATCGAAAACAGCAGGCCGCCGACGGCCGCGCGGTTTTCCGGCTTGGCGGTGCGGTACATCGCCAGGCAGGCGGCCGGCAGGCCGAACATCATCACCGGGAAGAAGCCGGACATGAACATGCCCGCGGTCTTGTCGCCGGCGAAAAAGCGGGTCAGGTCGCCGTGCACCAGCTTGCCGGCGGCATTGGTGAAATCGCCCACCTGGAACCAGACCATGGTATTGAGGATGTGGTGCAGGCCGGTGACGATCAGGATGCGGTTGAGCACGCCGTAGAAGAACACGCCGATCTCGCCCGCGCCGATCAGCCATTTGCCGACGCTGTCGATGCCGTGCTGGATCGGCGGCCAGATGTAGCCGAGCACCGCGCCCAGGATCAGCATGGAGAAGCCGGTGACGATGGGGACGAAGCGCTTGCCGCCGAAGAAGGCCAGGTAGCTGGGCAGCTTGATGTCCTTGTAGCGGTTGTACAGATAGCCGGCGATCAGGCCCGACAGAATGCCGGACAGCACGCCCATATTGATCTTGTCGTCGATCACCTTCAGCACCGCGGTCAGCACCAGGAAGCCGATGGCGCCGGCCAGGCCCGACGTGCCGTTGTTGTCCTTGGCGAAACCCACCGCCACGCCGATGGCGAAGATCAGCGCCAGGTTGCCGAAGATGGCGTCGCCCGCCTGAGCCATGATCTTGATGTCCAAGAGGTCGGGCTGGCCCAGCCTCAGCAGCAGGCCGGCCACCGGCAGCACGGCGATCGGCAGCATCAGGGCGCGCCCCAGCTGCTGGATGCCGGCAAACTTGTTAAGAGTACTCACAACATATCTCCCAGGTTAATTCTGGTGCCGTCTTGTCCGATGGCGGCTCCCCAGCACTTCGCACCGATGCCCGCCGTCACACGCCGGGCCACAGTTCCGTCACCCTGCCGCGCACCGCCTGCGGCGACCCAAGCGCCAACAGCCTCAGCGCCTCTTCCTCGCAATGCCGGCGCGACAAGCCGCGCACCAGGCTCTTCACCTCCGGCACCAGCCGCGGGCTGACCGACAGCTCGGCGACGCCCAGCCCGATCAGCACCGGCACCGCCTGCGGATCCGACGCCATCGCGCCGCAGACGCCCACCCACTTGCCATACTTCTTGGCGCCTTCCACCGTGATGGCGATCAGGCGCAGCAGGCCGGGATGCATCGAATCGATGCGCGAGGCCAGCGTGGCGTTGCAGCGGTCCATCGCCAGCGTGTACTGGGTCAGGTCGTTGCTGCCGATGGAGAGGAAGTCGGCGTGCCTGGCCAATTGGTCGGCCAGCAGCGCCGCCGACGGCACTTCCACCATCACGCCCAGCTGCGGCCGCTCGGCCAGATTCATTGCGCCGGCCAGCTGCTCGATGCGCTCGCGCAGCTGGATCAGCTCGCCGACGTCGGCGATCATCGGCACCAGAATGCGCAGCCGCGACAACGGCTTCACCGCCAGCAAGGCGCGCAGCTGGGTGTCCAGCATGTCCGGATAGGCGAAGCCGGTGCGGATGCCCCTGAGGCCCAGCGCCGGATTCGGCTCCGGCGGCAGTTGCAGGTAGGGCACCTCTTTGTCGCCGCCCACGTCCAGCGTGCGGATGATGGCGTTGCGGCCGTCCAGCGCGTCCAGCACCGCCTGGTAGGCCTCGGTCTGCTCGGCCTCGGTCGGCGCGTCGCGGCGGTCGATGAACAGGAATTCGGTGCGCAGCAGCCCCACCGCGTCGGCGCCGTGGGCGACGCCCTCGCGCGCGTCGTCGGCGTTGGCGATGTTGACCGCCACTTCGATCGCCACGCCGTCGACAGTGATGGCCGGCGCGTTGGCCGACGCCTGCATCGCGCGCCGCTTCGCCTCCAGCTTGTCGATCTCGGCGCGGGCGGCGGCCAGATCGGCCGCGCTCGGCTGCGGATTGGCCAGGCCGGCGCGCGCGTCCAGCACCAGGGTCTGCCCCTGTTCCAGCGCCAGCGCCGACGGCCCGCAGGCCACCAGCGCCGGAATGCCCAGCGCCCGCGCCAGAATGGCGACATGGCCGCTGGCCCCGCCGGCGGCGGTGATGATGCCGGCCACCTTGCCGCGCGGCAGGCGGGTCAGCTCGGACGGCGCCAAGTCCTCGGCCGCCAGGATGGAGGCGTCGAACAGCTCCGGCCCCTGCTCCGGCTCGCCGTACAGCGCCACCAGCACCTGGCGCTCGATGTCTTTCAGATCGGCCACCCGTTCGGCCAGCAACTGATTGCCCAGTCCTGCCAGGATCGCGCACTGGGCGCGCACCGCGCGGCGGAAGCCGAAGCCGGCGCCGCGGCCGGCATCGATGTCGGCCTCGGCCGCGCACAGCAGCTCGGGATCGTCGAGCAAGGCCAGATGGGCGGCGAAGATGTCGCTCTCGGCGGTGGCGCCGCGGCGCAAAGCCGCGTCGATGCCGGACGAGATCGCGCCGCGCACCCGGGCCAGCGCCGACGTCAGGGCGGCCCGCTCGGCGGCTTCGCCCGCGCCCTGTTCCGGCAGCGGCATCTCAAAAGCGTCCAGCCTGACCACGCGGCCAATCGCCAGGCCCGGCGCGGCGGCTACGCCGGCGAGATAGCCGGCGACCGGTTCGCGGGCCTCAGCCGGCGCCGCGGCGGCATGGCCGGCTTCGCTGCGGGTTTGCAATGCCTCGATCACGGCGGCCAGCGCCGCGTCGGCGTCATGGCCGCTGGCGATGACCGCGACGCGGTCGCCCTCCGCCACGCCCAGGCCCATCAGCGCCACCACGCTGCGGGCGTTGGCCCGCTTGCCGGACAATTCGATGGACACCTCGGCGGCGTGCCGCTTGGCCGCCTGCTGCACCAAGGCCGACGGCCGCGCGTGCAGGCCCCCCTCGTGGCGCACCGTAGCCTCGCCGCGGCGCTCCGGGCCGCCGGCGGACTCGCGAGGGGAGACAGCCTCGCGAGCCGCCAGGGTCAGGAAGTGCGAACGGCCGGCTTCAAGCAGGCCTTCGGCACGGCGGGGAAAACTGAATTGGTCGGAATTGGCGATGACCACCATGGTCTGCAGCGACGGCGCCTGGCGCGCCACCGCGTCCAGGTCCACCTCGATCAGCGGCTGGCCGGCTTGCACGCGGTCGCCGACGGCGACCAACGGACGGAAGCCGCGGCCTTCCAGCTTGACGGTATCGATGCCGATATGGATCAGCACTTCGGCGCCGTTGTCGGCGGCGATGGTCAGCGCGTGGCCGGTGCGGGCCAACTGGGCCACCGCGCCGCTACAGGGCGCCAGCAGCGTCGGCGACAGCGGGTCGATGGCCAGGCCATCCCCCATCATCCGCCCGGCGAATACCGGATCGGGCACGCGGTCGAGCGCGATCGCCGGCCCGGAAAACGGGGCCAGCAGTTCGAGCGTTGTGGTCATCGAGCGTCCTTATTCTGTCGATTCTGTTGTCGGCGGGCCGCGTCGCCGCGGCCGCCACGGCGGTCTGCGCCGCCTGTCTGCTCATCCGGTCAACGGGTGCGGGTCACCTTGGACAGGTGGCGCGGCAGATCCGGATTCAGGCCGCGCGCCTCGGACAGGCGCGCCGCCATCAGATAGAAGCTCTGGATCGCCAGCAGCGGATCCAGCGCCTCGTCGTCGGCCACCGCCAGCGTCAGGTCGCGGCTGGCCACATTGTCCGGCGCGGCCAGCAGCACGCGCGCGCCGCGGCCGCGCATTTCCTCGGCCAGATCGATCAGGCCCTGCTGCTCCGGGCCGCGCGGCGCGAACACCAGCAGCGGGTAGCCGTCGTCGATCAGCGCCATCGGGCCATGCTTGATCTCGGCGCCGGAGAAGGCCTCGGCCTGGATCGCGCAGGTTTCCTTGAACTTCAGCGCCGCCTCCAGCGCCACCGCGAAGCCCAGGCCGCGGCCGACCACCATGATGCGTTCTGCCGGCTTCAGCACCTCGATCGCGGCCGACCAGTCCAGCCCGGCGGCGTCCTGCAGCCGTTGCGGCAGGTTGGCCAGCGCGGCGAGCAGCGCCTCGTCGGCCTGCCAGTGGGCGACCAGGCGGGCGACGGCGGACAGCGCGGTGATGTAGCTCTTGGTGGCGGCGACGCTCTTTTCCTCGCCGGCGCAGAGCGGCACCGCCCAGTCGCAGGATTCGGCCAGCGGCGATTGCTGCTTGTTGACCAGCGCCACGGTGTGGGCGCCGGCGGCGGACAAGGACTTCATGGTGTCCACCAGGTCCGGACTCTGGCCGGATTGCGACAGCGCGACGGCCAGCTGGCCGTCCACCGCCAGCGGCGACTGGTGCAGAGTGACCAGCGACATCGGCAGCGACACCACCGGAATGCCCAGACGCTGCATCACCAGGTAGGCGAAGTAGCTGGCGGCGTGGTCGGAACTGCCGCGGGCGACGGTCAGCGCCAGCCGCGGGCTGATGCGGCCCAGCTCGCGCCCCAGCGCGGCCAGCCCTTCATCGGCGTACATATGTTGCGCCGCCACCGCTTCGGCGGAATACAGCGCTTCCTCAAGCATCAACGAGGCCAATCTCTTCTCCCTCAACGTAGACTTGCTGCAGATTCAGTTCGGCGTCCATCACCGCGATGTCGGCCCAGGCGCCGGCTGCCAGCCGGCCGCGGTCGGCCAGGCCCAGGTAATCGGCCGGGTACAGCGACAGGCGGTTGGAGGCGTCGGCCAGCGGCAGGCCGATCTTCACCAGATTGCGCAGCGCCTGGTCCATGGTCAGCGTGCTGCCGGCCAACGTGCCGTCGGCAAGCCTGACCCCGCCCATGCATTTGGTGACCGAATGGGAGCCCAGCTTGTACTCGCCGTCCGGCATGCCGGCGGCGGCGGTGGAGTCGGTGACGCAATAGAGGCGCGGAATGGCGCGCAGCGCGGTGCGGATGGCGCCGGGATGGACGTGGAGCAGATCGGGAATCAGCTCGGCGTACTCGGCATGGGCCAGCGCCGCGCCGACCACGCCCGGCTGGCGGTGATGCAGGCCGGTCATGGCGTTGAAAAGATGGGTGAAGCCGGACGCGCCCTGCTCCAGCGCGGCCACCGCCTCCTCATAGCTGCCGAGGGTATGGCCCATCTGCATCCGGACGCCCTGTTCGCTGAGTTCGCGGATGATGTCGAGGTGGCCCGGGATTTCCGGCGCCAAGGTGATCAGCGAGATCGGCGCCAGCGCGCGGTAGCCGTTTATCTGCGCCATCGCCGCCCGGCAGGCGTCGTCGGGCTGGGCGCCCAGCTTGCCGGGGTTGATGTACGGACCTTCCAGGTGCACGCCGAGCACGCGGCTGCCCGCCGGCGCGCGCTCCTTGCTGCAGCGGCCGATGTCCGCCAGCACGCGGGAGATTTCCTCCGGCGGCGCGGTCATGGTGGTGGCGAGCAAGGAGGTGGTGCCGAAGCGCGCGTGCAGCCGGGCGACATGGGAGACGGCGTCGCCGCCCTCCATGATGTCCACGCCGCCGCCGCCGTGCACGTGCAGGTCGATGAAGCCCGGCAGGATGTAGCGTTCGGGCTGGCGGCCCGACGCCAGGCGGGCGTCTATCGCTGCGATGCGGCCGTCGGCCGCCAGGCGCACGGCGCCGTCCATCCAGCCGGAGGCGGTCAGGATGCGGCCCTGCAAGGTCTGCGTTTCAGTCATCGTTTCAGTTCAGCTACGAAATCGTAATAATCGTTGCGGCAATAGGTGTCGGTCAGCTCGATCGCCACGTTGTCGGCGTTGAAGCCGATCCGGGTGATCAGCAGCATCGCCTCGCCGGGGCGGATGCCCGCAAGCTGGGCCACGTCGCCGGAGGCGTTCACCGCCCGGATATGCTGCAAGGCCCGCACCACCGAATGGCCCGCCGCGTCCAAATGGGCATACAGCGAAGTGCCCACCGCCTGCGGATCGGGCAGGTACGCGACCGGCATCGTACTCATTTCAATCGCCATCACCACGCCGTCGGCGAGGCGCTGGCGCTTGAGCCGCGCCACCATCGAGGTCGGCGACAGCCCCAGTTTGATCACCTCCTCGTTGCTGGGCGGAAACACGCCGCGTTCCAGCCACACCGACGAAGGCACAAAACCGCGCAGCCTCAGTTGCTCGGTGAAGCCGGTCAGCCGCGACAGCGGCTGCTCCAGCCTGGGCGTGATGAAGGTGCCCGACCCCTGGCGCCGGCGGATCATGCCCTGCTCCAGCAGCACGTCCATCGCCTTGCGCGCGGTCACCCGCGAAATGCCCAGCTCTTCCGAAAACGTCCGCTCCGACGGCAGCGCCTCGTCCGCTTGCCACCAGCCGGCGTTGATCGCGTCGGCCAGCTTGCGCGACAGCTGCAGATACAGCGGCGTGCTCAGGTTTTCATCCGGTTTCAATGCTTGCCAGCGGTTTTCCATGGTCGTCTGAAGTGGTCTGAAAACCGCAGTGTAAGCCCAGTCAAGCCGCGCCGGTATCCCAACGCGGGACAGCTTGCCGCGTAACCGTTCCATTACAGCTCGCACGGTAATACCACATTAATACCACGTCAATACCAATTATCAAGCCAAGCCCCCTTCGCGCATCGCGCATGGCAACAAAACGACAAAACCGGGCAATCTGGAGAAATCGGGAGAAACCGCGGCAACCTGGAATATGAAGATGGCTGCCGCGGGACGCGCCGCCCGACGACCAATCGGGCAGGTCAAATGACAGACGATCTTTGCAAGAATCAGAAATTGCGCCTCAGCGCATGAGAATTGGCACTAATACCAATTAATAAACTTACATTTAATATGATGATCACATTTTCAATCATTTAGCCGATTCAAGGACGCCGAACGTCCTGGCTGATGACGATGCGCTGACATACCACTACCAGACAAGGAGTCCGCATGAAACTGCATTGGCATCTTCCCGCCGCGCTGACCCTGAGCTGCCTGAGCGCCCCGCTGTGGGCCCATGGCGCGATGGAAATCCCGATCAACCGCGTCTACAGCTGCTTTCTGGAAGGCCCGGAAGCGCCGAAGTCCTCTGCCTGCCAGGCCGCCAAACAAGTGGGCGGCACCCAGGCGATGTACGACTGGAACGGCGTCAACCAGAACCCGCAGGGCGACAACCACCAGGCGATGGTGCCCGACGGCACGCTGTGCGGCGGCGGCAAGGCCGAATTCAAAGGCTTCAATCTGGCCCGCGACGATTGGCGCGCCACCAGCATCGTGCCGGACGCCAGCGGCAACTTCGAATTCATCTATAAAGCCACCGCGCCGCACGCCACCAAGTACTTCAAGTTCTATGTGACCAAGAACGGCTGGAATCCGAAGCAAGCGCTGAAATGGTCGGATCTGGAGCCGTTCGGCACCATCAACGGCAATCCGACGCAGGATGCCAGCAAGCGTTACCACATGACGCTGAAGCTGCCGCAAGGCAAGACTGGCCCCCACATCATCTTCAACGTCTGGAAACGCTCCGACAGCGAGGAAGCGTTCTATTCCTGCTCCGACGTCAATTTCGGCGGCGACGCCGCGCCGCCGGCGGCCAATCCGTGGAAGGAAATCGGCAACGTCGCCGCGCGGGAGAATCTGCCGGCCGGCAGCAGCGCCACGCTGCGCGTGTTCGACAGCCAGGGCCGCGACGCCGAAAAACACACGGTGGCGCTGAACGCCGTCAGCGGCCAGATCGCGAATTGGCCGTACGAGTTGGCGCAGAAGGTGAACGCCGCCTCGCCGTTCATCCGCATCGGCGTGATGAAGTCGCAGCAGCGCGCGGTTTCCATCGTCCCGGTGAAGGACGCCACGGCCAATCGCGTCTATCTGAACGACAGCTACAAGGGCTACGGCTTCGCGATCGACCTGAAGAAGGGCGATGCCGGCTCCCAGCCGCCGGCGGCCAACGCCTGGAAGGAAGGCGATAAATACGCGCAAAGCCAGGTGGTCAGCTACCAGGGCCGCCAATACCGCTGCCTGCAGCCGCACACCGCCTGGGCAGGCGCCGGCTGGACGCCATCCACCCAGCCCACGCTGTGGCAGCCGATCTGAGCTCAGCGCCCGCTATGAAAAACGCCGCTCCCGGGAGCGGCGTTTTTTTGCGTGATTGGCAAGGTAGTGGTCCCGCTACAGGCTGGACGCCCCTACCGCCCCGACATGCATGCAGGAGAGACCGGCCGCCTCATGAACGCCGCCAGCTGATCAACACCACCGCGGTGACGATCACCACCATCGCCAGCATCTCGTGCGCGCCGACATGCTCGCCGAGGAACACCGCGCCCAACAGCACCGCGATCACCGGATTGACGTAGGCGTAGCTGGTGGCCGCCGCCGCC
Organism: Chromobacterium vaccinii; assembly: GCF_001855275.1. NCBI lineage: Bacteria > Pseudomonadati > Pseudomonadota > Betaproteobacteria > Neisseriales > Chromobacteriaceae > Chromobacterium > Chromobacterium vaccinii. The sequence continues at coordinate 2,694,636 of NZ_CP017707.1, forward strand.
GACACCGTTTTCAACAGATACAGGTAGGCGCTGTAGGCGATCATCGAACCGAACACCGTCAAGTACAGCAGCGCGGCCCAGCCTTCGACGCCGGGCCAGGCGGCCAGACGCTCGCCGACGGCGAAACTGGACGCGATCAGAGCCAGGCCGCCGAAAATCATGGTCCAGGCGCTGCCCATCGCGCCGGCCGGCTGCGGCAGCTTCTTGCTCCAGGCCGAACCCAGCGCCCAGCCGGCCGAGGCCAGGATCAGCAGCGCCGCGCCGCGCGGGCTGGCGCTAAGGCTGGAACCCAGGTTCAACAGCGCGATGCCGGCCACGCCCAGCGCCATGCCGGCCCACTCCAGCGGCCGCGACTGGTGGCCGAACAAGCGGGCGAACAGCAGCGTGAACAGCGGCACCGTCGCGATCACCAGCGCGGCCACGCCCGACGACACCTCTCGCTCGGCCACCGTCACCAGGCCGTTGCCTATCGCCGGCATCAGCACGCCCAGCAGGGCCGCGCCGCCCAGTTGGCGCGCACTCGGCCACGGCGTCCTCTTCCACGCGAGATAGATCAGCACCAGGCTGCCGGCCAACAGGAAGCGGATGCCGGCCATCAGCAGCGGCGGCCAGGATTCGACCCCGATGCGGATGACCAGATAGGTGGAGCCCCAGACCAGGTAGAGGGCGAGGAAGGCGGCCAGCGTCAGCGGCGCGAGGCGTGAAAAAGGCATGGTTCAGTCCGTAAATTCCGAACCGAAACCATGCCGTATGCAAGCCGAAACGGCAAGCGTCTTAACGCGTCGCCAACCGCTGCAGGATGTTGGAGAACTCTTCCATATAGGTGTCGAAGCGGGTGGCTAGGCGGTCGACGTCGGTGGCGAAGCGGTTGTAGGCCACCACCGCCGGAATCGCAGCGAACAGGCCGATGGCGGTGGCCACCAGCGCCTCGGCGATGCCCGGGGCCACGGTGCTCAGCGTGGCCTGGCCGGCGTTCCCCAGCCCGATGAAGGCGTGCATGATGCCCCACACGGTGCCGAACAGGCCGATGTAGGGGCTGACCGAGCCGACGGTGGCCAGGAAGGAGGTATGGCTGTCCAGCGTGTCCAGCTCCCGCTGCGCCGCCGCCCGCATCGCGCGGCGGGAACCATCCATGATGTCGGACAGCTCGGCGCCGCTGCGGCCGCGCTGCTTCAGGAACTCGGCGAAGCCGGACTGGAAGATGCGCTCCATGCCGGCGGTGTCGCTGCGGCGGCACACGTCTTCATACAGGCGGTTCAGATCGGCGCCGCTCCAGAAATTGCGCTCGAACTCCTCGCTGTGGCGCTTGGCCGAGCGCAGCACCGAGATCTTGTTGAAGATCAGCGCCCAGGACAGCAGCGACGTCAGCGCCAGGCCCGCCATCACCAGTTGCACCAGCAGGCTGGCGTTCAGGATCAGGCTGATAAAAGAAATCTGTTGCACGTTTTATTCCTCAGTTCACACGCGGCCTAGCGCAATACGCGGCCGCTCTCCAGATCGATGATGGTCGATGGCTTGCGCCGCTTGCCGATGCGGCCCGGCAGCGTCAGCACCTTGTCCTTGAAAGCCATTCGACAGGCTCGCGCCGTCTTCAGCGATTTCTGCCCGGCCCGGTTGGCCGAAGTGGACACCAGCGCCGTGCCAAGCCGACGGCACAGCGCCGCCGCCTCGCAGTGCGCGGTGACCCGCACCGCGATCTTGTGGTGCCGGCCGCGCAAGGCCGGCGGCACCCGCCGCGACGCCGGCAGCAAAAAGGTATATGGACCGGGCCAATAGCGTGCCAGTTCCGCGCGCTGCGCGGCGGACAGCGGTTTGACCAGGTGGCGGATCTGCTCGAAATCGGCGGCGATGACGATCAGCCCCTTGTGGTTGGGCCGCGCCTTGATCGCCAGCACGCGGCGTATCGCGCGGGTGTCGAGCGGACGGCAACCCAAACCGTAGCAGGATTCAGTGGAATAGGCGATCACGCCGCCATCGCGCAGCTGCTTGCGGGTCCGTTGCTGCAAACGGCTGCCAGGCAGGCGCGGCAAAGGACCGGAACCGGACTTCATGATTGATCAAGCTAGATGGAAACAGGAAGCAGCCATTGTAGCGGCAACGGCGCAAAAACACAGGCGGAAATGCGAGGGAATACGGGAGGAGGATGCCGAAGCGGCGACGCGGCGCGCGTCGGCATCGGACACGCGTCAGAGCAGCAGGTGCTCGCGGTCTTCAGGAGGGTCTTCCGGCGCGGCGCGCCAGGCATAGCAACGCGCAGGCACGCCGGCATCCGAGTTGAACTGCTTCAACCAATAAGCCAGTCGGCGCCAGCAGCGCTTTTCATGGGTCAGGAAACGCAATAGCCGGCTGCGACTTCCAGGCTCCGGATCGGCCGGCAGGCCGTGTTCAGTAGTCAGTGCGGACATGATGGCTCGCTCCAGGATTGAGGTATGAATGCACTCTCAAGCGAACTGTAGCGGCCGGGGTGTCAAATTCCCGCAGAAACGGCGGCTCGCCGCATCAAATTTTCATAAATACGCTATTTCTTCTGCTCCTGCCATTGGAATCACGAACCAAGAGAGAGTCTGCGCACATTCTATTTTGTTACAAAAAGAACAACTATTTGTCATTGATTGGATTTAAATGCCCTTTAATCATATTGTAAACGAAATGAAAACGAGTATTTTTTAAAAAAACTGCAACAAAACGTTCAAAGCCATGGCAGAATTATACATTCCGATACAATTTTGATACCAAGCACGCACTTTAAACCATAAACATGACCCAGCATGCGCACACAGGATCGGCAGTCTTCGCGGAGCAGGCCCGAGCGCTCCAGGCTCAGGCGGACAGACTGTCTGACGACTTCGACCATGCGGTGGAGCTGATTCACGCCACGCAAGGCAAACTGATCGTCTGCGGCATGGGCAAATCCGGCATCATCGGCCGCAAGATCGCCGCCACTTTCGCGTCCACCGGCACCTCCAGCTTCTTCGTCCACCCCGGCGAAGCCTTCCATGGCGACCTGGGCATGATCAGCCCGCAGGACAGCGTGCTGCTGCTGTCCAACAGCGGCGAGACCGAGGAAGTGCTGCGCCTGCTGCCTTACCTGAAACACATCGGCGCGCCGGTATTGGCCATCACCGGCAGAAGCGATTCGACGCTGGCCCGCGAAGCGGACTGCGTCTTGCTGGTACCGATCGAGCGCGAAGCCTGCCCCCATAATCTGGCTCCCACCACGTCGACCACCCTGACGCTGGTGATGGGCGACGCGCTGGCCGTGGCCTTGATGGAACTGCGCCAGTTCCAGCCCACCGACTTCGCCCGCTTCCATCCCGGCGGCTCCCTGGGCAGAAAATTGCTGACCCGCGTCCGCGACGTGATGACGCCGACCGTTCCCAGCAACCATCCCGGCGATGATTTCAAGCAAGTGGTCAACCACATGACCAAGGGCTGCATGGGCCTGACCGTGGTGCTAGACGATGATGGCTGCCTGCTGGGCATCATCACCGACGGCGACCTGCGCCGCGGCATGGAACGCAGCGACGCGGCCGATACGCTGAGCGCCCGCCAGCTGATGACGCCCACGCCGTTGACCATTCCCTGCGATGCGATGTTCGCGGACGCGGAAGAGCTGATGCTGAAACGCAAGATCACGTCCCTGATCGCGGTGGACCAGCGCAACCGCCCGGCCGGCATCGTCAAGTATTTCGATCTGTGATGGCGCGCAATGGTTGGAACATCATGTGCAATTCCGTGCATGCGTTGTTCCTGAGAGAGCTCAAAACCCGCTTCGGCGAATACCGGCTGGGCTATCTGTGGGCGCTGCTGGAGCCCGTCCTGCAGATGATGGTGATGCTGGCGATCATGGGTTTCCTGTTGCATCGCGTGATGCCGGACATTTCCTTCCCGGTCTTTTTCGTATGCGGCATCGTGCCCTACTCGCTGTTTTCCAACATCGCCACCCGCTCGCTCAACGCCATTGAGGCCAACCGCGGGCTATTCAGCTATCGCCCGGTGCATCCCGTGGATGCCGTATTGGCGCGCTCATTGCTGGAGTGCCTGATCCAGGGCGGCTGCTTCGCGGCGCTGCTGGCCGGCCTGTGGCTGCTGGGCGAGCCGATGCGCATCGACAATCTCCCCATGCTGCTCTCGATCTGGCTGGCGCTGGCGCTTCTATCGCAAGGGATAGGTTTCGCCTTCATGGTGCTGGGACATGCCTTCAAGGCCGCGGACAAGATTTTGCCGCTGCTGCTCCGTCCGCTGTATTTCGCCAGCGGCGTGATGTTTTCACTGCATGTGTTCCCGCCCGAGTTTCGCTATCTGGTGGACTGGAATCCGCTGCTGCACGCCTTCGAGCTGATGCGCCATGCCGTTTCCCCCAGCTATCCGCTGTACGACATCAGCCTGAGCTATTTATGGCTGTGGGCGCTGGTTTCCCTATTCATTGGACTCTTGCTTTACAAGGCCCGCGAACCGGCCATTCTGCGCTCATGATCCAGATCCGCAATCTCAGCAAGTCCTATCGCACCCCGGCAGGACGGCACTACGTATTCAAAAACCTGACGGTGGACATCCCATCCGGCGTCAGCGTGGGCCTCATCGGCCGCAACGGCGCCGGCAAGTCCACGCTGCTGCGCATCTTGGGCGGCATGGACCGGCCAGACTGCGGTTCGGTGCATACCGACCGCACAGTCTCCTGGCCGGTAGGTTTGTCCAGCGGCTTCCAAGGCAGCATGACTGGCCGCGAAAACGTCAAGTTCGTCGCCAGGCTCTACGCCGACAAGCATGAACTGCTGGAAAAAGTGGCCTTTGTCGAAGCCTTTGCAGAGCTGGGCAAGCATTTCGACATGCCGATCAAGACCTATTCCTCAGGAATGAAATCCCGGCTGGGATTTGGCTTGTCCATGGCGTTCGACTTCGACTACTACCTGATCGATGAAGTCACTGCGGTAGGCGACGCCAGCTTTAAAGCCAAAAGCGCCCGGTTGATGGAGGGAAAGCGCCGGCAAAGCCAGTTTTTGATGGTGTCGCACAGCATGGCCGAGATTCAGCGCATCTGCGACGCCGCCCTGCTGCTGGGCCGGGAAGGCGTGCGCTACTACAACCAGATCGACGAGGCCATCGAGGCCTATAAGAAAGAAGAAGATGTTCAAGTGGTTTGAAAATCCAGGATCCCAGGCAGATGGCGCATCCGTCCTCCCCTCATCCTTGTTGCTGCAAGGCTGGCTGCGACGCGCCAGCCGCGACAAGTTGGCCCTGCTGCTGATTGCCCTTCCGCTGTTATTGACCGGCCTCTACTTCGCCACCATCGCGCATGATCGCTATGTCAGCGAGTCGCGCGTCATCGTCAAGCGCGGATCGGACGATCGGGGAGGCAGCCTTGACCTGGGCTTCCTGCTGGGCGGCAACGCCTCCACCCTGCGCGAAGACGCCATGCTGCTGCAGCAATACATCCACTCTCCGGACATGCTGGCGCGGCTGGACAAAACGCTGGACCTGAAGCAGGCCTTCGCCGAACCCGCCGGTTGGGACTGGTTTTATCGCCTGCCGGCCAACGCTACCCGCGAGGAGTTCCTGAATTACTATCGCGGACGCGTCGACGTGCAGTTCGATGAGAAAACCGCGTTGCTGGTCATCCGCAGCCAGGGATTCACATCGCGGTTTTCTCAACAGCTCAACCAGGCCATCCTGGCCGAAAGCGAGCGCTTCATCAATGAGCTGTCGCACAAGATCAGCCGCGAAGACATGGCCTTCGCCCAGAAGGAAGTGGACTACGCCTACCGCGAACTCAGCCGGGCTCGCGAACAGTTATTGAGCTATCAGAACCGCCACGGCCTGATCGACCCGCACGCCCAGGCGCAGGCCACCGGACAACTGGTGGCGGAATTAGAGGGCAAACAGGCGCAACTGGAAGCGGAGCTGCGCAATTTGCAAAGCTATCTGCAAAGCGACTCGCCGCAAGTCATCGCCGCCCGCAACGCGCTGGATGCGTTGACAACCCAGGTCGCCCGCGAGAAGTCCAAACTGGTCTCGCCCGATGACGACAAGTTGAACCGCAAGACCGCGCAGTTCCAGGAAATACGCGCTTATGCGGAGTTCCGCACCGACCTGTACAAGCTGGCGCTCACCGCGTTGGAAAAATCCAAAGTCGCCTCCGCGCACAAACTCAAAAGCCTGGCCGTGATCAGCGCCCCCCAACTGCCGGAAGAAGCGGAATACCCCCGCAGGCTCTACGTGCTGGGCTCGCTGCTGCTGCTTTGCGGCTTGCTGTACGGCACCGTGCGCCTGACGCTGTCCATCATTGAAGATCACAAAATTTAAAACAATGCGCCTGACACCCCTCATCCTGTTGTTTGCCTCCAGCTCGGTCCTTGCCCTGCCCGGCACGCCCATGGGCAGCCCGGCCGCGCCCGATGCCGCCGCCGTAGCCGCGATCAAAAGCGCGTCGACCACGCCCCTGCCCGCCGCGCCGCAGGCGGCCGCGGAACCGCAAGTCCCGGTGCAAGCGCCCAGCCGCATGTTCGGCTCGCAGCTGTTCGGCGGTACCTTCCGCCACAGCGCCGGCATCGGCTTCAACCCCGACTATCAGATCAGCATCGGCGACCGCATCTCCTTGCGCCTGTGGGGCGCCTTCATGTACGAGGGCCAGCTGGCCGTCGATCCGCAAGGCAATATCTTCGTCCCCAATATCGGCCCCGTCACCGTGTCCGGCGTGCGCAACGGCGAACTCAACACGGTCCTCTCCAATCACGTGCGCCGCGTATACAAGGCCAATGTCCACGCCTACGCCTCGCTGGACATCGCCCAACCGGTGAAAGTCTTCGTCACCGGCTTCGTCAAGCAACCCGGCCTGTATGGCGGGATCGCGGCCGACAGCGTGCTGAGCTACCTGGATAAAGCCGGCGGCGTGGACGCCGAGCGCGGCAGCTATGTCGACATCTCGATCCGCCGCGGCGACACCCTTCGTAAGCATCTGAACCTTTATGACTTCCTGCTGAATGGCAAACTGGATCTGGTGCAATTTTCCGATGGCGACGTAATCATCGTCGGCCCGCGCCAGCACACCTTCGCCGTCAACGGCGAGGTATACAACGTCAACGACTTCGAGTTCGGCAAAAACCAGATCAGCGTCCATGACGCGCTGGCCATGGCGCGCCCCAAACCCGGCGCCACCCATATCAGCATCACTCGGCGGCAAGGCAGCGCAAAAACCAGCGAATACTACCCTCTCGCCGGCGCCGGCAGCGTCACGCTGAATGACGGCGATCAGCTGACCGTGACTGCCGACCGCTATGCCGGAACGATCCAGGTCCGCGTGGAAGGGGCGCATTCCGGCGAGCACGCCATCGTGCTGCCCTATGGCGCGACGATGGCTGACGTATTGGCAAAGGTCCGCTCCAACAGCATGTCGCAAACCGATTCCATCCAGTTGTTCCGCAAGTCGGTGGCCGAACGCCAGAAAGCCATGCTGGCCCTGTCCTTGCAAAAACTCCAGGAAACCGCCTTTTCCGCCCGCTCCTCCACCAAGGAGGAGTCCGAGCTGCGCACCCGCGAAGCCGAGCTGATTGAGCGCTTCGTCGCCAAGGCCGGCAAAGTCGAGCCCAAGGGCCAGGTCGTGCTGAACGAAAAAGCCCTGCAAACCACCCTGCTGGAAGACGGCGACGTGATCCGGATACCGGAAAAAACCAGCGTGGTCATGGTCCATGGCGATGTGCTGTTCCCCAATGCCGTCAGCTGGCAGTCGGGACTGAACGTGGGCGACTACGTGGAGCAAGTGGGCGGTTACAACCAGAGCGCCGACAAATCCCGCCTGGTTCTCATGAAACAGAACGGCGAGGCGCTGCCCGTCAGCGAACGCGCCAAAGTCGCCGCCGGCGACGAAGTGATGGTGATGCCCAAGATAGACAGCAAAAACATCGAGGTCACCCGCGGCATCACCCAGATTCTGTACCAGATCGCCGTAGCGGCAAAAGTTATTTTAGACCTTTAAAGATATATATATGCGCATACTAACTATTTTCGGCACTCGGCCTGAAGCAATTAAAATGGCCCCTTTAGTTATTGAACTTAATAGCATAAAGGGAATAGATGCTCGTGTTTGCGTCACGGGACAGCATAGAGAAATGCTTGATCAAGTCCTAAAATTATTCGAGATAGAACCAGATTATGATTTGAATATAATGCGACCAAATCAAACGCTGCAAAGTGTTACCACCGACATCATTTCCTCTCTATCTCCAATATTAGAAGACTTCAAGCCCGACTCTGTTTTGGTTCACGGAGACACTACAACAACCTTTGCTGCGTCGATTGCTGCTTTTTATAAGCAAATAAACATCGCTCATATTGAGGCTGGATTGCGAACAGGCAACATCTATTCGCCTTGGCCAGAAGAAGGGAATCGAAAACTTACCAGCATCATTGCACATTTACATTTTGCGCCCACAATCAGCTCATATGAAAATTTGCTCAAAGAAAATATTCCTAGCGATAAAATATTTATCACGGGCAATACTGTAATTGATGCTTTATTGATGGCCATTGAAAAATTAAATAATTGTGAAACTTTAAGACGCTCCATTGAAGAGAAATTCTCTTTTCTTGACAAAAAAAGAAAATCAGTACTGATCACGGCACATAGACGAGAAAATTTTGGCGACGGAATTAAAAATATATGCAATGCAATTAAGAAACTTGCCGATGAATATAAAGATTTTGACTTCATATATCCGATTCATATGAATCCAAAAATTCAAGTTCCAGTCAAAGCCGCACTAACAGGCATTCCAAACATACACTTAATAGAACCTCTAGATTACTTGCCATTTATTTACATAATGTCACGCGCAACCATTATTTTAACTGACTCTGGTGGCATTCAAGAAGAAGCTCCAACCTTAGGAAAACCGGTTCTCGTGATGCGCGATACCACAGAAAGACCTGAAGCAGTCGCAGCAGGAACCGTTAGATTAGTTGGTACAAATACGGAGACTATCATCAAGGAATTTAAAAAAATTATAGATGACGAAGATGAATACAACAGAATGGCAAAGGCAAAAAATCCATATGGCGATGGTAAGTCACGAAAGATTATTGTTAGCAAGATAATTGGAGATCAATGATGATATTATTTTCAGACAATCACAATTTTAAAAAACAAAACTTCCCAGCCCTTTTCAAGACACTTGACAATAATTCCATCCTCTATGAATTTGACCAATCCAATACAGAACTAAAATCCTCTTGGGGAAGGTACTCAACCAGCAATAATCAAGAGCACTCCATCCATGATCACTCAGACTTAATTAATGAACAATCATTTGGCATTTATTTATACCCTATATATAAGTTTGAATTACTCTTCATCTGCGCATCCAATGAGGAATGGATAGCACTTGGCGAACATTGTGAAAAAGCTACCATCAGATTTTTCATGACCAAATATCCTGAAAAGCTGAATCAACTTCGCTTTATCAGCAAGTTTTGGCTAGAACACTGGAGAGATTGTTTTTCCGCAAAGAAACCAACCATTGGAATTTCATTTGGCGGAAATACAATATATACAAGAGCCTTTTGCGAGATAGCCAAGATCAACCAAATACCTTCTTTTATAACTGAGCACTTTTTTACTGGGACTGATTTTTATTTTGAAAAAAGATATGAATCAATAACTAATAACTCATTATTAAAGAGTAAATCTTACACTAAAAGAAAATTGGCTCAACAAGCCAACCACATCCATAGCATTCAAAAGCTAAGCCTTGCAAAAAATAAAAATGTAGTTCAGCCTTCTTATCAATCCTTTCACAAAAAAGACTATTGCTTAGTTATTGCACAAGTCAGCAATGATTTTGCTATTTTATCCGACAGAAACAAATACAAAAACTCGATACAATTTTACATCGACTTCATAAATAAATTCTTAACAAGTACGAAAAGAAATATCGTTATAAAAACACACCCCTATGAAAAAAGGAAAAATTCTGAAGGGCGCGCCATAACATTTGAAATACTACATAATTTCATAGGAAATTTACCTCAAGAGCAACAAGAACGCATTTCATTAGTTGAGGATTATTCAATTCATGGCCTCATTGACAATTGCAAATATGCGATTACGTTAAACTCGCAATCAGCATTTGATGTGGTTGCAAGAGGAAAGCCAATTGCATGCTTTGGAAATCCTTTCTATGGGCACCATGGATTTACATACGATTTTGATACCATCGATGCTTTTTTTAAAGAACAACCTATAGCACTTACCACGGATCAACTAACACTTTTTTGGGAATACATGTCAGTCTGCTTTTCACACTTAATTGGCGAAAGCGACAGCATTAAAATTCAAACACTACTCGACATTCACAAAATACCAAAAAATAAGAATTCCCATAATCAAATTTCTCGTGCCAATTCAAAAGAACCATCTATTGCAAGCGATAAAACCCAAATAACACGCAATAAACCATCAGCTAACATTTCACCTTATGGGGCTGTCAGCAAGAGAAAATTAAGGAAATTGATAAAAAATCCAAAAGCATTCTTACTGGATAGCAAATCAAACCTTTTGAATAAAATTGGACAGTTAATAAAATGAAAATCGCTATATACATTAATAATGGGATTTCTGAAAAATATACCTCCCCTCTCTTTCACCTATTTTCTAAAGAGATAAGCTCACGCCACAACATACGCTCTTCCTTCAAAAAAATATCCAAAAAAGAATTTAATATATTTACCGAGGCAACAAAAACCATTACCGACATAATTAAGAAGCATAACTTATCTTCTTATGGTTTGATTCTTGATGCCTCTACTATTAATCTTGATTTTATCCATGAAATCCTTGCTGCCAAATTCTGCATTTTGCTAGGCGAAGTTGACATTAAACAAAAAAATATTCTAGAAAAGCTACCAATTATCAAACATGGTGGAATTTTCAAGAAAGTAAGCAAATCCGAGCACTGCACACTCTCCCTTTGTGAACATGATGCCCTCCCTTCAATTTATGAATCCTTCATTGAGAAGGATATCTGCACCGATAACTTACATGTTATAACTACACATGAAAAAAATAACCATGTGATGATGTCTGATATGTTCTCAGACATTGGTGTCAAACTCTCGTACTATATTTCTACTCCCGCCATATATGAGTTTCTAATCAAAAATTCAGCCAATTTAATTTCACCAATCACAAGATCCTTAGAAATAGATTTTTCCAACAATCTCGCAATAGAAACATATATTTCTACGGATAAACTGGCTGATAAGATACATTATCTCTCTGAAATAAGTAGTAATGAGCCAGACAATATTAGTGACGATTCTGTAATTAATATTGTTTGTTACAAGCCATCATATTTATTTAAAGACCTAGTCGAGCGATTTGAGAAAAGAGGATGTATTCATTCTGACTTCCCATTAAAAAATGCTAGTTCATATATCTGGATGCGCCCACAGGAAATATGGCATTTGGATTACCTCGAAAGAGGCATTGACAATCCAGAAATATCAAAAAACTATAAGTCATCATATGACTCCATGAAGTCAGAGTTACCTACTCACGAAGATATAATTAAAAAATCTATTGCAATTCACCATGGAACCTGCTTTGAACCTCTCTATCAATTTAATTATAATAATCTAGCTAAATCCCTTTCTTCAATTAAGCATGTTGTCGGGGTTTGCGAGATCGAAGAATGTTATGGCCCATCGTATTCTATCGCCAATAAAAACAACTTCACATTCATACCAATTGGGTATGACGACAATGTATTTACCTCGAATTTCTGGAAAACTTCAGAAAAGCCCGCAAAATCCAAATTGAATATTGGTTTTGTAGGAAGGGCCTATGGAACAACAAATAAAGACTTATTGAAAAAAAGCTCACTCGCTGAGCCAAAGGGTTATCGAAAAGGTGGCGATCTATGTCTAGATATTTCGCTACGCCTAAAAGCAATAGGAATAGACTTTGAATTACATATTTTGGGACAGAATTGGGAAGAGCTAACAAGTCAGTTCGATGCCTATGAAATAGACTATAAGTATTATGCTCGAGATAAAAATATTACATATAAAGACTATCCAAAAGTCTATTCGGATATGGACATTTTGCTCATTTCTGCTAGGTGCGAAGGTGGACCAGTAAGTGCGATTGAAGCTTTATCACTAGGAATAAATGTTGTCAGCACTGATGTTGGCGTAGTTAAGTTTCTGGAGAAAAAACTTTCAGCATCAAAAGGATGCGCGACATTCCAATACGACAAAAAATGGCATATTGCTGACACTGAAGCTGCGGTTAAGCATATCAATGATATTTATCACAGAAAAATATTCAAAGAAGATAGAGAGGAGATAAGATCTGCAGTAAAAAAATACACCACCGATCATTGGGTACTTTCCATTTTTAATATGGCTAAAGACCTCTAACTTCAAAATGATGCAATTGCTCTTCATCATATTAAATTTTCTGGGATAGAAACGCAGGTTCTCCATATTCATCCGCAATTACAACAAGGCATACATACATCTGGTGCTTACTCATGTCGATGCGGTCTTGGAATATGGCGACCTGTACTACTAATAAACAAGTCCATACAATGATCGCAATAAGATCCGCGGGCATCGCTCGCATTCCGCATCTGACAGCCCTGATCGGCTTGCCAGTGCGGTACATACGTAGCCCGTGGGTGCGTAATACAGCTAGATTGGTTGCGGTAGCGGGTTGGGGATTGCGGCCATCGTCTCTCCACGCGCAAACACTTGCCCACTCGCTCTCGCTCCCCTACTGGTCGCTGGAAGATGGATTTCTCCGCTCCTTGGGGCTGGGTGTTGATGGTGCTTTCCCTCTATCCATCGTACTGGACGATATCGGCATCTATTACGATGCCACTTGCCCTTCTCGACTGGAGCAAACTCTGAACGCTGGCCCATTATCAGTCGCGTCGATTCCGAATGCAGCCAGAGGCTTAATGTGGATCAGACATCACCGCCTGTCGAAATATAATCACGCACCACCGTTTGTCCAACCAGAGCAAGGCCGTAGTGTTCGCGTATTAGTGCTGGATCAAACCGAAGGAGATATTTCCGTACGCCTTGGAGGAGCACACAAGGCCTCATTTGAACAAATGCTGGCAGTTGCCCGCCGGGAACATCCGTATGCTGAAGTATGGATCAAGACCCACCCGGATGTTCTCGCAGGCAAGAAGCGCGGCTATCTGCCACAGGTGCCAGAAGACGCACGGCTGCTGGCCGAAGACATCTGTCCGCAATCGCTGCTTTCCCAAGTTGATATCGTTTATACCGTCACCTCTCACATGGGTTTCGAAGCGTTGATCGCCGGCTGCAAGGTCGTGTGCTTCGGCATGCCTTGGTATGCCGGCTGGGGATTGACCGACGACCGCCATCCCGACATGCCCAAGCTGAGCGAGCGGCGCCAGCGGCGCTGCACGCTGGAAGAGCTGTTCCACGCAGCCTATCTGCAATACGCCCGTTACATTCATCCGGAGACCGGCCAGCCAGGCACCTTCTTTGACGTTGCGGAATGGATTCGACAGAACCGGGAACTACGGGAACAGACCAGCGGGACGCTCTGGTGCGTGGGCATGAGCTTGTGGAAGCGGGCAGCTGTCTGGCCCTTTCTCAAGACGCCGGACAACCGCCTGCGTTTCATTTCCAGACTAGACAAGCTGCCCGCCGCCTTGCCGCCGGACAGCAAGCTGGTGGTTTGGGGCATGCAGCCGGATATCGCCGAATGGGCGGCGCAGCGTGGCCTGCCTTTGCTCAGAATGGAGGATGGCTTTCTGCGCTCGGTCGGTCTCGGCTCCAACTTGATGCCCCCGATGTCGCTGGTGGTGGACCGCGGCGGCCTGTACTACTCACCGCATTCAGGCTCCGACCTTGAGCGCTTGCTCAACACGCTGCAGCTTGATGATTGGCAAATCACGCGTGCGGCGCGTCTCAGGCAACAGTTGGTCGAGTTGAAGCTCAGCAAGTACAACGTGGGGGGCGGTTTCCAGGTTCCCGCGGAAGCCGCGGGCAAAACCGTAGTGCTGGTGCCGGGACAGGTGGAAGATGACGCCTCGATCCGCGAAGCCTCGCCGGAGATACGCTGCAACCTTGAGCTACTGCGTGAGGCCCGGCAACTTCGCCCGGATGCCTGGCTGATCTACAAACCGCATCCTGACGTCGTATCCGGCAACCGCCAAGGCATGGTCCCTGCCAGCGAGCTAGCCCGATTGGCCGATCAGGTCGCCACGGGAGCAGACATTGCCGACTGCCTGGCGGCGGCAGATGAGATCCATACCATGACCTCTCAGGCAGGATTCGAAGCCTTGCTTCAGGGCAAAAGAGTTCACTGCTACGGCAGTCCGTTCTATGCAGGATGGGGGCTCACCGTTGACCGGCTGCCGCTCCCGCACCGCCAGCGCCGGCTGACTTTGGACCAGTTGGTCTACGGCGCATTGATCGCCTACCCCCGCTATACGATTCCCGGTCACGATGGCTTCGCCCGCGTGGAAGTGGTTGTGGAATATTTGCGTCGGCAAAAAGCCTGCGACCATGCAAACTATGTCTCAACCCGCTGGCTGGCCCGTCAATGGCGCAAAGCGCGCGGCTTGCTGCGCACCCTTCGCTGACCATAAAACATCAAAAGAACCATGCTTGCCGCCCAACCTTTGCTCAGACACCGCCGGCTGCTGCTGCTGCAGGGGCCGATGGGGCCCTTTTTCAATGCCCTGTCCGATTGGCTACGCGACAATGGCGTCGCCGTCCACAAGATCAATTTCAATGGCGGCGACAGGCTCTATCATCGCCGCCTGCCAAGCACCGACTACGATGGCCGACAGGAAAACTTCGCGGCCTGGCTGACCTTGTTTCTACAAGACAAGCAAATCGATGGCGTGGTCTGCTTTGGCGACTGCCGCCGCTATCATCGCATCGCCGCCGAGCTTTGCCGAGACCGGAAACTGGCCTTCTATGCCTTCGAGGAAGGTTATCTGCGTCCAGACTATGTCACCCTTGAGTCCGGTGGCGTCAACGCTTATTCGAAATTGGCAGACGATCCGGCCGCCATTCTGAAGCATGAGCCCAGCGACTCCCCCGCACCCCGGCCAACTCAGCCATCATTCCGCAGGATGGCGTACACCGCCATCAGTTATTACGCCGCCGGCTGGCTATGGAGACGGCGATATCCTCATTACCAGCACCACAAGGATTTCTCCCCGTTCCGCGAATGCGCGCTATGGCTGCGTTCCGGCTGGCGCAAGCAGTGTTATCGGCTAAGCGAGCGCGCCATCACCCGGCGCGTGCTGTCCGGCCCCGGGCAAGGCTATTACCTGACGGCATTGCAGGTCTTCAACGACAGCCAGATTCTGAATCACAGCCACTATAGAGACGTGACGGATTTCATCGACGACGTCATTTCATCCTTCGCGCGCCACGCTCCCTCGGATCGGCATCTGGTGCTGAAACACCACCCTATGGACCGCGGCCACCGCAATTACCGTCATTTGATCGAAGGTTTAGCGCAGAAAGCCGGCATCGCCGACAGGGTACATTACCTGCACGACGCGCATCTGCCTTCCTTGTTGAAGCAGAGCCTGGGCGTGGTCACCGTCAACAGTACCGTCGGCTTGTCCGCTCTGCACCACGGCAAGCCTCTGGCGGTCATGGGGCGCGCGCTGTATGACATGGAGGGGCTGACTTTCCAACATGGGTTGGATCGTTTCTGGCGAGAGTGTCAACCGCCGCAACGAGAGTTGTATGGCAAGCTGCGCTCCTATCTGATCAGACACACCCAGCTCAACGGCGCTTTTTTCGGCGAATCGCACTGGCTGCCTCGCCAAACACGCCGGCGTTCTTTCACATCTGCCTTTGCGCCCCTATTGCTCTCTCTGACAACGGTTTTCCTTATTGAGCTGGACGAGGCTGCAGAAATCACTGCTCTGTGGGAATGGCTAGGCCGTCTGTGGCCAACCTAAAAACAGCGGGTAAAACACGATGCGTTGCCAAAACTTGAGCCAAAACCTCTCTGCAGGCAATAAGTCAAATTCGTCTTATAATTTAAAAATATATGTAAAAATAAAATTACATGCCAATTATTTACACAAATTGTGAATTTGATTACTGTCAGATGCCATAACCCACAATAATGGAGTGTCTAGATGTCCGTTCGTTCCGCGTTGTTCGCCGCTCTGTTGCTCCCCGCTCTTCCGGCATTGGCCGACGTATCGCTGCTGGTCCCTTTCGCCTCCAAACATTACGGCTGCAATAGCCACAAGCACAATTGCGATTTCGAGCAGTTCAATCCCGGACTGGGCGCGGAGTGGTCGCCTCAGGAATATCCATGGGGCCGGCCCATTGTTCGCGGCGCCGTTTATCGCGACTCCGCTAAAAAAACCGCGTACTACGCTGCCGCCGGGTGGCGCAAGGATTTCAACGTGGCAGGTGACTTCAAGATGGGGCTGGGCATCTACGGCGGCTATCTAAACGGTTCCGACCACAATGGCTTCGCTGCCCTGCCCTTTGTATCGGTAGGCTACAAGAAATTGTCGTTCGAAGTCGGGTACGGCGACTCCAAGCTAGGCCACCACAAGCACAAGGAAAATGTGGACCATGTGCTGACATTCAACGCCCGCTACGATTTCTAAGCTATATCAGCATAAAAAATGGTCCGGCATTGCCGGACCATTTTCATTTATGGAAAACCCGCCGGGTTCCGGCTCTGCCAGCGCCAGCTATCGCGGCACATTTCTTCCAGGCCCTTTTCAGCTCGCCAGCCCAGCAGGCGCTCGGCGGCGGCCGGGTTGGCCCAGCACTCCGCGATGTCGCCCGGGCGGCGCGCGACGATCTCGTGCGGCACGGCCACTTCGTTGACGCGCTCGAAGGTCTTCACCATGTCGAGCACCGAGTATCCCTTGCCCGTGCCCAGATTCGCCGTCAACAAACCGGGTTGCCCGTGCAATGCCTGCACGGCCTTCACATGGCCGACGGCGAGGTCCACCACATGGATGTAGTCGCGTACGCCGGTGCCGTCATGGGTAGGATAATCATTGCCGAATACCTTCAGGCAAGCTTGCTTGCCGCTGGCGACCTGGGTGATGAAAGGCATCAGATTATTCGGGATGCCGTTCGGGTCTTCCCCGATATCGCCGCTCTCGTGCGCGCCGATCGGATTGAAATAACGCAGCAACGCGATCCGCCATTCCGGTTCCGCCTTGGCGAAATCGCGCAGCATGTCCTCGACGATCAGCTTGCTGCGGCCGTAAGGATTGGTCGCCGACAGCGGAAAATCCTCGGTGATCGGCGTGCTGGCCGGATTGCCGTAAACGGTGGCGGAGGAGCTGAACACCAGCCGGTTCACGCCATGGCGCTTCATAGCGCGCAGCAGCGCCAGCGTGCCGCTGACATTGTTCTCGTAATACTCCAGCGGTTTGGCCACCGATTCGCCTACGGCCTTCAAACCCGCGAAATGGATCACCGCGTCGATGGGATGGCGGAACGCTTCATTCAGCGCCGCCTCGTCGCGGATATCGCCCTGGATGAAAGTCAGCGGCTTGCCGGCCAACGCCTGTACCCGCCGCAGCGCCTCTTCCTTGCTGTTGCACAGATTGTCCAACACCACCAGCTCATGGCCGGCCTCCAATAATTTAACGCAAGTATGGCTGCCGATATAACCGGCGCCGCCAGTCACCAAGATCATCGTTTCTTCCTATTTTTTTGAGCGCGCCACCATTGTAGGGAAAGATAAAGAGCGCTGTCCAAAGCAAAACAGCGTCCGGACGGACGCTGTTTCATTGTCGAGCCAAGCGATCAGTGCTTGCGCCCGATCGCCCGCGCGCCGATGTCGCGGCGGAACTGCTTGCCGGCGAACTCGATGGCGTCGGCCAATTGGTAGGCCCTGCCCTGCGCCATCTTGACGCTGTCGCCCAGCCCCACCGCGCACAGCACCCGGCCGCCGCTGGCGCGCAGCTGATGCTGCTCGTCGAACGCGGTGCCGGCATGGAACACGATGCCGTCCTCGCTCTCGGCGGGGATGCCGTGGATAGCGTCGCCCTTGCGCGGCGCGTCAGGATAGCCGGCGGCGGCCAGCACCACCCCCAAGGCGACGCGGCGGTCCCACTCGGCTTCCACCTTGTCCAGCCTGCCGTTGACGCCGGCGTCCAGCAACACGGTGAAGTCGGTTTTCAGGCGCGCCATGATGGGCTGGGTTTCCGGGTCGCCGAAACGGCAGTTGAACTCGATCACCCTGGGGTGGCCCTCGTCGTCTATCATCAGCCCGGCGTACAGGAAGCCGGTATACGGATGGCCGTCCTTCTTCATGCCCTGCACCACCGGCTGGATGATTTCGCGCATCACGCGGTTGTGCACCTCGGGCGTCACCACCGGCGCCGGGCTGTAAGCGCCCATGCCGCCGGTGTTCGGCCCCTGGTCGTGGTCCAGCAGCCGCTTGTGGTCCTGGCTGGTGGCCATCGGCAGCACGTGCTCGCCGTCCACCATCACGATGAAGCTGGCTTCCTCGCCCACCAGGAAATCCTCGATCACCACGCGGCTGCCGGCATCGCCCATCTTGTTGCCCAGCAGCATGTCGTCGATGGCGGCGTGCGCCTCGTCCAGCGTCATCGCCACCACCACGCCCTTGCCGGCGGCCAGGCCGTCGGCCTTGATCACGATGGGCGCGCCCTTGCCGTCGACGTAGCCATGCGCGGCCGCGGCGTCGGTGAAGGTCTGGTAGCCGGCGGTGGGAATGCCGTGGCTCTGCATGAAGGCCTTGGCGAAGTCCTTCGAACTTTCCAGCTGCGCGCAGTACTGCGTCGGGCCGAACACTTTCAGGCCCTCGTTGCGGAAGGCGTCCACCACGCCGGCGGCCAGCGGCGCCTCGGGGCCGACCACGGTCAGGTCGATCTTCTCTTCCTTGGCGAAAGCCAGCCACTCGGCCACGCCGTTGGCCGGGATATTGGTCAGATTCGCGTCCTGCGCGGTGCCGGCGTTGCCCGGCGCGACAAAGACCTTGGACACGCGCTTGGACTTGCCAATGCGCCAGGCCAGCGCGTGCTCGCGGCCGCCGGAGCCGATCACGAGAACTTTCATCGGGTTTCCATTCTATTGTGTGGGGCGGCGGCCCTAAGCCGCCGCCTGTTGGCGCCTACCTGAATAGCATAGCGCCAAGTCGGTTTCATTACCGCCGTTTCCGTCGGGACGCGGCGGCTTGCCGGCTGTTGTCAGTGGCGGAAATGGCGCACGCCAGTCAGCACCAGCGCGATGCCGTGCTCGTCGGCGGCGGCGAACACTTCTTCGTCGCGCATCGAGCCGCCCGGCTGGATGATGGCCTTGATGCCCTGCTCGGCGATGACGTCGATGCCATCGCGGAACGGGAAGAAGGCGTCGGACGCCGCCACCGCGCCGGCCAGGCTCAAACCGGCGTCCTGCGCCTTGCGCGCGGCGATGCGGGTGGAGTCGACGCGACTCATCTGGCCGGCGCCGATGCCGGCGGTCTGGCCATCCTTGCAGAACACGATGGCGTTGGACTTGACGTACTTGGCCACGCGCCAGGCGAACAGCAGGTCCGACATTTCCTTCGGCGTCGGCTGGCGCTTGCTGACCACGCGCAATTCGTCCAGGCCGACGTTGCGGATGTCCGGCGTCTGCACCAGCACGCCGCCGCCGACGCGCTTCAGCTCGAAACGGTTGGCGCCGGCCTGCAGCGGAATCTCCAGCACGCGCACGTTCTTCTTGGCGGCGATGATGGCCTTGGCTTCCTCGGTGAAGGACGGCGCGATCAGCACTTCCAGGAACTGGCCGGTCACGGCCTCCACCGTCGCCGCGTCCACCGGGCGGTTGAAGGCGATGATGCCGCCGAAGGCGCTGGTGGTGTCGGTGGCGAAGGCCAGCTTGTAAGCGGCCAGCGTGTCCGGGCCGACCGCCACGCCGCAGGGATTGGCGTGCTTGACGATGACGCAGGCGGTATCGTCGAAGGTCTTCACCGCCTCCCAGGCGGCGTCGGCGTCGGCGATATTGTTGTACGACAGTTCCTTGCCCTGCAGCTGCTGATAGTGGGCGATGCTGCCTGCAGCTGGGTCCAGATCGCGGTAGAAGGCGGCGGCCTGGTGCGGGTTCTCGCCGTAGCGCATGTCCTGCACCTTGATGAACTGGGCGTTCAGGCGGTTCGGGAAGGCGACGCGCTCGGGCTTGCCCGCCACCACGCCGTCGGCCAGGCTGGTCAGGTAGTTGGAGATCGCGCCGTCATAGGCGGCGGTGTGGGTGAAGGCCTTCTTGGCCAGCTCGAAACGGGTGGCCTTGGCCAGTTTGCCGCCGCTGGCCTTAAGCTCGCCCACCAGCGCCGGGTAGTCGGCGCTGTCGGTGACGATGGCGACGTGGGCCCAGTTCTTGGCCGCAGAGCGCACCATGGTCGGGCCGCCGATGTCGATGTTCTCGATCGCGTCCTCCAGCGAACAGTCCGGATTGGCGATGGTGGCCTCGAACGGATAGAGATTGACGCAGACCAGGTCGATATTGCCGATGCCGTGCTCGGCCATCGTCGCCACATGCTCGGGCAGGTCGCGCCGGCCCAGGATGCCGCCGTGCACCTTGGGATGCAGCGTCTTGACGCGGCCGTCCAGCATTTCCGGGAAGCCGGTGTAATCGGACACTTCGGTCACCGGCAGGCCGGCTTCCAGCAGCAGCTTGGCGGTGCCGCCGGTGGACAGGATGTGCACGCCCAGGGCGGACAGCTCCCTGGCGAATTCCAGCACGCCGCTCTTGTCGGACACGCTGATCAGCGCTCGTTCGATCTTGGTCATGTTTCTCTACCGCTTTGGCTATGGATGAACACAATAAAAACCCGGCCCAGGCCGCCGACGACGCGCATCGGCGAGATTTCAACTTTAGCAATCGGCAGCCTGTCCATCGAATCCCCGCCTCCCGCCGCGCGGGAGGGGCAAAAAAAACCGGCCACCCTGTTACGGTGTGGCCGGTTATCTTCAAATCAAATCATACGACTTCATCTTCTTGCGCAGCGTGTTGCGGTTCAATCCCAGCAACTCCGCTGCTCGCGTCTGGTTGCCCTGGGTGTGTATCAGCACCACCTCCAGCAGCGGCTTCTCGACACAGGCGAGCACCATGTCGTAGATCGCCGACGGCGCCTCGCCGTCCAGGTCGCGAAAGTATTGCTCCATCGCCAGCCGCACCGACTGCGATATGTGATCGTTGTTTTGCATCTTGTTATTGGTATCCAGAAGTCGGGTCCCCACCAGGCCGCGGCGTCAAGCGCCGCATGCCTCTCCCTCCGCCACGGCGCCGCCGTCGCGGTCCAACTTGTCCTCATCCTCGACTACATAGCTTAGACGATCGCCGGCGTCGCCCAGCCTGGAGAAATACTCACCCACCGCCAGCCGCTGCTCGTCGGTGCTCTCCAGCTTGTACATCTGCTGGCGGAAGGCGTTGCCGCCGGCCAGGCCCTTGGTGTACCAGGCGATGTGCTTGCGGGCGATGCGGCAGCCCGAGTACTCGCCGTAAAAACCGTAAAGCTCGTCCAGATGCTCCAGCATCAGCGCGCGTATCTCGTCCACGGTCGGCGGCGGCAGCGTCTCGCCGGTGTCCAGATAATGCTGTATCTCGCGGAAGATCCACGGCCGCCCCTGCGCCGCGCGGCCTATCATGATCGCGTCGGCGCCGGTGTAGTCCAGCACCCGGCGGGCCTTCTCGGGCGAGTCGATGTCGCCGTTGGCCACCACCGGGATGGACACCGCCTGCTTCACCGCGCGTATCGTGTCGTACTCGGCGTCGCCGCGGTACATGTCCTCGCGGGTGCGGCCATGCAGCGCCAGCGCGGCGATGCCGGCGTCCTCGGCCATCTTCGCCACCGCCAGCGCCGTCTTCACCTCCCGGCTCCAGCCGGTGCGGGTCTTCAGCGTCACCGGCACGTCCACCGCCTTCACCACCGCCTCCAGGATGCGGCCGACATTGTCCAGGTCTCGCAGCAGCGCCGAACCGGCCGCCACATTGCACACCTTCTTCGCCGGACATCCCATATTGATGTCGATGATCTGCGCGCCGTGCTCCACGTTGAGCCGGGCCGCGTCGGCCAGCATCTGCGGCTCGCCGCCGGCGATCTGCACCACGATGGGCTCGACCTCGCCTTCATGGTTGGCGCGGCGCAGCGTCTTGGGCGTGGTCCACAAGGCCTTGTTGGCGGTGATCATCTCGGACACGGCCATCCCCGCCCCCAGCCGTTTGCACAGCATGCGGAAAGGCCTGTCCGTCACCCCGGCCATCGGCGCCACGATCAGCCGGTTTTTCAGTTGGTACGGTCCTATCTGCATGACAAATAAATTACGGGTAATGGCTGGGAAGGGTCGGTATTGTATAGCGATTTTCGCCGGGCGGGAAAAGTTTTTGCTTATTTTTTAAGCAGATTCGATAGCCGCGAGTAATCGCGTCCGGAAGGAATAAGGAATGGGGTGGGAGTCAGCCGATAAGCCGGGTTCTGTCGTTGGACAATCATTCCTCTAGGCCTGCCGTTGCCGACAGGCTCAAGCAACCTACCCGGGGACAACGCGAGCCACGTTAGCGCCCCCCTATTTGGTCTTGCTCCGGATGGGGTTTAGCCTGCCGTCCGTGTCGCCACGTCCGCGGTGCGCTCTTACCGCAAGCGGGTTTCCCCGCCCGTCCGGGCCGGCTTGCGCCTCCCGGTACACCTTTTCACCCTTGCCTGATCCGCCCTTGCGGGTTTTTCCGGGGCAAGCCCCGAAAAAAGACTTTGTCGACCTTGCGGTCGACAAGTCCGGCCATCGGCGGTTCAGCTCTCTGTTCCACTTTCCGTCGCCTCGCGGCGCCCGGTCGTTAACCGGCATCCTGCTCTATGGAGCCCGGACTTTCCTCCCCGTCCTTGCGAACGCGGCGATTGCCTGGCCAACTCCCGAGCGCGATTTTAACGGAAATTGGATATCGCCGCCTGACAATTTTTCATGACATTCAGGATAATCCCGTATACTGACCATCCCTTTTCGAAGTCCAGAGATCGTGATGGAATGGAATCCCGCCCGGCTGTCGCGCCTGCAGCTGTCCGGCACCCTGGCCATCGTGTTCGCGCTGGCGCTGACCCTGGCCAGCTATTTCCTGATGATGAGCTGGCGCGATTTCCAATCCGGGCGGCAAAACATCGAACAGGAAGCGACCGCGCGCGCGCGCGACGGCCTGCAAGCCTACGCCGACCACGCCGCGCTGCTGCTGTCGGCGCTGCGGGAGCGCACCAATGACACCATGCGCCACCAACTGCGCGAGCAGGTGGACCAGGCCTGGAGCCTGGCCGACGCCATCTGGCGCCGCGAGCATGCCCGCCAGAGCCCCCGGCAGGTGCAGCAGCTGATCGTAGAGGCGCTGCGGCCGCTGCGCTACTTCGACGGCCGCGGCTATTTCTTCATCGACACCCTGAACGGCCGCTGCGTGCTGCTGCCCACCGCGCCCGAGCGCGAAGGCCAATCGCTGCTGGACAACCGCGACGACCGCGGCCGCCGCATCATGCGGGGCCTGCTGGACTCGGTGGACAACGCCGCCGGCCGCGGCTTCTCCGCCTACCGCTGGTATCTGCCCGGCGCCGGCCGCATGGACGACAAGATCACCTACGCCCGCCGCTTTCCACGCTACAACTGGCTGATCGGCAGCGGCGAATACATCAGCAATGTCGAAGCCGCGTTGCAGCAACAAGGCCTGGACACCTTGGCGCGGATGCGCGCCGGCCAGGCCGGCGGCGAGCTGATGATCGTGGACGGCGGCGGCATCATCCGCCTGTACCCGACCCGGCCGGCCTTGGTCGGCAAACCCTACCTCAAGCTGCCCGCCGCCGAGCGCGCCCGCGTCGAACAGCTGGTGCAGCTGGGCAAGCACGGCGGCTTCGTCGAATACAGCCAGCAGGACGACGCCGGCCTGGCCTCCGACAGCTATCTCGCCTACAGCCGCCAGTTGCCGGGCTGGGACTGGACCCTGGTCACCAGCGTCAAGGTGCAGACGATACGGGACGACAGCCTGCGCGCCGCCCAGCGGCTGAAGGGCCGGCTGGCCGAACGCATCCTCGCCACGCTGGGCATGACCCTGGTGGCGATGCTGTTCGCCGGCCTGCTGTGCTGGTACTTCGTGCGCTGGGTCGGCGCGCTGGTGCGGCGCTACCAGCAGGATCTGGCGCAGAGCCATTTGTCGCTGAAGGAGCAGGCGCGGGAGCTGAAGCTCAGCCATTTCATGATCGACAACGCCACCGAGCTGGTGGCGCTGCGCAACAGCCGCGGCGAAGTGGTGTACTGCAACCAGGCGCTGCGGCAAGCGCCGCAACTGGCGGACGCGCTGTTCCGCCATCCCGGCGGCGGCTACCCGCTCACCTTCGAAACGATGGAGGGCGCCGGCGAGTCCGAGCGCTGCCTGGAAGTCACGATCAACCAGCTCAACTACCAGGGCGACGCCTACCTGTGCGCCACCGCGCGCGACATCAGCGGCCGCCGCCAGGCCGAACGCCAGCTCAGGCTGGCCGCCCAGGTATTCGAATCCAGCAACGAGGCCATCCTGATCTCCGATCCGGACAACCGCATCCTCACCGCCAACCGCGCCTTCGGCCACATCACCGGCTACGGCGAAGCCGAGGTCCGCGGCCTCAAAGCCTCAATGCTGTTCTCCGACCGCCACGAGCCGGCCTTCTTCCAGCAAATGTGGCAGACGCTGCAGCAGCGCGGCCAGTGGTCGGGCGAGATCTGGAACCGGCGCAAGAGCGGCGAGCACTTCCCCTGCTGGGTCAACATCAGCGTGCTTCTGGACGCGCAGGGCGAGATCAGCCACTTCGTCGCGCTGTTCACCGACATCTCCGAGCGCAAGGAGCAGGAAGCGCGGGTCCAGCACATGGCCGAATACGACGCGCTGACCGACCTGCCCAACCGCGTGCTGGTCAACGACCGCCTGCACCAGGCGATACGCCAGGCCGAGCTGCAGCACAACCAGCTGGCGGTGCTGTTCGTCGACCTCGATCACTTCAAGAACATCAACGACACCCTGGGCCACTGCGCCGGCGACGAGCTGCTGAAAGAGGTGGCGCGGCGGCTGGCCGGCGCGGTGCGCGGCCTGGACACCGTCGGCCGCACCGGCGGCGACGAATTCGTGCTGATCCTGCCGTCCATCAACCAGCCCGGCGAGGCGGCCCAGATCGCCGAGCGCATCCTGCGCACCATCCAGCAGCCATTCCAGATCGGCGAGCATTCGCTGGTGGTCGGCTGCAGCATAGGCATCAGCCTGATGCCGGACGACGGCAGCGACATCCAGACCCTGCTGATGAACGCCGACCTGGCGATGTACCACGCCAAGGCGCACGGCCGGAACACTTTCCGCTTCTACACCCGCGAGATGAACACCCAGGTGGCCGAGCGGCTGCTGATGGAAAACCGGCTGCGGCGGGCGATGGAGCAGGAACAGCTGTACCTGGTCTACCAGCCGCAATACGACATGGCCGGACAAAGGCTGCTGGGCTGCGAGGCGCTGCTGCGCTGGCGCGATCCTGACGAGGGCCTGATCATGCCCGGCCGCTTCATCCCGGTGGCCGAGGACACCGGCCTGATCGTGCCGCTGGGCCGCTGGGTGCTGGACCAGGCCTGCCGCCAGGCCAGCCTGTGGCTGCATGCCGGACTGGCGCCGATGCGGGTGGCGGTCAACGTCTCCGCCCACCAGCTGATGCGGCACGACTTCATCGACGACGTGCGCGAGGCGCTGCAACGGCACGCGCTGCCCGGCCATTGCCTGGAACTCGAAGTCACAGAGAGCACGCTGATGGCCGATGCCGACCTGGCATCGCGCCAGTTGGCGGTGATCAAGGCGATGGGGGTGCGGCTGGCGATAGACGACTTCGGCACCGGCTACTCCAGCCTCGCCTACCTGAAGCGCTTCGCGCCGGACGTGGTGAAGATAGACCGCTCCTTCATCAGCGACCTGCCCGGCGACGAGGAAAACGCCGCCATCGTCAGCGCCATCGTCAACCTGGCCCGCGCGCTGAGCATGGAAACGCTGGCCGAAGGCGTGGAAAACGAAAACCAGCAGCGCTTCCTGCAGACGCTGGGTTGCGAAGCGATGCAAGGCTATCTGCTGGGCAGCCCGCTGGCCGAGGAAATGATGACGCGCCGGCTGGAACAGCAACAACCGCGCCCGATGCAGCCGGCGTAAGCGCGGCGGTTCAACGCGGCGACGCCAGCCAGCCACCGACAGCCAACACCAGCAACACCAGCGCCGCGGCCGCGCCGACATCCAGCAAGCGCGCCAGGCCCAGGCCGCCAACCAGCGTCAGGTGCGCGGCTGCCAGCATGCTACGGGCGGCGAAGGCGGGACGGTAGGCGCGGAACAGCGTCAGGCTGAGCATCCCCGCCGCGGCCATCGCCCAGGCCAGCGGCGCGCTGTCGCTCAAGGCCAGTCCCAGCGCCACGCCGCAAGGCACGCCGATCAGGGCGGCGCTGACGCGTTGCCAGCTCTTGCTCCGCACCGCGGCCCAGCCGCCCACGCAGACGCTGGCGGCCGACCACACCAGCCACTGGCCGTACGGCAAACGGCTGGCCGCCGCCCACCAGGCCAGCACCCCGACGCAAACAAAAGCCAGCCCGAATGCGGGCGACTCGCCCGGCTTGCGCTCGGCGCCGCCGCGGCGGCCGGCCAGCAGGTGCAACGCCCAGGCGGCCAGCGCGCCGCCGGCCAGCCAAGGCAGCTCGGCCGACGCGGACGCGCCCCGTTCGGCCATCTCATAGCCCAGATACAAGGCCGGGATGAAAGTGAAATTGGCGACCGAGCGCCAGGCGGCGCGGCGGCGGCCCAGCCGGCACCCCAGCTCCGCGGCCAGCCCGCAAGCCAGCGCGAACCACGCGGGCCAGCGCCACAGCCAGGCCAGGAGCAAGGCGCCGCCCAGCGCGGACAGCGCCTGGAGCAAACTAGACGACGCATCCAGCCGGCCGCGCTCCATCGCGATCAGGCAGCACACCGCCAGCATGCCGCCGCTCAGCCAGCGCGGGTCGCCGTCGATCAGCGCCATGCCCAGCGCCGGCAGCAGCAGGGCGACAGACCGCGGCGCCAGGTAGCCGTCGCAGTGCCGGGCCAGCGCGGCGATCACAAGGCCTCCAGCTGCTCCTGCGTGACGATGCCGGCGATCGCCGCCAGCTGCCGCATCGACATCTGGTGCTCCTCCTCGCTGGCTGCCGCGCAGGCGGGCTCCAACACCAGCACGCGGTAGTCGCGGTCGTGCGCGTCGCGCGCGGCGGCCTGCACCGCCCAGGTGCTGCTGACGCCGGCCACCACCAAGCGCTCGATGCGCTGCGCGCGCAGTACCGCTTCCAGGCCGGTGGCGTAGAAGGGGCTGACCCGGTGCTTGGCGACCACCGCGTCTTCTGGACGCACATCCAGCTCCGGATGGAAGGCGGTGCCCTCGCCCTGCAGGTTCAGCGCCTGCAATTCGGCCGCGCGGCTGAAAATGGCCGAGCCCTGCGGCATTTCGACATAGGACGGCGAGAAGCCCACCTTGACGTGAATCACCAGCCAGTCCCGCGCGCGCGCCAGCGCGATCGCGCGGTTGGCCTCGGCGATCACGCCGCGTTCGGCGGCATGGCCGGCGCAACGCGCCACCCGGCCCTGCGGATGCATGATGTCGATGATGTAATCCAGCGTCAGCAGTGCGGTTTTCATGCTTGCTCCTTGATCGATGTGGGTTCGGACGCGGCCAGCCGCTCCAGCAGCTCGCCGGCCCGCAGCAGGATGCCGCGCTCCTCGGCGCTCAGCCCCTGCAGCGCTTGCTGCAGCCAGCCGTCCCGCAGTTGGCGGTTGCGCCGCAGCGCGGCCTCGCCGGCCTCGGACAGCCCGACGCGCACCCGGCGGCCGTCGTCTGGGTCCTGGGTGCGGCGGATCAGGCCGGAAGCGTCCAGCTCGCGCAGCGCGCTGGCCAGATTGGACGAGCGCAGGTTCTCCCGGCGCGCCAGCTCGGTCGGCGTGATGTCGCCGCCGGCGCGGTCTATCGCGCCCAGCACCGCCAGCAGCCCGAAAGGCAGGACATCCAGGCTGCCCTGGCGGCGCAGCCTGCGCACCATGGACATCAGTTGCCGGCGCAGCAGGCTGGCCTCGGCGGTAGGCAGAAAATTGATTTCGCTCATTTTTCTATTTTTACATAGCTATATAAACATAGCAATATCGGAATGCAAGGCGGAAAAAAGCCCGGCGGTTTGGCCGGGCTTTCGATGGCGGCGCGAAGCGCGCCTAGTCGAAACGCAGCGTATAACGTGACTCCGCCGACATCGCCGTGCCGGCGCGCAGAATCACCGACCAGCCCTTGGACAGCTGGTAAGCCAGCTTCACCGCCTGGTCGGCGCTGCTGATGCCGTACTCGTAGCCCAGGTAGAGCTCGCGCGTCAGCTGGCGGCCCACGGTCACCACCTGCTCGGCCGGGCTGACCGTGCCGTTGGCCAGCGTCTTCTCCTTGCGGCTGGACACGCCCAGATCGTCGAACAGGCCGATGCGGTCGTTGATCGAACCGGCCAGCATCATGCCGGCCGACGCGGCCAGGTCGTTGTTGTCGCGGTCGCCGCTGGCGGGACGGCCCAGCACCAGCCAGGCCAGCCTGTCCTTCTCCGCCATCGGCTCGTCGCTGATCAGCCTCACCTTGGGCATGGCCACCGAACCGCTGACCTCCACGCCCGCCCCCACCGGCGACAGCCGGCGCTTGGCCTGGACGTTGAGCAGCGGGTTGTCCAGCGGACCGTTGAAGGTGATGGCGCCGAAGGTGATGTCCAGATCCTGGCCATAGGCCTTGTAGCGTCCCTTGACCACCTTGACCTGGCCCTTGGCCGCCGGCGCCTCGCCCGGATTGGCGCTGACATGGACCATGCCGGACAGCTCCACGTCCAGCCCCTGGCCGGTAAAGCGGAAGCGGTCACCCAGATCCAGGTCCAGCGCCACCGTCAGCGGCATGGTGGCGAAGGCGGACGGCTCCGCCGGCGGCCTGCCCACCACCACCACGTCGCCGC
This sequence comes from Chromobacterium vaccinii, assembly GCF_001855275.1. Lineage (NCBI taxonomy): Bacteria > Pseudomonadati > Pseudomonadota > Betaproteobacteria > Neisseriales > Chromobacteriaceae > Chromobacterium > Chromobacterium vaccinii. The sequence continues at coordinate 2,723,639 of NZ_CP017707.1, forward strand.
CCAGGTCCGGCGCGCCCAGTTTGGGCAGGCCGATGCGGCCCTGATCGGCGCGGATGCGGCCGCTCAGCGACAGCTTGCCGCCGACGAAGGCCAGCTCGCTCTGGCCGGACACCACCAGCCGGCGTCCCGGCCGGTCGAACACGCTGAAGCGCTGCAGCGCCACCTTGACCCGCGCGTCGGGCAGATCGTCGCTGAGGTCCAGCGTGCCGCTGGCGGTGACCTCTCCCTTGCCGCTGACAAAGCGCAGCTGCTGCAAGGTCAGCTTGCGGCCGTCGACGCGGGCCAGCAGATTGCCGTCGGCCAGCGCGATGCCGGTGCGGCGGTCGGCGAATTTCAGCTGGTCGCCGCGGATCTGGCCCAAGGCCTGCGGCGCGGCCAGCGGGCCGCTCAGATCCAGGCTGGCCTGCAACTGCCCGCCCAGCTCCAGGCCGGGGCCGGACAGCTCGGCCAGCGTGGACAAGGCCGGCAGGCTGGCGCGCAAAGTGCCGGACACCGGCGTGCGGCCGTCGATGTGGCCGCCGTTCCACGGCAGGCTGCCCTGGCCTTGCGCCTGGGCGAAGCGGCTGTCCAGATTGAGCTTGAACGCCAGTCGGCGTCCGTCCAGGTCCAGATCCACCCGCGCGGTCTTCAGGCCCAGCGGCACCGGCCGGCCCTTGCCTTGCGGCAGCTGCACGTCGCCGCCGCTGCGCCACACCGCCAGCTGGCCCTGGCCGGACGGCGCCAGTCCCCAGTCGGCGTCGAACTGCAGGTTTTGCTCCACCGGCAGCTTCAACAGCGGCCCCAGCTCGGCCAGTTTGATGCCGCGCGCGCTGCCGTGGCTGCTGAGCGCGCCGTTCGCCTGGCGGGTGAAGTCGGCCAGATTGAGATTGCCGCCCAGCAAGGCCAGCCGCGCTGCGCCCAGCTTCACCTGGCCGTCGCCGCCGACGAAGAGCGCAGCCGGCGCCTGCAGGCTGAGGCCGGGCTTGCCGGCCAGATCGAGCTTCTGCACGCTGCCCTGCCAGCCCCCGGCCGCGGTCAAGCCGCCGCTGGCTGCCAGTTGCAAGTTGTAGTTCAAATCGCCTTCGCGGAAGCGTCCGTCCAGCTGCAGGCCGTGGCGGGCGCGGGTGCCGGACGCGCGGGCATGCAGCTGCTCGGCGCGCAGCGTGCCGGCCTGCAGCGCAGCCACGTCCAGGCTGAGCTGGAAGGGGCTGGCCTGGTCGGCCTTGATATTGCCGGCGAACTGCAGCGATTGCAGCGCCACGCCCCCCGGCAGCTTCAGCCGATCGGCCTGCAGCTTGGCGTTGAGCAGCGGCGCCTTGGGCACGCCGGCCAGTTCGCCCTGCCCCTGTATGGTGCCGGCGAAGCCGGGTCCCAACAGCGACAGATTGGGCGCGTTGATCGCCAGCTTCAGCTTGTCGCCGGCCACGCCATAACTGCCGTTGGCCTGCAGCCGGTTGTCCGCCAGGCGGATATCCAGCAGCAATTGCTTGAGGCGGCGCGGGTCCAGCAGCACGTTGGCGCTGCCGGACAACGGCGCGCCGGATAGCTTGCTGGGCGCGAACTGCAGCTTGGCGCCTATCTCCATCGGCTCGGCCAGCTGGCCCGCCATCTTCAGCGTGGCGTTCAGATCGCCCTTGGGCAGCTTGGGCTGCAAACGCGACGGGTCGGCGTGGCTGAGCGCGCCGTTCAGTTCGAACAACTGGCGGCCGGACAAGCCCAGCTTGCCGTTGACGCTGATCGCGCCGCCGCCGGTTCCCAGCTCCAGCTTCTTCAGCAACAAGGCTGGCTGCTTGCCGCCGGCCAGCTCCAGCAGCGCGTCGGCGCGCAACTGGCCGCCTTTCAATTGGGCGGCGACGCGCGGCTCGGCCGGCGCGCCCTCCACCGTGATCCGGCCGCCTATCGTTTCATCCGGCGCGGCCTCGTGCAGCTGGCGCAGCGCCACCTTGCTCAGATCGGCCGCCAGCTTGATCGCGCCCGGCTTGAATTCGCCCGACAGATCCACCCGGCCGCCCGCCGCCTCGACATGGCTGTTGTACAGCTCCAGCGCCTTCTCGTCGGCGCGGAATTCGCCGACCAGCAGCGACAACGGCAGCTTGTGCGCCGACAACGCGCCCGGCTCGGTGTTGATCAGCGTCAGGCCGCCCTTGACCCTCTGGCCGGCGTCCGGCTCGGCGAACACCGCGAAACTGAGCCGGCCCTTGGGCCAGGACGGCAGCAGCGATTGCGGATTGATGTTGCCGACGCGGACGTCCAGCCGCGCCAGCCGGTTGAAGGGATTCGTGTCGAACGGCCTCAGCGCGCCGGACAGCTCCACGCTGACGCCCTTGCCGTCCATCTGGCCAGAGAAGGCCGGCTTGAGCAGATCGCCGGACAGATCCAGCCTGGCCTTCACCGCCACCTGCTCCAGCTCGCCGCGCGCGGCCAATTGGCCGGACAGCGCGAACGGCGACGCGGCCGCCAGATCGAGGCCGGCGTCGACGCCGCCCCACGGCGTGTCCAGCCGCTTCAATTTCAGACGATGGCGGGCGCCGTCGTAGTCGTAGCCGGCCTGCAGCCGGTACAGGCTGACGTGGGCCGGCTCCAGCGTCAGGCTGGCCAGCGACAGCTCGCCGACGCGGACCTTGAGCGGCAGCGCCAGCGATTGCGGCGCCTGCAGCGGCGCCGGTTTTTCTTCCGGCTTGGCCCGGCTCAGCACGCGCATGTGGCCCAGCGCCAGCCGGTCGATGTCCAGCCGGCCGCGCCACAGCTCCAGCGGATGCCAGTCCAGCTTCAGCGATTCGATGTCCACATCGTCGCCGGCGCTGCGCACGCGGATGTCGCGCAGCGCGAAGCCCTGCCACAACGCGCCGTCCACCGCGCCGACGCTGAACACGCCGCCGCTGAGGCGGCTGGCGCCCTGCAGCGCCCAGGCGAAGCCGGCCGGGCTGGCGCTGATCCAGCCCAGCAAGGCCAGCAGCAGCGCGAACATCAGCGCCAGCGCGCCGAAGAAGGCGCGCCAGCGGCGCGGCCGCCGCGGAGGGGTGGGCGCCTGCTCCGGCGCCTCGGTTTGGGGGGTCTGCTTGTCGCTCATGGGATCAGAAGGCCAGGCCCAGGCTGAGGTTCCAACGGATCTTGCCGTCGCGCTCAGCCTTGGCGATGTCGAAGGACAGCGGCGCCACCGGGCTCATCCAGCGCACGCCGACGCCGTTGGCGTGCTCGGGCTGGAAGCCCTTCCAGCTGTCGGCGGCGTTGCCGGCGTCGGTGAACAGCGCCAGGTACCAGTCCGGCTTGATCGGAATCTGGTATTCCAGGCTGCCGGTAGCCACCACCCGGCCGCCCAGCACCGCTCCTGAGCCCTTGGGATCGGACAGGCCCAGGCTCTGGTAGTCGTAGCCGCGCACGCTGTTGGCGCCGCCGGCGCGGAACAGCAGCGTGGACGGCACCTGAGAGCCGTCGCGCGCCCACACCTGGCCCAGCTCTGCCCGGACAACCAGCGTGCCGTACTTGGGGAACGGCGACCAGTAGCCGACCGCGCGGCCATAAGCGCGCACCAGCGAAGTGGACGAGCCGAACTGGCCTAACGAACCAGACAACCTACCATCCAGCAGGTAGCCGCTGCGCGGCCGCATCAAATCATCGACCGCACGCTGGGTCCAGCCATACACCAGCTGGGTGACGTGGGTATCGGTAGTCTCGCCGCCGGCCTCGGCGCTTTCCTTCAGGAACTCCACCCCCATCCGCGCCTCGATGTTGCCGCGGCTGCGGATGCGCCATACGCCGGCGTCCACCGTATTGGTCTTCAGGCCCTGCACGGTTTCCGACTTGAACGAGCTGGTGATGGAATGGGAATAGCCGTCGGACTGGCGCGGGAAGCCCAGGCCGAAGCTGACCGCCTGCTGGTCCCGCTTCCAGTCCAGCAGCAGCGAGCCGGTATAGCCGCGGCGGAAGATGTTGTAATGGTCGTAGCCCACCCGCACGCCAGGGCCTTCCTGGGAGTCGTAAGTCAGACCCAGTTCCACCTTCTGCCGCGGCATCTCCACCACGTCAACCGTCACCGGCACGCGGTTATCGGCGATGTGGTCGAAATCGGCGCTGACGATCACCGACGAAAAATGCGGGTCCTGCTCCAGCGCCGACTGGTAAGCCAGCACCTTGTCCTGGCTGTACGGCGAGCCGGGATTGAAGTCGGCCATGCCCAGCGCCACTTTCTCCGGATAGCGCTTGATGCCGTTGACGGTGATCTTGCCGAACGCGATCAGCGGGCCGCTGTCCAGCTTCACTTCCAATGTGGCGCGGCGGGTGGCGGGATCGACCCTGGCTTCGCTGGACACGATGCGCGCCCGGGGGAAGCGGTCGGCCTGCAGCCGGCGCAGCACCGCGCGCTTGCCGGCATCCCAGTCCGTCTGGCGATAAGGCGCGCCCATCGGCAGCGTCCAGGCCTCCAGCACCTGGGCCAGCCGCTGCTGGTAGTCGCTCTGTTGGCGGATGTCGCCGTCCAGCCGGATGGTGACGTCGTCGATCAGCACCGGCTCGCCCGGGCTCACCTTGACCCGCACCCGGTTGCCGGCCTCCAGCGCCGCGTCCACGCGGGCGCCGAAATAGCCCTCGGTCTCCAGCAGCTTCTTCGCCTCGTCAGGCGTGCTCTTCACCAGCGCCTCCAGCCAGCTCTGGTCGACGTCCGGGTCCTTCTGGTTTTCCACCAGATCCAGGTTGTCGCGCAGCAATTGCGCCAGATCGGACGGCGCGTCGATTTCCACGCTGTATTCAATGCCGGCCTGCGCCTGCGCCACCGCCAGACAGGCGGCCAGCGCCAACAGCCGGCCAGGGCGGCATGCGAGAAAGCGCGGAGGGAGAATGGAAAAACGTGGCATGGTTCGATTCAAAAGGGGATGTCGCATGGTAACGGAAGTCAGCGGGGCTGGCGACCGGCAAACGATTGTCAAACAAGGGGTATCTGACCGTATCCGCCCCGCTCAAGTTCACTCCGGGCTTGTCCATGCGCAAGGCATCAAACCGGGAAAAGCCCGCATCCGCGAATATTTTCCCCATCAATACCCAGCCCAATCCCCCTCGCTCCCTCCCTCTTTTCATAAAATCACATTGAAATATAAGAATTAGTCAAAACATTGAATATGCATCTTAGTATTTCACACCAATATCAATTGAAGCGACCGCCATGAAACCATCGTTGTCCGCCCTGCCCATTCGAACCCTTGCCGCCGCGCTGTTCGCCGGCCTGCAATTACTCTCTCTCGCCCAGGCGGCGGAACTGCCCGCCTCCTCCGAGCCCGCCCAGCTACGCAATCAGGCCCCCGGCTTCTTCCGGATGCAGCTTGGGGACTTCACCGTCACCACCCTGTTCGACAAGAGCCTGCAACTGCCGACATCCGTGCTGCAAGGCGCCGCCCCCGGCCAGATCCAGACACTGCTCGATGCCGGCGACAACCCTCTGCCCGCGTTTCCGGTATCCGACAATGCCTTCCTGATCCACACCGGCCGGGAACTGGTGCTGATCGATACCGGCGCCGGGCGCTTCTATGGCGAAGGCGATGGCTCGCTGCTGGATAATCTGCGCGCAGCCGGCTACCAGCCCGAACAGGTCGGCAAGATCATCCTCACCCACCTGCATGCCGACCATATCGGCGGCCTGCTGCGCCCCGACGGCCAACCGGCCTTTCCCAACGCCGCCATCTACAGCCACTCGGCCGATTTCGCGCTCTGGACCAGCGCGGAAATGGCCCGATCGACGGACCCGGCCAAGCGCAAACTGCACGGCATCGTGAAAGCCGTCTCCGCGCCTTACCGCGCGGCGGGACGCTGGCATGCCTTTGATGGCCAAGCAGAGATCGCGCCCGGCGTCACCGCCGTGCCGCTGCCGGGCCACACCGCCGGCCATACCGGCGTGAAAGTCAGCAGCCACGGCGAAACGCTGTGGGCGGTGGGCGACATGATCCACAACCTGGCCGCCCAATCGGCCCAGCCAGAGATCTATGCCAGCTTCGACACCGACGGCGGACAGGCGGCGGCCACCCGGCGGCAGGCCTTCGCCCGCATCGCCGCCGGCCACGACTGGATCGCCGCCGCCCACGCTCCCTTCCCCGGCATCGGCCGCCTGCGCGACGACGGCGGGCGCTTCGCCTGGCTGCCGGCGGAGCGGCTGCCGCTTGCCGAATCCCCTCGCTGAGCGTGCCGCCGCTTGAGCGGCAGACGCCAATCTCAAGCAGTCGCAGAACGCCCGGCGGGGATGGCCGCAACGCCCAGGTAGGAGCAGACCAAGCCCCGCAGCTCTCGCCCCAGGCCCGCATGCGCCAGCAGGCCGCGCCGCGCCGCGTTGTGGATCACGCCCTCGATCGCCGACGACAGCAGGTGGGCGGCGACGCCGTCCGCGTCATCCGGTCCGCGATGCCTGGCGACGATGACGCCGTACAGCCGCAGATATTCGTCCAGGAACGCCCGGTGCGCCGCCTCGCCGGCATAGGGATTGGGCAGATCGAGCAGGACCCGGTGCAGCGCCGGATAATCGCGGTGGATGGCGATCATCCCGTCCACCAGCGCCTCGGCCAGACCTTCCGGCGCGGCCTGGCCATCGACGGCGCTACGCAGCACAGCCAGCACCGCCTCAAAGTGGCGGCGGCGGATGGCGTCGAGCAGCGCGGTCTTGTCGGGAAAGTATTGATACAGCGAGCCGATGCTGACGCCGGCGACGCCGGCCACCTCGTTGGTGGTGAAACCGGCCCAGCCGCGAGCGTCCAGAACGCGAGCGCCGGCCTCGACGATCGCGTCCACCATCGCGCGGGAACGTGCCTGGCGCGGGGCCTTGCGCATGGCCGCCGCGGCGCCGGGAATGCGAGTGGACACGCCTGCCTCCTCGGAAAACAATTCAATCATGTCTACATAGCATGAATGGAGAGGCCGGCACCATGAGCGCGAACCAACTATTGACGCGGATGTTCCGCTACCAGGCATGGGCCAACGAGGAGATGCTGGCGGCCATCGCCGGGCTCGACCCCGAACGCCACGCCGAGGAGCGCCGCCTGGCGCTGCGGCTGATGAACCACTGCCAGGTGGTGAACCGGATCTTCGCCGCCCATCTGCAAGGCATCCCGCATGGTTTCGCCGCCGACAACACGCCGGATACGCCGGAGCCGGAAGCGCTGCGGCGGGAGACCGCGGCGCTGGACCGCTGGTATCTGGACTACGCCGCCGGCGCCCCGCCGGCGACGCTGGCGCAAGCCATCCCCTTCGCCTTCACCGACGGCGACAACGGCTATATGACGCGCGAGGAAATGCTGACCCACGTCGTCACCCACGGCGGCTACCACCGCGGCGAAGCCGGCCGGCTGCTGACCCAGGCCGCCGCGCGCCACCCGCTGGGCGTCGAACTGCCCTGGGACACCTACGCGGTGCATCTGCACCGAACCGAACCCGCGCGCCGGCGGCAAGGCGAAACCCAATCGGCCTGAGGCCGGCGGCTTAGAAAACCGCTTGCGCCAACGGCAGGCTGAAGCGCACGCGGTGCTGGCCGGGGCCGCTGTAGTCGAGCGCGACCGGCACGCCCTCTTCCACGCCATCGCCCTCCAGCAGCGCGAAGCCCATCCGCCGGTGAAACGCGATGGACGCCGCGTTGCCCGGCGAGGTGATCGCCTGCGCCGCCAGGCATCCCCGCTCGCGCGCCGCCGCGAAGAAGCGGCGGTACAAGCTGCGCCCAATCTCCTTGCCGCGAGCCGTCGGCGATACCCCGACAAAGTGGATGTAGCCGATCTCCGGCCGCGACTGGGACTGGAAACCCACCAGGAAACCGACAATCTCCTCCCCCTCCACCGCCGCGAAGCCGGTATCGGCGAAATGGTCGAAGAACATGCGGTGCAGCAAGTGCCTCACCTGGCGCCCGCCCCACCAATCGTCCATCACCGAGGAAATGAACGCGAAATCGCTGGGTTGAATCTGTCGGATCTGCATACGGCAAGCCTTTCTGTAGCGATCGTCGGCCAGCCTCCCGCTCCGCGGCTGGCAGCAGATGGATGGATGAATGCGGAAGCCTTGGCCAAAACCGCATTATGCCATTGATATTTCCGCTTAAAACAAACCTCGCCCGCAATGGCTACGTATTTGTTCGTACAAAAACCATCTATCTTGAAGCAGGGTCGCTCCCGCTCGCCGCGCTTGCGATCAACCCTCAGAATCCTGGCGAGGCGACCATGTTCGATAGAAGCGACAAAGGCATCATGCTGAAGGCCATCGTGGTGGCCGCTCCCATCCTGCTGTGCATGGGCCTGCTGCCGGTCTTGTCCTTCTATATCGAAAAACTGCAGGAGCGGGGCAGAACGGAAATCGTCGAATACATCTCGATCGCCCAGGCGGCGATGGAGGTGAAGTTCGACGCCGCCGACCTGAACGGCTGGCAAACCGGCTACGCCTTCGACATCGTGCGCAACGTGGACGGCGCCAGCCGCGACAACGCCATCTCCCGGTCGGAATTCCTGCGCTCCGCCGACAATTTCCGCCGTGACATCCAGTCTCTGCGCGACATGCCGCTGGCCGCCGATCAACGCAGCCTGCTGGACAGCGTGCAGCGGGATTTCAACGCCTTCATGGAGCGGGACCGCGACATCATCGCCATGTACCGCTCCCACTCGTCCGCCTTGCACGACAAAGCGTCCAGCCTGGTGATGGGCGAGGAAATCCAGATCTTCAACCACATCTCCCAGAACACCAACGCGCTGGCCGTCTCCATCACGCTGGACCTGATGAGAAAAGTGGCGCAGTCCAACTCCTACGGCATCGTCGCCCGCTGGATCATGCTGGTGATGTGGATCGTCGCCAGCTCGATGGCCATCCTGCTGGTGCGGCTGCTTCACAAATGGCTGGGGCAGATGCGCGGCCTGATGGAAAAGCTGGAAGCCCTGGCCGGCACCGACGAGCTGACCCAGCTGCCCAACCGCCGCACCTGGGACATCCAGATTGAAATGATGCTGGCCACCGCCCGCCGCTACAACCAGCCCATCGCGGTGGCGCTGTTCGATCTGGACCATTTCAAGCATTTCAACGACAGCTACGGCCACCCCGAAGGCGACCGGCTGCTGCGCGAGGTGGCGGTGCTGATCAAATCGCGGATGCGGCAGTCGGACCTGTTCGCCCGCTTCGGCGGCGAGGAATTCGTGCTGGCGCTGATGGACTGCGACCTGCCCCAGGCCGTGATCCGCATCGACTCGCTGCGCCGCAACCTGCCGGACAACCAGACCTTCTCGGTCGGCGTCACCCTGTGGCTGGAAGGCGAACGGATACACAGCACGCTGGCGCGGGCGGACAAGGCGCTGTACCTGGCCAAGAACGGCGGCCGCGACCGGGTGGTGAGCGTGGAGCCGCCTCAGGAGGCAAACCAGGGGCAGGGCTGATTCCGCCGACCGCCCGACCAGCCCGATAGCGGCTCACCTGGCGTCTGGCGCCTTCCGATATCTCCCTTTGAAAGTAACGTTCATCCCGCCGCATTCGGCATGCTCGTCGCCAACCTCCAGTCCCCCCGCGCCGAAGCGCAGCGTGAACCCGCACTCCGCCGCCGGATCGACATAATGGACAAGCTTTCCCGCCAAAACCGCCGTGCCATCCACCATAGCCGTATTCACATTGCCCGTGGCGGCGTTGCCGACCCAGTTGGCGTTGCCCGTGATGCGGACACGCTGGCCGGACAAGACGATCACAACGATCTCCGCGCCGTCCGCATCCAGCCTGCCGTTCCGGTAACGCCTGTACACCCCGGTATAGGCATCCCCCGCCAAACTTGCCCTGGCATGCTGCTCCAGCTCCTGCAGCTGGACACGATACGCTTGCCGGAGGCTTGCCGCATCTCCAGACCCGCCTCGGCCCCAGGCCAGCCAGTAGCGCTGCCACTCCTTGACCGCGGCCCGGCTGGCGCTCTTCTCCAACGCCAGCCGATAAGCCGCGGCAAGCTCCTCATCGAGCCGGGACAAGACGGGATCGGCGCAAATCGTTTTTTCGACCGGCTTGCGCGCCTTGGCGCAATCGAAACTCGCCGCCCCCGCCAGCAGCGGAAACAGCAAGGCCACGCCATACAGAATCTGCTGGATTGTTTTCATTTCACCCCCATGGTTTGCCGTCACACGCTCAGCGCCTGCATGAGCAACTACGCCATGACTCAAGCGTGTCCAACCACTCGTTCCGACACCCGGAAATCATCCGGAACCAAAGAAAACAGGGCAGCCATCGGCCTGCCCCGCGTCATCAAACCCGCTTTGCGCTCAGCCGGCAATCCGCCCCATCCGTTCCGCCAGCCGCAAGTGGCAGGCGGCGGCCAGTTTGACCAAGTCGCCATTGTTGACCGGCATCCGACCCGGCGATCAGATTGCCGTGCAGCCATGTAGCACGGGTGCCCATAGGGGCGGCCCTCGAGCATGGCTGCAACCCAACCCGGCGACGAGCCTGCTCACCACGTCACGGCACGGCCATTGCCTCCAACAGCAGCGCCAGCGACGAAACCTGTCGATAGCGCATCGCCTCGCCAGTTGGCCAGGCGTGAAAACCGCTCAGCCAGATGGGCGCCATCCCCGCCCGCGCGGCGCCGATCACGTCATTGAGCGGATGGTCGCCGACATATCTGCAATCCTCCGGCCTCACCCCGAGCGCCTCGGCCGCCAGCTGGAAAATCGCCGCATCCGGCTTTTTCACGCCGGCCGATTCTGAGCTGACCGTCAATTCGATCGCCGACGCGAACGGCAACCGCGCCACTTTCTCCAACCGGGTGCGGTGGCTGCCATTGGAGACCACCCCGATGCGGACGCCATTCGCGCGCAAATAGGCCATCGCCTCCGCCGCGCCCGGCATCGCCGCGGTGCAAACGGCGTTGTAGCGCTCCCAATGCGCCAACAACGCCTCCTGCGTGACCGGCTGCCGCCAGGCTATCTCCGTCTGCAAACCATGGGACACCGCTTGCTTGATCGAAACGAACGGCGAACCGGCCGGCAGATAGCCGCCGTTGTCGCAACGCTTCACCACCTCTGCGGCCAGCTCCACCCCGCCGGAGCCGATGGCGTGACCGAAATCGCGCCAGAACTGGCTGGCGTAGAGATCAATGCTGTTGTTCCGGTGTACCAGCGTGTTGTCCAGATCGAAGAAAACAGCCCGCGGCAGCGTCATGCCACATCCGCCGCATCGACCAAGCCGCCATACTCCTCCGAATATGCATAGCAGCCATCCAGCACCCCGGACACAAAATCGGCGAAATACGCTTCAAAGCTGGCCGCCACGCGCTCGCGGTCGCCGGTTTCATGCCACATTGTGATCACCTGCCCAACCGTGCCCGATGCCGCCGGATCCAGATCCAGGCACAGATGATCGCCGCCGCCGTTATGGGTGAAGGGAATCCAGTGCGGGTTCCACCAATCGTTCTTGATGCCCGCTTCCGGCTCCGACGTTTCGCCATCGAAAGCGCCATCGTCCAAGTAGTTCCTTCCAGATGCGCCACTGTCGGTACACCTCTTCGCAAGACAGAAACTCCATGCCGTCGAACAGAAAGTCGCCATCGCTTTGCGGCACACAAAACGCCATTTCAAAAGTGCCAGACTAGGTATTGCTAAATTCTTAGCATTCCAATCTCGCACTAAAAAATTTAGCATTTTAAAATGGCAGGTATTTTCAAGCAATGCTCACTACAAAAGTTACTCACCCAATTTATAACATAGTCACCACATAAAAACTTAGCAAGCTAGTTTATACCTCCCTTGATAAGCATTATCCTCCAAAGCATCACTAAATAATCTCATTAGCGAAATAGTTTCATTAGTCAATACATTTAAATCACTAACATCTATCATTACATCCTCTCCGTGAGCTATAGCATTCCTCCTTTTCAATAGAAAAACATCTATAAATGTCTTCTTGTCAGCAAATCTGTCAAACGATATGCCACAAATCAAACAAATTTCGCAAAGCACCTCTGATTTTAGATTGGCCTTAGTACTCACAATATCTTCATTTACTTTGCTAAATCTAATATCTGTAGAATTGAGAATCTCATCTATCAAATTACATCTATCAAAAATATTTGACTTTGAAGATGACAAAGCTGCAAGCCTAGGCAAGAAATGATTTCGCAAAAACTGTCTATCAAGATTCCCAAACTGAAGCTTGCGAATAGCCACATACTCTAGATATTTTCTTGCCGAAAATCTAACATACCCTTCCCAGTGTGCATAGCAAATTGGAATCAATGCTCTTAACAGCACCTTTTGTAAAATTCGATCCGCACGTAAAGCAGCTGTCTTCAGATCTGAGATCTCCTTAATACGCCACGTCCTATCTTGGTCAAGAATATCTGACAATACCTCTTCTGTGTATGGTTTACTCACGGCTGAAACCATCTTTCACCAAATGGAACTGTTCGCTGTATGCGAGTCGTTCCTCTCAAGCCCGGCGAGGTAAATCTTTCCACCTCTTGTTGTTGCCAAAAATCTATAATTTTTCCTCTAACAAATGATTCCGGGTTCGGCAAAGCCAAAATAGCATCAATATTCTTTGCAACTCCAACTGCAATCGTCTCCAACCCAATAAGACCAACCTTTCCAACATAGCGTTCAGCAGCATAACGCCTTAGCGCATCTCGCCCACCAACAATACTTAGAAGGTTAAACACTCTCTCCAGTATACTAATTTTCTGATGGTAATTACCTGAAGTAGCAAGACTAATAACTCCCTCATCAATATACTCTTCAACATCAAGGACCCCATCATATGGAATTGACAAATGAACTAAAAATCTCACAGCCAACTCCATGTGCCTTTGCTTTTCGATCTGATCTTCAGTTACATCCACAACCGTTTTAAATGGATCACTTTCAGCAACACCTTTTATCATGCGGAAAAAGTCACCATTCACCATTAACATTATACAATTTCTTAATTCTTGTGCATTTGCTTGCGTCCCACCAGAATTCAACCTCTGAAAAAGATCAAATTTTGTCTGATTATCGCTAGGACGCTTCAATATCTCTACACCGATTCTAGCTCGCCGAATAGCAAGTTGGTAGCTTTTATCAAGTGGCCTTTGCTCATCAACGGAGGCATCCTGAATCCTATCAGACTGCTGCCATACAGAATTATGCAAGGATGGTAAGTATTTAGTTGCTTCTAAAATAGAAGGCTGTTCAACTTGACCATCTGGACTCTTTAACAGCCCCATAAACTCTAGAATTGTAGATACCCGCTGAAGACCATCTATAAGCTCCCACTTCCCATCCTCTTTTTCAAAGACAAAAATAGATGGTAGCGGAATACCCAACAAGAGTGACTCTATTAATTTTGATTTTTGTCCGATACTCCATCGAAACAATCTTTGAAAATCAGGAGCAATAATTATCTCTTCATTTTCATACATGCTCACAATTTCGCCAATAGACATTTGATATGCATCGGTTCGGACCAATCGCTGAGCATTTGCAATTTCATCAGATAACATATATCGCTCCTTATAAAATAATACTAAAACATGTAGCTTTGGGGAATATAGCTTATATTATACCACCACCCAATCTGGACAGCTCCATCAGACTTTCATTCGAGCAATAGTGCATCGCCTCTTTAAGTGGGGCACACCCTCCACTGTAGAACTGAACCAACGCACCCTACATCAACCCGGTAAGTTGGGTTGCCCCGTAGGTTGGCGCAGAGAGCTGCGAAACCCAACGTTCACCGCGCCCTATTCTTGCAACTGCAAGGCAACGCGTTCCCCCGCCCAATCCGCAGGCAACCACCCATGCCTGACATAGCGATGGAAGCTGGAATACGACCAATCCACCACCCGCTCCACATGGCCATGCTTGACCGGGTTGTAATGGATACAACCCGGTAAGTTGGGCTCCATCGTAGGTTGGCGCTGAGCGCAGCGAAGCCCAACGTTCACCGCGCCCTACTCCTGCAACTGCACCACAACACCTTCCCCTGCCCAATCCGCAGGCAACCACCCCAACCTGACATAGCGATGGAAGCTGGAATACGGCCAATCCACCACCCGCTCCGCATGGCCATGCTTGACCGGGTTGTAATGGATATAGTCCACATGCGCTTGCAGATCCGCTTCATCCCGGATCTGATGCTCCCAATACCGCCGCTGCCAGATGCCGCGCTCCCGCTTGCGCTCTCGACTCTCCCGAATTCGTTCGACTTTGGGCATATTGCGCGAAAATGCCGCCTTGATCAGAGCCATTCTTATCGCGTAGTCAGCGTCGCCCTCCGGCAAGGCCCATACCGCATGGAAATGATCCGGCAACACCACCATGGCGACGATCTCAAATGGATGGCGGTCTCGCACTTGGCGAACAACCTGCCGCAAAACGTCGATATGGCGAGTCAGATAATCTTGTCGCCGATCCGCCAAGTTGACAGTGAAGAACCATGTGCCGCCTTCTGCCATTGAACGACGATAACGCATGGATTGCCTCCAGCACACCCGCGGTAAACGTTGGGCTTCGCTGCGCTCAGCGCCAACCTACACTCCAACGAATCCCAGGCCATCTGAAACATAGAACCGCACCAACTCACCAACATCCCCAGCAGCGCAAGCCGTCTCCGAAGCCATTCCCAAGGAGCCGCCGGCTGTTCGACATGGGGCGACGTTAGCGCCTCGCTAGTTCCGGCGGCTCCTTGGGAATGGGTTTGGAGACGAGGTTCCGCAGCGCTGTTGGGGCGGCCTGGGATTGCCAAGGGGCTGGCCGCACAGCCCCTGGCCCGTTCGCCGGGCGGAATCGGCACCAAAATCAATCGTCCGCACAGCGGACACAAAACCGCGACACCAAAACCGGTGCGTCGCCCCTGCAGGGTAACGCACCCCTACCCGCACAGCACCCTAATCGGCTTAGCGGACATCTCTATGGCGAGAACTATCATCGGAAAGCGGATATAGGTCTGTCCGAATAGGTTGTGTGAATTAGCGGAGTTTGCGGACCTTTTGTCCTTCCCAGCCGCATGATGCGCCGTGATAGTAGGAACAGTCTGTTTCCGTCACGCTAGCACTCTTGCCATTGGGCGAAAAATTGACTTGAATTACGCACTGCTCGCCTCCTTCTTCCTTCTTGTACGGCTTGAACTGCAGCACATTGCCTTTGAGCTTGCCTATTCCTGCAACGGAGCCAGAGCATCCCTCCTGAGCTACCGTGGTGGACGCCGCCAACGTACCGCTGTCTGAGTCCAAGACGATCAGTTCCAAGGAGATGGGGGCGCTTTTGAAACTGCCCTCCACTTGTACGGGAGACACGGTGGAGGCCGCGTGAGTAGTCAGTGAGAAACCAAGTACTGCGGCAAAGAGTATTGGGTATTTCATCACGATTCCTTTTTATTTAGAAAGATGGCGTGTATCGATGTCATGCTTAATGGTTTTTGAATCACATATTCTATGCCATGGCTCAGTTGGCTGCATTTCATTGCCAATGCAAATGTTGTATTTGCTGGCCAACTTGCTTTAGCGCGTAGGGAGCATCGCCCCTGCGAGGTGACATACTCTACCGACGGAGGTGAAACATCCGCTTGGTGGCTCCCCCTCTACGAAACCCAATTGCCATACCGCCTGGCAAAAACAAAAAGGGCAAGCCCCCAGGCTTGCCCTCTCTCCATCTGACAGCGGTCAAAACCGCCGATCAAACCTTACTTCTTGCGTTGCGGCGGCAGGTCCGTGCAGGTGCCGTGCGCCACTTCCGCCGCCATGCCGATGGACTCGCCCATCGTCGGGTGCGGGTGGATGGTCTTGCCGATGTCGGTCGCGTCGCAACCCATCTCGATCGCCAAGCACACTTCGCCGATCATGTCGCCGGCGTGCGGGCCTACGATGCCGCCGCCGATGATCTGGTGGCTTTCGGCGTCGAAGATCAGCTTGGTGAAGCCTTCGTCGCGGCCGTTGGCGATGGCGCGGCCGGAGGCGGCCCACGGGAACACGCCCTTCTCGATCTTCAGGCCTTGCTTCTTGGCTTCGTCTTCGGTCACGCCCACCCAGGCCACTTCCGGATCGGTGTAGGCCACACCCGGAATCACGCGGGCGTCGAAGTAGGCCTTCTGGCCGGCGCAGTTTTCCGCCGCCACGTGGCCTTCATGCACGCCCTTGTGCGCCAGCATCGGCTGGCCGACGATGTCGCCGATGGCGAAGATGTGCGGCACGTTGGTGCGCTGCTGCTTGTCCACCTGGATGAAGCCGCGGTCGGTCACCGCGATGCCGGCGTTTTCCGCGCCGATCAGCTTGCCGTTCGGCGCTCGGCCGGTGGCGTACAGCACCAGGTCGTAGCATTGCGGTTCTTTCGGGGCTTGCTCACCCTCGAAAGTCACCCACACGCCGTCTTCCTTCGGCTCCACGGCCACGGTCTTGGTGTTCAGCATGATGTTGTCGAAGCGGTGCGCGTTCCACTTCTGCCATACCTTGACCAGGTCGCGGTCGGCGCCCTGCATCAGGCCGTCCAGCATTTCCACCACGTCCAGGCGCGCGCCCAGCGTGGAGTAGACGGTGCCCATTTCCAGGCCGATGATGCCGCCGCCGATGATCAGCATGCGGTCGGCCACGCCCTTCAGCTCCAGCGCGCCGGTGGAGTCCACCACGCGCGGGTCGTTCGGGATGAACGGCAGCTTCACCACGCGGGAGCCGGCGGCGATGATAGCGTTCTTGAACTTGACGATCTTCTTCTCGCCCGATTCTTCGCGGCCCTTGCCGGTAGTCACCGAGACTTCGATGTGGTGCGGGTCGATGAAGTGGCCGTTGCCGCGCACGATCTCCACCTTGCGCGCCTTGGCCATGCCGCCCAGGCCGCCGGTCAGCTTGGCGATGACCTTTTCCTTGTAGCCGCGCAGCATGTCGATGTCCACTTCCGGCTTGCCGAACTTGATGCCGTTGGCGGCCAGGTGGCTCACTTCGTCGATCACCGCGGCGTTGTGCAGCAGCGCCTTGGACGGGATGCAGCCCACGTTCAGGCACACGCCGCCCAGGGTGGCGTAACGCTCGACGATGACCACTTTCAGGCCCAGGTCGGCCGCGCGGAAGGCGGCGGAGTAACCGCCGGGGCCGCCGCCCAGCACCATCACGTCGCACTCCACGTCCGCGCCGCCGCTATGGGAAGCGGCGACCGGAGCGGCCTGCGGCGCGAAGCCGGCCTGAGTGGTGGCGGAGGCGACGCCGGTGGTTTCCACCGGTTTCGGAGCGGCCGGTGCCGCGGCGGCTGCGCCGGCGGCTTCCAGAATGACGACCACGTCGCCCTCGGACACTTTGCTGCCCACGGCGACGCGCACTTCCTTGACGGTGCCGGCGGCTTCGGCCGGCACTTCCATGGTGGCCTTGTCAGTTTCCAGCGTGATCAGGCTGGCTTCTTTTTCAATCACGTCGCCCGGTTTGACGAACACTTCGATCACGTCCACGTTGTTGTGGCCGCCGATGTCCGGGACTTTCAATTCGATCAGATTGCTCATGGTTTTCCATCCGCAATGTTGGGAGGCCGGCGCAAAGCCGGCCGCCTCGAGTCTGGCTGATTCTGCAGGGTGGAGCTTCCCCCTGCATCCTGCGGCAAGAAGACGAGGCCCCGGCCAAGCCGAGGCTTCCGCCCAGCCGTTACAGGATCAGACGGCGCACGTCGGTCAGCAGCTTGCCCAGGTGCACGGTGAAGCGCGCGGCGGCCGCGCCATCGATCACGCGGTGATCGAAGGACAGGCTCAGCGGGCACATCAGGCGCGGCGCGAATTCCTTGCCGTTCCACACCGGCTTGATCTGCGATTTGCAGACGCCGAGGATGGCCACTTCCGGCGCGTTCACGATAGGCGTGAAGCTGGTGCCGCCGATGCCGCCCAGGGACGAGATGGTGAAGGTCGCGCCTTGCATGTCGGTCGGTTTCAGCTTGCCTTCGCGGGCCAGCTTGGACAGGTCGGTCAGTTCCTGCGCGATCTGGCGCAGGCCCTTCTTGTCCGCGTCCTTGATCACCGGCACTACCAGGCCGTTAGGCGTGTCGGCGGCGAAGCCGATGTGGTAGTACTGCTTCAGCACCAGGTTGTCGCCGTCCAGCGAGCTGTTGAAGTTCGGGAAGGCCTTCAGCGCTTCGGCGGCGGCCTTGATGATGAAGGCCAGCGGGCTGATCTTCAGGCCGGACTTTTCCCATTCCTTGCCCACGGTCTTGCGGAAGTCTTCCAGCTCGGTGATGTCGCACTCGTCGTTGAACGTGACGTGCGGGATCATCACCCAGTTGCGCGACAGGTTGGCGCCGGAAATCTTCTGGATGCGGGACAGCGGCTTGGTTTCGATCGGGCCGAACTTGGCGAAGTCCACCTTTGGCCACGGCAGCAGGTCCAGACCCACGCCGGAGCCCGCCGGCGCGGCGGCCGGGGCCAGCGCGGCCGGGTTCTGCATCACGCCCTTGACGAAGGCCTTGACGTCGTCTTCGGTGACGCGGCCCTTGCGGCCGTTGCCCTTCACCTTGCCCAGATCCACGCCCAGTTCGCGCGCCAGACGGCGCACGGACGGACCGGCGTGGGCTTTGGAGAAGGCGATTTCGTCGATGGCGGCGGACACGGCGGCGGCTACCGGCGCCACGGCCGGAGCGGCTGCAGGCGCGGCGGCTACCGGGGCCGGAGCCGCCGGGGCTGCTGCCGGAGCCGGCGCAGCGGCTGCCGGGGCGGACGCGGCGACAGCGCCCTCTACCACCACAATCAGGTCGCCTTCGCTGACCTTGTCGCCCACCTTGATCTTCACTTCCACCACCTTGCCGGCGGCGGTGGCCGGCACTTCCATGGTGGCCTTGTCGGTTTCCAGCGTGATCAGGCTGTCGTCGACGGCGATTTCGTCGCCCACTTTGACAGTCACTTCGATCACATCGACGCCGTTATGGCCGCCGATATCCGGCACGCGGATTTCGCTGCGGCCGGATGCGGCGGGCGCTGCCGGCGCGGCGGCGACCGGAGCCGGGGCTGCGGCCGGGGCGGCAGCGGGAGCCGGCGCGGCTGCGGCCGGGGCCGGAGCGGACGCGGCGGCGCCCACTTCGATGATGGCGATCACGTCGCCTTCGGAAATCTTGCCGCCGACGACGGCTTTCACTTCCTTGACCACGCCGGCGGCTTCGGCCGGCACTTCCATGGTGGCCTTGTCGGTTTCCAGGGTGATCAGGGAGTCGTCCACGGACACGGTCTGGCCCGGGGCGATGAATACTTCGATGATGTCTACGTTGCTGTGACCGCCGATGTCGGGCACTTTCAGTTCGATCAGATTGCTCATGAGCTTTCCATTCGTAGGGCGGAAGCCCCTCTCGGGGCGTTCCGCCGGATATCCGCTACAGATTCGCTTGCCTTGCAAAGACGGAAGGCCCCGGCCTGGGCCGGGGCTTCCATCCTGGAATCACACCTTCCAGCTCGGCAGCTTGTCAGTCTTGATGCCGTACTTGGCGATGGCTTCCGCCACCTTGGCGCCGTCAATCTTGCCGTCGCGGGCCAGAGCGGACAGGGCCGCCAGAGCCACGTGGTAGCGATCCACCTCGAAGAAGGAGCGCAGGTTGGCGCGGCTGTCCGAGCGGCCGAAGCCGTCGGTGCCCAGCACGACGTAGCGGCCCGGCACGTAGGCGCGGATCTGGTCGGCGTAGTTGCGGATGTAGTCGGTCGCGGCGATCACCGGGCCGTTGCGGGCGGCCAGCTGCTGCTCGACGTAGGAGGCGCGGGCCTCGGCGGTCGGGTTCAGCAGGTTGTGGCGCTCGGCTTCCATGCCGTCGCGGCGCAGCTGGTTGAAGGAGGTCACGCTCCAGATGTCGGCGGCTATGCCGAAGTCGGCCTTCAGCAGGTCGGCCGCGGCCATCACTTCGCGCAGGATGGTGCCGGAGCCCATCAGCTGCACCTTGACCTTGGCATCGCCGCCGTCCTGCAGCAGGTACATGCCCTTCAGGATGCCCTCTTCCGCGCCTGCCGGCATCGCCGGGTGAACGTAGTTTTCGTTCATCAGGGTCAGGTAGTAGAAGACGTCTTCCTGCTCGGCGTACATGCGGCGCATGCCGTCCTGCACGATCACGGCCAGCTCGTAGGCGAAGGTCGGGTCGTAGCTGATGCAGTTCGGGATCAGGCCGGCCTGGATGTGGCTGTGGCCGTCTTCGTGCTGCAGGCCTTCGCCGTTCAGCGTGGTGCGGCCGGCGGTGCCGCCCAAGAGGAAGCCGCGGGCGCGCATGTCGCCAGCCGCCCAGGCCAGGTCGCCGATGCGCTGGAAGCCGAACATCGAGTAGTAGATGTAGAACGGAATCATCGGCTGGCTGCTGTTGGCGTAGCTGGTCGCCGCGGCGATCCAGTCGGCCATCGCGCCCGGCTCGTTGATGCCTTCCTGCAGGATCTGGCCGTCCTTGGATTCCTTGTAGAACATCAGCTGGTCATGGTCCTGCGGCACGTAGTTCTGACCCTGGGTGGACCAGATGCCGTACTGGCGGAACATGCCTTCCATGCCGAAGGTGCGGGACTCGTCCGGCACGATCGGCACCACGCGCTTGCCGATGTTCTTGTCCTTCATGATGGTGCCCAGCATGCGGACGAAGGCCATCGTGGTGGAGAACTCGCGGTCGCCCGACGCTTGCAGCTGCGCGTCGAAGGCGGACAGTTCCGGCACCGCCAGCGGCTGGTTGACCGGATTGCGGGCCGGCAGGTAGCCGCCCAGCGCCGCGCGGCGTTCGCGCATGTACTTCATTTCCGGGCTGTCTTCGGCCGGCAGGTAGTACGGCACGTTCGGCAGGTCCTCGTCGGACACCGGGATGCCGAAGCGGTCGCGGAAATTGCGCAGGCTGTCCAGGTCCATCTTCTTGGCCTGGTGGGCGATGTTCTTGGCTTCGCCGGACGCGCCCATGCCATAACCCTTGATGGTCTTGGCCAGGATCACGGTCGGACGGCCGTTGGCGTTGTGGGTGGCCTCGTGGTAGGCCGCATACACCTTGTGCGGGTCATGGCCGCCGCGGTTGAGGTTCCACACCTCTTCGTCGGACATGTTGGCCACCATTTCGCGCAGCTCCGGGTACTTGCCGAAGAAATGCTCGCGAACGTAGCCGCCGTCTTTGGATTTGAAGGTCTGGTAGTCGCCATCCACGCACTCGTCCATGCGCTTCTTCAACAGGCCCTTGGTGTCCATGGCCAACAGCGGGTCCCAACGGGAGCCCCAGATCACTTTCAGCACATTCCAGCCGGAACCGCGGAAGTCGCCTTCCAGTTCCTGAATGATCTTGCCGTTGCCGCGCACCGGACCATCCAGGCGCTGCAGGTTGCAGTTGATCACGAACACCAGGTTGTCCAGGCCTTCGCGGGCGGCCATGGCGATGGCGCCCAGCGATTCCGGCTCGTCCATCTCGCCGTCGCCGCAGAAGCACCACACCTTGCGGCCCATGGTCTTGGCCAGGCCGCGGCTTTCCAGGTACTTCAGGAAGCGGGCCTGGTAGATGGCCATCAGCGGGCCCAGGCCCATGGATACGGTCGGGAACTGCCAGAAGTCCTTCATCAGCCATGGGTGCGGATAGGAGGACAGGCCCTTGCCGTCCACTTCCTGGCGGAAGTTGTCCATCTGGTCGGCGGTCAGGCGGCCTTCCATGAAGGCGCGGGAATACACGCCCGGGGCGATGTGGCCCTGGAAGTAGATCAGGTCGCCGTCCTGGTTTTCATTCTGGGCGCGCCAGAAATGGTTGAAACCGACGTCGTACAGCGTGGCGGAGGACTGGAAGGACGCGATGTGGCCGCCCAGCTCCAGATCCTTCTTGCCGGCGCGCAGCACCATGGCGGCCGCGTTCCAGCGGTTGATCGAGCGGATGCGATGCTCCATCTCGTGGTTGCCCGGGGACTTGGCTTCTTTGCCAACCGGGATGGTGTTCTGGTACGCGGTGGTGGCATCGAACGGCAGGTGGGCGCCGCGGCGGCGGGTGCGCTCGACCATGGTCTCCAGCAGGAAGTGCGCGCGTTCTGCGCCTTCGTTGTCCAGCACCGATTCCAGCGCTTCAGTCCACTCCTGGGTTTCCAACGGATCGATATCGTCAGGGAAAGTTGCAGCCATCTCTGGTCCTCACAGCGGGTGACTTCGGGGACCGAGTCTCGAACCGGCCGGCCCCGCGTTTATGCTATCGGCTCGGAAGCGAGCCAATGATTTGATTTGCGATTATAAACGAACAGTTTCGCAAATAAAAATGTTCATTTTCGAATGAGCATCGTGCGACCACGCCAGTGTACGACTGGATGGATTCGCAAAGGAATAGCCGTCGACAGCTAAGACAGCTGGAAGTCGCGAAAAAAACGGATGTTGCGCCGCATCATGTTGTTTTTTTGCGATAAACAACGCGATCCTGAAACAATTGTTTCAATTCCGCGCAGCCTTGCGCTCCTCCTTGGCCAGCTTCTCCACCTCGCGCAGACGGGCTTCCAGCATGGATCTCAAGTAGAAGTCGTCGCCCTTGGCCTTGCCGGCCAGCTGGTACTGCTCCAGCGCCGCGCCGTAGCGTTGTTCGTAATAGAACGCATTGCCCAAGGCGGCGTGGTAACGCAGCGGGTCCTTGTCGGCGTACAGCTTCGCCTCGCGCCGATACAGCGCCGGATCGTCGCGCCGGTTGTCCAGCAGCTGGCGCAACTGCGCCTGGGCGGCCTTGCGGTCGCCGCCGTCCAGCGCGGCGTCCAGCTGGGCCAGTTGCAGCGACTCGCTGCGCGGGAAAACCGACAGGCCCTCGCTGGCGGCGCGGGTGGCGGCGGCCCAGTCGCGGCCGTCGCGGGCGATCTCCACCTCCAGCCCGTACAGCATCGGATTGTCCGGCAGCTTGGCGCGGGCCTTGGCCAAGGCCTCGCTGGCGCCCTTGCGGTCATGCTGCAGCAACTTGGCGCGCGCCAGGCCATACCAATTTGCGCCTTCGCTGAGGAACAAGCCGCGCTGCAGCGCGCTGTCGTAATGGGAAACCGCCTCTTCCGGCGACATGGTCAGCGTGCGCAGCTTCTCGCGCACCAGCAGGTAGTCGACGCTGTCGGCGCGCATCCGCACCGGGTAGTCCAGCGCGCGGTTCTGCGCCTCGCTGATCCGCTCCAGCGTCACCGGGTGGGTGCGCAAAAAGGCGTAGGCGGTGTTGTCGCTGTAGCGGCTGGCCTGCTCCAGCCGCTGGAAGAAGGACGCCATGTAGCGCACGTCGAAGCCGGCGGCGCCCATGTATTGCATGCCGACGCGGTCCGCCTCGCGCTCGAAATCGCGCGAGAACGCCAGCTGGCGGGAAATGGACAGGCCCATGCCGGCCGACACCGCGCCCATCGCGCCCTCGCCGCTGCCGGCCTTGGCCGCCAACGCGGCGGCGACGATGGTGCCCAGCAGCAGCAAGGGGCTGGTGGCGCTGTTGGCCGCCTGCATCCGCGCGATGTGGCGCTGGGCGACGTGAGCGGTTTCGTGTCCAAGCACGGCGGCCAGCTCGCCTTCGCTCTGGGAGGCCAGCATCAGGCCGATATTGATGCCGACATAGCCGCCGGGCATGGCGAAAGCGTTGATGCCGGGATCAGCGACGCAGAAATAGGTGAAATGGACGCCCGGCACCGCGGCCGCCGCGGCCAGCCGGCCGCCGATGCCGTTCAGGTAGGCGTTGACCTCGGGGTCGTCCACCACGTCGCCGGCTTCCCGCATCGCGCGCAGCGCGTCGCGGCCGATGCGCGCCTCGTCGGACAATGACAGCGAGGCGTCGGAAATCTCGCCCAGATCGGGCAGATCGGCGCGGACGGTCAGCGGCTGGGCCAGCGTGGAGGCCAGCAGCGCGCACAGCAGGCTTTTCTTCGCGAAGCTCATGGCAGCCGCGAACGGATCAAGCCGGCATCGGCAAAGCCGCGCGCAATGTTGAACAATTGCACCCATTCGCCATGACGAAAGGGTTCATCCAGGCTTTCCGCACGGGGCGGCTTCTGCAACGCGAACAGCAGGCGGCTTTTCATCATAGGGCTTATGATAGCCGCGAACGATGCGAAATGGCATGCGCGCAATTGTGCGCAATGTTAAACAATTGTAGCGCGCTGCCATGACGGTCGGATTCCGCTAGACTCGATCGCATCCCCCTACCGGTGCCTCGCCATGCCCACCCTGCCCTCCGCCCCGCTCCGCCTCACCGCTCCGGATGGCCGCGCCGCCTTCGGCGTCTACCAGGGCATCGTGCCCGAGCTGAGCTGGCGGGCGCTGGCGCTGACGCCGCTGCAGCGCCTGTCCCGCAAGCTGCACCACAAGCGCTGGCAGTACGCGGCCCTCGCCCACGACGATTTCCTGATCGCCGCCGCAGTGGTGGACGTGGGCTGGAACGGCACCGCCTTCGCCTATCTGTTCGACCGCAAGCAAGGAAAAGTAGCGGCCGCCGCCAGCGCCAACGGCTTGCCCGGCATCGGCGTCAGCATGGCCGACCGCGCCTTCGGCGACGCCCGCTTCCGTCTCCCCGGCAAGCGCTTCGCCTTCGAGCGCGCCGGCGACGTTCTGCGCCTGAGCGTGGCCAGCCGCGAACTGAGCCTGGACGCGGAGATCGACCTCTCCGCGATGCCGCCGGTGCTCGCGGTGGTGGCGCCGGCCAATTATCTGGCCCACAGCACCCACAAGAGCGGCGGCCTGCCCGCGCGCGGCGAGGCCCGCTGCGCGGCCGGACGCTACGATCTGTCCGCCGCCACCGCCTCGCTCGACTACTCCAACGGCCTCTTGGCCCGCGAAACGCGCTGGTGCTGGGCCAGCGCCCACGGCGCCGGCATCGGCTTCAATCTGCAGCAGGGCTATATGGGCCGCGAGGAAAACGCGGTGTGGCTGGACGGCCGGCTGTGGCGCGTCGGCTCGGCGACGTTCGACTACCAGGCGGAAAACCCGCTGGCGCCATGGCGCATCCGCAGCGACGACGGCATGGTGGACCTGGTCTTCACGCCGGAAGGCGCGCGACGCGAGGACAAGAACCTGATCGTCGCCGCCAGCCGCTACGTGCAGCCGGTGGGCCGCTTCGACGGCGAACTGATCGACCCCGACAGCGGAACGCGCCACGCGGTGCGCGCGCTGGCCGGCGTCACCGAGGACCATGTCTCGCGCTGGTAAAACTGCGCTGCTCACCAGAGACTTTGAACAGGCTATCAAGATGCTGCTGTTGAAATTGCTGCTGGTGCCGGCGCTGATCTGGCTGATCAGCGCCGCCGCCAGAAAATGGGGACCGGGCGTGGCCGGCGCGCTGGCCGGCTTCCCGGTGATCACCGGATCGATCCTGCTGATCCTGACGCTGGAGCAAGGACCGGACTTCGCCCGCCAGGCGGCGCTGGCCTCCGCGATGGGCGCCGCCGCCAACGTGGTGTTCGGCATCGCCTACAGCTGGTCGGCGTTGCGCTGGCGCTGGCCGCTGTGCCTGCCGCTGGGCGTGGCCGGCTACGCGCTCGCCGTCGCCGCCAGCCAGGCCGCGGCGCTGCCGCCGTGGCCCGCGGCGATGCTGGGCCTGGCCTTCCTGCCCTTGGCCGGCTTCCTGTTTCCCGCCCCCCCCGCCACGACGAACCCCCTTCCCCGCGAAGCCGGCATGGCGCTGCGGATGGCGGCCGGCGCGCTGCTGGTGCTGATCATCACCAGCCTGTCGCAACGGCTGGGGCCGGCGCTCAGCGGCGTGCTGGCGGTGTTTCCGGTGCTGGCCAGCGTGCTGGGCGTCTTCACCCACGCCAGCGCCGGCCCCGCCGCCGCCATCCGCCTGCTGCGCGGCATGGTGCGCGGCTTCTACGCCTTCATCGCCTTCTGCCTGGCCCTGGCCGGCGCGCTGGACGCGCTGCGGCCGGCCTCCGCCTTCCTGCTGGCGCTGAGCCTGGCGGTGCTGGTGCAGCTGGCCGTGATGTGGCTGGGCCGGCATCGCCACTGAGAGCGGCTAACAGAACCCCTTATGCTGCGTTGCGCCGACTTGCCGTACTGCTTGTACTGTCTGCGTCGGCGCGCCTTGCCTCAGCCGTAAAACTGAGTTTTGTTAGCCACTTTAAGCCGGCAATAAAAAACGCCCCATGCGGGGCGTCGGAATGCGGGAGCGGATCGCTTTCAGCGCGCGCCCACCGGCCACACGGTGCGGCCGTATTGCTCGTTCAGCACGGTGGCCATCGCCAGATAGATGGCGCTGGCGCCGCAGACGATGCCTTCGAAGCCGGCGATCATGCCGATCACCGCGTTGCCGGTGAAATCGCGCGCCGCCAGCAGGAAGAACAGCACGGTCAGCGAGGCGAACACGAACTGCTTGACCCGAGGGTAATTGACGGCGCCCACCAGCATGAACAGCGTGAACACGCCCCACATCAGCAGGTACCAGCCCATATAGCCTTCCGGCGTCTGGTCGGCCAGGCCGGTCTTGGGCAGCACGATCAGCAGCACCAGGCTCAGCCAGAACAGGCCGTAGGACAGGAAGGCGGTGACGCCGAAAGTGTTGCCGCGGCGGAACTCCATGATGCCGGCGACGATCTGCGCCAGGCCGCCATAGCACAGGCCCATCGCCAGGATCATCGCGCTGATCGGGTAGAAGCCGGCGTTGTGGATATTGAGAAGAATGGTGGTCATGCCGAAGCCCATCAGGCCCAGCGGGGCCGGGTTGGCCAGTTTTTCGTTCACGAAACGCTCCAGAATAAGCAAGCAGTAATATTTAAGGAGGCGCGATTCTAGGCAAGCCGGTCCGGCGCGGCAAGGAGATTCGTCAAACTCTGTATAATTAGTGTGAGGACCAACTCTGCTTGCAATCGCCGCCTTCGCCCCCATCTGCACAGACCGATTCGGCCGCGAATTTCTGTCCTGATTCTGCCGACTGGTGGTAGCATGCCGCCCGGAATAGAGCAAAGCCTCCAGAGCGAATTCACCTATGCGCCCGCCGGACGCACAGGTGAATCCGTCCCGCTATCCGCACAGGAAACCGTACCCATGGACCGACTGAATACCCTGCTCGAGCACAACCGCGCCTTCGTGGAAAACCGCGAATACGAGCAATACAAGACCGACAAGTTTCCCGGCAAGGGCCTGGCCATCCTCGCCTGCATGGATGCCCGCATGGTGGAGCTGCTGCCCAAGGCGATGGGCCTTAAGAACGGCGACGCCAAGCTGATCAAGAACGCCGGCGCGCTGATCACCCACCCCTGGGGCTCGGTGATGCGCAGCCTGATCATGGCGGTGTACGAATTGCGCGCCGACGAGATCTGCGTGGTCGCCCACCGCGATTGCGGCATGCGCGCGGTCGATCCGCAGCGCGTGCTGAACCACGCGATGGAGCGCGGCGTGTCGGAAGACACCATCGCCACCCTGCGCGCGGCCGGCATCGACCTGGACGGCTGGCTGAAAGGCTTCGACAACGTGTCCGACAGCGTGCGCCACACCGTGCAGACCATCCGCAACCATCCCTTGATGCCCAAGGACGTTCCGGTGCACGGCATGGTGATCCACCCGTCCACCGGCCGGCTGGAAATGGTGATCAACGGCTACGGCGACGAGGAAGCGCCGGCGGCATGAACGCCCGCGTCGGCGTGTTCGGCGGCACTTTCGATCCCGTCCACCATGCCCACCTGCGCATGGCGCGCGCCTTCGCCGACGAACTGGCGCTCGACGAAGTCAGGTTGATCCCCGCCGGCCAACCCTACCATAGGCAGGAAGGGCCGCGCGCCAGCGCCGCGCAACGCCTGGACATGGTGAAGCTGGCCATCGCCGCCGACGCCAGGTTGACGGTGGACGAGCGCGAGATCCGCCGCCACCGCCCGGCCTATACCGTGGACACGCTGCGCGAACTGCGCGCCGAACTGGGCGCAGCCGCCGAGCTGTGGTTTCTGGTCGGCGGCGACTCGCTGGCGGCGCTGTCCTCGTGGAAGGATTGGCGCGAGCTGTTCCGCCTCGCCAACCTCGCCGTCGCGATGCGGCCCGGCTTCGATCCGGCCGCCCTCCCCCCCGAAGTCCGCCAAGAGTGGCAGGCCCGCCAAGTATCTGATTTTTCAAATCGAACGGCTTCCGGTACAATCCGCCCCCTGGCCCTCCCGCCGCTCGATCTGTCCGCCACCCGCCTGAGGGCCCAGCTGGCCGCCGACGAGCCGGTGGAAGGTCTGATCGATCCCGCCGTGCTGGCTTACATCCGCCGGCAGCGGCTATACCGGTAGGGCACCGCCCCACCCGCTCTTTTTGGTACCTCTTGCCGGCGCCTGTGCCTGCTATGTACCGGCACAGGAAAAGGAATCATGGAAATTCAAGAAATCAGCAAACTGGCCGTAGAGGCTCTGGAAGACGTCAAGGGCAAGGACATCATCGAACTGGATACCAGCGAGCTCACCTCGCTGTTCCAACGCATGATCGTCGCCACCGGCGACTCCAACCGCCAAGTGAAGGCGCTGGCCAACAGCGTGCAGGTGAAACTGAAGGAAGCCGGCGTGGACATCGTCGGCAGCGAAGGCCACGAAAGCGGCGAGTGGGTGCTGGTGGACGCCGGCGACGTGGTGGTGCATGTGATGCTGCCCGCCGTGCGCGACTACTACGACATCGAGGCGCTGTGGGGCGGCCAGAAGCCGAGCTTCGCGCTGGGCGCCGCCAAACCGTGGTCGGCGGTATAAGCTGACCGAACAAGGGCGGGTTCTTCCCGCCCTTTCGTTTTTCCTCCTCCGCACAAGCCCTTCCCGATGAAAATCACCATACTCGCCGTCGGCACCAAGATGCCGCGCTGGGTCGACGAGGCCTATACCGATTACGCCAAGCGCTTCGGCCGCGACATCACGCTGGAACTGAAAGAGATCAAGCCGGAGAAGCGCGGCGGCGGCGTCACCGCCGAGAAGGGCATCGCCGCCGAGCACGAGCGGCTGATTGCCGCCATCCCGCCGCGCGCGCGGCTGGTGGTGATGGACGAGCGCGGCAAGAACTGGACCTCGGTCAAGCTGGCAGAGGGATTGAAGGAATGGATGGCCGGCGGCGACGACGTGGTGTTCGTCATCGGCGGCGCCGACGGCCTATCGCAAGAGCTGAAGCAGCGCGCCGACGTGCTGCTGCAATTGTCGGCGATGACATTGCCGCACGGCATGGTGCGGGTGATGCTGGCCGAACAGATCTACCGCGCCTACTCCATCCTCAACAACCACCCTTATCATCGCGAATAGCGCGCCGTCGCTCGGCCATGAAAACAGCCCCGCGGCATGAGCCGGCGGGGCTGTCGTTTTTTGCGGCCCTGCCGCGCGCAAGGCGCGGCGGGGCTAAGCGCTTACTTCCAGCTGGATGCCATCACCGGCTGCAATGCCGCCTGGTAATCGGCCGGCAGGGTCATCTGGCCCGCCGCCGGCGGGTTGAACGCCGCCATCGCCGTCACCAGCGCCTGCACCTGCGAAGCCGCCAGCGCCTTGCCGTCGCCGGAACGGATGGTTTCCAGCTGGTTGGCGGCATTGCCGAACCAGTTTTCCACCACCACCTTGTCGCCGCCGCCGATCACGCTGACTTCCAGACTGTTGTTCTGCTTGCGGAACCACAGCTGGTCGGCATTGACGCCCGGGTCGAACTCCAGCGCGTCCTGCCCGCCGGAATCCTGCACCAGATCCGCGCCGTCGCCGCGGCCGAAACGGTAGGTATCGTTGCCGTTACCACCATTCAGCGTATCGTTGCCGATGCCGCCGCGCAGCGTGTCGTTGCCTTCTTCGCCGAACAGGCCGTCGTCGCCCGCTCCGCCTTCGATCAGGTCGTTGCCGTTGCCGCCGTACAGCGAGTCGTTGCCGCCGTTGCCCTGGATCCAGTCGTCGACGTCGCCGCCGCGCAGCGTGTCGCCCAGCTCGGTGCCCACCAGCGGCACGCCTTGCTTCATCAGCTGGTCGGCCGTCCACTTCACGCCGCTGGCGAAGGTGATCTGCTCGATCCAGTTCAGCTGGCTGGCGAACCAGTCCTTCACCGTCACGCTGTCTCGGCCGTTGACGTGGCGGAACACCATGTCGTTGCCGCTGCGCAGCACCTGGATGTCGGTATCCTTGATGTCGGCGCCGAAACGCAGCTCATCGCCGCCATCGTTCGCGCTGGCCGCCTTATCCAGAATGACATCCTGGCCATCGCCCAGATTGAACAAATAGACATCACGGCCATAACCACCGGTCAACGTATCGTTGCCGGCTCCGCCCTCCAGAGTGTTGCCATAGCCATACCAGGCTGCGGTCAGCACATCGTTGCCCGCGCCGCCGCGCAAGGTGTCGCCTTCGTTACGATAGGCGCCGCCTTCGCCGCCGATCAGCGTGTCGTCGCCGTCGCCGCCTTCCAGCAGGTCGGCATCGTTGCCGCCATGCAGGTAGTCGTTGCCGGCGCCGCCCTGCAAGGTATCCCGGCCCGCATCGCCATACAGCTTGTCGTTGCCTTCCCCGCCTTGCAGCACATCGTTGCCGTTGCCGCCGATCAATGTGTCATCGCCAGCTTCGCCGTACAGCGTGTCGTCACCATCCTCGCCATATAGCTGGTCATCGCCCATGCCGCCGTTGAGGGTGTCGTTGTCGCCGCCGCCTTTTAGCAGATCGTTGCCGGCACCGCCCACTATCCAGTCGCGGACGTTGCCGCCTTGCAGCGTATCGGCCAGATCGGTGCCCACCAGCGGCAGCTCCCGCTTCATCAGATCTTCCGCCATCCACTTCACGCCGGAGGCGAAGGTGATCTGCTCGATCCAGTACAGCTTGTCGACAAACCAGTCCTTCACCGTCACGCTGTCCCGGCCGTTGACGTGGCGGAACACCATGTCGTTGCCGCTGCGCAGCACCTGGATGTCGCTTTCCTTGATGTCGGCGCCGAAACTCAGCTCATCGCCGCCATCGTTCGCGCTGGCCGCCTTATCCAGAATGACATCCTGGCCATCGCCCAGATTGAACAAATAGACATCACGGCCATAACCACCGGTCAACGTATCGTTGCCGGCTCCGCCCTCCAGAGTGTTGCCATAGCCATACCAGGCTGCAGTCAGCACATCGTTGCCCGCGCCGCCGCGCAAGGTGTCGCCTTCGTTACGATAGGCGCCGCCTTCGCCGCCGATCAGCGTGTCGTCGCCGTCGCCGCCTTCCAGCAGGTCGGCATCGTTGCCGCCATGCAGGTAGTCGTTGCCGGCGCCGCCCTGCAAGGTATCCCGGCCCGCATCGCCATACAGCTTGTCGTTGCCTTCCCCGCCTTGCAGCACATCGTTGCCGTTGCCGCCGATCAATGTGTCATCGCCAGCTTCGCCGTACAGCGTGTCGTCACCATCCTCGCCATATAGCTGGTCATCGCCCATGCCGCCGTTGAGGGTGTCGTTGTCGCCGCCGCCTTTTAGCAGATCGTTGCCGGCACCGCCCACTATCCAGTCGCGGACGTTGCCGCCTTGCAGCGTATCGGCCAGATCGGTGCCCACCAGCGGCAGCTCCCGCTTCATCAGATCTTCCGCCATCCACTTCACGCCGGAGGCGAAGGTGATCTGCTCGATCCAGTACAGCTTGTCGACAAACCAGTCCTTCACCGTCACGCTGTCCCGGCCGTTGACGTGGCGGAACACCATGTCGTTGCCGCTGCGCAGCACCTGGATGTCGCTTTCCTTGATGTCGGCGCCGAAACTCAGCTCATCGCCGCCATCGTTCGCGCTGGCCGCCTTATCCAGAATGACATCCTGGCCATCGCCCAGATTGAACAAATAGACATCACGGCCATAACCACCGGTCAACGTATCGTTGCCGGCTCCGCCCTCCAGAGTGTTGCCATAGCCATACCAGGCTGCGGTCAGCACATCGTTGCCCGCGCCGCCGCGCAAGGTGTCGCCTTCGTTACGATAGGCGCCGCCTTCGCCGCCGATCAGCGTGTCGTCGCCGTCGCCGCCTTCCAGCAGGTCGGCATCGTTGCCGCCATGCAGGTAGTCGTTGCCGGCGCCGCCCTGCAAGGTATCCCGGCCCGCATCGCCATACAGCTTGTCGTTGCCTTCCCCGCCTTGCAGCACATCGTTGCCGTTGCCGCCGATCAATGTGTCATCGCCAGCTTCGCCGTACAGCGTGTCGTCACCATCCTCGCCATATAGCTGGTCATCGCCCATGCCGCCGTTGAGGGTGTCGTTGTCGCCGCCGCCTTTTAGCAGATCGTTGCCGGCACCGCCCACTATCCAGTCGCGGACGTTGCCGCCTTGCAGCGTATCGGCCAGATCGGTGCCCACCAGCGGCAGCTCCCGCTTCATCAGATCTTCCGCCATCCACTTCACGCCGGAGGCGAAGGTGATCTGCTCGATCCAGTACAGCTTGTCGACAAACCAGTCCTTCACCGTCACGCTGTCCCGGCCGTTGACGTGGCGGAACACCATGTCGTTGCCGCTGCGCAGCACCTGGATGTCGGTATCCTTGATGTCGGCGCCGAAACTCAGCTCATCGCCGCCATCGTTCGCGCTGGCCGCCTTATCCAGAATGACATCCTGGCCATCGCCCAGATTGAACAAATAGACATCACGGCCATAACCACCGGTCAACGTATCGTTGCCGGCTCCGCCCTCCAGAGTGTTGCCATAGCCATACCAGGCTGCGGTCAGCACATCGTTGCCCGCGCCGCCGCGCAAGGTGTCGCCTTCGTTACGATAGGCGCCGCCTTCGCCGCCGATCAGCGTGTCGTCGCCGTCGCCGCCTTCCAGCAGGTCGGCATCGTTGCCGCCATGCAGGTAGTCGTTGCCGGCGCCGCCCTGCAAGGTATCCCGGCCCGCATCGCCATACAGCTTGTCGTTGCCTTCCCCGCCTTGCAGCACATCGTTGCCGTTGCCGCCGATCAATGTGTCATCGCCAGCTTCGCCGTACAGCGTGTCGTCACCATCCTCGCCATATAGCTGGTCATCGCCCATGCCGCCGTTGAGGGTGTCGTTGTCGCCGCCGCCTTTTAGCAGATCGTTGCCGGCACCGCCCACTATCCAGTCGCGGACGTTGCCGCCTTGCAGCGTATCGGCCAGATCGGTGCCCACCAGCGGCAGCTCCCGCTTCATCAGATCTTCCGCCATCCACTTCACGCCGGAGGCGAAGGTGATCTGCTCGATCCAGTACAGCTTGTCGACAAACCAGTCCTTCACCGTCACGCTGTCCCGGCCGTTGACGTGGCGGAACACCATGTCGTTGCCGCTGCGCAGCACCTGGATGTCGCTTTCCTTGATGTCGGCGCCGAAACTCAGCTCATCGCCGCCATCGTTCGCGCTGGCCGCCTTATCCAGAATGACATCCTGGCCATCGCCCAGATTGAACAAATAGACATCACGGCCATAACCACCGGTCAACGTATCGTTGCCGGCTCCGCCCTCCAGAGTGTTGCCATAGCCATACCAGGCTGCGGTCAGCACATCGTTGCCCGCGCCGCCGCGCAAGGTGTCGCCTTCGTTACGATAGGCGCCGCCTTCGCCGCCGATCAGCGTGTCGTCGCCGTCGCCGCCTTCCAGCAGGTCGGCATCGTTGCCGCCATGCAGGTAGTCGTTGCCGGCGCCGCCCTGCAAGGTATCCCGGCCCGCATCGCCATACAGCTTGTCGTTGCCTTCCCCGCCTTGCAGCACATCGTTGCCGTTGCCGCCGATCAATGTGTCATCGCCAGCTTCGCCGTACAGCGTGTCGTCACCATCCTCGCCATATAGCTGGTCATCGCCCATGCCGCCGTTGAGGGTGTCGTTGTCGCCGCCGCCTTTTAGCAGATCGTTGCCGGCACCGCCCACTATCCAGTCGCGGACGTTGCCGCCTTGCAGCGTATCGGCCAGATCGGTGCCCACCAGCGGCAGCTCCCGCTTCATCAGATCTTCCGCCATCCACTTCACGCCGGAGGCGAAGGTGATCTGCTCGATCCAGTACAGCTTGTCGACAAACCAGTCCTTCACCGTCACGCTGTCCCGGCCGTTGACGTGGCGGAACACCATGTCGTTGCCGCTGCGCAGCACCTGGATGTCGCTTTCCTTGATGTCGGCGCCGAAACTCAGCTCATCGCCGCCATCGTTCGCGCTGGCCGCCTTATCCAGAATGACATCCTGGCCATCGCCCAGATTGAACAAATAGACATCACGGCCATAACCACCGGTCAACGTATCGTTGCCGGCTCCGCCCTCCAGAGTGTTGCCATAGCCATACCAGGCTGCAGTCAGCACATCGTTGCCCGCGCCGCCGCGCAAGGTGTCGCCTTCGTTACGATAGGCGCCGCCTTCGCCGCCGATCAGCGTGTCGTCGCCGTCGCCGCCTTCCAGCAGGTCGGCATCGTTGCCGCCATTCAGCGAGTCATTGCCGGTGCCGCCGAACAGGCTGTCGTTGCCGTCCGCGCCGACCAATACGTCGTCGCCGCCCAGGCCGAAGATCACATCGTTGCCCTTGCCCCCGGTCAGCGTGTCCTTACCCTCGGTGCCGGTCAGTGTCGCGCCGGACAGGCTGAGCAGTTCAACCAGGCTCCAGTTGGCGCCGCCGGCGAAGGTGATGTGTCCGCCCCAGTTGGCGTTGACGGTCAACGCATTCTGGATGGTGATGCTGTCCTGGCCATTGCGATGCTTGAGGATCACGTCCAAGCCGCTGCGCGCCACGACGATGTCGCTGACGGCGATGCCGACGCCGAAGCGGATTTCATCGCCCACGCTCCACGCCACCGCCGCGCTGCTGCCATCGAAGCGGATCACGTCCTGGCCGTCGCCCAGATTAAAAATGTAGACGTCGCGTCCCGCGCCGCCGTCCAACACATCATTGCCGGTTCCGCCCTTGAGCGTGTCGTCGCCGCCCAGGCCGATCAGGGTGTCGTTGCCTGCGCCGCCGTCCAGCACGTCGTTGCCGGCTCCGCCCTGCAGCTGATCGTCGCCCGCGCCGCCGGTAATGACGCCGCTAGCCCACTGGCTGATCTGCGCCGAGCTCCAGCTGGTGCCGTCGGCGAAGATCACGCTACCCACCTGGGCGGAGGTCGCGCTGAACCAGTTCTGGATCAGGATGGAGTCGCTGCCGTTGACGTGCTTGAGGATCACGTCGTTGCCGGCGCGCACCACGACGATGTCCGAAACCGAGATGCCCACGCCCAGGCGGATTTCGCTCTGGTGGCTGACGGAAACATTGATCGAGTTGTTGATGATGACGTCGTTGCCGTCGCCCAGGTTGAACACGTAGATGTCGCGGCCCGCGCCGCCCTTCAGCGTGTCGTTGCCCCTGCCGCCTTCCAGCACCGCGCTGCCGCCGACGCTGATCAGCACATCGTTGCCTGCGCCGCCCTGCAGCGTGTCGCTGACATTGCCGCCGATCAGGATGTCGTTGCCGTCGCCGCCGACATGCAGGCCGTTCGCCCACTGGCTGATCTGCACCGAAGTCCAGCTCGCGCCGTCGGCGAAGATCACGCTGCCCACCTGGGCGGAAGTCGCGCTGAACCAGTTCTGGATCAGGATGGAGTCGCTGCCGTTGACGTGCTTGAGGATCACGTCGTTGCCGGCGCGCACCACGACGATGTCCGAAACCGAGATGCCCACGCCCAGGCGGATTTCGCTCTGGTGGCTGCCGGAAACGTTGACCGAGTTGTTGATGATGACGTCGTTGCCGTCGCCCAGGTTGAACACGTAGATGTCGCGGCCCGCGCCGCCTTTCAGCGTGTCGTTGCCCCTGCCTCCTTCCAGCACCACGGTGCCGCCGACGCTGACCAGCACGTCGTCGCCGGCGCTGCCCTTGATCGTGTCGTTGCCGCCGACCACGATCAGCTTCTGCAGATCGGCCGCGCTCCAGCGGACGCCGTCGGCGAACACCACCTCGCCGGCCCAACCCATCTTGTCTACCGCGCCGTTCTTGATGGTGATGCCGTCCTGGCCGTTGGCCAGCATCAGCACCAAATCATTGCTGGATTTCAACACCTTCACATCGGCGGCCTTGATGCCGGCCAGGAAGCGGATCTGGTCGCCCTTGCTGTACTGCGCCATCTTGGCCGCGGCCACGCCGTAGTTGATCTGGTCGCGGCCGCCGCCCAGGCCGAACTCGAACACGTCGCGGCCCTTGTTGCCCACCAGCACGTCGTTGCCGGAACCGCCGCGGAAGGTATCGTCGCCATTGCCGCCGATCAGCGTGTCGTTGCCGGCGCCGCCGTCGAGAATGTCCGCGCCGTCCTCGCCCTGCAGCAGGTCGTCGCCATCGGTGCCGTTCTGCATGCCCACCACGCGCTGGATCAGCTCCGCGCCCAGCCACACGCTGCCGTCGGCGAACACGATCTGGCCCTGCCAGCCGTGCTCGATGCTGAAGCCGCCCTGGATGGTGATGGAGTCGCTGCCATTGACGTGGACCAGCACGATATCGTCGCCCACTTGCTGCACGCGGATGTCCGAGACCGAAATGCCGACGCCGAAGCGGATCTCGTCATGCAGCGTCACCGCCACGTCCACATTGTGCGCGGCGATCACGTCATGGCCGTGGCCGGCCTCGAACACGTACACGTCGCTGCCGGCGCCGCCCACCAGGGTGTCGCTGCCGATGCCGCCGATCAGGGTGTCCGATGCGCCGTTGCCGATCAGCACGTCGTTGCCGGCCCCGCCGATCAGCACATCGCTGCCTTCCCAGCCGGTCAGGGTGTCGTCGCCGTCG
The DNA here is from genome assembly GCF_001855275.1 of Chromobacterium vaccinii. NCBI lineage: Bacteria > Pseudomonadati > Pseudomonadota > Betaproteobacteria > Neisseriales > Chromobacteriaceae > Chromobacterium > Chromobacterium vaccinii. The sequence continues at coordinate 2,760,077 of NZ_CP017707.1, forward strand.
GTGCCGGTCAGCGTGACGCGCAGATCGGCCTGGGTCCAGACCGTGCCGTCGGCGAACACGATGCGCTCCACGCGGCTGCCGGCGGCGGCGAAATAGCCCTCCACCGTCACGCTGTCGCTGCCGTTGGCGTGCTTGAGCACCAAGTCCATGCCCACCCGCACCGCAACCATGTCCTTCACCACGATGCTCGCGCCGAAGCGGATCTCGTCCTGCGCCGAGACATCCACGCTGGCCGTTTCACGGATCACGTCCGCGCCGTCGCCCAGGTTGAAGATGTAGATGTCGGCGTCCGCGCCGCCGATCAGGGTGTCGTTGCCCCTGCCGCCTTCCAGCACATTGCGGCCGCTGCCGCCATCCAGCCAATCGTCGCCGTCGCCGCCTTGCAGCGTGTCGTCGCCATCGTCGCCCAACAGCTTGTCGTTGCCTGCGCCGCCTTCCAGCCAATCGTCGCCGCCTCGGCCGTTCAGGGTGTCGTTGCCGCCCAAGCCGATCAGATGATCCTTGCCGATCCAGCCGGTCAGCGCCTCCTTGCGGTCAGTGCCGGTTTGCGTGATCACGCGTTGCGCCAGGTCGGCGGTGCTCCAGCTGGCGCCATCGGCGAAGCTGATCTTCTCGATCCAGAAACTCTTGTCGGCGAACCAACCCTTGATCGTCACTGCGTCGTCGCCGTTGCGGTGCGACAGCACCAGATCGTCGCCGACATGCTCCAGCTGGATGTCTTCCGGACGGATGCCGGGGCCGAAACGCAATTCGTCGCGGTAGGCCGGATCGGTATCCGCGGCGTCGCGCTTGTCCTGGGCATTGTCGGTCAGCGTGTCGTAGCCATCCCCCAGATTGAACAGGTAGAGATCGCCGTCCACGCCGCCTATCAAGGTATCGTTGCCTGCGCCGCCAGCCAGCACATTGTTGCCGCTGCCGGCGTTCAACAGATCATCCCCGGCCCCGCCCTGCAAGGTATCGTTGCCGGCATAGCCGTTCAATACATCGTCGCCGTCTCCGCCTTGCAGCAGATCGTTGCCTTCATAGCCATTCAGCGTATCGTTGCCGCCATTGCCGTTCAGCGTGTCGTCGCCGTCGCCGCCATTGATCACCTCTCCCTTGTCGGTACCATTCAATACCTTGCCGGGGCTCTCTTGCGAAGTTGCCATTTTTTACCTTTCTGTTATCGGACTACTGCCTAAGCCAGGCGTCGCTTTCCTGCGCGGCCACCCTATCCGCCGCATCAGAAGCAGCGATGCCCAGCAAATTCCTGTAAGCGTCCAAGCCCTGCTCGACGCTGTACCGTTCCGCCGTCCGCCGCGCCTGCCGCCGCATCCCCGGCGCATCCTCGCGCAACGCCTCTCTCACCCTCTCGATCAAGGCCTCCCGGTCGAAGAAACCCACCAGGTGGCCGTTCACGCCGTCGCGGATCACTTCGCGCAGCGGCGCGGTGTCCGACGCCACGATGCGGCAGCCGCTGGCCATCGCTTCCAGCAGGCTCCACGACAGCACGAAGGGATAGGTCAGGTAGACGTGGACCGCCGACACCTGCAGCGCCTTGCGGTAAACGTCGTACGGCACCTTGCCGAGGAAGTGCACCCGGTCCGGATCGACCAGGTTTTCGCGCAGCAGCTTTTCGCGCCAATTGGCCGCGTCCGCCGGCGCGCTGCCGTAGCTGACGCCGTCGCCGCCGACGATCACTACCTGGCAATCGGGCTCGGCGCGCAGCAGCTCGGGCAGCGCGCGCATGAAGACGTGGAAGCCGCGGTAGGGCTCCAGATTGCGCGCGACGTAGGTGACGATCTTCTGGCCGGCGCGCAGCGTGCGGCCGTTTGGCAACGCCAGTTCGGCGGCGGGGTCGGGCTTCAACAGCTCGGTGCGGATGCCTTCGTGCGCGACGTGCAGCTTGTCGCGGTAAGCGGCCGGATGCAGGCTGTGCTGCCAGTGGGTGGGACAGATGCCGGCGTCGGCGTTTTCCAGGTTGAGCAGGTGCAGCGCGTTGCGGGCGCGCAGCCGCGCGGCGCCGTCCAGGCTGAGCGGAAATTCCGGGTCGAAGTCGGCGTCCGCGCCGCGGCCGTGGTAGAAGAATTCGCAGTAGTGGATCAGCCGCGCGTCGGGAAACAGGTCTTTCAGGAACAGCGTCTCGCCCCAGCCGGGGTGGGCGAGGATGACGTCGGGCCGGTAGCCGCGATGGGCCAAGGGCTGCAAGCTGCGCAGCACCGCCTGGCCGTGCAGCACCGCGTCCTCGTAGCTGTACAGATAGGGGTGGGCCTGGCGGCTGGGCTGGCGGTGCGGCTTGTAGCGCAGCAGCCGCACGCCCTGCAGGCCGGGAGCGCTGTCGCGCCCCACTGCCAGCAGGTCGATGCCTGGCCGGGTTTTCAGATCATCGGCGATGTGGCGCAGCTGGCCGGGGAAATTCTGGTGGATCAGCAGGAGCTTCATCTCAACGCTCCCGCATGCCTTCGCCGACGTGTTCCTGCAGCGGGCTGAGGAAGTAGTCGATCACCCGGCGCTTGCCGGTCTTGATCTCGGCGCTGACCGCCATGCCGGCGCTCAAGTTGACGCGCGCGCCGTCTATCACCAGGTGGCTTTGCTTCAGCCGGATGCGGGCGGGAAACAGCAGGCCGCGCTTTTCGTCCTGCTGCGCGTCGTGGCTGACGGTTTCCACCACGCCGTCCAGGTAGCCGTAGCGGGTGTAAGGGAAGCTTTCCACTTTCACCGTCACCGCCTGGCCGGGCCGGACGAAGCCGATGTCCTTGTTCTCGATCTGCGCTTCCACTTCCAGCGCCTCGTTGGCCGGCACCACGGCCAGCAGCGGCTGGGCCTCGGTCACCACGCCGCCGACGGTGTGGATGGCCAACTGCTGCACGCTGCCGGACACCGGCGCGGTGAGCTGGGTCAGCGCCTGGCGGCGGCCGGTCTTCTTCACTTCCTCGCCGGACTGGGTGGTCTGCTCGCGCGCTTCGCGCAGCTTGTCCAGCGCGTCGCTGCGGAAGTTGGCGGTCAGCGCTTCCAGCTCTTCGCGCTGGCTGGCGATGGCGGCGGCCAGCTCCTGGATGCGGCTCTTCTGGCTGGCCAGATCGCCCTGCTGCTCGATGCGCGCCTGCTGCTTGTCCAAGTAGGCGTGCTTGGAGATGAAGTTCTTGTCCAGCAGCTCCTGATAGTCATGCTCGCGCGCTTCGGCCAGCCGCACCGTGCCCTGCAGCTTGATCACCTGCTGGCGGGTGGTGGACAACTCGGCCTCGCGCTGGCGCAGCGTGGCCTGCAGCGAATCGCGCTTGGCCTGATAGGCGCGCCACTGGCCGACGGCCAGCGTTTCCTCGCTCAGCTGCTTGGCCGGGTCGACGCCGTCCAGCTTCTCCAGCTGCGGCAGCCGGCCGTTGTCCAGCGCGGCCAGCAGCGCCTGGTAGCGGGCGCCGGCCAGGCGGGCGGTTTCCAGCGCGTCGCCGGCCTTGCGGTTGTCGGCGCCGGCGGCGGTGGCGTCCAGCTCGATCAACAGCTGGCCAGCCTTGACCAGTTGGCCGTCGCGCACGTGGATGGCCTTGACCACGCTGGGCTCCAGCGGCTGGATGATCTTGGTGCGGCCGCCGCTGACGGTCTTGCCGCCGGCGACGGCGACGATGTCCAGCTGGCCGATCAGCGCCCATAGCAGCGCGCAGACGAACAATGCCACGATCACGCGCATGCTCCAGCGCGGCAAGGGCGAGGCCGGGCTGTCGGTCAGCTCCAGGTGGGCGGGCAGGAAGGCCAGCTCGTCCTCGCTGCGCGGCTTGGGGTCGAGCTGGCGGCGGATGGACCAATGGTCGGCGAAGGCCTGGCGGTAGCGGCGCAGGAAGCCCCGCAGCGCCTCAATCTGATGTTTCATCGCGGCTTATCCTTGCTGCAGGCTGTGGAGGTGGGCGTAATAGCCGCCCGGTTTCTGCGCCAGCTCGGCGTGGCTGCCGGCTTCGACGATCACGCCCTTGTCCATCGCGATGATGCGGTGGGCGCCGCGCACGGTGGACAGGCGGTGGGCGATGATCAGCACGGTGCGGCCCTGGCAGATGGCGCGCATGTTCTGCATCACCGCGCGCTCGGACTCGTAGTCCAAAGCGCTGGTGGCCTCGTCCAGGATCAGGATGCGCGGATTGCAGACCAGCGCGCGGGCGATGGCGATGCGCTGGCGCTGGCCGCCGGACAGGCTGGCGCCGTGCTCGCCGACCATGGTGTCGTAGCCCTCGGCCAGCTCCATGATGAAATCGTGGGCGCCGGCCAGCTTGGCGGCGCGGATCACCGCGTCCAGCGACATGCCGGGATCGGACAGCGCGATGTTGTCGCGCACGCTGCGGTTGAACAACAGGTTCTCCTGCAGCACCACGCCGATCTGGCGGCGCAGCCAGGCCGGATCGGCCAGGGCCAGGTCATTGCCGTCCACCAGCACGCGGCCGGATTCCGGCACGTACAGCCGCTGCACCAGCTTGGTCAGCGTGCTCTTGCCGGAGCCGGAGCGGCCGACGATGCCCACCACCTCGCCGGCGCGGATGTCCAGGCTCAGCTTGCGCAGGATTTCCGGGCCATCCGGGCGGTAGCGGAACACCACCTGATCGAACTCGATCTTGCCCTGGATGGGCGGCAGCGCCGCGCGGCTGGCCGGCAGCTCGGTGCGGGTGTTGAGGATGTCCCCCAGCCGCTCCACCGAGATGCCCACCTGCTGGAAGTCCTGCCACAACTGGGCCAGGCGCACCACCGGCGCCGCCACCTGGCCAGCCAGCATATTGAAGGCGATCAGCTGGCCGACCGACAGATCGCCGCCGATCACCAGCTTGGCCCCCAGCCACAAGGTGGCCACCGTCACCAGCTTCTGGATCAGCTGCACGCCGTTCTGGCCGATATTGGCCAGCCGCGTCACGCGGAAGCCGGCGGCCACGTAAGCCGCCAGCTGGTTGTCCCAGCGCCGGGTCATGTGCGGCTCCACCGCCATCGACTTGATGGTGCCGATGCCGCCCACCGACTCCACCAGAAAGGACTGGTTGTCGGCGCCGCGGGCGAACTTCTCGTCCAGCCGCCGGCGCAGCACCGGCGTCAGCATGGCCGACCAGGCGGCGTAGCACGGCAGCGAGATCACCACGATCAGCGTCAGCCAGCCGCTGTAATAGAACATCACCGCCAGGAACACGAAGGAGAACAGCAGGTCCAGCACCGTGGTCAGCGCCTGGCCGGTGAGGAAATTGCGGATGCTGTCCAGCTCGCGCACCCGCGCCACCGTGTCGCCGACCCGCCGCGCCTCGTAATAGGCCAGCGGCAGCGCCAGCAGATGGCGGAACAAGCGCGCGCCCAGCTCCACGTCGATGCGGCTGGTGGTGTGGGCGAACACGTGGCCGCGCAAGGCGGACAGGATCACGTTGAACACCGACAGCGCCAGCAGGCCGACGGCGATCACGTCCAGCGTATTGAAGGCGCGGTTGACCAGCACCTTGTCCATCACCACCTGGAAAAACAGCGGCGTCACCAGCGCGAACAACTGCAGCACGAAGGACACGCCCAGCACTTCCAGCAGCAGCTTGCGGTACTTGACGATGGCCGGCACGAACCAGGTGAAATCGAACTTGACCAAGGCCCCCGCCGCCGAGGCGCGCGAGGCGACCACCAGCAGCCGGCCGTCGTAGCGCGCCGCCAGCTCGTCCAGGCTCAACACCGCGGGACGACCCTGCTTCAGATCGTGGATCAAGACTTTGTCGCCGTCGCAGCGGGCGACGATGAAGTGCTCGCCATTGGCCGCCAGCGCCAGCGCCGGCAAGGCCATCAGGCCGATGCGGTCCAGCGGCTGCTGGACGATCTTGGCTTTCAGTTCCAGATGCTTGGCGGCGAGGAGGAGATCGGTTTCGGAGAAGGATTCGGCGGAGCGGCCGAATTGGTGGGCGAGTTGCTCGGGGTCGGCGGCGATGCCGTGGAACTGGGCCAGCAGCACCAGGCCGAGCAGGCCGTGATCTGGCGCCGACGCCCCCGGCGCGGCTTGGCCGCTAATAGGATCAGACATATTTTTAATTGAACTGGCAATAAGGATGGGGATTTGCAAAGGAAAATACCGGCTTTTCCTTTAAACAAAAATGTTAATTTTTACCAATTAAAAAATTGCCACCCCACCAGCTAAGTCAAACAAAGGCAAGTTACCAGCGAATTTCCATCGCTGATCAAACACCCTGAATAAGACAGGCCGAAACTTCCCTCGTCATTCATTCTGTTTTATCGCCAGACCGACACAAATCACGCCGCTGTTGATACGTATAATTACTTACATAGCTAAAACTCTAAATATCTCCCCAACCATTCCCCAGCCGCCAATACAATAAAAAAAGCCACGCATCTGCATGCGTGGCTTTGCGATCAAGCATCAAACCTGTTTATTTACTTCCAGCTCGACGCCATCACCGTCTGCAAGCCGGCCTGATAATCGGCCGGCAGCGTCATCTGACCGGCAGCCGGCGGATTGAACGCCGCCATCGCCGTCACCAGCGCCTGCACCTGCGACGCCGCCAGCGCCTTGCCATCGCCGGAGCGGATGGTTTCCAGCTGGTTGGCGGCATTGCCGAACCAGTTGTCCACCACCACCTTGTCGCCGCCGCCGATCACGCTGACTTCCAGGCTGTTGTTCTGGCGACGGAACCACAGCTGATCGGCGTTGACGCCCTTGTCGAATTCCAGCGCATCCTGCCCGCCGGAATCCTGCACCAGGTCCACGCCGTCGCCGCGGCCGAAACGGTAGGCGTCATTGCCCTCGCCTCCGTTGAGGGTGTCATTGCCGATGCCGCCCTCCAGCGTGTCGTTGCCGGCGCCGCCGTTCAGCACGTCGTTGCCTTCCCCGCCGATCAGGCTGTCCTGCCCGCTCCAGCCGTACAGCGTATCTTTGCCGGCCGTGCCTTCCCGCTTCAGCGCGCGTTTCTCCAGGTCGGCGATGCCCCATTCCGCGCCGGTGCTGGCGAAGGTGATCCGTTCGATCTGGTTGGTCGCGCTGAAGTCGCTGGTGAACCAGTCCTTCACCGTCACGCTGTCCTGCCCGTTCACGTGGCGGAAGGCCAGGTCGTTGCCGACGCGCGCCACCTGGATGTCCGCTTCCTGGATGTCCGGACCGAAGCGCAGTTCGTCGCGGAAGTCGACGCCGCTGGAGGTGTTGTTGCTCGCGCCGGCCTTGTCGATGATCAGGTCGTTGCCGTCGCCGACGTTGAACAGGTACAGGTCGCGCGCGAAGCTGCCCACCAGCGTGTCGTCGCCGGCGCCGCCTTCGAAGGTGTGGTCGTAGCTCCACCAGTTGCCGGCTTCGATCCGGTCGTTGCCCGCCCCGCCCCGCAGCGTGTCCTTCTCCGCGCCTTGGTAGTGGTGGGTGGCCGGGTAGTACCGCGCGTCGTCGCTGAAGTTGCCGTTGTAGGCGGTGTCGCCGCCGTAGATCACGTCGTCGCCGTCGCCGCCTTCGATCAGGTCGGCGCCGGTGCCGCCGGTCAGGGTATCGTTGCCGATGCCGCCCCGCAGCGTGTCGTTGCCAACGTCGCCGTTGAGCACGTCAAAGCCGTCGCCGCCTTCCAACAGGTCGTTGCCGTTGCCGCCGCTCAGCGTGTCGTTGCCGCTGCCACCGAACAGGCTGTCGTCGCCGTCGCCGCCAGACAGCAGATCATTGCCGCCCTGGCCTTCCAGCAGGTCATTGCCCTGGTAGCCGTAGAGCGTGTCGTTGCCGTCTCCGCCCTGCAGATGGTCCTGGCCATGCCAGCCGTCGATGCTGTCGTTGCCATCGCCGCCGACGAAGCCGATCACCCGTTTCTCCAGGTCGGCGATGCCCCACTCCGCGCCGGTGCTGGCGAAGGTGATCCGCTCGATCCAGTTGACGTCGGACGCCGAGCTGTTGAACCAATCCTTCACCGTCACGCTGTCCTGCCCGTTCACGTGGCGGAAGGCCAGGTCGTTGCCGACGCGCGCCACCTGGATGTCCGCTTCCTGGATGTCCGGACCGAAGCGCAGTTCGTCGCGGAAGTCGACGCCGCTGGAGGTGTTGTTGCTCGCGCCGGCCTTGTCGATGATCAGGTCGTTGCCGTCGCCGACGTTGAACAGGTACAGGTCGCGCGCGAAGCTGCCCACCAGCGTGTCGTCGCCGGCGCCGCCTTCGAAGGTGTGGTCGTAGCTCCACCAGTTGCCGGCTTCGATCCGGTCGTTGCCCGCCCCGCCCCGCAGCGTGTCCTTCTCCGCGCCTTGGTAGTGGTGGGTGGCCGGGTAGTACCGCGCGTCGTCGCTGAAGTTGCCGTTGTAGGCGGTGTCGCCGCCGTAGATCACGTCGTCGCCGTCGCCGCCTTCGATCAGGTCGGCGCCGGTGCCGCCGGTCAGGGTATCGTTGCCGATGCCGCCCCGCAGCGTGTCGTTGCCAACGTCGCCGTTGAGCACGTCAAAGCCGTCGCCGCCTTCCAACAGGTCGTTGCCGTTGCCGCCGCTCAGCGTGTCGTTGCCGCTGCCACCGAACAGGCTGTCGTCGCCGTCGCCGCCAGACAGCAGATCATTGCCGCCCTGGCCTTCCAGCAGGTCATTGCCCTGGTAGCCGTAGAGCGTGTCGTTGCCGTCTCCGCCCTGCAGATGGTCCTGGCCATGCCAGCCGTCGATGCTGTCGTTGCCATCGCCGCCGACGAAGCCGATCACCCGTTTCTTCAGGTCGTCGATGCCCCATTCCGCGCCAGTGCTGGCGAAGGTGATCCGCTCGATCCAGTTGACGTCGGACGCCGAGCTGTTGAACCAATCCTTCACCGTCACGCTGTCCTGCCCGTTCACGTGGCGGAAGGCCAGGTCGTTGCCGACGCGCGCCACCTGGATGTCCGCTTCCTGGATGTCCGGACCGAAGCGCAGTTCGTCGCGGAAGTCGACGCCGCTGGAGGTGTTGTTGCTCGCGCCGGCCTTGTCGATGATCAGGTCGTTGCCGTCGCCGACGTTGAACAGGTACAGGTCGCGCGCGAAGCTGCCCACCAGCGTGTCGTCGCCGGCGCCGCCTTCGAAGGTGTGGTCGTAGCTCCACCAGTTGCCGGCTTCGATCCGGTCGTTGCCCGCCCCGCCCCGCAGCGTGTCCTTCTCCGCGCCTTGGTAGTGGTGGGTGGCCGGGTAGTACCGCGCGTCATCGCTGAAGTTGCCGTTGTAGGCGGTGTCGCCGCCGTAGATCACGTCGTCGCCGTCGCCGCCTTCGATCAGGTCGGCGCCGGTGCCGCCGGTCAGGGTATCGTTGCCGATGCCGCCCCGCAGCGTGTCGTTGCCAACGTCGCCGTTGAGCACGTCAAAGCCGTCGCCGCCTTCCAACAGGTCGTTGCCGTTGCCGCCGCTCAGCGTGTCGTTGCCGCTGCCACCGAACAGGCTGTCGTCGCCGTCGCCGCCAGACAGCAGATCATTGCCGCCCTGGCCTTCCAGCAGGTCATTGCCCTGGTAGCCGTAGAGCGTGTCGTTGCCGTCTCCGCCCTGCAGATGGTCCTGGCCATGCCAGCCGTCGATGCTGTCGTTGCCATCGCCGCCGACGAAGCCGATCACCCGTTTCTCCAGGTCGTCGATGCCCCATTCCGCGCCAGTGCTGGCGAAGGTGATCCGCTCGATCCAGTTGACGTCGGACGCCGAGCTGTTGAACCAATCCTTCACCGTCACGCTGTCCTGCCCGTTCACGTGGCGGAAGGCCAGGTCGTTGCCGACGCGCGCCACCTGGATGTCCGCTTCCTGGATGTCCGGACCGAAGCGCAGTTCGTCGCGGAAGTCGACGCCGCTGGAGGTGTTGTTGCTCGCGCCGGCCTTGTCGATGATCAGGTCGTTGCCGTCGCCGACGTTGAACAGGTACAGGTCGCGCGCGAAGCTGCCCACCAGCGTGTCGTCGCCGGCGCCGCCTTCGAAGGTGTGGTCGTAGCTCCACCAGTTGCCGGCTTCGATCCGGTCGTTGCCCGCCCCGCCCCGCAGCGTGTCCTTCTCCGCGCCTTGGTAGTGGTGGGTGGCCGGGTAGTACCGCGCGTCGTCGCTGAAGTTGCCGTTGTAGGCGGTGTCGCCGCCGTAGATCACGTCGTCGCCGTCGCCGCCTTCGATCAGGTCGGCGCCGGTGCCGCCGGTCAGGGTATCGTTGCCGATGCCGCCCCGCAGCGTGTCGTTGCCAACGTCGCCGTTGAGCACGTCAAAGCCGTCGCCGCCTTCCAACAGGTCGTTGCCGTTGCCGCCGCTCAGCGTGTCGTTGCCGCTGCCACCGAACAGGCTGTCGTCGCCGTCGCCGCCAGACAGCAGATCATTGCCGCCCTGGCCTTCCAGCAGGTCATTGCCCTGGTAGCCGTAGAGCGTGTCGTTGCCGTCTCCGCCCTGCAGATGGTCCTGGCCATGCCAGCCGTCGATGCTGTCGTTGCCATCGCCGCCGACGAAGCCGATCACCCGTTTCTTCAGGTCGTCGATGCCCCATTCCGCGCCAGTGCTGGCGAAGGTGATCCGCTCGATCCAGTTGACGTCGGACGCCGAGCTGTTGAACCAATCCTTCACCGTCACGCTGTCCTGCCCGTTCACGTGGCGGAAGGCCAGGTCGTTGCCGACGCGCGCCACCTGGATGTCCGCTTCCTGGATGTCCGGACCGAAGCGCAGTTCGTCGCGGAAGTCGACGCCGCTGGAGGTGTTGTTGCTCGCGCCGGCCTTGTCGATGATCAGGTCGTTGCCGTCGCCGACGTTGAACAGGTACAGGTCGCGCGCGAAGCTGCCCACCAGCGTGTCGTCGCCGGCGCCGCCTTCGAAGGTGTGGTCGTAGCTCCACCAGTTGCCGGCTTCGATCCGGTCGTTGCCCGCCCCGCCCCGCAGCGTGTCCTTCTCCGCGCCTTGGTAGTGGTGGGTGGCCGGGTAGTACCGCGCGTCATCGCTGAAGTTGCCGTTGTAGGCGGTGTCGCCGCCGTAGATCACGTCGTCGCCGTCGCCGCCTTCGATCAGGTCGGCGCCGGTGCCGCCGGTCAGGGTATCGTTGCCGATGCCGCCCCGCAGCGTGTCGTTGCCAACGTCGCCGTTGAGCACGTCAAAGCCGTCGCCGCCTTCCAACAGGTCGTTGCCGTTGCCGCCGCTCAGCGTGTCGTTGCCGCTGCCACCGAACAGGCTGTCGTCGCCGTCGCCGCCAGACAGCAGATCATTGCCGCCCTGGCCTTCCAGCAGGTCATTGCCCTGGTAGCCGTAGAGCGTGTCGTTGCCGTCTCCGCCCTGCAGATGGTCCTGGCCATGCCAGCCGTCGATGCTGTCGTTGCCATCGCCGCCGACGAAGCCGATCACCCGTTTCTTCAGGTCGTCGATGCCCCATTCCGCGCCAGTGCTGGCGAAGGTGATCCGCTCGATCCAGTTGACGTCGGACGCCGAGCTGTTGAACCAATCCTTCACCGTCACGCTGTCCTGCCCGTTCACGTGGCGGAAGGCCAGGTCGTTGCCGACGCGCGCCACCTGGATGTCCGCTTCCTGGATGTCCGGACCGAAGCGCAGTTCGTCGCGGAAGTCGACGCCGCTGGAGGTGTTGTTGCTCGCGCCGGCCTTGTCGATGATCAGGTCGTTGCCGTCGCCGACGTTGAACAGGTACAGGTCGCGCGCGAAGCTGCCCACCAGCGTGTCGTCGCCGGCGCCGCCTTCGAAGGTGTGGTCGTAGCTCCACCAGTTGCCGGCTTCGATCCGGTCGTTGCCCGCCCCGCCCCGCAGCGTGTCCTTCTCCGCGCCTTGGTAGTGGTGGGTGGCCGGGTAGTACCGCGCGTCGTCGCTGAAGTTGCCGTTGTAGGCGGTGTCGCCGCCGTAGATCACGTCGTCGCCGTCGCCGCCTTCGATCAGGTCGGCGCCGGTGCCGCCGGTCAGGGTATCGTTGCCGATGCCGCCCCGCAGCGTGTCGTTGCCAACGTCGCCGTTGAGCACGTCAAAGCCGTCGCCGCCTTCCAACAGGTCGTTGCCGTTGCCGCCGCTCAGCGTGTCGTTGCCGCTGCCACCGAACAGGCTGTCGTCGCCGTCGCCGCCAGACAGCAGATCATTGCCGCCCTGGCCTTCCAGCAGGTCATTGCCCTGGTAGCCGTAGAGCGTGTCGTTGCCGTCTCCGCCCTGCAGATGGTCCTGGCCATGCCAGCCGTCGATGCTGTCGTTGCCATCGCCGCCGACGAAGCCGATCACCCGTTTCTCCAGGTCGGCGATGCCCCACTCCGCGCCGGTGCTGGCGAAGGTGATCCGCTCGATCCAGTTGACGTCGGACGCCGAGCTGTTGAACCAATCCTTCACCGTCACGCTGTCCTGCCCGTTCACGTGGCGGAAGGCCAGGTCGTTGCCGACGCGCGCCACCTGGATGTCCGCTTCCTGGATGTCCGGACCGAAGCGCAGTTCGTCGCGGAAGTCGACGCCGCTGGAGGTGTTGTTGCTCGCGCCGGCCTTGTCGATGATCAGGTCGTTGCCGTCGCCGACGTTGAACAGGTACAGGTCGCGCGCGAAGCTGCCCACCAGCGTGTCGTCGCCGGCGCCGCCTTCGAAGGTGTGGTCGTAGCTCCACCAGTTGCCGGCTTCGATCCGGTCGTTGCCCGCCCCGCCCCGCAGCGTGTCCTTCTCCGCGCCTTGGTAGTGGTGGGTGGCCGGGTAGTACCGCGCGTCGTCGCTGAAGTTGCCGTTGTAGGCGGTGTCGCCGCCGTAGATCACGTCGTCGCCGTCGCCGCCTTCGATCAGGTCGGCGCCGGTGCCGCCGGTCAGGGTATCGTTGCCGATGCCGCCCCGCAGCGTGTCGTTGCCAACGTCGCCGTTGAGCACGTCAAAGCCGTCGCCGCCTTCCAACAGGTCGTTGCCGTTGCCGCCGCTCAGCGTGTCGTTGCCGCTGCCACCGAACAGGCTGTCGTCGCCGTCGCCGCCAGACAGCAGATCATTGCCGCCCAGGCCGAAGATCACATCATTGCCCTTGGCGCCGTTCAAGGTATCGTTGCCGTCGGTGCCATTCACCGTGACGGCGACGTATTTGATCAGCTCGCTGACCGTCCACGCCGTGCCGTTGGCGAATACCACGCTGCCGCCCCACTGCACCTTGTCGGTGAAGCCGCCCTTGATGGTGACGCTGTCCACGCCATTGATGTGCTTGAGCAGGATGTCGTCGCCGCTGCGGATCACCAGGATGTCGGTGACGCTGATACCTACGCCGAAGCGCAGTTCGTCGCCCGCGCTGAAAACGGACAGATTGCCGTTATTCGCGCCGTAATGGATGACGTCCTGGCCATCGCCCAGATTGAAAATGAAGATGTCCTTGCCGTCGCCGCCGATCAGCGTGTCATTGCCCTTGCCGCCTTCGAATCGGGTCACGCCGCTGACGCCGCCGCCCATCAGGGTGTCGTCGCCGTTGGTGCCGGTCACCACGCCTATGCCCCATTGGTCGATCTGGTGCGCCGACCAGACCACCCCGTCGGCGAACACCGCCTGGCTGATCCAGTTGCCCTCCGACAGATACCAGTCGCGGATCAGGATGGAGTCGCTGCCGTTGATGTGGCGGAGAACGATGTCGTTGCCGCTGCGCGCCACGCGGATGTCGCTGGCGACGATGTTGACGCCGAAGCGGATCTCGTTGTGCGCCGACTGGGTCTGGAGGGTCGGGCTGTTGACGATGATGTCCTGTCCATCGCCCAGATTGAAGCGGTAGATGTCCTTGTCGCCGCCGCCGCGCAGGGTGTCGTTGCCCTTGCCGCCATCCAGGATGGACACGCCGCCGCCGGCGCTGATCAGGATGTCGTTGCCGCCGCCGCCCAGCAGGGTGTCGGCGCCGCCGCCTCCCACCAGCGTGTCGTTGCCTTCGCCGCCGTCCAGCAGATCATTGCCCTTGCCGCCTTGCAGCGAATCATTGCCGGCGGTGCCGATATAGATGCCCTGGCTGCGCTGTTCGATCTGCAGCGCGTTCCAGTTGTCGCCATTGGCGAATACCGCCCGCTCGATGCGGTGTCCTTCTCCGACAAACCAGTTGCGGACCAGGATGGAATCCTTGCCGTTGACATGCTGGAACAGGATGTCGTCGCCGCTGCGCGCCACCACGATGTCGGTGACGGCGATGCCGACGCCGAAGCGGATTTCGCCATGCAGGCTGAGGCTGACGCCCAGTTCGTTATGGATGATCACATCCTGGCCGTCGCCCAGATTGAAGATGTAGGTATTGCTCCCGGCATTGCCCTTCAGGATATCGTTGCCTCTGCCGCCTTCCAGAACGGCAATGCCACCGCCGGCGCTGATCAACAGATCATCGCCCGCGCCGCCCCGCAGCGTGTCCTTGCCGCCGCGGCCGATCAAGGTGTCGTTGCCATCGGTGCCGATGTACACGCCGGTCGCCCACTGGTTGATCTGGACGGCGCTCCATGCCACGCCGTCGGCGAACACCACCGAGCCGACCTGCGCCGCCGCGCTGGAGAACCAGCCTTGCACCAGCACCGAGTCCACGCCGTTGACGTGGCGCAGCACCAGGTCCGCGCCCACCTGGACCACGGTGATGTCGGCGGCGACGATGCCGACGCCGAAACGGATCTCGCTCTGGTGACTGACGTTGACGCTCACCGAGTTGTTGATGATGACATCGCCACCGTCGCCGAGGTTGAACACATAGATGTCCTGGCTGCCGCCGCCCTTCAGCGTGTCATTGCCCTTGCCGCCTTCCAGAATGGAGACGCTGCCGCCGCCGCTGATCAGCACATCGTTGCCGGCGCCGCCCTTCAGCGTGTCCTTGCCGTTGCCGCCGATCAGCGTATCGTCGCCGTCGCCGCCGTCCAGCAGGTTGTCGCGGCCCTTGAGGCCGCTGAACGCATCGCTGCCGCTGCCGCCGATGAAAATGCCCTGGCTGCGCTGGGTCAGCTCGACGGCGCTCCATACCGCGCCGCCGGCGAACACCACGCTGCCCACCTGGGCCGCCGCGCTGACGAACCAGCCCTGGATGCGCACCGCGTCCTGGCCATTGACGTGTTGCAGCACCAGATCGTCGCCGATCTGCACCACCACGATGTCGGTGACGGCGATGCCGACGCCCAGACGGATCTCGCTCTGGTGATTGACGTTGACGCCCAGGCTGTTGTTGATGATCAGATCCTGGCCGTCGCCGACATTGAAGATGTAGATGTCGCGGTCGCCGCCGCCCTTCAGCGTGTCGTTGCCCTTGCCGCCTTCCAGGATGGAGACGCTGCCCGCGCCGCTGATCAGCACGTCGTTGCCGGCGCCGCCCTTCAGCGTGTCCTTGCCGTTGCCGCCAATCAGCGTGTCGTCGCCATCGCCGCCATCCAGCAGATTGTCCTTGCCGCCGCCCTGCAACACGTCGCTGCCGCTGCCGCCAATGACCACGCCGGTGCCGCGCTGGTTGAGCTGGGCGGCGGTCCACACCGCGCCGTCGGCGAATTTCACGCCGCCGACCCAATGCGCCTCGCCCAGGAACCATCCCTGGATCGCGATCGAATCCACGCCGTTGACGTGCCGCAGCACCAGGTCGCTGCCCACCTGCACCACGCGGATGTCGTTGGCCGAAATACCCGCGCCCAGGCGGATCTCGCTGCTGACGCCAACGGCGACGTTCAACGCGTTGTTGACCACCACGTCGTGGCCGTCGCCCAGATTGAAGATGTAGATATTGTTGTCGGCGCCGCCCTGCAAGGTATCGTCGCCCTTGCCGCCTTCCAGAATGGCGGTGCCGCTGCCGCCGGCGATCAGCACATCGTTGCCGGCGCCGCCCTTCAGGGTATCGTTGCCGCCGCCGCCGATCAGCGTGTCGTCGCCGTCGCCGCCGTCCAGCAGATCATTGCCCTTGCCGCCGCGCACCGTGTCGCTGCCGCTGCCGCCGATGAAAATGCCCTGGCTGAACTGTACGATCTGCGCCGCGGTCCAGCTGACACCGCTGGCGAACACTACGCTGCCCACTTGGGCGGCGGTCGCGGCGAACCAGCCCTGGATCACGATGGCGTCGGCACCGTTGACGTGCTGCAGAATGATGTCGTCGCCGGAGCGCGCCACCTGGATGTCGGCGGCGACGATGCCGGCGCCGAAGCGGATTTCGCTGTGATGGGCGATGCCGACGCTGACCGAGTTGTTGATGATGACATCGCGGCCGTCGCCCAGATTGAAGATGTAGATGTCGTTGGCCGAGCCGCCCTTCAGCGTATCGTCGCCCTTGCCGCCTTCCAGCAGGTTGACGCCGCTGCCGCCGCTGATCAGCACATCATTGCCGGCGCCGCCCTTCAAGGTATCGTTGCCCCCGCCGCCGATCAGCGTATCGTCGCCGTCGCCGCCATCCAGCAGATCATTGCCGGCGCCGCCGGTCAGCGCGTCGTTGCCCGCGCCGCCCACCACGATGCCGCTGCTCCACTGATTGATCTGCAGACCGGTCCAGCTGACGCCGCCGGTGAAGACCACCTTGCTGATCCAGTTCACTTCGCCCAGGAACCAGTTGCGGATCACGATGGAGTCCTGGCCGTTGATGTGCTTGAGCAGCACGTCGTTGCCGGCACGCACCACCTTGACGTCGGCCTCTGCGATGCCTGCGCCGAAGCGGATTTCGCTGTAGTGCTTGATGTCGACGCCGACGCTGCCGTTGATGACGACATCGTTGCCGTCGCCCAGATTGAAGATGTAGATGTCGGATTGGCCGCCGCCGGTCAGGGTGTCGTCGCCCTTGCCGCCTTCCAGCACGCTGCTGCCGCCGCCGGCGCTGCTGATCACGTCGTTGCCGGCGCCGCCCTTCAGCGTGTCGTTGCCGCCGCCGCCCAGGATGGTGTCGTTCCCCGCGCCGCCGTCCAGCAACTCATCGCCCTTGCCGCCCTTGATCTGGTCGTCGCCCGCCGTGCCGGTGGCCGCCACCGCCTTGGCCAGCGCGTCGGCCGCGCTCCATGCCGTGCCGTCGGCGAACACCACCTCGCCGGCCCAGCCGGTCTTCTCCACCGCGCCGTTCTTGATGGTGATGCTGTCCACGCCGTTGACGTGCTGCAGGATCAGGTCCTTGCCCACCGCGTAAACCGAGATATCGGATGCCCGGATGCCTTCCAGGAAGCGGATCTGGTCGCCTTTGCTGTACATGGCGAGTTTGGCGACCGCCACACCGTAGTTGACGGTATCCCGTCCGTCGCCCAGGCCGAACACGAATACATCCCGCCCGGTGCTGCCCATCAGGAAGTCGTTGCCGGAGCCGCCTTTCAAGGTGTCGTTGCCGCCAGCGCCCACCAGCGTATCGTTGCCGGCTCCGCCATCGATGAAGTTATCTTCCGCCGAGCCTTGCAGCGCTTCGTCTTCGTCGCTGCCGGCAATCACCTCAACCACACGCTGTTCCAACTCATCTCCCTTCCACACGCTGCCGTCGGCGAACACGATCCGGCCCTGCCAGCCGTGCTCCACGCTGAAACCGCCTTGTATCGTCACCGAGTCCGCGCCGTTCAGATGCGCCAGCACGATGTCGTCTCCCACGCGCTCCACATGGATGTCGCCGATCGCGATGCCCGCGCCGAAACGGATTTCGTCCTGCCGCGTCACCGCCACATCCACGCCATGCGCGGCGATCACGTCATGGCCATGGCCGCGCTCGAACACGTACACATCCGCTCCCGCTCCGCCATGCAGCGTGTCGCTGCCCGCGCCACCGATCAAGGTATCCGCGCCGCCGTGGCCGATCAGCACATCGTTGCCGGCCCCGCCGATCAGGATGTCGCTGCCGTCCCAGCCCTCCAGCGTGTCGTCGCCGTCGGTGCCGGTGGTGGTGATGCGGATATCGGCCTGGGTCCATACCGTGCCGTCGGCGAAGGCGGTGCGTTCGATGCGGCTGGCCAGGCTGGCGAAATAGCCTTCCACCACCAGGCGGTCGCTGCCGTTGGCGTGCGTCAGCACCAGATTGGTACCCTGGCGGATCACGGTGATGTCCTTGGCCAGGATGCCGGCGCCGAAGCGGATTTCGTCCTGCACGGACACGTCCGCGCCGCCGGCGTCGCGAATCAGGTCAGCGCCGTCGCCCAGATTGAAAATGTAGATGTCGGCGTCCGCGCCGCCGATCAGGGTATCGTTGCCCTTGCCGCCTTCCAGCACGTTGCGGCCGCTGCCGCCCTCCAGCCAGTCGTCGCCGTCGCCGCCTTGCAACGTGTCATTGCCGGCGCCGCCCAGCAGCTTGTCGTTGCCCGCGCCGCCCTCCAGCCAATCGTCGCCCTCGCGGCCGTTCAGGGTGTCGTTGCCAGCCAGGCCGATCAGGTGGTCCTTGCCCATCCAGCCGGACATCGTCTCCTTGCGGTCGGTGCCGGTCTGAACGATCACCCGCTGCGCCAGATCATCTATGGTCCACAGCGTGCCGTCGGCAAAGCGGATCTGCTCCACCCAGTAACGCTTGTCGACGAACCAGTTCTGGATGGTGACGGAATCCTCGCCATTGCCATGCTGCAACACCAGATCGTTGCCGACATGCAGCAGCTCGATGTCTTGCGGCGAGATGCCGGCGCCGAAGCGCAGCTCATCGCGGTAGGCCGGATTGGCGTCGGCCTCGTTGCGCTTCTCCAGCGCGTTGTCGGAGATGACGTCGTTGCCGTCGCCCAGATTGAACAGGTAGAGATCGCCATCCACGCCGCCGACCAGGCTGTCGTCGCCGCGGCCGCCTTCCAGCACGTTATGGCCGGCATCGCCGAACAGGGTGTCGTTGCCGTCGCCGCCTTGCAGCGTGTCATCCCCCTCGTAACCGTTCAGCACGTCGTCGCCCGCGCCTCCACGCAGCAAATCGGCCTGCTTGGTCCCTTCCAATGCGCCATCTTGATCAGATACCGCGTCCACACCATTTTGCGAAGCTGCCACTTTGCGTTCCTTTTTTTATTGATGAATCATGCCTAGCCTTCTCTTCCATCGCGGCGATGGCTCTCCTTTTGCTGTGCGATCCAATCGCCCGCCATTCGCGTCCATGCGGCATGCCGCAAATCGGCGAAACAAATGGCAAAGAAATATCGACGCAAGCCGGACAACGGAAATCGGGAGGAGCGGCGCATAGGCCGGGGAATGAGAAGCGCCTGAGAGTCAAGGCTCGGCATCGGCCAAATTGGCCGCTCGGCTGCCACCAAGCGGGAATGTTGCCAAGCATTGCCTGCGCAGACGAAATCGGTCATCTATTTGCTAAAGCCAGAATTATTTCTAACTAAAATTTTACCGAAAAAAATAAGGCAAAAAGGACAGGAAATGGGCGTTAATTTTAACCAGTGCAAAAAATTCACACCTTAATAGAGAAAAACGATATGGACAGATAAATTGGGAACGTAACCAGAGGAGCGCTTGGCAGAGAATCCTTCTTCTGCATTTCCATTGGATATCAGCACATTGCCGCGCCAAACCATGGACGGTTTTTCCGCAAAGTAAATAGCTGAGCAACTGAAACTGAAGTAATGATTTATTGATTGTTACGTGTATTTACTTAGATGGATATGCATCAGTCTCTATTCGGCAATCGCCCTCGCGCGCATCTCCAAATCGCCGCGACCCGAATAAATATATACCGTTGCGCTGTGACGCAAAACTGAAAACCTTTTCCGCGCGGGAAACCCGACTCAAACCTGCACAGGCCGATGGCGCTCGATGCGGATGCGCAGCACCAGCGCCGCGGCAAGCAGGCACAAGGCGCCGGAAATCATCGTCGCCACGGTGTAGCTGCCCAGGCTGTTGCGCAGCATGCCCGCGCCCAGCGCGGCGAACGCCGCGCCCAGCTGGTGGCCGGCGACGATCCAGCCGAACACCACCGGCGCCTGCTCGCTGCCGAACACGCCGGTGGTCAGCTTCACCGTCGGCGGCACGGTCGCCACCCAGTCCAGCCCGTAAAACAGGGTGAACAGCGGCAGGCCGTAGAAGTATTCCAGGCCGAACGCATGCGGCAGATACAACAACGCCAGCCCGCGCAGCCCGTAATAGACGAACAACAGCGCCTGCGGCGCGAAGCGGTCGGACAGCCAGCCGGACAGCGTGGTGCCCAGCAGGTCGAACATGCCCATCGCCGCCAGCAGGCTGGCGCCGCGCACCGGGGTCAGCCCGTAATCGCCGCACATGGCGATGAAATGGGTGCCGATATAGCCGTTGGTGCTGGCGCCGCAAACGAAGAAACTGCCGAACAGCAGCCAGAAATCGCCGGATCGGCTGGCGGTTTTCAGCGCGCCGAAGGCGATAACGATGGGATTATGATGCACCGCCGCGGGCGGCGGCGCGTTCTCCGGCTCGCCCAGCGGCCGCAGGCCAATGCTGGCCGGCCGCTCCGGCAGCAGCAGCCACACCAGCGGAAACACGCAGACGATGCAGCCGGCGATCAGCCACACCGTGCCGCGCCAGCCATGCTGCCCGGTCAGCCAGGCCATCAGCGGCAGGAACACCAGCTGGCCGGTGGCCGAGCTGGCGGTCAGCAAACCCATCGCCAGCCCGCGGTGCTGGACGAACCAGCGGTTGACCACCGACGCGCCCAGCGTCATCGCCGTGGCGCCGGTGGCGCAGCCTACCATCACGCCCCACAGCAGCTGCAGCTGCCAGTTGCTGCGCATCAGGGTGGACAAAGCCACGCTGCCGGCCAGCAGCGCAAGCGCGCACAACACCGTGCGCCTGAGGCCGAAGCGCAGCATCGCCGCCGCCGCGAACGGCCCCATCAGGCCAAACAGCGCCAGATTGATCGACAAGGCCAGCGAGATGGCGGAGCGGCTCCAGCCGAACTCGCGCTCCAGCGGCACCATCATCACGCTGGGCGCGGCGCGGATGGCCGCGGTAGTCAACATCACCAGGAAGGTGACGGCGACGGCGATCCAGGCGTAGTGGAATCGTCCGCCGCTCCAGTCGCGCATGCCGCTCATGCCGCTCATGCCATCCCCGCTCTTAGACAAGCCAATGCATTAAGACTAGCAAGAACCTTCAATGACATCCGGTTGGTTTGCCATTCGGCGATGCCCCGCCTTCGGCCGGCGTGACAACCGGCAAGGCCTGTCGAAAACGCGTGTCTTCGCGAACTTTCGATGCGCAGGTCGGAATGCACGAACCTTATCCACAGCCATAGTCAAACTGGCATTTTATCCACAGCGACGCCCTCGCGCCGCGCCATCGCCGTCAAACGCGGCCGGACGCGGAATCCCAAGCCTTCGAAAAAGGTCTCCCGCCCGCTCAACGCCTCGCAATAAATGGTTTCCGCCCCGCAACGCTGAATAAAGGCCTGGCCCAGCGCGGAACCTATTCCCCAGCCGGCCGCATCGCGATGCACGATCAGTTCCGCCAGCCATCCCGCTTGCCAGCCATCGCTGAATCCCCGCGCCAAGCCCCATACCCGGCCTCGCGCATAGGCATACACGCCCAATCCCTGGCGAAAAGCGCGCGCCATCGTGGCAAGATCGAATGTCTCCAAAGCCCCCCAGCCCTGACTGGCATACAACTCCGCCACCTGGGGCAGCAAGTCATCCGGCAGCTCGGCCAAGTCCAGGCATTGCCAGTCACGCCCTTCCAACACGCCTGTTGCGCCTTCTTCCAGCATGTTTCCTCCAGACCAAATGAACTCGCGGCGAGGACATTACTCTTCTCCCTCACCCCATGCAGGCGCGCTCACCACGAAAAACGGACCGCATGCGCGGTCCGTTTCCAAGCGGAACATCCTCTCAGGCGGCCAGCCTGGTCGCCAGCGCCCGCATGGTCTGCCAAGGCTCGCCCGGCTCGACGCCCTTGATCTGGCGGTCGATGCGCGCGCACTCGGACAAAGCGGCCATCAGCTTGCGCGGTCCGATGCGGCGCAGCGCCGGCTCAGCCAGCTTCTGCTTCTCGCCCCACAGCCTGAGCTCGCGCGCCATGTCGCGCGGCTGGCGGCCGTCCTTCAGGCCCTGGCGCAACTTGAGCAGCATGCGCACGTCCTCGGCCAGCGACCACAACACCAGCACCGGCGCCTCGCCTTCGGCCATCAGCCCGTCCAGCATCCGCGTCAGCCTGGGCGTGTCGCCGGACAACCAGGCCTCGGACAGCTGGAACACATCGAAGCGGGCGACATTGGCCACCGCCGCCTGCAGATCGTCCAGGCTCAACTCGCCCTTGGGATAGAGCAGCGCCAGCTTGTCCACTTCCTGCCGCGCGGCCAGCAGATTGCCCTCCACCCGGTCGACGAAGAACGCCAGCGCCTCCGCGCCCAACTGCTGGCCCTGGGCCTTCAGCCGGCGGGCAATCCAGCCCGGCAGCTCGGCGCGGCCCACCGGGCGCGCCTCCACCACCTGGGCGATCCTGTCCAGCGCGGTGAACCACTTGCTCTGCTGCTGCGCCTTGTCCAGCTTGGGCAGCGTGATCAGCGTCACCGTATCTTGCGGCGGATCGGCGGCGAGGCGCTGCAGCGCCTCCGCGCCCTCGGTGCCCGGCTTGCCGCCGGGAATGCGGATTTCCAGCAGCTTCAGCGAAGCGAACAGCGACACGCTGGACATCGAGTCGGTCAATTGCGACCAATCGAAGCCGCTTTCCACCGTCAGCACCTCGCGCTCCAGGTAACCGGCGGCGCGCGCTGCGGCGCGGACGGCATCGGCCGCCTCCAGCGCCAGCAACGCCTCTTCGCCATGCACCAGGTACAGCGGCGCCAGCCCCTTGGCCAAGCCCGCGTTCAGCGCGTCAGGGCTGAGGGACGGCATCGGGCTTCACGCTTGCGGGACCGGCCAGCGGCGCGGCCGGCACCTTCAGGTAAGCCAGTCGGCGCACCACCTGCTCGGCGGCGTCGCGGCGCGCGTCGGCCCACAGCAGGTCTTCTTCCTGCTGCTTGCCCAGCACCTGGTTATCCGAGTAATTCAGGCTGCGGCGCACGGTCACCACCATGTCCGGATCGACCGGCACGCCGCCGATCACCGTACGCACCACCGCGGTGTAAGTCAGCTGGTATTCGTTGATGCGGCCGCCGGTATTGATGGTCAGGATGTCCTTGGACTGATTCTCGCTGACCACGCTCACCACCGCCTGCGCGCCCTTGGGCGCGGACATCACCGTCAGCTTCGGATCGCGCGCGAACACGGTGCGCAGATCCGATTCAATGCCCTTGCCGCTGGCCTCCAGATACATGGTGGAGAACGGCAGCGGCTTGAGCGGGCCGCCCAGGCCGCGCAAATGGAAGCCGCAGGCGGTCAGCAACAGCGCGAAACCGGCCAACAGAGCGAATCTCAGAGAGTGTTTCATTGCATCCCCCATGGCGGATGATCCGCCAGGCAAAAACGGCGCAGGACAAACCGCCCCGCGCCGCGTATCCGATATCGGTCCTAGCATGGCTGACAGCCCGTGGGGCCAAACAACGCCACGGGCCGGCCCACCCGCTAGACGACGATGTTCACCAGGCGGCCCGGCACCACGATGATCTTCTTGGCCGGCTTGCCTTCCATGAACTTGATCACGTTCTCGTGCGCCAGCGCCGCGGCCTCGATCGCATCCTTGGCAGCGTCGGCGGCCACGGTCACGCTGCCGCGCAGCTTGCCCGCCACCTGCACCATCAGCTCGATCTCGCTCTTCACCAGCGCGCTCTCGTCCACTTTGGGCCAGGACTGGGCCAGCAGCTCGGTGCCCGGCTTCAGCTCGTTCCAGATGCCGTCGCAGACATGCGGCACGATGGGAGACAACAGCAGGGTAGCGGTTTCCAGCACCTCCTGCGCCACGGCGCGGCCGGTCTCGCCCGCGGTGTCGGCCTTGTCGTAGGCGTTGAGCAGCTCCATCACCGCGGCGATGGCGGTGTTGAACTGCTGGCGGCGGCCGTAATCGTCGGCCACTTTCTGGATGGTGCCGTGCAGCTTGAAGCGCAGTTCCTTCTGGCTGGCGTTCAGCTCGCCCGCGGCATACGGCGCGACCACGCCGGCTTCGACGTGCTCGCGCGCGCTCTTCCACAGGCGCTTAAGGAAGCGGAACGCGCCCTCCACGCCGGCGTCGGACCACTCCAGGCTCTGCTCCGGCGGCGCGGCGAACATCATGAACAGGCGCGCGGTGTCGGCGCCGTATTTCTCGATGAATTCCTGCGGATCCACGCCGTTGTTCTTGGACTTGGACATCTTCTCGATGCCGCCGATCACCACCGGCTGGCCGTCGACGCGGTGCGTGGCGGACACGATCTTGCCTTTGGCGTCGCGCGTAAGGTCCACGTCCTGCGGCGCGATCCAGTCCTTGGAGCCGTTGGGCAGGTCGCGATAGAAGGTTTCGCAGATCACCATGCCCTGGGTCAGCAGGCTCTTGAACGGCTCGTCCGACGACACCAGGCCCTCGTCGCGCATCAGCTTGTGGAAGAAGCGCGCGTACAGCAGGTGCAGGATGGCGTGTTCGATGCCGCCAACGTATTGATCGACCTGCAGCCAGTAATCGGCGGCCTTCTTGTCCACCATCGCGGTGTCGCACTTCGGGCTGGCGTAGCGGGCGTAGTACCAGCTGGACTCCACGAAGGTGTCCATGGTGTCGGTTTCGCGCTTGGCCGCGCCGCCGCACTTCGGGCAGGCGGTTTCGTAGAATTCCGGCATCTTGGCCAGCGGGGAGCCGGCGCCGTCCGGGTGCACGTTTTCCGGCAGCGTCACCGGCAGGTCTTTTTCCGGCACCGGCACGTCGCCGCAGCTCGGGCAGTGGATGATCGGGATCGGGCAGCCCCAGTAGCGCTGGCGGCTGATGCCCCAGTCGCGCAGGCGATACTGGGTTTTCTTCTGGCCCAGGCTCTTGGCCTGCAGGTCGCCGATGATGGCGTCGAAGGCCGCCTGGTAGCCCAGGCCGTCGTACTTGCCGGAATTGACCGTCTTCACGGTGTCATCCTTGGCGCCGTACCACTCCTGCCAGTTGGCGGCGTCGTATTCGGCGTCGCCAGTGGCCAGGGTAATCACCTGCTTGATCGGCAGCGCGTACTTGTTGGCGAACTCGAAGTCGCGCTCGTCGTGCGCCGGCACGGCCATCACCGCGCCTTCGCCGTAGCCCCACAGCACGTAGTTGGCCACCCATACCGGCAATCGTTCGCCGGTCAGCGGATGGATGACGAACAGGCCGGTGTCCATGCCCTTCTTTTCCATCTTGGCCATGTCGGCCTCGGCGACGGAGCCCGCCTTGCACTCGGCGATGAAGGCCTGCAACTCGGCGTTGCCGGCCGCGGCCTGGGTGGCCAGCGGATGTTCGGCGGCGACGGCGACGTAGGTGGCGCCCATCAGCGTGTCCGGACGGGTGGTGTAGACCTTCAATTCGCCGGCGTGGCCGATGCTGGCCTCGTCGTACGGGAACACCACGTCGGAGCCGTAGCTCTTGCCGATCCAGTTGCGCTGCATGGTCTTGACCTGCTCCGGCCAGCCGTCAAGCTTGTCCAGATCGGCCAGCAGCTGCTCGGCGTAGTCGGTGATGCGGAAGTAGTACATCGGGATTTCGCGCTTTTCCACCAGCGCGCCCGAACGCCAGCCGCGGCCGTCCACAACCTGCTCGTTGGCCAGCACGGTCTGGTCCACCGGGTCCCAGTTGACCACGCCGTTCTTCTTGTAGATCACGCCCTTTTCGAACAGGCGGGTGAACAGCCACTGCTCCCAGCGGTAGTAGTCCGGCTTGCAGGTGGCCAGCTCGCGTTCCCAGTCCAGCGCGAAGCCCAGGCTATCCAGCTGGGTTTTCATGTATTCGATGTTGGCGTAGGTCCACGCCGCCGGCGCGCCGCCGTTCTTCATCGCCGCGTTCTCGGCCGGCAGGCCGAAGGCGTCCCAGCCCATCGGTTGCAGCACGTTGAAGCCCTGCAGGCGCTTGAAGCGGGCCAGCACGTCGGTGATGGTGTAGTTGCGCACATGGCCCATGTGCAGCTTGCCGGACGGATACGGGAACATCGACAGCGCGTAGTACTTGGGACGCGACGCGTCTTCCACGGCCTTGAAGGCGGCAGTCTTCTGCCATTTCTGTTGGGCGGCGGCTTCTACCGCCCGCGGGCTGTATTGTTCTTGCATGGCGATCTTTGTCTGGACTCTGAAATACAAAAGGCGGGCTGCCCGGGGCGCGATCCGCGCGCATGCATCCGGTCAGCCCGTCCGCAAAATGATTGCCCCATTATAACGGCGTCTTCGCGTCGGCGATAAGACCCAAAAAACAAATGCTTGGCGCGCGCCGCCTCAAGGGCAGGGCTTGAGCCCCCAGCCCTTGCGCCCGCGCCAGCAGGAGAAGTCTTCCTTCACCACCCGCAGCGTCCAGACATTCTCCTCGCGGCTGAGCTCGAAGCGCTGGCGCACGCCCTTGACGCTGTCGTCCATCAGCCCTTCGCGGATCAGCGTGATGCCGGCCCGGTCGAACGCCTCCGGCTGGCTGGTCTGAACAACCTTCAGCGTGGCGTACTCGAAACGGCCATCCTCGCCCAGCCGGTTCTTGGCGAAACGCAGCGCCAGCTCCAGCGGCAGCTCGCCCGGCTGGCCGGCAAAGGGCAGCCTGGCTTCGTCGCTGTAGGCGAAGGCCGCCGGCACCGCCGCCAGCATCCCCGCCACGCATACAATCGCGCTTCTCAACACGCGTCGTCCTTTCACTGTCGGTCAAACCGCTTCGACCACAGGCAAGCCGACAAGGTTGCAGAAGACCTTAGCCGCGCAACAGGCTGTACAGCATCTCGCTGGCCATCGCCGCCATCAGCACGGCGAAGGCCTTTTTCAGCCGCGGCACCGGCAGCCGGTGCGCGGCCTTCGCGCCAACCGGCGCCAGCAGCACCGTCATCAGCATCAGCGCCAGCATCGCCGGCAGGTAGACGAAACCCATGGCCCCGGGCGGCAATCCCGCCGCGCCCCAGCCGCTGTACAAGTAGCCGACCGCGCCGGACACGGCGATCGGCCAGCCCAGCGCCGCGCTGGTGGCGATGGCGGTGCGCACCGGCACATTGCACCAGCTCATGAAGGGCACGCTCATCGAGCCGCCGCCGATTCCCACCCAGCTGGAAATCATGCCTATCAGGCTGCCGGCGGCCCCCTGCCCGGCCCAGCCCGGCATGCCCCGGCCGCCTTTGGGCTGGCGTCCGACCAGCATCTGCAGCGCCACCGCGTAGGCGTAGGCGACGAAGAACCAGCGCAGCGCCAGGCCGGAAATCCAACCGGCGATCAGACTCCCCAAGAGCGTGCCCGCCACCATCGCCGGCGCCATGCCGCGCACGATGCGCCAGTCCACCGCGCCCTTCTTGTGATGCGCGCGCACGCTGGACAGGCTGGTGAACACCATCACCGCCAGCGAGGTGCCCACCGCCAGGTGCTGCGCGTGCTCGCCGCCCAGACGCGCGGCGGACAGCACCGCCAACACCACCGGCACGATGATCAGGCCGCCGCCCACCCCCAGCAGGCCGGCCAGAAAACCAGCCACCGCTCCGCAGGCCAGCAACGCGGCCCAAAGCTCAATCGACAACATGCCCGCCCCTTTTACCGATATCGGCTTCCATCATGCCAAAGAATCCCCCCGCTTAGCGCTTGGCGGAACACCCTCGCCATTTTGACGGCGAAGCCAACGCCGGCGGATCGCCCGGTTGCATGGCTCCGACCAATAACGGGCGGCCAAATGCGCCAACAACGCCGATGCCGCCACAAACGCGCACAACAGCGGCAGGCGCTCCCAATAACCGATGCTTCCCTTAGGCAGCAGATTGCGCAAGCCGGCCAGCACCACGATATGCAGCAAGTACAACTCATAACTGTGCCGCCCCAGCCAGCGCAGCGGACGCGTCGCCCGCTCGCGCCAGCCGTCCAGCGCCGGCGCGCGCGCCGCGCCCAGCAGGAACATCGCGCTGGCCAGCGCCACCCAGCTGAAGCCGAACACCTGGTTGCCGGCGATGCCCCGCAGATACACCCCGCTCAGCATCAGCAAACCCGCCCAGCGCAGCAGCCGGGCCTGGCCGTCGGCCAGCCGGACTCGATGAGCGGCCAAGGCGGCCAGACACCCGATGGCGATGGCGTCGAAACAAGCCAGGTAGCCGTACAAGTAGTCGATTTCGTTGTCGAGATGCGCCGCCCGGTAAAACGGCCCGGCGGCGATCAGCAGCAGGCAGACCGCCGCCAGCAGCCAGGTCCGCCTCAGCGCGAGACACAATAGCGGCAGCGCCAGATAGAACACCTCCTCCACCGACAGCGACCAATAGACGTTCAGGCAATAGTTGAAGTAGCCCACCGACTGCATCAGCAGGTTGTGCCAGAAGGTCAGCACCGAGCCGGCCGCCGCCCAAAAATACGAAGCCGGCAAATGGTGGCCGCCGTCGGTATTGCTGAAATGGGGCAGGCCCAGGCTGCCCAGCGCGACGATGAGCGCCAGCGTCGGCAACAGCAGGGGCATGATGCGGGCGAAGCGCCGCACGTAGAAAGCGCGGATATCGATGGCAGGCAGGCTGCCCCAGCGCCGCAAAGACTGCGACACGATCAGGAAGCCGGACACGACGAAAAACATCGTCACGCCGTAATTGCCGTTGCGCGCCAGCGCGCCCAGCAAGGGCGCCGACAGCAGGCTGCCCAGAAGGCTGTCCTTGATGCCGTAGGCCAGCATGAAGTGCAGCAGCAGCACGCAGCCGATGGCGATGCCGCGCAGGCAATCTATCCGCGGATTGCGCGGTTGGATGGAAGACATGGCGCATCCCGGAATGGAAACGCCAAAATATTACACAGGAATATCCGCGCGCCAAGCGTCAACGCGGCTGGCACACGCCGAGCAAGTCCATCAGATACGCCCACTCCTCGGCCGTCACCGGCGTGATCGACAAGCGATTGCCGCGCTTGAGCACCGTCATGCCCTCCAGCAGCGGATGCTGGCGCAACTCGGCCGGCGACAGCAGCCGCGTCTTCTCGACAAAGCGAACGTCAACGCACTGCCAGCGCGGATTGGCAGGGTCGGACTTGGGATCGAGGTAAGGGCTGGCGGGATCGAACTGGCTGGAATCCGCATGCGCGGCGGACGCCACTTCGGCGATGCCGGCGATGCCTGGCTCGGGGCAGGACGAATGCCAGAACAGCAGCAGATCGCCGGGACGCATGTCGTCGCGCATGAAATTGCGCGCCTGGTAATTGCGCACGCCAGTCCATTCGAACAGCCGCGCGGGCTCGGCGGCAAGATGGTCGATCGAGGTTTCGTCCGGTTCGGACTTCATCAGCCAATAGCGCATGGGCAATATCTGTTAATCGCTGAGTGGATCGGGAAAGACTTGCTCAATCTTACTGGAAAGATTGCTTCGTATGCTGGCGGTAACGGGACAGGCACGCTGTCCGGCATCGCGGGAGCGCGAAAATGAAACAATGGATTCTGGCCGTCGTGGCAATCAGCAGCCTGGCCGGCTGCGTAGTGGAGCCGCCGCGCGTCTCGGTGGCGCCGGTGGTGGTGCGACCCGCCGTGGTGGTGCCGGCAACGCCGGTGTATTACTACGGCTACGGCCCGCGCTACGGCTGGCGCTGAGCGTGGCTGACAAACTCCTGATGCTGCGTTGCGCCGACTGGCGGTACTCAAGCGCTGCCTGCGTCGGCGCGCCTTGCCTCAGGGGTGAAACGGATTTTTGTTAGCCGCGCCAAGCCTGTTCAGCGGCTTTTCATCCACAGCCAGCCCAGCGGCAAGGCCGCATTGGCCAACGCGCCAAGCCAGTACAGCGCCAGGAAGGGCTGCTTGCGGGTCTTGTGGCGGAACGCCCGCTGCGCCAGCCAGGCGGCCGGCCAGCCGCCGGCCAGATGCAGCCATTGCAGCCTGGCTTCAGGAATGCGCCATTGGCCGCGCAGCGCCGCGCGCTTGTCCAGCCAATAGGCCAGCAGCGTGGGCGCGGCCATCAGCGCGTAAGGCAGCCACCACCACCAGGCCAGCCAGCCCAGCAGGCAGGCGGCGAGCAGAGGCAACAACAGCAGCAGGATCATGCGCCCGCCTCCCGCAGCGGCAAGCGGCGCAAGCCGGATTCGGTCAGCAGCCAGTCCAGCCTCACGTCCCATGCCTCGCGCGGCACCGCGTCCACCAGCTGGCAGTCGAAAGCCACGCCCACCAGCAGCGGCTTGCCGCTCAAGGCATGCCGGCGGCGAAAGGCCAGCGTGCTGTCGTAGAAGCCGCCGCCCTGTCCCATCCGGTAGCCGTCCCGGTCCACGCCCAGCAAGGGCACGAACACCACGTCCAGCCGTTCGGCGCGCAGCCGCGCGCCGGCGTACTCCAGGATGCGGTAACGGGGATGCAGATACCAGCGGTCGGCGGCGCCCAGCCGGGTGAACCACAGCCGGCGGCCCCGCCGCGGAATCTGCGGCAGATAGACCGCCGCGCCGCGCCATAGCGCCGCGTTCATCACTTCGGCCAGGTCAAGCTCGGAGCCGGCGGCGAGATAGCCGCCGACGCGCTTGCCTCGACCCAATAGACGAGAAGCGTGGCGGGCGATCGCGCGCGCGGCTTCGGCGCGGCAAGCCGGCGGCAGCGCGATGCGGGCGCGGCGAAGCTGGCGGCGCAGCGCCGTCTTGTCGATTGCGGGGGAAGATGCGGTCATGTTGGAGGGGGAACCCCCGCGAGTGCCGTTCGGGCTAAATTCGCTTGTACCCTGTTTCCAGGAGGGGCCGCCTGCCAAACATTTCGGGCGCGTTCATCAGGGAACGCGGCACGCCCATGTCTCACGCTGGCAGCCAAAAGCGAACGCATTGGTACAAAGGAATTGTGCGCCGTCACGAACACCGCAGGGGATAAACTGACCTTTGGTGCGCCAGCGCCGCTCGGCTTAAAACAGCGGCTGCTGGCTTTGGCTCAGCGCCTGGTCGGCTGCTTCGCTCATGCCACGTATTTTACGCTGAAACGCCTCAATCTCCAAGCCTTCGCCCACTTTTGTCTTCAAGAGGTCGTGCGCGATGTTCAGCGCGGCCATGATGGCGATTTTGTCGGCGTCCATCACCTTGCCATGCTGCTGGATGGTGGAGATTTTGCCTTCCAGCAGGCGGACCGCTTCCAACAGCGTTTCCTGCTCGTCCTGCGGCGTGCCGATGGTGAAATGCCTGCCCAGCAGCTCGATGTCGACCTGAACCACGTCGCTCATTGCTCGTTCTCCGGCGCGGCGGGCAGGCGCGCCACCAGGGCCGCCACCCGACTGCGGGTTTCGTTGACGCGGAAGTTCAGCTCGGCGTTCTCCTTCAGCGCTTCGGACAGCGCCTCGGCGAACCGGCCGTTCTGGACTTCCAGTTCCCGGATGCGGGCGATCAGCGCCGCGACGCGGGATTCGAGGTATTCCAGTTCATTGTCCATGGCGGCGAGGATAACGGGCGGCTACTTGGGCGTCAAACCCAGCCGCTGCCGCGCTGTGTCCAGCCGGGCACACAGCTGGTCCGCGCCGTCCACCAGCCTCGGTCCGGGGATGGTGATGGCGTCGCCGGGCAGGGCCAGCAGCGCGCCGTTCGCCACCGCCGGCAATGCCTGCCAGCGCTTCCACATCGCCAGCGTGGCGTCGTCTCCGGCCACGATGGCCTGCGGCCGCGCCGCCACCACGGCGGCGGTCGATACCTGCGGAGCCGGCAACGGCAGGTCGGCGAACACGTTCACGCCGCCGCAGACGCGGATCAGCGCATCGATATAGCTCTTGCCGCTGACGGTGAAGATGGGCGTCTGGCTCAGCTGGTAGAACACCCGCACCGGCGCGCGGCCGCCGTAGCGCTGCCGCAGCGCCGCCAGCCGCTGGCGGTAGGCCGCGGCCGCCTGCGCCGCGGCGGCGTCGGTGCCGGCCAATTTGCCCAGCTTGACGATTTCCTGCGCCACGTCGTCCGGTTGCAATGGATGGCTGATGAACACCGGCACCCCCATGCGCCGCAGCCGCTCCAGCTCGCGCGGCGTGCCGCCGTCCTGCCAGGCCACCACCAGATCGGGCTTCTGCCGCAACACCGCCTCCAGGCTGAAGCCGGTGAAGCCGCCGACGCGCGGCAGCTTTTTCGCCGCTTCCGGGTGGTCGCTGTAATCGACGGCGGCCACCACCTTGCCGCCGGCCCCGGCGGCGAACAACAGCTCGGTGGCGTGCGGCACCAGGCTGACGATGCGCGCCGCCGGCCGCTCCAGCGCCACGGCCTTGCCGGCGCCGTCCTCGACCTGGATCGCCGCACCGGCGCGCGCCGCGCCCAGCAATAGACACACGCCAAACAACGCCCGCTTCATGCCGCCTCCCCCTTCAACGCCAGCGGCAAGCCGCAGGCCACCAGCGTCACCCGGCCGCAATGCGACGCCGCCAGCTGGTTGAGCCGGCCCAATTCGTCGACGAAGCGGCGGGTTTCGGCATCGCCCGCCACCACGCCCCAACCCACTTCGTTGCTGACCAGCAGGATCTCTCCCCTCGCCCCGTCCAGCGCCGCCAGCAGCGCGTCGCGCTCGGCCGCATACTCGGCCTCATCGAAACCGGCCTCGCCGAAAAAGCGCATCAGCCACATGCCCAGGCAGTCGATCAGCAGCAAGCCGCCCGGCGCGTCGTGGGCGGCGATGATGGCCGCCAAGCCGCGGCCGGCCTCCGCCACGCTCCAATGCGCCGGCCGCTGCTCGCGGTGCAGCGCCACCCGGCGCGCGAACTCGGCGTCGCGCACCTCGGCGGTGGCGAGATAGCACACCGGTCCGCCATGACGGCGGGCCAGGTCTTCGGCATGGCGGCTCTTGCCGCTGCGGGCACCGCCGGTGATCAGGTGGGGCATGGCCTATCCCTTATTGGCTGTAACGCACGCCGATGAAGGCGCCCAGGCCGCCGGTGTTGTAGCCGTAAGCGGTTTCGTATTCGCGGTCGAACAGATTGTCGACGCGGGCTGTCGCGGTCCAGCTCTTGGCGAAGCGGTAGTTGGCGAAGGCGTTGGTCACGCCGTAACCGTGCAGCGCTTTGGACTCGGTATTCGCCGGATCGTCGTATCTGCGGGAAACGATCTGCTGTTCCGCACCCAGCGTCCACCTGCCCAGCTCTTTGCTCGCTGTGAAATTGGCGCTCTGACGCGGACGGCGCTCCAACCTATGGCCAGTGCCGTCATCGCGAGCATCCAGCAGCGTAAGATTGGCGCCCAGATCGACTCCCGCCACCATCGTAGCGCCTTCTAACGTCAAACCACGGATGGTTGCGCGGCTGACATTTATCCGAGTATCGATACCATCCGCAGTGGTAGTGGAAGCAATCAAATCGCTAACTTGGTTATGGAACGCAGTCAAACTGAAACGACTAGCATTCTTGCTATAAACCAGTGCCAGCTCGCTATTGAGCGAGCTTTCCGGTTTCAAATTCGGATTGCTCCGATAGTGGTAGTTGTACTCGGGCATATCGGTAGGCGGATAGTACAAATCATTAAACGTGGGCGCTTTATAAGCCGTGCCATAGCCTGCCCGGGCCAACCAGCCATCAGCAAATCGATAGCCGTAATCCAGCTTGCCCGTCGTCTTGCCGCCGAACTGGTCATCATGATCGCGACGCAAGCTAGCCTGGAACAGACTCTTTCCTTTCTCAAGCTGGTATGTGGCGAATCCAGCGTACTGGGCGCGCGTGTTCTTGGTGAATAGATCGCTGCTTTCCACCCTCTGGTCGTTATGAGTCGCCCCCAGCGCAAAGTTGCCCCACGCAGTGGACAAATCGTTCTGCCATGTCCACTCGTTCTGGGTCGTTTGGTACAGGCTGTTTCGCTGCCCACCTGCCGCGTCGCTGAACGTTTCCTGCTTGTCCTGGCTATGGCTGAAACGCAGCGTGCTAGTCCAGAGATCGGTAAAACGATTACGCGACTCTAGGCTCTGCCCAGTCAGGCGGGTATCGGTCCAGTCTTGTCCAACCAGATTTTGATCAAAATCGGCTCGGGCAAAAGTTTGGAACAGGCGCAGCGTCAAATCGTGCCCCGGCGCCAGCGTCTGGGTCACATTGGCGGTGTAGCCGTCATTGCGATAGCCATCGTTATCCGGGTTGTATCCAAACGCGTTCTTCGAATTGGTTGCCGAGAAACCATTGGACTCGGCATGGCTCAACTGCAGGCTATAAGCGGTATTGCCACTCTTGCCGTCCACGCCGGCCGTCAGTTTGCCAGTGCCGCGGCTGCCGGTCTCGAAACCGGCGTTGAAACGCGGCGCACCCTCGCCCTTGCGGGTGAATATCTGGATCACGCCGCCGATGGCGTCGGCGCCGTACAGGCTGGAAGCCGGTCCGCGCAGGATTTCGATGCGCTCGATCTGCGCCAGCGGAATGTTCTGGATGGCCGTGGTGCCGGTCGTCGCCGACGAAATGCGCATCCCGTCCACCAACACCACCGTGTGGTTGGAATTGGTGCCGCGCATGAAGATGCTGCTGGTCGTGCCCGGACCGCCGTTGCTGGTAATCGTGACGGCAGCCTGGCGCGACAACACCTGTTGCAACGTCTGCGCGCCGCTTTCCTCGATTTCATCTCGGGTGATCACGGTGGCGTCGGCCAGCGTTTTGGACAGAGGTTGCGCGATGCGGCTCGCCGTCACGATCACCGGATCACCGACGAACTGGGGCACGCCATCAGCCAGGGCCAGGCTGGAACAGGCCAGCGCCGTCAGCGCGGCGCAGGTTTGAAGCTTGAACATGAAAACACACTCCACGATAGGGTCAACGTTGAGTGCGAAGAGGACAACAGCAGCAAAGGACGGCACGGCAGAACCGGAACGTCTGTCGAATCGCCTCCCCGCGATACTCCAGTGGTCCACCGGCTTCCGGCCAGTGGCAGCGCAGGCCGGTCTCCGGGCTGGGCCTTGCCGGCGGCGCGCCTTCCCGTCCTGAAGACAGTGGCCCTTGCGCCGCCTGGGCGCATGCACGCCAGGCCTTACCGTTGCGGGGGCAGCGCCGGTTTCTCACCGGCTTCCCGTTTCATCCGGGCGCGCAAGACAGCGCGCCTCCGGACACCTGCTGATCGGCGGATTATAACCCGCCGGACTTTTGGCGGCACCGGCCAAGCAGTAATATGCTTAGAGTCCAGCCGACGCCGCGCGCCGGTTCCCATTCATCATCCGGACCCCCGTCCGCTCCCGCAGCAGGCCCATACCATGAACAGCAGCAAACCCCTGGATCTTTCCGCCCGCAACGCCGCCCGCGCCCGTCAGGCCATCCTGACCAAGCCGCCCGGCAGCCTGGGACAACTGGAGGAACTGGCCTGCCGCTTCGCCGCCTGGCAGGGCCGCGCCCAGCCGGAAGATCTGCGGCCAGCCATCACTGTGTTCGCCGCCGACCACGGCGTCACGGTGGAAGGCGTATCCGCCTTCCCGTCCGCGGTCACCACCGAGATGGTGCGCAACTTCGCCAACGGCGGCGCCGCCATCTGCGTTCTGGCGCGCGCGCTGGACGCGCGGCTGGAAGTGGTGGACGTGGGCGTGGCCGGCGATGTCTCCGCGCTGCCCATCGTCCACGCCAAAGTGAGGCCCGGCAGCCAGAATCTGGCCAAGCAGGCCGCCATGAGCGCCGATGAAACAGCTGCCGCGCTGGAGACCGGCCGCGCCGCCGCGCGCCGCGCGGTGGAGGCCGGCGCCAACCTGCTGATCGCCGGCGACATGGGCATAGGCAACACCACCGCGTCGGCGGCGCTGATCTGCCGGCTGACCGGCGCGGCGCCTGAGCTGGTGGTCGGCCGCGGCACCGGCGTCGACGACGCCGGCCTGGCCAACAAGCATCGCGCGGTGAAGACCGCGCTGGCCCGGGTGGCCTGGGAAAACCTCAGCGGCCTGGACACGCTGTCCGAGCTGGGCGGCCTGGAAATCGCCGCGATCGCCGGCTTTTACCTGGAGGGCGCGCGGCTGGGCGTGCCGTCGCTGGTGGACGGCTTCATCGCCAGCGCCGCCGCGCTGTGCGCCAAAACGATGGAGCCCTCGCTGCACGACTGGCTGCTGGCCAGCCATCGCTCGGCGGAATCCGGCCATGATCTGGCGCTGAAAGCCTTGCAGCTGCCCCCCCTGGTGGACCTGGGCATGCGCCTGGGCGAAGGCTCCGGCGCCGCCGTGTGCGTGCCGCTGCTGCAACTGGCGGTGAAGCTGCACAACGGCATGGCCACCTTCGCAGAAGCCGGCATCAGCGGCAAGTCGGCATGAATCCCTACACGCTGACCCTGCTGCGCCACGGCGACATCGACCACGACGGCCGGCTGATCGGCCTGACCGACCTGCCGCTGACCGAGCTTGGGCACCAGCAGCTGGAACATAGCTGGAAACGCATCAGCAACCTGGCGCCGGTCACCAGCATCGCCACCTCGCCGCTGCAGCGCTGCCGCGAGTTCTCGGTCAGGCAGGCGCTGTCCGGCTCGCTGACGCTGAAGGTGGACCCGCGCTTCGCCGAGATGGATTTCGGCGGCTGGGACGGCCACCCGGTAGCCGATCTGGAACAGGCCCACCCCGGCTGGGGCGACGCGCTGGCCGCCGGCCGGCTCAGTCCGCCCGGCGGCGAAACCTTCGAGCAGTTCCGCACCCGGGTACTGGCCGGCCTGGCCGACTGGATGACCGAAGCCCGCGGCAGCCACCGGCTGCTGGTGACGCATGGCGGCGTGATCACGGTGCTGATGGCGGAGCTGCTGGGCACCGAGTTCGCGGTGGCCAAACTGATGACGGTGCAACGCGGCGGCTTCGTCCAGCTGTCGATGCTGGAAGGCCACCCGGCCTATCTGCTGCGCCTGGAGTCCGCATGCGCGGACTGATCCTGGCGGTGCAGTTCCTGACCCGGCTGCCCACCCCGCAGCTGGCCGATTTCAAACCCGAATGGCTGGCGGCCAGCGCGCGCTGGTTTCCCGCCGTCGGCGTCATCGTCGGCGCGCTGCTGCTGGCCGCCCTACGGCTGGGCGGCCTGGTCGACCCCTGGCTGGCGGCGCTGCTGGCGCTGCTGGCCTGGGTGATGGTGACCGGCGGCCTGCATCTGGACGGGCTGGCCGATCTTTCCGACGCGCTGGGCGCGGCCCACCGCTCGCGCGAGCGTTTCTTCGAAGTGC
This sequence comes from Chromobacterium vaccinii, assembly GCF_001855275.1. Classification (NCBI taxonomy): domain Bacteria; kingdom Pseudomonadati; phylum Pseudomonadota; class Betaproteobacteria; order Neisseriales; family Chromobacteriaceae; genus Chromobacterium; species Chromobacterium vaccinii. Next base: position 2,796,847 of record NZ_CP017707.1, read on the forward strand.
TGAAAGACCCGCATCTAGGCAGCTTCGGCGTGCTCTCGCTGATCCTGGCCGTCGCCGCCAAGCTGGTGCTGCTGATGCTGGCCGCCCGCCACGGCGGCCCGGCCTGGGGCCTGCTGCTGGTCCCAGCCTGGGCGCGCGGCTTCGCCGTCGTCTGGTCGGCCACGCTGCCGGCCATCGCGCCGGGCAGCGGAGAGCGCTTCGCCTGGCAACGCGACTGGACCGGCATGGGCCTGAACCTGGCCGCGCTGCTGGCGCTGTCGGCCTGGCTGGCCCCCGCGCTGCTACTGGCCCCGCTGGCCGGCCTGGCCTGGTGGGCCTTCCTGAAGCGCCGCCTGGGGGGCATGACCGGCGACTGCCTGGGCGCGGGCGTGGAGCTTTGCGAAATCGCGATGCTGGGCTTGCTGCTGTGGCGGGTGCCGGCGTGGGTTTGATGCCCATCCGCAATCTGAGCGGCATCAGAATCGACAGGCAAACCTAATCTGAGTCCGCTGCGCGGACATAATTTACACGGCGGGGCTGCCCGCCAGGCAGGCCAAAAGGATCTTAGCGGTCACCGACCGGCCCTGCGCTCTCACCCATCTTTTTTCACCCCAACAAAAAATGCCGCCCGCAGGGACCCCAGCGCGACGGCATTTTCTTAAAACGGCCAACCGCTTACAACATGCCCGCCACCTTCTTGTTGCGCATCAGGCACAACATGTCGCAGGCGATGTGGGCGGCGGCAAGCGCGGTGATCTCGCTCTGAGCGTAACGCTGGCCGCCGCCTCAGGATGCGGAACGTCCGCCTTGCGCGGCGGCCCGCGCGCGCCGCGACGCCCAGCGGCCGCGCCACCAGCGCCAGCGCAGCCTGACGTCGTACCAGGCGGGCCTGAGGCCCAGCAGGAACAGGAACAAGGCTAGCGGCAGCGTGAAGCTGAAACCCAGGTGCTTGAAGCCCAGCGCGCCCACCACGCCGCCCAGGAAGAAGGCCAACAGGATCAGCGCGTAGACGCGGAATTTCTTGTGGTTGGAGCGCACCGCAGCCACCCGCGGATTGCGTTCGTGGTTGTAATAGCTCATTTTGGCCAGCTCGATGCCGATATCGGTGGCGATGCCGGTCATGTGGGTGCTGCGCAACAGGCCGCCGGACAGCTTGGTGACGATGGTGTTGTGCATGCCCATGATGAAGCACAGCAGCATCACCGTCGGCGGGGTGAACAGGCCCTTGTGCAGCGACAACCCGGCCCCCAAGAGGCCGAACACCAGCAACAGCAACGCCTCTTCCATCATCGACACGCCGTAGCCGCCGCGCAGCCGCTGCCGCCGCGCCCACAGGATCAGCCAAGTACTGTGCATCGCGCCGCCGATGAAGCTGCACAACATCACCAGCAGCGACAATCCCACTCCGATCTCGCCGGTGGCCCAGGCATCGGCCATGCCTGACACGATGCCGGACACGTGCGAAGTGTAGCGGTGCACCGCCAGGAAGCCGCCGGCGTTGATCGCGCCGGCGATGAAGGCCATCGCCCAGCCGAGCTGGCGCAATATCCTGTCGTTGAAGCGGCCGCGGTCCAGCAGCCGGGTAATGTGGATGTGTCGAGTCATGGAAAGCCTGGCAAGCAAAACGGCGGCCTGTCGCCGCCGTTGTCGATATTGCGCCGCAGCATGTCCGCTTGGCAAGCCGCTGGATCAAGCTTTGGCCACGGCCTCCGCTCAGCAGCCCTTCAGCGCGATGCCGGGCGTCAGCCGCTTCTGCAATGCCTTCAGGCGCTCGGCCTGCGCCGCGTCCAGGTCCTTGAAGGTCAGCGCGGTGATCTTGGCCGGCTGATCCTTGGACTTGACCACCGCCTTATCGTAGCCGGCCGCCTTCAGCCGCGCCACCAGCGTCTTGGCCGCATCCTCCTTGCCGAACAGGCCCAGCGACAGATTGCCCTTGAATTCATCGTTGCTGACGATGTAGTTGTCGAAACCCTTGTCCCTCATCTCGGCCGACAGGGTCTTGGTTTCGGACTGGGTGGCCAGCGGCGGGTAATACACCCAGAAACGGCCGGACCCCTTGCTCTCTTCCTTGCTGTCTTCCTGCATCTGGCCGGATTTCAGCTTCAGTTGCGGCACGCCGCCCTTCACCCGCGCCAGCAGGCTGTCGTTGAGGCCGCTCCAGCGATAGCAGGCCAAGGCCTCGGGTTGCTTGCCCTGGGTTTTCCTGTCTTGGGCCGCCTTTTCCTGCCCAGCCTTGTCTTGCGGCTTGTCGGCCGCCTTGGCCGCGGGCTTGGACGCTTCCGGCTTGGCTGCCGGCTTGACCTGGGACTTGGCCGCGCTGGCCGCGGGCTTGGTCTCGTGCAGCGGCTGCGCCGCGGGTGCCGAGGCTGCCGGCGCGCTGGCCTGCGCCTTGGGCGCGGAAGCGTCCGGCTTCCAGTTGGCGGGCAACAGCCTCACCTGCCCGGGACTGACTTCCTGGGCGTGCACATCCAGCGGCGGCCGCTGCTTCAGCGAGCCGTACATCGCCACCACCAGATTCAGCACCACCACCAGCGCCACTAGCCACTTCATCACGTATTCGCCACCTTGAGTAAACCCATCAGCACCAGATTATCCACGATCTGCAACGGCGCCGCGAGCCAGGGCGCGATGCGCGCGGCGTCGCCGCCGGTAAGGATCACCGTAGCCGGCTCGCGGCCGGTGCGTTCCGCCAGCTTGCGCCGCTGCTCCTCGATGGCGCCGGTCAAGGCCGCCATCGCTCCGCTGGCCAGCGCGTCCTGCGTCCCCTGCGGAAAATCGGCGATCTCGCCGGCGGCGCGGTTCAGATTGGCCGTGCCCTGGGCCAGGCTGTGCAGCATCAGGCCGTGGCCGGGCAGGATCAGGCCGCCCAGATAATCGCCCTCGGCGGTCAGCGCCTCCACCGTCAGCGCGGTGCCGGCGCAGGCGACGATGACATCGCCGCGGCACAGCTCGCGCGCGGCCAGCACCGCCAGCCAGCGGTCGGCGCCCTGCTCGGCGGTGTTGCGATAATGGTTACACACGTCGCCGAAACGGCGCTCCGCATGCACGCGGTGCAATGGGCAAGGCACGGCGGCGGCCAGCGCGTCGATCACTTCCCGGCGCGCCACCGACGACAGCCAGGCGCCCTCGAGCGGCAGGCCGCGCCAAGCATCGGCCAGGCCGGCCAGTTCGCCGTGCTCGGCCGCGCCCTGGCGCACGCAGTCCTCGCCTTGGTACAAAGCCCATTTCACCCGGCTGTTGCCGGCATCTATCAATAGTTTCATTGACGCCCCCTGAGGCTGACTTCGCCGATATGGAAGGCTCTGACTCCCTGCGCCGTCTCCGTCAGCAGCGCGCCGTTGTCGGCCACGCCGCAGGCGACGCCGTCGATCGGCTCGCCATGCGAGAAGCTCAGCCGCACCTGCGCCTGCCGATGGGCGCACAGGCTCCACCATTCGTCGCGCAATGGCGCGAAGCCATCGCGGTCGAAATCGGCCAGCACCCGCTCCAGCTCCCCCAGCAAGGCGGCCAGCACCCGGTTGCGATCCGGCGCCACGCCTGCCTGCTCCAGCGCGGCCACCGGCTGGTCGACCTCGCCCGGATCGGCGACGTTCAAGCCGATGCCGATCACCGCGGCCGCCGGGCCCAGCGCGTCGCCGGACACCTCGATCAGGATGCCGGCCAGCTTGCGTCCATCCAGCAGCACATCGTTCGGCCACTTCAGCTCCACCGGCGCGCCCAGCGTCCGCAACGCGCGCGCCAGCGCGACGCCCACAGCCAGCGACAGGCCGGCCAGCTCGGCCAGGCCGCGCTCGAAACGCCACAGCAGCGAGAAGGTCAGGCCCGAACCCAGCCTGGCCTGCCAGCGCCGCCCCAGCCGGCCGCGGCCGGCGGTCTGCTGCTCGCAGGCCAGCACCAGGCCGTGCAAGCCGCCGTTGCCGGCGCGCGCCATCAACTGGCTATTGGTGGAATCGGTGCGCTCGGCCACCGCCAGCGTGAAAGTCTCGGCCGCGGCCGGCGGCAGTCCCGCGCGGACCGCGGCCACGTCCAGCCAGTCGAAAGGACGAGCCAGCCGGTAACCCTGGCCGCGCACGCTGAATACGTCCAGGCCCAGCTCGGACTCGATCGCATGCACCGCCTGCCACACCAGCGTGCGCGAGCAGCCCAGCGCCTGGGCGATGTCCTCGCCGGAGTGGAAGCGGCCGTCGGACAGGCGGCGCAGCACCGCGAACGCGTGCTCGCTCACGCCTTGCCCTCGTTCGCGCGGATCTTCAGCAGCGTCTTGGTGGTGGAGGTGTCGAACAGAAAAGGAATGGAGTGCACCTGGCCGCCGCGCGCCAGCGTTTCGCCGCTGCCGACGATCTTGTCCACGGTCCAGTCGCCGCCCTTGACCAGCACGTCGGGCTTGATCAGCTCGATCAGCTCGGCCGGAGTGTCGGCGTCGAACCAGGTGACCAGGCTGACGCTCTCCAGCGCCGCCAGCACCGCCGCGCGATTCAGTTCATTGTTGATCGGACGATCGTCGCCCTTGCCCTGCCGCTTCACCGAAGCGTCGGTATTCAAGCCCAGCACCAGGCTGGCGCCCAGCGCGCGCGCCTGCGCCAAGTAGGTGACGTGGCCGCGATGCAGGATGTCGAAGCAGCCGTTGGTGAACACCAGCGGCCGCGGCAGCGCGGCCAGACGCTCGGCCAGCTGTTCCGGCGGGCAGATTTTGTCTTCAAACGACGGCGACGGGTAAACCATGCTTTTCCTTGAGCGGACGCCGACGCGGCACATCATGCCGAGACCGCCGCGGCGCCATGAAACGGAACGGATCGCGAAGCATACCACCGTCGCCGACGGCTGCCCAACTCCGGCCGCCTCAGGGGCAGGTGAGCGCGACGCCCGCCAACGTGACGCCGGCCTTGCTCGCTTGCTGGATGTAGCCGGTGGCCTGCAGATTGAACGACAGCGCATAGCTGACGCCCCGGCTGTCGCAAAGGCGGAAATCGCCGGTCTGGGCCGCCGCGACATAGGGCGGGCGGGGATTGAAGCTGATGCTGGCGATGGCCGCGCCCGCGGAAGTGGCGGCGTTGATGGTGGGCGAGGAGCCGGCGGTCAGCGGTTGGGCCTGCACTCTGGTGGAGCTTGCGCTGCCCTGCGGCAATTCGAAAATCGCCCAACCGGCGCTCCAGCTGGCGCCGCAGCTGGAGGCGGAGCCGGCGTTGTAGGGACAGATGGTCACCACGTCGTCGTTGCTGATCGACAATGCCCGCGCCTGGTTCATCGCGCTGATCAGCTGGTCGCGCGTGCTGCTCAGCCTCTCGTTCTGAACGAACACCTGCCAGGCCGGCAGGGCCACGGTCACCATCAGCACCGCCACCGCGATGGTCACCATCATTTCCACCAGCGTGAACCCCTTCCCCGCCCGCGTCCTCATCCCCAGCGCCTCAATGCGGCCAGCAGGCGCTGGAGGAATCCGCGCCTTGCGAGTTCAACGCGCTGCGGATGCCGCCGTTGCCGACGCTGAAGCTGCTGCAGCTGGTATCGGCAGTCTGCAGGCCCGGACTGGTCGGCGTAGCCGTCAGCGTGTAGGCGCTGGCGCTGGTGGACGAGGCGATCTGCACTTGGTAATAACCGCTGGGAGACGCCGTGGTCACCGCGCAGGCAGCGTTGTTGTAGGCGAAATATTGCGAATAGCACTGCTCCATTTGCGCCTGCGCCGTATTCAACGCCTGCCAGGCGTCGCTGCGCCGCGATCGCTGCGCATAGCCGGTATACATCGGATAGGCGATGGTTCCCAGGATGGCGACGATCGCCAGGGTGATCATCAGTTCGACCAGCGTGAGGCCGCGCATGGGCCCTCTCCGCTCCAGGGGCTTGTTTAAAGGATTTGCCACCATCCGCTCCAGGAATAGTATTGCTGCGACGGGCTGCTGCTGGTGCAGTTGAGCTTGCCGTTGGCGCAGTTGTTGCGGCTGTTGCCGTTGCCGCCGCCCACCAGGATGCTGGCGGAGTAGCCGCCCTGGTTGGAAACCACGAAAGCCGGCGACGAGGCGAAGAAACTGCCCAGTTGCACCCCCGACAGCGGCTGCTGGCTGTAAACATCGTTGCCGTTGACCACCCCATCGCCGTTGGCGTCCAGGAAAGGCTGGGCCGGAGGGCCGCCCGTCGCGTAGCTGGACGCCATCAGGAACGAACTGCCGCCCGCGGTGCAGGGCGAGGACGACGGCGTGAACGTGGTGTACACCACGTTGCCGGCGAAAAGCTGCGGATTGGTCAGCACTCGGGCGCCGCTGCCGGCGAAGCCCAGCGTGTAGTACCAGCCGTACAGCGTCGGGCAGGTCCTGCCCACCACGCAGCTGAGCGGCGGATTGGGGCTCTGCCAGTTGTATTGCGTGGATGAGACCGTGGTGCTGGGGAAGCCTGACACGGATGTGGCGATCGCGGTCTCGGTCTGCTGCAGCAAGTTGGACGGCGTCAGGCCGGTGATGGTCATATTGTCGTAGACCGCGTAGAAGGCCTGGGTATTGGTGTTGGTCAGATCGGCCTGGGCCAGCAACTGGCCGGTGCCGAAGTACACCATCATGCCCTTCTGCTTGGGGAAGTTGGGATTCAGCGTCGCCACCGGCGCGGCGGTGATCGGCTGGTGGTTGCCGCTGCTGTCGGCAGCGGTGAACAACAGCCGCGCCGACCAGTTGGCCGGATTCGAGCTGGACACGTTGATCGCCCACAGATTGCCCTGCAGATCTCCAGCGTAGACGGTATCCACTGCCGCGCCGGCGTTGCCGCTGCTATTGACCGCCACCACTTCGGACAAGCCCTGCGGCGCGCTGCTGTTGCAGGCGGCCGGCACGGAAGCGCACAGGTCTATCTTGGCCAGCGTGGCGCCGGTCTGCGGGTTGACCGCGTAGAAGATCGCGTGATTGCCGCTGCTGGCGTAGCCGTTGCCGAACAGCACCGCGAAGGCGTTGGTCGCGCCGTTCAGCCGGGCGATGGTCGGCCGGCCGTAGGAATAGCCCATGCCGCTGTCGCTGAACTCCCACAGCGCGGCGTTTGCCAGCGCCGTTTCCGTGGTCAATGTGGAAGGCGAGGTGACGTCGAGCGCGTAAATGGTCTTGCCCCCGCCGCCCAGCCCGCCCACCAGCACCGAATGCCAGCTGCTGTCGGAGAACATCACGTCCCCCGCCTGGGGCGAACCATCGACGAAATAGAGGTGGTTGCTGTTGTACGAGGCGCTGGTCAGCTGGTACAGATTGGCGAACACGCCGTTGGGCACGAAGGCGAAGGCCTCGATGCCGGTATTGGCGTTGAAGGCGTGCACCATGCCGTCGTTGGCGCCGACGTAGAGCATCGGCGTGCGGCTGGCATTGTTGCTGATGAAGGTCTGGTAGCTGGTATCGATATAGGGGCCATTCGGCTTGGCCACATAGGCCGGCCCGCTGTCTATGATGTCGCCCAGCAGGTGGCTGCGGTTGCGGAAGCCGCCGCCATTGCGCGCCTCCTGGGAGACATCGCCGCGCAGATAGTTGACGCGGAGGCTGCCCTTGGTGTCCGAAGGCTGCAATTGCGACTGCTGCGTGCTGTTGATGCCGGTCACGCCGGTCGCCGGCCAGCGGAACGGCACGCCCTTGTTGTTCACTCCGTCCCAGGCGGCGATCAGCCTTGTGTTCTGCCAGCCGCTGCCGCTGGCGAGCGTGTCCACCTGGGTTTGCGCGCTCCAGCTGGCCGAAGTGCTGACGTTCAAGCCGCTGCTGCTGCCTAGCGTGTAGGCGGACAGGTCGCCGGTCCAGTCGCTGTACGGGGTGTCGCTGGGGTTGAAGCTGGCCAGGAAAGCCTGGGTGTTGGTGCTGAGCGTGGTGCTGTTCAACGCCACCGAAGCCTGGTCGTAGCTGCCCTTCTGGATTTGCACCAGAATCGCGCTCAACGCGTTGCTGAAGGCGGTCGGGCTGACCGCGGGGTAGTAGGAGCCGGTGTTGCCGGCCACCGCCATCGCGGTCAGCGTCTGCGCCGCCACCGGATTGGTGGCCGGCGCCACCCCCGCGCCCAGGCCTATCACATAGGTTTTGATGCCTGCGGTCGCAAGGGCCTGGATCTGGCTGATGGCGTCGAGCAACGCCTGGCTGTTGGTTCCGCTGGCATTCAGCGAGCCGTCGGCGTTGAAGCTGGCGGTCACGCCGTAGCCGGCGGCCGCGGCGCTGCCGACCGGAGGCCAGAAATAGCCGCTCTTGTCCTGGGTGGGCAAACCATCGGTGATCAACACCACATACTTCTGCGGCGTGCAGCCGCTGCTGGACGACGTGGTGGTGAAACTGGTCTGCGCCGTCTTCAACAGTGCGTAAATAGGCGACTGCCCCGCCGCCGACTTGATCTCCGTCGTGCCGGTGGAGTTGGTCTCCGGCTGCAGAAACGGCGAAAAGGTATTGTAGGCGCTGGTGATCTGGCTGGATGACGGGCTGCCCAGATTGGTCATCGCCACATTGGTGGTGGCGCCGCTGTACGACTGCGAGCCGCCATAGCCCCAGCCCCGCTGCACGTACATCACCTGGGGCGTGAAGGGTACGTAGCCGGCATTGGTGGGCGACGTGCTCCAGGAAGAGAATCCGCCCGGCGCCATCAGGCTGTAGCCAACCGATACCGAACCGTTCTTGTAGCTGTTCAGCGAGTAGTAACTGTAGGGATTGCTGGGACTGACCGTGCCGTAAGTCATGAACACCGGGTTCAATCCCGTGGTGTACAACACGTCGTTGATGTTGGCGTCATCGCTGGTGGCCGCCACCGTCATGTATTGGGCGCCGCTCACGGTCACGCCACTGAGCCCCAGGCTCAAGGCAACTGACCCGCAGTTGCTCTTCACCGTCGAAAGCGACGTGCCAAGCGACAGGTAGCCGTAGCAAGGATTGAGAACGGTGTCGGTGGCGCTGGTGGCGGTCGCCGTGTTGGTGAAGGAGAAGCCGCCCGGCGGCGACATGTAGTAAACCCAGGTCGTGTATAGCGAAGTGCGGCTGGTCTGGTAGGACAATAAGGAAAAATCGGTGGTGGCGAGGTAGGTGTTCAGTATCGACAGGATGCCGGCCTTGGCCACGTTGAGCCGCGACGGGCTGTTGTCGGCCAGTTGCCCGCCCGACAAGGTCGAGGTGTAGGGCTGCATGCTGCCGGCCGCGCCGCCGGAAATAGGCGGCGTGAAGTTGGCCGGCACCGGGTAATTGATGGGCGAGGCGGAGCTGGTCAGCCCACTGACCGCGCCGGCGCCAGTCAGCAAGGCCCCGCCGCGGCCGGTATAAGTAGTGGAAAAACCGTTGCTGCAGTTGGCGCTGCTATTGCCGGTGCCATTGCAATAGGTGATGGTGCTGCCGTCCATCGATTCCGAATTGGTCACCGCGATCACCACCTGCGGCCGCGCCGGCGTGCTGATGGTCAGCGGCACCTGGGAGATCGCCAGCGTCGCGGTGGAGGCGCCCCGCACCCATAAGGCCGCCAGCGTCAACCCGGCCAGCAGCGCGATGCTGCCGGCGATACGCGTCAAGGTTGTCCGGTTCGCCATATCCGCCTCACTGCGTGAAGATCGCCTGCACCACCACAGGACTGGCGCCGCTGCTGGTCGCCACTCGGGCGGTGACCCGGTAGTTGTTGCTGCCTGCCTGCAGGCCATAAATGCCGCGATTGCCGCAACTGACGCCGGCGCGGCACGAGGCTGGCATGCTCTCCACCACGTAGCTGCTGACGATGCCGGAAACCGCCGGCGTGCCGGCGTAGCCGCTTATCGTCTTGGTGTTGTCGCTCCAGAACGACGCGGTATACAGATTCTGCTGCCAGATCGGCGTCGCGCTGGCATTGAACTGGTAATAACCGTTGCTGCCGGAAACGGTGAAGCTCTGGCTGGCGAAATTGCCCTGCAGCATCGAAGCGTAGGCTTGACGCAACGTGCCTTCCGCCAGCTGCAGATTATTCTGATACAAGGCATTGTTGCTGGCCATGTGCAGTTGGCCCAACGACTGGCTGCTGCCCGCCAGGCCCAGAATCATGATCACCAGCATGAAAATCAGCGCGACGATCAGCACCACGCCCTTCTGCCCCGCGGGATAGGTTCGCAAGATCGTCATAGCCCGGCATTCCTCAGGGACACGGTCATCGTGTACACGTGGCGCAATCGGGTATCGCAAGGCACCACCACGGTGCTGCCCAACACCGCCCAACTGGTCTGATTCGCGCAACCCGAGCGCCCGCCCGCCGGCGCCGAACCCAACGGGCCCTCCAATAAGGCGGCTATCCTCAGGCTGTTGACCTGCGCCCAATTGCTGACCTGGGCTGCGGGCAGATACTGCGTGGTCACCCCCGGCGTGCTGCCGACGCCGTACCACACCTGCAAGGCATCCACCCCGGGCACTACCGGCGTCAGCTGCCAGCTGGAGGCTGTTCCGTCATATACCGCCTGATACAAGGCGCTCTGCGCGCCTGTCGCCTGCGCGACGAAATAGGCGGTTTGCGACAAAGGCACCGCCACCGAGCCCACCGGAAAATCCGTATCCAAAGCCTGCTTCAGATTGATCACGCTGCCGCTGCTGGCGCTGCCGACGCTATTGACTTGCAGAATCGACGAGTGCCCGCAATTGGATACCGCCAACAGGTTGTTGGCCACCACCCCGGAGGCCGCCAGCGTAACCAGGGCCGTGCTGCCGGCCGATGCGTAGGTATTGACCCACACCGGCGTCGTGCCATTCGTTTGCCCGGCGAAAACCAGCACATCGCTGCCCTGCGCCACTTTTCCTTGCAGGCTGCTATCCAGCGTCGGCGACCAATCGGTCAATGTGCTGTCGTTGTTGCCGTTTAGCGCGCTCAGCGTCAGCGTCGACGAGGCCAGCGTCGCGTCATAACCGATGACCGGCGAGTTGAAGTTGCTCAACAGGCCATTTGCCGCCACCAGCGCGTTGGAAGTGGTGGCGCCGGAGCAGCCAAAAAAGCCGGCAGAACGCGCCGTCTGCGAAATCACGCTGGACAAGGTCGCGCCGGCGTTCTGCAACATGCCCTGGCCGGCATTGGTGGAATAATCCTTGCGCCCGCCCACCATGATGCCGACCAACGCAGTCAGCAGCAGCAAACCGATGGTGATCGCCACCATCAATTCAATCAGGGAGAATCCAGACTGCGCTCGCCAAGCTTTCACATGATGGTCCTCACCGTCACGGTCTGCAGGCTGCCGCCGCTGACCGCATTGCCATCGGTCCACCAGATCTGCACCACGCGCTCGGTGCTGCCGCCATTTGTCGGCTGATAAACGCTGCCGGTGCCTCCAGGCAGATTGTTCTGCACATCGCTCAGCCACTGATACTTGTCATAAGTGGCCATCGTCGCCGCGTTGCACGCGGAAGTGACGCAATTGCTTTGCAGAGAGGAAGCCGCGGTGCCGGACGCCACATCGTAGTTGCCCACGCCGACCTGGGCTGAATTCGCACGCATCCGGTCAACCATATCGTAAGCGTATTGGGTGGCCATCTGCCGCAGATAAGCCGAGCCGCTGGCGCGTTCCGCATTCAGTATCACGGCGATGGCCGCCAGCACGCCCATCGCCAGCACCAGCAGCGCAATCAGCACCTCCAGCATGGTGAACCCCGCCGCCGGCCGCCTCAGTCCATTGCGCATGTCCATCCCCATTGCCCGGCCGTCATGGCCAGAATAGCCCCAGCCAATGACAAATGGCAGCAACCGCCGACAAAAGGACGGATAGCGACGATGGACGGCGATCAAACGCATCGGCTGGCAATCAGCCCAGCAGAAAGGCCAAAGCCCCGCCGGGGACCGGTCGGGGCTGGACGTCGCGCGATCCGCGCGCGCAAAGCACAAAGCCCAGCTCGTGTGAGCTGGGCTTCGTATGGGGCGTCTGGCGGTGTCCTACTTTCACATGGCGAATGCCACACTATCATCGGCGCTAAGGCGTTTCACGGTCCTGTTCGGGATGGGAAGGCGTGGGACCACCTCGCTAAGGCCACCAGACATAAACTGGCACAAACTGGAAGAAGCCTGGGCTGGTATTCAACCAACCCGCATATATTCGGTATTTGATGTACTTCGCACATCCACTCTCGTCGCCTAGCCTTGCTAAGCTACTCAAATGATAGGATCAAGCCTCACGAGCAATTAGTATCGGTTAGCTTCACGCCTCACAGCGCTTCCACACCCGACCTATCAACGTCCTGGTCTCGAACGACTCTTCAGGGAGGTCAAGCCTCCAGGGAAGTCTCATCTTCAGGCAAGTTTCCCGCTTAGATGCTTTCAGCGGTTATCTCTTCCGAACTTAGCTACCCGGCTATGCCACTGGCGTGACAACCGGTACACCAGAGGTTCGTCCACTCCGGTCCTCTCGTACTAGGAGCAGCCCCCGTCAAACTTCCAACGCCCACTGCAGATAGGGACCAAACTGTCTCACGACGTTTTGAACCCAGCTCACGTACCACTTTAAATGGCGAACAGCCATACCCTTGGGACCGGCTACAGCCCCAGGATGTGATGAGCCGACATCGAGGTGCCAAACACCGCCGTCGATGTGAACTCTTGGGCGGTATCAGCCTGTTATCCCCGGAGTACCTTTTATCCGTTGAGCGATGGCCCTTCCATTCAGAACCACCGGATCACTATGTCCTGCTTTCGCACCTGCTCGACTTGTCGGTCTCGCAGTTAAGCTACCTTTTGCCATTGCACTATCAGCACGATTTCCGACCGTACCTAGGTAACCTTCGAACTCCTCCGTTACACTTTGGGAGGAGACCGCCCCAGTCAAACTGCCTACCATGCACTGTCCCCAATCCGGATCACGGACCAAGGTTAGAACCTCAAACACACCAGGGTGGTATTTCAAGGACGGCTCCACTGAAACTAGCGTCTCAGCTTCAAAGCCTCCCACCTATCCTACACAAGTCTGTTCAAAGTCCAATGCAAAGCTACAGTAAAGGTTCACGGGGTCTTTCCGTCTAGCAGCGGGTAGATTGCATCTTCACAAACACTTCAACTTCGCTGAGTCTCAGGAGGAGACAGTGTGGCCATCGTTACGCCATTCGTGCGGGTCGGAACTTACCCGACAAGGAATTTCGCTACCTTAGGACCGTTATAGTTACGGCCGCCGTTTACCGGGGCTTCGATCAAGAGCTTGCACCCCATCACTTAACCTTCCGGCACCGGGCAGGCGTCACACCGTATACGTCCACTTTCGTGTTGGCACAGTGCTGTGTTTTTGTTAAACAGTCGCAGCCACCTATTCTCTGCGACCTGTCAAAGCTCCTCCCGCAGGGGATTCACCTCAACAGGCATACCTTCTCCCGAAGTTACGGTATCAATTTGCCGAGTTCCTTCTCCTGAGTTCTCTCAAGCGCCTTAGAATTCTCATCCTGCCCACCTGTGTCGGTTTGCGGTACGGTTCTTATGCAGCTGAAGCTTAGTGGCTTTTCCTGGAAGCGTGGTATCAGTCACTTCAGGTCCGTAGACCCTCGTCATCACTTCTCGGCCTTAAGGAGCGGCGGATTTGCCTACCACTCCAGCCTACCGGCTTAAACAGACTATTCCAACAGTCTGATGACCTAACCTTCTCCGTCCCCACATCGCACTGCATAAAAGTACGGGAATTTTAACCCGTTTCCCATCGACTACGCTTTTCAGCCTCGCCTTAGGGGCCGACTCACCCTACGCCGATGAACGTTGCGTAGGAAACCTTGGGCTTTCGGCGAGCGGGCTTTTCACCCGCTTTATCGCTACTCATGTCAGCATTCGCACTTCTGATATCTCCAGCATCCCTTACGAGACACCTTCACAGACCTACAGAACGCTCCCCTACCACGGACGCTTACGCGCCCATCCGCAGCTTCGGTTATCAGTTTGAGCCCCGTTACATCTTCCGCGCAGGACGACTCGACCAGTGAGCTATTACGCTTTCTTTAAATGATGGCTGCTTCTAAGCCAACATCCTGGCTGTCTGGGCCTTCCCACTTCGTTTACCACTTAACTGATCATTTGGGACCTTAGCTGGCGGTCTGGGTTGTTTCCCTCTTGACGATGGACGTTAGCACCCACCGTCTGTCTCCCATGCTCGCACTTTCCGGTATTCAGAGTTTGCCATGGTTTGGTAAATCGCAATGACCCCCTAGCCATAACAGTGCTTTACCCCCGGAAGTGATACATGAGGCACTACCTAAATAGTTTTCGGGGAGAACCAGCTATCTCCGAGTTTGTTTAGCCTTTCACCCCTATCCACAGCTCATCCCCTAGTTTTGCAACACTAGTGGGTTCGGACCTCCAGTGCGTGTTACCGCACCTTCATCCTGGCCATGGATAGATCACTCGGTTTCGGGTCTACGCCCAGCAACTAAAGCGCCCTATTCGGACTCGGTTTCCCTACGCCTCCCCTATTCGGTTAAGCTTGCTACTGAACGTAAGTCGCTGACCCATTATACAAAAGGTACGCAGTCACGGAACAAGTCCGCTCCCACTGTTTGTATGCATCCGGTTTCAGGTTCTATTTCACTCCCCTCCCGGGGTTCTTTTCGCCTTTCCCTCACGGTACTGGTTCACTATCGGTCGATCACGAGTATTTAGCCTTGGAGGATGGTCCCCCCATATTCAGACAGGATTTCGCGTGTCCCGCCCTACTTCTCGTATGCTTAGTACCAAGAATGCGTTTTCGTGTACGGGGCTATCACCCACTACGGCGGTCCTTTCCATGAACCTTCCACTAACGCAATCTCTATCACATACAGGCTGTTCCGCGTTCGCTCGCCACTACTTACGGAATCTCGGTTGATTTCTTTTCCTCGAGTTACTTAGATGTTTCAGTTCACTCGGTTCGCCTCCTCTGACCTATGTATTCAGTCAGGGATACCGCCTAAGCGGTGGGTTTCCCCATTCGGACATCGCGGGATCAAAGCTCTATTGCCAGCTCCCCCGCGCTTTTCGCAGGCTTACACGTCCTTCATCGCCTGTGATCGCCAAGGCATCCACCAGATGCACTTAGTCGCTTGACCCTATCATTTCAGCAGCCTAAACCACTAAAACAACAAGATGTGTTTGTGCGACGACTGCACCGCCCCTTTTGATATGGCGACGCAGCCTTAGATACAATCAAATACCCAAGATGACGATTTGTCCGCATGCAGAATTAACTGCATGCCTTCATCTCGCCGTCTCAATATATTCGGCTTCTTCAGTTTGTTAAAGATCGGGCGTTTATACAACGCAAACAGAATCAAACTTCTCAATTTGATTTTGTTTGCATTGAGTGGTGGAGGATGACGGGATCGAACCGACGACCCCCTGCTTGCAAAGCAGGTGCTCTCCCAACTGAGCTAATCCCCCTCTAAATCCGAAATACCGCGTTGCTTAGTCGCTCGTGTACACTTGTACACGTCGCTCCCGCGCGCCTTGTCTTTCGGCTTTATATCCGGGTGCCAATTCAGAACACCCAGAATGTAACTGGTGGGTCTGGTAGGACTCGAACCTACGACCCCTGCGTTATCAACACAGTGCTCTAACCAGCTGAGCTACAAACCCAGTTGACTTATGAAGTTGTGGCATCCACAACCTCATTTTGATCAAAACCAAGCGAATCAAGGCGGAAGGCGACGACGTGTAATTCAGTACACGAGGAGCTTTCCAACGCAGAGTCGCGCCGGTTTTCATCAAAATGCCCTTAACTTGAATAACCGATAGGCTGTAAGTGCTTGGCAATCGCCATTCTCTAGAAAGGAGGTGATCCAGCCGCAGGTTCCCCTACGGCTACCTTGTTACGACTTCACCCCAGTCATGAATCCCACCGTGGTAAGCGGCCTCCTTGCGGTTAGCCTACCCACTTCTGGTGAAACTCACTCCCATGGTGTGACGGGCGGTGTGTACAAGACCCGGGAACGTATTCACCGCAGCATGCTGATCTGCGATTACTAGCGATTCCGACTTCACGCACTCGAGTTGCAGAGTGCGATCCGGACTACGATCGGTTTTCTGAGATTAGCTCCACCTCGCGGCTTGGCAACCCTCTGTACCGACCATTGTATGACGTGTGAAGCCCTGCTCATAAGGGCCATGAGGACTTGACGTCATCCCCACCTTCCTCCGGTTTGTCACCGGCAGTCTCATTAGAGTGCCCAACTTAATGATGGCAACTAATGACAAGGGTTGCGCTCGTTGCGGGACTTAACCCAACATCTCACGACACGAGCTGACGACAGCCATGCAGCACCTGTGTTACGGCTCCCTTTCGGGCACCAAGATATCTCTACCAAGTTCCGTACATGTCAAGAGCAGGTAAGGTTTTTCGCGTTGCATCGAATTAATCCACATCATCCACCGCTTGTGCGGGTCCCCGTCAATTCCTTTGAGTTTTAACCTTGCGGCCGTACTCCCCAGGCGGTCAACTTCACGCGTTAGCTACGCTACCAAGGATTCAAACCCCCAACAGCTAGTTGACATCGTTTAGGGCGTGGACTACCAGGGTATCTAATCCTGTTTGCTCCCCACGCTTTCGTGCATGAGCGTCAGTGTCATCCCAGGGGGCTGCCTTCGCCATCGGTATTCCTCCACATCTCTACGCATTTCACTGCTACACGTGGAATTCTACCCCCCTCTGACGCACTCTAGTCGTGCAGTCTCCAATGCCGTTCCCAGGTTAAGCCCGGGGCTTTCACATCAGACTTGCACAACCGCCTGCGCACGCTTTACGCCCAGTAATTCCGATTAACGCTTGCACCCTACGTATTACCGCGGCTGCTGGCACGTAGTTAGCCGGTGCTTATTCTTCCGGTACTGTCATCCCCGCCAGGTATTAACCAGCGGGATTTCCTCCCGAACAAAAGTCCTTTACAACCCGAAGGCCTTCTTCAGACACGCGGCATGGCTGGATCAGGCTTGCGCCCATTGTCCAAAATTCCCCACTGCTGCCTCCCGTAGGAGTCTGGGCCGTGTCTCAGTCCCAGTGTGGCGGATCATCCTCTCAGACCCGCTACTGATCGTCGCCTTGGTGAGCTCTTACCTCACCAACTAGCTAATCAGACGTCGGCTGCTCGTATAACGTGAGGCCTTACGGTCCCCCACTTTCCCCCTCAGGGCGTATGCGGTATTAATCCGGCTTTCGCCGAGCTATCCCCCATTACACGGTACATTCCGACGCATTACTCACCCGTTCGCCACTCGTCAGCGGTGCAAGCACCCTGTTACCGTTCGACTTGCATGTGTAAAGCATGCCGCCAGCGTTCAATCTGAGCCAGGATCAAACTCTTCAGTTCAATCTCAAGCAAATTTTCTGGCACGCAAGTTCAAAGAAATAAACAAGTATCTCTTGTCTCTTGCAGTGCAAGTGTTCGGCTTTCGCCAAGCACTTACACCTATCGGTTATTCGTTCTGTTAAAGAGCAGTGCCGTCCGCCGCGTCGTCTTCACCGGAACCGTTTCGTTTCCGCTGCTTCGTTCGCTGCGTCAGCTGAGGAGACGAACTATACCTGCGCCCTCACCCTCGGTCAACAGGTTTTTTGAGAAAACATGGAGGTTTTATAAAAATAACGCACAACCAATTGATATTTAATAAATTAATTCATATAGATTTTTGCAGGATTTGCCTCTCGCCTTCAGAAATCGGGCTTTCAGCCTAAGAGGCTGCGTGCGAAAAATGAAAAAAGCCCCGATATTTCGGAGCTTTTCCCTAATGGATGCGTTTTTCGTGCTTATCCAGGCCGTAGCCCCACCTCAGCTGCGGTAGTCGGCATTGATCCGCACATACTCATAGGAGAAATCGCAGGTCCACACCCTTGCGCTGGCGGCGCCGCGTCCCAGCTCCACCCGCACGGTGATCTCGCTCTGGTTCATCACCGCCTGGCCCTGCTCTTCCTTATATAGGGGATTGCGGCCGCCTTCGCAGGCGACCAGTACGTCATCCAGATATAGAGAGAGGCGATCGACGTCCAGATCGGCGACGCCGGCATAGCCGATGGCGGCCAGCAAGCGGCCCAGGTTGGGATCGGACGCGAAGAAGGCGGTCTTAACCAGCGGCGAACGGGCGATCGCGTAAGCCACATCCTTGCATTCGGCCACCGAGCGGCCGCCGTTCACTTCCACGGTGATGAATTTGGTGGCGCCTTCGCCGTCGCGGACGATGGCCTGGGCCAGCTCGATGGCGACATCCAGCAGCGCCTGCTTCAACTGTTGATAAGCCGGCTGCTCCGCCGAGTCGATCAACAGCGCGCCGCTCTGCCCGGTGGAAATCAGAATGAAGCTGTCGTTGGTGGAGGTATCGCCGTCCACTGTGATGCTATTGAACGATTGGTCGGCCACCTCTCGCACCAGCAGGTTCAGCATCGGACGGGTGACAGCCGCGTCGGTGGCGACAAAGCCCAGCATGGTCGCCATATTGGGATGGATCATGCCCGAACCCTTGGCGATGCCGGTGATGGTCACCGCCTGGCCGCCGATATCCAACTTGCGGCTGGCGGCCTTGGCCAGGGTGTCGGTGGTCATGATGGCTTCCGCAGCCTCGGCCCAGTCGGCCTGGCGCAGCGTCGGCAACGCAGAGATGATCTTGTCGGCCGGCAGCGGTTCCAGAATCACGCCGGTGGAGAAAGGCAGTACCTGTTCGGTTTGCAGCTGGTCCCGCTCCGCCACCGCCCGGCAAACGGACAGTGCTCGCTCTCGCCCGTCGAAGCCGGTGCCGGCATTGGCGTTGCCGGTGTTGACCACCAGCGCGCGGATCTGCACCCCGGCGGCCAAATGCTCCTGGCACAGCTGCACCGGCGCCGCGCAGAAACGGTTGCGGGTGAACACGCCGGCGACGGTATTGCCCTTGTCCAGCTTCACCACCAGCACATCCTTGCGGCCCGGGGTCTTGATGCCGGCTTCGGCCACCAGCAGTTCGACGCCGGCGACCGGCGGCAACAGGCCGACTTGCGGCGGATTCAGATTCACAGCCATGAAACTCTCCAGCATTTACATATATGCGACGGATTGTATAAGAATTTCGCCATTCATGGCTGGGCAAATCGTTTTGCCTATTCCTGCGCCTCGCGCAGGCAGCTCAGCAGCGCCTCGCCGTAGCGCGCCAGCTTCAGCTCGCCCAGGCCGTAGATGCGCTGCAAGCCGGCCGGGCTATCCGGGCGTTTTTCCACCAGATCGCGCAGCGTGCGGTCGGAGAACACCGCGTAGGCCGGCACATTGTGCTCGTCGGCCACCTGGCGGCGCCAGCGCCGCAGCGCCTGCCACAGCCGCTCTTCGCGCTCGGTGCGCAGCCAGCGGTCGGCGCCGCCGCTGCCGCGCGACTTCTTCTCGTCGGCCAGCGGGCGCAGATAGATGCTCTGCTCACCCTTCAGCAACGGCCGGCAAGCGTCGGTCAGCACCAGCGACTGGCCGCGGGCGATATCCACCTGCACCAGTTGGCGCGCCACCAGCTGGCGGACGATGGAGCGCCACCAGCGCTGGTTCATGTCCTTGCCGATGCCGTAGGTGCTGAGCTGGTCGTGGCGGTGATGGCCGATGCTGGGGTTCTGCCGTCCCAGCAGCACATCGATGACGTGGCCGGTGGGAAAACGTTGCCCCACTCTATAGATGCAGGACAATAGCTTGCGCACCGGCTCGGTGGCGTCGTAGGTGATGGGCGGATGCAGACAGTTGTCGCAATGGCCGCATGGTTTGCTCGCCTCGCCGAAATGGGCGAGGATGTGCTGGCGGCGGCAGCCGGCGGTTTCGCAGAAGGCCAGCATCGCGTCCAGCTTGCTCAATTCCACTTGTTTCTGCAGCTCGGCCATCTCGCCGCCTTCTATCATCTGCCGCAGCTGCACCACGTCGTTGAGGCCGTAGCACAGCCAGCTGGCCGACGGCAGGCCGTCGCGGCCGGCGCGGCCGGATTCCTGATAGAAGTTTTCCGGGCTCTTGGGCATGTCGATGTGGGCGACGAAGCGCACGTCCGGCTTGTCGATGCCCATGCCGAAGGCGACAGTGGCCACCATCACGATGCCGTCCTCGCGCAGGAACAGCCGCTGGTTGGCCTCGCGCTCGGCATGGCTCATGCCTGCATGATAGGCCAGCGCCTCGATGCCGTTCTCCCTCAGCCACTGCGCGGTGTCTTCCACCCGCTTGCGCGACAGGCAGTAAACGATGCCGGTGGCGCCCTGGTGCTCCTGGCGGATGAAATCCAGCAGCTGCTTCTTGGCGTTGTGCTTTTCCACCACCTGGTAGAACAAGTTGGGCCGGTCGAAGCTGGACAGGAACACCCTGGCCTCGGACAACTTCAGGTAATGAATAATGTCGAGCCGGGTCTGCTCGTCGGCGGTGGCGGTCAGCGCGATGCGCGGCACATGGGGAAACTGCTCGGCCAGCATGCCCAGCTGCTGGTATTCCGGCCGGAAATCGTGGCCCCAGTGGCTGACGCAGTGCGCCTCGTCGATCGCGAACAAGGCGATCTTCAGACTGGCGATGAACTCCTGGAAACGCGGCGTCAACAGCCGCTCCGGCGCCACATAGAGCAAGTCCAGCGTGCCCGCGCGCGCCTGGCGCGAGATATCGCGCGCCTCGTCCTGAGAAGTCGCCGAATTTAGGCAGGCCGCCGCGACGCCCAGTTCCTGCAGCGTGGCCACCTGGTCCTGCATCAGCGCGATCAGCGGCGACACCACGATGGCGACGCCGTCGCGCAGCAAAGCCGGGATCTGGTAGCACAGGCTCTTGCCGCCGCCGGTGGGCATCAGCACCAGCGCGTGGCCGCCGTGGGCCACTTGCTCGACGATCTCCTGCTGCTGCCCGCGGAATTCCGGGTAGCCGAAAATATGATTGAGGATGGAGACTGCGTCGTGCATGAGCGGGACGGGATGGCGCGGGAGAAAACGCCATTGTACGGCAAGGAGGCCCCCGGGACGAGCCGGGCAAAAAAATGGCCGCCAGGTGATGGCGGCCTCAAGTTGGATGGAGACAATGTGAAACGAAGAGGAAAAATGCTCTCGCACTACGAAAGACCGGCCTCGCCGCGATAAAGTTCCGGACTTTCTGCAAAAATCTGCCACGGCGCCGCAAACGGTTTTCCCGCGCTCCCGGCTATGCGACACTGGCGCCATCTTCTGGAGACATTCATGCGCACCCTGTTCACCACCCTGGCCGCCGCGATTTTGCTGGCCGGCTGCGCCGCCGCGCCGCAACGGACCACCCCGACCCAAACCGTCAAGCCTTCCGCTCCCGCGCCGGCCCAGGCCAGCGCCGACTGGCAGAATCTGGGCGTCTCGCCCAACGGCAATATCCTGAACGAGCTGGACCTGCTGTCGATCAAGCGCCAGGGCGCGGTGACGACCTTCCGCGACCGCAAGACCATCTTCAATCTGAAGAAGGAAAACTTCCTGACCACCCCGCGGCACAAGACCTCGCTCAACACCTGGCAGATCGATTGCGCGCAGCACACCTTCCGCTTGCTGGACATGACCTTGTTCGACGAAAACGGCCGCCAGATCGCCAGCTTCTCCTATAATGACGGTCAGATAAAATCCATGCCGGTGGTGCAGAATTCCGCCAGTTATCAACAAATGCTGCTGGTTTGCAAAGGACAGCCCGGTTTCTGAAAACCACCGGGCGCCCAAGCCCGCAGCGCCCCGTCATCTCGCCTGCCGCACCGCCCAACTACAGGAGTCTCCATGACCATCCGACGCGTGGTATTCAATCAGAAAGGCGGGGTGGGCAAATCCACCATCGCCGTCAATCTGGCGGCGGTGGCGGCCAGCCGAGGCCGGCGCGTGCTATTGATCGACCTGGACCCGCAAGGCAACGCCAGCCATTACCTGCTCGGCGCCGCCGGCGGCGAAGCCGGCCCCAGCCTGGCCGACCTGTTCCAGCAGATGCTGAACATCTCGCTGTTCGCCAAGGAGCCGCATGAGTTCGTCCGCGGTTCCGGCATCGACGGCCTGTCGCTATTGGCCTCGCACCCCGAGCTGTCCGAGCTGATGGCCAAGCTGGAATCGCGCTACAAGATGTTCAAGCTGAAAGAGGCGCTGGACCAGCTGGCGCCGCAATACGACGAGATCTGGATAGACACCCCGCCTGCGCTCAATTTCTATACCCGCTCGGCGCTGATCGCGGCCGACCGCTGCCTGATCCCCTTCGATTGCGATGCGTTCTCGCGCCAGGCCCTCTATAACCTGAAAGAAAGCGCCGACGAGATTCGCGCCGACCACAATCCCGATCTGTTCATCGAGGGCATCGTGGTCAACCAGTTCCAGCCGCGCGCCAGCCTGCCGGTGCGGCTGGTGGACGAATTGAAGGCGGAGGGCCTGCCCGTGCTGGCTTCCCCGCTGTCGGCTTCGGTCAAGATCCGCGAATCGCACCAGGCCGCGCGGCCTATGATCTATCTGGATCCGCGCCACAAGCTGTCCCGTGAATTCGAGGCGTTGTACCAAGAGTTGAGCGATCGCTGACGAGGGAGCCCATGCCGAGGTTGAACCGCCTCACCTCGCTGCTGCTGTGCGGCCTGCTGGGCTTAGGCCTGTTGCTGGGCGAATACTGGCTGCTGCTGGAGCATGACCGGGAAGAGCGCCAGCAGCAGCTGCAGCACTGGGGCGCGCTGGGCACCGGCATCGTGATCTTGCAGATACAGAACGCGCTGGAGCATTCCCGCATGCTGGCGCAACAGCTGGCCAGCGCCGACGCCCCCCACAGCCTGACCGATCTGGCGCGCCGCGTCGTCCGCGACGACAGCGTGTTCGCCGGCATCGGCACCGTGGAGCTGGTGGAGCAGAACCGCCGCGCCGCGTTTGAAAACCGCATCGCCACCAGCATCCGCTTCCTGCAGAACCAGCATCTGCAGGCCAGTCCGATTCAACTGCAATACTACCCGGTGGCCAGCTACCTGCCCGACGACGCCAACGCGCTGCCGCAGGGCCTGGATCTCAGCCACCGGGGCAACTCCAAATGGGTGCTGGACCTGGCCCGCCGCAGCGACCAGCCCATGCTGTTGTCCGGCCAGCCGCTGGATACCGGCATGCCGCGCCTGGACGTCGTCACCCGCCTGGGCAACGACCATACGCTGCTGCTGCTGCACCTGCGCCAGGACAAACTGATACAACCGATCAACAACGAGCTGATCAGCGGCAACCCCCTGCACCATGTGCGGCTGCTGGCCTGGGGCAAAAACCAGCCTGACACGCCCTTGCTGGACTCGGTGCCGGGCCGTCCGCTGCCGACCGATCCGCCGATATTCTCCCGCCTCAGCCCGATAGGCGGCACCGATCTGCAGCTGGGCGCCTACGCGCTGCAACCGGTGCGTCCCCAGCTCGGCCCGGTCGCCTGGATCATCCTGGCGGCGTCCGCGCTGGTGCTGGCCCTGCTCCTGCTGGCGCAGCAACGACAGCTGCGCGGCGGCTTGTTGCTGGAAAGGCTCGCGGCAAGCCTGCGCCTGCAGTTGCAGGAGCTCGACCGCACGCTGCGCGAACAGATCAACGACCGCGAGCAATCGCAGCAGGCCCTGGCGCAAAGCGAGGCGCGCCAACGCGCGATATTGCAGGCCAGTTCGGACGCCATCATCCTGATCCACCGCGACGGCCACATCATCCAGGCCAATCCGGCCGCCGCCAAATTGGTGGAGCAGAGCGCCCAGTCGCTGGAAAACCTGCCCGTCGGCGTGCTGTTCCCGGAACTGTACACGCCTGAGCCCAGCCCCCCGTTCGAGCAGACCGCCCAGCGCCACGAAGGCCGGCCGTTCGAGGCCAGCCTGCTGCGCAGCGACGCCCAGCGCCTGCCGGTGGAACTGTCCTTGAGCCGGGTGGTGATGCCGGACGACTGGTTCTACGTCACCGTGTGCCGCGACATCTCGCGCCGCAAGGAGCAGGAAGAGGCGCTGATCCGGCTGAAAAACAGCCTGGCCGAGCAAGTCGAGGTACAGAGCCGGCAACTGGCGGCCCTGCTCGACGCCAGCCCGCTGGCGATGGCCTATATCGTCGATCGCCACCTACGCCAGGTGAACCACGCCTTCCTCGAACTGTTCCAGCAGCAGGGCATGGACGTGATAGGCCAGCCCACCAGGCCTTATTTCGAGAATCCAGAGCAATGGGAGCGCACCGGCAAGGCGCTGTACAGCCTGCTCAACGACGGCAAGGTGGTGCAAACCGAAGTGAGGCTGCGCACCGGCAAGGGCCAGCTGTTCTGGTGCCGGCTGCACGGCCGCGCGGTCAACCCCTCGGTGCCCAAGCTGGGCACCATCTGGGTGTACCAGGACATTTCCGCCCAGCGCGCGGTGGAGGAAACGCTGCGCCACGCCAAGATCCTGGCCGAGGAAACCAGCCGCGCCAAGACCGAGTTCCTGGCCAATATGTCGCATGAGCTTCGCACTCCGCTGCACGCCATCCTAGGCTTCACAGAGATGGGCCAGCTGCGCGCGCAGGGGCTGGGCGACGCCAAGGCGGAGCAGTACTTCGCCCGCATCAATACCAGCGGCAGCCGGCTGCTGACTCTGCTCAACGATCTGCTGGACATGGCCAAGATGGAAGTGGGGCGGATGGAATACTCGATCGGCCGCGGCAATCTGACGCAATGCCTGCGCGAAGCGTGCGATGAAATGACGCCGCTGGCCGGCCGCAACCAAATCCAGCTGAAGCTGAGCTGCGAGCCGGAGATGCTGGCGGCCGACATCGACCCCTTCCGCCTGGGGCAGGTGATACGGAACCTGCTGTCCAACGCGATCAAGTTCAGCCCGGCCGGCTCGGAAATCCAAGTGCGGGCATGCCTGACCGAGCGGGACGGATCCGACTGGATCATGACCAGCGTCGAAGACGGCGGCCCCGGCATCCCGGAGAAGGAGCTGGAAACCATCTTCGACAAATTCATCCAGAGCAGCACCACCAAGACCGGCGCCGGCGGCACCGGCCTGGGCCTGGCCATCAGCCGCGAAATCATGCATGCCCATCACGGCTGGATCACCGCCGGCAACCTGCCCCAGGGCGGCGCCATCTTCACTTTCGCGATTCCCTGCCATTTTCAGCTAAAGGAGGACGACTCCGATGTCTCATAAACTCCTGCTCGTCGACGACGAGCCCTTCAACCTGGAGCTGATGACGGAGCTGCTTCAGGACGCCGGCTATGAAACCCGGCAGGCGGAAAACGGGGAAATCGCCTGGGACATCCTGTCCAGCGAAGGCGAGCAGTACTCCACCGTGCTGCTGGACAAGATGATGCCGGGCATGAGCGGCTTCGACGTGCTGAAGAAAATCAAGGCGGAGCCCCGGCTGGAATTCCTGCCGGTGATCATGCAGACTGCGATGGGCGCCGCCTCCAGCGTGCAGGAGGGCCTGGCCGCGGGCGCCTTCTACTACCTGACCAAGCCGTTCTCGCGCGACATGCTGCTGGCCATCGTCGGCGCCGCGGTCGGCCACTGGGACCGCTATGCCCATTTCCGGGAACTGGCCAATCTCCACGTCGACGCGCTCAAGCACCTGAACGCCGCCACCTTCCGCTGCCGCAGCCACCGCGAGGCCCAGGCGATCACCGCGCTGCTGGCCAAAACCTGCCCGCATCCGGAACGGGTGGCCACCGGCCTGTTCGAGCTGCTGGTCAACGCCATCGAGCACGGCAACCTGGAAATCAGCTACGAACAGAAAAGCCAGCTGATCGCCGCCGGCACCTGGGAACAGGAGCTGGAAAGCCGGTTGTCCGCGCCGACTTACCGCGACCGTGAGATCACGGTGGCGTTCTCGCAGCAGGGCAAGCAGCTGCAATTCGTCATCGAGGACATGGGGCCGGGCTTCGACTGGGAGTACTACCAGAACGCCGAGCCGTCCTCGCTGATGAACAGCCACGGCCGCGGCATCCTGATCGCCCGCAAGCTCTCGTTCGACGATCTGCGCTACCAGGGCAAGGGCAACCGCGTGGTGGCGCTGGTCAATCAAGGGGAGTGACCGCCTCATCGCCGCAGGGGCCGGCATCGCGCCAGTAGCGAGGCGCTTCGCGGCGCAGGCAGCGCCAGGCCAGCGCGTCCCCCATCTCCAGCGTCAGCGCGCCGTCCAGATCGGTGCGCAAGACAGCCGCCCCCGCGCGCCGGAAGCGCTCCAATACCAGCGGGTGCGGATGGCGATAGCGGTTCAAGTGCCCGGCGCTGACCACCGCCAGCCTGGGGCTCGCCGCCGCCAGCCAAGCCTCGCTGCTGGCGGTGCGGCTGCCGTGATGGCCGGCGACCAGCACGCTGCTGGCCAGGCGCAGGCCAGGCTGGGCCGCCAGCGCCTCCTCCATCCGCGCCGGCGCGTCGCCGCTCAGCAGCAACGCCTGCCGTCGCGTGGCCACCCTCAATACGCAGCTTCGGGCATTATCCTCGTCGGCCCGCCATCCCGGCGGCGGACCCAGCATGTCGAAACGGACGCCGTCCCATTCCCAGCCCTGCCCTTGCGCGCATCCCGCCGCGCCCGGCGCGGTTTCCGGCTGCCCCGCCAACACCCGCCCCACCGGCAGCGCGGCCCTCACGCCCGCCGCCGCGCCGTCGTGGTCGCTGTCGTGATGCGACAGCAACAACGCGTCCAGCCGATCAACGCCCAGGCCGCGCAGCTGCGGCAGCACCACGCGTCCGGCCTCGCCCGCGCCGGTATCGAACAGCAGCGCATGGTCGGCCGTCTGCACCAGCACCGACAAGCCCTGCCCCACGTCCAGCACCGTGGCGCGGGCGACGCCCCATTCCGGCCCCGGCGGCCGATAGACCAGCAAGGGCAGCAACAGCAATCCGCCCAGCCCCTTGCCGGGCACGCCGCGCGGCGCGATCAGCCACACGCTGCCGATGCCTGCCAGCGCCAGCAACGCCCATGGTGCGCCGGCCACGTGCCAGGCCGGCCCATGCGCCAATACGCCGACCATCCAGTAGAATCCGCGCGCCAGCCCGCCCGCCAGCGGCAACAAGCCATCCCAGGGCAGGGCGACGGCCAGTAGCGACAGGGGAGTCAACAAGACGGAGACATAAGGGATGGCCAAGGCATTGGCCAGCGGCGACAGCAGCGGGAAACCGCCGAACAGCGCCGCCAGCGGCGCCAGGCTGGCGATGCCGGCCGCCCACTGCCCCGACGCCGCGGCCCGCCAGCCGACGGGAGGCCGCCGCCGCGCCAGCGAGCTGAACATCAACGCCGCCACCAGGCTGAAAGACAGCCACAGGCCGGGCGTCAGCGCCGCGAACGGGTCCAGCAGCAATACCAGCGCCAGAGCCAGCCACCAGGCCTGAAAAGGCGACAGCTGACGCCGCCACAGCAGGCAGGCGCTGCCCGTCGCCAGCATGAACAGCGTGCGCTGGGTCGGCACGGTGAAGCCCGCCAACAGCGAATACAACGCTGCCGCCGACAGCGCCAGCATCGCCGTCGCCACCCGGGGAGCCCGCAGCCCGGGCACCCTGCGCACCAAGCGGGCGCCCATCCAGGCCACCAGCGCCGCCAGCATCGTGATGTGCAAGCCGGACACCGAAACGATATGGGTCAGCCCGGTGGCGGCGAATAACTGCCAATCCTCTCTCGCGATCCGCTGCTGCGCGCCCACGGTCAAGGCCGCCACCAGCGCCGATTCCCGCCCGGGACCCAGCGCGCGCTCGATGCGCGCCACCTGGGCGCCCCGCCAGCGGTCCACCCAGGCCATCAGATCGTTCCGGTCCGGCAGCCGCTGGCGTGGCTTGCCCGCCGATCCGCTGGCGAGCAGCCCCTCGGACCAGAGCCAGCGCTCGGCGTCGAAGCCGAAGGCATTGGCGCTGCCTCTCCGCGGCTTGAAACGCGCGCTCAACTGCCAACGGCTGCCCGGCGGCCAGTCGCGCCGCTGGTAGTCGTGCAGTTGCACCCGCTCCGGCAGCGCGACGCCTGGCGTCAGCGCCTTCTCCACCTCCAGCGTCAGCCGGATGCCGTACTCGCCTGGGTCAGGCAAGCCCCGGACGGTGGCGACCAGCTCGACCGGCTTCTGCCACCACGCCGGCGGCAGCGATTGCTCCAGCCGCCACTGCGCGCGCAGGGCGGCGTAACCCAGGCCCAGCAGCAAGGCCAGCGCGCAGACCGCCCCCTGCCGCAGCCATGGCCGCCCGCGGCATCCGGCAACCGCGGCGGCGGCCATCCCTGCCGCCAAGCCAATCCACCATGTGCCGGGCAGCGCCGGCAGGAAAGCGCAAGCGACGACGCCGGCCACCCAGGCCACCCACTGCGACATGTTTCCTCCGACTCTGCGGCCCGCCGGCCATGGCCAGCGTCCCGCCGCCTGCCCGACATATGGTTCCTAGGTAAAACTACCTGGCAAAACAACGGGCAATGTCGATTGAATTTAAAACCCCATGGACTAAACCTATGTCAACGGATGGGTTTTTTCCCCTGCCGGCACCCCGCCGACGGGATCATCTGACGAAGGAGCGAACGTGGAAGCTTATATCGGCAGCATTATCCCCTTTGCCTTTGACTATCCCCCGGTCGACTGGGCGCAATGCCAGGGCCAGACGCTGCAAGTCTCGCAAAACCAGGCGCTGTTCGCCGTCATCGGCAATCATTACGGCGGCAACGGCAGCACCAACTTCCAACTGCCCAATTTGTGTGGCCGGATGCCGATCAGCATCGGGCCGGCCCAACCCACTTACAACCTGCCGTCCTACGCGATCGGCAATTTCGGCGGCCAGCAAACCGTCGCCCTGCTCACCTCCAACATGCCGCTCCATGCCCACGGCACCTCGGCGGTCAATGTCAGCTTTCAGGCATCGACGATTCCAAACCCGACCACGCCGGCCAGCGCGCCCAGCACCAGCAATCCCTATCTGGGCGCTTCCGGCGGCGGCACCGGCCTAGCCACCATCTGGAGCCAGCAATTGGAAAGCCCGGTCACCGTCAAGGGCCTGGGCCTGACCGGCAACACCGACGTGGCCGGCGGCACCACCCCGGTCAGCGTGCTCAACCCCTTCCTGGCGCTGAACTTCTGCATCGCGGTTCAGGGCCTGTTCCCGACGCGACAATAAACACAAGCCTGCCGGCGGAGCGGATAGCGTCCGCCGGCATTGCCATGCAAGGGGGAAGCCATGCTGGACACGCTGAGCAGCGAGGATTTCACGCCGCTTCTGGGGCAATGCTGCCGCTTTCGCGCGGCGCCGTGGCCGGAGGTGGAACTGCAGGTGCAATCGATACGGCAAAAGCCGCTGTCCCAGGTGCCGGGACGGGAGGGGAGCGAACGCACGCCGTTCGTGGTGGAGCTGGTGGCCACCGCGACCACCGAACTGGTCGACGCCGTCGGCCAGTTGCAACTGCCGGCGGCCGGGGTGCTGCCGGCGCGCACGCTGGACAATGTGTGGATCAGCCGCACCGGCGCGATGGGCCGCGACCGGCGCTACTGTTATTTCCAGTTGCCGTTCAACTAGCGCCTCTCCGCCAGCCGGAACCGGCTGGCGGCCTCAGACCACGCCGGCCATCATGGCCCGGCCATCCGGATGCCACACCAGCTTGTCGGCCATCGCGCCGGCCTCTTCCAGCACGAAACCCAGCGACTGGTAGACCCGGCGCGCTTCGCCGTTGTTATGCCAGACCACGGCGGCCAGCGGCGCGCCCACCTGCTTCGCCGCCTGCTGCAGCCCTTGCAGCACAGCCTTGCCGTAACCTTGGCCGCGCGCCTCCGGCAGCATGGCCAGGAAAATGATGCGCACTTCGTTGGTCCCGAAATCGACCATCACCGCGCCGACCGCGCTGCCGGTCTTTTCCACGATGAAATGCATGGCGTTCGGGTAGTTTTGCCCCGTTCCCTGTTGCAACACCTGCAATTGCTGGCGCTGCACCGTGTCGATCAACTCGGCGTCGCCGCTTATCCACTGCAAGTCGGGACGCGCGCTGCGGTAAATGCGGTCGATGCAAGGCGCGTCGGCCTGACGCGCCGGACGCAGCGACAAGGACGGGCATAACGAGGAAAAATGAAGTTCGGCAGACACACATGTCTCCTTGCCAGTTCATGGAAATAGGAACCCCGCGCGCGCCTCCCCGGCCGGGCCGCTACAGCCCCGCCTCGCGCTCCAGCACAGCCGCCAGCCTGCGCCAACCCAGCGACAGCAGGCTGTAGCGCTCGCCGCTGAGACGCGCCCAGCCGGGCATTTCCCGCAACGGCGGGTCTCGCCGGCCGCAGTCCTCCAGCCGGACCCTGAAAATCGCGCGCAAGGGCACCAGATCATGGTCTCTCAACTCGACCGGAATCGGTCCGCCATACACGGAAGCCAGCAACGGCTGCTCCAGCGCCGCCTGGTTCAAGCGGTCTATCGGCCCCAGCCGGCAGGCAATGGCCCAGGTCTCGCCGCTGTCCGGCACGAACCGGGCGGCATCGCCGCGCCGCAGGCCCGCCAGGCCATCCTCGTCGACATAAGCCTCGCCCCTCACGCCATCGGCGCCGACCACCTGCAACAGACGCTCGCCCTGGGCCACCACGGTGCCGGGCCTCAACGCCTCGCTCACATCGGCCACCCGGCCGGCGAAGGGCGCGATCAGCGCCAGCCGGTCCCGCTGGCTCTGCAAGCCCGCCACTTGTTGTCGCGCCGCCTGCCACTGCTGCTGCAAGGCAGTGCCCTTGCTCTGCAGCTCGCTGTTGAAAGACTGCTGCGCGACCTGCCAGGCCAGATCCGCCTCAAGCACCTTGGCCAAGGCCAGGCGCTGGTCGAGTTGCGGCGAAGCCAGCTGCGCCAGCGCCTGTCCCGCTCTCACTCTTTGCCCTTCGCGCGCGCTCACGCCGGCGACCACGGCGGCCTCCGCCGCGTACAGCCCCTGGGACTGCGCCGCGCCCATCACCGCCGGACTGGACAGTTCGTTCTGCCACGGCAGGATCAAAAACAGCAGCAGCAGGGCCAACAAGGCGGCGCTGCGCCGGGTTTCCATCCTCCAGCGCAAATCGGCGCGGCGGCGCCACCATGCCAAAACCTCACCGACGATGGGCCTGGCAATGAACCATCCCAGCTCCACGAACAGCAGCAGCAGGCCCAGCGTTTTGAAAAACATGTGGTAGACCAACAGCGCGATCGAAGTGAACAACACCAGGCGGTACAGCCAGGTCGCCCAGGCGAACAGGATCAGCCCGCGCTGGCGGGCCGGCGGAAAGCGCTCGGGCACCGGATCGTCCAAGCCCAGCAGCCAGCGCCGCAGCTGCCAGCGCGCCAGCGCGAAGGAACGAGCGTGCAGATTGGGCACGCCCAGCCAATCGGATAACAGGAAATAGCCGTCGAAGCGCATGAAGGGGCTGGAATTGATGGCCAGGGTCGCCAGCCAGGTGGTAGTGGCCAACAGGAAGACGCCGGCGCGCAGCGGCCCCTCCGGCAGCGCGCACCAGGCCAGCGTGGCCCAGACGGCCAGCGTCAGCTCGGTCAGCATGCCGGCGGCGCCGATCAACAGCCGCTGGCGGCGCGAAGGCAGTTTCCAGGCGTCGTTGGTGTCGGTGTACAACACCGGCACCATTACCAGGAAGGCCACGCCCATCGCCGGCACCCGGCAGCCGAAATGGCGGGCGGTCAGCGCGTGGCCCAGCTCGTGCGACATCTTGGCCAGGCTCAGCGATGCCGCGATGCCCAGCGCCGCGCTCCAGCCGCCGTAGCCGGAAAACGTATGGGTGAATTCGTCCCAGCGGCGCGAAACCAAGGCCAGACCCAGCAGCGCGACGCCGGCCATCGCCCACCAGAACGCGGGCCGGAACAGCCATCCGCACCAGGGCAGCAGGCGGTTGAGCCAGGCCTCCGGCCGGAGCAGGGGGATGCGGAAAAACAGGTAGTTCTTCAACAGCCACATCGCGTGGCTCGGCCGCCCGGCTTGGCGCACCCGCCACAGCCAGTCGCTGTCCGCCGCCTGCAGCAGCTGATGCTGCGACAGGAACTGCTGCAGTTCGGCCAGATCGTCCTCGCCCAGGCGCAGCGTGGTTTCGGTATTGACCGCCTCCAGCACCGCCGCTCCGCTGCCCAGCGCCCACCGCGACAGCATTTCGAAGCTCGCCCAGCCCAGCTGGTAGTAGCGGTTGGCCGCCGGATCGTGCAGCATCCAGCTGGGCGATCCGTCCGCCAGATCCGGGCCGGCATGCAGCGTCAGCTCCTGGCGCAACGGCGGCAGCACGCGGGCGGCCACGCTACCAGCCCAGCCATTGCCGCGCGGCGGTCAGCGGCCGGCGCAGCGCGTAATACGCGAGAGGCACCCAGTCGCCATAAACCCGGGCGGTGCCCATCTGCCCCAGCAGCGGCAGCCGCTGGCCAGCGGCAAACCGCGCCTGCAGCCGGTAGGCCAGCAGATTGCCCTCGCCGGCCTCGGCCTTGTAGGCCACCCGCAGCAGCGTGGCCTCGTACGACTGGAACGGCGTGGCGTTCGGGTACAGCGTCACCTTGCCGCCCGGCTCCAGGTCGATCGCCTCCGCCGCCGGCAGCCAGGCGGCCAACTCCACCTTGGCCGGATCGGCCAGCGTCATCACTTTCTCGCCCAAGGCCACCGCCTTGCCCTGCCAGTCGTTCCGGTCGGAAAACACCACCACGCCGTCGGCCGGCGCGGTGACGTGCAAGCGTTTCAACTCCCGGCCGGCGAAATCGGCGCTGATGTCCTTCTCCTCCAGCTTGGCCCTGTCCTGCGCCAGGGCCAGCTTGCCCTTGTCGTCGGTCAGCGCCAGCTGGGCGCTGGCGCGGAAGCTTTCCTCCGCCGCGCTGGCTTCCTCCTTCGCCAGCGCCAGCTGGCTGGACAGCACCGTGGCGTCCAGGTCGAACAAGGCCGCGCCGCGTCGGACCGGCTGGTTGGGCAAGACCGCCACCTTGTCTATCACCCCGGACACCGGCGCGCGCAGCAGGATGGGATCGCTGGGCACCACCTCGGCGCGGGCCAGCACGCTGAGCCGCACCGGGAAACAGACGACAAGCAGCGCGGCGATCAGCAGACGCTTGCGGCGGCGGCCCTCGCGCAGCCACGCCTTCGCCAGCGCCGTCCAGTCGCGCCGCGGCGCATGCTGGCGCAGGGCGTGGCCATAGCCGTGCGCCAGTTCCTCGGCCAGCTGCACCTCGTAGTCGCTCCATGGCAGATCGCGGGCCAGCAGCAGCGCGCCGAGCCCGTCCAGCCTCAGCCACAAGCCGTGCTCCGGCAGCCAGTGCGCCCACTCGTCGGCCAGCGCCTCGGGCAGCCCGGCTGCGTCGCAACACACGCTGAGCCGGTCGGCATCCTCTTTCGCCAGATGGCGGAACAAGGCGGAC
Source organism: Chromobacterium vaccinii (assembly GCF_001855275.1). Lineage (NCBI taxonomy): Bacteria > Pseudomonadati > Pseudomonadota > Betaproteobacteria > Neisseriales > Chromobacteriaceae > Chromobacterium > Chromobacterium vaccinii. The sequence continues at coordinate 2,829,928 of NZ_CP017707.1, forward strand.
AGCCATTGCAGATAAGGCGCGGTGGGGTCCGGCTCGGCCAGCCCGGACAAGACGGCGACATGGGCGCGCAAGCCCTCGCGCCAGAACGCAGCCTGACGGTAGGGCAGCAGATGCTGGGTCTCGTTGACCATGACGAAACCCAGGCGTTCCGCGCCATCGGCCTCGCGGGCGCGATGCAACAGCTGCAGCAACGTGGCCAGTTCCCGGCTGCGGTCGGCGTGGCCCATGGCGGCTACTTGAAGCTGGCCCAGCCGCTCATGCCGGGCAGCAGGTTGGCGGCTTTGCCGTCTATCACGCCTATCGCCAGAATGGTCTGGCTGACCGGGTCGATCTGCGCGCCCAGTCGCTCGATGCGCGCCGGGAAGCTGGCGCCCAGCTCGTCCACCGCCACGGTGAAGCGGCTGCCCAGCTTCAGCGTCGCCAGCCATTTGGACGGCACCAGCATGCGCAGCTCTAGCGAGTCGGAATCGACGATGTCCAGGATGGGATTGCCCGGATTCACGTACTGGTGCACCGCCGCGCTGCGCTTGGCCACCCGGCCGTCGAAGGGCGCGGCGATGCTGCATTTGGACACCAGCGTCTGCGCGTAGCTGGCGTCGGCGGCCGCTTCCTTGGCCTTGCCCTGGGCCTGGGTCAGCTCCAGCGTGCCGACCGAGTTGTACTTGGCCAGCTGGTTGTTCACCTTCAGCAACTGACTGGCGGCCTCCAGTGAGGCCTGGGCCTTGCGCAGCTGGGCGCGGTAGCTGCTGCAATCGAACTCCACCAGCGGCTGGCCACGGCGAAAGCCGCCGCCCTCCACCACCGGCATCGCCGATATCTTGGCCGGAATCTCGCTGGACAGGGTGACCGCGTGGCGCGACATCAATTGCACGCGTATCCTCCCGTCGGCGGCAGTGGCCGGCGGCGCGGCCTGCGCGGCCATCGACATGGCCATCACGACCCAGGCCAGCCTCATTGCTTGCCTCCCGAGACGGTCCCCTGCCACTGGTTTTCCGCGCCTTGCAGCGCCTGGCTCAACGAGGCCAGGTCGTAACCCTTGGTGGTGGACGGTAGCGGATCCAGACCCAGACTGGCGCCCATCAGTCCGTAGGCGTTCTGCAGATCGCCGTAGGACTGATACAGCCGCAGCGATGAAAACACCGCGTTGGCGTCGGCGAGTATGCCCTGCAGCCGCGCCGACGCGCCGCTCTCCACCGCGTTGCGGGTCTGTTGATAGATCGCCTGGTCGACGCCGCTCAGCTCATGCTCCAGTTCGTACTGCCGCGACTTGCCCTGGAAATCCAGATAGGCGACGTGCACCTGGGTCAGCACCGCCATGTTCAGCGCCAGCCGCTGCGACTCGCTGACCTGCTTCTGGGCGTCGGCAGCCCGGGTGATCGGCCCGGCGCTGAACAGGTTCAGCAGGTTCCAGCTGATCCGCAGCCCGGCGTCGCTCCAGGAGTTGTTGACCAGGAATTTGTTGCTGTCGTAATGCTGGCCGACGCTGAACTCCAGCCCGGGCAGCAGCTTGGCCATGGCCTTGCGGGTTTCCAGCGCGCTGATGCGGCTGCTGTATTGCGCCTCGACCACTTCCGGCCGGTTCAGCAAGGCCATCTCTTCCATCCGGTCGACATCCATGCCCAAGGTCGGCACCGGCATGCCGGACGGCGTCGCCACCTGGAAGTCCTGGCCCGGCGACACATTCATGATCGCGGCCAATCGAGGCTTGGCCTGCGACAGCGCGTTGCGCACCGCACTCATCTGGCGGATCACATCCAGCAACTGACGGCGGTAGTTGAGCGCGTCCAGCGGCGAGCGCAGCTTCTGCTTCTCCACCTGCCGCGCGTCCTCCAACGCGGACTGGGCGTCTTTCAACAAGGCATCGACCCGCCCCTGCAGCTGTTGGGCGCCGGCCGCCTGCCACCACGCCTCGCGCACCTGCTGCATCAGTTGCTGAGCCACTTTGCGCTTGCGCTGCTCCAAAATCAGCACCCGGTCCGCCTGCTGCTGGGCCGAGTAGTAGCTGACGCCGAAATCCAGCACGTTCCAGCTCAGGTTCAGATCGGCGGTGCGGTCGCGCTTCTCGGAAGAGATGGACGGCACCAGCGATTGCTCGCCGGTGGCGACGTTCTGCGACGACGACGCGTTGTCCTTGCTGCGGGTGGTGTAGCCGGCGGCCAGCGCCAGCTTGGGCAGCATGTCCAGGCTGGACAGGTCCAGCTGCCGCTGCGCCATCGCCTCCTCCATCAGCTTCACCCGGTAGTCCAGGTTGTACTTGAGCGCCCGCGCCATCGCCTCCTGCAGCGTCACCGGCGCGCTGACAGCCTCCTGGCTGCCGAACATCGTCTGCCGGTCGGCACGGAGCTGGGACTGGCGCTCGGCCAGGCTCAACGGTTGCGGCGTTACCGCGCATCCGGCCAGCGCCAGCGCGCACGCCAGCGGAACCAATCGGAGTCCGCGCGAGCGCGGCCTTGCCTGATAATCGGATTGCATCTCACTGCCCCCTTTAGAGCATTGTCGGTTTACCCTGGCCATCCTTATCGCTGTCTATTTTCTGCAGCCCCGCCCGCAGCGGCGAAGCTAGCCCTGCTTGTCATCCCCCAGAAGCGCCGCCAGCCGCTGCAGGAAGCCGCGTTGGCCGTGGTTGTCGAACTGCCGGTTTAGCGCCAGCTTGCCGGCGTCCGGCGTCGCTTTGCGCGCCTGCGTCGTCGCCTGCCGTTTGCCGAAATTCAGCTGGATGTGGCTGTTGCCATGATGGCCGGTCTTGTCCTGCACCCGGATGTCGATCGAAACCGGCTTGTTCCATCCCGCCGGCGCCTGCCCGGTGAAACGGCCCGTCGCCGGGTCGAACTTCAGCCAAGCCGGCAGGGGCTGGCCATTGCTCTGACGCGCCACGATGCTGAGGTTGGCCGAAGACTCGCGGCTGATGATGGTGGCCGGCGGCAACACGATGGTGAACGACTGCCCCGCGGCCACGGGTCGCACGCCCAGGTCCGGATTCACCTGCAGGGCGATGGTCGGATTGCCGGCAGTGTTGCTGACAAAGGAAGGCGCGCCGCCGTTTACATTGTCCAGCCCGTTGGCGCCCAGCGACGGCGAATTGACGCCCGTGCCGGCGTGAGCGGCATCCGACAGCAGATTCTGCGCCGCGTTGTCGGCATGCTCGTTGCCGGTGGCTACCGTCGGCGTGCCTCCCACCGCCGCCAGCACGATATTGGGCGTGATCGGCGGCAGCTGGATGGTGTTGGCGGCTGCGGCGGGAGGTGTCGGAACGACTGTCGGCGCCGGCGTTACAACCGTTGTCGGCGCCTGGGCGCTGACATGGTACGACGGCGCGGTTGCCTGTCCGGTCAACAGATTGCCGGCCTTGTCGCTGACCGTTCCGCTCTTGATCGCCAACGACAGCGAGCCGGTGCCGCCGACGCCGGTCAGCTGGATGGCATACGTGGTGGCGTTGACTGCGGTGACGCTGGAAATCGCGCCATGCGCGCTGCCGCTGACGACCAGATTCAGGTTGTCCGCGGTGAAGGAGGCCACGGGTTTGCTGAACGTCACCTGATAGGACAGCGTACTGGCGGAGGTGTCGAGAGGACCGCCGGCGCTGATGGTCTGGACCTGCGGCGCGGCAGTGTCGACGGTGATGTTGTACCCCGTCGATTGCCCGCTGATATTTCCGGCCGAGTCGGTCGCCGTGGCCCGGATGCTGTGGTTGCCATCGACCAGCGGACTGGCCAGGTTGTAGCTCCACGCGCCGCTGCCGTTGGCCGTCGCCGTGCCCACCGCCGTTCCATCGACATACACCGTCACCATGCTGTTCGCCTCGGCCGTGCCGGTGACCGTCGGCTGGTTGTTGCCGGTGACGCCGTCGCTGCGGCTGCTGCCGGTATCGGTCGCCGTGCTCAGCGCCACGCCGCTTGGCGCAGCCGGCGCCGTGGTGTCGACGGTGATGTTGTACGCGGTCGACTGGCCGCTGACATTACCGGCGGCGTCGGTCGCCGTCGCCCGCACGTTGTGGTTGCCTTCGGCCAAGACACTGGTCAGGTTGTAAGTCCAAACGCCGCTGCCGTTGGCCGTCGCCGTACCTGCCAGCGTGCCATCGACATACACCGTCACCGTGCTGTTCGGCTCGGCGCTGCCGGTGATCGTCGGCTGGTTGTTGTCGGTGATGCCGTCGCTGCGGCTGCTGCCGGTATCGGTCGCCGTGCTCAGCGCCACGCCGCTTGGCGCAGCCGGCGCCGTGGTGTCGACGGTGATGTTATACGCGGTCGACTGGCCGCTGACATTACCGGCGGCGTCGGTCGCCGTCGCCCGCACGTTGTGGTTGCCTTCGGCCAAGACACTGGTCAGGTTGTAAGTCCAAACGCCGCTGCCGTTGGCCGTCGCCGTACCTGCCAGCGTGCCATCGACATACACCGTCACCGTGCTGTTCGGCTCGGCGCTGCCGGTGATCGTCGGCTGGTTGTTGTCGGTGATGCCGTCGCTGTGGCTGCTGCCGGTGTCGCTGGCCGCGCTCAGCGCCAGACCCGTCGGCGCCGCCGGCGCGGCAGTGTCCACCGTGATGCTGTACGCGGTCGACTGGCCGCTGGCGTCGCCTGCCGCGTCGGTCGCCGTCGCGCGGATGCTGTGGCTGCCGTCAGTCAGCGGGCTGGCCAGGTTGTAGCTCCACGCGCCGCTGCCGTTTGCCGTCGCCGTGCCCACCGCCGTGCCGTCGACATACACCGTCACCGTGCTGCCCGCCTCGGCCGTGCCTTGCACCGTCGGCTGATTGTTGTCGGTGACGCCGTCGCTGTGGCTGCTGCCGGTGTCGCTGGCCGTGCTCAGCGCCAGACCCGTCGGCGCCGCCGGCGCGGCAGTGTCCACCGTGATGCTGTACGCGGTCGACTGGCCGCTGGCGTTGCCTGCCGCGTCGGTTGCCGTCGCCCGCACGTTGTGGTTGCCATCGGCCAGCGGACTGCTCAGGTTGTAGCTCCACGCGCCGCTGCCGTCGGCCGTCGCCGTGCCCACCGCCGTGCCGTCGACGTACACCGTCACCGTGCTGTTCGCCTCGGCCGTGCCTTGCACCGTCGGCTGGTTGTTGTCGGTGACGCCGTCGCTATGGCTGCTGCCGGTGTCGGTCGCCGCAGTCAGCGCCAAGCCGCTTGGCACCGACGGCGCCGCGGTGTCAATGGTGATGCTGTACGCCGCCGACAGCGTACTGACGTTGCCCGCGGCGTCCATCGCCGTCACCCGCGCGCCGTGGTTGCCGTCCGGCAGGCTGGTGCTCAGGTTGTAGCTCCATGCGCCGCTGCCGTTCGCGGTGGCGGTGCCCACCTGGAAGCCGTCGATGTACACCGTCACCGTGCTGTTGGCCGGCGCGGTGCCTTGCAGAGTAGGCGTATTGTCGCTGGTGATGCCGTCGCTGTGGCTGCTGCCGGTGTCCGTCGCCGTGCTCAGCCCGCTGATCGCCGGCATCGCCGGGGTCGCGGTATCGATGGTGACGCTGTAAACCGTCGCCTGGCCGCTGACATTGCCGGCGGTATCGGTCGCCGTCGCGCGGATGCTGTGGTTGCCGTCGGCCAGGCTGCTGGCGATGTTGTAGGTCCATGCTCCGCTGCCGTCGGCCGTGGCCGTGCCCATCGCGGTTCCGTCGACATAGACCGTCACCGTGCTGTTCGCATCGGCCGTGCCCTGCACCGTTGGCGTGTTGACGCTGGTGACGCCGTCGCTGTGGCTGCTGCCGGTGTCGGTGGCGGCGGTCAGGCCCGTCACCGTCGGCGTGGCGGGAGCCGTAGTGTCAATGGTGATGGCGCGGCCGGACGACACGCCGCTGTTGACGCCGCCGCTGCTGGCCATCGCCGTGATCGCGTGGCTGCCGTCCGCCAGGCTGGAGACGAAGTTGTAGCTCCACGCGCCGCTGCCGTCGGCGGTCGTGGTGCCGACGCTGACGCCGTCCACATAGACCGTGACGGTGCTGCTGGCGGTGGCGGTGCCGGTCACCGTAGGCGTGTTGTCGCTGGTGATGCCGTCGGAGCTGCTACTGCCGGTGTCGGTGCCCGCCGTCAGGCCGGCTACCGTCGGCGTCGGCAGCTGAATGGCGATATTGCGGGTGACGGCGGAGCTGTTCGCCGTGCCGTCGTTGACGACGAAGCTGATGACCCGGGTGGCGGTATTCGGCGAGCCGGCCGTGTCGTTGTAGGTCACCGCCTGCAGCGCCGACTGCCATTGCGCGACGGTGGCGGTCGCGCCGCTGGAAGTCAGCGTCAGCACGCCGGTGCCGCTGTTGTAGCTGGCGACGATATTGCCGAAGCTGCTGGAGCTGGTGTTGCTGAACGCCAGCACGTCCTCGCCGCTGTGGAAGTTGCCGGTGATGGACACTGTCGCGCTGGCCAGCGTCGCGTTGTCGCGGTCGGATACGGTGATGCCGCCATCCACCGCCACCGGCGTCGGCGTGCCGCTGATGGTGTAGCTGCCATTGGTGCCGGAGACGGTGGCGATCGGCGTTTGATCGGTATCAGCCACCGTCACCGCCCGCGTCGCGGCGGCGCTGTTCTTGGTGCCGTCGTTGACGACGAAGCTGATGGTGCGGGTGGCGTTGTTGGGCGTGATCGCGCTGTCGGTGTAGGTCGTTGCGCGCAAGGCCGCCTGCCATTGCGCCAGCGTGGCCGTCGCGCCGCTGGAAGTCAGCGTCAACACCCCGGTGCCGCTGTTGTAGCTGGCGACGATATTGCCGTAAGTGGTGGAATTGGTGTTGCTGAACGCCAGCGCATCCTCCCCGCTCTGGAAGTTGCCGGTGATGGATACCGTCGCGCTGGCCAGCGTGGTGTTGTCCAGATCGGACAAGGTGATGCCGCCATCCACCGCCACCGGCGCCGACGTGGTGTTGTTGCCAGCGGTGAAGGCCGCGCTGCCGCCGCTGGCGGTGGCGATGGGCGTCTGGTCGGTGGCGGCCACCGTCACGGTCTTAGTGGTGGCAGCGCTGTTCTTGGTGCCATCGTTGGCCACGAAGCTGATGGTGCGGGTGGCGCTGTTTGGCGTCACCGCGCTGTCGGTGTACTTCACGGCGCGCAGCGCGGCCTGCCATTGCGCGACGGTGGCGGTCGCGCCGCTGGACGTCAGCGTCAGCACCCCGGTGCCGCTGTTGTAGCTGGCGACGATATTGCCGTAAGTCACGGCGCTGGTGTTGGTGAAGCTCAGCACGTCCTCGCCGCTATGGAAGTTGCCGGTGATCGATGCCGTGGCGCTGGCCAGCGTGGTGTTGTCGAGGTCGGACACGGTGATGCCGCTGTCCACCGCCACCGGCGTCGAGGTGGCGTTGTCGCCGGCGGTGAAGGCGGTGCTGCCGCCGCTGGCGGTGGCGATAGGCGTCTGGTCGGTGTCGGCCACCGTCACCGTCCGCGTCACCGCGGTGCTGGAGTTGCTGCTGCCGTCGGCCACTTGAAAGCTGATGGTGCGGGTGGCGCTGTTCGGCGTTACTGCGCTATCGGTATATTTCACCGCGCGCAATGCCGCCTGCCATTGCGCCAGCGTGGCGGTGGCGCCGCTGGAGGTCAGCGTCAACACGCCGGTGCCGCTGTTGTAACTGGCGCTGATGTTGCCCATGGTGCTGCCATCGTTGGTGAATGACAGCACATCCTCGCCGCTGTGGAAGTTGCCAGTAATGGACACCGTGCCGCTGGCCAGCGTGGGGCTGGCGTTGTCGGTGACGGTGATGCCGCTGTCCACCGCCACCGGCGTCGAGGCGGCGTTGTCGCCGGCGGTGAAAGCCGCGCTGCCGCCGCTGACGGCGAGCAGCGGCGCGGCGCTGACCGCCATCGTCACGCTGGCGGCGCTGCTGGTGCCGCCGTGGCCGTCGTTGACCGACACCTGGATGGTGCGGGTGGAGGTGTTGGGAATGCCGGCGGCGGTGTCGTTGTAGGTCAGCGCGTCCACCAGCGTGGTCACCCGGCTGGCGGTGGCGTTGCTGTTCAAGGTGACGATCAGGTCATGGCCGCTGACGCCGTCTCCATTGGTGGCGATGGTGCCGATCGCCACGCCGCCCACCGATACCGTGCTGCCCACGCTGGTGCCGCTGGACAGCGTTACCGTGCCGCTGGTGTCGATGCCCAACGCGTCCTCGCCGCTCTGGCCATTGGCCGAGATGTGGACGGTCACATTGCCGCTGTTGAAGTTGGTCGAGTCGCTGTCGGTCACCGTCGCAGCGGTGCCGGTATCGAGGTGGACCGCGCCGCCGCCGGCATAATAGGTGTTGCTGTCGCCATTGAGGTTGCCGATCACCGGGGCCGCGTCGGCGGCCACGGTCACGGTCTTGGTCACCGTGGAGCTGGTATTGCTGCTGGCGTCGGTGATGGCGAAGCTGATGGTGCGGCTGCTGGTATTGGGCGTCAGCGAGCTGTCCCGATAGGTGACCGCCTCCAAGGCCGCCTGCCACTGGGCGTTGGTGGCGGTGGAGCCGCTGGAGGTCAGCGTCAGCACCCCGGTGCCGCTGTTGTAGCTGCCGCTGATGTTGCCCATGGTGCTGCCGTTGTTGGTGAAAGCCAGCACGTCCTCGCCGCTGTGGAAGTTGCCGGTGATCGACACCGTGGCGCTGGTTTGGGTCGAGGCCGCGGTATCGCTGAGAGTGATGCCGCTGTCCACCGTCACCGCGCTGCCGGTGCCGCCGCTGTAGGCGCTGCTGCCGCCGCTGGCGGTCAGCGTCGGCCCGGGGAAATGGAAGTTGGTGGCGTTGATGGCGCCGATGCCGAGCAGGCCGGTGATGTTGTGGCCGTTGGCGGCCAGAACGCGGAACGAGTCTATGCCCTGGAAATTGCTGTTGCCGGACACATTGAACGTCACCAGCGAGCCGCTGTTGTCGATATCGCTGACGCTCTGGCTCAACGTGGCGCCGCTGACGGCGGAACCGTTGAGGTAGCCCACCAGCTGGACGGTGCCGCCGGAGAAAGTGGAGTCGTAGCCATTCAGCACCACGCCGATGGAGTTCAGCGTGAACAGGCTGCTGTCGTTAGGCTTGACCGAGAAATAGTTGATCTGCTTGACCCCGTCGCTCAGCGCGTCCACCGTTTCCACCGAGCTGGAGCCGTCCTTCTCGATGATGATCATCTCGTTCTGGCCGTCGCTGTTGGAATTCATCTGCATCGTGAAATTCCAGCCAAGAACATTGCTGACCGTCAGCGAGGAAACGCCAGTGGGCACCACGGTGGTGGAGCCGTCCTGCGAGTCGAAGGTGGTGGTGCCGGAAGTGGGCCGGGTCAGCAAGCCGTTATAGTCAGTCAAGCTCAGCGCGGCGACGTGCAGCCGGTCGGTCGAAAATTCCAGCGTCCAGTCGCCGCCCAGGCTGGCGGCGCCGGTGGCGTCGGTGGAGGCGGCGGTCACCCGGCCGCTTTCCCGCGCGATGGCATTGACCAGCGCGGCGCCGTCGCTGCCCTCGGCCACGTCGCAGCCATACAGCAGGATGTCGCCGCCGGGGCGCAGCGCCTGCCCTATGGCGGCCAGCTCGGCCTGGTAGTTGGCGACGTTGGCGGTGGTCAGCTGGGCGGCGCCCAGTTGCAGGTCGTTTTCCTGGCCGTGCGAAATGATGTGGATGGCGCTGTAGCCGCTATGGGTTTGCGCCCACTGCGCGATCTGCGCCAGGCCGTCCTTGCTGCTGTCCAGAATCACCACCTGGTAATTGGACGGCAGCTGGGCGATCAGGCTCTGGTAGTTGGCGACGTTGGACTCGACGAACACCACCTGCGGCCCCTGCGCATGGGTGTCGCGCGCGCTGGCGGCGGCATCTCGCGGCTGGGCGGTGGCGGCGACCGCAGCCGCCGTCTCACCGTGGCGCTGCTGGGCGTCGATGCGCGCCGCGTCGTGCGCGGGGTCGACATGATGCGCGGCCTCTCCGACCGAAGCCGCCACCGCGCCGTCGAACATCATCCTGGGTTCCAGCGCCTGCAGCAGCAAACGGCCGGCCGGACGTCCAGCCTGTTTGGCCGATTCCCGGCCCGTCGATTTCCACCACGCCATGTTCCTGCTCCCGCGCCTGCGCTACGGCTGCCGCCGATTGCGTTTGAATAAAAATATCCCTTCTAAAGAAATAGACTAGTTGAGCGCATAAAAAAATGTCGTATGAGTAAAGGTTCTTTAGATAAATCTACTTAGCACCCCTCCGCTGAGCGCCGCCGCTTCCCTTCACCCGGCCAGCCGCGGCTTGCGACGACGCTCCGCATCCCGTATCGTGCGCAACAGATTTTGAAGGACCGCCGATGACCGCCACACCGCTTTACTGCGCCGAACCCGCCCGCCTCGACGCCGCCCGCCGCCTGTGCGAGCGTTTCTCCTTGCCCCTGATCAAGCAGCGGCCGGCCGACGGCTACTGGCTGGAACTGGGCTCCGAACGGTTGGAATTGCTGACCACCGGCAAGCACGGCGCGGTATACGCCGAATTCGTCGATGGCGCGGCGCGCCACCGCCGCGAACAGGGCGGCGGCCGCGGCCAGCCGGTGGCCAAGGCGGTGGGGCTGAAGGGAGCGAGGGATCTGCCTCACGTGGTAGACGCCACCGCCGGCCTGGGCCGCGACAGCTTCGTGCTGGCCACGCTGGGCTGCCGGGTGACGATGGTGGAGCGCTCGCCGGTGGCGGCGGCGCTGCTGGCCGACGCGCTGGAGCGCGCGGAACGCGACGAAACCACCCGCGACATCGCCGCGCGGATGACGCTGGTGCATGCCAACTCGCGCGACTGGCTGGCCGGCCTCGCCGAAGCACAGCGCCCCGACGTGGTGTTCGTCGACCCGATGTTCCCCGACACCGACAAGAAATCCGCCGCCGCCAAGAAAGACATGCAGGCCTTCCAGCACGTGATTGGCGACGACATGGACAGCGCCGAGCTGCTGGCCGCCGCCATCGCCGCCGCCAAGGTGCGGGTGGTGGTGAAACGGCCGCGACTGGGCGCGGCCATCGCCGGCGTGAAGCCGTCGGCGGTGCTGGACGGCAAGTCCACCCGCTTCGATCTCTACGTGATCAAGGCCCTGGCCTCAGGCTGAGTGCGCGGCGCGGCTGTCCGTCGGCGCCTGCCCGCGCTCGTTCATGCCGTAATCGCGCAGCACCGCCGCCACTCGCAGCCGGTAGTCGGCGAAAACGCCTCCCCTTCCCGCCGCCTGCGCCATCCGGTGCGATTCCAGATTGCGCCAGGCGGCAAGCGCGGCCTCGTCCCGCCAGAACGACAGAGACAGCAGCTTGTCCGGCTGATTCAGGCTCTGGAAACGCTCGATGGAGACAAAACCATCCATCGTCCGCAGCTGCTCCGCCAGCCGCGCCGCCCATTGCAGATAGGCCTCGCGGCCGCCTTCGGCCAGCGTCGCCTCGAATATCACCGCGATCATGCTCGTTCTCCCGCGCCGAAGCGGCGCATTCTTACATTGGGCGGGCCAGCAAAGGTGACGCCGGCGCCCAGGGCCCCCCAGTCCGGACGGCTCTCCTCCAATGCATGCAAAGCGCCGCGGGCGGTGGCCAGGGCCAGCGCCTCGCCCGGGCAGGCATGCCGGCCGCCGCCGAAATCCATGGCCTCTGCCGGCCCGGCCGGATCGCGCGCGGCGGCGGCCAGCAACACCAGCACCTGGTCGCCGGCCCGCAAGGTCTGGCCGGCCAGCGTCACGTCCGCTTCGACGAAACGCCGGGTGTGGTGCAGCACCGGGTCTTGCCGCAAGCGCGCGCGCCACTCGACGGGATCGGCATGGTCCCACTCTCCTTCACAGCGCCAGGCGATGCCGGCCGACAGCAGCCCGGCGCCGGCATCGCGGCTCTGGAACAGGATGCCAAGCAAATTGGCGTACAGGGCGGCATCGTCCAGGCCGGCGAACGCATCGCGCCAGCGCCGCAGCCACCCATCGGCCGATAGAACGGCGAGATCGGTCAGCAAGGTCCGGCAAGCCTCCGCGCCCCGCTCGCGCGCCGCGGCATCGGCATCGATCGCCAAGGCCCGGCACACCCGCGCGATCCCTGCCGCCGCCTCCGCCAGCGCGGCTTCCGGCCAACCCAGCAGCGAAGCCAGCGTGGCGACCGGCAAAAAATCGACCAGCGCGTCCAGCCGGCGGCCATCGACCTCGCCGGTCGGCAGAAAAGCCCGCGCCAGCCGCCGCGCCGTCTGCTCCGCCTCGTCGCAGGACTGGGCCGCCAAGCCCTCGCCCACCACCGTCCGCAAGCGGGCATGCGCGTCGCCCTCGCACATCCGCGGCCAGCGGCCGACGCGAGGCGGCCAGCCACAGCCCCAGTTGCTCGTCGCGCCGCCAGCCATCCTGCACCAACGCCCGGTAATAAGGATAAGGATCGGGATGGCCGGCGGCGGCCAACGCGTGTTCCGGCCAGCCGTTCATGCTCCGCCTCCCAGGTATCGCCGCCGCGCGCCGTCGACGCAGCGCGCGCGGGAACTGGCCGCGCGCTCGTGCGGCGCGAACCACGCCTCCACCTCGTCCAGCAGGTCCACCGCTCGGCGCAGCAAGGCCAGCTCGGCCTCCGGCAAAAAGGCTCGGGTCTGGCGTTCGGTCAGCCGGTCTATCAGGGCCACCATCGCCTCTTTGGCCGCGATCTGCTCCACCCGGCCATGGCGGGTGCAGACGCCATAGGCGCCGGCCAGGAAATGCGCCCACTCCTCGTCCAGGCCGCCCGCAGGCTCCGCGGCAGGCAGCCCCTGCTCCGCCAGACGCGCCAGCTCGGCCCGGTAGCGCCGATCGAAACGCGCGCGCAGCGTCGCCGCTTCGGCATGCTCGGCCGCTATCAGCCACTCGGTCATCGCCTGCGGATACCAGGCCAGCTCACCGCCCAGCGCCCGCTCGCCAAAGTAAGACGTAACGGCGCCGGCGCAGCGCAGCCGATAGGACGGCAGCGGCGCGCGTCCTTCACGTTGCAGCTCGGCCAGCCGCTCCGGCGCCAGTCCGCAGCGGAACAGCAGCTGCGGCTCGCTCATGAAATAGGTGTGTAGATAATCCAGCAGGGCGCGCATGTCGCAACTCCTTGGCATGTCGTTCGAATGCCCGTATCGTAGCCAGGCATCGACCACGATGTTTCACGCTGGAGTGAACCATGACCGCCGCCCATCTCCCCGACATCAGCCGCCTGGCCAGCCTGCTGGCCGATCCCGGCCGCGCCCTCATGCTGCTGTTGATGCTGGACGGCCGCAGCTACCCGGCCAGCGAGCTGGCTCAGCACGCCGGCCTCAGCGCCCAGGCCGCCAGCAACCACCTGGCCAAGCTGCTGCAAGGCGGCGCGGTCAAGGTAGAGCGGCATGGCCGCCATCGCTACTACCTGCTGGCCAACGCGGCCATCGCCCAGGCGCTGGAGGCGCTGAGCGCCGCCGCCCACGGACACGATCTGGCACGTCCGCGCGCGGCCAGCCGGGTGACGCCGGAGCTGCGGCTGGCGCGCACCTGCTACGACCACCTGGCGGGCCGGCTGGGCATCGCCATCGCCGACGCGATGCTGGAAAACGGATTGCTATTGCTGGACGAGGACAGGCAGTTCGCGGTGACGGCAGCCGGCCGCGGCTGGTTCGCCGCGGCGCTGGAGGTGGAAGCGCCTGCCGGCGGCAAGCGGCCGCTGGCGCGGGCCTGCCTGGACTGGAGCGAGCGGCGGCCGCATCTGGCCGGCGCCCTCGGCGCGGCATTGTGCCGGGAATTCCTGCGACGGAACTGGGTGGAGCGGCGGCTGGACAGCCGCGCGCTGCGCGTCACCCCGGCCGGGCAAACCTTCCTGCGCCAACAGTGGGGCATCCGGCCGGATACGCTGGCGGAATAGACGCGGCGGCAGACTCAGGCAGTCAGCCGCTCGGCGAAGCCTTCCGGAATGGCGGGGCGGCCGCGTTCATTGATCGCGGTGCCGATCACCAGGCCATCCAGCACCACCTTGCCGTCGGCCGCGCGCACCACCTGCTGGCGGAAGCCGAAGCGCACCTTGGACACCGCTTCGAAAGCCACGGTGACGGCGAAGGTGTCGCCGCTGGTCAGCGAGGCCTTGTAGTCCATCTCCGAGCGCACCACCACCAGATTGATCTTGTCGCGCGCCAGCTGCGCGAAATCTATGCCCTTGGCCAGCAAGAACTCATGCCGGGCATGTTCCAGGTAATTGAAATAGACGCCGTTGTTGACGATGCCCTGCATGTCGCACTCGTAGTCGCGCACTTTGAATTCAACGGAAAAGACTGACATCAAGCGGTTCCCTGTTTCGAAACGATGAAGCGCCCGCCGCGGCGGACAAGCCGCTTGGACGCCGACGATGGCAGGGAGTTTCTCAGATAGGCGGCCGGGGAACCAGCGCCGCCATCCGATTTCAGCGGGAGGAAGGGGTTGTCGGCGGCGCGACGCGGCGCCATTCCACCTTGGGCGGCGCCTGCAGCGCGGTACGGCCCAGCAGCCAGGCCAGCCAGTTTTCGTTGCCGGAAAAAATCATGACAGCCTCCTCCAGCCATGGTGGCGCAAACGCTGCTCGACCGCGGTGGCGGAACGGCGGCAGGCCAGCACCGGGATGCCCAGCGCGGCAGCGCGGTCGCGGTAATGCCGCATCACGTTGTGGCCGAGAAAATCGGTGAGCAGGATCAGCACGTCCGGCCGGCCGGGCAGCGCCGCCTTGCGCTGATGCGCGACGTTGCGGCCGCAGATGTGGCGGGCGATGCGGATGTCGTACAGGCTCAGCACCTCCGGAATATTGCCCAGGCTATCGGCTCCCACCAGCAGCGCTTCCATCTTGCCTCCTTGCCGCCTCGAGCGGAATCGGGTGATGGTTTGACTGTAAAGCGGCCGCTTAATCCCTCAAAGTAATAATAAATTTTATTTCAATACCCATTTGATATATAGATGGCATGGAAGGTCAGACTGCTAGACAGGCCCCGGCAAACCCGTTACCCTGCCCGCCCCGCGCAGCCGCGCATAAGCCACTGATTTGTCTATACAAATGAATGCCGTTGTACTAGCCGTGGGCGCCATGCTCACCCTGACCCTGCTGCGCACCCATGTCGTCATCAGCCTGCTGATCGGCGCCTTGGTCGGCGGCCTCGCCGGCGGACTGTCGCTGCCCGCCACCCTCGCCGCCTTCAACCAGGGCATCACCGGCGGCGCCTCGGTGGCGCTGTCCTACGCCTTGCTGGGCGCCTTCGCCGTCGCCATCGCCAAATCCGGCCTGCCGCACGCGATGGCCGACCTGGCGGTGAAGAAGCTGGAGCACGCCAGCGCCCACCGCAAGCTGAAATGGACGCTGATCGCGCTGCTGGGCTGCGTCAGCGTCGCCAGCCAGAATCTGGTGCCCATCCACATCGCCTTCATTCCGATGCTGATCCCGCCGCTGCTGTACGTGATGGCGCGGCTGCAGCTGGACCGCCGGCTGGTGGCCTGCGTGATCACCTTCGGCCTGGTGACGCCGTACATGGTGTTTCCGGTGGGCTTCGGCGACATCTACCTGAAGCAGATCCTGCTGGGCAACGCCGCCAAGGCCGGCATGGACACCTCGGGCATCAACGTGATGCACGCGATGGCGATTCCGGCGCTGGGCATGGTGGCGGGCCTGCTGTCGGCGGTGTTCGTCAGCTACCGCAAGCCGCGCCGCTACTCGCTGGGCAAGATCGAAAACGCCGAACGCACCCACGCCCGCGTCAGCCGCAAGTCGCTTGCCACCGCCTTCGCCGCCATCGTCGCCGCGTTCTCGGTGCAGCTGTACACCGACTCGATGATCATGGGCGCGCTGTCGGGCTTCCTGTTGTTCCTCGCCGCCGGCGTGGTCAAGTGGAAGGACGCCGACGGCGTGTTCAACGAGGGCATGAAGATGATGGCGATGGTGGGCTTCACCATGATCACCGCCCAGGGCTTCGCCGAAGTGCTGCGCGCCAGCGGCGAGATCGCGCCGCTGGTCAAGGCCGGCGCGGCGCTGTTCGAGGGCCAGCGTTCGCTGGCCGCGCTGGCGATGCTGGCCATCGGCATGACGGTGACGCTGGGCATAGGCTCGTCGTTCTCCACCGTGCCCATCCTCACCGCCATCTACGTGCCGCTGTGCGCCCACCTGGGCTTCTCGCCGATGGCCACCGTGGCCATCATCGGCACCGCGGGCGCGCTGGGCGACGCCGGCTCGCCGGCGTCGGACTCGACGATGGGCCCGACCTCGGGCCTGAACCTGGACGGCCAGCACGACCACATCCGCGACACGGTGATCCCCACCTTCTTGCACTTCAACCTGCCGCTGATGACCGCCGGCTGGATCGCGGCGATGGTGTTGTAGAATGGCGGGCATGCATACCGAAAACGAAAACCGCGTCGAGGCGCTGGAAGTGCGCCTCGCCTTCCAGGACGAGCTGTTGGACGCGCTGAACGCCACCGTCGCGCGCCAGCAGAAGGAAATCGACCTGCTGCAGCAGCAAATCCGCCTGCTGTACCAGCAGTTCAGGAGCGCGCAGCCGGACGACGGCCCCGGCGGATCGCCGCGCGACGAGATTCCGCCGCACTACTGAGCGCGGCGCACTTCACGCCGCGCGCGTCTCCCCGTTCACCGCATATGGGCAGCGCATTCCGCGCCGCCCATATTCGGGGAGACCGCCATGCGCACCTTCCGGCTTCATCTGGGCAATGGGTTCGAACACACCTTCACCTGCAGCCAGAACGCCAAGCTCACATTTCTGGTCAACGGCAGCCCCGCCGACTGCAGCGTCTTCGACATGACGGACGCTGGCGCGCCCACGCTGCTGAGCCAACAGAAATCGATCTCCCCCGGCAATATCTCCAGACCGGTCTCGCTCAAGGCCAACACCCGCTACAAGGCGCAGATCAATCCCCACGGCGATCCCAAGCTGTCCCATGCCACGATCAACTGGTGAACGCCGCCTTATCGGAAAAACAGGTTTGCAAATGCAAAATCTTGCAGACAAATGTGTCGATATACCTGCTTTTATAGGATATCTGCCGACATAAATCGGCTGGCCGCAATCCCAGTATCCGCGCCCGGCCGCCAGCGCTAGGCTGGTCTCACTTTCCGCCGCCCCGCGGCGCCCACCCGGAAACGGAGACTTTCATGACCGCGACACGCCCCCCCACCTTCTGCTGTTGACCAACCCCAACGCAGGAGTATCCGACATGGCACACAGCATCGCAGTGAACATTCCCGCCAGGCAGGAAATCGAAGCCGCCGACGGCGTCGTCAAACAGCTGAAGGAGTATCAGTCGAAAAACTGGGCGATAGGCCTGAACGGCGACAACCTGGCGCCGGACAACTTCCTGGCCTTCTTCACCGAGCGCCAGCTGCCGTTCGCCTACTACGTCCGCGCGCAGGGTGTCAGCGTCGGCGAGCCGTCGGCCTATCAGATCAACATCGACACGCTGAACCACTACGTCGCGCTGATCCGCAGCGCCGAGGGCATCGCCGTGCACGGCGCGATCACGCAGCTGAACCACTACAAGGCCAATAATTGGGCGATCGGCCTGAACGGCAGCACGCTGCAGCCGGACGACTTCCTGCCCTTCTTCGACACCCGCGGCGTGGCGTTCGCCTACTACGTGCGCAGCGGCGGCGTCGAACTGGGCACCCCGGCCGCCTACGACAACAATATCCGGGCGCTGCAACAGTACCTGGACAATCTGTAAACGCCCGCTTCCCGCCCCGCCGGCTTCCGCCGCGGGGCGGCCTCCCCCTCAGTCCCGCTTGCGCCGCCGCGACACCGTCGCCTCGATATTCTTGCGGCCGATCAGCTTGACCGGCTCCGGCATCGCCGGCGCTTCCGCCTCGCCCAGCCACTTGTACATCACCAGGCAGTCCACCAGCCCGTGGACCGCGTGACGGTACGCGCGCGGCAGCCGGCCGACGACGTCGAAGCCCAGCTTCTGCCACAAGGCCACCGCCGCCGCGTTGGTGGCCACCACGCTGTTGAACTGCAGCGCCAGAAACCCCCGCTCCCGCGCGCGTTGCTGCGAATGCTCGCACATCGCGCGGGCCACGCCCTTGCCTCGCGCCGCCGGCGCCACCATGTAGCCGCAGTTGCCGACGTGGCCGCCGGGCCCGGCGGCGTTGGCCTTGAGGAAATAGCTGCCCAGCAGTTGGCCGTCGTCTTCCGCCAGCCAGGTTTCCAGCGGCGCCTCGCACCACAGCCGGCGCGCCGCCTCCTGGTCCATGTCCGGGTCGAAAGCGTAGGTTTCGCGGGCGGCCACCACCTCGCTGAACACCGGCCAGAACTCCGCGAAATCCCGCGGCTCCATCAATCTAATCTGCATCTTGTCTTTCCGATTCTCGATACTCAAGGCGTGGGCTGCGGCTTGCTGCCGGGCCGGCTCATGCCGCCGGACAGCAGGCTGGCGCCGGCGATCAACGCGCCGCCCAGCCACTCCTGCAGCGACATTTTCTCGCCGGCCAGCAGATAGGCCGACACCGCGGCGAACACCAGCTCCATCAGCATCAGCGTCATCGCCTGGGTAGCCGGCATGATGGACAGGCCGTACTGCGACACCACGCTGGTGCACAGCAGCACCACGCCCAGAATCGACAATACCAGCCAGCTCTCGGCCGGGATTTCCAGCATCCTGGGAAGCTCGCCGCTCTGCAGCAGGCAGAACGCGCCGATCAGCGCCACGCCGAACCACACCGTCGCCGACTTCACCGGCACCGGAATGCCGTGCGAGCGGCGGCTGATCACATTGCCCAGCGCGAAAGCCATGCCGCCTGACAGCGCCAGCCACTCGTAGCGGTGGGTCAGCGGCAGCTCGCCGGCGAATAGTTCCGGCCGGTAGATGAACACGCAACAGCCCAGCAGCGACAAGCCCACCACCGCCCAGCCGCGGCGGGTCAGGTGCTCGTGCAGCAGCAGCCTGGATAGCAACGCGGTCCACAGCGGCGACAGGTAGAACAACAGCAGCACCCGCATCACCTGGCCTTCGGCCACCGCCATCGTGTAGCTGAAATTGCACCAGCCGAACAACAGCGTCAGCAGCACCAGCACCGGCTCGAAATGGAACTGGCGCCGGTAGACTTTGAAGAACAGCGTCAGGCCGGCGGCGATGGTGACCAGATAGGTGGCCAGCGAGGCCATCGGCACGCTGACGCCCTGGGCGTTGAGGCTGCGGAACGGGTACCACATCAGCCCCCACACCAGCGCGGTGGTGAGGATGCCGGAGGTGGCGACGATTTTTTGTTTTACAGGTGTCATGGCTGTTCTTAAGATGGTCGATTGCCTGTGCCGAATTTCCGATGGAGACGCCGCTTTGAATCCCCGCCTGGACCAATTGCACCCCTACCCGTTCCAGCGCCTGGCGACGCTGCTCGCCGATGCCAAGCCGCCGGCGGCATTGCCGCACATCAGCCTGGCGATGGGCGAGCCCAAGCATCCGGCGCCGCGACTGGTGAAGGACGCGCTGTGCGCGAATCTCGCCGGCCTGTCCGGCTACCCGGCGACGCAAGGCACGCCGGCGCTGCGCCAGGCCTGCGCCGACTGGGCCGAGCGCCGCTACGGCGTGAAGCTGGACCCGGCCGGCGAAGTGCTGCCGGTCAACGGCAGCCGCGAGGCGCTGTTCTCGCTGACCCAGTGCCTGATCGACGCCGGCGGCGCGTCCCAACCGGTAGTGGTGTCTCCCAATCCCTTTTACCAGATTTACGAAGGCGCGGCACTGCTGGCCGGCGCCGAGCCCTACTACCTGAACTGCGAGGCGGCGAACCGCTTCCAGCCGGACTGGGACGGCGTGCCGGATGACGTGTGGCGGCGCGCGCAGCTGGCGATCGTCTGCAGCCCCGGCAATCCCACCGGCGCGGTGATGGACCTGGCCGCCTGGGACAAGCTGTTCGCGCTGTCGGATCGCTACGGCTTCGTGATCGCCAGCGACGAATGCTATTCCGAGATCTATTTCGACGCGCCGCCGCTGGGCGGCCTGTCCGCCGCCCGCGCGCTCGGCCGCGGCTTGGAGCGGCTGGTGATGCTGACCAGCCTGTCCAAGCGCTCCAACGTGCCCGGCATGCGCTCCGGTTTCGTCGCCGGCGACGCCGCCGTCCTGAAGCAGTTCCTGCTGTACCGCACCTACCACGGCAGCGCGATGAGCCTGACGGTGCAGGCGGCAAGCCAGGCCGCCTGGAACGACGAGGCGCACGTCGAGTCCAACCGGGCCGCCTACGCCGCCAAATTCGCCGCGGTGCTGCCGCTGCTGCAGCCGGTTCTCGAGGTGGAGATGCCGGAAGCCGGCTTCTACCTGTGGGCGAAAGTGCCGGACGGCGACGACGCGGCCTTCGCCCGCGCGCTGTTCCAGCAGCAACACGTGACGGTGCTGCCGGGCAGCTTCCTCGCCCGCGACGCCCACGGCGCCAACCCCGGCCGCGGCTACGTGCGCATCGCGTTGGTGGCCGAGCAAGCTGAATGCGTGGCCGCCGCGCAAAGGATTGTAGAATTCCTCCAGACCCAGCGCGCCGCGACGCCGGCGTGACGCTCCGCCACAGGACCCAGAATCACAGATGACGACTTCGATTCACATTGCCAAAGGACTGAACCAGATGCATCCGATCCAAAGCCTGATCGAACAGGCATTCGAAAA
Source organism: Chromobacterium vaccinii (assembly GCF_001855275.1). Lineage (NCBI taxonomy): Bacteria > Pseudomonadati > Pseudomonadota > Betaproteobacteria > Neisseriales > Chromobacteriaceae > Chromobacterium > Chromobacterium vaccinii. The sequence goes on from NZ_CP017707.1 coordinate 2,850,393, forward strand.
CCGCGCCGAGATCACCCCCGCCACCGTGTCGCCGGAACTGAAGGCCGCCATTGAGCAGGTCGTAACGGAACTGGACAACGGCCATCTGCGCGTCGCCGAGAAGCAAGGCGGCGACTGGGTGGTGAACCAATGGGTGAAGAAGGCGGTGCTGCTGTCCTTCCGCATCCGCGACAACGCGGTGCAGGACGACGGCGTCAACCGCTACTTCGACAAGGTGGACACCAAGTTCGCCGACTGGAGCCAGGCCCGCTTCCAGGAAGCCGGCTTCCGCGTGGTGCCGGGCGCGGTGGCGCGCAAGGGCAGCTTCATCGCCAAGAACACCGTGCTGATGCCGTCCTACGTCAATATCGGCGCCTACGTCGACGAAGGCGCGATGGTGGACACCTGGGCCACCGTCGGCTCCTGCGCCCAGATCGGCAAGAACGTGCACCTGTCCGGCGGCGTCGGCATCGGCGGCGTGCTGGAGCCGCTGCAGGCCAACCCCACCATCATCGAAGACAACTGCTTCATCGGCGCGCGCTCGGAAATCGTCGAGGGCGTGATCGTCGGCGAGGGCTCGGTGATCTCGATGGGCGTCTACATCGGCCAATCCACCAAGATCTTCGACCGCGAAACCGGCGAAGTGATGTACGGCCGCGTGCCGCCGGGCTCGGTGGTGGTGTCCGGCAACCTGCCGTCCAAGGACGGCAGCCACAGCCTGTACTGCGCGGTGATCGTCAAAAAGGTGGACGCGCAAACCCGCAGCAAGACCAGCATCAACGAACTGCTGCGCGGCGTGTGATCCCGATCCAAGACGCCTCCCGGCGTCTTGGCGCCGGCCGCGAACCGATCCACGGGCGCGGCCGGTGTGCCATTATGGCAACACCCCTGCCCCTGTCGCGATGACATAAGCATCAAATTGCGGCGATTTTGCACACCGTAACATAGCGAGATTTGGCGCAAAGTCGCCAACGCTATAAAATCCAGCTATTCGAGACCGGATAGTACGCTACCATAAACCGCGGCCGGCCTGATTCCCGCCGGTAGCGAAGCAGGTTGAATTTCACCGTCGCAGCGGGGTCAGATACGAGACCCCTCTTTCAAGCTGTTTGGAATTTTTGTGTCCACAGACCATTTCATCGAATTCAGGAACGTCAGCTTCGCCTACGGCGACCGGCCCATCCTGAAGAACCTTACGCTCAGCGTGCCGCGCGGCAAGCTGGTCGCCATCATGGGCGGCAGCGGCAGCGGCAAGACCACGCTGCTGCGGCTGATTTCCGGCCAGATTCGCCCGCAATCGGGCGAAGTGCTGGTGGACGGCCGCGACATCGCGCGGATGAGCCAGTCCGAGCTGTACCAGCACCGCCGCCGCATGGGCATGCTGTTCCAGTTCGGCGCGCTGTTCACCGACCTTTCGGTCGCCGACAACGTCGCCTTCCCGCTGCGCGAGCACACCAAGCTGCCGGAAAGCATGATTCAGGACCTCGTCACCATGAAGCTGGAGGCGGTGGGCCTGCGCGGCACGCAGAAGCTGATGCCGGCCGAACTGTCCGGCGGCATGGCGCGCCGCGTCGCGCTGGCGCGCGCGATCGCGCTCGATCCGCAGCTGATGCTGTACGACGAGCCCTTCACCGGCCTGGACCCGATCTCGCTGGGCGTGATCGCGCTGTTGGTCAAGAAACTGAACGACGCGCTGGGCACCACCGCGGTGATGGTCACCCACGACGTGCACCAGTCGCTGGCCATCGTCGACCACGTGCTGTTCGTCGCGGGCGGCCAGATCATCGCCCAGGGCACGCCGGACGAAGTTCGCGCTTCCGACTCTCCTTGGGTGAAGCAGTTCATCAACGGCGAGGCCGACGGCCCGGTGCACTACAACTTCCCCGCCGCCACCTCGCTGGCTGCGGACCTGGGTCTGCAAGGAGGCGGGCATGCTTGACTTTCTGACCTCGCCGCTGCGCCGCCTCGGCCATGCCACCATCAACGCCGTCTGGCGGCTGGGCTTCGCCGCCCGCTTCCTGGCCGCCATCCTGCTCAACAGCGGCCAGAGCCTGCTGCGGCTGCAGATGACGATACGCGAGATCTACTTCGCCGGCGTGATGTCGCTGATCATCATCGTTGTCTCCGGCCTGTTCGTCGGCATGGTGCTCGGCCTGCAGGGCTACACCACGCTGGCCAAGTTCGGCTCCGCCGACGCGCTGGGCGCGATGGTGGCGCTGGCGCTGCTGCGCGAGCTGGGCCCGGTGCTGGCCGCGCTGCTGTTCGCCAGCCGCGCCGGCAGCGCGATGACCGCCGAAATCGGCCTGATGAAAACCACCGAGCAGCTGGACGCGATGAGCGTGATGGCGGTCAACCCGATGGCCCGCGTGATCGCGCCGCGCTTCTGGGCCGGCGTCGTCTCCATGCCCATCCTGGCCGCGCTGTTCAACGTGGTCGGCATCTTCGGCGGCTACCTGGTCGGCGTGGTGATGATAGGCCTGGACGCCGGGACGTTCTGGTCGCAGATGCAGGGCAACGTCGACCTGCACTACGACGTGGTCAACGGCATCATCAAGAGCCTGGTGTTCGGCATCGCCGTGACGCTGATCGCCGTGTTCGAAGGCTACGACGCCACCCCGACCGCCGCCGGCGTGTCGGCCGCCACCACCCGCACCGTGGTCACCTCGGCGCTGGTGATCCTGGCGCTGGACTTCGTGCTGACCGCCTTCATGTTCTAGGAATAAAACAAATGAAACGCTCTACCATTGATTTGTGGGTCGGCATTTTCGTCGCCCTCGGCATCGCCGCCGTCGTCTTCCTGTCGCTGAAGGTTGCCAACCTGACGCCGCAGAGCGCGTCGCAAACCTACATCGTCTACGCCGATTTCGACAACGTCGGCGGCCTGAAGGTGAAGGCCCCGGTCAAGGAAGCCGGCGTGCTGGTGGGCCGCGTGTCCGACATCCGCCTGGACCCGAAGACTTACCGCGCCCGCGTCGCGCTGAACATCGACAAGACCTACCAGCTCAGCGACGACGTCAGCGCCTCGATCCTGACCTCCGGCCTGCTGGGCGAGCAATACATAGGCCTGCAGCAAGGCGGCTCGGAAACCAATCTGGCGCCCGGCGGAACCATCACCATCACCTCGTCGGCGCTGGTGCTGGAACAGTTGATCGGTAAATTCATGACCGGATTTACCGGCAAAGACGCAAGCAAATAGCGTCGCAAGCGGGGCCAACCCTCCTCGCGGCACCGCGTGCCGCCCGACTAGTGAAAAATGGAATGTCGCAAATGAAGAAACTGCTTACCCTGTTCTGTCTGATGCTGGGCCTGTCCTCCACCCAGGCTCTGGCCGCCGCCGACAACCCGGTAGAGCTGATCAAGGACGGCTCGCGCCAAGTGCTCGACATCCTGAAGCAGGACAACGGCAAGAACACCAAACAAGTGCGCCAGCAGGCCGAAGCCGTCGCCGTGCCGCTGTTCGACTTCCCGCGCATGACCGCGCTGGCGGTCGGCCTGGGCTGGCGCCAGGCGTCGCCGGATCAGCGCAATGAGCTGACCCAGCAGTTCCAGACCCTGCTGGTGCGCACCTACTCCACCACCATGACCCGCTTCAAGACCGCCCAGGTCAATGTGCAGCCCAACCCGGTGGCCGGCACCAACGGCAAGGACGTCACCGTGAAATCCAGCGTCACCCTGCCGGGCAACACCAATCCGGTGTCCGTCGACTACGTGCTGAACAAGGGCGACAAGGGTTGGAAGATCTACAACGTCAGCGTGGAAGGCGCCAGCCTGGTGACCGTGTACCGCAACAGCTTCAACGAGGAAATCCGCAAGAACGGCGTGGACGGCCTGATCAAGCTGCTGCAGGACAAGAACGCCGGCCCGGCATCTGCCGCTGCGGCCGCCAAGGGCAAGGGCTGATGCTGAACGCCACCGCCCCCGGCGCGGCCAGCCTGTCCGGCCGCATCGACATGGACAGCTGCGCCGGCTTGGCGCGGCCGCTGGTCCAGCTGGCGGCCCAGGGGCCGCTGCGGCTGGACCTGTCCGGCGTGGAAGCCGCAGACTCCGCCGCGCTGGCGCTGCTGCTGTCGGCGCGCCGCGCCGCCGCCGCCGCCGGCCACGCCCTGACGCTGTCCGGCATGCCCGCCGGCCTCGCCACGCTGGCCGGCCTGTACGACCTGGAGGCGCTGCTTTGCGCCGGAGAATGACCATGCGCCCCGCCCGATTCCTGGCCCCCGCCGCGCTACTGCTGCTGCTGGCAGGCTGCGCCAGCCACCCCACCACCGCTTACGACCCGTACGAGCCGTACAACCGCGCGATGTTCACGGTTAACGACAAAGCCGATCAATGGGTGATCAAGCCGGTGGCCCAGGGTTACCAGGCCGTGGTGCCATCGCCGATCCGCACCGGAGTAGGCAACTTCTTCGACAACCTGAAGGATGTCTACAGCTTCGCCTTCAACATCCTGCGCGCCGAGCCGGAAAAAGCCGCCAACGACTTCATGCGCGTGGCGATGAACACCGGCTTCGGCCTGTTCGGCCTGATCGACATCGCCGACCAAGCCGGCTTGAAGAACAACAAGACCTCGTTGGGCGATGTGATGGTCTCCTGGGGCTGGAAGAACAGCAATTACTTCGTACTGCCCTTCTTCGGCCCGTCGACGGTGCGCGACAGCACCGGCCTCGCCACCTCGCTGGCCGGCCCCGGCCCGGAAAAGCTGGTCTACCACAACACCAACGAAGCCATTGCCTTCTACAGCGTCTACGGCGTCAACACCCGCGCCAAGCTGCTGGGCGCCGACAATTTATTGGACACCGCCGCGGTGGACCGTTACAGCTATACCCGCGACCTCTATATGCAATACCGCGCCAAACAGCTGGGCCAGCCGGACCCGACCCAGCCGGTGGACAACTTCAATCTGGACGACCTGGTGAACGGCGGCGACAGTTCCGCCCCGGCGGCAGAACGCAAAGCCGCGCCGGCGGAAGCCTCCGCGCCCGCCGCCGCGTCTGCCGCGCAATAAGCGCCTACCTCGTCCCCATGCCGCTGCCGTCCCCCGGACGGCGGCGTTTTTCTTTTTCAAAACACAGGAGCCGCCATGAGCCAATTGCCCGCCTGTCCGCAATGCGGATCGGAATACACCTACCAGGACGGCGCGCTGTTCGTGTGCCCGGAGTGCGCGCATGAATGGAGCGACCAGCCCGCCGCCGCGGCTGAGGAACAACGCGTGGTGCGCGACGCTGTCGGCAACGTATTGCAGGACGGCGACAGCGTCACCGTGATCAAGGACCTGAAGGTCAAGGGATCGTCGCTGGTGGTCAAGGTCGGCACCAAGGTGAAGAACATCCGTCTGGTGGACGGCGACCATGACATCGACTGCAAGATAGACGGCATCGGCGCGATGGGCCTGAAGTCGGAGTTCGTCAAGAAAGCCTGACCCGCGCGGCGGATGCCGGCGATCGACGAAGGCGGCCCCGGGCCGCCTTTTTTCATCCCCTCTATACTCATGACAACTCCATCGCCAAGCGCCGACACCGATGATCCGCGTATTGTCCGGACTATGCGCCGGCCTGTGGCTATGCCAGGCCGCCGCCCAGCCTCCCGCCGTCCGCCTGTGCCATGAAGACGCGCCATCCTATCCCTGGCTGCTGGAAAACGGCCGCGGCCTCAGCCAGATCATGATGGGCATGGTGGCAGACCGGCTTGGCATCGCGATCCAGACCGAAGCGCTGCCCTGGGTGCGCTGCATGGCCGAGGTCAAGGCCGGCCGCCTGGACGGCCTGTACAAGGTCAGCTACGCGCCGGAGCGGATGGCGCTGGGCGAGTTTCCGCTGAAGCACGGCCAACCCGACGCCGCGCTGCGCATGCTGACCGACAGCTACCATCTCTACCGCGCCAGAAACGGCCATCTGGGCTGGGACGGCCGCCATATCGCCCACGCGGACAGGGGCATCGCCGCCCAGGCCGGTTTTTCCATCGTCGGCCAGCTGCAGCAATGGGGCCTGCGGGTGGACAGCAGCTCGCGCAGCGCGGCGGTCATCCTGCGCAAGGTGCTGCTGGGCAGGGTGGACGGCGCGGCGCTGCAAAGCCGGGCGGCGGACGACGCCATCGCCGCCGACCCGTCGCTGCAAAACAAGCTGGACAAGCTGGAGCCGCCGCTGGCGGTCAAACCCTATTACCTGATCTTCTCGCACGATTTCTACCAACGCCAGCCGGCGCTCGCCCGGCGCATATGGGACGCCGTGGCCGAGGTGCGCGCTTCGCCGGCCTACGCCGCCGTCCGCCCCGGCCAGTGAGCGGCGGCAAACGCCGGCGCCGGACAAAAAACGCCGCGGCCCGAAGGTCCGCGGCGTTTTCCGTCATCGACGGCTCTGCGCTCAGCTGACGCGCTCGATCAGCGCGCCGACGGCGCCCAGCTTTTTCTCGATGTACTCGTAGCCGCGGTCCAGGTGGTAGATGCGGTCGACGATGGTCTCGCCCTCGGCCACCAGGCCGGCGATCACCAGGCTGGCGGACGCGCGCAGGTCAGTGGCCATCACGGTGGCGCCGGACAGCTTCTCCACGCCCTTGACGATGGCGGTGTTGCCTTCCACTTCGATGTTGGCGCCCATGCGGTTCAGTTCCGGCACGTGCATGAAGCGGTTTTCGAAGATGGTCTCGGTCACCACGCCGGCGCCCTCGGCCACGCAGTTCAGCGTCATCAGCTGCGCCTGCATGTCGGTCGGGAAGGCCGGGTACGGCAGCGTGCGGAAGTTGACGGCCTTGGGGCGCTGCTTCATGTCCAGCGAGATCCAGTCGTCGCCGCATTCGATCAGCGCGCCGGTTTCGCGCAGCTTGTCCAGCACCGCCTCCATGCTCTGAGGCGCGGCGTTGCGCAACACCACGTGGCCGCGGGTCATCGCGCCGGCCACCAGGAAAGTGCCGGCCTCGATGCGGTCCGGCATCACCGCGTACTCGGCGCCGTGCAGCTTGTCCACGCCCTCGACCACCAGGCGGTCGCTGCCGATGCCGGAAATCCTGGCGCCCATCGCCACCAGGCAGTGGGCCAGGTCGGTCACTTCCGGCTCGCGGGCGGCGTTTTCCAGGATGGTGGTGCCTTCGGCCAGGGTGGCGGCCATCAGCAGGTTTTCGGTTCCGCCGACAGTCACCATGTCCATCACGATGCGGGCGCCGCGCAGACGCTTGGCACGCGCCTTGACGTAGCCGTGTTCGATCGACACTTCCGCGCCCATCGCCACCAGGCCCTTGATGTGCTGGTCCACCGGGCGGCTGCCGATCGCGCAGCCGCCGGGCAGCGACACCGTGGCTTCGCCGAAGCGCGCCAGCGTCGGGCCCAGCACCAGGATGGACGCGCGCATGGTCTTCACCAGCTCGTACGGCGCCACCAGGCTATCCAGCTGCGAAGCGGTGATCTCCACCTCGTGCACATTGTCGGTCATCACCCGCACGCCCATGCCCTGCAGCAGCTTCTGGGTGGTGGCGATGTCGCGCAGCATCGGCACGTTGGTGAAACGCATGGTGTCGCCGGTCAACAGGCCGGCGCAGAGGATGGGCAGCGCGGCGTTCTTGGCACCGGAGACGCGGATCTCGCCATTCAGCGGGCCGTTGCCGATGATTTTCAGTTTATCCATGGTATTGCTTTCAGGCTTGCTGTTTGGCCCACTCGTCCGGCGTGGCCGCCTTGACGATGGAGAGCGCGTGGATTTCGTTGCTGGCCAGGCGGCTGGCGATCACTTCCTTCACCATGCGGTGGCGGTCGATCAGGCGCTTGCCCTCGAAGGCGGCCGACACCACGGTGGCGTAAAAGTGGTGGCCGTCGCCTTCCACTTTCAGGAAAGCACAGTCGAGGCCGGCCTCGATATATTGTTTGACTTGCTCAGGGGTCATCTTGATTGTCCGAATGGCGAATAGGGTTCAGTGGCGCAGCTTGTAGCCGGCGCGGATCATGCCCAGCGCCAGCGCGCACAGCAGCGCGAAGCTGCCGGCCGCCACGCCGGCCGACAGCCAGGGATTGACGTCGGCCTGGCCGAAGAAACCGTAGCGGAAGCCGTCGATCATGTAGAACACCGGGTTGGCGTGCGACACGGCGTACCAGAACGGCGGCAGGCTGTGGATGGAATAGAACACGCCTGACAGGAAAGTCAGCGGCATGATCAAAAAGTTCTGGAAGGCGGCCAACTGGTCGAATTTTTCCGCCCAGATGCCGGCGATCACACCCAGCGCGCCCAGCACGCCGCAGCCGAGCACCGCGAAGACCAGCGCCCACAGCGGCTGGGCCGGCAACGGCAGGCCGAACCAGGCGGTGACGGCGAGCACGCCGGCGCCCACCGCCAGGCCGCGCACGATCGAGGCCAGCAGATAGGCGAAGAAGAACTCGGCCGCGGTCAGCGGCGGCAGCAGCAGGAACACGATGTTGCCGGTGATCTTGGACTGGATCAGGCTGGACGAGCTGTTGGCGAAGGCGTTCTGCGCCATCGACATCATCGCCAGGCCCGGGATCAGGAAGGCGGTGTAGTCGACGCCGGGATAGGCCTCGACATGCTTGGACAGCACGTGGGCGAAGATCAGCTGGTACATCAGCGCGGTCAGCACCGGCGCCGCCACGGTCTGGAACGCCACTTTCCAGAAGCGCACCAGTTCCTTCTTGAACAGGGTGAAGAAGCCGGTCATGCCGCGCCTCCATTCATCATCTTGACGAACACGCTTTCCAGATCCGCCTCCACCACGTTCAGTTCGCGCACTTCCACGCCGGCCAGGCGCAGCTCGGCGAGCACGCCCTCCAGCTCGGACAGCTCGGCCAGCTGCAGCACCGCGCGGCCGTCGTCGTCGCGCAGCTTGCGCGGCGCGAGGCTCGCGGGCAGCGGGCCGGACAGCTTGACCGCCACTTCGCGGCTCGCGCTGTGGGCCAGCAGCTTGTCCTTGTTCTCCAACGCCAGCAGCCTGCCCTTCTTCAGCATGGCGATGCGGCCGCACAAGGCCTCGGCTTCTTCCAGATAGTGGGTGGTCAGCACGATGGTGGTGCCGGCGCGGTTCAGTTCCTGGACGAAGGTCCACAGGCTCTGGCGCAGCTCGACGTCGACGCCGGCGGTGGGCTCGTCCAGCACCACCACGGGCGGGCGGTGCACCAGCGCCTGCGCCACCATCACCCGGCGCTTCATGCCGCCGGACAAGGCGCGCATATTGCTGTCGGCCTTGTCGGCCAGGCCCAGCTTGAACAGCAGCTCGTCGATCCAGGCCTCGTTGCGGGCCAGGCCGAAGTAGCCGGATTGAAAGCGCAGCGTCTCGCGCACCGACAGGAAGGGATCGAACACCAGCTCCTGCGGCACCACGCCGAGCGCGCGCCGCGCGTCGCGGAAGTCGCGCACCACGTCGCGGCCCATCACCCGGATGCTGCCGCTGTCGGGGCGGGCCAGGCCGGCCAGCGCCGAGATCAGCGTGGTCTTGCCGGCGCCGTTGGGGCCGAGCAAGGCGAAGAATTCGCCGGGCTCGACAGCGAAGCTCACCCGGTCCAGCGCCTGCAGCTGGCCGTAGCGCTTGCTGACGGCCTCGATTTCGATTGCGTGGGACATGAAAACCATGGGGCCACCAAGGCGATGCCGTCCGGATGAACGCGCGCTAGTGGCTTGAGAAAAAAGCGCAATTATAGCGCCGGCTCAGCCGCAAGTGGTAAGTTGTTCCATCACCGGCGGCAGGAAAATGCCGCGGTACAAATACTGCAACAGCCGGCTGGCGGCCAGGGTGGCGTCCGGACACGGCATCTCCACCAGCAGCCGGTTCATCAGGCCGTCGTGCAGCGACTGCAGCGCCACCGCCACTTCGTCCGGATCGACGCAATCGTAGGTCTGTCCCCGCTCCTTGGCGGCCCGCACCACCTGGCTCAGCATCCCGCGCGCCTCGTGCATGTGGGCGACGCATTCCTCGTGGATCGGCGCCAGTTCGCCGACGTGCTCGCTGCGCATGAACAGGATCAGCAGGATGCGCCTCACCTGCGGATTATGCTCGATCAGCGCCAGCAGACGGTGGCTGTGCTGCCACAGCGCCTGGGCCGGATCGGTGTTGGCGACAAGCAACAATTGCTCGCGCATGTCGTCGAACGACGGCGACACCCGGTCCAGCATCGCGCGGTACAGATCCAATTTGTTCTGGAAGTGCCAGTACACCGCGCCCCGGGTCAAGCCGGCGGCGGTGGCGATTTCCGCCAGCGTGGTGCGCGACACGCCCTGCTCGCTGAACAGCTGTTCGGCGGCGTCCAGCAGCAGCTGGCGGGTCTGTTCCGCTTCCTCACGTGTTTTCCGTGCCATTCCTGATTCTTTACGCTAGTACTAATTAATGAATTTTAACGCCTATCCCTAGCCGATATCGCAAAGCTGTTACATGACTCGACATTTCTTCATTTTACATACAGACGCGTATGTATGTAAAATGCGCAGACTCGGGGATATGACACCTCAGACCATTCCCCCAATAACAAAGTAATTCTCCATTACCTTTCCGGATTCTGCTTTCGAGGACTCGAAACCATGCAAGCAAGTGCAGTTTTCCCGCGCGCCGCGCGCGGGCTGATGCTGGGCGTAGTGGCCGCCAGCCTGGCGGCCTGCGGCCAGAAACCCGACGCCCAAGCCGGCGGCGCGATGCCGCCGGTGCCGGTAGCCGTGATCAAGGCGCAGCCGGCCGACGTGCCGGTGTCGTACGAATTCGTCGGCCAGGCGGCCGGCTCGCGCGAAGTGGAAGTGCGCGCCCGCGTCGGCGGCATCCTGCAGAAGCGCGCCTACGCCGAAGGCAAGCCGGTGAAGGCCGGCGACCTGCTGTTCCAGATCGACCCCGAGCCGTTCAAGGCGGCGCTGGACCAGGCCAAGGCGAACCTGCAGGTGCAGCAGGCGCAGCTGGCCCGCACCAAGCAGGACTACGAGCGCATCATGCCGCTGTTCAAGGAGAACGCGGTCAGCCAGAAGGACCGCGACGACTCCGTGGCCGCCTACAACGCCGCCAAGGCCTCCACCGCCGCCGCGCAGGCTCAGGTGGAACAGGCGCAGATCAATCTGGGCTACACCCGCGTCACCGCGCCGATCTCCGGCATCACCAGCCAGGAAGCCCGCTCCGAGGGCAGCCTGGTGGCGACCAGCGCCGACGCCAGCCTGCTGACCAAGATCTCGCAGCTGGACCCGATCTACGTCAACTTCAGCATGTCCGACGGCGACATGCTGAACCTGCGCAAGATGCAGCACGCCGGCAAGCTGAAGCTGGCCAACGGCGGCGGTTTCGAAGTCCAGCTCAAGCTGCCCGACGGCAGCATGTACGGCAAGTCCGGCCATCTGAACTTCACCGACAGCCTGGTGGACACCACCACCGGCACCATCCGCTCGCGCGCCACCTTCGCCAATCCGCAAGGCGGCATCCTGCCCGGCCAGTTCGTCCGCGTGCAGCTGAACGGCGCGGTGCGCACCGCGGCCATCACCGTACCCCAGCGCGCGGTGCTGACCACGCAGCAGGGCAAGATGGTTTGGGTGGTCACCGCCGAAGGCAAGGCCGCGCCGCGTCCCATCGTCACCTCGCAGGAAGTGGGCATGGACGTGCTGGTCGAGCAGGGTCTGAAGGCCGGCGACCAGGTCGTCGTCGACAACATCATCAAGCTGCGTCCGGGCGCCGAGGTCAAGCCTCACCCGTTCCAGGCCGACGCCAGCGCGCCGGCCGCCGCGGCCAAGCAGTAAACCAGGGGGAACCTGATACATGTTTTCCGCTTTCTTCATCCGGCGGCCGATCTTCGCCAGCGTGATCTCCATCGTGATCATGCTGGCGGGCCTGGCCGCCATCAAGGCGCTGCCTATCCAGCAGTACCCTGAAATCGTGCCGCCGGTGGTGAACGTCACCGCCAGCTATCCGGGCGCTTCCGCCGAAGTGATCGCCAACACCGTGGCCGCGCCGCTGGAACAGGCGATCAACGGCGTGGACGACATGCTGTACGTGCAGTCCAACAGCGCCAGCAACGGCACGCTGTCGCTGACCGTGTCGTTCAAGATCGGCACCAACGCCGACCAGGCCACCATCAACGTCAACAACCGCGTGCAATCGGTGCTGTCGCAGCTGCCGGAAGAAGTGCGGCGCCAGGGCGTCAACGTGCGCAAGAAGTCCGCCACCATCTTGCAGGTGGTGTCGCTGTTCTCGCCCGACAACAGCCACGACACGCTGTTCATCAGCAACTACGCGCTCTTGAACGTGGTGGACGAGCTGAAGCGGGTGCAGGGCGTGGGCGACGTGGTGAACTTCGCCGGCCAGGACTACTCGATGCGGATCTGGCTGAAGCCGGACAAGCTGGCGCAGCTGAAGCTGACCCCCAGCGACGTGGCCGCCGCCATCCGCGAGCAGAACTCGCAGTTCGCCGCCGGCAAGCTGGGCGCCGAGCCGACGCCGCAGAAGCTGGACTTCACCTACACCGTGACCACCAAGGGCCGCCTGTCGGAGCCCGAGGAGTTCGAGAACATCATCGTGCGCGCCAATCCGGACGGCTCCGCGGTGAAGCTGAAGGACGTGGCCCGCGTCGAGCTGGGCGCGCTGTCCTACGACTTCCACGGCAAGCACAACGGCAAGGCCACCATCCCGATCGGCATCTTCCTGGCGCCGGGCGCCAACCAGCTGGCCACCGCGCAGGCGGTGGAAACCGAGATGCTGCGCCTGTCGAAGAGCTTCCCGACCGGCCTGTCCTACGGCATCCCGTACGACACCACCAAGTTCGTCGAAGTATCGATCGAGGAGGTGTACAAGACGCTGGGCGAAGCCATGGTGCTGGTATTCCTGGTGGTATTCCTGTTCCTGCAAAACTGGCGCGCCACGCTGATTCCCTGCCTGGCGGTGCCGGTATCCATCGTCGGCGCCTTCGCCGGCATGTACGCCTTCGGCTTCACCATCAACACGCTGACGCTGTTCGGCCTGGTGCTGGCCATCGGCATCGTGGTGGACGACGCCATCGTGGTGCTGGAGAACGTCGAGCGCCTGATGACGCAAGAAGGGCTGTCGCCGCGCGATGCCAGCCTGAAGGCGATGAAGGAAGTGTCCGGCGCGCTGGTGGCCATCGTGCTGGTGCTGTGCTCGGTATTCATTCCGGTAGCCTTCCTGGGCGGCATCGCCGGCCAGATGTACAAGCAGTTCGCGATGACCATCGCGGTGTCGGTGGTGATTTCCGGCATCGTGGCGCTGACGCTGACCCCGGCGCTGTGCGCGCTGATCCTGAAGGCCGAACACCAGCATCCGAACCGCTTCTTCACCTGGTTCAACAACTGGTTCGACCGCCTGACCGAGCGCTACGCCGGCGGCGTGGCCTTCATCAACAAGCGCGCGCTGCTGGCGGTGCTGCTGTTCGGCGGCCTGATCGCCGCCTCCGCCGGCCTGTTCCGCGTCATCCCGTCCAGCTTGGCGCCGGACGAGGACCAGGGCTACATCCTGGCCGCGGCCTTCCTGCCCGACGGCGCGTCGCTGACCCGCACCGCCGCCACCATGGACAAGCTGGACGCCATGATGGCCAAGAACCCCGCGGTGCAGGACCGGATGACCTTCGCCGGCTTCGACATCCTGTCCGGCGGCAACAAGACCAACGCCGGCGTGTCCTTCATCGTGCTCAAGCCGTGGGATGAGCGCAAGTCGCCGGAGCTGTCGTCGATGGCGGTGGTGAAGGATGTATTCGGCAAAGGCGCGATGGGCATCAGCGACGGCATCGTGCTGGCCTTCAACCCGCCGCCGATCTCCGGCATGTCCAACACCGGCGGTTTCGAAGCCTATGTGCAGGACCGCGCCGGCCGCACCCCGGCCGAGCTGGGCGACATCACCAAGAAGATGGTGGCCGCCGCCGCCAAGCGTCCGGAGCTGAAGGGCGTGCAAACCACCTTCTCCGCCAGCGTGCCGCAGGTCTTCGTGCAACTGGACCGCGACAAGGCCAAGGCGCTGGGCGTGCCGATCAACAGCGTATTCGACACCATGCAGAGCACCTTCGGCGCGCTGTACGTGAACGACTTCAACAAGTTCGGCCGCACCTTCCGCGTGCAGCTGCAGTCCGAAGCGCCGTTCCGCACCAAGGTGGATGATCTGCGCAACGTCTACGTGCGCTCGCAGACCGGCCAGATGATCCCGCTGACCGCGCTGGTGAACATCCAGCAAACCACCGGCCCGGAAACGCTGGAACGCTTCAACGTGTTCCCGGCGGCCAAGCTGGTGGGCGGCCCGGCGCCGGGCTACAGCTCCGGCCAGGCGCTGACCGCGCTGGAAGAAGTGGCCAAGGAAACGCTGCCCGAGGGCTATAGCCTGGCCTGGACCGGCTCCGCCTTCCAGGAAAAATCGACCAGCGGATCGTCCGTTCTGGTGTTCGGCTTCGGCATGATCATGGTGTTCCTGATCCTGGCGGCGCAGTACGAACGCTGGAGCCTGCCGATCTCGGTGCTGATGGCGGTGCCCTTCGCCGTGTTCGGCGCGCTGATGGCCAACTGGCTGCGCGGCCTGGCCAACGACGTGTACTTCCAGGTGGCGCTGGTGACGCTGATCGGCCTATCGGCCAAGAACGCGATCCTGATCGTCGAGTTCGCGGTGCAGCAGATGGAGGAAGGCATGGAAGCGGTGGACGCAGCGATGCAAGCCGCCCGCCTGCGCTTCCGCCCGATCGTGATGACCTCGCTGGCCTTCGTGCTGGGTTGCGTGCCGCTGGCCATTTCCAGCGGCGCCGGCTCCGCCAGCCGCCACTCGATCGGCACCGGCGTGATCGGCGGCATGCTGGCCGCCACCTTCATCGCCACCTTCTTCATTCCGCTGTTCTTCATCCTGATCATGAAGCTCAGCAAACAGAACAAGCCTCAGCAAAACGCCGAGGCCGGAGGAAACGCAGATGCTTAAGCGGGCCCTGATCCCCACCTTGCTGGCGCTGGCCGTATCCGCCTGCGCGGTGGGCCCCGACTACAGCCGGCCCAAGGTCGAGCTGCCGGAGGCCCAGGCCGGCGCCCAGGCGCCGGCGGTGGACGCCGACTGGTGGAAACGCTTCGACGACCCGGTGCTGAACCAGCTGATCGAGGAAGCCGTCAAGAGCAACCTCGACCTGCAGGCCGCCGCCGCCCGCGTCGATCAGGCCGCGGCGCAGGCCGGCATCGCCCGCGCGGCGCTGCTGCCTCAGCTTAACGCCAACGCCGGCTACCAGAGCGGCCGCACCTCGCAGCAGCTCGCCACCCCGGGCGCGCCGCTGGTCAACGACGTCCGCGCCGCCAACCTGACCGCCTCATGGGAGCTGGACCTGTGGGGCAAGCTGCGCCGCAGCAACGAGGCGGCGCGCGCCAGTTACCAGGCCAGCCGCTATGACCGCGACGCCGCCCAGCTGTCGCTGGCGGCCCAGGTGGCGCAAACCTACTTCCAGATGCGGGCGCTGGACGCCCAGCTGGACATCGCCAAGCGCACGCTGCAAAGCCGCGAGGAATCGCTGAAACTGCAGACCAAGCGCTTTCACGGCGGCCTGATCTCCGAGCTGGACCAGCGCCAGGCCGAGGTGGAGGCCGCGTCGGCCCGCGCCTCCGTGCCGCAGTTCGCCCGTTCGCTGGAGCAGACCGAAACCGCGCTCGGCGTGCTGCTGGGCCACAGCCCCAAACAGCTGGTCGACAACAGCCTGATCCGCGGCAAGGACATCAACAGCCTGGCCAGCCCGCCCGACGTGCCGGCCGACCTGCCGTCCAGCCTGCTGGAGCGCCGGCCCGACGTCGCCTCCAGCGAGCAGCAGCTGATCGCCGCCAACGCCCGCATCGGCGTGGCCAAGGCCGCCTACTTCCCCAGCATCAACCTGACCGGCGCGCTGGGCTCGCAGAGCCTGTCGCTGGACAGCCTGTTCACCGGCCCCACCCGCACCTGGAGCTTCGCCGGCAACCTGGCCGCGCCTATCTTCAACTTCGGCGCCACCGGCTATAACGTGGACGCCGCGACGGCCGGCCAGAAGCAGGCGCTGGCGCAGTACCAAAAGACGGTGCAGTCGGCGTTCAAGGACGCGCTGGATTCGCTGTCCGCCAACAGCGCCTCCCGCGACATCCTGCAGGCGCAAACCACCCAGGCGACGGCGCTGAACCGCACGCTGAAGCTGGCCGGCCTGCGCTACGACAACGGCTACGCCAGCTACCTGGACGTGCTGGACGCGCAGCGCAACAGCTTCCAGGCCGAGCTGAACCTGGTCAACGCCAAGCTGGACAAACTCAACACCACCATCGGCGTCTACAAGGCGCTGGGCGGGGGGTGGGAGGGGGAGAAGCGGTAACGTTTTCCCGCTGCTTGAATGGAAAAACCTGCCAGGAGACCGGCAGGTTTTTTTATAACTAACGACAACAAGTCTTCCGTCAAACTACCTCATCCAGCTCCGTCACCGTCTGCGCCTTGCCAATCCGCTCCATCATGGCGCGCAACCGGGCAATAGCGGTATCTACCTGCTGCAACTTCTGCCCCGCCTCGGTCCTTAGCGCATCCGCAGGTACCGCGCCGCCCAGCATCAAAGTGAGAAGCTCTCTTACCGCTCGATGCTGATCGGTCTCCAGCCGACCGATCTCACCTTGGCAGCGCGCTATTCTGGCTTGGCGCTGCTGCTCGATGGACAGCGCCGGGCCGTCAACCAGGACCGGACAACCATTGCCATCCGACTGGATAAGCTTGCCCGCCTCCTGACCGCGAAACAGCGCCTCATACACAGAGACCTCCACCTGGACGACATCCGCGGGGTAGCCTTCTCCATGGATCTCGCTATCGTAGAAACCACCCGTTCCGGCAGAATAAAAAATCGTCATTTCGCTCTCCTCAGTTATCAATATCCAATCGCGATCCAGTCGAATGCCGTTCTTTCGCCCACGCCGGAAGAGCCAAATGTCTGGGTATAACCAATCGTCGCCTTTTCCTTTGATCGCCCCCCTACCCAGAAATAGCCTTCTTGTGTCTGGCTGTTGACACTATTCTCATTGCCGTTGACCATGATGGAGAAGCATGCCGATGGGAAGCTCGTCCGGAATGTGATCTCGCCCGTCGTGAATAGCGGGCTGTTAAAACTACTCGGCAGTCCTAATGTTGCCAATAAACTCCCCTGCCCCCACTGGATGATCAGGCCGCTGGGCAACCGCTGGTAACCATTCCCCTCCATCACACCGGAGAAAACCAGGTTGCCGCTGTGCCAGAGTTGCTGCCATGGCTGCCAGGCCTGATCATTCCAGGCTGTGCGTAGCCAAACAGACATTCCACCATGCGTTGTATAGATTTGTGTAACTCCACCAACACTTCCTCTTGGACTACCCCGCATAACTTGCAACGTCCCCCAGAAATAACTAGCTGGAGGAGCGTTTAGTCCATTAAAAGTCGTATCAACAATAGAATAAACGCCAGGCTCAAGCAGAGTATTCCAGTCCACCTTATCCATTGGTTGACCTTGCGTGCGGAATGCATCCACCTTCGACGCAAACTTATCGTCTAAAAACCCATAAGATGAAGTCCATACCCGGCCTGCGTTGCTAACTTGAAATACTCGCGTCGAGTCAATGTGCAGGAATAGATTATTTGTTCCCATATTGGCACTGCTACCCGATGTATCAGCAAATAGCCCAGTATCCCCATCCGAACCGAATGCAAAACCTGAGCTAGAGTCATCTCCCGACGGCAAACCTTTACTTGCGCGAAAGGCAGTGGCCCACACTCGGTTACCGGCATCCTTACTAGCCGCATCTGCAATACCATACCCTGCCAGCGTGGTCGGTTTACCGGTGGATATCTTGCTCCAGTCATGCGCCGGCACGTCGTCGCCGGTCATTTGCCTAGCCTTGGTAACGCGGCCCTTCGCATCCACGGTCACGATGCCGTAATCGCCCGGCTCCACGCCGCTGTCGCGCAGCGTCAGTTGGCCGCTGACATCGCGGCTGCCATCGAAGACGACATTCCAGCTACCGTCGCCGGTCGCCTCGATCTTGCGCGCGGCGCTCAGCTTGGCCGCGTTGCCGGCAGGTTGCTTGCCGCTCGCTAGTTGCTCGACCTGGTCTTTCAGATAGACGGTGCGGTTGGCAAGCTGCTTGCCTTGCAGATTGTCAATGCCGTCCGGCCCGGCCAGCACCGGGTCGGAGGTTTCCAGTTGATAGATGCCGGGCTCCCAAAACAGCTTTTCCTGCAGATTGGCCATGTCATTCCTCACGGTCATGAATAGTGATGAACTGCCGACCCGCAGGCGGCAGAAGCGAAATCAAGACCGTGGCGATGAACGCATGCCTTCCCGTCCAAACGCCTGAGCCGCGCCAGGTGCGCGGCAAAAACCGGCCTCAGACAGAGGCCGGCTTTCCGGTCAGGACGACATGGTGCCCAAGCGCGCGGCGCGCGGATTGGAACGGGATTTAGGAAAGGGGTTGACGACTTCCGTCTATCCGGCGAGATGCTCAGGCGGGCTGCGCGGGCCATGCGCTGTCCGCCAGCGACGGCCAACCTGCTTGCTGCGGCAGGCGGGATAAATCGACGCAGTAGCGTTTCCACTCCGCCAGCTTGGCCTGTTCCGCAGCGCTGGCGATGCCCAACTCCACCGCGTCCTCCAAAGGCTTGCGCAACTGCAAAGCCGCTGACAACCGCTGCTGTTGCCGCAATTGCGCCGCCGCCGTCTGGGCCGCCCGTTGCGCCGCGTCGTCCACCATCCATGCATCGTCCTTCCACACGGCGAAAGCAGGAGGTTGCTGCATCGTGGCATTCAGGCTGTCCGGCGTATCGCCGATTTTCGGCATGACCAGCTGAGCCGTCTGTTTGCTCCACAACGGCGTAGCGCGCCAATCAACCTGCAAGGCCCACGCGCCATCGCAGAAAACAGCAACCTGACGCTCTCCTGCCTGCGGCGGCTGTTGCTCGCTTGTGAAACCCGGGATCAGCCAGACCTCCTCCGCATCCAGCGGCGAGCGATCCGCCGACGCCAGGCCCAAATACTCGCCGGTTTGCGGGTGATAGCTGTAAACGATTTTCTGTTGCTGCATGGCGAATCTCCTCAGTATTTGACGCAGGCGAGCAGGGCGATGTTGCGGGGGCGGGTGGAACCATAGCCAAAATTCCAGCCATTGCTATCCAAATCAGGATGAACTTCCTGGCCAGGAATCCAGGCTCGGCTCATCTGATACCACAGCTTGCTGACCGGATCCGCGCCTAAGTCTTGATATCCATCTAGCGCGTTATCGGTCGCATGAATTGGCGTGCCTACGCAAATCGCGCCCAGTGTTGGATCCGAAAAAGTCAGCGTTCCCTTTTGCCATGAACCGAATGCCCGCTTTTCCACATCTTTGCGGCTGTCGCTCCAGCCACGGATGAATTCGCCGCACAAATTGGGCAAATAGAACTTCCCGGCATCCGAGGCAAGCTGATAACCCGCTTGGGCAGTCGGCAGCGCGAAATTGCCGGCATAACGGCACACTTTGCTGACTTTCCAGTCCTGATAGTAAGCGGTGGCCGAGCCGGCGATCCCCGGCGAGCTGCCATCCACGCCGAACACCAGCGTATTGTCCGGAATCGTCACTCGGGTCGCGCTGGCCAGGCTCCAAACTTGCGCGCCGTCGACAAACAGGCGGTAAGCGGCTCCGTCATAGCTGAAGGCGATGTGATACCAGCGCGGCGAAGCGAAGACGCCGGCCGTACCCAACGCAGCGTTCGCAAAGAAATTGCCGCCATTGCTCAGCCAAACCATCGGCGCGCGGCTAGCCCGGTCGATGGCTACAGTGATTTCGCCCGCCACGCTGGAAGCATTCATGCTGACGACCCAGGCCGCACTATAACCGTTGGATCCACCGGTTCCGGCGAAAGTCGGATAATGCCAGCCCTCGATGGTGAAGGCATTGGCATTGAACGCGTCAGTCAGACCGAAGGTCGCATAACCGCCGCCAGCCACAGTCTTCAGGCTGGCGCCGCCAAACTTGGCCTGCTCGGTGGACATGTCCGTGCCGCCGTACACAATCAGTTGCTTGTTCCAGACGCGGTCCAGCAGGGTGTCCGCGGCATCCAGCCTCAGCATCGCTTGAACGGCGGGATCCACCGGAGCGAAGGTCTGGCCAATCGCCGCGTACAGATTGCCGTAAGTGGACTGGGAAACCTGGGCGCCATTCGCCCTCAGCCAACCATCAGGAGCATTCGGCATGGAGAAATAGGCAACTTGCCCCGTCGGCGCGGCAGCGCCGCTGACCTGCCCACCGCTCAGCAAAGGCAAGCCATTCACCAGCTCGAACACCACGTCCAACTGCGCATCGGCACTGTCCGCCTTGTCCCCTCGATATCGCTCCAGGCCCTGGCCTTCGCCACATCCCGCCCGGCCTATCAACAAATAGGCGCTGCGATACTGGAATTTGTCGCTGGCAAACACCGCGCTGCTGGCGCCGCAGCGATACAGCGCCTGCGGCAGGCCGCCAGTCAGGCGATTGCCCTGCGGCTCATCCCAGGTGTAAACAATTACCGTCGCGCCATCCGGAGCCGCATTGAGCCAATCCGCCGCAGCCTTGTCCTGGCCATTCCCGCCGCACACATCGAATGTGGCGGAACGGCTGACTGCTCCGGCAGCATCCAACTGCACCATGTTGTAACTGCGGGCCACAGGTCCTACGCCCACCCCGTCGATCTCAACCCCGGAAACGCCATTTTTCGCCGAATAGCCACCCGCGCGCACGCGTATCATCCGACGGCCATTCACTCTGGCCGCCACCTTGGCCAGATCGTTAGCGCTGGCGGCATCGGCAATGCCGTAGCCGGCCAGCGTAGTCGCCTTGTCGGCCTTGCCTGCCAGCATCTTGGTCATCGATGCCGCGTAGTTGGCGTCATTGCCCAGGGCGGCCGCCAGTTCCTGCAAGGTATTCAACGCGCCCGGCGCACCGGAAACGATGCCATCCACAGCCACCTTCAAATCAGATTTACTGGCCCCATCCGTGATGCCGTACCCCGCCAGCGTCGTCGCCTTGTCCGCCTTGCCCGTCAGCTTGCCGTCCACCGTCGCCGAATACTTGGGGTCGTTGTTCACCGCCGCCGCCAGCTCCTGCAGCGTGTTCAAGTTGGCCGGCGCGCCGGCCACCAGGCCATTAACCGCAGTTTGCAAATCGTTCTTGCTGGCGGCATCGCCGATGCCATACCCCGCCAGCGTGGTCGGCTTGCCGGTGGATATCTTGTTCCAGTCGTGCGCCGGCACGTCGTCGCCGGCCATTTGCCGGCCTGCGGTGACCCGTCCTTTCCCATCCACGGTCACCATGCCGTAGCTGCCCGGCGCCACGCCGCTATCGCGCAGGGTCATCGCCGCGCTGGCGTTGCCGCTGCCATCGAACATCACGTTCCAATTGCCGTCGCCAGTCATCGCGATGTTGCGCGGCGTTTTCAGCCTATCGGCGAACTCCGCCACCAGCGCGCCGGAAACCAGATCATCTATCTGTTTTTTCAGATAGGCGGTGCGGTTAGCCAACTGCTTGGCTTGCACGTTGTCCACCCCATCCGGCCCGGCCAATACCGGGTCGGAGGTTTCCAGTTGATAAATACCCGGTTCCCAGGCGGATTTTTCTTGCAGATTGGCCATCAGGCAGTCCCTCGGTTGAATTGCTTGTTGCGGCGGATGACGCCGTTGTGGCGGTTGGCCACAGCTTGGTACTCCAGGCTGGCCAGCTGGCAACGCGCCGGCGCGTACAGCGCCAGCATGCGGCGCAGCTGGGCGGCCTGGTCGTTGGTGATGGGCTGGTTCAGCAGCACCCGGTATTGGTTCCAGCTGTTCGGGTCGCCATGGACGTAGTAGCCGTTGCGGCGGATGAGGCCGTCGCGGCGCTGGCCGGCCAGGCCCTCGATCAGCCCAACCTCGCCCAGGCCCAGGCGGCGGATCACCTCGCGTATCGCCCACGGCGTGCCCTTGTAGCGGTGCAGCTCGTTGGCGCTGTGCAGCAACGCGCGGCGTGCGTCGTCGGACTCGGCCAGCGTCCAGCCTTCCTCGCCGTGGATATGGAATTGCTCGGCCAGCAGCGGCAGCACGTCCGGCTGCACGGTGTCGATCAGGTTGACCAGGAACACCGACAGATCAAGGCCCGACACCCGCTCGGTGAGCTGGGACAGCGGCCCGAAGCGCTGGTCGCGCGCCAGGATGGAGGGAACGGCGTCAGTCATCGCGCGCGCCTCCTGGCTGGGAATATCCGCCCGTCGCCGCTTGACGGCGCGGGCGAAGGCCGGGTTGCAGATGCATGGAGACCTCCTTGTGTTTGAACGGGGATGAGAGGTGGGACGGAGCGCCTGCGCGGTCCGTAGATGGGAAGGGAGGAATGGCGGCGGAACGGCCGCCGGAGAGAAGTCAGCGGGCGTGCATAGCTACTCGCAGCACGGCCAGCGAACGGCAAACGCAATGGAGGGATGCCGGCTGCGGAATCACAGGTTCGAGACTTGGCTGAACATCCTGTTGCAACTTCACAGAATGGAAATCAAGAGTGCTTGAAGGGACGCGTGCGCCGGGTTCGGAAACAGGGAGAAGGGACATGGACAGGCTCCTTGAAGCCAGGAGAGAAAAGCAGGGATGGGCCAGAAGACCAGCATGGCCCAAGCAAGAAAGGGAACGGAAACCGCCAAGCGGAAAACCTAGAGATCAAGCGGGATAAAAATCAGAAACAACAGAGGAATAAGCCAAGAGGGGGAGCAGTGACAAGGGCGCGGGAAGCCCTGTTTTGACAAAACAGAGGGGGACCGCCGGGCATCAAGCTGAGCCCGACGGCAAAATCAAGTCTAGTGTGGGCATGACGGAAGTGGGCCGCCGCCATGCATCAGCCTTACTGCATCAAACCATACCAGCCAGTATGTGGCCGGTAGCTCAGGCGGGAAGCTGCGGCCAGGCGATCTGGCCCACATCGGCGATGGTTTCGGGCAAATCGCGCAACGCTTGGCGGTATTTGACCCATGTTGCCTTCTGATCGGCCGTCAGTGCGACATCCTGCACCTGGGTCCAGTCGCAAGCGCGCAACCGTTCATCACGCTCAATACGCAAAGTTTGCAGAACAGTCGCTTTGCGCGCATCGGCAATCGCCTGTTCGCTGGCGCCAAAAACATCCCGCGCCTCCTGTTCAGATACATTCAAAATCTCCCCTCGCGGGGTTTGCACGGAACGCAGCAGCATGACAGCTCCTTAAATATTGGCAATCGGGCTAGGAATGGAGATGGCGGAGCTCCAGATCGGATCGACAGTCGTCAACGGGGATACCTTGACCCCACCTCCTTTGTATGGCGCTGCCGCATCCGGGTACAAAATAGAATCCGGCTGCATCAAGGGCTTCAGCCCCTCCGTTCCTCCATACAACTTACCTTGGCCCAAGTCAAAATCAGCCAGGAAGTCATAATGCATGCCGCCTCCGCGCAGCCAAACCACGCGGCCAATCAAATCCGTGCGCACCTTGGCGACAGCTTGGTGATAGGCGAAACCATAGTATTCAGCCCTTGTCATCCAGAAGTCAGACCAAGCGGAACCACGAATCGACAGTTCCAGCAACAGTCCGGCAACATGGTCAGTACCAAGCGAAGACGGATGTGCTGCGTTGTAATCACGAAAGATCACCAGCCTGCCGCATTTTTCATACGGGCTAGCCCAGATCGGAACAGGATAGTAGGTATTAGCATCCCCCCCGACCTCCACGCTATAACGGAACGGCAGCGTCATCTCGTTGCGAGCGTTCTGCCGCCACGCATCCAGCTCAGCCGTCTTGGCCGCCACCTTGGCGTCGATGTCGGCTTGCTTGCCGGCGACGGTGCTGGTCAGATTATTCGATGCCGTCACCAGGGCGGCGACCTGTTGCTCCAGACTCATGGTCTCTCCTTCACTTGGGATTCAAAACACTGCGTTGCAGGGTCAGGCATTGCAGCTGGATCAACGCCGCAGCCTGGGCAGTGGCCAGTTCGGCCAGATCGTCGCGGTATTGCTGGCCGCGCCGGTCGAGGTTCAACAGCGCATCGTCATGCCGGTTCAGGCGGCCATCGTGGACGGCCAGGGCTTGTTCGGCACGCTCCTGGCGCAGCTGCTGCGCGCTCAGCTCGCCATCGCGTTTGAGGCCGCGCGCCATCTCGTCTATCTGCGCCGCGCCCAGGCTAGCCAGCTCCTCGCCCAGCGCCAGACTCAAGCCGGCGCCGGTCGACTGGACCGTCACACTGCCCGCCGGCACGCCGGACAGGGTCAGGTCGAAGGCCAGCAGCAACTCCAGTCCGGCCTGCTTGTAAGCCAGCGCCTGCTTCGGATCGGACCAGATAGCCAGCGGCTGGCCGCCTTCCAGGATGAAAGCCACCTCGCGCACCCAGAATTCGGTCTGGTCGCTGGCCAACGCGGTCAGATGCAGCTGGCGCGGGCCCTGGCTCTGGCCATCGGCGATCGGGTAACGAACGATCTCGTTGCGCAAACCGGTTTGGCCCGCATCCGGCTGGTAGCCGGCATCGCCGAGCGCGACATGGGTGATCCTGAGCTGGACGCCGTCATGGCTGGCCAGCTGAATCGCGGCCAAGCCGCCATCCAGGATCTGCGGAATCAATGGGCTACTGCTCATCGCGGTTCATCTCCATTGGAAAACGCGCCACCGCCAACGGTGCCAAAACACCAGCAAAGCGCAGCGGCTGCGATAAAGGTTTGGCCGGATTCGGCCGACACTCGGCGCCGTTGCGGTTCAGCGCCCTCCCCCGCATGGCGCCGGCCCAACGCAACGACTGGTTGAATACCGCACCGATCTTGAAGCCGTAACTGCTGCGCGCGGGTTTGACATGCTCGATCATTCGCCTCAACCGGGCATACAACTCTGGATTGAGCAGCGCCTGATCCGACATCAGGTTGTCATTGGCCCAGGCGGTGAGCTCGAAGGTATAAGGCTGGCTGGAGCCGGGCTGCTCCCACCACTCTTTCAGCTCAATCTCGATGCCCAGCACCCGGAACACCTCGTTCACCGCCCAGCGCGTGCCCTTGTAGCGGTGTAGTTCGATCGCGCGCTTGATCAGCTCGCGCTGCTGCGTCTCGCCGGCGGCCAAGAGCCAGCCTTCGTCGCCGGACACGTGGAACTGCTCGGCCAGCAGCGGCAGCAGCTTGGGCTGCGCGCAGTCCACCAGGTTGACCAGCAGATCCAGGGTGTCGAAGCGGCCTTGCGTCTGCGGATTGGCCTCGTCCCCGCGCGGCACGCCCAGGCGGCGGGTCAGCTCGGCCAGCGGGCCTAAGCGGGCGTCCCGCGCCAACAGGCCCGGCGTCGCGTCCTTAGCCATTGTTGAGGCTGTCCACGGTCAGGCCCGCGATGCCGTTGGTGCAGTGCGCCCAGCCGTAGGACGGCACTTTCTGGACGGCGGCCGGCTGCTGCAGATTCACCTGGTACACGCCCGGCACCGACAGCGCCGCCACCAGCTGCGACGGCACGATGTCGTTGCCCAGCTTGGCCTGCTGGGTTTGCAGGTAGGCTTGCAGCGCATCCTGCGCGCGCTGCAGCACCTGCTTGGCGTCGGAGCCGGCATAGAGCTGCAAGCTGGCCGCCACCTGGTAGGCGAACTCCACCGGCGGCTTCACCGACACCCTGTCGGTCAGCGGCCGCACGCGATCGGCGCTGCAGGTGTTGGCCACCTTGGCCCGCAGGTCGTCGCTGGGCAGCCCGCCGCTCACCAGCGGATACAGCCAGACTTCGCCCGGCTGCGGCACATCCTCCGGTTTGCCGCCCTCTTCCAGATTGTTGGCGCTGACCACCGCCACATCGACGATGCTTTGGTCGGCGCGCAGCGCGTGGTGGCGATAGGCGGCGGCGCTGCCTGCCACGCTGAACGATTCCGGCGCCAGGCGGATGCGCTGGCGCAGCCGCTCGTCGTCCTCGGCGTCGGCGCCGCCGGCGCTGACTTCCGTGTTCCTGACGGCCACGCTCACGCTCAGGTCGTCCACCAGCTGGTTGATGGCGCCCGGCTCCTGGCCGTTGCCGTCCATGCCCGGCTCCACCGCCACCACGGCCAGCGTCACCGGCACCTCCTGGTCTTTCAGGATGTTCACCACCGCCTCATCGATGGTCTGGAACTGGATGTCGCCGCGGCCGGCCACCAGCGTCTGCCGCTTGATGACCACCGTCTGCGGCGCGCCGGCCGCGAAGGTGAAGCTCACCTTGCTGCGCGCCGGCTGCGCCGGCAAGCGGGTGACGCCCACCAGCTCGCCCAGGTAGTCCAGCATCGGCGCGCGGGCGAAGGCCACCAGGTTTTGCCGCCCGGCGTCATTGAAGACGGCGCGGGCCACGCTTTCGCGGTAGGCGATCAGGTCGATCAGCAGCCGCTCCACCTGGCCCGGATACAGCGTCTTGCCGGCCATGTTCTGGTAGGCGGTGATCAGCTCGTTGGTGATTTGCTGCGGATCGTCGTCGATAAACTTCGGAAGGTCGGTCGTCGTCTGATTCATGGCTCTTGTCCTAGATTCACAGCCTGAGTTCGGTTTCGCGGATCACGCCGTCGGCCAGCTTCCATTGCGCGCACAAGTGCGCGCCGCCGTCGGCCTCGATGCTGAACAGCACCTTCAGCAGCTGGATGCGCGGCTCGCCGTACAGCGGATGGCTGATCGCCGCCACCGCCTCCCGCACCACATGCGGGCGGGCGCGGTCCACCGGGTAATCCAGATAGCGAAACAGGTCGCTGCCGAACTCCGGCCGCAACGGATCGCTGCCCTTGGGCGTGCCCAGGATGATCCGCAAGGCCTGGTGGATGTCGTCCAGGTTCTCGACGATGTCGGCGACGCCGGCGCCGGGTCTGGCATCGCGCGGCTGCAGCGCCGGCTGCCAGTGCAGGGATGAGATGTCGGTTAGCTGTGTCATGGCCTTATGGTGCCAAAGCGCCGCCGGCGGGGCTTTTAAACCGGATTAGGAACGGAGTGGAAACCCGCCCGTTTTCAGCGGGGGTGGCGGCGGCGCTTGGAGGAGAGTGGGTTGAGTCCGCCATCCGGATGCGGACGGGCTGGGGAAATGGCGCGCCCCGTTAAAAGAGGCGCGCCGGGCAAGGCGAAGGAACAGATGAGCGGGATGGTCCGATCAGACCGCGGCCGGGCCGCTGGCCAGCACTTCGGCGGCCCGGCCCTTGCCGATCAGGCCGGCGGCCTCCAGCGCCTGGACGCCGTTCTGGGTGACCGCGTCATCCAGACTGATGTCGCGCGCCAGGGTGAAGCGCTCCCACCAGGGCCGCAGCGCCGGATTGTCGCCGAAGGCCTTGAGCATCGCCTGGATCTCCGCGTCGGTGAAGCGCGCCATGAACTGCTTGTGCGTCATCCGGCGCGGAGCGGCGACAGCGACGTCGACCGCCCAGACGAAAGCCTGCACACTCGCCGCGTCGGTCAGCGCATCCACCGCCTGCTCGGCGGCGTTGGACGAGCGGCGGATCGCCTCGCGCTCGGCCAGCGCCGCGTCCACCTCGGCCAGGGTGCCCCAGCCGGCGGCCTCGCGCTCGCGGGCGCGCTGCAGCTTCCAATCATCGGCCTCGATCAGGTGGGCGGCCTCCAGCTTGATGCGGGCCTTGCGGGCCGACTTGGCCTGTTTGAGGAACGCTGACGGGTCGCGGACTAGACCCTTGCCGTCATAGGCCCACTCGGCGATGTCTGCTGACTGGAAGTCCTCCGGCAGATCCAGCAGTAGTTGATTTTTTTCCGCCGTCGCGCCGGCGTTGGCGATGCCAACGATGGCGTTGACGTTGAGATCGATGATCGCTTTTTGCATGTCGGCCATTCCTTAGTTCATGTTCACCACGTAAGCCTGGAACGGGAAATTGCTGGTCCAGGTGTAATGGCACAGGTTGTTGTAGGCCCTCACCCGAGGGGCCCAAGCGTTGGTGGTAGTGAATACATCGTCGCCAGCGCCGGAACCGCCAGCCAAGGTACGCATGTAGTTCGTGTCGTTGCCGCTGGCATTTTTCACGCGCAGCGTCATGCTCTTGCCGCTGACAAAGACGGCGGTGAGGTTGGATGGGTTGTTGTTCATCATGCTGACCTGCGGATGAGTCTGCAGCGCATCGAGCACCGCCGAAGGCGCGTTCTGAATCGCGGCCAGAGCCGTGGCGCTGGCCCAGATGGCGGCGCGGGCGACCGCGGAACTAAGCAAGGCGGACATCGTTGCCGCAGATGCGGCAACGACCGTCATCGCAGGTTGGGACGCCACCACCGCAGCCATCGCCGTCGGCGATGCCAACACCGCAGCCATCGCTGTCGGCGATGCGATCACCGAAGCCATCGCTGTCGATGCTATCGCCGTCATTGCAACCGACGACAACGACGCCGCCGCCATCGCCGCCGATGATGCAACCATCACAGCCATTGCAACCGATGATGTCGCCACTGCCGTCATCGCAGCCAGCGATGCGACTACGGCCGCCAACGCAGCAGGGGTCACCACCACCGCCGTCATGACAGCCTGCGATGCCGCCATTGCATTCATCGCCGTTGACGATCCCGCCACAGCAGCCATCGCCACCGGCGACGCCACCACCGCGGCTATCGCCGCTGGCGAGGCCAACGCCGCCGACATCGCGATTGACGATGCCGCCACGGCCGTCATGGCCACCGATGACGCCACTACCGCGGCCATTGCCGCTGACGATGCGACCACCGCAGCCATCGCGCTTGACGATGCCGCCAAGGCTGCCATCGCAGTCGGCGACGACACGACGATCGCCCACGCAGACAGGTTAGCCAGCAAAACAGACATCGCCGTCGATGATGTCGCGACTGCTGCCATCGCAACCGGCGACGACACGACGCTCGTCCACGCCGACGCGTTCGCCAGCAAGGCTGCCATCCCGGTCGTCGACGCCGCCATCGCGGCCATCGCCGTCGACGACACCGCCACGACCGCCATCGCCGCCGGAGAGGCGATCACGGCGACCATGGCCACCGCGCTGGCGGCCACCGCCTTCATCGCGGTGGCGTTGCCAAGCAGCAGGTTGGTGATAGGCGCATTGCCGACGATGGCCGTCATCGCCGGCGCGCTGCCGGCGACCGCGCTCATCGCCGTCGGACTGTCGGCGACGCCGGCCATGATGGCGGCGCTGGAGACGATGGACGGCATCACGCCGGCGGAGGCCAGCTGCTGCTCGAAGCGCGCGCGGTTCCCCGCCTGCTGCAGATAGTTTTCCAGCGCGGCGCCGTTCATGTCGCGCAAGTAGTCGATGTCCTGCAGATCCAGGCTGCTGACCAGGCTGTGCGCCCTGAGCAGCGCCGACTGCATCACCAGATCGGTGGCGCCGGCGTTGCCGAGATCGGCGCCCAGCAGCTGGCTTTTGATCCGCGCCAGGTATTGCGCGCGGTACTCCTGCAAATCTTTTGACATGGTTCCTCCGGGTTTACAGGCCCGCGCCGGCCAGCGCAGTCAGAGTTAACAGCTGGGCGTCGACCGCGTTTTTGCGATCGACGAACTGGGCGGCGGCGGCGTCGATGTCGCTGCGGGCGCGCTTGAAGGCGGCCACCAGTTCCTGCACGGTGTCCAGGTTGAGGTCGTCGCTGGACAACAGCGCGTCCAGGCTGGCCATCTTCTGGTCCAGCGCCGTGAAGGCGTCGCGTATGCGCAGCACGTCCTCGGCCAGGCTGTTGCCGGGATTCGGCAGCGGCAGGTTCAGATGGGGGGTCTGATTGTCCATCTCCCCTCCCTTACAGCACGATCACGCGCAGATTGCGCACGCGCGGCCGGGCGGCGCTGTTGCCGGACAGGGTCAGCTTGACCCGGAGCATCGCCTCGCTGATGGAAGCCAGCTCGTGCGTCATTTCCATCCAGCCATCGCCCAGCGGCTTGCTGCCCTGGTAGGCCACAGCCTGGAAAACATCGCCGTCGTCGATGCCGGAGGCGGCAGCCGTCACGCTGGCGCCGGCCGGGATCAGCGCGTCGAACACCACCCGCACCCGGGCGTTGACGCCGGCCGGAATGGCGCGGCTGACGTAGTCGGCGCTCTGCGCGATCTGGCCGCTGACCAGCTGGGTGCCGGGGAACAGCACCGGGGACGCGCTCTCGGTGCCGAGCAGGCGGGCCGAGACGCCAACCTGCCCGCTCAGCGGGGCCGGCAGGCGCACCGGCTGGCCGTCGGCCACCTGCACCGCGCTGCCGTCGGGCAGGCCCAGGCTGTATTCGACGCGGGCGGCGGCGGACGGGCTATCGGACAGCGACAGCAGCATCAGGTCGGTGGCGTTCTTCACGTCGATCTTGCCCAGGTCTACCGTTCTGGCGGTCACCGCGTAGCTGGCGGCCAGCAGACGGAAGGCCATGTCGCGGTCCTGGTGCGCGGTCCAGCTGCTAGCGTTGCTGGACGACAGCAGCACGCCCACCTGGTAAGGCTGGCTGGTCACCCAGCGGCTAGCGCTGTTGTCCCACTTGCCCAGCTCGGCGATGGCCAGCGCGGCGTCGGCGTCGTCGCACAGCACCACCAGCGCGTATTCGACGCTGCCCTGCAGGTTCACCGGCGCGGCGAACTGGATGCGGGTGGGGCCGGACAGGACGATGTCGGCCGACTGCAGATGCGCTTCGGCCAGCACCGAGCGGGACGGCACGCCGGTGGTGGTTTCGCGGATCTGCACCGCCACCGGGCTGGCGCCCTTGGCGGTGAACCACAGCTCGATGCCGCCCAGCTGGGTGTCGGCGTTCAGCGTGAAGGTCTGCGCCAGCGGGTCCACCTGCCAGCGGGTTTCGGTGATGCGGGTGATCTGCCGGCGCAGCTCGGTCTGCAGCTCGCCCTGGCCGACGAAGACCGCCTCGCCGCGGCTGCCGCCGGCGCCGACGAACTCGACGCGCTTGACGCCGGCCGGCACGCCGGGCGGGATGGTGAACTTGCCGGCGAGCAGGCCGGCGCTATTGGCATTGAGAGGCATGGTTTCTCCTTACTGGGCGGCGGGCGCGACGCTGATGCCGTCGAACTTGAGGCTGGACAGGGCTTCGTTGGGGCCGAAGCCGGACACGTTGAAACGCACCTCGATGGAGCGCAGGGTTTCGATCGGCTTGCGGCTGGTGGACAGCAGCGCGTCGGTGGTGGTCTGGCTGACGCTGGAGCGGTTGCCGCTGCCCACCGTCAGGCGCTCGGTCAGCGGGCTGGCCCAGCTGGTCTGCAGCTCGGTCCAACGGTCCAGCGCAGGGGTCAGCGTCACCGCGGCCGGCAGCGGGTCGAAGGCGAGATAGGGGTTGATCTTCATGCTGCCGGTGCGCATCGGCTGCTCCAGCGCCGGAACCAGGCTGAAGGCCAGGCTGGTCCGGTCGGACACATCGTTGGGCACCGAAGCGGCGCTGGCGGCGATGGGCAGGGTCAGCTCGCCGCCGACGATGGCTGCGGCCTGGACGATGCCGGCGTCGCGCATGCCGTCGGACAGGAAAGGATCGACGAACAGGCCCTTCTTGGCACCGGCTTCGCGCAGCTGGGCGTCCGAAGTCAGCCGCTGCTGGGCGATCAGCTCGGCCATGCGGTCCAGCCGGCCTTGCAGCCCGGCCAGGTCGGACATCGGCACCACCCGCACGCCGTCATTGCTGACCGCGCGGTCCCGGGTCCAGGTCTGGACAATGGAGGCCAGCGGCAGCAAGGACGCCGGCACCGCCGGCGGCTGCGGATTCCAGTCGGCGGCCACGCCCTTGATCCACACCAGCTCGCCGTCTGCGCCGATGGCCAGGCGGTCGATGCGCGGCAGTTTCTGGCTGTAGCTGACCAGCACCAGGGTGCCGGCCACCGCGCCCTCCACGGTGAAGCCGGCGGCGTCGGACTGTGTGGGCTGCGCCGCGGCGATGAACTGGTAGCGAACCGTGTAGGTGCTGCCCGGCGCCGGCTCGTTGCCCGGCAGGCTCCAGTCCAGCTTGCCGGCGCTGAGCTTGTAATCGGTGCCGGCCGCATAAACGGTGCCGCCCTGCTTCACTTCCAGCACCGAGATCACGGAAGTGTCCGGCAGCGGGTCCTGAGCGCCGGTATAGCCGCCATGGGTCAGCGTGGCGGTGACTTCCTTGGTGATCCGCACTTGGCTGATCAGGGCGATGGGCGCGCGGTCGACATTGATGCGCTGGGCGCCGGCGTTGGCGCTGGTATGCGGCTCGCTGTCGATGGGCCGCAAATCGGCCGCGGCCGGATAAACCAGGCGCCGCGAGGTGCTGAGCTCCACGCCGTAGCCGTTGACGCGGGCGCGGCCCTCGCTGACGGTGTAGACCTGCTCGCCGCCGGGCAGATCGGCTGCGGCGGCCACGGCCAGGCCGGACACCACATAGGAGCCGCCCGAGCTGTCGCGGTCATAGCGCGCCAGCGCCTGGGTGACGCCGTCCAGCTGCGGCGGCGGCTCCTTGGCGCGCAGCACGCCGTTCTCCACCTGGTAGACCGGGAAGAACTCGCCGGCCTGGCCGTCGCCGGCGAAACCCCATACCGCCTCCACCTTCAGCCGCGCGGCGCCGGCTTCCTGATAGTTGCGCGCGCCCACCGCCGGATCGCGCAGGCTGGGGTCTTCCAGCTCGGTCACCACCGACTCCTGCAGATACAGGCCGATGGCGACCACGCCGACCACGGGAATCGTCAACTGCTTGGGCGCCACGCCGCGCACCGCGCCCTTCAGATAGACGGCGCCGGCCTCGCAAACGGCCTGGCCGCTGTCGGCATGGACCACGACGCGGGCGTCGCGCACCACGTTGCCGTCGCGGAACATCGCGTCGGCAACGCCCTGGATGCGGGCGGACAGGCTGGACTGGACTTCATTGAACTCGGCCGCTTGCACCGCATAGCTCGCCCGGAACAGGTGGGCGTCGAAATGCTTGGCCGGATCGAAACGGTTGTAGTAACCGTCTGGCATGTTGGACATGGCTGCAATCCTTACAGGGAGATGACGTGTTCGAAGGTTTCGCGGGTGGCCGGCGAACGATGGATGGGGGTGATGCGCTCCAGCGCGACCAAAATGCCGGGAGCGGCGATCTGGTCCGGCGTGAAGTAGCGCTGGCCGGCCGGCAGATCAGGCTGGGTCTTGCTGCCGGCGAAAACGGCGACTTCGCGGATCACCGCGGCCGGCGCGTCGCCGAACTCGAAGGCGATGCGCAGCAGCAAATGGCGCGTCGGATCGTTGGAAACGCGGTAGCGGCCGGTGGGGACGACGATTTCGCCGGCCGGGTCTTCGGTGACGAAGCGCACCTCGGTGATCAGGCGGCGGCCCACTTCCGACACCAGCGCCGTGGCGTCTATCGGTTCGGGAACGGGCTTGTCGTCCCAGGCCGCCTGGCCGATGCCCCAGGCGAAATGCAGGGTCTGGGACGCCAGCGCGGCAGCCAGCGCGGCGCGACCGCTATGGGTCAGGGTTGCCATAAGGTTGTTTTCCTCAGGTGGTTAAGGTTTGGTGGGTGAGAGAGAGATCGCCGCGCCAGCGCCGGTCATCCCAGCGGCCGCGCCAGCCATAGTGGTCGGCGCGCGGGCCGAGTCCGGCGGTGTCGCCGGTAGTCAGCCGGTACTCCAGCCGCCAACCGGTGGACTCGGCCAGCGGCCGGTCCGACCAGCGCAGGCCGCCGTCCATCCGGATCGCGCCGCGCCAGTCGATCTGGCCGGTGTGCAACGAACGTCGGGTAGTGCGCCCGCCCATCGCGTCGCCATCGTCGGGCCGGACTGCCGCCAGGCCGTGCGCCGCCACCTCGACCGCCTCGATGACCAGACGCGTTCGGCCGGGGTTGAAATCGGACAATTTGCATGCGGAGTCGGACCAGATGAAGCGCCCGGACGAGGTTTCGGCCCAGCCGCCGAAGCGGGTGTTCGGCTCGCCCAGCCGCGTGTCGCCGGACAGCACCAGCGCGGCGCGGGCGGTGCGCCGGTGCGGCGTCATCGGCAGCCAGCGTCCCCATGTCCGCTCGTCCCAGCCTCCGGTCCAGCTTGGCGAGGGCGGATTGCCGGCCAGGATCACCGGATCGCGCAACCCTTCCTTGTTGCCCAGGCCGATCAGGCGGCTGCGCATCACCGGATGGTTGAGCACCGGCGCGTCGCCGAAGTGGGCGGTGCCATAGCGCAGCATGTCCGGGTAGAGCGTGCGCGACGCATGCGCGCGCCGGCGCCCCAACCCGGTGGCTGCCGCCGGGCAAGCCGCGAACAACAGCCGCCGTCGGCCAAAGCTCAGCTGCACGCCGTCGCGCCACACGCCGGAATCATCCGACAGGAAGGCATCCGACCAGCGGTCGCCGCTCGACGCGTTCAACACGCGGCGGTCGTAGCCGCCGTACAGCCGCGCCAGGTGCGAGCGGGCCGGCGCGGCGAAACGGGCCAGCTCCAGCACCGTCAGCAAGGCGTCGCCATCCACCGGCGCGTCCAGCTCCAGCTGGAATTCCGCCCAGCGGGTGGCCGGCGCGGCGGCGTCCTCCACCTTGGCCGCGTAACCCGCCCACGACAGCGCGACCTCCACCGACCAAGGCGAGCCCTTGGCCCGGTGCCACGCCGCCGACTCCTTGATCGCGCGCCGCTTGGCCGCGTCATCGGCCAGGTAGGCCCACAACGGGCCGACCACGTTGAATTGCTCGGCCAGCAGGGGCAGCAGCTCGGCCGGGGCCTGGTCGATCAGGTAGATCAGCGCCGGCGCCAGGTCGAAGCCGGCGCTGCGCGCCGACAGCGCGTCGAAAGCCCGGCCGCGCGCGTCGCCCGCCAGCGGCGGAACCAACAGCTCAGCCATCGCTCACCATCCTTCCCAGCGTCACCTCCACCGCCGCGCAGCGCGGCCATTGGGACGAGGACAGCACCCGCTTGTCGGCCGGCTCCAGCACCCGCACGTCGTACAAGCCGTCGATGTCGTGCAGCGCGGTCTTGATCTGCGACGGCACGATGTCGCCGCCCAGCCGGCGGGCCAGGTTGGCCGCGTATCCCTGGCAGCGCTCCTTCGCCATCCGGCACACCAGATCCGGGATGCGGGTGGTCAGTACGTCCACTTCCAGCCGGATCGCGTAATCCACCACCTCGGCCGGAACCACCTCTATCCTGTCGTTGATCATGCGGGCCTTGTCGTCCGCCAGCGCCGTCCGGACGCGGCGCAGGGTTTCCGCCGACGGCGCGCCGTCTTTCCCCAGCACCACCACCTGCACCGTGCCGTCCGGACGCGGCGAAATCACCCGCACGTCCGCCGCGTCGGCCGCCGCCGTCATCGCCGCCAGCCGGTAGCGGTTGGCCGAGCCCCAGGAATAGGCTTCCGGCGCCAGCCGGATGCGCTGGCGCAGATGCTCGTCGTCCTCCGCCTCCGCCCCGCCCCGGGGCTTCTCCGCCCCGGCCACCTCCACCTTGACGCCGGGATCATCCAGCAGCTGGTTGAGATCGCCCGCCTGCGGCAGATTGCCCGCCTCGCCCGGCACGGTGGCCTCCACCTCGCAGGCCAGATCCTGCGGCTTGTCCGTCAGATTCACCGCCAGCGGGGCGGTGGTCTGGAACTGAACCGCGGCGTTGCCGGCGATGCGCGCGCCGGCGGGCAGAATCACTTGCTTCGGCCCGCCGTCGACATAGGCCGGAAAGGTCAGCGTCACCCGCGCCGCCGCCGCCTGGGCCGGCTGGCGCGCCACGCCCACCAGCTCGCCCAGGTAATCCAGCATCGGCGCGCGGGCGAAGGCCACCAGGTTTTGCCGCCCGGCGTCGTTGAAGGCGGCGCGCGCCAGGCTTTCGCGGTAGGCGAACAAATCGATCAACAGCTGTTCCACCTGACCCGGATACAGCCGCTTGCCGGCCATGTCCTGATAGGTCGCGGCCATCTGGGCGGCGACGGTTTTGGGATCGTCGTCGATGAATTTGGGCAGGTCGGCGGCGGCGAGTCCGGGCTGGCGGTTGGCCAGCATTTCCGTCAGCAGCTGCTCCATCTGTTTCGGGTACTGCTGCCGGCCGCCCAGTTTCAGATAGGCGTCGGCCATGGCGCTGGCGGCGGCGGCCGGATCGACCATGGGCAAGTCGGGCAGATCGGGAAGGTTCGGGCTCATGGACGGGTCCTTGTCGGTTGGCTTACAGCCTAAGAGCTGCTAACAAAACCTCGCAGAGAACCTGAGCCAAGGCGCGCCGGCGCAGGCAGTACCCGCCCGTACGACAAGGAGGCGCAACGCAGGATCAGGGGTTTTGTTAGCGGGTCTACGTTCGATTTCGTGGATCACGCCGCCGGCCAGCTTCCATTGCGCGCGCAAACGCGCGCCGCCGGCTGCCGGAGCAGCCGCGGTATGCCGGTCGTCGTTATCGTCACGTCATATTTGCAGGTTGCCGCGGACGCGGCTTTTGAAGCGATTTAGGAAATCAGTTGAAGCGGGCGCGGATAGAGGGTGACCGCCTCCCGGCACGGCAGGCCCATGCCCCAGCGCAGCGGGATCCCGCCGTCCAGCCGCGTCCTCTGCCAAGGCAGAACCGTGACGGTCTCGACGCCGCCATGGGCCGCGCCCAGGCTCAGCGGCCCTTGTTGGCGCAGCTCGCGCCGCGCCTGCGGATACACGCTGGCCACCTCGCCGCCGGCGGAAACGGCGGCGACCACGGGCAGCCGCTCGCGCAGCTCCACCCGCAAGTCCAGGCTCTCCAGCCGGGAGCGGGCGTTGCGGTACTGGTCCAGCATCTGCCGCAACGCTTGATAAGTGGCTTCGCCCAGGCCGCGGCCGGACAAGTCGAGATCGACCTTGAAATGGAAAGGCCGGCCCTGGTACTCGAACCACTCGCTGATGCGGCCGTCCAGGCCCAGCGTGGCCAGCACCCGCTGCAGCGCCCAGCGCGTGCCCTTGTAGCGGTGCAGTTCTATCGCCTGCTTGATCAGATCGCGCCGCCGCGCTTCATCGGCGGCCAGCTGCCAGCCCTCATCGCCGGCCACGTGCAGCTGCTCGGCCAGCAAGGGCAGAAAATCGGCCTCCACCTGGTCCACCAGGTAAACCAGGAAAGGCGCCAGATCGATGCGCTGCAAGCGCCGGCTCAGATCGGCCAGCGGCGACAGCCGCTTGTCGCCGGCCAGCGCATTGGGTGTGATGTCGGTCATCGGATAACCTTGGGAAAGGCGCGCCGGCCGGGATGGCCGAGCATGGGAAAAACAGAAAACCGGCGGCGCGCGGCCGCCGGCCGGGGATCAAGCGCCCCGGGAAAACAGCTTTAGAGAGGAACGCCAGAAGCCGCCGGCATTGGCCGCGTCGCCTTCCGGCGCGGCCTGCGCGTCCGGCGATTCGGCAAGTTGCCGCAGCCTGGCCAGCGCGTCGTCGGCCGCCGCGCGCGCGGCATCGGCGTCGACAGCCTTGCGCACCGCCTCCTTGCCCGCCAGGCGCAACGCGCGGATCGCGTACAGCGCCTGGTCGCAGGCGGCGGCCTTGGCCAGGATGCCGTCGGCCGCGTCCTTGCCGCTCAAGCCCTTCGCATCGGCCCAGGCCCGCACCGCCGGCGGCGCGTCGCCCTTGCAGCCGCCGTCTTTATAGGATTGGGCCTCGGCGGCCGCCTGCCGGTATTCCAGCGCGCGCAGCTCGCTGCCGACATAAAGCTGGCTGGCGGCGTCGGCGGCGGCGTCAATATTCCGCAGCAGGCGCGGCAACAGCTGCGCCGGACTTTCCGCCGGTTCCGGCATGTTGCCCTCATCCAGCCAAGCCTGATAATCGGCCCAAAAGCGGTGGCCCTGCGGAATGTGCGCGCCATCTGCGATGCGGATGATCACATCCGTGCGATCGGTCAATCGATACATGATCTTATTCTCCGTTTACAGTTCGGCGTCGGCGGTCCAGCGGGTTAACAACGTTGCATCATTCACATTAACCGGCGTAAAAGCCGGATTGCCCCAAGTAAAACCATTTCTGAAATCGTCGCCGCTATAGTTGTAAAGTAATTTGACTGAAATCGGCCCCGAGCTATATATATTGGTCGCGTTATAAGTCAATGCCTGCCCTGCCACCTGAGTATCGGGATTAAAGAAGAAAACCGAAGTCGGCCCACGCTTACTCTGCCGATAAGCCACCCATCCCATGTTGTCGTCGCCTCCCACAAAACGAGCCACTGCATAGCTTGTTTCGTAATAACGCTGGCACAGTGCGAGCTCCTCTGCCGGAGCACGTCGCTCGTACAATGTCGCCACCGGCCCCTCCTCCAATTGCACCTGAGCGATATCGAACACGCCGGTTTGCGGGCCAGCGATGGCGCTATGCGCCGGCAACACCGTGCTGTATGACACGCCGAAAAACACCGAAAGATAATCATCGCCATTCGGGCCGATGGTCTTGCCTTGGATCGATGGCGAAGTGAAAGTGAAGCTGTAGCGCTGCCAGCCCGTTCCCAGCTGGATCGGCGTTTCATTCTGCGCACGGGCGATGGGGGAAACGCCATCGCCGCTGCCGAAGCCTTGCTCGACATAGAACAGAATGGTTTTGGCCGCATCGGCCTTGGCCCAGAAACTCAAGGTCATGGTCTTGCCGGAAAAGCGGCGAACCCCCTCCACCCGCTGAGTGATCTGACAGTATTCGCGCGCGGGGGCCGCCGGCACCTTGGTCACCGCGATACGCAGGAAATTGGCGGCTCCGCCCAACGCATCGGTATCCGCCGCACTGGCGGCGACTTTGGAAACAGTCACACCTGACAAACCCGGCGGCACGCCCAGATCCAGGCACCAGCGGTCCGCAGAACCGTAACCGCTGACGGTCTGGCTCACCCCGCGCTGCCAAACGTCGAAACCGCCGTTGATCAGCGCATTCCGCCGGTAAGCCTGGATCGGGAAGGTCTGAGCCGGGTCGAAGGCCACCAGCTGCGAGCCGCCCAGCACCTCGCCGCGCGCGCCCACCGTCACCCGGTTGTAGCTGCCGGCGGTGACGCCGGTGCGGCCGGAGACCCGCTCGAAGGAAAGCGGCGTCTTGCCCAGCTCCACCGGCGCGCCGGCGTCCAGCAATTGCCAGATCGACCCGCCGTTGGCCGCGCCCTGCTCCACCGCGACGAACAGCCCCGGCGTCACTTCCAGGCTGATGTTGGCGTCGGCGGCGCGCGTCCAGCTGCCGGCGCCTACGACATAGATGCCGTTGTCGGGGCCGGCGGCCTGGTTCTTGACCAGCACCCGGTCGCCCAGCTGCAGCGCGACGCCGTCCACCGTCTGCAGGCCGGCCAGCGTAACGGGGCCGGTGGTGGCGGCGCGGACCGACGGCTTGCCGTCCAGCTTGGCCAGCTCCTCGGCGATGCGCGCGTCGACGCTGCCGCGGGTGGCCAGCACCACGCTCGGGTCCACCATCAGCGTCACCGCCGCGGCGTTGGACACTTCCAGGATCATCCGCACGTAAAGCTGCTTGTTGGCGCCGTCGGCCAGCACCGGCTTGTAGCTTTCCGGGAACTTGCCCACCGCGAACAGCGCGCCGTCGGCGTCGAACACGCCCACTTCGCGGATGGTGAAGCCGCCCACCTGGTCCGGAATCACCAGCTCGGCGACGATCCAGTTGGGATTGGCCGGATCGGTGGACAGGTGGTTGAGGCCGGCGCGCCAGGCCTCGCTCTTCAGCGCGGTCTGGCTTTCGGTCGGCGTGTAGTACGCGCCGTTGTCGCCCTCGCCCACCGCCATCTGGCTGAGCTTCAGCGGCGCGCCGCCGCTGGCTGCGGCGGCCAGCTTGGCCTTGCCGACGGCGGTGAGCAGGGTGAAGAAATCGTTGTTCATCATGGTCTCCAGTCAAACTGCGAATAAGATGGCGCCGCGGCTCAGAGCGGCGGGCTGGTCGGACCGTGCGCGCCCATGTGGTTGTGGCCCACCAGGCTCTTGCCGCTGGCGGTGACGTCGCCGCTGACGATGACGCTGCCCGTTACAGTGGCGCCGCCGCCGCCCGAAACCGCCAGGCCGCCCTTGCCGGTGATCGCGCCCTGCACCGTCAGCGTGCCGCTGATCTCGGTGGCTGGCGCGTTGATGCTGACCTTGCTCCCGGCCTTGACGGTGACGGTCTGGCCGCCGTCTATGGTGATGCTGGAGGCGGCTTTGATCAGCACGTCGGCCTGGGTGTCCACCACCACGTGCTTGACCCCGCCGTTGACGGTCAGCTGGTTCTGCTGCCGGTCGTACTCCAACACCGCGCCGTCGGCGAAGCGGCGCTGCCATTTCTCCTCGCTCGCCACCGGCACCGCGTCCGCCTCGGAATAGATGGCGCCCAGCACCACGCCGTCCTCGCCGCGGGCGTCCATCAGCACCGCCACCTGTTCGCCGATGTCCGGCAGCCAATAGTCCTTGTCCTTCAGGCTCTTGCGGCTGAGAACCGGCAGCCAGGCGGTCAGCAGCTGGCCCAGCTCCGGCAGCCGCACCCGCACCCGCTGGGTGGGAGCGTCATGCTCGGCCACGCTGCCGAATTTCAGCGTCGCCAGCGCGTCGGGCAGGGAAACGTCGTTCATTTCTTCTCCTTGGCCGCGGCGGGCGCCGCGCGTTTCAGGTCCAGTTCGCAGATGTAGCCTTCCTGTCGCGACAGGCGGTGGCGGGCCCGCTCGATCAGGTAGCGGCCGGACAGCTTGCCGAAGCCGGACAACTCCACGTTGCGGCCGGCGGCCAGCTGCGGCGAACCGTCCACGGTGACGCTCATCTCGGTGCGCGCCAGTTGGCGGCGCTCCATCTCTGCCTTGGCCTGCAGCTCCGCCTGCGCCCGTCCGCCCGACTTGCGGGTGAGCTTGACCACGTCGGCGCTGCTGGCCTTGCCGCCGGGCGAGCGCGCGTCGGCGCCCACCCGCGCCGTCTGCAGCTTGCGCTTGTGCGGGTCGTGGTAGCTGACCTCCACCGCGCTGGGCACCTGCGACAGCTGGTCGCGCGCGCGCCAGGCGATCAGGTCCGCCGGCGCGAACTGGCGCACGCTGGCGGACGCCACCAGCTCGGCGCGCTTCCAGAACACCAGCTTGCGGTTGTTGTCCATCACCTTGCAGACATAGCCGTAGTGGCTGGACACCCGCTGCAGGAATTGCAGGTCGGTTTCGTGGTACTGGGTCAGGCGCTCGATTTCGACATCCTCGATCTTGCCTTCCAGCTTCATGCCGTGGCGCTTGGCGATCCGCTGCGCCAGCGCCTGCAGCGTCAGCTTGTCGTAGGCGCGGCCCTCCGGCGTGCGCAGCGGATGCTGGACGCCGGTGGCCAGCGCGCGGATGTGGACCACCGACGGCGGCGCGCTGTAATCGACCTCGTCCACGTCGAAGCTGCCCAGCACCACCAGCGCCGCGCCGCGGTAGCCCAGCTTGAAGTCCAGCGTCGCGCCCTTGTCCGGGTACCAGCCGTTCAGCCAGCGGCCGTCGCAGTCTTCCAGTTCCACCTCCAGCTCGTCCGACTCTCCGGACAGATGGTCGGTGTAGCTGATGTTGAGCGCGTACTGGGCGATGTCGGCAGTGATGGACTTGCCGTTGTAGCTGAGCTCGAACGCCGGCGCCGCCACGTCCTGGATGCGGCTGTCGGTCATGAGCGCCTCCACGGCGGCAGCTCATCCAGCGCCGCCTCGTCGCGCGCCTCCAGCAGCGGGATGGCAAGCTGGGTGCCGGCCGGCAGCGTCTCGCTGATCGGCGCCTGCGGATTGGCGGCGATCAGCATCACCATCTGGCCGACGTCGCCGTAATAGCGCCAGGCGATCTGGTCCCAGCGCTCCCCTTCCTGACAGATGTGCTTGAGAAACATGGTTCACTCCAGAATGCGGCGCAGCACCGCTTTGGCGGCCAACTTCGCCATCTCGATGTCGCGGGCCGGCCAGTTTTTGTCGATGTCGCGGACCGTCGCCTCCGCCTTGCCCAGCTTGTCGGCGACGTTGTCCAGCGTGCAGCCCTGCATCGTTTCGGCCAGCGCGCCAAGCTGGCGGCCCATGGCCTGAAACTGCGGGATCAGCGGCTTGATGCTCTCAGCCAGCCGCGAATACGGCTGGATGAACTGGTTCAGTCGCTCCACGCCCTGGGCGATGCCCGGCACCGCCGTCTGCACATCCTTCAGCACGCCCGGCACCCGTCCCAGCGCCGACAGCGGATCGCGCCGCGCCAGGTCTTTCAGCTCGCGCACATCGTTGACTACCTTGCGCGCCTGCACCGCCATGGTCTTGGCCTGGGACAGCGCCTTGCTCAGGCCGGACAGGTCCGGCTTGAAGCCGGCGCCGGCCAGCGACTGCTGCAGCTTGGCCTGCGGCAAGCCGCTGACGCTGCCCAGCAGGCCAGGCTTGGGCGACGGCGCCGCCTGGCCGCGGAATTCGCGCAGCGACAGCTGCGCTTCCACCGCCAGCAGATTGCCGGTGCGGTCGCTCTGGCGGCCGGTGCTGGTCAGCTCGGTGATCACGAAATGGCCTTTGTGATCGCCATTGCCCAGCACCAATGCCAGCGCCTGGTGCGTCTGGCGGGCGGCGTGCAGCCGCTGCAGCTCGGCGTCCGGCTGGCAATAGGCGGCGTGCAGCACCAGATCGATGCGGACCTCGTCCAG
Source organism: Chromobacterium vaccinii (assembly GCF_001855275.1). NCBI lineage: Bacteria > Pseudomonadati > Pseudomonadota > Betaproteobacteria > Neisseriales > Chromobacteriaceae > Chromobacterium > Chromobacterium vaccinii. The sequence continues at coordinate 2,892,643 of NZ_CP017707.1, forward strand.
ACGGTCGCCGACGAACTGCAGCACCGGTTTGCCGCCTATCCGCGCGTGCTCGGCGTAATCGCTGCCGCCGCGCTGCTCCAGGCCGTCGAAATAACTGATCAGGTCGAACTCGATGTCACCCAGTACTGCGTACATCGTTTGCTCCTTTCTTCATGGATGCGTCTCCTCAGCCCCGCGCCGCGTAGCTGCGCCGCTGACGGTCCGCCTCGTAGCGCTTCATCATTCGTTCGAACTCGGCGAAAGACTGCTGCATCGCCTGTTGCGCCTGCTGCTTGACGCCGGCCGACGCCGCGCCGTTGATGGTGATCTGCGGCGAGAAGGTGATGTTGAACACGGCGGCCGGACCGGCGGGCTTGGCCGCGGCCTTGTTGGCCGTCTGCTGGATGCGTCGCAGCTGTTGCGCCTGCTGCGCCTGAGCGGCCGGCTTGGCAGCGGGTTTGGGGACAGGTTTGGCTGGCGCCGCCGGCTTGGGAACCGCCACCGGCTTGGGCGGGATCGCCCGCTTGGGCACTGCCACCGGCTTCGGCGCGGCGCCCGGCTTGCCTGCCCAGTTGCCTATCTTCTCGCCCAGCCATTCGCCGCCCTTCTGCCCCAGCCAGCTGCCCACCTGCCGGCCGACAAAGGTGCCGATGCCGGGCAACAGCATGGTGCCGATGGCTGCGCCGGCCGCGCCGCCGGCCAAGGCCCCGGCGGTGCCGCCCAGCGTCTTGCCGTAGGCGGCCGCCTTGGCCTGCGGGCTCAGACTGGATCGGCTGGTGGACAGCAGATCCATGCCCACGCCCAGCAGATCGGCCTTGCCGATCAAACTCTTCAAGCCCTTTCCGCCCTTGCTCAGCGCTTTGAGTCCCGTGTTCAGCAAGCCGCCGCCGGACTTGGGCAGCTTCAATCCGGACAGCAAACTCTTGCTCTTGCCCGGCAGGCCGCGCGCTTCCTTCAGCGCATTGCCAGGCTTGACCGATGGTTTCGCCGCCGGCTTGGACGCGGCTTTAGGCTTGGCGGGAGACTCGGCCTTGGGAACCGGCTTGGCCCTTGTCTTGGGCTGGGGTTTGGAGGCCCCGCCGGTTTTCGGCGTTTTGGCCGCTGGCTTGGCGGCCGGGCGCTTTTTCCCCTTCCCGTCCTTGCCCCCGGCTTTGGCGCCAGGGTCGCCGCCGGAGTCATCGCCGGCCAACAGGGTGCCGGCGGCTGCCATCGCCTTTTGGAAAACGTTGCCGGACGCGCCGGAGTAAGCGCGCATGGCCTTGCCCGCCATCCCGCCGGCCTTGGACACGGTCTTGCCCAGTTCCTCCAGCTGTTCCAGCCCGCCCAGTAGCGAATCGACGCTGGGCAGCACTCCGCCCAGCTTGGCGTTGAGCTTGCCGTGGAGGAAGTCCAGCGCCTCGCGCCCCTCGCCCTTGGACAGCGCGGCACGCAGTCTGCCGCTGGCGTCGGCCACCACCGCGCCGCCGCGCTTGGCGTAATCGGCCTTGCCGAGCAAGCTCTTGCCAGCGTCGCCCGGCTTGAGATCGGACCACTTGACGCCGTCCAGGCTGCGCAGCGTGACGCCGGCCAGCTGGCCGCTTTTGGATACCACCTGGCCCACGGTCTCGGCGGTCTTGAGGCCGCCCAGTATCTTGTCGACGCTGGGCAATTTGCCGCCCAAGGCCTTGTCGAGCCTGCCGTGGACGAAGTCCAGCGCTTCGCGCCCTTCGCCCTTGGACAAGGCAGCATGCAGCTTGCCGCTAGCGTCGGCGATCACCGCCCCGCCGCGCTTGGCGTAGTCGGCCTTGCCGAGCAAGCTCTTGCCGGCGTCGCCCGGCTTGAGATCGGACCACTTGACGCCGTCCAGGCTGCGCAGCGCGGCGCCGGCCAGCTGGCCGCTCTTGGACACCACCTGGCCCACCGTCTCGGCGGTCTTGAGGCCGCCCAGGATTTTTTCGACGCTGGGCAGCTTGCCGCCCAAGGCCTTGTCCAGCTTGCCGTGGACGAAGTCCAGCGCTTCGCGTCCCTCGCCCTTGGATAAGGCGGCATGCAGCTTGCCGCTGGCGTCGGCGATCACCGCGCCGCCGCGCTTGGCGTAGTCGGCCTTGCCGATCAGGCTCTTGCCGGCGTCGCCCGGCTTCAGATCGGACCATTTGACGCCGTCCAGGCTGCGCAGCGTCGCGCCGGCCAGCTGGCCGCTCTTGGACACCACCTGGCCCACCGTCTCGGCGGTCTTGAGGCCATCCAGGATCTTGTCGACGCTGGGCAGCTTGCCGCCCAGTTTGGGATTGAGTTTGGCGTGGATCGCCTCCAGCGCCTTGCGTCCATCGCCCGTCGACAGCGCGGCGTGCGCCTTGCCGCTGGCCTTAGCGACGGCGGAGCCGGCTTTCTGGGCCAGATCGGCGGCGCGGATCAGTTCCTGCCGGGTCGGCAGGCGGAGCTTGCCAAGGGAGAGATCGATGCTGGGCCAGCGCCAGCGGGAAGAAGAGGACGGAGAGGAGGAGGAAGGGCGTTTGGCGGGCGCGTCGCCGGCATCGTTGCCGCCGCCGCTCCGATTGCCGCTCTTGCTCCCTCCCCCCTGGCCGCCGCGCCCGCTGGAGCGAGGCTCGCCCGCCGGCGGCAAATTGCGCTCGGCCTTGCCCTGGTCGCGGCGCTGGCTCTCCAGCTTCTGCTCGACTTGGCGGATGGACGCGCTCAGCCGGATCGAGGCCATCACCTCGATCCGGCTTTGCTGGATGCGCAGCGTCGACTGCAGCGCGCCGCCCGGCGCGATGTTCAGCGCCCGGCCGCGCCGCAAGCTTGCCTGCCAGGCTTCGTGCTGGCGGGTCAAGCGCCCGAGCGTGGCCTCCAGCTGGCGGTGCTGGCGCTCCAGCCGCGCCAGGTCCAGCCCGGCATAAGCCCGGCGCGTGCGCTCGACATTGCCGGCCAGGTCCTTCTGCGCGTCGGACAGGCGCAAGCTGCTCTTGCGCAGATCGTCCATCGCTGAGCGCGCGGAGCGGAAGGCGTTGTCGAACACCCCGGACAGCGTCGCGCCCACCTTAAGGCCGATGAAAAACTCGCTTACCATGGTGATTGCCTGTATTTGGGGAATAGAAAGGGCGATCGGCCCCGTCCCGGCGGGCGGGAGGCGGCCGATCAGGAAAAGATTCGGGCTGGGAGCGGCTGGGCAGCCGCCCTACATGGCATCCAGCAGGTGCTGCTGGCGTTCGTTGCGGCGCTGGACCTCGCGCTCGGCGACTTCGCACCAGAACCAGTAGTCGTCCATCGCCAGCGCGTCGATCTCCGACGGCGGCAAGTTCAGCACCGTCAGCAAGACCTCGTCGAACGATTTAAGCGTTGTCGGATCCGCCCACCATTTCGCGAAAGCTGTCGGCCAGCGCGCGGCTGTCGGCGATGTCCAGCTGGTCGATGTCTTCCAGCGTCAGACCAGTCATGCGGGCGAACAAGAAGTCTTCCTGGTCGGCGTCGTCCTGGCTGTGGTGGCTGGCGGCCTTCAGGTCGGCGCGCTTCAGGCGCGCCACTTCCAGCGTGTCGATGCGTTGGCCGGCGGCGTTGGTGAACGGGTATTGCAGCTTGATCTGCATGATGGCTCCTTGAAGCGGGTTGGGATGCCGTCATTTTCCGGCAGCCCGTATCCTGGGTATGCGAAAGCGCTTTAGGGATTGGCTTTAAAAACGGCTGGCGGGGTCGGGAGGCAGCCTCCCCGCCAGCCGCGCCCAAGCGCCCGCGGACCTGATCCGCGGGCGCGCCGGGATTAGCCGCCGATGTTCTGGCGGTACAGCTCCAGCATGTCGCTGCCGCCTACGCGGAAGATGTTGGCCATGTAGTCCAGCTCCAGGATGTCCTCGCCGTCCACCACCTGCTTGACGTAGGTCGCGGTGAAGGCGGAGCTGAAGTCGGCGTTTTCATGCTGCTTGAAGGTACCCAGCGGGTTCTTCTTGAACATCACGGTCAGGAAGGTGACCAGGCTCACCTGCTGCAGGCGGCCTTGCGAGCCGTAGGTCTCAATGCTGGAACGGGCTTGCAGCTGCACTGCCTGGAACGGATTGGCGATGATCTTGGCCACATCCTTGTACAACGAGTTCCACTTGATCTCGCCTTCCAGCTTCTCGAAGCCGGCCGGCAGCTCGATCTTGCCGACCATGCCCAGCGCCTTGTGCTCCTGCATGATGGCGGACACGTCCGGCAGCTTGATCTCTTCGGCGCGGCCCAAGAGCGAGTTGCCGTTGATGTAGATGTTGGCGTTGGTGATGCGGTTGATTTCAATCTTGCCGGCCATGATTAATTGCCTCCTTTCAGGCTGAGCAGGTATTCCGAGGTGATCTCGGTTTCAAAGGTCAGGCGCTCCAGCGGCGGGGCCACGGTGTACTTGTAGCTGATCAGCAGGTGGCCGGCGGACAGCTCGGTTGCCGGATTGCGGGCCGGGTCGAACCAGGCTTTGAAGCCCAGCAGCGCGCCGTCGCCGATCAGTTTGCGGCCATAGCCGTTCACCGATTCCACCAGCGCGTCGATGGTGGCCTGGTTCAGCGGCATGTCGATGAACTGCTGGCTGAAGTAGCGGATAGACTCGTTGATCACGTCGCCGGTGCGGCGCACGTTCTCGAAGTTGCGCATGTGGCTGACGGTCGGCCAGGCCGCGGTACGGTTGCCCCACAGGCGGAAGCCGGAGCCGTAGCTGTTGAACACGGTGGTGATGCCGGACGCGTTCAGCTGGTTCACTTCGCAGTTCGGGTCGTCGATCATCGCGGTCAGCTGGCGCTCGACGCCGACCACGCCGGCCAGCTCCTGGTTGGAGCTGGACCACCAGAAGCCCTTGTCGTTGTCCACCTTGGCGCGCAGGCCGGCGGCGCGGGACGACAGCGGCTCGTAGCGCAGGCCGCCGTTGCCGTCGGCCACCATCACGTGCGGGTAGCACAGGCGGACGCGGTCGCTGGAAGTGTTGAAGTTGATGGTGCCCGCCGGGCCGCGGCCGGCCAGCGCGTCGGCGAAGGCGGTGCCGATCGGCGCGTCGACATAGGCGATGGCGTCCAGCTTGTCGGCCATGGCCGCCATTTCCGCGGCGACGGTGTTCTGGGTGCAGAAGCCCGGGGCGATCAGCAGCTTGGCGAAGAAACCGAACTTGTTGTAGGTGTCCTGCAGCGCCTTGATGCCGGTGCGATTGCCCGCGGCGTTGACGGCGCCGATGATGTCGGCGGCGGTCACCTTGGACGGGTCGGCGTAGTCGTAGCTGACCTTCAGGCCTGCGCCGATCGCGACGGTGCCGGTCTTCAGGCGGGTGATCTTGCCGTACACCGCATCCAGCACGTAGTCCTGGCCAGCGATGTAAGCGGTGGCGCCGTCGGCGCTCTTGACCACCACATTGGCTACCGCCGGATACTTCAGGCGCGCGGAGTCGGTGGCCGGGTCCAGGGTCACGGTCTCGTCCTTGGCCGAGCCTTTGTGTACCGCCGGGTCCAGCACGTTGATCACCACCACGGTGCCGGCGCCGTGATCGTAGATCCCGGTCAGCGCCTGCGGAATGGTGAAGCCGGGCAACTGCGGGCCGAAAGCCGCCGCGTCTTTTTCCGACAGGGTCAGCGTGGTGACGTTGACCGCGCCGGCCGGCGCGGTGCCGATCAGGCCGATCACCGCCGACTTGACGGTGCGCACCGGGCGCGGGCCGCGTTCGACTTCGATCGTTTCAACGCCATGCAGATAGTTTGCCGCCATGCTTACTCTCCTTGTTCAGCGGTATGGGAAGGGATGGTTTCGCCCGCGGACTGCGCGCTCAGGTAGCCCAGCGCCACCAGGGTGCGGGTGTAGCTGTGTTCTTCCGGCATCTCCACTTCCTTGCCGGGAAACAGCATGATTTCCTGGCCGTCGCCCAGGGTGACGCCGCTGATCGGACCGGAATACAGATACTTCATGGTTGCTCCTCGTATGAGACTGCGTTAAGCATGATCACGGGCTCCAGGTCGGCCTCCGTCACTTGCAAGGTATCGGTGGCCAGCGCGATGACGTAGCGCGCCACGCCGTCGCGGTAACCCAGAAAGGTTTCCGACAGCAGCCACGCTGGTTGGCAATCCGGCGGGGCGAAGCCGAGGCAGGCCCGCCGTATCGCGTCCAGCGCGTCGCAATCCCCCAGCCCGGCGTCGCGCTGGTTCAGCAGCACCGTGATCGCCAGCTGCAGCGTGCGCACCTGGCCATAGCCGTCGCGCAGCGGGCCGAACTGGCTGCCGCGCAGGCACAGCAGCGCCGCGCCCTGCGGATGCGCCAGCGGATAGTCGTCCTCGGCGCCGGCGTAATACTCGACGGTCAGTTGCGGCGCCGCGCCGCGCAAACGCGCCAACAGCGCGCCGACAATCTGGGAAGTGCTTGCCACAGCGGAACTCCAAGCAGAGGGGAAAAGGGACGCGCGGAAACCGCGCTCGGACTGCCGGCCAGCGGGGTTGCTTGCCGGATGTGGCGAAGAATGCAGCAGGGAGAGGGTGGGGTTCTTGTAGCCGCCATTACTAAATACGGCACTGACATCGCGCTGACACCGGTCATCCGGCCCGCGATACGGGGAAATGGAACAATGCCATCCATCAGAACGACATCACGCGGGAGCGCACATGCAGGCACAACTTCGCAGCAAGGGACCGGAACTGCTGGCCGACCTGACCGACCACATCACCGCGGCGCTGCGGCAGCTGGCGAACACCGAGGACAGGCAGGCTGAGAAGATCGCGCGCGAAATCACCCGGCGCATGGCCCAGCACTGGGGCGGCCAGAACGTCTACTTTCCCTTGGGCAAGAGCAGCAAATCGGCCGAGCGCGACCGCTGCATCCTGGCGGAATTCAACGGTTCCAACCACGCCTCGCTGGCGCAGAAGCACGGCATCTCGGTGCAATGGGTATACAAGATCATCAAGAACGCGCGCAGCGCATCCTGACGCCGCCTCTCTCCACGCGTTGATTCCGTCCGATTGACAAAAGCAGGATCGGCCGACACAGTAAGCTCACGCCATGGCACCGGCGCAATATCAAAATAAACAAAGAGCATCAGGAGAGATTCATCATGAAAACCCGAAACAGTCTGCTGCTGTGCACCTTGGTGGCAGGCGTCGCCGCTTGCAACAAACCCGCCAGCCAAGCGCCGCAACAGGAACAGGCCGCCGCCGGTTCCGCGGTGGTCAAGATCGGCACCGCCAACCCGCTGACCGGCCCCTTCGCCCACTGGGGGCGCGATGCCGACAACGGCGTCAAGCTGGCAGTACAGGAAGCCAACGCCGAGAAGCTGACCCTGGATGGCAAGCCGGTCACCTTCGAAGTGGTATCGGAAGACGATCAGGCCGACCCCAAGGTCGCCACCCAAGTCGCCCAGCGCATGGTGGACGCGAAGGTCGCCGGCATCGTCGGCCACCTGACCTCCGGCGCGGCCATCCCCGCTTCCCGCATCTACGCCGACGCCGGCATCCCGATGATTTCCGGCTCGGTCACCAGCCCGTCGTTCACCCAGCAGGGCTACCACAACACCTTCCGCCTGATCGCCAACGACCTGCAGCAAGGCCAGGCGCTGGCCAAGTACGCGGTGGACAAGCTGGGCGCCAAGCGCGTCGCCGTCATCGACGACCGCACCACCTACGGCCAGGGCCTGGCCGACGACTTCGCCAAGTCCGCCGAGCAGGCCGGCGCCAAGGTGGTGAAGCGCGAATTCACCACCAACACCGCCACCGACTTCATGGCGGTGCTCACCTCGATCAAGGGCGAGAAGCCCGACCTGCTGTTCTACGGAGGCATGGACGCCCAGGCAGGACCGATGGTCAAACAGATGGCCAAGCTCGGCCTCAAGGCCGCCTTCATGGGCGCCGACGGCGTCAACACGCCGGAGTTCGCCAAGCTGGGCGGCAACAACGCCGAAGGCAGCTACGCCTCCAGCGCCGGCGCGCCCAAGGAAAAACTGCCCGGCTACGGCGAGTTCAGCCAGAAGTACAAACAGCAGTTCCAGGCCGACATCCAGGCTTACGCGCCGTACACCTACGACGCCGCCAAGGTGCTGATCGCCGCGATGAAGCGCGCCGGCTCGGCCGAACCGGCCAAGTATCTGCCGGAAATCGCCAAGACCGACTACCAGGGCGTCACCGGCCCGGTGAAGTTCGACGCCAAGGGCGACATCCAGAACGCCACCGTCTCGCTGTACCAGCTGAAGCAAGGCAAGTGGGTGGGACTGTAAGCATCCCTGTCGAACGGCAATAAAAAACCCCGCCAGAAGACTGGCGGGGTTTTTCATGGGAACGAACTCAGCGCGGCGCGCGCAAAGCACAAAGCCCAGCTCGTGTGAGCTGGGCTTCGTATGGGGCGTCTGGCGGTGTCCTACTTTCACATGGCGAATGCCACACTATCATCGGCGCTAAGGCGTTTCACGGTCCTGTTCGGGATGGGAAGGCGTGGGACCACCTCGCTAAGGCCACCAGACATAAACTGGCACAAACTGGAAGAAGCCTGGGCTGGTATTCAACCAACCCGCATATATTCGGTATTTGATGTACTTCGCACATCCACTCTCGTCGCCTAGCCTTGCTAAGCCACTCAAATGATAGGATCAAGCCTCACGAGCAATTAGTATCGGTTAGCTTCACGCCTCACAGCGCTTCCACACCCGACCTATCAACGTCCTGGTCTCGAACGACTCTTCAGGGAGGTCAAGCCTCCAGGGAAGTCTCATCTTCAGGCAAGTTTCCCGCTTAGATGCTTTCAGCGGTTATCTCTTCCGAACTTAGCTACCCGGCTATGCCACTGGCGTGACAACCGGTACACCAGAGGTTCGTCCACTCCGGTCCTCTCGTACTAGGAGCAGCCCCCGTCAAACTTCCAACGCCCACTGCAGATAGGGACCAAACTGTCTCACGACGTTTTGAACCCAGCTCACGTACCACTTTAAATGGCGAACAGCCATACCCTTGGGACCGGCTACAGCCCCAGGATGTGATGAGCCGACATCGAGGTGCCAAACACCGCCGTCGATGTGAACTCTTGGGCGGTATCAGCCTGTTATCCCCGGAGTACCTTTTATCCGTTGAGCGATGGCCCTTCCATTCAGAACCACCGGATCACTATGTCCTGCTTTCGCACCTGCTCGACTTGTCGGTCTCGCAGTTAAGCTACCTTTTGCCATTGCACTATCAGCACGATTTCCGACCGTACCTAGGTAACCTTCGAACTCCTCCGTTACACTTTGGGAGGAGACCGCCCCAGTCAAACTGCCTACCATGCACTGTCCCCAATCCGGATCACGGACCAAGGTTAGAACCTCAAACACACCAGGGTGGTATTTCAAGGACGGCTCCACTGAAACTAGCGTCTCAGCTTCAAAGCCTCCCACCTATCCTACACAAGTCTGTTCAAAGTCCAATGCAAAGCTACAGTAAAGGTTCACGGGGTCTTTCCGTCTAGCAGCGGGTAGATTGCATCTTCACAAACACTTCAACTTCGCTGAGTCTCAGGAGGAGACAGTGTGGCCATCGTTACGCCATTCGTGCGGGTCGGAACTTACCCGACAAGGAATTTCGCTACCTTAGGACCGTTATAGTTACGGCCGCCGTTTACCGGGGCTTCGATCAAGAGCTTGCACCCCATCACTTAACCTTCCGGCACCGGGCAGGCGTCACACCGTATACGTCCACTTTCGTGTTGGCACAGTGCTGTGTTTTTGTTAAACAGTCGCAGCCACCTATTCTCTGCGACCTGTCAAAGCTCCTCCCGCAGGGGATTCACCTCAACAGGCATACCTTCTCCCGAAGTTACGGTATCAATTTGCCGAGTTCCTTCTCCTGAGTTCTCTCAAGCGCCTTAGAATTCTCATCCTGCCCACCTGTGTCGGTTTGCGGTACGGTTCTTATGCAGCTGAAGCTTAGTGGCTTTTCCTGGAAGCGTGGTATCAGTCACTTCAGGTCCGTAGACCCTCGTCATCACTTCTCGGCCTTAAGGAGCGGCGGATTTGCCTACCACTCCAGCCTACCGGCTTAAACAGACTATTCCAACAGTCTGATGACCTAACCTTCTCCGTCCCCACATCGCACTGCATAAAAGTACGGGAATTTTAACCCGTTTCCCATCGACTACGCTTTTCAGCCTCGCCTTAGGGGCCGACTCACCCTACGCCGATGAACGTTGCGTAGGAAACCTTGGGCTTTCGGCGAGCGGGCTTTTCACCCGCTTTATCGCTACTCATGTCAGCATTCGCACTTCTGATATCTCCAGCATCCCTTACGAGACACCTTCACAGACCTACAGAACGCTCCCCTACCACGGACGCTTACGCGCCCATCCGCAGCTTCGGTTATCAGTTTGAGCCCCGTTACATCTTCCGCGCAGGACGACTCGACCAGTGAGCTATTACGCTTTCTTTAAATGATGGCTGCTTCTAAGCCAACATCCTGGCTGTCTGGGCCTTCCCACTTCGTTTACCACTTAACTGATCATTTGGGACCTTAGCTGGCGGTCTGGGTTGTTTCCCTCTTGACGATGGACGTTAGCACCCACCGTCTGTCTCCCATGCTCGCACTTTCCGGTATTCAGAGTTTGCCATGGTTTGGTAAATCGCAATGACCCCCTAGCCATAACAGTGCTTTACCCCCGGAAGTGATACATGAGGCACTACCTAAATAGTTTTCGGGGAGAACCAGCTATCTCCGAGTTTGTTTAGCCTTTCACCCCTATCCACAGCTCATCCCCTAGTTTTGCAACACTAGTGGGTTCGGACCTCCAGTGCGTGTTACCGCACCTTCATCCTGGCCATGGATAGATCACTCGGTTTCGGGTCTACGCCCAGCAACTAAAGCGCCCTATTCGGACTCGGTTTCCCTACGCCTCCCCTATTCGGTTAAGCTTGCTACTGAACGTAAGTCGCTGACCCATTATACAAAAGGTACGCAGTCACGGAACAAGTCCGCTCCCACTGTTTGTATGCATCCGGTTTCAGGTTCTATTTCACTCCCCTCCCGGGGTTCTTTTCGCCTTTCCCTCACGGTACTGGTTCACTATCGGTCGATCACGAGTATTTAGCCTTGGAGGATGGTCCCCCCATATTCAGACAGGATTTCGCGTGTCCCGCCCTACTTCTCGTATGCTTAGTACCAAGAATGCGTTTTCGTGTACGGGGCTATCACCCACTACGGCGGTCCTTTCCATGAACCTTCCACTAACGCAATCTCTATCACATACAGGCTGTTCCGCGTTCGCTCGCCACTACTTACGGAATCTCGGTTGATTTCTTTTCCTCGAGTTACTTAGATGTTTCAGTTCACTCGGTTCGCCTCCTCTGACCTATGTATTCAGTCAGGGATACCGCCTAAGCGGTGGGTTTCCCCATTCGGACATCGCGGGATCAAAGCTCTATTGCCAGCTCCCCCGCGCTTTTCGCAGGCTTACACGTCCTTCATCGCCTGTGATCGCCAAGGCATCCACCAGATGCACTTAGTCGCTTGACCCTATCATTTCAGCAGCCTAAACCACTAAAACAACAAGATGTGTTTGTGCGACGACTGCACCGCCCCTTTTGATATGGCGACGCAGCCTTAGATACAATCAAATACCCAAGATGACGATTTGTCCGCATGCAGAATTAACTGCATGCCTTCATCTCGCCGTCTCAATATATTCGGCTTCTTCAGTTTGTTAAAGATCGGGCGTTTATACAACGCAAACAGAATCAAACTTCTCAATTTGATTTTGTTTGCATTGAGTGGTGGAGGATGACGGGATCGAACCGACGACCCCCTGCTTGCAAAGCAGGTGCTCTCCCAACTGAGCTAATCCCCCAACTGGTGGGTCTGGTAGGACTCGAACCTACGACCCCTGCGTTATCAACACAGTGCTCTAACCAGCTGAGCTACAAACCCAGTAAACTTCTCTGCGCCAGGCCTCTCGACCCGGCTGCCCTTAACTACAAATAACCGATAGGCTGTAAGTGCTTGGCAATCGCCATTCTCTAGAAAGGAGGTGATCCAGCCGCAGGTTCCCCTACGGCTACCTTGTTACGACTTCACCCCAGTCATGAATCCCACCGTGGTAAGCGGCCTCCTTGCGGTTAGCCTACCCACTTCTGGTGAAACTCACTCCCATGGTGTGACGGGCGGTGTGTACAAGACCCGGGAACGTATTCACCGCAGCATGCTGATCTGCGATTACTAGCGATTCCGACTTCACGCACTCGAGTTGCAGAGTGCGATCCGGACTACGATCGGTTTTCTGAGATTAGCTCCACCTCGCGGCTTGGCAACCCTCTGTACCGACCATTGTATGACGTGTGAAGCCCTGCTCATAAGGGCCATGAGGACTTGACGTCATCCCCACCTTCCTCCGGTTTGTCACCGGCAGTCTCATTAGAGTGCCCAACTTAATGATGGCAACTAATGACAAGGGTTGCGCTCGTTGCGGGACTTAACCCAACATCTCACGACACGAGCTGACGACAGCCATGCAGCACCTGTGTTACGGCTCCCTTTCGGGCACCAAGATATCTCTACCAAGTTCCGTACATGTCAAGAGCAGGTAAGGTTTTTCGCGTTGCATCGAATTAATCCACATCATCCACCGCTTGTGCGGGTCCCCGTCAATTCCTTTGAGTTTTAACCTTGCGGCCGTACTCCCCAGGCGGTCAACTTCACGCGTTAGCTACGCTACCAAGGATTCAAACCCCCAACAGCTAGTTGACATCGTTTAGGGCGTGGACTACCAGGGTATCTAATCCTGTTTGCTCCCCACGCTTTCGTGCATGAGCGTCAGTGTCATCCCAGGGGGCTGCCTTCGCCATCGGTATTCCTCCACATCTCTACGCATTTCACTGCTACACGTGGAATTCTACCCCCCTCTGACGCACTCTAGTCGTGCAGTCTCCAATGCCGTTCCCAGGTTAAGCCCGGGGCTTTCACATCAGACTTGCACAACCGCCTGCGCACGCTTTACGCCCAGTAATTCCGATTAACGCTTGCACCCTACGTATTACCGCGGCTGCTGGCACGTAGTTAGCCGGTGCTTATTCTTCCGGTACTGTCATCCCCGCCAGGTATTAACCAGCGGGATTTCCTCCCGAACAAAAGTCCTTTACAACCCGAAGGCCTTCTTCAGACACGCGGCATGGCTGGATCAGGCTTGCGCCCATTGTCCAAAATTCCCCACTGCTGCCTCCCGTAGGAGTCTGGGCCGTGTCTCAGTCCCAGTGTGGCGGATCATCCTCTCAGACCCGCTACTGATCGTCGCCTTGGTGAGCTCTTACCTCACCAACTAGCTAATCAGACGTCGGCTGCTCGTATAACGTGAGGCCTTACGGTCCCCCACTTTCCCCCTCAGGGCGTATGCGGTATTAATCCGGCTTTCGCCGAGCTATCCCCCATTACACGGTACATTCCGACGCATTACTCACCCGTTCGCCACTCGTCAGCGGTGCAAGCACCCTGTTACCGTTCGACTTGCATGTGTAAAGCATGCCGCCAGCGTTCAATCTGAGCCAGGATCAAACTCTTCAGTTCAATCTCAAGCAAATTTTCTGGCACGCAAGTTCAAAGAAATAAACAAGTATCTCTTGTCTCTTGCAGTGCAAGTGTTCGGCTTTCGCCAAGCACTTACACCTATCGGTTATTCGTTCTGTTAAAGAGCAGTGCCGTCCGCCGCGTCGTCTTCACCGGAACCGTTTCGTTTCCGCTGCTTCGTTCGCTGCGTCAGCTGAGGAGACGAACTATACCTGCGCCCTCACCCTCGGTCAACAGGTTTTTTGAGAAAACATGGAGGTTTTTACAGGAAAATAGCCAATAGCCTGTTTTTAAATGATTTTTCATTTTATCCTTTTCAAAAAAAGATCGAATCTCCTGTATCCGCAAGCCTTTCCGATCGTTTTCAACACCTTGAAAATTTCCAGAAAGCAAAAAAATAAGCCTGTTTTTTCAAAAATCATCGAAAAGATACAACTTCTCGGCCGCCTTGGCGTGACGTTGTCATTTCATGTTAGGATGAAATGCCTTCATCATCAGGATGCGCGCCATGAACATTTCCCTGCGGCAACGAATACGGGGTCTGCCCTCCGGCTTCCACCTGCTGATGTTGAGCGATGCGCTGAGCGGTCTGGCGATGGGCGCCGGCTACGTCAGCATCAGCTGGTGGGTGGTATCGACCGGCGGCGCGCGCGACATGGCATGGTTCAGCACATTGACCGCGCTGGTGATGCTGATCGCGCTGCCGCTGACCGCGCCGCTGGGCGACCGCTTTCCCAAGAACCGGGTGATCGCCGGTGGCATCCTGCTGGCGATGCTGTCCGGGATGGCCTTGGCCGCGATGGCCTGGTTCGGCTTCTACAGCCTGGCCTGGGTCGTCGCCAGCGAATCGATGGCCATGTTCGCCTGGGCCATCGTGTTTCCCTCGATGCTGAGCATCGCTTCCGAACTGGTGCCAGCCGCGCGGCTGACCGACGCGCTGTCGCTGCAAAAAAGCTCGCAGTCGGTGGGCAATCTGATAGGGCCGGTGGTAGGCGGCAGCCTGATGGCCTTCATGCCCGCCTGGCTGGCGCTGGGCGCTTACGCCATTCTGCTGGCTGTCGCGGCAATCGGCGCGCTGCGCATCCAGATTCCGCCTCGCGACCTGGCCGACTTGCGCGATGAAAGCTTCGTCGACCAGGTGCGCAGCGGCCTGCGCGTGCGCTGGCGCATCCCGCTGGAGCGCAGCTGGGCGTTCTGGGGCTTGCTGGTGATGACCGCCTACCTTCCCATGGTGGTCACGCTGCTGCCGATCAAGCTGCATCAATTGGGCCTGCCCGCGATCTGGCTGGGCGCCTGCGAAGCGGCCGCCAGCGGCGGCCTGCTGATCGGCTCGCTGTGGCTGACCCACCGCCTGCTGCAATACTGTAGCCGGCCGCGCGCCCGCGCATTCGCCATGTGGGCGCTGGCGGCGGTGTTCCTGGTGGTGGCGCTGACCGACAGCCCTTATCTGATGCTGGCGATGTTCGGCATCGAAGGCATGCTGCTGTCCATCACCATGCTGATCGGCCAGACCCATCGCACGCTGGCGGTGCCGGAGGCTTACCGCGCCCGGGTATCGGCGATCAATGTGCTGGTGGCCAAACTGGGCGGCATGCTGGGGCCGGCGCTGGCGGGCATCCTGCTGGCCAGCTGGTCGCTGGATGGCGTCTACCTGTTCTTCGCGCTGTTCCACCTGCTGACGGTGCCGCCGATGCTATTGCTGCCCGGCGTTAACCGCTTCCTCGGCCTGAGCCACGATGAGGTCAAGGACTGGTATTTGCGCCAACATCCCGAAGCCTTCGAACCGATCGCCCCGGCCGCCGGCAAACTGAAGCAGCCCATATAAAGCAAAACGGCGACCGAAATGGCCGCCGCTTTCACATATCTATATATAAGGTAAGGAACTGCCTCAGAGCACGTAGCGCGCCAGGTCCTCGCGCTCGGCCACTTCGCCCAGCTTGGCGTCAACGTAGGCGCCGTCGATCTTGCATGCGCCGGACTTGGCGTCGAAGGCCACTTCCTCCAGCAGCTTCTCCATCACCGTGTACAGGCGGCGGGCGCCGATGTTCTCGGTTTTCTCGTTGACCTGCCAGGCGATCTCGGCCAGCCGCTGGATGCCGGACTCCTCGAAAGCCAGTTCCACGTCCTCGGTGGCCAGCAGCGCCTGGTACTGGCGCGTCAGGCAGGCGTTGGTGCTGGTCAGGATGGCCTTGAAGTCGTCCACCGACAGCGACGACAGCTCGACGCGGATAGGCAGGCGGCCCTGCAGTTCCGGAATCAGGTCGGACGGCTTGGACAGCTGGAAGGCGCCGGAGGCGATGAACAGGATGTGGTCGGTCTTCACCATGCCGTACTTGGTGGACACCGTGGTGCCTTCCACCAGCGGCAGCAGGTCGCGCTGCACGCCGGCGCGCGACACGTCGGCGCCGCTGTGGCCTTCGCCGCGGCTGGTGACCTTGTCGATCTCGTCGAGGAACACGATGCCGTTCTGCTCGACATTTTTCAGCGCCTCGGCCTTCAGTTCCTCTTCATTGACCAGCGTTGCAGCTTCCTCATCGATCAGCAGCTTGAAGGCGTCGGCCACCTTCATCTTGGCAGCCTGCTTCTTGCCGGCGCCCAGTCCCTGGAACATGCCCTGCAGCTGGCTGGCGAAATCCTCCATGCCCGGCGGCGCCATCACGTTCATCTGGGCGGCCGGCGCGGCGATTTCCAGCTCGATCTCTTTATCGTCGAACTTGCCCTCGTGCAGCATCTTGCGGAATTTCTGCCGAGTGGCGCCATCCTCCTGCTTTTCCTCGACCGCCGGCTCCTCGGCGAAAAAGCCGGACGGCTGCTTGCGCGGCTGCGGCAGCAGCACGTCCAGGATGCGCTCCTCGGCGGCGTCCTCGGCGCGCGCGCGGTTGCGCTTGATCGCCGCTTCGCGGGTGCCCTTGATCGCCACGTCCACCAGGTCGCGGATGATGGTGTCGACGTCACGGCCGACATAGCCGACCTCGGTGAATTTGGTGGCTTCCACCTTGATGAACGGCGCGCCGGACAGCTTGGCCAGGCGGCGGGCGATCTCGGTCTTGCCGACGCCGGTGGGGCCGATCATCAGAATGTTCTTGGGGGTGATTTCGCTGCGCAGCGGCTCCGCCACCTGCTGGCGGCGCCAACGGTTGCGCAGCGCGATGGCAACCGCGCGCTTGGCCTTGTGCTGGCCGATGATGTGCTGGTCCAGCTCGTGGACGATTTCCTGCGGGGTCATTTGCGTCATGACGTTCTCCGCCCGGCGAGCCTCGCCGGGCCATGCATTCGGGATCAGGCCGCGTCGTCCGGGCCCAAGGTTTCGATCAGGTGGTTGTGGTTGGTGTAGATGCAGATGTCGCCGGCGATCTCCAGCGATTTCTTCACCACCACTTCCGGCGCGAGGTCGGTGTTCTCAAACAGCGCGCGCGCGGCCGACTGGGCGAAGGCGCCGCCGGAGCCGATGGCAGCGATGCCCTGCTCCGGCTCCAGCACGTCGCCGTTGCCAGTGATGATCAGCGTGTGATCCTTGTCGGCTACGATCAGCATCGCCTCCAGCCGGCGCAGCATGCGGTCGGTGCGCCAGTCCTTGGCCAGCTCCACCGCCGACACCAAGAGATTGCCCTGATGCTTTTGCAGTTTGGCCTCGAAGCGCTCGATCAGCGTGAAGGCGTCGGCGGTGCCGCCGGCGAAGCCCGCCAAAACCTTGCCGCCATGCAGCTTGCGTATCTTGCGCGCGGTGGCCTTGATCACGATATTGCCCAGGGTCACTTGCCCGTCGCCGCCCAGCGCCACGCGCTCGCCGCGACGGACGGACACGATGGTGGTGCCGTCGAACTGCTGCATATTGGTATTCCAATCAATGGCGGCCGGCGATGTGCCGGCCTTTGACCGATATATGCAGACGATCGCCGCGATTGCAAGCGCGCGCGCAACACCTGCCGCCCCTGCGCTAGAAAATGAGAATTGTTTGTATTATCATTTCCAATATGAAATCCTCCGCTATCCTGCAATATTCCGCCCTCGGCGGCGTGCTGGCCGCGCACGCGCTAGCATTGACGCTGCTGAACGGCATGCCCGCGAGCGAGCAGACCGTCACCCCGCCCCAGGCGCTGCGGATGGAGATGATTTCGCTGGCGCCGGCCGACAAGCCCGCGGCCGCGCCCAAGTCCGCCCCCGCGCCCGAGCCGGTCAAGCCGCAGCTCAAGCCTCAATCCAAGCCCACGCCGAGCAAGCCTGCCGTCCAGCCCAAGCCGGACCTGCAGCCGG
The DNA here is from genome assembly GCF_001855275.1 of Chromobacterium vaccinii. NCBI lineage: Bacteria > Pseudomonadati > Pseudomonadota > Betaproteobacteria > Neisseriales > Chromobacteriaceae > Chromobacterium > Chromobacterium vaccinii. The sequence continues at coordinate 2,910,345 of NZ_CP017707.1, forward strand.
TGAAGACCCAGGCAGACGCGCCCGCCCCCGCCAAGGCGATCAGCGTGGCCCCGGCCGCGCCGGCTCCCGCCGCGGAAGCGCCTAAAAACGCCGGCGGCGGCAAGACCGAAGGCCGCGACCTGCCCGTCACCGAACCGCAATCCCGCGGCGGCTACCTGAACAACCCGGCCCCGGCCTACCCGACGGTGTCCCGCGAGGAAGGCGAGGAAGGCACGGTGCGCCTGCGCGTCCACGTCAGCGCCCAGGGCCTGCCGCAGGATGTGTCGGTGCAGAGCAGCAGCGGCTTCCCGCGGCTGGACCGCGCCGCGCTGGCCGCCGTCAAGCGTTGGCGCTTCATCCCGGCCAAGCGCGGCGGCGAGGCCATCGCCTATCCCTTCATCGTGCCCATAGAATTCTCACTCAAGTCTGCCAATACATGAACGTACTGTCCGTATTCCAACAAGGTGACGCCGTGCTGATCGCGGTGTTCATGATCCTGATCCTGATGTCGGTGCTCACCTGGTACCTGATCATCGTCCGCGGCGTGCAGACCCTGCGCCTGCGCCGCGCCAACCGCGAGGCGGAAAACGCGCTGTGGGGCGCGGCCGACTGGCGCCAGGCTGAAACCAGCCTGCAGCATAGCCAGGGCCAGTTCGCCAACCTGGCCCGCGCCGGCCTCGCCGCGCTGAAGCAATACCAGAGCCAGGCCGGCCGCGCGCTGGGCCAGGCCTGCGGCGTCGACGAATTCCTCACCCGCGCCATCCGCAAGGTGCTGTCGCAGGAGATGGCCCGCCAGGAAGCCGGCCTGACCGTGCTGGCCTCGATCGGCTCCACCGCCCCCTTCGTCGGCCTGTTCGGCACCGTGTGGGGCATCTACCATGCGCTGGTCAACATCGGCCAGGCCGGCCAGATGAGCATAGGCGCGGTCGCCGGCCCGATCGGCGAGGCGCTGGTGGCCACCGCCGCCGGCCTGGCCGCCGCCATCCCGGCGGTGCTGGCCTACAACGCGCTCACCCGCGCCCAGCGCGTGATGTCGCAGGAACTGGACTACTTCGCCCATGACCTGCACGCCCAGTTGCTGACCCAATCCGGAGAAAGCCATGGCGTTCGGTAGTTTCAACCAGGGCCCGGCCGCGCCGATGGCCGAGCCCAACACCACGCCGCTGGTCGACGTGATGCTGGTGCTGCTGGTGGTGTTCATTATCACCACGCCGCTGCTGACCAACGCGGTCAAGGTGGACCTGCCGCGCGCGCAGGCCGCCGAGCACCAGGACAAGCCCGAGCAGATCCGCCTGGTGGTGGACGCCGCCGGCAAGCTGTTCTGGGACGACAAGCCGGTGGCCGAGGCCGATCTCCCCGCCCGTTTCGCCGCCGCCTCCGCCGCCAACCCGGAGGTTGAGCTGCACCTGTCGGCCGACAAGGCGGTGCGTTACGAGACCGTGGCCAAGGCGCTGGCCGCCGCCCAGAAGAACGGCGTCGGCAAGATAGGCTTCGTCACCGCCGCGCAATAGGCCCATCCCGAGATCCGCCCCGCCCCCGCCCGGGAAGCGGGGCTTTTTCATCTCTGCGCGCCGGACGACCCCTCCGGCCGAGGCCCCGCCCTCTGGCCCCCGCCCCGGCTGCATGGCACTATCTTCCGCGCAGCCATTCATCCATCCCGCCGCGCCCGGCGCGGCGACAGCAACGGTCCCACACGATGCCGCTCCGCTTTCCCCCACTCGCCCTGGCCGCCGCGCTCGCCTGCGCCGGCCAGGCCGCCTACGCCGCCCTGCAACCCGCAGCCGACGCGCCGCTGGCGCGCCGCTCCAACTCTGTCTGCCATCACCTCGCCGACAACAGCCTGGACTGCACCACGGAAAACCAGTTCACGATCCTGAAGCCGGCCGGCAAGGACCTGCTGTCGCGCATCGACTTCACCTATTCCGACACCGACAGCCTGGAAGTGCTGGACGGCGAAGTGCGCCAGCCGAACGGGCGCGTGGTCAAGCTGGACAAGTCGCAGGTGGAAACCCGCGCCGCGCCCAATCCCTACGCCGGCGTCAGCCGCGACAAGCAGACCTGGATCGCCTTCCCCGAGCTGGCGGTGGGCAGCGTGGTCAGCTACCGCGTCAAGCGCCACATGGCCTCGCCGCCGCTGAGCCGCGAGCTGCTGTACCGGCTGGACTTCGACGCCGAGCCCACCCGCAACGACAGCTTCCGCTTCGAACTGGACTCGCGGCGCCCGCTGCTGTGGCGCGGCGAGAAGATGGACGACTTCAAGATCGACGCCAGCGCCGACGGCAAACGCATCGTCGTCGAACAAAAAGCGCCCCGCTATTTGAACTTCACCAATGAATGGGACAACAGCGCGCTGCGCAGCTGGCCGCGGCTGAGCATCGCCAGCAGCGACTCGCCGCAAAGCCATTTCGGCGTCTACGCCGGGCGCTACAACCAGATCCTGGCCGCGCCGCTGCCGCCGGCCGCCGCCGCCGAAGTGGAGGCGCAGCGCGGCAAGCCCGCCGCCGAACAGGTCGCCGCCTTCATGCAGCACATCAACGGCCATTACCGCTATCTGAACGACCAGCGGCTGGCCGAGCGCGGCCTGGTGCCGTTCACGCTGGCCGAGATCGAACAGCACGGCTACGGCGACTGCAAGGACCTGGCCACGCTGCTGACCGCGATGCTGCGCGCGTCCGGCATCGCCGCCGAGCCCACGCTGGTATTCCGCGGCAACGACGCGCAGCGTCCGCTGCTGCCCGGCCTGGGCACCGTCAACCACATGATCGTCCGCGCCGTGGTGAACGGCAAAACCGAGTGGCTGGACCCGACCAACCCCTTCTTCGTCCCCGGCCGCATCATGCCTGACCTGCAGGACCGAACCAGCTACCGCATCGGCGGCGACGGCCTGGTGCGCGAGGAAGCGATCCCGATGCAGGCGGCGACGCTGACCAGCCGCAGCGAGCGCGTGGAAACCCTGCGCCGCGACGGCAGCGCCGCCATCGCCATCCGCGGCGAAGTCTCCGGCTGGCCGCTGGTGCAGCTGGCGATGCAGGACCGCTTCCAGGGACCGGCCAGCTCCGACCAGAGCCTGTGCCGCGCGGTCAACAAGCAGCCGCGGGAATGCAAGGTGGTCCGCCCCGCCACCGGCTTTCTGCAGCCGGCGCGCTACGCGGCGCGCATAGACAGCGTCGACCAGCGCGCGGTGGAGAAGATTTCCGGGCTTTATCTGTACGACCCCGGCCTGGAGCATGACTGGGATGGTTTCGCCAGCTATCTGGCCAACGGCAACCAGGCCGACGTCTACCTGGGCGACGCCGAAACCACCGAACGCGCGGTGACGCTGCGCGGCGCCCGCGCCATTCAGCCGCCATTCAGCTGCCAGGCCAGCTCGCGCTGGTACGACCTGTCGCTGGAGCAGCGGAAAACGCCGGACGGCATCCGCTACCAGTACCGGCAGACCCGCAAGGTGCGCTGGCTGAGCCATGACGAGATCGCCAGCCCCGAGTTCGTCCGCTTCAACGAAGCGGCGCGCGCCTGCGCGATTCAGGCACGGCAGATCATCAAGCTCTGAGCAAAAACGCAATCCGCACAAAGGACGGCCCCGGCCGTCCTTTTTCATGCCGTTTTAACAAGCAATTCCTTTAAAAACTGCCACGAAAATTCAATAGCGATCACATGCAAGCCTTGCTGCATGATGCGCATAGCATGACAATGACGGATTGGCAGCCATACTAAGATAGCAAGGTCATAGAGAAGCAAACCATGAAACAGACCTCAACAAGCCATGGCGGCGGCCGCGAAGTGCAGCTGGCGCCGCACGAACTGATCGTCACCAAGACCGACCCCACCGGCCACATCACTTACGCCAACCGCGTGTTCATGCGCATCGCCGGCTACGCCGAGCACCAGCTGCTGGGCAAGCCGCACAATCTGATCCGCCACCCGGACATGCCGCGCGGCGCCTACCGGCTGATGTGGCAGACGCTGCAGGCCGGCCACGAATTCTTCGCGCTGGTGAAGAACGCCACCCTGGACGGCGATTACTACTGGGTGCTGGCCAACGTCACCCCGGACTACGACCTCAGGGGCAAGCTGCAAGGCTATTACTCGGTGCGCCGTCCGCCCAGCCGCGCCGCCATCGCCGCCATCGAACCTATCTACGCCGAGATGCGCAAGATCGAGGCCGCCCACGGCAAGGCCGCCGCTCCGGACGCTTCGCGCGACTGGCTGCTGGCGCTGCTGGAAGAAAAAGGCTGCAGCTATCAGGACTTTGTCCTGGGGCTGAACGCCGACGTGCTGAAAGCCAAAGGAGTCGCAGGATGAGTTCGCCGCGCAAACCCACCCCCTTCCTGCGCTCCCACCTGGCCTGGATGCTGGGCGCCTTCAACTTGCTGGTGCTGCTGTCGATACTGGACGACTACCTGCTCCCCCCGCTGGCCCACCACGCGATCAGCGTGCTGCTGATGGCATCCACGCTGACCCTGTCCTGGTGGCTGTGGCAAAAGAGCGGCCACATCTTCCTGCTGCTCAACACCCTGACCCGCCAGCTGGGCCTGGCCTGCAGCGGCGAACTGCACCACCGCAGCACCCAAACCCGGCAGATGGGCGAGGTTGGCCAGGTGGCCTGGCAACTGAACGACTTCCTCGACCTGGTGGAAACCTACTTCAAGGAAATCAACACCTGCTTCCAGGAAATCAGCCAGGGCAACTTCAGCCGCCGGCCGCTGAGCCAGGGCCTGCCCGGCATCCTGGCCAGCTCGCTGGAAAGCGTCAACGCCGCCATCCAGTCGATGGCCGACAACGACGGCTTCGTGCGCCGCAACCGGCTGTCGTCCCAACTGGCGGCGCTGAACAATCCCCATCTGCGCCAGGACCTGGCCGGCAGCCAGCGCGATCTGGCCGCCATCAGCCAGGCGATGGACCAGGTCGCCGGCATCACCCGCGACAACGCCGCCGGCGCCCGCGTCAGCCTGGACAGCGCCAACGAGCTGTCCGGCCACCTGGACACCATCGCCGGCAGCGTCAGCAGCATGGACACCGCCAGCCAGATGCTGGCCCAGGAATGGCAAGGCATCGAGACCTCGCTGGCCGACATCTCCGCCATCGCCGACCAGACCAACCTCTTGGCCCTGAACGCGGCGATCGAGGCCGCGCGCGCCGGCGAAACCGGACGCGGCTTCGCCGTGGTGGCCGACGAGGTGCGCAAGCTGGCCGAACGCAGCAAGAGCACCGCCAACCAGGTGCAGGGCGTGCTGGAGTCGTTGTCCAGCCGCATCGGCGACATGCAGGCCCAGGCCAGCGCCGCCGGCGGCGTGGCCGGCGAGGTGCAGTCCTCGGTGGACTCGTTCCGCCAGCGCTTCTCCAGCCTGGCCGAGCAATCCGACCTGGTGCTGCGGCAGGTCAGCGCGGTGCAGCAGAAATCGCAAACCTCGCTGCAGAAAGTGGGCCATGTGATCTACAAGCAGAGCGCCTACCACGCGATCGAGGAAGCGCAGGACGCGCCGCCTGCGCTGGAGCTGGAAACCTGGCTGGAGAGCGACGGCTCGGCGCTGTTCGGCAGCGCCGCCCAATCCCTGCGCCCGCCTCTGCTGCAACTGCGACAACAGGTGGACGCCGCGCTGCGCGCCGCCAGCCAGGACGGCCAGCTGGACGAGGCCGCCATCGTCTCCAGCATGCGGGCGGTGGAACAAGCCAGCCAGAAGCTGCAATCAGGCCTGGAGGAACTGGGCGGGCGGTGAGCCGCCGCCATCGATAGCGACAGCCGGGCGACGCCCGGCTTTTTTCATGCCCGCGCGCCGCAAGCCAAGCGTCAGTGCCGGCTGGGCAGCCGGTAGCGCAGCAGCCAGAAATGCTCGCGCCGCAGCAGGGCCATCTCGGCCGCGCCGTACGGCGCCAGCAGGATGCGGAACTCCGCCTCGGTCGGGAAATTCTTCAGCACCCGGCTCTCCCCGCCGTCGTGCAGCGGCCGGCGCTGGTAGCCGTTGCCGGCATCGTCGTACTCCATCACCGGAAACTGCCCGCCCTGAATCTCGCTGTTGTCCAGCAGGATCACCGTCGCGCCGGGCGCCAGACAGCCGTGCAGCGCCGCCAGCGCCGCCTCGCGCCGCTGGCGCGGCAGATGGGAAAACCACAGGCCGGCGAAGGCCGCGTCGAACGGCTCCGCCGGTTTGGGCAGCGCTTCGATCTCCGCCGCCGCGAACGCCACCCCGCCCACCCCGGGCCGCTGCCCGGCCAGCGCCAGCGCGCCGGGCGACACGTCCAGCGCCAGATAGGCGCGCGCCGCCGGCGCCAGATACTGCGTCCAGTAGCCGCTGCCGCAGGCCAGCTCCAGCACCCTGCGGCCGAAATACTGCTGCGGCAGCCAGCGCCGCAGCCAGGCCAGGTCCAGCGCCCGCTCCGGCTGCTCGTAAACCGTATCGTAGAACGCCACGCGCTCCGCGTAGCCGTCGTCATCCCGATTCATTCCCGCGTCCCTGCCATCAAACACTCAATCAGCATAACACGCTGGCGAGATGCTATTTCATCAACATCATTACGTAAATAATAAATGTATTTCATTATAAAAATCATATTTGAATACAGACTCTAGCCGTAATCGATAATTCATCCCGCCAAATGCCGCCTCAAAATCATGGCGTCAAACCTGTCCCTTCGATCCCCCGACGGGATGTTCCCAAAAAAAAAGCCCCTCCGGCAAAAACCGGCGGGGCGGGAGACAATCCAGTTCGATCTCGCGGCGGATGCCTCGCTCAGAAGAAGCCCAGCTTGTCCTCGCCGTAGCTGACCAGCAGGTTCTTGGTCTGCTGGTAATGCTCCAGCATCATCTTGTGCGTCTCGCGGCCGATGCCGGACTGCTTGTAGCCGCCGAATGCGGCGTGCGCCGGATAGGCGTGATAGCAGTTGGTCCATACCCGGCCGGCCTCGATGTGGCGGCCCATGAAGAAGGCGGTGTTCATGTCGCGCGTCCACACGCCGGCGCCAAGGCCGTACAGCGTGTCATTGGCGATCGCCAGCGCCTCGTCGCGATCCTTGAAAGTGGTGACCGACACCACCGGGCCGAAGATCTCCTCCTGGAAGATGCGCATCTTGTTGTGGCCGTGGAACACGGTGGGCTGGATGTAGAAGCCGCCGGCCAGATCGCCGTCCAGCTGCGCTCTCCCGCCGCCGGCCAGCAGCTTGGCGCCCTCGTCGCGGCCGATGGCCAGATAGCTCTGGATCTTGTCCATCTGCTCCTGCGACGCCTGCGCGCCTATCATCGTCGCCGGGTCCAGCGGGTTGCCCTGCTTGATCGCCGCCACGCGGGCCAGCGCCTTTTCCATGAAGCGGTCGTAGATGGATTCGTGGATCAGCGCGCGGCTGGGACAGGTGCACACCTCGCCCTGGTTCAGCGCGAACATCACAAAGCCCTCGATCGCCTTGTCGAGGAAGGCGTCATCCTTCGCGGCGACGTCGCCGAAGAAGATGTTCGGCGACTTGCCGCCCAGCTCCAGCGTCACCGGGATCAGGTTCTGGCTGGCGTACTGCATGATCAGCCGCCCGGTGCCGGTTTCGCCGGTGAAGGCGATCTTGGCGATGCGCTTGGAGCTGGCCAGCGGCTTGCCGGCCTCGACGCCGAAGCCGTTGACCACGTTGAGCACGCCCGGCGGCAGCAAGTCACCCACCAGCTCCATCAGCACCAGGATGGACAGCGGCGTCTGCTCGGCCGGCTTCAGCACCACGCAGTTGCCGGCGGCCAGCGCCGGCGCCAGCTTCCACGCCGCCATCAGGATTGGGAAGTTCCACGGGATGATCTGGCCGACCACGCCCAGCGGCTCGTGGAAATGGTAGGACACGGTGTTGGCGTCGATCTCGCCCAGGCTGCCTTCCTGCGCCCGCACGCAGGAAGCGAAATAGCGGAAGTGGTCGATCGCCAGCGGAATGTCGGCGGCGCGGGTCTCGCGGATCGGCTTGCCGTTGTCCCAGGTTTCCACCTCGGCCAGCAGGGCCAGGTTTGCCTCCATCCGGTCGGCGATCCTGTTCAGCACGATGGCGCGCTCGGTCACCGGCGTGTGGCCCCAGGCGTAGCGGGCGGCATGGGCGGCATCCAGCGCCAGCTCCACATCCTGCTCGTCCGAACGCGGGATCTCGCACAGCGGCTGGCCGGTGATAGGCGTCACGTTCTCGAAGTAGCGGCCATTGACCGGCGGCACCCAGCGCCCGCCGATGTAGTTGGCGTAACGCGATTTCAGTTCGAATCCTGGCTTGAGTTGCATGGCGGTCTCCTTGACGTTGTGGCTCCTGCAAACCGCTTGTTGCGCAAGTCCCATGCCAGCCATTATCCGCATTGCATGGCAACATCGCGCCGAGCCAGACCAGCCCAAGCGTTCGGCCTCCGCATGCCGCGGCGCAGCAAGCAACTGGAAAATCAGCCGCTTGCCAGCGTGGCGAAAGCGGCCATAATCGGCTGCATTCCCCACCGAAACTGTCGCGCATCGGCACAGCTGTCCCGCTGCCGCGCGACACCTCGCCGGAGCCGCGCATGACACCCACCGCCCGCTTGCCGCTGGACGAGATCCGCCGCCGCTTTTTCGCCGGCCAGCCGCTGCCCGGCCAGGCGTTGCCGCCATCCATCCTGCACTCCTGGCAGCGCTGCCAGGGCCTGGGCCTGTCCGCCGGCGGCCGCGGCGGCGACCGGCTGACCGACGGCGAGCTGCGCGACCGGCGAGAGGCCAGCGCCGACTGGCTGGAGCCGGCGCGGCCGGCGCTGGCCGGACTGTACGAGCAGGTGTCGGCCGGCGGCCTGGCGCTGGTGGTGGCCGACCGGAGAGGACTGGTGCTGGACCAGGCCGGGGACATCGGCTTTCTCGACAAGGCCGAGCGGCTGGCGCTGACGCCGGGCATGGACTGGAGCGAGGCCGCGCGCGGCACCAACGCCATCGGCACCGCGCTGGCCGCGGCCGACAGCGTGCTGGTGCGCGGCGCCGAGCACTATCTGGAGCGCAACCGGGCGCTCAACTGCGCCGCCAGCCCGCTGTTCGGCCCCCAGGGCCAATTGCTGGGCGCGCTGGACATCAGCGGCCCGGGCCGCAAGCTGGGCGACGCGCAGCGGCTGGCGCTGCTGGCCGCCCGCGGCCAGATCGAGGCCCGCCTGCTGGAAGACGCCGCGCGCCACGGCTGGCTGCTAACGCTGCACGCCGATCCGCGCTGGCTGGGCAGCCCGGCGGCCAGCCAACTGGTATTCGACGATGATGGCCGGCTGCTGGCGGCCAACCGCGCCGGCCTCGCATTCTGCGGGCTGGAGCCGGACGCCTGGCAGCCGCGCCATTTCGCCGCGCTGTTCGGCCAGAGCCTGGAACACTGGCTGGACCGCCATGGCCCGGCCGCCGGCCTGCTGGCGTTCGGCCACCACCGGCTGTCGGCCCGGCTGCGCCCGCCGCCGCTCCAGCTCCCCAAGTCAAGCGCGCCCGCCGGCGGCATGCCGCGCCCGCCCGCCGCGCCGGCGCTGGATGGTTTGCCGGACGGCTTGTTCTCCACCGCGCTGAAATTGCTGGAAGCGGACATTCCAGTGTTGATCCTGGGCGAAACCGGCACCGGCAAGGACAGGCTGGCCCGCGCGCTGCACGCCGCCGGCAGCCGCCGCGGCGCGGCCTTCGCCGCGGTCAACTGCGCGGCGATACCGGAAGGACTGATTGAGGCCGAGCTGTTCGGCTACCAGCCCGGCGCCTATACCGGCGCCAGCCGCCAGGGCAGCAAGGGAAGGCTGCGCGAAGCCGACGGCGGCGTGCTGTTTCTGGACGAGATCGGCGACATGCCGCTCAGCCTGCAGGCGCGGCTGCTCAGGGTGCTCCAGGAGCGCGAGGTGACGCCGCTGGGCGGCGGGCCGGCGCGGCGGCTGGACATCCGCCTGATCTGCGCCACCCACCGCGACCTGCGCGCGCGAGTGGACGACGGCGGCTTCCGCGCCGATCTCTACTACCGGCTATGCCATTACCCGCTCAGCCTGCCGCCGCTGCGCGAGCGCGGCGACGCGGCGGCCATCGCCCAAACGATGCTGGACGGCATGGGCGCCGCCCGGCGCGGCATTTCGCTGGCGCCGGAGCTGGCGCGGGCCATCCGCGGCTATCGCTGGCCAGGCAATCTGCGCGAGCTGGCCAACCTGCTGGCCACGCTGCTGGCGCTGGCCGACGACGGCGCCGCGCTGGGCGTCGAGCATCTGCCCGCCGCTCTGCGCGAGGAGATGGCGGCGCAGGGGCACGCGGTGGAGGACAGCGCCATCGCCGACCTGCTGCGCCGTTGCGGCGGCAACGCCAGCGCGGCGGCGCGGGCGCTGGGCATCAGCCGCTCCACCTTGTACCGGCGGCTGGGCAAGACGCCGCGGTAAGGCATCGCCGCCCGCCCCTGCGGCTTGACAGACAGCAGCGGGAGCGCGCGAAATCGCCAACCGGCTCAGCCGGCTTCCGCCATCAGCGCGGCGAACATTTCGCGTATCCAGCGCTGGCCAGGATGGCCATGATTGCGCGGATGCCACGCCATCGCCACATCGAAGCCGCGCACCGGAAACGGGCAGAGATGCACGTCCAGCGGCACGCGCGCCGCGGACACCAGCCGCTCCGGCATCAACGCGACGAAATCGGTCTGGGATACGATTTCCGGCACCAGCAGGAAAGACGCCACCGACAGCGCCACCCGGCGCGCCAGTCCCCGCTCGGCCAGGGCCACGTCCACCGCCGTGCCGAAATCGCCGCTGCCCAGCGACACCACCACATGCTCCTGCTCCAGATAGCGCGCCAGCGTGACCCCTTGCCGCCAGGCGGGATGATCCGGACGGCTAATCAACGCATAGCGGTCCTCGAACATCGCCTGGGTAAGCAGGCCTGGCGGCGCGCTCTCCTGGCTGATCAAGGCCAGGTCGACCTCGCCGCTTTCCATCTGCCGCTGCAGACGGACCGTCTCCAGATTCCGCACCGCTACCCGGATGCCCGGCGCCGCCACGCGCAACCGCCTGATCAGCGGGACCACCGCCACCGCCTGGGCATAGTCGGTGCACGCCAGTTGCAAGGTCATGCCGGCCGCCGCCGGATCGAAGTCCTGGTGCGTCATCATGGTTTCGCGCACCTGCCGCAGCGAGGCTTGCAATGGCGCCAGCAACTGCTCCGCCTTGGCGGTCGGCCGCATGCCGCGCTGCGCCGGAAGCAACAGCGGATCGCCGAACAGATCGCGCAGCCGCGCCAGTTGGGCGCTGACCGCGGGCTGGCTCAAGTGCAGCCGCTCCGCGGCGCGGGTGACGTTGCGCTCCTCCAGCAGCGCTTCCAGCGTTTGCAACAGGTTCAAATCCAGGCGTCTGGTATCCATGTATTCAATGGCTAGCGAGAAATCTATCGATTTCACTTATTTATCATGCCCGGACAGACTATGGCCATCTCAAACCGATGACGCCGGAGCCATTCATGAGCCGCACCGTCCTGCTGGTCTACGCCCAGCCCGAGCCCACCTCGCTGACCCGCAGCTTCGTCGACGCCGCCGTCGACGCCTTTACCCGCCAGGGCCACCGCGTGCTGCAATCCGACCTCTACGGCATGCGTTGGAAAGCGGTGCTGGACGCCGACGACTTCCCGCAACGCGCCGATCCGCAGCGGCTGTCCTTCATCGAAGAATCCGGCCATGCCTACGCCAGCGGCGCGCAGCCGCCAGACGTGGCCGAGGAGCAGCGCAAGCTGCTGGCCGCCGACGCGGTGATCTTTCTATTTCCATTGTGGTGGTATGGCGTACCGGCCATTCTGAAAGGCTGGTTCGAACGGGTATACGCCTATGGCTTCGGCTATGGCTATCAGGGCCAGGGCAACCGGCTGCGCTACGGCGACGGCGCGCTGAAGGGCAAGCGCGCGCTGCTGGCCGCGATGGTCGGCGGCGGCGAAAAGGATTACGGTCCGCGCGGCATCAATGGGCCGTTGAAGGAACTGCTGTTCCCGGTGGCCCACGGCTGCCTGTTCTACCCCGGCATGGACGTGCTGCCTCTGCACGCGGTGTATGGCGTCAACCGCCTCAGCCGCGAGGAGACCGCGCGGCAGCTGGATGGCTGGCGGCAGCGCTTGGCCGGGCTGTTCGACGAAGCGCCGATTCCGTTCCGCAGCCAGAACGGCGGCGATTATCCGAATGGCCATCAGCTGGCGGCACACGTCGCGCCGGGCGTCGAGGGCATCTGGGCGCATGTGGCCGCGCCGCGCCGCCATGCGCCGCAGCCGCCAGCCGCGGAGCGTGCCGGGCAATAAAAAACGGCGAGGAGACATGCTCCCCGCCGTTTTTGGCTTGCCGATTCAATCAGAAGCCGAAAGCCGCCAATTCCTCCGCGGTCAGATGCCGCCACTCGCCCGCCGGCAGATCGCCCAAGACAATCGCTCCCAGGCTTTCGCGGTGCAGCGCCTCGACGCGGTTGCTGGCCGCCGCCACCATGCGCTTCACCTGATGGTACTTGCCTTCGGTGATGGTCAGCACAATGGTGTGGGCGTCGATCTGTTCGACGCTGTCGGCGGCGAACTCGCGCGCTTCGTCGTTGAGGTAGACGCCGCTCTGCAGCTTGGCGATCAGCTCCGGCGTCGCCTCGTGCTTCAGCGTGGCGCGGTAAACCTTGGGCACCAGCTTCTTCGGCGAGGAGAGCGCGTGGATGAACTGGCCGTCGTTGGACAGCAGGATCAGGCCGGTGGTGTCCACGTCCAGGCGTCCCACCGCGCTGATGTCCAGATTGGAAAACTGGTCCGGCAGCAGCCGGTAGATGCTGGGGTGGCAGTTCGGCTTGTGCGAGGTTTCGTAATTGGCCGGCTTGTGCAGCAAGAGATATAGCGGTCCGCGCACCACCGGCCACGGCTCGTCGTCCACCGTCAGGCTGGCGATGTCAGCCAGCTCGAACTGGGCCCGGTAGTTGTCCACCACCTCGCCGTTCACTTCCACCAGCCCGTATTCGATCAGCTGGCGGCATTCCTTGCGGCCGCCGAAGCCTTGTTGTTGCAACAGTCGATAGAGTTCCATGGCCGGATGGTAGCACGCGCGCCGCGCGCCTGCCCGGCTTGCCTGCGGCGGCGCATGACGCCATAGTCATCGGGAGCGGACTGAACGAAAGACCCGGGCATGCCCTTCCCGAAATACGCGCTGCACAGCCTGGGCTGGATGCGCTATCAGCGGCGGCGCATCCAGCGCGCGGCGCTGTTCAGCGCATTGCTGTTCGCGCCGGCGGCGGCGCTGACCCTGGCCGGCCACGGCGCCGGCGTGTTCCTGTTCGCGCTGGCCGCCAACTACAGCGCGCTGTGCATGATGCTGGCGCGCCGGCTGCAGCCGCTGTCGCTGCTGGCGATACCCGGGCTCTACCTCGCCGGCCGCCTATGCGCCGGCCACCCTGCGGTCATGCTGGCCCTGCTGGCGGCGGGCCTGGCGCTGCAGGCGCTGAGCGCGCGCCGCGGCCTGCACAAGGGCGTGCAGTTCTGGCTGTTCGCGCTGCTGCTGGGAAACATGACGCCGGCGGCGGCGATTCCGCCGTGGCAGGAGGCCGCCTGGATGCTCGCCGGCGCCGGCTACGGCGGCGCGCTGGCCCGATTGGGGCTGCGGGACTGGTTCCGCGTGCTGCCGGCTGCCTCGTCCGCCGACGCGCGGCGCTACGCCTGGCATCTGCTGCCCTGGGGCATCCTCGCCTGGCTGGCCGGCGGCTGGATGCGGGGCGCGCACGCGTGGTGGCTGCCGATCGCCGCCGTCGCCATTCCCGACCCGTCGCCGGACCAGATGCTGTGGCTGGCGCGCGAACGCACGATAGGCACGCTGGCCGGCGCGCTGCTCAGCGGCCTGCTGTACTGGTCGCTGCGCGCGCTGGACGCGCCGCCCTTGTGGCACGTGCTGGCGCTGGCGCTGCTACAGATGGCGATGCTGATCGCGATGCGGCACAGCTTCCGCGTCTTCGTCGCGCTGCTGACCGCGCTGGTGCTGTCCCTGCTGCCGCCCGGCCAGCTGGCCAGCGGCGCGCTGGAACGGGTGGAGGACACCCTGGTCGCCGCGCTGCTGTTCGCCGCGCTGGCGTGGTTCCTGCGGCAACGCGCTCCGGCCGCACCGGACGGCAAGGGCTGAAGCCGGCTTCCGCCGCCTCGCTCGGCTAGCCCCCCGCGTCCGAGCGCTGATCCTCGCCCCGCAAATTCCCGCGCGCGCGCTCCAGCGCCTGCTCCGGGGTCCGGTCGCCCGCCCCGGCCAGGCACAGGCCCGCCCGCAACGCGAGGTAGGCGCCGTCGGGCAGGCCGGCCTCAATCAAGCCGGCGCTCAGCCGCTCGCGGATCCGCGCCAGCACCACCTGCGCCTCGGCCTCGCCGGTCTCGGGCAGCAACAGGCCGAACTCCTGCGGCGACAGGCGGCCGGCGACGTCGCTTTCCCGGATCGCGGCGGCGATGGACTGGGCGGCGATGCGCATCAGCATCTGGCTCACCAGCTGGCCGTAGGATTTGTTCAGCCGGCATAGATCGTCCACCTCCAGCAGCACCGCGGCCAGCGGCTTGCCCTGGCGCAAGGCCAGTTGCATGCATTTGGCGCCGACGTCGAAGAACATCTGGCGGTTGAACAGGCTGGAGGCCTCGTCCGACACCACGATGCGGTACAGGGCCTCGCTGCGGATATGGCGCGCGGTGGTGTCCTGTTGCAGCGCCGCGAAATGGCTGAGCTCGCCGCTCTCGTCGAACAGCGGCAGCAGATGCAAGCGGGCCCAGTACGGGGTGCCGGAGCGGTGGTAGTTGAGCAGCTCCACCGTGGTCTGCCTGCCGTCGCGCAGCGCGGCGCTCAGCTGCAGCAGCGCGGCGGGATCGGTCAGCGGCCCCTGCAGCACGCGCGGCGAGCGCCCCAGCAGCTCGCTGGCGTCGTAGCCGCTCATCCGGCACATCGCCGGATTGACGTAGACGATGATGGGGCCCGGCGGCTGCAGCGGCGCCACCTCTGTCACCATCACCGCGTCATGGGCGTGGTCGACTATCTGGCGGAACAGATTGAGTTGGAATGGCATGGCGGCGGCCCGCGTCGATTGGCGTCATGCTTTATTGATAGCAGCGCCGGCCGGCTCCGGCATCGCGCCGGCTTGTTTATATTATGAGAATCATCTGAACTGCCGGGAGACGGCATGCGCTATCCGGATTCGCACAAGGCCCAGACCCGCCGGCGCATCGTGGCGATCGCCGCGCTGCGCTTTCGCGCCGAAGGACTGGCCGGCGTCGGCATCGCCAACCTGATGGCCGACCTGGGTCTGACCCACGGCGGCTTCTACGCCCACTTTTCCGGCAAGGACGAACTGGTGGCCGCCGCCTGCGGCGAAGCGCAAAAGCAGATGGCGGAACAATGGCGGCCGCTGCTGGAAAACAGCGCGGACGGAGGATGCCTGGCCGCGCTGGCCGACCACTACCTGAGCCCCGCCCACCGCGACTTCCCCGACTCCGGCTGCGCGGCGGCGGCGCTGGCGGGCGAGATCGCGCGCCAGGACGCCGGCGTGCGCCGCGCGTTCGCCGCCGGCCTCGGCCCGCTGCTGGCGCAACTGGAAGACGCCAGGCTCAGGGACGGCGCGGGGCCATCGCCCGAGGCCAGCCTGGCGATGATGGTGGGGGCGCTGCTGCTGGCGCGGGCGGTGCCGGACGCCGAACTGTCGCAGCGGTTTCTGGACGAGGCGCGCGCCGCGCTGCGCGCTCAGGGCGAGTAGGCGCGCGGCTGCAAACAGGCTTCGCGGGTTTCCTGCAGCAAGCGGTCGAAGTCGCCGCTGTCCTGCAAGACCTTCAGGCCGCGGTTGAAGCGCTCCACCAGTTCCTTGCCCTGCGCGTGCTTGCGCCAGATCACCACATGCAGCGGCGCCGACCAGAACGAACGGTTCTGCGCCTCCAGCTGCGCGCCCTGGGCCGGCGGGAAATGATGGGCGATCAGGTAACGGCCCACTTCCAGATCGATGGGAAACAGATCGATGCGGCCGGCCAACAGCTTGCGCAGGTTGACCAGGTCGTCCGGCGCGCTGTCCACCGCCAAGATTCCGTTCTTGGCCTGGGCGTCGAAATCGTCGGAATAGTAGTTGCCGACGGTGATGCCGACGCGGGCGCCCCTGAGCTCGGCCCAGCGGCTCCAGTCCAGCTTGTGGCTCTTGCGCTGATAGAACACCATTCGCGCCGACAACACCGGCAAAGTGTACAGCAGGTCGCGCTTGCGCTCCGCGGTCGGCGCCCAGCCGAAGCTGCCGTCCACCTGGCCGTTGCGGGCCGACTGCAGCGTGCGGTTGTTGGGGTAATAGCGGAAGGCGACATCGACGCCGCCGCGGGCGAAGGCTTCCTTCACCAGCCGCGACAGAATGCCGTCGTAAGGCAGTTCCTGGCCCATGTACGGCGGCCATTCCTGATTGGAGAGAGTGATTTTGAGGCGTTGGGCAGCCTCAACCGGAGCCGCCAGCAGCGCGGCCCAGCTCAGGATACCCAGCGCCAAGCCGTGGTATCGCATCGTATTCCCGATCTTGCAAAATGCCCGGAGCCGTCCTTGTTTTATATGCTGCGGACAGTCTCCAGGCGAGCATAACCGTCAATGCGATATGCATCAATGCGAACCTTTTCGGTGCAATTCACACCGAGCCCGGTTTAGCGGCCTTTCGGCGGGCTGAACAGCGCGGGCTTCGACCCGGACGGCTTGGCGGCGCGACCGCCCTGGCCGGCGCCCTGACCCTGGCGCGGACCGCCGTTGCGGCCATGGCCGGCCGGCTTGCTTTCGGTCTGGTGGCGCGGCTTGGCCGGCGCGTTGCGCGACTGGCCCTGCCCCTGGCCGCGGTGTTGGCCTTGCCCCTGGCCGCCCCGTCCACCTTGGCCTTGTCCGCGGCCGCGCGCGCCGCCGCCCATCGGAATCGGCTCCGGCTTGACGTTGAGATCGGCCTCGAAGCCCGGCACCGTGAAGCGCTCGATCGACATCTTGATCAGCTTCTCGATGTCGCGCAGGAAGCTGAACTCGTCGACGCACACCAGCGACAGCGCTTCGCCCGGGGTGCCTGCGCGGCCGGTGCGGCCGATGCGGTGCACGTAGTCTTCCGATACGTTGGGCAGCTCGAAGTTGACCACGTGCGGCAGCTGGTCGATGTCCAGGCCGCGCGCGGCGATATCGGTGGCGACCAGCACCTGCAGCTCGCCGCTCTTGAAATCGGCCAAGGCGCGGGTGCGCGCGTTCTGGCTCTTGTTGCCGTGGATCGCCGCGGCCGGGATGCCGATCTTGTCCAGCTTCTCAGCCAGGCGGTTGGCACCGTGCTTGGTGCGGGTGAACACCAGCACCTGGAACCAATTCTGCTCGCGGATGAGGTGGATCAACAGATCGGTCTTCTTATCCCGGTCAACCAGGTGTACCTTCTGGGTCACCAGCTCGTTGGTGGTGTTGCGGCGCGCCACTTCCACCAGCTTGGGATTGTCCAGCAGCTTGTCGGCCAGCGTCTTGATCTCATCGGAGAAGGTGGCCGAGAACAGCAGGTTCTGACGCTTGGCCGGCAGCTTGGCCAGCACCTTCTTGATGTCGTGGATGAAGCCCATGTCCAGCATGCGGTCGGCTTCGTCCAATACCAGGATCTCGACGCCGGACAGGTCGACGGTTTTCTGGCCGACGTGGTCCAGCAGGCGGCCCGGCGTCGCCACCAGGATGTCCACCGGCGCGCGCAGCGCCTTGATCTGCGGATTGATGTTGACGCCGCCGAACATCACCAGCGACTTCAACGGCAGGTATTTGCTGTAAGTGCGCACCGACTCTTCCACCTGGGCGGCCAGCTCGCGGGTGGGGGTCAGCACCAGCGCGCGCGGACGGCCGGCATGATGGCTGGGCGAGCGCATCAAGAGCTGCAGCAGCGGCAGCGTGAAGCCCGCGGTCTTGCCGGTGCCGGTTTGGGCTGCGGCCAACAGGTCGCCGCCTTGCAGCACCTGCGGGATGGCCTGAGCCTGAATCGGAGTGGGCGTGGTATAACCGGTATCGGCGACAGCGCGCAGCAAAGGGTCGGCCAGGCCTAGGTCGGCGAAGGTAAGATCGGACATAATATGCTCCTGCGACGGCCTATCGCAGAACTGCGACCAATCCAGGCTGACGGGAAAAAGAAGTTGAACTCGGATGAGAAAGGCGCGCGGGACTGGTACTCGCGCGAAGCGTCGCAGTGTACAGCCAATCGCCGGCATTGGGAACTCGCCGCCGCGAATGGCTGCAGGAAGCCGATGACGCCGCAGCGTACGGCAAACCGGCTCGCTATAATACGTCGTATTCAAGGATAGATTATGCCCGTAGCCCCATCTCGGCTGATAGGCTTGTTTTTGCTGCTGCCCACACTGGCCATGGCCGCCAAGGGCGGCCATGGCCATGCCGGCGGAGAAGGCGTCCCGCCGGCGCCGCCAGCCGCCGTCTTGCCGCCGGTGGCCACCGACTTCCACTGCGACCAACCCGCCAATATGGTGGAAAGCATGGTGTGCCAGGACGATGGCCTGACCCGGCTCGACAACCGGCTGGAGAAAGTTTACGCCCAGGCCCTGAGCCAAGCCGAGCAAAGCCGCAGCGGCGCGCAGGCCAAGCTGATCGCAGAACAGAAGCGCTGGGTGAAAAGCCTGAGGGACTGCATGAAGGACGAAGATCCCCACATGTGCCTGGGGGACACCTACATCCTGCGCATCACCCAGCTGCAAGCCACCTGGAACCTGGCCCAATCGCTGACGCCGTTGCGCTACCTGTGCCGCGGCCAGCCCGGCGCCACCATCCTCGCCACGTTCTACCGCACCCACCCCGCCACCGCCAAGCTGGAGCGCGGCAACGCGCTGGTGATCGTCCACCAGGGGCTCAGCGGCAGCGGCTCGCGTTATCAGGGCCAGGGCGTAGAGTTCTGGATCAAGGGCCGCGACGCCAGCGTCAACTGGCGCGGCGAATCTCTGGAATGCACCAGCCAGCCCTCGCCTTGACGCCGGCCGGCGGTTAGAATCGGACGCCCTGCCGCAATGTCGCGCCGGGCGAACCCGATTCAGCGAAGATCCCCATGGCCCTGACCGCCACCATATACAAAGCCACCCTGACGCTGTCCGACATGGACCGCGGCTATTACGCCACCCACCCGCTGACGCTGGCCCAGCATCCGTCGGAAACCCTGGAACGGATGATGCTGCGCATCGCCGCCTTCGCGCTCAACGCCAGCGAGACGCTGGCCTTCACGCGCGGCCTGTGCGCCGACGACGAGCCGGAGCTGTGGCAGAAGAATTACGCCGACGAGATCGAGCTGTGGGTGGACCTGGGCGAACCGGACGAGAAGCGGCTGAAGAAAGCCTGCTCCCGCTCCGAGCGCGTGGTGCTGTACAGCTACGGCGGCCGCGCCAGCGAAGTGTGGTGGGGGCAGAACGAGGGCAAGCTCGCTCGCCTGGACAAGCTGGAAGTGTTCCGCATCGACTTCGACGCGCTGCAGTCGCTGGCCGCGCTCGCCACGCGCAGCATGCAGCTGACCGCCACCATCCAGGACGGCCAGCTGTGGCTCAGCTGCGGCGATCAGACCATCCTGCTGGAGCCGATGCGGCTGAAGTGACGCGCCAGCCAAGCGCCCAGGCGCCGCAGCAGATTGGAACGGGCAGGCTGGCAATGGCGGCCGGCTCTCATGCCCGCCAGCAGCCGGCGCTGGCGCAGCGTCTGTTCGCCGTCTTTTCTCGCGGGCAGGCGGCTGAGGATCGCCACGCCGGATGCCTCGCGGCAGCTGCGGCGCAGCGCGGTTCTGACGGGTATGGCCATCCAACGTTTCTCCATGCGGCGGAATCACCCGTCCATGCTAGGCGGCCACGGCTCAATTTCCGGCAAAAATCGCCCGCCTCCGCATAAACAAAACCTAAATCTCCATCCTGCGATATGCTGTTCCACGTGAAACCCGCCAAGGAACAGCCCGATGCTCGCCCTCCGCCCGGCCCATGCCGACGACGCGCCCGCCATCGCCGCTCTGCACACCGCCAGCTGGCGCGCGAGCTACCGCGGCATCCTGCCGGACGATTATCTGGACCAGCGCGCCGCTGACGAAAGGCTGGCCTTGTGGCGCAGCCGCTTCGACGCGGCCTCTCCGCCCTGGGTGCGGCTGGCCTGCTGGAATGGCGAGCCGGTCGGCTTCGTCTGCCTGCTGCCAGAGGAAGCCCCCGAGCTGGGCGTCTACCTGGACAATCTGCACGTGCTGCCCGGCCAGCAAGGGCGCGGCATCGGACGCGCGCTAATGGCCGCCGCCGCGGCCGAGGCCTCGCGGATCGCGCCCGGCCGGCCGCTCTATCTATGGGTGTACGAGCGCAATGCCGACGCCTGCGCCGTCTACGGCAAGCTGGGCGGCGAAGTGATGGAGCGCCGCGAGGTGGACACCCCGGCCGGCACCCGCGCCGCCGCGCTGCGCTACAGCTGGGCCGATCCCGCGCGCCTGATCGCCGGCAAGGCTTGAGCGGCGGCAACACGCATCGCCGCCGCGGCCTTACAATATCCCCATGCCCACTCTCAAATACCTGCCGCACTACCCGTCCGCCCTGGTGCAACAGGCGCAGGCGCTGTTCGATTCCGGCGAGCTCGGCGCCTTGCTGCGCAGCAAGTACCCGGACGACCACGACGTGCAGACCGATAAGGCGCTGTACCAGTTCGTCTCCGCGCTGAAGCAGCGCCACCTGAAAAACGCGCCGCTGCCGGCCAAGGTGCTGTACGACAACCAGCAGCATCCGCTCAAGGGCACGCTGGGCACCAATACCACCATCTCCCGAGTGCAGGGAGGCCGGCTGAAGAGCAAGAGCGAGATCCGCATCGCGTCGCTGTTCCGCGAGCTGCCGCTGCCCTTCCTGCAGATGATCGTCGTGCACGAGCTCGCCCACCTGAAAGTGCGCGATCACGACAAGGCCTTCTACCAGCTGTGCTGCCACATGCAGCCCGACTACCACCAGCTGGAGTTCGACCTGCGGCTGTGGCTGAACTGGCGCGAGCAGCGGCTGGATTGAGCAGCCGCGCCATTTATGGCGCAAAAGAATAACAAAACAATTCATTATTATTTTTCAAGCTATTCCGGCCGCGCTACAGTCAGACCATCGTCTCCCGCGAGTCCGCCATGTTCGCCACCCTGCAGCCGTTCGACCTGATCATCCAGCCCGGCTGGAACAATTCCGGGCCGCGCCACTGGCAAAGCCACTGGCAGCGCCGATTAGGCGCCCGGCGCGTCGACAACGCCGACTGGACCCATCCCCTGCTGGACGACTGGCTGGACGGCCTGGACGCGGCGCTGGTGATCGCCCACAGCCTGGGCTGCATCGCGGTCGCCCACTACGCGCGCCAGCGCCCGGAGCGCATCGCCGGCGCGCTGCTGGTGGCGCCGGCCGACGTCGAGCGCGCCTTCGTGCCCGCCGAGCTGATGAATTTCGCCCCGGTGCCGCGCCAAGCGCTGCCGTTCCCGGCCAAGATCGTCGCCAGCAGCAACGACCCGTTCTGCAAGACCGCCCGCGCCGCGCGGCTGGCCGGCTACTGGCAGGCGCCGATCACCTGGCTGCAGCATGCCGGCCACATCAATGTCGACTCCGGGCACCAGCAGTGGGAAGAAGGCTGGCCGCTGCTGCGCCAGCTGGCCTGGCGCGCGCAGCGCCATCTCGAGTCCAGGACAGTCGCAACCGCGACCGGATGAGCTAGACTGATACCAGTCCGACTCCATGCCCAACCCGCCATGCCCCGCATTCCGCTATTCAGCCTCGCCCTGCTCGCCAGCTCCGTTCCCGCCGCCGCCGCGAATCTGTCCCGGATCGGCATTTCGGTCGGCGCGCTGGACAACCCCTTCTACCAGGCGCTGGCGCGCGGCGCGGTGCAGGCCGCCCACCGGCTCAACCCGGCGGTGCGCATCACCTCGCAGTCGGCCAATTTCACGCTGGAGCAGCAACAGGAACAGCTGCGCCGGCTGATCGCGCAGAAAGTGGACCTGATCTTGCTGGGCGCGGTGGACAGCCGCGCGGTGGCGCCGCTGGTGCGCCAGGCGCGCGCCGCAGGCATCACCGTGGTGGCGGTGGATGTCGACGCGCCCGACGTCGACGGTACCGTGAAGTCGGACAACCGCCAGGCCGGCGAGATCGTCTGCCGCTACCTGGCGCAGCGCCTGAACGGCCGCGGCACGCTGGTGGTCCAGGGCGGACCGCCCATCACCTCGGTCAGCGACCGCGCCGCCGGCTGCCACGCCGCGCTGGCCGCCTTCCCCCGCATCCGCGCGGTCGACGACGGCGTCAACGCCCAGGGCTCCAGCCTGGGCGGCCAGCGCGCGATGCAGCAGGCGCTGCTGCGCTGGCCCGATCTGGCCGCGGTGTTCGCCATCAACGACCGCCAGGCGCTGGGCGCCGAGAAAGCCTTGCGCGCGGCCGGCCGCAAGCAGGCGCTGATCGGCTCGGTGGACGGCTCGCCCGACATCGAACGCGCGCTGAAGCTGTCGGGCCAGATCGTCGCCTCCGCCAGCCAGTCTCCATACCTGATAGGCCGCGAAGCGGTGAAGCTGGGCGCCAGGCTGCGCGGCGGCGGTGCCACCACCCGCCAGGTGACCGTGCCGGTGGGGCTGGTCACCCGCGACAACCTCTCCCGCTACCAGGGCTGGCAGGCGGCGATGCCGGCCGGTGCCCAGCCCTGACCGCATGGGCTTTGACCTGGGCACCGGCCGGTGTCACACTGCCGGCTCGACATCCATTACCCGATCAAAGGATTTGCCATGTTTGCTTCCCGCTCGATCAAGGCCGGCATCGCCGCCCTGCTGCTGACCATGCCGCTGCTGGCTCACGCCGACGCCGCCCAGGAAGCCGGAGCCAAGGAACTGGCCGCCACCCTGAATCTAGACAATATGCTGCCGGAACTGGCGCAGCGCACCTCCGCCAGCGCGCTGCCGCTGTTGCAGGAGTACTTCGTCAAGAACAAGATCAAGCTGACCGAAGCCCAGCAGAAGAAAGCGCAAGCCGGCCTGAAGGGCTACGGCGACGGCATCCAGAAACTGGCCGCCGACTACTTCGGCTCCGCCGCGGTCAAGACCCAGTTCGAACAGACCGTGGTGAAGAACTTCAGCGCCCAGTTCACCGCCGACGATCTGAAACAGATCAACGCCTTCTACAAAACGCCGGCCGGCCAGAAGATGCTGAAGCAGCAGCCGCAAATCATCAACGGCATCGCCGGCGAAACGCTGAAGTCGGCCGAAAAGGCGTTGCTGCCCAAGATGCAGGCCTCCGCCGAAGCCTACGGCAAGACCGTCGCCAAGAAGTAATCCGTCCGCCTCAGACCAAGCCGGCGCGCGCGCTCCCGCGCAGCGCCGGCTTGGTCTTGTTCATCCCGCCAGACTCATCGCGCGTTCCGCCCCCCAGGGTCGCCCGCGCCGCCTCCGCCGTCTCCTTCGCCAACGCAAAAGCCACGCCACCGGCCACGCGCTATAACGATGGTATTCCTCTCTCGGAGCATGACCGCGATGCGCCAGTCCATCGCCCGCCGACTGTTGCCGATGCTGTGGTCCGTCAGTTGCGCGGCGGCGCCGCAGACCGTGACCATCCTGACCGACAACGGCTACCCGCCTTACTCGTACGAAGCGGCAGGCCAGGCGCGGGGCATCTACAACGACATCCTGCGCGCCGCCTCCAGCCGCCTGCGCGGCTACCGGATAGAACTGCATCCGGTGCCATGGAAACGCGGGCTGGCGGAACTGGAGGCCGGCCGCGCGCTGGCGCTGTCCCCGCCCTACTTCCGGCCCGGCGAACGCCCCTTCATGCGCCCCTATTCGCTGCCCATGCTGCGCGAAAAAGTCGTGGTCTATTGCCGGCTCCCGGTGATGGCGCAGCCGCGCCCGGCCTGGCCAAACGACTATCTTGGCCTGCGTTTCGGCAACAACGCCGGCTTCCGGCTCGGCGGCAACGCCTTCTGGGCGCTGGTGGACCTGGGACGGATTTCGATGGAGGAAGCGCCGGACGTCCGCACCAACCTGCTGAAGCTGATCCGCGGCCACCTGGATTGCTACCAGAACGACAAGCTGGCGATAGACATGGAACTGGCGAAACTGCAGCGCCAGGGCCTGTACCGCGACGGCCAGCTGGCCGAGGCGGCGACGGTATCGGAGGAGCAGGGTTATGTCGGCTTCACCGACCGCGACGACGGCCGCTTCCCGTACAAGCAGGACTTCATCCGCGAACTGAACCAGGCATTGGCCGGCATGAAGCGGGACGGCACCGTCGACCGCATCGTCGGACGCGCGCTGGACGCCGCGCGCGGCCAAGCGGCGTCGGCCAGTTTTTGACAGCCGGGAAAGCCCCGGCATAGCATGTGCTGTCGCCCTACCCGAAAGACTCAATGGAAAACCGCAAACTGGCGGTGCTGATAGACGCCGACAACGCCCAGTCCTCGCTGATCGCCGAACTGCTGGCCGAGGTGGCCAAGTACGGAACCGCCGTCGTCAAGCGCGCCTACGGCGACTGGACCACCACCCAGCTCAAGGGCTGGAAGGAAGTGCTGCACCAGTACGCGATCTCGCCGATACAGCAGTTCGCCTACACCAAGGGCAAGAACTCCACCGACTCGGCGCTGATCATCGACGCGATGGACCTGCTCTACACCGGCAATTTCGACGGTTTCTGCCTGGTGTCCTCCGACAGCGACTTCACCCGCCTGGCCACCCGGCTGCGCGAAGGCGGCCTGACCGTGATCGGCCTGGGCGAACAGTCGAAGACGCCGCGCCCTTTCATCGCCGCCTGCGACAAATTCGTGTTCACCGAGATTCTGCGCCCGGCGCCGCCGGCCAAGCCGAAACCAGAGACGGCGACGGCGGCGGACAAGCCCAAGGCCCGCAACAGCCGCTCGCGCGCCAAGGCCGCGCCGCACAGGGAAAAACACCCGCTGCAAGACATGTTCACCTCGGCGATCGAAGCCGTGGCGCGCGACAGCGGCTGGGCCGAACTGTCCGCCGTCGGCTCCTACCTCGCCAAAAACGACCCCTCGTTCGACCCGCGCAACTGGGGCCATGGCCGCCTGTCGCAGATGGTGAAGAAACTGGATTTCCTGACGGTGCAGGAGAGCCGGAACGGCTCCAAGCTGCACAGCGAGATCCGGCTGCGCCACGATGGCGAGCCCGCCGTCATCGAGCCGACGGCGCCCGTCGAGACGCCGACCCCGCCCGAGGAAAGCGCCGCGCCGCCGCGCAAGAAGCGCAGCCCGCGCAAGAAAATCGCTCCCACGGGTTGAATATTGGCACGTTAATTGCTCAGGCCTTGGCTCAAGGCCCCGAACGACCTCAAGCAAGGACAGAACATGCAGATTCGTGAAGCCACTCTTGAAGACCTGGCCGCGATACTCGACATCTACAACGAAGTGATCGCCACCACCACCGCCGTCTACAACGACGATCCGCTGACGCCGGGTGAGTTCGCCGTCTGGTTCCAGGACCGCGCCGCCGCCGGCTACCCGGTGCTGCTGGCGGAAGACGAAGACGGCCGCGCGCTGGGCTTTTCCAGCTTCGGCGATTTCCGCGCCCGCCCCGGCTACCGCTTCACCGTCGAACACAGCGTGCACCTGACCGCCGACGCCCGCGGCCAGGGCATAGGCACCGCGCTGGTGCAGGCCTTGCTCCCCTATGCCCAGGCGCTGGGCAAGCACACCATTCTGGGCGCTGTCGACGCCGACAACGAGGGGTCGATCCGCTTCCACGAAAAACTGGGCTTCGTCCAGGTGGGCCGCTTGCCGCAAGTCGGCTTCAAGTTCGGCCGCTGGCTGGATCTGGTCTACCTGCAGCGCTTCATCGACGAAACCAGCAGCAGCGGCCCGGCGCCGGACGCCTGATCTCCGCCTCGTCCTGATACAGCGCGCGGCCGCCCACCCGGCGGCTTATCCTGGCCGCCAGCCATGCGGCCAGCGCCACCGGCGGCAGCATCGCATAGGCGCCGGTCAGCTCCATCAGCATCAGCGCCGCCAGCACCGGCGCGCGCGCGGTGGCCGCCAGAAAAGCGGCCATTCCCACCAGCGCCGCGCCGCCCGCCGGCAACCAGCCCGGCAGCAGGATATTCAGCAAATGGCCGGCCAGCGCGCCGCCGGCCGCGCCGGCGAACAACATCGGCGTGAAAATCCCGCCCACCGCGCCGGAGCCGCTGGTGGCCGCGGTGGCGGCCAATTTGCACACCAGCAGCGTCAGCACCAGCCGCCAGCCGGGATCGCTGACCAGCAGCCACGACACCGTGCTGTAGCCATTGCCCCACATCTGCGGCCAGAACCAGGCCAGGCCGCCCACCACCGCCCCGCCCAGGGCCATCCGCCATGGCAGGCGCAGTTTCAGCCTGCCCAGCGCGCGGCGGCCCAGCTCCATCGCGCCCATGAACAGCGGGGAAGCGGCGCCCAGCAGCAAGGCCAGCAGGCAGTAGCCGGCCAGGGCCAGATGATCGGGAGCGGCCAGAGGAGCGGGCTGGTATAGCGGGGAAAGGCTGAACAGCCTATCCACGGTGAGGCTGGCGGTCAGGGCGGCCAGCAGCAGCGCCGGCAGCGCGCGCCAGTCCAGCCGCCGCCACACCACCTCGCAGACGAAGACTACCGCCGCCAGCGGCGCATGATAAGCGGCGGCCCAGCCGGCGGCGATGCCGCAGGCCACCAGCAGGCGGCGGCGCAGCAAGCCCAGCGACGCCAGCCGGGCCAGCAGCGAACCGCCCAGCGCGGCCAGCGCCACCATCGCGCCCTCGCGGCCGATGGAGCCGCCGCTGGCTACCGTGCACAGGGAAGAGAGGCTGTTGACCAGGGTGCGGCGCAGGCTGAGGCGGCCGTCGCCGACCCGCACCGCCTCCAGGTAATCGCCCTCGGCGGCGCCGCGCAGCAGATGCCTTCCCTGCTCCAGCACCAGTCCGGCCAACAGGCCGCCCAGCGCCGGCGCCAGCGCGCGCTGCCAGGGCGCCAATTGCCGCGCGATCTCGACCAGGCTGCCGCGATGGCCGCTCAGCCCCTCCTCGATTGCATGCAATGCGAATTGAAAACCCAGCACCAGCAAGGCCCCTAGCGCGCCGCAAGCGGCCGCCAACGGCAAGTTCAGGACAAAAGCATGACGCCACCACCATGGCTTCATCGTTTGGCCGCCTCCCGCGACCGCGTCCGGAGACCCGCTCTCCCGCATCAGCCGGTTGCGAGTCGCAAAAAATGAAAAGCGCCGCGGTCTCCCGCGGCGCTTTCCCTATTTTTACAACCACTGTCGAATGCAGTGTTTTCTTGATATTTCTCTATCTCATCCTTTGTACGACTTAGCGCACTTCTGCAACAATATCCCTACTGAACACCTTTTCGCAATACTTGCACTTCATTTTTGTGTCATGCCCCAGTGTTTTTACGTAGAAGACGCTCTTAACCGGCTCATTATGCGAAATGCAGTTGGAATTAGGGCAAGAGAAAATGCCTTCCACCGCGTCAGGCAGGGTCAATTTATGCTTTTTTACAACTTCGAAGTTGTCGATGACGTTTACTGTCGCTTTAGGTGCGAATAGAGCAAGTTCATTGGCCTGTTCCTCGGTCAAGGCTACATTCTCCACCTTGATCAGGTCCTTGCTACCCATGTGGCGGCTGACCAGGTTGAGGCCGACGGTGACGCGCTCGCCGGTTTCGGTCAGCTTGAACAGGCGCAGGATCTTGACGCCTTCGCCGGCCGGGATGTGGTCGATCACGGTGCCTTGCTTCAGCGCTTCCACGGTGCGGGTGTATTGCATGGTCTTTGTCCTTTGCTTGCCTGATTACACGGTTTCGTTCAACACCAGCGACAGCAGCGCCTGGCGCGCGTAAACGCCGTTCTTCGCCTGCTCGAAGTAGTAGGCGTGCGGGGTGGCGTCCACGTCCACCGCGATCTCGTCGACGCGCGGCAGCGGATGCAGCACTTTCATGCCCGGGCGGGCGTTCTTCAGCATGTCGGCGCGCAGCGCGTACTGGCCCTGGATCTTCCGGAACTCGGCCTCGTCGAAACGCTCGCGCTGCACCCGGGTCATGTACAGCACGTCCACCTCGGGAATCACTTCCTCCAGGCTGGCCGCCACCGTGTAAGAAATGCCCTTCTCGTCCAGCTCCTCGCAAATGTAGTCCGGCATCGCCAGCACTTCCGGCGACACGAAGTAGAAGCGCGCGCCGAACAGCGACAACGCCTGCGCCAGCGAGTGCACGGTGCGGCCGTACTTCAGGTCGCCGGCGAAGGCGACGGTCAGGCCGTCCAGCCGGCCCTGGGTCTCGCGGATCGAGAACAGGTCGAGCAGGGTCTGGGTCGGATGTTGGTTGGAACCATCGCCGCCATTGATCACCGGCACCGCCGAGAACTCGCTGGCCAGCCGCGCCGCGCCCTCTTTCGGATGGCGCATCACCACCGCGTCGGTGTAGGAGCTGATGATCTTGATCGAATCGGCCAGCGTCTCGCCCTTCTTGGCGCTGGTGTTGCCGCCGTCGGCGAAGCCGATGATATTGCCGCCCAGACGCTGCACCGCTGTCTCGAACGACAAGCGGGTGCGGGTAGACGGTTCGAAGAAGCAGCTGGCCACCAGCTTGTCCTGCAACAGGTCGCCGCGCGGGGTTTGCTTGAGGCGAGCGGCGGTGTCCACCACCAGTTCCAGTTCCTCGCGGCTGAAGTCGGGTATGGAGATGATGTGTTTCCGGTACAGTGGATTGGCCATGGTCGCTTTCCTCGTGTTGGCGGTTGCGGGCGAAAAAAAAGCCCCTGTCGTCAGGGGCTTTTTCTCGTGGATGCGGGAATGTCGGGAACGGCCGCGCCTCGCAGCAACGCCGCCGCGCCGCCCGCAAGGGTGTCGCTGATGCCGCTTCGCTGCCATGCTGCTTGTCTCATTACATCCGTTCCGAACAAAACTGCGGGAATATATCCCATGATCGCCGCCTTCGGCAAGTCCTCGCCCCCGGAATGAGGCGGCGGCAATCGCCTTCGGCGGCCGGATTCTTGCAAATCCGCCCGCTCCGGCTGATGCTGAAAAAAGACGCCTTGTCCGCCAGGGCGGCGGCCCGATCCGTCGCACCGCGACGATTTGCTGAATTCCACTCCGCGGCAGCAGGCCGCCAAGCGCCATGATCAAGTGCATTGATGTCAGCGAGCTAAAAGTCGGCATGTACATCCACGACCTGAACTGCGACTGGATGTCCCACCCTTTTCTGATCAACCGCTTCAAAGTGAAGGACGACAGCGAGATCCAGAAAATCGCCGACGCCGGCATTCACGAAGTCTACATCGACACTCGCAAGGGCCTGGACCTGCCCTCCGCCCGCAGCGAAGGCGAAGTGCGCAAGCAGCTGGAAAGCGAGCTGCGCGAAATCGCCTCCCGCGAGAGCACGGTGGTCCGCCGCGTGGAGGCGGCCGAGGAGTTCGGCCGCGCCCGGGTCATCCACGACGAAGCCAACCAGATCGTCCGCGACATCCTGCAGGACGTCCGGCTGGGCAAGCAGGTGGAGCTGGAGCAGGTGGAGCCGCAAGTGGAAAGACTGACCGAGTCGATTCTGCGCAACGGCGGCGCGCTGCTGTCGCTGTGCCGGATCAAGGACAAGGACAACTACACGTTCCAGCATTCGGTCAGCGTCGGCGCGCTGATGGTCAGCTTCTGCAACGGCCTGGGCATGAGCAAGGAAGTGATACACCACGCCGGCATCGGCGGCATGCTGCACGACATCGGCAAGATGAGGGTGCCCAACGAAATCCTGAACAAGCCGGGCAAGCTGACCGAGCAGGAATTCCAGGTGATGAAGTGCCACGTGGTGGAAAGCCAGAAGATTCTGCACGCCACCCGCGGCATCTCGGAAACCGCGGTGCTGGTGGCCGGCCAGCACCACGAGCGCCACGACGGCAGCGGCTACCCCGCCGGGCTGAAGGGAGAGCAGATTTCGCAGCTGGGACAGATGGCCGCCATCGTCGATGTCTACGACGCCCTCACCTCCGAACGCTGTTACCACCAGGGCATGTCGCCGACCGACGCGCTGCGCAAGATCTACGAATGGTCGAAATTCCACTTCAACCCGGAACTGGTGCAGGCCTTCATGCGGGTGATAGGCATCTATCCGATCGGCACGCTGGTGCGGCTGGAGAGCGGCCGGCTGGGCGTGGTGATCGAGCAGAACGACAACAATCTGGTCTCGCCCAAGGTGAAGGTGTTTTTCAGCACCAAGAGCAATACCCATATCGCGCCGGAAATCGTCGATCTGTCGCGCAAGATGGGCTTCGGCGGCGGCGACCGCATCGTCAAGCACGAGTCTCCGGAGAAATGGCACATCGACCCGCTGCGCTTTCTGTAGCAAGGACGCACCGCGTTTACAATCAAGCACCGGTCACCCACTCACGGCGACTTGGTCGGTGCGTCGCCCCTTTGGGGTGACGCACCCTACTGGTAATCCCCCCACACCGCCTGCATCGCCGCCACCGCCGCCAGCGCCGCGGTCTCGGTGCGCAGGATGCGCGGCCCCAGCTTCAGCGGCGTCCAGCCGGCCGCCAGCGCCGCGTCTTCCTCCTGCGCGGAAAAACCTCCCTCCGGCCCCGCCATCAGCCAACTGCGCGCCGGCCTGTCGGCCAGTTGGGCCAGGCTCTTGTCGCCGCGCGGCGACAGGATCAGCCGGATATCGGCCTCCTGGCGCTGCGCCAGCCACTCGTTCAGCGTCAGGATGGGCAGCACTTGCGGCACCGTGTTGCGGCCGCTCTGCTCGCAGGCGGAGATCACGATCTCCTGCCAGCGCGCGACGCGCTTGTCGGCGCGCTCGCCGCTGAGCTTGACCACCGAGCGGCCGGCGGCGATGGGCTGGAACACCGACACCCCCATCTCCACGCCCTTCTGCAGCGTGAACTCCATCTTGTCGCCGCCGGAAATGCCCTGGGCCAGGCCCAGCCACAGCGGGGTTTCACGTGAAACGTCGTCGAAGCGCTCGACCACGCATTGCGCGTCGCGCTTCATCACCGCACAGAGCGCGGCCTGGTGCTCGCCGCCGCGGCCGTTGAACAGCGTGATGGCGTCGCCGGCATTCAGCCGCAATACTTGGATATGACGCACCACAGCATCGGGCAGGGACAGGTGCTGGCCGACCGCGAGATCGGCATCGAGATAAAACCTTGGCATCGGATATTGAAAGTCGCTGTTGATACCGGTATTTTGCTAGGTTTGCTCCATTCGGCAAACCGCTTTCGCGCGGAAACCACGCAGGGAGAAAAGGATGCAGGTGCTAGAACAGGTGATGCAGCTGGTACGCGACGTGGCCGCCCGCGAGGTGATGCCGCGCTTTCTGCGCGTCGGCAAGAGCCGCAAGGACGACGGCACCCTGTTCACCGAGGCCGATCTCGCCTGCCAGGAAGAACTGCAGCGGCGTCTGCCCGCCATCCTGCCCCATCCGGTGCTGGGCGAGGAAATGGAGCGCGATGAGCAGGACGCGCTGTGGGCGGCCAACCGCGACGGTCTGTGGGTGGTGGACCCGATAGACGGCACCACCAACTTCGTCAACGGCCTGCCTTATTTCGCGATCTCGGTCGGCCTGATGGTGGACGGCAAAAGCGAGCTGGGCGTGATCTACAACCCGGTGTCGGACGAGATGTTCTACGCCCGCCGCGGCCAGGGCGCCTGGCTGAACGGCCACCGGCTGCCGCTGAAAACCATCAATAACTGCATGGGCGACGCCATCGCCAGCGTCGAGGTCAAATACCTGCGCTCCGGCAAGCTGGCGGCCCGCATCGGCAGCGTGGCGCCGTGCGGGAGCCAGCGCAATATGGGCTCCAGCACGCTGGATTGGTGCTTCCTGGCCGCCGGCCGCTACGACCTCTACCTGCACGGCGGCCAGCGGTTGTGGGACTACGCCGCCGGCGCCGTCATCGCCGAGGAGGCCGGCGCCCGCCTGGCCAGCCTCAACACCGACGACTACTGGACCGACGTGGTGTGGAAACGCTCGGTGATCGGCGCGATCACGCCGGAACTGTTCTCGCAATGGCACCGCTGGGTGCGCGCCAACCAGTAGCCTCCTCGCCATGGACATGCCGCGCGCGCGCAACCGCCTCCCGGCCGCCATGAAACAGCCGCCTCTCCCACTCCCAAGCTCGGCCCGCCTCCGCGCAGGCCGATGCGCGCCGGCGCTTACGACATGACCACGACCATCCTCGCCATCTTTCTCATCGTCTATCTCGGCATGATTCTCGGCGGACTGCCGTTCCTGCAGCTTGACCGCACCGGCGTCGCGCTGCTCGGCGCGATCGCGCTGATCGGCGTCAACGCGCTGAGCCTCGAGCAAGCGGTGGCCGCCATGCATCTGCCCACGCTGATCCTACTGTTCGCCTTCATGGTGTTATCGGCGCAGATGCGCCTCGGCGGCTTCTACGACTGGGTGACCCGCAAATTGGCGACCCTGTCGCTCGGCCCCGCCGGACTCTTGGCGGCGCTGACCGTCGTCAGCGCGGCGTTGTCGGCGGTGTTCAGCAACGACATCGTCTGCCTGGCCGTCGCCCCGGTATTGATCGACGTCTGCAGGCAGCGCCGGCTGGACCCAGTCCCGTTCCTGCTGGCGCTGGCCTGCGCGTCCAACATCGGCTCGGCCGCGACGCTGATCGGCAATCCCCAAAACATGCTGATCGGCCAGACGCTGCGCCTGGACTTCGGCGGCTATTTTCTGGCCGCCGTCATCCCGGTGGGATTCGGACTGCTGGCATGCTGGGCGTTGATCGTCAGGCAGACCGGCGGCCGCTGGCTGGATGCCAGCCCCGCCGAGCCCGCCGCCGAGCCGCGGCGCGAAGACACGCCTTTCGATGGCTGGCAAACTGCGAAAGGCCTCGTCATCGCCGCGGCGCTGCTGGCGGCGTTCCTGGCGGCGCCGTGGCCCAGGGAACACATGGCGCTCATCGGCGCGGGCATCTTGCTGATGAGCCGCCAGCTGCATTCCCGCAAGATGCTGGGGCTGGTCGACTGGGAGCTTCTGGTTCTGTTCATGAGCCTGTTCGTCGTCAACCATGCGCTGCAGCGCACCGGGATCCCCGCGGATGCCGTCGCCGGCCTCGCCGCGCTCGGCGTGCGGCTGGAGCAGCCCGGCCCCTTGTTCGCCGCCACCTTCCTGCTGTCCAATATTGTCTCCAACGTCCCGGCGGTGATGCTGCTGTTGCCCGTCGCCCATCACGAGACGAGCGGCCTGCTGTTGGCGCTGGTCAGCACGCTGTCGGGCAATCTGCTGATTGTGGGCAGCATCGCCAACATCATCGTCGTCGATGCCGCCGCCAGGCGCGGCGTCGCCATCGACTGGAAACGCCACGCCCGCGTCGGCGTGCCGATCACCCTGGCGACCCTGGCCGTCTCCGGCGCGTACCTGGCGCTGCGGTTCCAGCTCGGCTTCTGAATCCGGCCGCGCGGCATTCGAATGCGGCGGGAACCCGCCCTCATCCTCGAAACGACGGCGACAAAAAACCGCATGCCGGCAAGGCATGCGGTTGGCGGATAGCCTCAACTCCGGCGGATCAGCGTCTGCGCGCCTGCGCCGACAGGTTCAGGTTCTGCTGGCGCAGGAAGTCGGCCACCATCTGGCCCAGCAGCACGTGGGTGTGCGTGGTCGGGTGCAGATTGTCCCAGAACACGTAGGCGTCGGCGTTGGCGCACTCCGGCCGCGGCGTCTGCGACGAGATGTAGGGCAGGCTGGCGTTGGCCGCCACGTTCAGGCAGGGCTGGGTGGTGTTGCTCACCTGGTACTTGGCCGGATTCGTCAGCAGGTCGTTGAACATGGCGTAGGCGTCGAACAGGCTGAGATTGAGCGCCGCGCCGTGCTTCTGCTTCAGATTGGCCACCAGCGTCGCCAGCTTGGCGTTGTAGTCCTTCACTTGCTGCGCCAGCTGCGCCGCCTTGCCGCCGGCCGAGCCGGACGGCGTGCGCGACAGGTCGGGCAGCGTCAGCACCACGATGTTGCGGCCGCCGGCGGCGATGATCTTGTCCAGCGCCTTGCCCTGGTCGGCGATCACCTGATCGACGGCGCGGCCGTAATTGAGCAGGTCGTTGCCGCCGATCAGCATGGTGAACAGCGTGTTTTCCGGACGGTAGCCCGGCGCCTTCTGCATGTACTGGGTCCAGGAATCCACCTGCTGCAACAGGCCCGGCACCACCAGGTGGCTATCGGCGGCGGAACCGCCTATCGCCCAGTTGTAGAACGGCAGCTTCAATTGGTCGGCCAGATGCTCGACCCAGACCCGGCCGTTGCTGAAGCGGCCGACATACCAGCTGCTGGCCACCGGCAGCCGCCATTGCGAGGCGCCGTACATGTTCTGGGTGTCGGACAGGCTGTCGCCGAACACCACCATGCGGTTGATCGCATTGCCCTGGCTGGCGCTGTCCAGCGTCCAGATGGTGTGGTTGTACGACATCACGTTGTTGGCGGCGGCGAACAGCGCCAGCGGACGGTTGACGCCCTGCTTGGCCAGCGTCTGCTGGCACACCGAGCGCAGCGTGTCCTGGCTGGTGTCGCTGTAGAACATGTTCTTCAGCGCGACGAAGCTGCCCGACCACCAGTAGCCGTTGACGCGATAGTAGTCGCCGCTGGATGGATCGGTGGCCCACACGTAGTCGGTCTGCGGCTGGTTGGCCGCAGGACTCTTGCGGTAATAGCAGCGCAGATAAGTGTAGGTGGCGCTGCCGGGCTGCGGCTTGGCCTGGCCCGAGGCGGCGCGGGCCTCGCTGCCGGACAAGGGCTTGCCGGCGGAGATCACGCCGTCCAGTTCGTCGCTGGGAGGCTGTTCGGACTGGGCCTGCGCCTGAGCGCAGGCCAGCATGCCCGCCAGCAAGGACAGAACGATGGTTTGTTTCATGTATTCACCCGATACCTTGTTTGTTATGTGTGGAATGCCCGTCGTTTTCATCCGGTCGCGTCTAAGGCTCCGCGCCGGCCGGGGCTTCCTGTCAAACAGAATATCAGCCGTTTACATTTAAAATAAAGTGTTAATTTTAAACAATTAAACTGACTTCACGCTTAGTTGTCTTGTCTCAAACTATGCAAAAAGCCGCGACTGGGTCGCGGCTTTTTTTCTTGATAATGCGTCTCAAACGCTAAGCAAAACGATCTTCAGCGGGGGTTTGCCGTCAATGCTGGGGAAGTCTTCGTCGGGGACGATCCACTCGGCGGCGCGCACTTCGCGGCCGGCCTTGGCGGCGCTGCGCTTCAAACTTTCCAGCCAGGCGTCGCCGTCCACTTCTGCAACATTATTGCAACAAACCAGCATCCCGCCCGGCGCGGTGGCCAGCAAAGCGGGCTTGAACAGCGCCTGATAATCGTTGACCAGGTCCACCACGCCAAACGGGCTCTTGGAGTAGCGCGGCGGGTCCAGGAACACCAGATCGAACTGGCGCGGCTCCAGTTTGGGGAAGGGAGGCATCCTCTTGCCGCGCACGCGGTCCGGCTGGCCGATGCCGGACAGCTGGCGCACTGCGGCGAAGACATCGCTGTGCAGACAGCGCGGCCGGGAGGCCAGCAGGTTCAGCTTGGCGTTGGCGCGGCCGACGCTGAGGCTGGATTCGGCGAAATCCACATTCAGCACAAAGCTGGCGCCGGCCTTGGCCGCCGCCACGCCCACGCCGCAGGTGTAGGCGAACAGGTTGAGCACGCTCTTGCCCTCGGCCAGCTGCATCACGCGGCGGCGCGCGGCGCGCAAGTCGAGGAACAACCAGGGGTCCTGGCCCTTGTGGCGCGCCTGGTAATGGAAGGCGACGCCGTTTTCGCGGATGGCCACGTCTTGCTGGGCCACCGCCTGCTCGGCCAGCGACAGCGCGTTGCTCACGCGCGAGTTGGCGTCGCTGCGGTCGTTGTACACCAGCGCCAGCTCCGGCAGCGCTTCGCGATAATGCGCGCGGATTTCCTCCAGCTCTGCGTCGGTTAGCGGCTTATGGAAGGTCTGCGCCAGGATCTGCTCGCCGTAACGGTCGATGGCGAGGCCGGGCACGCCCTCCACGCTGCCGTGGAACAGGCGGTAACAGTTGGTGTCTTCGGCGGCCAGGCGCTCGATCAGCGCGGCGCGCGCCGCGTCGGCGCGGCGGAGGAGTTCGGTCAGGGTGGACATGGGGGCTTTCGATTACAGTTCGGCCGGGCCGCGGGAAACCCCGCGGCCGGATCAAAACCGAATTGTAAGCCCTGGCGGACGGCGCGCCAAACGCCGTCCGTCCGCGCGTCAGCGCGCCTTGCTCAGCATCGGCATCGCGCCGGACGAGCCGAGGAAGTCGGCCACCGCGTTGCCCAGCAGCAAATGGGTATGGGTGGTCGGGTGCAGCGTGTCCCAGAACACGAAGCTGTCGGCATTGGCGCAATTGGCGCGCGGCGACTGGGTCTGCATGTAGTTCAGCGCCGAGTCGGCGTTGATGTTCAGGCAGGACTGGGTGGTGTTGCTGACCTGGTACTTGCCCGGATTGGTCAACACATCGTTGAACATCGCGTAGCTGTCGAACACCCGGATGTTGACGCCGTACTGCTGGCGCAGCGAGGCGGCCAAGGCGTCCAGCTTCTGGTTCAGGTCCTTCACCTGCGCCGCCACGGTGGCCGCGCCGTCCTTGTACTGGAACACCGGCGCGCGCGACACGTCAGGCAGCTTCAGCAGCAGGATGTTGCGGCCGCCGGCCTTGATCAGATTGGTCAGCGCCTGCTGCTGGCCTGCGATCACCTTGTCCGGCGTGCTGCCGTAGTTGACCAGATCGTTGCCGCCTATCCACATCGTGAACAGCGTGGTGGCCGGGTTGTAGTTGGGCGCCTGCTTCATGTAGTCCTGCCAGGACTGCACCTGCTGCACCACGCCTGGGATCACCAGCTTTTGCGTCGACACGCCGGCGCCGCCGATCGCCCAGTTGTACATCGGCAGCTTCAAACGGCCGGCCAGGTATTCCACCCACACCGGGCCGTTGCTGAAGTGGCCGATATACCAGCTGTTGCGGTTGGGCAGCGTCCATTGCGAGGCGTTGTAGACGTTCTGGTTGTCGGACAGGCTGTCGCCGAAGGCGATGATCTTGTTGATGCCGCTGCCCTGCCCGGCCTTGTCGTTGGTCCACACCGTGTAATTGAACGACATCGCGTTGTCTGCGGCGAACACCATCGCCGGCTGCGACGGCCTGCCCTTCTTGGCCAGCGTCTGCTGGCAGACGGCGCGCAGCGCGTCCTGCGTCACATCGCTGTAGAACATATTCTTCCAGTCGAAGATGCTGCTGGACCACCAGTTGCCGTTCAGGCGGTAGTAGTCGCCGCTGGACGGGTCGAGCGCCCACTCGTAATCGGTGCCCGGCTGGGTGTTGGCGCTGCCGGTGCGGTAGAAACAGCGCACATAGGTATAGGTGGCGGGCCCCGGCACCGACATCGCGGAAACGCGCGCGGCGGCTTGCTGCTTGGGCAGGCCGCGCTTCAGCAGCTCGGCGCGGCTCAGCGGGCCGGACGACGACAGCACGTGGGCATAGCGCGGATCCGGCGCGCCGTCGTCATTGCCGGCCCAGGCCAGCGAGGAAAGGGTCAGTCCCAGCAGCAACCATGACTTCATTCGCACTCCTCCTTGGATTTTCGTGTGTGGATCGCGCCGGTCCAGCGGCGCGTCATTACACACTACGGAGGAAAGATGAAAATTGCATGATTTGAATCATTAAGTTACGACAAATTTAGATCAAACGCTCGAATGATGTGGCGGTATCGCCAGCGCAGCATGATATGCGAGCCGGCGGTTTCCCGCCTGCGCGTATGCCATAGTGAAGTGGTCGCCACTCATGCCGCGAGGAAGCCATGCAAGCCAGCCGCGAACTACTGAAAACCCTGTATACGATGGCCATGCTGGTGGAGGCGCGCGACGCCTACACCGGCGGCCACCTTTGGCGCGTGTCGCGCTACAGCCATCTTCTGGCTTCCGACTTGCAGCTGCCCCAGGCCGAGGTGGAAAGGATCGCGCTGGGTGGATTTCTGCACGATCTGGGTAAGGTGGGCGTGCCGGACGCGGTGCTTAACAAGCCCGGCAAACTCAGCGACGAGGAATACGAGGTGATCAAGACCCACCCACAAGTCGGCGCGGAACTGCTGAAAGACCACCCATTGGCCGAGCTGGTGATCGACGCGGTGCTGCGCCACCATGAAACCCCGGACGGCAACGGCTACCCCGACCGGCTGTCCGGCAAGGCCATCCCGCTGGTCGCCCGCATCGTCGGCATCGCCGACGCCTTCGACGCGATGACCAGCACCCGGCCCTACCGCCAGGGCATGCCGGTGACGCAGGCGCTGTCCATCCTGCGCGACAATCTGGGCCGCCAGTTCGACGCCGAACTGGGAGCGCGCTTCGTCCAACTGGGCGAGGCCGGCCGGCTGGACCACGTTCTGGGCCACAGCGAACCCGGCGTGCCAATGCAGCGCTGCGCGGCCTGTGGCCCCATCATCGCGGTGCCGGCGGCGGCGGACGACGGCGATGAATTGTTCTGCCCGGCCTGCGCCGGCGGCTACCGCCTCAGCCGCCGGGACGGCGCGCTGGCGCTCACGCCCACCGGCGCGAATGACCCGGTGCGCGCCCGCCGGCCGCGCGCCGACAACGCGCTGATAGACCGGCTGCTGGCCAACAGCGGCCGCCTGCGCGCGCGCGGCAAGCCCGGGCTGCTGGACCTGCTGTTCGGCTGAGACAGCCGATCAGGTCATTGCGCTTGCCGTTAAAATGCGAATGGTATAGCCTGATGAATCAACACTTTGCATAGACGGGACAGACCATGCACCGACTGCATCCCAATCTGCGCCCCTGGCTGGCCGAGCTCAACCAACAGACTGCGCAACGCCTGGCCGAAGGCTACAAGCCGACGGCGATAGGCGCGCGGGAAGCGTTGGCGCAGTTGACCGCGCAGATGGTCGCGCCCGGGCCGGACATCGCCTGGGTCAACGACGACCTGGTGCCGGGCGGCGCTTACGCCGTGCCGGTGCGCATCTACCATCCCGCGCCCCAAGAGGCGTTGCCGGTGTTGGTCTTCCTGCACGGCGGCGGCCACATGGCGGGAAGCGTCAGCGTCTACGACGGCATCAACCGCCGTCTCGCCGCCGCCAGCCGGCACATCGTCGTCGCTGCCGAATACCGTCTGTCGCCGGAAAACCCCTATCCGGCCGGCCTCGACGACGCGCTGAGCGTGGCCAGGCATGTGTGGCGAACACTTGACGACCGCGGACTGGCCTACCGGCGGCGCCTGTCGCTGGCCGGCGACTCCGCCGGCGGCGCCCTGTGCGCCAGCCTCTGCGGCCTTGCCGACCCATCGCTTGAGATCTCGCGCCAGGCGCTGATCTATCCCTGCGTCGACTACACGCTGGCGCAGCCATCGGTGGCGGAAAACGGCGAAGGCCTCTTCCTGACCCGGGCCCGCACCGACTGGTATTTCGACAATTACTTCCAGCATGGCGAAGACCGCGGCCGGGCATCGCCGCTGCATTGGGCGCTGGCTGCCCCGCCGCCGGCGACGCTGGTGATCACCGCCGGCCGCGACATCCTGCGCGACCAAGGCCAGTTGTATGCGGAGAAGCTGCAGGCGGCCGGCGCCGAAGTGGAGCGGCTGCATCTGGAAGACCAGGTGCACGCCTTCCTCAACATGGAGGCGCTGGTGCCGGAAATATGCGGCCTGGCTTATCGCCGCATCGGCGCCTTCCTCAACGCCGGCTGAACGCCGGCCCCACGGCCTGCTCGCTGAAATGCGTCAACTTCGGAGACGCGCGCCGCCCGGCGCATGATGCTTCTCAGTAGTTTTCCGGGAAGAAGTGCCGCTCGGTCAGCTCGATCAGGATATGCAGCACCTTGATGTGCAGTTCCTGCACGCGGTCGGCGTAGCTGCCGCCCGGGGTGTTGACGTAGATGTCGGCCAGCGGCTCCAGCTTGGCGCCGGCGCGGCCGGTCAGGATCACCACCTTGACGCCCAGCTCGCGCGCCACTTCGGCGGCGCGGATCACGTTGCGGCTGTTGCCGCTGGTGCTCAGGCCGATCAGCACGTCGCCGGCGCGGGCATGGCTTTCCAGGTAGCGGGCGAAAATCTCGTCGTAGCCGTAATCGTTGCCGACGCAGCTGATGTGGCTGGAATCGCTGATCGCGATCGCCGCCATGCCGCGGCGGTTGCCGCGGTAACGGCCGGTGAGTTCTTCGGCGAAATGCATCGCGTCGCACATCGAGCCGCCGTTGCCGCAGGAAAACACGCGGCCACCGGATTCGAGCGCGCCGATGACGGCCTGCGCCGCCGCCTCCACCGAGGCGAGCGCCTGCGGGTTGGCCAACAGATTGTCGAGCGCGGTCTTGGCTTCGCCCAGACTGGCGCGGATATGGTCTTGCATGATGAATTCCGTTGCTTGGTCAGCCTCTAGTGTACACCTGATGATCCGGCGGCACGGAGCGGCCGGGGTCTGGCCGGGCCCGGCAAGGGGGCATCGATCGCGCAACGGCGGCAGCCGGGAAACCCGGCGCGCGCCAGGATGCGCGCCGACGCGCTCAGGCGATCTGCCGGCCGAACCACACCACCCGTCCGATCACCTCGAACTCGCCGGCGGAGCGGGACAGATCCACGGTGAAAGTTTCATATAAGGGATTGGCGCTCTTCACCTGCACCGCGCCTCCGGGCAAGCGTTGCAGCTGCTTGACGAAGATGTCATCGCCGATGCGGATCACGAACAGGCCTTCGCCGGGATTGCGCTCGGCCGTATTGACCAGGATGGTGTCCCGGTCCTCCAGCACGCCGCTCATGCTGTCGCCCTTGACGCTGATCACCACCAGATCGCGCGGCGAAGCGTTCAAATAGTTCTTCACCCAATAACGGCGGAAGGCCATATAGAACATCGGCTGCTCGCCGGCGGCGCTGGTTCCAAAGCCAGCCGACGCCTTCAGGTTATAACGCG
The DNA here is from genome assembly GCF_001855275.1 of Chromobacterium vaccinii. Classification (NCBI taxonomy): domain Bacteria; kingdom Pseudomonadati; phylum Pseudomonadota; class Betaproteobacteria; order Neisseriales; family Chromobacteriaceae; genus Chromobacterium; species Chromobacterium vaccinii. The sequence continues at coordinate 2,951,109 of NZ_CP017707.1, forward strand.
GGATAAAACAGAACTCATCTTGCACTCCGGCAGGAATTTCGTGCTCATCCGCGTCGCCGCGCGCGGGCAAGGACGGCAGTTCGGCCGGTTGCGCGGCCTCCTGCGCCTGCGCGCGCTCGTCCTGCATCGGCCCCTCGCCGTACAGCAGCCACTCGACCCGGCAGCCGCTGCCGGCCGCGATCTTTTGCGCGGTTCCGACCCGCGGAACGCCGCCCTTGTACCACATATTGGTGAACGACCCCTTGTTGAGACCGTGGCGCGCCGCCCAAGCGTAGGGCTTCTCGCTGCCGATCAATAGTTCCAGGCGCTGCCGGAAATCGGTCTGTTGCTGCGAATTTTCCATTTGGAACTCCATCGGAAGTCATGCACGGTTGGAGCGGCGCCCCAGATTACCATCGCATTGTCATTTTGTCGAATGTAACTGACATAAGTAGTGACATCCCGTTGCTTGTTTAGTTCAAAAGCAAGGCATACAATAGCAATCACACTTCATAAGTAGTTCTACTAATTAGCAATGATACTTATAAAAGTGCTAAAATATATGCACTCAACCACTAATGCAGTTCTAATAACTGCCTGCATAAAACCCAGGCGCTCCCTGGTTTAGCCTTGCTCAAACTATAACTCATTTAGAACTATTTGTCTGCCAAGGCCCTTAGAGGGGCTTTCAGGAGCTCACGTGATGAATACCGCCGCGCAATATCCCGCTCTGCCCTCCACCATGCAACTGGTCGCTCAGCTGATTGGCATGCCGCGCACTTTGCAGTTAGTGCAGGCGCTGGGCGGCACCACCCTGCCCTTCTCCAAGAACCAGAGCCGCGCAGGCCAGCTGCGCTTCGCCGCGCTGGTGGAGGTGATCGGCCAGGAGGCGGCCGAGCGGCTGACCGGCCATTTCGGCGGCGACATCCTCTATATCCCGCGCTGCAGCACCGCGCTGCGCCAGGCGCGCAATCAGCAGATGATCCGCGACTTCGACGCGATGCTGGTGGAAGGACTCGGCGCCAACGAGGCGGTGGGCGTGCTGGCGATGCGCTATCGCCTCAGCGACCGCATGGTCTGGCGCGTGCTGAAAACCCCGCCGGCCGACTGCGAAGTGCACTGACCCCCCGGCACGGCGCCGCCGAGGGCCGCCTACCCGCCTCCCAGGCCGAGCAACGCATTTCATCAGGCAAAGGAGACCCCATGGCAAGCCGAGCCATTTCCGATCTGCACCCGCAACTGCAGCCGCTGGCTGAAACCTTTCTGCGCCTGTGCCGGGACCAGGGAGTGGACCCATTGCTGATCTGCACCTGGCGCTCGGCCGCCGAGCAGGAACAGTTGTACCGCCGGGGCCGGGAACTGCCCGGCGTCATCGTCACCTACGCGCGTCCCGGCGAATCGGCCCACAACGCGATGCTGCACGGCAATCCCGCCGCCCGCGCCTTTGACGTGGTGCCGCTGCACGCCGGCAAGCCCATCTGCGACATCGACCACCCTCACTGGCAGGTGATGGGGCGGATCGCCCAGTCCTTGGGCTTGTACTGGCACGGCACGCTGGAAGCGCCGCTGCATGAGATACCCCATTTCCAACTGTCACTGGAGAAATGAGCATGCGCCTCGCCGACCTGCTCCGCCATCCGCGCAGCCGCCGCCTCAGCCACAGCCGGCTGTGGGCCAATATCGCCTGCGCCGCGGCCACCATCATGTTTCTTGTTAATGGCTGGCGCGGCGCGCTGACCGCCGACATCTGGCTGATCTATATGGGCGTGGTCGGCGGCTACTCGGCCACGCTGCGGCTGATCGCCGCCTATCGCGACCGGAGCCGGACATGATCCCCGTCTCCTTCCTGCGCCTGGGCTCCGGCCTGCTGCTGCCGCTGCTCGCCGCCGCCGGCGGTTACGCGCTGGGCCACAGCCAGAGCCGCCAGTACTGGCAAACCAAGCTGCAGGCCACCGTCGCCGAAATGCAATCGGCGGACAGCCGCGCGCAACAACAACGCCAGGCCGCGGCCATGGAATTACAGCGGCAGTGGCGCCAGCGCATCGATCAACTGGAAAGCCGGCTGCTGGAACAACAGCAGGCGCTGCAAGCGCAACAACGGCGACAAGCGCAAAGGATAGACGATGTCACCCGCAACGATGGTCCCCGCTTTACTGGCCTTGGCCCTGACAGCCTGCGCCTCTACCGCCAGCTCCTCGGCTATCCCGACGAGCTGCCCGGCGCCCAGCCCCTACCTGCTGGAGCTGCCGCCCAAGCCTCCGGCGCCGATGCCGGGCTACCGGCGCCCGATCTCCTCGCCCACGCCGCCGACTACGGCGCCTGGTGCCAGCAACTGGAGCAACGCCTTGTCGCCCTGAAACAACTCTACCCTCAACAGGAACCCACACCATGACCGACTTCTTCGACCGGGCCAGCGAGCTGGAAACCGAATTCCGCGAGCAGGCGCTCGCCCGCCACTTCGAGCAATGGCGCCAAAGCGGCCTCAGCCATTGCGAAGACTGCGGCGATCCGATTCCCGGCGCCCGCCGCGCGGCGATCCCCAGCTGCACCCGCTGCGTGCTGTGCCAGCAACTGGCCGAGAAGTGAGAGGTTTCACGTGGAACACGACAACCTGCTGGCCCTGGGCCGCATAGAAGGCAAGCTTGACATGATCGTCGCCCACCTCGCCAAACAGGACAAGAAACTGGAAGAGCTGGACGGCCGTCTGCGCGACGTCGAAATCCAGGCCGCCAAGAGCGGCGCGGTATCCGGCGCCCTGTCCGCGCTGCTGGTCACCCTGGCCGGCGAACTGCTCAAACGCCTAGTGCACTGACACCCCTCAGCTAAGCCCCGGCGCCGCCCGGCGTCACACTCTCCCCATCCTCACCATCGTTCCAAGGAATGACCATGTCCATGCTGATTTCCGTGCAAACCGCCATCGCCGACCGCCTGCGCCAAGGCATGGGCCGGATGGTGCGCGAAGTGGCGGCGGACCTGGACGAAACCGCCCTGTGCGGCCTGCAGCTGGCCCACGGCGACTACGCCAGCCGGCTCACCCCGGGCCAGTCCAGCCCCACCATCAACCCGCAGGCGCTGGCCAGGCTGCCGGCGCTGTGGACCGTGGCCGGCGGCATCACGTCCAGCCAGCCGCAGGCCAGCCAGCGTCTGCGCTACAAGGCCAACGCGCTGTTCACCGTCATCGTCGGCGACCGCTTGCAAGCCGACGCCAATTACGCCGGGGCCGGCGTCTGGCAATTGGTCTACGCCGCGCGCCGCCTGCTGGCCTCGCAGGATTTCGGCCTGGCGGTGAATCCGCTGCTGCCGGAAAAGGTGCGACCGCTGGGCCAGGCCCCGCGCGACGGCCAGCCATGGAGCCTGGTGGCCTGCGACTTCAGCACCTATTGGCTGGACGAGGCGCTGGACAACGGCCACTGGCCGTCGCCGCAGACCGACGCCGACCCGGACGCGCTGTTCCGCGCCTTCGGGGGCCGGCTGGAAGACCCGGCCAAGACTTGGCAGAGCACTCAGCTCAACTACAGCCTGGCCGGCGCCGCCGGCGTCAAGGCCCAGGACGTGGTCGCCAATCCCGCGCCGCAACCCAAGTAACCGCTTTCCCCTCGCCGCGCCAACCGGCGCGGCACCTCCCCAACCGCCACACCAGGAGCCTTTCCTTATGGCTAGCGCCAACATCAGCTTCGACCAGATTCCGGCCTCCATCCGCAAGCCGGGCAAATACTTCGAGTTCAACACCAAACTGGCGGTGCGCACGCTGCCGGGCAATCCGCAGCGCGTGCTGGTGATCGGCCAGCGCCTGGCCGACACCGCCGCGCAGCCGGCGCTGGCCGCGCTGGATGTGTTCAGCGACGACCAAGCCGCCCAGGCATTCGGCCGCGGCTCCAACGCCCACCTGATGGCGCGCGCCGCGATCAACGCCAACCCCTACCTGCAGCTGACCGTCATCGGCGTCGATGACGCGGCCGCCGGCACCGCCGCTTCCGGTTCCTTCACCTTCAGCGGCCCGGCCGCCGCCGCCGGCGTGCTGAGCCTGTTCATCGGCGCCGTCCGCGTCGATGTGGCCGTCGCCGCCACCGACGATCCGACCAAGATCGCCGCCAACGCGCAAGCCGCCATCACCAAACTGACCGACCTGCCGGTAACCGCGTCCGCGGCCAAGGAAGTGCTGACCCTCACCGCCCGCCACAAGGGCAGCATCGGCAACAGCATCGCGCTGAAGGCGCAGGAACAGATCGCCGGCCTCGGCGTCGTCATCGCTCCGATGAAGGGCGGCGCCGGCGATCCGGATCTCGCTCCGGCCCTGGCCGCTGTGGTGAGCGGCGGCCACCAGATCATCGCCAGCCCGTTCACCGGCGACGCCGCGCTGACCGCGCTGCGCAACCACCTGGACTTCGTGTCCGGCCCGCTGGAACAACGCGGCGCCATCGGCGTGATCGCCACCACCGGCGCGCTGGCCGACGCCTCCGCCTTGTCCGCCAAGCTGGACAGCGGCCGCGTCACCGCCGCCTGGTACCGCGGCTCGGCCAAGCTGTCGGCCGACATCGCCGCCGCCTGCGCCGCCGTGATCGCCAGCGAGGAAGATCCGGCCCGTCCGCTGAACACCCTGGAGCTGAAAGGCCTGGACGTGGTGGACCTGGCTTCCCGCACCAGCCGCACCGAGCAGGAAAACGCGCTCTACAACGGCGTGACCCCGCTGGAAGTGGCCGCCGGCGACCGCGTGCAGATCGTGCGCGCCATCAGCACCTACACCAAGGACGCGCAAGGCGTGGACGACGTCTCGCTGCTGGACATCACCACCATCCGCACACTGGACTACGTGCGCCGCGCCTGCCGCGAGCGCATCGCGCTGCGCTTCCCGCGCGAGAAGCTGTCCGACCGCACCCCGTCCAAGGTCCGCTCCGAGCTGCTGGACGTGCTGTACAAGCTGGAAGAGCTGGAAATCATCGAACAGGTGGAAGCCAACAAGGCCGGCCTGATCGTCGAGCGCGACCTGCAAGACGCCAACCGCCTGGACGCCAAGATCCCGGTGGACGTGGTCAACGGCCTGCACGTGTTCGCCGGCCGCATCGACCTGCTGCTGTAAGCGCGCGGCAAGGCGGCTGATCCCGCAGTCCTCGGCCGCCCCGCCTCTCCCCCTTCCTTCAACCTCCCAGCCGGCCGGGCCGCCGCCCGGCCGCCCCATCCCGAATCGAAAAGGAAAGTCTCATGGCTTTGAAAGAATACGCAGGCTCCATCGTCCTGGAAGTGAACGGCCAGGAAATCGACGTCATCGACCTCAACGTCAGCAGCCGCACCGGCCGCAAGGTGGTGAAGACGATGAACTCCAGCGGCCGCGCCAAGGGCTTCGCCCGCGGCATCTCCGAATACGACCTGGCAGTCACCGTCTCCATCCCGCTGACCGGCGACCTGGACTGGGAAGCGATCGAAGGCGCCAAGCTGACCGAATTCCCGCTGGCCCCGGGCGGCAAGCGCACCAGCTACCTGGACTGCTTCACGCTGGAAGTTGGCGAGAAATACGGCGTGGAAAGCGAAGCGCGCCGCGATATCAAGCTGATGTCGCTGCGCAAAGTCGCGGAATAACTCTGCCAAGTCGTTAATCAGTGCTGCCTGTCATATCAGCAGGCAGCACTTTCAACAGGTACGCTGCGATGACTCTGAAGACTCAAAAAACACGAAACGGCAAAGCCAATGCGGGATTCGACCTCATCCAGCACGCGTTGGATTTTCAAGGGAAAGGGAAGATAGTTGGCTTAACTGACGCCGAAACACGTGCATACGCTTCAGCCGTCATGCAAAAGGAAAGCTCGGGCAAACTGAATAGCGACAATAGACAGGGATATTACGGCCAATATCAATTCGGCGCGGAAGCGCTTGTGGAAACAGGATTAGTAGACCGAACGAAATATAACTCGGCGATCGAAACGGCCAAAAAACAATATGGCAAAAACTGGAAAGACTACTGGTACGCAAAAAATACCGGCCTTCACGCTAAATTTCTGGAAAACGAATCCAACTGGAAAGTAGCCGGCGGGTTGAAAAATTTCTTGGGCAATAAAGCGCTACAAGATGAAAAATTCCTTGAGTACACCAACAAGCAAATCAATCAGGGCATCAAGTTGAAGGCCATCGATGCGAATGCGCCTGCGGAAAGAATCGCCGCCTTTGCCGGCGCAGCGCACTTAAGAGGCGTTGGCGGAGCCAGCGCGCTCTTCAAGAAAAACCAAGAAACCCGCGATGGAAACGGCACATCGACTGTCGAGTATGCACAGCGCGCCAAAAACGCCATCAACAATCTAGCCCCCATAGTTACAAAAACTATGCAGGGAGGCCAAGCACCATCCCAGCCACCTGAGGCTGCACAGCCCACTGAGCCGCCGCACCCCACGCCTACCGTTCCCGCAGCCAATGCGCGCCCAGTCCAAACTGCGCCAACGTCCCATGCGCAGACAGCCTCCGGCAAAGGGGCGGGAGGACAGTCCATCCTGGACCAACGCGGCCGCTTCAACGGTTACAAACACCAGGATGGTGCTAACGGGGAAAAAGACGCCAGAGGCGTCAACCGCATCGACTGCTCCCATTTGGTCAATCAAGCGCTGACGGGCGCGGGCTATGCCATCCCTTACCAAACCACAGCGGGCATGGCCAACTCCAAATACTACGAGGAAGTCGACGCCAAAGACGTCAAACCCGGCGACATCGCATTGTGGCGTGGAGAGAAGAACCATACCGGTATTGTCGAGGCCTATGACGCCAACACCGGCAAAGGCAGCTTCTTCGGTGCTCAATCCAAGAAAGGCGCATCCAGCGCCCAAATGGGCAAGGGCGCATGGTGGGGACAGCCGCAAAAATTTTTGCGCCCCAAGGCTGAATATCTGAAAGCGCCTGCGCAAGTTCAAGGGAAGGAGGCCCATGCGCCTGCGGCACAGAAACCCGTAGTCCAAGCCGCGCATAAGCCAGCCAACCAGCCGAAGCCAAAGGCGGCCGCAGCCAACGCAAGCCAGCCTACCCCGCAAACCATCGGGGATGACAAGATCCAACAATTACTTCGTTCTGAAGACAAGACGCGGCAATACCGACTCAATAACGGCACGACTGAAACTCGGACCGGCGGTTCGCGTTCCTGGCGCGACAACAATCCCGGCAATATGAAATTTGGCTTCACCGGCAGCGAGGAGGCCACCAAGCACCTCAAGGTGAGCAAAGCCAAAGCTTTGGCCAGGGCTCAAAAGAAATACCAGGGCGTCGTCGATCTGGACCACAACGGCTACGCCATTTTCCAGAGCCAGGCAGCAGGCCGCGCCGCGCAGGCTCAGCTGCTGTTTCACGATCATGCCAATCATTCGGTGGAAGAAATGTTGCCGGGCTATGCCATGGATGATCACTCCGGCAAGGCTGACCATCAGAAATACGCCGAGATGATCTACAAGACAGCAGCCAAACGCGGTCTGGACTTGCACGGCAAAAAACTGAAAGACATGACGACCGCGGAACGCGACGCACTGCAAGACGGCATGCAAAGAATGGAAGGCTTCAAAGCCGGCAAGGTAGACGTCAGCGGTACGGCCCATCCTGCCGCTCAAGCCCAGGCCGCTCCGCCCGCCGCCCCCGCAGCAAAAGCGCCGGCGCCGGGCCCCGCCGCAGCCAAGCCGCTTCCCAAAGCCGCAGCGTCCGCCAACCAAGCCAAGGCCCAGCCCAAGCCGGCCGCGCCGCCCAAGAAACCCGCCGCAGCCAGCCAAGCGCCCGCGGCGGCAGGCAACGCCGCCGAGGCGCAGCTGTCCGCATTGATCGCGCAGCTCAGCGCCGCGCTGACGCAATTGACCCAACCGCTGCGCGTGGTGGTCGACGTGCAAAACGGCAACATCGTCGCCGCCGTCAACGCCGCCAACAGCCAACAACAAAGGAGGAGCTGATGTTCAGCCTCAATGTGTTCGCCGGCCTGTCCGCCGGCCCCCTGGTGGACGCCAGCTTCCGCGGCGTGCGCTTCGATTGCCTGAAGAGCGTGGACAGCGCGCAGCGCGACCAGGCGATGCACGAATACCCGTACAAGGACGGGGCCGACGTGGAGGATCTGGGCCGCAAGGCGCGCAAGGTGTCGCTGTCGGCCATGTTCTGGGGCAAGGATTACCAGCACCGGCTGCGCCAGTTCGTCGCCGCGCTGGACGCCGCCGGCCCCGGCGAGCTGGTCCATCCGGTGTTCGGCAGCATGCCGCAGGCCCAGGTGGTGGATTACCAGATCAGCCACGACGCCGACGCCACCGACTCCTGCACCGTGGAAATCAACTGGGTGGAAGCCACGCCGGGCAATCCCTTCTTCGCCGCCAAGAAGACGCTGCCGCAGGTGGAAGCCATCTCGTCGCAGGTGGACAAGCTGCGCCAGATGGCCGGCGAGGCCTTTTCCAAGGCCCAGGGCCTGGTGGCCACCGCCAAGGGCGCCCTGGCCCGCGTCGCCGCGCTGCGCCAGCAGCTGACCGCCACCGTCCGCCAGCTCGCCGCGATGGCCAACCAGGCCGTGGCCCAGGCGACCGATCTGCTCGCCTATCCGCAAGCCTTCGTCGCCCAGGCCAAGCAGCTGGTGGATGAGGCGGCCAACTGGCGCTTCGATCTGAAAGCGGAGATCGGCCCGCTGCCGGCGCTGAAAACCGCCGCCGAGATGTCGTCGGCCACGCTGGCCGACTGGAAGGCGCTGCGCCGCCGGCTGGAAGGCTTGCCGGACGCGGTGCGCCAGGGCATCTCGCCGGTGTCCGCCAGCGCCACCTTATCGGTGTGGAGCGACGACCAGCGCCGCATCGACGCGCTGCTGCAGCTCAACGTATCCACCAAGCTCGCCTCCGCCGCCGGCGGCGTCTTCGCCAGCGAATCGCAGAAACCGACGCTGACCCCACCGGCGCTGGAACAGATCGCCGGCGACGTGCGCGCCTCGCTGCAAACCACGATAGACCAGTGGCGCGCCTCGCTGCCGGCCGAGGACGCCTACAAGGTGGTGGACGGCCTGCGCGAGCTGGGCCTGCAGGTGCAGCAAGGCGCCACCGCGCTGATCGCCGCCAAGCCCCCGCTGCTGAAACGCAAGGTGGAATCCGCCTGCAATCTGCGCCAGCTGGCCCACCTGTGGTACGGCGACAGCGAGCGCGCCGAGGAGCTGCTGCGGCTGAACCCGCAGCTGTCCCAACCCAACCATCTGACTCCGGGGACCCTGGTCTATGGCTACGCCCGCTAAGCAAACCGTCAGCCTGCAGATAGGCGGCCGCCAGCACGGCGACTGGACCCACTACTCGGTCGACTCCGACCTGGTCGTCGCCGCCGACGCCTGGCAGGTGTCGCTGGGCCTGCCCGGCGGGGTGTTCCCGCCCGACGTGGAGCCGGGCGCGATGGTCAAGGTGCTGGTCGGCGGCGAAACGGTGCTGATGGGCCGCATCGACGACATCAGCCACAGCGTCGCCTCCGGCAGCCACCAGCTGGCGCTGTCCGGCCGCGACCTGGCCGGCATGCTGCTCGACTGCAGCGCGCCGCTGTTCACCGGCAAGGGCATGACGCTGCAGGACGTGCTGGACAACGTGGTGAAGCCGCTGGGCATCGCCAGCATCCGCGTCGACGCCAAGGCCAAGGGGCAGATCGAGAAGATCAACGTCGATCCCGGCAACAGCGCCTGGGACGTGCTCACCCGCGCCGCCCAGGCCAACGGCCTGACCGCCTGGTTCGACCCGGACGGCACGCTGGTAGTGGGCGGCCCGGACTACAGCCGGCCGGCCAGCGCGCGGCTGATCCTGCGCCGCGACGGCAAGGGCAACAACGTGCTGAGCCTGGCGGAGACCCGCTCCCACGCGCAGCGCTATTCCGAGCTGACGCTGCTGGGCCAGGGCCACGGCCAATCGCTGACGCCGGGCCGCCACGCGATGACACACCACGTCTTCGATTCCGACGTCTGCTACCACAAGCCGCGCATCCAGGTGGAGCCGGACGCCGCCAGCCCGGCCGAGCTGGCCGCCCGCGCCGACAAGATGCTGGCCGACGCCCGGCTGGCCGGCTACACGCTGACCGCCACCGTGGCCGGCCACCGCGACAGCCAGGGCGCGTTGTGGACGCCGGGCCAGCGCATCGAGGTGGAAAGCGAGCCGCACGGCATCAACGGCACCTATTTCCTGATGTCCCGCACTTTCGAGGGCGGCCGCGGCCAGGGCAGCGTCACCCGGCTGACGCTGAAGGAAGACAAGTGCTGGATTCCGGTGATGCGCGCCGGCAAGCAATAAGGAGAAAAACATGTGGCATGAAGTAGACCAACGCATCCGCCGCGCCTTCAGCAATGTGCGCCAGGGCTTCCGCGCGGTGCTCACCCACGTCGACAGCGACGGCGGCGTGCAGGCGGCGCAGGCCGACGCGCTGGCCGGCGAGCGGCTGCAGGACGCCGAGCTGTTCCAGCATTACGGCTACACCTCCAACCCGCCGCCGGGCAGCATGGCCATGGTGCTGCCGCTGGGCGGCCGCACCACCCACAGCGTGGTGATCGCCACCGAGCACGGCAGCTACCGGCTGCAATCGCTGCAACCCGGCGAAGTGGCGCTGTACAGCGACGAAGGCAGCAAGATCGTGCTCAAACGCGGCAGGATCATCGCGGTGGAGTGCGACACCTTCCAGCTCGACTGCAAGACCTGGCAGGTCAATGCCAGCGAACAGGCCAGCTTCACCACGCCCAAGCTGAACGCCAGCGCGCAGTTCATCGCCCAGGGCCAGATCAGCGGCAACGGCGGCCTGGCCATCCAGGGCGGCGGCGGCGCCAAGGTCACCGGCAGCGTCAGCGCCAGCGGCGATGTGAAGGCCGGCGGCATCAGCCTGCAAGGCCACATCCACAACGGCGACTCCGGCGGCGTGACCAGCCCGCCCAAAGGCTGAGCCGGCCCCAGGCCGCGCCTCGCGCGGCCACTGACCCCCGTCCCCTGATCCTCCAACCGCCAAACCCGGAAAATAACGCCATGGACCCACTATTGGACCCCATCACCGGCGACTACGCCGGCGGCTCCACCGACACCCTCGCCAACGCCGTCTACCTGCGCCTGATGACCCCGCTGGGCGGCTGGTGGGCCGACCCGACGCTGGGCTCGCGCCTGCATGAGCTGTCCCGCAGCAAGGACAGCAGCCGCATCGACCTGTTGGCCTGCCAATACGCCGAGCAGGCGCTGCAGCCGCTGCTGCAGGACGGCCGCGCCAGCCGCGTCCAGGTGTCGTCGCAGCGGCAAGGCCCCGGCCGGCTGCTCCTGAACATCGAAGTCGCCGAAACCGGCGGCCACATCCGCCATTTCCAACACCAAGTGAGGATAGCCTGATGCCTCTGTCCACTCCCGATTTCGCCAGCATCCGCGACACGCTGCTGCGCGACCTGCAAAACCTGCGCGCCGACGCCGACATCGCGCCGGACAGCGATTACTTCGTCCGCGCCAGTTCGGTGGCCAGCGCGGTGGAGGGCCTGTACCAGCACCAGAGCTGGATCGCCCGCCAGATCTTCCCCGACACCGCCGACAGCGAATACCTGGAACAACACGCCCGCCTGCGCGGCATCGTGCGCAAGCCGCCTACCGCGGCCAGCGGCACGCTGCGCATCAACGGCACCGCCGGCGCCGTCGTCACCGGCAGCCTGCAGCTACGAGTGGGCGAACAGCTGTACGCCACCCCGGCCGCCAATCCCGACGGCAGCCCGTACTCGGTCCGGCTGGACGACAACAAGCAGGCGGAGTTGCCTGTCTTCGCCAGCCAGGCCGGCAGCGCCGCCAATCAGCCGGACAATCTGCCGGTGGAGCTGATGCAGGCGCCGTCCGGCGTCGGCGCCAAGGCGCTGCTGCTCAGCATGCGCAACGGCGTGGACGTGGAAGACGACGCCGCCCTGCTGGACCGGCTGCTGGAACTGATCCGCCGCCCGCCGGCCGGCGGCAACAAGCACGACTACCGCCGCTGGGCGATGGAAGTGAAAGGCGTCTCCGCCGCCTACGTCTACCCGCTGCGCCGCGGCCTGGGCACCGTGGACGTGGTGATCACCGCCAACGGCGACCTGCCGTCCCAGGAAATCCTCGCCAATGTGCAGAGCCATATCGAAGACCTGCGCCCGGTCACCGCCAAGAGCTGCCTGGTGCTGGCGCCGACGCCGCGCCCGGTGGACATCGATGTGGCGCTCAACCTCGGCGGCGCGAACCTGGACGCGTTCACGCCGCTGTTGCAGCAGACGCTGCAAGCCTACTTCGCCGGCCTCGCCCCGGGCGAGCGGCTGGTCAAGAGCCGGATCGAAGCGCTGATCTCCGACCTGCCCGGCGTGCAGGACCGCCAGCTCAACGGGCCGGCCGGCAACATCGATCCGATATCCGATGAGAAGGTGGTGGAGTGGCTGCGCCTGGGCAAACTGACGGTGAGGGCGCTGCAATGACGCCGCAACCACCCTACCAGGACTTGCTGACCCGGCTGCTGCCGCCGGTCAGCTACCGCCCGGACGGCCCGCGGCTGCAGGCTGAGCTGGCCAGCGAGGGCGCGGCGCTGGACCGTACCCAGAACTCCGCCCGCCAGCTGGCCGGCGCCGTCACCCCGCAGCAGGCCGAAGCCATGCTGCCGGACTGGGAGCGGGTATGCGGGCTGACGCCGCCGCCCGACGCGCCCTACCAGCAACGCCAACAGGCGGTGCTGGCCAAGCTGGCCGAAACCGGCGGCCTGTCCATCCCCTACTTCACCCGGCTAGCCGCCGGCATGGGTTACAAGATTCAGATCGCCGAGCCGCAGCCGTTCCGCGCCGGCGTCAACCGCGCCGGCCAGCAGCTGTGGAGCGCCGACATCCCCTGGGTATGGCAGGTGACGGTGTTCGGCAGCAAGGTGCGCCCCTACCAGTTCCGCGCCGGCCAGTCGCTGGCGGGCGAGCGCTTGTGCGCCTTCGGCGACCCCAGGCTGGAAGAGCTGTTCAACGATCTCAAGCCGGCCCATACCTTCGTCTACTTCGCCTACCAGCCGTAAACCGTCTCCCAACGCGCGCCTCCCGCGCGTTTCTCCCCGCCTTTTCCCTCCCCGGCGCCGATCCTCAATCGGCCGTCCCTGTCCCATCCTTTTCCAGGAGCGCTTCATGCAAGACCCGATCAAGCCCGTTCCCACCCCGGACCAGAAGTTCCACGACGGCAACCCCTCCACCGGCGAGATGGGCACCATCGTCTCCGCCAGCTGGCTGAACACCGTGCAGTCCGCCATCCAGACCACTCAGCAGGAAGTGCTGTCCGTGATCGGCAGCAACAACGGCCAGCAAGCCGATCCGGCGCGCCAGGACCAGCTGCTGCAGGCGATCAAGCAGCTGGCCTGGGGCGGCAATGCCAAACCCACTACTCTGGCGGGCTACGGCATCGCCGATGGCCTGACCCTGCGGCCGCAACTGGGCGACAGGGTCGACTTGAACAACATCGCCGACGACGGCCTGTATCACAATCCCGCCAACGCTTACGCCGCCAACGGCGCCAATTACCCGGCGCCGTACGCCGGCCTGCTGTTTGTCTTTGCCGATGGCGAGATGGTCTACCAACAGTATCAGTGCTACAACAACGCCGGTTGCTGGTACCGCTGCCGCTACCGCGGCAACTGGAGTCAATGGCAGAAGCTGGCCGACGCCGCCACCACGCTGGCCGGCTACGGCATCACCGACGGCGCGACCAAGGCCGAGCTGAAGGCAGCGGTGGACGGGCTGGTCAGCGGCGCGCCGGGCGCGCTGAACACGCTGCAGGAACTGGCGGCCGCGCTGGGCAACGACAACAACTTCGCGTCCACCATCACCAACAAGCTGGCCGGCAAGGCCGACAAGTCCAGCTCGCTGGCCGGCTACGGCATCAACACGCTGGAGCTGTCCACCGGTCAAACTGCGCGGGTCATTAAGACAACAGCCAACAATTACGACAATGGCATTTACACCAACGGCACGCTGGAACTGCGCTCCACCGGCACCGACTTCCCGTCGCTGGGCCTGCATCGCCCCGGCAACAGCGCGGTGGCGCTGGTTCATAAGGGATATGGCGACGATACGCTGATGCTGAAGGAAGCTACCGGCGGCGAATATCGCGTCTGGCATTCCGGCAACGATGGCTCCATCATCAAGAAACGCCGCTATCGCATATGCGTCGACGACAAGACCTCTCTCGACAACGATGTCACCGCCGGCGAGATGGGCTTCAATTACGCCACCTCCAGCGGCGTCAACGGCCCCTATATCGCCTTCGGGGGCTTGGGCGGCAATAGCGACTACTCCTGCCAGTTGACTGCCGACTACATCAACGGCTACGTGATGCGCTTCCGTACCCGCAACGACGACGCCAAACGCTGGAACCCCTGGTATACGCTGATCCATGAAGGCCATTTGACCGGCCAGGTCGCCTTCTTCGCGATGTCCGCTCCGCCGCTGGGCTGGCTGAAGGCCAATGGCGCGGCGGTCAGCCGCAAGGATTATCCGTCGCTGTTCGCCGCCATCGGCACCACCTATGGCGCGGGCGACGGCTCCACCACCTTCAACCTGCCGGACCTGCGCGGCGAATTCATTCGAGGATGGGACGATGGGCGTGGGGCGGATGGTGGACGCGGCTTCGGCACCTGGCAAAACGCGACACGTGTCATCAAGGACTACTGGTCGGATGGAGGCTGGAGCGGTGCGGTACCGGACGTAATGGGAACCGCGGCCGCAGACTGGGATTGGGCAGGTCGCATCTTCGATGGCGTGCAAGGCGCACAAACTCTTGGGCAAGGCACGGCCAACAAACATGTGGATGCCATCCGCGTTCGCCCCCGCAACATCGCCCTGCTCGCCTGCATCAAATACTGAGGAACCCGCCATGTCTGACAACAACAAAACCGTCTACGCCTACCACCCGCAAACCGGCGAATACCAGGGGCCGACTGCGGCCGATCCATCGCCGCTGCAACCCGGCGTCTGGCTGCTGCCGGCTTATAGCACCGAGTTGCAGCCGCCAGTCGCCGCCGAGCGCCAGACTGCCGTCTTCCGCGACGGCGGCTGGACTGTGTCGCCGGACTGGCGCGCCGTAAAACTATGGAGCATCGATACCGCGCAACCCATTCAGGCGCGCCTGGGCGACACGCCAGACAGCCTGCGCGCCACGCTGCTGCAACCCTGCGAATTCCCCACCTGGGACGGCAAAAACTGGAGCATCAACAAAACCGCCCAGGCCGCCGCGCTGGCGGAAAAGACCAACGCCGAGCTGAAGCAGCGCCTGGCCGACGCCTACGCCGCCCGCCGGCCGCTGGAAGACGCCGAGTCCATCGGCATCGCCACCGCCGACGAACTGCAAAAACTGGCCGCCTGGAAACGCTACTGCGTCGACCTGTCCCGCCTGCCGGACCTGGCGATGTGGCCGCGGCTGGTGGACGCCGACTGGCCCAAGCAACCAGGCTAAGCGCAGTTCCAGCAACCCCGAAACGGCAGCCCCGCGCTGCCGTTTTTCGCGATTGCCGCACTGACATCCGCCCACTGAGCCGCCGCCTCCGCCAGCCGCACAATCACCGTCATCCGAATCAGCGACATCTGCCACTAGGCCTGGAGCCGTTTACTCTTTTTACGGGAGGCATTTCCATGCAAGAGCAATTCAAATCCATCACCTGCTCCAGAGCAGTAATACCTAAACAGTAATCCCTATACCGGAGCGCTTGGCACCTTCGTCACATCGGAGTAGCTGAGCGATGTACAGCCGACGGTTTATTCCACGCAGAAAAAGCTGCTGGAATTGTTGCAAGACCGCAAGCCGCAGACCAATACCAATACCAATACCAATACCAATACCAATTGCGACAACCAATTTCTACATGCAGTGTGCAGCGCAACCAAGATCATGATTTATATTAGCGGGTCTTAGCAACGTGCTTTACCTCAAGCGTAAAATAGAGCCTTCCAGCAGTACCTGCCCTTATCAGGGCCTCATTTTGTTATCAGTTCTTGAGTGGATTTTGGAAATACTTCAAATACTCATTACCAAATTTATATGAGGCATAATCATTAAGATGACCGACATCTCTATAAATTGGCACCCCATTGATCTCCGTTTTGCAAGTTCCACCCCTGCATTGAATATCTTTAGGATCAATAACAATTAAGCCTGGGTAATCTTTATTAAGCTTGGAAAATAATATGGAGAACCACTCAGTGTCTTGGTTCGTTCTCGTACTGAAATCACAGTTATCATACCCATAGCTCTGCCTGAGCTTTATATGCTTATAATAACATGCAAAATAGTTTTCAGGCATGCTATAAATTGTCTTCATGATAACAGGCTTCGCTCCAGATTCCTCAATGATATTTAATGCATTCCGCAACGCGGCTTCAACCCTCCCTCGAGACAATGCAACAGAACGCGGATCACCCAGATTATTAATTACGTTATCACCAGAATAATTTATCCAAACTTGACCAATAATAACATAATCAAATTTATTATTTTTAATTCTTTGGAAATATTGCTGAGTATTATTATAGCAGTTTTGATAGACAGTATTTTTGAAGGTCCACCAATCAAATAGATAAATGTTTGGCAAAGTCAAACAAGATGATGTGCCCTGAACAGAAATCGATAGATTAGCATCTTTTGCCAATACATCGAAAAATCCCCAAAAATGATTTGAATGGGAGTCGCCAATTAAAAGTGCTTTCCTTTTCGAAAACCTGTTCCCAATAATGCAGTTAGCGCTTATTCCTGATGCATCTCCATCAATACAAGATTCTCTGTACTTCGACGAATAATCTCTGATCTCAGAGTTAATTCGTGAGTACTCGGCACCAAACCGCTCTGGAAATCCATTGAAGTAACTACTTGCTGTATATAACGCAATAGAAATGAAAATGGGCAAGAAAATCATAGAAAATACCGTCTTCTTTAGCGCCCACTGCATTCTCCGGCATGGCTTCTCAATCAGAGAGTATGAGACAAATGCAACAAAAAACGTCATTAAATAGCAAAAAGCTTTGAATTTGATATTATTTTCAAAACCAATATATTTTCCTGTTGCAAAAATAGGCCAGTGCCATAAATATAGCGAATAAGACATCTTACCTAAATTAACCAAAATAGGCGCAGATAAAACCTTATTAAAAAAACCATTCCCTCCCTCACCTACGAATATCAATACGGCTACAGAAAAGCATACTATTATTGCGTGATAATCAGGAAAACCAATATCTATATTTTTTAATGTGGCGATAAAGATTAAAATACAAAAAAACACTACCCCCAATACTGTCGCCCAAAAACTACTGCTTATTTTCTTACTACCCCCCCAAAAAACAACGCAACTTCCCATCAAGAATTCGAACATTCTAGATGTCAAAAGAAAATAACTCTTGTCTGGATATTTTCTAGAAAAATAAAGAGATAGCAGTACCGCCCCTATAGTAAATCCCAGCACAATATGTTTCACATTTTCATGTGAAAATTTTTTAAATAAAAACACCAAACCAGCAGGTAATATTAAATACCACTGCCATTCAATTGATAATGACCATGTATGCAATAGAAGTAGAAATGATGAATCTGTCGCTGCATAGCTCGTCACGACTCGTGAAAAATGTTGATTAGATATAAATGATGCCGCATATCTTGCACTATTTGCATAGCTAATCAAATCCTCTGGCAAATAATACAGTGCGGCTAAAATAGAGGTGAATAACATTACTGCTATTAAATTTGGCTGCAACCGCCATAGCCGTCTAGCATAAAAATTAGACAGCGAGAATTTATTACTTTTAATTCCAGAATAGCAAATTGCTGTTATTAAATATCCGGAAATCACAAAAAATATATCTACCCCAATAAAGCCAGAAGGAAATAAACTTAGTCCTCCGTGAAAAGATAAAACCAATAAAACTGCAATCGCGCGCAGCCCATCAATATCTGCTCGATACTGGATAGTTTTTTCAACTTTGGGTACCGCTATGCGGTTGGAAAATGGGAAAACAAGCGATGATAGCGACTTCATATTGTGGCAGGGAGAATTAAAAATCTTGAATTAATAAAAAGCAGTTTATATTTCGCACCGAGACAACTAACAATGTCACCATTGCTTATGGTCCAGTTTTATGAAATGATTATTTATCAGCCAATACACATTTACTATAATATCGGCCAGCTTATCACTTATTACAATGATACCATGCAGCGTTGACGCATAGATAATTTATACACCTAAGACCCACTAACAAAATTGGCAAAACAAGTTAGCGATAAGCCTTGTCAGACAAGCATGAGACGTCAACTTCTTACCCAGAAGCTGTAGAAATAGCTACAACTACTGCCTCCCATACCACCTCATCGTCGTGACAAGGGTGTCCGCGCTTGGATGACCTGGCTGTCCAGAACGGCATCCTGTTCGTTCTTACCACTGGTATTCCGTGGGCAGGCCTGCCACAGCAGCTGGGCTTCGGCAGTAGCATGGGCTGCTGGAAACGACTGTGAGATTGGCAACAGCAAGGTCTCTGGGACCAACTCCATCTGGCATTACTCACGCAGCTTAACAGTGCAACCAGATTGATTGGAGCCGCGCAGCATCGATGGGGCGACCCCAGGGGCACAACCCCACCGACCGAGGCAAACTCGACAGCAAACGGTACATAGTCGTAGACCGCCGTTGCCTGCCCTTGGCGCTGTACATTACCAGCGCGAACCAGCGTAACTCGATAATGTTTGAGTCATTGGTCAATGCCATCCTGGCCATTCTCGGCTTGCCGGGCAAACCACGAAAACGACCAGACCGGCTGCATACCGACAAGGGTACGACTACCGCCGTTGTCGGGACTATCTTCGGCGACGGAGCATCCAGGCCCTCATTGTCCGCCAAGGCGTTGAGAGCCGCGAGAGACTAGGGTGGCATCGCTAAGTGGTCGAACAAAAGCATGCGTGGCTGGGTTCGGTAAATTACGCATCCGCTTCAAACAACGGTTCGATACGCATTACGCACTGTTGAATCTAGCTTACTATTTGATTTTCTTGAGATTTACTGAGAAACTTTGTTCGCGACTCTCTATCACAGCAACATCAGCATCACGCACATACAGAAGTCCAACAATATTGGCTTATTGCGCACTGGACTCGTGCGCGGCACTGACACCCGTCCACTGCTCCCCCCGCGCCAACCGCCGCACAATATCCGTCACGTTCAATCAGCGACATCCGTCATCGGCCCTACGGCCGATTTTTCTTTACCCAGCGGGAGGCGTTTTCCATGCAAGACCAGCTCAAATCCATCAGCACTCCAGACAGCCTGTTTCACGATGGCAACCCCGCCACGGGCGAGCTCGGCACCGTCGTCACAGCCGATTGGCTGAACAGCATGCAGTCAGCCGTGCAATCCACCCAGCAGGAGCTGCTGGCCGTGATCAACAGCAACAACGGCCAGAAAGCCGATCCTACGCGCCAGGATCAATTGCTGCAGGCGATGCGCAACATCTCCTGGGGCGGTAACAACAAACCCACCACGCTGGCCGGCTACGGCATCGCCATCGCCAGCCAGGCCGAGGCGGAAGCGGGCACCGACAACGTCAAAGCCATGACGCCGCTGCGCGTCGAGCAGGCGCTGAACGCCTTAGGCCTGTCCGGCTACGCCAAAGTCATCACCAGCGGATCGCTGCAAGCCGTGCGTCCCAATGGCCTTTATCACATAGACAGCAATTTGGTGAGCGGAACCCCGGATAAGAGCAATGGAATGTTGCTGGTCAACTTCCTCAACGACAAATGGGGCAGCCAGGTCTACTGGATGTGGGGCGGCGCCACTTACGAACAGCGGTTGGAGAACGGCAACTGGCAGCCCTGGGTCAAGCTGCTGAAAACCGGACAGCAAAGCACGCTGGCCGATTACGGCATCACCGACGCCGCCAGCAAAACCGACCTGCAAAAAGCGGTCAACGATCTGGTGGCTGGCGCGCCGGGCGCGCTGAACACGCTGCAGGAACTGGCGGCGGCGCTGGGCAACGACGCCAACTACGCGGCTTCGATCACCAAGCAGCTGTCGGGCAAGGCCGACAAAGCCACCACGCTTAGCGGGTACGGTATAAGCGATGCGTTTCCATTACGCCCCCCATTAGGAGCAGGTGTTGACCTCAATACGGTGCAAGATACCGGAATTTTTCACCAACCAAGGAATGCTAATATTTCAACCGGGCAGAACTACCCAGCTGAATTAGCTGGCATGCTAATGGTTTACTCATCTGAGTCAATGGTATATCAAATTTATCTTCCATACGATGGGAGCAATATATCATGGCGAGTTGGGTACAATAAAAATTGGAGCATCTGGAAAAGATCTGTTGATTCGACCTATGTTGACACTAAGGCCAAAACTGAGGCCGATCGAGGTCGAGATGAGGCAATCAAATCCACAAATAAGCACTTCCCCGGTCAGTTAGTTCCCATGTTCACATCCAAGCCGCCGGCTGGACTACTAATCTGCAATGGTGCAGCAGTATCCCGAGATATTTACCCAGATTTGTTTAGCGCCATCGGAACAACATATGGAGCTGGGGATGGCACCAAAACATTCAATCTGCCCAATATACCAGATGGTTTTGCTATGCTGGCCGCAAATGGAACTCCTGTAGGAGCAATAACTCAAGGAGAAATAAAATCACACGCTCATGCAACCAATTCTTCAGTAGATGAGGCTGGGGGGCACCTTCATGGAATGAATTTGACAAGCCAAGGTGGTAATAGCAACCCAGCAGGAGCAGTTGCATCTGCAGGTTACAACTGGACAGGTTATAATCCTAGCCCAATGAACATAGCTGGGGCACACACACATAATATTACAGTCAATATTCAAGCTACGGGCAGCCCCAATAATTACGCATCTGGAATGAAGGTGACTATCTGCATCGCCTATTGAAATATAGGTCTCTCATGTGAAACCGCGCCCTCCTGGCGCGGTTTCACATGGCTCAGCGCAACACCACCAGCGCGGTGCCGGCGCAGCTGACCGCCGCGCCCAGCCAGGCCAGAAGCGGCGGCGGGCGGCGCAATACCACCCACAGCATGGGCAGGATCAACACCGGGCTCAGCGCCGACAAAATGCCCACCGTCGCGACGTTCGCATGCTGCAAGGCCAGCATGATCAGCGTCATGCCCAGGCCCAGCGCCACCAGTCCGTTGAGCGCGGTCTGGCCCAGCATCCGCGGCGTGTACGGGCCGCGGCTTTTCGCCAGCTTCCAGCCGCTGAGCCACAACAGATAGTGCGCGCCGCAGCTGACGCCCATGCGCAAGGCCGACGCGGTCACCGGCTCCAGGCCGGCCGCCATCGCCGGTTTGGCGAAGAAAGTGCCCAGCGCCTGGCACAACCCGGCGGCGAGGCCCAGCGCGACGCCGGCGGCCAGCTTGTCGTTGCGTTCCCACACGTGGGCGTCCACCTCGCGCCGGCCAAAGGCCACCGCCAGCAGCACGCCGCCGAACACCAGCAGGCTGCCCAGCATCGCGCCCGCGCTCAAGCGCTCCGCCAGGAACAGCACGCCCAGCAGCACCGAAAACACCGAATGGGTGGCGAACAGCAACCCGGTGCGGCGCGGCCCCAGCCGGTTCATCGACGCGAACATCACCGTGTCGCCGAGGAAAATGCCGGCCAGCCCCGACAACAGCGCCGGCCACAGGCTGGCCGCGCTGATGGAATGCCAGCCGCCGGACAGCAGGCTGACGCCGCCCAGCACCACGGTCAGCAGCGTCAGCCGCAGCCGGGTGAAGGCGAAGGGACCGAAATGGCGGGAAGGCGTGGCGCCGAGCAGTCCGCCCAGCGCCCAGCAGCCGGCGGCGCCGACCGCGGCAAGGTCATACAGCATCATTGATCCAGTAAATAGATTTCCACCCGTTCCTTGCCCTTGCCGATGTTGCGGCGCTTGAGAGCGATCCGCCCCACCTCGCCGCTGCGCTTGAGGTGGGTGCCGCCGCAGGGCACGCGGGCGAAGCCGGGCAGCTCCCAGTAGCGCCGCCCGGCCGCTTGGTCGGAAAAAGCGCTGACGATGGGCAGGTCGTCGTCGATCAGCCGCTGCGCGGCGGCGGCGATATCGGCCAGCAAGGGCGTGATCGGCAGATCCAGCGCGAAGTCTATCCGCGCCTTGTCCTTGGCGATGTGGGCGCCGATCTTCTCCGCGTCTTCCATCTGTTGGCAGATCACTTCCAGCACCAGTTCGGCGGCGAAATGCAGGCGCATCAGCCGGTAGCGGCGCGGCCAGTCTATCTCCACCGCCACCGCGTCGCCGGCTTGCAGGCCGTGATCCGCGTCCAGCGTGTAGACGATGTCCACCCCCTGCTTCTCCGCCAACCGCACCGGATGGCCGGCGATGCGGCCGCTGTCGCTCTCCTGGCCGCCGGAAAAGGCGTAGAAGATGGTTTCCTCCAGCCACACCCGCTCGCCGTCCACCCGGCTGACGCGGGTAGCGAGCTCGGTCTGGTAGGGGTCATCCCAAAACTGCTTGCGCGTCACCGCCCGCCGCCTTTCTCAGGTATACGTCCTGATCCAGCCTCTCCATCATCCGCTCCGGCCGGTTCAGCGCGGTGAAGCCGTATCGCGCGTACAGGCCGTGCGCGTCGGCGGTGGCCAGCATCATCCGGCGCAGGCCGGCCAAGTCCGGATGCGCGATCGCCGCGTCCACCAGCCGCTTGCCCACACCCTGGCCCTGCCAGCCTTCCAGCACGAACACGTCGGCCAGGTAGGCGAAGGTGGCGCGGTCGGTGATGGCGCGGGCGAAGCCGATCAGCTGGCCGTCGTCGGCATAAGCGCCGAAGCACAGCGAATGATCCAGCGAGCGCTCGAACACCTCGCGCGGCAAGCCGCGCGCCCAGTAAGACTCGCCCGACAAATATTGGTAAATCCTCTCCCGGTCCAGCCGCGCCGGGTCGCTGTCTATCGCCACCGCCATCGCTATTTCTCGCCTTGAGGAAAGTTCCAGCGTAAACAAATGCTCGCCGCCAAACAAGCGTTTGGCATATAAACGGCAAGCAAATGGCTGATTCGGGACGATTTATGGCATTTTCCGCCAGCATCTCGCGCATACTCCCGTTGCCAGCCGCGGCAAAAACTCGCAGGATAAGGGTTTGTCCACGCTAAGCCGCGCCATGTCCCTGCCCTTGCTGAGAAACCTGCTGTTCGCCCTGTTGCTGGCCGTGATCGCGCTGTGGTGCGCCGGCAGCTGGGGCCAGATGCCGCTGTTGACCGAGATCGCCATCTGGCTGGGCGACGCGCTGGTGATGGGTGGAGCCTACCTGCTGCCCACCGTCACCGCCGCGCTGGTGAAAAGCCCGCGGCTGAAGCTGGTGGCTCTGGTCAACGTGCTGGGCGGCTGGCTGATCGTGCCGTGGATCGCGGCGATGGCGCTGGCGCTGAAACGCGACGACCTGGCCTGATTTCAAGGCGACCCGCCGGACTACAGCGCGGGCGCCCGCAAACCAAGAGGAGAAGACTGTGTTCCAACATGTAGACGCCTACGCCGGCGATCCCATCCTGTCGCTGGTGGAAGCCTTCGGCAAAGATTCCCGCGAGACCAAGGTCAACCTCAGCATCGGCCTGTATTACGACGAAGCCGGCCGCATTCCGCGCCTGAAAGCGGTGGAGCAGGCCGAGGCGCTGTTGGCCGCCCAGCCGCAGCCGCCGTGCACCTATCTGCCGATGGACGGCATGCCGGCCTACCGCAGCGCCATCCAGACGCTGCTGTTCGGCGCCGATCATCCGGCGGTGACGGGCGGCCGCATCGCCACGCTGCAGACGCTGGGTGGTTCCGGCGCGCTGAAAGTGGGCGCCGACTTCCTCAAGCGCTACTTCCCGGCGTCCGGCGTCTGGGTCAGCGACCCGACCTGGGATAATCACGTCGCCATCTTCGAAGGCGCGGGCCTGACGGTGGACCGCTATCCCTACTTCGACCCGGCCACCCGCGGCGTGGATTTCGCCGCCATGCTGGCCAAGCTGCAGACGCTGCCGGCCAAGAGCGTCGTGCTGCTGCATCCGTGTTGCCATAACCCCACCGGCGCCGACCTCACCGACGCGCAATGGGACCAGGTGGTGGAAGTGGCCAAGGCCCGCCAGCTGATTCCGTTCCTGGACATCGCCTACCAGGGCTTCGGCGCCGGGCTGGAGGAAGACGCCTACGCGATCCGCGCGATGGCCGACGCCGGCATCGCCTTCCTGGTCAGCAACTCCTTCTCCAAGATCTTCTCGCTGTACGGCGAACGCTGCGGCGGCCTGTCCGTGGTGTGCGAAACCGCCGCCGAGGCGGCGCTGGTGTCCGGCCAGCTGAAGGCCACCGTGCGCCGCAATTACTCCAGCCCGCCGACGCACGGCGCCAAGGTGATCGCCACGGTGCTGAACAATCCGGAGCTGAAGGCGCTGTGGGTATCCGAGGTGAACGAGATGCGCGAGCGCATCCAGGCGATGCGCGGCGTGCTGGTGCAGGTACTGAAGGAAGCGCTGCCCGAGCGCGACTTCGGCTACCTGGTGAACCAGCGCGGCATGTTCAGCTACACCGGTTTCAGCCAGGCACAGGTGGACAAGCTGCGCGAGCAGTTCGCCGTCTACCTGGTGGGCAGCGGCCGCATGTGCGTGGCCGGCCTCAATGCCGCCAACGCGCCCTACGTGGCCCAGGCCTTCGCCCAGGTGCAGTAAGCGCCGCGTCGCCGGCCCGCATCGCGTCCGCGCGTTACGGCACGGCGGGCCGGTCGCGATGCGGCGGCCCGTCGTTTTCCATTCAGGCCGCCACCCGCTCCGGCCAGCCATGCGTCGCCACTTCGGTGGCCAACTCCAGCCAGGCGGCGTCGCCTTCCAATTCCGCCAGACGCATGCAGCTGAGCGCCAGCTTGACGCTGTGGTCGTCCCGTTGCTCCCGCGCCAGCCGGCGGATGTCGGCCAACGGCGGCAGCGGGTCCCGGCGCAGCGTCGGCAACGCCGGGCAGCCGTGGTAAATGAACGCCCCCAGCAGCGCCATCTGCATCTGCAAGACCGCGCAATCCGGCACTTCGCTCAAGCCTTGTCCGCGCGCCAGGCTCAAGCTGGCCTCCCAGGCGGTGAGCAAATGCAGGATATTGAACTGGCGCCTGGCCAGAAACAGCAGGCGGCACAGGCGGCGCTGCTCGCGCGCCCCGGCCAGCAAGCCGGGCGGCAGGCGCCACGGCAGCACAGACGCGGCCAGCGCATGTTCGATGTCGTCGGCGATCAGCCTGCCCTCCTCGCCCGGCGGAATCGGCGCGCGGTGCCAATCGCGCAGCAGCTCCGACAGGGTCAGCGGCACCGCGCTGCTGCC
Source organism: Chromobacterium vaccinii (assembly GCF_001855275.1). Lineage (NCBI taxonomy): Bacteria > Pseudomonadati > Pseudomonadota > Betaproteobacteria > Neisseriales > Chromobacteriaceae > Chromobacterium > Chromobacterium vaccinii. The sequence goes on from NZ_CP017707.1 coordinate 2,976,343, forward strand.
CGGCGACGGCAGCAGCCGCCAGTTCGCCAAGGCATAGGCCAAGGCGGCGTCAATCTCAGCCGCCACCTCGCCGCGCGCCGCGTAGGCCAGCCGGATCACGCCGTGAAACGACGCCGAAGCCGGCGCCTCCAACACCAGCCGCAGCCGTTGCGGCCAGCAGCGCTGCCAGCGCTCGCTTTCCCGCTCCCAGGCGAAACGCCGCCGCCAGGCGGCCTCGCTGGCCGCGTCGCCCAGCCAGCCGCTGGTGTCGGCGATGTCGCGGCCATCGTCCACCAGGGGTTCCAGATGCGCGCATGACGCGGCCCGCCGGCGCAGCTCGCCCTCGTCCGCGCCCAGTTCGGCCAGCGCCTGCAAAGCCATAGGCACATGATTGGACAAGCCTTGCCGGTAACTGCCGGAATAGGCCAGCAATGGCGGCAGCAACTGTCGCAGCATCCGCGTCTCCTTCGCGATCAACTCCTCTGCACTGTGCGTGGAAGCGGCGCGCAATGCCAATTGGATTTCAGGATGTAGGCGATAGCAGAACGCTATCTGTACGGCACGCGCGGGCCAGGACGGAAACAGCTGGCGCGGCGACGCAAAAAAACCGGCCCCGCAAGGCCGGTTATTCGCTGAATCAACCGCTTACCACACCTCGCCCGGCCGCCAGTCGGTTTCCAGCGACGCGCTGATGTCCAGCGCCGACGGCGTATGGAACAAGCGATAGATCATCACCTCCTCCTCCGGCGTCTCCACCAGGCCTTCCCGGTCCTGGTAGGCCAACGGCCCCAGCCACAGCTCCCAACCGCGGCGGGCGTAGAAATCGGCCTCGGACGGCGACAAGGCGGCGATATCGTAGTCATCGCCGATCAAGGCCGGAATGGTGGAGAGCACCGCGCAGCCATAGCCCTTGCCCTGCCGCTCCGGCAGGGTGGCCATCGCCTCCACATAGGCGGAACGCAGCGGCGGCAGGCCTTCGGCGCGCAGTTCTCGCGGCAGCCAGGCGGCGTGGCTGACCAGCTCGCCCTCCTCGCTGACCATCAAATGAGTGGCGTCGCCCAACAACTCCATATACGGCGAAAAATCCTCTTCGTAGGCCTGAGAGCACAAGCTCAGGATGCGGTCGCGCTGCTGCGCGGTCAGATCGCGGTTGGGCACAACCGTGAAGCTGAGCGTGGACATATCGGTCATGGCGGGCTCCTATCGTCGAAAAACAAGAGCGGCTGACGCAAACGTCCGAAACCGGCGCGCCGACGCAGGCAACAGCCTGCGACGAAGGCGGCACGGCATCGGGATGTCTGGCCGGCCTCTCGAAAGAGGGCCAGGGGCACCAGTGGCTGAGACCCCGCCGCGCTGGCAGGGTTCAGCCCACCTGCCCTTCCATCCAGTCCGGCGGATACCGCCCGCCAGCCACATGGCGGTGGAAAGACGAGTACGGCCAATCCCGCACCCGCGCCGCCCAGCCGTGCCGGACCGGGCTGTAATGCAGGAAATCCAGATGGCGGGCCAGCTCCTCCGCCCCGGCCACCCGCCGCTGTTCGTAGCGCAGTTGCCAAAGCGCGTCCCGTTCTCTGGGCCGCCCGTCCGCGCGCAGATAATGCGCGCCCACCAGCCGCGTCACCCGGCGCTTGATCTCGCGCCAGCGCGCGCCGTGATCGGCGTCGCCGGCCGGCAGCGTCCAGATCGCGTGCATCCGGTCCGGCAGCAACACCCAGCCCTCGATCCGGAACGGCCGCGCCGCGCGCACGGCGACGATGGCCCGCCGCAAAGCGACGCGGACCATCTCGTCGGTGAGCACCGCATGCTGGCGCGTGGTGGCCACGGTGAAGAAGAAGCACGCGCCCGCCACCACTCCTGGCGGAAGGGGAGACATCGCTCGCCCCAAGCAAAAGAAGCCAGAGTAACGGAAACGGGGGGATCAGGGGACCGGCCGAAAGCCGGGGTGAGTGGCATGTCCATCGTTGCGGCATTGACCCTTCGTGATAACAACCAGGCGGTTACCACTCACATACCCGCCTCTTTGAAAAAGCGAGTTCCGCCCAAAGGCGGGTCAGGGGGCTGCGCGGCCAGCCCCCTGGCCGCCCCAGGCCGCCCCTACCACGCGCGAAACCCCACTCACCGGCCAGGCGCCGCCGAACTCGCGTCGCGCTACCGTCGCGCCGCTCAAACAAGCGGCGGCTTAAAACCTGGCCGGACGATTTTTAAGCGGCGCGCGCTGAAAGGGGAAAGCAGGAGACTATCGATATACATCTCGTTTTGCAGGCAAGGAATAGATATATCGTTCCATCTCGCTAAATTGTTAGTTCTCGCGCCGTAGAACCGAACCGATGCCGCCCCTCCCCATCAGCGCAAGCCGGCTCCGAAACCCTTTCCAAGGTTTTAAGCCGCCCCCTGTCTGAGCGGGGCGACACTTGCGCCCCGCGAGTTGGGCAGCGCCTTGGAAAGGGTTTTGGAGACGGGGTTTCGCCGCGCTGCTGGGGCGGCCTGGGATCGCCAAGGGGCTGGCCGTACAGCCCCTGGCCCGTCCGCCGGGCGGAACCGGCATCCAATCATCGTCCGCGCAGCGGACACAAAACCAGCCGGCTCATACCAAGTAAACGTTGGGCTTCACTGCGCTCAGCGCCAACCTACATGAAAGCCAGCTTGCAGTACTCCACAACCAACATCCTATAGATTAGTCTTTACTCTTATCACTCTGCCGGGTTTGAACTATAAAATGCTCCGTTCCTTCTAAAACCCTAGACCACTGACCAGCCACCTTCCTTTGAAACTCCACATCATCAACATGGCCTTGTGGAATATAAAATTTATCAAGCTCAACTTGAGAAAGATTTTTATAACCAAGATCACTTGCCATTGCCGACAATAGCTCCAGCCATTTATGATCTCTCGACTCCCCTGGAGGCCGATGCAACAAGTCATAGTACTCATGCCACAAGCTCCTCACCTTTTGGATTCTTGAGAAAATAATATCAATCTTATTCAAGGACTGCGCCATTTGAGAAGAAATGAAAGGTGCCTTTCTCTCTGCCATGAGCAAAATAAAAAGCTGTCGTTTCGCCTCTATTTTTTCCTTCCTACTTTGAAACCACAAAGTAAAAACCACTCCTGATAGAGGTCCTAAAAAAACAGCAAATCCCGTTATCCATGCCTGTACCTCTTGGACTTTAAGAGTTTCCAGTGCTATTAAATTGATATCCATAATCACCACCAAAATATATTATAAAAATAATTTGCAATGCAAAATTTACCCATCAATAGAAAATCCATACACCATACCAATGCAACCCATCTCCCCATCAGTGCAGCGGACTCTACAAAACAATTCACACCGACCAGACCTTTTCAACATAGCAGCCAAACAAAAAGGGCAAGCCTCCCGGCCTGCCCTCTCGATCCACCATTTGACGGTGCGTCGCCCTTTCGGGTGACGCACCCTACCCATCTACGTTACAGCGACGGCAATACCTCGCCGTCGATCAGGCCGTTGAAGCGGCCGCTGGCCACCAGCGCCGCGGCCTTCTCGATGTCCGGCGCGAAATAACGGTCCTTGTCGTAGAACGGCACCTGCTCGCGCAGCATCCCCTTGGCCGCTTCCAGCTTGTCGCTGGATTTATTCGGCGCGCGGAAGTCTATGCCCTGGCAGGCGGCCAGCAACTCGACGCCCAGGATGCCGGCGGTGTTGCCGGCCATGTCGCGCAGGCGGCGGCCGGCGAAGGTGGCCATCGACACGTGGTCTTCCTGGTTGGCGCTGGTGGGCAGGCTATCCACCGAGGCCGGATGCGCCAGCGACTTGTTTTCGCTGGCCAGCGCCGCGGAGGTCACCTGGGCGATCATGAAGCCGGAGTTGACGCCGCCGTTGTTGACCAGGAAGGGCGGCAGCTTGGACAGATTGCTGTCGATCAGCAGCGCCATCCGGCGTTCGGACAGCGAGCCGATCTCGGCGATGGCCAGCGCCAGGTTGTCGGCGGCGAAAGCCACCGGCTCGGCGTGGAAGTTGCCGCCGGACAGGATGTCGTTGTCGCCGGCGAACACCAGCGGGTTGTCGGACACCGCGTTGGCCTCGACGCGCAGCACTTCGGCGGCGTTGCGGATCTGGGTCAGGCAGGCGCCCATCACCTGCGGCTGGCAGCGCAGGCTGTACGGGTCCTGCACCTTGCCGCAGTTTTCATGCGATTGCTCGATCTGGCTGTGCGCCAGCAGTTCGCGGTACAGGCGAGCGGCGTCGATCTGGCCCTGGTGGCCGCGCACTTCGTGGATGCGGGCGTCAAACGGAGTGCGGCTGCCCAGCGCGGCTTCCACCGACAGGCTGCCGGCCACGGTGGCCGACACGTACAGGTCTTCGGCGGCGAACAGGCCTTCCAGCGCGAAGGCGGTGGACGCCTGGGTGCCATTCAGCAGCGCCAGGCCCTCCTTCGGCGCCAGCGTGATCGGTTCCAGACCGGCGGAGCGCATCGCCACCGAGCCCGGCACCCGCACGCCGTCGACGAAGGCTTCGCCCTCGCCGATCAGCACCGCGCTCATATGCGACAGCGGCGCCAGGTCGCCGGACGCGCCGACCGAGCCCTTCTGCGGAATCACCGGGTAGATCTGGCGGTTGAACAGCGTCACCAGCGCGTCGATCACTTCGCGGCGGATGCCGGAAAAGCCGCGCGCCAACGAGTTGATTTTCAACGCCATCACCAGCCGCACGCTGCTGTCTTCCATCGGCGCGCCGATGCCGGCGGCGTGCGACAGCACGATGGAGCGCTGCAGCAGCTCCAGCTCGTCGGTGGCGATCTTGGTGCTGGCCAGCAGGCCGAAGCCGGTGTTGATGCCGTAGACGGTGCGGCCCTCGGACAGCACGCGCGCCACGGTGGCGGCGGAGGCGTCGATTTTCGCGTAGGCGGACGGATCGATCTTCAATTGCAGACCGGTTTCACGTGAAACGCGGCGCAGGTCGGCCAGCGTCAGCCGGCCCGGTACGATGTTGAGGATGCTCATGGCTTCTGTCTCTCTTGCTTCTTTGTTCTATTGCTTGCGTATCTCGTTATTGCGGCAATGCGTACAGGCGGAAGAAACTGTCGGCTCCCCGCCTCATCGCGCTTACTTCAGCATCGGCAAATCCAGGCCCTGTTCCTTGGCGCAGTTCACCGCGATGTCGTAGCCGGCGTCGGCATGGCGCATCACGCCGGTGCCCGGATCGTTGCGCAGCACGCGGCCCAGGCGTTCGGACGCGGCATCCGTCCCGTCGCAGACGATGACCACGCCGGAGTGCTGCGAGAAGCCCATGCCGACGCCGCCGCCGTGATGCAGCGATACCCAGGTCGCGCCGCCGGCGGTGTTGAGCAAGGCGTTCAGCAGCGGCCAGTCGGACACGGCGTCGGAGCCGTCGCGCATGCTTTCGGTTTCGCGGTTGGGGCTGGCGACCGAGCCGGAATCCAGGTGGTCGCGGCCGATGACGATGGGCGCCTTCAGCTCGCCGTTCTTCACCATCTCGTTGAAAGCCTGGCCCAGGCGGGCGCGGTCTTTCAGACCCACCCAGCAGATGCGCGCCGGCAGGCCCTGGAAGGCAATGCGCTCCTTGGCCATGTCCAGCCAGTTGTGCAGGTGCGGATCGTCGGGGATCAGCTCCTTCACTTTCTGGTCGGTCTTGTAGATGTCTTCCGGATCGCCGGACAGCGCCACCCAGCGGAAGGGGCCGATGCCTTCGCAGAACAGCGGGCGCACATAGGCCGGGACGAAGCCGGGGAAGTCGAAGGCGTTTTGCACGCCCTCTTCCAGCGCCATCTGGCGGATGTTGTTGCCGTAGTCCAGCGTGGCCGCGCCACGCTCCTGCAACGTCAGCATCGCGCGCACCTGCACCGCCATGGATTTCTTGGCGGCGGCGGTGATCTCGGCGGCGGCGGTTTTCTGCTTGTCGCGCCACTGGGCCACGGTCCAGCCCTGCGGCAGATAGCCGTGCACCGGGTCGTGGGCGGAGGTCTGGTCGGTGACCACGTCCGGGGTGATGCCGCGCGCCACCAGTTCGGCGAACACGTCGGCGGCGTTGCCCAAGAGGCCCACCGACACCGCCTTGCCCGACTGCTTGGCGTCCTCGACGATGGCCAGCGCCTCGTCCAAGGTGGTGGCCTTGCGGTCGACATAACGGGTTTTCAGGCGGAAATCGATGCGGGTTTCGTCGCATTCGACGGCGATCATGGAAAATCCCGCCATGGTCGCGGCCAGAGGCTGCGCGCCGCCCATGCCGCCCAAGCCGCCGGTCAGAATCCAGCGGCCCTGCGGCTTGCCGCCGAAGTGCTGCCTTGCAACAGCCACAAATGTCTCATATGTACCCTGCACGATGCCCTGCGAGCCGATGTAGATCCAGGAGCCGGCCGTCATCTGGCCGTACATCATCAGGCCCTTTTTATCGAGCTCGTTGAAGTGCTCCCAGTTGGCCCAGTGCGGCACCAGATTGGAGTTGGCGATCAGCACCCGCGGCGCGTTTTCGTGGGTCTTGAACACGCCGACCGGCTTGCCGGACTGAACCAGCAGCGTCTCGTCGTCTTCCAGCCGCTGCAGGGTTTCCAGGATCTTGTCGTAGCACTCCCAGTTGCGGGCGGCGCGGCCGATGCCGCCGTACACCACCAGGCTTTGCGGGTGCTCGGCCACCTCGGCGTCCAGATTGTTCTGGATCATCCGATAGGCGGCTTCGGTCAGCCAGCTTTTACATGTGAGCTGGTTGCCGCGCGGCGCGCGGATGTGGCGGGAAGCGTCAAAACGCGGGTCGGTCATGGTTCTCTCTCCTCTGTTTTCCTTGAATCGCGCGATCGTCAACGGCGCAGGTGGCGGCTCAGGCTCCAGGCCAGCCGCGCCGCCGCCTTGGCGCCATGGCTGTCGATATCGAATGCGGGATTGAATTCCACCAGATCGGCGCCGGCGAGCTTGCCGCTCTTGGCGATGCGCGAAGTCAGCGCCTCTACCACGGCGATGTCGACGCCGTAGCCGGCCGGGGCCGACACCGCCGGCATCTGCGCCGCCGGCAGCACGTCCAGATCGATGGTCAGGTAGACGGCGTCGACGCTGTCGAGGAATTCGGCCAGCTGGCCGCGGATGTCGGCCAGCTGCCAGCCGGTCATCTCGGTGTCCAGCCGCCACTCGGCGCCCAGCGCGCGGGCGGTGTCGAACAGCGCCTGGGTGTTGGCGGTTTCGGCCACGCCCAGGCACAGGTAGCGGAACACGCGGCCGTGGCGGGCGCAGTCGGCGGCGATCTGCGCGAACGGCGTGCCGCTGGTGGCCTCGTCGGCTTGGCGCAGGTCGAAATGGGCGTCGAAATTGATCACGCCGATGCGTTTGTCCGGATGCGCCGCGGACAAGCCCAGCCAGTGGCCGTAGGCGGTTTCGTGGCCGCCGCCCAGCACCAGCGGCAGATGGCCGGCGGCGATAACCTGCGCCACGCGCTCGCCCAAACGCTGCTGCGCAGCTGCCAGGTCGCCGTCGGCGCACGCGACGTCGCCGGCGTCGTACAAGGGCAAGGTCGGGTGCCAGGCCAGGTTGGCCAGCGCCTTGCGCAGCGCCTGCGGGCCGGCGGCCGCGCCGACGCGGCCTTGGTTGCGGCGCACGCCCTCGTCGCAGGCGAAGCCGATGATGGCGATCCCCGGCGCGCCGCTTTCAGGCAGCGGCTGCACCGCCTGATGCCAGCGTTTGGCCGCCTCGCCTTCGGCCGCGTCCACGCGGCCGGTCCAGATCTTCATGTCCACCATGAGCATGCTTCCTTTATTGCCGTCCCGGCCGGAAGCGCGCTGGCGTCCGGCGGGCCGAACGGTAATCAGTCGATATGTTGCGCCGTGCCGCGGAACACCCGCCGCTTCAACAGCGGCACGCCGACGCTGTAGGCCAGCTCGGCCGGGTGGGCGATGTCCCAGACCAACAGGTCGGCGACGCAGCCGGCGGCCAGCCGGCCGTGGGTGTCGCCGCGGCCCAGCGCCCGCGCCGCGTGGCGAGTGACGCCGGCCAGCGCCTCTTCCGGCGTCAGGCCGAACAAGACGCAGGCCTGGTTCATCGCCAGCCGGATGGAGGCGAACGGGCTGGTGCCAGGGTTCAGGTCAGTGGACACCGCCATCGGCACGCCGGCGGCGCGCAGCTTGTCCACCGGCGGTTTTTGCGTTTCGCGCAGGAAATAGAAAGCGCCGGGCAGCAGCACCGCCACAGTGCCGGCACGGCCCAGGGCCTCGACGCCGGCATCGTCCAGATATTCGATGTGGTCGGCCGACAGGCCGCCGAATTCGGCCACCAGCTCCGCGCCGTGGAGGTTGGACAGCTGCTCGACATGGCCCTTCACCTTCAGGCCATGGGCGCGCGCCGCCTCGAACACGCGGCGGGTCTGCCCCGGCGTGAATCCCACGCTCTCGCAGAACACGTCCACCGCCTCGGCCAGGCCGGCCCTCGCCGCCACCGGCAGAATGGATTCGACCACCAGGTCGACATAGCCGTCGGCGTCGCCGGCGTATTCCGGCGGCACCGCGTGGGCGGCCAGCAAGGTCGTCGCCACCTCCACCGGCAAGGACGCTTCCAGCCGTCGCGCGGCGGCCAGCTGCTTCAGCTCGTCGGCCTGGGTCAGGCCGTAGCCGGACTTGATCTCCACCGTGGTCACGCCTTCGGCCATCAAGGCTTTCAGCCGCGGCAAGCTGGCCAGCGCCAGCTCCTCCTCGTCCAGCCAGCGAGTGGCGCGGACGGTGGAGACGATGCCGCCGCCCTCGGCGGCGATCTGCTGATAAGGCACGCCGGTGAGCCGCTTTTCCCATTCCGCCGCGCGGCTGCCGCCGTACACCAGGTGGGTGTGGCAATCGATGAAGCCCGGCGTGATCCAGCGTCCCTGCAGGTCGAACACCTCGCCGTCGAAAGCGGCGGCGTCGACGCCAGCCTGCGGCAGCACCGCCTCGATGTGGCCGTCGCGCAACAGCAGCGCATGGCCTTCCAGCGCGCCGTAGGGCGCGTCATGGACCGGGTCCATGGTGGCCAGCCTGGCGTTCAGCCACAGGCTGGGCCGGTGGGGATGGGGAACGTTCATGGTCGTCCTGCCGGGTTATTTGTATATACATTTAATCGCCTGGACTGCCGGTGTCAAGCGCAAGGGAAAATCTTTTCCCAGACTGTCTCATGCAAGGTACTGATGTTGCATGGCAATAAAAAACGGCCGCTTGTCAGGCGGCCGTTTTTTCTGCGATTGTCGGTTAATTGTATATACCGTTTACTTCTTCACCCGCGTCTGCGAACGCAGCTTGTAACGCAGCCCCGGATGGGTGAGCCGGGCGAAGCTGACCAGCTTCTTGTGCGACCAGGTGCGGCGCAGCACCAGCAGGCAGGGCTCGGCGGCGGCGATGCCCAGCAATGCCTGCTCCGCCGCCCCCGGCAGCACCGCTTCCACGCTATGCTCGATATCGGTGAGCGGGCAGCTCTGCATCAGGTAGTCGTTGGGCGTGCGTTCGGAAAAGTCCTGCCGCAGATAGTCGGGCGCGAAAGACGGGTTGACGTAGCGGTCCTCCAGCTGGATCGGCACCTCGTCCTCGCAATGGACGATCAGCGAATGGTAGACGGCGCCGCCGGCGCGCATGCTGAGCCGCAGCGCCACCTCTTCGCTGGCCGGCGCCGCCTCCAGCAGAATCACGTGGGCGGTGTGGCGATGGCCGCGCGCCTCGATTTCGGCGGCGATATTGTTGATGTCCAGCAGCGGCGACTCCGCCTTGCGCTCGGCGACATAGGTGCCGTCGCCGGCGAAGCGCAGCAGGATGCCGGCCTCGGCCAGGTCGCGCACCGCCTTGTTGACCGTCATGCGCGACACGCCGAACTGCCGCGCCAGCTCCAGCTCCGGCGGAATCTTGCAGCCAGGCAGAAAGTGGCGGTCGCGAATGCCGGACAGGATGTAGTCCTTGATGCGCTGGTAACGGGGTTGGGCGGCGTCTGACACCTTGGCTCCAGTCTTGACGGGAATGAGCGATTGTAGCGCGAGCGGCCGCATCGCTGGCTGATCCAGCGCAGATAAAGGGAGGCGAAACCATGATGACCCTGCCGCAGTGGCTGGCGGCCTACGACGAAAGCCACCGCCATCCGTTCAACATCGCCATGCACAAGCTGTGCGTGCCGCTGATCGCGCTGTCGCTGCTGGGCATGCTGATCGTGCTGCCCGGCCCGCTGCCCTGGGCCTGGCTGGCGGCGCTGGCCGCCGTGGCCTGGTACTGGCGGCTGTCGCGCGCGGCGGCGCTGGTGATGGCCGTGCTAAGCGGCCTGGCGTTGCTGCTCTTGACCATCGCCCAAAGCCAGGGCCTGCCGCTGGGCATCGTCTCGCTGCTGGTGTTCGCGCTGGCCTGGGCCGGCCAGTTCGCCGGCCACGCGCGCGAAGGCAAAAAGCCGTCGTTCACCCAGGATCTGCAATTCCTGCTGATCGGCCCGCTGTGGACGCTGCGCGCGCTGTGGCGGCGGCTGGGCTTGATCGAATGACGCGCTGAACCGTCCCGCCGCGCGCTATCATCGGTGTTTTCCCGATCCCGATGGAGCGCGCGATGTTCCTTCCGCAAGGCCTGAGCCTGGCCCCCCTGGCGCCGGGCGTCGACCAAATTCTGCTGGCCGGCGACGGCTTCTCCGCCCGCATCGCCCTGCTGGGCGGCCAGTTGATCGACTACCGCCGCGACGGCGAGCCGCCGCTGCTCTACCTGTCGCCGCAAACCGCCTGCCAGCCGGGCAAGGCGATACGCGGCGGCGTGCCGGTGTGCTGGCCGTGGTTCGGCCCGCATCCGTCCGATGCCGGCCAGCCGGCGCACGGCGTCGCCCGCCAGCAGCTCTGGACCCTGCGCGACGCCAGCCGCGACGGCGAAGTGTTCCACGTGAAACTGGATGGCCCGCGCCACGGCGATCTGGCCGCCGAGCTGGATTTCCGCATCGGCCCCGACGGCGCCGCCATCGCGCTGGCCACCACCAACCATGGCGATGCCGCGCGCACCCTCAGCGCCGCGCTGCACAGCTATTTCGCGGTGTCCGACATCGACAGCGTCGAGCTGCTGGGCCTGGAAAACGCCCCGGTACACGACAAGGTGGCCGACGCCCGCTCCGCCCTGCCGGCCGGCCCCTTCCGTTTCGTCGGCGAGGTGGACCTGGTGGTGTATTCCAGCCAGGCCGCGACGCTGCGCGACGCCGGCTGGCGACGCGACATCGCCATCCAGCCGGAAGGCTCGGCCAGCGCGGTGGTGTGGAACCCGGCGCCGGCCAAGGCGCGAAAGCTGGCCGATCTGCCGGACGAGGACTGGCGGCGCTTCGTCTGCGTGGAAACCGCCAACGCCGGCGACGACGCGCGCGCGCTGGCGCCGGGCGAGCGCCACCGGCTGGCTTGCCGCCTGCATTTCTCTTGTCACGGCTAGGGGTTATAATCCCCAGTTCGAGACGGCCGCCGCGACCCTTCGGTCCGGCGGCGCTTTCCAGGCTATCCGGACCTCAGCAATGGCACGACCAGACAAGATTTCCCGCTTCCTTCCGCTGACCTTCGCCAACGGCAACAGCGTGCGCCGTTTCGGCAAGCACTGCCCGCAGTGCCGCGCCATGGTGGGCGCCGAGCACATGGAAGGCCTGGCCAGCCTGATGCACGGCAAGATCTACCTGTCCGCCGAAGCCTGCTGTCCTCAGTGCGAGCAGCGCTTCCCGGTGGCCTGCGTGATCACCGACGACAAGCGCGTGCACCGCGTGCTGCTGCCGCTGTGGATGTTCCGCTTGTGGATGAAGTCCGCCACCCGCCACGATCCTCAGCCGATCAACAATGACAAGTGGGACCTGGAGCAGGCCGACAGCGCGCCCAAGGGCCTGATGCTGCCGGCCGACGCCGACGTGCTGCGCTCCGAGGAAATCCTCGGCCGCTTCCAGGGCGAGCCGATCAGCGCCTGGATCGAATACCAGGGCCAGCGCTTCGTGTTCGACCGCGCCGCCCCCGGCAACAATCTGGCCCTGGCCGCCAGCGAACTGTTGCTGGAAGGCCGGCTGATCTACCGCCAGCAATAAGGCCGAGCGCCGCCGAGCAGGCGCTAAAGCTTGTCCACGCCATTCGCGGTCCGCCCCATGCCCGGAGCCGGCGGCGGATTCGGCTGCTTCGGCTCAGCCGCTCCGCAGGCCCGCGCCAGCTTGTCCAACCCCTCCAGCGCCTCCGCCATCGCCCGGTACGAATCGACGGAACCCGCCGCGCCGCCGCCGGCCAGGCGCTTCTTGGCGTCGGCCCGCCATTTGCGGGTGATCAGATCGAGCCTCTGCCGCTGCGCCCGCAGAATCTCCAATACCTGCTCGTCCGGCAATGCCCCCTCTCCCTGCAGCATCGCCTTGTACGCCCGCACGCTCCTCACTTCGCTCCCGATCTGGCTCATTGCTCCTCCTTGGCGCATTTGATGCCGGAACACGCGTTCCTGCGATCCCAAACGTCAATCATCCATTCCGGTCCTGCCCGCCAGCCAATCCCGCAGCGCCGTCGGCCGGGTGCGGCGGCGGTCGCGCACGAACAGCTCGGCGCCCAGCGTCTGCTCCATCTGCCGGATCACCTGACTGGCCCCGGACTGGGTGATGCCATGGCGGCGCGCGGCCTCTGTCACCGTGCCGCACTCAGCTACCGCCAGCATCAGCCGCCAGTGCATCAGGTTCATCATCGATCGCCCCCTCATGAAAACTACGTCTTGCAACCATCGGCACAGTTAATGACAGGGTGCTGAAATTCTTGTTTTACCGCAAGCGCAGCCAGGCGGCAGCATGGAGGCCTGAATCGCGTTGGCATTGCCCCGCCGCGGGCGGTGCGAAGCGCCGCACCAAGTGGAGAACCCGATGGAACTGTATTTCGCCCTCATGGCATGCTCCCTGGCGCCGCACATCGCGCTGCGCGAACTCGGCCTGCCGTTCGAGCTGGTCCGCGTCGACAACCGAACCAAGCGAACCGGCGACGGCCGCGATTTTCTCGACATCAATCCCAAGGACTATATCGCCGCGCTGGCGCTGGAAAACGGCGGTTGGCCGCAGGCCCGGCTGCAGGAGATGCTGAACTTCATCGCCGCCGAACTGCACGGCGGCAGCGCGCCGCGATTCCGCTCCGGCCTGCCGGAGACCGCGTTGCAGATATTCCGCGACAAGCTGTTCCAGCGGCTGGACTGGCTGGAAGACAGGCCGCAAACGCAGGCCTGCCTGCTGGGCGACCGCTTCGGCATCGCCGACGCCTATCTGTACGAGGTGCTGGGCTGGCTGCCGCGCTTCGAAATAGACATCGCGCTCTGGCCGGCGCGGCATGCCTACTGCCAGCGCATGGACGCCCGGCCGTCGGCGCGGGCCGCGCATCGGGCGGAAGAAACCGCGGCGCCGGCGCGCTGAGCCGGTTCCGCAATGAAAAACGGCCGGGAAAACCCGGCCGCTTCGCGCTCCAGCAAAAACTCAGTGCACGCTGGCCGGGTAATGGCCGGCCACCCAGCTCTCGAAGCGGTCGAACATCGCCGCGTCGCCGGCCGCGTTGTCGGCGATCAGCTCCGCGCCGTGCACCAGGCGGATGCGCGCGTCCAGCGCGTCCGGATACTGCGCCGGATAATCGCGGGCGGCGGATTCGGCGATCAGCCTCCGCGCGTCGGCCCAGGCCTCGTCCACGCTCTGGTTGCAGCTGTCGGCCAGGTAGCGGGCATTGAACGGCTCGCCGGTCAGGCGCAGCAGCGTGGCGTTGTGGTTGATGCTGTTGCCCGGGCCCCAGTAGTGCTCGGCCAGCAGCGGGCCGATAGCCGGGTTGTCGGTCAGGTAGCCGAACTTGCCGATGAAGTAGGCGCGAGTCTGGTACACCGCCATATTGGCCAACAAATAGCCATGGTAGGCGGCGGCCGATTCCTGGTTCAGCAGATGCGGAATGGCCAGCAGCGGACGCGGGCTGACGGCTATGCCCAGGATGCGCCGCTCGCTGTCGCGCGCCAGCTGCAGCACGCGCTCGGCGGTGAGCTCGCTCTCCGGCTGCGCGTACAAGGCGCGCTCAAAGTACGCCACCACGGCGATCGAGCGCTCAGCGTAGGCGGCGAACGGCTGCGTCGCCTCGATGCGGGCGCGGATCAGCTCGTCCGGAATCGCCTCGCCCTGGCCATTGCGGGCGTAACGTTTCAGCCAGTCGGCGTCGTCCAGCAGGCTGTCGCAGAACATGCTCTGGGTTTCGGCGTAGGCCATAGACGTCGGCGCGAACTCCTGCGAGAAGCACGGCGCGTTCTGCGTGACATTGGCGAAGTGTGCGGCGTGGCCGCCCTCGTGGAACAGCGTGTTGATCGCGCGCGCGCCGCTGCCCACCTGGTCCGGCTTGGCGTCGGCAGTGAAGTTGATCTGGCCGGCCACCCAGGCTTCGCCGTCGAAGAACGATGGAATCGGACCGTGGCAGAAACCGTTCTGGTACTTGCCCTGGCGCTCGATCAGATCGAGCTGCATCGTCGCGCCGCGATACTGGATGCCCAGCCGGCGGAAGCTCAGCACCCAGCGCTCGACGGCCTTGGAGAACGGCAGGTAGGGGTCCATCTGGCGGGTAACGTCGCCGCTCATGTGGAAGCGCAGATTGTGCGCCAGCAGCGCGCCATCGCCGTGCTTGGCCCTCAGTTGGTCCAGCGCGCGCTGGTTGGCGTCGCGGGTGCGGGCCTCGAAGTCATCCAGAATGGCGAACAGCTGATCCGGCGTCATCTGCTCGTTCTTCTTCACCTTGTATTCGAAGTAGTCGGCGTAACCCAGGCTGCGGGCGAGCGCGTTGCGCTTATTCACGATGGCGATGAAGCCATTGTCCAGCGCCCAGCGCTCCAGGCCCATCAGCGCGTCGTGCGAGCTCTTGCGCGCCGCCTCGTCGCGGTTGGTGCCCATATTGGTGGACAGCCCGCTCAGCGTCGCCTCTTCCAGCTCGCCGGCCTCGTTGATGTGGCGCATCTTGTAGCCGCGGCGCTTGGAAAACAACTCGGACTCCAGCGCCACCAGTTCGGTCATCAGCTGGCGCGCTTCGTCGCTTTCAATGATGTTGCTGTCGAACAGCGCCTGCCAGCCATTGAAGCCGTGCAGCAGCGCGTCGCGCTCGGCGCCGGCCGGCAACGCCTCCAGCTGGGCGATGGCGGCCTTGGTCCGCGCCAGCCGCTGCGGGCTGGAGATGAAGTCCTTGAACGCGCCCTCGGCGCGGGCGAAGCCGGCATCGTCGTCGGACACCGCCATATACGTATCCCAGAACAGGTCTTCCTTGGCCTTGTGGATGGCCAGGTAATCGCGGTTGAGCGCGTCGAACTCGCCGCGCAGCGCTGCCAATGCAGTCATTTCCATTTTCTCCCAGGGATGTCGCCGCTCTATCGGCGGCATGGTTTGAGCGATGAATATCGCCACGTCATGGATGATTAAGTCTCATACCATATCCCCGCAAGGTCAAGATATCTCAATGCTATTTCACATGGATCCCCTTTTTTTGCATGAGTAAATCAAAACTCGCGCCGATCGGGGCGACATCAACCGCCGGAAAACCGGCGGCTGATGGCGCAAGCGGCTAGAACATCGACAGCGGGTAGGCCGTGTTCACCCGCCACACCCCGCCGATCGGGTTCAGATAACCGGCGATGCTGAACACCGCGCCGTTTTCGCCGGTGCAATAACCGGCGGCATTGACCGCTGGCGCCGACGGACCGACAAACTGGCCACCGGCTGGCGGCGCGGCGGCAATGGCGTGGGTATAGGCGTAACGGACCGACGCCATGATCTGCGCCCGGTTGCAGGCATCGGGATAGAAAGTGGAGCTGCCGGCCCCGCCCTTGGCGACCCATGCGCCCGCCGCCGCGTCATACACCTGGATGCCGCCGCCGACATAGCGATATGGCCCTGGATGGGCCGCGCCGGGCAACACGATGTAGTCCACGCCACCGGTAATTTGAGCCGCCAACGGCGCAGCGGCCCCCGCCCCCAGCACGGGATTGTGTCCGCCCGGCCGGGCGTGGAAACCGGTGGCCGCGCCACCGTTGATCTCGCCGCAGAAAATATGCCGCAGATTGATCTGCGGGTTAAGCCGGCTATTGGCGGCAGGCGGCACGGCGACCTGCACCGGAACCGACGCGACATCGATCGAAGCCGGCGCGCAATTGATCGCAGCGGCGGCCGGCAGCGCCGCGGCCAGTCCAAATAGAAGCAGCAGAAGGGAATGCATGGGAAACTCCTTGCCTGGCGGACAGCACATGCTGCCTACCAGACAAGACGAAACGGCTTCCCCTTTGTGAAAACCGCACGCCCTCCCCGCAACCGCGCGGACTCAGGCCGCGAGCAGCAGATCCAGCCGGCGGCCATCGCGCAACGGCTGCATGTCGAAGCCCAGCCGCTGCGCCAGCAGCAGCATCGCCACGTTGCCGGGCGCGCAATGCGCGCGAAAGCGCCGGCACGCCAGCCGCTCGCGGCCGAAGGCCAGCATCAGCCGGGCCGCCTCCCGCGCGTAGCCCTGCCGCCAGGCGGTCTCGGTCAGCTCGATGCCGAACTCGGCCTCGCCGTCGTCCGCGCCGCGCAAGCCGACCGAGCCGATCAGCGCGCCGTCGTCGATGCGCTCGATCGCCAGCTGCCAGTCGCGGCGCGGCACTCGCCGCTGCTGCGCCAGGAAACCAGCCAGCAGCCGCGCGCAGAAATCCGCGCCCATCTGCTCAGGCGCGTAATGGCGGCCGAACGCTGCGCCCTTGCGCACCGCCAGATAGGCGTCGAGATCGGATTCGCGAAAATCGCGCAGCCGCAGCCTGCCGTCCGGCTCGGCCAGGATCAGCATGAGCAGATCTCCAGCCGGCGCCGATCGGCGCGCTGCTCCAGCCGCGATCGGCGCAGATGGTCGTCATCGGCCAGCAGTTGTCGCGGTGGCGCTTCGGAGGACAGAATGGATGGGGAAACGGGCTCGTCGCCGAGCATGTCGCGCAGCAAGTGGCGCGACAGGATAAAGATCGATGCCATGATGGCGGTACCTGTAAAGAACGATGAAAGAGCGAGGAGTCCGGCGCGCCGGGCGGCGAAACGGCTCCGATAATTCCCGCGACGATGCGTTTTTGCAGGATACGCACGCGGCGGAAGCGCGAAGTCTGCTCCCGCCCATGGCCATTCGTCAAGCATAAGGCCGCGGCCTTATGCTCACCAGCGCCGGCTTGTCTGCCTGGCCGGCGCGTGCGCCGCGCGCCAGCGGCCAAATCCGGTGCGCAAGGCGGCATCCATCAGTCCCAGCTGCAGGCCGACCATCACCGCGTACAGCAGCATGCCCCCGCTCAGCGGCATCCATGGCACCGCCCAGTCGCTCAGATGCGGATACAACAGCCAGGCCAGCAGCAAACCGGCCACCAGCGTCAGTTCCACCACGCGCCACGATCGGGTGCGCAACGCCAACCGGACGCCGATGTCGGTCAAGAAAAAAACCAGGCAGAGCAGATAGAGTTCCATGATGAAATCCCCGCTACAAGGACAGCGGCGCCGCGGGCTGGCTCCAATTGTCCGACATTGTACGGCGCTGGCTGCTGCCCGCGATTTCTGCGCCCTGCCCCCCTTTTCTTAAGGGGTTATAGCCAAACCCGTACCAAGTGTCAGGTACGCCTTTTATGTTTATGGTCTAGCCACGCCGGTCAGATTCATTACATTGTCAGACAACATCCATAAGGAGTCGGGTTTTATAGCGCTTCAGTACAATGTTTTTCTGGGTGGCGCGCCGCTATCCTGCTGAAATCAGCAAACTGTCATAAGGATTTCCATCATGGCCACCAGCACCCAGGGACAGGTTCTCTCGCTGCAAGGCAGCGTCAAGGCGATCGGCGTCGACGGCAAGGTACGCATCCTGAAAGTCGGCGACATCCTGCAGCCCGGCGAGCAACTGCAGCTGGAAAACGGCGCCGCCGTCAGCATCAGCCGCGCCGACGGCGAAGTGATGCACCTGGACGGCGACCGCCAGGTGACGCTGACCGAGGAGGTGCTGCACGCGCAGCATGCCGACGCGGCGGAAGCCAGCATCGCCCCGCTGGCGCCGGAAGCGCAGCAGATCCTGGCGGCGCTGGACAATCCGGCGGCCAACCCCGGCAATCCTTTTGACAGCCTCGACCCGGCAGCCGCCGGCCTGAACGACGCCGGCGGCGAGAACAGCGGCCACTCCTTCGTCCGCATCGGCCGCATCTCGGAAAGCCTGACCGGGCTGCAGCTGGAAGCGGCGCAGGTAAGCGCGGCGCAAGTGCCCGAAAACCGGGCCGCCGACGTCCCGGCGCAGAACTCGCCGCCGTTCTTCACCGCCGCCAATGGCGCGCCGTTGGGCAGCGACATGAATGTCACCACCGACGAAGACACGCCGGTCAGCGGCACGCTGACCGCCAGCGATCCCAACGGCGACCCGCTGACCTTCGTCAAAGGCGCCGATCCGCAGCACGGCACCGTCACCGTCAATCCGAATGGCACCTGGACCTATACCCCGGCCCAGGACTACAACGGCGGCGACAAATTCACCGTCACCGTCAGCGACGGCCGCGGCGGCACCGCCACCGTGACCGTCAACATCGGCATTACCCCGGTCAACGACGCCGCAGTGATCACCGGCAATGACCAGGGCGCCGTCACCGAAGACCTCAACGTCTCCGCCGCCAACACTCTGGACTACAGCGGCAAGCTGAACGTGGTCGACCCTGACAAGGGCCAGGCGGTGTTCGACACCGCCCGCGTCGACAACAAGACCGCCAATCTGGGTTCGATCACCATCGACGCCAACGGCAACTGGCACTACAGCGTCGACAACGCCAAGGTGCAGTATCTGGGCCAGGGCGACACCCGCACCGAAGTCTTCACCGTCTACTCTCAGGACGGCACGTCCCACGACATCACCGTAGTCGTCACCGGCGTCAATGACGCCGCGGTGATCTCCGGCAACGACCAGGGCGCCGTCACCGAAGACCTCAACGTCTCCGCCGCCAACACCCTGGACTACAGCGGCAAGCTGAATGTGGCCGATGCCGATCAGGGCCAGGCGGTATTCAATACCAGCCGCATCGACAACAAGACCGCCAATCTGGGGTCGATCACCCTCGACGCCAACGGCAACTGGCATTACAGCGTCGACAACGCCAAGGTCCAATACCTGGGCCAGGGCGACACCCGCACCGAAGTCTTCACCGTCTACTCCCAGGACGGCACGTCCCACGACATCACCGTCGTCGTCACCGGCGTCAACGATGCCGCGGTGATCTCCGGCAACGACCAGGGCGCCGTCACCGAAGACCTCAACGTCTCCGCCGCCAACACCCTGGACTACAGCGGCAAGCTGAATGTGACCGACGCCGACCAGGGACAGTCTTCGTTCGACACCACCCGCATCGACAACAAGACCACGAATCTGGGTTCGATCACCCTCGACGCCAACGGCAACTGGCATTACAGCGTCGACAACAGCAAGGTCCAGTACCTGGGACAGGGCGACACCCGCACTGAAGTGTTCACCGTCTACTCCCAGGACGGCACGTCCCACGACATCACCGTCGTCGTCACCGGCGTCAATGATGCCGCCGACGTCGGCCACGGCGCCGGCGACATCGGCTCCGGCATCGTCAAGGAAGACACCGCGGCCCAGACCGTCGCCAGCGGCAAGCTGACCGTAGTGGATGTCGACCAGGGCCAGGCCCAGTTGCAGCCTTACCAGCAGGTGACCGATTACGGCACCTTCCAGGCCAACGCCGACGGCACCTGGACCTTCACCATCGACAACAGCAGCGCCAAGGTGCAGGCGCTGGGCGAAGGCGACAAGGTGCCGCTGCAGTTCACCGTCCTCTCCGAGGACGGCACCGGCAGCGCGGTGGTATCCATCCAGGTGCTGGGCACCAACGATGCCGCCACCTTCTCCGGCAATGACACCGGCAGCGTGACCGAGGACCAGAACGTCTCCGCCGCCAACACCCTGGATTACAGCGGCAAGCTGAACGTGTCCGATGCCGACCAGGGCCAGTCGGTGTTCAACACCAGCCGCATCGACAACAAGACGACCAACCTCGGCAGCATCACCATCGACGCCAACGGTAACTGGCACTACAGCGTCGACAACGCCAAAGTGCAGTACCTGGGCCAGGGCGACACCCGCACCGAAGTCTTCACCGTCTACTCCCAGGACGGCACGTCCCACGACATCACCGTCGTCGTCACCGGCGTCAACGATACCGCGGTGATCACCGGCAATGACCAGGGCGCCGTCACCGAAGACCAAAACGTCTCCGCGGCTAAAACCCTGGACTACAGCGGCAAGCTGAACGTGGTCGATGCCGATCAGGGCCAGGCGGTGTTCAACACCACCCGCATCGACAGCAAGACCGTCAACCTCGGCAGCATCACCATCGACGCCAATGGCAACTGGCACTACAGCGTCGACAACAGCAAGGTCCAATACCTGGGCCAGGGCGACACCCGCACCGAAGTCTTCACCGTCTACTCCCAGGACGGCACGTCCCACGACATCACTGTCGTCATCAACGGCGTCAACGACGCGGCCATCATCGGCGGCACCGACCACGGCATCGTGGTCGAGGACGATATCACCCAGGTGAACGGCACCCTGCTGGTCAAGGATGTGGATCAGAATCAGTCCGCCTTCCAACCGATGGCCGACGTTCAGGTCGACTACGGCACATTCCACTTCGACAGCGCCACCGGCCAGTGGACCTTCACGCTGGACAACGCCAAGGCTCAGGAACTGACCAGCGCCGATAGCCTGGACCGCACCTTCACCGTGCACTCTGTGGATGGCACGCCCCACGTCGTCACCATCACCATCCAGGGCAAGGATGATCCGGCCGTCATCACCGGCAACGACCAGGGCGCCGTCACCGAAGATCTGAATGTGTCGGCGGCGAATACGCTGGACTATGTTGGCAAATTGAATGTCGTCGACCCTGACAAGGGCCAATCGGTATTCAATACCAGCCGCGTCGACAACAAGACCGCCAATCTGGGTTCGATCACCATCGACGCCAACGGTAACTGGCACTACAGCGTCGACAACGCCAAGGTGCAGTACCTGGGCCAGGGCGACACCCGCACCGAGGTGTTCACCGTCTACTCCCAGGACGGCACGTCCCACGACATCACTGTCGTCGTCACTGGCGTCAACGATACCGCGGTGATCACCGGCAATGACCAGGGCGCCGTCACCGAAGACCAAAACGTCTCTGCGGCTAAAACCCTGGACTACAACGGCAAGCTGGATGTCAGCGACCTAGACCAGGGCCAGGCGGTGTTCAACACCACCCGCATCGACAGCAAGACCGTCAACCTCGGCAGCATCACCATCGACGCCAATGGCAACTGGCACTACAGCGTCGACAACAGCAAGGTCCAATACCTGGGCCAGGGCGACACCCGCACCGAAGTCTTCACCGTCTACTCCCAGGACGGCACGTCCCACGACATCACTGTCGTCATCAACGGCGTCAACGACGCGGCCATCATCGGCGGCACCGACCACGGCATCGTGGTCGAGGACGATATCACCCAGGTGAACGGCACCCTGCTGGTCAAGGACGTGGATCAGAATCAGTCCGCCTTCCAACCGATGGCCGACGTTCAGGTCGACTACGGCACATTCCACTTCGACAGCGCCACCGGCCAGTGGACCTTCACGCTGGACAACGCCAAGGCTCAGGAACTGACCAGCGCCGATAGCTTCGACCGCACCTTCACCGTGCACTCTGTGGATGGCACGCCCCACGTCGTCACCATCACCATCCAGGGCAAGGATGATCCGGCCGTCATCACCGGCAACGACAAGGGCGCCGTCACCGAAGATCTGAATGTGTCGGCGGCGAATACGCTGGACTATGTTGGCAAATTGAATGTCGTCGACCCTGACAAAGGCCAATCGGTATTCAATACCAGCCGCGTCGACAACAAGACCGCCAACCTCGGCAGCATCACCATCGACGCCAACGGCAACTGGCACTACAGCGTCGACAACGCCAAAGTGCAGTACCTGGGCCAGGGCGACACCCGCACCGAAGTGTTCACCGTCTACTCCCAGGACGGCACGTCCCACGACATCACCGTCGTCGTCACCGGCGTCAACGATGCCGCCACCTTCTCTGGCAACGATGCCGGGGCGGTGACCGAAGACGCCAATGTCTCGGCGGCGAATACACTGGACTACAGCGGCAAGCTGAACGTGTCCGATGCCGACCAGGGCGAGGCGGTGTTCAATACCAGCCGCGTCGACAACAAGACCACCAATTTGGGCAGCATCACCATCGACGCCAACGGCAACTGGCATTACAGTGTCGACAACGCCAAAGTCCAATACCTGGGCCAGGGCGAGACCCGCACCGAAGTCTTCACCGTCTACTCCCAGGACGGCACGTCCCACGACATTACCGTCGTCGTCACCGGAGTCAACGACGCCGCGGTGATCTCCGGCAACGATCAGGGCGCGGTGACCGAAGACCTCAACGTCTCCGCCGCCAACACCCTGGACTACAGCGGCAAGCTGAACGTGGTCGATGCCGATCAGGGCCAGGCGGTGTTCAACACCAGCCGCATCGACAACAAGACCAGCAACCTCGGCAGTATCACCATCGACACCAACGGCAACTGGCATTACAGCGTCGACAACGCCAAAGTCCAATACCTGGGCCAGGGCGAGACCCGCACCGAAGTCTTCACCGTCTACTCCCAGGACGGCACGTCCCACGACATCACTGTCGTCGTAACCGGCGTCAACGATGCCGCGGTGATCTCCGGCACCGATCACGGCATCGTGGTCGAGGACGACATCACCCAGGTGAACGGCACCCTGCTGGTCAAGGATGTGGATCAGAACCAGTCCGTCTTCCAGCCGATGGCCGACGTTCAAGTCGACTACGGCACCTTCCATTTCGACAGCGCCACCGGCCAGTGGACCTTCACACTGGACAATGCCAAGGCACAGGAGCTGACCAGCGCCGATCGCTTCGATCGCACCTTCACCGTACTGTCCTTGGACGGCACGCCCCATACCGTCACTGTCACCATCCAGGGCAAGGACGATCCGGCGGTGATCACCGGCAATGACCAGGGCGCCGTCACCGAAGACCTCAACGTCTCCGCCGCCAACACTCTGGACTACAGCGGCAAGCTGAACGTGGTCGACCCTGACAAGGGCCAGGCGGTGTTCGACACCGCCCGCGTCGACAACAAGACCGCCAATCTGGGTTCGATCACCATCGACGCCAACGGCAACTGGCACTACAGCGTCGACAACGCCAAGGTGCAGTATCTGGGCCAGGGCGACACCCGCACCGAAGTCTTCACCGTCTACTCTCAGGACGGCACGTCCCACGACATCACCGTAGTCGTCACCGGCGTCAATGACGCCGCGGTGATCTCCGGCAACGACCAGGGCGCTGTCACCGAAGACCTCAACGTCTCCGCCGCCAACACCCTGGACTACAGCGGCAAGCTGAATGTGGCCGATGCCGATCAGGGCCAGGCGGTATTCAATACCAGCCGCATCGACAACAAAACCGCCAATCTGGGGTCGATCACCCTCGACGCCAACGGCAACTGGCATTACAGCGTCGACAACGCCAAGGTGCAGTATCTGGGACAGGGCGACACCCGCACCGAAGTCTTCACCGTCTACTCCCAGGACGGCACGTCCCACGACATCACCGTCGTCGTCACCGGCGTCAATGACGCCGCGGTGATCTCCGGCAACGATCAGGGCGCGGTGACCGAAGACCTCAACGTCTCCGCCGCCAACACCCTGGACTACAGCGGCAAGCTGAATGTGACCGACGCCGACCAGGGACAGTCTTCGTTCGACACCACCCGCATCGACAACAAGACCACGAATCTGGGTTCGATCACCCTCGACGCCAACGGCAACTGGCATTACAGCGTCGACAACAGCAAGGTCCAGTACCTGGGACAGGGCGACACCCGCACTGAAGTGTTCACCGTCTACTCCCAGGACGGCACGTCCCACGACATCACCGTCGTCGTCACCGGCGTCAATGATGCCGCCGACGTCGGCCACGGCGCCGGCGACATCGGCTCCGGCATCGTCAAGGAAGACACCGCGGCCCAGACCGTCGCCAGCGGCAAGCTGACCGTAGTGGATGTCGACCAGGGCCAGGCCCAGTTGCAGCCTTACCAGCAGGTGACCGATTACGGCACCTTCCAGGCCAACGCCGACGGCACCTGGACCTTCACCATCGACAACAGCAGCGCCAAGGTGCAGGCGCTGGGCGAAGGCGACAAGGTGCCGCTGCAGTTCACCGTCCTCTCCAAGGACGGCACCGGCAGCGCGGTGGTATCCATCCAGGTGCTGGGCACCAACGATGCCGCCACCTTCTCCGGCAACGATCACGGCGCCGTCACCGAGGACCTCAACGTCTCCGCCGCCAACACCCTGGATTACAGCGGCAAGCTGAACGTGTCCGATGTCGATCAGGGTCAATCGGTATTCGACACCAGCCGCGTCGACAACAAGACGACCAACCTCGGCAAGCTGACCATAGACGCCAACGGCAACTGGCATTACAGCGTCGACGACGCCAAGGTCCAATACCTGGGCCAGGACGTCACCCGCACCGAGGTGTTCACCGTCTACTCCCAGGACGGCACGTCCCACGACATCACCGTGACCATCAAAGGCGTCAACGATCCGGCCGTGTTCGGCGGCACCGACGGCGCCACTCTGGTGGAAGGCACCTTCCCGACAGCCACCGGCACCCTGCTGGTCAGGGACGTCGATGCCGGCGAGGCTGGCTTCCGCCCGCAAGCCGACGTGCTGGTGAAATACGGCACCTTCCATTTCGACAGCGCCACCGGACAGTGGACGTTCACCCTGAACGACACGGCCCAGGAGCTGACCAGCCAGGACAAGATCAACTACACCTTCCCGGTCCAATCGCTGGACGGCACCTCGCACAACGTCAACATCACCGTCTACGGCACCGACAATTTCGCCAAGATCAGCGGCGAAAGCACCGGCGCCGTCACCGAGGACCTCGCCGTCGGTGCCGATGGCGCGCTCACGCATAACGGCAAGCTCGACATCGCCACCCCGGACAAGGGCCGCGCGGCGTTCGACACCGGCCGCGTCGACAGCCATGCCGGCAATTACGGCACACTGACGATAGACAAGGACGGCCACTGGCAGTACAAGGTCGACAACGACAAAGTTCAGCACCTGGGCCAGGGCGAAACGCGCACCGAGGAGTTCACCGTCTACGCCAAGGACGGCACCGAGCACAAGATCAGCGTCGACGTCCACGGCGCCAACGACGCGCCGGCCTTCGTCGGCGACCAGACGCACGGCTTCGCCAAGGACGGCGGCATCCAGGTCACCACCGCCGAGGACACCCCGGTCAGCGGCCAGCTGCACGCGCAGGACGTGGACGCCAACGACCAGCTGAGCTACGCCGCCAGCGGCAACCCGCAGCACGGCACCGTGGTGCTGGGCAAGGACGGCAGCTGGACTTACACGCCGAACCAGGACTACAACGGCAGCGACAGCTTCAAGGTGACGGTCACCGACAAGGCCGGCGCCACCGACACCATCACCATCCACGTCGGCATCACGCCGGTGGACGATCCGTCGGTGCTGAAGCCGGACAGCGGCAACATCGTCGAAGACAAGCCGCTGGCGGTCGATGCCGCCCACGGCCTGCTCGCCAACGATTACGACGTGGACAGCAAGCTCAGCGTGCACAGCGTCACCGTGGCAGGCCAAACCTACCAGCTGGGCAAACAGGGCGTGGACGTGGCGCTGGACGGCAAGGGCGTGCTGCATGTCAACGCCGACGGCAGCTACAGCTTCGCCCCGGCCGCGCACTACGCCGGCGAGCTGCCGCAGATCGGCTACACCACCAACACCGGCAGCAGCTCGACGCTGACGCTGACCATGACCCCGGTCGCCGACGCGCCGGTGGTCGGCGTACAGATCGGCCAGGGCAGCTACCAGCCGGGCAGCCCCTATGTCGGCGGCCGCAACTTCGAATCGTGGGAAAAGACCGCGGCTGAATACGGCAAGAACGCGATCACGCTGGACGACGGCAACAACTCGTTCGCCGACCTGCGCGGCAAGACCGACACCGGCTTCGCCGTGCGCGGCATGGGCGGCAACGACGCCATCTACCTGGACACCAGCAAGGCCGACAACGTGCTGATCGGCGACGACGGCAACCTGAGCCAGTTGAGCGGCAAGCCGAATGAAGTCAACGACACGCTGTATGCCGGCAAGGGCAACGACATCCTGATCGGCGGCAAGGGCGACGACAGCCTGTACGGCGGCGACGGCGTCGACACCGCGGTCTATGCCGGCAACTTCAAGGACTACACCATCACCCGCCCGGTCATCGGCGCCGGCGGCAGCGTGTTCTTCGAAGTGACCGACAAACAGACCACCGCGGCCAATCCCTACGCCGGCGAAGGCCACGACAGCCTGTACGACATCGAGCGGCTGCAGTTCAAGGACGGCACCTACTACTGGAACGGCAAGGACTGGGCCAAGGAAGGGCCGGACCTCACCCGCTATCCGATCGACATCAGCGCCTCGCTGGTGGACCGCGATGGCAGCGAAGGGCTGGACAGCATCGTCGTCCGTCTGGACGCCAAGTACGCCGGCTCGCAGCTGTTCGACAGCCAGCACAACCTGATCGGCATCATAGGCAAGGACGGCTCGCTGACCATAGTCCAGGCCGGCCACTGGGACGCCAAGGCGCTGGACGTGAAGCTGTCCGGCCTGCAGCTGGAAGTGCCCGGCAACGTCAAGGGCGCGCTGTCCATCGGCGTCGACGCTGTTTCACGTGAAACCGGCAACGGCGACACCGCGACCGGCCATGCCGGCGCCAACGCGGCCAATATGGCGCCGGAGACCTTCGACGTGTCCGCGTCCGGCCAGGAAGACCAGCCGCTGATCAGCATCGCGCTGTCCGGCAAGGACGGCGACGGCAGCGTCTCCGGCTTCGTGATCAAGGACCTTCCGACCAACGGCACGCTGTACAGCGACGCCGCCGGCACCCAGGTCGTCAAGGCCGGCGACACCGTGGGCGGCGCCGTCTACTTCAAGCCGGCGGGCCACTGGAGCGGCGACACCGGCTTCGGCTACGCGGCCAAGGACAACCAGGGCGCGGTGGACGCCAGCCCGGCCAAAGCCTCCATCCACATCGAAGCCGTGGCCGACGCGCCGCAGCTGTCGCTAGGCGGCTACTCGTCGCTGGCCTCGCTCAACTTCGAGGACGTCAATCTGAACGGCCGCGAATGGCGGCAGGACGTGGCGGTCAACAAGATCGGCGGCGCCAATACCATAGGCGTGTGGAACACCGACAACGGCCGCGGCCTGATCGAAGTGGGCACCGAGCGCACCTACACCGGCGGCAGCTCGACCAACAAGGTGCTGGAAATCGAAAACGGCCCCGGCGACCGCACGCTGTACACCGACATCCAGTGCGAAGCCGGCCGCTTCTACCAGCTGGGCTTCGACATCTCCGCTCGCCTGAACTACGTCAGCAGCTCGCAGTTGCAGGTCAAACTGATCGCGCTCGACGCCAGCGGCCACCCCACCGGCAAGGCCACCGTGCTGTACGACTTCAACCCGACCAGCACCGGCTGGCTGCGCGACCAGCAGGTTGCGCTGCCGATCGCCCAGGACGGCAAATACCGGCTGCTGTTCGAGGCCAAGGACGGCGATGCCAACGGCGCCATCCTCGACAACCTCAGCTTCAAGGCGATGGACAACGTCGGCTATGAAGGCAACTTCATCAAGCTGAGCAGCATCAGCGCCTCGCTGGTCGACCGCGACGGCTCGGAAACGCTGAACGTCTCCCTGTCCGGCCTGCCCAGCGGCGCGGTGCTGAAAGACGCGTCCGGCCATCAGGCGATGGTGGACGGCTCCGGCCGGCTGGATGTCAGCAACTGGAGCCTGGACAGCCTGCAATTGAAGGGTCCGGCCGGCTACCATGGCCAGCTGAACCTGACCGTCACCGCCACGGCCACCGAGCAGTCCAACCACAGCCAGGCCAGCAGCAGCCAGAACCTGAGCGTGTCCATCCAGGCGGTAGACCATCCAGTCACCCTGTCCGGACTGCACGCGCTGGATGGCGGCAGCGACGCCATCGCGCTGGAAAGCCATCTGGCCGCCGGCACCGCGCCGGACGCCGCCCAGCTGACCCAGCAGGGCAACTTCGTGGTGAACGCGCCGGACGGCGTGGCCAGCATCCGCATCGGCGGCGTGGAAGTGGTCGGCGCCGACGGCAGGCTCACCGGCAATACGCTCAGCACCGCCTACGGCGCGCTGAAGGTCACCTCCTTCGACGCCGCCAGCGGCAAGCTCGGCTACCAGTACACGCTGGGCCACGCCGGCGCCAGCGCGGGCGAGCGCTTCATCGATAGCCTCAACGTGGAAGTGCGCGACCGCGACGGCAGCAGCGCCAGCGACAAGCTCAACGTGGCCATCGTCAATGACGCGCCGCTGGCGGCCGACGACCGCGCCAGCCTGGCGGTGCTCAGCGGCGATCTGAAGATCAGCAGCAACGGCATCGTCGGCGACTGGATGGACTGGGACGGCGGCCACCGCGTCAGCACCTTCAACCAGGGCGGCAACGACAACGGCCAGAACCAGCTGCGCTGGGGCGACACCTACGGCCAGCAGTCCGGCTATAGCTTCCGCGACAACGACACCCTGTTGAACAACACGCTGCCGCTGAACCAAACCTTCAAGCTGGGCGACCTCACCCACCTGAACTACGAGATCAGCGGCAACTCCGGCATCAGCAACGCCACGCTGGGCCTGTCGTTCATGCTGGGCGTCCAGCCGCAGCAGTTCCTCGTCCACCTGAACCACCAGGAGACGCCGAACAGCCGCGACTACGAAGCCAGCAAGGACATCGTCACCATCGACAACGCCAGCCAGACCTTCGAGTACAACGGCCGGCAGTACATCCTGCAGATCCTGGGATTCGATGATGGCAAGGGCCATATCGGCAACGAAATCCACACTGCCGAGAACGCCAACTCCACCTTCGGCATCATGGCGCGCATCGTCGAGGGGAGCGACTTCCACCATCCGGCCACCGGCGGCGACGTGCTGCAGAATGACGCCGCCGGCGCCGACGGCGGCCTGAAGGTGGTGGCTTGCGCCAGCGGCGGCCAGGCCGGAAACGGCGGCGTGGAGGCCATCCTGCACGGCCAGTTCGGCGACCTGCTGATGCACGCGGACGGCAGCTACAACTACACCTTCACCGGCGATAGCAAGCTGTTGGGCAACGGCCAGACCGACACCTTCACCTACACGGTGCGGGATGCCGACGGCGACCTGTCCAACGCCAGGCTGCACATCGACCTGTCGACGCTGGACCCGAATCAGCGCCTGCTTCAGGGCGATGCCGGCGACAACCGGCTGACGGGCACCGACGCCAGCGAGCTGATCCGCGGCGGCGCCGGCAGCGACATCCTGACCGGCGGCGCCGGCGTCGACACCTTCAAGTGGTCGCTGGGCGATCAAGGCACCGCTGCCAAGCCGGCGCGGGACGTGATCACCGACTTCGGCCAGCATGGCGAGAAAGACGTGCTCGACCTGAAGGACCTGCTGCAGGGCGCAAGCCACAACGCGGCCAGCCTGGAGGGTTACCTGAACTTCCACAAGGAAGGCGCCAACACGGTGATAGACGTCCATCACCAGGGCCAGGGCACGGCGGTCACCCAGCAGATCGTGCTGCAGAACGTCGATCTGACCCAAGGCGCGACGCTCAGCGACGCGCAGGTGCTGAAGAACCTGCTGAATCACGGCCAGCTGCATACCGATTGAGGCGCGCAGCCCGATGTCGGCAGCCCCCCGTCCGCGCGGGGGGCTTTTTTGCGTCCACCGCGGCATGGCGGAGAAAAACCATCCATGTCCGCGTCGGCGGAGCGCGGCGCTGCCATCCCCTTGCTGCGGACCGATGAAATGAAAGAAGGGAGAACGAAACGGGAATGTCGCGCCGGCGGGAATTTCCGGCATGAAAGCGACCCGGCTGGCGGCGGCGGTCCGCCGCGGAACGGCGGCGAACGCTGCATGTCACCCCAGCCGGAAAAACGGCGTCACGCCACGGCGGGACCGGTCAGGCCGTCGACGCGCAGTTCCAGCAGCCGTTTCGCGTCGGCTTCGCTGACCACTCCCTTGGCGATCAGCCTGGCGCCCATCAGCGACGTCATCCGCTGCACGCCCTTGACCAGCACCTGCCGGCCCTCGTCCTGATGGATGCCGCGCGTCAGCGCGCCGTCCAGCACCAGATAGTCGATGCCAGCCTGGTTCAGCCGGGCGACCAGTTCCAGCCTATGGCCGCGGATCTCCACCGCCAGCCGGTGGCCGGCGCCCTTCACCGCCTCGCCGAAAGCCAGGAAGGCATCCCAATGCTCGTCCAGCCCCGCCTCGTCGAACTCGAAGGACACCGTCGTCCGGCTGCCGCCCAACATTTCCATCGCCTGCCACTGGAAGCCTCTGGCCGCCAGCGAGGCCGGGGACAGGTTCACCGCCAGCGCGGAGCCCGGCGCGTCGGCCAGGGCCAGCCTCAGCGCCTCCAGGTCGGCCAGGTGGCTCAGGCCCAGGCGCAGGCTATGCGACACCAGCCGCATCGCGTTGATCGCCGGCAGGCCCCCCATCGCGGGCCGGAACAGCATGCCCTCCTGCCACAGGATGCCGCGCGCGGCATCCCGCACCGGGAACCAGCGCAGCCTCAGGCTATGCTCGCGGCAACTGGCTTCGATCAGTTCGCGCCAATCCCATTCGCTGCCCACTTCCGGACCGCCGCCATCATCGACCCGCCACTGGTTGTCGCCCGCCGCCTCGGCCTCGGCCAGCGCCTGGCTGGCGCGCGCCAACAGGCTGGCCAAGCCATCGCCCTCGACAATGCCGCATACGCCGATGTGGCCGATGCCGTCCCGGTCGCTCAAACCCATCTGCCGGTAAAAAGCCAGCTGCTCGCATAGCGTCTCCGCCAGCTGCCGGCCGCCGTCGATCTCCAGCTCCGGGCAGAACACGGCGAAATCGGCGCCGCGCAGCCGGGCCGCCAGCCAGCCCTTGCGCCGCGAAGCCAGATCTTCCAGATCCGCCGCCAGGCGGACCAACAAGGCGTCGGCGCGCTCGCCGCCCAGCCGCTGGTTCAACTCGGCCAGCCCGGCCAGCCTCAGCAGCAGCAGGCAGCCGCGGACATCCTCCTCCTCGGCCAGCGTGCTGGACACCGCCTGCTCCAGCGCCTCGCGGTTGGGCAGGCCGGTCACCGGATCGGTATGGCGCTCGCGCCGCAATTGCTCCACCTCTTCCGACTGCTCGCCCAGATAGGACTGCAGCCTCTCCACCATGTGGTTCATCGCGCCCACCACCCGGGCCAGTTCCGGCACCTTGGGCTCGGTCATGCGCTGGAAACGACGCTCGCTGATCGCCCGAGCCTGATTGACCACCCGCTGCAAATCGCGCCGCAGCTTGAAAATATCGATGGAACCCAGCAAGCCGGCCAGCAAACCCGCTCCCAAAAGCCACAACATGGTCTGTAGCGCGCCCATCCACAACGACTCGTAGGCGTAGCCCAGCGCGGCCTCTACGCGTATCTCCCCGGCCTGCAGCCAGCCGGCGGTGACCAACGCGTTGCCCGGCTGCGGGGACAGCGGCAGCAAAGTCCGGAACCAGTCCGGTGCCGCTGGAAAAACCGCCTGGTTGACGCGGTCGACCACAACCTTGCCGTCGGCTCCCTGCCAGCGGATGTGATGAAAATATCCCTGGTCGAAAGTCGCGTTGATCAAGGTTTCAGCCATCGCCTTATCCGCCTTGTTCTGGGTGATCATCAGCGCCAGCGCATTGGCGGCATTGGCATTTTGGCCTGTCAGCTGCTGTTCCAAATAACTGCGCGCGTTGTACAGATTGGCCAGCAGCGCGCCTGACAACGACGTGAACACCAACAACAGCAGCAACAGCCACAACCGCTGGATAAGGGAAAGGTTTTTCATCGCGTCGCCCATCTCAAAAAGTGAAGCCCTCGTTTTTCATCTTGTCCATCACCTGGCGCCATCGCGTCAGCTTGGAGACATTGCTGCTGCGGTTGCCCACCCACAGGCCCTGGGCGTTGAAGCTGAACACCGGCAGCAGGTCGGTCCGCTGCGAAGCCGGCTCGATCGAGGTCACTAGGCTGTCCAGAATCTGCGGCTCGGCGCTGGGCGTGGGATAATAGGCCAGCACCATGTGAGCCTGGCTGATCGTGCTGTCCGGCCCGCCTATCCGAGCCTTGACGTAGGTGATGCGCAGCTTGTCCGGCGAGACGCCGAGCACCAGCAGCGAGATGTACTTGCCGATGCTGAAGTCCTCGCAGTCGCCCGCCCCCTTGCCGAACATCTCCAGCGGCGTCGCCCAATAATCCTGAACGCCCCAGTTGTCTATGTCCTCGCGGTACAGGATGCGCCGGTTGAAAAACTGGTTAACCTCGGCCAGCTTCTGCCGCTCGTCCACGCCCTGCAGCTTGCCCAGCAGCTGGTTCCATTCGCGGAACAGCGCGACCGCGCGCGGGCCGTAGCGGGCGGCCGAACGCTCGGTCGGCAGGCTGGCGGCGGTGACGCACAGGCCCGCCAGCAACAGCGCGACGGACATCAGGCAGCGCCGCAAGCGCCGTCCCGAAACGAGCGAGGCAAGCTTCATGGTCATTCCATGCCGATCAATGATCGCAACTGTAGCAGATTGACGAATGATATTCGCTTGGCGCGGAATATTCACTTGCCATTTAAAGAAAATTTGTTTAATCTATTTATTGAAATATTTAATAATATCAACCTCTTGCACCCGGAGACGATTAACCATGAAACGCTTACAAAAATGCAGCGTTCGCCTGACGCTGGCCGCGTTGATGAGTTTAGCGGCCGCATCGGCGCAGGCCACCGACCTGCGTCAAGTCGTGGAAAAAACCATCGCCAACAATCCGGAAGTCCGCTTCCGCTTCCATGAATTCCGCTCGTCGGCGGAAGAAGTCGGCATCGGCCGTTCCGGCTATCTGCCGACCGTGGATGTCTCCTACACCCAGGCCCGCGAAGACAACAAGGAGCCGCTGGTCAATTACGGCCCGCAAATCACCAGCGACTTCAACCGCAAGGGCTGGTCCGCAGACCTCAGCCAGAACCTGTTCCAGGGCTTCCAGACCATGAACACGGTCAAGCAGCTGGAGTTCGGCAAACGCGGCAAGTACTACGAATTCGTCGACGCCTCCGAACAGCTGGGCCTGGAAGCCACCCGCACCTATCTGGACGTATTGCGCTACCGCCAGCTGCTGGATTACGCCAAGGAAAGCTACGGCGTCCACAAGGGCATCTACGATCAGATCGAACAAAAGGTGAAGGCCGGCGTCGGCCGCCGCGTCGACCTGGAACAGGCAGCCGGCCGGCTGGCGCTGTCCGAAACCAATATGATCAACGAGTCCTCCAATCTGCACGATGTGTCCGCCCGCTACGCGCGCCTGATCGGCGAGGAGCCGCCGACCGACCTGGCGCCGGTGCCGGCGATGCAGGACAAGCTGCCGCGCGACAAGGACCTGCTGGTCTCCGCGGTGCGCAGCAGCCCTGCCTATTTGGCAGCGCAGGAAGGCGTGCGCGCCGCCCAGAGCGATCTCAAGGTCAAGCGCGGCGCTTTCTCGCCGACGCTGGACCTACGCGCCCACGCCGAGAAAACCGACAACCTGAACAGCGTCTACGGCACCCACGACAAGCAGTCGGTGGCGCTGGTGTTCAACATCAACCTGTTCCGCGGCGGCGCCGACAAGGCCCGCTTGGGCGTGGCCGCCGAACGCTACAACTCGGCGCTGGACCTGCGCGACAAAGCCTGCCGCGACCTGCAGCAGACGGTGCGCATCGCCAGCAACGATGCCCACAAGCTGAGCGAACAAATGGGTTATCTGCGCCAGCACGCGCTGTCTACCGAAAAGGCCCGCGATGCCTACCTGAAGCAGTTCGACATCGGCCAGCGCACCCTGCTGGACGTGCTGGACAGCGAGAACGAGCTGTACGACTCCAAGCGCGCGCTGGCCAACGCCGACTACGACAACAAGCTGGCCCAAGCCCGCGTGCTGGCCGCGTCCGGCCTGCTGCTGCCCGCTCTGCAGCTGAAGCCGATCGAAGAACAAAGCTTCGAATCCGACAGCGACGACTCGCAGCGCGACGCCTGCAATACCGCCTACACGCCGCCGCAGCCGTTCAGCACCGCCGGCATCCCCATCCATCCTTATGTGTCCACCACGATGGCGGAAGACGCCGCGCCAGCGAAGAAGACTGGCAAAGCCAAACGCTAAAACCTGGCCGCCGCAACCAGGCAAGACCCGCAATGCGGGTCTTTTGGCCATTGTGGCGGCGATCACCGGCATCGGGGCGCCGGCCCGCGCGCGGAACGGAAGCTGATCGCCGTTCGCGCCCGGCCGCGCGTTCCTTTGGCGGCACGTAAACAGTCAGACCCGGCACGATTGCCGACAATATCCATGGGAGTGGAAGCATGGCTTCCGAAATATCCAATCCTGAAACCGCGCAGCCGCTGAGCGAGCAAGCGACCCATCTCGACCCCCTGCTCGACTGCCTGTTCTCGCTGGCCCGCGGCTACGGCATCACCGCCACCCGCGAATCGCTGGTGGCCGGCATTCCGCTGGTGGACAACCGGCTGTCTCCGTCGATGTTCGCGCGCTCGGCGCGCCGCATCGGCCTGTCCACCCGCGTGGTGCGCCAGCCGCTGTCCAGCCTGCGCCAGCAGCTGCTGCCCGCCGTGCTGCTGCTGGAGAACAACACCGCCGGCATCCTGCGCGAGATCCGCGACGGCGTCGCCTTCCTCAGCATGTCCGAGCTGCCGGACGCCGTCGTCGAGATTCCGCTGGAAGACCTGGACCACAGCTTCGAAGGCATCGCCATCCTGGTGAAGCCGCGCTTCCAGTACGAGAAGCGCGCGCCGGAGCTGGCCGAGATCCGCGCGCGCCACTGGTTCTGGCGCACCATCTACGGCAGCAAGTCGCTGTACCGCGACGCGCTGATGGCTGCCTTCCTGATCAATGTCTTCGCGCTGGCGATGCCCATCGTGTCGATGGCGGTCTACGACCGCGTGGTGCCGAACATGGCGCTGGAAACGCTGTGGGTGCTGGCGATAGGCGCCGCGCTGGTGCTGGTGTTCGATTTTCTGCTCAAGCTGACCCGCGGCTACTTGATAGACCTGGCCAGCAAACGGGTCGACGTCGCGCTGTCGGCGCTGATCATGGAGCGGGTGCTGGGCATCCGGATGGAGGCGCGGCCGGCCTCGGTCGGCGCGTTCGCCGCCAATCTGCGCGCCTTCGAAACCGTGCGCGACTTCATCGCCTCGGCGTCGATCACCGCGCTGATCGACGTGCCCTTCGTGCTGATCTTCCTGGTGGCCATCCTGTGGATCTCGCCGCTGATGGCGGTGCCGATGGTGATCGCCATCTTCATCATGCTGACTTTCGCCCTGCTGGTGCAGGAGCGGATGCAGGCGCTGACCGAGACCACGCTGCGCGCCAGCTCGCAGCGCAACGCCTACCTGGTGGAAAGCCTGTCCGGGCTGGAAACCGTCAAGGTGCTGGCCGCCGAGGGCGTGCTGCAGGGCAAGTGGGAACAGGCCACGCTGTTCCTGGCCCAGGTCGGCTCGCGACTGAAGATCCTGGCCGCCTCCACGATGAACTTCGCCGGCTTCATCCAGCAGTTGCTGTCGGTCGCCATGCTGGTGCTGGGCGTATACGAGATCATGGCCGGCAACGTGTCCATGGGCGGCGTGATCGCCGCGGTGATGCTGTCCAGCCGCGCGATGGCGCCGCTGAGCCAGGTGGTCAGCCTGCTGACCCAGTACCACAACGCCAAGACCTCGCTGGCCTCGCTGGACGGCTTCATGAAGATGCCGGTGGAGCGCGAGAAGGACGCCGCCTTCTTCCACCGCACCAGCTTCAAGGGCGAGATCGAGTTCCGCAACGTGTCGTTCAACTACCCGAACAACCCGATGGTGGCGCTGCGCGAGGTGTCGTTCAAGATCCGCGCCGGCGAGCGCGTGGCCATCATCGGCCGCGTCGGCTCCGGCAAGACCACCATCCAGAAGATGATACTGGGCCTGTACCAGCCGACCGGTGGCGCGATCCATATCGACGGCATGGACATCAAGCAGATCGACCCGGCCGAGCTGCGCCGCCAGATCGGCCACGTGCCGCAGGATCCGGTGCTGTTCTACGGCACCATGCGGCAGAACATCTCCATGGGCTCGCCGCATGCCTTCGACGCCAGCATCGCCGCCGCCGCCGAGCAGGCCGGGCTGACCGAGTTCGTCAACAGCCATCCGCAAGGCTTCGACATGCTGATCAGCGAACGCGGCGAATCGCTGTCCGGCGGCCAGCGCAAGGCGGTGACCATCGCCCGCGCGCTGCTGAACTCGCCACCCATCCTGCTCTTGGACGAGCCGACCAGCAATATGGACCACAGCAGCGAAAGCCAGATCCGCCAGACGCTGGCCCGGGTGTCGTCCGGCAAGACCATGCTGCTGGTCACCCATCACAACGCGCTGCTGGACCTGGTGGACCGGCTGATCGTGGTCGACCACGGCGCCATCGTCGCCGACGGTCCCAAGCAACAAGTGATCGAAGCGCTGCAACAGGGCAAGATCGGAAAGGCGGGCGTTTGAGATGGAAATGAACTGGAAACAACGCCTGAACGGCTGGGTGGAGCGCGGCCAGGAACGCACCGGCCCGTACTGGGACAAGCTGATGGACTGGGCCTCCGCCCGCGACCTGGCCGACCGCAACGACTTCGCCGCCGACGCCGACTGGGCGATCCTGCAGCAGAGCCCGGGCCGGCCGCGCATCTTCGTCTGGAGCATGCTGGGCGTGTTCATCGTCGCCTTCCTGTGGGCGGCCTTCGCCAAGGTGGACGAAGTGTCGCGCGGCGAGGGCAAGGTGATCCCGTCCAGCCAGAACCAGCACCTGCAGAGCCTGGACGGCGGCGTGGTGTCGCAGATCCTGGTCAAGGAGGGCCAGGTGGTGCAGAAGGGCCAGCTGCTGCTCAAGGTGGACAACACCCGCTTCGTCTCCTCGCTGGAGGAAAACCAGGCGCAGTACCTGGCCTTGCAGGCCAAGACCGCGCGGCTGAAGGCGCTGGCCAACGGCACGCCGTTCACGCTGCCGCCCAAGGTGCTGGAGCTGGCGCCGGAGATCGCCAAGCAGGAACTGGACCTGTACAACTCAAAGCAGATGGAGCTGAACGCCAGCGTCGGCATCGCCCGCCAGCAGTTGGCGCAGCGCAGCCAGGAGCTGAACGAGGTGCGCGCCCGCTATGCCCAGGCCCTGTCCAGCTACGATCTGACGATGAAGGAACTCACCGTCACCCGGCCGCTGAAGGAGTCCGGCGCGGTATCCGACGTCGACCTGCTGCGCCTTGAGCGCGACGTCGCCCGTTTCCGCGGCGAACGCGACCAGGCCGCCGCCCAGATGCCCAAGATCCAGGCCGCCATCGGCGAGGCGCAGCGCAAGATCCAGGAGGTGGAGCTGGCGATGCGCAACACCGCCAGCGCCGAGCTGTCGGACACCATGGCCAAGGCCAGCAGCCTGTCCGCCGGCAGCGTGGCTCTGGCCGACAAGGTCAAACTGTCCGAAGTGCGCTCCCCGGTGCGCGGCGAGATCAAGCGGCTGTTCATCAACACCATCGGCGGCGTGGTGCAGCCGGGCAAGGACATCATCGAGATCGTGCCGATGGACGACTCGCTGCTGCTGGAAACCCGGATCACCCCGCGCGACATCGCCTTCCTCCATCCCGGCCAGCGCGCCGTGGTGCGCTTCACCGCCTACGACTTCACCATCTACGGCGGCATGGAGGGCAGCGTGGCCGAGATCGGCGCCGACACCATCACCGACGAGAAGGGCAACGCCTTCTACATCGTCAAGGTGAAAACCCAGGGCTCGCTGCTGGGCAAGGAAAAGCTGCCCATCTTCCCCGGCATGGTGGCCCAGGTGGACATCATGACCGGCAAGAAGAGCATTCTGTCCTATCTGCTGAAGCCGGTGCTGCGCGCCAAGGCCGAAGCGTTGCGGGAGCGCTGACATGGTCCACCTGCTGTTCTCCGCCAGCTCGGTGCTGGCCGGCTACTGGCAGGACGCGCTGGGAGAGGCGCGCCGCTGCGCGCGCCTGCCGCCGCCGGAGCGGGACGCCGTCTTGTGGCTGGATCTGGCCAGCCTGGACGCCGGCCAGCGCGACGCCGACTGGCCGACGCTGTGCCGCCACTACCGGGTGGTGGCGCTCAGCTCCTCGCCCAACGACGCCGAAGGCATGCACTGGCTGCAACTGGGCGTGTCCGGCTACGCCCACGCCTACGCCGCCGCCGACGAGCTGCGCCAGATCGCCGCCAGCGTCGCCGCCGGCGGCACCTGGCTGGGCCGCAGCCTGCTGCTGCAGCTGTGCCAGCGCTTCGGCGCGCTGGTGCCGCCGCCCGAGCAGGCCGGCTGGCGCGATCGGGTATCCAGCCGCGAGGCCGAGGTGATCGCCATCCTCAAGCAGGGCCGCTCCAACAAGGAGATCGCCCGCGAGCTGGACATCACCGAGCGCACGGTCAAGGCCCACCTCACCGCCATCTTCCAGAAGTTCGGCGTCGAAGACCGCTTCCAGCTGCTGCTCAAGCTGACCCAGCCCGCGCACTGAAACGGCGCGCCGCGCATGAAAAAACGGCCATCCTCCGGGATGGCCGTTTTTCTTTGATGGACCAGGCGGCTCAAGCCGGCTGCCGGCGCCTGCCGCGCCACAGCTCGCGCGCGCCCACCGCCGAATACAGCGCCAGCGCGCCCCAGATCAGCGCGAAACCCATCGCGCGGTCGGGACCGAAAGGCTCGCCATACAGCATCACGCCCAGCGCCAGCTGGATGCTGGGACCGATGTACTGGATCAGCCCCACGGTGGCCAGCTTCAGCCGGCGCGCGCCGGCGGCGAACATCAAGAGCGGCACCGCCGTCACCACCCCGGCGCCGATCAGCAAGCCGTTGCGCAGCGCGTCGACATGGCCGAAAGCGCCCTGCCCGCTCCATTCGAACCACAGCAGCGCCGCCAGCGCCAGCGGCGACATCAGGAAGGTTTCCAGCGCCAGGCCGGGCAGCGACGGCAGCGGCGCCATCTTGCGCAGCAGGCCGTACAAGCCGAAGGTGGCGGCCAGCGACAAGGCGATCCACGGCAGCGAGCCGGCGCTGAAGGTCAGCCAGGCCACGCCCGCCGCCGCCAGTCCCACCGCCAGCTTCTGCGGCCGGCTCAGCCGTTCGGACAATACCAGCCGCCCCAGCAGCACGTTGACCAGCGGATTGATGAAGTAGCCGAGGCTGGCCTCCACCACATGGCCGGCATTCACCGCCCAGATATAGATCAGCCAGTTCAGCGACAGCACCGTCGACGACAGCGCGAAGATGCCCAGCTGGCGCGGCTGGCGCAGCGCGGCGCGCAGATCGCCCCATTGCCTGAGCGCGGTCAGCACCAGCGCGACGAACAAGGCCGACCAGACGATGCGGTGGCACAGAATTTGCAAGGCCGGCACCTCGTGCAGCGGCTTCCAGTACAGCGGAAACAGGCCCCAGCAGATGAAGGCGCCGACGGTGTACAGCACGCCGCGGCTATCGCCGGCGGAAGAAGAGGAAGACATGCGATTCTCTGCGACACGGAATATTCCAACATCCAGCTTACCCGCTTTATTCCATCGGAAAAATCATCATTACCTATACAGTCAGTTTACAAACACTTAACAAGCAATATTTTGCTGCACTGGCACATAAACCGCACCCGGACATGCCTTGTCGCGATCCATTTGACGTTGACGTAAACGTAAACTATAGTCGGCGAAATTAGGGTTAACACTCTAAGCTGCGACAGCCGCGCATACCCAGGGCACAAGGTATAAAAATAAAGTGTCCCCGGCGCCCGCCAGCACAGCAAGCGCCCGGAACCAGCCGCCCACAAGGCAGCCGCGGGCTGATCGCCACAAGCGAGCACGACAGGAGGAGAAACCATGTCAATCCGCCACGCAGACCTGGAAGAAAAATACACCGCCCCCACCGGCCAGGTTCTGATGACAGGCATCCAGGCGCTGGTGCGCCTGCCCATGCTGCAGCAGGAACTGGACCGAGCCGCCGGCCTCAACACCGCCGGCTACGTCACCGGCTACCGGGGATCGCCGCTGGGCAATGTCGACCAGACCATGATCAAGGCCAAGAAGCATCTGGATGCCCACAACGTGGTGTTCCATCCCGGCCTCAACGAAGATCTGGCCGCCACCGCGGTCTGGGGCACCCAGCAGGTCAACATCTTCGAAGGCGCCAAATACGACGGCGTCTATTCGCTGTGGTACGGCAAGGGTCCAGGCGTGGACCGCTCCGGCGACGTGCTCAAGCACGGCAACGCGGCCGGCACCTCCAAGCACGGCGGCGTGCTCTTGGTCTGCGGCGACGACCACGCCGCCAAGTCGTCCACCTTCCCCCACCAGTCCGACCACATTCTGGCCGCCAGCATGATCCCGGTCCTGAGCCCGTCCGGCGTGCAGGAAGTGCTGGACCTGGGCCTGCACGGCTGGGCGATGAGCCGCTATTCCGGCTGCTGGGTGTCGATCAAGGC
Organism: Chromobacterium vaccinii; assembly: GCF_001855275.1. Classification (NCBI taxonomy): domain Bacteria; kingdom Pseudomonadati; phylum Pseudomonadota; class Betaproteobacteria; order Neisseriales; family Chromobacteriaceae; genus Chromobacterium; species Chromobacterium vaccinii. The sequence goes on from NZ_CP017707.1 coordinate 3,016,897, forward strand.
GATCACCGACACCGTCGAGAGCTCGGCCATCGTCGACATCACGCCGGAACGGCTGGAATTCAAGATTCCCAAGGATTTCCCGCTGCCCGAGGACGGCCTCAACATCCGCTGGCCGGACACCCCGCTGGCGCAGGAAAAGCGCGTGCTGCACCACCGCCTGTACGCGGCGCTGGCCTACGCGCGCGAAAACAAGCTCAACCGCATCACGCTGGATTCGCCCAAGCCGCGCCTGGGCATCATCACCTGCGGCAAGAGCTACCTCGACGTGATGCAGGCGCTGGACGACCTGGGCATCAGCGAGGCCCAGGCCGCCGACATCGGCCTGCGCATCTTCAAGGTGGGCATGGTGTGGCCGCTGGAGCCGGAAGGCGTGCGCCAGTTCGCCCAGGGCCTGGAAGAAATCCTGGTGGTGGAAGAGAAGCGCCAGATCATCGAATACCAGCTGAAGGAACAGCTGTACAACTGGCGCGACGACATCCGCCCGCGCGTGGTGGGCAAGTTCGCCGAGAAAGGCGAATGGGCGCTGCCGCACGGCGACTGGCTGCTGCCGGCCGCCGGCGAGCTGACCCCGGCGATGATCGCCCGCGCCATCGCCAACCGGCTGGCGCTGATCTTCGACAGCCCGGTGATCCACGACCGGCTGAAGTTCTACGACGATAAAGAGGCGCAGCTGGTGCAGCCGCGCGAATCCATCGCCCGCGTGCCGCACTATTGCTCCGGCTGCCCGCACAACACCTCGACCAAGCTGCCGGAAGGCAGCCGCGCGGTGGCCGGCATCGGCTGCCACTACATGGCGCATTGGATCAGCCCGGAAAACACCAAGACCTTCACCCAGATGGGCGGCGAGGGCATCACCTGGCTGGGCCAGGCGCCGTTCACCACCACCCGCCACATCTTCACCAACCTGGGCGATGGCACCTACTTCCACTCCGGCATCCTGGCCATCCGCGCCGCGGTGGCCGGCAAAGTCAACATCACCTACAAGATCCTGTACAACGATGCGGTGGCGATGACCGGCGGCCAGCACGTGGACGGCTACCTGGACGTGCCGATGATGACCCGCCAGCTGGCGGCCGAAGGCGTCAAGCGCATCGTGATCACCAGCGACAACCCGGACAAGTACCAGAACGCCCAGGGCCTGGCGCCCGGCATCGACGTGTTTCACCGCCGCGAGCTGGACCGCGTGCAGCGCGAGCTGCGCGACATCGAGGGCGTGACCATCCTGATCCACGATCAGACCTGCGCCGCCGAAAAGCGCCGCCGCCGCAAGCGGGGCGAGTTCCCAGACCCGGCCAAGCGCGCCTTCATCAACGAGCGCGTGTGCGAAGGCTGCGGCGATTGCAGCAAGAAGTCCGGCTGCCTGTCGGTGCTGCCGGTGGAAACGCCGCTGGGCCGCAAGCGCAAGATCGACCAGTCCAGCTGCAACAAGGACTACTCCTGTGTCGAGGGCTTCTGCCCCAGCTTCGTCACCGTGGAAGGCGGCAAGCTGAGAAAGCCGGCCGGCGCCAGCGCCGACCTCGCCAAGATGCCGGCGCTGCCGATGCCGAAGATCCCGGCGCTGCACGAGCCGTTCGGCATCATGGTCACCGGCGTCGGCGGCACCGGCGTGGTCACCATCGGCCAGGTGCTGGGCATGGCCGCCTACCTCGACAACAAGGGCGTGACGGTGCTGGACATGGCCGGCCTGGCGCAGAAGGGCGGCTCGGTATGGTCGCACGTGCGCATCGCCGACTCTCAGGACAAGCTGCACGCGGTGCGCATCGCCGCCGGCGACGCCAACCTGGTGCTGGGCTGCGACCTGGTGGTGACGGCGGCCGAGGAAGCGCTGGCCAAGATGCGCGACGGTTTCAGCCACGCCATCGTCAACAGCTACGAATCGCCGACCAGCGGCTTCCTGAAGAACCCGGACATCCGCTACCCGGCCAAGGCGATGAAGGACGCCATCGTCGAGGCGGTCGGCGCCGGCCGCTTCAGCGAGGTCAACGCCAACAAGCTGGCCACCGCGCTGATGGGCGACGCCATCGCCGCCAATATGTTCATGCTGGGCTACGGCTGGCAAAAGGGCCTGGTGCCGGTGTCGCTGGAAGCGATCATGGAAGCGGTGCGCTTGAACGGCGCCGCGGTCAAGTTCAATCAGGACGCCTTCACCTGGGGCCGCCACGCCGCCCAGGACCTGGCCCGCGTCGAAGCGCTGGTCAGCCCGACCGCCGTGGTCCAATTCGTTCCACGTGAAACGCCGGACGCCGTGGTCCACCACCGCTCCACTCTGCTCGCCGCCTACCAGAACGGCGCGCTGGCCGAGCGCTACAAGGCGCTGGTGCAGCAGGTGCGCCAAGCCGAGGAGGCCGCCCAGCCGGGCAGCACCGCGCTGACGCTGGCCGCCGCCCGCGCCTACCACCATCTCCTGGCCTACAAGGACGAGTACGAAGTGGCGCGCCTGTACAGCGACGGCGAGTTCCAGCGCGAGGTGGCCGCCCAGTTCGACGGCGACTACAAGCTGCGCTTCCACATCGGCGTGGCCTGGCTCACCCGCGGCCAGCCGCGCAAGATCGCCATCGGCTCCTGGCTGATGCCGGCGATGAAGCTGCTGGCCAAGCTGCGCTTCCTGCGCGGCACCGCGCTGGATCCGTTCGCCTGGCAGGACGACCGCAAGCTGGAACGGCAGTTGATCGCCGAGTTCGAGCAGGAGCTGCCGGCGCTGCTGGCCAAGCTCACGCCGGACACGCTGCCGCGGGCGGTGGAATGGATGAAGACCTGGGAAGGCGTGCGCGGCTTCGGCCACATCAAGCTGGCCAACTACCGGCAAGCCAAGACCCGCCAGGCCGAGCTGCAAGGCGGTCCGGCCCAGGCCGGCAAGCCCGCCGCCAACGCCGCCGTGGCCTGACCACGATTGTTTCCGCAGCTTTGGGCGTCGACTCCTGTCGACGCCTTTTTTCCATCCGCAACTGGAAATGACATACGGATCAACTATGTTTTCCAGTATGCGAACCGCTTTTCCACCGACTGGAGACACCCCATGTCCGCCCTGCTGCGCCGCGCCGCCGTCGCCTCGTTCAGCCTGATCCTGATCGCCTGCTCCACCACCCCGCCCGCCAAACCGGGCCTGTCCGCCAATGGCTGCGTCGGCGGCGTTCTGCCGCCTCCGGCCGGCATGAGCGCGGCGCAGAATCCTGAGCTGCTGGCCAAGGCCGTCGGCGCGCCGGGCAAGGGCGGCCTGTGCGAAGGCGCGGTCTACCGCCAGGACGCCGCCGCTGGCGTCATCGTCTACCGGGTGTGGGACAGCGCCAAGCCGAGCTCCCGCCTCGGCCGCTGGTGGTCGTTCAGCCAGCCGCAGGGACCGGTCGCCCAATACCAGGCGGCCAACGCCATCTGCCCGGCCTGGAGCCAGCTCAACAGCGTGGTGCGCTGCCAGCTGAAAGCCGGCGTCCAGGTGGCGGTGGGCCCGGGCCAGAGCGCCGACTGCGCGCCCGATCCCGACTTCCCGCCGTCGCCGGTCAACCAAGTCTACGTGCCCAACACCAGTCCGGACGACATCCTGGTGGAAAATTGCGAAGACCAAGGGGCGTTCCCGCCGGCGATGTAAGCGTTTGCGGCGGGAGGCCGCGGCAAGGCATAATCGAGGATTTTGCAAATAATTCTCATTACAATGCACCGCCTCGCCTGCACCTTCGCCTCCGCCCTGCTGCTCGCCGGCTGCGGCGGCGGCCCCGCCGCCTCGCCGCCGCAAACCGGCCGCTTCATCGACAGCGCCGTCAGCGGCCTGGATTACGAAACCCCCACCCGCGCCGGCAAAACCACCGCCGCAGGCGAATTCCAATACCTCAGCGGCGAAACCGTCGCCTTCCGCATCGGCAAACTGGAGATCGGCGGCGCCGCCGGCTCGCCGGTATTGACCCCGCTCAGCCTGGCCGGCGCGCAAGACGCCGGCGATCCCGCCGCGCTGAAGATCGCCCGCCTGCTGCTGACGCTGGACAGCGACGACAACCCCGCCAACGGCATCCAGATAGCCCCGGCCGACGCCGCCCGCTTCCAGCAGCCGCAAAAGCTGGCCGAGATCGGCGACGCCCAAGCCCTGCTCGACCAACTGGGCATCGGCCGCAGCCTGGTCAGCGCCGAATACGCGCAAGCCCACCTGCAGCTGAGCCTGGCCGCGCTCGACGCCAAGCCGATCGCCCGCTTCCAGGCCCGCGACGCCGTCGACGGCCGGCCGCTGGCAACCGGCGAAGCCGCCGGCTGCGCGGACGACAGCCAGACCGGGCTCAGCTGGGAAGTGAAAGCGGAATCCGGGCTGCGCAGCCGCTTGCACAGCTATTACGCCAGCGCCAGCCGCGAAACCGAACGCCCGGCCCAGTGCGAGCCGGGCCAGGAGGACTGCCTGGCCGTCACCTACGTCGATGCGGTCAACCAGCAGAAACTGTGCGGCCACGACGACTGGCGGCTGCCCAGCGAGCGCGAGCTGAAAACGCTGCTCGACTGGAGCCAGCTCGATCCGCGGCGCAATCTGCCGGCGATCGACCGCCGCGCCTTCCCCGACGCCGAGCCGGCGTTCTACTGGACCGCCACCAGCCGCCAGGCGCGGGGTTCGCTGGCAGTCGCCTTCGACGACACCCACCGCACCCTGCCCCACGTCAGCCTCAGCCTGGGCATGCCGGCCAAGATAAGACTGGTGCGCGGCCCAGCGCTGCCGGACGCGCCCAATCCGGAAGACCTGCCGCAAACCATTCCGCCCTACATCCCGGTGGACCGCGCCGGCGACCTGGCCAGATCAGGCGCAGAAGCCGCCTGCGTCGACGACAGCGAGCATCCGGACGCCTTCCTCAAGGTGGTGCTGTGGCAGGCGCGCCCGCGCGATGCGCAGGCCGGGCAAGTTTCTTCCGCGCTAGGCGAGGCCAACGGCCAGGCCTGGTGCGGACAGCGCGATTGGACCTTGCCCAGCGCGGCGGACGGCAGCCGCTGGCTGCAGTTGCGCCTGGCCGGCGACGCCGCGTTCCGCGCGGCCTTTCCCGCCGCCGCCTCGACGCAGGCGATCTGGGTGAAGGACGACATCGGCAAAGCGCGCATCCTGCGCGCGGACGGCCAGTACGCCGACACCGGCGCCGCCGCCTTGCTGGCCATCAGCAAGCGCGCGGCCAAGCCGCCGATGCCGGACAGCGACGACACGCCGCCCGACGCAGCCACGCTGGCCGACTGGCGCCAGCGCTACCTGCGCTACCGCCCCGGCCAGGCCACGCAGCCGGATTGGCCGGCGCCGACGCTGGATGCCGCCGCCCGCGACGGCTTCCGCGATCTGGGCCTGCTGCCGGCGATGCCATTCCCGGCCGACAATCCCTATTCGCCGGCCAAGGCGGCGCTGGGCGAGAAGCTGTTCTTCGATGCGCGGTTGTCGCGCAACAACCGCATCGCCTGCGCCAGCTGCCATGATCCGCAGCACGGCTGGGCCGATCCCCGCGAAGTCTCCTCCGGCCACGTCGGCCAGTTGGGCGGCCGCAACGCGCCGTCGGTGATCAACAGCGGCTACTTCGCCCGCCTGTTCTGGGACGGCCGCGCCGCCAGCCTGGAACAGCAGGCGCTGGGGCCTATCGCCAATCCGCTGGAGATGCACCAGCCGCTGGCCGCGGCGGTGGCCAAGATCGCCGCCGCGCCTGAATACGGGCCGCTGTTCGCCGCCGCCTTCGGCGACGCCGCGGTGGACAGCAACCGTCTGGCGCTGGCGCTGGCCACTTTCGAGCGCGCGCTCATCAGCCACGACAGCGCCTTCGACCGCTTCCTGAAGGGCGACGCGCAGGCCTTGAGCAACCAGGCGCTGTGGGGCCTGCAGCTGTTCCGCACCAAGGCCCGCTGTCTCAACTGCCACAACGGGCCGGAGCTGTCCGATCAGCGCTTCCACAACCTGGGCCTGCACTTCATCGGCCGCGACCGCGAGGATCGGGGCCGCGGGGCGATCACCGGCCGCGGCGAAGACATGGGCGCGTTCCGCACGCCGGGTCTGCGCGAGCTGCTGTACACCGGCGGCTACATGCACAACGGCGACATGCCGCTGTTCGCCGACGACGGCGGCGGCGTGCTGGAGTTCTACAACAACGGCGGCAACGAGGTGGCCGCGGCCGGGCTGGACAAGTACACCCAGCCCAAGCCGTCGCCGCTGCTCAAGCCGCTAGGCCTCGGCGAGGCGGAAAAGCTGGCGCTGCAAGCCTTCCTGCGGGCGCTGTCCGGACCGCCGCGGCTGAAGCCCGCGGGGCTGGACGAGCTGTCGCGCCGCTGAGCGCCCGGCCAAGCCGGCGCCCTCAGCCCCGGTCTGGCCGGGCGGCGAACCACTGGGCGCAGAAATCGATCAGCGCCCGGGACTTGGCCGGCTGCGGCGTTTTCTTCGGATAGACAAGATAGACCGGCCGCGCCGGCGTCTCCCAGCCGGCCAGCACCCTGGCCAGCCTGCCGCCGATCAAGGCGGCTTCGGCGACGAAATCCGGCAGCCGCGCGAAACCGGCGCCGGCTTCGGCCAGCTTCCGGTTCAGGCTGTAATCGCTGACCTGCAGCCAATGCGGCACCTCCACTTCTTCCGCTCGCCCCTCGCGCTCGAAACGCCAGCGCGCGCCGCCGTGGTAGCGGCTATGCACCACGCAGGGCAGCCGCGCCAGATCGGAGGGTTCGGCCGGCGCGCCGCGTTCGGCCAGCAGCGACGGCGCCGCCACCACCCAGTCGCGGGTCTGGAACAACGGGCGCGCCACCAGTTGCGGCGGCAACTCCCGGCTGGAGCGGATGGCCAGATCGAAGCCGTCCTCCTCCAGATCGCGCTCGGCCACGCTGACGTCCAGCTCCACCGAGATGCGCGGATACTGTTGATGAAAAGCCAACAATAGCTCGGCGCCGAACGCGCCGGCGAACATCTGCGGCACCGTCAGCCTCACCGTGCCGTCCGCGTCGCCGCTCAAGCCGCGCACCGCCGCGGCCGACTCCCGCAGCAGCGTCCGCAGCCGGCGGCAGTAGCCGAGATAGGCATGGCCGGCCTCGGTCAGCGTCAGCTTGCGGGTGCTGCGAAACAGCAGCTGCGCGCCCAGTAACGCTTCCAGCCGGCTCAGTTGCTTGCTGACCTGCGACTTGGACGTGGCCAGCCGCTCGGCGGCGGCGGTGATGCTGCCGGCCTCCGCCACTTCGAGGAAGACCAGCGCCAGTTCGGATGAGGGTTCGATTGTTTCCATATAGGTTCCAATACTTCCACGTTTGCCCGGTTTTTCCAAGCCGCGCGCGCGCCTAAGCTGACGGTTCCCCCACTCAAGCTGCAAGGAAGACGATATGAAAATCCTGCTGATAGGCGCCAGCGGCAACATCGGCCGCGCCATCGCCGCCGAACTGTCCGGCCGCCACGAAATCATCGCCGCCGGCCGCGATCACGGCGACGTGCGCGTGGACATCGAGGACGAGCAAAGCATCGCCGCCATGTATCAACAGCTGCCCCGGCTCGACGCGGTGGCGGTGGCCACCGGCGGCCGCAACGGCCACGTCGGGCCGCTGGCAGAGATGAACGCCGAGCGCTACCGCGTCGGACTGGACTCCAAGCTGATGGGCCAGGTCAACGTGGTGCTGCGCGGGCTGGACAAGCTGGCCGACGGCGGCTCGTTCACGCTGGTGGGCGGTGCCTGGCAGCCGCAGGCCATCGTGCCGCTGCTGAGCAACGTCTACATGGCCAACGCCGCGCTGGAGGGCTTCGTCAACGCCGCCGCGGTCGAACTGCCGCGCCGGCTGCGCATCAATCTGGTCAGCCCGCTGCTGCTGGCGGAATCGGAGGCCGAATACGGACCGCTGTTCCGCGGCGTGCCGCTGGTGGAGGCGCGCCAGGTGGCGCGCGCCTACAGCCTGAGCATAGAGGGCGCGCAGACCGGCCAGACTTACCGGCTGGGCCGGCTGGATTAGCCGCAGCAGAATGGCGGCGACGATATTGCCGGCGAAACCCGCGCCCGGATCCAGCCCGTGATTCCAATGGATGCGATCCATTGCCCGTCCCCTTGAAACGCCGCAAACGGCGGCCTTCTCAAGATAAGCGCGGGTCCGGCATCATGCCAAAGGGATCAGGAGCGCAGCTGGCGACAGGTTTCGCCGATGCCGGCGTGGATGCACAGGTCGAACAAGGCGTCGAAACGGGTGGGCGTGTAGTTGATCAGCGCGCAGGGAATGCCGGCCCGCGCCGCCTCCACCGGGATCAGATTGACCGGCGACACTTCCAGCGACGAGCCCATCACCAGCAGCAGCTCGGCGTTAAGCGCCGCCTGGAAGGCCACGTCTATCATCGGCACCGCCTCGCCGTACAGCACCACGTCCGGCTTCAACGCCGCGCCGCAGCGGCGGCAAGCCGGAAGCTCATGCCGCTGCACGTAATCCAGCGGATGCGGCGTGCGGCAATCAGGGCAGCTGGCGGTCAGCAGCGTGCCGTGCAGCTCCAGCACGCGGCGGCTGCCGGCCCGCCCGTGCAGGCCGTCGATGTTCTGGGTGAGGATGGTAACTTCCTTGCCGTCCTCCTCCAGCGCGGCGAGGAAGCGGTGGCCGTCGTTGGGCTGGTAGTCGCCCACCAGCTTGATGTGGAAGATGTCGCGGAAGGCGCGCCAGAAGGCGGCGGGGTCGCGCTGGAAGTAGTCCACCGATACCGCGTCGGCCAGGCTCATGTCCCTGGACCACAGGCCGTCGGCGGAGCGGAAGTCGGGGATGCCGGATTCGGTGCTCATGCCGGCGCCGGTCAATACCGCGATGCGCCGCGCGCCGCCCACCAGTTGCCGCAGATACTGCACTTGCCTTTCCGTCACGCTCATCCACCGCTTCCTTGCCGCCGGGCCATGCCCCATGGCCACTATAGCGTAAGGGTCAAGCCACCGGATATTTTATTGCGTTCTTGACCATCTTATCCCGAACCGCCTCGTCCAGATCGACGCCGGCCACCATCGCCAGCCGCGTCAGATACAGCAGCACGTCGGCGATCTCTTCTTGCAGATGGGTGAACTTGGCCGGGTCTTCGCGCAACCGCGCCGCAGCGTCGTCATCCAGCCACTGGAAGATCTCCGCCAGCTCACCCACCTCGCCCACCAGCGCCAGCAACAGATTGCGCGGCGAATGATGCCGGTTCCAGCCGCGCTCGTCGGCGAAGCGCTGCAAGGCGGCGGTCAGGCCGCCGACATCGATCAGCTTGTCTTGAGTCATCATCACTTTCTCGTTTCACGTGGAACGCCAGCCGCTGCCCGCGGCCGGCAAAACCCGGTTCGCGACCGCTTTACTCCGCCAGCTCCAGCGTCACCGAGCCGTCGCCGTTGTCCCGCGCCAGCTTGAACTGCTTCTGCTCCGGCAGATAGCGCATCGCCCCCGCGCCGGTGGTAAACCGCAGGCCGACGCCGGCCACCGGCAGCACGCGCCAGTTCCGGCCCTGCCCCAGGTCGATCACTTTCTTGCTGGCGAGATAACTCGCCAGCGCGGCGCGGTTCTCGTCCGGCGCGTCCACCACGATCTTGTCGGCGCTGATGCCGGGGAAGTTGCCGCCGCCGCTGGCGCGGTAATTGTTGGTCACCACGATGAAGCGCTGCGCGGGATCGATCGGCTTGCCGTTGAAGGTCAGGTTGACGATGCGGTGGCTGCCCGGCGCCGCCAGCTTGCCGTCGCCATCGTAGCGCGCCGGCTGGGTGACGTCGACCTGGTAGCTGACGCCGTACAGGCTGTCGAAATTGTAGGAGCGGAACGCCGGGTTGATCAGTTCCTGCGCCGCCGGGCCCTTGGGGTCGATGCGATTGAACTGGCCGGCCGACATCTCCAGCCACTCGCGCACGTCGGCGCCGGTGACCTTCACCGCCTTGATGGTGTTGGGATAGATGTAGAGGTCGGCCAGGTTGCGGATGGCCAGCTTGCCGGCCGGGATATCGGTGTAGTAATTCCAGCCCTGGCGGCCGCCGGCCTTGAACGGCGCGGCGGCGGACAGGATGGGCAGGTGTTCGTACTCGGTGCCCTGCAGCGCTTTTTGCATGTAGCAGCGCTGCGCCTCGGCGACGATGGCCACCGACGGATCGTCGGCCGCCTGGGCGAAGTAGCTGTAGATCGGCCGGCGGGTGGCGGCCACCTCGCCGCGCACGTAGTCCAGCGTGGCCTGGTGTTCGGGTCCGATCAACGCCTTCACGCGCGGATCGATGTCCGCCAGCGGCTTCTTCGCCTGTTTGTCGAAGATGGGCCTGAGCGTCGCCCGCTTGCCGACCACCCGCCACTTGCCCTCCGCCTGCTCCAGCGTCAGGTCGATCACGCCCAGGTGGTCGCCCCAGCGGCCCGGCATCGCCGCCGGCACGCCATGGATGGTGCCGGCCTGCAGATCCACGCCGGGATAGCCGGCGAAAGCGGTGGACGGAAACTCGGCATGGGCGTGGCCGAACAGGATGGCGTCGATGCCCGGCACCTCGGCCAGCCCCGACACCGCGTTTTCGGCGAAGCGCGGCAGCTCGCCCTTCTCGAAACCCGAATGCGGCACCGCGATCACCAGGTCGGCGCCGGCGGCGCGCATCTTGGGCACGTAATCGCGCGCGGTTTCCAGGATGTCCCGCACCGTGGCCTTGCCCTGCAGAGTGTTCTTGTCCCACTGCAAAATCTGCGGCGGAGCGAAGCCAATCACGCCGATGGTCAACGCATGGGCCTTGCCCTCGGCATCCTTCACCTCGCGCTTGAGCAAGACATAAGGCGTGAACAGCGGCTGTCCGCTCCTGGCGTCCAGCACGTTGGCGTTGACGTAGGGGAAGGCCGCGCCCTTCAGCGACTGCTGCAGGAAAGGCAGGCCGTAGTTGAATTCGTGGTTGCCCAGATTGCCGGCGTCGTACTTCAAGGCATTGAGCACCTTGTAGGCCGGATGGGTGTCGCCGGCCTTCAGCGGCTTGATTTTGGCCACCAGATCGCCCATCGGGCTGCCTTGCAGCAGATCGCCGTTGTCGATCAGCAAGCTGTTGGGCGACTCGGCGCGCGCCGCGGCGATCAGGCTGGCGGTGCGTTCCAGGCCGAAATCGGCTGCCGGCTTGTCCTGGTAATAGTCATAAGCCAGCAGGTTCATGTGGACGTCGGAGGTTTCCAGCACCCGCAGTTGGACCGGAGCGGCCCAGGCGGAGGCGGCGAACACGGCGGCGAGAGAGGCGAAAAGCGGCGCGGATTTCATCAGGGAAGGCCTTTTGAGTGTTTTTATCGCGTCCGCATTATACGCCGGAGCCGATCCCTCCCCGCCGCGCCAAGCAAAATGCCCGGCGCGGGCCGGGCATCGCATGCGCTTGCGAGGGCTTACTTGAGCAGGCCTTCAGCCTTCAGCGCCTGTTGGGCCGCCGGCAACTCGGCCACCCGCTTCAGGAAAGCCAGCAGCGCCGGGTAGGCCGCCAGCGAGCGCTGCAGATACTGCGCCCAGGACAGGCAGGTGAACAGATAGGCGTCGGCCACGCTGAACTGGCCGCCCAGCAGATAAGGCGTCTTCTCCAGTTGCGCCTGCAGCAGCGCGAACCGCGGCTGCAGACGCGCCCAGGCGTCTTCCTTGACCTCGTCGGTCTTGCCGGAAAAGATCGGCGAGAAGTTCTTGTGGACTTCGGTGGAGATGAAGTTCAGCCATTCCTGCAGCCGGTAGCGCGGCAGCGTGCCATTGGCCGGCGCCAGTTGCTTGTCGGGAACCTGGTCGGCGATGTACTGCATGATGGCCACGCCCTCGGTCAGCAGCTCGCCGTTGTCCAGCTGCAGCGCCGGCACGTAGCCCTTGGGATTGATGGCGGAGAAGTCGGCGCCGCCGGCGGTGGTGTGCGGCACGTCGCGCAGGCTGACCGATTCGGTGCTGAACGGCAGGCCGCTGGCGAACAGGACGATGTGCGAGGCCAGCGAACAAGCGCCGGGGGAGAAGTACAGTTTCATCGCTATGCTCCTGTGGGAAGGATGGGACAAACCGCAATCGCGCCAGCCTGATCCAAAACCATGCCGATTGCAACCCCCTTCCCGCCAGGGTTTCGCCGTCAGCCCAGCAGGCTGATCAGCCACTCGATGCGCAGGTTCCAGCCGGCGAAGCCGGCCAGCCAGAACAGGATGCCGAGCGCGCCGAAACCCCAGGACGCGAACAACGGCAGCAGGTTGGCCGACAGCGCCGCCACCGCCGCGCAGGCCACCGCGATCGACAAGCCGGCGTCGCTGATGTCGAACAGGTCGTGCCGCGCGTTCAGCGGCTCGATCGAGCCTTCCTTGGCTTCGGCCTTGCCGCGCAGCGCCTCGCTTTCGGCCTTGTAGCGCGCCAGCTCATGCCGCAATTGCTCCTGCTGCGGCTTCAGCGCCGCCGCGCTGGCCGGGTTCGCCAGCGCCAGCAACTCCGCCTGGCGCATGCCGGCCTCGGTCAGGTGCAGCTTGATCTTCTTGGCCTGGTACTCCGACCAGGCGTCCGCCGCGTCGGCCTTCAGCAGCTGGCGCGCCTGGACGATATTGTCGTCTTTCAGCTTGCCCAGGCCCATCAGCACCGACAACAACACCACAGTCAGCGCCACCCAGCTGTTCAGGCGCTTCTTCTCCGCTTCCACGCTGATTTCGACTTCCATATTGTTCCCCTTGGCCGGCGCCGGACCATCCGCCGCCTTGTTCAACATAACGCGGCAAGAGGCGATCGGATGTCAGCCGGCCTTCTTGCCGAACAAGCGCGGCCGGGAGTCCGCCGGCCGACTCTTCATTTCAACGAACAGCGCCTCCACCTGCGCGCGCGCCCACGGCGTGCGGCGCAGAAACACCAGGCTGGACTTGATGCTGGGATCGTTGCGGAAGCAGCGGATGTCGATGCGCGCGGCCAGCTCTTCCCAGCCGTAATGCGCGTGCAACTGGTTCAGCATCATTTCCAGCGTGACGCCGTGGGTGGAATTATTGGCCTGGCCGCTCATCGAAAGCATCCTGTAAAAGCAAAAGCGGCGAGTGTAAGCCGCCGCCCGTCCGCTGGCAAAGCTACTTGGCCGCCGTCTTGTTGCGGCTGCGCGTCGCGCGCGGCTTTTTCAGCACCACCGCCTCCCCGGCGTCCGGCACCTCGCCGGCGGTGACTCCCATCGCCAGCGCCACCCGGCCCAGCCGCTGCTGCTTCTCCACGCTGATCGGCCCGGCCGCCGCCAGCAGCAGCATCACCAGCTCCAGCGCCATCGCCCGCTGCGCTTCTCCGGGCAACAGGTCCTGGATGGTGGCCAGCGCGCGCTTTTCGTCGTTGCGCACCAGCCAGGTCTGGCGCCGCACCGCCTGCTTGAAGGCTTCCAGCGTCAACTCCTCGCCCAGGCCGGTGTCCTGCATCACCCGGCGTATCGCGTTGAATGGCCGGACGTCGACCACGCCGTTGCCGATGGCGACGTAGATCAGCAGGCGCAGGAAACCGTCCACCGCGCCGCCTTCGGAATAATGCTCCTCCAGCTCGCGCCGCTTCAGGCGCAGCATTTCCTCGCGCTCCCAGCCGCCGCCGTGGCTGCGCACCCGATAGGGCCGGCGCGGATCCAGGCCCACCAGAGCGGCGGTCAGCGGCGCGTCGTAGACGGCGCGGAAGGTCATTTCCTTCATCGCGTCGCGCTGGTCGCGCCAGCCGTCCAGCAAGCTGGCGGTCCAGTCGGACACGGTCTGCTGCCATTGCCAGAACGGGTTGTCGCCGTCCACCGGCTTGCGCGCCTCCTTTACCTTGCCGGCCCAGTCCGACAAACCGTTCAGCAAGGGGTTGCGGCTGGAGAACCAGCGCCGCTCGAAGCGCGACGGGTGCATCTCCCGCATCAGGTGCGCGGTCCACGGCGTGGTGCAGGCCTGCAGCCACGGCGACACGAAGCTGTCGTACAGCTGCTGATTGATCTCCGCCACCCGCTTCACCACCTGGAACGCGCGCTCGCCGTCGCGGCCGTCGCCCAGCGCCAGGATGTCCGCCACCTCGCGCGGCTCGAAGCGGATCACGTAGCGGCCCTGCAGATACTGCAGGCCGGGCATCTCCGGATAGGTGTCGGTGATCACCGCCTCATAGAGGCCGGGCGGCAGCACGTCGATCAGGTCCAGCGCGCTGGCCAGCTCGCTGTGCTCCTTGTTGGCGACGCCGGCGGACACGAAGATGCCGAGATGGCCGATCTGCTCGTGCAGGCAGTAGACGATGGTCTGCTCGTTGCCGCGGATTTCCTCCACGTCTTTGTACAGGTCGGCGATCCAGTACAGCGCCTGCTGCGGCGGCGTGATGTTGTCGCCCCAGGACGCGAACACAATGATGGGCGAGCGGATCTGCCTGAGGTCGATCCGCACCGCGCCGTCGTCCAGGTACACCTCGCCGCGGCTCAACCGGTTGCCGACGAACAGGTTCTGGCTGATCCACTCCATCTCTTCCTTGTTGAGCAGGTAATGGCCGCCCCACCAGCGCTCGAACTCCAGGAAGCGGTTGCGCTCCTTGTCGATGTTGGCGTACAGGTGGTAGCCCTTCTTCCAATAGGTGTTGGCCGGATCCATCTGCTCGAAATTGGAAACCAGGTGCGCGCCGTCGAACTGGCCGTGGCCCAGGTCGCCGGTCAGCGAAGCCAGCCAGGTGCCGCCCAGCATGCCGCCCTGGTAGCGCATCGGGTTCTTGCCGGCCACGCCGGCCCAGTAGGACAACGGCGAGCCGGCCAGCAGGATGGGGCCGACGTCTTCCGGCGCCGAGGCCGCCACCATCGTCAGCGCCCAGCCGCCCTGGCAGTTGCCGATCACGAACGGCTTGCCGGCGTTGCCCGGATGCGCCTCGCGCACCCGGCGCAGAAAAGCCTTTTCCGCCCGCCACACGCACTCTATGGTCTGGCCGGGCACCGGCACCGGGAAAAACATCACGAAATAGCAGGGATGGCCCTGGCGCAGCGCGATGCCGATCTCGCTGTCCATCTTGAAGCCGCCGATGCCGGGCCCATGGCCGGCGCGCGGATCTATCACCACGAACGGCCGCAGCTCCGGATCGGTCGGCGGGCAGTTGGCCGGCGGGCGGATCGCCGCCAGCGCGTAGTTGACCGGCTCGTCCAGCTCGCGGCCGTCGACGATGATGTCGAAATCGAACACCAGCACCGGCGGATTGCCGGACGCCTGGTGCTCCAGATAGGTGTCGCCGCGCTCGCGCAGCACATCGCAGAACAGCAGGCCGCGCTGGACGGCGTCAGTCCAGTAGTCGGCCCAGTGCTGGCCCAGCGACCACCATCCCCCCTTGTCGGTTTCCGCCATGCAGATCTCCCGGTTGTCCGCAGCTTTCACTGTAGCCCACCACTGCCGCCCCCACCTCTCGATGGCAAGAGTATCAACAAGTTATTGCAGATTAACAGTCATAAACATAAGCGATTTCCACGGCAAAACTCGCCTGACATTTGCATCCAATACTGCAGCCACCAACAGCTCACACGAAGGGAAACCGTCATGACCCAGCTGCTCAAACCCCTGCTCATCGCCGGCCTGCTGTTCGCTGGTTCCGCCGCCTACGCCGACGATGCCCCTGCCGCTCCCGCCGCCCACAAGGGCTGGCACATGGACCCGGCCAAGCACGAAGAAATGCGCGCCAAGCACCTGCAGGCGCTGCACGACAAACTGAAGATCCAGCCGCAGCAGGAAGCCGCCTGGCAAACCTTCGCCGCGTCGATGAAGCCGGAAAAGATGGAAAAGCCGGCGATGGACGACAAGGCCACCGCGCCGGAGAAGATGGAAAGCATGATGCAGCGCCAGCAAGCCCGGATGCAGCAGCGCCTGGACGCGCTGAAGGCCTTCTACGCGCAGCTGACGCCGGAACAGCAAAAGACCATGGACAATCTGCACGGCCCGCGCGGCAAGTGGCAGCATCATAAGAAACCGGAAGGCGCGGCCCCGGCCAACGGCTGATCCCGCGATTCGATCCCGCCCGCGCCGGCTCGCCGGGCCGCGCGGCAACCGACCGAAAGAGGCCCATCATGAAAGGCTGCATCCGCTTGAGCGGCGCGCTGCTGGCCGCCGCGCTGGCCGTGGCCGCCGTCGCTCCCGCCGAGGCGTACTACCACCACGGCGGTCCGCGCATCAGCATCAACGTCTGGCGCGGCGGCTACTGGCACCACGGCTACTACCAGGGCCGGATGGGCTGGTGGTGGGTGGTCGGAGGCGCCTGGTACTTCTACACCGCGCCCATCTATCCCTACCCCAGCCTGTATGCGCCGCCCGCCATCGCCGTGGCCCCGGCCGTGCCCGTCGTCCCTGCGGTGCCGATGGCTCCGCCGGCCCCGCCGGTCGCCGCCGCGCCGCAGGAGCCGGCCCAGGTCTGGTACTACTGCAAGGCGGCCAAACAGTACTACCCGTATGTCAGCGAATGTCCTGGCGGTTGGAAGACCGTGCCGGCGCAGCCGCCCAGATAAGCCGGAAGGAAACGCCATGAACGCACGCTATTGCATGATGCTGCTGCCGTCGCTGCTGGCCGCCTGCGCCGCGCTGCCCACCGGCCCGACAGTGGCGGTGATGCCGGCGCCGGGCAAGCCGTTCGACGTGTTCGCGCAGGAAGAGCAGCAATGCCGGGCCTACGCCGCCGGCAACAGCGGCGCGGCGGCCGCCGACGCGTCCAACGCCACGCTGGCCGGCAATATGGCGCTGGGCACCGTGGTGGGCGCCGCGGCCGGCGCGCTGATAGGCGGCAACCACCAAGGCGCCGGCGTCGGCGCCGGCATGGGGCTGCTGGCCGGCACCGCGGTGGGCGGCTCCAACGGCGCTTATGCCGGCTACGATGCGCAAACCCGCTACAACATCGCCTACCAGCAATGCATGTACGCGAAGGGCAACCAGCTGCCAGGCCAATACCCGGCGCGGCGCGCCTACTTGCCGCCGCCTCCGCCCTATTGAGAGCCATGCCATCCAGGCAAAATCACTCAACCAACAAACCATTTAACATATTGAAACAAAAAGGGAATTGCCAGCAACATCTTCGGTCGAATTGGCATTAATAATGAAAGTACGCCCAATACATTTCCGGGGCCGCAACAGGAAAACCGAGGGCGATCCGTTCAACAACATCAAAGGATTCCGCCATGCTCAGACTGCTCATGACCTCGCTGGCGTTATTGCTGGCCAGCGCCTTCGCCAGCGCCCAGGACGCCAATGTCCGCCCCTTCGACAATCCCGCCGTGCCGCCCAGCGTGCCGCTGTCGCTGCAGGACATGAACCCGGTCCCGCCGGCGCCGGTCCAGGCGCCGGCTCCGCAAGCGCCGTCCACCCAGCAGTAAACACCCCGCGATCCCGCCGGCCCGCCCGGCGGGATCGCATTTCAGCGGCCGAACCAGCGGTCGCCAAAATTCACCAGCAGCACGCCCGCCACCACCAGCGCCGCGCCAGTCAGCTTGGCCGCGCTCAACTCGCGCAAGGGCATCATCAGCCAGCCAAAACGGTCGAAGCACAACGAAGTGAACACCTGTCCCGCGATGATCAGGGAAACCATGGTCGCCACGCCCAGGCGCGGCGCCAGCAAGGTGGTGCCGAACACGAAACCCGCGCCCAACACTCCGCCCAGCAACATCCACCATTCGACGCGAGCCAGCGCCGCCAGATTTTGCCAACGCTGGCCAGTCGCCAGCGACAATAGCGCCAGCGTCAGGCAGCCGGTGCCGAACGACACCAGCGCCGCCAGCAAGGTGCTGTTGCCCAGCAACAGGCGCAACTGGTTGTTGACCGCCGCCTGCAGCGGCACCACCACCCCGACCAGAAAGGCCAGCAAGGGAAAAATCGCCTGCATCGCCGCGCTCCTCGATAACGATAGGCCGCCGCCGCCCGTGGCGGGGCCGATGCCATGCCGCTGTTCCACGTGGAACGCGGTCCAGTCCATGCCCGCTGCGCGACGCCGGCAGCAGGGCGACCGGCTATGATAAATGAATTACTTCTGACGCGGACGGCTGTCGCGGGTATAGGCGCAAAAACCTGGCTTGGGGCCGATCTTGGGGTGATTGCGGCAGGTGTTGGGGCGGCGCTCGTAAATGGTGCAGCGCCGGGTCTGCGCATCCAGATACAGGCAGTCGCCGTTGGCGCGCTGCGCCAGCGTGAACAGGCTGTTCTTGAAATTGAAATGCTGGATCACCCGCTGCTTTTCCAGCCGCTTGGCGATGTTCTTGATCGGCTCTTCCAGCTCGAACTCGTCCACCACGCCGATGCGCACCAGATCCGGCAGCTTCACTTCCACCGGCATCGTGCAACAGGACGCCATGCAGTCGCCGCACAGGCCGTTCTTGTACTTGATCCAGGTTTCCAGGCGGTTGATGTCGGCCACGGCTAGTCCTTAACACATTGAATACGCGAAACTTTCCCTTGCGGGAAAGCGCGCATTCTACGGACGATGGCTCACGCCGGCAAGATGCCCGCCAACAGCCGCCTGGCCTCGGCCGGGCTGCGCGGCGCCAGCCAAGCCGCTCCGGAGTGGGCATCCCGCAAGTCCGACAGCGCCAGGCGGCGTCGGCCGTAGCCGCGCCACATCCACAGCAGCAGCGAGTCTCGCGAAAACAGCGCGCCGCGCAGCGTCTCGCGGTTGCCGTGCGCCAGCGCCTCCCGCCGCCAGGCCCGGCGCAGGCTGCGCCGGACGATGCGCCAGGCCAGTAGCGCGCGGGGATAGTCCAGCCAGATCACCAGCTCGGCGCGCGGCAGCAAGCGTTCCAGCGCCGACGCGTAGCTGCCTTCCACCACCCAGCGCGGCAGAGCCGCCAGCGCCGCCACATCGGAGGAGAACGCGTCGCGCCGCGTCCAGCCCGGCCCCCAGAACAAGGCGTCCAGCTCGGCCAGCGGCGCGCCCGAGGCGGCGGCCAGCCTGGCCGCCAGCGTGCTCTTGCCGGCGCCGCTGCCGCCTACGATCAACACCCGGCCGGGCAATGAAGCGGTCATTGGTAATGCGCCGCCGCGCGCCGGATCCTGCCGGCCTCGTCCAGCCACAGCACTTCGGCCGCCAGGCCGCGCGCGCCGCGGTAATGTATGGTCAGCGAATCGGTTCCGGTCAGCGTGGCCAGATGCTCGAAACGCAGGTCCGGCAGCCGCCGCAGCGCCTCGGCCCAGTAGGCGGCCACCGCCGGCTTGCCCTGCAGCCGGCCGGACGCTTCGCCGGCCATCTCGGCGATGTACGGCGAGCTCATTTCGAAATCGTCGCGGTAATGGGCCAGGATGCGCGCCAGATCATGGCTGTTCCAGGCGTCTATCCATTCCCGCGCCAGTGCCTCGGCGAATGGCTTGTCCAGCATCGGCGTGACCTTTTCAGACGCGGGCCTAAGCGCCCAGCAGCGTGGATGGATGGGCTGCGCGCCTGGTTCGCGGCAGCACCTCGGGCAGATAGATGGTCTGGATCGCGTCCAGCTTGCCGTGCGCCTCCCAGCGCGCGCGGCTTTCCCAATGCTCGACCAGCACGAACACCTTGGGATCGGCCTCGGAATGGTAGGCCTCCCACAACAGGCAGCCAGGCTCCGCCAGGCACCGCGGACGCATCCGCGCCAGCGCGGCGGCGATGGCCGGCACATCGGCCTCCGTTATCGCCTCCAGGGTCACAATCAGGGGAAACATCGTCTTCTCCATTGCGATCAATCAATCTGGCCAAATCTCGGCTGCGAGATCGAACACTCAGGCAAGAGGCTTCGACCAACAGCCCCCTCCGCCCATCTTAATAGAACGCCATCCGCCGCAGACCGACATAGCGCGGCGCCACCCAGAAATCGTAGGCGCCCGGCTTGCAATGCCGGACCATCAGAATCCTGTCCTCATGCTCGACGATTACGCCTGCCGCGATCCCATGTTTCATCGCGCCTCAAAAACCAATCAGCATAACATCGACAAAATCGCATAGGAATATTCAGGTCCGCCGCCGCACGTTTTTCCAAGATCGCCGGGCGAGGCGCCGCTTAAGCTCCGGCTTCCACACCCCGCAAAGGAAACCGCCATGGCCCTGAAAGCCGCCTTCATCTTCATCGCCCCCCACGGCGACCCACAACGCCATCGCGCCATCACCGCTACGCCGGAAGTGGAGGTCATCACCCTCGCCGTCTCCAGCTACCGCCAGGCCGGCGAAGTCGCCCGCGGATTGGCTGAGCAAGGCTGCGCCGCCATCGAGCTGTGCGGCGGCTTCGGCCATCAGGGCGTCGCCATCGTCGCCGCCGCGGTCGGCGAACTGGCCGCGGTCGGCGCGGTGCGCTTCGATCCTCACCCCTTGCTCGGCCACCGCTCCGGCGACAAGCTGGCCCGAGCGCCGGCCAGCGGAGAATAAAACAGGGACAGCGCCGGATCGCGCAGCAAGCGCGCCGGCGGCTGCCCGCCGAAGGCCAGCGCGTCGCGGTGCAGATGGGATTGGTCGCAATAGCCATGCTCCCAGGCCAGCCCGGCCAGGGCCGGCCGCGGCTGGAACGCCGCGTCGCGGAAAAACCTCTCGAACCGGCACAGCCGGTGAAACAGCTTGGCGGTCACGCCCTGGCTGGCATGGAAACGGCGAGACAGGCCGAACCGGTCCACACCCGCCTCCGCCGCGTGCGTACCCAACTGGAAGCCGGCGCTGTCGGCGAATATCCGCCGCGCCAGGCGCCGCATCCGCTCCAGCTCGGGCTCCGCCCGCAGCCGTCCGCGCAGGAAACGGCCGGCCAGCTCGCATTGCGCGTCGAAATCGGCCCGTTCGATTCCCGCCCACAAACCGTCCGCCGCCGGCCACGCGCGCGCCGGCGGCGTGACGCGGTCCACCAGCTGCGACAAGGGAAGCGAACAGAATTGCGGCAGCGCGCCGGCGTGGAAACGGACCACGAATACCGGCAGCGCCGGCCGCGCGATCCGCAGCATGCGCCGGCGGGGACACAGCAAGCCCGCCGAGCCATCCGCGCCCAGCCACAGCTCCGCGCCGGTGCCCGGCAATAGCGTCAGCACCGCGGGATCATCCGGCCCGAAACAATAGCGGCGGTAACTGTGTATCCATGGCTCCAGCCCTGGATCGGGCCTGCGTTGTTTCGACTGCATCGGCGATATCCAGAAAAAAAGCGGCCATTCTGCGGCGGCTACGGCCAGCCCCGCTTGTAAAAATGTGATGCTCAGGCCCGGTAGACGATCAGCGGAATCGCCTGCTCGTCCGGATGGACGCCGGCGTGCACGCCGGCGAGGCGCAGCGTCTCCTCCCCCGGCAGCGTGTCGCGCAGATTCCAGCCGGGCTTGGCGATCAGCGCCACATCGCCGCAACGGCGAGCCAGGTCCGGATGCGCCGAACCCGGGCCAAACACGCCGGATGTCCGCAGCTCGCGGCTTTCCACCACCCAACAGGCATGGCCCAGCCGCTCCCGCGCCAGTTCGATGAAGCGCGCGGCGCAGCCCGGTTTCAGATGGCAGTAAGCCAGCCGAGTCTCGCCGGACAGAGGCCGCGCCAGCAAGCCGTACAGTTCCAGGTCGGCGTCCACGTCCAGCCATTGCGCGTCCGGCGCGGCGACGAAACCGTGATCGGCGATCGCGACGATCGCCGCGCCGCAACGTTCGGCCTCGCCCAGCAGCGCGGCGAAAGCGGCGTCGATTTCCGCCAGCAGCACCCGCGCCGCATCGGAATCCGGCCCCTGCTCATGCATCAGCGTGTCCAGCTGCGGCAGATACAGGTAGTGGAAGGCCGGCTGCGGGTCCGCCAGCCGCCGCGCCAGCCGGGCGAAACCGTCGGCCATTCCCCCGCGGTAGGCGACGCGCTCCGCGCCGCCGGCGTGGTGGCGGCTGCATGGGGAATAGGCGATGAAATCCGGCAGATAAAGGAACGCCCGCCGCGCCAGGCGGTCGAACAGCGGCCGCGCGCGGTACAGGGTGGCCGCGCGCCGCGACTCCTGCCCGCCGGCATCCGCCGGGTGGCGGGCGTACAGGGGCAAGGGCGCGATGATTTCCTCGCCATGCAGCTGATGCCAGCCAATCAGGCCGTGCTCGGCCGGCGAGCGGCCGGTCAGCGCCGTGGCGACGGCCGCCGCGGTGGTCGGCGGAAACACGCTGCTGATCGTCGCCCGTTGCAATGCGCGCAGGCGGCTGTTCGGCCCCAGCCGCCGCAACTGGGCGTCGCCCAGCCCGTCGATCAGGATCAGGCAGACATGGCGGTGGCCGCCGATGCCGGCCAGCGCGCCGGATGCCAGCGGCGCATGGCCCAAGTCGGGTCCGCCCAATTCCAGGCTAAGCGTCTGCATCAGATTGAGCAGCCCGCCGCCCTGGTAGTCCGGCCATGCCGCGCCGGGGCACAAGGAAGCCAGATCGGCCATCGCAGCCCTCCCGGGAAAGGTAAGAAACCCCATTCTCGGCAGCGCGCGGCGTCGCGTCAACGCGTTGCGGCAACAATTCGACAATTGTCATTAACATAGAATTTACATTCCATAACAATCTGATACAGTTGGCCTCCGCCCAAACCAGTATGCTGCAAGCCATCAATTTTTTACCGGAGATAGCCGCATGAAGCGCGCATTTGTCATCATTTCGCTGAGTTTGGCCGGACTGGCCGCGACTGCTCAAGCGGACACATCCACCATCGTCGGCGGCGCGTTGGGCGGCGCCGCCGGCGCGGCGGTGGGCGAGGCCGTGGGCGGCCGCAACGGCGCCATCATCGGCGGCGCGGTGGGTGGCGGCGCCGGCGCGGCCATCGGCCACGACTACGGCCGCAAGCCGGAACCGCGCGAAGAGCGCAGCTACCGCAAGCGCCAGCACCGTCATCATCACCATGGCCGCGGCAATTTCTGCCCTCCGGGCCAGGCGAAGAAAGGCCGCTGCTAAGCGCGCCGCTGCAAAGAAAACGGGACGCCAGGCGTCCCGTTTTTCATTGTTCTCCCGCTATCCTTCCCGGCCAGCTCCGGCATCATCCGCGCCGGGATCCGGCTCGAACCAGTCGTCGCCGAAAATCTCCGCCGGATGCTGGGTGCGGCTGCTGCCGTTGCCGCAAGCCATGTCCGAAGCCGGGCAATACTTGTCGCAACCCCAGCAAATGCGCTCGGGATGGCCGGGATGGAGGGGAAACTTCTTGGCGGTGCCGGGGACGGAGGATCGCATGGTGTCATTGTGCGGCCGCTCCCATCCATCGGCATTGATCTGGAATAAGGCTAGCGCGCCGACACAATCGCCGGCTTCAAGCCCGCCAGACTGTAAGGCGCGGGCTGCCAGGCGTAGCCGGCGCCGTCGCGGCGGACATAGCCCAGGCCAGGGAAGCGGATATGGGCGGCGCCCACCAGCCAGCCTTGGCGGGCGGCCTCGTCCATGCGCGCCAGGCGCTGCTTGGCGGCGGCGGCGGCGTCCACGTCGAAGCGTATGGTCACGCCAGGCTTGGCGAACTGCACGTCCTGCGCGTGGATCAGATCTCCCCACAGCACCATCTTCTTGCCTTCGCTCTGCACCTCGTACAGCGTGTGCCCCGGCGTATGGCCGGCGCCCGAAACCGCGCGGATGCCGGGCAGCAGCTCCGTCTCGCCGTCGAACGGCTTGAGCCGGCCAGCCTCGATGTAGGGCCGCAGCGCCGCCTCGGAATCGGCGAAGGAGTGGCGCTCTTCCTTGGCCACCTTGCCGGCGTTGGCCGGATTCAGCCAGAAATCCACGTCCCGCTGGCTCACCCGGATGTCGGCGGCGGGAAACATCCGCTTGCCTTGCCGCGTCAAGCCGCCGGAATGGTCGGCATGGATGTGGGTCAGCAATACCGTGTCGATGTCTTCCGGCCGGTAGCCGGCCGCCCGGATGCTGTCCAACAGCTGGCCGCCGGCCTGGCCGAACAGGTCGCCGGCCCCGGTGTCCACCAGCGCCAGATGGCTGCCGGTGTGGATCAGGAAGGCGTTGATCGAGGTTTCCGCTTGCGTGCCCAGGTGGGCCTGCGCCAGCCGGCGCGCGGTGTCGGCCGGCGGATTATGCAGCAACTGGTCCAGCGGAACGGCCACCGTGCCGTCGGACAGCGCGGTCACTTCAAAAGAACCCAGCATCATCCGGTAGAATCCCGGCGCCTGGACGCGCGCCTGCGCCGGCGGGGACAGCTCGGCCGCCAGGGTCGGCGCGGCGGCGGCGCCGGCCAGGGCGATGGCCAGCGGCAGCAGGCGGATGGCGCGGGCGGCGGCATGGTATGGTGTGGACATGAAGCGCATGGGGTATTCCTTTCCGGGCGGGGAGTTCAAGTGTCCCGATGATGCGGCGCCCGGCCATGCCATTCAAATCGATTGGAATGATGATGAGTATCAGGGAAAAAGATTTCCGCGGCGTGGACCTGAACCTGCTGGTCACGCTCGCCGTGCTGCTGCGCGAGCGCAGCGTGTCGCGCGCCGCCGCCTGCCTGCATCTGGGCCAGCCGGCGGTCAGCGGCGCGCTGGCCCGGCTGCGGGAGCTGTTCGGCGACGAATTGCTGGTGCGGGTGCCGCAGGGCATGGCGCCCACCGCCCGGGCGCTGGCCTTGCAGGCCGAGCTGACGCCCTTATTGGAACAGCTGCAAACGCTGCTGTTCGCCGCGCCCGCGTTCGAGCCGGCTTCCGCCACCCGCGCGTTTTCGCTGGGCATGAGCGACTGGGTGGAAATCTGGCTGGCGCCCAAGCTGCTGCCGCGGCTGCGCGCGCTGGCGCCGAAGCTGCGCGTCGCGCTGGAAACCACCGACCCGTTCACCGGCAGCGCGATGCTGGAGCAGGGCCGGATGGAGCTGGGCGTATCGGTGTTCGCTCCCGGCCCGGCCTGGCAGCAGACCCGGCCGCTGCGCTCGATGGGCTTCGCCGTCGTTTACGATCCCAAGCAGCTGCCGCTGTCCGCGCCGCTGAGCCTGGACGACTACCTCGCCTACGAACACGCGCTGGTCAGCTACCGCGGCGCGCGCCAGGGCGCCGCCGACCGGGCGCTGGCCGAGCAGGGCCTGTCGCGGGTGGTCAGCCACACCGCCTCCCGCTTCGCCTCGCTGCCGCCGCTGCTGAAAGCCCTGCCCCTGCTGGCCACCGTGCCGGCAGCGCTGGCCGAGGAATGGGCCGCCAGCCACGGCCTGCGCGCCAGCCCGCCGCCGCTGGATCTGCCGCCGTTCACCGTCTCGCTGATCCGCCATGCCGCCAGCGGCGGCGACCCCGGGCTGGACTGGCTGGAGGCGCAGATCCTGGAAATCGCCGGACGCTGAAAACTCCCCCCCGCTACAACGCCACCGCCAGCCAGCCCCACATCGCCAGCAGCAGGATGTTGGACGCCAGGAAGGCCAGGAAACGGTGTATCGGGTGATTGTAGGAAAGATGGATGGCGGAATGCGCGACGCGCGCCGCCACGTAGCACCAAGCCAATCCCAGCGGGACAGCCCCGGCCAGATTCTTGGCGATGACGATGGCGCCGAACACGTAAAACAGCACCGGCGCCTCGAACAGATTGGAGAAATTGCGCGCCAGCTTCAATTCGCCGTCCGGCGGCGCGTCGCCCTGCATCAACCGGTAGTAGCTGCCCTTCACCCGCCCGGAGCGGGCGTTGGCGAAACGAGTGGCGCCGAGGCGGACGCCGACGAAAAAGGTCAGCAATACCAGCGCGAACATCGGGTAAATCATCGTTTTCCCTTTCTGGTGGTCCTGCGTGATCAAAACCGGGCGGGACGGCGCGTCTCAAGATTCCGCCGGCTGCCTCTCCTCCCGATCCAGCTCCTGCTGCAGCTTTTCCAGCTCATCCAGCACCCGCACGAACTTGCCGCCAAACGAGGTGACCCGGTATTCAACCCTGGGCGGGGATTCGTCAAACGCCACCCGCTCCAGGATGCCGAATTCCATATTGCGGCGCAGGCATTCGTTCAGTACCTTGGTGCTCAAACC
Organism: Chromobacterium vaccinii; assembly: GCF_001855275.1. Lineage (NCBI taxonomy): Bacteria > Pseudomonadati > Pseudomonadota > Betaproteobacteria > Neisseriales > Chromobacteriaceae > Chromobacterium > Chromobacterium vaccinii. The sequence goes on from NZ_CP017707.1 coordinate 3,042,612, forward strand.
CTCCACCTGGCGCACCATTTCGCCGGGGCGATTGATGCCGCTCGCCAGCAACTGGTAGACCGTCAGCGACCATTTGCAGCCATAGATGCTTTCCACCATGCGCGCGCTGCGCTCCGGCGGCGATTTTCGGGAGAATTTTTTTTCCTGCGCCTTCATCGAGATGTACCAAAAAGTAAGTGGCTTACCAATTTGTACCTGCTGTTCAAGGATTTGCCGCGCTTTTAAGCTGCGGCCATCTCCTCAACCCACGGAACGCAAGCATGACACATTCCCCCACTCTCGCCATCATCGTCGGCGGCTCCAGCGGCATGGGCAAGGAAAGCGCGCGCCGTCTGCTGCGCCAGGGCCGGACAGTGCTGCTCCTGGCCCAGAGCACCCTGCGCCTGGCCGCCGCCAAGGCGGAACTGGAAGCTGACACCGGCGGCAAGGTGGAAACCTCCGCGGTGGACCTCTACCAACCGGAACAGGTGCGCGCCTTCATCGCCAGACTGGATGCCGAGCCGCGCGCCATCGGAGAATTGGTCAACGCCGCCGGCTACTTCCAGCCGGTGAGCTTCCTGGAGCACAGCGAACAGGACTACGACCGCCAACTGGACATCAACAAGGCCTTCTTCTTCATCAGCCAGGCGGTGGCGCGCAATATGCGCCGCCACGGCGGCGGCGCCATCGTCAACATCGGCTCGATGTGGGCGCGCCAGGCGGTGAAGGCCACGCCGTCGTCGGCGTACTCGATGCAAAAGGCCGGCCTGCACGCGCTGACCCAGCATATGGCGATGGAACTGGCCGAAGACGGCATCCGCGTCAACGCGGTGGCGCCGGCGGTGGTGTTGTCCGGCATCTACAAGTCCTTCATCGCCGAGGACCAGATCGCGGCTACGCTGGCCGGCTTCAACGGCTTCCACCCGCTGGGCCGCATCGGCACTGCGGACGACGTGGCCGACGCGATCGAGTTTCTACTGTCGGACAAGGCCGGCTGGATCACCGGCACGGTGCTGGACGTGGACGGCGGCGTGATGGCGGGCAGGAATTAGACGGGAATAATCGGCGGGCGCGGCCTGTGGCCGACCCGCTCTGCAAGCGAGCGCCTCAATCGAGCTGCCTGACGTCGCCGTTGCGCGGCGTCGCGTTCTCGTGAAGCAGGTCTTCCAGGTACTGCATCAGGCCATCTTCCGTCACCCAATCCGGGATGACGAAATCGGCGGGCCGGCGCTTGCCGTCATTGCCGGGCAGGAAAGTCCGCCAGCCGGAGCCATGCCGCTCCACCGCGATGATCTGGCCGTAGACCGTGAATCGATACGTTTGCATGCACCAGCCTCCGTTTGCGCTCAATGGTTCATGATTACATGACTGACTATCGTCGGCGCAATGTCATGCTTTTCATTTTCCCCGCTTAGCCTACATTGCCTCAAAAATTAGGGAATAAACATTATTCATATCCAAGCACCCCATCCGCGACAGCAGCCGGCAATCTAGCGCCGCGGAACGTCTTCCAATCCAGATAAGGCGTCGCCGGAAATCAAAACTATGCGCAAGAGACAGCCTCTTTCCGGTATGAAACCAAATGCATGCCAGGCTGTACCCGCTTCACCGGCCCCACCCGGATAAAACCCAGCTTCTCGTACAAGCGGCAATTGCCCACTTCTTCCACAATGGAGTCCAGACACCAGCCCTCTTTCAGCCGATGCCATCGCTCAAGCAGACGCAAGGGCTGCTGGGCAACGCCTAGCCTCTGGAAAGCGGAAAGAATAAAAATGGGACTGATCCGGCATTGGCAGCCACTATCCAGGTCCACCACGCGAACGCCTCCGACAGGCTGGCCACCACGTAGAATCAAGTAGAAAGTGGATTCGGCTGTTGTATTTTCTCGATCAGCCTGCCCAATGGCTCCATTGCCGGGTTTAGCGCGTGATCCTGGTATTTCCGCAACAAGGGCATGAATGCCTCGACCTGCATCCGGTGCAATATGTCCGCATCTGCTAGCCCTGCCCTGATCAAATTGACTTCCACACCGCCCTCCGCATGCCGACGAGACTCCACCCAGCCAACAAAATTTAAATATCATATTTCTTGGATGAAATCACACACCCTTACAAGAAAACAAGCCATTCAGTGCACCGGAAAATATAAAGGGGCAAGCCACCATGGCTTGCCCCTGCAATATCGAATCATGCCGCTGCATCTGCCAGCGTAATGCTCCTGCTATGGCCGCTGCTTGAAGAAAGTCATCGGCGCGGAAGCCGGAATCTCGCTCGGCGGCGGCGACTTCAGAATATGCTTCTTCATCTTGCCCATCACGTGCATCTCGCAAGGGCGGCACTCGAATTTCAGCGTATAGGTCTCGTCACCGGACTTCAGGATCATCGGATCGGCGCGCACCTGGCCCATCACGCCCTTCACCCCCTTGGCCTGCTTCGGGCACAGGTTGTAGGAGAAGCGCAGGCAGTGCTTGGTGATCATCAGGCTGACCTCGCCCTCTTCCTGATGCGCCTCGTAGGCCGGCTCGATCACCTCCACGCCGTGCCGCTTGTAGAAATCCCAGGCCAGCGCGTTGTAGACGTTGGCCAGATAGCTGAGCTCCTTCTGCGGGAAGACCGCCGGCGGCTCCACGGCGGCCTTGCGCTCGGGGCGGACCCAGGCGGCGGCGCGGGCGGCTTCCAGTTTTTCCGCCGCGTCGCGGCGCAGGCCGTTGATGACCGAAGCCGGCACGAACCACGGCTGGCTCAGATGCAGCGCGACGTCGTGCGCCTGGAACATGGTGTTGCCGAGCTTGGCGGCGGCGTCGCGCAGGCTCTGCTCGGCGCGGGCGGCGTCCTTGGCCGGCTCCAACGCCAGCTCGGCGCGGGCGCTGGCGCTGCAGCCGTCGGCGTCGGTATACGTCAGTTCCAGTCCATCGGCGGTTTCGGACAGCGAGGCCCAGACGCCGACGCGGCGCTCGGCCGATTTCTTCAGCAGCGCCAGCTCCCAGGCGTGGTCGCGGTTGCGGCTGATGTCCACGCCGGGCTTCAGCCCTTGCAGCGCCGCCGGATCGTTGGGCTCGCAGCGCCACACCAGCAGCCCGCCCTCGGCCTTGCCCACCTGCTTGACGGTATTGAGCTGCATGCCCACCACTTCGCGCTTCTTCATGAAGTTGATGCCGTCGCCATTGGACATCTGCTCGGCGGTGGCGATCTCCAGCCAGGCGTCGCCGACCTTGTGCACGGTGCCCAGGCCGACGCCGACGAACTTGGGCGAATCGAAGGCGCCGATGTCCTGCTTGCGGCCGGTGGCGAAGTAGTCGGTGGCGCCGCGATGGAAGGTCTTGTCCGGATCCGGCGTGAAGTAGATTTCGCTGCTGCCGCTGGCGGCCGGCGCCAGTTCCGGGCGGCGCTCGAAGATCTCGTCCAGCAGCAGGCGGTAATGGGCGGTGATGTTCTTGACGTAGGACACGTCCTTGTAGCGGCCCTCGATCTTCAGGGACCGCACGCCGGCGTCCAGCAGCGCTTCCAGGTTGGCGCTCTGATTGTTGTCCTTCATGGACAGCAAATGCTTGTCGAAGGCCACCACGCCACCCTTTTCGTCGGTCAGCGTGTACGGCAGCCTACAGGCCTGCGAGCAGTCGCCGCGGTTGGCGCTGCGTCCGTTGTCGGCGTGGCTGATGTAGCACTGGCCGGAGAAGGCCACGCACAGCGCGCCGTGGATGAAGTATTCGATGGCGGCGGAATCGGCCACCCGGTCGGCGATCTTCCGGATCTGCGGAATGGTCAGCTCGCGCGCCAGCACGATCTGGCTGAAGCCGGCGTCGGACAGGAAGCGCGCCTTGTCGGCGTCGCGGATGTCGCACTGGGTGGACGCGTGCAGCTGGATCGGCGGCAGGTCCATCTGCAGGATGCCCATATCCTGGATGATCAGCGCGTCGACGCCGGCATCGTACAACTGCCAGATCAGCTTGCGCGCACCTTCCAGCTCGGCGTCGTGCAGGATGGTGTTCAACGTGGCGAAGATGCGCGCGTGGTAGCGGCGGGCGAAGGCGGTCAGCCCGGCGATGTCCTCCACGCTGTTGCAGGCGTTGTGGCGCGCGCCGAACGACGGCCCGCCGATGTACACCGCGTCGGCGCCGTGCAGGATGGCTTCGCGGCCGATTTCGGCGGTTTTGGCGGGCGACAGCAGTTCGACTTGGTGCGGCAGCAGGCTCATGGCGGTTCCGGGCTGATCGATGGGTACGATGCGTGGTTGGGTGGGGGCGGAATTATAACGGAATCATGGGCTTATAGATAGCAGCCGATTGCGCTGTCCCGTTCTAGGTACGACTACTTAAAATACTGTATCCAGATTGCTTGCCCTCGCGGCGGCTGCTACTCCGAAGAGTATCGGGGCCCAGTCCCCGCCCATAGCAGCGAGTCCCTCATGTTCAACTCCCTCACCATCGCCCGGCGCCTGGCTGTCATGGTCTGCGCGCTGCTGGCCATCCCCTTGCTGGTCGGCTGGTACGGCCTGCACACCCAGGAAGGCATACTCGGCGACTTCGCCACCACCTACAACGACCGCGTGGTCTGCCTGAAGCAACTGAAGATCGTCGGCGACGGCTACGCCGTCGGCATCGTCGACAATGCGCAGAAGCTGCGCAACCAGAGCCAGACCACCGCCGGCTTCCTAGCCAATCTGCACAAGGCGCAACTTGATGTCAGGCAGCAATGGGGCGATTACCGCGCCACCTATCTGACCCCGGAGGAAAAGGGACTGGCCGACCAGGCCGAGGCGGCGATGGCCAACGCCAACCGCAGCGTGGACAAGCTGCGGCAGATCGTGCAGAGCGGCGACGCGGCCGCGCTGCAATATTACGTCGATAGGGAAATGTATCCCGCGCTGGACCCGGTGTCGCAGCGCATCGCCGCACTGGTGGACCTGCAACTGCGGGTGGCGGCTGAGGAATTCGCCCAGTCGCAGCAGCGCGCCGCCTTCAGCCACGCCGCCAATATCGCGCTGATCGCCGTCGGCGTGGTGGTGGGTTTCCTGCTGGCCTGGATAATCGTGCGCGGGCTGCTATCCGAACTGGGCGGCGAGCCGCGCGACGTGGTGGCGCTGGCCGAACGCATCGCCGAAGGCGACTTGGGCCAAAAGCTGACGGTGAAGCCGGACGACCATCACAGCGTCGTCGCCTCGATGGCGCGGATGCAGAGCGCGCTGATCCAGCTGGTGCGCAATATGCAGGACATCACGCTCAGGCTGTCCAACAGCGCGACCGAGCTCGCCGCCGCGTCGGAACAGGTGGCGACCAGCGCCGAGGAGCAAACCCGCGCCGCGTCGTCGATGTCGGCGTCGGTGGAACAGCTGTCGGTCAGCATCTGCTCGGTCAACGACACCGCCGCCGACGTGGCCAAGGATTCGGTATCCAGCGGCGAACTGGCCCATCAGGGCGAGACCATCATCGACCAGACGCTGCAAACGATAGGCCGCGTCGCCGAGCAGGCGCGCTCCTCGCAGCAGCAGGCCGACCTGATGGGTAGCCGCTCGCAGGAGATCGCCAACGTGATCCAGGTGATCCGCGACGTGGCCGAACAGACCAATCTGTTGGCGCTGAACGCGGCGATCGAGGCGGCGCGCGCCGGCGAGCAGGGCCGCGGCTTCGCCGTGGTGGCCGACGAGGTGCGCAAGCTGTCGGAACGCACCGCGCAGTCCACCACCGAAATCAGCGGCAGCATCCGCGAGATGCTGGACTGCAGCCAGCACGTGGTCGACAACATCCATCACACGGTGGACCAGATGGAAACCGGGCTGACCCAGGCCAGCAGCGCCCGCGAGGCGATCACCGGCATCGCCGGCAATGTCGACCGGGTGAAGGGCTCCTTGTCCACGATATCGATCTCGCTGAACGAGCAGCAGCAGGCCGGCACCAGCATCGCCGCCAATGTCGAGCAAGTGGCGCAGATGTCGGAGGAAACCAGCGCAGCCGCGACGCAAACCGCCGAGGCCGCCGGCCAGGTGGAACAGATGGCCGGCGCGCTGCAGGCGGCGATCAGCCGCTTCAAGCTGCCGGCCGGCGGCCAGCCGCCGGCCTCGGACCGGACGCCGCAATCGTTGACCGCCACCGCCTGGCAGGCCTGATCGCCTGTCCAAGGCTTCGCGAGACGCCCGTTTCCGCCGCAATGCTTGAGTGCTTGCCCGGAGCGGCTAACAGAATTCAGTTGCGCGCCTGAGGCAAGACGCGCCGCGCGGGCGCTACAACAAATCGGCGCAATGCGGAATCAGGAGCCTGGCCAGTAGCCGTCAAACCTTTCCTCCGGGGAGACCTGCCTCCCCTTTGAACCTTCCTCTCTCGTTTTGGCCCGCTTCGCGCGGGCATCTTTCTTTGCGCGGATGCTGCGTTGCAATATCCGCAATTCGAACATCAAGTTTCTATTCAGAACATCCATTATTGGTATTTCACTGGTTTATTTTCACAGTCAATCATCACTCATTCCAAACTCATCACACAACAGACTTAAATTGCGATTATTTGCTAGTCAACCCTTTATTTGTTGCCAATAATTATCATTGATTGGATTTTTATTAATATTTTCATCTTGCATGGCAACATTGCAACGCCATGACATTCAATTTCAACCAGAATTGTCTCATACCAATTGAAGACCAATATAAGACCAGCTAACGTGCCTCCAGGACGTCCACCCCTGAATTCGGCAATCGGACCTGGAGCAATCTCATGCACAAGAAACGCGTTTTATTCCTGGCAATCATGGCCGTGCTGTCCGGCCACGCCCTCGCGGCGGAAGAATCGTCCGTCCCTCCCGGCAGCGACGGCCCCGCGCTGAAAGGCACCGCGCAAGCCATTCCGGAAAGCGACGTCTATGACCTGCTGACCAAATCGGAAACCACCTTCAGCGCACTGTATTACGGCCGCGACCGGCAGGAAAAACAACCCAACAACAGCAATGGCGGCGACATCCGCGTCAACGCGCTGAACCTAGGACTGAACTTCAAATCCGGCTACGCCTGGAATGTGCTGGGCTTCGACGCAGCCGCCCATACCTCGCTGCGACTGACCAAGGGCATCGGCTTTTCCGAAGTGCTGTACCACGACTACAACGACATGAGCGATCCGGCGGAGGGCGGCGGCGGCCGGGACAAGAGCGACGCGGTGCTGAGCCAGGCCGCGATGAAGTTCCGCCAGAGTCCGGATGGCCAGGGCTTTTCCGCCCGCGCCGGCTACACCCCGATCAGCATCGGAACCATGGGCACCTCCGGCGGCCTGCAGTCCCACTCCTACCGCGGCCTGGAAGCCAAGTACAAGATCGGCGACTTCGAGCTGGGCTACGGCTGGGCCGACCAGTTCCGCAACGAGTGGGACTACCGCTTCCGCGATATGACCAATTCCTGGGAGCAGGGCCGCAGCAACGGCAGCCAAGCCAAAAAAATAGATTACGTCAACAGCATAGGCTTCCGCTACGCGCCGGAAAACGCCTTCATCGACCTCGGCTTCGGCGAAGGCAAGGACTACCGCCGCACCGCGCAGATCGCCGGCTCCTACACCTGGAAACTCGCCGGCGGCGACACGCTGACCGGCGTCGGCTACTACTTCCAAGGCAAGGACGAAGCCCAGCTGGGCATGAAGAACTCGCAAACCGCCAGCCACGCCAGCGCCAGCGTCAGCTACACCACCGGCGGCCTGACACTGATGGGCGGCCTCGGCAAAAGCCGCAATCCGGACGGCGGCGAAGTCAATTTCCGCCTGACGCCATACGGCAACAGCGACAACCGCAACTTCATCCAGACCTGGGGCCAGGACGACGACTTCGTCTGGGACGGCACGCGAGTCGTGAAGATCGGCGTCAGCTACGACCTTTCCAAGCAAGGCCTGCCCGGCGTCAGCGTCGGCGCCAGCGGCAACTACGCCACCGGTCTGAAGAATCCGAATGGCGCGCCCGACAGCAAGGCGCATGAGATCGACCTGAGCGCCAGCTACTCGGTACAAAGCGGATGGCTCAAGGGCGCCAGCATCGGCGTCTACCCGGCCTGGTTCCGCTCCGGCGACTTCTACGGCAAGAAAGACCGCAACGACGTGAAAGTGATCGCTTCCTACAGCAAGACCTTCTGATCCACCAGTGGCCGGCATGCCAGTGCCGGCCGCTTCGCCTATCGGTTCCGATAAGCGAAGCCGAAAAGGAGAAAAAACACGATGAAACTGAAAACCCTGAGCCTGTCGCTGCTGATCGCCGCCGCCCCCCTGTTCGCCCACGCCGCCGACAAACCGGTGCTGGAGGTGTGGACCATGAGCCTGTCACCCAAGTTCGACGGCTACTTCAAGGAACTGGTCAGCAAGTACAACGCCCAGCATCCGAATGTGGAAGTGAAGTGGACCGATTATCCCTGGGACGTGATCCAGGCCAAGTTCACCGCCGCCGTCGGCGCCGGCAAGCCGCCGGCGCTGGTCAACCTGAACGTGCCCTGGGCCTACGACTACCAGCAGGAGGGCCTGATCCAGCCGCTGGATGGTCTGATCGACAAGAATCAGTACGTGGCCGGCGCGCTGAAGGACGTCACCTTCAACGGCAAGGCCTATGCCTTCCCGCACTATAACGGCGCGGATGTCATCGCCTACAACGCCGCCTTGTTCAAGAAAGCCGGCCTGGACCCGAACAAGCCGCCCAAGTCCTTCGATGAGGAGCTGCAGTACGCGAAGGTGATCAAGGCCAAGACCGGCGCCGCCGGCTTCGCGCCCAAGATGGGGCCGACCAAGATCGAGGGCCTGTTCCTGCAAAACGGCCTCGATGTGATCAAGGACGGCAAGCCGGCGTTCAACAGCCCGGCCCACATCGCCTTCGTCAAGAAGCTGGCCGAAGCCTACAAGGCCGGCGCGCTGATGAAAGACAATCTGTTCGTCCAGGACAACTTCCAGGTGGCGATGGCCGCCTACAACAGCGGCCGCATGGCGATGCTGGAATCCAGCCCCACCGCGCTGACCCGCGTCCGCGACGAAGCGCCCAAGGTCTACCGCGACACTCGCGTCGCCGCAGCGCCGCTGGGCCCCACCGGCATCGCCGCCGGCGGCTGGATGTTCAACTTCGCGGTGGCCCGCAACGTGGACAAGGCGCTGCTGCCGGAGATCGGCAAGTTCGGCAACTACCTGACCAACGCCGACAACCAACTGGCCTTCGCCAAGCTGGCCGGCACGCTGCCCACCGCGCGCAAGGCGGCGCAAGACCCGCACTTCCAGAAAGTGGCCGCCAACGCCGGGCCGGCCGAGCGCGCGGTCGGCATCGCCGCCGCCAATCTGGACAAGACCCGCACTCTGTTCCTGTCGGTGAAAAACGCCGACACGCTGTCGGCCAGGCTGTCGGCCGCGGTGGAAAAGGCGGTGACCGGCCGCCAGGATGCCAAGGCCGCGCTGGACGAGGCCGCCGCCTACTGGAACGGCAAGCTGTAAGACCGGCCTTTGTCCGCGCCCGCAGCCCTCGCCGGCGGCGGGCCGCCTCTCTTTCAGACTCGGTGGCACTTCATATGCGCAAACCCCGCAAGACCACGCTGCAGGCCTATCTGTTCCTGGCGCCGGCATTGCTGCTGCTGGCCGCGTTCTCGTTCTGGCCGGTGGGCTTCGGCTCCTTCCTCGCCTTCACCCGCTACAACCTGATCGACGCGCCGCAATGGGTGGGCCTGGACAATTTCCGCGAGCTGTTCGGCGACGAGCTGTTCCTGTCGGCGCTGAAGAACTCGGCGCTGTACCTGCTGGTGGTGCCGATGATCCAGCTGTTGGCGATGCTGCTGGCGGTGCTGGTCAACAACAACCTGCCCGGCATCAAGCTGTTCCGCGCCGCCTATTATCTGCCGGTGGTCACCTCGGTATCGGTGATCGGCATCATCTGGAACTTCATGTACACCGAGGACGGCGTGCTCAACGCCGCGCTGCGCTGGCTGCACCTGATCAACGATCCGGTAGGCTGGCTCTCCGACGATCACATCGCGCTGTTCGCGGTGATGTTCATCACCGTCTGGCGCGGCATCGGCTGGTACATGGTGCTGTACTTGGCCGGCCTGCAAGCGATCCCGGCCGACGTCTACGAAGCGGCGCAGCTGGACGGCGCCGGCCGCTGGCAGCGCTTCTGGCGCATCACCGTGCCGCTGTTGGCCCCCACCATCCTGCTGTGCTCGGTGATGTCGGTGCTGGCGGCGGTGAAGGCCTTCGAGGAAGTGCAGATCCTGACCAAGGGCGGGCCGATGCAGTCCACCTACACCGCGCTGTTTTACGCCTACGAGTTCGGCATCAAGTCGCTGAATTTCGGCCGCGCGCTGGCCGCCAGCCTGGTGATGTCGGCGTTCTGCATCGCGCTGGCCTGGCTGAACTTCCGCTACCTGCAACCGCGAGACCGTTGAGGAGACGCGATGAACCACTCCACCACCCTGGCCGCTCCCGCCGTCCGCGCGCGGGCGGACCGGCTGGCCGCGCGGGCCGTCCATTACCTGGCGCTGTCGGCGATCGCGCTGATCACCGTCTACCCGTTCTGGTGGACGCTGGTGACGGCGCTGTCCGGCGACGGCGAGGTATTCGCCTTCCCGCCGCCGCTGCTGCCCACCGCGCCGACGCTGGACCATTTTCGAGAGGCGGTGTCCAGCATCGACATCCTGGCCTTCTACCGCAACTCCTTCGCCATCGCCGCGCTGACGGTGGCCGGCACGCTGCTGGTCAGCGCGCTGGCCGCCTACCCGCTGGCGCGCATGAAGTTTCCCGGCCGCCGTCTGGTGTTCGGCGCCACCCTCGCCACCATGATCCTGCCCAGCGAGGTCAACTTCCTGGTCAACTTCATCACCGTGTCCAAGCTGCAGCTGACCGACAGCTACAGCGGCGTGGTGCTGCCGACGCTGGCCGGCGCGGTGGGCATCTTCCTGCTGAAGCAGGCGTTCGAGGCGGTGCCGCAGGACCTGATCGACGCCGCCCGCGTCGACGGCGCGTCCGAGTGGCAGATCTTCTGGCGCATCATGCTGCCGCTGGCGCGCCCGGCGCTGGCGGCGCTGACCATCCTGACCACGGTGTCGGCGTGGAACCAGTACATCTGGCCGTCCATCGTGATGTCCAGCCCGGACAAGTTTCCGCTGTCGGTCGGCGTGCTCTACCTGGCCGGCGCCTTCAGCTTCAAGACGCGGGTGGTGGCGGCCGGCGCGGTGCTGACCGTGCTGCCCATACTGATCGTATTCCTGTTCACCCAGCGCTATTTCCTGCGCGGATTCGATGGAGCGGTGAAATGACCCTGAGCAAGGAAGCACTGGACCAGTTGGCCGGCCGCTGCCTGATGGTGGACGTGGCGGGCCCGGCATTGAGCGATGAAGAAGCGGCGCGGCTGCGGAAAATGCGCGTGCGCGCCGTCTGCCTGTTCCGCCGCAACGTGCCGGACGCGGCCTCCACCCGCCGCCTGGCGGCGGACCTGAAACGCGCGCTCGGCGACGAGCTGCTGATCGCCCTCGACCAGGAAGGCGGCGCGGTGATGCGCACCCGCTTCCTGCCGCAGGCGCCGGCGGCGATGGCGCTGGCCGCCGTCGGCGACGAGGACCTGGCGCGCAAGGTGGGCGGCGCGGTGGCGCGCGGCATCAAGAGCCTGGGCGTCAACTGGAACTTCGCGCCGGTGCTGGACCTGAACAACAACCCGGCCAATCCGGTGATAGGCGAACGCTCCTTCGGCGCCGATCCGGCGCGCGCCGCCGCCTTGGCCCGCGCCTGGATGGAGGGCCATCTGGCCGAGGGCGTCGCCTGCTGCGTCAAGCATTTCCCCGGCCACGGCGACACCCATACCGACTCCCACCTCGACCTGCCGGTGGTGGACAAGCCGCAGGCCGAGCTGCGCGACTACGAGCTGGCGCCGTTCAAGGCGCTGTCCGCCCACGCGCCGGCGCTGATGAGCGCCCACATCCGCTTCCCCAGCCTGGACGCCGAATGGCCGGCCACGCTGTCGCCGGCCATCCTCACCGGCCTGCTCAGGCAGGAACTGGGCTTCCAGGGCGTGGCCATCACCGACGCGCTGAACATGAAAGCGATACGCGAGCGCTGGGGCCAGCCGGCCGGCGCGGTGCAGACGCTGAAAGCCGGGGCGGATTTGGCGCTGGTGCTGCAGTTCGCCGACGAGATGGAAGCCAGCTTCGACGCGCTGCGCGCCGCCTTGCGAAGCGGCGAACTGGCCGAACAACGCCTCGCCCAAGCCGCCGCGCGGGTGGATGCGCTGATCCGCCGCTATCCCAGCCTGGACGATTACGACTACGCCGCCGAACAGCGCGCGGCCGACGAGGCGCTGTTCGCCGACGCCTGGCGCCGCGCGCTGACCGCCCATGGCGAAGTCCCCATCCTGCCCGCCGGCCAGCGGCTGCGGCTGGTGGTGCAGGACCAGGCGCCGTCCGACGGCGTGTCCGAGGAAGGCCTGGCGGCCGAGGCGCTGATCGCCACGCTGTCCCGGCGCCACGCGCTGGAAATCGTCCGCTTCAAGGAGCGCGCCGCGCTGGCCTGGCCGACGCTGCCGCAGGATGGCCTGTTCACGGTGCTGGCCTCGACCACGCGCGAGCGCTACGGCCGGCGCGAGCAACAGGAATGGAGGCCGGACTTGCATCTGGCATTATGGAATCCCTACGCCGCCGCCGACATCGCCGCGCCGGCCTTGATCAGCTACGGCTTCGCCGACGCCGCGCTCTTCGCGGCCAGCCGCTGCCTGGCCGGCGAGATCGCCGCCGCCGGCCGGCTGCCGGTGGACCTGGGCCAACCCCATCAGGAGCAATGAGATGTCCCGACTCTCGCTGAAACACATCCGCAAGGTGTACGACGACGGCAACGCCGTGATCCACGACGTCAGCCTGGACATCCGCGACGGCGAATTCATGGTCTTCGTCGGTCCGTCCGGCTGCGGCAAATCGACGATGATGCGGATGATTGCCGGGCTGGAGGACATCAGCGCCGGCGAATTGTGGATAGACGACAAGCTCTCCAACGACGTCGAGCCCGCCCGCCGCGGCCTGGCCATGGTGTTCCAGAGCTACGCGCTGTACCCGCACATGACGGTGCGCGACAACATGGCCTTCAGCCTGAAGCTGGCCGGCCACAGCAAGGCGGAGATAGACGCCGCGGTGCGCCGCGCCGCCCTGACGCTGCAGATCGAGCACCTGCTGGAGCGCAAGCCCAAGGCCCTGTCCGGCGGCCAGCGCCAGCGCGTCGCCATCGGCCGCGCCATCGTCAGGAAGCCCGGCGTGTTCCTGTTCGACGAGCCGCTGTCCAACCTGGACGCCGCGCTCAGGGTGCAGATGCGGATCGAGCTGGCGCGGCTGCACCAGGAGCTGGGCAGCACCATGATCTACGTCACCCACGACCAGGTGGAGGCGATGACCATGGGCCACCGCATCGCGGTGTTCAACGCCGGCCGCATCGAGCAGGTGGGCACTCCGCTGGAGCTGTACAACCGCCCGGCCAACCGCTTCGTCGCCGGCTTCCTCGGCTCGCCCAAGATGAACTTCATCCCGGCGCGGGCGCTGGATCAACATTCAGGCGGCGTGGAGCTGGAGCTGCCGGGCGCATTCCGGCTGGCGCTGCCGCTGGCCGACGCCGGCGGCGGCCCGCTGGCGCTGGGCGTGCGCGCCGAGCACCTGTACTTCGCCGAATCCGGCCTGCCGGCGACGGTGCAGCTGGTGGAGCATCTGGGCGACCAGCAGATCGTCTACCTGCGCCACGAAGGCGAGGGCGAGACCATCGCGCTGAAACTGCCCGGCCACGAGGCCGAGCCGCGCCCGGGCGAGCGCCGCTTCCTGGCGCCGGACCCGCGCCATTGCCACCTGTTCGGCGGCGACGGGCTGGCGCTGGCGCGGCGTGACCCGCTGCCCATCCAGGAAAGGCCGCAAGAAACGGCCACAAGCTGACTCGCTTCGCGTCACGCGCCGCCGGTTTCCGAATCGTCACCGCGAAACCGGCCTTATCGAAATATACCTTCCGGCCATCATGAAAATTTCGATCGTCATTCCCACCTACAATTGCTCGGCGCTGCTGGCCGCCTCGCTTCGCGCCCTGGAACGACAAACCCTGCCGCGCCGCCAGTTCGAAGTGATCGTCTGCGACGACGGCTCATCCGACGACACCGAACAAGTCGCCTCCCGGTTCGCCTCCGCGCTGTCCCTGCAATACCTATGGCAACCCGACCAGGGCTTCCGCGCCGCCACCGCGCGCAATCAGGGCGTCGCGGCGGCAAGCGGCGACATCATTCTATTTCTGGACTCCGGCGTGCTATTGGCGGAAACGGGACTGGCCGCGCATTGCCGCCGCCATGCCGCGCGACCCCGTCAAATCGTGATTGGCTACGTCTACGGCTATATGGCGCAGACCCTGCACACCGAGTGGGGCGGCCCCAGCCCCGATCCCGACTGGCCCAGCCGCGTCGATCCAGAGCGGGTCGAAGCATCCATCGCCGCATTGCGCGCCATGCGGGTGGCCGATGTGCGGGAGGGGCGCTATCTGCGCCATGGCGACGATCTTTCCGTCTGGCCGGTGCCGTTCGACGTGTTCTGGACCTGCCATGTCTCGCTGGAGCGCGCGCATTTTCATGAAGCGGGCGGCTTCGACGATGATTTCCGCCAATGGGGAGGCGAGGATTTCGACCTCGCCATTCGCCTGTTCAACAGCCCGGATGCGCACTGGACGCTGGATCGCGAATGCCGATCCATTCACCTCCCGCACCAGGAGGAGGTGGCCTCCAATGCGCAACGCGAACAGCGCGTCGCCGACACGCTGCGCCGCCTGGCCGCGCGTTATCCGCAACCGCAGCTGCTCGCATACCTGGACTGCCTGGCGGCCAACAGCAAGCCGCTGGACGTCAACGCCTACCTGTCGCGCCCAGCCCGCGCGGCGCCGGTGGAAAGCGCGCTATGCTGAACGTCGCCATTCTCGGCTGCGGCTACATGGCCTATTACTACGCGATGGCGGCATTCAACCACCGCGCCCTGTTCTCGATATGCGGCGGCTACGATACCGATGATCGGCGCGCCTCGCGCTGGGCGGCGCATTTCCATGTCCGCGCCTATCCGTCTTTTGAGGATCTGCTGGCGGATCCCGACATCGATATCGTCGTCAACCTGACCCCTCCGCAACAGCATTTCGACGCCAATCTGCGCATTCTGCGATCCGGCAAGCACCTATACAGCGAAAAACCGCTGGCGATGACCGGCGAACAGGCCAGGATCTTGCAGCGGGTCGCCCAGCTTCACGGTGTGCTGCTCGGCGCCGCGCCGTCCTGCCTGCTCAGCCCTGCCGTGACGCTGGCGGCGCAGCTGCTGGAACAAGGCGCGATCGGCCGCCCCCGTTTCCTGCATCTGTCCATGCATGATTTCCGCGTCGACCTGGCCAGACCGGAGCGCTGGATCAACCCGCTGGGCGTGGGCTGGCCCTACGCCAACGAATTCGAAACCGGTTGCACCGCCGAGCACAGCGCCTATTCGCTGTCCATCGCGCTGGCCTGGTTCGGCCCGGTCAAATCGGTGAACAGCCTCACCCGGACGGCGATCCCCGACAAGCGGGTTGCGGGGGCGCCGCTTCCCCCCGGCCCCTCGCCCGACTTCACCACCAGCGTGCTGGATTTCGCCAATGGCGTCACCGGCCATCTCACCTGCGGCATCGTATGCGACATCGCGGACAGAAGCATCGCCATTCATGGCGATGAGGGCAGCTTGGCGCTGGAAGACTGCTGGGACTATTTTTCCCCGCTGCGCCTTGCCCGCCGCCGGCCCCTGGGCGACGGCCAACACGTGGAGAGCCGGACCATCGCGCCTGAGCGCGGCGCGGGCTTTATCCACGATTACGGCATGGAAATGGATCAATGCATGGGTATCGCCAACCTTTGCCTGGCGATCCGCAATCATTCCCCGTTGCTATGCGGCGGCGAACTGGCGATCCATGCCACCGAGCTGTGCGAGCGCATATCCAACGGCGGATCCGCGCAGTTGGACGCGTCGTTCCAGCCCTTGTCCGCCCAGCCCTGGATGGCAGCGGCCCGCGCCGCTCTCGGCGCGCCTCCGCTCATCGCGTGGCGGCAAGAGCAAGGCACGCCGGCGGCCGCGCTGCCGGCGTCCAAACCGATGGCGGGAATCCATCTGGACACGCTCCCGGCAATGCCGGCCGCACCCGCCTGCCTATACGCCGCCGGCAACGACTCCGAGCTGCCCCGGCAACTGGAGGAGACGCTGGCGGCCGGCCTGCCCGCTTATCTGCCCCCTTCCCGCCTCGCCCAGCTGCTGCTGCGGAACGGCCCGCGGCCCGATCTTTCCAGCCCCTGGCTGAAAAGCGGCCTTCCCGCCGGCTATCGCGCCGATATTCGCGACGCGCTCCGGCAGTCGCTGCCTCCCAAACAGTTGGAAACACTGCGATGGGAATGGACTACCGCGGCGCCCGCGGATCGGCTGGCTGACGCCTTGGCCCTGTGCGGCCTGCTCGCCGACTGGCCCGACGCGCCGGTCGAACTGCGGTTCGGCCCAAACCAGCGGGACGATATCCGCCTCGACCTGCAGTGGTCGAATGGCCCCCGCATCGAGATGCGCATCCGGCGCGGCGAAGCCGACGCGATCCAGGCCCATGCTTCGCTGCGCGGCATGGCCGAGTTCATCGTGCCGGAGGCGTGGCTGGCCGCCGCGCTGCGACCGGACCCGGAAGCTGCCCTCAGGCAGTTGAGCTGGCTGGCCCGGCTGCCGGCGCATCATGTCGACTGGCAGCCGGCGCACTCATTCCGCTTCGCCGCGCTGCTCTACGCGTTGCCCGCCCCGGCTCAGGCCTTATTCCACTGATGGGACGCCGTCCATGACCTTCCGCGACTCCTCCTTGCTCGCCAGCATCTTCCTCACAGGCATGAGTACCGCGCTGTTCAATCCCCTGCAGAGCTCTTTCTTTGTGCGCGAGCTGGGGGCCAGCCCCGGCTTCGTCGGCGTGTATATGGCGCTGTCCATCGGCTGCGCCATGCTGACGTCGCACTGGATAGGCTCCCGCTCCGACGACGGCCGGCCGCGGCAACGGTTGATCCGCGTATCCGCGCTGGCGGGCATGCTGGCCTTCCTCGCTTTCGCCACGCTGCGCGACAAGGTCTGGCTGGCATTGGCCAGCCTGACCCTGGTCAGCCTGACCTCGATTGCCGCGCCGCAACTGTTTGCGCTGGCGGCGTCGCGGTCGTCGGGCAACGGCGCGGGCATGCTGGGCTCCATGCGCGCCATGGTGTCCCTGGCCTGGGTGATCGGCCCCCCTCTTTCATTCGGCATCGCCGCCGCCCTTGGCTACCAGGCCGCTTTCGCGCTATTGATCGCCATCTATGGCCTGATCTGGCTGGCCAGTCATCGGCTTCCCGCCAGCGATAAACCGCAAACCGCGCCCGCTGCGGCCGCGATCGACGACAAACCCGGCAAAGCGATGTGGCTGGTGGCCGCCGGCATCGGGGTGCTCTATGTCGCAATCAATAATTACATCATCCAGATGCCGCTCCACCTGGCTCTGCAGCCGCATGCGCCCTCATGGCTGCCAGGGGTGCTGTTCGGGTTAACCGCCGCGATAGAGATTCCTTTGATGATGCTGTCCGGCAAGATCAGCCGCCGCTGGCCGCCGGAAGAACAGCTGCTGGCGGCCGCCATGCTGGGCGCGGGCTATTACATCGTATTTGTCATGGTGGATGCCTGGCAGCTCATTCTGCTGCTTCAATGGCTGCCTGCCGCCTGCATCGCCTTGAGCGCCACCGCGGGACTCCAGCTATGCCAGCGATTGGCCCGGGAACGCCTGGGCTACGCGTCCACCTTGTACTCCAACGCGATATCCGCCGGCATGGCGTTAGGCGCGTTGATAGGCGGCGGCATCGCCGCGGTCTGGGGCTACCGCGCGTCGCTCGCCCTATGTTCCGCCGCCTGCCTGCTGGCTAGCCTGCTGTTTCTCTGGCTGCGCGGGGAAAGGACGCGCGCAGCCGGCGCGCTGGCCCCGCAAATGAAGTGACCTGCCACTTACCCACAGTCATCGCCAAAAAGACAAGTTATCCACAACCAGGACCCCGCTAAGTATTCTTTCCTAGTTAGGGACAATCTACCCTACAACTAGAACAGAATCATTCTTGTCGGGAGCTTCACATGGAGCGCCAAACCTCTCTGGCCGGGCAGCTGGCCGCCATCGTCGGCCTGGTGGTCGCTATTCTGTTGTGCGCGTCGCTGTTTTCCCTATACCAGCTATGGGGCGGCATCCGCACCTTCCGCGACCAGGTGGCGGCCGACCAGCAGAGCGTGCGGCAGGTGCTGACCATGCAAGTGGACTTCAAGAAGCAGGTGCAGGAGTGGAAGGACACGCTGTTGCGCGGCCAGGACCCGGCCAAGCTGGCCAAATACTGGGGCAATTTCGAGAAGAAGGAAGGCCAGGTCCACGACGAGGGCAGCACGCTGGCTGCGTCGGTATCGGATCCCCAGGCTCAGCAATTGCTGCAGCAATTCGTCGCCGCCCACCAGAAAATGGGCGAAGACTACCGCCGCGGCCTGGAGGCATTCAAACAGTCGGGCAGCGACGCCAAGGTCGGAGACAAACAGGTGGCCGGCATGGACCGCCCGCCGACCGAGCTGCTGACCCAGGCCAGCGAGCTGCTGGCCAAGCGGGCCCAGGCCGACGCGGCCGATGCCGAAGCCAGCGCCAACGCCGCGCTGTGGCGGGTGGGCGTCGCCATGGCCATCGGCACCGCGCTGGGGCTGGGCTTCTTCCTGTATTACGTCAACGCCACCATCATCCGCCGCGCCCGCCAGGTGGTCGCCGATCTGACGCGGCTGGCCGACGGCGACTTCACCCGGCCGTTCCAGCCTGGGCGAATGGATGAGATCGGCCGCATCGCTGCCTGCAGCGAAACGGTGCGCATCCATCTTGGCGCGCTGATAGGCGAGCTGATCCAGGCCGCCAGGCAGGTGGGCGACACCAGCCAGGAGCTGGGCCGCTCCGCCCGCGCGCTGGCCAGCGGCGCCGAAACGCAGAACGACGCCATCGCCAGCAATGCCGCCTCGCTGGAGCAGATGGCCACCAGCATAGACACCATCGCCGATCAGACCTCCCGCATCAGCGAGGATTCGCACAACAGCGCGCAGAAGACACGCGAGGGGCTGGAAGAAGTGGCGCGGCTGCGCCGCCAGGCGGAAACCATAGACACGGTGATGGGCCAGGTCGACACCGCCTCGCAGGCCTTCCGCGACAGCACCCAGGCCATCGGCCATTTGACCAGCCAGATCCGCGACATCGCCGAGCAGACCAATCTGCTGGCGCTGAATGCGGCGATCGAGGCCGCGCGCGCCGGCGAAATGGGCCGCGGCTTCGCGGTAGTGGCCGACGAAGTGCGCAAGCTGGCGGAAAACTCGGCCAAGGCCGCCAGCGAGATCAAGCTGGTGACGGAACGGCTGAGCCAGAACGCGCAATCGGTGGGATCGACGGTGCAAAGCGGCCTGGATGCCACCCGGCAAAGCCGCGGCACCATGGAAACAGTGATGTCCAACCTGCAGGCAGCCAACGACAGCGTGCAGGAGGCCAGCGGCGGGGTGGTGCAGATCCGCGACGCCATCGCGGAACAAAAAACCGTGTGCAACAGCATCGCCGGCAGCTTCGAGACGGTGTCGCAGATGGTGGCCGACAATACCCTGGCCGCCGGCGAGCTGCACGGCGCGGTGGTGAGCCTGAACGGGCTGTCCACGCACATGCAGGACATGGTGGGCAAGTTCCGCCTGTGAAGCGGCGCCGCGCGTCCGAAACCGGCGCGCGGAACGCGCTGTCAGGCCGAGAAAACCGGATTGGCGGCGTTCAGCCGGAACCGCAGCAGCCGGCCGGCATGCGGCGCCAGCCGCCGCTCCAGCCAATCCATGCCGGCCTCGCCGGACGGAAAGCCGCCATCCGGCCGCTCGCTGACGAACACCGCGTTGCGGCTGGATTCGGTCAATTTGAAACGGTCCGACTCCAGCCAGTTCAGGCAGCGGCACACTACCTCGCGCCCGCCGTTCAGCCACGCGGCTTCGCCCGGCAGCGCGCGCTCCGCCTCGGCGCGGCCCAGGGGCAGGAAAGCTTCGTCGCCGCGCGCCAGATCCAGCAGCAGCGTCCCGTCCAGCTTGTCGATGTCTTCGCCGCCGAACGGCGCCAGGCTGAGCAGGGAGGCCTGGTTATACAGGTCCACCAGCGGCAGGATGCGGCGCAGCTTGTCCTTTTGCGCCGCTTTGGCCAGATACTCCAGCGAACAGCGCGCCTTCTTGTCGCCCGGCAGCGCCCGGTAGATTTCCTTCCAGCGCAGCAATAGCGCGTCCAGATCCGCCTCATGCGCCGGCAACACCAGCTCCGCGTCCGGCAGCCCGGCCGCGTCCAGGTCCAGCGCCAACAACCCGCTGACTTCCATTTCCGGCATCCGGCCCAGCAGGGCCTCACTCAAGGCAATGCGCATCTTCGCTCCCATCATCGGTATTGGAACCATGCTAGCCAATACGGGGAGGGCCGTGAAACGAAAGCTTTTAATGAGGCATTAGCGCGCCGGCGCCGGAAACGAAACAGCCCGGCGGACCGGGCTGCGTTTAATCGGGAAAACCGCTCAGGCGCTCAGCGCCTCGCGCGGCGGCTGCGCGCGCGCGGCCAGCCAGGCGTCCACCACCTCGGCGGCGTTGGCCGGCAAATGCAGCTTCAGCTTGGAGCGCCGCCACAGAATGTCCTCGCTGCGGGTCGCCCATTCGGCGTCCGCCAGGTAGGCCAGCTCGGCCTCGTACAGGCCCGGCAGCACTTCCTGGCCCAGCCCGGCCAGGCTGTCTGCCTTGCCGATCAGCTTGGAAACGCGGGTGCCGTAGGCGCGCGCCCAGCGCTCGGCCAGCGCCTCCGGCAGCCACGGATGGCGCTGGCGCAGGCCCTGCAGGAAGCGGCCGAAGTCGGCGCCCGGCATGTCGCCGCCCGGCAGCGGCGCGCCGGCGGTCCAGGTGGCCTGGCCGCAGCCGAGCAGCGGCGCGATCTTGTCCACCGCCTCTTCCGCCAGCTTGCGGAAAGTGGTGATCTTGCCGCCGAACACCGACAGCAGCGGCGCGCCCTGCAGGTCCATCTCCAGCGCGTAGTCGCGGGTGACGCTGGACGCGTTGTCGGACGCGTCGTCCAGCAGCGGGCGCACGCCGGAATAGGTGGACAGCACGTCGGCGGGCGTGATCTGGCTGTGGAAGTAGCGGTTGCTCATCTGGCACAGGTAGTTGATCTCGTCGCCGTCTATCGCCACCTGGGCCGGGTCGCCATGGTATTCGACGTCGGTGGTGCCGATCAGCGTGAAATCCTTCTCGTACGGGATGGCGAAGATGATGCGCTTGTCCGGGTTCTGGAAGATGTAGGCGAACGGATGGTCGAACAGCTTCTTCACCACGATGTGGCTGCCCTTGACCAGGCGGATGGACTTGCTGGACGGCATCGCCAGCTTGTCCTCGATCAGGCTCTGCACCCAGGGGCCGGCGGCGTTGACCAGCGCGCGGGCGCGGACCTCGAAGCGGCCGCCGTCCTCGCGCTGCAGCGTGGCCAGCCAGTGCTCGCCGTCGCGGCGCGCGGCGACGCAGGCGGTGCGGACATGGATTTTCGCGCCGTGCTCGGCGGCGTCCATCGCGTTCAGCACCACCAGCCGCGCGTCCTGCACCCAGCCGTCGGAATAGACGAAGCCGCGCTTGAACGCGTCCTTCAGCGGCGCGCCGGACGGGTGCCTGGCGAAGCTGACGGTTTCCGAGCCCGGCAGCACTTCGCGCTTCGCCAGATGGTCGTACAGGAACAGGCCGGCGCGGATCATCCACTCCGGCCGCTGGTCGCGCGCGTGCGGCATCACGAAGCGCAGCGGCCAGATGATGTGCGGAGCCGCCTTCAGCAGCACCTCGCGCTCCTGCAGCGCCTTGCGCACCAGGCCGAACTCGTAATATTCCAGGTAGCGCAGGCCGCCGTGGATCAGCTTGGTGCTGGCCGACGACGTGTGCGAGGCCAGGTCGTCCTTCTCGCACAGCAGCACCGACAGGCCGCGCCCGGCCGCGTCGCGCGCGATGCCCGCGCCGTTGATGCCGCCGCCTATGATTACCAGATCGTAAGTTTCCACCGCATACCTCGCTAAAGTCCGGGCTGGCCCTGCCAGCTTTACTACCCAGAATAATTAATAACGAACCTTAATACAACACAAGATTTTCGTTTTACGTTTTATTTTGCGCGTTTTATGTACGCGAATGGTTTTTTGCGCGGCCGACGGATCGCCAGCCGCGCCCCTCACGCTCAAGCCGAGGCCAGCTTGCCCTGTTGATGGCCATGCCAGGTGGTCAGCGCCAGCAGCACGATGGCGGCGACGCAGGAGCCGATCAGCAGCGCGAAGCCGCCGTCCCAGCCGAAATGGTCGACGGTGTAGCCGACCGCGGCGTTGGCGGCCACCGAGCCGCCCAGGTAGCCGAACAGGCCGGTGAAGCCGGCGGCGGTGCCAGCCGCTTTTTTAGGCGCCAGTTCCAGCGCGTGCAAGCCCACCAGCATCACCGGGCCGTAGATCAGGAAGCCGATGGCGATCAGCGCCAGCATGTCCACGGTGGGGTTGCCGGCCGGGTTCAGCCAGTAGACCACGGTGGCCAGGGTCACCAGCGCCATGAAGAACACGCCGGTGGCGCCGCGATTGCCGCGGAACAGCTTGTCCGACATCCAGCCGCACAGCAGCGTGCCGGGGATGCCGGCCCATTCGTACAAGAAGTAGGCCCACGACGACTTGTCGACCGAGAAGTGCTTGACCTCCTTCAGATAGGTCGGCGCCCAGTCCAGCACGCCGTAGCGCAGCAGGTAGATGAAGACGTTGGCCAGCGCGATGTACCACAGCAGCTTGTTGGGCAGGATGTATTTGCGGAAGATCTCGCGCGCGGTCAGCTCTTGCTCGTGGGTGTCGCTGTAGTCTTCCGGGTAGTCGTTCCGGTAGGCCTCTACCGGCGGCAGGCCGCACGATTGCGGCGTGTCGCGCATGGTCAGCCAGGCGAAGACGGCGACGCCGATCGCGGCGGCGGCCGGCACGTAGAAGGCGGCGCGCCAGTCGTTGAACCAGCCCATGCCCAGGATGAACAGCGGGCCGATCAGGCCGCCGCCGACGTTGTGCGCGCAGTTCCAGATCGACACCACGCCGCCGCGCTCCTTCTGCGACCACCAGTGCACCATGGTGCGGCCGCAGGCCGGCCAGCCCATGCCCTGGAACCAGCCGTTGAGAAACAGCAGCACGAACATGACGCCGACACTGGACGTGGCCCAGGGGGCGAAGCCCATCAGCAGGAACACGGCGGCGGACAGCACCAGGCCGGCGGACAAGAACACGCGCGGATTGGAGCGGTCGGACACCGCGCCCATCAGGAACTTGGACAGGCCGTAGGCGATGGCGACGCCGGACATCGCGAAGCCCAGGTCGCCGCGCGAAAAGCCCTGCTCCACCAGGTAAGGCATGGCCAGCGAGAAATTCTTGCGGACCAGGTAGTAGCCGGCGTAGCCGAGGAAGATGCCGAGGAAGATCTGCCAGCGCAGCCGGCGGTAGAGGCCGTGCTGCTGCGCGTCGGGCAGCGGAGGAAGGTGTGGCGCGGGTTTGAACAGACTGATCATGGGACTTCTTTCCGAGTTGAGGTGCGGACAACAGCCATCCACCGTCCCGGGCGAAACCATAAGGCGTCGCCCGAGGGGCGGATCGCTCCGGCGGGCCGCGCGCTCTGTCGGCGGCGGTCCCGCGCCAGGCTGGCTGGCGCCAGCCTGTGAAAACGCCGCCGTGCGGACACGGCGGCGCAAAAACGGCTACAACATCAAAGCGGCAGCGTGAAGGCCAGCGCCGCCAGCGCGCCGCCGATCAGCGAGCCGACCACCGGCACCCAGGCATAGCCCCAGTCGCTGTCGCGCTTGCCGGGAATCGGCAGGATGGCGTGCATGATGCGCGGCGCCAGGTCGCGCGCCGGGCTCATCGCATAGCCGGTGGTGCCGCCCAGCGACACGCCGATGCCCAGCACCAGCAGCGCCACCGGCAGCGCGTCGATCGCGCCCAGCGACATCTTGGGCGCCACCATCGACAGGATGGCGAACACCAGCACGAAGGTGGCGACGATCTCGGACACCAGGTTGCCCGGCAGGCTGCGGATGGCAGGGCCGGTGCAGAAGGTGGCCAGCTTGGTGTCGGCGCAATCGGTGGTTTCGTAGTGCTTGCGGTAAATCAGCCACATCAGGCCGGCGCCGGCCATGCCGCCCAGCATCTGCGCGGCGACATAGCCCGGCACCTTGTCCCACGGGAACTTGCCGGCCACCGCCAGCGCCACCGAAACCGCCGGATTCAGGTGCGCGCCGCTGATCGCCGCCACGCTGAACACGCCGACGAACACCGCCATCGCCCAGCCGAAGGCCACCACGATCAGGCCGCTGTTGTGGCCCTTGGTGTTCTTCAGCAGCACGTTGGCCACCACGCCGTTGCCCAGCAGCACCAGCAAGGCGGTGCCGATGAATTCGCCCATCAAAGGATTCATGATTGTCTCTTTCCAACTTTATCTTGAGTTGCCCGCCGCTTGGCGCGGCGGGTCATGCCGTCATCGCTCGGGCACGGCCGGCAGCGGGTTGCGCCGGCCCGCGCGCCATCAGTCCTGATCGTCGGCCCACACCTTGGCGGCGTTGACCGCGCGTTGCCAGCCCTTGACGTTGGCGGCCACTTCGCCGGCCGGCATCGCCGGCTGGAAGCGGCGGTCCAGCTGCCACTGGCCCTGGATGTCGTCCACGCTCTTCCAGTAGCCGACGGCTAGGCCGGCCAGGTAGGCGGCGCCCAGCGCGGTGGTTTCGGTGATCTTGGGGCGCACCACGTTCACCGCCAGGATGTCGGACTGGAACTGCATCAGCAGCTCATTGACGGTGGCGCCGCCATCGACGCGCAGTTCGGCGATGCTCATGCCGGCGTCGGCTTCCATCGCCTTCAGCACGTCGCGGGTCTGGTAAGCGATGCTGTCCAGCGCGGCGCGGGCGATGTGGGCGGCCTTGGTGCCCAGGGTGGCGCCGACGATGGTGCCGCGGGCGCTGGCGTTCCAGTGTGGCGCGCCCAGGCCAGCGAAGGCCGGCACCAGGTAGACGCCGTCGCTGTCCTTCACTTCCTGCGCCAGCGGGCCGACGTCGGCCGAGTGGCGGATGATGCCCAGACCGTCGCGCAGCCATTTCACCACCGCGCCGCCGATGAAGATCGAGCCTTCCAGCGCGTACTGCACCTTGCCGTCCACTTTCCAGGCGATGGTGGTCAGCAGATTGTTCTTGGATTCGATCGG
This sequence comes from Chromobacterium vaccinii, assembly GCF_001855275.1. Lineage (NCBI taxonomy): Bacteria > Pseudomonadati > Pseudomonadota > Betaproteobacteria > Neisseriales > Chromobacteriaceae > Chromobacterium > Chromobacterium vaccinii. The sequence continues at coordinate 3,067,860 of NZ_CP017707.1, forward strand.
CTTGTCGCCGGTGTTCAGCATCATGAAGCAGCCGGTGCCGTAAGTGTTCTTCACCATGCCCGGCGTGGTGCACTGCTGGCCGAACAGCGCCGCCTGCTGGTCGCCGGCCACGCCGGCGATCGGAATTTCGCGGCCCAGATGGGCGGCGTGGGTATGGCCGTACACTTCGCTGGAGCTCTTCACTTCCGGCAGCATGCTGGCCGGAATGCCCATGATGTCCAGCAGCTCGGCGTCCCATTGCAGGGTGTGGATGTTGTACAGCATGGTGCGCGAGGCGTTGGACACGTCGGTCACATGCACTTTGCCGTGGGTGAAGTTCCAGATCAGCCAGCTGTCCACGGTGCCGAAGGCCAGCTTGCCGTCGCGGGCGCGGTCGCGCGCGCCGGGCACATTGTCCAGAATCCACTTGATCTTGCTGCCGGAGAAATAGGCGTCAACCAGCAAGCCGGTCTTGGAGCGGATCAGTTCGGAGAGGCCGCGCGATTTCAGCTCGTCGCAGAACTCGGCGGTGCGGCGGTCCTGCCAGACGATGGCGTTGTACACCGGCTGGCCGGTTTCGCGGTCCCAGACGATGGTGGTTTCGCGCTGGTTGGTGATGCCGATGGCGGCGATGCTGCGGCCGTCGATGCCGGCCTTGGCCACCGCTTCCGCGGCCACACCCACCTGGCCGCCCCAGATTTCCTGCGGATCATGCTCGACCCAGCCCGGCTGCGGATAAATTTGGCGGAATTCCTTCTGCGCCAGCGACACGATGTCGCCGCCGCGGTTGAATAGGATGGCGCGGGAACTGGTGGTGCCCTGGTCCAGGGCCAGCACGTACTGATCGGTCATGACTTTCTCCTGTTTGCCGGTAAGGCGGCATGGTGGACATGCCTGGGTGTCGACGTTGCGCGAATGTTTGTTTTTTTGCTTATGACGTTCGTTTTATTTGCGGACAATTCTAGGCCCGAACAGAACCTTGTCAATCTTCCGGTAAAAAAAAATACATTTTCCGCGCTGCAACCAGAGATCGCCATCCGCGCGATACGGAATAAATCCTTTAATATCAACACACTGAAAGATGTAGCTCCGCGCTACATTTTCACACGCGCCTATTTCCACGCCCCCGTTCCGGAAAAACGGCGCGCCATGCCGGCCCGCGCGGCGAGAACAGGCGAGGCCTCAGGACAAATGGATGGAAAATCCGTCTATTTCGCACTGCAACAAGCATTTGCATGCGCTACAGCTGCTTGCTTGAAAACGAAAAAATAAGAAAATAACCGAAACTAAAAAGTGGATTCTTCGATCAGACCATCGTCGCAAAACGTTGTTTCGCCAACAAACGGCCGCAAACACGTAATCCTGCCGCTACAACGCAGATATGGCAGCATGAATGGCAAGGCAGGCTCCGGTTCCGCAACGGACCGCGCGGCGCGAAACGCCGGGCATTCGACCCAGCGCAAGAAAGCGAAAACGGCGATATGGCATCATCGCCGCAATCCGGATACGCGACGCGGCGCCCCGTCCGGCAACCACCCGCCGCAAGAATTACGCAATGGTTCCAAGCTACTCGGCCGCATGGGCCGCAAAGGACTGTCATGCTTCGCAACACCAAAATACTCGCCACGCTCGGCCCCTCGTCCAGCACCCCGGAAAAAATCCTGGAACTGGCCCGCTCCGGGGTCAACATCTTCCGGCTCAATATGAGCCACGGCAGCCATGACGACCATCGCGCCCGCCTGGCCGCCATCCGCGCCGCGGAGAAAGCGCTGGACCGCCCGATCGGCGTGCTGGTGGACCTGCAGGGCCCCAAGCTGCGCATCGGCAAGTTTCCGCAGCCGGCCACGGTGAAAACCGGCGACCGCTACGAATTCACGCTGGACGAAACCGACGGCGGCGCCGAGCGAGCCACCCTGCCGCACCCGGAGGCGTTCGAGGCGCTGGAGCCCGGCCACCGCATCCTGGTCAACGACGGCAAGCTGGCGTTCGAGGTGACGGAAATGCATCCGCGCCGCATCGTCACCCGCGTCGCCGTCGGCGGCGAGCTGTCCAGCAACAAGGGCTTCAACCTGCCCAACACCGTGCTGCCGCTGTCGGCCATCACCGACAAGGACCGCAAGGACGCCGAGTTCGCGCTGGAGGAAGGCGCCGACTGGGTGGCGATGTCCTTCGTCCAGACCGCGGCCGACGTCAAGGAACTGCGCGGCATCATCGGCAAACGCGCCGGCATCGTCGCCAAAATCGAGAAGCCGTCGGCGGTGGACGACCTGGAGGCCATCGCCACGCTGGCCGACGGCGTGATGGTGGCCCGCGGCGACCTGGGCGTGGAGCTGCCGCCGGAAGACGTGCCGGTGGCGCAGCGCCGCATCGTCCACCACTGCCGCCACCTGGGCCGTCCGGTGATCGTCGCCACCCAGATGCTGGAATCGATGATCACCGCGCCGACGCCGACCCGCGCCGAAGCCAACGACGTGGCCACCGCCGTCTACGAAGGCGCGGACGCGGTGATGCTGTCGGCCGAGACCGCCGCCGGCCAGTATCCGCTGGAAGCGGTGCAGATCATGGACCGCATCATCCGCCGCGTGGAAAGCGCGCCCGACTACCGTAAGGTGATGGCGCTGGACTACAGCGCCGCCGACGAGCCGGACCGCACCGACGCCATCGCCGCCTGCGTGCGCAAGGTCAGCACCCTGCTGCCGGTCACCGTGGCCGTCGCCTTCACCACCAGCGGCGCCAGCTGTCTGTCGCTGGCGCGCGAACGCCCGTCCACCCCCATCCTGGGCATCTCGCCCAAGCTGGAAACCGCGCGCCGGCTGACGCTGGTGTGGGGCGTGGTCGCCTACCACGGACCGGACGCCGAAAACCTGGAAGACATGGTGGTGAAAACCACCTTCTGCGCGACCAAGCTCAGCCTGGCCGAGCAGGGCAAGCCGATGGTGATCATCGCCGGCGTGCCCTTCGGAACCCCCGGCTCCACCAATCTCTTGCGCATCGTCTATCCGTAAGGCGCCACCGGCATGGCAGCGACAACGGAACCCTCGGGTTCCGTTTTTTCTTGCCCGCCCGCCGCAGGTACTATGCTGCAACAGTGACCACCTCCAAGAGCCCGTCCCGATGCGGCCGATGTTTTTCCGCAAGGCGCTGGCGTCGCTGCTGTTGCTGACCGCCTGCCTAGCCAGCCGCGCCGGCGAGCCGCCCGGCCTGATCGTCGACTTCGACGCCAGCAACCCCCCGCTGATGTACGCCGGCAAGCCGGGCGCGGCCGGGCTCTATCCCTTGCTGGTCGCCAAGGCCTGCGAACGCGCCGGCATCGCCGTCACCCTGCGCGCCGTATCCTGGCGCATGGCGCTGCAGGAATTGCGCGGCGGCAGCGCCGCCGCCGGCGGCATCATCAAGACAGCCAGCCGGGAAAAGCTGTTCGACTTCAGCCAGCCGCTGTTCACCGAACGGGTGGTCATGGCCTACCCGCGCGCGAACGGCCAGTCCTACCGCCGGCTGGAGGACCTGAACGGCAAAAGGGTGGGGGTGATGGCCGGCTGGAGCTATGGCGACGCCTTCGACCAGGCCCGCAAAGACCGCAAGTTCACCGCCTTCGACGGCGACAGCGACCAGCAAAATCTGCAGCAGTTGAAGCTGGGCCGGCTGGACGTGGTGCTGGGCATACGCGAACCGCTGCAGCTGGCGCTGCGGGAGGGCGGCTACCATGGCTTCGCGCTGTCGGCGGAAGCGCTGGCGGCCAACCACTCCTATCTCGCCATCAACAAACATTCGCAGCAGCAGGCGCTGCTGACCCGCTTCGACCTGGCGCTGGAAGGCATGCGCAAGGATGGCAGCTACGACAGGCTGGTGCGGGACGTCCTCAACGCCGGCCGCGACGATTGAGCGCGCTCAGGCGCCGCGGATCTGGGCCAGCGCGCCGTACAGGTCGGCGCAGCTCCAGTGCTCGGCGTACTTGCCGTCGCGCACCACCACGATGTCCATCGCGTTGATGGCGATGCGTTTGCCGCTGGCGGCCTGGCCGAAGAAGGCGCCGGTGTGGGTGGCTTCTATGGTCTTGCGCGTCACCACCTTACCGTTTTCCTCGATCTGCTCATGGATGTGCACGCGGATGTCGGACAAGGCCGGATGCAGCATGCCGGTGAAGAAGCCAGCGAAGCCGTCCGGCCCCGAGGGGACGCCGGGCGGGGCCGAGTGATTGACGAAATCGGCCGCCACCAATTCGGCGAATGCCCCCATGTCGCGGTTTTCTATCACCTCGCGGTTGAAGCGTTGAATCACTGCCTTGCTGCTGTCCATGAAATCGCCCTGAGAATGGGCGCCGGCACATGTCCGGCGTCCGGGTTGAATCGCCGGCCATCCGGCAATGACGTTGAATTAAACGACAAGCGCCATTTCATTTCAATAACATAAAAAAGACAGTATCCAAACCATTCGGCATCATTCCTGTCCCGCCTCCGCCATCTGCGCGGGCTTCCGTCCAGAGGGTCAAAAGCTGTAGCTGCTGACTTCCACCAGATTGCCGTCAGGATCGTTGAAATACACCGAGGTGATGGGGCCCATCGCGCCGCTGCGGGTGATCGGCCCCTCGACGATGGCCACCCCCTCGCGCTTCAGGTTCTCGATCACTTCGGGCAAAGGAATGGCGGCGATCAGGCACAGGTCGCCGGAGCCGATCGCCGCATGATTGCGGGTCTCCTGGCCCAATGACTGCAGATTGATCTTCTGGTTGCCGAAACGCAGCGCGCGGCGGCCGTTGCCGAAGGTCACCGCTTCCAGCTTCAGCGCGCGCTGATAAAACGCCGCCACCGCCTCGATGTCGCGCACGGTCAGGACGATGTGGTCGATATGGCTGATCATGGCCATTGCTCCGGGTGGAAAACGGACTGTCCACCCTGCCACAAGCGCGCCGGCTTGTCATGCCTTTGGCATTACACAGAGACGGTCGCCGCTGGTATAGTCGTTTTTCCCGTCGCTTCCCGGTTCGGCCATGACTCTCCACCTGTCGCTGCAACACGCCCGCCACCTGCAACTGGCCGCCCAGGGCCTGCTCGCCGCCCCGCGCCGCAAGGCGGCCAAGGCCGACGCGCTGGCCGCCATCCGCCGCATGGCGCTGCTGCAGATCGATACCATCAGCGTGGTCGCGCGCAGCCCCTACCTGGTGCTGTACAGCCGGATCGGCGCCTACGACCCGGCCTGGCTGGACCAGTTGCTGGCCGAGGGCGCGCTGTTCGAATACTGGGCGCACGAAGCCTGTTTCGTGCCGACGGAAGACTACCGGCTGCTGCGCCACCGGATGCTGAACGCCGAAAGCATGGGCTGGAAATACTCGCAGCGCTGGCTGGACCAGCACCGCGCCGACATCGACGCCATCATCGAGCACATCCGCGCCCACGGCCCGGCGCGCTCGGCCGATTTCGAGCGCAAGGGCGGCAAGGGCAACGGCTGGTGGGACTGGAAGCCGGAGAAGCGCCACCTGGAAGTGATGTTCACGCTGGGACGGCTGATGGTGAAGGAGCGGCGCGGGTTCCAACGCGTCTACGACCTGGCAGAGCGGGTGCTGCCCGGCTGGGACGACGCGCGCGACCTGCCGTCGCCGGAAGACGCGCAGCTGGACATGGTGCGCAACAGCTGCCGCGCGCTGGGCGTGGTCAAGCCCGGCTGGGCGGCAGACTACTACCGGCTCAAGCGCGCGCCGTACGGCGAGCTGCTGCACGGCCTGGCCGACAAGGGCGAGCTGATCCCGGCGAGGGTGGAAGGCTGGAGCCACGACGCCTTCGTCCACGCCAGCCTGGCCGCCGAACTGGAACTGGCCGCGGCGGACAGGCTGAGCAGCGGCAACACCGCCATCCTGTCGCCGTTCGACCCGCTGGTGTGGGACCGCAAGCGCGCGCTGGAGCTGTTCGATTTCGATTACAAGATCGAGTGCTACACGCCGGCGCCCAAGCGCCGCTACGGTTACTTCACCCTGCCGATCCTCAACCGCGGCAAGCTGGTGGGCCGGCTGGACGCCAAGGCCCACCGCAAGGAAGGCGTGTTCGAGGTCAAGTCGCTGCATCTGGAGCCGGGTATCCGCGTCAGCCAGCGGCTGGCCGACGACCTGTCCGCCGCGCTCTGCCGGATGGCCGCCTGGCACGGCGCGCCGCGGCTGGCCATCGGCCAGGCCCCGGGAGACTTGGCCCAGCGCATCCTGGCCTGAGAACCTGTTGAATGCCGGCTGCGCGTCTGCGAGACTTCAGAACAGGCTGCTAGCGCCTATTGCGCGTTGGCGTACCAGCCGCTGACGCCGGGCTGGCGCTCGTCCCACAGCGCCACTTCGTTGTACTGGATCACGGGCTGGATGTCGGTGTAGTTGGGAATGTCGCCCATGATGCGCGCGGCCACCGGGCCGAAGGCCTGCTGGAAAGCCTCCGTCGATTCGCACAGCAGCGTCGCCTGCGCGACGTAATCGGGCGCGCTGCCGGGCTCGGCGCCGGACAGGCCGCGGTCCACCCTGGCGCCCTTCAGGGCATTGCCCAGCAGCTGCTGCACCATCGGCATGTGCTGCCGCAGATAGTAGTCGAAATCGAAACGCGCGCCGGCGCGCTGGGGATAAGTGACGCTGACGGTGATCATCCGGGACTCCGTGGCGGTAAAGGGGAGACATCAACTTAAACCCAAATGCCCGCATTGCCAATGTCATTCCGGCCTGGCTGTCCGACAAAATGGAACTTGCGTCCCCTTATTCCGCTCTTTAACAGCATCTTTCAACGCTTAGGACAAAACCATGCGTATCGTGATGCTCGCCGCCGGCAGCGCGCTGCTGCTCGCCGGCTGCAACCAGCAACAGACCACCCAGCTGCAACAGGCCGCGTCGGCCGCCATCGGCAGCGTGCACCAGGGCGTGGACAGCGCCAGCGCGCCGCTCGGCCAACTGAAGGATCAGGCCAGCGCCGCGATCGGCGCGGCCAAGCTCGCTGCCTCCGCCGCCGCCCAGAATCCCGAGGTGCAACAGCAGATGGACAAGCTGAAGGAACAGGCGTCGGCGCTCAAGGGTGCCATCCTGCCGAAGAAGGAATAGCGTTAACGAGATTTTGATGTCCAGCCGCCGTTTATTTAGATTCAATTTAGACACGCCGACCTAGCATGAGCCTGCATCCACCATACAGGAGAAGGTCCATGCAAACCCTGGCCGACATCTGCCGCGGCAGCGATATCCTGCTGGACGTCGACATATCGGATAAACGCCAGCTGTTCGAATACGCCGCCCGCCAGTTGGGCCAGCGACACGCGCTGAACGCGCCGGCGCTGCAGGCCGCGCTGCAGCAGCGGGAGGAAACCGGCAGCACGGCGCTGGGCCACGGCCTGGCGCTGCCGCACGCCCGCATCGCCGGCCTGGCCGACGTGCGCGCGCTGTTTATCAGCCTGAAGCGGGGACTGGATTTCGACGCCCTGGACGGAGAGCCGGTGCGCAGCCTGCTGGTCTTGCTGTTGCCGCGCGACACCCGCGCCCCGCACCTGCAACTGTTGGCGGAGATCGCCCGCGTCTTCGGCGAGCGCCCGTTCCGCTCCGAGCTGGCGGCCTGCCGTCTCCCCGGCCAGGTGGATAGCCTGTTCCAGCGCTGGTCCGACCCCGAGCCCAGCAACGATCCGCATTTCATGCTGGACAGCAACCGCTATTTCCTGGACGCCGAAGCCAGCCTGCGGCCCGATTACAGCGTGCGCCGCAAGGTGACCGCCCGCTTCTGACCGTGACAGCGCGAAAACCCCTTTGCTAGGATGAGACGATGGTTTCATCCTTCCGCAACAGGCGCGCATGTCCAATTCCCTGCTGATCATGGTTTCGCTGGCAGTCGCCAGCATCGGTCTCATCACCTGGCAGCACAGCGTGCGCTCCGACCTCATCCGGGCGCGGCGCCGCTGGCTGCAGGCCTCGCTGCTGCTGGCCGCCGGCATGCTGGTGGAGGGCTATGTCGAACCCGGCAAGGGAGAGATGCTGCGGCTGGCGCTGGGCAGCGGCATGAGCAACGCCGGCATCGCGCTGCAGCTGACCATCATCGCCCGCGTCACCGGACTGAAGCCGCCCAACTGGCTGTGGCTGGCCGTCGGCCTGGTTTCCACGCTGGACAAGCTGTTGCCCTACCGCCCGCTGATGCTGGCGCTGGAAAGCGCCGAGATTCCGCTGCTCTACCTGGCCGCGGCCTGGCTGTACCAGCGCGCCGAGCGGCTGGTCAGCCGCAACCGCTTCAGCCCCACCGCGCTGCTGTTCCTGCTGGGCGCGCTGCTGTTCGTCTGGCGAGACGCCAGCGATTTCTACCTCCGGCTGCAAACCTCCGCCGCGCCTGACAGCCTGGACCAGCTGCACCAGCTGGCGCTGGCTTTCGCCGCCGCCGCCCAGGTGTGCGGCGCAGTGGGTTTTCTCAACATCGTGCTGCAGCGCCAGCACAACCGGCTGGAAGACGCGGCCAACTTTGACCCGCTGACCGGCGCCGGCAACCGCCGCGCGCTGCAATACTGGCTGCGCACGCTGGAAGCGTCGGTGGAGCGCGTCTGCGTGGTGATGCTGGACATCGACCATTTCAAGTCGGTCAACGACCGCTACGGCCATCCGGCCGGCGACGCGGTGCTGCAGGTGCTGGCCGCCGTGCTGCGGGGCGGCATCCGCGACAACGACATGCTGATCCGCTATGGCGGCGAGGAGTTCTGCCTGCTGATGCCGGACGCGGACATCAAGGACGGGATGCTGGCGACGGAGCGGCTGCTGCAGGCCTTTCGCCAACTGGCGCCGCTGCCCAAGCAGCCGGAACTGCGCTGCGCCTTTTCCGCCGGCGTGCATGAATGGCATTGCCGGCAGCAGGACTTCGCCGATGCCCAGCAGAAGGCCGACCAGGCCCTGTATCTGGCCAAGCAGTCGGGGCGCGACCAGGTGCGCCGGCTCTAGCGGCCGACTACGGGCTGCTCCTCGCTGGCTTTTTCGTCGGTCTTGTCCGCCAGCTTGCTCGGCCCGGCGGCCAGATCCATCCGGTGGCGCTGCTTCATCTCATACATGCACTGGTCGGCCTTGCCCAGCAGCTCTTCCGGCGGCATGAAATCATCCGGACCGGTTTCCGAACAACCCACGCTCAGGGTCACGCCCGGCAGCGCCGTAGCCAGTTCCTCGCTCAGGCGGATGAGAAAAACGCCCTCCGCCTGTTTGCGGTCGCAATTGGGCAATACGATGCAGAATTCGTCACCGCCGTAGCGAAAACTTCCATCTTCGACTCGCGTAATGCGATTGATCACCTCACCTAGCCGGCGCAGCACCTCATCCCCCTGCTGGTGGCCTTGGCTGTCGTTGATTTGCTTGAAATCGTCGATGTCCAGATACACCAGCGTCACCTTCTCGTGACGGCGCTGCGCGCTGCGCAGCACCCGCGTCAGCGTCTCGTCCAGGTAGCGCCGGTTAAGCAGGCCGGTCAGCGGGTCGGTGCGCGACAACTCCTCCAACTGGCGGGTGCGGATCACCACTTTTTCCTCTAGCGAACGCGCGTACTGCTCGGACTTGTTGCGCGAGGTTTCGATCTCGGCCACCAAGCTGCGGATATAGGTTTCGAAAACCAGCGCCACGTCGAACATCACCAGCTTGTCCAACGCCAGCAAGGTATGTCCTCTCACTTCAATGTCGGGAATCAGTTCGCAGACCTGGGCAGACAGCAACGTCTTCAACGATTGCACCGCCGCCAGGTACAGCTTGGGCTCGACGCCGATGCGCTTGTGCACCAGGCCGATGCGCAGCCGGTTGTTCACATATTCCAGGTCGTAGACGCCGCTGAACAGGTCGATCACATAGCGGCGCTGGGCGTTTCGCAGCCGCTGCAGGGTGTCGGCGTCGCCGATCAACAGCGCGATCTCCGGCGTGCTGGTCTGCAACTCGTAGAAACGCGTCACCAGTTCTTCCAGATGCGACTCCACCAAATGGCCGGCGGCGCGCAGCAGCATTTCGTCGCGCGGTTCCAACTCAAACAATTGCTTGCGCTGCTCAATCTCGAACTCGGTAATGCGCAATTGTTCCAGCAGGGTCTGATCGGTTTGTTTCATCCCGTTCCCCAGAACGACGATATCTTCTTAAAGCTATATGTCAGGTTTTCGCTATTCAATCCAGATAACTACCTTCCCGCGTCGAAACTGGCCATCTGTCCACACAGGGCTCGGGCCCCCCAGGTCGGCGTAACCCACTCTCAACCCCGGCGCCAGCACCTTGGACAGCGAACCGACGTACGCCACGCGCCGGCCGGCCCAGCGGCTGCATCGGCCGATGGTCGAAGTGTAACTCGTGGTCATAGTCGTCCTCGATGATGTGAAAATCGTAACGCTCGGCCGACGCCATCAGCGCGGCGGGAAACTGGTGGAGGGGCGTCAGATACACCGCCTTCACCGGATGGCGGCGGCACAAGGCTTCCTGCGCATCCGGCAGCATGAGGCGACTTAAAGCCTCTGACAAAACCTCGCAGAGAACCTGAGCCAAGGCGCGCCGACACAGGTAGCACTCATTACGACAAGCAGGCGCAACGCAGGATCAGGGGTTTTGTTAGCAGCCTTATCCACAAGCCGCCGCGCGCCTCCCTGTTTATCCACAACCATCAGCCCTCGCCCTGCTGCAACAGCACCGCCAACTCGTCCGCCGCCTCGCACCACTCGGCGTCGCATTCCAGCGCCTGGCTCAAGAAGGCGGCCTGGGCCGGCGTCCAGAACGGCGCCTCGACCAGGGCGACGCGCGGCGGCAGCGGGTGGCTGGAGATGAAGGCCCGGATGGCGGCGGGCTCGTCCGGCAAACCCAGCTGGCGAAACAGGCCGGGCAACAAATGATTGCTGGTGTCCATCCTCGACTCCCTAAGCAGGTTTCATCCCCTCATGCTAGACCGCCGCCGCCGCCTCTGTGCCGCAACGAACGCCAAACCAGCCCCATCGGCCGGTTATACGCGCTCACAAGCCCAGCCTAGCGCGAATCTCCGCCGTCCAGTCGACCTCTTCCCAACCCGGCTCCATCCTCAGGCTCAGGCAATAATCGCGGCCATCGCCGGCGATCTCCACCCATACATAGACAACCCCATGGCTGTCGGGAACCAGGGTCAGCCGGATCTGGCTCCAGTTCCAGCCGGCGTCGCGCGGCCTCAGCACCCATTCCTGATAGCAGCCCAGCAAGCCGGCGACGCCGCCGACATAGGCGATGCCGGCTTCCATCCCCGCGCCCGCCAACTCCCAGCCCAGGCGGGAAAAAGCCTGCAACAGGGCATCCATGCGCGGCGGCGGCAACACCTGCAGCCGGTCGCTGTCGCCGGCGTCCCGCGCCTGGCCCAAGGCCAGATCGGTATGGACCCACACCAGCGGCTCGCCGCCCAGGGCCGGGTGGCAATTGACCGGCGTCGCTTCCGGCAACGGCAGCAGAAACGGCAAGCGCCATTCGCAGCCGGCCGGAATCCGGCACGGGCCGCTGACCGGCAGGCTGGCCAGCAACAGGGTTTCCCCGCCGCGCTCGCCTGCGGCCTCGGCCAGCAGCAGCAGTTCTATTTTGGCGATGCGCTGGTCGACTGCTCCGCCGCTGACCCTCACCTCTCCGCGCAGCGTTTCGCCGGACTGCAGGCGTGGATTCGACAGACGGGTGGCCACGGCGGCGCCGCCCGTCTCCACGGCGGCAAAAAACGATTTCAGCATGTATTGGCGATCCAAATGGAAAACGGGCCGGCTCACAAGCCGACCCGATAACATTTTATGCCAAAAAAATCATTAAAATACTAAAATTAGCCTATTGATCAGACTTTGTCATACAGCTTGCTGCCGCCTTTGACGAACTCGATCGATTTTTCCCGCATCCCCTCACGCAGCGCGTCCTGCTCGCCTATGCCCTGGCTGGCCGCGTATTCGCGCACGTCCTGGGTGATTTTCATGCTGCAGAAGTGCGGGCCGCACATCGAGCAGAAGTGCGCGACCTTGGCGCTATCTTTCGGCAGCGTCTCGTCGTGGAAGTCGCGCGCCTTGTCCGGGTCCAGGCCCAGGTTGAACTGATCTTCCCAGCGGAATTCGAAGCGCGCCTTGGACAGCGCGTTGTCGCGGATCTGCGCGCCGGGATGGCCCTTGGCCAGGTCCGCCGCGTGCGCCGCCAGCTTGTAGGTGATGATGCCTTCCTTGACGTCATTCTTGTTGGGCAGGCCCAGGTGCTCCTTCTGCGTCACGTAGCACAGCATCGCGGTGCCGTACCAGCCGATCTGCGCGGCGCCGATGGCCGAGGTGATGTGGTCGTAGCCTGGCGCGATGTCGGTGGTCAGCGGACCCAGGGTGTAGAACGGTGCCTCGCGGCACCACTCCAGCTCCTTATCCATATTCTCCTTGATCAGCTGCATGGGCACGTGGCCCGGGCCTTCAATCATCACCTGCACATCGTGCCTCCAGGCGATCTCGGTCAGCTCGCCCAGCGTTTTCAGCTCGGACAGCTGCGCCTCGTCATTGGCGTCCCAGGCGCTGCCCGGGCGCAGGCCGTCGCCCAGGCTGAAGGCCACGTCGTAGGCCTTCATGATTTCGCAGATATCTTCAAAATGGGTGTAGAGGAAATTCTCGCGGTGATGCGCCAGACACCACTTGGCCATGATGGAGCCGCCGCGCGACACGATGCCGGTCATGCGGCCGGCGGTCATCGGCACGTAGGCCAGGCGCACGCCGGCGTGGATGGTGAAGTAGTCGACCCCCTGCTCGGCCTGCTCGATCAGCGTGTCGCGGAAGATTTCCCAGCTCAGGTCCTCGGCCTTGCCGTTGACCTTTTCCAGCGCCTGGTAGATGGGCACGGTGCCGATCGGCACCGGACTGTTGCGCAGAATCCACTCCCGCGTTTCGTGGATGTTCTTGCCGGTGGACAGGTCCATGATGGTGTCCGCGCCCCAGCGCGTGCCCCAGGTCATCTTGTCCACTTCCTCGGAAATGGACGACGTTACCGCGCTATTGCCGATGTTGCCGTTAATCTTCACCAGGAAGTTGCGGCCAATGATCATCGGCTCGGATTCCGGATGGTTGATGTTGGCCGGGATGATGGCGCGGCCGGCGGCCACTTCCTGGCGCACGAATTCCGGGGTGATCTCCTCCGGCAGGTTGGCGCCGAAGCTGTGGCCCTTGTGCTGGCGCGTCATAAGGTCCAGCAGCCGCTGGTTGCCGGCGGCCTGCAGCGATTCCACATAGGCGCGGCGGTTCAGGTTTTCGCGGATGGCGACGAACTCCATCTCCGGCGTGACGATGCCCCGGCGCGCGTAGTGCATCTGGCTGACGTTGCGGCCGGCCTTGGCGCGGCGCGGCTTGCGCTGCAGATTGAAGCGCAGCTCGGCGAGTTTGGGATCGGCCTCGCGGGCGCGGCCGTATTCGCTGGACAGGCCGTCCAGCCGCTCGCAATCGCCGCGCTCGGCGATCCAGCCGGCGCGCAAAGGCGCCAAGCCGCTCTGAATGTCGATGCGGACGGCCGGATCGCTGTAGGGGCCGCTGGTGTCGTAGACGAAGATGGGCGGGTTCTTTTCGCCGCCGAACTGGGTCGGCGTGTCGGCCTGGCGGATCTCGCGCATCGGCACTTGAATGTCCGGGCGGCTGCCTGCTGCATAAATCTTGCGGGAGTTGGGCAAAGGCTGGACGGCGGCGGCGTCCACCACCATCTGCTTGTTCACGGGCGCGTTCATCGGGCGGGTCTCCAAAAGCGATGAAGCGGCGCAAGGAGCGGTCCGGCATGGCCGGCTGCGGGCCCGAATGGGCCGGTATGGCAGGTGACGCTTCCCTACGCCGGTATTATCCGGGTCAGGTTCCAAGGGTATTTCTCACCCGCGCTCCGTCATCCGGCTCCATGGCCTACACTTTGGTGGCCATCTGCGCCGAACGCCAGGCGCAGGACCCCTAGCGATGCCGTGTGAAGGTAAGGCAAATATGGGATAATCGCAAGCAATCTAGATTGTTGACAAAGCATCTCGCCTTCGAGAAGGCGAGGCTCCCTTGCAGGTTTAAGAGGGCGGCATGCGTGCGAATTTTCAATTCGCTCAGCGGAGCGATTGGGATTCAATGGTCAGGCTGCGGACTCAAGCACTTATGTGGCGGGGCCCGGCTCTGCCGGGTTCTGTAAAATCGCACCAATTCACTTTGTCAGCAGACTGTATCGTCATCACACGAGTCCTTGCCGCCGACGCTGTCCTCCATGGGCGGAGCGGACTCCCAGCCCTCCGGAGTTTAAGTTGATGGATTTCGAAAAAACCCGTTTCAACATGGTCGAACAGCAGATTCGTCCGTGGGATGTTCTGGATACCAACGTGCTGGATCTGCTGTTTCACGTGAAACGCGAGGACTTCGTCGCCGACAATCAGCGCCAGCTGGCCTTCGTCGACACCGAACTGCCGCTGCCCAACGGCAGCAAGATGCTGCAGCCGAAGATGGAAGCGCGCCTGGTGCAGGACGCCGCCATCCAGCCGAGCGACAAGATCCTGGAAATCGGCACCGGCAGCGGTTACCTGACCGCGCTGCTGGCCAAGATGGGCAAGCAGGTGGTGAGCGTGGAAATCGATCCGGCGCAGAAGGAGCGCGCGGCCGCCAACCTGAAGAAGGCCGGCGTCGCCAACGTCACCCTGGTCGAGGGCGACGGCGTGCTGGGCCTGGCCGAGCAAGCGCCTTACGACGTGATCGTGGTCGGCGGCTCGCTGCCGGTAGTCCCGCAAGAACTGAAGGACCAGCTGGCCGTCGGCGGCCGCCTGATCCTGGTGGCCGGCGATCTGCCGGTGATGGCGTGCAAGCTGATCGAGCGCGAAACCGACACCAGCTTCCGCGAAACCGCGCTGTTCGAGACCTGTGTCGAGCGGCTGAAGAAATTCGAGGCGGTTGAACCCGCCCGTTTCAGCTTCTGATCATGCTGCGCGAAATCACCGCCCCGGCGCTGGCCGCGCAACTGGCCGATCCGCAGGCCGCGCGCCCGGTGCTGCTGGACGTGCGCGAAGGCTGGGAATACCAGCTGGCGCACATCGAAGGCAGCGTGCACATCCCGATGAATCTGATCCCGATCCGGATGAGCGAGCTGCCGGACGACGCGCCCATCGTCGCCATCTGCCACCACGGCATGCGCAGCGCCCAGGTGGCGCTGTTCCTGCTGAACGCCGGCTTCGACAACGTGATTAATCTGCAGGGCGGCATCGACGCCTGGTCGACCCAGGTGGACCCGGCCGTCGCCCGGTATTGATGCTGGACGGCGCGTCGCCTACAAACACCGCCCTCGGGCGGTGTTTTGTTTTGGAACGAATCGCGCAGCCATCTTTCCAAGCCACGTTAACCGCCTGGCGATCCATAGCAAAGAACCCGATATGTCTTCTCTGACCTACCTCGCTCCCGCCCTCGCCCGCGTCCACCCCGCCTGGGAAACGGTGCTGGGCCAGCCCGCCATCGCCGCCCGCCTGGCCGAAATCGACCGCCAGCTGGCCTTGCAGCAAGGCGACGGCAAGACGCTGTTTCCGCCCCCGCCCCAGGTGTTCAACGCGCTGACCTTCGCCGCGCCGGCCGACGTCAAGGTGGTGATCCTGGGCCAGGACCCCTACCACGGCGACGGCGAGGCGATGGGCCTGTCGTTCTCGGTGCCGGACGGCGCGCGCGTGCCGCCGTCCCTGCGCAACATCTACAAGGAGCTGGCGGCCGACCTCGGCCACGGCATTCCCGCCTGCGGCGACCTCAGCCACTGGGCGCAGCAGGGCGTGCTGCTGCTCAACAGCGTGCTCACCGTCGAGCGGGACAAGGCCGGCAGCCACGGCAAGCTCGGCTGGCAGTCTGTCAGCGACGCGCTGATCGACGCCGTCAACCGCGACAACCCCGGCTGCGTGTTCCTGCTGTGGGGCAATTGGGCGCAGAGCAAGGCCGAGCGCATCGACGCCGGCCGCCACCTGGTGCTAACAGCCGCCCACCCGTCGCCCTTGTCCGCCAGCCGCGGCTTCCACGGCTGCCGCCACTTCTCCCAGGTCAACGCCTGGCTGATCGCCCGCGGCCGCCAGCCGGTGCGCTGGGAAGCGGCGCCGGCCGCGCGGAACGCCCTGTTCTGAAACGGCTCCGCCGCGCCGCTTTGCGCGGCGGGCCGCTTGCCCTAAGCTAGTAGCTCCTCCACTCCCCCGCTCTCATCGTGGAAATCCTGCTGCTGCTGGGCCTGATCCTGTTGAACGCCGTGTTCGCGATGGCCGAGATCGCCATCGTCTCCTCGCGCAAGGTCAGGCTGCTGCAAAAGGCCGAAGACGGCCACAAGGGCGCCCGCGCCGCGCTGGCGCTGGCTTCCGAGCCCACCCGCTTCCTGTCCACTGTCCAGATCGGCATCACCTCGATCAGCATCCTGTCCGGCGTCTACGGCGAGGCGGCGCTGTCCGAGCATCTCCGCGGCGCGCTGCTGGACGCGCCGCTGCTGGCGCCGTACAGCAAGCCGCTGTCGGTGGCGCTGATGGTGTTGTTCATCACCACGCTGTCGCTGATCCTGGGCGAACTGGTGCCCAAGCGGCTGGCGCTGCTTAACCCGGAACGGGTGGCGATGGCGCTGGCGCGGCCGATGCTGCTGCTGTCGCGCGCCAGCGGCCCGCTGGTGCAGGTGTTCAGCCGCGTCACCGACGGCCTGCTGCGCCTCTTGGGCGCCAAGAAGAGCGACGAGCCGTCCATCACCGAAGACGAAATCCGCACGCTGATGGAACAGGGTGCCGACGAAGGCGTGTTCGACCGCGCCGAACA
This sequence comes from Chromobacterium vaccinii, assembly GCF_001855275.1. NCBI lineage: Bacteria > Pseudomonadati > Pseudomonadota > Betaproteobacteria > Neisseriales > Chromobacteriaceae > Chromobacterium > Chromobacterium vaccinii. The sequence continues at coordinate 3,084,552 of NZ_CP017707.1, forward strand.
GGAACTGGTGGAAAACATCTTCCGCCTGGACAACCGCAAGGCGTCGGCGGTGATGACGCCGCGCAAGGACGTGGTGATCCTGGACCTGGAAGACGGACCGGAACGCAATCGCGAGCTGTTGCTGGCCTATCCATTCAGCCATTTTCCGGTCTGCCGCGGCGACACCGACCAGGTGATAGGCGTGCTCAACGCCAAGACCCTGCTGGACCGCCTGCTGCGCGGCGAGCCGCTGGACTTCGCCGCCGAGCTGTCGCCGCCGTTGTACGTGCCGTCCACCTGCTCGCTGATGCAATTGCTGGAGCAGTTCAAGCAGGCGCGCAGCCACAGCGCGCTGGTGGTGGACGAGTACGGCGAGCTGGAAGGCCTGGTGTCGATCAACAATGTGATGGAAGCCATCGTCGGCGATCTTCCAGACATCGATGGCGAAATCGACGAAATCGTGCAGAGAGAAGACGGCAGCTGGCTGGTGGACGGCATGGTGTCGCTGGAGCATTTCCGCGAGTTCTTCGAGCTGGAAGCCCAGCTGCCCGGCGAGGCCGGCGGCAACATCCACACCCTGGCCGGCGTGATCCTGTACCAGCTGGGCCGCGTGCCCAGCGTCACCGACCGTTTCGAATGGAACGGCTTCAGCTTCGAGGTAGTGGACATGGACCGCACCCGGGTGGATAAGATCCTGGTGCAGCGCCATCACCTGCCGCAGCCGGAGTTCGAGTCGATATGAGCGTCGTCACCGCCGCCTCCCATCCGGACGCCTGGCTGGCCCTGCGCGCCGCGCTGTGGCCGCACTGCCCGCGGGGTAGGCACCAGGAGGAAATCGACGCCCAGAGCGCCGATGTCCGCCGCTGCGCCGCCTTCCTCGTTCAGGACGGCCAAGAAGAGGCCGTCGGCTTGATCGAGCTCGCGCTGCGCGGCGATTACGTCAACGGCACCCGCTCATCGCCGGTGGCTTTCGTCGAAGGCCTGTACGTGGCCCCGGAACACCGGCGCGCCGGCATGGCGGCCCTGCTGCTGGCCGCGGCCAAGGACTGGGCCATCCGCCGCGGCTGCGCCGAGCTCGCGTCCGACACCGGCCTGGACAACCAGGTCTCGCAGCACGCGCACCTGGCGCTGGGCTTCGAGGAAACCGAGCGCGTGGTGTTCTACCGGATGGCGCTGTAAACGCCCTCAGCGCGCCGCGCGCTGCGCCAGCCTGGCCTCCCCCTCCCCGAACACCTCCAGCGTCGCCCAGGCGCCGTTGAGCAGGCTCCATTGCGGCGGCACGTGGCCGATGTCGGCATCCACCGCCACCGGATACGGCAAACCGTCCAAAGCGGCGCGCAACGCCCCCTCATAGCTCAAAGCATCGCTGTCGGCCGCGTCAGGGCCGCTGCTGCGGCCCAATACCAGCCCGGCGAGGCCATCCAGCGCGCCGGACAGCCGCAGGCCCGCCAGGGCCCTTAAAACGCCGCAGGGCGCGAGTTCGCAGTTTTCCAGGTACAGGATGGCCGGCTCCGCCTTGAACGCGTCCAGATCGAAATACGGCGTGCCCTGCAGCGGCGCCAGCACGTCCAGGCAGCCGCCGATCAATCTGCCCTCCATTTTCCCCGCTCCGCCCTCCAGCAGCCGCACCCGGTTGGCGAACTGCCGGCCCGGCTCGTCCCAGCGCCAATAGCGGCCATGCTGCGCCTGAGCCGGCGGCATGCCGGTTTCCAGCGCCGCCAGCAGCGCTTCGTTGCCGAATGCCCGATCCTTCAAGGGCAGATCCATCAGGTTGGGGCCGTGCAGCGTCGCCCAGCCGGCGCGCAGCGTCAGCGGCGCCATCAGCGTGGACACGTCGGAGAAGCCGGCCACCCACTTCGGCGGCAGCTCGGCCAGCGCGGCGAAATCCAGCCCCGGCAGCAGCTCGATCGCCCGCTCGCCGCCCCAGGGCGGCAGGATGGCGCGGATGCCGGGGTCGAACAGCAAGCGCCGCAATTCGGCCAGCCGCGCCGCGGCGGGAGCGCTGGCGTCGTGTTTCTCGCCGCGCAGGCACTCCCCCTCCACCACGCGGTAGCCGCGCGCGCGCAGCTCGTTCAGCGCGTCGTCCAGCCGGCCGTGCAGCTGCGGATGGACCCCGGAGGAAAAAGCGGTGACGGCGATGGCGTCGCCGGGCTGGAGCGGCGCGGGAAAGCGAATGGGCATGGTATGGCCTCGAAGCGTGTGGACAAGTCTGCCGCGCTCAATCCCGCCGCGGCAGATCGAGCGCGAAGGTGATGCCGGTGCTTTTCTGCTGGTAGCCGATGCGGTGGTAGAAAGCGTGGGCCCAGGTGCGGTGGATGCCGGAGCGCAGCCGGATGCGCGGGTAGCCGCGTTCATGCGCCCACCGTTCGCAGGCTTCCAGCAGCAGCCGGCCTATGCCCAGGCCGCGGCAGGCGGGATCGACGACGATGCCGCCGATTTCGACATAGCTGTCCGCTTGCAGCAGATGGCCGCCGTGGCCGTGGATCCAGCCGACCACCTCGCCCTCCCGTTCCGCCACCCAGATCTCGTTGTCGACGGCGTCCCGCGCCGTCGCATAGCGGGACGCCAGCTGCTCGGAGGTGGTCGGATAGTCGAGGTCGCCGCACAAGCGCGCCACCGCGTCGATGTCGGCTTCCGTCATGGCGCGGATGAGAATGGGGTTCATGTGGCCGATTCCGAAGCAAAACCCCATGCTAAGGGAATCCGGCAGACAAACCAAACGTCATTTCTCGCGGCGAGCCAGCCCGCATCCGTCCCCGTCGCTCAGAAGCTTGTCAGCCGTTCTTGTTCAGCCGGTGGAGTTCGATCAGCTTCGCGTACTTGATATGGCTGTTGAAGCAGCCGATCAAGATGTGCACCAGGCCCGGCAAGCCGTCCAGGAAGCCGCGGCGGACGAAATAGAACTTGAAAAAGCGCAGCAGCGGACTGAACAGCAGTTTGCCGGCGCCCACCTTCTTGCCGCGCTTGTACAGCTGTTCCGCCTGCAGCGAGGTATAGCGGTTCTGCTTGGATAAATAGAGCGCGATGTCCTCGCCGGACTCGTGCATCAGGTCTCCCGCCAGTTTTTCCACAGGCCCGTCGCAGATCACGTACTCGTGCACCGCGTCGTCGGACCAGCGGGCGCGGCGGCGATCGAACAAGCGCAGCGACCAGTCCGGATAGCCCTCGCCGTGTTTCAGGAAACGTCCCATGAAACGGTTGCAGCGCGGGAAGCGATAGGCTGCGGCCTGTGGATTCTCCAGCATCCTATTGATAGACAAGGACAATTCTTCGGACAGGTATTCGTCCGCATCCAGGCACAGCACCCAGTCATGGCTGGCCTGGCTGACCGCGAATTGTTTCTGGGGACCGAATCCCAGCCATTCCTGGTGGATAACTTTGGCCTGATAGGCGGAGGCTATTGCCAATGTGCTATCGCTGCTGCCGGAATCCACAACCACGATCTCGTCCACAAAGCTCAATTTCTGCAGACATTGTTCCAGTTGTTTGCCTGCATTCTTGGTGATTAGCACCGCGCTGACTGCTACTCGCATCTGTTCATGTATTCCCATTTATAAAATGATGAAACTGGTAGAAGGTTGCTTCTTCTTGTGGATAAGTACGTTTATCCGTTTATTTTCAATGGCTTGATTCTATCCAAAACCTGTTGTCAGCCGTGCTCGCAATTGGGTGAGCAGTTGTGGATAACTTTAGAGGTTTCTGCAGACTCATGGTTGTCCACAGTTGTTGATCCGGTTTTGCAGACTGGCTTGTGCACGACTTTTTTTGTATCCAACCTGGCCTACCTCAGCGGTTTTTCATTAACGCAACTATAAAATGATGAAACTGCTGAAGGTGGCACTTTGCTGTGGACAATTGCTAAAAAGGCCTTTGCTTCATAGGTTTGTCCTGTTGATAGGCATGGGATTATTGCATAGGGCAATGGCAGGGCAGATTGTGGGTAAATCCGGCCGGACTTATTCACAGCCGCTTATCCACATCCCGTCACGAGGGATTTTACGTGGTTAACCACAGCCCCGCTCGGGTACAATGCGCGCCATGATGAATGTGCTGATTGTGCGCACCTCGTCGATGGGCGACCTTATCCACACTTGGCCTGCCATCACCGAGCTGAAGACGCATTACCCGAATATCCGCTTGAGCTGGCTGACCGAGGAAAGCTTCGCCGACATCGCCCGCCTGCACCCGCAGGTGGACGAAGTGCTGACGCTGAGCTGGCGCAGTTGGCGCCGGCGCCTGTGGCAGCCCGCCGCCTGGCGCGAACTGAAGGCTTTGAAGCAAAAGCTGCGCGACGCGCGCTTCGATTTGGTGCTGGACAGCCAGGGGCTGGTCAAGAGCGCGATTCCGGCCCGCTGGGCGCGCGCGCCGTTGGCCGGGCTGGACTGGAGCAGCGCGCGCGAAGCCTTGGCCAGCCTGTTCTACGACAAGAAGCACAAGGTTTCGCGCAAGTTGTCCGCGATCGCGCGCAACCGGCAGTTGTTCGGCCTTAGCTTCGGCTACGCGCCGGAAGGCCAGCCGCTGTTCGGCGTCCGGCCCGGCGAGCGGCCCAGCTGGATGCTCAGCGGCCGCTACGCGGTGCTGCTGCACGCGACCAGCCGCGCCTCCAAGGAATGGCCGGAGGCCCGTTGGGTGGAATTGGGGACTCGATTGTCTTCCGGCCATGACATGGTGACCGTGCTGCCCTGGGGCAGCGACAAGGAAAAGGCGCGCGCCGAACGCCTGGCCGCGCGGCTGCCGGCCGCGGTGGTGGCGCCCAAGATGAGCCTGGGCGAAGCCGCCGGGCTGCTGGGCCACGCCAGCGCGGTGATAGGCGTGGATACCGGCCTGGTGCACCTGGCCAACGCGCTGAACGTGCCGGTGGCCGCCATCTACACCGATACCGACCCGCAGCAGACCGGCGTGGTGGAAACGCCGTGGGCGACCAATCTGGGCAATATCGGCCAGTGTCCCACCGTGGACGAGGTGCTGGCGGCGCTGCAATCGCGGCGGGATTGGACATGAGCTGGCAGCTGGCGCTGTACAACGGCCTGTGGCGCGCGCTGACGCCGCTGGTGCGGCGCTATCTGAGGAAGCGGGCGCGTAAGGCGTCGGCCTACCTAGAGCACTGGGATGAGCGCTTCGGCCAGGCCCTGTCGCCCAAGGCGGGAGGCGCGATCTGGATCCACGCGGTGTCGGTAGGCGAGACGCGCGCCGCGCAGCCGCTGGTGGCCGCGCTTCGCCGCGAATGGCCGGACGCGCCGCTGTTGCTGACCCAGATGACGCCGACCGGCCGCGCCACCGCCGAGCAGCTGTACCCGGACGCCGAGATCCGCTACCTGCCCTACGATTATCCACAGGCCGCCACCGATTTTCTGCGCGCCTACCGGCCGCGTTGCGGCGTGCTGATGGAAACCGAAATCTGGCCCAATCTGATCCACGCCGCGGCGGCGCAGCGCGTGCCCTTGCTGCTGGCCAATGCCAGATTGTCGGAAAAATCGCTGAATGGTTATCGCAAGATCGCCGGGCTGATTTCGCCGGCGTTGGCGAAATTGACCGCAGTTGCCGCGCAAACGTCTGAAGATGCCGAGCGTTTGACGAAGTTGGGCGCGCGGAATGTTTCGGTCTGCGGCAGCAGCAAATATGATATTGAAGTGCCTGAATCGCAACGTCATCTTGCCGCTGACTTCCGCGCGCGGGTCGGCGGGCGGCCGACGCTGTTGTGCGCGAGCACCCGCGACGGCGAGGAAGCGCTGATTCTGGACGCCTGGCTGGCCGCCGGCGACGCGGTCGGCGACGCGCTGCTGGCTCTGGTGCCGCGCCATCCGGAACGCTGGGACCAGGTGGAAAGATTGGCCGCCGAGCGCGGCCTGAAGCCGCAGCGCCGCAGCGACGGCGCCGCCATCGCCGCCGATGCCCGGGTGTGGTTGGGCGACAGCATGGGCGAGATGTTCGGCTACCTGGGAGCGTGCGACGTCGCCTTCATCGGCGGCAGCCTGCTGCCTTACGGCTGTCACAATCTGATCGAGCCGGCCCAGATGGGCGTGCCGGCGCTGTTCGGCCCGTCGGTGTTCAATTTCCAGCAAGCGGCCGCCGATTCTCTGGCCGCCGGCGCGGGCCGCCAGGTGGGGGACGCCGCCGAGCTGGTGTCGACGGCCTTGTCGCTGATGGATGATCCGGCCGCCGGCGAGGCGATGCGCCAGGGCGCCGCGCGCTTTCGCGACGCCCACCGCGGCGCCAGCGAAAGGATGTTGGCGCTGATCCGCCAGGCGCTGTCTTCCTGACGGCCGCTCAAAGCTTTTTTCGGGCCGCGCGGCCTAAAAATGAAAAACCGCCCGAAAGGGCGGTTTTTTCATGGTTGGCGTCATTGTCCCAGCCATTTGGCGGACAGTCTGGCGAAGCCGCCGTCCTGCATCCGCTGGCTCAGCCATTGGTCGACCCAGGCTTTCCAGCGCCAGTCGTTGGGCAGCAGGTAGGCTTTCTGCGAGAAGTCGAACGGCTTGTCCGGATGGATGGCGCACAGTTCCGGATGCAGCTTCTGCTGGTAGCGGGTTTCCACCGCGTCGGTTACCATCGCGTCGGCCTTGCCGTCGATGATCTGCTGGAAAATGCGGTTATTGTCGGGGAAAACCGTCAAATCGGCATCCGGCAGGCGTTGGCGGGCGAAGCGCTCGTTGGTGCCGCCGGGATTGACCACCAGCCGCGTTTGCTTGCGGTTCAGCTGTTCCAGCGTCTGGAAGCGGGCCGCGTTCTCGCAGCGGGCGATCGGCGTCTTGCCGTCGTTCAGGTAGGCGGCGGAATACAGCGCCTGTTTCTGCCGCTCCAGGCTGATGGAGATGCCGCTCATCGCGATGTCGAACTTGCCGTCGCGCTGGTCGCGCATCAGCGTCGGCCAGCTGGTGGCCACCAGTTGCAGCTTCACGCCCAGCGCCCGCGCCAGGTCCGCGGCCATGTCGATGTCCAGGCCGCGGTATTGACCGCTGGCCGGATCCAGGCGGCTGAACGGCAGATAGTCGCCGGTGGTGCCTACGCGCAGCTCGCCGCGGGCGAGGATATCGTCCAGCCGGTCGGCCTGGGCGGCCGGGCTCAGCAGCAGCGCCGCCAGGCAGGCGGCGGCGATGGTTGGGGCTTTCATCGGCTGCCTTCGCGCGGGTTCAGGGGGAAGGCGAACAGGTCGCGGCGGTAGGTTTCCACCACCAGGCTGAACGGGGTATTGCCGTCCTTGTACAGCACGGCGCGGTGCTGCAGCACTTGTTCCGGGATGTCCAGGCCGCGCTTGGCGTCGCCGGCCGGCAGCGGACGGGTTTCCCAGCCCTGCGGCAGCGGCGACCACAACAGTTTCGCGCTTTCGGTGCGGCGGGTGAAGTCCAGCGCCTTGACCGCGGCGCCGAACGGCGTGTCGGTGGTGTCCAGCAGGCGGTTCATCTCGGCGGTCAGCCGCGACGGCACGTACCAGTTGTCGGCCTCGGACAGCACGCGGTCGCCGCAGGCCAGCTGCACCCGGCGGTAGCCGATGGGCTCATCGGCGCCCACCTTCAACTGGCGGCGGATCTCGGCGTCGGCCGGCTTGCGGGTGGCGGTGTCGCGCAGTGCGCGGATGCGGGCCTCGGCGGCCAATTTGTGTTCGCCGCACCATTGCTGCAGCGTGCGGGTGGCGCTGGGATTGCTCAGCAGGGTGGCGTTCAGGGTCTGCAGCAGCGCCTGCGCCTTGACGCGGGTGTCGGCGCCGTCTTGCCAGCCGGGATAGGACCAGGCTTCGGCGTGGGCCTGGCCGGCCATCAGCAGCGCGGCGGGCAGCATCCAGGCCAGCGTCTGTTGGCGAAATCTTCCGGCATGGGTTTTGTGGGTGGCGTTATGCTTCATGGATCTTTACAAAAGTAGAACAAACATACTAATGAGGCCAATAGTAAACGCAAAGTTCCGCTAAGTTGAAAACAGGGTCGACCGCACTGGGCGGGCCAGCCCGTTTTCCCCTTTTCGAGTCGCCCTGCGAGGAGCCGTCATGGCTAAAGATTTTTCTCCCTTGCCCACACTGACTCTGCCGCGCACCACCGACCTGGTGAGACTGGACCAGCGGCCCCATCCGCCGATAGGCGTGGACAGTCCGGCGTTGAGCGTGATGACCGATCTGAAGCTGGTCAATCCGATAGGCATACGCGCCGACGCCGATCTGCGCGAAGCCCACCAGCGCATGGTCAGCCACGGCATCCGGCTGCTGTTCGTCCACGACGACGACGACAGCCTGCTCGGCTTGGTCACCGCCGTCGACCTGCTCGGCGAGCGTCCCATCCAGTGCATGAAGGAGCACGGCAAGCATTACGCCGACATCCAGGTATCCGATGTGATGACGCCGCGCGGGCGGCTGGACGCGTTGAGCCTGGCCGACGTGGCGGCGGCCAATGTCGGCCAGCTGGTCGCCACCATGCAGCATCTGGGCCGCCAGCACGCGCTGGTGGTGGAAGTGAATCCGTCCAACGGCCACCACGAGCTGTGCGGCTTGTTCTCCACTTCGCACATGGCGCGCTTGCTGGGACAGCCGCTGTCCTTCATCCGCGTGCCGCAGGCGCTGTCGGAGATCCAGTACTCGCTGCTGCACGCCGGTTGACCCGGAAGCGGGAACGGCAAGAATCGGGTCGCCGCCGGGCGCGCGCCGCCATAGACTTCGGACATCGCAATGATACGAAGGAGAGCGCCATGGCCTGGCAACTGGAAACCCTGGACCCGGTTTTCGTCGAACGCGCGCGGCGCGAAGGCGTCGACGCGCTCGGCCAGCCGGTGCGGCGGCTGACGGCGGCCGGCGGCGAACCGTGCCGCGACGCGCTGCGCCGCGCCCGCCCGGGCGAGGCGCTGATCCTGGCGAGCTACAGTCCGTTCCGCCAAACCGGGCCCTACCGCGAGTACGGGCCGATTTTCCTGGCCGGCGAGCCACAGCCGCCCGCCTTGCCCGGACTGTCGGCGCTGCTGGGCCGAGCCGGAGATAATGCCTACCTCGGCGACGGCGTGGCGCTGCGCGCTTATGACGACGGGCAGACGATGTTGGAAGCCGTGTTGCTGCCGACGCGCGAGGCGGGGGCGACGCTGGCGCGCTGGGAGGCGCGGCCGGAGATCGCGTTCGCGATGCTGCGTTTTCCCGCGCACGGCTGCTACGCGCTGCGGCTGAACCGGAGCGCGTGAAATGGACGCCCTTTTGCATGCCGACGAGGAAGCCGGCCGCGATTACGCCCGCGTCCGCGACGCCATCCGCTACCTGGTCGCCCATGCCGGCGAGCAGCCGCAGCTGGCCGACATGGCCGCCGCGCTTTATCTGTCGGAATCGCGGCTGCAGCGGCTGTTCAGCCGCTGGGCCGGCGTCAGCCCCAAGCGCTTCATCCAGCAACTGACCTGCGAGGCGGCCAAGGCGCGGCTGGCGGCCGGCGCTTCCCTGCTGCCGCTGTCGCACGAGCTGGGCTTGTCCGGCAGCAGCCGCTTGCACGACCTGTTCGTCACGCTGGAGGCGATGACGCCCGGCGAATACCAGCAGGGCGGCGCCGGGCTGGACATCGCCTGGAGCGTCGAAGCCACCCGTTTCGGCCCGGCGCTGCTGGCGCAGACCGCCCGCGGCGTGTGCGCGCTGCAGTTTGTTTCCGGGGACGAGGAGGCGGAGGCCTGGCTGCGCGGGCAATGGCCGCGCGCCGCGCTGCGCCATATCCCTGGCCAGGCGCGCGCGTTGTGCGGCCGCTTGTTCGATCCGCTGGCCGAGGCGGGCGGACCGCCGCTGGCGCTCAGGGTGCAGGGCAGCAATTTCCAGATCCAGGTGTGGCGGGCGTTGCTGGCCGTGCCCTACGGCGGCCTGCTCAGTTACGGCCAGCTGGCCGGAAAAATGGGGCGGCCGGGCGCCGCGCGCGCGGTGGGCAACGCGGTGGGAGCCAATCCGGTGGCCTGGCTGATTCCCTGCCACCGGGTGATTCGCGCCGAGGGCGCGCTGGGCGGCTACCGCTGGGGCGAGGAGCGCAAGCTGGACCTGATAGGCTGGGAAAGCGCGCGGCTGAGCCGCGAGGAAGCGACGGCGTGAGCGGGCAGCGGCGGGAGTTCGCTTGGCTCGCGCTGCTGGCGGCGCTGTGGGGCGGGTCTTTCCTGTTCATGCGCGTCGCCGCGCCGGCTTTCGGCCCGCTGCCGCTGATCGCGCTGCGCGTCGGACTGGCCGCCTGCCTGTTGCTGCCGTTGCTGTTGTGGCGCGGGCAATGGAAGCTGTGGCGCGGCCACTGGCTGCCCATCGCCGTGGTCGGCGTGTTTTTCACCGCGTTTCCGTTCAGCCTGATAGCCTGGGCGCAGCTGTCCTTGTCGGCCGGCATGGCCTCGGTGTTGAACGCCACCACGCCGTTGATGACCGCGCTGTGGGCGTGGCCGCTGGCCGGCGAGCGGCTGTCTTCGCGGCGGGCGGCGGGCCTGGTTTTGGGCTTGGCCGGCGTGTTGGCCTTGCTGGACGGCCACGGCGCGCGTTTCGAGGTCCGTTCGCTGGCGCCGGTATTGGCGATGCTGGGCGCCACCGCCAGCTACGGTTGGGCCGGGCATATGGCCAGGCGCTGGCTGCCCGGCATGCCGCCTCTGGTGACAGCCTGCGGCGGCTTGGCCAGCGGCGCGCTGCTGATGCTGCCGCTGGCGTGGCATGACTGGCCGGCGAGCCAGCCGCCGCAGAAAGCCTGGATCGCCCTGGCGCTGTTGGCGGTGTTTTGCACCGCGCTGGCTTATCTGATTTTTTACCGGCTTATCAACCGGCTGGGCGCGACCCGCGCCAGCGGCGTCACTTACTTGGTGCCGGTGTTCGGCGTGCTGTGGGGCGCGCTGTTCCTCGGCGAAACCATCGGCGCTGCGATGCTGCTGGGCGCTGCGCTGATCCTGGCCGGCGTGCTGGCGCTGAACGGGCGGCGCTAGGCGGACAGCCGGCTCAACTCGTGGAAGAACAAGCGGCTCAACCGTTCCAGGCCGGAGTCGTCGCGGCCTTCCGCTCGGCGATACAGGGCAAGCGGCACCGAGGGCAAGGGAGGCAGATAATCATCCGGCAACGGCGCCAGCCTGCCGCCGACAGCATTGGGCAACAAAGCGCCTACTCCCAAGCCTGCCTCCAGCGCGGCCTGGACGGCGAGCTGGCTCGCGCTTTCGAATACGATGCGGAATGGACGCGCGCTCAGGCGCAGCGCTTCCAGCATGGCGTCGCGCCAGCTGCATGGCGCGGCGAACATCACCAGGGGCAATGTATTTCCTTCCGGCATGCGCCCGTCCAGCGCCATCCAGCGCAATGGGCATTCCACCACCCACTTCGGCGTTTCCCTCAAGCCGCACTGCAGCGGATTGGCTATCAGCAAATCCAGATCGTTTCGGCGATAGGCCTCGCTGAGTTCGATTTCCATCGCGGCCCGCACCTCCACTCGCAGCGATGGATGAACGGCGGAAAAATCGGCTAATACCTGGGGCAGATGATGACTGATCACATCTTCGATCAGGCCGACCCGGCAGCGTCTCGGCTCCATGGCCAGAGCGCCGGGCACCATCTGTTCGGCCAGAGAGACGATGCGCTCGGCGTAGGGAAGCAGCGCCTGGCCGGCCGCCGTCAGCGCCACGCCGCGGGTGGAGCGCTGCAGCAAGGTCTGGCCGCAGTGTTGTTCCAGCTTGCGCAGCTGCAAGCTCAGCGCCGGCTGGGTTCGTCCCAGCTCAAGGGCGGCGCGGTTGATGCTGCCGAGGCGGGCCACGGCGGCCAGCGCGCGCAGCAAGGCGGTATCGATGTCGCTGGTCATATGAATTTCTTATAACGATTGCCGGATTTTCCAGTCTACCTATAGCGGCGACGAATGTTTAGCATGGGCCCAATGTGAATCGCCGCAAGGAGAGGAAAATGTTTTTCGCCGCATTATTGCTGGCGGTGGCCGGCTCCGTCGTCTACCACCTGTCGATCAAGCAGTTGCCGCAGGAGTTGAACCCGTTCTTTTCGCTGGCGGTCAGCTACGGCCTGGCGATGTCGCTGTGCCTGGCGGGCATGTGGTGGCTGCCGGCGGGCCAGCGCGGGATGTCGGCGCTGAACTGGAGCAGTTTGGGCGTGGCGCTGGGGATACTGGGAATCGAGATGGGCTTCCTGCTGGCCTACCGCGCCGGCTGGAACCTGGGCTACGCGGCGCTCAGCTCCAATGTGCTGAGCACCGCCTTGCTGCTGCCGATAGGCTATTGGCTGTTCCGCGAGAGCCTGTCGCCGGGCAGGCTGGCCGGGCTGGGGCTCAGCCTGGCTGGCTTGTGGATGATGCTGCGCTTTCGCTGAGCGTCTCGCCCAGCGGCAGGCGGATGGCCACCTTGAAGGCGCCGTCCTCGTCGGTCAGCTCCAGCGCGCCGCCATGCTGCTTGACCACCCGCGAGACGATGGCGAGGCCGAGGCCGCTGCCGCCGTCGGTGCCGCGGTGCTCGGCCAGCCGCTCGAACGGCGCCAGCGCGGTTTCGCGCAGCGCGGCGGGTATGCCGTCGCCGTGGTCGATCACGCTGAGCATGGCGTCGCCGGCGGCCTTCTCCAGCCGGACCACCACCGGCGGACGGCCGTAGCGGCGCGCGTTCTCCAGCAGATTGCTCAGCAGCCGCTCCAGCGCCAGCGCGTCGGCCCTCAGTTCGATCTCGTCGCGGATGTCCAGCCGCGCGTCCATGCTCTCGCGGCGGAAGCGCGCCACCACGCTGGCGGCCAGATCGGCCAGCGCCACCGGCTCCAGCCGGCTGGTCTCCTCGGCGCGGGCGAAATCGATGAACTGGCGGACGATGCGCGACAGCTCGTCGATGTCGGACAGCATGTCGTGCTGGTCGGTGCTGGCTTCCTGCATTTCCAGCGTCAGCTTCAGCCGGGTCAGCGGCGTGCGCAGGTCGTGCGACAGGCCGGCCAGCATCAGCCGCCGCTCGCGCGCGGCGTTGTCCAGCGCCTGGGCCATGCCGTTGAAGTTGTGCGCCAAGAGCTGCATCTCGCGCGGGCCGGTTTCCGGAATCGCCTGCGGCATCGAGCCGCTGGCCAGCTGGCGGCTGGCCTGCACCACCTGGCTGATCGGCCTGGTGATGCGCCAGGCCAGCAAGGACGCCAGCAGCGTGGCGAACAACGCCGCCAGCAGCGAGGCCTGCAGCATCGGGCTGATCATGCGGTCGCGGTAGCGGCCGAAGGGGATCACCAGCCAGTACGGCTGGTCCAGCACGTGCACGTGCACCCACAGCTCGCTGTGGTCGGCCCGGCGGGCGTAATGCGCCTGCACCGGCTCGTTCAGGTCATGCGACAGCCGCTGCGCCAGCATCGCGCCGATCTTGGGCAGATCCTCGCTGAACTGCTGGCCGCGGTCGGCGTTGAACGGCAGCAGGCTGGGCAGCCCGGGGCGGTTGTAGTTGTCGAGGAAGGCTTGCCGCTCTTCCTCGACCATGCCGGTCATCGAGTCCTCGAGAAAGGACAGCGTGTCCAGCACCTGGATGTACAGCTGCCGCTCCAGCAGCTTGTGGCGCTCGTTGTTGGCCAGCCAGATGGTGAACAGCTGGGTGGTGATCACCACGGTGACCACCAGCAGCGCCAGCCGGAAGAACAGGGAGCCTAACAGCTTGCGTAACAAGACCTACTCCCTGGGCGATCCGTCCGGCACGAACACGTAGCCGTAGCCCCACACGGTCTGGATGTAGCGCAGCTGGCTGTCGCTTTCGCCGTTTTCCAGCGCTTTGCGCAGGCGGGAGATGTGCACGTCGATGCTGCGGTCCAGCGATTCGCCGTTGCCCTTGCCCAGCGCCAGCTCCATCAGCTGTTCGCGGGTCAGCGGGCGGCGCGGATGGCTGACCAGAACCGACAACACCGCGAATTCGGCGCTGGTCAGCGACACCGGCTGGCCGCCGCGGCGCAGCTCGCGCTGGCCGAGGTTGAGCACGAACTCGCCGAACTCCACCACGTCGTCGGCGTCGTGCAGCGCGGCCAGCGCCGGCGTGGTGTGATGGCGGCGCAGCACCGACTGGATGCGGGCGGTCAGCTCGCGCGGATTGAAGGGCTTGGGCAGGTAGTCGTCGGCGCCCATTTCCAGGCCCAGGATGCGGTCGATGTCCTCGCCGCGGGCGGTCAACATGATCACCGGCAGCGATTCGCCCTGGGCGCGCAGCCGGCGCACCACCGCCAGCCCGTCCTCGCCCGGCATCATCACGTCCAGCACGATCAGGTCGGGACGGTTGCGCGCCAGCTTGCGGTCCAGATCCTTGGGATCGGGCAGCGTTTCCACGATATAGCCCTGCTGGGTCAGGTAGCGGGTCAGCAGTTCGCGCAGCTTGGCGTCGTCGTCGACGACCAGGATTTTATTATGTTCCATATGCTGTTCCTTCAGTGTTCCGGCTGCCAGCTTAGCGCGGCGCGGCGCAGGCTGGGACGCCTTGTTTTTTACAGATGTTAAGCCGCCACGTCGCGATACAGTCGTTAACAATTGTGACGTCCCCATTGACGTCCGCGCAAATGCTTGCGCTTAAGCTGGAACAAATGGCCGGCGCGGAAGCCGTTTCAAGCGGGAAATATGCAGTATTTTCATGACGCTGGCCGAATCCGCCGCTGCCGGAAAATGGATCGCTGCGACGCTGATCCGCATCCGATGCCTTGCCGGGCTTGCGTTTCGCCGCCTTGAGCGGCGATGGCAGCGCGGTCAACAGACAGGATAGAATATCGACATGAAGCGATATCTGATCATGCTGGCGCTGGGTGGCCTGCTGGCGCAGCAGGCCGCGCTGGCGCAGCATTTCCCCGGTCCGGGACCCGGCAGGCATGCCGAGGGCCGGCCGTCGGCGCGCGGGTGCGATGGCGATCAGTCGTGCAACAACCGCCGGCTGCGCAATCTGCGCCAGCGCGAAGCCGCGCGCAACGGCGACATCGGCTTCGATCCGGTCCAGCATCAGTCCAGCCGTCTGTTGCCTCCGCCGGACGATCATGTCAAATCAGTACCCAGCAAGCCCAATTTTTGGCAGGATAAACGCCGGCAGGAGCAGATGCAAAACCAATCCGATTGATTCGACGTCCGCTGGGGAAAGGACAGGACGATGACGCAAGGGGGAAAGCGCGGCGCAAGCCTGGGAAGGCGGGCCTTGACGGGCCTGCTGTTGTGCGGGCTGTCCGCTTTTCCGCTTGCCGGGTGGGGCGCCAAGGACGACTGCGCCGACGCGGTGGCTCCCCAGCGCTGCCAAGCGCATCTGCAGGGGCTGCGCAGCTGCCTGGATCTGCCGGAGGCCAGGCGCCGGGCCTGCCTCGCTTATTACACCCCCCCTCTCAGTTGCCAGCGCCAGCGCGACGCCAAACGCTGCGAAGCGCTGCTGGCGGCGCAATCGTCGTGCGAAGGCATGCTGGGAGCGCAACGCCGCGCCTGCGTGGACGAGCGTTTGCCGCCGGCGTCCTGCGCCCTGCGCGGCCAGCGGCCTTGCGCGGCGGACGACGCCGCCTGCGACGCCGGCCGCCACCGCGACGGTTGCAGCCGTCCATCCCTGCCGTTGGACGAGTAGCGGCCGGGATCAGGGCAGCAGGATGACGGAGCCGGTGGTGCGGCGCGCTTCCAGGTCGCGGTGCGCCTGCGCGGCTTCCGCCAGCGGGTAGCGGTGCGACGGCGCGAGCTTGACCGTGCCGTCCCGCAGGCGGCGGAACAGCGCGGCGGACGAGGCTTCCAGCTCGGCGCGGGTGGAGATGTAATCGCCCAGCCTGGGCCGAGTCAGGAACAGCGAGCCGCGCTTGGTCAATTCCAGCGGCGCCAGCGCCGGCACCGGTCCGGAAGCGTTGCCGAACGTCACCATCATGCCGCGCGGGCTCAGGCTGTTCAGCGAGGCCTCGAAGGTATCCTTGCCCACCGAATCGAACGCCACCGGCACGCCCTTGCCGCCGGTGATCTCGCGCACCCGCGCCGCCACGTCTTCCTCGCGGTACAGGATCACGTGGGCGGCGCCCAGGCCGCGGGCGATCTTGGCCTTGGCTTCAGAGCCCACGGTGGCGATGACGTGGACGCCCATCGCCGACAGCCACTGCAGCGCGATCTGGCCGACGCCGCCGGCGGCGGCGTGCCACAGCACGGTCTGGCCCGGCTGCACCGGGAAAGTGCGCTGCACCAGGTATTCCACCGTCATTCCCTGCAGCATCGCGCAGGCGGCGGTTTCATCGGACACGCCGTCCGGCAGCTTGACCAGGTGTTCGGCGGCGATCAGCCGTTCGGTCGAATAGGCGCCCAGCGGGCCGCCGGCATAGGCGACGCGGTCGCCGGGCGCGAGTCCGGCCACGCCCTCTCCCACTGCTTCCACCACGCCGGCGGCCTCGCTGCCGAGCCCGCTGGGAAGCGGCAGCGGATACAGGCCGCTGCGCTGGTAGGTGTCGATGAAATTGACGCCGATCGCGGTATGGCGCACCCGCGCCTGGCCGGGGCCGGGCGGGCTGATTTCCGCATTCTGCAGGCGCAGCACTTCCGGGCCGCCGGTTTCCGTGAAAACGATAGCTTGGCTCATGGCGTTTCCTTTGCGAGTGGATGGCACAGTCTGCGCCGGGCCGTGGCGGGCCGGCAAGCGGGGGCGGCTAGACAGGGCGTCAAACCTGGCTGGACAGTCGCCGCCGCGCCCAGGCGACCACCTCCGGCAATACCTTGGGCCAGTTGTTCAGCCGGTGGTCGTCGCCGTTGAATACAGCCTGCCGGCTGTGGCGGTAATGGACGGCCGCTTCGCGCCAATCCAGCGTCTCGTCGCGGCTGCCCAGCAGCAGCCAGTAGCGGCCGGCCGTCGGCGCCGCCACTCGCTGCGACAGCAGGGCCCGCAAGTCGTCGTCCCCCAGCGTGTAGACCTCGCCGGTGTAGGGGTTGGTCTGTTCGCCGCGAAAGCGCTCCAGATCCCGGTCCGGGCGCACCGCGGGATTGATCAGCGCGGCGGGACGGCCGCGCAGTTCGGCCAGATGCGTGGCGTAGAAGCCGCCCAGCGAACTGCCGATCAGCAGAGTGTCGGCCGGCAGGCCCGACACCAGTTCGTCGGCCTGGCGGATGGCTTCGGCCGGATGCGGCGAAAGCCGCGGACAGTGCAGGACGATGTCGGGCGCGTGCTGGCGCAGCCAGGCGGCGGTTTCGCCCGCCTTCAGCGATTGCGGGCCGGAGTTGAAGCCGTGGAGATAAACGATGTGCATGATGGACGCCGGTGTGGAGTGTGTCGATGGTACGACGCCGGCTGAGGTTTGTCTTTGCGGCAAGTGCTTAATTTCGTTGTAAATCTCGAGTAAAAGCTTGCAACCAGCGGCGATGAGCCATTGTCATGCCAGTGGGTGCAATGCTCAAATAGCCGCAAAATCCAATTACAAGAGGAGAACCACCATGACCACCCTTCCGGTAGGCGGCCCCACCGTTGCTCCGCATTCGCTGGAAAGCCTGATCGTCGCTTGCGGCTACCTGCAGCACAGCGCGCTGCTGTTCGCCGAGGACATCAACGACGACCTGGCGCTGATCCGCTCCGGCTTTTGCCCGCGCCACCAGGTGCAGCTGGACGCGCTGGGCGACATGCGGGTCAGCCAGGAAGTGCACGAGGAAGTGGACGCGCTGTTGCAGGACAGCCATACCCTGCGTTTCGCGCTGCACGAGATGCTGATGCAGTTCGGCCCCGCGGTGTGCAACGATCCGCTGGCGCGCGTCATCTTGCAGGGAGTGCGCAGCCTGGGCGATTGGCACCAAGTATGCCGCTCGCTGGCCGATCTGGGACGCGGCCCGGTGCGGGCGGCGGCCTGAGCGCGGTTTCGCGCCCGCCAGGGGCGGGCGCATCGAAGCGTGGTGCGTCAAATAAATTGTTTGCAATTAAGTAGTGTGCTATTTAATATGCGGACATGGAGCAAGAAAAAATTTGTCCGCCGCCGGACGCGCTGCTGAAGCTGGACCAGCAACTCTGTTTCGCGCTGTATTCCGCCTCGCTGGCGATGAACAAGGTGTACCGCGACAACCTGAAGCCGCTGGGCATCACTTATCCGCAATACTTGGCGCTGCTGGTGCTGTGGGAACAGGACGAGCGCTCGGTGTCCGACATCGGCGAGCGGCTGTATCTGGACTCGGCGACGCTGACGCCGCTGCTGAAGCGGATGGAGGCGGCCGGCTGGCTGGAGCGCAGGAGGCTGCCCAGCGACGAGCGGGTGGTGGTGGTCAAGCTGACCGAAGCCGGACGCGCGCTGCGCGGGCAGGCGGAGCGGATTCCGTTGCAGCTGTTGTGCCGCAGCGGCCTGCAGCTGGATCAGATCGCCGGTTTGCGCCAATCGCTGTGCGATTTGCGGGACCAGTTGCTGCAATGACCCGTCAGGGTTTTGATAATCAAATAGCGCACTATTTAATAGCATATTATTTCAATCGTAACGGCGACACGCCAAGGAGAGCCAGATGAACCCTCTGCAGAAAGTACTGTATACCGCCGAAGCCACCGCCACCGGAGGCCGCGATGGCCGGGCCGAATCCAGCGACGGCGCGCTGGCCGTGAAACTGAGCACGCCGCGCGAGCTGGGCGGCGCGGGCGGCGACGGCACCAATCCCGAGCAGCTGTTCGCGGCCGGCTATTCCGCCTGCTTCATCGGCGCGCTCAAGGTGGCCGCGCAGCAGGCCGGCGTGCGCCTGCCGGCCGAGGTGTCGGTGACCGGCAAGGTGTCGATCGGGCCGATCGCCCACGGCTTCGGCATCGCCGCCAAGCTGGCGGTGTCGCTGCCGGGCGTCGAGCGCGAGGCGGGTCTGAAGCTGATCGAAGCCGCGCATGGCATCTGCCCCTATTCCAACGCCACCCGCGGCAATATCGAAGTGGAGCTGACGCTGGCGTAAGCGCCGCGAAGGGAAAACAGCGGGCCGCTCCGGCGTTCGGGGCGGCCCGCTGTTTCATGCTCTGTCTCGGCAGGGGTTCTGGAAATCGCTGCAGTGGCTTCCGTTGCGCGCGCAGCGCTAGCCCACGGTTTCGGAATGGCGGCTGGGCGACTGCTTGTTGCCGTACATCTTGCGGTCGGCCACCGCCAGCAACTCGTCTATCAGCAGGCCGTCCTCCGGGTAGTAAGCGATGCCGATGCTGACGCCGACCAGCACCCGGTGCTGATCGACCTGGTAAGGCATCTGTATCGCCTGCTTCAGCCGCGCCGCCACCTTGTCCGCCTCGCGGTTGGACTCGATGTCCTCCATCAGGATCACGAATTCGTCGCCGCCGATGCGGGCGACGGTGTCTTCATTGCGGATCACGTCGCGGATGCGGGCGGCGATCAGTTGCAGCACCCGGTCGCCGACCATGTGGCCATAGGTGTCGTTGACCGGCTTGAAGCGGTCCAGGTCCAGGAACAGCAGGCCCAGGCGCTTGCCGCTGCGGTCCAGCCGGGTGATCGCGTGCTGCAGCCGGTCGTAGAACAGGTTGCGGTTGGCCAGGCCGGTGAGGCGGTCGTGGTTGGCCAGGTGGAACAGCTGGCTTTCGCGCTGGCGGCGGCTGTCGCTGCTGCGCACGAAGCTGAAGCCGGCCAGGCCGATGCCCAGGCCCAGCAGCAGCGACAGCAGCATCCATACCGTCCATTCGAACAAGCCGATCTGCGCCCAGCCTTGCTGCCAGCTCAGCGTCAGCCGCAGCGGCTGGCTGCCGCCGCCCAGCAGCTGGCTGGTCTCCAGCCGCGGGAACAGCAATTTCTCCAACGCGCTGGGGTGGGCGCCGCCCAAGTACAGCGCCTGGCCTTCCGGCGGGCGCAAGGGGTCGTCGCGGTGGTGCAGGCTGACTTCCATGCCCGGCTGCAGCGCGATGTCGGTGGGCAGCAGCGAATCGGCGCGGACGAACAGCATCACGAAATGCTGTGGCTGCAGGCCGATCAACTGGTCGTCGAGGCGGTCGTCCACGCCACGCAGCAGCACGTAGCCGGAATCGCCATGCGGCTGCAGCCGCAGCTGGCGCGACAGCGTGGCGCGGCCGCTGTTGATGCAGTCCTGCAGCGCCTCGCGCAGCCGCGGCTGCTGCCAGGCGTCCCTCCCCACCAGCCGCAGATTGGCCTGCGACTGCGGTTCGGCGTACATCAGCGGGAAGTAGGCGTCCTGTTCCGGCAGGCGGACGCCGCCGCCGGCGAAGCCGCGCAGCCGGTAAGCGGCGCCGTAATCGCGCTGCAGCGCACGGTCGTAGCCGGCGACCTGTCCGGCCGGCACGCGCTCGATATGGGCCAGCGTGGTGATTTGCGGATAGCGGCGCAGCAGTTGCGCGACGAAGGGGTGCTTCTGGCGGTGTTCGGTGCGGTGGTCGATGCTGCTGAAGGTGGCGTAGCTGTCGAGTATGGTTTCATTGGCGAGCAGGCGCTGTTTCAATTGCTCGGTCAATTGCTGGAGCTGGCTGTTGAATTGCTGTTCGGCGCCCAGCAGGGAGCGGCTGGCGATGGACAGGGCGGCAAGCGCGCTCAGTATCAGCCATAGGACGAGGCACCCAGCATAGACCAGTCTTGCGTGCATGTTAAAACCATCGACATATATTCAGCAGTGAACGATTCTATAAGAACAATGGGTCTATTTTTTAGCAATAAGCCGGGGAATGCCGGTTTTAAGTAGTAGTACGTAATCAATTGCCTACGCTCAGCGCGGCGCGCAGCGCGTGGATCTGGCGGCGGCTGACCGGCAGCGGCGTCGGGATGTCGCGCAGTCTGACAATCCACTGTTCGTCGCCGCCGTCGTCGCCGCGGCACAGCTCCTGCACGGCGTGGCGCATCACCAGGCAGTTGCGGTGGATGCGCAGCGCCGATTCGCCCAGCCGCTGCTCCAGCGCCACCAGCGCGTCGTCCAGCAGGTATTCGTTGTCGGAGGTGACCAGGGTGACGTACTTGAGCTCGGCTTTCAGGTAGCGCGCGTCGGCGAAGGGCACGTTGAGCAGGCGGCCGCGCTGGCGCACGGTGAAGCTGGGCTGCTGCCGGCCCTCCCGCCGCGCCTGGGCGCGTTGCAGCGCCTGTTCCAGCCGCTCGCGCCGCACCGGCTTGAGCAGATAGTCGGCGGCGTCCAGTTCGAAGGCCTCCACCGCGAAGTGATCGTGGGCGGTGCTGAACACCAGCGCCGGCGCCAGCGCCTGCTGCCGCAGCTGGCGGGCCAGCGCGATGCCGTCCAGGCCGGGCATGCTGATGTCGAGCAGCAGCACGTCGACCGGATGGCAGGCCAGCCAGTCCAGCGCCGTCTTGCCGTCGGCTAGGCAATGGACCTCTTCTACGCCGCAATCGGCCAGTAGTTGGCGCAGCCGCTCGCAGGCCAGCGCCTCGTCGTCCACCACCAGCGCCCGCAGCGCGCTCACAGCGCCCATTGCGGCTTGTCCATCTTGTTCACCAGCGCGCGCCAGGAGTGCAGGATCTTCTGGAACTTGTTGTTGGTGGGCGCGGTGTCGCGCACCTTGCCCAGCAGCTCGTAGGCGCGGCGCATATGGCTTTCGTGCCAGCCGTTCTGGCTGACGTAGGCCATCACCGCGTTGATCAGGTTGAGCATGATCTGCACGTTGTGCGGCATTTCGTCCAGCGCCTTGACGAAGCGGTCGATCGCCGCGTCGAACTGGCCGGACTGCGCCTCGCGCACCGCCTGGTTGTTCAGCTCCAGCACCGATTTGACGTTCTGTGCGATCAGTTGGCGGCCGGCCTGTCCCAGGCCGATCTCCTCGAACATGTCGCCGAAGTGGGCCAGCATGTCCTCGTCGTCGTGGTGGTTGCGCACCAGGTATTCCATCACGTCGTTGCCCTGGCCGTCGCGTCCCTGCTGGTAGCAGGCGCGCGCGTATTCCAGCTGCGATTCCTGATCCAGCTTGGGGGCCAGCTGCTTGAAGCGCTCGCCGGCGGCCTGCAGCAGTTCGCGGGCCTTGTCGGCGTTGCCGTTCTTGGATTGAAGCTGGCTGTCCATCACGCCGGCCAGCCACTCGCCTTCCTCGTTGTAGCGGTAATCGTGGCGCAGGCTGGCCAGCGTGCGGGCGGCGTTGCCGCTGTCGCCCCGGGCCAGCTGGACCCGAAGCAGCGCCGCGTAATGGGTGGGGCTGCGGTGCCAGGAGTACTTGGCGATGTCCAGCGTCTGCTGGCAGGCGGTTTCGGCGGTGGCGAGGTCGTGGTTGAGCAGCGCGATCTGGGCCAGCTGCTGCTGGCGGCGGAACACCACCGGCGACATTTCGGTCGCGGTCTGCAGCGTGTGCTGGGCGCGGCCCAGGTCGTGGCCGCGGTAGAGCCGGGCCAGCCAGTCGTAGGCTTCCATCACCTGGTTGTTGTCGGCCAGCACCGCCTCGAACAGCAGCCGCGCCTCGTCGTGGGACTTCAATCCGGCCAGCGATTTGGCCAGCCCCATCTTGGCCCAGGTGGAGGGGCGGACGCGCAGCGCCTGCATATAGGCGTCGCGGGCGGTGTCGAAGTCGTTGATCTTCAGCGCCAGCGAGCCTCTCAGCCGCATGAAGTCGAGCGCGAACTCGCCGTTTTCTTCAATTTTGAGGCCGCAGGTTTCGATGGCGGACAGGTATTCGTGGCGCAGCACGCTCTCGTCCACCAGCCGCAGGGCCTCGCGCTTGCGCATCGCCCGCTCCAGCCGGTCGCGCAGCACCTCGCCGGTGAACGGCTTGAGCAGGTAGTCGTCGGGCGCCAGTTCGGCGGCGGAGATCACCCGCTGCGCGCGGCGCTCGCCGGTGACGATCATGAATACGCAGGACTGCTTGAGCAGGTTGCGCTCCCGGATCTCCTCGAACAGGTAGAGCCCGTCGTAGCCGTTGCCCAGATCGTAGTCGCACAGCACCACGTCGAACTCGTACTTGGCCATCTTGGCCAGCGCGTCGCTGGCCTTGGCCGCGTATTCGACCGAGTTGGCGCCGAACGACGACAGGGTCATCGCCAACGCGCGCTGCATCTGCGGCAGGCTGTCTATGATCAAAAACAGCCGCTTGGCGTAGGGATCGTCGAAGGCGGCGCTGCGCGTCGGCGCCGTCTTCACGTGGTGCACCGGCGCGGATGCCGCTGTCGGGGAGGGAGTGGTTTCGCTCATGACGCCTCATCGGCTCGCTGTGCTGTGGTTGCGGATCGCAGTGTCGGCGGCGCGCGCGTCCCGGCTCAGGCCGGGCTCAGTTTCGCATAGCGCATATCCAGCCATTTGACGCCGTGTTCGGCGAAGTTGATTTGCAGCCGCACATCCTCCCCGTTGCCCTCGGCGTCTATCACCACGCCGATGCCGAACTTGGCGTGGCTGACCGCCTGGCCGATGGACAGGCCGTAGGCGTTTTCCGCCTGCCGGCGCGGCATGGCGGCGGAGCGCCGCGCCTGCTGCGGCGCAACGGGTGCTTTCACTGTAGCAGACAGCGAATGGATCAGTTCGGCCGGAATCTCGTCGATGAAGCGCGACGGGATCGGGTAGCGGCTCTGGCCGTGCAGCATCCGGCTCTGCGCGCTGGACAGATATAGCCGCTTGCGGGCGCGGGTGATGGCCACGTACATCAGCCGGCGCTCCTCCTGCAGGCCCTTGCCGTCCATCACGCTGTTCTCGTGCGGGAACAGGCCTTCTTCCAGCCCGCTGACGAATACGGCGTCGAACTCCAGGCCCTTGGCCGCGTGCACCGTCATCAGCTGCAGCGCGTCGCTGCCGGCGTCGGCCTGGTGCTCGCCGGCTTCCAGGCTGGCGGCGGACAGGAATTCGGTCAGGGCCTGTTCCGGCTGGTCGGGCATGAAGCTGGCGGCGGCGTTGACCAGTTCGTCCAGGTTGGCCAGCCGCTCCTCGCCGTCCTTCTTGTCCTGCTCGTACATGTCGCGCAGGCCGCTGCGGTCTATCACCAGGCTGATGGTTTCGGCCAGGCTGAAGTCGCGGCTCTGCTCGCGCAGCCGCTCGATCAGCAGCACGAACTCGCCGATCTTGGCGGCGGTGCGGCCGCTGCCGGCGCCGCAGGCGGCCTGCCACAGCGAGATGCCCTGCTCGCGGCCGGCGGCCTGCAGGTTTTCCACGCTGCGCGCGCCGATGCCGCGCGCCGGCACGTTGATCACCCTAAGCAGCGCGTTGTCGTCATCCGGGTTGGCGACCAGCCTGAGGTAGGCCAGCGCGTGCTTGATCTCCTGGCGTTCGAAGAAGCGCAGGCCGCCGTAGATCCGGTACGGAATCTGGGCGTTGACCAGCACGTGCTCCAGCAGCCGCGACTGGGCGTTGGAGCGGTACAGCACCGCCATGTCGGATAGCGCCAGGCCTTCGCGGTGCAGGCTCTTGACCTCATCGATGATGAATTCAGCCTCGTCGCCGTCGCTGCCGGCCTGGTAGAAACGGATCTTTTCGCCCTCGCCGGCGTCGGTCCACAGGTTCTTGCCCAGGCGGCCGTCGTTCCGTTCGATCAGCGCGTTGGCGGCGTTGAGGATGTTACCCATCGAGCGATAGTTCTGCTCCAGCCGCACCGGCTCGGCTACCTGGAAGTCGGACAGCAGCGCGCGCATATTGCCGACTTCGGCGCCGCGGAAGGCGTAGATGCTCTGGTCGTCGTCGCCGACGGCGAACAGCGCGCCGTGCTCGCCGGCCAGCAGTTTCAACCACGCGTATTGCAGGCGGTTGGTGTCCTGGAACTCGTCCACCAGGATGTGGGCGAAGCGGCTGCTGTAATGCGCGCGCAGCGCCTCGTTGCGGGACAGCAGCTCGTAGCTTCTGAGCAGCAGCTCGGCGAAGTCGACCACGCCCTCGCGCCGGCACTGGGCGTCGTAGGCGGCGTACAGCTCCATCAGCTTGGCTTCGTACGGGTTCAACGCCGGCGGCAGCGATTCGGCGCGCACGCCGGCCTCCTTGTTGCCGTTGATGAACGATTGCACCGCGCGCGGAGGGTATTTCTCGTCCGATAGCTCCAGGCTTTTCAGCAGGCGCTTGATCGCGGCCTGCTGGTCGGCGGAGTCGAGGATCTGGAAGGTTTGCGGCAGGCCGGCGTCCCGGTAGTGGATGCGCAGGAAGCGGTTGCACAGGCCGTGGAAGGTGCCGATCCACATATTGCGCACATTGACCGGCACCAGCGTCGACAGCCGCGTCTGCATCTCGCGCGAGGCCTTGTTGGTGAAGGTGACCGCCAGCACCCCGGCCGGCGAGGTCTGGCCGGTGGACAGCAGCCAAGCGATGCGGGTGGTCAGCACCCGGGTCTTGCCGCTGCCGGCGCCGGCCAGCACCAGCGCGCTCTTGGCGGGCCAGGTGACGGCGCGCAGTTGTTCGGGATTCAGGCCGGCTAACAGATCGCTCATGTCGGGACGCTTTTTCGCTGCAAAAACGCCATTTTAGCATGCGAGTCGAGCGGTCCGTTCCCGTCCGGCGGCGCGGAGGATCAGCCGGACGCGGCGTTTATTCCTGCCACAGGTAGTGCGACATCAGCGTTTTCAGCCGGCCGCTCTTGTGCAGGCGGTCGATCGCGCGGTTCAACTGGTCCAGCTTCACCGGCGAGCGTTGCGACAGCGCGCACATCGTCGGCTGCGACGACACCACCAGCGGATGGATCTTGAAGCTGGCCGCTTCCTGGGCATGGCCGCGCGCCCACCAGACATAGGTCAGCTCGGTGACGATGGCCACGTCGCTCAGCCGCTTGTCCAGCGATTTGGGCAGCAGGTCGAAGCGAGCCTCGGTGACGCGCTCGCTGCGGTTGCCGGACCACAGGTATTCCAGCGACGGGTAATGGTAGCCGTGGATGGTGCCGATGCGCTTGCCGGCCAGATCGTCCAGCTGGCGCAACGGGGGCTGGCTCTTCAGCGACAGCACGCGCTCCACCAGCGGATAGATTTCATGGCTCCAGCTCAGCCGGGCGGAGTTGCCGTACCAGTCGGGATTGGCGTTGCAGATGATGTCCACCTTGCCGCTTTCTATCGAGGGCTCCACCCGCCGCCGCGCCAGCAGCGTGAATTGCGGCTTCATGCCCATCTCGTCGGCCAGCAGCGCGCCCAGATCGCGGGCCAGGCCCCCGCTCAGCGTGCTGCCGTCCTCGGCCAGCACCGCGATCGGAGCCGCGTCGGTATCCGATACGCCGATTCGCAATGGCGTCGGTTCGGCCTGGGCTATCAAGGAAAATAGACACAACGGCAACAGCCATTTCTTATGCAAACTGGCCATATGGGTACTCTCTCAATATTCTATTGCCGGAAGACTGACGCATCGAACGACGATGTTAAGATGGATTGAAGCTCAGAAGTACCAGCGTTTGCTTTCGTTTTAGACAAAATACCAGCCACCGCCATGACAAAGCCATTCCTTCATCCCGTTTATCAGCAGTTATCGCAACGCATCCTGATCCTGGATGGGGGCATGGGCACCATGATCCAGCGCCATCAGCTGGACGAGGCCGATTACCGGGGCGAACGCTTCGCCGACTGGCGCTGCGACGTCAAGGGCAACAACGATCTGCTGGCATTGACCCGCCCCGACGTGATTGCCGGCATCCACCAGGCCTATCTGGACGCCGGCGCCGACATCGTCGAAACCAACACCTTCAACGCCACTTCCATCGCGATGGCCGACTACCAGATGGAAGAGCTGGTGTGGGAGATCAACCGCGAGGCGGCGAAGCTGGTTAAAGAGCTGTGCGCGGCGGAGACCGCGAAGAACCCGGCCAAGCCGCGCTTCTGCGCCGGCGTGCTCGGTCCCACCAACCGCACCTGTTCCATCAGCCCGGACGTCAACGACCCCGGCTACCGCAACGTCAGCTTCGACGAGTTGGTGACAAGCTACACCGAGGCGATAGACGGCCTGGTGGCCGGCGGCGCCGACCTGCTGCTGGTGGAGACCATCTTCGACACCTTGAACGCCAAGGCGGCGGTGTTCGCCATCCACCGGTATTTCGACGAGCGCCCGGACACGCCGCGCTTGCCGATCATGATTTCCGGCACCATCACCGACCAGTCCGGCCGCACGCTGACCGGCCAGACCACCGAAGCGTTCTACAACTCGCTGTCGCACGCCGACGCCGCCAGCTTCGGCCTCAATTGCGCGCTGGGCCCGGATCTGCTGCGGCCCTACGTCGAGGAAATGTCGCGGGTGTCGGCCACCTACGTCTCCGTGCACGCCAACGCCGGCCTGCCCAACGCCTTCGGCGGCTACGATCTGGAGCCGGAAGCGATGGGCGAGTACGTGCGCGAATGGGCCGAGAGCGGGCTGATCAACATCGTCGGCGGCTGTTGCGGCACCACGCCGGAGCACATCGCCGCCATCGCCCAGGCTGTGGCAGGCGTCGCGCCGCGCCAGTTGCCGCAGATCGAGGCCAAGTGCCGATTGTCCGGCCTGGAGCCGTTCAACATCGGCGACGGCGACTTGTTCGTCAACGTGGGCGAGCGCACCAACGTCACTGGTTCCCGCGCCTTCGCCAAGCTGATCCTGAACGGCGACTACGCCACCGCGCTGGACGTGGCGCGGCAGCAGGTGGAGAACGGCGCTCAGGTCATCGACATCAATATGGACGAGGGCATGCTGGACGCCCACGCCGCGATGGTGCGCTTCCTGAACCTGATCGCGTCGGAGCCGGACATCGCCCGCGTGCCGATCATGATCGACTCGTCCAAGTGGGAGGTGATCGAGGCCGGCCTGAAATGCATACAGGGCAAGGGCATCGTCAATTCCATCTCCATGAAGGAAGGCCGCGACAAGTTCGTCGAACAGGCGCGCTTGATCCGCCGCTACGGCGCCGCGGTGATCGTGATGGCCTTCGACGAGCAGGGCCAGGCCGACAATTACGCGCGCAAGATCGAGATCTGCGACGAGAGCTACCGCATCCTGGTGGACGAGGTGGGTTTTCCGCCGGAAGATATCATCTTCGACCCCAATATCTTCGCCGTCGCCACCGGCATCGAGGAGCACGCCCGCTACGGCCTGGACTTCATCGAGGCCACCGGCTGGATCAAGCAGCACCTGCCGCACGCCAAGATTTCCGGCGGCGTGTCCAATGTGTCATTCAGCTTCCGCGGCAACAACAAGGTGCGCGAAGCGATCCACGCGGTGTTCCTGTATCACGCCATCCAGCGCGGCATGACCATGGGCATCGTCAACGCCGGCGCGCTGGAGGTGTACGACGAAGTCGACGCAAGCTTGCGCGAGCGCATCGAGGACGTGGTGCTGATGCGCCACCCCAAGGACGGCGGCGACGCCACCGAGCGGCTGATCGAGCTGGCCGAGAAGTTCAAGGGCGAGGCGGCCGGCGAGAAAAAGGGCGAGGACCTGGCCTGGCGCGGCTGGCCGGTGGAAAAGCGGCTGGAGCACGCGCTGGTCAAGGGCATCACCACCTTCATCGTCGAGGACACCGAGGAGGTGCGGCTGAAATCGGCGCGGCCCATCCACGTGATCGAAGGCCCGCTGATGGACGGCATGAACGTGGTCGGCGACCTGTTCGGCGCCGGCAAGATGTTCTTGCCGCAGGTGGTGAAGTCGGCGCGAGTGATGAAGGCCGCCGTCGCCCACCTGGAACCGTTCATCGAGGAAGAGAAGATCCGCTTAGGGCTGGCCGACGCGCCGGCCAAGGGCATCATCATCATGGCTACGGTCAAGGGCGACGTGCACGACATCGGCAAGAACATCGTCGGCGTGGTGCTGCGCTGCAATAACTACCAGGTGATCGATCTGGGCGTGATGGTGCCGTGCCAGAAGATCCTGGATGCCGCCGTCGAGCACAAGGCCGACATCATCGGCCTGTCCGGCCTGATCACCCCCAGCCTGGAGGAGATGAGCCACGTCGCCAAGGAGATGCAGCGGCTGGATCACGCGGTGCCGCTGCTGATCGGCGGCGCCACCACCTCCAAGGTACACACCGCGGTGAAGATCGCGCCGCATTACCGGCAGCCGGTCATCTACGTGCCGGATGCCAGCCGCGCGGTGGGCGTCTGCTCCAACCTGCTGTCCGATACCCTGAAGGACGCCTTTGTGCTGGAAAACGCCGCCGAACAGCAGCGCGCGCGCGAAGGCCACGCCAACAAGGCCAACCGCAAGGTGGTCAGCCTGGAGGCGGCGCGCGCCAACAAGGAAAAGATAGACTGGGCCGATTACGTTCCGCCCAAGCCGCGATGGCTGGGCGTGCGCCGCTTCGAGAACTATCCGCTGGCCGAGATCGCCGCCTACATCGACTGGACGCCGTTCTTCCAGAGCTGGGAGCTGGCCGGCCGCTTCCCGCGCATCCTGAATGACGAGATCGTCGGCGAATCGGCGCGCGCGCTGTATGAAGACGCCCAGGTCATGCTGAAGCGGATCGTCGACGAGAACTGGCTGGCCGCCAACGCGGTGATCGGCCTGTTCCCGGCCAATAGCGTCAATGGCGACGACATCGAGATCCGCAATCCGGACAACAGCGCCAGCTTGATGACCTGGGTCGGCCTGCGCCAGCAGCTGCCCAAGATGGACGGCAAGGCCAACTGGGCGCTGGCCGACTACATCGCGCCCCGGGACAGCGGCGTGGAAGACTATATCGGCGCCTTCGCCGTCACCGCCGGCATCGGCATCGAACCGCACGTGAAACGCTTCGAGGACGCCAACGACGACTACTCGGCCATCCTGCTGAAGGCGCTGGCCGACCGCCTGGCCGAAGCCTTCGCCGAGCTGATGCACGCCCGCGTGCGGCGCGAGTTCTGGGGCTACGCCGCCGACGAGCATCTGGACAACGAGGCGCTGATAGACGAGCAGTACCGCGGCATCCGCCCGGCTCCCGGCTATCCGGCCTGCCCCGACCACACGGTGAAGACCGAGCTGTTCCAGCTGCTGGACGCGCCGGCCATCGGCATGACGCTGACCGAGGGCTACGCGATGCTGCCCACCGCCGCGGTGTCCGGCTTTTACTTCAGCCACCCGGCTTCGCGCTACTTCGGCGTGGGCAAGGTGGAAAAGGACCAGGTAGCGAGTTACGCCGAGCGGCGCGGCGTGACGCTGGAGCAGGCCGAGCGCGATCTGGCGCCGAATCTGGGCTACGACGCCTAGGCCGCGCCAGCGATGAGGCCCTGGATCAAACCCGCCCTCGCCAGCCTCGCCTTCGGCGGCTGGTGGTTGCTGCTGACCGTGTGCCGCGACCGCTGGGTGATGGTGACGCTGGCCGCCACCCTGCTGCTGTGGGAGGCCCTGCCGCGCGGCCTGCGCGGGCGGGCGCTGCTGCTGGCCGGCATCGGCTGCCTGCTGGATCTGGCGCTGGCGGCCGCGGGCCTGCTGCGCTTCGTCGGCGTTGGCGCGCTGCCTTTGTGGATGATGGTGTGGTGGCTGGGTTTCGCCTGCTGGTGGGTGTGGCTGCTGCAAGCCTGGCGGCCGTCGCCGCGCTTGCTGATGCTGTTGGGCGCGATCGCCGCGCCGCTGGCCCGCTACGCGGCGTTCAAGCTGCAAGCCTTGCAGCCCGGCGCGGCATGGTGGCTGCTGCTGCCCTTGCTGGCGCTGTCGTGGGGTTTGCTGCTGCCGCAGACGCTGAGGCTGGCTGGCCGCCTTCCGGCTGAGGCGAGGACGGAATGAAGCGGGCGATGCTGGGGATGGCGCTGCTGTGGTGCCCGCCCTGGTCGGCTTGGGCCGCGGTCGATAGCGAAACCCGCTGCTTCAGCGCCGACAACGGCGGCAAGCCGGTCCATTTGCAGTTCACCGTGGTCGGCGACGCGGACGCCGGCTGGCAGGCGGCCTATGTCCGCTATGGCAAGCGCGGCCGGCCGATCACGCTGGCGTGGCTGCGCGGCGAGCATGAAATGCTGGCCGAAGACCGGTCCTGGCAGTTCACCGACGAATGGCTGGAGATCGTCGACGGGAAAATCCATGGCCGCTACACCACGGTCCACCAGGGCGCCCGCTACTACGGTTTCCACTATCGCGGCGCCGACGGCCGCGAAGTCGAGTTCGCCGAGGATCTGGCCGCGTTGGATTCTTCGGGGCGGCGCTGCGAATGGTAGCTGTGGATATATTCTGCATTGGGGCGGGGTTGTGGATAACGATCAGTTGATCGCTTCCGGATCGTCCTGTGCTTTTGATCTGTCCATGCCAGCGGCTTCATGCCCACCCCAGCGGCAGCAGGCCCAGCGCCGCCAACGCCAGCAACAGCCACAGGCTTTGCCGCCCAGCCTCGCGCGCGCCCAGCGCGCAGGCGTAGACGCCCTTGGCGGCGTTGTTGGCCGCGGCGGCGATCAGGATGGCCGAGGCGGCCACCGGCAGCGGCGTCAGCGCGGGCGTGGATTGGGTAATGCCCATGATGAAGGGGTCGACGTCGCTGACGCCCATCACCGCCGCCAGCGCGTACACGCCGCCGGCCCCCAGATATTGGCTGGCCAGCCGGGTAGCGGCCAGCATGGCGAGGAACAGCAGCGCGAACAGCAACGCGGCGCCGATTTCCAGCGGGTTGCGCGGCCGGTAGTCTTCCTGCCGCCGCGCCGCCGCCTCATGGCCGCTTTTCGCCCACAACCAGCCTCCCAGCAGCGCCGCGGCCGCCAGCAGCAGGAAAGACAGCCACAGCCGCTGCAGCAACGCGGGATTGAACAGCGCCAGGAACACGCCCAGCCGCAGATACATGATGCCGGAAGCCATCAGGATGGCGCCGGCGTACAGCCTGGGCGAGCCGGCGGCCACCGAACGGCGAGACAGCACCACGGTGGTGACGGTGGATGAGTAGGCGCCGCCGGCCAGCGCGGCCAGCAGCAGGCCGCTGCGGCCCTGGCGCAGTCGTTGCAGCAGGTAGCTGCCGTAGGACACGGCGCTGACGGCCACCACCACCAGCCAGGCCTGGAACGGGTTGATGCGGAAGCGGCCCAAAGGCGCGTTGGGCAGCAAGGGCAGGATCACCGCCGCCAGCAGCAGGAACTGGGTGACGGTGAGGATGTCGGCCGGGTCGATGCGGCGGGCCAGGCTTTCCAGGCCGGCCTTGAACTCCAGCAGCAGCACGCTGGCGACGGTCAGCGTGGTGGCCAGCCAGAACAACTCGCGGAACACCAGCGCGCCGATCAGATAGGTGGCCAGGGCGGACATCTGGCCGGTGACGCCGGACTGGCCTGAGGCGTCCAGCTTGTGCCAGTAGGACAGCAGCAGGAAGGCGGCCACCACGATGAAGCCCAGCGTCAGCGGCAGCAGCTCGCCGCCGGACAACGCCGACATCGCGTAGCCTATCAGGCCGATCAACGGGTAGGTGCGCACGCCGCCGAAGGCGTAGGGATCGCCGTTGGTCTTGCGCTCTTCTCGTTCCAGGCCGATCAGGAAGGACAGGAACAGCACCACGATGATTTGCGTGGCTTCCGGCGGCAGCCAGTCCGGGTAGATCATCTTCGCACCTGCCTGCATGACGATGCATTCCCTTCAGGATACGCCGCCGCCGGCGCGTCGGCTACGAGCAGTCTGCGTTCAGCGACGGGTAAGCGGTGTTCAGCAGCCATTTGCCGGCGGTGCCGCCGCTGCCGGGCGCGTTGTAATACCAGAAGCAGACCTTGACCGGGGTGAACTTCTGCCAGGTTTCGCACAGGCCGTTGCCGCCGGCCTTGGTGCATTTCCAGCCCTGGGTGACGCCGACCAGGCCGGCGTCGACGATGTCCTTGGGGCCGCCGCTGGTGCCGCAGTTGACGTGCGGCTTGGTGGTGTCCTTGCTCCATTTGTCGAAGGACTGTTTGAAAGCGGCCCAGTTTTCGAACACCGACTTGTCGATCTGGCTTTGCGCGCCGCTGGACGGCAGCGGCAGCGCCGCGTTTTTCATGTGCAGGCCGACGTGGCCGCCCTTGCCGCCGGCCGCGCGGTTGTCGGCGTCGGACTTGGCGCTGGTTTGGACATTGGCGTTGGCGGTGCAGGCCGCGGCGTGGATCTGCGGCGCGGCGCTCAGCGCCAGCAGGGCGAGGAGGATGGAGCGGGACATGCGCATGGACGGTCTCCTTGGCCAGTCTGGGAGTGGCCTCATGCCATCGGCGATGGCTGTGGATAAAAGAGGAAGTCGGCGAGCGTTGTGGATAAGCCGCCATTTCTGTCAACGCGCATGATCGCGCCGCGTGAAGCCGCGCCGCGTAGGGCCTGGACTATGGAACTGGGGTGTCCTGGCTGAACAGGTTGCGCCACCGGCCGTCCCGGCGCAGCCACAACGAGGAGATGTACATGGTTTCCTCCTGTTCGGCGTTGGGGCGCAGCCATTGCGCGCGGTAGCTGAGTAGGCCGGCGCCGGGGGCGGCCCAGACCAGCCGCGCCTGGTCCAACTGGTAGCGGACGGCGGCGGGGCCGGCGCGCAGCGGCGCGACGTGCTCGTCCCGGTTGGAGAAGCCGCTGGCGTAGACGCCGACGAAGTCGTCGTCCAGCAGCGCGGCGTCGGCATCGGCGTCGCCGGCCACGAAGGCCCGCCACACGCCTTCCTCGAGGGACAGCAGCAAGGACAGGGAGGGGATGATGATCGCGTTCATGCCTGAAGCATAGCGCATGAGGTCACGCGGCTTCCTCTTCCCGCTCGATGAAGGCGAACACGTGGCCGTCCGGGTCCGGGAAGTAGCAGATCCGGCAGTGGTC
The DNA here is from genome assembly GCF_001855275.1 of Chromobacterium vaccinii. Classification (NCBI taxonomy): domain Bacteria; kingdom Pseudomonadati; phylum Pseudomonadota; class Betaproteobacteria; order Neisseriales; family Chromobacteriaceae; genus Chromobacterium; species Chromobacterium vaccinii. The sequence continues at coordinate 3,117,890 of NZ_CP017707.1, forward strand.
GTCCTCGTACCTGGCGATGATGTCTATCTTGTCGCCCGCCTGGTCCAGCTTGGCGAAGATGTCGTCGACGCGCAGGTAGAAGATGGCGCTGGCCGGCGATAGGCTCGATGCCGGGCGCGGCAGGAAGGCGCAGGCGCCCGCGCGCGGCTGCACGGTGAACAGCGTGGCGCCGCCCTCGCGGACCGCGTGCACGGTTTCGTGCCGGGAGAGGCTGTCGCGGACGACTTCGTAGCCGAGCGACTCGAAGAAGTCCAGCGTGGCGCCGGCGTCCTGCACGGCGAGCCGGACGCAGAAGGGGTGGGAGGGCATGGTTTTCCTTTCGTTTAGGGCGCCGGAAATGGCTTGGACCGCCGCGCCCATGCGACAGTTTAGAATGCCCCTGCTGACAGCGTATTGTCAGTGGCATGCTCCCGCCGCCACGCCTGCTGCTGCCGGCGCAGGTAGTCGGCCAGGCTGGCGTGCGATGGCGGCGGCGGGGATTCGGTCCGCCGCAGCGCCTGGATCAGGTCGACGCGGAAGCTGCGGTAGTCGCCGCGCAGGCCGCACCACGCCACCAGCGTCCATTTGCCGCCCCAGTACAGCAGGCCCAGCGGAAACACCGTGCGCCGGGTGCGGGCCTGGGCCAGGCTGAAGTAGTCGATGTCCAGCGCCGCGCGTTCGGCGATGGCCAGGCGCAGCTGGTCCCAGCGCGCCTTGTGCGCGTCGTCGAACGGCTCGGTGAAGGCCAGCACCGCGCCTTCGCCGTCGCTGGCGCGCGCGTCGGGCAGGCTGGCGTAGATCTTGGCCAGCAGGCTTTGCGCCGCCCGGCTCAGGTCGTTGCCCACCGCGCGCGACAGCATGTCCATCGCCAGCGTCAGCGCCTCCAGCTCGGCCGAGTTCAGCGTCAGCGGCGGCAGTTCGAAGTTTTCCTCCAGCCGGTAGCCGACGCCGGCCTCGCCGTACACCGGGATGCCGTTGACCGACAGATCGTCGATGTAGCGGTAGATGCTGCGCACCGACACGCTCAGCCGCTCGGCCAGCTCCGCCGCGGTGATGGGCTGGCGGGCGCGGATCAGGTTGACCAGTTGGAACAGGCGTTCGGCTTTGCGCATGGGTGTGATCGTTGGCTGCGGGGTTGCCAAGTGTAGCGCCAACGCGCGGGCGGCTACACTGAATCAAGGGCCCGCCGGGCCGTCACGCGGGAGGGGATCATGGACATGCTCAGTCGCGAAAGCCTGTTGTGCCTGGTGGAGGACGTGGAGTCGGAGGACCCGATCGATTACGCCGACCTGCCGTTCGACGAGCAAAACCTGCGCGAATTGATCGTCGATTCGCTGCTGGAGCGCGAGCTGGTGTTTCGCGCCGAGGAGCCGGACGAGGCCAAGCGGATGCTGGTCTATCTGGCCGCCACCGCGCGGCTGACGCTGGAGAACATGGTGCTGCACGCCCGGCTGCTGCGGGCAGGGCTGGAAGAAGCCTAGCGCGGGTCTTGAGGATATCTTGCGCGCCGGCAGCCGGCGAAATAATCATACGGCATGAATCGGATTATACTGGCGGTTTCCCCACCGCGAGGAAGCCGCCATGCTCCGCATTCTCGGCCGCAGCAACTCCATCAATGTCCGCAAGGTGCTGTGGACCTGTCATGAAATCGGCCTCGACTACGAGCGCGAGGACTGGGGGCGCGGCGTGCGCCCGGTCGCCGATCCGGAATTCCTGGCGCTGAATCCGTTCTCCATGATCCCGGCGCTGGTGGACGGCGAGGTGACGCTGTCCGAATCCAACGCCATCTGCCGCTATCTGGCCGCCAAGCACGGCCGCCACGACCTGCTGCCGGCCGATCCGGCCGCCCGCGCCCAGGTCGAGCGCTGGATGGATTGGCAGGCCGCGGATCTGAACCCCGCCTGGAGCTACGCCTTCCACGCGCTGAGCCGCAACAGCCCCGACCACCGCGATCCGGCGCGCATCGCCGACAGCGTGGCGGCGTGGAAAAAGCAGATGGCGGTGCTGGAGTCGCTGCTGGGCGAGAGCTGGGCGCGGGGCGACGCGTTCACGCTGGCCGACATCGTGCTGGGGGTGTCGGTGCAGCGCTGGCTGCTGACGCCGTTCGACAAGCCGGCGCTGCCGAAGACCGAAGCCTATTTCGAACGCCTGCGCCGCCGCCCCGCCTACCAGGCCCACGGCGGCGAGGGGGTGGCCTGATGGAGAACCGAGAGATGACGATGCAAGCGCAATGGAACGCGGTGGACGATTATTTCTGCCGACAGCTGGTTCCGCAGGACGCCGCGCTGGAGGCGGCGTTGGCCGACAGCGCCGCCGCCGGGCTGCCGGCGATCAATGTGGCGCCCAACCAGGGAAAATTCCTCAACCTGCTGGCGCGCATCCACGGCGCGCGCCGGATTCTGGAGATCGGCACCCTGGGCGGCTACAGCACCATCTGGCTGGCGCGCGCGCTGCCGGAGAACGGCCGGCTGGTGACGCTGGAGTACGAGCCTAGGCATGTCGAAGTGGCGGCCGCCAATCTGGCCCGCGCCGGCGTAGCCGGCAAGGTGGACATCATTCAGGGCGCGGCGGCGGATTCGCTGCAACGATTGATAGACGACGGCGCGGCGCCGTTCGATCTGGTGTTCATCGACGCCGACAAGCCGAACAATCCGGTGTATCTGGAACTGGCGCTGCGGCTGTCGCGGCCGGGCACGGTGATCGTCGGCGACAACGTCGCGCGCCAGGGCGAGGTGGCCAATCCGGCCAATCCCGATCCGGCCATCGTCGGCACCCGCCGCTTCATCGAGCTGCTGGGTAGCCATCCGCGGCTGTCGGCCACCGCGATCCAGACCGTGGGCGGCAAGGGCTACGACGGCTTCGCGCTGGCCATCGTCGAAGGCTGAGCGCGGACGCGAAAACGGACGGCGCCGCGAGGCCCCGCCCGTTTCGTTTGGCTGCGCGGCCTTGCCGGCCGCGCGGCTTATTGCTGGGGTTCGAACACGTCGCGCCAGCCGGTGTAGGCGGTGACGAAGGCCACCGGGATCCACAGCAGCAGGCCCAGGCCCAGCGGCAGCAAAGCCACCATGCAGCTGAGGCCCAGCACCAGGCTGGCCACCAGCAGCGGCAGCCAGTTGCTCAGGCAGGCCTTCAGGCTGGCGCGCAGCGCCGGCCAGGGATCGATGCGGTTCAGCGCCACCATGGTCGGCGCGAACCAGTAGGCCATGCCCACCAGCACGCCGCCGATCAGGGCCAGCGCCCCCAGCGCGACGGCGGCGCCGCCGCCCGCGGCGGTGCCCGCGCCCGCTCCGGCCGCCTTGCCGAACAGGCCGGCCATCAGGCCGCCGGACACGCCCATCGCCACCGCGGCCACGATCACCACCAGCATCAGGCCGAAGATCATCGCGCCCAGCAGCAGCAGCGGGCCGGGCATCTGGCGGAAGGCGGCGAACAGGTCGGCCAGCTCCAGTTCCTCGCCGCGTTCGGATTTGGCGGCGGCCATCACGAAGCCGGCGGCAAACAGCGGGCCGATCAGCGCGCTGGCCAGATCGCCCAGCACCGGCACCACGCTCAGCGCGATCTGGATCACCAGGTAGACCAGGGTCAGCAGCACCCAGGTCAACGGTTGCTGGCGCACGATCTGGAAGGCTTCCACGAACCAGCGCCAGCCTCGGCCGGCGCCGACTTTGCGATGGATGGGCGGACTGTTGGGTTGCTGCATGGGGTTCTCCGGAAAGGCGCGCGCGGGCGCGGAATGTTGATCGAATATGTCGAAAGACTGCGTTTGATCGTTGCTTATGCCTGATTGTACTCAATTTGCGCCGGGGCGGCCGGTTGCCGGGAAAGGGCAAAATCGGCGATAATCTCGCGGTTTTGCGACGGAGTGCCCCTGTCGCCAGCCGCATCGAGCGCGAGGGATGGACCGTCGTACCGGTTCCCAATAGTCTTGAGGTTTTACCTGCATGGTTACCCGCACCGAGCTTGCCAACGCTATTCGCTTCCTCTCCATGGACGCCGTGGAAAAAGCCAAATCCGGCCACCCGGGCGCGCCGATGGGCATGGCGGACATCGCCGAAGTCCTGTGGCGCGATCACCTGAAGCACAATCCGGCGAACCCGGACTGGGTCGACCGCGACCGCTTCGTTCTCTCCAACGGCCACGGCTCGATGCTGATCTACAGCCTGCTGCATCTGACCGGCTACGATCTCTCCATCGACGACCTCAAGAACTTCCGCCAGCTGCACTCCAAGACGCCGGGCCACCCGGAATACGGTTACGCGCCGGGCGTGGAAACCACCACCGGCCCGCTGGGCCAGGGCATCACCAACGCCGTCGGCATGGCGATGGCCGAGAAGATGCTGGCCGCCCAATTCAACCGCGACGGCCATGAAATCGTCAACCATCACACCTACGCCTTCCTGGGCGACGGCTGCCTGATGGAAGGCATCAGCCACGAGGCCTGCTCGCTGGCCGGCACCTGGGGCCTCTCCAAGCTGGTCGCGTTCTGGGACGACAACGGCATCTCCATCGACGGCCACGTCGAAGGCTGGTTCAGCGACGACACGCCGGCCCGCTTCGAAGCCTACGGCTGGCAGGTGATCCGCAACGTCAACGGCCACGATCCGGCCGAGATCGCCACTGCGATCGCCACCGCCAAGAAGAGCGCCGACAAGCCGACGCTGATCTGCTGCCGCACCACCATCGGTTTCGGCGCTCCCACCAAGCAGGGCAGCCACGACTGCCACGGCGCGCCGCTGGGCGCCGCCGAGATCGCCGCCGCGCGCGATCTGTTGAAGTGGCCGCACGCGCCGTTCGAAATCCCGTCCGAGATCTACGCCGAGTGGAGCGCCCGCGACCAGGGCGCCGTCGCCGAAATCGAATGGAACAAGCGCTTCGACGCCTACCGCGCCGCGCATCCGGAACTGGCCGCCGAGTTCGAGCGCCGCATGGCGGGCGAGCTGCCGGCCGGCTGGGCCGAAGCCCAGGCCGCCGCCATCGCCAAGATCGCCGACGCCGCCCAGACCGTGGCCACCCGCAAGGCCAGCCAGATCGCGCTGGAAGCGTTCTCCCCGTCCCTGCCCGAGTTCGTCGGCGGCTCCGCCGACCTGACCGGCTCCAACCTGACCAACTGGTCTGGCAGCAAGTGGATAGACGGCGAAGGCAACGGCAACTACATCAGCTACGGCGTGCGCGAGTTCGGCATGGCCGCCATCATCAACGGCATGACGCTGCACGGCGGCCTGCGCCCGTACGGCGGCACCTTCCTGATGTTCAGCGAATACGCCCGCAACGCGCTGCGCATGGCCTCGCTGATGAAGATCAACCCGATCTTCGTGTTCACCCACGATTCGATCGGCCTCGGCGAAGACGGCCCGACCCACCAGCCGGTGGAACAGACCGCCACGCTGCGCTACATCCCCAACCACCACGTCTGGCGTCCGTGCGACACCACCGAGACCGCGGTGGCCTGGGCGCACGCGATCGAGCAAAAAACCACCCCGTCCAGCCTGGTGCTGAGCCGGCAGAACCTGCCCTTCGTCGCCCGCGACGCCGCGCAGACCGCCGCGATTAAGAAGGGCGGCTACGTGCTGCGCGACGCGGCCGGTGCCAAGGCAGTGCTGATCGCCACCGGCTCCGAAGTGGAGCTGGCGCTGAAGGCGCAGGAAACGCTGGCCGCCGAAGGCGTGCCGGTGCGCGTGGTGTCCATGCCTTGCACCAATGTGTTCGACGCCCAGGACAAGGCCTGGCAGCAGAGCGTGCTGCCGGCGGGCCTGCCGCGCGTGGCGGTGGAGGCCGGCCATCCGGACTTCTGGCGCAAGTACGTCGGCCTGGAAGGCGACGTTGTCGGCATCGACCACTTCGGCGAATCCGCGCCGGCCGGCCAGCTGTTCAAGGAGTTCGGCTTCACCGCGGAAAACGTGGTCGCCAAGATCCGCGCCGTTCTGCGTTAAGACGTAAACAGACCACCGGTTCTCCGGTGGTCTTTTTTTGCCGTGTCATGTAGTGACGCCACTACATTCAGTGCCCTGGAGAAGAGAGAAGCATGACCATCCGCCTCGCCATCAACGGTTACGGCCGCATCGGCCGCCAAGTTCTGCGCGCCATCTACGAAAACAAGTTGCACGACGACTTCAAGGTGGTGGCGGTCAACGCCTCCGGCGACCTGAACATCAATGCCCACCTGACCCAGTTCGACACCGTGCACGGCCGTTTCCCCGGCAGCGTCGAGCAGGATGGCGAGCATCTGATCCTGAATGGCGACAAGATTCCGTTCTTCAGCACCCGCAACCCGGCCGAGCTGCCGTGGAAGGCGCTGGAGGTGGACCTGGTGCTGGAGTGCACCGGCGCCTTCACCAGCAAGGAAAAGTGCCAGGCTCACTTGAACGCCGGCGCCAAGAAGGTGCTGATCTCGGCGCCGGGCGGCGACGACGTCGACGCCACCATCGTCTACGGCGTCAACCACGACACGCTGACGCCGGAGATGACCGTGGTGTCCAACGCCAGCTGCACCACCAACTGCCTGGCGCCGGTGGCCAAGGCGCTGAACGACGCGATCGGCATCAAGAAGGGCCTGATGACCACCATCCACGCCTTCACCAACGACCAGGTGCTGACCGACGTCAAGCACAAGGACCTGCGCCGCGCCCGCTCCGCCACCGACAACATGATCCCCACCAAGACCGGCGCGGCCAAGGCCGTCGGCCTGGTGCTGCCGGAACTGAAGGGCCGGCTTGACGGCTTCGCGGTGCGCGTGCCCACCATCAACGTGTCGCTGGTGGACCTGACCTTCACCGCGATGCGCGACACCTGCAAGGACGAGATCAACGAGATCTTGCAAGGCGCGGCCAACGGCAGCATGAAGGGCATCCTGGGCTTCAACACCCTGCCCCTGGTGTCCGGCGACTTCAACCACACCGAGCAGGCGTCCACCTTCGACTCCACGCTGACCAAGGTGACCGGCGGCAATCTGGTCAAGGTATTGGCCTGGTACGACAACGAGTGGGGCTTCAGCTGCCAGATGCTGCGCACCGCGCGCGCGATGTTCGGCCGCTGAGGCGGACAGCGCCAAACGGCGGGGCGGGCGGCGATTTCATGCCATTCGCCCTGTTGTTTTGTTACATGGCGCGCGCAAAAAATTTGATTGGTGTTAAAGTGACGCCGCCTGATCGGCATACACTGCCGGATAGGGGCGATCACCGGTCCGCGCGCCCAGCGCGCCGGATACGGCGGCAGCGGACGGGAAATTTTGCGACAGCCCGCGCGTCGAGAAGGATTGCCCGTGGTTTCGCCCTAGCCTGTTCCGCAAGACCGGCGGCCCGCCGCTTGCCGGACCGTTCCGCATCCAAACCGAGTGAGTGAAACGATGAAATTCAACAAACTCTCCGAACAGAATCTTTCCGGCAAGCGCGCGCTGATCCGCGTGGACATGAACGTGCCGCTGAAGAACGGCGTGATCGGCGACGACACCCGCATCCGCGCCAGCCTGCCCACCATCGAACACTGCCTGAAGGCCGGCGCCGGCGTGCTGCTGATGACCCACCTGGGCCGCCCGACCGAGGGCGAGCCGAAGCCGGAAGACAGCCTGGCGCCGGTGGTGGCCCGCCTGTCCGAGCTGTTGGGCAAGCCGGTGCGCCTGATCGCCGACTTCCACGCCGGCGTCGAGCTGGCGCCGGGCGAGGTGGCGATGCTGGAAAACGTGCGTCTGAACAAGGGCGAAAAGAAGAACAACGACGAGCTGGGCCGCGCCTACGCCGCGCTGTGCGACGTGTTCGTCCACGACGCCTTCGGCACCTCGCACCGCGCCGAGGCTTCCACCCACGCGGTGGCGAAGTTCGCGCCGGCCGCCTGCGCCGGCCTGCTGCTGTCGGCCGAGCTCGACGCGTTGGGCAAAGCGCTGCAGGCGCCGGCCCGCCCGCTGGTGGCCATCGTCGCCGGCTCCAAGGTATCGACCAAGCTGACCATCCTGGAAGCGCTGGCCGACAAGGTGGACCAGCTGATCGTCGGCGGCGGCATCGCCAACACCTTCCTGCTGGCCGAGGGCAAGGCCATCGGCAAATCGCTGGCCGAGGCCGAACTGGTGGAAGACGCCAAGCGCGTGATCGCCAAGATCCGCGCCCGCGGCGGCGACGTGCCGCTGCCGGCCGACGTGGTGTGCGCCAAGGAATTCGCCGAGACCGCCGCCGCTGTCACCAAGCCGGTGAGCGAAGTGAGCGCCGACGACATGATCCTCGACATCGGCCCGGACTCCGCCAAACAGCTGGCCGCCATCATCGCCGAGGCCGGCACCGTGGTGTGGAACGGCCCGGTCGGGGTGTTCGAGTTCGACCAGTTCGGCAACGGCACCAAGACGCTGGCCCAGGCCATCGCCCAGTCCAAGGCGTTCTCGATCGCCGGCGGCGGCGACACGCTGGCGGCGATCGCCAAGTACGGCATCACCGACGACATCAGCTACATCTCCACCGGCGGCGGGGCCTTCCTGGAATTCCTGGAAGGCAAGGAGCTGCCGGCGGTGGCCATCCTGGCCGAGCGCGCGGGTTAAAGGCAAGGATCGCATGGCGGCGTTTGCCGCCATGCGCTTGAGAATATGGATATTTTGACGCACAGCGGGCGCGCGATTGGCCGCCTGGAGCGGCTGCTCCGTTATACTGGCGGGTATCCCCCCAGCAGGAGAATGTGATGTCGCTGCAAACTTGGCTGTTGTTCGTCACCACCGTGTTCTTCGTCTCCGCCACGCCCGGCCCCAACATGTTGCTGGCGATGACGCACGGCATCCATTACGGCGTGCGCCGCACGCTGATGACCTGTTGCGGGCTGATGAGCGCGCTGGGCCTGATCATGCTGGGCTCGGTGGCCGGCCTGGGCGCGCTGCTGGCGACGTCCGAGCTGCTGTTCTCCATCGTCAAGTACGCCGGCGCGCTGTACCTGGTGTACCTGGGCGTCAAGACCTGGCGCAGCCTGCCGCAGCCGGTGGCCGAGCTGCGCGAGGACGACAGCGGCAAGCACGGCCCGTGGGCCTTGTTCCGTCGCGGCTTCCTGGTGGCGATGAGCAACCCCAAGGCTTTCATCTTCTTCACCGCGCTGTTCCCGCAATTCATGAACGCGCATCAGCCGCAGGGGCCGCAGCTGGCCATCCTGGCGGCCACGTTCTACCTGATAGAGTCCTGCTGGCAGCTGAGCTACGCCAGCGGCGGGGCCCGGCTGGCGCGCTGGCTGAACAGCGCGCGCCGGCTGCGCCTGGTCAACCGCTTCAGCGGCGGGGCCTTCGTCGGCGCCGGCCTGTTGCTGACCGGCCTGTCTCGACAATAACCATCACGGCTGCCGATTCGCCATCGTCAGCCGTTTTTTTCGAACCGGCCCCGCGCAGCGCGGGGCTTCCCGAAGGAGAAACTCATGGCACTCGTTTCCATGCGCCAGCTGCTGGACCACGCGGCGGAATACAGCTACGGCCTGCCGGCCTTCAACGTCAACAACCTGGAACAGATGCGCGCCATCATGGAAGCGGCCGACAAAGTCGACGCGCCGGTGATCGTGCAGGCTTCGGCCGGCGCCCGCAAATACGCCGGCGCCCCCTTCCTGCGCCACATGATCCTGGCCGCGATCGAAGAATTCCCGCACATCCCGGTGGTGATGCACCAGGACCACGGCACCAGCCCGGACGTCTGCCAGCGCTCGATCCAGCTGGGCTTCTCCTCGGTGATGATGGACGGCTCGCTGAAGTCCGACGGCAAGACCCCGGCCGATTACGACTACAACGTCGGCGTCACCCGCACCGTGGTCAACTTCGCCCACGCTTGCGGCGTGTCGGTGGAAGGCGAGATCGGCTGCCTGGGCAGCCTGGAAACCGGCATGGCCGGCGAGGAAGATGGCGTCGGCGCCGAGGGTGTGCTCGACCATAGCCAATTGCTGACCGATCCGGAAGAAGCAGCCCGCTTCGTCAAGGACACCGGCGTGGACGCGCTGGCCATCGCCATCGGCACCAGCCACGGCGCGTACAAGTTCAGCAAGAAGCCCACCGGCGACGTGCTGCGCATCGACCGCATCAAGGAAATCCACGCCCGCATCCCCAACACCCACCTGGTGATGCACGGTTCTTCCAGCGTGCCGCAGGACTGGCTGAAGATCATCAACGAATTCGGCGGCGACATCGGCGAAACCTACGGCGTGCCGGTCGAGGAGATCGTCGAGGGCATCAAGCACGGCGTGCGCAAGGTGAACATCGACACCGACCTGCGCCTGGCGTCCACCGGCGCCATCCGCCAGTTCATGGCCAAGAACCCGGCCGAGTTCGATCCGCGCAAATATCTGGCCAAGACCATCGAAGCGATGCGCGACATCTGTATCGCACGTTACGAGGCCTTCGGCTCCGCCGGCCAGGCCAGCAAGATCAAGGCCATCAATCTGGACTCCATGGCCAATAAGTACCTGAAGGGCGAGCTCGCGCAAATCGTGCGTTGAGCGCCGGATGACGATGAATGAGGCCGGGCGGGCTTTGTAAGCAAGATGTAAAAGCGCTTGCAAGGGTTTTCCTGGGAAGCAATAATTCATTTGTCATTTCAGGAATGGGTTCCGCATGCATACTGGCGTAGGCTCATCCGAGCGACGCCGGTTGCCATGCCGACTGCCCTACCCGCCCTCGCGGCGGGTTTTTTTTTGCCAATGAACGATGTTTGCGCGCCGGCATTGGCCCGGCCCGGCGGTTTGCATACACTGCCGGTATTCGGATCAAGAATCAGGAGGGACCCATGAAATTGAGCCTGCTGTATTTCGCCCGGCTGCGCGAGACGCTGGGCGTGGAGAGCGAGCAGCTGGACAGCGAGGCGGCCAACGTGGCCGAGCTGCTGGCCGAGCTGCGCCAGCGCGGCCAGGTATGGGCGCTGGAGCTGGCGGCGGACAAGGTGTTCCGGGTGGCGGTGAACCAGGAGATGGCGAGGCCGGACACGCCGCTGGCCGATGGCGACGAAGTGGCGGTGTTTCCGCCGGTGACCGGGGGCTGAGATGACCGTCAACCATATCCGGGTGCAGGCCGAGGACTTCGATGTCGGCGCCGAGGTGAGGCGCTGGTCGGCCAATCCGGCCTGCGGCGCGGTGGTCAGCTTCACCGGCCTGGTGCGCGACTACGGCGACCGCCAGGATGTGGTGGCGCTGGAGCTCGAGCATTATCCGGGCATGACCGAGAAGGCGCTGGCCGACATCGTCTGCGAGGCGCGCAAGCGCTGGTCGCTGAAGGGGGTGACGCTGATCCACCGCGTCGGCCGGCTGGCGCTGGGCGACGACATCGTGCTGGTGGTGGCGGCCAGCGGCCATCGCCGCGACGCCTTCGAGGCCGCTTCCTTCCTGATGGACTATCTGAAGCGGCAGGCGCCGTTCTGGAAATGCGAAATCCTGGCCGACGGCAGCCGCCACTGGGTGGATGCCAAGGCCAGCGACGAGGCGGCGGCGGCGCGCTGGGACGATCCGGCCGGCCAAGCTTGATCGGAGATCGCGAAGGGGGTTGGGCATGACGATGGACGTGATCGACTACCAGGTGTTCGGCGACGACATGCAGTACGTCGAGGTGGATCTGGACCCGGGCGAGGCCGCGGTCGGCGAGGCCGGGGCGCTGTACTACATGCAGGACGGCATCGCGATGGACACCGTGTTCGGCGACGGCTCCGGCCGCGACGGCGGCGTGCTGGGTTCGCTGCTGGGCGCCGGCAAGCGGCTGCTGACCGGCGAGTCGGTGTTCACCACGGTGTTCGCCAACCAGTCGCACGGCCGGCGCAAGGTGGCCTTCGCCGCCGCCACGCCGGGCAAGATCGTGCCGGTGCATTTGCTGGAGCTGGGCGGCGTGCTGTACGCGCAGAAGGACAGCTTTCTCGCCGGCGCCAAGGGCGTCAGCCTGGGCCTGGCCTGGCAGAAGCGCATCGGCACCGGCCTGTTCGGCGGCGAGGGCTTCATCATGCAGAAGCTGGAGGGCGACGGCTACGTGTTCCTCCATGCCGGCGGCGCGCTGACCGAGCTGCAGCTGCAGCCGGGCGAGACGGTGCGGGCGGATACCGGCTGCGTGGTGGCCTACCAGCCCAGCGTCGATTTCGACATCGAATATGTCGGCAAGCTGAAGAGCGCGCTGTTCGGCGGCGAGGGGCTGTTCTTCGCCAAGCTGACCGGCCCGGGGCGGGTGTGGCTGCAATCGCTGCCGCTGTCGCGGCTGGCTGACCGCATCGTCGCCGCCGCGCCGCGCGCCGGCGGGGAATCGAAAGAACAGGGCTCGCTGCTGGGCGGATTGTTCAGCGACAAGAACTAGGGCGCGTCAACTGGCCCGGGCTGGCGGCGCCAGCCGTCCAGCCGGTAATGGCGGGCTCCGTCGGCGAGCGGTTCGGACGCCAGCAGCGCCACTTCCTCCAAGGGCAGCGCCAACGGCGGCAGCGCCTGTTCCGGCAGCGGCCGCGCCAGGCGGCGCAGCAAGGTCAGGTGCGGGCGGTAGGCTTGCGTCTCGATGGCCAAACCCGCCGCGCGCAGCTCCGTTTTCAGTCGCTCCACCCACGCGCGCAGCGCCGGCGGCGGATGGGCCGGTCCGCACCAGCCCACATCGCGCCAGCTGCCGCAGCCGTCCAGAACGATGGCGGGCGGCAGATTGGCCGCCGCCCGTTCGGCGCAGTCGGCGGCTTGTTGCAGCCGCAGCGGCGTCAGTTCTCCCAGGAAAACCAAGGTCAGATGCAGCTGGGCCGGGGCAAGCGCGCGGCCGCCGGCCTGTCGCCGCAAGCTTTCCTGCCATGCCTGCAACTTGGCCAGGCATTCCGGCGGCGGCAGGCAGGCCAGGAAGGCGCGCATGCCGGCCTCAATCCTCGTGGCGGATCAGCGCCTGGCGGCGCTTGACGAAGCCGCGCACCCGTTCGTTGTCGTGCGGCAGCCAGTGCAGCAGCTCGCGCAGGCTCTGCATCTCGCCGGCGTAGTCCTGGCCGGCCTCCTGCCGGTTTTCGGCGATGCGCAGCAGCATCGCGCAGCCGTACAGGCCCAGCCGGCAGTTCAGCGTCCGCATCGCCTCGCCGTGCAGCATCGCGGCGGCGGTTTCCAGCTTGCCCTGGTTGGCCTGCTCCAGCGCGGCGCGGCTCTTGTCCTGCAGCTCGGCGTAGGCGGCGCGCGCGGCGTCGCCGCAAGCCGGCCGCGGCGCGGCCACTTCCAGCAGGCTGCCCAGCTCGTGGCGGCTGTCGGCGAAGCGCAGCGCGATGGATCGCGCCCAGTCCGGCGCGCTTTCGGCGCCGTGCCCGTCGGGCAGCTTGGCCGCCGCCGACAGGAAACGCAGCGCGCTGCCGAAATCGGTTTCCGGCGCGCTTATCCATTCCGCGGCTTCGGCCAGGTGGGTTTCGGCCTGTTGCGGTCGCTGCTGGGCCAGCGCGGTCAGCGCGCGGCACACCGCCATCGTCAGCGGGCCGCCGGGCAGCTCGCCCTGGCGCGCGGCGATGTCGTGCTGCAGCCGGTCCAGCTGTTGGGTCTGGCCGCTTTCGCAGCGCGCCTGCAGCAGGTCCACCATCGCCTCCGGGCCGAAGAAGCTGTTGCCGCGGCCGATGTCCACCGCGCGCTGCAGCGGCTCTACCGCCCGCGTAGCGTCGCCGCTGCGCAGCAGCGAGGTGCCGTAGTGGTGCAGCCGGTTGAAGTTGCGCGGCGAGATCGCCACCGCCTTTTCCAGCGCGCCGGCGGCGTCCGAATACTTGCCGTCGTCGGTCAGGTTCTGCGCCAAGAGGTCGTAGGCCTCGGTGTAGCGCGGGGCTTCGGCGATCACCTGGTCCAGCAGCGTATTGGCGCCGCCGCCGTCGCCCTGCTCGGACAGGATGCGGGCGACGCCCATCTTGGCCCAGGGCAGCTCATCCTTGGACAACACCTCGCGGTAGAGCCGCAGCGCCGCCTCGTGCAGCCCTTCGCGCGCCAGCAGCTCGCCGCACAGCCGCTGCGCGTCCAGCCGCCGCTGGCGGCTGTCGGCCTCGGCGATCAGCCCGCCCAGGGTCTGGATCGCCTGCTCGGTCTTGCCCTTGTCCAGCAGCCGGTGCGCCGGGGAGAGGAAGGCCTTGCGCCGGGCGGCCGCCTCCAGCCGATCCAGCAGCTGCTGGGTGGTGAAGGGTTTAAGGATGTAGTCGTCGGGGACCAGCTCGGCGGCGCTGGCCACCTGGCCGTAGTTGCGCTCGCCGGTGATCATCACCCACAGCGTGGACAGCGGCAGCGCGCCGGAGCGCCGGGTCGCCTCCAGCAGCTCCTGGCCGTTCATGCCCAGGCCCAGGTTGTAGTCGCACAGCACCACGTCGTAGCGGCGGCCGCGCAGCCGGTTCTGCGCCTCGCCGGCGTGGCTGGCGGTTTCCGACTGGGTGACGCCGCCCATGGCCAGGATGGCGCGTATGCCCTGGGACATGCTGTGGGCGTCGTCCACGATCAGCACCGTGGTGTTTTCGTCGAATGCCATATCGCCTCTCGCGTTGGCCGGCGCGCCGGCGGAAGGGTTGCCGGGCGGGTTTATTCGCAGTCGGGGTTCAGCGCGTGCAGCCGGCGCAGGAAGCCGCGCACGCGCTCGTTGTCTTCCGGCAGCCAATCGATCAGCCGCTGCACCTGGCGCTGCGCTTCGGCGAAGTCGCGGTTCGCCTTGTGGCGGTTTTCGCAGTTGCGCAGCAATAGCGCGCAGGCGTTCATGCTGATGCGTTCGTTCAGCGTTTCCTGCGATAGCTGGTACAGCATCGTGGCGGCTTCTTCCAGCTTGCCGTTGCCGGCCAGCTCCACCGCCTTGTTGCTCTCCTGCTGCAGCGTTTCGTAGGCGTTTTCGATGGCGGCGTGGCCGGCTTCGTGTTTGTGGGAGATTTCCAGCAGCGTGCCCAGTTCGTGGCGGCCGTCGGCGAAGCGCAGCGCGATGCCGTGGCCCCATTGCTGCGGCAGCTCGTTGCTCAGCTCGGCCGGCAGCCGCACCGCGGCGGACAGGAAGCGCTGGGCGGAGGAGAAGTCGGTTTCGCGGGCGCGCAGCTCGCCGGCCACGCCCTGCAGCTGGGCCAGCGCGTCGCTGGGCCGCTGCTGGGCCAGCGCGGTCAGCGCGCGGCACACGGCCATCGTCAGCTTGCCGCCGGGCAGCTCGTCGATGCGGCCGGCGATCTCCGCCTGCAGCCGGTCCAGCTGCTGGGTCTGGCCGCTCTCGCTGTAGGCCTGCAGCAGGTCCACCAGCACGTCGGGGCCGAAGAAATTGTTGTTGCGGCCGATTTCCACCGCCCGCTGCAGGTAGTCGGCGGCCTTGGACGGGTCGCCGCAGCGCAGCAGCGCGGTGCCGCAGCTCTTCAGCCGGTTGAAGTTGCGCGGCGAGATCGCCACCGCCTTTTCCAGCACCACGGCGGCGGTCTGGTACTGGCCGTCGTCGATCAGGTTCTGCGCCAAGAGGTCGTAGGCGTCGGTGTAGCGCGGCGCGTCGGCGATGATCTCGCGCAGCAGCGCGTTGGATTCCTGGCTTTCGCCCTGCTCGGCGACGATGCGGGCGACGCCCATCTTGGCCCAGGGGATCACGCGCTGGGTCAGCAGCTCCTGGTAGATGGTCAGCGCCTCGCCCTGGCGGCCCTCGTTGACCAGCAGCTCGGCGGCCAGGCGCTTGGCGTCCAGCCGGTACTGCGCGTTCTGCGTCTCGCGCGCCAGTTGCAGCAGCACCTGTATCGATTGCTCCACCTTGCCCTGGGCCAGCAGCTTGTGCGCCGGCGCGAGGAAGGTCTTGCGCTGGCCGGCCAGGTTCATCCGGTCCAGCAGCAGCTGGGAGGCGAACGGTTTGAGGATGTAGTCGTCGGGAGCCATCTCGGCGGCGGCCACCACCCGTTCGTAATGGCGCTCGCCGGTGATCATGATCCAGATGGTGGACAGCGGCAGGTTGCCGCCCTTGCGCATCGCTTCCAGCAATTCCTGGCCGTCCATGCCCTCGCCCAGATTGTAGTCGCACAGCACCACTTCGTAGTGCTTGCCGCGCAGCCGGTTGCGGGCCTCGCTGGCGTTGCTGACGGCTTCGGAGCGGGTGATGCCGGCCATGGACAGCATGGTGCGCAGCCCCTGGCGCACGGTGTGGGAGTCTTCGATGATCAGTACGGTGGTGTTGGCGTCGAATTGCATGGCGGGTGCCGGCGCGGGGCCGGTCTCAGACGATATCCAGGTGGTCTATGCCTTCCAGCGGGTCGCGGTTGCGCGCGCTTTCGCTGTACAGCTTGATTCTCAGGCGCAGGTCGTTGATCGAGTCGGCGTTGCGCAGCGCATCCTCGTAGGTGATCAGCTCGGCCTCGAACAGCTCGAACAGCGACTGGTCGAAGGTTTGCATGCCGGCCTCGCGCGAGCGCCCCATCACCTCTTTCAGCCCGGCGATCTCGCCCTTGAACACCATGTCCGACACCAGCGGGCTGTTGAGCAGGATCTCCACCGCCGCCACCCGGCCGCTGCCGGATTTGTGCGGCACCAGCCGCTGCGAAATGATGGAGCGCATGTTCAGCGACAGGTCCATCAGCACTTGCTGGTGGCGTTCCTCGGGGAAGAAGTTGAGGATGCGGTCCAGCGCCTGGTTGGCGTTGTTGGCGTGCAGCGTCGCCAGGCACAGGTGGCCGGTCTCGGCGAACTGCAGGCCGTAGGCCATGGTTTCCCGATCGCGGATCTCGCCCATCAGGATCACGTCCGGCGCCTGGCGCAGCGTGTTCTTCAGCGCGATTTCCCAGCTCTCGGTGTCCACGCCGATCTCGCGCTGGGTGACGATGGATTTCTTGTGGGTGTGCACATACTCGATCGGGTCTTCGATCGTGATGATGTGGTCCTGGTTATGGGTGTTGCGCCAATCCACCAGCGCGGCCAGCGACGTGGATTTGCCCGAGCCGGTGCCGCCGACGAAGATCACCAGCCCGCGCTTGATCAGCGCGATGTCCTTCAACACCTCGGGCAGGGTCAGCTGGTCGAAGGTGGGGATGTCGGTGTTGATCTTGCGCAGCACCATGCCCGCCATGCCCTGCTGGACGAAGGCGCTGACGCGGAAGCGGCCGACGCCGGGCGGGTTGATCGCGAAATTGGCTTCCTTCTTGGCCTCGAACTCTTCTGTCTGGCGGTCGTTCATCACCGCGCGCACCAGCTCCTTACTTTGCTGGGCGGTCAGCGCCTGCGGCGCCACCGGGGTGATCTTGCCGTCTATCTTCATCGCCGGCGGAAAGTCGGCGGAGATGAAGATGTCGGAGGCGTTCTTGCCTGTCGCGTGCTTGAGCAGGTCTTGGATGAATTTGGAGGCCTGGTCTTTTTCCATGGCGGCGTTTCCTGCGTGAGCTGCTGATACAGTCTAGCCCGCTATCGTCGCGGCGGGCGCTCGCGGCCTTCCTCCGCGGCGGCGGGACTCAGAACGCGTCCTTGTTGCTGGCCTTGGCCCGCGCCTCGTTCGGCGACACCATATTGCGCCGGGTCAGGTCGGCCAGGCACTGGTCCAGCGTCTGCATGCCGTGCTGCTGGCCGGTCTGTATCATCGAGTTGATCTGGGCGATCTTGTTCTCCCGGATCAGGTTGCGGATGGCCGGCGTGCCTATCATGATCTCGTGCGCGGCCACCCGGCTCGAGCCGTCCTTGGTCTTCAGCAGCGTTTGGGCGATCACCGCCCGCACCGATTCCGACAGCATCGAGCGCACCATTTCCTTTTCGCCGGCGGGGAACACGTCGACGATCCGGTCTATGGTCTTGGCCGCGCTGCTGGTGTGCAGCGTGCCGAACACCAGATGGCCGGTTTCGGCGGCGGTCAGCGCCAGCCGTATCGTCTCCAGATCGCGCAATTCGCCGACCAGGATCACGTCCGGGTCTTCGCGCAGCGCGCTTTTCAGCGCATTGGCGAAGCTGTGGGTCTGCAGGCCCAGCTCGCGCTGGTTGATCAGGCTCTTCTTGCTTTCGTGGACGAACTCGATCGGGTCCTCCACGGTAAGAATGTGCGAGAAGGCGTTTTCGTTGACATAGTCGATCATCGCCGCCAGCGTGGTCGACTTGCCGGAGCCGGTGGGGCCGGTCACCAGCACCAGGCCGCGCGGGTAGTTGGCGATGTCCTGGAAGATGCGCGGCGCGGACAGCTGCTCCAGCGTCAGCACCTTGCTGGGAATCACCCGGAACACCGAGGCCATGCCGCGGTTCTGGATGAAGGCGTTGACGCGGAAGCGGGCGATGCCGGGCAGCTCGAACGAGAAGTCGCACTCGTAGGTGTCTTCGAAGGTCTTGCGCTGGTAGTCGTTCATGATGTCGTACACCATGTCGTGCACGTCATGGTGGTCCAGCGGCGGCAGGTTGATCCGGCGGATGTCGCCGTTGACCCGTATCATCGGCGGCAGGCCGGCCGACAGGTGCAGGTCGGAAGCCTTGTTCTTGACGGTAAAAGCCAGGAGCTCGGAAATTTCCATATAATTCTCCACTATGCATAGTCGCCCGCCGGTTTCCCGTTGGCATGGCCGGATACGCAATCCATTGTATGCGCTTGCCGGGCGGCCGGATATCCCCGCCGCGTCCACGCCGGGCGCTTCACGGAAATGAAAACGACATGACCGATTCCCTTTCTTCCCGACTGCAGCAGGTGCGGCTGCGGCTGGACGCGGCTTGCGCCGCCGCCGGCCGCGAGCCGGGCGCCGCGGCGCTGCTGGCGGTCAGCAAGACCTTTCCCGCCGATGACTTGCGCGCCGCCTATGATTGCGGCCAGCGCGCCTTCGGCGAGAACTATGTGCAGGAGTTGCAACAGAAGTGCGAGGCGCTGGCCGGCCTGGATATAGAATGGCACTTCATCGGGCCTCTGCAGTCGAACAAGACCCGCGTCGTCGCCGAGCGCGCGCACTGGGCGCACTCGATCGACCGGCTGAAGATCGCCGAGCGGCTGTCGGCGCAGCGCCCGGACGTTTTGCCGCCGCTGAACGTCTGCGTGCAGGTCAACGTGTCCGGCGAGGACAGCAAGAGCGGCTGCGCACCCGAGGAGGCCGCGGCGCTGGCGCGCGCGGCGGCGGCGCTGCCCGGGCTGCGCCTGCGCGGCCTGATGTGCATTCCGGAACCGACGCAGGACGCCGCCCGGCTGGCGGCGCAGTTCGCCAGGCTGCGCGGCCTGCTGCAGCAGCTGAACGCCGAGGGGCTGGCGCTCGACACATTGTCGATGGGCATGTCGGCCGACCTGGAGGCGGCGGTGGCCGAAGGCGCCACGCTGGTGCGGGTGGGCTCGGCCATCTTCGGCCAGCGCGACTACCAACATTGAACATCCCGGTTTCCGGCGCGCGCCGGAGCCGACGCATACACAAGGGGACGCTATGCGGATCACATTCATCGGCGGCGGCAATATGGCCGGCGCCATCATCGGCGGGCTGGCCCGCCAGGGCGGCCACCGCATCCACGTGGTCGAACATCAGCAGGACAAGCTGGACCAGCTGGCGGCCGACTTCGGCGTCAGCGGCGGCCAGGCGCTGCCCGAGCGCTTTTCCGCCGACGACGTGGTGGTGCTGGCGGTGAAGCCGCAGCAGCTGCGCGAGCTGTGCCTGGCGCTGGCGCCTGTGCTTAACGGCGCGCTGACGGTGTCGATCGCCGCCGGCATCCGCCTGGATGCGCTGGCGCGTTGGCTGGGCAGTCGCCGCATCGTGCGGGTGATGCCCAATACTCCGGCCATGGTCGGCAAGGGCGTGTCCGGCTTGTACGCGGACGCCGCGGTGTCCGCCGCCGACCGCGAGGCGGCCGAGACCGTGATGCGCGCCGCCGGCCTGACCGTGTGGCTGGCCGACGAGGCCGGCATCGACGACATCACCTGCGTGTCCGGCAGTGGCCCGGCCTACGTGTTCTACTTCATAGAAAGCATGATAGAGGCTGGCGTGAAAGCCGGCTTCAGCGAAGTCCAGGCGCGCGAGCTGGCGCTGGCGACGTTCGACGGCGCGGTGGAGCTGGCGCGGCAGAGCCCGCTGCCGGTGGCCGAGCTGCGCCGGAACGTGATGTCCAAGGGCGGCACCACCGAGCGCGCGATCGCGCGCTTCGAAGCCGAAGGCGTCAAGGCGGCCATCGTCGCCGGCGCGATGGATTGCCGCGACCGCTCGATCGAGATGGGCCGCGAACTCAGCCAGGAGTGATGCCGCATCATGTTCGTTTCTACCTTGCAATCCCTGATCCAGATTCTGACCGACCTGTTCGCGCTGGTGCTGGTGCTGCGCTTCTACCTGCAGGTCGCCCACGCGCCGTTCAAGCACCCCTTGTGCCAATTCGTGGTGGCGGCCACCAACTTCCTGGTGCTGCCGACGCGCAAGCTGGTGCCGTCGGTGCGCAGCTACGACACAGCCACCCTGCTGCTGGCCTGGCTGGTGTGCATGCTGGCGCGGGTGCTGATGGTGCTGCTGTGGTGGCGGCCGGAGATCTTCGCGCTGCCGCAGGCCTGGATGGTGCTGTCGCTGTGGTCGGTGCTGGCGGTGTTCCAGCTGTCGCTGAAGCTGCTGCTGGGCGCGGTGATCGTCCAGGCGGTGCTCAGCTGGGTGAATCCCTACAATCCGCTGGCGCCGGTGCTGGACAGCCTGACCCGGCCGTTCCTGCGGCCATTCCGCCGCGCGGTGGTTGGCGGCGTGGACTTGGCGCCGATGGCGCTGTCGGTGATCGTCTGGGTGATCCTGGCGGCGCCGGTGGCTTGGCTTGAAGCAGTGTTCTTGACCCAACTCAATGTCATGGGATGATAAAACAGGTTATTTGTCATACTTTTGACAATGGCCGCCTGTCCGGGCGGCCACGTGAAACGCGATAGGGAGAACCACGATGAAAAAAACCTTGCTCGCCGCTCTGCTGCTGGGCGCCGCCGCCGCGCCGGCGATGGCGAACATGCAGCTGGCGCAGAAATATAGCTGTACCGCCTGCCACACGGTGGACAAGAAGCTGGTCGGCCCCGCGTACAAGGATGTGGCCAAGAAATATGCCGGCGACAAGGGCGCCGAGGCCAAGCTGATCGCCAAGGTGAAAAACGGCGGTTCCGGCGTCTGGGGGCCGATCCCGATGACCCCGCATCCGAATATTCCCGACGCTGATCTGAAGGCGCTGGTGAAGTGGGTGCTGAGCCAGAAATAAACACCGGTGTCCGGCTGTAATGAGGCAAGTCCGCAACGGATTTGCCCGAATTCAAAGGCGGCTTTTGCCGCCTTTGAACTTGTAAGGGGGCCAGGGGTCGAAACCGGCATTCCCATTATATTTCTGCCAATTCGGGCGGACTTGTTATCGGTACTGAAACGGGCTATATAAAATGTTAGTGCAATCGGTGATTATTGGGATTTCGCGCTGAATACAGTTGCGCAAACATTTGCCCGCCGGTAATCTTCTCCGCCTGTTGCCAACTCTGCTGGAAGCACCAAACATGGCCAAGCTGACCGAACAGGATATCCTCAACTGGGAAGGCGATGATTACATGAACGCCGACCACCTTGAGTTTTTCAAGGAACGGTTGTTGCAAATGCAGCAGGAGTTGCTGGTAAACGCCAACGCCACTGCCAACCACCTGCAGGAACAGGAAGCCACGCCTGATCCGGCCGACCGCGCCACTCTGGAAGAAGAGTACGCGCTGGAGCTGCGCACCCGCGACCGCGAGCGCAAGCTGCTGCAAAAGATCCAGGCGTCCATCCGCCAGATCGATGACGGCTCCTACGGCTTCTGCGAAGACACCGGCGAACCCATCGGCCTGAAGCGGCTGATGGCCCGTCCGACCGCCACGCTGTCGGTCGAGGCGCAGGAGCGCCGCGAACGGATGAAGCGCCAGTACGCCGACTAAGCGTCGCCTCTTCCCGACATCAAGCGCCACCGCCGCAAGGCCGTGGCGCTTTTTGTCTGGCGGTTGTCACCCGCGGACAAATCCGGTTATCTTGCTGCTATGCAGAAAACGACATAGCCACAAGGGACTACCGCATGCAACGCCAGACCGACGACGTCAGAATCCGTGAAATCAAGGAACTGCTTCCTCCGATCGCCCACCTGTACGAACTGCCGATCAGCGAATCGGCGTCCGAGCTGATCTACAACACCCGTCGCGAGATCTCGGCCCTGCTGCGCGGCGAGGACGACCGGCTGCTGGTGGTGATCGGCCCCTGTTCCATCCACGACGTCGACGCCGCGGTCGAGTACGCGCAGAAGCTGGCGCCGCTGCGCGCCGCGCTGGCGGACGAGCTGGTGGTGGTGATGCGGGTCTATTTCGAGAAGCCGCGCACCACCGTCGGCTGGAAGGGCCTGATCAATGACCCGCACCTGAACGAGTCCTACGACATCAACGCCGGCCTGCGCATCGCGCGCCGCCTGCTGCTGACGTTGAACAGCCTGGGCATGCCTGCCGCCACCGAATTCCTGGACATGATCACGCCGCAGTACTTCGCCGACCTGATCAGCTGGGGCGCGATCGGCGCCCGCACCACCGAAAGCCAGGTGCACCGCGAGCTGGCCTCCGGCCTGTCCTGCCCGGTGGGCTTCAAGAACGGCACCGACGGCAACCTGAAGATCGCCGTCGACGCGATCCGCTCGTCCAGCGTGCCGCACCATTTCCTGTCGGTGACCAAGACCGGCCATTCCGCCATCGTCTCCACCGGCGGCAACCCGGACTGCCACGTGATCCTGCGCGGCGGCAAGGAGCCCAACTACTCGGCCGAGCACGTGCGCGCCGCCGCCGCCGAGCTGGCGGCCGTAGGCCTGCCGCAGAAGCTGATGGTGGACTTCAGCCACGCCAACAGCCGCAAGGACTATCGCCGCCAGATGGAGGTCAGCGCCGATGTCGCCGGCCAGATCGCCGGCGGCGAGCGCGGCATCTTCGGCGTGATGGTGGAGAGCCATCTGGTGGAGGGCCGCCAGGACCAGAAGCCGGGCTGCGAGCTGAAGTACGGCCAGAGCATCACCGACGGCTGTCTGGGCTGGGACGATACCGAGAAGCTGCTGCGCCAGCTGGCCGACGCGGTCAAGGCGCGCCGCGCCGCCGCGTAAGCGCCAGCCGGTTTCGGCCGCCCGATGCCCCGCCTTGGCGGGGCATCGTCGTTTCCGCTTCGCCTCAGGGCGCCGAAACCAGGCGGTCGGCCATCGCCTTCAGCGCCCGCATCTGCAGCCCGCTCTTCCAGGCGTAGGCCGGGCCGGTATAGCCGAACCAGTCCCAGCAGCCCTGGGGATTGGCCGCCGAGGTGGTGGTCTGCGGATACAGCACCAGGATGCGGTTGCTGTCGGCCCAGTTGTTGTAGCCGGCATGGGCGTAGAAGGCGTCGCCCGCTTTGCCGGCGTACTGCTGGCAGCCGTGCAGCGCGATGTGCACCTTGCAGGCTTCGCCTTCGGCGCAGGCGCGCGGCACGTAAACGAAGCCCTCGTCCGCCAGGCTGCTGCCGGCGGCGGCGTAAGGCTTCTGGTTGAAGCGGACGATGCGGCCGGTCAGCGCCGAGGCTTTGGCCTGCAGCGCGCCGTAGATGTGTTGCAGGATCAGGCCGGCCTGGTCGTAGCCCTGGCCCTGCCAGCTGCAATGGTTGATGTAGGGAGAAGCGGTGGCGCCGCAGTCGTTGCCGTAGGCCGGGGTGATCTGGGCGTGGCCGGCCGGCAGCTGCTTCTGGTAGGCGATCTGCGCCGCCGGCACGCCCGCCAGTTGGAAGAAGGATGCGGCGGCGTCCACCACCGGGGTGCGGACCGTGTTGTCCTGGGTGCCGCTGAACAGGTACACCCGGCGCTTGGCCAGATCGGCCAGCGGATCAATGCGGCCGGCGGCGGCGAACTGCTTGGCGCTGGCCAGCAGCTGAGCCGGCTGGGGCGGCGGGCCGGCCATGCAGGCCACAGTGCCGGGCAGCGAGCCCTGGGCGCAATAGTAGGGGCCGCCGGCCACCACGCCGGCGCCGACCACCGACGCGGAATAGGCGACCTGGTACTGCGCCGCCATGAAGGCGCCGGACGACAGGCCGGAAACCGACGACTGCTTGGCGTCGCCATGGAAGGCGGGCAGCGGATCGGCGGCCCAGGCCGCCAGCGGCAGCGCGGCGGCCAGGCACAGCAAGGATTTGAGTTTCATCAACGCTCCTTGGAAGCATGCCGGCGCGGCCGGCGGGATGGGAAGGCGGAAAACGGCGAGCGGGTGTTCATGATGAAAATGGCAAATCATTGCGCAAATGGCAATGACAATTGTCGATTTTTCGTCGGAGAGGCGAAGCGGACTGCCCGGCAAGGCGCCGAGCAGCCTGCTTTCCAGGCCGGGGCCCGCGAGGCCCCGGCGGACGCGGCTTAGCGCGCGGCGGCGGCGGTGGAGCCGCCGATCAGCTTGGCGATGGACTGAGCCAGCGCGGCGTTGGGCAGCGCGAAGAACAGGCCGCCGCGGCCGTTCTGGGAGCTGGCGCAGTCGCCGGATAGCGCGCCTTCCTGGTTCATGTCGCCGAAGATCGCGTAGGACGCGCCGCCGCTGGTGCTGACGCCGATCTTGGCATGGTTGTAGTTTTTGCCGGGGCCGCCCTTCAGCGAGAAGGTCTGGCCCTGCCAGCTGCCGGAGGTGGCGATGGCCACCGGACCCGGGGTCGGCAGGCGGCTGTCCCAGCAGGCCGGCTTGCCTGGCTTGGCGGTGCTCGGGATGGCGGTGCTCTTGCCGCTTTCCCACCAGGTGGCGGCGCGCAGGCCGATCCCTCCCAGCTCTGCCGAAACCAGCTGCCACGGCGGCACTTGCAAGGCCGACGGCTTGGAAATCAGCGTGACGCCGCTGGACAGCTTGCTGACTTGCGGCGTCGCGCTGTCAGACTTCTGCCCCAGCTGGCTCACCGCGTTCTGGATGTCGGCCGGGCCGCCGTTCCTGACGATCTGCGGGTTGCCCGGATCGGTGACCACGCTGGCGTTGGCCAACCCTTGCAGCACCGCCAGCACGTCGGCGCGGCTCAGCTTCAGCGAGAAGAAGTGCTGGCTGACTTCCACGTCGTTGTCGGCCACGCAACCCAGGGTGTTGCCGTCGCTGGTGCGCGGAAACTGGGCATTGCCGGAGGCCGGCCACGACGGCGTGCTGACCTGCATCACCACGCCGTTGCCCTGCGCGTCCCAGGCCAGCACCCCCTTGGAGTGGCCCCAGGGCGCCAGGCAGGCGTTGCCGGAGCAACTGGCGATGGCGGGATCGTCGTAGAACTGGTCGTTCCACACCACGTAGTTCAGCGCGCCGTTGTAGATCTGGCCGAAGGTGGCGCCTACCGGATCGGCCGGAGTGTCGCCGACGCAGCCGTTGCCCTGGGCGAGGCTGGGCTGGCTGCTGCTGGCGTAGATGTACTGCTGGCTGTAGCTGCCGGCGCTGGTATAGCCCTGCGGCGCGCCGCCGAACTGGCAGCGGTTGACCGGCGCGGCGCCGCCGCAGCCTGGGAAGGAATAGGCGTTGAATTTGAAGGCGAACCACCAGTCGACAGGGTGGCTGGCGTCCAGCAGCGGCGACGGGGCGGCGTGGCTTTGCAGCGCGGCGGCGGCGAGCGCCAGGCTCAGGCAGGCGCGGCGCCAGGATGACAGGGTGGGCATGGCATTTCTCCTGTGATAGGTATTGTTAAGAACGAGCCGCGAGAGCGGCCGCGCCATGCTGATTGAGTATTGTGTGGAGAGTTTTAAGGCGAACGTCACCGCAACACTCGTTAACCAAGTGTCAACTTATCCACAGATCCATGGGTTTTGCCGAGTTACCCACATTGCGGCAAGCGATGGGAAAAACAGGTAAAATAGACAAATGCGCGAACTCGATACTCTGATCGTCTCCAGACCCGGCATCACCCCATCGCGGGGTGAGGGGGAGGAGTGCGCGCGCATCCCGGGAGCCTAGCTCCGTCCCCTCAAGCCCCGCCGCATGCGGCCGGGCTTGTCTTGTTGGCATCAAACGCCCAGCCGTCGGCATGTCTCGACATGGAGTTTTTTGACAATGACGCAAAACATCTACGACACCCCTGAGTTTTTCCATGGCTACAGCCAGTTGAACCGTTCCGTCCACGGCCTGGCCGGCGCGCCGGAATGGCCCAGCCTGCAAGCGTTGCTGCCGGAGCTGGCGGGCCGCGCGGTGGCAGATCTGGGCTGCGGCTACGGCTGGTTCTGCCGCTGGGCGCGCGAAGCCGGCGCCGGTTCGGCGCTGGGCCTGGATGTTTCTGAAAAAATGCTGGCCCAGGCCGCGGCGATGACGGCCGACGACGCCATCGAATACCGGCGGCAGGACCTGGAAACGCTGCAATTGCCGCCAGCCGCCTTCGATCTGGTCTACAGCTCGCTGACCCTGCATTACATCGCCGACCTGACCGGCCTGCTGGCCGCCTGCCATCAAGCGTTGAAGCCGGGCGGCCGCCTGGTGTTCTCGATCGAGCACCCGATCTTCATGGCCGCCCGGCAGCCGCAATGGCTACAGGACGCGCAAGGACAGCGGTGCTGGCCGGTGAGCGGCTACCAGGACGAGGGCCCGCGCGTCACTCACTGGCTGGCCGACGGCGTGATCAAGCAGCACCGCACCATCGGCACCTTGCTCAACCAGGTGATGGCGGCAGGCTTCACGCTGCGCCACGTCGAGGATTGGGGGCCCAGCGCCGGGCAGGTGGCGGCGATGCCGGAGCTGGCGGAGGAAAGGGAGCGGCCGATGCTGCTGCTGGTGGCCGCGCAGCGTTAGAGCCTGTTCAATGTCTGCTGCGCGTCGTGAGGGGCAACACGGCGAGTACCGCTGCAGAAGGCTCATGTGC
This sequence comes from Chromobacterium vaccinii, assembly GCF_001855275.1. Taxonomy (NCBI): domain Bacteria; kingdom Pseudomonadati; phylum Pseudomonadota; class Betaproteobacteria; order Neisseriales; family Chromobacteriaceae; genus Chromobacterium; species Chromobacterium vaccinii. The sequence goes on from NZ_CP017707.1 coordinate 3,144,496, forward strand.
CGCATGTACACCCCGCTTTTTCAGCCGTTTTCGCTCGCCTTTGCTCGAGAGACTTTGAACCGGCCCGTTTGCAGACAAAAGCCCCCGCAAAGCGGGGGCTTGGTCATGGGACGGCGGAAGGGTCAGATGGCGGCGGCCAGCCGCGAGCCCTGGTCGATGGCGCGCTTGGCGTCCAGCTCGGCCGCCACGTCGGCCCCGCCGATCAGGTGCACCGGCTTGCCGGCTGCTTGCAGCGGCGCTTGCAGCTCGCGCAGCGGGTCCTGGCCGGCGCAGATCACCACGTTGTCAACTGGCAGCACTTGCTGCTCGCCCTTGACGGTGATGTGCAGGCCGGCGTCGTCGATCAGGTCGTAGCTGACGCCGGACAGCATCTTCACCCGTTTCATCTTCAGGCTTTCGCGGTGGATCCAGCCGGTGGTCTTGCCCAGTCCTTCACCCACCTTGCTGGTCTTGCGCTGCAACAGGTAGACCTCGCGCGGGCTTGGATGCGGCTGCGGTCCTTGCGGCGCCAGGCCGCCGGCGGTGTCGCCCGTCATGTCCACGCCCCACTCGCGCATGAAGGCTTCGGCGTCCAGCGAGGTGGAGCGGCCCTCGTGGCACAGGTATTCGGCGGTGTCGAAGCCGATGCCGCCGGCGCCGATGATGGCCACTTTCTTGCCCACCGGCTTCTTGTGCTTCAGCACGTCCAGGTAGTTCAACACCTTGGGGTGGTCGACGCCGGGGATGGCCGGGCTGCGCGGCGCGATGCCGGTGGCCAGCACCACTTCGTCGAAGCCGGACAGGTCGGCCGCGGCGACGCGGGCGCCCAGCTTGAGCTCGACGCCGGTGGTTTCGATGCGGCGCTTGAAGTAGCGCAGCGTTTCGTAGAACTCCTCTTTGCCCGGAATCTGCTTGGCGACGTTGAACTGGCCGCCGATCTCGGCCGCGGCGTCGAACAGCGTCACCGCGTGGCCGCGCTCGGAGGCGACGGTGGCGAAGGCCAGGCCGGCCGGGCCGGCGCCGACCACGGCCAGTTTTTTCGGCGCGGCGGTTTTTTCGTAGTTCAGCTCGGTTTCGCGGCAGGCGCGCGGATTGACCAGACAGGAGGTGAGCTTGCCCTGGAAGATGTGGTCCAGACAGGCCTGGTTGCAGCCGATGCAGGTGTTGATCTCGTCGCCGCGGCCTGCCGCCGCCTTGCCCACGAAGTCCGGGTCGGCCAGGAAGGGGCGCGCCATCGACACCATGTCGGCGCAGCCGCCGGCCAGGATCTCTTCCGCCACTTCCGGGGTGTTGATGCGGTTGGTGGTGATCAGCGGGATCTTCACTTGGCCCATCAGCTTCTTGGTCACCCAGGCGAAGCCGCCGCGCGGCACCATGGTGGCGATGGTGGGCACCCGCGCCTCGTGCCAGCCGATGCCGGTGTTGATGATGGTGGCGCCGGCTTTTTCGATCTCGCGGGCCAGATGCACCACCTCGTCCCAACTGCTGCCGTCCTGCACCAGGTCCAGCATCGACAGCCGGTAGATGATGATGAAGTCGCTGCCAACCGCCGCGCGCACCGCCTTGACGGTTTCGATGGCGAAGCGGATGCGGTTTTCGAAGCTGCCGCCCCAGTCGTCCGTCCGCTTGTTGGTGGCGCGGGCGATGAACTGGTTGATCAGATAGCCTTCCGAACCCATCACCTCGACGCCGTCGTAGCCGGCCTGCTGGGCCAGCTTGGCGCAGTTGGCGAAGTCGGCGATGGTTTGCCAGACGTCGGCGTCGGACAGCTCGCGCGGGGTGTAGAAGTTGATCGGCGCCAGCAGCGGCGAGGCCGACACGCACTTTTCCTGGAAGCTGTAGCGGCCGGAGTGCAGGATCTGCAGCGCGATCTTGCCGCCTTCGCGGTGCACCGCGTCGGTGACCAGGCGGTGGTTTTCCACCTCGTGCGCGTCAGACAGCTGGGCCGCGCCCTCGGCCACGCAGCCTTCGGCATTGGGGCCGACGCCGCCGGTGACGATCAACGCCACGCCGCCCCGCGCGCGCTCGGCGTAGAAGGCGGCCATTTTTTCGAAGCCGTTCGGGGATTCTTCCAGGCCGGTGTGCATCGAACCCATCAGCACGCGGTTTTTCAGCGTGGTGAAACCCAGGTCCAGCGGGGCCAGCAGGTGCGGGTAAGCGCTCATGTTTCTTCCTCGTGTCCGTTATGTAGCGGCCCGGGCGGGGCGCGCCCAAGCCTTTGATTCGTCTGGCGATGTCAACCCTTTGGCCAAGATACTTACTGGTAAGTAAGTTGTCAATGGAATCGCCGGCTGTCGGCCGCGGCTGCCGCTATAATCGGCTGGATGGCGATTCGAATATGACAAAGGAGAACGGTATGTGCGAAACATCGCGCCATGAGCGCGCCGATTGCCTGGCCTCGCTGGAGGAGCGCCCGCTCGGCCGCCGCGGTTTTCTGAAACTGGCCAGCCTGGGCGGCGGCGCCGTGCTGCTGGGCAGCTTCCTGCCCCGGACCAGTTGGGCCGCCGGTGGGACCGACGCCTTGCTGCTGTCTTGCATGGATTACCGGCTGGTCCACGCCGTCGGCGAGTTCATGGACGGCCTGGACCTGCGCGGCAAGTACGACCACATCGTGCTGGCCGGCGCCTCGATGGTGTCGATCACCGACAAGTTTCCCGACTGGACAGCCACTTTCTGGCAGCACCTGGGCGTGGCGATAGACCTGCACCACATCAAACGGGTGGTGTTGCTGGACCACCGCGACTGCGGTGCCTACAAGGTGGCGTTCGGCGAGGATTTCGCGCAGGACCCGGGAAAGGAAACCCGCATCCACGCCAAGGCGCTGCTGAAGCTGCGCGACGAAATCCTGGACAAGCATCCGGCGCTGGCGGTGGAAACCTACCTGATGGCGCTGGACGGCAAGGTGGAGACCATCGCGGCCTGATCCGCCGGCCGGCCTTGGAGCCGCTAACAAAACCTCGCAGAGAACCTGAGCCAAGGCGCGCCGACGCAGGCAGTACCAGTCGTACGACAAGGAGGCGCAACGCAGGATCAGGGGTTTGGTTAGCGGCTCTTATTCGCCGTGCTGGTCGGCGGCGCGGCGGTAGGCCGGGCGCGCTTCGATCATGTCGACGAAGCGCGCCAGATTGGGGTAGCGGCCGCGGCCATCGCCCTTCACCGCGATCTGGGCGACGAAGGACAGCTGCACATCGGCGCCGGAGAGATCGTTGCCGACGAAGTAGTCGCGGCCCGCCAGTTGGCCGTCCAGATAGCCGAGGTGGTTTTGCAGCTCGCCGTGGATGCGGGGATGCAGCGGCGCGCCGGCCTCGCCCAGCCGGCCGACGTAGAGCTGCAGCAGGATGGGCAGCATCGCCGAGCCTTCGGCGTAATGCAGCAGCTGGACGTAGCGGTTGTAGTCGGAGGAGGCGATGTCCGGCGCGAAGCGGCCCTTGCCATAAGTGCGGATCAGGTAGTCGATGATGGCGCCGGACTCGATCAGCACCGCGTCGCCGTCGCGCAGCACCGGCGCCTTGCCCAGCGGGTGGACGGCTTTCAGCTCCGGCGGCGCCAGCCGGGTCTGAGAATCGCGCTGGTAGCGGATCACCCGGTAATCCAGCCCCAGCTCTTCCAGCAGCCAGGTGATGCGGCGCGAGCGCGATTCATTCAGGTGGTGCACTTCTATCATGGCGAAACTCCAGTCGAAATGGGGAACAGGCGGCGCTCAGGCGGGGACGATCCTGGCCAGCCAGGCCAGGATATCGCCTTCCACTTCGGCGCGGTTGCTTTCGTTCAGCATCTCGTGCCGTCCGCCCGGGTAAACCTTGCTTTGCAGGTCCAGCACGCCGGCGTCGCGGTAGCGGATCTCCAGCTGTCCCAGCGCCAGCCGGCCCAGGCTGACCGGATCGCGGCTGCCGGCGAACAGCAGCACCGGGCAGCGGCGGTTGATGCCCTGTCCCGCCGCCTCGCCTTGCTCCATGGCGACGATGCCGGCGAACAGATCGGCCCACAGGCCCGGCGCCGGATCGAAGCCGCAGTCCGGATCGGCGAGGTAGGCGTCCACTTCGGCCGGGTCGCGGCTCAGCCACTCCATCTTGGTCCGCCACGGTGGAAAGCCCAGATTGAAGCAGCCGAACACCAGCGCGGCCATCAGCCGGCTGGGCTGGTTCCAGCCCTTGAGCCGGCCCAGGAAGCGGGCGAAGGCGCCCAATAGCCGCGCCAGCGGCCGCTGGCGGTAGCCGGTGGACGACAGCATCAGGCCGGCCAGCTGGCCGCCGTAGCGCAGGAAGTGGGCGCGTGCGATGAAGCTGCCCATGCTGTGGCCGAACAGGACGACCGGCAGGCCGGGATGGCGCTCTGCCGCGTGGCGGCGCGTGGTCTCCACGTCGTCCACCACCTTGCGCCAGCCGTCGTCGGCGGCGAAATAGCCGCGCGGCGCGGTCGAGGCTCCGTGGCCGCGGTGGTCGTGCGCGTACACCGCGTAGCCGGCCGCCGTCAGCGTCCCGGCGAAGCGGTCGTAGCGCGCCGCGTATTCGCTCATGCCGTGCGATATCAGCACCGCGGCGCGCGGCGGGCCGTCCGGCAGCCATTCGCACAGCGGAATGGCTTCGCCGTCGACGGCGGTCAAAAAGGTACGGTGCATGCGCTTGCCCTTGCGTTGGTGAAGCGGGTTTCCCAGGCTGCGGCGCGCGGCCGTCGCGTCAGCCCAGCAGCGGCCGGCCGTTGAAGTTCGGGTTGGTCAGCGAAGTCAGCACGTGGTCGCGCCAGGCGCCGTCGAGAAACAGGTAATCCTTGGCCTGTCCTTCGACGGAAAAACCCAGCCTTTGCAGCAGCGCGGCGCTGCGCGCATTGTCAGGCTGGTAATTGGCCTGGATGCGGTGCAGCTTGAGTTCATCGAAGGCGAAGGCGATGGCCGACTGCAGCGCCTCGCGCATCAGGCCCTGCCCTTCGCGCGCGCGGTCGATGCCGTAGCCGAGGTGGCAGGCCTGGAACACGCCGCGGACGATATTGCTGAAGCCGACGGTGCCGATGATCCGTTCCGGCTCGGCCGGCATCGTCAGCAGGAAGCGCGCGCTATGTCCTTCCATCCATGAGCGCGCGCCTTGGCGCAGCTGGCTGCGCCAATATTCCTCGCTGTAGTACTGCGGCCCCGGCGTCGGTCCCCAGGGTTCGAGATGGGCGCGGTTGCGGCGGTAGTAGTCGAGCGCGGCCGCCGCCAGGTCCGGATGGGCCGGCAACAACTTCAGGCGCGCGGTGTCGAGTGCGGGCTGGATCAGGCTCATGCGTCGCTTCTTGATGACGACAGCCTAGATAGTAGTCGCAAGGCGAAGCGCCGCTCAAGCCCGGAATCAGGCCAGCAGCGCGGAAGCGTCGAAATCCGGATTGCGCAGCGAGGTCAGCGCGTGGTCGCGCCACTCGCCGTTGATGAACAAATAATCCTTGGCCACGCCTTCCTCGACAAAACCCAGCCGCCGCAGCAGCGCGCCGCTGCGGATGTTTTGCGGCTGGTAATTGGCCTGGATGCGGTGCAGCTTCAATTCGTCGAAGGCGAGGCGGATCACCGCCTGCAGCGCCTCGCGCATCAGCCCCTGGCCTTCGCAGTTCTGATCGATGCCATAGCCCAGATGGCAGGCCTGGAACACGCCGCGCACGATATTGCTGAGGCTGGCGGTGCCGATGATCCGTTCCGGCGCCTCGAGCCAGGTCAGCGCATAGCGCGCCTCGCGGCCCTCGCGCCACGCTTGCGCGCGCTGCGCCAGCTGTTTTGTCCAATAGCCTTCGGTGAAGAAGTCAGGGCCCGGCTTCGGGTCCCAGGGCGCGAAGTGTTCGCGATTGCGCTGCCAGTGGCTCAGCATGGCGGCGGCCAGCTCCGGCGCGGCGGGCAGCAAGCGCAAGCGCGGGGTATCCAGGATGGGGAGATCGAATGACATGGCGCGCGCTTTATGACAAAGCATTGGATGCTATCAAAAGAACTTTGTCACTTCCAGAGCGCGAGTGGAAAGCGGAAACTTCGCCGCCAGCGAACGCCGGCGGCGATACAGATGAGGCTTAGCCAGCCAGACGCTGCAGCGCCTCGCGGTATTTGGCGGCGGTTTTCTCGCGCACGTCCAGCGGCACGGCCGGGGCCGGGGCCTGCTTGTTCCAGCCGGAGGCCTCCAGCCAGTCGCGGACGAACTGCTTGTCGAACGACGGCGGGTTGCTGCCCGGCTGGTAGCTGTCGGCCGGCCAGAAGCGGCTGGAATCCGGCGTCAGCGCCTCGTCCATCAGCGTCAGCGTGCCGTTTTCGTCCAGGCCGAACTCGAACTTGGTGTCGCAGATGATGATGCCGCGCGTCGCCGCGTAGGCGGCGGCGGTCTGGTACAGCAGGATGGCGGTGTCGCGCACCTTGGCCGCCAGCGCCTTGCCGACGATGGCCTCGCACTGCGCGAAGTCGATGTTCTCGTCGTGGTCGCCCACCGCCGCCTTGGTGGACGGGGTGAAGATCGGCTCGGGCAGCTTGTCCGCCTCGCGCAGGCCGGCCGGCAGCGCGATGCCGCAGACCGAGCCGGACTGCTGGTATTCCTTCCAGCCGGAGCCGGCCAGGTAGCCGCGCACCACAGCCTCGATCGGCACCGCCTTCAGCCGCTTGGCGACCACGGCGCGGCCCTCCACCTGCGGCAGGTCTTCCGCCGCCACCACGTCCTCCGGCTGGTCGCCGGTCAGGTGGTTGGGCACCACATCCTTGAGCTTGTCGAACCAGAAGTTGGAGATCGCGGTCAGGATCTGGCCCTTGGCCGGGATCGGGTCGTCCAGGATCACGTCGAAGGCGGACAGCCGGTCGGTGGCGATCATCAGCATGCGCTGGTCGTCGATCTCATAGAGGTCGCGCACCTTGCCGGAGTAGATCTTGCGCAGGCTTTTCAGGTGGGTGGTGTTCAGTCCGGTCATCATGCTTCCTTCGCGGGCAGGGGTTTCTGTTGGATTCGTTTCAGCGCTTCGCGCCGCGACAGCGGCGACAGCGCGATGGAGGACGCGACGAAGCCGCGCACGGCCTCGGCGTCGGTGTAAGCGTATTCGCGCAAGGCCCAGCCTATCGCCTTGCGGATGAAGAATTCGGGGTCGGCGGCGTTGGCCGCGCAGTAGCGGAACAGCCGCTCGACGTCGGTTTCGCGCTTCCAGTACAGCTGGTGCAGGATGGCGACGCGGCGCAGCCAGAAATCGCCGCCGCCGGACAGCCTGTCCATGTCGGTTTGGAGTTCGCGCCGGGCGCGGACCAGCTCGCCTATGATCCAGGCCGCCAGGCCGTCGACGGTGTCCCACCATGATTTGGCGGTAACCAGCGCCAGCAGCCGCGGCAGGGCGGCCGCCGGCAATTCGGCGGCATGGCGGGCCAGCAGGTCCACCGCCACGTACTGGAATTCGCGCTCGGGCTGCCGCCACAGCGCGTCGGCCAGTTCCAGCCAGCCGTCGGGGCCGGCCGCGTCCTGCGACCGGATCCACGCGCCGGCGGCCTTGCGCCTAGCCGGCGCGGCGACGCCGAGGAAGTCGAACCGGTCGCGCATATAGGCGCGCATCGCCGGCGCGCGCGCCGGATCGGCGGCTGCGGCCAGCGCGTCACGCAGATCGGCTATCGCGCCCATCAGCAGGCCTCCTGGTCGAAGAACACCATGTCCCGGTAAGGCTGGGCGCGGCAGGCGGCGAGGCGGCTTTGCAGCGAGCCGACGTGCAGCTCCAGCCGGTGGCTGTCCGGGTCCAGGAAGTAAAACGAGTCGCCCTCGCTGCGGTTGTCTTTCCACACGCCGACGCCGGCCGCGCTGAGCCGCTCGGTCCAGGCCGGGAAATCTGCGGCGGCGATGTCGAACGCGTAATGGGTGTAGCCGCGGCCGGCTTCGGGCGCATCCAGCGACAGGCACAGCCACAGTTCGCCCAGGCTCAGGTAGGCGCCGCCGGCCCAGCGCGCGTGCGGACGGGCGCCGAGCAGGCCGTGGTAGAAGTCCCAGGCCCGGTCGAGGTCGGCGACCGCCAGGGTCAGATGGTTGAGTCCGTTCAGCTTCATCGGGATGAAAAATGGCGAAGCCGCCGGCCTCGCCATCTCTTTCGCTACAGGGTGTCCTTCAACGCCCTGGCCTGGTCCAGCGCTTCGTCGGCGCTGGCGGCCATCACGTTGAAGTGGCCCATCTTGCGGCCCGGGCGCGCCTGTTTCTTGCCGTACAGGTGGAGCTGGGCGTTGGGGGCCTCGGCCAGCACGTCCCAGTTGGGCTCGTGGCCGTTGTCCTTCCACACGTCTCCCAGCAGGTTCACCATCACCACCGGGCTGAGCAGGTCGGTGCGGCCCGGCAGCAGGCCGCACATCGCGCGCACCTGCTGCTGGAACTGATCGGTCAGGCAGGCGGTGAGCGTGTAGTGGCCGGAGTTGTGCGGCCGCGGGGCGATCTCGTTGACCACCAGGCTGTCGTCGGCCAGCACGAAGAATTCCACCGCCAGCACGCCGACGTAGTCCAGCGCCTCGGCCAGTTTCCGGGCCATCTCCTGCGCCTGCTTGGCCAGCGCCGGGGCGATGCGGGCCGGCACGATGGATTCGTCGAGGATGCCGTTCTTGTGGATGTTTTCCGCTACCGGGAACACCGCGCTCTGCGCCGAGCTGACGCGGGTGACGATGGCCGACACTTCCAGCTGCAGGTCCAGCATCTTTTCCAGCACGCAGGCCTGGCCGCCCAGGTTGGCGTAGGCGGCGCGCGCCTCGGCCGCGGTCTGCACCCGCACCTGGCCCTTGCCGTCGTAGCCGAGGCGGGCGGTTTTCAGGATGCCGGGCAGGTAGGGCGCCAGTTCCACCTGGATGTCCTCGACGCTTTCGATGGCCAGGTAGGGCGCGGTCGGCAGGCCGGCCTTGTTGATCCACGCCTTCTCGGCGATGCGGTCCTGAGCGACGGCGACGCAGTCGCCGGACGGCGATACGCGGGTGCGGCGCGCCAGCTCGCGCATCGCGTCGGCGTTGACGTTTTCAAACTCCGTGGTCACGGCGGCGCAGCTGTCGGCCAGCTCGCGCAGCGCGGCCGGGTCGTTGTACGGCGCGCGGATGTGGCGGTCGGCGAAGGCCGCCGCCGGCGCGTTCTCGTCCGGGTCCAGCACGGCGACGCGGTAGCCCATGGTCTTGGCGGCGACTGCGAACATGCGGCCCAGCTGGCCGCCGCCGAGTATGCCCAGCATCGCCGGCGGCAGGATGGCGGCCATTATTCGACCTCCGGCAGCGTCATCGCCAGCACGGTTTCTTCCTGTTGCTTGCGGAAGGCCGTCAGTTTCTCGGCCAGCTCCGGACGGGTGGTGGCCAGCATCGCCACCGCGAACAGCGCGGCGTTGGCGGCGCCGGCTTCGCCGATGGCGAAGGTGGCGACCGGGATGCCCTTGGGCATCTGCACGATGGACAGCAGCGAATCCTCGCCGCGCAGGTATTTGGACGGTACCGGCACGCCCAGCACCGGCACGTGGGTCTTGGCCGCCAGCATGCCCGGCAGATGGGCGGCGCCGCCGGCGCCGGCGATGATGGCCGCGAGGCCGCGCGGCGCGGCCTCCTCGGCGTACTGGAACAGCAGGTCCGGGGTGCGGTGGGCGGAGACGACGCGGGTTTCGCAGGCGATGCCGAAGCTTTTCAGCACGCGGGCGGCGTGCTGCATCACTTCCCAGTCGCTGTTGCTACCCATCACGATGCCGACTTCAATCATGGCGGTGCTGCTCGCGGATGGTGAACGAAGAACGCGATTTTAACCGATGCCGCAGGCTACCCGTTATGGTTTTTTATTTTCAGATCAAGACAGTTAGCGAATAAAGCTGTCCTGAATCGGCGGCTTCAAGCCAGTTTCGGATAGGTGAACAACAACAGGTGCAGCGTGTTGAAAGCCAGGTGGGCCAGCACTGCCAGCCATAGCTGGCGGCGCGCGGCGTAGATCAGGCCGTAGCCGATGCCGGCCAGCGTGGCCAGGCCCATCCAGGACCAGCCGCCGGCCAGGTGGGCCAGGCCGAACAGCAGCGACGCCGCCATCAGCGCGGCGAAGGGTTCGGTGCGCAGCTCCAGCCAGCGCTGGACGCCGGCGCGGAAGAAGGCTTCCTCCACCAGCGACACCAGGAAGCAGTTGGCCAGCAGCCACGGCAGCAGCCAGGTCGGCCACTTCGGCGCGAAGCTTATCGTTCCGACGGCGGCGGCGATGCCGAGCACGAACAGCAGCGCCAGCGCGCCGACCGCCGCGGCCGGCCAGCCCAGCTGCCGTTCCGGCAGCGGCGCGCGGCACAGGTTCAGCAGCAGCAGCAGGCCGGCGAAACCCTTGTCATAGCTCCAGAACAGCCGGTAAGGCGCGCTGTCCGGGCTGGCCCGGCCCTGCCACAGCAGCGGATTGTCGAAACCGGGCAGCGCGTGCACCGCCAGCGCCAACAGCGCGGCGATCCACACCAGGTAAAGCTCGGGCCGCGGATAGCGGCGCAGCGCCAGCGTCAAGCCGGCGACGGCGGCGGCGCTCAGCACGCCCAGCGGCTGCAGCATGCCGGCGGCCAGCGCCAGCATCGAGCTGGTGATCAGGGCGATCCAGCCGGGCGCCTCCTGGCGCAGGCTGGCGGCGAGCAGGCCCAGCGCCAGCAGGCCGTAGGCGGCCAGCGTCAAGGAGGAAAGCGTGAACATGGCGGCTCCGTCGCGGGATGGGCAAGCGTCCGATGATAAGGCTTGGACGCGGCGAGGCCAAACGCTTGCTCAGGGTTTGGGCGGATGCGGCCGCAGCAGCCGGCGGCGCTGGGCGTCGGCGAGGTAGGCGGCGATCGGCGCCACCTCTTCCGCCGGGATGGGCGCCTTGAACGCCTGCCGCATCTTGTCGACGACGGCGCGCCAGCGCGCTTCGTCGAAGTCCGGCTGCAGCGCGATGTAATCGACGGAATGGCAGATCATGCAGCGCTGCAGCGCCGGCAGATAGCCGGGATGGCCGCTGTCCGGCAGCATCGCCGTCTCGTTGGGCAGCGCGATGCTGGCCGCGCCGGCGGGGGCGGCCAGCAGGGCCAGGACCAGCAGCGCGGCCCTCATCGCTTCGCCTCCGCGACCATGATTTCCAGCCGCTCGACCACGTTGCGGGCGTAGCCGCCGGGGTTCCACGGCTGCGCCAGCGGCTGGACCTGGCCGTCGTTGGCGGCGGCGCGCGCCATCAGCGTCAGCGGTCCCGGCTTCACGCCGTCCAGCGCCAGCGTCCACGGCCGGAACGCGAAGCGCCCAGCGTCCGGCCCCAGCTCGGCCTGCCGCCAGCTGACGCCGCCGTCGGCGGAGACGTCCACCCGGCGGATGCCGCTGCCGCCGTCGAAGGCGATGCCGCGCAGCGCCAGCCTCCCGTCCGGCACGGCGTCGCCGCGGGCGAGGTTGGTGATGAAGCTGCGCACCTTCATCCGGGTCAGCCGGGTCGTCTTGTCCGGCTTGGTCCCGGGCGGCACGCCGTTGTCCGGGGTATCGGGCACGGTGTAGGCCTGGCTGGCGAACCAGCCGTCGAACACGTGGTCCAGCACTTCGATATGCGACAGGTGTTTGATCCAGTAGGCGGCGTAGAAGCCGGGAATCACCAGCCGGATCGGGTAGCCGTTCAGCACCGGCAGGGGCCGGCCGTTCATTTCCCAGGCGATCATCGGCTCCGGCCGCAGCGCGTCGGCGAGGTCGAGCGAGCGGATGAAGGGCGGCGTTTGCTCCAGCGCCGGCTGGTCGGTGCCGCGGCAGGCGATCTGGCGCGCGCCGTCCATCACGCCGGCGGCGGCCAGCACGTCGGACAGCCGCGCGCCGGCCATCTCGACGCAGGCCATGGAGCCGTTGCCCAGCTGCGCGCCCTGCACCCGCGGCTGTGACAAGCCGCGGCCGTTGCCGGCGCATTGCATCACCACGGTCTGGCGCACCGTCTCGAAGCGCTTTTGCAGGTCGGCCAGCGTCAGCGTCAGCGGCCGCTTCACTTTGCCGTCTATGGTCAGGGTGTGGGCGGCGGGGTCGATGTCCAGCGGGTGGCCGGCCAGGTGGTAGCGGACGAACACCGCCTCGTTGGGCGTGATCAGGCTGTGGTCGAATTGGGAAAACGGCGTTTCCAGATGTACCGGCCGGGCGGTGATGCGCAGCAGCGGCATCTTCTGCGGGTAAGGCGCCAGCTCGCGCCAGCCATTGTCGAAACCCTGGTCCAGCCAGGCGCCGGCGCGCGTCCGGCCGGCCAGGCCCAGCAGCCCGGCGGCGAGGCCGGCTTTCAGCAAGGCCCGGCGAGTTGCGGCATCATCCATGTTCGCGCCCTTTGGGCATGGGAATGGACGCGATGCTAGGAGCCGCGCGGGCGGCCGTCTACCGGGGAAAGGGACAGGCGCTCAGCCGCGGCGGGCGCGCCAGCGACGCGTCAGCGCGCCGGCCGTGGTGGCGAGGATGCCCAGTCCGGCCACCCACACGCCCAGGCCGAAGCCGGGCGGCATTTCGCCGGAATCGGTCGCGGCGGGCTCGGCCAGCAGCATCATCAGCAGGCCGCCGACCAGCAGCAGCGCGCAGCCCAGCCAGTACAGCCGGCGCTGGTGCCAGCCCTGGAACAGCGAATACAGCAGCGAGCCCAGGTACAGGCCCAGCAGCGCGGCGGCGGGAATCCATTCGGAGGAAGGGGTGGACATCGGTCTGGCGTTTGGCTCGGGCAAAAGACGATAGACCCGGCCGGACGGGACTGGTTCGTCCGGCCGGGGCGTTTTACCAGCGGCCGTAAGGGTTCTTGGACAAGTAGGCGTTGGTGTAGCGGCCGTCCTCGGTCACCTCCTCGCCCACCCAGTCGGGCTTGGCGAACGGAGTGTCCTCGCCGGGCAGCTCGATCTCGGCCAGCACCAGGCCGGCGTTGTCGCCGAAGAACTCGTCCACTTCCCAGACGAAGCCGCCGTGCTCGATGCGGTGGCGCAGCTTGTCCACCACCATCGGGCACATCGCGGCCATGATGGTTTGCGCGTCGGCCAGCGGGATCGGGTATTCGAACTCGTGGCGGCTGACGTTGCTGATATTGCTTTTCAGCGTCAGCCAGGCCTGCTCGCCCACCACCCGCACCCGCACCGTGCGTTCCTTTTCCACCGACAGATAGCCCTGCCGGTATTGCACGGCCGGGGCCAGGCCGCGCCAGCCGTCGCCGCTCACCACGAAACGGCGTTCGATTTCCAATGCCATCGATCAAATCCTCAAGCGAATTCAGGGTTAGGGATACATCAGAACGGCTTGACCACCACCAGGATCACGATCGCCAGCAGCGCCAGCACCGGCAGCTCGTTGAACACGCGGAACCAGACATGGCTCTTGCGGTTGCTGTGGGTGACGAAGTCGCGGCCCAATTTGGCGCAGTAGCCATGGTAAACGGCCAGCAGCGCCACCAGCGCCATCTTGGCGTGCAGCCAGCCGCCGGAAATGCCGAAATCCAGCCACAGCAGCAGGCCGGAGCCTATCGCCAGCACGCCTAGCGGCGTCATGAAGCGGAACAGCTTCCTGGCCATCAGCAGCAGGCGGTCGTATTCCGCCGGCTGGCGCGCCATCGCCAGGTTGACGAACAGCCGCGGCAGGTAGAACAGCCCGGCGAACCAGGACACCACGAAGAAGATGTGGAAGGCTTTCAGGTACAGATAGCTCATCGACTTTCCTATTGGGGCGGGATGGGGCGATGGACCGGACGCCGCCGGCCCGGTTCCCGCCGGATCAGGACCAGGCCTGCCGTTGCGCCTTCGGCAGCTTGCCCAGCACCAGCTCGCGCGAGCGTTCGATGCCGCGGCGGATGTCGTCCGGCTCCAGCGCTTCCAGCGAGGTCACCTGCACCCAGCGGGCGCGGGCCAGATACGGCGCCGGGCGCATGCCGGGCAGGCCGGACAGCGCCAGGAAATCGCCATCGTCGACCTTGTAGCTGATGCCGGCTTCGCCGCAGACCAGGAACATCTTGCCGCCGATGGAGACCACGCGCGTCCCGCCCCATTTGACGTCGAACTCGGCGCCCGGCAGCGCGCGGGCGTGGTCCAGCATCTCGTCGAACAGGACGGCGGGCAGCGGCATCGCTCAGCCCTTTTTCGGCGCGGCCTGGTACAGCGGCCACACTTGCGGGATATGGGCCTGCAGGTCGCGGATGCGGGTGGGGCCGGACGGATGGGTGGACAGGAATTCCATGCCGTTGCCGCCGCCGGCCGCCTGCATCTTCTGCCAGACGTTGACCGCGGAGTTGGGGTCGTAGCCGGCGCGGGCCATCAGTTCCAGGCCCATGATGTCGGCTTCGGACTCCATCGCGCGGCTGTGCGGCTTGGACAGCGTCACGTCGCCCACCAGCGAGGCCAGCTTGAGCTGGCTGTCGTTGAGGCCGACCAGCGCGCCGACCAGGCCGAGGCCCATCTGCTGCGCGTAGGCCTGGCTCATGTTTTCGCGGGTGTGCTCGCGCAGCGCGTGCGAGATCTCGTGGCCGATCACGGCGGCCAGCTCGGCGTCGGACAGCTTCAGCTGCCTGACCAGGCCGGTGTAGACCATGATCTTGCCGCCGGCCATCGCGTAGGCGTTCATGTCGTCGGTGCTCAGCACGTTCACCTCCCAGCGCCAGTTGCGGGCGTCGGGGCGGAAGGACGGCGTCTGCGCGATCAGCCGCTGCGATACGCGGCGCACGCGCGATGTCAGCGCCGGATCGGTGTTCAGGCGGCCCGCGGCGCGGGCTTTCTGCAGCTCGCCGGCGTAGGACTTGGCCGACATCTGCTCCACTTCCTGGCTGGACAGCAGCATGCTCTGGCCGCGGTTGACGCCGACCGCGCCCCCGGCGGTGGTGTTCACCTGGGCACAGGCGGCCAATAGCGCGGCCAGCAGCGCGCCGCCGATCCAGCGGGTCCGTCTTCCGGCCATCAGATTTCCACCATCTGGAAATCGTCCTTGCGGGCGTCGCAGTCGGGGCAGGTCCAGTTGGGCGGCAGGTCTTCCCAGCGTGTGCCCGGCGGGATGCCGTCTTCCGGCCGGCCGGCTTCTTCGTCGTAGATGAAACCGCAGATCAGACACATCCAAGTACGCATCGCTTCGCCCTCGTGTTCGGATAAAATGGGTATTCTAAATCGTGCCACCGCAATAAAACAGAAGAGGTTCGCCCTTGACCACTCCTCCCCCCCCTCCCGTGGTGCTGACCCTGGCCGGTTCCGACCCTTCCGGCGGCGCCGGCATCCAGGCCGACATCCTGACGCTGGCCAGCCTGGGCTGCCATCCGCTGTCGGTGATCACCGCGATCACGGTGCAGGACACCGTGGGCGTCAACGACTTGATGGTGCTGGACGCGGACTGGGTCAACGACCAGGCCCGCTTCCTGATGGAAGACATGCAGGTGGCGGCGTTCAAGATCGGCATGCTGGGCAGCGTGGAAAACGTCGCCGTGGTGGCGCAGCTGATCGCCGACTATCCGGACATCCCGGTGGTGCTGGACCCGGTGCTGGCCAGCGGCGGCGGCCACGAGCTGGCCGACGAGGATCTGATAGGCGCGATGCGCGACATGCTGATTCCGCAGGTGTCCATCCTGACGCCCAATAGCCTGGAGGCGCGCCGGCTGGCCAGCAACGATCCGGACGACGATGAGGAGCTGACGCTGGACCAGTGCGCCGAACGCCTGCTGGGGCTGGGCTGCCCCTATCTGCTGATCACCGGCACGCATGAAAACACCAAGGAAGTGGTCAACAGCCTGTACGGCCAGGACGGCGTGGTGCGCGCCGACCACTGGGAGCGGCTGCCGGGCAGCTACCACGGCTCCGGCTGCACGCTGGCCTCGGCCATCGCCGGCATGCTGGCCACCGGCCTCTTGCTGCCGGAGGCGGTGCGCGAGGCGCAGGAGTACACCTACCAGACCCTGGTCAACGGCTTCCGCCCCGGCATGGGCCAGTTCCTGCCGGACCGGATGTTCTGGGCGCGCGGCGACGACGAGGAAGACGGCGATGCCGCCAAGGGTTGAGGGCTTGTACGCGGTGACGCCGGATGGCCTGGACGACGCGCGCTTGTTCGCGCTGGCCGGAGCGGCGCTGGCGGGCGGCGCGCAGACCTTGCAGTACCGCGACAAGAGCGACGACGCCGAACGCCGGCTGCGCCAGGCGGCGGAGCTGCGCCGGCTGTGCCGCGTCCACGGCGCGCTGTTCATCGTCAACGACGACGTCGAGCTGGCCGAACGGGTCGGCGCCGACGGCGTCCATCTGGGCCGCGACGACGGCGACATCGCCGCCGCGCGCGTCCGGCTGGGCGCGGATGCGGTGGTGGGCGCCTCCTGCTACGACCGCATCGAGCTGGCGCGGGCGGCGCTGGCCGCCGGGGCCAGCTACGTCGCCTTCGGCGCGGTGTTTCCGTCGCGGACCAAGCCGCATGCTGTGGCCGCGCCGCTGTCGCTGTTTTCCGAGACGGCGGCGCTGGGCGCCAACGCGGTGGCGATAGGCGGCATCGCGCCGGACAACGCGGCGCAAGTGGTCAAAGCCGGCGCGGACGCGGTGGCGGTGGTGGGGGGAATATTCGAAGCGGCCGACGCGGCGGCGGCCGCGCGGGCGCTGGCGGGCCTGTTCACAGCACGATGATGTCGGCCAGCCGGTAGCTGCCGGCGCGGTCTTCCTGGCAGAAGGCGCGGGCCTGCACGGTGACGGCGCGGCCCTTCAGCTTGGCCATGTCCTCCTGGCTCAGCGCCAGGCTGCGCATTTCCTGCTCGCCGCAGACGGCGCCGTCGTCCAGCCGCAGCGGATGGTCCAGCTTCAGATGATAGGCCTGGAACAGCGTGCCTTCGGCCTTGCTGCCGGAACGCACGGGGCCGATCACGGTGCCGCTCAGGGTCAGGGGGGCGGCGGAATCGCCGTTTATGCGGAAAACCTGGCCGGCGGCATGGCCGGCCAGGCTGCTCGCCAGCATGAAGCCGGCCAGCGCGGTACTGCAGAGCTTACTCATCCCGATGAATCTACCAGTCCATTATTTTTTCAGACTTGTGACGCCATTTCATCAGCGATTCATCTGTCCGACAATCAGGGATATCCCGACGTTGGCCAAATAAAAACGCCCCTGCCTGATGACGGGGGTGTTTTTCGATGCCGGCGGAGGGCTCAGCCGTTGACCTTGCGGTACAGCTGGATCAGCCGGCGGGTGGAGCTGTCGTGCTCGGCCTGCTCCAGCTTGCCGGTCAGCTCGGCGTGGATGGTCTTGGCCAGCTGCTTGCCGAGCTCCACCCCCCATTGGTCGAAGCTGTTGATGTGCCAGATCACGCCCTGGACGAAGATCTTGTGCTCGTACAGCGCGATCAGCGAGCCGAGGTTGCGCGGATCCAGCCGGCTCATCAGCAGGGTGTTGGTCGGGCGGTTGCCGTCGAATACCTTGTGCGGCACCAGATCGTCCAGCGCCGCGCCCTTCAGCCCCTGCTCCGCCAATTCGGCGCGCGCCTCGTCGGCGGTCTTGCCGCGCATGAAGGCTTCGGCTTGGGCGAACACGTTGGCCAGCAGGATTTCGTGGTGGCCCGGCAGGCTGGAGCGGTTTTCCAGCGAGGCGATCAGGTCGATCGGCGAAATGTGCGTGCCCTGATGCAGCAGCTGGAAGAAGGCGTGCTGGCCGTTGATGCCGGTCTCGCCCCAGATGATGGGCGCGGTTTCAAAGTCGACCGGCTGGCCGTCCAGCATGGTCTTCTTGCCGTTGGACTCCATGTCCAGCTGCTGGATGAAGGCCGGCAGCCGGTGCAGGTACTGGTCGTACGGCGCGATGACGTGGCTGCCGCCGCCGTAGTAGTTGATGTACCAGACGCCTATCATCGCCAGCAGCACCGGCATGTTCTGCTCGAACGGCGCGTTCATGAAGTGCTGGTCCATGATGTGGGCGCCGTTGAGCAGCTCGGTGAAATTCTCTTCGCCCAGGTAGAGCATGATGGGCAGGCCGATGGCAGACCACAGGCTGTAGCGGCCGCCGACCCAATCCCAGAATTCGAACATGTTCGCCGGGTCGATGCCGAAGTCCGCCACCGCCTTCTGGTTGGTGGACACGGCGACGAAGTGCTTGGCCACCGCCTTTTCGTCGCGGGCGCGGGACAGGAACCACTCGCGCGCGGTCAGCGCGTTGGTCAGCGTCTCCTGGGTGGTGAAGGTTTTGGACTCCACCACGAACAGCGTGGTCTCCGGGTGCACCTTCTTCAGCGTTTCCTTCAGCTGCGCGCCGTCGACGTTGGACACGAAGTGCATGTTCAGCCGCGGGTGGCCGAAGGGCTTCAGCGCGCTACAGACCATCAGCGGGCCGAGGTCGGAGCCGCCGATGCCGATGTTGACGATGTCGGTGATCGGCTGGTTGGTGTAGCCCAGCCAGTCGCCGGAGCGCACCGCGTGGGCGAACTTGCCCATCCGCTCCAGCACCGAGTTGACCTTGGGCATCACGTCCGCGCCGTCGACGCGGATCGGCGAGTTGGTGCGGTTGCGCAGCGCCACGTGCAGCACCGCGCGGTCCTCGGTGCGGTTGATCTTCTCGCCCTTGAACATGGACTTGATGCGCGCGGGCAGGCCGGCCTCGCGCGCCAGCTCCATCAGCCCCAGCAGGGTGGCGTCGGTGATGCGGTTCTTGGAATAGTCGAGGAACAGTCCGCCCACTTCCAGCGAGTAGCGCTCGGCGCGGCCGGGATCGGCGGCGAACAGGTCTCGCATGTGCAGGTGCTTGGCCTCGGCGAAATGGTCCCACAGGGATTGCCAGGCCGGCAGTTCGGTCAGTTCACTCATGATGTCTCGTCCTATTCCTGTTGTTTATTGTCCAGCCTGCGGTTCTTCAGGCTGTGCTTGGTCTTTTCCAGCTGGCGGATCAGGCCCGGGCCGCGGCGCAGCGCCACGCTGACGGTCAGGATGTCGATCTGCACCAGGTGCACGATGCGCGAAATCATCGGGCTGTAGGTTTCGTTGTCTTCCAGCGTGTCGGCGATCAGCGACACGGTGGCGCGGCGCGCCAAGGGCGAGCCGCTGGTGGTCAGCGCGATGACCTTGGCACCGGAGGCCAGCGCCACGTCCACCGCGTCCAGCAGCTCCATGGTGCGGCCCGAGCTGGAGATCGCCACCAGCACGTCGTCCGGGCCCAGCACCGACGCCGCCATCATCTGGATGTGGGTGTCGGAATAGGCGACGGTGGGGATGCCGAAGCGGAAGAACTTGTGCTGGGCGTCGGCGGCGATGATGCCGGAGTTGCCCAGGCCGTAGAACTCGATGCGGTTGGCGTCGGTCAGCAGCCGCACCGCGGCCTCTATCGCCTGCGGATTGACGTCGTTGCGGCACTTGAGCAGCGCCGACACGGTGTTGTCGAACACCTTGGCCACGATCTCGGACGTCGGGTCTTCCGGCCGCACGCTGGAATGGACGTAGGGCACGCCGGTCACCAGGCTGCCGGCCAGCTTCAGCTTGAAGTCGGGCAGGCCGGAGCAGCCGACGGTGCGGCAGAAGCGGATCACGGTGGGCTGGCTGACGCCGGCGTTCCTGGCGATCTCGGCGACGGCGGCCTGGATCACGGTGTACGGCTGCTCCAGCACCAGATCGGCCACCTTGCGTTCGGCCGAGGACAGCTGTTCCAGCTGGCCGCGAATGCGATCAAGCATGCATGTCTCCTGCGGTGCCGCCGCGAGGATGGGTGGTCTTGTCCACCGGGGCCGGGCCGCGCGGCGCCAGGTGGTCCGCCAGATGGGCGGCCACGCCCGGCAAGGCCGGATAGGCGCTGGTGATCAGGTAAACCGGGATGTCGGCCAGGTAGGCCGACATCCGCCCCTTGTCCTCGAAACGGCGGCGAAATGGGGATTGTTCAAAAAAACCGCTCAAACGCGGCACAATACCACCACCTATGTATACCCCGCCACGGGCACCGAGGGTCAAGGCCAGGTTCCCGGCCGCGGAACCTAGCAATCCGCAGAAGATTTCCAGCGTTTCGCGGCAGCGCGCGTCGGCGCCGGACAGGCCGCGGGCGCTGACTTCGGCCGGCGCCAGATCAAGCTCCGCCGCGCCGTCCAGCGCGCACAGCGCCTGGTGCAGCAGGCTGAGGCCGGAGCCGGACAGCAGCCGTTCGTGGGACACGTGGCCGAAGCGGGCCGAGACGTAGCGCCAGACGCCGATCTCGCGCTCGTTGGCCGGCGCGAACGAGGTATGGCCGCCCTCGCCGGACAGCGCGCGCCAGCCGCCGGCGTGCGGCACCAGCGCCGACACCCCCAGCCCGGTGCCGGGGCCGATCAGCGCCAGCGGCGAATCCGGCCGCGGCGCGCCGCCGCCTATCCGCGAGAGCTCGCCGCGCGGCAGCCTGGGCAGGGCCAGCGCCAGCGCGGTGAAGTCGTTGAGCAGCAGCAGCGTGGTCAGGCCCAGCGCGCGGCGCGTCGCTTCGATGGAAAACGTCCAGTGGCAATTGGTCATCGTCACCTGGTCGCCGTTCAGCGGATTGGCGATGCCAATCGCGGCGTGGGCGACGCGGCGCGCGCCGGCCTGGGCCAGGTAGTCGCGCAGCGCGTCCTGCAGCGTCGGGTAGCGGGCATTGGACAGCGCCAGGATGTCTTCAATCACTCCGGGCGCGGTTTCCAGCGCGAAGCGCGCGTTGCTGCCGCCGACGTCGCCGAGCAGCCGCGGCCAGGCTTCAGGCAGACCAGTAGACATCGAACGGCACCTTGTCCTGGGCCAGGAAATGGCTGATCGGCAGCGCGTCGTCGGGGCCGCGGGCGGCGGCTTCCAGCACTTCGCGCTTCTTCGCCCCCTGGATGGACAGGATCAGGCAGCCGGATTGCAGCAGCGCGGCGTAGCTCAGCGACACGCGGCGGTGCGGCGCGGTCTGCGGCGTCACCGCCAGGAAGGGCGCCGGATTGGCCGGGTCCAGGCCGGCGGCCAGCTCCGGCGCGCCGGGGAACAGCGAGGCGGTGTGGCCGTCCTCGCCCATGCCCAGGATGGCGACGTCCGGCGCGATGAAGTCGCGGTTGTCGGCCGCCACTTCGGCGTCGATGTTGGCGACGGCGCGCACCAGCGGCAGGAAGCGGGCGGTCGCGGCGCGGCCTTGCAGCAGGTGCTCGCGCACCAGCGCGCCATTGCTGTCGGCGTGGTCGGGGGCGACGAAACGCTCGTCCACCAGGGTGACCGTGACCCGGGCCCAGTCTATCGCCATCTCGGACAACAGCTTGAACAGCGGGATCGGCGATTTGCCGCCGGACACCGCCAGCGCGGCCTGGCCGCGGCTTTCGATGGCCGCCGCCAAGCGGGCGGCGATGCTGTTGGCCAGCGCGTCGGTCTGCTGCGCGGCGTCGGGGAATTCCAGCCAGTTCATGTCAGCACTCCTCGTGCCAGCTGATGCCGTCGCGCGACAGCAGCGCGCTGGACGCGGCCGGGCCCCAGCTGCCGGCGGTGTACTGCTTGGGCGGGTTGTTGGTGCTGGCGGCCCAGGTGTCCATGATGGGCTCCACCCAGCGCCAGGCCTCGATCAGCTCGTCGCGGCGCATGAACAGCGCCAGCTTGCCGCGGATCACGTCCAAGAGCAGGCGCTCGTAGGCGTCGGCGCGGCGCACCTTGAACGCCTTGTAGAAGTCCAGGTCGAGGTAGGTCGGCTGCAGGCGCATGGTGTCGCCCGGCTCCTTGGCCAGGAAGTACAGGCGGATGCTTTCCTCGGGTTGCAGGCGGATCACCAGCCGGTTGGCGTGGTGGCTGCCGCCCAGCGGGCCGGAAAACACCTGGTGCGGCACGTCGCGGAAATTGATGACGATCTCGGCCAGACGCTCCTGCATCCGCTTGCCGGTGCGCAGGAAGAAGGGCACGCCGGCCCAGCGCCAGTTGTCGATCT
Source organism: Chromobacterium vaccinii (assembly GCF_001855275.1). NCBI lineage: Bacteria > Pseudomonadati > Pseudomonadota > Betaproteobacteria > Neisseriales > Chromobacteriaceae > Chromobacterium > Chromobacterium vaccinii. The sequence continues at coordinate 3,166,217 of NZ_CP017707.1, forward strand.
CGGCCTTGATGGCGACGAAGGTCTCGGTCTGGCTGCCGGCCGGAATGCCGTTCTCCTGCTGATAGCCCACCACCGGCTGGCCGCCCACGGCGCCGGCCTTGTACTGGCCGCGCACGGTCTTGGCGGCGACGTCCTGCTCGGCGAACGGGCGCAGCGCCTTCAGCACTTTCAGCTTCTCGTCGCGGACGGCGTCGGCCTCCAGGTTGGCCGGCGGCTCCATCGCCACGATGCACAGCAGCTGCAGCAGGTGGTTCTGCACCATGTCGCGCAGCGCGCCGGTGCCGTCGTAGAAATCGCCGCGGCTGCCCACGCCCAGTTCCTCGGAAATGGTGATCTGCACGTCGTGTATCCATTCGCGGCGCCACAGCGGCTCGAACAGCGCGTTGGCGAAGCGGATCGCCATCAGGTTCTGCACCGATTCCTTGCCCAGGTAGTGGTCGATCCGGTACAGCTGCTCTTCCTGGAAGAAGCGGGCGACGTCGTCGTTGATCTCGTTGGACGAGGCGAGGTCGGTGCCCAGCGGCTTTTCCAGCACCACCCGCACATTGGGGCGGTTGAGGCCGACGGCGGCCAGGTTTTCGCAGATGCCGGCGAACAGATTGGGCGCGGTGGCCAGGTAGCACACCACCACCTTGCCGGCGTCGTCGCCCACCTTCGCCGCCAGCGCCGGGAAGTCGGCGGCCTGGGAGGCGTCGACGCGCAGGTAGTCGATGCGGCTACAGAAGCTCTGCCAGGCGGCGTCGTCGAAATGGGCCTTGATATGGATGCGGGACTGCTTTTCGACGGAAGCCAGGTAGTCGTCGCGGCTCAGATCCTTGCGGCCCAGCGCCAGGATGCGGCCCTGCTCGTTGAGCAGGCCGGCGGCATGGGCCTGGTACAATGAGGGCAGCAGCTTGCGCATCACCAGATCGCCGGCGCCGCCGAACAGCACCATGTCGAAGGCCGGAGTAGGGGTAGAACGAGTCTCCATCCTGATCTTCCATCTCGTTAAGTGTATTAGATGTAGTTATATTACCATTCGCCATCGTGCTGTCTACGTCGGTACAGACGATGTGGCCGCTTTTGCAACACCATTTGCCTTGGCTCAAAAATCGGCTATTTCCGCTGGAAATCCTTGAGAAGAAATAGGATAGTCGCCTTGGGCCGCCGCGCGGGACGCGTAGCGAACCTTGCATTTTGAGTGTAGTAAAACTACTATCAGTTTCAAATCCAATTACGGAATGTCATCATGGCCTTGCATCCCACCCTGTCCGCCGTCACCGACCGCATCGTCGCGCGCAGCCGCGCGCGCCGCGACGCCTACCTGGCGCGGGTGCGCGCCGCCGCCCAGCAGGGCCGGGTGGAACGCGCCCAGCTGTCGTGCACCAACCTCGCCCACGCCTTCGCGGCGATGCCGGAGACCGTCAAGATCCACCTGAAGGAAGAGCACCGGGCCAACCTGGCGATTGTATCTTCCTACAACGACATGCTGTCGGCCCACCAGCCGCTGGCAGCCTTCCCGGCCTGGCTGAAGGAGGCCGCGCTGTCCGCCGGCGCCACCGCGCAGTTCGCCGGCGGCGTGCCGGCGATGTGCGACGGCGTGACGCAAGGCCAGCCGGGCATGGAGCTGTCGCTGTTTTCCCGCGACGTGATCGCGATGAGCACCGCCGTCGCGCTGAGCCACCAGATGTTCGACGCCGCGCTGTATCTGGGCGTGTGCGACAAGATCGTGCCGGGCCTGATGATAGGCGCCCTCACCTTCGGCCACCTGCCGGCGCTGTTCGTTCCGGCCGGCCCGATGACCACCGGCATCGCCAACGACGAGAAGGCCAAGGTGCGCCAGCTGTACGCCGAGGGCAAGGTCGGCCGCGACGCGCTGCTGGAGTCCGAGTGCCAGTCCTACCATGGACCCGGCACCTGTACCTTCTACGGCACCGCCAATTCCAACCAGATGCTGATGGAGATCATGGGCCTGCACCTGCCGGGCGCCGCCTTCGTCAATCCGAACACCGCGCTGCGCGAGGCGTTGACCCGCGCCGCCGCCGTCCAGGGCAAGAAGATCGCCGCCCAGGGCGAGCAGTTCACTCCGGTGGGCGAGATGATCGATGAGAAATCCATCGTCAACGCCATCGTCGGCCTACTGGCCACCGGCGGCTCCACCAACCACACCATGCACATCGTCGCCATCGCCCGCGCCGCCGGCATCGATGTCAACTGGGACGATTTCGACCAGCTGTCCGCGGTGATTCCGCTGTTGGTGCGCGCGTACCCGAACGGCAAGGCCGACGTGAACCACTTCCACGCCGCCGGCGGCATGGGCTTTGTGATCCGCGAGCTGCTGTCCGCCGGCCTGCTGCACGAGGACGTGGGCACGGTGATGGGCCGCGGCCTGTCGCATTACACCCAGGAGCCGTGGCTGGACAACGGCGAGCTGAAATGGCGCGACGCGCCGGCGGTAAGCGGCGACGACAGCGTGCTGCGCCCGGCGTCCAACCCCTTCTCCGCCGACGGCGGCCTGAAGCTGATGGCCGGCAACATCGGCCGCGCGGTGATCAAGGTGTCGGCGGTGAAGCCGGAGCACCGCGTGGTGGAAGCGCCGGCGGTGGTGTTCCACGACCAGAACGACATGCTGGCGGCGTTCAAGCGCGGCGAGCTGGAAAAAGACTTCGTCGCGGTGATCCGCTTCCAGGGCCCGCGCGCCAACGGCATGCCGGAGCTGCACAAGCTGACCCCGGCGCTGACCATTCTGCAGGAGCGCGGCTTCAAGGTGGCGCTGGTCACCGACGGCCGCATGTCCGGCGCGTCCGGCAAGGTGCCGGCCGCCATCCACGTGTCGCCGGAAGCGCTGTCCGGCGGCGCCATCGGCAAGCTCCGCGACGGCGATTTGATCCGCGTCGACGCGCACACCGGCGAGCTGTCCGCGCGGGTGGACGCCGCCGAGTGGGCGGCGCGCGAACAAGCGCAGGCCGACCTGTCGCACAACGATTACGGCATGGGCCGCGAGCTGTTCGCGGTGTTCCGCCACGGCGCCGACGAGGCCGAAGCCGGCGCGATGAGCTTCCGCCACCCCGCCTGGAACTGAGCGCGGGCGGCACAATATTCAGCAGGGCGGCGCAGCGTGGTCTGGCCGTCCGCCAACAGGAGATGGAAATGGATGCATTGTCTGTACTGCGCCAGGGCCCGGTGGTTCCGGTGATCATCGTCAACGACGCCGCGGTGGCGGTGGACCTGGCCCGCGCGCTGGTGAACGGCGGCATCAAGGTGCTGGAAGTGACGCTGCGCACCAAGGCGGCGCTGGCGGCGATGCGCCGCATGCGCGACGAAGTGCCGGAAGCCATCGTCGGCGCCGGCACGCTGCGCAACCGCGCCCAGCTGGAGGCGGCGGTGGACGCCGGCGCGCAGTTCGGCATCAGCCCAGGCTTCTCCGGCGAGCTGGCTTCGGCCGCGCGCGCGTCCAACCTGACGCTGATCCCCGGCATCGCCACTCCGTCGGAAGCGATGTGGGCGCAGGACGAAGGCTTCAACACGCTGAAGCTGTTCCCGGCCGAGGCGGTGGGCGGCGTCAAGCTGTTGAAGTCGCTGGCCAGCCCCTTCCCGGACCTGCGCTTCTGCCCGACCGGCGGCATCGACATCAAGAAAGCGCCGGAATACCTGGCATTGCCCAATGTGCTGGCCGTCGGCGGCAGCTGGCTGACGCCGGACGACGCCATCGCCGCCCGCGACTGGGACCGCATCACCGCGCTGGCCCGCGAGGCCTGCCAGCTGAGCGCCGGCTAAGCGCCCCGCTGCCGCTGCATCGATGCCGCCCACGGGCGGCATTTTTCATGGCCGCGCTTGGGCTTGGCGGCGCTGGAAAAACCTCGCTGAGAACCTGAGCCGAGGCGCGCCGGCGCAGGCCGCGCCCGTCGTTTGACGGTGAGGAGCGACGCGGGGTCGGGGGTTTTGCCAGCCGGCCTCAGGGCGCGAACACCCGCTCGGCCATGTGGTCGATGAAGGCGCGCAGCCGCGGCGGCATCGCCGGCGTCGCCGGCCACAGCAGATACATGTTTCCGCTGCGCGCCACCGCGGGCGCGTCCAGTTGCGCCAGCGCGCCGGCGGCCAGCTCGCGGCGGACGGAGAAGTCCGGCAGGCAGGCGATGCCCATGCCGCGCGCGGCCAGCTCGATCAGCGCCTCGCCGGTGTTGCAGCTGGCGCTGACCGGCGGCGAGGCGTCCTCCCCCTCGGCGTCCAACAGCGGCCACGGCAGCAGCTTGCCGCTATGGGGCAGCCGGTAATGCAGGCAGCGGTGGTGTTGCAGATCGCGCGCGGTCCGCGGCGCGCCGTATTCGGCCAGATAGCCCGGCGAGGCCAGCAGCCGCATGTGGTAGCTGCCCAAGCGCCGCGCGGCCAGCCGGGAATCGCCGGGCTCGCCGCCGCGCACCACCACGTCGAAGCCCTCGCCGATCACGTCCACCAGCCGGTCGCTGTAGTCCAGGTCCAGCGCCACCTGCGGATAACGGCGCATGAAGTCGGCCAGATGCGGCGTCAAGAGGCCGCTTTCGTGCGGCACGCCCACCTTCAGCCGGCCGCTGGGCGCCGCCAGGCCCTGCTGCAGCTCGCGTTCGGCCGCTTCCGCCTCTTCCAGGATGCGCAGGCAGCGCGCCAGGTATTGCTGCCCTTCGGCGGTCAGCGCCAGCCGCCGGGTGCTGCGGTGGACCAGCCGCGCGCCCAGCCGCTGTTCCAGCCGCGCCAGCCCCTTGCCCACCGCCGACGCCGACAGGCCCAGCCGCCGTCCGGCCGCCACCAGGCTGCCCTGGCGCGCGATCTGGGCGAACAGCTCGATTCCGCTCATTCTGTCCATGGTTTTCTCTGAATTGCGGAAATAAATTCCGTTATGAGCGGCATGCTAACCCATTTATCCGTCATGGACGCGCTTTTAGCATCGGGGTTTCAACCCATGCAGGAGCTTTGCCATGCCGACGACGACAGCGCATCCCGAACCCAATGGCGCGCCGCCGCGGCCCGCCGCCATCTATCTGCTCAGCCTATGCGTTTTCGCGATGGCCACTTCGGAATTCATGGTGGCCGGCATGATGCCGTCGCTGGCGGCGGCCTTCCGCGCCTCGCTGGCCGAGGTCGGCAATCTGGTGTCCGCCTTCGCCGCCAGCGTGGTGATCGGCGGGCCGCTGCTGACCTGGCGGCTGCGCGCGGTCCGGCGGAAGCCGGCGCTGCTCGGCCTGCTGGCGGTGTTCCTGGCCGGCCAGCTGATCGGCGCGACGGCTGACGGCTATCCGCAGATGCTGGCGTCGCGCATCGTCTGCGGCGTCGCCCAGTCGGCCTTCTTCGGCGTGGCCCTGGCGCTGGCCGGCGAGCTGGTGGGCATGGACCGCATCGCCCGCGCCGCCGGCCTGGTGCTGAACGGTTTGATGCTGGCCTCGGTGGCCGGCTTGCCGATGGCGACGCTGCTGGATCAATACTGGGGCTGGCGCCCGGCGTTCTGGCTGGTGGCGGCGCTGGTGGGGCTGGCGATGCTGGGCATCGCCGCGGCGGTGCCGGCCGGGGACAAGCCCGCCGGCCAGGATGCCGGCGGGGAATGGCGGGCGCTGGCGCGGCCGGCCTTGTGGGCCGCCTATCTGTCCAGCGGCCTGATCATCGGCGCGGTGTTCGCCGCCTTCACGTATCTCGCGCCGCTGTTGCTGCGCGTCAGCGGTTTTTCCCCGGCGATGGTGCCGCTGCTGTTCGGCGTCTACGGCGCGGCGACGGTGCTGGGCAATCTGGTCACCGGCCGGCTGGCCGACTGCCACACCCGGCGCGTGCTGCAGGGCGGCGTCCTGACGCTGCTGCTGGTGATGCTGGCGTTGGCGTTGGGCGCGCAATGGCAGGCGCTGGCCGTGGCCGGGGTGTGCTTGCTGGGGCTGGCCGGCTTGCCGATGAATCCGGCGATGGTGGCGCGGGTGGTGCGCGCCGGCGGCGCGGGGCCGATGGTGAACAGTCTGCACATGGCGGTGGTCAACCTGGGGCTGATGTTCGGCGCCTGGGCCGGCGGCCTGTGCCTGGACGCCGGGTGGGGCTTGCGCGCGCCGCTGTGGCTGGGCGCGGCGCTGGCCCTGCTGGCCTTGCTCAGCCTGGGGCTGGACCGGAGCGGCGATAGCTGGCGAGCCAAGGCCAGCCCGGCGGATGTGTCGGTTTGATGGAGCCGTAGGGTGTGACACCCGGCCTATTATTATTCTTTGTAAAACCTTATCTGCCGGGCGTCGCACCACGGCCAACTCATGCCGGCGCGATGCCCGACTGTTGAACGCTCAGCCTTGATAAGATCGAGCCCGGGTATCGCAATGATGACAGGTGCCGGCTGCAATGATGGGTTAGGCATTTGTTTTCCCCTTCATGCGCTCCTTGCGCCAATACTCGAGCAGTTCAGTGTTGCCAGATGCCACATGAATAAGCATTTGCAGCGACAGTACTGAGCCAGGAACAATGCCCTCTTCATCAATCTCTTCCCCATCAAAGTCTGGGTCGGTAGGAATTTCAACGTTAATGACCCACCACACGCCAATCTTGCGCAACAGCGCTACAAGAGCATCGAACTGAGCTTCATGCGCAGACTGGACCTGCCCCGTAACCACGGCGAAGAGCTGATGAGCGAGTAGATTGCGAGTACTCTTCAGTTTCTCGAAGGTGACTAAGTCTTCGTCATCGATGGCGTTGTTCTCGAGTAGCCATTGAAGAGATGCATAAAGCGGGCTCTTATTCTTGGATAAAACCTCGGATTGGTAATCTAGCCCGACTATTGGTCCATGTTTATTAAACCCGTTCGCGTAGAAACTGCGAATGTTGTCTACGACGGAGTCCTTAAGAATCTCAAACGTGGTGATAAACATCGTCGCTAAGAAGAGAGATGGCCTGACCACATCTGGGTCTAGAAACCTTTCCCATTGATCAGTCGAGTCACTCATTAAATACCTAACGTTTGACGTGAGAGGCGACCGAAGCCGCGAATCCGCGAAGGAGACACACAAGCACAGCTTGTGGGCAGTCCCTCTTGACGGAGTGGTTAGGTGATTTTTCCATTCCGGTCTAGCTCGAATCCCAAGTTGTTGAGCACATCTTGCAGAAAATCAATGATGATCGCAGTTGCAATCTCTTGTGCAAGAACAGCCATTTCAGGGTTGGCGGGCTCGGCACGATGAGCCACTAAGTTTCTAGCCTTTTGCACAAGGTCGATTTCTTCCCAAATGTTCTTCGTATGGCCAGAGATTTTATAGTTCTTAAAGTCGACCGTTCCATACTGGCTCATGACTGCAGATAGTACCTCTTTGAAGCGATCGAGACCATTGTTCTTAACCGCCAGGTCAGAGATCAAATCAGCCACTGACTCGTTATGAACCAAACCGTAGATTACTGGTTTAAGAACTGTGCTTTTAAGTGTGACTTCAATAGCAGCCGTGAAGAGCAGTAATGCCGCAGTAGGAGACATTTCTGCAACGGATTTTGCCTCACGATAAATTGAAAATACATTCTCTGCCACGGAAGGATATTTTTGGTAGTACGAGCACAGACGGCCGGAGGTAAAACCTTCAATAGCTTCTATGGAAATGCTCTCGTGCATTTCGTAAAGCCAGTTATCTTCAGCGATTTCGTCCGGGGTCATCATTGCGGATTTCGCCTAACGTTCAAAGTAACGGGCTGCCGGAATCCACCGCGTGGAGACAGCCTCGTAGATTCCCCATAAACCCCCGCGCGCTACAGCTGGCGGACCACCGCCAGCTCGCCCGGCCTGCCCAGGTGATAGCCCTGGTATAGCTCGACGCCGAGCGCGCGCATCGCTTCCAGCTGCTCGGCGGTTTCTATCCCTTCCACCAGCATCCGGCTACCGATCTGCCAGCCGAATTCCAGCAGCGCCGGCAGCCTTTGCGTCTGGCCCGCCATGTGGTCCAGCAGCAGGCTGCGGTCGATCTTGATGATGTCCGGGCTCAGCTCGCCCATCCTGTCGCGGCGGGAGGGCAGCGCGCCGAAATCGTCCACCGCCAGGCCGAAGCCCATCTCCGCGGCGTGGCGCATGCCGTTCAGCAGCGGCTGGCCGTGGTGCTCCACTTCGAATTCCGGCAGCTCGAAGATCACGCCGCCGCTGTCCAGCTCCACGCTCTGAAGCATGCTGCTCAGCAGCGGCAGGTGGGTGCGGCCGCTCTGGTCTTGCTGCACGGTGGCGGGCATCAGGTTCAGGCACAGGCAGCCGCCCTGGCCGCTCTGGGCGAAGTTGCGCACGTGGATCAGCCGGGCCAGGCGGTCGGCCTCCAGCGCCATGTCCGGCGCCAGCGAGGCGAGAAAGCGGTCCGGCGGCAGCCATTCGCCGCCCTCGTCCACCACGCGCAGCAGCGCCTCGTGGCCGAACAGGCTGCCGCCCTTGTAGAAGATGGGTTGGAACGCGCTCAGCAGGCGGTAGCCGGCCAGGCTGGAGCAGTAGCGGCCGGAAGCGTCGCGGAACAGCATGCTGCCCGCCTGCGCGCCAAGAGTGGGCTGCATGGCGCACCTGCCTTGGTGAGGAATCGATGCTTCAGCATAGCAAAATCACGTAGCGGAATAAGACGCGCTAACAAAATCTTGCAGAGTATTCCGGCCCGCGGAGCCGTTGTCTTTCTGGCCTGGAGGCCGGCGGCGGAAACCGTCGGCAGGCGTTCATTCCGCCAGATGCAGCTGGGTGCCGGACTCCTGGATGACGCGGGCGATGGCCGGCGGCACCGGCTTGTCGGTGAACAGCGCGGCGATCTGGGAAAGCCGGCCCAGCTCCACCAGCGCCGGGCGGTCGAACTTGCTGTGGTCGGCGGCCAGGAACACCTGGCGCGATTGCTGGATGATGGCCTCGGTGGTGCGCACTTCGCGGTAGTCGTAGTCGCGCAGCGTGCCGTCGGACTCGATGCTGGACACGCCGATGATGCCGTAGTCGACGCGGAACTGGCGGATCATCTGCACCGTCGCCTCGCCGGTCAGGCCGCGGTCGCGCTTCCTGAGCGAGCCGCCCAGCACGATCACCTCGCAGTCCGGGTAGTCGCACATCTGCTCGGCCACGTGCAGGTTGTTGGTGATCACCCTCAGGCCGCGATGGCGGTGCAGCGCCTTGGCCACTTCCTCAGTGGTGGTGCCCAGATTGATGAACAGCGACGCGTTGTCCGGGATGTGGCGGGCCAGGCAGGCGGCGATGCGGCGCTTTTCCTCGATGCACAGCACCTGCCGCGCCTGATAGGCGACGTTCTCGACGCTGGACAGCACGCTGGCGCCGCCGTGGTAGCGCTGCAGCAGCTGGTGTTCGGACAGCAGCGAGATGTCGCGGCGTATGGTCTGGCGGGTGACGGAGAAGTGGTCGGCCAGCTTTTCCACGCTGACGTAGCTCTCGCGCTTGACCAGGTCCAGCAGCTCTTGTTGACGTTGATTCAGAATCAGCATGCTTGTTGTTTCTCCGCGTATTGCAGCTGATTGTAAGCGATTTGCATCCGCGCCCGTCAACGTCCGGCCCGGCTAGCCGAGCAGCAGGGCGCGGGCCTCCTCGGCGATGGCGAGGCAGCTGGTCAGCCCCGGCGATTCGATGCCGAACAGGTTGACCAGGCCCTTGGCGCCGTGGACCGCCCTCCCCTGGATGACGAAGTCGGCGTCCGGCTCGCCGGGGCCGGCGATCTTGGCGCGGATGCCGGCGTAGCCGGGCGTCAGCGAGCCGTCCGGCAGTTGCGGCCACCAGGCGCGCACCGCGTGGTAGAAGGCGGCCGCGCGCGCCGGGTCGACGTGGTAGTTGACGCCGTCCACCCATTCCACGTCCGGGCCGAAGCGCGCCTGGCCGGAGAGGTCCAGCGTCAGGTGGCTGCCCAGGCCGCCGGCTTCCGGCAGCGGGTAGATCAGCCGCGAGAACGGCGCCAGGCCCTGCAGCGAGAAATAGACGCCGCGCGCGTAGCGGGCTTTTGGAACCGCATCGACGGGCAGGCCGGCGATGGCGCGGGCGAGGTCGGGCGCGAACAGGCCGGCGGCGTTGACCACCTTGTCCGCCAGCAGCTCCATGCCGGCGACGCGCAGCACGATGCCGTCGGCGGTGACCGCGCCCCCTTCCACCGGCGATGCCAGCGCCAGCTGCGCGCCGGCGGCTTCGGCGTCGCCCAGCAACGCCAGCATCAGCGCGTGGCTGTCGACGATGCCGGTGGACGGCGACAGCAGCGCGGCGGCGCAGCCCAGCGCCGGCTCCAGCGCGCGGGCCTCGGCGGCGCTAAGCCGGCGGATGTCGTCCACGCCGTTGGCGCGCGCCTGTTTTTCCAATGCATCCAGCCTGGCCCGCTGGCCGCGGCGGCTGGCGACGATCAGCTTGCCCAGCCGCCGGTGCGGCACCGCGCGCTCGGCGCAATAGCGGTACAGCGCGTCCCGTCCGGCCACGCACAGCTTCGCCTTCAGGCTGCCTGCCGGGTAGTACAGGCCGGCGTGGATCACCTCGCTGTTGCGGCTGGACGCGTGCTGGCCTATCGCCCGCTCCGCCTCGACGATCACCACCTCGCGCCCGGCCTCGGCCAGCGTTTTGGCGACGGCCAGGCCGACCACGCCGGCGCCGATCACTACCGTGTCTATCCTGTCCATCGGCCTGTCCTCATGCCTGGGCGCGCCGCATCGCGACGCGGTTGCGCAGCCCGGCCGCCGCCTCGGCGCGCAGCTGGTCCGCCAGCGCGCTGCCGGCCGGCGGCTCGAATTCCATAAAGCCGTGGCGGCGGTAGAACGGCGCGTTCCACGGCAGGTGGACGAAGGTGGTGAGGGTGACGGCGGCGCAGCCGCGCAGCCAGGCCTGTGCCAGCGCGTGCCGCAGCAGCGCGGAACCGATGCCGCGGCGGGCGTGGTCCGGGTCCACGTCCATCTCGGCCAGGTGCAGCTGGCCGTCGACGATCTCCGCCAGCGCGAAGCCGACCGCCCGGCCCGCGTCGTCCGCCACCCACAGCAGGCCGGCGTCGCGGGCGGCGCTCAGGGTCTCGGCCGGCAGCGTGTGCTCGGACAGCGCGGAGGGCAGGTCCGCGGGGGAGAACAGCCGCGCGGCGCGGCGCTCTATCCGCGCCAGCAGCGGCAGCTCGGCCGCCTCGGCCAGACGGATCAGCAGGCCGTTTTCTATCATGTGGTCCTCAGTTGTTCGGCGGCCAGCCGGCCCAGCCGGGCGATGGCGGCTTGCTGCGCGGCATCCCAGGGCTGGCCGAAATTCAGCCGCAGGCAATGGCGGAAGCGGGGCTCGGCCGAGAACAGCATGCCCGGCGCGAAGCTGATCGACTCCTTCAGCGCCGCCTCCAGCAGCCGGCCGCTGTCCAGGCCCTCCGGCCCCTCCACCCACAGCAGCAGGCCGCCCTGCGGCCGCCGCACCCGGGTGCCGCGCGGAAAGGCGGCCAGCACCGCGTCGGCCACCCGCTCCATCTGCTCGGCCAGCCGCGCGCGCAGCCGCTGCGAGATGCGCGCGTAGTCGCCGCTGGCCAGCAGGTCGGCCAGCGTGCCCAGCAGCAGCGCCGGGCTGACCAGGCTGCTGCTGGCGCGCAGCCGCTCCAGCGCCGCGTGGTGGCGGCCGCCGGACAGCCAGCCCAGCCGGAACGACGGCGCCAGACTCTTGGTGAACGAGGCGCAGTAGATCACGTCGCCGTCGCGGTCCCAGGCTTTCAGCGGCGTCGGCCGGCGCTTGCCGAAGTACAGCTCGCCGAACACGTCGTCCTCGATGATGGATACGCCGTGGCGGCGCGCCAGCGCCAGCAGCCGCTTCTTGTTGTCGTCCGGCATCAGCGCGCCGGTGGGGTTCTGGTAGTTGGTCACCGTCACCAGACAGCGCACCGGCGGGCCGTAGCGCAGCGCGAACTCCAGCGCCTCCAGCGACAGGCCGGCGTCCGGCGTGCACGGAATCTCCAGCGCCTTCAGCCCCAGCGCCGCCAGCGTCTGCAGCAGGCCGAAGTACACCGGCGTCTCCACCGCCACCGTGTCGCCGGGCCGGGTGAGGTGGCGCAGCGCCAGGCTGATGCCCTCGGTGATGCCGTTGCAGAACAGGATTTCGTCCGGCCGCACCGCCAGCTGCCAGGACGCCGCCATCTGCTGCAGCTTCAGGCACAGCCGCTCGTGCTGGGCGGCCGGCAGGTAGGCGCCGATCAGCTCCGGCTGCCGCAGCAGCGTCTGCTGCAGCCGCCGCGCCAGATCGGCGGCCGGATACAGGCTGTGGTGGGCCTCGGCCATGTGCAGCTGCACCGCCACGTCCGACGCCGACAGCGCCACCAACTGCGACATGCGGCTGTCCACGTCCACCAGCGTGGCCGGCGACGGCAGCGCGCGGGCGGGCGGCTGGCCGTCTGCGCGGGCCGGCAGCGCGGCGTAGAAGCCGGCGCGCGGCCGCGCCACCACCCGCTGCTTCTGCTCCAGCCAGCGGTAGGCGGCCAGCGCGGTCAGGCTGTTGACGCCGTGGTGGGCGGCCAGCTGCCGCACCGAGGGCAGCTTGCCGCCGGGCGGGAATTCGCCGGCGTCCAGACGGGCCTGCAGCAGCCGGGCGATGTCCTGGTATTGCGGCATGGGCTTAGTCGACGATGAACAGCTTGGCGCCTTGCGGCGCGCGGGAGCGATGGGCCTCGGCCCGGTCCGCCACCTGGTAGCTCATGCCGGGCGTGAGGACGAAGACGCGGCCGTCGTCCAGCTCGGTGTGCAGCTCGCCCTCCAGGCACAGCAGGATGTGGCCCTTCTCGCACCAGTGGTCGGCCTGGTAGCCGGCCGTGTACTCCACCATCCGCACCCGGATGTCGCGGAACTGGCGGCTGCGCCAGTACGCGCGGCCCTGTTCGCCGGGATGCTCGGCGGCGGGGACGTCCGCCCAGTCGGTGACGCCGAAGGGGGTGCCGGTCAGCTGCATGCGGGGCTCCTGAGGATGGCTGTTATATAGAACAGATGCGGTCCAGCATAAACTGTTTGGCGCGCTTGTGGGAGTCCGCGGCGCGCAGGCCGTGGCACGCTGGCGACATTGGTTTTCATCAGGAGAGTCGCCATGTGGCAAACCTTGCGGCGCGACGCCGCCCCCTCCGCCTTGCTGGCCGCCGTTCTGGCCCTGCTGGTCGGCTTTTCCGGCCCGTTTCTGATCATCGTCCACGCCGCCCAGTCGGCCGGGCTGTCGCAGGGGCAGCTGGCGTCCTGGGTGTGGGCGGTGTCCATCGGCTCCGGCGCGGCCGGCCTGTGGCTGAGCCTGCGCTGGAAAACGCCGGTGATCGCCGCCTGGAGCACGCCGGGCGCGGCGCTGCTGCTGGCCGCCCTGCCCGGCGTGCCGTATCCGGAGGCGGTGGGCGCCTTCCTCGCCGCCGCCGCCATCGTCACGCTGGTGGGCGTCAGCGGCTTGTTCGACCGCCTGATGGCGCTGTTCCCGCCGGCGCTGGCGGCGGCCTTGCTGGCCGGCATCCTGTTTCATTTCGTCGGCGAAGTGGTGGCCGAGGCGACGGGCCATCTGGGCCTGGTGCTGGCGATGGCGGCGCTGTTCTTCATCGGCCGCCGCTGGTTTCCCCGTTGGGCGCTGCTGGCCGCCATCGCGGCCGGCGCGGCCTTGTCCGCCGGCGAGCTGCATGCGCCGGCGGCCGCGTCTTTGCATGCCGTCGCCGCGCCGTTGTTCACCTGGCCGGCCTGGTCGTGGTCCGCTTTCGTCAACCTGGCCCTGCCGCTGGCGCTGCTGGCGCTGACCAGCCAGTTCCTGCCCGGCATGGCGGTGCTGCGCGCCTTCGGCTACGAGGTGCCGGCGCGCTCGCCGGTGACCGCGCTGGGCCTGGCGTCGATGCTCACCGCGCCGTTCGGCGGCCATGGCGTGACGCTGGCCGCCATCATCGCCGCCATCTGCACCGGGCCGGAAGCGCACCCGGACCGCAGCCGCCGTTACGTAGCGGGCGTGTTCTGCGGGCTGATCTACATCGTCATGGGCGTGATGGGCGGCGCGCTGGCGGCGCTGGCGCTGGCCTTGCCCAAGCCCTTGCTGGTGACGGCGGCCGGCCTGGCGCTGTTCGGCACGCTGGCGTCGTCGCTGGGCGCGGCGCTGGCCGATGCCGAGCATAGGGAATCGGCGCTGCTCACCTTCGTGGTGGCGGCTTCCGGCGTCAGCTTCGCCGGTCTGGGCGCGCCGCTGTGGGCGATGCTGGCCGGCGGCCTGCTGTGTCGGCTGCTGAGCCCGGTCAAACCCGCGCCGGAAAAGGCCGTGGAGGCGCCCGCGCGCTGAGGCGGCGGCTGGCCGGCGGGGGCCGCGCGTGATAACTTAGGCGGTTGAATATACCCGCAGCGGCGCCTCCCGCCGGCATGCGGCAAAAGGAGAAAACATGTTCGCCCCTTCCGTCTACGCCCAGCGCCGCGCCGGCCTGCAAGCGTCCGGCCTGTCCGGCCTGCTGCTGTTCGTCGGCAACGTCGACTCGCCGATGAATTACCACGACAACACCCTGCCCTTCGTGCAGGACTCCAGCTTCCGCTACTTCTTCGGCCTGAACGAGCCCGGCCTGGCCGGCGTCGTCGATGCCGACAGCGGCGAGGCGACGCTGTTCGGCAACGATCCTGACGTGGCCGACATCGTCTGGACCGGCCCGCTGCCGTCCCTGGCCGAGCGCGCCGCCAAGGTATCGCTCTCGCGCAGCCGCCCGTACGCCGAGCTGGCGCAAGCGGTGTCCGAGGCCCGCGCCGCCGGCCGCCCGGTGCGGTATCTGGCGCCGTACCGCGGCGAGACGCTGATCGAGATGGGCCGCCTGCTGGACACGCATCCGGCCCAGGTGAAGGCGGGTTTCTGTCCCGAGCTGACCCGCGCGGTGGTGGCGCTGCGCGAGATCAAGGGCGAGGAAGAGATCGCCGAGATGGAGGCCGCGCTGGGCGTCACCCACGCCATGCACATCGCCGCGATGCAGAACGCCAAGCCCGGCGTGGTGGAATACCAGGTGGTGGGCATCATGGAAGGCATCATGCGCCGCCACGACTGGCAGCTGGCCTACCCGTCCATCTTCTCCAAGCGCGGCGAAGTGCTGCACAACCACCACCACGACCACGTGCTGCAGCAGGGCGACCTGGTGCTGAACGACACCGGCTGCGCCAGCGGCGGCGGCTACGCCAGCGACATCACCCGCACCTTCCCGGTGGGCGGCAAGTTCTCCACCCGCCAGCGCGAGCTGTACGACATCGTGCTGGAGATGCAGGAGGCCGCCATCGCCGCGGTCAAGCCGGGTGTCAAATACCAGGACATCCACAAGCTGTCCGCCGCCGTGATGGTGGAGCGGATGGCCGCGCTGGGCTTCTTCCAGGGCGACGTGGACGCCATCGTCGAATCCGGCGCCTACGCCATCGCCTTCCCGCACGGCCTGGGGCACCAGATCGGCATGGACGTGCACGACATGGAAGCGCTGGGCGAAGACCTGGTGGGCTACGGCGACGGCACCGAGCGCAGCAAGCTGTTCGGCCTGGGCTATCTGCGCCTGGGCAAGACGCTGAAGGCCGGCATGGCGCTGACTGTGGAGCCGGGCGTCTACTTCATCCCGGCGCTGATCGAAGCCTGGGAGAAGGAAGGCCGCCACAGCCAGTACATCAACTTTGCCAAGTTCCGCGAATACGCCGACTTCGGCGGCATCCGCATCGAGGACAACGTGCTGGTGACCGCGGACGGCAGCCGCGTGCTGGGCGAGCCGATCCCGAAGACGGTGGACGAAGTGGAAGCGGTGATGGCCGTATAAGCCAGCTGGTCCCGCATCGAGAAACGCCCCGCCCGCGCGGGGCGTTTTCGCATCCGCCGCCCGGATTGACCGGCCGGCCGCGGCGGCGACACAATGACGACAGTCTATTTCGCGCCGATCCGCATGACCTTTCCGCCGCAGCCCGGCCCGCGCGCCGGACCCTGCCAGACCAAGCGGCAAGCATCGTTCCCAGGGAGACACCGATGACCATCCAGCCTGATTTTTCCGCCATCCCGCTGCTGGCCGACGCCGCCAGCCGCTATCCCTGGCAGGATTGCCGCAGCCGGCCGCTGCAGTCCGGCGCGCCGGCGGCCGACGCCGCCAGCCTGCTGCGCGCCTTCTCCGCGGCGATGCCGCCCTGGGCCCGCGCGCTGATGTGGCTGCGCGACCGGCTGGTATCGCCGCTGGGCCTGAAAACCGCCCAGACAGCCTCTTCTTCCGTTGAGCCTTTTCATGTCGGCCAGCATCTGGGCGTGTTTGCCGTGCTGCACTTGGGCGAGCGCGACGCGGTGCTGGGCGAGAACGACCGCCATCTGGATTTCCGAGTGGTTTTGCAGTGCCAGGCGGGCCGTTTGCAGGTGAGCACGCTGGTGCGGCCGCACAATTGGTTGGGGAGGACGTATCTGGCGGCGGTGACGCCGTTTCATCATTTGATCGTGGCGGCAAGCATGAGGAGGATGGTGGAAGCGCTTGGAAGGGGATAATCCGTAGGGCGCGTCGCCCCTGCGGGGGGACGCACCCTACCCGCACAGCCCCCTTGCCTGCTCGGCGGGCAGCCCCGCCATGAAAATCAATCATCCGCGAAGCGGATTGCATCGCAGATATCATTTCTTTGGATTGGCGCTGTCTGCCTTATCAATCAAATTCATCGCCGCCAGAGCGGCATTCTCGATATTCCGGCGCGAGAAGCTGTCCAGCCGGCACGCTCTCAACACCTCCTGCTCATCTCGATAAAAATCCATCAACTCCAGCTTGCTTTGATTGCGGAGAAAGTCTTCCCAATGCTGGACCAAGAACTGGTCCCGCGAGTTGTTCTACTGCTCGCAATTGGCGGCGACGCTGTTCGCGCTGGCTGCGGCGGCTATGAGCGCGGCGACGATGACGGTGATTGATTTCATGGTGCGTTCCTTGTCGAACAGGCGATGCCCTGATCCATCTGCATTGAGTTCGAGCGGCTAAGCGCCGCTAACCAAGCCCCTGATCCTGCGCTGCGCTTTCTTTGTCGGCTAAGAAAAACGGCGCGTCCGACATTCGCGGCCTGATCTTCAGCTAGGCATACCGGAGGTCAACCGTGCCGCTGGCATTCACCACGGCAGCCTGGCCGCACTCGCTGACGATGGTCGCGTTAGACCACGTTACCGATGCGGGGCCTGTTTTTGTGTGAACCGAGATATCGGAAAACGTGGTTTTGCTTGTCGCCGGATAGTCGCTGCATTGAGAAATGTTGTATGCCTCCAGGGTCTCATTGCACCATTTGAGTTCAGGCACGTTTTGCACCGGCAGCCTGGTTCCCGCCACGCCCTCGAACTCGCATACATAGCTGAATGTCCCATCCTGGCTGTCCGCGAGGGAGATGAGTCCGACAAGGCGCTCTCCAACGTCAACCCGCATCAGGTCTGTGTGATAAGCGTGTCCATCTCCCGCGACATACCAGCTCGAGATAGACCAGAATGGCCCTCCGCCGGCGCCAGACCGTCCCCACTGCAACACGGGTTGCAGGATGCTGGACGATACGTTCATCGGGTCAATGCCGTTGAAAAGGAAAATCGTCTGCTGCCCTTGCGTTGTTGGCTCGGGGGGTACTTCCCAGCTTGTCTTGAAGGCTGTGATAGGGGAGCCCGTTTCATTCATCCAAGACGTGTAACAAATCCAACCCCGGCCAAAGGCCGGAACCTCTCCAGGCCGCACCATCTCTTCTTTTAGGATTCGAAACTCGTTCGTGTGCATGTTTCGCAGGCGCTTTGACGTTGCGCTGTGATGCACTTCGTGGTCGCAGTCGACATGGTGGACAAGCGAAGGGTGCCGGAACCCTCCAGGCGTCAGGATAAGGCTTTGGCGCTTGGCGATGCGATGAACCTGCGCGGCATCCACCGGCCCGCCGGGCGCTAGATTCTGATTCAAATCACTGGGCATGATGCACTCCATTCTGTCCAGGAGCCGCGCTGATCGAGTCGGGCGGCGCGATGCTATGCCAGGCTTCCGCGTATCCTTCCTATCAACTTATCCACAGCAACCGGCAAAGTCCACTTTTATCCACAGCCCATGGCTGCGCATCGTCGCCGCGCAAAACAAAACGGGCAAGGCGCCATCGCCATTGCCCGTTCTCTTTCTCCACGCCGCGCGGGTGGACGTTAGATCACAACAACACCACGTCGAACTGCTCCTGCGTGTAGCTGGACTCCACCGACAGCGACACCGGCTTGCCGATGAAATCCACCAGCATCGCCAGGCTCTGCGACTCCTCGTCCAGGAACATGTCGATCACCGACTGCGCCGCCAGGATGCGATAGCTCTTGGCGTCGTATTGCCGGGCCTCGCGCACGATCTCGCGCTGGATCTCGTAACACACCGTCTGCGCGGTCTTGATCTCGCCGCGGCCCTGGCAGGTGGGGCAGGGTTCGCACAGGATGTGGGCCAGGCTCTCGCGGGTGCGCTTGCGGGTGATTTCCACCAGGCCCAGGCTGGTGAAGCCGTTCAGCGTCACCCGGGTGCGGTCGCGCGCCATCGCCTTGGCCAGCTCGGCCAGCACCGCCGCCTGGTGCTCGTCGTTGTCCATGTCGATGAAATCGACGATGACGATGCCGCCCAGATTGCGCAGCCGCAGCTGGCGGGCGATCACCTGGGTGGCTTCCAGATTGGTCTTGAAGATGGTTTCGTCGAAGTTGCGGTTGCCGACGAAGCCGCCGGTGTTGACGTCTATCGTCGTCATCGCCTCGGTCTGGTCGACGATCAGATAGCCGCCGAACTTCAGGTTGACGCGGCGGGCCAGCGCCTTTTCGATCTCGGCCTCGATGCCGTGCATCTCGAACAGCGGCCGCTCGCCGGCGTAGCGCTCGATCTTGTCGACGGCGATCTGCACGTACTGTTCGGCGAACTCCACCATGCGGCCGTAGTTCTCGTTGGAGTCCACCAGCACCTTGTCGGTGTAGCCGCTGACCATGTCGCGCAGCACCCGCACCGCCAGCGGCAGGTCGTCGTACAGCAGGCTCTGCGCCGGCAGCGTCTGCGACTTCTGCTTGATGTCGGACCACAGCTTGGACAGGTATTCGATGTCGGCGGCCAATTCGTCGTCGCGGGCGGTCTCGGCGCTGGTGCGTATGATGTAGCCCCTGGGGCTGCCGGCGGGCAGCAGCTTTTCCAGCCGCGCCTTCAGGCTGTGGCGCTCGGCGTCGCTTTCAATCTTCTGCGACACGCCGATGTGCTCTTCCTGCGGCAGGTGCACCAGAAAGCGGCCGGCCAGCGAGATCTGCGTCGACAGCCGCGCGCCCTTGGTGCCGATCGGATCCTTGATCACCTGCACCAGCACGGTCTGGCCTTCAAACAGCATCTTCTCGATGCGCTGCGGCTCGGTGGGGTGCTGGCGCTGTTCCAGCACGTCGGCGATGTGCAGGAAGGCGGCGCGCTCCAGGCCGATCTCGATGAAGGCGCTCTGCATGCCCGGCAGTACGCGCTTCACCTGGCCCAGATAGATGTTGCCGACGATGCCGCGGCTGGCGGCGCGTTCCACGTGCAGTTCCTGGACGATGCCTTCCTCCAGCACCGCGACGCGGGTTTCCTGCGGGGTGATGTTGACCAGGATCTGTTCTTGCGGCCGCGGCAGGTCGCGCGGCAGGGGTATCGATTGATGCAGCATGGCGCCCTCCCGGCTCATGGCAATTCGAAGCCGAACTCGGCCAGGAGCAACGCGGTTTCGTGCACCGGCAGGCCCATCACGCCGGTGTAGCTGCCTTCTATATGTTCGATGAACACGCCGGCCTTGCCCTGGATGCCGTAGGCGCCGGCTTTGTCGAACGGCTCGCCGCTGGCTATATAGCGCTCGATCTCGGCGTCGGACAGGGGTTTGAAGAACACGTCGGTGACCGAGGTTTTTACGAGCAGCTTGCCGCCGTCGCGCACGGCGACGCTGGTGATGGCCTGATGGCTGCGGCCGGAGAAGGCGCGCAGCATGCGGCGGGCGTCGTCGGCGTTTTCCGGCTTGCCGAAGATTTCGCCGTCCTGGGTCACCGTGGTGTCGGCGGCCAGCAGCGGACGCTCTGGCAGGCCGCAGGAGGAGACCACGCGCCAGCCGGCTTCGGCCTTCTCGCGCGCCAGCCGCTCGGTGTAGGCGACGGCGTCTTCGCCCGGCCGCACCGTCTCGTCGATGTCGGCATGGATGCGTTCCAGATGCAGGCCCAGCTGTTCCAGTATCTCGCGGCGGCGCGGGCTGCCGGAGGCCAGGTATATTCGGGTGTCATTGGTGCTCATGTCAGGCTGCTCGTTTGTTCTTGGGCTGCCGCCTAGGTTACCAGAGCGGCCCCGAGGCAACCATCTCCGCGGCGCGGCGGGCCGCGGCCGGCGCGGATTCTGCCTTTCGATTCAAGGCCTTGCGGCGGCGTGGATTTGGTGAACGATTGTAATCTCCCGGCTGCATGCCGATCCGCCGATATGCCATTGATTTTTAAAGATGATAATTTTATGCCAATTGGAGATATGGGCAGGGTTTGATAAACTGTCGACTTTCGCCCTTCGAAGCACGCGTCATGCCGCATTCCAGCCTTGCCGTCCGCCAGTCGAATCCGGCCACCGCCGCCGCCATCCTGCTGATTCTGTTCAACCCCTTGGGCGTGGATTTGTACCTGGCCGCGCTGCCGGCGCTGCAGCGCCATTTCCAGGCCGATGTGTCGGCCAGCATCAGCGTGTTCGTGTTCTGTCTGGGCCTGGGCCAGCTCTTGTTCGGCCCGCTGGCCGACCGCGCCGGCCGCCGCCCGGTGGCGCTGGGCGGCCTGCTGGCCTACGCGCTGGGCTCGGCGCTGGCCAGCCTCAGCGATTCGATGGGCAGCTTCATGCTGGCGCGGATGCTGCAGGGCCTGGGCGCCAGCGCCAGCTCGGTGTGCGCGTTCACCATCATCCGCGACTGCTTTTCCGGCAACGCGGCGGCGCAGCGCTACAGCATGCTCAACGGCGCGCTCAATATCGTGCCGGCGCTGGCGCCGGCGCTGGGCGGGGTGCTGACCGAGCTGTACGGCTGGCAGTCCTGTTTCCTGTTCCTGGCGGTGTCGGCGCTGGCCGCGCTGGCGCTGCTGGCGCGGCTGATGCCGGAAACGCGGCCGGAGCGCGTGGAGAGCGCGGCGGGCCCCGGCTTCCTGCAGGTGCTGCGCCATCCGGCGCTGCTGCGCAACGGCGCCTGCAGCAGCACCGCGCTGGGCCTGATCGTCAGCTACGTGACGCTGGCGCCGACGGTGCTGATCGAGCGTGGCGGGCTGTCTGCGGCCACCTTCGGCCTGCTGTTCGGCGCCAACGCGCTGCTGATCATGGCGGCCAGCTTCATCGGCCTGGGCCTGATCGGCCGGCTGGGGCCGCGCCGGGTATTGAAGACGGGCCTGGCGATCATGCTGGCGGCCGGCGCGTTGCTGCCGGCGCTGGCGCATCAGCCCGGCGCCTGGCATTACATGCTGCCGATCGCGGTGCTGAGCGTGGGCTTCGCCTTCACGCTGGGCCCGGCGGCGGGCATGGCGATGGCGCCGTTCGCGGAGTCGGCCGGCCGCGCGGCGGCGCTGCTGGGCTGCGCGCAGATGCTGTTCGCCTCGGCCTTGTCGGCGCTGCTGGCCGCGCTGCCGGTGGCGGGCGAACTGGCGCTGGGCGGCGCGGTGATCGCGCTGTCGCTGGGCTGCCTGGCGCTGCAATGGCGCATGCCGGCGCGGGGCTGAGGCGCGTTTTGGGCCGCCGCCGGCGGCCAACTGCCTGAATCGCTTGGGACATTTGCCGCCGCGCGAGTACAATCGCGGCTGTTCCCAAGATTGGCAGATTCATGAGCAAGCACATACCGCGCAAGCGTTTCGGGCAGAACTTCCTGCAGGACGCCAGCGTCATCGCCGGCATCGTCCACGCGGTCAATCCGCAGCCGGACGACATCGTGATCGAAATCGGCCCCGGCCTGGGCGCCATCACCAAGCCGCTGCTGTCGCGGCTGAAGCACCTGCACGTGGTGGAAATCGACCGCGACATCATCGAGCGCCTGCGCGCCGAGCATCCGGCCGACAAGCTGACCATCCACGGCGGCGACGCGCTGGCATTCGACTTCGCCTCGGTCAGCGAGGCGCCGCTGAAGATCGTCGGCAACCTGCCGTACAACATCTCCACGCCGCTGCTGTTCCACCTGGCCACTTACGGCAACCGGGTGCTGGACATGCACTTCATGCTGCAAAAGGAAGTGATCGAGCGGATGGTGGCCGAGCCCTCCACCGCCGACTACGGCCGGCTGTCGGTGATGCTGCAGTACCGCTTCTACATGGAGAACATCCTGTTCGTGCCGCCGGAAGCGTTCTGGCCGCCGCCGAAGGTGGATTCCGCCGTGGTGCGGATGATGCCGGCGCCGGGCCGCTGCGGCGTCGCCCGCGACGAGGCGCTGCTGGAGAAGCTGGTGATCCAGGCTTTCGCCCAGCGCCGCAAGACGCTGCGCAACAACCTGAAGGGCCTGGCCGACGTGGCCGATCTGGAAGCGCTGGGGATCGATCCCGGCCTGCGCCCGGAGAACCTGCGGGTGGAGGACTACGTCCGTCTGGCGAACCATTTGTCCGACAAGGGCGCGCGCGGCTGAGCGCGCTCCGCGGCTTGGCGTGGCTTCCCGTTGCGCTAAGTTCTGACACAAACAAAAAATAACAGCATACTGTCAGACAATCACTAAAAAGAAGATCATGGCGCCGCGACAGCGGCGCCGCTTTACCCCGCAAAGAGAGTCTATAAGGAGAAACCTCATGCGCATTCGCACCTCCGTCGTCGCTGGATGTACGCTGGCCGCCATGGCCACCCTCGCCGCGCTGCCCGCAGGCGCGGCCGAGCTGACCGGCACCCTGAAGAAGATCAAGGATTCCGGCGTGATCGTGCTGGGCAACCGCGACTCTTCCATTCCCTTCTCGTACTACGACAACAACCAGAAGCCGATCGGCTACTCGGTGGACCTCGCCAATAAAGTGGTGGACGAGGTGAAGAAGGAGCTGAAGATGCCGAACCTGCAGGTGAAATACAATCTGGTCACCTCGCAGACCCGCATCCCGCTGGTGCAGAACGGCACCGTCGACCTGGAGTGCGGCTCCACCACCAATAACGCCGAGCGCGGCAAGCAGGTGGCGTTCTCGGTCGGCATCTTCGAGATCGGCACCCGTCTGCTCACCGCCAAGACCTCCGGCGTCAAGGACTTCCCGGACCTGAAGGGCAAGAACGTGGTCACCACCGCCGGCACCACGTCCGAGCGCCTGATCAAGGCGATGAACGCCAGCAAGAACATGGGCATGAACGTGATCTCGGCCAAGGACCACGGCGAATCGTTCCTGATGCTGGAATCCGGCCGCGCCGCCGCCTTCATGATGGACGACGCGCTCTTGTACGGCGAAATGGCCAAGGCCAAGAACCCGGCCAACTGGGTCGTCACCGGCAAGTCGCAGTCCTACGAGATCTACGGCTGCATGCTGCGCAAGGAGGATCCGGCGTTCAAGAAGGTGGTGGACACCGCGCTGGAGAAGACCTTCAAGTCCGGCGAAGTGAACAAGATCTACGCCCGCTGGTTCACCAGCCCGGTGCCGCCCAAGGGCCTGAACCTCAACTTCCCGATGTCCGACGAACTGAAGGCGCTGTTGGCCAAGCCGACCGACAAGCCGGCCGAGTGACGCGGACGGGCCGCGTCCGCGGCCCTCGCCCTGAAGTTTGTGACGCGAGCCGCCCGTTTTCGCGGGCGGCGGCTTGATCCTGCGCGGCCGGAATCCGGCCGCAGGGGCATCGATCGCCGCGCCGTCTTCCCGACGCGCGGCTGGGAGTGCTTGCAATGAATTATCACTGGGACTGGGGAGTCTTCTTCAAACCCACCGGTGTCGGTAGCGAGATCTATCTGAGCTGGTTCGCCAGCGGGCTGGGCTGGACGCTGGCGGTGTCGCTCAGCGGCTGGATCATCGCGCTGCTGCTGGGCATCGCGGTCGGGGTGGCGCGCACGCTGCCCAATCGCTGGATCGCCAGCCTGGCGACCGTCTACGTCGAGTTGTTCCGCAATGTGCCGCTCTTGGTGCAGCTGTTCGTCTGGTACTTCCTGGTGCCGGACCTGCTGCCGGAGGGCGCCCAGGTCTGGTTCAAGCAGGACCTGTCGCCGACCACCTCGCAGTTCCTGTCGGTGGTGGTGTGCCTGGGCCTGTTCACCGCGGCCCGGGTGGCGGAGCAGGTGCGCACCGGCATCGAGGCGCTGCCGCGCGGCCAGCGCAACGCGGCGATGGCGGTGGGATTCTCGCTCGGCCAGACTTACCGCCACGTGCTGCTGCCGCAGGCGATGCGCATCATCATCCCGCCTTTGACCAGCGAATTCCTGAACATCATCAAGAACTCGTCGGTGGCGTCGCTGATCGGCCTGGCCGAGCTGCTGGCGCAGACCAAGCAGACCGCCGAGTTTTCCGCCAACCTGTTCGAGGCCTTCACCCTGGCCACGGTCATCTACTTCACGCTCAACATGAGTTTGATGCTGATGATGAACGCGCTGGAGAAGAAACTTAGGGTGCCCGGCATGATGGGAGGCAAATGATGGATTTCAGCCAAATCGTTCCGGCGCTGCCGGGCCTGAGCCAAGGCATGCTGCTGACGCTGAAGATGCTGGCCGGCGGCGTGGCGGGCGGCGTGCTGCTCGGCATCCTGCTGGCGCTGGCGCGCCTGTCCAGCAACAAGGTGTTGTCGGGCTTCGCCACCGCCTACATCTATTACTTCCGCTCCATTCCGCTGCTGCTGGTGATCTCCTGGTTCTACCTGGCGGTGCCGATGCTGCTGAACTGGATCACTGGCAATCTGGAGCCGGTGGGGGCGTTCACCTCCTGCCTGGTGGCTTTCGTGATGTTCGAGGCGGCCTATTTCGCCGAGATCGTCCGCGCCGGCATCCAGGCGATACCGAAGGGCCAGCCCAATGCCGCCTACGCGCTGGGCATGCGCTACCACCAGGTGATGGGATTGATCGTGCTGCCGCAGGCGCTGCGCAAGATGTTGCCGCTGCTCTTGCAGCAGTCCATCATCCTGTTCCAGGACACCTCTCTGGTATACGCTGTCGGCTTGATGGATTTCCTCAACACCGCCCGCTCCAAGGGCGACATCGTCGGCCTGCCGCACGAATTCCTGATATTCGCCGGCATGGTCTACTTCCTGATCAGTTTCGGCGCCTCCCGCCTGGTGAAGCGCCTGCAACAAAGGTTGGCTGTATGACTGCAATGATTTCGCTGAACAAGGTCAGCAAATGGTATGGCGCCTTCCAGGTGCTGACCGACTGCACCACCCAGGTCGCCAAGGGCGAGGTGGTGGTGGTGTGCGGGCCGTCCGGCTCCGGCAAGTCCACCCTGATCAAGTGCGTGAACGCGCTGGAGCCGTTCCAGCAGGGCGAGATCGTCGTCGACGGCATCTCGGTCGGCGATCCGAAAACCGACCTGCCCAAGCTGCGTAGCCGCGTCGGCATGGTGTTCCAGCACTTCGAGCTGTTCCCGCACCTGACCATCACCGAGAACCTGGCCATCGCCCAGATCAAGGTGCTGGGCCGCAGCCGGGACGAGGCGATGGCCAAGGGCCTGAAGCTGCTGGACCGCGTCGGCCTCAGGGCGCACGCCGACAAGCATCCCGGCCAGCTGTCCGGCGGCCAGCAGCAGCGGGTGGCCATCGCCCGCGCGCTGGCGATGGACCCGATCGCGATGTTGTTCGACGAGCCGACCAGCGCGCTGGACCCGGAGATGATCAACGAGGTGCTGGACGTGATGACCGAGCTGGCGCACGAGGGCATGACCATGATGTGCGTGACCCACGAGATGGGCTTCGCCCGCCGCGTGGCCGGCCGGGTGATCTTCATGGACCAGGGCCGCATCGTCGAGGATTGCGCCAAGGACGAGTTTTTCGGCGACCTGGACGCCCGCAGCGAGCGCGCGCGCCAGTTCCTGTCCAAGATCCTGCAGCACTGAGCCGCTGCGGAGTCCAGTTGGCGAAGGCCCGGCATGCCGGGCCTTTTTCGCGTCCGGATCATATCTATGTTGCCAGAGTGGTATTTTTCGCAAGCCGCCGCCGGCTAGCGCGGCGGCGGCGGTTCCCGCTTTCCGATCAATGGCTTGTCGCCGCCGGCCTTGCCGACTGGATGGCGTTTTCGCAACAGCGGCGGGGAGCGCGGTCGACAAATGCGCAGCGCATGTCGCTTAGGGGATAGCATTGCTGAAAACATCTCCAAGCAAATGCCGTGAAGAAACTGATCGTCCTGCTGTTGTTTTGCCTGGCGTTCGAGCCGGCGCTGGCGGATGCGCGCGAGCTGGTGCTGGCCTACAACGTGTTCGAGCCGTGGAAAAAACTGGATGCGCGCGGGGAGCCGGCCGGACCGTACACCGAGATCGTGCGCGAGCTGGCGCGGCGGCTGGGCCTGCCGCTGCGCTTCCTGCATTGCCCGCTGTCGCGCTGCCTGGCGGCGATGCAGCAGGGACGGGCCGACCTGATGATAGGCGTGCGGCCCACGCCGGAGCGGTCGCGCTATCTGGATTTCCTGATGCCGCCCTTCGCCAACAGCAACCATCTGGTGTTTTACCAGCGCAGCGGCGACGCGCGCGCGCTGGCCCGCTACGACGATCTGCTGCCGCTGACGGTCGGCGTGTCGGAGGGCGTGAGCTACGAGGCGGGCTTCGACCGCGACGCCCGCATCCGCCGCGACGCCAGCCCCGGCATGGAGTCCGGTTTTCGCAAACTGGCGGCCGGCCGCGTAGACGCCTTGATCGTAAACGCGAGCCAGGGCGCGGCGCTGGCCGCGCGGCCCGAGTTCGCCGGCCGGGTGAAGCGGGCCGCGCTGACGCTGGACGACCGCCATCCCAACCGGCTGGCGCTGGCGCGGCGCTCGCTGCTCCATCCGCGCAAGGCGGACCTTGAACAGGCCTTGCGCGGCATGGTGGCCGACGGCACCGTCGCCCGCGTCCTTGCGGCTGCCGGACGGTAGGACAAATCCGCGCTGGCCGTGGGCGGTTGCGGCTGGCATAGTAGGGTTTTCGCACCCTCACCGCAGGACGCTACGCCATGCAAGACCAACACGCCTGGTCCGGCCGTTTTTCCGAGCCGGTTTCCGAACTCGTCAAGCACTACACCGCCTCCATCGGTTTCGATTACCGACTGGCCGAGGTGGACATCGAAGGCTCGCTCGCCCACGCCGCGATGCTGAACCGATCGGGCGTGCTGTCCGACGCCGACCTGGAGTCGATCCGACGAGGCATGGCGGACATCCGCGACGAGATCCGCGCAGGCAAGCTTGAGTGGAGCGTGGACCTCGAAGACGTGCACATGAACATCGAGCGCCGTCTGACCGACCGCATCGGCGACGCCGGCAAGCGCCTGCACACCGGCCGCAGCCGCAACGACCAGGTGGCCACCGACATCCGGCTGTGGCTGCGCGGCGAGATCGACGCCACCGTCCATCTGTTCGGCGAACTGCAGAAGAGCCTGCTGGACCTGGCCGAGCAGCACGCCGACACCGTGATGCCGGGCTTCACCCACCTGCAGGTGGCGCAGCCGGTCACTTTCGGCCACCACCTGCTGGCCTATGTGGAGATGCTGGCGCGCGACGCCGAGCGGATGCAGGACTGCCGCAAGCGCGTCAACCGGCTGCCCTTGGGCGCGGCGGCGCTGGCCGGCACCACCTATCCGATAGACCGCCATTACACCGCCCAGCTGCTGGGCTTCGACGACGTTTGCCACAACTCGCTGGACGCGGTGTCAGACCGCGACTTCGCCATCGAATTCACCGCCGCGGCCTCGCTGGCGATGATCCACCTGTCGCGGCTGTCGGAAGAGCTGATCCTGTGGATGAGCCCGCGCGTCGGCTTCATCGACATCGCCGACCGCTTCTGCACCGGCTCGTCCATCATGCCGCAGAAGAAGAACCCGGACGTGCCGGAGCTGGTGCGCGGCAAATCCGGCCGCGTCGTCGGCCACCTGATCGCGCTGATCACATTGATGAAGGCCCAGCCCTTGGCCTACAACAAGGATAATCAGGAGGATAAGGAACCGCTGTTCGACACGGTGGACACGCTGCAGACCACGCTGCGCATCTACGCCGACATGATGCGCGGCGTGACGGTGAAGCCGGAGGCGATGCGCGCGGCGGTGCTGCAGGGCTACGCCACCGCCACCGACCTGGCCGACTACCTGGTCAAGAAGGGCCTGCCCTTCCGCGACAGCCACGAGGTGGTGGCACTGGCGGTGCGCCATGCCGAAGGCCTGGGCGTGGATCTCGCCGACCTGCCGCTGGCCAAGCTGCGCGAGTTCTCGGCGCTGATCGAGGACGACGTGTTCGGCGTGTTGACGCCGGAGGGCAGCCTGGCGCAGCGCGACCATGTCGGCGGCACCGCGCCGGCCCAGGTGAAGGCGCAGATCGCCCGCCACCGCGGCCGTCTGAGC
Organism: Chromobacterium vaccinii; assembly: GCF_001855275.1. NCBI lineage: Bacteria > Pseudomonadati > Pseudomonadota > Betaproteobacteria > Neisseriales > Chromobacteriaceae > Chromobacterium > Chromobacterium vaccinii. The sequence goes on from NZ_CP017707.1 coordinate 3,194,509, forward strand.
TAAGCCGCCCGGCTCGCGCGCGAACCCTCCTGCGGGAGGGTTTATTTTTTGGTTTAAAATAAGACTATTATTTAAAACCAATTATCAATTCCGCATACGGCGGAATTGCACGCGCGGAGAGTCGATGAATCCCCTGCAGCCACGCCGTCGCCATCGCCTGTCCCATTTGATGTTCGCCCTGCTGGTGGCGGCCATGCCGTTTGCGGCCACCGTGCCCGCGCTGCTGTGGCAGGAGCGGCAGGATCTCCAGGCTTCCGTGCGGCAGCAGGTGGACCAGGGGCTGCAACTGGTGGACGGCATCCTCGACCAGGCCGACGAGGCCGCGCGCATCCTGCTGCCCTTGGCCGGAGGATCGTGCGACAAGGCCGTCTATTTCTTGCGCCGCCAGGTGGCGGTCGCGCCTTTCGTGCGCAGCACCGTGCTGCTGGACGGCGATAACGTCTATTGCTCGTCGCTGAGCGGCAGCACCCGCTGGGCGATGCCAGCGCGCGGCTTCGTGCAAGGCAGGATGCAGCTGCTGTCCGGCAACGCGATCACGCCCAACGTGCCGCTGCTGTATTACCGGCTCAATCGCGGCGGCGACGCGGCGGTGGCGACGGTTGACGGACGCTATCTGCAGCTGGCCTTGCAGGACGTCAGCGACCGCATCCTGGTGTTTCTGCAGGTGGGAGACCACTGGCTGGGGCCGCGCCGTTACGGCGAAGGGACGATGCCCGCGCGCGGGCAGGTGGAGGAAATCCGCCACTCCAGCCGCTATCCGTTCACCGTGCGCTCAAGCTATGACGTGCCGGTGTGGTACCGGCATCTTTGGTCGCATCATGCGCCGCTGACCGTGATCCTGCTGCTGTTGGGCCTGTCGGCCGGCGCGACGCTGTACTGGCTGCTGGGCCGCCCCGCCTCCTTCACCGACGAATTGCGGCGGGCGCTGGCCAACGACGAGTTCGAAGGCTATCTGCAGCCCATCGTGAAGCCCGGCCTGCCGGACTGGCGCGGCGCCGAGGTGCTGATGCGCTGGCGGCATCCGCGCGAGGGGCTGATCCGGCCCGACCTGTTCATCCCGCGCGCCGAAGAGAGCGGGCTGATCGTCGAGATGACGCGGCGGATGATGGACGCCGTGCTGGCCAAGCTGGCCAAGCTGCCGCTGGCGCCGGACTTCCACCTGGGCGTCAACATCAGCCGCGCCCATCTGCAGGAAGGCGGCCTGTACGATGACTGCCGTCGCTGGGCTGGCCTGCTGGCCGAAAGCGGCGCGGTGCTGACGCTGGAGCTGACCGAGCGCGAAATGGTGGCGATCACGCCCGAGGTGGAGGCGCTGTTCCGCCGCCTGGACGCGCTGGGCGTCCGGGTGGCGCTGGATGATTTCGGCACCGGCCACTCCAGCCTGGTGTATTTGCAGCAGCTGACGGTGGGCGGCTTGAAGATCGATCAGAGCTTCGTCGCCGGCATCGGCAGCGACGGCCTGTCCGGACATATCGTCGACAGCGTGGCCGAACTGGCGGCCAAGCTGGGCCTGGCGACGGTGGCCGAGGGGGTGGAGACCGCCGAGCAGTTCGACTACCTCAGCCGCCTGGGCGTGAACTGGCTGCAAGGCTTCTACATCGCCCGGCCGATGCCGCTGGACGAGTTTGTCCGCCGCGTTCGCCAGGGCGGCACCTGGCAGCGCTGAGCGGCGTTGCGGCCGGCATGCCGCATGGGTAGACTGGCCGACTCCGCGCCGGTTGTCGGCGCGCTTTTCCACGCAGAAGCCATGAACGCGAAAACCATAGGCATTGCCGGCGTCACCGTGCCCGGCGCCGTAGACTGCCTGTCCAAGATCCACCGCCTGTGCGCGGACCGCTTTCCCCATCACCATCATCCGCGCTTCGCGCTGGACCAGCCGGATTTCGGCGTGGTGCACCAGGCCCAGGATGACGACCGTTGGGATCTGGTCGCAGATTCCATCGTCGGCTCGCTCACGCGGCTGGCCGGCGCCGGCGCGGAACTGGCGGTGATCCCGGCCAACACCGTGCATTTGGCAGTGGACGACATCCGCGCCCGTTCGCCCATTCCATTGATCAGCATCCTCGACGTTGTGGCCGACGCCTGCGCGGCGCGGGGCCTGAAACGGGTGGCGATACTGGGCACCCGCTGGACCATGGCGCGCCGCCTGTACCAGGCGCCGCTGGCCGCGCGCGGCATCGAGGAGGTGATTCCCGACGAAGCCCAGCAGGCGGCGATCCAGCGCGCCATCTTCGAAGAGCTGGTGCCCACCGGCCGCGCCAGCGCAGCCACGCTGGCGGCGCTGCTGGAAGTGGTGGCTGCGATGAAGGCGCTGGGCTGCGACGGCGTGGCGCTTGCCTGCACCGAGCTGCCGCTGGTGTTGAACGACGCCAACTGCGGCGTGCCGGCGATCGACACCACCCTGGTCCTGGCCGAGGCCGCGTTGGCGGCCGCCTGCGCGTAGCGCCGCTTAGCTCGCGCCTGCCGCGCGGCGGTATTCGCCCGGCGGCAGGCCGGTCAGCCGCTTGAACGCGCGCTGGAAGGCGACGTCGCTGTCGTAGCCGACTCGCGCCGCCACTTCCGCCAGGGGAAGCCGGCTTTCCCGCAGCAGCGTCCGGGCGCGCTGAATGCGCCAGCCGGTCAGATGATTCAGCGGCGTATCGCCCACTCGGGCGCGGAAATGGCGGGCGAAGGCCGAGCGCGACATGCCGGCGCGCGCCGCCATGCTCTCCAGCGTCCACGGCGCGGCCAGGTCGGAGTGGACGGCCTGCAATAGCGGCGACAGCCGGCGGTCGGCCAGCGCCCCCAGCCAGCCGTCGCCTTGGCCGGAAAGGCAGTGGATGCGCAGCGCCTCGATCAGCAGCACGTCCACCAGTTTCTGCACCACCAGCCGCGAACCCAGCGCCGGGGCGGCGTTCTCGCGCGCGATCATCTCCAGCGCCGCCCGCAGCAGCCGCGCCCGCTCCGCGTCCAGCCGAAGGTGCAGCACCGGCGGCAGCAGGTCCATCAAGGGCGCGCCGGCGGCGGCGTTGAACACGAAGCGGCCGGAAACGATGCCGGTCTCCTCGCCGTCGCCGCCGAAGCGGATCACGCCGTCGCAGCGGCCGGCGAACACCGTCTCGCATGGCGGCGCCTCCCGGCCGGCCTCGTCCATCAGGCGGAAGCGCTGGCCGCCGCTGACGATGAACAGGTCGCCGGCCGCCAGCGGCAGCGGCTGATCCAGGCCCGCGCCGTCAAGCAGGCAGCGGCCGTGGGCGACGATGCCGAAGCGCGCCGACACCTGGTGGGCGAAGTCTATGCCCCACGGCGCGCGCGCTTCCAGCCGCGCGTACAGCGCGCTCTCCACCCGCATCGCGGCGAAGATGTCTTCCAGCAGGTCCATGGTGAAATCCGGTACGAAAGGTGAAAAAACGGGTACGGCCAATCATTCATCATCCCGGCGCGGCGCGGCAAGATGTCCCGGTGATTTTTATCCAAGGATATCCCGATGCAAGGCTACCGTTTTTCCCGTTTCGGCTCGCTGGACCACCTGGCGCGCCATGACGAGCCGATGCCGACGCCCGGCCGCGGCGAAGCGCTGGTGCGGGTGCGCGCCAGTTCGTTGAACTACCGCGACCTGGCGCTGTTGAGCGGCCAGTATCCGATGAGCTGGCGCGATGGGCTGGTTCCCCTGTCCGACGGCGCGGGCGAGATCGTCGCGCTGGGCGAGGGCTGCAACCGTTTCCAGCCGGGCGACCGGGTGTGCAACACCTTCTTCCCGCAATGGTTCGGCGGCCCCTTTCCGCCGGCGGAGGCGGCGCGCCAGTACGGCAGCAACCAGGATGGCTGGCTGTGCGAATACAAGGTGGTGAGCGAGGAGGCGCTGGTCCGCGTGCCGGATCACCTGGGCTGGGCCGAAGCGGCGACGCTGCCGTGCGCGGCGCTGACCGCCTGGACCGCGTTGACCGGCCCGCAACCGGTCAAGGCCGGCGACACGGTGCTGGTGCAGGGATCGGGCGGCGTGTCGCTGTTCGCCTTGCAGCTGGCCAAGGCGATGGGCGCGCGGGTGATCGCCACCACCTCCGGCGCGGACAAGGCGGCCAGGCTGAAGGCGCTGGGCGCGGACGAGGCGATCGATTACCTCGCCGAGCCGGAGTGGGGCGCGCGGGCGCGCGAGCTGAACGGCGGCTTGGGCGTGGACCTGGTGGTCGAGGTGGGCGGCAAGGGCACGCTGGAGCAGTCGCTGGCGGCGGTGGCGCCGGGCGGCGAGATCGCGGTGATCGGCTTTCTGGCCGACGGCGCGGCGGAGCTGGACTTCATGCGCTACTTCCTCAGCGGGGCCACGCTGCGCCGCATCGCGGTCGGCCACCGCGAGGGCATGGAAGCGATGCTGCGGGCCATCGCCCGGCATCAGTTGCGGCCGGTGGTGGACCGGGTGTTCCCGTTCGGCGACGCGCGCGCGGCCTGGGAGCATTTCCTCGCCCGCCGCCATTTCGGCAAGGTGGCCATCGTCCACTGAGGCCAGCGCGGCCGCAGTTGTGGCGGCCAGACGCCGCCGGCTTCGCAAACAGGCGGAAAGCCCGGGAAATTTGCGGTTCGCATTTGCTATCGGGGGGAAAAATATGTTACTAAAGTAACGTGATTTTCGATTCCGAATAGTTATGAGCCGCTCTCCACGACACGACAAAATCCTGCAGCTGGTTCGCGAAAACGGCTTCATGCCCATCGAAGAGCTGGCCCGCCTGCTTGATGTCACACCGCAGACGATACGGCGCGACATCAACCAGCTGTGCGAGGCCAATCTGCTTCGCCGCTACCACGGCGGCGCCGCACTCGGGAACAGCGTGGAGAACGAGGACTATTTTGCTCGTAAAGGAAAGTTTCAGAGCGAAAAGGCCCATATCGCCGACATGATCGCGCGCAGCATCCCCGATCACGCCTCGCTGTTCATGAGCATAGGCACCACCATCGAGGCGGTGGCGCAGGCGCTGACGGCCACCCACAAGGGGCTGCGCGTCATCACCAACAACATCCACGTCGCCTCCATCATGTCCACCAACCCGGACTTCACCGCGATGATCACCTCCGGCACCGTGCGCGCGTCGGACGGCGGCATCACCGGCGTGGCGACGCTGGACTTCATCAACCAGTTCAAGGTGGACTACGCGATCATCGGCGTGTCCGGCATCGAGACCGACGGCTCGCTGCTGGATTTCGACTACCGCGAGGTGCGCGTCGCCCAGGCGATGATGAACAATGCCCGCCACCGCTACCTGGCCGCCGACCACAGCAAGTTCGGCCGCAACGCGCTGGTGCGCATGGGCCACATCAGCGAGTTCCACACCGTGTTCACCGACGCCACGCCGCCGGAGCCGGTGGCCAAGCTGTTGGAAGAGCACAACGTCAGGCTGGTGTTGTCCGAGGCCTGACAGCCATGAAAAAAGGGCGCCGCGCGGCGCCCTTTTCCTTTGCCGGCGCGGCCGCGCCGGATGCTTTCCTTACATCCTGGCCAGCGCCTGCTTGGCCTTTTGCGCGGCGTCGGTCTTCGGGTACAGCTTGATCAGGCGGCGGTAGGTGTTCTTCGCCTGATCCACCTGGCCCAGGTCGCGCTGGCAGTTGCCGATATTGCGCAGCGCGTCCGGCGCGAAATGGTTGTTCGGGTATTGCTCGACGAAGCGGCGGTGGATGTCGATGGCGGCGTCGTACTGGCGCAGCGCGGTGTGGGCGACGCCCAGCCAGTAGTTGGCCTCGGCCGCTTGCGGCGCCTGCGGGTTCTGCTGGATGAACAGCGACAGCGCGTTGATCGCGTTGGGGAAGTCGCGCGCGCGCAGGAGATTCAGCGCCTTGTCGTAGTCGGGACTGGCCTGGCTGTCGCTGGCGGCGGCTTGCTGGGCGGCGGGCTGCGAGGCGTCGCGCTTGCCGGGCGCGCCTTCCAGATGCGACAGGCGGCCGTCCAGATCATTGTACAGATCGTTCTGGCGCTTTTGGGTGGTTTGCAGATTGTAGTTCAGCACTTCGACGTCGCCGCGCAGCTTGGCGACCTCGGCCTTCAGGGCGTCGACCTGGCTGACCATCTCCAGCAGCTTCTCATTGGACAGCTTGCTTTCCACCGCGCTGATGCGGGTGGACGCCTGCTGGTTCACCTGCGCCAGTTGGCGGCGGGTCTCCTCCAGGTCGCTGGTGCTGGCGCAGCCGTTCAGGATCAACAGCAGGGCGCTACTGATGGCGATGCGTTTCATGGGCGTTCCGATGGATGAAGATTGCCGGACATCATAACGGTTCGGCCGCCGTTTGGCAGCCGCCCGCGGATATCCGGCAGGGCGAGGACGGCGGGCGGCCGGGAAGCCGCCCGCGCCAGGCGCTTACTGGCCCTGGTAGACGATGTCGGCGCGGCGGTTTTCCGCGTAGTCGGCGTCGCTGTGGCCGGTGGCCTTGGGCTTTTCCTTGCCGAAGCTGACGGCTTCCAGCTGGCTTTCCTTCACGCCCAGCACTTCCATCGCGTGCTTGACGCTCTCGGCGCGGCGCTGGCCCAGGGCCAGGTTGTATTCGCGGCTGCCGCGGGCGTCGGTGTTGCCCTGGATGATCACTTTCTTGTCGTGACCCTTCAGGTAATCGGAGTGGTTGGCGACGGTGTTCTTGCCTTCGCCGTCGACGGCGGAGGAGTCGAAGGCGAAGTACACGCTGCGCTTGGCCAGCGGGCTGTTCGGATCATTCAGCGGATCGACCGCTACCTGGCTTTGTTCGCTGCCCGAGCTCACCGGGGCCTGGGTGGTCGGCGCTTGGGTGACCGGAGCGGCCGGGGTTTCGGCCGGCTTGGTGCTGGCGCAGGCGGCGAGCAAAGTGGCGACGGCGGTGGCGAGTGCGAGTTGCTTCAGGTTCATTGTTGGCTCCCATCAAGGATTATTGAACGGACCCCATGCCGGGTCCTGAACATCACCGTTGAGCACGGCCAGTTTCACCTTGCTGCTGCCGTCGGCGGTGGCCGCGTACAGCACGCTCTGTCCGCCGGCGTCGCTGGAATACAGCACCATGCGGCCATTGGGCGCGAAGCTGGGGCGCTCACTGTAACTACCGTCTGACAACTGCCGGCTGTCATTAGTTGCCAGATCTTGCGACATCACACGGAAATTGCCGGCTGAACGGCGAATATAGACCAGGGTCTTGCCGTCCGGCGACAATTTGGGCGAAACATTGTAATTGCCCTCCCAGGTGACGCGCTGCGCGTCGCCGCCGTTCACCGGCACTCGGTAGATCTGCGGGTTGCCGCTGCGGTCGGAGACGAAGTAGACCATGGAGCCGTCCGGGCTGAAGGCCGGCTCGGTGTCGATGCCGCCGTTGTACATCAGGCGGCGCGCGGAGCCGCCGGCGGCGTTGATGATGTAGATCTGCGAGTTGCCGCTGGTGGTCAGCACCACGGCCAGTTTGCTGCCGTCCGGGCTCCAGGCCGGGGCGGAGTTGCTGCCCTTGAAGTTGGCCACCGCGCGGCGCTGGCCGGTGGCCAGATCCTGCACCCATACCACCGGCTTCTGGCTGGCGAAGGAGACATAGGCGATGTAGCGGCCGTCCGGGCTCCAGCTGGGCGAGATGATGGGTTCGGTGGAGCGCAGGATGGTCTGGCTGCGCTGGCCGTCGACGTCGGAAATCTGCAGCGCGAAGTTGCGGCCGGATTTCAGCACGTAGGCGAGGCGGGTGTTGAAGAAGCCCTTCTGGCCGGTGATCGCCTCATAGATCATGTCGGCGATCGCGTGCGCCACCTGGCGGCTGCGGTCCGGCGTCACGGTGAATTCGCCGCCGGTCAGCTGCTTGCGCTGCGACGCGTCCATCAGCCGGAAGCTGATCTTGATCTGGCCGCCGCCGGCGTTTTCCACCTTGCCGATGGCCAGAGACTGCGCGCCGGCGGCCTGCCACAGCGGATAGCGGATGTCGGCAGGCTCGAACGGGACGTTGGCGACGGCCGACGGATCGATCAGGCGGAAGGCGCCGGACAGCGCCAGGTCGTTGCGGATCACCGGCGTCAGGTTGCCCTGGGTCGGTCCCTCGTCCTTGAACGGCAGCACGGAGATGGCGTGGCGGCTGGCGCCGCCGCCTACGATTTCGATGTTCAGTTCGGCGTGGACGCTGCCGGCGGCCAGCATCGCCGCCACCAGCATGCCCCGCAGCAGGGCTTTCAAACTCGGCATGGCTTCCTCAGGGCTTGGTCCCGCCCGCTCAGCGCGGACGGAAGGTCAGGGTAAACGTGCGGTAGCCGTCGTTGAAGTTGGCTCCCGCCGGCAGTTTGGGGAAGGTCTTGGCCTCCCACACCGCGCGTTGCACGGCATCATCATAGGCCGGAACGCCGCTGCTTTTCACCAGTTGCACCGCTTTGACCTCCAGCGTCGGCAGCAGCGTCACCCGCAGCACCGCGGCGGGGTTGCCGTTGATGCCGGGCGGAACCTGCACCAGCGGCGTCACCTTGGCCTTGACCAAGTCTATCCAGCCGGCGTTGACGCCGGAGCCGTTGACCGCGCCGCCGGCCACGCCGTGCTTGCTGCCGGCCTGGTCGGTGCGCGCGTTGGGCTTGCCGCTGGTGCGCGCGCTGTCCAGGCTGGAGAGCAGGTCGTCGGCCTCGTTGTTGTAGGCCTTGGCGGTCTTGTGGCCGGGCTTGGCCGCCGGCGGGGTCTGGGCCTTGGCCTCTTTCTTGTCCGGCGCTTTTTCCGCCGGCTTGGCCTTCTCGGACGGTTTCTTCTCCGGCTCGGCCGGTTTGGGCTCGTGCTTGGGTTTCTTCGGCTCGGGTTCGGCCGCCGGCTTGGGTTCCGGTTTCGGCGTCTCGTGCTTGGGCTTGGGCGCGTCCTTCTTGCCCAGGTTGACCTCGGCCGGCGGCGCTTCGACCACCGGTTTGGGTTCCGGCGCCGGTTGCGGCGCGGGGGCGACCGGCGTGGTCGCGGCCGGCGGAGGCGGCGGCGCGGTGGTCCACAGCTCCAGCGCCAGCGGCGCCGGGCTGGGCGGCGGCGTGGTCTGCAGGCCGCCCCACAGCAACAGGCCGATCACGCCGGCGTGGAACAGCGCCGAGGCGATGAAGGCCCAAGGGCGCGGAGAGGAGGGCGCTTGCGAGCTCATTGCTTGCTGATTTGCTTGACGGTCAGCGCCACGCGCTTGATGCCGGCCTGGTGCAGGCGGTCGGCGATCTTCACCACTTCGGCGTATTTGAGGTTGGCGTCGGCGGAGATGGCCACTGGGCGCTGTCCGGCGCCGGCCAGCGCCTGCAATTGGCTGGCCAGATCGTCCAGCGAGTCGACGCGGGTTTTCTGCTCGCCGTCCACCAGCTCGATCTTGCCGGCGGCGTCCACGGTGACCTCCAGCGGGCGGACATCGATGGCGGGCGCCTCGGAGACGCTGGGCACGTCGATCACGCCCGGCGTGAACATCGGGGCGGTGACCATGAAAATCACCAGCAGCACCAGCATCACGTCGATGTAGGGCACGACGTTCATCTGGTTCATCTGGCGGCGGGGGCGGCGGTTCAGCATGACGGTGACGGGGTAAGCTCGGTCAACAAACGGCCATCATAGCACCGGCGGGGGGGCCGGCGCTGTGGCCAAAACGTTACAGACCATTCGGCGATGGCGAAAGTTCATGCGCGCCGGCTAGCGGCGGGTGCACAGCGTCAGGCCGTCGCCTATCGGCAGCACGCACATGTGGACGCGCGGGTCGGCCTTCAGGCTGGCGTTGAACGCATGCACCAGGTGCACGCCGGCCGGGTCTTCCGGTTTCGGGTCCACCACGCGGCCGGACAGGAAGATGTTGTCGATGGCGATGACGCCGCCGGGGCGCACCAGCTCGAGGCAGGCTTCGTAGTAGTCGCGGTAGGACGGCTTGTCGGCGTCGATGAAGGCGAGATCGAAGCGGCCGGCCTGGCCGTCGTCCAGCAACTCGCGCAAGGTGCTCAGCGCCGGCTGCAGCCGCAGGTCGATGCGGTCGGCGACGCCGGCCTTGGCCCAGTATTCGCGGGCGATGGCGGTGAAGGTTTCGCTGACGTCGCAGGCCACCACCTGGCCGTCTGCCGGCATCGCCAGCGCCACGGTCAGCGCGCTGTAGCCGGTGAACACGCCGATTTCCAGGTAGCGGCGCGCGCCGATCAACCGCGCCAGCCAGCCCATGAACTGGCCCTGGTCCGGCGAGATCTGCATCTTGGCCAAGCGGTGGCCGGCGGTGAATTCGCGCAGTTCGCGCTGCGCCGGATGCTCGACGACGGCGATGTCGAACAGGTAGTCGGAGAGGGCGCTGCTGAGCGCCACCGTGTGGCGGGTCATATTCGGGCTTCCAAAATGACGAAACGCCCGCGAGGGGCGTCGGGAACGATCCAGGCGGCGCTTATTCCGGCTGGTAGACGTAGGCCTTCTGCGGCACGCTGGACTCCTTCCAGCGGCGCTGGTCGTCCAGGTTGAGCTCGCGGTCCCACAGCGTCAGGCGCAGTTCGCGGCGCTCGCTGTCCACTTCCGGGTTCTTGTCCAGGAAGCCGTTGATGAACTGGGTGAATTCGGACTGGTACATCGTACCCTCCATGGTGGCTGATCGGACAATTTTAATCGATTCGCGGCCATGCCGCCACGCCGGCTCAGTCGGTCCCGCCTTCGCCGTACAGCATGCACTCGATGCGCCGATCGGGGACCAGCCACATCAGCGCCACCGCCAGGTACAGCGCGCCGGCCAGCCAGGTCTGGTACCAGGCGAGGCCGATCGCCAGCAGGTAGCACAAGGGCGAGATCTTGCCCTTGATGTCGCCGCCCAGCGCCTCGGACAGCCGGGTGCGGTTGCCGGGCAGGCACAGCAGCGCCTGCTGCATGATCCACCAGGCGATCGCGCACATCAGCAGTACCGAGCCGTACAGCGCCACCGGCAGCGGCGCGTAGTGGTTCTCTCCCATCCAGCCGGTGACGAAGGGAATCAGCGACATCCAGAACAGCAGGTGCAGATTGGCCCACAGCACCCGGCCGTCGACGCGGCGGGCGGCGTGGTAGAAGTGGTGGTGGTTGTTCCAGTAGATGCCCACGTAGACGAAGCTGAGCAGGTAGCTGAGGAACACCGGCAGCAACGGCGCCAGCGATTGCCAGTCGGTGCCGTGCGGCACCTTCAGCTCCAGCACCATGATGGTGATGATGATGGCGATCACGCCGTCGCTGAACGCCTCCAGGCGGTTTTTTTCCATGCGGGTCTCGTGCGGATGGTCCTGACTGGAATGTAGAGCGGCGGGGCGCGTTCGGCAAAGCGCGACGGCATCAGCCCCGCCTGGCGGCGCGGCAGGGCAGGCGGACGCGGGCCTGGTAGCGGTCGCCGCGCCGCTCGGCGGCGAGCGAGGCCTCGGCGTCGTACAGCAGCGCCAGCCGCTCGCGCAGGTTCTCCAGCGCGATGCCGCTGCCGGCGGTCGGCGCGGCGTCGGCCGGCAGCGGATTGTCCAGCGCCAGCTCCAGCAGGCCGCCAGATACGCGGGCGGAGATGACGATCTCCACCTCGCCGGCCACGCGCTCGGCGCCGTGACAGACGGCGTTCTCGGCCAGCGGCTGCAGCAGCAGCGGCGGCAGCTCGGCGTCCGGCGGCGCGTCGATGCGCCAGCTGACCGTCAGCCGCGGCCCCAGCCGTTCGGACTCTATCGCCAGGTACATCTTGGCTAGCTCGATCTCGCGCGCCAGCGTGGACAGCCTCTCCGGCGCGGCCATCTGGGCGCGGAACAGCTCGGCCAGATTTTCCAGCACTGTTTCCGCCTGCTGCGGCCGCGAACGGATCAGCGCGATGGCGGCGTTCAGGCTGTTGAACAGGAAATGGGGGCGGATGCGCGCCTGCAGCGCGGTCAGCCGCGCCTCGGCCAGCGCCGGCGACAGCGCGCGCCGGCGCAGCGCCAGGTAGTGCAGCAGCAGCGGGGCCGCCGCCATCGCCAGCGCCGCGGCGGTCCAGGTCCGCGGCCAGTCGTCCTGCAGCCGCCATTGGCACAAGGCGAAACTGGCGCCGGCGATCAGCGCAACCCAGGCGGCTCCGCGCCGCCGCTGCGACAGCCAGGGGGCGGCCAGCGCCAGCAGCGCCAGCGACAGCAGGCTGCCCGGAATCAGCGCCAGCGCCGATTGCAGCCAGCGCCACAGCGGCTGCTCGGCCGTCAGCGCCAGCAGGCCGTCGGCGCACAGCAGCAGCGCAGGCAGCTGCAGGATGCGCAGCATCACGCCGGGTTGGCGGAAATCCGGCAGCGGCGTCGGAATCGGGCGGGACATGGCGGGTCTCCGGGGGCGATGCTGCGATGATAGCGCGCGGAGGGGGAGCGCGCTCTTGCTGATGCCCCAGGTCCGTGCGGCGGGCGTTCTGAGCGGAGGCGCTTCCGCGTCAGAGGAAGCCGCTGTCGGGAGCTTGTGCAGCCTGCAGCAAGGCGTCGATGACGATGCGCATCCGGGGAGGCATATAGTGGTTTCGCGGCCAGATGACGTGAATGGGCATGTGTTCGCCGGACAACTGGTGCAGCACCGGGATCAATTCCCCGGTTTGCAAATGTTTGCTCGCCAGCCACGTAGGGAGCTGTGCCAAGCCGAGACCGGCCAGCGCGGCGGCCAGAATGGCCTCTCCATCGCCCATTTCGTGGCGGACGGGTATCTGGCAAAGCTCGCCGCCGTCCTCCGCGCTCCTGAGGCGCCAAGCGTGGTTTGGTCCCCGGCGCCAGTCGACCAGGCAATCGTGCCGCTGCAGGTCTTCTTTGGCATGCGGCGTTCCTTTCCGTTCGATATAGGCCGGAGATCCGCAAATCAGCAGATGCTGCTCCCCCAGCCTGCGGGCGACCAGTTCCGCGTGGTCTTCGAGCCGGCCTATCCTCACCGCCAGGTCTATGCCATTGCCGATAAGGTCCACCATGCGTTCGCTGAACGTAATCGATAGATCCAGGCCCTGGTGCCGCGCGGCCAGTTCCAGCAGGACCGGCAGAACATGCCGTCGGCCGAAAGCCGCGGGTAGGTTGATATGGACGCGCCCAGCCGGCTCCGCCTGCCCGATGTTCAGGTAGCCCTCCGCATCCTCCAGAGCGGCGACCGCGCGCAGGCAACTGGTCAGATACACCTCTCCCTGGCTGGTCAAACTCACTCTGCGGGTGGTGCGATGCAGCAGTTTGCTCCCCAAGCGGGCTTCCAGCCGCATGATCTGCTTGCTCAGGGCGGAGCCGGTGACGCCCAGCGCATCAGCGGCGGCAGTGAAGCTGCCGGTCCGGGCGATGGCGATGAATTCCCGAATGCCAAGAAATTGATGCTTATCCATACCACATTACGTCTCTATGGGACTGAATGTTTCAATATTTTCCAACTTAATGAATCTGATGGAATCAATCAAGCTATGGGCACGGCGCAAGAGGCCGGCGGCAGGAGCGGGTTGCCGCGGCGTTTGCATGGGCTCATGTCCCAGAGCGCCGTCTTGGTTCATTTTTCAATCCTCGGAATTTGGAGAAGACATATGGGTACGATGAAATTTCTGCAGGGCAAAATTGCATTCGTGCAGGGCGGGTCGCGCGGCATTGGCGCTGCCATTGTCAGGCGGCTGGCAGATGAAGGGGCCGTGGTGAGCTTCAGCTACGCGTCGGCTGCGGCCAAAGCCGAAGCGCTGGTAGATGGAATCGCCGCGGCAGGGGGTATGGCATACGCCACTCGCGCCGACAGCGCCGACGCCGAGGCGCTACGGCAGGCGCTGCGGCATGCCGCGGGACGTTTTGGCGCGCTCGACATTCTGGTCAACAATGCAGGCATCCTGCCGTGGGGATTCATCGAGGAGCTTTCCCTGGAGACGTTCGACCGCGCCATGGCGGTCAATGTGCGCAGCGCTTTCATCGCCAGCCAGGAGGCTGCGCGCCACATGGGCGATGGCGGCAGGATCATCAACATCGGCAGCGTCAATGCGGATCGCATGCCGGTCGCCGGCGGCTCGGTTTATGCGATGAGCAAGGCTGCGCTGGTCGGTTTGACCAAAGGCATGGCCCGCGATCTGGGCCCGCGCGGCATCACTGTAAACAATGTGCAGCCTGGGCCGGTGGATACGGACATGAATCCGGCGGATGGCGAGTCGGCCGAGCAACTCACGGCGCTGATGGCATTGGACCGCTATGGCCGCGCGGATGAAATCGCGGGTTTGGTCGCCTATCTAGCCGGTCCGGAGGCGGGATACATCACCGGAGCCAGTCTGAGCATAGATGGCGGCTTCTCCGCCTGAGTCCGGATCGGGGGCTGGCATTTTCGGACAGCGCTGACTTCATGTTGGATCGGCTGGCAGACGGCATCGGCCAATGAGCCGATGCTGATCTGGCGCAAACTTGCTCGCGAACGGCGGTTTTCCCCGCTTTACAACCCTGCCGCGCCGGCGCTAGTGTCAGCCTTGAAGAATATCAGACAAATCTAATTTGCATCGCTGCCTGACGGCGAGCGATGGACCAGCTTGTCGAACGGTCGACGCACGGTTCCGCTGGATGGATTTATTGCGCCGCGCAATGCCTTCGGCATGTCCGATTTCCCGGTTGAATCAAGCCTGTCAGACGATATACGGTAGCCAATATATGCCTTGCATAATGCGGCGCAGCATGCATTTAATGATTTCCAAACGATCGTTCCCAACTGCCGCGCACGACCGTTCCCGTTTCTGATTCCACCATCCACTTGCAGGAGATATCCTATATGAATATCGTCATTCCGACCGAGCGGCTGGCCGGCGAGCACCGTGTGGCGGCGACGCCGGACACGGTGAAGAAGCTGGTCGGCGCCGGCCACGCCGTCGTCGTGGAACAGGGCGCCGGCCTGGCGGCCGCGCTGCCCGACGCCGTCTTTGTGGCCGCCGGGGCGACCATCGCCGAGCGGCGGCAGGAGATGCTGGCCGCGGCCGACATCGTGCTGGCGGTGCGCATGCCCGAGGCCGCCGACGTGGCCGCGCTGAAGCCCGGCGCGGTGCTGGTCGGCATGCTGGCGCCGTACCAGAACCCGCTGCTGCCGCAATTGGCGGCGCAGCGGGTGTCGGCTTTCGCGCTGGAGCTGCTGCCGCGCACCACCCGCGCCCAGAGCATGGACGTGCTGTCCAGCCAGAACAACATCGCCGGCTACAAGGCGGTGCTGCTGGCCGGCCAGTTCTACCCCCGCTTCATGCCGATGCTGATGACCGCCGCCGGCACGGTGAAGGCGGCCAAGACGCTGGTGCTGGGCGTCGGCGTCGCCGGCTTGCAGGCCATCGCCACCGCCAAGCGGCTGGGCGCGGTGGTGGAGGCCTACGACGTGCGCCCCGCCACCCGAGAGCAGGTGGAGTCGCTCGGCGCCAAGTTCGTCGAGGTGCCGATGACGGATGAGGAGAAAGCCGCCAGCGGCGGCGTCTACGCCCGCGAGATGTCGGCCGAATTCCTGGCGCGGCAGAACGCGCTGATCGCGCAGCGCGCCGCCGCCGCCGACATCGTCATCTCCACCGCGCTGATTCCCGGCAAGCCGGCGCCGCGCTTGCTGTCCGCCGACGCGGTGGCGGCGATGAAGCCGGGCTCGGTGATCGTCGACCTGGCCGCCGAGGCCGGCGGCAACTGCGAGCTGACCCATCCCGGCGAGGCCTGGCTGACCGGCAACGGCGTGCGGGTGGTGGGCCTGACCAATCTGCCCGCGATGCTGGCGGCCGACGCCTCCAGCCTGTACGCGCGCAATCTTCATACCTTCCTCGGCCTGCTGTTGGGAGAAGGCGGCCTGACGCTGGATCTCGACGACGAGCTGGTCGCCGCCACGCTGGTCACGCACCAGGGCGAGCAGCGCTTCGGCGCCGCCGCCCGTCCGGCCGAGGCCGCCAATCACGACAAGGAGCCGCACCATGGCTGATCCCTTCATCACCAGCTTCACCATCTTCGTGCTGGCGGTGTTCGTCGGCTACCACGTGGTGTGGAACGTCACCCCGGCGCTGCACACGCCGCTGATGGCGGTCACCAACGCCATTTCCGGCATCATCGTCGTCGGCGCCATGCTGCAGGCGGTCGATATCGACGGCCAGGAGATCACCGTCACCTCGGTGTTGGGCGCTGTCGCCATCTTCCTCGCCAGCATCAATATCTTCGGCGGTTTCCTTGTCACCCAGCGCATGCTGGACATGTTCAAGAAGAAAAACAGGGGATGACGATGCAGAATGTTTCGGCTGTTCTTTATCTGGTCGCCGCGGTGCTGTTCATCCTGGCGCTGAAGGGCTTGTCCAGCCCGGCTTCGGCGCGGCGCGGCAATCTGTACGGCATCGTCGGCATGGCGATCGCGGTGCTGACCACGCTGCTGATCATTGACAAGCCAGTGCTGGCGCTGATCGCCGGCGCCATCGCCGCCGGCGCGGTCGTCGGCGCCTGGAAGGCGCGCACGGTGGAGATGACCGGCATGCCGGAGCTGGTGGCGGCGATGCACTCGCTGGTGGGCCTGTCCGCGGTGTTGATCGCGGTGGCGGCCATCTTCCACGGCGGCGTCGAGCACACGCCGGTGCAGAAGGTGGAGCTGTTCATCGGCGCCTTCATCGGCGCGATCACCTTCACCGCCTCGGTGATCGCCTACGGCAAGCTGTCCGGCCGCTTCGGCGCCAAGGCGATCAGCTTCGCCGGCCAGCATCCGCTCAATCTGCTGCTGGCGCTGGCCATGGCCGGTTTCGGCGCGGCCTACTTCTTCACCGGCAGCCAGGCCGCTTTCCTCGCCATGGTGGCGGTGGCCCTGGCCCTGGGCGTGACGCTGATCATCCCGATCGGCGGCGCCGACATGCCGGTGGTGGTATCGATGCTGAACAGCTACTCGGGCTGGGCGGCGGCCGGCATCGGCTTCACGCTGAACAATCCGGTGCTGATCATCGCCGGCGCCTGCGTCGGCTCGTCCGGCGCCATCCTGTCCTACATCATGTGCAAGGCGATGAACCGCTCCATCGTCAGCGTGCTCTTGGGGGGCTTCGGCGCGGAGACCGTAGCCGGTCCGGCCGGCGACGCGGGGCCGGCCAAGTCCTACAAGGCCGGCAGCGCCGAGGACGCCGCCTTCCTGATGGCCAACGCCGACCAGGTGGTGATCGTGCCCGGCTACGGCCTGGCGGTGTCGCGCGCGCAGCACGCCTTGCAGGAATTCGCCGAACTGCTGCACGAGAAGGGCGTCGGCGTGCGCTACGCGATCCACCCGGTGGCGGGGCGGATGCCGGGCCACATGAACGTGCTGCTGGCCGAGGCCGAGGTGCCGTACGAACACGTGCTGGAAATGGAGGAAATCAACGCCGATTTCTCCACCACCGACGTGGTGCTGGTGATCGGCGCCAACGACGTGGTCAACCCGGCGGCGCAAAAGGACAAGCAAAGCCCCATCTATGGCATGCCCATCCTGGAGGCGCACAAGGCGCGCAACGTCATCGTGGTCAAGCGTTCCATGAACGCGGGATACGCGGGGCTGGACAACGAGCTGTTTTACATGGATAAAACCATGATGGTGTTCGGCGATGCCAAGAAAGTGGTGGAAGACCTGCTCAAGAACGCTGTGCACTGAGCGCTCGTCCGCCGTCCCGAACGCCCGCCTATGGCGGGCGTTTTGCCGTCCGCAGTCATGGAAAAGGAAACCCGCATGCCTTCTCTCGGCGCCCTGTTGATCAGCGGCAGCATGATGCTGCCGACTCAAGCCCTGCCCGACCTGCAACACACCGAATGGCGGCTCCAGTCGCCGGCCCAACCGGCGCCGCAGCCTACCCTGAGCATCTCCGACAGCCGCATCAGCGGCTTCGCCGGCTGCAACCGCTTCACGCTGGGCATAGACGAAGACGGCCGCCACCAGGTTTCCACCACCCGCATGGCGTGCGCGCCGGAGGCGATGGCGCGCGAGCAGGCCTTGCTGAAATTGCTGGGCGCGCCGTTCCGCCTGCTGCCGTCTGCCGATGGCCGCTATCTGACGCTGGCGGCCGGCAAGACCGTCTACCGCTTTGCGAAAGCGGACGCCGCCCAGGCGGCGGCCCCGGTTTCGCCGCAGGCGGCGTGGCGGCCGCAGGCTGGCGAGCAATACTGGTACGCGACGCGCGGCGACTGTCCGGACGGCGCCTGCCTGCGCTTGCGCGGCAATGAAGGCGAGCCGTGGCGCGATTACCACGGCGAGATCGCCGGCTTCACGCCCGAAGCCGGCCGCAGCTACTACCTGAAGCTGCAAGGCGAGCCGGAACGCGGCGGCGGCACCGCGCTGCAATTGGTGAAAGTGATCTATCAGGAGACAGTGACGCCGGTTGTCGATTGACGGAACCTGTGAGCTCCTCAGGCGTCATAGTCTGTTTCTTGTTCAGGATATCGCGATGTCTTACCGACTGACCCTGCTGGCGCTCGGCGCCGCCTTGCTGGCCGGCTGCGCCAGCCCCACCGCTCCGGCTCGCCAGGGCCCCGCGCCGGCGATGGAGCAACTGCAAGGCGAGTGGAAGCAGACCGGCGCCGGCGACAAGGGCATCCTGCTGCGCATCGACCAGCAGCGGCTGTTCGCCAAGGCCGGCTGCAACGGCATGTTCGGCCCGGCCGCGATCGACGGCGGCAAGCTGCGCGCCGAGCGCCTGGCGTCGACGCTGATGATGTGCCCGCCGGAGGCGATGCAGCGCGACGCCAAGCTGTCGCGCCAGCTGGAGGCCGGCATGGACGTCAGCCTGGACGGCGAGCGTCTGAAATTGTCCGACGGCAAGGACGCGCTGATCTTCGAACGCCAGCCGCAGGGCGAGATCAAGTTCATCTACGTCGCCGCCGAGCGCAAGGCCTGCACCGGCGTCGCGCCGATGCAGTGCCTGCAGGTGCGCGCGGACAAGTCCAAGCCCTGGGAGCTGCACTACGGCGAGATCGAGGGCTTCCAGCCCGAGCCGGGGGTGGCCTACCGGCTGCGGATCAAGGAAGTGAAGGTGGACAACCCGCCGGCCGACGCGTCTTCCATCCGCTGGATTCTGGATCTGGTGGTTGAGCAGGAAGTGGTGAAGAAGCCCTGATCGGCAACTCACGATCTTTCACATAGGTTTGGGATTGCACTCGCGAGAGACGGAGAACACCACGTATGCGATGTGCCCCCGGTCCCTCCAAGCCTGCCGCCGGGTGGCAGGCCCGAGGTCTTAAGCGGCTGCCTGTTCGAGCCCCCCGATGTTAGCGCGGGGCGAGTTCAGCCGCGCCTCGGGCCTGACGGGACCCGGCGGGTAGCCGAAGGCCAGGCTTGCAGGGTGGCTTTTAGGGGTGGAGGGGATATTTGGCCAAGCAAATATCCCCTCCCTGCTCGCCGGGCAGCCCCGGCTAAGAAAATCATCATCCGCGCAGCGGATGCAGAACCATGAAGATTGCGGGCAGACTCCGGCTCGGGCGCGGGATGACCGCTCTGCTACAATCGCGGCATTGAAATTGCAGGAGGCCGCCATGAGCCTGATTCCCGAAATCAAACCGCAGCAATCGCTGGAATTGCTCAAAGAGCTGCACATCCTCACCCGCGACGGCAAGATCAACCAGGACACCCGCCGCAAGCTGAAGCAGGTTTACCACCTGTACCAGTTCATCGAGCCCTTGATGGCCGACGTGCTGGAGAACAAGGGAACGATGACGCTGGCCGACCACGGCGCCGGCAAGTCCTACCTCGGCTTCATCCTGTACGACCTGTTCCTGAAGGACAAAGGCGCCGGGCACGTCTACGGCGTGGAGACGCGACAGGAGCTGGTGGACAAGTCGCGCGAGCTGGCCGACCGCCTGGGTTTCGATCGCATGGGCTTTCTCAACCTGACGGTGGAGCAGTCGATCACCTCGACCGAGCTGCCGGAACAGGTGGACGTCATCACCGCGCTGCACGCCTGCAACACCGCCACCGACGACGCGATCCGCTTCGCGCTGGCCAAGAACGCCCAGTACATCGTGCTGGTGCCGTGCTGCCAGGCCGAGGTGGCGTCGGTATTGCGGCAGAAGAAGAACGAGACCTTCGGCAAGACGCCGTTGTCCGAGCTGTGGCGCCATCCCATCCACACCCGAGAGTTCGGCAGCCAGCTGACCAATGTGCTGCGCTGCCTGCAGCTGGAGGCGCGCGGCTACCAGCTGACCGTCACCGAGCTGGTCGGCTGGGAGCACTCGATGAAGAACGAGCTGATCATCGCCAAGAAGACCGGCAAGGGCAAGAACAGCGCCCGCGAGCGCCAGCTGGCCATCCTGGACGAGCTGAACCTGATGGATCTGCGCGAGCGCTTCGCCTATTGATGGCAGAGCGATGCGGCGGGCCCTTCGTTCCGCCGCCCGTCTTTCCTCCTAGCGCGCCGCCGCCGGGACGAACTTGAACTCCTGCATCACCACTTCCACTTCCTTGCCGTCCGCCGGCGGCTTGCCCTGGAACAGCCACAGGTTCAGATGCACCGGCAGCGGCTGCTGCGGCACGCGCTGCGCCGCGTCGACCGGATTGAAGCGCCAGTGGGCGATGGGATAAAGGTCGCCGTCCTGGAAACCGTGCAGCGACTGGTAGTCGACCGCGGCCGCGCTCCAGTCGAAGCGGTGGGTGCTGTAATCGCCGCCCAGCGCGAAATCGAAGGCGTAGGAGGTGGGGGCCGGACCCGGCCGGGCCGGGTAGACGGTGTAGTTGCCCATCGGATTGGCCGGGCTGCCCCAGCGCGAGAACTCGATGTCGATCTCGTTGCTGCCGTCGGGGCCGACGTCCGGCGTCGGATAGTTGAACAGGCCCAGCACCACATTGGGGTCGAAACGGTCCGGGCGGCCGATCAGCTTGAACTGGTAGCGGCCGAAACCCAGCCGCTGCGGCAGATAGAGTTCGGCGGCGGACCATTGGCCGCCGCGCTTGGCGATTTTCAGGTGCAGCCGGCCCTGGGCGTCCAGCCAGGCGTTGTTTTCGTCCCAGACATTGGGGCCGGGGCCGCTGCTGCCCTGGCTGCGCACTTCCCAGTCGTAGCCTGAGAAGCGGATGGTCTTGGCGGCGGCGGACTGGGCGCAGGCCAGCGCGACCGATAGCGCGCAGCCGAGCGCGAACGCGATTTTCATGATGGCGGCTCCTGTGGGGAAAACCACCATGTTGCCACGGCCCGCGTCCGGCGCGTGGCCGCCTAGTCTATCGGGACAGTCCGGCAGAGAACTTTTCCCTACAAGCGGAAGCGCGCGGTGACGTTCTGCAGGTTATGCGATAGCGCGTTCAGTTCGCTGGAGGTGGTGGCCAGCTCTTCCACGGTGGCGCTGTTGGACTCGGCCATCTGCGACACCTGTTCCATGCTCTGCGCCAGGCTGAGGCTGGCGGTGCGCTGCTCGCTCAAGGCGCTGGTGATGTTGCCTATGGTGCCGACGATGTCGCGGGTGCTGCCCTCGATCTCCTCCATCGACTCGCTTGCCTCGCGCGCGGTGCCGGAGACGGCATCCACGCTGGACAGGCTCTGGTCCATGCTGCCCACCACCTTTTCCACGCCCTGCTGGATCGCGCGGATCATCTGGGTGATTTCCTGCGCCGAACTGGCGGTGCGCTCGGCGAGTTTCCTCACCTCGTCGGCCACCACGGCGAAGCCGCGGCCCATCTCGCCGGCGCGGGCCGCCTCGATCGCCGCGTTCAGCGCCAGCAGATTGGTCTGGTCGGCCACGTCGCGGATCACGGTGACGATGTTGCCGATGCGCTGCACCTCGCCGGTCAGCGTGCGCATCTCCTCCGAGGTGGCGGCCACCGCGGTGCTGACCGACTGGATCTTGCCGACCGAGGCCTGCACCGCGTGGCCGCCGCGGCCGGCCAGATCGCCGGCGTCGCGCGCCTGGCGCGAGGCCTGGTCGGAGTTGTCGGCGACGTGGTTGATGCTGACGGTCAGCTCCTCGATGGTGGCGGCGGCTTCGGCGGTGGCTTCGGACTGCCGCTGCGCGCCGGTGGCCACCTGCTGCGCCATGCTGGACAGCTGGTGCGCGGAATCGGACACCTGGTTGGCGTTGTCCTGAATGCTGGCCACCACCTCGCGCAGCCCCTGGCGCATGTTCTGCACGTTGCGGGCGATCTCCATCGCCTCGTCGCGGGATACCGGCAGCGCTTCGTCGGGTCCGGACAGATCGCCCTGTTCGATATTGCGCACTAGCGCCACCGATTTTCTCAGCGGCGTGGTCACCAGATTGGAGATGAACAGCGCCACCGCCACTGACAGCAGCAGCGCCACAGCGGCCGACCCTAGCAGGATGCCGATGGTTTGCTTGTATGCGCTTCTGCTGTCCTCCACGGCCTGTCGCACCTTGTCGTTCTGGTAGGCGGCCAGCTCGGTCAACGTTTTCATGAAGCCCTCGTTGGCGGGCACGAAGCGCTGCTTGAGAAAGGCCTGCGCCTCGGCGTCCTTGTTGGCGCGCACCAGCGCGTACAAAGGCGGGTACTGGGCGGACAGCGTTTCCCGCGCCTGCAGCGCCCGGGTCAGGATCCCGCGGCCCTTGGGCGAGACCAGGGTCCGGTCCAGTTCCTGAATGTAGCCGGTGTTTTGCGCGCGCAGCGCCTCGATTTTGGCAATGACGGATTCAACCTCTTGCGGGTTGCTGGCCATGATGGCGTCGCGGACCTTGCGCGCCACGTCGTAGGTGAGCAGCACGATCTTGTTCGCCAGCTCGGCTTTCGGATAGCGGTTCTCGGTGATGTCTTGGATCTGGCTTTCTATGGTGTTGAGCTTGGATATCGACGCCAGCACGATGACAACAAGGATCACGATCAGCAGGCCGTAGCCGGCCAGCAGCTTCTGTTTGACGGAGAGTTGCGACAGCATGGGTTTCTCCCATTGGGCGGCGCATGGAGGAGGGAAATGTCTGTAAATCAATTGTTTGCACGCGTCGCATGCATGAAAAATAGTCAGATTCGGAGGGATAAGCAAAATTCCCCCCCATCCGTTCGGCCGATTAGCGGATGGGCGAGGGCGGTTTCTCTTCCCTTCCCGGTGCGATTGCCTAAGCTCAAACCTGCGAAACCGGCAAGCGGGAGAGCGTCGATGCAGGTGGGTGAAATCTTTGAAAAGGCCTCGGGCAGGCTGCCGATGGTTCCCAAGGTGGTGCAGGAATTAGTGGCCAGCTTCCATCGTACCGACGTCAACATCACCGACATCACCGACAAGGTGATGCACGACCAGGTGCTGAGCGCCCGGGTGCTGAGGCTGGCCAATAGCGCGCGCTTCGGCAGCAGCCGCCGCGTCGGCTCGCTGGACGACGCGGTGATCCTGCTGGGCTTCGACAACCTCAGGGTGCTGGTGATCGCCTCCGGCGTCACCGGCGCTACGCTCGGCATCAGCGGCTTCGACATGAAGGCGTTCTGGCAGCGCAGCTTCGCGATGGCCAACACCGCCAAGCTGCTGGCCAGGCTGGCGGGGCTCGAGCCCCAACTGGGCTACACCTGCGGCCTGCTGGCCAATATCGGCGAACTGGTGCTGTACGTCGCGGTGCCGGAGCAGGCGCAGCAGATAGACCGCATCGTCGCCGGCGGCGCCGACCGCATCGCCACCGAGCGCATGTTGCTGGGCCTGGACCTGACCGAGCTGGGCGCCGAGCTGGCGCGGCGCTGGAACTTCCCCGACGAGATCCAGGGGGCGATCTACCGCCAGCACGACCTGCTGAATGAGGAGGCCTCGCCGTACGCGCAGCTGATCGGCCTGGCTACCTTCGTGGTGTCCGGCTTCCGCCATGGCATGAGCGGCGAGGACATGCTGTCCAGCCTGCCGGAGGGCGTGCTGGAGCGGCTGGCGCTGGACCGCGACCGCGTCGCCGGCTCGATCGAGCCGCTGCAGCAGTCCAGCACCCTGGTCGATGACCTGTTCTAGCGCCGGCCCGCCTCAGGCGGGCTGGCCGCTGCGCAGTTCGCGGCGCAGGATCTTGCCGACGTTGGACTTGGGCAGCTCGTCGCGGAACTCGACGTGGCGCGGCACCTTGTAGGCGGTCATATTGTCGCGGCAGTGGCGCAGCAGTTCCTCCGCCTGCAGCGACGGGTCCTTGCGCACCACCACGATCTTCACCGCCTCGCCGCTGCGCTCGTCCGGCACGCCGATGCAGGCCACCTCGCGCACGCCGGGATGCTGGGCCACCACGTCCTCCACTTCGTTCGGATACACGTTGAAGCCGGATACCAGCACCATGTCCTTCTTGCGGTCCACCAGCTTGAGCAGGCCGTCGGCGGTGCGGACGCCGATGTCGCCGGTGGCGAAGAAGCCGTCGGCGTGGAACACCTTGGCCGTCTCCTCCGGCCGCTGCCAGTAACCGGCCATCACCTGCGGCCCGCGCACGCAGACTTCGCCCGGCTCGCCGTCGGCGGCGGGCCGGCCGGCGTCGTCGCGCAGCTCCACCTCGGTGCCCGGCACCGGCATGCCGACGGTGCCGGTATAGCGTTCCACCGCCAGCGCGTTGACCGAGACCAGCGGCGAGGCCTCGGTCAGGCCGTAGCCTTCCAGCAGCACCAGGCCGGTTGTCCGCTGCCAGGCTTCGGCCACCGCCTGCTGCACCGCCGCGCCGCCGCCTATCGCCACCCGCCAGCGGCTGAAGTCCAGCTTGGCGAAGCCGGCGTGGTGCGTCAGCGCGTTGAACAGGGTGTTGACGCCGGTGAAGGCGTTGACCGGATGGCGGGCGAGCTCGGCCACCAGGCCGTCCAGATCGCGCGGATTGGTGATCAGCAGGCTATTGCCGCCCAGGCGGGCGATCAGCAGGCAGTTCACCGTCAGCGCGAACACGTGGTACAGCGGCAGCGGCGTCGCCACCACGGTCTGGCCTTCCAGCAGCGCGCCGCCCAGCACCAGCCGCGCCTGCTCGACGTTGGCCAGCAGGTTGCGGTGGCTGAGCATCGCGCCCTTGGCCAGGCCGGTGGTGCCGCCGGTGTATTGCAGGATGGCCAGCGCGTCCGGCGCCAGCCTGGCGTCGCGCCAGCGTCCGGCGTCGCCGCCGGCCAGCGCCCGACGGAAGGGAACGGCGCCCGGCAGATGGTAGGGCGGCACCAGTTTTTTCACGTAACGCACCGCCGCGTTGACCAGCCAGCGCTTGGGCGCGGGCAGCAGATCGCCGACCGCGGTGACGACCACATGCTGCAGCGAGGTGTCGGCGCGGGCTTCTTGCACTACCTGGGCGAAGTTTTCCAGCACCACGATGGCGCGGGCCTGGGAGTCGGCCAGCTGGTGGTGCAGCTCGCGCGCGGTGTACAGCGGATTGACGTTGACTGCCACCAGGCCGGCGCGCAGCACCGCGTACAAGGCCACCGGATATTGCAGCAGATTGGGCATCATCAGCGCCACCCGCTCGCCGGCGCGCAGCCCCAGCCCGCGGGTCAGATAATCGGCTAGCCGGGCGCTTTGCCGGTCCAGCTCGCGGTAGCTGAGGTCGCGGCCCATATTGTGGAAGGCGGTGTGGTCGGGGTAGCGGGCGACGGTCTGCGCCAGCATCTCTCCCAGCGAGGCGGCGGACAAGGCGTCGATCCGGTCGGGGGTGGCCGGGTGGCGGGCGAAATCCTGCATGTTTCCTCCTGTGCGCGCGGCGGAAGACGCGCCGCGGATGAGTCTTGTTATCGTGGGATGCGGGTGATGCGACATGCGGCAAGACGAGATTGCACCCGGGACGTTAATCCAATGTCATTGCAATTTCAATCGAACGTCCAGGCGGAACGTCCGCATGCGGGGGAGAAACCGTGAGAGTCCGCTCGTTGACGCGCGGATACAACAGGCGCGCGCGCCGGCCTTGAACAGGTTCTTGGGCGGACAAGCGCGAAAAAGCCGCCGGGCCTCGCGGCGCGGCGGCTTTCCATCAGGCGGGGAGAGCGCTCAGCTTTCCTCGTCCTCGCCGGCTTCTTCGACATGGTCGAGGCGGCCGGTGTAGCGCAGCTCCACGTCCTGGGTCAGCAGGTCCACCTTCACCACCGACAGCTGCACGCGGTCGCCGCGCGCCAGTTCCGGCAGGCCGGGTATGCGCAGCCTCAGCGGCAGGCCGTCGATGCGCACCAAGTCTTCCTTGATCACGGACGCGGTCGGCTCGGTGATGTTTTCCTGCAGCAGGTACTTCAGGCACCAGTAGTGTTCCATCTTGTCCTGGAACGACAGGTAGGCGCCGTAGGTGGCGTCGAAGTCGCGCAGGATGGCGAACAGCATCGCGTCGCCCTGGGCGAACTGCGGCTTCTCGCCGCGGATCATGGACGCCAGCTGGCGCTGGTTGATGAAGTCGCTGGCGCGGCGCAGCGGCGAGGTGCTCCACGCGTACTGGGCCACGCCCAGGCCCATGTGCGGTTCGGGGCGGGTGGTCATCCGCACCTTGCCCATGCTTTGCGCGCGGTACATTGCCGGGATGTCGGCCTCGGCCAGCATCCGGCCCCACTCGCTGTTGGCCAGGATCATCAGCTCGGACACCAGTTTGTCCATCGGCGCGCCGCGCTTGCGGATGGTGATGGACACCTGGCCGTCGACGACGTCGATGTTGTAGTCGTGCTGCGCCGGGCGGCTGGGGTCGTGCTTGCCGCGGCGCTTCTCCAGCGCCTCGGCGAACTGCCACAGCCACACCAGTTCGCGCTTGAACGGGTAGTCGACGCCGGGATCGTTGGCCAGCGTTTCCTCGTTGAACACCTGCTCCAGCTCGGCGTGGCGCAGGTTGGCGGCCACCGGCACCCGCTCGATACGGTTTTCGAAGGCCAACAGTTCGAACTCCGGCGTCACCTCGGCGTACAGCGAGAACGCCGGGCAGTCGCGCCCTTCCTGCAGTGTGAACGCCTGCACCACGTCGTCCGGCAGCATGGTGATCTTGTCGCCGGGGAAGTAGGCGGTGGACAGCCGCGACAGCACCATCTTCTCGATGTCGGAATCCAGCGCCACGCCCAGCGTCGGCGCGGCGATGTGGATGCCGACGCGCTTGTTGCCGTTGGGCAGGTCTTCCACCGACAGCGCGTCGTCGATCTCGGTGGTGTTGGCGTCGTCGATGGAGAAGGCGCGCACCGCGGCCACCGGCAGCTCCGGCGGCTCGGCCGGCGGCGCGTACTTGCCGAAGCCGGCGCCCTTGGGGAAGTACTCCATCAGGAAACCGGCCATCAGGTAGTCGGGCACCGACGGAATGCCGCCCACCTTGTGCGCCAGGCGCAGCGGCGGCAGGTTCTGTTCGCGGCTGGCCTGATCGAAGGCCTTGAATTCCAGCGTGTTCTTGTCGGGCTTCCACAGCAGTTGCATCAGCTGGGCGCGGATGGCTTCCGGCAGCGCGCCGGCCTTCAGCTCGCCCACCCAGCCGTCTATCTGCTCCTGCTCGCGCTTCTTGCGCTCGACGCCTGCCAGCGCGGCCTGCAGCGCGTCCTGCGGCGCTTTCTTGTAGCGGCCCTTGCCCTTCTTGTAGAAGTACATCGGCGCGCCGTGCAGCCGGCTGATCAGCGCGGCGGCCTCGATCGCGGAGGGCTCGCGGCCGAAATAGTCGGCGGCCAGATCCTGGTAGCCGAACTCGTCGTCGGGGCTGCATTCCCACAGGAAATCCAGGTCGATGTCAGTGGCCACGTTGTCGGCCGACGGCAGAAAATCCGCCAGCGAGGAGCTAAACTCCAGAAAGACGTTGGCGCTCTTGATCTTGGCGCGTTTGCCGTGCTGGGTGTCCACCTGCAGGCTGGCGTCGCTGCGCGACACGATGCTGCCGACTTTGAAACTGCCGCTCTCTTCGTAAAAAACGTTCATCAAAACTTGCCAGGCCGTTGAATTTAAGGGCGGATTATAGCAGTTCGCTCCGGCGGCAGAGCCACAAACTTCGCCGTCAGCCTGGCCGAATCCAACAGAAAACGGAACCATCGCCCGATGAAACAGGCTGCATCCATCCATCCGGGCCAGCGCATCCATCTGGCGCGGGAAATCGACCGCATCGGCTATATGCTGGTGTCGCGCTGGGAGCGGCCGCTGGCCGCGCATCTGCTGTCGCTGGTGACGCGGATGGAAAACCTGGTGCGCGCCATCAGCTTGCTCGAGCTGGCCAAGGAGGCGCGCGCGTTGGCCGCGCTGCTGGAACAGTGGCTGCAGCAGCCGGAGGCGGCGCCGTCGGAACGGGTGCGCTACGGCCAGCTGCGCCATCACCTGGGCGTGGTCTGCCAGCTCGGGCTGATGGAGCGCCAGCAGAACCTGGGCAGCCTGGACGGACTGCTGCAGCCGGGCGCGGAGGACGCCACGCTGTATATGTGGCTGCCGGCCGGCCTGGACGATGGCAGGCTGCAGCGCCAGCTGGCCTGCTTCGGCTTCGAGGTGACGGTGATGTCGCAGGCGGCCAAGCTGGCCAAGGCGCTGCAGCGGCAGGCGCCGGCCGCGGTGGTGGCGTTCGCCGACTTCACCGACAACGATCCCATCCGCCAGCTGGCGTCGGCGATCAGCAGCAGCTGCCCGCTGGTGATCACCTCGCCGCGGCGGGACTTCCCGGCCCGGTTGGAGGCGGTGCGGATGGGTGCCTGCGGGTTTCTCGACTGGCCGCTGCAGGTCAACCAGCTGGTGGATCTGCTCAGCTTCGGCGACATCGGCGAGCGGCGCGATCCGCTGCGGGTGCTGATCGTGGAGGACATGGCGTCGCTGGCGGGGCTGTACTCGCGCGTGCTGGCGGCGCACGGGGTGGAGGCCGCCAGCGAGACCAATCCGGAGCGGGTGCCGGAGCGTATCCAGCAGTTCAACCCGGACCTGATCCTGATGGACATGTACATGCCGCAGTGCAACGGCATCGAGCTGGCCAAGGTGATACGCCAGCAACGGCTGCTGGACGGCATTCCCATCGTCTTCCTGTCGGTGGAAAAGCGCCAGACGGTGCAGCTGGACGCGCTGACGCTGGGCATAGACGGCTTCCTGACCAAGCCGGTGGCGCCGGAAGAACTGGTGGTGACGGTGGTGAACCGCGCGCGCCGCTACCGCAAGCTGCGTTCCTACATCGTCAACGACAGCCTGACCGGCCTGCTCAACCATTCCCATCTGCACGGCCAGCTGGACAGCGCCATCGAGCGCGCCCGCCGCGCCGGGCAGCCGCTGTCGCTGGCGATGCTGGATCTCGACTATTTCAAGCAGGTGAACGACAACTATGGCCATCAGGTCGGCGACGAGGTGCTGCTCAACCTGGCGCGTTTCCTGAAGGAGAGGCTGCGGCGCACCGATCTGGTGGGCCGCTACGGCGGAGAAGAGTTCGCCATCGTGCTGGCGGGCACGCCGGCGGACAAGGCGTGCAGGATGCTGGAAACGCTGCGGCAGGATTTTTGCCGGCTGGAGCAGCAGGTGGGCGAGCGGACCTTCCGCCAGACTTTCAGCGTCGGCGTCAGCTCGCTGGCCAGCGCCGAAGACGCCACCAGCCTGGTGCAGCAGGCCGACGAAACGTTGTACCGCGCCAAGGCGGCCGGCCGCAACCGGGTGGAGTGCCACGGAAGCTAGAAAAACAAAACCCCCGCGAGGCGGGGGCGTGCAAGCGGCGGGCGGAGCCGCCGGCCCGTCCGGGGACGGGAGAACTTCGTTATTAGAAGTTGTACTTGGCGGAGTAGATCATCGCATTTTCGTTGCCGGCGACGCCCAGCTTGTTGATCGCGTAGCGGTACTGAACGCCGGCGGTGAAGGACTTGGTCGGATTCCACCACAGCGCCACGGCGCCGTTCTGGCCGGTGCGCTTGTTCACCACGCCACCCGGCTGGGCTACGCCGACGAAGTAGTCGGAGCGGCCGAATTCAGTTTCATGCCATTGGGTCATGGAGAACGGTTGGCCGAAGGCGTTGAAGTCGAAGCCTGCCACATAGCCAGTCATCCAGCCGTTGCGATGCGCGCCGACGCCATA
The DNA here is from genome assembly GCF_001855275.1 of Chromobacterium vaccinii. Classification (NCBI taxonomy): domain Bacteria; kingdom Pseudomonadati; phylum Pseudomonadota; class Betaproteobacteria; order Neisseriales; family Chromobacteriaceae; genus Chromobacterium; species Chromobacterium vaccinii. Next base: position 3,224,171 of record NZ_CP017707.1, read on the forward strand.
TTTCAGCTCTTGGTGGGCGCCCAGGAAGGGCTTGAACCACACGCGGCCGAAGGAGAGGTCGGTGCCCAGACCCAGTACGCGGTTCTGGTCGAAGAAATTGTGGCCGCGGGTGTCGTACACGTGGGTGTACAGCTTGACCGGCACGCCGCCGATGTCGGTAATGTTGAAGCGGGCTACAACTTTAGTGGTGTAACGACGATCGGCCGCCGGAATCTCGGTTTCGTTGCGGTTCCAGTTTTCCAGATCGAAGAAACCGTACAGGTCGCCCCAGGAACGGCCCATGCCGCCCTCAGCCTCCAGGTATTGGAAGTTACGCTTGGCGCCGAACGGAGCAGCCTGGGTTTTGTCCAGGGTGCTGTCGGACCAGTTCAGCTGGTTGAAGCTGACGTTACCGAAGGAGTAGTCACCGGCATGAGCCAGTGCGGAGGCGGCCAACAAGGACAGGGCCAGCAGCGACTTGCGAGTATTCATTGTTTCACCAGACTATTTTCGTGTAGTAAGCATCCGACAAGGTGTCGGCGAGCGCGCGCAGATTAGACTTAGAACCGGACGTATGCAAACAATTTGTCATCTGTCTGTCGCTTTTCTGCAAAGAAACGTTGAGCTGTTGTAACAAAATGACATAAGAGTTACATTCTGTTGCCATAATGCCACATGGAAATATCTCTACGTTGAGATAAGTATCTGAGCGCGCGCCGGTTTCTGGCTTGTTTCAGGTCAAACCATCGGGTCGGGCCAGCCGAAAATCCTCAGGTCCACCTTGCCGTTGGCATTGAATTCCACCCCTTCCTCCTCCAGCTGCAGCCGTTGCCAGTCGGCATGGTGGCTGCCCGGGCGCGACAGCCTGCCGCCGGCGCCCAGCACCCGGTACCAGGGCGCGGCGACGCCCTCGGGCAGGTTGCCGAGCAGATGGCCGACGTGCCGCGAGTGGCGCGGGTAGCCTGCCAGCTCGGCCAGCGTGCCGTAGGTGGTGACGCGGCCGGGCGGCACTTCGGCCAGCAGCGCCAGCACGCGGCGGGCGAATTCGGGCGGCATCAGCGGTAGCGCGGATTGGCGACGTAGGGATTGCCGCGCTTCTCCGCGCCTATGGTGGTGAACGGGCCGTGGCCGGGTATGACCACGGTGTCGTCGGGCAGGATGAACAGCTTTTGCTGGATCGCGTCTACCAGCTGCTGGTGGTTGCCCATCGGAAAGTCGGTGCGGCCGATCGAGCCCTGGAACAGCACGTCGCCGGCCACCAGCACCTTGGCCGCCGGGCTGTGGAACACCACGTGGCCGGGGGTGTGGCCCGGGCAGTGGATCACATTCAAGGTTTCCTCGCCGACGGTGACGGCGTCGCCCTCTTCCAGCCAGCGCTGCGGCGTCAGCGGCTCGCTGCGGGGGAAGCCGAACATCTGGCCCTGGGTGGGCAGCTGGTCCAGCCAGAAGCTTTCCGCGCGCTGCGGCCCTTCTATCTCCACGCCCAGCCGGTCGGCGAGAACGGCGGCGCCGCCGGCGTGGTCGATGTGGCCGTGGGTCAGCAGCAGCTTTTCCACCGTCAGGCCCTGGCTGTCCACCCAGGCCTGGATGCGGTCGATGTCGCCGCCTGCGTCGACGACGGCGGCCTTGCGGCTGGCGTCGCACCACAGCACGCTGCAGTTCTGGGCGAACGGGGTGACCGGGATCACGTGGTATTTCAGGGCCATGGCATTGCTCGCGGCGGAATCTCAATCCGCCATTTTGTCACGGCCGACGGCGCTTGGGGAGCGCCGGCTCACTGATACAGCGCGCTCTCGATGAAGTGGCGCGGCACTTTGGGTTTGGGCACCCGCGCGTCGAACCAGCCGCGCACGTCGCCGTCCAGGCCGATGCCGTGCATGAAGTTGTACAGCGCCTTGTTCAGCCCCTTGCCCATCAGCTCGTGGTCGGTGCCGGTGGGGTCGATGAAGCCGACGTCGTTCTTGGCGAAATCGCCTTTCGGCAGCGGCACCAGCTTGACGCCGTATTCTTCCGGGTTCTGTCCCACCGGCGAATGCACGGTGCAGGCGAAGCGGTGGAAGAAGCCGGACTGGATGCAGCCGTTGTCGAACAGCTGGCGCACGTATTCCAGCGCGTCCACCGTGTCCTGCACCGTCTGTGTCGGGAAGCCGTACATCAGGTAGGCGTGCACCAGCACGCCGGCTTCGGCGAAGCCGTGGGTGACGCGGGCCACCTGCTCCACCGACACGCCCTTCTTCATCAGCTTGAGCAAGCGGTCCGACGCCACTTCCAGGCCGCCGGAGATGGCGATGCAGCCGGATTCGGCCAGCAGCAGGGCCAACTCCGGCGTGAACGATTTCTCGAAGCGGATATTGCCCCACCAGGAGATGGACACCTTGCGCCGCAGCAGTTCCTCGGCCAGCGCTTTCAGCATCTTGGGCGGCGCGGCCTCGTCGACGAAGTGGAAGCCGGTCTGGCCGGTTTCGGCGATGATGGCCTCGATGCGGTCCACCAGCAGTTCGGCCGACGCGGTCTCGTAGCGCGAGATGTAATCCAGCGTCACGTCGCAGAAGCTGCATTTCTTCCAGTAACAGCCGTGGGCGATGGTCAGCTTGTTCCAGCGGCCATCGCTCCACAGCCGGTGCATCGGGTTCAGCATGTCCAGCAGCGACAGGTAGCGGTCTATCGGCAGGCCGTCCCAGGTGGGCGTGCCCACTTCGGAGAACGGCACATCGGCTTCCTGCATGTTCACATAGCGCACCGCGCCGTCCTGGCGCAGGAAGGTGCGCACCAGCCGGCTTGCGCCGCGTTTGCCCTCGATGTGTTCCATCAGCGCCAACAGCGGCCGCTCGCCGTCGTCCAGCGTCACGTAGTCGAAGTAATCGAACACCCGCGGCTCTGCCAGTTCGCGCAGCTCGGTGTTGGCGTAGCCGCCGCCGAGGCAGATCTTGATGTCCGGCCAATGGCGCTTGATGGTCTGGGCGATGCGGAAGGCCGCGTACACCGCGCCGGGGAACGGCACCGAGATCAGCACCAGTTGCGGCTGGTGCCGGTCGATCGCCTCGCGCGTCAGCGCGTCCAGCGTGTCGTCCACCCAGTTCGGCGCCGCCGCCAGCGCGCGCGCCAGCGGTTCGAAGCTGGGTTGCGACAAGGCCAGCGATTCGGCGTAGCGGACGAATTCGAAGCGCGGGTCCACCGCTTCGCGCAGCACGTCGGCGATGTCGTTCAGGTACAGCGTGGCCAGGTGGCGGGCGCGGTCCTGGGTGCCCAGCGCGCCGAAGGCCCAGGCCAGCGGATCGCCGCCGTCCGGATCGTCCGGGTCCACGTACACGTCCAACGAGGCGAAGCGCGGGCCTTCCGGCAAGTAGTTGCGGCCGGCGATGCGGTAGGACAGCGTGGCGTCGCGGCCTTGCAGGAAGCCTATCGCCGCGTCCACCGTCGCTGCGTAGCGGTCGTAGGAGATGTCGAACTGCATCATGCAGTCGCTGCGCTGGCGCATCGGGATGCGGTGCACGTGCTCGCGCAGCGTGGCCAGGCCGGCTTTGGAGAACAGCCGCAGCACCAGCGCCAGCGCCAGGTCTTCCTGGAACGCCGCCACGCCGCGCGAGCGCAGGAAGCCGGTGAGGTAGGCGGTGGATGGGTAGGGCGTGTTCAGCTGCGTCATCGGCGGGATGAGCGACAGCACGCGCAGGGAGCTGGCAGACATGCGAAAAATCCGGCGGGTGGTTCAAAAAGCATAGCCGGGTCAAGAGCCTGTTCATGATCTTTTTCCGGCGGCGTTCGCAAAAAGATCATGAACAGGCTCTTAAAGCCCGGCTGCGTGCGATTGTCCCACAGCGGACGGTGCGAGACTAGGCGGTCTTGGCGCTGAACTGCTCGAAGGCGGCCAAAGCGTGGGCGGAATACATCAGCGATGGGCCGCCGCCCATGTAGACGGCCATCGCCAGCGCTTCTTCCACTTCCGTCTTGCTGGCGCCCAGCTTGACCAATGCCTGGGCGTGGAAGCCCAGGCAGCCGTCGCAGCGCGCGGCCACGCCCAGCGCCAGCGCGATCAGCTCCTTGGTTTTCTTGTCCAGCGCGCCGTCGCGGGTGGCGGCGCGGGCCATGTCGTTGAAGCCCTGCATCACTTCGGGCACGTCGGCGCGCAGCGTGGCCAGGTGCTTGGAAATGGCGTGGGTCAATTCCGGGTAGTTGACTTCATTGCTCATGCTCAGGACTCCCTGTTGTGAAGATGGGCGGCGAACCGCTGTTAGTATATTGATTTATATAATATCAATTGATATATTGAAGTCAAGCCGTTACGCAAGAGAGTCCGTCGTGAATCAAGCTTCTCCCCATCTCGCCGACATGCGCGCCGCCGCCGGGCAGGCCTGCGGCCTGCTGCGCGCGCTGGCCAATGAAGACCGCCTGCTGCTGCTGTGCCAGCTCAGCCAGGGGGAGCGGTCGGTGAGCGAGCTGGAAGAGGCGGTTGGCATTCGCCAGCCGACCTTGTCGCAGCAGCTGGGCGTGCTGCGCAAGGAGGGCCTGGTGGCGACCCGCCGCGACGGCAAGCGCATCTATTACTCGGTGGCTGACGCCGACGCCTTGGCGGTGCTGGCCACGCTGTATCAACGTTTCTGTCCCGGGGAGGCATGACGATGATGGATTGGAGCCATTTCACGCCGGCGAGCGCCCTGGCCGGCGGCGCGCTGATCGGCCTCGCCGCCGCCTGGCTGATTTTGCTGAACGGCCGCGTGGCCGGCATCAGCGGCATCGTCGGCCATTTGCTGGCGCCGGGCGGCGACAAGGGCTGGCGGCTGGCCTTCGTCGCCGGCCTGGTGTTGTCGCCGTGGCTGTACCGGCTGTTCGCCGCGCCGCCGGCCATCCAGCTGGACGACAGGTGGTGGCTGTTGATTGCCGCCGGCTTGTTGGTCGGCTACGGCAGCCGGCTGGGCTCGGGCTGCACCAGCGGCCACGGCGTGTGCGGCTTGGCGCGGATGTCGCCGCGTTCGCTGGCGGCGACGCTGGCCTTCATGGCCGCCGGCTTCGCCGCGGTGTGGCTGACGCGGCACTGGGTCGGATAGGAGGACAAGATGAAGCTTGTCAGCGCATTTCTGGCCGGGCTGATGTTCGGCATCGGCCTGATCGTTGCCGGCATGGCCAACCCGGCCAAGGTGCTGGGTTTCCTGGATCTGGCGGGCCGCTGGGACCCGTCGCTGGCGCTGGTGATGGCAGGCGCCGTCGTTGTGGCGCTGCCGGCGTTCGCCCTGGCGAAGCGGCGCGATCGCGCGCTGCTGGGCGATGAAATGCAATTGCCGGCCGCGCGGAGCGTGGATCGTCGCCTGCTGCTGGGCAGCCTGGTCTTCGGCGCGGGCTGGGGGCTGGCCGGCGTCTGCCCGGGGCCGGCGCTGGTGCTGGCGGGCAGCGGCTTGCCTTCCGGCCTGTTGTTTTTGGCGGCGATGCTGGCTGGAATGCGGCTCCACCGCGCCCGCGCGGGGTGAATGCCGCCGTAGACGCGCAAGCAGGGGCGGCCGGAGCGATCTATATCTTCTTCATGTCATTGGAATGGAGATGGCCATGAAGCGATGGATACTCGCCGCGCTGCTTGGATGGGGATGGCTGGCGGGCGCGCCGGCGCGGGCCGAGCCGGCGCAACTGGCCCGGCAGCTGTGCGTCAGTTGCCACGGCGTGGATGGCAAAGGCCCGGGGGGCGCGCCGCGGCTGGCAGGCCAGCAGGCCGCCTATATCGTCCAGCAGCTGCAGGCGTTCCGCCTGCATCAGCGCGCCGATGGCGGCGCCCATCAGGCGGCGCTGGCCGTGCTGAAGGACGAGGCTGCGCTGCGGCAGTTGGCCGACTTTTTCGCCGCCCGTAAGCCGGCGCTCGGCGCGGCGCGAGGCGTCGACGCCGGGCTGGCGGCGGCGGGGCGCAAGCTGTACGCCGAGGGCAATCTGGCGGTAGGCACGCCGCCCTGTTTCAGCTGTCATGGCGAACGCGGCGAAGGCGGCTCGGCCGCGCCCAGGCTGGCCGGGCAGCTGCCGGACTACCTGGCCCGGCGCATGCGGGTGTCGGACGCGCCGCAGCCGGATTCGGCGATGGAGATGCAGGAAATCCTGAAGACGATGAGCGCCGACGACATCAAGGCGCTGCTGGCCTATTTGGCCACGCTGTAGCCGGACAAAAGAAAAGGCCACGCAAGGTGGCCTCAAGTTTCGGAGAAAAAAATCCTTCCGGCACGGCGGTCCGGATGGACACGGGCCGCGCACGGCCCGTCTTTTTCAGCCGGTGATTCTAACGTCGACGATGGCGCGAGGCAATCGTTTCAGTCGCCCAGCGCCGCCAGCAGCTCCGCTTGCTGTTCGGCGATCAGCGCGCTGGTCAGTTCGACCAAGTCGCCGTCCATCACCTGGTCCAGCTTGTACAGCGTCAGGTTGATGCGATGGTCGGTGATGCGGCCTTGCGGATAGTTGTAGGTGCGGATGCGCTCGGAGCGGTCGCCGGAGCCGATCAGGCTCTTGCGTTCGGCGGCTTCCTTCTGGTTCTTTTCGCGCAGCTGGATGTCGTAGATGCGCGCGGCCAGCACCTGCATCGCGCTGGCCTTGTTGGCGTGCTGCGAGCGGCCGTCCTGACACTCCGCCACAATCCCCGTCGGAATATGGGTGATGCGCACCGCCGAGTCGGTCTTGTTGATGTGCTGGCCGCCGGCGCCGCTGGCTCTAAAAGTATCGATGCGCAGGTCGGCCGGGTTCAGCACCACTTCGGCGATCTCATCCGCTTCGGCCATCACCGCCACCGTGCAGGCGCTGGTGTGGATGCGGCCCTGGGTTTCGGTGGCCGGCACGCGCTGCACGCGGTGGCCGCCGGATTCGAACTTCAGCCGCGAGTACGCGCCCTGGCCCACCAGGCGGACGATGGCTTCCTTGTAGCCGCCCAGATCGGATTCGCTGGAGGACACGATCTCCACCTGCCAGCGGTTGCGCTCGGCGTAGCGGGTGTACATGCGCAGCAGGTCGGCCGCGAACAGCGCCGCCTCGTCGCCGCCGGTGCCGGCGCGGATTTCCAGGAAGATGTTCTTGTCGTCGTTGGGATCCTTGGGCAGCAGCAGTTTCTGCAGCTCGACGTCCAGCGCTTCCAGCCTGTCCTTGCCCTCGGCGATTTCCGCCTGGGCGAATTCCTTCATTTCCGGATCGGCCAGCATGTCCTCGGCGGCGGCGATGTCGCCCTCGCACTGCCGGTAGGCGGCGAAGGTTTCCACCACCGGCGTCAGCTCGGCGTGTTCGCGGGTGAGTTTGCGGAAGGCCTCCATGTCCTGGGTGGCCGTTTCGCTGGCAAGCAGGTGGGTCACCTCTTCCAGACGGTCGGCCAGCTGGGCGAGCCTGGCCGCGATAGACGCTTTCATTACGACTCCGGATGTAAACGGTAAAGCCGCGCGATGGTCTGCACCTGCGCGTCATGCTCCGCGCCGCTGCCCGAGGACAGGGCCTGGGTCGGCGGGTGCATCAGTTTGTTGGTCAGCTGGACGGACAGGGCCTCCAGCACTTTTTCCGGCGCGTCGCCGCGCGCCAGTTGCTTCATCGCGCCTTCCAGCGCGTGGCGCCGGGCGCGGTCGGCCTCGTCGCGCAAGGCGCGGATCAGCGGCACGGTTTCTCGTTTCTTCAGCCAGTCGGTGAACTCCGCCACCCGCGTCTGGATGATGGTTTCGGCCTCTTCTGCGGCGCTCTGCCGCGCTTCCTTGCCCACTTCGACGATGCCGGCGATGTCATCGACGCTGTACAGGAACACGTCGTCCAGCTTGCCCACCTCCAGCTCGACGTCGCGCGGCACGGCGAGGTCCAGCATGAACATCGGCCGATGGCGGCGCGCCTTGATCGCCCGCTCCACCATGCCCTTGCCGATGATGGGCAACTGGCTGGCGGTGGAGGTGACCACCACGTCGTAGCGCGCCAGCGTTTCAGGCAGCTCGGCCAGCGTGACGGCGTTGCCGCCGAACTGCTCGGCCAGCCGTTGCCCGCGCTCCAGCGTGCGGTTGGCCACGGTGATACAGGACGGATTGCGCGCGGCGAAGTGGGTGGCCACCAGTTCGATCATCTCGCCGGCGCCGACGAACAGCACGTTCAGTTCGGCGATGGATGGAAAGATCTGCTCCGCCAGCTTCACCGCTGCCGCCGACATCGATACCGAGCTGGAACCGACCGCGGTGTTGGACCGCACTTCCTTGGCCACCGCGAAGGTGCGCTGGAATAGTCCGTTCAGCAGCGTGCCCAGCGTGCCGGCGTGTTCGGCGCTGCGCACCGCGTCCTTCAACTGGCCCAGGATCTGCGTCTCGCCCAACACCATCGAGTCCAGCCCCGACGCGACGCGGAAGGCGTGGCGCGCGGCCTGGGACGCCTCCAGCCGGTACAGATAGGGCTCCAGCTCGGTCCGGTTCAGGCCGTGGAACTGGCACAGCCAGTCCAGCGCGGCATGGGGGTCCGGGCTGCTGCAGTAGATCTCGGTGCGGTTGCAGGTGGAGACGATGGCCGCCTCCCGCGCCGCTTGCGAAGCCAGCAGACTTTCCAGCGCGCGCGGCAGGGTTTCGGCCGGGAAGGCCAGCTTTTCCCGTATCGACAGCGGTGCGGTGTGATGGTTGAGTCCGAAGGCAAGCAGATGCATGGGCGGAAACGCCGCGGGACGAAAACAGGACATTTTAGCCTAAGTCGCCGATGCCGTCCCGCGAGGCGTGACGCGTGCATGGGATTGGATGATCCGATGAGGCTGCCTGGCCGGAATGATTGGGCGGAGAATGGGGATCATGACAACTTGTTGTTTTGTTGACACAGTCTTCGCGCTGAATATCGAGTGGTGTTAATGGAAAAACACACTTTTCATCAATGGATTAACAAATGGTGACGCTGCTTCCCCATTCTTTCTGGTGAGAGGCGGGAAGGCAAACAATTTGCCGTTGACATGTTTTGATGCCATTTTCATTCCCTGCCGCAGTGTTGCAACCATGTGACAACGACGGCATAGATTTGCGCCCACGCAGCGCAGACACCGTGATGAACAAAGGGAAACGAGATGAGAGTCAAGACTCTTGCCCAGGCGATCGCCGCGATCGGCCTGCTGGGCAGCGGCTTCGCGCATGCCGCAGAAGACAGCCAACTGGAACGGGTGACGATTACCGGCTCCAACATCAAGCGGATCAACAAGGAAGGTCCTACTGCTGTTGAGACCATTAAGCGGGCCGATATCGAAAAAAGCGGCGCCAGTACGGTTGTCGAGTTGCTGGAGAAAGTTCCGTCGATTACTGGCGTGATGACCGGATCCAGCCAGACTTCTTTTGCAAAGGGCGCCGCTTCTGCCTCTTTGCGAGGCATGGGCGAGAAATACACGCTGGTCCTACTGAACGGCCGCCGCATCGCGAATTATGGTTTTGCCAACGGCGCCTCGAGCACGTTCGTCGATTTGAACAGTTTGCCGCTGCAAGCCATTGAGCGGGTTGAAATTCTGCGTGATGGCGCGTCCGCGATCTATGGTTCTGATGCCGTTGCCGGCGTGGTCAACTTCATCACCCGGAAGAATTACCAAGGTACCGACGTCAGTGTGCGTAATGCCGGCAATCAGGGCGGCGATGGGCAGGCTGTTTCAGGCAATATCACAACAGGCATCGGCGATCTGGACAAGGATGGCTATAACCTGTTGGTTACCGCCGATTTGTTCCACCGCGAGGCTAGCTTCAAGCGAAATCATGATCTGACCCAGACTGCTGATTATCGCCGGTTTGGTGGCACGCTTGGTTACCTGTCGACCCTGTATCCTGGCTCAGTACGCGATATCAAGGCCTCTGACTCTCAAGCTATTCCAGGTTGTCCGCCTAATCGCATCGGTTTGAACGTTTCGGGACTGACCCGTTGTTTGTACGATCCGGCCCAATATCAGGAGATTGAGCCGCGCACATCGCGCTTTGGCATCTCGACGGTGCTGACTAAAAAGCTATCCGCTGATTCCGAGCTTTTTGCGGAATTGGGATTCAACCATAACGAAACTATATATCATCAGGATTATCCATCCTTTGATAGTGCAACGGGCCGTTTGAACCCTAGTGCCGGGATGTATCCTGGCAAGTCGCCTGACCCCGCAGTGAGCGCCATCGGTGGCGGTGTCAATCCTGTGCAGGTGTACCGCGCGGTGTACGAAAATGGTCGGGTCCAGGATACGACTACCGGCGACAGCTACCGGGGTGTATTCGGCTGGCGTGGCATGTGGCGCGGCTGGGATGTGGAGAGCGCGCTCAGCGCCAGCGAAAGCAGCGTGAAGACGGAGCGTACTAATCAGCTGCTGAAGGACGCTACCGTCAATGCGCTGCAAAATGGCAATCGAGCATCGGGTACGGGCTATGATCCATTTGTCATGAGCAATCCGTTGTCGAATGTGTTGCCTTTGCTGGCGACCACCCATCGCAAGGCCACTTCCAAGTTGCAGGGCTTGGACTTCAAGATGGGCAACGGGGAAATGTTCGACTTGCCTGGCGGTAAGGCCGGCTTCGCTTGGGGCGCGCAGTATTCGCATGAGTCGATCAATGATCAACCCGATCCCCAGACCGTTGCGAACAACATCATCAATACAGGCGCCACCATGGCGAAGGGTAGCCGCAACGTGTATTCGCTGTATGGCGAATTCAGCTTGCCGCTGCGCAAGAATCTGGAAGTGCAGCTGGCGCTGCGTGGTGACCATTACAGCGATTTTGGCAATACGGTGAATCCGAAGGTGGCGTTCTCGTACAAGCCGTGGGATCAGCTGTTGTTGCGCGGTAGCGCCACGACCTCATTCAAAGCGCCGACTCTGCCGGAAGAGTATGCGTCCACTCAAGCCTACGATAATAGTCTGATTGATGTGAAGCGCTGCCGGATCATGGGGGGTAGCTATTGCAAGGTGACATCCGCGCGAGTAAATATCACTGGCGGTTCAAACCTGAAGCCAGAGAAAGCGACCAACCTGTCGTTTGGCTTTGTGCTGCAACCGACCAAAGAACTCTCCGCTAGCGTGGATTTCTACTCGGTTCGCTCAAGAGACACCATCGATACGATTCCGACCAGTTATATCATGGCCAATGAGGGGAATGGAGGTCCGGGCAAGGTTTACCGTGATCCGGCGCTGCCGGGCGATTTGGCCAAATACCCGGGTTTGCAGCCCGGCGATGGCACGGTCAATCTAATCGATGTGCCTTATGCCAATCTCGGTAGCACGATTACCACGGGCTATGATGTGGGCCTGCAATATGAATTGTCTTTAGGTGGATACGGCAAGTTGCGTTTCCGTGATGACTTGAACAACATCATGAGCCTCCGCAAGTCGTACACTCAAGATGGTGCCGCGCTGAATCAGTTGGATAATGTTTATCAGCCTAAATGGCGCAATGTGTTCTCCACGACTTACAGCTATGACCGTTATGATGTGATGTTGACGACCCGTAGCTATGCAGGCACACGCGACGTGCTGGATAGTTCGGACCAGGACACGTCGTCGCGTATTCCGTCTTATACGATGTGGGATCTTGCCATTACGGCCCGCCCGCTGAAGAACCTTGTGGTGAATGCCGGCGTTAATAATGTGTTTGGCAAGTCCGTGCCGTTCTCGGCTTCGTTGAACGACTTTGTCGGTAGCACTCAGGATCTGTATGGTCGTTCGTATTTCGTTAGCGCACGTTATACCTTTAAGTGAGTTAGCCTAGACTTGAGACAAAGCCGCCCAGCTGGGCGGCTTTTTATTTTCCCGTTCACTCCCGCCGCATGTCCACGTGCAGTATCCCGCCGTCGTCATATGGTTCCGACACCGGCAGGAAGCCGAATGACGCGTACAGCGCGCTGGCGTCCACCTGGGCCGACAGCATGACGGGCGCGTCCGGGAAGTGGCTCTGGCACTGCGCCACCGCCTGCTCCATCAGCGCCTTGCCCAGGCCCCGGCCGCGCGCTTCCGGCGCCACCACCACCCGGCCGATGGCCGCCGCGTCCGGGTATTTCTCGCCCGGGGCGATCAGGCGCGCGTAGGCGAGCAGCCGGCCGGCGTCGTCGCGGCCGGACAGGTGCAGGCAGCGGGTGTCCACGCCGTCCACGTCGCCGTAGATCGACTGCTGCTCCACCACGAACACCTGGTCGCGCAGTTGCAGCGCCTGGTACAGCGCGAGCGGCGTGAAGCCGTCGAAACCGTGGCAGTGCCACGCTATCTTGTTTGCCATAGTAGAATCCCCTCATTCCGGTAACGACCGCTCCGATGTTATGCCATCCGGCGCGGCCATGTGCCCTTATCCAGATCAAGACACCAACATCAAGAATATGAACGACCACGATCTCTTCGCCCAGCCGGACGCTGCCGGCGATAACCTGCCGCCGCCGCCCGCCGCGCCGGATGCCGTCGGCGGCGACTGGATTCCGCTCGACCTCTACGCCGAGCGCGCCTATCTGGAATACGCGATGAGCGTGGTCAAGGGCCGCGCGCTGCCGGAGGTGGCCGACGGCCAGAAGCCGGTGCAGCGCCGCATCTTGTACGCGATGCGCGACATGGGCCTGGCCCACGGCGCCAAGCCGGTGAAGTCGGCCCGCGTGGTCGGCGAAATCCTGGGTAAATACCACCCGCACGGCGACAGCTCGGCCTACGAGGCGCTGGTGCGGATGGCGCAGGACTTCACGCTGCGCTACCCGCTGATCGACGGCCAGGGCAACTTCGGCTCCCGCGACGGCGACGGCGCGGCGGCGATGCGTTACACCGAGGCGCGGCTGACGCCGATCGCCGAGCTCTTGCTGTCCGAGATCGACATGGGCACGGTGGACTTCATCCCCAATTACGACGGCGCCTTCGAAGAGCCGTCGCTGCTGCCGGCTAGGCTGCCGATGGTGCTGCTCAACGGCGCCTCCGGCATCGCCGTCGGCATGGCGACGGAAATTCCGCCGCACAATCTGACCGAGGTCGCCGCCGCCTGCGTGGCGCTGCTGGACGACCCGACGCTCGACACCGCCGCGCTGATGCGCTACGTGCCCGGCCCCGACTTCCCCGGCGGCGGCCAGATCATCACCCCGGCCGCCGACATCCTGTCCGCCTACGAAACCGGCAGGGGCAGCGTGCGGGTGCGCGCCAAGTGGGAGCTGGACAAGTTGGCGCGCGGCCAGTGGCGCGCCATCGTCACCGAGTTGCCGCCCGGCTCGTCGGCGCAGAAGGTGCTGGCGGAGATCGAGGAAGCGACCAACCCCAAGCTGAAGGCCGGCAAAAAGCAGCTGTCGCAGGATCAGCAGAACCTGAAGAAGCTGATGCTGGACCTGCTGGACCGCGTCCGCGACGAGTCCGATAGCCAAAGCCCGGTGCGGCTGGTGTTCGAGCCCAAGTCCAGCCGCCAGGACCCGGACGAATTCATGAACATCCTGTTGGCGCAGACCAGCCTGGAAGGCAACGCCTCGCTGAACCTGGTGATGATAGGCCTGGACGGCCGCCCGGGTCAGAAGGGCCTCAAGCCGATTCTCACCGAGTGGATAGACTTCCGCCGCGCCACGGTCACCCGCCGGCTGGCGCACCGCCTGGCCCAGGTGGACAAGCGCATCCACATCCTGGAAGGCCGGATGATCGCCTTCATCCACATCGATGAAGTGATCCGGGTGATCCGCGAGTCGGACGAGCCCAAGCCTGACCTGATCAAGGCCTTCGGCCTCACCGAAATCCAGGCCGAGGACATCCTGGAAATCCGCCTGCGCCAACTGGCGCGGCTGGAAGGCTTCAAGCTGGAAAAGGAGCTGTCCGATCTGCGTGAAGAGCGCGAGGGCCTGCGCCACATTCTGGACACCCCGGATGCGCTCACCCGCCTGATCCGCGACGAGATCCAGGCCGACGCCGCCAAGTACGGCGACAAGCGCCGCAGCGAGATCAAGGCCGCCGAGCGCGCGGTGCTGACCCAGACCACCGCCGACGAGCCGGTGACGCTGCTCCTGTCGCAAAAGGGCTGGATCCGCGCCCGCGTCGGCCACAACGTGGAGCTGGAAACGCTGAGCTTCAAGGATGGCGACGCGCTGGCAGCGGTGGTGGAGACGCGCACGGTGTGGAACGCCATCGTGCTCGACCACAACGGCCGCGCCTACACCATCGACCCGGCCACGGTGCCGACCGGCCGCGGCGACGGCGTGCCGGTGGCGTCCTTGGTGGACCTTCAGGACGGCGCCAAGCCGGCGCAGCTGATTTCCGGCCGCGACGAGGATAAGTTCGTGGTGGCCGGCAGCGGCGGCTACGGCTTCATCGCCAAGATCGGCGACATGGCCGGCCGGGTGAAGGCCGGCAAGGCCTTCATCACGCTGGACGCCGGCGAGACGGTGCTGGAGCCGGTGAAACTGCCTGCCGCGCCGCTGGAACAGTTGCAACTGGTGGCCGCCAGCGACAGCGACCGTCTGCTGGCTTTCCCGGCAGCCGAGCTGAAGGAGCTGGCCAAGGGCCGCGGCCTGATGCTGATGGCGCTGGACGACGGCGCGGCCTTGACCGCGATCGGCCTGGTAGCCGGCGACAAGGCGCTGCTGTCCACCACTTCCGTCCGCGGCAAGGTGGCGGACGAGAAGCTGGCGCTGGAGGAGTTCGTCGGCAAGCGCGCCAAGAAAGGCAAGCTGATGCCGAAGAAGTGGCGGGTGAGCAGGATTCGGGAGCTGCCGATGTGATGTTCAGGACAGCCCAGCCGCAAACGCTCAGTCCCCGCGCCGCCTTGTTGTTCGTCAACGGCTTCCGCGCGTTGCTGTTGCTGGTGCTGTTCACGCTGTCGCTGCTGCCCGGCGGCGACGGCCAGTCGCTGATCGAGGGCGGCCGGCAGTTCTATGCCTGGTCCGGCATCTACCTGTTGCTGATCGGCGTCTGGTATTCGCTGCGCGAGGGCAAGCTGGGCCACACGCTGCAGCTGACGCTGGCCATCGCCGCCGACATCGCGATGATGGTATGGCTGATGGCGATGAACGACGGCATACACGGCGGCTTTGGCCTGCTGCTGCTGCCCTACCTCGCCGCCGCCGGTCTGTTGTCCACCGGCCGCTACGCCTTGTTCTACGCCGCCATCGCCACGCTGGCGCTGTTCAGCTATTCCGGTTTTGAGCACTGGCTGGGCTTGGCCCGCCAGTTTGACCTGTCCTACAGCGCGCTGTTGGCTTCCGCCTGCTTCGTCACCGCCATCGCCACCTGGCGGCTGGGCCGGATGGCGCGGGCGTCGGAGGAACTGGCGGCGCAGCGCGGCGGCGAGATCGCCAACCTCAACCACCTGAACGAACTGATCCTGCAAAGCCAGCGCGACGCGGTGGTGGTGCTGGATGAGGACGGCCACCTGCGCCAGTTCAACTTGCAGGCCGAGCGCTATTTCAACCGCTTGCAGCGCGGCCAGCTGTTGCCCGAGCTGTTGCCGCTGGTAAGCCGCTGGCGCGACGACGGCTCGCCGGCGCTGCCCACCTTCGTCGAGCACAGCGCGCGCGGCCGACAGTTGGTGGGGCGGCTGGTGCCGGTGCCGGTGCCCGAAGGCCAGATGCGCGGCGTGGTGCTGTTCATGCGCGACATGGCCGACATGGCGGAGGAAGCCAAGCGGGTGAAGCTGGCGGCGCTGGGCCGCCTCACCGCCAACATCGCGCATGAGATCCGCAACCCGCTGTCCGCCATCAGTCATGCCGGCGACCTGCTGGCCGAGGATGAAACCGACCCGGCGCGGCAGCGCCTGCTGCGCATCGTCCAGGACAACGCGCGCCGCATCAACGGCATGGTGGAGGATGTGCTGACGCTGGGCCGGCGCGATCGAGTCCGCCGCGAACCGATAGAACTCGCGCCCTTCGTCGCCCAGCAGCTCGAGCATTTTTCGATGTCGCAGCCGGACGCCGCCGGCGCTGTGCGCTGCGAGCTGGCCGACGATTGCCGGCTGAGCTTCGACCGCGGCCACCTGGCCCAGATACTGGGCAACCTGCTGGCCAACGCCTGGCGCCACGGCAGCCGCCGGCCCGGCTCGGTGCGGCTGCAGGCCGGCATCGCCGAAAACCACCTGATCCTGCGCGTGATCGACGACGGCCCCGGCGTGGCCGAAGCCGACCAGGCGCGGCTGTTCGAACCCTTTTTCACCACGGAAAGCGCCGGCAGCGGCCTGGGGTTGTACATCGCTCGCGAGCTGGCCGAGGCCAACGGCGCGCGGCTGGACTACAGCCCGCCCGGCGGCGTTTTCCGGCTGATCTGTCACCTGGCCTATGACTAAGACACTGCGCGTATTGATCGTCGACGACGAGCCGGACATCCGGGAGCTGTTGGAGCTGACCTTGCTGAAAATGGGCCTCGCCCCGGCATGCGCCGGCAGCGTCGCCGAGGCGCGCGCCGCGCTGGACGCGGGAGGCTTCGATCTGGCGCTGACCGATATGCGGCTGCCTGACGGCGAGGGTCTGGAGGTGGTCAACCACATCGGCGAGTCCGGACTGGATGTGCCCATCGCCGTGATCACCGCCTACGGCAGCGCCGACAATGCGGTGCGGGCGATGAAGGCCGGCGCTTTCGACTATCTGCAGAAGCCGGTCAGCCTGGCCCAGCTGCGCAGCCTGGTGAAGACCGCGCTGAAGGTGGAAACGCCGGTCGCCAAGGCGGTCGCGCAGCAAAGGCTGCTCGGTGAGTCGCCGGCGATCCAGGACGTGCTGCGGCTGGCGGACAAGCTGTCGCGCAGCCAGGCCGCGGTGTACATCGGCGGCGAGTCCGGCACCGGCAAGGAACAGGCGGCGCGGCTGATCCACGAGCTGGGGGCGCGCGCCGACAAGCCTTTCGTCGCCGTCAACTGCGGCGCGATTCCGGAAACCCTGATGGAGAGTGAATTCTTCGGCTGCCGCAAGGGCGCGTTCACCGGCGCCGACGCCGACCGCGACGGCTTTTTCCAGCAGGCCCAGGGCGGCACGCTGTTCCTGGACGAAGTGGCCGAGCTGCCGCTGGCGATGCAGGTGAAGCTGCTGCGCGCGATCCAGGAAAAGACCGTGCGCAAGCTGGGCGCCAGCCAGGAAGAGGCCTTGGACGTCCGCATCATCTGCGCCACCCACCGTGATCTGGCGGCGCGGGTGGAGTCGGGGCAGTTCCGCCAGGACCTGTATTACCGCCTCAATGTGCTGCCGCTGAAGATGCCGCCATTGCGCGAGCTGCGCGACGACATCCCCCTGTTCGCCGAGAGGCTGCTGCAGCGCTTCGGCGGCGCGGCGGCGCCGCAGTTGTCCGCCGACGCGCGCCGCGCGCTGCTGGACTACGCTTATCCCGGCAACTTCCGCGAACTGGAAAACATACTGGAGCGGGCGGTGGCTTTGGCCGCCGGCCCTTCGCTGTCCCGCGCCGACCTGCAGCTGACCCCCTGCGCCGACTACGCGCCGGAGCTCGGCAGCGACGAGCCGCTGCAGGATTATCTGGATCGAGTCGAGCGAGAGGCCATCGTCAAGGCGCTGGAAGGCACCCGTTACAACCGTACCCAGGCCGCGAAAAAACTGGGCGTCACCTTCCGGTCGCTGAGGTATCGGATGGAGCGGCTGGGGGTGAAGTGAGGCGGGCAGCGCTTGAGTCCAGATGCACTTAGCTGGCCTCCCGCGCTGGCTCGGCCTGCCGCTGATGCTTCCGTTTGCGCATCCAGTAGTCCAGCACCAGTCGTTCCGGCAGGTTCAGCTTGAATGACGGACAGCCGGTTTCGCCGTTGTACCACAGCTTGGCGCAGCCGCCGCCGCAGACGGGGAACAACGGGCAACGCGGACAGGGTGAGATGCCGGTCCGGATATCGGTGTACCACTCCCTGGTGACCGCCTTGTCGTTGCGGACTTGGTCGATATTGCGGATGTGGCCGATCTTGTATTGGGGCGCATCGTATTTGGGCGTATACGGAAACTCGTAGCAGGGGTAGATATTGCCGTAGGCGTCGTAGACCTCGGCGTCGGGCATCACCACCATGCAGGGCGCGATGGAGCGGGCCGGCAGGATGCGGTCGAATTCAAAACCTCGCCGGATCGCATGCGCCGTCCAGTCTATTTCCCGCGCGGCGAAGTCCGCCGCCGCCAGGCTGTCGCGGTCGGCCTGGTTGCCGCCCCAATCCACCACCGGGCGAAAATCCAGCCCCACATTGCGCGCCGCCAGCCCCCGATCGGCCAGCAGGTCTATCAGATCGGCAACCTTGTCCTGGTTGTGGCGGTTGATATTGATGCGGATCGTGATGCCGCTGCGGTTGGCGCTGAATTCCGGCATGCCGGTCACGTCGACCAGATTTTGCAGGATGATGTCGAAACTGCCGCCGCCGGCCTTGACCGGCCGCATCAGGTCGTGGGTGTGGCCAATACCGTCCAGCGTGATCTGGAAGCTGTTGACGCGTTGTCGCTGCAGGCGCAGATACACGTCGGGTTTGAAGCTGAGCCCGTTGGTGACCATGGAGGCGAAGAAATGGACGCCGGCCGGCCCGCATTGTTCAATCAACTGGCCGCTGATGTCCTCTATCTGTTTCAGCGCCAGAATGGGTTCGCCGCCATACCAGTTGATCGCCAGCCTGGTGTAGGACTTGCGCCGCAGCGTGTCCATGATGCGGGCGACGATGCGGGCGGAGGTGTCGTCATCCAGATTCTTTTTGACGTGCTGCTGGCCGCAGTACCCGCAGCCCAGCTGGCAATTGGCGGTAGGCTGCAATGTCAGGCTGAGGGTATGGGTTTCGCGTATGCCGCGCTGGTTCTTTTCCAGCAGGTCCAGGAATTCGTCGCTAGTGGGCGGGACCAGCACCTCGTCGGCCCGCAATTGCAGCAGCGTCGCCTGATCGATGCGGTCGAACTCGCCGGCGAGCAGGCTGCGGTAGATCCTTTCCTTGACCAGCAGCGACTTGCCGGTCCGGCTGGCGAACAGCAGGCGGGAAGGATCGGGATGGTGGGCCGGACTGACGATGTCCGAGGCGATCAGGTATCGGGACAGAACGTATTCGCCATGCATGCTGGCTCTCCCAGGTCATCGGAACGGCAAGGCCATGCGGGCGACGCAGGCGGTCCGGCCACTGCCATGGCCTGGGGCGGGCCGCCTTTGTCGTTTCGGAGCGGCGGGCTGCAAGGGCGCATCGCGTGTATTCCCGCTTCGCGCGGCGCGCCGGATCCTGCCTGCCGCGATCAGCCGGCTGGGACTGCCTTAGCCGGAGAAGCCCTTGTCACATCTGACATAACCCGAGTCGCATTGCGTCGGATCCTCTTCCATTTCGCCGCCGGAAACGAATTCCAGGTCCTGGTCGGCGATTTCGTGCATGGTCGAGGACGATTCTTCGCCCAGCTCGTCCAGCATGGTTTGCAAGCTCTGATTCTTCATATGCGTCTCCTAAGTGGCTCAGGCTGCTAGTTTTGCGACATCAAGCCCGGATCGGTCGCATGGCAAAGGATGTGCCGGAATCGGCCCGCAATCAGCCCGGCGTGACGGCGATGCCGCGATAACGGTGCAGCAGGCCGAGCAGGTAGTGGACTTTCTTTTCGGCCAGCGGGTCGTCGACCATGGCGACGATGTCTCCGACGGCGAGTTTGCCGCCGCCGTTCAACCGGTCGACGATGCCCTCCAGCTCCGGGAAGCTGCCGAGCGAGATCTTGGTGCCGCGCACATAGAGTTCGAGGCGGCCGGCTTCCGGCGCCGGGCGGCACAGCATCCGGTACGGCGGCTCGATGGCGACGCGGCTGTCCGCATGCATCGCGGGCTTGTCCTCGCGCGGCACAGGGCTGTTGCGGTAGCCGCCATTGCTGAACAGCGAATAGCGCAGGTCGCGATAAACATCGCGCATCAGCGCGCGCAGATCGCCGTCGCTCGGCAACGCCAGCAGCGACAGCGCGGATTCGACGGCGCCGATATCGTCTATCGGCCGCCGGTCGGCCTTCAGCATGATCTCGGATGGCCGCAGATGGGCTTCCCGGACGCGGTGCAGCAGTTCACAGGCGAAGTCGTGGTCGGAGCGGTTGTAGAACCAGCAGGCGATGCCGATGGACAGCTGGTCCTGGGTACCCAGGTGGAACATGTTTTCCGGCATGAAGTAGAGCTGGCCCTCGCCGAAGGTGTGGCGGACGGCGCTGGGCAGGTGCGGCGCGATGTCCCGATTGTTGTGGCGTTTCTCGCCGGGCGCAGTGACATAGTCGTCGTCGCGCCAGGTGTACATGGTTTTAGGGCCTGGCCCGAGGTGGAAGTGGATCACGCTCTTGCCGGGAGAGTCTTTGTGTATGCCCAGCGGCGTCATGTCGTAATTGCCGATGAACACGGTGAACAGGATGCCTTCGGTCGGCATGCCTATCGTCTTCAACGCCGGCTCCAGAATGTGCGCGATCGCCTGGGACAGGCCGGGGCTGAACTTCTCGCCGCGGTTCAGGATGATGCCGAACTTGCGTTCGCCGAAGGCGCGGCCCACCCAATCTTCCACATTCTCGCGCGGCAGCGGATGCAGGGCGAAGTGCTCGTCGAGTTCATCGACCTTCAGGCCGTCCAGCCACAGGCGGTAGCCGTATTTCGCCTTGTGCACCTGGCCGAGCTCGGCAAGGATGTCCAGCACCTGGCGGCGCATGACGCGGGTCTGGCTGGCGTCCAGCGCGTCATCGAAGACGCAGGGCTGGCTCATCTGCTCGGTTCGGGCGAGGAAACCGGTCCACCAGTCGGCATCGAATTGTTGCCGCAAGCGGTCCGGAGTGAGGCTGTCGTCTATCGTTTCATTCTCGCGGGGGTGATACATGCTTGGCTCCCTGGCGCGGGTGGGGGAAGGCGGTCAGTCCGATGGCGGGTCCAGCCGGCGGATGCCGCGCCAGCGGAGCAGCTCGGCCAGGAGGTGCAGGCCTATCTTGTCTGGCCAGCGCGGGTCTAACAGGCCCAGCAGGTCTGCCACGACGCAGGCTTCGCCCTGATTCAGCCTGTCCAGCAATGAGATCAGGCCGGGATGGCGGTTCATTTCCAGCTTGTTGCCGCGCACGTAGACGGCCATCCGGCCTGGCATCGTATCCCGCGTCAGGATGCGGTACGGAGTTTCCGCCTGCACCCGGTCGGATCGGGTCAGCGGGGCTGCTGGCTCCAGAGGAAAGGGCGAATTGCGATAGCCGGCGTTGCTGGCCAGGCAATGGCGCCAGTCCAGATAGGCCTTGCGCAGCAGCTGTTCGTAATTCGATGCGCGGTACTCTTCCGGCAGGTGGCGCGCGGCGAGGACGGCGTCCAGACCGCCGGCCTGATCCGGCGGCGAGGGGTCATGGACGATGGCTTCGTCCGGCGGTCCGGCTATCTGCTTGAGCAGGAAGGCGTGCAGACTCTCGGCCAGGGCCTGGTTGGTATGGGTGTATTGCCAGACGGTGATGCCTATCGACAATTCGCTCTGCGCGCCGATGTGGAAAGTGCCTTCCGGCATGAAGAACAGGTCGCCGGTTTCGAAGTGGAAGGTCCTGGCGTGGGGGCGCAATGCGGAAAAGTCGCGTTTGTCCATGCCTGCTGCTTCGGTCAGCCCGCGGTACTGCTCCGGGTCCCACAGGTACATGGTTTTGGCGCCGGGGCCGACATGGAAATGGATGACGTTTTCGCCGCGCCGGTCCTGATGTATGCCGAGCGGGGTTTTGTCGTAATTGCCAATGAAGATGCTGAATTGGACGCCGTCCCGCGGCAGGCCGATTTTCTCGAACAGCGGCGCCAGCATCCGCGCGATGTCGCGCGATAGCTCGTGGTGGAATTTCTCTCCGGCGTTGAGAATGATGCCGAAGGGCGTGTCGGGAAATACCCGGCCGCTCCAGTCCTCCAGGCTTTCGCCCGGTTGTGGAGGATTGTCGTAGATGCGTTCCATTTCATCGCGGCCCAGCAGCCGGCCCGCCGCGTATATGCGGAGGCCATAACGATTGGTGCGCAGGTTCGCCAGGGTGGCGAGGATGTCCAGCACGGCCTGCCGAAATGCCACGACATGGCTCTGGCCGAGAGCGGCCTTGAACACGATGGGGCTGCTCAGTTGCCTGGACTCTTGTAGAAAGTCCTCCCACCATGCGTCGCTGAAGTTTGGAGCGTGTCTGTCCATCGCATGCATTCCTCGAATGGCGGTCGGCTGAGCAGGGGGCGGAGCGCCCGGCCCCGCGAGGGGGCGGGCATCGGAACGGTGTTCCTCAAGGCGGGCTCAATGATGGGTGAGCCGGCCTGGCATGGATCATTGCGCCTTGTGGACGTGATCGTGATCCTCGTGCTGTACCTCGCCGCCGGAAACAGCGGCTTCCTCCAGCGGGGACAGGACGGTGATGCCGAGGATGTCGGCGATTTCCTGGTCCTGATCCAGTTCGGTCTGCTCCACTTGCTTGTCGGTTTGCATGGTGCTTCTCCTTTGCGTGTGTGGGGGTCGACAGTGGTCGGCCCGAACGCGTCATCATATGGATCCCGCAGCCTGGCGATGGCCGATGGGAGAAGAGGTATGGATCATTCCATTGATGACAGTGAACTATTGGACGGCGCCGATGGGGGAACAACCCGGGCGATTACGGATGCGCG
This sequence comes from Chromobacterium vaccinii, assembly GCF_001855275.1. Taxonomy (NCBI): domain Bacteria; kingdom Pseudomonadati; phylum Pseudomonadota; class Betaproteobacteria; order Neisseriales; family Chromobacteriaceae; genus Chromobacterium; species Chromobacterium vaccinii. The sequence continues at coordinate 3,246,576 of NZ_CP017707.1, forward strand.
GCAACGGCGGAACCGGGACGGCTTGTCTGCATCGCGCAACAGATCAGTAATCCTTGCCCAGCATGGTTATTGCCGATGGAGGAGGCGGAACTTGTTCGAAATGACGGTTATCGGCCAGTCCTAATGGACAGTGTGGCGCGCATGTAGTCCGTAATGAGAATTTAAAGAAGAAGACCAAGTTGCCGCGGCGGCCGTCCAAACGTTATGGAGTTGGAGTGTCGGGTCGAGTTTCTTGTCGCTTAAAATGCCAATGGAATTGATGATAGAGTGTCTAATCTCCGCATGCCGCGGCGCGGCATGCCTACCAAAGGCGTCCTATCCGTGCCACTTTTTCGTTCCGCCGCTCTCAGCCACGCCTCAGACCGGCGCTATGGCCGCATCGTGCTGCTGCGTCCCGCCAGCTTCGCCTGGCTGACTGGCGTGTTCGCGTTGATCGCCATCGCCATCGTTCTGTTCTTTTCCCTGGCCAGTTATACCCGCAAGGCGCAGGTGCCGGGCGTGCTGCTGCCCAGTCTGGGCCTGATCCGGCTGCAGCCGGCGCAGTCCGGCGTGGTGGCCGAGGTGAAGGTGCGCGAGGGTCAGCAAGTGCGGGCCGGCGACGTGCTGTTCGTGCTCGGCAACGAGCGCGAGAGCGCCACCCGCGGCGACGCCGGGCGCGAGATCACCGCGCTGCTGCAATCGCGGCGCGACAGCCTGGCAGGCGACCAGGCGATGCTGCGCATGCAGGCCAGGCAAAAACAGGAGACGCTGCGGCGCAAGGCGGACGACCTGGCGCGCGAGCTGCAGCGGATGGACGAACAGATCGGCCTGCAGCGGCGGCGGGTGGCGCTGGCCGAGGAAACGCTGCAACGCAACCGCAAGCTGCTGGCGTCGCAATTCATTTCCGCCGCCGCGCTGCAGGACAAGCAGGCGGAAGTGATAGACCAGCAGACCAAGCTGGCCGACCTGCAGCGTGGCCGCGCCGCCTTGCAGAGCGACCACGACACGGCCTTGTCCGATCTGGGCGACCTGCAGCTGCAAGCCAAACGCGATGAGGCGGCGGCGCAGCGCGGCATGGCGGAGCTGGAGCAGGACCTGACCGAGAACGAAGCCAAGCGCAAGCTGCTGGTGCGCGCGCCGCAAGCCGGCATGGTCAGCGGCATCGCCGCCCAGGCTGGCCAGACCGTGGCGTTAGGACAGACGCTGGCGAATCTGTCGCCGGCCGGCTCGCCCTTGGAGGCGGAGCTGTACGCGCCGTCGCGCGCCGCCGGCTTCGTCAAGCCGGGCATGGCGGTGCTGATCCGCTACCAGGCTTATCCCTACCAGAAGTTCGGCCAGTTCAAGGGCACGGTGCGCGAGGTGTCGCGCAGCGCGCTGCGGCCGGAGGAGCTGTATCTGCCCGGCGGCCAGGGCGGTTCCGGCGAGCAGCTGTACCGGGTGCGGGTGAAGCTGGAGCGCCAGAGCGTCATCACCTACGGCCAGAACCAGTCCTTGAAGGCCGGCATGGCGCTGGACGCCAGCGTGCTGCTGGAGCGGCGCAAGCTGTACGAATGGGTGCTGGAGCCGCTCTACAGCATCAGCGGAAAGGTGTGAGATGAGCCATCAGCAACCGACCTTGCGATTCTGGGGCCGCCGCCGGCTGCCGCTGCTGCTGCAGACCGAGGCTGCCGAATGCGGCCTGGCCAGCCTGGCGATGGTGGCCGGCTATTGGGGCCACCGCATCGACCTGGCCAATATGCGCCGCCGTTTCTCGGTGTCGCTGAAGGGCAGCACGCTGAAGAGCCTGATCGCGATGGCCCAGGGGCTGGGCCTGGCGTCGCGGCCGCTGAAGCTGGACCTGCAGCACCTGCCGCAGTTGAAGCTGCCCTGCGTGCTGCATTGGGACATGAACCATTTCGTGGTGTTGAAACAGGTGGCGGCGCGACACATCGTCATTCACGATCCGGGAGTGGGCGAGCGCAAGCTGAGCCTGGATGAGGCGTCCAAGCATTTCACCGGGGTGGCGCTGGAGCTGACGCCGGACACCTCGTTCCGCAAGACCGAGGAGAAGCTGCAGTTCAGCCTGCTGTCGCTGATGGGCCGGGTGGACGGCCTGGGCGGCGGCTTGCTCCAGTTGCTGCTGCTGGGCCTGGCGCTGCAGGTATGCGCGCTGGCCGCGCCGTTCTATCTGCAGTGGGTGGTGGACGAGGCGCTGGTGGCGGCCGACCGCGACCTGATCACCGTGCTGGGCATCGGTTTTCTGCTGCTGGTGCTGTTGCAGACGCTGATAGGCGCGGTGCGTTCCTGGGCAACCACGGCGCTGGCCACCAGCCTCAATTTCCAGTGGCTGGGCAACGCCTTCGCCCACCTGATGCGCCTGCCGCTGCCGTGGTTCGAGAAGCGCCACCTGGGCGACATCACCTCGCGTTTCGGCTCGATCCAGACCATACAGAAAAGCCTGACCACCCAGTTTGTGGAGGGGGTGATAGACGGCCTGCTGGTGATCGCCACGCTGATCGTGATGCTGTTGTACAGCGCGCCGCTGGCCATGGTGAGCCTGATCGCGGTGGCGCTGTACGCGCTGCTGCGCTGGAGCATCTTCCGCGCGCTGCGCGAAGCGACGGCCGAGCAGATCATCCACGCGTCGCGGCAGAATACCCATTTCATCGAGTCGGCGCGCGGCGCGCAGAGCGTGAGGCTGTTCGGCCGCCAGGAGGAGCGGCGCATCGGCTGGATGAACGCGTTGGCCGAGCAGTTCAACGCCGACCTGCGCATCGCCCGGCTCAGCCTGTCGTTCCAGACCGCCAACGCGCTGCTGTTCAACGCCGAGCGGGTGGTGGTGGTGTGGCTGGCGGCGCTGGCGGTGATGGATGGCCGCTTCTCGGTGGGCATGCTGTTCGCCTTCCTCAGCTACAAGGACCAGTTCAGCCAGCGCATCGCCGCGCTGATCGACAAGCTGTTCGAGCTGCGCATGCTGCGGCTGCACGGCGAGCGCGTCGCCGACATCCTGCTGACCGAGCCGGAGCCGGAGCTGAACGACGTCGAGATCGATCCGGCCCATGTCCAGGCGGCGATCGAACTGCGCAATGTTTCCTTCCGTTATTCCGACAGCGAGCCCTATGTGCTGCGCGAACTGAGCCTGGCGATTCCGGCCGGCCAGTGCCTGGCCGTCACCGGCGCCTCCGGCTGCGGCAAGACCACGCTGCTGAAGCTGGTCCTCGGTCTGATGGAGCCGACCGAGGGCGAGGTGCTGGTGGGCGGCGTGCCGCTCAGGCAGCTGGGCCTGGGCAATTATCGCCAGATGCTGGGCACGGTGATGCAGGACGATCTGCTGTTCTCCGGCTCCATCGCCGACAACATCTGTTTTTTCGATCCGCAGCCGGACCAAGAGCGCATCCGCCGTTGCGCCGGTTTCGCCGCCATCCACGACGAAATCATGGCGATGCCGATGAACTACAACACCCTGGTCGGCGACATCGGCTCCGGCCTGTCCGGCGGCCAGAAGCAGCGTGTGCTGCTGGCGCGGGCGCTGTACAAGCAGCCGCGGCTCTTGGTGCTGGACGAAGCCACCAGCCACCTGGACGTATGGAACGAGCAGCTGGTCAACGCCGCGGTGCGGGATATCGACATGACGCGCATCCTGGTCGCCCACCGGCCGGAAACCATCGCCATGGCGGAGCGGGTGGTGGTGCTGGAGCAAGGGCGCATCGTGCAGGACTCCCCGGCGGCGGCCGCGGCGGAACAGCGGAGGGCGAGGGCCGGCGGCGGTCCCGGTCGGGCCGGCGATCATGTAGAATGACCGCGTCCGGCGGCACCCGAACGCTCCGCCGCGCATCCCCATATTCCGCGGCGCGGCCCGCGCCGCCAGACAAGGAAAACCTCATGTCCCGCAATCTGGAACTGTTCGAACGTGGCAAGCAAGTGATCCCAGGCGGCGTCAATTCGCCGGTGCGCGCCTTTGGCCAAGTCGGCGGCACGCCGCGCTTCGTCGCCCGCGCCGAGGGCGCCTATTTCTGGGACGCCGACGGCAAACAGTATCTGGATTACGTTGGTTCCTGGGGCCCGGCCATCGTCGGCCATGCTCATCCCGAGGTGGTGAAGGCGGTGCAGGATGCCGCCGTCGGCGGCCTGTCCTTCGGCGCGCCGACCGAGGGCGAGGTGGTGATCGCCGAGGAGATCTGCAAGCTGCTGCCGTCCGTCGAGCAGGTGCGGCTGGTATCGTCCGGCACCGAGGCGACCATGACCGCGATTCGCCTGGCGCGCGGCTTCACCGGCCGCGACCTGATCGTCAAGTTCGAGGGCTGCTACCACGGCCATTCCGACAGCCTGCTGGTCAAGGCCGGCTCCGGCCTGCTCACTTTCGGCAACCCGTCCTCCGGCGGCGTACCGGCCGACTTCACCAAGCACACGCTGGTGCTGCAATACAACGATGTCGAGCAGCTGGCGCGCACCTTCGCCGAGATCGGCGACAAGATCGCCTGCGTGATCCTGGAGCCTATCGCCGGCAATATGAATCTGATCCAGCCGTCGGCCGAGTTCGTGCAGGCGCTGCGCAGCCTGACCGAGCAACACGGCGCGGTGCTGATCTACGACGAAGTGATGACCGGCTTCCGCGTGGCCAAGGGCTGCGCCCAGGGCCTGCACGGCGTCACGCCGGACCTGACCACGCTGGGCAAGGTGGTGGGCGGCGGTATGCCGCTGGCGGCCTTTGGCGGCCGCGCCGACATCATGGGCAAGATCGCGCCGCTGGGCACCGTCTACCAGGCCGGCACCCTGTCCGGCAATCCGCTGTCCGTCGCCGCCGGCCTCGCGACGCTGAAACTGATCCAGCAGCCCGGCTTCTACGAAACGCTGGGACAGCGCACCGCGCGCCTGGCCCAAGGCCTGGCCGAAGAAGCGCGGCAAGCCGGCGTCACGCTGTCCACCGACAGCGTCGGCGGCATGTTCGGCTTCTACTTCAGCGACAAGGCGCCCAAGTCCTATGCCGAAGCCACCGGTTGCGACATCGAGCGCTTCAAGCGCTTCTTCCACGCGATGCTGGACGAGGGCATCTACTTCGCGCCGTCCGCCTACGAGGCCGGCTTCGTTTCTGCCGCGCACAGCGACGGCATGATCGAACAAACTCTCGCGGCCGCCGGCAGGGCTTTCGCGCGCATTTGAACGATTCGCGCGGGTGAGGAACCAGGGAGCTTCGGCTCCCTTTTTTCATGGCGCTGGAAAAAACGAGGCGAGTTGGTAATATTGCCCCGAATGAAAAAAAGATTCGGACCCGATGGGTCCGCGGGACATTGCGGCAGTGAAGGGGATGTGGATGGAAAGGAAGACCAGGCTGCGCCTGGCCGCCGGCGGCGTCGCGCTGGCGGCCGCGATCCTGGCCGGAGGCTTGCTGCTGCGAGGCGGCGATCAGGTCAAAGTGGAGAGATTGGCGCTGGCCGACGCATCCGCGCGGAGGCTGGCGGCGGCCATCATGAATCGCGCTTACGGCAGCGAGCAGCGCGATCCGCAGCGGGACTGCTGGCATTATCTGCGCGAGGACGGCGGCGATTACTGCCTGCGGCCAGTAGCACTGGACCGCGTCGTGTCCGGCGGCGAACGCCGGCTGTATCTGTTCGCCAGCGGCAGCAAAGACGCCGCGCGCGACGAAGACCTGAGCGGTCTGGCCGGCGCCTTCGTCGCCGACGCCGATACCCTGGCGCCTATCGCCGGCAGCCGCGAGCTGGATTTTCTCAATCGCCGCGCCGCCGGTCCCGAGCAGGCGCAGCTGCTGCGTTTGTCCCGCGATGGCTATATGGGCTGGTTCGCTGCCGGACGCGACGCATCCGAGGATTTCCCGCAGTTTTACGCGCCCAAGGACGACAAGGTGGTGGCAATCGGCGGCGACGTGTTCGGCCGCGACGCCGATACCGTCGCCGGGCTGAAGTTCGCCTACCAGCTCGACAGCGCCCGGGGCGAGGCCGCGGCCTATCCCCTGTCGGCGATTGTCCGCGACGGCAAAGGCAAGCAGCTGGCCAGCTTCGATTTCCGCTTCGACCGCCGTCGTTGGGAATATGTTTGCGCCGATGTCGACTGCCGGGTGCGCGCCGGCCTGCCGACGCGGCCGGAGCGCGAGGCGCAGGTCCAGGGGCCGGACATGCCGGCGGCCGATGCCAACGAGGCCTTGTTCGGCAAGGGGCGCAAGCTGTCGGATGTCGATCTGCAAGATGTATTGGCGCAGCTGGACATGCGCTATGTCTCGCAGGACGGCGAAGCGGGATTCGTCGGCCCGAACGGTTGCGACGATCCTTACCCATTGAATGGCCATTTCGAACGCGACGGCGGACAAGAGCAGTTATGGGTGCGCGGCGGCAATGGCTGCACCTCGGGCGCGGCCGGCGCTTCCGTCTGGGTCTTCGTCCGCGACGGCGGGGGCCGCCTGCGCGCCAATCTGGGCATGCCGGCTGCCGAGGTGCGCCGCACCCGGGATGTGTCGGCGGGCGTGCATGATCTGCGCGTGGGCTCGGCGGGCTTTTGCGACCGCTTGTGGCGCTGGAACGGCAAGGCCTTCATCCATCTGCTGAACATCCCCACCCAGGCCGGCGGCTGCGACGGCGGCAGCGCGTAGCTCACAGGAACGGCGGCCGAGGCCGCCGTTTTCGCATGTGGGCGATAATCGCGCATTCTCTTTTTCCTCGACAAGCTCAGTCGCCATTTTCATTTCATTGGCATTGCTGGGCGGACACGTTTTCCATTCATCCTGATAGAATGACAAGTCAAATTTATTGATGCTTATTTCTTCAATTGGCATTGAATCATTCGGATTGAGACGATATGGAAAATAAGAAAAAACTCGCGTTGCTGGCTGGCGTGGTCCTGCTGCTGGCCGCTGGTTTCGGCGGCTGGAAGTACTGGAAGTCGCACCAGGCGGTGCAGATGGAACGGCTGGCGCTGGATGGCGAGCCCGGCAAGCAACTGGCCAGTGACATCATGGACAAGATGTACGGCAAGGACGCGTACGACGGCAAGGAGAAATGCTGGAACATCGACCACAAGATCGATGGGGATGCATTCACCTACTGCATGCGTCCGGTGACGCTGGACAGGGTGCAGGCAGATGGCGAGGAACGGCTCTATCTGTTTGCCGGGGGCAGCCATCCGGATGGCACGCATGCGGATACCGAAGGATTGGCCGGCGCCTTCATTACTCAGGCGAAAACCGGGCAACTGATTGCTGGAGACCGCGAATTGCCGTTTGTCAGCGGCTCGGGCTCGGCTCCCGATGCCGATGCGGTCAAACTTCTGGCGCTGTCCAAAACCGGTTATATGGCATGGATGGCCGAGGGATACGACGAACAGATGGGTGCCAGCTCCAGCTTCCCGCAGATGTTCGCGCCCAAGGGCAAGAAGATCGTCGATATCGCCGGCGATGTTTTTGGCAAGGAAGAAGGCATGGCGGAGCAGCTGAAATTCGAATACCTGTCGGACGCCGCCCAGGCTGACGCCAAGGTGTTTCCGCTGTTGCTGAAGGTCAGCGACGACAAGCACAAACAGGTGGCCAGCTTCAGGTTTCGCTTCGACAGCCAGAAATGGAAATACGTCTGCGCCGACGTGGCCTGCAGCAAGAAGGAGGGCATTCCCGAGGCCCAGCCCATGAGCCAGCAGGATGACGAGGGCGGCAGCACGGATCAGCCGCCGGCCAATGCCAACGCGGCTTTGTTCAGCGACGGCACCGAGCTGTCCGCCGCCGATCTGAAGGACGTCCTGGCCGCGGTTAATGCCGCTTTCGTGGTGAAGGACCAGCAAACTTGGGGCTTTGTGACGCCCGAATGCGCGAAGCCCTTCCCGCTGTCGGCCGAGGTGGTCAAGGGGTATGAGGACAATCGCAACATGTTATGGCTGCAAGGCGGAAACAGCTGCACCTCCGGCAATACCGAGCACAGCATCTGGCTGTTCATCCGCGGCGAGGACGGCCACCTTCGCGCCAATCTGGGCCTGCCGGCCAAACAAGCCACCGTCACCGACGACGCGACAGACGGCTACCACGACATCCGCCTGTCCGGAAACGGTTTCTGCGAGGCGGTGTGGCGCTGGAACGGCAGCCAGTACGCCCATCTGAAGAACATCGCCACCCAGCCGGGCGGCTGCGGCGGCGAATAAGACTGGGAGGCCGGCGGAGTTTGGTCCTCCGGCCTTTCTTGTCCGGGCTTCTTGCCTGGGCTACTCAAGGATATTCCGTGAAATTAAACAAGAAACACTGGATCGCGCTGGTGGCGGCGGCCATCGCGCTGCTGGGCCTGATCGGCGCGGCTTACTGGGTGATGACGCGAGGCGAGGGCCGCGTCGAGCGGCTGGATCTGGCCAAGGAGCAGAACAGCCAACTGGCGGATGCCTTGCTCGATAAGATGTACGGGCATGGCAGCTACGATCCCAAGCAGCGTTGCTGGAAGGTGACCAGCGATTACATGTATTTCTGCATGAAGCCGGTGAGCCTGGACCGGGTGGAAACCGTGGAAGGCAGCAAGCTGTATCTGCTGGCGGGCGGCGATGGCTCCAGCGAATCCGAGGACGGCGTCGCAGGCGGCGCGGACCCGCGGCTGGGAGCCTTCATTTTCGATGGCAAAACTCATGAGGCGCAGGCTTCCGGCCTGATCCTTCCCTTCCGCAACCATAACTTTCTCGCGCCGGCCGATTCTCGCCTGATCCGCCTGAATGCCAAGGGCGACATGGCTTGGCTGGTCGAGGGGAGTGACAAAGGGAAGGGATTTCCGCAGTTGCTCGCCGCTCATGGCAAGGATGTAGTCAGCATTGCTGGCCAAATATTCGGCGCGCTGCCCGACGACGGCGACGCGCGCTTCGATTACCGGGCAGATTCGCAGACCGATCCGCGTGGCTTCCACCCGCTGACGCTAAAGATCACTGGGGGTAAGAGAGCGGGCTCATTCCACTTCCGGTTTGACGAAAAGGAATGGTCGTATCAATGCGAGGGGCAGGCGTGTTCCGACCGCTACACCGAATGGTCGGAAGACAGCAGCGATGAGCCGGATGACGAAGGAGACGATCAGAGCGCCTCGTCCAGCCAGCCCCCCGCCGACGCCAACGCCGCCTTGTTCGACGACGGCAACGCTTTGTCCGACGCCGATCTGAAGGAAGTGCTGGCTGCCTTGGGCGTGAGCTATGTGATCAAGGACCAGGACACCTGGGGCTTCGTCACCGACAAGTGCCACACGCCGTTCCGCCTGAGCGGCTGGTATACCAAGAGCCACAAGGAAGACCATAACGAAATCTGGATACGGGGCGGGGACAGTTGCACCTCCGGCAGCGTAGGCCAGAGCATCTGGGCTTTCGACCGTGATGATGACGGGCACTTGCGCGCCAGCTTCGGCGTGCCGGCGACCAAGTTCGTCGTGGTGACTGATGGTCCGGACAGCGACTCGGACAATCCGTACCATGATATCCGCCTGTCCGGCAACGGCTTCTGCGAGTCGGTCTGGCGTTGGGACGGCAAGCAGTACCAGCGCTTGCGCAACGAGGCGATCCAGCCCGGCGGTTGCGATCATGAACCGGCGGCGCAGCAGTAAGCGCCTCTGGATGCGATAGGAAACGGCGGCTTAGGCCGCCGTTGTCTTTTACGGCTTTGCAGCGCGGGCCGAATCCGGCAACATCGGCCCCACCTTCCGTTTCTCGATGCGCAATGACCGAACCGCAACCCTCTTCCCGCCTGATCTGGCGCTTGCGCCTGGCCGACTCCGGCGCCCAGCTGCAGCCCTTGCTGCAAACCGCCGGCCCCGATGGCTGGAGCCGCGGCCGCGCCTGTTCGCTGTCCGGCCTGCTGCAAGACCAGGCTGAGGCGGTGCGGCCGCACGACCTGCCGCTGTTGCGCCAGCTGCTGGCCCTGCTGGAGAGGCACGACGGCGACGCCGGCCTGATCGACGCCGCGCCGTTGCTGCCGGCCTTGATCGATCATCCGCTGCTGTTCGACGCCGACGCGCCGGCGCGTCGCATCCGCGTCGAGGCCGGCCAAGCGGCGCTGCAGATGAAGCGGGTCGGCGCGGAGTTGCGGCTGAAGCTGCTGCCGGAAGGCCTGGCCGGTTGCGGCGGCGCTTTGTGGCAACGGCCGCAGCCGGAGCGGCTGCTGGTCTACCAGCTGACCGATGAGCTGAAGGCGCTGGCCGATCTGGTCGGCCACGGCCTGGCCGTGCCCTGGCAGGCGCGGCAGCGGGTGCTGGAGGCGATACGCGATGTCGCGCCCGGCCTGCCGCTGGTGGACGCTAGTCCGGCGTTCGATCCGGAACTGCCCAGCGAAGCGGCAGATCCGGCCTTGTACGCCCTGCTGACCCGCCAGCCGGAAGGCCTGCGGCTGCAGTTGAAGGTCAAGCCGCATCCGGCCGCCGCCTGGAGCGCGCCGGGCCGCGGCGCGGCCGGCCTGGTGCTGGATATCGACGGCGAGTACCGCCAATTCGTCCGCGACCTGGCCGATGAGGCTGCCCGCCTGCGCGCGCTGCGCGAGGCCTGCCCGGCGATAGGACGCGGCCAGCGCGACGGCGACGGCTGGCTGTTTTCCGATCAGCATTCGGCCTTGTCCTTGCTGGCGCAGTTGCAGGCGGCCGGCGAGGCGCGTGTCGCCTGCCTGTGGCCGCATGGCGACAAGATCCGCCTGGCCGCCGCCGACGGCATGCCGCAGCTCAAACTCAAGGTGAAGAAGCGCGGCGGCTGGCTGCAGGCCGACGGCGAGCTGGAGCTGGACGACGGCCGCATCCTGACCTTGCGCCATCTGCTGGCGGCGTTGGCCAGCCAGAAGGGCAAGTATCTGCAACTGTCCGACGGCGACTGGCTGATGCTGTCCGGCAGCCTGGGCGAGCGGCTGGGCGAACTGGCCCGCATGATCGACCATGCCGGCCCGGACGGGCTGGCGATCAGCCCGCTGGCCGGTCCGCGCCTGCAGGCGCTGGGCGAGGACGCCGGGCGGTTCGACGGCGACGACGGCTGGCAGCGGCAGGCGGCGCGCTGGCGCGAGGCGGCTGTTTTCGATCCCCAGGTCCCGGCGACGCTGAACGCCACGCTGCGGCCTTACCAGCTGCAAGGCTTTGCCTGGATGGCGCGGCTGGCGCACTGGGGCATGGGGGCGTGCCTCGCCGACGACATGGGCCTGGGCAAGACGGTGCAGACGCTGTCCTTGTTGCTGACCCGCGCCCACCTGGGGCCGCAGTTGGCGGTGGCGCCGACTTCGGTGGCGCTGAATTGGCTGGCCGAGGCCGCCCGCTTCGCGCCCAGCCTGCGCTTGCGCGCCTACCATCAGCAGCGCCGGCTGGACGATGTCGGCCCCGGCGATCTGGTGGTGGTCAGCTACGGCCTGCTGCAGCGCGAGGCCGAGGCGTTTTGCGACGTGCATTGGGCGTCGGTGGTGCTGGACGAGGCCCAGGCGATCAAGAACCCGCAGAGCCAGCGCGCCCAGGTGGCGCAAAGCCTGCGCGCCGATTTCCGCCTGGCGGCCAGCGGCACGCCGGTGGAAAACCATCTGGGCGAGCTGTGGAGCCTGTTCCGCTTCATCGCGCCTGGGCTGCTCGGCAATCTGGCGCAGTTCGAGCAGCGCTACGCCCAGCCGATCGCCGACGGTGACGAAACCGCGCGCGCGCAGCTGAAAGCGTTGATCCAGCCCTATCTGCTTCGTCGCACCAAGCGCGAGGTGCTGACCGAATTGCCGCCCAAGACCGAGACCACGCGCTTGATAGAATTGTCCGAGCAGGAGCGCCACGTTTACGAAGCGATGCGGCAGGAGGCCCTGGCCCGCGTGGCGGAGGCCGATCCCGCCGCCGGCGGCCAGAGCATGCAGGCGCTGGCCGAGCTGACCCGGTTGCGCCGCTTTTGCTGCCATCCCAAGCTCACGCAGCCCGACAGCGCGCTGCCGGCCAGCAAGCTGGCGGCTTTCGCCGAGATTTGCGAGGAGCTGCTGGACAACGGCCACAAGGCGCTGGTGTTCAGCCAGTTTGTCGACCACCTGGCGCTGGCGGCCGAGCACCTGAAGCAGCAAGGCGTCCGCTTCCATTATCTGGACGGCAGCACGCCGACCAAGCAGCGCAAGGCCAGCATGGACGCTTTCCAGGCCGGCGATGGCGACATGTTCCTGATCAGCCTGAAGGCTGGCGGCACCGGCCTCAACCTCACCGCCGCCGATTACGTGATCCATCTGGACCCGTGGTGGAACCCGGCGGTGGAGGACCAGGCGTCCGACCGCGCCTACCGCATGGGCCAGCAGCGGCCGGTGACGGTGTACCGGCTGGTGGCTGCCGGCACCATCGAAGAAAAGATTGTCGAGCTGCACCGCGACAAGCGCGCGCTGGCCGATAGCCTGCTGGCCGGCGGCGACGCCAGCGGCAGGCTGGACGGCGAGGCGTTGCTGGCCTTGCTGCGCGGCGATGTCCGGTAATGGGACAATTGCCTGTTTACAATTGAATTGGCATGATGGCAGCCATCTTCATGACACCAAGGTTGCATCATGTCGCGTTACTCCCTGTTGGCCGGCGCTGTGCTGCTGGCCGCTTCCTGGCCCGCGCTGGCGGATCCCTCCATCGGCAATAACGGCTCGCAAACCATAGGCATGGGGGCCTTGTCCATCCTGGCCGCGCCGGTGGTGAGCGTGGGCGGCGCGTCGCAGGGGCATGGCGAATCGGCATTGGGCCCGGTGCTGGCGGTGACCGGCAGCGCCTATGTGATCGCCGGCATCGTTCAGGGCGCAGGCGACGTGGCGGAACTGACGCTGGACTCGGTGCAGGGCGGCGCCAAGCTGCTGGTCAAGGCCTCCGGCTCCGCGGTGAAGGCGTCCGGCGCGGCGGTCGGCGCTGCGGTGCAGGTGACCGCCACCGCCAGCGGCACGCTGCTGGTGGCCTCGGGCAAGGTGCTGGCCTTCATCCCCAACAAGGTGGGCGAGGCGCTGCTGGAGCATTCGAGGATTCCGGGATGAAGCCGGCGCGCTTGCTTGCCGCGCTCGCGCTGACGCTGCCGGCATTGGCCGTCGCCGGCCAGAGCTGCGAGGAAAAGCCGCTGACGCCGGAGACTTTCCGCATGGCGATGCAGACCGCGCAGAAAGTGCAGCAGCGGCTGGACCAGCTGGGCAGCGACGTGGTGGTGCTGGGCCGGATGGGCCAGGACCTCAGCCAGTACAATCTGCGCTACACCCATGCCGGCATTGTCTACCGCACCGAGCCGGACCGCCGCTGGCGGGTGGCGCATCTGCTGAACGATTGCGGCACCGACCGCTCCGAGCTGTGGTACGAAGGCCTGGGCAATTTCTTCCTCGACGACATGTTCCGTTTCGACTCGGTGGCGCTGGTGCCGCCGCCCCAGGTGGCGTCGCGGCTGCTGGCGCGGCTGAACCAGCCGGCCAAGCTGCGCGAGCTGCACACCGCGAAGTACAACCTGCTGGCCTACCCGTTCTCCACCCGTTACGAGAATTCCAATGTCTGGGTGCTGGAGCAACTGGTGGCGGCGGAAAGCCACGAGACGGCGATACGCAGCCGCGAGCAGGCGCAGATGTGGCTGAAACTGAACGGTTACCAGCCCACCGAGCTGAAGCTGGGGCCGATGACCCGGCTGGGCGGCCGCATGTTCAAGGCCAACGTCGCCTTCGACGACCACCCCAACGAACTGCGTTTCGCCGATCGCATCCAGACGGTGTCGGTCGATTCCATCATCCAGTTCCTCGACGCGCGCGAGGAAGGCTGGAAGGTGGAAGAGATCGCCGGGGCGCAAGCGCGCCGCTACTGAGCTCTGCGATTTCGCCAAGCGGCCCTGAGGGGCCGCTTTCGCGTCCGGCGCGCCCGATTGCGCTGAGAGGGCCGGCTAGGCCTTGCACGCGGCGGCCGCTGAGACCGGCCGCCTCTCGTCGCGCCGTTCCCGCGCCGCCAGCCAGGCGCCCAGGCTGACGCTGACGAGGCCTGCCGCCAGGCTGGCGGTCAGCGGCTCGCCCAGCAGGGGCGCGGCCAGCAGGCCGGCCAGAATCGGAATCAGCGCGAACAGCACGCCCATCTTCACCGCGCCCAGCACGGCCGCCGCCCGCAGGTAGAACAGCATCGCCAGGATCGCCGCGCCCACGCCCTGGTACAGCGCCTGGAAGGCCAGCATGCCCCAGGAGGCTTCCGCCAGATGCTTGGGCAGCCACAGCAGATAGACGGGCAGATAGAGCAGCGCGGCCATGATGGTGATCGCGCGCGTCAGCGGCCAGGCCGCGAAGCCCCAGCGCCGGGCCAGCACGCCGAACACCGCCCAGCTGACCGAAGCGGCGAGCAACATCAGATCGCCTATCCAGGCCTGGCCGGCATCGTGTCCGCCCAACTGCGGCAGCGCGCTCAGCAGCAGGCCCAGCGCGATCAGCGCATAGCCGGGCAGCTTGTGTTTTTGCGGCGCCTCCCCCAGCAGCGGCCAGGCGGCCAGCGCCACCAGGAAGGGCTGCAGCCCCGGCAGAAGCAGGCCGCCGTGCGCCGCCGGCGCGAATTTGAACGCGCAATAGGCGAAGATGCTGACGCCGAGGCCGCCGAGCAAGGTCAGCAGCCACAGCCGGGCGTCGCGCAGCGCGCCGCGCGGCAGGCCGCCGCAGGCCAGCAGGATCAGCGCGGCGGTGCCGACGCGCAGCGCCAGAATGTCGGTGCCGGCCAGCGCGCTCTTGCCGGCCAGCCGCGACACGATGTTGAAGCCGGTCCAGATGGCGACGGCGCCGGCCGCCGCCAGATAGCCCTGCCTGATGCTTGGTGAGGTCATGGTGATTCTCCAGATGGGTTTCCCGCATCCTAGACCGCTTCATTATTCTTAAAAAATGAATTATTGTGATTGAAATAATCTCTGGAAAAGAATGATGGAACTGGACGAGCTGAGAATCTTCCAGGCGGTGCTGCAGGAGGACGGCATCACCCGCGCCGCGCAGCGGCTGCACCGGGTGCAGTCCAACGTCACCACCCGGCTGCGCCAACTGGAGGACAAGCTGGGCGTGGCGCTGTTTCTGCGCGAGGGCAAGCGGCTGGTGCCCACCGCCGCCGCCTGGCGGCTCAACGATTACGCCCAGCGGCTGCTGGACCTGGCCGAGGAGGCCAGGCTGGCGATGGCGGACGCCGCGCCCAGCGGACGGCTGCGGCTGGGCGCGATGGAGAGCACGGCAGCGGCCAGGCTGGCGCCGGTGCTGGCCGATTACCACGCGCGCTATCCGGCGGTGCATCTGGAGTTGCAGACCGGGGAGTCGCGGACCCTGACCATCGGGGTGCTGGACGGGCGGCTGGACGCGGCGCTGGTCAGCGGGCCGCTGGACGACGACAGGCTGGAGCAGATCGTGGTGGCGGTGGAGGATATCGTGCTGGTGGCCGCCGCCGCGCGGGGCGCGCCGTCGCTGGAAGAACTGGCCGACTCCACGCTGCTGACCTTCGGCAGCGGCTGCTCGTACCGCCAGCGGCTGGAGGCTTGGCTGCGGCGCCAGGGCGTGCAGCCGCGGCGCATCGTCGAGTTGGGCTCCTACCATGCGATGCTCAGCTGCGTGGCTTGCGGCATGGGCCTGGCCTTGCTGCCCCAGGCTTTGCTGGACAGCATGCCGCAGATGGCGGCCCAGGTGTCGACGCACGCGCTGCCGGACGACCTGTCCCGCGCGCCGACCCTGCTGATCCGCCGCCGGCAGGCGCGCCAGCCGGCCTTGCACGCGCTGGAAACGATGCTGCTGGAGTGCGCATGGAAAGGGGGAGGCAGCTTGGGAGCTTACGCAAATAATTGATTTAAAATATTTCACAAATGGAAAATAAATTGTAGAACTAGTTCGATGTGAAAATATTTATCCAATTTTCATATTTGTCCCGTATGATGCGCCGCGCTGGCATTTCGCCAGCCATCAAAACAAAAGCAATCATCCGGGAGAGAACATGAAGAAGGCACTCGCACTGCTGTTGTCCGCCGCTTTCGCCGCCAGCAGCGCCCAGGCGCTGGCCTGGGGCCAGGAAGGCCACCGCATCACCGGCTATATCGCCCAGCAACTGCTGAGCGCCAAGGCCAAGGCCGAAGTGGCCAAGCTGGTTCCCAACGCCGATTTCGCCCAGCTGGCGCTGTACATGGACCAGCACAAGCAGGATCTGAAGCAGACCCTGCCGGGCTCCGACCAGTGGCATTACAACGACGAGCCGGTGTGCAGCGGCGTGACCGAGGACGAGTGCCCGGACGGCAACTGCGCGTCCAACCAGATCGACCATTACCGCAAGGTGCTGGCCGACCGCGCCGCCAGCAAGGCCGACCGCGCGCAGGCGCTGACCTTCCTGATCCACATGGTGGGCGACATCCACCAGCCGCTGCACGCGGCCGACAACCTGGACCGCGGCGGCAACGACTTCAAGGTGCAGCTGCCGGGCAGCAAGAAGGTCAGCAATCTGCACTCGGTGTGGGACACCGCGCTGGTGCAGCAGGAACTGAACGGCGCCAACGAGAAGGCCTGGGCCGCCAGCGATCTGCAGCGGTACCAGCGCAACGTCGCCGGCTGGCAGGGCGGCGGCGTGATGGACTGGGTGCATGAGTCCAACCAGTACGCGCGCGCCGACGTCTACGGCCCGCTGGCCGGCTTCAGCTGCGGCGCGTCGCCGTCCACGCCGGTCTATCTGGACAACACCTATCTGCGCGCCGGCGGCTTGCTGGTGGACCAACAGCTGGCCAAGGCCGGCGCCCGCATCGCGGCGGTGATCAACCAGGCGCTGAACTGAGCGCCGGGGCTCCCCGCCCGTGAGGGCGGGGATTGATCGCGCGCATTTCCGGCGCGGCCGCGTTCGACTAAGATGGACGGCCAAGGAGGAAACATGTCGCTGAACCTTGCCGATATCCGTCTGGAATACTCGAAGAAAGAATTGTCGCCGGAAGACTGCCTGCCCGACGCGGCGGCGCAGTTCGAAGTCTGGCTGAATGAGGCGATCGCCGCGCAGGTGCCGGAGCCGACGGCGATGAACCTCGCCGCGGTCGGCGCCGATGGCCGGCCGTCGTCCCGCATCGTCTTGCTGAAGGGCGTGGAGGATGGCCGGCTGCTGTTCTACACCAACTACCACAGCCGCAAGGGGCTGGCGCTGGATGCCAATCCCTACGTCGCCTTGAATTTCTTCTGGCCGGAGCTGGAGCGCCAGGTGAGGGTGGAGGGCAAGGCCGCGCGCGTGGCGCCGGAGGTGTCCGACGCCTACTTTGCCAGCCGGCCGTATACCAGCCGCCTGGGGGCATGGGCCAGCGAGCAGAGCAGCGAGATCGCGTCCAAGGCCGTGTTGGTGACGCGCGCCGCGATGTTCGGCGCCCGGCACCCGATCAATGTGCCGCGCCCGCCGCATTGGGGCGGCTACGCGGTGGCGCCGGAGCGGGTCGAGTTCTGGCAGGGCCGCCCCAGCCGCCTGCACGACCGGGTGCTGTACACATTGCAGCCTGACGGCATCTGGCGCCGCTCCCGCCTCGCGCCCTGACTTCCGGACCGTGTTCGCGATCCGCTTCTCTCCCCTGCCATTGAAAAGGCCCGGTCAACCGGGCCTTTGCCATTTCTCGGCCTCGCCGGCTCTCGCCATCGCGTGGTGCATGGCTTTTCTGCAAGTGTCATATTTCTGCAAATAGGACCGGTACAGAAAAACCAATGTGTAAATATTTGTTGTTTTTCAGTTTGAATCAGAACTCCAAGATCATCACGTAATGCATTGATTGGCAATTGATTCAGCGCAGCCTTTTTTTGCAAGGATCGCGACAACTGCTCAAAAGTACAGATGAATCTCAGCAAGAAAAATCCAATACATAATTTATGCATTTGGGATTTAACGGGCCGGGATAATCCGGGTTAAGTCCGGAGGCGTGGCAGACGCTTCCAGCTCGTCCCAAGGCTAGTCGCAGGCCTGTCCGGCAGCAGTACCGGGCGGCGGCCGGCGGCGGCAGACGATGCGCACGGCCCGCACAGAATGGCGCCGGCGGCCACCATCGTCCGTCGCGGCCATCCGCCTTCTCCGACGGCGTTTCCGCCGCGGAGCGACCCACCCGACCCGGCCAGATCGCGGCTCCCGGTACCGCCGGCCATGAGCTGGCGGTGTTGCGCGGGACGCATCCCGTCCCGCTCCGTCTACATTTGGAGTTCCGTGATGAGAAAACAGCAACTGATGCTGCGTGGTTTGGTCCTGTCCGCTTTGGCTGTCTTCAGCGCCTCGGCGATAGCTGCCGAGCGTATCGACCTGGAAAAGCTGGGCAAGGCCCAGGCCAGCAGCGCTACGGCGTTCGCCGGCGTCAACCAGTCGGATCTGAAGCCGCTGCGCAGCACCCAATTCGCCTCCGGCAAGGTGGTGACCCGCTACCAGCAGTACTACCAGGGCGTCCCGGTCTGGGGCGAAGCCGTGGTGGAAGAGAAGCCGGCCGCCGCGCTGAAGGCGGTGCAAGGCAAGCTGTCCGGCAGCTACATCGCCGGCATCCAGTCGGATCTGGCTTCGGCCAAGCCGACGCTGAGCGGCGCGCAGGTGCTGAGCCAGGCCAAGTCGCTGAAGGCCAACGGCAACCCCACCTACAACGACAAGGCCGAGCTGGTGGTGCGCCTGAACGAGCGCAACGTCGCCCAGCTGGTTTACCTGGTGTCCTTCGTGGTCGACGGCAAGGAGCCTAGCCGCCCGCATCTGATCATCGACGCCAACAATGGCCAGGTGCTCAAGCAATGGGAAGGTCTGAACCATGCCGAGGCGAATGGCCCCGGCGGCAACGCCAAGACCGGCAAATACCTGTATGGCACCGACTACGGTCCGCTGGTGGTCACCAGCGACTGCAAGATGGACAGCGGCAACGTCGCCACCGTCAACCTCAACGGCGGCACCAGCGGCACCACCCCGTACAAGTTCGCTTGCCCGACCAATACCTACAAGGCCATCAACGGCGCCTACTCGCCGCTGAACGACGCGCACTATTTCGGCAACGTGGTGTTCAACCTGTACAAGGACTGGTTCAACCTGAAGCCGATCACCCAGAAGCTGCTGATGAAGGTGCACTACAGCCGCAACTACGAGAACGCGTTCTGGGACGGCACCGCGATGACCTTCGGCGATGGCGCCAGCACCTTCTATCCGCTGGTGTCGCTGGACGTGTCCGCGCATGAGGTCAGCCACGGCTTCACCGAGCAGAACTCGGGCCTGGTCTATAGCGGCCAGTCCGGCGGCATCAACGAGGCGTTCTCCGACATGGCCGGTGAAGCCGCCGAGTATTACATGAAGGGCAAGAACGACTTCCTGGTCGGCGCGGAAATCTTCAAGAAAACCGGCGCGCTGCGCTACTTCGCCGATCCGACCAAGGACGGCCAGTCGATCGGCAACGCCAAGGACTACTACAACGGTCTGGACGTGCACTACTCCAGCGGCGTGTACAACAAGGCGTTCTACCTGATCGCCACCAGCCCGAACTGGAACACCCGCAAGGCTTTTGAAGTGTTCGTCGACGCCAACCGCCTGTACTGGACCGCCAACGCCACCTACAACAGCGCCGCTTGCGGCGTGGTCAAGGCGGCCGATGCCCGCGGCTACAACAGCGCCGACGTCACCAAGGCCTTCACCGCAGTCGGCGTGACTTGCCAATAAACCATCGTCGCCAACGCGGCCCCGTCCGGGGCCGCATCTGACTGCCCGGCCGGCGCCGTGAGGCGCCGGCCTTCGCTCGGGAGTCCCTCATATGTTGAAACTGCGTCAAAGCGCCTTGCTGGTCCTGTTGGGCCTGGCCGGCGCCGCCCAGGCCCAGCCGGTCTGGATTTCGGTAGGCGATCAGGGCTACCAGTTGCTGCGCAAGCTGGATGCCGGCGCCAAGAGCCGGGAAAGCCGCCAGCTGGCGGCGGATGGCCGTCTCGCCAAGGGCGCCGCCGCCGGCGAAACCGTGCATCTGGTTCAGGTGGACGAGGCCTTGCTGCCCAAACTGTCCGACTCCATCCATGAAAACCTGCGCCATTGCGGCGGCTTCATCGTCCATCGCGACCTGCAGGAAGCCCAGGCCGCGCTGAAAGGCTCGACCGCGCCGCTTGCCGGCCTGGTCGCGCCCAGCTACGCGATAGACAACCAGGCCGCCGTCAACCAGCTGCTGCCGCAGCTGCAGGACAGCAACATCCTCGGCACCATCCAGTCGCTGTCCAGCTACCAGAACCGTTTCTACACCACTAGCCACGGCGTCAACGCGTCCAACTGGATCGCCGCCCAGTGGAAGCAGCTGGCCGGCAGCCGCGGCGATGTCATCGTCGAGCAGTTCGCCCACGCCAGCTGGCCGCAGAAATCGGTGATCCTGACCATCAAGGGCACCGACAACTCGGCCGAGACCATCGTGCTGGGCGGCCATCTGGACTCCACCGTCGGCAGCGGCACCGGCGAGAGCAGCCGCGCGCCGGGCGCCGACGACGACGCTTCCGGCGTGGCCAGCCTGACCGAGGTGATCCGCGTGCTGCTGGCCGGCAACTACCAGCCGCGCCGCACCATCAAGTTCATGGCGTACGCGGCGGAAGAAGTGGGCCTGCGCGGCTCGGCCGACATCGCCAAGCGCTTCAAGCAGCAGCAGGCCAAGGTGGTCGGCGCGCTGCAGCTGGACATGACCAACTACCAGGGCGACGCGCAGGACATCTTCCTGTTCACCGACTACACCAACGCCGCGCAGAACACTTTCCTGGCCAATCTGGCCAAGACGTATCTGCCCAGCCTGAAGGTTGGCTACAGCCAGTGCGGCTACGCTTGCTCCGACCACGCTTCGTGGAACGCGCAGGGCTATGCGGCGTCGTTCCCGTTCGAGTCCAGCTTCAACAACTCCAATCCCTACATCCATAGCCGCAACGACACGCTGGCGAGTTCCGGCAACCAGGCCAAGCATGCGTTGAAATTCTCGCAGCTGGCGCTGGCCTACGCGGTTGAGCTGGGCAGCGACAGCCCGGCGGCCAAGCTGCGCTGAGTCTGTTTTCGCCGCGGCGGCGCTCCTGCCGCGGCGGTTGCCGCGACGCGGAGCCGGCTTTGCCGGCCCCGCGTTCTTTTTGTCGGCAACCACCCGCCGGTTAGAGGCGGGCCTCCAGACGAATAGCAAGGAAACTCGATACCGTGCCCGGCGGGCGCTCAGCCGGTGTTGCGCAGGCCGGCCGAGGTGCCGTTGATGGTCAGGTGGATCGCGTACAGCGTCTCCTCGTCCTCCGGCTCGGCGCGCAGCCTGGCCAGCAAGTCGGCCTGCAGCAGGCCCAGCGCGTCGAGGAAGGGCAACCGCGTTTCCAGGCTGCGGCGCAGCGTCGGGTTGCTTTCCAGCAGCTCGGCCTGTCCGGTGATGGCGAAGAAGGCGTCGTGGGTCTTGCGCCATTCGGCCTCGATCGCGCCGAACAGCCGCGCCGCCAGCTCGCGGTCGTCCACCAGCTCGGAGAAGCGGCGGGCGATGCCCAGGTCGGCCTTGGCCAGCACCTGCTCCATATTGGACAGCACCACCTGGAAGAACGGCGAGTGGCGGTACAGATGCTGCAGCTTGGCCAGGCCGGCGTCGCCGTGCATCTGCACGTAGGCGGCCACCGCCGAGCCGACGCCGAACCAGCCCGGCAGCATCAGCCGCGACTGCGACCACGAGAACACCCACGGTATCGCCCGCAGGTCGCCGATGGACGACAGGCTCTTGCGCGAGGCCGGCCGGCTGCCGATGTTGAGCCGGGCGATCGCGGTCACCGGCGTCGCCTCCAGGAAGTACTGCATGAAGCCCGGCGTTTCCACCAGCGCGCGGTAGGCGGAGAAGGCGCTGGCCGACAGCTCGTCGAACAGCGCGGTGTCCACCTCGCCGCCCGGGATGTTGCCCAGGCTGGCCTCCAGCGTCGCCGCCACCAGCGCTTCCAGATTGCGGCCGGCGATGGCCGGATCGGAATACTTGGCGGTGATCACCTCGCCCTGCTCGGTGATGCGGATGCGGCCGGCGACGCTGCCTGCCGGCTGGGCGACGATGGCCTCGTACGACGGGCCGCCGCCGCGGCCGACTGAGCCGCCGCGGCCGTGGAACAGCTGCAGCCGCGCTCCGGCGTCGGCGAACACCCGCACCAGCCGCGTCTCCGCCTGCCATAGCTGCCATTGGCTGGTCAGGTAGCCGCCGTCCTTGTTGCTGTCGGAATAGCCGAGCATCACTTCCTGCACCCGCTCGCGGCTGTCCAAGAGCTGCTTGTACCACGGCAGCGCGAACAGCGCGCGCATCACCGTTTCGCTGTTTTCCAGGTCGGCGATGGTTTCGAACAGCGGCACCAGGTTGACGCTGGCGCGCGGCTGGCCGTCCTCCAGCCGGATCAGGCCGGCTTCCTTGCACAGCAGGGCCAGCGCCAGGATGTCGCTGACGCTGGCGCAGTTGGAGATGATGCACTGGCCGATGGCCTCGACGCCGAACTCGCGCTGGATCGCCGCCGCCTCGCGGAAGATGGCCAGCTCTTTTTCCGCCTGCTCGCCGTAGCGCAGGTAGGGCGAGAACAGCAGCCGCGGCGTCGCCAGCTCGCGGGTCAGCACCCGCACCCGCGCCGCCTCGTCCAGCGCGCGGTATTCCTCCAGGCCGGCGGCGCTGAACAGCTCGGCCACCACGCCTTCGTGCACCGCCGCGTGCTGGCGCAGGTCCAGCGGCATCAGGAAGAAGCCGAACACGTCGACGCTGCGGATCAGCCGCGACAGCCGGCCGTCGGCCAGCAGCGCGCTGCCGTGCGCGCGCAGCGAGGCGGACAGGCTGGCCAAGTCCTGGATCAGCTCGCGGTGGTCGCGGTAGGGCGCGCGCTCGTCCCAGCGGCAGGCCAGCTCGACGCCGCGCAGCCGGGCCGTGGCGCGCAGCTTGCCCTGCATCGTCGCCAGCGCGCGGCGGTACGGCTCCTCGCCGCGGCTGACCGCCTGGTCCGGCGACTGCTCGGCCAGCGCCAGCACCTCGGCGCCGGCTTCCACCAGCCGCGACGACAGCGACAGCTCGCGGTACAGGCTCTTCAGCTCCTGCAGGTAATGTTCGAACGCCTGCTGCGCCTGGCGCGTCACCGCGTGGCGCAGCAGGCCGGCGTCGACATTGGGGTTGCCGTCGCGGTCGCCGCCTATCCAGCTGCCGACGCGGATGAAGGACGGCAGCCGCGCCTCCTCGCCCCACAGCTGGCCGATTTCGCGCTCCAGCCGGCGGTACAGCGCCGGCAGCGCCTCGAAGAAGGCCAGCGGGTGGTAGGCGACGCCGTTGGTGATCTCGTCGCGCACCGTCATCTTGAAGTGGCGGATCTCGGAGGTCTGCCACAGGGCCAGGATGGCCCGCTTCAGCTTGGCCTCCAGCTCCTCGCGCTCTTCCGGCGTCAGGTCCGGCGCGTTCAGCTGCGATAGGAAGCGGCGCACCGCGCGGTGGCCGTCCAGCACGCTCTGGCGCTGCACCTCGGTCGGGTGGG
This sequence comes from Chromobacterium vaccinii, assembly GCF_001855275.1. Classification (NCBI taxonomy): domain Bacteria; kingdom Pseudomonadati; phylum Pseudomonadota; class Betaproteobacteria; order Neisseriales; family Chromobacteriaceae; genus Chromobacterium; species Chromobacterium vaccinii. Next base: position 3,269,887 of record NZ_CP017707.1, read on the forward strand.
CGGTGAGAATGGCGCCCACTCTGGCATGGCTGAGCAACTGGTGCAGCGCGTGGAAGCTGACGCCGTCCTGGCGCAGCCGCTGCAGCGCGCGCGGCAGGCTGCCCTGCTGCGGCGCGGAGCCGGCCAACTGGTGGGCGCGGCGGCGGCGGTTGTGGTGCAGGTCTTCGGCGATGTTGAACAGCTGCGCGTACAGGCCGCAGGCGCGCAGCAGCGAGGCGGCCGCCTCCGGCGCCAATTGCGGCAGCGGATGGCTGCGCTCGTCGCCGCGCCGCAGCGCGATCGCCTGCACCGCGCCGGACACCACCGCGCCCTCCTGTTCGCCCACCACTTCCGACAGCAGCCGGTCCAGACAGGCCAGGTCGGCCCGCAGAGGCAGGTCCTTGTCGTGATCGCTCATATTCTTGTTCCCGTGTTCGACTCGTCAGGCATGGCCACGGCCTCCATGGCCATGCCTCACCAGCCGCGGGCAAACATTCATCATAAGCAGCTTCCGCGCCGTAGTGGACACGCTACGGCATTTTTCCGCGTCTTGCCTTGATCTTGCTGCGTCGCAGCAACAACCGGGCCAAGCCCATGACGGCAGCGTGGTAGAATCCGGAGCTGATTACACCCTCTCTATTGGGATCCGGTTTCATGGACAAGATCGTCATCGCCAGCCGCGAAAGCCGGCTGGCCATGTGGCAGGCCGAGCACATCCAGGCCCGGCTGCAAGCGCTGTACCCGCACCTGGCAGTGGAAATCCTGGGCATGACCACCCAGGGCGACCAGATTCTGGACAAGACGCTGTCCAAGATCGGCGGCAAGGGGCTGTTCGTCAAGGAGCTGGAGCAGGCGCTGCTGGACGGCCGCGCCGACCTGGCCGTGCATTCGCTGAAGGACGTGCCGATGACGCTGCCGGACGGTTTCGCGCTGGCCGCGGTGTGCGAGCGCGAAGACCCGCGCGACGCCTTCGTCTCCAACCGCTACCACAGCCTGGCCGAGCTGCCGGCCGGCAGCGTGGTGGGCACCTCCAGCCTGCGCCGAGAGGCCCAGCTGCGCGCCCGCTTCCCGCAACTGGTGGTGAAACCCTTGCGCGGCAATGTGCAGACCCGGCTGAGGAAGCTGGACGACGGCGAGTTCGACGCCATCATCCTGGCCGCCGCCGGCCTGAAGCGCCTGGGCCTGGCCGAGCGCATCAAGGGCGAGCTCGCGCCGTCGGAAAGCCTGCCGGCGGCGGGGCAAGGCGCGCTGGGCATCGAGATCCGCGAAGGCCGCGCCGACCTGCTGGCGCTGCTGGCGCCGCTGAACCACCCGGACACCCGCGCCTGTACCGCCGCCGAGCGCGCGCTGGCCAAGGAGCTGGGCGGCAGCTGCCAGGTGCCGCTGGGCGCGTTCGCCACCCTGGCCGACGGCGCGCTGACCCTGGGCGGACTGGTCGCCCATCCGGATGGCTCGGTGGTGCTGACCGCCAGCGCCAGCGCGCCGGCAGACTATGCCGAGGCGCTGGGCCGCGCGGTGGCGAAGAAGCTGATCGACGCCGGCGCCCGTCCGCTGATAGACGCGGTGCTGGCCGAGCCGCGCTGAGCCGGCGATGACACGCGTACTCGCCGCTCGTCCGCTGGCGCAGTGCGCCGGCCTGCTCGGGAAACTGCGCGCCGAGGGCTGGCAGGCGGAGCATCTGCCGCTGATGGAGATCGAGCCGCTGCCCGCCGCGCTGGCCGCGCTGCCGCGACAGGCGGCGCAGGCCGACGCGCTGTTCTGGGTCAGCCCCAGCGCGATAGACGCGGGATGGCCGGTATTGGCGGGCCTGGATCTGTCCGGCAAGCGCCTGGCCTGCGTCGGCGCGGCCAGCGCGAAGCGGCTGGCCGATGTGTCCGGACAGCCGGTGCTGCATCCGGCCGCGGGCAGCGACAGCGAAACGCTGCTGGCTCTGCCGGAGCTGGCCGATGTGTCCGGCCAGCGCTGGCTGATCGTCCGCGGCGAGGGCGGCCGCGCGCTGCTGGCGGATACGCTGGCCGCGCGGGGCGCTCGGGTGGAGGTCGCCGAGGTCTACCGCCGCGTCGACGGCGCGCCGGACTGGGCCGCGTTCGACGCCGCTCCGCCCGATGCCGTCATCATCACTTCCGGCGAAATGGTAGAGCAATTGTTCCGACTGGCTGGCCCGCGCCGGATGGGAACGCTACAATGCCTGCTGTACTGCGTGCCGCATCCGCGTATCGCCGAGCGCCTGGACGCTTTCGGCGCGACACGCATCGTGACAACCCGAGCCGACGATGCCGCACTGGTCGCCGGCCTCAAAGAATGGTTCCGTCGTCACCCATGAGCGAATCCCAGATCAACGAAGCCATCCCGGCCCAGGCCGGCCCGTCCCGCAAGCGCCCCGGCCTCGCCGTGTGGCTGGCCGTCGCCGCCCTGGGCGTAGCCGGCTGGCAGTTCTACACCACCCAGCAGCAGCTGGATTCGATGCGCCAGGAACTGGCGCGCCGTCTGGCCGAAGGCAGCGGTGCCGGCAAGGAGCAGCGCGCGATCGCCGAGCAGGCGATGCTGGCCGCCCGCGCCACCGACGGCAAGCTGGCGCTGGTGGAGGCGCGCGTCAACGAGGCGGCCGGCCAATACGCGACGCTGAACGGCATGTACCAGGAGCTGACCAAGAACCGCACCGACTGGCTGCTGTCCGAAATCGAGCACACGCTCGCCATCGCCAGCCAGCAGCTGCAGCTGGCCGGCAACGTCAGCGCCGCCGTCTCCGCGCTGGAGATGGTGGACGCGCGGCTGGCCAAGTTCGACCGTCCGCAGCTGATCGGGGTGAAGAAGGCCGTGGCCACCGATCTGGAAAAACTGAAGGCGCTGCCCTACCTCGACACCGTCGGCCTGACCGTCAAGATCGACCGGCTGATGCTGAGCGTGGATTCGCTGCCGCTGGTGGTGGATTCGCACCGCCTGGGCGGCGCGCAGCCGGGCAAGCCGGCGCAGCCGGCGGCGGACGCCCCGTGGTGGGAGCGGCTGTCCGCCGAGATCAGCGGCAGCCTGGGCGAGCTGATCCACATCCGCCGCATGGACAAGCCGGAGGCGCTGCTGCTGTCGCCGGAGCAGGCCTTCTTCCTGCGCGAGAACCTGAAGATGCGCCTGCTGGACGCGCGCCTGGCGCTGATGCAGCGGGACGGCAAGACCTACGCCGCCGACATCGCCGCCGCGCGCAGCTACGTGCAGCGTTATTTCGACCGCGACGCCGCCGCCTCCGCGCAGTGGCTGGCGACGCTGGGCGAGCTGGAAGGCGCGCCCCTGGACATCAGCCTGCCTGACATGAGCGCCAGCCTGAAGGCCGTGCGCGACGCCCAAGGCAACAGCGGGGAGTAAACGGTGAGATTCGCATTGTGGATAACCGGCCTGTTCGCATTGGCCGTGCTGGTGGGGCTGGCCTCCACCCTGAATACCGGCTACGCCATCCTGTTCCTGCCGCCTTACCGGATGGAAGTGTCGTTCAATCTGATGATCGTGCTGGTGGTGGTGCTGATCGTCGTCACCCACATCGCGCTGCGGCTGATCGCGCTGGCCGCGGACCTGCCGCGCCAGGTGCAGCGCTTCCAGCGGCAGAAGAAACTGAAAGCCGCCCGCCACGCGCTGCGCGAAGCCGGCATCGCCTTCTTCGAGGGCCGTTTCCAGAAGGCCGAGCGCGAGGCGTCCAAATCGCTGTCCGACGAATACTCGGCCGAGAACCGCGCGCTGGCGCTGCTGATCGCCGCCCGCGCGGCCGGCTCCGCCGGCGACGGCGGCAAGCGCGACGAATACTTGAACCAGCTGGAGCAGCTGCCGGCGCGGCTGCAGCTGGCGCGCCACATGCTAGACGCCGAGCTGAGGCTGGAGGACAAGGACGCGCTGGGCGCGCTGGCCGCCATTGAGCGCGCGCGCGCGCTGTCGCCCAACCTGACCAACGCGCTGCGGCTGGAGCTGAAGGTGCGCCTGCTGCAGAAGCAGCCGGAAACCATCCTGCTGCTGACCGAAAAACTGCTGAAGGCCGACGCGCTGGAGCCCGAGCAGGCGCGCCGCTACCGGCTGGCCGCCTACCAGCAGCAGCTGTCCGGGCTGTTGTCCGAGCGCGAAGTGCGCGACTGGCTGCGCCGCATCCCCGACGCCGAGCGCGGCAATCCGCAGCTGCTGCAGCAAGTGGTGTCGCACCTGATCCGCTTGCAGGAATACGACTACGCCGCCACGCTGCTGGCCGGCGCGCTGTCCAGCGACGAAATGGAGCTGCCGGAGCTGGCGCGCGAACTGGGCCAGCTGGCCGCCCACCTCAGCGTGGAAAAGCGGCTGGCGCTGCTGAAGGACGCCGAGAACTGGCTGAAGCTGCGCCCGCGCGACCACTGGCTGCTGCTGGCCCTGGGCCGTCTGGCGCAGGCGCAGCAGCTGTGGGGCAAGGCGCAGAGCTATCTGGAAGCCAGCGTGTCGATCCAGCCCACGCTGTGCGCGCACGCCGAGCTGGCGCGGCTGTTCGAGGCCACCGGCAAGGAAGAGGCTTCGCAGCTGCATTACCAGAAGAGCCTGGAGCTGGCGCTGAGCCAGGGTTGCTGAGCGCAGCCGGCCAAGCTCGCCGTCCGCGATGCTGCCCGCCGTTTCGGCCGGCGGCATTTTTCTTGCCCGCGCGCCTGGGGCAGGCAAAAAAAATCGGACCCCGAGGGGCCCGTGCATGCCAACGTGGACTGGCAGACAATCAATCGATACGAGAGCGCGGGCGGTATCCTGTCTGACAATAAGGATGCCGAACGACGAAAGCTGTGCCAGAATCAACCATTATGCATGGCTGACCTCAGACCTATGCATGGCGCTTGCTTCCGCCGCGACGATGCCGGCCGCGACAATGTTCACCAGCATACGTGGAGGCGGCGGTTTGCACAAAGCAGTTAATCTCATGAAAACTATGAAGAAAAGGCATGTAACAGCATGAAGCTGCCTCCGCTGAATGCCCTGCGCGTGTTCGTCGTCGCCGCCGAGCACCTGTCGTTCACCCGCGCCGCCGCCGCGCTCAGCCTTACTCAGGGAGCGATCAGCCGCCACGTCCAGACCTTGGAAGAGTATTACGGCGCCACGCTTTTCACCCGCCAGGCGCGCGGTCTGGCGCTGACCGCCGAGGGCGAGGCGCTGGTGAAGCCGGCGCGCGAGGCGTTCCAGCTGCTGAACGAAGCCAGCGAGGCGCTGCGCCTGCGCCAGAGCGATCTGCGGGTGCGGATGCCGCCGACGCCGGCGATGCGCTGGGTGCTGCCCAATCTGGCCGACTTCCAGGCGCGGCATCCGGAGTACACGCTGCACTTGCTGACCCAGTTGATACACAACAAGCCGTTCAACCGCGCCGAATACGACCTGGCCGTGGTGGGCCTGTCCAGCCCGGAGGCGGCGGCCGATCTCCGGCTGGAGTGCATCTGCCGCGAAAAGCTGATCCCGGTGTGCTCGCCCAGCCTGCTGGCCGGCAAGCACCCCCTGCACGTGCCGGACGACCTGAGGCACCACACGCTGCTGCACCCGTGGCGCGACCAGAACACCTGGAAGCGCTGGCTGACGCTGGCCGGCGTGTCCGGCGTCAATCCGGAGAGCGGCGTCACCTTCGACGCGCTGGAATACGCGCTGCACGCCGCGGTGGCCGGAATGGGCGTGACGCTGGCCCAGGCGTCGATGGTCACCCAGGATCTGGACAGCGGCCGGCTGGTGATCCCGTTCGACACCGTGCTGGAAACCGAATGGGCCTACTACTTGGTCTATCCGCACGAGCTGGCCGAGCTGCCCAAGGTGCGCGCCTTCCGCGACTGGCTGGTGCACACCGTCGCCAACAGCGAGGAAGCCAGCTGGCTGGCGCGCCAGGGCTACTGAGCGCCGCCGGCGTCCGCCGGCGCGTCCCGGCGGCGGCTGCCGTTTCTTTTCCCGCCAACATTTGTTAACTGCTGGGGCGTGGCGCGCCGGTCCGGCGTTCCGCATAATGATTGACATAGCAACTATTGCCTTATCAATCATGAACGCTCCTTCCTCCCCAGCCGGCCTGGCCGCCGGTCTGGACTTCCGCCAGCGGCTGATGGCGATGCTGGGCCTGTGCTGCGTGCTGATCATGGTGGCGCTGGACCAGACCGTGGTCGGCACCGCGATGCCCACCGTGGTGGCCGATCTGCATGGTTTCGCGCTGTACGCCTGGGTGGGCACCTCCTATCTGCTGACCTCGGTGATCACCGTCCCCGTCTTCGGCAAGCTGGGCGACGACCACGGCCGCAAACCCTTCGTGCTGACCGCCATCGTATTGTTCACCGCCGCCTCCATGCTGTGCGGCCTGGCTCAGGACATGCTGCAGCTGGTGCTGGCGCGCGCCTTGCAGGGCGTCGGCGGCGGCATGCTGGTGGCCACCACTTTCGCCTGCGTGCCGGATCTGTTTCCCCACACCCGCGAGCGGCTGCGCTGGCAGGTGATGCTGTCGGCGTCCTTTGGCCTGGCCAACGCCATCGGGCCGTCGCTGGGCGGTTTTCTCACCGAGTACCTGGGCTGGCGCTGGGTGTTCTTCGTCAATCTGCCGGTCGGCGTGGCCAGCCTGTGGCTGGTCTGGCGCTTCCTGCCGGTGATCCGCCACGACGAGCGGCCGCCGTCGCGGCTGGACTGGCAGGGCGCGGTGCTGATCGCGCTGTTCCTAGGCTCGCTGCAGCTGACGGTGGAGTGGCTGCCGCAGCACAAGCCGCCGCTGCTGCTGGCCGCGCTGGCCGGATTGGGCCTGGCCGCGCTGGCGGCGCTGCTCTGGTGGGAAAAGCGCAGCCCCAATCCGCTGCTGCCGCCCAGCATGCTGTCGCACAAGGGCCTGGCGCCGCTGTTCGGGCTGTCCTTGCTGATGGGCTTCGGCATGTTCGCGGTAATGTATTACGCGCCCTTGATGTTCCAGGCCGGCTTCGGCTTGTCGCCCAACCAGGCCGGCCTGCTGGTGACGCCGCTGGTGGTGTTCATCACCATAGGCAGCATGCTCAACGGCCGCATCGTGCAACGGCTGAAGCATCCGACGCGGCTGCTGGGCCTGGGCCTGCTGATGTTCGCGGCCACCGCGGCGCTGTTGGCGCGCACTACGCCGTCCACGCCGCACGCGCTGATTTTCGCCAATATGATGATGGGCGGACTGGGCCTGGGCCTGCTGATGCCCAACTTGACCATCTTTGTCCAGCAACTGGCGCCGCGCCAGCAACTGGGCGTGTCCACCGCGATGCTGCAGTCGACGCGGATGGTGGGCGGCATGCTGGGCACGGCGGTGATGGGGGCGGTGGTCAGCCACCGTTTCCGGGAGAGCGTGGAGGCGATGCTGACCGCGCGCCACGGCGAGAGCTGGCGGTCCTGGCTGGCGGATCCGCAGACGCTGCTGAACGCCGACAGCCTGGCGCAGTTCCGCCATGCGGCGGTCGGCGCCGACGGCTTGCTGGCCGCCAGCCGCGAATTGCTGGTGGACGCCATCCATTGCAGCCAGTGGCTGGTGGCGCTGGGGTTGCTGCTGGGCCTGTGGCTGGTGCGCAAGGTGCCGGCAGTGAGGCTGGACAGCGCGGTCCCGGAACAGGAGCTGCGGCATGAATGAGCATCCCCCCAATCTGCTGCAGCAACTGGGCCGCAGCAGCCGCGCGATGTACAGCGCCTTCGAGGGCCGGGTCGGCGAGGCGCTGCCGCGCTGGCGCATCCTGAAGGCGCTGGAGGATCTGGGCACCGCCAGCCAGAAGCGGCTGGCCTGCCATCTGCAGATGGACCCCGGCGCGCTGACGCGGCAGTTGAAGCCGATGGAGGCCGGGAAGCTGGTGCGGCGGGACACCGATCCGGCCGACAACCGCCAGACGCTGGTGACGCTGGACGAGGCCGGCGCGGCGCTGTTGCGCGCGGCGGCGCCGCAGCGGCAGGCGTTTTTCGATCAGGCCTTGAACGGCATCGACGCCTCGGAGCTGGCGGCGACGCTGCGGGTGTTGCGGCTGCTGGAGGAGCGTTTCCGCGGCATGGCCGCCGACGCGCGCTAGCGGCTGGCTGTCGCCTCGTCGCGTCCGGCGATCACCAGCCGGTTGCGGCCTTGCTGCTTGGCGCGGTAGAGCTCGCGGTCGGCGGCCTCGATCAGCTGGCGGCTGTCCGCCACCTCGTGCGGATGCACGGTGGCGCCGCCTATGCTGATGGTGACGATGCTGGCCACCGCCGAGCTGGCGTGCGGCAGCTGCAGCTCGCGAACCGCCTCCAGCACCGCCTCGCCGACGACGGCCACGCCCTCGGCGCCGGTGTCCGGCAGCAGGCAGATGATCTCCTCGCCGCCGTAGCGCGCCACCAGATCCTGCGGCCGCCGCACGCTGCCGCGTATCGCCTGCGCCACCTCGCGCAGGCAGTAGTCGCCGCTGACGTGGCCGTAGTGGTCGTTGTAGAGCTTGAAGTAGTCGATGTCTATCATCAGCATGCCCAGCGGCGCGCCCAGCCGCCGCGCCCGCCGCCATTCGCCGTCCAGGCTTTCCTCGAAGCAGCGGCGGTTGGCGATGCCGGTCACCGAGTCCACCCGCGACAGCGCCAGCACCTCGGCGTGCGATTGTTCCAGCGCCAGCGTGCGGATGCGCACTTGCTGTTCCAGCTGCTCCTGCTGCCTTCCCAGTTCTTGCTTGATCAGGCGCTGCTCGCTCATCAGCGCGGCGACGCACAGCGCCACCACGGTCAGGATGCCGATATAGGTCTGCAGGATGATCAGCGTGCTGTAGGCGGAAAAGCCCAGATAGGGGCCGCCGCCGTGGCGGGTGCCCCATAGCGCCAGCAGGGTGATCAGCAGCAGCGCCAGCGCCACCTCCCGCGGGCTGAAGCGGAACGCCGCCCACGCCACCAGCGGCAGCACCAGCATGTCCAGCGGATAAGTGGTGTCCATGGTGGGATGCCACCAGATGAAGATGCTGGCGGTCAGCAGCGCCACCGTGCCGAAGTAGGCCAGCATCTCGTACCAGGCTTCGCGGCCCAGCCTGGGCCAGCCGTGGTAGTAGAGATTGAGCAGCAGGCTGCCGAACAGCAGCGTGCCGCTGGCATTGCACAGCCACCACAGGCAGCCTTGCGCCAGCAGCATTTTTTGCGGCACCAGTTGGCCCAGATAGGCGAAGGCGATGGCGATCAGCGTGCCCAGCAGCGCGGACGCCGCCACGATCAGGCAGAACAGCAGGCAGTGGCCGAAGCTGCCCAGCGGATTGCCGGCGCCGAGATGGCGGCGCACCAGCCAGGCGCCGGCCAGCGTCTGCGCCAGCACGCCGGCGGCGATGCCCAGCGCCGGCAGCAGCCAGTTCAGGCCGGGGGCCTGGCCCGACCAGCGCCATCCTTCCACCAGCAGCGCGCCCAGCAGCACGCCCGGCCAGGCCCGCCGGCCTCGCAGCAGCAGGGCGGCCAGCGCCAGCGCTGGCTGCGGCCACAGCACCGTGTCCATTCCCAGCTCCAGCATCAGAAAGCGGTCGCCCAGCCAGGCCGCCGCGCAATACAGCAGCGCCACCAGGGCATTGGGCAGCCAGTCCGGGACCGCCGGAGGGCGCGTGAGAGTGCCGCGCATAGATTCCCTTCTACCGATGGCTGCGGCGCGACGTGGCCGCCGCAGCGTGCTTTTCTTAAGTTTTATCGTAGTTTGCGAATGGCTGCGGCGCAGCAGAGAGGCGGGGGAAGGGCATAAAAAAACGGCCGCAGCGGGGCTGAGGCCGTTTGGCGTGGCGGATGGGCGGTTACATCTTCACGCCCAGTTCGCGCAGGCGCTCGTCCAGGTAGGCGCCGGCGGTGTAGCGGTCGGACAGGATTACGTCCGGGCGCGGATGCAGGAACAGCGGCAGCGAGATGCGGCTTTTCTTCGCGCCCTCGCCGCTGGGGTTGACCACGCGGTGCTGGGTGGACGGGTAGTAGCCGGCCGACGCTTCCTGCAGCATGTCGCCGATATTGACCACCAGGGTGCCGAAGTCGCAGGGCACGTCCAGCCACTCGCCGTCCTTGCCTTGCACTTGCAGGCCCGGCTCGTTGGCGGCGGGCAGGATGGTCAGCAGGTTGATGTCGCCGTGGGCGGCGGCGCGCAGCGAGCCGGCGGGCTCGTCGCCGGTCAGCGGCGGGTAGCGCAGCACGCGCAGCAGCGTCTGCTGGCTGTCCTGGATCATGTGGGACAGCGGCTCGCGGTAGTTGGCGGCGATGTCGGCCGGGGTGTATTGCTGCACCCAGGACAGCAGTTCCCGCGCCAGCTGGTTGGCGATGCCGTAGTAGCGGTCGGCGTCGGCCTTGAGCTGGGACGGCGCGCGGCCCCACGGGTAGATGTGGAAGTATTCCTTGATGTCCTTGAGCGTGGCGCCCTTGGCGGTTTCCGACACTTCCGGGGAGAACCAGCCATCCTGCTTTTCCGCCGAGAAGGCGTAGTCGAATTTCTCTTCGCTGTTGAAAAAGCCCAGCCAGTCGGCGTAGATCTTTTCAACCAAGTCTTGCGGGATGGGGTGGTTGGTCAGCACGCCGAAGCCGGTTTCGTGCAGGGAACGGGTGAACTGCTCCGCGGCGTCCGGGGCGCGGTAGTCGACAACTCTGACGTTCATGGGGTGGTTTTCCTGATGAACCCGGCGCCGCCATGCAATATCGGGGCGGTCGCCGGCCGCGCGCATTGTAGCGGCTAAGCTACACAGCGCCAAGCCGTTGGCATCGGTACTGTTGGAAAACTACCAAAACAGCCGCAGCCTTGCCGCGCAAGGCCGCAAGCGAGATGCCGGGGGCCGGCTTCAGGAAGCGCCGGCAGGACAGACGGGTTGTCGGGCGGCGCCGGGGCGCAGGCCCCGGTGTACTTTAATTACAGAAAAGCGGCGCCTACACCCGTTGGTCCATGTCCAGCGCCGGGGTGCCCGGACAGGCCTGGGCCACGATGCGGGCCGGCACGCCGGCCACGGTGGCGTGGGGCGGCACGTCTTCCAGCACCACGCTGCCGGCGCCCACTTTCGCGCATTCGCCGACGCGGATATTGCCCAGCACCGCGGCGCCCGCGCCCAGCATCACGCCATCGCCTATCTTGGGATGGCGGTCGCCGCGCTCCTTGCCGGAGCCGCCCAGCGTCACGCCGTGCAGGATGGACACGTTATTGCCGATCACGGCGGTTTCGCCGACCACCAGGCCGGTGCCGTGGTCCAGCATCACGCCCTGGCCGACGCGCGCGGCGGGGTGGATGTCGGCGCCGGTCACCTCGGAGATGCGGTTCTGCAGGAACAGCGCCAGCGTGGTCCGGCCCTGCTGCCACAGCCAGTGGGTGACGCGCTGGCTCTGGATCGCGTGGAAGCCCTTGAAGTACAGCAGCGGGGTGGAATAGCGGTCGCAGGCGGGGTCGCGCTCGAAACAGGCGCGGATGTCGGCGCGCAGCGCGGCGCTGATCGCCGGATCGGCCTGGAAGGCCTCGCGGAACAGCTCCTGCAGCGCGCGCGGATCCATCACCGGGCTGGCGAGCTTGGTGGACAGGTGGAAGGCCAATACGTCTTCCAGCGTGGCGTGGCGCAGAACGGTCATGTGCAGGAAACTGGCCAGCAGCGGCTCGTCGTTGACCGCCGCCAGCGTTTCGTTGCGGATGGCCGACCACAGCGGATCAACCAGGGTGGAACTCATCGAGGACTCCGGATAATGACATCTAGTCGAAATATTGTAGCCTGCCACGGTCCGCGCCGTCAGCCCAAGGCGGCGCGATGTCAGGATTCGCGCCGCGCAGCGACCAACCGGCATGGACGGGGAGAGGGCCTATGAGATCGGGAATCATGCTGGCGCTGCTGCTGGCGGCGTTGAGCGCGGGCGCGGCGGAGCCGGAGGTGCCGGGCTGGCGGGAATACCAGGCCGGGCATCTGGCCGCGGCCCGCATCGCCTTCTGGCAGGCGGCGCAGAACGGCGACCGGGTGGCGGCCTTCGATCTGGCGATGATGGACTGGAAGGGCGAGGCCGGCGCGGTGGACAAGACGCGGGCGGTGTACTGGCTGAAGCGCTCGGCGGAGCTGGGGCTGGACCGGGCGCAGCACGCGCTGGGACTGTTGGCCGAGCGGGGCGACGGCGTGCCTAAATCGCTGCCCGAGGCGACGCGCTGGTTCCAGCTCTCCGCCCGCCAGGGCTATCTGCCGGCCCAGATCGACCTCGCCACCCAGTACTTCCTCGGCCGCGGCGCGCCGCAGGACGACCGCCTGGCCGCCTACTGGTACGAGGAGGCGGCCAAGCAGGGCGATGCCGGCGCGCAGTATCTGATCGCCAGCATGTACGAGCATGGCCAGGGCGTGAAGCGGGACATCCCGGCGGCGATACGCTGGTATGCGCGCGCCGGCGCGCAGGGCGATATCGGCGCGCGGGTCAAGGCGCTGGATCTGGCGAAGCGCGAGAGCGCCCGCCGCGCTCAGAGCGCGTCCAGCGGCAGCTTCAAATAGCGGACCCCGTTGTCGTCGGCCGGCGGCGGCATGCCGGCGCGGATGTTGACTTGCACCGCCGGCAGCAGCAATTGCGGCATCGCCAGCGTCTTGTCGCGCGCGGCGCGCATCTGGACGAAGGCGGCTTCGTCGACGCCGTCGCGGGCGTGCAGATTGGCGGCGCGCTGCTCCGCCACGGTCGCGCTCCAGGCAGGCTCGCGCCCGGCCGGGGGGTAGTCGTGGCACATCAGCAGCCGGGTGTCGGCCGGCAGCGCCAGCAGCTTGCGGATGGAGCGGTACAGCTCGGCCGGATCGCCGCCGGGAAAGTCGCAGCGCGCGGTGCCCACGTCCGGCATGAACAGCGTGTCGCCGACGAAGACCGCGTCCCCGATCTGATAGCCGACGTCGGCCGGGGTGTGGCCGGGCAGCGCGATCACTCGCGCCTCCAGCTCGCCGATGCGGAAGGTCTCGCCATCCTGGAACAAGTGGTCGAACTGCGAGCCGTCGCAGCGGAAGGCCGGCTCCAGGTTGAACACGCGGCGGAAGATGGCCTGCACCTCGACGATGCGCGCGCCGATGGCGACGCGGCCGCCGGCCTGTTGCTTCAGATAGGGCGCCGCCGACAGATGATCGGCGTGGGCGTGGGTTTCCAGTATCCACTGCAGCGTCAGCCGCTGCTCGGCCAGGAAGGCCAGCAGCCGGTCGGCCGACGCGCGCGAAGTGCGGCCGGAGCGGAAGTCGAAGTCCAGCACCGGATCGACCGCGGCGGCGCATCCGCCCGGGCGGTCGTAGACGATGTGGCTGATGGTGCCGGTGGCGGCGTCGAAAAAGCTGGCGATCTGGGCGGTCATTCTGTCCTCCGGGCATGGCGCGCGCGGCGGCTGAAATAATATACTGTTATAAGCATATTTCTTTTAGAAATTTCATCATGACGATTTTACTGTCCAGGCGGACATGGCGCTGACTTTGTTGCTGGGCGCGCTGGTGGGCGCGGTGCTGGGCCTGACCGGCGCCGGCGGCGGCATTCTGGCGGTGCCGGCGCTGATGGCGTCCCAAGGCTGGAGTGTGCCGCAGGCGGCGCCGGTGGCGCTACTGGCCGTGGCGGCCGGCGCGGCTTTCGGCGCCTGGGAGGGATGGCGGCGGGGCGAGGTGCGCTACCGCGCGGCCGCGTTGATGGCGCTGTGCGGCCTGCCGGGATCGGCGCTGGGAACGCGGGCGGCGCATCTGTTGCCGGCCGCCTGGCTGGCGGCGAGTTTCGCGCTGGTGTTGCTGATCGTCGCTGGGCGCGCCTGGTCCGGCGCGCGGGACGGCCAAGCGGAGAGGGATGGACGCGGCGCCTTGTGCCGGGTGCAGCCGGAAACCGGCCGCCTGGCCTGGCATCCGGCCAGCATCGCCGCGCTGGCCGGCGTCGGCGCGTTCACCGGCTTTCTCACCGGCCTGCTGGGCGTGGGCGGCGGTTTCGTCATTGTGCCGGCGTTGCGCCGGCTCAGCGACCTGGGCATGCACGCCATCGTCGCCACTTCGCTGCTGGTGATCGCGCTGGTCGGCGGCGGCAGCGCGCTGTCCGCCTACTGGCACGGCGCGCGGCCGCCGGCGCTGCCCACGCTGGCCTTCGCCGCCGCCGCGCTCGCCGGCATGATGGCCGGGCGCTGGCTGATACGGCGGCTGGCGCAGCGGCAGGTGTCGCGCGGCTTCGCGTTCGTGGCCGCCGGCGTGGCGGTGGCCATGCTGTGCCATGCCGCCGGCTGAGGGCTCAGCCAGCGAAGCTGAACGCTTCTCCGCTGCCGGCGCGGATGGCCTCGGCCAGCGTCGCGTAGAACTCCGCGCCGTCGCGGCTGGCGATCCAGTCCTCGCCGCGGCGCGAGAAGTGGTAGCCGCCGCTCTTGGCGGCGATCCACATTTCCTGGTTGACGGCGTGGCGGTTGACGATCACCTTGTCGCCGCTGTCGAACTCGATCTCCAGCACATTGCCCTGGCGCAGCGTGTCGGCGTCCAGCCCGTGTTGGTCTATCGCCTGTTCGATGCGATCGAAGATGTCGTCGCTCAGTTGCAGGAATTCGCTTTCGGTCATGATGTTTCCCTGATGGCGCCGGCGGCGGCAACACCGCCCGGCAAGGTTTTGCTAGTATGTCGATTTTGCCATATCGGATTGCCATCAGTATGCGTACCCTGCTCGCTTGCGCAAGTTTGACCCTGATCCTGGCCGCTTGCGGCTACAAAGGCCCGCTGGTGCTGCCGCAGCAGCCCAAGAAGGCGCCGTCCGCCGCCCACGCCGTCAAACCGGACGCCTCCGCGCCCAAGGCGGACGCTTCCGCTTCCCGTTGAGCGCGGCGACATAAGGATATTTCCAAGCAATCGCTTGTCTGAACGGGGCTTGGCCTAGAATGGGCCGTCGTTTCCCGGGAATAGGAGCCGCCATGCCCCACTACGCGCGTCATCTGGAACACCATACCATCGTCAATCCGTTTCCCGGCATCGCCAAGCTGGAGGCGGCGCTGGGCCGCAAGGTGGTCAGCCGGCTGGGCGCCAACGAGAGCATGGTGAAGCCGGCCTCGCCGCTGCTGGAGCCGTGGGGCGAGGCGCTGGCCGAATTGGCCCGGCTGTACCCGGACCCGTACGCGCTGGCGCTGCGCGAGCGGGTGGCGCAGCGGCTGGGGCTGGAAAACAGCCAGGTGCTGTTCGATTGTGGCGCCGACAGCCTGATCCTGCTGGCGCTGCGGCTGCGCTGCAACGCCGGCGACGCGGTGGTGTGCAGCGCCGGCACCTACCCGGCCTTCCGTTATTTCGCCGAGGGCGTCGGCGCCCGCATCCTGGAAGTGCCGTACCAGGCGCAGGGCGTGGGCCTGCGGCCCGATCTCGCCCGCCTGTGCGAGGTGGCGCAGGCCGAGCGCGCGGTGGTGGTCTACCTGGCCAATCCAGACAATCCCACTGGCCATTATTGGTCGGCGGCCGACATCCAGGCGCTGCGCCAGCAGCTGCCGTCGCAGACGCTGCTGATCCTGGACGAGGCCTATATCGATTTTTGTACCCTGCCGGAGGACGCCCCGCCCTCCGGCGTGCTGGCCAATACGCTGCGGCTGCGCACGCTGTCCAAGGCCTACGCGCTGGCTGGCCTGCGCGTCGGTTTCGCGCTGGCGCCGGCCGACGTCATCGCCAAGGCGGACCAGATCCGGCCGCAGTACGCGCTGTCTGGCATCGCCCAGCACGCGGCGGCGACGGTGCTGGACGCGCCGGATTACGCCTGTCAGCTGGTGCAGGCCACGGTATTGCTGCGCGACAAGCTGGCCGACGCGCTGCGCGAGCGCGACCTGACCGTGCTGCCCTCGCACACCAATTTCGTCAGCGTCGTCTATCCCAACGCCGCGCAGTCCGAGGCCATCCAGCGCCAGCTGCTGGCCGAGGGCATCGCGGTGCACCGGCCGCCGCACCCGGCGCTGCGCCATCTGCTGCGCGTCACCGCCCAGCCGCAGGCCTTGTCCAGCAAGGTGCTGGAGGGCATGGCCGGTCGCTGACGGGCATAGTTACATTGACAGGCGCAAACGCCAATGACATAAGCGGTGGGTTGGTAAAACCCATCGCTTATTTTTTTGCGGTCCGGCGAGCCGCCCCCACGTTCCGCCAAGAGAACCATGACACATCATCGCACCCGCCTGATCGCCAGCCTGTGCCTGCTGGCCAACTGCCATGCCGCCGCCATGCCGGTGCGCGCCGACGGCGACACCCGACTGACGCTGCGCGGCATCGTCACCGGGCCGATCTCCAGCGGCAGCAAGGCCGAGGGCACGCTGTTCCGCGCTCATTACCTGAGGCTGCGCCGCCCGCTGCGGCTGGACGACGGCGCCGCCTGCGGCGGGCAGACGATGGCCCGGCTGGCCTTGAACCAGGAAGGGATGGCGCGCTACCAGGGGAGGACCGTCACCGTAGAGGCCAGGGTGTTCTGCCAGGAAAGCCGTACCGGCACCTATCATCTGGCGGACATCGAGATCCGCTGAGCCGGGCCGACGACGGAGCCGGCCGCTCAGGACTGGCGCAGCCGCGCGTCAAGCGGCGCGGCGATGGCTTCGAGAATCCGGCAGCGGCCGGCAGCGGGGTGCAGCGGGTTGAGCAACAGGTTCCAGCCGTCCACCGCCAGCGCGCTCGGCACCCGCAGCAGCGCGCTGGGCGCCTGCGCCAGCCAGGCGTCGCCCAGGCGGCGGGTGTCTTCCTGGCGGGCGCGCCAGCCGGCGGGCAGCGCGGCGGGATCCAGGTCCAGCATGCCGTCGTCCGGCAACTCCACCTTCAACAACTGGAAGCTGGCCGGCAGGCGGCGCAGCTCGCTGTGCACCAGCATTTCCAGCATCGCGCTGGCGGCGTGGTCCGCCAGGTAGACCACGGGCCGGCCGGCGTGGTGCCAGCGGCCGTCGGCGCGCAGCCCGCCCAGGCCGTTCAGATCGGCGTAATTGCTGATCCGCCAGGCGATCACGCCACGTAGCCTTCGTCGATCTGGACCAGCAGGTTTTCCACCAGCCGCGCGCCCTGCTCGGTCTGCGCCATTTCCAGCGGGCTGGCGTCGTCGAAGCGGCGCAGCGGCTGCCGCAGCCAACCGGTGGCTTCCTCCCCCAGCACCTGCTGCGCCAGCACCAGCAGGCTGGCCACCCGCACGCCACGCTCGGACTCGTCGCGGCTCAGCTTTTCGTGCTTTTTGATGCGGTGGGACAGCGTGCGCGCCGGAATCACGAACTCCAGCTCCTTGCGGGTGAGTCCTTCGCCGGCCAGATGGTCGATCAGGCCGGTGTCGGCGCCGTTGGCGACATAGCGCGCCACTTCCAGGTCGGAGCGCACTCTTTGGCCGATGATGCGCGACAGGCGGGCGAAACGCAGCGTCGGCGCGCGCGGCTGCTCCGGCAGCGAGCCGGCATCGGGTTTGAACGGGGCTTGGGACATGATGGCCTCCATTGGCATTTGCCTGGTTAGTATTGGCATTTTGCCTGACGGTGGCAAGCGGGTTGAGTTGGGACCGTGTTTTTACGCACCTGGCGAGACAGCCGGCGGGCCGGGGCGTATCATCGCCCCCCTTGCGCGGCATCGGTAATCATCCCTTTGTGCTAGAACGTTTCCTGCGTTACCTTCTGGGCTGGGGAAGCGGGCGCCTGGGGCGACTATCGATTCTCATTCCGCGATGAATACGCAGATAATCGGACGGACCGCCATCGGGCGCGCGGTCCATCCGGCAAGAGGTGAACCATGATTGCAACCATCAAGGGCAAGATACTGGCCGGCTCCGGCCTGTTGATCCTGATCGGCTTTACCGTGCTGGCGGGGGCCAATATCTACAACAGCTACCGCAACGCGGAAAGCGCGGTGCTGGAGCATGCGCGCCTGCTGGCGGACAGCGAGGCCGGCCGCGTGCAGCGCATGCTGGGCAAGACTTATGATTCCGCGCAGGCGATGGCCGAGGCCGCGGCCGGCGTGAAGGCGGCGCTGCCGTCCAACGGCCGCTCGCTGCTGTCCGAAGTGGTGAAGCGCCAGCTGCCCAACAACCCGGACGCGGTCGGCTACTGGGTGGACTGGGAGCCCAACGCCTTCGACGGTCGCGACGCCGAGCTGGCCGGCAAGCCGGAAAACGACCATACCGGCCGTTATGGCGTGTACTGGTTCCGCAAGGCAGGCAAGGTGGATGTGGTGTGGGGCAGCGACGGCGTCGACGAAAGCGCTTACTACACCGAGCCGCGCAAGACCGGCAAGCCGATGCTGACCGAACCCTATGTCGACCCCGACGTGAAAATCCTGATGGGCACCATTTCCTTCCCGCTCAATATCGGCGGCAAGGTGCTGGGCGTGGCCGGCTGCGACATCGCGCTGGGCCATCTGCAGGAAATGGCGGCCAAGGTGCGTCCCTACGACGCCGGCTTCATGAGCCTGTACTCCAACGGCGGCGTGCAGCTGGCCGGCCGCCAGCCTGCGCTGAACGGCAAGGCCGCGCCGGACCTGCCGGCCGAGGCCAAGGCGGCGATCAAGGACGGCCGCCCGGCCGAGTACCGCAGCGACGACGGCTTCCGCCACTTCATCATGCCCATCGTGGTCGGCGAGGCCGGCACGCCGTGGGCGGTGCGCATCTCCATTCCCGAGGACGAGGCCTTCGCCCCGGTGCGCGCGGCCAGCTGGCAGTCCGCCTTCATCAGCCTGGGCATCCTGGCGCTGATCCTGCTGCTGTTGGGCGCCACGCTGAACCAGCTGCTGCGTCCGCTGGGCCGGCTGCAGGGCGCGATGACCGAGCTGGCCTCCGGCAGCGGCGACCTCACCCGCGAGCTGTCCATCGCCAGCCGCGACGAGATCGGCCAGGCCGCCGGCGCTTTCAACACCTTCACCGGCTCGCTGCGCCGAATGATGCTGGACGTGCGCCGCCATGCCGGCGACATGCTGGGCTCGGTGCGCCAGCTGTCCGGCGACGTGAACCAGATCCGCGACAGCTCCGCCCGCCAGTCGCAGGCGGCCAACGCCACCGCCGCCAGCGTCGAGCAGCTGTCGGTCAGCGTCACCCACATCGCCGAATCGGCGCGGGTGGCCGAGCAGCGCGCCCGCGAGGCGGACACCTTGTCCAATCAGGCCGCCGCCAATGTGGACGCCACCGCGGCGGAGATCGGCCGCATCGCCGGCACCGTGCGCCAGTTGGCCGAGGTGCTGGGCGGCATGCAGCAGCGCTCCGACCGCATTTCCGGCATCGTGTCGGTGATCCGCGACATCGCCGATCAGACCAATCTCTTGGCCTTGAACGCGGCGATCGAGGCCGCCCGCGCCGGCGAGCAGGGCCGCGGCTTCGCGGTGGTGGCGGATGAAGTGCGCAAGCTGGCCGAACGCACCGCCAAGGCCACGCTGGAAATCTCCGACGTGATCCAGACCATGCAGAAAGACACCACCCACGCGTCCGACAGCATGAACGGCGCGCTGGAGCAGGTGGAGCAAGGCGTGAGGCTGGCCGGCGAATCGTCGCAATCGATCCAGCAGATCAGCGGCCAGGCGCAGCAGGTGGTGCGCGCGGTGGGCGACATCGCCGTCTCCACCGCCGAGCAGTCCAGCGCCAGCCAGGAAATCGCCCGCCACATCGAAAACATCCACGGCATGCTGCTGCAGACCGACGATTCCATCCACCAGGCGCAACAGGCTACGGTGGCGCTGGCGCGGCTGGGCGAGGAGCTGGAAAGCCTGATCGGGCAGTTCAAGCTGTAAACCGCGGGCAGCGATGCGCGATCGCAGGCGAGGCGGGATACCGCCTCGCCTGTTTGTTTATGGCCGCTTGGCGGTTAGCGGCATAGGCCCGCCCGGCCCGGCGCGACCACCACCACCGAGTAATCGACGTCTTGCAGGCTTTCCACATGCACCACCAGGCTGCCGCCTTTGCGGCGGTATTCCGGCCAGCGCATGTCGTCGCCTGGGCGGGCGGCCAGCGTATCGGCGCAGGCGTAGCGGTCCAGCTCCGGCAGCAGTTCGCGGCGTAGCCGCTCTAGCGGCCATGCTTGGTACCGGGAGGCCGGCTGGTCATCATTGAATGTGAAATAGAGGTGGTAGCCGTCTGCCATGATCAGGTCGTGGTAGGTCAGCGGCGCATCCGCTGCGCCAGGATGGAGGTAGTCCAGAAAGTCGGAGGCTTGGACGATGTCTTTGGCGGCCAGGCATGAGCCGGCGAGTGTCAGCAAGCCGGCGGCGAGCAGCGCGCGAAACGAGGCAGATTTACGCATGGTTTGGTTTTCTTCTGGCGTGCAGATTGGCTAAAGCGTGGCTGCGATGGATTGCGGGCCGTGGTTTTCTTCATGGCGGGGACTGCGGTTCCGTGATGGTTTGCCGCAAGCTAGCGATGAATCGCGCCAGCGCCGGATTGCCTGTCTCCCGTTGCCAGACGAAGCATAGCGGCAGCGGCACTGACAGATTCTGCAGCCAGTAAAACTGAACCTGCGCCGGCGGGCGCGCCAGATTGGCGGCATTGACGATGGCCGCGCCGACACCGGCGCAGACCAGCGACAGCATCGCCGCCTCGGTGGGTTGTTCCTGCACCACGTCCAGCCGGATGCCGGCCTGCTGGCAGGCGCTGAACAGGCGGTCGTGGTATTCGGGGTAGACCGCGCGGGGGAAGGAGACGAAGGGCCGTCCGGCCAGCGCGCGCAGGTCGAACGGTTGCGCCTCATCGTGCGCAATCCGCCAGGCGCGAGGCAGCGCCAGCACCACGTCCTGTGTCAGCAGCGGCAGCGCGTTGAAGCCGTCTGGCAGCGGGCCCAACTGGTAGACGAAGCCGCCGTCGAGCGCATCCTGATCGATGGCGGCGAACTGTTCCGGGCTGTTCAGCGTGGACAGCGACAGGCTCACGTCCGGCGTTTCCGCCTGAAAACGGTGCAACGCCTGCGGTACCACGCCATCCCAACCGGTGTTTTCCACATAGCCCAGCCGCAGTTGCCCGGCTGCGCCGTCGGCGACCCGGCGCGCGCTTGCCCCGGCAGCATCGAGCGCGGTCAGTATCCGGCGGATGTCGCGCAGATAGCTGTCGCCCGCCGGCGTCAGCCGCAGCCCGCGCGGCGAGCGCGTGAACAGCGCGAAGCCCAGCTCTTCCTCCAAGTCCTGGATCTGACGGGTGATGGCCGGCTGGGTGATGTGCAGCCGCTCGGACGCGGCGCGCATGCTGGCGTGCTCGGCCACCGCCGCGAAATAACGTAGATGCCGCAGCTCCATGATGATCTTTCCAATGCCAGCGATGCCTGAAATTTATCACAAATTCATAAATCGGCATTGGAAAGCATGAGTACTTTCCGGGATAGTAGAACGCTACCCGGCGCCGCCCAGGCGGCGCATTGACGATCAAGAGAGCCACGATGAACGCCCAAACCTACCGCATCGGCAATGCGCGCGTAACGCGCGTGACGGACACCCTGCTCACCGGCATCACCCCGGCCTACCTGTACGCGGACTGGCGCGATGGCGTGCTGGCCGAGCAGCCGCAGCTGCGCGCGCTGTTCGACGATAGCGGCGAGCACATCATCCTCAGCGTGCATACCTGGGTGGTGGAGCTGGGCGGCAAGGTGTTCCTGATCGACACTGGCCTGGGCAATGACAAGGAACGGCCGTTCAACGCGCTGTTCCACCGGCTGCGCACGCCGTTTCTGGAGCGTCTGGCAATGTTGAACATCCAGCCGGAAGACGTGGACCACGTACTGCTGACCCATCTGCATGCCGATCATGTCGGCTGGAACACAAGGCTGGTGGACGGCCGCTGGGTGCCTACTTTCCCCAATGCCCGCTACGCGATGCCGCAGGGCGAGTTGGACTTCTTTGCTACGTCGGAGGCCGACAAGCGCCGCATGGTGTTTGACGACAGCGTGGCCCCGGTGCTGGCCAGCGGCCAGGGGATTGGCATCCATGCGGGAGGGGGCCGTTACGAAGAGGCCTTCCATTTCCACCCCACGCCCGGGCATTGCGCCGGACACATGTCCATCACGCTGCATTCCTCGGGTGAAACCGCCATCTTTACCGGAGACGCGATGCATTCGCCGGTGCAGGTCTACCACCCGGAATGGAACTCAGCCTTCTGCCGGGAGCAAGACGGCGCGCGCGCTTCCCGCCGTTGGCTGCTGGAATACGCCAGCGAGCATAAAGCCACCGTGTTCACCGCCCACTTTGGCGCGTCGTCGGCTGGTGTGGTGAGCCGGGGGGGGATGGTTATGGGTGGCGGTTTCTGTGAAGTCAGTTGGAGCCGCATCGCCAAGTATCATATAGTCAGCCATACGACATTCAACTACTTTCAATAACTATTTTGGTTTTAGGTATAAGCTAAGTGCTCTTGGAGAGTACTTTGGTTTGGATGGAGAAAGATTTTCCCAGTTCCTATTGGCATTGCAGATTAGTATTGCCAAATGAGTTTGAGCAGAGTTCTCCTGTGTTTTTGTTTAGTTTTATCTCTTCGATAGTTGAGTTAGCTTTGACTTGAATGGTGTACTTGATAATTGAAAATTCTGTGCTTTCCTGCACGGTCGGAGTGGTTTTTAATTTACACCATGGAGAGTCTAGTAGAATACCATCATCAGTATCAGAGGTTGGTGTAGAGAAATTAACTACTCGACATTGCCCATGAAGCTGCAAAAAAACTAACGCCCCCTTTTTTTGATTTGCACTCCAGCTTGCGATCGAGAAGATTTTAGCCTTGGCATAGGCCCCTTTAGGGTCGATATATTTCTTTTTGTACGTAGATTCATTTTTCTTCAGATTGCTAGGCGTTTCAACTGTAATTGAAGCTGCTCTAGGGGTGGATGAAAGTAAAGTTAGGGCTATAGGTATCAATATTTGAATTTTGTATTTCAATTTTTACTTCCCTATTCAGGTTTTTCTAAGCTTGCAATGACAAGGCCTTTTGGAGTTGAGACTTCAATTTCATCCTTGTCGCATATCAAGTCTGAAAGAATGTTGTATATGTATTTAAAGTAGGCTTGACGGTCAAAATACCCATTCCATCCGCCATTGACTAAGATATTTACCGCATGCACTACAGAGGGTGAATTACCGTCGTCACATCTTCTGTTTATATTAATTAAGTGGCCAAATGGTTTTGATGTCCAATAATGTCCACCACTATCACAAGCATAAAATGGATCAGTTGCAATTATGTCTGGGTCATATCTGGGGTGCCATGTTGTGTATTTGATTGATCCTGCCTTGTCTGGTCCGGATAGGGCATGTGTAGAGTTGGCGATGATTCTTGTGGCCGTACCTGGCATTCTTTCTATATATGCGCCATTGTGATTTGGAATTAGTTTGTATTTCCCATAAGCGCTATAATTTCCTACCCAAGTTAGCTGCATAATGCCTCGGCCATAAAAGCATGTGTAGTACTTGGTCATCGGGTTGGCAGCATTGTACTTTCCGAAGCCCCATTCCATCATTGCCGGATATTTTGGCAGATCACGCCATTGTGCCGTTTCTGTCATGCATTGAGCTAAAAAATGCGAAACACGGAGAGGGCTGTTAACTAGATACTTCCTAATGCATAAATTCAGTTGCTTATGATAGGGGGAGAAATTTCTCTCGGCATTTTTCTTGCCGACTTTAAAGGTATTTCCCTTGAGAGGCTTATATCTATCTCCGGATTTTTGATAAAAAGGATATCTAGGGTATGTCAGCGCAAGTTCGGAAGCGCTTAGCCACATGCATTTTCTAAAATGCTCAAACCACAGTCTAGGATGAAAGTGCCAGTGGTTGCTATTTATTTCTAGCCCAGCCTCCTCCCAGAAGGACAAAGTTTCCACGTATGCTTTGAAATCAGCATACAGCTCCTCCGTCATGGGATCATTCAATACGTCGCTTTTTTTCTTCAACCAATCATATCGCGTATCAATCTGTCCCTTTTCCCATTCTGTTGGAAACTTGCAGATTGCACGTGAAAACCGGGATTGTATCCTTGCATCTCCAAGCGCTGCTGAGAGCGCATCCGCAGTCAATTTCTTTCCTGAGTTACCTACAATCCACTTTTCAAGCGCTGGGGAGTTGCACTGGCTGTCTGGTGTTGGATCGTCGTCAATCAAGCTCCAGCCTGACCAGTGAGGAAAGTCGGCATCGCTGAACTTCTTGATCTCCGCCGCATTCAGATCAACCCAACCTTGTCCGCCTGGGTAGTTGACTTTGTGCCAGTGCGGAGCGGCTCCCGCTGCGATGGGGGTTTCGTTCTCAGTATTGATAACCCGGCCAAAGCGGAGCAGTTCATAAGCGGCACTCGGCGCGATATGGAAGGCGTCGCCTAGGGCTGCGGCTTTGCTGTAGAGGTTGTATTCGTACTTGTCATCGCTATCAGCCAGCGGCTGATCTAACTCGATGTATAAGCCTTCTTGTTGAGGGTCTTCCTGGCGGGTGGTCAGCAAGCACTTTCCGCGCTCGAATCGCATCGTCACGAACAAAGGCACCGTGGAGGTATGAACAGGCGCCCCGTTGCCGGTGGGCGCTTGCGGCGAGGCAATTGATGCGTAGAACGGTGTGCCGGGCGGCAGGTAGAAATGCATGTCGCCGTAGATGATCTTGTCCCGGCCATCCGTGCTGATGTCCAGCTTGCCCGAGCTTCTGCCGACGATCTTTTTCAGGTTGGCGTCGTCGCAAATGATTTCCAGATGAATGGCGTTCTTGCCATTGCAGCTGCCTACGCTGCCCAAGCTGTCCTTCCGGTTTACCGGCTGCTTGTTTTTGACGAAGACTTCCTTCAGATGCATGTAGATGGAGTAGTACTCGATCTGGCCATCCGGCCCCTCGCCTATTTCCGTGTTGTGCTTGAGCACCACGCAGCCGTTGTCGGTCTCGCCCTGATAAGCCAGGGGCTTTTTGTCGGCATCGGGCGAGGGCGTCCGCTTGTATACAACCACGCCGTCGGCGATGGCGCGCACCGGTTCGCCGTGCGCGCCGGTGTCCGTATGTTCGATGTGCTGGCCGCCATGCCAAGCCATGCGGCTGGCGATGGGAAAGCCTCCACGTGAGGAGAATGGCATCAGGCTGGCAAGCCATTGCTCATCGCTGGCGTTGCCCTGGGGCGTTTTGAGAATGGGAGGGCTGATAATCATGCTGGTATCCGCTTATTCCGAGAACGGATGGGTATTGGGAGGGGTGTACTTGTCTTTGGGGAGCGTTGGCAGCGGAGGGTTCATGCTGGCCGGTCCGCTCAGATTGTGGCTGGCGCCCTTGACACTGACGGTGCCGGGGCAATGCACCTCGATATTGCCACCGGCGATGCGGATATAGCCGCCGCCGGCTGTGACCAGAATTTCTTGCTTGGCGTTGACGACAACCTTTTCCTTGCATGAAGTAATCGTCACATCCTGATCAGCCGTGATTTCCATCATGTCGCTTTGCGCCTGTACCTGCACCTTGCCCTTGGCGGCGATCAGCTTCAGCGCCACCTTGTCCTTCACCCCCGCCACGAACAGGCTGATGCTCTTGCCGACATTGTGAATCCAGCGGCGGCCGGTGGTGTGGTTGGCGTCGCGCTGGGCAACTAGGATGAGATTGGCTCCGGCTGCCAGCGTCTGGCTCAGTTCGGTTGCGCTTACGATGCCGGCCGGAGCGGACAGGATCAGTAGCGGCTGCTGGCCGGCTTGATCCTTGGCGGTCTTGCCGTCCTTGTCGGTGTTGGTGCCCGCCTCCCAGGCGGCCAAGGCATCCAGCTGGTGCTGCGCGTGGCCGGCGGCTTTCTTGCCGGTTTTGGCGTTGTCGTCGCCAATGCCGTCCGGGCCGGTTTCCATGGTGTCGGCCAGTTGGCTGGTAGCGGTTTCGGCTAGCGCTTGGCTGAGCGCGACAGCGGATTGCAGCTGGCTTTGCGCATGTTCGCGCGCCAGTTGCTTGCCAGAAGCGCCGTTCTGCGCCTCGGTGGACAGCAGCAGGCCGTGGGCGGCGCGGATGGCGCCGTGATTGTCGGTGCGCAGCTCGAAGCCGTCGCCGCGCGGCTGGGCTTTGCCGTTGCTGCGCGGATGGGCGAGGTAGCCCTGGTTGAGCTGGGTCTTGCCCGGTTCGCTCGACAGCTTGGCGCGCACTTCGCCGGGGGTGTCGTCGAACAGCAGCTCGTTGTAGCCGCCGCCCTGATGTTCCTTGCTCTTGATGCCGGACAGGGTCTTGTTGGCGGGCAGGCTGCCGGCGCCGCTGAAGTCGGGCGTCGGGTGGCTGCCGTTGTACAGCACGCCGGTGATCACCGGGCGGTCGATGTCGCCTTCGATGAAGTCGACCAGCACTTCCTGGCCGATGCGCGGGATGAACTGATGGCCCCAGCCGGCGCCGGCTGACGGCATCGCCACACGGACCCAGCATGACGACTTGTCATCCATCGCCGCGCCGATGGTCGGGTGTTCGTCCGGCCGCTGCCAGTGGAACTGCACCTTGATCCGGCCTTGTTCATCGGTGTGGACTTCTTCGCCGGCGGGGCCGACCACGGTGGCGGTCTGCACGCCGCGAGATTTCGGCTTGGCATGCTCGGTATCGGCAAACGCCGGCGTCAGCGGGATGCCGCGGCGCTGGGTCTGGATTGAGGTGGAGAACGGGGCGGTTTTTTGGTCTGTGCCGACATGCTGCGCCAAGTCGGTCGGCAGGTTGTTGCGGACCTGGAAGCTTTGGCCGGTGACAACGAATTCTCGGCTTTCCGCCGCATCGCCGTCATGCGCGGGATGGTCATCCAGACGGAACCATTCGCCCGGCAACAGCCCGCGCACCGATCCGCTGCCGCTGAACGACTTGGCTTGCCGGTCGTTGGCCTGCTGCCGCAGCTCGGCGTAATGGCCCAGTTGCTCCTCATCGCCGGCATAGTACAAGCCCGGCGCGTCGTATTGCGTCAGGCTGCTTTGCAGGGCTTGGCCGGTCTGGCCTTGGTCGATGCGGCTATCATCCTGGATCTGCTGGGTGTAGACCGGTTTGTAATCGTAGCTGGCCAAGGCGGTGCCGCCGGGCACGATCTGGCGCGCGGCTTCCCAACCGGTGAGGCCATCTTCTTCCTCAGTGGCGTCGCTGCGATGGAAGCGCACCCGTTCCAGCTTGGAGCCCGGCAGGCTGTGGACATCGTCAAAGATGGCCAGTTCCACCTGTGGGCTATTTCCTCGCGACGCTTCGCTACCTCGCTCGGTCACTTCATCCAGATGAACGAATCGCCAGGCGTAGCCTTCCTCATGCAACAGCCTGACGATGAAATCGAAATCGCTCTCGCGATACTGCAGCGTATAACTGCGCGGCGGGGCTGGTTTGATCTGGATGTCCAGCGTCTGCGCCCGGGCGAAGGCGGGGTTGGCGGTCTGATGCTCAGCCAGGATTTGCTTGACGATGTCCGGCACCGACAGGTCCTGGAACACGCGGGAGGTCTTACGGTGGCGCAGCAGCGCGAACGGCGGCTCGATGGTCAGCTCGTACTTGGCGAAACCGCCGTCAGACCCTGCCAGCCTGGCTTGGCTGACCACGCCGCAGCGGATGGTTTCGTCTCCGTCCGCATCCGCAATGCCGATTCGGGCCGGCTGGCCCAGCAGCGTCTTGAGTTCGATATTGCCGTCCGGCGACAGGCAGGTGAGCGTGTAGCGGTAGGCGCGGGAGACGCCTTCCTCGCCGTCCAGGCTTAGCGGCAGCAGCTGCTCGGCGGCTATCTGGCCGGTGCCAAGCTGCAGCGTCAATAACCGGTTATCTTGGCCAAAGGCGGAAGCAAAGCTGGACAACAGTGCGTTCAGATCCATCGGCATTCCAGACGAAAATACCCTCTGGCGAAGGTATGTCATTGAGCGGGAAGAAGATTAGGATTCTATTGATCTTATGAAGGCTGTCACAAGCTAGCTTTGATAGGAAATTGGCGGATTTGTACCAAAAGACAGGGAACGCTGTTTAATCGGTGGCGTGAAAGTTCTCATTGGCACCAGGCAGGGCCAGCGCTATTTGTTTGAACACTCCAAGATTTGGCAGCCGTTCTGTCGTGTAGGCACAGGATATCTTTTTGCCGAGTAAGCCGTACGCGGAAGGGAAAATACAAAGCACAATTAGTATGCAGTTGGAGTGCTTGATTAGTGGGGAATGTCGGCAGCAAGTTGCGCAGAAGTATCTGCATACCTGCCTTTTAGGTCAGGTTTGTAGACTTGGGTAAGGCCGTTGGATTGTTAACGGTTATCGCAAAATAATACAATCAAATCTTATTTTATCCCTTTGAAATTCAAGCCTGTTCGGCTTTTATCTCCCTCCCGGATTGCCATGGACCTTAACAGCCTCCTTTCCTCCTTCGCCTCCGCCTTCAATCAAGACCAGCGCCTGCTCACCCTGGAGCTGGGCAGCGGGCAGGTCGCCGCCGAGCAGCTGCTGCCGCAAAGCCTGGATGGCGAAGAGGGCGTGTCCAAGGCCTATCGTTATCAACTCACCTGCCTCTCCCCCGACGGCGCCATCGAACTCAAGACCCTGCTCGGCCAGTCCGCCCGCATCGGCATCGCCGACGCCCAAGGCCAGGAAACTGTCCGCTGCGGCGTGGTCAGCCAGGCCCGGCTGATGGGTTCCGACGGCGGCTTCGCCCAGTACGGCCTGACCATCGAGCCGCCAATCGCGCTGCTGCGCCACCGCCGCACCTCGCGGGTGTTCCAGGACTTGAGCGTGCCGGACATCGTCCAGCAGATCGTCCACGAGCACCAGGCGGCCAACCCGGTGTTCGCCCGCGCGCAGGCCATCGAGTTCAAGGTCGGCCCGGCGCAGCCGCGGAGCTACTGCCTGCAGTACCGCGAGGACGATTTCAGCTTCATCGTCCGCCTGCTGCATGAAGAGGGCTACGCCTGGCGCTTCGAGCATGTGGACGGCGACAGCCCGCAGGTCAAGCTGGCGGTGTTCGACGACGCCTACAGCCTGCCGCCGGCCGAGATCGAGCGCGTGCGCTTCCACCGCAGCGACGCCACCGAAGAGGAAGACGGCCTCACCGACTGGAACGCCAGCCGCCAGATCGTGCCCGGCAACGTGGCGCTGGCCACCTTCGACTACCAGCCGGTGTCCACCCAGCACACCGGCGACAGCAGCCAGATCGACCAGGGCCAGGGCGGCCAGGCGCTGCAATCCAGCCTGCAGGACTACGACCCGCAGGGCCTGTATTACGCCGGCGACGCCGACCAGCTGTCGCACTACGCCCGGCTGCGGCAACAGGCGCACGACCTGCAAGCCAAGCAATTCGAAGGCGGCGGCTCCATCCGCGGCCTGACCGCCGGCCAATGGTTCCGCCTGGACGACCACCCGGCGCACGAGGCCGACAGCCACGAGCAGCGCGAATTCGTCGTCACCGGCCAAAGCTTTCAGGTGCGCAACAACCTGCCGACCGACCTGAAAGCCATCCTGCCGGCGGGCGACCAGGCCGACGCGCCGTTCACCACCCGGATCCAGGCCCAGCGCCGCGGCATCCCGCTGACCCCGGCCTACGCCGGCACCGCCTCCGCCAAACCCACCTCGCTCGGCGTGCAGACCGCCACCGTGGTCGGCCCCGCCGGCGAGGAAGTCCACACCGACGCCCAGGGCCGGATCAAGGTGCAGTTCCACTGGCAGCGGCCGGAAGAGCATCCCACTATCGGCGCCGGCCTCGACGACAAATCCTCCTGCTGGCTGCGCGTCGCCATGCCCAGCGCCGGCGCTGGCTGGGGCCACCAGTTCATCCCGCGCATCGGCCAGGAAGTGCTGGTCGACTTCATCGAAGGCGACATCGACCGCCCGGTGATCACCGGCGTGTTGTACAACGGCAGCCACCCGACGCCAGACTTCAGCGGCGCCGGCTCGCTCCCCGCCAACAAGACCCTGTCCGGCATCAAATCCAAAGAACACCAGGGCGGCGGCTACAGCGAGCTGCTGTTCGACGACACCCCTGGCGAAGTGCGCGCCAAGCTGTCGAGCGAACCGGGCAAGACCCAGCTCAACCAGGGCTACCTCGCCCACCCGCGCAGCAACGGCAAAGCCCAACCGCGCGGCGACGGCTTCGAACTCAGAACCGACCACCACGGCGCCATCCGCGCGGCCCACGGCCTGCTGCTGTCCACCGAGGCGCAGAACGGCGCCGGCGGCAAACAACTGGCGCGCGAGCACGCCCAGAGCCAGCTCGACGCCGCGCTGAGCCTCTCCCAGGCGCTGGCCGAGACCGCCACCGGCCAACTGGCCGACACCATGGAAACCGGGCCCGACGAAATCGGCCCGGACAACGCCAAGGCCGGCAAGAAAAGCGACGGCCACCTGCAGCACCACGCCGACGCGCTGAAAGCCTGGGAAGCGGGAACCAACACCGACAAGGACGGCAAAACCGCGAAAGAGCAAGCCGGACAGCAGCCGCTGCTGATCCTGTCCGCACCCGCAGGCATCGCCTCCCTGACCGAGCAAAGCCAAACCCTCAGCGCTGGCCAGAACCTGAACCTGGTCGCCCAGCGCGACGCCAACCACACGACGGGCCGGCGCTGGATTCACAACGTCGGCCAGCACATCAGCCTGTTCGTGGCGGGGGTGAAGGACAAGGTGGCGCTGAAGCTGATCGCGGCGAAGGGGAAGGTGCAGGTACAGGCGCAAAGCGACGCGATGGAGCTGACGGCGGATAAGGATGTGACCATTACCTCGGCCAAGCAGAAGATCCACCTCAACGGCAAACAGGAAATCCTGCTCACCAGCGGCGGTGCCTATGTGCGGATCAAGGACGGCAAGATCGAGCTGCATGCGCCGGGCACGATCAGTTTCAAGGGAGCTAGCCATGATTGGAGCGGGGGGACAAGCCTTGGACAGACATATAACGCTATGCCACAAACCAAGTTTGATGATCGTTTTCAGCTAGTAGATCAGCACACAGGTAAACCTCTGGCTAATCATAAGTATGAAATTCATCGAGGGTTTGGTGGAGTTGAGCGAGGGGTTACTGATGCTAGTGGCTTTACTCACCAAGTAAAGAATCCTGATGCAGCGGAAAATATTGAAATTCATATAAAAAATTCTTGAATGGTTGAGATATGGGAAAGAACATAGAAAATTTAAAGGTGGAGCAGAGGAGTTTAACCCCCTCTTTCAATGGAGAAGTAAAGAAAATTGAAGTGAAAAAGCCGCCTAAAGTTTTTGTGTTTTTTATTGGTGGTGCAGGTGATCGACGCAGCTTTATGGGAAGCGGGCCGAATTATAATGTCCAGGCGGTAACTGATAATTTTTCTAGTGTATTCTCCAAAGAAATAGCGGGTGGAGTGGCTGAGTTTTCATATAATGGTTATTATGAAGTTCATGGTAAAGAAGAAATAAATGCATTGATAGATAAAGTTAAATTAAAAAAATCCACTAAAGTTTATATTGTTGGTCATAGTCTTGGGGGGTGGAATGGTGCGCATTTATCTCAGAAATTATCAGAAAGAGGCTTTTCTATTGAGATGTTAATTACGCTTGATCCTGTAGGTGAGAATCCTGTCTTGAAAGGAGTTGCAGATATATATGCAATGCCTCCCGAGCCTGTTGCCAAATATTGGTTAAATATTCATTACGAGCAGAGTAATGTAAAGGGTATATACAAAGGGGCAACGAGTGGAAGCTGGGTGGGGTTTAAAAACTCCGTAACTGATGTGACTTCTAATATTGTTGCAGAAACAGGGCGGCGTTGGATGATTGGCCCTGATAAACAGATTACTCCGGCAGATGTTGTTCTAAAGGGGGCTGGTGGAGCTGTTGCTGGTCGAATCTGGGATCCTAAGCGCATGCCTGACTTGAGTTGTATCGTTGATATTGCGCATGTGGATACGTTGCCGGCAATGAAAGTGGTGCTATCAAATGGCAAAACTGGATGGCAGATGTTTGAAAGCTCTGTGAGGGAGAGTTTAGGTGAGTAAGTACTGGGGGATATTTGGACTAATTGTCATCGTAGGGCTGGGGGGAGGGTACGTATGGTATAGCCCATCGGCACCAATGATTTCATATAAGCAGATGAAGAACGGGGCTGGGTATCAGGTCAAATTGTATTTTGATAGTCAAGAAGAATTGGTTGCTCATAGCTATTTAAAGTGTGAGATTGCAAAAGGCGATGCTGGGCGTGAGTCCTTATCGAGTAATGAAATTGGAATGATAGCCTCGTCTATTAAAAAAGGCGCAGGACTTAATTCATATGTTGCAGATGTGAGTTTTGATGCAAACGGTGGGGCTTTTTCGGAGGTTGTAACAAGAAAGAACTTGATAAAACAGTTGGGCGGTATGGATACGTTTCCATGCAGGTTAGTCGAGGTATCATATTTTGGGAAAAATCCAGAGAGTAAACCAATGCAGATTCCTGTTAAAGACCTTCTACTGGCTATCCAGTTTTGACATATTAATCTCTGCGATTCAGAAATCACCTGTGATTCATAAAGCCCACCCCGCCATCCGGCCGGGTGGGCTTTTTGCTACACCCGACCTATCAGCTGATGGCGGGCTAGCAGCAGTTCTTGATGCAGCGGGGTGAGTAGGCTGAACAGCTGGCGGCCGGGGAGTGGCGTGCCGTCTGCCAGGCGCAGCAGATCCAGCAGCGATTGCATGCCTTCGCTGGCGCGGGCCAGAGTTTGGTTGCTGGTGCTGAGGGTTTGCTCGATGTCCTGGTTGAGTTCCACCAGCCTTTCCACCAGCAGGCGCAGAGCGGTGGGGCTGTGGTGGGTAAGCGGGTTTTGCAGTTTGGTGACGATCTGGTTCAGCTCTACCAGCGCGGCTACGGTGGTGGGAAGGTGGTTGGGTTTGTTCGTGTCGGCGTCTTGATTGAATGTGGGCGGCACTAGCGGGGTGATGTTGGACATGCGTTTTCCTCCATGACTGGATAGCGGAAACCGCCGGGCCTGCGTGTGCGGGCCCGGCTGGCTTGTGCGTTTACAGCGCGCGGGTGAGCAAGTGGAGCGGCTGGTCCATGCGCTTATCCAGCGGCGCCAGCAGCTCCTTCAGCCGGCTGGATGGCAGGCGCACGTCGTCGCCCAGGCATGAGAGCAGGTCCATCATGGATTCCAGGCCCAGCTGGGCATGGGCCAGGTGGGGGATGGATTCCCTTACCGCGTCCTCCATCTCCCGGCACAGGTGGGCCAGCTGCGCCACGGGTTGGCGCAGGCTGGCTAGATCGGGGTCGGCCAATTGCGCCTGCAGCTGGGCAAAGATGTGGTTCAGCTTGGCCAGCGGCGCGGCCGGGTTGGATGGTCGCAGGTGGCGGAGTGGGCCGTGGCCATGCGCCTGGGGGCGGATGTGCACGGCAAACGGCGCAAATTCAGTGGGGTGGGACATGCGTATCCTCCAGCGAGAAAGTCCGCTCGCCCGGGCGCGAGCCAGCGCCTATCCCAGCTGAGCAGCCGGGGACAGGCCAACGCGCGCGGGCGAGCGGCAAGTCAGTGCGTCCCGTGCTGGGGCGGAGAAAGCGGCGAGGGCGGAGCGGTGCCTGATGCGCAGGCGGCGAGGGGCGCGATGGGTGGGTGCGCCCCCAAGGTGCCGCCACGCCGCTGCCCACCCCAACACGGGGTTCTCAGCGGCCGCCGTGCCCGGATGGGCCGCGGCGGCAGCGGCTTACAGCACGCCGGTGAGCCGGCTGAGCGACGCTTCCATCCGTTTGTCCAGCGGCGCCAACAACTGCTGGAGGCGGCTGGACGGCAGGCGCACATCGTCGCCCAGCGCGGACAGCAGGCCCAACAGCGCCTGCAAGCCCAGCTGGCCGTGGGCCAAGTGGCAGATGGTTTCCACCACTGCGTCCTCAATGTCGCGGCACAGATGCGCCAGCTGCGCCGCCGGCACGCGGGCGCAGGTCTGCGGCTTACGGGCTAGCTGGTCTTGCAAGGCGGCAAAGGCATCATGCAGCCGATACATGGCCAGCAGGCTGGGCTGAGACAAAGAGGCAGACACCCCGGAACGGGGCAAAGGGCTGGGGGATACGGCAGAGTGAGACGCACTGCGGGAAATGCTAGTCATAGCAAGATCCTCACGGAGATGAGTGCTCAATCCTGCTTTCCCGACGCCAATCGGGGGTGGCAGGCGCATGGCGGGATTGGCGTTACCGGCATCTCCTCCGGCGTGTCTCGCGACACTCCCACCACGGCCCGCCATAAATTGCGCGTAGCAATGGTGATCGAACTGGCGCGGCGAACGCGGCAGTTCGATGGAAGATGTAACAGGACGCCAATCCCGGTGCCGCTATTGAACGGCACGGGATCAATTATCTAGCTGAAAGGCTTGCTAGGCAAGCGAAGATGTGCGTATCGCAGGGCAGTTTTATGCTATAGGCATGGTGAGGGGGTTGATTTAAAAGGCAAAAAAGAAGGCAAACAGATGGCTTGCCTTCTTTTCAGAAGTCGCGATTAAACAGTCGCCTTGTACAGTGGCGCAAGCAGATGTTTGGCGAGGTGGGCGGCGACAGGCGCGGCGACGGCATCGCCCATCGCCATATAACCGTCGTTGTAGCTGCCTGGCAGCTGGAAGGTGTCTGGCGCGCCCATCAAACGAGCGGTTTCTCTGACGGTCAGCAAGCGGGTAGACAGCCTCCCATCCCGCTTCAGCACCAAAAATTGTCTACTGCTGCCGCCTTTGGGGGTGCGCAGGCATCCGGCGACGCCGTCGAATCGCAGTTCCAGAGTCTGGCCTCTGGCTCTTGTGCGCTTATAGCCTGGAGCGGCGAAGGTTTCAAAGCTGTCCAGTAGGCGGCGATGATTTTCAGGAATCAACGCGATATTGCGTGCGGCGACTTCCGGAGGATCGCAAGGAGCATCCCACTCGATGATGTCGGCAAGGTCCTGTTTGCGGTGGGCGGGCTCGGGCAATTTCCACCAAACCCAATCTTCCAAGCCTTCCGCGACTTTGATGATGGCCTGGGAGTGCGCCCAGGTTGGGCCTTCGGCCATCAGTTCGGGGGGAACTGCGTGGTCTTTGTGCAAGGCAACCACAAAAATTCTGGGGCGAGACTGCGGCACCCAGCGCGCGGCATCCAGCATCAACGCGCCGACCCTATAACCCCGCTCGCGCAAGCTGGCGTGCAGCGTGCGGTAGTAATCGCCGCCATTAGCAGATACCAAACCCACCACGTTTTCCGCTACTAACAAAGGTATTGTCTGCTTTGACTCGTCTAAGATGCGCAGCCATTCCCAAACCAAGCCGCTGCGCTCGGCGTGAATGCCGCCGTTCAACCCAGCCAAAGACAAGTCCTGGCAAGGGAAGCTGGCCCAGGAAAGATCGGCATGCGGCAACAACCCACCGTATACCTCAGTGATTGAACGTAGTTCGAACTTGCCAGGCGCGTGGTTGGCCGCATACACCTTGGCCTTCTTGGCGCTGATGTCGTTGGCCCAGGCGGTGTCGAAGTAGGGGGCGAGGGCGTGGGAGACTAGGCCGCTGCCGGCGAAAAACTCCAGAAAAGCGGGTTTGCGCTTTCGCTTGTGCTGCTGGTTGGACGGGCTGGCGTAAGAGGGCGCGGCATAAGCTTCGCATTGCGGCTCTTTCACGCAATTGCTGCTGTATTCCATAATTTTCCCCCTTAAAAATCAATTCGATGCGCAAACCCCGCCATGCTTTTCGCGGCGGACGCGTATAGTATCACATATCTCAAATCCCGCCGCTCAAGCCCTTGAACCGGAAATGAGGCAACCCTATGGACACCCTGTCGCCGGAGGCGCGTAGCCTCGTGATGGGACGCATCAAGTCTAAGCATACCAAACCGGAAATGACAGTCAGGAAGATCGCTTACGCGTTAGGCTATCGCTATCGCCTGCATGGAAAAGAGCTGCCAGGCAAGCCGGATTTAGTGTTCAAAGGACGGCGCCAAGCGGTGTTCGTCCATGGCTGTTTTTGGCACGGCCACGATTGCGGGCGATGCCGGATGCCGAAGTCAAATCAAGCATACTGGCAAGCCAAAATCCAAGCCAATATGTCTAGGGATGTCGCTACACGGGCACGGCTGGAAGGGATGGGTTGGCGCATCTTGGAGATTTGGGAATGCCAAACCCGAGACGCGTTTTTGATACAGAGCATGCTCAAGAATTTTCTTGGTTAACAGGTGTGGGCGGATGGCATAAGATGGCGTGATTCATTCTCGTCAATTTTATTGTCATAGAGGTATGGTTTTGAGCGATATCACCAACCTGAGCGAAGGACTCGCGCGCGCCGATTTACCATTCGAAACCCAAGAGTTGAGAGATAGGCTGGAAGCCTTTCTCAACCGTGAGGTCATCGATCCCATCACAGACAAACCTATCCGGCTTGGCAACTATGTCTGGGGCGTTTACTCGTTTTACGACTACGACGGCGAGCCCATCTACGTCGGCCAAACCAAAGAATCTCTGCGAACCCGCATCCGACGCCACTTAACCAATCAGCGCACTGACGCGGTGGCGATGAACGTGTTGGACCCGTTCGAGGTCCACACCATTGTGGTTTATCCGTTGCCAGAATTGCAGAAGGTCTCCAAGAAAGACGCTGAAGCTAGAAAACGGCTTGACGCCCTTGAGCACGCCATTTACTCGCAAGCTATCGAGCGATCAAAATTCAAAGCCATTCTCAATGAAAAAGCGCCGCCCACGCCGCAAGTCGATGTCTCTATCCCAGTCTCGCACGCTGGAGTAGTAGTGTCTGATGAAGTGCTGCGAATCCGCTCTCATCCCGACATCCGCATCGCCAGACGCACGCA
The DNA here is from genome assembly GCF_001855275.1 of Chromobacterium vaccinii. NCBI lineage: Bacteria > Pseudomonadati > Pseudomonadota > Betaproteobacteria > Neisseriales > Chromobacteriaceae > Chromobacterium > Chromobacterium vaccinii. The sequence goes on from NZ_CP017707.1 coordinate 3,306,334, forward strand.
AACCATCTCTCGGTTGGCTCAAGTCATCAGTGAACGCAAAGTGCAAAAGGGTTTGCGCGGCGTTTTGTTGACGCAGGCCAAGCGATTGCAATGGTTGTCGGAGCAACGGTTGGCAAGAGCGTTGGATGATAGCGATGAAGAGGATGAGTAGTTTTTGAGGCTTACGAGGTATCTAGGAAAGTGGGGGGTGATTCACCCTTTGTAGGATCCCATCTTCAACTAGATGAGTCCCACGGAAAATCAGCGGGATTATAGATGAAAGTGGGACGGAGGCGGTATGGGCGTCCCATCTTCCTGGATTATCCTCTCTCAGGACTTCAGCCGCCGCTGCACCGTGTCCCGCCACTTGATCGGATCTCCCACTTGGTATCTTTCTATAAAAAGCTCAAGCACATGGTGCGAGTTTACCCACTGGCGACAAGCGTTGATGCTACTGCCGTGGAGTAGAAGTGCCTCGAACCTCAGCCGCTTGGAAGGCGGCTAGTTAGATCAGCTACCTCGGTGTTCTGGAGGTGCCGGACGACATCCATTGTGTGCACTTTAGAACTGTGTCTGGCTTGGGGGAGCGAATGTAATCACTTCATGTCAGTCTGTATGTTGCCAACGTGCCTAGTACGAGAGGATATAACAACAGCGATATCTTAGTGCGTACATCAAATTTATGGAGTCTAGGCTCATTTGCTAGTATGTAACGGATTGCGTGGAGATAATTGAACACCAAGTTTTCTGTTTGCTTGCATGGCAGCTGCAATGCAAATACAGCTCATCATGTAAATTTGAATAAGGCAGGCTAGCAAGAAAGACATAGCTGTACTGATAGCCATTGTTGAAAATTCAGGATGTGCTTTTCTTAGATTTAGCCCCACTATTAATAACAATACCATTGTGATTGGAAAGGCGAGCTTTAGGATTGAGTCATTGAATTTGTTAAGTAAGAGTTTTTCTTGTATGGAGAAATGCTCAATCACTCTTCCTCCTGATATTGTGCCAGATTCTTTAAAGTCCTTTATGAAAAAATCTTGTATTTCTGATATCTTTGGTAATGTCAGAAAGCCATGTGCAATGGCAAATACTGTCCAGGCGGCAGTATAGGCAACTAATATAAAATTAAAGTTTTCCGAATCGTATTTTTTAAAAAAAGCGGGGAAAATGAATAAGAATGCACTGAGAATAGTGCACGCAAAAAAAGCATTAAATATACCCAGAGAATAAACGGCTATTTTATTTGCTTTTCTGCTAAGTACGAGTGTGGAAATTGTTGCCAAAATTGCGAAGGTAAGATAGAAAGCTATGGAAAATCTAATGGCCTCAGGCGACTTGCCAGACCACTGATTTGCCATAATAAAGGCTAGAGGCAATAGAATCCATGCCCAAACCAACACAATTCTAGAAATTTTTGTAATGGGATTCATATTATCTAGCCCAACCAGCTACGGTCTCTTTAATATTAAATGCGCTATCTGCATAGTCAATCACGGTTGCGGCAAGTATGTAGCCTCCAACAACAACCATTGCGCCCAGCCAAACTGGAGCCGTTATGGTAACACCAACTGCTGATGCGGCGGCAGCGGCGGTAAACATAATGCCCGCAGTAATCAAACCACCTAAAGCTGCTGTGCTCCCGGCTTTGAAGATAGACACTCCAGCTCTTCCGAAAAACTCGCTTATGTCATTGGACTTTCCATCTCCAAATGTGGTGGCGAAGTCTCCATATAAATCTATTACCGTTCCGACGCCTTGAATCTTCATGCCCGCCCTGAAATTTCCTTTGGCGGTTAAAAATACTCTTTTAAACCCACCGAGGCCGCGTCGTCCTGTTATGTGATGATTCGACCCCAAAAATTCAGCTTTGTTGCTACCTACGGGCATGCTAACTGTTTTTAGCTTAGACAGTCCTGTTGGGGTAATCAGCCTGCCTTTGAAAACATAACGATACATGCCAATTTTGGACCTCTCTATATAGACTCGCATGCCTAGCATGTTGAATCTTTTCCAGTGAGACTGGATATAACCTGCGGTTTCTTTAAAATAATTGGCAGTGAGAGGGGAATCATTGCTTGTCATTGCGGCATTTGTTCCCTCAACTACATTGGCAATGATGGCTTCAAGCTGACTACCCTTTTGAGGCTCTTTAAATAGCTGATCTGGAGCCCCTGTCATTTGGCCTCCAAGTAGTTCAAGTTGTTGAATAGCCGCAGGGGTTAGCTCATTTTTTGAAATTGTGCCGGCAATATAGTGCTCTTGGAGCTCGGGCTTGTCCATACTTCCTAATAAATAGGAGTATTGACTCTTCTTCATTTTTTCGTCGCTCAGGAAGCCTTGAAGTAACTGGTCTTCTTGGGTTAAAACGGCAGTATGCCCATAGGGGTCCGCGGCTGTACATTTCAAGAAGTTAGGTGTTGCGGGCCTGCTATTTAGAACGATCATCAGCGGTTCGGGCTTGATCATTGGGTCTTTGTCATACTTATTGTTGTCTAATTTGTTTGGATGCCATTCGCCTAAGACTTTTCCCGAGCTTTCAATAATTAATTTTCCAGAGAAGTCTCTGGATATCCAAACATATATGCGCTCACCATCCTTGAAAGACATGCTTTTTCTTGCATGGTATGCATGTAGAAGTTTATCTCTTTCGCTATAAAAATCACTGCGGTCTGTTCTCAGAGTATAGGTGGCACTCGACTTTATATTTATCTGAATGACCACGTCTCTGTGCCTGCGCTTAATTACTCGATTTTTGCAGCCTGCGACCAGACCTTTTGCCGTTTCTCCAGGGAGGCAAACATAAACCAGATTTTCCGGCATAGCTTTATCGGACATGATTTAACCTTTTTTTCTTGTAGGTAAATCGCCCTTGAATGTGTCGAAAAGCACATTCTTAAACTTTACCCAGCCGTCTGCATCAGATGATTGTTGCAATTTTGTATTATCACCTGATTGCAGCTTGATTTGTTCCCCAACCAAGGGGTTGCCCTCAGCATCCTCATAACGTACATGCAAGTCTGTGGTTTTATTCTCTGATTTCAACGTCTGAACGAGACTTGTGGGCCCACTCAATTGATGTTCAGCCCCCTTGACGCTCACGGTGCCTGGGCAATGTACCTCGATATTGCCGCCGGCGATGCGGATGTAGCTGCCGCCGCTGGTTAGCAGAATCTCTTCTTTGGCTGCAACGGTGATGACGTTTTTGCAGGAGGTGATCGATACATCCTTATCCGCCGTCAGCTCCATCGCATCGCTCTGCGCCTGCACCTGCACCTTGCCCTTGGCGGCGATCAGCTTCAGCGCCACCTTGTCCTTCACTCCCGCCACGAACAGGCTGATGTGCTGGCCGACGTTGTGCAGCCAGCGCCGTCCCGTCGTGTGGTTGGCGTCGCGCTGGGCGACCAGGTTCAGGTTCTGGCCAGCGCTGAGGGTTTGGCTTTGCTCGGTCAGGGAGGCGATGCCTGCGGGTGCGGACAGCACCAGCAGCGGCTGCTGGCCGGCTTGGCCCTTGGCGGTCTTGCCGTCCTTGTCGGTGTTGGTTCCCGCTTCCCAAGCCTTCAGCGCGTCGGCGTGGTGCTGCAGGTGGCCGTCGCTTTTCTTGCCGGCCTTGGCGTTGTCCAGGCCGATTTCGTCGGGCCCGGTTTCCATGGTGTCGGCCAGTTGGCCGGTGGCGGTCTCGGCCAGCGCCTGGGAGAGGCTGAGGGCCGAGTCCAGCTGGCTCTGGGTGTGCTCGCGCGCCAGCTGTTTGCCGGATGCGCCGTTCTGCGCCTCGGTGGACAGCAGCAGGCCGTGGGCGGCGCGGATGGCGCCGTGGTGGTCGGTTCTGAGTTCGAAGCCGTCGCCGCGCGGCTGGGCTTTGCCGTTGCTGCGCGGGTGGGCGAGGTAGCCCTGGTTGAGCTGGGTCTTGCCCGCTTCGCTCGACAGCTTGGCGCGCACTTCGCCGGGGGTGTCGTCGAACAGCAGCTCGTTGTAGCCGCCGCCCTGGTGTTCTTTGGATTTGATGCCGGACAGGGTCTTGTTGGCCGGCAGGCTGCCGGCGCCGCTGAAGTCGGGCGTCGGGTGGCTGCCGTTGTACAGCACGCCGGTGATCACCGGCCGGTCGATGTCGCCTTCGATGAAGTCGACCAGCACTTCCTGGCCGAGGCGCGGGATGAACTGGTGGCCCCAGGCTGCTCCGGCCGACGGCATCGCCACTCGGACCCAGCATGACGACTTGTCATCCATCGCCGCGCCGATGGTGGGATGCTCTTCCGGCCGCTGCCAGTGGAATTGCACCTTGATCCGGCCTTGTTCATCGGTGTGGACTTCCTCGCCGGCGGGGCCAACCACGGTGGCGGTCTGCACGCCGCGAGATTTCGGCTTGGCGTGCTCGGTATCGGCAAACGCCGGCGTCAGCGGGATGCCGCGGCGCTGGGTCTGGATGGCAGTAGCGAAAGGGGCGGTGTTCTGGTCTGCGCCGACATGCTGCGCCAAGTCGGTCGGCAGGTTGTTGCGGACCTGGAAGCTTTGGCCGGTGACGACAAATTCGCGCTTCTCCGCCGCATCGCCGTCATGCGCGGGATGGTCGTCCAGACGGAACCACTCGCCCGGCAGCAGCCCGCGCACCGATCCGCTGCCGCTGAACGACTTGGCTTGCAGATCGTTGGCTTGCTGCCGCAACTCGGCGTAATGACCCAGTTGTTCCTCGTCGCCGGCATAGTACAAACCCGGCGCGTCGTACTGAGTCAGGCTGCTTTGCAGGGCTTGGCCAGTTTGGCCTTGGTCGATGCGGCTATCATCCTGGATCTGCTGGGTGTAGACCGGTTTGTAATCGTAGCTGGCCAAGGCGGTGCCGCCGGGCACGATCTGGCGCGCGGCTTCCCAGCCGGTGAGGCCATCCTCTTCCTCAGTAGCGTCGCTGCGGTGGAAGCGTACCCGGTCCAACTTGGAGCCCGGCAGGCTGTGGGCATCGTCAAAGATGGCCAGTTCCACTTGCGAACCATCGTCATCCAGATGCACGAATCGCCAGGCGTAGCCTTCCTCATGCAGCAGCCTGACGATGAAATCGAAATCGCTCTCGCGATATTGCAGCGTATAGCTGCGCGGCAGGGCCGGTTTGACCTGGATGTCCAGCGTCTGGGTCCGGGCGAAGGCGGGATTGGTTGCCTGATGCTCGGACAGGATCTGTTTGACGATGTCCGGAACCGACAAATCCTGGAATACGCGAGAAGTGCGGCGATGGCGTAGCAACGCGAGGGGCGGCTCGATGATCAGCTCGTATTTGGCGAAACCGCCGTCCGACCCCGCCAGCCTGACCTGGCTAACCACGCCGCAGCGGATGGTTTCGTCTCCGTCCGCATCGGCAATGCCGATTCGGGCCGGCTGGCCCAGCAAGGTCTTGAGCTCGATATTGCCGTCCGGCGACAGGCAGGTGAGCGTGTAGCGGTAGGCGCGGGAGACGCCTTCCTCGCCGTCCAGGCTCAGCGGCAGCAGCTGCTCGGCGGCGATCTGGCCGCTGCCCAATTGCAGCGTCAATAACCGGTTATTTTGGCCAAAGGCGGAGGCGAAGCTGGCCAGCAGTGAATTCAGATCCATCAGACTCCCAAATAAAAATACCCTCGAAAGAGGGTATGTTATTGAACTGAAAGGGGATAAGAATTTTATGATGTTGAGGGGGGAGCAACAACTTAAATTGTCGGCAACGGTTGACATGACTGTACTAAAGTACAGGTATGTTATTGGTAGGGACTGGATGATTTTCTCAATACTGGGGCCTAATGTGCTCAGTACGTTTTTTGAATCCAGTGATACTCTAGAAATAAAAATGGCCCCCAAACCTGGAGGCCATTTTTCTCACAGCGTAGGCTGCGTGTGAAATCCCAAAAATCTAGAAAAGTGGGAAAAATCTAGATATTCGTGGGATCCTACAAGCTTAGACGTCAATATTCCGCGCAATCAGCGCATTACCCTCAATGAACTGCCTGCGCGGCTCCACCTCGTCGCCCATCAGGGTGGTGAACACGTCGTCCGCGCCCATCACGTCTTCGATGCGCACCTTGAGCAGGCGGCGCACGGTCGGGTCCATGGTGGTTTCCCACAGCTGTTCCGGGTTCATCTCGCCCAGGCCTTTGTAGCGCTGGATGTTCATGCCCTTTTTCACCTCGGCCAGCAGCCAGTCCAGCGCTTCGCCAAATTCGGCTACCGGTTTGACGGTTTCGCCGCGTTTGACGTGGGCGCCTTCGCGCAGTAGGCCGCCCAGCAGGTGGCCGGTCTTTTTCAGCTCGGCGTAGTCGCCGCTGTCCAGGAAGTTCTGGTCCAGCACGGTCACCAGCACGTTGCCGTGCAGCTTGCGGATGATCTTCACCAGGTGGCCGTCGTTCTTTTCATCGCGCAGCAGTTGCAGCTCGATGGTGTCGGCGGACAGGTGCTTGTTCAGCGCGGTCACGGTGGCGTCGGCTTGCTGTTGGCTTTCCAGCGACAGCGGGCCGGTTTTGAGCATGGCTTCCAGCACCAGCGGGTCGATGACGCGGCTTTCGCGTTCCATCACCGCGCGGGCCAGCAGGAACTGGCGGGCGATCTCGCCCAGGGTTTCGCCGGACAGCGGGGCTTCGCCTTCGGCCGGGATTAGCTCGGCTTTTTCCAGCGCCAGTTGCAGCAGGTACTGGTTCAGTTCGCCGTCGTCTTTCAGATAGCGTTCTTGCTTGCCGTGCTTGGCCTTGTACAGCGGCGGCTGGGCGATGTAGATGTGGCCGCGCTCTACCAGCTCGGTCATCTGGCGGTAGAAGAAGGTGAGCAGCAGGGTGCGGATGTGCGCGCCGTCCACGTCGGCATCGGTCATGATGATGATGCGGTGGTAGCGCAGCTTGTCCGGGTTGTACTCGTCCTTACCGATGCCGCAGCCCATGGCGGTGATCAGGGTGGCCACTTCCTGGCTTTGCAGCATCTTGTCGAAGCGGGCGCGTTCCACGTTGAGAATCTTGCCCTTCAGCGGCAGGATGGCCTGGAATTTGCGGTCGCGGCCTTGCTTGGCGGAGCCGCCGGCGGAGTCGCCCTCCACCAGGTACAGTTCGCACAGCGACGGGTCTTTTTCCTGACAGTCGGCCAGCTTGCCGGGTAGGCCCAGGCCGTCCATCACGCCCTTGCGGCGGGTGATTTCGCGGGCTTTGCGCGCGGCCTCGCGGGCGCGGGCGGCTTCCACGATCTTGCCGCAGATGATCTTGGCGTCGTTGGGGTTTTCCAGCAGATAGGTTTTCAGCGCTTCGCTGACCACTTCGTTCACCACCGGGCCGATTTCGCTGGAAACCAATTTATCTTTGGTCTGGCTGGAGAACTTGGGGTCCGGCAGCTTGACGGACAGCACGCAGGTCAAGCCTTCGCGCATGTCGTCGCCGGTGGTGTCCACCTTGGCCTTCTTGGCGGCTTCGGTTTCTTCGATGAACTGGTTCAGCGTGCGGGTCATCACCTGGCGCAGCGCGGTCATGTGGGCGCCGCCGTCCCGCTGGGGGATGTTGTTGGTGAAGCACTGGACGTTCTCTTGATAAGAGTCGTTCCACTGCATCGCCACTTCCACCGTCATGCCGTCTTTCTCGCCCAGGCCGTAAAAGGTCTTGGGGTGCAGCACGTTCTTGTTGCGGTTCATGTACTCGACGAAGCCGGCCACGCCGCCGGAGAAGGCGAAGTTTTCTTCCTTGCCGCTGCGCTTGTCGATCAGCTGGATGCCCACGCCCTGGTTGAGGAACGAGAGTTCGCGGATGCGCTTGGCCAGGATGTCGAAGTGGAATTCGATGTGGCCGAAGGTTTCCACGCTGGCGAAGAAGGTGACCTCGGTGCCGCGGTGGCTGGTATGGCCGGTGACGGTGAGCGGGGCCACCGCGTCGCCGCGGCGGAATTCCATTTCATGCACCTTGCCGTCGCGCCAGATCTTCAGCTTCAGCCAGTCGGACAGCGCGTTCACCACCGACACGCCCACGCCGTGCAGGCCGCCGGAGATCTTGTAGCTGTTGCTGTCGAATTTGCCGCCGGCGTGCAGGATGGTCATGATCACTTCCGCCGCCGACCGCCCTTCTTCCGGGTGGATGTCGGTGGGAATGCCGCGGCCGTTGTCTTCCACGGAAACGGAGTTGTCCGGATTGATGGTGACCTTGATGGTGTCGGCATGGCCGGCCAGCGCCTCGTCAATGGCGTTGTCCAGCACTTCAAACACCATGTGGTGCAAGCCGGTGCCGTCCTGGGTGTCGCCAATATACATGCCGGGGCGCTTGCGCACCGCATCCAGGCCTTTAAGCACCTTGATACTGTCCGCGCCGTATTCTTGTTCGCTCATACTCAAACCTTCCAAATGGCGGCGGCTGCGCCGTGAGGCGGGCCGCGCCGGTCATTCTTGAGAGCCGTCCGCCCGGGGGGGCGGGGGCTCTTTAACCCGGTGGGCGGCTGGGCCGCCCGCTCCGTCGCTACATCAGATGCGCATCGGCATCACGATGTACTTGAAGTTGCTGACGTCCGGAATGGTGAACAGCGCGCTGCGGTTGGAATCGCCAAACGCCAGCTGCAGGGTGTCGGCCGGCAGATTGGTCAGCACGTCCAGCAGGTAATTGATGTTGAAGCCGATTTCCAGGGTGCCGCCCTGGAAGGCGATTTCCAGTTCTTCCTCGGCTTCTTCCTGTTCGCTGTTGGTGCACAGGATGGACATCTTGCCCGGGGCCAGCACCAGGCGCACGCCGCGGAACTTCTCGTTGGCCAGAATGGCGGCGCGCTGCAGCGCGTGCAGGAATTCCAGGCGTTCGATCAGGAAGATCTTTTCGTTGTCCAGCGGGATTACGCGGTTGTAGTCGGGGAACTTGCCGTCCACCACCTTGCTGATGATCACGGTGGCGCCGAAGCTGAAGCGCACCTGGTTGGCCAGCACTTCGATCTTGATCTCGTCGTCGCTGTCTTGCAGCAGCTTGTACAGCTCGATGATGGTCTTGCGCGGCAGGATCACCTCGGCCTTGGGCAGGGTGGCGGTGACGTCGGCGCTGGCGAAGGCCAGGCGGTGGCCGTCGGTGGCCACCAGGCGCACCTGGTTGCCGTCGGTCTGCATCAAGAGGCCGTTGAGGTAATAACGGATGTCCTGCACCGCCATCGAATACTGCACCTGGGAGATCAGGCGCTTCAGCTCGCGCTGGGACAGCGAGAAGCTGGATTCGCCGGCGCTGCCCACCGACAGCAGCGGAAAGTCTTCCGCCGGCAGGGTTTGCAGGTTGAAGCGGCTCTTGCCGGCCTTCAGCACCAGGCGGCCGCCGTCCAGCTGTTCCAGCGTGACGGTGGCGTTGCCGGGGATGGCGCGCAGGATGTCCTGCAGCTTCTTGGCCGAGGTGGTGAGGCGGAAATCCTCGCCCGGCAGCTCGTCGCTGCTGGCGGTGGTGATCTGGATTTCCAGGTCGGTGGCCAAAAAGCCTACCTGTCCGCCCTTTTTCTCGATCAGGACGTTGGACAGGATGGGCAGCGTGTGACGACGCTCGACAATGCCGGTGACTGCCAGCAAGGGCTTGAGCAGGGCATCGCGTTCGGCTTGCAGGATCAGCATGTGGCGGGCTCCCAATGAATGGTGAAGAGTCGGATCATGGTTTTAATTGCGCAGCATGGCCAGCAGCGCTTCGTAATCGTGGGCGATGTCGGCGTCGTTGGCGCGCATCTCGTTGATTGTCTTGCAGGCGTGCAGCACCGTGGTGTGGTCGCGGCCGCCGAAGGCGTCGCCGATATTGGGCAAGGACAGCTGGGTCAGCTCCTTGGCCAGGGCCATCGCCACCTGGCGCGGGCGGGCGATGTCGCGCGAACGCTTCTTGCTGTGCATGTCGGACAGCTTGATCTTGTAGTACTCGGCCACCGTCTTCTGGATGGCGTCCACCGTCACCTGGCGGTTGCCGGCGGCCAGGATGTCCTTCAGCGCTTCTTTCACCAGCTCCAGCGTGATGTTCTGGTTGGTGAAGCGGGCGTAGGCCACCACGCGCTTGAGCGCGCCTTCCAGCTCGCGGACGTTGGAGCGCACGTTCTGGGCGATGAAGAACGCCACGTTGTGCTCCAGCTTGATGCTGTCGGCCTCGGCCTTCTTCATCAGAATGGCCACGCGCATCTCCAGCTCCGGCGGCTGGATTTCCACGGTCAGGCCCCAGGAGAAGCGCGAGATCAGCCGCTCTTCCATGCCTTCTATCTGCTTGGGGTAGCTGTCACAGGTCATGATCACCTGCTTGCCGCCCTCGATCAGCGCGTTGAAGGCGTAGAAGAATTCTTCCTGGGTGCGGTTCTTGCCGGCGAAGAACTGGATGTCGTCAATCAGCAACAGGTCCAGCGAGTGGTAGTAGCGCTTGAATTCATCAAAGGCCTTGTGCTGGTAGGCGCGCATGATGTCGGCCACGTAGCGTTCGGCGTGGATGTAGCGGATCTTGGCCTGCGGGTTCTTCTGGAACACGTGGTTGCCGATCGCCTGGATCAAGTGAGTCTTGCCCAGGCCCACGCCGCCGTAGACGAACAGCGGGTTGTAAGCCTGGTCGCCCGGATTCTCGGCGATCTGCATCGCTGCGGCGCGCGCCAGCTGGTTGCCCTTGCCGGTCACCAGCGTGTCGAAGGTGAAGGACGGATTCAGGCGCGTGCTTTCATGGCTGCCGCCAATGGCCTTCACCGCCGCCTGTTTGGCGGGCGACGGCGCGGCCGGGGCGCTGGCCGCGGTCTTGGCCGGCTCCTTGGCCCTGGGCTGGCTGCTGCTGGCTACCGGGGCGGCGGGGCGCGAGCTGGGCGCGCCCAGGCGCAGCTCCACCGGCAGCTCGCCCACCAGTTCAACGGCCAGTTCCTCGATGCGCGGCAGGAAGCGGTCTTTGATGAACTGCATGATGAAGCGGTTCGGTGCGAACAGCGCAATGCCTTCGTCGCCGGCTTCGGCGGTCAGCGGCTTGATCCAGGTGTTGAACTGTTGCGAAGACAGTTCGGCCTCCAGGCGGGCTAGGCACGCAGGCCAGAATTGATCCAGTTCAGTCATTACATACCAAGTGAAAGCGAAAAACCCGCTGCCGGCGCATGGCTTGCAACAGCGGGAAATGCCGCACGCGGCGCGCGTTTCGCGCGCGCGAACGACGGAATGTTCGGCATGGGAGCGGCCGACGGGCTGCGGTGTTTCGAACGCGGCGGGCTGGAGAGCCCCGGAGTGCGTTCATTTGTTGTGCAGCCGATCGGCAACGGTAAACCTAGACATTCTAACGGTTTTTTGCAAAGTTATCCACAGGGGTGGAGAAAATTCCTCGTTGACAAAGCGGCGAATATCTAGTCAAATCACGCGTTTATTTCCGTTTCGAAACAGGAAACCCATATCATGAAACGTACTTACCAGCCTTCCAATACCCGTCGCAAACGCACTCACGGCTTCCTGGTCCGCATGAAGACCCGTGGCGGCCGCGCCGTCATCGCCGCTCGCCGCGCCAAGGGCCGCAAGAAGCTGGCCGTCTAAGCCCTTGTCGGCTTACCGCTTTCGCCGTGCGCACCGGCTGTTAAAAACGGATGAGTTCTCATCCGTTTTTAGTTTGCGGCAACAGCGCAGCAATGCGTTCTTCCAGGTGTTCGCCCGTCCCAACGGCCTGGACCACGCCCGTGTGGGCCTGGTGGTCGGCAAGAAGGTCGCCAAGCGGGCGGTACGCCGCAACTATATCAAGCGCTGCGTGCGCGAGTGGTTCCGCCTGAACCAGCAAGGTCTGGACGGCGTGGACTACGTGGTGCGCGCCAAGACGGCGTTTACCCGAGAACAGCGCGCCGAAGCTGTAACGGCTTTGCAGGCCTTGTTTGCTAAACTGGCACGATGTCGCGCATCCTCATCCTCCTGATCCGTTTCTACCAGCTGGCTATCAGCCCGTGGTTGGCGCCGCGTTGTCGCTTCCAGCCCACCTGTTCCGGCTACGCGATCGAGGCGGTGAGGAAACACGGCGCGCTCAAGGGCGGCTGTCTGGCCGCCAGGCGCATCTGCCGTTGCCACCCCTGGGGCGGCAGCGGCTATGACCCGGTTCCCTGAACTTTCCGGTATCGAGAAGATGGACTCCAAGCGACTGATAATCTTTGTTCTACTGTCCGTGGGCATCTTGTTTGGGTGGAATGAATATTTCATGCCCAAGCACACCCCGCAGCAGCAAGCGGCCAAGACCCAGGCCACGACCGGCGCCGCCAATAATGTGGCGCAGCCGGCCGACGCCAACAAGCTGACCCGTGGTCAGCGCATCCACGTCAAGACCGATCTGGTCGAGGCAGAGATCGATACCGTGGGCGGCGACCTGCGCTCGCTGAAGCTTCTGAAGCACGGCGCGGCAGAAGACCACAACCAGCCGTTCCAGCTGTTCGAGGACGACGCCAAGCGCACCTACGTAGCCCAGACCGGCCTGGTGGCGGCCAGCAATCCCGCGCTGCCCACCCATAAAACCGTATTCACCGCCGACAAGCCCAGCTACGAGCTGACCGGCGACAAGCTGGAAGTGAAGCTGACCGCGCCGGACGCCAACGGCGTCAAGGTGAGCAAGGTTTACACCTTCAGCAAGAACAGCTACGAAATCGGCGTTCGTTACGACATCGTGAACGGCGGCGCCGCGCCGCTGGCCCCCACCGCCTACTACCGCCTGCTGCGCGACAGCCAGGCGCCGGAAGGCGAAGGCCGCATGGCTCACACCTACACCGGTCCGGCCGTGTACACCTCGGAGCACAAGTTCCAGAAGGTGAGTTTCGACGATCTGGCCAAGGGCAAGGGCGACTACGCCAAGACCACCACCGACGGCTGGGTGGCGATGGTGCAGCACTACTTCATGTCCGCCTGGATCCTGAAGCCGCTGGACGGCGCCTCGGTCTGCAAGGACGAGCGTTCCTGCCGCTTCGAGCTGAAGGAAACCGCCGGCCTGAACTCCGCCGCCGCGCTGGTGGACTACGCCACCGTCGCGCCGGGCAAGAGCCTGAGCGTGTCCGTGCCGCTGTTCGCCGGTCCGGAAGAGTACAGCATCATCTCCAAACTGGCCGACGGCATGGAATACGCCAAGGACTTCGGCATCTTCTACATCTTCGCCTCGCCGCTGTTCTGGCTGCTGGTGAAACTGCACGCGCTGGTGAGCAACTGGGGCTGGGCGATCGTGCTGCTGACGCTGACCGTAAAGGCGGTGTTCTACCCGCTGACCGCTGCGTCCTACCGCTCGATGGCCAAGATGAAGGCCCTGGCGCCGCGTCTGGAGCGCCTGAAGGCGCAGCATGGCGACGACCGCATGAAGTTCCAGCAGGCGGTGATGGAGATGTACAAGACCGAGAAGGTCAATCCGCTGGGCGGCTGCCTGCCCATGCTGATCCAGATCCCGGTGTTCATCGGCCTGTACTGGGCGCTGCTGGCTTCCGTGGAACTGCGCGGCGCGCCGTGGATTCTGTGGTACACCGACTTGGCCCGCCCGGACCCGTACTACATCCTGCCGGTGATCATGGCCGGCACCATGTTCCTGCAGACTTTCCTGAACCCGCCGCCGGCCGACCCGATGCAGGCGAAGATGATGAAGATCATGCCGCTGGCCTTCTCCGCGCTGTTCTTCTTCTTCCCGGCCGGCCTGGTGCTGTACTACGTGGTCAACAACGTGCTGTCGATGACCCAGCAATGGTTCATCAACAAGCAGATCGAAAAGAGCAACAAGGCCGCGCTGCAATCCTGAGCGCCCCGTCCGAATTGCTGATCGAACCCGGCCACTGGCCGGGTTTTTTGCTGGATAATTGAACAGGAGCAGCTAACAGAGCCCCTGATCCTGCGTTGCGCCTCCTTGCCGTACCATGTGTGCTGTCTGCGTCGGCGCGCCTTGGCTCAGGTGCTCTGTTAGCCGCTCTAAATGAATTCGCCGCGGGCATGAAGCCGGCGCGGAGCATGAGCGCAAGGCGGCCTGCCCCCTCTCCCTTCGGGGGCGAGGGGCGATGCCGACTCTTGATGCCCGATGTCCGCCCGTGTGCCAGCCCGCCGTCCGCGGCCAAGCATCGAAGGAATGCCGATGAACCTCAGCTACACCCCCGCCACCATCTGCGCCGTCGCCACCGCTCCCGGACGCGGCGGCGTCGGCGTGATCCGCGTCTCCGGCAAGGACCTGCTGCCGTTCGCGCAGGCCATCACCAATGGCAAGACGCCCAAGCCGCGTTACGCCACCTACACCGACTTCTTCGACGGCCACGGCCAGGCGCTGGACAACGGCCTGCTGCTGTTCTTCCCCGGACCCAACAGCTTCACCGGCGAGGACGTGATCGAGCTGCAGGGCCACGGCGGGCCGGTGGTGCTGAAGATGCTGCTGTCGCGCTGCGTGGAGCTGGGTGCGCGGCTGGCCGAGCCGGGCGAATTCACCAAGCGGGCCTTCCTCAACGACAAGCTGGACCTGGCCCAGGCCGAGAGCGTGGCCGATCTGATCGACGCCAGCAGCGAAACGGCGGCCAAAAGCGCGCTGAAATCGTTGAAGGGCGCGTTCTCGCGCGAAGTGCACGGCCTGGTGGACGAGCTGATCAACCTGCGCATGCTGGTGGAGGCGACGCTGGACTTTCCGGAAGAGGAGATCGACTTCCTCAAGCAAGCCGACGCCATCGGCCGCCTGCGCCGCCTGCGCGGGCACCTGGTGGGGGTGCAGGCCACCGCCAAGCAGGGCGCCATCCTGCGCGAGGGCATGCACGTGGTGCTGGTGGGCCAGCCCAATGTCGGCAAGTCCAGCTTGATGAACGCGCTGGCCGGCGACGACATTGCCATCGTGACGGATATCGCCGGCACCACCCGCGACACGGTGCGCGAGGAGATCGTCATCGACGGCGTGCCGGTGCACGTGATCGACACCGCCGGCCTGCGCGACACCGACGACGTGGTGGAGAAGATAGGCATCGAGCGCACTTGGCAGGCGGTGGAGCGCGCCGATCTGGCGCTGCTGCTGGTGGACAGCCGCGAAGGCTTGACCGCCGAAGTGCAGGCGATCCTGGAGCGGCTGCCGCCGGCGCTGCCGCGGGTGCAGGTCTTCAACAAGGTGGACCTGTCCGGCGAGGCCGCCGGCCTGACCGTGCAGGACGGCCACCCGCTGGTGCGCCTGTCCGCCCGCACGCTGGATGGCGTGGACGTTCTCAAGGCCAAGCTGCTGGAAATGATAGGCTACAGCGGCGCCGACGAAGGCGTGTTCCTGGCGCGTCAACGCCACCTGGACGCCATCGCCCGCGCGGCCGATCACCTGGAACTGGCGGAAGCAGACTGGGAGCAGGTGGAAATCTTCGCCGAAGAGCTGCGGATGGCGCAGAACGCGCTGTCCGAGATCACCGGCGAGTTCAGCGCCGACGATCTGCTGGGCGTGATCTTCTCGCGCTTCTGCATCGGCAAGTAGTCCGGCCCTTCTTGTCTCTCCGGCATGCGCCGGAATTGCGAAAAGCCCCGCTTCAGCGGGGCTTTTATTTTCGGGCTTCGCGTTCATGGCGCGGGGTTTGCGGGGCATGGATGCAAACGGGGCATCGCTGATCATCCCGATGCGCTGCGCGCCATGCCCGGATCGGAGACGGCGGCATTGGTAATAGCCTTGACCATATATTTTATGCGGCAAAATAAGATATAGTTTGTCATTGAGAATGACATTGTTGTTTTGGTTTAACTAATCTTTGTTAGTTATTTCCGAGTGCGTCCTGTGTTTTGAATTGCCGGTACTGGAGTTTGTGCTAGCGGATGGGCTTGGAAATGAGAGGGAGTGGTGATGAAGAGAATCTTATGGGGATTGCTCAGCCTGTTGCTGCTGAGTGGCAATGGTTGGGCGGAGAGCAATCCCGTTATTTTAACCGTTTCCGGGAAGATTGGAGTATTTACAAATAAAGACAAGACAGCATACGCTTTCAGGGTCAAAGATTTTCAGGCGCTAAAGCAGCACGACGTTGTGACGAAAACCAGCTGGACGCCGGTTTCAACTTTTTCCGGCCCGCTGATGCGAGATATCTTGGCGAAAGTTGGCGCAACGGGATCGAAGGTTAAATTTCAGGCATTGAATGACTACGCGTACTCAATCGATAGGCGGGAATTTGATAAATATAATGTCATTCTGGCCCGGTCCATGAATAAAAAACAGCTGGAAGTGAAAGAGCGGGGGCCGCTGTGGATCATGTATCCGATTGCCGATATGCCTAGCGCCGCGAAGGGGCCGCAGCTGGATGCCAAGCTGGTTTGGCAAGTTGATCGCATTGTAGTCTATTGATCCATTGCAAGGTGGATGCCTGAGCGCGTGAGGGTGCGGTGAGAAATAAAGCATGGATGACTGTCAAGAGCATTCCCCCGGTATTCATACTGGTTTTTTTTGTCGCCGCTGCGAGCATTTATATTGCCATTGAACGGCATGTCGTCACTAAAAAGTTTGAGGGGAAGAACGAGGATTTGTACTGGACGGTTGCCCAGCTACAAATCGAGTTGGAGCGCTCGCGCGCGGAGCTGGTTCGTCTGAAGGCGGGCGAGCTGACCATCGATCAGGCCAACCTTAGGCTGGCGGTGGCGAAAAGTCGATTCCTCGACTTTGTCACCCCCTCCAGCGTGCATGGCTTATTGAGCTCGGTTGAAGGATTTCATGGCGTTTCTAAGTTGCTGAAGAAGTTTTTCCGCGATGAAAATATTGCTTTGGTCAACCGCTCGTCCGCGCAGAATTACATTGATCAGATCGACGAAATTCGTCCCTTTCTCTCCGAGTTTGCCGTTCAGTCCCGGGTATCTGAAGTGGATAAGGATTTGGCCCGTAGTCAAAGGCTTGCCTCCGCGCTGTGGTTTGCCCTATGGGCTGGGGTCGGCATCATTGTCCTGATTCTCTTGTATCGTTATTACGCGGCGCGCCGCGACGTGGCGGCCCGGCAGGCTTTATTGGAGAAAGAGCGGGCGGCGCATAAGGCAACGGTTTCCGCCGAGCTGGACAGAACCACCTTTCTGGCTACGATCAGCCATGAGATACGCTCTCCGCTGCAAACAATGCAAGTCTGCGTAGAGTTGATCGAATTCGAAGTGCCTCCCGCAGGTAAAATGCATGCGACGCTGATGCGCTTGAAGAGCAGCATGACGCATTTGTTGACCCAGGTTCGAGACATCATGGATATCTCGGCAATCAACAATATGCAGTTCCGCTTGCACCCGGAAGATGTGAATGTCGAGACCGTCTTGCACGAAGCGATTGAAGCGCATCGGGTCCAATTGGAAAACAAGGGACTGAAACTGGAAGTTTCAGTGTCTGGCCTGCCTGAAAAAGTCAGGTTGGATGGCAATCGATTGCGGCAAATCGTTGGCAATTTGATCGCGAATGCGATCCGCTATACTGACCATGGCGAGATCGCCGTCATGGCCCGCATCGACTGCGAAGATGATCAGGGGATTCTGCAGATAAGGGTCCGCGACACAGGCATTGGCATTCCCATTGAATTTCAAAGCCGGATTTTCCAGCCCTTCTGCCAAGGCAAGCTGCGTCGGCCGGGCAGCAGCGGTTTGGGTCTAGCGATAGTCAAGGAACTGGTGAGTCTGCTGGGTGGAGAGATCGAACTGACAAGCGAAGAGGGGCAGGGGGCGGAATTCGTTGTCAGGCTGCCGGTGAATATCCAAGAGGGCGGGAGTGAGAGGACGGATTGCATTCTGCTGGTTGAGGATGATGAAAATATAAGCACGCCTTTCGCCGATTGTTTGACGATGAATGGGCATCCCGTTGTTGTGGCAAGCACAGTGAAAGAGGCCTGCCGATATCTTCAGGAAAAAGCCTTCAGCATCATCTTGGTGGATATGCAGCTAGGCAAGGAAAGCGGGTATGACGTTGCGGAGTTTGCCAAGAAAAGCAGAAACAACAAGGCTGCGCCCATCATTGCAATGACGGCTTACCCTGAAGAATATGCCGACTCAAGAGCTGTCTGGTTTGTTGAGCGGCTAGAAAAGCCTTTTGATTTCAATAGGCTGCGGCAAGTTATGAAGCAGCATATGAAATAAAGCATGGTGGGGTTTTGGAGCCAGTTGTCCCGCTCACCGTCTTGCCTTTGTTTGTCAGCGTAGCCAATGCTTATTCTGGCTTAGTTTTATCCACAAGGACGTGATCCTACGATTTTTATCCACAGCTCTGCCTGGAAATGCATTGTCGCTTCAGCCGCGCAAACTGCCACCAAAACCACCGCCCCGGTGGTTTCTTGCTTTCAGGCGCGCAGCGCTGTGGACTGGCCCGGCTCCTGTAGGCATCCCTGCCTTATGAATGGGCTGATGCGGCTTTTGCAACGCGGCGATGAACCTGGGCGGCGGCGCACACCGCTCGTTGGCCATGCCCGCCGATTACCGGTTGGACTTGTACGGAGTGTCGGCCTTATGCACCCAGGCGGCTGGCGCGATTGGGCTGACCTTGCTCGGCGCGGCCTTGCTGCGCTGGATCATGAGCAGGCTGTGGACTGGTATTGGCGTGAGTATCCGAAAGTGTTCGGCGAGCGGCCACGCACCTGATCGCCTTTTTGTCTCAATCCAGATAGTGCTGGGCGTAAGCCCGCCATGGACGCCAAGCATCCATATGCGCTGGAACAGGCATGGGATTGCACTCATCAGGTTCGGCTGCTCGGGGCATGTCGTTTTCTGCGTTTGGGCTCGGTGGGAAAGCATGACTGAGGGAAGGGAAGGCAGGATCAGCGGATGGCAATGGGCATCCGTGCCGGTTCAGCCAGCTGGCGCGATCGCTGGGCGCGGTTTCGTGTTTCCACACACTCTCCGCTACGCTCCAGGCGCCGAGCAGTCGCAAGCCGGGGCGAGCGGCGACACGCTCTGCAAGCATCGGATCTTGCGCTAGATGACGCTCGATGCAGTCTGGGTCGGCGGCGAGGTCCAGCATGGCGCGCAGGCGGGCCAGAATGTCCCCTAGCGCTTGCCATTGGCGGGTTCGTACCGTCACAAGCAGCGCTGGGTGTCGCGTTGGCGTGACGCTCAGCGTGCCAGCGACGCCGCGCCAGCAAAAGACTCGGGCATAGACATCTCCTTGGATAGCTTCAAGCCCCGGGACTACATGAGCCGCCAGTTGCGCCAGCATGTCCGGCCAATCGTAAGGCGGCCGATAGCGCAGCAGCAGGCTGACTTCCCCAGGCGCGTTTTGACAAGCGGATGCATCGCGGCGCAGCTCGCCCGGGGCGCGGCGGTATAGCTGCTGGAATACTTCGTTGAAGCGGCGCACGCTGCCGAAGCCGGCGGCGAAGGCGATGTCGGTCAGCGGCAGCCGCGTTTCGTGGATCAATTGCTTCGCCAACAGCACCCGTCGCGTTTGCGCCACCGTCAGCGGCGAGGCGCCGACGTGTTCGGCGAACAGCCGCCGCAACTGGCGTTCGCCCACGCCCAATTTGTCCACCAGCCCTGCCATGCCGCCATCGTCCAACGCGCCCTGCTCGATCAGCGCCAACGCGCGCGCCACGGTGTGCGAGTGCCCGCTGTTGGCCACGCCGCGCCAAGCGCCGGAATCGGGCGCGGCTTCCGGACGGCAGCGCAGGCAGGGGCGAAAGCCGGCCTCCTGCGCGGCGGCGGCGGAGGGATAGACGGCGATGTTCTCGCGCTTGGCGGTGCGTGCCGGGCAGATCGGGCGGCAGTAGATGCCGGTACTGCGCACGGCGATGAAGAAGCGGCCGTCGAAGCGGGTGTCGCGACTGGCCAATGCGCGATGGCAGAAATCTGGATCGAGTTCCATCGCGCGATGATGCGGGCAACGCGCAGTGCTGGCCAGCGGTTTTCGGACATTAACCCCGGGATGTTGTCTATGGCCGAAAACCGCCAGCCGATGAGTGGCCGCCGAGCGACGATGGCGTCCCATTTCCAACCGGAGTACGCGCCATGATCGCGCCTTTGTCCCGTTTTGAACGCTTCCGCCAATTGAACCTGCAGGGCCGGCTGATGCTGCCCAACGCTTGGGACGCTGCCAGCGCCCGGCTGTTCGAGGCCGCCGGCCATGCGGCTATCGCCACCACCAGCGGCGGCATCGCCTATGCCCGCGGCCTGGGCGACGCCCAGCGCATGGCTCGCGAGGCGATGCTGGGCGAGATCGCCCGTATCGCGGCCAGCGTGGCGGTGCCGGTCAGCGCCGATATCGAGGCGGGTTATGGCCTGGCGCCGGCGGATGTGGCGTTGACGGTGAAAGGCGCGATCGAGGCCGGCGTGGTCGGCATCAATCTGGAGGACAACGGCCACGGGCGGCTGCCGCAACTTTTGTTCGACGCGGCGGCGCAGTGCGAGCGCCTGGCCGCGGCCAGGCAGGCCGCCGGTCAGATGGACGCGCCTCTGTGGATCAATGCCCGCATCGACACCTATCTGCTCGATCTTGGTTTGACGGCGGAGCGGCGGCGGGAGGAGACGCTGGCGCGCGGCAACGCTTATTTGGCTGCCGGGGCCGACATGGTGTTTGTGCCAGGACTAAGCGATGTCGCGGAGGCTGCATGGCTGGCGCAACGTTTGCATGGTCCGCTGAACTTGATGGCGTTGCCGGATGTGGCCGGGGCGGACGCCTGGTTCGACGCCGGCGTGCGGCGCGTTAGCCTGGGCGTGGGGCCGATGCTGGCGGTGATGGGTCTGGTTCGGCGCATGGCCGATGAGGCGATGCAGGGCGAGTGGCCGGCGATGAGTGCGCACAGCTATGGCTTTGCCGAGGCGGAAGCGCTGTTCGCCAGAGGCTGAAAATTTATCCACAACCAGGCCGTTCAACGTCTTTTATCCACAGCATAGTGCGGTCATGGAGCGCAGCTCACGCATGGCGCTGCGGCGTCAGCCATTCTTCCAAGCACTGAAACGCCTGGTCGACGACGATGGCCAGCAGCGCCACCGGCAGCGCGCCCTGGATCACGTAGGCGGTGTTGAAGCCGGACAGGCCGACGATGATGGGCAGGCCCAGCGTGCGCGCGCCGACGGTGGACGCCAGCGCCGCGGTGCCGATATTGATCACCATCGCGGTGCGCACGCCGGCCACGATCACCGGCGCGGCCAGGGGCAGCTCCACCCGCCACAGCATCTGGCGCGGGCTCATGCCGATGCCGCGGGCGGTCTCGCGCGCGTCTTCCGGCACCGATGCCAGGCCGGCCAGCGCGGCGTGGGTGATCGGCAGCAGGCTGTACAGCGCCAGCGCGACCAGCGCCGGCGCGGCGCCGAAGCCGATCAGCGGGACCGTCAGCGCGAGCACCGCCACCGGCGGAAACGATTGGGCGATGGACAGCAGCGTTTCCAACAGCGGGCGGAAATCGCGTCCGGCAGGCCGGCTGGTCCACAGCGCGGCGCTTATCCCCAGCAGGGCCGCCGCGCCGCCGGACAGCGCGACGATGGCCAGATGCGCCAGCAGCAGCTCGCCGAAGCCATCCTGCAGATACAGCGGGCGGTCCAGCTCGGGAAACCAATAGTGGAACAGCGGCGCGCTGCGCGGCAGGGCCAGCAGCAGCGCGGCCAGGGCCAGCGCGCCGGCGATCAGCCCCGCGCGCCGCCTCATGCCGACGAGCCCAGCAGGTCTTCGAAACGCAGCGCGCCCACTTCCGCTCCCGCGGCGTCGATCACCGGCAGCGCCGCCGCGCCCTGCACGATGAAGGCGGACAGCGCTTCGCGCAGCGTGGCGTCGGCGCGCAGGGCGGCGCCGGCGGCGCGCTCGCCCGGGCGCAGCCGATCGGCCACGCGCAACAGCCCCAGCAGCCGCACGCCGGCCTCGTCCGGCTGGAAGAAGCCGCGGACGAAGCCGTTGGCCGGATTCAGCAGGATGTCGCGCGGGCTGCCCTGCTGCTGGATGCGGCCCTGGTCCATCACCGCGATGCGCTGGCCCAGCAACAGCGCCTCGTCGATGTCGTGGGTGACCAGGATGATGGTCTTGCCGGACAGGCGGTGGATGCGGGCCAGCTCCTGCTGCAGGTTGGCGCGGGTCACCGGGTCCAGCGCGCCGAAGGGCTCGTCCATCAGCAGCAGGTCGGGATCGGCCGCCAGCGCCCGGGCCACGCCGACGCGCTGCTGCTGGCCGCCGGACAATTGTTGCGGGTAGCGGCGGCGGAAGTCGGCGGGCAGCCTGAGCAGCGCCAGCAGCTCGTCCACCCGGGCCTGTATTCGCGGGCGCGGCCATTTCAGCAGTTGCGGCACCGCGGCGATGTTCTGCTCGACGGTCCAGTGCGGGAACAGGCCGACGGACTGGATCGCGTAGCCGATATGGCGGCGCAGCAGTTCCGGCGGCTGGGCGCGGATGTCGCGGCCGGCGATGCGGATCTCGCCGCTGTCCGGCTCCAGCAGCCGGTTCAGCATTTTCAGCATGGTGGACTTGCCGGAGCCGGAGGTGCCCACCAACACCGCGAATTCGCCTTCGGCGACGGTCAACGACAGGTCGGCCACCGCGGGCGCGCCGTGGAAGGCTTTGTTGACGTTGGCGATTTCAATCATCGGGGCACGGGCTCCAGCCGGGAGGCCAGCAGTTTGAAGACGGCGTCGCAGCACAGGGTGAGCAGCACGATGGGCAGCACGCCCAGCAGCACCTGGTCCGGCGCGCTGGCTGACAGGCCCTGGAACAGGATGGCCCCGAAGCCGCCGGCGCCGATCAGCGCCGCCACCGCGGCCAGACCCACCGCCTGCACCGTGGTGACGCGCAGGCCGGCGATGAACACCGGCAGCGCCAGCGGCAGTTCCACCCGGCGGAAGATCTGCCACGGCGACATGCCGATGCCGCGCGCGCTGTCGCGGACGGCGGCCGGCACCTGGTGCAGCGCGGCCAGCGTGCCGTGGGTCATCGGCAGCAGCGAGTACAGCGTCAGCGCGGTCACGGCCGGCGCCAGGCCGACGCCGGCGATGCCCGATTGCGGCCACAGCCGTCCCAGCCAGGCCAGCGGCGCGATCAGCAGCGCGAACAAAGCCAGCGAGGGAATGGTCTGCAAGGTGTTCAGGATCGGGAACAGCCAGGCTTCAGCGCGCGGCCGGCGGAAGGCGGCCAGCCCCAGCGCCGCGCCCAGCAGCGCGGCCGGCAGCACAGACAGGCTCACTAGTTGCAGATGGCGCAGCAGCGCCTGGCTGAACGCGTCGGGATCGTTATGGTATTCGCGCAGCAGCGCCAGCGCGTCCAATCGGCCGGCTGCCAGCAGCGCCAAGGCCGGCAGGCAGCCGGCGCACGCTATGAGCGCGCGGGCGGGCGGACTCAGGGCCAGGCCGCGCAGCGATTCGGCCAGTTGCAGGCAGGCGGCCAGCTGCAGCAGCCAGAAACCGGCTCCGAAGGCGGTGCGGGCCAGCGAGTCGGAATCGCCCCCTCCCAGCCGCGCGGCCTCGACGCCGGCCAGCAGCAACAGCCCGTTGGCCAGCAGGACGGCGCACAAGGCCAGCAGGCCGCGCAGCCGGCGCGACGGGCGCAGCCACGGCGACAGCAGCAAAGGCAGCGCCGGAACGATCAGCCAGAAGGCGCCGGGCAGCGCCGGAAGGCGCAAGCCCTGGCCGCTGAGTAGGCGGTTGGGGGCGTGGCTGAGCAGCGGGCTGCATAGGCCGGCCAGCAGCAGCAGCGCCAATGCCAGCTGCACCCGGTTATGCAGCCGCATCAGGCGGGCGTCCGCGGCGTCACTTGATGAAGCCCTTGCGCTTCAGGTAGCCGGCCGCCACCTGGCGCGCGTTGCGGCCTTCCAGCGCGATGCTGGCGTTGAGTTTCTGCAAGGTCGCTTCGTCCAGCGACTGGAACACCGGCTTGAGCCAGGCGGCGATCTCGGGATGGCGGGCCAGCGCGTCGGCGCGGATGATGGGCGTCGGCGCGTACACCGGCTGCACGCCCTGGGGATCGGCCAGCGCGACCAGGCCCAGCCCGGCCACCGGGCCGTCGGTGCCGTAGGCCATCGCCGCGTTGACGCCGGATGTCTGCTCGGCCGCGGCCTTGATGGTGGC
The DNA here is from genome assembly GCF_001855275.1 of Chromobacterium vaccinii. Lineage (NCBI taxonomy): Bacteria > Pseudomonadati > Pseudomonadota > Betaproteobacteria > Neisseriales > Chromobacteriaceae > Chromobacterium > Chromobacterium vaccinii. Next base: position 3,330,161 of record NZ_CP017707.1, read on the forward strand.
CGAGGTGTCGCCGCCGGCCAGCGCCAGCAGCTGATCCTGGCGCAGCTTGAAGCCGTAGGCGTTCTGGAAGGCGGGCAGCGCGTCCGGCCGTTCGATGAACTCCGCCGAGGCGGCCAGCTTGAAGCGGCCGCCGCGGCCCAGCCAGGCGCCCAGGTCGGCCAGCGATTGCAGGCGATTGGCGGCGGCCACGTCGCGGCGCACGGCGATGGTCCAGGTGTTGTTGGCCGGCGCCGGCGCCAGCCAGACGATGCGGTTCTTGTCGTAATCCAGCTGCTTGACGCGCTGGTAGCCGGCGGCGGCGGATTTCCACGCCGGGTTCTTTTCGTCGGAGAAGAAGAAGGCGCCGTTGCCGGTGTATTCGGGATAGATGTCGATTTCGCCGGCGGCGATGGCGGTGCGCACCACCTTGGTGTTGCCCAGCGACAGCCGGCCCTCGGTCTTCACGCCGTGGGCCTGCAGCACTTGCTGGATGATATTGCCCAGCAATGCGCCCTCGGTGTCTATCTTGGAGCCGACGCGGACGGCGTCGGCCGCGCCGGCGGCGGAGGCCAGCAGGATGCCGGCCAGCAGCGCGGCGAAGCGGGACATGCGGTTTGACATGGATTTTCCCCGTGGCGGACCGGCCGCGCTCGCAGCCGCGCATGATGACGATGGCGTTCACTATACCGTCCATCGCGCGGCGGCGGCCAGCGCCGGGAGGGGAAAAGACGCGTCAGCCCGCTGTGGCAGGATCGGCGTGGTCGCGGAGGAAGTCCCGCTTGGCCGCGGCGGTGAGCCGCTTGAACGCGTGTTCGGCCTGCAGCGCGGCGGAGCGGCCGGGATATTCGATCACCAGTTCGACGGCGACCGGCGGGTTGAGGCGGGTGTAGCGCGCGCCCTTGCCGGCCAGGTGCTGGCGGTAGCGGCGCGCGACGTCGGTGCTGACGCCGGTGTACAGCGCGCCGTCGCCGCAGCGCAGCACGTAGAGAAACCAGGGCCTGGACGGCCCCGGCTCATGCTCAGATGGCGGCATCGAAGCCGTTGGCCAGCGGGCTGATCAGCACCCGTTCGGTGCGGTTGCCCTTCTGCGCGGTGACGCGCAGCTTCCATTCGCCGACGGTCACTTCGTCGCCTTCGCGCGGGATGCGCTCCAGGCAGTCCATCAGCAGGCCGGCCACGGTGTGGAAGTCTTCGTCTTCGAAGTCGCCCAGCGTCAGATACTGCTCCAGCGTGACGAGCTCCAGGCTGCCTTCGACGTCGTAGCTGCCGTCGCCGTTCACCGCGATGGCCGGGCGCTCGTGGCGCTCGTGCTCTTCCGGGAATTCGCCGGCGATCGCCTCCATCAGGTCTTTCTGGGTGACGATGCCTTCCAGGCTGCCGAACTCGTTGACCACGAAGGCCATGTCGGCGGCGTTCTGGCGGAAGCTTTCCAGCGCCTTCAGCACGGTGACGGTTTCCGGCAGCACCAACGGCTGGCGCAGCGCGGCGTCGATGTCGAGCGCGCGGCCGTCCAGCAACTGGGCCAGCAGGTCCTTGCGGGCGACGATGCCCAGGGGCTCGTCTATGCTGCCGTCGCGGATCACCACCAGGCGGGAGTAGGGGCTGTCGCGCAGCGCCTGGCGCTGGGCCGCTTCCGGCTGGCTCAGGTCCAGGCGGTGGATGTCGGCGCGCGGGGTGGCGATCACGCGGATCGGCCGCTCGGCCAGGGTCAGCACGCTGTGTATCATCGCGCGCTCGTTGTGGCCGAAGGCGGTGTCCTCCACCTGCTGCGGGCCGGCCTCGGGCTTGGCCTCGTCGGCGCTGGCGGCGGTCAGGCGGCTGCCCATCAGGCTCAGCACCGCGTTGGCGGTGCGCTCGCGGAAGCTTTGCGAGCGGTTCAGGTAGCGGATGCGGTTGGCCTGCGACACCTGGTTGAAGGCCTCGATCAAGACCGAGAAGCCGATCGCCGCATACAGATAGCCCTTGGGAATATGGAAGCCGAAGCCGTCGGCGATCAGGCTGAAGCCGATCATCAGCAGGAAGCCCAGGCACAGCATCACCACGGTCGGATGGGCGTTGACGAAGGCGGTCAGCGGCTTGCTGGCGGCGATCATCAGGATCATGGCGATGATCACGGCCAGCATCATCACCGGCAGGTGTTCGGACATGCCGATGGCGGTGATCACCGAGTCGATCGAGAACACCGCGTCCAGCACCAGGATCTGCGCCACCACGGTGGCGAAGGCGGCGTAGGCGCGCTGGCCGCCGCTCTTGACGTGGTCGACGCCTTCCAGCCGCTCATGCAGCTCGGTGGTGGCCTTGAACAGCAGGAACACGCCGCCGCCCAGCATGATCAGGTCGCGGCCGGCGAAGCCGACCCCCATGACCGAGAACAGCGGCGTGGTCAGCGTGACCAGCCAGGAGATGCTGGCCAGCAGGATCAGGCGCATGACCAGGGCCAGCGACAGGCCGACGATGCGGGCGCGGTCGCGTTGTTCCGGAGGGAGTTTGTCGGCAAGGATGGCCACGAAGATCAGGTTGTCTATGCCGAGTACGATCTCGAGGACGATCAGCGTGAAAAGGCCCAGCCAGGCGGCGGGGTCGGACAGCCATGAAAAGTCCATGATGGTGTAACGCGTTCCTTGTGCGATAAAAAAGCGATAAAAACGCTACAAGGATACCAAATGCCAGCGTTCCGGACAGGGAAAATGCGAAAAGCCCGGCAGGTGCCGGGCTTTGGAGAGGCCGCGGGGTTTACAGGCCGCCGTAGGAATGCAGGCCGGACAGGAACATGTTGACGCCGAGGAAGGCGAAGCTGGTGACGGCCAGGCCGATCACCGCCCACCAGGCCAGCGGCGCGCCGCGCCAGCCCTTCACCAGCCGGATGTGCAGCCAGGCGGCGTAGTTCAGCCACACGATCAGCGCCCAGGTTTCCTTCGGGTCCCAGCTCCAGTAGCCGCCCCAGGCGTCGGCCGCCCACATCGCGCCCAGGATGGTGGCGATGGTGAAGAACAGGAAACCGACGGAGATGGCCTGGTACATCATTTCGTCCAGCACCTCGGCCGCCGGCAGGCGGTCTTTCAGCCAGCCCTTCTGCGCCAGCAACTGGCCGATGCCCAGCATGGCGGCCAGCGAGAAGGCGCCGTAGCCGACGAAGTTGGCCGGCACGTGGATTTTCATCCACCACGATTGCAGCGCCGGGATCAGCGGCTGGATGCCGTGCGCCTGGCGGTCGAAGCTGTACCACAGGATGAAGCCGACCGCGGCGCTGATCACCGGCAGCACCAGCGCGCCGGATTGCGCGGCGGCGAACTTGGCCTGGTAGTACAGATACATCAGCGCGGTGATCAGCGTGAACAGCACGAACACTTCGTACAGATTGGACACCGGGATGTGGCCGACGTCGGGCGCGATCAGATAGCTCTCGTACCAGCGCACGAACAGGCCGGCTAGACCCATCACCGATGCGGCCCAGGTCAGGCCGGCGCCCATCCGCGCCAGCTGCGCCGAGCGGCGGGCCAGGCCTATCCAGTAGACGGCGGTGGCCAGGAAGAACAGCGAGCACATCCACATGATCGCCGACTGGCTGGACAGCGCGTACTTGAGCCAGAACGCGCTCTGGCCGCGGGCCAGGTCATGCTGGTACAGCTGGATGCCCAGCAGCGCCAGCGCGCCCGCCAGCGGGAAGAACCAGCGCCAGGCCGGCCAGAACCAGCCCAGCGCCACCAGGCCTAGCGCAGAGCCGGCCAGGATGGCCTGCTCGTAGCCGTCCATCGCGTGGTGGTAGAGGGAGAAGGCGTAGCCGGCGGCGACGGCGATCAGCAGCGCGTACGCCCAGTCCCGGCGGTCCAGCCGCCGCCACAGCGGCAGGCGGTCGAATCTCGTTGTTGCCAGTTCCATCATAGTCCCCGTGTCAGCTGTTTGATCGCGTCGAGATGACGCTGGAAGTCGGTATCCAGATCGCGGTTGTGGCGGTTGGCGGTCATCGCCACCCGCAGTTTGCGGCCATCTATGCGTATCCACAGGCGCAGTTCTCGCACATAGAACATTAGCACGATGCCCAGCACCAGCAAGACCGATCCCAGATAGACCAGCATCTTGCCCGGCGAGCGGGTCAGCTGCAGGCCGGACGACTGCACCTGGTCGAAGCCCTCCAGTTGCAGGAACACCGGCGAGCCGTAGTCCTGCAGCGCGCTGGCGGCCACCAGGCCGTCCAGCAGGAAGCGGTAATGGGCGGCGTCGGCGGCCAGCGGCTTGACGCCGGCCTTGTCGTCGGCCACCGCCATCACGTCCACCACCGCGCCCTGCAGGATCTTGATATAGGTCTGCGCCACCGCCTGGCGCTTGTCGGCCGGCACCCGCTCGTCGAGGAACTGCTCCAGCGCGGAGAAGCCGCCCGAGGCGAAGCGCTCCAGCACGCCCTTGACGCTGTCGCCGAACTGCTTGGCCAGCTTGTCGTCGATCACGCCGCCCTGCTGCGCCTTGCGGGTGGCGCGCGCGGCGATCTCGCCGTACAGCGCCGGGTTGCGCAGCGCGGCGTACAGGCGCATGAAGCGGTCGACCTGCATGTCGTCGTCCAGCGGCAGGCGCAGGTACTGGAAGGGATCGGCCGGGGTCTTGCGCATGCCGGCCATCAGGTAGCTGGCGCCGTCCTGCGCGATCGGCGCCATGTAGTGGACGTATTCCGCCGCCTGGCCCTGGGTGTCGCGCAGCTTGAAGGTGATGGACGGGCCGTAGTTTTTCAGATCCTTGTGCAGCTTCACCTCGCGCGCGTCGTGCATGCGCTGGGTGAGGGTGGGATCGCCTTCGCCCGGCTTGGCGACGTTTTCGATGTTGAACACCCTGAGCTCGCCGAATTCCAGCGCGTAGTCCTTGCCGTTGGCGCGCAGCGGCTGGCTGTTCATCGACACGCCTTTCAGTTCGGCCGGCGCGCCGCCGGGAGCGGCCAGGTTCCAGGCCTTCAGCCGCAGCGGCGAGCCGCCGTCGCCGAAGCTGGACTGGTAGATGGCGACGCCGTCGACGATCAGCGGGTGGTTGACCTGGACCGTGGCCTCGGTGGTCTTGCCGCTTTTCTTGTCGGTGACCACGATGTCGCTGGCGAACAGCTTGGGCATGCCGTTGCTGTAGTAGGCGACGTGGAATTTCTTCAGCGAGACGATGAAGGGCAGCTCCTGCACCAGGTAGCCGTTGCCGGAATTGAGGAAGGTGACGTCGGCGCTCTTGCCCTCGGCGATGGTGACGTTGCCGCGGAAGGACAGGTTGGACGGCCCCAGCCGGCTCTGCTCGGGAATCTGGCTTTGCGGGAGGTCGCGGGTTTCCGGCACGATGCGGCCGGCCACTTCCGCGAGCTTCAGCGGCAGGTTGCCGTCCAGCAGGCCGCCGACGCAGATCACGATCAGCGCGATGTGGGCGAGGAAATAGCCGAGCTTGCCGGCGGCGCCCTTCTTGGCGGCGATCAGCTTCACGCCGCCGTCGCGCTCGGCTTCGCGCCAGCGGAAGCCCTGGCCGCGCAGATAGCCCAACAGGCGCGGCAGATCGACTTCCTCGGCCTCCAGCGCCTGGCTGTGCGGCATCGCCGCCAGCGAGTTGTCGCCGGCCTTTTCGCGGTAGCCGCGCATCTGCTTGATGAAGCCCGGGCCGTTGCGCACGATGCACAGCGTGGTGGACAACACCAGGAAGGCCAGGATGATCAGGAACCAGGCCGAATGGTAGACGTCATACAAGCCGAGCAGCTCGAAGGCCTGGAACCAGAACTGGCCGAATTCGAAGGCGTAGTTGGGATAGGGCTCGTTTTGCTTGAGCACGGTGCCTATGATGGAGGCGATGCCGAGCACGGTGAGCAGCCCGATGGCGAAGCGCATCGAGCTGAACAGCTCGTACAGCGCGCGGGACAGGGTTTGGCGACGGTGTGTGGTTTTCATTGTTATGAACGTGAAAAAGGAAGCCCGTTCGGGGCTTCCCTTTTGAACGGGCCGGAGCGGCAAAGTTGCGTCCGCCCGCGCGGCTGTCGCCGCGCGGCATGTCGGGCTCCGGCGGGAGAGGGCACGGCTCAGCGCAGGCCGGAAATGTACTCGGCCACCGCCTTCATCTCGGCATCGGTCATCCGGCCGGCGATATCGGTCATCATCAGATTCTTGCGGTCGGCGCCGGCCTTGAAGTCGGCCAGCTGCTTGGCGATGTAGCCGGCGTGCTGGCTGCCCACGCGCGGGAACTGCTCGGGCAGGCCCTTGCCGGCCGGGCCGTGGCAGGCCATACAGGCGGGCACGTGGCTGGCGGGGTTGCCGACGCGGTATATCTTGGCCCCCAGCGGCAGCAGCGCCTTGTCGGCCGCTTCGCGGTCCTTGGGTTTTTGCTGGCTGAAGTAGGCGGCCAGGTTGTGCATGTCGTCGTCGGACAGGCCGGCGGTCATGCCCAGCATGGTCGGGTTTTTGCGTTCGCCGGTCTTGAAGGCCTTGAGCTGGCTATACAGATATTGCTGGCTCTGGCCCGCGATGGTCGGATTGGCCGCTGCGACGCTGTTGCCGTCGACGCCATGGCAGGTGGCGCACACGGTGTCCACGATCTGCTTGCCTTTCGCCGGGTCACCCTTGGCCGCCGGGGAGGCTGCCAGCACGTTGCCGGCCAGGGTGAGGGATGCCATCGCCAACAGCATTTTACGTCTCATGGTCGCTCCTTTAGGGTGAGCCCCTAAAATATCTGTAAAAGTAGCAATTCCAAACCTGTTATTCTATACCAATTGATTTCAACCTTACTACCATGTCGATTTTTCAGAACGCCCGGTTTTATACCACCGTCAACCACATGAAGGACCTGCCGGCCACCCGCGCCGAGGTCGCCTTCGTCGGCCGATCCAACGCCGGCAAGTCCAGCGCCATCAACACGCTGGCCAACCGCACCCGGCTGGCCTATGTGTCCAAGACGCCGGGACGCACCCAGCACATCAACTTCTTCGAGCTGGGCGACGAGTGCTTCCTGGTGGACCTGCCGGGCTACGGCTACGCCGAAGTGCCGGAGGCGGTGCGGGCCCACTGGGTGGAGCTGCTGGGCCGCTACCTGCAGACCCGGCAGAGCCTGATCGGCCTTCTGTTGATTATGGACGCCCGCCATCCATTGAAAGACCTGGATCGCAGAATGCTGGAATTTTTCCGCGTCGCCGGCCGTCCGGTGCACATCCTGCTGTCCAAGGCCGACAAGATGTCGCGCCAGGAGCAGAACAAGGTGCTGGCCGAGGTGAAGCGCGAACTGGCCGACTATCCGTCGGTCAGCGTGCAGATGTTCTCCAGCCTGAAGAAGACCGGCGTCGACGAGGTGGAACAGGTGGTCAAGGGATGGTTCGACGCGCTGCCGCCGCAGGACGACGGCATGGCGGAACTTTGAGCGACGGGCTCCGCCTAAGCTTGCAGGTGCTCCGCACCTCCCGCTTGGCTCCCTGAGCGGGGCCTGAATCGTTGCTATCCAGGCTTTGCCCCGGCTTCTCGGCCGGGGCTTTTTATTGGGTTGGGCGGCAGACGGGCATGAAAAAAGGCGAAGGATGAATCCTTCGCCTTTTGCCCTGTTGCCATACGATTCAAGCACGGACCATCACAAGCTGGTGATGACGGTCTCCACGTGCAGGTTTTCCGCTGCGTTGCGCACCGCCTCGTCTGTCGAGAACGGTCCCAGGCGCACCTTGTATGCGCCCTGCTGGTTGACGATGCCGAGCTTGGAGTCGTACTTGTCGTCCAGCCCGTCCAGCGTCTTCTGCAGCAGCGCCTCGGCGTTGGCCAGCGTGTTGAACGAGCCAAGCTGCAGATACTTCGGATTGTCGCCCGCCCTGAGCTCCCGGCCCACAGGCTGGGTCACCGGCTGCGCGGAGGCGGAGTAGGTGCTGTCTTCGGCCGGCCAGACGCGATCGATCGCGATCTTGGCGCTGCCCTGCTGGATGAAGCCCAGCTTGTAGGCGGCGGCGTAGGACAGATCCATCAGGCGCTTCTTGTGAAACGGACCGCGGTCGTTCACGCGAACTACTACCGACTTGCCGTTGGTCAGATTGGTCACCCGGGCATAGCTCGGGATCGGCAGGGTCGGATGGGCCGCAGTCATCGCGAACATGTCGTAGCGTTCGCCAGAGGACGTCTTGCGGCCGTGGAACTGCTTGCCGTACCAGGAGGCACGGCCGACGGCGTGATACGGCTTTTCACGCACATCGGGACGGAAGCTCATGCCCAGCGCCGAGTAAGGCAGGTTGGCCGACTTGATAAGCGGCTCGTCCTGCGGAACGGCGTCGGGAACCAGGCTCAGGTTGACCGGGATATGATCGGCCGGACCGTCGTTCTGGAAATAAGCTCCGTTTTTGGCAACGGACTTCTTGTTAGTCGGCGAAGCCGACTGGTTTGTGGCACTGGCCGTCTTCACAGTGGAACAGGCCACAAGCACTAGACTGACAAATAGAAGCCACAGCCATCGGAGAACAGGTTGCATAAACCTCCCTATGCTGTTGGGCCAACTTTGCGAACCGCTATACCCCCCCTTCGAAACCGAGCTGGCGCCAAGCCTCGAACACCGTCACAGCGACGGCATTGGAGAGGTTGAGGCTTCTCGACTCGGGACGCATCGGCAGTCGAATCCTTTGCTGCGCCGGCAGGGCAGCCAGCACATCTTGCGGCAAGCCGCGGGATTCGGGACCGAACAGAAAAACGTCCCCGGGTTGGTAGGAAATCCGGTCATGGCGCGTAGCGCCCTTGGTCGTCGCGGCGAAGATCCGCCGTCCCTGAAGCGCACGCAAACAAGCGTCCCAATCTTCATGGACGACGACGCGGGCATACTCGTGGTAATCGAGCCCTGCGCGCCGCAACTTGGCATCCTCAAGCGGGAAGCCCATGGGTTTGACCAGATGCAGCTCACAGCCGGTGTTGGCACATAAACGAATCACATTGCCCGTGTTGGGCGGAATTTCCGGCTGAAATAGAACAACAGTGAACATCGTTGGCAGGCTGGATTGTTCCAAAGAATCAAAATCTTGGTCAAGTTTTTAGGGAAAATGCTCGGGCAAGCACCCATGCGTCGACCCGTTTCGCGCCTTGTTTTTTGATCATTTTAGACAAGGCGGAGAGGGTTGCGCCGCTGGTCGCGACGTCGTCGACGATCGCGATGGAAAGCCCGTCGCACCGGCGTTTTACGTCGAATGCATGGCGAACGTTTCGCAGTCTTTCGGCGCGGCCGAGCGAGGCTTGCGGCAAAGTGTTGCATTTTCGCCAACACAGACTGTCCGAAAAACGGCTGTTTATTGTATCAGCGAACGCTTTGGCAAGCTCGGAACTCTGATTGAAGCCCCTTTCGGCCAGTCGCGCGCCTGCCAGCGGAACAGGAATGACTAAATCGTATTTATGGTCTTGACAGCGGGCAAATTCGGTGAGCAAACCAGAAAGCGCGCCAGCCAGCTGCAGCCGCCGGCCGTACTTGTAGGCATGGATCAGGCCGTTCAGAGGGTAAGCGAACAGATAGGGAACATGCAGCGCGTCGAACGCCGGCGGCTGGCGCTGGCAGTGTCCGCACAGCGCGCCGCCGACTGTCGGTTCCGCGCAACGCGGGCAGCGCTCCGCCGGCATCCGCGGCAGCATCGCCCGGCAGCCTTCGCACAGACCCTCTCGGGCGTGCGGCTGCCCGCATAGCACGCATTTCTGATTAATTATTGAGCAGTTGTCAATTATTAACTTTCTAATATTTGACAGCATGTCGACCACCCTCCAAGATTTTGTCGCCTGCCCATCGGGGCAGGGTGACGAGCCGCACGGCTCGCAGTGAGAATGACAAACAGCTATTGGAGCATACGATGCATTCTGCCACGATGGTACTCAAGCGCCCGGCCACCCCGCATCCGGAAAACACTAATTGGAGCGTAGACGATGTAGAGGCGCTGTTGGGCCTGCCTTTCATGGAGCTGGTGTTCCGCGCCGCCGAAATCCATCGCCAGTTCTTCGACCCGACCAAGATCCAGTTGTCGACGCTGGTGTCGATCAAGACCGGCGGCTGTCCGGAGGATTGCGGCTATTGCCCGCAGTCGGTGCACCACGACACGCCGGTGGCCGACCAGCCGATGATGACGGTGGACGAGGTGGTGGACGCGGCGCGCCAGGCCAAGGCCAACGGCGCGGGGCGCTTCTGCATGGGCGCGGCCTGGCGCGGCCCCAAGGACGCCGATCTGCAGAAAACGCTGGAGATGGTGCGCGAAGTGAAGGCGCTGGGCCTGGAGACCTGCGCCACTTTCGGCCTGCTGCGCGACGGCCAGGCCGAGCAGTTGAAGGACGCCGGCCTGGATTATTACAACCACAATCTGGACACCGCGCCGGACAAGTACGCCGACATCATCCAGACCCGGGAGTACGAGGACAGGCTGGACACCTTGGGCAAGGTGCGCAAGGCGGGGCTGTCGGTGTGCTGCGGCGGCATCGTCGGCATGAATGAGACCCGCGCGGACCGCGCCGGGCTGATCGCCCAGCTGGCCAATCTGGACCCGCAGCCGGAGTCGGTGCCGGTCAATAATCTGGTGCAGGTGGTGGGCACGCCGCTGCAGAACGCCGAGCGGCTGGACTGGACCGAGTTCGTGCGCACCATCGCGGTGGCGCGGATCACGATGCCGGCCAGTTACGTCAGGTTGTCGGCCGGCCGCCGCGAAATGGATGAAGCCACCCAGGCGCTGTGTTTCCTGGCCGGCGCCAATTCCATTTTCTACGGCGACAAATTGCTGACCACCGGCAATCCGGACGTGGTGGCCGACCAGGCATTGATGTCCAAGCTGGATTTGCAGGCACTGTAAAAAACATTAGCAATTCTGTACTGTAGCCTTAAATGGAAACATATATATAGTGTGTCGCACCGGGGCGGGCAGCTGCCGCGGTTTGGTCAACAACGTAAAAGAGTGCAATCGCCATGCGCCTCCAAGACCTGTCCGCAGCCCTGCTGGAATTGGACGCCAGCCATCGTCGCCGTTACCGGACGACGCTCGAGTCGCCGCAAGGCGTCGATATTGTCATCGATGGCGAGGAATACCTGTCTTTCGCCAGCAACGATTATCTCGGCCTGGCCGATCATCCTTCCCTGGTGCGTGCGCTGCAGCAAGGCGCCGACCGCTGGGGCGCCGGCAGCGGCGCCTCCCATCTGCTGACCGGCCACACGCGGGCCCACCAGCAGGCGGAAGAAGAGCTGGCCGGCTTCGTCGGCCGCGAGGCGGCGCTGTTGTTCGGCTCCGGCTACGCGGCCAATCTGGCGGTGCTGACCAGCCTGGCGGGGCGCGGCGACGCGGTGTTCGCCGACAAGCTCAACCACGCCTCGCTGAATGACGGCTGTCTGTTGTCGAGGGCCGATTTCCAGCGGTTCCGCCACAACGACCTTGATCATCTGGAACAACTGCTGGCCGCCAGCGACGCGCCGACCAAGCTGATCGCGGTGGACGCCGTGTACAGCATGGACGGCGACCAGGCGCCGCTGCCGGCCTTGCTGGCGTTGGCCGAGCGTTACGACGCCTGGCTGTATGTCGACGACGCCCACGGCTTCGGCGTGCTGGGCGACGGCCGAGGTTCGGTCGCCGCGCACGATCTTTCCAGCGAGCGGCTGATCTATATGGCGACGCTGGGCAAGGCCGCCGGTCTGGCCGGCGCCTTCGTCGCCGGCGGCAGGCCGTTGATCGACTGGCTGGTGAACAAGGCCCGCACTTATATCTTCACCACCGCCCAGCCTCCGGCGCTGGCGGCCGCGGTGGGCGTCAGCCTGCGGCTGATCGCCGAGGCCGGCGAGCGCCGCGAGCGGCTGGGGCAGTTGATCGCCCGCTGCCGGCAGCGGCTGGACGGCACCCCTTACGCCGGCCAATCCGCCACGCCGATCCAGCCCTTCGTCGTCGGCTCGGATGAGAACGCGGTTCGGCTGGCCGACGCGCTGCGGCGGCAGGGCTACTGGGTGCCGGCGGTGCGGCCGCCGACGGTGCCGGAAAACGGCTCCCGGCTGCGGATCTCGCTGTCGGCCCGACATGAGCTTTCCCAATTGGACGCATTACTGGATCTGATGCTGAGCCAGGCGGCAAACTGAAGCCTGGCGTGGTGGAAGGCGTCCGCGCCACATGAAAACGTTCAAGCCCGGGGCATTTGCCCCGGGCTTTTGTCTGGCTGCGGACTTTCTCGGCGTCCCGTACTACGATAACGACATGAAGAGCACGGCAGAATATCTGGACGATCCGGAACGGGCCGCGGCCCGCGCCTTGTCGTTATTGCAAGGCCTGGGCGGTTTGAGCGCGGCGGCCGCATGGGGACGGAACGGGGCGGCCTGGCGGCGGCTGGCGGCGTTCGGCGATGCCGATGGCCTGCCCGACGGCGAGACCTTGTCCGCGGGAGAGTCGCTGCCGGCAGGCGCGGGCGCGCAAGCGCTGCGGGCGGGGGGGCAATCCTTGGGATGGCTGGTGTGGCGGGGCGCGCCGCCGGCGCAGCTGGAGACCGTGGCGGCGCTGCTGGCCGGCCATCTGCAGTGCGAAGCGTTGCGGGCCGAGCAGGCGGCCGCGCGCGCCGCCAATGAGACGATGCTGGAAATCAGTCTGCTGGCCGGCGAGTGTCCGGCGCTGGAGCGCATGTTGCCGCGGCTGCACCGGTTGATGCAGCGTCTGCTGGACGCCGACAATTTCGGCATCGCACTGTACGACGAGGACTGCTCCGCGTTCCACTTCCCGTTCTACGTCGACCGGCGCGATCCGTCGCCGCCGGATCCGGAGCGGATCTTTCCGTTGGCCGGCCCCCATGCGTCCTTGACCGCCTGGCTGATGCGCGGGGGCGCGCCGGTGGTGCTGACCGGGGAGCGCATCGAGGAATTGTGCCGGCAGGAGGCGCTGGCGCCTCCGGCGCAGCTGCCGGCTTTCTGGATGGGCGCGCCGCTGGCCAACGCGGCCGACGAGCTGATCGGCGCGGTGGTGCTGCAGGTGTACGATGACCAGCCGATGCCGACATCGGCCGAACAGCAGTGGTTCATGTTCGCCGCCCGCCATGTCGGGTTCGCGCTGGACCGCGTGCTGTACCATGGCCGGCTGGAGCGGCAGGTGGCGCTGCGCACCAGCGAGCTGGAGGGCGCCAACGCGCGCCTGCGCGCGGAGGTGGCTGGCCGCAAGCGCGCGGAGAAATTTCAGGAGGTGCTGTTCCGCATCGCCGAATTGTCCAATACCAGCCTGTCGCTGGAGGCGTTTCTCAGCGGCCTGCACCGGCTGTTGCTGGAGATGGTGGCGGCGCGCAACTGCGTGGTGGCGTTGTACGACATGGGCAGCGACCTGATCAGCTTCCCTTATTGCGCCGACGAATACGCGTCGTCGCTGCGGGCGCGCAAGCCCGGCAAGGGCCTGATCGAGCAGGTGCTGCACAGCGGGCGGCCGCTGCTGCTGGATCCGTACGGCAGCTTGCCGGGCGTCGCGGCGGAGGAAGGGGAGATGCCGCCCAAGAGCTGGCTGGGCGTGCCGCTGTATTGCGACCACGAGCTGCTGGGCGTGCTGGCGGTGCAGAGCTACGACGGCGAGGTGGTGTACGGCTACCGGGACCAGGAGGTGCTGGAGTTCGTGGCCAACCATATCGGCGCCGCGCTGGCTCGGGTGCGCGCGCTGGAGAGCCTGCAGCAGGCCTACGCCGACCTGGAGCAGCGGGTGCGCGAGCGCACCAGCGAGCTGGACGCGGTCAACGCCCAGCTGGAGTTCGACAGCCTGCACGATCCGCTGACCAAGCTGCCCAACCGCAATTATTTCTCCAAGGCGCTGCGCCGCGCCTGGGACGCCTACCTCGACGGCGGCGACCGCTTCGCCGTGGTGTTCATCGACCTGGACCGCTTCAAGCTGGTAAACGACACGCTGGGCCATCTGGCCGGCGACCACCTGCTGTTCGAGGCGGGGGCGCGCATCCGCGCCTGCCTGCGCCATTACGATTTCCTGGCGCGGCTGGGCGGCGACGAGTTCGCGGTGCTGATGTTCGGCATGGACGCGGTGGACGAGTGCGAGATCATCGCCCGCCGCATCGTCAGCGAGTTCGAGCGGCCGGTGATCCTGGCCGGTCGCGAGGTGTTCTCCACCGCCAGCGTCGGCGTGGTGCTGGCCGACCGCGCGCACTACCGCCAGGCCGACGACCTGCTGCGCGACGCCGACCACGCGATGTACTGCACCAAGCAGCAGGGCCGCCAGGGCTACACCTTGTTCAGCCACCAGCTGCGGATAGACCAGGCCGACCAGCTGGCGCTGGAGACCGAGCTTCGGCGCGCGCTGGAGGAGGAGGGCCAGCTGCTGCCCTACTACCAGCCTTTCATTTCCGCCGCCACCGGCGAGCTGGCAGGCTTCGAGACGCTGGTGCGCTGGCAGCATCCGCAGCGCGGGCTGGTGTCGCCGGGCGTGTTCCTGCCGGTGGCCGAGGAGAGCGGACTGATCACCCGGCTGGACCGCTACATGATCAACGCCGCCTGCGCCCAGCTGCGGGCCTGGCGGGCCGAGGGGCGGGTGGACGAGGACTGCGCGCTGCACATCAACCTGTCGTCGGCCAATTTCCGCGACCCGGACCTGGTCGGCTGGATAGGCGAGCGCATCGCCCATTACCAGCTGCCGCCGGCGATGCTGCATCTGGAAATCACCGAGAGCGCGCTGATCGACCAGCCCGAGGCCGCCGCCACCGCGATGCAGGCGCTGCACGGTCTGGGCGTCAGGCTGGCGCTGGACGATTTCGGCACCGGCTATTCGGCGCTGTCCTATCTGCACCGCTATCGTTTCGACGTGCTGAAGATAGACCAGTCCTTCGTGTTCGACCTGGATCGCAAGCAGGAGTCGGTGGCCATCGTCCGCGCCATCCTGGCGCTGGCGCGCGCGCTGGACTTGGACGTGGTGGCCGAGGGGGTGGAGACCGCCAGCCAGCAGGCGATGCTGAAGGAAATGGGCTGCGGCATGCTGCAGGGCTTCTATTTCGCGAAGCCGGCGCCGGCCTGGGCGCTGGACTGGGACAAGCTGGCGCGCCTCGGCAGGGAGCCGGACCGTGTGGCGTGAGTGCGCGAACCGCTTCAACCGCTGGCGTTACGATCTGTACGCGCCGGTGTACGACAAGGTGGCGCAGGGCTTCGCCCGCCACCGCCGCCGCTCGATCGGCCTGCTCAACCCGCAGCCGGACGAGCGCTTGCTGCTGGTCGGCGCAGGCACCGGCCTGGACCTGGATTTCCTGGTGCGCTGCCGCCATATCACTGCGATAGACATCGCGCCGGCGATGCTGGCGCGGCTGCGCGAGCGCGCGGCCAAGCTGGGCATGGAGGTGGACGCCAGGGTGATGGACGGACAGAAGCTGGACTTTCCCGACGCGAGCTTCGACGCGGTGGCGCTGCATCTGACGCTGGCGGTGGTTCCCGATCCGCGGGCCTGCCTGCGGGAGGTGGAGCGGGTGCTGAAGCCGGGCGGCCGGGTGGCGGTGTTCGACAAGTTTCTGGCCGACGGCGGGCGGGCGCCGCTGTGGCGGCGCGCCGGCAATCTGCTGGCGCGCGCCATCGCCACCGACATCAACCGCCGGCTGGGCGACATCGTTTCGGTTACCAAACTGCAACCTTTTCACGACGAAGATGCCGGCTTCGGAGGTTTCCTTCGCATCGTACTCTTGCGAAAATAGCGTTTTCGCCCAATTTGACTGTTCATGAATCTGTTTGTCGAAACGCAGGGCCAGGGACCGGACGTGGTCATGCTGCACGGCTGGGGGCTGCACGGCGGCGTGTTCGCCCGGGTGGCCGAACAACTGGCGACGCGTTTCTGCGTCCACTTGGTGGATCTGCCGGGCCACGGCGCGTCGCCGGCGCTGCAACGCTTCGATGCCGACGCGGTGGCCGATCTGCTCGCGGCCCAATTCGCGTTGCCGGCGCAGGTGGTGGGCTGGTCGCTCGGCGGCCTGATCGCCCAGCACTGGGCCGCTCGCCATCCGGCCCAGGTGAAAAGCCTGGCGCTGGTGGCCACCAGCCCGCGTTTCGTCCGCGACGAAACCTGGCCGCACGCGCAAGAGCGCAAATCGATAGAAGCCGTCGCCCAGAGCCTGGACGGCGCGTTCGAGCAGACGCTGGAGCGCTTCCTCGCCTTGCAGATGATGGGCGCGCCGGCGGCGCGCGACACGTTGAAGGCGCTGCGCGGCGAATTGTTCTCCCATGGCCGGCCGCAAGGCCTGCTGCCGGCGCTGCAGCTGCTGCTGGAGGCCGACGCGCGCGCGCTGGCCGGCCGCATCCAGTGCCCGACCGCGCTGTTCTACGGCGCGCGCGACGCGATCACCCCGATCGGCGCCGGCCGCTGGCTGGCCGAGTCGCTGCCCGACGCCGTCCTTTACGAATTCCCGCAGGCGTCGCACGCGCCCTTCCTGTCCCATGAGCAGGATTTCGTGCGCGCGCTTGCCGAGCATCTGGAAACCCAGGCATGAGTGAAGCGTTTTACACCGACAAGGCGCGCGTGCGCGCCTCGTTCGAAAAGGCCGCGGCCAGCTACGATTCCGCCGCGGTGCTGCAGCGCGAAGTGTCCGACCGCATGGCGGAACGGCTGGATTACATCAAGCATCAGCCGGCGGTGATCCTCGACGCCGGCGCCGGCACCGGCTACGGCTCGGCCGAGTTGCGGCGGCGTTATCCGCAGGCGCGGGTGATCGAGCTGGACCTGGCGCACGCGATGCTGCAGGCGTCGCGAGAGCGCGGCCGATCCGGCGACGGCTTGCTGAAGAAGCTGTTCAAGCCCAGCCAGCCGTGGCAGATCAACGCCGACATCGAAAAACTGCCCTTGGCCGACGCCAGCGTCGACATGATCTGGTCCAATCTGACCATTCAATGGATCAACGAGCCGGACCGGATGTTCGCCGAGATGCGCCGGGTGCTGAAGCCGGATGGCATGCTGATGTTTTCCACGTTGGGGCCGGACACGCTGTTCGAACTGCGCGACGCCTTCGCCGGCGTGGACGGCGCCACCCATGTCAACCAGTTCATCGACATGCACGACATCGGCGACGCGCTGATGCGCGCCGGTTTCGCCGAGCCGGTGATGGACATGGAAAAGATCGCGCTGACCTACGACGACGCCCGCGCGGTGATGCGCGACCTGAAAGCGATAGGCGCGCACAATGCCACCGCCGGCCGCGGCCGCGGCCTGATGGGCAAGCAGGCTTGGCGCAAGGTGGAGGCCGCGTACGAGCGGCACCGCCGCGACGGCAAGCTGCCGGCCAGCTACGAGGTGGTGTACGGCCACGCGTGGAAGGGCACCGAAAAGAAGCTGGCCAAGATGACCGACGACGGCCGCCAGGTGATCGAATTCGTCAAGAAGGCACCCAAGCCCTGACGGCGGACCGCCGCCGCGCAACTTAAAGAAAGTTAGCCATGGAGTTGGAAATCCGTCCCGCGCGTCCGGGCGACGCGGCTTCTCTCGCCGCGCTGTCCATCCAGGTGTGGCTGAGCACCTATGCCATCGACGGCATCCGCCAGGCGTTGGCCGACTATGTGCTGACGGAATTCACGCCGGAAAAGATGGCGGCCTTGATCGCCGATCCGGCGCGCCAGCTGCTGGTGATGGAGAAGAACGGCCATCTGCTGGCTTATGCGCAGCTGAAATCGGATGAGGCCTGCGCCGGCTGCGACGACCCGTCGTCGGAGGTGGAGCGGGTTTACCTGATGGAGAACCATACCGGACAAGGCCTGGGGCGGCGGCTGATGGCGGCGGCGCGTCAATGGGCTGCAGCGCAGCCCGGCCAGCCGCGTTTGTGGCTGAGGGTGTGGCACGGCAACGAACGCGCGATCGCCTTCTACCGCCGCATCGGCATGGCTGTTCATGGCGAAACCGATTTCGAATTGGAGGGCGCGAAGCATCTGAATTACGTGATGCTGGACCCCGCGCCCGTTGGGGCGGCCCTGGCGGCCGCCGATGTCTGAAAGACCGATGCAATCATGATTAGCAAGAGCATTCTACGTCCCGCGCTGCTGGCCGGGATCGCGTCCCTATTATCCGCCTGCATGAGCGCCACGCCGCCGGACAGCGGCCAGGTCGCCAAGCCGCTGCAGAAACCCAGGATCGCGCTGGCGCTGGGCGGCGGCGCGGTGAAGGGCTTCGCCCACATCGGCGTGATCAAGGTGCTGGAAGGCGCCGGCATCACGCCGGACATCATCGTCGGCACCAGCGCCGGCAGCGTGGTGGGCAGCCTGTACGCGTCCGGCCTGACCGGCATGCAGCTGCAGCAGCGCGCGATCGCGCTCGACCAGGCCGACCTCACCGACTGGACGCTGTCCACCAAGGGAGTGATCAAGGGCGAGAAGCTGCAGAACTGGATCAATGCCCAGGTGGGCAACCGCCCGCTGGAAAAACTGGGCAAGCCGTTCGCCGCGGTGGCCACCGAGCTGGATTCCGGCCGCCGGGTAGTGTTCCGCACTGGCAACACCGGCCAGGCGGTGCGCGCCTCGGCCAGCATCCCCAACGTGTTCCTGCCGGTGAAGATAGGCGGCAAGAGCTATGTCGACGGCGGCCTGGTCAGCCCGGTTCCGGTCAGCGCCGCGCGCGAAATGGGCGCGCAGTTCGTCATCGCCGTCGACATCACCGGCCGCCCCAAGGCCGGCCGCGCCACCGGTTTCCTGTCGATGCTGGACCAGAGCCTGAGCATCATGAACGGCTCGGCGCTGGCGCAGGAATTGAAGCAGGCCGACGTGGTGATCCACCCGAATGTGCTGAATATCGGCTCGGCCGAGTTCGAGGCCCGCAACCAGGCCATCCTGGAAGGCGAGAAGGCGGCGCAGCAGATGCTGCCGCAGATCCGCCAATTGCTGCAGCAAAAGAGCCTGGCGCTGGCTAAATAAGGGAATAGGCTGGATGATGTAGGCCGCGCGCCGATGCCTGGCCCCGCATCGGCGCTTACGAACCCATCGCTATTGGAGTCGGCATGATCAAACTGCACGGTATTCCGCTGTCTCCCTACTACAACAAGGTGAAGATCGCCTTGCTGGAGAAGGGGGTCAATTTCCAGGAAGTGGTGACGACGCCTTCGCAAGAGGACGAGCTGCTGGAAAAGAGCCCGATGGGCAAGATTCCCTTCGTCGAGATCAACGGCCACCCGCTGGCCGAGTCCACGGTGATCCTGGAGTGGCTGGAGGACGCCTACCCCACCGCCTCGCTGCTGCCGCCTACGCCCAACAGCCGGGCGCTGGCGCGCGAGCTGACCGCGATGCTGGAGCTGTACGTGATGCTGCCGGCCAGCCCGCTGATCCGCCACATGCTGAAAGGCACCCGGCCGGAGCCGGAGAAGTGCGAGGAGATCCGCCAGGCCCTGGCGCGCGGCATCGGCGCGGTGGCCAAGCTGGCGCAATGCCGCCCCTGGCTGGCCGGCGAGGACTTCAGCTTCGCCGATCTCAGCGCCGCCGGCATCCTGCCGGTGGTGGCGCGCCTGAGCCAGACTTTTCTCGGTGAGGACATGACGCAGCGGCTGGAAGGCTGTAGCGACTACCTGCGCCGTCTGGGCGAGCGCCCCAGCGTGGCGCGGGTGTGGAGCGAGCGCGACGCCTCGCTGGCGGCGCTGATGGCCCGCCGCGACTGAATGCGGCGGCCGCGCGGCTATCTCCGGTGATTCGGGATAGCCGCTTTTGATATGGCTTTCCCGCCACAGCGGGCGGGGAAAGCGTGTCGGCCGGGTTGCCGCGGTTGACAGCCCATCGTGCATAGAGCTTACACTCCAATCAAGTGTTTGCTCTATGGCGGGCTGCGATGAAATTTCCGATTGAATTGATCCTGCTGGCGCTGGCGCCGGTATTCCTGCTGTTCGTCGCCTGGGAGTTGTGGCTGTTCCGGCGCCAGGGCCGGCTTGGCCTCTACAATTGGCGCGATTCGCTGTGCAGCGCGGCGCTGGGCCTGCTGCACCAGGGCGCGGACAAGCTGGCCTGGGTATTGGTGCTGCCGCTGTACGGCTGGATCTACCAGCACCATCGGCTGTTAGATTTTTCCGATAGCTGGCTCAGTTTCTTGCTGTTGTTTCTCGGCCAGGATTTCCTCTATTACTGGTTCCACCGCGTCAGCCACCGCGTGCGTTGGCTGTGGGCGGCGCACAGCGTCCACCACAGCTCGACGCGGATGAACTTCACCACCGCCTTCCGTCAGAGCCTGATGTATCCGCTGGCCGGCATGTGGGCGTTCTGGCTGCCGCTGGCCTGGGTCGGTTTCCCGCCCGAGCAGGTGGTGGGAGTGGTGTTGCTCAACCTGGCCTTCCAGTTCTTCGTCCACACCCAGGCTTCGCCCAAGCTGGGCTGGTTGGAGTACGTGTTCAACACGCCGTCGATACATCGCGGCCACCATGCCAAGAACCCGCGCTACATCGACCACAACTACGCCGGCGTGCTGGTGGTCTGGGACCGGATGTTCGGCACCTATGCCGAGGAGCTGGCCAGCGACCCGTGCGACTATGGCACGGTGAAGCCGGTCAACAGCTTCAATCCGCTGTGGGTCAGCCTGGTGGAGTGGCGCGACATGCTGGCCGAGGCCTGGCGCGCCGATGGCTGGCGCGACCGGCTGGTGTTGCTGTTCGGCCCGCCGGAGGCGGCGGAGAAGGTGGCGGAACGGCAGCGCGCCGGCGAGGCGAGGCGCGCCGCGGCCTGAGGCCTTGAATGGAAAAAGGCCCGGCGATGCCGGGCCTTGTCTCTTGCTGAGGCCAATCCGCCGGGATCAGATCAGCAGCTTGCCGTCTTTGGCAGGCAGCGTCTTGCCCTTCGGCTTTTCGTCCATGCGCACGGTGCCGGTCTTGCCGTCCAGCGAGTAGCGCACGTTGTAGCCGACGATTTTCTCCGTCTTTGTTTCTTCAGTGTTGCAGATGGTGCGGGTGCCGGTCACTTGGTCGCGTTGCTGCATGCCTTCCTGTACCCGGTTGCCGGCGTAGCCGCCGGCCAGCGCGCCGATTACGGTGGCCGCCTTCTTGCCGTTGCCGCCGCCTACCTGGTTGCCCAGCAGGCCGCCGACCACGCCGCCGAGCACAGAGCCGGCAATGCGGTTTTCATCCTGCACGGGCGCCTGGTGCACCACTTGCTCCTGGTGGCAGACCTGCTTGGGCTCGGTGCCGGCCTCGCGGATAGGCGTCACGCCCAGGATCTTGGCGTGTGTCGCGTGGACCGGCTTGGGCGCCGGCTTGGGTGCGGCGGCCGCCACCGGGGTGGAGGCCTGCGGCGCCGCCTGCGCGAGGGTGGACGAGGCCGCGCTGGGCGCGAGCGCCTGGATGGCCGGAGCCGAGGCCTGGGCCAGCGGGGCGCTCGCGACGATGGCGGCTTCCGGTTTCGACGACTTCATGGCCTGGATGCCGGCCACGCCCACCGCGCCGAGCGCGATGCCGCCGCCGAGCACGCTGGCGATCAATACGGATTGCTTCATTGTTCTCTCCCTGATGTGACGCACGGGTCACTCAATGCCTTCGACTGGGATTATCGACAAACAGTTGCAAGAGCTGTGTGTGGCATTTGTCACTGCAGGTAACGGAACGTTCGTGCCGGACATGGGGCGGCGGATGCGGAAAATTCGCAGCTAGATAGGTCTGATTGAGCAATTTATGGTTTGAAGTTGCAGAAAACGGGGAATTTTATTTTTAATATTCAATCATTGTGCATATTTTGGGCATTTATATTGTATCCAATGGTTTGACGGCAATGTCGTGCTGATGTTTAGATGATCGCGCACCCGTCCGGGCGCGCGTTTGGCGCCCGCACCTCAAGGAGAATTCATAGTGAGCGAAGCCCACACCGGTTTGCAGCGACAGCTGAAAAACCGCCATATCCAGCTGATCGCGCTGGGCGGCGCCGTCGGCACCGGCCTGTTCCTCGGCTCGGCCAGCGTGTTGAAGTCGGCCGGCCCCTCGATGATCCTCGGCTACGCCATCGCCGGCTTCATCGCCTTCATGATCATGCGCCAATTGGGCGAGATGGTGGCCGAGGAGCCGGTGGCCGGCTCGTTCAGCCACTTCGCCTACCGCTACTGGGGCAGCTTCCCCGGCTTCTTGTCCGGCTGGAACTACTGGGTGCTGTACGTGCTGGTGAGCATGGCCGAGCTGACCGCGGTCGGCGCCTACGTCCAGTACTGGTGGCCGCACGTTCCGGCCTGGCTGACCGCGCTGGTGTGCTTCGTCTGCATCAACGGCATCAACCTCGCCAACGTCAAATCCTACGGCGAGACCGAGTTCTGGTTCGCGTTGATCAAAGTGGCGGCGGTGATCGGCATGATCGTCTTCGGCGGCTACCTGCTGCTGTCCGGCACCGGCGGCCCGCAGGCTTCGGTCAGCAATCTGTGGAACGACGGCGGCTTCTTCCCGCACGGTGTCAAAGGCCTGTTCATGATGATGGCGGTGATCATGTTCTCCTTCGGCGGCTTGGAGCTGATCGGCATGACCGCGGCCGAGGCGTCCGACCCGCAGAAGACCATCCCCAAGGCGGTGAACCAGGTGATCTACCGCATCCTGATCTTCTACATCGGTTCGCTGGCGGTGCTGTTGTCGCTGTACCCGTGGAGCAAGGTGGCCGCCGGCGGCAGCCCCTTCGTGATGATCTTCGAGCAGATCGGCGCCGGATTCACCGCGCACGCGCTGAACTTCGTGGTGCTGACCGCCGCGCTGTCGGTGTACAACAGCTGTGTCTACGCCACCAGCCGCATGCTGTTCGGCCTGGCCAGGCAGGGCAACGCGCCGCGCGCGCTGGGCAAGCTGGACACGCGCGGCGTGCCGGTTTACGCGACGCTGTTCTCCGCGGTCGCCACTTTCGCCTGCGTGATCCTGAACTACCTGCTGCCGGGCGAGGCGCTGGGCCTGCTGATGTCGCTGGTGGTGGCCGCGCTGGTCACCAACTGGGCGATGATCAGCCTGACCCACCTGAAGTTCCGCCGCGCCAAGAGCGGGCAGAAGCTGGTGTTCCCGTCGTTCTGGTTCCCGCTGTCCAACTGGATCTGCCTGGCCTTCATGGTGATGATCCTGGGCATCCTGCTGTTCACGCCGGGCATGGCGGTGTCGGTTTACGTGCTGCCGGTGTGGCTGGGCTTGTTGTGGGCGGGCTTCCGAATGAAGCGCGCGAAGCAGCCGGACGCCGAACTGGCGCGCCAGCTGCCGTAAACCGCGGCGCCGGCCTGTCGGGCCGGCTTCGCGATGCCAGGCCGCCTCTTGGGGCGGCCTTGTCATTGGTGGCATGGCTATCAAACATTGGACTTTTTGTCCGATAATTGATCTTGAGAGATGGCGGCTCGATGCGAACCGAGCCTGCGTCTTTGACGAATTGCCCTGATTTGTTTTAGTCTTTCTTTGACTTGTACTGATTGGTACGTTTTTTAACGAGTTGTGCGGTTGGTTTGTATTGGACATTTTGTCCGATTTTGGGTGATTCCACGATAAGCTCCCTGTTTCCAGCGCCGTTCCAATTCACCCACATATGGAGGCGCCAAGGTGAGCGTTCCCTCGACTTCCGGCGGTTTGAAGCGCGAGCTGAAAAACCGGCATATTCAGTTGATCGCATTGGGCGGCGCCATCGGCACCGGCCTGTTCCTCGGCTCGGCCAGCGTGCTGAAATCAGCCGGGCCCTCGATGATTCTCGGCTACGCGGTCGCCGGCTTCGTCATCTTCCTGATCATGCGCCAGCTTGGCGAAATGCTGACCGAAGAGCCGGTGGCCGGCTCGCTCAGCCATTTCGCCGGCCGCTACTGGGGCAGGTTCCCGGCTTTCCTGGCCGGCTGGAACTATTGGGCGCTGTATGTGCTGGCCGGCATGGCGGAGCTGACCGCCGCCGGCGAATACGTTCGCTACTGGTGGCCGGAGGTGCCGACCTGGCTGACCGCGCTGGTCTGCTTCGCGGCGATCACCGGAGTTAACCTCGCCAGCGTCAAATACTATGGCGAGACCGAGTTCTGGTTCGCGCTGATCAAGGTGGGCGCGGTGATTTCAATGATCGTGTTCGGCGGCTACCTGCTGCTATCCGGCACTGGCGGGCCGCAGGCCTCGGTCGGCAATCTGTGGAACGACGGCGGCTTCTTTCCGCGCGGCTTCGGCGGACTGTTCATGTCGATGGCGGTGATCATGTTCTCCTTTGGCGGTCTGGAGCTGATCGGCATGGCCGCCGCGGAGACCCGCGATCCGCAGAAAACCATCCCTCGGGCGGTTAACCAGGTGATCTACCGCGTGCTGATCTTCTACATCGGTTCGCTGGCGGTGCTGTTGTCGCTGTACCCGTGGAGCAAGGTGGCCGCCGGCGGCAGCCCCTTCGTGATGATCTTCGACCAGATCGGCGCCGGCTTCGCCGCTCACGCGCTGAACTTCGTGGTGCTGACGGCGGCGCTGTCGGTGTACAACGGCGGCGTTTACGCCACCAGCCGCATGCTGTTCAGCATGGCGGAGCAGGGCAACGCGCCGCGCGGCCTGGGCAAGGTGGACAAGCGCGGCGTGCCGGTGAACGCCACCCTGGCTTCGGCGCTGGCCACCTTCGTGGGCGTGATCGTCAACTATCTGCTGCCCAGCAGCGCGCTGGCGCTATTGATGTCGCTGGTGGTGACGGCGCTGGTGATCAACTGGGTGCTGATCAGCCTGACCCACCTGAAGTTCCGCCGCGCCCGCGCCGGCCGCCGCTCGCTGTTTCCGGCGCTGTGGCATCCGTTCGCCAATTGGCTGTGCCTGGCCTTCATGGCGGCGATACTCGGCGTGATGTTGTTCACGCCCGGCATCGCGGTGTCGGTGTACGTGTTGCCGTTGTGGCTTGGCCTGTTGTGGCTGGGTTTCCGGCTGCGCGGCGCGCCGCGCGCCGAGGGCGAGCTGGCGGCCGAGAATGCTTGAGCGCGCACGCCGGGCTTGACGCCTGCGGGCGTTAACCGGCATGCTTGAACCATGATGAAGCAGATTATTTCACTCCAGACCCAAAATTGGCGGTGGCGCAGCTAAGCCGGCGCGCCAGGAGTGTTCACATCCGCTTTCCGGGCCGCCGTCATGGGCGGCCTTGTTGTATCCAGCTTTTCATCCCGTGCGGCGGCAAACAGTTTTGACTCAGGAGTTGTCATGCCACGCACGCAATGGGGTTCCCGCCTCGGTTTCATTCTGGCTTCGGCCGGCGCCACGGTGGGCCTCGGTTCCATCTGGAAATTTCCCTACGTCACCGCGATGAACGGCGGCGGGGCTTTTCTGCTGGTCTACCTTGCCTTCACTTTCACCTTGGGGCTGGCCTTGCTGCAGGCCGAGCTGGCCTTGGGCCGCGCGGCTGGCTGCGGCGCGGTCGGCGCGTTCTCCAAACTGGGCTCGCCGCGCTGGAAGCTGCTGGGCTACGGCGGCGTGCTGTGCTGCTTCCTGGTGTTTTCCTTCTACAGCGTGGTCGGCGGCTGGACGCTGGGCTATCTGCTGCGCGCGCTGGACGGCCGGGTGATGAGCGATGACGTCGGCGCGCTGGGCGCGCTGTTCGGCCAGTACGTCGGCGATCCGGCCGAGGCGCTGCTGACCCACGCGCTGTTCGCCAGCCTGACGCTGCTGGTGGTGGCGGGAGGCGTGCAGAAGGGCATCGAGCGCGTCGGCAAGCTGTTGATGCCGCTGCTGTTCCTGCTGATGCTGGCGCTGATCGTGCGGGCCTTGACCCTGCCCGGCGCGATGGCCGGGGTGGAGGCGCTGTTCCGTCCCGATTTCGCCCGGCTGACGCCGGGCATGCTGGTGGAGGCGCTGGGCCTGGCCTGCTTCTCGCTGTCGGTGGGCGCCGGCTGCATGCTGGCCTACGGCTCCTACCTGGGGCCGGGCACCCGGCTCGGCAATTCCGCGTTGTGGGTGACCGGGTTGACCGCGCTGACCTCGGTGCTGGCCGGCTTGATGATCTTCCCCGCCATCTACGCCTTCGGCCTGAATCCGCAGGCCGGCCCGGGCCTGACTTATATGGTGATGCCGGTGGTGTTCAACCATCTGCCCTACGGCCAGCTGTTCGCGACGGCGTTCTTCGCGCTGCTGCTGATGGCGGCGCTGACTTCGGCGGTGTCGCTGTTGGAGGTGGTGGCCATCCTGCCGATAGACGAGTTCGGCGTCGGCCGGCGCAAGGCCGCGCTGGCGGTGACCGCGCTGGCCTTCCTGGCCGGCGTGCCGGCGGCGCTGTCCTTTGGCCTCCTGGCCGACTACAAGCTGTTCGGCCGCAACGCGTTCGAGCTGATGGACTACGCCGCGTCCAATGTGCTGTTGCCGCTGGGCTGCATCGGCACCGCCTTGTTCGCCGGACGCGTGGCGTGGCCGGCGGTGAGGGATGAGCTGCGGCTGTCCGCGCCGGCGGCGATGCTGATGCGCGTCGCCTGCCGCTGGCTGGCGCCGCTGATGATAGGCCTGGTCTTGGCCTACAACCTATAGCAGCCAGCGCAGCGCGCCATAGACGGCGAAGCTGACCACGATGGCCAGCAGCGTCTTGCCGTTTTTCCAGGCGACGGCGATGGCGATGACGGTGCCGACCAGATAGGCGTTATGCCAGGACAGGTCTATGGTTCCGGCCGGCGCCAGCGCCATCGGCGCCACCAGCGCCGACAGCACCGCCGCCGGCACGTAGTGCAGCGCGCGGTTCAGCCAGCCGGGAAAGGCCAGCCGCTGGCCGAAGACCAGGAAGCTGGCGCGCACCGCCAGCGTGGCGGCCAGCATGCCGATGATGGCCGCCCAATGTTGCCATGCGTTCATGCCGCCTCCCGTTTCTGTCCGCGTTCAAGCAGCATGCCGGCGGCGACCCCCGCCAGCGCCGCCAGCATCAGGTCCAACTTGTAGGGCAGACCGCGCGCCAGCAGCGCGACCGCGCCCGCGGCCAGCGCGGCGGCCAGCGTCGGCCGCTTCTTCAACTGCGGCGCGACGATGGCGGCGAAGGTGGCCACCATCGCGAAATCCAGTCCCAATCTGTCCAGTCCCGGCACCGAGCGGCCCAGCGCCACGCCCGCCAGCGTCCATAGCTGCCAGTTCAGATACATGGACAGCGACGATCCCAGCCAATACCACTGGCCGCCGTCCGCGCCCAGGCTGCGGAAGCGGTGCTCGACCACGGCGAAGGTTTCGTCGGTGAGCCAGAACGCCAGCGGCCAGCGCCAGGACAGCGGCCATGGCCGCGCGTAGGGCAGCAGCGTGGCGCTGTACAGCGCATGGCGCAGGTTGACGACGAAGGTGGTCAGCCAGATCACCGGCAGGGCGGCGCCGGCGGAAACCAGGCTGACGGCGATGAACTGCGAGGAGCCGGCGAAGACCAGCAGCGACATCGCCGCCGTGGCGGCGGGCGACAGTCCGGCGGCGATGGCCAGGGTGCCGAAGATCAAGCCGAACGGCGCCGCGCCCACCATCATCGGAATGGTGTCGCGCGCGCCGTCCAGCAGCCAGCGGCGTCGGTCGGATAAGGAGGGCATGGATGAATCCTGCGTGCGGCGGGGCCGGACATCGGCCCTCTGTTCCTGATGATGGAGCAGGCCGTCCGGCCTGTCTTGAACGATTTTGCGGCCGGCTCAGCGGGCGCGGGCGCCCACGGCCTTCTGATAGGCTGCCGGCGTGACGCCCAGCGCCTGCTGAAACGCGCGGGTCAGGTGCGGCTGGTCGGCGAAGCCCAGCTCCAGCGCCGCCGCGCCGGGCCGCATGCCGGTCGCCAGCAGCTTGCGGGCGCGCGCCACCCGCAGCTGGTTGCGCCAGGCCACCGGCGGCAGACCGGTCTCGCGCTTGAACTGGCGGCACAGCTGCCAGGGCGACAGGCCGACCGCCGCCGCCAGTTGCTGCAGCGAGTGGTTGGCGGCGGGATCGTCGGCCAGCATCTGCCTGACGGTTTCCACCGCGCCGGGGGCGGATGCCTGCTCATGGGGGCGCAGCCGCATGTATTTGACCAACACCTCGCTGAACACCGCGGCCAGCGCCGATTCGCGCTGCAGCGCGTCGCGGCTGTCGCGCAGCAGCAGGTGCAGGCAGTCCAGCCGGCGCGCCAGGCCGGGGTCGGCCACCACGGTGTCGCGGAAATAGGGCAGGCCCGCCTTGCCGTTCAGGTCGGCGGCCAGGCTGCTTATCATGTCGACGCCGGGATAGAAGCCGCGATAGGCCCAGCCGTTTTCGTGGGCGGTTTCGCCGGTGTGCACCTCGCCGGGATTGATCAGCACCAGCGCGCCGACGCCGGCGCGGTGCAGGCCGCCGCGGTGGCGGTAGGACTGCGCGCCCAGGGTCAGCGTGTTGACGACGAACTGCTCGTGGAAATGGGGCGGGAAGGTCCGCTCGGCGTATTGCGCGTCCAGGCATTCCAGCGCGCCGAGGTCGTCGGCGCGGAACAGTTCGGAGCGTTCGGCGGAAAGGGCGGGCATGGCGCGGACCTGCGGTGATGGTCCGCCCATTGTGGCAGAGGCGGCGCCGCTTGTGCGCGCCGGCTTGCTTGGCTTGGGCGGCGGCTCAGGAGCCGGCCATGAAGGTGCGGATGCCGGAGCCGACGAACTGCACGCCGATGCAGATCAGCAGGAAGCCCATCAACCGCGTCATCACCTCGCGGCCGCCGCGGCCCAGCCGCTCCGAGATCAGCAGCGACGACTTCAGCGTCAGCCACATGCCGGCGCAGGTCAGGCCGATGGCGGCGAAAGTCATCGCGAAGGCCAGCGCCTTGGCCGGCAGCGTGGAGAGTTCGGCGATCTCGGTGGAAATGCCGATCACCACCGCGATGGTGCCGGGGCCGCTGATGCCGGGCATCGCCAGCGGGAAGAAGGCGTGGTCCTCGCGCTCGCCGGACTGTTTGGGCGCCTGGCCGGGGTCCTGCGACAGGAACAGCATGCGGTAGCCCAGCACCGCCACCACGAAGCCGCCGGCGATGCGCAGCGCGCCGTAGGAAATGCCGAAGGCGGCCATGATCAGGTTGCCGGCCAGCAGGCTCACCGCCATGATGGCGGCGGCGAACACGCAGGCGCGGCGGGCTTGCGAGTCGCGGTGCGGTTCGCTCATTTCGCGGGTCAGCGTGATGAACAGCGGAATCTTGGACAGCGGATTGGTGATGGTGATCAGGCTGAGCAGACCGCCGAACAGGAATTGCAGCGACAAGGTTTTGAACATGGTGTTGAGGCCGGGTATCTAGCCCGCCGATTGTAGAGGCTTACGTTGTGGCGGGGTAGCCGGGGACTGCGCTTTAGACCGGCGGCATGGCAAGGTGTGGCGCGAGGCCTACGGATGCGGCAATTTGTCGCGTTCATCGGCCCGCGCGGCGTGCTAAAGTGAGAGCCATTTTCAATTGGAGACTCCGCGATGAAACGTTTCGCCGCCGCCCTGTTGGGCCTGTGCCTGTCCGGCCTGGCAGCCGCCCACTCCTTCCAGCTGGGCGCCATCCACATCGGCCATCCGTGGAGCCGCGCGATGCCGGCCGCCAGCCAGACCGGCGGCGTCTACCTGTCGCTGGAAAACCAGGGCAAGGCCGAGGACAAGCTGGTGTCGGCCAGCACCCCGCGCGCCGATCGCGCCGAGCTGCACACCCACGTCAACGACAACGGCGTGATGCGGATGCGCAAGGTGGAAGGCGGCGTGGCGATCGCGCCGGGCCAGACCGTCAAGTTCGCGCCGGGCAGCTACCACATCATGTTGATGGGCCTGAAGCAGCCGCTGAAGGCTGGCGACCGCTTCCCGCTGACGCTGGGCTTCGAGAAGGCCGGCCAGGTGGAGGTGCAGGTGGTGGTGCAGGACGGCGCCGACGACCACGCGCACTGATAGCGCTACCAAGCGACGCCCGCAGCAGCTTGCCGCCATTTCCGCCGCAAGCTGCTGTTTTTTGTCCGTTTGCCGGCGTTGCGCCGAAGTTACATGCTGCTTCGCAGCAATGCGCGAGGCGACCATCCCGAGCTTTACAGTCCAGGCCCGGCTGGGCACACTGGCCCGAGCAACAAGGTTGAACAAGACGATATCCGCGACGCCGGCCCCCGACTCGGCACTGCGCCAAGTCTGCCAAACATAAAGAGAAATGATGGAGGAGAGGGTGCTTCGCACCCGCACAACACGCTGCAAACAGGGGGTCGGCGCCGTTTTTTACGTTATGCTGTCGTTTTGTTCCCGCCTCGCCTCTCCATCATGAATCCGTCCGACTCCCCCGCTTCCCTTCCCCGCGTCGTCATCCACTACTGCACCGGCTGCCGTTGGCTGCTTCGCGCCGGCTGGCTGGCCCAGGAACTGTTGACCACCTTTGAGAAAGAACTGGCCGAGGTGGCGCTGCGTCCCGGCTGCGGCGGCGTGTTCCGCGTCGAGGTCGACGGCGAGCTGCTGTGGGACCGCAAGGCGGAAGATGGCTTTCCCGAGCTGAAAATCCTCAAGCAGCGGCTGCGCGACCGCATCGCGCCGGACAAGGCGCTGGGGCACAGCGACCGTCCCTGATTCCCGATGAACGCCCCGCAACGCAAGATCATCCACGTCGACTGCGACTGCTTCTACGCCGCGATCGAGATGCGCGACGACCCCAGCCTGCGCGAAGTGCCGCTGGCGGTGGGCGGACGCCCGGAGACGCGTGGCGTGGTGGCCACCTGCAACTACATCGCCCGCCGCTACGGCGTGCACTCGGCGATGTCGTCGGCGCGCGCGCTCAGGCTGTGCCCGGAGCTGGTGATCCTGCCGCCGGACATGGCGCGCTACCGGCTGGCCAGCCAGCAGATCATGGCCATCTACCAGCGCTACACCGACGTGATCGAGCCGCTGTCGCTGGACGAGGCCTATCTGGACGTCACCGGCCAGCCGCACGAGCAGGGCAGCGCCACGCTGATGGCCGAAGCGATACGCCGCCAGATCCGCGACGAGGTGGGCATCACCGC
The DNA here is from genome assembly GCF_001855275.1 of Chromobacterium vaccinii. Lineage (NCBI taxonomy): Bacteria > Pseudomonadati > Pseudomonadota > Betaproteobacteria > Neisseriales > Chromobacteriaceae > Chromobacterium > Chromobacterium vaccinii. The sequence goes on from NZ_CP017707.1 coordinate 3,360,864, forward strand.
GTCGGCCGGCATCGCGCCCAATAAATTCCTGGCCAAGGTGGCCAGCGACTGGAACAAGCCGGACGGCCAGTTCCTGATCCGCCCGCGCGACGTCGACGCCTTCGTCGTCACCTTGCCGGTGGAGAAGATACACGGCGTCGGCCGCGTCACCGCCGAGCGGCTGCACCGGCTGGGCATACACAGCTGCGGCGATCTCAGGCGCTGGTCGCCGGCCGACCTGTTCCGCCATTTCGGCAGCTTCGGCGAGCGGCTTCTGGCGCTGTCGCAGGGCCGCGACGAGCGGCCGGTGTCCACCGACCGCAGCCGCAAGACGATCAGCGTCGAGGAGACCTACGCCCAGGACCTGCCCGACCTTGCCAACTGCCTGTCCAAGCTGCCGGAGCTGGCGGACCGGCTGCAGGCGCGGCTGGCGCGCAGCGGCAGCCCGGAGTTCAAGGGCTTGTCGGTGAAGCTTAAGTTCGATGATTTCAGCCAGACCACGGTGGAGCAGCCGGGCTATGCGCTTTCGATGGCGGCCTTCGGCCAGCTGCTGCGCACCGGCCATGCCCGCGGCGCCCGCCCGGTGCGCTTGCTGGGCGTAGGCGTGAAGCTGGCCGACGATTTCGACCTGCCGCGCCAGCTGCGGCTGTTCGGCCGCGACGGCCGGCCGCTGCCGGACAGCGCGCCGGCGGACGAGGAAACGCCGCCGCCGGAGGGGCCGGCGGCGGATGCGAGCGCTTGACGCGCCTTACTTGGCCGCGGCCGGCTTGGCGGCGAAGTCGCCGGCGTAGGCCTGGGTCAACAGTTCCGGCCGCAGATACTTGCGCAGCGCGGCGTTGACCTGGTCCACCGTCTGCGCGTCCAGCATCGCCAGCCGCTCGCGGGTGAAGGCCATGGTGCGGCCTTGCCACAGCTGGCGCTGCAGCAGGTCGCTGAGCGGGCCGTCCTGGGCCAGTGCCACCTGGTAGGACCGCCGCAGGCCCTGCTTGGCTTCGGCCAGCTCCTCGGCGGTGACGCCGTCTCGCCGCAGCCGCGCCAGCTCCTCGGCCACGCCCTGTTTCAGCTTGTCCAGATTCTGCGGCGCGAAGATCGCGCCCATCCGCCACGCGCCCACCTTGCCGAAGCTGGCGGCGTCGATGCCGCTGCCGGCGCCGTAGCTGATGCCGTCCTGCTGGCGCAGCCGCGTCAGCAGCCGTGATTGCGCGCCGCCGCCGAGTATTTCGTTGGCCAGCAGCAGCGCCGGGTAGTCGGGCGAATCGTCGCCGATGGCCAGCGGCAGCGAGGCGCTGTAGACGGCGTTGGCCTTGTCCGGCGTGGCGACGGACAGGCTGGCCGGCTTGGGCGGCGGCAGCAGGCCGTCCACGCGCTGGTAGGCGGCCTTGCTGTTCCAGCGGCCGAACAGCTGGTCCAGCTGGCCGCGGACGGCGGCGGCGTCGAAGTCGCCGACCAGGGACAGCTGCGCGTGGTCGGCGCCGTAGAACTGCTGGTGGAAGCGCTTGAGCGCGTCCAGCTTCACCCCGGCGATGTCGCGGTAGGATTCGTCCAGCGTCGGGCTGTAGCGGATGTCGTCCTTGGCGTAGGCGTTCAACTGCTGATTGACCGCCTGGCCGGCCAGCGCTTGCGGCTCGCCGCGCGAGGAGTCGATGCCGGCCAGCGCCTGGCGCTTCAGCTGCTCGAACTCGTCGGCGGGGAAGGCCGGCTGCAGCAGCAGCTCGGCGATCAGCTCCAGCAGCGCCGGCAGGTTCTGGCGGGTGGTCTTGAAGCGCACCTGCAAGTCCTGGCCGTCCTGGCCGATGTCCAGGCTGGCCTGCAGCGCGTCCAGCTTGTCGGCGATGGCGGCGCGGCTCAGCTTGCGGCTGCCGCGATCCAACATGTTGGCGGCCAGCTCGGCCGCCGCGGCCTGGCCGCGCAGATTACCGGCGTCGCCGAAGGAGAAGCTGAATGCGCCGTGGACGACGTTGCCGCGGGTCTGCTTGGGCAGCAGCGCGATCGCCGCGCCGTTGGCGAGCCGGCCGCGTTGGGTGCGGGCCTCGATATTGGCGGGGCTGGCGTCGAAGGCCTCGCCGGCGGCGACGGCGGTCTTGCCCTTGTAATCCTTGACCATCGCGGCCACGTCCGGCGCCGGCGGGATGACGGCGCGGTCGGGCTTGGCGGTGGGGATGAACTGGCCGTAGCTGCGGTTGCTGGGCTTGAAGTAGTTTTCCGCCGCCCGCTGCACGTCGGCTACCGTCAGCGCCGCGATGCGGTCGCGCTGCAGGAAGTACAGCCTCCAGTCGCCCAGCGCGATGGACTCCGACAGCTGCACCGCCAGCCGTTGCGGATCGTTCAGCGTTTGGTCGATGTCCTTCAAGAGCGCGGCCTTGGCGCGTTTGAGCTCGGCGGCGGTGATCGGTTTGGCGCGGATGGCCTCGACGGTGGCCTGCAGGATGGGACGGGCCTGGGCCAGGCTTTGGCGCTTGGACAGCTCGGCCAGGAACACGATGTAGCCGGGCTCGGCCAGCTCGAACGGCATTGCGCTGACGCCGACCGCCTTGTGGGTGGCGACCAGGTTCTTGTACAGGCGGCCGTTGGGCGTGTCGGCCAGGATCGCCGCCAGCGCCTGCAGCGCGGCGCTGTCCGGGTGGCTGCCGGCCGCGGTGCGGTACAGCGTCGCCGCCAACTGGGTGTCGCCGACGCGGCGCACGGTGACTTCGCGCTCGCCGTCGCGTTGCGGCTCCTCGGTCCAGGTGGGCGCCAGTTCGCGCGGTGGCCGCGGAATCTTGCCGAACAGCGTTTCGATCCGCGCCAGAGTCCGGGCGGGGTCGAACTTGCCGCCCACCACCAGCACCGCGTTGTCGGGCTGGTAGTACTTGCGGTAGAAGGCCTGCAGGTTTTCGATGCGCACCTTTTCCACGTCGGAGCGCGCGCCTATCGTGCTGTGGCCGTAGTTGTGCCAGTCGAAGCTGATCGCCGACAGCTGCTTCCACAGCACGTTGGCCGGGTTGTTCTCTCCCTGCTCCATCTCGTTGCGCACCACCGAGAACTCGGTGTCCAGATCGCTTCTGGCCACCTTGCTGTTGACCATGCGGTCGGCCTCCATCGCCAGCGCCCAATCCAGGCTAGCCTCGTCGGCGGGGAAGGTTTCGAAGTAGTTGGTGCGATCGAAGAAGGTGGAGCCGTTGAACTGCATGCCGCGCTTGGACAGCTCGGACATCAGGTTGCCGCTGGTGGGCGTGCCCTTGAACAGCATGTGCTCCAACAGGTGCGCCATGCCGGTTTCGCCGTAGCCTTCGTGGCGGCTGCCGACCAGATAGGTCAGGTTGACAGTGGTGGTGGGCTTGGAATCGTCCGGCGCCAGCAGCACGCGCAGGCCGTTGGCCAGCCGGTATTCGCTGATGCCTTCGGCGCTGGCGTAGGGGGCGACCGCCTGCGCGCGCTGGGCGGCCGGCGCGGCGGTTTCGGCGTGGACGGACAGCGCGGGCGACAAGGCCAGCGCCAGCAGCAGGCTCAGGGTCTTCAGTCTCATGGATTAAGTTGCGTTTCCTTGCTGGATGGGAGGGCGTCCGCTTGACGATGCCGCAGCGTCGTTCGCGGCGTCAAGCCTCGCGGGGCGGATGGACAAACCGGCCTGCTTGGGCAGGCCGGTTCGGCAAGGGTTCCGGAGCGGGGCGCTCAGCGCCGCAGATTGCTGATGCCCATCAGCATGCCCATGCCGATGAACAGTGTGACCGAGGCGGTGCCGCCGTAGGACATGAAGGGCAGCGGCACGCCCACCACCGGCAGGATGCCGGACACCATGCCCATGTTGACGAAGGCGTAGACGAAGAAGGACATGGTGATCGACCCGGCCATCAGCCGGCCGTACAGCGTCTGCGCGCTGGCGGTGATCATCATCGCCCGGCTCAGGATCAGCAGGTAGAGCGTCAGCAGCACCGCGTTGCCGGCCAGGCCGAATTCCTCGGAGTAGACGGCGAAGATGAAGTCGGTGGTGCGCTCGGGGATGTAGTCCAGATGGGTCTGGGTGCCGTTGAGCCAGCCCTTGCCCCACGGCCCGCCGGAGCCGATGGCGATCATCGACTGGATGATGTGGTAGCCGGTGCCCAGCGGGTCGGTGGTGGGGTCGATCAGGGTCAGCACCCGCTTGCGCTGGTAGTCGTGCAGATGGTTCCAGACGATGGGCAGGCTGGCGGCGGCCATCACCGCGCCGGCCAGGATCACTTTCCACGGCAGGCCGGCGAAGAACAGCACGAAGAAGCCGGCGGCGGCGATCAGCAGCGCGGTGCCCAGGTCGGGCTGCTTCAGCACCAGGCCCACCGGCACCAGCATGATGGCGGCGGCGATCAGGTAATGCCACCAGCGCAGCGACAGCTCGTATTTCTGGAAGAACCAGGCCAGCATCATCGGCAGCGCGATCTTCAGGATTTCCGACGGCTGGATGCGGGTGACGCCCAGGCTCAGCCAACGGGTGGAGCCGTTCACCGTGATGCCCTTGAAGTGCACGGCGATCAGCAGCAGCACGCCCAGCACGTAGATGGGCGGCGCGAAGTTCATCACGCTCTGCGGCCGCATCCGCGCGATCACCCACATCACGGTCAGCGCCATCGCGGTGTAGATCAGCTTGTTGTCTATCTTGTCGAAGGACTGGTTGTTGGCGGAGTACAGCAGCACCATGCTGACCGCGAAGATCAGGCCGAGGAACAGCATCAGCCAGCCGTCCAGCGGCTCTTTTATCTGCTGCCAGATCTGCTTAATCAGCGGCGTCTTCACGTACGTCTCCGTTTTCCATCGGCACGGTTTTCAGCAGGCCGGCCAGGTCGTTGCGCACCTTGCCGGTCAGGTAGAAGTCGAATAGGCCGCGCGCCACCGGCGCGGCGGCGGCGGCGCCGAAGCCGGCGTTCTCGACGATGATGGCCACCGCGATCTTGGGCTGCTCCACCGGCGCGAAGGCGATGAACCAGCTGTGGTCGCGGTACTGCTCGGCCAGCGCGGCGGCGTTGTACTTGGCGCCCTGCTTGATCGCCACCACCTGGGCGGTGCCGGTCTTGCCGGCCATCGAGTACTGCAGGCCGGCGCCGACGCGGGCGCCGGTGCCGGAGATCATCACGTTGCGCATGCCTTCCTTGATGTAGTCGAAGTATTCCTTCGGGTAAGGCAGCTGCCGGATCGGCTGCGGCTCGATCTGGCGGGATTTTCCGGTCTTGGAGTCCACCACCTGCTGCACCAGGTGCGGTTTGAACACTTGGCCGCCGTTGGCCATGATGGCGGTGGCGTTGGCCATTTGCAGCGGGGTGTAGGCGTTGAAGCCCTGGCCGATGCCGATGCTGACCACGTCGGCCGGATACCAGCGCCGCACCTCGGGCTTGTAGCGGGCGAAGCGCTTTTCCTTCCACTCCTTGGACGGCAGCACGCCGATGGATTCGCCGTCCAGGTCGATGCCGGTTTTGCTGCCCAGGCCGAAGGAGCCGACCACCGGATGGATCTTGTCTATGCCCATGTCCCAGGCCAGCTTGTAGAAGAAGGTGTCGCTGGACACGGTGATCGCGCGCTGCAGGTTGACCATGCCGTTGCCGCTTTTCTTGCTGTCGCGGAACTGGTGGCTGGAGCCGGGCAGCGTGAAGTAGCCGGGCGCCGGACGAATGTCGTGCATGCCTATGCTGTGAGTGTTCAGCGCCGCCATCGCCATGAAGGGCTTGAAAGTGGAGCCTGGCGGATAGGTGCCGCGCAGCGCGCGGTTGATCAGCGGCTTTTGCCAGTCGGTGTTCAGCGCGGTCCAGGTCTGGGTGTCGATGCCGTCGATGAACAGGCTGGGATCGAAGCCGGGCTTGGACAGGAAGGCCAGCACGCCGCCGGTGTTGGGATCTATCGCCACCAGCGCGCCGCGGCGCTCGCCGAACAGCTTGTCGGCCATTTCCTGCAGCCGGATGTCCAGCGCCAGCTTCAGCGTGTTGCCGTTGACCGGCGGCGTGCGGCGCAGGCTGCGCACCGCGCGGCCGCCGGAGTCGGTCTCCATTTCCTCGAAGCCCACCTGGCCGTGCAGGTCTTCTTCGTACACCGCTTCCAGTCCGGTCTTGCCGATGTAGTTGGTGCCCTTGTAGTTGGTGGTCTTGTCCTCTTCCTCCAGCCGCTCCTTGTCCCTCTGGTTGATGCGGCCGATGTAGCCCAGCACGTGGCTGGTCATTTCCTTGTACGGATAATCGCGGAACAGCCTGGCCTTGACCTCGACGCCGGGCAGCTCGAAGCCGTGGGCGGCGACGCGCGCGGCCTCATCGTCGGTCAACTTGACCTTCAGCGGAATGGCTTCGAAATTCTTGCTTTCGGCCAGCAGCTTCTTGAACAGCTTCTCGTCGCGCGGGCTGACGTCGGCCAGCGTCTTCAGCTTGGCGACGGTGGCGGCCAGGTCGGAAATCTTGCTCGGCGTCAGCTCCAGCGTGTAGGCGGAGTAGTTCTGCGCCAGCACGATGCCGTTGCGGTCCAGGATCAGGCCGCGGTTGGGCAGGATGGGCACCAGCGAGATGCGGTTGTTCTGGGCCAGCGTGGAGAAATGGTCGTGCTGCAGCACCTGCAGCCAGATGAAGCGCGCGAGCAGGGTGAGGAACATCAGGATGATCAGCGCGTAGGCGATGATCAGCCGCAGCTCGAACTGGGCTTCTTCGGACTGCGGGTTCTTGAAACGGGACGGGCGGCGCATGGATCAGTCGGGTTTCATGCCGTGTGGTGGCGGTAAGGAATCAGCATCAGCTTGGTCAACAGCGGCCACAGCAGCGCGCCGATCAAGGGCGGCAGGAAATAGCTCCAGCCGACGAAGGCGGAGCCGGTCAGCATCCGCACCACCACCATGATCAGCTGGTTGGTCAGCATCAGGCCCAGCACCACCAGCGCCTGCTGGCCCAGGTTGAACATCACCAGCTGGCGCTGGCGGCTCAAGGCCAGGAAGGCGGTGATCGAGTAAGCCAGCGCGTGCTGGCCGAACAGGCCGGCGGTGGACACGTCGGCGATGATGCCCATCAGGAAGGCGATGCCGATGTTGACCCGGCGCGGCTGGTTGATCACCCAATACAGAATCAAGAGGCCGATGAAGTCGGGCAGCCAGCGCGTGCTGCCGTGCGGCAGCGGCACCAGCTCGACCAGCACGGCGATCACGAAGGTGGTCAGGATGAAGCGGCGCTTGACCGGCTTGAGCAATTCCTTGGGGCGGTCCAACGACATCTGGGCTTACTCCTCGTCGGCGGACTTCTTGCCGCCCTTGGTCTTCTTCTCCGGCAGCGCCGGCGGTTCAGCCGGGCGCGGGCGCGTTTCCTTGGCTTGCAGCACCAGAACGTAGCGCGTCTGCTGCACGCCGGACATCGGAAGGGTGCTGACGCGGGTGAAGGCGGCGCCGGCATTGCGATCGACCTTGCTCACCACCGCCACCGGGATGCCTTCCGGAAACACGCCGTCCAGACCCGAGGTGACGATGCGGTCGTTTTCCTTGACGTCCGAACTCTGCGGCAGGTAGCGCAACTCGATGCCGCCACCATAACCATAGAGGATGGCGCGCTCGCCGGTGCGGGCGATCATCACCGGAACCATCTGGTTCTTGTCGATGATCAAGGTCACCTCGGCAGTCAGCGGCTGCACCCGCGTTACCTGTCCCAAGAGCCCGCGCGCGTCCACCACCGGCTGGCCGGCCTGCAGCTTGGCGTCGTCGCCCTTGTCGATGATGATCTTGTACGAGAACGGGTCGCGGCCGGTGTACAGCGTCTCGGCGATCTGAGCCGAGTCGTCGCGCTGGGCGCGGATGCCGTTCAACTGGCGCAGCTCGTTCAGCTCGCGCTCCAGCGTCTGCAGCCGTCCCAGCTGGGCGGCCATCTGCAGCTGCTTCTCGCGCAGCAGGGTGTTTTCCTGCTTCATCTCGGCCTGCGAGGTCAGGTAGTCGCCGGCGTGGCGCACCGCCTGCGCCGGCATGTTGACCGCGCGCTGCACCGGGTACAGCGCCAGCGACAGCGCTTCGCGAGCCTGTTCCATCAGGCCGTAGCGGCTGTCTCCGATCAAGAGCGCGATCGAGGCGACCACGCTCATGGCCAGGCGCGCAGCCGGGGGCGGCCCGGAGCGGAAAAAGCTTGGGGTGTTGGCGAAATCCATGGCCACAGCCACCGCGCCTTGACGGCGCGGCGTTCGCTCGGTTTACAGGGTATTTGCTGGAAGTTTAAGGCACGTTGGTGAAAATGGTGCCGATCTTGTCCATTTTTTCCAGCGCCTTGCCAGAGCCGCGCACCACGCAGGTCAGCGGTTCCTCGGCCACGAACACCGGCAGGCCGGTCTCTTCCGCCAGCAGGCGGTCGATGTCCTTCAGCAGCGCGCCGCCGCCGGTCAGCACCATGCCCTTTTCGGCGATGTCGGCGCCCAGTTCCGGCGGAGTCTGTTCCAGCGCGATCTTCACTGCGGAAACGATCTGGTTCAGCGGCTCGGTCAGCGCTTCCAGGATTTCATTGGAAGACACGGTGAACGCGCGCGGAATGCCTTCGGCCAGGTTGCGGCCCTTGACTTCCATTTCGCGCACCTCGGCGCCCGGGAAGGCGGAGCCGATGGTTTTCTTGATTTCCTCGGCGGTGGTCTCGCCGATCAGCATGCCGTAGTTGCGACGGATGTAATTGATGATGGATTCGTCGAACTTGTCGCCGCCGACGCGCACCGAGTTGGAGTAGACCACGCCGCCCAGCGAGATCACGCCGACTTCGGTGGTGCCGCCGCCGATGTCCACCACCATGGAGCCGGTCGGCTCTTCCACCGGCAGGCCGGCGCCGATCGCCGCGGCCATCGGCTCTTCGATCAGTTCGACGCGGCGCGCGCCGGCGGCGAGGGCGGAGTCGCGGATCGCCTTGCGCTCCACCTGGGTGGAGCCGCAGGGCACGCAGATCACGATGCGCGGGCTGGCGGCGAAGAAGCGGTTAGGGTTCACCTTCTTGATGAACTGCTTCAGCATTTGCTCGGTGACGGTGAAGTCGGCGATCACGCCGTCCTTCATCGGACGGATCGCCTGGATGCTGCCCGGGGTGCGGCCCAGCATGCGCTTGGCCTCCAGGCCGACGGCCAGGATGGACTTTTTGTTGGTCGGCGCGTCGTTGTGGATGGCGACGACCGAAGGCTCGTCGAGGACGATGCCCTTGCTGCGCATGTAGATCAGGGTGTTGGCGGTGCCGAGGTCGATGGCGAGGTCGTTGGAGAAGTATCCGGTCAGCGAACGAAACATTGGGCGGTCCTGGTCAGTTTTCGTCAGTGGCGGACGCCGGCGGCGTCCGTAAAAATCCAGTTTAATCTGTGGCAGGCCCGTTTCCCCGCCTTTTTATCAGGCATGGCAACTATTCACTGTCCCGAGCGTTGCGCACGGGCGTTTTGTCGCGCCGATGCGGGGGACGTCGAACAGTTGTTGCCGGTCTTGCCCGGCAGCGGATTCGGCCTGCGTCTGCAGCCCCGGCGCAGGCTTCCGGCGGGGCGGGAAATGCCCTCGGAATGCGTCGTGGCGCAATGTCGATCTTGGGAGAATCAAACGGGGTATGATACCCTATAAAGCTTGAAATATTAAAGGTTTTAACGAGGAAGCCATGTCGCTGACGCATCAGGATGTCGCACGGATCGCCAAGCTTGCCCGCATCAATGTGAGCGAGGCGGAAATCGCCGCCACAGCGGACCAGCTCAACAATATTTTCGGCCTGATCGAGAAGATGCAGGCGGTGGACACCGACGGCATCGAGCCGATGGCGCATCCGCAGGACGTGTCGCTGCGTCTGCGCGACGACGTCGTCACCGAACCCAACCGTCGCGAGGCCTTCCAGGCGGTCGCGCCGCAAGTGGAAAAAGGCCTGTTCCTCGTTCCCAAAGTGATCGAGTAAGCCTGTGAGCCGTCCCGCCGCGATTGGTTCCCAGAAAATCGCCGGCCGGGCCAGACTATCCGGATAGCAAGATTTGATCGAAATGACACAAGCCACCCTCAAGCAATTGTCGCAACAGCTGGCGGCCAAACAGGTTTCCAGCGTGGAGCTGGCCAGCCAGTACCTGGACCGCATCGAGGCGCTGAACCCGCAGCTCAACGCCATTGTCACCACCGACCGCGAAAAGACGCTGGCCGAAGCCCGCGCCGCCGACGCCCGCATCGCCGCCGGCGACGCGCATCCGCTGACCGGCGTGCCGCTGGTGCACAAGGATCTGTTCTGCCAGCAAGGCTGGAAGACCAGCTGCGGCTCCAAGATGCTGGACAACTTCGTTTCGCCGTACAGCGCCCACGTGGTGGAGCAATGCGCCGCCGCCGGCATGGTGACGCTGGGCCGCGCCAATATGGACGAGTTCGCGATGGGCTCGTCCAATGAAAACTCGTTCTACGGCGCGGTGAGGAACCCGTGGGACGCCAAGGCGATTCCGGGCGGCAGCTCCGGCGGTTCCGCCGCCGCCGTCGCCGCGCGCCTGGCGCCGGTGGCCACCGCCACCGATACCGGCGGGTCCATCCGCCAGCCGGCCAGCCATTGCGGCGTCACCGGCATCAAGCCGACCTACGGCGTGGTGTCGCGCTACGGCATGGTGGCCTTCGCCTCCTCGCTGGACCAGGGCGGCCCGATCGCCCAGACCGCCGAGGACTGCGCGCTGATGCTGAACGTGATGGCCGGCTTCGACGAGCGCGACTCCACCAGCCTGGAGCGCGCCAAGGAAGACTACAGCCGCGATCTGAACCAATCCCTGGCCGGCCTGAAAGTGGGCCTGCCCAAGGAATACTTCGCCGCCGGCCTGGATGCCGACGTCGCGCGCGCTGTCGACAACGCCGTGGCCGAGCTGAAGAAGCTGGGCGCCGAGGCGGTGGAAATCGCGCTGCCGAACACCGAGCTGTCGATTCCGGCTTATTACGTGATCGCGCCGGCCGAGGCCTCGACCAACCTGTCCCGCTACGACGGCGTCCGCTACGGCCACCGCGCCAAGGACTACAAGGATCTGGTCGACATGTACGAGAAGACCCGCGCCGAAGGCTTCGGCGACGAGGTCAAGCGCCGCATCCTGGTGGGCAGCTACGTGCTGAGCCACGGCTACTACGACGCTTACTACCTGAAGGCGCAGAAGATCCGCCGCCTGATCGCCAACGACTTCAAGGCCGCTTTCCAGCAGTGCGACGTGATCCTGGGACCGGTGGCGCCGACCGCCGCCTTCGATTTGGGCCAGATGGCGTCCGATCCGGTGGAGATGTATCTGTCCGACGTGTATACGCTGTCGGTGAACCTGGCCGGCCTGCCGGGCATGAGCGTGCCGGCCGGCTTCGCCGCCAACGGCCGACCGATCGGCCTGCAGATCATCGGCAATTACTTCGGCGAAGCCAGGATGCTGAACGTAGCGCACCAGTTCCAGCAAGCGACCGACTGGCACGCCAAGGCGCCCGCGCTGTAAGCCGGCGGCCGCGCGACGCGAATGCGGCGTTGGGCGCGCTTGCCGTACTGAATGCATTGCCTGCGCGCGCACCTGGTCTTCGCGCCGCTCGCGCGGGCTCAGAGTTTAAGTTTCCATGGGTGCGGCTGCGCCCTGGCATGAAAAGGATTTTCCGACCATGAAATGGGAAGTCGTAATCGGTATCGAGGTGCATGTGCAGCTCAATACCGTCTCCAAGATTTTCTCCGGCGCCAGCACCGCTTTCGGCGCCGAGCCGAACACCCAGGCTTCCGCGGTGGAGCTGGCACTGCCCGGCGTGCTGCCGGTGCTGAACCGCGCGGTGGTGGACAAGGCCATCCGCCTGGGTCTGGCGCTGGACGCCAACATCAACCAGAAGAACGTTTTCGCCCGCAAGAACTACTTCTATCCTGACCTCCCAAAGGGCTACCAGATCAGCCAGATGGACCTGCCCATCGTCGAGGGCGGCCGGCTCAAGATCCTGGTCGGCGACCAGGAGAAGGTGATCGGCGTGACCCGCGCCCATATGGAAGAAGACGCCGGCAAGAGCCTGCACGAAGACTTTCAGGGACTGTCCGGCATCGACCTCAACCGCGCCGGCACCCCACTGCTGGAGGTGGTGTCCGAGCCGGACATGCGCTCGGTCGACGAGGCGCTGGCCTACGTCAAGGCCTTGTACACGCTGGTGACCTGGCTGGGCATCTGCGACGGCAATATGCAGGAAGGCAGCTTCCGCATGGATGTCAATGTGTCGGTGCGCCCGGAGGGGCAAAAGGAATTCGGCACCCGTCGCGAGATCAAGAACCTCAATTCCTTCCGCTTCCTGGAGCAGGCCGCCAAGTACGAGATCCAGTGGCAGATCGATACGCTGGAAGACGGCGGCAAGGTGCAGCAGGCCACCGTGCTGTTCGACCCGGACAGCGGCGAGACCCGCATGATGCGCAGCAAGGAAGACGCGCACGACTACCGCTACTTCCCGGACCCGGACTTGCTGCCAGTGCGCATCTCCGACGAGCAGATCGCCCGCATCAAGGGCGAGATGCCGGAGCTGCCGGGCGCGATGCAGGCCCGCTTCGTGGAGAGCTACGGCGTGTCCGCCTACGACGCGGCGCTGCTGACGTCCAGCCTCAAGCAGGCGCAGTATTTCGAGGCCGCAGCCAAGGCGTCCGGCCAGGGCAAGCTGGCCGCCAACTGGATCAACGGCGAAATCGCCGCCCGCCTGAACCGCGACGGCAAGGACATCGCCGACTGCCCGATCTCGGTGGAGCGCTTGTCCGGCCTGATCGTCCGCATCGCCGACAGCACCTTGTCCAGCAAGCTGGCCAAGCAGGTGTTCGACGCGTTGTGGGACAGCGATCTGTCCGCCGACGCCATCATCGAGCGCGACGGCCTGAAGCAGGTATCCGACGTCGGCGCCATCGAAAAGATGGTGGAAGAGGCGATCGCCGCCAATCCCAAGGCGGTGGAGGAGTTCCGCGCCGGCAAGGAAAAGGCGCTGAACGCGCTGGCCGGCCAGGTGATGAAGGCGTCCAAGGGCAAGGCCAATCCGGCCCAGGTGCAGGACATCCTGCGCCAAAAGCTGTCTTGATCGTCTGATCGCCGGAGCAACAAGGCGGCCTGAATGGCCGCCCTGTTGTTTTTTAAATACATGGCTGAAAATCGCCGCCGGTAATTTGTTGCTTTTCCTGAAGATACTTGTGGTTCAAACAGTTCCATTGGCAATCATTGCCGCCTTGTTACAGTCTCCGCGACCCGCAATGTTCATGTCCCACTTTTACAGGCGAATTTAAGTCCCTGATTTGTTTCAGATTCCATTTTTACGCGCTGCCGTAAGTCATTGTCTCAAAAGGCGAATTAGTAAATCCCTATGTTGACCGTGGGGCAGTTCTTTCTTATAGTGGCGGAAAGTGGGTCAAAGTGGGTGAAAGTGGGGAAATTCTCCCCCCGGAGCGACGGCTCCGTTTTTCTCGGTCAGCGGGTCTCAAATCATGATTGGTGGCGTCAGCATCTTGTCTCTCGATAGCAAGGGGCGCTTGGCTATTCCGGCCAAGCACCGCGAGACGCTGCTGTCCGCGTTTGGGCACAAGCTGGTCGTCACCCTCGAATCCCAAGACCATCTGCTGCTTTACCCCGAACCCAACTGGCGCCCGGTCGAGGCCCGTCTGCTGGCCCTTCCCACCGGCAATCCCACCCTGAAACGCTATCAACGACTGGTGCTCGGCCATGCCGAGACCCTGGAGATGGACTCCGCCGGCCGAGTGCTGCTGCCGGCCCGCCTGCGCGAACTGACCGCGCTGGACAAGGACGTTGCCCTGGTAGGCATGGGCAACCGCTTCGAACTGTGGAATGCCGAGGAGTGGGACAGCCAGACCGCTGACGCGCTGGCCATCGACCAAGCCGATTTGGCGCAACACCTTGGAGATTTCACGCTGTGAGCACCCCCACCTTCGTGCACCGCACGGTATTGCTGACCGAAGCGGTCGACGCGCTCGCCATCCGGCCGGATGGCGTCTACGTCGATTGCACTTTCGGTCGCGGAGGCCACAGCCGCCTGATCCTATCGAAGCTCGGCCCTTCCGGCCGGCTGATCGCCTTCGACAAGGACCTGGAAGCCATCGCCGTCGCCGACAGGCTGGCGGCGGAGGATTCCCGCTTCAACATCGTGCACAACGGTTTCGAGACGCTGTCGGCCGAGCTCGCCCGCCTGGGCGTGGCCGGCGTCGACGGCGTGCTGATGGATCTGGGCGTGTCGTCGCCGCAGATCGACGACGGCAGCCGCGGTTTCAGCTTCCGCTTCGACGCGCCGCTGGACATGCGTATGGATACCACCCGCGGCGTCACCGCCGCCGAGTGGTTGGCAACGGCCGACGAGGCCGATATCAGAGAGGTCATCAAGACTTATGGTGAAGAGCGGTTTGCTCGCAAGATCGCAGCAGCCATTGTTGCGCAACGGGGGGAAAACCCCATCACGACCACCCGCGAGCTCTCTGTGCTCGTTGGGCAAAACGTCCGTACTCGCGAACCGGGCCAAGACCCGGCGACGCGAACCTTCCAGGCGATCCGGATCTTTGTGAACCGCGAGCTGGACGAGCTGAAGGCGGTGCTGCCGCAGGCCGCCCGCCTGCTGAACGAGGGCGGCCGCCTGGCGGTGATCAGCTTCCATTCGCTGGAGGACCGCATCGTCAAGCAGTACCTGCGCGATGTCAGCAGCGAGGAAAAGCTGCCGGCCTGGGCGATGGTGCGCGCGGCCGACATGGCCAAGCCGCCGATCGGTCTGGTCGGCAAGGCGATCCGCGCCGGCGACGAGGAGCTGCGCGAGAATCCGCGCGCCCGCAGCGCCATCATGCGCGTGGCCGAGCGCACCGCCGCGCCGTGGCGGGAGGGCGACGCATGAACAAGCTCAACGCGACGCTGCTGCTGATGGCCGTGTTCTCCGCCTGGTCGGTGGTGACGTCCACGCACGTGTCGCGCAAGCTCTACAGCGACTTGCAGAAGGAAACCAAGTCGGGGCAGCAGCTGGAGGTGGAGTTCGGCCAGCTGCAGCTGGAGCAGAGCACCTGGGGCGCGCACGCGGTGATCGAGAAAGCCGCCTCCACCCGCCTCGACATGCACACGCCTGATCCGCGCCAGATCCAGGTGATCACGGCGAAGGGAGCGCTGTGATGCGCGCCGGTTCCAGCTACAGCGTCCGCACCCGCCCAGCGCCGGCCAGCCCCGCGCTGCGTATGACCAGCACGCGCGTGCGCTGCGTGCTGCTGATGCTGGCCTTGCTGTTCCTGGCGCTGATCGGCCGCGCGGTCTATCTGCAGGTGGTGCAGCAGGACTTCCTGCAGGGCCAGGGCGAGGCGCGCTTCCGCCGCACCTTGATGCTGGAAGCCAACCGCGGCGTGATCACCGACCGCAACGGCGAGCCGCTGGCGATCAGCTCGCCGGTGCAGACCATCTGGGCCAGCCCGGCCGACATGGAGCCGGTGCCGCCGGCCAAGCTGCGCGAGCTGGCCGGCCTGCTGGACCTGTCGCCGGAAGAGCTGTCGTCCAAGCTGTCCGACCGCAAGAAGGAATTCGTCTACATCAAGCGCCAGATCAGTCCGGAGCTGGCCGACAAGGTGATGGCGCTGGGCGTGCCCGGCATCGCCAAGCAGCAGGAGTTCCGCCGCTTCTACCCGGCCGGCGAGATCGTGTCGCACATCATCGGTTTCACCGGCGTGGACGGCAAGGGCCAGGAAGGCGTCGAACTCGCCCGCGAGAAGATGCTGTCAGGCAAGGATGGCCGCCGCGTGGTGCTGAAGGACCGCCGCGGCCACATCATCGAGGACGTCGCAGCCATCGAGCCGCCGCGCGACGGCCAGAAGCTGGCGCTGGCGATCGACCACCGCATCCAATACCTGGCTTACCGCGAGATCAAGGCCGCGGTGGAGACCAACAAGGCCAAGGCCGGCAGCGTGGTGGTGCTGGACGCCCACACCGGCGAGCTGCTGGCGCTGGCGAATTACCCGTCGTTCAATCCGAACAACCGCAGCGGCGTGACGCCGGAGATGATGCGCAACCGCGGCGTGATCGACCTGTTCGAGCCCGGCTCCACCATGAAACCGCTGTCGATCTCTCTGGCGCTAGAGCACGGCAAGGCCAATCTGAACACGGTGCTGGACACCCACACTTACATGATCGGGCCGGCCACCATCCGCGACGTGGCGCCGCGTCCCAGCCTGGACATCCTCGGCATCATCCAGAAATCGTCCAACGTCGGTACCAGCAAGCTGGCGCTGATGAACAGCCCGGAGGAGTCCTGGGCCCATTACGACGCGCTGGGCTTCGGCCGGCCGCCGGAAACCGGCTTCCCCGGCGAGGCCGGCGGCCGGCTGCGCGACTGGCACAAATGGCGCCCGATCGAGCAGGCGACGATGTCCTTCGGCTATGGCTTGTCGGTCAGCCTGATCCAGATGGCGCGCGCCTACACCATCTTCGCCAACGACGGCGTGATGCTGCCGATCTCGCTGTACAAGACGTCCAACCCGATGCCGGGCAAGCGCGTGCTCAACGAAAAGACCGCGCACGAGATGCGCGATCTCTTGATCGCCAACAGCCAGCCGGGCGGCGGCGCCGTCGGCGGCCGCATCATCGGCTACAGCATAGGCGGCAAGAGCGGCACCGCGCGCAAGCTGGAGGGCCGCACCTACGTGGCCAACAAGCACCGAGCGCTGTTCATGGGCTTCGCGCCCGGCCACTCGCCCAAGGTGATCGTGGCGGTAATGATAGACGAGCCGTCGGCGGGCAAATACTACGGCGGCGCGGTGTCCGCGCCGGTGTTCTCGCAGGTGGCGGGCGGCGCGCTGCGCGTGCTGAACATCGCGCCTGACGAGCCATCCAACAACACTTTATTGCCGGAATCGACCCCGGTTCCGGCGGATTTTTAAGATCATGAAGAGCCGTTTGACTGCGTTGCCGGACTGGGATCCGGCCTTGTTGCAACAGCTGGGCCTCCCGATCAAGCGGGTGGAGGCCGACAGCCGCCGCGTGCTGCCGGGCGACGTGTTCCTCGCCTGCCGCGGCGAGTACGTCGACGGCCGCGATTTCATTCCCGCCGCGCTGGAAAAGGGCGCGGCCGCGGTGCTGTGGGACGACGCCGACGGCTTCGTCTGGAACGCCGAATGGCAAGTGCCCAATCTGGCGGTGCCCAATCTGCGCGAGCGCGCCGGCATCGTCGCCGCCCATGTGCTGGGCCAGCCGTCGCGCGACCTGACCGTGGTCGGCATCACCGGCACCAACGGCAAGACCTCCATTTCCCATTGGCTGGCGCAGGCGTTTTCGCTGCTGGGCCAGAAGGCGGCGCTGATCGGCACCGTCGGCAACGGTTTCTACGGCCAATTGACCGAAACCACCCACACCACGCCGGACCCGGTGACGGTGCAGCAGAAGCTGGCCGAATACCGCCGCCAGGGCGCGCACGTGGTGACGATGGAAGTGTCCAGCCACGGCCTGGACCAGTTCCGCGTCAACGGCGTCGAGTTCGCCACCGCGGTGTTCACCAACCTGACCCGCGACCACCTGGATTACCACGGCTCGATGGAAGCCTACGGCGACTCGAAGAAGAAGCTGTTCTTCTGGGAAGGCCTGAAGCACGCGGTGATCAACGCCGACGACGCTTTCGGCCGCCAGCTGGCCGCCGAGATCGATCCTAAACAGACCCGCGTGGTCACCTACGGCCTGGAGCAGGGCGATGTGCGCCCGATGGCGCTGGCCGCCACGCTGGAAGGCCTGCAGCTGACCGTGGCCACGCCATGGGGCGCGGTCGACGTGCGCACCGGCCTGGTGGGTCGCTTCAACGCCGCCAATCTGCTGGCCTGTCTGGCCACGCTGTGCGTCAACGGCGTCAGCCTGCAGGACGCCGCCGCGGTGATGGCGCGCATCCAGCCGGCCCGCGGCCGGATGCAGAGCGTCGGCGGCGCGCATGAGCCGCTGGTGGTGATCGATTACGCCCACACTCCCGACGCGCTGGAGAAGGCGCTGGCCACGCTGTCCGAGATCCGCCCCGCCGGCGGCAGGCTGTTTTGCGTGTTCGGCTGCGGCGGCGACCGCGATCCGGGCAAGCGCCCGATGATGGGCGCCATCGCCGAGAAGCACGCCGACGTGGCGGTGCTGACCAGCGACAACCCGCGCAGCGAGGACCCGCAGGCCATCATCCGCGACGTGCTGGCCGGCATGGACGCCGCCCGCGCGCATGTCGAGGCCGACCGCGAGGCCGCCATCCACTGGGCGGTGGGCCAGGCCAAGGTGGGCGACGTGGTGCTGGTGGCCGGCAAGGGCCACGAGGAATACCAGGACATCGCCGGCGTCAAGCGGCCGTTCTCCGACTTCCGCGTCGCGGAAGAGGCGCTGACCGCGTGGGGGAAGCCGCGATGATGACGCTGAGCCAAGCCGCCCGCTTCGCGCAAGGCCGCCTGACCGGCGCCGACGGCGAAGTGCTGCGCGTGATCACCGACAGCCGCCAGGCGCAGCCGGGCGATCTGTTCGTCGCGCTGAAGGGCGAGCGTTTCGACGCTCATGATTTCGTCGCCGAGGTTGTGGCCCGCGGCGCCGCCGCGCTGGTGCGCGACGGCTTCGAATTGGCTGGCGCCAGCCTGATCCAGGCGGGCGACGACACCCGGCTGGCGCTGGGCCGCCTGGCCGCCGGCTGGCGCGAAACCCAGCCGGCCGTCCGCATCGGCGTAACCGGCTCCAACGGCAAGACCACGGTCAAGGAAATGCTGGCCGCGATTCTGCGCGCCCACGCCGGCGACGACGCCGTGCTGGCCACCGCCGGCAATTTCAACAACGACATCGGCCTGCCGCTGACGCTGCTGCAACTGAAGCCGCAACATCGCTACGCGGTGATCGAGATGGGCATGAACCATCACGGCGAGCTGCGCTACCTGACCGGG
Source organism: Chromobacterium vaccinii (assembly GCF_001855275.1). Lineage (NCBI taxonomy): Bacteria > Pseudomonadati > Pseudomonadota > Betaproteobacteria > Neisseriales > Chromobacteriaceae > Chromobacterium > Chromobacterium vaccinii. The sequence continues at coordinate 3,379,640 of NZ_CP017707.1, forward strand.
CTGACCCGGCCGCGGGTGGCGCTGGTCAACAACGCGATGCGCGCCCACTTCGGTCATTTCGGCTCCACCGAGGATGTCGCCCGCGCCAAGGCCGAGATTTTCGAAGGCCTGGCCGACGGCGGCGTGGCGGTGGTCAACGCCGACGACGCCAATCTGCCGCTGTTCCGCGCGGCCGCCGGCGGCCATCGGCAGCTCAGTTTCGGCCTGGAGCAGGCTGACGTGAGCGCGCGCGGCCTGGTCCTGTCGGCGCTGGGCAGCCGCTTCACGCTGCGCTCTCCGGCGGGGGACGCGGAGATTTCGCTGCCGGCGCCGGGCGAGCACAACGTCAGGAACGCGCTGGCCGCAGCGGCCGTCGCCTTGGCGCTGGATGTGCCGCTGGCCGCCATCGCCCAAGGCCTGGCCGCCTTCGGCGGCGCCAAGGGCCGCCTGCAGATCAAGCAAAGCCCGCGCGGCCTGACTGTGATCGACGACAGCTACAACGCCAACCCGGATTCGATGAAGGCCGGCCTCGACGTGCTGGCCGGCCTGCCGGGCCCGCGTTGCTTCGTGATGGGCGATATCGGCGAATTGGGCGAGGCCGCGCCGGCCTTGCACGCCGAGGTTGGGGAACACGCGCGCCTGCGCGGCATCGAACAGCTCTTTGCGTTGGGCGAGGCCTCCCGCCGCGCGGTGGCCGCGTTCGGCGGCGGTGGACAGGGTTTTGATTCGATTGACGAGTTGTTGGAATGCCTGGATAGCCGGCTGGCGTCGGGTACCGCCGTTCTGGTCAAGGGGTCGCGCTTCATGCGCATGGAACGGGTGGTGGAACACCTGATGCAAGCAAAGAAAGAGGGAGTTTAAGGTGCTGCTTTGGTTGGCTGATCTGTTGGGTTCGCATATCCGGGCCTTCAATGTCTTCAATTACACCACGCTGCGCGCGGTGATGGCGGCGCTGACTTCGCTCGCCATCTCGCTGATGATGGGGCCGTGGGTGATCCGCAAGCTGACCGAGCTGAAGGTTGGCCAAGCGGTGCGCAACGACGGTCCGCAGACCCACCTGGTCAAGGCCGGCACGCCGACCATGGGCGGCTCGCTGATTCTGCTGGCCATCACCATCACCACGCTGTTGTGGGCGGATTTGTCCAACAAATACGTGTGGCTGCTGCTGGCGGTGATGCTGGGCACCGGCGCGCTGGGCTTCTACGATGACTGGCGCAAGGTGGTGTACAAGGATCCGAAAGGCGTGTCCGCCAAGTTCAAGATGGCGTGGCAGTCGGCCATCGCCATCGGCGCCGGCGTGTTCCTGATCGCCACCGCCAAGCTGCCGGCGTCCACCGAGCTGATCGTGCCCTTCTTCAAGACCGTCGCCTACCCGCTGGGCGCGGTGGGTTTTTGCGTGCTGACCTATTTCGTCATCGTCGGCACTTCCAACGCGGTGAACCTTACCGACGGCCTGGATGGCCTGGCGGCATTGCCGACGGTGCTGGTGGCCGCCGGCCTGGCCATCTTCGCCTACGTCGCCGGTCACGCGGTGTTCTCCAAATACCTGGGCCTGCCCTTCATCCCCGGCGCGCACGAGGTGGTGGTGTTCTGCGCGGCGATGTGCGGCGCCTGCCTGGGGTTTTTATGGTTCAACGCCTATCCGGCCCAGGTGTTCATGGGCGACGTGGGCGCGCTGGCGCTGGGCGCCGCGCTGGGCGCGGTGGCGGTGATCGTGCGCCAGGAGATCGTGCTGTTCCTGATGGGCGGCCTGTTCGTGATGGAGGCGCTGTCGGTGATGATCCAGGTGACTTCGTTCAAGCTGACCGGCAAGCGGGTGTTTCGCATGGCGCCGCTGCATCACCATTTTGAATTGAAGGGCTGGAAGGAAACGCAGGTCGTGGTTCGCTTCTGGATCGTCACCATGATGCTGGTGCTGATCGGCCTGTCGACGCTGAAGCTGCGCTGAGGACGAAAGAGATGGATTACGCCAATCGACATGTGACGGTGGTGGGGCTGGGAGGCTCGGGCCTGGCGGCCGCGCGTTACCTGGCCGCGCACGGCGCGCGCGTGCGCGTCGCCGACGCCAATCCGTCCGCCGAGCGGCTGGCCGAGCTGGAGCGCCATCTGCCGGGCGTCGAGGTTATCGTCGGCGTTTTCGACGATGCGACCTTCGCCGGTTCCGACCTGCTGGTGGTCAGCCCCGGCGTGCCGCTGGCCAATCCGGCCATCGCCGCCTTCCGCCGCTCCGGCGGCGAGGCGGTCGGCGACATCGAGATACTGGCGCGCGCGATCCAGGGCGACGGCAACAAGGTGATCGCCATCACCGGCTCCAACGGCAAGAGCACGGTCACCAGCCTGGTCGGCCATCTGTGCGAGGCAGCGGGCCTGGACACCGTCGTCGCCGGCAATATCGGCCTGGCGGTGCTGGAGGCTTTGCTCGCGCGCGAACAGAGCGGCCGCTGGCCCGGCGTGTGGGTGCTGGAGCTGTCCAGTTTCCAGCTGGAGTCGACGTTCACGCTGGAGGCCGACGCCGCCACCGTGCTCAACATTTCCGAGGACCACCTCGACCGCTACCAGGATTTGCTGGATTACGCGCACGCCAAGACCCGGGTGTTCAACGGCAAGGGCGCGCAGATATTGAACAAGGATGACGCGCTGGTGCGGGCGATGATCCGCCCCGGCCATCCGGTAAAGTGGTTCTCGCTGAACGGCGCCGCCGATTACGCGCTGGCCCGCAACGGCGGCTACTGGCTGAAAGTGGACGGCGAAAAGGTGTTCGATTGCGCCGACATGCAGCTGCAGGGCCTGCACAACGCCGCCAACGCGCTGGCCGCGCTGGCGCTGTGCCAGGGCATCGGCCTGCCGCTGGGCAAGCTGCTGGAAGGGCTGAAAACCTTCCGCGGTCTCGCCCATCGCGTCGAGTTGGTAGACGAATTCGACGGTGTTGCGTTTATCGATGATTCCAAGGGCACCAATGTCGGCGCGACCGAGGCCGCGTTGAACGGCATGACCCGCCGGGTGGTGCTGATCGCCGGCGGCGACGGCAAGGGCCAGGATTTCGCGCCGTTGAGGCCGGCCTGCCAGCGCATCGCGCGCGCGGTGCTGCTGATCGGCCGCGACGCCGGACGGATCGAGGCGGCGCTAGCCGATAGCGGGCTGACGCTGGAGCGCTGCGACACGCTGGAGGAGGCAACCCGCCGCGCGGCGGCGCTGGCCCGGCCGGGCGACGTGGTGTTGCTGTCGCCGGCCTGCGCCAGCCTGGACATGTTCAAGAACTACGCGCATCGCGCCCAGGTGTTCATCGACACCGTCGCCGCGGTGAAGGCGGAGCGAACATGATCCGAAATCCGGCCAGCCGCTACACGGCGATCACCGCGCTGGACGAGGCGCTGGCCTGGGCGCTGGCGCTGCTGTTGTCGATCAGCCTGGTGATGGTGTATTCGGCGTCGATCGCGTACGCGGAAGCGGACGCGGCGACGCAGAACCGTTACTTCTACCTGATCCGCCACGTGGTGTTCATGGTGATCGGGCTGTCTGCGGCGTTCGCGGCGTTCCAGATCCCGACGGCGTTCTGGCAGAAGTATTCGGGAAAGATCTTCCTGATCGGCTTGGTGATGCTGGTGCTGGTGCTGATTCCCGGCATCGGCAAGGTGGTCAACGGCTCGCGCCGCTGGATCAACCTGTTCGTGCTGAATCTGCAGCCGTCGGAGGTGATGAAGTTCGCCACCGTGCTGTACGCGGCCGATTACACGGTGCGCAAGAGCCACCTGCTGCACAGCATCAAGGAAGGCTTTGCGCCGATGTTCGCGGCGATGGTGGTGGTGGCCTTCCTGCTGCTGCGCGAGCCGGACTTCGGCGCGCTGATGGTGGTGATGAGCATCGCGATGGGCCTGCTGTTTTTGGGCGGCATCAATATGCGCATCTTTTCGGGGCTCGCGGCGATGGCGGTGGTGGCCATCGTGCTGCTGATCGTGTCGTCGCCGTACCGGCTGAAGCGGGTGCTGGGCTTCATGGACCCGTGGGACGACCCGTACGGCAAGGGCTACCAGCTGTCGCACTCGCTGATCGCCATCGGCCGCGGCGAATGGTTCGGCGTGGGCCTGGGCGGCAGCATCGAGAAGCTGTTCTACCTGCCGGAGGCGCACACCGACTTCATCATGGCGGTGATCGCCGAGGAGTTCGGCTTCGCCGGCATCTGCGTGGTGATCGGCCTCTACGCCTGGATCGTGCGCCGCGCCTTCCACATCGGCGTGGAGTCGAAAAAGCTGGAGCGCTATTACCAGGCGCTGGTGGCGCAGGGCATAGGCATTTGGCTGGGCATTCAGGTGTTCTTCAACATCGGGGTGAACATGGGCTTGCTGCCGACCAAGGGTTTGACGCTGCCGCTGATGTCGTTCGGCGGTTCGGCGATGCTGATGAATTTGATCGCGGTGGCGGTGCTGCTGCGGGTGGACTACGAAAACCGAAGGATTATGCGGGGCTATAAGGTTTAGCCCCGCATAAGGAAAGGCTGCAGCCTTTCCAGGCGCCTTGGCGCCGTGTCCTTTGGTTTCTGCGAGCCTGATGGGCGAAGCAAGAACCGGCGCATGATGCGCGGCAACAAGATTTAACGGAACGGATAGAGATGGCGAATCGCACGGTCATGGTGATGGCGGCAGGCACTGGCGGACACATCGTCCCCGGCCTCGCCGTGGCCAAAGAGCTGCAAAGCCGCGGCTGGAAGGTGGTGTGGCTGGGCACCCGCCGCGGCATGGAAAACAAGCTGGTGCCGCCGACCGGCATCCCGCTGGAGCGGCTGAATTTCCACGGCGTGCGTGGCAAGGGCCTGCTGGGCTCGGTCCAGGGCGCGCTGCAGCTGGCCGGCGCGTTCTTCAGCAGCGCGGCGCAGATTTTCCGCCACCGTCCGGACGTGGTGCTGGGCATGGGCGGCTATGTTTGCCTGCCCGGCGGCGTGATGGCCGGCCTGCTGTGGAAGCCGCTGGTGCTGGTCAACGCCGACGCCGGCCTGCTGCTCAGCAACAAGGCGCTGCTGCCGTTCGCCAAGAAGCTGGCCTGCGGTTTCGACGGCAGCGCGGCGCGCGAGCCCAAGGCGCTGGTCACCGGTAACCCGGTGCGCGGCGAGATCGAGAACATCGCGCCGCCGGCCGAGCGCTTCGCCGGCCGCAGCGGTCCGCTGAAGGTGCTGGTGGTCGGCGGCAGCCTGGGCGCCAAGGTTTTGAACGAAACGCTGCCGCAGGCGATGGCCAAGCTGCCGGCCGATAAGCGGCCGCTGCTGACGCACCAGACCGGCGAGGCGAACTTCGCCGCGGTCGAGGCCGCCTATCAGGCCGGCGGCCTGCGGGAGCAAGTGGAGCTGCTGCCCTTCGTCGACGACATGCCCAGGCGCCTGGCCGAGTGCGATCTGGTGATCTGCCGCGCCGGCGCGATCACGGTCAGCGAGTTGTGCGCGGCCGGCGTGCCCAGCGTGCTGGTGCCGCTGGTGGTGTCCACCACCGGCCATCAGCGCGACAACGCCGAGTGGATGGCCGAGGCCGGCGCGGCCTGGCATCTGCCGCAGAAGGAATTGAACGCCGACGGGCTGGCGGGCCTGCTGGCGGGTTTGGACAGAGACCAGTTGCTGGACAAGGCCGGACGCGCGCGCGCGCTGGCCCGTTCCGGCGCGGCCGGCCGGGTGGCCGACCTGTGCCAGCAGCTGGCCGGGGAATGACAGGGCGCCGACCGAGCGTCCAAGCAGAGACACAGACATGAAACACAGGGTCAAACACATACATTTCGTGGGCATAGGCGGCGTCGGCATGTGCGGCATCGCCGAGGTGCTGCACGGCCTGGGCTACACCGTGTCGGGTTCGGACATGGCCGACGGCGCCACCACCAAGCGGCTGGCCGCCGAAGGCGTGCGCGTGTTCTTCGGCCACGACGCCACCTATGTGGAAGGCGCCGACGTGGTGGTGACCTCCACCGCGGTGAAGGCGGACAACCCGGAAGTGCTGGCGGCGCGCGACAAGCGCGTGCCGGTGATTCCGCGCGCGCTGATGCTGGCCGAGCTGATGCGCTTCAAGCAGGGCATCGCCATCGCCGGCACCCACGGCAAGACCACTACCACCAGCCTGACCGCGTCGGTGCTGGGCGCGGCCGGACTGGACCCGACTTTCGTCATCGGCGGCAAGCTGACCGCCGCCGGGGCCAACGCCAAGCTGGGCCTGGGCGAATTCCTGGTGGCCGAGGCCGACGAATCGGACGCGTCCTTCCTGCATCTGAGCCCGGTGATGGCGGTGGTGACCAATATCGACGCCGACCACATGGACACCTACGACCACAGTTTCGACAAGCTGAAGCAGGCCTTCGTCGATTTCCTGCAGCGGATGCCGTTTTACGGCCGCGCGGTGCTGTGCGTCGACGATCCCAACGTGCGCGAGATCCGCGAGCGCGTCACCAAGCCGGTAACGACCTACGGCCTGGACGATTCCGCCGACATTTACGCCGAGAACGTGCGCGCGGCCGCCGGCCAGATGCATTTCGACGTGGTGGTGAAGAACGGCGCCATCACCCGCTTCCCGCTGGTGTTGAACCTGCCGGGCCGGCACAACGTGCTGAACGCGCTGTCGGCGATCGCCATCGGCCTGGAGTGCGGCGCCAGCATCGAAGCCATCCAGAAGGGCCTGTCCGAGTTCGCCGGCGTCGGCCGCCGCTTCCAGCGCTACGGCGAAGTGAAGGCCCAGGACGGCGGCAGCTTCACGCTGGTGGACGATTACGGCCATCACCCGGTGGAAATGGCCGCCACGCTGGCCGCGGTGCGCGGCGCCTTCCCCGGCCGCCGCCTGTTGCTGGCCTTCCAGCCGCACCGCTATACCCGCACCCGCGACCTGTTCGAGGACTTCGTCAAGGTGCTGTCCAGCGTCGACGCGCTGCTGCTCTCCGAGGTTTACGCCGCCGGAGAAGCGCCCATCGTCGCCGCCGACGGCCGGGCGCTGGCGCGCGCGGTGCGCGTGGGCGGCAAGGTGGAGCCGCTGTTCGTCGAGGACATCGCCGAGATGCCGCAGGCCATCCTGGACGCCGCCCGCGACGGCGACGTGGTGGTGACCATGGGCGCCGGCTCGGTCGGCGCGGTGCCAGGCAAAGTGACGGCCCTGGCGGGTTGATCGGGATATTTCCGTCCGCGCCGTGGGCGCGGGCTTGTTGAGGATAGATAGATGAAGCAGTACGGCAAAGTGGCGGTGTTGATGGGTGGAAGCTCGTCCGAGCGCGAGGTGTCGCTGATGAGCGGCGCCGGCGTGTTGGCGGCGCTGCAGTCCAAGGGCGTGGACGCCCACAGGTTCGATCCGTCGGAAAAGCCATTGTCGGCGCTGAAGGAAGAAGGTTTCGCTTGCGTGTTCAACATCCTGCACGGCCCGTTCGGCGAAGATGGCACGCTGCAGGGCGCGCTGGAGGCGCTGGGCGTGCCGTATACCGGCTGCGGCGTGATGGCCTCGGCCATCGCCATGGACAAGTGGCGCACCAAGCTGTTGTGGAAGGGCGCGGGCCTGCCGATTCCGGCGTTCGAGCTGTTGGACGAAAGCAGCGATTTCGACGCGATAGAGAAGGCGCTGGGCCTGCCGATCTTCGTCAAGCCGTCCAGCGAGGGCTCGAGCATAGGCGTGACCAAGGTGAAGGCGGCGGGCGAATTGCGCGCGGCTTTCGAAGAGGCGCGCAAGTACGACGACGTGGTGATCGCCGAGCAATTCATCGGCGGCGGCGAGTACACCTGCGCGGTGATCGGCGACCAAGCGTATCCGACCATCAAGATTGAACCGGCCACCGAGTATTACGATTACCAGGCCAAGTATTTCCGCGACGACACGGTCTACCGCTGCCCGTCCGGCCTGGCTCCGGAAGTGGAAGCCAGGGCGCGCGAACTGGCGCTGAAGGCGTTCAAGGTATTGGGCTGCCGCGGCTGGAGCCGGGTGGACTTCCTGATGGACGAGGCGGGCGAAATCTACCTGCTGGAAGCGAATACCAGTCCGGGCATGACCAGCCACAGCCTGGTGCCGATGGCGGCCAAGGTGGAGGGCATCGCTTACGAGGACCTGTGTCTGAAGGTATTGGATACGGTGCATGTGGGATAACCATCGGCTGCTCAGGAGCCTGGCCAATCTGATGCTGGGCGCCACGGCGCTGATGCTGCTGTACGCGGGGGGATTCTGGCTGACGCACGCGCCGGTGTTCCCGGTGAAGAAGATACGGATTCAGGGCGACATGAACCGGGTGACGGCCGAACAGCTGAAGTTCATCGCGGAGCACGAGCTGTCCGGCACCTTCTTCACGCTGGATATCGACAAGACGCGGGCCGCCTTCGGCAAATTGCCATGGGTGCGCGACGCGCAGGTGAGACGGCGCTGGCCGGACGCGCTGGATATCACCGTGGAGGAGCATGTGGCGCTGGCGCGCTGGGGGGAGAACGGTCTGGTCAATACCCGCGGCGAGCGTTTCGACGCGGCCAGCGACGCCAAGCTGCCGGTGTTTTTCGGGCCGGCGGGCGCGGAGAAGGACATGACGGCGATGCTGACGCAGATGCGCCAGACCTTGCAGCCGTCGGGCCTGGCGCCGCGCGAATTGTGGCTGTCGTCGCGGCGGGCGTGGAAAGTGGTGCTGGACAACCAGCTGCAGCTGGAGCTGGGACGTAATGACGTGGCGGCGCGCGCGGAGCGCTTCGCCACCTACTGGAAGAGCGAGTTGGCGCGGTTGCCGTATCACATCGAATACGTCGACCTGCGCTATCCGAATGGATTCGCCGTGCGGATGCCCGACTACAAGGCGCCGCCGGCCAAGGGAAACAAGTGATTAGGCGTTGGAGCGACAGGTGAGCAAACCAAAGGAAAGCAAGAACATGCTGGTCGGCCTGGACATCGGCACCTCCAAGATCGTGGCGATCGTGGCCGAGGTGCTGGAAGACGGCCAGCTTAACATCGTCGGCATGGGGCACACCCCGTCGCGCGGCTTGAAGCGCGGCATGGTGGTGAACATCGAGTCCACCGTGCAGGCGATCCAGCGCGCGCTGGAAGAGGCCGAGCTGATGGCCGACTGCAAGATTCACGAGGTGTTCGTCGGCATCGCCGGCAGCCACATCAAGAGCGTGAACTCGCACGGCATGGTGGCGATCAAGGATCGCGAAGTCACCAAGATGGACATCGACCGCGTGATCGAGACCGCGCGCGCCGTGACCATTCCGCCGGACCACCAGGTGCTGCACATCCTGACCCAGGAATACAGCATCGACGGCCAGGAAGGCGTGCGCGAGCCCTTGGGCATGAGCGGCGTGCGGCTGGAGGCCAAGGTGCACATCGTCACCGGCGCGGTGTCCGCCGCCCAGAACGTGACCAAGTGCGTGCGCCGCTGCGGCCTGGAAGTGTCCGACCTGGTGCTGCAGCCGATGGCCTCGGCCATCGCCGTGCTGTCCGAGGACGAGAAGGACCTGGGCGTGTGCCTGATCGACATCGGCGGCGGCACCACCGACATCGCCGTGTACGTGGGCGGCGCGATCCGCCACACCGCGGTGATCCCGATCGCGGGCGACCAGATCACCAACGACATCGCGATGGCGCTGCGAACCCCGACCAAGGAGGCCGAGGACATCAAGATCCAGCACGCCGTGGCCTTAGTGGGCATGGCCGATCCGGCGCAGATGATTGAAGTGCCGGGCGTGGGCGAGCGCGGTCCGCGCCAGATGTCCCGCGCGACGCTGGCCGAAGTAGTCGAGCCGCGGGTCGAGGAGTTGTTCCAGCTGGTGCAGCAGGAGCTGCGCCGCAGCGGTTTCGAGGAAATGCTGTCGTCCGGCATGGTGCTGACCGGCGGCGCCAGCCTGATGCCGGGCATGGTGGAGCTGGCCGAGGAGGTGTTCCACCTGCCGGTGCGCGTCGGCGTGCCCAAGTACGTCGGCGGCCTCGCCGAGGTGGTGAAGACCCCGCGCTTCTCTACCGGCGTCGGCCTGCTGCTGTACGGCAAGGACCAGATCCAGGGCTATGCCGGCCCGGTGAAGGCCGAGTCGGCCGGCATGGGCCAGATGTTCACGCGGATGAAGGCGTGGTTCGGCAGCAATTTCTGATTGGATTAGGTGCCGCCGGCGGGTGCCGGCGGCGTGTTTAAGGTTGTTCGGGCGTAGTACCAGGCAGTAATGAATGGCTCATCTTTATGAGGAGAGGAAAATGAGCGGAATGGTTTTTGAAGTCATGCAGGAAACGGCCAGCTCGGCCGTCATCAAGGTCATCGGCGTCGGCGGCGGCGGTTGCAACGCCATCGACAACATGATCACCGGCAATGTGCACGGCGTGGAATTCATCTGCGCCAACACCGACGCGCAGTCCCTGCAGCGCAACCGCGCGCCGCAGAAGCTGCAGCTGGGCACCAACCTGACGCGCGGCCTGGGCGCCGGCGCTAATCCGGAAGTCGGCCGCAGCGCGGCGCTGGAAGACCGCGAGCGCATCGCCGAAAGCCTGCGCGGCGCGAACATGGTGTTCGTCACCGCCGGCATGGGCGGCGGCACCGGCACCGGCGCGGCGCCTGTCGTGGCCGAAGTGGCCAAGGAAATGGGCATCCTGACCGTGGGCGTGGTCACCCGTCCGTTCGATCATGAAGGCAAGCGCCTGAAAGTGGCGCAGAACGGCATCGAGGACCTGAAGAAGCACGTGGACTCGCTGATCGTGATTCCCAACGAGAAGCTGATGGAAGTGCTGGGCGACGACGTCACCATGCGCGAAGCCTTCCGCGCCGCCGACGACGTGTTGAAGGGCGCCGTGGCCGGCATCGCCGAAGTGATCACCTGCCCGGGCCTGATCAACGTCGACTTCGCCGACGTGCGCACCGTGATGGGCGAGATGGGCCTGGCGATGATGGGTTCCGCCTACGCCTCCGGCATCGACCGCGCCCGCGTGGCCGCCGAGCAGGCCGTGGCCAGCCCGCTGTTGGACAACATCACGCTGGAAGGCGCGCGCGGCGTGCTGGTGAACATCTCCACCGCGCCGGGTTGCCTGAAGATGAGCGAGTACCGCGAGATCATGGGCATCATCCGCCAGTACGCGGACGAGGACGCGCAGATCAAGTTCGGCACCGCCGAAGTGGAGGACATGCCGGAGGACACCATCCGCGTGACGCTGATCGCCACCGGCCTGGGCCAGAAGAAAACCGTCCGCAACGAGGATCGTCCGGAGTACATCAAGATCGTCAAGACCGGCACCGACGACCGCGCGGTGGAAATGGTGAACTACGAGGATCTGGACGCGCCGGCCATCATGCGCACCGGCCGCCGCCGCGCCAATCCCTCGCTGGATTTCTCCAACCCCGAGGTCAGCGAGAGCTACGACATCCCGGCCTTCCTGCGCAAGCAGGCGGACTGAACGGAGGATACGGATAGATAAACGCTATTCATGTCAGCGAATCAATCAATAAAGCATGGCCGAGCGCTATGCTAGAATCGGGTTTTCCCGTCTGGTTGAGTAGCCTGAAATGATTCTGCAGCGCACGCTGAAGCAAGCGATCAGCGCCACGGGCGTCGGTCTGCATTCCGGCGAGCGGGTGAAGCTCACCCTGCTGCCGGCGCCGCCCGATACCGGCATCGTCTTCCGTCGCACCGACTTGCCCGAGCCGGTCGACGTGAAGGTAGAACCTTCGCTCGTGAACGACACGCGCCTCTCCTCCACGCTGGTGACGGACACCGGCGTGCGTGTCGGCACGATCGAACATCTGATGTCGGCGTTCGCCGGCTTCGGCATCGACAACCTGGTCGTCGAGGTGACGGCGGCGGAGATTCCCATCATGGATGGGTCCGCCGCGCCGTTCCTCTATCTGCTGCAGACGGCTGGGGTGGCCGAGCAGCCCAAGAAAAAGCGTTTCATCCGCGTCAAGCAGACTGTGATGGTGGAGGACCGCGGCGTGTGGGTCCGGCTGGACCCGCACGACGGCTTCAAGATCACGCTGTCCATCGAGTTCAACCATCCGGCGTTCAACCGCGCCCCGCAGACGGTGGAAGTGGACTTCGCCCACCATTCCTATACCGACGAGATCAGCCGGGCCCGCACCTTCGGCTTCATGCACGAGGTGGAGTACATGCGCAACCATGGCCTGGGTCGCGGCGGCAGCCTGGACAACGCCATCGTGATCGACGATGAGTACGTGCTGAATCCGGAAGGCCTGCGCTTCCCTGACGAATTCGTCCGCCACAAGATACTGGACGCGATCGGCGACCTTTACGTCGTAGGTTATCCCTTGATCGCGGCATTCTCCGGCCACAAGTCCGGCCACGCGATGAACAACAAGCTGTTGCGCAAGCTGCTGGAAACGCCGGAGGCCTGGGAATACGCCAGCTTCGACGATCCGTTGGACGCGCCGTCCAGCTTCCATCTGTTGCCGTCAGAGGAGTGAGGCCGTGTTCGGCTTCTGGCGGCTGTGGCTTTTGGCGACGGTGCTGGCGATAGGCTGGGCGCTGTTGTGCTTCGCTCTCACCCATGACCGCCGCTACCTGCGCCGCGCGCTGGCCATCGCCCGCTGGAGCGCCGGCCTGCTGGCCGTCGTTTCCTGCTTCTGGCTGATTTTCCGCCTGCTGCGCTGATCGCGGCGGGCGTTTTCATTTGAAGGGTACGCCATGACACGACTCACCCATTTCGACGCAGCCGGCCATGCCCACATGGTGGATGTCGGCGGCAAGGCCGCCACGGCCCGCCGCGCGGTGGCCGAAGGCGCGATCCGCATGCTGCCGGCCACCTTCGCGCTGGTGAGGGATGGCGGCCACAAGAAGGGCGACGTGCTGGGCATCGCCCGCGTCGCCGCCATCATGGCGGCCAAGAAGACCTGGGACCTGATCCCGCTGTGCCACCCGATCGCGTTGACGCGGCTGGCGGTGGACTTCGAGCTGCTGGACGGCGAATCGGCGGTGCGGATAGAAGTGACCGCCGAGTGCAATGGCCAGACCGGCGTCGAGATGGAGGCGCTGACCGCGGTCAATGTCGGCCTCTTGACCATCTACGACATGTGCAAGGCGGTGGACCGCGGCATGGAGATCACCGGCGTCCGCCTGCTGGAAAAAGACGGCGGCAAGAGCGGGGCATGGCGTCATGCCGATACCGAAGCCTGACTATTGCCGTGGCCGGAATGATATGTTCCGGCATCGATAATGGCTTTCCCCCCTGATACATTTCCAGTTCCTATTTTCCTTCCGGTGGTTTTGCGAATAAGTTCCGCAGGGGCCTGCTCGTGGTTTCCCATGGCGGAAAATGAATGGCTATTGCCTGCATGATGCTGCATTGTTGATATTTAAATGTCATGTTAATATTTTTAAGTGCTTGCCAATTTAATATTTTCAGGGAAATTGGATTGGCTTGAGTACTCAGTCTTATCAATCCAAATAAGGGCAGATCATGTCGAAAGTCGTCGTAATCAGCGGTGGCGGGACGGGAATTGGCTACGCTTGCGCACAGCATTATGCCAAGCAGGAAATGCAGGTCGTGATATTGGGCCGCCGGATGGATACGCTGTCTCAGGCTGCGGCGAATATCGCCGAGGCGTTTCCAAAGGCGCCTGCCGTTTTGGCCTTGACTGCGGATTTGTCGATCCCGGAACAAGCGCAAAACGCCTGCGATGTCATACGGCAGGAATTCAAAACCGTCGATACGCTGATCAATGCGGCGGGCAGCAATGCGATCCGCCGCGCGCCTGCGGGAAGTTACGCTGATGGTTTGGCGGGCGTGGCGAGGCGGTGGAATGATAATTTTCAAAACAACACCCTCTCGGCCGTATTGCTGACGGAAGGCATTCGCCCAATATTGAAGCGGCCCGGCGGAAGCGTCATTCTGATCAGCTCCATCGCGGCTTATCGCGGCTCGTCCATCGGCTGTTATGCGGCGGCGAAGGCGGCATTGCATCCATATTGCTACGATCTGGCGGCGGCATTAAGTCCGGAAGGCATTACGGTCAATGCCGTGGCGCCGGGTTATGTGCAGGACACCGAGTTTTTTGGCGCGGCGCTGTCGCCGGAGCAACAAAAGAGCAAGCAGGCGGAAGCGTTGAACGGCCGGGGCGGGACTCCGCAGGATGTCGCCAATGCCATTGCCTGGCTGACCTCCGCCGAAGCAGGGCACATTACGGCGCAAATCATCCAGATCAACGGCGGCGCCGAAAAGGGGCGTTGAGCCGATGGCCTTCCATTCCGGAGAGCGGAATGGAAGGCTGCTCCCTTCTCTAGGCCGGACGCACTCCTCCGCGGAGCACGCCGGGCTGGATCGTATGGAAAATCGTCGAGAACGCTTCCGGCAGCGGCCGAGTGAATTCGCTCGCCAGCCAGCAACGCAGCAGGCAGCGCTCGGCGCCCGGCGCGTCGACGAACTCGGTTCGGGAATGCAGCGTGGTGTGATTGTTGACCAGGGCGATGCTGCCTTTTTCGAAGCTGACCTGCACCGACATGTCGGGATGGTTGATGACTTGGTCTATTTCGCTCAGCATCGTTTTGACTTCGTCCGGCAGCGCAATGCCGTGGCGGATGGCGGAATCGTTGAATTTCCGGATGTAGCGCAGGACGAACGCGTCATCCGACTCGCTGAGTATCGGCAAATGGCAGTAGCTGTCGCCTGAGCTGCCCTCGTCGCGAAGGTCGTGCGGGATCGGGGTTGTCAGCCATTTGATCCAGTCCGGATTCCTTTTTTCCAGAACCTCTATCAACTTAGCCGACGAGCAGATCTTGAATTCGCCGCCATGGCTCGCCGCTTCCCAGCAGGCCAGCACCGTGATGTCGGCGCGGTCCGAGTGGAAAGCGAGCTCCTGATTGGTCATGTGGCCGCGGGCGGGGGCCAGCTTGGAGTCTTTGTGGCCGGCATCCTTGACCTCTTTGATGACATCGCCGTTTTTGTTGATGGAGACCGGCAGGCCAAGCAGGGTGCAGAATTCGAAAAAAGCGTGATGGAACGCTTCGCGGGACGCCTGGGCCAGCGCCGCGCTGTGCAGCCAGATCGCGCCGCTGCCGGATTCCAGTTGATGATGGATGGCGTGGCGCAGCTGCTGCGCCCGCTGAGCATGCTCGGCATGGCTTGTCCCGCTGACCAGCTGGCCAAGCAGGCCTTCCAGTTCCTCGGCTATCGGGGCGGGCAGCGCCAGCGCGTCCGGCGCGGTCCAGGGCTCGGGCCGTTGATGGGTGATCGGTTTCAAAGCAATTGCAGGCATCGCTCGATCCTTTGATCTTTGATGTCGTTGATCGGGTTGTTTGCCGGCCGCGGCATCCGGGGAGAATGCCGCCTGCCGTCATGCCTTTTCCGCGATATAGGCGTAGATATCAAAATTCACCTTGACCGGATCGCTGCCGCCGACGGTCTGCATCTTGTCCAGAAGATAATCCGCATAGTTCTCTTCGGGCTTCTGGTCCATATATGCGGTGACATAGCTGGTGGACAGCAGAAACAGCGCGAGCTCGAATGGGGTCAATTCAATGATGTTGGAAAATATTTTTCGCTTCGCCTCCTTGAACCCCCCGATCTGGGCAATCTTCTCCAGCGTATCGTCATATTGCAGCAGCCTGGGATCGCGGAATTTTCCCCACTTGTTGACCAGTTCTTCCTCGATCAATAAGCGCAAGTCGCCGTAGGCTTGCGGCACGTCGTATTTGTAAGCGCAGAACAGGCCGCCGCCGACCAGCTGGCGCTTGATGATTTCCAGCACTTTGGATCGGTCCATCCAATAGAAGGAAGTGGCGCTGGTGATGAGGTCGAATCGCCGCTCGCTCGCGTAGCTCTCGGCTGGCACGGTCGCAAAGCGCAGGGCGGGATAGTTGGCGGTGGCCTTGTCGATCAGATTGGCGCCATGGTCAATGCCTTCCACGTATGCGAAATGAGGCGCTAGCCTGATGGTTGAGACGCCATTGCCGCAGCCCATGTCCAGCGCGGCGGCGCGGCCCGGCGTTTTCTCCAGCAGGAATTGATAAAGCTCTTCCGGATATTGGATCTTGCGGCGTATGGCGTCGTAGGCATCCGCATGCTTGTCAAACTGTTTCATGCGCTGATCTCTAGCAGGCTGTCTTCATATTTTCCCTTATGGACAAAGTTGATGAAACTGCCTTTGCCATGGAGGAAGCGATAAGTATGTTCCGCGCCGGCAGGGACGAAGGCCGTGGCCGGGCTGTGCATGGTCTGGGTTTTTCCCGAGATGGAAACCTCGACGGTCAGGCCCTGGTAATCCTGCTCATCGCCCAGGAACATGAAGACGGAGTCGCAATTGTGCCGATGGCTATCGACATGGCCCTGCTCATTGGGAGCAATCGCGTCGACATGGCGCGCGATGAAATAATATGGCGACGCTTCCAGCAAGCGGTAGTCCAGCATCACGAAACGTTTGCCGGGACCATGCCTGTGGTAGCGCAGCTCGGTCGCCGATTTTTCGAATGGCTGGATGAACAGGTTTGACTCATGCATCGCCGGATGTTTTTCGATCGCGGACTTTGCCCGGAATAGGCCGGCGTCGAAAATATTGTATGAGCTGGCGTCTTTTTCATTTGCTTGCCGATGCAGCTTTGCGGCATGCGCGAAGACGTTTTGCCCTGTGATGGGATGCATCGGGGAGTGGCCGATGCGGCTGAAGGTCGCGACCAGTTCGGACAAGGCCAGCGCATCGGCGAGCTTGTATAGGGGCTTGTCGGATTTCGCTTGCAGCAAGGTGGCCAGCTGGAAGGTATCCGTAATGCCCGCTCTTTCGCCAATGCCATTGCAGCTGGCCGAAATCCAGCGAACGCCGGCCCGCATCGCTTCCAGCGTGTTGGCCAAAGCCAGGCCCCTGTCGTTGTGGACATGGTATTCGAACTCCACTTGGTGGAATTCCTTGGTCAGGTTCGACAGGATTTCAAATGTCTCGTGCGGGAACAGATTGCCGACGCTGTCGGCGAAGCATACCCGGTCCGCGCCGGCCAGCTGCGCGACTCTGGTGATCCGCATGAGGTCGCTGAGCGAGGTGCGGCTGGCATCCTCGATGGTGGCGCGGACGAGCAGGCCCTTGTCCTTGGCATAGCGGATGGACTCGGAGAACAGCTTGATGACCTGTTCCTGGGATTGGCCGTGGAATTTCGTCGCCAGAGAGACGACATTGAACGAGGCGAACATGCCCACCCACTGGGCGCCTGATTCGATAACGGCGTCAATGTCTTCTTGCCGGCATCTGGCGTGCGCCAGCACGGGAACGGCTGCCACCCCGACTACGGCTTTGACCCTATCCATTTCGAAGCGGGAAATATAAGGATGGCCGCATTCGATCATGTCCACGCCAAAAGCGGATATTTTTTTCGCCAGTATGATGCTTTGCTCAATGTCGAATGAGCATTGAATGGTCTGGCAGCCTTCCCGCAACGTGCAGTCGATGATTTTGGTATTCATGATGGTATCGCCATTTGTCAGCATTGTGGTTCGAAGCCCATGTTCAGTTTTGAGATGTCCATTCCTTGACCGGTGTTTTGCCGAAGGGCAGGAAGATCAACTTGGCGGCGGAAAAGTCCGTATGGTGGTCCAGGCCGGTTTCAAAGCCGGTTGGGCGCTCATCGACGGAGTGGGTGCGGAAGATCCGGTCCCAGAGCGAGAAGATGAAACCATAGTTGGTATCCGTGTATTCGATCTCGCGGCCATGATGGATGTTGTGGAACGAGGGCATGACGAAAAGCTTGCTGAGCAGGTTTTCCAGCTTTTGCGGAATATTGATATTGCAGTGATGGAAAGTGGTCACGCAGAAAGAGATAACTTCGAAAGCCACAACCGTGGTGAACGGTACGCCGATCAGCAACATGCCGGGAATGCGAATGGCGAGAACAAGGAATTTCTCGCCGAAATGCTGGCGAAAACCGGTGGTTGAATCAATATGCTCATCAAGGTGATGCATGGCATGGAATCGCCACAGCACCGGTATTTTGTGCGCAGACCAATGAATGGTGTAATTGAGCAGATCGAGCAACATGATGTCGATGACAAAAGCCAGCGCGCCGGTATACCAGTCGGGGCGATGCATCCGATAAGGAAAATCTCTGATCATATATACCATCAGCGGCGCGATGATGATCGGAGCGCTGATGAAACGATAACTGATCGCTACGATGACGTTGTTGAAGAGACGCTTTTTGCTGCGCTCAGGACTAAAGGCATGCTTGGGAAAAATGCGCTCCAGCGCAAAAATGGCTATGAACGCGATCGCGCATATTACGATGCCGTGGCTAATGATATAAGTCACTGCCTCTTTCATGATGATTACTCCAGGAGTGGTTGTTTATCGAGACTAATATTACATAGGAATAATCATTGATATAACTCATGCAATATGAATTATTGAGGGGTGAATTGTTAATATTTATGTTTTTTGGCCGGCGGTTGGTTTTGATGGCGATGGGGATATTGCAAGCCGGCGGCAATTCCGGATGTTTTGTGCCGATGAACGGTATCGCCTGTCGATGGAGAGTCGAATGGCCGGTATGTTTGCGCCATTTTTTAATGGCGGAGTTGGCCCTCGCCGGCGGGCGAGGAGGCGTGATTCGAGATGCAGCGGGCAGGCGCCGGATGGCCTGGTTTGTCTCGATTTCGCATCAAGGCCCCATAGAGCAGGCTCCGCCCGCGCCAATCGCGGGGCTGGGCAGAGCGCGCCGCGCTGGCGGGCCGGTTTTCAATCCGGGAGCGGTGAGGCCGACGCGGTATGGTGTTCGGCGGCGTGGCGCAGGCAGGGCGAGTGGATCTCGTGCCAGCGGTCGCCGCGGTTCCATTCATAGAGGCCGCGTCCCAGCTGAAGGTGAAGGTAGACATGCTGGTAGCGGGAGCGCTCCAGCATGCTGTGGGTCAGCTGGTTCAGTTCCGGGATGGAGATGTAGAGCAGCAGCGTGGATGGAAGCGCGCCGTGTTCGAAAGTGCCGGCCGCCAGCAGCAGATGCAGTTGATGGCCGTTCGGCACATGGTAGTCCTTGCCCACCTTGGCCTCGATGCGGCAGGCGACGTCCAGCGCGTTGGCCGGCCGGGTGAACATCCAGCCTATGCCGCCGGCCGCTTGCTGGGCCTGCTGGATTTCCTTTTTGCGGGCGTTGCGCCGGGCATATTCGCCGGCCAGCACCTCGGTCACCTCGATGGCCAGACAGCGGCCGTCCGACAGCGATACGCCGACATCGGGCGCGGGGCACTTCAGCGATTTCACATCGAGCGGGTCAATGCCTTTTTGCTCGAACAGCCGCCTGACCCATTCCCTTTCCCGACTTTCCTGCAGAGTTTGCTGATCCATCGGCGCCTACGCGAATGCAAGACAGATGTTTCATCTTAGAACATCCGTCGCAGGCGTCGATCATGGCGTCAGCGGGCGCCGCGCAGCGAGGCGATCGCCTGGGCGGCGTCGCGCGGCGCGCTGTGCGACGGGCACATCAGCTCCCGCAATTCGCGCCTGAGTTTGTCGGCGCTGTTGATCGCCAGCCACTGCGGCCGCATCGACGCGATCCAGCGGTGGTTGATGCTGTCGCCGAAGCCGTAGGCCTTGTATTGGTTGTCCTTGCACAGGATGCCCTCGGCGCTGAGGTTCTCCACGCTGCTGGGCGTGAGCACGCGGCTGACGAAGCGCACCACGCCGTCGCCGCCCACGCTGAGCGTCTTGGCGTCGACGAAGAAGCGGTTCTGCTGCAGCCAGTCCGGCTTCACTTCTATCCAGTCCGGCGTCTGCGGGTAGTCGGGCAGCGCGTAGTCCTGTTCGGCCCAGGGCTGCTCTTCCTGGAATTCGATGTTCTTGTTGATTCTGTCGCTGCCGGCCAGCGCGGGCAGGCTCAGGCACAGCGCCAACAGCGCCGGCAGGGTTGTGATGGCTTTCAAATGCGGATGCTCCGTCAGCGCGCCTGTCCGGCGCGCAGGTTGTAATGTCGGCGGCCGGTTTCGCGGCCGGCCAGGCCCCAGCTCAGTTCGGAAAAACTGATGTCGCCGCGGCTGGACACCGTCAGCAGCATCGAAGCGCGGGTGCCGTAGTCGCGGCCCTGGATGAAGATCGGCGACAGCGTCTTTTCCAGCGCCAGGCCGATGCGGGTATTGGGCAGATGGCCGGGGCCGGCGGGCGTCGGATCGGACAGCGCGGCGTAGGCCTGCTCCTCGGTCGGCGGGCGGCCGAAATCGCCCAGGCGCTCCGCCAGCCGCTGGCACTTGAACCACGGCGTGTCCAGCGTGGCGTTGGACAGCGTGTGGATGCCAGGCGTGACGCGGGCGATCTGCCGGCCCGGGCTGTGGAAGAAGAACAGGTCCGAGGTGGTGCCGAACAGCAGGTTGAACGGCCCGTAGCGGTGGCACTCCTCGCGCAGCCAGTCGGCGAAGGCGAACGGATCGTCGTCGCCGGTGACGAAGCGCTGCACCAGCTCGCCGCGAGAGCGCTCCGCCTTGGGCGGGAAGCCGTCGCGGAAGTTGGTGACGGCGGCGATGCGGTTGCGGCCGTCCACCATCAGCCAGCCGCCGCCGGATTGCTGGTCGCGTCCGCCCAGGGTATGGGGGTATTCCGGCCACCAGTCCAGCGGCTCGGCGGGGCGGGCGTAGTATTCGTCGCGGTTGGCCAAAAGTACCAGCTGGCCCATGCCCGGCGTTTTGTAGGCGAAAGCGAGGATGCACATATTGCGGTGACCGATTTGGGTAAGGCTTGACGACTGGCGTAAACTATACGGCTGCGGCCCGCCGGTTTGCGCGGCCGGCCGCCATGTGATTCATTGTAACCTGATATGGCTGAAGGATACCCGGCCCATGACTCCCGACAAGCATATTGATCTTTCCGGCCTGAATTGCCCGCTGCCGATCTTGCGAGCCAAGAAGGCGCTGGCCGATATGGACAGCGGCGCCGTGCTGGAAGTGATCGCCACCGATCCGGGCGCGCCCAAGGACTTTGAAGCTTTTTGCCGCCAGACCGGCAACGGCCTGCTGGAATCGACCACCATCGGCGAAGGCAAGTTCCGGATGGTGCTCCGGCGCAAGTAGACATCCCTGGCGATGGTTTTCCATCGCCATTGTTTTATCCATCGTTACGGCAAGCCACCCACCATGCAGACTCTTACCTTGATCCGCCCCGACGACTGGCACCTGCACCTGCGCGATGACGCCGCGCTGGCCGCGGTGCTGCCCGACACCTGTCGCCAGATGGGCCGCGCCATCGTGATGCCCAATCTGAAGCCGCCGGTCACCACCGTGGCCGCCGCCGCCGCCTACCGCGACCGCATCCTGGCCTCCCGTCCGTCCGGCAGCGCCTTTGAACCGCTGATGACGCTGTACCTGACCGACAATACCCGGCCGGAGGAAATCCGCCTGGCCAAGGCCAGCGGCTTCGTCCATGGCGTCAAGTTGTATCCGGCGGGGGCCACCACCAATTCCGACCACGGCGTCACCGACATCTTCAAGGCGCTGCCGGCGCTGGAGGCGATGGCTGAAACCGGCTTGCCGCTGCTGGTGCACGGCGAGGTCACCGACGCCGATATCGACGTGTTCGACCGCGAGGCGGTGTTCATCGAGCGGGTGATGAAGCCGTTGCTGGCCAAGCTGCCGGCGTTGAAGGTGGTGTTCGAGCACATCACCACCCGCGAGGCGGCCGAGTTCGTCGCCGCAGCGCCGGCCAACGTCGCGGCCACGATCACCGCCCACCACCTGCTGATGAATCGCAACGCGCTGTTCGTCGGCGGCATCCGGCCGCATCATTACTGTCTGCCGGTGCTGAAGCGCGAACTGCACCGCCAGGCGCTGCTGAAGGCCGCCACATCCGGCTCGGCCAAGTTCTTCCTCGGCACCGACAGCGCGCCGCACGCCAAGGGCGCCAAGGAGGCGGCCTGCGGCTGCGCCGGCATGTACACCGCCAACGCGGCGATCGAGCTCTACGCCGAAGCCTTCGAAGCCGCCGGCGCGCTGGACAAGCTGGAGGCTTTCGCCAGCCTGAACGGCCCGGCTTTCTACGGCCTGCCGGCCAACGGCGACAAGATCGAATTGGTCAAGGAAGGCTGGACGGTGCCGG
Organism: Chromobacterium vaccinii; assembly: GCF_001855275.1. Lineage (NCBI taxonomy): Bacteria > Pseudomonadati > Pseudomonadota > Betaproteobacteria > Neisseriales > Chromobacteriaceae > Chromobacterium > Chromobacterium vaccinii. The sequence goes on from NZ_CP017707.1 coordinate 3,401,573, forward strand.
CCGAGCTTGCCTACCCAGGCGGCAGCCTGGTGCCCTTGCGCGCCGGGGAAAGCATCGCCTGGCGTCTGCGAGGCTGATCCTCGCCTGCGATCGCAAAGCCGCCTTTGGGCGGCTTTTTTTATTTGTCCTGCAGAGTGTCTGAAATCCGCCGGAAGCATTGCTTCTGTTTATAAGTGAATAATTATTTTTCGACGCGATTTGAAGGTGATTATCTCCGTTTCCGATGAATTTTGCTTGGGCCAGGCAATAATATTTCACATGGCAAAATGCCATAAGTATAAAACGATGAAGCTGCGCAGGCCGTTGATTTGCTTGACTTGACTATTGTCGGACAGATTTTCCTTTTTGAGAAAAATGAATAGCATATTGTGCCGATAGGGGCTTGATGGAATCAAAACCCTCTGCGCATAATCGTCGGACCCACTCTGGATACAATAGAGTGAAAAAATTCGAACAACCCGCCTGACGCGGGATGCTACAGAATCAGGAGAATTAGAGATGTCGAAAAAGCAATCGCTGCAGGTGATCGCCGCCGCCGTCGCGCTGGCCATGGCTTCCGGATCCGCGCTGGCCGCCAAGGTGCCGGCAGGCGTCAAGCTGGCCGCCAAGCAGGAACTGGTGCGCTCCAATGGCTCCGAGCCGGAATCGCTGGACCCGATGGTCGTGGAAGGGGTGCCCGCCAACGTCATTACCCATGACATGTTCGAGGGCCTGACCGCCACCGACAACGACGGCACGCTGGTGCCGGGCGTGGCCGAATCCTGGAAGCAGACCGGCCCCACCACCTGGGTGTTCCACCTGCGCAAGAACGCCAAGTGGTCGGACGGCAGCATCGTCACCGCCGACGACTTCGTCTACGGCATCCGCCGCCTGGTCGATCCGAAGCTGGCCGCGCCTTACGCCGGCACCTTCGGCATCTTCTTCGAGAACGGTCCGGAAGTCGTCGCCGGCAAGAAGCCGACCTCCGCCATCGGCGTGAAGGCGCTGGACAAGTACACGCTGGAAGTGAAGACCGCCTTCCCGGTCTCCTACCTGCCCGAACTGATGTCCAATGCCCAGCTCGGCCCGGCTCCGAAGGCCGTGATCGACAAGTACGGCAAGGACTGGACCAAGCCGGGCAAGATGGTTTCCAACGGCCCCTTCGTGCTGAAGGACTGGCAGGTCAACAGCAAGGTCGTCATCGAAAAGAACCCGCAGTACTGGGACGCCAAGAATGTGCAGCTGAGCCGCGTCAGCTTCCTGCCGATCGAAGACCAGAACGCGGACAACAAGCTCTACCTGTCGGGCCAGACCGACATGACTTATGAAATTCCGCCGGGCAGCTTCGCCAAGCTGAAGAGCGACATGCCCAAGGATCTGAAGAACAACACCATTCTCGGCATCCGCTATTACAGCCTGAACAACCGCGACCCGCTGATGAAGGATGTGCGCGTGCGCAAGGCCCTGTCCATGGTGGTGGACCGCGATCTGCTGGCGCAGAAGATCACCGCCGACGGCCAGCAGCCGTCTTACAGCGTGATGGTCAAGGGCGTGCACGGCGCGCAGCCGACTACCTACGACTGGGCGAAATGGCCGATGGCCAAGCGCGTGGACGAGGCCAAGAAGCTGTTGGCCCAGGCCGGCGTGAAGCCGGGCACCACGCTGAAGCTGTCCTACAATACCAGCGACTATCACAAGAAGATGGCGATCTTCGTCGCGTCCGAGTGGAAGTCCAAGCTGGGCCTGAACACCTCGATGGACAACACCGAGTTCAAGGTATTTCTGAAGAAGCGCCATGACGGCGATTACCAGGTGGCCCGCAACGGCTGGCTGGCCGACTACAACGACGCCACCACTTTCCTGGCGCTGGTGCAGTGCGGCAATACCCAGAACGACAACTTCAATTGCAACAAGAAGGCCGAAGAGCTGATCAAGCAGGGCAACGAGTCCACCGATCCGGCCAAGCGCGCCCAGTTGCTGACCCAGGCCACCAAGCTGGTGATGGACGACTATCCGATGATCCCGGTTCTGCAGTACACGCTGCCGCGCCTGGTGAAGCCGTACGTCGGTGGCTACTCGCTGAAGAATCCGGTAGACCGCTACCGCAGCAAGTACCTGTACATCGTTCAGCACTAAGCGTGAAAGCGCGGCGTTTGTCCGCGTGACGAGGCCGGTTGTCCCGCCCGGGGCAACCGGCCGATGATTGTGGTGTTCTCGCCCTCCGGGGGAGGCCGGCGGCTGCTTGCCGCCGTCCCGGATCGGCGATCGGGAGTTTCAAGCGATGTGGTCTTACACTCTTCGCCGCGTGTTGGTTACCATACCAACCGTCTGGGCCGTGACGACGGTCTGCTATCTGCTGCTGCATATGACCCCTGGCGGTCCGTTCGACGGCGAACGCAAGATTTCTCCGGAGGTGCTGGCCAATCTGCAGGCCAAATACCATCTGGACCTGCCGTTGTGGAAGCAGTATCTCTATTACCTGAACAGCCTGCTGCATGGCGATCTGGGCGCGTCGTTCCGCTACGCGGACTGGAGCGTCAATGACCTGGTGGCCCACGCGCTGCCGGTGTCCGCCGCCATCGGCGGCAGCGCCATCGTGATCTCGCTGTTCATCGGCGTGCTGCTCGGCACCATCGCCGCCCTGCGGCAGAACAGCGCCATCGACTACCTGGTGATGCTGGTCGGCAATATGGGCAGCGCCTTCCCGTCCTTCATCATCGGCCCGGTGCTGGTGCTGATCTTCTCGATGCTGCTGCACTGGCTGCCGTCCGGCGGTTGGGATGACTTTTCCATCCAGTACATGGTGCTGCCGGTCGCGCTGCTCACCTTCATCAACGTGGCCACCATCGGCCGCGTGATGCGCGGCAGCCTGATCGAGGTGATGAACAGCAACTTCATCCGCACCGCCCGCGCCAAGGGCCTGCCGCTGCGCACCATCGTGCTGCGCCATGCGCTGAAGCCGGCGCTGATGCCGGTGGTGACGCTGCTGGGGCCGCTGGCGATCTCGTCCATCACCTCCGCCGTGGTGACCGAATCGATCTTTTCGCTGCCGGGCCTGGGCAAGCTGATCGTCAACGGCGCCTCCAACCGCGACTACACGCTGGTGTTGGGCCTGGTGGTGCTGGTGACCGTGATCACCGTGGTGTTCAACCTCCTCGTCGACCTGGCTTACGCCTTGCTCGATCCCAAGATCCGTTATTGAGGGGGGAGCCCGCAATGATGAAAACCAAGCAAGCCGCGGCTGCCGCGGCTCTGGAAAGCGGCCTCGCCGAAGCGGCGACCGAAGGCCGCAGCCCGTGGCGCGACGCCCGCGTCCGCTTTCTTCGCAACAAGGCCGCAGTGGTCAGCCTGGTGATCCTGAGCCTGATCACCGTGTCCTGTATCTTCGGGCCGATGCTGCTGCCGCACGGCTACGCCGACACCGACTGGGATGCGATCAGCCTGGCGCCGACCTTCCAGAACCTGCATCTGTTCGGCACCGACGAGCTGGGCCGCGACCTGTTGGTGCGCACGCTGATCGGCGGCCGCATCTCGCTGATGGTCGGCGCGCTGGCCACCATCGCGGCGGTGCTGATCGGCGTGATCTGGGGCGCGACCGCCGGCTTCCTCGGCGGCAAGGTGGACAACGCCATGATGCGCGTGGTCGACATGATGTACGCGGTGCCCTACCTGCTGATCGCCATCCTGATGGTGACGCTGCTGGGCCGCGAGTTCTACCTGGTGGTGCTGACCATCACCGTCCTCGGCTGGATGGACATGGCGCGCGTGGTGCGCGGCCAGACGCTGGCCATCCGCTCCAAGGAGTACATCGAGGCCGCTCACGCGATCGGCGTTTCCACTCCCACCATCATCTTCCGCCACATCGTGCCCAATCTGCTGGGCATCGTGGTGATCTACACCACGGTGACGGTGCCGGGCGTGATCCTGACCGAGTCGGTATTGTCCTTCCTCGGCCTGGGCGTGCAGGAGCCGATGACCAGCTGGGGCGTCTTGATCGGCGACGGCACCAAGGCGATGGAGAGCCAGCCCTGGATGCTGCTGTTCCCGGCCGGCATGCTGTCGCTGACGCTCTACTGCGCCAACTACATCGGCGACGGCCTGCGCGACGCGCTGGACCCGAAAGACCGCTGACCCCAGGATAGACGAGGCAAGCCATGAGCATTTTGAAAGTCAACAACCTCGGGGTTCAGTTCCAGACCAACGACGGCGTGGTCAACGCCGTCAACGGCGTGAGCTTCGAGCTGAACAAGGGCCAGACCCTGGGCATCGTCGGCGAGTCCGGCTCCGGCAAGAGCCAGACCATGCTGGCGATGATGGGCCTGTTGGCCAAGAACGGCCAGGCCAGCGGCCAGGCGCTGTTCCACGGCCAGGATCTGCTGACGCTGCCGACCCGCGACCTCAACCGCATCCGCGGCGACCGCGTGTCGATGATCTTCCAGGACCCGATGACCTCGCTGAACCCCTACCTGACGGTGGAGCGGCAGATGACCGAGGTGCTGGAGCTGCACAAGGGCATGAGCCGGCGCGACGCCAAAAAGCGCGCGATCGAGCTGTTGGACGCGGTGCGCATTCCCGAGGCCGCGCGCCGGGTGGACATGTATCCGCACGAGTTTTCCGGCGGCATGCGTCAGCGGGTGATGATCGCGATGGCGCTGTTGTGCGAGCCGGAGCTCTTGATCGCCGACGAGCCGACCACCGCGCTCGACGTCACCGTGCAGGCGCAGATCCTGTCGCTGCTGAAAGACCTGCAGCGCGATTTCGGCACCGCCATCATCATGATCACCCACGATCTGGGCGTAGTGGCCGGCCTGTGCGAGAACGTGCTGGTGATGTACGGCGGCCGCGCGATGGAGTACGGCCGCGCCGACGACATCTTCTACCACCCGAGCCACCCCTACACCATCGGCCTCTTGGGCGCGTTGCCGAGGCTGGATCACGAGGACGCCGCGCTGATCAGCATCCCGGGCAATCCGCCGAACATGGCCAATATGCCCAAGGGCTGCCCGTTCAGCGAACGCTGCGCGCACGCCGTCGCCCGCTGCGCCAGCGAGCTGCCGCCGCTGGCCGCCAACCCGCTCAATCCGCAGATTCTGCGCGCCTGTCACAAACCGGCGGAGGAACTGGTCAAAGCCGCCGAGGAGGTGACCCATGCCTGACAACAAGCAACCCATCCTGTCGGTGCGCAACGTCAAGGTGCATTTCCAGGTCAAGGGCGGCGACGCCTGGCCCTGGAGCCCGAAGAAAACGTTGAAGGCGGTAGACGGCGTAAGCTTCGACCTGTACGCCGGCGAGACGCTGGGCGTGGTCGGCGAGTCCGGCTGCGGCAAGTCCACGCTGTCCCGCGCCATCCTCAACCTGATCCCGGCCACCGCCGGCGAGATCGTGTGGATGGGCAAGGACCTGCGCAAGGGAGGGCAGAAGGATTGGCTGAGCGTCCGCAAGGACATCCAGATGATCTTCCAGGATCCGCTGGCGTCGCTGAATCCGCGGATGACCATCGCCCAGATCATAGGCGAGCCGCTGCGCGTGCATCGGCCCGAGCTGTCGGCCGACGAGGTGATGAAACGCGTCAAGGCGATGATGCGCAAGGTGGGTCTGCGCGAGCAGATGATCAACCGCTATCCGCACGAGTTTTCCGGCGGCCAGTGCCAACGCATCGGCATCGCCCGCGCGTTGATCCTCGAGCCCAAGCTGATCATCTGCGACGAGCCGGTATCGGCGCTCGACGTGTCGATCCAGGCGCAGATCATCAATCTGCTGAAAGAGCTGCAGCGCGAGATGGGCCTGGCGCTGATCTTCATCGCCCACGACCTGGCCGTGGTCAAGCATATCTCCGACCGCATCCTGGTGATGTACCTGGGCCGCGAGATGGAACTGGCGCAAAAGCACGCCTTGTACGACGTGCCCTCGCACCCGTACACCCGCGCGCTGCTGTCGGCGATCCCGGTGCCGGATCCTAAGCTGGAAAAGAACAAGACCATCCAGATCCTGCAGGGCGATCTGCCCAGTCCGATCAATCCGCCGTCCGGCTGCGTGTTCCGCACCCGTTGCCCGCAGGCGGAGGCGCGCTGCGCGCAGGAAGTGCCCGCGCTGCGCCGCCTGAGCGAGGAGACCCAGGCGTCCTGCCTGTTGGCCTGATTCCGCCGCGCCGCAGCATACGCGCCGCCAGCCCCAGGGTTGGCGGCGTTTTTGTTTGCCGGCTGTTATGCTGAATTGTCATCTTCAGAAAGGAGCCTGACCATGAGCGCCCATCTTGTCGTCGCGCTGGGCTGCGCGTTCCAGACCCGGCAGTGGCAGGAGCAGAGCCTGCTGCAGACCGAAGGCGCCGGCGAGCTCAAGCGCGCCAGCATCGTCAACGAACTGACCGGCCCGCTGACGGGCGAGGGCCGGCTGGAATACCAGCTGCTGTATCCGACATCGCCGGACGGCGATGTGATCTTCACCGGCTTCGAACGGGTGACCGGGACTTGGGATGGATTGAGCGGCAGCTTCGTGTTGCGTCATGACGGCGTGTATTCGCCGACCGCCGGCGCCCGCGCGGCGCTGCAGGTGTTGTCTGGCAGCGGCAGCGGCGATTTTGCTGGACTGTCTGGCGAAGGGCGGCTGGCGGCCCGCGCCGGCGAGCGCGGCGGCGAATATACGCTGATGCTGAAGCGGGGCTGACAGGGCCGGTGTTGGAAATTCATCAGCCCTGACGCCGGCCTTGGCGCTTTTTCCTGTTTTTTAGCCGGTTTTCTTTGAGCTTTCCCGCGTTAATCGTTAATCTTCGGACCTTACTTATAAGAAACAAGGCGTCGTCAGAGCGCCTGGGACAAGAGGTCGCGGCCCGGACCGCGACGGTATCGAAGAATCAACGGAAACACCGCCTCCGGCGCAAGCCGCTGGCGGTGTTCCATCTTGATGGGATGTGGGATGCATTACGCGCAACAGGAATATTCCGTGCGTCTGCAATGGGGCTTGCCGGCGGTTCAGCATCTGAGCGCGCAGGCGGCCCATTGCGTGATCGTCGACGTGCTGTCGTTCGGCACCAGCGTCGACATCGCCTGCGGCAACGGCGCCGAGGTGCTGCCTTACCGCTACAGGACGACCGGCGCCGCCGATTTCGCCAGCGAGCAGCAGGCGATACTGGCCGCCGAACGCAGCCATCACCAGCCTTCGCTGTCGCCGGCTTCGCTGTGCGGGCTGAAGGCCGGCAGCCGCCTGGTGCTGCCCTCGCAGAACGGCGCGGCGCTGAGTTTGATCAGCGAGTCGGCGAACACCGTCGCCGCCTGCCTGCGCAACGCGGCCGCGGTGGCCGACTATCTTGAAACGATGGGCGGCGACGTGCTGCTGGTGGCCGCCGGCGAGCTGGATGCGGAGGGCCGGCTGCGTTTCGCCTATGAAGACTTCATCGGCGCCGGCGCCATCATCCAGCGCTTGCGCCGCGGCAAGTCGCCGGAGGCGCTGGCGGCCGAGGCGGCGTTCGAGCTGGCCCGCCACGACCTGGAGCGCCAGCTGCAATACACGGCCTCTGGCGCGGAGCTGGCCGCGCGGGGCTTCCAGGACGACATCGTTCTGGCCGCGCAACTGAACATCAGCGCCTGCGTGCCGGTGCTGGACGACGGCGCCTTCCGCGCCGGGCGCGAGCTGGCCGCCGCCTGAGCGGCCGGCGTCTTCAACTTTCCAGTTCAACTTTCCAGGGAGAAATCCATGCTGCCAGCCAAGATGGTCACCACCGCTTTCGAACTGCCCGGCTACCGGGTGAGCGCCAACCTGGGCGTGGTGCGCGGCATCACCGTGCGCTCGCGCTCGCTGGTCGGCAATTTCTTCGGCGGCCTGCAGTCGCTGTTCGGCGGCAACATCACCATCTATACCAGCTTGTGCGAGCGGGCCCGCTCGGAAACCTACGCCGAGATGTGCCAGCACGCGCAGGCGCTGGGCGCCGACGCGGTGATCGGCATGCGCTACGATGCCACCGAGGTGATGACCGGGCTGACCGAGGTGCTGTGCTACGGCACCGCGGTCAAGCTGGAGCCGCTTGCAGGCCGCGAGCAAAACCCCTGATCCCGCGTTGCGCCTCCTTGCCGTACTGGATGTACTGTCTGCGTCGGCGCGCCTTGGCTCAGGCGCTGCGCTAGGTTTTGCCCGCAGCCTGCCGCTCGCGAGCAGGAAGGCAAAACCCCTGATCCGGCGTTGCGCCTCCTTGCCGTGCCTAGTGCGCAGCCCGGGCGGGCGGGTCTTGGCTTAAGCGTTCAGCCGGTACAGCCGTTCGGCCTGTTCGTCGCAGAAGCGGATGTCCTGCCCGGACAGGCCGCGCAGCCACAGCAGCTGCCAGCCGCCGGCGGGCGCCGGCAGCAGCCCGCCGAAGCGGAAGCCGGCATTCTGCAGCTGGATCCGCCGCGCCAGCGTTTCCGTTGCGGCCGGCAGCTTCAGATAGATCAGCTGGCCGGCGGGCAGCGCGGCGATTTCGGCCAGCCGCGCTTCGGTCGGCTGTTGCGAGGTCAGCTCCAGCCTTTGGCCGTGGCGCGCCAGCGCCAGGCCGGGCAGGGCCGAGCCGGCGGGCCCGTACTCTCCCTCGCCGAATGCCTGGCGCAGCGGCGCCAGCCAGGATTCCCATTCCGCCGGCCAGGCCAGTTGCGGCAGCGGCCTAGGCTGCAGCGGCAGGCAGCCGAACACGATGCTTTCCGGCTCCGGCTTGCCGAACGGCGAATCGACGTAATCCAGCAACAGTGCGGTGTTGTGAAAGCCGAGCGCGCCGGCGACGTACTGGCTCTGCGGGTGCGAGCACACCTGCTTGATGGTCAAGAGCGCGATGCCGAGCTCGGCGGCCATGGCCCGCAAATGGCGGCCCAGCAAGCTGGCGATGCCCTGGCCGCGCGCGTCCGGGTGCACCGCGTTCAGCGCCAGCTCCGCCTGGCCGGGCCGGGCCGGGTCCAGCCACAGCGTCGCGTGGCCCAGCAGCCGGCCGTCGCGCACCGCCACCGCCGAGCGCCACTGTCCGCTGGCGTTGCGTTGCTGGATCTGGCTGGGCAGGTAGACGTCGGCGTAGACGTAGTGGTCGCCGTAGACGGCGCGGAACAGCGCGCTGATGTCGGCGGCGTCGGACGGCTGGTAAGCGCGCGCCCAGGCGGCGTGAGGATGGCGGGCGCTCATACGGTCGCCTCCGCCGGCTGGTAGTCGCGCCGATCCACCACCCGCATCAGCTTGCCGGAGCGCGGATGGGTGCGCATCGCTTCCGGCGTGGTCTGGCGCAGCGCCAGGCTCAGCCGCTCCGTTTCGCACAGTTCGGCGATCGCCGGCTGCTTGGCCAGCAGCGCCTGGCGCATCCGCGTCAGGTCCAGCGGCGCGCGCGCCGCCAGCAGCAGCTCCAGCCGGTCGCGGCCGTGCTCGCGCGAGATGTCCAATTGCCAGCCCAGCAGCTCGTGCAGTTCGCCCAGCGCGCGGCCCAGCTCTTCCGGGAACAGCGATAGCGTGCCGACGCGGACGCGGTGGCCGTTGCCGGCCCGGCCCAGCAGCGCGAACTTGCGGTTGGGTCCGGGCGCTTCGCGCCAGCAGGCGAGGTCGCCGCTGGGGTAGCGGATCACCGGCATCAGCCGGCGCTGCAGATTGGTCACCAGCAGCAGGCCGCGCCGGCCGGGTTCCTCTATCGGCTCGCCGCTGTCCTCGTCGACGATCTCGACGACGCTGTCTTCATCGAATACCCGGTGCTCGCCATGCGCGCAGTCCGGGTCGGCGTAGCCGATCAGGCCGGCGTCGACGCTGGCGCAGCCGACCGATCCGATCCGGGCCAGCGGGAACGCCTGCTTCAGCAAGGCGATCTGCTCGCCGAACAGGCTTTCGCCGCCGTACAGCACGGTCTCCACCTCGGGCAGCGCCCGCGATTGTTCTTCCAGATGGTGGGCGAAGCGCAGCAACTGGGCCGGCACGCCGGCCAGCACGTTGATGCGGTGGCTGCGGATCGCGCCGGCGAGCGCATCGTTGTCGACATTGCAGGTGAACGGGTATTCCAGCACCGGCGCCGGCGAATGCGACAGCGCGCCGTGGATGAACAGCAAGCTGGTGTAGAGGTCGCCGGCGAAGAACAGATTGGCGACGCGGTCGCCGGGTCTCAGCTGGCGGGCGAGGCCGGCGCCGAAGGCGGCGACGAAGGCTTGCCATTCATCGCGGCTGAACACCGAAAGCTTGCCGTCGCCGGTGGAGCCGCCGGTCTTGAACACGTGGCCGTCGACCGGGGCGGCGGTCAGCGCCGGCCAGCGCGACAGGTCCTGCGAGTCCCACCAGTAGACGGCGGGATCGACCGGAGGGAGGTCGGACAGCCGCCAGCCTTCGGCGGGCAGGCCATGGTAGAGCGCGTTGTAGTGCGGCGAATGGTTGCGGGCGTGTTCGACCAGCGATATCAGTTTCGGATTCATGATTATGTGTGTACATGCCGGCGCCGCGGCGCCGGCCGGGTTTCATCGTCTAAGGTCCAGCACCAGCGGGGTTTTCCCGCTGTGCGGGTGGCGGCGGAATTCGGCGGCAGGGGTGGCGGCCACGTCCAGCTGCAGCAAGCCGCCGCCGACCACTTCGTTCAGCATCGGTTCTTCCAGCAGCCGGGCGCGTACCGCCCATGGATCGCCGTCGGCCAGCAGCCGGATGCGGTCGCCGCCGCTGTCGGCGTTGTCGACCAGCCACTGCATCGGCAGACCGATCTTTTCGGTCAGGGCGGCCGGGTTGACGAAGATGGTGCCGACCCGCAGCAGCGCGCCGTGGCGGCCGGTCAGGCGGAAGCGCGGCGCAGCCAGGCCGCAGGGGCAGCCGCCGTCCAGCCACTGGCCCAGGTCGCCCAGGTCGTAGCGCTCCACCCGCTGCGCCTCGCGCTCGCGGGAGGTGAACACCAGGCGGCCGGATGCGCCGGCAGCGGCGGGCTGGTCGCTGTCGGTATCCAGTACTTCCAGCCACTGGGTTTCGGCCAGCAGGTGGAACTCGCCGTCGGCGCAGTGCGGGCAGGCGTGTCCCAGCGGGCCGGCGTCCACCGAGCCGTACATCGCCGAGCGGATCAGCTCCACGCCGAAGCTGCCGATGTAGGCGCGCTGGCCGTCGCTGATGTGCTCGCCGCCGCAGAACACCTTGCGCACGCCGCCGTAGCGGCGCAGCAGCTTGTTCTCGCATTCGAACAGCCGGTGCAGCGTGCCCGGCATGCCGATCAGGGTGTTGATCTTCTGCTCGACGATGAAGTGGGCGATCTCGCTGAAGTCGTCGTCGGACGGGCCGCCCATCGGATACTGGGCGACGCCCATGTGGTCGAGGATGGTGAAGAAGCTGAGCATGCCGCCGTACAGCTTGCCGCCGTACAGCAGATTCATCGCGCGGTCGGCGGCCGGGTCAAGGCCGGCGGCCAGCAGGCCGTCGGCGGCGGCGCGCATCTGGCGGTGGTAGTCGCGGTAGCTGAAGCCGGCCAGCTTGGGCGCGCCGCTGCTGCCGCCGCTGCGGAAGAACAGCTGCGCCTTGCCGTTGGCGCCCTGACTCTGGAAGGCGTCCTTGTCCATCACCGGCAGCGCGGCCAGGCCCTCGGGCTCGGCCGGCGGCGCGTCCAGGTGGGCGTGGCCGGGCAGCGCGGCGGCGTCCAGGCTCACCGACACCCGGCGCGACAGCCGCTGCAGCGCGTAGACGCCGTCGTGCGGCTCGCCGTGGTAGCCGTCGTGCATGCGGCCGGCCGGCGCGACGCGGCTGACGCCGGCGGCCAACAGCGCGCGGCTCAGTTCCGGCAGCCGGACGGCGGGCGCGATCAGGCCGCAGCTTTGCAGATGGGTGCGCCAGGGGCGCAGGATGCGGGCCAGCGCCGCGCGGGGAGCCGGCCTCAGCTCCACGGTGCGGAACAGCGGCGACGGCGCCAGCTCCTGATCCATGTTCCAGGCCAGCCGCCAGCCCTGGCCGGACAGCACCTGGCCCTGGTCGTCGGCGAAGGCCTGGTCCAGCTTGTGGAAGGCCATCCGGGCGCTGATCTCGGCCGCTTCCTGCAGGTCCGGCGTCAGCGCCGGCCACAGCGGCGCGCGGCGGGCGAGCGCGGCGGCCAGCCGGCGCGCCATGTCGTGGATCGCTGACGGATCGTCGCTGTCCACCAGCAGCGCCTGCGGGCTGGAGCAGGCTTGCTGGTCGAAGCGGCAGATATCGTCGGCCAGCGCGTCCAGCGCCTCGTCCGCGGCGGCGGCGGGGTCGAGATAGGCGAAGCTGACGCGATGGCCCCAGTCTATCCAGCGGCAGCCGGCCGGCAGCTGCGCGCGGATCGCGGACAAGGCGGCGTCGCCGCCCCAGGCCGACACGCCGTCGGCGTCGGCCATCAGCCGCGAGAGCGCCTCGCTCGGCGCCGGCAGCACGGCGACGCGGGCGGCCAGCCGGCCGCTGGCGTCGTGGCGCAGCAGCTCGGCCAGCAGCCGGGCGCTGAGACCCTGGTCGCTGGAGCTGGGGCGCAGCCAGTTGACGTTGCCGGCCAGCAGGCCTTCCAGCGCCGCCATGAAGGGCAGCAGCGCGGCGTTGGACGGCGTCACGTGCAGCACCAGGCCCAGCGGCCGCCAGGCCTCGAAGCGCGCTTCCCGGTAGTCGGGGCGGCGCAGCGAGAACGGCCGCTCGCCCAGCTCGCGCTCCAGCTTGGCCTGCAGCGCCTCGCGGCGGCAGAAGGCGGCCAGTTGCGCGCGGCCGGCCTCGTCCAGCAGCGGGTGGCGCTCGGCGCGGGCCAGCGCGTCGGCGAAGCGCTCGGCGCAGGACAGCACGGCGTTCACGTCCGGTTCCGCGGCCAGCGCGTCGGGCAGGCTGCCGCGCAACGCGGCCAATGCGGCGTCGAGCTCGATGTCGGCGCGCAATTCTCCATCAATCAGATACATGTCAGGACTCCTTGATCAGTTCGGACGCGGCCATCGCGCAGCTGCGGCTCTTGCTGGTGCCGGCGCGGCCCAAGAGTTCGAACCAGTCGGTGGCCAGGCCGCAGCCGCAGCTTTCGGCCGGATGCAGCACGGCGAGATCGCTCAGCAGCATGCTGTGCGCCGGGCTGGAGGTGATGTAAGGCGAAACCAGGTGCAGGAAGCCGGCCTCGCCGTAGGGCAGCCGCGCCAGCGTCGCGGTGTCGCGCGCCCAGGCGCGGGCCCAGCTGGGCACGTGGAAGCGGTGATTCGGGCACTCGACGTAGGGCACCGGGTGCTCGACCGAGCCGTAGCCGTCGCGGCAGCGCTCGTCCGGCAGGCCCAGCTGCTCGCCCAGCCGGCGGTAGAGCTCGGCCTTCGATATCGCCTTGTCGGCATGGGTTTTCCAGCCGCCGCCGAGGAATACCAGCGATTCCGGGTGCAGGGAAAGCGGCGGCAGGCCCATGTCGCGCATCCGCTCCAGCGTGAACCACAGGAAGGCGGGAAAGCCGAGGATGCGTACCGGCAATCCTTCGGCGGCGAATTCCTGCAGCGCGCGCATCGCGCCGAAGGGATCGAACTCATTGCCCTTGCCGTTGTGGCGCAACGTGTAGACGGCGCGGTTCACCGGCGCGTACTTGCACAGGAATTGGTCGGTGTAAGCGGTGCCCAAGGTGATGGCGCCGGCCGGCTCGTAGCTGAGCAGCAGGTAGTTGCACGGCTGCTCCGGGGTGTTCCAGCCGTAGTGGTCGAAGATGCGGTCCACCATGCGCTGGGCGGCGCCGATGCTGCGTTCGTCGTAGCGCATCCGGCTTTTCTGGCCGGTGGTGCCGGAGGAGGTCAGCTCCAACGCGTCCTCGCCGGTCTTGCTCAGCAGCAGCTTGCGCTTGAAGTAGTTGGCGAAGATGGGCGGCAGCTGCGACCAGTCGGACAGGCCGGCCAGCCGTTCCGGGGTGAAGCCGTTCTGCTCCAGCCAGCGGCGGTAGCCGGGGCTGTGCTCGCAGTGATAGTCGACCAGTTCGCGCATCGCGGCGTCGAACAGGCGGTCGCATTCGGCGTCGGCGCGGTAGGGTTGTTCCAGCGCGCACAGCGCCTCGACATGGGAAAGCGTGGTCATGGCGGTTCCAGTGATGAAGAAAGCGGGCGTCAGGCGGCGATGGGTTGGGGCTGCGGGCGGCGCAGCAGCAGCCACAAGGGCGGCAAGGCCAGCAGCGAGGCCAGGCTGACCCCGGCGGCGAAGCGGGCCGGGCTGTCGCCGGCGTCCAGCAGCGCCAGGACGGCGCTGCCGCCGCCCAGCATCGCGGTGGACAGCATGCCCAGCATCGCGGCGACGCTGCCCTTGGCGTTGTCGCTGCTATACAGCGTCAGCCGGTACAGCGTGGCGTTGCCCAGGCCCAGGCCGAAGGCGTAGACCGCCAGGCAGGCGACCAGCGCCGGCAGCGACGGCGATAGCGGCACGGCGAGGCCGGTCAGCAGCAGGCCGCCGGCCATCGGCCACAGCGCCAGCCGCAGCAGGCGGGACAACTCCATCCGGCCGGCCAGCCGGTTCAGCAGCAGGTTGCCGGCGATCACCGCGCCGAACACCGGCAATTGCCACAGGCCATATTCCAGGCCGCTGTAGCCGAGATGGCGGATCAGCAGCAGCGGCGACAGGCCGATCCAGGCGATCAGCGGCATGGTCAACAGGCCCAGCGCCAGACTGCCGCAGACGAAGTCGCGGTGCTTCAGCAGCGCCAGGTAATTGGCCAGCGCCACGCCCAGGCGCAGCGGCACCGGCTGCTGCGCCGGACCGTCGCGCCGCGGCGCGCCCAGCGTTTCCGGCATCCAGCGCCACAGGCCCAGCGCCACCAGCGCGGTGGCCGCGGCAAGCGCGGCGAACAGCTGGCGCCAGGACAGGACTTCCAGCAGCAGGCTGCCCAGCAGCGGGCCGGCCAGCGGCGACAGCAGCGCGATATTGGCCAGCAGCGCCATCAGCCGCACCGCGTCGCGCTCGGCGAAGGTTTCTTGCAGCGCCGGGTAGCTGACCACCACGATGAAGCCCAGCGCGATGCCCTGAACGAAGCGCAGCAGGTTGAACCAGACGATGTGCTGGCTGCCGGAGGCGGCCAGGCAGGCGAGCGCGAAGATCAGCGTGCCGGCCAGCAGCGTCGGGCGGCGGCCGAAGCGGTCGGACAGCGGGCCGATCAGCCACTGGAAGGCGATGCCGCCCAGCAGGAAGGCGTTCAGCGCGGTAGGCACGTGGCGGCTGTCGGCGGAGAGATCGGCGGTGACGCGCAGCATGGCCGGCATCACCATGTCGCTGGCCAGGTAGGTCAGCAGTTCGAAGGCGGTGAGCAATAGGCAGAACAGCAGCGCCTGGCGGCGGGAAATGTTGTGAAGCAGCGGACGGAATGATTCTTCTGGCATGATTGTTGCAGTTTTCGCAGAATGTCTATGTATGGCTGGGCGCCGAGTTTGTTCGGCATGGAGGGCGCACAGAGTAGGTCAAGTAATCAGATGGAATCCCTGTCCTTTGGGATGGCTTTTTTGTTTTGTGCCGATTTTTGGTGTTTTTGGGAAATATCAGGTCGCTAATTTGTATTTAATTGGAATCAATTTTGTTGTTTTGGCAACGCTATTGGCATGAGTTTTTGCTCCAATCCGGATTCGGATAGGATGCGGCGATGGACGGCGGCGGCTGCCGCTGCCGCGCTTGATCC
Organism: Chromobacterium vaccinii; assembly: GCF_001855275.1. NCBI lineage: Bacteria > Pseudomonadati > Pseudomonadota > Betaproteobacteria > Neisseriales > Chromobacteriaceae > Chromobacterium > Chromobacterium vaccinii. The sequence continues at coordinate 3,417,105 of NZ_CP017707.1, forward strand.
CCCACCCATGGAGTCGCAATGAAAAAAAGAAGAATCCTGGCCGGCGTTGGCCTGGCCGGCCTGCTGGCCGCGGGCGCGTCTTTCTACGCGCTGGCGGACAGCGACGCTCTGTGGCGCATCGTCGGCGAGCAGTGCGTGCCGGCCCAGCAGGCGCAGGGCCAGCCCGGCCCCTGCGCCGAAGTGGCGCTGCAGCGGGGCGTGGCGGTGCTGAAAGACCGCAACGGGCCGCTGCAATACCTGTTGATTCCCACCGACAAGGTGAGCGGCATCGAAAGCCCGCAGCTGCTGGGCGACGGCGCGCCCGGTTATTGGCGCTCGGCCTGGCAGGCGAGGCGCTATCTGGACGCCCGGCGCGGGCAGCCGCTGCCCAAGCTGGCGTTGTCCCTGACCGTCAATTCCCAGTACGGCCGCAGCCAGAACCAGCTGCACATCCACATCTCCTGCACCGATTCCGTCGTGCGCCAGCAGATCGACGATCTGGCCGACGGCCTGGGCTACCGCTGGCGGCAGCTGCCGGTGGAGCTGAAGGGGCACGCGTACTGGGCGCGGCGGGTGGACGCCGACCAGAACGGCGACCCCAGGGAAGATCCCTTCCGGCTGCTGGCCAACGAGCTGCCGGGCGCGCGCGCCGAGATGGGCCGCTATGGCATGGCGATGCTGCCGGCGCGCTTCGGCGACGGTGAAGGCTTCGTGCTGCTGGCCACCCGCGCCGATCTGTTCGAAATCAACCGCGGCTCGGCCGAAGAGCTGCAGGACCACGCCTGCCGGATTTTGCAGCCGTGAGCGCCAACAAGGCTTGCCCGTTGCTGCTGCGAAGCGACGGCGCGCTGCTCTGGTTCCGCCATCCGTCGGCGGGCTGCCAATTGGTCAAGGGCACGGTGGAGCCGGGCGAAACGGCGGCGAAGGCGGCGCTGCGCGAACTGGCCGAGGAGGCGGGCATCGGCGATGCCCGCCTCGCGTTCGACCTGGGCGAGTGGTCGTCGGGCTACCAGGCGCAGATCTGGTCGTTCCAGCTTTGTGTCGCGGAATCCGCCTTGCCGGAAGCCTGGAGCCATTTCTGCATGGACGACGGCGGCCTGCTGCTGGAATTTTTCTGGCATCCGCTTGAGCGCGAGGCGCCGGAAGGCAGCCACCCGCTGTATCATCGCGCCCTGGCCGAAGCGCGGCGCAGGCTGGCGGATGTCCCGCCGGCGGCGGCGCTCGGCGGCGGAGAGAGAGCATGAAGCAGAGTTTGGCGCTGGTGTCGCTGGTGGTGGCCGACTACGACGAGGCCATTGATTTCTTTGTCGGCAAGCTGGGTTTCGAGCTGACCGAGGACAGTTACCAGGCCGAGCAGGACAAGCGCTGGGTGGTGGTGACGCCGCCGGGCTCGGCGGCCGGCCTGCTGCTGGCCCGGGCCAGCGACGATGTCCAGCGCGCGGCCATCGGCAACCAGGCGGGCGGCAGGGTGTGGCTGTTCCTGAATACCGATGATTTCTGGCGCGATTACGAGCGCTACCGCGCGGCGGGCGTCGAGTTCACCCGCCCGCCGATGGAGCAGGACTACGGCACGGTGGCGGTGTTCCGCGACCTGTGCGGCAATCAGTGGGATCTGATTCAGCGCAGCAACTGAGGTGGGCTTGCTTGACTAGTTATGCCCCAATTACAGGCGTTGGCTCATTTGGCCTAGGCTGATGTGTCCGCTGCGCGGACGATGTTTCAGGTGGCGGTTCCGCCCGCCAAACGGGCCAGGGGCTGTGCGGCCAGCCCCTTAGCGATCCCAGGCCGCCCCTGCAGTCCGCGAAACCCCGGCAAAAAAGCATCTGGCCAGGCGCCGTCGAAACTAGCCGCGCGCTAGCGTCGCGCGGCGTCGAACATATCGGCGGCTTAAAACCTGGCCAGACGTTTTTTGCCGGCGCGTACTGAAGGGGAAAATGGGCGCGTTGCTAGCGGTCCGCGCGGAATGGAAGACTAACAAACCGCTATGCGGGCTTGGCTGATTTCTTGACCTTCGCCAGTTCCGTCAGCACCCGCGACGCGGCGAACAGGCCGAAGCTGGCCGTCACCACCATGCCGGCGCCGAAGCCGGCGCAGGACAAGCCCTGTGGTCCGCGCGCGTCTCCCGCGTCGCAGGCCTGGGCCTGCGGGTAGACCAGTTGCTCGGTGGAGTAGACGCAGGGCACGCCCATCTTCTTGCCGTCGCGGGCGAAGCCGTGGTGGCGGCGCAGGTTGTAGCGCAGCTTGGACAGCAGCGGGTCCTGCGTCACCTCGGACAGGTCGGCCAGTTTGATCTTGCTCGGGTCCATCTGGCCGCCGGCGCCGCCGGAGACGATGAAGCGCTGGCGTTTCCTGGCGCACCAGGCGGCCATCGCCGTCTTTACTTTCAGGCTGTCGATGCAGTCGACGATGTAGTCGTAGCCGCGGCCCAGCATCTCGTCCATATTCTCTTCGGTGACGAAGTCTTCTATCTCCGTCACCTCGCAGGCCGGGTTGATGGCCTTGACCCGCTCGGCCAGCGCCGTCACCTTGGCCATGCCGTACAGCGGGTCCAGCGCCGGCAACTGGCGGTTGGTGTTGGATTCGGCGACGTTGTCCAGGTCGATCAGCGTCAGGCGGCCGATCGCGCTGCGCGCCAACGCTTCCACCACCCAGGAGCCGACGCCGCCTACGCCCACCACGCAGACGTGGGCGCGGCCGAAGAGCGCGAGCGCGTCGTCGCCGTACAGGCGGGCAATGCCGCCGAAGCGGCGGTCGAGATCGGCGGAGTGGTCCATCGGGATAACCTGTTGCGCAAAAACGGCCAAGGATAACCAAGCCGAGGGCGGGGTGCCAGTCCGGGCGCGGCCTGGCGGCGGCGGCGGGGTTCCGGGTGTGGCGTTTCTGGCTCCGCGTGAAGATTTTTTTACAATCCAACTGCTTGATAGATTGGAACCTTTTTCTGGTTGCCCTATCTTCTTCTATACGCGCCGGTTTTGCCGGCCGCGTTCCGAGACCGGCACGAATTGCCGTCGGCAGGTCCTCTGCCGGTCGACTCTCAGTTCTAGGGAGAATCCGATGAAGCAGCAAAGGTTCGACATCGATCTGGATAAGCATTACAACGCCACCGTGGTCATCGCCTGCGAGGAGTGCGGGCGAGAAACCCGCCAACATCTGAAGGCCTTGTTACCCGACCATGCGCTGCGCTGCAGTTGCGGCGCCGACATCACGATGGCCACGCCGGACATCCAGAAGGCGGAGCGTCAAGCCGACGCGATCCGACAATCGTACCGAATCCACTGAACCGCCTAGACTGACAATCCGTTGAATGCAAGACGCCGGCCTTCCGCGCCGGCCTTATCAGGCCAAGCCTGAATCTCCGATGCATGTCCGATGACGGCGGCCCCAGCGGCCGCCGTCGGCATTCGGCCTATTGCGCCAGCTGGGCGTCGTAGTCGCGGAAGCCATCCTCCACCGCCGGAATGATGTCGACGAACTCGAAATAAGGTTCTGTCATCAGCGGGCTGTCGCGCAGCGCGTCGATCAGGTAATAGAAGGCCTGCACCGATTCGGTCTCGAACATCGCCACGTCGCTGCAGCGGGCGGTGAAGGCTTCGGCGTCGAACCAGCGCATGCGCACCTCGGGATAGCGGGCGTAGATCGGCTTCAGGGTATCGTCCTCGAAGCGGCGGCGCTCCGGCCGGCTCAGCCGCAGCCAGTTGGGGTGGACGCGCATCAGCGCGAAGAAAGCCAGGGTCTTGGACATGGCGATATTCCCGTGTGGATGGAAAGAGAGGGCGGGCCGGCTCCGCGCCAGCCGCTAATGTAAGCGCGCTTGCGACGCCGGAAAACTCGTGTTTAGCTAAGCCCATGACCGCCATTCCGCAGCCGCGCAAACAGCCGCGCCAGGCCCGTTCCCGCCACGCCGTCGCCGCCATTCTGGAGGCGGCGGCTCGCATTCTGGCCGGCGACGGCTACGCCGCGTTCAACACCAACCGCGTCGCCGAGCTGTCCGGCGTCGGCATCGGCTCGCTGTACCAGTACTTCCCCAACAAGCAGGCCGTGCTGGCCGCGCTGCACCGCCGGCATGGCGAGGAGACGCTGGCGGCGCTGGACGACGCGCTGGCGCGCAGCGCCGGCCGGCCGCCGCGGGAGCAACTGGCGGCGATGGTGGCCGCAGCGCTGGAGCTGCACCGGCGCGAGTTGGGCCTGCACCGGGTGCTGGAGCGAGAATGGCCGATCTACGACGAGCCGCCGGCCAGCAATCCCATCGACGCCGCGCTCCATGCGCGGATCGCGGCCTGGCTGGCCGAAGCCGGCGGCGATCCCGCCCGGGCCGCGCTGCTGCTGCGGATGGCCGACAGCCTGGTGCACGGCCTGCTGCTGGACGCCGATCCGCAGGCCGAGGCGCTGGAGCAAGCGATTACCGACGCGCTGGCGGGCTATCTGGCCCTGCCGGCATATCACCACACTTGAGGAGAAGCGCAGATGCAGTGGATAGACTTTCGCAGCGATACCGTCACCCACCCGACGCCGGCGATGCGCCGCGCGATGGCCGAGGCCGAGGTCGGCGACGACGTCTACGGCGACGACCCCACCGTGCTGAGGCTGGAGGAGCTGGCCGCCGACAAGCTGGGCAAGGAGGCGGCGCTGTTCGTCCCCAGCGGCACCTTCGGCAACCAGCTGGCGTTGTTCACCCACTGTCGCCGCGGCGACGAGGTGATCGTCGAGGACAACAGCCATATCGTCTGGCACGAGGCCGGCGCGGCGGCGGTGATCGCCGGCGCCCACATGCGCACGATAGAAGGCGACAACGGCCTGATGGCGGTGGACGCGATCGAGCGCCGCATCCGCGTCGGCGACGACATCCACGAGCCGCGCACCGGCCTGATCTGCCTGGAGAACGCCCACGGCAATGGCCGCGTGCTGCCGCTGTCGGCGATGGCCGACACCGCGGCGCTGGCGCGCGAGCACGGCGTGCCGGTCCACCTGGACGGCGCGCGGGTGTTCAACGCCGCCGCCCATCTGGGTTGCGACGCGCGCGAGATCACCCGCCACGTCGACAGCGTGATGGCCTGTCTGTCCAAGGGCCTGGCCGCGCCGATCGGCTCCATTCTGGCCGGCTCCGCCGACTTCATCGCCCAGGCGCGCCGCAAGCGCAAGCTGCTGGGCGGCGGCATGCGCCAGGCCGGCGTGATCGCCGCGCCCGGCATCCTGGCGCTGAGCGAAATGGCGGCGCGGCTGGACGAAGACCACCAGAATGCCCGTTACCTGGCCGAGGGCCTGGCCAAGCTGCCGTGCGTGGACATCGATCCGGCCGACGTCCACATCAACCTGGTGTGGTTCCGCTTCAACGCCGACATCGACGCCGCCGAGCTGATGTCGGCGTTGAAGCAGGCCGGTTTCCTGGCCAACCCGCCGCATCAGGGCGCGATGCGGCTGGTCACCCACTGGCAGGTGGGGCGCGCCGACATCGACCGGCTGCTGGACGTGATGCAGCGCGTGCTCAGCGACTGAACGTCTGCCGGCCGCTTCCCGGGCGCGGGGCTCGCAAAAGGATCGAGAACCGGCCCGGGGGCCTATAACCAGTAGATGGGAACCGATGGGAGCAGGCCGGATGCGGCTACGCTTGCAGCTCGGCGCGCTGCTGGCGGCCATTCTCCTGTTCCCGATGCCGGGACGGGCCGATGGCCTGGCGCAGGTGCGCATCTACACCGACGACGATCCGCCCTACGTGATGGTGGGCCCGGGCGGACAAGTGATGGGCGGCACCACGGTGGAGAAGGTGACGCGGGTGATGCGCAAGCTGGGCCTGCCGTTCAGCGCGCTGCAGGCGGCGCCGTGGGCCCGCGCCTACCAGGAGGCGAAGAGCCGGCCGTATGCGATGGTGTTTCCCATCGCCAGGACCCGGGAGCGGGAAAAATACCTGGACTTCACTTTCAAGATCATCGACACCGACATCTATTTTTACCGGCTGGCCGCGCGCAACGACATCCAGCCGCGCACGCTGGACGAGGCGCGCAAATACAGCATCTGCGTGGTGCTGAACGACTATCGCCACGAGTTTCTGGAGGAGCAGGGCTTCGCCAGGCTGGAGGTGTCGCCGGACTCCACGCTCAATGTCAGGAAGCTGGCGGCCGGCCGTTGCGACCTGTTGCCGTCCACCGAGAGCGGGATCGCCGGCAAGCTGAAGGCGTTGGGTCTGGACCGCGCGCTGGTGGCGCGCGGCATCCGGCTGGACAAGCTGGACAGCGGCCTCTACGCCGCGTTCAACAAGGACACGCCGTCCGAGGTGATCGCCCGGTTCCGGGCCGCGGCAGCAGAGTTGCCCTGAGCGCCTGCCGGCTGGAAGGCGCTGGCGTGCCGCGCCAGACATCGTGAACCGCTGTCAAGGGAGAACGCCATGCGCACTCGACTGCTGCTGTGCTGCCTGCTGGCGCTGCCCGCCTGGGCCGAGCGGCTGGTGGAGATTCCCACCCGTCCCGGCGTCACGCTGCGTTTCCTGCTGCTGGAGCCGCCGGGGCCTGCGCGCGCCAACCTGATCCTGCTCGCCGGCGGCGAGGGCCTGCTCAAACTGTCGGCCGAGGGCGAGCTGGGCGCGGGCAAGGGGAATTTCCTGGTGCGCACCCGCCAAGGCTGGGCCGACATGGGTTTCCGAGTCGCGGTGGCGGACGCGCCATCCGACATGCCGCGGGGCCTGTTGGGCGATTTTCGCGAGAGCCCGGAGCACGCGGCCGACATCGCCGCGGTGTCCGGCTACCTGCGCCAGGGAGCGGCGCTGCCGGTATGGCTGGCCGGCACCAGCCGCGGCACCACCTCGGCGGCGGCGGCGGCGTTGAACCGGCCGGACGCGGCGGATGGCCTGCTGCTGACCTCCAGCATAGATAGCGGCCGCGGCAGCCTGGCCGGCCTGCCCCTGGAGCGGCTGGCCATCCCGGTGCTGATGATCCAGCACCGCCGCGATGAATGCCGCGCCAGCCGGCCCGGCAATCTGGGGCCGGTGGTGGACCGGCTGCGCGCCGACGCGCCGCGCGAGCTGATGCTGCTGGACGGCGGCAAGAACGAGGGCGATCCATGCCAGCCTTGGGCCTGGCACGGCTACAACGGCATCGAGGCGCGGGCGCTGGGCCTGGCCGGCGCGTGGATGCTGGCGCACGGCCGCCGTTGAGAGGACGCTATGGCGGTTGGGGCGCGCCGGTGCTACCCTCGCCGCCATCCTTGGATTTTCTATCGCCGACATCATGACGCCATCCCACGACCCCCACGCCTGGCTGGAAAGCCTGGATTCCGACCAAGCCGCCGACTGGGTGGCCGCGCAGAACGCCCGCACCGAGGGCGTGCTGGACGCCGATCCGCGCTTCGCTGGCCTGAAGGCGGACATCCTCGCCCACCTGCGCGACACGCGACAGATACCGTACTTCGCCGAGCACGCCGGCTGGCTGTACAACTTCCACCAGGACGAGGCGCATCCGCGCGGCCTCTACCGCAGAACCACCTTGGACGCCTACCGCGCCGGCAGCCAGGACTGGCAGGCGGTGCTTGACATCGACGCGCTGGCCGACGCCGATGAGCGCGACTGGTATCTGGACGGCGTGTCCCACTGCACGGTCCGGCCCGAGCGGGCGCTGGTGCATCTGACCGACGGCGGCGGCGACGCCACCGTGGCGCGCGAGTATGACGTCGAGGCGCGGCGCTGGGTCGAGAACGGCTTCAGCTTCCCGGAAGGCAAGAACCACATCGCCTGGCGCGATCCGGACAGCGCCTTCGTCTGCCCGGGCTGGAAGGGCGCGCCGCTGACCCGCTCCGGCTACCCGCGCGAAGTGTGGCTGGTGGCGCGCGGCGCGGACGGCCAGCACGGCTGGACCCAGCTGTTCGCCGCGCCGGAAGACGCGATGATGACCGCCGCCTGGCGCTTCCTCGACAGCGACGGCAGCGCCGTCGACCTGATCGAGGCCTCCGACGGCTTCTACCGCAAAACCTACCATCTGCTGGACGGCGGCCTGGAGGCGCACGCGCTGCCCTTGCCGCCCAAGGCCGAGATCGAGGCCTATATCGGCGGCGATTTCATCGTCAAGCTGGCCGAGGACTGGTCCTGGCGCGGCGAGACTTACGCCAGCGGCAGCCTGCTGGCGGTCGGCTTGTCCGGCCTGATCGGCGACGGCCCCGCGCCGCAGCTGTTGCAGGCGCCCGAGCCGCGGCTGGCTGTGGCGGCGGTGGAAACCACCCGCAGCCGGCTGCTGGTCAACCTGCTGGACAACGTCAAGAGCCGCATGCTGTGCTTCGCCAAGCAGGATGGCGCGTGGACGCCGCAGCCGCTGGACCTGCCGGCCGACGGCGTGATCGAGATCGCCGACCAGCCGTGGCAGAGCGATGTGTTCTACTACAGCTACAGCGATTTCCTGACCCCCAGCGGCCTGTACCGGCTGGACCTGGCCAGCGGCGAGCGCGAATGCCTGCGCCGCCAGCCGGAGGCTTTCGATCCCTCGCCCTATGTCGCCGAGCAATGGCAGGCGACGGCGCCTGACGGCGAGCAAATCCCGTACTTCGTGGTGCGGCGGCGCGACGCGCCGTTCGACGGCGCCACGCCGACGCTGCTGTACGGCTACGGCGGCTTCGAGGTGCCGATGCTGCCGTATTACATCGAGAACTTCGGCCCGCACTGGCTGGCCAGGGGCGGCGCCTTCGTGCTGGCCTGCATCCGCGGCGGCGGCGAGTTCGGCCCGCACTGGCACCAGGCGGCGCAGGGGCCGAAACGCCAGGTCAGCTTCGACGACTTCATCGCGGTGGCGGAAGACCTGATCCGCCGCAAGCTGACCTCGTCGGCCAAGCTGGCGATAGAGGGCGGCAGCAACGGCGGCCTGCTGGTGGGGGCGGCGATGGCGCAGCGGCCCGAGCTGTTCCAGGCAGTGGTGTGCGAAGTGCCGCTGCTGGACATGCTGCGCTACACCCAGCTCTTGGCCGGCGCCAGCTGGATAGACGAATACGGCGATCCGGACGACGAGGCCGAGCGCGCCGCGCTGGCCGCCTATTCGCCGTACCACAATCTGCGCGCCGACGCGCGCTACCCGCTGGCCTTGTTCACCACCAGCGCCAGCGACGACCGCGTCCATCCCGGCCATGCCCGCAAGATGGCGGCGCGGCTGCTGGAGCTGGGCCACGACGCGCTGTTCTACGAGACCGACGGCGGCGGCCACGCCGGCAACGCCGGCCAGGAGGACACCGCCGCAGAACTGGCGCGGGTGTTGGTGTATCTGTATCAGCGCTTGTGCGATTGAGGCCGACGATGTGGCAGCAAAGGGCGCGAGAGCGCCCTTTTTCATTGCGGCCTGCCTTTCCTGGCCGATTCCTTGAGTGATGATGTCGTTTGCATTTTGCCGATTGCCGCCGCGGGAAGCGCGGGCGTACCATCGCTCGAGGCCGGGCAGAGCCCGGCCGCTTCAGAACGATAAGAGGAAAACCATGCAAGGGAAGAAATTGCTGCCGCTGGCCATGCTGTTGTGCCTGCAGGCGGCCTGGGCCGGAGGGTTGGACTATGGCGCGTACGGCATAGATTTCCAGGGAATGGACCGCGCGGTGCGGCCGCAGGACAATATCGCGCTGCATGCCAACGGCGGCTGGATGAAGCGCGCGCGGATTCCGGCCGACCGCTCGTCGACCGGCGTATCCGAGTTGCTGTACGACCGCAATCAGCAGCGGGTGCGGGAATTGATCGAGCATGCCGATCCGGCGGCTTCGGTCGACTCGCGCAAGATCGCCGATCTCTATCGCAGCTTTCTCGATGAACAGACCATCGCCCGTCGCGGCCTGGCGCCGTTGAAGTCCAAGCTGGCCGCCATCGCCGCGCTGGACAGCGCCGACGCCGTCATCGCCTACATGGGCCGGCTGCAGGACCAGCCGGAAGACACGCCGTTCCGCTTCTACGTGGCGCAGGACAACAAGAACTCCGCGGCCTACCTGGCCGGCGTCGGCCAGTCCGGCCTGGCGATGGACCGCGACTATTATTTGCTCCAATCCGCTGATTTCGCCGCGGCGCGCAAGGCCTACCGCGCCTATCTGGCCAGGCTGCTGACGCTGGCCGGCGAAAAGGATGCCCTGCCGCGCGCCGCCGCGGTGCTGGAGCTGGAGACGCGGCTGGCCAAGGCGCAGTGGAGCAATGTCGACAACCGCGACGCGCAGAAGACCTACAACAAGACCGGCGCGGCCGAGTTGGCCAAGCGCCTGCCCGGCTACGACTGGCCGGCGTTGTTGAAGGACGCGCAACTGTCCGCCGCAGCCGATCTCAACCTGGATCAGCCCAGCTATCTGGAACAGCTGCCCGGCCTGTTGCGCGCGACGCCGCTGCCGGCGCTGCGCGACTACCTGACGCTGCGCCTGCTGGACGCCTACGCGCCTTATCTAGACAAGCCGTGGACGGCGGCGCGCTTCGCTTTCTATGGCAAGGCGCTGGATGGCCGCAGCGCCGACCGGCCGCGCTGGAAGAAGGCGGTGACGCTGGTGGACGAGGGCATGGGCGAGGCGGTGGGCAAGCTGTATGTGGCCAAGTACTTCACGCCGGAGGCCAAGCGCCAGGCCGACGAATTGGTGCGCAATCTGCTGGCGGCCTACGACCGCAGCGTGGACACGCTGGACTGGATGAGCGCGGAAACCAAGCGCGAGGCGCACCTGAAGCTGTCCAAATACACGCTGAAGATAGGCTATCCGGACAAGTGGCGCGATTACTCCAGCCTGGAGATCCGCCCGGACGACCTGATCGGCAACGCCGAGCGCGTCGCGGCGTTCAATTACCGCCGCCAGGCCAGGCATCTGGGGCAGCCGGTGGACCGGACCGAATGGGGCATGGCGCCGCAGACGGTCAACGCCTATTACAACCCGGCCAACAACGAGATCGTGTTCCCGGCCGCCATCCTGCAGGCGCCGTACTTTGACCCCGCCTTCGATCCGGCGGTCAACTACGGCAGCATCGGCGCCACCATCGGCCACGAGATCAGCCATGGTTTCGACGACCAGGGCCATCTGTTCGACGGCGACGGCAATATGCGAAACTGGTGGACGCCGGCCGACGAGGCGCACTTCAAGGAGGCGACCGCCAAATTGGTCAAGCAGTACGGCGGCTACGAGCCGGTGAAGGGGCACAAGGTCAACGGCGAGCTGACGCTGGGCGAGAACATCGCTGACAACGCCGGCCTGGAGATCGCCTACAAGGCGTACAAGATCGCGCTGGACGGCAAGGAAGCTCCGGCGCGCGACGGCCTCACCGGCGATCAGCGCTTCTTCATCGCCTTCGCCCAGTCCTGGCGCAGCAAGAGCCGCGACGCGGCCACGCTGCAGCAGATGGTGTCCGATCCGCACACGCCAGACCAGTGGCGCGCCTTCGGCACCGTCCGCAATCTGGAGCCGTTCTACCAGGCCTTCGGCGTCAAGCCGGGGGACAAGATGTATTTGCCGCCGGCGCAGCGCTTCCATTTGTGGTGGTAAAAAAAGCCGGGCTCCTTCGGGAGCCCGGCTGTGTGGAGCGCAGCGGGAAGGCGTCGTCTACCACTTGTCCTTGTCGGCGTCGAACATGCCGGCGGCCGGCCTGTGCTTCTTGGCCGGCGCCTTATTGCCGGCTGCCGGGGCGGAAGCCTCGGCTTTCGCCGGCGCGGCCGGCGCCAGTTCGCGCAACTGCAGGCCGCCTGGCGGTATCTGCTCCAGCGGCATCTTCACGTTTTCCAGATGGCCCTGGGACATCGTCGGCATCACCTTGTCGACTACCACTTCGCAGCAGTCGAATTCGGAGCGGCCCAGCGATTGTCCGGTCTGCGGATCCTTCACCTCCTGGCCCAGCGATACCAGCTTGTAACGCGCGCCCTCGCGGACGGACTGCCCGCCTTGGCTGAGAATCACGTTATTGCCGGTGCGCGAGGCGACGGAGATGGGAAAGGTGCGGACCAGGATGGCGCTGACGATGCGATCGACGATCTGGCCTTCCATGCCGCGGCGGGCGGCATCGGCGGAGCCATCGCCCAGCTTGCCGGCGTCGCCGGCGAGCATGTTCGACAGTTGCACTTGGCGGTTGGCCACGTTGATCACGCGCTGCGACAGATTCCAGCTGGCGCGCTTCTTGTCGTAGCCGAATGCGGTCAGATGGCCGGTCCAGATCAGGTCGGCGCTGAGCGCCTGGCTGATCTTGGAGCGCTCGGCGGAAGGCGTCTGGCCTGAGCTGATCATGTCCAGCTCCTGCTGCACATCGTCGCCCAGCTCGCGGTCCAGCACCGAGAAGCGGCCGGTGTTGGCCAGCGCGTCCAGCGTCTGCTGGTGTATCTCGCGGGCGACCTGTTCGGCCGGCACCGAGATGCCCGCCAGCTTGAAGGATTCGCGATCGATGTACACCGGACCGACCACGATCTTCAGCTTGCCGGCGGATGCCGGCTGGACGAATTTGGCGATCTTGGCTTCGATGCTCGCCTTGTAGCTCTTGTTCAGCAGGCCGGGCTCTTCCATCTTGACCAGCTTGAAGCCGGTCACCACGCCGCCGGATTCCTGGGCGACATATTCGGCGAACGCGTGCGCGCTGAGCTGATCGGCGTCCTTGCCGGCGGCGACGGACAGCGTGGCCTTGACCTGTTCGGAGGACATGTCGAAGGAGGCACCGTTGACCTGCTTGATCGCCAGTTTCAGCGCTTCCTCGACGGCTTCCGCCGGGCTGGCGCCGATGCCGGTTGCCGCGCTGTCCACCGATGTCAGCTTGCCGGCGTCAGGCTGGGCCTGGACCGGCGCGCTGGCATCCGCCTTGTGGGCGGTCGCCGCGTCTTCCTTGTGGGAGCAGGCCGCCAGGCCCAGGGCCAAGGCGGCGGCGCTCATCGCGTATCGCAATTTCATGTCGTTTCCTTGGCCGGGTCTGGGCTTAGAGCGCCTGGGTCGCATCCTTCGGAACCGGGATATCGTGGCTCTGGGCGAAGCTGACCGCCTGCTTCAGCGCCTCGTACAGGTTCTTGGAGTTGCCCGGCAGGCTGGTGACGATGTAGGCGCCGGAGGACAGCTTGGGCAGGTCCAGCGGGGAGGCGGATGCCAGCGCATCCTTGAAGCCGCTGAACTGGTTGGCCATCTTGGAGTACTTCAGCACGCCCTTGGCCAGCGAGCCCAGGCCTTCGGCATAGGCTTTCTTCGCCTCGGCGTCCAGCACCGTGCCGGTGTTCTTTTGCTGTTCGCTGATGGCCTTGGACACGGCGCTCTGGGCGGAGTCGGCCTTGCTCAGGCTGTCCTTGGTGGCGCCGGAGGTCAGGGCTTCGGCTTCGGCCTTGGCCAGCGCGGCGGCATCCTTGGCGCCCAGCGCGGTCGCCATTTGGGACTGGGCCATCAGCACTTGCTTGTTGGCGCCGGTGTAGGATTCGACCAGTTGTTTCTGCTGGCCGATCAGGTCGGCGCCGCTGCTGCTGTTGCCGGCGCCGCCGGTCAGGCTGGTCACGGCGTCGAACATGCCCGCCTGGGCGGTCACGGCGGTCAGGCTGAGGCCGGCAAGGGCGGCCACGATCAGGGTTTTGCGCATTTTCATCTCCGGATGCATTGTTGTTGGGTGAGTTTTTTCGGGTTTATTTGATGCCGGCGTTGGTCATCTGGCTCAGCAATTCGCGGGCGACGTCCTCGGCGGCTTTCTTCAGCGCGTTGACTTGCGCTTCTTCCTCGGTCGGACCAAGGCCGGCGGCTTGGATCGGACCGACTTCAGCCTTGGTTTCGGGGATGGAGTCGCTGGCGTCCAGCAGTTTGCCGGTGGCGGCTACCGATACGCGGAACATGCCGGTGGCGGGATCGGTGTCGGCCAGGCGCACGTCCAGCGTGCCATAGGCGATATAAGGCACCTTGGCGTTCTGCAGGCCGGCGGCCACGTTGCGCTCGGTCTGCGGCTGCAGGTCGTTGCCGGATTTGAAGTCGGCCTCCACGCTCTTGATCTTCAGCAGGCCCTTGGTGTACGGCTCCAGGTAGGCGGCATCCACCACCTTGAATCCGGCGCCGGCGAATACGCCGTTGAATACGCTTTTCAAGTAGTTGCTGGGGAAGATCGCGTAGGTTTTCTTGGTGGCCTTGCGGGTGGTGCTGCCGCCGGTTTCCACCGACTCGCGGTACTGAGCGCCGGAACGGCCGGCCTTGCCTTGCGCCTTCAGCTCCACCGCCTGGTACTCGCGGTCGTCGAAGCGCTGCGAGCTGTCGGTCTGACGGGAGACGAAGATGAAGGTCAGCTTGGATTTCTGGCCGCCGTTGGCTGCCTGGGCTGCGGCGGAGGATGCCTTGACCGCGTTGTTCAGTTGGGAAACGTTGAGCGTGGCGCGGATGGTGACGGTGAACTGGCCCATGTCGGGACGATCGTCCTCGTTCAGGATCGCGGTATCCAGGATGTACCGATCCGGGTCCGCCTTCACTTTTTCGCGGATGGCGTCGAGGTTCTGCGACTGCGAGTCGCCGGCCTCGGCATAGTACTTGTCGATGGCCTTCAACTGCGCCTGCAGCACGGCCTGGGCGCGGACTTCGGGCGTGACCTTCTTGCCGAACAGCGAGGGCTCGTATTTGACGGTCGCCTGGCCCTTGGCCGTGGCGGTCGCCGCCAACGCCTGGGCGCCGAACAGCATCAGGAATGCGATCAGGAGACTACGGATCATTTGCAGGCTTTCAGTAATTGCTGGGTGGATTGGATCTGTTTGTCGATGTCGGACGCGGAGGTGGACGATTTCAGCCAACCATTGCGGTTGCCGGCCAGATTGTCGGCCAGCTTGGCGAACAGGCCCTTGATGGCTTCGTGATAGGCGGGGAAGTCGTCTATGGTGTCTTGCGACGCCGGCACCAGCTTGATCTCGCCGTTCTTGAAGTCGGCGTCCAGATAGTTCTTGCCGGATACCGGCTCCTGGATGTTGACGTGGGCGTAGGCGCCGTAGATATAGCTGGTGCCGGCGGCCACTTCTCCGCTGGTGATGCGGCGGAGCTTAGGGATGTCCAGGGTGATGGCGTAGTCGGCCTCCGGCAGCTTGAGCATGAACACGTCGCCCTCGGATACGCGCATGGACAGCGTGTTGCCGATGGCGTAGCCCTTGGTGTAAGGCAGCAGCGGCACGCCGGTCTTGCTGGAGAGGTTTTCCGCGAACAGATCCGCGGCCCAGGTTTCCGCGGTGCCCGGCGTGCGCGTCAGCTCGGGGGGCAATGCCTTGCGGGCGTCGTCGCCGATGCGGACCTTGGCGACTTGCAGGAAGCGCGGAACCTGATCGGGCACGGCGGCCTCATGCATGATGTCGGCGAAGCGCTGCAGAATGCCGGGCTTGTCCTGTTCGCCGTAGTAGAGCGCGGCGAAGCGATCGTGCATTTCCCGCTCGCTGGGGTAGTGGTCGATCAGGTCCAAGTAGGCGAAGCTGAGCGGATAGGCGCGCAGCACGGTCATGTTCTTGAAATCGAAGAACATCGCCTGGGCGCGTACCTGGGTCATCAGTTTGGCGACATTGCCGAAGCGTTCGGCGGAAACGGTCTCGCCGGTAATCAGCAGCGTGGCGACGATGGCCTGGTCCTGCCCCTTCAGCGAAGTCAGGCCCTGCTGGTTCAGGTCGAAATGCAGCGGCTTGTCGGCGGCCAGCTTGGCCGCTAGCTGTTTGTTCAGCGGGTTGCCGCGCGCGGCCAGCGTCTTTTCCAGCTTCAGGCTGTAGGGAAAGCGGGCGGGAATGGACTTGCTGTCGCCGGAATAGGATAGGCCGGCGAACGTCACTGTGGCGGCATGGGAGGCCGTTGCGGCCAGCAATAGGCCAATGGCCAGCCATAAGGAGCGTAGCGTGGATTTCAAGAAAGCATTCCTTTCGTAATCCATACCATATCTGTATGGATTTTTAGACGTATGCCATATGTGAGGCGGCATAGTATACGTTAGGAATAATCTTTTTTGAATATTGTAAACAGTTTGCTGCGGGAAAAGGGGTTGATCGCGCTCAAGAAGGCGTGGATTCGGCGGGCGTGTGGAAGAGAAAACGGCTCCCTGGGGAGCCGTGAGGAGGACGGGCGAGGATTAGAAGCTCAGTCCCGCGCCCAGGTAGGCGCCGTCGGCCAGCGTGCGGCTGCGGCTGTCGTTGTCGCGGCGGATGTCGAAGTAGCGGTAGCCGGCTTCCACGCTGAGCGGGCCGACCACGTTCCAGCGCACGCCGGCGGCGTAATCGCTGACGCGGTCGACGCTGCCGCTGGCGAAGCTGCTCGGCGCGTAGTAGGCCTGACCGAACAGCTTGACCTTGGGCGCGAGGTCGAAACTGGCGCGGCCGCCGACCAGCGCGGCGGTGGCGGAGCCGCTGTCCGGCGACAGCGCCATCAGCTTGCCGCCGCCGGCCACGGTCAGCGGGCCCAGCGGCAGCGCGAACTCCAGGCCGGCGCCGCCGGCGCTGCCCTTGTGGTCGTCGCGCAGGTAGTCGAGATTGAGGCCGATGCCGAAACCGTCCGGCGTGCGGGTGAGTTGCTGGGTGCCGTTGCCGGCGCCGAACATGTAGTCGGCGGCGTGGGCGCCGCCGGCCAGCCCGGCCAGCGCCAGGGCGATTGCGAAATGCTTCATGCGGTCCATTCCTGTTGGTTCAAACGACAACAGGTAGTGACCAATTGCTAAAAAACAAGTTCAGCCGTCAATTGCTCAGGCGCTGCTCCAGCGCCAGCAGCATGGTTTTCAGCGCCGCCACTTCGGCTTCCAGCGCCGCCACCCGGCCGGTCAGGCCCACGTCTATCACTTCGCAGGCTGGGGCCGGGACGATCTGCGGCTCGCCGGACAGCAGGTGGCACCAGCGCGCCTCGCGCTCGCCCGGCTGGCGCTCCAGCTTCATCGCCAGCGGCGGGTACTTGTCGGCCAGCGCGTTCAGCGCGGTTTCCACCTCGTCCACGCCGGAGAAGCTGTAGATGCGGCCGGCGCGGGCGCGGATCTCGGCGCCGGTCTGCGGGCCGCGCAGCGTCAGCAGGCATAGCGCGGCCAGCCGCGCGCCGTCTATGTTCCACTCGTAGTTGAGGCGGTGCTCGTACTTGGCCACCCGGCTGCCGGCCGGCAGCCGCTCGGCCACCAGCTTCTTGGCGATCAGCGCGTCCAGCGCGGCGCTGGCGTCGGCCTCGGACAGCTGCATCACCGGCTCGCGGCTGGTCAGCTGGTTGCAGGCGCCGACCAGCGCGTTCAGCGTCAGCGGATAGGCGTCGGGCGTCAGCGCCTGCTTTTCCAGCAGCGCGCCCAGCACGCGCACCTCCATCGGGTCGAGTTGATGCGTGTCCATACATCCTCCATGGCGAGACAATACTGTCATGATCGCATCAAATCCGCCGGCCGTCCCGCGGCCTGGTCAATCCTGCTGGCGTTTTCCCAGCGCTTCCAGCTGGCGCAGGCGACGGATCTCGCGCAGGCGGCTGTTGTGCTCCTCCTCGTCCAGCGCGCGGTACAGCGACACCGCCATGCCTATCATGATCAGCATGAAGGGCAGCGCGCTGACGATCAGCACCGCCTGCAGCGCCTTCAGGCCGCCGCTTTGCAGCAGCACCAGCGCGATGGCGGCCAAGAGCACGCCCCAGATCAGCTTGACGCGGTGGCTGGGGTTCAGGTCGCCACCGCTGGTGAACATGCCCAGCACGAAGGTGGCGGAATCGGCCGAGGTGACGAAGAAGATGATCACCAGCGTCATCGCCAGCAGCGACAGGACGCGGCCGCCGGGCAGTTGCTCGAACATCACGTACAGCGCGGTGGAGACGTCGGTCTTGACCGCGGACACCAGGTCGGCGCCGCCGAACAGCTGCAGGTCCAGCGCGGTGCCGCCGAAGGCGGAGAACCAGACGAAGCTGGCCAGCGACGGCACCAGGAGTACGCCGACGATGAATTCGCGCACGGTGCGGCCGCGCGAGACGCGGGCGATGAACATGCCGACGAAGGGCGCCCAGGTCACCCACCAGGCCCAGTAGAACAGCGTCCAGTTGGCCATCCAGGTACCCTGGGTGAACGGGCTCATCCGCAGGCTGGTGCTGGTCAGGTTGCCCAGGTAGTCGCCCAGCGTGGTGGTGAAGGTGTCGAAGATGAAACCGGTGGGCCCCAGGACCACCACCGCCAGGAACAGCAGCGCCGCCAGCAGGATGTTGAGGTTGGACAGCCACTTGATGCCGCGCGACAGGCCGGTCAGCGACGACAGCAGGAACAGCGCGGTGGCGATGGCGACGATGGCCACGGTCAGGGTGGCGGACGGCGTCAGGCCGAACAGCATCTCCAGGCCGCTTTCGATCTGCAGCGTGCCGAAGCCCAGCGTGGTGGCGACGCCGAACACGGTGGCCAGCACCGCCATCACGTCGATGGCGGTGCCGACCGGGCCGTCGACGCGGTCGCCCAAGAGCGGGCGGAAGGCGGCGCTGATCAGGCCCTTCTGGCCGCGGTTGAACTTGAAGTAGGCCAGCGCCAGCGCGGTCAGGCTGTACACCGCCCATGGGTGCAGGCCCCAGTGGAAGAAGGCGTGGCGCATCGCCAGCCGCGCGGCCTCGGCCGATTCCGGCGCGGTGGACGCGCTTGCCGGCGTGGCGAAGTGGGACAGCGGCTCGGCCACGCCCCAGAACACCAGACCGATGCCCATGCCGGCGGAAAACAGCATGGAAAACCAGCTCAGGCGGGAGAACTCTGGCTCGTCGTCCTCCTTGCCCAGGCGGATATGGCCGAAACGGCCGAAGGCCAGGTAGAGCGCGAACAGCAGGAAGCCGAACACCGACAGCAGGTAGAACCAGCCGAAGCGGGAAATGGTGAAGCTCAGCCACTCGGATGCGGTGGCGGTCATGTGCGCGGGGGCGGCGGCGCCCCAGAGCGCGAACAATACGGCGAACAACAACGACAGGCGTAGGACCATCGGTACTCCTTGCATGGCGGCGCGCGTCCCCGCGCGGGGCGCGCGGCCGTGATGGATGGCGAGGCGCGGCCAGGGCCGCGGGCGAAACCGGCGATGGCCGGCGCGAAAGCCTTGTCCGGGCCAGAGCCCGCTGCGAGGCTCTGCCGCCAGCGGCCGTTGTCTGCCGGGCGCTGGCGGAGCGGGCCAGCATGGATGGATAAGGGCGCGCGGGATGGGGCGGGCGCTTTCTGTCCGATGCCGGCGGGGCTGTTTGAATATATGAATAAAATCAATGAATTGCTTTTTAGATTATCATTATTAGCATTTTCTTGTAAACATCTGTTGCGAGATCTGATGCAAACGGGCTGGGTCGGCGGCTTCGCTTGACAGCGGATGGCGGCTTCGCCAACCTGTCGCGTTCATCGGAATTCGGGCAGCGGGAACGGACATGATTCGAGTGGATATTTTGCTGGTGGAACAAGGGCTTGCCGCGTCGCGCACCGCCGCGCAGAACCTGGTGGCGGCCGGCCGCGTCAGCTGCGGCGGCGCGGTGGTGGCCAAGTCCAGCCAGAAATTTCCGGCGGACGCGGCGTTCGACATCGTCGCCGACGAGGTCGACCGCTACGTGTCGCGCGGCGGGCTGAAAATGCGCGGCGCGCTGGACGCGGCCGGATTGGACATCGTTGGCTGGACCGCGCTGGACGTCGGCCAGTCCACCGGCGGCTTCACCGACTGCCTGCTGCAGGCCGGCGCGCGCCGGGTGGTTGGCGTGGACGTCGGCCACGACCAGTTGCACCCGCGGATGCGGGAAGACGCGCGGGTGCGCTATTTCGAAGGCGTCAACGCGCGCGCGCTGGACCGCGCGGCGCTGCTGGCCGTCAATGAGGGCGACGGCTTCGACCTGATGGTGTGCGACGTGTCCTTCATCTCGCTGAGCCTGGTGCTGCCGTCGGCGCTGCCGCTGCTGACGCCGGGCGGGCGTCTGCTCAGCCTGGTCAAGCCGCAGTTCGAGGTGGGGCGGGAAGGGCTGTCCCACGGCGGCATCGTCCGCGACGAAAGCCTGTATCCGCAGGTTAAGGACAAGATAGACCGGGTGCTGGCCGAGCAGAACATGAAGACGCTGGCCTGGTTCGACAGCCCGATCAAGGGCGGCGACGGCAACCGCGAGTTCTTCGTCCACGCCGAGCGCCGCTGACAAACGACGAGGCCCGCGCAAGGCGGGCCGGATGGCATGGATGCCCCGATGGCATCGGGGCCGGCGTTCTGGCCGGGACTTACTCGACGCGGATGTCGTCGTCTTCCAGGCTGCGCACCACCAGCAGCGGGCACTGGCTGCGGCGCAGGATGTCCTCGGCGAAGCTGCCCAGGAACAGATGGGCCAGGCCGCTGCGGCCATGGGTGCCCAGCACGATCAGGTCGGCCTGCTGCGCGCTGGCGTAGCCTATCAGCAGATCGGCCAGGTCATGGCCGCCTTCCCAGCTTTTCTCCAGATGGCTGACCACATCGGTCAGGCCCGCGTTGCGGGCGATGGTCTGGGCGCGGGCCAGCGCTTCCTGGCCTTGCTCCAGCGCCAAATCGTAGCCGGGGTCGCCGGCGTAGACGCCCAGGCTGTCGACCGCCAGATCGCGCAGGCTGGCGACGTGGATCAGGCTCAGCCTGGCTTCGGTGAACTTGGCGACGCGGATGGCTTCATGCAGGGCTTTGTCGGAATTGTTGCTGCCGTCTATCGCGGCGATGATGTGACGATACATGGGCTGCTCCTTCGAAACACCGGCTTGGTGGGATGCCTTCAGCATACTCCGATGGCGGCGGCGGTGTCTCGCCGGGCGAGCGCGGGTATTGATCCAGGGCAAACTCGCGGGCTGCCATGCCTGACTCGAACCAGGCCATGGGTTCGGTTTGGTTTATGGAGTCCGCTGCGCGGACGAATGATTCCATGGCGGGGCTGCCCGCCGGGCAGGTCGGGGAGCTGTTTCGCCAGCTCCCCGACGACCCTAGGCGACCCCTGCGGCCCGCGAAACCCCGGCAAGACAGCCTTGGCCCAGACGCCGCCGATCGAAAAAACGGCGGCTCAAAGGCCCCTGGGCCAAGGCTGTCTTGCCGGCGCGGGCCGAAGGGGATGTGGAGCCTGTCGACAAACAATCAACGTTGGGACGCTTTAGACCAGGAATCCCAGATACTGCCGCTCCCAGGCGGTGACCTGGCGGTGATAGTCGTTCAGCTCCACCTCCTTCACCGCCAGATAGGCGCGGCTGAAGTCGGGCCCGAACAGCGCCTCGGCGCAGCCGGCTGCCATCGCGGCGCAGGCGGCGTCCAGCGTGGTGGGCAGGCTGGCGGCCTGCTGCTTGAACACATTGCCGTGCACCGCCTCGTCCGGGACCAGCTTCCGCTCGATGCCGGCCAGGCCGGCACCCAGGCTGGCGGCCAGCGCCAGATAGGGGTTGGCGTCGCAGCCGGGCAGGCGGTTTTCCACCCGCCGCGCCTCGGGGCCGGACACCGGCACCCTGAGCCCGACCGAGCGGTTGTCCAACCCCCAGCTGAGGTTGACCGGCGCCGCCATGCCCTTGACGAAGCGGCGGTAGGAGTTGGGGTTGGGGCAGAACAGCGGCATCAGCTCGGGCAGGAAGCGCTGCAGGCCGGCGATGAAGCTGAAGAATTCCGGGCTTTCCGAACCATCGGCGCGGCTGAAGGCGTTGCGGCCCTGGCGGTCGACCACGCTCTGGTGGATGTGCATAGAGCTGCCGGGCTGGCCGGGCAGAGGCTTGGCCATGCACACGGCGCTGAGGCCGTGGCGATGGGCGATTTCCTTCAGCGCGGTCTTGAACAGGAAGGTGTCGTCGGCCAGCTTCAGCGCGTCGCCGTGCTTGAGGTTGATCTCGAACTGGCTGGGGCCCATCTCGTGCACGCAGGTGTCGGTGGCGATGCCGAGCGTCTCGCAGGCCTGGTACAGCTCGTCGAAGAAGGCTTCCAGCTCGCCCAGCGCGGAGAAGCCGAAGGCGTCGAAGCCGGTTTCGCGGCGGCCGCTGGCGAGCGCGGGCGGCTGGAACGGCTGCGCCGGGTCGCCGTGGGCGGCGAACAGGTAGAACTCCAGCTCCGGCGCGACCACCGGCGTCCAGCCATGGGCGTCGTAGCGCGCCAGCACCTGCTTCAGCACCGAGCGCGGCGCCAGCGGCGACAGGCTGCCGTCGTGATCGACGCAATCGCAGATCACCATCGCGCGCGGAGTCTTGGCCCAGGGCACCGGACGCAGCGTGTCGTAGTCCGGCGTCAGCGTGACGTCCGGATCGTGTTCGCCGTAGAAGCTGTAGTCGGGAAATTCGCCGATACAGCTTTGCAGCGGCACCGCGCGCGCGATGCGCAGCGGCTGCCCCTTGATGAAGGCGGCGGCGGGCAGGGTCTTGCCGCGGGGAAAACCATGGACGTCGGCAAAGGCGAGCTCGACGTCCCGCGCCTTGCTGTGTTGCAGCCATTCGATGAGGCCTGCCGGCATGCGGGCATCAGACATACGATTCTCCACTGAAGCGTGCTGGGGTTCCTGTCTGTCCTCAGTTTTTTTTCTTGCTGTCATGGAGCGTGTGCCCGTAGCCATTATGCCAGCCGCAACGGCGGCGGCAAGTGCGGCGATGCCCGGAGCCGGTTTACAACTTCGCGGCGAGTGTTCTGCCGCCGCAGTTCAAGACGCGGCGGAGGGAAACGTATCGCGCGGCGCTCAGAGCCGGAAGCGGCTGACTGTCTGGTGCAGATTGGTCGCCTGCTGGTCGATGTCGCGCACCGCCTCCACCGCGTGGCTGACCGAATTCTGGGTTTCCTCGACCACGCCGGCCACCTGTTCGACGTTGCCGGCGATATTGGTGCCGGCCTGGCTCTGCTCGCCCATCGCCACCACCACGTTGTGCACGTGCTCGAGCGCGGTGCTGGCCTGCCGGCTGATCGACTCCAGCGTTTCGGCGGCCTGCTGCACCTGCTCGACGCCGGCCTGCACCGCGGGGCGGATCTCGTCCATGCGGCCGGAGACGTTGCCGGTTTCGTTGATCACCGCCTGCACGATGCTGCTGATCTCGTCGGTGGCGCTGGCGGTGCGCTCGGCCAGCTTGCGCACTTCGTCGGCCACCACCGCGAAGCCGCGGCCCATCTCGCCGGCGCGCGCGGCTTCGATGGCGGCGTTCAGCGCCAGCAGATTGGTCTGGTTGGCGATGTCGCGGATGGTTTCGGCGATGCTGCTGATGCTGCGGCTGCGTTCGGCCAGCTGGCCCACCATGTCGCTGGCGCCGTGGATCTGGTCGGCGATCTGGCGGATGCCGTCGGCGGCGTTGCCGGCCAGGGTCTTGCCCTCGCTGGCCAGCTGGGCGGTATCGCGCGCGCCGGTCTCGGTGTCGCGGGTGCTGGCGCTGACGTGGTCTATGCTGACCGACAACTGCTCGATGGCGGCGGCGGCCGAGGTGGTGGACGAGCTGGCGATGCCGGACACCTCATGCACCTTGTCCATGTCGCTGGACAACTGATGGCAGGAGTGGTTGATGCTGGAGGTGGCGCGGCCGATCTCCTCTATCATCAGGCGCAGCTTGCCGCGCATGTCGTTCATCGCGCCAAGCAGGCTGTTGGGCCCGCCTTTGACTTCGATCTCCACGCTGAGATCGCCGTCGGCGATCGCCTTGACCACGTCGGCGGCGTAACGCGGCTCGCCGCCCAGCGATTGCAGGATGGAGCGCGACATCCAGCCCACCAGCGTGCCCAGCACCACCGCGCAGACCACGGCGACGATCATCAGCGTGCGCGCCTCGCTCCAGAACAGCTGGTCGATGTCGTCGATGAAGATGCCGGTGCCTATCGTCCAGTCCCACGGCTCGAAACGGAACACGCCGTTCAGCTTGGGAAACTCCTCGTCGCCGCTGCCCTTGCGCTTGGTCTGGATCACCAGCACGCCGTAGTGTGCGTCCTTCATCGCATCGTCGTAGGCTTCCACCGTGGTGCGGCCGTCCGGCAGCTTGCTGCCCATGTCCAGCTTGCCGACGCGATCCTTGCTGGGGTGGAACAGCACGCGGTGCTCGCGGTTGCGGCCGAAGAAGTAGATGTCGTCCACCTTCAGCGCGGAGAGCGCGGCGATGGCCTGCTTCTGCGCCTCGGCGCGCGGCATGCCCTTGGCCTCCAGCTGCTGGAAGTGGGTGAGGCTGTTCTCGGCCATTTTCAGCAGGTGGACGATTTGTTCGCTTTTTTCCTGATGCAGGGTGGCGCGGGTGGAAAGCAAGGCGACGGTGGACAGGCCGAGCAGCGCCACCAAGCTGGCGACGATGATGATGATCAGGCGAGTATTCAGCTGCATTTTCGACACTCAGGTATAAGGGAACAAGCCGCCGCAGATGCGGCGGCGGCGCGGGCCCGTCGGGGACGGTCCGGCGCCGGCTGATTATGCGTTTCTGTTGTTACAGTCTAGTTCATGACACAACTGGCAACATCGCAATTTTCCCTAATGCCAATCGTCATGCCGCGGCGGTGGGCAAGCGTCCGCCGCGCACCGCGGCGTCGAACAGCCGGTAGTCGGCTTCCACCTGGTCGGCATAGGCCTGCGCGTAATCGGCCAGCGCTTGGTCGAACTTGTCCGACTCCCCCAGATAGCCGGCGATTTCGGCCGCGCAGCCGCCCGACTTGGCGTGGGCGCGCGCAAGCGTCCAGCCGCAGGCCTGGCCGTAGCTGGCCAGCTCTTCGGCATTGGTGAATGCTTCCAGCGCCGGGGCGGCCTTCATGTCGCGCAGCTGGCGCATGTAGAAGTGATGGCCGTCGGCGCCCTGGGTCCAGCCCAGGAACAGGTCGCTGGTGGCCTGCATCAATCGTTGGCCGAACACCACCCGCTTGCCCTGATTGCCGTGCACGCACGGCTGGGTGAAGGCCTCCAGCACCGACGGCCGCGCCTCCTTCAACTGCAGGAACAGCGGCTGGTCGTAGTCGTCCTGCAGCAGCAGCGCCAGGCAGCGGGTGCCGACGCTGCCGACGCCCACCACCTTGAAGGCGGCGTCCACCAGCCGGAAGCGTTGCAGCAGCTCGCGGCGGTCTTCCTTCAGGGTGTCGATGTAGCCGGTCAGCATGCGCTGGATCTTGGCCAGGCTGTCGCCGCCCAGCCAGTCGTCGCAGGCGGCCAACGGGCCGTTCCGGTCGTCGAGGTGGAAAATCACCGGCGGGTTGTCGCGCAGCCGCAAGCCGCCGTCCTCAAGGTCGGTCATCTTGGGCAGCAGCCGTTCCTGGGTCTGGTTGCGCGCCTTGCCGGCCACTTTGTTCAATTGCTGGCGCATGCCCTCGTCGGTGGCCTGGGACAGCAATTGTTCGAAATCGACGCGGCAGTACCACAGGTCCAGCTGGCTCATCTGCGAGAAAGCGCCGATGCGGCGGCGATAGGTGGCGGACAGGCGCTGAACGATCTCGCGGGTGGCCTGGGCGTCGAAGCCGCGGCTGCGGCCGGCCAGCACCAGGCTGACCGCCAGCCGCTTGACGTCCCATTCCCAGGGGCCGGGATGGGTTTCGTCGAAATCGTTGATGTCGAACACCAGTTGCCGTTCCGGCGAGGCGAAGAAGCCGAAGTTCATCAAGTGGGCGTCGCCGCAGATTTGCAGGCGCAGGCCGCTGTCGGGGCCGGCGGCCAGGTCGGCGGCCTGGATCATCGCCATGCCGCGGAAGAAGGCGAACGGCGACGCGTGCATGCGCGCGTAGCGCAGCGGCACCAGCGCCGGCACCCGGCCCTGGGAGGTGGACTCCACCTGAGCCACCACGTCGCGTTCCGGCGCCAGGTGGAGTTCGGCCTGGCTGGAGCGGGGGCATTGGCTGCGGCGGGCCTTGCCGTCGGCGTAGTGCTGATCGTACTTGGGATGGGAGGCGGTGGTCATCGGCGAGTCCGTTTGTGGCGTATGCCGTCAGTGTAACCGCGCGGGGCGGGCGGCGCGCTGCCGACGCGGTTCGGTAAGCCAGCCAGGTTTCGCCGCTGGCGCTTATTCACAGCTTGTTCTGAAATTGTCCACATTATGCACAGGCTGTTGTGGATGAAATCACTTACCCACATAGTCGGCAAGGAATAAGCGGTTTCCTGACAGTTTCCCACAGTCTTATCCCGGGATATCCAGATCATCCACAGCCAGTCGCGGAACGCTGGACTTATCCACAGTCATTTGCGGGCGCAGCCGTGAATCTGCTTCTTCCAGGCCGGGCTGAGCGGCATGCCGTTCAATCTGACCTCCAGCAGGCTGCCTTCCCCTTGCGGCAGGATGTCTACCCGAGTGCCGGAGGCGTCGCTGACCGGGTTGCGCAGCGCCAGGCTGCGGCTGCCGTCGCGCTTGTCGCGGCGCTCGACGAAATCATCGGGGATATGCAGCTTTTGCAAGCCTTGCTGCAGGCAGTCGGCCACTTGCTGCGGCGGGCGCTGGCTGTTCAGGCTGAGCGAGGGGGCGGCGCGCAGCGGCGTGGCGCAGGCCAGCAGGGACAAGGAGACGACGAGGGGAAGAACGGCGCGGAATACGAACATCGGCTTGGGCATGGGTTGGTGAAACAATGCCTTTTGGTGGGCCGGCCGCCGCCGCGGGTTCCGTCATTCGCGGCGGCAAGATGTTAAGCGATGTTACGCGAAGCGGTCGCCGGGCTGGCAGCGGAGCAGGAAGGCCAGCATGTCGGCGACGCGGGCGTCGCCTTCGATCGGGGCCCAGGCGGCCTGATCGGACTCGGGCAGGGGCTGGTATGGGCCGCGCTTCACTTCGAACACCACGCTGCCCGGCTCCAGCGACACCACCGAATGCCAGGTGCCGGCCGGCATCTCGAACGCGCGCGCGCCGCCGTCGCCCAGACGGTGGCGGGCGACCACGGTTTCGCCGGCGGCGTCGAATTCGATCCAGTCCAGCGCGCCGGACAGCATGATCAGCAATTCCGGGCTGCCGGGGTGGCGGTGCGGGCGGACATAGGTGCCCGGCTCCATGGCGATGGCTAGGCGCTGGACGACGTCGTCCAGCTCGGCGTGGATGTTGTGGTGGGCGCGCAGGCGCGGCGCACAGGCGGCCTTGGCGGACAGGTCGGCGAGGTCTTGGTTGGTCAGGGTTTTCATGTTTTTGGCAAGGCGAGCTTGTGAGGCAAAGGGGGATTATCGCGTGAAATGAGCGGGATGTCTGATATCGCGATAGGAGAGGCGGCGCCAAGAAGATGCGCGCGTGAAAATCACAGTTAATGATTTTGGCATTGAAAATTTCAATTACCGGACAATTTGAATGTTTGCCGCTCCGGCTACGTGAAGCGAGCAAATTTTACGCAGGCCTGAGCAGGGAGCTGGCGTGTCAATAAAAATGAAGAGGAACATCAAATGAAAGCAAATACAAATGTACTGCTGGCGTTGCTGGCTGGCGCCTTCGGCTTTGCCTCCCAAGCGCATTCCGCGCCAAGCGGAGCCGATTCGGCGCAGATTCCATTCAGCGTGCCCTTGACGAGGCAAGCCAATGGCTTCATGGCGGTCCAGGCGCGTCTCAATGGTGTGGATGGCCGCTTCTTGCTCGACAGCGGGGCGTCGATGACCTGCGTGGATCGCAAGCAGGCGGCCCGGTTTGGTTTGGAAAATGAAGGGATAACGAGGGCTTCGCATGGATCCGCCGGGACGACGGAGATAAAGCGGGCCGCCGACAAGCCGCTGGAATGGGGCGGTAGATTGGCGGCAGACAAGCTGGCTGTGTATCTGACGGATTTCGACGCGATCAATCAAGGCTTGGCCGAGGAGGGGATTGCCGCGGTGGATGGCGTCATCGGCATGGACGTGCTGGCCGGGCAGCATGCGGTGCTGGATTATGGGCAGCAGCAGTTGCGCGTGCGAAATGACGCCAAGCCGGCGGCGGCCTTTGATCGCTTGCCCTTGACGTCGCTGGGAGGCGAGCAGTTGATGGTGGAGGGGGTGGTCAATGGCGTGAAAGGGCGCTTCATCATCGACACGGCCGCGGACGGGACATTCGTCACCGATGACGCGCACGCCGCCAAGTTCCATCTGGCCCGGCAGGCTGGAACGGATCAGGTGCATGGCGTCGGAGGCAGCGTCGAAAGCCATTTTTACTTATTGGACAGCCTGCAGTTGGGCCCGCGTTTCACGCTGCGGCAGCAGAAGGTGATGACCATGGACTTGGCCGGCGTGAACGCCTCGCTGAAAGCCAAGGGGCTGGAGGAGGTGGATGGTTTGCTTGGCGCCAATGTGCTGAACCAGGGGGAGGCCGTTTTTAACATCGGGCAACAGGTTTTGCAGCTCAAGCCATTGATTTGATTTTGAGTCCGGGCCGGCCGGGCTGCCCTTCGGGCCATTCCCTGCCGGCGGGTGGCTTTGCCAAACGTTCCTGGCCGTGAGCGACATTGCGGCGCGCTGTTTTTCGCACTCTGTATTTGACAGAAATGGCCGCTGCCGCAATATCAAGACGAACAGACTCTTAACGCTGGCGACGGCCAAAAACGGCAGCGCATTTGAGCGGGGACGCGCCGGAGCAGGCAGTGCAGGCCACGGGATCTGGATGCGCAGCACACAGAGGTGTGGTCGACAGCGCGACCTGTCCACACCCTTGCGCGCGTTTCCGTCCTCCCCCTCCCGACGGCTGGTTTGGCCGGCAGTCCAGGGGAAGGCGCCACAAGGGCCGGAAGCGGCCTACTGTCTGACCTGCCCGTCGCCCAGCACGATCCACTTCTGGCTGGTCAGGCCGTTGAGGCCGACCGGGCCGCGGGCGTGGATCTTGTCGGTGGAGATGCCGATCTCGGCGCCCAGGCCGTACTCGAAGCCATCGGCGAAACGGGTGGAGGCGTTGACCATCACGCTGGCCGAGTCCACTTCGCGCAGGAAGCGGCGCGAGCGGCCGTAATCCTCGGTGACGATGGCGTCGGTGTGGTGGCTGCCCCAGTGGTTGATGTGCTCGATCGCCTCGTCCATGTCCTTCACCACCTTCACCGCCAGCACCGGGGCCAGGTATTCGGTGGCCCAGTCCTCGTCGGTGGCGGCCTTGACCTGCTCGCCCAGGATGGCGCGGGTGCGTTCGCAGCCGCGCAGCTCCACGCCCTTTTCCCAATAGGCGCTGGCCAGCCGCGGCAGCATGAATTCGGCGAAGGCGCTGTGCACCAGCAGCGTTTCCATGGTGTTGCAGGTGCCGTAGCGATGGGTCTTGGCGTTGATGGCGATGTTGAACGCCTTGTCCGGGTTGGCGGTGTCGTCGATGTAGACGTGGCAGTTGCCGTCCAGGTGCTTGATCACCGGCACCCGCGCCTCGGCGCTGATGCGGGCGATCAGGCCCTTGCCGCCGCGGGGCACGATCACGTCCACGTACTCCGGCATCGCGATCAGCTCGCCCACCGCGGCGCGGTCGGTGGTGGCCAGCACCTGCACCGCCTCGGCCGGCAGGCCGGCGGCGGCCAGGCCCTCGTGCACGCAGGCGGCGATGGCCTGGTTGCTGTGGAAGGCCTCGGAGCCGCCGCGCAGGATGGTGGCGTTGCCGGATTTCAGGCACAGGCCGGCGGCGTCGGCGGTGACGTTGGGGCGGGCCTCGTAAATGATGCCCACCACGCCCAGCGGCACCCGCATCTTGCCCAGCTGGATGCCGGACGGGCGGTAGCTCATTTCGTCGATTTCGCCCACCGGGTCCGGCAGCGCGGCGATCTGGCGCAGGCCGTCGGCCATTGCCAGCACGCCTTTGGCGTTGAGGGTCAACCGGTCCAGCATCGCGTCGTCGAGGCCGGCCTGGCGCGCGGCGTCCAGGTCCTGGCGGTTGGCGGCCAAGAGCGCGTCCTGTTCGCGGACGATGGCGTCGGCGATGGCGTGGAGCGCGGCGTTTTTCTGGTTGGTGTCGGCGCGGGCCAGCAGGCGCGATGCTTTGCGCGCGGCCTGGCCCAGCTGCTGCATGTATTCTTTGACGTTCATGGCGAAGAGTCCCGGTGCTGTTGTTTTCTGATTGTTTGCAGCTTAAACCAAAGCGCCGACAGCGAACAGAGACAGTCGGAATGTGGATTGGCTATTGTCCGGCAAGGGGCATGCAGAGGCAGGCCGGGCCGGGGCCAGCGGGATCGGCGATGGCCCCGCGCCGGGGCGCGGGGCGAGGGATTCAGCGCGGGATGGGTTGCAGCCGGGTCAGTTCGGCGGCGCGGGCGGCGGTGGACGCCAGCTCGCAGTCGGCGCCCACCAGCGATTCGGCGGTGCCGCCGTCGGGGTCGACGTAGGCGCTGCAGTTGGCGGCGCGGTATTTCAGCCACAGCCGCTGGGCGACTTGCAGCCTTTGCTGGCGCTTGGCGGGCAAGGCGGCCATCAGCTTGCGGTATGTGTCGTTCAGCTGCTTGTCCTGGCGCGCGTGTTCTGCCGAGAGGCAATCCAGCATGCCGGCGGTGACGCCGCCGGCCTGATCCATGCACTGGTCGTAATGGTGGCTGTACATCGTCTCTTCGGCGCAGGCGAAGGCGCGGAAGGACAGGAGGCCGAGCAGCAGCAGGACGGACAGGCGTAGGACGTATCGAGTCATGTTTTTATGGTTTTCCAAGGTGCGCACGCGGAATGATGGGGGAAAAGGCGGCCGGCCCGCGGGGGCGAACCGGCCATGGGCTTAGAGTTGCAGCGCGCCGGTCAGGTCGCCCGGCGGCTGCGCGCCGCGCTCGCGGAAGGCCTGGTTGCGAACCTTGACGCCCTCCAGCTCCGGCAGGCCGTGCAGGCGGCTGATGAAGCGGATGATCGAGGTGGTGTCGTAGAAGGTGTGGTCGACATGGCCTTTTTTGGCGAACGGCGACACCACGATGGCCGGGATGCGGCTGCCCGGGCCCCAGCGGTCGCCCTTGGGCGGCGCCACGTGGTCCCACCAGCCGCCGTTCTCGTCGTGGGTGATGACCACCACCATGTTCTTCCACTGCGGGCCGCTCATCAGGTGCTGCAGCACGTTGGCGACGTGGCGGTCGCCGCTCTCCACGTCGGAGTAGCCGGCGTGCATGTTCAGATTGCCCTGCGGCTTGTAGAAGGCCACCGCCGGCAGCTTGCCGGCCACCGCGTCGGCGATGAAGCGGTTGCTGATCGGGCTGTCGCCCAGGCCGCCGTCGCGCAGGTGCTCGGCGCGGGCCTGGGTGCCGGGCGCGAAGTTCTTGAAGTAGTTGAACGGCTGGTGGTGGTACTGGAAGTTGGGCGCGTCCGGACCGCCCTTGCCGTCCAGCGCCGCCTGCCAGCTGCCGCCGTACCAGGCCCAAGCCACGCCCTTGCGCGACAGCAGGTCGCCGATGGTGTCGTAGGTTTGCGGCGGCAGGGTGCTGGCGTCGGCCGGGTCCGCGTAGCGCTTGTCGCCGCCTTCGGCCGGCTTGACGTAGCTGGGCTGGAACGGCGGCGCCATGGTGTTGACCGCGTAGCCGTCCGGCGTGATCGCGCCGTTGTTGACGAATTGCGGCGGGCCGTCCATCGCCGAGCTGGGCGCTTTCACCTTCAGCTTGTAGCCCTTGGGGCCGTCGTCCAGCACGGCGATCTTCTTCGCCGCCGCGGTGTCCTTGGCGTTGAAGTATTCCGGCGTGCGCGCGGAGATCAGGAATTGGTGGTTCAGGTAGGAGCCGCCGAAGGCCGCCATGAAGAAGTTGTCGCACAGCGTGTATTGCTGGGCGATCTTCCACTGGTTGAGGTTCTTCGCGGTTTCGCTGTAATAGCCCATCACCAGCGCGCCGGAGTCGGCCCAGGCGGCGAACTGGTCGTTCTTGCCGCCGTTGATCTGCATCTGGTTCTGGTAGAACAAATGCCACAGGTCGCGGGTGATCACGGCTTCCGGCAGCGGCTCGCCGTCGGCGTCCTTCAGCGGGAACGGGCCGTTGGGCAGGTTCTGGATCTTGTCCTCCTCGATCAGATAGTACTTGCCGGCCACGGTCTGGCCGCGCTGCACCATGCCGCCCCAGATCTTGGGCAGGTTCTTCAGCCTGGAGCCGTCGCGGTCCAGCTGGATACAGGCTTCGGCCGGGGCCTTGGACAGCGGATGCCTGACGCCGGGGAAGTTGCCGTACAGATTGTTGAAGCTGCGGTTCTCCAGGTAGATCACCACCACGTTCTTCACGTGATGGCGCAGCCTGTCGTCCAGCGGGCCGTGGGCGGCCGGCGCGGCGTCGGCCGCCTGGCTGGCGACGGCGGGCAGCACGCCGGCGGCGCCGATGACGGCCAGGCCTTCGAACAGGCGGCGGCGCGACGGGTCCTGAGGCGCGGTTTCGGGAGTGGTTTCGGGCTTATCGTGTTCGGACATGGCGATTATCCTGTGGTGCTGGACGTAGAGCGGGAAACCGCCACTTTACTCCGCTTTGATGTCTATCTGAAGGCGATCAATCGTTTTGCATGGCGGCGCGGGCCTCGGCCAGCAGCGTTTTGGCTTCTTCCGGCAGGAATTCGGCGAAGCGCGGCGGCTCGGCCGGCGGCTCGCGCAGCAGCGCGACCGGGTCCTGGCCGTCGACGCTGCCCAGGTTGGGCGCGTGCACGAAGTAGCCGAGCAGCCGCTGCAGCCGTTCGGGCAGTTCGCGCGCCAGCTCGCGCGGCACCGCCAGGTAGTGGTTTTCCGCCTGGCGCAGCCAGCCCAGGCAGTAGCTGAGCACCACGCCGGTACGGGGCTGGCCGGTGCGGTTGGCGCCGCCGGCGTGGATGACGGAGCCGAAATAGATCAGCACCGAGCCGGCGGGCATCGCGGCCGGAACCACTTCGCTCTCGTCCGGCAGCCGCTCCTCGGTCCAGCGGTGGCTGCCCGGCGCGACGTTGGTGGCGCCGTTGTCCTCGGTGAAGTCGTCCAGCGCGTACATGCAGTTGATCATGGTTTCCGATCCGGGAACCTTGACCGGAAACATCAGCGCGTCGCTGTGCAGGAACTGGCGCGGCTCGCCCGGGCCGATGCGTATCGCCTGGGTCAGGTTGAGCTGGTATTCGCGGCAGCCCCTGAGCAGCATGATGTCCATCAGCTGCAGGATCAGCGGGTGGATGGCCAGCTCGCGGCAGACGGGCACGCGGGCGATCAGGCCGGACAGGCGGCGGGTGGCGTAGCCGTAGAAGTCGCCCTGGCAGTCGGGCGCGGCGTCCAGCAGCGGGAAGAGCTCGGCGCGGAAGCGGGCCAGCCGCTCGGGGCAGAGCAGCCCTTCTATGATGACGCCGCCGTCGCGCTCCAGCGCGGCCGCGATGCAGGATGCGGGGTGATCGGGAGAGAAGCGTTGCAGAGCGGTCATGGCGCTTCCTGCGGAGATCAATCGAAAGGAGACTATTGGCGTCGAAACGCCGCGGCGGGAAAACTGGCTGTCGGTACAGTCAGCCGCGGCGCTGGCGCGCGATCAGCCGCTGCAGCGCGCGCTTGACGTCGGGGTGGCTGATGCAGTCGGATGCCTGCTCCATGCCGTCCAGCGCGGTTTCGCTGATCGCCAGGGTCTTCGGCTTTTTGACGCGGACCAGTTGCAGCGCCACCTTGACCCGCACCTTGGACGCCGGATAGCCCTGCTGCGCCAGCTGCGGCAGCAGCCCGGGCGCGGTCATCCGCAGCCGGGCGGCGACGATGCCGTTGTCGGCGTGGATCACCAGCTCGTCGTCGCGGATGCGCACCGCGCGGCAAGCCTCGCCCATCGCCGGCGGAATCAGCTTCTTGAAGGCGCGGTCCAGCGCCATCAACTCGTGCGCGGCGGCGGAGAGGCGGGCCAGGGTCTGATCCTGGCGGGTGATGTCGTTGAGCGGGCGTCCGGACATGGGCGTGTGGGGAAACGGTCGATGCCGTATTGTAGCATCGAGCAGGCTTGCGGCCGGCGAAACAAAACGGGCGCCGTCCGGGCGCCCGTTGTCGTGGCTCGCCGAAGCTACTGGCCGCCCTCGACGTCTTCCAGGCTGAAGGTCTCGGTGTGGTCGTTGTAGGAGAAGATTTCGGCGTAGCGGCCCCAGCTGATCACGGTGTCCAGCGTCTCCTCGGCCGACTGGTCTGACAGCGAGTCTTCCAGCTCCTGGGCGAAGCGCAGCCGCGGCGCGCGCTGGCCGGGGCGCTCCTGCAGCACCTTGCGGATGTGGGCGGCCATCGGCACGTGGCGCAACAGGTGCTCGGCGAACATCACCTTGCGCTCCTGGGTGCCGTAGTCGGCGAACAGCTTGCCGGCGGCGGTCAGCAGCATGTCGCCGTCCTTCAGCTCGACGAAGCCCAGGTGCTCCAGCACCTCGGCCACCGGGAACAGGTCATCCACCTCCAGCAGCAGCTTCTCGGCGATTTCCGGCATGTCGGCCTTGCCGAAGTAGGGCTCCTGCGCCACCTCCTCGATCAGGCCGGCCATCAGGTTGGTGGACACCTCGGTCAGGTGGCTGCCGATCTCGAGCGGCAGCTTGTGCAGGGTGTGGGCGCTGCGGCGCGCGGTCATCAGCGCGTAGATGTCGTCCACCATCTTGCGGAAGGCCGGGTCCAGCCGGTTGCGGCGGTGCGGGAACGGCACCTTGATCTCGGCCACCACGCGGCCGGGATTGGACGACAGCACCAGGATGCGGTCGCACATGAACACCGCTTCTTCGATGTTGTGGGTGACGATCAGCACCGACTTGATCGGCAGCTGGCCTTCGCTCCACAGGTCCAGCATGTCGGTGCGCAGCGTCTCGGCGGTCAGCACGTCAAGCGCCGAGAACGGCTCGTCCATCAGCAGCAGCGTCGGGTTGACCACCAGGCCGCGGGCGAAGCCGACGCGCTGGCGCATGCCGCCGGACAGCTCGCGCGGGTAGGCGTTCTCGAAGCCGTCCAGGCCGATCAGGTCGATCGCGGCCAGCGCGCGGCGGCGGCGCTCCTTGGCGTCCACGCCCAGCGCCTCCAGGCCGGCCTCCACGTTCTGCAGCACGGTCAGCCACGGGAACAGCGCGAAGGTCTGGAACACCATGGCCACGCCTTCGGCCGGCCCCTTCAGCGGCTTGCCCTGGTAGTTGACCTCGCCGCCGCTTTGCGGGATCAGGCCGGCGATGATGCGCAGCAGCGTGGATTTGCCGGAGCCGGAGCGGCCCAGGAGGCCGACGATCTCGCCTTCGCGCAGCGTCAGGTTCACATCGTCCAGCACCTGGATCTCGTCGCTGCCCTTGGAGAAGCCGCGGCAGACGTTCTTCAGCTTGAAGATTTCCTGTCCCAGGGCGTTGTTTTCGGTAGTCATGCTTGATGCCCCCTCAGTTGAGACGGAGTTTGTTTTCGGCGATGGCGTACATCGGGCGCCACAGCAGGCGATTGAACAGCACCACGAACAGCGACATCACCACGATGCCCAGCAGGATCTTGGGATAGTCGCCGGCGGCGGTGGTTTGCGCGATATAGGCGCCCAGGCCGTGGGCGGCCAGCTTGTCGTCGCCCCAGGACACGAACTCGGACACGATGCTGGCGTTCCAGGCGCCGCCGGACGCGGTGATCGCGCCGGTGACGTAGTAGGGGAAGATGCCCGGCAGCATTACCTTGCGCCACCACTGCCAGCCGCGGATGCGGAAATTGTCGGCGGCTTCCCTGAAGTCGTTGGGGAAGGCGGTGGCGCCGGCGATGACGTTGAACAGGATGTACCACTGGGTGCCCAGCACGATCAGCGGCGACAGCCAGATGTCCGGGTTCAGCTTGTAGTGGACGATGACGATCACGAATACCGGGAACAGCAGGTTGGCCGGGAAGGCGGCCAGGAACTGCGCCAGCGGCTGGACCTTTTCGGCCAGCCGGGGGCGCAGGCCGATCAGCACGCCCAGCGGCACCCAGATCACCGACGCGACGGCGATCAGCAGGCTGACGCGCACCAGCGTGATCAGACCCAGGCCGAACACCCGCAGCACCTCCCAGGCGCCGACTTCGGTGGCGATGAAGTGCACCAGCTTGCTGGCGACGGCGACGGCGAGCAGCGCCACCAGCGCCCACCACAGCACGTCGATGCCGCGGGACACCGGCGTGTGGTCTTCCGAGTGGATGCCCTTGGGCAGACTGACGTTCAGCCGCAGACGGGCGGTCTTCTTCAGCAGCTTGCCGAAGGGCTTGAGCAGCTGCTGGATGAAATGGGTGCGCTGGATCAGGTTCAGCACCCACGATTCCGGCGCGTTCTGGCTGGCGGTGTCCTCCAGGCGGAACTTGTCGGCCCAGGCCACCAGCGGTCGGAACAGGAACTGGTCGTAGATCAGGATCACCACCGACATGGTCAGGATCACCCAGCCGACGGCGGCCAGATCCTTGTTCTGGATCGCCAGCGCCAGGTAGGAGCCGACGCCGGGCAGCATCACGGTCTTGTCGCCGACGGTGATCGCCTCCGACGCCACCACGAAGAACCAGCCGCCGGACATGCTCATCATCATGTTCCAGATCATGCCGGGCATGGCGTAGGGCACCTCCAGCTTCCAGAATTTCTGCCAGGCGGTGAGCCTGAGGTTGACCGATACCTCCTGCAAGTCGCGCGGCACGGTGCGCAGCGACTGGTAGAAGCTGAAGGTCATGTTCCACGCTTGGCTGGTGAAGATGGCGAAGATGGCGGCGAATTCGGCGCCCAGCACCCGGCCGGGGAACAAGGCGAGGAAGAAGGTGACGGTGAACGAGATGTAGCCCAGCACCGGCACCGATTGCAGGATGTCCAGTATCGGCACCAGCAAGAGGCCGGCGCGGCGGCTCTTGGCGGCCAGCGTGCCGTAGACCAGGGTGAAGGCCAGCGCGGCGGCCATCGCCGCCAGCATCCGCAGCGTGGTGCGCAGCGCGTATTCGGGCAGGTTGCCGGGCTCCAGCGAGATCGGCGCGGTCTGCAGCGCGGTGATCGGAGCCCAGGTTTCGCGGATGCCGGTGGTGGCCATCAACAGGAAGCCCAGGATCAGCGGAAACGCGATCAGGTCCCAGCGGTTGGGGATCAGCCGCCGGGCGGTGGCGGGCATGAAGTGGCGGACGGCGGTGGTCATCAGGCCTCTCCGTTTTCTATGTTTATCGCGGCGGGCGGCAACCGGCCCGCTTCTATTATGACAACTCTGGAGCGGGTGGCGGATGGCGTCCTCGACGTTCGGCATGCCGAGCGCCGCGCAACGATGCGTCCGCCATGTCAAAAGCCGTGCTGGAGAGCATTGCAAGCAATCCCGGAAGCGGCGTCGCGCCTTCCGGTTTCAGGGCATGGATGCTACCAGAGAAGCCATAAAACGAATGTTAAAAACCAGGAGGCTTTGTAGGGATTTTGTGACGAAATGTACTGATTGAAATGGTTGGCCGCGCAAGCGCGGCCAACCTTGGGGAGAGAAACCGCTTACAGCACGTTGACGGCCGGCGTTCCGGCAAGCACCTCGACGGTCTTGACGCTGGCGGTGGCCGGCGACGGCGCGACGCCGTTCGCCAGCTTGGCCATCTTGTGGAAGGCGCAGCTGAGCTTGCCCGGCGTCAGCGTCACCACCGCGTAGCCCTGGGCGTCGGTGTCGGCGTACTTCAGCCACGGGTTGAAGGTTTGCAGCGTGCCGGTGAAGGTGTTGACCGTCTGGCCGTTCACCGTCTGGTAGATCAGCGGCGCGGCCTTGGCGAAGGCCGGCACGGTGTCCACCACGTTTTTGAAATAGCTGAAGAAGGAGTTGCTGGAGATGCCGGCGGTGACCAGGTCCACCATCACCGGCGTCGGGCTGGCGGCGTCGAAGTCGTCATACACCTGTCCGGCGAAGAAGGCGTGGATGTCGCCGGTGATGCCCACCACGTTGCCGATGCCGTTGCCCTTCAGGAAGGCCATCAGCGCCTTGCGCTCGGCGTTGTAGCCGTCCCACTGGTCGGCGTTGAGGATGTACTGGTTCAGCAGCATGCTCGGCGGCAGGTTGCCGTTGAGCACCGGCTTCACCGAGGCGGCGAACACGCCGGCGCTGATGGCGCCGCCGCTGAAGCCGGCGAGCAGCGGCTGGGTGTTGGCGTAGCTCAGCACCGGCGTCGCGCCGCTGGTGTCGGCGGCGAGCAGGTCCTGATACAGCGCGCCGGTCAGCTGTTGCTGCTGGGCGGCGCTGAGGTTGAGGCCGAAATTCTGCGCCAGCGCGGCCGACAGGCCCTGCTCCAGCAGGCTGGCCACCGCCATGGTGCCGTCCACGCCCATGCGCAGCAGCGACACCTCGTTGCCCCACAGCTTCCAGGTGGTGGCGGCGCCCTGCATCTGCTGCTGCCACCAGGCGCGCTGGGCCGTGCCCAGGATGGACACGTTCAGCAGGTTGCCGCCGGTGGAGGCCATCTTGGCGGCCTCGGCCTGGGCCAGCGCGGCCTTGGGCACGAAATAGCGGCTGCCCAGATTGGCCAGGCCGGTGTCGGGCACGGCGGTTTCCGGAATGATGTGGTCGGAACGGTACAGGCGCTGGTCGGTCATCACCAGCGTGGCCAGGTTGCCGAAGGCGAAGCTGCGGTAGATCTGGATGTTCTGGAACGAGGGATTGGCCAGGTCTAGCTGGACATCCGCCGGCGTGTATTCGAACCAGGCCTGGTTGGCGCTGCGACGGCGCGGCGTCTGCGGCGCGCTGTCGTCGCCGGGGTAGTACACCTGGCGGTCTTGCCAGCAGTCGTCGGAGAATTCGTGGTCGTCCCAGATCGAGATCACCGGGAAATTGGCGTGCACCGCCTGGATGCGCGGATCGGCGCGGTAGCTCTTGTACAGGTAGCGATAGTCGGCCAGCGTGGTGGCGTAGATCGCGCCGTCGGCGCGCTTGGTGCCGTTGGGCAGTGTCAGCGGCGGGTGGCGGGTTTCGTTGTTGCCGGTCTGGAAGCCGGCGCCGACGGTTTCGTAGATGTAGTCGCCGACGTGCATCACGAAATCCAGGTCCAGCTGGACGATTTCGTCGAAGGCGCCCCAGTGGTTGACGCTCCAGTCCTGGCAGGTGATATAGGCGAACTTCAGCTGCGACAGCGGGGTGCCGGCTGCCGGCGCGGTCTTGGTGCGGCCGGTGGCGCTGACGGTTTTGCCGGTCAGGAAGCGGTAGTAATAGGTGGTGGCGCTGGCCAGGCCGGTCACCTTGTGGCGCACGGTGTAGTCCCAGCCCGGATCGGCGCTCAGCGCCTGGTTGACCAGCAGGTTGGAGAAGTCCGCCTTGTCCGACAGCTGCACGGTGACCGACAGCGAGGCTGCGCCATCGCCGCCGTCGACGCGGGTCCACAGGATGATGCTGTCCGGGCGCGGATCGCCGGACGCCACGCCCAGGCCGAAGCCCTGGCCGGCCGCGAGCTGGCGCTGGCTGCCCGAATCGGAGCTGTCCGAGCCGCCGCCGCAGCCCGCCGCGGCCACCGATACCGTCAGGAAACTGCCCCACTTGAGGAATTGCCGCCTATCCATCGTTTCTCCCGAGATTGTCGCTTGTTGTAGGAATGAACAAAGTTGCGGATTATCGCGGGTCAATATTTAAGTTGCATGAATGGGGCGGTCAATTGAATCGAGCGTTTGCTCTAAGCGAGCGTCGCGTAAAACCAACAGCGATTTCTCGACTCACATCTTGATGTGGCGCATGGATGCCCCCATAACCTTGTCTGCGAATGTGCTACACTTTTCAGCATTTTTTGCGGACACTCCCAACGGCCCGCTGGTTTCTGGATTCGACTACATGATTTCTTCGCTACTCAAGAAGGTTTTCGGCAGCCGCAACGATCGTCTGCTCAAGCAATATCGCCAAGAGGTGGCGCGCATCAACGCGCTGGAGCCGGCGATGCAGGCGCTGTCCGACGAGGCGCTGGCCGCCAAGACCCAGGAATTCCGCGATCGCCTGTCCAAGGGCGGCACGCTGGACGACCTGCTGCCCGAGGCTTTCGCCGTCTGCCGCGAGGCCTCGCGCCGCGTGATGGGCATGCGCCACTTCGACGTGCAGCTGATCGGCGGCATGGCGCTGCACCAGGGCAAGATCCCCGAAATGAAGACGGGCGAGGGCAAGACCCTGGTCGCCACGCTCGCGGTCTACCTGAACGCGCTGTCCGGCGACGGCGTCCACGTGGTGACCGTCAACGACTACCTGGTCAGCCGCGACGCCGGCATCATGGCGCCGCTGTACAACTTCCTCGGCCTGTCGGTCGGCATGAATTTGTCGCAGATGGCCCATGACGACAAGCAGGCCGCCTACGCCTGCGACATCACCTACGGCACCAACAACGAGTTCGGTTTCGACTACCTGCGCGACAACATGGTGTTCAGCGTCGAAGAGAAGGTGCAGCGCAAGCTGGCCTTCGCCGTGGTCGACGAAGTGGACTCCATCCTGATCGACGAGGCGCGCACGCCGCTGATCATCTCCGGCCCGGCCGACGACAACATCGACATGTACCAGCGCATGAACGCGGTGCCGCCGCTGCTCGTCCGCCAGGAAACCGAAGAAGGCGAAGGCGACTACTGGGTGGACGAGAAGGCCCACTCGGTGCTGATGTCCGAAGCCGGCCACGAGCGCAGCGAGGAAATCCTGACCCGCCTCGGCCTGCTGAAGGAAGGCGACAGCCTGTACTCCGCCACCAACATCACGCTGATGCACCACCTGATGGCCGCGCTGCGCGCCTATTCGCTGTTCCATATCGACCAGCACTACGTGGTGCAGGACGGCGAGGTGGTGATCGTCGACGAGTTCACCGGCCGCCTGATGGCGGGCCGCCGCTGGTCCGACGGCCTGCACCAGGCCGTGGAGGCCAAAGAAGGCGTGGAGATCAACCGCGAGAACCAGACGCTGGCGTCGATCACCTTCCAGAACTACTTCCGCCTGTACGGCAAGCTGTCCGGCATGACCGGCACCGCCGACACCGAGGCCTACGAATTCCAGAGCATCTACAACCTGGAAACCGTGGTGATCCCGACCAACAAGCCGATGATCCGCAAGGATTCGCAGGACAAGGTGTACCGCTCCGCCAAGGAGAAGTACGAAGCGATCCTGGCCGACATCAAGGACTGCCACGAGCGCGGCCAGCCGGTGCTGGTGGGCACCACCAGCATCGAAAACTCGGAGCTGGTGGCCAATCTGCTGTCCCAGGCCAAGCTGCCGCACAATGTGCTGAACGCCAAGGAGCACGCCCGCGAAGCGGACATCGTGGTCCAGGCCGGCCGTCCGGGCGTGATCACCGTCGCCACCAATATGGCCGGCCGCGGCACCGACATCGTGCTGGGCGGCAACCCGGCGCCGGAAATCAAGGCGGTGGAGGCCGATGACAGCCTGTCCGACGCCGACAAGCAAGCCAAGATCGAAGCCATCCGCGCCGAGTGGAAGCAACGCCACGCCGCGGTGCTGGAAGCCGGCGGCCTGCACATCGTCGGCACCGAGCGCCACGAGTCCCGCCGCATCGACAACCAGCTGCGCGGCCGTTCCGGCCGCCAGGGCGATCCGGGCTCGTCCCGTTTCTACCTGTGCCTGGAAGATCCGCTGTTGCGCATCTTCGCCTCCGACCGCGTCGCCGCGATCATGGATCGCCTGAAGATGCCGGAAGGCGAGGCCATCGAGCATCCGTGGGTGAGCCGCTCGATCGAGAACGCGCAGCGCAAGGTGGAAGGCCGCAACTTCGACATCCGCAAGCAATTGCTGGAATACGACGACGTCGCCAACGACCAGCGCAAGGTGATCTACCAGCAGCGCAACGAGATCCTGGTGGAAGAGGACGTGTCCGACGTGGTGGTGAACATGCGCGAAGGCGTGATCTCCGACCTGGTCGACCTGCACCTGCCGCCGGAATCGCTGGAAGAGCAGTGGGACCTGGCCGGCCTGGAGAAGACGCTGGCGTCCGACTTCCTGCTGGAAGCGCCGGTGGCCGAGTGGCTGAAGGCCGAGCCGAATCTGGACATCGAGCAGATCCGCCTGCGCATCGTCGACATGGCCGCCGCCGCCTACCAGGCCAAGGTGGAGCAGGCCGGCGACGGCGTGATGCGCCAGTTCGAGCGCAGCCTGGTGCTGCAGATGCTGGACAACCACTGGCGCGAGCACTTGGCGGCGATGGACCACCTGCGCCAAGGCATCCATCTGCGCGGCTACGCGCAGAAGAACCCGAAGCAGGAGTACAAGCGCGAGGCCTTCGAGCTGTTCGCCGACATGCTGGAGCGCATCAAGCGCAGCGTGGTGCAAGTGCTGATGACGGTGCAGATCCGCGGCCAGGAAGACGTGGACGCGGTGGAGCCGCATTCGCTGCCGGACTTCGAGATGCAGCACGCCGAGCCGGGTTCGGCGCTGGGCGACGACGAGGACAATCCGCTGTCGCCGGAAGCGCTGGCCTCGCAAGGCCTGCGCATCAACCGCAACGACGCCTGCCCTTGCGGCAGCGGCAAGAAGTACAAGCAGTGCCACGGCCGCCTAGCCTGATCGCCTGATCCGGCAGCCAAACAAAAAGCCGACGCGACCGCGTCGGCTTTTTTGCGCCGGTCCGCCGCCGCGCTTTGCAAGGCCATGCCATGGTGTTAGCATGGCGGCGGGTCAACAGTTCACCCAGGCGTCGCCGGCGATTTCGCCACGCTAAACCTGTCTTGGCTTGCAGCATCCATCATCTCGCTTGGCTCGAACTCGTGCCAGGCCGCAACGGCGACCGCGGCAGTCCTTCCCGACCTTGGCACGCAGACAGGATTCGAACCATGTCTCGCACCGTTTATCCGTTCTACAGCAGCGATATCTCGTCCCTTGCCCGTTCCCTGAAGCGGCAATGGATGGCGGAGGCCGAAGCGCCCGGCCATCTGCAGATCCTCAACATGCTGGCCCGCTCAGCCGGCTTCCAGAATTTCCAGCACCTGCGAGCCGAGCACGACCGCCCGGCGCCGGCCGAGCCGCAAACCGTGTCGAATGACGTCCGCCGCCTGTTGCGCCATTTCGACGACGAAGGCCGGCTGCTGCGCTGGCCGAAGAAATTCAGCGAGCAGCGCGCCTGCCTGTGGGCGTTGTGGTCGGGCCTGCCGCGCGGCGAAGCGTGGGATGAGCCAGCGGTCAACGCGGCCATCCGCGCGCTGGAGGCTTTCGGCGACCACGTGCTGATCCGGCGCGAGCTGGTGGAGGGCGATTGGATAGGCCGCACCGGAGACTGCCGCCGCTACTGGCTGATCGAGCGGGAAGCGCCGGAGGAGATGGCGGAGCTGATGGAGCGGGTTCGCTTGCGGCGCGCGGGATAAGCCGCGCGAGGGGAGCGGGTTGGCGAAGAGCCGGCCCCTCCCTTTTCTGCATGAGGGAAGGGCCGCGGGAGAAGCGATTACAGGTAGGGTTTGACCGCCGCTTCCAGTTTCTTCTCGTCCAGCTTGCCGGTCAGCGTCGCCGCCACCTTGCCCTGGCGGTCCAGCACCAGCGTGTACGGCAGGCCGCCGGTCTTGTTGCCCAGGCCGCGCATCAGGTCCAGCGTGTCGTCGTTGCCCAGCAGGATCGGGTAGCCGATCTTCAGCTGCTTGACGAAGGGCTCCACCTGCTCCTTGCTGTCCAGCGCCACGCCCACCACCTCCACGCCCTTTGGCGACAGCTTCTTGCGCAGGCCGTTCAGCATCGGCATCTCTTCGCGGCAAGGGCCGCACCAGGTGGCCCAGAAGTTCAGCACCGTCACCTTGCCCTTGTAGGCGGACACGGCCACCGGCTTGGCGTTGAGGTCGGCGAAGCGGCTTTGCTCCAGCGAGGGCGCCGCGTGGGCGGCCAGCGGCAGCGCGGCCAGCAGCAGGGAGGCGAACAAGCGTTTGGTGTTCATCGGCTTTTCCTGTGATGTCATTGGAATTGTCTTGGATTTCCGCAACTTGCGGCTCTCCGGGGATGATCGAAAAATAAACTTTATGTTAAAATGTTCGATTGATTACTTTGCGGAGTGGGCATGTCTATCCTCGTCTGCGGGGCGCTCGCATACGATACCCTGTTCTCGTTCCATGGCCGATTCGACAGCCAGATCCTGCCGGATCAGCTGCACAAGATTTCGACCACCTTCCTCGCTCCGACGATGCGCCGCGAATTCGGCGGCATGGCCGGCAACATCGCCTACAGCTTGTGCCTGCTGGGCGAGACGCCGATCGTGATGGGCGTGGTGGGCGAAGACTTCGAGCCATATCGCCAGCACCTGAAGCGGGTGGGCGTGGACGACCGCTTCATCCGCCTGATCCGCAAGCAGTATACCCCGCAATGTTTCGGCATTGCCGACAAGGACGGCAACCAGCTGATGGCTTTCCATCCGGGCGCGATGGATTTCGCCACCGAGAACCACGTGTCCGACATCAAGGACCCGATCGAGCTGGCCATTCTGTCGCCCGGGGGCTACACCGCCTTCATCCAGCACTCGCGGGAACTGGCGGCGGCGGGCATCCCGTTCATCTTCGATCCGGGCCAGGAGCTGCCGCTGCTGTCGCGCGACGAGATCCACGAGATCGTCGAGCTGGCCAGCTACGTGGCGATCAACGACTACGAGAGCGAGCTGATGCGCGAGCGCGCCGGCCTGACCGTCGACGACCTGCGCAAGAAGGTGAAGGCGCTGATCGTCACCCGCGGCTCCAAGGGCGCCGAGATCTACGTCGACGACACCGTGCACCTGATCCCGCGCGTGCAGATGCCCATCAAGCCGGTGGATCCGATGGGCTGCGGCGACGCCTTCCGCGCCGGCCTGCTGTGGGGCATCAGCCGCGGGGTGGATTGGAAGATCACCGGCCGCCTGGCCAATGTGATCGGCGCGATCAAGGTCACCACGCCGGGCTGCCAGAATCACTTCTTCGACTGGGACTCTTTGAAGGACATCTACTTCGAAGCCTATGGCGAGGAATGGCCGCTGTAATCCGGCCTGGCCGTCATGCCTTGGAGGGCGCCGCGTTTCGCGGCGCCTTTTTGTTTGTCCGGCGGGCTATGATGAGAGTCCTGGCGAAGGGCGAGGAGATTCCTCCGGCGCGGGACTGTCTGCCGCCGCTCTGCGGCTGGGGCCGCGGCTGCCGGATTTTCGCCTGCCTGGCGGGCCGCATTGAGCGCCGGCACTTGAATATGACTGTCGCCACCCCCACCATTAGCGAATTCAACGTCCGTTCCAAGGGGATATCATGCCACCTGTTCCGCACCTGGCCACCGCTCTCACCGGTCCGCTTTACGAGCTGGAAAGCCGCATCC
This sequence comes from Chromobacterium vaccinii, assembly GCF_001855275.1. NCBI lineage: Bacteria > Pseudomonadati > Pseudomonadota > Betaproteobacteria > Neisseriales > Chromobacteriaceae > Chromobacterium > Chromobacterium vaccinii. Next base: position 3,461,835 of record NZ_CP017707.1, read on the forward strand.
TGGCCGCCCAGCCGCAGATCGAGCACTGGTTCCGCAGCCAGTGGCATGCCCACGCCACGCCGTTCTACGGCTCGGTGGACCTGCGCAACAGCGGCTTCAAGCTGGCGCCGGTGGACATGAACCTGTTTCCCGGCGGCCACAACAATCTGAATCCGGAATTCCTGCCGCTGGCGGTGCAAGCTGCGCAGAGCGCGGTGGACAAGGTATGCCCGGAAGCGCGCAGCATCCTGCTGATTCCGGAAAACCACACCCGCAACACCTTCTATCTGCAGAACGTCGCCACGCTGGTGCACATCTTCGAGCAGGCCGGGCTGAAGGTGCGCCTGGGCTCGCTGAATCCCGAGATCACCGAGCCGACCGAGCTGGTCGCCGCCAACGGCGACAAGCTCACCCTGGAGCCGCTGGAGCGCCGCGGCAACCGCCTGGTGCTGGCCGACGGTTTCAACCCCTGCGTGGTGCTGCTCAACAATGACCTGTCCGGCGGCATCCCCGACCAGCTGAAGAACCTGGAGCAGACGCTGCTGCCGCCGCTGCATGCCGGCTGGGCGGTGCGCCGCAAGACCCACCACTTCGAGGCCTACAACCGGGTCAGCGACGAGTTCGCCCGGCTGATCTCGATCGACCCGTGGACCATCAACCCCTATTTCGCCAGCTGTGGCGGCCTGGACTTCCACGCCCGCGCCGGCGAGGAGCAACTGGCCGAGACCGTGTCGCAGATGCTGGACAAGATCCGCCGCAAATACCGCGAATACGGCATCGACAACGACCCCTTCGTCATCGTCAAGGCCGACGCCGGCACCTACGGCATGGGCGTGATGAGCGTGAAGAGTCCGGACGAGGTGATCGGCCTCAACCGCAAGGCGCGAAACAAGATGTCGGTGGTCAAGGAAGGCCTGGAAGTGTCCGAGGTGATCGTCCAGGAGGGCGTGTACACCTTCGAGACCGTCAACGAGGCGGTGGCCGAGCCGGTGGTCTACATGATGGACCGCTACGTGATCGGCGGCTTCTACCGCGTGCACACCGGCCGCGGCATCGACGAAAACCTGAACGCGCCGGGCATGCATTTCGTGCCGCTGTCGTTCGAGACGGCCTGCCTGCCGGACCGCAAGGGCCTGCCCGACTGCGCGCCCAACCGCTTCTACGCCTACGGCGTGATCTCGCGGCTGGCGCTGCTGGCGGCCTCGCTGGAGCTGGAAGCCACCGATCCGGACGCCGAATAACCCCCGCTGGAGCATAGACATGCGCATCCTGTTCATTGCCGACCCGCTGGAACATTTCAAGATTTACAAGGACACCACCTTCGCGATGATGGAGGAGGCGCACCGCCGCGGCCACGCGCTCAGCTTCGCCGAGGCGCGCCAGCTGTCGGTGGAGGGCGGCCGCCTGCAGGTGGACGCCTGCGACCTGGCCATCACAGAGGATCGCCAGAACTGGTACAAGCTGGGCCAGAAGCTGCGCCAGCCGCTGACCGCCTTCAGCGCGGTGGTGATGCGCAAGGACCCGCCGTTCGACATGGAATACCTGTACGCGTCCCAGCTGTTCTCGCTGGCCGAGGAGCAGGGGGTCAAGGTGTTCACCAGCGGCCAGGCGCTGCGGGACTTCAACGAGAAGCTGGCCATCCTGCACTTCCCGGAGCTGATCTCGCCGACGCTGATCACCGGCGAGGCCCATCGCCTGCGCGCCTTCGTCAACCAGCACCAGGACGTGATCCTGAAGCCGCTGGACAGCATGGGCGGCGACAGCATCTTCCGGGTCAAGCCGGACGATCCCAATCTGTCGGTGATCATCGAAACCATCACCTGGCGCGGCAAGCGCACGGTGATGGCGCAGCGCTACATCCCGGAGATCCGCGACGGCGACAAGCGCATCCTGGTGATAGACGGCGTGCCGGTCGACCACTGCCTGGCGCGCATTCCCGCGGCCGGCGAAACCCGCGGCAACCTGGCGGCCGGCGGCCGCGGCGAGGCCCGGCCCTTGAGCGCGCGCGACCGCGAGATCGCCGAGGCGGTGGGGCCGGAGCTGAAGAAGCGCGGCATCCTGCTGGCCGGCCTCGACGTGATCGGCAACTACCTGACCGAGGTCAACGTCACCAGCCCGACCTGCTTCCGCGAGATCATGGACCAGGCCGGCATCAACGTCGCCGGCCAGTACCTCGACGCGCTGGAGCGGCGCTGCCAGCACTGAGCGCTTTGCCGCGCGGCGCATCCGCGCTACCATGCCGGTCTTTTGAAAGCCGGCGCCGCCGGATTGTGGAGCGATGATGGGAAAACCGCAGGAGAGTCCGTTCAAGGGCAAGACCGGCATCACCCGGCTGGTCAATGCCTTAGGCTATTCGCTGGACGGTCTGAAGGCGGCGTTCCGCCATGAGGACGCGTTCCGCCAGTTGACCATTCTGGCGCTGATCCTGATCCCGGCCGCCTTCATCGTCCACACCACGCCGCTGGCCCGCGCGCTGCTGGTGGCCAGCAGCTTGGCCACGCTGATCATCGAGCTGCTCAATTCCGCGATCGAGGCGGCGGTCGACCACACCTCGCTGGAGCGCCATCCGTTGGCCAAGCGGGCCAAGGACATGGGCAGCGCCGCCCAGCTGCTGGGCCTGATCAATCTGGCCACGGTCTGGGGCATCGTGCTGTTCGGCTGAGGGAACCGAACGCGGTCGTCCGGTTCTGACAACAAGGCCCCGCCGCGGCGGGGCCTTTGTCTTGTCCGGAAACAGGAGTGCGATATGTGGATTTCCCCGCAACAGGCCGGCGTCGAAGAGCTGGTGCAGAACCTGGCGTTGTGGCTGAAGCTGGCGGTGGAGGCCTGCGGCGCGCTGGCGATCGCCGCCGGCGTGCTGCTGGTGGCGGGCCGCTGGCTGCGGCAGACCCTGGCCGGGCTGCCTAGCGACTACAACCGGCTGCGGCTGACCTTCGCGCGTTTCCTCGCCCTGGCGCTGGAGCTGCAGCTGGCGGCCGACATCCTGTCCACCGCGGTGGCGCCCAGCTGGGACCAGATCGGCAAGCTCGGCGCCATCGCCGTGCTGCGCACCGCGCTCAATTACTTCCTGGCGCGCGAGATCCGCGAAGCGGAGGCAGGCAGTCTGCCGGTCCGGACTTGAAACAAGCTCTCAGGGCTGCTGGCGGTACAGATAGTCTGGATAGGCTTGGATGCCAGCGGGCTCCTCAGCCACCTCGCCCTGTTCGCCCAGCAGCTGCCAGCGCGAGTCGCGCGCGACCAGGGTGCGGTACACCGGGCTGCCGGCTTGGTAGAACATCAGATCCTGGCCGCGGAAGGCGTCCAGCGGCAGCAACGGGCGTTCGGACGCCGGCACCAGCATCGCTCGGCGTCATGTCGGCGATCTGCTCGCGGTCGGCGGCGGACAGGCCTACGATGGCGATCGGAAAGGCAACTGGCAGGATCAGGTAGGCGTGGCCCGCGAAGCCAAGCAGGGTGAGGATGGCGGCGCCGGTGAGTGCTGACTTTCATGGTTTCTATCCATTGATCCAGATTCGGCGGCCTCCACGGTCTGCGCTGGCGGCGTGTCGCGGCAGCGATCCGCGGCGCCGCGACAGATTGGATTGAGGGAGGCGCACCATAGACCGCGATTATAGCGCTGGATGGATAGTTGTTTTCTATATAATCAATAATTTACCCATGCTGCCGGCTTGCCGCCTGCAACGGTGGTACTTGCCTGGGGGGGATGCCTACCTGCATCAGCGGCGGCTGTGGCCGGCTTCTTCTGAGCAGGGGGGCTCCCTCTGTCATGGACGCCATGGCACTTGGATGCGCCGCATCCGGCGGCCGTCGACAACATCAGGCTGCAGTGGCCAGCACCTGCAAGGCTGACATCCTTCTTCCGCATTAACATTTGTCAATCCGTAGAATCCTGGCTGTTCCAAAGGTGGCACTCCATATTGTGGTTCGCTATTTTTAAAACCCAATATCCTGAAAATTCTCAGCAAAGTCCTGTTATAAAGAGCAGGTTTCATCATTATTTTGACTGATCTTTTTGTCAGGCTTATTTGTTTCAAAATCCCTCAACCTTCTCCTGATGAATGCCGATATTTCATTCAGCTGCTATTCATACGTTTTGACATGCCGATTTGAATGTGTGAATGGTGGGCGTGCAGTGGGCCAAAACCAATATTATGGGGGGCACACAAAATAGGAGAAGGTGCTTGTGCGTGAAATAGACTTCTCCTAATTCCTGGCTTTTAATTATTTGGGAGTCTATGTCATGAATGATTTTTTGAAAGAATCAGCAATTGGCTTGAATGAGATCCAAAATGTGGATCAACTGTGGCAGGCCGTTATCAAGTGCCGATTGCATGATAATCCTCCAATTCCAATCAGCGATGTCTTGGCGATGGAGCAGATATACGATCAGATGTCTGCCAGTCTTACGGCTCAGGATATGGCGAATGTGTTTGCTGGGGTATATATCGATTCCTACTGGCAGGATGATGGCCAGCATCCTGAAGTGATGGCTAATCATCTGACCGAGGCCTTGGGTATTCGTTATGAAACATCCTTGAACTATGCCAGGAATGCCATGAGGCAGTGGAGAGGAATTTTATGCAGGAAAAACAAATATGATACAGGCACTCTACCTGAAGCGGTTTATACTGACTCCTTGGACATTGTTTGCAATCAAGATGTTCCATTGACGTCTCAGCAATTGATTAGTCAATGGGAATCCGAGTTTTATAAGATTCCTAAAGTTGGCAAGAATTATATTTATACCCGCTGTCAAAATAGGGCATTCAATGGCAAGATAAGCCATGCAAAAGTGCAAATGTTTTATGCTGATGGTGGATTTAATCAGCCGCCTTCCTCTTGGGTGCAATGCCGTACTGTGGATGGCGGGAAGCAGCAGGGCGAAGTTTTAAATGAACGTGGCGGACTTGCTCTTTTGAATATGGGAGATAAAGGGGCGTCGGAAGGCTTTATTCTCGATTTGAGAACCCCTCAGCATGTCTGCATAGTCTCTACGGTGTCTTATCCATTTTTCAGCAAAAATAATCCGCTGACTTATACGACGGGAAACTGGAATTCCGCGCAGTGGATTCAGTATAACGGCGCAATGGCGTGGAGGAATGTTGATCCGCAGCTCAAGAGCGAAGACGAGTCTCTGGTATTTCACAATCAGGACGCAACGCCTGAGCAATTCAGTTTTGTCTTGAAATGCCGTCGCGTGCCGCCTGGATCCAAGTTGCGGATGTATTCGGAAGATCCGGCGGCGGCCTTTGATAGCGGTCTGGTGAATGTGGTGAACAATTTCCAGGAGCTGCATGTCTCCACGATTGTACCGCCGCATTATGCTGGCCATCTCAAGCTGCATCTGGAGGGGCCGGATGGCAAGCTGCTGCCGAGCGATGCCGCAGTGGATATCAGCATGCTTTGGTGCGTGCCTCATTCGCATCCTCATTACCTGAAAGCCGTGACTTTGCTCGGCGCAGTCCATGCGGTGCCGGCATTGCAAAGCGTGCATATGCCCTTGGGGAACTTCACTCTGTTGGGCGCTGGGGAGTGAGCCTGCAGGCCAAGCCGGCCGAGTTGACCAGCCCGGTCGATTGACCGGAGACGAAAACAGCCCTGTCGGCAACGCCGGCAGGGCTGTTTGTTGATCGGTTCGGGAGCGCCGGGCTTACGCCTCTTCGGCGGGCGCCGCTTCCTTGCCTTCCGGTGGCGCGATCTGCTCGGCGTAGCCGCATTCCTTCTGCGGGCACACCTTCTCGGTGCCGCGGCGCTTGGTGGTCTTGATCGTCAGGATCGGCCAGTTGCACTTCGGGCACGGCTCGGCGATCGGCGGATTCCAGGTCGCGTATTTGCACTTCGGATAGGTGTTGCAGCTGTAGAACAGCTTGCCGTAGCGGCTCTTGCGCTCGATCAGCTGGCCGGTCTTGCATTCCGGGCAGGTGACGCCGGTTTCGCGCGGCTTCTCCAAAGGCTCGATGTGCTTGCACTTCGGATAGTTGGCGCAGCCGATGAACTTGCCGTAGCGGCCTTTCTTGATGTGCAGCTCGCCGCCGCAGTCCGGGCAGGAGCGGCCTTCGATCACCGTCGGCGCTTCGGCTTCCTCGGCCGCTTGCTCAGCTGTCTCGCCCATGTTGCGCGTGTAGTCGCATTCCGGGTAGCCGGTGCAGGCGATGAAGCGGCCGCGCTTGCCGAACTTGATCGACAGCGGCTTGCCGCATTTCGGGCAGTCCTCGTCCAGGCTCTCGGTGGTGACCTCGGCGCGCGAGATGCTTTCCTTCTCGTCGATCTGCTTCTTGAAGCCCTTCCAGAAGGTGTCCATCACCGGCACCCACTGGCGGCCGCCGTTGGCGATCTCGTCCAGTTGGTCTTCCAGCTTGGCGGTGAAGTTGTAGTCGACGTACTGGGCGAAGTGCTCGGTCAGGAACTTGTTGACGATGTCGCCGGTGTCGGTCGGCAGGAAGCGCTTCTTGTCCAGGATCACGTATTCGCGGTCCTTCAGCGTCGAGATGATGCTGGCGTAGGTGGACGGCCGGCCGATGCCGAACTCTTCCAGCGCCTTCACTAGGCTGGCCTCGGAGAAGCGCGGCGGCGGCTGGGTGAAGTGCTGCTCGCCGTACAGCTTGTCCACCGGCAGCTCTTCGCCTTCGGCCAGCTGCGGCAGCTTGGCGTTGTCTTCGTCCTCGGCGTCGTCGACGTCTTCCTCGTACACGGCGAGGAAGCCGGCGAAGGTCTGCACTTGGCCGCTGGCGCGGAACACGCCTTCGCCCACCAGGATGTCGACGCTGGTGGTGTCGAACTTGGCCGGCGCCATCTGGCAGGCCAGCGTCCGCTTCCAGATCATGTCGTACAGCTTGAACTGGTCGGTGGTCAGGAAGGGCTTGACCATTTCCGGGGTGCGCAGGATGGAGGTCGGGCGGATCGCCTCGTGCGCTTCCTGGGCGTTCTTGGCCTTGCTCTTGTAGGTCACCGGGTTCTTGGGCAGGAAGTCGGCGTCCCACTTCAGGCCGATATAGCCGCGGATCTCCTCCACCGCCTCGTTGGCCAGCGCCACCGAGTCGGTACGCATGTAGGTGATCAGGCCGACGGTGCCCTGGCCGATGTCCATGCCCTCGTACAGCTGCTGTGCGGTGCGCATCGCGCGGTCGGTGGTCATGCCCAGCTTGCGCACGGCCTCCTGCTGCAGCGTCGAGGTGGTGAACGGCGCGGCGGGGCTGCGCGATTTCTTTTTCTTCTCGATGGAGCCGACCGTGGCCGGCAGGCCCTGCAGCCGGGCCAGCACGGCGGCCTGCTCGGCCTCGTTCGGGATGTCGAACTGGTCGAGCTTCTTGCCGGCGAGCTGGGTCAGCTTGGCGGAGAACTTGGTGCGGCTCTTGTGGCTGTCGAGGTGGACCGACCAGTATTCCTGCTGCTCGAAGGCCTTGATCTCGTTCTCGCGCTCGCAGATCAGCCGCAGCGCCGGGCTCTGCACGCGGCCGGCGGACAGGCCGCGGCGGATCTTCTTCCACAACAGCGGCGACAGATTGAAGCCCACCAGGTAGTCCAGCGCGCGGCGCGCCTGCTGCGCGTCCACCAGGTCCTGCGCGATGTCGCGCGGGTTCTGGATCGCGTCCAGCACCGCGTTCTTGGTGATCTCGTGGAACACCACGCGCTGGGCGGTCTTGTCCTTCAGCAGCTTCTTGCTGTTTAGGATCTGTACCAGGTGCCAGGAAATGGCTTCGCCTTCGCGGTCCGGGTCAGTCGCCAGATAGACGTGGTCGGCTTCGCGCACCGCGCTGACGATGGCGTCGACGTGCTTGCTGTTGCGCGCGATCAGCTGGTACTTCATCGCGAAGTCTTTTTCCGGATCGACGGCGCCGTTTTTCGGCACCAGGTCGCGCACGTGGCCGTAGGAGGCCAGGACCTCGAAGTCCGGGCCCAGGTATTTTTTCAGCGTTTTCGCCTTCGATGGCGATTCAACGATCAGGAGGCTGGAGGGCATATTATCTTTTCAGCAAAATTCGAGGCCGGACGCGCCCGGCCGACACATCTTGTTATATCCGTCAAACAAAACAAGAGCGCAAGGGCGCTCTTGAATACTAAATGGGGTCACGATCGGTCGGCGGCATGTTAAGCCCGCTACACCGAGGCTGACAAGCTATTGCATGGTTGGTTCGCCATGCACCGCTTCCAGCAGCGCCTCGCCCAGCAAGATGGGCAGTTCCGCCTGTTGCGCCCACAACACCATCAGCACCAGCAGCTTGGCGGTATCGACGTCCAGATCCTCGGGGTCCAGCTCCAGCAGGCGGTCGATCACCATTTCGCGCTGGGCGGGGCTGAGCGCGCCGTTGTCTTCCAGAAACTGGATCAGGCCGCGCACGTCGGGCGGCAGGTGTTCCAGCTCGCTGTCGGCGTAGACGCGCAGGCTGCTGCCCTCGTCGGCGCCCAGATAGGGCTCGACGCTGGTTTCGCTGACGCTGTCCAGCCAGTCCAGCGCTTCGCCGATGTCGTCGTCGTCGAAGCCGACGGCGTTCAGCTGGCGGGTCAGGGCGCCGCGATCGCCGAAGGCGGCGGGATCGCTGTATTGCTCGAATAGATAGGTGAGTACGTCAAACATCGGTATTTTTCATGAAGAACGCTGGGCGCTCAGAGTTGTGCGAGCCGCTGGAAGCGGCCGCCCGGCAGGCTGGCCACGCGGCCGGCCAGTTCCAGTTCGAGCAGCATCGCGTAAACCTCCCCGGGAGTCAACCCGAGCGTCCCGGCCAGCGAGTCCGCCAGCACCGGTTCCCAACCCATGCTGAGCAGCAATGGCGGCGCTTCCGGCTCTGTTTCCCGCTCAGCGGCGGCGGGCGCGGCGGGCAGCCGGCCGATCTCGTCCAGCACGTCATCCACGGTTTCCACCAGCCGCGCGCCGTCCTTGATCAGCCGGTGGCAGCCGCGGGCCTGGGCGTTGTGGATGCTGCCCGGTATCGCCATCACGTCGCGGTTGCTCTCCATCGCCAGCCGCGCGCTGATCAGCGAGCCGGACGCGTTGCCGGCCTCCACCACCAGGCAGCCGAGGGCGAGGCCGGCGATGATGCGGTTGCGGCGCGGGAAGTGGCCGGCCAGCGGCCCCATGCCCAGCGGGAACTCGGACAGGATCAGGCCTTCCGCCGCGACGCGGTGCGCCAGCTGGCGGTTGGACGCTGGATAGACGCGGTCGATGCCGGTGCCGATCACCGCGATGGTGGACGCGGGGTGCGCCAGCGCGCCGTGGTGGGCGGCGGCGTCGATGCCGCTGGCCAGGCCGCTGACGATGGTGTAGCCGTGCGCGGCCAGCGCGGACGAGAAGTCCTCGGCGTTGCGTTTGCCCTGCGGCGTGGCGGCGCGGCTGCCGACTACGGCCAGCATCGGCCGCGCCAGCAGTTCGCGCCGGCCGCGGGCGAACAGCAGCGGCGGCGGCGACGCGGCTTCCGCCAACTGCGGCGGGTAGTCGTCGTCCTGCAGCGTGATCAGGTGGCAGCCGTCGCCCTCGGCCCAGGCGAGCGCGGCCCGGGCCGGCTCCGCGGCCGCGCCGGCCTGCAGCGCCTCGGCCGCCTCGCGGCCCACCAGCTTCTCGGTTTGGGCGGCGCGGGCGGCCGCCGCGTGTTCGGCCGAGCCGAACGCGTCGATCAGCTTGAGAAAGCCGACCGGCCCGATGCCGGGCGTCAGCGCCAGCGTCAGCCAGGCTTGCAGTTCAGTGGTCATCAGTCTTCCGGCGTGGCGACGCTGTCGCCGACGTAAAGGGCGCCCAGGCTATCGAGCACCAGCGCGTAGGACACCTTGTCGAACACGCGATAGACGAACAGCGAGCCGGCCTGCTCGGTCGGCAGCTGGGTTTCGCGCTTCTTGCCGGCGGCGTCGGCGATGGTGATGGGGTTGCCCTTCTTGTAGATGCCGAACACCAGGCCCGGCTCGATGTGGTTGCGCGCGCCCAGGTTCAGCGCCACCGTCGAGTACTGGGCGGCGCCGTCTAGACCCTGGTAGACGGCGATGATCTTGCCGCGCAGGTCTTCTTCCGGGCGGCGCGGAACGTAGTTGACGAAGGCGGCCTTGGGCGCGCGCACCAGGTGGTCGCCGACCAGCACTTCGCCTGCCACGCTGCGGACGGTCAGCGTCTGGATGTCGGGACGCAGCTTGTCTACCGCCAGATCGCCACCATATACGGCTTCGACCCCTAGCACTTCCTTGCTGTCGGGGTCCACCAGCTGCTTGCCCAGCCGGTATGCCTGCCAGGTGCCGTTCTCGGTCACGCCGCTGGCGTAGACGCGGTCGCTCTGGGTGATGGTGAGCCGCTCGTCCGGCCCCGCCACCAGCCTCGGCCCAGTGGCGAACTGGGCGGGATCGACCACCAGCGGCCGCGCGAGGAAGGGCTCGATCGCTTCGGCCGGAATGCTGGCGATCGCGCGGTCCTGCTCCTCGGGCCTGGCCTGGGGCGACAGCTTGACCTCGCGCTGGATGTCGGAAGCCAGGCTGAGCCTGGGTCGGCCGTTGACATAGTCGAGTACCAGCACATTGCCCGGGTAGATCCAGTGCGGGTTGCGAACCTGGTCGCGGTTCATCCGCCACAGTTCCGGCCAGCGCCAAGGGCTTTGCAGGTAATGGCCGGCGATGCTCCACAGCGTGTCGCCGCGCGTGACGGTGTAGCGCGAGGGGGCGTCGGGCTTGACGGTCAGATCGTCTGAAAAGGCGGGAAAGGCCAGCCCCATCAGCAGGGCAAGCGATATAATGCGTTTACGCATGCGAGGAATCCCAATTTTGATGCCGGCGCGCCAAGGCGCGGCGCCGGAGAGGAACGAAGCTGCGCCGAACCGCTCTATTATCGACGCGGGCGCGGCAATACGACAACTTGGAGTGAGTGGATAGCAATGGCGCTGTTGAACATTTTGCATTACCCGGACGAAAGACTGCACACGGTGGCCAAGCCGGTGGAGGTTTTCGACGCCGCGTTGCAGCAGCAGATAGACGATATGTTCGAGACCATGTACGAGGCCAAGGGCATCGGCCTGGCGGCCACGCAGGTCGATTACCATCGCCGCCTGGTGGTGATGGACATCTCGGAGGAGCGCGATGAGCGCCGGGTGTTCATCAACCCGGAGATCGTCTCCAAGGACGGCGAGACCGTCTATGAAGAAGGCTGCCTGTCGGTGCCCGGCATCTACGACAAGGTGACCCGCGCCGAACACGTCAAGGTGAAGGCGCTGGACCGCGACGGCAAACCGTTCGAGCTGGAGGCCGACGGCCTGCTGGCGATTTGCATCCAGCATGAGATCGACCACCTGAACGGCGTGGTGTTCGTCGAGCGGCTGTCGCAGATGAAGCAGACCCGCATCAAGACCAAGCTGAAAAAGCGCGAAAAGCAGAACATGTGATTTCCGGCCGGATGGCCAGGAGCAGGCGGCGCCGCGCGACGGCGCCGCTGTCGTTGTCGGGGAACTGATCAAGATGAAACTGATTTTTGCCGGTACGCCGGAATTCGCCGCCGCCGCGCTGCGCGCGCTGATAGGCGCCGGCCACGAGATCGCGCTGGTGCTGACCCAGCCCGACCGCCCGGCCGGCCGCGGCATGAAGCTGAAACCGAGTCCGGTCAAGGAAGTGGCGCTGGCGCATGGCCTGCGCGTCGAGCAGCCGGAAAAGCTGCGCGGCAACCTGGAAGCGCAGCAGATGATGCGCGACGTCGGCGCCGAGGTGATGGTGGTGGCCGCCTACGGCCTGATCCTGCCGCAGGACGTGCTGGAGATTCCGGCGCGAGGCTGCCTGAACATCCACGCGTCCTTGCTGCCGCGCTGGCGCGGCGCGGCGCCGATCCAGCGCGCCATCCTGGCCGGCGACGCGGAAACCGGCATCACCATCATGCAGATGGATGTCGGCCTCGACACCGGCGACATGCTGAGCATCCACCCGCTGGCGATCGCCGCCGACGAAACCGCCGCCACGCTGCACGACAAGCTGGCCGCCTGCGGCGCGCAGGCCATCGTCGAGACGCTGAGCCGCCTGGACGCGATCCAGCCGCAAAAGCAGCCGGAAGACGGCGTCACCTACGCGCAAAAGCTGTCCAAGGCCGAAGCCGAGGTCGACTGGACGCTGCCGGCCGAGGATGTCGCCCGCGCGATCCGCGCCTACAACCCGGCGCCGGGCGCCTTCACCGCGCTGAACGGCGAACCGCTGAAGCTGTGGCTGGCCAGCGCCGAGGCCGGTTCCGCCGAGCCGGGCGCGGTGGTGTCCGCCGACGTCGACGGCGTGCTGGTGGGGGCCGGGCAGGGCCTGGTGCGGCTGACGGTACTGCAGGCCGCCGGCGGCAAGCGGCTGGCGGCGCGCGATTTCGTCGCCGGCAAGAACCTGCCGGTGGGAACCCGCCTGGGCGTTTGACGCACTAAGAGTCTGTCCGCGGTCTTTTTCTCGTGGCGGCGGTTCCCCGTCGGCCGCGGGTCTGGAAAAAAGATCGCGCGCAGTCTCTAAAAATAGGCAAACCCGCAGTTGCGAGAGGAGAGCATGAACGATAACTGGCTGAAGACCACGCTGCTGATGGCCGCGATCATGGCCCTGTTCGTCCTGATCGGCGGCATGTTGGGCGGCAAGGGCGGCATGTTGCTGGCGCTGTTGTTCGGCGGCGGCATGAATCTGTTCGCCTGGTGGAATTCCGACCGCATGGTGCTGTCGATGTACAACGCGCAGGAAGTGGACGCCAACAGCGCGCCCGAATTCTACAGCATGGTGGCGGAGCTGGCGCAGCGCGCCGGCCTGCCGATGCCGCGCGTCTACGTGATCCATGAGGACCAGCCCAACGCCTTCGCCACCGGCCGCAATCCTGAGAACGCCGCGGTGGCCGCCACCAGCGGCATCATGCGCATGCTCGACTACCGCGAACTGCGCGGCGTGATGGCCCATGAGCTGGCCCACGTCAAGCACCGCGACACCCTGATCTCCACCATTTCGGCGACGATGGCGGGCGCGATCTCCGCGCTGGCCAACTTCGCGATGTTCTTCGGCGGCCGCGACGAGAACGGCCAGCCGGTCGGCCTGCTGCCGCGGCTGGCGGTGGCCTTCCTCGCGCCGGTGGCGGCCAGCCTGATCCAGATGGCGATCTCGCGCGCGCGCGAGTTCGAGGCCGACCGAGGCGGGGCGGAAATTTCCGGCGACCCGCTGGCTTTGGCTTCCGCTTTGCAGAAAATTGAATATTATGCCCGGGGCATTGCGATGCCGGCCGCCGAGGCGCACCCGGAGACCGCGCAGATGATGATCATCAATCCGCTGTCCGGCGGCGGTGTCGGCGATTTGTTCCGCACCCACCCGCATACCGCCGACCGTATTGAACGGCTGCACGCGCTGGCGCGCGGCGCCTGTTGACGCAAGCACTTGAACCGACCCGCGGCCAGTCCCCAGGACTGGCCTTGTTTCATCGAAAGACACATCATGCATCAAATCCAGCAACTGGCCGCCGAGATCCTGGCCCGCATCGAGGCCGGCACCACCCTCACCGACGCGCTGGCCGACGCCCATCGCCAGGCCGGCAAGCTGACGCCAGCCGAACGCGGCGCGCTGCAGGACCTGAGCTACGGCAGCCTGCGCCATCTGGGCGTGCTGCGCCACTGCCTGCGCCAGCTGGTGCCGCATCCGCTGCCGGAGCCGCAGGTGGAGCGCCTGCTGCTGATCGCGCTGTACCAGCTGCAATACACCCGCGCCGCGCAGTACGCGGTGGTGCACGAGGCGGTGACGCTGGCCGGCATGATGGCGCGCGGCAAGTTCAAGGCGCTGGTCAACGGCGTGCTGCGCAACTTCCAGCGCCGCCGCGACGAGCTGCTGGCCAACGCCGCGGCCGATGAGGTGGCGCAGGCCAACCATCCGGACTGGTGGGTGGCGCGGCTGAAGGCGGCCTATCCCGCGGAATGGCGCGGCATCCTGGACGCCAGCAACGTCCACCCGCCGCTGACGCTGCGCGTCAATCGCCGCCGCGTCTCGGTGGACGACTATCTGGGCCGGCTGGAGGAGGCCGGCCTGGCGGCCAAGGCCCTGGGTGACGACGCGGTGCAACTGGCGCGGCCGGTGGCGGTGCGCGATCTGCCCGGCTTCGCCGACGGCCTGGCCTCGGTGCAGGACGAGGGCGCGCAGCGCGCCGCGCACTGGCTGGACCTGCAGCCGGGCTTGCGGGTGCTGGACGCCTGCGCCGCGCCGGGCGGCAAGACCGGCCACATGCTGGAGCGCGCCGACGTGGAGGTGACCGCGCTGGACATCGACGCCACGCGGCTGGCCCGCGTCGGCGACAATCTGCGCCGGTTGGGCCTGTCCGCCCAGTTGATCGAGGCCGACGCCTCGCGGCCGGACGACTGGTGGGGCGGCCGTCCGTTCGACCGCATCCTGGCTGACGTGCCGTGCTCGGCTTCCGGCGTGGTGAGACGCCATCCGGACATCAAATGGCTGCGCCGGCCCGGCGATTTCGCCGCGCTGGGAGAGCAGCAGGCGGCGATGGCCGACGCGCTGTGGCCGCTGCTCGCCAGCGGGGGAAAAATGCTATACGCTACCTGCTCGATTTTTCCCGAAGAAAACCGCCAGCAATTGGAGGGCTTCCTCAAGCGCCACGCGGATGCGGTGTGCCTGAAAGAAGAACAACTGCTGCCTTGTGAGCGACATGACGGCTTCTATTACGCGCTGCTTGAGAAACATTAGCCTGCTGTTGGCTCTGCTCTGTTGCCTGCTGCCGCCGGCGCTGGCCGACACCATAGGCTCGCGCCGCGCGGAGGCCGAGGTGATGCCGGACGGCACGCTGGCGGTCAGCACCCGTTTCCTCACCAAGCTCACCCCCAGCCTCAGCGAGGCGCTGGAGCAGGGGGTGGTGTTGGGCTTCCGGCTGGAGTTCGAGCTGACCAAGCCCCGCACCACGTCATATTACCTGTCGCTGCGCGAGTGGTTCGACCCGCACGCGCAGCTGGCTTTCAAACTGTCCTACCAGCCCTTGACCGGCCGCTACCGCGTCACTATCGGCAGCCTGTCCAATTACTATCCCACCTTGCGCGAAGCCTTGTCCGCCCTCGGCGCGATCCAGGGCTGGCGCGTGCTCAACCCCGGCACGCTGGACCCGAAGAAGCCCGGCCAGGTGGCCGGCCAGGTCCGGTTGCTGCTGGACATCGGCGATCTGCCCAAGCCCTTCCAGATGAACGCGCTGGGCTCTGACGACTGGTCGCTGGATTCCGGCTGGATCAGGCTGGACGTCAAGGACGCCGGCTGATGCGCTACGCCACCATCGCGATGGCGACGGTCGGGGCCATCCTGCTTTATCTGCTGGCGGTGGCCACCGGCAACGCTTCCAAGCTCAACGATTACTACTGGTGGGTGTTCGGGCTGAACAGCCTGTTGTTGCTGGCCCTGCTCGGGGTGGTGGGGCGCCAGCTGTGGCGCTTGCGCCAGCGGGTGAAGAACCGCGTGTTCGGTGCCAAGCTGACGCAGAAGCTGGCGCTGATGTTCGCCGGCGTCGCGCTGGTGCCGGGCCTGTTGGTGTTCACCGTGTCGGCGCAATTCCTGACCCGCAGTATTGAAAGCTGGTTCGACGTGCGCGTCGAGGCGGCGCTGGACCGCGGCCTGGTGCTGGGCCGCAGCGCGCTCAACTACGTGCTGGACGACGTTGGCCGCAAGGGGCGGATGGTGCAGGACGAGGTGGAGGCGCTGCCGGACGGCGTGCTGCCGGTGCGGCTGGAACGGCTGCGCGAGCAGCTGGGCCTGAAGGAAATCGCCATCTTCAGCCGCGGCAACGGCCAGTTGCTGGCTTTCGCTGGCGGCGACGCGCGCGGACTGCCGCAATCCCCTGGCCATGAGGCGCTGCGCGGGGTCAAGCTGCGCACGCCGCAGCAGAGCATAGAAAACGACGGCAACAACGGACTGGCGCTGAGAGTGCTGCTGGCTTACCGGGGCCCGGGCGAGCAGACGCGGGTGCTGCAGCTGCTGCAGGCGGCGCCGGCGGATATCAGCCGCGACGCCGAACAGATCGAAAGCGCTCGCTCCGAATATCGGCAATTGCTGCTGGCGCGGCAGGGCTTGCGCACCTTCTACATGCTGACGCTGGCGCTGGCGGTGCTGCTGGCGCTGACCGCGGCGCTGGCTTTCGCGCTGTTCCTGTCGGAGCGGCTGTCGGCGCCCCTGTCCGAGCTGGCGGCCGGCACCCGGGCGGTGGCGCAGGGCGACTTTTCCAAGCGCCATCCGGTCTACCGCCGCGACGAGCTGGGCATGCTGACCACGCTGTTCAACCGTATGACGCAGCAATTGGACGAGGCGCGGCAGCTGGCGGAAAAGAGCCGCGGCGAGCTCGAGGGCGGCAAGCTTTATCTGGAAAGCATACTGGCGAACCTGTCGGCCGGCGTGATCGCCTTCGGCGGCGACTGGCAGATCCGCGCCGCCAATACCAGCGCCTCGCGCATTCTGGGCTTCGATTTCAACCTGCTGGCCGAGCACCGCTTTCCCGAGTGGGGCGGCGTGATGCCGGCGGTGGCCAGCCTGGTGGAAACGGTGATGCAGCACGCAGACAGCGATGTCGAGAGCGACTGGCAGACCCAGCTCGGCTACGACACCGCCCAGGGCGAGCGCACGCTGCTGGTGCGCGGCGCGCGGCTGCCCGAGCATTCCAGCGACGGCTACGTGCTGGTGTTCAACGACATCACCGAGCTCGCCCGCGCCCAGCGCGACGCGGCCTGGGGCGAGGTGGCCAAGCGTTTGGCGCACGAGATCCGCAATCCGCTCACCCCCATCCAGCTGTCCGCCGAACGGCTGGCGATGAAGCTGGCGGACAAGCTGGAAGGGCCGGACGCCGACATGCTCAAGCGCTCCACCGACACCATCATCAAGCAGGTGGGCGCGCTGAAAAGCATGGTGGAGGCGTTCCGCGACTATGCCCGCGCACCCAAGATCAAACTGGTGAAACTTGATCTCAATCAGGTGATCCGGGAGGTGATGGCCCTTTACGAATCCAATCCTGCTGTTAAGATTGCGCTGGACGAAGTTCCGCTGATGATAATGGGGGATGCGGCTCTGCTGCGGCAGGTGCTGCATAACCTGATGCAAAACGCCCAGGATGCAGTCCTTGACGTTGGCATCCCGATGATTCAAATTAGCAGCCGACAAGAAGAAGGAAACGCGCTCGTCAGCGTCGAGGACAATGGCGCGGGCTTCGGCCCGGACATCCTCAGACGCGCGTTCGAGCCATATGTGACCAGTAAAGCCAAGGGAACCGGTCTTGGACTGGCCGTGGTCAAGAAGATTATGGAAGAACACCATGGACAGGTCATTTTGGGGAACGCCGGGCAGCATGGGGCGCGTGTCCTTCTCTCCCTGCCATTGCTGGAGGCCTAATGCGTAGCAGCGACATTTTGATTGTGGACGACGAGATCGGCATCCGAGAGCTGCTCTCCGAGATCCTGCAGGACGAAGGTTATACCGTGGCTTTGGCGGAAAACGCCGAAGTGGCCCGCCAATTGCGCAATCAGACCCGGCCGGCGTTGGTGCTGCTGGACATCTGGATGCCAGACTGCGACGGCGTCACCCTGCTGAAGGAGTGGGCCAAGTCCGGCCTGCTCAACATGCCGGTGGTGATGATGTCCGGTCACGCCAGCATAGACACCGCGGTGGAAGCCACTCGCATCGGCGCCTTCGACTTCCTGGAAAAGCCGATCGCGCTGCAGAAGCTGTTGACCACCGTTCAGCGCGCGCTGAAATACGGCGACATGCAGGCCAACACCTCGCTGAACCTGGACAAGCTGGGCCGCAGCGAGCCGATCCAGGAGCTCAAGCGCCAGCTGGAGCGCGTGGCCAAGGTCAAGTCGCCGGTGCTGCTGACCGGCGAGTCCGGCTCCGGCTTCGAGCTGGTGGCGCGCTTTTTCCATCAGGGAAACACGCCCTGGGTGACGCCGGCCAAGCTGGAGCAGCTGGCGGACGCGCCGCTGGAGCTCTTGCAGAAGGCCAACAACGGCGTGCTCTACCTGCCGGAGATCGGCCAGTACAGCCGCCGCGTGCAGCAGGGCCTGTTGTTCCTGCTGTCCAAGCTCGACCGCTTCAACGTGCGCCTGATCTGTTCCTGCAGCCGTCCGCTGCAGGAGCTGCTGGTGGACCCGGAGTGCGACAACCGCCTGCTGACCGCGCTGTCCAGCGTGATCGTGCCGATCCCGCCGCTGCGCGAGCACGCCGAGGATATCACCTTCATCGCCGAGCAGATCCTGGTGGAGCTGGTGGAGTCCAAGCAGGTGCCGGCGCGCAAGCTGACCACCGCCGCGCTGAACGCGATGCGCCAGTATGACTGGCCGGGCAATCTGGAGCAGCTGCGCAGCATCATCAAGAGCCTGGCGCTGACCGCCGAGTCGGATGAAGTCGACGCCGCCGAGGTCAACAAGGTGCTGGCGCAGTTCCGCCACGAAAAGCCGGTGGAGGAGTCGGGCTTCGACTTCAACATCCCGCTGCGCGAGTTGCGCGAACAGCTGGAGCGCCGCTATTTCGAGTACCACATCTCGCTGGAGAACGGCAATATGAGCCGGGTGGCGCAGAAGGTGGGCCTGGAGCGCACTCACTTGTACCGCAAGCTGAAGCAGCTGGGCATCAAGTTCGCCCGCAAGGTGGCGGAGGAGTAAGGCAAAACGCTTGATACTGCGTTGCGGTAATGTTGGGCTTCGCTTTGCTCAGCCCAATCTACGAGGCGCGCCTTGTCTCAGGCGTTTTGCTCGACACAAATCGCTTATCGACGCCAGCCTTTCCGGCTGGCGTTTCGCATTCTGGAGCATGAGCATGGAGCAAGACCGCGAACTGGACGACGAGGCGCTGCTGCGCTATAGCCGCCACATCCTGTTGCCGGAGATCGACATCGAAGGCCAGCGCCGGCTGCTGGCGGCGCGCGCGCTGATCGTCGGCGCCGGCGGCCTGGGCTCGCCGGCGGCGCTGTACCTGGCCAGCGCCGGCGTCGGCCGGATCACCATCGTCGACGACGACGCGGTGGAGCTGTCCAATCTGCAGCGCCAGATTGCCCACGACGCCGCCAGCCTGGGCCAGGGCAAGGCCGAGTCGGCGGCGCGTAGGATGGCCGCGATGAATCCTTCGATCGAGGTCAGGCCGCTGGCCGAGCGGTTGGCAGGCGACAGATTGATGGCCGAGGTGGCCGCGCACGATCTGGTGCTGGATTGCTCGGACAATTTCGCCACCCGCCATGCGGTTAACCGCGCCTGCGTCGCCGCCAGGGTGCCGCTGGTGTCCGGCGCGGCAGTGCGTTTCTCGGGCCAACTGGCGGTGTTCGACAGCCGCGACGCCGCCTCGCCGTGCTACCACTGCCTGTTTCCGGACGAGGGCGAGGCCAGCGACGGCCCTTGCGCCACCTTCGGCGTGCTGTCGCCCTTGGTGGGCGTGATCGGCAGCCTGCAGGCGGTGGAGGCGGTCAAGCTGCTGGCCGGCGTCGCGCCGGCGCTGGGCAAACTGACGCTGTACGACGCGCTGAACGGCGGTTTCAAGCAGATCCGCGTGCCGCGCGATCCGGGCTGCGCGGTGTGCGGGGGGAGAGGGTAGGAAAACGCCCCGGCCGGCGGGGCGGAGGTTTGCGGCTTAGAGGTGCTGCTCGATCAGCTTGCGCACCTCGTGGAAGTTCATCACGCCGACGTAGCGCTTGATGATGTTGCCCTGTTTGTCGATCAGGAAAGTCGTCGGCGCCAGTTGGATGTCGCCGAAGGCCTTGGCCGTGGTTCCCTGCGGGTCCAGCGCGACGAAGAAGGGCAGCTGGTTCTTGGCGACGAAGTTTTGCACGTAGTTGGGCGGGTCGTAGCTCATCGCCACCGCCAGCACGTTCAGCCCCTTGCCGCCGTAGTCATGGTGCAGCTTCTTGATTTCCGGCATCTCCTCGACGCAGCCGGGACAGCTGGTGGCCCAGAAGTTGACCAGCACCACCTTGCCTTTCAGCGCCGAGGTGCTGGTGGCGGCGCCGGTCAGCGAGGTCAGCTTCACCTCGGGCGCCGGGTTGCCGGAGAACATCAGCTTGTAGGCGGCGCCGGCGGCGACCAGCAGCGCCAGCGCAATGATCAAACCCTTCTTCATCTCGATTTCCTGTCGTGTCTGCCGCCGGTTCAGACCGGGCCGGCGGTCATCTGTTCCAGCATGGCCTTCAATTGTCCTTCTAGCACCACCGCCTTGTTCTGCTTGGCGTCGAACACCACGAAGGTGACGTCGGCCTCGGCCACTACAGTGTCGGCGCCCTCCAGCAGCACGCGCTGGTGGATCACCGCGCTGCGGTTGCCGATGGACTTCAGGCCGGTCTCGATCAGCAGCTGCTCGCCCATCAGCGCCGGGCGGCGATAGTCGATGTTGATGTTGACCACGGCCAGCGCCAGGCCGGATTTCAGGAACCAGTCCAGTCCGCCTTGCTCTTCGAACTGGCTCCAGCGCGCTTCTTCCAGAAATTCCAGGTAGCGCGCGTTGTTGACGTGGCCGAACAGGTCCAGGTGATAGCCGCGGACCTTGATCCGGGTGTGGTGCGCCATGTGTTTCCCCTCTATTGTGTGTGGCGGTTAATCGGCGTGGCCGTCCAGATCCAGCGGCGCGAAGGCCTCTCGCTCCAGCGGCTCTTCGACCAGGTCGGTCAGCACCGAGTGGATTTCCACCTTGAACCATTGCTGGAACAGGTTGGGACTGATGTTCTGCGGCCACAGGCTCTCGTCTTCGCACCAGTCGGCCAGCTCGGCCTCGAACAGCTGGCGATGGCGTTGCTGCACGAAGCGGCGCGCGGCGTCGGCGTCTTCCGCTGGCGGGATCAGCAGCGCGTTGCTGTCGGCGGCCAGCGCTTCCAGCGTCAGTTGCGGGTCGATGCCGCCGGGCAGGCTTTTCAGCCAGGCTAGAAACGGGGCCTGCGGGCGCAGCAGCGCGATGCTGCGGTTGACTTCAAACATGATGCTTCCTTGGTTCAATGGCTGGATAAGAGGTTGTCCCGGGTGAAGACGAAGCGCTGGTTGATGCGCATCGCCGGGGCGCGGGCCAGTGCGGGCGGAAACGGCGGGAACGGCGAGGACAGCTCGACGATGCGCTGGGCGGCTTCGTCCAGCACCCGGCTGCCGGAGCTGCGGGTGACCCGCTGTCCCTGCAGGCTGCCGTCGGCGGCTATCGTCACTTCCAGCGTCACCGCGCCGTGCAGGGCCTGGCGGCGCGCCTCATCCGGGTAATTCAGGTTGCCGATGCGCTCCACCTTCAGCCGCCAGTCGGCCTGGTAGCGCGCCCACGGATAGCCGCGGGCCGCCTCGCCAAGCGCGTTGCCGGCCTGGCCGCTCTCCTTGTCGTTGTCGACGATGGCGTTGTCGCCGCCGCGCGACAGCGCGCCGACCTGGGCCAGCAGCGAGCCGGTGCTGACCTGGCCGCTGGGCGGCGAGGGCTGGACCTTGGCCGGCGCCGGGGTTGGGCGGGCTATCGGGTTGGCCGGAGCCGGCGGCGGCATTTTCGCGGCGGGGCGCGGCTTGGGCGGCTCGCGGCGGCTGAGCAGCTGGCGCGGCTCGGCGCTGTTGCCCGAGCCTGAATGATCGATTTCGGCCAGTCGTTCGGTCGGCGGCGCGGCCGGCGCAGGATGGCGGACCAGGCGGATATTGATCTGGGACGCGGGCGCTTCGCCGGGCCGGTCAGGCACGGAGGCGCGGCCGCCCAGGCTGAGCAGCAGCAGGTGGGCCAGCAGCGAAACGCCCAGCGCCACCCACAGCAGCGGGGCGCTGGACGCGGATGGGCGGGGACGGTACAGGTGATCGGCCATCGCGGGTTTCCGGATTTTGCCAGAGTGTAGCATGGCGGCCATGCAAAAACGCCGCGCGAAGGCGGCGTTTCGGCGGCGGCGCGCGGCCGGCTTATTTTTCCAGCAGGCTGCGCAGCATCCAGGCGGTTTTTTCGTGCACCTGCAGGCGCTGGGTCAGCAGGTCGGCGCTGGGCTCGTCGGAGGCGCGCTCCACCACGGCGAATACGCTGCGGGCGGTGCGGCACACGGTTTCGTGGCCCTCCACCAGTTGGCGGATCATCTCCTCGGCCTTGGGCGGCGCGCCGGCGGATTCGGGGATGGCGGTCAGCTTGGCGTAGTCGGCGTAGCTGCCCGGCGCGTAGTGGCCCAGCGCGCGGATGCGCTCGGCGACGGCGTCCACGGCCAGCGCCAGCTCGTTGTACTGGGTTTCGAACATCAGGTGCAGGGTATTGAACATCGGCCCGGTGACGTTCCAGTGAAAGTTGTGCGTCTTCAGGTACAGGGTGTAGCTGTCCGCCAGCAGGCGGGACAGGCCGTGGGCGATTTCCTGGCGATCTTGTTCGTTGATGCCGATATCCATGACGATGCTCCTTTTTGGCGGCGCTGCTTCCAGGCCGCGTTTTGGACTACACTTCCCGTTTTGGGCGGGAAATGGGATGAAACCTTGGTTGTCGTGCCATGACGGCTGCGTCCGGCTGACGCTGCACGTGCAGCCGGGCGCCAAAAAGACCGAGGCGGCCGGCGAGCACGGCGACTGCCTGAAGGTCAGGCTGGCGGCGCCGCCGGTGGACGGCAAGGCCAATGCCGTGTTGCTGGCCTGGCTGGCCGATCGTTTCGGCGTCGCCAAGCGCGATGTGGAACTGCTGTCCGGCGACAAGAGCCGGCACAAGGTGGTGCGGATCGCCTGCTGCCTTGATGACGCGGCGGCGCTGGACCGTCTGGGTTTTCACTGAAGGCGGCGTCCCGGCGGCGTGGTTTCGTCCACGCGGCTGAACTCGCCCTCTATGACGTCGCTGCTGGCGGCGGGCCCGGCGGCCGGGCCGGCGCCGGTGGTCCGCATCGAGATGTCCGGGCCTTTCAGCGGCAGCAGCAGCAGGATGGCGGCGAGATCGCTGAGCAGGCCGGGCAGCAGGAACAGCAGGCCGGCCAGCGCGTAACGCAGCGGCCACAGCAGCGAATACAGCGAAACCTTGTCGCCCTGGCGCATCACGCTGCCCAGCGTCAGCAGCGCGCCCAGCTTCTGGTTGCGCAGCATCCACAGGCCCAGCATCGAGGACAGCACCACCAGCAGGAACACCGCCAGACCGCCGATGCGGTCGGCCAGCGCCACCAGGGCGGCGATTTCTGCGAACGGGTAAATCAATAACAGCAGCGGGAGAACGCGCATCTTGAATCCGATTCCATCTAACGATTGTTTATTGGTTGTCTGCAACGCGCCCGACGCGGAAACCGCCGAGCGCATCGCGACGACGCTGGTGGCCGAGCAGTTGGCCGCCTGCGTCAATGTTCTGGCGCCTTGCCGTTCAGTGTACCGCTGGCAGGGCGCGGTGGAGCGGGCCGAGGAGATTCCGCTGCTGATCAAGACCCGCGCTGACGCGTATCCGCAACTGGAAGCTAGGCTGGCGGCGCTGCATCCGTACCAGGTGCCGGAAATCGTCGCGCTGCCGCTGACGCAGGGATTGCCCTCTTATCTCACATGGGTATCGGACAGCGTTGTTTCAAGAGGCGAATGATTCCGGCACGGTTTGTTCCGACTGTTTTCGCTCCGTTTTCGTTCCCCTCTCCGGGCGGCGGCGGAGAGAAATTTTTCGCGATACGGCTTGACGCATCTGAAACGTTTCATTATAGTTGCGAGCTCTCGATGGGTCGTTAGCTCAGCTGGTAGAGCAGCGGACTTTTAATCCGTTGGTCGCAGGTTCGAATCCCGCACGACCCACCAGAGAAAGCTTGATATAGTGTAGTCGCATGTCCCGGACGGGTCGTTAGCTCAGTTGGTAGAGCAGCGGACTCTTAATCCGTAGGTCGAGTGTTCGAGCCACTCACGACCCACCATCCTAGACATGCCGCCGTACGTTGTGCGGGTCGTTAGCTCAGCTGGTAGAGCAGCGGACTTTTAATCCGTTGGTCGCAGGTTCGAATCCCGCACGACCCACCAATCAAGTTCATTTCTGTCTTCAGTGCAGACCGGATGGGTCGTTAGCTCAGTTGGTAGAGCAGCGGACTCTTAATCCGTAGGTCGAGTGTTCGAGCCACTCACGACCCACCACCATCCCTGCACCCTCCCCGACACGAATACCCCAATGGGTCGTTAGCTCAGCTGGTAGAGCAGCGGACTTTTAATCCGTTGGTCGCAGGTTCGAATCCCGCACGACCCACCAAGAATTACCGCGAGGGCCCGGCTATTGTCCGGGCCCTTCGCATTTCCATCGCCGATATTGCTGATAACGATAATTGTTATCATTTGATTCTTGCGCTATGCTGCGCCCTTTTTGTCACGGGCGACGCTGGTGTTGGACGGCTATTATCGCGAACTGCTCAATTTTCTCACCCGGGCCACCGGTTCGCGCCAGCGCGCCGAGGACGTGGCGCAGGACGCATATCTGAAAGTATTGAGTCTGCAGGCGCCGGAGGGCGAGGCCGGGGGCGCGCCGGTGCGCTCGCCGCGGGCGCTGCTGTACGCCGCCGCGCGCAACCTGCTGATAGACCGCCATCGCCGCGAGCAAGCGAGGCCGCAATTGGACATGGTGGACATCGAACTGGCCGCGCCCGCACATTGCGAGCCCGAGCGGCGGCTGGCCGCGCGCCAGCAACTGGCCTTGCTGGAGAGGACGATCGCGGCGCTGCCGACGCGTTGCCGCCAGGCTTTCGTGCTGTTCAAGCTGGAAGGTCTGAGTCAGGCGGAGATCGCGCGGGAAATGGGCATTTCCCGGAACATGGTGGAGAAACACATCATCAACGGCATGCTGGCTTGCAAGCGGGCGCTGGAACAGGAGGAGGGCCGATGAGGCGCGAGCGGGAAGCGGCGAACGGGGAACTGGCCGACGCGGAAGCCGCGCGCTGGCGCCTGCGGCAGCGGGAAGGGCTGGACGAGGCTGGCCGGGCGGAGCTGGCCGCCTGGCTGGATGCCTCCGGCGAGCGCCGCCGCGCCTACGCCGCGCATGCGCGAGTCGATGCCTTGCTGTCAGGCCTGAGCGGGGAGCGGCGGCGCAGGCTGGCGGCGCCCGCGCCGTCGCGGAGCCGCCGCTACGGTTTGGCCGCCTGCGCCGGATTGCTGCTGGCCTGTACGCTGGGTTGGCACTGGCGGGCCAGCCAACCGCAATGGACGCAGACGCTGGCCAGCGCGAGCGGCCAGCAGTTGGAGCGGACGCTGGCCGACGGCAGCCGCTTGAGCCTGGACGCGGACACCGTGGTGGAGGTCGCGTATTTCAAGGACCGCCGCGAGACCAAGCTGCTGCGCGGGCAGGCGATGTTCGCGGTGGCGCGGGACGCCGGGCGGCCGTTCCACGTCTCGGCTGGTCCGGTTCGGGTGACGGTGCTGGGCACGCGTTTCGCTGTGCGCAATCTATACGGCGCAGTCGAGGTGGCGGTGGAGCACGGCAAGGTGGCGGTGGCCGACCATGGCGATGCCGAGGCCGCCGCGGGCGCGAGCGGCGACGCGCGGAGCAAGCTGCTGCTGAGCGATGGCCAGCGCGCGTTCTGGCGCGATGGCTCGCTCCGCCGGAAAGCGGCGGTGTCGCCGGAATTCGTGGCCGCCTGGCGCGCGGGGCGGCTGGAGTTTTCCGATCGGCCGCTGGCCGAGGTGCTGGCCGAGTTCGAGCGCTACGGCCCGACCGGCCTCAGGCTGGCGCGGCCCGATCTGGGCGCGCTGCGTCTGAGCGGCAGCTTCGCCAGCAATGACGCGGCCGCGTTCGCCCGGATTCTGCCCCAGGTTCTGCCGGTGGCGTTGCGCCGGAGCGGCGGCGAGACGCTGATCGACGCCCGAAAATAGTCAGAACAAAAAATATTTGCCGATCGACGTCAGGATGGCGCGGGCGGCTGCGTCTTCATGGATGAGAACAATTATTAATTTCATCCGTAAGGTGGTCGCCATGTCGATTTCCCGTCCGGAGGCCGTCGCCCTGTTGCTGGGTCTGGCCTGCGTTCAGCCCGCGCAGGCCCAGTCCCGCGCCGTCGCTTTCCAGATCGCGCCGCAGCCGCTGGCCGGCGCCTTGCAGCAGCTGGCCAGCCAGGCCGGCATGAATCTGCTGTTTGATCCGGCTCTGGCCGGTAGTCGTGCCGCGCCGGGCCTGCAGGGCAGCTATACGGTGCGCGACGGGCTGCGCCGCTTGTTGGCCGGCAGCGGCCTGGCCGCCAGCCTGCGGGCGGAGGGCATCGTGGTGCGGGCGGCACCGTCGGCCGGAGGCGGCGCGGTGAATATCGGCGCCTTGCGGGTGCGCGGCGCCAGCAGCGCGCCGGGCGCCCTGTCCGACGACGAGATGTCGCTGTTCGACCGGCCGTATCTGAAGCCGGGCTCGTCGGCGGCGGTGACGCGCGAGCAGATCGAGCGCTTCCGCGGCACCTCGCCGGCAGACATGTTCAAGGGCGTGGCCGGGGTGCAGGTGGGCGAGAGCCGCAACAGCGGCTCGGTGGACGTCAATGTACGCGGCCTGCAGGGGCAGGGGCGGGTGCCGGTGGTGATAGACGGCAGCGTGCAGTCGGTGACCGCCTACCGCGGTTACGGCGGCGTCGCCGACCGCAACTATCTGGACCCGGACCTGATCGGCGGCGTCACCGTCGACAAGGGGCCGGGACTGTCGGCGCAAGGCGCCGGGGCGATAGGCGGCCTGGTGAAAATGGACACGCTGAAGGCGGAGGATATCCTGCTGCCCGGCGAGCGCCGCGGCGCGCGCCTGCGCGGCGGACTGCAGAGCAATAGCGCCGCGCCGCCGGCCGAGCTGAGCGCGACGCCGCGCCGGCACAGCCCGGGGCTGGACGGCCGCGCCGGCCACGGCAGCGTCGCCGCCGCCTTGCGCGAAGACCGCTACGAGCTGGTGGGCGCCTTCGCCTACCGCGACATCGGCAACTATTTCTCCGGCAAGCACGGCCATGAGCGCTATGTGGTGAAGAACGACTGGATGTCGTCCGGCACCCAGGAGGACGTCGGCGTCACCCGTATTTTCAAGCCCGGCGAGGAGGTGCTCAACACCGCCAACCGCAGCCGCTCGCTGCTGCTGAAGGGCACGCTGAAGCCCGACGCCGAGCGCTCGCTGGAACTGGGCTTCCGCCGCTACGACAGCGACTACGGCGAGATCATGACCTCGCAGATCGTTCGCAACGACGGCGATTCGATCCCGCAATGGCCGCGCAGCCAGGTGCGGGTGGACGCCTACACTGCCCGCTTCAAGTGGCAGCCGGACGACAATCCGCTGCTCAAGCTGCAGGCCAATCTGTGGCATACCGACATGGACAGCCGCGCCTACAACGGCGACGTGTTCCGCAATCCCGCCCAGGGCAAGCCGCGGCCGGGCTGGGGCGACTGCGACGCCTGCATAGACTTTTCCTATCTGGCGCCGGCGCAGGCGCAGCGCACCGGGGCGGATCTGAGCAACAGCTCGCTGCTGCGCACCCGTCTGGGCGCGCTGAAATTCGATTACGGGGTGTCGCTGCAGCATGAGCGGCTGGCGCCGGGCAAGGGCTTCATCCGCGACGAGGACGACATCCTCAACAACCGCAACCTGCGCGACGGCAGCCGCGACGAGCAGAGCGCCTTCATCGGCGTCAACTGGGCGCCGGCGGACTGGCTGAGCTTCGATCTGGGCGGCCGGTATCTGCGCTTTGCCACCCGCGACAACAACGTCGAAGTCAAGAAGCTGGATACCTACCGCACGGTGTCCAAGACCGCCCAGCTCTACAGCGACGACACTTTCGAGTATCTGGGAGAAGTGGAATGGAAGCCGGACGCCGCCGGCAACTTCACCGACGCCACCAATCCGTTCAAGCAGCCGGGCGCCACCTATGTCGACGGCAGCGGCCAGGCGCAGCCGCTGGCCGGCGCCAAGTCCAGCGAGGCGGAGGCGAGCTGGCGCGACAATCAGGAACTGGCGTCGCGCCAGTACCGCCGCAGTCAGCCCTACCGCCGCCGCGATAGCGGCTTCGCGCCATCCTTCGGCGTGAATCTGAAACTGGGCGACGCGGTCACCGGCTATCTGCGCTATGTCGAGGGCCTGCGCATGCCCAGCCTGATGGAGTCGACGCTGGGCTCGTCCACGCCCTTCCTCGGCGAGTTGAAGCCGGAGCGCAGCCAGAACTGGGAAATCGGCGTCAGCGTGCTGAAGGATGGCCTGCTGCGCGGCGACGACCGCTTCCGCTTCAAGCTCGCCTACTTCGACAACACCACCCGCGACTACATCTCCCGGCGGCCGATTCCCGGCAAGGAGGCGTGGGAGCAGAACTTCAGCATGGTGAACATGGATCGCTACCAGCTGTCCGGCGTCGAGCTGCAATCGTCGTACGACGGCGGCGCGCTGTTCGGCGAGCTGTCCGCCACCTACAACCGCAAGACGCGGATCTGCGACCGCGCGTCGGCCGAGTACTTCCGGGGCATCACCTGGTTCGGCGGCGAGCACCCGATGGCGAACACGCCGGAATGCACGCCCAGCGGCTTTTCCAGCAGCTATGTCCGCAACCACATTCCGCCGCGCCTCAACCTGAACCTGACACTGGGCGGCCGCGCCTTCGACCGCAAGCTCAGCTTCGGCAGCCGCGTCACCTACAACAGCGAGCCGGTGGCCAAGCAAGGCGCCAGCGTGGACGACAGCCGCTGGGAGAGCTGGAACGGCACCGCAAACCAGGTGCTGACCCGCGGCTACACGCTGGTGGACGTGTTCGCCAGCTACAAGGTTTCCAAAGGCGTCAGCGTCGATTTCGCCGTCGACAACCTGACCGACCGCTACTACCTGGACCCGCTGGCGCTGAGCCTGATGCCGGGTCCGGGGCGCACCGCGCGGCTGAATGCGACCTGGCAATTCTGAGCGACGCGTTTCCCCAAACAAACAAAAATAGTTATCATTAACATTTAATGGATTTTGTCCGCAAAACCCAGCTCAGTAGAAGAAAGCATCGGCATGACCACCATCGAACGCACCCGCACCCAGGACCTGAAGGCCCGCACCCACGACACCCACGACCAGCTGGACCAGCGCATCATGGCCAACCAGCCCTTCGCCAGCCGCGACAACTACGCCCGCTTCCTCGACGCGCAATACCGTTTCCTGCGCGACGCCGATGCGTTGTACGACAACCCGGAGCTGGCCAAGCTGTTCCCGGACCTGGCCGAGCGCCGCCGCTACCACAGCATCGCCGCCGACATGGGCGATCTGGGCCGCGCGCTGCCGCAACTGGCCGAGGCGCCGATCAGCGGCGCGCTGGACGTGGCCAGCGCGATGGGCTGGCTGTACGTGGTGGAAGGCTCCAAGCTGGGCGCGGCCATCCTGTACAAACTGGCCGGCAAGCTGGGCCTGGACGAGGCGTTCGGCGCCCGCCACCTGGCCGGCCACCCGGACGGCCGCGCCCGCCACTGGCGCGCGTTCACTTCGGCGCTGGACGGCCTGGAGCTGGACGGCGACGCCGAGGCCCGCGTCACCGCCGGCGCGGTGGCCGCCTTCGCCTGCATGAACGGCCATCTGGACCGGGTGTACGCTTGAACGCGGCGCGGCACCCGGCGGTGCGCTGGCTTTACCTGCTGGGCGGCTGCCTGATGGTGGCGCTGGCGGTGATAGGCGCGCTGCTGCCGGTGATGCCCACCACCATCTTTCTGATCCTGGCGCTGGCCTGTTTCAGCAAGTCCTCGCGGCGGCTGGAGCAGCGGCTGCTGGACCATCCGCGCTATGGCCCGGGCCTGCGGCGCTGGCGCGAGCAGCGCATCGTGCCGCTCAAGGCCAAGTGCTTCGCCGCGCTGGGCATGGGCGCGGGCTTCGTCGCGCTGCTGCTGGCGCGGCCGCCGCACTGGGTGCCGTGGCTGGTGGCGGCGATCGAGCTTTCGGTATTGCTCTACCTGCTGAGCCGGCCGTCCCATCCCGGTGAGCCGTCGGGCTGGCGCAGGCTGTCGGCCCGGCACTGGAAGGGCCTGGCGCTGCTGTCGTGCGTTGGCCTGCACCTGGCGGCGCTGACCGCCGGGCTGTGGTGGCCGGGCGCCAAGCCGCAGGCTCCGGCGCCGGCGGAGCAGCCGGCGATGCAGTGGCTGGCCGGCGGCGGTTCGACGGCGCCGGAGCAGAAACGCGTCGCCGAACGCCCCAGCGAGGCGGCGTCGGCGTCCCGCCGCGCGGCAGAGCGGCAACCGGCCGGCGTTCAGCCGGACAGCCATTCGCCCCTGGCGACCCAAGCGGCCGGCAGGCCGGCTCCCGCGCCGCGCGCGGATCAGCCGCCGGCGCCGCGGGCCGCCGCCGACCAGGCGCCCAGCCAGGCCGCCGCGCCCAAGGCCGCGTCGCAGGACGACAGCCGGCCGCGCGTGAGCCAAGGCCGCAGCAGCTGGGAGGCCCAGGTGCTGGCCAGGCTGGAGCGCTACCGGCAATATCCGGCCACGTCGCGGCTGCGCGGCGACGAGGGCACGGCCTACTTGTCCATCCGCATCGACCGCGAGGGGCGGGTGCTGGCGGCGCGGCTGAGCCGCGGCAGCGGACATCCGGCGCTGGACCAGGCCGCCCTGGACACCGCCTACCGCGCCGCGCCGCTGCCGCGCATTCCGGACGCGTTGCCGGATATGTTGGAGCTGGCGGTGCCGGTGGAGTTCTTCCTCGAACAGTAATGCCCGCCGGAGCCGGCTTGCCGCATAATGTCGGCTGACAGCCGACAAGGGGAACACAATGAACAAGCTGATGTTGAGCGCGCCGCTGCTGGCGGCGCTCGCTGCCGGCGGGGCCTGGGCGCAGAGCGCCGACGAACAGCTGCTGGCGGCGCAGATGGCTTTCCAGCAGGCGCAAAACCAGCAAAGACAGCTGGATGGCAGGCTGAAGACGGCGCAGGACGAAAAGGCGGTCGCCGAACAGCGGCTGGCCGGCGCGCAAGCCGCATTGGACAAGGCCAACGCCGAACTGGCTGCGGCCACCGACGCGCAATCGCGCAGCAAGCAGGCGCTGGATCAGGCGACCCAGACGCTGAACCAGGCCTGGCAGCGCAAGGACGGCGGGCAATAATCAGGGATTGAGCTGGCGGTAGCGGGCGATGTCCTGCTGCATCCGCTGGCGGAACGCGTCCAGCTCGGCGCGCTTGGACGCCATCTGCCGCAAGAGGTCTTGTTGCGATTGCCGCAGCAGCTGCAGATTGCGCACGGCGGCTGCCGGCGGCGTTTGCTGGTTCTGCCGTGCGCGCTCCAGATCCTGCTCCAGATGGCCGCGTTGCAGCGCCAGCCCCTGGCCGCGCAGCTCCAGCGCGCGGTAGGAGGATTGCAGCACCGCCAGCTGGCGCTCGCGGTCGGCCTGTAGGTCGGCCAGCGTCGGATAGCTCTGCACCAGCGCCTGGTCGTGGCGTGCGGCGTCCATCCGTTGTTGCTGCTGTTGGCGGGCCGCGGCGGCGGACGCCTCGCGCGCCTGGCGCTGGGCGGCGGTTTCCGCCGGCTTGTTGACGGCGCCCTGCTTGCTCAGCTCGGCGACGCCGCGGCTCTGGCTCTCAAGCGGCGGCGAGTCGCTGTAATGCGTGTTGCCGGCCTCGTCCACCCATTTGTAGACGCCGGCCTGGGCCAGCGAACACAGCAGCAAGAGGCCGGCAAGCGCTTTCATGTCAGTCGTCGACTCCGTATTGGGCGCGGTAGGCGCGCACCGCGTCGAGGTGGGCGGCCAGTTCCGGGCTGTTTTCCAGGAATCCCAGCACATCCTTCAGCGTGGCGATGGCCACCACCGGCAGGCCATGCTGCTGCGCCACTTCCTGCACCGCCGACAATTCGCCCTGGCCGCGCTCCATCCGGTCCAGCGCGATGGCGACGCCGGCCGGTTCGGCGCCGGCGGCGCGGATCAGCTCCACCGATTCGCGCACCGAGGTGCCGGCCGAGATCACGTCGTCGATGATCAGCACCTTGCCTTGCAGCGGCGCGCCGACCAGGGTGCCGCCCTCGCCGTGGTCCTTGGCTTCCTTGCGGTTGTAGGCGAAGGGCACGTTGCGGCCCTGCTCCGCCAGCGCCATGCCGGCGGCGGCGGCCAGGATGATGCCTTTATAGGCCGGCCCGAACAGCATGTCGAACTGGATGCCGCTTTGCTGGATGGACTTGGCGTAGAATCGCGACAGGTTCAGCGTGGACAGACCGTCGTTGAACAGGCCGGCGTTGAAGAAGTACGGCGACTTGCGGCCCGCCTTGGTGATGAACTCGCCAAACTTCAGCACCTGCTTGTCGAGCGCAAAACGAATAAAATCCTGACGAAAGTCGCTCATCCTCATTCCTTATCGAATCGTTAACTGTTTGAACGGCTGAAAAAAACCGCCGCAAGCATAGCACGGGAGACACAATGCTTCGAATCGTTTCCGCCAACCTCAACGGCATCCGCTCGGCGGACAAGAAGGGCTTTTTCGACTGGCTGGCCGGCATCGACGCCGACTTCGTCTGCGTGCAGGAGCTGAAGGCGCAGGCGGGCGACCTGTCCGAGCGGATGCGCAATCCGGACGGGCTGGCCGGCTACTTCCACTACGCCGAGAAGAAGGGCTACAGCGGCGTCGGCCTCTACACCCGGCACCAGCCGGACGCGGTGGTGGAGGGGCTGGGCGTCGACTGGATCGACGCCGAGGGCCGCTTCCTGCAACTGGATTTCGGCAAGCTGTCAGTGGTGTCGCTGTACCTGCCGTCCGGCTCCAGCAGCGACGAGCGCCAGCAGGTGAAGTTCGACTTCCTCGACGTGTTCATGCCGCACCTGGAAAAGCTGCGCGCCGAGGGCCGCGACATCGTGATCTGCGGCGACTGGAACATCGCCCACAACGAGATCGACCTGAAGAACTGGAAGGGCAACCTGAAGAACTCGGGCTTTCTGCCGGAAGAACGCGCCTGGATGACCGACCTCTTGGGCCGCGTCGGCTGGCGCGACGCGTGGCGCAACCTGTACCCGGACGCGCCCGGCTACACTTGGTGGAGCAACCGCGGCCAGGCTTACGCCAAGGACGTCGGCTGGCGCATCGACTACCAGATCGTCACGCCGTCGCTGATGGAGCTGGCCGAATCCGCCAGCGTGTACAAGGACGAGAAATTCTCCGACCACGCGCCGCTGATCGTCGACTACCGGCGGAGCCTGTGATGTGGGACGACGATGACGTCACGCTGCTGACAGTGCCCGGCTGGGGCAACTCCGGCGACACGCACTGGCACGGCTATTGGGAAAAAACCTATCCGCTGGCGCGCCGCGCGGAGCAACGCGACTGGCTGTACCCGACCCGCGACGAATGGGTGGCCGGCCTGGCCGCGGCAGTGTCGGAGATTCCGGGGCGACTGGTGATCGCCGCCCACAGCCTGGGCTGCCATACGACGGTCGCCTGGCTGCTGCAGGCCTCGCTGCTGGAGCAGCGCAAGCTGAAGGGCGCGCTGCTGGTGGCGCCGCCGGCGATTCCGCTGACCGACGAGCGCGCCCGCGTCAGCGGCGAGCTGCCGGAAGGCGCGCCGCTTCCGACCTTCGCCGGATTCGAGACGCTGCCGGAGCGCAAGTTGCCGGTGCCGACGCTTTTGGTGGCCAGCCGCGACGATCCGTTCTGCGAGTTCGAAGAGGCGAGGCGGATGGCCGCGCTGTGGGGCGCGGAATTCGTCGACGGCGGCATGGCCGGCCATATGGGCAGCCACGCCGGCCTCGGCAGCTGGCCGGCTGGGCAGAGCCTGCTGCAGCGGCTGATCCTGGGATAGCGGACAGTCCGTTCCCACGCGATCATCGGCGGGAAGCCCGGCTTGGCCGGGCTTTTTTCTTATGCGGAGGCGTTCAGCGCGCGACCGGCCGCGCCGGATCGCTGCACCATTCGCTCCAGGAGCCGGGATAGAGCCGGCTGCCGGGAAAGCCGGCGATCTCCATCGCCAGCAGGTTGTGGCAGGCGGTGACGCCGGAGCCGCACTGGTGGACGATGGCGGCGGGGTCGAAGCCCTCGCCCAGCAGCGCCTCCCACTCGGCGCGCAGCCGCGCCGCCGGCTTGTAGCGGCCGGCGTCCAGATTGTCCATGAAGAAGCGGTTGGCGGCGCCGGGAATGTGGCCGCCGGCCGGGTCTATCGTTTCGCCCACGCCGCGGAAGCGTTCCGGGCTGCGGGCGTCCACCACCGTGAATGCTTGTTCGTCCAGGTTGGCCAGCACCGCGCCGGCATCCACCGTCGCCTGCAGCGGGCGGCGGATGGCGAAGCGGCAGGGGCGGCGCTGCGGCGGCTCCGCGTCCACCGCGCCGCCGGCGGCCTGCCAGGCGGCGAAGCCGCCATCCAGCACCGCTACCTTGTCGTGCCCCAGCCAGCGCAGCAGCCACCAGGCGCGCGCCGCGTATTGCCCCGTCCCGTCGTCGTAGGCCACCACCTGGGTATTTTCCCCCACGCCCAGCGCGCCCAGATCCACCGCCAGCCGCTGGCCGTCCGGCAGCGGGTGGCGGCCGTTCTGGCCGTTCTTGCTGCCGGACAGGTGGTAATCGAGGTGCAGATAGTGCGCGCCCGGAATGCGCCCTTGCTCGTAGGCGGCGTGGCCGTAGTCGGGATTGTCCAGCTGGAAGCGGCAGTCCAGCACGATCAGCGATTCGCCAGGTTCGTCCATCAGCTGCTGGCAGGAAATCAGCGTGGTGTACATTTCTCGGCCTTGGTGTCGAAGAAGCGTCCAGCCTATGGTTATCACAACGGCTTTGGCAAGCCCGGCCTGTCCCTAGGTCTGGTGCTGGCGGCGAAATGCTTCGGGCCGCGGGGAATTTTCACAGTCCGAATAAATTAGTATTAGTATCAAATCGACCTTGAATTTATCAGCGTAAAATTTCAAAAAACTCATAAACCAAGCGGAGACGGGGAAGTCATGTTGAGTCAATTTTCCATAGGCCAGCGCATCGCGGCGCTGGCGGGGGCCCTGCTGTTGGCTGTGGGCGTGGTGGGCGGCGTAGGCTGGTGGTCGATGGACAAGATCAACCGGGAACTGACGGCGCTGTTCGACCAGAAGATCGCGTTCCGGCACCAGATGGACGATCTGCAGCGGACCATGCTGCATATCCGCCAGGATGAGAAGAACGTTTTCATCAGCATCGGCAATCCGGCCAATTCCGATCAGAGCATCCAGACCAACAAGCAACTGCTGGAAAAGCACATCGGGGATTTCAAGACCGGCGTGGCCAAAGCCAAGGGCATGGCGATGGCGGCGGACCACCAGGGCGAGTTCGACGGCATGCTGGACGGCATCGCCGGCTACGAACAGGGCATGAGCGGCCTGTACCAGAAGATATCGGCCGGCGAGATCGCGGCCGCCAATATCGGCGACGCCGGCATCGCGTCGTTCAAACCCAAGCTGTACGCGGCGCGAGACGCGCTGGACAAGCTGAGCAAGCTGGCGGACGACAGCGCGCAGCAGGCGGAGGACAGCCTGGAAACCAGCATGTCGCGCACCCAGCAGGGCATGCTGACGGTGCTGCTGCTGGCGCTGCTGGTCGGCGTCGCGCTGGCCTGGGTGATCGTGCGTTCGATCACCGCGCCGCTGCGGGCGATGCAGGACAGCATGCGCCATGCCGCCGAGCATAACGATCTGACCATCGCGGTGGACCAGACCGGCCGCGACGAGGTCAGCGAGACCGGCCGCGCGCTGGCCCAGCTGTTGGCCAATCTGCGCGCCTTCATCGGCCAGACCCGCGACGACGCGAAGCAGGTCAACGACACCGCGCACGCGCTGTCCGAGGTGTCGCGCCGCATTGCCGAGGCGTCCAGAGTGCAGACCGACGCCTCCTCGTCCACGGCGGCCGCGGTGGAGCAGATGACGGTCAGCATCAACCTGGTGGCCGAGCACGCGACGGAAATGGCCAGCGAGGCCAAGAGCAGCATGAGCGCGGCGGTCAGCGGCAGCGAGACGGCGGGCGAGACCGCCGGCCAGATGCAGGAGATCGCGAGGGTGATCGGCCGTTCGGAAACCATCATCAGCGGTCTGAACCAGCGTTCTGACGAGATCGGCAATATCGTCGACGTGATCCACGACATCGCCGAGCAGACCAATCTGTTGGCGCTGAACGCGGCGATCGAGGCGGCGCGCGCCGGGGAGATGGGCCGCGGCTTCGCGGTGGTGGCGGACGAGGTGCGCAAGCTGGCCGAGCGCACCGCCCAGGCCACCGGCGAGATTTCCGAGAAGATCCAGGCGGTGCAGGGCGACACCTCCACCGCGGCGGCCAGCATGCGCGAGGCGGCGGAGCGGGTGTCCAGCGGGGTGGAGCTGAGCGGGCGCTTGAGCGAAAGGCTGGAACAGATCCGGACGCTGTCGGCCGGCCTGCTGGACAAGACCAGCGAGATCGCCGCGGCGATGCGCGAGCAGAGCACCGCCAGCAACGAGGCGGCGAAGAACGTCGAGCGCATCGCCAATATGGGTTCGGAAAACGGCCAGTCGGTGGAGTCGTCGTCGGCGATGGCCAATCAGCTGTCGGGACTGGCCCACGGCCTGGACGAGGCGATCAGCCGCTTCCGCACCGCCTAGGCGGCGTCAGCCGGCCTGCAGCGCCTGGCGCAGCCGGTCGGCCAGGTCAGGCCAGGCGCGCGCCGGCGCTTCGCGGCGCGGCGCGGCCCAGATCGGGCTTGGAAAGTGGGCGTCGTCGTCGAAGCGGGGAATCACGTGCCAGTGCAGATGGGGCACCACATTGCCCAGGCTGGCCAGGTTGATCTTGGCCGGCCGCATGACTTGGCGGATGGCGGCCTCGGCGCGCCATACCCAGGCCATCAGGCGCAGGCGCTCGTCGGCTGCGAGGTCGGTCATCTCCTTGGCGTGCGCTTTCCAGACCACGCGGCAGAATCCCGGGTAGCCGGGTTCGTCCACCAGCACCACCCACAGTTCGTCGTTTTGGTACAGCAGATCGCCGGCGGGTTGCCGGCACAGTTCGCAGCTCATGTCTTCGCTCCCGATGAAATGGCCCGATTGTACGCGCGGCCGGAGCCGGCGGGGCGGTGGGCGAAACGGCTCTGTTATACTGGACATCAAATCCATGCGTTCAGTCTCGCGAATCGGGTGGTCTTATTCGCGGCGCAGCGCCAGCACTTGTTCGGGACCAATCGTGAGCCTTGCAAACAATCTTTCCATCATCCTTCTGCTGATCGCCGCCAGCGCCTTTTTCTCGGTGTCGGAGATTTCGCTGGCCGCAGCGCGCAAGATCAAGCTCAGGCTGCTGGCGGAAGAGGGCAACCTCAACGCCGAGCGGGTGCTGGAGTTGCAGCAGCAGCCGGGACATTTCTTCACCGTGGTGCAGATCGGCCTGAACGCGGTGGCCATTCTGGCCGGCATTCTGGGCGAGGCGGCGTTCACGCCCTACTTCGCCTCGATGCTGCATCTGGTGACGCCGGCGGACTGGGTCGAGCGCCTGAGCTTCATCCTGTCCTTCCTGAGCGTGACCTCGCTGTTCGTGCTGTTCGCCGACCTGATGCCGAAGCGGTTGGGCATGGTGGCGCCGGAGCGCATCGCGTTGTTGGTGGTGCGGCCGATGATGTTCTGCGTGCGGGTGTTCCGGCCTTTGGTGTGGCTGTTCAATGGTCTGGCCAACGTGTTCTTCCGCATGCTGGGCGTGCCGACCGGCCGGCCGGACGACCTCACCTCCGCCGACATCGTGGCGATGATGGACGCCGGCGCCGAGGCCGGCGTGCTGCAGCAGAGGGAGCATCATCTGATCGAAAACGTGTTCGAGCTGGAAAGCCGCACCGTGCCGTCGTCGATGACGGCGCGCGAAAGCATCGTCTACTTCACGCTGCACGAGGAAGAGGCCAGCATCAAGCAAAAGATCGCCGAGCATCCGCATACCAAGTTCCTGGTCTGCGACGGCGTGATCGACTCGGTGATCGGCTACGTCGACTCCAAGGACATCCTGATGCGGCTGATCAACCAGCAGAGCCTGTCGATGAAGCGCGAGCTGACGATACGCAATGTGCTGATCATCCCCGACACGCTGACGCTGTCCGAACTGCTGGAGCGCTTCAAGGCCTCGCGCGAGGACTTCGCGGTGGTGATGAACGAGTACGCGCTGGTGGTGGGCGTGATCACGCTGAATGACCTGATGAGCACGGTGATGGGCGACCTGGTCAACCAGTTCCAGGAGGAGCAGATCGTCCGCCGCGACGACCGCTCCTGGCTGGTGGACGGCGCGACGCCGGTGGAGGATGTGCTGCGGGCGCTGGACATCGGCGCCTTCCCCGACGACGAAAACTACGAAACCATCGCCGGCTTCATGATGTACATGCTGCGCCGGATTCCCAAGCGCACCGACAGCGTGGAATTCGAGGGCTACAAGTTCGAGGTGGTGGATATCGACAACTACCGGATCGACCAGCTGCTGGTGACGCTGGTCCCGCCGATGCAAGCCGAGGGCGAGTCCGCCCGCTGATATTACGATTGGTTACACCCGCTTACACAGGCCTCACAGACGGGGTGGGGCGGCCTGCCTACTATGGGTTCAAGGGCGCACGAAACAGCGCCCCTGAAACAGAATCCTTACACTCGTATTCGGGAGCATGACCATGAAAAAACTGACCGCCCTTCTGCTGGCCGCCGCCCTGGGCCTGGGTTCCGCCGCCACCTACGCCGCCGACGCTTCCGCTCCGGCTGCCAAGGCCGCCGCTCCGGCCAAGCATCACAAGCATCACAAGCATCACAAGAAGCACCACGCCAAGAAGGCCAGCTCGGCTCCGGCCGCACAAAAAGCGCAAGCCGCCAAGAAGCACGGCAAGCACCACCATCACAAGAAACACCACCACCACGCGAAGAAAGCGGCCTGATCGGCCGGGTCATCTCCGGATGTGAGAGAAAGGAGGCTTAAGGCCTCCTTTTTGTTTTGACGTCCTTTTTGAAGATTCTGTTGTATATCTGTCATTCAGTATCAGTAAAAACTGTACTAAATGACAGATGGTTTAGTCTGTTCTTGAATTTGAGTCTGGATATTCGATTCTGATACCAATGTAATACCACGTGAGACGCTCATGTCGGTGTATGCATAGGCAGAGCGAATCCCTCCGCCGTTCACTCAATCAAGAAGAGGAGAACCACCATGATGCCATTTCCGTTGTCGCGCGCGCTGCTGGCAGTCGGCGCCGCCTTCGCGTTGTCCCAGGCGGTCTGGGCCGCGCCGTCTTGCTCCCCGTGGGCCACCGGCAAGGTCTATAACGCCGGCGACTACGCCACCTTCAACGGCAAGACCTGGCGCGCCAGCTGGTGGACCCAGGGCGAGCAGCCGGGCAGCAGCCAGTGGGGCGCCTGGCAGGAGCGCCCGGCCAGCGAATGCGTGCCTGACGGCGGCGATCCGGGCACCCCGGGCACGCCGGGCAGCGGCGTGCCGCCCGAGCCCAAGCCCACCGTCGGCCGCCATGTCGGCTCCTACTTCGCCCAGTGGGGCATCTATGACCGCAACTACAAGGTCTTCAACCTGGTGAAGTCCGGCGGCGACAAGCAGCTGACCTTCCTCAACTACGCGTTCGGCAACGTCTACGCCGACGGCAAGTGCGGCATGGTCACCCGCGCCGAGAACGGCAACGGCGACGGCGGCGACGCTTGGGCCGACTACCAGCGCTCCTTCGCCGCCAACGAGTCGGTGGACGGCAAGGCCGACAGCTGGAACGATCCGCTGCGCGGCAACTTCAACCAGCTGCGCAAGCTGAAGCTGGCCAATCCTTCGCTGAAGGTGCTGATCTCGCTGGGCGGCTGGACCTGGTCGAAGAACTTCGGCAAGTTCGCCGCCTCCGACGCCGGCCGCAAGGCGATGGTCAGCTCGTGCATCGACCTCTACATCAAGGGCAACCTGCCGGTGGGCGAAAGCGCCGGCGGACAGGCCGCGGCGCTCGGCGTGTTCGACGGCTTCGATATCGACTGGGAATACCCGGGCGGCGGCGGCCTGCCGACCAATACCGTCGACCCCAACGACAAACAGAACTACACGCTGCTGATGGCCGAATTCCGCAACCAGCTGAACGCGCTGTCCACGGCCAACAAGCGCCGCTACTACCTGACCGTGGCGATCGGCTCCGGCGTCGACAAGATCCGCAACACCGAGCCGGACAAGTACAGCGGCTATCTCGACTGGATCAACGTGATGACCTACGACTTCCACGGCGGCTGGGACGCCAAGGGGCCGACCAACTTCCAGTCCAATCTCTACCGCGATCCGGCCGCGCCGGTGACTGGCGATCAGGTTTATTACAACGTCGACGACGCGGTGAAGACCCTGGTGGGCGCCGGCGTGCCGCGCGCCAAGATCAACGTCGGCCTGCCGTTCTATGGCCGAGGCTGGGCCGGCGTCGCCGCCGGTCCGAAGGGCGATGGCCTGTACCAGGTGGCCACCGGTCCGGCCAAGGGCACCTACGAGCAGGGCATCGAGGATTACCGCGTGCTGGTGACCCGCAGCGCCAAGCAGTTCAACAGCCCGGTGGCCAAACAGCTGTGGACCTACGACGGCAACGAGTTCTGGAGCTACGACGATCCGGCCACCATCCGCGGCAAGCTCGACTACGTGCGCTCGCAGCAGTTGGGCGGCGTGTTCAGCTGGTCGCTGGACGGCGACGACGCGCAATCGACCTTGCTGAAGACCAGCGCCGAGGTGAGGCTGGACGCGGCCACCGCCGCCCAGCGCCGCGCGGCCGCCGCGGCGGTGAAAGCCAAGGCGGTGAAGAAGTAAGCGGGGATGGGTGAGCAAACGGCGGGGCTTGCCCCGCCGTTTTTCATGGCCTGTCCGGATTCACAGCTCGGCCGCCGGCAGCACCCGCAGCGGCAGCGGCGTGGCGCTGGAGGCTTGCCAGACGGCGTTGAAGTGGTCGATCACCTGCTCGCCGCTCAAGGCGAAGGCGCTGAGGGTGGTATGGCCGTCGGCGATGGCGGTGACTTGATAGCCGCGCGACACCGCGTTGCGCAGCGTGCTGTCGACGCAGAAATCGGTGGCCGCGCCGCCTATCCACAGCTTGCTTGCGCCCTGTGCCGACAGCAGTTGCGCTAGATCGGTGTCGCAGAAACTGTCGCCGTAGCGCTTGTAGACGATGGCGTCGCCGTCCTGCCGCGCCAGCCGGGGATGCAGCTGCCAGGCATCGGAGCCGCGCGGCAGGTCGTCTTCCTCGTGCTGGACGAAGATCACCGGCATGCCGCGCTGGCGGGCCTTGGCGATGGTGAGGTTGAGGTTGTCGAGCACGGCGTCGAGGCGGGCGGCGCGAAGCTCGCCTTCGACGACGCCGGCTTGTACATCGATGATCAGCAGCGCGGTATCGGACATGTTTGCTCTCCGGCAGGTGTGGGAAAAGGGTGGGCGGCCTCAGGCCAGGGCTTCCGGGTTCAGCACATGCGACGCGTCGCCCTCGAAGAAGCGCAGCGCGTTGCGGTAGGCGATTTCCAGATATTGGCGGTAGCTGTCGGCCTCGGCGTAGCCCAGGTGCGGCGTGCACAGCACGTTGGGGCGGCGCAGCAGCGGATGGCCGGCGTCGTAGATCGGTTCCTGTTCGAACACGTCGAGCGCGGCGAAGCCGGGCCGGCCGGCGTCCAGCGCCGCCTCCAGCGCGCCGGGCGCGATCAGTTCGGCGCGGCTGGTGTTGACCAGCAGCGCGTCGGGTTTCATCGCCGAGAGGTCGGTGTGGGTCACGTTGCCGGCGGTGGCGGGGAGCAGCCGCTGGTGCAGGGTGACGACGTCGGCGTCGGCGAAGAAGGCCTCGCGGCAGGCGGCGGCCCGATACCCCAGCGCCTGCGCTTCCCCGCGGGCGCGTTCGCTGCCCCATACCAGTATCTCCATGCCGAAGGCGCGGCCGTAGCCGGCCACCAGCTTGCCGATCTTACCGAAGCCGAGAATGCCCAGTGTCTGGCCGCGCACCGCATGGCCCACCGGGCCCTGCCATCGGCCTGCGCGCAGGCTGGCCATGTTCTCCTCCAGCCGGCGGCGCGCCGCCATGATCAGCAGCCAGGTGAGCTCCGCCGGCGCGTGCGGCGTGCCGCTGCCTTCCACCACCGCGACGCCGGCGCGGGTGCAGGCGTCCACGTCGATGTTGCGGGCGAGCTTGCCGGTCTGGCTGACCAGCTTCAACGCCGGCATTCGCGCCAGCAGCGCGGCGTCCACCACGGTGCGTTCGCGGATCAGCAGCAGGGCGTCGGTTTCGGCCAGGACGGCGTCCGCGTCCGGCAGCCGGGACAAGTCGCCGACGCTGGCGCAGCGGTAGCCGGGGTTCTGGCGCAGTTCGGCCAGTTCGGGGCCGATGTTCTGGTAGTCGTCAGGGATCAGCAGCTGGATGGAAGGCATGGGCGGACTTCGCGATGAAAGTCCACAGTATAAGCATTTATCATGCGACGGGCTCGTCCAGCGGGTGGTAAGGCTGGGCATGGCAGACGCGGTTGCGGCCGCCTTGCTTGGCGGCGTACAGCGCGAGGTCGGCGCGGGCGACGGCGGCCTCCAGCGTTTCCGGCGGCAGCCATTGGCACAGGCCGATGCTGATGGTCACCGTCAGCCGCTTGCCGGAGGCGCTCATGATGTGATTGGCGACGATGCTGCGCAGGCGCTCGGCCAACGCGTCGTCGTCGCCGTGGCTATGGACCAGCACCACGAACTCCTCGCCGCCCCAGCGTATCAGCAGGTCGCCGCCGCGCAGCTGCGAGCGCAGCAGGTCGGCGATTTCGCGCAGCACCCGATCGCCGATCTGGTGGCCGTGCTTGTCGTTGACCTGCTTGAAGTGGTCGATGTCTATCATCAGCAACTGCGGCTCGGCGCTGGCGCGTTCGCAGGCCCGCAGCCAGCCGGGCAGCAGGTCCAGGAAGGCCAGCCGGTTCAGGCAGCCGGTCAGCGGATCGGTGGTGGCCAGCTGCCGCATCCGCCGCTGGTGGTGCTGCAAGGTGGCCAGCACCGCGATCAGCACCAGCAGCAGGATGGTGCTGTTGATGGCCAGATTGACCTGCAGCGCGGCGTGCAGCGGCTGCAGCGCGCGGGTTTCGTTCTGCTCCACCAGCAGGTGCCAGCCCAGTTCGGGCAGCAGGCGGGTGGTCAGCAGGTAGCGGTTGCCGTCGCGGCTGTACTCCAGCTTGCGCGGCTCGGGGCCGCCGGCCAGGATGGCGTCGGCAAGCTGGGCCAGGCCAGGCAGGTCGCGCAGCTTGCGTTGCCCGGCGCCGGCGCTGTCCAGCACGATGCGGCCGTCGTGGTCGATGAAGTAGATGCGGCGCTGGAAACGCCGCTCGTGCGCGGCCAGCTGCGCGCTCAGCTCGGCCTGGGGCAGGCCGACGCCTATCACGCCCAGCAGCTTGCCCTGGCTGTCGACGATGCGGTGGTTGATGAACAGCGTGGTCTTGCCGCCATTGGTCATGTCCTCGTCCAGCGCGATGTCGTAGGCGTCCTGGGCGTTCTTGAGGCTGCGGAAGTACCAGCGGTCTTCCGGATCGGCCGGCGACACGGTTTTCAGCACGCCGCCGGCGTAGTAGTAGCGCCGGCTGCTTTCCGATACCAGGAAGCTGCCGGTGATGCCGTAGCGGCCGTTGATGGCCGCCAGGTAGCGCGCGACGCGATCGGGGCCGCGCTCGCCGTCTTTCAGCCAGTCCTGCAGAAAGGTGTCGTTGGCCATCAGCGACGCCACCGACAAGGGTCGCAGGATACTTTTGTCTATCTCGGAAAAGATGGTGTCGCCGGTCAGCGGCAGGCCTTGTTCGACGATGCCGTGGCGGATGTCCTGGCTGCCCTGTTGATAGTACAGGCCGGCATTGACGATGATGCCGGCCAGCAACAGCAGGGCGACGATGATGGCCAGGCGATAACGAGACAATGGGCCGGACACGGCTACCCTTCCGAATGGCAAAATCGCGGATCGTAATATGAAGATAGGCGTTGCGAGGCCGCGCGTCAGCCACGAAGGGGCATGGCCAGGTACTGGAAGTGCGGATCATCGGGGTTGGTGACCAGCATGCCGCGCTGATCGCCGCCCAGGCCGAAGCGCAGATGCTCGGCCGGCACATGGGTCAGCACGTCCTGCAGGTATTGCAGATTGAAGCTGGCGTCGAGCGGCGGGCCCTGCCAATCGGTCGGCAGCGTTTCCTCCGCCTCCTCGCGGTCGGCGTTGCGGCAGCGCAGCGCCAGCTGGCCGGGGCGGATTGCCAGTTCCAGCTGGCGGAACTTGGCATGCGCCAGCACCGCCACCCGTTGCACCGCTTCCAGCAGCGGCAGGCGCGGCAGCGTCAGCTCGCAGTCGTGGCGCTGCGGCAGCAGGCGCAGATAGTCCGGCGCGCGGGCGTCCAGGAGCTTGCAGCGCAGCAGGGTGTCGCCGATCGCGCAGGCCAGTTGCCGCGCGCCGGGCTCCAGCAGGATGGGAGCGTCCCGATCGCCCAGCAGCTTGGCCAACTCCAGCGCCGCCTTGCGCGGCAGCAGCAGCGTTCTTCCCGGCAGCGGGGCCGGCAGCGGATAGCGCTGGAAAGCCAGCCGCACGCCGTCGGAGGCGATCAGCCGCAACTCGCCGCCGTCCAGTTGCAGCAGCAGGGCGTTGAGGTAGGGGCGGATGTCGTTGTCGGCCAGCGCGTACAGGATCTGGCCCAGCTTGCGTTTCAGCTCGCCCTGCTCCAGCCGCAGCGGGGCGGCGGTGTCGGCATCGGCCTCCAGCAGCGGGAAGTCGTCGGCCGGCAGCGCCTGCAGCAGGAAGCGGCTGCCGGCGGCCAGCAACAGCAGCTGGCTGCCATGGCGCTTCAACTGCAGCTCGCAGCCGGCGGGCAGCGCGCGCAGGATGTCCAGCAGCTTGCGCGCCGGCAGGCATAAGCGGAACGGCGTATCGGTCGGGACGGCCCGGCGGCTTTGCAGCTGGATTTCCAGATCGCTGGCGGTCAGCGCCAGGTTTTCGCCGTCGGCTTCCAGCAGCGCGTGCGACAGGATGGGCAGCGCGTGGCGGCGCGGCGCCACGCCGCAGACGATGGAAAGCGGCGCGAGCAGGGTGTCGCGGTCGGTGCGAAGCAGCATGGCCGGGTTCTCCAGAGTGGCGGACCCGGCAATTTATCACATCGTGCTATGCGAATGGATTATTCGTCAGCGAATCGGGATGTACAGCTCGGTCAGCGAGTCCGGGTGGCTGGGCGCGATGAAGCGCTGGT
The DNA here is from genome assembly GCF_001855275.1 of Chromobacterium vaccinii. NCBI lineage: Bacteria > Pseudomonadati > Pseudomonadota > Betaproteobacteria > Neisseriales > Chromobacteriaceae > Chromobacterium > Chromobacterium vaccinii. The sequence goes on from NZ_CP017707.1 coordinate 3,506,706, forward strand.
CCATGTATTCGAATTCGATGCCGTCCATCGCTTCCAGGCCGGCCGCCGGCAGCCAGCTGCCGTGGATGGCGCGGAAGGTGGCGGACAGGCCGTCCACCGGGCCGACGTGGCGGAAGCGGGCGTAGCGCTGGGCGGGAACATCGACCGCCGCCATGCCGTCCGGCACCGGCGCGTCCGCCGCTGCCTGCAAGGCGGCGAGATAGCGCCAGCCGCCGTCTGGCAAAGGCTGGCACAGGCCGTAGCTGCTGCCGGGGCGGGCGTCGGCTATCTCGTGCTCGCGTTCGAGGAAACGCTGCCACATGGCCGGGATGTCGCCCTCGTCCTGGGGACTCCAGGCGAGGCCGATGACGCGGAAGGCGGGCAGGTTGACGATGTCGGGCGTTTGCATGGCGGTCTGGCTCCATTCGGGTTGGTCGAGTCGGTGCTCGATGCGCGCGATCCGCTCGCGCCGCGTTTCGATCTCATCCCGCAGCCGCGCCGCATGCTCGCGCAGCGCGCGGCGCAGGGCCGCGTCGTCGGCGGGCAGCAGCCTGGCGATTTCGTCCAGCGGCAGGCCCAGCTCGCGCAGCATGACGACGCGGCCCAGCTCCGCCACCTGCGCCGGCAGGTAGTAGCGGTAGCCGTTGCCGCGGCCGGTCAGCGCCGGGCGGAACAAGCCGATGCTGTCGTAGTGGCGCAGCGTCTTGGTGCTGAGGCCGTAGCAGCGAGCCAGTTGTCCGATGGTGAGCATGAGTCGAAACGTGTGGTGGCGGATGGAGCCAGTGTGGACCTTGCCGCAAGGGCAAGGTCAAGCCCCGGCCTTTCCTGGGGGGAAGGGCCGGGGACGGAGTTACAACAGCACCCTTTCGATGCCGCCGTCGCGGGCGCGGGCCACGTATTCCGGCAGCCAGTTCTCGCCCAGCAGGTGGCGGGCGATCTCCACCACGATGTAGTCGGCTTCAGTGCCGGTGTCGTCGTTGTAGCGCGACAGGCCCTGCAGGCAGGACGGGCAGGAGGTGAGGATCTTCACCGGCCTGGCCGGCGGCTGGCCGCCGGTCAGCGCCTGCAGATTGCCGCGGATTTCCTCCTCCTTGCGCGCGCGCACCTGAGTGGCGATGTCCGGCCGGCTGGCGGCGAAAGTGCCTGCCTCGCCGCAGCAGCGGTCGGACAGCGGCACGCCGCCGCCCATCAGCTCGTTGACCACCTTCAGCGGCTGGTGGGTTTTCATCGGCGTGTGGCAGGGATCGTGATAGAGATACTGCTGGCCCTGGATGCCGTCCAGCTTGACGCCCTTTTCCATCAGGTACTCATGGATGTCGATCACGCGGCAGCCGGGGAAGATGTCCTCGAAGCGGTAGTGGGCCAGTTGGTCGAAGCAGGTGCCGCAGCTGACCACCACGGTCTTGATATCCAGGTAGTTCAGCGTGTTGGCGACGCGGTGGAACAGCACGCGATTCTCGGTGGTGATGGCGTCGCCCTTGTCCTGGTAGCCGGCGCTGGTCTGCGGGTAGCCGCAGCACAGGTAGCCCGGCGGCAGCACCGTCTGCGCGCCGACATGCCACAGCATCGCCTGGGTGGCGAGGCCCACCTGGCTGAACAGCCGCTCCGAGCCGCAGCCGGGGAAGTAGAACACCGCCTCGGCGTCTTCGGCCGCCTTGGGGTTGCGGATGACCGGCACGATGTGCGGATCTTCCACATCCAGCAGCGCGCGCGCGGTTTTCTTGGGCAGGCCGCCCGGCATCGGCCGGTTGATGAAGTGGATGACTTGCTGCTTGATCGGCGCCGGGCCGACGGTGGCCGGCGGCTGTTTCTTTTGGCCGCCGATCAACCCCAGCCGCTTGCCGACCTGGTTGCCCAGCCGTTGCGCCTTGTAGCCGACGCCGACCAGGCCGGCGCGTATGGTCTTGATCGTCGCCGGGTCCTTGGCGGTGAGGAAAGCCATGCCCAGCGCGGTGCCGGGGTTGAATTTCTTCTGGCCGGCCTTGCGCAGGAAATTGCGCATTGCCACCGACACGTCGCCGAAATCGATCTTCACCGGGCAGGGTTTGACGCAGCGGTGGCAGACCGTGCAGTGGTCGGCCACGTCGGACAGCTCTTCGAAATGCTTGAGGCTGACGCCGCGGCGGGTCTGCTCCTCGTACAGGAAGGCCTCGGTCAGCAGGCCGACGCCGAGAATCTTGTTGCGCGGGCTGTACAGCAGGTTGGCGCGCGGCACATGGGTGGAGCACACCGGCTTGCACTTGCCGCAGCGCAGGCAGTCCTTGATCGAGTCGTTGATCGCGCCGATGTCGGACTGCTCCAGGATCAGCGATTCCGCGCCCAAGAGCGAGAATGACGGCGTGTAGGCCAGGCGCAGGTCGGCGCCGGGCAGCAGCTTGCCGCGGTTGAAGTGGCCGTTGGGGTCCACCAGCTCCTTGTAGACGCGGAACGGGCCGATCTCGTCTTCGCTGAGGAATTCCAGCTTGGTGATGCCGATGCCGTGCTCGCCGGAGATCACGCCGCCCAGCCGCCGCGCCAGCGCCATGATGCGCTCCACCGCGTGGTGGGCGGTCTGCAGCATCCGGTAGTTGTCGGAGTTGACGGGCAGGTTGGTGTGCACGTTGCCGTCGCCGGCGTGCATGTGCAGCGCGACGAACACTCGGCCGCGCAGCACGTGCTTCTGCAGCTCGCGGATGGCGGCGCGGATGCCGGCGGCGGCGTTGCCGGAGAAGATCTGCTCCAGCTCGGCCAGCACCTCGCGCTTCCAGCTGACGCGCAGCGCGAAGTCGCGCAGCGCGTGGAACACGGTGTCCGGCCGCGCGGCGGCGTCTTCCAGCGGCGCGTCCGGCCAGCGGGCCGCGTACTCGTGGAAGTGCGCGTCCATGTGGTCGAGCAGCCACTGCCAGCGGTCGCGGTGCACCGCCAACAGCGACAGCGCGGCGGCGCGCCGGTCGCCGATCAGCTCTTCCGACGGCAGGTTGGTGTCCATCTTGTCGACCGGCAGCCGGCCGTGGAAGTACTCGGTCAGCGTATCCAGCAGTTCGATCTTGTTGGCGATCGACAGCTCGATGTTGATGCGCTCGATGCCGTCGCTGTAGTCGCCCAGGCGCGGAAGCGGGATCACCACGTCCTCGTTGATCTTGAACGCGTTGGTGTGCTTGGCGATGGCCGCGGTGCGGCTGCGGTCCAGCCAGAAGGTCTTGCGCGCCTCCGGCGTCACCGCGATGAAACCCTCGCCATGGCGGGCGTTGGCGATGCGCACCACCTGGCTGGCGGCCTCGGCGGCGGCGTTCTCGTCGTCGGAGACGATGTCGGCGATCAGCACCATCTTGGGCCGGCCCTTGCTCTTGGCTTTGGTGGCGTAGCCGACCGCGCGCACGTAGCGCCAGTCCAGGTGCTCCAGGCCGGCCAGCTGCACGCCGGCGGCCAGACAGGCGCCGCCCGGCTTGAACAGGTCGGTGATCTCGACGATGGCCGGCGTGGCCTCGGCCACGGTGCCGAAGAACTCCAGGCAGACGGTGCGGGTATGGCCCGGCATCCGGTGCAGCACGAAGCGGGCGCTGGTGATGATGCCGTCGCAGCCTTCCTTCTGCACGCCGGGCAGGCCGGCCAGGAATTTGTCGGTGACGTCCTTGCCCAGGCCCACCTTGCGGAAGGCGCTGCCGGGAATGACCAGCTCGCGGCTTTCCTCCACGGTCTTGCCGTCGTCGGCCAGCCGCGACACGCAAAAGCGCGCCTCGGCCACGTCGTGGATCTTGCCGTAGTTGTGGCCGATGCGCTCCACCAGCTGCCAGCGGCCGTCCGGGTCCACCATCTTCCAGCTGGCCAGGTTGTCCAGCGTGGTGCCCCACAGCACGGCTTTCTTGCCGCCGGCGTTCATCGCGATATTGCCGCCGATACAGGAGGCCTCGGCCGAGGTCGGGTCCACCGCGAACACCAGTCCGGCGGCGTAGGCGGCTTCGGAGACGCGGGCGGTGACTACGCCGGCGCCGCAATGGATGGTGGCGCGCTTGCCGTCCAGCCCAGGCAGCTCGATGTGCTCCACGCCTAGATGGCGGTCCAGCTTCTCGGTGTTGATCACCGCGCTCATCCGGTCCAGCGGCACCGCGCCGCCGGTGTAGCCGGTGCCGCCGCCGCGCGGGATGATGGTGAGCCCGAGCTCGATGCAGGCGCGCACCAGCGGCGCCATCTCGGCCTCGCTGTCCGGGCTCAGCACCACGAACGGGTATTCGACGCGCCAGTCGGTGGCGTCGGTGACGTGGGCGACGCGGGACAGGCCGTCGAACTGGATATTGTCGCGGCGGGTCAGCCGGGTCAGCTTCTTCAGCACCCGGGCGCGCAGCTCGCGGGTTTCGTCGAACTGGCGGGCGAATTCGTCCACCGCCTCGCGGGCGGCGGCGATCATCCGCTGCACCTTGTCGTTGCCGTCGCGGCGTTTCTCGATCTCGGTCAAGCGGTGGCGCATCGCCTCCACCAGCGCGGCCAGCCGCTTGGGGTTGTCCAGCAGGTCGTCCACCAGGTAAGGATTGCGGTCCACCACCCAGATGTCGCCCAGCACTTCGAACAGCATCCGCGCGGAGCGGCCGGTCTTGCGCGCGCCGCGCAATTCGTCCAGCAATTGCCACATCGGCTCGCCCAACAGGCGGATCACGATTTCGCGGTCGGAATACGAGGTGTAGTTGTACGGGATCTCCCGCAGGCGTTGTTCGCTGGTGATGGCTGTCATTTGTCCGCAAGCTGGGTCTTATTAGAGGAATGCCTGTCAGTGTATCCCAATTGCTGCGCTGCGAAAAATACGAGTTGAATAGGGTTTTTCCTCTTTAGATCAAGATATTGCCGGTTTGCATGAGCCATATTCATGGGGAGCGAATAGAATATTTTATTTAATGGGGATGGCGCGGCCTGCCGCTATTCGTGTCATTTTGTGCTATGGATTTCCATGTCCATGAGTTTTTCGATTTCCGGCGCGCCGGCGTTTTTCGGTAAGCTATCGGTTTTGAACGCTTCCTCGCGGGGCGTTTCGCACTATCGAGAGGATGACGATCATGTGGAAGAAACTATTGCTGGTCTTCGCGCTGGCGGCCACGCTGAGCGGCTGCGGCTACAACGCGATGCAGTCCCAGGACGAGGCGGCCAACGCCGCCTGGTCCGAAGTGCTGAACCAGTATCAGCGCCGTGCCGACCTGATTCCCAATCTGGTGAAGACGGTGCAGGGCTACGCCAAACACGAGAAGGACGTGCTGACCCAGGTGACCGAGGCGCGCGCCCGCGTCGGCAGCATCCAGATGGACGCGGCGGCGGCCACCGACGAGAACAAGCTCAAGCAGTTCTCCGCCGCGCAGAGCCAGCTGGGCTCGGCCTTGTCCCGCCTGCTGGTGGTGTCGGAAAACTATCCGCAGCTGAAGGCCGACCAGTCGTTCCGCGATCTGCAGGCGCAGTTGGAAGGCACCGAGAACCGCATCGCGCTGGCGCGCAAACGCTATATCGATTCGGTGCAGGCCTATAACGTCACCGTGCGCAGCTTCCCCAACAATCTGACCGCGATGATGTTCAGCCTGAAGACCCGCCCCAACTTCACCGTGGAGAACGAGAAGGCGATCTCCGCGCCGCCGCAGGTGAACTTCGACCAGCAAGGCAAGTGAAATGAGCCGCGCATGGGTCTGGCTGTGGCTCGCGCTGTGCCTGCTGGCGGGCGTCGCGCGGGCCGAGCTGGCGGTGCCGCCGCCGACCGCGCCGGTGATTGACCAGGCGGCCTTCCTGACCGACGCCGAGCGCGGCGAGCTGGAGAAGCAGCTGCTGGATTTCCATCAGCGCAAGGGCAGCCAGCTGGCGGTGCTGATCGTGCCGGCAGTCGACCCGGAAACGCCGTTTGATTACGGCACCCGGGTGATGGATAGCTGGAAGCTGGGGCGCAAGGGCGTGGACGACGGCGCGCTGCTGCTGATCGTCGCCGATTCGCACAAGACCCAGCTGCTGGTCGGGCGCGGCCTGGAGGGCGCGATTCCGGACATCTACGCCAAGCGCATCCTGCAGGATACGCTGCGGCCGCTGTTCAAGCAGGGCCTGCGTTTCCAGGGCATCCAGGCGGCGGCGGCGCAGATCGAGGGCCTGATAGACGGTGAGAAGCTGCCTGAGCCGGCCAGGCAAGCCGCGCAGGGCGGCGGCTGGGGCGAAAGCTGGCCGCTGCTGGCCTTCTTCCTGCTGATAGGCTCCGGCGTGGCCGGCAAGCTGTTCGGCCGGCTGGTGGGCAGCTTCATCATCGGCTGCCTCAGCATCGGCCTGTCGGTGGTGCTGGGCGCCGGCGTGATGATGGCCTTGCTGATCGGCGCGGTGGCCGCCGGCCTGTGCCTGGTTCTGGGCGAGCATGGCCTGTCGCTGGCCAGCTGGGGCAATTGGGGCGGCGGAGGCGGGGGAGGCCCCAGCTCCGGCGGCGGATGGTCGGGCGGCGGCGGGGATTTCGGCGGCGGCGGCGCTTCGGGAGACTGGTGAAATGAATCGATGGCAACGCGCATGGCGCCACCTGTGCAGCACCGGCTGGCAGGCGCGGCGGCAATTCCCGGCGGTCCAGCTGAAGCGGCTGGAGCGGCGGATCGCCGAATCGGAGCGGGCTCACCGCGGGCAATTGCGTTTCGTGGTGGAATCGGCGTTGGACTGGCGCGCCGCCTGGCGCGGCATGAGCGCGCGCCAGCGGGCGCTGCAGTGGTTCGGCGAGCTGAGAGTGTGGGACACCGAAGAGAACACCGGCGTGCTGGTGTACTTGTTGCTGGCGGAGCGGCGGATAGAAATCGTCGCCGACCGCGGCATCAACCGCCGGGTGGCGGCCGGCGAGTGGGCCGGCATCTGCGCCGAGATGCAGCGGGCCTTCGCCGCCCGCGACCACGTGGCGGGGCTGGAGCTGGGGCTGAGCCGCATCCACGAGGTGCTGCTGAAGCACGCGCCGCGGGACGGCGAGTCCTTCGTCAACGAGCTGCCGGACCAGGTGGTGGTGCGCTGAGCGGCGAGACGGAGGTCAGCGGCGCGACGAGCGTTGCGCCAGCTGCTCCGCCAGCCGCACCGCCTCGACCAGGCTGCCCGGATCGGCGCGGCCGGCTGCGGCCAGGTCCAGCGCGGTGCCGTGATCGACCGAAGTGCGGATGATCGGCAGGCCCAGCGTGATGTTGACGCCGGCGCCGAAGCTGGCGTGTTTCAACACCGGCAGGCCCTGGTCGTGGTACATCGCCAGCACCGCGTCGGCTTGCGCCAGCTTGTCGGGATTGAACAGCGTGTCGGCCGGCAGCGGGCCGATCAGATTGATGCCTTCGGCGCGCAGCGCGTCCAGCGCCGGCTCGATGACGTCGATTTCCTCGCGGCCCATGTGGCCGCTCTCGCCGGCGTGCGGGTTGAGGCCGGCCACCAGGATGCGCGGCGCGGCGATGCCGAACTTGCCGGCCAGGTCGGCGTGCAGGATGCGGATCACCTCCAACAGCAGCGGCGCGGTGACCGCGTCGGCGACCTCGCGCAAGGGCAGGTGGGTGGTGGCCAGCGCGACGCGCATGCCGCCGCCGGCCAGCATCATCACCACTTTGTTGGTGCCGGTGCGCTCGGCCAAATACTCGGTATGGCCGGTGAACGGTACCCCGGCGTCGTTGATCACGCCCTTGTGCACCGGCGCGGTCACCATCGCGGCGAATTCGCCGGACACGCAGCCGTCTATCGCCGCGTCCAGCGTGGCGAGCACGTAGCGGCCGTTGGCCGGATTCAGCCGGCCGGCTTCGGCGGGCTTGGCCAGCGGCACGTGCAGCACCTCCAGCGCGCCGGCGGGCGCCGGCAGGCCGGGGCGATAGTCGGCCAGTTCCACATCCAGACCCAGCGCCGCGGCGCGCCAGGCCAGCAGGCCGCGGTCGGCGATCGCCACGCAGCGGGTATCAGGCGCCAGCTCGGGCAGCCGCAAAACCAGGTCGGGACCGATGCCGGCCGGCTCGCCGGCGGTGACGGCCAGAACGGGCCGGCTAGCCATCACTTCTCGTCCAGATGTTCTTCGACGAAGGCGGAGTCGCGCAGCTGGCGCACCCAGTCGGTGTAGGCCTGTTCCATCTTGCGCGAGCGGATCTGCTGCTTGACCGCCATCTTCTCGTGGTCGCTGGACACGTCCTGGTTGCGTTTGCCTTCCACCAGGATCAGGTGCCAGCCGAACGGCGTGCGCACCGGCTGCGACACCTGGCCGATCGGTTGCGACACCATCACCTTCTCGAATTCCGGCACCAGGTCGCCCAGGTTCACCCAGCCCAGGTCGCCGCCCTTGGCGTTGCTGCCGTCTTCCGAGTACAGCTTGGCCATGTCGGCGAACTTGGCGCCGCGCATGATGCGGTCGCGCACCTGGTCGATGCGGGCCTTGGCGTCGGCTTCGGACACCGCCTCGTTGGTGCGGATCAGGATGTGGCGCGGGTGGTACTGCTCCACCATCATCGGCGCGCCGCCGCTGCGTTTGTCCACCAGCTTGAAGATGAAGAAGCCTTGCTGGGTGCGGATGACGTCGGTGTCGGCGCCGACTTTCAGCTGCTCCAGCAATTGGACGAACTCTTGCGGCAGCGAGGTGGCGCTGCGCCAGCCCATGTCGCCGCCCTTCAGCGCGTTGGGCGCGTCGGAGTAGGCGGCGGACACCTTGGCGAACGGTTGGCCGGCGGCGAGGTCGGCCTGGGCCTTGTGCACCTTCTGCGACAGCAGGTCGATCTGCTTGGCGTCGGCGCGTTCCGGCACTGCGACCAGGATGCTGGCCAGGTGGTATTCGGTGCGGTTGGCGCTCTGCGCGCTCTTCAGCGCCTGATCCACCTCGTTGTCGCTGACGTTGACGCGCGAGGCCACTTCGCTGTCGCGCAGGCGGGAGATGGTCAGTTCGCGGCGGATGTCGCCGCGCAGGCGATCCATCGTGATGCCGTCCTTGGCCAGCTGGGCTTTCAGGCCGGCTTCGTTCAGCTTGTTTTGCTTGGCGAGGTTGGCCACGGCCTGATCGACCGCGGCGTCCTCGATGCGCAGGCCACCGCTGGCCGCGTATTGCAGCTGCACTTCCTCGGTGATCATCTGTTCCAGCACCTGGCGCTCCAGCACCTCGCGCGGCGGCGGGGCCACCTTTTGCGATTCCAGCTGCTTGATCGCTTCGTCCACGCGCGCCTGCAGCTCTTGCCAGGTGATCACGTTCTTGTTGACCACGGCGACGATGCGATCCACTTCTCGTACCGGGGTGGCGGGGGCCGCCAGCGCGCTTTGCATGACGCTGGCGATCAACAGGGCAAGCAGGGTCTTTTTCATGGTCAGGCTTTGTTACTCGTTAATCTTGGTGTAGCCGGGTACGGCCAGACGCAGCGTGTCCTGCACGCCGTTGTTGCCCAAGGCGCCGAGGCCCTTGAGTTCCAGCTGGAAGAACCACGCGTTCTTGGTGGTGGTCGGGTCGGAGACATAGCGTTGGCTGTACATCCGCAGCGACCAGCAACCATCGTTGTACTCGAAGCCGGCCAGCCGCTCAATAGGCTTGCGTTCGATGAAGGAGTAGTTGTAGCGGCCGATCGCGTACCAGCGGCGGGCGATGGGCCACTGCGCGGCGACGTCCACCTGGCGCATCGGACCGAAGTTGTTGGAGTTGTCCAATTGCTCGTAGCGGCCGTAGCGGTAACGCACGCTGGCGACTTTGCCGGCGGCCGGGTTGTAGCGCAGCTGGGCGTTGTAGCGTTCGGTCATGCCCAGTTGCTGGTTGTATTGATAGCTGCTGTCGAAGCGCCATTCGCGGGTCAGATCGCCGCCGGCGGACAGCAACAGGTCGGAGCTGGGCTGGTTGACGGTCTGGGTGACATCGTCTTTCAGATAAAAACGCTTGCCGACCGCCAGGCGCAAGCGTTCCAGACCGTTACTCTGGTCGATGAAGCGGCTGGTCAGCGCGGTGGTGATCTGGTTGGCGCCGTTGATGCGGTCGTAGCCGGAGTAGCGGTTTTCGGTGAACAGCTGCGCGAAGTTGATGTCGTTGAGCGATGTGTCGAACTGCGGCAGCGAGAGCTGGTCCTTGTTGTTGGGAATGTTGACGTAGAACAGCCGGGGTTCCAGCGTCATCAGGTGGTCCCGTCCCAGGAACTGGGTGTCGCGGTCGAAATACAGGCCGGCGTCGGTGCTGAAGATCGGCAGCGTGCGGGTCTGGACATTGCTTGGGTTGCCCTGGAAGGCGTCCAGATTGTAATGGGTGTAGTTGACGCCCAGCTTGGGTCGCAGAAAGCCCCAGCTGCGGTCGAAGTTCCAGCTGACGCTGGGGTAGAGCACCAAGCGTTCGCCGTTCTGCAGCGAGGGATGGTCGAAGCGGGTCAGGTCCGAGATCAGATTGGCCGAGAAGCCGGCCGGCAGGCTCTGGTTCGCGTTGAACGTCAGCTGCGGCATCTTGGCGTAGGGGATGTCGCCGGGGGCCGGATTGATGGTCAGGTTCTGGTAGCGCTGGGCGCGCAGGGTGACGTTGCCGCCGCCGCCCTGCCAGGCGCGCGCGTAGTTCAGCCAGACTTCCCGGTTCAGGTTGACGTTGGAGGCGATGGCCACCTGGTCGCCGAAGTCGGTGAAGTAGTTGTTGTCGGATACCTGATTGAAATCCATGCCGAAGGCCAGCCCATTGCCGAGGTTCTGGGCGTGGTTGGCGCTCCAGGCGTAGCGGGACTGGTCGGTCAGCTTGTCTTTGGGCAGCTGCTCGGTATAAATGCGGCCGCTGTAGTCTGGCTGCAGGTAACGGAATTCGCCCGCCAGCATGTTGCCGTGCTTGACGTTGATGTGCGGCGTGATGGTGGCGTCGTAATTGGGCGCGATGTTCCAGTAGTAGGGCAGCGAGAATTCCGTGCCCGAACTGCCGGTCTTGAAGGTCGGCATCAGGAAACCGGACTTGCGGTTGCTGTTGAGCGGGAAGTCCAGCCACGGCGAATACAGGATGGGCACGCCGTAGAACTGCATCCAGGCGTTGTGGGCGACGCCGACGCCGGCGTTGTAGTCGAGGTCGGTGCGCGACGACTTCAGATACCAGGCCTCGTCGCCGGGATCGCAGGTGGTCATCCGGCTGCCGTAGACCCGATATTGGTTCTGTCCCTGGAAATCCACCTGGCTGCCGTCGCCGCGCAGGGTGACCGGCTTGGCGGGCTGCGCGCCGGGCGCCGGCTTGGCCGCGGTCTGGTTCTGCCGGGCCATGGAAAACACGGGGTCCATGCCGGTGCCGCTGTAGGTGTCGACGTTGTAGTCCAGCGTGGTGCCGGTGATCACGTCGCCGCCGCGAGTCATGCGGAAGCGGTCGCCGGCTTTCACCCTGCTCTTGTTCTGGTAGTAGTCCAGCCAATCGGACTCCACCTTCTGGTCATCCCGGGTCACCACCACATTGCCCTTGGCGTGGAGGATCACGTTCATTTCGCCGTCCAGATCGTCGGCGTGGACCACGGTCTGGCCCGGCTCCTTGGGCGGGGCGGGTACGGCTATCGGCGGCTCTTCGTCATCTGCGAAAGCGGCGGGGGCGTTCAGGGCAAAGGCGGCGGCCAGGGCCAGCGCCAGCGGAGTCAGTTTTTGTCTGTGCATGCACAAAGCCATATCGTGGGGGGCAGTGGGCGGTATAAAATCGTCCAATTCTATCAGCACCACGATAAAGCGACATGCAAAGACAGGAACAGCTCAAGAAATGGCTGGCGCAACAGTATCCCGGCGACGAAATCCAGCTTGAATTCGCCGCGGCCGACGCCGACTTCCGCCGCTATTTCCGTGCAATCTGGCCCGATGGCGCAAGCCGCATCGTGATGGACGCGCCGCCGGAGCACATCGGCACCGACGCCTACATCAAGGTGCGAGACATCTTCTCCATGGTGAAAGTGCCCGAGATTTACCTGCGCGACCGCGAACAGGGCTTCATCGTGATGGAGGATCTGGGCAAGGTCACCTACCTGGCCGCGCTGCAGCACGACGAACGTCCCCTGGTGCACCGCCATCTGCTGCTGGAGGCGCTGGACACCCTGGTGGAGATCCAGAAGGGCAGCCAGCCGGATGTGTTGCCGGAATACGACGAAGCGCTGCTGACCCGCGAGCTGAACCTGTTCCCGGAATGGTTCTGCGCCAAGGAATTGGGCAAGCCTTTGAATTTCAAGCAGCGCCAGCTGTGGGACGCCGGCGTCAAGGCCTTGCTGCCGGCGCTGCTGGCCCAGTCCAAGGTCTTCGTCCACCGCGACTTCATCGTCCGCAACCTGATGCTGACCTCCGGAGCGCCCGGCGTGCTGGATTTCCAGGACGCGGTTTACGGCCCGGTCAGCTATGACGCGGTATCGCTGTTGCGCGACGCCTTCATCGAGTGGGAAGAGGAGTTCGTGCTGGATCTGGCGATCCGCTACTGGGAGAAGGCGCGCGCCGCCGGCCTGCCGGTGCCGGAGGCCTTCGACGACTTCTACCGCGCCTTCGAGTGGATGGGCGTGCAGCGCCATCTGAAAGTGGCCGGCATTTTCGCCCGCCTGCACCACCGCGACGGCAAGGACAAGTACCGCGCCGAGATTCCGCGCTTCATCAAGTACCTGAAGCGAGCCACCCGCCGCTATGTCGAGCTGGCGCCGTTCTACCACTTGCTGGTGGACCTGGTGGGCCGCGACGAGACTGACGAGGAACTGCAGTCCAGCTACCCGGTGCTGGGCGTCAAGGGCCAATGATGCGCTGGCCGTTGCTTTTATTGCTGCTGCCGTTGGCGGCCGGCGCCGCCGATCTCAAGCAGCGGCAGTGCTTCCCGGCGCAGGAGCTGCGCGTGTGCCTGTGGCAGGATGCCAGGCTGGCCGCGCGGCAGGACGGCGGTTTCGGCGGCGGCAGCGAGGGCGATGGCTGGAAGCCGGCTCTGGCGCAGTCCGAGTTGCGAATCTACGACAGTCAGGGTGGCCAGTTGTCACGCCTGCGGGTCGGGCGCGTGTCGAAGCTGGAACGCACCCGGCTCAGCGACGGCGGCAAGCCGGTGTTTCTGCTGCAGGAGGACCATTCAGCCGGTTTCGGCTCTTATTCCGGGGTCGAGGCGCGGCCGTTCACCGTCGGCGCGCGCGGCATCCGCTTTGCCCAGCCCGAGGGGCGCGATCCGGCCCAGCCGTTCGCGATGGCGAACGCGTTGAAGAGCGGCTGGAAAGAGGCGCCGAACGGTTTCCTGTTGGCGTCGTGCGCGCCGGATTTCCCGGCCAAGGGCGAGTGGGACGGCGAAACCTTCCGCGTCAGCTATCGCCGCTTGAAGTTGCAGGATGGCCAATGGAGGCTGACCGAGCGCAGCGAGCGCGGCTTCTGGGAGAACGAAGGCGCTTTCCCGGCCGAGAGGCTGTTCCCGAAATGAACGAGAAGAATATGAAGGCAATAATACTGGCGGCCGGCCGCGGCGAGCGGATGCGGCCGTTGACCGACCACACGCCCAAGCCCTTGCTGGTCGCCGGCGGCAAGCCGCTGATCCAGTGGCATATCGAGCGCCTGGTCCGCGCCGGGGTCACCGAGCTGGTGATCAACCATGCCTGGCTGGGCGAGCGGATAGAGGAGGCGCTGGGCGACGGCAGCCGCTTCGGCGCGTCCATCGCCTATTCGCCGGAGGGCCAGGCGCTGGAAACCGCCGGCGGCATCGCCACCGCCTTGCCGCTGCTCGGCGACGCGCCTTTCCTGGTGCTGAACGGCGACGTGCTGGCGGATTTTCCGGTCGAACGGCTGATCAAGGCGGCAGCCAGGCTGGACGGCGACGCCGCGCAGGCCCACCTGGCGCTGACGCCCAAGGCCGGCTACCCAACCGGCCGCGACCTGACGCTGCGCGCCGACGGCCGCGTGGCCGCCTGCGGGGACGGCGACACGCCGTATACCTTCTGCGGCCTGGCCGCCTACCATCCGGCCTTCTTCCGCGAGGTGAAGCCCGGCGCGGCCAGTCCCTTGCTGCCGTGGCTGTTGGCGGCTATGGAGCAGGGGCGGGTTCGCGGAGAGGTGCAGCAGGGGGTGTGGCTGGACGTCGGCACGCCGGAGCGGCTGGCCGAGGCCGACCGCATCGCCTCCGGCTGGACGGCATGAGCCGGCGCATTCTCGGCATCGATCCCGGCAGCCGCATCTGCGGCTTCGGCGTCATCGACGTGCTGGGCAACCAGCGCCATTACGTCGCCTCCGGAGCCATCCGCACGCCGCAGGGCGCCAGCCTGGCGGAGCGGGTCAAGGTGATCGTGAACGGGATACATCAAGTCATCGATACCTACCAGCCGACCGAGGCGGCGCTGGAGCAAGTGTTCGTCAACGTCAACCCGGCCGCCACGCTGATGCTGGGCCAGGCGCGCGGCGCCTGCATGACGGCGCTGGTGTTGAAGGACCTGCCGGTGGCCGAGTATACCGCGCTGCAGGTCAAGCAATCGGTGGTCGGCCAGGGCAAGGCGCCGAAGGAGCAGGTGCAGTACATGGTGGTGCGCATGCTCAATCTGTCCGGCACGCCGCAGGCCGACGCCGCCGACGCGCTGGCGGTGGCGCTGACCCACGCGAATCACAGCGGCGGCGCCATCGGCAAGCTGGCGAAAAGCGGGCTGAAGGTGAGAGGCGGCCGGCTGGTGTAGGCAAGATCCGGCGGCCCCGCCGGTTGCCTATCGCAAAAAAAAGCGGCCTGCGGGCCGCTTTTGCCATTTTCGAATCCTCAGCGCCGCCGTTCCGTCGGCCACACCCAGTCGCCGGGAGGCGGCGTCTGGGTGCCGCCCGGGCTGAGCGTTTCCGACCATGCCTGGATATTGCTGGCGTACTTGCACAGCGCGGCGAAGGCGGACGCATTGCCGGCGTTGCCGTTGTATACCCCCACTTGCACGCCCTTGGGCGACAGCAGCGGGCTGCCGGAGTCGCCGCCGCGGCCGACGTTGCCGTTGGCCAGCAGGGAGACGCCGTTGGCCAGCGGCGACGGACCCAGGCGGACGATGTTGGCGACGCTGACCTGCATCAGGCTCTGTCCCAGCTGATAGCCCTGGTCGTCCATCCGCCGCTGCGCCTGCATCGCGCCGATGCCGGCATCGCAATCCTCCTGCGCCACCACTGGGACGATGCGGGCGCCGCCGCGGCCGGCGATAGGCTGGGACAGCTTGAGCAGGGCCAGATCCACGGCCACGCCGTGATGGTCGAACTTGATCCAGTTGGGTTGGGCGTTGTCGCGCCGGGCGCTGGCCTGGTTTTCAAAATTGCGGCCATAGTAGGCGGTGACGCCGGCCCAGTTGTCCAGGATGCAATGCGAGGCGGTCAGCACCAGGTCCTTTCCCACCAGCGAGCCGCCGCAGATATTGCGGCTGCCGTTCTGGTTTTGAAAATCCAGCTTGATGTAATTGGTTTCCTGCGGGGAAAAAGGCGCGGCGGCGGCGAAATGGGATAATGCCGACAGGCATGAAACGGCAAGCAGTTTCTTCACGGATGCATTCCTTGTCGATGGGGAGCCAAGGCGGCTTTGCGGCCGCTGTCAAAACCGAGCCCAGCAAGTTTGGGTTGATATTTCCAGTATTGATATTCTTGACTCTGGGTAATGTGGCCTTGCCGATTCATTATGCCCAGCTGAAATGATTGTGGAATGCTTGGGTTGGGATTGGCTCTGGCTTTTGGAATGACATTTGATTTTATATTGGCTTGGGAACTGAATGCCCAGCCGCGCGACTGGCTGAATATCAGGCTGCGGCCGGCGCGGCATGAAATGAAATAGCCATCTTGTTAATATTCACCGGCGCGCGACGAAATATAATCTGAGCTTGATTTGTTTTAAGCGTAGTTACTTTTAAATATTTGAATAGCTTATCGGGGTATATCAAAAGCCGGCAGCATGGGCTTTCGCCGCCGGGCGGGGTCTTGCCGGCCGAGCCGGGTGGGCGCGGGCGCGGCTTGTGGGATAATGCCGGCAGCCGCGCCAGTCCGGCGCGGGCCTGATTGCGAGAATGCCAAGATGATCGGACGTCTTTCCGGAAAACTGATCGAAAAATTGCCGCCGCAAGTGGTGGTGGACGTGAACGGCGTCGGCTATGAAGTGGACGTGCCGATGACCACCTTCTACCAGTTGCCGGCGCTGGGCCAGCCCTGCACCTTGTTCACCCACCTGGCGGTGCGCGAGGACGCCCATTTGCTGTACGGCTTCGCCAGCAAGGAGGAGCGGCAGACCTTCCGCCAGTTGATCAAGGTGACCGGCATCGGCGCCAAGATCGCGTTGGCGATCCTGTCCGGCATGACCGCCGACGAGCTGGCGATCGCCGTCGCCAGCGAGGACATCAAGCGCTTGTCGGCAGTGCCGGGCATCGGCAAGAAGACCGCCGAGCGGCTGGTGCTGGAGCTGCGCGGCAAGCTCGCCACCGGCGGCAACCTGACGGTGCCGGGCGGCCTGGCTTTCGCCGCCACGCCGGACGAGAAGAGCGACATCGTCAACGCGCTGCTGGCGCTCGGCTACAACGAGAAAGAAGCGGCGGCGGCCACCAAGAGCCTGCCATCCGAGGTCACGGTCAGCGAAGGCGTGCGCCTGGCGCTGAAGAGCCTGATGAAGGTCTGACGCCTATACTGCCGATGCGGCCGCGCGAGGCCGAGTCGACGGGAGGGCGAGGGCATGATGAGGCGGTGCGTGGCTGCGGTTGCGCTGGGAATCGGCCTGGGCGTCATGCCGGCTTTCGCCTCCCCCTTTCATTGCCCGCCGCATCCGATACGGTTGGCCTTCTACCGCATCGGCCTGTTCTACACCGACCGCAACGGGTTGGACTGGGATGTCGCCGAAGAGCTGCGCCGCCGCAGCGGCTGCCGCTTCGTATACGAGGTGATGCCGCGCGCCCGCATCTGGCGCGAGCTGGAGGCCGGCAGGCTGGACATCACGTTGTCGGCCATCGCCACCCCCGAGCGCGATCGCGTCTATTGGTTCCTCAACTACATCCAGCTCAAGCAGTATGTGCTGCTGTCTCCCAAGCTGCCGGCGGCCATCGATTCGATGGACGGCTTCATCCAGGCCGGCGCGCCGTGGCGCTGGGCCATTGTCCGCAGCTACAGCACCAGCGCCTATTACGATCCGCTGGTGGTCCAGCTGGCGGCGAAGGGCCGGGTGGTGGAAGTGCCGGAGGAGGACTTTCTGTTCCGTCTGCTGGCGCAAAACCGCGTGGCCGGCATTTTCTCCACGCCCATGGTCTATCGCCAGAAACTGCGCGAATTCAATCTGGAAGACAGCGTGCGGGTGGCCGATTGGGACAAGGTCTCCGCGCCCAGCCCGCGCGGCATCGTGTTCACCAAGCGGACGTTTTCCGAGCAGGACATCGGCCAGTGGCAGGCGCTGGTGGACAAGATGAACCGGGACGGCACCATGCGCAGGCTGATCGGCCGCTACATGACGCCGGCGGAGACCGAAACGGCGCTGTGGCATTGAGCGGGCGAAAAAAAAGCCCGCCTTTCGGCGGGCAAACGGATGCGGGACGGTTGCCGTCCGGGACGAACGGCGAAATCGGACTTAGCCGGCGGGCAGCAGGTTGACCTGGCTGCGCACGCTCTTCACGCCCGGCACGCGAGCCACTTCCTCGGCGATGCGGGAGACCACGTCCTGATTCGGCGCGGTGCCGTTCAGCACCACGTCGCCGTTGTTGACCTGAGCCTCGACCTTGGCGCCCAGCTGAGCGGCGGACTTGGCGACGATTTCGTTGATCTGGCGGCCCAGCTCCGCGTCGGCGGGGTTGGCGGCGGCGTGTTGCTGAACCGCTTGCTCCTGGGCCGGCGAGCTGGCGGTCTGCTTGGTTTCCGCGGCGATGCCGGCGCCGGCGTACAGGGCGGGAATCAGGCTGGCGATGATCAGGGTCTTGCGCATGATGAGTCTCCTTGGACTGGGTGAGGTCGTTGCGTTCGGCCGGCGTCCCGGGAC
This sequence comes from Chromobacterium vaccinii, assembly GCF_001855275.1. Lineage (NCBI taxonomy): Bacteria > Pseudomonadati > Pseudomonadota > Betaproteobacteria > Neisseriales > Chromobacteriaceae > Chromobacterium > Chromobacterium vaccinii. Next base: position 3,524,512 of record NZ_CP017707.1, read on the forward strand.
GGCATCGGCGGGGAAGCATTTCCGCCGGGCCGTCTGTTCCGCAGCGCCTTGTGGCCAATCGCGCTTGGCTCCCGATACAGCAAGCGCCGTGCCAGCGCTTGTTTTTCCTTATTTATCAGTCGCTTGTCTGTTTTTGGCGGGGAGTGGACCGCTCAGCGGGGCCGGATTTGTCGCCGTTCGGCGACAGCGATCCGGCCATTTGCCGGAAAATCCATGCCAATCAATGGCTTGAGGCTGTCGCCGCTTGGCGACAGGCGCTTAGCCATCCTTGAACGCGGCGGCGTGCAGCTCGTGTTTCTGCAACAGCCGGTAGAACTCGGTGCGGTTGCGGTCGGCCAGCCGGGCGGCGTCGCTGACGTTGCCGCCGGTCAGGCGCAGCAGCCGCTCCAGGTAGTCGCGCTCGAACTCGCGGCGGGCTTCGGCCAGCGTCGGGATGGCGCGGGATTCGCCGGCCACCGCCTTTTCCACCTGGGACAGGGTCAGCAGCGGGCCGGTGGCCAGCACGCAGCACTGCTCCACCACATTGGCCAGCTGGCGGATATTGCCCGGCCAGCGCGCGGCGGCGAGGAAAGCGAGGGCGTCCGGCGCGAAGCCCGTCACCGTCTTGCCGTAGCGCGCCGCCACCTGTTGCAGGAAATGCTGGGCCAGCAGCGGGATGTCCTCGCGCCGTTCGGCCAGCGGCGGCAGCGTTAGCGCCACCACGTTCAGCCGGTAATAGAGATCCTCGCGGAACTGGCCGTCGGCGATGCGGGCCGGCAGGTCGCGGTGGGTGGCCGACAGCAGCCGGATATCCACCGGCAGCGGCCGGCTGGCGCCCACCGGCCGCACTTCCCGGTCCTGCAGCACCCGCAGCAGCTTGACCTGCAGCGGCAGCGGCATGTCGCCGATCTCATCCAGGAACAGCGTGCCGCCGTCGGCCTGGCGGATCAGGCCGTCGTGGCGGGCGGCGGCGCCGGTGAAAGCGCCTTTTTCGTGGCCGAACAGCTCGCTCTCCAGCAGGTTTTCCGGAATCGCGCCGCAGTTGACGGCGACGAAGGGCCGGCCGGCGCGGCGGCTGGCCTGGTGGATGGCACGCGCCAGCACTTCCTTGCCGCTGCCGCTTTCTCCCTGCAGCAGCACGCTGGCGTCGGTGGCGGCCACCATCCGCGCCTCGCTCAGCAACTCCTCCATCGCCGGGCCGCGGCTGACGATGCCGGCGCGCCAGCCGTCGCCGGGGGCGCCGTCGCCCACGGACAGCGTCAGGCCCTGCGCCACCTTGTCCAGCAGCAATTGGCCGTCGAACGGTTTTTCCAGATAACAGAACACGCCGCGGCTGACCGCCTCCACCGCGTCCGGCACGGTGCCGTGGGCGGTGAACAGGATGACCGGCAGCGTCGGATAGCGGCGGCGCGCGGTTTCGAACAGCTGCAGGCCGTCCATGCCCGGCAGCCGCCAGTCGGTCAGCAGCAGGTCGGCGCGGCGGGCTGCCATCGCCGCCAGCGCGGCTTCGGCGCTGGCCAGCGCCTCCACCTCGTGGCCGGCGGCTTCCAGCCGCAGCCTGACCAGGCACAGCAGGTCGGGATCGTCGTCCACCAGGACGATGCGGGCGGGGGCGTTCATCGCTTGCTTCCTCCGCTGAGGCCGTTGGGTTTGGGCAGATCCAGTTCCAGGCGGCGCAGCGCGTCCAGCTTGGCGGCCTGGTCGTCGATGCGTTTTTGCTGGTCGCGCAATTGCTGCTGCTGGCGGTCGTTCTGGTCCTGCAGCCGGAACTGGGCCTGGGCCTGGCGCAGCTGCAGCCGCGCCAGCGTGGCGCTGGCCGGAGACAGGCTCTTGTCGGCCAGCAGCTTGTCCAGCTCGCCGGCCAGGCGCCCCGGATCGCCACGGTTGGCGCGCAGCACGCGCAGCAGGCGGTAGCTGTCGCAGGCTTCGTAGGCCTGCCAGCGCTGGCGCACGGCTTCGTCCGGCCAGTCCAGCGCGATCAGCAGCGCGTCGCTGCCCGGGCAGTAGCGTATCGGCGGGCTGGGCTGGCGGACGCCGGCGCAGGCCGCGAGCAGCGGCAGCAGCATCAGCGGCAGCCAGCGCCGCGGGAAAACGGATGGGGTCATATCGGCTCCGGTTCAGGCCAGTGGAGGCGGAAGCGCGCGCCGGGGCCGTCGTCCAGCAGCCGCAGCTCGCCGCCCATCAGCTGCGCGTAGCCGCGCGCCATGGTCAGGCCGAGGCCGCTGCCGGGGCGTTCGCCGTCGGGCGTGGGTCCGCTCCAGAAAGGTTCGAAGATCTTGTCGCGCAGCGCGTCGGGCACGCCGGGGCCCTGATCGGCCACTTCCAGCCAGGCCTGGCCGCGCTCGCGGCCGCAGCGCAGCGTCAGCCGCCCGCCGGCGGGGCTGTGGCGGATGGCGTTGAGCAGCAGGTTGTCGACGATGGTCTCCACTTTGGACGGATCGCCGCGCACCGCGCCGGGCGCGCCGTCCAGCGCCACCTCCAGCCGTTTGGCCTGCCACAGCGGCTGGCAGCTGGCCAGCCTGGCCTCCAGCAGCTGGCGCAGCGGAAAGGCGGAAACGTTCAGCGTGGTGGACAGCCAGAGGCCGGCGTCCTGCTTCAGCAGCGCCTCCACCCGCTGGCGCAGCGTCAGCGCGTTGTTGCCCAGGATGTCGACGATGTGGCGCTGCTGCGGATTGAGCGGGCCGGCCACCTGTTCCTTCAATAGCGCGGCGGCCTCGTGTATCGACGCCAGCGGCGTCTTCAGCTCATGCGAGACCTGACGGAAGAAGCGGGTCTTCTGTTGTTCCAGCTCAACCAGCCGCAGGTCCAGCTGTTCCAGCTCCCGGCCCAGGCGCTGCAGGTCGGCGGGGCCGGCCTGGCGCCAGTTCAGCTGCCGGGCGCCGCCTGCCAGCCGGGCGATGCGGCGCTGCAGGCCGCGCAGCGGGGCGTGGATCAGCAGGGTGACGATCAAGGCCAGCAGCACGGCGGCGGCCAGCGCCAGCCAGGCCAGGCGGTTGGCCTGCAGCCGCATCCGTTCGATGTCGTCCCGCCAGCTGGCCTGCCGCTTTTCGCCGGCCTGGGCCAGCGTCTGCTGCTGTTGATCCAGCACGCGGTTCAGCTGGCGGAACAGAGCGTCGCGCTGCTGGCGGCGATTGGGGGGAAGCCGCTGCAATTGCGAGGCGAGGGCAAGGGCGCTGTCTATGCCGGCTTGCGCTTCGGCCGGAGCATCCTGCCGCAGCGTCCGCTGCGCGCGCAGCAGCTCGCCGCGCGCCTGGCTGGCGGTCTCGTTGAGCTTGCGGTCGCGCAGGATGGCCGCCTGGCGGCTGGCGCGCTCGAATTGCACCGCCTGCTCTTGCGACAGGCGCGCGATGTCCTGCCAGCGCTGGGCCTGGCGCTGGTGACGCTGGGCGCTGTCGGCGGCCAGGCCCAGCTCGTGGCGCAGCTGCACCAGCGCCGCGGCGGGGATGAGCGCGACGCCGAGAAAGCCGGCCAGCAGCAGGCCGCGGAAGGAAATGAAGCGGAGCATGGAGTCGGCGATAAAGAAAACAGGGGCGCGGATGCGCCCCTGTTCAGCAGACAGGCTGGCGGCCGATTGGTTCGCGGCCGCCGGTCCGCGCTCAGCGCGCGGCCAGGGCCGGGCGGTGGCGGCTGGCTGGCAGCAGCGCGGGCGCCAGCTCGTCCAGCCTGGGCGCGAGCAGCGGCATCAGCGCCGCCAGCTTGTCTTCCAGCGCTTCGCGCATGGTGTCGACCAGCACCTGGGTGTCGCGTTCGATCTCAAGGTTCAGCCTGCTGCCGGCTTGCTTGGCGCCGAGCGAGGTGGCGCGGCGGGTTTCCGGGATCAGCCACACTTCTATCCAGCCGGCCTGCTTGTCGATGTCGGCGATGGTCAGGCTGACGCCGTCCAGCGCCGCGTAGCCTTTGGCGAACAGGTAGCGCAGCGCGCCGGCGGGCACAGAGAGCCGCAGGCACAGGTTGTCGCCGTATTCCTTGCGCTGCTCGACGGTCGCTTGATAGTCGACGTGGCCGGACAGCGCGTGGCCGCCGATCTCGGCGCCGTCGCGCAGCGCGCGCTCGGCGTTGACCGCGTCGCCGACGCCGCACGCGGCCAGCGTGCTGGTGACCAGCGTCGGCAGGATCAGGTCGAACTCGGCGCGGTCTCCCCGCGGCGGCGCGGCCACGGTCAGGCAGGCGCCGTTGACGGACACGCTGCAGCCCTGGATGAGCCCGGCGCAGAAGCCGGCCGGGAAGTCTACGGCGATGCGGCGGCTGGCCTCGCCTTCTTCGATGGCGGCGATGCGGCCGATGGCCTGGGTGATGCCTGTGAACATGTCGCGCCTCCTCAAGCCTGTTCGCGCTGCAGCCATTCGGCCAGCTCGGCGACCGACAATTGCGGCAGGCCATGGCGCTCGGCGTAATCCTGCACTTGTTGGCCGCGCATCATGGTGCCGTCCGGATTCATCAGCTCGCACAGCACGCCGGCCGGGCTGAAGCCGGCAAGCCGCGCCAGCTCCACCGAGGCCTCGGTGTGGCCGCGGCGCTCGCGCACGCCGCCGGCGCGGGCGACGATGGGATAGACGTGGCCGGGGCGCACCAGATCGCTGGGCTTGGCATCCGGCGCGATGGCGGCGCGCATGGTGGTGACGCGGTCGGCGGCGGACACGCCGGTGGTGACGCCCTCGGCCGCCTCGATGGCGACGGTGAAGGCGGTGCCGTAGCGGCTGCCGTTCTCGGCGGCCATCGGCGGCAATTGCAGCCGCTCGGCGCGCTCGGGCGTGACGCACAGGCAGACGATGCCGCTGCCGTCGCGGATCATCCGCGCCATTTCGGGCACGGTGAGCGCGTCGGCGGCCAGGATCAGGTCGGCCTCGTTTTCGCGGTCGGCGTCGTCGGCGACGATGACCGGCAGGCCGCGGCGCAAGGCGTCAAGCGCGGCGTGGACGCGCAGGGAAAGGATATCGGTGTGGGCGTTCATGGAAACGGTCCTCAAATAATGGATTGAGAAACACGTCCCGTGGGCGTGAAGCGGATAGCGTACGGCTATCCGGCGCGATAAACGCGCGGATACGACACAGTTTTCCAGCCGCGGGCGCGGACGGATGACTGGCGTCGTCTTCTTTCATCCGGACTATTACCGTCGGCTCTGGCATTTCACCAGATCTGCTGACCCTTCGCCGTGCGGCGAAGGCGCTCGCGGGCTCGGCGCTTGCGCGCCATACCGCCGGTGGGGAATCGCACCCCGCCCCGAAGACGTTGGCCGCACAGCGCGGCCAGCGGCGAGTATAGCGCGGTGTTAGAATGTCGGCAGCAAGATTCACCCCAAGAGTTCCCCGATGATAGAAACCGACAAGCTGTTCGGCGCCGCGCCGGAGCGCCGCATCGTCACCCCGCAACGCGCGTCCGACCAGGAAGAGGCGCTGGAGCGCGCGCTGCGGCCCAAGCTGCTGGACGAGTACGTCGGCCAAAAGAAGGCGCGCGAGCAGCTGGAGATCTTCATCGAGGCGGCGAAGAAGCGCGGCGAGGCCCTGGACCACGTGCTGTTGTTCGGCCCGCCGGGCCTCGGCAAGACCACGCTGGCGCATATCGTCGCGCGCGAGATGGGCGTCAATCTGCGCCAGACCTCCGGCCCGGTGCTGGAGCGCGCCGGCGACCTGGCGGCGCTGCTCACCAATCTGGAGCCGCACGACGTGCTGTTCATCGACGAAATCCACCGCTTGAGCCCGGTGGTGGAGGAAATCCTCTACCCGGCGCTGGAGGATTACCAGATCGACATCATGATAGGCGAGGGCCCGGCGGCGCGGTCGGTGAAGATAGATCTGCCGCCGTTCACGCTGGTGGGCGCCACCACCCGCGCTGGCATGCTGACCAACCCGCTGCGCGACCGCTTCGGCATCGTCGCCAGGCTGGAGTTCTACAACGCCGAGGAGCTGACCCGCATCGTCAGCCGCTCGGCCGGCCTGCTCAATGTGCAGCTGTCCGATGACGGCGCCTTCGAGGTGGCCAAGCGCTCGCGCGGCACGCCGCGCATCGCCAACCGCCTGCTGCGCCGGGTGCGCGACTACGCCGAGGTGAAGTCCGACGGCGTGGTGACGGTGGCGGTGGCCGACGCCGCGCTGGCGATGCTGGACGTCGATCCGGCGGGCCTCGACGTGATGGACCGCAAGCTGCTGCAGGCCATCCTGGAGAAGTTTTCCGGCGGCCCGGTGGGCCTGGACAACGTCGCCGCCGCGATAGGCGAATCCACCGACACCATAGAAGACGTGATCGAACCCTTCCTGATCCAGCAGGGCTATCTGCAGCGCACGCCGCGCGGGCGGATGGCCACCGCCCAGGCCTATCTGCATTTCGGCCTGCCGGCGAAGGATGCCTGACGTCCTGCCCATGATCCGCCGAGCGGCCCTTCGGGGCCGTTTTCGCATCCCGGATAGGGCAGAAGGCGGCGGCGCTTGTCCGCGCGCAAAGGCTGGCCGGGTGGCGCGCATGCAAAGCGCGTACAATGACAGTATTCCTTGATCGAGCAAGCCATCATGTTCTACGTGTTGTTCACCACCATCCTGATCGTGGTGGTGGTTACCGCCGCCGCCGCCGCCCGTTTTTTCGACCCCGCCGTCGGCAAGATACTCAGCCGCACGCTGGGCCAGGACCTGGCCGACGCCTGGCGCAAGTACGTGTTCTTCGCCATCGTGGTCAGCGGCATTTCCGGCGGCGTGCGCCAATGGTCGCTGCAGCAGTACCTGCCGCCGGCGCCGGGCAAGGGCACCTCCCAATTGCAGCTGAGCGGCGAGCGCTGGCTGCTGGAGTTGTTCCAGGCCTTCATCAGCACCTTGCAATCCATCGCCTGGGTGGTGCTGTTGTTTTTCCTGTGCGCGATGCTGGCCTACGCGATCATGCGCGCGGTGGAGTACCGCCGCGAGGAGTCGGGCCCGCGCCGGCATGGCGACGAGTGACGCCGGCCGGCTGGCGGAGCTGGTCCGCGCCTCGCCGTGGCTGATGCGCGCGCTGCGCGCCGCGCGGGACCTGGGCCTGGCCGACTGGTGCATAGGCGCCGGCGCGGTGCGCGGCCTGGCGTGGGATGCGCTGCATGGCTTCGAATCCAAGCCGTCGGCGCTGTCCGACATCGATCTGGCGTACTTCGACGCCGCCGATCTGTCGCCCGATCGCGAGGCTGCGCTGCAGCGCCGGCTGGCGTCCGCCCATCCCGACCTGCCTTGGGAGGTGACCAACCAGGCGGCGGTGCACCTGTGGTTTGCCGATCATTTCGGCTATCCGGTCGAGCCCTTGCCGTCGCTGGAGACGGCGGTGGCGACCTGGCCGGAGTACGCGACCGCGGTCGGCGTCGCGCTGAACGCCGACGACAGCCTGCGCATCATCGCGCCGTTCGGGCTGGACGACCTGTTCGGCATGACGGTGCGCCGCAATCCGGCCAGGGTCAGCGCGGAGATTTATCGCCGGCGGGTGGCCGACAAGCGCTACCGCGAGCGTTGGCCGCGGGTGACGGTGATCCACGAATGAAAAACGCCAGCCGGAGGCTGGCGTTTTTCATGGAGCGGGCGCTCAGCTGCCGATCTTCACCTGCGACCACAGGCGGTTCAGCTCGCGGCGGGATTTCGCGTCCAGGTCCTTCAGCGCCACGTACTTGCCCTGGGACGGGTCCAGCATGATCACCGGGTTGGCCTTGATCTGCGGCTTGAAGAAGGCCTCGGCCGCCTTGACCGGGTTGGTCGCGCCGATCTGGTTGGAGATCTCCGACGCGTTCTTGCCGTCCAGCATGAAGTTGATGAACTTGTGCGCCAGGTCCGGGCGCGGCGCGTCCTTCAGGATGGTCATATTGTCGATGGCCAGCACATTGCCTTCCCGCTGCGGACGGTAGGCGAGCTCGAAGGGCCGCTTGGCGCTCTTCGCGTCCTGCTGCGCCTGGAACAGGTCGTTGGAATAGCCCAGCGCTACCCAGATGTTGCCGACGGTCAGCTCCTTGATGTAGCTCTGGTTGTTGAACGCGGCCCAATACGGCTTGGCCTTGCGGATGGTGTCCGCGGCGGCCTTCCAGTCGGCCGGATTGGCGGAGTTGGCGTCCTTGCCCAGATACATCAGCGCGGCGGCCATCAGTTCGCGCTGGCTGTCCAGCACGGTGACCTTGCCCTTGATCTTCGCCAGCACGGTCGGATCGAATACCAGCGCCCAGCTGTTGGCCTTGCTTGCTACGCCGGCTTTCTGCAATTGGGTGGCGTTGTAGCCGATCAGCGTCAGCGACACCACGGTCGGCGCGGCGTAGCGGTTGCCCGGGTCGAAGGGCTGATTGAGCGCCAGATAGCCGCTGTTCAGGTTTTTCCAGTTGGGCAGCTTGCTCTTGTCCAGCGGCTGCAGCTTGCCCTGCTTCAGCAGCGTGTTCACCGCGAAGGCGGTGGGAAACACCATGTCGTAGCCCTTGGCCCCGGCGGCCAGCTTGGCTAGCATCTCTTCGTTGTCGCCGTAATAGTCCTGAACCAGCTTGCACTTGCACGACTGCTCGAAGCGCTTGGCGGTGTCCGGCGACAGCGCGTTGTTCCAGTTGTAGATGTGCAGCACATCCGCGGCGGATGCCGAACCCCAGGCTAGTGTCATCAGCGCCGAAAGAGCCAGCTTGTTCATACCATGTCATCCTTGTGATAGCGAAAAATGAAACCCCGGCCAGACACTGGCAGGGGTCGGGAAAACTTCGCGCCTCCCGCTGCGGGGAGGCCGCGGTGTGCTTACAAGGCCACCATATTGTCGCGGTGTATCAATTCCGGCTCCACGATGTAGCCGAGCGCGGTTTCGATCTCGCGCGTGCTTTTGCGCATGATCTGGCGCGCCTCGTCCGAGCTGTAGTTGACCAGGCCGCGCGCCACCTCGTTGCCGGATGCATCGACGCAGGCCACCGCCTCGCCGCGCAGGAAATCGCCTTCCACCGCGCTGACGCCCACCGGCAGCAGGCTGGTGCCGCGCTCGCGTATCGCCAGGGCGGCGCCGTCGTCCAGCAGCAGCCGGCCGGCCAGCTTCAGGTGGTCGGCCAGCCATTGCTTGCGCGCGGCCATGCGGTTGGTGGCGGCGACCAGCTGGGTGCCGATGGATTCGCCGTCGGCCAGGCGCGACAGCACATGGGGCTCGCGGCCGCTGGCGATCACGGTGGCGGCGCCGCTGCGGGCGGCGCGCTTGGCGGCCAGGATCTTGGTGATCATGCCTCCGGTGCCGACACTGGAGCCGGCGCCGCCGGCCATCTCTTCCAGGCGCTCGTCGCCGGCTTCGGCCTGGTGGATGAATTCGGCGTCGGGATGCTTGCGCGGGTCGGCGCTGTACAGGCCTTTCTGGTCGGTCAGGATCACCAGCGCGTCGGCTTCGATCAGGTTGGTGACCAGCGCGCCCAGGGTGTCGTTGTCGCCGAAGCGGATCTCGCTGGTGACCACGGTGTCGTTCTCGTTGATGATCGGCACCACGTTCAGATTGAGCAGGCTGGTCAGCGTCGAGCGGGCGTTCAGGTAGCGGGTGCGGTCGGCCAGGTCTTCATGGGTCAGCAGGATCTGCGCGGTGCGCAGGCCGAAGGAGCGGAAGGCGCTCTCATAGGCCTGGCACAGTCCCATCTGGCCGACGGCGGCTGCGGCCTGCAGCTCGTGCACGCCCTTGGGACGCACGGTCCAGCCCAGGCGCTGGCAGCCTTCGGCGATGGCGCCGCTGGAAACCAGCACCACCTGCTTGCCGCGGCGTTTGAGTTCGGCCACTTCTTCCGCCCAGCGCGCCAGGGCGTTCAGGTCCAACCCCCTGCCATCGTTGGTTACCAGGCTGGAGCCTACTTTGACCACGATACGGTCGGAAGCGTGAATCACCGAGTGCATCAATGGACCTCTCTATGAAAGCCAATAATTATAGAGAGGGCAGTGTACCCGAAAAAGCCCGGGGCTTGCGCCAGGTCAAAATTGCTCGCTGGGACGGTATTCCATCAGCTGAAAATGCGGCGATTGCTGGTGCAGCTTGGCGACGCGGACCAGTTGCTCGCCGTTTTCATCGCGCAGCCTGAACTCGCGCAACTGGCTGAAGGGATGGCCCGGCAACAGCAGCAGCGCCGGGGCATCCGCGCTGGCGGGCAGCCTCAGGCCGCGCTGGAAGCTGTCGCCGCTGTGGGTGATGCTGGGCATGGCCCGCACCGGCTGCGGCTGCGGCCCCAGGATCTCCACGCCGCATTCCACCTCAGCGCCGGCCGGCTGCATCAGCACCCAGCGCACCGCGCACAGCCGGGCTTCGCCGGCCAGGTTCAGCAGCAGGACTTCCCCGGCGCGCAGCGGCTGCTCCTGCGGCTGGCCGCGCAGCAGGTAGCCGGATTCGCTGCGGTTGGCGATGGTCAACAGGCTGGAAGCGGGAGGCGGGCGCAGATGGGAGCCGTCCTCATCGGGATCCGCGCCGGCCGGTTGCCAGCTGCCGCCGTTGACGCGGTGCCAGATGGCGGGGACGCCTGCGGTGACCTCGGCTTGCGCGTGCGCGTCTTCCCGGCTGTGCCGCCGCCGCCGCGGGCGCTGCCACTCCTCCGCCAGGCCGCTGAGCAGCCGCACTTCGTCGTTCAGCATGGGGGAGGCGCTGCCGCTGGAGGTCTTGCGCAGTTGGGCCAGGCTTTTCCGCATCGAGGCCAGCGCGCCGGACAGCTCGAGGAGAAAGCAATCGGGCTGGGATGGAGACGGCCGGGCGGGGAGATAGCGAGGCGGGGCGTCTTCCCGCAGATCCAGAACATAGCCCTGGCGGCCTTCCGGCAAGCGCGCCAAGGGCAGCAGCTCCACCTGCTTGGCCAGATCGTAGGCCAGCTGGCGGGCCAGCTGCATGTCGCTGGTCGACAGCCGGTTGGTGGCGGTGAGTCCCAGCAGCAGCAGCTGGCGGTAGATGACGGCCAGCGTGTCGTCGCCGGCCAATGATTTGTCCTGCCAGCCGCGTTGCAGCGCCAGACCGTACAGCTGGTGGCAGTCCAGCCAGAAGCCGTCGGGGAGCGGGTAATAGTTTTGCTGGCTGATGTTCAGGTATTGCCGCGCGGCCATCATCGTGTACAGCAGCAGTTCCTGCTTGGGCTGCTCGCGCTCCAGCAGCGCATGGCGGGCCAGCTTCTCGTTGAGCGTCTGCTTGAAGGCCAGGAACAGGTTGGCGAACAGCTTGACGCTGATCGCAGCCAGCAGCCGCATCTTGGGAGAGGAGACCGCGTCGCCGTGCTGGGCTTCGTTCTCCAGCAAGGGATAGTAACGATCCAGCGCTTTCAGATAGAGCTTGAGCAGCTTGTAGCGCTGCATGGGGTCCATCGGGACGCGGCCCAGCTGGTGGAGGCCCTGGCCCAGCAGCTTGCCGCATTCGGCAAGGTCGGTGTAAGGCAAGCGCTCCAGCCAGGCGGCGACGCTGGCAGGCTGGGTGTCGACGAGTTGCGGGTCCATATCCTTCTTCGGCAAGACGAGTGGCGGCATTCGGGCTAGGCTCCGAGGCGAGCGCTGCGAAAAGGAAGGGACGGAGGTGCTCAGGGCAGCGGGGTTGCGTCGCCGCCGGCGCTTTCTCCTGCCAGCACCTCGTCCAGCGCGTCGACGCCGGCCGCCACCAGCCAGTCCATCTCCTCGGGTTTGAGCGTGTACGGGGGCATGAAGTAGACCGATTTTCCTATCGGCCGCAACAGGCATCCGCGTTTCAGCATGGCCGAAAAATAAGCCAATGCAAAGTCCGCGCGCGACGTTTCGACATCGAAGGCCCAGATCATCCCCTGATGGCGGAAGTGGCGGATTTCGGGCCGCTTGATCAGCGGGCGCATCCGTTCGGTGAAATCGGCCGCCTTGAGCCGGTTGGCCTCCAGCACGTTTTCGTCTTCGAAGATGTCCAGCACCGCCAGCGCGGCCGCGCAGGCGAGCGCGTTGCCGGTGTAGCTGTGCGAGTGCAGGAAGCCGCGCGTCACGTCGTCGTGGTAGAAGGCCTGGTAGATTTCGTCCCGGGTCAGCACGCAGGACAAGGGGAGGAAGCCGCCAGTGATGCCCTTGGACAGGCACAGGAAGTCCGGCGTGACGCCGGCCTGCTGATAGGCGAAGAAGCTGCCGCTGCGGCCGAAGCCGACGGCGATTTCATCCGCGATCAAATGCACCTCGTAGCGGTCGCACAGCCGGCGCAGCTCAGTCAGGTAGACGGGATCGTACATCGCCATGCCTGCCGCTCCCTGGACCAGCGGCTCGACGATCACCGCCGCGATCTCGCCGCCATGCTTGGCCAGCAGGTTTTCCATCGAGCGGACGGCGCGCAGCGCGACATCGGCCGCGCTTTCGCCAGGCCCCGCTTGCCGGGCGTCCGGGCTGGGCGCGCGCAGGCCGGGCTTCAGCAGCTCGGCGTAGGTGGACGAGAACAGCGGCACGTCGGTGACCGCCAGCGCGCCGACGGTTTCGCCGTGGTAGCTGTTTTCCAAGCTGACGAAACGGCTCTTCTGAGGCCGGCCGAGATTCTTCCAGTAATGAAAGCTCATCTTCAGCGCGATTTCGGTGGCGCTGGCGCCGTCGGAGCCGTAGAAGGCATGGCCGAGGCCGGATAGCTTGGCCAGGCGCTCGGACAGTTCTACCACCGGGCGGTGGGTGAAGCCGGCCAGCATCACATGTTCCAGCCTGTCCAGCTGCTCGCGCACCGCCTGCTTGATCCGCGGGTGGCCGTGGCCGAACAAATTCACCCACCAGGAGCTGACGCCGTCCAGATAGCGCTTGCCGTCGAAATCGGTCAGCCAGACACCGTCCGCGCTGGCGATGGGAACGATGGGCAGCCGCTCATGGCGCTTCATCTGGGTGCAGGGATGCCATACGGCGGCGAAACTGCGCTCCAGCCAGGCTTGGTTGCTCATGGGGCGGCTCCTGTGTATCCGGGTGGGAAAGCGATGCTAGCACAGTCCGAACGGGCAGTCCGTGTGACGAAAAACGGCAGTTTCTGACCTATGCTGACAAGGCTGTGCCCGGATCGGCGTCGATGGCCGGCCTTCCGCGGGGCTGGCATGTTTCGTGCTGGTCGGTTTCGGTACAACATGACGGGGCAAACCCGCGACCTTTGAAGATGGGAAGGAGGGATGAGGCAATGCGTCTCCCTCCACTTTGGCTAAGCTTGGCTCAAACTGGGAGTGCAACATGAAGAAACAGCATCGGCAGCGGGGCTTTACCCTGATCGAACTGATGATCGTGGTGGCCATCGTCGGCATTTTGGCCGCGATCGCGATTCCGGCTTATCAGGATTACACCAAGCGCGCGCGGGTGTCGGAAGGCTTGTCTCTGGCGGATGCCGCGAAGACGGCGGTGACAGAATATTACGCGACCAACAATTCTTTCGCCGCGTCCGGCTCTTCGCCGTATAACACGACCTACGGTTTGGCGACTTCCATCACGGGCAGCGCGGTAAGCAGCGTTAACGTTCTGGCTAGCGGTGTGATTCAGATTACTTACAACAGCACGGTTTCCAATGGCGCGCAGGTTGACCTTGTGCCTCTTGTGACCGCGGGTTCCGTGCAATGGTATTGCACTTATACCGGCTCAGGCACAACTGCGATCGGGACTCAATTGAGCGCTAACTGGGTACCGTCCACTTGCCGTCAATGATGGCGTTCGGATTTTTCAAAAGGCACTTCGGTGCCTTTTTTGTTTTGGCTGCTGATGTTGCTTTCTTCCGGGGCCATGCCATACCATGGCAATTTTAAAATAAGATGCGGGCGGCATGTATGCTGGAGAGAGAAAAGCTAGATGAGCGGGAAGCTGCCTGGCCCGTATTTTTGTTATTCTTCGGTTGCTTGATTTTACCGTTTTTGAATTACGCTCGTTACATGCCATTGCAGGATTGGTGGACAGATGCGGTCGTGGTCGCTTCTGTGGGTATCGCTGCATTGTTTACGATTTCTTGTCAGCGAAGAAGTCTAATCATACCAGCCTCAATGGTTTTTCTATTGCTGCTGACGATTTTTATTTCCCTCGGCAATACATTGCTGCTGGACAATGCGCGGATGGGGGGGGAGGTTGTGGCGTCGCTGGTGGTGATGTCGTTGCTGGCGTTCTTCTTGAGCAATCGCGTCCGACTGTCGAGGCCGGATATTTGCGTCGTTCTGGCTGTGATAATGGTGCTGGGAGCGGGAATTCAGGCGCTGCTGGGACTGACACAGGTATTGGGCCTTGCGGCTTTAGGCCATGGAATGGTGTTGTACGATCCTCTGGCGCCAACTGCAATAGTAGGCAATGTCGGCCAGCGTAACCAATATGCGCAATACCTTTGCTGGGGTATCCTGGCGGGTTGTTATCTTTATGGCCGTAATCGGCTGCGTGCCTTGTTAGGCATCCCTTTGTTGCTGGGATTGGTTTTGCTGATCACTTGGACGGGGGCGCGCCTGCCATTGGCTTATTTCCTGGGAGTGATGTTTCTGGCCTGGTTTTGGCAGCGACGCGCTTCAGGGCGCGAGTGCGTACAGCGGATGATTGTCGCTTTAGTGATATCTACTCTGCTTTTGGCCGTGGCGCAGTTGTTCAATCACGAGATTATTTATTTTCTGAATAAATTTGGGTTTCCGATAACGGCGCAAAGTGGTTCGGAGAGAATGCTGGAGGGTGGGTTTGGCGCCAGGCGGCGCGTGGAGTGGACTAAGGCATGGCAAGTGTTTCTCGAGCATCCATGGCTGGGCGTGGGTGTCGGACGCTATGCGGCGCAATCTGTCTGGCTGGAAACTTTCGGTGGATTACCCAAAGTTCCGGAAAGTGTATTGTTCACTCAGTGCCATAATCTGATCTTTCAGCTATTGGCGGAGACCGGGTGGATAGGAACATTATGCGTGGGTAGCGGCTTGCTGGTTTGTTTGTCGCCATTTTTTGGCCGTGGCCAGCAAAGTTCGGAAAATCTCATGTTGCTTTCCATTGCGCTGATGATTCTGTCGCATAGCATGTTTGAGTTTCCGCTATGGTATTTGCCGTTTTTGGGGATGCTGGTGATTGTTTGCACTCTGGGGCCGGCTCCGAGCTGGCGCTTGCGGGTGAGGACCAGGGTGCTTGGCATTTTCAGTGCGATGAGCGGTGCGCTGATGCTGTCGCATGTGCTGTTCGGCGTGGCGATCTTCTGGCGCTTGCTGAACTATGCTGCGCCTGGCGGCGTGGCGCAGGAAAATATCCAACGTGTGGATTACATCGAGAAAGTTGGGCTGAATCCCATGTGGAGCAAGTCTACCGATCTGATTTTAAGCAATTATCTGACGCCGGATAAAAAACATCTGGATGTGCAGCTGCCATTTTATGAACGATTGGCTCGTGATCAGCCATACGTGGCGGTGATGCTCCGTTTAAGCATTTGCCGGGCGCTGGCGGGGCAGCCGCAGGGAGCGGGCGAGGCGCTGGCTCAGGCCATCGCCAACTATCCTGACGAGGTGCCGAAGTTCGTGTTCACGCTGCAAGGCTGGGGAGAGCCGGAAATTGAGCCCCTGAGAGTGATGGCATTGCGCGCGGCTCAAGCCTATCAGGAGCGCGGGGCCAATACCGATGCGGGACGCCTGGCCGCGGTGATGACCGTCGCGTCGCCGGTCACGCGCAAGACGCTGTTCTGAGCTTTGTAACGCGCGGACACACTTGATGGGTTTTGCCGGGGCGGCGCATGCGGTATGCTGCCCGCTTCCTGCTTCTCGACATCTGATCTGCCATGACTTTTCAGAAGATTTCCGAGCGCCTGGCGTTGCTGGCCTTGTGCCTGATCGCCATCGTGCCCTTCGCTTCCCGCGTCCACTTCGTGCCGCTGCCGCAGTGGTTCGGCGAGATCAACGTGATCTGGCTGCTGCTGGCCGCCGGCGTGTTTTTGCTGCCCGGCGGGCGCCTATTCGATTCGATGCCGCGCGCCGGCTGGCTGTGCCTGGCCTTGGCCGGCGCCTGGGCGCTGCAGCCGCAGTTCGTCCACCTGCTATTCCCCGGCATGAGCTACGTCACCGCGCTGGCCTGGCTGGCGACGGCGTTGCTGGCCTCGGTCACCGCGTCGTTGCGCGGCGCCCTGGGCGACCGGGAGTTCGCAGTGTGGCTGGCGCGGGCAGTCATCGTCGGCGGCTTGGTGCAGTCGCTGATCGGCACTGCCCAGCTGACCGGCCTGGCGCCGGCGCTGGGACTGTTCTATGACGGCTCCCACCCCACCAGCAATATCTTCGGCCATATCGGCCAGCGCAACCAGTATGCCCATTACCTGATGTGGTCGGTGGTGTCCGGCGTCTACCTGTTCGCCGTCGGCCGCTTGGGGCGCGGCTGGCTGATCGCGCTGGTGTTGTGGATGGCGCTGATGCTGGGTTGGGCCGGCTCGCGCACCATCTTGCTCTATCTGGTGGCGCTGTCGGCGCTGGCCGGCTTGTGGCACTGGCGCAGCCGCGACGAGGCGTCGCGCCGGATGATGCTGGCGATGTGGGCCGCTTCCGGCACGATTCTGGCCGCCCAGTTCGCGCTGCCGCTGTTCAACCACCTGATCTCGCTGTTGACCCACTCCGATGTCGAGAACGCGTCCGGCATCGCGCGGCTGGCGGCCAACGGCGACGACATGGGCGCGCGCCGTTTCGCCGAGATGCACAAGGCCTGGATGACCTTCCTGGCACACCCTTTGTGGGGCGTGGGCTGGTCGCAGTACGCGGCGGAAAGCGTGCGTCTGCAGCAGCTGCCCCAGTTCGCCGCGGCCGGCTACAACAGCGGGCTGTTCACCAATGCCCACAATCTGCTGATGCAGCTGTTGGCAGAGATGGGCGGCGTGGTGACAGCGCTGGTGGTGGCCGGCTTCGTCTGGACGGTGCTGCCCTTCTTCCGCCGCAAGGCTGAGCCGGAAGGCGTGCTGGCGCTGGGTTGCATTGCGGTGACGCTGACCCACAGCATGCTGGAGTATCCGCTGTGGTACTACTATTTCCTGGCGATGCTGGCGATGTTCATGGCGATGGCGCCGCGCGGCGAGCGTCCGTTGGCCTGGCCGCTGCGTTTGCCCCTGCTGGCGGCGCTGGTGTGGGTGGGCTGGCTGTCGATCAGCACCTCCTCCATGTTCTGGGAGCTGGTGAACCTGTACGTGCCGACCGGCAACGCGGCCAAGGACAAGGTCCGCACCGAGCGCCTGGTAGAAATCGTCGAAACCAAGCCCTTGTTCGCCTACCACGCGCTGTACACGCTGGATGATTATCTGCCGGTGAACCGGGACAATCTGAAGCAAAAGCTGGCGTTGGAAGACAGGCTGACCGAATTCCGTCCTTATCCCGATGTGATGCTGAAGCGCGCCCAACTGGAGATTCTGGCCGGCGAGCGGGCCAAGGCGGAGCAGACGCTGCGCACCACGCTGGCCTCGTTCCCGACCTATGCCGGCCAGTTCCTGGAGACGCTGGGCGATCAGAACCAGGAATGGGAACCGCTGCGCCGGATCAGCCGCGAGGCTTACGACAAGCTGCCGGCGAAGTTCCGCACGCTGCAGGAGTGAATTGTCCCGCCGCCGGATGGCGGCGGACAATAAAAAAAGCCGCTCGATGATTCGAGCGGCTTTTTCGCGTCCGGCGGCGGGATCAGTTGTCCAGCACCACGCCTTCGCTGAGCGCGGTCTTCATCTTGGTCAGCGCCTTGGCCTCGATCTGGCGGATGCGTTCGGCCGACACGCCGAACTCGGCGGCCAGCTCGTGCAGCGTGGAGCCGCTGTCGTCGGCCAGCCAGCGCGCCTCGACGATGCGGCGGCTGCGGGCGTCCAGCGTGGACAGCGCGTATTCCAGGCCTTCCGACTGCAGATGGTCGAAAGCGCGGCGCTCCAGCGCGCGGGTCGGCTCGCTGTGGCTGTCGGCCAGCCAGTCTATCGGCGCGTAGCTGTCCTCGTCGTCGCTGTCGGCCAGCAGAGAGATGTCCTGGCCGTTCATGCGGATTTCCATTTCGCGCACTTCCTCGGGCTTGACGCCCAGGTCGTTGGCGATGGATTTGGCTTCTTGCTCGGACAGCGCGGAAAACCCGCTCTTCATGCTGCGCAGGTTGAAGAACAGTTTGCGCTGCGGCTTGGTGGTGGCGATGCGCACCAGGCGCCAGTTGCGCAGGATGAATTCGTGGATCTCGGCCTTGATCCAGTGAATGGCGAACGAAAACAGGCGCACGCCGCGGCCCGGCTCGAAGCGCTTCACCGCCTTCATCAGGCCGATATTGCCCTCCTGGATCAGGTCGGCTTGCTGCAAGCCGTAGCCGGCGTAACCGCGCGACACGGACACTACCACGCGCAGGTGCGACAGCACCATCTGCCGCGCCGCTTCCAGGTCGTTTTCCTGTTGGAAACGGGTCGCGAGTTCGGTTTCCTGCTCCGGCGTCAGCATGGGAACGCTGTTGACGGCCTGGATGTACTGTTCCAGGCTGCCGCTGGTCGACGGGACGGGAAGGGCAAATGTTGTGTTCATTGCGATGGCTACCTCCTTGGGTAGTGCTATGTTAGCACTCGAGTATTGAGAGTGCTAGCAGCGAAAGGTTCCCGAGTCAATGATATTTAACAATCGGCCCGATAGCTGAAACCTTTCGCTTGTCATTTTTACTTCGGCTCCACCTTGCGCAGGTGGTGGTCGGCCGCCAGCCGCGCGCCCAGCATCGCCAGCGCGGCGGAGATGCCGATCAGCGCCGCCAGCTCCGGCAGGTTCAGCGCGCGCAGCTCCACCCGTTCGCCGTACAGCATCGCGAACTCGCTGATGGCCGGGTTGGCCATCGCGGCCAGCCAGCAGGACAGGCCCCAGGCCAGCAGCGCCGCCAGCACGCCCTGCCACAGCGCGTGATACAGGAAGGGGCGGCGGATGAAGCTGTCGGTGGCGCCGATCAGCTTGGACACCGCGATTTCGTCCTGGCGGGCCAGGATCTGCATCCGGATCGCGTTGTGGGTGACCAGCACCAGCGCCAGGCCCAGCGCGGCGGCCAGGAACCAGGTCAGCTTCTTGCCCATCTCCACCATGCCGTACAGGCGCTTGGCCCAGCTGGCGTCGAATTGCGCCAGTTCCACCATCGGCAGGCCGGACAGCTCTTTCTGCAGCATGTCCAGCTCGCGCGGCTCGAGAGACTTCGGCGTCACCACGAAGGCGTCGGGCAGCGGGTTGCCTTCCAGGCCGTCGGACAGGCCGGACAGGCCGTTGCGCTTTTCAAGATCCTGCAAGGCCTGGCCTTTGCTGACGAAGGAAAAGCTCTTCACCTTGGGGTGGTGCGACAGCGTGCTGTTGACGGCGGCGATGTCGGCCTGCTCGGCCGTCTGCTCCATGAACAGCGTGATTTGCGGCGTGGCGGTCAGGCGGCCCACCCATTCCTGCACGCTGTTGACCGCGAGGTACAGCGACAGAGGCAGGGCCAGGGCCAGCGCCAGCATCAACAAAGTCAGCAGGCTGCCGAAGGGTTGGCGAACGATCTTGGCTAGCGCCTGCTTGGCGCTCTGCCAGTTCAGATAGAGAAAGTGTTTCATGCTGCGAACTGTCCTTCCCTCAGGCGGATGATGCGGCGGCCGTAATCTTCCATCAGCGTTTCGTCGTGGGCTGAGATCAGCACGGTGACGCCCACCTGGTGGAAGGACTTGAACAGCTCCATGATGTCCAGCGCGTAGGCGCGGTCCAGGTTGGCCGACGGCTCGTCGGCCAGCAGGATGCTGGGGCGGTGGACCACGGCGCGGGCGATGCACAGCCGTTGCTGCTCGCCGCCTGACAGCCGGATCGGCATCATTTTTTCCTTGGGCAGCAGGCCCACCTTGTCCAGCGCCGCGCGCACGCGCTTGGCGGCGTCGCGGCGGTCGAAGCCGATGATGTCCAGCGGCAGCATCACGTTGTCGAACACGCTGCGGTCGAACAGGATCTTGTGGTCCTGGAACACCATGCCCAGGTGCTGGCGCACGTAGGGCACCTGGCTGGCGCGCAGCTTGGACAGGTTCTGGCCATTGACGATGACGCCGCCGCTGGTGGCGCGCTCGATGCCGGCGATCAGCTTGAGCAAGGTGGACTTGCCGGCGCCGGAGTGGCCGGCGAGGAACACCATTTCGCCGGTTTCTATGGTGAACGACAGGTTCTTCAGGGCTTCGTTGCCGCCTGGATAGCGCTTGGTGACCTGGTCGAACTGTATCATTGAAAGGTTTCCCGCTTGTTGGCTGAGAAAAGGCGGCCGCGCCTGCGGCCGCGAATCATGGTCTTATTCGAACAGCGCGTCGATGTAGTCGCGGCTGTCGAACGGCCGCAGATCGTCGATGCTCTCGCCGACGCCGACGAAGCGCAGCGGAATCGGCCGCTGTTTGGCGATGGCGGCGATCACGCCGCCCTTGGCGGTGCCGTCCAGCTTGGTCAGGATCAGGCCGGTCAGGCCCAGCGCGTCGTCGAAGGCCTTCACTTGGCTGACGGTGTTCTGGCCGATATTGGCGTCCAGCACCAGCACCACTTCGTGCGGGGCCTCCGGCAGCGCCTTCTGGATCACGCGCTTCACCTTCTTGATCTCTTCCATCAGGTGCAGCTGCGTCGGCAGGCGGCCGGCGGTGTCGGCCAGCACGATGTCGATGCCGCGGGCGACGGCGGCCTGGATCGCGTCATAGCAGACGGCGGCGGAGTCGCCGCCCTGCTGCGCGATCACGGTGACGTTGTTGCGCTCGCCCCAGGCGATCAGCTGCTCGCGCGCGGCGGCGCGGAAGGTGTCGCCGGCGGCCAGGAGCACGCTCTTGCCCTGGCTCTGGTAGTACTTGGCCAGCTTGCCGATGGAGGTGGTCTTGCCGGCGCCGTTGACGCCGGTCATCATGATCACGAACGGCTTCTTGCCTTCCACGTTCAGCGGCACTTCCAGCGGGCCGATCAGATCCTGCAGCGAATCCTTCAGCGCGCCCTTCAATTCGGACGAATCCTTCAGACCCTTCAGCGATACGCGCTCGCGCACATCCTGCAGCAGATGGACGGTGGCGTCCATGCCCATGTCGGCGGTCAGCAGCACCGTTTCCAGCTCTTCGTACAGGTCTTCGTCGATCTTGCCGCCGCCGAACAAGCCGGCCAACTGCTTGCCCAGCCGGTCGCGGGTCTTGGCCAGGCCGGCTTTCAGCCGCTCGGTCCAGCTCATTTTCTTCAGCGGCGCCGGCGCTTCTTCGACCGGCGCGGCGGGCGCGGCCGCAATCGGCGCTACCGGGGCCGCTTCGGGGGCGGCCGGCGTGTCTATCGCCATCGCCGGGATCGCTTCGAGCTGAGGCTCCGCGGCCGGGGCGGGGGCATGGGTCTCGGGCGAGGCGGGCGCTTGTTCCGGCGCGGCCTGCGCCGGGGTTTCGATTTGCGGCGTTTCCGCCGGCTTGGTCTTTTTCTTGAAGAAGCTAAACATGCGTGAATGGGCCAGAAAAGCGGTAAATGGCTAAGATTGTATCCTCAAACGCCGTCGAGCACAGAATCGGCTGGCGATGCGAGGGCGGAAAACTGCGGCGTCGCTGGAAACATATATAAGGCATAGTTGCCGAATTTCGCCGCCGGCGCGACAGATTCGCCGCCCGGCGCGCGGGAATGAGGCGCTAAAGTCCTGATCAGGTTAAACTCTCGCGCTTGTCCCTAGAGTTTAGCTTTCATGAGTCAGACACGTAATAAGGTCAGAATCATAGGCGGCGACTACCGTCGTCGCCTATTGCCTTTCCCCGAAGCCGAAGGCTTGCGGCCGACGCCGGACCGCGTGCGCGAGACGCTGTTCAACTGGCTGGGCCAGGATTTGTACGGCAAGAGCTGCCTGGATCTGTTCGCCGGCAGCGGCGCGCTGGGCTTCGAGGCGGCGTCGCGTTCGGCGCTGCGGGTGGTGATGGTGGAGAAGTCGCGCAAAGTCTATGAGTCGTTGCAGGCCAACCGCCAGTTGCTGCAGGCCGGCACGCTCGACGTGGTCGCAGGCGACGCGCTGCTGTATCTGAAGAACAGCCGCGAAACCTTCGATGTGATCTTCCTGGATCCCCCGTATGACTCCGACCTGCTGCCGCGGGCGCTGCCGCTGGCGCTGGAGCGCTTGTCGGAAGAGGGCGTGCTGTATGTCGAGGCGCGGCAATGGCCGGATGAGTTGCCGGAAGGTCTGGCGGCGCTGCGGCGCGACAAGGCGGGCATGGTCCATTACGGCCTATTGAGCCGCCAGCCTGGATAGGAGCGTCGCGGCGGGGAGTTTGCGCCTATGGATATAACCAGCGCGAACTTGCGACCCAGGGCGGCGGGTGACAGAATTCATGTTGTGGAATACCTGAGGAAATTACTATGTCTTTGATGATTACCGACGAATGCATCAACTGCGACGTCTGTGAGCCGGAGTGCCCGAACAACGCGATCTCCCAAGGCGAGGAGATCTACCAGATCGACCCGGAATTGTGCACCCAGTGCGTCGGCCACTACGACGAGCCGCAGTGCCAGCAAGTCTGTCCGGTCGATTGCATCCCCCTGGATCCGTCCCGCGAGGAGACCCAGGATGAGCTCCACCAGAAATATCTGAAGATTTCCGGCAAGGCCTGATCAAGCTAAGTTATTGAAGCAAAATGGAATGCCCCGCGGTCTGCGGGGCGTTTTTTATTTTTCGGCGAAAAAGTGCAGTTTTTTTCGCAAAAGGTGTTGACGGTCAGGCGGGCCATCTATAATATTCGGGTCTCTTTCAGGAGGGATTCCCGAGCGGTCAAAGGGATCAGACTGTAAATCTGACGGCTCTGCCTTCGAAGGTTCGAATCCTTCTCCCTCCACCAGAATTAGATGAAGCGCTTGGCAGTGAAGTTAAGCTGTCTTGTTGTAAAGCCAGGCGGGTGTAGCTCAATGGTAGAGCAGAAGCCTTCCAAGCTTACGACGAGGGTTCGATTCCCTTCACCCGCTCCAAGCGTCTGATTGTAGCCTGTTTAAGGGCCCATGTAGCTCAGGGGTAGAGCACTCCCTTGGTAAGGGAGAGGTCGGCAGTTCAATTCTGCCCATGGGCACCACCAATTTTATTTGCTTGTTTCGTATTCAGGAAATTTGCCATGGCTAAGGAAAAGTTCGAGCGGACCAAACCGCACGTAAACGTCGGCACCATCGGTCACGTGGACCATGGTAAAACCACTCTGACCGCTGCTATCACCACCATTCTGTCCAAGAAGTTCGGTGGCGAAGCCAAGGACTACTCCCAGATCGACAGCGCGCCCGAAGAGAAGGCTCGTGGTATCACCATCAATACCGCGCACGTTGAATACGAAACCGAAGCCCGCCACTACGCTCACGTAGACTGCCCGGGCCACGCCGACTATGTGAAGAACATGATCACCGGCGCGGCTCAGATGGACGGCGCGATCCTGGTTTGCTCGGCCGCTGACGGTCCGATGCCGCAAACCCGCGAACACATCCTGCTGTCCCGCCAGGTTGGCGTGCCGTACATCATCGTCTACCTGAACAAGGCTGACCTGGTTGACGACGCCGAGCTGCTGGAACTGGTGGAAATGGAAGTGCGCGATCTGCTGTCTTCCTACGACTTCCCGGGCGACGACACCCCGATCGTGACCGGCTCCGCTCGTCTGGCGCTGGAAGGCGACCAGTCCGAAATGGGCGAACCGTCGATCTTCCGCCTGGCCGCTGCTCTGGATTCCTACATCCCGACTCCGGAACGCGCCGTTGACAAGCCGTTCCTGCTGCCGATCGAAGACGTGTTCTCGATCTCCGGCCGCGGCACCGTGGTGACCGGTCGCGTTGAGCGCGGCATCGTGAAAGTCGGCGAAGAGCTGGAAATCGTGGGCCTGAAGGCTACCGTGAAGACCACCTGCACCGGCGTGGAAATGTTCCGCAAGCTGCTGGACCAGGGTCAGGCCGGCGACAACGTTGGCGTGCTGCTGCGCGGCACCAAGCGTGAAGACGTGGAGCGTGGCCAGGTTCTGGCTAAGCCGGGTTCCATCACCCCGCACACCGACTTCGCAGCTTCCGTGTACGTTCTGTCCAAGGATGAGGGCGGCCGTCACACCCCGTTCTTCGCGAACTACCGTCCGCAGTTCTACTTCCGCACCACCGACGTGACCGGCGCAGTTAGCCTGGCCGAAGGCGTGGAAATGGTAATGCCGGGCGACAACGTGGAAATCACCGTTGCCCTGATCGCTCCGATCGCGATGGAAGAAGGTCTGCGCTTCGCTATCCGCGAAGGCGGCCGCACCGTCGGCGCCGGCGTGGTTGCCAAGATCATCAAGTAAGGTTTAAAGGCCAGTAGCTCAATTGGTAGAGTATCGGTCTCCAAAACCGAGGGTTGGGGGTTCGAGACCCTCCTGGCCTGCCAATTAAGACCAGCCGGCGCGTTGCGCCGGTTGGTCTTTTGTCGCATGTGTGCGAGAGAAAATCGACATGGAAATGCAAGATAAGATCAAGTTGTTCCTGGCTGGTCTTGTGGTAGTTGCCGGCATCGTCGGCTTCTATCTGATTCCGGATGGTCAGGGCCTGTTGCGCGCGCTGGCTTTCGTGGCCTCCATCCTGCTGGCTGCCGGCGTGGTGTGGACTTCGGCTCCGGGCAAGGGTTTGGTCGTGTACGCGAACGAGTCCATGGTCGAGGCCCGCAAGGTGGTTTGGCCGACGCGCAAGGAGGCGACCCAGGTGACGCTGATGGTGTTCGTATTCGTCACCGTCCTGGCGCTCTTCATGTGGCTGGTGGATTCCAGCCTGTCCTGGCTGTTTTACGATGTGATTCTCGGTCGAGGTAGATAATGGCAAAGCGCTGGTATGTGGTACACGCTTACTCTGGTTTTGAGAAGAGCGTGCAAAAAGCGCTGCGTGAACGTATCGAGCGTTCCGACATCGCAGACCAATTTGGTCAGATTCTGGTGCCGGTGGAAGAGGTTGTGGACGTCAAGAACGGCCGCAAGTCCATCACCGAGCGCAAGTTCTTCCCCGGCTACGTGCTGGTGGAAATGGAAATGACCGACGATACCTGGCACCTGGTGAAAAGCACGCCCAAGGTGACCGGTTTCGTCGGCGGCACGGCCAATCGCCCGGCTCCGATTTCCAAGAAAGAAGTCGAGGCCATCATGCAGCAGATGCAAGAGGGCGTGGAGAAGCCGAAGCCGAAGGTGTTGTTCGAGGTGGGCGAGCGCGTCCGCGTCATCGATGGTCCGTTCAACGACTTCAACGGCAGCGTCGACGAAGTGAACTACGAGCGCAACAAGCTGCGCGTGTCGGTTCAGATCTTCGGTCGCGACACGCCGGTTGAGCTGGAATTCGGCCAGGTTGAGAAGCTGTAAGATTTCGCTTGGCAAACTTTTGGAAAGCGTGTAACATTTCGCGCTTTCGTCCGGGAAGCGAACGCCTGTTCGCGCTATACCCATTTTAGGAGTTTTAATCGTGG
This sequence comes from Chromobacterium vaccinii, assembly GCF_001855275.1. Taxonomy (NCBI): domain Bacteria; kingdom Pseudomonadati; phylum Pseudomonadota; class Betaproteobacteria; order Neisseriales; family Chromobacteriaceae; genus Chromobacterium; species Chromobacterium vaccinii. Next base: position 3,549,735 of record NZ_CP017707.1, read on the forward strand.
CAAAGAAAATTGTCGGCTATATCAAGCTGCAAGTCGCCGCTGGCAAAGCCAACCCGTCGCCTCCGATCGGTCCGGCACTGGGTCAGCGCGGTCTGAACATCATGGAATTCTGCAAGGCGTTCAATGCTCAAACCCAGGGCATGGAACCCGGCATGCCGATTCCGGTTGTGATCACCGCCTACGCTGACAAGTCCTTCACCTTCACGATGAAGACTCCGCCGGCAACCTTCCTGCTGAAGAAGGCCGCTGGCATCAAGTCCGGCTCCGCCAAGGCGCACGTGGACAAGGTTGGTAAAGTAACCCGCGCTCAGCTGGAAGAAATCGCCAAGACCAAGCAAGCGGATCTGACCGCTGCTGATCTGGACGCCGCTGTTCGCACCATCGCCGGCTCCGCCCGTTCGATGGGTCTGGAAGTGGAGGGCGTGTAATATGGCTAAGATCTCCAAGCGCCTGCAAACTCTGAAGGCCACCGTTGACCGCAACAAGCTGTACGCCGTTGACGAAGCCATCGCCCTGGTCAAGGCTGCCGCCACCGCCAAGTTCGACGAGTCGATCGATATCGCCGTGAACCTGGGCGTGGATCCGCGTAAATCCGACCAAGTGGTTCGTGGTTCCGTGGTTCTGCCGCGCGGTACCGGCAAGTCCGTGCGCGTTGCCGTATTTGCTCAAGGCGCCAACGCCGAAGCCGCCAAGGCTGCCGGCGCTGAAGTGGTCGGTTTCGACGACCTGGCCGAGCAAGTCAAGGCCGGCAATCTGAACTTCGACGTTGTGATCGCCTCCCCGGATGCGATGCGCGTTGTGGGTCAGCTGGGCCAGATCCTGGGTCCGCGTGGCCTGATGCCGAACCCGAAGGTCGGCACTGTTACCCCGAACGTCGCCGAAGCCGTGAAAAACGCCAAGGCCGGTCAGGTTCAGTACCGCACCGACAAGGCTGGTATCATTCACGCCACCATCGGCCGCGCTTCCTTCGAAGCCGAAGCCCTGCGTGAAAACTTCTCCGCTCTGGTTGATGCCCTGGTGAAAGCCAAGCCGGCAGCTTCCAAGGGCGTGTATCTGAAAAAGATCGCCGTCTCCAGCACCATGGGCGTCGGCGCTCGCGTAGATACCGCTACCGTCAACGCCTAAGCGTTGCCGGGGCATGACGGGGCGGCGAAAGCCGCCTTGTCAAGGCTTTGGGCTGGCAGGCTCGCCTGCCAGATTGTCAAAGACCGTAGGTGCCGCAAGGCTTAATCGCAGATTGGCTGGTTCAGCAGTCAGCATCCTACGCAGATGGTGTACCCGAAACAGGCTTCTTAAGTTCAAGGCTCATGTAGCTCAGGGGTAGAGCACTCCCTTGGTAAGGGAGAGGTCGGCGGTTCAATTCCGCCCATGAGCACCAGTTCTTTTTGATGTCTCCTGATACAGGTCGCCGCTGCAAAGCGAGATGGAAATTTTTCCATTTCATTTCAGTCTAGGAGGTAGACCTTGAGTCTCAATATCGAAGATAAAAAGGCGGTCGTCCAAGCAGTTTCTGCTGAACTGGCAGGCGCTCAGACCCTCGTTATCGCTGAATATCGGGGCATCGAGGTAAGCAGCATGACCAAACTCCGCGCTCAGGCGCGCGAGAGCGGCGTTTACCTGCGCGTTCTGAAGAACACGCTGGTGCGTCGCGCCGTGGAAGGCACTCCGTTCGCTGAACTGGCTGACCAGATGGTCGGCCCGTTGGTGTACGCGATTTCCGCCGACCCGGTTGCTGCTGCCAAGGTGCTGCATCAATTTGCCAAGGCTGACGACAAGATCGTCGTGAAGGCAGGTTCCTACGAAGGCAAGGTACTGTCCGCTGCTCAGGTTGCTGAGCTGGCGTCCATCCCGAGCCGCGAAGAACTGCTGTCCAAGCTTCTCTACGTTATGCAGGCTCCGGTCGCTGGCTTCGCCCGCGCGCTGGCCGCCCTGTCCGACAAGAAGCAAGCCGAAGCCGCTTAACTTATTTGATTCTTATAGAATTCAGGAGATTTTCACATGGCAATCACCAAAGAAGACATCCTCGAGGCCGTTGCTGGTCTGACCGTGATGGAACTGAACGACCTGGTTAAGGCGTTCGAAGAGAAGTTCGGCGTTTCCGCCGCTGCTGTAGCTGTTGCTGGCCCGGCTGGCGCCGGCGCTGCTGCCGCTGAAGAAAAGACCGAGTTCGACGTCGTCCTGACCGGCGCCGGCGACAACAAGGTTGGCGTGATCAAGGTTGTGCGCGCGATCACCGGCCTGGGTCTGAAGGAAGCCAAAGACCTGGTCGACGGCGCTCCGAAGAACGTGAAGGAAGGCGTGTCCAAGGCTGAAGCCGACGATATCGCTAAGCAACTGACCGAAGCCGGTGCCAAGGCTGAAATCAAATAATCTTCTTTGAAAAAAGAAGGTGAGGCTGGCGGAGAAATCCGCCAGCCTTATTGCGCTTGTAGTTGGCGGAAACGAAGAAGGTAAAAGCCAGCAATATACTAGGCGTGGCTGCTGACTTTTAGTTTCTTGCGCCACCCACCTCGATGGAGACTCTATGAGTTATTCGTTTACTGAGAAGAAACGTATTCGTAAGAGCTTTGCGAAACGTACCAGTGTTCTCGACGTCCCCTTCCTGTTGGCGACCCAGATTGATTCCTACACCGAATTTCTCCAGCTGGGCAAGCCGCTGGATGAGCGCAAGGATGTGGGTCTTCAGGCTGCGTTCAAGTCGATCTTCCCGATCGTCAGCCACAACGGCTACGCTAAGCTCGACTTTGCCCATTATATTCTGGGCGAGCCTCCGTTCGACGTGCAGGAGTGTCAGCTGCGCGGCATCACGTTTGCGGCGCCGCTGCGCGCGCGCATTCGCCTGACCATTTTCGACAAAGAGTCTTCCAAGCCGGTGGTGAAGGAAGTGCGCGAGAACGAAGTCTACATGGGCGAGATTCCGCTCATGACCGGCAACGGCTCCTTCATCATCAACGGCACCGAGCGCGTCATCGTCTCCCAGCTGCATCGCTCCCCGGGCGTGTTCTTCGAGCACGACCGCGGCAAGACGCACTCGTCCGGCAAGCTGCTGTTCTCCGCCCGCGTGATTCCTTACCGCGGCTCCTGGCTGGACTTCGAGTTCGATCCGAAAGACCTGCTGTACTTCCGTATCGACCGTCGCCGCAAGATGCCGGTGACCATCCTGCTGAAGGCGCTGGGCTACAGCAACGAAGAAATCCTGTCCGAGTTCTACAGTTTCGACACCTTCTACCTGACCAAGTCCGGCGTGTTCATGCGCGTGGTTCCGGATCGTCTGAAGGGCGAGGTGGCCAAGTTCGACATCGTGGCCGCCGACGGCAAGCTGATCGTAGCCAAGGACAAGCGCATCACCGCCAAGCACATCCGCGACATCCAGACCGCCGAGCTGGACCGCATTGAAGTGCCGGCCGACGCGCTGCTGGGCAAGATGCTGGCGCATAACGTCGTCAACCAGAACACAGGCGAAGTGATCGCCCGCGCCAACGAGGAAGTGACCGAGGAAGTGCTGGCCAAGCTGGCGCTGGCGGAAATCAACCAGGTCGACGTGCTGTTCACCAACGATCTGGATCAGGGCGCTTACATCTCGCAGACCCTGCGCACCGACGACATCCAGGATCGGCTGCAAGCCCGCGTGGCGATCTACCGCATGATGCGCCCGGGCGAGCCGCCGACCGAAGACGCGGTGGAAGCGCTGTTCCAGCGCCTGTTCTTCAGCGAGGAAACCTACGATCTGTCGCGCGTGGGCCGGATGAAGTTCAGCTCCCGCACCTATCAGTACAAGTTCGACGACAAGACCCCGGAGTGGTTCAAGTCGCTGATCGGCGACAAGTTCGCGCCGCGCCGCGACGTGATGGAAGGCACGCTGTCCACTGAAGACATCGTGTCCGTGATCGCCATCCTGACCGAGCTGCGCAATGGCCGCGGCGAAGTGGACGACATCGATCACCTGGGCAACCGTCGCGTGCGTTCGGTGGGCGAATTGGCCGAAAACCAGTTCCGCGCCGGTCTGGTGCGCGTCGAGCGCGCGGTCAAGGAACGCCTGAACCAGGCAGAGTCCGACAACCTGATGCCGCACGACCTGATCAACGCCAAGCCGGTGTCCGCCGCGATCAAGGAATTCTTCGGTTCCTCGCAGCTGTCGCAGTTCATGGACCAGACCAACCCGCTGTCGGAAATCACCCACAAACGCCGCGTATCGGCTCTTGGCCCGGGCGGTCTGACCCGCGAGCGCGCAGGCTTCGAAGTGCGCGACGTGCACCCGACCCACTACGGCCGCGTGTGCCCGATCGAAACGCCTGAAGGTCCGAACATCGGCCTGATCAACTCGCTGTCCGTGTTCGCGCGCACCAACGAGTTCGGCTTCCTGGAAACGCCGTACCGCAAGGTGGTGGACAGCAAGGTCACCAACGAGATCGACTATCTGTCCGCGATCGAGGAAGGCCGCTACGTGATCGCTCAGGCCAACGCCGAGCTGAGCAAGGACGGCACGCTGATCGACGAGCTGGTGACCTGCCGCGAGAAGGGCGAAACCATTCTGGCGACCCCGGACCGCGTGCAGTACATGGACGTGGCCACCGGCCAGGTGGTGTCCGTGGCGGCTTCGCTGATTCCGTTCCTGGAGCACGATGACGCCAACCGCGCCTTGATGGGCGCCAACATGCAACGCCAGGCCGTACCGTGCCTGCGTCCGGAAAAAGCCTTCGTCGGCACCGGCATCGAACGCTCGGTGGCGGTTGACTCCGGCACCACCGTTGTCGCCCGTCGCGGCGGCGTGGTGGACTATGTCGACGCCGGCCGCGTGGTGGTCCGCGTCAACGATGAAGAAGCGACCGCTGGCGAAGTGGGCGTGGACATCTACAACCTGACCAAGTTCACCCGTTCCAACCAGAACACCAACATCAACCAGCGTCCGATCGTGAAAGTGGGCGACCACATCGCGCGCGGCGACGTGGTGGCCGACGGCGCCTCCACCGACCTGGGCGAGCTGGCGCTGGGTCAGAACATGACCATCGCGTTCATGCCGTGGAACGGCTACAACTACGAAGACTCGATCCTGATCTCGGAGAAGCTGGTCGCCGAAGACCGCTACACCTCGATCCACATCGAAGAGCTGTCCGTGGTTGCCCGCGACACCAAGCTGGGACCGGAAGAAATCACCCGGGACATCCCGAACCTGTCCGAACGCATGGCAGGCCGCCTGGATGAGTCCGGCATCGTCTACATCGGCGCGGAAGTCGAAGCCGGCGACGTGCTGGTGGGCAAAGTGACGCCGAAGGGCGAAACCCAGCTGACTCCGGAAGAGAAGCTGCTGCGCGCGATCTTCGGCGAGAAGGCCTCCGACGTGAAGGATACGTCCCTGCGCGTGCCGACCGGCACCGTGGGCACCGTGATCGACGTGCAGGTATTCACCCGCGAAGGCATCGAGCGCGACAAGCGCGCCCAGTCCATCATCGACGTGGAGCTGAAGCGCTATCGCCTGGACCTGAACGACCAGCTGCGTATTTTCGACAACGACGCCTTCAGCCGTATCGAACGCCTGATCGTCGGCAAGGCCGCCAACGGCGGTCCGAAGCGTCTGGCCAAGGGCACCGTGATCGATCAGGAATACCTGACCGGCCTGCCGACCAAGCACGACTGGTTCGACATCCGCATGGCTGACGAGGACATCGCCAAGCAGCTGGAGCTGATCAAGGAAAGCCTGGCGCAGAAGCGCGAAGAATTCGACCTCAAGTTCGAAGACAAGAAGCGCAAACTGACCCAGGGCGACGAGCTGCCGCCGGGCGTGCAGAAGATGGTCAAGGTTTACCTGGCCGTCAAGCGCCGCCTGCAGGCGGGCGACAAGATGGCCGGCCGCCACGGCAACAAGGGTGTGGTCTCCCGCATCCTGCCGGTGGAGGACATGCCGTACATGGGCGATGGCCGCCCGGTCGACATCGTGCTGAACCCGCTGGGCGTACCGTCGCGTATGAACATCGGCCAGATTCTGGAAGTGCATCTGGGTTGGGCCGCCAAGGGTATCGGCGAGCGCGTCAACCGCATGATCAAGGAGCAGTCCGCTGCCGAGATCCGTGCTTATCTGGAGCGCATCTATAACGAAACCGGCAAGCCGGAGGAAATCGCCGCGCTGTCCGACGCCGAGGTGTTGCAGCTGGCGCAGAACCTGAGCAAGGGCATGACCTTCGCCACGCCGGTATTCGACGGCGCCAAGGAAGCCGAGATCAAGCACATGCTGGATCTGGCCTACCCGAACGGCGACGCGCTGACCGAGCAGATGGGCTTCAACGAATCCAAGACCCAGATGACCCTGTTCGACGGCCGCTCCGGCGAAGCCTTCGACCGCAAGGTCACCGTGGGCGTGATGCACTATCTGAAGCTGCATCACCTGGTCGACGACAAGATGCACGCCCGTTCCACTGGCCCGTACTCGCTGGTGACCCAGCAGCCGCTGGGCGGCAAGGCCCAGTTCGGCGGCCAGCGCTTCGGTGAGATGGAGGTGTGGGCGCTTGAAGCTTACGGCGCCGCCTACACGCTGCAGGAAATGCTGACCGTGAAGTCTGACGATGTGACCGGCCGTACCAAGGTCTACGAGAACATCGTCAAGGGCGAGCACAAGATCGACGCCGGCATGCCGGAATCCTTCAATGTATTGGTGAAGGAAATCCGCTCGCTGGGCCTCGACATGGACCTGGAACGTTTTTGATTGGGTAATAGGGCGCGGCGGAAAGCCGCCGCGCCTGTCCCCTGAACTGGAGACGCAATGAAAGCTTTGCTCGATCTCTTTAAGCAAGTTACGCAAGAAGAAGAGTTTGATGCGATCAAGATCGGCATCGCCTCGCCTGACAAGATCCGTTCCTGGTCTTATGGCGAAGTCAAGAAGCCGGAAACGATCAACTACCGCACCTTCAAGCCGGAGCGCGATGGCCTGTTCTGCGCCCGCATCTTCGGGCCGGTGAAGGATTACGAGTGCTTGTGCGGCAAGTACAAGCGCCTGAAGCATCGCGGCGTGATCTGCGAGAAGTGCGGCGTCGAAGTGACGCTGTCCAAGGTGCGCCGCGAGCGCATGGGCCACATCGAACTGGCCAGCCCGACCGCGCACATCTGGTTCCTGAAGTCGCTGCCGTCGCGTCTGGGCATGGTGCTGGACATGACGCTGCGCGACATCGAGCGCGTGCTGTACTTCGAAGCGTTCGTGGTGACCGATCCGGGCATGACCCCGATGCAGTACCGCCAGCTCTTGACCGAAGAGGACTTCCTGGACAAGGAAGACCAGTACGGCGAAGAGTTCGTCGCGATGATGGGCGCCGAAGCCGTCAAGGAGCTGCTGAAGAAGCTGGACCTGGACAGCGAAATCGAAGGCCTGCGCCGCGAGCTGGAAACCACCAACTCCGACACCAAGATCAAGAAGATCGCCAAGCGCCTGAAGGTGCTGGAGGCGTTCCAGCGTTCCGGCATGAAGCCGGAATGGATGATCCTGGAAGTGCTGCCGGTGCTGCCGCCGGAGCTGCGTCCGCTGGTGCCGCTGGATGGCGGCCGCTTCGCGACCTCCGACCTGAACGACCTGTACCGCCGCGTCATCAACCGTAACAACCGTCTGAAGCGCCTGCTGGAACTGCGCGCGCCGGACATCATCGTGCGCAACGAAAAGCGCATGCTGCAGGAATCGGTTGACTCGCTGCTGGACAACGGCCGTCGCGGCAAGGCGATGACCGGCGCCAACAAGCGCCCGCTGAAGTCGCTGGCCGACATGATCAAGGGCAAGGGCGGTCGTTTCCGTCAGAACTTGCTGGGCAAGCGCGTCGACTACTCCGGCCGTTCCGTGATCACCGTGGGCCCGACCCTGCGCCTGCACCAGTGCGGCCTGCCGAAGAAGATGGCGCTGGAACTGTTCAAGCCGTTCATCTTCCACAAGCTGGAAGTGATGGGCCTGGCGTCCACCATCAAGGCGGCCAAGAAACTGGTCGAGCAGGAAGTGCCGGAAGTCTGGGACATCCTGGAAGAAGTGATCCGCGAGCATCCGGTTCTGCTGAACCGCGCGCCGACGCTGCACCGCCTGGGCATCCAGGCGTTCGAGCCGGTGCTGATCGAAGGCAAGGCGATCCAGCTGCACCCGCTGGTTTGCGCGGCGTTCAACGCCGACTTCGACGGTGACCAAATGGCCGTCCACGTGCCGCTGTCGCTGGAAGCGCAAATGGAAGCCCGCACCCTGATGCTGGCCACCAACAACGTGCTGTCCCCGGCCAACGGCGAGCCTATCATCGTGCCGTCGCAGGATATCGTGCTGGGTCTGTACTACATGACCCGCGACAAGGTGAACGGCAAGGGCGAAGGCATGGTGTTCGCCGACACCAAGGAAGTGCATCGCGCCTACGAAACCCGTCAGGTCGAGCTGGCCACCCGCATCACCGTCCGCCTGAAGGAATGGGAAAAGGACGAGCAGGGCGAGTTCCAGCCGGTGATCAAGCGTTACGACACCACCGTCGGCCGCGCGATCCTGTCCGACATCCTGCCGAAGGGCCTGCCGTTCGAGCACATCAACAAGGCGCTGAAGAAGAAAGAAATCTCGAAACTGATCAACGTTTCGTTCCGTCGTTGCGGCATCCGCGACACGGTGATCTTCGCCGACCAGCTGATGTACACCGGTTTCGCCTATTCCACCCGCGGCGGCATCTCCATCTGCGTGGACGACATGCAGATCCCGGCCAAGAAAGTTGACCTGCTGGGCGAGGCCAACAAGGAAGTCAAGGAGATCGAGGAGCAGTACCGCCAAGGTCTGGTGACTCAGGGCGAACGCTACAACAAGGTAGTGGACATCTGGGGCCGCACCGGCGACAAGATCGCCAAGGCGATGATGGACGAGCTGTCCAAGCAGAAGGTGCTGGACCGCGAAGGCAAGGAGGTCGATCAGGAATCCTTCAACTCCATTTACATGATGGCCGACTCGGGCGCGCGGGGTTCCGCAGCCCAGATCAAGCAGCTGGCCGGCATGCGGGGTCTGATGGCGAAGCCGGACGGCTCGATTATCGAGACGCCGATTACCGCCAACTTCCGCGAAGGCCTGACCGTACTCCAGTACTTCATCTCGACTCACGGCGCCCGTAAGGGTCTGGCGGATACGGCGCTGAAGACCGCCAACTCCGGTTACCTGACCCGTCGTCTGGTCGACGTGACCCAGGATCTGGTGGTGATCGAGGACGATTGCGGCACCAGCAACGGCTTCACCATGAAGGCCGTGCTGCAGGGCGGCGACGTGATCGAAGCGCTGCGCGACCGCATCCTCGGCCGCGTGACCGCGGTCGACGTGGTGGATCCGTCCTCCGGCGAGACCGTGATCGAAGCGGGCACGCTGATGGACGAGCAGATGGTGGACCTGGTCGACAGCCTCGGCATCGACGAAGTCAAGGTTCGCACCGCGATCACTTGCGACACTCGCTACGGCCTGTGCGCGAAGTGCTACGGTCGCGACCTGGCGCGCGGCAAGCGCGTCAACGCCGGCGAAGCCGTGGGCGTGATCGCCGCTCAGTCGATCGGCGAACCGGGCACCCAGCTGACCATGCGTACCTTCCACATCGGTGGCGCGGCGTCGCGAAACGCGGCCGCCAGCCAGGTGGAAGGCAAGTCCAACGGCACCGTGCGCTTCTCCAGCCAGATGCGCTACGTGGCCAATACCAAGGGCGAGCTGATCGTCATCACCCGCTCCGGCGAAGTGGTGATCCACGACGACATGGGCCGCGAGCGCGAACGCCACAAGGTGCCGTACGGCGCGACCCTGATGGTGACAGACGGTCTGGTGATCAAGGCTGGCGCTGTATTGGCCACTTGGGATCCGCACACCCGTCCGATCATCACCGAGTACGCTGGCCGCGTGAAGTTCGAGAACGTGGAAGAGGGCAACACCGTAGCCAAGCAGACCGACGAAGTGACCGGCCTGTCGACACTGGTGGTCATCGACCCGAAACGCCGCGCCGGTTCGCAGTCGAAGATGCTGCGTCCGTTGGTGAAGCTGCTCGACGACAACGGCAACGAAGTGAAGCTGGCCGGCTCCGACGCGTCGGTGTCGATCACCTTCCAGGTGGGCGCCATCATCACGGTGCGCGACGGCCAGGACGTGGGCAAGGGCGAAGTGCTGGCCCGCATCCCGCAGGAATCGTCGAAGACCCGCGACATTACCGGTGGTCTGCCGCGCGTGGCCGAGCTGTTCGAAGCCCGTTCGCCGAAGGATGCCGGCATGCTGGCCGAGGTGACCGGCACCGTTTCGTTCGGCAAGGACACCAAGGGCAAGCAGCGCCTGATCATCACCGACCTGGAAGGCAGCGGTTACGAAAACCTGATTCCTAAGGACAAGCACGTGCTGGTCCACGACGGTCAGGTGGTGAACCGCGGCGAATCCATCGTCGACGGTCCGGTCGATCCGCACGATATCCTGCGTCTGCAGGGCATCGAGGCGCTGGCCCGCTACATCGTCCAGGAAGTGCAGGAGGTGTATCGTCTGCAGGGCGTGAAGATCAACGACAAGCACATCGAGGTGATCATTCGCCAGATGCTGCGTCGCGTCGTGATCTCCGACAGCGGCGACACCGAGTTCATCCAGGGCGAGCAGGTGGAGCGCGCCGACGTGCTGGAAATGAACGACAAGATGATGGCCGAGAACAAGGAGCCGGCGCAGTACGAAAACGTGCTGCTGGGCATCACCAAGGCCTCGCTGTCGACCGACTCGTTCATCTCCGCGGCTTCCTTCCAGGAAACCACGCGCGTGCTGACCGAAGCGGCCATCATGGGCAAGCGCGACGATCTGCGCGGTCTGAAGGAAAACGTGATCGTCGGCCGTCTGATTCCGGCCGGTACCGGTCTCGCTTACCATCGCACCCGCCGCCGCCAGAACCTGGGCCTGGATGCAGCCGATTCGATGTTGTTCGACTCGGCTCCGGCTGCGCTGGAAAGCGGCGACTAACACCGGCCTGACGGCCAAGTGTTGAAAAAACGCTGCTCCATCAACGGTTAACGTTGGCGGGGCGGCGTTTTTTATTTGACGCTGGGCCGTTGACTAAAATATAATCCTCCGTCCTTTCTGGAGGCGTGTTGTCTTCGGGAAGAATCAACTAGGAACTGATAGTAATGCCAACCATTAACCAACTCGTTCGCAAGGGCCGCGTCGCCATCACGGCGAAGAGCAAGGTGCCTGCGCTGGAAGCCTGCCCGCAGAAGCGTGGCGTGTGCACCCGTGTTTACACCACCACTCCGAAGAAGCCGAACTCGGCTCTGCGTAAAGTGTGCAAGGTTCGTCTGACCAACGGTTTCGAAGTCATTTCGTACATCGGCGGTGAAGGCCACAACCTGCAGGAACACTCGGTTGTGCTGATTCGCGGCGGTCGTGTGAAAGACTTGCCGGGTGTGCGTTACCACACCGTGCGCGGTTCCCTGGATACCGCCGGCGTTAAAGACCGTAAGCAAGCTCGCTCCAAGTACGGCGCCAAGCGTCCCAAGTAATCGGGATGTTTTGAAGGCGGCCTGATCAATCCTCAGGATCGTCTAGTAAGTGACTGCTCCGCTGGGTAGTCATGAGCGAATAGAGCTCAACTGAATATTTAAGGAAGTAACATGCCACGTCGCAGAGAAGTCCCCAAGCGTGAAATTCTGCCGGATCCGAAATTCGGTTCCCAAGACCTGTCCAAGTTCATGAACGTTGTCATGATCGATGGCAAGAAGTCTGTTGCTGAACGCATCATCTACGGTGCTCTGGAACAGATCGAAAAGAAATCCGGCAAGAACGCTCTCGAAGTGTTCAATGCCGCGCTGTCCAACGCCAAGCCGGTGGTGGAAGTGAAGAGCCGCCGCGTCGGTGGTGCCAACTATCAAGTTCCTGTTGAAGTACGTCCGTCCCGTCGTATGGCCCTGGCCATGCGTTGGCTGCGTGACGCTGCGCGCAAGCGCGGCGAAAAGTCCATGGACCTGCGCCTGGCTGGTGAATTGCTCGATGCGGCCGAAGGTCGTGGCGGCGCAATGAAGAAGCGTGACGAAGTGCATCGCATGGCAGAAGCCAACAAGGCCTTCTCGCACTTCCGCTTCTAAGCTCACCCACTTAATCAAGGTGTAGATCGTGGCACGGAAAACCCCCCTCGAGCGCTACCGTAATATCGGTATCTCCGCTCACATTGACGCCGGTAAGACTACTACTACCGAGCGTATTCTGTTTTACACCGGTGTGAACCACAAGATCGGTGAAGTGCATGATGGCGCGGCCACCATGGACTGGATGGAGCAGGAGCAGGAACGTGGCATCACCATCACTTCCGCTGCTACCACCACCTATTGGAAAGGCATGGCCCTGCAGTACCCGGCCCACCATTTCAATATCATCGACACCCCGGGGCACGTGGACTTTACCATCGAGGTAGAGCGTTCCATGCGTGTTCTGGACGGCGCCGTGATGGTTTACTGCGCTGTGGGCGGCGTTCAGCCCCAGTCGGAAACCGTATGGCGTCAGGCCAACAAGTACAAGGTTCCGCGCATCGCGTTCGTGAACAAGATGGACCGTCAAGGCGCCAACTTCTTCCGCGCGGTCGAGCAGGTGAAAACCCGCCTGCGCGGCAACCCGGTGCCCATCGTGGTGCCGATCGGCGCTGAAGACAACTTCACCGGCGTGGTCGATCTGCTGAAGATGAAGGCCATCATCTGGGATGAAGCGTCTCAGGGCATGAAGTTCGAATACGGCGATATCCCGGCAGACCTGGTTTCCGTTGCCGAAGAATGGCGCGAGAAGATGGTTGAAGCCGCCGCCGAAGTCAGCGACGAAATGATGGACAAGTACTTGGGTGGCGAAACGCTGACCGAGGAAGAAATCATCGCCGGTCTGCGCGAGCGTACCCTGAAGTGCGAAATCCAGCCGATGCTGTGCGGCTCCGCGTTCAAGAACAAGGGTGTTCAGCGCATGCTGGACGCCGTGATCGAACTGCTGCCGAGCCCGCTCGACGTTCCCCCGGTTCCGGGCGAGAACGAAGACGGCACGCCGACCACTCGCGAAGCTTCCGACAGCGCATCGTTCTCCGCGCTGGCGTTCAAGCTGATGAACGACCCGTACGTGGGCCAGCTGACCTTCTTCCGCGTCTACTCCGGCGTGGTGAAGTCCGGCGACACCGTGCTGAACTCGGTCAAGGGCAAGAAAGAGCGTATCGGCCGTATCGTGCAGATGCACGCCAACGACCGTAAAGAGATCGAAGAAGTGCACGCCGGCGACATCGCCGCTGCCATCGGCCTGAAGGAAGTCACCACTGGTGAAACCCTGTGCGCCATCGATGCTCCGCTGATTCTGGAACGCATGGAGTTCCCGGAGCCGGTGATTCACGTCGCCGTCGAGCCGAAGACCAAGGCCGACCAGGAGAAGATGGGCGTGGCCCTGAACCGCCTGGCGAAGGAGGATCCGTCGTTCCGCGTGCGTACCGACGAAGAATCCGGCCAGACCATCATTTCCGGCATGGGCGAACTGCACCTGGAAATTCTGGTTGACCGCATGAAGCGCGAATTCGGCGTTGAAGCCAACGTCGGCGCGCCGCAAGTGGCCTACCGTGAAACCATCACCAAGACGGTTACCGACGTTGACGGCAAGCACGTCAAGCAGTCCGGCGGTAAGGGTCAGTACGGCCATGCGGTCATCACCCTGGAGCCGTCCGGCGAGGGTAATGGCTACAAGTTCGTCGACGAGATCAAGGGTGGCGTGATTCCGCGTGAATTCATTCCGTCCGTGGACAAGGGTATTCAAAACACTCTGTCCAGCGGTATTCTCGCCGGCTTCCCGGTGGTTGACGTCACTGTGCGTCTGACCTTCGGTTCCTACCACGACGTCGACTCCTCGCAGATCGCGTTCGAACTGGCTGGCTCCATGGCATTCAAGGAAGCCATGCGCCGCGCCGGTCCGTGCATTCTCGAGCCGATGATGGCCGTGGAAGTGGAGACTCCGGAAGAGTACATGGGCGACGTCATGGGTGACTTGAACCGCCGCCGCGGCATGGTTCAGGGCATGGACGACGACGGTTTGGGCGGCAAGATCATCAAGGCAGAAGTACCGCTGGCTGAGATGTTCGGCTACTCCACCGATCTGCGTTCGGCAACCCAGGGTCGTGCGACCTACTCGATGGAGTTCAAGCACTACTCCGAGGCTCCGAAGCACGTCGCTGAAGCCGTAATGGCCGCCAGGAAGTAATGCGCGCTGAGGCTGGCCGGGCCGACCCGGCCAGTCCCGATCTAATGTTCTTTAATTAAGGATTTTTGCAAAATGGCAAAAGAAAAGTTTGAGCGGACCAAACCGCACGTAAACGTAGGCACCATCGGTCACGTGGACCACGGTAAGACCACCCTGACCGCCGCTATCACCACCATTCTGTCCAAGAAGTTCGGTGGCGAAGCCAAGGACTACTCCCAGATCGACAGCGCGCCGGAAGAGAAGGCTCGTGGTATCACCATCAATACCGCGCACGTTGAATACGAAACCGAAGCCCGCCACTACGCTCACGTAGACTGCCCGGGCCACGCCGACTATGTGAAGAACATGATCACCGGCGCGGCTCAGATGGACGGCGCGATCCTGGTTTGCTCGGCCGCTGACGGTCCGATGCCGCAAACCCGCGAACACATCCTGCTGTCCCGCCAGGTTGGCGTGCCGTACATCATCGTCTACCTGAACAAGGCTGACCTGGTTGACGACGCCGAGCTGCTGGAACTGGTGGAAATGGAAGTGCGCGATCTGCTGTCTTCCTACGACTTCCCGGGCGACGACACCCCGATCGTGACCGGCTCCGCTCGTCTGGCGCTGGAAGGCGACCAGTCCGAAATGGGCGAACCGTCGATCTTCCGCCTGGCCGCTGCTCTGGATTCCTACATCCCGACTCCGGAACGCGCCGTTGACAAGCCGTTCCTGCTGCCGATCGAAGACGTGTTCTCGATCTCCGGCCGCGGCACCGTGGTGACCGGTCGCGTTGAGCGCGGCATCGTGAAAGTCGGCGAAGAGCTGGAAATCGTGGGCCTGAAGGCTACCGTGAAGACCACCTGCACCGGCGTGGAAATGTTCCGCAAGCTGCTGGACCAGGGTCAGGCCGGCGACAACGTTGGCGTGCTGCTGCGCGGCACCAAGCGTGAAGACGTGGAGCGTGGCCAGGTTCTGGCTAAGCCGGGTTCCATCACCCCGCACACCGACTTCGCAGCTTCCGTGTACGTTCTGTCCAAGGATGAGGGCGGCCGTCACACCCCGTTCTTCGCGAACTACCGTCCGCAGTTCTACTTCCGCACCACCGACGTGACCGGCGCAGTTAGCCTGGCCGAAGGCGTGGAAATGGTAATGCCGGGCGACAACGTGGAAATCACCGTTGCTCTGATCGCTCCGATCGCGATGGAAGAAGGTCTGCGCTTCGCTATCCGCGAAGGCGGCCGCACCGTCGGCGCCGGCGTCGTTGCCAAAATCATCAAGTAACGGAAGCGGAGATTTCTCATGTCTAGCCAAAAGATCCGCATCCGCCTGAAGGCGTTCGATTACAATCTGATCGACCGTTCCGCTCAGGAAATCGTTGAAACCGCCAAGCGCACCGGCGCCGTTGTCAAAGGCCCGGTTCCGCTGCCGACCAAAATCGAGCGCTTCAACGTTCTGCGTTCCCCGCACGTGAACAAGACTTCCCGCGACCAGCTGGAAATCCGCACTCACCTGCGTCTGATGGACATCGTAGACCCGACCGACAAGACTGTTGATGCTCTGATGAAGCTCGACCTGCCGGCCGGTGTGGATGTGGAAATCAAGCTGCAGTAATCGCTTAAGTTCAAGGGTTTGCGAGCTAAGTGCTTGCGATTCTTGAATTTTCTGTGATACATTACCGGACTCGCCATTTTGGCGAGTCCGTTTTTGTTTTTTATGTCGTGTTTTTTATGCCGGTCAATCGCAATCGGCGCCTGAAAAAGGAAATAAACATGAGTTTAGGTCTTGTCGGTCGCAAAGTCGGCATGACCCGCATTTTTGCCGAAGATGGCGCAACCATCCCGGTAACTGTGCTGGACATGTCCTCCAACCGCGTCACGCAAATCAAAACCGCTGAAACCGACGGCTACACTGCCGTTCAGGTTACCTATGGCTCCAAGAAGGCCAATCGTGTCAACAAGGCTACTGCCGGTCACTTCGCCAAAGCTGGCGTGGAAGCTGGTCTGGGTCTGGCTGAGTTCGCTCTGTCCGCCGACGCGCTGTCCAACTTCAAGCCGGGCGACGCTATCGCTGTCGAAATCTTCACCGTTGGTCAACTGGTTGATGTAACCGGCACCTCGAAGGGTAAGGGTTTCTCCGGCGTGATCAAGCGCCACAACTTCTCTTCCAACCGTGCTTCGCACGGTAACTCGCGTTCGCACAATACGCCGGGTTCCATCGGTCAAGCTCAAGATCCGGGTCGCGTTTTCCCGGGTAAGCGCATGGCTGGTCAATACGGCAACGTGAAGAGCACTGTTCAGTGCCTCGAGATCGTTCGTGTCGATGCCGAGCGTCAGCTGATCCTGGTCAAGGGCGCAGTCCCGGGTGCCAAGAACGGCGACGTCGTCGTGCGTCCTAGCGTGAAAGCGGGTGCGTGATGGAATTGAATGTAATCAATACCCAAGGCAAGGCTGTTGGCAGCCTGCAAGTGTCCGACGCTCTGTTCGGCCGCGAATACAACGAAGCTCTGGTGCATCAGGTTGTGACCGCGTTCCTGGCGAACGCGCGCAGCGGCAACCGCGCCCAGCTGACTCGTGCTGAAGTGAAGCACTCGACCAAGAAGCCGTTCCGTCAGAAGGGCACTGGTAACGCTCGTGCCGGTATGACCTCTACCCCGAACCGTCGTGGTGGTGGCCGTGCCTTCCCGAACAAGCCGGACGAGAACTTCACTCAGAAGGTTAACCGCAAGATGTACCGTGCGGGCATCGCGACCATCCTGTCGCAGCTGGTGCGTGACGAACGCCTGATCGTGGTTGACGACCTGTCGGTTGCCAGCCCGAAGACCAAGGAATTCGTCGGCGCCGTTCAGCCGATGGGTCTGGAGCAGGCTCTGTTCATCACCAATGAACTGAGCGAAAACCTCTATCTCTCTTCGCGTAACCTGCCGAACATGCTGGTTATCGAAGCGGTTCAGGCTGACCCGTACAGCCTGCTGCGCTTCAAGAAGACCGTGATCACCCGCGACGCCGTGAAGCAACTGGAGGAGCAGTGGGCATGAACCAAGAACGTCTGTTGCAAGTAATCCTTGCGCCCATCGTTTCCGAGAAGAGCACCATGATCGCTGAGAAAAACCAGCAAGTGGCGTTCCGTGTTGCTACCAACGCAACCAAGCCGGAAATCAAGGCCGCCGTGGAAATGCTGTTCAACGTAAAAGTTGACGGCGTGTCCACTGTGAACGTCAAGGGCAAGGTTAAGCGTTTCGGCCGCAGCACGGGTCGTCGCAGTGACTGGAAAAAGGCCTATGTTAGCCTGGTCGAGGGTCAAGAACTTGACCTGACCGCTAGCCCGGCCGCGGCGGAGTAAGGAGATAGAGCATGCCTATCGTTAAGGTAAAACCGACTTCCGCGGGCCGCCGTGCCGTTGTCAAGGTGGTACACCCTGACCTGCACAAAGGTGCTCCGCACGCAGCCCTGGTTGAGAAGAAAAACTCGACCGGCGGCCGTAACAACAATGGCCACATCACTACGCGTCATCGTGGTGGCGGCCATAAGAAGCACTACCGTCTGATCGACTTCCGTCGCAACAAGGATGGCATCCCGGCGAAAGTGGAACGCATCGAATACGATCCGAACCGCACCGCCCACATCGCCCTGTTGTGCTACGCCGATGGCGAACGCCGCTACATCGTCGCTCCGCGCGGCGTGAAAGTTGGCGCCGTGCTGCTGTCCGGCTCCGAGGCTCCGATCAAGGCCGGTAACGCTCTGCCGATCCGCAACATCCCGGTGGGTACCACTATCCACTGCGTGGAAATGCAACCCGGCAAGGGCGCTCAGATGGTTCGTTCCGCTGGCGCTTCTGCAATGCTGCTGGCTCGCGAAGGCGTGTACGCTCAACTGCGTCTGCGCTCTGGCGAGATCCGCCTGGTGCACGTCGATTGCCGTGCGACCGTTGGTGAAGTGGGTAACGAAGAGCACTCCCTGCGCAAGCTGGGTAAGGCTGGCGCTTCCCGTTGGCGCGGTGTTCGCCCGACCGTTCGCGGTACGGCGATGAACCCGATCGACCACCCGCACGGTGGTGGTGAAGGCCGCACTGGCGAAGGCCGCGTGCCGGTTAGCCCGTGGGGCACTCCGGCCAAGGGCTTCCGTACCCGTCGCAACAAGCGTACCGACAACATGATCGTACGCCGTCGCTATTCCACCAAAGGGTAATTGACAATGGCACGTTCGCAGAAAAAAGGCCCGTTCGTTGACCTGCATCTCCTGAAGAAGGTAGATGCGGTACGGGCAACCAGCGACAAGCGTCCGATCAAGACCTGGTCGCGTCGTTCGACCATCCTGCCGGACTTTATTGGTCTGACCATCGCTGTGCACAACGGTCGCACTCACGTTCCGGTTTATGTTTCTGAAAACATGGTCGGCCACAAACTGGGTGAATTCTCTCTGACTCGTACCTTCAAAGGCCATGCTGCCGACAAGAAGGCGAAGAAGAAGTAAGGTGAAGCGATGAGAGTATCTGCAAATCTGAAAAGTGTTCGCCTTTCGGCTCAAAAGTGCCGTCTGGTAGCCGATCTGGTCCGCGGTCAGTCCGTGGCCCAGGCGCTGAATATCCTGGCCTTCTCCCCGAAGAAGGGCGCGGTAATCATCAAGAAAGTGCTGGAATCTGCAATCGCTAACGCCGAGCACAACGAAGGCGCTGACATCGACACCCTGCGTGTCACCAGCATCTTTGTTGACAAGGGCGCTAGTCTGAAGCGTTTCACTGCCCGTGCTAAGGGTCGTGGCAATCGCATCGAAAAGCAGACCTGCCACATTTCCTTGACCGTTGGCAATTAAGGGGTAAGAAATGGGTCAGAAGATTCATCCGACGGGATTCCGTCTTGCCGTTAACAAAAACTGGTCTTCCAAGTGGTTCGCGTCTTCGCAGAACTTCCCGGAAATGCTGAAACAGGATATCGAAGTTCGCGCATTCCTGAAGAAGCGTCTGGGTCACGCTTCGGTTGGCCGCGTAACCATCGAGCGTCCGGCCAAGTCCGCCCGCATCACCATTCACAGCGCCCGTCCGGGCGTCGTGATCGGCAAGAAGGGCGAAGACATTGAAGTTCTGAAGCAAGAACTGCAAAAGCGCCTGGGCGTACCGGTCCACGTGAACATCGAAGAAGTTCGCAAGCCGGAACTGGACGCGCAAATCATCGCCGACGGCATCGCTTCCCAGCTGGAGAAGCGCGTGATGTTCCGTCGCGCCATGAAGCGCGCCATGCAAAACGCCATGCGTCTGGGTGCTGAAGGCATCAAGATCATGTCGTCCGGCCGTCTGAACGGCATCGACATCGCTCGTAGCGAATGGTACCGCGAAGGCCGCGTGCCGCTGCATACCCTGCGCGCCGATGTGGACTACGCCACCTCCGAAGCCAAGACCACCTACGGCATCATCGGCATCAAGGTATGGGTGTACAAAGGCGAGCTGAAGCCGGGCCAAGTTGTGGCCGCGCCGGCAGCTCCCGAGAAGAAAATGAGAAAGGGTGCCCGCAATGCTGCAGCCAACTAGACTCAAGTACCGTAAACAGCACAAAGGCCGTAACACCGGTATCGCCACTCGTGGCAACAAGGTGAGCTTTGGTGATTTCGGTCTGAAGGCTATTGGTCGTGGTCGTCTGACCGCGCGTCAGATCGAAGCTGCGCGTCGTGCGATGACCCGTCACATCAAGCGTGGCGGCCGCATCTGGATCCGTATCTTCCCGGACAAGCCGATCACCTCCAAGCCTGCCGAAGTCCGTATGGGCGGGGGCAAGGGCTCTCCGGAGTACTACGTGGCTGAAATTCAGCCTGGCAAGATGCTGTACGAAATGGATGGCGTATCCGAGGAACTCGCTCGCGAAGCTTTCCGTCTGGCCGCCGCCAAGCTGCCGATCGCCACTGTGTTCGTAACCAAACAGGTAGGTCAGTAATGAAAGCGTCCGAACTGAAAGCCAAAACTGTTGACGAGCTGAAGGTGGAACTGCTGAGCCTGCTGAAGGCCCAGTTTGCGCTGCGCATGCAGCACGCTACTCAGCAACTCGCCAAGACCTCTGAACTGAAGAAAGTGCGTCGCGACATTGCTCGTGTGCGTACCGTTCTGAAAGAAAAGGCAGTTTAAGATGAGCGAAACCAAAGTAGTACGTACGCTGACCGGCGTTGTGGTCAGCGACAAGATGGATAAGACTGTGACCGTTCTGGTCGAGCGCAAAGTAAAGCACCCGATCTACGGCAAGATTATCCGTCGCTCCAAGAAGTTCCACGCGCACGACGAAAACAACGAGTTCAAGGCAGGCGATCTGGTGATCATCAGCGAGTCCCGCCCGCTCTCGAAGACCAAGTCGTGGGTGGTAACTGGCCTGGTTGAGAAATCTCGTCAGGTATAAAGCTTGCAGAGGGCTGCGTCCCTCTGTATAATGGCCATCTCCTGCGCACTAACTGCGTAGGAGTTCCGCCCTTACGGGGTCCAAAACTGGCCGTTTGACACGCCACAGAATGTTCTGTGGCGTTTCCGCTGTTCGAGTCTGGCGACACATGCCCAGGCTAACGGCAGTGGAAAGTGACGGATAAAGTTGGATTAGAAAGGTAATCTCAAATGATCCAAATGCAGACCATGCTTGAGGTCGCTGACAACACTGGTGCACGTCATGTTCAGTGCATCAAAGTGCTGGGTGGCTCCAAGCGTCGCTATGCTAGCGTAGGTGACATCATCAAGGTGAGCATCAAGGATGCCGCTCCGCGTGGTCGCGTCAAAAAAGGCGACGTATACAACGCGGTCGTGGTACGCACTGCCAAAGGCGTGCGTCGTCCCGACGGCTCTTTGATCAAGTTTGACAGCAACGCTGCTGTTCTGCTCAACAACAAGCTTGAGCCGATCGGCACACGCATCTTCGGACCCGTTACGCGCGAACTGCGTACCGAGCGTTTCATGAAGATCGTATCGCTGGCTCCTGAAGTGCTGTAAGGAGAGGTCGCATGCGCAAGATTCGCAAGGGTGATGAAGTCGTAGTAATCACCGGCAAAGACAAGGGTAAGCGCGGCACTGTCCTGCGTGTTCTGGAAACCAAGCTGGTTGTGGAAGGCGTGAATGTCGCCAAGAAACACCAGAAGCCGAACCCGGTACGTGGCGTAGCTGGCGGTATCGTCGAGAAGACCATGCCCATCGACGCTTCTAACGTCGCGATTTTCAATCCGGCAAGCCAAAAGGCTGACCGCGTAGGCTTCAAGGTTCTTGAAGACGGCCGTAAGGTGCGCGTGTTCAAGTCCAGCGGCGAAGTTATCGGCGCCTAAGGAGCAAACATGGCACGTCTCTACGATTTCTACAAAGACAGCGTAGTGCCGGAACTGATGAAACAGTTCGGCTACAAGTCGATCATGCAAGTTCCGCGTATCGAGAAGATCACCGTGAACATGGGCGTGGGTGAAGCCGTTGCCGATAAGAAGGTAATGGAATTCGCCGTGGGCGACATGGAAAAGATCGCCGGCCAGAAGCCGGTCGTCACCACCGCTCGCAAGTCCATCGCAGGCTTCAAGATTCGCGACGACTATCCGGTTGGTTGCAAGGTAACTCTGCGTCGCGAACGCATGTATGAGTTCCTGGACCGCCTGGTCACCATCGCGCTGCCGCGAGTTCGCGACTTCCGTGGTGTTTCCGCCAAGTCTTTCGACGGCCGCGGCAACTACAACATGGGCGTCAAAGAACAGATCATCTTCCCGGAAATCGAGTACGACAAGATCGATGCTCTGCGTGGTATGAACATCACTATCACTACCTCGGCGAAGACTGACGAAGAGGCCCGCGCTCTGCTGGCCGCGTTCAAGTTCCCGTTCAAGGGTTAAGCACATGGCACGACTTGCACTGATTAACCGTGAAGAGAAGCGCGTCAAGCTGGCTGAGAAGTTCTCCGCCAAGCGTGACGCCCTGATCGCCACCATCAACAACCAGAACCTCTCGGAAGAAGAGCGTTTCGCCGCCCGCCTGCAACTGCAGCAACTGCCGCGCAACGCTTCTCCGGTTCGCCAGCGTCGTCGCTGCGCCGTGACCGGTCGTCCGCGTGGTGTGTTCCGTAAATTCGGTTTGGGTCGCAACAAGCTGCGTGAGATCGCCATGAAGGGTGAGATTCCGGGTGTTGTGAAGGCCAGCTGGTAATAGGAGACACATAAATGAGCATGCACGATCCTATTTCCGATATGTTGACCCGCATCCGCAACGGCCAACAAGCTTCCAAAACCAAGGTTTCCATGCCTTGCTCGAAGCTGAAGGTTGCGCTGGCGCAGGTGCTGAAAGAAGAAGGCTACATCGAAGACTTCGCCGTCGCCGGCGAAGAGAAGAAGCCTGTTCTCGATATCCAGCTCAAGTACTACGCTGGCCGTCCGGTGATCGAGCGCATCGAGCGCGTATCCCGTCCTGGCCTGCGCGTGTACAAGGGCTCCACCGAAATCCCGAAGGTCATGAACGGCCTGGGCGTGGCGATCCTGTCCACCTCCAGCGGCGTGATGACCGATCGCAAGGCGCGCGCTGCCGGTATCGGCGGCGAACTGCTCTGCGTCGTGGCGTAAGGGGGTCAAATGTCTCGCGTAGCTAAGAATCCGGTAGCCATTCCGGCCGGCGTCGAAGTCAAGTTCGGCGCAGCAGATGTGACTGTCAAGGGCGCCCTGGGCTCCCTGAGCACCGCTCTGTGCAACGACGTGGAAGTCAAGCTGGACAACAACCAGCTGACTTTCGCCGCCAAGAACGACAGCAAGTTCGCACGTGCCATGTCCGGCACCCTGCGCGCCCTGTTGAACAATATGGTGAACGGCGTATCCAAGGGCTTCGAGAAGAAGCTGCAGCTGGTCGGCGTGGGCTACCGTGCCCAGGCCCAAGGCGATACCCTGAACCTGTCTCTGGGTTTCTCGCACCCGGTGGCTCACAAGATGCCCGCTGGCGTCAAAGTTGAGACTCCGACTCAGACCGAGATCCTGGTCAAGGGCGCTGACAAGCAGCTCGTGGGCCAGGTCGCAGCCGAGATTCGCGCTTACCGTTCGCCGGAGCCTTACAAGGGCAAGGGCGTGCGTTATGCCGACGAGGTTGTGGTTCTGAAAGAAACCAAGAAGAAGTAACTGAGGCACTGACATGGACAAGAAACAGACTCGACTCCGCCGCGCACGTAAAACCCGTGCACGGATCGCGGAGCTCAAGATGGTGCGTCTCTCTGTACACCGCACCAATAGCCACATTTACGCCCAGATCATTGACGAGACCGGCAACAAGGTACTGGCCAGCGCTTCCTCGCTGGAAGCCGATGTTCGCTCCGCAATGGCCAATGGTGGCAACGTGGCAGCTGCAGCCGTGATCGGCCAGCGCATTGCCGAAAAGGCAAAAGCCGCTGGCATCGAGCAAGTTGCTTTCGATCGTTCCGGTTTCAAATACCACGGTCGCATGAAGGCACTGGCTGACGCCGCTCGCGAACACGGCCTCGTATTCTAATTCGGAGTAAAGAATGGCTAAGCACGAAATGGAAGATCGCGGCGACGGTCTGGTCGAGAAAATGATCAGCGTCAACCGCGTCACCAAAGTGGTTAAGGGCGGCCGTATCATGGCTTTCTCCGCCCTGACCGTGGTTGGTGATGGCGACGGCGGTATCGGCATGGGTAAGGGCCGTTCCAAGGAAGTTCCGGTCGCCGTACAAAAGGCGATGGAACAAGCCCGCCACAACATGGTGAAGATCAAGCTGTACAACGGTACCGTTAAGCACACCGTTGAAGGCCGTCACGGCGCGACTCGCGTCCTGATCCAGCCGGCAAAGGATGGTACTGGCGTTAAGGCCGGCGGTCCGATGCGCGCGATCTTCGACGCAATGGGTATTCACAATGTTTCGGCCAAGATCCATGGCTCCACGAACCCGTACAACGTGGTGCGTGCGACTCTGGACGGTCTGAGCAAGATCAATACCCCGGCTCAAATCGCCGCCAAGCGTGGCCTGAGCATCGAGGACATCCTGGGGGTGGGTCATGAGTAATGCCAAGACTGTCAAGGTCACTCTGGTAAAGAGCCTGATCGGTCGCCTGGAGTCTCACAAGGCTTGCGCCCGCGGTCTCGGTCTGAAGAAGATTCGTCAGACTGTTGAAGTGCTCGATACCCCTGAAAACCGTGGCATGATCAACAAGATCAGCTACCTGCTCAAATTCGAGGGCTAAGAGATGCTGCTGAACACCGTACAACCGGGCGTCGGCGCCAAGCATGCCAAGCGCCGTGTAGGCCGTGGCATCGGTTCCGGCCTGGGCAAGACTTGCGGCCGCGGCCACAAGGGTCAGAAGAGCCGTGCCGGTGGTTTCCACAAGGTAGGCTTCGAAGGCGGCCAAATGCCGCTGCAACGTCGTCTGCCGAAGCGCGGCTTCAAGTCTCTGACGGCTCGCTTCGTATGCGAAGTTCGCCTGTCCGAATTGAACCTGCTGCCGGTCGATGAAATCGATCTGCTGGCTCTCAAGCAAGCCGGTCTGGTGGCTGCCCAGGCGCTCGTTGCCAAAGTAGTCCTGTCCGGCAAGGTTGAGCGCGCGGTCAAACTGCGTGGTATCAGCGTTACCGCTGGCGCCCGCGCTGCCATCGAGGCTGCCGGCGGCAGCATTGAATAAGGCATAAATTTGTGGCGAATACTTCTCTAGTGGCCAATGCCAATAAGTTTGGTGATCTGAAGCGTCGTATCTGGTTCCTGATTGGCGCGCTGATCGTTTATCGTATCGGTGCCCATATTCCGGTCCCGGGTATCAACCCTGCCGAACTAGCGAAGTTGTTCCACACATCGCAGACGGGCCTGCTCGACATGTTCAACATGTTTTCGGGCGGCGCCCTCTCGAGGTTTACGGTGTTTGCCCTGGGCATCATGCCGTACATCTCGGCTTCCATTATTCTGCAGCTTGCGGCCGAGGTTTTGCCTAGCCTGAAGCAGCTGAAGAAGGAAGGCGATGCGGGACGTCGCAAGATAACCCAGTACACGCGTTATGCCACCGTGGCGCTCGCAACTTTCCAAAGTTTCGGCATCGCGGTGATGTTGTACAAGCAGCCTAATCTGGTGATGACTGCTCAGTGGGAGTTTTATCTGACAACCGTGGTGTCTCTGGTCACTGGAACCATGTTCCTGATGTGGTTGGGTGAACAGATCACCGAGCGCGGTATCGGCAACGGTATCTCGCTGATCATCTGCGCGGGTATCGCCGCAGGTGTTCCGGCTGCGATCGGTAAGACCCTGACTCTGACCAGCCAGGGCTCTTTGCCCATCTTGTTTGCCGTGCTGCTGTTTGTCGGAGTGATCCTGGTCACCTTCCTCGTTGTCTACGCTGAGCGTGGCCAACGCAAGGTGCTGGTGAACTACGCCAAGCGTCAAGTGGGCAATCGCGTCATGCAAGGCCAGAGCACGCATTTGCCGCTCAAGCTGAACATGGCGGGGGTGATTCCCCCGATCTTCGCCTCGAGCATCATCCTGTTTCCGGCCACCGTCCTCGGTTGGTTCGGCCAGGGCGAGCACATGGCTTGGCTGAAGGGCGTGGCTGACAAGCTGCATCCGGGTCAGCCGATCTATGTGCTGCTGTACGCGGCGGCGATCATCTTCTTCTGCTACTTCTACACGGCGTTGGTTTTCAACCCGAAGGAAACGGCTGACAACCTGAAGAAGAGCGGGGCTTTCATTCCGGGCATCCGTCCAGGTGAGCAAACTTCTCGTTATATCGAGAAGATCATCCTGCGGCTGACGTTGATCGGTGCGATCTACATCACGCTGGTCTGCTTGTTGCCGGAATTCCTGATCCTGAAGTGGAACGTTCCGTTCTATTTCGGCGGTACATCGCTGCTGATCATCGTGGTGGTGACGATGGACTTCATGGCGCAGGTGCAGTCCTACGTGTTGTCGCATCAGTACGAGAGCTTGCTGAAGAAGGCTAACTTCAAAGGCAACGCCCTTACCCGCTGACACACGAGTTGACACTGGGTTATATGGCTAAGGAAGACACTATCCAGATGCAGGGCGAGATCTTGGAAAATTTGCCCAGCGCAACTTTCAAGATCAAGCTTGAAAATGGACACGT
Source organism: Chromobacterium vaccinii (assembly GCF_001855275.1). NCBI lineage: Bacteria > Pseudomonadati > Pseudomonadota > Betaproteobacteria > Neisseriales > Chromobacteriaceae > Chromobacterium > Chromobacterium vaccinii. Next base: position 3,575,955 of record NZ_CP017707.1, read on the forward strand.
GGTACTCGGGCATATCTCTGGGAAGATGCGGATGCACTACATCCGCATCCTGCCGGGCGACAAGGTGACTGTGGAGTTGACTCCATACGATCTGTCCAGAGCCCGTATTGTGTTCCGTGCGAAGTAACGCATTCGCTCTTTTTTGGATTTGAAAGGATCTGAACATGCGAGTACAGCCTTCTGTAAAGAAGATTTGCCGTAATTGCAAAATCATTCGTCGCAATCGCGTAGTTCGCGTGATCTGCACGGACCCGCGTCACAAGCAAAAACAAGGCTAACATTTGTTAGACCTCGATTTGCGTGATACAATCGCAAACTTTTCAAGGTCTTAAGGCTTAAGGAAAGAGTATGGCCCGTATTGCAGGGGTAAACATCCCCAATCATGCGCATGCCGTTATCGGCCTGCAGGCAATTTTCGGCGTCGGTCAGACTCGCGCTCAGCAAATTTGTGCTGCAGCTGGCGTGAATCCTTCCACCAAGGTGAAGGATCTGACTGAAGCTGAGATGGAGACTCTGCGTGATCAAGTCGCCAAGTTCACCGTTGAAGGTGATCTGCGTCGTGAAATCACCATGAGCATCAAGCGTCTGATGGACATGGGCTGCTATCGCGGCTTCCGCCATCGTCGCGGCTTGCCGTGCCGCGGTCAACGCACTCGCACCAATGCCCGTACCCGCAAGGGTCCGCGCAAGGCGATTGCCGGCAAGAAGTAAACTAAGGAACACAGAGAATGGCTAAAGCAAACACAGCTGTCCGTGTACGTAAAAAAGTGCGCAAGTCTGTTAGCGAAGGCATCGTGCACGTGCACGCTTCGTTCAACAACACCATCATCACTATCACCGACCGTCAAGGCAATGCACTGTCTTGGGCTACCTCTGGCGGCGCTGGTTTTAAGGGCTCGCGCAAGAGTACACCCTTTGCCGCTCAGGTAGCTGCAGAGCACGCTGGTAAAGTTGCCCAAGAATATGGTGTGAAGAACCTCGAAGTTCGTATCAAAGGCCCGGGCCCGGGTCGTGAATCCGCTGTTCGCGCACTCAACTCGCTGGGTTTCAAGATCACCAGCATCTCCGACGTGACGCCGGTACCGCACAACGGTTGCCGTCCGCCCAAAAAACGTCGTATCTAATTCGGAGAGTGTGAGAACATGGCACGTTATATTGGCCCGAAGTGCAAGCTCGCTCGTCGTGAAGGCACCGACCTTTTCCTGAAGAGCGCGCGTCGTGCACTGGATTCCAAATGCAAACTGGATGCTGCCCCCGGCCAGCACGGCGCCCGTCGCGGCCGTCTGTCGGACTACGGCGTCCAGCTGCGTGAAAAGCAGAAAATCCGCCGCATCTACGGCGTACTCGAGCGTCAGTTCCGCAATTACTTTGCGGAAGCTGTCCGCCGCAAGGGCTCCACGGGTGAAAACCTGCTGAAGCTGCTTGAGTCCCGCCTGGACAACGTTGTATATCGCATGGGCTTTGGCTCCACTCGCGCCGAAGCGCGCCAGCTGGTCAGCCACAAGGCTATCGTTGTGAACGGCCAGGTTGTGAACATTCCGTCTTACCAGGTTAAAGCCGGTGACGTAGTGACCGTCCGTGAGAAGGCCAAGAAGCAGGCCCGTATCGTCGAAGGCCTGGCTCTGGCCGAGCAAGGCGGCTTCCCGTCTTGGGTGTCTGTTGACTCCAAGAAAATGGAAGGCGTTTTCAAATCCACTCCGGAACGTTCCGAACTGTCTAGCGATATCAACGAACAACTCGTTGTGGAATTCTACTCCAAGTAATCGCTAGCTCTTAGGGAATGACTATGCAAAACAGCGCTTCGGAATTTCTGAAACCTCGTCTGATCGATGTACAGCCGGTTTCCGCCACTCACGCTCGCGTGTCGATGGAGCCGTTCGAGCGCGGCTATGCCCATACCCTGGGCAATTCGCTGCGTCGTATCCTGCTGTCGTCGATGCCGGGCTATGCTCCGACCGAAGTGACTATCGCTGGCGTTTTGCATGAGTATTCCGCACTTGACGGCGTGCGGGAGGATGTCGTTGACATCCTCCTCAACCTCAAGGGCGTAGTGCTTAAGCTGCATGGTCGCGACAGTGTCGTGCTGACCTTGAAAAAGGAAGGCGAGGGCGCTGTCTTGGCTAGCGATATCGAGCTGCCGCATGATGTGGAAGTGATCAATCCGGAACACGTGATTTGTCACATCTCCTCCGGCGGCAAGATCGACATGGAGGTCAAGGTTGAGAAGGGGCGCGGCTATCAGCCGGTGTCCGTTCGCACCAGCCATGACGACAACCGTTCCATCGGTACCATTCAACTGGACGCTTCCTTCTCGCCGGTTCGCCGCGTGAGCTTCGCTGTGGAAAGCGCCCGTGTTGAACAGCGTACCGACCTCGACCGCCTGGTTCTCGACATCGAGACCAACGGCGTCATCGAGCCGGAGCAGGCTGTGCGCAACGCAGCCCGCATCCTGATGGACCAGCTGTCGATCTTTGCCGACCTCCAGGGCACAGCGGTTGAAGAAGTCGTTGAAAAGGCGCCGCCGATCGATCCGATCCTGCTGCGTCCGGTAGACGATCTTGAACTGACGGTCCGTTCGGCCAACTGCCTGAAAGCAGAGAACATTTATTACATCGGCGATCTGATCCAGCGCACCGAAACCGAGCTTCTGAAGACACCGAACCTCGGCCGCAAGTCGCTGAACGAGATCAAGGAAGTTCTCGCTTCCAAGGGCCTGACTCTCGGCATGAAGCTCGAGAACTGGCCTCCGGCTGGTCTGGAAAAGCCGTAAGTTTGAGACTAAAGGACATTAACAATGCGTCATCGTTACAGTAATCGTAAACTGAACCGCACGACCAGCCATCGTCTGGCGATGCTGCGTAACATGGCCAACTCGCTGCTGAAGCACGAAGTTATCGTGACCACGCTGCCGAAGGCCAAGGAACTGCGTCGTGTGGCCGAGCCGCTCATCACGCTCGGCAAAAAGCCGTCTCTCGCCAACCGTCGTCTGGCGTTCGACCGCACCCGTGACCGCGAAATCGTGGTTAAACTCTTCGACGTGCTCGGCTCGCGTTACGCTACCCGCAATGGCGGTTACGTGCGCATCCTGAAGTACGGTTTCCGCAAGGGCGACAACGCCCCGATGGCTCTGGTAGAGCTGGTGGACCGTCCGGAAGACGCCGTTGCCGTAGAAGACAACTCCGCCGATTAATCGACGAAGTTGAAAGAAAAAGCCAGCTCCTTGGAGCTGGCTTTTTTCATGACTGGAAAGCCGGGTTTGCCTAGCGGGCCCGGCTTTGTCGCGTCTAGAAGATGGACAGTCCGGTGCGGGTGGTGAAACGGTCCAGCGCCTCCAGGCCCAGTACCGAGTTGCCGCGGGCATCCAGCTGAGGACTCCATACCGCGATGCTCATCTTGCCCGGAATCACCGCCAGCAGGCCGCCGCCGACGCCGCTTTTCACCGGCAGGCCGACGCGGTAGGCGAATTCGCCGGCGGCGTCGTAAGTGCCGCAAGTCAACATGACGGCGTTCACCTGTTTGGCCTGGCTGCGAGTCAGGTATTGTCGTCCGGTTTGGGGCGAGGCGCCGTGGTTGGCCAGGAACAGGCCGGCGCGGGCCAGCTCGAGGCAGCTCATCGAAATGCTGCAGTTGTGGAAGTAATGATCCAGCACCGTCTCCACCGGATGGTCGAGGTTGCCGTAGCTTTTCATGAAGTGGGCCAGCGCCGCGTTGCGGTCGCCGTGCTCGCGCTCCGAGGCGGCGATCGCCTCGTCGGCGGCGAGACGGGGGTTGCCGGCCTCATTCCGCAGCCAGGCCAGCAGCTGCAAGTGCGCGTCGCCAAAATGGCTGATTGCGCGGTCGGTGACCGCCAGCGCGCCGGCGTTGATGAAGGGATTGCGCGGAATGCCGTGCTCGTATTCCAGCTGCACCAGCGAGTTGAACGGATTGCCGGACGGTTCCTTGCCGACGTGGCGCCACAGCGCCTCGCCGTCGGCCTGCAGCGTCAGGGCCAGCATGAAGGCCTTGCTGATGCTTTGGATGGAGAACGGGACGTCGGATTCGCCGCAGCCATATTCCTGTCCATCCAGGGTGTGGATGGCGAAGCCGAACTGATGCGGCGACACCGAGGCCAACGCCGGGATATAGTCGGCGACTTGGCCGCGGTCATAAAACGGCAGCACTTGCTGCCGGATATCTTCAATGAGCGCTTGCAGATTCATTGACAGATTGTAAGCACTTGCCGGCAGCCCAGTCTAGAAGCTGTAGCGCTGTTCCAGAACCTCGACCGGCGCGTCCAACTCAAGCACGCCTTCGTTGCGGGCGCGCAGGTTCATGCCGAAGCAGACGCCTTCATCCTGGCGGCGGGTGCGGACCAGGGTCTGCAGCGGCTCGCCATCGGCGCGCTTTTCGCCCAGGTCCGGATCCACGGTGGTCAGCACGCAGCGCGCGCAGGGTTTCATCACGTCGAATTCAAGGCCGCCGATGCGGATCACCTGCCAATCGTCTTCTTCCCACGGATACGCGCCGCTCACGACCAGATTGGGACGGAAGTGGCGCAGCGTGACGGGCTCGGGGAGCTGGCGGTTCAAATCGTCGAGCGAGGCCTGGTTGACCAGCAGGAAGGGATAGCCGTCGGCGAAGCTCATCTTGTCGGAGCCGCCCTTGAACGCGCGGTTGGATTGCGCGCCCAGCCACAGCAGCCGGCATTCGCAGCCGAGGAGATCGGCGAACCAGGCATCGACGCGCTCGTCGCCGTGCCAGGCCTGGAAGCCGTCCTTCCAGACCTGGGCTGGATGAGGCCGGGTGTATACGGTGGCCATCGCGAAGATCGGCGGTTTGCCGGCGCGATGCAGCAGCACGCCGCCCGGCAACAGCTCGGCGCGGACGGTGACCAGTTGGGGATGCGTGCGCGCGGTAATCTGTTGGCCGTCCGGGCTGACCAGCAGCCATTCGCGGTCGTGAAGCAAGCCCAGTTTGCCCGCATAGGCGCGGTCGAAGGCGATGCCGCGGCAGGATTTCACCGGATGGACGAACATGGCGCTCAGGTGCATGGGGGTCTCCATTGTCGTATAGACGGCATGCTAGCACGGAGGCGGCGGGGGACGGGCGCGGCATGCCGATTTTCAAGCATGGCGCCTGGATGGGAGCGGCAAGTTGTAACGCGGGCATTGCATATCTGCGATCGGCCATTTACATTGAGATGCCCGCCGCTTATTGTCGGACTGTCGTGCGATGGCCGGCGCTGTCGATGGAGTGGATGTTTCATGCCATCTGGGAAAATGGAGGGCAAAATTTGCGAGAAGGGAATTGTTCGTTGAGCTTTATGCTTATTCGGACTAAACCTGAGTAGAGGCTTACAAGATAACAGCGCCCGATGCCGCAAGCCCGCGGTCGATGCGGCCTGGCAAGTAATTGGGGATGAGGAGGAAGTGTAATGCGCTCTTTGCGTGTCAAGCTGATTGCAGTGATTGCCCTGCTGTTGGTATTGCTGGGTATGGTGATTACCGTGCTGGTTTACGGCCAGATGCGGAATGAGATCGTCCGAGGCGTCGATAATGAGTTGGGCGGCACCTCCAAGGGCTACTCGGCCCTGGTGAGCAGCTGGTACAAGAGCAAGGTGGGCGTGGTGATCGCGGCCAATCCGCTGGTGGGCACGCCGGATCCGCGCCAGACCCTGGCCAGGATGAGCCAGGCCGGCGGCTTCGACATGACCTATATCGGCACCGCCGATCATGTGATGATCCGCTCCGACATGAAGCCGCAGCCGCAAGGCTACGATCCGGTGGCAAGGCCGTGGTATCAGCAGGCGTCGGCCAGCGGCAACCCCGGCGTATCCGATCCCTATGTCGATTTCGACACCAAGAAACTGGTGGTGACCTTCGTGTCGCCGGTCAAGGACGGCAGCACGCTGAAGGCGGTGGTCGGCGGCGACATCTTCATCGACGACCTGGTCAAGACCGTGCTGTCGGTCAAGCTGCGCGGCAACGGCTACGCTTTTCTGGTGGACAAGAGCGGCAAGGTGATCGCCCACCCGGACGCCAGCCTGACGCTGAAGCCGCTGTCCGAGAAAGTGCCGGAGCTGACTAGCGATCGTCTGACGAAACTGGCGACCGATACCACGATGCAGGAGGTCAACATCGGCGGCGAGAGCAAGCTGATCGAGGTGCAGCCTGTGGAGGGCACCAACTGGCTGCTGGGCGTGGTGACCGACGAGTCTGTGGTCACCGGGCCGCTGAACACCTTGCTGCTGACTGTGATCGGCATCGGCGCGCTGTGCGTGTTGATCCTGATCCCGGTGGCGAGCGTGATGCTGAGCAAGATGCTGGCCGGGCTGGGCCGCCTGCGCAACGCGATGCTGGAAATTTCCCAGGGTGAAGGCGACCTGACCCGCCGCATCCAGGTGACCGGCCAGGACGAGATCGCCGAAACCGCCACCGCGTTCAACCGCTTCATCGGCCAGCTGCAGAAGATGTTCATCGCGGTGAAGGAAGAGGCCGAACGGGTGACCGGCGGCGTCGAGAGCGTGACCGACACCGTGGACAAGGTGGCGCACGATTCGCGCCAGATTTCCGACGTGTCCAGCTCCAATGCGGCCACGCTGGAGGAGATCACCGTCAGCATCTCGCACATCGCCGACGCGGCACGCGAGGCGGACGGCCTGGTCAACCATACCGGCCAGGTCTCCAGCGAGAGCGCGCACGGCATGCAGCAGATCTCGCAGGAGATGAACAGCACCGTCGAGGCGGTGAAGGGACTGTCCACCATGCTGGGCTCGCTCGATCAGCGTTCGCAGCAGATCAGCGGCATCACCAATGTGATCAAGGACATCGCCGACCAGACCAATCTGTTGGCGCTGAACGCGGCGATCGAAGCGGCGCGCGCTGGCGAAATGGGCCGTGGCTTCGCGGTGGTGGCCGACGAGGTGCGCAAGCTGGCCGAGCGCACCGGCCAGGCCACGGTGGAGATTTCCGGCATGGTCAGCACCATCCGCGAGGAAACCAGCCAGGCGGTCAGCAATATGCAGCGCACCGTCAGCTCGGTCGACGGCGGCGTGGAGCTGACGCTGGGCGCGGTGCAGCGCATCGAGCAGATCCAGCAGGCGATGCAGGAGGTGATGGCCAAGATGAACGAGATAACCTTGTCCACCAGCGAGCAGCACAAGGCCACCACGATGATCGCCCAGAGCACCGAGCAGATCAATGGCCGCATCGTCGACAGCGACGACGCCTTGCAGACCGTGCGCGACACGCTGTCCGAGCTGTCGCACTCGGCCAGCAGCATGCGGCAGCTGTTCTCCAGCTTCCGCGTCTGATCGACCCGTCCCTCAAGCCCGGCATGTCCGGGTTTTTTCATGCCTGCGAGCCTTGCGCTTGATCGGAATGCGCAAAACGGCGTGGCGGCGGGGGACATCCGTTTCTAGAATGATTTTGTAGTCGAACTATCAAAATAAGCACGAATACGTGCGGAGTTGGGGAAGGAGCGGGAAATGGCAAACGCAGGCATGAGCTTGAAGGCCCGCCTGGTCGGCTTGATGGCGCTGGTGGTGGCGGTGGTGTGCGGCCTGGGCGTGGTATCGGTGTACAACCAGCGCCAGGTGATGCTGCAGGACAGGCAGGACAAGGTGCGCAATCTGGTGCAGAGCGCGGTGGGCCTGGTATCCAGCTACGAGAAGCTGGTGGAAAGCGGCAAGATCGGCGAGGCCGACGCCAAGCGCATGCTGTCCAAGGCGCTGAGTTCGATGCATTACGAGAAGGCGGATTATTTCTTCGCCTATGACTCGGACTGGAATTACGTCGCCCACGGCGCCAAACCGGAGCTGATCGGCAAGAACCTGGCCGGAGTGAAGGATCCGAACGGCATCGAGTTGAAGACGCTGTTTCAGAACGCGATTTCATCGCCGGGCGGCGGAGGTTATGGCGAGTACGTGTGGAGCAAGCCCGGCTTCGATCAGCCCCAACCCAAGATTTCCTATGTCACCACCACGCCGAAGTGGCATTGGATCGTCGGCACCGGCATTTATCTGGACGATGTTTCAGCCGCTTTCCATCGGGAGTTGTTGTGGCTGGGCGGCGTGCTGGCGGCGGCGCTGCTGGTGCTGCTGGGCATGGGCGGCATGATATTGCGCAATGTGCTGAGCCAGCTGGGCGCCGATCCGCAGGAGACGGTGGCGGTGGTCAAGCGCATCGCCGCCGGCCATCTGGACGAGGACGTGGCGGTGAAGGAGGGCGATCAGGACAGCCTGATGTCCGCGGTGGGCGCGATGCAGCGCGAGCTGGAGCGGCTGGTGCGCGACATCATAGACGGCGCCAACCAGCTGTCCCAGGTCAGCAGCAAGGTGACCGGCGAGGCCGAGGCGGTGGGGCGCGGCTCCGAGCAGCAGAGCGCGGCGGCCACAGCGATGGCGGCGTCGATCGAGCAGCTCACCGTCAGCGTCAATCACATTTCCGACCGCTCGCAGGATGCGCGCAACCTGGCCAACGAGTCCGGCACGCTGTCCAAGAGCGGCGGGGCGGTGATCGCCGAGGCGGTCAGCGAAATGCGGCGCATCAACGACGCGGTCGACCAGACCTCGGGCATCATCACCAGCCTGGCGGACAAGACCCAGACCATTTCCAGCATCATGCAGGTGATCAAGGATATCGCCGACCAGACCAATCTGCTGGCCTTGAACGCGGCGATCGAGGCGGCGCGGGCCGGCGAGATGGGGCGCGGCTTCGCGGTGGTGGCCGACGAGGTGCGCAAGCTGTCCGAGCGCACCGCGCAGGCGACGCAGGAAATCGCCTCCATGATCCAGGATGTGCAGCAGGGGGCCGAGCACTCCCGCCACAGCATGGAGGAGGCGGTGTCGCGGGTGAAGGCGGGGCTGGGGCTAGCCGAGCAGGCGGGTTCCGAGATCGCCCGCATCCAGGACAGCGCCAGCGGCGTGGTCGACGTGATCGGCGATATTTCCCACGCGCTGAAGGAGCAGAGCGCGGCCAGCCAGACCATCGCCCAGCACGTGGAGCAGATCGCCCACAGCGCCACCAGCAACGCGTCGGCGTCGCAGTCGGCGTCGCAGGCCATCCATAATATGCACCAATTGGCGGCCAATCTGCGGCAACTGGTGTCGCGCTTCTCGGTAAGAGGCTGAGCGGCGCGGGGGGCGCGCGGGAGTGGATGCGAAAAGCCCGGCAGCGCGCCGGGCTTTTTTTGATCAATGCGGCCTAGTGCTGGCCGCGGCGGCGCCAGCCCAGCAGCAGGGCCAGCAGCAGCAGCGCGCCGCAGCCGATGATGACCGGCAGGTTGCCGACGCGCATGTAAGGCGTCAGACCCTGGCGGCTCTGGGCGAAACCGGTCAGCACCTGTGCGGTGAACGGGGCTGCCACCGCCGAAATTTCGCCGTCCGGGCGGATGATGGCGGTCATGCCGTTATTGGTGGCGCGCAGCATGTAACGGCCGGTTTCCAGCGACCGGGCCTGCGATAGCTGCAGATGCTGGCTCATCGCCTCGCTCTTGCCGAACCAGGCCAGGTTGCTGACGTTGGCCAGGATGTCGGCGCGGGCGGCCGGGCCGATCAGCTCCTCGCCGAAGCTATCCTCGTAGCAGACGTTGAACGCCACCTTGTGCCCCGCCAGCGTCAGCGGCGCCTGATCCGCGCCGCCGCGGCTGAAGCCGGACAGCGGCATGTCCATGTGCTGGTAGATCCAGCCTATCAGGCCCGGCAGCGGCACGAACTCGCCGAAGGGCACCAGGTGGTCCTTGGCGTAATAGGGCATTTTCGGATCGGACAGCGCCACCACCGAATTCAGATAGCCGCGGCCGTCGTTGGTGCGGCGCGGGATGCCGCTGGCCAGCGCCATGCCGGCGCGGGACGCTTCGCCGCGGATCATCGACAGATAGCCGGACGGCAGATCGTCGAGGAACAGCGGCAGCGCGGTTTCCGGCAGGATCATCAGGTCGGCGCGGGTCATCGCCACTTGGCGGTAATAGGTGAGCAGCGAGTTTTCCAGGTTTTCCGGCGACCATTTCAGCTCCTGGGCGATATTGCCCTGGGCCAATGCCACCGTGATCGGCTTGCCGACCGGATGGGTCCACTCGATGTCGCGCAGCCACACGCCGCTGCCCCAGATCAGCGCGGCGGCGATCAGGATGCCGATCCGCTGCCGCATGCCGGCGCGCGCGAGCATGGCCAGCGCGCCGGCGGACAGCGCCACCAGGTAGCTGACCAGATGGATGCCGCCGACCGGCGCGTAGCCCGCCAGCGGGCTTTCGGTGATCTGCGAATAACCGGCCGCGCCCCAGGGAAAGCCGGTCATCACCCAGCCGCGCAGCCATTCGCCCAATTCCCAGGCGGCCGGGAAGGCCAGCAGCCAGCGCACGCCGGGCCGCGGGTCGATGCGGCAGGCCAGCCAGGAGGCCAGGCCGGGATACAGCGCCAGATAGGCCGGCAGCAGCAGCACCAGCGGCGCGGCGATCCAGGCCGGCAGGCCGGCCACGTCGTGCAGGCTGTCGTAGATCCAGCGAAAGTTGCTGACATAGGCGCCCAGTCCCCAGGCATAGCCTATCCAGAACGCGCGGCGCGGCTCGCGCTGCAGCAGCTCGACCAGCGCGGCAAGCGTGATCGGCATCAGCCAGAACAGCCGATAGGGGGCGAAGGCAAACAGGGTGAGGGCGCCGGCCAGCGCGGCGGCCAATAGCAGGATCAGGATTCGCATGGGGCTTGTTGCAGTTGAATACGAGAGTTGCAGCCGGCGGCTGCCGGCTGCATTCAGCATAGCCTTATTCGGCCATGTCGAGGGAGGCCTGGATGCGTTCCACCAGCAGGGTGTCCAGGCGGCGGCTGTCGGCGCGCAGCACGGTGAAGCGCAGGCCGGCGGCTTCTATCTTCTCGCCGCGCTTGGGCAGGTGGCCGGTCAGCGAGATCACCAGGCCGCCGACGGTGTCGACGTCGTCGTCGGCGTAGTCGGTGCCGAAGTAGTGGTTGAAGTCTTCGATCTCGGTCAGCGCCTTGACGCGGTAACGCTCGTTGCCGCGCACCGGCACGATGTCGTCCTCGTCGTCGTCGATGTCGTACTCGTCCTCGATGTCGCCGACGATCTGCTCGATCACGTCTTCGATGGTCACCAGGCCGCAGACGCCGCCGTATTCGTCGACTACCACCGCCATGTGGTTGTGGGTGGCGCGGAAGTCGCGCAGCAGCACGTTCAGCGGCTTGGACTCCGGCACGAACACCGCCGGGCGCAGCACGTTCTTCAGATTGAAGGTGGAGGGCGCATGGAAGTAACGCAGCAACTCCTTGGCCAGCAGGATGCCTTGCACGTCATCCTTGCTTTCGCCTATCACCGGGAAGCGCGAGTGGCCGGAATCGATCACGGTCGGCAGGAAGCGGGCGATGGGGTCGTCGATGTTCAGCACGTGCATCTGGCTGCGCGGAATCATCACGTCGCGCACGGTCAGCTCGCTGACCTCCAGCACGCCTTCGATCATGCCGAGGGCCTCGGCGTCGAGCAGGTTGCGCTCGAAGGCGTTGTGCAACAGCTCGATCAACTCCTCGCGGTCTTCCGGCTCGCGCAAGAGCATGGTGGACAGGCGTTCAAGCCAACTGGGTCGCGGTTTACTGGGGTCTTCCATTTCTTAGATGTGCTCCTCGTGGTAGGGATCAGGATATCCTAGCTGTTTAACGATTACGGTTTCAAGCGCTTCCATCGCTTCGGCCTCTTCGTCCTCTTCATGGTCGAAGCCCTGCAGGTGCAGCATGCCGTGCACCAGCAGGTGGGCGTAGTGGGCCATCAGGTCCTTGTTCTGCTCGGCGGCTTCCTGCTCCACCACCGGCGCGCACAGCACCAGATCGCCGAACAGCGGCAGGCCGGCCACCGGCTCGCCTTCGTTCAGCGCGAAGGACAAAACGTTGGTCGCATAATCCTTGCCGCGGTAGTCGTTGTTGAGCTGACGGCCTTCAGCGGCGTCGACGATGACGATGCTGATCTGGGCCTGCTTGACGTCGCGGCGCAGCGCGGCCTGGCAGGCGCGGCGGATCAGCGCGGGCTCGGGCAGGAGGCCGGCGTCGCTGCGCACGTCCAGGGTCAGCTCCAGCCGCTCGGCCAGGCGGGTCAGCAGCGGGTTGCGTTTAGCTTTTTTCATCTTGCTTGCTTTGGTAATGGTCGTAGGCGTCGACGATTTTCTGCACCAGCGGGTGGCGCACCACGTCGTTGCTGTTGAAATGATGGAAGTGGATGCCGCGCACATGGTCGAGGATGCGCTCCACCTCGACCAGGCCGCTCTTCTGGTGGCGGGCCAGGTCGATCTGGGTGACGTCGCCGGTGATCACCGCGCGGGAGCCGAAGCCGATCCGGGTCAGGAACATCTTCATCTGCTCCGGCGTGGTGTTTTGCGCCTCGTCCAGAATGATGAAGGCATGGTTCAGCGTGCGGCCGCGCATATAGGCCAGCGGCGCGATCTCGATCAAATTCTTCTCGAACAGCCGGGTCACGCGGTCGAAGCCCATCAGATCGTACAAGGCGTCGTACAGCGGCCGCAGGTACGGGTCCACCTTCTGCGCCAGGTCGCCGGGCAGGAAGCCCAGCTTTTCGCCGGCTTCCACCGCCGGGCGCACCAGCACGATGCGCTTGACCGCGTCGCGCTCCATCGCGTCCACCGCGCAGGCGACGGCGAGGTAGGTCTTGCCGGTGCCGGCCGGGCCGATGCCGAAAGTGACGTCGTGCTGCTGGATGGCCTTGATGTAGCGAGCCTGGTTCGGCGTGCGGCCTTTCAGGTCGCCGCGGCGGGTGGCCAGCACCGGCGACTCTTCCTGCTCGGCGGTGGATTGCTGCTGGCGCAGCTCCACCAGCGTTAGTTGCACGTCGTCGACCGAGATGTCCTGTTTCTCCGCCAGCAGGTAGAGCCGGGTCAGCGCCTCCACCGCCAGCTTGGCGGCCGGGCCCTGCGCGCGGAAGGCTTCGCCGCGGCGCTGGACGACGACGTCCAGGCCGGTCTCCACCTGTTTCAGGTTTTCGTCCAGCGGGCCGCACAGGCGGGCCAGCCGTTCGTTGTCCACCGGGTTGAAGCTGAGGGATTCGCTAGTGCTCATGCGTGTGCAATTGTTCGCTTAACTGTTGAAAAACGGCGGCGTGGCGGTCGTGTGACACATGACAGGCCGCCATGCCCAGCCGGCGCGCCGGCTCGATGTCGCGCTCCAGGTCGTCGCCCACCATCAGGCAATGTTCGGGAGCGAGGCTTTCCAGCGCCAGCGCGTGGCGGAAGATGCGCGGGTCCGGTTTGGCGGCGCCGGCGTCCTCCACGGTGACGACGTGGCGGAAGTGGTGGGCGATGCCCAGGTGCGCCAGCTTGGCCTGCTGCTGTTCGGCGCCGCCGTTGCTGACGATGATGCGGATCAAATGGCGGGTGGCGTCGAGAAAGTCCGCCGCGCCGGGCGTGAGCCGGCGGTGGCGGCGGTAGGCGTCCATATACGGCTGGAACAGCCGCGCGGCTACGTCTTCGGCGATATGCGGCAGGCCGAGAAAGTCGCGCAGCCGTTCGTGGCGCTGCTGTTCTATCGTCAGCTCGCCGGCCTCGAAGCGCCGCCAGTGGCGGTCGACGCAGGCGCGCCAGCGGCGGAACAGCTCGGGTTCGGATTCGGCGAAACGGGCGGCATGCGGCCCGATGAAGGCGGAAAACGCCTGATGGGTGGCGTGGCTGTCGTCGAACAGCGTGTCGTCCAGGTCCAGCAGCAGGGCCTTGATGCCGCTCGCGTTCATGCTTCCTTCAGGCTTTCCAGCCCGGGGGCGGTCATGCCGGGCACGAATTCGATGATGTCGTAGCGGGCGACGCCGCCCTGGGCGAACGGGTCCTTCGCCAGGCGGGCCTCCAGCACCGCGCGTTCGCCGCGCGCCAGGATCACGCCGCCCTCGCGCGGCACCTTGCGGCCGGAGGCCAGGAAGGCGCCGTCGGCGTAGGCTTGTTTCAGCCAGGCGACGTGGGCATCCAGCAGCGCGTCGACATCGGACAGCGGGGCGGTATAAGTCAGCGAGACGACGAACATCTTGAAATCCTCCGTATCGGAACCAGCCGAGCATACGCCGCGCGATGCGCATTGCATAGCAAGCCGGCTCCGTTCACGGTCAGGCGATCTCGTTGACCACCACCTCGCCGGCCAGCGAGTGCGGGCGGGCTTCGGTGATTCTGACATCCACCGTTTGGCCCAGCAGGCGCGGGTGGCCGGCGAAGTTGACCACGCGGTTGTTGGCGGTGCGCGCCGCCAGCATCGCGGCGTCTTTCTTCGAGACGTTTTCCACCAGCACGCGCTGCACGGAGCCGACCATCGCCTTATTGATCTCGAAGCCCTTGGCTTCGATCACCTCGTTCAGCGCTTCCAGACGGCGCACTTTCTCGGCGTGCGGGGTGTCGTCCGGCAGGTTGGATGCCGGCGTGCCCGGACGCGGGCTGTAGATGAACACGAAGCTGAAGTCGAACTCGCAGTCGCGCACCAGTTTCAGCGTCTGTTCGAAGTCGGCCTCGGTTTCGCCGGGGAAGCCGACGATGAAGTCCGAGCTCAGGCACAGGTCCGGGCGGATCGCGCGCAGCTTGCGGATGATGGACTTGTATTCCAGGCCGGTGTAGCCGCGCTTCATCGCCATCAGCACGCGGTCGGAGCCGCTTTGCACCGGCAGGTGCAGGTGGGAGACCAGCTTGGGCAGCTTGGCGTAGCAGTCGATGATGCGCTGGCTGAACTCGCGCGGGTGGCTGGTGGTGAAGCGGATGCGCTCCACGCCCGGGATCTCGTGCACGTATTCCAAGAGCAGCGCGAAGTCGGCGATCTCGCCGTCGCTCATCAGGCCGCGGTAGGCGTTGACGTTCTGGCCCAAGAGCGAGATTTCCTTGACGCCCTGGGCGGCGAGGCCGGCGATCTCGGTCAGCACATCCTCGAACGGGCGCGACACTTCCTCGCCGCGGGTATACGGCACCACGCAGAACGAGCAGTACTTGGAACAGCCTTCCATGATGGAGACGAAGGCCGCGCCGCCATCCACCTTGGCCGGCGGGATGTGGTCGAACTTCTCGATCTCGGGGAAGGAGATGTCCACCTGCGAGCGGCCGCTCTGCTTGCGGCTCTCGATCAGGTCCGGCAGGCGGTGCAGCGTCTGCGGGCCGAACACCACGTCGACGAAGGGCGCGCGCTTGACGATGGCGTCGCCTTCCTGGCTGGCCACGCAGCCGCCGACGCCGATGATCAGATTGGGGTTGGCTTCCTTCAGCGGGCGGATGCGGCCGAGGTCGGAGAACACTTTCTCCTGAGCCTTTTCCCGCACGCTACAGGTGTTGAACAGGATGACGTCGGCTTCTTCCGGGTTGTCCGTCTTGACCATGCCTTCGGCGCTGCCCAGCACGTCCGCCATCTTGTCGGAATCGTACTCGTTCATCTGGCAGCCGAAGGTCTTGATGTATACCTTCTTCATTGCTACTCGGTTTCCCGCTGGTATTCGGTTTCAGGGTTGGATCTGGGCCTGGCGCTGTTTCAGCGCCTCGACCTCGTCGTCGCCCAGCGCCCAGATGCGGTTGATATTGCCTTGCTGATCGAAGGTCACGCCTATGGCGCGGCCTTTCAGAGCGTTCAGTTGCCCGCTCAGCAGGAAGCGGTTGTGCTCATCGAACACGCGCAGGCCGGCGGCGAGCGCGAAATGCTGCGGTTCGACGGCGATCAGCGCCGTCAAGCGCTGCAGCAGCGTGCGGTCGGAGCGGACGAACTCGATGCCCGAGTCGTCGACGCCGGCCAGCCTGCCCATGACCAAGCCATCGGGCAGCAAGCGGCCTGCCGACGAAGGCAGGGCGAGGCAGAGCAGGCACAGCGTGGCGATGAGTTTTTTCATAGCAAATTGAACGCGTTGCGCGCGATTCTATCATAGCCGGCGGCCGATCCGGCCAAATGTTCAGGGGCAGGCCGCTGGCGGCATGCCTCAGGCGGAGGCTTCCGCGGGGCGGCCGTAGCGCTCGGCCAGCGCGAACATCATCGGGTTGAGCAGGATGGACACGATGGCGCCGGCCAGGATCAGCGCCTGGCCGCGCGCGCTGAGCAAGCCCAGCGACATGCCCAGCCCGGCCAGGATGAAGGAGAATTCGCCGATCTGCGACAGGCTGGCGGCGATGCGCAGGCTGGTGCGGCGGCTGCGGCGGAACAGGCGCACGATGCCGTAGGCCGCCGCCGATTTGCCGACCACGATGATCAGCACGGTGGCCAGCAGCACCGGGGTGTCCTTCAGCAGCACTTCCGGATCCAGCAGCATGCCCACCGACACGAAGAACAGCACGGCGAACGCCTCGCGCAGCGGCAGCGATTCCTCGGCGGCGCGGTGGCTGAACGGCGATTCCGCCATCACCATGCCGGCGAAGAAGGCGCCCAGCGCGAACGAGATCTGGAACAGCTGGGTGGCGCCGTAGGCCACGCCCAGCGCGGTGGCCAGCACGCCCAGCCGGAACAGCTCGCGGTTGCCGGTATGGACGATGCGCTCCAGCATCCACGGAATGAAGCGGCGGCCCACCAGCAGCATCAGCGCGACGAAAGCGGCCACCTTGGCCATGGTCATCGCCAGCGTCCAGCCCAACTGAGTCAGCGACGGCGCGGCCTGCCCGCCGCCCAGCGCGCCGGCGAAGGCCGGCAGCAGCACCAGGGTGAGCACCATCACCAGATCCTCCACCACCAGCCAGCCCACCGCCACCTTGCCGTCCTCGCTGTCCAGCCAGCCGTATTCCTCCAGCGCGCGCAACAGCACCACGGTGCTGGCCACCGACAGCGCCAGGCCGAACACCACCCCCTCGCCCAAGGGCCAGCCGAGGAAATGGGACAGGCCCATGCCCAGCAGCGTCGCGACCGCGATCTGCACCAGCGCGCCGGGGACGGCGATGGCCTTCACCGCCATCAAATCCTTGATCGAGAAATGCTGGCCGACGCCGAACATCAGCAGGATCACCCCCAGCTCAGCCAGCTCCGGCGCCAGCGCGGTATCCGCTTGGAAGCCCGGCGTGAACGGGCCGACCAGGATGCCGGCGCAGAGATAGCCCACCAGCGGCGGCAGCCTGAGGCGCAAGGCCAGCGCGCCGAGCGCGAAGGCGAAGACCAGGCCGCCGACGATGGTGGTGATCAAGGGGGTGTCGTGAGGCATGGGCGGAATTCCGGTTGAATGGCTGGATGATATAAAGACGGAATATCGGGAACCGAGTTCCGATAAATTTATTTTTTATTCAACTTTCATTTTGGCACGAAGCCGTCCCGCGCCGGCGGGGCAATACGCATCGCCGTCGCATGGAAAACCGGAGGCGGGCAGCCCGCGCGGGGGTGTCCGGCGGGCTGGCGCGGGCAAGGATCAGAAGCGTTCGAACGGCTGCAGATAGCGCCATTGTCCCGGCTGCAGCCCGGCCAGGGCCAGGCGGCCGATGCGGATGCAGCGCGCGCTTTGCAGGTTGACGCCGAGTTGGCGGCTGATTTCGGCGAAGAAGCCGTCGCCCGGCGCGTAAACCGCGCAGCGCAGCTGGTGGTCGCTCTGGCGGCTGATCTTGCACTGGCGCAAGGGCTTGCCGTCCAGGCGGATGGCGGCGACGCGCGCTTTCAACTCGTCGGCCGCCGGCGCCCGCTCCACTTGCAGCAGGAATTCCATCTCGCACTCGGCCAGATGGCGCGGCAGCTTTTTATCCTGGGTCAGGACCAGCAGGCCGTGGCAGCGCTCATCCACGGCGCCGAGGACGCTCAGGTGCTGGCGGTGGCGCGCCAGCCATACTTGTTCCGCGCCGTCCTGCGGCGAGCGGCTGCCCGGCCCCAGCAGCTGCGCCGGCGGCGCGTCCTCGCCCGCCGGGCGGTTCAGCAGCATCGTCACCGGCAGCGTCGCCAAAGCCTGCGGCGTTCCGGCCAGCGTGATTTGCTGTTCCGGCCGCACCCGCGCGCCCAGCGTATTGACCACTTTGCCGTCCACTTTAACCAAGCCCTGCTCGATGCAGGCGTCGGCTTCGCGCCGCGAGCAAAGGCCCAGTTCCACCATGCGCTTGGACAGGCGCACGCTTGTCTCATCCATTGATCCACCCCCTGTCAAACGGACGGCGATTATCCGTTGCCGCCCGCGGGCTGGCAACGGAAACAAGGCTCAGGTTGAACGGGAGGGCGGCTGGCCGCGCCAGGGGGCTGGGTTGCCGAGCGCGATGCCGGCGATGGCCAGCGCGCCGCCGACCGCCATTTCCAGCGACAGGCGCTCCCCCAGCAGGCCGGCGCCCAGCAGTACCGCGCAGAGCGGATTGAGGGCGATGAACAGTCCGGCGCGGGCGGCGCCGATCCGGCGGATGCCGTCGTAGTACCAGATATAGGCCAGCGCCGAGCCTAGCGCGCCCAGATAGAGCAGCCCGCCCCATTGCGCGGCGTCCAGCTTGCCGATGGCGGCGAGGCTGGCGTCGCCGCGCAGCCATGCAGCCAGCCACAGCATCGCCGTGCCCAGCAGGATGGACCAGGTGGCCGTCTGCAGCGGCCCCAGCGCCTGCGACAGGCCGCGCGAACCGACGCTGTACGCCGCCCAGCAGGCGACGCAGCCCAGGATCAGCAGATCGCCGCCGCCATCGGCCGCGCCGGCCAGGCACAGCGCGACGCCGACCAGCTTGAGCGGCGGCAAGGCTTCCTTCAGCAGCAGGAAGGAGGCCAGCGCGATCATGGCCGGATTGAGCGCGACGATCAGCGAAGCCCGGGCGGCGCCGATGCGCTGCAGGCCGTAGAAGAAAAACAGGTTGTAGCCGAACACGCCGAGCAGGCCCAGCGCGGACAGCCGCAGCATTTGTCCGGGAGCCGGGCGGACCAGCGGCGTGCGCGTCAACGCCAGGCAGCCCAGCAGCGTCGCGCTGGCGATGGCGAAGCGCAGGCTGGCGGCCAGCAGCGGGGGCAGGCCGCCGGCCAGCGCTTTGCCGGCGATGAAGGTGCCGCCCCAGATCGCGGAGACCAGGGTCAGGCGCAGATAGAGCCAGCGCGAGGGGAGGCGGCTGGCGGTGGGCGGCGCGCCGGCGCCGGGAGTCGAAGGCATTCAAGCCAGTCCGGTGTTGGAGCGACCGAAGCATGCATCCGCGCCGGTCAGCATCCGCAGCATGCGGGCATGGAACTGCGGCCGCTCTGCCCAAAGTCTGCGGGACTGCGCGAGGAAAAGCGCGGATTCCTGCCGGCATCCCAGGGCTTGAAGGGCGCGCATCGCGGCGTAGATGCCGTAAAGGTTGTCCTGACGCTGCCTCAGGGCCGCCAACGCCAGCGGCAGGGCTTGCTCGGCCTGGTCCGCGTCGGCAAGAACATAGGCATGGATGGACAGGTAGTACGGGTAAAGGCAGTGGCTTGCTTCGATATGCTTGGCGCAGCGCGCCAAGTCCTCGCGCAGCGCGCGGGGCTGGCCGAGGCAGCAGTCAAAGATATGGGTGCAGAACAATGCCACGACATCCGCCGGGTGGCGGCGCAGATGGTTGCCGAATTGCGCTCGCGCCAGGCGATGCTCCTTCGCTTCCCAATGCAGGCAGGCGGACTCGAGGGTTGAAACGACGGACTGCGCATGCTGTCCGCGAATGCGCTGGGCCAGCTGCGGCAGCGCTTGCGGACGACAGAACGCGATATCGTCGAAGCCGCTGAGCAGCGCCTGGAGCCGAACGCTTTCGCGAGCGAGGGGCAGGGGATGGCGTCCCGCTTCTTGCAATGACAGAAAACGATGGCTGAGGGCGGGGCAGAGCGAAGAGACGCCGTCTATCGGAGAATGGGTGTCTGGCATGGCGAGGTCTGGTTTTGGCGCGATTGAATATTTTTATGCTCATTTTCAATGATAGTAAAATGAGTAAAAACTCATGACTGGTTTGCAAAGATGACGCTGACTCAACTGGAAATCTTTTCCCTGGTCGCCGAGCTGCAAAACTTCACCGCCGCCGCCGCCCGGCTGGGCATTTCCCAGTCCGGCGTGTCCCATGCGATGCGCGAGCTGGAGCGGGAGCTGGGCGTGGAGCTGCTGCGCCGCGGGCAGGGCAAGGCGGAACCCACCGACATCGGCTTGCAGGCGCTGCGGCGGGCCAGGGGCATGCTGGGGCTGGCCGAGGCGATGCGGCAGGAGGCCTCCGACGCGCGCGGCTTGCGTCGCGGCACGCTGCGCATCGGCTCTTTCGGCCCCACCGCATCGCTGCGCCTGCTGCCTTTGCTGCTGGCGCATTATCGGCGGCTGCATCCCGGCATCGAGATCCGCGTCGACGAGGGGCCGGATGAGCAGGCGCTGCAATGGCTGCAGCAACGGCGGGTGGATATCGCCTTCGCGGTGCTGCCGGATCCCAGGTTCGTCACTTGTCCGCTGATCGAGGATCAAATGATGGCGGTGCTGCCCGCCGGCCACGCGTTGGCGGAGCGGGAGCGCGTGGCGCTGGGCGAGCTGTGCGCGGAGCCGTTCGCGCTGACCGGCGCGGGCTCGGGCGAGTTGGTGGGCAGGCTGTTCCAGGCCGAGCGCCTGCGGCCCGACATTCGCTATCGCTGCGGGCAATTGCTCAGCACGCTGGAAATGGTGGCGCGCGGCGATGCGGTGACGGTGGTGGCGGAATTGTCGCTGCCGTCGCGGCCTTATGTGGAAGGCTATGTCAGTCGTCCTTTGTCGCCCGCGGTGCGGCGCCAGGTGGGGTTGGCGATGCTGGACGAAGAGGAGGCGAGCCTGGCGGCGCGGGCATTCATGAAAATGGCGGCGCGACTGCGGAGCGAGGGCGGGCTGGAGGAGGCGAGACTGGCGTCAGCTGGCGGCACCTGACCCTTGGGTCAGGCGCGCAATGACGAATGCATTAAAATTGTTTTGAGTCAAATTGTTCCCCCGATCGGCTGCGTAGCATGCGGCGCTTGTCCGAGCCCATACGCGGGAGAATGCAGTGCAAGCCTTGAGAATCGTTTTGCTGTCCACGGCCTTCAACGGCCTGACCCAGCGCGCCTGGCTGGAGTTGCGCGAATCCGGCCACAAGCCGAGCGTGGTGCTGTTCACCGACGCCGACGAAGTGGCGCGCCAAGTGAGGGGGGCGCGACCGCAGCTGGTGATTTGCCCCTTCCTGAAGGACAGGGTGCCGGCCGAGTTGTGGCGGGACAGTCCGTTTCCGGTAGTGATCGTCCATCCCGGCATCGTCGGCGACCGCGGCGCGTCGGCGCTGGACTGGGCGATCATGAAGGGCGAGAAGCGCTGGGGCGTGACCGCGCTGCAGGCGGTGGAGGAGATGGACGCCGGGCCGGTGTGGTCCAGCCGCGAGTTCGATCTGCCGCCGGGCATCCGCAAGTCCGAGCTCTACAACGGACCGGTCAGCGACGCCGCGATGTACTGCATCCGCGACGTGGTGGAGAAGTTCGCCGGCGGCTACCAGCCGCAGGCGGTCGATTACGCCGACCCGCAGGTGGCCGGCCGGCTGCAGCCGAACATGAAGCAGGCCGACCGCGCCTTCGACTGGCGCCAGCCGGCGGCCGAGATCAAGCGCCGCATCGACGCCGCCGACGGCCAGCCCGGCGTGTTGGCCGATCTGGCCGGCGGCCGTTATTTCCTGTGCGACGCCCATCTCGACCACCGGACCGGCGAGCCGGGCCGCATCCTGGCGGTGCACGACGACGCGGTGCTGGTGGCCTGCGGCGACGCCAGCCTGTGGATAGGATCGGTGCGGCGGCAGCCGGCGCCGGGCGAGGAAACCTTCAAGCGGCCGGCCCGCCACGAACTGGGCCGCCTGCTGGACGGCGCGCCCCGGCTGGAGTGGGCGGTGGATACCCATCCGCATTGCGAGGAGAGCTACCAGCCCATCCGCTACCGCGAGGTGGGCCGGGTGGGCGAGCTGACTTTCGAGTTCTACAACGGCGCGCTCAGCACCGAGCACTGCCAGCGCCTGGTGCGGGCCTTGCAATGGGCGAAGCGGCAGGACACCCGGGTGCTGCTGATACGCAGCGGCCGCGGCAGCTTCTGCAACGGCGTCCATCTCAACGTGATCCAGGCGGCGGAGCGCCCGGGCGAGGAGGCGTGGCGCAACATACAGGCGATAGACGACGTCTGCCTGGAAATCCTTACCGCGCCGCAGCTGACGGTGGCCGGCGTGGCCGGCAACGCCGGCGCCGGCGGGGTGATGATGGCGCTGGCGGCCGACGTGGTGCTGGCGCGGCAGGGGGTGGTGCTGAATCCGCATTATGCGACCATGGGCCTGTACGGCTCCGAATACTGGACCTATACCCTGCCGCGCGCGGTGGGCGGCGAGACGGCGGCCAGGCTGTGCGGCGACTGCCTGCCCATCGGCGCGCGCCAGGCCTGGCGGTTGGGCATGGTGCAGGACATCGGCCCGCGCGATCCGGAAACCTTCGGCAGCTGGCTGCTGAGCATGGCCGCGGCGGCGGAGCGCAACTGGCCGGAGCTTGCCCGGCGCAAACAGGAGCTGGACCCGGCCCGGCTGCAGCAGTGCCGGCGCGCGGAGCTGGACGAAATGCGGCAGGACATGCTGGAAAACCGCCGCGGCTTCGCCGAGCGCTGCCAGGGTTTCGTGTTGAAGCGCCGCGCCTGCCGCACGCCGGAGCGCCTGATCGAGGACTGGGCGCGCGCGGTAGACTGAGGCGCATCCGGCGCCGGGTGTATTGTATGCTGGCATGCCCGGCGCCGGTTCCGGACGCGGCGTGAAATAGAGCAAGCCGCGTCAAGAAGGTTTTCGCGCATTCCCGCATAGTGGCCGCCATGGAGGACGAGCATGGATAAGGCGGACCGCTACGCGCGGCGTTTCGAAAAAGTATTGGATTACATCGCCAGCCATCTGGACCAGCCGCTCGACGTCGAGCGCCTGAGCCAGCTGGCCCACTTCTCGCGCTTCCATTTCCACCGACAGTTTTCAGCGTATCTGGGCGTGGGCGTGGCCCGCTACATCCTGATGCAGCGGCTGCGCCGGGCGTCGTACTGGCTGGCGTTTCAGCCGCGGCGCAAGATCACCTCCATCGCGCTGGACTGCGGTTTCGACAATCCCGAATCGTTTTCGCGCGCTTTCCGGCAAGCGCTGGGTTGTTCGCCCAGCGAGTTCCGGCGCCGTCCGGATTGGCCGGGCTGGCATGCGCGGATGACGCCTCCCTTCAGAGAGAGAATGGACAGCATGGAAGTCAACATCATCACCGTAGAGTCCGTCATGGTGGCGGCGCTGGAACACCTGGGGCCCCCGGAGCGGGTCAACGACAGCGCGCTGCGCTTCATCGAGTGGCGCAAGGCGAGCGGCTTGTCGCCGGTCGCCGGCAGCCAGACCTACGGCATCGCCTACGACAATCCGGAAACCGCGGAGCCGGAACGGTTCCGCTTCGACATCTGCGGCAGCGTCGCGGGGCCTGTGCCGGCCAATCCGCAAGGCGTGATCGTTAAACAGATTCCGGGCGGGCGCTGCGCGGTGGCCCGCCACCATGGATCGCACCACAATCTGGGCGACACGATCTGGTACCTGTACCGGGAGTGGCTGCCGGCCAGCGGCGAGGTGCTGCGGGATTTTCCTGTGTATTTCCACTACCTGAACCTGGCCAGCGACACGCCGGAGCATTTGCTGCTGACCGACGTGCATCTGCCGCTGCGCTGATGCGCTTTGGGCCGGCTGCGGCCGGCGGTCCGGTCCGCTAAGCTGAAGCGATGGAGCAAACGTTCATTTGAGCGCCGCCGAGAGGCGGCGCGGCCATTCGGGAGCGCGCGCATGAGCTGGCAGACCCACGAGGTGAGCAATCAGTACGACGAGTTGCAGGATTACAAGCTGTTCGATACCGATCCGGCGTTGAAGGAGGCGCTGCATCGCGCCGGCGCGGACTGGGCGGCGACTTGGCTGGCCGATTACGGCGAGCGGCTGGGCCGCGCGGCGACCTTCGAGCTGGCCGAGCAGGCCAACCGCTGCGCGCCGCAGCTGCAGGCCTTCGACCGCCGCGGCCGGCGCATCGACCGCGTCGAATTCCATCCGTCCTGGCACGAGCTGCTGGCGCTGTACCGCGCCCAGGGGCTGGTGTCTCTGCCGTTCGACAACGAGCGCAAGGGACGCTGGACCGCCTTCCTGGCCGGGTTCTACCTGCACGGCCAGGTGGAGGCCGGCACCCTGTGTCCGGCCACCATGACCCAGGCGGCGACTCCGCTGCTGAGGCGGGAGCCGGCGCTGTGGGCGCAGTTGGGCGACAAGCTGCTCTGTCGCGAATACGACGCGCGCGACCTGCCGGCCGAACGCAAGGCGTCGGTCTGGCTGGGCATGGGCATGACCGAGAAACAGGGCGGATCCGACGTGCGCGCCAACGCCACCACCGCGACGCCGCTGGGCGCCGGCGGGCGCGGCGGCGAGTACGCGCTGCGCGGCCACAAGTGGTTCTATTCCGCGCCGATGAGCGACGCCCACCTGGTGGTGGCGCAGTTGCGCGACGGCGGCCCGTCCTGCTTCTACGTGCCGCGCTGGCGGCCGGACGGCAGCCGCAACGCGGTGGCGATCCAGCGCTTGAAGGACAAGGTGGGCAACCGCAGCAACTCCAGCAGCGAGGTGGAGTTCCAGGACGCCTGGGGCGTGCTGATCGGCGATCCCGGCCGCGGCATTCCCACCATCATCGAGATGGCCGCCTATACCCGGCTCAATTGCGTGATCGGCAGCGCGGCCTTGATCCGCCAGGGCCTGGTCCAGTCCATCGCCTACGCCCGCCGGCGCGTCGCCTTCGGCAAGCGCCTGGCTGAGCAGCCGCTGATGCGCGCGGTGCTGGCCGATCTGGCGCTGGAGAGCGAGGCGGCGCTGCGGCTGGCGGCGCGGCTGGCCGAGGGTTTCGAAAACGACGAGCCGGCCTGGAAGCGCATCGTCGCGCCGGCGGCCAAGTTCTGGGTGTGCAAGCGCGCGGTGGAGCTGGCCGGCGAAACCATGGAAGTGTTCGGCGGCAACGGCTACGTCGATGCCGGGCCGATGGCGCGGCTGTTCCGCGAGGCGCCGGTCAATTCGATCTGGGAAGGCTCGGGCAATGTGATGTGCCTGGACGTGATGCGGGCGCTGCAGCGCGAGCCGGAAGCCTGGCAGCGGCTGTTGGACGAGTTGGCCGGGCTGGCGGGCGGCGATCGCCGGCTGCGCGCCGCGCTGGCGGATCTCATGGCGATGGCGGCCTTGTCCGCGCCGGAGCTTGAGGTTCTGGGCCGGCGCTTCGCCCAACAGCTGGCGCTGACCGCGCAAGGCTGCTTGCTGCGGGCTTGCGCGCCGGCGGCGGTAGCCGACGGCTTCATCGCCAGCAGGCTGGCGGATGGGCACTGGGGGCGGGTGGCTGGCGCGCTGGACGCGCGGGCAGTGGATGTCGGCTATCTGCTGGAGCGGGCGCTGCCGGGCAGTTGACTGCCATTCTGGACGCCAAGCGCCGCGCTGTGGATAAATCGCGCGGCGAGCCACGGGTTGTGGGTAAGTTGGCCGGATCAGGCCGTCGCCTCGGCTTCGACCCGGTTGCGGCCGCCGGCCTTGGCGCGGTACAGCGCCAGATCGGCGCGCTTCACTGCCGCTTCCGGCTGCGCGTCCGCGGCGTCGGCAGTGGCTAACCCTATGCTGATCGTGATGCGGCCGACATCCGGCGCCTGAGATTGCTCGACGGCGGCGCGGATCTTTTCGGCCAGCACCGCCGCGCCTGAGGCATCGGTTTCGGGCAGCAGCAGCAGGAATTCCTCGCCGCCGAAGCGCGCGACGAAGTCGGTGGCGCGCGCCGAATTCAGCAGCGTGTCGGCGATGTGGCGCAGCACGCGGTCGCCGGCATCGTGGCCGAAAGTGTCGTTGACGCGCTTGAAGTGGTCGGCGTCCAGCAGCAACACCGCATACGGCGCGCCGGTGCGGCCATAGCGGAGGTGTTCTTCCTGCAGCTGCTCATTGGCGGCCATGCGGTTGTGCAGGCCGGTCAACGCATCGTGGCGCGCCTGCTGCGCCAGTTCCGTGGCTTTTTGCACCAGCAGCCGGTTGGACTCGCGCAGTTGCTCGGTGCGGTCCGCCACCATTTGCTCCAGGTTGGCGTTGACGTCGGCCAGTTGCTGCTTGCGGGCGAGCAGGGCGTTGGTCATGTTTCGCATTGCTTCCGACAATAGGCGCAGTTCCTGGGTGCCGCCGGGTATTTCCCAGTCGGCATCCTCTTCGCCGCGGCCGACGCGCTTCGCGGTGCCGGCCAGTTGTTCCAGCGGCCGGCTGAACGAGGTGGCCAGCTTATATACCGCGGCCATCAGCAGCGCGCTGGCGGCCAGGCCCAGCAGCATCAAGGCGCCGCGCAGACGGTTCAGCGCCGCCAGCGCCTGTTGCTGGGGCTGGCGGACGATCACTCGCCAGTTCAGCGCCGCCTCCCGCACCTGGGACTCGCCGTACAGGTAGTCGCCGCCGCCGGGCCAGGGGCCGAGGCGGAAGGTCTGCTCCGCGGACATCGGCGCCGGGGCCTGTGTTTTTCCCACCGCCTCGAACGGCGATAGCAGGTTGTTCTGCCGGTCGACGATGAAGGTTTCCAGGCCTGACTTGGCGGGCAGCCGCTCCCGTATGATGTCTTCCACCCAGTCCCATAGCGCGTGGGTGGCCAGCACGCCGCGCAGCTTGCCCGTCGGATCGTAGATCGGGGAGGCGAAATCGACGAAGCGCAGCGGTTCGCTCTGGCTTGAGGAATTGGGGAGCAGCTTGGCCAGCAGCACGGCCTGGTGGATGTCGCCGACGAAAGGCGCGTGCTGGCCGTGGATGAACCAGGGCCGCTTGGCGGCGCTCTGGCCGACCAGCATGCCGCCGGCGGCGGAAACGATCTTGCCTTGCGTGTCGGCGATGCCGATCCAGGCGTAGTACTTGTAGGCTTGCTTGGTGCGCTCCAGGCTCTGGCGCAGGTCGCCGCCGTCCAGCGGCGCCCGGACATAGGTGGGGCTTTGCGCCAGCAACAGCACTTCGCGGTGGCGTTCCCGCAGATTGCTTGCGATGGCCTTGGCGATGCTGCCGGCCAGGCTGTTCATCGCCTCCCCCTGGTCGCGCACGATGCGGTCGGACAGCACCTGGTCGAGGCAGACGGCGGCCAGCAGCGCCGAGGCGAGAAACAGTCCGCCGAACAGGATGGCCAGCCTAAGCCGGAAGCTGCCGAGCAGGGAGTGGGGGCGGGTCATGGCGGGCCTGGCGAATGGGGCGATGCTTGATTATAGCGCCGGGCCGCATGGTTCATGCGCGCTAGGCGCGCGCCTGTTTTCGGGAGCGGGGAGCGCAAAAAAGGCCAGCTTGCGCTGGCCTTTTTTGTATTTGGTGGCGAATCAGGGACTCGAACCCCGGACCTGCGGATTATGATTCCGTCGCTCTAACCGACTGAGCTAATTCGCCGTGGAGAAACCGCTCGCGCGTCTTCTCGTCAAACTGTGGTGGCGAATCAGGGACTCGAACCCCGGACCTGCGGATTATGATTCCGTCGCTCTAACCGACTGAGCTAATTCGCCACATTTCGATGCTGTCGCACCGAGACGCGAACTATACGCAGCGCCCCGGGAGCTGTCAAGCGCCTTTTGCGGGATTGTGGCGGCGGCTCACAGCGTATAGCAGCGGTCGCCGCGGGCGAAGCCCAGCCAGTCTATGGAAACGCCTTTGCCGAAGCCCATCGCCTTGAAGGTTTCGCCCATTTCCTGCGGCGACAGCAAGCGCTGCGCCGCCTTGGCCACCGGCAGGTAGGTTTTGACGTCGTTGGCGTCCAGCGACTGCAGCCGGTCGACCAGGCCGCAGTTGACCAGGAATTGCGCCTGGCTGGTATAGCCTATCAGGTCGAGGCCGGCATCGACGCCGCTCTGGGCGACGGCGCTGAAGTCGACGTGGCAGGTCAGGTCCATCAGGCCGGGCAGGTAGAACGGGTCCTGCACCGTGTGGTGGCGGTAGTGGCCCAGCAGCGTGCCCATGCTGCGCTCCGGGTGGTAGTACTCGGACGCGGCGTGGCCGTAGTCGATCATCAGGATGGCGCCGCGGGCCAGCGCGCCGGCGACGGTGGATATGAAGCCGCGGTTGGCCAGGCTGATCTCGGTCTCGTAGCGCGGGATGTCCGGCACCAGCTGCGCGGCGAGCTCCGCCAGCCGGGCGTCGGCGAAATCGCGGTCTTCATAGGCGAGAGCGCCGTCGCGGACGGTGACGCCGCGCTGGCGAAGCTGGCGGTTTTCGTCGCGGAACACCATCTCGCAGGGCATCGCGTCCAGCAATTCATTGCCGATGACGATGCCGTCGATCGCGTCCGGCAGCCGGTCGGCCCATTCGACGCGGCCGGCCAGGTGCGGCAGCGCGGCGCGGATGTTGTCGCGCTGGCGTTCCACCAGATCCGGCGACAGGTCCAGGATCACGTATTTTTGCGGCAAGCAGCCCAGCGCCTCCAGCTCGGCCAGCAGGTCTATCGCCAGCTTGCCGGTGCCGGCGCCGAATTCGTAGATGGCGCCGGCGGTCTGCGGCAGCAACTCGGCCAACTGGCGGGCCAGCGACTGGCCGAACAGCGGCGTCAGTTCCGGCGCGGTGATGAAATCGCCGCTCTCGCCCAGCTTGCTGCTGCCGGCCGCGTAATAGCCCATGCCGGGCGCGTAGAGCGCCAATTCCATATAATGCGAAAAGGGTATCCAGCCGCCGGCGTCGGCGACGGCCTGGCTGATGCGGCCGCACAGGGCCTGGCTGGTGGCCAGCGCTTCTGGACTGGCGGCGGGTAAGGTGGTCATGGCTGTCGTCCTGCTACAATGTGGCGCGATTGTGGTGCAAAGCGCAGCGCCCGTGAAGGGGCGAGGAATTCGATTCGAGGAAGCAATGCTAACAGAGCGACAACAAGATGAGCGCGTGGTCCTGATCACCGGCGCCGCGCGCCGGGTGGGGGCGGGCATCGCCCGGCTGCTGCACGCGCGCGGGCTGAGGCTGGTGTTGCACTACCGAGGTTCGCGCGCCGACGCCGAGGCGCTGGCGGCGGAATTGAACGCGATTCGGCCGGACAGCGCCAAGCTGGCCCAGGCCGATCTGCTGGACGCGGCGGCGCTGCCGGAGCTGGCGGCGCGGGCGGTGGCGGCCTTTGGCCGGCTGGACGGCCTGGTCAACAACGCGTCCAGTTTCTTCCCGACGGAAGTGGGCCGGATCGACGAGGCGGCCTGGCACGATTTGATGGGCAGCAATCTGAAAGCGCCGCTGTTTCTCAGCCAGGCGCTGGCGCCGGAGCTGACGCGGCGCGGCGGCGCCATCGTCGGCATCGCCGACATCCATGTGGACAGGCCGATGGCGCGGCATGTGGTGTACAACCTGGCCAAGGCCGGCCACGCCCAGCTGATCCGCAGCCTGGCGATCGAGCTGGCGCCGGCGGTGCGGGTCAACGGCGTGGCGCCGGGCGTCAATCTGTGGCCGGAGAGCGAGGCTTCGTTCGACGCGGCGGGGCGCGAAGCGATCGAGGCGAGCATACCGCTGCGGCGCACCGGCGTGCCGGAAGACATCGCCCGGGCCGTGGCTTTCCTGCTGCTGGACGCGACTTACGTCACCGGCCAGATCCTGGCGGTGGATGGCGGCCGCGGCATCGTGCTGTGACGGTTTTCCGCCGCCATGGATTTTGGCGGCGGGAAACGGTAAAATCGCCTGTTTTTCAATTTCTTAGCCGTACCCATGTCCGAACTGAACGCCGCGCTCGACGACAAGGCCAAGAAGGCCGCGTTTGAAGGCAACAAACTGGCCAAGCGCCTGCGCCACCACGTCGGTGACGCCATCAATGATTTCAACATGATCGAAGAGGGCGACCGCGTGATGGTCTGCCTGTCGGGCGGCAAGGACAGCTATACCTTGCTGGACATCCTGCTGGGCCTGCAGAAGTCCGCGCCGATCAACTTCTCCATCGTCGCGGTCAATCTGGACCAGAAGCAGCCGGGCTTCCCCGAGCACGTGCTGCCGCAATACCTGCAGTCCATCGGCGTGGAGTACCGCATCGTCGAGGAAGACACCTACTCCATCGTCAAGCGGCTGGTGCCGGAAGGCAAGACCACCTGCAGCCTGTGCTCGCGGCTGCGCCGCGGCATCCTGTACCGCGTGGCGGACGAGTTGGGCGCCACCAAGATCGCGCTGGGCCACCACCGCGACGACATCCTGCACACGCTGTTCCTGAACATGTTCTACGGCGGCAAGATGAAGGCGATGCCGCCCAAGCTGGTGTCCGACGACGGCCGCCACATGGTGATCCGCCCGCTGGCCTATTGCCGCGAGAAGGACATCATCCGCTACGCCGATTGGAAAGAATTTCCGATCATCCCGTGCAATCTGTGCGGCTCGCAGCCCAATCTGCAGCGCCAGGTGGTCAAGGAGATGGTCAACGACTGGGACAAGCGCTTCCCCGGCCGCGTCGAGAGCATGTTCCGCGCGCTGCAAAACGTCGTTCCGTCGCATCTGGCCGACACCGGGCTGTACGATTTCGCGTCGCTGAAAACCGGCGACGCGCCTTTCGCCGACGGCGACACCGCCTTCGACAAGGAAGAGTTCCGCGATCCGGCGCCGGATGCGGACGACGCGGGCGAGGCTGCGCCGAAGCGCACCATCAGCATCCTGGATTCCCGCGGCAAGGAGGCCGGCTGTGGCGCGTAGGGCGCTGCACCCGTTCCGCCGCCGCGTGCGGCCGGCGGTGGAGGCGATGCCGGAGGTGGAGATCTCGGAAGAGGGCAATATCCGTTCGCTGCACCTGGGCTCGGAAACGATACAGAGCTCGATGGACCTCGACGATCCGCCGGATCTGGTGCTGTCCTACAGCCGCGCGATGATGGGCTTTCTGCTGTGGAACGACGATCCCAAGCACATCCTGCAGATCGGCCTGGGCGGCGGATCATTCGCCCGCTTCATCGATGAGTACCTGCCGGACGCCGTCAGCGTGGCGGTGGACATCAATCCGCAGGTGATCGCGGTGGCGCGCGCCTTCTTCCAGTTGCCGGAGGAGGGCGATTTCTTCGAGATCGTCGAGGCCGACGGCGCCGATTACGTGAAGATCTTCCGCGGCTCCACCGACGCGATCCTGGTGGACGGCTTCGATGGCCTGCAGATCGTCGACGCGCTGACGACGGAAGACTTCTTCGAGGACTGCAAGCGCGCGCTGAGCCCCAAGGGCGTGTTCGTCACCAACTGGTGGAGCGGGGACAAGCGCTACCAGGCTTTCATCGAACGGCTGTTGAACGTTTTCGAGGGGCGGGTGATCGAACTGCCTGCCGCCACCCATGGCAACGTCGCGGTGATCGCTTTCCGCCAGAGCCCGACGCTGACGCAGTGGGAGGCGCTGAAAAAGCGCGCCGACGAGCTGGAGGGGCGCTTCGGGCTGGAGTTCGGCGAGTTCGTCAACCGGCTGAAGCAGACCAACCAGCAGACCGCCGGGCACCTGTTGATCTGAGCCAGGACAAATCCGCCGCGAAAAGCGCGCGGCGGTTACGTTTGCTTACCCAAAAGCCGGCGCAACGCGGCGTATAATGCCAAGTTGCGCGCGCATCGAGCGCCGGTTTCGGGCCCGAGGCCCGGGTCAGACGTGGCAGTACCTTATACCTGAGTACCGAATGACCGGGCGGCAGACGGGCGTCTGCCGCTCAAGCTTTTACATCCTGTTGGGACTTTCATCGTGATCAAGCAGCAACTGCTCAATCGTATCGCGGACAAATCCGCTGTCATCGGCATCGTGGGTCTGGGCTATGTCGGCCTGCCGCTGATGCTGCGTTTCGCCGAGGTCGGCTACAAGGTTCTGGGCTTCGACATCGACAAGAGCAAGGTCGATGCCCTGATGGCCGGCAACAGCTACATCGAGCACATTTCCGCCGACAGCATCGCCACCGCCCTGACCCGCGGCTTCGAAGCCACCACCGACTTCTCCCGCGCCGGCGAGGCCGACACGCTGATCCTGTGCGTGCCGACGCCGCTGAACAAGTACCGCGAGCCGGACCTGTCCTTCGTGCTGAACACCATCGACAGCCTGGCGCCTTACCTGCGCGAAGGCCATCTGGTGTCGCTGGAGTCCACCACCTATCCGGGCACCACCGACGAAGAACTGCTGCCGCGGATGGAATCGCGCGGCCTGAAGGTGGGCGACGACGCCTTCCTGGTGTTCTCGCCGGAGCGCGAAGATCCGGGCAATCCCGATTTCACCACCCGCACCATTCCCAAGGTGTGCGGCGGCGTCACCGAAGCCTGCCAGGAAATCGGCGTCGCGCTGTACAGCGCGGTGATCGACAAGGTGGTGCCGGTGTCGTCCACCCGCGCCGCCGAAATGACCAAGCTGCTGGAGAACATCCACCGCGCGGTCAACATCGGCCTGGTCAACGAGATGAAGATCGTCGCCGACCGGATGGGCATCGACATCCACGAAGTGATCCGCGCCGCAGCCACCAAGCCCTTCGGCTTCGTGCCCTACTACCCGGGCCCGGGCCTGGGCGGCCACTGCATCCCGATCGACCCGTTCTACCTGACCTGGAAAGCGCGCGAGTACGGCGTCAACACCCGCTTCATCGAACTGGCCGGCGAAGTGAACAGCAATATGCCGGACTACGTGGTG
Source organism: Chromobacterium vaccinii (assembly GCF_001855275.1). Taxonomy (NCBI): domain Bacteria; kingdom Pseudomonadati; phylum Pseudomonadota; class Betaproteobacteria; order Neisseriales; family Chromobacteriaceae; genus Chromobacterium; species Chromobacterium vaccinii. The sequence continues at coordinate 3,608,407 of NZ_CP017707.1, forward strand.
TCCAAGGTGGCTTCCGCGCTGAACCTGCGCAAGAAGTCCATCAACGGCAGCCGCGTGCTGGTGCTGGGCATCGCCTACAAGAAGAACGTCGACGACATGCGCGAAAGCCCGTCGGTGTTCCTGATGGAAAAGCTGCGCGACCTGGGCGCCGAAGTGGCGTACAGCGATCCGCATGTGCCGGTGTTCCCGAAGATGCGCGAACATGCGTTCGATCTGAAGAGCGTGCCGCTGACCGCCGAGTCCATCGCCGGCTACGACTGCGTGCTGCTGGCCACCGACCACGACAAGTTCGACTACGAGCTGATCAAGGCCAAGGCCCAGCTGGTGGTCGACAGCCGCGGCAAGTACCTGGAGCCTGCCGAGCACATCGTCAAGGCTTAAGGCGTGCAAGGGCGCTTTCCCCGGGCGGGAGCGTGGCTGGCGGGGCTGGGCGCGCTCACGCTGCTGGCGGCGCTGGCGTTGACGCCGCTGATCCGCTATTCCAAGAGCTGGCTGGTGGCCGAGGCGCCCCAGCCGCGCGCGGACTGGATCGTGGTGCTGGGCGGGGAAAGCGGCGAGCGGGTGATAGGCGCGGCGGAACTGTACCATCAGGGCCGCGCGCCTTTCGTCTTCGTCAGCGGCGAAGGCGATTGCCTGCTAATCGTGCGCAGGCTGGTGATGGCCGGCGTGCCGCGCGGGAAGATAGGCTATGAGTGCCAGTCGCGGAATACCCGGCAGAACGCCGAATTCACCCGGCAGGCGCTGGCCTCGCACCAGCCGCGGCGCGTCACGCTGGTGACCTCGTGGTTCCACTCGCGGCGGGCGCTGGAGACTTTCCGCCAGGCCTGGCCGGAGGTGGACTGGGGCATGCACATCGTGTACCCGGGCAACGATTTGCGCCACAGCCTGGCCTTGTACGACGCCGGCGCGGTGCTGACCGAATATTTGAAGATACTGGTGTATTCAGTACGTTACTGGACGTTCAAATGATAGTGATTCCTCCGATTGCCGATCGCAAGATCCGCTTCGCCCTGGTCGGCTGCGGCCGCATCGCCAACAACCACTTCGGCGCGCTGGAGAAGCACGCCGACCGCGCCGAGCTGGTTGACGTCTGCGACATCGATCCGGCCGCGCTGAAGGCCGCCGTCGAGCGCACCGGCGCCCGCGGCCACGCCAGCCTGACCGACATGCTGGCGGAAACCAACGCCGACATCGTCATCCTGACCACGCCGTCCGGTCTGCATCCGAGCCAGAGCATCCAGTGCTCCGAAGCCGGCTTCCACGTGATGACCGAGAAGCCGATGGCCACCCGCTGGGAAGACGGCCTGGAGATGGTCAAGGCCGCCGACAAGGCGAACCGGCATCTGTTCGTGGTCAAGCAGAACCGCCGCAACGACACGCTGCAGCTGTTGAAGCGCGCGATGACGGAAAAGCGCTTCGGCCGCATCTACATGGTCAACGTCAATGTGTTCTGGACTCGTCCGCAGGAGTACTACGACGCGGCCGGCTGGCGCGGCACCTGGGAATTCGACGGCGGCGCCTTCATGAACCAGGCCAGCCACTACGTCGATCTGCTGGACTGGCTGATCGGCCCGGTGGAAAGCGTGCAGGCCTACACCGCCACCTTGGCCCGCAATATCGAGGTGGAAGACACCGGCACCGTCAGCGTCAAGTGGCGCTCCGGGGCGCTGGGCAGCATGAACGTCACCATGCTGACCTACCCGAAGAATCTGGAAGGCAGCATCACCATCCTGGGCGAAAAGGGCTCGGTGCGCGTGGGCGGCGTGGCCGTCAACGAGATCCAGCACTGGGAGTTCGCCGAGCCGCACGCGATGGATGAAGACATCAAGAAAGCCAGCTACGCGACCACCAGCGTCTACGGCTTCGGCCACCCGCTGTACTACGACAATGTGATCAAGACCATGCGCGGCGAAGCCACGCCGGAAACCGACGGCCGCGAGGGCCTGAAGTCGCTGGAGCTGCTGATCGCGATGTATCTGTCGGCCCGCGATGGCCGCCGCGTCAGCCTGCCGCTGGATTATTAAGGCGGACAGCATGTTCAGAAAAATAGTAGACGGCGCGCTGTGGGGCCTGGGGTTCTGGCTGGTCGGCGGTGTTTTGATGTTGATATTTTCTTCTTTCGGGAACCACGTTGAAGCCCAGAAGCAAGTTTCAGCGGCATCGGCGCAGCAGCGGGAGGCCGAGCGCCAACATGCCCGCTATGAGGACTTGATGAGCCGTCAGGAAAAAGCGATGGCTCGTTCCGAGCAGCAATTGACTCGCTTGGACAAGCTTTTGGAAAAATGGGAGCGGCAGAAATGAGCCAGGTTCATATCCACCCTAGCGCCATCGTCGACGAAGGCGCCTCCCTGGGCGAGGGCACCCGCGTCTGGCACTGGGTGCACATCTGCGGCGGGGCGAAGATAGGCAAGGGCTGCTCCTTCGGCCAGAACGTGTTCGTCGGCAACGATGTGCTGATCGGCGACAACGTCAAGGTGCAGAACAATGTGTCGATCTACGACGCGGTGACGCTGGAGGACGACGTGTTCTGCGGCCCGTCCATGGTGTTCACCAACGTCAACAATCCGCGCAGCCACGTCAACCGCAAGAACGAATACCGCCGCACGGTGGTGAAGAAGGGCGCGTCCATCGGCGCCAACGCCACCATCGTCTGCGGCCACACGGTGGGCGAGTACGCGTTCATCGGCGCCGGCGCGGTGGTCACCCGCGACGTGCCGGCCTATGCGCTGATGGTGGGCACGCCGGCCAAGCGCATCGGCTGGATGTGCTCGTGCGGCGAGCGCCTGTCCAACGACATCGGCACCCATTCCTGCCCGGTTTGCGGCATTCATTACGAGGTCGGCGGCAACCACTGCACGCCGATCAAGAGCGGCGAGTAAGCGCCGCCCGCGCGGCTTGTCCAGGGTGGCTCCCCATCGTTGGCGATGGGCCGCCGCCGCGCGATTTTCTAAAATATTGATTTGGGGTTGATCCTCTTATGTCCATCCAGTTCATCGATCTGAAAGCGCAATACCAGCATCTGAAAGCCGACATCGACGCCCGCATCCACGCGGTGCTGGATCACGGCCAGTACATCATGGGGCCGGAAGTGAAGGAGGTGGAGGAGCAACTGGCGGCCTATACCGGCGCCAAGCACGCCATCGGCGTCTGCGACGGCACCAAGGCGCTGCTGATCGCGATGATGGCCTTGGGCATCGGCCCCGGCGACGAGGTGATCACCACCCCGTTCACCTTTATCGCCACCGGCGAGATGATCGCGCTGTTGGGCGCCAAGCCAGTGTTCGTCGACATCGACCCCGTCAGCTACAACCTGGACCCGAACCTGCTGGAAGCGGCGATCACGCCGCGCACCCGCGCCATCATGCCGGTCAGCCTGTACGGCCAGGCGGCCGACTTCGCCGCCATCAACGCCATCGCCGACAAGCACGGCATCGCGGTGATCGAGGACGGCGCGCAAAGCTTCGGCGCCAGCCAGCACGGCAACAAGTCCGGCAACCTGTCCACCATCGGCTGCACCAGCTTCTTCCCGAGCAAGCCCTTGGGCTGCTACGGCGACGGCGGCGCGGTGTTCACCAGCGACGACGCGCTGGCCAAGAAGATCCGCGAGATCCGCGTGCACGGCCAGGACCGCCGCTACCATCATCCGGTCATCGGCCTGAACGGCCGCCTGGACACCATCCAGGCCGCGGTGCTGCTGGCCAAGCTGCCCAGCTTCGCCGACGAAGTCGCCGCGCGCGAGCGCATCGGCGCCCGCTACAGCGAGTTGCTGAAGGATGTGGCCCGGGTGCCGGTGATCGGCGCCGGCAACACCCATGTCTACGCGCAATACACCATCGAGGTGGACGAGCGCGAAGCGGTGCAGGCCAAGCTCAAGGAGCTGGGCGTGCCGACCGCCGTCCACTATCCGATCCCGTTGCACTTGCAGCCGGCCTTCGCCCATCTGGGCCAGGGCGAGGGCAGCTTCCCGCTGTCCGAGGCCGCCGGCAAGCGAGTGATGAGCTTGCCGATGCATCCCTTCCTGACGGAAGAGGCGCAGGACGCCATCGTCGCCGCGGTGAAGAAGGCGCTGGGCTGAGCGGATGGTGTCATTGTCGTCGCTGCGCGTGCCTAAAAGCGGTTTCATCCGCCACATCATCACCCTGGTGACCGGGGCGGCGGTGGCCCAGGTGGTGCCGCTCTTGGCTTCGCCGCTGATCACCCGCCTGTACGACCCGCACGAGGTCGGCATCCAGGCGGTGTACGTGTCGTGGATGTCTACGCTGGCGGTGCTGGCCACCGCCCGCTACGAGATGGCCATCGTGCTGCCGGCCGAGGAAAGCCGCGCCGACAACCTGATGGGCCTGTCGCTGCTGTGCGCCAGCGCGCTGGCCTTGTTGATCGGCCTGGTGGTGTTGATGGGAGGCCATTCGCACATCGCCGCCCACCTGGGCGCGCCGGAGCTGGAGTCCTGGCTGGTGCTGTTGCCGCTGTCGGTGTGGCTGGCGGGCCTGATGCAGGCCTGGACCAACTGGAACAACCGCCACCGCCGCTACCAGGCCAACGCCAACGGCCGCATGACCCAGTCTTTCGGCATGGCCGGCACCCAGGTGCTGGCCGGCTGGCTGGGCGCCGGCGCCGGCGGCCTGATCCTGGGCCAGCTGGCCGGCCAGATAGGCTCGCTGCTGGCGCAGAGCTGGCAGGACCTGAAGGCCCGCTTCGGCTGGCGGCGCGGCGTCAGCCGCCAGGGCATGCGCGAGGCGGCGCTCGCCTATATCGAATTTCCCAAGATCAACGCCCCGCACGCCTTGAGCACGGCGCTGCTGGACTCCGCCACGCTGGCGGTGCTGGCGGTGCTGGCCAGCACCTCGGCGGTCGGCTTCTACGGCTTGATGATGCGGGTGCTGAAGCTGCCGGCGGCCTTGATCGGCCAGGCGGTGGCCCAGGTGGCCTACCGCGAGCTGGCCGAGGCGCGCAATCTGGGCAAGCCGCTGCGCCCCATCCTGCGCAAGATGATGCTGACGCTGTTCGGCATGTCGCTGTTTCCCTTCCTGGTGATCCAGATTTTCGGCGAGCCGCTGTTCACGCTGGTGTTCGGCCGCAACTGGGCCGAGGCCGGCCGCTACGCCGAGGCGATGTCGCTGTACATCCTGTTCCATTTCGTCGCCTCGCCGCTGGGCATGGTGCCGCCGGTGATCAATCGCCAGCGCTTCGCGTTTTTCCTGTCCCTGGTGCAGGCCGTGCTGTTCCTGGGCTCGTTGTGGCTGGGCTTCCATCTCTGGCAGGATGCGGTCGCCACGTTCCAACTGGTGTCGGTCGTGATGGCCGGCTATTTCCTTGCTTACTTCACCTGGCTTTATAAGGCGGCACGATGAACTGGAATGGATTGCTCAGCCGTATCCGCTTTCGGCTATCGGCATGGGTGCGGCCGCGCATGGTATACGGCTTCCAGCGCGGCGACGGCGTGTTCCTGAAGCGCACCCGCGTCTCCAACATGACGCGCATCGAACACATAGACAAACTGATGGTCGAGGACAATGTCTATATCGGCCATTTCAATCTGCTTGACTCCTCCGGAGGCCTGTATATCGGCGAGGGCTGCCAGGTCACCAACTACGTGTCGGTGCTGACCCACTCCAGCCATGTGGCGATCCGGCTGTACGGCCGCGAGTACCTGACGCGCGACAACCATGTCGGCTACCTGAAGAAGCCCACCCGGCTGGGGCCGTACAGCTTCATCGGCCCGCACTCGGTGCTGATGCCGGGCGTCGAGCTGGGCAAGGGCAGCATCGTGTCGGCCTATAGCTTCGTGCCGGCCGGCGAGTATCCGGATTTCGCCATCCTGGCCGGCAATCCGGCGCGAGTGGTCGGCGACACCCGCGACGGCGACGCCGAATGGCTGGCGCAGAGCCCGGAGCTGCACCGCCTGTACGAGGCCTGGGCCAATGACTGACAAGATCGCCCGCCTGCTGGTGGCGGGCTCCGCCTCCATCCACACCTGGCGTTTTCTGGCCGGCATCGCGCCGCATGTGGACGAACTGTACCTGGCTTGCAACGGCGCCGTGCCGGCGGACCGCCGTCCGGCCAACCTGAAGGGCGAGCTGCGCGTCGATTTCAGCCTGAAGGCCTGGTCCACCGCCGGCCGGCTCAAAGCCTGGATCGCGGAAGTGCGGCCCGACGTCGTCCACGTCCACCAGGCCAATAGCGTGGCCTGGCACGCGCGCCGCGCGCTGGCGGGTTCGCGGATACCGATGTTGCTGACCGCCTGGGGCTCGGACGTGCTGCTGCTGCCGGACCAGAACCCGCTGCTGCGGGCGATGGTGCGCGGCAATCTCAAGGCCGCAGCCGCGATCACGTCCGATTCCTTGTACATGGCGGCGAAGATCCGCGAGCTGGCCGGCGATTGCCGGATCAGCCTGCTGAGTTACGGCATCGACGCGCTGCCGCCGCAGCCGGCGATCGACGTCAAGAAAAAGCAAGTGTTGTCGTGCCGGCTGCACAAGCCGCTGTACCGCATCGACGCCATCCTCAAGGGCTGGGCCGAGGTGGAGAACAGCGGCTGCTGCGCCGACTGGAACCTGGTGGTCGCCGCCAGCGGCGGCGAGACTGAGAATTTGAAACGGCTGGCGGCGGCGCTCGGCCTCAAGCGCGTCGAATTCGCCGGCTTCGTCGACAGCGCCGCGCTGGGCAAGCTGTACGCCGAGTCGCGCGTCTTCGTCAGCGTGCCGCGCTCGGACGCCACCAGCGTCAGCCTGATGGAGGCGATGGGCCATGGTTGCCTGCCGCTGCTGTCCAATCTGCCGGCCAATGGCGAATGGGTGATAGACGGCCTCAACGGCATGATCGCCGAGGATGTCGAGCGCCTGGGACCTGAGCTGTGCCGCGCGATGATCAAGGCCGAGGATGACGCGTCGCTGGGCGCCGCCGCCGAGATCAACCGCAGCCTGGTGGCGGCCAAGGCGCTGCACCAGGCCAATATGGCCGGGTTCGCCGACTTGATCCGCGAACTGGCCGCCAACAAGGTTTGAACCTGATGAAAATAGCCCACCTGACCTCCGCCCATCCGCGCCACGACATCCGCATCTTCGTCAAAGAGTGCAGCTCGCTGGCGGCGGCCGGCCATGAGGTGACGCTGATCGTCGCCGACGGCCAGGGCGAGGAAATCCGCAACGGCGTCCGCATCCACGATGTCGGCCCCAAGACCGGCGGCCGCCTGTCGCGGATGACCGGCACCGTCAAGCGCGTCTACCAGGCCGCGCTGAAGCTGCGGCCGGACGTGGTCCATTTCCACGACCCGGAGCTGATTCCCGCCGGCGTGCGACTGAAGCAGGCCGGCATCAAGGTGGTGTACGACGTGCACGAGGACGTGCCGCGCCAGATCCTGGCCAAGCACTGGATACCCGGCGCGGTGCGCCCGCTGGTGTCCGGCGGCTTCGAGACGCTGGAGGACTGGGCCGCGCGCCGCTTCGACGCCATCGTCACCTCCACCCCGCACATCCGCAAGCGCTTCGAGAAGCTGGGCGCCAACGCGCTGGACGTGTGCAATTTCCCGATTCTGGAAGAGCTGGTGCGCGACACGCCGTGGGAAAGCCGCCGCAACGAGGTGTGCTACATCGGCGGCATCAGCCGCATCCGCGGCATCGAGCCCATTGTCGCCGCGCTGCCGGGCACCTCCACCCGGCTGAACCTGGCCGGGCCGTGGAGCGAGAGCGACCTCCGCGCCAAGGTGACGGCCGAGCCGGGCTGGGCGCGCGTCAACGACCTGGGCGTGCTGGACCGCAAGGGCGTGGCCGAGGTATTGGCCAGAAGCAAGATCGGCCTGGTGACGCTGTTCCCCACGCCCAATTACGTCGACGCGCTGCCGATCAAACTGTTTGAATACATGGCCGCCGGCATGCCGGTGATCGCCAGCGATTTCCCGGTGTGGCGCGAGATCGTCGACGACGCCGGCTGCGGCGTGCTGGTCGATCCGCAGGACGCGGCCGCCATCTCCGCCGCCATCAACGAGCTGTTGGGCGACGAAGCGCGCATGCGCGCGCTCGGCGAGTCCGGCAAGCGGGCGGTGCTCAATAAATACAGCTGGGCGGCCGAGGCCGACAAGCTGATCAAGCTGTACGCGACGCTGTAAATCATGAAAATTCTCTACATCAACCACTACGCCGGCAGCCCGCGCCACGGCATGGAATTCCGCCCCTATTACCTGGCGCGCGAATGGGCGCAGGCCGGGCATGAAGTGAACATGCTGGCGGCCGACGTGTCGCACCTGCGCCAGACCCATCCCCAGGTCGACGGCAAGTACCGGGACGAGGACATCGACGGCATCCGCTACACCTGGTGCAAGACCCGTCCTTACCAAGGCAACGGCATCGGCCGGGTGCTGAACATCTTCAGCTTCCTGGCCAAGGTGATGGGCTTGTCCGGCCGTTATCTGAAACAGTGGAAGCCGGACGTGGTGATCGCCTCGTCCACCTATCCGCTGGACACCATCCCGGCGGCCTGGATAGCCGGCAAGACCGGCGCGCGGCTGGTGTACGAAGTGCATGATTTGTGGCCGCTGACGCCGGTGGAGGTGGGCGGCATGTCGCCGAAACATCCGTTCATCCGCCTGCTGCAGTGGACCGAGGATTTCGGCTACCGGCGCGCCGACACCGTGGTGTCGATGCTGCCCTGCGCCAGGGACTACATGATGGCGCACGGCATGGCGCCGGAAAAATACGCGGTGATCCCCAACGGCGTGGACGTGGGCGAGTGGCAGGGCGAGGCCTTGCCGCTGTCAGCCGAACACCGGATGCGGCTGGCGGAATTGAAGGCCCATGGGCGCTTCATCGTCGGCTACGCCGGCGGCCACGGCCTGGCCAACGCGCTGGATTATCTGCTGGAAGCCGCCGCCTTGATGCGCGACGCGCCGGTGACTTTTGTCCTGGTTGGCGACGGCCCGGACAAGCAGGCGCTGGTGGCGCGCGCCGCCGAACTGAAGCTGGACAACGTACTGTTCCTGCCGTCCATCGCCAAGCGCAGCGTGCCCGCCTTCCTGGCCGAGTGCGACGCGCTGTACATCGGCTGGCGCAAGCTGCCGATCTACCGCTTCGGCATCAACCCGAACAAGCTGTTCGACTACATGATGGCGGGCAAGCCGGTGATCCACTCGGTGGAGGCCGGCAACGATATGGTGAAGGACGCCGGCGCGGGCTTGAGCATAGGCGTGGAAGACCCGGCCGTCATCGCCGACGCGGTCAAGCGCATGGCGGTGCTGCCGCTGGCCGAGCGCGATGCGATGGGCGCGGCCGGCAAGGCCTATGTGCTGGCCAACCACGACTACGCGGTGCTGGCGCGGCGCTTCCTGGCCGCCGTTAAACTGCAAGGTTAGGGAGTAGGCCCGCTTGCGGGCGCTCCCCGTCGAATGTGCCTGGAAACGGGCAACCGTGATGTAAGCGATAGAAGAAAGAGAACAAGATGATGGAGAAAATCTGGATGGCGGCCGCGGCCGCTTGCTTGAGCCTCGCCGCCGTGCCGGCACAGTCCGCCGGCTTCAACTGCGCTTACGCCAAGCTGAAGGTGGAAAAAATGATTTGCGCCGACGCCGAGCTGTCGGCCCTGGATTCGGAATTGGCCAAGCGCTTCGCCGCGATTCAGGATGAGACCAAAGGCATCGACGGCGATACCGGCAAACGGCTGGATCCCTATGGCAAGGAGCAGGTGCGCTGGCTGAAGGAAGTGCGCAACAAGTGCGAGGATGCCTTGTGCGTGCGCGACGCCTACAAGAAGCGGCTGAAGTACTTCGGCAAGCTGGAAAAGGATCTGGGCTTGTGACCGCGGAGCGCGTCTGGCAGCTCAGGCGGATGGCTAGGCGCGTGACGCTTTGACCGGTTTTGTGCCGCAGCCGGCGTTGCCGGCGGCGAATGAGTGAGTGGCATGTTGACGGCTGGCGAGAAGCTGGCCGGACCCGATAGCGAAAGATACAGAAATGAGCGAACAAAAATTCCTGCCGTTCGCCTTGCCGGATATCGGCGAGGAAGAGATCAACGAAGTGGTCGATGCATTGCGTTCCGGCTGGGTGACGACCGGGCCCAAGACCAAGCAGTTCGAGGCTGATTTCGCGGCCTTCCTGGGCGACGGCGTGGAGGCCATCGCGGTCAATTCCGCCACCGCCGGCCTGCACCTGGCGCTGGAGGCGATCGGCATCCGCGAGGGCGACGAGGTGATCGTGCCGTCCTACACTTTCACCGCCACCGCCGAAGTGGTGCGCTATCTGGGCGCGCACCCGGTGTGCGTGGACGTGGATGCCGCCACCTTCAATATCCGTCCGGATGCGATTCGCGCCGCGATCACGCCTAAGACTAAGGCCATCATCCCGGTCCACTTCGCCGGCCTCGCTTGCGACATGGACGAAATCATCGCCATCGCCCGCGAGCGCGGTCTGAAGATCGTCGAGGACGCCGCCCACGCGATGCCCACCTATTACAAGGGCAAGCTGATCGGCACGCTGGATTCCGACGTGACGGTATTCAGCTTCTACGCCAACAAGACCATGACCACCGGCGAAGGCGGCATGGTGGTATCGAAAAACAAGGACATCATCGCCCGCTGCAAGGTGATGCGCTTGCACGGCATCAGCCGCGACGCCTTCGACCGCTACGTGTCCAAGACCCCGGCCTGGTTCTACGAAGTGGTGGCCCCGGGCTACAAGTACAATATGCCGGACACCGCCGCGGCGATGGGCATTCATCAGTTGAAGAAAATCCGCGGCTTCTACGAAAAACGCGAAGTGATGGCCCAGCGCTTTGACCGCGAGCTGGCCGGCCTGCCGCTGATCCTGCCGGCGCGCGCCAAGGACGAGGGCAGCAACCACGCCTGGCACCTGTACCCGGTGCGGATCAAGCCGGAGGCCGGCGTGTCGCGCGACGATTTCATCGCCAAGATGGCGGAGAAGGGCATCGGCTGCTCGGTGCACTTCATCCCGCTGCACCGTCAGCCGGTATGGCGCGACGGTTACCAGCTGACGCGCGAGCAATTCCCGGTGGCCGACGCCGCTTTCGAAGCCGAGGTGACGCTGCCGCTGTACACCAAGATGACGGACGATGACCAGACCCGCGTCATCGCCGCGGTGCGCGAGATTCTGGGCGCATGAGCCAGCGGTTGGAAAAAAAGGGCGGCGAATTGCTGCCGCCCTGCTGCCGGCCGCGCCGCCACGGCTCGCGGCTGGTAAAGCGCTTGTTCGACATCGCCGCTTCCGGCGCGGGCCTCATCGTACTGGCGTTGCCGCTCGCGGCGGTGGCGCTGTGGGTGAAGCTGGATTCGCCGGGGCCGGTGTTTTTCCGCCAGGTGCGGGTGGGACGGAACGGCACGCTGTTCCGCATCCATAAATTCCGCACCATGCAGGTGGATACCGAGCGCCAGGGCCAACTGACCGTCGGCGCCGATTCGCGCGTCACCGGCGCCGGCCGCTTGCTGCGCAAGACCAAGCTGGACGAGTTGCCGCAGCTGATCGACGTGCTGTTCGGCGACATGAGCCTGGTCGGCCCGCGGCCGGAGGTGCCGAAGTACGTGGCGCACTATCCGGACGAGGCGAAGGACATCGTGCTGTCGGTGCGCCCGGGCATCACCGACTGGGCGTCGATCCGGATGATAGACGAGAACGAAATCCTGGGCCGCGCCGCCGATCCGGAGCGCGCCTATATCGACGAGGTGCTGCCGGAGAAGCTGGGTTATTACGTCCGCTACGCCGAGACCCATAATTTGTGGGAAGACATCCGCATCATCGTCGCCACCCTGATGAAGATCGTTAGCCGATGACCTTATCCATCCGCGCCGCCGAGGCCGCCGACGCCGGCGCGCTGGCGGCCATTTATCTGGCCTGCCGCCGCGAGATGCCTTACGCGCCGTTGGCGCATGACGACGCGGCGGTGCGCGCCTGGTTCGCCGGCGCGCTGCTGCCGGCGGGCGGCGTCTGGCTGGCGGAGCGGGGCGGCGAGATTGCCGGCTTCGCCGCTTGCTCGGAACAAGATGGCCTGCTGTGGCTGGATCAGCTGTATGTCAGCGCCGGCCATCGGAATGCCGGCATTGGCCGAGCGCTGCTGGAGCGGGTGGTATTGTGGCAGACGCTGGCCTGCCGGCTGCACGTGTTTCAAGCCAACGCCGGCGCGCGGCGCTTTTACGAGGCGCATGGTTTCAAATTACTGAGCCTGGGCGACGGCCAGGATAACGAGGAACGCTGTCCGGACGCGCTGTATCAATGGCGGCCGGATACGAAAGAATGACCATGTTTGAAAAGCTGTTAGCCTTCTCCCGCCACAACAAGATGGCGATGCTGGCGCTGATGGACGCGCTGCTGCTGCCGCTGGCGCTGTGGAGCGCGGTGTTCCTGCGCCTGGGCGGCTATTGGGACCCCAAGCTCAATCCGCACCTGTGGATCTTCATCGTGCCGCCGCTGTGGGCCATCCCCATCTTCATCAAGCTGGGCCTGTACCGCGCGGTGCTGAAGTACCTGGATGACAAGATCATATTCACCGTGTTCAGCGGCGTGACACTGTCGGTGCTGGTGTTGCAGGCGGTGATCCAGATGGCCCACGTCTGGGCGATGCCGCGCGCGTCGGTGGTCATCTTCTGGGTGTTCGCGATGGCCTATATCGGCGGCAGCCGCTTCCTGCTGCGGGGCCTGGTGCGGCGCATCGACGCCACCGAGGCGCCGCGCGATCCGGTGATCATCTACGGCGCAGGCCAGGCGGGCCTGCAACTGATGCTGGCCTTGCAGGCCGGCCGCGAGTACCGGCCGATGGCCTTCGTCGACGACAATCCCGATCTGCACCGCCGCACCTACCGCGGCGTGGCGGTCCACGCGCCGGAGGAGCTGCCGGCGCTGATCAAGGACACCCAGGCCAAGTGCATCCTGCTGGCGATGCCGTCGGTGGGCCGCGGCCGCCAGCGCGAGGTGCTGGAATCGCTTGAGAAACTACGGGTGCCGATCAAGCGCCTGCCCGGCATGGCCGACCTGGTGTCCGGCGAAGCGCGGGTGGAAGAGCTGAAGGAAGTCGATATCGAAGACCTGCTGGGCCGCGAGCCGGTGCCGCCCAAGGCCGAATTGCTGGCGCGCAATATCCGCGACAAGGTGGTGATGGTCACCGGCGCCGGCGGCTCCATCGGCTCCGAGCTGGCGCGGCAGATCGTCAAGAACCGTCCGGCGCGCATCGTGCTGTTCGAATTGTCCGAGTTCGCGCTGTACAGCATAGACCAGGAGCTGGCGCAGATCGCGCCGCGGATTCCGCGCACGCCGCTGCTGGGCTCGGTCACCGACTACGCGCGGCTGACCCAGGCGATGCGCGCCTTCCAGGTGGAAACGGTGTACCACGCGGCCGCTTACAAGCACGTGCCGATGGTGGAGCACAACCCGGTGGCCGGCATCGTCAACAATGCCTTCGGCACCGACACCACAGCCCGCGCGGCGGAGGACTGCGGCGTCGACACCTTCGTGCTGATTTCCACCGACAAGGCCGTGCGTCCGACCAATGTGATGGGCGCCACCAAGCGCCTGGCCGAGCTGACGCTGCAAACCCGCCACGCGCGCGGCAGCCGCACCCGCTTCGTGATGGTGCGCTTCGGCAATGTGCTGGGCAGCTCCGGCTCCGTCGTGCCGCTGTTCCGCCGCCAGATCAAGGCCGGCGGCCCGATCACGCTGACCCACGCCGACATCACGCGTTACTTCATGACCATACCGGAAGCGGCGCAGCTGGTGATCCAGGCCGGCGCGATGGGCGACGGCGGCGACGTGTTCGTGCTGGACATGGGCGAGCCGGTGAAGATCATCGAACTGGCGCGGCGCATGGTGCATTTGTCCGGACTGGAAGTGAAGGACGAGAACCAGCCGGGCGGCGACATCGAAATCCGCGTCACCGGCCTGCGTCCGGGAGAAAAGCTGTACGAGGAGCTGCTGATCGGCGACAACGTGCTGGCCACCGACCACGCCCGCATCATGCGCGCCCAGGAGTACCATTTGTCCGAAGAGGAAATGGCGTCGCTGCTGGCCCGCCTGTCGGATGCCTGCCAAAGGCTGGACGCGCCGGCGGCGTTCGCGCTGATGCGGGAGGCGGTGCACGAGTTCCAGGCCGCAGAGGCCACCCAGGACTGGGTGACGCTGCAGGGCTGATTCCGCGCCTTTCCGCTTTTATCGACGGCTGCAAGCTACCACTTGCAGCCGTTGTCTTTATCCAGCGCGTCTTTCAATAGCATCGGCGCGGCCAACAGGCCCAGGCCGGCGTAGGCCTTCTTGCAATCGGCGCGCTCCGCCCGGTCTATGCCGCGCGCGAGACGGGCTTTCTCCGGGTTTTCGGGCAGCGGCTTGGCGTTCGGGTTCTCCGGCGCCAGGCGGCGCATCTGCTGGCGCAGCCCCTCGATGGTGACGCGCGCCTCGCCGCTTCCCGCGCTGGCTCCGCGGCGGTCCGGCCGGGACGGTCGGGATGCGTGGCCGGCCGCCCGCGGATGGGAAGGGGCTGCGATGCGGGGAGAGGGGCGTCCGGCAGCAGCCGCGCGCGCATGGATTGGCGCGGCGGGCGCTTCGGCCGCCAGGGTGATGGGCAGTATCTTGATCCGCAGCGGCGGTTGATCGATCGAAGCGGGAGAACTCTGCCCGGTTTGCAGCCACAGCAGCGCCAGCAGGTGCAACAGGCCGCTGGCGCCGACCGCCAGCGCGCGGCCGGTCCAGGGTCGCTGGTGAGGGAGAAGGATAAGAGAGCGCATGCTTGCAATGTGCACCGATGAGAAGCCTGCGTCAAAGGCGGAAGTGTTGGCATTTTGTGCGCGGCGCGCAAGGACGGTCCACGCCGCGCCGGTGTAACATTGGGCATCCCGAATCTGGACGAGCGCCGATGGAAACCCGCTGGCTGGAAGACTTCCTGGTTTTGGCCGATACCGGCAGCTTCACCCGCTCGGCCGAGCTGCGCCATCTGACGCAGCCGGCGTTCTCGCGCCGCATCCGCGCGTTGGAGAGCTGGCTGGGAGCGGACCTGATAGACCGCACCACCTATCCCACCAAGCTCACCGCCGCCGGCAAGCTGCTGCGCGAGCAGGCGGTGCCGCTGTTGGCCCAGCTCAACACCACCCGCACCATGCTGCGCGGCTTGCAGCCCTTGCCGCAGGGCACGCTGGAATTCGCGGTGCCGCATACGCTGTCGTTCTCGTATTTTCCCAAGTGGCTGACCGAGGTAGAGGCCGGCTTCGGCCGGCTGTCCTGCCGGCTGCAGGCCAGCAACGTCCACGACGCGGTGCTGGCATTCGTCGAGGGCGGCAGCGACCTGCTGATGTGCTACCACCATCCAAAGCAGCCGGTGGAGCTGCACGACGCGCGTTACGGCGGCCTGCGGCTGGGCGTGGAGCGGCTGCGGCCGTACGCAGCGGCCGATGGCGGCGCGGCGCGCTACGCGCTGCCCGGTTCAGCCGACGCGCCGCTGCCTTTCCTCGGCTACGCCAGCAATGCTTATTTCCGGCTGATGAGCGACTTGTTGCTGGTCGGCGGCCCGGAGCCGGCGCATCTGTCGTTGCGCTACGAGACCGATATGGCGGAAGGGCTGAAGCAGATGGCGCTGGCCGGGCACGGCCTGGCCTTCCTGCCGGAGAGCTCGGTGGCGGCGGAGTGCGAGGCCGGCCGGCTGGCGGGGGCCGGAAGCGACGAATGGAGCGTGGAGATGGAGGTCAGGCTGTACTGCGACCACCGCCGCGGCCGCGCGGCGTTGAAGGACTTGTGGGACTACCTGGCCGAGCGTTACCCGGAAGTCTAAGAACCTGTTTACGATCTTTTGCCTGGGCTCCCAGGCTTGGCTTGCAAGAAATCGCGTATTCGATGTACCCCCAATCCCTTCAAGCTTGCCGCCGGGTGGCAGGCCCGAGGTTTTAAGCGGCTGTCTGTTTGAGCCCCGCGACGTTAGCGCGGGACGAGTTCAGCCGCGCCTCGGGCCTGACGGGTTCCGGCGGGGAGCCGCAGGCCAGGCTTGCAGGGTGGCTTTTAGGGGTGGAAGGGATATTTGGCCAAACAAATATCCCCTCCCTGTCCGCCGGGCAGCCCCGGCTATGAAAATCATCATCCGCGCAGCGGATTCAACACGATGAAGATCGTAAACAGGATCTAAGGCAAAGCCGCGCCAGACAAGGCCGGTCCAAGGTTATGCATTTCCTGCATGACCCCATCGCCATTCGGAATTGGCCAAGCTTCCGGGGCAGGCATACAGTGCGGGGCATTCCAGGCCGCGCATGACGGCCGCCTTGAGGAGACCCTCCAGATGTCCACCCGTATCGAACACGACCTGCTCGGCAACCGCGACGTGCCGGCCGACGCTTACTGGGGCGTGCACACGCTGCGCGCCATCGAGAATTTCCCGATCACCGGCCAGACCATCGCCGGCTACGGCGACCTGATCCGCGCGCTGGCCTGCATCAAGCAAGCCGCCGCCCAGGCCAACCGCGACCTCGGCATCCTCGACCCTAAACTGGCCCAGGCCATCGTCGACGCCTGCGAGGAGATCCGCGCCGGCAAGCTGCACGACCAGTTCGTCGTCGACGTGATCCAGGGCGGCGCCGGCACCTCCACCAATATGAACGCCAACGAGGTGATCGCCAACCGCGCGCTGGAGCTGCTGGGCCATGCCAAGGGCGAGTACCAGCACCTGCACCCGAACGAGCACGTCAATCTGTGCCAGAGCACCAACGACGTCTACCCCACCGCGCTGCGCCTGGCCGCCTTCTGGGGCGTGCTGAAGCTGGTGTCGCGGATGGAAACGCTGCGCAAGGCTTTCGCGGACAAGGCGGAGGAGTTCAAGGACATCCTGAAGATGGGCCGCACCCAGCTGCAGGACGCGGTGCCGATGACCTTGGGCCAGGAATTCCAGACTTACGCCGTGATGCTGGGCGAGGACGAGCAGCGGCTGAAGGAAGCCAGCGCCCTGATGCTGGAAATCAATCTCGGCGCCACCGCGATCGGCACCGGCATCACCGCCCATCCGGACTACGCCCGGCTGGTGTGCCTGCACCTGTCCGAGCTGATCGGCAGCCAGCTGATCACCGCGCCCAACCTGATCGAAGCCACCCAGGACTGCGGCGCCTTCGTCCAGCTGTCCGGCGTGATCAAACGCGCCGCGGTCAAGCTGTCCAAGACCTGCAACGACCTGCGCCTGCTGTCGTCCGGCCCGCGCGCCGGCTTCGGCGAGATCAATCTGCCGGCGCGCCAGGCCGGCTCGTCCATCATGCCGGGCAAGGTCAATCCGGTGATCCCGGAAGTGGTGAGCCAGGTGGCCTACGAAGTGATCGGCAACGACGTCACCATCACCATGGCCGCCGAGGCCGGCCAGTTGCAGCTGAACGCCTTCGAGCCGGTTATCGCCTACAGCCTGTTCCGCAGCGCCGGCCACCTGGCCAACGCCTGCGACACGCTGACCGAGCACTGCGTCAAAGGCATCACCGCCAACCGCGAGCGTCTGCGCCTGAGCGTGGAAAGCTCGATCGGCCTGGTGACCGCGCTGAACCCGGTGATCGGCTACGAGGCCGCCACCCGCGTCGCCGCCGAGGCGCACGCCAATGGCAGCAGCGTGGCCGAGGTGGTGCTGGCCCATGGACTGCTCACCCGCGAGCAGCTGGACGACATCCTGCAGCCGGACATGCTGACCCGGCCGCGCTGGGTGACGCTGTAAACCGTTTTCCCATCCTTTGTTCGACTCGTGCTTGCCGGCGCCGCGTGCGCCGGTTTTTTTATACGCGTCACAAGCGGCTGGCGGCGGCGTTCCGATGGGGGTATAACGGTTATTGTGCACCGCACAAAATGGAGCGCGCGATGAATCATCCCGCCTGGTGGTGGAGTATCGAATTTCCTGCCCGGGCCTGGTTCTGCCTGCTGGACGACTGGCGCTGCCAGCAGCGTTTCTGGCGTTCAGGCCTGTTCCACGGCGCCCGCGTCTGCCTCAGCCCGGCGCCGCTGCAGGACAAGCTGGCGCGCCTGGCCAGGAGAAGCTGCGCCGACGGCATCGCGTTGTGCTACGACAGCTGTCCGTCGAGGTTCGAGCTGCTCGAGCAGGTCTGCCGGCACTGGCCGCGGCGGGGAGGCGAGCGCGAGCCGTGGCGGGATTGCCTGCAGCGCAGCCAGCGCGCGGTGCAGCAAGGCTTGTTGCGATTGGGACGGGAGTGGTCGCGGCTGTAGCATTCTCTGTTTCCTGATCTCCTGCCCCGGGCTTGGCCTGAACGATGCATCATCGACATTCCATTCGCTGCCGCATGAGCCCGGACTTCACGCTTGGTCTGGTTTTGAATGGCTTGGATCTGTTGTTTTAGCGCTGCGTTTTAGTCATTTTTTATGTCATTGTAATTTATTGGCTTGTGCATTAATCTAACCGACTAATCACAACAGTCGGGCAGATTCAGCCACTGCGCGGCGCATTACAATCTAGATGGCTGGCTAATCCAAGGAATGTCATGCGTTCAATCCTATCAATCGCCATTCTGCTTGCCGCTGGCAGCGCGCAAGCGGACTGGACTCCCAGAATCATTTCGGATCAGTTCGTGACTACGCTCAATTACGGCGGCGGCGCGCTCAGCTACCGGGAGGATGCCAGCAAGGGCGGCCCGGTCTGGCAGGCGGTATCGGAACTGATGAAGACGCCGAATATCCTGCAACAGGGACTGAATGGGCGGGTGGCGCAGCTGGTGTCGCAGAACGGCGCCACTTTTCTGAGCGGGACGGTCAGCGGCAACGCGCAGGTGACGATACGCCCGGATGCCAGCGGCGTGGCCTACATCAGCCTGTCCGGACTCAACTACCAAGTGCGCAACCGGTACTCCGGCCGCAAGCTCGGGGTCATCAACTACAGCTGCACCAATACCCTGACGCTGAGCAATATGGTCCTCACCGCTCAGTACGGCACCGCCGACGGCAGCATGGCCGCAGGCAAGGCAGGCATGACCGCGACGACGTCCTCCTCCACCGATTGCGATTCGAACCTGAGCTGGATTCTGCCGGTGGTCGGCGATGTATTGATCAACAAGGCTGAAGGCAAGATCGACAGCGCGATCCAGAGCGGCGTGCAGGCCAGCCTGGCACAGGTCAAGGATGCGCTGCTGTACAAGCCCGGCCAGAACCTGCTGAGCGGGCTGAACAGGCTGGTTCCCGCCGACAAGGTGGTTTCCCTGCCGGATGGGAGGACTTTCCCGGTCGGGCGCTATGTGCAGGACAACTTCCGCTACTTGCTGGGCAATAGCCAGATCACCCTGCGCCTGGGCAATTATCTGCAGGTGCTGCCGGTCAATCAGGATCCAGGCATGTATTCCAACGCGGCAAGCGAGCTCTTGAGTCTGAGCCTGTCGTCCCCCGCTTTCGCCTTGGGGCTGAAGGTCAACGAAGAGCAGGCGCTGAGCTGGAGCTGGAATTCGCAGTGCGATCCTCGCCATCCTGAAACGGTGTGCCAGGAGCCCTGATCCGGCGTCGCGGCAGCCGCCCGCTATGCCGGCAGCCGCGCTCTCCATGCCATAATCGCTTTTTTTACCCGGATGCGACGATGGCGACCCAATTTCTCCTCAGCGAGCAGCAGCTGCAACAGCTGGCGCCGCAATTGCAGCAATACCTGTCCGACCAGCTGGGGCTGGAGGTCGGCAGTTTCGACGCCCGCTTCCTGCTGGACTTCCTGGCTGACAAGATGGGACGGGACATCTACAACAAGGCCTTGCAGGATGCGCAGACCGCGCTGGCGGCGCGGATGGAAACCCTGCAAGCGGCGATCTGGGAACTGGAACGTTAGCCCGGGGCTGCCCGCGGCGGCGGCATTGAGGTTACAATCGCTTATCCCTTTCCTTTTCTTGCGGTGCCGATGCTCTACTTGCGCTTGATGATAAGAGGCTTCCTGCTGGCGGTTCTGCTGGTGGTGCTGGGCTTCGCCTATGTCGCGTGGAGCATCGTCGACTACGGCAGCGGCGAAGACGTGCCGTCTGCCGACGCCGCGCTGGTGTTGGGCGCCGCCGCCTGGGGCAGCAAGCCTTCGCCGGTGTTCCGCGAGCGCATCAACCACGCGGTCAAGCTGTACCAGAGCGGCAAGGTGCGCTGGATCGTGTTCACCGGCGGCACGCCGGAGCCGGGCTATCCGGCCGAAGCGGACGTCGGGCGCGAGTTCGCCGCCCGGCAGGGCGTGCCGATGACGGCGATGCTGGTGGAGAACCAGTCGCGCACCACCTGGCAGAACCTGTCCAACGCCCGGGATCTGGGCAGCCAGTTCGGCATCCGCTCCTATCTTTTAGTCAGCGATCCGCTGCATATGCGGCGCGCGGTGCTGATGGCCGGCGACTTGGGCCTGCGCGCCTCTCCGGCGCCCACCCAGTCCAGCCGTTTCCGCACGCTGGCCAGCTGGTCGCGTTTTCTCGCGCGCGAGACTTGGCTTTACGTCGGCTACCGGGTATTCCGGCAGCTGTCATGAACTCTGTGGATAAAAACGATTTCCGCCTGATCTTGTGAATAAGTCGGGCGGGCAAGAAAAAAGCCGGCGATCGCCGGCTTTTTCACAGCTGGAGCAAGCCTCAGGCGGCGTGCCACAGATCGATCAGCTCGCTGGCTTCCAGCGACTTCACTTCGGCGCGGCCCTGCAGCCAGGCCACCAGATCACCGCGAAGCGCTTCGTCGATCTGCACGCCGCTGATCGGGAAGGCCACGCCTTCCAGGCGGTTCTTGCCGTCGAAATGGCCGCCGAAGCTGATGCCGGCTTCGTCGAAGCGGGTCAGCCAGCCGTCCAGCAGCGCGTCGGCATCCGCGCCATCGTGCAGTTCGGCCACCAGGTGGAAACCCAGCTCGCGGAACTCGCCTACGCGCATTTTCTTGCGCTGGCGGGCGTTCAACCGTTTCAGTCTTTGAGCGGAGTTGGGGTTGCGCAGGAATGCCATGGTAGATCCTTGTTCGGAAAATGCGCTGAATGATAGCAGGTTTGCCGGATGGAGACGCTTCAGCCGCCTAGGCGACGGCATTTGTCCGACGATTAATTGTAATAAATTGACATTGTGTTGATTTATGTCGTGTGGCTAATATCAAGATTGTATTCAGAAATTAACCACAAAAAGACGACAAAGTGATGAAAGAGATCAAAAAGACAGTCCTGGCTTCCGTGATCCTGAGCGTAATGGTGACCGCGTGCGGCGGCGGCGGGAGCTCGTCCGCCGACAGCGGATCGGGCGGCGCGCCTTCGGTCGCTTTTTACCAGCGCAGCGCCAGCGGAGTCGAGGTCGGCACGCTGGATTGCGCGGGCGGCAGCTGCAAGTTGCCGGCCAGCGCCGGCGGTGCGGCATCGGGCTCGGTCTACCGTTACAGCAACACCACCGGCCGCGACCAGACGCTGCAAGTCGCCGGCCCGGTGACCTCGGCCTGGCAGGCCGAGCTGGTCCGCGTCAGCGGCGGCGATACCTCCACCCAGTTCAAGCTTTCCGGCAGCGGCCTGCGCGGCACCGACCGTGAAGTGGCGGACCGCCTGGAGGCCGAGAGCCAGGCGGTGCTGAACGCGGTGGCGAAGAACAGCCGCAACGGCGCGCTGCAACGGCTGCAATTGCAGCATTCGGCCAAATTGAGCGGCGCGCAGGCCGCGCTGCAGCAGCAAGCCTACGCGCTGGGCGACGCGCGCACCTGGCATGACATGGACGGCGACAGCCCCACCACGCTGAAAGCGGTGCGCGATCTGCCCAACGGCGGCGGCAAGGTCTATGTCTGGGGCCAGGGCGGCCTGGACGTGAGTGTCGACAACACCCAGGCCGACGCGCTGGCGGAGCGTTTCGCCAACAGCGTCTATCCGCTGGAAGCCAGCGTGGTCAGCGAGCCCTGGGGCAACGACATCCACCCGAGCTGGCGCAGCCTGGCCCTGCCCGGCGACACCAAGGACGTGCACCTGGTGCTGAGCCGGCTCAACGATCCGGCCAAGACCAGCGGCGGCCGCCTGCTCGGCTACGTGCGCTGGACCAACGCGCTGCTGGCTTCAGCCGCGGCCAGCATGTGCCAGGGCGACGCCGACTGCGCCGACGTGATCGGCAAGAGCAACCAGGCGCTGGTGACCTTCATCGATCTGGACACTTTCGCCAAGGCCGACAGCCCGGGCAACTGGTCGATGAAGGACAACGGCCCGAGTCTGGCGCTGTCGACGATGGCGCACGAGTACCTGCACGTGCTGTACGCTTACAACAAGATCCTGCGCCAGAAGCCGGGCTCGGCGCCGACCACGGTGTGGGAGAACGAGCTGGCGGCCCAGACCATGGGCTACCTGGTGTCGGCCGATACCTACACCGGCGGCCGCGGCCGCGACGCCAACTCGCATCCGGACCTGCGTCCGCGCGGCGATTTCGAGCAGTTCCTGGCCAAGCCGGCGTGCAATCTGAAGGGTTGGAGCGTCGCCGCCGACGATTACACTTGCTATCCGAAGGCGCTGGCGCTGGGCATGCAGATGCTGCACCAGTTCGGCCCCGGCGTGATGAAGCCGTGGGTGACCGGCCCCAGCAAGGGAGAGAGCGCTTTGAACGACGGATTGCGCGCGGTGGGCGGCGGCGATTACAGCAGCCTGCTGCAGCGGCTGACCACCACGCTGGGGCTGGGCGCCTATAGCCAGGACGTGGCGGGCTTCGGCTTCCCGGCCAAGACCATCACCCTGCCGGCCAACCAGTATTTCCCGGCCGGCAAGACGCTGGCGCTGCCGGCGGTGCGCTTCCAGGCATCCGACGTGGGTTGGCGCAACGACAGCAGCAAGGAAACCTGGCGCCAGGCCTTGTCGGTATCGCGCGGCGCGGCCCGGATCACCGTGCCGGCGAATAGCCATCTGTTGCTGGTGAAGCCGTGACGTGGCGCGCGCTGTGGCTGCTGGCCCTGCTGCCCTCGCTGCTGGCGATGGGCGGCCAGCCCTGGGAGCGCGGCGTGCTGGTGGAAGTGGGCGCCTATCCGCTGGTGAAGCTGGGGATAGAGCGCAGCGACGGCGCGGTGCTGGCGATACGACCAGCGGAGCCGGGCAAGGGGCTGGACCAGGCGGCGCTGAAACAGCTGCGCCGCCAGCTGGGCCATTCCATCCGCTACCGGGCGGCCGGCTACGCCGAAAGCCCGGTGTACGGCAGGGAGGTGATTTTGCAAGGCGCTGAAGCCGAGCGCTGAGCGCGGCTGTTCAGCGGAACGCCCATCCGGCATCATGCTGGATGGGCGTTCATTTTTTCAGGAGTCCGCATGCGCGTATTGAGCCCGCAGAGTTTTCTGGACATGCCGTGGGCCAATGGCGGCGGCCGCACCCGCGAGCTGTTCCGGCTGCCGCATCCGCAGCGGCGCGACGCGTTCGCCGTGCGGATGTCCATCGCCGAAGTGGCGGAGGGCGGGCCGTTTTCGCATTTCGCCGGGGTGGACCGCCAACTGGGCCTGCTGGAAGGCGAGGGCATGGAACTGAGCCTGGCCGATGGCCGCCGGCTGACGCTGGACGCGCCGGGCCAGGTGGTGGCTTTCACCGGCGAGATCGGCATCCAGTGCCGGCTGCTGGGCGGAGCCTTGCGCGATTGCAATCTGATGCTGGCGCGCGACTGGGGGCGCGGCGATCTGGAGCGGCTGTCGCCGGCGGATGGGGACGCGGTGCGGCTGGCGGCCGCCGACCTGGTCTTGCTGTATCTGCAGCGCGGCGCGTGGAACTGCGGCGGAGAGGCGCTGCCGGATGGCGGCCTGCTGCTGTTGGAGAACGAGGCCGTCGCCCTCAGCGCAAGCGGCGGAGCCGTCGGCTGGCTGGCCATCGTCCATCGCTTGCCGGCGTGACGCCGCGCGGGCATGAAAAAAAGCCAGACATACCCGGCTTTTGCTTGGCGGCGGGCGTTACAGCCCCAGCTCGCTCCACAAGGCGTCGACGCGCGCCTTGACCGCGTCGTCCATCACGATGGGCGTGCCCCATTCGCGGTTGGTCTCGCCCGGCATCTTGTTGGTGGCGTCCAGGCCCATCTTGCCGCCCAGGCCGGAGATCGGGCTGGCGAAGTCCAGATAGTCGATCGGCGTGTGGTCGATCAGCGTGGTGTCGCGCACCGGGTCCATCCGGGTGGTGATCGCCCAGATCACTTCCTTCCAGTCCCGAGTATTCACGTCGTCGTCCACCACCACGATGAACTTGGTGTACATGAACTGGCGCAAGAAGCTCCAGCAACCCATCATCACCCGCTTGGCGTGGCCGGGGTACTGCTTCTTGATGCTGACGATGGCCATCCGGTAGCTGCAGCCTTCCGGCGGCAGGTAGAAATCGACGATCTCCGGAAACTGCTTCTGCAGGATGGGCACGAACACCTCGTTCAGCGCCACGCCCAGGATGGCCGGCTCGTCCGGCGGCTTGCCGGTGTAGGTGCTGTGGTAGATCGGATTCTCGCGCATCGTGATCCGGTCTATGGTCAGCACCGGGAAGCTGTCCTGCTCGTTGTAGTAGCCGGTGTGGTCGCCGTAGGGGCCTTCCATCGCCATGTCGTCGGGGTGGATGTGGCCTTCCAGCACGATCTCCGCGCGGGCCGGCACCTGCAGGTCCGAGCCGATGCACCGGACCAGTTCGGTGCGGCTGCCGCGCAACAGGCCGGCGAACTGGTATTCGGACAGCGTGTCCGGCACCGGGGTCACCGCGCCCAGTATCGTCGCCGGGTCGCAGCCCAGCACCACCGCCACCGGATAGGGTTTATCCGGGTTTTGCTGGCGGAACTCGCGGTAATCCAGCGCGCCGCCGCGGTGGGCCAGCCAGCGCATGATCACGCGGTTCTTGCCTATCACCTGCTGGCGGTAGATGCCGAGGTTCTGCCGCTTCTTGTTGGGGCCGCGGGTGACGGTCAGGCCCCAGGTGATCAGCGGCGCGGCGTCGCCGGGCCAGCAGTGCTGGATCGGCAGCTTGCCGAGGTCCACCGCCTCTCCTTCCCTGACGATGTCCTGGCACGGCGCCTTCTTCACTTCCTTGGGCGCCATCGACAGCACCTGCTTCAACAGCGGCAGCTTGTCCCAGGCGTCCTTCAACCCCTTGGGCGGCTCCGGCTCCTTCAGATAGGCCAGCGTCTTGCCTATCTCCCTGAGCTGCATCACGTCTTCCGCGCCCATGCCCATCGCCACGCGCTCGGGCGTGCCGAACAGGTTGGCCAGCACCGGGAAGTCGTAGCGGCGGCCGTCATGGACCGGTTGTTCGAACAGCAGCGCGGGGCCGCCGGCCTTCAGCACCCGGTCGCCGATTTCGGTCATTTCCAGGTGGGGCGATACCGGCGTCTTAATGCGCTTCAGCAGCTGTTTTTGTTCAAGTTGGGCGATGAATTCCCGTAGATCGGCATATTTCATGACTTTTTCATGATCTGACGCAAAGTGTGAGAGGAAGGGCTTGGATAATCTGCCTGCGGACGTCGCACGCTACTGCCGGCGTGCATGGCTGTCAACGCCGGCATGGTTCATGGCGGCATTACTTGACTCATTGGAGAACAGAAATGAAGAAGCTCGCACTCGCCGCCATGATCGGCATGCTGTCCGCCGGCGCGTTCGCCGCCCAAGGCGACATTCTGGCACGTTTCCGCGTGATCAATGTCGCGCCGTCCAGCAGCTGGAGCAATTCCGGCCTGGTGCCGGGCCTGAATGTCGAAGCCAAGAGCTCGACGGTGCCGGAAATCGACTTCACCTACATGATCACCAACAATATCGGCGCCGAGCTGATCCTGGGCACTTCCCGCCACAAGATCACCGCCAACGGCGCGGATATCGGCAAAGTATCCGTGCTGCCGCCGACGCTGACCGCCCAATACCACTTCGCGCCGGAAGCGACCTTCCGTCCGTATGTCGGCGCCGGCATCAACTACACCCGCTTCTACAGCACGGGGCTGAATGCCTTGGGCACGCCGCTGAGCGTGAAGAACAACAGCTTCGGCCCGGCGCTGCAGATCGGCGCCGACTACGCGATCAACAAGAGCTGGTTCGTCAACGTGGACGTGAAGAAGCTGTGGATCCAGACCGACGTGACCGCCGACAAGCTCGGCGGCGCCAAGCTGGGCACGCTGCATGTCGATCCGTGGGTGTTCGGCATCGGCGTCGGCACCAAGTTCTGATCCAGCCGGACCATCGGTCATGCGAGGACGCCTGCGGGCGTCCTTTTGCATTGCGGTGAAATGTAAACGATTGATGATATTGACATCGCGGGGGAAGTCGCCAATGCTGGCCGCTGGCTGATCCGCGGAATCGGCATGCCAGGTTGGAAAAGGGCGGGGCATTTGTCGCGGCGGCGACATGAAAATCAGCGCTTGGCGACATGAATCGCATGTTTCAGACAAGTTTGTTGTCAAAATGCATCATTTCAATGAGAACCATTCGAAGTTTTTCGCGTCATCCGGAAGAGGGGACGCGCGGGTTTTTATCAGTGAAAAGAGCAACTTATCCCGCCGGCTTGACTTGTCGGGCGCGCCAGGCGGAAAAGTGAGCTGAGGTCTTGAATTTACAAGGGATTTTCGCGGCCCCGGAAACCGATTTTTTGTTAAAATGGCGCCCTTTTTCGTGGCGGGGAAGATAGATGGCTCTCCTGGAAATCAAAAACGTGGTCAAACGCTTTGGCGACTACACGGCTGTCAACGACGTCAGCCTGTCGGTCGAGGCGGGCGAGTTCTTCACCCTGCTGGGACCCTCCGGCTGCGGCAAGACCACCTTGCTGCGCATGCTGGCCGGTTTCGAGCAGCCGGATGCCGGCCAGATCCTGCTGGATGGCCAGGACATGTCGCAGGTGGCGCCGGAGAAGCGTCCGGTGCACACCGTGTTCCAGAGCTACGCGCTGTTCCCGCACATGACGGTGCGCGAGAACATCGCCTTCCCGCTGAAAATGGCCAAGTGGGACAAGCGCAAGATCGCCGCCCAGGTGGACGAATTGCTGGAAGACGTGCGCCTGACCCAGTTCGGCGACCGCTACCCGCACGAGATGTCCGGCGGCCAGCGCCAGCGCGTGGCCATCGCCCGCGCGCTGGTGGATCGTCCGCGCCTGTTGCTGCTGGACGAGCCGTTGTCCGCGCTCGACGCCAAGCTGCGCGAGGAAATGCAGATCGAGCTGATCAATCTGCAGAAAGAGGTGGGCATCACCTTCGTCTACGTCACCCACGATCAGGGCGAGGCGCTGGCGCTGTCGCACCGCATCGCGGTGATGAGCCACGGCAAGGTGGAGCAGCTGGACGCGCCGGAGAAGCTGTACAGCTATCCGAAGAACCGCTTCGTCGCCGACTTCCTCGGCCAGTGCAATGTGCTGGAAGGCAAGGTCAAGGCCTTGCACGGCGACGCCATGACCGTGGCGCTGAAGGGCTGCGGCGACGTCAAGTGCCAGGCGGTGCCGGGGGTGAAGGAAGGCCAGCAGGGCTGGCTGGCGCTGCGGCCGGAGAAGGTGAAGCTCGACAAGGAGCTGCCGGAACTGCCGGACGAGGCCTATTTCAAGGGCCGCGTCCATGATTGCCTGTACCTGGGCGACGTCACCCTCTACGTGGTGGAGGTGGCCGACGGCGTGTTGGTGGAGGCGATGCAGCCCAACAATATTCCCGGCGTGGCCAAGTTCTTCGACGACGGCGACGTGGTCGAAGTCGCCTGGCGTTTCGACGCCGGCAGTTTCCTGACGGAGTAAGCGATGGCGATGCGTGATCGTTTCGGCAAGTGGGCGCTGTCCTGGCCCCCCTTGCTGTATCTGGTATTGTTCTTCCTGATCCCGTCGCTGATCATGCTGGTGGCCGCGTTCCGCCAGCCAGGCGACTACGGCGGCCTGGCGCCGCTGTTCACCATCGAGGACGGCCAGCGCGTCTGGGAGCTGACCCTGGACAATTTCCACCGCCTGGTGGAAGAGCCGCTGTACATCGAGCTGTTCATCAAGTCGGCCGGCTACGCGCTGACCACCACCGTGGTCTGCCTGCTGATGGCCTACCCGCTGGCCTGGCTGATCGCCCGCTCCGGCAAGAAGTACCGCGATCTGCTGCTGCTGTTGGTGATCTTGCCGTTCTGGTCCAACTTCCTGATCCGCATCTACGCGTGGATGATCATCCTGGGGCCGCAGTCGGCGTTCACCAAGGCGCTGAACCTGGTGCTGACTACGCTGGGCTTCGAGCCGGTGCGGCTGCTGTTCACCTCGTTCGCGGTTATCGTCGGCCTGGTGTACGTGCATCTGCCCTTCATGGTGCTGCCGCTGTACGCTAACCTGGAAAAGCACGACATGGCCTTGCTGGACGCCGCGCAGGATCTGGGCGCCAACGCCTGGCAGCGCTTCTGGCGCGTGACCTGGCCGCTGAGCCTGCCCGGCGTGTTCGCCGGCTCGGCGCTGGTGTTCATCCCGGCGCTGGGCATGTTCGCCATCCCGGATATCCTGGGCGGCACCGAATCCATCATGATAGGCAACCTGATCAAGCAACAGATCCTGGACACCCGCGACTGGCCGTTCGGTTCGGTGCTGTCGATCATGCTGACCGGCGGCGTGCTGCTGATCGCCGTGCTGGGGGCCGCGGTGGCCAGAAAGGGGAAGGCGCGTGGCTAAGAAACAATCCAAATGGCTGTGGGCTTCGGCCGGCCTGACCTATCTGTTCCTGTACCTGCCGCTGGTCATCGTGGTGCTGTATTCGTTCAACGATTCGCGCCTGAACGCCGAGTGGGTGGGCTTCACGCTGAAGTGGTACCAGAAGCTGTTCCACAACGAGAAGATGCTGACCGCGGCCGGCAACTCGCTGCTGATCGGCATCATCGCCAGTTTCTTCGCCACCATTCTGGGCACGCTGGCCGGCATCGCGCTGCATAAGTACAAGCTGAGGCTGCTGCCCTTCCTGGTGCTGACGCCGATCGCCATCCCCGAGCTGCTGATGGGAGTGTCGCTGGTGATCTTCTTCGTCATCGTCAACCAGCTGATCGGCATCCTGGAGCTGGGCTTCGTCACCATCCTGCTGTCGCACATCGCCTTCTGCATCGGCTTCGTCGCCATCGTGGTGCGGGCGCGGATGCAGGGCATGGACGACAGCCTGGTGGAAGCCGCGCGCGATCTGGGCGCCACGCCGTTCCAGGCCTTCCGCCTGATCACGCTGCCGGTGATCAAGCCCGGCATCATCGCCGGCGCGCTGATGGCGTTCACGCTGTCGATCGACGACTTCGTGATCACCTTCTTCACCGCCGGCGCCGGCGCCAGCATGCTGCCGCTGGAGATCTATTCGATGATCAAGATCGCGGTGACGCCGGAAGTGAACGCGGTGTCATCCTTGCTGATGCTGCTGACGCTGGCGTTGATCGTCATCGCCTCCAAGGTTTCGCCGAGCGCCTTGCGCGCCAACGGCTGAGCCGCCAGGCCGAAAGGCCGATCCGGCGGCAAGGCGTTTTGCGTTGCAGCATAATGCCTTGCCGTCGCCGCCGCACCCGGGCGACGCGAGGGGGTGTCTCCCGGTTAACTCGTAGTACCACCAAGCTGTGCAATACAAAGGAAACGAAATGAAGAAGATCCTCGCGCTGCTGGCGCTGGCGGCCTCCACCCAGGCGTTCGCCGCCGAAGAGCTGCATCTGTACAACTGGAACAACTACCTGTCCGAGAGCGCGGCCAAGAGTTTCGAGGCCTATTGCAAGTGCAAGCTGGTGCAGGATTATTATGGCGACAACGAAGAGCTGCTGGCCAAGCTGGCCGCCGGCGCCAAGGGCTACGACATCGTGGTGCCGACCGGCTTCGCCGTCGACGCGCTGATCAAGCAGGGCAAGGCCCAACCGCTGGACAAGGCCCAGCTGCCCAATTTCAAGAACCTGAATCCGGGCTACCTGAACAGCTTCTTCGACAAGGGCAACAAGTACTCCGCCCCGTACGCGTTCACCACCACGCTGATCGGCTACAACGAGACCAAGCTGAAGCAACTGGGCCTGAGCGACAAGGTCAACAGCTGGGCGCTGATCTTCGATCCGGCGCTGCTGTCCAAGATCAAGGGCAAGGTCACCGTGCTGGATTCGCAGCGCGAGCTGATCTCCGCCGCGCTGATGTACCTGGGCAAGCCGGCCAACTCCACCAATCCGGCCGACTGGAAAGCCGCCCGCGACGTGATCCTGAAAGCCAAGCCGTACTGGGCCGCCTTCAACAACCAGTCCTATATCAAGGAACTGACCGTCGGCAACATCTATGTCGCCTTCGGCTACTCCAACGATATGTTCCAGGCCCAGCAGGACGCCAAGAAGGCCAAGCGCGCTTTCGCGCTGAACTTCAGCCTGCAGAAGGAGGGCAATACCCTGTCGCTGGACAACTTCGTGGTGTTGAAGGATGCGCCGCGCAAGGACCTGGCCTACAAGTTCATCAACTTCATGCTGGACGGCAAGAATGCCGCCGGCCTGACCAACGAGATGGGCAACGGCAATCCGAACGCCGCCGCCGGCAAGTTCGTCAAGACCGAGCTGACCAAGATCCCGGCGATCTTCCCCACCACCACCGACCTGCCGCGCTTGCAGCAGCTGCATGATCTGAACACCAAGGATCGCCGCGAGCTGAACAAGGTGTGGTCCGAGATCAAGCTGAAATAAGCGTATCCGCGTTGTCCAATAAAAAGGCCGGGAAGTTTCCCGGCCTTTTTCTATATATGTTCGCTGGCCTAATCCAGATGCAGCCGAAGCAGCTGGCTTATTTTCTCGACGCGGTGGTCGACGTGGGCAGGTTTGCGCGGCTCGCGGCTGACCCAGATGGTGGTCATGCCCAGCTCCTTCGCTGTCAGCAGATTGGGCAGGGAGTCTTCCACCATGATGCAATGCGCGGGATTCAGGCCTTCGCGGGCCAGCACGGTGTGGAAGGCGTCAAGGTGGGGCTTGGGGATATAGTTCAGCCGTTCCACGCCGTATACCGATTCGAAATGATGCTGAATCCGCATCCGCTGCAGAATGCCTTCCACATAGTGCTGCGGGCCGTTGGACAGGATGATCTTGCGGCCGGGAAGGACGCTGAGGTTTTCCGCCAGCCGGTCTTCGAATTGCAGCCATTGTTCCAGTACTTCCACCGGGTGGGTTTCGATCAGGAACTGCTGCGGGTCGATGCCGTGATGGGTGGACAGGCCGTGCATGGTGGCGCCGTATTGCGCCCAGTAGCGGGAGCGCAGCGCGCAGGCCTCCGTCTCGTCCACGCCGAGATGGCGCATCATGTATTCGGTCATCAGCTTGTTGATATGGTCGAAGATGCCGCCGCTGGCGTGGTGGAGGGTGTCGTCGAGGTCGAAGATCCAGGTCTTGTGGTTCACGTTCGAAACTGCATGAAAAGGAGGGACCGGAGATTATCCATTCATGGCGGCCGGCAGGCTAGCGGAAGCGGTTCAGAAAGCTTGCGGAGACCGTTTCTATTGTTATCAGTGGCTTACAGTGTTTTGACCAGATTTTTTCAATTTCTTTACAGAAAGGTGTTGACGGGTCAGGGGCCCGGGCGTATAGTTCGCCTCCTCAGCTGACGCAGCGAACGAAACAGCGGAAACGAAACGGTTCCGGTGAAGACGACGCAGCGGACAGCACTGCTCTTTAACAGAACGAATAACCGATAGGTGTAAGTGCTTGGCGAAAGCCGAACACTTGCACTGCAAGAGATAAGAGATACTTGTTTATTTCTTTGAACTTGCGTGCCAGAAAATTTGCTTGAGATTGAACTGAAGAGTTTGATCCTGGCTCAGATTGAACGCTGGCGGCATGCTTTACACATGCAAGTCGAACGGTAACAGGGTGCTTGCACCGCTGACGAGTGGCGAACGGGTGAGTAATGCGTCGGAATGTACCGTGTAATGGGGGATAGCTCGGCGAAAGCCGGATTAATACCGCATACGCCCTGAGGGGGAAAGTGGGGGACCGTAAGGCCTCACGTTATACGAGCAGCCGACGTCTGATTAGCTAGTTGGTGAGGTAAGAGCTCACCAAGGCGACGATCAGTAGCGGGTCTGAGAGGATGATCCGCCACACTGGGACTGAGACACGGCCCAGACTCCTACGGGAGGCAGCAGTGGGGAATTTTGGACAATGGGCGCAAGCCTGATCCAGCCATGCCGCGTGTCTGAAGAAGGCCTTCGGGTTGTAAAGGACTTTTGTTCGGGAGGAAATCCCGCTGGTTAATACCTGGCGGGGATGACAGTACCGGAAGAATAAGCACCGGCTAACTACGTGCCAGCAGCCGCGGTAATACGTAGGGTGCAAGCGTTAATCGGAATTACTGGGCGTAAAGCGTGCGCAGGCGGTTGTGCAAGTCTGATGTGAAAGCCCCGGGCTCAACCTGGGAACGGCATTGGAGACTGCACGACTAGAGTGCGTCAGAGGGGGGTAGAATTCCACGTGTAGCAGTGAAATGCGTAGAGATGTGGAGGAATACCGATGGCGAAGGCAGCCCCCTGGGATGACACTGACGCTCATGCACGAAAGCGTGGGGAGCAAACAGGATTAGATACCCTGGTAGTCCACGCCCTAAACGATGTCAACTAGCTGTTGGGGGTTTGAATCCTTGGTAGCGTAGCTAACGCGTGAAGTTGACCGCCTGGGGAGTACGGCCGCAAGGTTAAAACTCAAAGGAATTGACGGGGACCCGCACAAGCGGTGGATGATGTGGATTAATTCGATGCAACGCGAAAAACCTTACCTGCTCTTGACATGTACGGAACTTGGTAGAGATATCTTGGTGCCCGAAAGGGAGCCGTAACACAGGTGCTGCATGGCTGTCGTCAGCTCGTGTCGTGAGATGTTGGGTTAAGTCCCGCAACGAGCGCAACCCTTGTCATTAGTTGCCATCATTAAGTTGGGCACTCTAATGAGACTGCCGGTGACAAACCGGAGGAAGGTGGGGATGACGTCAAGTCCTCATGGCCCTTATGAGCAGGGCTTCACACGTCATACAATGGTCGGTACAGAGGGTTGCCAAGCCGCGAGGTGGAGCTAATCTCAGAAAACCGATCGTAGTCCGGATCGCACTCTGCAACTCGAGTGCGTGAAGTCGGAATCGCTAGTAATCGCAGATCAGCATGCTGCGGTGAATACGTTCCCGGGTCTTGTACACACCGCCCGTCACACCATGGGAGTGAGTTTCACCAGAAGTGGGTAGGCTAACCGCAAGGAGGCCGCTTACCACGGTGGGATTCATGACTGGGGTGAAGTCGTAACAAGGTAGCCGTAGGGGAACCTGCGGCTGGATCACCTCCTTTCTAGAGAATGGCGATTGCCAAGCACTTACAGCCTATCGGTTATTTGTAGTTAAGGGCAGCCGGGTCGAGAGGCCTGGCGCAGAGAAGTTTACTGGGTTTGTAGCTCAGCTGGTTAGAGCACTGTGTTGATAACGCAGGGGTCGTAGGTTCGAGTCCTACCAGACCCACCAGTTGGGGGATTAGCTCAGTTGGGAGAGCACCTGCTTTGCAAGCAGGGGGTCGTCGGTTCGATCCCGTCATCCTCCACCACTCAATGCAAACAAAATCAAATTGAGAAGTTTGATTCTGTTTGCGTTGTATAAACGCCCGATCTTTAACAAACTGAAGAAGCCGAATATATTGAGACGGCGAGATGAAGGCATGCAGTTAATTCTGCATGCGGACAAATCGTCATCTTGGGTATTTGATTGTATCTAAGGCTGCGTCGCCATATCAAAAGGGGCGGTGCAGTCGTCGCACAAACACATCTTGTTGTTTTAGTGGTTTAGGCTGCTGAAATGATAGGGTCAAGCGACTAAGTGCATCTGGTGGATGCCTTGGCGATCACAGGCGATGAAGGACGTGTAAGCCTGCGAAAAGCGCGGGGGAGCTGGCAATAGAGCTTTGATCCCGCGATGTCCGAATGGGGAAACCCACCGCTTAGGCGGTATCCCTGACTGAATACATAGGTCAGAGGAGGCGAACCGAGTGAACTGAAACATCTAAGTAACTCGAGGAAAAGAAATCAACCGAGATTCCGTAAGTAGTGGCGAGCGAACGCGGAACAGCCTGTATGTGATAGAGATTGCGTTAGTGGAAGGTTCATGGAAAGGACCGCCGTAGTGGGTGATAGCCCCGTACACGAAAACGCATTCTTGGTACTAAGCATACGAGAAGTAGGGCGGGACACGCGAAATCCTGTCTGAATATGGGGGGACCATCCTCCAAGGCTAAATACTCGTGATCGACCGATAGTGAACCAGTACCGTGAGGGAAAGGCGAAAAGAACCCCGGGAGGGGAGTGAAATAGAACCTGAAACCGGATGCATACAAACAGTGGGAGCGGACTTGTTCCGTGACTGCGTACCTTTTGTATAATGGGTCAGCGACTTACGTTCAGTAGCAAGCTTAACCGAATAGGGGAGGCGTAGGGAAACCGAGTCCGAATAGGGCGCTTTAGTTGCTGGGCGTAGACCCGAAACCGAGTGATCTATCCATGGCCAGGATGAAGGTGCGGTAACACGCACTGGAGGTCCGAACCCACTAGTGTTGCAAAACTAGGGGATGAGCTGTGGATAGGGGTGAAAGGCTAAACAAACTCGGAGATAGCTGGTTCTCCCCGAAAACTATTTAGGTAGTGCCTCATGTATCACTTCCGGGGGTAAAGCACTGTTATGGCTAGGGGGTCATTGCGATTTACCAAACCATGGCAAACTCTGAATACCGGAAAGTGCGAGCATGGGAGACAGACGGTGGGTGCTAACGTCCATCGTCAAGAGGGAAACAACCCAGACCGCCAGCTAAGGTCCCAAATGATCAGTTAAGTGGTAAACGAAGTGGGAAGGCCCAGACAGCCAGGATGTTGGCTTAGAAGCAGCCATCATTTAAAGAAAGCGTAATAGCTCACTGGTCGAGTCGTCCTGCGCGGAAGATGTAACGGGGCTCAAACTGATAACCGAAGCTGCGGATGGGCGCGTAAGCGTCCGTGGTAGGGGAGCGTTCTGTAGGTCTGTGAAGGTGTCTCGTAAGGGATGCTGGAGATATCAGAAGTGCGAATGCTGACATGAGTAGCGATAAAGCGGGTGAAAAGCCCGCTCGCCGAAAGCCCAAGGTTTCCTACGCAACGTTCATCGGCGTAGGGTGAGTCGGCCCCTAAGGCGAGGCTGAAAAGCGTAGTCGATGGGAAACGGGTTAAAATTCCCGTACTTTTATGCAGTGCGATGTGGGGACGGAGAAGGTTAGGTCATCAGACTGTTGGAATAGTCTGTTTAAGCCGGTAGGCTGGAGTGGTAGGCAAATCCGCCGCTCCTTAAGGCCGAGAAGTGATGACGAGGGTCTACGGACCTGAAGTGACTGATACCACGCTTCCAGGAAAAGCCACTAAGCTTCAGCTGCATAAGAACCGTACCGCAAACCGACACAGGTGGGCAGGATGAGAATTCTAAGGCGCTTGAGAGAACTCAGGAGAAGGAACTCGGCAAATTGATACCGTAACTTCGGGAGAAGGTATGCCTGTTGAGGTGAATCCCCTGCGGGAGGAGCTTTGACAGGTCGCAGAGAATAGGTGGCTGCGACTGTTTAACAAAAACACAGCACTGTGCCAACACGAAAGTGGACGTATACGGTGTGACGCCTGCCCGGTGCCGGAAGGTTAAGTGATGGGGTGCAAGCTCTTGATCGAAGCCCCGGTAAACGGCGGCCGTAACTATAACGGTCCTAAGGTAGCGAAATTCCTTGTCGGGTAAGTTCCGACCCGCACGAATGGCGTAACGATGGCCACACTGTCTCCTCCTGAGACTCAGCGAAGTTGAAGTGTTTGTGAAGATGCAATCTACCCGCTGCTAGACGGAAAGACCCCGTGAACCTTTACTGTAGCTTTGCATTGGACTTTGAACAGACTTGTGTAGGATAGGTGGGAGGCTTTGAAGCTGAGACGCTAGTTTCAGTGGAGCCGTCCTTGAAATACCACCCTGGTGTGTTTGAGGTTCTAACCTTGGTCCGTGATCCGGATTGGGGACAGTGCATGGTAGGCAGTTTGACTGGGGCGGTCTCCTCCCAAAGTGTAACGGAGGAGTTCGAAGGTTACCTAGGTACGGTCGGAAATCGTGCTGATAGTGCAATGGCAAAAGGTAGCTTAACTGCGAGACCGACAAGTCGAGCAGGTGCGAAAGCAGGACATAGTGATCCGGTGGTTCTGAATGGAAGGGCCATCGCTCAACGGATAAAAGGTACTCCGGGGATAACAGGCTGATACCGCCCAAGAGTTCACATCGACGGCGGTGTTTGGCACCTCGATGTCGGCTCATCACATCCTGGGGCTGTAGCCGGTCCCAAGGGTATGGCTGTTCGCCATTTAAAGTGGTACGTGAGCTGGGTTCAAAACGTCGTGAGACAGTTTGGTCCCTATCTGCAGTGGGCGTTGGAAGTTTGACGGGGGCTGCTCCTAGTACGAGAGGACCGGAGTGGACGAACCTCTGGTGTACCGGTTGTCACGCCAGTGGCATAGCCGGGTAGCTAAGTTCGGAAGAGATAACCGCTGAAAGCATCTAAGCGGGAAACTTGCCTGAAGATGAGACTTCCCTGGAGGCTTGACCTCCCTGAAGAGTCGTTCGAGACCAGGACGTTGATAGGTCGGGTGTGGAAGCGCTGTGAGGCGTGAAGCTAACCGATACTAATTGCTCGTGAGGCTTGATCCTATCATTTGAGTGGCTTAGCAAGGCTAGGCGACGAGAGTGGATGTGCGAAGTACATCAAATACCGAATATATGCGGGTTGGTTGAATACCAGCCCAGGCTTCTTCAAGTTTGTGCCAGTTTATGTCTGGTGGCCTTAGCGAGGTGGTCCCACGCCTTCCCATCCCGAACAGGACCGTGAAACGCCTTAGCGCCGATGATAGTGTGGCATTCGCCATGTGAAAGTAGGACACCGCCAGACGCCCCATAACGAAGCCCAGCTCACACGAGCTGGGCTTTGTGCTTTGCGCGCGCGGATCGCGCGACGTCCAGCCCCGACCGGTCCCCGGCGGGGCTTTGGCGTTTCAAGATGGTCTTTGCGGGCACCGCATCCGCTCGAGCGGTTGGCGACTGGGATCTTGCCGGGCAGTCAAACTGCTTGCGGTGGCTCGGGATCCAGCAGGCTGTCGATTTCGGTTTCATTCCAGACGGCGATGCCATTTCGTTCCAGCAGGCTGGCGGCTACGCCCTGTCCATCGCGCAGCGTGGCTGAAAAACTGCCGTCGTAAATCCGGCGGTTGCCGCAGGAGGGGCTGTTGGCTTTGAGCAGTGCCTGGGCGCAGCCATGCTGCAGGGCCGCATTCAGGGTGCGCTCCGCGCCGGCGATGAAGGCGGCGCTGACGTCATCGCCGTCTGCGCTCTGGATGCGAGCCACGCCGGCCAAGGCATCGCCGCCGTTTCCTCCGACAATCTCGGCGGCGGGCCTGGGGGTGGGTAGCCCGCCCAGGCATTCCGGACAGACGGGAATCAGGTCGAAGCGTTGCCTCAAGGTTGTCCATCGCGGGCTGGACAACGGTTTGGATTGGCCATCGTAGCGCACAGGCTGTCCCAGCAGGCAGGCGCTGACCAGCAGCGTCGGTTTTGTCATTGCAGTCTCGTTTCCAGCAAGTCCGCCAATTGTTGCACGGCGGGGCGCATCGCGTGGTCGGCGATGCCGGCGTAGCCCAATACCAGTCCGTTGCGGTAGGGCGTGTCCAGAAAATGGCGGGCCAGCGGGCGCAGCCACAGCTGGCGCTCCGCCGCAGCCGCTTGCAGTTCCCACTCATCGAAACCATCCGGCAGTTCCGCCAGCAGATGCATGCCGGCATCGCCGCCATGCAGGGGAAGGGCCGAGCCGAGGCGTTGTTCCAATGCGTGCCGTAGCAGTTGCTGACGCCGCTGGTACAGCTCGCGCATATGCCGGATATGGCGGGCGAAGTGGCCTTGCTCGATGAAGTCGGCCACCGCGGCCTGCTGGAGGTAACTGCCCTCGCCTTGCAGCCTGGCCTGGCAGCGGCGGTAGGGATCGACCAACTCGGCCGGCA
This sequence comes from Chromobacterium vaccinii, assembly GCF_001855275.1. Taxonomy (NCBI): domain Bacteria; kingdom Pseudomonadati; phylum Pseudomonadota; class Betaproteobacteria; order Neisseriales; family Chromobacteriaceae; genus Chromobacterium; species Chromobacterium vaccinii. Next base: position 3,646,244 of record NZ_CP017707.1, read on the forward strand.
GCACCAGGTAGGCTAGCTTCAGCCCGGGGAACATTACTTTGCTGAAGGTGCCGACATAGATCACGCGGCCGTCTTGATCCAGGCTTTGCAGCGCGGCCAGCGGTGCCGAGGCGTAGCAGAATTCGCCATCGTAATCATCCTCCACGATCCAGCTGTCGTGGCGGCGGGCCTGCGCCAGCAGCTCCAGCCGTCGCGGCAGGCTCATCACCGCGCCGGTCGGGTACTGGTGGGCGGGCGTGGCATAGATGAGTCGCGGCGGGTCGGCTGCCGGATCCGGCAACAGCCCCTGCGAATCAACGCGGATGGCCTGGCAGCGCAGGCCCGCGGCCAGCATGGCGGCCTGCGCTCCGGTATAGCCGGGCTCTTCTATCCAGGCGGTGTCTCCGGGCTCGGCCAGCAGCTGGGCCAGCAAGGTCAGCGCGCTTTGGGCACCGGGAACGATGACGACCTGTTCCGATTGGCAGCGGACCGATCGCGTCAAATGCAGGTATTGGCTGAGGATGGCGCGCAACTCGGGCAATCCGCCTTGATGCTGATAGTGCAGCCATGCCAGCGGCGCGCTCCGTTGCCGCCGGCTCAAGCATTGTTGCCATTGCTTGTGGGGAAAGAGCCCCAGTTCGGGCTGGCCCGGCACGAAGGCGCCGAGCTTGCGGGCAGGCAAACGGCTGGCATTGGCCAGGGCTTGGCCGCGGAGGGAAAGCTGGCGCGGGAGCGTATCGGCGTGGGCGGGTTGGGGCGCTGCGTCGCCGAAGGCGTCGCAGACATAGGTGCCCGATCCGTGACGGCTTTCCAGATAGCCTTCGGCCGCAAGCTGATCATAGGCGGAAAGCACGGTATTGCGGCCTAGCCGCAGCGTCTGCGCCAGCGCGCGGCTGGCGGGCAGCGCGCTGCCGCCGGCCAGCCGGCGCAAGCGTATCAATTCGCGCAGCTGTCGATAGAGCTGGCGCGACAAATGCTCGGGGCCATTGCGCGTCAGCCGGGGCTGCAGGTAATCGACTATCCAATCGTTGCTCAAAGTGGTTCCATTGAATTGGCTTAAGTGGAGCTTTTCTGGTGATGACTTTGAACTTAGCATAACAGTATTCCATGCACGCAGAAGGACAGGCTCCATGATCAGCCAACAGGAGTTTTACGAAGCCAAGCTGGCTTACGAGATCGATGCCGCCGATGTGGCGCAAGCGCTGGCGGAAGGTGGCCGCTCGCTGCTTCTGATCGATACCCGCAGCGCCGAAGCATTCGGCCATGAAACCATCCCCGGCGCGCTCAGCCATCCGCACCGGCTGATGACGATGGAAAGCACCGCCGACCTGCCGCGGGATATCACGCTGGTGGCGTTCTGTGACGGCATCGGTTGCAACGGCTCGACCAAGGGTGCGCTGAAGCTGGCGAAGCTGGGATTCAAGGTGAAGGAGCTGCAGGGCGGCCTGGATTGGTGGAGGCGCGACGGCTACGCCACCACCCGCGATGCGGGTTGCGGCAAGGAGGTGTGCGATGCGTGCTGATTGGGATGCGCTGGCGCAGCCGGCGGAAGCGAACGCGAATGGCCAGATGGTAGGCATGCCGGTTGAGTGGGAGGGGGCGCGGCATCCGCCGCGCAGCCTGTTGGCTGGACGCTATTGCCGGGTGGAGCCGTTGAGCCTGGGGCGCCATGGCGCGCAGTTGTTCGACGAGCTGCATCGGATGCCGGGCGGCGCGAACTGGACCTATCTCAGCCACGGCCCGTTTTTCCGTTTGGAAGACTGGCAGCAATGGGTGGCGGCGAACGAGGCGCTAGACGACCCGCAGTTCTACGCGATCGTCGACGCGCGCGACGACGCGGCGATCGGCCTGTGCAGCTATCTGCGCATCGCGCCGGCTGATGGCAGCATCGAGGTGGGTTTTCTCAATTTTTCGCCTCGCCTGCAGCGCAGCCGGCTGGCCACCGAGGCGATGTATCTGATGATGCGCAATGCGTTCGAGCTTGGCTACCGCCGTTACGAATGGAAATGCGACGCGCAGAACGCGCCGTCGGTGCAGGCCGCCTTGCGTTTGGGCTTCACCTTCGAAGGTCTGTTCCGTCAGGCCCGCGTCAACAAGGGGCGCAACCGGGATACGGCCTGGTTTTCCATCCTGGACCATGAGTGGCCGGCGCGCCGGGTGGCGCTTGAAGCCTGGCTGCATGAGGGCAACTTCGATGCCGGCGGCCGGCAACGGACCAGTTTGGCGAGGATTGTTGCGGCGCGGTAGTAAATCGCGCGGCAGGCTTCAAGCCAGAGGATGGCGGCGCTACAATAGGTGCTTGTAAACGTAGATAGTGTCGCCTGATGAAATCCCTGCCGCGCAATGCCCGTATTCGGGGCGAACCCTACCTGCCCAACCGCTTCATTTTCGGCGATGCCGTTGACGAGCAGGGTTTGGAGGGCGCCGAGTACCTGATGCATACCGAATCTCCCGCCTTTGTCTGCCGCCTGGTGGGCAATGACGATACCGACTTCCCTGGCCGCGAACGCGATGGCCTCGCGAGCGCGATGCTGTATGACGAGGAGGAAAGCCTCACCATCTATGTCTGCAATCTGCGTTTGAGGCTATTCGACTTCAATTTCTACGACGAAATCGAGCCCAGCGTCGGCGAGCTGCAGGATATCTGTGACGAGGCGATGCGCGTCTACCAGCGCTTGCACAAGGCCTATGCCGATCGCGACGCGGCCGGTCCGGAGCCGCGCGAAATGCGCATCGGGCCGACCAAGCCGCTGCCGCCGGCGGAGCGGCAGCTGGCGGTAGGCAAGCTGGCGGAGCAGGCGCGCCAGGCGGTAGGCAAGCCGATGGAGGGCGCGCAGTTGGCGGCAGCGGTGCAAATGGCGTTGTTGGCCGGCGACCAAGCGGTGTTCACCGAGGCGCAGCTGTCATTGGGGGCGGAGCCGGCGGCGCGCCAGCTGCTGGTGAACAGCGCGCGCGACGCGGTGGCCTTTCCCGAGGTGATGCGCAAGGATGGCAATGTGATGTCGTTCGAGCTGTGGGCGCTGCCGTTCGCGTTTTCCCGCAGCCAGGGCGGCGTCTGGTGGCACTTCCCGCGGTTGGAATCGCTGGAGGTGGCGCTGGCCGACGCGCTGGAGGTGCCGGAAAAATCCATTCTGTGGATTTCGCCGACGCTGTTCACCGTGGACATGCTGAATGAGCGCGCCTGCCAGGACCTGGTGCAACTGGCGCCGGTGATGGATGCCGGCTGCGATTTCGCGCCGTTGGACCCGGAATCGTCGCGCGCCACTTTCGACGCGGCGCGCAAGACGGTCGAGCCGCAGTTGGTGATGAGCTGGATCCCCTTCCTGGTGGAACGCGGCGCCCTACCGCCGGAACGAGCGCGCCGCCTGGCGCGCCGCGCGCTGGACGCATCGATGCCGCTGGTTCAGCAGGCGGTCGCCGCCGAGATGGAATACGGCGAGGCCGAGCTGTTCGCACCGCTGCCGTGGTGGGAGGCGCTGTCCAGCGGCATGCGCGCCTGGAACCGCAAGCGGCTGGGCATATCGGTGGCCTTGCTGGCGACCAGCCAGGGCGGCATCGAGAAGCTGGAGGCGGTGGCGGAATACCAGCCGGAGATCCAGGGCTACGAAGTGGGCCTGAGGCTGAAGGGCAGCGATGAAGTCGCCGCCCGCGTGCCGTGGCTGGTGGTGCCGGATGTGGCGCCCGATCGCGACGCGTGCTGGCGCGATCTGGCCGATTGCCTGAAAGAGGCGGGCATTCCGCTGTCGCAAAGCGTGGCGCGGCTGCATTGAGCGGCGGGTTGCGAAAAACAGAAAGGGGCCATTGGCCCCTTTTTCTTTTGTCCGGCTACTTCTGCCAGTAGGTTTTGACGTTGACGAATTCGTACAGGCCGAATTCGGACAGCTCGCGGCCATAGCCGGAGGCCTTGACGCCGCCGAAGGGTAGCCGCAGATCGGAACTGGTGTGGCGGTTGACGAATACGCTGCCGGCTTCGATCTGGCGGGCCAACGTCCAGGCGCGGTCATTGTCGGCGCTGTAGATGCTGGCGCCCAGGCCAAACGGGGTGTCGTTGGCCAGTCGAATCGCGTCGGCCTCATCCGCGGCGCGCAGGATGCCGGCCACCGGGCCGAACACTTCTTCGTGGTAGATGCGGCAGCTGGGATTGACGCGGTCCAGCACGGTGGCGGGATAGTAGAAGCCCGGCGTGTGAGGCATCTGTCCGCCCAGCTTCAGTTCGGCGCCGTGGTGGCAGGCGTCCAGCACCTGGGCGTGCAGCGCTTCCCTCAGGTCGGCCCGGGTCAATGGCGACAAGGTGGTGGCCGGATCGCGCGGATCGCCGGCGCGCAGCTTGGCCGCCTCGGCGCAGAAGGCGCTGACGAAGGCATCGGCGATTTCAGGTACCACGATCATCCGCTTGGCGGCGTTGCAGCTCTGGCCGGCGTCTCGGAAGCGGGAATTGGCAGCGTCGCGCGCGGCGGCCTGGACGTCGGCGTCGGCTAGCACGATGAAGGGGTTGCTGCCGCCCAGTTCGAGCACGGTTTTCTTCAGGTGCCGGCCGGCCAGCGAGGCGATCACGCGTCCGGTCTGGGTGGAGCCGGTGAAGGCGACGGCGTCGCATTGGCGGATCGCCTCTTCCACCAGCTCGGTTTCGATCCAGGCCATGTCCAGGACATGGATGCCGGCTTGCCGGACGATGTCCAGCAGCAACTGGCTGCATTGCGGAACCGACGGCGCCGGCTTAACCAAGCAGGCATTGCCCGACATCAGCGCAGGGATCGCAAAGCGGAGCACCTGCCATACCGGATAGTTCCAGGGCATGACCGCGAGCACCAGGCCCAGAGGCTCGAAGGCTACGCCGCTGCGGCTGGCCTGGGTGGGGATGTTCAGCGACCGCAGCAGTTCCGGCGCCAGTTCCGCGTAATAGCGAATCAGTTGCGCGGACTTGTCTATCTCCGCGAGGCACTCCGGCGTGCGTTTGCCCACCTCCAGCGTCACCAGATCCGCCAGCGCTTCACGTTGCTGGGACAGCAGGTCCGCCAGGCGCAGCAGCGCCGCGGCGCGTTGCTCCACTCCTTGGGCGGCCCAGCCGCTTTGAGCGGTTCGCAACTGTCGCAGGCTTTGTTCCAGGGCCGGCATGTTCCAGGAGGAACGGGTGAAGCAGACTTCGCCGGAAGAGGGATTGCAACTGGTGAAGGCGGTCATGATCAGAGGAGGGCAAAGACCTTAATGTAACAAAAAATCATGGATGGGATGACGATTTGGGTTGGATTTGATTGTGGTTTCTGCGCATTCGCTAGACAAAATTCCATCAAATTTTCCTGTCCTATTTGTCAGATTCAGTTATTTCGGTCTGGTCTTACATTTCTCCTGCCTATACGAACCAATAATAGGAGGTTGAAATGAAAGAATTTTTTCCGCTGAGTCAAGATGGACTGGTACTGGAATGGGCGAATACCGAATCCAGGATGAAACAGCTGTGGGCATTCCGACACAGGATCTTTCGCGAGCAGCTGCAGTGGGTGCCTTTATGCGAGGATGGCTTCGATAGGGACGCGTACGATGACTTTTCTGACAATCTGATGTTGTCTCGCGGGGGCCAGGTTGTCGGCGCGATACGCCTGACGACGGGGGACCATCCTTTCATGCTGGAGGTGGAGTTCTCGCGATTGCTGGCGCCTGGCGAGCGAATAGGCAAGGGATGCGAGTATTCGGAAATCACCCGTCTGGCGGTGGACCGGAGCGTGCTTGGCGCGCGCGAATCCATCATGGCGGCCAGGCTGTTGTACTTGGGGGCGTGGCTCTGGTCGCAAGTACGCGGCGTGCGCTGGATGTATTTCGTGGTGGAGCCGGTGTTTTACCGGCGATTGGTTATGATGGGCTTCCCCATCGTACCCGTGGGCATCCCCCGCCCTCTGGATGGCGGGGTGATGTCTATGACTGGTCTGCTGGACTGGGGGCAGGCGAAAACGGAGCTTATCCGTTCACTAAATCGCGGGGTGTCATCGCCAAGTGCATGCCAAGAACTATGGCATGAGTACGATTATTCGCATTGAGCTTGCGGATCACGTTAGCGACGTGAAACTTCACCGTCCTCTCGCTGATGTTGAGGATGGTGGCGATTTCCCAGTTGGTCTTGCCGCGGCTCATCCAGTGGAAGATGTCGTATTCCCGTTGCGACAGCGGCATATTGCTGGGAGAAGCTGGCGGCAGATTCGCGATGCGGACCGCGGCTTGGTGCAGGTGGGGCGTCAGGCAATTCAGCATGGCAACCAGCGCCGCGTTGCGGCTGGGTTCCTTGCCGCCGAGAGATAGGATGCTGCCGACGTTGTTGCGGTCGGACGCCGCGCTGAAGGTGATTCCGCTGGCCATGCCGTTGCTGGAGGCTTCAGCGATGAAGCGTTTTTCCTCCGCGCCCTTGGCGCGGCTGAAGCGCTCCTCCCAGATCACCGGCCCCTGGCCCAGATGGATGCGCATGATCGGGTCGTGCTGGGCGAAGTTTTCCTGAGAGTACTGGTCGAGCCAGTCAGACGGGTAGCTGACGTTCAGCACCTTTTCCATGCGCTGGATCTGGTTCTGGTTGTTCAGGCGGCCGAGGACCAGAATGATGCGGTCCGACGGGGCCTGGGTCAGGATGTTGTCCAGGAAGGCCTTGAGCTCGCCTTCGGTTTCGATGTGCCCGGCCATGTGAATCCACTCCAGCAATGTCCATTGCTGCGACGCGGTGAGTCCGGCCGGGAGCGGTCTTGCATTGATGGGTTTTGAAGTCACCATGAGCGGGTCTTCCTTGTTCTTGGTTCTGTGTGCCGCAGATAGTACCCCACATGCTTGTTGCATGTAAGACCCTGCGGATTTGAATTCATATGAATTGTTGCTTTTTCGTCATTGAGTATACCAAATTTGTAAGAGCATGAATCCTAGGAAAATTACTGATAATTCATCATTTTGTTTGTCATAACGGCATTCGTTACAAATAGAAACATGCCGGGAGGGGAAAAGAATTTGACTTTTTTATAATTGTAAAAACGATGAAATTGATTTGCATCTGCGATGACAAGGGCATGATTTGTCTGCAAATAATGCTTTGCTTATATTTATTTTGCAAGATGCGCCTGACGTTGCGATGAGTGAGGATGTCGCATTTTACCTTCACTTCAATGTCATAAATTGTAAGCAATGACTAATAAATTCTGGCAAGCGAACGCTTTAAAGCGCATAATTGGATCGCATAAAATAATTGATAAGCCAGCGGTGCCCGTTCGAGGACGCGGCTGTCAAACATCGGGGATGTAGGGTAGGCAGTCGACGCGGCCAAAGTGGTGGATAGTATATGAGATTAAACTATATTCTTTAATATCATGCAGAATTGATGTAAGCTGTTTTAATAAATAGCTTCAATTCTGTGAACGATCCGACTGCTCGCCAGACCAATCAATCAGGCAAAACAGCATGGATCGCTTCAGGAATCGCCCCGCTTATGGATACCTTAAAAGCACTCATGGTCTTCATGACCACAGCCGAGAACGGCAGTTTTTCCGATGCCGCGCGCAAGCTCGGCGTCTCGCCGGCCGCGATCAGCCAGAGCATTGCCCGCTTGGAGCAGGAACTGGAGGTGCGGTTGTTCAATCGCACTACCCGCCAGTTGACTTTGACCGAAGACGGCCGGCGCTTCTACGCGCAGTGCCGCGGTCCGGTCAACAATCTGGATTCGGCGATCAACCAGTTGAAAGCCAGCCGCGACGAGCCGGCCGGCCATCTGCGCGTCAGCATGCCCAACTCCTTTGGCCGCCGCTTCATCTTGCCCATCATGGGAGAGTTTTGCGAACGCTACCCCAAGATCAGGGTGTTCTTCGGCCTGGATGACCATTTCAGCGATTTGATCGAGGATGGCTACGATGTCGGCGTCCGTACCGGCATGATGCCGGACAGCCGCATGGTGGCGCGCAATCTGGCGCAGATGCCTCTGTACGTGGTGGCCTCTCCCGAATATTGGGACCGCCACGGCCGGCCGTCCGCTCCCGAGGAGCTGAGCGGCTACGATTGCATCAACTTCCAGTTTCCGACTTCCGGTCGCCTGTTCAAGTGGGAGTTCGACCGCAAGGGCGAGCGCATTCCGCTGGAGGTGAACGGCACCTATACACTGAACGACATGGAGGCGGTGGCCGAACTGGCTCGTCTGGGCATGGGCGTCGCGCAGCTGCCGGGCCACGAGGTGGTGCACCTGATCCGCAGCGGCGAGCTGGAGCCGGTGCTGACCGACATGGTGTCGCTGGAGCGTTCCATCTACATTTGCTTCCCGCACCGCGACCATATCGCGCCGCGTACCCGCGTTTTCGTCGATTACGTGGTGGAGAAGCTGGCGGACCATCCGGACATCATGGCGGATCTGCCGGGATTGGACCTGTCGGCCAAGCGCAGCGCTTTGCAACAGAGCGTGGGCGTGCTCTGAGCAGCCTTTCCCCATGCGAAGAAAACCGGCGCCGCGGCGCCGGTTTTTTCATGGAAGCGTGGCGGGGGAATGGTTTTCTCCCACCACTTGGTCCCGGCCTGCTTGCTTGGCGGCGTACAGGCAGATGTCGGCGCGGTGGACCAGGCTGTCTGGCGTGTCGTCGTCGGCCAGGGTCGCCACGCCTATGCTGGCGGTGACGCGGAGCGCCGGATCGAAGTCGGTTTCGCGCAGCAGCTGGCTGATGCTTTCGGCCAGCGCCAGCGCGCCGTCCTGCTCGGTTTCCGGGCAGACGATGATGAATTCCTCTCCGCCCCAGCGGGCGATGGTGTCCAGCTGGCGCGCCCGCTGGCGCAGCACCTGGCCGAAGCGCTGCAGTACCTTGTCGCCGACCAGATGGCCATGGCTGTCGTTGATGTGCTTGAAGTGGTCGAGATCGATCAGCAGAACCGAGTAGCGGCGGCCCGAGCGGCAGCTGCGCTCGGTTTCTCGCTGCAGCGCCTGGTTGGCGCGCCGGCGGTTGGCCAGGCCGGTGATGTCGTCTCGCTCGGCCTGGCGGCGCAGCGCTTTCAGCAGCTGGCGAGCTTCCCGCAGCCGGCGGATGGCGAACCAGGTCATGGACAGCGCCAGCGTGAAGCTGAGCAGCAGCACCTCGTCCAGTTGCGAGGCCGGGTGCTGGTGCAGCCAGATGTCCAGCTTTTCGAACAGATCCCAGTGAATGAACAGCAGATAGCAGCCCAGATTGAGCAGCAGGATCAGGGTCAGTTCCTTGCGTATGCGGCGGGCGCTGAACGGCCAGGGATTCATGGTGCCCCTGCGTGGGTGGCGGACTATTTTCTTGCTAGCCCATCCCGCAGGCCGGGGCAAGCGGTCGCTCAGGCCGCCATCATTCGCGCCAGCGGCGTCTGGCTCCAGTCCACGCTGTCCAGCAGGTTCTTGATGATCAGGCCCAGCTCGGTATCGCCTTCAATGGAGAGCTTGCGCTGGAAGAACAGCGTGTCCGGGTCTTCCTCGCGCAGCATCATGCGGGCGAAGTCGCAGCCGTTGGCTGCCAGGCGCAAATCAGGCTCGCCGCGGCTGGCGACGAAGGCGTCGCCGCTGGCGGCGAAGCCCAGCCGCAATCCGGCATCCTTGACGTGAACCTCGAAGCGTTTGCCGTCCAGCAGCGCCATGTCCACCGGCAGCACGCCGCGTTTCTTCAGCAGATTCAGGGCGGCGGCCAGCAGCCGGCTGGGCGGCGCGGAGGGCAGCCGCGACAACAGCCGGGCGCCGGCGGCGGGGAAGGTCAATTCTGGAACGCGCATCAGTGGGTCTCCTCCAGCGCTTGGATGCCGGCCTGGCCGCGCCAGTAACCGTCTACGAGTTCGCCAGGGGCCTGGGCGCGCAGGCCGTCCAGCAGCGAGCCGGAGCCGTCTTGACCATCCAGCCGCTGGCGGAAGGCCTGAACTACGGCTTCGGTGCCTTGCGCCTGCGGACTGATCCGCGCCCGGTGCGCGCCGGCGGCGTGCAGCTCTTCCAGGCGCGGCAGCAGCGCGTGGCAGCCGTCGGACATGGTCTGGATGCCGTTGATGGCGAGGAAGGGCTGTCCTTCGCGAGTGTCCAGCCTGAGGCCGTCTGGATGCTCCAGGCAGCGGAACTGGCAATCGTCCTTGTTCAGGTTGTAATGGCGGGCGGTGAAGCAGCGCGAGGACAGCGCCAGCGGCAACCGTCCCCAGGCGAACACTTCGGTATCGATCTCCAGCTGCTGGCCGCGGGCGGCTTCCAGCAGCGCGGCCAACGTGTCGCGGCCCATTTCCACCGGCGGCAGCCAGCGGTAGGCGCCCAGGCGGCGCATCAGCGCCAGCGTGTCGGCGTTGTAAATGTTCAGATGGGCGCCGGCGACGAAGGGCAGCTTCTTTTCATTGGCCAGCCGCACCGCGCCGAGGTCGTTGGCCTCGATCGCCAGCTGGCCGTTGTCGGCCATCTTGCGCAGCCGCTTGAGATCGGACTCGCTCTCGATCAGCGCCTGGCAGGACAGCACCACCTCGCGGCCGGTCGAGGCGAGATCGGCGGCCAGCGAAATCCAGTCCTGGCTGCGCAGCTGCTGGCGGCGGCCGCATACCACTTCGCCCAGGTACAGCGTATCCAGCGGCCACTCGGCGGCTTCGGCGTAAAAGCGGAGGATGTCGTCGCGGCTCCAGAAGAACAGCACCGGACCGAGCGACAGTTTCATGGGAATGGGATTCATGCGGGTATCCATGCGGCGGCTCATTTCCATGGCCGGTCATAGGCGCCCAGCGTCTGCTGGCGTCCTTCGGCCACCTTGTTCAGCGCCTGTTGCCAGGCAGGCAGCACCATGAAGCGGTGCCGCTCGCGGCCGGCGGCGTCCAGCGCCTCGCGCAGCGCCCTCGTCACCTGGGCGACGTAGGCCGGGCTGCGCTGGCGGCCTTCGATCTTGATCGCGGCCACGCCCATGTCCAGCAACTGCGGCAGCACCGCCAGCACATTGAGGCTGGTGGGCTCCTCCAGTGCGTAATAGGTATCGCCCTGCACGTCGAAGCGGCCCTTGCACAGCGTTGGGTAGCCGGCGGGCTGGTCCAGGCCGTATTGGTCGATCAGGATGCCGGACAGGCGCGCGTCCAGGCTGGACGGCGTGTTCTGCCACTGCACGTACTTGGCCGGCGAGCAGACGCCGTGGCTGTTCGGCGATTCGCCGGTGGCGTAGCTGGACAGCAGGCAGCGGCCCTCCACCATCACGCACAGGCTGCCGAAGCCGAATACTTCTATTTCTACCGGGCTTTGCTCGATCACTTTCTTGACCTGCTCCAGGGTCAGCACGCGCGGCAGCACCGCGCGGCGCACGCCGAACAGCTCATGGGCGAGGCGGATCGCCTCGTGGTTGGTGGCCGAGCCCTGCACCGACAGATGCAGCCGCAGCGCGGGATGGCGGCGGCTGGCGTAGTCGAGCAGGCCCAGGTCGGCCAGGATCACGGCGTCGACGCCGAGGTCGGCGGCCTGGTCCACCGCCCGGCGCCAGCGGCTGATGTCGCCGCCCTGGGCGTAGGTGTTGATCGCCATCAGCACCTGGCGGCCGCGGTCATGCGCGTAGCGGATGCCGACGCCGGCGGTGTGTTCGTCGAAATTGAGGCCGGCGAAGTTGCGGGCGTTGGTGTCGTTTTTCAGGCCGAAGTAGACGGTGTCGGCGCCATGGTCGACGGCGGCCTTGAGCGCGGGCAGGCTGCCCGCCGGGCACACCAGTTCCGGCAGTTGCTGACTGGCTGGCATCGGATAATCACGGGTAGGGGAAATGCGGGGACAGTAGCAGATGGGCGTCCGGCCGCCCTTGTTTTGGGTCAAGGAGCGCCGGGCGCGCTATTTCGGAGCGGTCAGGCTCAGGGTGAGGCTTTCGCCCTCGCTATCGGTCCAGTTCACGTCCACCCGGGCGGTGGGGCCGCTATCGTTGCCGCGGCAGCGGAACCGGGCCAGGGTGCCGCTGGCGGCGGCCGGCGCGTAACTGCCCTGGCGGCAGTCGGCGGGCTTGCCGGTTTTCCGCTGCTCCAGCGCCGCCTGGGCCAGATTGGTGGCGGTGTTGTAATCGTTGGCGGCGATCTGACTGTGCAGCAGCTGGGTTTCCAGCCGCAGCAGGCCCAGCGCGCCGACGGCCAGCACCAAGAGGCTGATCATCATTTCCAGCAAGGTGAAACCGCGCGGGGCTCGGGTCTTCATGTGTCCATCCAGCTGTAGGGCAGCGCTTTGAAACTGCTGCCGCCGTTCTGGCCGCCGCCGCTGTCGGGCGGGGCGTCCGGCCGGAACGAGTCGGGCAGTCCGCGCAGGTCTATCGTGGTGCTGGCACCCCATTGGTGCGGCCGCGCGCCCTGGCCGCCGGACTGGGCCAGCGCGCTGACGTAGCCGTGTATCGTGGTGCTGCCGCTGGAAAACAGCTGGTTGCCGGCCCAGACATTGCCGAACACCCGGCTGGACGAGCCCAGCGTGATGTCGCCGCCATGGAAGCGCTTGTCGACGTAGCCGCCGGCCAGCAACACCGCGTTGCCCACCGGCCGGCCCTTGAGCGCGCCGCCGCGGCAGTCGTCTTCCGGATAGAGGCTGGGGAAGTCGACATTGGCGCAGATGCCGATCGCGCCGGCGTAATTGACCGCGTAGCTGACGTGCTGGCCGCTGGTGGCGATGTTGCCGCTGGCGATGAAGGTGTTGTGGTAGGTGCCGTTGCCAACCTCCAGGTCGCCGTCGAACCACAACACGCCGGGCGCGAAGGTGACGCCGTCCAGCTTCCATTGGCCTGGGCGGCCGCCGGCGAAGCAGTCGTTCTGCGGGGAATGCCCCTTGCAGATCAGCGTCGCCGGCGCGCGGCAGACGCCGCTGGCGTCGGCGGTTCTGCACAAGTAGTTGGGCAGCCGGTTGTCCGGGTCCCGGCCCAGCCGGTATTCGCCGTCGGCCAGGCCGTGGACCTTGCGCACCGTCACCCGCACGCCGCCGTCGGCGGCATGGGTGAACACGTAGTGGGCCTGGCCGCGGTAGTCGTAGGCGTCCAGGCGCGGACGTTTCACTTCCAGCGGCGGCAACGGCTGCAGATTCAGTTTCAGGCCGGGCTGGAACGCGATGCGGATGTCGGGATTGCCCGCGTTGTAGCTGGCGGCGCCGGCGACGGTGGCGGCGATGGGCGCGCCCCAGCCCTGCACGCTCAGGTGGCCTTCGGCGCGCAGCGCGTCCAGCGCGCCGATCTGGCGGATGTCGACCTTGCCCTCTGCATCCAGCTGGCCAAAGCGGGCGCCGCCCATCGCGATGTCCACGTCGCCCTTCACCTCGGCCCGAGCCACTGCCGGCGCGACGCTCGGGCTGTTGAGGAAGGCGGCCTTGCCGTTGACCCGCGCCAGCGCGCCGATCGCCGCGTCGCCGCGCAGCGTCAGGTTGCCGAGCGCCTTCACCGTCTGGTAGCGGCCGTTTCCCAGTTCGATATTGCCGTTGGAGTACAGGGTATTGATGGTTTGCGATCCGGTGACGATGATGTCGCCGGTGCTTTGCAGGGTGGCGATGCCGTCTACCGAGCCGCTCAGCGTCACCGCGCCGTCCACCGTCATTTCCACCGGCTTGTCGCCGATCAGGTTGATGGCGCCGCTCAGCTCCAGGTTGCCGACCAGGGTCAGCGCGCTGCTCGATCCGCCCTGGTTGCCGCTCTGGAGGAAGTCCCGCTGCACGGTGACGCGATGGCCGTCGTAGTTGCCGGTGCTGCGCAGCCGCATCCGGTCCGGGGGGATAGCCTGCTGTGTGAGCCAGAAGCGGTCGTTATCCGCCGGGAGTGGCTGGCCGTTTGCCAGCGCCTGGCTGCCTTGGCGCAGGCCCTCCTCGGCGTTGTCCAGCGCCTGGTGGTAGCGATGCTGGTTTTGCGCGTTGGCGTGGATCAGCACCAGTTGGCGCGAGGCCGCCAGCAACACCAGGCTGGCGATCGCCAGCAGCGTCAGCACCGCGAACAGCGTGGCGAGCCCGGCGTGGCGGCGGCTCATCTTGCCGCCACTTTGGGGTGATTGCGCAGCGTCACGCTGGTGTGGATGTCCAGCTTTTCCTCCTCCGTGCCGTTGGCGGCGCGGGCGCTGACGCCGATGCCGATCGCGTCGCCGCCGGCTTCCGGGCTGAAGCGCAGCGCGTCGACGACGCCGATGCCGGGTTTGCTCAGGTCGTCCCAGCCGCTGTTGGCGGAGCAGCTCCAGCCGGCCTTGTCGCTGCTGCGCCGCTGGATGCGCTGCCCTTCCAGGCGGAAGGCGAAATAACGGCGCTCGGGCGCGGCGGAGGGCGTGGTTGGATTATCGTAGCCGTAGAGCAGGCAGCTTCCGTCTCGCTCGATGAACAGTTCGCGGTAGGGATTGTCTTCCTCCGCGCCGGAACCGTTCCAGAAGCCGGCGCGGCGAAGATCCATTGCGATCAGCGATAGCGACGCGTCCATCATCGCGCCCAGCTGCGCCTGGCGGCGTTCGCGGCTTTGCTCTCCCAGCAGGCTGACCAGCAGGCCGGACACCACCAGCAGCAGCAGCAGGCCTATGGTCATGCTGATCAACAGCTCCAGCAGGCTGATGCCGCGCGCCGGTCTCATGGACATCTGGCCTCGTCGACGATGACCAGGCCGGTGGGCAGCAACTGCAGATCCGCCGGCCGGCAGCCGGAGCGGCTGAGCCGCAGCCGCAGTCCGCCGATCATGGCGCCGCCAGGGGTTTCCGGCAGGCCGCGCAGCGGCGTGAAAACCAGCTGCAGCGGCAGCGGATCGGCCATGTCCAGCGCGATGCCGGCATGCTCGGCGCTGCCGACGCACAGCAAGTCGCGGGCGGTGTCGCATGGATCCTTCGCATCGCTCTCCGATACCCGCAGCAGCCAAGCGGCGCCGTCGCGGCGGAAGGTCACCCAGATCTTTTTCTGCCGGGTGGCGGCGCTCTTGCGCGCCAGCTGCAGCCCGCGGTCGATGTCGTCCAGCGCGCCCTGCAACTGCTGGCGGGCGATCCAGCGACCCAGCGCCGGCAGCGCCTGGGTCAGCAGGATCAGGGCCAGGGCCAGCACCACCAGCAGCTCGATCAGGGTGACGCCTCGCTGCGCGCCGCGCATCATCGTCCCCAGCAGGCGGGCGGCGTCAGGCTGACGGTCTGCTGCCGCTGGGTGAGCGTGATGGTCTGGCAATCGCGGTCCCCGGCCTGGGCGCCGCCGGGCTTGGCCGTGGCCTGGACGTAGAAGTCGGACGCGGGCTTGCTGCCGGTTCCGGTTTCCAGCTGGTAATGCTTTTGGGCGCTGACGCCGCTGGCGTAGGGCGTTTTCAGGTCCGCCAGTCGCGAGGCGTATTCGGCGTGAAAGCCCCGATAGCGTATTTGCGCCTGCTGCAACTGGTACAAGGCGTCCAGCGCGTCGCTGCGGCGGCTGCGCTGCATGTGGCTCTGGTAGGAGGTAATGGCGATGCCCGCCAGGATGGCCACCACCGCCAGCGCGATCAACAGCTCCAGCAGCGAAAAACCGCGGGTTCGGAGGGAGGCGGGAAGGTCGCTGATCATCTGGCGGCGGACTCCGGGGGCAGGGACGGGATAAAGGGCTGCATCGCGCGTCCCTACTGTGTCCTAGAAGCCGCGGCCGGCGCAGTCAAGCCGGCGGGACCGATCAGAGCAGCGGCATGACCAGTTTGGTTTTGGCCACCAGCACGATGTAGATCACCGCGAGCAAGGCGGCGATGAAGGCCGCCGCGCGGCGCCGCGGCGTGGAGCCGCGCAGCGCGATGGTGCCCAGGGCCACGTAGGCGACCAGGCCGGCGATCTTGGCTAGCAGCCAGGGGCTCTGCAGAATGGGCCAGCCGCCCATCACCACCAGCGCGATGGCACAGGCCAGCAGCAGGGTGTCGATCACGTGCGGCAGAATGCGCAGCGGCTTGTTCTGCAGCAAGTGGCCGCGGCCGCCCAGCACCAGCGCGCCGCGGGCGGCGAACAGCAGGATGGACAGATAGGCGAAGCCCATGTGGGCGTGCTTGACGATCAGATAGGGATACATGGCGGTCCGACGGTTGAGGCGCGCAGCGCGCCGATGCCGGCCATGGTACACGGCGCGGCCGGCGTTTTGTAGCGAGCGCGGGGCGGCGCGGCGGGGCGGAAAAACGAAATGTCATCATCATCGGCGTATTGAATGTCATCCGCGCGGGGCGGGCATTGATGGGCGTCAATCGCCGCCGGTTCCCCGGCCGGCCGCCGCGCGATGCTACAATCCGGCCATATCCGCATCCAGGCGCGCGCACTCCATTCCATGCTGTTTCTTTATCAATCCAATCGTCTCGAGCAACTGGGCGAGCTGTTCTGCGGCATGACCCAGGCGATGCCGCTGGCCGATCCGTTCGCGGCGGAGACCGTGATCGTGCAAAGCCGCGGCATGGGGCGCTGGATCACGCTGGACGTGGCGCGCAAGGCCGGCATCGCCGCCAATATCGATTTCGCGCTGCCGGCGGCCTTCGCCTGGCGGCTGATGCAGCTGGTGATGCCGGATCTGCCGCGCAAGTCGGCCTTCGTGCCCGAGGTGCTGGCCTGGCGGCTGCTGGCGCTGCTGCCGACGCTGGAGGGCGAGCCGTTCGGTCCGGTGCTGCATTACCTGGAAGGCGGCGAGGCCGCGGCTTTCGAGCTGGCCGGCAAGATCGCCGACATCTTCGACCAGTACCTGGTGTTCCGCCCGGACTGGATCCGCGCCTGGGAGGCCGACGAGCTATTGGGCCTGGGCGAGGACGAGGCCTGGCAGGCCGCGTTGTGGCGGCAGCTGGCCGAAAGCGATCCGGGCCGTCACCGGGTGCGGATGCTGGACCAGTTTTTCTCCGAGCTGAAACCCGAGCACCTGCCGCCGAGGGTGACGCTGTTCGGCATCGCCAGCCTGGCGCCGATGTATCTGGCGCTGGTCAAGCGCCTGGCCGAACTGACCGACGTCTGCCTGTTCACGCTGAACCCGTGCGAGGCCTACTGGGGCGACATCGTCGACGCGCGCCGGATGCTGAAGCTCAGGCAAGCCGGCGACCTGTTCGCCACCCAGGGCCATCCCTTGCTGTCGTCGCTGGGCAAGCAGGGGCGCGACTTTTTCGAGCTGATCGCCGAGGACGCCGAACTGGACGCCAAGCCGCTGTTCGCCGCGCCCAAGGGCGCCAGCCTGCTGGCCCGGCTGCAGCGCGACATCCTGGAGCTCAACGATCCATCGCAATTGCCGCGGCCTTCCGACCCGGCCGACGATTCGGTGGAGGTGCACGCCTGCCATGGCCCGATGCGCGAGCTGGAGGCGTTGAAGGACCGGCTGCTGGCGATGTTCGCCGCCGACCCCAAGCTCAGCCCGGCCGACGTGGCGGTGCTGACGCCGGACATCAACGCCTACGCCCCGTACATCGACGCGGTGTTCGGCCGCCGCGACGACGCGCCCAATATCCCGTACAGCATCGCTGACCGCCGCGTCGAGCGCGAGCAGCCGCTGCTGTCTACTTTCGCCGCCGCCTTGAAGCTGGCCGATTCCCGCTTCGCCGCCGACGAAGTGCTGGCGCTGCTGGATTGCCCGGCGCTGCTGGCGCGCTTCGACCTGGCCGACGCCGACCTCGCCTTCATCCAGGACTGGGTGCGCGACGCCGGCATCCGCTGGGGGCGGGACGCCGCGCACAAGGCTTCGCTGGGCCTGCCGGCCGAAGCCGCCTACACCTGGCGCTGGGGGCTGGACCGCCTGCTGTTGGGCACCGTGCTGCCGCCGGCGCTGGCCGGGGACGACGCCGGACTGTTCGCCGGCCTGCTGCCGCACACCGCCGCCCAGGGCCAGCTGGGCGAGGCGCTGGCGCGTTTCGCCGATTTCTACGACGCGCTGGACGCGTTGGCCGGCGAATGGTCGACGCCGGCTTCGCCGCAGCAGTGGGCGCAGCGCTTCCACCTGGCTTGCGACAGCCTGTTCCTGGCCGATGGCGACGACGAGGCGGCGCTGGAGCTGCTGCGGGAAACCTTCGCCGAGCTGGCCGAAGACGCCGATCTAGCCGGCTTCGGCCAGCCGGTGGGCCTGGCGGTGGCGCGCGACTGGCTGCTGCGCAAGCTGTCGCTGTCGTCGGCGCAGGGCTTCCTGTCCGGCGGCGTGACCTTCTGCGCGATGGTGCCGATGCGCTCGATACCGTTCCAGGCGCTGTGCCTGGTAGGCATGAACGACGGCGCCTATCCGCGCGACGAGCGGCCGGTCAGCTTCGACCTGGTGGCGCGCAATCCGCGCCGCGGCGACCGTTCGCGCCGCTTCGACGACCGCTACTTGTTCTTGGAGGCCATCCTGTCCGCCCGCGGCCGGCTGTATCTCTCTTATGTCGGCCAGTCGGCGCGCAGCGGCGAGCCCTTGCCGCCGTCGCCGCTGGTGTCGGAGCTGCTGGACACGCTGTCGGCGATGTGCGGCGAGGATATGGCGGCGCGGCTGACGCTGCGCCATCCGCTGCAGCCGTTCTCGCCCAAATCGTTCGACGGCGGCGACGCGCGGCTGGCCAGCTTCGAGCCGGCTTTCGCCGCCGCGCTGGCCGCGCCGGCTGCCGAACCCGCTCCTTTCGTCGCGCCGCTGCCGGACGAGGCGGCGGCGACGGTGGTCAATCTGCACGATTTCATCCGCTTTTGGCAGAACCCGGCGCGGGCCTGGCTGGCCGACCGGCTGGCGCTGCGCGTCGCCTACCGCGACGAGGCGCAGCCGGCGCGGGAGCCGTTCGCGATGGAGCGCGACGCCAGCCACGCGCTGCGCCGCCAGCTGGTGGAGGCGATGCTGCACCGCAAGCCGTCGGCGCCGGTGCGGCAGCGGGTGGCCGCCGCCGGCTTGCTGCCCTGCGGGGAGCTGGGCCAGGCCTGGCTGCAGGAGGAGGGCCGGGCCAGCGCACGGCTGGCCGGCCGCTTGCCGCGCGCGCTGGGCGAAGAGACGCTGCCGCCGCAGCCAGTGCACCTGGACATCGCCGGCTTCACGCTGGTGGGCGAGCTGTACGGCCTGCGGCCCGAGGGCCGGCTGGATTTCATCGTCGGCAAACTGAACGCCGCCCAGCGCGTCGCGCTGTGGCTGAGCCATCTGATCCTGTGCGCGGCCCGGCCGGCGGGCGTGGTTCCGCACAGCGCCTGCTACGACGATGCCGGCAGCACGCTGCTTAACGAGGAGATCGACGCCGCCGGCCTGCTGGCGCCGTGGCTGGTCCGCTGGAAGCAGGGCCAGGCCCAGCCCTTGCCGTTTTTCGGCCGCACCAGCTGGGCCTACGCCGAAGCGCTGGCCAAAGCGCCCGAAAACCGCGAAAAAGCTTTGGCCGCCGCCTGGCAGAAGTGGGAGCCCAATTTCATCCTCGGCGACGGCATCGCGCAGAAGGACGAGCCGGCGATCGCGCTGGCCTTCCGCCACCAGTCGCCGTTGGAAGATCCATTGTTCGTCCAGCTGGCGGAGACGCTGCTGCTGCCATTGGCCGAGCGCCTGCTGGGAGGCGAGGCATGAACGCGCCGCAGGCGCTGGACGCGCTGAACTGCCCGCTGGCGGGCGTCAACCTGATCGAGGCCTCGGCCGGCACCGGCAAGACCTGGACCATCGCCGCGCTGTTCGCCCGGCTGCTGCTGGAAGAGCGCGCCGGCGCGCCGCCGCCGGCCATCGAACAAATACTGGTGGTCACCTACACCAAGGCCGCCACCGCCGAGCTGCGCGAGCGGCTGCGCCGGCGGCTGGCCGAGATGCTGGCGCTGCTGGACGGCAAGGCCGACGGCGACGACTTCCTGCAGGCGCTGGCCGCGCGTTTTCCCGAAGGCCCGGCGCGCGACGTGGCCCGGCAGCGGCTGACCGCCGCGGTCAACGGCTTCGACGCCGCCGCCATCTACACCATCCACGGTTTCTGCCAGCGGGTGCTGACCGACGCCGCCTTCGAGAGCGGCCAGACCTTCCAGGCCGAACTGGTCGAGGACGACGCCGCGCGGCTAGCCGAGATCGTCGACGATTTCTGGCGCCGCCGCATCGTCGCCGCGCCCTTGCTGGCCCAGGTGCTGGTGGAGCGGGGCGAGACGCCGGACGCCTGGCTGGCCGAGATCCGTCCCTATCTGTCCAAACCCTATCTCAAGCTGCGCGCGCCGGACGCGGTCAGGCTGGAAACGGCGCAGCGGCTGGCTTTCGAGCGCTGGCAGGTGCTGGCCGGGGAGTCGGCGCTGGTGGAAGAGGGCTTGGCGCTGTTTCTCGCCCATCCCGGCTTCAAGGCCAATATCTACCGGCCGGACACCATGGCGCGTATCGCCGACAATCTGCGCGGCTGGTTGGCCCTGCCCGACGCGCCGCCGGAGCTGGACAGCGACAGCCGCAAGCTGTTGGATAAGCTGCGGCCGGAGATGCTGGCCAAGGGCATGAAGAAGGGCTGCGATGCGCCGGCCCACCCCTTGTTCGAACGGATGGAGGCCTGGCTTGCCGCTTGGGACGTCTATATGGACCAGGTGGCCAACTCGCTGGCCGGGCTGAAGCTGGAGCTGATCGCCTGGGCCAACGAAGAGCTGGCGCGGCGGCGCGGCGTCGAGCGCAGCCGCAGCTTCGACGATCTGCTGACCGATCTGGGCGCGGCGCTGGCGCATCCGGAAACCGGCCCCTTATTGGCGGCGCAGGTGGCGGACAGCTTCTCCGTGGCGCTGATCGACGAATTCCAGGACACCGATCCCACCCAGTACCGGATCTTCCGCCGCTGCTTCGTCGAGGAGGCGCGGCCGGTGTTCCTGGTCGGCGATCCGAAACAGGCGATCTACAGCTTCCGCGGCGCCGACATCTTCGCCTACCTGGCGGCCCGCCACGACGCCGAGCGCCAGTACACGCTGGACACCAACCGCCGCTCCGACGAGCCGCTGGTGGCCACCGTCAACGCGCTGTTCGGCCGCGAGCTGCCGTTTCTGCTCGACGGCATCGCCTACCAGCCGGTGGCGGCCAGTCCCTCGTCCGGCGGCCGGCTGGAGGTGGATGACGACCGCGCGCCGTTCAACGCGCAATGGATACAGGCCGGCGAAAAAGAATTGAGCAAGGAGGCGGCCGAGCAGGCCGCGGCCGAAGCCTGCGCCGACGAGGTCGCCCGGCTGCTGACGCTGGCGGAGGAGAACCGCGCCGCCATCGCCAAGGGCGACGCGCGGCGGCCGCTGGCCGGCGGCGACATCGCGGTGCTGGTGGCCACCCACAGCCAGGGCGACCGGGTGCGGACCGAGCTGCGCGCGCGCGGCGTGGCCAGCGTGGCGCTGACCCAGGAGAGCGTGTTCGCCAGCCGCGAGGCCGGCGAGCTGCTGGCGCTGCTGCACGCCTGGGCCGAGCCGGCCAACGAGGGCAGGCTCAGGCGCGCGCTGGCCACCGAGCTGGCCGGCCTCAACGCCGCGCGGATCAAGGC
The DNA here is from genome assembly GCF_001855275.1 of Chromobacterium vaccinii. Classification (NCBI taxonomy): domain Bacteria; kingdom Pseudomonadati; phylum Pseudomonadota; class Betaproteobacteria; order Neisseriales; family Chromobacteriaceae; genus Chromobacterium; species Chromobacterium vaccinii. The sequence continues at coordinate 3,667,501 of NZ_CP017707.1, forward strand.
CGAACTGGAGGACGAGACGCGCTGGGAGCGCCAGCTGCTGAAGAACGCCGACGATCACCAGCGCTGGCGCGAGCGCGGCTTCATGGCCGCCTGGCGGCATTATTTCGCCCGCGAGCGCGCGGCGGAGCGGCTGCTGCCCTTGCCTGACGGCGAGCGGCGGCTGACCAATCTGGGCCACCTGGCCGAGCTGATCCAGCAGGAGAGCGAGGGCCGCCAGGGCATGGCGCCGCTGCTGTCCTGGTTTGCCGCCCGCGTCGCCGATCCGCCGCGAGGCGAGGACGCGGTGCTGCGGCTGGAGAGCGACGCCGCGCTGGTGAAGATCGTCACCGTGCACACCTCCAAGGGCCTGCAGTACCCGGTGGTGTTCTGCCCCTTTTTATGGAACGGCGCGCTGGAGCGGCGCGGCGCGGGCTTCTGGAGCTATCACGACGGCGACGAGCCATGGCTGGCGCCGGAGGCGGCCGCCGACGACGGCATCCGGCAGGCGGCGCGGAGCGAGATGCTGGCCGAAAAGCTGCGCCTGCTGTACGTGGCGCTGACCCGCGCCCAATACCGGCAGTACATCGCCTGGGGCTGGGTGCGGGAACTGAAGACCGCGGCGCTGTCCTGGCTGCTGCACGCGCCGGGCGCGCGCGACCTGGCGGCGCTGGACGCGCTGGAGCTGGACGGCGGGATGGTGGAGGCGCAGCTGCGGGCCTTTCTCGACCAGCGCGGCGACGCGGCGCGCTGGCTGGATGGCGAGGGGCGGCAGGCGCTGGCCGGCGGCCGCGATCCTGGCCGCGCCTACGCCGCGCGGCCGTTCGAGCGCAAGCTGTACACGCCGTGGAAGATCGCCAGCTTCACCTCGCTGACCCATGACGCCGGCAGCCATCTGGCCGAAGCGCCGGACCATGACCGCGTGGCGGCGTCGGCGCCGGCGGCCCCGCCGGAGGACCCGATCCGGAATCGCTTCAGCTTCCCGCGCGGCGCCAAGGCCGGCGTCTGCCTGCACGAGATTTTCGAGAACATCAGCTTCGGGGCCGGGGAAGACGACATCCAAGCGGCGGTGGCGCGCGCGCTGGCGCGGCACGGCTTCGGCGAGGAGTGGCTGGACGCCGGCTGCGAGCTGATTCTGGACGCGCTGAACGCCGAGATCGCCCCCGGCGCGCGGCTGCGCGACGTCGCCGACCACCAGCGGCTGATCGAGCTGGAGTTCACGCTGCCGGTGAAAAAGCTGGACGTGGCGGCGCTGATCGCCGCGCTGCAAAAGCCGGAGCATGGCCTGGCCGAGCCGTTCCGGCGCGCCGCCGGCGCGCTGGATTTCGCCAGCGTGCAGGGCTTTTTGAAAGGCTTCGTCGACCTGGTGTGCGAGGCGGACGGCCGCGTCTATTTGATCGACTACAAGTCCAACCATCTGGGCGACGCCTACGACGATTATCGCGACGACAGTCTGGTCCACGCGGTGGCGCGCGAGCATTATTACCTGCAGTACCTGATTTACCTGGTGGCGCTGCGGCGCTACTTCGCCGCGCGCGGCGCGGATTGGGACGGCCGCTTCGGCGGCGTGCGCTACCTGTTCCTGCGCGGCATGGGCGAGCCGGGCTGCGGCGTGTGGGCCGATGCGCCGGCCGCTGCGCTGCTGGACGCGCTGGACGCGCTGCTGGCGGGATCTGGAACCAAGAGAGGCCCTGGTAGTTCTACGCAGTGATGGCGACCGGGGATGGCAACTAAGCTAAGCAAGTGGATAAGGATGTGAAACATGTTTGAATCCGCCGAAATCGGCCACAGCATAGACAAAGACACTTTCCGCAAGATGATGCCGGCGCTGCGCGAGGCGCTGCTGGACGTGCAGTACGACTTGAAGGAAAAAGCCGATTTCCCGGTGCTGATCCTGATCCACGGTTTCGACGGCGCGGGCCGCGGCGAAACGATGAATTTGATCAACGAGTGGCTGGACCCGCGGCTGATCCACACCGTCGCCTTCGACAAGCCCAACGACGAGGCGCGCGCCCGGCCGTGGATGTGGCGCTATTGGAACGAGCTGCCCGCCACCGGCCGCATCGGCATGTTCTTCGGTTCCTATTATTCCGATACCTTGTTCGAGCGGGTGTTCAACCGCAGCGACCGCGACGCCTTCGACCGGCAGATTTTCGACATCCTGCGCTTCGAGCGCATGCTGACGCTGGACGGGGCGGTGGTGTTGAAGTTCTGGTTCCATCTGAGCCGGGACAAGCAGAAGCAGCGGCTGAAGATGCTGGAGCAGGACCCGGCCACCAACTGGCGCGTGACCAAGACCGACTGGGAGCACTATGAGCGCTACGACAAGATACGCAAGTACGGCGAGCACATGCTCAGGCTGACCAATACCGCGCACGCGCCGTGGATCGTCATCGACGGCGAGGACGCCAACTACCGCAGCCTGACGGTGGCCAACACCATACTGGAGGCGATACGCAACCGCCTGGGCCAGCCGATGCTGAGCACCGACCGCGTCGAGGCGCCGCCGCTGCTGGCGCCGATAGACAACAAGCTGGTGCTGGACACGCTGGAGCTGGAGCAGAAGCTGGGCAAGGCCAGCTACCAGAAAAAACTGGACCAGCTGCAGGGGCGGCTGAACAAGCTGACCCGCGATCCGCGCTTCGGCAACCACTCGCTGGTGCTGGCGTTCGAGGGCAACGACGCGGCCGGCAAGGGCGGCAGCATCCGCCGCATCACCCAGGCGCTGGATGCCCGCCGCTACCGGGTGGTGCCGGTGGCCGCGCCGACGCAGGAGGAAAAGGCCAAGCCCTGGCTGTGGCGTTTCTGGCGGCATCTGCCGGGCAAGGGCGGCATCGCCATCTTCGACCGCAGCTGGTACGGCCGTGTGCTGGTGGAGAGGGTGGAGGGCTTCGCCGCCGAGGCCGACTGGATGCGCGCCTATTACGAGATCAACGACTTCGAGCACCAATTGACCGAGAACGGCGCCATCGTGCTGAAGTTCTGGCTGGCGATCAGCAAGGATGAGCAGCTGGCCCGCTTCAAGGGCCGGGAGGAGACGGGTTTCAAGCGTTTCAAGATCACCGACGAGGATTGGCGCAACCGCGACAAATGGGACCTCTACCGCCAGGCGGTCAGCGACATGGTGGACCGCACCAGCACCAGCAAGGTGCCGTGGACGCTGGTGGAGGCCAACAACAAGTATTTCGCGCGCATCAAGATACTGTCCACCATCTGCGATGCGCTGGAGGCCAGGCTGAGTGAATAGGCTGTGGTGGGGATTGATGCTGTTGCTGTGCCTGCCGGCGCTGGCCCAACCCACGCTTCGGGCCGGGCTGGCCAACGACAGCGGCGAATCGCTGCGCGCGAACGCCGACGATGGACTCTCGCTGGCCTACCGCGACGCGCTGGCCTTGATCGCCCGGCAAAGCGGCGTCCATTTCCAGCTCGACTACTATCCCTCGCAACGGCTGGAGCAGCTGTTCCAGGTGGGCAAGCTGGATGTCGAAGTCGGCGTCAACGCGTCATGGCGCGCGCTGTCTCCGGTGGCCGGCTTCTACACCCAGCCCATCGCCGACGCGGAGTTCGTGCTGTGCCTGCCGCCGGACAAGGGCAAGCGGCCCGCCACCCTGGCCTCGCTGAAGGGCGGCACCATAGGCACGCTGCTGGGCCAGCGCTTCCCGTCGCTGGAGAGCGCGTTCGCCAGCCGCAAGCTGCTGCGAGACGGATCGGCCAACGAGGACGAAATGCTGGACAAGCTGCGCCAGGGCCGGGTCCAGGCCGTGGTGCTGGAGCGCCGCCGCGCGCAATACTGGAGCCGGCGCGACGAAGGCGGCCGCTGCCTGCCGGGCGAGTCGCTCGGCAGCCTGCCGGTGGCATTGCGGCTGCATCCGCGCTATCGGGACCTGCTGCCAGGCCTGAACCAGGCTATCCAGCAACTGCATGATCAAGGCCGTCTGCGGCCGCTGTTCGCCCGCCATTGAGCGCGGCGTCCGACCATCCGGAAGTTTCATCGATGAAAACCGATACCCCGCTGCTGCCCGGCCAACTCGTCCGGCTGTTCCAACGCCTGGCGCCCGATGCCGACGACAGGGTGCTGGCGCTGATAGGCGAATTGAGCAGCGCCAATCTGGCCGGCCATGTCTGCCTGCCGCTGGCCCACCGTGGCGAGGCGGCGGCGCTGCGGGGCAGCCCGCTGGTCGGCAAGCCGGGCGATTACGCGCCCTTGATCCTGGACGAGGCCGGGCGGCTGTATTTCGCCCGCCACTGGCACGATGAGGACCGGCTGGCCGAAGGCCTGGCGCGGCTGGCCCAGCCGCTGCCCCCGCCGGACGAGGCGCGGCTGGCCGATCTGCTGGCCCGGCTGTTTCCCGGCGCGGACGAAGGCGAGCCGGACCGGCAGAAGCTGGCGGCGGCGCTGGCCGCGCGCCAGCGGCTGATGGTGATTTCCGGCGGCCCCGGCACCGGCAAGACCACCACCGTGGTGCGGCTGCTGGCGTTGCTGGCGGCGATGTCGCCGCGTCCGCTGGTGATGGCGATGGCGGCGCCGACCGGCAAGGCTGCGGCGCGGCTGTCCGAATCGGTGCGCGCGGCGCGCGACCGGCTGGACGTGGATGACGCGGTGCGCCGCCAGCTGCCGGCCCAGGCGGAGACGCTGCACCGGTTGCTCGGCCTGCGCCCCGGCGTGGAGGCGCCGCGCCACCACGCCGGCAATCCGCTGCCGCTGGACGTGCTGGTGGTGGACGAGGCGTCGATGATAGACCTGGCGTTGATGGCGCGCGCGGTGGCGGCGCTGCCGTCCCAGGCCAGGCTGATCCTGCTGGGCGACCGCGACCAGCTGTCGTCGGTGGAGGCCGGCGCGGTGCTGGGCGAGCTGTGCGGGCGCATCGCCTATCGCGACGAGACCTCGCAATGGCTGCAGCGGGTGGCCGGGGCAAGCCTGCGGGGCGACGCCGCGCCCGGCGGCGCGCTGACCGACTGCGTGGCGCTGCTGACCCGCAGCCACCGCTTCGGCGCGGATTCCGGCATCGGCGAACTGGCGCGGCGAGTCAACGCCGGCGAAGGGCGGGCCTCGCTGCAAGTGCTGGACGATGCCGGACGGCCAGATGTCTGGCGGCAGGATGCGGCCGACGACGCGGCGCTGCTCGCGCGCCGGCGCGGCTACCTGGACGCGGTGGCCGCCGGCGCCGGCGCGGACGAGGCGCAGCGCGAGTTTTCCGCCTTCATGCTGCTGGCGGCCGAGCGGCGCCAGGTGGCCGACTGCAACCGCCGCATCGAGCGCGAGCTGGAAGCGGCCGGGGTCAAGCAGGAGGGCCGCGACTGGTATCCGGGCCGGCCGGTGATGATAGGCGAGAACGATTACGGGCTGGGCCTGTTCAACGGCGACATCGGTTTCGCCTTGCAGCGGCCGTCCGGCCTGAGGGTGCTGTTTCCATCGGCCGACGGCGGCTGGCGCGAGTTCGCGCCTGGGCGGTTGCCGGCGCACGATACGGTATTCGCGATGACGGTTCACAAGAGCCAGGGCTCGGAGTACGACGAGGTGTGGCTGCAGTTGCCTCAGCAGGCCGGCGCGCTGCTGAACCGCGCGCTGTTGTATACCGCCATCACCCGCGCCCGCTCCCGTTTCGCCGCGGTGGGGGACGCCGAAGTCTGGCTGCGCGGGGCGGAACTGGCGCCGCGGCGGGATTCCGGACTTGGCGATCGGCTGCGTTGAAATCGCGGGAATGCAACAGTCTCGGGCTTTGTGCGACGAAGGATAGTCAAGCGTCGGCAGACATCCTAATATGCAGCCTTCCCGGAACAACGCAGGGGGAGTGGTCATGCAGGTGGACGCCGTACTCGGCTATCTGGACAAGGTCAGCCGCTTCGATGCTCAGCAGTTCACGCCGCTGTTCATCGGCACCGAAAGAATGGGGTGCGTCAACGCCCAGTGGAAAGAGCGCCTGCTGCAGCATGAGCCGCAATTGTTCGAGGATACCTTCCAGGGCCTGCGTTGCAAGGCGAAGGGCAGCTATCGCAGCATCAGCCACGCGCTGGCCCACGCCGCGCGGCGCTGGCAACAGGCCGGCTGGCTCAACGGCTGGCGCAACGAGAACTTCACCGCCTTCCGTCAGGACGGCAGCTCTTATTTCGAATTGGAGCGCGCGGCCTTCCGCCCGTTGGGCCTGACCAGCCGCGCGGTGCATGTCAACGGCCTGTACCGGTTCGACGACGGCGAAGTCCGGATGTGGGTGGGACGGCGCAGCCCGCACAAGGCGGTGGACCCGAACCGGATGGACAACCTGGTCGGCGGCGGCGTCGCCGCCGGCGAAACGCTGGCGCTGGCCCTGGAGCGGGAGTCGTGGGAAGAGGCCGGCGTCGCGCGCGAGCGGGTGGACGGCCTGAAGCCGGCGTCGCTGCTGCTGGCGCAGCGGCCGGTGGCGCGGGGCCTGCACCGCGAATGGCTGTACGCCTACGATCTGTGGCTGGCGCCGGGAGAGTCGCCGGCTTGCCAGGATGGCGAGGTGGCCGAACATCTGCTGCTGCCGTTCTCCGAGGTGGAGCAGCTGCTGGTGGACGAGCGCTTCATGATAGACGCGGCGCTGGTCTGCATGGACTGCCTGTGCCGGCATGGCTACTGGGAGCGCCACAACCAGAAGATGGCCGACGCGCTCTCGCGGGTCCGCTACGAGCTGGGCCAGGAAATGGGCGTGCCGGCCTGAGCGCCGGTGTTCGGCGGAGGCCGCGCGCTCATCGACAACCCGGCCAGGCCGGGTTTTTTTATGCCGGTTTTCCCATATTCAATTTTCTCATTCAGCTGTCCAGGCTTTTTCCCGGCATTATCCGCATTTATTAGAATATTTGCATTGAATTGTAAACAAAAACGGATTTCTCCTTACATGGCGCGGCACCGATTTTCTATCAGGTAAACTCATGTAGAATCGAGTGCTGGAAATGCATTCCGTATAAAAATATCCGGCAGCGCCATTTTTCGAGAAAATAATAATGTATCGGTTGAAACTGATTTCACCGGATTTCGGCATCGATGACAGCGGGCCCCTGCATCCCACCCAGGAGCAGGCGCGCAAGGCCGCCGAACTGATGTTGCACGTCTACAAGGGCAGGCTGAGGGCCGAGGTCCACAAGGTGGACGTGAAGACGCGCACGTCGGAAAAGCTGGAAGAGGTATATATCCGGCTGGAGGTGCAGAACTGAGGCAATTCGCCGGATGCCGCCAATCTCGGCTATTTTCGTGCGCGAAAATGACTGCAAGCAAACTTTCCCATTGCAGACCTGCCGAAGATACGCTACCGTCATCGCTCCACTAAACCCCCTGTCCGGCAGCCACCCTGGTTGTCGGGAATGGAGCGATCTTTATGTTTTCCTGGTTTGAACGCCGGATATCCCCCTATCCGGACACGCCTGCCGCCCAGCCTCCGCGCGGCTTCTTCCCCTTTATCTGGTTCTGTACCCGCGGCATGCGCGGCCTGATCCTGTGCATGACCCTGCTCACCGCGTTGATCGGCGCCTTCGAAGCCCTGCTGTTCTCGATGCTGGGCTCGGTGGTGGACTGGCTGGCCAAGGTGCCGGCCAACCAGCTGTGGCAGCGCGAGAGCGGCCATCTGTTGCTGCTGGCCGGCATTCTGTTGGCCAGCGTGCTGCTGGTGTCGCTGCAGGCGATGAGCAAGTATCAGGGCCTGTTTTCCAATTTCCCGATGCGGCTGCGCTGGAATTTCCACCGCCACCTGCTGGGACAGAGCCTGAGCTTCTATCAGGACGAGTTCGCCGGCCGGGTGTCGGCCAAGGTGATGCAGACCGCGCTGGCGGTGCGCGACACCGTGCTGATCATCACCGACATCCTGGTGTTCGTCGTGATCTACTTCGTCACCATGATCGCGGTGCTCGGCCATTTCGATGTCATGCTGCTGCTGCCTTTCCTGGCCTGGCTGGCGCTTTACGTCGCGACGCTGTGGTTCTTCGTGCCTAGGCTTGGCAAGGCGGCCACTCTGCAGGCCGACGCGCGCAGCCTGATGACCGGCCGCATCACCGACGCCTATACCAATATCGCCACGGTCAAGCTGTTCTCGCACGGCCAGCGCGAGGCGCGCTTCGCCAAGGGAGCGATGGAGGAGTTCCTGTCCACCGCCTATCGCCAGATGCGGCTGGTCAGCGGCTTCGAGGTCGTCAACCAGCTGACCAGCATGCTGCTGATCGGCATCACCACCGGTTCCGCGCTGTGGCTGTGGAGCCAGGGCCAGGTCAGCATCGGCGCGGTGGCGGCGTCCACCGCGATGGCGCTGAGGCTGAACGGCATCTCGCACTGGATCATGTGGGAGATGTCCAGCCTGTTCGAGAACATCGGCACGGTGCAGGACGGCATCACCACGCTGTCGCGCACGGTGGCGGTGGTGGACAAGCCGGCCGCGGCCAAGCTGGAAGTGCCGCGCGGCGAGATCCGCTTCGATAATGTCGATTTCGCCTATGGCGGCGCGAAAAATGTGATTTCCGGCCTGGACCTGACGATACGTCCGGGCGAGAAGATCGGCCTGGTCGGCCGCTCCGGCGCCGGCAAGTCCACCATCGTCAACTTGCTGCTGCGCTTCTACGACCTGGATGGCGGCCGCATTCTGATCGACGGGCAGGACATCGCCGGCGTGACCCAGGACAGCCTGCGCGCCAGGGTGGGCATGGTGACCCAGGATACGTCGCTGTTGCACCGCTCGGTGCGCGACAACCTGTTGTACGGCAGGCCGGACGCCAGCGACGAGCAGATGGCGGAGGCGGCGCGCAAGGCTGAAGCCGATGATTTCATCCGCTCGCTGACCGATCCCAAGGGCCGCATCGGCTATGAGGCGCATGTCGGCGAACGCGGCGTCAAGCTGTCCGGCGGGCAGCGGCAGCGGATCGCCATCGCGCGGGTGATGTTGAAGGACGCGCCCATCCTGCTGCTGGACGAGGCGACCAGCGCGCTGGATTCGGAAGTGGAAGCGGCGATCCAGAGCAGCCTGTACCGGCTGATGGAAGGCAAGACTGTGGTCGCCATCGCCCACCGCTTGTCCACCATCGCGGCGATGGACCGGTTGATCGTGCTGGACCAGGGCCAGGTGGTCGAGGAGGGCACGCATCAGCAGTTGCTGGCGCAGGGCGGCCTCTATGCCCGGTTGTGGACGCACCAGAGCGGCGGCTTCCTCGGAGAGGAGGACGGCGACGAGGAGTCGAACCTGTCCTTGATGGGCTGATCGCCATCCAACCCTCCGGCATGCCGGAGGGTTTTTTCATGGAGTGAGACCAATGCCGGCATGAGGCGGCTGAGCCGGCGGCATCTGCGGTTTGCGCCGGTGGCTGGAGATTTTATTCGTCTAGTTATTGTAAGTACGTACAGTTATTTTTATGTCAGTCTTGATTTAATATTTATTGTTTTGACATGAGCGGCGGTTCTCCGCTGGCGGGGCTAATGAATAATTTCAATATTGTGGTTTCTTTCTTGCGTTCGGTGGAGGAGGGGAATTTTTCGCAGGCGGCCCGTTGCATGGGCTTGACCCCGGCGGCTGTCAGCAAGCATGTGCAACAGTTGGAGAGCGAGCTGGGCGTGCGGCTGGTGCATCGGAACACGCGGGCGCTGGCGCTGACCGCCGTCGGCGAAATGTACTTCCAGCGGATGTCCAATCTGTACAGCGAGCTCCGGCAGCTGGAGCAGGATGTTCGTCACCATGGCAGCGAGGTGGGCGGGCGTCTGAGGCTGACCTTGCCCAACGGCATCGGCAGGAACTATTTTCTGCCGGTGTTGAACGAGTTCTCCCAGTTGCACCAGTCCTTGAAGCTGGAGCTCCATTTCGAAGACCGCATTGTGGATTTGGTGCGGGATGGTTACGACGCGGGCATCGGCGACCAGTTGGCCAAGGACAGCAGCTTCGTCGCCAAGGCCCTGCTGCCGCTGCAACGCCTGGTTTTCGCCTCCCCGGCCTATCTGACTAGATCGGGCACGCCGCAGACGCTGGCCGATCTGGACGGCCACGACTGCATCCGGGTGGTCAGCCAGAACAGCGGCAGGCTGATGCCTTGGGAATTCAACGACAACGGGGTGCTGCGGCGGGTAGAGGTGGAGGGGCGGCTGACCGTCAACGATCCGTTCGCCGCCTGTGAGGCGGCGCTGCAGGGAGCCGGCTTGGCGATGATAGGAACGGTGCAGGCCTACCCCTATCTCGCCACCCGGCGTCTGGTGCCGTTGTTGACCGATTTCGCGCCGCCGCCGCGCTCCATCTATTTCTACTATGCGCACCGGCGGCATTTGTCGCTGCCGGTGCGTCTGCTGCAGGATTTCCTAATGGTGCGCATGCAGAAATCCATGCCCCCCATTTTTGGCGATGGCTACCGCTGGCCGGCGTAGCTTCTCTTCCACGTCAGGCGCGTCGAGGTAGTTGAGGAGGATGGACGCCCACGCTTGTTGGAATCGTTGCAGCCAGCCGTGCAGATCATATCCATCGTCCGGCGTGTACACGCAGACCTGGGCCGGGAAGTCGCCGTTGTCCCGGGCCTGCAGCGGATAGGCGCGGCGGGCGGGGGCGAGCCAGGCGAATTCGAAGAATTCCAGTTCGTCCGGCTGTTCCCCCAGCCGTTGCAGCGCCTGTTGCAGCAGCTGTTCTGGAGCGGGCAGGGCGGCGATGTCCAGCTCCCCGTCGCGGGGCATGCCCAGCATCATCGTGGCGGCCTGGCCGCGCGCAGCGGGCAGTTGCTGGGGCAGCGCTTGCGCCAGCACGCTATCGACCCACAGCTGGTAGAAGGATTGTCGATAGACCCGTTCCGCCAAGTGCCAGATCTTCATGCCGGCCGGACGGCGATTCGGCTCGATGACCGCAGTCCTCGCGCCGGCATCGTCCAGTTTGACCTCGTTGTGGAACGGGCCCGCGAATTGGCCGACCAGCAGGTTGGCGCTCTGGCCGGCCCGGATCAGACGATGTCTTTCCGCGGGCTGGAGCCGGGCTGGCAGCAACTGGCCGGTTTCCACCGGATAGCGGCCGCTGGCGCTGATCTTCTCGGTGATGAAATGCAGATTGCCGATGCCGTCGAACGAATATTCGCGATGGAAGGGAATGTAGCCTTCCGCGATCAGGCCGCCGTCCAGATAGGGCAGGACTTCCTGCCAGGCTGCGGCCAGATCGTCGCCCTGCTTCAGCAGCAGCACGCCGCGGTTGTTGCCCTCGCAGGACGGCTTGAGCACGAAGCCTTCCGGATTGCGCTCGGCGAAGGCCGCGAGTTCGGCCTGCGTGCGGATGATCTGGAAAGGCGGGCAGTACAGCGATTGCGCGCCGAACAGCTCGGCATGCTTTTGTTCGCGCTGCCGGTAGACGGATTTGCTGAAGGCGGCCTGGGCCAGGTCGGCGTCGTCCACCGGCAGACCCAGCGCTCTGAGCAGGGATGCGCCGCTGGCGACAGCGTTGTCGGAAAACACCAGCCCACCTGCCAGTTGGCCGAGCCAAGGCTGCAATGCCTGCAGCGCCTGGTCGACGAAGCCGCCGTCCAGCGGATTCAGATCGATGACCGCGTCGGCCAGTTGATGGTCTTGCTGGCTGGGATGGTGGCGAATCAGGATGGTGGAGAGCTGGTAGCGAGTCCGCGCGTAGTCGAACATGCAGGCTACGTCGCCCACCCGGCTGAGGTTGTAGTCCACCAGCAGCAGCCAGCGTTTGTTTTCAGATGTCATCGCAGTAATACCTCGTTCAATCGGCATAGTGGGCGACAAGCGTGCGGCTGGACGCGCGCAGCAATTCCGGAATCACTTCGTGGCGGCTCTGATAGTCGAACGACCACAGCGCTTGGCCGAGGAAGACTTCCCGCGCGCCTTCGGTAATGGTCTGGCCCGACTGCAGGAAGCACTGCAGCTGGTCCGGGGCGTGGGGATGCTCGTTCCGTTCGATCGAGTCTATGGTGCCGGGCCGGCAGAAGTAGGCGCGGAAAAAGCTGGCGCGGCGCCGGGGATATTCCGAGTCCAGCGCGGCCAGTTCGCTCCCGGCCTGCAGTTGCTGGCCGGAGTCGGCGGCCAGGAGTTGCTTCAGCCAGAAGTCCAGCAGATTGCGGCCGTCGCATTGCACGGCGACGCTCGGCGAGATCAGGGAGCCGCCCACGCGGGGGTTGATTTCAATCAGTTCCCAGCCGCTGGCGCATAGCCGGGCTTCCAGATGGAAGCAGCCCCAGTCGGCGCCGCAGCCGTGCAGCACGGCCTGCAGCCATTGCCTGGCGCCGTCCGCCTGGGAGGGTTCCCAGTCCAGCGGCGGCGAGACGCAGCATTCCTCCAGCACCGTGTGTTCCTGCTCCGTCACCTGCAGCTTGTGGTGCACGCCCAGCAGATAGGCGCGGCCAGCCTGCATCATGACTTCGAAGCTGAATTCCGGGCCGTCCAGGTAATCTTCAATGATGAACTGCGGATTGCCGATCAGGCCCGCGTACAGCGGATCCCGGCTGGCCTCCTCGCCGATCTCGGAGAGGCGGGCCATGTTCAGGCCTGGGCGCAGTTTGCTGGCGCCGAAGGAGGCCAGGCCGCGGCGCGGCTTGACGAAGCCAGGGCGGCCCGCGCTCAGCCAGGTTTCGAGCGAAGCATCGCTGGCCAGTTCGGTGCGGGTCTGGCTGAGGCCCAGCGCTTGCAGCCGCTGGCGCAGCCAGTGCTTGTCGGTCAGGTTGTCCACGGTGTCGGGCGCCAGGTCGGGCACGCCTAGGAGCGCGTTGGCTTGCGCCATCAACCGACGGTAGCCCTCCCACACCGATACACAGGCCGCGGGTTCCCAGCCCTGTCCGCGCCAGGCGTCGATGGCCTGCAGCAGGTCGGCTTCTTCCAGCTGGTGCCCGGCGGCGGCGCGCACGCCGTCCGCCAGGCCGGTCAGAGCGTCCAGCCGTTCGCTGGCCGCGCCCAAGGGGGCGGAGCTGAGGATCAGCACCGCTTGCCCTTGCCTGCGTGCCGCAGCGGTCAGGTCTTCCATGAAGGAATAGCCGCAATGGCTTAACAGAATGATGGCGCGTTTCATGGCATTAGGCCGCTTTGCTTTCCTGGGCCAGGGTGTCTTGCGCCAGTTCTTCGAAGTACATCGCCAGGATGCGCTGGTGTTCTTGCAGGTAGCGTTCCAGGTGAGCGATGTCCTGCTCGCTTTCAATCAGGAGGCGCAGCGCGGCCCAGACTTCGCCCGGGTGGTCGTCATTGATGTCGGTATGGGAGTGGGCGATCTGGCCGACCAGCTTCTGGTCGCCGATGCTGTGCTTCATGGCCTCGATCTTGCGCGGTTCCAGCTTGACGTTGACGTACTCCACCAGATAGGAGTAAGCCACTACGCCCAGCGGGCCTTCATGGTCCAGCAGGTAGCTGAAGAAACCGGTCAGCAGCTTGGTGGACAGGTAGGGCTCGGTGGCCAGGAAGGTTTCGCGGCTGACGCCGGCGCGCTGCAGATCCTGGATGAACAGTTCGTCGTGCAGCATTTCCTCCATTTCATAGTTCGCCCAGATCTGGGCGGCTTCCGGGCTGCGCTTGGCGATTTCCGCCAGCGTCTTGGACTCGGCCACGCGCAGCAGGCGAATGCGCCATGCGGTTTCGATCAGGTTGCGGCGGTAGTACTCGCTGTTCACCTCGCGGCGTTCCAGGTGGTCGGCGGCGGGCACGCTGGCGTACCAGGCGTCGATCTGGGCGTCGATTTGCTGATCGATCTTCTGGCGCAGTTCTTGGGACTGGCTGGAGGAGAGGAAGGGCTTGCTGCGGTTCAGGCCGGTGTTTTTGCAACGGTTCATGTTGATTTTTCCTGTTGAGTGGTGGTGGTTTATAGCTCTGGGCTATGGCTTGAAAAATGGCTTCCCGCCGCCAGCGCGGGCGGAGTCGCCGGGTAAATGGGATTGCGCGGTTTTACAGCGCGGGGGCGCGATCCAGCTCCGGGGACGGCGCGGCCGCGTGGGGCATGGCGTCGCGGGTGGCGACCTCCAGCGTCACGTCGCCGTTCAGCCGGCATTGGCAGGCCAAGCGGTAGGGACCCGATTCGAATCCCATCCTCTGGACGAAATCGCGCTCGTTTTCCGCTACGGGGCCCAGCAAGGATGCTCCGTGGTGCACCTTGACCAGGCAAACGCCGCAGACGCCGGAGCGGCAGCCGAAGGACAGGTGTTGTTCGCCGTAGTATTCGAATTCAAGGTCGATCAACGGGCTTTCCGCCGGCAGTTCGAGTTGCTTGTGCTCAGGCAGCAGGGTGATTACCGGCATAGAGCGTTCTCCTGTTCGATCGAGGGCAGGGCGGCCGGATTCTGGTCGCTCAGCAATGTGTATCGGTGGCGCCGCAGCGCATGGCGGGCGGCATCGAGAAAGTGGGAAGAGCCGCTGACCACGGCCAGGCCCTGGGTCGAGGGCGAAGGCAGGGCCGCCAGCGCCTCGTTCAAGGCATCGTGTTCGTCCAGCGGCAGCAGCGTCAGCGACAGGCCGGCCCAGGCCGCCGCCAGTTTTTCCAGCCAGGGCCGTTCGGCCGCCAGATAGCCGGAGGAGGCCTGCCACAGCAATCGGCAGCGGTGTCCTGGCCGGCGGCGGGCCATCCAGTCCAGCATGGCGCGGGATTGGGCGTAGCCGGATTGGCTTGCGATCAGAATGTCCGGCAGGCGCCTGTCGTCCGTCAGCGCGATCGCGCCGTGCGGCAGGCTGATCTGCAGCGAGCCGGCATCCAGCGCCGCGAACAGCTGCGGATTGCTGCGGCTGTCCCTGCGTCGGGTGACGTGCAGCTCCAGGCTGGCGCCCGGTTGCAGTCCGGCGACGGAAAAGAAGGGCCTTCCGTCCGCCAGTTGGACCTGGATCGCCTGGCCGGGCCGCACATCCGGGTGGCGGGATGGCAGGCCCAGCGTGACGCGCTCGGTGGCCGCGTCCAGTCGCTGGCGGCTGAGCACCGGCGTTTTCAGCGCGGATGACTCAAGCATGGACGGCTTCCTTTTGCAGCAAGGGCATGACGCCGCCGCAGAAGTGGCGCATTTCGTCGCGTGACGGCCAGCCGGAAAAAATGAAATTGCGGATGCCGTGGCGTTCGTATTCCCGGATGTAATCGGCCACTTCTTGATAGCTGCCGACGATGGCGATGGCGGGGCCGCCGCGGTAGGGGACTGCGCCGGTCCACAGATAGGGAGACGGCCAGTGGTCCGGATATTGTTCGGCGAGGCGGAAACTGCCCTTGACGGCCTCGGAGTCGCAGCGGGAAACGAAGTCCTTGATGAAGGCGCGGTGTTTTTCATCCGGGCGGGCCATCATTTCCGCTATCGCGTCCAGAGCCTGCTCCCGCGTCTCGCGGGCGATCACGTGCAGCCGCAGGCCAACTTCCTTGCCCGCTTGCAACAGCGGCGCGGCATGGACGCCGACCTTGGCCGGCAGGTCGCCGTAGCACAGCCAACAGTCGGCGCGCTCTTCGGCCAGCGCCTTGGCCGGCGCGCTGGCGCCGCTGACGTAGATGTAGGGGCGGCCGTCGCCGGGGTGGCGCAGGCCGAGGGTGGCCGCTTCGATCTGGTAATGCTGGCCGTGGAAAGTGACGGGTTCGCGGCTGGCCCATAGCGCCTGCATGATGCCAAGGAACTCGTCGGCGCGGCGGTAGCGATCGTCATGCTCCAGAAAATCGCCGTAATAAGCCTGTTCTTGCGGAGAAATGCCGGCCACCAGATTCAGGTCCACGCGGGACTGTCCCATGCATGCCAGGGTATTGATGACCTGCGCCAGCAAGGTCGGCGACATCAGGCCCGGACGATAGGCGAGGATGAAGCGGACGCGGCGGGTTTCCCGCAGCAGCGCGGCAAGCAGGGGAATGGGGTCCGGCATGTAACAGCTCATCGGCATCAGCAGCGAGTCCACGCCTGCTTCTTCCGCTTCGCGGGCGAAGCTGATCATGGTGTCGACGTCGACCACGCCGGCATCGAAGCCGCCGCTGGCGCTCTGTTGCCCGCTATCCAGCGGCAGGCTCCAATGTATGCGAACAGTCATTTGCTGACGATCTCCAGAAGAATGGTTGCAGGACTAATATATTACTTCGGCATATTTTTTGTTAAATCATATGGAAAATGAGATTTAACGATTTGGAATGGTTTGATTTGATAATTAGTAATGATGGACTGTTCTGGAATGAAAAACGGGCTCATGGCTAAGCCATGAACCCGTTGCGGGGGAGGGCGGAGGCGTCAGGCGAGACTGGGCTGGGCCGTGATCGCGCGGGGGCGGATATAGGCTTGCAGCGGCATCCACAGGCCGAAGGCGAGCAGGGCCGCGCCGATGAACAGCCACTGGAGAGGAATGCGGTTGGCCAGCAAGGTGACCAGCAAGCCCGACAGCGGCAGGCTGAGCTGGTTCAGCAGCACGATCACGCTGATGACCCTTCCCAGTTTCTCCTTGGGAATCCAGTGCAGCCGCTCGGTGCGGATGAACACGTTGAAGAGGCCGCACAAACCGAAGCTGAGCGCGTATCCCAGCACGAATATCGAATAGTGGCTTGCCAACCCCATCAGGACGCCGCCGCTGATGATCAGCGCGAAGGCCGCCATGCCCAACTGGTAGACGGATGCCCGGCGCAGCAGCCAGGGCACCAGCAGGAAGCTGGCGATGGACAGCATGCCCATGAAGGCCTGCAGCGTCGCGTAGACCTGGTCGGTCTTGCCGAACACGCCAACAGTGACGGCGGCGCTGGTCGATAGCGCCAGTCCGACCACGAGGTTGACCAGCATCGACAGCGCGACCAGAGCCAGCAGCACGGGAGCCTGTCTCAGCGTGGCGAAGCCGTGCTGCAAGCTGTCGAGGAACAGCGGTCTGCGTTCGGACGGCTGGCTGGCCGCGCGCGAGGGCATCGGCGGCAGCGTGCAGACGCCGGCAGCGCTGACGGCGAACACGCCGCAGGCCGCCCACAGCAGTTGGCTGGGAGCCAGCCAAAGGCTCAACGCGCCGGCCAGCGCCGGGCCCAGCACCCCTGCGGAATAATCTATCGCTTGCAAAATGCTTTGCGCTTTCGGCATCTGTTCCGGCGGCACCAGCATCGGAACCGTGCTTTCCAGCGCGATGAAAGCCTGGGCATAGCAAGCCGCGCAGATGGCCATCAGGATGGCGGCCATGGCGAAGCTGTGGCCCGGCCACATTGCGAGGCCCAGCGCCGCCAGCAGGCAGGCACCGGCCCGGGTGCCGTCGGCCAGCGCGTAGACGCGGCGGCCTCCCAGCCTGTCGGAGAACGTGCCGGCGAGCGGCAGCGAGATCACGCGCGGCAGCCACTCGCACAGAAAGGCTAGGCCGGACATCGTCGCGCTGCCGGTGCTGTGATAGACGATCAGCGGCACGGCGAACATCAGGAACTGGTCGCCCAGCGCCGAGGCCGCCCGAGATCCAAGAAACGACAGCATTCGCACATTGTTCATGCCGGCACCTCGCGGACTTCTTCCTGGAGGCGGGGATGCAGGGTGACCGCGGCGAACAGCGCTTCCATCCATGCTTGCAGCGCGGTTGTCGACTCGGCGCCGACCACGCCGGAGAACGGCACCTCGAAAGCCTGGTAAGTGATGTTGCGCGGCAGTGGCGTATCCCTCGGCAGCACGCTGTGGCGCAGCAACTCGGATGATTTGCAGAAGGACTGGTGGCCCTCCAGCTCCACGAAGCCGTCGGGCAGGTGATGGCCAGGGAACACGAACCATCCGAAGAAGGTCGTCTTGCGCAGCGAGCCGGGCAGGTCCGGCTGCTCTCCGCACAGGATGGCCAGTTCCTGAGCCGGCAGGTAGATGCCGGTCGCCATCTCGAAGGTGTCGACCACGTCTGCGCCGCCGACCCGGTTGGCGATCTCGAGGAAGACCCAGTCGCCGCTGCCGTTATCGTCTATGACTTCGAGGTGGAAGGCGCCGGAGCGCAGGCTGATGGCGTCGATGGCGCGTTGAACCCATTGCTCCTGCGCGGCGTCGAGTTTGAATTGAACCGAACCCAGCGGCTGGCCCTTGGCGTAGTCGAGGCAGGTGCCGATGTAGCGGCTGCCCACCAGCGCGACGACCTTGCCGTTGTGCACCAAGCCGTCCAGGTGCAGCAAAGGGCCGGTGATGAAGGTTTCCACCTCGAAGCGCTCCGCGTTGGCGTGGAAGTCTTGGTCCAGGCGGGGGATGCCGGCCTGGCGGCTCTGCAGGGCGCTGGCCAGAGAGGCCGGATCGTCGAAGACTTGGACGTCTTCGCTGGAGGCGCCGTCCACGGGCTTGATGACGGTGCGTCCCGGCCATGGGGCGCCGCCTTGGGCAAGGAATTCGGCGAGCGGCAAGGCTTGCGGCACACGCAGTCCGGCCGCGGCAGCCCTGTGTTTCATGATCAGCTTGTCCCGGACGGCCATTACTTCGTCGATGCTGGCGCCGGGGACGCCGAGCGCCTCGCGCACCTTGGCGGCATCGAGGAGCTCGTACTCGGAAAGGGAAATCACCCGGTCGAAATGCAGTTTGAGATCGGACAGAATCGCCAGCACTTCGCTGGCGGTATCCTTGAGGCCGGGCCGTTCGAGTCGGGCGCAGCGCAAACCTTCGGGCAGGTTTGCCAATTGTTTGGCGGTGCCGATGTAGGTGACGTTGTGCCTGTCGTGGTCGATGCCGAGATGGTAGTTGATCTTTTGATAGGGGATGCGGTGTAGGATCAGGATGTTCATGAGACTTTCCAGGTTCCATGCCGGCGCGTGCGCGATGCGGCGAAGCCGGCGGGCTGAGTTATGGGTGTCTCATGTTAAAGGCGTATTTCAGGGCGAAAGAGAGAGCGGGAGGAAAAACAACTGTGACGGTTTGGAATAGATGCGGCAGGCGGGTTCAACGAAATGCAAAAGGCGGATAGTGCGGGGCAGCGTTGGGGAATCAGTTTGCGGGGAATGGAGGAGGGAAAACCCGGAATGAACTCAATGTCATGAAATGGCGCAAGCGCTTGATTTGGTTGGCGCACCCGACAGGGATCGAACCTGTGACCTTCAGCTTCGGAAACTGACACTCTATCCAACTGAGCTACGGGTGCGCTGACACTTGCAATCAAGTGAACGCATCATACCGCAAACATCTAATCCGAGTCCAGAGTATGGTTTTTTGCCTTGCGAACTTGCATACCGTATAATTAACCAGTTTTAATTGTCATTTTTTCAGGCGAGGCTTGGGATGAGTAATGAGAACGGAATGGCCCCCGGCCAGATCGTAAAGGTGCTGGTCAGCGTCGTTGTCTTCCTTGTCGTGGCGATTTGGCTATTGGCCAAGCTCGCCACCAGTGGTTTCAATGTGGATGCCGAGGTGATGACCAAGGAAGCCGTGGCAGCCCGCCTGAAGCCGGTCGGCGAGTCCAAGGCCAGCGACGCGCCGCCGGGCATGCGCACCGGCGAACAGGTCTACAAGGGCATCTGCATGTCCTGTCACGCCACCGGCCTGGCCGGCTCTCCCAAGTTCGGCGACGCCGGCGCCTGGGGACCGCGCATCGCCAAGGGTTGGGACATGCTGGTCAACCATGCCTTGCATGGCTTCAACGCGATGCCGGCCAAGGGCGGAGCGACCGATCTGAGCGATGACGAAGTGAAGCGCGCGGTCGCCTACATGGGCAACGCCGGCGGCGCCAAGTTCACCGAGCCGCCGGTTGGCGGGGCGGGGGGAGCAGCCGCTGCGGCGGACCCGGCGGTGGTCGGCAAGAAGATTTACGACAGCGTGTGCGTGGCTTGCCATGCCGCGGGCGTCGCGGGCGCGCCGAAGTTCGGCGACAAGGCGGCGTGGTCTGCGCGTCTGAAACCGGGCATGGACGAAGTGGTGAAAATCGCCACCAAGGGCCTGAACGCGATGCCACCCAAAGGCGGCTATACCGGTAGTGATGCGGAATTCCGCTCGGCCATCGAATATATGGTCAATAATTCAAAATAAGCAGCATTTGATATAAAAAAGCACCCAATTGACATTGGGTGCTTTTTTAATGCATTTTGGGTTTTGTGAAATGTCAATACGTATGACTTGCTAAAAAGGACAGGTGGCAGCTTGGCGGATATCGGGCATCATTCGCTCATCTGATTGACCGATTGGCTTTCCAGCCCTTCAGTCAGGTGAGGTTCCCCAGCCTCGCTTCACCCAGAGATGTTCCTCATTCTTCTTTATGGCGCCTCGCGGCGCCATTTTTCTTGCCCGTTCAATCCGTCGGCGTTTCGCCCGATTTGTCCTTGCCGGCCAGCATCGCGGTCAGGTTGGCCAGCCGGGACTTGCCCTCACTTTTGCTTACCAACGGCTCGGCGCCGGGCTTGCCGAAATGGCGAAGGTCTTCGCCGTCGATTTCGCTGATGAAGCGCGACGGTTCGATGAATTGCCATTCGCCCGCGCGGCGGCGCTTGACGCAGTAGCTGAGCGTCAGGCTGCGCTGGGCGCGGGTGATGCCGACGTACATCAGCCGCCGCTCTTCCTCCACCATGCCGTTTTCCACCGACTCGCTGTGCGGCAGGATGCCTTCCTCGCAGCCCACCAGGAACACGTGCGGGTACTCCAGGCCCTTGGACGCGTGCAGCGTCGACATCTTCACCGCGTCCACCTCGCCTTCGTCGCGCCCTTCCAGCATGGTGATCAGCGCGATGGTCTGCGTCAGCTCGATCAGGTTCTTGCCGTCGGCCTCGCCCTTTTTCGCCAGCCAGGCCACCATTTCCAGCATGTTCTTCCATTTGGTTTCGGCGATCTTGGGGCTGTCCTCGCTGTCGTACAGCCAGGCTTCGTAGCCTATCGCCTGCAGCAGCTCCATCGACAGCTTGCCGGCTTCCTCGCGTGTGGCGCGGTACTGCAGCTGGGTGATGAATTCGCAGAATTGCTCCAGCGGCGCCAGTTGCGCTTGCTGCACCTGCACCCGCAGGCCGGCGTCGTGGGCGGCGGCGAACAGGCTCTTGCCGTACTGGCCGGCCCAGGCGCCCAGCTTCTCCAGCGTGCCGGCGCCGACGCCGCGCTTGGGCGTGGTCAGCGCGCGGATGAAGGCTGGATCGTCGTCCGGGTTGGTGACCAGCCGCATATAGGCCAGCAGGTCCTTGATTTCCGGTTTGTCGAAGAAGCTCTGGCCGCCGGCCATCTGGTAGGGGATGCGCTGGTTGCGCAGCGCCTGCTCGAAGATCCGCGCCTGGTAGTTGCCGCGGTAGAGGATGGCGTAGTCCTTGAACTCGGTCCTGCACTCGAACTTGTGGGCCAGCAGCTTCTGCACCACCGTCTCCGCCTCGTGCTCTTCGTCCTTGCACTGGACCACGTGTATCGGCTCGCCCAGGCCCAGCTCGCTCCACAGCTGTTTTTCGAACAGCTTGGGATTATTGGAGATCACGCTGTTGGCGGCGCGCAGGATGCGGGCGGTGGAGCGGTAGTTCTGCTCCAGCTTGATCACCTTAAGCTGCGGGAAATCCTGCTGCAGCAGGCGTAGGTTTTCCATATTGGCGCCGCGCCAGGCGTAGATGGACTGATCGTCGTCGCCCACCGCCGTAAATAGGCCGCGCACGCCGGCCAGCAGCTTCACCATCTGGTACTGGCAGGTATTGGTGTCCTGATATTCGTCCAGCAGCAGGTAGCGAAGTTTGCCCTGCCATTTGAGCAGCACTTCCGGGTGGGTGCGGAACAGCTGCACCGGCAGCCGGATCAGGTCGTCGAAGTCCATCGCCTGATAGGCGGTCAGCGTGTCCTGATAGGCCAGATACGTCTTGGCGCAGATGCTTTCCCACTGGTCCTGCGCCGCCAGCAGCATGTCGTCCGGCGTTTTCAGATCGTTCTTCCACAGCGAGATCTGGCTCTGTACCTTGCGTATTTCATCCTTGGCCGTGGTGTTCAGGATGTCGGCGATGATCTTGCCGGCATCGTAGGCGTCCAGGATGGAGAACTGGGTCTTGTAACCCAGATGGGGCGCTTCCTGGCGCAGTATGTGCATGCCGAGCGAGTGGAAGGTTGACACCGTGATGCCGCGGATTTCGGCCGATGTCATCAGTTTGCTCACCCGCTCCAGCATTTCGCGCGCCGCCTTGTTGGTGAAGGTGATGGCGGCGATATGGCGGGCGGGGATGCCGCCCTCGCGCACAAGATGGGCGATCTTGTAGGTGATCACGCGGGTCTTGCCCGAGCCGGCGCCCGCCAGCACCAGCAAGGGGCCGTCAAGGTAATGGATGGCCGCGCGTTGCGGCGGATTGAGCAGGGGAGCGGACATGGCGGTCGGGCCCGGACGGGCGCAGCAAATCGGTAATCAAGGCCATGCATTGTAGCATGGGGTATCATGGCTTATCGCGGATGGCGTCCCACTCTCGCAGCCGATCCGCCACTCAAGGAAACAATATGGCCATCTACGCAATCGGCGACATCCAGGGCTGTTTCGAGCCGTTCCAGCAATTGCTGCGGCTGATAGACTTCAATCCCGGCAAGGATACGCTGTGGCTGACCGGCGATCTGGTCAATCGCGGACCGCAGTCGCTGGATGTGTTGCGCTGGGTGTTCCAGCACCAGGACCAGGTGGAGATGGTGCTGGGCAACCACGACCTGCATTTGCTGGCGGTATCGGAAGGTTTCGGCAAGCTCCACCGCGACGACACCATCGAGGACATTCTCAACGCCGCCGATGGCAAGGTGCTGCTGGACTGGCTGCGCTGCCAGCCGCTGATGTTGGAGGGGCAGGGCTACGCGATGGTGCACGCCGGCCTGCTGCCGGAGTGGACGATAGCCAAGGCGCTCAGACTGGCGGAGGAGGTGGAGTTCGGCCTGTCCGGCAACCGCCACCGCGAGTTTCTGGGCCGGCTGTACGGCAACAAGCCCACGCGCTGGAGCGACGATCTGAAGGGGGCGGATCGGCTGCGCCTGATTGTCAACGCGATGACGCGGATGCGTTTCCTGACGCGCGACGGCGAACTGGATCTCAGCTACAAGGGCGAGCTGGAGGGCGCGCCGGCCAATCTGATGCCATGGTTCGAGGCGCCGGGGCGCCGCCACGGCGGCACGCCCATCATCTGCGGCCATTGGTCGGCGCTGGGCGTGCATCTGGACGAGGATATTCTGGCGATAGACTCGGGCTGCCTGTGGGGCGGCAGCCTGTCGGCGCTGCGGCTGAATGACAGGCAATTGTTTTCCCTGCCCTGCCAGGCTTACCGTGAAATCGCGCTTGCAACAGGCAGATAAATAAATCTTTATCAAAGCTGGCAAGTGGCGGGGCTTGTTGTCATAATTGCCGCCTCCGCCAGCTTGTTACCTTAGCATGAGCTATCTGTCCATTGAGTTCGCCCTGGCTTTCGTCGGTTTTTTTACCGTCTACTGGGGCTGCCGCCGCATGCCCAGCATGCAGAACCTTCTGCTCCTGCTGGCCAGCTATTTGTTCTACGCCAAGCTCGACTGGCGTTTCGCCTCCATTCTTGCCGTCTACACGCTGGTCCAGCATGGCCTGAGCCGGCGGATGAGCGCGTCCGCCAGTCCGCGGCGCTGGCTGCAGGCTTCCTTGCTGCTGGCCGTGGGCAATCTGGCCTTGTTCAAGTATTTCGATTTCTTCCGCGAAAGCGCGCAGGCCGGCTTGAATGCGCTGGGGGTGACGGCGCTGTTGCCGGCGCTGGACATCCTGATGCCGGTGGGCATTTCCTTTTATACCTTCCAGTCAGTCAGCTACTTCGTGTCGGTGTACCGCAAGGAGATCAAGCCGGCGGCGCTGCCGCAGTTCGCGCTGTTCCTGGCGTTCTTCCCCACCCTGCTGGCGGGGCCGATCTGCCGCGCCGGCGATCTGCTGGAGCAACTGCGCAGCCCCGCCCGGCGGCAGGTGGCGCAGCTGGACCGCGCCTTGGGCCTGATCGCGCTGGCCTTGCTGAAGAAGCTGTGGCTGGCCGGCTGGCTGGCCAGCGCCTGGGTGGACCCGGTGTTCGCCGCGCCGGACACTTTCCATACCCTGGAGGTATGGGCGGCGTTCTACGCCTACGCGCTGCAGATCTATCTGGACTTCTCCGGCTATACCGACCTGGTCACCGCGCTGGCGCTGCTGCTGGGCATCCAGCTGCCGCGCAACTTCGACGCGCCCTACCTGGCGCTGAACCTGCGCGATTTCTGGCGGCGTTGGCACATCTCGCTGTCCAGTTGGATCCGCGATTACGTCTACATCCCGCTGGGCGGCAACCGCGATGGCTTCGCCCGCGCGCAGATCAACCTGCTGGCGGCGATGCTGCTGTCCGGCTTGTGGCACGGCGCCAGCCTGAAATACCTGGTGTGGGGCGCGATGCACGGCCTGGGCGTGGTGGCGTTGAATGTCGGCGACAAGCTGTGGCGGCGCGACGCCGTCAGCGGCGCGTCGCCGTGGCTGGCGCGGCTGATCACTTTCCATTACGTTTGCCTGGCCTGGGTGTTCTTCCGAGCCCAGTCGCTGGACGAGGCGATGGATTTCCTGCGCGCGATGTTCGAGCGCTCCGGCCAGGAGCTGACGCTGAACGCGCCGGGCCTGCTGCTGCTGTTGGCGCTGTGGCTGGCGGCGCTGCCCATGCTGTCCTCCCTGCCCGAGCGCTGTTTCGGCCGGCTGGCCGCGCTGCCGTGGTGGGGCAAACCGCTGCTGTTGAGCGCCATCGCGCTGCTGGTGATCTCGTTGGCGCCGTCCGGCATCCCCGCTTTCATTTACTACCAATTCTGACGATTCGACCCTCGCCATGCTCGCCGCCTATCCGCACCGCCGCATCCTCGTCATCCTGCTTAGCTGCATGCTGTTGCTGTTCTGGCTGGAGCAGGCCGCCGTCAACGCCTACTGGCGGCAAACCTTCCACGCGCCCAGCCTGCTGGAGCGGCTGGACGCGCTGTCGCCATGGCGCGAAGGCGGTTCGCTGGGCGGAGGGCTGCGCCGGCACAGCGAAGCGCTGCAGCAGCAGGTGGGCGGTTGGGACCGCCGCATGATAGACAGCTTGAACGCCTGCTGCCTGAAGCCGAGGCCGGCGCCGGCAGCCAAAGTCGCGGCGCCCAAGCCGCAGGCCTCGGCTGGCGCGGCGGCGGCTGTCAAAGCGGTGGACTCCCGCCTGCTGCTGGAAGAGGGGCTGCCGGTGTTGCTGGCCGGCGATTCTATGATGCAGGGCGTGGCGCTGCACCTGTTGCCGCCGCTGTTCCGACAACATCAGGTCAAGGCGATCGATATCAGCAAGCAAAGCACCGGTCTCACCTATCCGGATTTCTTCAACTGGCCGGCGACGGTGGAGCGCCAGCTGGCGGCCAATCCCAAAGCGCAGTTGCTGGTGATGTTCATCGGCGCCAACGATACCTGGGACATGGTCAACGGCAATCATTACATCCGCTTCGCGTCTCCCGACTGGGAGCAACGCTACCGCGAGCGGATCCGGAGCATTCTCGCCAGCGCGAGCAAGCGCAAGGTCAAGGTGCTGTGGCTGGGCCTGCCCAATATGAGCCGCGACAAGATGAACGACGGCGTGCACTACCTGAACCGCCTGTACCGGGAAGAGGTGGCGGCCGGGGGCGGACGCTTCATCTCCACCCGCGAGGCGCTGGGCAGCCAGGACGACAGCTTCAATAAATTCATGACATTGCCCGACCAGGGCGAGGTGGCGGTGCGTACCGCCGACGGCGTGCATTTCACCCGTCAGGGCCAGCTGCTGCTGGCGCGCCGCGTGCTGGCGGAATTGAGGTTCGAATGACATTCAAGGCAATCGCGCGCGCGTCGCGCTGGATGATGGCGGCCGCGCTGGCTGCCCAGGCGCAGGCCGCGCCGGTGCAGGATTTCGGCGAGCCCAACCTGGCTCGCCTGGCCGCGCGCTTCAGCCTGCAGGGCGATGCCCAGCCGCCGGTGCGGGTGGTCCAGTTCGGGGATTCGCACACCGCCGCCGACTACTTCAGCGGCGAATTGCGCGCCCGGCTGCAGGCGCGCTACGGCGATGCCGGCATAGGCTGGCTGCCGCCGGTCAATGTGCCGGGGCAGCGCAAC
The DNA here is from genome assembly GCF_001855275.1 of Chromobacterium vaccinii. Classification (NCBI taxonomy): domain Bacteria; kingdom Pseudomonadati; phylum Pseudomonadota; class Betaproteobacteria; order Neisseriales; family Chromobacteriaceae; genus Chromobacterium; species Chromobacterium vaccinii. Next base: position 3,693,323 of record NZ_CP017707.1, read on the forward strand.
GCGCTGGCCTATATGCGCAGCGAAGGCTGGGCGCTGCGCAACAGCCGCCGCGACACCGATCCGGACTTCCCGCTGGGCGGTTTCGTCGGCGTCGCCCAACGGCCCGGGGCCAGCATCGCGGTGCGCCCGCGCGCCGAGGACAAGGGCTTGTGGCGGGTGCGGATCTGGCTGCGGCAGAGCGCGGACGGGCAGGGGCTGACCGTAGACGACGGCAGCGGTCCGCGACGAGCGCAGGCTAGCGCCGGCGCGGGTTGGCAGCGGGTGGAAATGAAGCTGAAGCTGCCGTTCACCTTGCGCGCGGATAGCCTGCCGGCGCCGGAGGTGGGCGGTTATGAGCTGGAAAAGCTGGCACCCGGCGTGGTGCTGGATACCGTGGGCAGCAATGGCGCGGAACTGGCCTTGTGGCGCAGCTGGGGCGGAGCCTGGGGCAGGCAGCTGGCGGCGCGGGAGGCTGATCTGGTGATTCTGGCCTACGGCACCAATGAGGCTTTCGACCCCAAGCTGGATCTGGACGAATACCGCGCCACATTGCAGGGCGCGGTCAGCCTGGTGCGCAGCCAGTTGCCGCAAGCGGCCATCCTGCTGCTGGGCGCGCCGGATTCGGCGCGAAGCAAGGGCGGGGCGGTCAGCCGCGAGTGCGCGGCGGGCCCGCAGCGGCCGCTGATGCTGAGCGCGGTGCAGCAGACACAGCGCCAGTTGGCGCGCGACAACCATTTGCTGTATTGGGACTGGCAGCAGGCGATGGGCGGGCCGTGCAGCATGCGCGCGTGGCGGCAGCAGCAACTGGGCCGCCCGGACATGGTTCACTTCACTGGACCGGGCTATGTCCGCCTGGGCGACGACCTCTATGAAGGTTTGAGCCAGCGGCTGGCGCGCTGAGCGCTCAGGCGCCGGTTTCCGCGGCCGGCGCCGGCTGCGGCTTTTCCTCCAGTTGCAGGCGCAGGCCGCGCGCTACTTCAAGCCTGGCCTGTTCCGCCAGCAGGAAGCGGTTGTCCAGGCCGGCGTCGCCGGCTTTCAGCGGCAGCCCGTAGCTGATCTCCACCTCGATCTGCGGCACGCTCAACACCTTGCCTATGCTCTGAAATAGCGAAATGTCGTCGATGTAGGCGGCTTCCCGCAGCAGGCTGCCGTCCGTCCGCTGATAACGCAGCGATACCGGCTGCACGGTGCCGCCTGCCAGCAGCGCGGCTTCGAACAGCGAGGCCTTGAACGGCAACAGGCCGCTGCCATCCGAGGTGGTGGATTCCGGGAATACCGCCATGCAGCCGCCGTTTTTCATCGCTTCGGCCAGTATCTGGTTGACGCGGCTGGCGTCGCGGCGGTTGCCGCGGTCGATGAACAGCGTGCCGGCCACGTAGGCCAGCCAGCCTATTAGCGGCCATTTGCGGATCTCGCGCTTGGCGACGAAGCGCGACACGGTGCAGCTGTTCAGCGCCACGATGTCCAGCCAGGACACGTGGTTGGCGACCAGCAGGGTGTTGGGCGGATAAAAGCCCGGGTTGACGCCTTGCACCTTGATGCTGACGCCGAGTATCTTCAGCGCGTGCTGCGCCCAGCGGCGGGTGACCACCGCGCGCTCGGCCTGGGCCAGCCGGGAATAGCGGGTGGCGACGATGAACACGCCGACGGCCAGATGGCCGAGCAGGCGCAAGACGCGGCCGCAGCGGGTGGCGAATGAAGTGGTGGCGGGTGACTTCAAGATCGTTACGGTTTCAAGTCTGAGGAATGACAGGCCGCCACTCTATCACGGCTGGCACAGCGGGCAATAGTAAGTGCTGCGCTGACCCTGGCGGATTTGGCGGATCGGCGTGCCGCAGCGCCGGCATGGCTCTTCCTGGCGGTTGTACACCATATAGCTTTGCTGGAAGTAGCCGGGCTTGCCCTCGCTGTCGACGAAATCGCGCAGCGTGCTGCCGCCGGCGTCGATCGCGCGCCGCAGCACCGCCTTGATTTCGGCCGCCAAGCGGTCGCAATCCGCGCGGGACAGATCGCAGGCCGGACGCGACGGCGAGATGCCGGCGTGGAACAGCGATTCGTTGGCATAGATGTTGCCGACGCCGACCACCACGTGGTTGTCCATGATCGCCAGCTTGATCGGGCTGCCGCGGCGGCGCATGGCCTGGAACAGCGCGTCTCCGCCGAAGGCGTCGGACAGCGGCTCCGGCCCCAGCGCCTTCAGCAGCGGATGCAGCTCGAGCGGGCCGATGTGCCACAGCACGGCGCCGAAGCGGCGCGGATCGCGAAAGCGCAGTACCTGGTCGCCCAAGAGCAGGTCCAGGTGGTCGTGCTTCTGCGGCGGCGAGCCGGCCGGCATCACCCTCAGGCTGCCGGACATGCCCAGGTGGATCAGCAAGGTGCCGCTCTCGCATTCCAGCAGCAGGTATTTGGCGCGGCGGCGCACGGCCAGCACTTTTTCGCCGGCGACGCGCTCCGCCAGATCCGGCGGCACCGGCCAGCGCAGACTGGGATTGCGGACAACGGCGCCGCGCAGGATGCGGCCTTCCAGATGCGGCTCTACGCCGCGGCGGGTGGTTTCGACTTCGGGCAGTTCTGGCATGGGCGGGCTGCGATTCGGTAAATGGTGCAAAGATGAAAAGCGGACATGCTATTCTACGCGTTCAACAGGCTTTGAGCAGGCAACTTAATCCATGCGAATGAAACCGCTGAAACGATCCCTCCCGTTGCTGCTGGCGCTGCTGCTGTCGGCCTGCGCCGGCGTCAAGCCACCGGCGTCGGCGCCCGCTCAGCCCGAATCGAAACCGGCCGCCGCGGCCGAGCCGGACGAGGCCGTGCTGCCCAAGGTCGAACTGTCGCCCGAAATCCTCTACGGCGTGCTGGCTGGCGAGATCGCCGCCCGCCGCGGCGCGGCCGGTTCCGCCGGGCTTACCTATCTCGATCTGGCGCGCGAGACCCGCGATCCGCGGATGGCCCAGCGCGCCGCTGAATTCTGCCTGTTGTCCGGCCAGTTGAAGCCGGCGACCGAGGCGCTGCAACTGTGGATAGAGCTGGATCCCAACTCCCTGCCGGCGCGCGAGCAGCTGTTCATCACGTTGATGCGCGGCGGCAAGCTGGCCGAAAGCAAACCCTTGATCGAAGAGCTGCTGCGGCTGGAACCGCAGCGCGCCCCGGCGATTTTCGTCCAGCTGGCGCGGCTGAGCGCCAGGCAGGACGGCGGCTCGGCTCCGTCTTACCGCCTGGTGGAGGAACTTGCCGATCGCTATCCCGATCTGCCGGAGGCCCGTTTCGCGGTGCTCGCCGCCGCCGCCGACAACAATGACCAGGCCGCGGTGGACCGCGAGTTCGACCGCCTGGCGCGCATCGCGCCGAAATGGGACCTGCCGGTGGCCTGGCAGGTGGACAGGCTGCGCCGCAAGGACATCAACGCGGCGGCGGAATTCCTGCAGCGCGAGCTGGCGCGCCGTCCCGACGCTGGGCTGGAGCTGCAGACCGCCTACCCGCGCCTGCTGGTCGGCGCCAAGCGTTTCCCCGAAGCGCGCGCCGCTTTCGAAGCCTTGCTGAAGACGCATCCGGACAATGCCGACCTGTTGTACGCGACCGGCCTGCTGGCTTACCAGATGCGCGATCTGAAAACCGCCGACGACCGGCTGCAGCACGCGCTGGCCAGCCAGTATCAGGAACAGGACTTCGTCCGCTACACGCTGGGACAGATCGCGGAAGACAGCCGCGATGTCGAGCGCGCCGAAAACTGGTACCGCCAGGTCGGCCCCGGCCAGCAATATCTGCCCGCGCAATCCCGGCTGGCGATACTCGAGGCCGGAAACGATCATCTGGAAGAGGCGCTGGCTCGTCTGAACGGTTTGGGCGGCAACGACCAGGAGAAAGTTTCGGTGGCCTTGCTGCAATCGCAGCTGGCGCGAGAGGCCAAGCAGCCGCGCCGCGCTTACGAAGTGTTGACCCAGGCGCTGCAGCGGCAGCCGCGTTCGACCGAACTGCTGTACGAGCGCTCGCTGGTGTCCGACATGCTGGGCAACACCGGCAATTCCGAGCGCGACCTGAAACAGATCTTGAAGGACAAGCCCGGCGACGCCCAGGCCTTGAACGCGCTCGGCTACACGCTGGCCAACCGGACCACGCGCTACCAGGAAGCCTATGGCTACATCGAAAAGGCGCTGAAGGCGGAGCCGGGCAATCCGGTGATCCAGGACAGCCTGGGCTGGGTGCAGTACAAGCTGGGCCGGCTGGAGGCCGCGCGGCGCAATCTGGAAAAGGCCTACGCCGCGATGCCGGATCCGGAAGTGGCGGCGCATCTGGGCGAAGTGCTGTGGAAGCAGGGCCGCCGCGACGAGGCCATGGCTGTGTGGAGCAAGGAGCTGGCGCAGCATCCCGGCCACGAGGTGATCACCGAGGCGATGCGCCGCCTGGGGGCCAAGCCGTGATCCGGCGCGCGCTGCTGCTGTCGTTGGCGCTGCTGCTGGCCGGCTGCGCCAACGAAGCGCTGTTCCGCCCCAAGCCGTCGCTGGAAGCGGCGGCCGACGCGCCGTTCAGCGTCAGCGGCCGCCTGTCGGCCAATCTGGACGGCAAGGGCCATGTCGCCAATTTCGACTGGCGGCACCAGCCGCCGCGCGACGAAGTGGCGATCAACTCTCCGCTGGGCAACACTGTGGCCAAGGTGCTGCGCGATCCCGGCGGCGTGACGCTGCTGGCCGACGGCAAAAGCTGGCAGGCCGACGATGTGGAAAGCCTGACCCGGCAGGTGATGGGGTGGCCGCTGCCGCTGTCCAATCTGGTGTGGTGGATACGCGGCCTGCCGGCGCCCGGCCTGGAAAGCCGCGTCGACGCCGACGGCAATCTGGAGCAGCAGGGCTGGCATATCCGCTTCGTCCGCGACGCCGACGTCGAGGCCGACCATCCCAAACGGGTGGAAATGCAGCGCGAAGGCCTGACCGTCAAGGTCGTGGTGCAGAGCTGGCAGTGAGCCGGCTTCCCCGCGCGCTCCGAATACCCACCATTCAGATACAGAACAAGATAGACATGCGGCATCCGTTTCACACCTATCCGGCTCCGGCCAAGCTCAACTTGTTGCTGCACGTGGTCGGCAAACGGCCCGACGGCTACCACTTGCTGGAGACGGTGTTCCGTTTCATCGATTTTGGCGACACGTTGCGCCTGGCAGTCCGCGACGACGGCGCGATCGAGCTCTTGACGCCGACCGACGGCGTGCCGCCGGAGCAGGATCTGACCGTGCGCGCGGCCCGGCTGCTGCAGGAGGAAAGCGGCTGCCGGCTTGGAGCGAGCATCGAGCTGGAAAAACGCACCCCGATGGGCGGTGGCCTGGGCGGCGGCAGTTCCGATGCCGCCACCGTGCTGATCGCGTTGAATCGCTTGTGGGGGCTGGATTGGCCGCGAGAGAGGCTGCAGGCGCTGGGCTTGAGGTTGGGCGCCGACGTGCCGGTTTTCATCTTCGGCCGCAATGCGTTGGCCACCGGAGTCGGAGAGGTGCTGGAGCCCCTTTCCTTGAAGCCTGCCTGGTATTTGGTAATTCACCCACAGGTTCATGTGCCGACTGCCGAGATATTCCGCAATTTTTCGCAAAGCATGTTGACAGAGGTAGGTCGCCTCGGCATAATGCGAATCCTCGAAACAACGCAGCAGCGCAGAAACGACCTGCAAAACGTTGTAGAGAAAAGATTTCCAGCGGTGAATGAAGTACTGAGCGAGTTAAGAAAATATGGTTCGCCGCTGATGACCGGTTCCGGCGCTTGCGTGTTTATGGAATTCGAGTCGAAAGACGAAGCCGATAAAGTTTACCGAGTGTTGTCGAAAAAATATCAGGGATTTGTAGCGGAAGGACTGAATGTCCACCCTCTGTTCGACAGCGCTGAATAAGGTTACTGGGGAGTCGCCAAGTGGTAAGGCACCGGATTTTGATTCCGGCATTCGTAGGTTCGATCCCTACCTCCCCAGCCAGGACTTTCTCCGAATAAGAGAGAGCATGAAAAAAGCGTGTAAGAGAGCCTTACACGCTTTTTCTTTATCCAGCTAAGGCAAAGCGAATCATGGCGGCATACGACAGTTTGATGGTATTTACCGGTACGGCTAATCCGGAACTTGCTCAGAACGTAGTCAAACATTTGGATATTTCGTTGGGGCGCGCCGATGTCGGCAAGTTCAGCGATGGCGAAGTGGCAGTGGAGCTGCTGGAAAATGTTCGCGGCCGCGACGTTTTCATTCTGCAATCCACCTGTGCGCCGACCAACGACAACCTGATGGAAATCCTGACCATGGCCGATGCGCTGAAACGCGCGTCCGCCGGCCGGATCACCGCGGCGATTCCCTATTTCGGCTACGCCCGGCAGGATCGCCGTCCGCGCTCCGCCCGCGTGCCGATTTCTGCCAAGCTGGTGGCCAATATGCTGACCAGCGCCGGCATCGACCGCGTGCTGACCGTCGATTTGCATGCCGACCAGATCCAAGGCTTCTTCGACATCCCGGTGGACAACGTTTATGCGACCCCGGTGTTGTTGAAGGACATCCGCGCCCAGCGCTTCGACGACCTGATCGTGGTCAGCCCGGACGTGGGCGGCGTGGTACGCGCCCGCGCGGTGGCCAAGGCGCTGAACACGGATCTGGCGATCATCGACAAGCGCCGCCCGAAGGCCAATGTGGCCGAAGTGATGAACATCATCGGCGATGTGTCGGGCCGCACCTGCCTGATCGTCGACGACATGATCGACACCGCCAACACGCTGTGCAAGGCGGCCAGCGCTCTGAAGGAGCGCGGCGCCGAACGCGTGCTGGCCTATGCGACCCACCCGATCTTCTCCGGTCAGGCGGTGGACCGCATCAAGAATTCCGACATCGATATGGTGGTGGTGACCGACACCATCCCGTTGACCGCCGCGGCCAAGGCCTGCCCGAACATCCGGGTGGCTTCGATCGCCGGCCTGCTGGCAGAAACGCTGCGCAGGATCAACAACGAAGAATCGGTGTCCTACCTCTTCAATGAGGAACTGGTTGCGACGGGCGCTTGCCTGCCGTAAACATCTGGCCTGCTGGTCGCGGCGGGCCGGGTGCTTTTAACTGAAACTGGAGCTTTACAATGTCTTTTGAACTGATTGCTAGCAAGCGTGTTGATCTGGGTACGGGTGCGAGCCGCCGCCTGCGTCACGCTGGCCAAGTGCCGGCCGTGGTTTACGGCGCCGGCAAGGAAGCCGTTTCCCTGGTGCTGGATCACAACACCATGTACTACGCGCTGAAGAACGAAGGCTTCCACGCTTCCGTGCTGGATCTGGTCATCGACGGCCAGAAAGAGCAAGTGAAAGTGGCTGCATTCCAGATGCACCCGTACAAACAGCAAGTGATGCACATCGACTTCGCTCGTGTGTGATTTCTGCTGCCGTCGCCGTTCGCGGTGACGGTGAAAAGCCCGTTGTGCGCCCAGGTGGCGGGCAGCGGGCTTTTTTCATTGGAATGAGCGATATGTCTGGCACCCGCCTGATTGTCGGCCTGGGCAACCCGGGCCCCGAATACGAAAAGACGCGCCATAACGCCGGTTTCTGGCTGGTGGACGAGTTGTGCTGGCAGTTCAAGGGCAACTGGCGCACGGAAGGCAAGTTCCACGGCGACGTCGCCAGGATCCAGATCGAAGGACAGGACGTCTGGCTGTTGAAGCCGATGACCTATATGAACCTGTCCGGCCAGGCCGTGCTGGCGCTGGCGCATTTCTACAAGATATTGCCGGACGAGATCCTGGTCGTGCATGACGAACTGGATCTCGCGCCCGGCGTGGCCCGCTTCAAGCAGGGCGGCGGCCATGGCGGCCACAATGGTCTGAAGGACATCGCGGCGCGGCTGGGCTCGCCGGCCTTCTGGCGTCTACGGCTTGGCATCGGCCATCCGGGGGACAAGAAGGAAGTGGCCAACTTCGTGCTGAAAAAGCCGCGCGCCGAGGAGCAGCAGGCGCTGGACGAGGCCATTCTGGCATCCTTGCGCGAGCTGCCGCGCGCGATCGCCGGCAAGATGGCCGAGGCGATGAAGGCGCTGCACACCGAAGCCAAATGATTGCTGGCTGGCGGTCCGACGGTCCGTCGCCATAATGGATTGAAATAGAATTTCTTTAGGAAGACAGCAATGAGTCTGAAATGCGGTATCGTCGGCTTGCCCAACGTCGGCAAGTCCACCCTGTTCAATGCGTTGACCAAGGCCGGCATCGAAGCCGCCAACTACCCGTTCTGCACCATCGAGCCCAATGTCGGCATCGTCGAAGTGCCGGATGCGCGCCTGGCCGAACTGGCCAAGATCATCAATCCGCAGAAAATCCAGCCGGCCATCGTCGAGTTCGTCGACATCGCCGGCCTGGTGGCGGGCGCCTCCAAGGGCGAAGGCCTGGGCAACCAGTTCCTGGCCAACATCCGCGAGACCGACGCCATCGTCAACGTGGTGCGCTGCTTCGAGGATGACAATATCGTTCACGTTGCAGGCAAGGTGGACCCGATCGCCGACATCGAAACCATCCTGACGGAGCTGGCGCTGGCCGACTTGTCCGCGGTGGAAAAAGCGATGCAGCGCGAAGGCAAAAAAGCCAAGTCCGGCGACAAGGACGCGCGCGCGCTGATCGCGGTGCTGGAAAAGCTGGTGCCGCACCTGGACCAGGGCAAGCCGGCGCGTTCGCTGGGCCTGTCCGACGAGGAAAAGGCGCTGATCAAGCCGCTGTGCCTGCTGACCATCAAGCCGGCGATGTATGTCGCCAACGTGGCCGAAGACGGCTTCAGCGGCAATCCGCTGCTGGAGCGGGTGCAGGCGCTGGCCGACAGCGAAGGCGCGCCGGTGGTGGCGCTGTGCGCGGCCATCGAATCCGAAATCGCCGAGCTGGATGACGCCGACAAGGCCGAGTTCCTGGAAACGCTAGGCCTGGAAGAGCCTGGCCTGGATCGCCTGATCCGCGCCGGCTACAAGCTTTTGGGCTTGCAAACCTACTTCACCGCGGGCGTCAAGGAAGTGCGCGCGTGGACCATCCATATCGGCGACACCGCGCCGCAGGCTGCCGGCGTGATCCATACCGATTTCGAGCGCGGCTTCATTCGCGCCCAAACCATCTCCTACACTGATTTCATTGGCTACGGCGGCGAGGCCAAGGCCAAGGAAGCCGGCAAGATGCGAGCCGAAGGCAAGGAATACGTGGTGCAGGACGGCGACGTGATGAACTTCCTGTTCAACGTCTGATCAGCGCGCTCAATCGAACGACTCATCTTCGTATGAAGGAATGCGGCCGGAGGATGGCGCATGCCATTCTCCGTCTGGATAGGGGAATGTATTTTGGAACGGCAGTCTGAATCCGATGAACTGAGTTTATTTGACATCGTTTTGGTGGTTAAAGAGCAGTGGCGCTTGTTGCTGATGGTGCCGACGTTGTTTGTCGTTCTGGCGGCAGCGGCAAGCTTGTCGCTGCCGAATCAGTATACGGCCAAGACGATGCTGAATATCCCCGCCCCGGTTGGCGCGGTGGGAGGCATGAGCATCGTGCAGAGTCCCAGTTTGTTGGAGCCGGTGGTCGAGAAGTACAAGCTGCAGCAGTATTATGGCGTGGAGGATAAGCGAGGCGCCCTGCTGGCTTTTTCCAGCTCGCTGAAAACGGTTGTCGGAAAAGATGGCTTGCTCGAGATCTCGGTGACCGACCGTGATCCCGAGCGAGCGGCAGTTTTGGGCAATGCTTTGGCGGAAATGACCAGGAAATATATTCTGGATTCCAATTTAACCGAACAAAGCAAACGCTACGTCGTTTTGCAGAAAAAGTTGAATGATGAGCTCGAGCAGGCGGACCGGTTTTCGAGAAAGGTCGCGCAGCTGGTGCCGGATCAGGAAGTCTTGCTGGGCGGCGCTGGGATTCAGGTCATAAACGGTTTTGCAACGCTGGAAGCGCAACTTGCGTTGCAGATGTCGCTGCAAAGCGTGCAGTCTGCAGGCGGCTCGACTGTGGTTTCCAATTTGCAGTCCGCGATCATGCAGCTGCGCGCCAGCCTTGAATCGACGGATCCCAAGGCGCGTCAAATGTCCAACGAGCAGTTGGTGGCCTTGAGGAACTTGTATTTTCATCGGGCATTGGCGGCCGAGCTTCAACGGCAGGTGTTCCTGGCGAAGTCTTTGGCGGAACAGGATATCCAGGTTGTTTTGAAAGCCAGCGCGCCATTGGAGAAGTCGGCGCCCAAGCGCAGCTTGTTTGTTGCGTTGGCAGGCGCAGTTGGTTTGATGCTGTCGATTCTCATCATTGTATGCAGGAAGTACTGGAAAGGCTTGCAGGGGCGGTTGGCTGGCAAGTCGGCGTGACGGCATCGTTGATGTTGAAATGGCGCAAAGCTCTGTCGGTGTATTCCGACAGGGCTTTGCGCTTTATGGGAGATGCGCAGCGCGCAATCGGTCTGGTACGCATCAACATTTACTGATATTCTTCATGCTAACTTTGTTTTTGATTTATATTTCTAAAGGTTATATTGATATGAAGAAATGGATGACGGCTTTGTTGCTGGCGACTCTGGGCAGTCATGCCTTCGCGGCGGACCTGCTGGATGCGGTCAAGCAGCGGGGCACACTGAAGATCGCGCTGGAAGGCACTTACCCGCCGTTCAACTTCAAAGACGCCAAGCAGCAGCTGACCGGTTTCGACGTTGAGATCGCCACCGAGATCGCGCGCCGGATGAAGGTGAAGCCGGAATTCGCCACCGCCGAGTGGAGCGGCCTGCTGGCCGGCTTGCAAAGCGGCAAGTTCGACATCGTCGTCAACCAGGTGGGCGTGACCGCGCAGCGCCAGGCGGTGTTCGATTTCAGCCAGCCTTACACTTACTCCAGCGCCCAGCTGATCGTGCGCAAGAACGAAAGCCGCGTCTTCAAGAACTTGGCCGACCTGAACGGCAAGAAGCTCGGCGTCGGCCAGGGCAGCAACTACGCCGACATGGCCAAGGCCGCGGCCGGGGTGCAGGTGAAGACCTATCCCGGCGCGCCGGAATACCTGCAGGATCTGGCCACCGGCCGCCTGGACGCGGCGCTGAACGACAGCTTGCTGATCCCGTTCGCGATCAAGCAGGCCAAGCTGCCGCTGAAGGCCGGCGCGCCGGTGGGCGACGTGGCGACGATGGCGATCCCGTTCGCCAAGGGCAATCCGCAATTCAAGTCCGAGATCGACAAGGCCTTGAGCGGCATGAAGACCGATGGCACCTTCCGGAAGATTTCCGTGAAGTGGTTCGGCATCGACGTGTCCAAGGCGCCCGCGGCGGCGAAGAAATAAGCCGGTTTGTGATAGCATGAGCCGCACGCCCCTGCTTTAGCGGGGGCGTCGGCTTTTCAGGGAAGGGAAGAGATGGGCGATTGGATGGCTCTGTTCGAGGCGGCGCTGCCCGTGCTGCTGCAGGGCGCGGCGCATACGCTGCTGTTCGCGCTGGTGGCGATGGTGCTGGGCCTGGCGCTCGGTTTCGCGGTGGCGATGGTGCGGGTGGCGAAGCTGCCGGTCTTGTCGCAGCTGGCGGCGTTCTATGTCAGCGCGATGCGCGGCACGCCGCTCCTGGTGCAGATTTTCGTCATCTACTACGGTTTGCCGGGCGTGGGCCTGGAGCTGGATCCGGTGCCTGCCGGCGTGCTGGCCCTGACGTTGAATGTGGCGGCCTATCTGTCGGAGAGTTTGCGCGGCGGCATTGCCGGCGTGGCCAAGGGGCAGTGGGACGCGGCTTTCTCGCTGGGTTTCACCTGGTGGCAGACGATGCGACACATCATCGCGCCGCAGGCGCTGCGCTTGTCGGTGCCCAGCTTGTCCAACAGTCTGATCTCGCTGATCAAGGACACTTCGTTGGTATCGGTGATCACCGTCACCGAGCTGATGCTGGCGACGAAAGAAGTGATCGCCCAGACCTTCCAGCCGCTGCCGCTGTATCTGGCCGCTGCCGCCATCTATTGGGCGCTGAGCGCGCTGTTCGAGCGCTTGCAGCGCCATGTGGAGAACCGGCTCAATCTGGCGCATCAGCGCTGAGCCGTTGTTGGTTTCCGCCATATGAAAAAGCCCCGCATCGCGGGGCTTTTCGTTTACGCAGGCTCCGGCATGCCGTACATGCCGTCTATCAATATGCGGCAGCGCTCGGTGATCACCTTGCGGCGCAGCTTCAAGGTCGGCGCCAGCTCGCCGGCGTCCACGCACCACGGCTTGTCCAGCAGCGAGAACTTCTTGATGTGCTCCCAACTGCCGAAGTAGCGGTTGAAGCGTTTGACCTCGCGGTCGATCAGCTCCACTACCTTGGGATGGCGGCTCATCTCGCAGTCGGTGGTGTAGGAGATGCCGTGCTCGGCGCACCATTCCTTCAGCTTCTCGAACAGCGGCACGATCAGCGCGGCCGCGTACTTCTGGCCGTCGCCCACCACCATGATCTGGTCGATGAAGGCCGATTCCTTCAGCTTGTTCTCCAGCGCCTGCGGCGCGATGTACTTGCCGTTGCTGGTCTTGAACATTTCCTTCTTGCGGTCGGTGATGCGCAGGTAGCCGTTCTCCAGCACGCCGATATCGCCGGTGTGCAGCCAGCCGTCGCGCAGCGCGTCCGAGGTCTGTTCCGGCTCCTTGTAGTAGCCGGACATCACGTTGTCGCCGCGCACCAGGATCTCGCCGTCGTCGGCCAAGCGCACTTCGACGCCGGGCAAGGGCAGGCCGACGCTGCCGATGCGCACGCCGCGGGCGGTGAACGGATTGGCGGAGATCACCGGCGAGCTCTCGGTCATGCCGTAGCCCTCGGCCACGGCGATGCCGGCGGCCCAGAACATCCGCGCCAGCCGCGGCTGCAGCGCGGCGGAGCCGACGTTGATGGAGATCAGCTCGCCGCCCATCGCCGCGCGCCATTTGCTGTACACCAGCTTGTCGGCCAGCGCGTGCTGGATCGCGTCCAGCGGCGAGCGGCGGCGGTTGGGGTCGAAGCGCTCGGCGCGGGCTAGCGCCCATTGATAGATGCGGCGCTTGGCGCCGGTCAGGTCGCGCGCCTTGCCCACCAGCTTCTCGTGAACCTTCTCCAGCACGCGCGGCACGGCGCTGAAGGTGTGCGGCTTGACGTCGGCCAGCGCCGACGACAGGCATTCCACGCTGGCGAAATAGATGCCGGTGCCGCTGTACAGGTAATAGAACACGCCGGCGCGCTCGAAGATGTGCGACAGCGGCAGGAAGCTCAGCGCGCGGCAGCGGCCCTGCGGCAGGCCGGTGAAGGCGGCGGTGGCCACCACGGTGCTCAGCACGTTGCGGTGGCTCAGCATCACGCCTTTGGAGCGGCCGGTGGTGCCGGAGGTGTAAATGATGGTGTAGACGTCGTCGGCGCGCGCGGCGTCGCGCAGCGCGTCCAGCTCGGCCATCCGCTCCAGGCGCGCGCGCTCGGCGATCTCGCGCCAGGAAGGCGCGCCGTCGATGTCGGCCAGGCCGTAGATCGGGCAGGACAGCCTGCCCAATGCCTCGTGCAGTTTTCGTTGCAATGCAGCACTGCCGGCGAAAGCCAGCTTGACCTCGGCATGCGCCAGGATATAGCGTGCATCATCAAGGGTGATGGTGGGGTACAGCGGCACGCTGACCGCGCCGATTTGTTGCAGCGCGATATCGACCAGCACCCATTCGATGCTGTTGTCGGCGGCGATGGCCACCTTGTCGCCGCGCTGGATGTCCATTTCCATCAGGCCCAGGCTGACGCGGTTGACGGTGTCCTGGACCTCGGCCGTCGACAGTTGCCGCCAAGCCTTGCCGGACTTCGCCGCCAGGCAGTCCGGGCGGGGATGGTTGGCGAGTTGGTGGGACAGGATGTCAAAAACGCGTTCTAGCTTCATGCAAACGATGGTTTTAATGCGAAACGCAGCAAAATAGCCCTATTGGCCGCCGCTGTAAAGTAAAAAACGGCGCTAGCTTGGCGAAAATCAGGACAATTTGCCGATATTTGCTCGCAATTGGCCTGAAATTTTGGCATCGTGATGAAATGAGCATGGCAAATGCATGATTTGCAAGGAGTTAGGGTTTGATTGTCGGGCAATTTGGCCCAAGCTCATGATTTAGAGGGATTTTTGTGAAATTCGCTACCCGTGCCATCCATGTCGGCTACGACAACGCCGAGCACAATCGCTCGGTGATGCCGCCGCTGTACCAGACCTCGGCCTTCGCCTTCGACCATGTCGGCGAAGATTTGCGCTACGCCTACGCCCGCACCGGCAATCCGACCCGCAGCGCGCTGCAGGACTGCCTGGCCAGCCTGGAGGACGCCAAGCACGGCCTGGCCTTCTCCAGCGGCATGGCGGCGATAGACGCGGTGCTGCGCGCCTGCCTGAAGCCCGGAGACGAGGTGATCGCGGTGGCCGACCTGTATGGCGGCGCTTACCGGCTGCTGACCCGGGTGATGGAGCCGGCCGGCATCAAGGTGAGTTTTGTCGACCTTTCCGATCCGGCGAGGCTGGAGATGGCGATCACGCCGGACACGCGGCTGCTGTGGCTGGAGTCGCCGACCAACCCCTTGCTGGGCATGGTCGACATCGCCGAGCTGTCCGCCATCGCGCGCCGCCATGGAGTGAAGGTGGCGGTGGACAGCACCTTCGCCACGCCTTATCTGCAGCGGCCGCTGGCGCTGGGCGCGGACATCGTCGTGCATTCCGCCACCAAATACCTGGGCGGCCACTCCGACGTGTTGCTGGGCCTGGTGGCGGTGAGCGACGACAAGCTGCACCACGACATCCGCTTCCTGCAGAATGCCGCCGGCGCGGTGCCGGGGCCGCAGGACTGCTTCCTGACGCTGCGCGGCATCAAGACGCTGGCGCTGCGGATGGAGCGCCATTGCGACAGCGCCGAGAAGGTGGCGGCCTGGCTGCTGGAGCAGCCGGCGGTGGCCAAGGTGTTCTATCCCGGCCTGCCAGAGCATCCGGGGCATGAGTTGGCGAAGCGGCAGATGAAGCGTTTCGGCGGCATCATCAGCATCCGCCTGAAGGACAACAGCCGCGAGGCGGCCAGCCGGGTCGCGCAGAAGCTGAAGCTGTTCGCGCTGGCGGAGTCGCTGGGCGGCGTGGAGTCGCTGGTCAACCACAGCTACACGATGTCCCACGGCGGCATGCCGGCCGAGCAGAAGGCGGCGCTGGGCATCGTGGAGGGGGGCCTGCGGCTGTCGATAGGCATCGAGGACCTGGACGACATCCTGGAGGATTTGGCGCAGGCGCTGCGCGATTGATCGAACCGGGCGCGGGGCCCGGCTAGCTGGCAAGACCCTAGAACAAGGAGAATACGGATGTCTGCAGCGAAATGGCAGCAGTTGCAACTGAAGTTACCGGTGATACAGGCGCCGATGGCCGGCGGCGCGACCACGCCCCAGCTGGCGGCGGCGGTGGGCGAGGCCGGGGGCCTGGGTTTCCTGGCCGGCGCGCTGCTGTCCCCGGCGCAGATCAGGGAGGAGGCCGGCAAGATCCGCGCCTTGAGCGACAAGCCGTTCGGGATCAACCTGTTCGTCCTGGGACGGCCGCAGCCGAACCCGGATGAGCTGGCGCTGGCGCTGGATCTGCTCAAGCCCTGGCACGCGGAACTAGGCCTGGATGCGCCCGCCGCGCCGGACAGCTTCTGCCAGCCTTTCGACGAACAGCTGGAAGCGGTGCTGGAGCTGAAACCAGCAGTGGCCAGCTTCGCCTTCGGCATCCTCGACGCGGAGCAGATGCGCGCGCTGGGCGACGCCGGCATCCTGGTGGTCGGCACCGCCACCAATCTGGCCGAAGGACTGGCCTGGGCCGCGCTGGGCGCGGACGCGGTGTGCGCGCAGGGGCGGGAGGCCGGGGGCCACCGCGGTACCTTCATCGGCGAGCAGGGGCAGTCGCTGCGGCCGATGCTGTCGCTGACCTATGAGTTGGCGCAGAACCTGCCGCTGCCGGTGATCGCCGCCGGCGGCATCATGCACGGCCGCGACATCGCGGCGGCGATGCGGCACGGCGCCGTCGCCTGCCAGCTGGGCACCGCCTTCCTGCGATGCCCGGAGTCCGGCATCTCGCCGCTGTGGAAACAGGCGCTGGCGACGGCGAAGCCGGGATCCACCCGGCTGACCCGGGCGTTTTCCGGCCGCTACGCGCGCGGCCTGGACAACCGCTATATGGAAGAGATGGCGCAGTGGCAGGACAAGTTGCCCGCCTATCCGGTGACGAACGCGCTCACCGGCGCGATGCGCGCGGCCGCCGCCAAGGCCGGCCGCAGCGAGCTGATGTCGCTGTGGGCCGGCGAAGGCGTCGCCGACGCGCGCGAACTGCCGGCCGGCGAGCTGATCGCCCAGCTGCAGGCGGAATGGCAGGCCGCCTACCGCTAGTCTTCGCTTCGGTAGATGGCGACGGTGCGCAAGCCCGCGCCGTCTATCGCCGCCCGGTACATCCCCTCGCAATTGAACGGCAGCGCCACCCGGCCGTAGCGGTCGACGGCGACCACGCCGCCGGTGCCGCCCATGGTCAGCAGCTGGCCGTAGACCACGGCGTCGCAGGCCTGGGACAGGGTTTCGTCCAGATGGCGGACCCGGGCCGAGATTTCATATCCGGCGGCGGCGCGGACGAAGTATTCGCCGTGACCGGTGGCCGACACCGCGCAATAGGCGTCGGCCCAGGTGCCGGCGCCGATCACCGGGGTGTCGCCGATGCGGCCCGGCCATTTGGCGGTGCGCCCGCCGGTGGAGGTGGCCGCCGCCAGCCGGCCTTGCGCGTCCAGCGCCACCGCGCCGACGGTGCCGTGCTTGCGGTCCTCGGAGATGTCCTCGTCCGAGCCGCCGTTGGCCAGCCTTTCCTTTTCCGCCAGCAGGGCCTGCCAGCGTTTGTCGGTGTGGAAGTATTCCGGCGGCCGCATCTCCAATCCTTCCCGGCGGGCGAAATCTTCCGCCGCCGCATACCCCAGCGTCACGTGGGGCGTGCGCTCCATCACCGCCCGCGCCAGCAGCACCGGGTTCTGCACAGCGGCGAGGCCGGCGACGCTGCCGGCGTCCTGGCGGCTGCCATCCATCACGCCGGCCTCCATTTCCTGCTTGCCGTCCAGATTGAACACCGAGCCGCGGCCGGCGTTGAACAGCGGATCGTCTTCCAGCGCGCAGACTGCCGCGCACACCGCGTCCAGCGCCGAGCCGCCGCCGCGCAGCACCGCGTGGCCGGCCTCCAGCGCCTGTTCCAGGCCGGCGCGGTAGGCGCGCTCCAGTTCGGCGTCCATGTCGCTGCGGCGCAGGGTGCCGGCGCCGCCGTGCAAGGCGAGGGCGATGGTCATGTGTCGATATCCAGGGGGGCGAGTGGACTGTTAGCATGAGGCTTTTGATGGGAGTTCGCCAGAGATGCGCAACGACGACGGTGTGGCGACCAGCGCGCTGGTTTTGTTGATAGGCAAGGATGGTTACTGGTGGCAGCGGCGCGCGTGGGATGACGACAGCCATCCGGGTTGCTTGGACTTCGCAGCCGGGGGCGGCATTGAGGCCGACGAAACGCCGCTGGCGGCGGCCGCGCGCGAATTGGCGGAGGAGTTGGGCGTGGCCGGCTTGCCGCTGCGCCCATTGGGCGAGATGCGGCTGGACGGCGAGCGCTGCGCGCTGTACGACGCGCCGCTGCCCGAATCCTGGCGGCTGGGGCCGGAGGTGGCGGAGCTGCTGGCTATGCCGTTGCAGGCCTTGCGGGAACAGGCCTTGCATCCACAGCTGGCTGACTGGCTTGGCAAGGCGGGCGGGCCGGGCGCATAATTGTCGAGTAAATTACTCAACAATTGGAGTGAAGATGGACGCCGCGCTGGAAGCCGAGATTCAACAGAAATACACCGTTGAAACCATCACCGACATGAAGCGCTGGACCGGCAAGCTGATCAGTTTCCGGCTGACGCGGCCGGACGGCTTCCGCTTCGCGGCCGGCCAGTTCGCCCGGCTGGGCCTGCCGCTGGAGAGCGGCGGCCAGGTGTGGCGCGCGTATTCGATGTGCTCGGCCGAGTACGACGAGTTCCTGGAGTTCTATTCCATCGTGATGCCGGAAGGCTTGTTCAGCTCCCGGCTGGCCAGGCTGCAGCCGGGCGCCGAGGTGATGCTGGACAAGCGGGCGATGGGCTTTTTCCAGGCCGAACGGCTGCCGGCCGGCAGGGACTTGTGGCTGATCGCCACCGGCACCGGCATCGCGCCCTACCTGTCCATTCTGAAGCAGCCTGGGGAGTGGCAGCGTTTCGAGCGCATCGTGCTGGCGCATTGCGTGCGCGAGGCGGCGGAGTTGTCGTTCCAGGACGAGATCGCCGCGCTGCGCGGCCATCCGCTGTGGCATGAGCATGGCCACAAGCTGCAGTACCTGCCGGTGGTCACGCGTAATGCGCCGGCCGGCATGCTGAGCCAGCGCGTGCCGGCCCTGCTGGAAAGCGGCGAGCTGGCGGCGCGCGCCGGCATCGAGATGTCGCCGGAGCACAGCCGTTTCATGTTGTGCGGCAACCCGAAGATGGTGGAAGACACCCACCGCCAGTTGATGAAGATGGGCTACCGGATGACCCGGCAGAACGCGCCGGGCCATATCGTGCTGGAAAACGGCTGGTAAGCGCTTGGCCCCGCCGAGCAAACTCCTGCTGCGTCGGCGCGCCCTGCCTCAGGCGCTTTTCCGGAATGCTTAACGGTTGGGGGCGGCAAGCAGGCTGCCGAACACGAGGAAGCTGGCGCCGCTGGCCTTGTTGATCAGATGGCCGCCGCGCTCGTTGTCCAGCCAGCGCCGCAGCGAGTGCGCCAGCAAGGCGTAAGCGCTGTGGATCAGCACCAGCAGCGCGCTATAGCTGCTGACCAGCAGCAGGAAGTCGCTGGTGTAATGGGCGCTGCCAGCGGCGATGAACTGCGGGAAGATGGCCAGGAAGAAAAAGATGGACTTGGGGTTGCTCAGCTGCAGCAGCATGCCGCCGGCGAATTGCCGCCAGGGCCCGGTCCGTTTGGCTTCCGGCGCGTCGAAACGGAAGGCCGGCGCGCGCAGCAACTTGATGCCCAGGTAGAACAGGTAGCCGGCGCCCAGCCACTTCAGCGCGGTGAACGCCAGCGCGGAAGTGGCCAGCAACAAGCCCAGGCCGGTGGCGGACAGCGCGGCGACGATGAAGCTGCCGCCGGCGACGCCGAGTATGCCGGGCAGGCTGCCCTTGAGGCCGAAACGCAGCGCGTTGCCCAGCGAGTTGAGCACGCCGGGGCCGGGCGTCAGGATGGCGAGGCTGGCCATCAGCAGGAACAATGGATAGTGGTGCATCGGGTTTCTCCCAAGTGCCGCAAATAGAAATCCTGATGCTGCGTTGCGCCGACTGGCCGTACTGTCTGCGTCGGCGCGCCCTGCCTCAGGCATGAAACAGCATGTTGTTAGCGGCACTAAGCCGCGGCCAGCGCGCTTTCTTCGCGCAACAGCGACAGATTGATCAGATCCTGGTAGCGTCCCAGCCAGAAGCCGGCCTGGCGGGCTCGGCCTTCCGTCTTGAAGTCCAGCCGTTCCAGCAGCGTCAGCGAAGCCTGGTTGTCCGGATGGACCTGGGCCTCGATCCGGTTCAGCTCCATATGTTCGAAGCCCCAGGCCAGCGCGGCGCGCAGCGCCTCGCTCATCAGGCCTTGTCCCTGCCGGCCGCGCGCCAGTTCGTAGCCCAGCGTGCAGCAGCGCCAGCCCGGGTTCCATTTGAACAGGCCGATGCTGCCGATCAGGGGGCCGCCTTCGCGCGGAGCCAGTCCCCAGCGGATGCCGGGCGCGGGCAGGCTTCGCCAGCCGGCGAACTTCTCCACCATTTGCCGGGCCTGTTCCAACGTGGCGAGCGGATCGGTGCCGAACCAGCGCATCGCGTCGGCGTCGCCGTGGATGTCCAGCAGCGCCGGCGCGTCGTCCAGCGTGATTTCGCGCAGCGCCAGCCGCGGGGTATGCAGGGTCGGGAAGTCCATTCATTCTCCTGGTCAGGACAAATAGATATACCCTAAACGCCGCGGCCCTTCAAACCTGGACGCGAGTCTGTTCGCGTCCGGATGATGCCGGTATGATGAATGCCTTCGTCACCGGTAACGGAGCCCCGCGCATGCCCACCCTGTCCACCCTGCTGTTGTTCTCCCTCGCCTGTCTCGCGCTGGCCGCCACGCCCGGCCCCGACATGCTGCTGATCGCCAGCCGCAGCGCCGGGCAGGGCCTGCGCGCCGGCTTCGCCACCTTGTTCGGCATCCAGCTTGGCACCTATTGCCACGCCCTGCTGGCGGCGCTGGGACTGGCCCAGTTGTTCGTGCTGGTGCCGGTGGCCTACGACGCGGTGCGGATCGCCGGCGCCGCCTATCTGCTGTATCTGGCCTGGACCACCTTGCGCAGCAAGAGCGTGCTGCGCGCGGCCGAGCCCGGCGCCGACGGCAAGCCCTTGGTGCGCATCGCGCTGCAGGGGCTGACCACCAATCTGCTCAATCCCAAGATGGCGCTGTTCGTGCTGGCGCTGTTCCCGCAGTTCGTCGAGCCGCAGGCCGGTCCGGTGGCGCTGCAGATCATGCTGCTGGCCACGGTGCTGAACGTGGTGGGCTTCGGTGTCAACGCGCTGGTGATCGTCGCTAGTGGCCGCATGGGCCGAGCGTTGGCGGGCGGCAAGGGCCGACGCTGGCCGCAATATCTGCTGGCGACGGTATTCGGCGGCCTGGCTTTGCGCTTGCTGGCAGCGGGGCAGAAGTGAACGGGGCCGGCCCGGGCGACGGCGCTTAATCCCTCCCCGGTTTTGCTCTACCATGGCTTATGACCGCCGTCCGCAACGGGCGGCGGCGGGCCGATGGACATCGGCCCGGATGCCGCCGGATGCCAGTGTATGAAGCCTGCCGATGAAGACGAAGACATCGCCTCCCGCCTGATGTCGCTGCAACGGGATTGTCCGCTGCTGATTTCCCTGTTCGACGAGCGCGATTGCCTGCGCTACGCCAACCCGGCTTTTTGCGCGGCGCTGGGGGTGGCGCCGGATGAGCGCATCAGCTGGGAGCGGCTGATGCGGCGCAATTATCAAAACCGCCAGGGCACGCAGATCCAGACCCGGGATTTCGAATCCTGGCTCGCCTCGGCGAAATCGCGCCGGGCCAAGCTGCCGTTCCGCGCGTTCGAAACCGATCTGGCCGACGGCCGCTGGATCTGGATGACCGAGACCACGCAGACGGGCGGCTGGATGCTGTGCGTCGGCAGCGAGATCACCGAGCTGCGCGTCGGCGAGCGCGAGCTCAGGCAGGCGCGCGACCTGGCGCAGCGCGCGGCGCTGACCGACCCCTTGACTGGCATCGGCAATCGCGGCCACATTCTGCAGCAGATGGACGGCCTGGTGGAGCAATACCATGGCGGCGCCTGCCAGGCCGCCGCGGTGGCCATCCTGGATCTGGACAATTTCAAGCTGATCAACGACTTGAAGGGCCATCTGGCCGGCGACGCGGTGCTGCGCGATTTCGCGCATAGGTTGCAGCCCTTGCTGAAGCCCCATGACAGTCTGGGGCGGCTGGGCGGGGAGGAGTTTCTGCTGCTGTTGCCCGGCAGCGGCCTGGAGCAGGCGGAAGCGTTGATCCGCACCATACTGTCCGATGTGCAGTCGTCGCGGCCGCTGGCGGATGACCCGGCCTTCTCCTACACCTGTTCGATCGGAATGTCGCTGCTTCGCGCCGGCGACGATCTGTCGGCGCCGCTGGGCCGGGCGGACGAAGCCTTGTATCAAGCCAAGGCCGGCGGGCGCAATACCTGGCGCGTGCGGCTTTAAGTTGGGAGCGGCATGAAAAAAGGCGGGATCGCTCCCGCCTTCTTTGTTTCCGGCTACTGTCTTATTGCTTGACGCAGTCCACGCAGTAAACCTTGCGGTCCTGCACCTCCACCGCCACCAGCCCGTGGACGTCGGTTTCGAAGCCCGGCAGCTCGCGGTTGAAGGCTTGGGCGAAGCGCAGGTAGTCGACGATGGTTTTGTTGAAGCGCTCGCCCGGTATCAGCAGCGGGATGCCCGGCGGGTACGGCGTCAGCAGCACCGCGGTGACGCGGCCTTCCAGCTGGTCCACCGGCACGCGCTCGATCTCGCGGTGCGCCATCTTGGCGAAGGCGTCGGCCGGGCGCATCGCCGGCTCCATGTCGGACAGGTAGATGTCGGTGGTCAGGCGCGCCACGTCGTGCTTGGTATACAGGCCGTGGATGCGCTGGCACAGGTCCTGCAGGCCGACGCGATCGTATTGCGGGTACTTGGCGACGAATTCCGGCATCACGCGCCACAGCGGCTGGTTCTTGTCGAAATCGTCCTTGAACTGCTGCAGCAGCGAGATCAGCGTGTTCCAGCGGCCCTTGGTGATGCCGATGGTGAACATGATGAAGAAGCTGTACAAGCCGGTTTTTTCCACCACCACGCCGTGTTCGGTCAGGTACTTGGTGACGATGGCGGCCGGGATGCCCATTTCCTCGAAGCTGCCGTCCACGTCCAGGCCCGGCGTCAGCACGGTGGCCTTGATCGGGTCCAGCATGTTGAAGCCGTCCTCGATGCCGGCGAAGCCGTGCCAGCGCTCGTCGGGGCGCAGCGTCCAGTCGGTCTGGTCGCAGATGCCGTCGTCGGACAGGTCGTCCGGGCCCCACACGCTGAACCACCAGTCGCGGCCGTATTCCTCGTCCACCTTGCGCATCGCGCGGCGGAATTCCATCGCCTCCACCAGCGACTCTTCAACCAGCGACTGGCCGCCCGGCTGCTCCATCATCGCGGCGGCCACGTCGCAGCTGGCGATGATCGAGTATTGCGGGCTGGTCGAGGTGTGCATCAGGTAAGCCTCGTTGAACCAGGCGGTGTCCAGCTGGCGGTTCTGCGGGTCCTGCACCAGGATTTGCGAAGCCTGGCTGATGCCGGCCAGCAGTTTGTGAGTGGACTGGGTGGAGAACACCAAGCTGTCCTCGCAGCGCGGACGGCCTTCGCCGATGGCGTGGAAGTCGCGGTAGAAATCATGGAAGCAGGCGTGCGGCAGCCAGGCTTCGTCGAAGTGCAGCGTGTCCACCTCGCCGTCCAGCAGGCCCTTGATCTCCTCGACGTTGTACAGGATGCCGTCGTAGGTGGACTGGGTCAGCGTCAGGATGCGCGGCTTGCGGTTGGGGTGCTGCTCCAGCATTTCGCGCGCGAACGGATTGGCCAGGATCTTCTTCTTGATGGTGTCCGGCTGGAATTCGGATTTCGGGATCGGACCGATGATGCCGTAGTGGTTGCGCGTCGGCATCAGGAACACCGGGATCGCGCCGGTCATGATGATGGCGTGCAGGTTCGACTTATGGCAGTTGCGGTCCACCAGCACGATGTCGCCGGCGGCGACGCAGCTGTGCCAGACGATCTTGTTCGACGTGGAGGTGCCGTTGGTGACGAAGAACAGGTGGTCGGCGTTGAAGATGCGGGCGGCGTTGCGCTCGGACGCCGCCACCGGGCCGGTGTGGTCCAGCAGCTGGCCCAGTTCGTCCACCGCGTTGCAGACGTCGGCGCGCAGCATGTTCTCGCCGAAGAACTGGTGGAACATCTGGCCCACCGGGCTCTTCAGGAAGGCCACGCCGCCGGAGTGGCCGGGGCAGTGCCAGGAGTAGGAGCCGTCGTAGGCGTAGTCCACCAGCGCGCGGAAGAACGGCGGCGCCAGATTGTCCAGATAGCTCTTGGCCTCGCGGATGATGTGGCGGGCGACGAATTCCGGCGTGTCCTCGTGCATGTGGATGAAGCCGTGCAGCTCGCGCAGGATATCGTTGGGGATGTGGCGCGCGGTGCGGGTTTCGCCGTACAGGTAGACCGGGATGTCCGGATTGCGGCGGCGGATCTCGGCGACGAAGCCGTACAGATTGCCCAGCGACTCTTGGGCCGAGTCCACGGTCTGGAATTCCTCGTCGTCTATCGACAGGATGAAGCCGGCGGCGCGGCTCTGCTGCTGGGCGAAGGAGGTGAGGTCGCCGTAGCTGGTGTAGCCGATCACGCTCATGCCTTCCGTCTCCATGGCGGCGGCCAGTTCGCGGATGCCGGAGCCGCTGGTGTTTTCCGAGCGGAAATCCTCGTCGATGATCACGATGGGGAAGTGAAAACGCATACCTGAGTCCTTGTTGCTGTTAACTCGGACATTGCAACGGAGCCGATGGCGTCACCGGACTTTGCCGCGGCAATGTCGCTAGGTGCGCGTGGGGCGCAGATCTGTACGCACGGGCAGAAGAACGGGTCTTCGCCGCCGCCCTGGAGGCTGGCCTTGAGGCGCGAAATAGTGGGCTGGGCCTTGCTGGGGGAGGGCGAGCCGCCGTGTCTGGACAACAGGCGGGGCGCCGCGCCGAGCGCGGAACAGCCGATCTAAAACAGGGTCGCTTTGCGCCGCGGTCCGTACCTGGCGACCATCGGTCGCTTCACGTCAGCCGGCCTGGAGAACATCCCAAGAAGCGCGCATTGTAGACCCTTTGCCTGTCATGTTGTTGTGCGTTGCGGTAGATGGCGTGAAAAAATCGCGCCTTGAACAATCACCCGGGGCAAGAGGAGGGGGGAGCCCCTGCCCACATGCCCTTCCGGGACGGTTAAGGGGCTGTTTTCATTGGCAGTCGGCAGGCGGGTCCCGGGTGTCGTCGGAGGGGGGCTGCGCCAAGCGCAACTGTTGTTTTTTTCTCCGTTTTTCCAGATACAGGCCGGCTGCCTTGGATACCACCGCCAGGCCGCCTGCGGCCAGCAGCGCGACCAGCGGCGCGGCGGCCAGCCAGGGGAAGTAGGCGATGGCCAGTGCCAGCAGGCACAGGGCGACGCCGATGCTGAGAAAGGCCGGCGCCTCGCTGCTTTCCACCATCCGGCTGCCGCGCACCGCGGAGCCCAGCGCGTCGCCGATGCGCATTGCCTGGCGCGCCGCGGCGCTGGCGCTGCTGAGCGCCATTTCCCTGGGCGTGCCGCGTATCCGCCTTTCCTGCTTGCTGACAGGACGCGGCACCGGTTTGCGCCGTTCCTGGCGCAGCACGATCTCGGTGGACTGCTCCAGATCCTGCAGGAAGCGGTCGGCCAGTTCTCCGGCCAGGCCGGCGTCCTCCAGCGCGATGTCCAGCTCGCGGTTGACCAGCCAGCTCGACAGATTGAGGTTGGTAGAGCCGATGCGGGCCCAGCGGCCGTCGGCTACCGCCGTCTTGGCGTGGATCATCGGCCCGTTCCATTCGAACACCCGCACCCCGGCTTCCAGTAGCGGGCGATACTGGGTGCGGGACACGGCGGCGATCCAGCGGATGTCGCTGGAGCGCGGCACCAGCAGGCGCACGTCGACGCCGTCCCGGGCCGCCTGCTTCAGCGCGGACAGGTAGAGGCTGGTGGCCATGAAATAGGCGTCGGTCAGCCACAAGGTGCGGCGGGCGAAACTGGCTACCAAGAGGTCCAGCCGCATCATCCGCGCGGTGGACGGCGTGGTGGCGATCAGCCGCGCGGCCGCCTCGCCGCAGGGCCGCGTATCGGCAGGAGCCAGCCAGCGCGCGTCCAAGGGCTCGCCGCAGCTGGCCCAGCTGTCGGCGAAGGCGGCCAGCGCCGGCGCCAGCAAGGGGCCGCGCAGCGCCAGGCCGGTGTCGCGCCACGGCGCGAGCCCCTTGTCGGGCTGGCCTTGCCAGCTCTGGCTGACGCACAGGCCGGCGACGAACAGCTCTCGCCGGTCGACGATGATCATCTTGCGGTGGTTGCGTCCCAGCAGGGCGAGTCCGGCGCTCAGGCTGGGCGGATGATAGGCGCGCACTTCGGCGCCCGCATCCAGCAGCGGTTTGAAGAAGCTGGACAAGTGAGCGCGCCAGCTGCCCAGCCAATCATAGAGCAGGCAAACTTGTATGCCTTGCTTTGCCCTTTCTATAAGGATGTCTCGCATTTTCAGCCCAAATTGGTCATTGGCGAAAATATACATTTCGATGAAGACGGAATTCTGGCTGGAAGAGATGGATTTTTCCCAGGCAGGGAAGTTCTCGGCGCTGTCGTAAAGCAGGCGCACCTGATTGCCGCCCACCAGCGGCGCGCCGGCGGAGCGGGAAAGCGCCTGTTCCGCCAGCTGGCGGACGAATTGCAGAGTCTGTTGCGACTGCTCTTCTCGGTTCATGATTTTTCTGAATTTTGTCTGACAGAATACAAAATATTGCTGAAATGGCTACTTTGTATCTGGTTTTCAATGAGAAAAATTGTCGTTTTTTTGAAAATTTTCGTCTCAAAAACTCAAAAAAAATGCAGTAATCGAGTAGTGGAATTACATATCAAAACAAGTCATTGCGCTTCAAATGATTGAAATCAAATGATTATTGCGCTGCGCCAAACTGTCTTGCGGCTGGCGCGATCTTGCCCGTAGAATCGAACGCATCACTACAAAGTATAAACGGGCAGAGAAATGGACAGACAGAGCCGCCTGCAAGGCACATTGTATAAACCCGAGTTCGAACAGGACAGCTGCGGCTTCGGCCTGATCGCACAGTTGGACGACAAGCCCAGCCACTGGCTGGTGGCCACCGCCATTTCCTCGCTGGCCAAGCTGACCCACCGCGGCGCGGTGGCGGCGGACGGCAAGTCGGGCGACGGTTGCGGCCTGTTGTTCAAGAAACCGGACGGGTTTCTGCGCGAGGTGGCCGGCGAAGCCGGCATCGCGCTGAAGTCAGTGTACGCCGCCGGACTGGTGTTCCACCACCCGGACCGCGCCATCGGCGAGCGCAGCCTGGCCCGCCTGCGCGAGCATCTGGAAACGCAGCAACTGGAGGTGGCCGGTTTCCGCGTGGTGCCGGTGGACCTGTCCGCTTGCGGCGACACCGCGCTGGCGTCCTTGCCGGCGATCTCCCAGGTGTTCGTGAACTGCCCGTTCGGCATGGACGAGCCGGCCTTCCAGCGCCGGCTGTACATGGGCCGCCGCCAGGCGGAAAAGGCCTGTCGCGACGACGATCCCTGTTTCTATCTGCCCACGCTGTCGCCGCACACCATCTCTTATAAAGGCCTGGTGACGCCGGACAATCTGCCGCGCTTCTTCCTGGACCTGGCCGATCCGCGCTTCGAGTCCAGCCTGGCGGTGTTCCACCAGCGCTTCTCCACCAATACCTGGCCGCAGTGGAAGCTGGCCCAGCCCTTCCGCTTCCTCGCCCACAACGGCGAGATCAACACGGTGCAGGGCAATCGCAACTGGGCGCGCGCGCGCGAGCGCATCATGGACTCGCCGCACCTCGACATGGACGCGGTGCGCCCCATCGTCCAGACCGACGGCTCTGACTCGATGAGCCTGGACAATATGCTGGAGGGCCTGCTGATGGGCGGCATCCCGCTGTTCCGCGCGCTGCGCCTGCTGGTGCCGCCGGCCTGGCAGAACGTGGACAGCACCGACAAGGACCTGCGCGCCTTCTACGAATTCAACTCCATGCACATGGAGCCGTGGGACGGTCCGGCCGGCATCGTGCTGACCGACGGCCGCTACGCCGCCTGCATGCTGGACCGCAACGGCCTGCGTCCCGCGCGCTGGGTGCTGACCCGCGACAACATCCTCACCATCGCTTCCGAAGTGGGCGTCTGGGACTACCGGGCCCAGGACGTGGTGAAGAAAGGCCGCGTCAAGCCGGGCCAGCTGTTCGGCGCAGATCTGCTGAACGGCGAATTGCTGATGCCGGAAGACATCGACGCGCAATTGAAGAGCGCCAAGCCGTACCGGCAGTGGATCAAGGACAGCGCCAAGTACCTGGAGCTGTCGATCGAGGACGACGCCGGCGTCGAGCCCTTGTCCAAGGATGAGCTGGCGCGGCTGCAGAAGTTGTTCAACCTCAGCCGCGAAGAGCGCGACCAGATCCTGCGCGTGCTGGCGGCCGACGGCCAGGAGGCGGTGGGCTCGATGGGCGACGACACGCCGATGGCGGTGCTCTCGCAGCGCGTGCGTTCGCCGTTCGACTATCTGCGCCAGCAGTTCGCCCAGGTGACCAATCCGCCTATCGATCCGATCCGAGAGGCGGTGGTGATGTCGCTGAATACGGTGTTCGGCCCGGAGCGCAATATGTTCGAGGAGAGCGCCGAGCACGCCAAGCGTCTGGAAGTGCGCAGCCCGGTGCTGAGCCACGAAAAGTTCACCCGTGTCACCACCCGGCCGGAGCCTTATCTGAAGGCCACCAATTTCGACCTGTGCTACGACCCGGCCGAGACCACGCTCAGCGAGGCGATTTCCTGTCTGGCCCGCCACGTGGTGGAGGCCGTGGAGGAGGGCACGGTGGTGGTGGTGCTGTCCGACCGCCACGCCACCGGCGAGCGGCTGCCGATTCACGCGCTGTTCGCCACCGGCGCGGTGCATCACGCGCTGATCGACGCCGGCCTGCGCTGCAAGACCAATATCGTGGTGGAGACCGCCGCCGTGCGCGACGCCCACCAGATGGCCTGCGTGATAGGCTACGGCGCCACCGCCGTCTATCCCTACCTGGCCTACCAGACCATTCTGGAGCTGGTGAGCAATGGCGATGTGAAGCTGAAAGCCAACGAGGCGCTGCAGCACTACCGCAAGGGCATCAACAAGGGCCTGCTGAAAGTGCTGTCCAAGATGGGCATCTCCACCATCGCCTCCTACCGCGGCGCGCAGCTGTTCGAGGCGGTGGGCATTCACGAGGAGGTGGTGGAGCGGTGTCTGAAAGGCACGGTGTCGCGCGTGTCCGGCGCCAATTTCGCCGATTTCGAGGCTGATCAGAAACAGCTGGCCAAGCTGGCGTTCAACCCAATGCGGGGCCTGAACCAGGGCGGCCTGCTGAAATACGTGCATGGCGAGGAGTATCACGCTTACAACCCGGACGTGGTGATGCTGCTGCAGAAAGCGGTGCAGAACGGCGATTACGGCGTCTACCTGCAATACGCCGAGACGGTGAACACCCGTCCGGTGGCGATGCTGCGCGACCTGATGCAACTGAAGCTGGCCGGCGAGCCGATTCCGCTGGACGAGGTGGAGCCGGTGGAGGCCATCGTCAAGCGCTTCGACTCGGCCGGCATGTCGCTGGGCGCGCTGAGCCCGGAGGCGCACGAGGCGCTGGCCATCGCGATGAACCGCCTGGGCGGGCGCTCCAATTCCGGCGAGGGCGGCGAGGACCCGGCGCGCTACGGCACCGAGAAGATGTCCAAGATCAAGCAGGTGGCGTCCGGCCGCTTCGGCGTCACCCCGCACTACCTGGTCAACGCCGAGGTGCTGCAGATCAAGGTGGCGCAGGGCGCCAAGCCGGGCGAAGGCGGCCAGCTGCCCGGCGACAAGGTGTCCGGGCTGATTGCGCGGCTGCGCCACGCCAAGGAGGGCGTCAGCCTGATCTCGCCGCCGCCGCACCACGACATCTATTCCATTGAAGACCTGGCGCAGCTGATCTTCGACCTGAAGCAGGTGAATCCATCGGCGCTGGTGTCGGTGAAGCTGGTGGCCGAGCCCGGCGTCGGCACCGTCGCCGCCGGCGTGGCCAAGGCTTACGCCGACTTGATCACCATCTCCGGTTACGACGGCGGCACCGGCGCCTCGCCGCTGACTTCGGTCAAGTACGCCGGCTCGCCGTGGGAGCTGGGCCTGTCCGAGGCGCAGCAGGTGCTGCGCGCCAACGGCCTGCGCGGCCGGGTGCGGGTGCAGACCGACGGCGGCCTGAAAACCGGCCTCGACGTGGTCAAGGCCGCCATTCTCGGCGCCGAGAGCTTCGGCTTCGGCACCGGGCCGATGGTGGCGCTGGGCTGCAAATACCTGCGCATCTGCCACCTGAACAACTGCGCCACCGGCGTGGCGACGCAGGAAATCAAGCTGCGCTCCAAGTACTTCACCGGCCTGCCGGAGATGGTGGTCAACTACTTCCTGTTCATCGCCCGCGAAACGCGGGAATGGATGGCCAAGCTTGGCGTGCGCAGCATGGAAGAGCTGATCGGGCGCATGGACCTGATGGATGTCTTGACGGGAGAGAGCGAGCGCCAGGGCCGTCTCGATCTGGCGCCGCTGCTGTCGCAAGGCACGGTGTCGGACAGCGAGCCGCGATTCTGCGTGTCGGACAGCAACCCGTCCTTCGACAAGGGCGAGCTGGCCGAGCAGATCCTGCGGGACGCGTTGCCGGCCATCCACAACAAACAGATGCTGGAGCTGAGCTATCCGATAGAAAACACCCACCGTTCCATCGGCGCGCGGCTGTCCGGCGAGATCGCCCGCGTCCACGGCGCGGCGGGGCTGCCGTTCGGCTGCCTGAAAGTCAAATTCAGCGGCAGCGCCGGACAGAGCTTCGGCGTGTGGAACGCGGCCGGTCTGCATCTGGAACTGGAAGGCGACGCCAACGACTATGTCGGCAAGGGCATGGCCGGCGGCCGCGTCACCATCTATCCGCCCAAGGATGCCGGCTACAAGGCGGGCGAATCCATCATCATCGGCAACACCTGTTTGTATGGCGCCACCGGCGGCCAGCTGTTCGCGGCCGGCATCGCCGGCGAGCGCTTCGGCGTGCGCAATTCCGGCGCCTTGGCGGTGATAGAGGGCGCGGGCGACCATTGCTGCGAATACATGACCGGCGGGGCCGTGATCGTGATGGGAGAAACCGGCTACAACTTCGGCGCGGGCATGACCGGGGGCTTCGCCTTCGTCTACGACCCAAACGAGAAGTTCGCCTACCGCTACAACAATGAGCTGATCGACATCCACCTGATCAACGGCGAGGCGATGGGCATGTACCGCGCCTACCTGCTGGAGAAGATCGCCAAGCATGTGGAGCTGACCGGTTCGGAAACCGGCCGCGCGATGCTGCAGAACTTCGACGACTACGTCGACTACTTCTGGCTGGTGAAGCCCAAGGCCGCCAAGCTGGAAAGCCTGCTCAAAGACTAAGCGCCGGCAGCCATCCAAATACAGGGCGGCGCGCGGCGCCGCCCACCCTAGCGGGAGAGAACACGATGTCCGATGTATTCCAGTTCATGAAGCTGTCGCGCAACCCCGGCGACAAGATCGACGCTGCGGTCCGCAAGATCGAATTCAAGGAAATCTACCAGCCGCTGCACGCGGTGGACGCCGCCGACCAGGCCGAGCGCTGCCTGTCCTGCGGCAATCCGTATTGCGAGTGGGAGTGCCCGGTGCACAACTACATCCCCAACTGGCTGAAGCTGGTGGAGGAGGGACGCTTGTTTGAAGCGGCGGAGCTGTCGCACCAGACCAATAGCCTGCCGGAAATCTGCGGCCGAGTCTGCCCGCAGGACAGGCTGTGCGAAGGCGCCTGTACGCTGAATCAGGGCGGCTTCGGCGCGGTTTCCATCGGCAGCATCGAAAAGTACATCACCGACGAGGCGTTCAAGGCGGGCTGGCGGCCGGATATGTCCAAAGTGGTGTGGACGGATAAGACGGTGGGAGTGATCGGCGCTGGCCCGGCGGGTTTGGCCTGCGCCGACGTTCTGGCTCGCAACGGGGTCAAGGCCGTGGTGTATGACCGTTATGAGGAGATCGGCGGACTGCTGACCTTCGGCATTCCGGAGTTCAAGCTGGAAAAGGATATTGTGCGCCGTCGCCGCGAAATACTGGAAGGCATGGGCGTCGAGTTTGTGTTGAATACCGAGGTTGGAAAGGATATTCCCATCGACAAGCTCTTGAAAAAGCACGATGCCATCTTCATGGGAATGGGAGCCTATCGGTATATGCGCGGCAATTTCTCGGGAGAAGACAGCCCAGGAGTTCTGGAGGCGCTGCCCTACCTGATCAATAATGTGCGACAAAGCCTTGGCACTCTGCCGCAAGGAGAGTCTGCGATATCGATGCGCGGCAAGCGAGTGGTAGTGCTTGGGGGCGGCGACACGGCGATGGACTGCAACCGCACGGCCATCCGCCAGGGAGCGAAACGAGTGATCTGCGCTTACCGCCGTGATGAGGCTAATATGCCGGGTTCCAAGCGCGAGGTGGGCAACGCTCGCGAAGAAGGCGTCGAATTCCTGTGGAACCGTCAGCCGGTATCCATCGAGCCGATGATAGGCGGCACCCTGGCGGTGAAACTGGCCGAAACCCGCCTGGGCGAGCCGGACGCCAAGGGCCGCCGCAACGCCGAGACGGTGCCGGGCAGCGAAGAAATCGTAGAGTGCGACCACGTGATCATCGCCTTTGGCTTCCAGGCTGAAGCGGCGCCATGGTCGGAACAGCTCGGCATAGCCACGGCTTCCAATGGCCGCACGCAAGCCGCTCCGCATGGCATGTACAAATATCAGACCAGCAACCCCAAGGTGTTTGCCGGCGGGGATATGGTGCGAGGTGCGGATCTTGTCGTAAGAGCTGTGGCTGAAGGAAGACAGGCGGCGGAGGGGATTCTGGCCTTTGTGAGTGTTTGGTAGAAGAAAACTCATCTGTGGCATCAATCGCAGCTAGTCGTGCACTCATTGAGTTAAGATGCGCCAAGGAGCTTGAAACATAATGTCTGAAAACGGCATCATGTCAGGACATCGCTTCGTGAGGCGAGAAACGTGTCTGACGCTTAATAGGTAGCAAAGCAATGTTGTAATGACAGCTCATCATGGTTGATCTGGAGGTTTGCTACCAACTTTGCGTGGCTGAAAATGGTGCGTTATTCATATTTCTCGGAAGTATGAAGGTCTAGCAAAGTATGATCTGGAGGAGGGCAAGAGTCTTGGTCTTCCTCTTTTTCATGCCTACGCGAATAAAAATGCCATCAATATAGGGTAGTAATTCATAGCCCTTATTGCGATTGTTTACTTATGTTTTATTATGGACCCGTATCAGGTTGAGCGCTACAATGCGTAGCCTGCAAATCAGGTAAAGCATACTCTCATATTGAGATTTCCATTATCCGTGCTTGCATTTCTATGCAAAATAAGCTTGTTATGCATACGAATGAAATAGAATGGCTGATTCAGTAAGTATTTATATGAATCTATCGGGGGGGGGGGTAAATGCTCGCAAGTTTAAATGATGAGTTTTGCGAATTTAATTAGCCTGGTGTTTTAGTACGGATGGCATGCTGGGCGTTTATTTTGTAGTGCTAAAATCTATATTCATCATTTAATATTGTTGGATATGTAATCTATGCGCCAAGCGCTATCGCTTAGTATGCCTCAGTGGCTTTGGCAATATCCGCTAAGCTTTAGACTGACTATGGTTGTTTCAAAAATCTCTATGCAATGAGCTCTATAAAGTATAAAGCTACCTTCATAAGTAAGCATTTCAGGAGGGGTCAATGAAAATCAGAGCCAATGGGGCGAAGGGAAAGTAAAATGGAAGTCAAGCTGGTACAGCTTCAAAAGCATGGTGATGACCGTGGGGCATTGATAGCTCTTGAGGATCAGAAGAACGTTCCATTTCCAATCCGACGAGTTTATTACCTATTTGGAACAAAGCCAGGTGTTAGACGTGGACTGCACGCGCATCACAATCTAAGGCAGATGATTATTGCAGTAAGAGGCTCTTGTCGCTTTCTACTTGACGATGGACGCGAGCGAGTTGAGTTGTTGTTGGATAATCCTGCGCAAGGCTTGATCGTAGAGTCGATGATGTGGCGTGAGATGTATGATTTCTCGGAGGATTGTGTACTTATGGTTCTAGCGGATGCTCATTATGATGAGATCGATTACGTTAGAGATTATAAAGAGTTTATTGAAATGTGCAGAGGGGAAAGTGATGAAAAGTAAAAAAATATTTATTGTCGGAGCTGGGGAATTCGCAGAAATCGCGTATGAGTACTTTACTCATGATTCTGAATATGAAGTCGTAGGGTTTTGTGTAAATCGTGCCTATATCAATGAAAAAGTTAAGTTTGGCTTGCCTGTCGTCCCGTATGAGGAAATAGAAAAACAGTTCCCTGCTGAAAAGTATATGGCATTTGTTGGGATTCCCGCATCAGATTTAAATCGGTTGAGAACAAAATTCTATAACGATTTAAAAAATATGGGTTATGAATTCGCAACATATATTAGTAGTCGTGCATTTGTATGGCGAAATGCAGAGATTGGCGAGAATACCTTTATTTTTGAGGATAATACAATTCAACCTTTTGTGAAAATTGGTAATAATTGTATTCTTTGGAGTGGGAATCATATCGGGCATCGCACTGTAATACAGGATAACTGTTTTGTAACATCACATGCGGTTATTTCAGGGTATTGCAATATTGGATCGGGTTCTTTTATTGGCGTTAATGCAACATTGAATGACAATATTACAGTCGCTGAAAATTGCCTTATCGGTTCTGGTAGTTTAATCGTTAAAAATACAGAGCCAGAAAAAATATATGTTGGAAATCCGGCCAGAGCTGTTCCGGGTAAGAGTAGCTTTTCCGCAGGCATATGAGGTATTTATATGAAATGGGAAAAACTAGGTCTGATATTTAATGCTAATTCGCATGCCAATGGTTCGTGGTTTGTTAATTCTGCATTGACGCCGCAACCATACCAATTGAATGATGAAACTATCAGGGTCTATGCAGGGTTTCGTGACACTGCCGGGATCAGCCGGATTGGTTTTGTGGATATAGACGCTCGAAATCCAAGTAAGATTTTGCGAGTTTCTGATAAGCCGGTTCTCGATATTGGGCGAGACGGATGTTTTGATGATAATGGTGTAATTCTGGGTGATGTTGTCGGCACTTCTGATGGGATCTATTTATTTTATGTAGGCTTTCAATTGGTTAAGAAAGCTAAATTTCTTGCATTTTCAGGTGTTGCAGTTTCACATGATAATGGTGAAACCTTTAATAGGTTAAGCGAAGCTCCTATTCTTGGGCGAGCAGCAGGCCAAACGACCATTGGTGCAATTCATACTGCTCGTTATGAGGACGGGCTGTGGCGGCTGTGGTTTGCGCGAGGAAATGGTTGGGAAGTCATCAATGGTACTGCATATCCACAGTACCATATATGCTATACGGAAACTAAAAATCTTCTTGAAATTCCAAGGCAAGCTGAAACATGTGTGGAAGCTATTTGGCCAGAATACCGTATTGGCCGGCCTAAAGTATATAAATTGAAAGATGGCAGCTATGTCATGTATGCCACAAAAGGGAGTCTCTCAGGTGAGTATACCCCTAGTTACTTCCAATCAAATGATGGCATTCAATGGAATCGTAATGATTCGTTGCTCGGAATTTGCTGTGGCTCCGAAGGGTGGGACTCAGAAACACTTTGCTATCCTGCGCTTATAGCCAATGGTAATCAGACTTTAATGATATATAATGGCAACCGAATGGGGGTAGATGGATTCGGTGCCGCCATCAGTCAGGATATAGCACTTGCGTAGTTTTCAAATTATCAAATATACGCCTGAATTCAAAGATGACTGGGATAAGGTAGTCCAGGCTTCAAAGAATGGGAATTTCCTCCATCTCCGTGGGTATATGGATTACCATCGTGAGCGCTTTAATGATGAGTCTATTTTAATCTCTTCAGAAGGTAAACCGGTTGCAGTGTTTCCGTGCAATCAGGTAAATACTTCAATCATCAGTCATGGAGGGCTCACATATGGAGGACTTCTATATGGAAATAGCCTTCATGCGGCGGAAATTCTTGAGATTTTTTCCTCCATTAGTCATTATTTTAAAGCCCTCAGCTGTGAAAGAGTGCTGTATAAAGCAGTTCCGCATGTATTTCATAAGTATCCGGCTGAGGAGGATCTGTATGCTTTGTTTCGATTGGAAGCCAAGCTGATAAGGAGAGATATCTCTTCAGTAATCGAGCTATCGACCCGACCCAAGTTAAGCGATTCCAGAAAAAATACAGCGAGGAAAGCTCAGAAGGCCGGAGTCGTTTTCGAAGAGCTTACAGATTTATCTTCGTTCCACAGTTTACTTTCATCTGTTTTGGCAAAGTTTAATTGCGTTCCCGTGCATTCTGATGTAGAGCTTCAACTTTTACATAGAAGCTTCCCTGAAAACATCAGGTTGTTTGGAGCTTTATTATCTGGCAAGTTATTGGCGGCAGCGTTGATTTATGATTTCGGTCATGTTGTTCACAGCCAGTATCTGGCCAGTTCTGATGAGGGGCGGATATTGGGGGCTTTAGACTATGTGCTAATTCAACTAATCGACGTCGTATTTTCTGATAAAAAATACTTTAGCTTTGGTGTTTCCACGGAAGAGCAAGGGCGTGTTCTGAACGAAGGCCTTATTCGACAGAAAGAAGGCTTTGGGGGACGCGGCGTGGTGCACGATTTTTATGAATGGACACTGTAACGTGATTTCTTTCCTTGATCTAAAGGCAATTAATAGCGCTCATCGTGATGAGTTAACCGCTGCATTCGAGCGTGTTTTGAATTCTGGCTGGTATGTTTTGGGAAAAGAGGTACAGGCATTCGAAGCTGAATTTGCTGAGTACTGTGGAACAAAGCATGCTATTGGGGTCAGTAACGGGCTTGATGCTCTACATCTTATCCTGAGAGCTTATGGTATCAGTGATGGCGATGAGGTGATTGTTCCATCAAATACCTACATTGCAACTTGGCTTGCCGTAACATATGCTGGGGCAACCCCTGTTCCTGCTGAGCCTGATGCTACCTCATATAATTTAGATCCCACTCGATTAGAAGCCCTCATTACGCCACGTACTCGAGCAATTCTTGCTGTACATCTATATGGCCAACCCGCTGACATGGATCCCATTTTGCAAATCGCGGATAAGCATAACTTACTCGTCATCGAGGATGCTGCCCAAGCGCATGGTGCAAAATATAAAGAGCGCAAAGTTGGTGGATTGGGGCATGCTGCAGGTTTTAGTTTCTATCCTGGGAAAAATTTGGGAGCGCTGGGGGATGCTGGTGCAATTACTACCAATGATACTGCGTTAGCCGAGAAAATTCGCATACTGCTTAACTATGGCTCTCGTATTAAATATCAGAATGAAGTCCAAGGTTTTAACTGTCGCCTTGATGAGTTACAAGCAGCGTTTTTACGCGTCAAGTTAAGATATTTGGATCAAGAGACAGCTAGACGTAAACAAATTGCAGCATTATATAGTGAAAAGCTGGCGGGCTTAATTGTTCCGTTGGTAAATGATGGCTTCGACCCTGTTTGGCATTTGTATGTTGTCCGTAGTAATAAAAGGGATGAACTACAAAAATGGCTTGGTGAGCGTAATATTGGAACTTTAGTTCATTATCCAATTCCTCCGCATCTACAGCCTGCATATCAATCTCTTTGTTATAAGATTGGCGATTTCCCAATTGCTGAGTCTATTCATCAGGAAGTACTTAGTCTTCCTATGGGGCCAACTCTTAGCGATGAAGAAGTGCTAGCAGTCGTAGATGGCTGTAATGCGTTTTTTAGGGCTTGAGTAGGCTTGGGCATTGGTAAGTAAATATGGCTATCATCGTCAAAGTAATGGGAGGTTTAGCCTCCCAACTTCATAAATATGCGGTCGGTCGCGCATTGTCGTTAAAACATAATCAAGAGCTAAAACTTGACCTTACTTGGTTTGAGGCAACGCCTCTTGGTGATACGCCTAGGATGCTGTTACTAGATCGATTTCATGTCGAATATGAGGTTGCTAGCCATTCTGAGATAAAAATCCTGAAAGGTAGCCGGCTCCGCAATGCCATTGCTGGCAGAGTCATGGCTATATCAGGTGTTGATTTAAGTACACCAACCAGATTTTCTGGCAAGCGATTAAATGATTTCTCTCATAATAAGAAAAATATGTCGTTTCCAAGCCGTGGAGCATACCTTGAAGGGGAGCTTGTGGGAGATGGTGTATTTTCTGATATCCGCGAAAAACTGCTATTAGAGTTTACTCTACGGCCAGATTTTATTACTTCTAAAGTAAGAGAAATGGCTGAAAAGATGCAAATGTCTCATTCAGTAGCTATTCATATTCGCAGAGGCGATTATTTATCAAACCCTAATGCATTACGATACCACGTATCATGTGGGCTAGCATACTTTCAAAGCGCTATGAATATTATGAAAAAGAGAACTGGAGAATATCCTTTATCTTTTTTTCTTTTCTCAGATGACATTGAGTGGCTTCAGGAAAATATGAAGCACTTTCCTGCAGGATCTGAAGTGGTAAAGGAGTTTACAGATGAGCAAAGCTTTTTTTTGTTGTCTAGATGTAAGCACTTCGTAATCAGTAATAGTGGCTTTAGTTGGCTGGCAGCTTGGGCGGGCTATACTGAGAATAGTGTTGTCATTGCGCCAACTGTATGGCTAAAGGATAAGGATAAAAATAATAAGCATGTACAAGAAATGAAATTTGGCGAGATGGTATTGGTTGATAATGAATAATTATCCGTGTGTGAGTGTTATCCTTCCCTCTTATAATCATGCTGAGTATGTGGAACAAGCGATACTCAGTGTTATAAGTCAATCATATCCCAATGTTGAGCTTATTGTTATTGATGATGGCTCTAATGATGGAAGTGTAGAGCTCATATTCAAACTTCAACAAATACACAAATTTAAATTTATTGCCCAAGAAAACAAGGGCGTATACGAGACAATTAGCCTTGCTCTTGATATGTCTACTGGGAAATATATTTCACCATTCTCATCTGACGATATTTATTGTAGAGACAAGCTTCATACGCTTGTTGCTATGCTTGAACAATGCCCAGAAGCAGCGGTTGCATATGGTAGAATTGCGCTAATTAACTCTCGTGGCGAACAAACTAAAGAAATATCTGAACCCTATCAGAGTGGTAATATATTCCAAAGCTTGCTTCGTGGAGATTTCTTTATCAATGGGTTGGCGGCATTAGTTCGTAAAGATATTTATGTGTCGGCACGAAATAATGCTTCATATGTAGATGATTTGCCAATTTGGCTATCTATTGCTGAGAATTACCAATTCTTGTACTGCAATAAAGTTTTGGCACTTTATAGGCGACACGAGAACCACTTATCTGGCAATTTAGTGAAAATGCTTGAAAGTGAAGCCGCCATTCTCGATCATTACAGCGAGAGATCTGGCTATGGCTCAGCAATAAAGCGTTGGAATTTAAAATGGTTTTATAGTTGTGCAGCATCAGATAAAAAGCGTGCAATAAAATATCTTTTTTCATCATTAAATATTGAAAATTTGTGCACTGTCAAATTTTACTGGGGGTTAATACGCCTAGCAATTTTCTGGAAAAACTAGGCAGTTGCAAACATGATTAAAAAAGATAAATTACTCGCAATATTAGCGGTTGGTGTGCAATATATAGGCATGCTAGTGCTTTTTAAGCTCTTGGCCTCAAAGTTAGATAATACGACTTTTGCTGAATACATGTTGTTTATTGCGGCAGCTAATCTTTTATTAGGGCTGCCATTTACGGCGGTACAGCAGGCAATTATTCGTTTTGCTCCTGGTATGGGCAAAGAGCACTCACAGCAAGTTATGGCGATTGCAGTAAGCCAGGCAATAATAGCAGTGCTCTTTATTATGTTGCTTATATCACTGCTCCAGTTTATTCCGAGTCTTGCAAGTTTAATGCATTCATATCATGCTATGGCTGCACTTGCATTTACGTCCTCTGAAGCGATAAAGCTTTATGTATTAGCTTATGAGAATGCATTGCAAAATAGAAAATCTTATTTATGCTTAACATTTTTTGAGTATGCAAGTAAAGTCTCACTTACAGCTATCTTGTTGATATTTAATTTTGCTAATCTACTACATCTTGTTTTTATTCTAATTGCCTGTAATGTCTTGGTTATCTTGTATTCAGTAAAAATTGGAGGTTTTGAATGGAGGATAAATGGAATTTTAAGCCAGCTTAGAACGAAATTATCTTTACAGATACTTCTTTTTTCGTTGCCAGTAGCTTGTTGGTCAATTTTTGGTTGGCTTAGAGATATGTCGGGCCGTTATATTATTGAAGC
The DNA here is from genome assembly GCF_001855275.1 of Chromobacterium vaccinii. Lineage (NCBI taxonomy): Bacteria > Pseudomonadati > Pseudomonadota > Betaproteobacteria > Neisseriales > Chromobacteriaceae > Chromobacterium > Chromobacterium vaccinii. The sequence continues at coordinate 3,732,995 of NZ_CP017707.1, forward strand.
GCTTTTGACCAAACAAGATGTGGCTGCATTTTCAGTACTTGCGACGTTAACATCCCTCATCCCTGGTTTTGTTAACTCGGTAGTAGGGAATTATTATATACCTATCGTATATGCGAACCACAATTCAGGAAAACGAGCAGTTGAAAAAAGCATTAATACCATAGTTCTAGCTATGCTTATATTTAGTGCTTTAGCTATTATTATTACATTTTTTATGTCAGATTTTTTTGTAGCAATAGCTTCTTCAGCAAAATATGAATTTGTTGCTCAATATCTTCCATATACTTTGGCGGCGTATTTTTCATTCTGCATAGCCATGATCGCCACCACCGAATTATATGCGAAAGGGGCAGTTAATTGTTTATTTTTACCCAATGTAATATCCGGAATCTTGGGCTCTTTTGCTTTTTATTTTTTCATTTCTAAATATGGATTTAACGGTGCAATAGGGGGCTATGTTGTATCGTATATAAGCTACACGCTATCAGTTTTTCTGCTTCTATTTTACTCAAGGCTTAGTAAGCAGAGTATGGCCTAAAGCGAAGTTAATCTCTATTTAGGAGGGGTGGCATTGATTATTACTTTAATGCATGAATTGCCGTACTTTTTACTTTTGACAATATCAGGTTATGTCGGTATTCACTCGAATAATTTTAAAAGTACAGTATTAAGTATTTCTTTTTTATGCGTAGCTATTGCATTTCTTGCCAGCGGTTTTTCAAGATTATTTTTGTATAATGATTACGATGATTTTACTCAATATTATCAGTATTTTACTACTATCTCCAGCATTGCTGACGCTATACCATATCCCTACGCTGACCCGCTATTTTATTTACTGCTTTATTTTATAAAACTATTTGGAGTATCTACGCCAGAATGGCTATATTTTTCATTTGGCATGGTTTTTATCCTTATTTTATATATTTGTACGTCAAGAAATAGAAATAGTAACAGTGTTTTGTTTTTATTTCTTACCTTGTTATCTCCCTTTTTTATTATTTATAGCGGGCAATTTGTTAGGCAGTCTCTAGCATTATGTATGTTAATGGCAGCAATCTCATTGGAAGGACCAAAGAAAAGACTGCTGGGCGTTTTAATTGCCAGTGGTTTTCATTTTTCAGTATTGCTCGCAATTCCAGTAATTTGGGTAGAAAAGATTAAAGTCCATAAAGCAATAAAGATTTTCTTTATATTGATGATGCTAACTTATTTATTTCCCATAAATAACAATTTCGTAAGTCTTTTCTCCTCAAATGACTTATTGTTTTCTAAGGTTGAATATTGGCTCAATGATGACCTTGAGCCAGGATCTCTAGTTTTTAAGTGGATGCCATTATTTATTTGCTCTGTGCTACTGACAAAATTCACTGCAACAATATTTAATGTTAAATACCAAACTGTAGAAAATGAGATTACTGGTTTTGAAGCACGTATTTTTTGGTTGCTGATCTATTTCACTATAATAGGTTTCTGGGGAAGATATTTGAATGTATTTTCCTTGAGGTTTGGATTGTGGGCAGTTATTTTCAGCGCCGCCCCAATATTTATTTTGCGAAAAAACCTGCCCAGAACCTTATTTTCTATATTGTGTATTTTATTATATATAGCGACCGCGATAAATTTGGCTTTAAATAAGTCTCCAAGTGATTTCGAATATATATATCGTTATGTTTTTTTTCCTGGCTTAGGATAGGTTTGGGAACTTTAATAAAATTATTTGGAAGATACATGAGAATTACAATCGTCTCAAGATATTGGCCTGCATGTGAAAGATCAGGTGTAACACTTGCGGCTGCTGAGCACGTAAAAATGCTAGTAAATAATGGTCATGAGGTTAGTATTATTGGATCCCACTCTAGTGTGAGCGAAGAAAAGTTACCTGTTGTAGAGCGTATCCATGTCCAATCATCAGGTAGTGGAGCGCTTTATTCGCCTTCGAGGATAGACAAATCGCTTCTTAGGCAAGCTCTTGCTAAGACGCGGCCAAATTTGGTAATTATTGAAGGCTGGCAAACAGCTATTACAGATGCTGCTGTGGATGTCTCTAATCAGATGAATATCCCCATTCTGATGATTAGCCATGGTGTATCTGTTCATCCATTTAGTTTCAGGCTAGTGGATGTCATGAGAGCAATTGGCTGGATTTACTATAGATTAAGCGTGCTCCCCAAAAGAATTAAAAAACTTAGTTTATTAACTACACTGGATGAAAAAGCTGTTTCAAACCGTTTTTATGATCGTGATCTTGCTCATAAATTTGGAATTACAGTATCCTCTTTAGTTAATACGCCTATTCATTTATCTGATAAAATTTATAAGCGCGAGAAGCGTAAACTACAGATTCTTTTGATAGGATATTATTCTGAAATAAAAAACCAGCTAGGTGCGTTAGAGGTAATTCAAGATTTACCTGAGATATTTAAGCTTCGTTTTATTGGACCCCGCAAAGGTGCTTATTACCAGAAGTGTCTAAGGCGTGTCAAAGAGCTGGAGTTAACAGAAAGAGTTATGTTTTCTCAGGATGACGAATGTGAAATTTCATCTGAAATTGCCGCTAGTTATGTTGTTTTATCGACCTCTATCACCGAAGTTTTGCCAATCACACTACTAGAGGCAATGGCAAATGGTACTCCATTTGTCGCGACTCCAGTTGGGGCTGTTCCGTCGTTAGGGGCAGGGATTATTGCCGCTAATTCAAAAGAGCAAAGGAATGCTATTTTGGCATTGTCTAATGATGATAAGCTCTGGAATCAGACTGCAGATATAGGCAGGCTACAATATCAATTATGTTATTCAAGCAAGAATGTTTATGAGAGTTTATGTAAAATTATACCGCTTGCGATCAAGGAAAGTAGACAGCGGTAACGTTGTATAACTATTAACTCATGCCCAGTGAGTTTTCAATTAATCAATGATTAATTGAAAATTTTAATATTAACTATTATTGCATCATCGGTTATAGCAAGGTTGCAACGTAAGGAAAGTCCATTCACCATAACGTCATTAACGTAATGATGGGATGTGAAAGTATGATGGAGCCGTTAGGCTCAAAGCCACTCAGAGGATGTTGGTTATTCAAGCAATTTACGCTAAGAGGCATAGGTGCCCTTTGGCCACACTTAAAGATTTCATAGAAGATATACCGATATAGTATGTCATTAAAATTGCGAGGTAAATAATTTCTCGACAATAGTATTTTGGTATGGGTCAGCAAGCTCTGTTACAGGTTGATATGCATTAAATACATTGGCCGCAGATTGCATAGCATTAGCACCGATTACGATGCTAATTATTGCGAGGGCTCCTGGGTCTTCGTATGAGTTGGTTCCGTTCATTAATTAGATGTGTCTTTGGTTGCTAGCTGTTTCAACATGTCTGAAATTGCGAACGATGCCGTATTTGAATAGGTTTGAATTATTTGATAAAGCTGTGGATGTTTAGATTTTTGCATGGTGGTTCATCGATGAAAGGTGATGGTGTCGTGCTAAAACATAGACGTAACTATCTGCAATCATGATGGAGAGATGCTTACTGTACGCATTCGCCCTGCCGGTATACGAACTAAATAACCCATTTGAATGCGCGGCTTGTAGGCTAAAAGAGTAATACCTACATTACTGGCCTTGCCTCGAATGTTTTACTTATGCTAATGCGTAACTTTAGGCGGAATTAGTTGATGTAATCGCGACAACTGAATCAAATGATTAAAATTGATGCGCGGGAGAAATATATGTATTTATTATTTTCACCCGTATGTAAATTGGTTTGTTATTATTGACTTCAAAATACGTGAGATGTTTTATGCCACAAAATCAGATATGTAAGTGCATGTTTTTATGATGAGCGGGTGTGCATTTGGTAAAACATGCAAATAAATTTTACTAAATTAAGGTCAGAAAATGCTTTCTATGCTGATGTCTGTATATGGAAAAGATAATCCTGATCATTTCCAAGTAGCACTTGAATCTATTGTAAAGCAAACAGTATTGCCATCTGAAATTATTTTGATAGCAGATGGACCTTTAACTGATGCCTTAGATAGTATTATTGAAGAATTTTCAAAAAAATTACCAATATTTTGCCATAGATTAAGTCAAAATCAGGGACTTGCGGTTGCCTTAAATTATGGTCTTGAATTAGCTACCCAGCCGTGGATTATGCGATTTGACTCTGATGATTATTGCCATCCAGACAGAGTTAAAGAGCAAATTGAGACTATTGTTAGTAATCAGTTTGATATATTTGGCTCTCAAATTGCAGAGTTTGAATGGGACCCTATAAAGCCAACGTACTGTAGACGTGTACCATCATCCCATGAACAGATTTGTAAGTTTGCAAGGAAAAGAAACCCGTTTAACCACATGACTGTATGCTATAAACGCTCATTGGCCATAGAGTCTGGTGGTTATCCTCTGATTCCATTAATGGAGGATTATGCATTATGGGCACTGATGCTTGCGAGAGATGCGAGGGCATATAACTCACCCTCTATTTTGGTGCATGCCAGAGTAGGTAATGGTATGACTAAGCGAAGGGGAGGACTTAAATATGTGCGATCGGAAATAGCTTTGCAAAAACATCTTCATATAGTGAGTAGTAAAAATCTTCTACACTGTCTATGTGATGGTATTGCTCGCTCATTTGTTTTTTTATCTCCAGATTTCTTGAGAAAAATTGTGTATCGGTTAATTTTAAGAAGGAAGCTATAGGACATAGTGATTGCTAAAATAACAATCTTTAGGTATGACTACATCTTTAAGATTAATGTGAAATTGAATTATCTTGTAGTTTGGAATAATATTTTTTACGAAGGTGGAATATGATTGTTACACGCCTTTGCGGTGGGCTTGGGAATCAGTTATTTCAATATGCTGCTGCTAGAATGTTAGCCCAAATCCATAAAGCTAAAATTTTTGTAGATTTGGGTTGGTTTGAAAATATACCAAATAAAAATACAAGTAGGTATTATGAACTGGATCATTATCGACTTCCAATTGAAAAACTAGTTTTGGAAAGCTCGATTCAGAAAAAAATGTTAGAAGCTCCTTTTTTTAATTTAATACCAATAAAGCGGCTTGGATTAAAAATTTACCGTGAACAATCTTATTGTTTTGATACAAATTTTTACAATGCACTTGATAATTCTTATCTGAGAGGGTATTGGCAGAGTCATTTATATTTTACGGACATTAGAGATATTCTTGTCAAGGAACTGCAGCCTGTCACGCCACCATCTCCGATGGATGTGGCTATTATGGATATGATTGAAAATTCTGAAAATTCGATCTCAATCCATGTAAGGCGAGGCGATTACGTTTCTCTAAAGTCTGCTAGCAATACCCATGGGACATGCAGCCTTGATTACTATAAAAAATCAATTAACTTCTTTGCGGAGCATGTATCAGATCCGCATTTTTTTGTATTTTCAGATGATATAAACTGGTGCCGTGAAAACTTAAGCTTTCCACATAAATCTACATTTGTTTCCCATAATAATGCAGCGACAGCATTTCAAGACCTTAGATTGATGGCGCATTGTAAGCATAATGTTATAGCTAATAGCAGTTTTAGTTGGTGGGGTGCATGGCTTAACTCGAATGATCACAAAATAGTTATAGCTCCAATGAATTGGTTTAATCAAGCTTCACACGATACGAAAGATTTACTCCCATTAAATTGGGTAAGGCTGTGAGATGATTATGTATATGGTAAGGGAATAAATAATATTTTTATTTTATAACCAGATATTTGTGTGGATTTAATAATGTCTTAATTGTGGTGTTGAGCAGATGGCGAAAACTTTGGGATGACTTATATGAGTATGACTATGCCGAGAAATAATTTTTTAGATGCAGTAAGAGGTTTTGGCATTTTTTTGGTAGTCATAGGCCATTTGATACAAATGAGGTATATGCCGGGCTCGTTTGATTCTAATATTATTTTTAAAATAATATATAGCTTTCATATGGCTCTTTTCTTTTTAATCTCGGGGTATTGTTTTAAAGAAAAGAGCTTTTCTGATGAAATAATATGGTCAGCCAAAAGATTGATTGTTCCATTTTTTTTCTTCTATTTTTTGGTGAGTTGCAAAGCGGATGCAAGGCAGTTTTTTTCCACAATCGTGGATTATATTATGAATCCGCAGATTGGGTTTTGGTTCTTTTTTGTATTATTTGCAATTAGAATTTTTGTAACTGCCTTATTGGCATGCAAATGGGTATTTAAGGGAGTTGTGTTAATTTTCGTTAGCCTCGTTTTGGTTAAAATGCATACCATTGCAAGCGCACATTATATTCTTTTTTATACACCATTTTTCTTGCTAGGTTATTGGGTAAGAGAGTATTGTGATGTTTTGGTTATTAGTAAGGATAAGAATGTTGTGCAAGAAAATATCATTCTTTTTCTTATTGTAGCATTAGTTATTTACCTAGGGATATTTTCTCTATTTTATACTAGAACAACTGTTGGTAGTTATTCTGGATTGTTTTTGATTCAGAAGTCAGTGTTGGCTTTTTTAGGAAGTGCTATAGTTATTATGTTTTTTGGATTAATATATAAGTATGTTAAAATTCCTTTGCTTGAATATGTGGGGAAGTTTACTTTGTCTATATATGGCTTGCATCTTTTATTTATTTTTAGTTATGATTTAATCGGATGGGGGGCTTTGGTTTTTATGGTATTAATCCCTGTGCTGGTTTCTGAGATTTATTCTAGATTGCTACGCTCAGCTAAGTCTCTGGCTTTCTTATCTAGGTGAATAGTATCCTCACTTTTTTCCGTCTAACTAGAGCTTTATTGTATTTTCGCAGAGTTCTGTGCCGAGCAGACGACTGACTTATACATCTGGTGACCTCCTCCCGGCTAACCGAGCGGTCTAGTCTAGAGATTTCCGGCTTCAAGGTGAGCAAGTCTGAACTCGCTCGGGGTCTGGTCGCCCAGCGAACTGTGCGGCCTGAATTCGTTGTAATCCTGCCGCCAACGCTCGATCTTTTCACGTGCGTCATCCAGCGATAAAAACCAATGCACATTCAGGCACTCATCCCGCAGACTGCCGTTAAATGACTCGATAAAGGCATTATCCGTGGGTTTCCCTGGTCGTGAGAAGTCCAGCGTGACGCCTTGCTCATAGGCCCACTGGTCCAGCGCCAGGGAAATAAACTCGCTGCCGTTGTCGACCTGAATCCGTTGCGGCGTCCCGCGCAAGGCTTGCACATGCTGCATCGTAGCAACCACGTCTGCGGCTTTCAGCGCGAAATCCACCGTGATCGCCAAGCTCTCCCGACTAAAATTATCCACCACAGTCAAGACCCGGATTTTCTGGCCGTTGAACAACTGATCGGCGACGAAATCCATGCTCCAGCAGGCATTCAAACTGGAGACCGCCGGCCGAGCTTGCCGGTGCGCGGCCGCCACTCGCCGCTTGGGCCGTTTGCGCCGGAGGTTCAAACCCTCCTCGCAGTAGATCCGGTAGGTCTTCTTGTGATTGATCTGCCAGCCCTCACGCCGCAGCAGGACGTGGATGCGGCGCGCGCCATAACGAATGCGGGTGGCGGCGATCTCGCGGATTCGCTGCCGCTCCGCACGATCATCTCGAGGGTGAGGGCGATAAAAATAGGTAGCTTGCCGCAGTTGAATGACTGCGGTGGCGCGACGAATGCTGACGCGTACGCGTCGATCAGGAAGTTGGCCAACTCGCGTTTGCGGGCCGGCCTCACAGCTTTTTTTGGATGACTTCCTGCAGCATCTGCTTGTCCAGGCTCAGGTCGGCGACCATGCGCTTGAGGCGGGCGTTCTCTTCTTCCAGTTGTTTCAGGCGGCGCAATTCGCTGACACCCAGGCCGCCGTATTTCTTCTTCCAGTTGTAGAAGGTGGCTTCGGAGACGCCCATCTTGCGGCAGACCTCGGCGACGGTGGTACCGGACTCCGCCTGGCGCAAGGCGAAGGCAATCTGTTCTTCGGTGAACTTCGATTTTTTCATGACAAATCTCCTGCCCGGATGGGCTTAAATTTGCCAGAAATCTCTACTTTTCGCCGCTACGTTTTTGCGGGAGGAGGTCAGAAGAGGACGTTCAGCCCTGCACTTTATAAACGTTGGAGGAAAGTTGCAGCGTAGCGTCGAAGGTGACCGGCGGGCGGTGCGGATGCACTTTGAGCACGGCGTCGACGCGGAAGCGCAGGTGGCGTTCCATTTCGCGCGGGGCATCCAGGTTGACGCGCACGCGCGACAGCCGCGGTTCATGCAGCTCGATCGAGCGGCGCAGTTGCTCGCGCAGCAGCTCGCGATCGTCCGGGTTCAGCAGGCTGATGCCGGACAGGTCTGGGATGCCAAAGGTGAGCAGGCTTTCGCGCGCTTGGGGGAAGGACTCCATCAACTCGTCCAGTGGCATCAGCCGGGTATTGAGCAGTGCTTCCAGGTCGCGAGCCAGCGCCCGCTTGAACTGGGAAAGTTCAAACAGGCTGATCGACTCAATGTGGCTCTGGTCCGGCTCGTCGTCTAGCAGCCGATCCAGCACCGAGGGCAGGATCTGCGCGTGGCGGGCGATGCTCATAGACCGAATAGGGATGAAGCCTGGCGGGCCAGCATCCAGCGGAAGGCGACAAAGATGCCGGTACCGACGATGGCCAACAGCGCAAAGTACAGCCACAGGGGCAACTCGTGGCGGACGAAGGCCTGGAAGCGTTGCGGCAACTGCCAGTTGGGCGCGAAGTCGGCCTTGCCGCCGCGAACCTGCTGGATCTCCTGGCCCAGTTTGTGGGTCAGGTAGCCCAGCTTTTCCTGGCCTTCCAGCAGGTACTTGCCCTGGAAGCCCAGCAACAGGCAGGTGTAGAACACTTCCAGCGGTTCGATGTTCTCGGCCGGATTGTTGCGCAGCTGTTCCAGTCGGTTGAAGAAGCCTTCTCCGGCCAGGTGCTCGCCGAACAGGCGCAGCTGCAGCGGCATGCGTTCCCATTCGTCGCGCAGCGCGAAATCGGAGGACAGGATGATCTCGTCCATCAGCGCGCAGAATGCGTATTTCGCATGGCTGATGGCGTTGTTGTCCTTGCTGAAGTTGCGCGCGTTGCGCTCGAACTGGCCGAGGAAGTGGTCGACGCGGCGGTTGAACTCCACCCCGCTGCTCGGCGGGTTGCCTTCTTTCAGCAGGAACAGCAGGTAGATGCCATCTTCCAGCATCTCGCGCATGGACGGCGCCGCCGGGGCGGAGACGGCGATGGCGCGTTCAGGGGTTTGGGTGCTTGATTGGTTCATGGTGTGCTCAGCGGAAGACCGCGATCAGTTCTATCGAAATATTGGCCAGGGTTTGCGGAATATAGATGCAGACGCTGCGCGATTGCAGCATGCGGCTGTATATCTCGCTGCCTGGTTCCAGCGCGAAGTAGTGGTTGCCCACCCGCACCGGAATGGCGGACGGCGTTTGCGCCGAGTGGGCCAGGCTGACGCCGCGCATCGCGGAGTTGAGGATGCGTTCCACATCGTCCGGCGCGCCGATCTTCAGCTTGAGCGGCACGTTGTCGATGATGTGGCTGGCGGGCTGGTCGCTCTGCACCGACAGGTAGAAATCCACGTTTTCCAGCAGGCGGTCGCTTTCCAGGCGGCCGATGTGGAAGGACGGGCGCGGCGAGTGCAGCGGGATGACCTTGTAGCGCGCGGAAACCACGGTTTCCAGCAGCTCGCGGATCTGCAGATCCAGCGGCGGGAACACTTCATGAAGCTTGTCGTGGCGGTAGCCCGGGATATCGGACAGCGTGTACAGCGTGGTGAAGGTCTGCAGCTCGCCGCAGAACTCGGACAGCGCCATGTACAGCTCTTCCGGATGCAGCGGCTGGCATTGCGACAGATGGCGCAGGCGCGCGAAATTGCGGTTGACCGTGTGCAGCAGCCAGAAGGAGCTGATGTCGGCGGAGCCGAACTCCATCACGCTCTTGGCGCGCTCGCGGTGGGCGCCGGCCAGCGACTGGCTCTTCACCAGCAGGATGTCCAGCAGGCGGCGCAGCATCTGCATCAGCTCGGTGGACCCCTCGATGGCCAGCAGCGGCGGCAGGAATTCTCGGCCCACGCCCCATTGGCCAGTGGCGTCCTTTTCCAGCTGGCACAACGGGATGGAGTCGTAGCCGTCGCGGTTTTCCTCTTCCAGCATCAGCTTGACGTCCAGCTGCAGCGTGGACAGGTCGGCGGCCAGCGCCTGGGTGTACAGATCGGACACCTCGCGATGGTCGCTGTGGAAGCGGGTGGGGCGGGCGCTGGCCTCGCCGTTGCGGGTGTTGCCACCATAAGGCTGCAGCTGGGCCAGGCAGGCGTACAGCGTGGTTTTCACGCCGGCCTGCGGCAGCGAGGCGAGGTCGCGGCTCAGCGGCAGCGGGGTGTGGGCGGGCGCCTGGAGCAGGGTGCCATCGCGGAACAGCAGCGTCAGCTCGTCCACGCGAACGAGACCGCCCTTCAGCGCGGCTTCATCCAGCGCCAGCCGCTGCACGCCCCAGGCGTGGCGGTGGGTCAGCTGCAGCAGGCTGGCCTGGGTTTGTTCCTGGAACAGCGCGTGCTGCTGGAAATGCTGCGGGCGAAGGAACATGCCTTCGCCCCATAGGATTCTTTGTGCTTGAAGCATTACAGCTTGAACCTCGGCATGGGTTGGTCGCGGGGAGCCGCGTTGATTAGTTGCGGGAAGCCGGGCACTCGACCGCGCCGCTCTTGGGCTGGTCGGGCAGTTGCAGGGCTTCGGGCTTGATCGCCTGCAGATAGCAATCGGCGACCTTGAATTTCAGGTCTTTGCTGCGCACGCGATTGGCGTCATATAACAAGCGCCAGAATTGCGGGTTGGGCTGTCTGAAATATCCGATCACGCCGACGAAATTAGCGCCCTCGTCAATGGTGATATCCATTTCCTGTTTGCCGCCGGGAACGAATAACAGCTCTTTGCGAGATAATATGGCAGAGCCGAGCATATTCTCGATTGGTTTGCCACTGGCCAAAAGGTCAGGTGTGAGTAATTTGAATTCCTGATCGGATTTCAACTGATAAACCTGAACCACGACGGATAGCGGCTTTCCATGTTTGTCGCGGTTCAACATCTGGCTGGCTTCGGTGCTGAGCGTGATATTCTTTGGGCCTCCGCAGCCGCCGAGCAGCGGCAGTGCCAAGGCTGCGAGGATCATGCAAGTTTTTTGCCAGTGCTTAGTGAAGTCCATATAATCCACACCCAAATAGTGGTTCATTCTACAGAATTTGCCAGTGAGGAGTCAGAGAAACCCTGTCTGGTTTTGAAAGGGTACTTGACTTCTTTGCAAATCAAATCAAGCATATCGCGTATTTTGTCAGTTCATCAATCGTTTGTTTTTTATAAAAAATTCCAATGATGTTTTTTGTGCCGCTGATTGTGGCCGGTATCGTTCTTCTATTGCTGTGGCTCGGCTGGCGGTTTTTTCTCGGCGGAGCGCGGCTCCAGGTGGAGCGGGCGACAATCGCAACCCCAACAGATCTGGCGTGCGAGCCGGTGGATATTCCGGCCGTCGAAGCGCCCCCTTCGCGCCCGCTTTCCGGAGCCGGAGGCGTCTTCGCCTGGATGAAGGCGTGGCCGGTGGGAATGCTGCTGCCGATGCTGGCGCTGCCGTTGGTCGCGGCAGTTGTGGCAATAACGTTGCACTTTGGCGGCTATCACAAGGATCCGCAGTTCGTGCCCGGGGAATACGCGCATGGCAATCAGATCCGCCAAGCGCTGCTGGAGGAGAAGCTGGTGCCGCCGCCTCCGCTGCCGCCCAGCGCTTTCGTCGACGCGGTGGCGGAAAAGCCGCAGTTGGCGCTGGATAAGGCTGACCGCGACTGGAGCCGGATGGATCCCGCCTTCGTCCAGGATGTGCTGAGGGTGATGGAAAGAATGAAGGCGAGGGGGTTTCCAATGGTGTTGCTTGAGGGATACCGCAGCGCCGAGCGCCAGAACAGATTGGCTGGCGGCAGCACCAAGGTGACGCAGGCCAAGGGCGGGGAAAGCAAGCACCAGTATGGGCTGGCGGCCGACCTGGCGCCGGTGCGGGGCGGCAAGGTGGTGATTTCAGAGCGGGATCCATGGGCGATGCAGGCCTACAACGCGTTGGGCGAAGAGGCGCAAGCGGCAGGTTTGACCTGGGGCGGAGTGTGGAGTTTCCGCGATTACGGCCACATCGAGCGCGCGGGTTCGCTGCGCGCACTGTTGGCGCAGCGCAACAAAAAATGATTTCAGCTTCTAAGGGAAGGTAAATTCGGTGTTACACAAAGGTTGGCTACGGAATGCCAAGGTGGCGTCGGCCATCGGATTCTTGATCCTGATCGCGCTGATCTGGTGGCTGGGCCCCTGGCTGGGCCTGAAATCTGTCGAAGCGCGACTGGGCTGGATCGTGGCGGTGATGATCGTATGGGTGCTGGCGCTGCTGATAGGCCAGGCGCTTGGCCGCCGCGCCAGCGGCATGCTGGAAGGCATGCTGCGGCGGCAAGCCGACGACGCGGTGATCAACGCCAGCGCCGACAAGCGCGCGGAAGTGACGTTGCTGCGGCAGCGCCTGCTGGGCGCGATCGATACGCTGAAGAAATCCAATCTGGGCAGCGCCCGCGGCAGCGCGGCGCTGTATGAGCTGCCCTGGTACATGATCATTGGTCATCCGGCGGCAGGCAAGAGTTCCGCGATTCTGCAATCGGGCTTGAGTTTCCCGTTCAGCGACAAGAGCGGCATCCAAGGCGTGGGCGGCACGCGCAACTGCGACTGGTTCTTCTCCACCGAGGGCGTGTTGCTGGATACCGCAGGCCGCTACGCGACCGAGAGCGAGGACCGCACCGAATGGCTCGCCTTCCTCAGGCTGCTGAAGAAGCACCGCGCCAAGGCACCGGTCAACGGCATCATGGTGGCGATCAGCCTGCCGGAGCTGGCGCAACACAATAGCGAGGGCTTCGTGCTCTACGCGCGCCAGGTGCGCGAGCGCATCCACGAGGTGTGCAACACCTTCGGCCTGATGGTGCCCATCTATCTGGTGTTCACCAAGCTGGATCTGCTGGGCGGCTTCGCCCAGTTCTTCCACGACGCGGGCGAGGAAGAGCGCTCTCGTGTCTGGGGCGCGACGCTGTCGGCCGACCAGGGCACCGGCTTCGACGCCGGCGCCGTCGTGGGCCAGCAGTTCGAGCAGTTGTACCGCGGCCTGGTGCAGATGGGCGAGGAGAAGCTGGTCGGCGCGCGCGGCGACGCGGTGAAATCCGCCCACTTCGCCTTCCCGATCGAGTTCCACGGCCTGCAGGAAGCGGTGGTGAAGTTCGTCCGCCTGCTGTTCGAGGAGGATCCGTATCACTCCCGTCCGTTGCTGCGCGGCTTCTACTTCACCAGCGCGCTGCAGGAAGGTGTGCCGCGCATCGTGACCGCCGGTCGCGTGCAAGGCCAGTTCGATCTGTCTTCCGCCGGCATGGACAAGCATCAGGCCCCGGCTTCGTACAGCTACTTCCTGCGCGGCCTGTTCCGCGAAGTTTTGTTCCCCGATCAGCACCTGATTTTCCAGCAGACCAAGCCCAGCGGCAGCCGTTGGCGTCTGGCCGGCATGGTGGCGGGCCTGGTGACGCTGGCCGCGGTGGCGGGCGCGTGGACCTGGTCCTTCGTCGGCAACCAGCAGATGATCACCCAGGTGAACGCCGAGCGGGTACAGGCGCAGAAGCTGGCCGCGTCCGGCCAGTTGTACGATCGCCTGAATGGCCTGCTGATCCTGCAGCGCCGGCTGGAGGAGCTGCAGACGTATCGCCGCAACGGCGAGCCGTGGCAGATCGGCCTGGGCCTGTATCAAGGCGAAGAGCTGGAGCGCAATCTGCGCAAGGCTTATTTCGCCGGTTTGAAAGACGTGATGCTGCGCCCGGTGCAGAAAAACCTGGAGACCACGCTGGCTGCGCTGAAGCCTGGCGCGGTGCAGCCGGTGGCGATGACCCAGCCGCCCAAGCCGGAACCCAAGCCCGAGACGAAGCCCGTTCCGGCGCCGAAACCGGCCAAGCCGTACAAGCCGCGTCCCAAGCATGGCCTGCCCAACATTCAGCTGGGCGCGCTGGAAATGCCGCAACGGGCGACCACCGGCAAGTTGGATGCCTCCGCGCCGGCGGCGGGCGAGGCCGCAGCGGAAAGCGGCCAGCCGCAGAAGTCGCAAAAGCTCGATGTCGCCTACAACGCGCTGAAAACCTATCTGATGCTGCATGACCGCCGCCGGATGGAGGACGCGCATCTGGCCGACCAGCTGCCGCGTTACTGGCGCCCGTGGCTGGAAAGCCAGCGCGGCGAGTATCCGGTCAGCGAGGTGATGGGCCAGGCCGAAAAACTGGTGGCCTTCTACGTCAGCCAGATCAAGGAGCCGGATCTGCCGCTGATCGACAACGATGTCAAAGTCGTCGCCGACGCCCGCGACGTGCTGCGCGGCTCGTTCAAGCAGCTGTCCGCCCAGGAACGCGTGTTCAACGAGATCAAGGCGCGCGCCAACACCCGCTTCGCGCCGTTGACTGTGGCCCGTATTCTGGACAACCGCGACATGGACATCATGGCCAGCAGCCAGATGGTGGAGGGGGCCTACACCCGCGAGGCGTGGAGCACCTATGTGCGCGCAGCCATCGACGAGGCCAGCAAGGGCACGATACGCAGCGACGACTGGGTGCTGGCTTCCAGCACGCAGGACGATCTGGGCAAGGATGGCGACGTGGAGAAAAACCGCGCCGCGCTGGAGGCGTTGTACCGTTCCCAGTACATCGCCGCCTGGCATAAGTTCCTGGCCGGCGTAGTGGTGCGCGACATCGCCAATCCTGCGCAATCGGCTTCGGCGATGACCCGTCTTGCCGACAAGCAGAATTCGCCGATCAAGCTGATTCTGACGCGCGCGGCGCAGGAAACCTCCTGGGACAATCCGTCCGAGTTGAATCGTTCGCTGGAAACCGCCAAGCGCTCGGTGCTGGAGAAAACCACCGAGTTCTTCAAGAGCGGCGACACGCAGGCCGCGGGCAAGAACGAGAAGCAGTATGGCGTGGTGGGCGCGCATTTCGCCGGCGTGGCTACGCTGGTCAAGGGCGACAACTCGCCGATCAACAGCTATCTGGATCAGCTGGCCAAGCTGAAGGTGAAGATGGCCGCCATCGCCACCACCGACGAACCAGGCCCGCAGGCCCGCACCGCGTTGCAGTCCACGCTGAACGGCTCTGGTTCCGAATTGGGCGACACGCTGTCCTATGTCGACAATACCCTGCTCAACGGCGCGACATCCGACACGGTGGAGATGGTTCGCCCGATGCTGGTGCGCCCGCTGTCGCAGTCGTACAGCGCGCTGCTGGGCCCGGTGGCGCAGGACATTAACCAGGCTTGGGCCAACGAGGTCTTGCCGCAATGGCGGCAACTGGCCGGGAAGTATCCGTTCAGCGATTCCAACAGCAGCGCGTCGGTGGCCGACATCAACCGTTTCGTCAAAGCCAACGACGGCACGCTGGACAAGTTCATCAACAAGTACCTGACCGGCCTGGTGCAGAAAAAGGGCGATGAACTGGTGCCGCGCGCCTGGGGCAACCAGGGCGTGCGCTTCAACCCGCAGTTCCTCAGCGGCGTCAGCAGCCTGATGGCCTTGGCCAATACCCAGCTGCAGGACGGCGAGAACAGCCGCTTCGAACTGCAGCCATTGCCGACGCCGGGCTTGTCCGAGATCGTGCTCAGCATCGACGGCCAGGAGCTGCGCTACCGCAACGGTCCGCAGCAATGGCAGCCGTTCAACTGGCCGGGCACCAACGGCGAGGGCGCGCGCATTCAGGTGGTCAACTACGCGGGCTCCAGCACCGTGGTGGGCAACCAGTCCGGCCGCATGGGCCTGATGCGCCTGCTGGCCGGTTCCAAGGTCAGCCAGGAAGGCGACGGTTCCGCCCAGCTGACCTGGATGCTGCCCAAGGGCAGCGGCGCCGAGGGGCAGACCGTTCGTTTCAATTTCCGCATGCTGGGCGGCGTCAATCCGCTGCAGTTGAACCGCCTGTACAAACTGACGTTGCCCGAGCGCGTGACGTTGTAATGGAGAGATGAACGGCATGCCGCTCAATTTCAAGCGCACCCAGGAGGTGCCTCCGCAGTTCTGCATTTTCGGCAAATTGCCGCGGCGCGCCGACTTCGTGCGCGTCAACGCCACCCACCCGGCGGCGATGCAACTGGACCAACTGCTGGCGCAGAGCCTGCAGCGGCTGGAGTTCACCGAGGAGGCCACGCGCGACTACCTGGCCATGCCGCCGACCTCCTTCGTGCTGCAAAGCCGCGACCATAACTGGCTGTCGCTGGGCGTGATCCAGCCCAGCCGCGACGAGGGCGGCCGCAACTACCCGCTGGTGGCGGCTTCGCTGGTGGCGGTCGACCCGGCGCTGCCGTCCACCGCCATCCTGCTGCTGGCCAATGAGTTGTTCTTCACCGGTCTGAAGGAGCAGCTGTCCAGCGCCATCGAGAACTCGGTGGAAATGCTGGCCTGCAAGCAGTTCCTGGAGGAGCAGCTGCGTTTCGGCGCCTCGTCGGTGGCCGACATCGACCTGGCGCAGCAGTTGCTGGAGAAGCATCTGTCGATGACGGCCGCCGACTCTTTGTCGCGCAGCCTGAGCGCGGCTGGCCGCGGCGATCTGGAGTCGGTGCTGCTGGCCTTCGTATTCCATCACCGGCTGTTGAAGAAATTCCGCGACAGCCTGCCGGTACAGGCCTATGCGCTGCCCTTGCCGGCGGTGGAGGGCGACAACGTGCTGGCCGCGGTCACCTGGCTGGCGTTGTACCACGCCGCCACCGACAATGGCGCGGCGCTGGAGCAATGCCTGATCATGCGCCGCCCGGAAGGCCACTTCCTGGTGCTGTTGCCGGCGGGTTTGAACGAGCAGATCGCTAGCCAGTGCTGGGGCGCGCCGCTCGATCCCAAGCACGTGGTGGATATCGACGACGTGAAGGCGCCGTGGCGCAATCATCAGTCCTACGCCGAAGCGGCCTATGTGCTGGGGCGGCAATTGAATGATCCGGGCCTGTCTTTAGCACAGTTGCGAACCGTTCTATCCAGTCTCGCGCGCAATATTGCGTAGCTTAGTTTTGAACCTTTTTGAATAGAGAAGAGCCATGGGCAAGGAAAGCACTCAGAAAAAACTGTCGAGGGTCCGTCCGCCTCGCGTGCAGATCACCTATGACGTAGAGATCGGCGACGCGATCGAAACCAAGGAACTGCCGTTCGTGCTGGGCGTGCTGGGCGACTACTCCGGCCACAGCAAGGAGCCGCTGCCGAAGATGAAGGAGCGCAAGTTCGTTCAGGTCGACCGCGACAACTTCGACGAGGTGCTGAAGGGCATGGCGCCTCGCCTGGCGATGAAGGTGGACAACGCGCTGAAGGATGACGGCACCCAGCTGGGCGTGGAGTTGAATTTCGAAAACCTGTCCGACTTCGAGCCGCAAAACGTGGTGCGCCAGATCGATCCGCTGAACCAGTTGCTGGAGGCCCGCACCCGCCTGGCCGACCTGCGCAACAAGCTGGCCGGCAACGACAAGCTGGAAGAGCTGCTGGACGAAGTGGTGCGCGATACCGAGAAGCTGCGCCAGATCGGCGGCAAGAAAGAAGGAGGCGAGCAGTGAGCGCGGAATTGCAACAACAGGCGGCGCCGGCCGCGGCTGACGGCGTCAGCCTGCTCGACAGCATCATCGAGCAGAGCCGCATCGCCACCAACGACAGCGAAAAGAGCCACACCCGCGATCTGATCGGCGAACTGGTCGACCAGGTGCTGCAAGGCAGCGTCACCGTCTCGCGCGACCTGTCCGCCAGCATCGACGCCCGCATCGCCGAGATCGACAAGCTGATCTCCGATCAACTGAACAACGTGATGCACCACGCCGAGTTCCAAAAGCTGGAAGCGTCCTGGCGCGGTCTGAACTACCTGGTGATGCAGTCCGAGACCAGCACGCAGCTGAAGATCAAGGTGCTGAACGCGTCCAAGAAGGACCTGGTCAAGGACTTCAAGGCGGCGGCCGAGTTCGACCAGAGCGCGCTGTTCAAGAAGATCTACGAGGAAGAGTACGGCACCTTCGGCGGCGCGCCTTACGCCGCGCTGGTGGGCGACTACGAATTCACCCGTCATCCGGAAGACTTCTATCTGCTGGACGAGCTGTCGCACGTGGCCGCTTCCGCCCACGCGCCGCTGATCTCGTCGGCCGATCCGGGCCTGTTCGGCCTGGAGAGCTTCTCCGACATCGGCAAGCCGCGCGATCTGGCCAAGATCTTCGACACCGTCGAGTACGCGAAGTGGAAGTCCTTCCGCGAGTCGGAAGACTCCCGCTACGTCGGCCTGGTGCTGCCGCACGTGCTGGGCCGCCTGCCGTATGGCCGCGACAATGTGCCGGTGGAAGCATTCGATTTCGAAGAGAACGTCGACGGCAGCAACCACGACAAGTACTTGTGGACCAACGCCGCTTACGCCTACGCCGCGCGTCTGACCGACGCCTTTGCCCAGTTCGGCTGGCTGGCGGCCATCCGCGGCGTGGAAGGCGGCGGCCTGGTGGAAGGCCTGCCGGCCCACACCTTCAAGACCGACGACGGCGAAGTGGCGCTGAAGTGCCCGACCGAGGTGGCGATCACCGACCGCACCGAGAAACTGCTGTCGGACCTCGGCTTCATCTCGCTGGTGCATTGCAAGAACACCGACTACGCCGCCTTCTTCGGCGGACAGTCGGCGCAGAAGGCCAAGACCTACAACACCGATTCGGCCAACGCCAACGCGCGCCTGTCGACGCAGCTGCCGTACATCTTCGCGGTATCCCGCATCGCGCATTACATGAAGTCCATCATGCGCGACAAGATCGGCAGCTTCGCCTCGCGCCAGAACGTGCAGGACTACCTGAATACCTGGCTGGCCCAGTACGTGCTGCTGGACGATTCCGCCAGCCAGGAGGCCAAGGCCAAGTACCCGCTGCGCGAAGCGCGCGTCGACGTGGTGGAAGTGCCGGGCAAACCTGGGGTTTACCGCGCCGCCGCCTTCCTGCGTCCCCATTTCCAGCTCGACGAGCTGACGATTTCTTTGCGTCTGGTGGCAGAGCTGCCGCAACCGGCTGGCTAACGCGGCGCATTGATTATTTGGGGGAGTCCCGCCCCCATTTTTTTGAACCTTGTTTAAGGAGAAGTACAGATGGCTTTTGATGCATTTCTGAAAATCGATGGCATTCCTGGTGAGAGCGGCGACGACAAGCACAAAGACTGGATCGAAATCCAATCGTTCAGCCATAAGCTGGAACAACCGGCTCAGGCTTCCGCCAGCACCGCCGGCGGCGCTACCGCCGAACGCGTGAACCACGGCGTGTACGAAATCACCCACTTCCTGGACAAAGCCAGCCCGAAGATCTACGAAGCTTGCTGCACCGGCAAGCACATCAAAGAGATCACCATCGAGCTGTGCCGTGCGGGTGGCGACAAGGTGAAGTACATGGAAATCAAGATGGAACAAGTCCTGATCTCCAAGGTTGAGCCGCACGGTTCCGCCACCGACAGCGGCTTCCCGGCCGAGAAGGTGAGCTTCAGCTATGGCAAGATCAAGTGGACCTACACCCAGCAGAAGCGCGCCGACGGCGCCGGCGGCGGCAATGTCAGCGCCGGTTGGGACCTGACCGCGAACAAAGTCATCGCCTAATTCCAGCAATGGAATCCAGACCCGCCCGGCCCCGGGCGGGTTTTTAAGTTTTTTTCACTTGGGGAAAGTCGCTATGAAACGTTTGTTGATCGCCGTGGTTGTCGCCTTGTCTTGCGTCGCCTGCAAAACGGTGCCGACCAAGGAGCAGGTGGAGGCCAGCAAGGCCGTCGCCGCCGCCAATGATGCCAAGGCGCAGATTGCCAAGCAGGCTGCCGCCAACTACGCGGCCGACGCTACCCTGGTGCCGTTTGAAAAGATGGACGCCAAGCTCAATCCGGTGGGCGAGGCTCAGCTGGATCTGTTGCTGCCCAAACTGAAGACCGCCAAATCCGTTCTGATCCGTGGCCATTGCTATCGCCGCGATATCGGCAACGCCAAAGCCGCGTCCCAGACCCGCGCCGCCAATGTGCGCGAATACCTGGTGAACGCTGGCGTGCCGTCCAGCAGGATCACGCTGCGTTACGACACCGAACGTCCGGTGCACGGCGTGCGCCTGATCGTCAGCGACTGATAGATGCTGTGAAACTGCCGCCCCGTTGCCGCATCTCCGCCGATATCGGCGTGAGTTCCACGGAGCGGCACCAAAGAATCCAGATACAACGATAACGGATAGATTGCGCCATGGACCTTAGCACTCTGCTTTCCTCCTTCGCCTCGGCCTTCAATCAAGACCAGCGCCTGCTCACCCTGGAGCTGGGCAGCGGGCAGGTCGCCGCCGAGCAGCTGCTGCCGCAAAGCCTGGATGGCGAAGAGGGCGTGTCCAAGGCCTATCGTTATCAACTCACCTGCCTCTCCCCCGACGGCGCCATCGAACTCAAGACCCTGCTCGGCCAGTCCGCCCGCATCGGCATCGCCGACGCCCAAGGCCAGGAAACTGTCCGCTGCGGCGTGGTCAGCCAGGCCCGGCTGATGGGTTCCGACGGCGGCTTCGCCCAGTACGGCCTGACCATCGAGCCGCCAATCGCGCTGCTGCGCCACCGCCGCACCTCGCGGGTGTTCCAGGACTTGAGCGTGCCGGACATCGTCCAGCAGATCGTCCACGAGCACCAGGCGGCCAACCCGGTGTTCGCCCGCGCGCAGGCCATCGAGTTCAAGGTCGGCCCGGCGCAGCCGCGGAGCTACTGCCTGCAGTACCGCGAGGACGATTTCAGCTTCATCGTCCGCCTGCTGCATGAAGAGGGCTACGCCTGGCGCTTCGAGCATGTGGACGGCGACAGCCCGCAGGTCAAGCTGGCGGTGTTCGACGACGCCTACAGCCTGCCGCCGGCCGAGATCGAGCGCGTGCGCTTCCACCGCAGCGACGCCACCGAAGAGGAAGACGGCCTCACCGACTGGAACGCCAGCCGCCAGATCGTCCCCGGCAACGTGGCGCTGGCCACCTTCGACTACCAGCCGGTGTCCACCCAGCACACCGGCGACAGCAGCCAGATCGACCAGGGCCAGGGCGGCCAGGCGCTGCAATCCAGCCTGCAGGACTACGACCCGCAGGGCCTGTATTACGCCGGCGACGCCGACCAGCTGTCGCACTACGCCCGGCTGCGGCAACAGGCGCACGACCTGCAAGCCAAGCAATTCGAAGGCGGCGGCTCCATCCGCGGCCTGACCGCCGGCCAATGGTTCCGCCTGGACGACCACCCGGCGCACGAGGCCGACAGCCACGAGCAGCGCGAATTCGTCGTCACCGGCCAAAGCTTTCAGGTGCGCAACAACCTGCCGACCGACCTGAAAGCCATCCTGCCGGCGGGCGACCAGGCCGACGCGCCGTTCACCACCCGGATCCAGGCCCAGCGCCGCGGCATCCCGCTGACCCCGGCCTACGCCGGCACCGCCTCCGCCAAACCCACCTCGCTCGGCGTGCAGACCGCCACCGTGGTCGGCCCCGCCGGCGAGGAAGTCCACACCGACGCCCAGGGCCGGATCAAGGTGCAGTTCCACTGGCAGCGGCCGGAAGAGCATCCCACTATCGGCGCCGGCCTCGACGACAAATCCTCCTGCTGGCTGCGCGTCGCCATGCCCAGCGCCGGCGCTGGCTGGGGCCACCAGTTCATCCCGCGCATCGGCCAGGAAGTGCTGGTCGACTTCATCGAAGGCGACATCGACCGCCCGGTGATCACCGGCGTGTTGTACAACGGCAGCCACCCGACGCCAGACTTCAGCGGCGCCGGCTCGCTCCCCGCCAACAAGACCCTGTCCGGCATCAAATCCAAAGAACACCAGGGCGGCGGCTACAACGAGTTGCTGTTCGACGACACCCCCGGCGAAGTGCGCGCCAAGCTGTCGAGCGAACCGGGCAAGACCCAGCTCAACCAGGGCTACCTCGCCCACCCGCGCAGCAACGGCAAAGCCCAACCGCGCGGCGACGGCTTCGAACTCAGAACCGACCACCACGGCGCCATCCGCGCGGCCCACGGCCTGCTGCTGTCCACCGAGGCGCAGAACGGCGCCGGCGGCAAACAACTGGCGCGCGAGCACGCCCAGAGCCAGCTCGACGCCGCGCTGAGCCTCTCCCAGGCGCTGGCCGAGACCGCCACCGGCCAACTGGCCGACACCATGGAAACCGGGCCCGACGAAATCGGCCCGGACAACGCCAAGGCCGGCAAGAAAAGCGACGGCCACCTGCAGCACCACGCCGACGCGCTGAAAGCCTGGGAAGCGGGAACCAACACCGACAAGGACGGCAAAACCGCGAAAGACCAAGCCGGACAGCAGCCGCTGCTGATCCTGTCCGCACCCGCAGGCATCGCCTCCCTGACCGAGCAAAGCCAAACCCTCAGCGCTGGCCAGAACCTGAACCTGGTCGCCCAGCGCGACGCCAACCACACCACCGGCCGCCGCTGGATTCACAACGTCGGCCAGCACATCAGCCTGTTCGTGGCGGGGGTGAAGGACAAGGTGGCGCTGAAGCTGATCGCGGCGAAGGGCAAGGTGCAGGTGCAGGCGCAGAGCGACGCGATGGAGCTGACGGCGGATAAGGATCTGACCATCACCTCGGCCAAGCAGACGATACATGTCAACGCCAAGCAGGAAATCCTGCTGACCTCGGGCGGGGCTTATATCCGCCTGAAGGACGGCAAGATCGAGCTGCATGCGCCCGGCACCATCAGCATCAAGGGGGCCAGCCACAATTTCAGTGGACCCGCCCAGATGAATCCGCCGCTGCCGATGTTCCCCAAGGAGATTTGCGTAGAGTGTCTGTTGCGCAGCGCCAAGGCGGGTTCCGCATTCAGCAAGGTGCAATGATGAAGCTGATTCACTCTTTTGATATCGAGGCGTTGTTCAATTTATTGCAACAGCACGGGCCATTGGGCGAGGAGCAGCATCAATATCTGCTGTTCGATGGTGCACTGAATCCGAAGCTGCCCCAGCAACTTCGTCGCAGCGGCTTCCCGTGGCGCAGCGTATTCACGCAAAGCGATGATGGTGATGAGCAACTGATGGCGGCCTCCCCACTGCTGATGGAGTGGCAGGCATCCCAGCAGGCATCGGTGGAGCGTTTGCTGATGCAGTGCGATGGTTTGCCTATGGTTAGCGTTTGGCACAGCACGGAAAGCCTGCCGGAACTGGCTGCTCGTTTGTTGCCGTGGTGCGTGGTCAAGGCCGACGATCAGCATTTCAATCTGCGCTTTCCCGATACCCGCCGCCTGAAAGGCATTGTCGGTGTGCTGGACGATGAGCAGCGTGGGCAATTTTTCGGCCCCGCCGCCCTGTGTGCTGCTCCTACCCGTTTTGGCGCTTGGGAAACTTTGACCTTGCCGCGGGAACCCTTGGCGCCAGCCGACAAGGTGACGCTAAACGCCGAGCAAACGCTGGCGCTGATCCGCGATGGGGAGGAAGACGAGACGCTGTTCCAGTTGCAGTTCCATCGCGCAATCCGTCCCGACGTGTTGGCGGATTGCCATCCGGTCGTGGAGAAGGTTTTGTCGCACGCGGACAAGAACGGCATCGATGCGCCGGACGATCGTTACCAGCTCTGTCTCGATGCGCTGCGCGACCCTACAGTTTTCAACTTGGAAGGGTAAAGAGAATGTTCAGTCGAATTGGCAAGTTATTGGCGGTACTGCTGGCTGTGCTGCCTCTGTGGGCGAAGGCGGATGAGTTTGTCGGCGGCTATACGCTGCTGCCGTCCGGAGAGATGCAACAGGTTTATGGCGATGACGGCAAGCCCTTGCATCTGCTGACGGTGGAGAAGCGCGACGGTGGCTATTGGCTGCGGGCGCAGGGGTTATTGGGCAGCGGCGAGGCGCAAAAGGTCGAGCTGCAAAAGGACGGCAAGCGTCTGGCGCAGTGGCTGGGGAATGAGCAGGATGCCGGAAAGCCGATCCAGTCCAGCGCCCTGGTGGGCGACCGGATTGCGTTGTTCCGCATCGCCAAGGGTACGGAATTGCAAGGCGCCAATGGGCGCGCCCACGTGATGCGCACCGATTACCTGCTGGTGATGCCCGGCATCGATCTGGAGCTGGAACGGGCGCCGGAAACCGAATGAGCGCTGCGCGGGCCGTGCTTGCCGTTTGCCGTCGAGCCATCCCCTTGTTGGCGGGCCTTGCGCTGAGCGCCTGCGCGGGCATTGGAGGCCAGCCGCTGGGCGCGTCGATGACGGCGCTGAATTACACCGGCCAGGGCTATGACTGGGTGGCGGTGGCTCAGCCGCAAACGCCGGAGCAGGCGGAAGCGGCGGATATGGTGAAGCCATATGGCGGCAGCGGCATCATGTGTTGCGTCAACCTGCCGGCCAAATGGCAGCCTGGCATGCGGCTGGTGGTGCAGACCAAGGATGAGACTAAGGCCAAAACGGCAGCGGAGTGGTCCAAGGAGAACATTCCTCTGAAATTGCGGCTGGTGGATGTGCCGCCTTATGCCGAGGACGACGTGGGCACAGTATGGGTACAGTTGTTGCCGAACGATAATGTGGCGCTGGTGGTCAGCCGTTACGATCCGTCCAATTCCAACTGGCCGGGGGTGATTAAGGGGTGGCCTAAGCCCTCAGTGGAATATAGAAGGAAAATCTGGATAGAGGATTTGAAAAGAGAAAAAGAATTGCTAAAGGTTATGCAGCAGGTTATTAAAGATTCTAAGGTAGATGATAAAGAGAAGCCCGCTATGCAGGAAGCAATAACCGATATTAAGGGAAATATCGATAGGCTTGAAAGTGCTTTGAAGTGAGTGTTGAGACTGGTTTTTATAGTCATCTAAAACTTAAATCTACGAAGGT
This sequence comes from Chromobacterium vaccinii, assembly GCF_001855275.1. NCBI lineage: Bacteria > Pseudomonadati > Pseudomonadota > Betaproteobacteria > Neisseriales > Chromobacteriaceae > Chromobacterium > Chromobacterium vaccinii. Next base: position 3,757,843 of record NZ_CP017707.1, read on the forward strand.
AGTTATTTCGTGCCGGATCAGAGTTTTCCTAGGTAAAAACTGCGCTGGTGATTGATGATTCTATATATATTAAAAATGGCTCCAGCTTTGATTTTAATCTGTTTTTAGGGTCTGTGTTTATAAAGGTCCTGGTTGTAAGGATAATGTGTGAAGTTGGGCTGCTATTTATAATTTGACCTGATTGGGAAGAATGGAGATTCCGGTGAGTGCAATTATCAAAAGAATTGCGTGGCTTTTGTTTTCTTGTTTCGCGCTCAGTGCCTGCGCCGGCACCGGCGGTCAGCTGGGTGCATCAATGACTGTGGTGAACTATAGCGGCAAGGGTTATGACTGGGTGGCCGTAGCCAAGCCGGATGCGCCGGAGCAAGCGGAAGCAGCGGATATGGTGAGCCCATATGGCGCCAGCGGCATCATGTGCTGCGTCAATCTACCCGCAAAATGGCAGCCAGGCATGAAATTGGTGGTGCAGTTCAAGGATGCAACCAAGGCGAAGACGGCGGCGGAATGGTCCAAGGAAAATATTCCGCTGCAGTTGCGGACAGTAGAGGTGCCGCGTTATGCAGAGGGTGATGTGGGCACTGTCTGGGTGCAATTTCTGCCGGATAACAAGGTGGCGCTGGTGGTCAGCCGGTACGATCCGTCTAATGCGAACTGGCCGGGGGCGGTGAGGGGGTGGCCAAAACCTTCTGTAGAGTATCGAAGAGTATTATGGGATAGAGATAGTGATTTGTTGAAGAAACAGTTGTTGAAAATGCAAAAAGCAAAAGAGGTAGCCATTCAAAGTGAAGATAAACGTGGTTATCAAGATGCAATAGACTCTATTTTATGGGAGTTGAAATTGTTAGGAGGTCGGCCATGACTAGGCTGGCCGATAACATTCCGCGTTTGATGGCTGATCCGTGTAATTTCGACAAGTTTTTTGATGAGAAAGAAACGAGGGATCTACGGCGGCTCTCCATGCGAGAACTTCCCCCAATAGGTAACCCGAACGCCAGTTGCGATTTCAATCTGTTTTTTGGCTTTTTCTTCGATGGCACGCGTAATAATTACAATCTGTGCACAAAGAATGAGGGATTTTCCAATGTCGCGCGCTTGTACGATACCTACCCTGGAAAGGTCGTGCCTGGCATTATTACGGAAAATCAGCCATTGGATGGAAACGATGATTACCCCCATTTCTTCAAGGTTTATATCCCGGGCGTAGGCACGCCGTTTCCGCAAGTGGGCGACAGCGGCCAAGGCATGGACGCGGCCTTCGGCGCCGCTTCCGCGTTGTATGGCCATGAGCGCATCGTCTGGGCGTTGATGCAGGCGATCAACAACGTCAACCGCTATTTCGTGGGTCAGGAATTGCTCGATAAGGGCAAGATCTCGTCGCTGAGCAAGCAGTTGGTGATCACCGGCTGGCACCTGAAGAAGGAGCGCTGGCTGACCGCGCGTGAGATGGACCAGGGCAAGCAGAGCACTTACGACACATTGCGCGAGCAACTGAAGCTGCTGCATCGGTCGATCAAGGACTTCATGCATGCGCCGGGCGAGAAGCCGGCCAATATGTCCAAGGGCAAGGTGGGGACCATCCACCTGTCGGCGTTCGGCTTTTCCCGCGGCGCCACCAAGGCGCGCTGCTTCAGCAACTGGATGCAGCGCCTGTGCCAATTGGACGCCGAGCTGACCGGCCAACCGGGGCAAATGACCTTGGGCGGCTTTCCGGTGAAGTTCGACTTCCTGGGCATCTTCGACACCGTGGCCGCGGTAGGGCTGGCATCGTCCACGCTGTTGTTCGACGGCCATGCCGAGTGGGCGGACGCGGAAACCTCGCTGCGGGTGCCGATGGATATGCCCTGCGTGCACTTGGTGTCCGGGCACGAGATTCGGCGCAGCTTCCCGCTGGATTCTATCGAGATGGGCGCCGGCGCGCCCTCGAATAGCGAGGAAATCATGTTTCCCGGCGTGCACTCCGATGTCGGCGGCGGCTATGTGCCGAAGGAGCAAGGCCGGGGTACCGATCCCAAGGGCGCGGACATGCTCTCCCGCATTCCGCTGGTGGTGATGTATCGCAAGGCGCGGCTGGCCGGCGTGCCGCTGAAGGCGGAGAAAGCCACTGCCATTGCCCAACTGCGGATGCAGGTGGACCCGAAGCTGATCGACGATTTCAACAACTATCTGGACACGCTGCCCCAAAAACAGGGCAGCTACAAAGAGCTGCTGCGCTCGGTGTACTGGCCTTACATCGCCTGGCGCTTGAGCTGGGTGGACAAGCAGGATGACGCCTCGCTGCGCGCGCATTTCGATAATCTGCAAAACGCGTCGAATGCGGACGTCAACGATTTGCTGGGCGGCAACGCCAAGCTGGCCGAGCACCTCAGCTATTACAAACGCTGGAGCAGCGGCGAGATAGTGCAGACCGGCCGCTTGCAGCGGCCTTATCATCCGCCGACCTTCGATCCCAAGGTGGTCAAGGATTGGACGGAGTTCAAGGCGATCTGGCCCGAGCTGGAGAAGGGTGCCCAATCTGCCTGGCTGAAGCCGGCGGCCAACCATTTGTTCCAGTACTACGTCCATGACTCCTATGCCTGGTTTCGGTTGAGCGGCAAGGAGGAGCCGGAGATTTTGGCCATGCTGGAAAAAATGTCCCATCAGGACCAGAGCCGATTGAGCGAAGAGGAGAGGGGCTGGGTCAAGCTGTATGTTGACTCCGACCGAACTCAGGTTCCCAAGCGCGTGACCGAGGGCCAGGAACCGTTCCTGGCGGGGGCGGGCTATCTGCGTTATCGCAAGGTGTATGCCGGCGCCGACAATGTTTTGCTGACCCGGCGCGGACAATCTTCATCGGATACAGCGCTGGCCTGAGCTGGCTTGAATAAAAATGCTTGAATCCTTACTACCGTATTACGAACGCGAACTTGGCCACCTGCGGGAGCTGTCGGGCGAGTTCGCGCGCCGCTATCCCAAGATCGCCGGCCGGCTGCAGATGGAAGGCGACCAGTGCGCCGACCCGCACACCGAACGGCTGATCGAAGCGTTCGCGCTGCTGGCGTCGCGCATCCACAAGAAGCTGGACGACGATTATCCGGAAGTGGCGGAAAGCTTCCTGGACGTGCTGTACCCACACTATCTGCAGCCGATTCCGTCGGCCACCATCGTCCAGTTCGAGTGCGATCCGGCGCGGCCGGAGATCGCCAAGCGCTACCGCGTGGAGCGCGGCCAGCCGGTGCACGCGCCGGCTATCAACGGCGTGGTGTGCAAGTTCCGCAGCGCCTACCCGGTGGACCTGTATCCGCTGTCGCTGAGCAATGCCAAGCTGGAGCTGACCAGCGGCTCGCCCTATCTGCGCCAGCTGGCGCCGGACGCGGCGGCGCTGTTGACGATGGAGTTCCAGACCCACGGCGGCCTGGCCTTGAACAGCATAGGCTTGAGCTCGCTGCGCTTCTTCCTGGACGGCGAGCCGGCGCTGATGCACCTGCTGTACGAGCTGTTGTTGTCCCAGGTGCTGCGCATCCGCGTCGGCGACGGCAGCGAGGACCCGTCGCGCAGCGCGGTGCTGCCGGCCTCGGCCATCCGTCCGGTGGGTTTTGGCCGCGACGAGGGCATGCTGGAGTACGACGAGCGCTCGTTCATGGGCTATCGGCTGCTGACCGAGTATTTCTGCTATCCGGACAAATTCCTGTTCGTCGACATCGCCGAGCTGGACAAGGTGGCTGCGCGGCTGGGTGGCGGCAAACTGTTGTTGCAACTGGTGCTGGGCGACTACCCGGACAGCGAACGCCATCACCGCCTGTTGACCCAGCTGCAGGCGCATCATCTGAAGCTGGGCTGCGCGCCCATCGTCAACCTGTTCAACCAGCCCGGTGAGCCGATCCGCGTCAGCCATCAGAAGGCCGGCTACGCGGTGCTGGCAGATGGCCGCAAGCAGCAGGCCTACGAGGTGATCCAGATCCGCCGCGTGGTGCGGGTGGAGAAGTCCGGCGAGGGCGAAAGCAGCGAGGAAGTGCCGCCGTTCTACGCGACGCGCCACGGCAGCGAGCGCCAGACGCCGCGATTCTACTGGCACGCCAGCCGCGAAGGCTCGCCGCGCGCCGGCGACAAGGGCACCGACCTGGAATTGCACCTGGTGGACCTGCAGTTCAACGCGGTGCGGCCGGCGGCCGAGGTGCTGAGCCTGGACTTGCTGTGCAGCAACCGCGACCTGCCGGAGCAGATTCCCTTCGGCGGCAGCCAGGCGGCGCAGCGCACCGATTTCAGCCTGCCCGGCCATTCGGTGGTGAAGCGGGTGCGTTTGCTGCGCAAGCCGTCGGCCACCCAGCGCAGCCCCTTGGGCCGCGCGGTGCAGTGGCGGCTGATCTCGCATCTGTCGTTGAACTACATGTCCATCGTCGATTCCGGCGTGGCGGCGCTGCAGGAGATGCTGGCGCTGTACAACCTCACCGGCTCGCCGGTCAATGTGCGCCAGATCCAGGGCGTGGTGGGCATAGACAGCAAGCCGGCGGTGACCCGCGTCACCGGCCGCGATTTCGCCGGCTTCGTCCGCGGCAGCGAAATCAGGCTGAAACTGGACGCCGATTATTATGTGGGCGGCAGCGTTTACCTTTTCGCCTCGGTGCTGGAGCGCTTCTTCGCGCTGTATTGCGCGCCCAACAGCTTCACCCGGCTGCGGGTGGAAACCGCGCAGCAGAACCAGGAAGTGGCGGTGTGGCCGGCGCGGGCCGGCGAGGCTTTGGTGATTTGAGGTGGCCATGGAGTGGATGGTGGTTTCCGCGCTGATGCCTAGCGTGCTGCAACTGTTTTATTACTCCTTTTTCCATGGACGCACGGAAAAAGAGAAGCAAAGCCGGCGGAATTGGATGGTTTGTGCGGGTTTGCCGTTGGCATTTATCATGAGCGGCATCCTGTATTTTTTCAGCGGATCCTTGGCGGAGACGGCCATGGTTTCGCTTAGTCTCGTAGCGGGAGGCGTTTTGGGTTTGATCACCGGGCTGTTCTTCGGCTCATGGGCAATCAGGGGCAGGATGGAGGATGCGGATGAGCGGCGCTGACGTGGCGGTGACGCCGTCGCGCCGGCCGCGCGACCTGCATCGCGAGCTCGCGGCCGACGCCAGCCAGTTCGGCTTCTTCCAGGCGGCGCGCATACTCGGCCTGTCCGGCGCGCGCCGGCCGGGCGCGCGGCGCGGGCGTTTGCCGGAACGGCTGCGCTTTCGCACGCTGGCGTCTTTGTCCTTTCCCGCCAGCGAGCTGACCGGCTACAAGCCGGCGGCGGAAGAGAGCGACGCGGCGGATGAGATGACGATCAGCTTCCTCGGCCTGACCGGGCCGAGCGGCGCGCTGCCCACCGCCTACACCGAGCTGCTGCTGGAGCGCCGCCTGCGCCACCGCGACGACACCATGCACGCCTTCTTCGACTTGTTCAGCCACCGGGCCGCGTCGATGTTCTTCGACGCCTGGTGCAAGTATCGCAGCTGGATCAACGTCGAGGCCGGCGAGCGCGATGGCTTTACCCGCAATCTGCTGGATCTGGGCGGCGTCGGCCTGTCCCAGCTGCGCCAGCAGATGGGGCCGGGCGCGGAGCTGGACGAGCGGATGTTCGTCTATTACGCCGGCCTGCTCAGCCAGAAGCCGCTGTCGGCGCAGTCGCTGTTGACGCTGGTGGAAGGGTTCTTCGGCGTCGACGCCAGCCTGGAGCAGTTCGCCGGCCAGTGGCTGCAGGTGCCGGAGGGCGAACAGAGCCAGCTGGGCATGGATGGCTGCGAGCTGGGGCTGTCGGCCTTCGCCGGCGAGCGCATCTGGGACCGCCAGACCAAACTCAAGCTGCGACTTGGGCCGCTGCGCCGCGAGCAGTTCAACGCGCTGCAGCCGCACGCCGCCGGCGCGCAGGCGCTGCGCGCGCTGATGAAGTTCGCGCTGGGCCATGGCCTGGCCGCCGAGGTGTGCCTGGTATTGGACGAGCGCGATGTCCAGCCGGCGGCGCTGGGCTCGGCCACGCTGAGTCTGGGCGGCGACAGCTGGATGGGCAGGCCGTCCGGCCATCCGGACGATATGCGTTACACGCTGTTGGACTGAAACGGGAAACGGAAGCCATGGGCATACTCAAGCGATTGATGGGCCGCGGGAAAACCGCTCAGCTCAGCGTGAGCGGCGGAGACGCGCCGCCGGAACTCGCCGCGGCGGTTGAAGCCCTGCAGGGCGAGGATTGGCCCCAGGCGCTGCGGCTGGCGCAGCCGCATCTGGAGGCGAAGTCCGCCAGCCTGCGCGCCGACGCCTACCGTCTGTGCGCGCTGGCCACCAGCCGCCAGGGGCAGTGGCGCACGGCTTTCTCCTGCTGGCAGAAGCTGTTCGAGCTGGAGCCGTCCGCCCACAACGCCTTGCAACTGGCCAGCGCGTCGGTGATGGCCGGCGAGGTGGAGCGGGGCAAGGCCTGGCTGATGAAGTTCGACGAGATCAACCGCGTCCGCCGCGAGTCCTCTTGCGCCGCGGCCTACGTCAATTTCATCTCCGCGCTGACCCAGGCTGGCCACGCGCGCGAGACGCTGCCCTACCTGACCTGGCTGCGCGAGCTGTACCGCCAGCTGAAGATCACCGACGACATGTTCCTGCACCAGCGCGGGGTGCCGTTCTTCGCGGTTTTCCTGGAGAACAGCTGGCCCTTGCTGCTGCAATGCCTGAACGAGAAACAAGTCCGGGAATGGTACGGCGCGATGCTGGCCGACCTGGACGACGACGGTTGCGCGGCGCTGAGAGGCTGGCTGGGCGAGATGATGCCGGCCGCCGCCGCCAACGATGAATGATTTGAATCCACACCTTTAGAGAATGAGTGCAAGCATATGTCCGTATCGCTGAAATCCCTGATAGACCGGTTGACGCCCACTGCGCGGCAGGCCATTGAACAGGCCGCCAGCCGCGCGCTGGCCCGCACCCACTTCGAGATCGAGATCGAGCATGTGCTGCTGGCGATGTTCGACCAGGACGACAATGCCGCGCTGGCGGCGCTGCGCGCGCTGGGCGCGGACCTGTCCCGCGTCGAGCGCGAGCTGGACGCCGCGCTGGACAACTTCCGCAGCGGCAATACCCGCAACCCGGTGCTGTCGTCGTGGCTGCCCAAGTGGCTGGAGAAGGCCTGGCTGCTGGCCAGCGCCGAGCACGGCCAGGACAATGTGTCCACGCTGGACCTGCTGCTGGCGCTGTGGCAGGACGACGCGCTCAAAGGCGCGCTGCAGTCCGGCGCGCCGGCATTGGCCCGCCAGGATGCCGGCAGGCTGCAAGGCGCTTACGCGGCGCTGCGCCAGCATGGCGGCGAGACGGCTGGCGGCGCTGAGCCGGTGGCCGAGTCGGATGAGGGGGATATCCAACAGGCCGCGCCGCAGGGCAAGCGCGGCAGCCCGGCTTTGGACAAGTACACCATAGACCTGACCGCGCAGGCCAAAGCCGGCAAGATCGACCCCATCCTGGGCCGCGACGTTGAAATCCGCCAGATGATAGACATCCTGATGCGCCGCCGGCAGAACAATCCCATCCTCACCGGCGAGCCAGGGGTCGGCAAGACCGCGGTCGTGGAGGGGCTGGCGCGCAAGATCGTGCTGGGCGAGGTGCCGCCGGTGCTGGCAGGCGTCTGCTTGCGCACGCTGGACCTGGGCCTCCTGCAGGCCGGCGCCAGCGTCAAGGGCGAGTTCGAGAACCGCCTGCGCCAGGTGATCGACGAGGTCAAGGCCAGCCCGGTGTCCATCATCCTGTTCATCGACGAAGCGCATACCCTGATCGGCGCCGGCGGCGCGGCCGGCCAGAACGACGCGGCCAACCTGCTGAAGCCGGCGCTGGCGCGCGGCGAGCTGCGCACCATCGCCGCCACCACCTGGGCAGAGTACAAGAAATACTTCGAGAAGGACGCCGCGCTGGCGCGCCGTTTCCAAGTGGTGAAAGTGGAAGAGCCGGCGCCGGAAATCGCCGTGCAAATGGTGCGCGGCCTGACCGACGCGATGGCCAAGCACCACAAGGTGGAAATCCTCAACGAGGCTGTGGCCGCAGCGGTGCAGCTGTCCAGCCGCTACATCGCCGGCCGCCAGTTGCCGGACAAGGCGATCAGCGTGCTCGACACCGCCTGCGCCCGCGTCGCGCTGTCGCGCGCCGGCAAGCCGGGTCCGATCGAGGACGTATCGGTGCTGATCGCCAACATCGACCGCGAAACCGCGGCGCTGGAGCGGGAGGAAGGCCATGCCGACCGCATCGCCGAGCTGCAGGCGCAGCGCGCCGAGCTGGAGCAGGATCTGGCCGCGCTGCACGAGGCCTGGGAGGCGCAGCAGAAGCTGATCGTCGAGATCGACGAGCTGAAGGCGCAGAAGGACGAGGCCAAGCCGGCCAAGGGCAAGAAGATCAGCCCGCTGCAGGCCAAGCGCAAGGAGCTGCGCGAGCTGCAGAAGACCCAGCCGCTGGCTTTCGAGTGCGTGGACGAGAGCGTGATCGCCGACGTGATTTCCGGCTGGACCGGCATTCCGCTGGGCCGCATGGTCAGCAATGAGCTGGAGCAGGTGCAAAAGCTGGCCAAGCTGCTGGCCGCGCGCGTGATCGGCCAGGACCACGCGCTGGAGCAGATCGCCGAGCGGGTGCAGATCGCCAAGGCCAATCTGGAAGACCCGGGCAAGCCCAAGGGCGTGTTCATGCTGGTGGGCCCGTCCGGCGTCGGCAAGACCGAGACCGCGCTGGCGCTGGCCGAGGCGCTGTATGGCGGCGAGCGCAATCTGATCACCATCAATATGTCCGAATACCAGGAAGCGCACAGCGTGTCCGGCCTGAAGGGCTCGCCGCCGGGCTATGTCGGCTACGGCGAGGGCGGCGTGCTGACCGAGGCCGTGCGTCGCAAGCCGTATTCGGTGGTGCTGCTGGACGAGGTGGAGAAGGCGCATCCGGACGTGCTGGAGCTGTTCTTCCAGGTGTTCGACAAGGGCGTGCTGGAGGATAGCGAAGGCCGCGAGGTGGACTTCAAGAACACCATCATCCTGTTGACCTCCAACGCCGGCACCGAGCTGGTGATGCGCGCCTGCGAGCACGGCGTGACGGTGGAAGACGAGACCCGCGATCCGACCGCCGACGACCTGGTGGAAATCCTGCGCCCGACGCTGCAGAAGACCTTCAAGCCGGCCTTCCTGGGCCGCCTGACCATCGTGCCTTACTTCCCGATCAGCGACGACGTGCTGCGCGCCATCGTCGGCCTGAAGCTGGACAAGATCCGCCAGCGCATCGCCGACAACCACGGCGCCCAGGTGGAGTTCCCGGAGGAGCTGACCGAACAGATGGCCGCGCGCTGCATGGACGTGGACAGCGGCGCCCGCAACGCCGACGCCATCCTCACCCGCACGCTGCTGGCGCAGATCTCCAACGACCTGTTGGCGCGGATGGCCTCCGGCCGTCCGGTGAAGAAGATCGCCGTGGCGTTGAAGGGCGAGCAGGTCAAGGTGAAGGTAAGCTAAGGAGCATTCGCGATGTGGAGAACCTTGGGCCTGTTCGGCGGCGTCACCATCGGCTGGTGGGCGCTGCTTTGGCTGGCGCTGCCGCAAAGCTGGCAGCGCATCAGCCCGTCGGCCATCCTGATGCTGCACCTGGGGCCGCCGATGCTGCTGAGCGCCGGCGTCAAGCTGTGGAGCTATCTGAAGGAAAAGCGCGCGGCGGAGGAGGCCAAGCAGCAGGAAGAGCAGGCCGAGGCCGAGCGCAGCGACAAGCGCGAGGCGGCGCGCGCCCAGCACGCCGCCGAGCTGCTGGAGCGCCAGCGCGCCATCGGTTGCCGCTGGTTGTGGACGGCGGCCGCGCCAGTGAAGGACGAGCCGGCTTGGCTGGCGGAAATGGCCGACGGCGTCCATTGGCAGGCGCTGGCGCGCGATGAGGTGGAAGCCGGCGAGGCGATGGACGCGCTGTCGCCGCATCTGGCCGAGATGCTGGCCGCACTGTACGCCGAGGCACCGGGCGCGGCCTGGCTGCCGTTGTTTCTGGAGCCGATGCGGCAGGTGCCGGGCGTCGAGCAGCTGGCCCGCGTCAAGGAACTGAAGCAGCAGGCGGTGGCCGATAGCTTGGGCGGCGACGCCCACGTCGGCGGCGACTGCCGCTTCCTGTCCGGCAGCGGCCAACTGGCGGACCGCGTGCTGCAAGTGCTGGAGCAGGACCCGGAGCTGCCGGGCCTAGTGGTGCTGGCGGCCGACGCGCCGCTGGCGGAGCGGGACGACGATGACGATTGGGGCGAGGCCGATCCCGAACTGGGCAAGCGCCGCAGCTGGTTCGGCGAGCCGGGGATCGCGGTGGTGGCCATGCTGTTCCTGCGCGACGAACTGGCCGCGCCAGCGGAGCCGGAACAGGAGGCGGAGGACGCCGACCCCTACCAGCCCTACTGGGAAAAGGATTTCGCCGGCGGGGCCGCCGGTTGGGGCGTGGTGCCGCCCAGCCAGCAGGCCAGCCTGGCCCGGCTGCCGAGGCTGGCCGTCCTGTCCCAGTCCAGCTCGGTGAGCCTGGCGCAGGACAAGGCGCTGCAACTGGCGCGCAGCCTGCAGCCGGTGCTGGACAACGCGCTGGTCAACGCCGCGCTGCTGGACTATCCGTTCAGCCCGGAAGAGGCCAAGCCGGAGAGCAATCAGGCGTCGACCCTGGCCTGGCTGTGCCACAACAGCGGCCAGATCGACGTCGGCGGCGTGCGCCTGGCGGCCATTGCCACCGCGCTGTCCCGCCACCAGGTGGAACTCCACCCGATAGACGAGGCGAGCAACGTGGTGCGCGAATGGGGCGACGCCGGCGCGGCGACTGCCGTGCTGCTGGCGGCGGCGGCGGTCTGCCATTGCGCGCGGCTGCAGGCGCCCGCGGTGATTACTCATTTCCATGACGAGCTGGTGTCGCTGGCCCTGGCCAGACCGCCGGCAGAGGAGGCGACAGCATGAAGGCTGCAATCCGTTTGGGCGACCCCACCGACCACGGCGGCAAGGTGGTGAGCGCCGCCTCGTCCACCACGCTGTTCGGCAAGCAGGTGGCTTGCGTCGGCGATTCCGTCACCTGCCCGCAGCAGGGCCACGTCAACTGCACCATCGTCGAAGGCGACGGCGGCTGGCTGGTCGGCGGCAAGGCGGTGGCGCTGGACGGCCACAAGGTCAGCTGCGGCGCCACGCTGATTTCCACGCTGCCCCAGGTCAGCAAGGGTTAGAGAAAGAATATGGATCAAAGCATTGAACACCTGATGCGGCCGGTACGTCCGGATGCGCCGGCCGGGGAAGACCTGGCTTATTCGCTGGTTTTCGACCAGATCCGCGAAGCGCGCCGCAGCGACGATCCGTCGCTGGCGCAGGGAGACTGGGAGCAGTCGCTGAAAACCGCCGAGTGGCCGCTGGTGATACGCCTGTGCGAGGACGCGCTGCAGAACAAGAGCAAGGATCTGCAGCTTCTGGCCTGGTACGCCGAGGCGCAGACCCAGGTCAACGGCGCCGCCGGCCTGGCGCGGGGCCTGTCCCTGGTCAGCGGCTGGCTGCGGGATTTCTGGGAAAACGGTTATCCGGAGCTGGACCCGCACGATCTGGACGAGCGCCTGGCCAAGCTGGAGTGGCTGAACCAGCAGCTGGGCAACGCGCTGCGCAATGTGCCGTTGATCAAGCCTGAGTTCGGCGGCTACAGCTGGCATCAGTGGCAGCAGTCGCGCGACGTGGAGAATCTGGGCCTGAAGGATGGCGAGGCGCGGGAAGCGGCCATCGCCGAGGGCAAGCTCAGCGGCGACGCTTTCGAGAAGGCCGCCACACTGTCGGGCCACGGCTGGTTCCAGGCCAAGGCCGAGGAGCTGGTGGCGCTGTTGACCGCCTATGAAGAGCTGGACGCCCAGGTGGACCAGCGCTTCGGCCAGGCCGGCCCCAGCCTGGCCGACATCCGCAACGCCATCTACGCCTGCCAGGACCTGGTCCTGCGCTATCGCCAGCAGTTCGCCGGCAACGCGCCGGCGGCCGCGCAGCAGCGGCCGCCCGCCGAGGAAAGCAAAACCGTGAGCCAAGCCATGCCCAGTCCGGTCCATACCGCCGTTCCGGCCAGCGCCTTCAACGGCCAGATCCGCAGCCGCCAGGAGGCGGTGACCGCCTTGACCGAGGTGGCCCGCTACTTCCGCCACAACGAACCGCACAGCCCGGTGGCGCTGCTGGCCGAGCGCGCGGCGCGCTGGGCGGAGATGAGCCTGGAGGAATGGCTGCAGCATGTGGTGAAGGACAGCGGCACGCTGAGCCAGTTGCAGGAGCTGCTGGACGTACGCCAGAACGAGTGAGTTTGCAGCAATGAAACGGCGGTCTCTATCGCCGGGAGAAGAAAAACACGCGGCCGCCATGCCGCGTGTTTTTTTGTTTGCATTCCGATTCGGCGTCGCTTGGCTGGATGGGTGCCTGCGATGACGGAGGTATTGGGGTATTTATCGAAGCGTTTCACCGAGAGTGGTCGGCGGATCGCCGAACATCGCATAAACAAGCCTTATTTTCAGCATGGGCTGCCGTCCATTTTGCTTGGGATGGATTTCATGAATTAAGCGTCAATTTTACTGATATTTATAAGTCATTCATCCTGTCATTTTGTTGCGTGAATGATTTTACTGGGTTGATTTTAATTGGATTTTTTATGATTTGCCTTATTGATTAATTTAGTGAGAAATATATTTTTCAAATATTAACTGTCGTTAGATTCCAATTTAAAACAATGGCTTGTGTCTTTTTGGCCGCAAGGCCGACACAAGGATGATGGATATTAATGTTTTTTATTTTTTCGAATCGACAAATGATGTAATTTGATGACATTCACATTTTCGTGCGAGCGCCGCCGCGCAGGCTGCGGCGAGCCCGAATCCGGGTCACGGCGAAGCGTGGATGACGTTGCTGGGAGTCAGGTCGTTCTATTGATGGAAATCCATTGGGGCGGGTCGCTAGCGGCGGCCGCCGTTTTGCTTAAATCGTGAGAGTCAGGGGGCAGGGAATGAAGGTTCTGATCAGTCCTATCAGTACGGCGGAAGCGGTTGTGGCCTGGGAATGCGGCACGAACATCATCGATATCAAGAACATCAACGAGGGCTCGCTGGGGGCGAGCTTTCCCTGGATCATCCGCGAGGTGATCGCCCGCATCAATGACCCCAAGGTGGTGTTCAGCGCCACGCTGGGCGATCTGCCGCACAAGCCGGGCACCGCCTCGCTGGCGGCGCTGGGCGCGGTCAGCAGCGGCGTCAAATACGTCAAGGCCGGCCTGCACGGCTCCAAGGACGTGGCCGAGGGCGTGGAGCTGATGAGCGCCGTGGTGCGCACCTGCAAGGACTTCGATCCGTCCGTGACCGTGGTCACCGCCGGCTATGCCGACTATCAGCGTTTCGGCGGCCTGTCGCCGCAGCAACTGGTGGAAATCGCCGCCGAGTCCAAGTCGGACATGGTGATGGTGGATACCTACATCAAGGACGGCAAGTCGCTGTTCGACGCGCTGAACGAGCAACAGCTGACTGAGTTCGTGCAACAGGCCCACGCCAAAGGCCTGAAGGTGGCGCTGGCCGGTTCGGTGCGCGCAGAGCACCTGGAGCTGCTGGCCCGCATCGGCGCCGACGTGGTCGGCGTGCGTGGCGCGGTGTGCAGCGGCTACGACCGCGGCACCACCATCGACCCGGTGAAGGCCGAGCAGTTCATCAAGGCCGCCAACGCCATCGCCGTGGCGCAGTGACGCGGCCATCGTGAGCGGCATTCCACACTCCGCATCCGCGCCGGGCTGCGCGGTGGTGAAGCTGGGCGGCAGCCTGATCACCTCCGAGGGGCCAGGCGGCCCGGACGTCAACCGCGCGCTGTTGACGGCGCGCGCGCGCGAACTGGCCGCCAGCGGCCGGCCGCTGGTGCTGGTGCACGGCACTGGCGCTTACGGCAAGCCGCCGGCGCGCCGCTATGGCTATCTGGACGGCAGGCTGCCCCGCGGCCGAGCCGGCGTGGTGGCCGAGGTGGCGCGCGATCTGGCCCGGCTGGAGCTGGAAGTGTTGGATTGTCTGGAGGCGGGCGGCCTCAAGCCTTTGCGGCTGCCCGCCATCCAGTTGTTCCGCGCCAGCGCGGGGCGCGCTTCTCCGCTCGACCTGGGGCCGGTGCGGGCGCTGCTGGCTCGCGGCGTGACGCCGGTGATCGGCGGCAATTTCGTGTTGGATTGCGACGGCTTCGCCGTCTGCTCCAGCGACATCATCGCGGTGGAGCTGGCGCTGGCGCTTGGCGCGGCCAGCCTGGTGCTGGCCACCCGCGCGCACGGTGTCTACCGGGAGCATGGCCGCAGTGAGGCGATACACGGGCAGCTGTCCGAGAGCGACGGCGACGCGCTGCGCAAGATAGACGCGGCTGGGCAGGACGTCAGCGGCGGCATGCTGGCCAAGATATCTCATGGCTTCCGCGCCGCGCGCCATGGCATCGCCACTTATGTGGTGGACGGCAGGGTGGCCGGCAATCTGAACGGCGCGCTGGACGGCTCGCCGCTGCAGGGCACGCGGCTGCTGTCGGATCGGGCGGGAGGATAGCCGCATGTGCGGAATCGCGGGAGCGCTGTTGGACCGCCACGCGCACGATGGCGACGTGGTCGAGGCCAGACGGATGATATTGCGCCAGACCCACCGCGGCCCGGACAGCCTGGCGGCGCGGCGCGTCGGTCCGGCATTGCTGGCCTCGTCCAGGCTGGCCATCGTCGACGTCGCCAACGGCAGCCAGCCTTTCTGCAATGAGGACCGCTCCATCCACGCCGTGTTCAACGGCGAAATCTACAACCATCTCGAGTTGCGCGAACAACTGTCGCGCCGCGGCCATAGCCTGTCTGGCGGCAGCGACGGCGAAGTCATCGTCCATCTGTACGAGGAGCTCGGAGCGGATTGCTTCCAATGGTTGGACGGCCAGTTCGCCATCGCCATCTTCGACTCCCGCGACGGCTCGCTGCATCTGGCGCGCGACCGGATGGGCATCTGTCCCTTGCATTGGGCGCGGCTGGACGGCGCGCTTTATTTCAGCTCCGAGATCAAGGGTCTGCTGGCGGTGGCCGGCATGCCGCGCCGGGCGGAGCCGCGGGCGATGCTGCAGCTCGGCTATTTCGGCGCGGTCTGCGCGCCGCTGACGCCGTTTTCCGGCATCCATCAACTGCCCGCCGCCCACAGGCTCAGCTTCCGCGCTGGCCGGGCGGAGACTAGCCGCTATTGGACGCTGGATTTCCCGCTGGCCGGCGAACACGCCAGGCTGACCGAGGCGCAGGCGGCCGACGGCCTGGCGGCTCGGCTGGAGCGCGCGGTGGCCAGCCACGCCCAGGGCGAGTTCGAGCCGACCTGCTTTCTCAGCGGCGGCATCGATTCGGCAGTGATCGCCGCGCTGCTGCAGCGCGGCAGACAAGCGCCGATCGCCGCTTTTTGCGCCGCATCCGAACATGGACGGATGGATGAGGGCGGCGCGGCGGGCCGCACCGCCGAGTGGTTGGGAGTGGATCTGAAACGGGTCCGGATCGACGAGGCGGGCATCGCCGACGCCTTCCCCCGGCTGATCTGGCATGGCGAGACGCCGATGATTTCCACCGAGGCGTCGGCTCTGATGCGGCTGGCGGGCGAAGCCGGCAAGCGCTCCAAGATCGTGCTGACCGGCGAGGGCGCCGACGAGGCCTTCGCCGGCTATCTGGCCTTCCGCCAATACCGGCGATTCGGCGCGCTGACGCGCCGGGGCCTCGCGCCGCTGCGGGCGCTGATGCGGCCCTGGCTGCGCAGCCATTACGGCTCGGAGTGCCTGTTGCCGGGCGAAGACAGGCTGGGCGCGCTGGCCGAGCATTTCGGCTGCGTCCCGGCGCAAGCCTATGAATGGGAGTTCTACCACGAGGCGCTGACGCCGTTGTTCTCCGCCGATCTGCGCGCGATGGCTGCGGCGGGCGGCTGCTGGGACGGCTTCGAGTTCGACCGCGGCGCGGTGCGCGGCCGCCACTGGCTGGACCGTTCGCTGTATGTGTCCTATCAGGTGATGCTGTCCAATTATCTGCTGGGCGCGCATGGGGACCGCATCTACGCCGCCAATTCGGTCGAGGGGCGCTATCCCTTTTTGGACCGGGATCTGGTCGAGTACGCGGCGGCGTTGGATCCGGCGCTGAAGCTGCGCCGCGGCCGGGAGAAGCACATCCTGCGCGTCGCCGCGTCGCGCTGGCTGCCGGACGAGGTGGCCTGGCGGCCGAAAACCCGCTTCGTGATGCCGTTCGGCACCCCTTTCGTCGGCCCGCGCGCATCGCCGCTGTACGCCGAGTTGCTGTCGCCAGGCAAGCTGGCCGAGTACGGTTATTTCGATCCCGAGCGGGTGCGGCTGCTGTTCCAGGCGCTGGCCTCGCCGCCGTCTGCCGGCGGCAAGGCCAGGCGCTATCTCGAGCGGCTGGGGCTGGGTTTGGGCGCCACCTTCGTGGCCAGCACCCAGCTCTGGCACCACCTGCATCTGGCCGATGGCGAGTCGGCCGCGTCCGGGGATACGGCGCGGCGATCCGCGCCGGCGACCATCGCATGAGCAAGGAGCCGTTGATGAACGCAACAGCGCACGATGCGCAGCGCATGCCGACCGAACTGGAGCGGCTGCGGGGCAGGATAGACGAACGCATCGCGGCGGCGATCGAGTCGTTGCGCGAAGAGGGGCCGGAGCGCGGCCATCCGCTGATCGGCCGGGTATACGGCTGGCTGCGGCATTACCTGGACTGCGACGGCAAGCGGATGCACGGCATCGCGGCGGCGCTGGCCCATCTGGCCTGCGGCGGCGACGAGGACGCCATCCTGCCGGTGGCCGCCGCGATGCAGCTGTACCACCACCACACGCTGGTGCACGACGACATCTACGACGAAGACGCCGCGCGGCGGGGCTGGCCGACGGTGCACCAGGCCTTCGCCGGCTGGTTCGCCGATCGGCACGGGCCGGAGGACGGCGTCGGCCGAGTGTTCTCCGGCGGCGCGATGCGGCGCGGCGCGATCACCGCCTTCGCCTACGGCAAGATCTGCCGCGCGCTGGCTGGCAGGCTGCTGCTGGAGAGCGGATTCGATCAGGCCGCGGTGCTGGACGTCGCCCGCGCGCTGGAGCGGCACGAATTCTTCGACAACGCGGCCCAGCTCAAGGATGTGTTTCACGAGGGCGACGAGATGCCCTCGCCGCAGGCCTGCCTGGACAACGCCTGGCTGAAGACCGGCCGATTGTTCGAGCTGTGCGCGTACGCCGGGGCGCGGCTGGCCGGCACGGAAGCGGGCCGGACCGAGTCGCTGGAGCGCTGGGCGGGACAGTCGGCGCTGGCCTATCAGCTGCAGGATGACCTGGAGGACTTGAACGCCGCCAGCGAGAAGGGGCAGGGACGCGGCGTCGCCACCGATCTGCTGCACTGCAAGCCCACTTATCTTTACGCGCTGGCCAAGACCATGGCCGAGGGCCGCGACCGGGACGCGCTGCTGGCGTGGCAATCGGGCGCGCAAGCCGGCCTGGACAGCGGCGACATCATCGCCATCCTGGCGCGCAGCGGCGCGCTGGACGCTTGCGGCAGCGAAGTGGCGCGCTGCATCGCCCGCGCCGGCACGGCGCTGGACGACGCGACGCCGGCATTGGCGGCAGACAGGCTGCCGTTGCTGCGGCAATTTTCCGACTACTTCGTGTCGCCGGCCTACTGGCACCGTCCGTTGGCGGCTTCGCGCCCGGCGGCGGCGCTGCTGGCCTGAGGAGGACGCCGATGGCTTACGCGCCCCTGATCTTCGATCTGCACGGCGTGCTGCTGGGACGGCGGGAGCCGGCCGGCCACCAGCCTGCCGGAGAGGTGCTGCGCCAGCTGCGCGCGGCCGGGCATCCGCTGCGCTTCCTCACCAACTCCAGCAGCGTCGGCCGGCAACAGGTGGCGAAGCAACTGGCGTCGGCCGGCGTCGAGGTGGACGCCGGCGAGGTGTACACCGCGGCGATGACGGTCGCGCATTATCTGCGGCGCTGTGGCCGGCCGCGCAAGCTGTTCGTCGTCGGCTCCGACGCGCTGCGCGCCGAACTGGACGCCATGTGCGGCGGATTGCTGAGCTGGGCGGCGCCGGAGGAGGCGGACACCGTGGTGGCGAGCCGTGATCCGGAGCTGGACGAGGAAACGTTGCGGCGTCTGGCGCGGGCGGGGCAGCCGCAGCTGATCGCCACCTGCCGCGACCTGGGCTTTCCCGACGGCGACCGCATCCATCCCGGCCCCGGCCAGACCGTGGCCCGCATCGAGCAGGCGCTGGACGCGCAGGCGCTGGTGTTGGGCAAGCCGAACCCCTATGCGCTGGCTTCGGTGATGGATTTGCCGGCGCCGTTGTCCGACTGCGTGGTGATCGGCGACTCGCCGCTTCAGGACGTCGCGCTGGCGCGCAACGCCGGCGCGAAAGCGGTGCTGGTGACGCCCGGCGGCGACGCGCCGGGCGGCCCGGAGCCGGACTGGCGCATCGACGCCATCGATCAACTGCTTCCCTTACTGTGCAGGTGACAGCATGAATATCCGCGCCTTGAGCCTAGGCACCGCCGGCTACTTCTTCACCAACCGCTTCCACATCGCGCTGATGCCGGTGTTCCTCACCTATTTCTGGAACCAGGCGCTGCGCTTGCCGCTGGGCTTCGATTACTACCTGATGATCGTGCTGACTACCGCCGGCGGCTACATCTACAACATCTACACCGACGCCGAGGAAGACGACGTCAATTACAGCAGCCGCTACCGCTTGTTCGGCCGCAACCGCCACACCAAGGCGGTGGTCGCCGCCTGCTTCTTCGGCGGCTTCCTGCTGTCGCTGCATGCGGGCTGGATCTTCGTGCTGTACGGCGGCGCCGTGCATTTCCTGGGCTCGCTGTACAGCCGCCCGCTGCCGTTCAACTGGCGAGGCCGGCCGCTGCGGATCAAGGAGGTGCCGTTCGTGAAGAACCTGTACGCCGGGCTGTTCTGGTCGGTGGCGCTGGTGCTGACGCCGCATCTCTATGTCGGCGTCCGGCCCGGCGAGGCCGCGCTGCAGGCCATCGTCCTCAGCTTCGCCCTCAACTACTTCGTCGAGTTGATGTGGGACGTCCGCGACATGCCGGGCGACGCCCGGGCCGGCTTCCGCACCGTGCCGCTCCTGATTGGCGAGCGGGCCGCCTACTGGCTGCTGAGGATGGTGCACCTGCTGACCTGCGCGCTGATGTATTACGGCGCGGCCTCCGGCGTGCTGACCCCGGGCTGCATGCTGTTCGCCGTCGTGCATCTGCCGGTGGGCTTGCTGTTTCTGGAATGGTACCGGCGCCAGCCGGAAAAGGACTGGGCTTCCCATCTGTACATCATGTACGGCGGCGGCCTGCTGGCGGCCGGCATGGTGTGGACGCATTCACTGACTACAGGGAGTTGATGTGATTACCACGCAATTCAAGGCGGCGCAGCAATGCGCATCGGCGGCCCTCCATCGCTACCTGCCGGAGCGCGAGGACATGGCCTGGCTGGCCGAAGTGGTCGATCGGCCCCGTTTCGGCTGGGACTGGCCGGCATTGGAGCAGGGTTTCTTCCAGCCGCTGCGCGAGTGGGCGGACAAGCACGACGGCAGGCTGAAGCCGGCGCTGGCCGGCTTGCTGATCGACGCGCTGGGCGGCGACAAAAGCGAGCATCCGGCCTTGCTGGCCGCGCTGGAGTTCACCCACTTGGCGTCCTTCATGCTGGATGATCTGGCCAATGGCCGCGATCTGGACGCCAGCGTCAGCGACAAGGTGGCGGTGCCGCTGCCGGTCTGGGTCACCATCGCCTACAACGCCCGCCAGCTGGCGCCGGTACTGGTGCTGCGCCGCGCGGACAACCTCGCGCCGGAGGCGAGGCTGCGCCTGGCCCAGCGCTATCTGTTCCAGCAGAGCCTGGGCACCACCATGGACTTGTGGGGCGCCGAGCGCAGGCTGGAGCACGGCTCGCTGACCGATTTCATCGCCCATCTGGCCAATTACGCCGGCGCGCCGGGTTTCGGCCTGGCCGCCGCGACCGCCGCCGCGGCGGCGCGACTGGCGCCGGCCGACGCCGACGCGCTGCGCCAGGCGGGGACCGAACTGGGCGTATCGCTGCGACTGCGGGCCCTGGCCGACGGCCAGCCCCGTTCGTTGTCGTTGAACGGCAGCCGGGTGGCAGAGGCGGAAGTCCGCTGGCGCGCGGAATACGACCGCGCGGCGCTGCTGGCCAGCGCCGACCGGCTGCAGTCGTCCGCGCTGGACGGCGCGCGCCGGCTGGGGCCGGATGTCGGAGCGGCGATGGCCGGTTTTCTCGCGGCGCTGGACGCGCCGGTTTCGGAAGGGAGGCAGTGATGAGCGACAGCGCGCAATACAGCGACGACTTCCTGGCCGACATGGCGCCGACGTTGGCGGAGCAGTACCGCCGCTGGTATCCGTGGTGCCGCGAAACGGTGCTGGCGACGATAGACCGGCTGGCGAGCCGAAACTATCTGGAGGCCGCGCTGGGCGCGCGGCTGTCCGAACCCATGCTGCAGGCGGTGAAGGATGCTTGGCTTGATCCCTACCGTTCCTACCACAACCGGATGGGCAAGATGCTGCGGCCCTTCCTGGTGTGCAGCGTGATGCAGGCTTTCGAGCGCGATCCGCGGCGGACGCCGGTGGTGGTGGCGATCGCCGAGATCATCCATGCCGCCTCGCTGGTGTTGGACGACGTCGCCGACGATTCGCCGCTGCGCCGCGGCGGGCCGACCGCGCATCGCCAGGTCGGCGTCCGCGTCGCCGGGGCCGCCGGCTCCGCCTGGCTGAACGCCTGCTTCCAGCTGCTGGCCGCCGACGATTCCGGCCTGGAGCCGGAGCAGGCGCAACGGCTGGCCGACGAGATCGCCTGGGAGCACTGGGTGACCGGCGTGGGCACCACGATAGACACCACCTGGCCGTGGATGGGGCGGCTGGACGGCACGCCGGCGCAGTATCTGCAGTCGGTGGTGCACCGCTCGACCTCCTATACCTACCGGTTGCCGTTGAAGCTGGGGGCGATCGCCGCCGGCGCGTCGCCGCAGCAGACCGCGCAGTTCGCCGCGCTGGGGGAGGAGCTGGGCATCGCCTTCCAGATCATCGACGACATCCTCAATGTGCAGCCGGGCGACGACAAGTGGGGCAAGGCGCTGGCCGAGGACATCACCCAGGGCAAGATCAATCTGCAGGTGCTGCTGGCGCTGGAGCGGCTGGGCTCTACCGAGCGGGCCAGGCTGGTCGAAATCCTGCAGAGCCGCACCGCCGATCCGCAGACGCTGGCCGAGGCGGTGGCGCTGATGGCGGGCTCCGGCGCTTTCGACGCCGCGCGCGACATCGCCCAGGGCTATATCGACAGCACCCAGGCCATTGTCGCCGGCATGGATTTCCTCAATCCGGTCGACCGCGAACGCTTCTCCGCCTTCGTCGACTACGTGATCCACCGCAATCGCTGAACGGTATGGGCCCGCAATGGCGGGCATCGCCCGCGGCCGCGCAAAGGCAATGACAAATGAATTTAAAGGATCGAGGATTGCAGGGGACGGTGTTGCTGACCGGCGCCACCGGCGGCTTGGGCGGGGAATTGCTGCCCAGGCTGCTGCGGCGCCATCCGGCTTGCCAGGTGGCGGCGTTGGTGCGCGGCGACACGCCGCAGCAGGCGGCCGGCAGGCTGGGCGAGGCGATGGATTACGGCGGCCTGTCGCCCGCGGAGCGGGCCAGGGTGTTGCTATGCCATGGCGACGTCTCTCAGCCTCGGTTCGGCCTGGCCGAGCCGGCCTGGCGCGAGCTGGCGGCGCGGACCCGCCGCGTGTTCCACCTGGCGGCCAGCGTGGATTTCGACCTGCCGCTGGACGCGTCGCGCGCGGCCAATGTCGACAGCACCCGCGCGGTGCTGGCGTTCGCCGAAGAGGCGATGCGCGCCTCGGCCGATTTCCGGCTCAACTACGTGTCCACCGCCTACGTGTCCGGGCGGCGGAGCGGGCGGCTGGGCGAGGATGAGCTCGACCAGGGGCAGGCTTTCTGCAACGGCTACGAGCAGTCCAAATTCGAGGCGGAGCAATTGGTCTGGCAGGCGAGCGGGTGGCTGCCGCTGACCGTCTATCGGCCCAGCCAGATCATCGGCGAGTCGCGCGCCGGGCGCATACGCAAGTTCTTCGGTTACTACGAATTCCTCAAGCTGGCCGAGCGCGGCCGCATGCCGGTGCTGCCGGCGAACGCCGGGGCCCGGCCCGATCTGGTGCCGGCGGATTACGTGTGCGAGGCGATGCTGCACCTGGACGCGTCCGCCCATGCCGTCGGACGCTGCTATCACCTGACCGCCGGTCTGGCCAACAGTCCGGATTTCGAGCGCATCTTCGGTCTGATGTACCAGGAGCTGGCCGAGCGCCGGCCGGATGGCAATGGCAGGGCGCCGGCCAAGCCGAGGATGTTCCGCCCGGAGGATCTGGAGGCGATGGCGTCGCCGGAAGAGCTGCGCCGTTTCCACCTGAGCCCGCTGAAGCTGCTGTTGCGCACCTACCGCGCCTACCTGGCCGAGGAGCGCGATTTCGATTGCGCGGCCACGCAGGCGGAGCTGGCCGCCGCCGGCATCGCGTTGCCGGATGTCGAGGCCGCGCTGCGGCTGAGCACCCGCTACGCGCTGGACGCCCGTTTCGGCCAGCGCGCGCGTAGCGGCGCGTTCGAGCGGCAGCCGGCCTGATCACAAACCTAGCTGGAGCAGACAACGATGAAACGCGAATTGCTGGCCATACTCCGCTGTCCCCATTGCCGCGGCGAACTGCATGTGGCCGGAAGCGGGGAGCAGGAGGGAGAGTTCGAGGACGGCGAACTCAGCTGCGTCGGCTGCCGCCGTCATTACCCGGTGGTGCAGGGCGTGCCGCGCCTCTTGTTGCAGGACGGCCTGGTGGCCAGGACCCGCAGCGGCTTCACCTACCAGTGGAACAAGCGGCAAACCGGCCGCGCCGAGCGCCGCGCGGTGGTGTACGGCTACGAGATAGGCAAGTTCATGGACTGGTTCGTCGGCGAGTTCACGCCCGGCCTGTCCGCGCGCGCGTCCGGAGCCTGGCTGCTGGACGCCGGCTGCGGCAGCGGCGAGAAGGCGCGCGAGCTGGCGCGGCGTTTTCCGCAGCACCAGGTGGTGGCGATAGATCAGTCCAACGCCATCGCCCGCGCCGCCTGGGAAAACCGCGATCTGCCCAATCTGCATTTCGTCCAGGCCAACGTCTGGTTCCCGCCGTTCGCCAATCACAGCCTGCAGTTCGCGATGAGCATAGGCGTGCTGCACCACACGCCGGACACGCTGCGCGCCTTCCGCGCGATCGGCGCGCTGGTGGCGCCGGGCGGCGACTTCATGACCTGGCTGTATCCGCTGCCGGAGGAGGACAGCTTCTGGGCCGGGCTGTACCGCCAGCGGGACAGCCATTTCCTCAAGCTGGGCCACCGGCTTCCGCACTGGATGACGATCGCGCTGTGCCACGCCTATATCGCCGTCTTCTTCCCGCTGGTGCTGCGCTTCCTCAAAGCCCAGTACCGGGTGAACAAGGACCGCTTTCCCATCTATCCGGACCGGCCGACGCTGGGCGAGCTGTACCGCAGCTCGGTGTTCCTGTCCTTCGACAACGTGATGCCGCCGCACCAGTTCCGCCACGGCAGGCCCGAGGTCCGCGGCTGGTACCGCCAGCATGGCTTCGGCGCGGTCAACGACCGCTACCCGGGCTTTTTCCACGCGATACGCGGCCACGCCGCCTGATTACCAACGGAGGAGACTGCAATGAACGACGCCACCGTCGCGCTCGAGGCCGCGCTGGAGGACAAGCTGCGCGACTTCCTGGTCCGGCTGCTGAAGCTGGACGAAGACCAGCCGCTGCCGGCCGACGCCGACCTGATCAACCAGATCGGCCTGGACTCCATCGAGGCCTTCGACGCCATCGCCACGCTGCACGAGTTGCTGGACGCGGTGATCCCCGAGAACTTCAACCCCAAGGTGGTCAACAGCATACGCACGCTGGCGCGCTACGTGCTGGACGCCTTCGGAGATGGCGCGGCCCGCCGCTTCATCGAGCTGGATCTGGAAGCGGTGACGGCCTTCGATGTCGAGGAGGACCTGTAGCCGTGGCGGCGCGGCAATTCTCCGGCGAGGAGCTGGCGGCGCTGCTGCCGCACGCCGGCGACGCCTTCTTCCTCAGCGACGCCGAGGTGGATGGCTGGAAGGCCAGCGGCGGCGCCAGCTGGCGGGCCGATCATCCCCACCTGCGCGGACACTTTCCGGGTGAGCCCATCGTGCCCGGCGTCTACCTGCTGGAAGCGGCCGCGCAGCTGGCCGGGGTGGCGATACGCTGCGGCGCGGAGGACTGGACGCCGGAAACGCTGGGCGTGCTGGCCGGGGTGCGCAAGTCCTATTTCCATCGTTTCGTCCGGCCGGACGAGCGGGTGGATTACGCGCTGGAGGTGAAGCCGACGCCGGGCAGCGCGATGTACGCGGTCAGCGGGCTGGGCGAGGTGGGCGGGGACAAGGTGCTGACCGTGGAATTGACGATAGCCGGCGTGCGGCGCTAGCGCGGCGGCGGGAGGGGGCATGGACAAGCGAAGAGTGGTGATCACCGGCATCGGCGTGGTGTCGCCTTACGGAGCGGGTTTGCAGCGCTTCTGGCAGGCGCTGGCGGGTGGCGAGAGCGCGCGGCGGCCGATACAAGGCTTCGACGCCTCGGTTTACCGCAGCGCTCAGGGCGGCGAGGCGCCGGCGGAATTGCTGGAGGATGCCGGCGCGCGCGCGGGCTGCGGCGACCCGGGCGAGGACAGCGCCTACTTTCTGGAGCTGGCCGCCGCAGAGGCGTTGCGGGACGCCGGCCTGGGGCCGGTATTCGATGACGCCGACCGCGTCGGCTGCGTGCTGGGCACGCTGTGCGCCGGCATGCGCAATATGCGCGAATACGGCGCCGCCTACGAGGCGGGGCGGCCGTCGCCGGTGGCGGCGGAAACGATACCGGCCCATTACCAGCTGGACTTCCTGGCGCGGCGGCACAATCTGACCGGACCATCGTCGCTGGTGTCCACCGCTTGCTCGTCCACCACCGACGCGCTGGGCTACGCCTTCGACCTGATACGCGGCGGCGAGTGCGACCGCTGCCTGTCCGGCGGCGGCGACGTGCTGGCGGAGATGATACACGCGGCCTTCAACGGCCTGTATTCGATCACCACGGGCGAGCCCAGGCCGTTCGACAGCGAGCGCGACGGCTTCTTCATCGGCGAAGGCGCCGGCCTGTTCCACCTGGAAACGCTGGAGTCGGCCCGCGCGCGCGGCGCGCGCATCCATGCCGAGATCCTGGGCTACGGCCTGTCCAACACCGGCCACCACCTGACCGCCACCTCGGAAGACGGCGCCGGCGAGGCGCTGGCGATACGCCGCGCGCTGGACGACGCCGGCCTCGCGCCGGCGGACATCGACTACATCAATTGCCACGGCACCGGCACCCGCCACAATGACGCGTCCGAGATCCGCGCGATCAATCTGGTGTTCGGCGACGCCGCCGAGCGGCTTCACATCAGCTCCAACAAGGCCTCGATCGGACATTGCATGGGCGCGGCCGGCGCGCTGGAAGCGGCCGCCACGGTATTGGCGCTGGAAAGCGGTTTGATTCCGCCGACGCTGCACACCCGCGGCGACGAGGCGGAGCTGCGCAGCCGCCTGGTCGGGGCCGAGGCCAGGCCGGCTGCGCTGCGGCGGGCGCTGTCGCAATCGTTCGGCTTCGGCGGCGCCTGCTCCTGCATCGTGTTCGGCCATTACCGGGGGGATGGACATGCGTGACGTGGCGATTACCGGCATCGGCGTGGTCGGTCCGCATGGCGTGGGGCTGGATGGCGCGCTCAATGGCCGCTTCGTGTTCTCCGCCTGGCCGGAGGCGGCGTCGCCGCCGCACGCCGAGTCCCTGATCGCCAGCGTCGGCGATTATCCGCGCACCCGCTATTTCAACGAGCGCGCGCTGCGGCTGATGGACAAGCCGATGATGCTGGCCAGCTTCGCCGCCGGATCGGCGCTGGAGGACGCGGGCTACGGCGACGGCGAGGCGCCGGAAGACTGCGCGACGCTGTTGGGCACCGCGCGCTCCGAGCAGACCTCGGTGCACAAGTTTTCGCTGCCGCTGCTGCAGGGGCGGCCGGAGCGGATCAATCCGGCCGAATTCCCGCTGGTGGCGCGCAATATCGCCTGCGGCCAGATGGCGATCCGCTTCGGCCTGCGCGGCCCCAGCTCGGTGCTGGCTTCGGGGCCGCTGGCTTCGCTGCAGGCGGTGGCGCGCGCCGCCGGCCTGATCCGCTCAGGGCGAGCCCGGGTCGCGCTGGCGGGCGGCGTGGAGGCGTTGTCGCGCTTCGCCTTGCGTTTCTGCCGCGATTATTACGGCGACGCCGCGCTGGCCGGCAGGCCGGCCTTCTTCGGCGAACGGGGCGGCGGGCTGATCCCGTCCGAGGGCGCGTGCATGCTGGTGCTGGAAGACGCGGAGCACGCGGCGGCGCGCGGCGCGCGCGTCTACGCCAGGCTGGGCGGCTGGCATGCCGGCCGGCTGGGCCGGGGCGACGCGGTCCAATCGCTGCTGGACGGCTGGCGCGGCGCGGCCGACGCCGAGCCGGCCCTGCTACTGCCGGGCGCCGGCGGCGCGGGCCGCGATCACGAAAAGCTGGAGACGCGGGCCTTGCAACGCTGGCTGGCGGAGCGCGCCGGGCAGCCGTGCAAGCTGCTGGCCGCGCGGGCGCTGGCGGGGGAGGGCGAGAGCTGGAGCGGCGCGCTGCAGGTGGCCCTGGCCGCCGCTTCGCTGGCAAGCCGTCGCGCGCCGGCCACGCCGGACGTGGCGGCGGACGCCGATCCGGCGCTGGCGCAGGCCGCCGGCGGCGGCGCCTTGTCGGACGACGCCGCCGCGCTGGTGTTGGGCAACGACGCCGCCGGCGCGTTCTGCGCGCTGGGGCTGCGCCGGTGAGCGCCGTTGTTTTCGCGCTGCGCGCCGGGGCGCGGCGGCCATATGGAGAATCCGAATGAGTGAACACGCACTGCCGCTCGCCTTGCGCAAGGCGGCGCTGGTCACCGGCGCGGGGAGGGGCATAGGCCGCGCGATCGCGCTGGAGCTGGCCGGCCGCAAGCTGCCGGTCTTCGTCAACTACCGGCTGGACGGCGCCGCGGCCGAGGACGCCTGCGCGGCGATCCGGGCCGCGGGCGGCGAGGCCTATCCGATTCGCGCCGACGTGTCCAACCGCGACGCGGTGGCGGCGATGTTCGCCGACATCCGCCAGCGCGGCTTCTGGGTGCAGACCCTGGTCAACAACGCAGGCATCGTCCGCGACGGCCTGCTGGCGATGATGCCGGCCGACGACTGGAGCGCGGTACTGGGCAGCAATCTGGACGGCAGCTTCCACTGCGCGCGCGCCGCGCTGCAGACGATGATGAGCCGCAAGAGCGGGCAGATCGTCAACATCGCCTCGGTCGGCGGCATGCGGGCGCAGGTCGGCCAAGCCAATTACGCGGCGGCCAAGGCCGGCTTGCTGGCGCTGACCCGCGGCCTGGCGCGCGAGGTCGGCCGCTACGGCATACGCGTCAACGCGGTGGCGCCGGGCTTCATCGACACCGACATGCTGACTGAAATGAAGGCGTCGGACAAAGGCGCGGCGCTATTGGAGGATGCCCGCGCCAGGCAAATTCCGCTGGCGCGCTTCGGCAAGCCGGAGGAGGTGGCGCAGACCGTCGGCTTCCTGTGTTCGAGCGCGGCCAGCTACATCACCGGCCACGTGCTGGTCGTCGACGGAGGGCTGTGTGCCTGAAGCCCGGCCCTTGCTCGGCCAGCTGTTCTCGCCCATCCGGCTGAATAGGCTGCGGCTGCCCAATCGGCTGCTGATGAGCTCGATGCACCTGAACCTGGACGAGTGCGACGACGCCTGGCAAAGGATGGCGGCGTTTTACGCGCTGCGCGCGCGGGAGGGCGTCGGGCTGATCGTCAGCGCCGGCTGCGCGCCGGACGAGGCGGGCAAGACCACCAAGGGCGGCTTCGCGCTGTGCCGCGACGACGAAATAGAGCCGCACCGGCTGATCACCGGCGCGGTGCATGAAGTCGGCGGCCGCATCGCGCTGCAGATTCTGCATTTCGGCCGCGAGGCCTTTCACGGCGGCATGGTGTCGTCGTCGGCCGAGCGGCTGCCGTCCAGCGTATTCACGCCCAGGCCGCTTGGGGAGGCCGAGATCCAGGCGACCATCGCCGCCCACGCCGATTGCGCGGCCCGCGCCGTCGCCGCCGGCTACGACGCGATCGAGCTGCTGTTCGGCCAGGGCTTTCTGGTGCACCAGTTCCTGGCCCCGGCCTGCAATAAGCGCACCGACCGCTGGGGCGGCGGTTTCGACAACCGCGCGCGGCTGGCGGTTGAAATCGCCGCCGCGGTGCGCCGCCGCGTCGGCCCGGATTTTCCGCTGATCTTCCGCCTGCCCTGCATGGATCTGCTGCCTGACGGACTGGACGCCGAGGAGTCGATGGCGCTGGTCGGCAAGCTGCTGCCCTACGGCATCGATCTGCTCAACGTCAGCATAGGCTGGCACGAATCCGAGGTGCCGACCATCGCGATGGCGGTGCCGCGCGCGGCTTTCGCCGACGCCGCCCGCTTGGCGCGGCGGCGTTATCCGCAACTGAAGCTGGCGGTCAGCAACCGCGTCAACGACCCGCGCGACGGCGAGGCGCTGCTGCTGGACGGCTGCGCCGACGTGATCGCGATGGCGCGTCCCTTTCTGGCCGACCCCGCGCTGGCGGGCAAGGCCGCGGCCAACCGCTTCGACGAAATCAACGCCTGCATCGCCTGCAACCAGCGCTGCCTGGACCACGTGCTGACCGGCCAGCCAGTCGGCTGCAGCGTCAATCCGGATTGCGGCCTGCCGGACGAAGGGCGCTACCCGCCGCTGCCGCGGACGCTGGAGGTGGCGGTGGCCGGCGGCGGCATCAGCGGCATGGGCGCGGCCTTGTTCCTGGCGCGGCGCGGCGCGCGGGTGACGCTGTTCGAGGCCGAGGACGAGTTGGGCGGCCAATTGCGGCTGGCCGCGCGCATTCCGCAAAAAGAGGAGTTCGCCGCCACCATCCGCCATTACCGCGGCGAGCTGCTGCGCGCAGGCGTGGCGGTGCGGCTGGGCTGTCGTTTCGACGCGCGCGCGGTCGACGCCGCGCGCTGGGACCACGTGGTGCTGGCGCAGGGCGCCGCGCCGCGCCGGCCGGAAGGCGTGCCGGGGTTGGGGCTGCCGCATGTGCGGGACTACGCCGAGGTGCTGGAGCAGGGTTGTCCGGTGGCGTTTCCGGTGGTGGTGATCGGCGGTGGGGGCATCGCCTGCGATCTGGCGAAATACCTGGCGGCCAAGCGCGGCGAGTTGACCCGTGGCGCCCGGGCCTACCTCGCGCGGCGCCTGCCGGCGGAGGCGCTGGCGCCGTATCTGGACGGCGGCGCGGACGATGAGGCGCCGGCGATCACGCTGCTGCAGCGCTCCGGCCGCAAGTTCGCTCACCGCGTCGGCCGCACCACGCGCTGGATATTGATGGACGCGCTGCGTCGCGAGGGCGTGCGGCTGCTGAGCCGGATCGACGTCGTCGAGATCACCGGCGACGCGGTGATCGTGCGCGAGCGCGGCGGCGCGGCGCGCAGCCTGCCGGCGCGCAGCGTGGTGATCGCCGCCGGCCAGGCGCCGCGTCCGGGGCCGGAGGACGCGCTGAGGCGGGCCGGCATTCCCTGCACTGTGCTGGGGGCGGCCGACGGCGGCTTCTCCGGCGTCAATCTTGCCGCGGCGCTGGAGGCGGCTTACCGGTTTGCGATGGAGCTGACATGAACACGATGCGGGCGGTGGTATGGGAAGGGCCGCAGCGGCTGCGGCTGGCGACGCTGCCGCGGCCGGCGCTGCTGGAGCCGGACGACGCGCTGCTCAGGGTCACCCACGCGTCCACCTGCGGCACCGATCTGCACATCTACCGCGGCGCGGTGCCGGGTTTCGAGCCGGGCACGGTGATCGGGCACGAGTTCGTCGGCGAGGTGGCGGCGGTGGGGCCTGCGGTGAAGCTTTTGCGGCCCGGCCTGCGCGCGGCCTGCGCCGATTTCATCGCCTGCGGCGCCTGCGCGCAGTGCGCGGCCGGGCGGCACGCCCAGTGCGGCGAGCGGCGGTTGTTCGGCTTCTCCGGCCTGCAGCCGCGGCTGGACGGCGGCCTGGCCGAGTACGTGCGGGTGCCGCGGGCGGATGTCGCGCTGACGCCGCTGGCCGCTGGCGCGGATCCGCGCTTGGGCCTGTTGTCCGGCGACGTGATGCCGACCGCGCTGGGCGCGCTGCAGCGTCTGGCGCTGGCGCCGGGCGAGCGCCTGGCGGTGGTGGGGGCTGGTCCGGTAGGCGTGCTGACCGCCTGGCTGGCGGCGCGCCGGGGCGTCGAAGTCTTGCTGCTGGAAGCCAATCCCGCCCGCGCGGCGCGCGCGCTGTCCGGTGGGTTGGCGGTGGCGGAGATCGCGGCCGGGCAGCCGCTGTCGGACGCGGGGCCGGGCTTGGCCGGCGTTTTCGACGCCGCGGTGGACGCGGTGGGCGGCGAGCGCGGCTTGAAGACCGCGCTGGCCGCGCTGAGGCCGCGGGGCCGGCTGGTCGGCGCGGGATCGCAGGCCGGCCGTTTCGAACTGGACTGGGGCGCGCTGATGCAGCGAGAGATTTCGCTGCAGTTCGTGATCGGCGATCCGATCGGCCTGCGCGGCGAAGTGGAGGCGGCGATGGCCGACTGCGCGCCGGCGCTGGAGCTGATGTTTTCCGACAGATTGCGCCTGGACGAGGTGCCAGACTACTTCGCCGCGCTGTGCCGGCGCGAGCGTTTCAAGGCCTTGGTCGAGGTGGCGGGGGAGGCGGCATGAACAGGCGGAGTGGGAGAAAGCGGCTGGCTTTGATCGGCTGCGGCGCGATGGGAACGGCGCTGGGACTGCGGCTGCTGGGCCTGAGCTGGGAGGTACGGGTCTATAACCGAAGCCCGGAGCGGACGGCGCCGTTGCGGGACGCCGGCGCCAGCGCGCATGCGACGCCGGCCGAAGCGGTGGCCGGGGCCGACTGGGTGGCGACGGTGCTGACCGACAGCGCCGCGCTGCGCGCGCTGCTGTTCTGCGATCAGGGCATCGCCAGCGTGCCGGCCGCCGGCCGCCGCCTGGTGGACCTGGGCACCCATCAGCCCGCCCAATTGGCCGCGCTGGGCGCCGAATCCGCGGCGGCCGGCTGGCCGCTGGTGGAGGCGCCGATGACCGGCAGCGTGCACGACGCCAGCCACGGCACCCTGCATTTCCTGGTGGGCGGCGCGGAGGAGGACGTAGAGTGGGCGAGCCCGCTGCTGTGGGCGCTGGGGCGCGGCGTTCACCACTTGGGCGGGTTGGGCGCGGGCAATACCGCCAAACTGGCCTTGAACCTGCTGGTGGGCGTGATGGCGGGCGGGCTGGGCGAGGCGATCGCGCTGCTCCGGGCGCACGGCCTGGCGGTGGACAGCTTTCTCGACGCGCTGGACGGCAGCGGCCTGGCCTCGCCCTTGTACCGGCGGCTGGGGCAGCGCTATCTGGACGGCGACCACGCGCCGCGTTTCTCGCTGGCCAATCTGGAGAAGGACCTGCGCTGGGAGTGCGAGCACGCGCTGGCCAGCGGCCTGCAGCCCAGGCTGGCGCCGGCGTTGTGCCGGCTGCTGGGGCCGCTGACCGAGGAGGCCAAGCGCCGCGACTACTCGGCCTTGATCGCCCACCTGGCCGGCGAGCCATCCTGTTGAATCCTTTGTCATGGTTGTTGAATTTATTAAATGATATATTCATTAACAGCCATGCCGACTTTCCCTTTCGAAAAACGAGCGAGCGCTTCATGAGTACAGCAGTCAAACCATCGGCAAGCGGACCCATCGTCGAGCTGCAGGACGCGGGCCGCACCTTCCTGCTGGGCGAAACCCGGATCGAGGCCTTGCGCCACGCGTCGCTGGCGGTCCAGCCCGGCGACTTTCTGGCGATCTGGGGGCCGTCCGGCTCCGGCAAGTCCACCCTGCTCAACCTGCTGGGCCTGATCGACAGCCCCAGCTACGGCCGGATGCTGTTCCGCGGCCAGGATGTCGCCGGCCTGGACGACAACGCCCTGTCCGACTACCGCAGCCGCGAGATCGGCTTCGTGTTCCAGAACTTCAACCTGATCCCGGTGCTGTCGGCGCTGGAGAACGTGATGCTGCCGCTTTACTGCCAGCGCATTGCCAAGGCCCAGGCCAGGGAGCGCGCCCGGACGTGGCTGCAGAAGGTGGGATTGGAGGCTTTCGCCGATCATCCGCCGGAAAAGCTCAGCGGCGGCCAGCGGCAGCGGGTGGCGATCGCGCGGGCGATGGTGACCGAGCCCTCGCTGGTGATCGCCGACGAGCCGACCGCCAACCTGGACTCGCGCACCAGCCGCGAGGTGATAGACCTGATGCAGGCGCTGAACCACAAGACCGGCGTCACCTTCGTGCTGTCCACCCACGATCCCAGGCTGCTGGCGCGGGTGTCGCGCCATCTGGCGCTGCGCGACGGCGAGATCGCCGAGGCCTCCTACGAGGAGAGCATGCTGAAACTCAACGCGGAGAGCCTGACATGAACCCCATCGTGATGGCGTGGCGCAATCTGCTGCGCAACCGCCGCCGCAGCCTGGTCACCCTGTTGTCCATCGCCTTCGGCATCGCCGCGCTGGCGCTGTTCGCCGGCTATACCCAGACCATCTACACCGGCCTGGCCAATCTCTCCATCCACGGCGAGATGATAGGCCACCTGTCGGTCAACAAGCGCGGCTGGCGCACCGAGGGCAAGCTGCATCCGGCGCGCTACCTGCTGACGCCGGCCGAGATCGCCAAGGTGGACGCCATCGTCCGCAAGCGCCTGCCGCAGGGCCACGTGCTGCCGCGGATGGGGCTGGACGGCATGATTTCCAACGGCCGCAACAGCACCATCTTCATCGCCGAGGGCATAGACCCGTCCGCGCTGCAGCTGATACTGGGACCGCTCAGCGGCGTGCACCGCAACATCGTCGCCGACAAGCCCAACGGCGTGTCGGTCGGCGAGGCGCTGGCCGCGGTGCTGGGGCTGAAGCGCGGCGGCGAGGCCTCGCTGCTGGTCGGCACCATCCATGGCCAGGCCAACGCCGCCGACGTCGAAGTCAACGACGTGATCAATACCGGCAACACCGCCACCAACGACAAGTTCCTGCTGGTGCCGCTGCAGCTGACGCGGTCTCTGAAGGACGTCGGCGAGCAGGCCGAGTGGCTGACGGTATTGATCAACACGCCGGCGAAGGCCGGCGGCCAGCTGGACAAGGGCATGCTGGCGATGCTGACCACGCCGGCGCCGGACGAGGCCACTACTATCGCGCTGCGCGACCGGCTGCAGGCCGATTTCCAGGCCGCCGGCCTGGACCTGGAAGTGCGCACCTGGCAGGACATGTCGCTCTACTACAAGCAGGTGAAGAATATGTATGACCTGATCTTCACGCTGCTGTTGGGCATCGTGCTCGCCATCGTGGTGCTGAGCATCGCCAACGCGATGAGCATGAGCGTGCTGGAGCGCACGCGCGAGATCGGCACGCTCAGGGCGATGGGCTACCGCCGCGTCCGCGTGGTGGGGCTGTTCATCGCCGAGGCCTGCCTGCAAGTGGTCTTGGGCTGCCTGCTGGGGCTGCTGCTGTTCTGGCTGGCCAGCCACGCGGTCAACGGCGCCAACATCCAGTACGTGCCGCCGGGCAACAGCGTCAGCGTGCCGCTGTACATCGATTTCGATCCGGCCCGGACCGTGTTCGCGATGCTGCTGCTGGGCACGCTGAGCATCGTCGCCGCCTGGCTGCCGGCGCGCAAGGCGTCGGGCCAGCAGATCACGCTGTCGCTGGCGCACAGCTGAGAAAGGGGAGCGCATGAAAACGATGACGATGGCGGCCGGCCTGCTGCTGGTCGGCCTGATCGCCGCGCCGGCGGCCATGGCGGCGCCGGACGCGCAGGAGCTGCTGCGCCAGTCCGATCAGGCGCGCGGCGGCGATCTGCCGGGGCTTGCCTGGGAGGTGAGGCTGGCCAACAGCGGCAGCGCCAGCGAAGACTTGCAGCCGATGCGGCTGGACGTGCGGGCCAACAAGACCGCCAGCCTGGCCGAAGTCAGGGAGCCCTTGAGCAACAAGGGCTCCAAGATGCTGCAGGTGGACCGCAATATGTGGCTGAGCAAGCCCGGGCTGAAGAAGCCGGTGGCGATCTCGCCGCGGCTGCGGCTGTCCGGCCAGGCGGCGATAGGCGACATCGCCGCCACCAATTACGCCAAGGACTACGCGGCCAAGCTGCTGCGCGAGGAGACGCTGAACGGCGAGCCCTGCTACGTGCTGGACTTGAAGTCGGCCAACAAGCAGAGCACCTACGACCGCATCGTCTACTGGGTGTCGGAAAAGCGGATGGTCGGCGTGCAGGCGCAGTTCTACAGCCTGTCCGGCAAGCTGCTCAAGCAGGCCAGCTTCCAGTACGACAACACGGTCAAGGTGGGCGGCAAGAGCATTCCCTTCGTCAGCGCCATGCAGATCAACGACGCGCTGACCGACGCCCGCACCACGCTGAAGTACGGCGAGCTGCGGGTGAAGACCTTCGCCGATGCCGAATTCCAGGTGGACAATCTCTGAGCGCGGCGCGGCCGGTCTGGCCGCGCTGCTGCTGTGCGCCGGCGTCCACGCCGCCGAAGGCGACGGCGGCGAGGCGTGGCGGACAGACGCCAGCCTGGAGACCTGGCTATACGGCGACGCCTACCGGCTGACCTCCCCGGCGCCGCTGCCGCAGAGGCAATACCACGCCGAGGGGCGGCTGGACCTGACGCTCAGGCGCGACGCGCTGCGCGTGGAACTGGCGCCCAGGCTGAGCTGGCTGCGCGCCTGCCCGCCCGGCGGCGCGGATTGCCGCAGCGACGGCCAGGCCAGCCTCAACCAGGGCTATTTCAGCCTGGCCAGCGGCGGCGAGCAACTGGCGGCCGGCCGCGAGAAATTCAGCTGGGGGCCGGCCAATTTCCGTTCCCCCAGCAATCCTTTCTACTTCGACAGCGGCCGGACCAATCCGCTGGCCGACACGCCCGGCATCGATCTGGCGCGCTGGACCCACAGCGGCGGCGGCTGGCGGCTGACCTCGGCCTACGTGTCCGATACCCGGACCCTGGCCCAGCCCAGGCAGCGGGACACCGTGCTGTTGAAGCTGGACCGGCAGGGCGACGATTCGCTGGCCAGCCTGGTGTTCAGCCAGGCGCGCAGCCAGCGCCAGGGGCCTTTTCTCGGCGCTTTCGCCCAGTACACGCCCGACGACGCCTGGCTGCTTTACGGCGAGGCGTCCGCCCAGCGGCGCGGCGCGGCGACGGCCGCGCGCTGGCTGGGCGGCGCCAGCTACACCAGCGCCGCCGGCCGGGTGTGGTCGGCCGAATACCTGTTCAATGGCGACAACGGCGCGGCCACGTCGCAGGCCGATCCCGCGGCGCTGCGCGGCCGCCATTACCTGTGGGCCAGCGTGCAGAGCAACCCGCAGGAGTTGGAGCGCTACTGGCGGCTGGAGTGGACGCGCAACCGGGACGACCATAGCCAGGGTTGGACGCTGTACGGCGAGCGCCGGCTGCAGCCGCGCCTGTCCGGCTTCGCGATGCTGATTCTGGGCGAGGGCGGCGCCGGCAGCGAGCTGGGGGGCTTCTACCGCAGCGGCGTCACGCTGGGTCTGAAGCTGTTTCTGCTGTAAGCGCCGGCGTGTCCGGCTCGGCATGGCGCAGGCCGGGATGCCTGCGCCTGGATGCTGGGCGGAGGCGGGGGCTAGAGCAGCTTGGAGCCGATCAGGCGGTTGAACAGCGAGCGCGGGATCTTGCGATGCAGGCCGTGATGGACCAGGAATGCCTTCAGCGTCTGCAGCCGGGCCTGCTCGATGCCGAACTTCTCGCACAGGTAGTTCTTGCACTTGATCACCGAGTCGGTGGTGCGCGGCGCGTTGCGCGGCCGGTACTTGTCCATGAAGGCGGCGATCTGCTTGAACTCCCAGTTCAGCAGCAGCAGGAAGCAGACCTCCTGTTCGTATTCGGTCAGCGTCACGCCTTCCAGGCTGCTGTAGGGCGAGCCCTGCTCCAGGCTGCAGCCGGCGCCGAACTCGAGCACGTAATTGGGGATGATGTTGAGGAAATTGCCTATTTCGACGTCCTGGCCGCTGTAGATGGTGCCGAGGATCGACTGGCTGGGGTGGTGGACCAGCATGTGCTTGTTGAATACGCGGGCCTTCAGGCCGTCGGCGTATTCGTGGATGTTCAGCGTGGCGATCTTGCGCTCGATTTTGCCGCCGCGCATCAGCGACAGATCCTCGCTCACATAGCTGTCGGCGAATTCGGCGGTGCCTTCGCACGGCATTTCGCAGTCCAGCCGGCCGGAGACGTCGCCGCCCTGTTTCAGCGCCACGATCCTGGCGTAGGCATCGGTGGAGATCAGGTGCCGGGAATGGATGTCCTTGGCGCCCAGCATCATGTCCGAGCTTTTGGACAGCATTTCTATCGATTGGCGAAATCCGGCCAGGAAGCTTTTGTGCTCGTCGGTGAATTGATCCGGGGCCAGCATGGCGTACGTCATCGGCGATATTCCTTTTCAGGCGGCGGACGGGATCGGGGAGCAGACGCCGCATTGCCCTTTTCACTCGGGAATGGCTCGCTCTGGGCCCGTTCAGATGGAAGCTGGACATTCTAATGGGTCAAGCGGCCTCGGCATTCTGGGCCTGTCCAAGCGGCCATGCCGCGGCAAGGAGGAGCGCGCTGCGCAAACGGATTGGCAGGCGCGGCGGCGGAACGGGAAGGGCGGACCGTGCGCCGAGGCCTGGCTTGGGGAGCGCTCGCGCTCAGGCCGCCAGGCGCGCTGCCTGCTGAAAGCGCAGGCAGTAGGACAGCTGCAATTTGAGCCGGCACAGCGTCAGACAGTCGTTCGACCAGCCGCGGGGCGGGCCCGGCGCGCGCAGTTCCTCGTCCGTCAGACTGGACTCCAGGCTGGCGATCTGGCTGCGCAGCGGGGCGATGCGGGCCAGCCGCAGCTCCAGCAGCACTTTTTCTTCCGGATGCTGGCGGCCGGCCAGGGCGGCGGCGCGGACCTGCCAGTAACGGGGGTCGTACCACGGACCGGTGCCGGGCGGCAGGTCCCGGTAGGGAATGTGCTCGATATAGGGCAGATAGAGATCGCCATGCCAGACGGCGTCGTCCTCTATCATGCCGCATAGCTGCAGCAGCAGGTTTTCCTGGCGCAGCGACCAGCCGGACGCGGATACGAAAACCATGGCCTCGGGCAACAGGTGGAAACCTTGATGTTCCAGCATGGAGCGCAGCGGATCGCTCAGCTTGCCGCGCGCGTAGATTCTCAGCCTGTCGTCGTCCGGCGAGTAAGTGGCGGTCAGAGGTTTATTCATTTTCCACTCCCCTTGTTTCACGCGCGGCGCTGGATGGGCTGGCGAGCCAGGATATTTGGTTTTGTCGCTGGATTTTGCCTTGTTGTCCTACGAGGAGGAACTCCAGTTTTCTGGAGGTTGGCGGTTATCGGGTGATAAGCGGAGGCGATTGTTATTGATTCGAATAATCCGCTATTGAAAATTCGAATCGGCGCCATTCCCGGTGCGGCATCCGCTGGCGATGGGCAAGCCCGTCGATGCCGGGCCGCCGAGGCGCTAGGATTGGCCGTTTTCCAGCCGGGCTGACGGTTTGGCCAGATAAAACCATTCCTGGCCGGCCTGGGCCCGGGGATTGGGAAACACGATGCGGGCATCGTCAGGCGCCGTGACCGGACTGCCGTCGGCGCGGCGGCCGATCAGCTCGCCCTGGCGGACGCTGTCGAAGCTGCTCCAGGCGCGGGCGAAACTGTCGGCGTCGTCGCGCTTGTCCACCACTTCATAAAGGCTGAGCAAGGCCATCGGCTGCGGGGCGGGATCGGGCGCGTCCACCATGCCGAGGTGGGCCAGGGTGTTGAGGATCGCGCGGTAGGCGATCTCCGGCGCGGCCGGATCGTCGTGGCGGCCGCATTCCAAGGTCAGCGCCCAGCCGCCCTGGCTGCGCATGTATTCGGTGGTGCCCACGCCGTAGCGCGGGTCGGCGTTGAGCTCGGCCAGCGCCGCGTCGCCGGCCGGCGACTGCCGCCGCCGCTCCACGCCCAGCGCGTAGGTGGACAGCCAGCCGTCCACCGCGTCGGCGACGCCCAGCCGCCGCGCCAGCGCTTCCTCGCGGGCCGCGTGGACGAACGGCTCCAGCTCGCCGTCGTTGTCGGCGGGGCCCAGGAACACGAACGGTTGTCCGGGCGACTGGAAGGAATGCAGATCGAGCAGGACCTGATGCTCGGCCAGCAACGGGCACAGCCAGTTGGCGACATGGTCCTCGTAGTCCCGCGGATGATCGCAGGGCGCGAGATTGCGGTTCAGGTTGCGGTCGCCGCCGCGCTGGCCCAGCCGGTAGGCCAGCGGATTGGCCACCGGCACCAGGGTCAGCTGTCCGGCGCGCAGCGCCAGCGCCCCCCGTTCCAGCTCCGCCATCGCGCGGCGGATGGCGATGGCGCCGCACACTTCGTTGCCGTGCACCGCGCCGGTGATGATCAGGGAGGGGCCGTCCGGCAGCGCCTGGTAGCGGTGGCAGGCGAAGGCCTGCGGCCAGCCCGGGTTCACTTGAGCCATACGTCCTCGAAATCGAAAGAGCCGTTGGGGTTCATGATGAAGCCCTGCACATTGGCGCGCAACGGGATGTAGATCCGGGAGTGGGCGATGGTGATCCATGGCCGCTCGCGCTTGAAGATTTCCTGCGCCTTCAGATAGTACGGCGTCCGCTGTTTTTGGCCGGTGGTCTGGCGGCCCAGCTGCAGCAGTCGCTCGAACTCGGCGTTGCAGAAGCGTTGGCCGCCCTTGCTGACGCTGCAGGACAGGCTGTTCCACAGGAAGTCGTCCGGGTCGCCGGAGTTGCTGGTGAGGCCCGACATGTAGACGTCGTGCTCGCCGGCGCCGGCGCGTTTCAGATATTCGCCCCACTCGTAGGATTGGATGTTGGCCTTGACGCCGATGCGGGCCCAGTCCTGCTGGATCATCTGCGCCATCAGCTTGCCGTTGGGATTGGTCGGGCGCTGCACCGGCAAGGCCCACAGGTTGACGGTGAAGCCGTTGGGGTAGCCTGCCTGGGCCAGCAAGGCCTTGGCCTTGGCCGGATCGTATTCGTTGCGGGTTTTGGGGTTCCAGCTCCAGGTGGACGGCGGGAAGGGGTTCACCGCCTGGGTGGCGCCGCCCTTGGGGAACAATGCCTTGAACAGCGCGTCGCGGTTGATCGCGATGTCCAGCGCCACCCGCACCTCGCGCTTGGAGAACTGCGGCCGCTTCAGGTTATAGGCCAGGTAGGAGATGTTGCTGGCGCCGGTGGCGGCGATCTTGATGTTTTTGTCGCCGGAGAGCGCGTCGAGGTCGGACTCGCGCACCGCCGCGGCCACCTGGCATTCGCCGGCCTTCAGTTTCTGGATGCGGACCTGCGGGTCGGCGACGATGGCGAACACCAGGCTGCGGGTTTTCTGCGGCTTGCCCCAGTACTGCGGGTTGGCCTCATAGCGGACGATGGCGTCCTTGGCGTAGCTCTTGAAGCGATAGGGGCCGGTGCCCACCGGCAGCAGGTTGATCTGCTGCGGCTTGCCCGCCTTCAGCAACTGGTCGGCGTATTCGGCCGACTGCATGCCGGCGAAGCCCATCGCGAAGAAGGTGAGGAAGGGGGCGTTGCGCGCTTTCAGCCGGATCTGGAGGGTGTGCTCGTCCACTTTCCGCACCGATTCGATCAGCTTGGACAGGCCATAGCCGTCCGGTCCGGTCAGCGGGGTCTTGAAGGCCTGGTTGAAGGGAAGGTCCGGCCGTATCCAGCGGTTGATGGTGAAGACCGCGTCGTCGGCGGAGAAGTCCCGGCTGGGCGTGAAATAGTCGGTTTGATGGAACTTGACGCCGCGGCGCAGTCTGAACGTATATAGTAGTCCGTCATCCGATACCGACCAGCTTTCCGCGAGGCCGGGCCGCAGCGCCACGCCGCCGCGCTTGAATTCGACCAGGCCCTGGAACACCGGCTTGGCGATGTTGTAGGTGGTGGCGCTGTCCCACATCGCAGGATCGAAGCCTTCCGGCGAGGCTTCCGTGCAGAACACCAGCGGTTTGGCGGCCAGGGCCGGGGCGGGCAGCGCCGCGGCCAGCAGGGCCGCGAGCGGGAGCAAGGACGAAGGGCGGGGCAGGGTCATCTCGGTTTCCTGTATGGGTATTATTCGTTCCGAGCCTACCATGGTCCAAGGTCGGAGTCGGATCGTCTTCACAGTATCGCTCAAGCGCCGGCTTGCCGGATTTGCGGCAGGTCAGCGGCGAGGGAGGAGCCATGGACGCAACCATCAGGCTGGAAGAGCTGGCAAGCCATCCCGAATACTTGTCCATCGAGGGCATGGCCGGCGTCAGGCTGGACCTGCGCTACGCCAGCGCCGACAACTTCGTCGGCCGGGATCTGTACGGCCCGTCGGCGCGGGCGTTGCTGCATAGCGCGGCCGCAGAACGGCTGGCCCGCGCCGCGGGCGAACTGGCCAGCCGCCGGGCCGGGCATCGGCTGCGCGTTTTCGACGCCTTGCGGCCGGGCCGGGTGCAGCGGGTGCTGTGGGATATCGTCAAGGACACGCCGCAGCGCATTTACGTGGCCGATCCGGCGCGCGGCTCCATCCACAGTTTCGGCATGGCGGTGGACAT
The DNA here is from genome assembly GCF_001855275.1 of Chromobacterium vaccinii. Lineage (NCBI taxonomy): Bacteria > Pseudomonadati > Pseudomonadota > Betaproteobacteria > Neisseriales > Chromobacteriaceae > Chromobacterium > Chromobacterium vaccinii. Next base: position 3,798,533 of record NZ_CP017707.1, read on the forward strand.
CACCGTCGAGAACGAGGCGGGGCGCGAGCTCGACATGGGCACCGGCTTCGATGACTTCACCGAGCGCGCGCAGCCGCAACAGGAGGCGGAGATGCTGGCCAGGGGGCTGCTCAGCGACACGCAACTGGCCAATCGCCGGCTGCTGCGCGGCTGCATGGAGGCCGCCGGCTTCCGCGGCATCGCCACCGAGTGGTGGCATTTCGAGGCGGCGGACCGCGACTGGGTGCGCGCGCATATGCGGCTGATCGAGTAGCGGACGCGCTGGCGCCGCCTAGGATCGCGTCTAGGCGAAAACAAAACCGCCCGGCATCGCCGGGCGGTTTCTTCATGCGCTTGAGGCGGCTAAGCGCCGGCGTCCATGCCGCCTTGCGTATTGACGTAGCGGTAGCTGGGCCCGGCGGTTTTCTCGCTGCCCGGCGCCACCGGCGTTTCCATCAGGCTGACCGCTTGCACCTTGAGGTCGTACATCAGGCCGATGGCGGTGTCGATACGCCTGGGCTCGCCGTTGAAGGCTTGATGCAGCGCGTTGAGCAGGCTGCTGTAGCTGTAGGCGAAAGCCTCCATCCTCACCTTGGCCTGGGTGTTGTCCTGGTAGTCGTAATCCTGCGGGTTGGACACCATCGGATACACGCCGGCCGGGTCGTAGGGGACGTCCGCTCCGGCGTATGCGTAGCCGCCGTCCGGCGTGGCCACGATGCGTTTGCCGTAGTAGATCTCGCCGTACTTGTAGTAATGCGCCGGGTTGTCCGGCGACTGGTTGGGATTGGTGCTGGTGCCCTCTCCTTCCACGATGATGATGTTGATGGCGTGCAGGGCGCTGGCCACGTCGGTGATGGGAAACAGCCGCTCCGCAGAGAACCAGCCCAGCACCTGGAGGGGCACGGTGGCGGGTTTGAAGATGCCGTCGCCCAGCAGCTTGATCTGCTGCTTGATCGCCTCGTAGAACTCGCCGATGGTGGCGTAGTCCGGTTCCTCCTCCGCGAGCTTAGGCGTCTCCACCGGAACCGGGTCTTCCGGCTCCTCGATCACCATGAAGGTGTTGAACACCAGCTCCTTGGAGAAAGGCTCGATGCCGACGATGAAGCCCTCACCGCCGATCGACATCGGCAATGGCCCCGGATACTTGGGGATGAACTGCGGCGTGTTGATCTGCGGATGTCCGCCGATGGCGATCAGGATGTTGCCGGCTATGCACATGTGCAGCATTTCCTGCATCACGATGCTGTGGATCAACTGGCGGATCTCCTCGTTGTAGCCGGGCTTGAGCGAGAAGATCGCGGTCAGATAGGGCGGGATGGTGGCGTGCTCCAGCTCCACCGCGTTTTGCAGGTAAACATGCAACTCGGCCGCGGTTTTGGCGGCGCGGATGCCGTGGATGATGCTGCGTTGCAAACGAATCATGGCCTGTTCTCCCTCAATCCTGAGACGGCGCGGCTTTGCGCTGCGCCTGGCGTTGCATCACCACCGCGGTCTTGCCGGCGACTTGCAGTGCGTCCAATGTCACCGCCACCGCGTCGGCATCCACCTCTTTGGGCGCGGCCGGCGCGGCGGCCTTGAGCGGAGGAGACCCTTTGAGCGGCTTGCCCTGCGCGTCGGTCTGATCCAGCCACTTGAGGATGATGGCTCGCTTGTCGTCCGACAGGTCGCGCGTCACCGGCATGTGGTTGGGATCGCTCAGCGGCAGGCGGAACGCCAGTTTGAGAATGTCGAGGTGGCGCACCACCGAGTCGTAGTCGCCCAGATCCACCACGTGCTTGCTCATGATGGGATACAGGTTGCCGTACTGGACGAAAATGGGACGGATGTCGTCGTACCAGGTGGGGTGATCCGGCATCGGCACGCGGTCGAAGGCCAGCACGCTGACGAAGTTCCAGTAATTGCTGACATAGCCCTGAGGCTGCTGTTGCAACTGGTAGCCGATGCCGTACAGCTGGCCGTCGATATAGCCGCGCGGATTGCCCGGCCCGGCCGGAATCGCGCCGATCACCGCCTTGCCGTAGCCGCTGTCGTTGGTATGGAAGGAGGCCGGATACTGCACGGCGTCCGCCGGCACGCTGATCTTGGGCGGCAGCACCGGCTTGTTGTTCGGTGGCGACGGCGGCAGCGGCTGGCCGCCGCCCATCAGCGTGGCTCCGTTGGGCAGCAGCTCCACGTCGACCTGCGCGGATAGCGGCAGTCCGTAGCGGCTGGCGTAGAAGCTGACTGGAAGCTGCTGTCCGGCGTTCAGGCGCAGCACATGCTCGTCGGAACGCACATACAGACCATCGATGGACTCTTGCACCAGCACCTGGAACACATCGCCGGAGGGCGCGAGCAAGACCAGCGGACAGGACTTCAAGGCCGTCGCCGCGCCGGGAACGGCGGAGTAGTCGAAGTCCTGGATCGCCGCGGTCTGGCGATACCACGGCGACGGATCGGTGCCGGCCGCCGCGTTTTGCTGCGGCGGATCGTAAGCCACCTGGCCCAGCACGATGACCTCATCCTGGTCCAGATTGCCGCTGATCGGGGCGTGGGCCGGCGTTTTCAGCACGCCCAGCGTCAGCGGCCCCATATCGACGAAGGCGCCGCTGGCGTCGACGATGGGCAGCGCGTTGCCGAAGTCCGCGGTCAGCGTATTGCGTTCCGGGTGATTCTTGCACTGGAAGCTGTAGATGCCGCCGGACGGCACCATCGGATAGACATTGGGGTTGGGGTCCAGCTGCGCGGTCATTTGCCGGCCCAGGGTGAAATGTTTGGGCTCGCGCTCATGATAAGGGCCTATGGTGCCGACGATGTGGCCCTGGGTGTAGCGCGGAATGGAGGGATCGCGCCCGTAGCCGAACAGATTGAATTCGATGGACAGCAAGCCGTTCTGGGTGGCCTGGCGCATGGCCTCCAGCACCGGGGACTGGATCTGGCCATTCCATTGCACGTTTTCCAGGATGGACTGGAAATTGGCGGCCAGCAGCTGATCGGAGCGCACGCCCTGCTGCTGGCGCTGCCACAGGTTCATGAAGCCCACCGGCTGCATGTCGCCGATGAACAGCGCCCGTTCGACGTCATTGGTCAGCCGCACCTGCATGGCCCAGATCTGCGACACCATCTGCTGTTGCGGGTCCAGATCCGCCATTTTGCCCGGCGCGCGCTGGTCGGCGTTTTCCATCGCCAAGCCGATGATGGGGTCCTGCGCGCTGCTGGTGATGGGCTTGCCGTTGAGGCTGGCGCCGGTCACGCTGCAGCTGACGAAGCGGAAGATGGCGGTGCCTTGCGGATTCCAGCCGCCGTCGCCGAATTGCTGGTATTCCTCTTTGAAGGCGTCGGAATCGTAATAGCAGACATTGTTGTTGATGGTGGACACGTCCGACTGGAAATAGCCGGAGAAATGGATGCGGGGCGAGTCTAGGTAACTCATGGCGTCTCCTTTACGGCTGCAGGGTGGCCCAGCTGGCGTCGGGCGGGGAATCGGCTTTGTCGGCGGCAGGCCCGCCGGCCTTGTCCGGACAATCGGTGGCGAACAGGCAGCACCACTCCGGTTTGGCGGGACACATTTCCGCCACTTTCATCCAGGTCTGTTTCGGATCGGGCTTTTGCGCGCGGAAATTCTGGTAGTTCTGGCTGACCATGGGCGCGTCCGGCGGCGAGCCGGGATCGCCGGAGAAGAAGAACGATTGCGGATGCCGGTACGGCGCCCCCTTGCCGCCGTCGCGCGTGGCTTGCTTGTAGAAGGCGTAGCCGAACAGGATGTCGCCGGGCTGAACCACGCGCGAGTAGGCCTGCAGGCTGTTGTCCAGATGCGAGCTTTGCTCGGCGTTGTACGGCAGGTGCTTGATGAAGTCGCGGCGCGGCGGGTGGTTGTCCAGCGAGAACTGGCAGCATTGCGGCGTGCCTTTGGGCCGATCCGCGTAGCGCAGGAAGTAAGCCTTGTTGCCCAGCGACACGAAGGAGCAGCTGTAGTGGTTGCTGCCGGGGAAGATCGGCAGGCAGCGCTTTTCATAATGCTCCATCATCGCGCCGCGGCCATCGCCGTCGGCCGGCACATAGCTGGAGTCGTAATAGCTGGCGCCGTAGGAAACTTCGTAATCCTGGCCTTCGGTCATGCCGGCCGGAGGCGAGGCGTAGGGCGGCGGATATTGCTTGATCGCGGCCTGGTTGAAGATGCGGTACATGGTCCAGTCGCTTATCCACCATTCGGGAAACAGCGGATTGCTGGGCTCGCCGGGCTTGCGCGGATAGACGCAGCTGCCCGGCAACAGACAGCCCACGGTATTGTGCACGCCGCCGGTGTAGTAGCTGTGGCGCGCGGCCGGCGTGCTTTTCAACGCCTTGAGCGTGGCTGGGGCCGACGCCTCCGGCATGTCGGCGGCCTGGACCCAGGCCGCGGCGCAGGCCAGAACCAGCGCGCTGCGGCGCGCGGCGGCGAAGACAGACTGTTGCAATGACATCGATCGTGCTCCTTGTGTGTAGGCAGACCCACGTCCCCTTGCCGCACAGCCATGCGGCGAGTCCGCATGGGTGGGCCGCTTCGAACACGCTCCGGGGCCCATGCTTGAGATCGCCACAGTCGATCCACATCGTATTGTTTTTGTTGAAATTAAATGCACGCAGCATCATTGCAAGTGTGGTTATAGTTGCCGGGTTTTAGGACGCAAAGGAAAATTTGGGATGTGAACAAAGGCGGCCCGGCGTTGGGCGTCTGTTCTGCTAGCTTGCGCGTGGAAGAGGGGCGAGGCTGCGCCCTGGCTTCACGTCGACGCCTATCGGGCGGCGCAAACCCAAAGGGCGTGGTGAATTATCTTGCCCCGGCGCTTGACCCGAACTTGGGGTGGATAGGATAATTTCTCGTTTTTTCAACTGCTTAGTTGTCGTCGCCATGTTCCAGGCACCCCGGCGCGATGGAGCGTTAGCGGCGTGCCGTGGCCAAGAGACGCCTGCGGCGGCCCCCAAGCGACGAAAACGGGCGAAAATCGGTCGGAATGAACAGTAACAAGATTGAACTCAATGGCGCTGAAAGCCGCGCCGATCAAGGAAATTCAGTGAGATTGCCGCCGCGCCGCCTGTCCGTCGCCCCCATGCTGGACTGGACCGACCGCCACTATCGCTACTTCGCCCGCCAGATCACTCGCCATACCTGGCTATATACCGAGATGGTGACCACCGGCGCGCTGCTGAATGGCGATGTCGCCCGTCATCTGCGTTTCGACGAGGCTGAACATCCGATCGCGCTGCAACTGGGCGGCTCCGAGCCGGCCGAGCTGGCAGTGTGCGCCAAGTTGGCTCAGGAATGGGGCTATGACGAAGTGAACCTTAATGTCGGCTGCCCGTCGGAAAGAGTGCAGAAGGGGGCGTTCGGCGCCTGCCTGATGGCGGAGCCCAAGCTGGTGTCCGATTGCGTTAAGGCGATGCGCGACGCCGTCGACATCGACGTTACCGTCAAGCACCGCATCGGCATCGACCGGATCGAGCATTACGATTACTTGCGCGAATTCGTCGACACCGTGGCCGAAGCCGGCTGCGGCACCTTCATCGTCCACGCGCGCAACGCCATCCTGAAAGGTCTGAGCCCGAAGGAGAACCGCGAGATTCCGCCGCTGAAGTACGACTACGTCTACCGGTTGAAGCGCGAGCGGCCTGATCTGGAAATCCTGATCAACGGCGGGGTCAAGACCAACGCCGAGATCGCCGAGCACCTGAAGCACGTGGACGGCGTGATGGTCGGCCGCGAGGCTTACCACAATCCCTGGCTGATGGCTGATTGGGACGCGCTGTTCTACGGCGATGCGGCCGCCGGTCCCGAGCGGGCGGCGGTGGTGGAGGCGATGATGCCCTATGTGACGGAGCGCCTGGGCGACGGCAGCAATGTCCGCCACATCGCCCGCCACATCCTGGGTCTGTTCCAGGGCTTGCCCGGCGCGCGCAACTGGCGGCGGATGCTGTCCGATTCCAAGCTCTTGGACGGCGCCGACGCCGGCCTGCTGCGCCAGGCCTACGAGGCGACGCTGGCGGGCCGCCGCGCCTGATCATCCGATGGCCGCCGACGAGCGGCTGTCTTCGCCAGGCGGCCCCGGCCGCCTTTTGTCATGGTTGTCATGCCCGGCGTGACTGTCTGGAGGTGGATCCCAATTGAAAAAGTTGCAAAAGCTGATGCTCGCCCTGTCGCTGTCTTCCGGCCTGGCCTGGGCCGGCCCCAATGACGTGCTGCATATCTACAACTGGAGCGGCTCGCTGTCCGACAACATCGTCAGGCAGTTCGAGAAGCGCTGCGGCTGCAAGGTGGTGCAGGACTACTATGGCGACAACGAGGAAATGCTGGCCAAGCTGGCCGCCGGCGCCAAGGGCTACGACATGGTGTTTCCCTCCAGTTTCGTCGTGCAGGCGATGACCAAGCAGAAGCTGTTGCAACCATTGGACCATCGCCAGATTCCGAATCTGAAAAACGTGGCGCCGGCCTATCTGTCGCAAAGCTACGATCCGGCCAACCGCTACACCATTCCCACCGTGCTGTCGCTGACCTCCGTCGGCTACAACGTCGAGAAGCTGAAGCAATTGGGCGTCGATCCCTCCAGCTGGTCGGTGATCTTCGATCCCGCAGTGCTGCGGAAGATCAAGGGCAAGGTGACGGTGCTGGACAGCTCGCGCGAGGTGTTCGCCGCAGCGCTGTTTTACCTGGGCAAGGACCCGAACCGGGCGACCGACGCCGACATGCGCGCCGCGCGCGACGTGATCAAGAAGGCCAAGCCGTACTGGGCGGCCTTCTCCAACGCCAGCTACCTCAAGCAGCTGGCGGTCGGCAATATCTGGGTGGCGCTCGGCTATTCCACCGAATTCTTCCAGGCCAGCGAGGATGCCCGCCTGACCAAGCGTCCGTTCCATATCGGCAACGCGCCGCAGCGCGAGGGCAACGAGCTGGGTGTGGATACCATGGCGATCACCGCCAGCGCCAGGCGGCCGGACCTCGCCCACCAGTTCATCAATTTCATGCTGGAAGGCGAAAATGCCGCCCAGTTGACCAATCTGAACGGCGCGACCAACCCGGTGGCCACCGCCAGCCCCTATTTCCGCGCCGATCTGAAGACCAGCCGGGTGATCAATCCGACGGCCGAGCAAGCGAAGAAATGGACGGTATTGCGCGAGTTGACGCCTGCCGAGCGCCGCGCGTTGGCGCGGATGTGGACGGAAGTGAAGGTCAGCCGCTAAGCTGGCGGCCTGGCCGGACGCCATCGACCCGGTTCGGCCGCATTCACGAGATAGAAAGAGCGAAAAGATGTTCGACCAACTGGTTCTCGCCAGCAACAACGCCGGCAAGCTGAAGGAATTCGGCGCGCTGTTCGCCGAATTGGGCGTCACTGTGCGAGCGCAGCGCGATTTCGACGTGCCGGAGTGCCCGGAGCCGCACCACACCTTCCTGGAAAACGCGCTGGAGAAGGCGCGCCACGCCAGCCGGCTGACCGGTCTGCCGGCGCTGGCCGACGATTCCGGCATCTGCGTAGAGGCGCTGGGCGGCGCGCCGGGCGTGTACTCGGCCCGTTTCGCCGGCGAGCCCAAGTCCGACGCGCGCAACAACGCGCTGCTGGTGGAAAAGCTGCAAAGCGAGGCCAACCGCCGCGCCTGGTACTACTGCGTGCTGGTGCTGGTGCGGCACGCCGACGATCCGCAGCCGCTGGTGGCCGACGGCATCTGGCTGGGCGAGGTGCGCGACGAGGCCACAGGCAGCGGCGGCTTCGGCTACGATCCTTACTTCTTCCTGCCCAGCCACGGCGTGACGGTGGCCGAACTGGACGCCGTCGAGAAGAACCGCGTCAGCCACCGCGGCCAGGCGTTGGCCGCGCTGATGGCCAAGCTCAAGGCGCTGGCATGAGCGTGGCGAATCGGTTTATTGCCCGCAACGCCCGGGATGCGAGATCGCGAAACCAAACGAGCGGCGACGAGATAGTACAAGTGGTACAGCGAGGAGCCGCGACGTGCAGGTGACAAAGATATCGCTTTCCGGGCTAGGCGGACAGGGCGGCCTGCGCGAGCTGCCGCCCCTGGCGCTGTACGTCCATTTCCCGTGGTGCATCCGCAAGTGCCCGTATTGCGACTTCAACTCGCATGAGCCGAAGAGCGGCTTCGACGAGATGGCCTATGTCGACGCGCTGCTGCGGGATCTGGAATTCAGCCTGCCTGAAGTATGGGGCCGGCCGCTGACCAGCATCTTCATGGGCGGCGGCACGCCCAGCCTGTTCAGCCCGCAGGCGATGGATGTCTTGCTGGCCGGCGTGCGCGCGCGCATGAAGCTGCATCCGGATGCTGAAATCACGATGGAGGCCAATCCCGGCACCTTCGAGATCGAGCGCTTCCGCGGCTACCGCGAGGCCGGCATCAATCGGCTGTCCATCGGCATCCAGAGTTTCGATCCCAGGCATTTGAAGGCGCTGGGCCGCATCCACGACGGCGACGAGGCCAAGCGCGCGGTCGAGATCGCGCTGACCTACTTCGACAACGTCAACCTGGACCTGATGTACGCGCTGCCGGGGCAAGCGCTGGATGAAGCGCTGTCCGACCTGAACACCGCGCTGTCCTACGGCATCACCCATCTGTCGGCCTACCATCTGACGATAGAACCGAATACGATGTTCGCGGCGCAAACGCCGAAGAACCTGCCGGACGACGAGGTGTCGGCCGACATGCAGGAAGCGATAGAGTCCTGCCTGGCAGCCGCCGGCTTCGATCACTACGAAACCTCGGCCTTCGCCAAGCCCGGCCGCCATAGCCGGCACAACCTCAACTACTGGCAGTTCGGCGACTACGTCGGCATCGGCGCCGGCGCCCACGGCAAGATCAGCAGCCACGCCGGCATCGTGCGCCAGATGCGGCACAAGCAGCCGGCGGCCTATCTGAAGGCGGTGGCGGACGGCAATCCGCTGCAAAGCCAGCAGAAGGTCGCCCGCGCCGATCTGCCGTTTGAATTCATGATGAATCTGCTGCGCCTGACCGGCGGCTTCGAGAGCCGCCTGTTCCAGGAACGCACCGGGCTGCCGCTGGCGCTGATCCGCCGCCAGCTGGACGAAGCCCAGGCGCAAGGCCTGCTGGACGGCGATGGCGCCATTCTGCGCCCGACGCTGAAAGGCCAGCGCTTCCTCAACGATTTGCTCACCCTGTTCCTCAAAGAAGGAGATGAATAATGGCTAAGGAAATTATCCACACCGACAAGGCTCCGGCCGCAATCGGCGCTTACTCGCAAGCCGTCAAGGCAGGCAACACCGTCTACCTGTCCGGCCAGATCCCGCTGGATCCGGCCACCATGGCCGTGGTGGAAGGCGGTTTCGCCGCCGAAACCCACCAGGTATTCAAGAACATGAAGGCCGTGTGCGAGGCCGCCGGCGGCAGCCTGGACCAGATCGTCAAGCTCAACGCCTACCTGACCGACCTGTCCAACTTCGCCACCTTCAACGAAATCATGGGCCAGTACTTCAGCCAGCCGTTCCCGGCCCGCGCCGCCGTCGGCGTGGCCAGCCTGCCCAAGGGCGTGCTGGTGGAAGCCGAAGCGGTGCTGGTGCTGTAAGCGCGCCGCGTCCGCGATGAAAAAAGCCCCGGGAAACCGGGGCTTTTTGTTGGACAAGGGATTCAGCGCAACTGATAGCGGGTGTAGAGGCCCCGGCCTTGTCTATCCAGGCTCCATATCGTGACGCGCAGGAAGTCGGGCGAGGTCAGCGTGGGACTCTTGTGGGCGTTGAGCGTCAGCGGATTGGCTAATGCGCCCGCGTTGTCTTCGATGCGTAGCGGCTGGCCTTTTTGACGCATGTCCAGCAACAGGCTGTTGAACCAGAGCTGCTGTGGCATTTGCCAGGCGAGTTTCAGATCGCTGGCGCCGTTGGCCTTGGTGAGCGCCTGCAGCGTGTCGCTTGTCAGAGCGGGAAAGGCCTGCTGAGCGATTTCGGCGGCGGTGAGCAGCGGCGCGCGCGGGCTGAAGTCCTTTCCGACCGGCTGGGTGAAGCGGTCATCGGAGTAAAAGCGCAATTTCAGAACGTTCCGGCTCAAGGCATCGTTGTAGGCGGCGGCGAAGCTGTCGGGGGTCAGGTAATTCACCGGGCAAGGATAGTCAGGATTCGCCGATGTCAGCTCCTGAGGTTCCAGTTGCGCGCACTCGGCATTTCCCTTCAGGGTAAGGATGGCTTTGCCGTCGGCCAGCAACTGGGCGCTGCGGGCGATAATTTGTGCGGCGGGACGGTCAGGCTGGATGTAGATCGGGTTGTCGTGCCGGGCATATTGGCTGAGCACCAGGTTCAGCAGGCTGACCTTGGTGCTGCCGTTGTCGGGGGCGCTGATGATCTGGCGGGCCCCGGCATCCATTTGCAAGGAGACGGGGCTGTCATTTCCCGCCAGCTTCCAGCCTTCTTTCTGCAAGCGGGCCTTCATGCGGAAATAACTGGGCGCCATGCCCGCCACGCGGACCGTCATCGAAATCTGGCAGAGCGCGGCGCTGTAACAGGTTTCCACCTTCGGCGGCGAGAAACGTCCGCCGACATAGGTTTCCCCGTATCCGGCGTCTTCCATTTCCCGGGCCAGATATTGCGCCGCGTTGTCGCCGTCAAACTGGAAATCGTCGCTGAGCAACGCCGCCAGGCGCTTGTCCAGGCCGTCCGCGCTGAGATAGGCGGCGTTCAATTGCGCCGCCAGCTCATCCAGCCGGCTCAGGTCCGGCAGGTCATCGGCCGGCAAGGGGTTCGGCTTTTGATCCCGGCTCACCATGGTTGCGGTCTGGGCGCGCTTGCTTTGCAGGCGTATGGTCCCCGCTAGGCTGCCGGCGGAAACCTCCACCATTTCCAGCAATTTGTCGTGTCCGGTCTTGTCGGCGGCGAAAGCCGTCCGCAGCAGATCGGCGCGGCTGTCCAGACCGACGGCCTGCATCAAGGGGGCCAGCGCGGTTTTCAGGCTGGCTTGGCTCTGGTTCAGCTTGGCGATGTCGAATTTGGCCGCGCAAACCGCGGCATTGAGGAAGCATTCGTTCGCCTCGGTGTTACTGCTCATCGACAGAATGGCGTCGGTCAGCGGCGTGATGTTGACGGTCCCCGTTTGCGTGGCGACCGAGTGGAGAGACACCGGCACGCCGCCGATCAGTCCGGTAGCTTCCAGCAGCGTCGGTGAGGCGAACTGGCTCAAGTCGGCGCTGTAACGGCCTTGCGCATCGGTCTGGACTGTAATCGAGTGGCCCTGGGCGTCTTTGATCGTGATCGAGCCATTGTCCAATGGGGAGCCGGAAGCCGCGGTGCCGTTGATCTGGCCGAGCGTCTGAGCATTGCCGCCGAATGTGGAGTGGCTGCCGTCGCCTCCGCAAGCGGTCAGCGCGAACGCGATGGCCAATGCGAGAACGGATTGTTTCATCACAGTATTCATCATGCGAGTTGTTTTAGTTTGGCGAAGCGTTGAGAAATAGTTAGGACGCAATAGTACATTGACATTTTGCTTGCGTCATTTATGTCCAGGCGAGCAGTGGCGGGACGACGGAGAGTTGGGCATGGTTCCGAGATTGAGACTCTGAGGCCGCGAGATGAAAAATCTTTTCCTGCTGGGTTTGTTGTTAGGCGCGGATCTGTGTTCAGCCGAAGTGTTCAAGTGCCGGAACGCCGATGGCAGCGTGGTCTATGGCCAGCAGCCATGCCCGGCGGGCAGCCAGACAGTGGAAATGGATAGGCATCCGTTCAGCGTGATAGAGCAGAACGATGGCGGCCAGACGGCGAAGCGCTATCGCGAGCAATTGCGGCAGTGGTCGGACCTGCGCGACAAAAGCCGGCAGGCAGATGCCAAGGCGGAGCTGCGCGAACGGAGCGCGCAGCGCAGGAAATGGCTGGCCGAGCGCGAGCATTGCCGCAGGCTGGACGCCAAGCGCGCGGCGCTGGACGCTAACCTGCGCCGCGGCCAGCCGCTGCAGGAGGCCGAGCGCGTGAAACTTCGTCTTGCCAAGGTGGAGGATCAAATGCAGGATCGCGCCTGCCACCTATACAAGGAGGATTGATGGGCGCTTACCGATTCCAGATCGTCAACGTGTTCGCCGAGCAACGCTTCGGCGGCAATCCGTTGGCGGTATTCACCGATGCCGCGGGTTTGTCGGATGACGACATGCAGCTGATCGCGCGGCAGTTCAATTTGTCGGAAACCGCGTTCCTGCTGCCCGGGGATGCCGATTGTGTCGCCAGCCTGCGTATTTTCACGCCTGGCAGCGAACTACTCTTCGGCGGCCACCCTACGTTGGGCTGCGCGGCGGTGCTGCATGCGCGCGGGGAGTTGGGAGATGATTTCACGCTGCGGACCCGCTCCGGCCTGATCCCGATCCGACATGTCGACGGCGTGTTTCGGCTGCGGGCGCTGCCTGCGTCGGTCCGGTCCGGCTGCAGCGCCGGCGAGGCCGCGGCGATGCTGGGTCTGGCCGAAGGAGATGTGCGGCATGCGCCGCAATGGGTGGATGCCGGCAGCGAACAGCTGTTGATCGGCCTCTCCAGCCGCGAGGCGGTGCTGCGCGCGAAGCCCGATCCCGCATTGTTCGCCAGGCATGCGGCGGGGTGTCCCGGCAACGGCGTAGCCTACGTCTGGCATCAGGATGGCGGCGTCGCCACCGTGCGCTTGTTCTTCGAACAGGATGGCGCGGTCCTGGAGGATCCCGGCACCGGCAGCGCCTGCGCCAACCTGGGCGGCTGGTGCGCGCTGAATGGTCTCGCGCCGCTGTCGTGGCGGGTGGAGCAGGGTGAGGCGATGGGGCGTTCCTGCGTGCTTTATCTGGATGTGGATGCGGCCGGCTCGATAGCCGTCGGCGGCAGGGTGAAGTTCTTGGGAGAGGGCGAGTTGCGCTGCTGATTCCGTCTCCCGGCTTGACTGGCCTGCCCGCTATTGGCATCCTAGAGCCGCTACTCCAAACTGTTGTTTCATAACAAACGAGACGAGGAAAAAACATCATGATCCGAATCGCCAAAGCCGCCTGCCTCGCGACCGCGCTGGGCCTGGTCAGCCAACTGGCGCTGGCCGGCAGCGCCGCCGGCCTGTGGAAGACCATTGACGACGAAACCAAGCAGGCCAAGGCCCTGGTGCAGATCAACGAAGCGCCCAACGGCGAACTGACCGGCAAGGTGATCAAGCTCTACCTGCACCCGGACGCGGTGTGCGACAAGTGCGACGGCGCCAACAAGGGCAAGTCGGTGAACGGCATGCAGATCCTGTGGGGCCTGAAGAAGAGCGGAGAGGAATGGTCGGACGGCCAGATCCTGGATCCGAAGTCCGGCAAGATCTACACCTCCGGCGCCAAGCTGATGGACGACGGCAAGAGACTGCGCGTGCGCGGCTACATCGGCCCGTTCTTCCGCACTCAGGTGTGGGAACGCCAGCAGTAAGCCGACGGACGCCAGGTCCATCGAAAGGCGGAAGCCGGCGCGAGCCGCTTCCGCTTTTTGCGTGTTGAAAACACGCCGCGAGCATAGCGAGGCTCCCTTGCAGGGCAAGGGCGGGGGGGGATTCGATGGTCAGGCGGCGGGCGTGCCCACTGATTTGGCGAGACCCGGCTAGGCCGGATCCTGCCGCATCGAATCCATATCTGACCTGCCGCCTGAATGGAAGCCGGCGCGAGCCGCTTCCGCCTTTCTCATTGTTGGGTACAATCGCTACTCATGAATTCCCCGATCGATCTCGCCAACCAGCCGCCGGCGGCGCCGGCCGCGCTGGTCAAGAAGCTGGAGAAGCTGGGCATACGCCGCCGCTTCGACCTGGTGCTGCACCTGCCGCTGCGCTACGAGGACGAAACCCATCTGTACCCGATCGCCGACGCGCCTTATGGCCAGCCGGCGCTGGTGGAGGGCACCGTCACCGCGCACGAGGTCAGCTACAAGCCGCGCAAGCAGCTCAGGGTGCAGATCGAGGACGGCAGCGGCACGCTGCTGCTGCGCTTCATCCACTTCTATCCCAGCCAGCTCAAGCAGTTCGCTGAGGGCAGCCGCGTGCGCGCGCTGGGCGAGATCCGCCGCGGCTTCGCCGGCGACGAGATGGTCCATCCCAAGACCCGCGAAGTGCGCGAGGGCGCGCCGCTGGCCGACAGCCTGACCCCGGTCTACCCGACGGTCAACGGTCTGACCCAGCCGGTGCTGCGCAAACTGGTGCACGCCGAGTTGAAATCGCAGCGTCTGGACGAGCTGCTGCCGGCGCCGTTGATGGAGCCGCTGGCCCTGCTGCCGTTCGCCGACGCCATCCGCCTGCTGCATCTGCCGCCGCCGGAGTGGTCGGCGCAGCAACTGGCCGATCCGCAATTGCCGGCCTGGCAGCGGCTGAAATTCGACGAGTTGCTGGCGCAGCAGCTGTCGATGCGCCTCGCCTACCGCGCGCGCCGGCTCGGGCAGGCGCCGCGCATCGCCGGCGACGGCAGCCTGAGTGGAAAACTGCTGGCCCATCTGCCGTTCCAGCTGACCGGCGCGCAGCGCAGGGTGCTGGACGAAATCCGCGCCGACATGCGGCAAGCGCACCCGATGCACCGGCTGCTGCAGGGCGATGTCGGCAGCGGCAAGACCATCGTCGCCGCGCTGGCGGCGCTGTCGGCGATCGAGGCCGGCTACCAGGTGGCGCTGATGGCGCCGACCGAAATCCTGGCCGAGCAGCATTACCTGAAACTGTCCGGCTGGCTGGCGCCGCTGGGCACCTGCGTGTCCTGGCTGTCCGGCAGTCTGCGCAAGAAAGCCAAGCAGCAGGCGCTGGACGAGATCGCTTCCGGCCAATGCCGGCTGGCGGTGGGCACCCATGCCTTGTTCCAGGACGACGTGGCCTTCCAGAAGCTGGGGCTGGCCATCGTCGACGAGCAGCACCGCTTCGGCGTCGGCCAGCGGCTGGCGCTGCAGGACAAGGGCGAGGAGCCCCATCAGTTGATGATGTCGGCCACGCCCATCCCGCGCACGCTGGCGATGAGCTTCTACGCCGACCTGGACGTATCGGCGATAGACGAGCTGCCGCCGGGCCGCACCCCCATCGTCACCAAGCTGATCGGCAGTCCGCGCCGCGCCGAGGTGGTGCAGTTCGTCGAGAAGACTTGCGCCGAGGGCAATCAGGCCTACTGGGTGTGCCCGCTGATCGAGGAATCCGAGGCGCTGCAACTGCAGACGGCGGTGGATTGCCATCAGCAGCTGCTGCAGGACTTGCCGGGCCGCCGCATCGGCCTGGTGCATGGCCGGATGAAGGCGGCGGAGAAGGCCGAGGCGATGGCGGCGTTCGGGGCGGGCCAGCTGGACGTGCTGGTGGCGACGACGGTGATCGAGGTCGGCGTCGACGTGCCCAATGCCAGCCTGATGGTGATCGAGCACGCCGAGCGCATGGGCCTCGCGCAATTGCACCAGCTGCGCGGCCGGGTAGGGCGGGGCAGCGCCAGGAGCGTGTGCGTGCTGTTGTTCGAGAACCCCTTGTCTGATCTGGCCAAAGCGCGGCTGAAGGTGATCTACGAGAATACCGACGGTTTCGAGATCGCCCGCCAGGATCTGCAGATCCGCGGTCCCGGCGAGTTTCTGGGCGCGCGGCAAAGCGGCTTGCCGATGCTGCGCTTCGCCGACCTGGAGCAGGATCAGGCGCTGCTGGAGGCGGCGCGCGATCTGGCGCCGGTCTTGCTGGAGCGCTGGCCGCGGGAGGCCGAGGCGCATCTGGAGCGCTGGCTGGCCGGCCGCGAGCAATTCCTCAAGGCATAAAAAAATCCGCCGCGATTGGGGGAAATCGCGGCGGCGAGGGAGGATTGCTGCAAACAAAAGAAACCATTAATGAAGCAGGCGTATATTAGCAATCAATGAATTTTTCGTTCAAGCGCGGACAGCCGCTCCGTTGACCTGGATCAAGCATGAAAAAAGCCGCTCATCGAGCGGCTTTTGCGTTTGGGCGCGGTTCGGGTCAGAACCACTGCGCCGCCAGGTAGTACAGGCCGGCGGCCAGGCCCATCGAGGCAGGCAGCGTGAACAGCCAGGCCAGCGCGATCGAGCGCACGGTGCTCATCTGCAGGCCGGCCTTGTCGGCGATCATGGTGCCGGCCACGCCGCTGGACAGCACGTGGGTGGTGGACACCGGGAAGCCGAACCAGCTGGCCAGGCCGATGGACACGGCGGCGGTGGTCTGCGCGGCCACGCCCTGGGCGTAGGTCATGTCCTTCTTGCCGATGCCTTCGCCCACGGTCTTCACCACGCGGCGCCAGCCTATCATGGTGCCGATGCCCAGCGCCAAGGCCACGGCCACGATCACCCAGGTGGGCGCGTATTCTGTGGTGGTGGTCAGATCCTTGCGCAGATTGCTCAGCAGCTGCTTGTCGTCTGAGGACAGCTTGGGCAGATCGGCTGCCTTCTTGGCGGCGTCGTCCAGGCACAAGAGCTGGGTGCGCACGTCCCAGCGTTGAGAGGCGCTGAGGGTATGGTAGTCGTTGCCGTCGCCCATCAGCTTCAGCAGCTGGTCGGCGGTGGCCACCGTCTGCTGCGGGTGGCACTCGTACTGGCTGGTGCTGGTGGACTTGACGATGATCTTGGACAGATCGGCCTCGTGGCGCTGGTAGAACTGCTGCAGATGCTGAGCCGCGTCGCGGGTGCGCTCCAACTGGTACGGGGTGCTGTCCAGGTTCAGCACGAACTTGGCCGGCACGATGCCGATCAGCACCAGCATCACCAGGCCGACGCCCTTCTGGCCGTCGTTGGAGCCGTGGGCGAAGCTGACGCCCATCGCCGACACGATCAACATGAAGCGGGTCCAGAACGGCGGATGCTTGCGGCCCTCCACCTGCTGGCGCTGGTACGGGGTTTTGTGGACGTTGCTGCGAGGACGGAAGCGCCGCAACAGGATGACGATCAGGCCCGCCATCACCGCGCCGGCGATCGGCGACACCAATAGCGAGGCGCCGACGTCGATCGCCTTGCCCCAGTTGATGCCGTGCGACAGCGAGGTGTTGTTGATGAAGCTGTTGGCCACGCCCACGCCCAGAATGGCGCCGATCAGCGTGTGGCTGCTGGACGCCGGCAGGCCCAGATACCAGGTGCCGAGGTTCCACAGGATGGCGGCGGCGAGCAGGGCGAACACCATCGCCATGCCGCGGCTGGTGTTCACCGAGATCAGCAGGTCCACCGGCAGCAGGTGCACGATGGCGTAGGCGACGGCCAGGCCGCCGCTCATCACGCCGAGGAAGTTGCAGACGCCGGAATAGAACACGGCCAGGCGCGGCTTCATCGACTGGGTGTAGATGACGGTGGCGACGGCGTTGGCGGTATCGTGAAAACCGTTGATGAACTCAAAGGCGAGCACGAAGCCCAGAGAAAGCATCAAAGTGATGGCTACATGGGTATCGAGCCCGGAAAACAGGTCCAGCATGGCGTGTCAGCGTTTATCGTAAAGGCGGGATTGTTGTGTTCCGCGCCATGGCCGTCAAGTCTTTATAAAAAAAAAATAAAGCGTGTGGTTTTGCCTGCGAAAACGGCAAAATCTTCTTGACAGCGCTGGGTTGCAAGACGGCTAAGTCCATGATTTTGCAAAATGGCGTCATCATTATTGCTTGGCCGGACGGCATGAAAAACGGCTGGCGGAATGGGGCCTCCAGCCGTCTCTGGGGATGGGATCAGCCGAATTTGCCGGTGATGTAGTCCTCGGTCGCCTTCTTCTGCGGCGTGGTGAAGATGGTGTCGGTATGGCCGAACTCCACCATCTCGCCCAGATACATGTAGGCGGTGTAATCGGACACCCGCGCCGCCTGCTGCATATTGTGCGTCACGATGGCGATGGTGTAGTCCTCTTTCAGTTCGTGGATCAGCTCTTCGATGTGGGCGGTGGAGATCGGGTCCAGCGCCGAGGTCGGCTCGTCCAACAGCAGCACTTCCGGCTTGGAGGCCACCGCGCGGGCGATGCACAGCCGCTGCTGCTGGCCGCCGGACAGCGAATTGCCGGACTGCTTGAGCTTGTCCTTCACCTCGTCCCACAGCGCGGCCTTGCGCAGCGCCCATTCGACGCGGTCTTCCATCTCGCCCTTGGACAGCTTCTCGTACAGCTTCACGCCGAAGGTGATGTTGTCGTAGATCGACATCGGGAACGGCGTCGGCTTCTGGAACACCATGCCCACTTTGGCGCGCAGCAGGTTGACGTCGACGTCGCGCGCCAGGATGTTCTGGCCGTCCAGCATGATCTCGCCCTCGGCGCGCAGGCCGGGGTAGAGCTCGTACATGCGGTTGAAGGTGCGCAGCAGCGTGGATTT
Organism: Chromobacterium vaccinii; assembly: GCF_001855275.1. NCBI lineage: Bacteria > Pseudomonadati > Pseudomonadota > Betaproteobacteria > Neisseriales > Chromobacteriaceae > Chromobacterium > Chromobacterium vaccinii. The sequence goes on from NZ_CP017707.1 coordinate 3,816,717, forward strand.
GCCGCAGCCGGACGGGCCGATGAAGGCGGTCACCTTGCGCGGCGCGATCTCCAGCTGAATGCCTTTCAGCGCGTGGAAGTTGCCATAGAAGAAGTTCAGGTCGCGGACCTCGAGCTTGGAGGCGGTGCTGGTCATGGTTGTCATGCCTTAATTCGATTGATTCTTGCGGCCGCCCATCCAGCGGGCGACGATGTTCAGGGCGAGGACGCTGAAAGTGATCAGCAGCGAGCCGGCCCAGGCCAGCGTGTGCCAGTCCTCGTAGGGGCTCATCGCGAACTGGAAGATCACGATCGGCAGGTTGGCCATCGGCTGGTTCATATTGCTGTTGAAGAACTGGTTGTTCAACGCGGTGAACAGCAGCGGCGCGGTTTCGCCGGAAATCCGGGCCACCGCCAGCAGGATGCCGGTCAGCACGCCGGCTTGGGCCGCGCGCAGCGTCACGGTCAGCGTCACCTTCCATTGCGGCGCGCCGAGCGCGGCGGCGGCTTCGCGCAGGCTGTTCGGCACCAGGCGCAGCATGTTCTCGGTGGTGCGCACCACCACCGGGATCACCAGGATGGCCAGGGCGAAGGAGCCGGCCCAGCCGGAGAAGTGGCCGACCGACACCACGTACACCTCGTACACGAACAGGCCGATCACGATGGACGGCGCCGACAGCAGGATGTCGTTGATGAAGCGGGTGATGGGCGCCAGCCAGCCGCGCTGGCCGAATTCGGCCAAGTAGATGCCGGCCAGGATGCCGATCGGCGTGCCGAACAGCGTGCCGAAGGCGGTCATCACCAGGCTGCCGTATATGGCGTTGGCCAGGCCGCCGGCGGAACCCGGCGGCGGCGTGCTTTCGGTGAACACCTGCCAGCTGATGCCGGACAGGCCGTGCTGCAGCAGCGTGATCAGGATCCAGAACAGCCAGAACAGGCCGAAAACCATGGTCAGCATCGACGCGGCCATGGTCAGCCGGTTGACCAGCCGGCGCCGGCGGTAAGTGAGGCTATCCTGCTTCAGGCCGGATGCGGGGGCGGTGCGCAAGGCGTCGTTCATTGTCGCTTGGCTCATCGTTTTGACGTCTTTCATGTCAGGAAGGCTTGCCTTCCTGCTTCTTCAGGCGCAGCAGCAGCAGTTTGGAGCAGGACAGCACCACGAAGGTGATGAAGAACAGGATCAGGCCCAGTTCGATCAGCGAGCCCATGTACAGGTCGCCGTTGGCTTCGGCGAATTCATTGGCCAGCGACGAGGCGATGGAGTTGCCCGGCTCGAACAGGCTGGTGGAAAAGCGGGTGGAGTTGCCGATCACGAAAGTGACCGCCATGGTTTCGCCCAGCGCGCGTCCCAGGCCCAGCATGATGCCGCCGACGACGCCGGTCTTGGTGTAGGGCAGCACCACGTAGCGCACCACCTCCCAGGTGGTGGAGCCCAGGCCGTAGGCCGACTCCTTCAGCATGGTGGGCACCACTTCGAACACGTCGCGCATCACCGAGGCGATGAATGGAATCACCATGATGGCTAGGATCAGGCCGGCGGAGAACAGGCCGATGCCCATCGGCGCCCCCTGGAACAGGAAGCCCAGCAGAGGCAGCTCGCCCAGATTGTCGATCAGCCATGGCTGGATGTGGTCGGCGAAGAACGGGGCGAACACGAACAGGCCCCACATGCCGTAGATGATGGACGGAATGCCGGCCAGCAACTCGACGGCGATGCCCAGCGGGCGCTTGAGCCAGGTCGGGCACAGCTCGGTCAGGAACAGCGCGATGCCGAAGCTGACCGGCACGCCGATCAGCAAGGCGATGAAGGACGTGGCCAGGGTGCCGAAGATGGGCACGACGGCGCCGAATTTTTCCTGCACCGGATCCCAGTCGGTATTGAACAGGAAGCTCCAGCCGAAGCCCTTGATGCTGGGCATGGCGCCGACCAGCAGCGAAAGGAGGATGCCCAGCAGCAGCGCCAGCACCAGGAAGGCGAAACAGCGGGTGGTCACCCGGAAGATTTTGTCCAGCAGCTGCTGGCGTCCCAGTTGCTGCTCATAGCTCAGTTTTTGCATGCGCCGATTCTTGATGGTTCAGACACAAGGCCGGAGAGAGCGAACTCCCCCCGGCCTGGGTGCGACAGTATAAGCGTCGCCTGTCAGTTCCAGACAGCCTTGCCGCTGCCGTCGGTGATTTGTTTCCAGCTGGTGCGGATCACGCCCTTCACGCTATCGGGCATCGGGATGTAATCCAGTTCCTGCGCGGTTTTGTCGCCGTTCTTGTATGCCCAGTCGAAGTACTTCAGCACTTCGGTGGCCTGCGCCGGCTTGTCCTGCTTCTTGTGCATCAGGATGAAGGTGGCGCCGGCGATCGGCCAGCTCTGCTTGCCCGGCTGGTTGGTCAGCAGCAGGTAGAAGCCCGGCGCTTTCTTCCAATCGGCGTTGGCGGCTGCGGCCTTGAACGAGGCCTCATCCGGCTTGACGAAGGCGCCGGACTGGTTCTGCAGCAGGCCGTAGGCCAGCTTGTTCTGCTTGGCGTAGGCGTATTCGACGTAGCCGATGGCACCCTTGATGCGCGACACGTAGTTGGCCACGCCCTCGTTGCCCTTGCCGCCCACCGAGCTGCCCTTCCAGCTGACGGCGGTGTTGGAGCCGACGTCCTTCGCCCATTCCGGCGATACCTTGGACAGATAGTTGGTGAAGATGAAGGTGGTGCCGGAGCCGTCGGAGCGGCGGACGACCGAGATGCGCTGGTCGGGCAGCTTGACGCCCGGGTTCAGCTTGGCGATGGCCGGATCGTTCCACTTGCCTACCTTGCCCAGGTAGATGTCGGCCAAGAGCGCGCCGGTGAATTTGATCTGGCCGGCGGCGACGCCCGGGATGTTGTACACCGGCACCACGCCGCCCATCACGGTCGGGAACTGAGTCAGTCCGGACTTTTCCAGCTCTTCCGGCTTCAGCGGCATGTCGGACGCGCCGAAATCCACGGTCTTGGACTGGATCTGCTTGATGCCGCCGCCGGAGCCGATGGACTGGTAGTTCATGTTGTTGCCGGTGCTGCCCTTGTAGGTCGCCGCCCACTTGGCGTACAGCGGGTAGGGGAAGGTCGCGCCGGCGCCGGTGATGTCAGCCGCGTAGACCGAGCCTGCGATCAGCGTGGAGCCGAGGACTGCGGCCAGACGAACAGACTGTTTCATTGCTTAACTCCCGAACGAAAGGATGGGACTGCGTTTGTGATGGTCGCCATCGTATCGGGCGAATCTTTCAGTAATATTACAAGTCGTAAATGCTTGATCCAGGCCCATTGGAGCGGCGGGGCGGGGCGCGCTATAATCGGCGCCAACCAAGCAACATGAAGTGGAGAAACGCATGTCCGGCAAACTGGTGATTGGCAACTGGAAGATGAACACCCGCGGCGACAGCGCCCGCCAGCTGGCGGCGGCCTTGCTCGCCGACGAAGAAACCAATCGCGAAGGCGTCGGCATCGCCGCTCCCGCCGTCTACCTGGCTGCGCTGGCCGAACAACTGAAAGGTGGCAACATCGCCTTGTCCTCCCAGGATGTCAGCCGCTTCGCCGCCGACGGCGCCTTCACCGGAGAGGTGAGCGCCGCGATGCTGGCCGACGTGGGCTGCCGCTACGCGCTGGTCGGCCACTCCGAGCGCCGCCAGTATTTCCGCGAAGACAACGCCGCGCTGCTGGCCAAGATGCGCAATGCCATCGCCGCCGGCGTGGTCCCGGTGCTGTGCGTCGGGGAGACGCTGGAGCAGCGCGAGTCCGGCGCTTATCTGGATGTGGTGCGGGAACAGCTTGCCATCCTGGCCGATATCGCCGATGGTGAATACGTTGTCGCCTACGAGCCGGTGTGGGCCATCGGCACCGGCAAGGTGGCGTCGCTTGAGCAGATCGCCGAAATCCATGCATTCATCAAAAATTGGTGCTTGCAAAACGTTTCCGGCTCCGATAAGATTCGCGTCCTCTACGGCGGCAGTGTCAAAGCAGAGAATGCCGAGGCGATCCTGGCGACGGAAAACGTCGGCGGAGCACTGGTCGGAGGGGCCTCTCTGGACGCCGGTTCATTCAGAGTGATTTGCCAAGCCGCAGGAAAAATGATATAGTATGGAACTTCTCAAGACGCTTATTTGGATTGTAAATCTGCTGTCCGCAGCATCTATCATCGTCCTTGTTCTGATGCAGCATGGCAAGGGTGCGGATATGGGCGCGGCTTTTGGTAGTGGCTCGTCCGGCAGTCTGTTCGGGGCGTCTGGTTCTGCGAATTTCTTGAGCAGAACGACCGCGGTTGCTGCCGCGGTGTTTTTCTCGACTTCTTTGGCGCTGGTCTTTCTTTCCGGGGGTGGAAAGAGCGATCTCGGCGTGATGGGCGGTAAGATTGAACAGGCTGTGCCGCAAATCCCGGCAGGCGCGCCTAATAAAAATGCTTCGGGAACGGCTTCCAAAATCCCGGAGTAACAATTTAAAGCTTTGCTGTGCCGACATGGTGAAATTGGTAGACACGCTATCTTGAGGGGGTAGTGGCGAAAGCTGTGTGAGTTCGAGTCTCACTGTCGGCACCACCATTCAAAAACAGGCCACCGGGACTCCGGTGGCCTGTTTTATTTGGAGCCAAGAGGGGGCGACCCCTCTTTTTTTGGGGGTGTACGGGAAATGCTGCAAAACTACTTTCCCATTCTGATGTTTGTCATCGTCGGACTTCTGGTCGGCGTGGGCCCTATTGTCTTGGGCAAACTGCTGGCACCAAACCGTCCCGACGCTGAGAAACTTTCTCCATACGAATGCGGCTTCGAGGCCTTCGAAGATGCCCGCATGAAGTTTGACGTCCGCTATTACCTGATCGCCATTCTCTTCATCCTGTTCGACCTGGAAATCGCCTTCCTGTTTCCGTGGGCGGTGGTGTTGAAGGATCTGGGCGTCTATGGTTTGGGCGTGATGGTCGAATTTCTGGCCGTGCTGACGCTCGGCTTCGTCTACATGTGGAAGAAGGGAGCTCTGGAATGGGAGTAGAAGGGATTCTGGAGAAAGGCTTCGTCACCACGACAGCCGACAAGCTTATCAACTATACCCGCACTGGTTCTCTGTGGCCGATGACCTTCGGCCTGGCCTGTTGTGCGGTGGAAATGATGCACGCCGGCGCGGCGCGTTATGACCTCGACCGCTTCGGCGTCGTGTTCCGTCCCAGCCCCCGCCAGTCCGACCTGATGATCGTCGCCGGCACGCTGTGCAACAAGATGGCGCCGGCCCTGCGCAAGGTTTACGACCAGATGGCCGAGCCGCGCTGGGTGATCTCGATGGGCTCCTGTGCCAACGGCGGCGGCTACTATCACTATTCCTATTCTGTAGTTCGCGGCTGCGACCGCATCGTGCCTGTGGATGTCTACGTGCCGGGCTGTCCGCCGACCGCGGAAGCGCTGCTTTACGGCATCATCCAGCTGCAGAACAAGATCAAACGTACCAACACCATCGCCCGCTAAGGTAGAAACTATGGCCTCCAAGAAAATGGAAGCGTTGGGTTCGGTCGTTGCCGCGGCGCTGGGCGACAAGCTCGTGAGCAGCACGCAGGCTTTGGACGAGCTGACCATCGTCTGCAAGGCGTCCGATCTGCCGTCCGTGGCGCTGACGCTGCGCGACCACGCCGACCTCGCCTTCGAGCAGTGCATCGACGTCTGCGGCATGGACTACAGCGCCTACCGCGACGAGCCGTGGGACGGTCCGCGCTTCGCCGCCGTGTACCATCTGCTGTCCGTCAAGCTGAACCATCGCATCCGCCTGCGCGTCTTCGCCGCAGACGACGATTTCCCGGTGATCCCATCGGTCAACGACGTCTGGAACGCCGCCAACTGGTTCGAGCGCGAAGCGTTCGATCTGTACGGCATCGTGTTCGAAGGCCATCCCGACCTGCGCCGCCTGCTGACCGACTACGGTTTCGTCGGCCACCCGTTCCGCAAGGACTTCCCCTTGTCCGGCCACGTGGAAATGCGCTACGACCCGACCCAGCAGCGCGTGATCTATCAGCCGGTCACCATCGAACCGCGCGAAATCACGCCGCGCATCATCCGCGAGGAGAATTACGGTGGCTGAGATCCGTAACTACACCCTCAACTTCGGCCCGCAACACCCGGCCGCGCACGGCGTGCTGCGCCTGGTGCTGGAACTGGACGGCGAAGTCGTCCAGCGCGCCGACCCGCACATCGGCCTGCTGCACCGCGGCACCGAGAAGCTGGCCGAGAGCAAGACCTTCATCCAGTCGCTGCCGTACATGGACCGTCTCGACTACGTGTCGATGATGTGCAACGAGCACGCCTACTGCCTGGCTATCGAGAAAATGATGGGCATCGAGGTGCCGGAGCGCGCGCAATACATCCGCGTGATGTTCGCCGAAATCACCCGCGTGCTGAACCACCTGCTGTGGATCGGCGCCCACGCGCTGGACATCGGCGCGATGACGATGTTCCTGTACGCGTTCCGCGAGCGCGAAGACCTGATGGACTGCTACGAGGCGGTGTCGGGCGCGCGCATGCACGCGGCTTACTTCCGTCCGGGCGGCGTCTACCGCGACCTGCCGGACAGCATGCCGCAGTACACCGTGTCCAAGATCAAGAACGCCAAAGAGCTGGCGCGCCTGAACGAAGGCCGCAAGGGCTCGATGCTGGACTTCATCAGCGATTTCACCGACCGTTTCCCGGGCTACGTCGACGAGTACGAAACCCTGCTGACCGACAACCGCATCTGGAAGCAGCGGACCGTGGGCATCGGCGTGGTGACGGCCGAGCGCGCCCTGAATCTGGGCATGACCGGCCCGATGCTGCGCGGTTCCGGCATCGCCTGGGACCTGCGCAAGACCCAGCCGTACGATGTGTACGACAAGATGGACTTCGACGTGCCGGTGGGCGTGGGCGGCGACTGCTACGACCGCTACCTGGTCCGCGTCGAGGAGATGCGCCAGTCCAACCGCATCATCCAGCAGTGCGTGGCCTGGCTGCGCGCCAACCCCGGCCCGGTGATCACCGACAACCATAAGGTGGCTCCGCCTTCGCGCGAAGGCATGAAGTCCAATATGGAAGACCTGATCCACCACTTCAAGCTGTTCACCGAAGGCATGCACGTGCCGGAAGGCGAGGCTTACGCCGCGGTGGAGCACCCGAAGGGCGAGTTCGGCATCTACCTGGTGTCCGACGGCGCCAACAAACCGTACCGCCTCAAGATCCGCGCGCCGGGCTATGCCCACTTGGCCGCGCTGGACGAGATGGCCAAGGGCCACATGATCGCCGACGTCGTCGCGATCATCGGTACGCAGGATATCGTGTTTGGGGAGATTGACCGCTGATGCTGTCCGCACAATCGCTAGCCTTGATCGACCGCGAGGTCGCCAAATATCCGGCCGACCAGAAACGCTCCGCCGTCATGGGCGCGCTGCGCATCGCGCTGGACGAGCGGCGCGCCGCCGGTGAGACCCCGGAAGCGCGCTGCCTGAACCAGGAGCTGATCGAGTTCGTCGCGAACTACCTGGGCATCGCCCCGGTGGCCGCCTACGAAGTCGCCACCTTCTACAACATGTACGACATGAAGCCGGTGGGCAAATTCAAGATCACCGTCTGCACCAACCTGCCCTGTGCGCTGTCCGGCGGCGTCAACGCCGCGGAGTACATCTCGAAGAAGCTGGGCATCGCCATCGGCGAAACCAGCGCCGACGGCATGTACACCCTGCTGGAAGGCGAATGCATGGGCGCCTGCGGCGACGCGCCGGTCTTGCTGGTGAACAACCACAAGATGTGCAGCTTCATGACGCCCGCAGCAATCGATAAAAAACTGGCGGAGTTGAAATAATGGCTGTCTTCGCTAATGGCGTGATTTTCGACGGCGTCGACACCGCGCAGCCCGACTGCTGGCGTCTGGACGCCTACGTGGCCCGCGGCGGCTACCAGGCGCTGCGCCGCATCCTCGACTCCAAGATGACGCAAGAGGACGTGATCGCGGAAGTGAAGAACTCCGGCCTGCGCGGCCGCGGCGGCGCGGGCTTCCCCACCGGCCTGAAATGGAGCTTCATGCCGCGCTCGTTCCCGGGCGACAAGTACGTCGTCTGCAATACGGACGAGGGCGAGCCGGGCACCTTCAAGGACCGCGACATCATCCGCTACAACCCGCACTCGCTGATCGAGGGCATGATCATCGCCGGTTACGCGATGGGCACCAAGGCGGGTTACAACTACATCCACGGCGAAATCTTCGAGGACTACGTGTTGTTCGAAGAGGCGCTGGAAGAGGCGCGCAAGGCGGGTTTCCTGGGCCAGAACATCCTGGGCTCGGGCTTCAACTTCGACCTGTTCGCCCACCACGGCTACGGCGCCTACATCTGCGGCGAGGAAACCGCGCTGCTGGAATCGCTGGAAGGCAAAAAGGGCCAGCCGCGCTTCAAGCCGCCGTTCCCGGCCAGTTTCGGCCTGTACGGCAAGCCGACCACGATCAACAACACCGAATCGTTCGCTTCGGTGCCTTTCATCATCCGCGACGGCGCGCAGACCTTCCTCGAGAAGGGCAAGCCGAACAACGGCGGCACCAAGCTGTTCTCGGTTTCCGGCCACGTCAACCGTCCGGGCAACTACGAGATCGCGCTGGGCACCCCGTTCTCCGAGCTGCTGGAAATGGCCGGCGGCATGCGCGACGGCAAGAAGCTGAAGGCGGTGATCCCGGGCGGCTCGTCCGCTCCGGTGCTGCCGGCCGACATCATGATGCAGTGCACGATGGACTACGACAGCATCGCCAAAGCCGGTTCGATGCTGGGTTCGGGCGCCGTGATCGTGATGAACGAGGACGTGTGCATGGTCAAGGCGCTGGAGCGTCTGGCCTATTTCTACCACGAAGAGTCCTGCGGCCAGTGCACGCCGTGCCGCGAAGGCACCGGCTGGCTGTACAAGGTGATCCATCGCATCGTCAATGGCCAAGGCCGCAAGGGCGATCTGGAGCTCCTGGATTCCGTGGGCAACAACATGGCCGGCCGCACCATCTGCGCGCTGGCCGATGCCGCGGTGTTCCCGGTTCGCAGTTTCACCAAGCATTTCCGCGAGGAGTTCGAGCACGCGATCGAACACGGAAAGACCTTGGTGGATCACAAATGGTGTTGAGCGATGCTTGAAATCGAAATCGACGGTAAGAAACTGACGGTGCCGCAAGGCAGCACCGTCATCGAGGCGGCCCACTCGGTGGGCACCTACATTCCGCACTTCTGCTACCACAAGAAGCTGTCCATCGCGGCCAACTGCCGGATGTGCCTGGTGGAAGTGGAAAAGGCGCCGAAGCCGCTGCCGGCCTGTGCCACCCCCGTCACCGACGGCATGAAGGTCCATACCGCGTCGCCGCTGGCCAAGAAGGCCCAGCAGGGCGTGATGGAATTCCTGCTGATCAACCACCCGCTGGATTGCCCGATCTGCGACCAGGGCGGCGAATGCCAGCTGCAGGATCTGGCGGTCGGCTACGGCAACTCCACCTCGCGCTACGAGGAAGAGAAGCGCGTGGTGGTGGGCAAGGACATGGGCCCGCTGGTTTCCGCCGAGGAAATGTCGCGCTGCATCCACTGCACGCGCTGCGTCCGCTTCACTGAAGAAGTGGGCGGCTTCCAGGAAATCGGCATGGCCAACCGCAGCGAGTTCTCCGAGATCCTGCCGTTCCTGGGCAAGACCGTGGACTCGGAAATCTCCGGCAACGTGATCGACCTGTGCCCGGTGGGCGCGCTGACGTCCAAGCCGTTCCGCTACAGCACCCGCGCCTGGGAGCTGTCGCGCCGCAAGTCGGTGAGCCCGCACGACGGCCTCGGCTCCAACCTGGTGGTCCAGGTGAAGAGCAACGAAGTGATGCGCGTGCTGCCGCTGGAAAACGAAGCCATCAACGAGTGCTGGATCGCCGACCGCGACCGCTTCTCGTACGAAGGCCTGAACAGCGCCGAGCGTCTCTCCAAGCCGATGATCAAGTTCGACGGCAAGTGGCACGAGACCGACTGGGAAACCGCGCTGAACTACGTGGTGAAGGGCCTGAACGGCGTGTCCGCCGATCACGGCAAGGACGCCATCGGCTTCCTGCTGAACCCGCACTCCACCACCGAGGAACTGCACCTGGCCCAGAAGCTGGCCCGAGCCTTCGGCGTCGACGCCATCGACTACCGCCTGCGCCGCAGCGACTTCTCCGCCGACAGCGCCAAGCAGGGCGCCGAATGGCTGGGCTCCACCATCGCCGAACTGGCCGACGCCAAGTCGGTGCTGGCGGTGGGGTCCTCGCTGCGCAAGGAACAGCCGCTGCTGGCCTCCCGCCTGCGCGCATCGGTCAAGAAGGGTTCCGAGCTCAACATTATCCACGTCGCCGACGACAATCTGCTGACCAAGATCAACGGCAAGCTGATCGTGTCGCCGCTGGCGCTGGTGAACGCGCTGTCGCAGGTGCTGAAGGCTGTGGCCGAGATCAAGTCCGGCTCCAGCGAAATCGACCTGGCGTCGGTGGAAGTGTCCGCCCAGGCGCGCGTCATCGCTGAAAGCCTGACCGGCGCCGAGACCGCGTCCATCGTGCTGGGCAACGTCGCGCAACACCACCCGGCTTACGGCCAGCTGCTGTCGCTGGCCCAGGAAATCTCCCGCCTGTCCGGCGCGCGTTTCGGCATCCTGGCCGAAGCCGCCAACAGCGTGGGCGCGGAGCTGGTGGGCGCGTTGCCGAAGACCGGCGGCAACGCCGCCGCGATGATCGCCAAGCCGAAGAAGGCCTACTTCCTGCTGAACACCGAAGTGGAGTTCGACAGCTACAACCCGCAGGCCGCCGTGGCCGCGATGAAGCAGGCCGCCACCGTGATCGCGCTGACCGCCTACAAGGGCCAGGGCCTGCTGGATTACGCCGACGTGCTGCTGCCGATCGCGCCGTTCTCCGAGACCGCCGGCTCCTTCGTCAACATGGAAGGCAAGCTGCAGACCTTCAACGGCGTGGTGAAACCACTGGGCGAAACCCGTCCGGCCTGGAAGGTGCTGCGCGTGCTGGGCAATATGCTGGGCCTGTCCGGCTTCGAGCAGAACAGCGCCGAGGAAGTTCGCGCCGAGTTCGGCGATCTGGCCTCCAAGCTGAACAACGCGCTGTCCAAGGTCGCCGCTAATCCGGCCGTGTCCTCCGGCATCGTCCGCGTAGGCGAAGTGCCGATGTACCAGGCCGACGCCATCTGCCGCCGCGCGCCGTCGCTGCAGCAAACCAACGAAGCCAAGGGCGCCGCCGCCGTCCGCGCGCACAGCGGCCTGCTGGCCAAGCTGGGCGTGGCCGCCGGTTCCACCGCGCTGCTGAAGCAGGGCGAGGGCGAGGCGCGCGTTTCGGTCGAAGCCGACGACAGCCTGCCGGCCGACGTGGTACGGGTCGCCGCCGCGCACGCTTCCACGCTGGCGCTGGGCGGCATGTTCGACGCAATCGAGATCAAGCAGGGGTAAACGATGGAGTTCTTGCAAGGTATTCTTGGCACTGACGCAGGGCTCCTGGTGTGGACCCTGCTGAAGATCATCGCCATCGTGCTGCCGATGTTGGGCTGCGTAGCGTATCTGACGCTGGCCGAGCGCAAGGTGATCGGCTACATGCAGATCCGCATCGGCCCGAACCGGGTCGGTTATTTCGGTCTGCTGCAGCCCATCGCCGACGCGGTGAAGCTGCTGATGAAGGAAATCATCCTGCCCACCAACTCCAGCAAGGGCTTGTTCCTGCTGGCGCCGGTGCTGTCCATCGGACCGGCCCTGGCGGCCTGGGCGGTGATTCCGTTCACCGAACACCTGGTGGTGGCCAACGTCAACGCTTCGCTGCTGTACATCCTGGCGCTGACCTCGATGGGCGTGTACGGCGTGATCATCGCCGGCTGGGCGGGCAACTCGAAGTACTCCTTCCTCGGCGCGATGCGCTCCGCCGCCCAGATCGTTTCCTATGAGCTGGCGATGGGCTTCGCGCTGGTGGGCGTGCTGATGGTGTCCGGCAGCCTGAACCTGGTCGACATCGTCAAGCAGCAGTCTTTCGGCATGGGCGGCGGCTCGCTGCTGTCCTGGAACTGGATTCCGTTGTTCCCGCTGTTCATCGTCTACCTGATCTCCGGCGTGGCCGAGACCAACCGCGCGCCGTTCGACGTGGCGGAAGGCGAGTCGGAAATCGTCGCCGGTTTCCACGTTGAATATTCGGGCATGGCGTTCGCGATCTTCTTCCTGGCCGAATACGCCAACATGATCCTGGTCGCCGCGCTGACCGCGCTGCTGTTCCTGGGCGGCTGGCTGTCGCCGTTCCCGGCGTCGTGGGGCATCCTGGGCGCCGGCGGCTTCCACTGGCTGGCGATCAAGGTGTCGATGGTGCTGTTCTGCTTCCTGTGGTTCCGCGCCACCTTCCCGCGCTATCGCTATGACCAGATCATGCGTCTGGGCTGGAAGGTGTTCATCCCGGTGACCCTGGCGTGGATCCTGGTGGTGGGCGTGTGGATGTTTACCCCGCTGTCCATTTGGCACTGAGACAGGGGATAGGTGAAAAAATGAATTCGATCCGCAACTTTTTCAAGACCTTCCTGCTGGTGGAGCTGGTCAAGGGCCTGATGGTCACTGGCCGCTACTTCTTCGCCCGCAAGATCACTGTGCAGTTCCCGGAAGAGAAGACGCCGATTTCGCCGCGCTTCCGCGGCCTGCACGCGCAGCGCCGCTACGCCAACGGCGAAGAGCGCTGCATCGCGTGCAAGCTGTGCGAGGCGGTGTGTCCGGCGCTGGCCATCAACATCGAGTCCGAGCAGCGCGACGACGGCACCCGCCGCACCACGCGCTACGACATCGATCTGACCAAGTGCATCTTCTGCGGCTTCTGCGAGGAAGCCTGTCCGGTGGACGCCATCGTGGAAACCCACATCTTCGAATACCACGGTGAAAAACGTGGCGACCTCTACTACACCAAGCCGATGCTGCTGGCCATCGGCGACAAGTACGAGGCCGAAATCGCCGCCAACAAGGCGGCTGACGCCAAGTATCGCTAAGGGGAGGCCATGAACCTAACTACGGTAATTTTCTACGTTCTGTCCGCCATCCTGGTCTTCGCCGGCGTGCGGGTGGTCACGGCCAAGAACCCGGTGCACGCCGCGCTGTTCCTGGTGCTGGCCTTCTTCACCAGCGCCGGCCACTGGCTGCTGATGGAGTCGGAGTTCCTGGCGATCACGCTGGTGCTGGTCTACGTCGGCGCGGTGATGGTGCTGTTCCTGTTCGTGGTGATGATGCTGGACATCAACATCGAGAAGCTGCGCGAAGGCTTCTGGAAGAACCTGCCGGTGGCCGCCACCGTCGGCGCCATCATGGTGTTCGAAATGGCGCTGATCCTGGTCAGCCCGCAGGCCGCGCTGTCGCAGTACAAGGCCGCCGCGCCGCTGGCCGCCGACTTCAGCAACGTGAAGATGCTGGGCAGCCAGCTGTACACCACCTATCTGCTGCCGTTCGAGATCGCGGCGGTCGTGCTGCTGCTGGCGATGATCGCCGCCATCGGCCTGACCATGCGCGCGCGCAAGGACAGCAAGACGATCGACCCCGCCGTCCAGGTGAAGGTGCGCCGCGAAGACCGCGTCCGCATCGTCAAGATGGATGCCGTGAAAAAAGTGGAAGAAGCCGAACAGGCCGATTCCGGTGAGCAACAGGCCTGACGGCCAATCAACCAATAAGGGAGGAAACGTGCTGACACTGACTCACTTTCTGGTGCTGGCCGCCATCCTGTTCGCCATCAGCGTGCTCGGGATTTTCCTGAACCGGAAAAACCTGATCATCCTGCTGATGGCCATCGAGCTGATGCTGCTGGCGGTGAACTTCAACTTCATCGCGTTCTCGCACTACCTGTCGGATTCGGCAGGCCAGATCTTCGTGTTCTTCATCCTGACGGTTGCCGCCGCCGAGTCCGCCATTGGTCTGGCGATCCTGGTGGTGCTGTTCCGCAACCTGCAGAGCATCAACGTTGAAGACTTGGGCAGCCTCAAGGGCTAACGGCAAACCGGAACCATTACAAAGCACAAAAGCATGGATATGAAGAGCTTATACCTGCTGATTGCACTCGCTCCGTTGGCGGGTTCCATCATTGCGGGCCTGTTTGGATGGGCGATCGGACGGCGCGCCTCGCACGTCGTCACGATAGCCGGCGTGGCGCTGTCCGCCGCGCTGTCGCTCAAGGTGCTTCTGGGCTTCCTCAACGGAAGCGCGGAAGTGTTCAACGGACCGGTCTACACCTGGCTGACCGTCGGCGGCTACGAGTACTCGGTCGGCTTCCTGGTCGACTCGCTGACCGCGATGATGCTGGTGGTGGTCACCAGCGTGTCGCTGATGGTGCATATCTACACCATCGGCTACATGCAGGACGATCCGGGCTACCAGCGTTTCTTCAGCTACATCTCGCTGTTCACCTTCTCGATGCTGATGCTGGTGATGAGCAACAACTTCGTCCAGCTGTTCTTCGGCTGGGAAGCTGTGGGCCTGGTGTCCTATCTGCTGATCGGCTTCTGGTTCAAGCGCCCGACCGCGGTGTTCGCCAACCTGAAGGCCTTCCTGGTCAACCGCGTCGGCGACTTCGGCTTCCTGCTGGGCATCGGCCTGGTGCTGGCCTACTTCGGCGGCTCGCTGAACTACAGCGACGTGTTCGCCGCCGCGCCGGCGCTGGCGCAGAAGACCATCGAGATCATCCCCGGCCAGCAATGGTCGCTGCTGACCGTCACCTGCATCCTGCTGTTCATCGGCGCGATGGGTAAATCCGCCCAGTTCCCGCTGCACGTGTGGCTGCCGGACTCGATGGAAGGCCCGACGCCGATCTCGGCGCTGATCCACGCGGCCACCATGGTGACCGCCGGCATCTTCATGGTGTCGCGCATGAGCCCGCTGTTCGAGATGTCCGACACCGCGCTGAACGTGGTGATGGTGGCAGGCTCGATCACCGCGCTGTTCATGGGCTTCCTCGGCATCGTCCAGAACGACATCAAGCGCGTGGTGGCTTATTCCACGCTGTCGCAGCTGGGCTACATGACCGTGGCGCTGGGCGCTTCGGCGTACTCGGTGGCGATGTTCCACGTGATGACCCACGCCTTCTTCAAGGCGCTGCTGTTCCTGGCGGCCGGCTCCGTGATCATCGGCATGCACCACGACCAGGACATGCGGAACATGGGCGGCCTGCGCAAGTACATGCCCATCACCTGGCTGACCTCGCTGCTGGGTTCGCTGGCGCTGATCGGCACGCCGTTCTTCTCCGGTTTCTACTCCAAGGACTCGATCATCGAGGCGGTCGCCGCTTCGCATCTGTCCGCGGCCGGTTTCGCCTACTTCGCCGTGGTGGCCGGTGTGTTCATCACCGCCTTCTACTCCTTCCGCATGTACTTCCTGGTCTTCCACGGCAAGGAGCGTTGGATGGAGAACCATGGCTCGCACCACGAGCACCATGGCGACAGCGATGAGGAGGAAGTGTCCCATGACCATCACCATGGACTGGGCCCGAACGACAAGCCGCACGAATCGCCGTGGGTGGTGACGCTGCCGCTGGTGCTGCTGGCCATTCCGTCGGTGCTGGTGGGCTACTTCGCCATCGACAAGCTGGTTTACGGCGACTTCTTCAAGGGCGTGATCGCGGTCAACCACGAAGCGCACCCGGGCATGGAAGAGCTGGCGCACGAATTCCACGGCGCCTTCGCCATGACGCTGCACTCGTTCACCACGCTGCCGCTGTGGCTGGCCATCGCCGGCGTCGTCGTGGCCTGGTACTTCTACATGAAGGCGCCGCACATCCCGGCCGCCATCAAGGAAAAGTGCGCCCCGATCCACAAGCTGCTGGAAAACAAGTACTACCTGGACGAGATCTATTTCGCCGTGTTCGCCAAGGGCTCGCGCGCGCTGGGCACCTTGTTCTGGAAGGTGGGCGACACGCTGCTGATCGACGGCCTGCTGGTCAACGGCACCGCCAAGCTGGTGGGCTGGTTCTCCAGCGTGGTGCGCCGCATGCAGACCGGCTTCATCTACAGCTACGCCACCGCGATGATCATCGGCGTGCTGGGTCTGATGACCTGGTGGTTCCTGCCGCTGATCCTGCGCTGAGTCCGGATTCCGGGATTGAAATAACAATATAGGTTTGACTATGTTCACAAATCTGTTAAGTCTGGTGATCTGGACGCCGATACTGGCCGGCCTGGTAGTGCTGGCCACCGGCGGCGACCAGCGCGCGCCGCTGGCGCGCTGGCTGGCGGTGGCGGGAGCCCTGGCGGGCTTCCTGCTGTCGATCCCGCTGTTCACCGAGTTCAACAACCTGAACGGCGGCATGCAGTTCGAAGAGATGAAGCCGTGGATCGCTTCGCTCAACATCAACTACCACCTGGGCGTGGATGGCATCTCGATGCTGTTCGTGGTGCTCAACAGCTTCACCACGCTGTTGGTGGTGATCGCCGGCTGGGAAGTGATCCAGAAGCGCGTGTCGCAGTACATGGCCGCCTTCCTGATCATGTCCGGCCTGATCAACGGCGCCTTCGCTGCGCTGGACGCCATCCTGTTCTATGTCTTCTTCGAAGGCATGCTGATCCCGATGTACCTGATCATCGGCGTCTGGGGCGGTCCGCGCCGCGTCTACGCGTCGATCAAGTTCTTCCTGTACACGCTGCTCGGCTCGCTGCTGATGCTGGTCGCGTTGATCTACCTGTACTTCCAGGCCGGCAAGAGCTTCGAGATCCTGGCTTTCCACGACATCGCCAAGATTTCGCTGACGGTGCAGATCCTGCTGTTCGTCGCCTTCTTCATGTCCTTCGCGGTGAAGGTGCCGATGTGGCCGGTCCACACCTGGCTGCCTGACGCCCACGTGGAAGCGCCGACCGGCGGCTCCATGGTGCTGGCCGCGATCACGCTGAAGATCGGCGCTTACGGCTTCCTGCGGTTCATCCTGCCCATCATGCCGGACGCCGCGCGCGAGCTGTCGCCCATCATCATCGGCCTGTCGCTGGTGGCGGTGGTCTACATCGGCCTGGTGGCGCTGGTTCAGTCCGACATGAAGAAGCTGGTGGCGTACTCATCCATCTCCCACATGGGCTTCGTGACCCTGGGCCTGTTCCTGTTCACCGGCAGCGAGCTGAACCAGTGGGCGGTCGAGGGCGCGCTGGTGCAGATGGTGTCCCACGGCTTCGTCTCCGCCGCGATGTTCTTCTGCATCGGCGTGATGTACGACCGCGTGCACAGCCGCAACATCGCCGACTACGGCGGCGTGGCCAACAAGATGCCGATCTTCGCCGCCTTCATGATGCTGTTCGCGATGGCCAACTCCGGCCTGCCGGCCACTTCCGGCTTCGTCGGCGAATTCATGGTGATCATGGGCGCGGTGCAGGTGAACTTCTGGTACGCCGCGCTGGCCGCCACCACGCTGATCTTCGGCGCCGCCTACACCTTGTGGATGTACAAGCGCGTGATCTTCGGCGACGTGGCCAACGAGCATGTGGCCGAGCTGTCCGACGTCAACAAGCGCGAGTTCCTGGTGCTGGCCATCCTGGCTCTGATGGTGCTGGGCATGGGTCTGTATCCGCAGGCTTTCGTCGCCAAGATGCACCTGGCGGTCAACGACCTGATCACGCACGTCGCGCAGACCAAGCTGCCGTAAGGACGGAAGGAATACACACAAATGAATTGGGCTGATCTCAACCTGATACCCGCGATGCCGGAGCTGTTCCTGATCGGCGCGTTGCTGGTGGTGCTGATGCTGGATCTTTTCATCTCGGATGAAAAGCGCTGCGTCACCTACGGCCTGACGCTGCTGACCCTGGTCGGCGCCGCCGTCGCGCAGGTATGCACCTTTACCCCGTACCCGGTGACCACGTTCTCCGGCATGTTCGTCGCCGATCCGCTGGCGGCGCTGGTCAAGCTGGCGATGTACGGCGTCACCGCCATCGTGCTGGTGTACAGCCGCCAGTACACCGCCGACCGCGGCCTGTTCAAGGGCGAGTACTTCTCGCTGTCGCTGTTCGCGCTCTTGGGCATGAACCTGATGGTGTCCGCGTCCCACTTCCTGACCCTGTACATGGGCTTGGAACTGCTGTCGCTGGCGTTGTACTCGCTGATCGCGCTGCAGCGCGACTCCGTGCCGGCCACCGAGTCGGCGATGAAGTACTTCGTGCTGGGCGCGCTGGCTTCCGGCCTGCTGCTGTACGGCATCTCGATGATCTACGGCGCCACTGGCTCGCTGGAGCTGGCCGCCATCGCCAAGGCGATCAAGTCGCACTCCGCCAACGGCGTGCTGCTGATCTTCGGCCTGGTGTTCATCGTCGCCGGCCTGAGCTTCAAGCTGGGCGCCGTGCCGTTCCACATGTGGGTGCCCGACGTCTACCAGGGTTCGCCGACTTCCGTCACGCTGATGGTCGGCGCCGCCCCCAAGCTGGCCGCTTTCGTGTTCGTGCTGCGCATCCTGGCCCAGGGCCTGGACGCGCTGGTGGGCGACTGGCAGGGCATGCTGATGATCGTGGCCGTGCTGTCGATGGCCATCGGCAACATCACCGCCATCGTGCAGACCAACATCAAGCGGATGCTGGCTTACTCCACCATCTCGCACATGGGCTTCCTGCTGTTGGGCGTGCTTGCCGGCACCAAGCAGGGCTACTCCGCCGCGCTGTTCTACGCGGTGGTGTACGTGGCGATGTCGCTGGTGAGCTTCGGCATCATCCTGGCGCTGTCGCGCAAGGGCTTCGAATGCGAGAAAATCGACGATCTGAAGGGTCTGAACAGCCGCAACAGCTGGTACGCGCTGCTGATGCTGCTGGCCATGTTCTCGATGGCCGGCATTCCGCCGCTGGCCGGCTTCTACGCCAAGTTCGCGGTGATCCAGGCCGTGGTGCAGATCGGCATGATCAAGCTGGCCGTGTTCTCCGTGCTGATGTCGGTGATCGGCGCCTTCTACTACCTGCGCGTGGTCAAGGCCATCTACTTCGACGACGCCCAGGACAACGCCCCGATCAACGTTCGCGCCGACATGAAGCTGGTGCTGTCGCTGAACGCCCTGGCGCTGCTGGCAGTGGGCATCCTGCCGCAGTCGCTGCTGGAGCTGTGCGCGCAAGTGATGCGCCAGTCTCTGGGCATGATGTAAGGACTGGACCATGCAGACCGGCATCGTGATCCTGCTGCTGCTGGCCCTGGCGGCCGCCAATCTGCCGTTCGCCACCCCCCGCGTGGCCTGCGTGTTCAAGGTGGCGCGCAAGCATTTCGGCTGGCAGGCGCTGGAGCTCGTCGTTCTGTATCTGCTGGTGGGCTTGCTGGCCCGCCTGCTGGAGGCGCAGACGATGCCGGTGCATGCGCAGAATTGGCAGTTTTACGTCACCACTTTCGCGCTGTTCGTGGTGGCGGCCTTTCCGGGTTTCGTCTACCGCTATTTCTGGCGCAAGCCGGGACAATAGCCGCGCTAACGCGCAAGCCACAAAGCACTGCCTCGGCAGTGCTTTTTTATTGTCATTTGTTGCGGCTGCTTGCTTAATATCTCATTTTGAATGAAATTGACATTTTATATCCGCATGAAATGCGGTGAAAACTCAATGGTCATCATCATGCGCAAACTACTGACAGTTTCCTTGCTCGTCCTGCTGGCGGGCGTTGCCCAGGCCGATGAGCTGAAACCGGCCCGCCACGGCGATTTCGCCCATTACACCTTCGCGCTGGCGTGGCTGCCGGGCTTCTGCACCGCGGGCGGAGAGGGTTGTCTGCCGAGCCAGCCCAAGGAGGAACTGATCGGCCTGCACGGTTTGTGGGCGTCGGAACCCAAGAGCCTGGAAGACAAGGGCGTGAAAGTGCAGCAATGGTGGGCGTCGGGCTGCTCGATGCTGCCGCATTTGACGGCGGTCCCGTTGCTGTCCGAAGAACTGCGGCAAAGGCTGAAGGAAACGATGCCGCAGCTCGCCAGCGATCTGCAGACCCATGAATACGTGAAGCACGTGCAGTGCTTCGGCTACGACGCCAACGAATTCTTCTCCACCGCTCTGCAGATGCGCGAAGCGGTGGTGGACAGCGACTTTGGCCGCTACCTGAGCGCCCAGGCCGGCCAGACCGGCACCGGCGCGGAAGTGAAGGACGCGTTCACCAAGGGCTACGCCACCGGCGAGCGCGGCGCGTTGCAATTGCGCTGCGCCAAGGACGCCAAGGGACGCAACGTGCTGACCGAGCTGTGGTTCACGCTGAAGAAGGACAAGCTGGACAGCTTCCCGGAGGTGGACAGCTTCATGGACACGCCGGCGGCGGAGCGTGAGGACACCTGCTCCCAGCCCTTCCTGCTGCCCAAGTGGTAAGCGGGCATGAAAAAGCCGCCCGGCCGTGAGGCCGGGCGGCTATTCCATTCGTAAGCCAAGCGCTCAGTCGGTGCCGTATTGCGGCGAGCGGGGGCCGTACAGCACGCCGTTGGCGTGCCCCGCGGAGAGCAGCTGATTGCTGGCCATGCCGGCGACCGGATAGGTGGCGTCGGTGGCGCTGTTGACGATCTGCTTGATCGCGGCGTTGATCAGCATGCCCACCAGTCCGCCTGCATTATTGTTGTTGCTGTTGGCGTTGTTGGCGGCGGCGCTGCCGGCCCACAGCTCCTGGCCGCTTTTCAGATCCACCAGCTTGGTTTGCACTTCCACTTCCGCGACGCTGTCCAGCACGCTGTAGCGCACGCCATAGCGCTTGACCGTGGTGTACAGCGCGGCATCTGCGCCGAAGATCTCTCGCAGCTTGACTGGGGAGACAGCCTGAATGTCGTTGGCGGTGGAGAGGCCGTTCTGCTTGAAGGTTTCCGTCATCAGCGCGACGGGGACCACGTAGTAGCCGGCTTCGGCCAGCGGGTAGGTCATCTGCGACAGCACGCCGTTGGGGCCGTTGACTTCCGGCGAGTCATTGACCGGCGGCAGGACCAGGATGGCGCGGGGACGGCTTTGCTTGTAGGCGGTGTAGTCGCGATTGACAACCGGGGCGGCGCAGCCGGTGGCCAACGCGGCCAAAGAGGCGATCAGCGTCGCCTTGACGAGATGTTTGAGCATGATGTCCTCTTATTTTTTCAGCTTGCTCATCAGGAAGTTCAGATAGGAAGCCGATTCTGGGAACAGCTTTTTCTCGGCCTCGAACTCCTGTGCCATCCGGTCGGTGTTGCCGGCGTTTGCGTACAGCATGCCCAGATGGGCGTGATAGCCCGGCGGCTCCTGATTGCCCTTGGCTCGGATCTTCTGCAGCCCTTCTTCCAGCACGGAGATCTGCTTCTGAGCGTCCGCGCCGTCGCCTTTCAGGTATTCATACACTTCCGGTTGGTACGACTCCCATTGATAGAGAGTCTTGGGGCCGGTCGCGCAGGCGCTGAGCAGCGCGCAGCCGGCGAGCATGCCGATCACGCGGCGATGCGACTTGATGCTTTTCGTTTTCATTGTCTCGGTTTTGTTTTTGTATGGGTTGAGGCTTATTTGCCAGGCGTCCAGGCGCCAGAGTCGATGCCGTTGACCAGGTTGTTGACCGCTTCGCGCATGGCCAGATCCAGCACCTTGCCGTTCAGCGTGGAATCGTAGCTGGCGGTGCCGCCGAAGCCGATGATTTCGCGATTGGACAGCGAGTATTCGCCGGCGCCTTGGGAGGAGAAGACGACTTCGGAAGTCTGGGTGTTGACCACGTTCAGGCTGACCTTGGCGTAGGCGATCTGCTGTTTGCCGCGGCCGAGGATGCCGAACAGCTGGTGGTCGCCCACTTCCTTGCGGCCGAATTCGGTGACGTCGCCGGTGATCACGTAGTCGGCGCCCTTCAGCGCTTGCGCCTGCTTCTTCAGGCCGGCCTCCTGCTTGATTTCCGCCAGGTTGTCGCGGTCGAGCACGTTGAAGCGGTTGCTCTGTTGCAGATGGGTGATCAGCACGGTTTTGGCTTGGCTGCCCAGGTGGTCGACGCCATCGGAGAAGATGCCGCGCATGAAGCTGGAGCGGTTGTCGAACTTGCCGACCGAAATCGGCGCGCGCGGACCGTTGTAGGGCTTGTTGGCGCTGGCGACCTGCGCGACCGCGAGCGTCTGGGACGACTCGGTGGCGCAGCCGGACAGAAGGGCGGCTGCCAGAGCTGCGGTGAAAAGAGTTTGTTTTATCATTAACAATCTTCCTGTTTGAAATACGTGTGCGTATGTTAACGGCGGTTAACAATATACCGTAAGTCGGAAGACTGTTATCGGATTAGGTGATTGACATTTGAGGCCGGGCAAGCGCCCGGCCTGCCGGATCAATAGACGCGCGTCTCGCCCTGCGGGCGGTTCTTGAAGCGCTTGTGCAGCCAGAAATACTGATCTGGAATTTCGCGGACGCGGTCTTCCAGGAAAGCGTTCATGCGGCGGGTGTCGGCCTCGATGTCTTCGCTGGGATAGCCGTCCCAAGGCGGGTAGAACTCCAGCTCGAAGCGATCGCCGACGCGGCGGGGGATCGCCGGCACCACCTTGGCGCGAGCCAGCTTGGCGATGCGCGACATCCCGGTGATGGTGGCCGCCTTGACGCCGAAGAAATCGACGAACAGGGAGTCGCGGACGCCGAAGTCCTGGTCCGGCAGATACAGGAAGGGCGCGTGGTCCTTGCGCATCGCCTTGATGATGGGGCGCAGGCCCTCCTGGCGCGACACGATGTAGGCGTTGTCGTAGCGCTGGCGTCCGGCGTAGATCTGCTTGTCCAGCGCTTCATTCTTCTGGTGGGAGTACACGCTGACCAGCGGAATGTACTGGTTCAGAGCGTAGACGCACATCTCGAAGCCGACGAAGTGCGGGTAAAACAGAATCACATCCTCGCCCTTGTCGCGAAGATCGGTGACGTAATGCAGGTTCTTGATGTCCACCAGGTTGTCGATCCGCTTGGCCGAACTCCACCAGCACACGCCGTACTCCAGCACCATCCGTATCATGTGCTGGCAGTTCTTGCGGATCAGCCGCTTGCGTTCGGCCAGCGGCATGTCCGGGAAGCACAGCCGCAGATTGATCAGGCCGACGCGGCGGCGGCCGCGCGCCAGCAGGTAGGCGAGATTGCCCAGGCCGGCGGCGATGAGGCCGATGGCCCGCATCGGCAGCAGGCGGATCAGCCATAGCAGGGCGAAAGCGATTTTCATGCGTGTCCTTGTTCTGCGTCCGGCCGGGTGACGCCGGCCGGGCATTTGTAGCGGTTGTAGCTCCACAGGTATTGGCTGGGGAAGCGGCGGATCAGGTTTTCCACCTGGGCGTTCATCCGCGCGCAGTCGGCTTCCTTGTCGCCGGTGAATGGCTGGGCCAGCGGTTCGATGTGCACCGCGAAGCCCTGGCCGCCGGGCAGGCGCTCGCCGACGAAGAACAGCGTGGTCACCTTGCTCATCTGCGCCAGCCTGGGCACCAGCGTCATCGTGTAGGCGGGACGGCCGAAAAACGGCGCCCACACGCCCTCGCCGTTGCCGGGCACCTGGTCGGGCAGGATGATGGTGGCTTCGCCGGATTTCAGCGCCTTCATCAGCGCGCGCACGCCGGCGGCGGTGGCCGGCGCGGTCCGGCCCTTGCCGCGCGCGCGGCCGGCCTGCATTACCGGCTCCAGCCACTGCAGCTTGGGCGGCCGGTACATCGCGGTCAGCGGAAACGGCAGCCGCGAACTGATGTAGCGGCCGGCGATGTCGTAGCTGCCCAGATGTGGCGTGATGAAGACGATGCCGTTATTCTGTTCCAGAGCGGTCTCGACATGCTCCCAGCCGTGGCACTGCTTGACCATGGCGGCGATGTCTTCCGGGCTGCGGCACCAGGCGATGGCCAGCTCCAGCGCGCCCTTGCCGGTTTCCGCCGCCGCCAGTTTGACTTGACGCGGTAAAAGCTGATAGTTTTGGAAGATTTTACTAGAACCCAGATTCTCCCGCAGCCGCGCCGCGAACCGCGGGGACGCGAGATAAGTCAGCCGCCCCAGAGCGGCACCCAAACCTTGTAGCCAGGATAATGGGAGGCTCGCCAGGAAGGTCAGTAGCAGTTGGACTAGCTTGGACATAAGCTGAGCGGTCTTGGTCTGAAAGCGGCCTATTCTACCATCACGGGGTTTTGTATTTTTTGGGAACGCATAATAAATGAGTGAATACCTGTTTACCTCCGAATCGGTCTCGGAAGGCCATCCGGACAAGGTAGCCGACCAGATTTCCGACGCCATCCTCGACGCGATCCTGCGCGAGGACAAGCACGCGCGCGTCGCGGCCGAAACGCTGGTCAACACCGGCCTGGTCGTATTGGCCGGCGAGATCACCACCACCGCCAACATCGATTACATCAAGATAGCTCGCGAGACCATCAAGCGCATCGGCTACGACGATTCCGAGCTGGGCTTCGACTACCGCGGCTGCGCGGTGATGGCTTGCTACGACAAGCAATCGCCGGACATCGCCCAGGGCGTGAACGAAGGCGAGGGCCTGGACCTGAACCAGGGCGCAGGCGACCAGGGCCTGATGTTCGGCTACGCCTGCGACGAAACGCCGACGCTGATGCCGTTTCCGATCTACTACGCTCACCGCCTGGTGCAGCGCCAGGCCGAACTGCGCAAGGACGGCCGCTTGCCGTGGCTGCGCCCGGACGCCAAGAGCCAGATCACCTGCGTGTACGACGCCGCCACCGGCCTGCCCAAGCGCATCGACACCGTGGTGCTGTCCACCCAGCACAGCCCGGACATCGATCACAAGACGCTGTCCGACGCGGTGATCGAAGACATCGTCAAGCCGGTGCTGCCGCCGGAAATGATCACGCCGGAAACCAAGTTCCTGATCAACCCGACCGGCCGCTTCGTCATCGGCGGCCCGATGGGCGACTGCGGCCTGACTGGCCGCAAGATCATCGTCGACACCTACGGCGGCGCGGCGCCGCATGGCGGCGGCGCGTTCTCCGGCAAGGATCCGTCCAAGGTTGACCGTTCGGCGGCGTATGCCGGCCGCTACGTGGCGAAGAACATCGTCGCCGCCGGCCTGGCCCGCCAGTGCCAGATCCAGGTGTCGTACGCGATCGGCGTGGCCGAGCCGACCTCGATCGCGGTGGATACTTTCGGCACCAACCGCATTCCGAACGAGAGGATCGTCGAGTTGGTGAAGAAGCATTTCGACCTGCGTCCGAAGGGCATCATCCAGATGCTGGACCTGCTGCGCCCGATCTACGGCAAGACCGCCGCCTACGGCCACTTCGGCCGCGAGGAGCCGGAATTCAGCTGGGAGCGCACCGACAAGGTCGAGGCGCTGCGCGCCGACGCCGGCCTGTAACCCTGGCCGGCCGCAGCCAAAAAAACCGCCAGTTTCGACTGGCGGTTTTTTTATTGGCCGCTGGCGGCGCGCACGCTGCAGTTCTTGCCGGCCGCCTTGGCCTGGTACAGCGCCTGGTCGGCGCGGCGGTACAGCTCGTCCAGCGCGCGGCCGTTGCCGGGCAGGGCGGCGATGCCGCAGGAGAAGCTGGCGCGGAACGGATGTTCGCCGGCGTGTTCCAGACGATGAAAATCGCGCCGCCATGCTTCAACCCGCTGTTGCGCCTGCTCGGCATCGCTGCCCGGCAGCACCACCATGAATTCCTCGCCGCCCAGCCGGCAGACGATGTCGGCGGCCCGGCTTTGCTGTTGCAGCAGGCGGGCCAACGCTTGCAGCACCCTGTCGCCGACCTGGTGGCCGTGCAGGTCGTTGATGCGCTTGAAGTCGTCCAGATCCATCATCGCCACCGCTATCGGTTTCGCCTCGCGCTCTGCGCGCTCGCGTTCGCGCTCGAAGGTTTCGTCCAGGTAGCGGCGGTTGAACAGATGCGTCAGCGGATCGCGCAGCGTCTGTTCGCGCAGCGCCGCCTGCAGCGTTTCGATTTGCGCCAATCTGTCGGTCAGCTGCAGATTGGCCTCGCGCAGAGCGTCTTCGGCTTGCCGCCGCTGGGTGATGTCGCGCATCACCAGCATGCGGGTGCGCGCCGGCTTGTGGAAAGGCTCGATTTCGTAGGCGCGGATGTCCAGAATGCGGCCGCCGTCCGGCGTCGTCAGCTCCAGATGCGCGCCGGTTTCCAGCATGCTGGCTTCCAGCCATGGGGCGGGCAGCGGCTGGCCGGGCCAGTCCGCCGGCGCGCCGCCCAGCATGCGGATCCCGGACGGGTTGATGTCGAGGATGCGCAGCTGGTGGTCTACCACCACAACGCCGTCGCCCATGGCTTCGAAGGCGCGGGCGCGCGCCACCGGCACCAGGTGCAGTTGGCGGAGGTAGAGCAGATCGATCGCGAAGATCAGGCCGGTGAAGGCGAAAGAGTGCGGCGTCGGGTCCAGGCCTTGCAGAGGAAAGGCGCCAGTCAGGTAAAGAATATTGCCGAACCACGGCGCGATCGCGCTCAGCATCAGCGTCAGCGACTGGCCGCGGAAATGGGCGGGGAAGTAGTGCAGCGCGCGGATCAGCAGCAGGCTGCCCAGCAGCATCATCAGATAGGAATAACCGGCCACGCCCAGCCAGAACGCCGGACCGTGGCCGTAGATCAGCAGGTTGTGGCCCGAGGGGCTGGGCTGGAAGCTGGTCCACACCAAGTGGTGGCGCTCGTTGCTGGCCGCCAGCAGCAGGCAAACGGCGGGAATGGCGAACAGCAGGGCCAGTCCGCGCCGCCGCAGCGAGATGTGGTTGTAGTCCAGCGCCAGCAGCAGGAACAGCACCGGGGTGCTCAGCGTGCCCAGGTATTCCACCTTGGACCAGAACAGCTTGGCGGCTATGCTGGTGACGGACAGTTCGCACATCGCGCCAGCCGCCCAGAACGCGACCGAGGCCATCAGCAGCGCCAGCCAGCGCACGCCGGCGAATTGCCTGCGGCTCCAGGCGATGATGCTGATGGCGGCGGCCAGCAGCGCGGCCAGGCCGGATAGCGCGGCCAGCGGGGTGAACACGAAACTCATGGCGGTCCGGGGGAGGGACAAGCCCTTAGTTTATCGCTTTGACATGACAAGTCCTACCTTTTCCGATTCGACTGGGTATAATGTCCCGGTCACCCGAGGAGCGCTGCGAGGAGTCTTCTCCCCAGGCTCGGGCAGCCGCAGGCCGTTTCATCAGCCAGCGACCCAACGGCGCTCACCTGACTCATGACCGTGGCGGCACGGGATGACGGGTGGGCCGCATCCTGGCTGGCCGCGTGAACAAGGATGCTTCACGATGGCTGATTTTTCCGATTTCCATGTAGCAGACATCGCGCTTGCCGGTTGGGGGCGCAAGGAACTGAACATCGCCGAGACCGAAATGCCCGGTCTGATGGCGGTCCGCGACGAATACCACGCCGCGCAGCCGCTGCGCGGCGCGCGCATCGCCGGCAGCCTGCACATGACGGTGCAGACCGCGGTGCTGATCGAGACCCTGACGGCGCTGGGCGCCGAAGTGCGCTGGGCTTCGTGCAATATCTTCTCCACCCAGGACCACGCAGCCGCCGCCATCGCCGCCGCCGAGATTCCGGTGTTCGCGTTCAAGGGCGAGAGTCTCGACGAGTACTGGGAATTCAGCCACAAGATCTTCGAATGGCCCGAGGGCCAGCCGGCCAACATGATCCTGGACGACGGCGGCGACGCCACGCTGCTGCTGATGCTGGGAAGCAAGGCCGAGCAGGACATCGGCGCGATCGCTCACCCCACCAATGAGGAAGAGACCGCGCTGTTCGCGTCGATCAAGCGCCATCTGGCCATCGACCCGCGCTGGTACTCCAAGCGCCTGCAGCACATCCAGGGCGTCACAGAGGAAACCACCACCGGCGTGCATCGCCTGTACCAGTTGGAGAAGGACAGCCAGCTGCCGTTCCCTGCGATCAACGTCAACGACTCCGTCACCAAGTCCAAGTTCGACAACCTGTACGGCTGCCGCGAGAGCCTGGTGGACGGCATCAAGCGCGCCACCGACGTGATGGTGGCCGGCAAGGTGGCGGTGGTGCTGGGCTACGGCGACGTGGGCAAGGGCTGCGCGCAGAGCTTGCGCGGCCTGGGCGCCACCGTGTGGGTGACCGAGATCGACCCGATCTGCGCGCTGCAGGCTTCGATGGAAGGCTACCGCGTGGTGCGGATGGACGAGGTGGCCGATCAGGCCGACATCTTCGTCACCGCCACCGGCAACGTCGGCGTGATCACCCACGATCACATGAAGAAGATGCGTCACAACGCCATCGTCTGCAATATCGGCCACTTCGACAGCGAGATCGAGGTCGCCAGCTTGCGCCAGTACCAGTGGGAGAACATCAAGCCGCAGGTCGACCACATCATCTTCCCCGACGGCAAGCGCATCATTCTGCTGGCTGAAGGCCGCCTGGTGAACCTGGGCTGCGGCACCGGCCACCCGAGCTTCGTGATGTCCAACAGCTTCACCAACCAGGTGCTGGCGCAGATCGAATTGTTCGCCAACGGCCATCAGTATGAAAAGAAAGTGTACGTGCTGCCCAAGCATTTGGACGAGAAGGTCGCCCGTCTGCACCTTTCCCGCATCGGCGCGCGCCTGACCGAACTGTCCGATCAGCAGGCCGCTTACATCAGCGTGCCCAAGCAAGGTCCTTATAAGCCGGATCACTATCGTTATTGATTATTGAACCTAGGCGAAACGGACAGGCCCCATAAAATGGATCTGTCCGTTTTTTTTCGGGCAAGCCAAACGAGCAACGGCACATAGAGGCCGGCAGCCAGGACAGCGATAGAGAGGATCACCATGACGCAGACGCCGCGCACCTTCAGTTTCGAATTCTTTCCGCCCAAGACGCCCGAGGGCGTGGCCAAGCTGCGCACCACGCGCCAGCAGCTGGCCCAGTTCAAGCCGCAGTTCTTCTCGGTGACTTTCGGCGCCGGCGGAACTACCCGCGACGGCACCTTGTCCACCGTGCTGGAGATCCGCAGCGAAGGGCAGGCCGCCGCGCCGCACCTGTCCTGCATCGGCTCCACCCGCGAGAACATCGCCGCCATCCTGAACGAATACCGCGGCAACGGCATCCGCCATCTGGTGGCGCTGCGCGGCGACATCCCGTCGGGCATGGTGGCCGCCGGCGAATTCCGCTACGCCAACGAGCTGGTGGAGTTCATCCGCGCCGAGCATGGCGACCATTTCCACATCGAGGTGGCGGCCTATCCGGAATTCCATCCGCAGGCGCGCTCGGCCGAAGACGATCTCGCCAACTTCGTGCGCAAGGTCCGGGCCGGAGCCGACTCCGCGATGACCCAGTACTTCTTCAACGCCGACAGCTATTTCCGCTTCGTCGACGAAGCGCGCGCGCGCGGGGTGGACATTCCCATCGTGCCGGGTATCATGCCGATCTCCAATTTCGGCCAGCTGTGCCGCTTCTCCGACATGTGCGGGGCGGAAGTGCCGCGCTGGCTGCGCCTGCGCATGCAGGCCTATTACGACGATACCGCGTCCATCCGCGCGCTGGGACTGGACGTGGTGACCGAGCTGTGCGACCGCCTGTTGCAAGGCGGCGCGCCCGGTCTGCATTTTTACACATTGAACCAGGCGGGCCTGGTCTCCACCATCTGGCAGAGGCTGGGCCTGTGACGGCGAGCGGGCGGCGTAAAGCCGCCCGCGGCCGCGAACGACAGGAAAGCCCATGCAAGACCAGCAATACGTTCAACGACAAATTCAATCCGAACCCAGGAAATCGCTGCTCGGCCAGGTGATCTTCAGCAGCCGCTGGCTGCAATTGCCCATTTATCTGGGCCTGATCGTGGTGCAGGGCGTCTATGCGTGGAAATTTCTCGCGCAGCTGTGGGAGCTGCTGGAAGGGCTGAACCACCTGACCGAGACCGACATCATGCTGGCGGTGCTGGGCCTGATCGATGTGGTGATGATCGCCAACCTGCTGGTGATGGTGACGGTGGGCGGCTACGAGACTTTCGTGTCGCGGCTGCGCATCGACAGCCACCCGGACCAGCCGGAGTGGCTGGACCACGTCAACGCCTCGGTGCTGAAGGTGAAGCTGTCGATGGCCATCATCAGCATTTCGTCCATCCATCTGCTGCAGACCTTCATCAACGCCAGCCGCATCGACGAGCACACCATCAAGTGGCAGCTGTTCCTGCACCTGGCCTTCCTGCTGTCGGCGGCGGCCATCGCCTACACAGACAAGCTGCT
Source organism: Chromobacterium vaccinii (assembly GCF_001855275.1). Lineage (NCBI taxonomy): Bacteria > Pseudomonadati > Pseudomonadota > Betaproteobacteria > Neisseriales > Chromobacteriaceae > Chromobacterium > Chromobacterium vaccinii. Next base: position 3,846,739 of record NZ_CP017707.1, read on the forward strand.
GGCCGGCGCCACCGCCCATCATCAGCGCGATTGATCGGCGCAGCCAAAACAAAACGGCCCTTCCGGGCCGTTTTGTTTTTGGGGCGCGCGCAGCTTACATGCCGCGCATCTGTCCCAGCGGCAGCGCGGTGGTGCGCTTGATCTCCTTGAGCACGAAGCTGGACTTCACGTCCTCGACGCCCGGATGCTGCAGCAACTCGTCCATCACGAAGCGCGAGAAGTGCTCCATGTCTTCGAAATACACTTGCAGCAGGTAATCCATCTCGCCGGTCATCGCGAAGCAGTTGATCACTTCCGGCCAGTTTTGCACCGCGTCGATGAAGCTCTGCAAATGCATATTCCCGCGTTTTTCCAGCGTGACGCGCACCCAGGCCTGCAGGCCTAAACCGATGTGAGCGGGGTCGAGCAGGGCGACGTACTGGCGGATTACACCGGACTCTTCCAGTTGCTTAAGCCGGCGCAGGCAGGGCGACGGCGACAGCGCCACGCGTTCGGCCAGCTCGACATTGGTCAACCGGCCGTCAAGCTGCAGCTCGGCCAGAATACGCAAGTCTGTCTTATCCAATGTGAGACTTGGCATATTTTCTCCTGATAATCGGTTTGTTGAGACATTTTATTCCTCAATATCGCTCGGCAAAATCCATTTAGCAAGATAATTGCCGCCCGCTTTCCATAGAATAAAAAGCCTAAATCGCAAACGGCGGCGCAAGACTGCCGATGCATGTCGATGGTGTGTGACAGCAGACAACGATTCGTTCGGAGGAGAGCCAAGCCGTGCCGTTTTTGGCGGCCGGCGTCGGCGCGCGTGTCCCATCGCGCGTTCCGCTTCCCCTTGTCTCTGCTTCCTCCCGCCCCGTCGAACCGCTTCCTCCGCCCTGCGGATAGGCATGCGGTCAGCTTACATAACGCGGACCGTCCGCGCACGTTTACAAAAGTCTGAACGAAAATTGATAGTCCATGCCGCCATTGACAGGTATGGGGCTATAAACAGAGGAGAAACAGATGAAAATGGAAGCCATGCTGCAAAATCCGCTCGCTACCGACGGTTTCGAGTTCGTCGAATACACCGCTCCCAACGCCGAGGGCGTGGAGAAGCTGAACCAGCTGTTCCTGTCGCTGGGCTTCACTGAAGTGGCCCGCCACCGCAGCAAGGACGTGCGCCTGTACCGCCAGGGCGACATCAACTTCATCCTGAACGCCGAGCGCAGTCAGCCGGCCAGCGAATTCGCCAAGGCGCATGGCCCGTCGGCTTGTGCGATGGCCTGGCGCGTCAAGGACGCCGCCAAGGCGTACGAATACGCGCTGTCGCACGGCGCCAAGCCGTACCAGCGTCCGGTGGGCGCGATGGAACTGAACATCCCGGCGGTGGAAGGCATCGGCGGCTCGGCCCTGTATTTCGTCGACCGCTACGGCAAGGACAAGGACATCTACGAGATCGACTTCGTGCCGCTGGAGGGCGTGGACCAGCATCCGTACGGCGTCGGCCTGACCGAGATCGACCACCTGACCCACAACGTGGCGCGCGGCAATATGGCCACCTGGGCCGATTTCTACACCGGCATCGCCAACTTCCGCGAGATCCGCTACTTCGACATCGAAGGCAAGCTGACCGGCCTGGTGTCCAAGGCGATGACCAGCCCCTGCGGCAAGATCCGCATCCCGATCAACGAGTCGTCCGACGACAAGAGCCAGATCGAGGAATTCCTGCGCCAGTACAACGGCGAAGGCATCCAGCATATCGCGCTGACCACCGCCGACATCTACGCCACGGTGGAAACGCTGAAGGCGCGCGGCACCCGCTTCCTCGATACGCCGGACACCTATTACGAGAAGGTGGACGCCCGCGTGCCGGATCACGGCGAGGACGTGGCCCGCCTGCACAAGAACAGCATCCTGATCGACGGCGCGCCGGTGGAAGGCATCCTGCTGCAGATCTTCACCGAAACCGTGATCGGGCCGATCTTCTTCGAGATCATCCAGCGCAAGGGCAACGAGGGCTTCGGCGAAGGCAACTTCAAGGCTCTGTTCGAGTCCATCGAGGAAGACCAGATCCGCCGCGGCGTGCTGAAGGCCGATTGATCCATTCCCGCCGCGGCGGCCGGCTCCGGACTTCCGGGCGGGCGCCGCGGCGTCTTGCCGTATGTGCATCATGCAATGGCGCGGCCTGTGCGTCGCAGGCCGCGCCGACAGGACATCCAAAATGCGTAAATGGATCAGTTACCCGCACCGCGAAGGCACCATCTCGCGGCAGGCCCACGCCGACTTTCCGGCCGAGGCCATATACGAGCGCGAAGTGGGCCGCAGCGGCTTCTTCGGCCCGGCCACCCACCTGCACCACAAGCACCCGCCGACCGGCTGGAGCGCCTGGGAAGGCCCGCTGCGCCCGCGCGCCTTCGATCTGAACGAGCTGCCGCACGGCGCGCCGGCGCCGTGGGACGCGCCGCTGGTGTTGCACAACGCCCAGTGCAAGCTACGGATCTGGCGCTGCGACAAGGCGATGACCCAGCTGTTCCGCAACGCCGACGGCGACGACCTCTTGTTCATCCATGCCGGCAGCGGCGAGCTGTTCTGCGACTACGGCCACCTGAGCTACCGCGACGGCGACTACATCCTGGTGCCGCGCTCCACCAGCTGGCGCATCGAGCCGGCTAGCCCGACCACCATGCTGCTGGTGGAAACCAGCAACGGCGCCTACCAGCTGCCGGAAAAGGGCCTGGTCGGCCCGCACGCCATCTTCGACGAGGCGGTGCTGGACGTGCCGGCGATCGACGACGCCTTCCGCGCGCAGCAGACCGAGGACGAATGGCAGGTGGTGATCAAGCGCCGCGGCGCGCTGTCCACCGTCACCTACCCGTACAACCCGCTGGACGCCATCGGCTGGCACGGCAATCTGTCGGTGGCGCGGGTCAACTGGCGCGACATCCGCCCGCTGATGAGCCACCGCTATCACCTGCCGCCGTCGGCGCACACCACCTTCGTCGCCGACGGTTTCGTGATCTGCACCTTCGTGCCGCGGCCGATCGAGTCCGATCCGGGCGCGCTGAAGGTGCCGTTCTATCACAACAACGACGATTACGACGAAGTGATCTTCTACCACGCCGGCGACTTCTTCAGCCGCGACAACATCAAGCCCGGCATGCTGACCTTTCACCCGGCCGGCTTCACCCACGGCCCGCACCCGAAGGCCTTCGCCAAGGCGATGACCGACCCGAAGAAGTTCACCGACGAAGTGGCGGTGATGATAGACGCGCGCGACGCGCTGGAGCAGGGCCCGGGCCTGGCCAGCGTGGAGTGGCAAGGCTACGTGGACAGCTGGAAACCCAAACAGGCCTGACGCCATTGCTGCTGCGCGAGCCGATCTCGGCGCTGCGATGCTCGCGGTACGATTTGTACCGCTGCGCTTCTCGCGCCGACCTCGGCCCGCTCGCGACGCAATCGTGTTCAGGGCAGGCCGAACATTGATTGATATAGAGGAACGGCCCGAAGCGGCCGAAGCAGAAAGAACATCAAGATGAAATTAGCCACCTACCACAACCACACCCGCGACGGCCAGCTGATGGTTGTCAGCCGCGATCTCACCCGCGCCGTGGCGGTGCCCGCCATCGCCGCCACGCTGCAGGGCGCGCTGGACAATTGGGCGCAGGCCGAGCCGCGCCTGAAGGAAGTCTACGCCGCGCTGAACCAGGGCAAGGTGCCGGATGAAGTCGCCTTCGATTCCAAGCGCTGCCTGAGCCCGCTGCCGCGCGCCTACCAGTGGGCCGACGGCAGCGCCTACCTGAATCACGTCGAGCTGGTGCGCAAGGCGCGCGGCGCCGAGGTGCCGGAAAGCTTCTACACCGACCCGCTGATGTACCAGGGCGGCTCCGACGCCTTCCTCGCGCCGACGGCCGACATCCCGCTGCGCGACGAGGCCTGGGGGCTGGATTTCGAGGGCGAGGTGGCGGTGGTCACCGGCGACGTGCCGCTGGGCGCGCCGGCCGACGCCAAGCACATCCGCCTGCTGATGCTGGTCAACGACGTGACCTTGCGCGGCCTGATCCCGCCGGAATTGGCCAAGGGCTTCGGCTTCTTCCAGAGCAAGCCAGCCACCGCCTTCTCGCCGGTCGCCGTCACGCCGGACGAGCTGGGCGAAGCCTGGGACGGCGGCAAGGTGCATCTGCCGCTGTTGGTCGACTACAACGGCGCTTTCTACGGCAAGCCTGATTGCGGCGTTGAGATGCAATTCAGCTTCCCGCAACTGGTGGCCCACGTGTCCAAGACCCGCGAGCTGGCCGCCGGCTCCATTGTCGGCTCCGGCACCATCTCCAACAAGGACCGCTCGGTCGGCTCTTGCTGCCTGGCCGAGCAACGGATGATAGAAACCATCGAGCAGGGCGCGCCGAAGACGCCGTTCATGAAGGTGGGCGACACGGTGCGCATCGAGATGAAGAGCGCGGCCGGCGATAGCATCTTCGGCGTGATCGAACAGACCGTGGTGAAACATGACTGATCGCGTGTTGTACGGCTATTTCCGCTCCAGCGCCGCCTACCGGGTGCGCATCGCGCTGAACCTGAAGGGGCTGGATTACCGCTATCGGCCGATCAATCTGCTTAAGGGCGAGCAGCGCAGCGCCGAGTACCTGGCGATCAACCCGCAAGGCCTGGTGCCGCTGCTGGACGACGGCGGCGTCAGGATCGCCCAGTCGCTGGCCATCTGCGAATACCTGGACGAGGCTTACCCGGACACGCCGCGGCTGTTGCCGGCTGAGCCGGCGGCGCGGGCGCGGGTGCGCTCGCTGGCGCTGGCCATCGCCGCCGACATCCATCCTTTGCAGAACACCCGGGTCGGCAAGTATTTGCAGACCGAGTACGGCAAGGACGAGGAGGGCAAGGCGGAGTGGATACGCCACTGGATTCGCACCGGCTTCGACGCGCTGGAAAAGCAGATGGCCGAGTCGCCGGGCCGTTACGCGGCCGGAGATCTGCCGACGCTGGCCGATGTCTGCCTGCTGCCGCAGGTGTTCAGCGCCCGCCGTTTCGGCGTGGATCTGGCGCCGTATCCGAACATCGTCCGCGTCGCGGAGGCGCTTGAGCATTTGCAGGCATTCGCCGAAGCGCATCCGTCCCGTCAGCCGGACGCGATGTAAGTCTTTGATCTGAAGGCCCGGCCGCGTAGAGCGGCCGGGCCGCTTGTTTTCACAGGGCGGCGACAGGCTGTTTTTTTGCAATTATTCCTTGACGCGAATAGCGTCCTCTGATTAAATGCGTGGCTCTGACGGCGCGGTAGCGCTGAAGGTAAAAGTGGCCAGTTAGCTCAGTTGGTAGAGCAGCGGATTGAAAATCCGCGTGTCCGTGGTTCGATTCCGCGACTGGCCACCACAGCAAGGCCAGTTAGCTCAGTTGGTAGAGCAGCGGATTGAAAATCCGCGTGTCCGTGGTTCGATTCCGCGACTGGCCACCAGATTGAAAAAGCCGAATCCGCAAGGGTTCGGCTTTTTGCATTGGGCGCCGGGATGGCGCCAGGCAGCCTCAGCAGGCGTCCTCCACGGCGCTTTTGGGCGAGGGCGCGCGGGGGAGGGCGGCGGCGATCAGCAGCGCGCAGGCGCCCGCCGCCAGCGTCAGGCTCAGTCCGGCGCGGGCGCCGTAGGCATCGATCGTCAGGCCGCACAAGGAAGCGCCGCCGGCCACGCCCAGCAGAATGCCGGTGACCAGCCAGGTCAGGCTTTCTGTCAGCCGCGCGCGCGGCACGGCTTTCTCCACCATTTCCATCGCCACTATCAGCGTCGGCGCGAAAGACAGTCCGGACAGCAGCATCACGGCAGCCAGCCAGAAAACATTCGGCGCCAGCGAGATGAAGACGGAGCTGGCCGCCGTGGCCGCGCAGCAGCACAGCAACAGCCTGCCCAGCGGCAGCGCCGGTTTGAGCGCGCCGAAGGCCAGTCCGCCGATGCCGGAGCCCAGGGCGTACAGCGCCAGCACCCAGCCGGCCGCGGACGGCGAGCCTTGCGCCTTGGCGAAAGCCACCGCCGCGACATCGATGATGCCGGCGATGGCGCCCAGCGTGCCCATCAGCAGGGCGAGAACCGGCACCGGCGGCAGGAAGAGCGCGGAGCGGCCGCTGCCCGGCGCGGAGGGGTGGGCCGGCGGTTCGGTGGCTTTCTGGCGCAGCAGGGCGAAGACGCTGAACAGGATCAGCAGCGCGGCCGTCAGCGGACCGGCTTCGGGAAACCAGGCCATGCACAGGCCTATCGACAGCGGCGGGCCCATCACGAAAGCTATCTCGCTCAGCACGCTGTCCAGCGCGAACGCCGTCGGCAGCAGCGTCTGGCCTTCCAGCAGCTTCGCCCAGCGGGCCCGCGTCATCGCCGGGATGCTGGGCAGGCAGCCCGCCGGCGCCGCGCACAGGTACAGCGTCCAGTGCGGCGCGTCCAGGCGGCTGCACAGGACCAGCGCCAGCAGGGCGAGAGCGCCGATGCCGGTGGCCGGCGGCAGCACCCGGCTCTGGCCATAGCGGTCGGCCAGGCGGGACACCTGCGGCGTCAGCAGGGCGGTGGCCAGCATCAAGGTGGCGGCCACCGATCCGGCGAGACTGTAGCTGTCCCGGGTCAGCGACAGCATGGTGATGATGCCGACCCCCACCATGGTGCTGGGCAGGCGCGCCACCCAGCCGGCCAGCGCCAGCGCCGTAACGCCCGGCGTGCGGAATAATTGGCCGTATCGATTGGCCATGGGAGTTCTCCTTGCGGTTTTCCGAGCGTAGCGGGGGGGGCATGCGGATAGGTCAAGTTATCCAGGCCATATGTCTTTGTCAATTTGAGGACGGTCGGCGGAGGTCTTGGTTCGACGGCGTATAATCGGCAGCTTGTATTGCGCCGGAGCTCACATGCCTTACCGTTTCATCGCCTCCGATCTGGACGGCACCCTGCTGGACCAGCATCACGCCGTGACCCCGTTGACCGCCGCAACCCTGCAGCGTCTGGAAAAACGCGGCGTGCGGTTCGCGCTCGCCACCGGCCGCCATTACCTGGACGTCAGGGGCATCCGCCAGGCGCTGGGCGTGCGCGCCCATTTGATCACTTCCAACGGCGCGCGGGTGCATGATCCTGACGATGCCTTGATCTATCGGCGGAACATCGACGCGGAGCTGGTCCGCGTCATTTCGCAGCCGGAGTTCGCCGCCGGCGCCATCGTCAATTTCTATCTCGACGACGAGTGGCTGATCAGCGAACCCTGCCAGGAACTGCTGGACATGCACAAGGATTCCGGCACCGCGTATCGGGTGTGCGATCTGGCCCGCCACGGCGGCGAGGGGGTGGGCAAGGTGCTGTACATCGCGCCGCACGAGCATTTGCTGGGCGTGGAGCGCAAGCTGCGAGAGCGTTTCGGCGACAGGCTCTATATCACCTTCTCGCTGGAGCATTGCCTGGAGGTGATGGCGGCCGGCGTGTCCAAGGGCCATGCGTTGGAACGGGTGCTGGAGCGGCTGGGCATCCCGGCGGACGCGTGCCTCGCTTTCGGCGACGGCCAGAACGACATCGAGCTGCTGCAAGCGGCAGGCCATCCGCGGGTGATGGGGAACGCGCATCCGCGGCTCAGCGACATGCTGCCGCAGGCGCGCCGCATCGGCAGCCATGCGGAGTCGGGCGTGGCGCTGCACTTGCGGGAGCTGTTCACGCTGTAGCCGGCGGCGCGTTCGCAGACTGGATTTCTCCCGCTGGCCAAGCGGGGCGGGAGCGCGTTAAGCTAGGTAAAACGTCTGTCCTTGTTTCTGATCGTCGATCGAGTTCGTTGTGCTGAGTGGCCATGCCGGGGGGATCGCCATGAATTCATCGTGTCTGGAAAATGAGAGCGGAAACGCCCGCCTGCCGGGGCGCGCCATCATCGAGGAAATGCTGGCCGCCGCCGGCGTCGCCGTCAACGGCAGCCGTCCGTTCGACATTCAAGTCCACCATCCGCAGTTCTACCGCCGCGTGCTGCAGCAGGGCTCCTTGGGCCTGGGCGAAAGCTATATGGACGGCTGGTGGGAGTGCGAGCGGCTGGACGCGTTCTTCCAGCGGGTGATGCGCGCCGGCCTGGAGAATAGGCTGCCGCGGCGCTGGCGCGACACGCTGTACCTGATGGCGGCCAGGCTGGTCAATTACCAGTCCTTGCGGCGGGCCCGCAAGGTGGGCGAACACCATTACGACCTGGGCAACGACTTGTTCGCCGCGATGCTGGACCCGAACATGCAGTACTCCTGCGGCTACTGGAAGGACGCCGCCACGCTGGAGGAGGCGCAGGAGGCCAAGCTCAGGCTGATCTGCGACAAGCTCGGGCTCAAACCCGGAATGCACCTGCTGGACATAGGCTGCGGCTGGGGCGGCCTGGCCGCTTACGCCGCGCGCCATTACGGCGTCCGGGTCACCGGCATCACCATCTCCGAGCAGCAGCGGCAGTTGGCGCTGCAGCGCTGCGCCGGGCTGGACGTGGACATCCTGTTGCAGGATTACCGCCACCTGGCGCTTAGGGCCGACCGCATCGTCTCGGTGGGCATGTTCGAGCACGTCGGGCCGCGCAATTACGATGCCTATTTCGAGACCGCCGCGCGCAATCTGACGCCGGACGGCCTGTTCCTGCTGCACACGATAGGCGCCAAGACGACCGATTTGCGCATCGACCCGTGGATAGAGAAATACATTTTTCCCAACGGCTGCCTGCCGTCGGTCTCGCATATCGCCCGGGCCAGCGAGCGCTATTGGCTGGTGGAGGACTGGCACAATTTCGGCGCCGACTACGACCTGACGCTGATGGCCTGGCTGCAGCGCTTTCAGCAGGCCTGGCCTCAGCTGACGGCCCATTACCCGTCCCGCTTCTACCGGATGTTCACCTATTACCTGAACGCCTGCGCCGGGGCTTTCCGCGCGCGCGACCTGCAGTTGTGGCAGGTGCTGTTCAGCCGGGAGGGAGTAGAGGGCGGGCTGAGGGTGGCGCGCTGAGGGATGGGGAAATGAAAAACGCCAGCGAGATTCGCTGGCGTTTTTGTTTGCGGCATGACTGGGAATGGTCAGCCCTGCAGCGCGGCGGCCAGCGCCGTGGCCTGCTCGCCGACGATCAGGTGCAGCACGCCCGGCGCCACCTGGGTGACGGCGGAGACGCCGGCGGCGCGGGCCGCGGCCTCGTTGAAGCGGGCGGCGTCCTTCAGCTCCACGCGCAGGCGGGTGTGGGCGATGGCCTCCACCTTGCCGAGGTTGGCCGGGCCGCCCAGCGCCTGCTTCAGCGCGGAGACGTCGGCCTTGGCGGCTGCCGGGGAGGCCGCGGGCGCGGCGGCCGGAGCCGGAGCGGCAACCGGGGCGGACGACAGCTCGGCATCGCTGCCCGCGCCGCGCAGATAGATCTCCATATCGGTCTTCAGGTTCTCGGACAAGGGGCCGAAGATGGCCTGGATGCCGCTGCCCACCACCACCACGCCGGACGCGCCCATCGCTTTCAGCTTGGGCTGGTCCACCTTGGCGGTGTCCTGCACCGCGATGCGCAGGCGGGTGATGCAGGCGTCCAGGCTGCGGATGTTGGAGCGGCCGCCGAAGGCCAGCACCAGTTGGCGGGCGCGCTGGTCCTCGCTGACGGCGCCGATGCTTTCGGCGCTTTCATCTTCGCGGCCCGGCGTCTTCAGATTGAACTTGGCGATCACGAAGCGGAACACCGAGTAATAAACCACCGCGTAGATCGGCCCCAGGATGAACACGTAGCCGGCGTGCTTGGCCTTGTCGCCGATCAGGTTGAACATCAGGAAGTCGATGCCGCCCTGCGAGAAGGTGAAGCCCATGTGCATGTCCAGCGTATTGGCCACGAACTGGGTGGAGGCGGCCAGCACGGCGTGGATCAGGTACAGCACAGGCGCGACGAACAGGAAGGAGAATTCGATCGGTTCGGTGATGCCGGTCAGGAAGGAGGTCAGCGCGGCGGAAATCATGATGCCGCCGACCTTGACGCGGTTCTCCGGCTTGGCCGAGTGCCAGATGGCGATGGCCGCGGCCGGTAGGCCGAACATCTTGAACAGGAAGGCGCCGGACAGAATGCCTGCGGTCGGGTCGCCGGCGAAGAAGCGGTTGATGTCGCCGTGGATGATCTTGCCGGACGCATCCGGGAAAGCGCCGATTTCAAAGAAGAACGGCACGTTCCAGATGTGGTGCAGGCCGAACGGAATCAGCATCCGCTCGACGAAGCCGTACACGGTGGCCGCGGTGCGCGGATCGCTGACGGCCGCCCATTGCGAGAAGGACTTGATGCCGTTGCCGATCGGGGGCCAGACGAAGGACAGCACCACGCCCAGGCCGATGGCGCCGATGGCGGTGATGATGGGCACGAAACGCTTGCCGGCGAAGAAGCCCAGGTACTCGGGCAGCTTGATCCGGTAGAAGCGGTTGAACATATAGGCCGCCAGGCCGCCGGCGAGAATACCGCCGAACACGCCGGTCTGGATCGACGGCAGGCCCATGATGGGGGTGGTGGCGACGCCAAGGATGCCGGCCATCACGCCCAGGGTGACGGTGGTGACCAGGTGGCCGATCACCGCGGCGATGGCGGCGACGCCGTCGTTCTCGGTGAAGCCGAGCGCCACGCCGACGGCGAAGATCAGCGGCAGGTTGCCGAAAATCACGTCGCCGGAGTTCTTCATCAGCGACAGGATCGCCAGGAAGACTGTGTTCTGGGTGTGGAAGTCGGTCGCGCCGATGCCGAGCAGCAAGCCCGCTACGGGCAGCACCGCCACCGGCAGCATCAGCGCCTTGCCGATCTTCTGCAGAAAAGCGAATGATTGACTAAACATGATTATTATCCTGCTTTGACATGCTTATGGAATTTCGAGCGGCAGTGACGCCGTCCCCTCTATAAAGCCTCTTCGCGCGCCAAGCCGCTTGAGTGGCGCCGGACGGCGCCGGGTTTTCCCGGCGGTCTCCCCGCCCGGCGCCGCGAACCTGGCCTGCGCCGAGGCTTATTCTGTTAACGAGCGAGTTGATTCAGATGGTGGCGGACGTCGGTCACGGTGGACAGCGCCAGGACCTCGCGCGCCAGCTCGCGGCACTCGTCCATGCTCCAGCGCGCCAGCGTGGCTTTCACCGAGGCGACCGCCGGGGTGCTGACCGACAGCTCGGTCACGCCCATGCCCACCAAGAGAGGCGCGGCGCGCTCGTCGGAAGCCAGGCCGCCGCAGACGCCCACCCACTTGCCGTGCGCGCGCGCGCCCTCGCAGGTCAGCGCGATCATCGCCAGCACGCCCGGGTGCAGCGCGTCGGCCTGCTTGGCCAGTTGCGGGTGGCCGCGGTCCATCGCCAGCACGTACTGGGTCAGGTCGTTGGTGCCGATGGAGAAGAAGTCCACTTCCGGTGCGAAGCGCGCGGCCAGCACCGCGGCCGACGGCACCTCCACCATGATGCCCACCTTGACGCCGGACACGCCCAGCGCGGCCTGCTCTTCGGCCAGCACCGCCTTGGCGGCGCGCAGCTCTTCCAGAGAGGCCACCATCGGGAACATGATGTGCAGCTGCGTCAGCGGAGCGGCTTGGAGGATGGCGCGCAGCTGGGTGCGCAAGAGGTCGGGGCGTTCCAGGCTGACGCGGATGCCGCGCAGGCCGAGGAAGGGGTTGTCTTCCTTGGGCAGCGGCAGGTAGGACAGCGGCTTGTCGCCGCCCACGTCCAGCGTGCGCACCACCAGCGGGCGCTCCTTGCCCAGCGCCTCGGCCACCGCGCAGTATTCGGCGGCTTGCTCGGCTTCGGTGGGCGCGGTTTCGCGGTTGTCGAACAGGAATTCCGAGCGCAGCAGGCCCACGCCCTCGGCGCCCTTGGCCACAGCTTCGCGCGCGTCGGCGGCGTTGCGGATATTGGCCACCACGTCGATGCGGGCGCCGTCGCGGGTCGCGGCCGGACGCATCGAGCTTTCGGCCTCGGCGGCGCGGCGCTCGGCCAGGCGGGCGATATCGTGCTCGGCGGCGGCGATGTCGTCCGCGCTCGGCGCGATGGCCAGCGTGCCCTCGTTGCCGTTCAGGATCACCTGCAGGCCCTCCGGCAGCTTCAGCGCGGCCTGGGAGATGCCACAGATCGCGGGGATGCCCAGCGAGCGGGCCAGGATGGCCACGTGGCTGGTGGCACCGCCGGTGCGGGTACAGAAGCCCATCACCTTGGATGGATCCAGCGCGGCGGTGTCGGACGGCGCCAGGTCTTCGGCGATCAGGATGGAGCCGGCCGGCAGTTCCAGCGCGGCCTGCTTCACGCCGGCCAGCAGCGCCAGCACGCGGCGGCCCACGTCGCGGATGTCGTTGGCGCGTTCGCGCAGCAGCGGATTGTCTTGAGCTTCCAGGCGGGCGGAATAGGCGCTGAAGGCCGCGCGCCAGGACCAGGCGGCGGACTTGCCGTCGGCCAGGCCGGTATAGGTCTGCGCCAGCAACTCAGGGTCTTGCAGCAGTTCCTGGTGCATGGACAGGATGGCCTGCTTCGCCGGGTCAGTCAGCTGGGCCTTGACCAGGTCCAGCTGGGCCGAAGCCTCCTCGGCGGCGCGGGAGAACGCCTGCTGTTCCACATTGGCGCCCTTGCCGTGCTCGGGCACGTCGAATTCCTGCATGCGGTGGTGGACGATGCGGCCGATGGCGATGCCGGGCGAAGCGCCGACGCCGGCCAGTTGGCTATCGCTGTCCTGCTGCTGAGCGAAGACCGGCGCGGCGGCCGGGGCGATAGGCGCCTCGTCGGCCTTTTCGCCGCAGCGGTCGTTCAGCAATTGGGTCAGTTCCGCGATGGCGGCTGAGGCGTCGCCGCCGGCGGCGCGCACGCGCACCAGGTCGCCCAGCTTGGTGGCCAGACCCATGATGGCGACCACGGATTTGGCGTTGGCTTCCTTGTCGCCCAGAATCAACTGGATGTCGGAGGAGAAGGTCTTGGCCTTGCTGGCGAATACCGCCGCCGGACGGGCATGCAGGCCGGCGGGGTTGCCGATGGAGATGTCGGCGGACAGTTGGGGTTCGGCGGTTTCGGTAGGCAACACGGCCTTGCCGTTGGCCAGCTGCAGCGACAGCACCACGCTCTTGCCGGCGTCGACCATGCCGTCGGCCAGGCTCATCCTGGCCACGGTTTCGCCGTTGGTGACGATGATCTGGGTCAGCAGGCTGGCGGCCTTGCGGCCGACCAGGTCAAGGTCGAAGTCGATGACCGGCTGGCCGACGGCGACTCGCTGGCCTTGCTCGACCAGGGGGAAAAAGCCTTCGCCTTTCAGCATCACGGTGTCGATGCCGATGTGCACCATCACTTCCACGCCTTCGGCGGTGGTGATGGTCAGCGCGTGGTGGGAGGAATGCAGATTGCTGACCACGCCGCTGACCGGAGCCAGCAGACTGCCCGAGGTGGGATCGAGCGAGATGCCGTCGCCGACCATCTTGCCGGCGAACACGGGGTCCGGAACGCTGTCCAAGGGGACCAGCCACCCGGAAAGGGGGGCTAGAACATCTAATCTTGGTGCGGTGGTGCCCATGAGAAACTCCTCAATTCGTGGATAATTCCAGTCGTTTTATTACGAGCGTCAATCAAGCCGTTGGATGGGGGCCGGGCGATGGCCGCGCTGCGGCATGCTTTTGTTGTGCTGGCTTGTCCTGACGGGGTTTTGACAATTATATACAGGCAGTCGCCTTGTCGGGCCGGCGACTGGGCTTGTGCGTATCTTGCCAATTTTGTAGTTTAACTACATGCAAATCACGCAGCAGCTTGATGGCAATCAAGAAAATGTGCAAGTCGGAATTGTCTTGATTGTCTGCTGCATTGCAGCATATTGGTGGGCTGGCGCGAGATAGCGCTTGAATATTGCGGACTTGGGGAGCTGGGAGGAAAGACCGGCGCTGTTGCATTTTTGTAATGCAACTCTAAAAAGCGAAAAGCCCCGCGGAAGCGGGGCTGGAGATCGGTGATCGGGCTTGGTCAGGCTTGGCGCTGCCGTTCCGGCTGGCCCAGCAGGAACAGCGCGAGCGAGCTGGCGATCAGGAAGGCGGGGTATTCCCAGCCGCCGCCCTCGTTGGTGAACATCCAGCCCTTGGCGCCGTGCACCAGAACGATGGCGCCCAGCAGTTGCGGAATCAGCAGCAGCGCCACCCAGCGCGCCTGGATGCCGGCCAGCAGCAGCAGGCCGCCGCCGATCTCGATCAGGATGGCGAAGTAGCCGACGAAGCCCGGCAGACCCAGGCTGGCGAAGTATTCGGCGGTGCCGGCCGGGGTGAAGACAAACAGCTTCAACGCGCCGTGAGACAGGTACATCAGGCCCAGCGCCACGCGCAGCACCAGGGCGGCCAGGTAGGGGTTTTGCAGACGGTTCATGATTGCGTTCCAGTTCAGATTGGTATGGCGCTATTTGACCATCAGCTTTATATTCAATAAATACTACAATTTGAAAATTATTATTTCTCTATAAGAAATTATATGGATAGATTCTCCGAGATACGAGCCTTCGTCTGCGTGGCCGAGCTGGGCAGTTTCGTCGCCGCGGCGGAAAGGTTGGAGCTGTCGCGGGCGATGGTGACCAAGCTGGTGGCGGCGCTGGAGAACCGGCTGGGCGTGCGGCTGATGCATCGCACCACGCGCAAGCTGTCGCTGACCGAGGCCGGCGAAACCTATCTGGCCCAAGCGGGCAGCCTGCTGGGCGAGCTGGACGAGCTGGACGCGCTGCTGTCCCACGGCGCCAGCGAGCCGGTGGGCAGGCTCAGGGTATCGGCGCCTGTGTCCTTCGGCATGCGCTACCTGGGGCGCATCATCGGCGGCTTCCACCAGCGCCATCCGCAGATCGAGGTGGAGCTGAGCCTGAACGACCGCCGGGTGGACCTGGTGGAGGAGGGGTTCGATCTGGCGCTGCGGGTGTCCAATCTCAGCGACTCCTCGTTGGTGGCACGCAAGCTGGCGCAGATCGAAGACCTGTTGGCCGCCTCGCCGGATTATCTGGCGCGCCACGGCGCGCCGGGGAGTCCGGCCGAGCTGGTCGACCACCAGTGCCTGCTGTACGCGCTGACATCCCAGCCCAATGTCTGGGACTACCAGGCGCCGGACGGCAGCCAGGGTAGGGTGAAGGTCCGGGGCGGACTCAAGGCCAATAACGGCGACGTGCTGACCGACGCCGCCGTGCACGGCATGGGCATCGTGCTGCAGCCGCGCTTTCTGCTGGACGAGGAGCTGGCCGACGGCAGGCTGGTGCCGGTGCTGCCCGGCTACCATTGGCATTGCCTGGACCTGTCGGTGGTCTATCCGGTGCGCCGCCATGTGCCGGGCAAGGTGAGGGTGTTCGTTGAATACCTGGCGGAATTCTTCCGCGGTTGAGGTGGGTTGTTCATGCCAACTGATTGATTTTCAATATAAATGTTTGTATGCGGACAATCATCTCTTTTCCTATAACGGAAGCCGGCGCGCGTAGGCACGCGCTCCGTGTATCGGGAAGGAGTAGGTCATGCAAACAAAGATGATGGTGGCCGGTTTGCTGGTGTTGGGCGCGACGATGACTGCGGCGGCGGCGGGTTGCGCCAAGCAGCAGAAGCCCGATTATCCGGTGGCGGCGATGAGGGATGACGTGGCCGGGGTGGTCAAGGTGACGTTCAAGACCGGCGCCGACGGCTCGGTATCCGGCATCAGAAGCGCGACGTTCAGCGCGGCGATTCCGCCGCAATACCGCAGCGGCTTCCGTTCGGAGATCGCCAAGGCCTTGCGCGAATACCGCTGCGCGCCGAGCGCGACCTTGAGCCAGGAATTCGATTTCAAGATGGAGGAGTAAGGCGTTAGATACGGGGCGGCGCGGGAGCGCCGTCTGTTCTCAGGGGTAGAACCAGTACAGGCTGTAACCCATCGCATGCACCTTGCCGGCATCCAGCCGCATGGTGACCTTGACCTCGCTGTTGGCGTTGAAGCGGTTCAGCTTCAGGTCGTCCGGCTTCAGGTATTCCTTGGGCGCGAAAACCTTGCGGATCAGCACCTGGTCGTCGCTGTCCTTCAGCGTCACTTCTAGCATCGGATACGCCTGCGGATACTGCGCATGGTTCTTCAGCGTCGCCGACAGCTGGATCAGGTTGGGGTAGTCGGGGACGAAGGCCAGCTCCGACCATTCGGTGCGGATCAGCGCGATGTCGGTCGGCCATGGCACTTCGCAATCCAGCGCGCGGCATAGATGTTCCAGCGTCGGCCGGGATTCCGGCACTTCCGCCGCGATGCGGGTGCGATTGATGTAGACCAGCTGCGCGGCGAGGAACAGCGCGCCGATCACCGCCAGCGCGGCCAGCAGGCCATTCAGCCAGGGGCCGGCCGGCTTGTGGGTGCGGGCCGCTTCCTCCTCCACCGCGTCGGCGTCGGTGAACAGCGGCTCATCGAATTCGACATGCGCCGGCGGCACTTCCTCGGCATGCGCAGCCTCGGCGCGCCGGCGGCTGCCGAACACCTCGGGCTGGGCCGGGGCGGGCGGCGGTTCGGGATCGTCGAAGGGATTGCCGATCGGCGTGGAGACATGGCGGTTCTGCATCGCCTCGGACAGCGCGCGCTGGAAGGCTTCCACGTCTTCCTGCCTTGGGGGCGGCGCTTCGGCCTGAACGGGAGCGGCCGCCGCGCGCGGTTGCTGAGCGGCGACCGGGTCCGGCAGGATCTGGACATCGCCTTGCTGGGCCTGAGGATCGAAGTCCGGCACTTCCAGCTCGAAGTCGTCCATCGGATCGCGAGCCGGGGGCGCCGCCAGAGCCGGCGCCGGCTCGGGGCGGGTGATGACGAAATGGTCCGGGGCCTTGAATACATGGGAACAGCGCCCGCAGCGCACCAGTCCATTGGCGGCTGCTAACTGGCTGTCATTGACCTTGAAGCGGGTCTGGCAGTTGGGGCACTGTGTCGTGTATGTCATACGGCGGCGCGTCGGGTTCCTGTCAGTCTAGTCCATCCTTCGTCGAACACCGGCGGGTCCATCTCGAACCATTGGCTGTAGATGGCGGACAGTTCTTCGGCTTGTTCGGCGAGGATGCCGGAAAGCACGATTCTACCACCGGTTTTCACATGGCTTGCCAGCAGGTCGCCCAGCATGCGCAGCGGATTGGCCAGAATATTGGCCAGCACCACGTCGTACTGGGTTTGCGGATTGGCGTCCGGCAGGAAGAAATCGGCCGCCACGCCGTTCTGCTCGGCATTGTCCTTGCTGGCGCGAACCGCCTGCTGGTCGATGTCGATGCCGACGGCCGAGGCCGCGCCCAGCTTCAGCGCGGCGATGGCCAGGATGCCGGAGCCGCAGCCGTAGTCGAGCACGCTTTCGTTGCCCTGCAGCTGCTTGTCCAGCCATTGCAGGCACAGCCGGGTGGTGGGGTGGCTGCCGGTGCCGAAGGCCAAGCCCGGGTCCAGCTGCAGGTTCACCGCATTGGGGGACGGGGCCTCGTGCCAGGTCGGGGTGATCCACAGCCGGTCGGAGATGCGGATCGGCTCGAACTGCGACTGCGTCAGCCGCACCCAGTCCTGCTCCTCCACGCGCTCGACGCTGTAGGCCGGCATGGCCAGCTGGCAGGCGTTGGCGGCGGCGGCGATCAGCAGCGCCACTTCGGCGTTCTCGTCGAACAGGGTGATGATGCGGCTCTGGCTCCACAACTGGTCCACCGGCTCGCCCGGTTCGCCGAAGATCGGCTGCTCGCGGTCGGTGCCGGCCCAGGCGTCTTCGATGGCGGTGGACAGCGCGCCGGCATCCATCAGCGCGTCGGCCAGCCGTTCGGCGACGGCGGAATCGGAATCAATGGTGGCTTGCAACCATGCCATCAGGCTTCCCCTTTTTTCTGCTGCAGGCGGTGCTCCAGATAATGGATGCTGGTGCCGCCGCGCTGGAAGGCCGCATCCAGGAACAGCTCCTGGTGCAGCGGAATATTGGTCTTGATGCCGGAGATCGCCATCTCCGACAGCGCCACGCGCATCCGCGCCATCGCCTGGTCGCGGGTGTCGCCGTAAGCGATCAGCTTGCCCACCATCGAGTCGTAGTGCGAGGGCACGGTGTAGCCCTGGTAGATGTGCGAGTCGATGCGGATGCCGGGGCCGCCGGCCGGGTGGTAGCTCTCGATCTTGCCCGGGGACGGCACGAAGGTGAACGGGTCCTCGGCATTGATCCGGCATTCCATCGCGTGGCCGGCGAACACGATGTCTTTTTGCTTATAGCGCAGTTTCTCGCCGGCGGCGATGCGGATCTGTTCCTGCACGATGTCCACGCCGGTGATCATTTCCGTCACCGGATGCTCCACCTGCACGCGGGTGTTCATTTCGATGAAGTAGAACTCGCCGTTCTCGTACAGGAACTCGAAGGTGCCGGCGCCGCGGTAGCCGATGCGGCGGCAGGCTTCGGCGCAGGCTTCGCCGATCTTCTGCCGTTGCTTGTCGGTGATGCCCGGCGCCGGCGCTTCCTCGATGATCTTCTGATGGCGGCGCTGCATCGAGCAGTCGCGCTCGCCCAGATAGATGGCGTTGCCGTATTCGTCGGCCAGCACCTGGATCTCGATGTGGCGCGGCAGTTCCAGGAATTTTTCCATGTACACGGTCGGATTGCCGAAGGCCGCGCCGGCTTCGGTGCGGGTCATCTGCACCGAGCTGATCAGCGCGCCTTCGGAGTGGACCACGCGCATGCCGCGACCGCCGCCGCCGCCGGAGGCCTTGATGATGACCGGGTAGCCGATCTTCTTGGCGATCTTGGCGATTTCGACCGGATCGTCCGGCAGCGCGCCGTCGGAGCCGGGCACGCAGGGCACGCCGGCCGCGATCATCGCGTGCTTGGCCGACACCTTGTCGCCCATCGTGCGGATGGTGTCCGGACGCGGGCCGATGAAGACGAAGCCGGACTGTTCGACGCGTTCGGCGAAATCGGCGTTTTCCGACAGGAAGCCGTAGCCGGGGTGGATGGCCTGGGCGTCGGTCACCTCGGCGGCGGCGATCAGCGCCGGCACGTTGAGGTAGCTCTTGGCCGACGGGGCCGGGCCGATGCAGACCGATTCATCGGCCAGCTTCACGTATTTGGCTTCGCGGTCGGCCTCGGAGTGCACGACCACGGTCTTGATGCCCATTTCACGGCAGGCGCGCTGGATGCGCAGCGCGATTTCACCACGGTTGGCGATCAGAATTTTTTCGAACATGGAATCTCTCCGCGGGTTGATCCGGTCCGGGCGCTTGGCCGGTCCGGGGCCCATGCTGTCACGTCAAACGACAAGGGCACAGACCTTGGCCGTGCCCTGAATCTCGCGATGTCGTCCGAGCGCTTACTCGATGACGAACAGCGGTTCGCCGTATTCTACCGGCTGGCCGTCTTCCACCAGGATGGCCTTGATCACGCCGGAGCGGTCGGCTTCGATCTCATTCATCAGCTTCATCGCTTCGATGATGCACAGCGTGTCGCCGGCGCTGACGCTCTGGCCCACTTCGATGAAGGACTTGGCGCCCGGGCTCGGCGAGCGGTAGAAGGTGCCGACCATCGGCGACTTCATCGCGTTCTGGGTGTCGGCGACCGGGGCGGCGGCGGGAGCTGCCGCTGCCGGAGCCGCGGCCGGGGTGCCGGCCGGAGCGGCGTACATCTGCGCCATCGGCTGGACAAAAGCTTGTTGAGCGACCGAGGATACGCGGGTGATGCGGACTTTTTCCTCGCCTTCGGTCACTTCCAGTTCGGCGATGCCGGACTCTTCGACCAGGTCGATCAGTTTTTTCAGTTTACGCAGGTCCATTGTCGATCCTTCGATTTGGATATTCTGTTCTGTAACGATGGTCAGGCTTGCGCGGACAGGTGTCGTACCGCGTGCGCAAGCGCCAGTTCGTAGCCATGGGCGCCCAGACCGCAGATCACGCCGATCGCCAGATCGGAGAAATACGAATGCTGGCGGAACGGTTCGCGGGCGTGGACGTTGGATAGATGTACTTCAATGAACGGGACCTTCACCGAGGCCAGCGCGTCGCGCAACGCGACGCTGGTGTGGGTGAACGCCGCCGGATTGATCAGGATGAAGGCGGTGCCGTCATCCAGGCATTGGTGTATGCGTTCTATCAGTATGTGCTCGGCGTTGCTCTGCAGCGCGGACAGGGAAAAGCCCGCCGCTTTGGCCTGCTGAGTCAGGCGCCGATTGATGTCGTCAAGGGTGTCCCGGCCGTAGTGTTGTGGTTCCCGAACGCCAAGCAAGTTGAGGTTGGGGCCGTGCAGCACGAGGATGGATTGGCTCAAGGCCAGGCTCCTGTTTTTCATCTTGGCCGCGAGTTTGCCGCAATTCGCCGCAAGATGTCCAGCGTTTGCGGGATTTAAAACGGTTGTTTGGTGCGCCGCGCCGCGCATCGCTTCGCGCGGTTTAGAGTGAAGGCCCTAGATTTTTCGGCGTTTTTTCGGGCGCGCGCGTTTTCGCCATGCCGGGAGAATACTGTGGCGAAAAGTCGGAGATGGCAAGGGCTGTCGACGCGCGGCACTGTGCCCGGAGAGTGGGCGCGGGTATAATTCGCCGATTCAGAACGATAGTTTCCGCAATGCAGCTTTCCGATTTCGACTACCACCTGCCCGAGGCGCTGATCGCGCAGCACCCGCCGGCCGAGCGCGGCGCCAGCCGCCTGTTGCACGTGGACGGCATGACGCTGTCCGACCTGGGCTTCGCCGACCTGCCGTCCCGGCTGCAAGCCGGCGATCTTCTGGTGTTCAACGACACTCGCGTGATCCGCGCCCGCCTGTTCGGCGAAAAAGCCAGCGGCGGCAAGGTTGAGGCCTTGATCGAGCGGGTGCTGGACGACCACACCGCGCTGGCCCATGTCCGCGCCTCCAAATCGCCGAAGCCGGGCAGCCGGCTGATCTTCGCCGGCCGCTGGGAGGCGGAAATGGTGGAGCGCCACGACGCCTTGTTCAAACTGCGCTTCCTGGCCGAGGAAAACGTCTACGACATCCTGGAGGCGTCCGGCAGGCTGCCGTTGCCGCCTTATATCGAGCGCAGCGCCGAGCACGACGACGACGAGCGCTACCAGACCGTTTACGCCCGCGAGCAGGGCGCGGTGGCGGCGCCGACCGCCGGCCTGCATTTCACCGACGAGATGCTGGCCGGGCTGAAGGCCCAGGGCGTGGAAACCGCCTTCGTCACGCTGCACGTCGGCGCCGGCACCTTCCAGCCGGTGAAGGTGGACAACGTGGCCGAGCACAAGATGCACAGCGAGATTTACGACATTCCGCAGGCCACGGTGGACGCCGTCGCCGCCGCCCGCGCCCGCGGCGGCCGGGTGGTGGCCATCGGCACCACCAGCGTGCGCGCGCTGGAATCGGCCGTCCGCGGCGGCGAGTTGACCGCCGGCCGCGGCGAAACCGACATCTTCATCACGCCAGGATACCGTTTCCGCGTGGTGGACCGCCTGCTGACCAATTTCCATCTGCCGAAATCGACGCTGTTGATGCTGGTGTCGGCCTTCGCCGGCTACGACCAGATTTTCCAAGCTTACCGCCACGCGGTGGAAAAGGAATACCGTTTCTTCAGTTATGGCGACGCCATGCTGCTGGAAAAGAAGGCCTGACCGCGCCGCCGCGGTCCAATCAGATATAGAGGGATCATGCCCATGTCCGGACTCGCGCCCGACGCCGCCCAGCCGGTGGAAATCCAGTTGCACCAGGTGTCCAAGATATTGGAAATCGCCTTCGACGACGGCGCCCGTTTCGAGCTGCCGTGCGAATACCTGCGCGTGCACTCCCCGTCGGCGGAAGTGCGCGGCCACGGCGCCGGCCAGGAGACGCTGCAGACCGGCAAGATGCATGTCGGCATCACGGCGCTGGAGCCGATAGGGCATTACGCGCTGAAAATCACCTTCGACGACGGCCACGACAGCGG
This sequence comes from Chromobacterium vaccinii, assembly GCF_001855275.1. Taxonomy (NCBI): domain Bacteria; kingdom Pseudomonadati; phylum Pseudomonadota; class Betaproteobacteria; order Neisseriales; family Chromobacteriaceae; genus Chromobacterium; species Chromobacterium vaccinii. Next base: position 3,868,535 of record NZ_CP017707.1, read on the forward strand.
CCTATACAGCTGGACCTACCTATACGAGCTGGGCGCCAAGCGCGGCCAGTATTGGCAGCAATATCTGGACAAGCTCGCCGCCGCCGGCGCGAGCAGGGAGTGAGCATGGAAAAGAGCACGCATTTCGGTTACAAGACCGTGGCGGAGAGCGACAAGGCCGGCAAGGTGGCCGAAGTCTTCCACTCGGTGGCCAGCAAATACGATGTGATGAACGACCTGATGTCCGGCGGCCTGCACCGGGTGTGGAAGCATTTCACGCTGACCACCTCCGGCGTGCGCGCCGGCGACAAGGTGCTGGACATCGCCGGCGGCACCGGCGACCTGTCGCGCGGCTGGGCCAAGCGCGTCGGCAAGACCGGCGAAGTGTGGCTGACCGACATCAATAGCTCGATGCTGACCGTGGGCCGCGACCGCCTGCTGGACGAGGGCGTGATCCTGCCGGTGTCGCTGGCCGACGCCGAGAAGCTGCCGTTCCCGGACAACTATTTCGACGCGGTGTCGGTGGCCTTCGGCCTGCGCAACATGACCCACAAGGACGGAGCGCTGAAGGAGATGTGCCGGGTGCTGAAGCCGGGCGGCAAACTGTTCGTGCTGGAGTTCTCCAAGGTGTGGAAGCCGTTGTCGCCGTTCTACGACTTCTACTCGTTCAAAGCGCTGCCGGTCATGGGCAAGCTGGTGGCGGGCGATGCCGACAGCTACCAGTACCTGGCCGAATCCATCCGCATGCACCCGGACCAGGAAACGCTGAAGCAGATGATGCTGGACGCGGGCTTCGGCAAGGTGGACTACCATAATCTGACCGGCGGCGTTGTTGCGCTGCACAAGGGCGTCAAGTTCTAATCTCGCGGGAGAGCGCTTCATGGCCATCCAGATCGCAGCCTTCAACCATCTGCTGAACCAGCACCCGGCACGGCGCGATGAGCTGGCGGCCCATGCCGGCCGCCGGGTGGCGATCGCGCTGCCGCCCTTGCACGTGGCCGGCGTGATCACGGAGGAGGGCTGGCTGGCCGCCTGCGACGGCGAGCCTGAGGCCAGGCTGAAGCTGCGCCACGGCGCGGTGCTGTCGCATCTGACCGGCCAGGCGCCGAAACTGGCGGACATCGCGCTGGAGGGCGACGCCGAGCTGGCGTCTGCGGTGGGGCGCATCGTCGGCCAGCTGCACTGGCACGCCAGCGAGGACTTGTCGCGGGTGTTCGGCGACGTGGCCGCGCAGCGGATGGAAAACCTGGCGCGCGGCTTGTTCGGCTTCAAGGGCCAATTGGCCTTCCGCCTGGCCGACGGCTGGATCGAGCATCTGCGCGAGGAAGCGCCGCTGCTGGCCAGCCGCCATCTGGTGCAGCGCTTCGTCGCCGAAGTGGACCATCTGCGCGACGACGCCGGCCGCTTGGGCAAGCGGCTGGAGCGCTTGGAAGCCGCGTTCAACAATAAACAGAATTCCCAGACCTGACGGATTTATGTCGATATCGCGTTCGCTGAAGATTGTTGCCACCCTGTACCGTTACGGCCTGGACGATTTCCTCGAGGGGCATTCCAGGCTCGCCTTCCTGCACAAGCTGTTCGGCCTGTGTCCGGTCCGCCGCGACACCTCGGCGCCGCTGCCGCTGCGGGTGAGGCTGGCGCTGGAAGGCCTGGGGCCGATCTTCGTCAAGTTCGGCCAGGTGCTGTCCACCCGCCGCGACCTGCTGCCGCCGGAGTACGCCGACGAGCTGGCGCGGCTGCAGGACCGGGTGCCGCCGTTCGACGGCGAAATTGCCCGCCAGGTGGTGGAGCGCAGCCTGGGCCGCAAGGTGGAGGAGCTGTTTGTCGATTTCGACCTGAAGCCGGTGGCCAGCGCCTCGGTCGCCCAGGTGCACAAGGCCTGGCTGCGCCAGGCGGACGGCAGCCGCGGCCGCGAGGTGGCGGTCAAGGTGCTGCGGCCCGGCATCCTGCCGGTGATCGAGCAGGATCTGTCCCTGATGCGGACGCTGGCCGGCTGGGTGGAGCGGCTGTTCTCCGACGGCAAGCGGCTGAAGCCGCGCGAGGTAGTGGCCGAGTTCGACAAATACCTGCACGACGAGCTGGACATGATGCACGAGGCGGCCAACGCCTCGCAGCTGCGGCGCAACTTCAAGGGTTCGGACATGCTGATCGTGCCCGAGGTGTTCTACGACTACTCTAGCCGCGAGGTGCTGACGCTGGAGTGGATGCACGGCATCCCGGTGGGGCAGATCGACAGGCTGCGCGAGGCCGGGGTCGACCTGAAGAAGCTCAGCCGTTTCGGCGTGGAGATCTTCTTCACCCAGGTGTTCCGCCACGGTTTCTTCCACGCCGACATGCACCCGGGCAATATCTTCGTCGCGCCGGACGGCCGCTACATCGCGCTGGATTTCGGCATCGTCGGCAGCCTGACCGATTCCGACAAGCATTACCTGGCGGTCAACTTCCTGGCCTTCTTCAACCGCGACTACCACCGCGTGGCCACCGCCCACATCGAATCCGGCTGGGTGCCCAAGGATACCCGCGCCGAAGAGCTGGAGGCCGCGGTGCGCACCGTGTGCGAGCCGATCTTCGAGAAGCCGTTGAGCCAGATCTCGTTCGGCATGGTGCTGTTGCGCCTGTTCGAGACCAGCCGCCGCTTCAACGTCGAGATCCAGCCGCAGCTGGTGTTGCTGCAGAAGACCCTGCTCAATATCGAGGGCCTGGGCCGGCAACTGGATCCGGAGCTGGACCTGTGGGACACCGCCAAGCCGTTCCTGACCAAGTGGATGAACGAGCAGATCGGCTGGCGCGGCCTGCTGCGGACGCTGAAGAACGAGGCGCCGCAGTGGGCGACCACGCTGCCGACCCTGCCGCGCAAATTGAACGAGGCCCTGGGCTCGGCCAAGACTGATCTCTTGGTGGAAGGCTATATGCACCTGATGCGCGAGCAGAAGCGGCAGAATTTCCTGCTGATGCTGATCGCCATCCTGTTGGCAGGACTGCTGGCGAAGATGCTTTGGTAGGGAGGCGTCTTCGATGGGAGCATGCCGCCTCCCTGGATGATTGCGGCGCAAACGGGCAACGGCCATCGGCCGCGGCCCGTTTTTCATGCCAGGAGCGTTTAGGCTGTGGACAAGTGGCGGTTCGGCGCGTGGCTGTGGATAAGAGACGCGAGCCCAAGCCCTGATCCTGTGTTGCGCCTTCGCGCCGCGCCTGTTGTATTGCGAGCGTCGTCGGAAGCGAGCCAAAGACATATTTTCTGGCGGCGGCCTGGCGTCGGCCGCCGCCAAATGACCGCGGGGCCAGGCTATCGGCATGAAGTTTCCATGGCATGGTGCTAATTTTCTCCGGACGCCGCTGGCGGGACGAAAAATGCGGTAATCTTGGCAAAAAATACCACTCATCAGGAGCTGCTTATGTTAAGCCGCAACGCGGCCGTGCCGCGCATCGTCATCGTCGGGGGCGGAGCCGGGGGGCTGGAGCTGGCTACCCGGCTGGGACGCACGCTGGGCGCGCGCCATCGCGCGCAGGTCGTGCTGGTGGACGGCTCGCCCACCCATATCTGGAAACCGTTGCTGCATGAAGTGGCTACCGGCGCGCTGAACACCGGCGAGGACGAGGTCAACTACTTCGCCCATGGCTACCGCAACGGCTACGATTTCGAGTTCGGCTTCATGCAGGGCCTGGACCAGAAGCGCCGCACCATCCGCCTGTCGGCGATACCCGGCAGCGACGGCCAGCTGCTGAGCCCCGAGCGCGAGATCGGCTACGACTGGCTGGTGATCGCCGTCGGCGCCGAGGCCAACGATTTCGGCACGCCGGGCGTTGCCGAGCACGCGATGTTCCTGAATACCCCAAACGACGCCGAGAAGCTGCGCCACCGCGTGCTGGAGCAGGCTTTCCGCGCCAGCAGCGGCGAAGCCCCGGCGCGCGCGCTGTCCATCGCCATCGTCGGCGGCGGCGCCACCGGCGTGGAGCTGGCGGCGGAGCTCAACCACACCATGTGCGAGCTGCACCACTACGGCGCGCGCTTGCAGCCGGAACGGGTGAGAATCAGCGTGATCGAAGGCGCGGACCGCATCCTGGCCGCCGCGCCGCCGTCCTTGTCGGCCTATGCCGAGGAGCAGCTCGCCGGCAAGCACATCCAGGTGCTGACCGGCAGCCGGGTGGCGGCGGTGGAGGCGGACGGAGTCGCCTTGGCCGATGGCCGCAAGGTGGAGGCCGACATCACGGTGTGGGCGGCGGGCGTCAAGGCGCCGAGCTGGCTGGCCGGCCTGGATGGGCTGGAAACCAACCGCGTCAACCAGCTGGTGGTGGATACCCGGCTGCATTGCGCCGGCGGCGACTGCGTCTACGCGATGGGCGACTGCGCTGCCGCGCCGGACGGCGACAGCGGCCGCATGCTGGCCGCCACCGCCCAGGTGGCTCACCAGCAGGCGCGCTATCTGGCCGACGAGCTGGCGCGCAGGCTGGAAGACAAGCCGGCGCGGTCGTTCGCCTTCAAGCCGCAGGGCATGATGGTGTCGCTGGGCAAGCACACCGCGGTGGGCAGCCTGGCGGCGGTGGTGGGCCCGAAGCGCGACTACCACGTGGAAGGCCGCGGCGCGAAGCTGATCTACGCGTCGCTGTACCGGATGCACCAGGCGGCCGTGCATGGCTGGGCGCTGGCGATTCTGCTGTTCATTGGCGACAAGCTGCGCCGCGCGGCGCGGCCGGCGTTGAAGCTGCACTGAGGCTGATCTGGGGGGGCGGAGCCCGTCTGCATCGATGCCGTTCGCCTATTTGGCGAGCGGCATTTTCTTTGGCGACAAAGCAGTGGACGTTTGCCGGTTTTGGCGTTCGTGTAGATGGCTGATGGGCGACCATACCCCCTTCGGCACGCGCCGGCAAAAAATAGCATCCGCTTGAATGTGTGCTGCGCCGCAGCTTGACCCATTGCCGCCTTTCTTCGATGCTGTTTTGACATTCGCATATCGAAGGGGTGGGCATGGAGTTGGGCAAGTGGCTGGATGAGCGGCCGTTGGGCGGATTTCAGCACCGGCTGTTGGTCTTGTGCGGGCTTTGCATGATTCTGGACGGCTTCGACGTGCAGGCGATGGGTTATGTCGCGCCGGCCCTGCTGGAGGATTGGGGCATCGCCAAATCGGCGCTGGGGCCGGTGTTCGCCGCCGGGCTGTTCGGGCTGCTGCTGGGCGCGCTGTTGTTCGGCGCCTTGTCCGATCTGGTCGGCCGCCGGCCGGTCTTGCTGACCTGCACGCTGATGTTCGCCTCGGGCATGCTGGCGACGGCTGCGGCGCAGACCTTGCCGCAGCTGATCGTTCTGCGCTTTCTCACCGGCCTGGGCTTGGGCGGCATCATGCCCAACGCGATGGCGCTGGCCGGCGAGTATAGTCCGGCGCGGCGGCGCGCCAGCCTGATGATGATCATTTCCTGCGGCTTCACCGCCGGCGCGCTGCTGGGCGGCTTGCTGGCGGCGTGGCTGATTCCGGCGCACGGCTGGCGGGCGGTGTTCGTGTTCGGCGGCGTCGCGCCGCTGCTGCTGTGGCTGCCGATGCTGCGCGGACTGCCGGAATCGGCGCGCTTTCTGCTGCTGCGCGGCCGCGCGCCCCAGGCCCTGTTCTGGCTGCGGCGGATGGAGCCGGGCCTGCCGGCGGATTGCCGGCCGTGGCTGGCGGAGACGCCGTTGGCCGGGAACTCGGTGGCCGCGCTGTTTGGCGGCGGCTTGGCCCGGCGAACGCTGCTGCTGTGGCTGCTGAGTTTCCTCAACCTGATCGTGCTGTATTTCCTGTCCAACTGGATGCCGTCGCTGCTGCGGGCGCAGGGTTTGGAGATGCGCGACGCGCTGCTGGCCGGCAGCATGCTGCAGTTGGGCGGCGTGGCCGGCACGCTGCTGTTGGGGTGGTGGATAGACCGCGGCGGGTTCCGACGCGCGTTGCCGCCTTGCTTTCTGTTGGCCGCGCTCGGCCTGTTGCTGCTGGGGCAGGTGGAGGGGCAGGCCTTGTGGCTGTACGCGCTGTTGTTCTGCGTCGGCTTCTTCATCATCGGCGGCCAGCCGGCGGTCAACGCGCTGGCGGCCAGCGCCTATCCCACCGGACTGAGAGCCACCGGCGTCGGCTGGAGCCTGGGCATCGGCCGCGTCGGCTCGGTGTTGGGGCCGTGGCTGGGCGGCGTGCTGATCGGCCTGGCCTGGAGCCAGGCGGCGCTGTTCGCCTTGCTGGCGCTGGTGTCGCTGGCTTCGGCCGCGGTGGTGTGGGCCTACCACCGCGACGGCGGCGGGCCGCGAAAGCGCGCGGCGCTTTAAATCGCCAGCAGCGCGGCGACCACGCGGCGGTCTTCGGCCAGCAGGATGTTGAAGGTGCGGCAGACGGCCTGGGTGTCCATGCATTCCACGCCGATGCGGGCCTGGGTCAACGCCGCGTACAGCCGGGGATGGACGAAGCGCTGGGCGGCGCCGGAGCCGAACAGCACCACTTCGGGCCGGTAGGCCAGCAGCGCCTCGAAGTGTTCGGCGGCGAGGCTGGCGAAATCCGGCGCGGACCAGGCCGCCACCTCGTCGGCGCTGACGATCAGGTTGCCGTCGCGGCGCTCGGCGTTGATCAGCACGTGGCCTTCGCCGTAGCCGGTGAACAGGTTTTTGCCTTGTCCCAGCGACTGATGCATTTTCATCGGAATGGCTCCATGGGCGTGTGTTGGTGGCGCGGCGGGCGGGCCGCGCGGCGGCGCTGTGCAGCGCACCAAAGATTGGGATAGGATTATACCCAGACCCGGGGCCGGCGCGACCACGCGCGAAGCGTGGTTTCCAGTCGGCCGGACAATGACAAGAGATCCCATGAAACAACCACACCGCCAGCGCAAGACCGTTCCGTCCGGCGGGCGGCCCGAAACGGAAACCGCCGCCGCCATGCAGCCAGTACACAAATCGCAGAAACTCGCCAACGTCTGTTACGACATCCGCGGTCCGGTGCTCGAACACGCGAAGAAGATGGAGGACGAGGGCCATCGCATCATCAAGCTGAACATCGGCAACCCGGCGCCGTTCGGCTTCTTCGCGCCTGACGAGTTGATCGAGGATGTGATCGCCAATCTGCCGGCGGCGTCCGGCTATTCCGATTCCAAGGGATTGTTCGCCGCGCGCAAGGCCATCATGCACTACGCGCAGCAGAAGCATCTGCCGAATGTGGCGATGGACGACATCATCGTCGGCAACGGCGTGTCCGAGCTGATCGTGATGGCGATGCAGGCATTGCTGGACAACGGCGACGAAGTGCTGGTGCCGGCGCCGGACTATCCGCTGTGGACCGCCGCGGTGAGCCTGGCAGGCGGCCGCGCGGTGCACTATGTCTGCGACGAGGAGCAGGGCTGGTTCCCCAGCATCGACGACATCCGCGCAAAGATCACGCCGTCCACCCGCGCCATCGTCATCATCAACCCCAACAATCCGACCGGCGCGGTGTATCCGCCCGAGCTGCTGCAGCAGATCGTCGAAGTGGCGCGCCAGCATCAGCTGATCATCTACGCCGACGAGATCTACGACAAGGTGCTGTACGACGAGGTCAAGCACACCTCGATCGCGTCCCTGGCGCCGGATCTGTTCGTGGTGACCTTCAACGGCCTGTCGAAGAACTACCGCGCCTGCGGCTACCGCGCAGGCTGGATGATCCTGTCCGGCGAGAAGAAGCACGCCAAGGACTACATCGAGGGCCTGAACATGCTGGCCTCGATGCGCCTGTGCGCCAACGTGCCGTCGCAGCACGCGATCCAGACCGCGCTGGGCGGCTACCAGAGCATAGACGATCTGGTGGCGCCTGGCGGACGCCTGGCGCGCCAGCGCGATCTGGCGCACAAGCTGTTGACCGAGATTCCGGGCGTGTCCTGCACCAAGCCGCAGGGCGCGCTGTACCTGTTCCCCAAGCTTGATCCCAAGGTGTATCCGATCGCCGACGACCAGCAGTTCATCCTGGAACTGCTGCAGCAGGAGAAGGTGCTGCTGGTGCAGGGCAGCGGCTTCAACTGGATTGCGCCCGATCACTTCCGCGTGGTATTCCTTCCCAACTCGGACGATCTGATCGAGGCCATCGGCCGCGTCGCGCGCTTCCTGGAAAGCTACCGCAAGCGTCACGGCGCCGCCGAGTAAGCGTTTGAAAACGGGCGGCGGGCCAATTTCCGCCGCCTGAGGACCGCCCGGACAGGACGCGCCTGTCCAGACGGCCTTCGGCCGGAATAAAACCAGGGACTGAATGGAGATGTGCATGAAACCGATCAATATCGGCCTGCTGGGCGTGGGCACCGTAGGCGGCGGCACTGCCACCGTGCTGAAACGGAACGCCGGCGAAATCAGCCGCCGCGCCGGCCGCGAGATCCGCCTGTTGGTGGCCGCCAGCCGCGACGCGGCCAAGGCGCGCGCCGCGCTGGGGCCGGAGGTGTCTGTGGTGGACGACGCGCACCATGTCGTCGACAACCCCGAAGTGGACATCGTGGTCGAGCTGATCGGCGGCGACGCCATCGCCAAGGAACTGGTGCTGAAGGCCATCGCAAACGGCAAGCATGTGGTCACCGCCAACAAGAAGCTGCTGGCGCTGCACGGCACCGAGATCTTCGCCCGCGCGCAGGAAAAAGGCGTGATGGTGGCGTTCGAAGCGGCGGTAGCGGGCGGCATCCCCATCATCAAGACCCTGCGCGAAGGCCTGGCGGCCAACCGCATCGAATGGATCGCCGGCATCATCAACGGCACCTCCAACTTCATCCTGACCGAGATGCGCGACAAAGGCGCGAGCTTCGCCGACGTGCTGGCCGAGGCGCAGAAGCTGGGCTACGCCGAGGCGGACCCCACATTCGACATCGAAGGCCACGATGCCGGCCACAAGCTGACCATCATGGCGGCGCTGGCCTTCGGCATCCCGATGCAGTTCGACCAGTGCTATCTGGAAGGCATCAGCAAGCTGGACGGCCGCGACATCCGCTACGCCGAGGAGCTGGGCTACCGCGTCAAGCTGCTGGGCCTGACCCGCCGCACCGACAAGGGGGTGGAGCTGCGCGTGCATCCGACGCTGATCCCGGAAGGCCGGCTGATCGCCAACGTCAACGGCGTGATGAACGCGGTGCTGGTCAAGGGCGACGCGCTGGGCCCGACGCTGTACTACGGCGCCGGCGCCGGCGCGCTGCCGACCGCGTCCGCGGTGGTGGCCGACATCGTCGACGTCACCCGCCTGTTGACCTCGGACCCGGAACACCGCGTGCCGCATCTGGCCTTCCAGCCGGACCAGTTGCAGGATCTGCCCATCCTGCCGATCGCTGAGGTGACCAGCTCCTACTACTTGCGGATCGGGGCGATCGATCGCGCCGGCGTGCTGGCCAATATCACCCGCCTGTTGGCGGAGAACGGCATCTCGATCGAGGCGCTGATCCAGAAGGGCTCGATCAGCGCCGGCACGGCCGAAGTGGTGATCCTGACCCACCGGGTGCTGGAGAAGGCGATCAACCGCGCCATCGCCGGCATCGAGGCGCTGGACAGCGTCGACGGCAAAGTGGTGCGTTTGCGAATGGAAGAGTTGAATGACTAAGTTCTTGCAAGCCGGCCTGTGCGCCGCGCTGCTTTCCGGCATGGCCGCCGCGACGCCGCTCAGTTCCGGCCAGCATCAGTTGCTGCAGGGCTTCCTGATGCGAAGCTGCCTGAAGCGCACGCCGGCGTCCGACGGCGTCGGCCAGCCCGGCAACGAGCAGGTGCAGCGCTACTGCCAGTGCGCGAGCGAGAAGCTGGCCGGCACCTTCTCCGAGGAAGACGTGATGGGGGTGGTCACCGGCCAGATCAAAAAGGACGATCCGCGCGGCAAGCAGAGGCTGAAGGAAGCCTCCGCCGCCTGCGGCCAATACCTGGAACAACGTTGATGCGATATATCAGTACCCGCGGCGGCATGGCGCCGCTGCCGTTCTGCGAAACCGTGCTGATGGGCTTGGCGCCGGACGGCGGCCTGCTGCTGCCTGAGCGCTATCCCCGGATCGACCGCGCCACGCTGGACGCCTGGCGCGGCCTGGGCTACGCCGAGCTGGCGTTCGAGATCATCCGCCTGTTCGCCGACGACATCCCGGCGGACGAGCTGAAAGGCATCGTCTCGCGCGCCTATCGCGCGGAAACGTTCGGCAGCGAGGCCATCACGCCGATCAAGCGCCTGCATGACGGCCTGGCGATCCTGGAGCTGTCCAATGGCCCGACGCTGGCGTTCAAGGACATGGCGATGCAGTTCCTCGGCCAGTTGTTCGAGTATGTGCTGGACCAGCGCGGCGAGACGCTGAACATTCTGGGCGCCACCTCCGGCGACACCGGCTCCGCCGCCGAATACGCGATGCGCGGCAAGCGCGGCATCAATGTGTTCATGCTGAGCCCGGACGGCAAGATGAGCGCCTTCCAGCGCGCGCAGATGTACAGCCTGCAGGATGAGAACATCCACAACATCGCCATCCAGGGCATGTTCGACGACTGCCAGGACATCGTGAAGGCGGTGCAGAACGACCACGCCTTCAAGGCGCGCCATAAGATAGGCACCGTCAACTCGATCAACTGGGCCCGGGTCGTCGCCCAGGTGGTGTATTACTTCAACGGCTATTTCCGCGCGACCGCCGGCAACGACGAGAAAGTCAGCTTCTGCGTGCCGTCCGGCAACTTCGGCAACGTCTGCGCCGGCCACGTGGCGCGCAGCATGGGCCTGCCGGTGGAGCGCCTGATCGTCGCCACCAACGAGAACGACGTGTTGGACGAATTCTTCAAGAGCGGCCGCTACGCGCCGCGCGGCAGCGAGCGCACCTACGTCACCTCCAGCCCGTCGATGGACATCTCCAAGGCGTCCAACTTCGAGCGCTTCGTGTTCGACCTGGTCGGCCGCGACGGGGCGAAAGTGAAGCAATTGTGGGTAGAAGTGGACGCCGGCGGCGGCTTTCAGCTGGATGCGGAAGCGATGGGGCGCGTGCGCGACGTGTTCGGCTTCGTCTCCGGCAAGAGCGCGCACGTCGACCGCATCGCCGCTATCCGCCAGGTGGACGCCGAGGACGGCGTGGTGGTGGATACCCATACCGCCGACGGCATCAAGGTGGCGCGCGAACTGCGCCGCGGCGGCGAGAACGTGGTCTGCCTGGAAACCGCGCTGCCAGCCAAGTTCGCCGAGACCATACGCGAGGCGCTGGACCGTGATCCGCCGCGTCCGGCCGGGTTCGAGGCGCTGGAATCGCTGCCGCAGCGGGTGGTGACGCTGCCGGCGGACGCCGGCCAGGTGAAGGCGCTGATCGAGAAGACGTTGGGCTGATCCAAGCCCGGCGCTCAGGCAAAAAAACAGGCTCCCGAGGGAGCCTGTTTCGTTTTGAGCAAAACGATCAGAACGACATGGCGACGCCGATGTTGCCGCCGGTCTGGTTGCCGCCGTTCTTGCCGCTGGTGGCGGTCAGTTGGCCGAAGGCGGTGACGGTCTTGTTGAAGTTGGCGCTGACGCCGGCGGTCCATTCCACCCAGTTGGCATCCGGCTTGCCCAGATTGGTGGTCCAGTCGCCGACGGTGGTGGCGAGGCCGGCGGTCACGTTGCGGTCGTCCTGCTTGAACTCGTGGGCGAGGCTGACCTTGGCGTAGGGGCTGAACCTGCCGACGTCTGCGTCCAGCTGCCAGCCGACGCGGCCCACCAGCGAGCTGACGTTCTGGCTGGAGAAGTTCATGCTGCTGCTGTTGCCGCCTTGTTCGGCGAAACCGGCGACCTTGGCGTAGGCGTAGTCCAGGCCGACTACCGGCCCGGTGGTGACGCCCCGGTACTGCATCCGATAGCCACCGGCGGCGCGCAGGCCGAACTGGGTGGCGCGGGTCTTGCCGTCGATGCCCACCGTTGTCGGCCCCAGGGTCACGTTGCGGTGGGTGTCGAGATCGCCGGAGCCGAGGTGCAGGTCGCCGTCCACCCAGAACTTGTCCTGGTTGTAGCTGGCGAAGCCGCTCATCAGCGTGGTGCGGTCGTTGATGCTGCCCGGCGTGCCGACGCTGTCGACATCAGTCTTGCCCTGCTGGCGTGACATCGCCAGGCCGACGCTCAGCGCCGGTGTCGCCTGGAAGTCCAGACCCACCGTGTACAGCTGACCCTTGGGCTTGGCCGACAGGCCGCCGTAGCTGGCCTTGTCGGCGCTGAAGGCGCCGTCCGCGAAGGCGCTGACCGTGCCGACCGCGCGCTTCTGCGAGCGGATGGCCTGGTAGCGGGCGTCCAGCGCGCCGCCGAGCTGGCGGGCGTTGTTCAGCGACGATTCCGGGATTGCGGCGGCGAAGTAGGGGGCCTGAGTTAAACCATAATAGTAATCCCCGACTATTTTATAGGCAGTAGGGGTCGGATGCAGTGCATCGGTGAATAGATAGATCAGTCCAGGTGTTGTTTTTGTATTTTGATAGCAATAAATTGCGGATTGAGGGCAGGCCGAGCCAGATGTATTGGTAATGCCATACGCTTGGGGGTTGGCCAGGATTTCCTTAAACAGCGTATTGATGTCGGCTCGAATGATATTGTGTTGCAAGCCTGCGGAAACTAAGCCGTTATCTACCAATTGGTTGTAACCACCCGACAATTGCTGCAGCAAGTTTTGGGTCAGCAAGTTGGTTTGGTTAAAGGTTCCAGCAGGCTGGCCCAATGTGGATGCTGCGGCATTCAAGGCCTGAGTAATAAGTGTGCTGGAGTTTGTGGTTTGTCCTGCGCTGAGGACGCTCCATGCAGATTGCCAAGCATTCTGAAGATTGCTTCCGCTGAGGCCTGCGGCCTGGAGAGTAGCGAGAACTGCCAGCGGCGCAGCGGAGATATCTGGCAAATTGGGGGCCAGAACTAGGTTTGCACCTGCGACGCGTAAGGCCCCGATTGATTGGATCGTAGCGGTGGCCGAGGTCGTGAGATATGTTGTCCCAGCGGTCGTCGCAGCGGCATTGCCCGCAGCTGCCGCTGCAGTTTGGCTGGCGCCTCCTGTCAGGGCGTTGATGTAAGCAGTCTGATAGGCGGAGCCTGCTTTTGTCGCTGCGGCGATTACATCATTTCCGCCAATCCATACCGAGTAGATTGCATTTGGGTCGGCTTTGCCGCCAGTTTGCGCCAAGTAGGTTTGTACTTGACCTTGCAAGTCAGCGACGTTGATGGCGTCTGCAGTTGGGGTGTCCGTGATATCGCTGGGTTCGCGGGTGGCCGGGCTGGCTGCTTGGGCTTGGGCTCCGCCTTGCGCATAGTTGTTCCCGCTGCTGCTTGTGTGAGCAGCATTGGCGGGATTGTTGGCGCTGACCGTCAAACCATAATGACCTGCAAAAACTTGAGACCAGTTGGTGCCTGTGTTGACCCCCAAGGTCCAGCGCGCGTTTACGGGCAGGCCCCCTAGTCCGCCAAAGGCACCTGTGTCAGTTAGGCTGTCGCCGAAAAAATAGAAATTGCTGTAAGCATGGGCGGCTGCGGGCAGAGCCATCGCGGTGGCCAGGGCGAGTGTGGTCAAGCGGTTGCGCATCATGTTCCTCTTTTCGTTCGGGGTGTTGTCTGCTGTTATTTAGTGTCAAGAGTCTAAGCTCTAATCAAACGATTATTCGAATATGACGACCGTTTGTCAATCGCCGTCGCGCCGGGAGGGAGCATCGGTTAAAATGCCGACATGCGAAGACTAATCATCGGCCTGTGCTGGCTGCTTGCCGCTGGCCTCGCCTGGGGCGGCGGAACGCAGGATCTGGCGCAGCTGGAGCGTCTGGCGAATCTGTTTCTGAAGCGCGAGCTGGAAATGCGCGCCGCCACATGGACGCTGGGGCAGCTGGACCGCCGGTTGGCGGTGCCGGCTTGCAAGGCGCCGAAAGCGGATTGGGCGACGCCGGGCGTGACCACCGGATCCACTTTCGTGGCGGTGTCCTGCCAGGAGCTGGGCTGGTCCTTCCGCATTCCGGTGAGGATCAATGAAAAGCGGCTGGGCGTGGTGCTGAACCGCGCGATGGCGGCTGGCGAGACCATCGGCGGCGACGATGTGCGGGTGGTGGACATCAGCAATCCCGCCTTGGCCAGCAATGTGCTGACCGACGCCAGCCAGGCGGTGGGGCAGGTGCTGCGGACCGGCGCGCCGGCCGGCGTCTGGCTGCGCAACTTCATGGTGCGCGCGCCGTATCTTGTGCGCAGCAACCAAAGGGTGAAGGTCCTGGCGCAGGGCGATGGCTTCAGCGCCGAAGCCGAAGGCACGGCGCTGGCCAACGCGGCCCAGGGCGAGCAGATCAGCGTGCGGCTGAGCACCGGACGGGTGGTTCGGGGCGCGGTCCAGGCGGACGGCAGCGTGGCCGTGGTTTTCTAGACTGGGGAATCTCGCAGAAAATAGTTCAAGAGATTGTTTTTTCGGTCGATAATAGGATCAGTTGAGTTTAGCTACGGGAAGGTCAGGCCATGAAGATCGACAATTCGGGCAAGCTGTCGGGCACTTACAGCACCCAGAGCAAGCCGTCGCCCCGTGCTTCCTCCAGTTCCAGCAGCAGCGCGAGCGCTGGCGACGACAGCGTGAAGATCGATTCGCTGGCGAGCAAGCTGAGCGCCATCGGAAACGATCCCAGCACCCAGCAGCCGTCGTTTGACGCGGCCAAGGTGGATCAGATCAAGTCTGCGATCGCCAACGGCAGTTTCAACATCAATGCAGACAAGATCGCGGATGGCTTGATTTCCTCTGCCCGCGAGTTGTTGAATGGTTGAGGCCTAGGCCGGGACGGATAACGGAAGAAGCGATATGTCAGCCGTCGAGCAGTTCGTCAATTTTTGCCGGGACGAGACCGAAATCGTCGACCGGCTGGTCGACTTGCTGGAGCAGGAGCAAGCGCTGCTGATCCAGGGCGAGAGCCTGCCGCTGGAAGGGTTGGCGGATCGCAAGAGCGAGGTGCTCGATCTGCTTGCCGCGCAGTCGTCGCAGCGAGGGCGGCTGATGGAGTCGCTGGGCGTGCAGGACAAGGATACGCTGTACATCTGGCTGGCGGACAAGCCTGAGGCGTGCGTCGAGTGGACCCGGCTGGAGGACGCGGTGAACCGCGCGCAGAGCATCAATCAGCTGAATGCCGTTTTCGTCAGCGAGCGTCTGGCGCTGGTGGAAGGGTCGCTGGATGTTTTGCGCAGCGCCGCCGCCGCGACGCTGGGCTATGGCCGAGACGGCCAGACGCCGGAACTGGTGACCGGACGCCGTTTGCTGGGGTCCGCCTGAGCTGTTTTTGCCGGAATGATTTGCACGGGGCGCGAGAGGCGCCCCTTGTTGTTTCTGGCGCGGCCGCGATATCTCGGGTGGGCGCGCCCCTGCCTTTATGGTATCTTCCCCAGCGGTCCCGTGAAAACCGCTAACCAGAATCCATGACCCTGATTTCACTGATTCTTGCCCTGGCTTTGGAGCAATTGCGTCCGCTAGGCAATCGCAACCGGGTGTGGCTGCTGTTCACCCGCTACGCCAATCATCTCGAGCGCAACCTGAATGCCGGCGCCGAGCGCCATGGCGTGCTGGCGTGGCTTGCCGCCATCGTGCCGGCTCTGCTGTTGAGCCTGCTGCTGTTCTATTCGCTGAAGGCGATGAGCCCCGTTCTGGCACTGGCCTTCAATGTGCTGGTGTTGTACCTGACTATGGGCTTTCGCCATTTCTCCAGCGCCTTTTCCGAGATTTCCCAAGCGTTGGCCGAGGGGCGGGAATACGACGCCCGGGTGGCGCTGGCCAATTGGACCGGCCTGCCGACCGCTGAGTTGTCGGTGGAGGAGATTTCCCGCCTGGCGATAGAACAGGGGGTAGTCGACAGCTATCGCCACGTGTTCGGCACGATGTTCTGGTTCGTGGTGCTGCCGGGACCGTCCGGCGCCTTGTTGTACCGCTTGTGTTCTATGCTGAATCAGAAGTGGGGCAGCCGGAATGCCGACGAAGATCCGTTCGGCCTGTTCGCCGCCCGCTTCGCGGCCTGGCTGGATTGGATTCCGGTGCGCCTGACCGCGGTTTCGTTCGCGATCATGGGCGATTTCGAGGATGCGATCTACTGCTGGCGTTCTCAGGCGCGGACCTGGGGCAACTACGCCAACGGCATTCTGCTGGCGTCCGCCGCCGGCGCGCTGGGCGTCAAGCTGGGGGACCCGCTGCGCCAGGACTATTCGGTGAAATACCGGCCGGAACTGGGCCTGGGTGATGAAGCCGATCCCAGCTTCTTGAAAAGCGCGGTTGGCTTGGTGTGGCGTTCCGCCTTGCTGTGGCTGGCCGTGACGCTGCTGATCAGCGTGGTCAGCCATATGGGTTGATCTGGAGTCGCCGCCTGAGGGCGGCGCGTTTCTGTCTGCCGCCGGTTTAGAGCGGCCAGCATGGCAAGCGCCCGAAGCCGAGCGTTGCCTTATGAGTCTGGCAGCTGTTATTGATGAACATCGGGGCGCGTTGGCGCGAAAGGCGCAACGTGCCCTTACGTATTGCAGGAGTGTGTTGAATGTTGTTTTCCGAACTCGGCTTGTCGCCGGAAATCCTGCGCGCCATCGACGAGCAGGGCTATAGCCAGCCGACGCCGATCCAGGAGAAGGCGATTCCCCTGGTGCTGTCCGGCCGCGATCTGCTGGCCGCTGCCCAGACCGGCACCGGCAAGACCGCAGCCTTCATGTTGCCGATCCTGGAGAGGCTGAAGAAGTTCGCCAATACCAGCGTGTCGCCGGCGATGCATCCAATCCGCGCGCTGGTGCTGTCGCCGACCCGCGAGCTGGCCGACCAGATCGGCGTCAATGTGCAGAGCTATACCAAATATCTGCCGTTGCGCGCCACCACCGTCTATGGCGGCGTCAATATGGACCCGCAGACTCAGGAACTGCGCCGCGGCGTGGAAGTCCTGATCGCGACGCCGGGCCGCCTGCTGGACCACATCCAGCAGAAGACCGTGCAGCTGAACAAGGTGGAAGTGCTGGTGCTGGACGAAGCCGACCGCATGCTGGACATGGGTTTCATCCAGGATATCCGCAAGATCATGGGCATGTTGCCGAAGGAACGCCAGACGCTGCTGTTCTCCGCGACCTTCGCGCCGGAAATCAAGCGCCTGGCCGCCGATTTCATGCATACGCCGCAGACTGTGGAAGTCGCGCGCCAGAACGCCACCAACGAGCAGGTCGAGCAACTGGTGTTCAAGGTGGACAATTTCAAGAAGCGCCAGGTGCTGGCCCACTTGATCCGTTCGCGCGAGATGAGCCAGGTGATCGTGTTCTGCAAGACCAAGATCAGCGCCGACCAGCTGGCGCGCGATCTGAAGCGCGACGGCCTGGATGCCGAAGCCATCCATGGCGACAAGACCCAAGGCACGCGCCTGGAGACGCTGGCCGCCTTCAAGGAAGGCAAGCTGCGCGTGCTGGTGGCCACCGACGTCGCCGCGCGCGGCCTGGACATTTCCGAGCTGCCTTATGTGGTGAACTTCGAGATGCCCAATTCGCCGGAGGACTACGTGCACCGCATCGGCCGCACCGGCCGCGCCGGCGCCAAGGGCGTGGCGATTTCGCTGATGGGGCCGGAGGAGACGCGCCAGCATGAGGCGATCGAGAAACTGACCAAGCAGACCTTGACGCCGCAGAGCGTCGATGGTTTCGGATTGTCCAGTCAGCAGCGGCCGAAACCGATGCTGACGCCGATGCGTGAACCGATGCGCGAACCGATGCGTGAATCTATGCGTGAATCGATGCGTGAATCGTCGCGCGATCTGTCGCCGACGCCGGTGTTGTCGGCTGGCAAGGGCGAAGGGCTGAAGCAAGCCCGCCCGGGCCGCCGCAACCGCAAGGAAAAGCGCGAGGTGCCGGCCTTGCTGCTGCCGCCGCGCTACAAAGTCGAAATCATCCGTTAATGGCTGTTAACGAAACCCCGCTGCGGCGGGGTTTTGTTTTGGCGGCGGTTCCGGCGAAATGGCGGTATGCTGGGAAAAGAAAACGGTTCTCCCTAGGGAGGAAGTCGATGACGAAGAACAGAAGGTGGATTTACGCCTGTGGCGCAGGCGGGATGCTGCTGGCCGCGGCTTGCCAGGCAGGAGCTGTGCCGGTGCCGACGGAGCAGCCGATGCCTCATGGCGGTGGCGGCGTGGTTCTGGGCCCGCCTTTTCAAGGGGGCAGCTCCGCGGCGGAGGCGGCGCGGCTGTACAGGCTGCGGGTTTTGGTGCACGAGGCCGCCATCCATTGCAACGATCCCAATTGTCCGATCTGCCATCCGCAGCGCCGTCAATCGGCGCCGCTTTGACGCGAGGCGCGAAAAACGCCGGCTGCGGGAGCGCTGCCGGCGTTTTTGTTTTCAGGATTGCGGTTCAGGCGTTGTCGCCGGGGCGCAAGGGCAGCGTAGCGATGTCGCGCACCGGCGTGCCGGCGTCGCGTTTGGCATCGGCGTGGCGGAATTGATCGCGCACTTCCTGCACCAGCAGGAAGGGCGTGTCAGCCGGCCAGGATTCGTTCCAGGTGGTGGCAATCATCGGCTCTGCCGACTGGGGTGGCGCGTGGTTGACGGCGTAGGTCTCGAATTGCCAGAGCAGGCTCAGCATCAGCAGCGTCGGCACGCCGCGGCGCCAGGCATGGAAAACAGGTGTGGTCATGGTGGGGATAGACCGTCCATCCAGGGTAAAGTTGCCTGACGGATTATATGGATGGAAATGAAAATGGAATAGTTTGCGGCCTGGGTGTCGCCTGAGGCCCTGGATCAGGCCATGCGGCCCAAGCCGCGCGGTTCTTCCAGCCCGGCCGGATCGATGTGGGTCATCACATCCAGAACCGGCAGCTCATTCAGCACGCGGCCGCGGGCGCGCTCGGTGATTTCATGGGCCTGGTAGACATTGATGCGGCCATCCACCTCCAGGTGCACGTCCACCAGGATCAGGTCGCCCATCTTGCGGGTGCGCAGGTCGTGGATGCCGACAATGCCGGGCGTGTCCAGCAAGGTGTCGCGTATGGCCGCGATGTCTTCCTCGCTGGCCGCGCGGTCCATCAGGTCGTGCAGCGCGTCCCAGGCGAAGTTCCAACCCATTTTGCCCACCAGCAGGCCGACCACCAGGGCCGCCACCGGGTCCAGTATCGGGTAGCCCATCAGATTGCCGGCCACGCCGGCGGCGACCACCAGCGAAGAGGCCGCGTCGGAGCGCGCGTGCCAGGCGTTGGCCACCAGCATGCTGGAGCGCACGCGCTGCGCCACCGCCAGCATGTAGCGGAACAGCGTTTCTTTGGCCAGCAGCGCCAGCGCGGCGATCCACAATGCCAGCGAGTGCACCGAAGGAATGTCTTCAGGATGCAGGAACTTGGCTGCCGCCGAGTACAGCATGCCGCCGCCGACGGCCAGCAGCAGCAGCCCGAGAACCAGCGACGCGGCGTTTTCGTAGCGCTGATGGCCGTAATGGTGGTCATCGTCCGGCTCCTTGCCGCTGTGCCGGCCGGCCAGCAGGACCACGAAGTCGGCGAACAGGTCGGACAATGAGTGCACGCCGTCTGCGATCAGCGCCGAGGAATGCGACCACGCGCCGGCCACGATCTGCAGCGTGGACAGCACGATGTTGACGGCGACGCTGACCAGCGTGCTGCGGCGAGCGGCCTGTCGGCGCTCGGCGTTGTCGGCTTCGTCGCGGGCAAAAGTGCGGGTTTGGCTCATGGTGATTCGCATCGGCTGATTATCTCGGTATTTTATAATTGTTTTCTCTATCGGTCATTAAATTTTGATTTATAAAGTAAATGATAATGAAAACGATAATGAGATGCAGAGACCATTAAGCAAGTATGGTCGAACCTCCTGAGGCCGGATGATGAGCGGGGAATGGCCGGAAGGCGGCGTTGATTGCGTTCCTAAAAACGCTGCGAAGCCAGGTAGAGCAGATAGGCCAGCGACAGCAGCACCAGCGTGCCGCTGAGCCAGCAGGCCAGCCATTCGAGCAGTTGCCACGGAGCGTGGCGGCGGGCGAGTGTCCATGCCCGCCGCCTGGCGGCGCGGTGGAACAACAATAGCCAGCCCTGAAGGGTGATGTCGGCCCAGCGTTCGACGCCATGCCGCAGCATGGCGCTGTCCGGATGGAAACCGCGGGAAGGAAAAAACAGTTTCATGGGGTGGCTCCGGGCCTGGCATTCTCTCTTTGAAATTAGCAGATCCGGACCCGCCGCGTCGTTGAAACCCCGCGTCGCGGGGGCGACTGCCGCTATAATCCGCGGATGGACAACGCACACACTCCCCCATTCGCCGGCCTGACGCCGGATGCCATTCTCGACGCCGTGGAAAGCCTGGGTCTGCGCGCCAGCGGCAGCCTGCTGGCGCTCAACAGCTATGAAAACCGCGTTTACCAGGTGGGGCTGGACGACGAAGCGCCGCTGGTGGCCAAGTTCTACCGTCCGGAGCGCTGGAGCGACGAGGCCATTCTGGAGGAGCACGCGTTCTCCCTGCAGCTGGCCGAGCGCGAGATTCCGGCGGTGCCGCCGCTGGTTTTCGACGGCCGCACCTTGCACAGCCATGGCGGCTTCCGTTTCGCCCTGTTCGCCCGGCGCGGCGGCCGGGTGCCGGAGCTGGACCGGGACGAGACGCTGCAATGGGTCGGCCGCTTTCTGGGCCGCATCCACGCGGTGGGTCGGACCGAGGCCTACCGCCACCGTCCGACGCTGGACATCCGGAGCTTCGGCCGCGATTCGGTGGATTTCCTGCTGAATGGCCGCTTGTTGCCGCCGGAGCTGGAGGAGGTTTACCGCGGCGTGGCGGAGCAGGCGCTGCAGGGCGTGGCGCGCTGCTTCGAGCGGGCCGGCGCGGTGGCGCAGCTCAGGCTGCACGGCGACTGCCATGTCGGCAATCTGCTGTGGACCGACGCGGGGCCGCATTTCGTCGACTTCGACGACAGCCGCACCGGCCCGGCGGTGCAGGATCTGTGGATGCTGCTGTCCGGCGATCGGGCAGACCAGTCGCGCCAGCTGGGCGAGGTGTTGGCCGGCTATGAGGACTTCTGCGACTTCGACCAGCGCGAACTCAATTTGCTGGAGGCGCTGCGCACCCTGCGGCTGATGCATTACAGCGCCTGGCTGGCGCGCCGCTGGCATGATCCGGCCTTCCCGGCGGCCTTTCCCTGGTTCGGCGCGCAGCGTTACTGGGAGGAGCAGATCCTGGCCTTGCGCGAGCAGATCGCGCTGATGGACGAGCCGCCGCTGTGGTCGTGCTGAGCGCTCAGCTCGCGGCGCCGGCGGTGGGCAGCACCGGCGGCTGCCGGGTCCATTCCAGGAAGGCGGCGGCGGGCAGCGGCCGGGCGAAGTAATAGCCCTGGCCCAGCTGGCAGCCGCGTTCCGACATCAGCCGGTAGTCTTCCGCGGTTTCTATGCCTTCGGCGACCGTGGACAGCTGCAGCCGGCGGGCCATTTCGATGATGCTGTTGAAGACGGCTTGAAGGTGGGGCTTGTCTGAGATGCCGGTGACCAGGGACTGGTCGATTTTCAGCTCGGTGAAGGGGAAGCGGGTCAACTGCTGCAGGGTGGCGAAACCGGTGCCGAAATCGTCGATCGACAGGCCCAGTCCCGCCAGCCGCAATCGGACCGCGCAGCCTATCGCCTGCGCCAGGTTGTCGACGATGGCGGTTTCCGTCACCTCGAATATGATGAAGCGCGGCGGCACGTGGCTGCCGCGCACATAGCACTCGATCTCGTCCACCAGGTCGTCGCCGCGCAGCGACAGCGCGGACAGGTTGACCGACAGCGGCAGCCGCAAGCCATGGCGCGCCCATTCCTGCCATTGCGTCAGGCCTTGGCGCAGCATCAGCATGGTCAGCTCGGTGGCCCAGCCGCTTTCCTCTATCACCGGGATGAAGCGGCTGGGCGGGATCAGTCCCTGGTCGGGATGCTGCCAGCGCGCCAGCATCTCGGCGCCCTTGACCCTGCCGTCGGCCAGATTCACCTTGGGCTGGTAGTAGGGGATGATCTGGCCTTTCTCCAGCGCGACGCGGACTTCGTCCGCGGCTAGCTGAGAATCGTCGGACCGCTCTGCCTTAGGCGTCCAGACGCGGTGCATCAGGTCGAGCAGGGCGGGCAGCTGCAGCGGCTTTTGCAGGCAGCCCAGCACCGGCAGGCCCAGCTCGCGGCCCATCAGCTCCACGGTGGAGATCAGCAGGTAATCCTTGCCCGAGGTGATGATGACGGGCGCGATCAGGCCGGAGCGGGCCATCTCCTGCATCACTTGCACGCCGTCCTGTTTGGGCATTTCCAGGTCCAGCAGCAGCAGGTCGGGCATCTGCACCCGCATCAGGGTCAGGCCGCGCTCGCCGTCCGGCGCCTCCCGCACGCTGGCGATGCCGAGTTGGCGGCAGAGGTCCGTCGCGTGCTGGCGTTGCACCCGGCTGTCGTCGATGATCAGGATGTCGTGGATGTCCATGCGTCGGAATTCGTCCTGTTCAGCGGCAGATGGCTTTGGCGATCAGTTCCAGCGACATCACCTCGTCGGCGGCCCCCAGTTTGATCGCTTCCTTGGGCATGCCGAACACCACGCAGCTTTCTTCGTCCTGGGCGATGGTCTTGGCGCCACAATCGTGCATTTCCTTCAGCCCCTTGGCGCCGTCGTCCCCCATGCCGGTCATGATGATGCCCAGCGCGTTCTTGCCGGCGAACTTGGCGGCGGAGCGGAACAGCACGTCGACCGATGGCTTGTGGCGGCTCACCAGCGGGCCGTCCACCACTTCCACCTGGTAATAGGCGCCGCTGCGCTTGACCATCATGTGCTTGCCGCCGGGGGCGATCAGCGCGCGGCCGGGCAGGATGCGGTCGCCGTTGTCGGCTTCCTTCACCTCGATCTGGGACAAGCTGTTCAGCCGGTCGGCGAAGGAGCGGGTGAATTTTTCCGGCATGTGCTGGACGATGGCCAGGCCGGGGCAGGTCCGCGGCAACTGGGTCAGCACCGCCTCCAGCGCCTGGGTGCCGCCGGTGGAGGTGCCGATGGCGATGATGCGCTCGGTGGTGGCGAACACATTGCTGCCGGTGGGGGCGGACAGGATGGCGTCGGCCGACAGCTTGGGACGGGTTTCCAGCGGGTTGCCGCCGTTGGCCGACGGCATCACCCGCACCCGGTTCATCCGCGCGGCGGCGGCGCAGCGCACCGCCATCACCAGCTCGTGCGAGCTCTCCTCGAGAAAGCCCTTGACGCCGGAGACCGGCTTGGCGATGACCTCCACCGCGCCCGCGGCCATCGCCTGCATGCTGATGTCGGTGCCTTTCTGCGTCAGCGACGAACAGATCACTACCGGCGTCGGCCGGCTGGCCATCAGCTGCTTCAGGAAGGTGATGCCGTCCATTCGCGGCATCTCCACGTCCAGCACGATCACGTCCGGCCAGTGCGCCTTCATCTTGTCCATCGCCATATAGGGGTCGTTGGCGACGTCCATCACCTCGATGCCGTTGGCGGCGGTGAAAACCTGGCTCAACACCTGGCGGACCACGGCGGAATCGTCGACGATCAAAACCTTGATGCTCATTTGCGCGTCCTCGTGTTGGGAGCCTGCTCCAGCTCGGCTTCTTGCGATTGCTTGATCCAGACGTTGCCGCTGGAGACGTCGAACAGCACCAGGCGCGGGCAGTTGCCGCCCAGGTCCTCGGCCAGCAGCTTCAGGCCGAGCTGCTTCACCATCGAACGCGCCTGCTGAATATTGCGGGAGGGCACGTCGTGGCTGAGCTTGCGTTCCCGGCTCAGCAGCATCGAAGCGCCGCCTATCAGCCTGGCCTGGAATTCCAGCAGCGGCAGGCCGGTGGCCAGGATCTCGCGCAGCAGCAGCAGCATCGCTTCGTCGCCGTAGCGGCCGGACAGCGATTCGCCGCGGTGGGGCGTGCGCTGGGCGAGCAGGTAGTGGCACATGCCGCCGACCCTGGCTTGCGGGTGCCACAGCGTGATCGACACGCAGGAGCCCAGCAGGGTGCGGATGCGGGTCTGGCTGTCGCCGAAATGCCAGTCGCCCGGATGCAGGAATACCGCCTCGCCCGCCGGCTCTGCGGTCGGAGAGGGGGGCGAGCGAGGATCGGCGGGAGCCGCCGGACGCGCCGGCGGAGTGTGCGGCATGGTGCTGGCCTTCCAGGTGCGCGGCTTTGCAGCCGTTGGTGTCGTCATGGTTTCAATCTAGTACAGCGCGTTGTCAGAAGCGGAACATGTCTTCCAGTTCGTTGGCCTCCCCGGCGAGGGGGCGCGCGCCCGTCATCGGCGCCGCGGCCGGGAGCGCGCGGCGCGGCAGGTCTCGCGCCGCCGCGGGGCCCAGTTTGAAGAAGGCCATCGCCTGCTGCAGCCGCTCGGCCTGGTGGCTCATTTCCTCCGCGGTGGAGGCCAGTTGTTCGCTGGCGGCCGCGTTTTGTTGGGTCGCGTGGTTCAGATGCTGGACCGCGTGGCTGATCTGGCCGATGCCGCCGGCCTGTTCCCGGGTGGCGGCGGCGATCTCCTGCACCAAGTCCGCGGTGCGGCCGCTGGAGCGCACGATTTCCTTCAGCAGCTTGCCGGCTTGTTCGGAAACGGTGACGCTGCGCTCGGCCAGCTCGCCGATTTCCTGGGCGGCCACCTGGCTGCGCTCGGCCAGCTTGCGCACTTCGGCGGCCACCACGGCGAAACCCGCGCCGTGCTTGCCGGCGCGCGCGGCCTCGATGGCGGCGTTCAGCGCCAAGAGATTGGTCTGGTAGGCGATGTCGTCGATGATGCCGATCTTTTCGGCGATCTGCCGCATCGCCGCCACCGTCTGCAGCACCGCCTCGCCGCCTTCGGTGGCCTCGGCGGAGGCTTTTTCCGCGATGGCTTCTGTGGTGCGGGAGTTGTCGCTGGTCTGATTGATCGACGCCGACACCTGCTCGATCGAGGCCGAGCTCTGCTGCAGGCCGGCGGCCGAGGTGCTGGCGCCCTGGGACAGCGCCATCGCCGTCGAGCTGACTTGCTGCGCGGCGCAGGCGATGCCGTCCGAGCTGTTCTTGACTTCGGCGATGATGGCGAGCAGTTGCCGGCACATCTGCTGCACCGAGTCGGACAGGCTGCCGGCCGGCGCGGGCGGCATTTCGACGTCCAGCCGGCCGATCGCCACCTCGCCGGCGATTCGCGCCACCTCGTGCGGCTCGCCGCCCAGTCCGCGGATCAGCTGGCGGTAGATCATGACCAGCGATCCGACCAGCAGCACCAGCACCAGCACGCTGACCGCCGCCACGGCGGCGAAGGTTTGCGCGGTGATGCGCTGCGCTTCGCCCTCCATCCGCGCCTGCCGGTCCATGGTCTTGGCGATCAGCGGCTGCATCGCCTGGTCGTTGCGGTCGTATTGCGCCGACAGGCGGTCGAACGACTGGTTGATCGCCAGCTGGTCATGGGATTCCAGCGCCGGCAGGTAGCGGCTGTCGATTTCCTGGAAGAAGGCGTCGGCCGATTGCCGCACCTGCTGCGTCAGCAGGTCGCGCAGTTCTTGCGGCAGTTCGCTGTTGCCCCATTTTTTCTGGCCGTCGTAGAAGATGGCGCGCTGTTTCTGCAGCTGGTTGGTCAATTGCTGGCGTATCGAGGGATCGTTGGTGTTGCGCAGCTGGTTGGCCAGCAGGAAGCTGGAGATCAGCTGCTGGGTGGGAGGATCCAGATCGTTGATGAAATCCTTGCCTATCACCACCTGGTGGTACATGGCTCCATTGATCATCACGGTGCGCAGGCCCTGCCAGGAGGTGAGGGTCAGCCCTCCCAGGCCCAGCAGCACGCAGGCGGCCAGCAGGATGAATTGCCGGCGGACGGTGAATGTTTTCATCTTGGTTCCAGGCGGTCTGGTTTCGGGCTGCGGTGCGGGGTCATTCTTCCTGCGCCTCTTCCTGCCGGCTCAGTTCGGACAGCAGCGACATCTCGCCCACCGACAGCACCTTGTCCACGTCCAGCATCACCACGAAGCGGTTGTCTATCCTGGCCATGCCGGAGATGAAGTCGACGCGTATCTTGCTGCCGAACTGCGGCGGCGGCTCGATCTCGCTGTCGGGAATGGCCAGCACTTCGTGCACGGTGTCCACCAGCACGCCGATCAGCTGCCACTGTTCGTCGTATTCCATTTCGATGATGACGATGCAGGTGCGGCGGTTGATCGCGGTTTCGTCGCGGCCGAAGCGCAGCGACAGGTCGATCACCGGCACCACGGCGCCGCGCAGGTTCATCACCCCGCGGATGAAGGGCGGCATCAACGGCACCGAAGTGGGTTTGATGTATTCCAGGATTTCCCGTATCCGCAGAATGCCGATGGCGAAGGTTTCGCCGGCGAGCTGGAAGGTCAGGAATTGCCTCACCTCGGCCTGGGCGCCAGGCTCAGGGGCGGTTTCGCTGCGGCGGAGAATATTGAGTGCGGCCATGTCTGTGTCTCTCCTGCCGGGTCAGAACTGCATCAGGCCGTGTGGATCCGGCGCCGGCGGCGGTCTGCGGGCGGTATCGGACGGGGTGGCGGCATGCAGCGATCCCAGGTGGAAAAAGCCTATCAGGTCGTGCAGGTTTTCCGCCTGGCGGTTCATTTCCTCCGCCGTGGCGGCCAGCTCTTCGCTGGCGCTGGCGTTCTGCTGGGTGGTCTGATTCAGCTGCTGCACCGCCAGGCTGATCTGGCCGACGCCGCCGGACTGTTCCTTGGAGGCGGCGGCGATCTCCTGCACCAGGTCCGAGGTGCGGCGGCTGGAGCGGACGATTTCCTCCAGCAGGCTGCCGGCGCCGTCCACCAGGTCGACGCTGCTGCGGGCGAGGCCGCTGATTTCCTGAGCGGCCACCTGGCTGCGCTCGGCCAGCTTGCGCACTTCGGCGGCCACCACGGCGAAGCCCTTGCCGTGCTCGCCGGCGCGCGCGGCCTCGATCGCGGCGTTCAGCGCCAGCAGGTTGGTCTGGTAGGCGATGTCGTCGATGATGCTGATCTTGTCGGCGATCTCGCGCATCGCCCGTATCGTCTGTTGCACCGCCTGGCCTCCCTCGGCGGCTTCGCCGGACGCCTTCTCGGCCATGCTCTCGGTCAGACGCGCGTTGTCGTTGGTCTGGTTGATCGAATTGGACATCTGCTGGACCGAGGCCGACGTCTCTTCCAGTCCGGACGCCTGCTGGCTGGCCGATTGCGCGATCATCTGCGAGGTAGAGTGGATGTGCTGCGCGGCGACGGACAGGTTTTCCGAGCCGTTCTTCACCTCGCCCAGGATGGCGCCCAGCGTTTGTATCGTTTGCATGATGGAGGCGGCCAGGCTGCTCTGGTCGCCGGCGCGCAGCGGAATCTGGCCGTTCAGGTTGCCGCCGGCCACCTGGCGCATCAGCTCCGCGACCTGCCGTGGCTCGCCTCCCAGCGTGCGCAGCAGGTCGCGGCGGATCAGCAGCCCGATCGCCAGGCTGGCGAGCAGCGCGATTCCCGCCAGCAGCAGCAGGCGGTTGCGGCTGTCGATGTAGGTTTCCTCCCCTTGATGGGCGAGATCGTCGTTCAGCTTGTCCTCATAGGCGGCGAGCGCAGTAATGGTTTCGTTCAGCTGTCCGCCCTTTCCGGTCAGCAGCTGGGCTGCTTCTTTGCCTTGCTGCCTGGCCATCAGCGCCAGCGCCTGAAGGTAGTCTTGATGGACGACGCGGCTGCCGTTCTGGATGGCGTTTATCAATTCCCTCTCGCGGGGCTGGGTGCCGGATTCGCGCTGGAACATCTGCGCCAGTTGCTGCTCGGTGTCCTGGTAGCGGCGCAGCGAGTCCTGCAGGGCCTGGACCGTGCGCGCGGCCTCTTCGGGGCTGGCGGCCAGCAGGCCGTTGCGGATCTCGATGCGGATCTGCTGGTTTTGTTCCAGCAACTGGTGGGCCAGCCGCCCCTCTACATTGTTGACCTGGGTGATGTCGTGGATGATGCCGCTGGTGCTGGAGAAGCCATGCAGGGCGGCCGCCACGCACAGCAGCAGCAGGGCGATGATGGCGCCGTAGCCCAATGCCTGCTTGGTTTGAATGCGCATGCCTGATAGGGCTGTCATGGCGTGTTTCCTTGCAAGGGTGTGCCGGGGCGGGGAACGGCGTCGGCGCGCGGCGGCAGCGCGAAGCGCTCGGACTCGCGTCGGCAGGCGCGCTGTATCAGCGAGGGGACATCCAGAATCAACGCGACTTCGCCGGTGCCGAGTATGGTGGAGCCGCTGATCGCTTTCAGCGTGTTGAACAGCGCGCCCAGCGGCTTGATCACGGTCTGGAATTCGCCCTGCAGCGCGTCCACCACCAGGCCGGCCTTGCGCTCTCCGTATTGCACCACCACCACGTTGCGGCGGAGGGTCGCGGCGGGCGGCAGCTCGAAGAAGCTGTCGAGGTGCAGCAGGGGCAGCAGCTCGCCGCGCAGGTTGATGCAGTCGTGCACGCCGTTTTCGGGCAGGCCGGCCGGCAGTTCTATGCACTCGATCACGGCCTCCAGCGGCAGCACGAAGGTGGATGCGGCCACCTCCACCAGAAAACCGTCGATGATGGCCAGCGTCAGCGGCAGCCGGATGCGGAAGGTGGTGCCCTGGCCGGCTTCGCTGTCGATCTCGATGTTGCCGTGCAGCTGCTCGATGCCGCGCCGGACCACGTCCATGCCGACGCCTCGCCCGGACAGATTGGTCACTTGGTCGGCGGTGGAGAAGCCAGCCTCGAATATCTGCTGGAACACCACGCTGTCCGGCGGCTCCTCATCCAGGCCGAGCAGGCCGCGCTCGCGCGCCTTGGCCAGGATGCGTCCGCGATCGAGGCCGCCGCCGTCGTCGGCCACTTCGATCACCACGCTGCCGGATTCGTGGTAGGCGTTGAGCCAGAGATTGCCTTGGGCGGGCTTGCCGTGGGCCTGGCGGACGTCGGTGGGCTCGATGCCGTGGTCTATGGCGTTGCGCACGATGTGCAGCAGCGGGTCGCCCAGTTTTTCCACCATCGACTTGTCCAGTTCGGTTTCCGCGCCGACGATGCGCAGCTGGATGTCCTTGCCCAGTTCGCGCGAGACGTCGCGGACCACGCGCGGGAAGCGGTGGAAGATTTCTCCTATCTGCACCATGCGCATCGACAGCGTGCCGGTGCGGATCTGTTCGATCAGATTGGCGATGCCCAGTGTGGCCTCCACCAACTGCGGCTGCTGCGAGCGGCGCGCGATCAGGTTGGCCGCCGAGCCGGCGATCACCAGTTCGCCTATCAGATTGATCAGGCTGTCCAGTTTGCCGGCCTCCACCTTGATGAAGCGGCTCTCTCCGCCGCGTCCGGCGCGGGCCTCGCCGTGGGTGGGCGGGGTTTCCGGAGGGAGAGGCGCATGCGGCTCGGCCTGGGCGGCGGGCTGAGCCGGCTCGGCGGGAGAGGGCTCGGCTGTCGCGGCCAGTGGGTGCTCCAGCAAGGGATCGACGCCGGCGGGGGCCTCTTCCTCAAGCGGCTGCGGCTGGCCCAGCGCGCCGAACCGCCGCCAGGCCTCCTCCACTTCCCGCGCCTCGTCCGGCGTCGCGCTGGCGCAGGATTCATGCAAATGGGCGGCGGCGATCTTCAGCGGCCAGATGAATAGCTCGCTGTCCTCGCGGATGAATTCGAAGACTTCATGCAGCGATTTCTCGTCGATGTCCGAGTGGTACAGCAGCTCGAAGCGCAGGTAATTGCTTTCCGCGTCGAAATCGGCGCCGGCGGGCAGCCGGCAGGCGATCGCGCGGATGCCCTCCACGGTGCCCAGCGTCGCCAGATAGCGGATGAAGGATGAAGGGTCGAGGCCATTGCGCAGCACGTCTGGGCCGAAGCGCAGCGACAGCACCCAGCGCTCCGGCCGGGATGCCGCGGGGGGAGGCGCTTCCCGGACGGGAGGCTGCATCGCCTGCGGCACGGTCAGATAGCCTAGCAGCGCGGCTTCCAGCGCCTCGTCGCTCAGCGCCTCCAGCGAGTCGCCGGCCGCCAGCGCCTGGATCAGCAGCTTGACGTGATCGTGGCAGCGCAGCAGCAGGCCGACCAGCTCGTCATCCAGCTTCAGCTTGCCGTCGCGCAGCTGGTCCAGCAGATTCTCGGCCTGATGGCTGAAGCGGATGATGGGGTCCAGGCCGAACAGCCCGGCCGAGCCCTTGATGGTGTGCATGGTGCGGAACAGCGCGTTCAGCTGCTCCGAGCTGGTCTGCTCGGCCTCGACGTCCAGCAGGATGCTTTCCATCTCGTCCAGCAGCTCGCGGGACTCTTCCAGGAAAGTCTGCATCGCCTGTTCAAGATCCATCGCCGGCTCCGCTGCGCCTGAATGCCAGTTCGCCCTCCATGCCCATCTGGCGGAGGAATTCATCCAGCGGACGGCTGGGGTCGAGCAAGCCCATCCGCCTGTCCAGCCTGGCGGCCTCGCGCTGCAGCCACAGCAGCACTTGGGCGCCGGCGCAGTCGATCTCCTCTATCGAGGACAGGTCGAGCAGGATGTCCTCGCCGCTTCGCAGGGCGGCCTCCAGCTCCGTCCGCCATTGCGCGGCCTGGTAGATGGTCTGTTCGTGTCCGGCGACGATCGAAAGCGCCATGTCCGCTCCAGGGTTCGTTGGCCGGTTCAGGGCAGGATCAGCTTGGACACCGCGGTCAGCAGCACCGGGGGCTGGAACGGCTTGACCACCCAGGCCTTGGCGCCAGCCTCCTTGCCCTCGCGTTTTTTCTCATCCGCCGACTCCGTCGTCAGCATGATCACCGGCGTGAACTTGTAGTGGGGCAGCTGCTTGATGTTTTTCAGCAGGCTGATGCCGTCCATCTGCGGCATATTGACGTCCGAGATGATCAGATGGATCTTGCGGCCGTCCAGAATGTCCAGCGCTTCCTTGCCATTGCCGGCCTCCAGCACTTCGTAGCCGGCGCCGGCCAGCGTCATGCGCACCACCTGCCGCAAGGTGGTGGAGTCGTCGACGATCAATATGGTTTTGCCCATCTGCGACTACCCCGTCATTCAGAAAAAAGTGATATCGCTGGGCCCCGGCGCCTTGTCATTGCCTTCCCGGCCGTGAAGCGCGCGTTGCTCGTGGGTGGTGTAGCTGTTCTTCAGCGCGGACAGCCAGGCTTCGGTGTCCGGCGGAGTCGGCAATTCGCCTTCGCAGTTCAAGGCTTCATGCAGCGAGGCCTCCAGTTGCCAGATGTCGTTTTGCACGTGGGACAGTATCTGGCTGACCCGGTCTTGAAATTGGAGATGGGTCAGGATGTCTTCCACGGTGGCGGGCAGGTCGAAGCCGTCGGCCCGGAAGCCGGCGGCGATCTGCTGGTCCAGCGCGTGCAGCCGCTGCGCCAGCGTGCGGGCCTCTCCGGCGATTGTCGTCGCGTGGGCCGCGCCGCCGCCGGACTGGGCCAACTCGTCCAGCTTCAAGCTGGACTGGCGCAACTGCCGCAGTTCGGTCGAGAGCCTGCGCTGCAGCCCGGCGGGCGGCCACTGCGCGTCGCGTGCGTCGGCGGCGGGGATTTCGGCCGCGTCTATCGAATCCAGACCGTCATGCTCTGCCGGCTGGTGGCCGAGCAGGCGCAGCATGCTGTCGAAACGGTCGGTCAGGTGGCCGGCGGCCTCGTCTATTTGTTCGCGGCTGAGCGCGATGTGTCCGGCCCACAGCGGCAGCAGCGCATAGACGTGGCTGGCGTAGTCTCGCCAGTAGCTCTCGTTGCCGCCGCCGGAGACTAGCCGGTGGGCAGAGGAGGCGATCGGGATCGGCCACAGCAGCAAAAGCGCGATCAACAACGAAGTCAGGCCCAGAGCGGGCCAGAACAAGGGATGGTTGATCAGCAGCGTGTATTGGATTCCCCCGTTGACGGCCAGGCCGATTTGCAGCCGGATCCAGCGCCAGGGTTGAACAGGGGCGATCATGCAAGGGTCCTGTCGGTCGGATGCGTATTCTTCCTACTGATTTGTAGCCGCTGCGATGTGGGGATGCAAACAGGCAGTCAATTGTCGTAAACCGCCGGCGCCGGGCGCGGATGCCCAATTCCGCCTTGCATTTATCGACATTCTGTGGTCAGAATCGAAGTTCGACATTTCAACCATTTTGAAACAAGAAGCACGTATGGCACTCATCGTACAGAAGTACGGCGGCACCTCGGTCGGGACAACCGAGCGCATCAAGAATGTGGCCCGTCGCGTCGCCAAGTGGAAGGCCCAGGGGCATGATGTGGTGGTGGTGGTTTCCGCGATGAGCGGCGAAACCAATCGCCTGATCGCCCTGGCCAAGGACATTCAGGACTATCCGGACCCGCGCGAGCTGGACGTGATCGTCTCCACCGGCGAGCAGGTCACCATTGGCCTGTTGGCGATGGCGCTGAAGGAAATCGGCGTGCCGGCCAAGAGCTATTGCGGCTGGCAGGTGAAGGTGGTGACCGACCAGGCCCACACCAAGGCCCGCATACAGTCGATAGACGAGGGCGTGATGCGCGCCGACCTGAAGGAAGGCCGCGTGGTGATCGTCGCCGGCTTTCAGGGGGTGGACGAGGAAGGCAACATCACCACGCTGGGCCGCGGCGGCTCGGATACCTCGGCGGTGGCGCTGGCCGCCGCGCTCAAGGCCGACGAGTGCCAGATCTACACCGACGTCGACGGCGTCTACACCACCGATCCGCGCGTGGTGCCGGAGGCGCGCCGCCTGAAGACGGTCACTTTCGAAGAAATGATCGAAATGGCGTCGCTGGGCTCCAAGGTATTGCAGATCCGTTCGGTGGAATTCGCCGGCAAGTACAAGGTGCGCTTGCGCGTGCTCTCCAGCTTCGAGGACGAAGGCGAGGGCACCCTGATTACGTTTGAGGAAGATGAGAGCATGGAAAAGGCGGTAGTGGCAGGCATCGCGTTCGATCGCAACGAAGCCCGCATCAATGTGAAGGGCGTGCCGGACAAGCCGGGCATCGCCTACCAGATCCTGGGCCCGATCGCGGATGCCAACATCGAAGTGGACATGATCATCCAGAATGTCGGCGAGAACGGCACCACCGATTTCTCGTTCACCGTGCCGCGCGGCGAATTCAACCGCGCGCTGGCCATCCTGCGCGAAGTGCAGACCCACATCGGCGCCGCCAAGATCGACGCCGACGACAAGGTGGCCAAGATCTCCATCGTCGGCGTCGGCATGCGCTCGCATTGCGGCATCGCGTCCACCATGTTCCGCACGCTGGCGGAAGAGGGCATCAATATCCAGATGATTTCCACCTCGGAAATCAAGGTGTCGGTGCTGGTGGATGAGAAGTACCTGGAACTGGCGGTTCGCGTTTTGCATAAAGTTTTCGGCCTGGATCAGGCGGCGTAAATATTTTTGCGCAGCTTGCTTGACAGAGGGGGCGCCGCTAATTAATATGGCGCTCTCTGAACGGAGAAATGGCCGAGTGGTCGAAGGCACTTCCCTGCTAAGGAAGCATACGGGCTTAAACCTGTATCGAGGGTTCGAATCCCTCTTTCTCCGCCAGAAACTGCACCCGTAGCTCAGTTGGATAGAGTATCTGGCTACGAACCAGAGGGTCGGGCGTTCGAATCGCTCCGGGTGCACCAAAACGTCCCTATAGTTTAGCGGTTAGAACACCGCCCTTTCACGGCGGTAGCCGGGGTTCGATTCCCCGTGGGGACGCCAGGATTCAGAAAAAAGCCTCGCATGAAAATGCGGGGCTTTTTTCATTTCTTTATTCATTTTCGTGCCGGATCGCGTAACAAAGGGATGCCTTGCGGCATCCCTTTCTCGTCTCCGCCTTAGAACTTGTGGTTCAGCTCCAGCCAGGCCTGGCGGCCGTATGGCGCGTAACTGCCTACTGGGTAGTAGGGCCAGCCGCCGGTGTAGTCCTTCTTGAGGAAATCCTGGACGTTGTTGACGATCAGCCCAAGCGATGTCTTCTTGTTCAGCTGGCGGGTGACGCTCAGGTTGGCGAGCACGGTCGGCGTCAGGTAGCCATTGCCGGCGCCGTTGGGGATCTTGCCGTAGCGAGTCAGCAGCAGCGTGGACGACCAGTCGCCGATGTTCCAGGTGGTGGTGAAGTCCAGCTTGTCCGGCCAGTCGGTGTTGCTCATGTCGGTCAACTCGTTCTGGGCCGGGTCGCCGGCGAATTGTTGGTAGGTGTGGGTCAGGACCTTGGTATAGGTGGCTTTGAACAGGAAATCGCCCAGCTTGGCGGTGCGCAGGCGGTATTTGCCGCTGAGGTCGATGCCGCTGGTGCGTTCGCTGGCGGCGTTGATCGGATTGACGACGATGGTGTTGATCGCGCCGGGGTCTACCACTGCATTGTTCGGATTGCGCATCACGCGACGGAGCGCGTCCTGGCACTGGGTGGAGCTGGCGTTCAACTGGCCGCCGCGGCACAGCGCCTCGTCGCGCAGCAGCTTGTCGGCGCTGAGGGTGGTGACCAGGTCGTCGATGGTGATGTTCCAGTAGTCCAGCGAGATGTCGGCGTCGCGGCTGGGCGACCAGACGAAGCCCAGTCCATACGATTTCCCGCTTTCCGGCTTCAGGCCGGCGTTGCCGTTGCTGATGTAGTTGGAGCCGGGCGAGACGCCGGCGTATTGGCAGTTGGCCAGCGGCTGGCCGGCTTGCGCGCAGCGCCAGTAGTCGGTGGTGGATGAGTAGTAGCCTCGGGTCTGGGTCTGGAACAGGTAGCTCATGTCCGGAGCGCGGAAGCTGGTGGCGTAGTTGCTGCGCAGCAGCAGGCTTCCGGTGGGGCGGTATTCCAGGCCGGCGCCGTAGGTGAGCTTGCCTTCGCTGTTGGCGGAGGTCTGGTAGCGGTCGTAGCGGCCGGACAGGGTCAGGTTGACCGGTTTGGCCAACGGCAGCAGCAGTTCGGCGCCGGCCGCCTCGCGCGAGCGGGAGCCGCTGGCTCGGATCGCGGGGCTGGCGTTGTAGTACACGCCCTGGTTCAGGCTTTGGTCGGGGTCGTTGCTGAAGCCTTGGCTGCCCCATTCCAGCAGGCCCGCCAATTTGGCGGGGCCGGCCGGCAATTGGAAGGCCTCTCCGCTGGCGCTCAGGCTGAGCACCTGCAGCCAGGATTTGTTGTTGCCAGTGCTGTCGCCGATCAGGCTGGAGGCTTGCGTCGGCGTCAGCGGCCGGTAGAAGCGGCTGGTGTTGGGGGCGTAGATAGGAACGCCGCTGCCGTCGGTCCCGAGCTGCGAGCCGAGGAAGTAAGCGTTGACGCCGGAGAGCAGCATCGGGGTGGTGGTGCGGCTGGTGTAGACTGAGGCGTTGTAGGCCGCCTCGTAATTCCAGCTGCCGGTCAGGTCGCCGCGCACGCCCAGCGTCAGGTTGGCCGCCAGGTCGTCCCACTTGCGGTTGTAATTGCTGGTTCCGCCCAGCTCTTCGGGGGCGAAGCGCTTGTTCCAGACTTCGTAATTGCCGCTGTTCTGGTTCAGGAAGTAGCCGCCCTGGCCGGCGGCCGCGGTCCAGTTGGGGCCGCGGGTGTTGTTTTCGGTGTGAGTGACGCCCAGCATGGCGTCGCTGAACAGCTCGGCATGCGAATTGATCTGGTAGTTGAGGCTGAGGAATCCGCTCTGGCTTTGGGTGGCCGTCTGTATCGTCCAGTACGATGGTTTCAGCAGGCCGCTGGCGCAATATCCTTTTTGGCTGTTGCCCACGGTGGTGACGCTGCCGGCGAACATGCCGGCGAAATTGCCGCAGGCGCTGCCGGCGTCGAGATAGGCGCCGCCGGCGATGCGTCGCGACAGGATGGCGGAGGGGGCTTCTCCGAGGGCGGTGGAGTCGGACATGAAGCCCCGCTGGCGCGACCAGATCGCGTTGCGTTTGCTCAATTCCAGGCCGTAGACCGCGCTGAGCTGATCCCAGCTTTTGCCGCCGGTCAGCTGCAGCCTGGCGTTTTCGCCGCCGTGATGCTCGGTGGAGCCGATCTTGACGTTGACGGCGGCGCCGTCGGTTTTCTTTTTCAGGATGATGTTGACCACGCCGGCGATGGCGTCGGAGCCGTAGATGGCGGAGGCGCCGCCGTTCAGGATTTCGATGCGGTCTATCAGCGCGGCGGGGATGTTGGCCAGGTTGACGAAGTTGACCTGGCCCTCGTAGGCGATCGGATAGTCGGCCATGCGGCGGCCGTTGATCAGCGTCAGCGTGTGATTCGGTCCGAGGCCGCGCAGGCTGATGGCGTTGGCGGCCGGCGTGAAGGTATTGCCGAAGTCGGCGCCCTGGGTGAAGCCGGTGTTCTGCGTCAGGTTGTTCAGGGCATCGTAGACATTGGTGTAACCCTGTTTTTCGATGTCGTCGCCGCTGATGACGGTGACGCTGGTCGGGCCCTCTTTGGCGGAGCGGGCGATGCGCGAGCCGGTGACGGTCACGCGTTCCAGCGAGTCGGCCGGCGGCGTGTCGGCCAGGGCTGGCCAGGCGGAGAGAAGCAGCAGGGCGGATAGCAGCCTGGGGTGGGGCGGAGTTTTCGCGGAATGCACGGCGGGCCTGTTCTTGTATGGGTATCAGGAAGAACAGGATATCTCCATGTCATTTTTGTTGTGCGAAGAAAAACGGCAATGCAAATGACGCAGCGGCATATTGGGAGATCGGGGCGGAGCCATCTGGCCGCTGGAATGAAAAAAGCCCCGCATTTCCATGCGAGGCTTTTTTCTGAATCCTGGCGTCCCCACGGGGAATCGAACCCCGGCTACCGCCGTGAAAGGGCGGTGTTCTAACCGCTAAACTATAGGGACGTTTTGGTGCACCCGGAGCGATTCGAACGCCCGACCCTCTGGTTCGTAGCCAGATACTCTATCCAACTGAGCTACGGGTGCGTATTTGGCGTCCCCACGGGGAATCGAACCCCGGCTACCGCCGTGAAAGGGCGGTGTTCTAACCGCTAAACTATAGGGACGCTGATTTGTGGTGCACCCGGAGCGATTCGAACGCCCGACCCTCTGGTTCGTAGCCAGATACTCTATCCAACTGAGCTACGGGTGCACTGTCTTGCGAGACGTTGTGTCTTGCGAGAGACCGGATATTACAGAGAGGGGTTTTCTCTGTCAACACTTCGTAGGATTTTTTTTGCAAAGCCGGTAAACTCGGCAGCTGTCCCTGTCGCGGCGGGCCAACATCTTCAACCATTTGACATGTTGGCGGCGTGGCCGCAAGACACGAAAGCGAAGCGAGATTGAATACCCTGTTTGCGCAGCCTTGCGCCATCATCGACCTGGAAACCACCGGCGGCAACATCGCGCGCGACCGCATCACCGAAGTCGGCGTGGTGCTGATAGACGGCGAACGCGTCGAGCGCCTGTCCTGGCTGGTCAATCCCGGCCAGCCCATTCCGCCCTTCATCGAAAACATGACCGGCATCAGCAACGAGATGGTGGCCGGCGCGCCGCCGTTCGCCGAACTGGCCGACGAGCTGCTGGCCACGCTGCGCGGCCGTCTGCTGCTGGCGCACAACGCCCGCTTCGACTACGGCTTCCTCAGAAATGAATTCCGCCGCCATGGCCTGCGCTTCCAGGCGCGCGCGCTGTGCACGGTCAAGCTGTCGCGCCGACTGTATCCACAGCATTTCAAGCACAGCCTGGACAGCCTGATCGCCCGCCACGGCATAGAAATGCCGGAGCGCCACCGCGCGCTGGCCGACGCTGAGGCGGTCTACCGCTTCATTCAGATCGCCGGCGCGGAGCTGGGCGAGGACAAGGTGGCGCATGAGGCCGCGCAACTATTGTCGCAACCGGCCGAACTGTCCAGCCTGCCGGCGGAGCTGCAGCAGCAGGTGGAGGATATGCCGGATTCGGCCGGCGTCTACGCGATGTTCGGCGAGGATGGCCGCGCGTTGTACATCGGCCGCGCGACCAATCTGTACCGCAAGGCGTTGGGCCACTTCGCCGAACGCAAGCCCGGGCACAAGAGCCATGAGGTGCGGATAGACGAGCCGGTGGCGAGGGTGGAGTGGCGCGAAAGTTTGAGCGAGTTCGGCGCCCGTTTGCTGGAGTTGCAGTGGCTTGGCCGCTTGCAGCCGCTCCATAACCCGCGGGCCAGGATGATGGGCGAGGTGTGCACGCTGCAGCTGCAAGCCGGCGACGACGCTTTTTCGCGGCCGGTCCCGGTATCCGCCCGCGACATCGACTTCACCCGCACCGCCGATCTCTACGGCTTGTTCCGCCACGCGCGCGAGGCGCGCAAGGCGCTGGCGCAGATCGCGCTGGCTCAGGGGCTATGCCAGTCGGTGCTGGGGGTGGAGCAGGTGACCAGCCGCAAGGGCGCGCCTTGCGCCGCCTACCGGATCCGCCGCTGCCGCGGCGCCTGCGTCGGCGACGAGGGCGCCGACAGCCACAACGCCAGGTTGCTGGCGGCGCTGCAGCGGCTCAAGGTCAAACCGTGGCCGTTCGAGGGCGCGGTGGCGGTGGCGGAGCGCGACGAGGTGTGCGGCGATGTGGTGGAGCACCTGTTCGACCGCTGGTGCTATCTGGGCAGCCGCCGCAATGGCGGCGCGCTGGAGGGCGAGCCGGCTTTCGACATCGATTACTACAAGCTGCTGGAGAGCGAGCTGCGCAAACCGGAGAGGGGCGTGTCGCCGCAGTAAGCCGGCATGGCTCCGGACATGAAAAAAGGCAAGCGTCGCTTGCCTTTTTCGATTCCGGGGGGCTTTAGAGCGGGGCGATCAGCGAGGATTCCTTCACGCCATCCTGGCCGGTTTTCTCGTCGACTTCCTGCAGCTGGTTGCGGGGAGCGAACAGGCCCATCTTCACTTCTTGCCAGATGTAATAGATTTTGCCGGCGACTGCGTCCAGGGTGATGCTGGAATCGTTCTCGCCCTTGCCGGTGATCGTATGTTTGCCGGCCGGCAGGTCCTTCATGATGTAGCTATGGGCCACGGTATCGCCGGCCATCGCGTTGTCGATGGCGACCGGCAGCTTCACCGCAGCGCCGAAGTTCTCGTTGCGATAGATGTAGACGCGGGCGGCATCGGCGGCGGGAATCTTGAATTCTTTGGCGGCGGCGTCCGCTTCCTTGGAGGCCATGGGAGTGCTGGCGCAGGCGCTCAGGCCTGCAACCAGCGCGGCAGCGATCAGAATACGCATAGTCGTCATCAGTGGTTGCGATAAGGCGCGACATGATAACGGCAAATTGTAAATCCATGTGAATTTTTGTGTGCTGGGCGGCGGCCTTACTCGTGCATCGCCAGATAGCCGCGCAGCCGGCTTTCGATGATGCGCGGGTTCTCGCCGTTGGCGATCGCCACTACGCCCTCGACCACTAGCTCCTTCATGGCCACCTCGGATGCCACCAGGTGTTTGAGCTTGTTGGCCATGGGCAGGAAAAACAGGTTGGCCGAGCCGACGCCATACACGGTGGCGACGAAGGCCACCGCGATGCCGCCGCCCAGCTTGGCCGGGTCGGACAGATTTTCCATCACGTGGATCAGGCCCAGCACCGCGCCCAGAATGCCCATGGTCGGCGCGTAGCCGCCAGCCGACTCCCAGATGCGGGCCGCCTGCTTGCGGGCGTGCTCGAACATGCTGATTTCCACTTCCATCACCGCGCGCAGCGTGTCCGGCTCGGTGCCGTCCACCAGCATCTGCATCGCCTTCTTGGTGAACGGATCGCGTTGGGTGGCGATCAGGCCCTCCAGCGCCAAGAGGCCGCCCTTGCGCGAGGTCTGGCTCCAGTTGATGACCTCGCGGATCATTTTTTCGTGGTCGAAGTTGGGCGGGCGGAATATCCAGCGCAGCATGCGCAGGCCGGCCATGAACTGTTTGGGCGTGCTTTGCAGCATCACCGCGCTGGTGGTGCCGCCGATGACGATCATGAAGGCGGTCAGCTGCATCAGCGAGCCGATGCTGCCCCCTTCGATGGCTTGGCCGGCGATGATGGCGGTCAAGCCCATTACAATGGCGATAAGACTGATCTTGTCCACAAAAAGGTTCCGTTATCGATCTGGTCTGAGACCCGGCTTGGGGTCTTCGCTTACAGCCAGTCTTTCAATTTTGCGCGCAGACGGGCGATGGCTTGGCTGTGCAATTGGCAGACGCGGGATTCGGTGACGCCCAGCACCGCGCCGATTTCCTTCAGGTTCAGCTCTTGTTCGTAGTAAAGCGCCATCACCAGCTGGTCGCGCTCGGGTAGGAATTTGATCGCGCTGATCAGCTGTTGGCGGAAGCTGTCGTCGGAGAAGGTGGCCAGCGGGTCGGGCGAGTCTTCGTCGGCGACATTGGTCACCGGATTGTGGCTGCTTTCGTCGTCGCCGCCGCCGAAGTCCTCGAAATGCAGCAGGGTGGTGCCTTTGCAATCGCCGAGCATGTCCTGGTATTGCTCCAGTTCCAGGCCCATCTCAACGGCGATTTCCGATTCCAGCGGCGTGCGGCCCAGCCGTTGCTCCAGCTTGGAGATCGCTTCCTCTATCTGGCGGGAGTTGCGGCGCGCCTGGCGCGGCAGCCAGTCCTCGCGCCGGAGTTCGTCCAGCATCGAGCCGCGGATGCGTTGGCTGGCGAAGGTTTCGAACTGCACGCCCTGGGCGGGATCGAACTGGCGGGCGGCCTCGATCAGGCCGATCATGCCGACCTGAATCAGATCGCCCAGCTCCACCGACGCCGGCAGCCGGGCGATCATGATGCTGGCCAGCTTGCGCACCAGCGGGGTATAGGCCTCCACGTCGATCTCGACGCTGGGGGCTGCTGCGGCATAGCCCGATCGGCGGAAGGACGGAAAGGTCATAAGGGTTTGGCTCCATCTGCCTCGGCCCAATCGCGCGAGGCGGCAATCAGCAAGTCCATGTATCCGGTACTGTCGCGGCTGGTTTCCGGCGCGTCCCACTGCGGCAGCACCGCCGACAGCTGCGAGAAGGCCATCGCCGCCTCGCTGTCCGGGAACGCCTCCATCAGCGGCCGGCGCAGCGTCTGGCTGCGGCGCACCGCGTTGTCCTGCGGCACGAAGCCCACCCAGCGCAGCGAAACGGTCAGGAATTCGCTGGTGACAGCCGACAGCCGGGTGAACAGCTCGTGCGCCTCTTCCAGATGCCGCGCGCGGTTGACCAGTACGTTGAAGCGCTGGCGGCCGTAACGGCTGGCCAGGCGCTTGATATTAGCGTAGGCGGCGGTCAGCGAATCGGCTGCCGGCGTCAGCACCAAGACCAGGTTGTCGGCCACGCAGGCCGGGATCGGGTCGCGAACCGGGTCGGGCGCGTCGATCAGCAGCGCCGAAGCGTCGCGCTCCTGCGCGCCGAATTCGCTGCCCAGCCGCAGCCACAGCTGGGTGGAGAATAACGCGCGTTGCTCGGGCTGCGCATAGAGATTGATCAACTGAACGCCTTGCCGCGACACTACCATCATTTCGTCCAGACCGCCCACGCTGACCACCTGGCTTTCCAGCGTGGCGGTGGAGGGCACGCCCAGGCGGCGGGTCTGCACCTGGCCCAGGCAGCAGTCCACCATGATGGGGCGCAGGCCGGCGTAGGCGAGGCCCAGCGCGAGCTCGGTCACCACGGTGCTGGTGCCTGAGTGTTCGGAGCCGATGAAGGCGAAGCTGGGCGCGCGCTGCCGCTGGGCGGCGAGCAGACGAAGGCTGGCGGCCTGGTCCTGCATGGCGTTCATAGCCATCCGGCCTGAGCCGCCTGCATGATGGACATTTCATCGGCCTGCAGCGCGAACGGGGAGGCGATCTGCTGCGCGCGCATCGCGCGGTCGACCAGGAAGGCGGCGTTGGCCGAATGCAGGTCTTCCGGCACCCGCTGGCCGTTGGTGACGTAGTAAAGCTTGAGCCGGTTGCGGATGATCACGTCCAGGCTGGGGCCCTGGGCCACCGCCTCGTCTATCTTCGACAGGATGCAGCCGGACAGGCCGTCGCCGCGGTAGCGTTTCACCACATCCTCCAGCGTATGGCCGTCGGTGTTGGCGGCCAGCAGCAGCAGCCGCTCGATCGGCCGGCCGGCGGTGCGCAGCATGTCGATCTGCGCCAGCACGCGCGCGTCGCGCTGGCCCATGCCCACGGTGTCGATGAACACGATGTGGCGGTTGGACAGGTCGGCCAGCGTCAGCTGCAGATCGCCCTCGTTCTGGATGGAGAACACCGGCACGCCCAGGATCTTGCCGTAGATGCGCAACTGGTCTTGCGCGCCGATCCGGTAGCTGTCGGTGGTGATCAGCGCCACGTGCTGGGCGCCGAAGCGCATCGTCGCGCGGGCGGCCAGCTTGGCCACGGTGGTGGTCTTGCCGACGCCGGTGGGGCCGACCAGCGCGAAGATGCCGCCGCGGTCCATCACCTCGCGGTCGGCGTCCGCGCATTTCAGATTGTGCGCCAGCGCCGAGCGCGCCCATTTCACCGCGACCTCGGCTTGGTACTGAGCCGGCATCTTCTCGATCAGCTGGCGGATCAGCTGGGCGGAAAAACCCATGGCCAGCAGGTGCTTGAACAGCTCCAGCCGGTTGGGCGCCTTGCCCTCCATGTCCGACCAGGCGAAGCTGGCCAGCTGGCTTTGCAGCAGGCTTCTGAGCAGTTTGATCTCGTCGCCGATCTGCCTGAGTTCCTGGGCCATTTGTTCCTGCTCCTCGCCGTTGACCTGCGGCGCGGCAGGCGCCGGCTGCGGCCGCTGCGCGGCGCGCGGGGGAGATTGCGCCGCCGGCTGCATCATGGGCTGGGCGGCGGGCTGCGGCGGGGTAAAGGTCGGCTCCATCCGCGGCGGCGCCGTTTCCAGCCGCGGCGGGGCGGGGCTTTCCAGCGGCTCCACCGGCATCGCGTAGGTGCGGGCGATGGCGCGGTTCATCGCGCTGCCGTTGGCGGGCGGGATCGGCGCGGGTTGCTGCGGCCGGTTGACCGCGGGCGGCGCGTTGCGCGGCGGATGCTTGCTGCTGGAGGTGGACAGCGTGCTGGCCAGGTTGGCGACGTCCGCGTCGGCCACCGCCATGATTTCCACGCCGCCGCCCATCGTCGGGCGATTGGACAAAATAAGGGCATCCGCGCCCAGTTCTTCGCGAACTTGCCTGAGTGCGTCTCGAGTGGTTTTCCCGAAGAACTTTTTCACCACCATTATTGTTTAGCCCTTAGCCCTTGCTGCCGCCGATTACCGCAATTATACGAATGGATTTATTGTCCGGAATCTCATTATGCGAAATCACACGCAATTGCGGCAATGCCCGGCGCAGGAAACGCGCTAGCAGCGGCCGCAGGCCCGGCGCCGTCAGCAGCACCGGATTATACCCCTGGATTTCCACTTGTTCGGTCTGTTGGGCCGCGCTTGACAGCAGATTCTCCGCCAAACCCGGCTCCAGTCCGCCGCCGGCTTTCGATTGCACCGCCTGCATCAGCACGTTTTCCAGCTGCGGCTCCAGCGTCATCAGCGGCAGCTCGGCCTCGCCCGGGAACAGTTGCTGGACGATCACCCGCGACAGCGCGGTGCGCACGGCGCTGGTCAGCTCGTCGACGTCCTGGTTTTGAGGCACGTGGTCGGCCAGAGTTTCGACGATGGTGCGGAAGTCGCGGATGTGTATGCCCTCCGACAGCAGTTGCTGCAGCACCTTCTGCAGTATGCTCACCGGCACCACCTTGGGCACCAGATCCTCGATCAGTTTCGGCGATTCCTTGGCCTGGTGGTCGATCAGCGCCTGGACCTCTTCGCGTCCCAGCAGCTCGGCGGAGTGGGTCTGCAGCAGGTTGGAGATGTGGGTGGCCACCACGGTGCTGGCGTCCACCACGGTATAGCCCAGGCTCTGCGCTTCCTCGCGTTTGCCGGCGTCTATCCACACCGCCGGCAGGCCGAAGGCCGGGTCGGTGGTGGCCGCGCCGGCGATCTCCTTGCTGACCATGCCCGGATTGATGGCCAGGAACTGGCCGATGAAGGCCTCGCCCTTGCCCAGCTCCACGCCCTTCAGCAAGATGCGATAGGCGTTGGGCTTGATTTCCAGATTGTCGCGGATGTGGACCGGCGGCACCAGAAAGCCCAGGTCTTGGGCGATCTTTTTGCGGATGCCGCGGATGCGGCGCAGCAGCTCGCCGTCCTGGGTGCGGTCCACCAGCGGGATCAGCCGGTAGCCGACCTCCATGCCCAGCTGGTCGACGTGCTGGACGTCGTGCCAGCCCACTTCGGCCGCCTGCTGCTCCGGCGCCGCCGCCGGCTGCGCGGCCGCCTGCAGTTCCCGGGCCAGCTTTTGCTTGCCGCGCTGCTCCATCGTCCTGGCCAGCGCCAACAGGCCGCCGGCGATCAGCAGGAAGGAGAAATGGGGCATGTTGGGGATCAGGCCTATCATGCCGATCACCGACGCGGTGATGTACAGCACCTGCGGCTTGGTGAACAGCTGGCCCAGGAACTGCTCCGACATGTCCTGGTCGGTGCCGACGCGCGTCACCACGATACCGGCCGCGGTGGAGATGATCAGCGCCGGAATCTGCGCGACCAGGCCGTCGCCAATGCTCAGCAGGGTGTAGGTTTCCGCCGCCTGGCCCACCGGTAGGTCGTGCTGGACCACGCCGACGATCAGGCCGCCGATCACGTTGATCAGGATGATCATGATGCCGGCCATCGCGTCGCCGCGCACGTATTTGGACGCGCCGTCCATCGCGCCGAAGAAGTTGGCTTCCTCGGCGATGGTGGAGCGGCGCTTGCGGGCATCGTCCTCGCCGATCAGGCCGGCGTTGAGGTCGGCGTCGATC
This sequence comes from Chromobacterium vaccinii, assembly GCF_001855275.1. NCBI lineage: Bacteria > Pseudomonadati > Pseudomonadota > Betaproteobacteria > Neisseriales > Chromobacteriaceae > Chromobacterium > Chromobacterium vaccinii. Next base: position 3,912,913 of record NZ_CP017707.1, read on the forward strand.
GCCATCTGCTTGCCCGGCATCGCGTCCAGGGTGAAGCGGGCCGACACTTCGGCGATCCGGCCGGCGCCCTTGGTGATCACCACGAAGTTGATGATGGTGATGATTATGAACACCACGATGCCGATGGCGACGTTGCCGCCCACCAGGAAGTGGGAGAACGATTCGATCACCTTGCCGGCGGCGTCCGGGCCGGTATGGCCCTCCAGCAGCACCACCCGGCTGGAGGCGACGTTCAGCGACAGCCGCAGCATGGTGGTGATCAGCAGCACCGAGGGAAAGGACGAGAAGTCCAGCGGCTTGCGCACATTGATGCCGACCAGCAGCACGATCACCGACACCGCGATGTTGAAGGTGAAGAAGATGTCCAGCAGCACCGGCGGCAACGGCAGGATCATCATCGTCAGGATCAGGATGATGAGCAGCGGCCCCGCGAGCTGGGCGATCTTCATTTTGCGCAATATCTGGAGGATGGAGTCCATGCTGGCTTATCGGCTTTCTTCTGGCGCCGAATCTTGCGGACGTTTGCTGTACGGGTCAAGCTCGTCGGGCACGTCCAGTTGATCCGGGAAGGTCGGGGCCACGCCGCCGATGGATTGATACTGCTGCAGCTGGAACACATAGGCCAGCACCTGGGCCGCCGCCGCGTACAGCTGGGCCGGGATGTCCTGGCCCAGTTCTCCGTGGAAATACAGCGCCCGGGCGAAGGGGGGAGAGCGCATGATGGGCACGCGGCTGTCCTTGCCGGTGTCGATGATCTTTTCCGCCAGTTTCAGCGAACCCTTGGCCACCACCTGCGGCGCGCGCATGGTGTCGTCGTATTTCAGCGCCACCGCGAAGTGGGTCGGGTTGGTGACGATCACGTTGGCCTTGGGCACCTCCTGCATCATCCGCTTGCGAGCGGCTTCGCGCTGCATCTGGCGGATGCGGCCCTTGACCTCGGGGGAGCCTTCCGCTTCCTTGTATTCCTGCTTGACCTCTTCCTTGGTCATCCTGAGCTTCTTGTAGTAGCTCCATAGCTGGTAGGGCACGTCCAGCGCCACCAGCAGGATCAGCGCGGCGGTGACGATGAAGAAGGTGCGGATCATCAGGTCGGTCATCTTCAGGATGCCGGCTTCCAGCGGCATGGACAGCAGGCCGATGATCTCGCCGCGCTCCTTCCAGATGTACCAGGTGGCGATGCCGCCGATCAGCAGGCTTTTCAGTATCGCCTTCAAGCCTTCGTTGACCGCGTTCAGCGAGATGATGCGCTTCATGCCCGGAAAGGGGTTCAGTTTGCCGAAATTGGGCTCCAGCGCCTTGAAGGTCATGTTCCAGCCGCCGACCAGCAGCGGCGCGCACAGCGCCGCCAGCGCCAGCCCGACGAAGAACGGAGCCAGCGCGGTCAGCGCCTGGAACAGGCTTTCCTTGAACCGGATCAGCGCGGGCTCGGTGTGCTGCACCGCGGCTTGGTCGAAGGTGAGCAGGTGGCGCATGATTTCGCCGAGCGCATGGCCTAGCTGGCCGCCCATCGCCATCAGCAGCGCGACTCCGGTCATGGTGACGGCGAAGGTCGACAGCTCCCGCGACCGGGGGATGTTGCCATCCTCACGGGCCATCGACAGCCGTTTGGCTGACGCGGGTTCGGTGCGTTCGAGGTCTGAGTCTTCTGCCATGGGCTCGCTTTAGATAAATGCTTTTGTCTTGATTTTAAACTGAATGGTAGCGTATGCCGGCCGGTCTCGGCCAGCCCCGCGCCTCGCGCGGCAGCGCCGCTAGCGGTACAATAATCTGATTATTGACGGAATCGCCCACATGCAACAGTACCTCGACCTGATGCGCCATGTGCTGGAACATGGACACGACAAGGCAGACCGCACCGGAACCGGCACCCGCTCGGTGTTCGGCTACCAGATGCGCTTCGATCTGGCGGACGGTTTTCCGCTGATCACCACCAAGAAATGCCATCTGCGCTCCATCATCCACGAACTGCTGTGGTTCCTGTCCGGCGATACCAATATCCGCTATCTGAAGGAAAACGGCGTGTCGATCTGGGACGATTGGGCCGACGAGAACGGCGATCTCGGCCCGGTCTACGGCTACCAGTGGCGCAGCTGGCCGGCGCCGGACGGCCGCCACATCGACCAGATCAGCCAGTTGCTGGACATGATCAAAAAGAACCCCGATTCGCGCCGGCTGATCGTGTCGGCCTGGAACCCGGCGCTGGTGGACCAGATGGCGCTGCCGCCTTGCCACAGCCTGTTCCAGTTCTACGTCGCCGACGGCAGGCTGTCCTGCCAGCTGTATCAGCGCTCGGCCGACATTTTCCTCGGCGTGCCGTTCAACATCGCCAGCTACGCGCTGCTGACGATGATGGTGGCCCAGGTATGCGGCCTGCGGCCGGGCGACTTCGTCCACACGCTGGGCGACGCCCATCTGTACAGCAACCATCTGGAACAGGCGCAATTGCAATTAACGCGCGAACCGCGCCCGCTGCCGACGATGAAGCTGAATCCCGAGGTGAAAGACCTGTTCGCGTTCAAATTCGAAGACTTCGCGCTGGAAGGCTACGACCCGCACCCGCACATCAAGGCGCAGGTGGCGGTATGAGCCGGAAACCGACGCTGACGCTGGTGGCCGCGATGGCCGCCAATCGCACCATCGGCATAGACAACCAGCTGCCCTGGCGTCTGCCGGAGGATCTGAAGCATTTCAAGGCGACCACGCTGGGCAAGCCGGTGATCATGGGCCGAAAGACCTGGGATTCGATCGGCCGGCCGCTGCCGGGCCGCCGCAATATCGTGGTGACCCGCCAGGCGGACTGGAGGGCGGACGGCGCGGAAACCGCTCATTCTCTGGAGGAGGCGCTCGCGCTGGCCGGCGCGGTGGACGAGGCCTGCCTGATCGGCGGAGCCGACCTGTACCGCCAGGCTCTGGCACTGGCCGACCGGCTGTGCCTGACCGAAATCGCCCGCGACTACGACGGCGACGCCCACTTCCCGGAGTTCGACCCGGACGACTGGCGCGAGGCGTCGCGCGAGGGCGCGGTCAGCGCCGACGGGTTGCCTTACGCCTTTGTAGAATACCGCCGCCGCTGACGCTGGGGCGCGCAAAGCAAAGGCTGCCGTCGGCAGCCTTTTTTCATTCGATCGGGCGGATGTCAGACGCCGCCTTCCAGCGCCTCCGCGGCGCTTTGCGCGAGCTGGCTGTAGTCGCGGCCGAATTCGATGATCATCTGCTTCAGGCGGCCGGTGTCGCGCGCGATCAGCGTTTTCAGCAGGCTTTCCAGGAATTGGTGGGTGCGGTCCATCTGGCTCTTGCCGGCGCGCAGGATGGCGTACAGGCAGCGCTGGGTCAGCGGCAGCATGTCGATCAGCGTGTCGGTCAGATAGCGGTTGTCGGCGTGGCGGTACAGCGCCGACAGGAATTCGATGCCGTGCTCGTAGAAGGCCTGCAGGTCGTCGCGGCGGTTGTCTTCCTCCAGCAGCGCCATCAGCTCGATGAAGCGCGCTAGGTCGTCGTTCTGCCAGCCGGCGGCCAGGTTCTGCACCACGCGGTCCAGCAGCAGGAACCACAGGTCGAAGAAGTCGCGCACGTCGCGCGCGCTGATGCTGGACACCATCGCGCCGCGGCGCGGGAAGATGTCCACCAGGTGGCGGCGCTGCAAAATCAGCAAGGCCTCGCGCACCGAGCCGCGGCTCACTTCCAGCTCGGAAGCGATCCGCAACTCCTGGATCCGCTCGCCCGGCTTCATCTCGCCCTGGATTATCTGCCTGCCTAGGTATTGGGCGATCTGCTCGGTCAAGAGGTCATTGGCCTTGAATGTCATGAATCATCATCTCCGGAAATTGATTTTCTCGTTCTCTTGATATTGTACGGCATCCTGCCGGATTGTCCGGCAGTATCCTGTCTGTCTGCCTGTTTGTATCCAGCCCGGGCGCGCGTGGCGCGGCACTGCCATGCCGCGCCGCTTGCGCGCATTATGCGCGTTGGCGTTGAGGGCGGCTATGATATCAACCAGATGATTAAAACGCATGTTTTCTTGTTGTGTTGACTTGTGGCGTGGGCGTTTTCTGCCATTTTTCACAAGGCGGCCGAAACAAGCGTGCGGAAAAAAGAAAGGCCCGGCTGGGCCGGGCCTTGTTGGACGCGTCGCGCTCAGGCGGAGCGGCGGGTCGCCATCAGGTAATTGACGTCGGTATCGTCGTTCAGCGAGTAGATGCGAGTGACGGGATTGTAGCCCATGCCGCTCAGCGTCTGCAGGCCGAGGCCGGCGTGGCGGGCCATGCGGCTCAGCTCGGACGGCTTGAGGAAACGCGCGTACTCGTGGGTGCCGCGCGGCAACATGTTGAGCACGTATTCGGCGCCGACCACGGCCAGCAGATAGGCCTTGGCGTTGCGGTTCAACGTGGAGAAGAACACCCAGCCGCCCGGCTTCACCAGCGTGGCGCAGGCGCGGACCACGCTTTCCGGGTCCGGCACATGCTCCAGCATTTCCATGCAGGTGACCACGTCGAAGCTGGCCGGCATCTCGGCCGCCAGCTCTTCCACCGGCACGCAGCGGTAGTCGATGGGCACGCCGGACTCCAGGCTGTGCAGCTGCGCCACCTTCAGCGATTTTTTCGCCAGGTCGATGCCGGTCACCTGCGCGCCCCTCAGCGCCATGCTCTCGGCCAGGATGCCGCCGCCGCAGCCGACGTCCAGCACCTTTTTGCCGGCGATGGACGCATGGCGGTCGATGAAGTCCAGGCGCAGCGGGTTGATCTCGTGCAGCGGCTTGAATTCGCTGTCCTTGTCCCACCACTTGTGCGCCAGCTGGCTGAATTTGTCGATTTCGTGTTCGTCTACGTTGCTCATGCTCTTACTTTGCCAGGATGCGGTTGCGCCAGTCGCCGGCGCGGGCCTTCAGATCGCTCTCGTCCAGGGTGGTCAGCTTGCGCTCGCGCATCAACGTGCGGCCCTTGACCCAGACGTGGCTGACCTGCTCGCGACCGGCAGCGTACACCACATGCGAGATCGGGTCGAATGCCGGGGCGGTTTCCAGCTCGGCGAAGTTGATGGCGATCAGGTCGGCCTGCTTGCCCACCTTGACCGAGCCCACCTTGTCGGCGATGCCCAGCGCGCGGGCGCCGTTCAGTGTGGCCATGCGGATGGCCGCGGCGGCCGGCACCGAGGTGGGATCCAGCGTGCCCACCTTGGCCAGCAGCGCGGCCAGGCGGGTTTCGGCCAGCATGTCCAGCTTGTTGTTGGACGCGGCGCCGTCGGTGCCGATGCCCACCGATACGCCGGCGGCCAACAGCTTGCTCACCGGCGAGATGCCGGAGGCCAGCTTCATGTTGGAGGCCGGGTTGTGGGCGGTGGAGATGCCGTGCCTGGCCGCCAGCTCGATCTCGGCGTCGTTCAAATGCACCATGTGCGCGGCGATCAGCCGCGGCGACAGCAGTCCCAGTTGCTGCAGGCGGGCCAGCGGGCGTTGGCCGTGCTCCTTGAGGCTGTTGCTCACTTCCTCGGCGGTTTCGTGGATGTGGCAGTGGATCAGCATGTCCTCCTGCTCGGCCAGCGTCACGACCTTGCGGAAGGTGTCGTCCGACACGGTATAGGGCGCGTGCGGCGCCAGCGTGAAGGTGAGCAGGTCCTCGCCCAGGAACTGGCTGCGCTCGGCCATGCCCTTGGCGATGTAGTCGTCGGCGTTGCTGGCGTAATTGGTCGGGAATTCCAGAATCGAACAGCCGACGAAGGTGCGCATGCCGGAAGCCAGGCCCGCGCGCGCGACGGCGGCGTTGTAGAAGTACATGTCGTTGATGGTGGTGGTGCCGCCGCGGATCATTTCGCCCATTGCCAGCAGCGAGCCGTCGAACACGAAATCGTCGTGGACGTGCTTGCCTTCGGTGGGCCAGATGTAGTTGGTCAGCCAGTCCATCAGCACCTTGTCGTCGGCCAGGCCGCGCAGCAGCGACATCGCCGAATGGCCGTGCAGATTGATCAGGCCTGGCATCAGCACGTGGTTGGGCAGCTCCAGTCTTTCGTCTGCCTCTAGCCCGGCGGCGTCGGCTGCTGGAATAATGGCGGCTATCTTGCCGTCCCGGATGGCGACGGCGTGGTTTTCCAGGACTTCGCCGTCAGTTTCCACGGTGATGATCCAGCGGGCGGAGATAATCTTTTCATAACGGGACTGCTGCATGGCTGATATCCTGATGATCCGTTGCAAAGTGTCGTGCGATTTTAGGCCCTGCGATTGCGACAAGGCAATGAGCTGCTGTGGCCTCTTTATATTTGGCTGATTTGTGCTGTAGATATGCTTGAAAATGATAAGGGTGGATGACTGGTGAATATTCCAGCGAAAAGCCGCTGGCCGCCGGTGTATACTGCTGATTGCACTTGTGAATTATGGAACTCAGGCATTCGATCTTCCGCGACTCGCGGCGAACCAAAGACTAGCGCGACATGGCTCAACAAGCAGACGAAAAATCCACTGCCAGCACTGGCCTGAATCTGAGGGATGTGTTTCTCATCGCCGTAATACTCGGCTTGTTGATTCCCGCCTCCATCATCAGCTATCTCAGCTTCAATATTCAGAAGGATAACCTGACCACGCAGCTGGAAACCGACCAGCGGCGTTTATTGGATATCGTCGCGCTGGGCATGCAGGAGCCGTTGTGGAATCTCAGCCGGCAGGCCGGCAATCCCTTGATCGCATCGGTGATGGAAGATCCGCGCGTGATTTCCATCCGCGTCACCGACACCCAGTCCAATCAGGTATTCCTGTCCGCGGTTCGCAGCGAACGCCGCATCGGCAGCGTGTCCTACGTGGAAAAGCCGGTGATTTACCGCGGCGAGGCCATCGGCCAGGTGACGATGGAATTCGACAACGAAAACCTGGCCATCGCGCTCAGCAACCAGGTGAAGAACATCCTGATGATCCTGGCGGCGCAACTGGTGCTGTCCATCATGCTGATCATGAGCATCCTGCATTCGCGCTTCCTCAGCCCGATGCGGCTGCTGACCGAGCAGGCGCGGCTGCTGGCCGAGTTGAAGCTGGATTCGCCGTTCGAGTGGTCGCGCCGCGACGAGCTGGGCCGCCTCGGCACCCACCTGGAGTGGACCCGTTCCGAGCTGAAGCGCCTGGTGGACGAGCTCAGGGCCAAGACGCTGGCGCTGGAGGCAGACATCGCCCGCCGCCGCGAGGTTGAGGACGCGCTGCGCCGCTCGGAAAACAAGTACCGCGAGCTGTTCTGGTCCAATCTGGACGGCATCGTCATCAGCTCGCTGGACGGCCAGGTGATAGACGCCAACCCGGCCTTCCTCAACCTGATGTGCTACAGCCTGGACCAGTTGAAGCAACAGAATTTCTGGAGCCTGGTGGCCGAGGAGAGCGAGGCGCTGGAGCGTTTCAATCTCGACAACAAGGTGCTGCGATTCGGCTATTGCGACGAGTTCGAAGCCACGTATCTGAACCGTTTCGACAACCAGGTGCCGGTCAGCGTCAAGACGGTGGCGATGCGCGACGCCTTCGGCCGCATCAACGCGGTGTGGCGGATGGTGCGCGACATCTCCGAGAAGCGCGCGGCCGAAGAGCGGGTGCAGCTGGCGGCCAAGGTGTTCGAGAACACCGTCGAGGGCATCATGATCACCGACGCCGATCGCCGCATCCGCAGCGTCAACCGCGCGTTCACCGAAATCACCGGCTACACCCAGCACGAGGTGCTGGGCCAGAAGACCAGCATCCTGTCGTCCGGCCGCCACGACGAGCCGTTCTACGAGCAGATGTGGCAGTCCATCTCCGAGCAGGGCTCCTGGCAGGGCGAACTGTGGAACCGCCGCAAGAACGGCGAGGTGTATCCGGAATGGCTGGCGATCAACGCCGTGCGCAACAGCCTGGGCGAGATCACCCATTATGTGGCGATCTTCAGCGACCTGACCGAGCGCAAGGCCGCCGACGAGCGCATCCAGTTCCTGGCCCATTTCGACGTGCTCACCAGCCTGCCCAACCGCATCCACATGCAGGATCGCGTCGAGCTGGCCATTCACAACGTCGTGCGCGACAACCAGCGGCTGGCGCTGCTGCTGCTGGACCTGGACCGTTTCAAGACCGTCAACGAGTCGCTGGGCCACTCCGCCGGCGACACCTTGCTGCAGGTGGCCGCCGACCGCATCCGCTCGGCGCTGGCACCGGGCGAGATGCTGGCGCGCCAGGGCGGCGACGAGTTCATCATCCTGCTGCCGGTGATTTCCGACCCGGGCGAGGCCGCGCTGGCTGCGGAACGGGTGCGCGACGTGTTCGCCAACCCGATCGAGCTGCACAACCACGTGCTGACCATCACCCCGTCCATCGGCATCAGCGTCTACCCGGACGATGGCCGCGACTACGAGACCCTGGTGCGCAACGCCGACGCGGCGATGTACCACGCCAAATCGTCGGGCCGCAACAGCTACAAGTTCTACACCGCCGACCTCAACGCCCGCGCCCGCGAAATCCTGGCGATCGAGAGCCAGCTGCGCTTCGCGCTGGAGCGCGACGAGTTCGTGCTGCACTACCAGCCGCAGGTGGAGATGGAAAGCGGCCGCATCGTCGGCGCCGAGGCGCTGATCCGCTGGAACCATCCGTCTCTGGGCCTGCTGGGGCCGGTGCGCTTCATCCAGGTCGCCGAGGAGCGCGGCTTCATCGTGCAGATCGGCAACTGGGTGATCAGCGAGGCGACGCGCCAGCTGGTGGCCTGGCGCCAGGAGGGGCTGCCGGAGCTGACGCTGGCGATCAACCTGTCGGCGCTGCAGTTCCGCCAGCCGGATCTGGCGTTGCAGGTGAAGCAGGCGCTGGAATCCAGCGGCCTGCCCGGCCACGCGCTGGACATCGAGGTGACCGAGAGCATCATCATGGAAGACGCCCAGGCCACGATCCAGACCATAGACAATATGAAGAACATGGGCCTCAGGCTGTCGATCGACGACTTTGGCACCGGCTACTCCAGCTTGTCCTATCTCAAGCGCTTCAAGGCCGACAAGCTGAAGATCGACCGCTCCTTCGTCCGCGACATCCCGCATGACGCCGACGACAGCGCCATCGCCCGCGCCATCATCAATATGGCCAAGAACCTGAACATGCAGGTGGTGGCCGAGGGCGTGGAGACGATGGAGCAATGGCAGTTCCTGGAGCAGGAGGGCTGCGACTTCGTCCAGGGCTACCTGATCGCCAAGCCGCTGCCGGCCGACGACTTCGCCAAGCTGTTGCACAAGGACAGCCTGCTGCCCCAGAGTTGAAGCCCCAAGACCGTTTCATCCCGAAAGCCCGCCGAGCGCGGGCTTTTTGCTTGGCGGCCGGCATGGCCGGCCAAGATCGGCTCGACATGCCGCGATCGCCGGCCATACTGAAGAAACATAGGGAAAGACAATATCCGCATCGAGTTGTGGAGGAGTTCTCCGCGGGGGGCGCATGGAGGCAGATAGGCGGCGTTTGCATTGGATCATCGTGTCGGCGTACGCGCTGATCGCATCGGTCTGGATCATTGTGCCGGATTTGCTGATGGGGCAGTGGGGCTCGTCGGACAACCCCATCGGCGGCATGGGGTGGGATGGTTTGTTTGCTTTCGTCTCTTCAGCTTTTTTATATCTGTTGCTGAGCGGCATGGGGCCGGAACGGCTGGCGGGCTTGCACAAATTCGGGCGTTTGGGGCGTGGCCTGCTGGCGCTGGCCCGACGGGATATGGGCTGGCTGGTGTTGCTGTATCTGTTGGCCGTGCTGGCGGCGATGGCCGTGCCGGATGTGTCCTTGATTCATCTGGCGAATCCGCGGACGTATGCCTGGTTGGTCGCCGGATGGGATGCGGCGTTCATTTTGGGTTGTGCCGTATTGTTGAAGTTGTGCCTGGATCAACTGAACGACGACTGTGTGCTGCTGCAACCCAGGTATGGTCAGTTGTTGGCCTATCTTTTCGCGGCTTGCGGCTCTCTATTGGTGTTGGATTTGCGGTTTCAATTGAAATCCCAGCATCACCTGATGTTGCTGTTTCTGATTCCGATCGGCCTGAGCGCCTTGCTTGGGGGGCTGGGGCCGGGACTGTTGTCCATCGTCTTGATTTCCTCCATTGTCGCGGCTTTGTCGCTTTCCTCCTTTTCCGGCGTGCCCGCAGGCCCGGCTTCGCAATTGCTGTCGCTCAGCCTGCTGGTGCTGATCGGCGTGTTATTCAGTGTGATGAGCGAGGTGCAGTTGCGCGCCCGCGCCAGGTTGGCCATGGCATTGGAGCGACGGCAAGCGGCGCTGGAGGCCTTGAGGCACAGCGACGAGCGTTTCCGCGCGCTGTTCGCCGACAGTCCGGTGGCGATGGCGATTTCGAGGATGGCGGACGGCGTGCTGGAAGAAGTGAATCAGGCCTTCCTGGATCTGCTGCAACTTGAACGGGAGCGGGTGTTGGGCCGTACGACGCTTGATCTGGGCATTTGGAAAGACGCCGCGGATAGACGCCAGCTGATCGAGACGTTGCGGCGCGAAGGCGAGGTGATGGGCGTTCCGGTAGCCCTGCTGCGGAGCGATGGGACGACCGCTCAGGTGCTGCTGTCGTTCCGTCTGATCCATTTTGACGGCGAATCCCACGTGCACGGCGTGGTGCTGGATGTGACGGATAGGCACCGCGCCCAGATGGCGTTGAGGGAGAGCGAGGCGCGGCTGGCGGGCATGGTGCGGTCGGCGATGGACGGCATCGTGATGCTGGATAGCAGGCTGCGCATCTCGATGTTCAACGCGGCGGCGGAGCAGATGTTCGGCAGGTCGGCGCAGGCTATGCTGGGCCAGCCCCTGGATATGCTGCTGCCAACTGCCTTGCGCGCGGAGCATGGCCGGCTGGTGCAGCGCTTCGGCGACGTCGGCGCCAGTCCGCGGCGGATGGGGCAGCTCGGCAAAGTCCAGGGCGCGCGCGCGGATGGGACGTTGTTCGAGCTGGAAGCGTCCATCTCTTCGCAGGACATCGACGGACAGCGCGGCTATACGGCGATCCTGCGCGATATTTCCGAACGCGAGCGGAGCCAGTTGGAAATTTTGCGGCATATGCGGCAACTGGAGGCGCTGAATGATTTGAGCCGCGCCATCCTGGAAGATGCCGGCGCCGAGCAGATCGCGCAGATAGGCTTGCGCAATCTGCGGAAACTGGTGCCATTCTGGGGCGCGACGGTGATGCTGATCGACTGGGAGGCGGAATACGCCAGGGTGCTGGCCGTGGAGCGCGCGGTAGGCTCCCATTATGATCCCGGCCGGCAATTGCCCCTGGCCAGTTACGGCATGGATGATCTTGTGTTCCTGAAGAGGGGAGAGGTCTGCCTGGAGAAGGATCTGGGCGCCCTGCAGTGGCGCGCGCCGACGTTGGAGCGCCTGTACCGGCAAGGCATGCGCTCCTATGTCCGCATCCCGCTGATAGCAGAGGGACGATTGCTGGGCATGTTGAATATGGGCTCAGACGTGGTCGGAGCCTTCGGCGATGCCCAGCGGGAAGTGGCTCAGGCGTACGCCCGCCATTTGGCGGTTTGCCTGCAGCAGTCCCTGTTGCGGCAGCGGGTGGCGCGCCTGGGGCGGGTGCATGAGGTGCAGAGCCGGGTCAATGCGCTGGTTGTCCGCTGCCATCAGATGGAGGAGCTGTTCGATGGCATCTGCCGGATCGCGGTGGAGGTCGGAACTTACAAAATGGCCTGGGCGGGCGTGATCGATCCGGAAACGCAGAACGGCGCGGTGGCCGCCTTCCGCGGTGAGGACAGCAATTATTTTCGGCAAATCCGCCTGAGCGCGAAGGAAGACTCGCCGCATCGCGACCGCCCGGCCTGTCGGGCCGTGCGCTTGAAGGAAATCGTGGTGTGCAACGATGTGCAGAACGATCCGTCGATGACGGAACTGGCGCCGTCTTTGCTCGGCACCGGTGTGCGTTCCATCGCCAGCCTGCCCATCGTGGAGGAGGGCGGCGCGATTGCGGTGCTGGCCCTGTTCTCCTGCGAAGTCGGCGCTTTCGATAGCCAGGAGATGGCGCTGCTGCGCGAGCTCGCCAGCGATATCGGCTATGCGCTGGACCATATCCGACAGGAACAACGCCTCGACTACCTGGCCTATTACGACAGCCTGACCGGCCTCGCCAACCGCAGCCTGCTGCTTGAGCGTTTGGCGCAGCGCGTGGCGGACGCCGCGCAGCAGGAGCGGCGCTTCTCGGTCGTGGTGCTTGATATCGAGAATTTCAAATCCATCAACGATGTGTTTGGCAGGGGCGAGGGCGATCAGCTGCTGAAGAGGATGACCGAAAGGCTGTCGCGGCATGTCCAGGATGCCTCGCTATTGGCGCGGATAGGCGCGGACCAATTTGCGCTGGCCTTGCCGCAGGCTGCCGGCGAGGATGAGGCGGTGCTTGGGATGGAGCAACTTAGGCAGGATTGCCTGGATCCGCCGATTCCGCTGGATGGGAGGGATCTGTGCCTGGCGGCCAAGTTCGGCATCGCCATGCATCCAGAGGACGGCTCTACCGCGACGGAGTTGTTGGAGCGGGCCGAATCGGCATTGAAGCGAGCCAAGGCCGGGAATGAGAAATTCTTGTTCTATCGCGAGGAAATGACAGCCCGGGCCGCGGCGGCGCTGGAATTGGGCAATCGTCTGCGGCAGGCGTTGGAGCTGGAACAGTTCGAACTGTACTACCAGCCCAAGTGCACGGTGCGCGGGCATGCCGTCGTGGGTGTGGAGGCCTTGTTGCGCTGGCATTGTCCGGGACAGGGCATGGTGCCGCCCGCCCAGTTCGTGCCGATGCTGGAAGAGTTGGGATTGATCGCGGAGGTGGGAAACTGGGTGCTGCGGCAGGCTGCGCGCGACTATCAGCGCTGGCGTTCCGCCGGCCTGCCCGCCCCCCGCATCGCCGTCAATGTCTCGCCGCTGCAGCTTCAGCGTCCGGATTTTGTTCCATCGCTGATCGCGGCGCTTGCCATGAATCCTCAGGATGCCGGCATCGATATCGAGATTGTAGAAAGCCGTCTGATGCGAGACATCGATAGAAGCGTCGCCACTCTGCGCGAGGTGAGGGAGCTGGGCATCGGCATCTCGCTAGATGATTTCGGGACCGGTTATTCCTCGTTGGCTTACCTTGCGCAGCTGCCGGTTCAGACCTTGAAGATCGATCAGTCCTTTGTCTGTCGCATGCTGGAGGAAAAAGACGCGATGACGCTGGTGGAAATGATCATTTCCCTTGCCCACTCGATGGGCCTGGATGTGGTGGCCGAGGGTGTGGAGACGGAGGCGCAAGCCGCGGTGCTGGCGGAGCTGGGATGCGACGCGCTGCAAGGCTACTGGCTGAGCCGGCCCATGCCGGCAGACGCGTTGGCGGCCAGGCTGGCCGGCGGGACCGCGCTGGCCGGACTGAACGCCGGCCAGTGAGCGCGAGGATTAATGGTCGCGATGGTCGCCATGCCACTCGTCGCGGTGGTCGTCATGGCGGTCGTCGCGGTGGTCGCGTTTCCATCCCTCGTGGCGGCCGTTGTCATGATGGTATTCGCGGTAGTGCGGCACGTAGACGCGGTTGTACCAGTCGTCGCGGACGAAATAGACCCGGCGGCCACAGGCGCCGTACTGCCGGCAGTATCGGTCCCAATGCTTCATGTGGCCCGGCGGCACGCGCAGGTAGATCGGCGGCGCGGCCACCGGCACCGGCTGCACGATTATCGGTTGCGGGCTGATCAGCTGGGGCGGCGGGTAGCCGCCGATGTCGATCTGGCCGTAGAAGCCGGGTTCGCCGACGCTGATTGAGACGCCGGCCTGGCTGGGCAGGCTGGTCAGGGAGGCGGCGATCAGCACCGCCGCGGTCATCACGTGTTTCATGGCAAGTCTTCCTTTTACGTTGCGGACGCGTATTGCGCATGCTTGCACTATGGCGTCGGTTTGTTTCGCAATCGCAAAGGAAAGATAGCCACTGATTGCGATTTGTATCTGTTCATAACCGTAACAATGTGTACAGCAGCGGCATGCGGCATCAACGGCGGCCGCGGCGCGCCTGCCGCGCGGCGGCGGTTCCTGAGGGGGAAAAGACGGGAAATGAAAATGACATTAATGGTGTGTTGAATGTATATTAAAGCCATTGTCATCAAGCGGCCGGATTGTCCGGCCGCTTGCGCTTGAGGCGCCGCGGGCGCGCCATTGCAACATCCCGATATCCGAGGAGACGGCATGGAGGCAGGCAGGAAGACGATGGCTGGCCGGCATCGGCGCGGCATGGTCTTGGCCGGACTGGTGGTTTTGGCCGGTTGCGGGAGGGGAGAGGTCAAGCCGCAGGCGGCCGATCTGCAGCGGGCGGAGACGCTGCGGCCGATGGATGCGCAGCTGGCGCGCAAGTACGAGCGCTCCTGTCTGATCTGCCATGGCAACCAGGCCAGCCAGGCGCCGCTGGCCGGCTTCGCGCCGGCCTGGGAGGCCAGGCTGGAGAAGGGCATGCCGCTGTTGCTGACCCATGTCCGCGATGGCCTGAACGCGATGCCGGCGCGAGGTTATTGCAATGATTGCAGCGATCAGGAGTTCACCCGGCTGATCGCCTTCATGGCTGACGGCGGGCCAGGAGGCGCGCGATGAGGCCGGCACTGAATCGTCGGGCCTTGCTGCAACTGGGCGGCGGCGCGCTGCTGGGCGCCTGGGCCGCTCAAGCGGCCGGACCGCGGTCCGCCGCGTCCGCCGGCGGTTATCGCTGGCGTAACTGGAGCGGCCTGCAGAGCTGCGCCGCGCAGGCGCTGGCCACGCCCGGCGACGAGGCCGAACTGGCGCGACTGCTGCGCGAAGCGGCGCAGACCGGCACGCCGCTGCGCTGCGTCGGCGCCGGCCATTCCTTCACCCCGCTGGTGCCCACGCCCGGCAAGATCGTGTCGCTGGACCGGATGTCCGGCCTGCTGGCGCATGACGCGGCCGCCGGCGAAGCCACCTTGCTGGCCGGCACCCGCATCGGCCAGCTGGCGCGCTTGCTGGACGCGCAGGGACTGGCGCTGCGCAACCAGCCGGACGTGGATGTCCAATCCTTCGCCGGCGCGATCAGCACCGCCACCCACGGCACCGGCGCCGGCCTGCCGGCCCTGCACGCCGACGCGCGCGCGCTGCGGCTGCTGACGCCATCGGGACTGACCCTGGACTGCGGCAAGGGCCGCGACGAGGATCTGCTGCAGGCGGCGAGAGTGTCGCTGGGCAGCCTGGGCGTGATCGCCCGCGCCACCGTGGCGACGCTGCCGGCCTATTATCTGCAGCGAAAATTATGGCTGCTGCCGGCGGGACAGATGCTGGACGCCGCGCCGGAGCTGGCGCGCCGGCACCGGCATTTCGAGTTCTACTATCTGCCGTTCACCGGCTACGCCGCGGCGATCACCCACGACATCCGCCCGCCGGGACCGGCGTCGCGGCCGGAGTCCGGCGATGAGGAGATGCTGCAAGAGCTGCGCCGGCTGCGCGATTGGCTGGGAGGCATGCCGGCGCTGCGGCGCTGGACCGCGCAGAAACTGATCGATCCCGATCTGAGCGAGCAGGCCTTCGACAAGTCCTGGCGGCTGCTGTCCACCGTGCGGCCCACTCGCTTCAACGAGAGCGAGTGGCATGTGCCGCGGGAGGCCGGCATCGCCTGCGTGCGCGAGGTGATCGAACGGCTGGAGCGGCGCAACGATGTGTTCTTCCCGCTGGAGTTCCGCTTCGTCAAGGCCGACGACGCCTGGCTCAGCCCTTTCTACCGCCGCGACTCCTGCTCGATCGCCGTTCATGCCGCCGCCGGCGAGCCGCATGATTATCTGCTGACCGAACTGGCGCCGGTTTTCCGCAAATACGAGGGCCGGCCGCACTGGGGCAAGCTGCATCCGTACGGCGCGGCGGAGCTGGCCGCGCTTTACCCGCGCTGGAACGACTTCCTGAAGCTGAGGCGGGAGCTGGATCCCAAGGGCGTGCTGCTCAATTCCCATCTGCGCCGCGTGTTCGGCGTGGCGGCATGAGCGGGCCATCGCGCGGCCGGCGCCGCTTGCTGGCAGCTTTGGGCGCGGGCGGGGCGGCAGTCTGGCTGGCGCGGCCCTCCGCGCGCGGGGCGCCGCACGACGCTTATTTCCGCGGGTTGCAGGCGGCGCTGCGCCAGGCCGGCATCGCCGAGCCGACGCTGGTGTTGGACCGCGAGCGGCTGCGCGCCAATATCCGGCGGATCGCGGGCCATCTGGCCGGCAAGATGGCGCTCAGGGTGGTGGTGAAGTCGCTGCCGTGCCCGGCCTTGCTGGCCGAGGCGGCTGCGCTGGCCGGCACCGGGCGGCAGATGCTGTTCAGCCTGCCGCAGCTGGAGGCGATGGCGAAGGGCGGCCGGGACATCCTGCTGGGCAAGCCATTGCCGGCCGCCGCCGCGCTGGCGTTTTACCGCCAGTTTTCCGACATGGATTTCCAGCCGGAGCGGCAACTGCAATGGCTGGTGGACACGCCGGAGCGGCTGGCGCAGTACCGCGAGCTGGCGCGCGGGCAAAATCTGCATTTGAAGCTCAATTTCGAGATCGACGTCGGCCTGCACCGCGGCGGCATCGCCGACGCCGCCACGCTGCGGCGAATGCTGGACATGGTGGCCGTGGAGCCGCGGCTGCAGTGGTCCGGCCTGATGGGTTACGACGCGCACGTGGCCAAGATTCCGGATCTTCCCGGACTGAGGGACAAGGCTTTGCGCCACGCCCGCGCAAGCTACGCCGCCTTCGCCGCCATTGCGCGGGCGCATCCGGCGGGAAGAATCTCCGAGCCGTGCTTCAACGCCGCCGGCTCGGCCACTTACCGGCTCTATCCCGGCGATGGTCCGGAAAACGAGGTGGCGGTGGGCTCGGCCATGGTCAAGCCTAGCGATTTCGATCTGCCGCTGCTGGATGAGCTGCTGCCGGCCTGCTTCATCGCCACGCCGGTGCTGAAGGCATTGCCGCGCTTCGAACTGCCTTACGGCGTGGAGTGGCTGGGCGGGCTGGCGGGCGGCTGGGACGCCAACGCGCGGCGCGGCTATTTCATCTACGGCGGCAACTGGCAGGCCGACGCCGTATCGCCCGCGGGCCTGGCGGGAAGCGGACTGTACGGGCATTCATCCAATCAGCAACTGCTGGTCGGTTCCGGCTTGCAGGCGCTGGCGGTGGACGACACGGTGTTCTTCCGCCCGCGCCAGAGCGAGGCGGTGCTGCAGCAGTTCGGCGATATCGCCGTGTACGAGGGCGGCCGCATCGTCGACAGGTGGCCGGTATTGCCGGCCACCGGCTGAGGCTGGCTGAACGGCCAGCAGCCCTATGGGGAGGGGCGGCCTACCATGGCCGGGGCATCGGCGCTGAGCCGGCGCCGTTCATCCATCTTCAGCAAGGGGCATGCATGAACCCATTCGCCAAACCGGACCGCGGCGCGCGGACCGCCGACACCGCGGCCATGCCGCCGCTTCCCGACCGTTTCATCATGGGCTTCTGGCACAACTGGCCGTCCTCGGCCGGCAATGGTTATCAGCGCGGCACGTCGGCCGACATCGCGCTGGACGATGTGCCGGAGGACTACGCCGTGGTGGCGGTAGCCTTCATGAAAGGCGCCGGCATCCCCACCTTCAAGCCCTGGAACCTGAGCGACGAGGCTTTCCGCGCCCAGGTGGACGCGCTGAACGAGCAGGGCCGCGCGGTGCTGGTTTCCTTGGGCGGAGCCGATGCCCACATCGAACTCAAGGCCGGCCAAGAGGACGCGCTGGCGGGAGAGATCATCCGCTTGGCGGAGCTTTACGGCTTCGATGGGCTGGACATCGACCTGGAGCAGAGCGCGATCGCGGCGGGCGACAACCAGACGGTGATTCCGGCCGCGTTGAAGATGGTGAAGGACTACTACCTGGCGCAAGGCCAGCATTTCATCATCAGCATGGCGCCGGAATTCCCTTACCTGAAGCCGGATGGACACTACGCGGCCTATATCGCGGCGCTGGACGGCTATTACGACTTCATCGCGCCACAGTACTACAACCAGGGCGGCGACGGCGTGTGGGTGGACGAGTTGAACGCCTGGCTGTCGCAGGATGACGAGGCCAGGAAAGAGGACTTTCTCTATTACCTGACCGACAGTCTGATCCACGGCACGCGCGGCTATCTGCGGATTCCGGCCGACAAGCTCGCCATCGGCTTGCCGGCCAATGCCGATGCCGCCGCCACCGGTTTCGTCCGCGATCCGGACGCGGTGTTCAACGCCTTCCGCCGGCTGGAGGAGGCGGGCAACCCCATCCGCGGCCTGATGACCTGGTCGGTGAACTGGGACGATGGCCGCGACGTGGCCGGCCGCGGCTACGACTGGAGCTTCATCCGCGACTACGCCCCGCTGCTGGAGGGCGGAGCCGGGGGCGATCGCCCGCCGGCGCCCGGCAATCTGCGCGCCGGCGAGATCGGGCGGGATTTCGTCGCCCTGGCTTGGGACGCGCCGGCCGGCGGCGATTTTCCTATCGTGGAATACCGGGTGTATCGCGATGGGCAGCAAGTGGGTCTGACCACCGCCGCCGATTTCCGCGACGTCGGCCTGCGCCCTGGCGGCGATTATCGGTACCATGCGACCGCGCTGGACGACGCCGGCCGGGAATCCCTGCCAGGCAACGGCGTTCTAGTGCGCACAGACGGCGATGGCGAGCCGGATTATCCGGAATGGCAGAACGGCATCCAATACTTGGTGGGAGACGGCGCCGGCTATCAGGGAAAGCGTTACCGCTGCCTGCAGGCCCATGTGTCCAATCCCGGCTGGACGCCGGATGAGGCCATTACCTTGTGGCAGCCGGCCTAGCCTGATCGGCGCGCGCAAGAAAACCGCCGCGGCATGCGGCGGTTTTCCATATGGTCTCGGGCTTGTGGCTGGTTTTCCCGATACCGCAGGCGATATCGGCCCGGGCCTCCGAACAGGGCTTAGGCGGAAGCGTTGTCGTCTTCGCTGTACTCGTCGCTGGCGTAGTCGGAGTCGGCCACGGTCTGGTAGTCGTCGCGCGGGAGCGCATCTTCCCGGTAGCCGGCGTCGTCCTGGCCGTCGGACTCGTAGTAGTTGTTGATGGTGATGTGTTGCTCCACCGGCTGTTCCGCCTCATAACCGGCATGGCCTTGTCCGCTTTCATGGTTGGGCTTGTCGTCGCTGAACAGGCTTTCTATGCCCTGGACCAGGAAGGTGCCGGCGGCGACGCCGGCGGCGGTGGTGGCCACATTGCCGAGGAAGCTGCCCACGCCGCTGGTGAAACCGCCGGCGCTGCCGCCGCCGAAAAAGCCTTGGCGCGGCGCTGGGGCGGGTTGCTGGTAGACCGGCGCGGCTTGCTGATAGGCGGGCGCTGCCGGCGGATAGGCCGGAGGCGCCGCTTGGTAGGCGGGTGCGGGCTGTTGATAAGCGGCAGCCGGTGCAGCCTGGCGCGGAGCGGCGAAGGCGGGCGCCGCGGGCGCGCTGCTCCAGGCCGCGGAACCGGCGTTGGGATCAAGGAAGGTGCCGGGCGCGCCGGCGGGGACCGGCGCGCTGCGAGCGGCTTGCAGGTCCGATTGCAGTTTGGCGATTTGGGCGTTGGCGGCGTTCAGCGCCTGGTCCTGTTGCATGCAGCGCAACACCAGCAGGTAGACGGCGTCCGGCTGTTGGGCCGCGGCCTGCATGATGGTGGCATTGGCTTGCGGGTCCTTGGCCATGCCGCGGACTTGTACCAGTTGATTCAGGAAGTTTTGCAGCGCTTGGGTTTCTTGCGGGGTCATATCTTGCTTTTCCGGGGAAGGGTAGAGATGGCGCGGCTGGCGTCCATCTCAGTTGAGCATGCCGATTCAGTTTGTAAACGAATTGTATATGCGTTTGGATTGATCGGGGAAGGTCGCATGGCCAAGGCATGAATGAAAAGGGCGGCCTGGGTGGGCCGCTCCTCAGTTGCCGGCATGGGGCGATCGGGCGATGCCCGGCCGGCGCGTCCTCAGACAACGGTGATCGTCGACTGGGCCTTGAGCGGGCAGGGCAGGCTGTCGTCGAAGGTGATCTCGATCGCGCTGGCCACGAAGAAGCCGCCGATGTGCTGGGCGGCGATATGCGGCGGGGTGCCGGGCTTGGTCAGATTCACGTCCTGGGCGAACACGAACACCCGCCAGATGCCGCGCACGTCCTGGTGCTGCTGCAGCAGCAGCCGGTAGGCGCGCTCCAGGTCCAGGCTGCCGGCATAGGTGCCGTCGTTGGCGGCCGGATCGAAGCCCAGGCCGTCGTCGGTCAGCGGCGCGACGAAATACAGCCCCTGCGGCGCTTCGAACAGGGCGAAGGAGTACAGGTCGCTGCCCTTGAACAGCGTGCCGTCCTGGCGCTGGAAGCTAGCCCGCACCCACAGGGGGGCGAACGCGTGGACCACGTCGGGCGTTTCCACTTTCACCGGGCCGGCGGCATGCACGTTGACCTGGGTTTCCGTCACCGCGTAGTGATAGGTCTTGCCGGTGGTGAAGCGCTCGTAGGTCCAGGACACATCGGTTTTGTAGGCCTTGCCCGCCACCGGCGCTTCCAGCATCTTCCACTTGGCCACCACCCGCTCGGCCACCGTGGTCTCGCCGGCCGCCGGCGGCGTGGCCGCCTGGCCGCGCCAGAACGGATCGGCCTCGTCCGAGCACGCCACCGCGATCGCCCCGGAGGCGATGGCCGAGGCCACGCCGGCGACGGTGAATTCGGGTTTTCCCGATGCCGCGCCCTTCAGCGAACAGCAGTGGACGCTGGGGTCTGTCTCCTCCACCGAGCCGCCGACGCTGAAGTTGGCCTTGCCCGCGCCGGCGGCGGCGGCGATCCCGGCCACCAGCGCGGCGATCACGGCGACGATGATGGCCAGCACCTTCCACCAGGGGTCGGAGAACGGCAGCTCGGCATGGGTGCCGGCGTAGGCCGGATTCGGCTTCCAGGCCATGGTCAGGCCGGTGGGCACCATCGGGCCGAAGCGGGGCGGGCAGCGGCATTCCTTGCCGTTGTCCGTCGGCTCGCCCCAGGTCTTGCCCGGCGCGTGGCCCTGGATGTTGGAGATGGTCAGCGTGCCTTCCTCCACCGTGCAGGTATAGGTGTTGCTGGCGCTGTCGAAGCGGGTCTGCGACACGAAGATCTGTTGGATGGAGCGCTGGGCGGCGAAGCCGTCGGCGCGGGCGATGAAGCTCACCAGCGGCTTGCCCGGCGTCGCGTGCTGGAAGTCCGCGTCCCAGGTCAGCAGCACGGTGCCGCCGGCGGGGATGGTGGGGAAGGTGAAGGTGTGCGCGGTGGGCGCGATGCCGGGATCGCCGACGCTTTCCAGATAAACGGTGACGTTGCTCAGCGGACTGGCCGAGGTATTGGTGAAATGCGCGGCGATGCGCAGCTGGTAGATCGCGTTGTCGAAGATGCCGTCGGGCAGCATGATGCTGCTCACCGGTTCGATCGCGAACGGGCGCGTGAGCACCTGGAGCGGCGTGTTCATAGTCTGTTCTCCTTGCCTTGCGGAATGACCACATAGCTGACGCCGCCTAACGGCTTGCCGGCGTCGTCGTGCTCGACGATGTGCAGCAGCTGGTAGTGGTCGGGATGTAGCTGGCCGGCCTGGATATCGAGGTATACCGGCACCGTCGCGCCGCGCGGCACGATCACGGCCAGGCTGGGCGCTTTCTCACCGTCGCTCTGGCCGCCGCAGCGCGGCTCCAGGCTCAGCCGGACCTGCACTTCGGGCTTGGGCGCGGGCCGTAGTTGCAGCCGGGCGAGTCCCAGGCGTTGCAGCTGGCGTTCGTCCAGCTCGCCGCCGAACTCGGCGGTCAGCCTCACCCGCCTGTCCTGCCGAGGCAGGCCATTGACGGCGATGCGTAGCATGGACGCCATCTTGCTGGCGTCCAGCACCGTCAGATTGCGTTGGGCGATCTGGTCGTGGGCCGGCGGGTCGAAGCTGTAGGAGGCCGGCAGCGGGTCGGGAATCGGGTTGCTGTCGCCCGGGCTATGCGCGACGGCCAGCAGGCATTCGTGGCCGTCGTTGACGATCTGCACTGCCCAGGGCACCAGGCACAGCACGTCCTGGCCCATCGCCTCCTTCGGGTCCGCCGGCAGATCGGCGTAGCCGGAACCGATGTAATTTACTGCGCCGGCCGTCATTTGCCCGGCCGGATTGGCCCAGTAGAAATCGATGCGGACGTTCTGCGCGTCCGCGTCGCCGATATTGTCCACATGGGCCCAGACATAGGCTTTCTGGCCGGAGACCGGCGTGCCGGGCGCGCCGTTGGGATCGTTGCCGGGAACGGCCCAGACGTCTGCGCTGAGCCACCAGTGCGGCGAACCGTCCCGTATCAGGATATGAGCAGACATGGTTGTCCTTTCGCGCTCAAGAGATGGATGGAAACATCCCCTATGAAGTCGGCGCGCAAAGGAACGCGTCAGCCCATCACGGCATGGACGGGGGCTTGGGTCGGCCGCCCGTTTAAGATGCGCCCGGCGTCTGTAGGCGCCGGTGCGGTCAGGGCAAGGGACGCGGGTGTTCCCTTGTATGTAGTGGTTAGTAATTTAGACCATTTGTTTTTTGATGTAATTGGATTATGCGGCTGTAGTGGTTTTTGCGGAGGGAAAGACGCCACACTTGATTCGTCGGACGGTCGGGGCGGGTTGGCAAGAATCGGGTCGCCGCGCGGGGCGCGCTGTTCCAGACTGGGCGCGTGTTCTGGAAAACGCGGAGGAAAAATGGAACAGCTTGCGGGAAAAGTGGCGATTGTGACCGGCGCCAGCGCCGGCATCGGTTATGAGGCGGCCTGCTTGTTCGCGCGCGAGGGCGCGCGGGTGGTCGCGGTGGCGCGGCGGGCGCATGAGCTGGAGCGGCTGGCGGCGTCCGTCCGGCGGGAGGGCGGGGAGATCGCCGTCGTGGCCGGCGACGCGCGCGAGGAGTCCACCGCGCGGCAGGCGGTGGAGGAGGCGGTCCGGCGCTTCGGCGGTTTGGACATCGCCTTCAACAACGTCGGCGCGGTGGGCGAGGCCGCGCCGGTCCACGAGATCACGCCCGAGGCCTGGCGTTTCGCGCTGGATACCAATCTGACCAGCGCCTTTCTGGCCGCGCGCCGCCAGATTCCGGCGATGCTGGCGCGGGGCGGCGGCTCTCTCATCTTCACGTCCACCTTTGTGGGGCATACCGCCGGTTTTCCCGGCATGGGCGCCTATGCCGCCGGCAAGGCCGGGCTGATCGGCCTGACCCAGGTGATCGCCGCCGAATACGGCGCGCGCGGCATCCGCGCCAATGCGCTGTTGCCGGGAGGCACCGACACCGAGATGGGCCGCGCCGCCGCGCCCACGCCGGAGGCGCGCGGCTTCGTCGAGGGGCTGCATGCCTTGAAGCGGCTGGCGCGGCCGGAGGAAATCGCCCGCGCCGCCTTGTTCCTGGCGTCCGACGCGGCCAGCTTCGTCACCGGCAGCGCGATGCTGGCCGACGGCGGAGTGTCGATCCAGCGGGGCTAGCTGCGGCGAAGCCGGTTTGAGGCGCTTCAAGCTCAGTTTGGTCCCGGGCAAACCGTGCTTTGTCCGTTGAGGCCCTGCGTCCGGATGGCGAACGAGGCGGCGCGATGGCTGCCGGAGCCATTGATGGTGATGACGTAGAGGCTGTCGTAGTCGGAGTCGGACCAAGAGGGGATATTGGCCGATTGCTTGAGGTTGGAGAAGATCTGCTTGGCCAGCGTGACGATCTTCTTGTGTTCCCAGGCGACGAAAATGGTGGCCCCGGCGTAGTCCGAGTCCAGCAGCTTGGCGGCCAGGTCCGATGTCTGGGTGAAGCCGTAGCCGGTGTTGACCGGCATGCCCAGGCGGATGGCGGTGGGTTCTATCGTGGCCAGCGGGCACACGTAGTAATAGTTGTTGCCCGAGTCCGATACCTGGATGGCGGGATCGGGCGCGAAGATCGCGTCCGGCGCGCCGAAGGCGCTGGTCAGCACCTGCGGCAGCGCCAGCGCGCGGTTCAGTCCCTGGCAGGTGATTTGCCCTAGCCCCTGGGCGGGTTTCTCGCCATGGCGGAGCAGCACGATGGTTTCGGTGGCGGCATGAGCGGGGATGGACAGCAGCAGCGCGATCAGCGCCGGCCATTTGGTAAACGATAGCTTCATGTGGATTATCCCGATATCAAATTGGCGCCCGCCGGCGTGGAGCCGGGGCGCGTCAGTGCTTATAGCTGATCAATTTGACAATGGCATGTATCGGGCCGTTGCTTTTGCAAGGATGGCGAGATGCGGCCGGCGGGGTTGTTGGAGGTTGGGGAGAGGCGGGGTCGTCAGGCCGGCACATCGCTGCCGTAAACGATGAAGCCCTGATGCTCGGCCACCTTGTCGTACAGCGCGCGGGCCGTTTGGTTGGTCTGGTGCGTTTGCCAGTAGAGGCGGTTGCACCCGGCGGCTGCGGCCATCTGCTTGGCGGCGTCGATCAAGGCTCGCGCCACGCCTTGGCCCCTGGCTTCCGGCGCGGTGAACAAATCCTGCAGGTAGCACACATCGGCCAGGCGAGTGGTGCTGCGGTGAATGACGGTATGGGCCAGGCCGACGATTTTTCCATCAAGCTCCGCTACCAGCGCGTCTACCGGCTCCCGGTCATCAAGAAAGCGCGCCCAGGTCTGCCGGGTGATGTTCTCCGGCAGCGCTGTTTCCCCGGCGCGTCCGTAAAACGCGTTATAGCCATCCCATAGCGGCCGCCAGGCTTGGTAGTCGTTTCGGTCAACAGGTCTGATAATCATGTTTGCTCAATCCGTGTTTTATTCATTTCTGCCAAGGGGGAGATGTAGCCGGAGGCTAGGGATAGCATGCCAGCTCTCATTCAAAATGGATAGTTCGAGTCAGTTGCTTGATAAGGGAAGCCGCGCGCGGGATGAGCAGGCTCTTACCGCCGCCAGCGCCGGCGTTGCGCTTTACCGGCCGCTCCCATGGGGCTGCGATGAGGTTGGACATTGCTTGAAGCGCGGGAAATGGAGAGTGGAGCAGCCAGGCCCTTGACCCTCTAGCGGCTACAGGCGTTTTCATGGCGCTATCTACATCAAAGGGAGACAGGCAATGGGTCATTTCGGAAAACTGTTTGGCCGCCATCACGGCCGCGATGAGCACCATGGCCGCCGCGAAGGCCACTCCGCTCCACAGCCTGCGCAGACGCTGTCGGCAAGCTGCCCGAGTTGCCGGCGGGGGAATGATCCTGCCGCGCGGTTCTGCCAGCATTGCGGCGCCGGGCTGGTTCCGCGCCGCTGCGGATCATGCGGGCAAGAAGCTGTCGCCGCGGCGAAGTTCTGTTCCCACTGCGGCGCAGGATTGGGCCGAAACGAGATTGGCCGATAGGGATAGAGGGTTGATATTTATTTAACTTTCTAATAGGTATATTAACCAATTGAAGATAAGCATGGCCGAGCCTATGCTGGACTTGTTATGATGACTGCATTTCCTGGCGTGAATTCCTTGCCGCATGAAAGCGGCAAGCTCCGCCGGGCAGCCAAGCTCAGGAGTGTCGCCATGTCGATTTTTTCCATCCAGCCATCGCATCAAACCGTTGAGCGCGTGCCCATTCTTGAGCGCGTGCGCGCCGTTTTCACCGGCTTGAAGAGGGCGGATGCCCGTGCGGAGGCGCCGCTTGTGCCTGGCAAACTCGATTTGGGCAATATCACCGTCGCTGAAGGCAGGGCCGCGATCTGCGCGCTGCTGAAAGCTGGCCGGATCAACCGCGAAGAAAGCCGCAGCCTGAAGTTGGCGATGGATGTCAGGACGCTCAACATCCGTTATGGCGACCCGATCCCCGAGCGCTTCGATTTGATGGCGGAAGCTTGCCGAGCCATGGAAAGCGGCAAAAACATGGGCTGCTGGGATCAGGTGCAGTCGTTGGCGCATGGCCTGGAGGTGATGCAGGCGTATCAGCTGGAGGCTGAGTCCGTCTGAAGATGCGCCATGCCGCCATGGATGGCGGCGCAAAACAGCCAGCCCCGCCCTTCGGCGGACTGGCTGTTTTTCATGCGTGAGTGAGGCTTGCCCATTCCCCCCCGCGACCGCTCGTCGAGCTCTGGGGAGCGGAGTGGATACCAGGGTGTCCGGCTGGCCATCCGGCCACGGATGCTTCCCGCGGGGCTGGTCCGATGTCTCATGCCGACTGGCGGCATGTGCGGGATGCTCGCGCAGCGCTTGGGCTCCGCGCGCCTAACAGCCTGAATGGATGGGCGCTCCGCTTGGCATGGAAAAGGAGAGCCATGCGCTGCCGCAGCATGTTGTTTTTTCTTCGATGGATGCGCTGGGTCAGCTAAGTGAAAACCGCAGGATTATGGCGTTTGCTTGCCTTTTAGTTCTAAAGCATGGGGTTGAGCACTATTTTCCGGCCTAGAGTGGCGGGGCTCGGTCATGGCCGTCGAGCCCTGAGCTGCCAGGTCGCATGCATGTTTCAACTCAAGGAGTGAGCAATATGTCATCGCAATTTCATGGTTTGGCTATTGGAAACGGCAACAGCAATTATCTTCAGGTATTGGGACTCTCCAACATCACGGACACCGCTTATCTGACCGACTGGCAAGACTCCGGCGGCAACTGGCACGCGGGTTTCGCGCTGCCGGTTCCGTCCGACTATCCGAAAGGGCATTTCTTCCAACTGGCCACCGGCGTCGGCAACAGCAATTATCTGCAGGTGCTGGGCGCGGGCGAGGATGGCAATCCCTACCTGGTTTCGTGGCAGGACGGCAGCGGCAAATGGCACGGCGGCATGCCGCTTCCCAAGCCGAGCGGCTACAGCGGCGGTCCCCTGGTGACCGGGATCGGCAACAGCAATTACTTGCAGGTGATCGGCGCCAGAGTGGAATCCTCGCCGTATCTGGTGGCTTGGCAGGACAATGGCGGCAACTGGCATGCCGGCATGCCGCTGCCGAATCCCAGCGGTTACGCGGGCGGTTTCCAGCAACTGGCGACCGGCAACGGCAACGACCATTTCCTGCAAGTCGTGGGGGTGGGCAATGACGGCAACGCTTACCTGGTGACTTGGCAAAACGCTCAGGGCCAGTGGAGCCCGGGCTTCGCGCTTCCCAAGCCCAGCGGCTACAGCGGCACCTTCACGCAGCTGGCCACCGGTGTCGGCAACAGCAACTTCCTGCAAGTGCTGGGCATCGGCACCGACGGCAACGCCTACCTGGTCGCCTGGCAGGATAACGGCGGCAACTGGCACCCCGGCTTCGCGCTGCCCAAGCCCAGCGGCTACAACGGCACTTTCGCCAAGCTGGTCACCGGCATCGGCAACAGCAACTACCTGCAAGTGTTCGGCATCGGCAGCAATGGCGTGGCCTACCTGGTTTCGTGGCAGGACAGCGGCGGAAACTGGCATGGCGGCCTGACGCTGCCGCAACCGTCCGGCTACAACGGCAGCTTCTCGCAACTGACTACCGGCAATGGCAACAGCCATTTTCTGCAGGTAGTCGGCACCGACGCGCAGGGCAATGTCTACCTGGTGTCGTGGCAAGACTCCGAAGGCAAGTGGCACGCCGGTTTCGAGCTGCCCAGGGCATCGTGATGCGTAGATGAATCTTGAGTTTCGGCTTGCGCAAGCAGGCTGAAATCCAAGCCAGGCCCTCCGCGATCAGGAGGGCCTGTTTTTATCGCGATGCCGGCGATCAGGGGCTGGCGAGTGGCAAGAGAGGGATACGCCCCATGCCTGGTGATGCGCTAACCTTGAGCCGGGCCTTGCTTCTTGGGAAGCTGGGGATTCATGAAGTCCCAGGCCGCGGCGCTGGCCACGTGGAAATCCAGCTTGGGGGCGTAAAGCGAGGTTTCGTTCAGTGTGCCCGCCTTGATGCCCAGCATGCCGGGAAAGCCGCCGAACTTGGCGAACAGCTGGGAGCCGCAGTTCGGACAGAAGCCTCTGCCATGCGTATTGCCGCTGTCGGCCGTGGTCTCGAAATACTTGGCTGTTCCAGACACAGTGACTTCTTTTTCCGGGAACAGCATGGCCGGTATATAGGCGCTGCCCGAGCTGCGCTGGCAGTCCTTGCAGTGGCAGTTGCCGGCAAACAGAGGCTCGACATCGACTGAATAATGGATTTCGCCGCACAGGCACTGCCCGGTGTATTTGGACGTCACATTCATCTCCGTATGGATTGGGTTGGTTCGATGCCGCAGCCAGCGGTGGTGGCAGGGGATGTGATACGGCAGACTATATCCACCTGGAATGAATGTGTGAAGCATGTGGATTGGAGTGGCTGGGCTGCCCGCGCTGGCGGGCGGCCCAGCCAGCCACATTCCGATCAGGCCATGTTCAGCCAGGAATGGCGCCGTTTATTTGTCTCGCCTCGGCGATTTGTCGGCCGGCCCTGCGCTTGGCTGGCGTCGATAGCGCCCCGGGCTTTGCCCGACAATCCGCTTGAATGCGGAGTGGAACGCGGCTTCCGAGCCATAGCCTATGCTCTCGGCGACGGTTGCGATGCTTTGCCCCGCCTCCAGCGCGGCCTTGGCCTTGGCCATGCGCCAATGGGTGAGGTAGTCGATGGGCGTCATGCCCACCCGCGTGCGGAACCGCTCGGAAAACGCTGTGCGCGACATCGCCACCGCCGCGGCAAGCTCATCCACTTTCCAGTGCCGGGCCACATCCGCGTGCATCAGGCCCAGGGCCTTGCCTATCCTTGGGTCGGCCAGCGCGCCCAGCCAGCCCGGCGCATGCGCGCCGGACGCCAGATGCGCGCGCAGCACTTGCACCAGTACCAGATTGGCCAGGCTGGCCGCGGCAACCGATGCGCCGGGGCGGGAGGTTTCCGTTTCCAAGCGCAGCAGATCCAGCGTGGCGCGCAGCGTCGGCGCGGTTTCCGACGCGGCCGGAATATGGATCAGCGGCGGCAGCGACTTCAGCAGGAGCCCGCTGGCGTGCGAGTCGAAAACGAAACGGCCGCCCGCCGCGCTGACCCTCTCCCCGCCTTGGCCATAGCGCACGATGCCATCCTCGCAACGATTCGCGGCGAGCACCGTGCGGCCATCGGCAGGCGCGAGCGAGGGATCGCTGCCGGTGCAATAGGCCTGCCCTTGGGTCAGCAGGTAAAAATCGCCCTGGTTCAGCCTGAGCGGCGGAGCGCCGTCCTCGAACCACAGCCAGAAAGCGCCAGCCAGCACGCCGCCGAACTTCATGTGCTGATAAGCGGAAAACCGCAGCGACCACGCGCCATGCGCCTCGAACCGCGCCGACAGCACGCTTTCGACTTTTAGCAGGTGGAAGACATCGGAGAGCGGGTCCATATCAGTTTGTACGATCAATAAATAATTTAGCTGGATTGATTATAGATTGAACGGGATGGGCAGGCGAACATGCACGCTCCTGGATACGAGACAAGGAGAGCATCATGTCGGCCATCAAAGACAAGGTCGTGGCCATTACCGGCGCGAGCAGCGGAATCGGCGCGGCAACCGCGCTGCTGTTGGCGGAGCGGGGAGCGAAAGTCGTGCTGGGCGCGCGCGGCGAACATCGCCTCCGCCATCTGGCCGAACGGATCGAGCAAGCGGGCGGGCGCTGCGCATGGGCATGCGCGGACGTCAGGCGGCGGCAGGACGTGTCGCAGCTGGTTGAACTGGCTTGCGCGCGCTACGGCAAGCTGGACGTATTGATCAACAACGCCGGCATCGGCCCGATCTCCCCGCTAGATGAATTGCGCATCGACGATTGGGATGACATGGTGGACGTGAACATCAAAGGCGTGCTGTACGGCATTCATGCAGCGCTGCCGGTGTTTCGTTCTCAGGGCTTCGGCCACTTCATCAATACCGCCTCCACCGCCGCGCATCGCATCGCGCCGAATATGGCGGTGTATGCGGCAAGCAAGGCCGCCGTGCGCGCGATCTCCGAAGGCTTGAGGCAGGAGGCTGGCGACAAGCTGCGGGTGACGGTGATTTCACCCGGCTTCACCCGGACCCATTTCGCAGAGTCGATGACCAACCAGGCTGTCAAAGCGCAAATCACCGCCAGCATGGAGGCATTCGCCATGGCGCCGGAAGCGGTGGCGCGGGCGATTGCGTTTGCCATCGAGCAGCCGGCGGATGTCGACGTGGGTGAAATCATCGTCCGCCCCACCGCGCAGGGATAGACGCAGAGGCGTAGGGTGCAATACTCGGCGTGAAACGATTAGAGGCAGCGATCTTCCCGCCGGGCATTGCACCACCTTGGCGTACAGCGAAATCAAAACAGCCTGCCGCTGGGAAGCGGACAGGCTGTTGGCTCATGGAGCAGGGCTTACCGCACGCGGGTGAGGAGCGTTGCAACTCGCCCATGCGCTTGTCCAGCGGCGTTAGCAACTTCGCGATGTGCAAGAGGGCAAGTAAAGAGGCAGATCACCGACTGGAAGCCCAAAGGTAGTGGTAGATGCGGAAGATCACTTCGATCTCCGGCGACTCTATATTTTTGTATAAAAGTGAAAGACCCTGCGCGTGTCGCTCAAGCATTAATGTTTTGTCATTGTTAAACTGTCGGCATATTGTTGCCTCTCTTTGCTGAGTATCGTTTTTTTTTGGAAATTTAAGATGTGAAAGCGCACATTTATATTTGTAATTAATTCGGCTGTATATATTGTAACAATGAGTCATGCAACGTAAGCATTGTATGGGTTGAGTGAAATAACTTGCCGGAAATCCTATTGTCATGATAGGTTTTTGTTGAATAACACAGAGGCTATTTAATGCTTGAATATACGAATGTGTCGTGAATTATGTTTGAGATTTCCTTTAATTTATAGGGCTGGTGATGAAAAAACTATCAATGGCACTATTTTCATTTTGTTTTGTATGGTTGTCTTTTTCTGCAATGCTTTATGGTGTTGCAAGGTATTACTCGCCAGGAGGGGACGAGGTTGATGTAAAGCTTGTTGTTTTTAAAACGTTCATCTCAACAGTAATAGTTGTATTGGTTGGTTTTTTTTCAAAGAGAAAAAATGATTGAATTGACTATTGATGAAATAGAAACAGTTGCTGGCGCACGAGGCGAGTGCGCAAATCAAATTGTTGGGGCTGGTGGTGCGGGAATGGGAGCGGGTGCATTGGCAGGTGGAGCGCTTGGCGCTTTGTCCCCCTTCCCTGGAGGGGCAGCTGTTGGTGCGTACTTTGGTGGCATGGCTGGGGCGCTTCTTGGAGGAGCTTGGGGATCTAGTGGAGGAGCTTGCCCCTCTGGCGGTGGTGCTGGAGGAGGCTATTTAGTGTTTATACATCATTTATTGTAGTTTTCGTCTGGATTTATTTTGAAATTACAGACTAATGGGATGGAGTAATTGAAGTTCCTCCCTGTCGTATTACAGTTAATCACATTATCAAAACAGCCAGTCCGCAAAGCGGGCTGGCTGTTGGTTTTTATGGCGCCGGGCTTACTGCACGCGGGTGTGACCTCCTCCCGCAAAAACGTAGCGGCGAAAAGTAGAGATTTCTGGCAAATTTAAGCCCATCCGGGCAGGAGATTTGTCATGAAAAAATCGAAGTTCACCGAAGAACAGATTGCCTTCGCCTTGCGCCAGGCGGAATCCGGCACCACCGTCGCCGAGGTCTGCCGCAAGATGGGCGTCTCCGAAGCCACCTTCTACAACTGGAAGAAGAAATACGGCGGCCTGGGCGTCAGCGAATTGCGCCGCCTGAAACAACTGGAAGAAGAGAACGCCCGCCTCAAGCGCATGGTCGCCGACCTGAGCCTGGACAAGCAGATGCTGCAGGAAGTCATCCAAAAAAAGCTGTGAGGCCGGCTCGCAAACGCGAGCTGGCGAACTTCCTGATCGACGCCTACCGCGTCAGCATCCGTCGCGCCACCGCGGTCATTCAACTGCGGCAAGCTACCTATTTTTATCGCCCTCACCCTCGAGACGATCGTGCGGAGCGGCAGCGAATCCACGAGATCGCCGCCACGCGTATTCGTTATGGCGCGCGCCGCATCCACGTCCTGCTGCGGCGTGAGGGCTGGCAGATCAATCACAAGAAGACCTACCGGATCTACTGCGAGGAGGGTTTGAACCTCCGGCGCAAACGGCCCAAGCGGCGAGTGGCGGCCGCGCACCGGCAAGCTCGGCCGGCGGTCTCCAGTTTGAATGCCTGCTGGAGCATGGATTTCGTCGCCGATCAGTTGTTCAACGGCCAGAAAATCCGGGCCTTAACTGTGGTGGATAATTTTAGTCGGGAGAGCTTGGCGATCACGGTGGATTTCGCGCTGAAAGCCGCAGACGTGGTTGCTACGATGCAGCATGTGCAAGCCTTGCGCGGGACACCGCAACGAATTCAGGTCGACAACGGCAGCGAGTTTATTTCCCTGGCGCTGGACCAGTGGGCCTATGAGCAAGGCGTCACGCTGGACTTCTCACGACCAGGGAAACCCACGGATAATGCCTTTATCGAGTCATTTAACGGCAGTCTGCGGGATGAGTGCCTGAATGTGCATTGGTTTTTATCGCTGGATGACGCACGTGAAAAGATCGAGCGTTGGCGGCAGGATTACAATGAATTCAGGCCGCACAGTTCGCTGGGCGACCAGACCCCGAGCGAGTTCAGACTTGCTCACCTTGAAGCCGGAAATCTCTAGACTAGACCGCTCGGTTAGCCGGGAGGAGGTCACATCACTGTCATTAAGTTCCTTTTTCAACTCTGTTATTAAATCAAGCCAGCTGGGTAGCTTGATGGATTTTGTTTCAGAACTTTTTGATATTCCCGCGCCAACAAATATTGCTAGGCTATTATCATTATTTGCTTTGATAATATTGGCTATATGTTTAAGGTTAGTTCCCAATTCTTTATCCTTTCTTTTAACGATGAGGTATATTTGATGGTTAATAAAAAAGCCGCCCACCTTGCAGTGAGCGGCTTTTTCTTTAGCCCAATGTAAGCTCGCTAAAGCTTACTCCGGACGCATATGCGGGAACAAGATCACATCCCGAATAGAAGGCGCATCCGTCAACAACATCACCAAACGGTCGATGCCGATGCCACACCCGCCCGTCGGCGGCAGGCCGTATTCCATCGCGCGGATGTAGTCGGCGTCGTAGTGCATCGCCTCGTCGTCGCCGGCATCCTTCTGGGCGACTTGGGCCTGGAAGCGCGCAGCCTGGTCTTCCGGATCGTTCAACTCCGAGTAGCCGTTGGCGTGCTCGCGGCCCACGATGAACAGCTCGAAGCGCTCGGTCAGGCCCGGCTGGGTGTCGGAGCCGCGCGCCAGCGGGGAGACTTCCACCGGGTAGTCGATGATGAAGGTCGGGTTCCACAGCAGCGATTCGGCGCATTCTTCGAACAGCGCCAGCTGCAGGCTGCCCAGGCCAGGGGCCGGGGGCAGCTTGCCGCCCAGGCGCTTGATCTCGCTGGCCACCCAGGCGGAATCGGACAGCTGAGCGTCGGTGTATTGCGGGTTGTAGTGCTTGATCGCTTCCACGATGGTGAAGCGGTCGAACGGCTTGCCCAGGTCCACTTCCTTGCCTTGATAGCTCACGGTGGTCGTACCGCAGGAAACCAGCGCGCACTCGCGGATGATGGTTTCGGTCATCTCCATCATGCGCTGGTAGTCGCTGTACGCTTCGTAGAACTCGATCATGGTGAACTCGGGGTTGTGGCGCGTGCTCATCCCCTCGTTGCGGAAGTTGCGGTTGATCTCGAACACGCGTTCCAGGCCGCCCACCACCAGGCGCTTCAGGTACAGCTCCGGCGCGATGCGCAGATAGAGCGGCATGTCCAGGGCGTTGTGGTGCGTGGTGAATGGCTTGGCCGATGCGCCGCCCGGAATCGGGTGCATCATCGGGGTTTCCACTTCCAGGTAGCCTTCGCTCACCATCACGTCGCGCACTTTCTGCACGATCTTGGAGCGCTTGATGAAGGTGTCGCGGCTTTCCTCGCTCATGATCAGGTCGGCGTAGCGCTGGCGGTACTTGGTTTCCTGATCGCTGATGCCGTGGAATTTTTCCGGCAGCGGACGGATGTTCTTGGACAGCATGCGCACTTCGGTCGCCTGCACGGTCAGTTCGCCGGTCTTGGTCTTGAACAGCACGCCCTTGACGGCGATGATGTCGCCCAGGTCCCAGCGCTTGAAGTCGGCGTAGACGTCTTCGCCCACATTGTCGCGGGAGATGAAGGCCTGGATGCGGCCGCTGCTGTCCTGCAGGGTGGCGAAGCTGGCTTTGCCCATCACACGTTTAAGCATCATGCGGCCGGCGACGGCGACTTCGATTTTCTCGGCTTCCAGCGCTTCCGCTTCTTTGGCGGCGTGGTCGTCCTGCAGCGGTTTGGCGAAGTGGCTGCGTTTGAAGTCGTTGGGGTAGGCGATGCCTTTTTCGCGGATCGCTTTCAGTTTCAGGCGGCGTTCCGCCATGATCTGGTTTTCGTCTTGGCTTTGCGCCTGTGCTTGTTCGTGATCAGACATGATGACTCCGTGCCGGGTAGGGTTCCTTCGGCAATTAACTAAAACTACAACGCGAAGGCCGGCCCCGCGGAGGGGCCGGCCCGATATGGCTTAGACGCCGTGCTTGAGGCTGGCTTCGATGAAGCCGTCCAGGTCGCCGTCCATGACGCCCTTGATGTTGCCCACTTCGTAGCTGGTGCGCAAATCCTTGATGCGGGACTGGTCGAACACGTAGGAGCGGATCTGGTGGCCCCAGCCCACGTCGGTCTTGGTGTCTTCCAGCGCCTGCTTGGCTTCGTTGCGCTTCTTCAGCTCCAGCTCGTACAGCTTGGCGCGCAGCATCTGCCAGGCCTCGTCGCGGTTGCGGTGCTGCGAACGGTCGTTCTGGCACTGCACCACGATATTGGTCGGGATGTGGGTCAGACGCACGGCGGAGTCGGTCTTGTTGATGTGCTGGCCGCCGGCGCCGGAGGCGCGGTAGGTGTCGGTGCGCACGTCCGCCGGGTTGATGTCGATCTCGAAGCTGTCGTCCACTTCCGGATACACGAACACCGACGAGAACGAGGTGTGGCGGCGGGCGTTGGAGTCGAACGGCGACACGCGCACCAGGCGGTGCACGCCCACTTCGGTGCGCAGCAGGCCGTAGGCGTATTCGCCCTCGATCTTCAGCGTGGCGCTGGTGACGCCGGCCACTTCGCCTTCGGACAGTTCCAGCACGTCCACCTTGAAGCCCTTGCGTTCGGCGTAGCGGGTGTACATGCGCAGCAGCATGCCGGCCCAGTCTTGGGCTTCGGTGCCGCCGGCGCCGGCCTGGATGTCGATGAAGCAGTTGGTGGGGTCCATCGGGTCGTGGAACATGCGGCGGAATTCCATCTTCGCCACTTTCTCTTCCACTTCTTCCAGATCGGCCTGCACCGCGAGGATGGTGTCGTCGTCTTCCTCGCTCTTGCCCATGTCGAACAGTTCGCGGCTGTCGCCGATGGTGGCGTTGATGCTGTCCAGCACCAGCACCACGTCTTCCAGCTGTTTGCGCTCGCGGCCCAGATCCTGCGCCTTTTTGGGGTCGTTCCAGATATCCGGGTCTTCGGTCAGGCGGCTGACTTCTTCCAGACGGTCTTTTTTACCGTCGTAGTCAAAGATACCCCCGAATGTCGGCGGCGCGGGCGGCCAGGTCTTCGATTTTGGCCGCGATTTGGTTCAAAACTTCAACTTCGATCATGCTTTCGCTCCAAATGGCAGTCTGTATTAGTAAATTCAAATGTATTTTCGCGGTTTGACCAAAGACAAAAAGCGCACCGTTTGGTGCGCTTCTCTTCGGTCAGGCCGGAAAATCAGCCAAACAGGTGAGCGATGGCTGCGCGCTCTTCTTCCAGCTCGGCCAGGGTCAGGTCCATCCGCTCGCGGCTGAACGCGTCGATCTCCAGGCCTTCTACACGTTTGTATTCGCCATTTTCGCATACAACCGGTACGCCGTACATCACGCCTTCCGGGATGCCGTAGGAGCCGTCGGACGGAATGCCCATGGTCACCCACTTGCCGTTGCTGCCCAGCACCCAGTCGTGGATGTGGTCGATGGCGGCGTTGGCGGCGGAGGCGGCGGAGGACAGGCCGCGCGCTTCGATGATGGCGGCGCCGCGCTTGCCCACGGTGGGCAGGAACACGTCGCGGTTCCACACGTCGTCGTTGATCAGGGTCTTGACCGATTGGCCATCGATGGTGGCGAAGCGGTAGTCGGCGTACATGGTCGGCGAGTGGTTGCCCCACACTGCCAGCTTCTCGATCGCGGCCACCGGCTTGCCGGTCTTGGCGGCGATTTGCGACAGCGCGCGATTGTGGTCAAGACGCAACATGGCGGTGAAGTTTTTCGGATCCAGATCCGGAGCCGACTTCATCGCGATCCAGGCGTTGGTGTTGGCCGGGTTGCCCACCACCAGCACCTTGACGTCGCGGGCGGCGTGGTCGTTCAGCGCCTTGCCCTGCACGGTGAAGATGGCGCCGTTGGCTTCCAGCAGGTCCTTGCGCTCCATGCCCTTGCTGCGCGGGCGGGCGCCGACCAGCAGGGCGACTTTCACATCCTTGAAGGCCACGTTCGGGTCGTCGGTGGCTACCATGCCGGCCAACAGCGGGAAGGCGCAGTCTTCCAGCTCCATCATCACGCCCTTCAGCGCGGTTTGAGCCTGCGGCAGGTCCAGCAGGTGAAGAATGACCGGTTGATCCTTGCCCAGCATTTCACCACTGGCAATGCGGAACAGCAGGCTGTAGCCGATCTGGCCGGCAGCGCCGGTAACGGCAACGCGAACGGGGGCTTTCATTGGCGGACTCTCCTTTGATGTATCCGATAATGAGCTGCAGATGATGCTCTGCAGTATAGATGTGGCCAGGAGTGTATCACGGCTGTTTATCGATTTGGGTTATCTGTCAAGAATATGTCGTTAAACAATCGTTTAAGTCTTGTGTCTTATATAAGACTTATCTTTACGCTGGAATTGTTTGGTGTTAAAACACAGACCATGACAGCCAATACGCTGAAAAGACAGCCGCTTTATGCGCAGGTCAAACAGCTGCTGATGCAGCGCATGAGTGGCGGCGAATGGCAGGCGCACGACGCGCTGCCCAGCGAATGGGAGCTGGCCGACGAGCTTGGCGCGAGCCAGGGCACGATAAGGAAGGCGCTGTCGGAGCTGGTGGATGCGGGCTTGCTGTACCGCCAGCAGGGCAGGGGCACTTATGCGGCACCGGTGCCGGGCGATTGGGGCGAGGCCTCGTTGCTGACGCCGGGCCTGTTTTTCGAGCGGCCGGACGAACTGGTCAGGGAATTTCTCGGCATGTCCCGGCTGAACGCCAGCGAGGACATCGCCGAGGCTTTGCAATTGCGGCGTCTTGCGCCTTTATTGAGAATTCGCCAGCTGTGGCGCTGGCATGGCGCGCCGGTGGCGCTGGACGACGCGCTGCTGCCGGCGGAAACGTTTGACGGAATGGACGCGCGCTGGCTGCGCAATTCGGCCGGCGTGTACGCCACGCTGCAGCAGCGCTTCGGCGTGCGGGTGAGGGTGATGTGCGAGCAGTTCCGCGCCGAGATGCTGCCGCGCGAGGAGGCGGGGCTTCTGGGCGTGACCGGCATGGTGGCCGACGTGCCGGCCCTGTGCCTGCTGCGGCTGTCGGCGGACATGGACGGCCGCCCGCTGGAGTGGCGGCAGCGCTACTGCCTGACGCACCAGCTGGCTTATACAGTGAAACACGGCTGAACGCCGCTGTCCTTGACGCAGATTAAGCGGAGAGCGGCCAGCGGGATAGACCAACTTTTGTTAGAATCCCCGGCGCATATTGCAAATGAATTACGCAATATGCCAGGTAAAGGCGGATACCGCTCCCAGTAAAAAGGACGGGTCCGCCAGGCGCTTCGCTCGCGGTGGGCGGGCGTCATGTAAACCACTTGGTCACAAAACATCCAAGGAAAGCCTTATGCAGAAGCAAAGACCGAAGCATCTGGACTTGGCCAGGATCAGACTGCCCGTTCCGGGTTTCGTCTCCATCCTGCACCGGGTCAGTGGTGTGGCGTTGTTCTTTTCCCTCCCGCTGTTGATCTATCTGCTGCACGGTTCGCTCAGCTCCGCCGAATCGTTCGACACCTACAAGGCGGTAGTCTCCCACCCGCTGATGAAGCTGGCCTTGCTGGGCCTGATCTGGGCCTACCTGCATCACTTCTGCGCAGGCATCCGTTTCCTGTTTCTCGACATTCACAAAGGTCTCGAACTCGAGACCGCCCGCGCCACCGCCAAGACCGTGCTGGTCGTCAGCCTGGTGCTGACCGTGGTCCTGGGAGGTATCGCTCTATGGTAAACCGTCACGTCGTCGGCGCCGGCTATGGCCTGCGCGATTGGATCATGCAGCGCGTCACCGCCGTGGTGATGGTGCTTTACACCGTGGCCCTGGCGTTGTTCATGCTGGCGCTGCCGTCCGGCTACGAAGGCTGGAAGTCTTTGTTCAGCCACGCCTGGGTCCAGCTGTTCACCCAGGTGACCTTGTTGGCGCTGTTCCTGCACGTATGGGTGGGCATCCGCGACGTATGGATGGACTACGTGAAGCCGGTGGGCATCCGCCTGGCGCTGCACGTGTTCACCATCGTCTGGCTGGTTTCCTGTTTCATCTATTCCGTTAAAGTGGTCTGGGGGCTGTAATGGGCGTAGCTGTTCGTCATTTTGATGCGGTAGTCGTGGGCGCCGGCGGCGCCGGCATGCGAGCCGCGCTGCAACTGTCGGAAGCTGGTCTGAAGACCGCCGTGCTGTCCAAGGTGTTCCCGACCCGTTCCCATACCGTAGCCGCCCAGGGCGGCGTGTCCGCCTCGCTCGGCAACTCCGAGCCGGACAACTGGCACTGGCACATGTACGACACCGTCAAGGGTTCGGACTGGCTGGGCGACCAGGACGCCATCGAATTCATGTGCCGCGAGGCGCCGAAGGTGGTGGTCGAGCTGGAACACTTCGGCATGCCGTTTGACCGCAACCCGGACGGCACCATCTACCAGCGTCCGTTCGGCGGCCACATGTCCGACTTCGGCGAAGGCAAGCCGGTCCGCCGCGCCTGCGCCGCCGCCGACCGCACCGGCCACGCGATGCTGCACGCGCTGTACCAGCGCAATGTGCGCGCCAACACCCACTTCTTCGTGGAGTGGATGGCGCTGGACCTGATCCGCGATGCCGAAGGCCGCGTGCAGGGCGTTGTCGCCATGGAAATGGAAACCTCGGAAATCGTGGTGTTCCAGGCCAAGGCCACCCTGTTCGCCACTGGCGGCGCCGGCCGCATCTTCGCCTCGTCCACCAATGCCTTCATCAATACCGGCGACGGCCTGGGCATGGCCGCCCGCGCCGGCATCCCGCTGGAAGACATGGAGTTCTGGCAGTTCCACCCGACCGGCGTGGCCGGCGCGGGCGTGCTGATCACCGAAGGCGTGCGCGGCGAAGGCGGCATTCTGCGCAACAGCTCCGGCGAGCGTTTCATGGAGCGCTACGCGCCGAACGCCAAGGACCTGGCCTCGCGCGACGTGGTGTCGCGCGCGATGGTGTCCGAGATCAACGAAGGCCGCGGCTGCGGCCCGAACAAGGATCACGTGCTGCTGGACATCACCCACCTCGACCCCGAGGTGATCATGTCCAAGCTGCCGGGCATCCGCGAGATCTCGATCAAGTTCGCCGGCGTGGACCCGATCAAGGCCCCGATCCCGGTGGTGCCGACCTGCCACTACCAGATGGGCGGCATCCCCACCAATTACCACGGCGAAGTGGTGATCGACGGCCAGCCGGTGCACGGCTTCTACGCCGCCGGCGAAGTGGCGTGCGCGTCGGTGCACGGCGCCAACCGCCTGGGCACCAACTCGCTGCTGGACCTGCTGGTCTTCGGCAAGAGCTCGGCCAACTCGATCATCGAGTTCGTCAAGCAGCAGCCGGAAGACCTGCCGCAGCTGGCGATGGCCGATGTCGAGCGCTCGGTCGCCCGCGTCGCCCGCCTGGATAACCAGACCAATGGCGTGCAGGTGCACGACGCCCGCGCCGAGATGCAGCGCGTGATGCAGGCCCACTGCGGCGTGTTCCGTTTCAAGGACATGCTGGCCGAGGGCGTGGAGAAGATACTGGAAGTGGCCGGCATGGTGGCCAAGACCGAGATCGGAGACAAGTCCAAGGTGTTCAACACCGCCCGCATCGAAGCGCTGGAGCTGGAGAACCTGATCGAGGTGGCCAAGGCCACCATGGTTTCGGCCAACGCCCGCACCGAAAGCCGCGGCGCCCACGTGCGCGACGACGCGCCGGACACGCCGGAAACGCCGAACGGCCGCGACGACACCAACTGGCTGAAGCACACGCTGTGGTTCCGCGAAGGCAACCGCCTGCAGTACAAGCCGGTGAACATGAAGCCGCTGACCGTGGACACGATCAAGTTGAAGGCCCGCTCCTACTAAGGGTTGAACAGAAATGACTACCGAAAACGTCAAATTCCGCATCTACCGCTACGACCCGGACAAGGATGCCAAGCCGTACATGCAGGACATCAGCGTGGACATGGACGCCACCGAGCACAAGCTGCTGGACGCGCTGGTCAAGCTGAAGACCAAGGACGACACGTTGTCCTTCCGCCGCTCCTGTCGCGAAGGCGTCTGCGGCTCGGACGCGATGAACATCAACGGCAAGAACGGTCTGGCCTGCCTGACCGACTTCCGCACGCTGAAGCAGCCGATCGAGCTGCGTCCGCTGCCGGGCCTGCCGGTGGTGCGCGACCTGATCGTGGACATGGCGCAGTTCTTCAAGCAGTACCACTCGATCAAGCCGTACGTGATCAACGACACGCCGCCGCCGGAGCGCGAGCGCCGCCAGTCGCCGGAAGACCGCAAGGAGCTGGACGGCTTGTACGAGTGCATCCTGTGCGCGTGCTGCTCCACGTCCTGCCCGTCGTTCTGGTGGAACCCGGACAAATTCGTCGGTCCGGCCGGCCTCTTGGCCGCCTACCGCTTCATCGCGGATACCCGCGACGAAGCCACCAACGAGCGTCTGGACAACCTGGAAGACCCGTACCGCCTGTTCCGCTGCCACAGCATCATGAACTGCGTCGACGTGTGTCCGAAGGGCCTGAACCCGACCCGCGCGATCGGCAAGATCAAAGACCTGATGGTCAAGCGTGCGGTATGACGGCTTACGATCCGATCGAACTGAAACGGATCCGCTGGCGGTCGCGGCGGGGCCTGCTGGAACTGGATCTGGTGCTGGAGAAATTCTTCGCCGGCCCGTTCGACCAACTGGCGCCCGCCCAGATCGACGCGTACCGGCAGCTGCTGGATCTGCCGGATACTGATTTTCTGGATGTCGTCAACGGCAAGGCCGATCTCGACGATCCGGAATTGATGGACATCGTGG
The DNA here is from genome assembly GCF_001855275.1 of Chromobacterium vaccinii. Classification (NCBI taxonomy): domain Bacteria; kingdom Pseudomonadati; phylum Pseudomonadota; class Betaproteobacteria; order Neisseriales; family Chromobacteriaceae; genus Chromobacterium; species Chromobacterium vaccinii. The sequence continues at coordinate 3,954,058 of NZ_CP017707.1, forward strand.
CGATCCTGCGATCGCTGTGATGGCCTAGCCCCAAACCATTACAACAACGAAATAATGACTGGGAGTATTGCTGTGGAAACTAATCGCAAAGTCACGCTCAGCTACAACGAGGGTAAGGAAACCCTGGACCTGCCGGTCCTGGGGGGCTCGCTGGGTCCGGATGTCGTCGACATCCGCGCCTTTGGCAAAACCGGCATGTTCACGTTCGACCCGGGTTTCCTGGCCACGGCCAGCTGCGAATCCAAGATCACCTTCATCGATGGCGATCTGGGCCACCTGTACTACCGCGGCTACCCGATCGAGCAACTGGCCGAGAAGAGCGACTATCTGGAAGTGTGCTATCTGCTGCTGAACGGCGAACTGCCGACCGCGGCCCAGCGCAAGGATTTCGAACGCGGCGTCATGCGCCACAACATGCTGCATGACCAGCTGATGAGCCTGTTCAAGGGCTTCCGCCGCGACGCGCATCCGATGGCCGTGATGGTCGGCGTGGTGGGCGCGCTGTCCGCCTTCTACCACGACTCGCTGGACATCTCCAATCCGGAGCACCGCCGCATTTCCGCGCACCGCCTGGTGGCCAAGCTGCCGACCATCGCCGCGCAAGCTTACCGCTACAACAAGGGCCTGCCGTTCTCCTACCCGAAAAACGGCCTGACCTACGCGGAAAACTTCCTGCACATGATGTTCTCCACCCCGTGCGAAGAGTACAAGGTGAACCCGGTTCTGGCGCGCGCGCTGGACCGCATCTTCACCCTGCACGCCGACCACGAGCAGAACGCCTCCACTTCCACCGTGCGTCTGGCCGGCTCTTCCGGCGCCAACCCCTTCGCGTGTATCGCCGCTGGCATCGCCTGCCTGTGGGGCCCGTCCCACGGCGGCGCCAACGAAGCCGTGCTGAAGATGCTGGACGAGATCGGCTCGGTGGACAATGTCGCCGACTTCATGCAGGGCGTGAAGGACAAGCGCTACAAGCTGATGGGCTTCGGCCACCGCGTGTACAAGAACATGGACCCGCGCGCCGCCATCATGAAGCAGACCTGCGACGAGGTGCTGAACGAGCTGGGCCTGCACAACGATCCGAAGTTCAAGCTGTCGATGGAGCTGGAAAAGATCGCGCTGTCCGATCCGTACTTCATCGAGCGCAAGCTGTACCCGAACGTGGACTTCTACTCCGGCATCGTGCTGTCAGCGATCGGCATCCCGGTTTCCATGTTCACCCCGATCTTCGCGCTGGCCCGCACCGTGGGCTGGATCGCGCACTGGAACGAGATGATCGGCGATCCGGGCATGAAGATCGGCCGTCCGCGCCAGCTGTACACCGGCGCCGCGCGCCGCGACGTCGTGGAAGTCGCCAAGCGCTGATGTGAAAGACAGGGTTGGTTGAAGCGGGGGCTTCAGCCAGCCCTTTTTTACAGAGCGCTGGGGCAAGGACGCCTTGCCCAAGCGCTTTGAGTAATGCAGCAACGTCGTTAAGACAAGACAAAGGGTAGCCAGACCATGATGCAATCCATGTACAGCCATTCCTATCTGTTCGGTGGGAATGCCCCGTTCATCGAGGAGCTGTACGAACAGTACCTCGTTGACGCCAACTCGGTTCCGAACGAGTGGCGCGACTACTTCGACAAGCTGGCGCAGTCGCCGGGCGCCGCCGAGCGCGACGTGCCGCACTTGCCGATCCAGGAGTCGTTCATCCAGCTGGCGAAGAAGCCGGTGATCGGCCAGCGCGGCGCCGCCGCCACCGATTGGGCGGCGATGCAGAAGCAGGTGGGCGTGCTCAAGCTGATCTCCGCCTACCGCGTGCTGGGCGCGCGCCAGGCCAACCTGGACCCGCTGCGCCGGATGGACCAGGCCATCGTGCGCGAGCTGGACCCGGCTACCCACGGTCTGAACGACGCCGATATGGCGGTGCAGTTCAACGTCGGCTCGCTGGCCGGCCCGCAGAAGTTGCCGCTGTCCGACATCATCGCCCGTCTGAAGCAGACCTACTGCGGCAATATCGGCGTCGAATTCATGCACATCACCCAGTCCGACGAGAAGCACTGGGTGCAGAAACGCTTCGAGGAGGCGCTGTCCACTCCGCGCTACGACGCGGGCAAGAAGCAGCGCATCCTGAAGCAGATCACCGCCGCCGAAACGCTGGAACGCTACCTGCACACCAAGTACGTCGGCCAGAAGCGCTTCTCGCTGGAAGGCGGCGAGTCCGCCATCGCGGCGCTGGACCACCTGATCCAGAACGCCACCGAGCAGGGCGTGCAGGAATTGATCATCGGCATGGCCCACCGCGGCCGTCTGAACGTGCTGGTCAACACCCTGGGCAAGCTGCCGCGCGACCTGTTCGCCGAATTCGAAGGCAAGGCCGCTCAGCAGATGGCCTCCGGCGACGTGAAGTACCACATGGGCTTCTCGTCCGACATCCCGACCGCCAGCGGCCCGATGCACGTGTCGCTCGCGTTCAACCCGTCGCACCTGGAAATCGTCAACCCGGTGGTGGAAGGTTCGGTGCGCGCGCGCCAGGATCGCCGCAAGGACGCCGAGCGCAAGACCGCGGTTCCGGTGCTGATCCACGGCGACTCCGCCTTCGGCGGCCTGGGCGTCAACCAGGGCACCTTCAACCTGTCGCAGACCCGCGGCTACGGCACCGGCGGCACCATCCACATCGTCATCAACAACCAGGTGGGCTTCACCACTTCGGACACTCGCGACATCCGCTCGACGATGTACTGCACCGACGTGGCCAAGATGATCGAAGCGCCGATCCTGCACGTGAACGGCGATGATCCGGAAGCCGTCTGCTTCGTGATGCAGGCCGCGCTCGACTACCGCATGACCTTCAAGAAGGATGTGGTGATCGACCTGGTGTGCTACCGCAAGCTCGGCCACAACGAGGGCGACGATCCCTTCCTGACCCAGCCGATGATGTACAAGAAGATCGCCAAGCACCAGGGCGTGCGCGCGATGTACGCCGAGCGCCTGGTGCAGGAGGGCGTGCTGAAGGCCGAGGAGGCTGACGCGCAGATCCAGGCCTACCGCGACGCGCTGGACAAGGGCGAGCACGTCGAGCAGACCGCGCTGACCAACTACCGCCGCGAGCACGCGCTGGACTTCAGCCAGTACCTGGGCACCCACTGGGCGCACCCGACCGACACCTCGCTGCCGCAGGCCGACATCCAGCGTCTGACCGACAAGTTCACCACGCTGCCGGAAGGCTTCAAGCTGCACCCGACCGTGCAGAAAGTGCTGGCCGCGCGCAAGGCGATGGCCGCCGGCGAGCAGAACGTCGACTGGGGCATGGCCGAGACGCTGGCCTACGCGTCGCTGGTGACCAACGGTTTCGGCGTGCGCCTGTCGGGCGAGGACTCCGGCCGCGGCACCTTCTCCCATCGCCACTCGGTGCTGCACGACCAGAACCGCGAGAGCTGGGACCAGGGCAGCTATGTGCCGCTGCGCAATATGTCCGACAACCAGGCCGATTTCCTGGTGATCGACTCCATCCTGAACGAGGAAGCGGTGCTGGCCTACGAATACGGCTACGCCTGTTCCGCTCCGGACCAGCTGGTGATCTGGGAAGCCCAGTTCGGCGACTTCGCCAACGGCGCCCAGGTGGCCATCGACCAGTTCATCTCTTCCGGCGAGACCAAGTGGGGTCGTCTGTGCGGCCTGACCACCATCCTGCCGCACGGCTACGACGGCCAGGGCCCGGAGCACTCCTCCGCCCGCCTGGAGCGCTGGCTGCAGCTGTGCGCCGAGCACAATATGCAGGTGGTGATGCCGTCCGAAGCCGGCCAGATGTTCCACATGCTGCGCCGCCAGGTGCTGCGTCCGTACCGCAAGCCGCTGGTGATCTTCCTGTCCAAGCGCCTGCTGCGCTTCAAGGATTCGATGAGCCCGGTCGAAGACCTGACTTCCGGCAGCTTCCGCCCGGTGATCGGCGACGTGGTGGTCAAGGATCCGAAGAAGGTCAAGCGCGTGCTGCTGTGCGCCGGCCAGGTGTATTACGACCTCGCCGCGGCCCGCAAGGAGCGCAGCCTGGACGACGACATCGCCATCGTGCGCATCGAGCAGCTGTACCCGTTCCCGACCGAGCAGGTGGCCGCCGAGCTGGCGCGCTTCACCCAGGCCAAGGAAGTGATGTGGGTGCAGGAAGAGCCGCGCAACCAGGGCGCCTGGTACCAGATCCGCCACCGCCTGGAGGGTCTGCTGACCGCCAAGCAGCAGCTGTCGTTCGCCGGCCGTCCGTCGTCGGCTTCGCCGGCGGTCGGTTATATGAGCAAGCACGTCGCCCAACTGAAGGCCTTCGTCGAAGAAGCGATGTCGGTCGCCCGCTGAGCCAACGAGAAAGAAGGGGCGGCATCGCGGCCGCCCCGCCATGGAGAAGAACATGCTGATTGAAGTCAAAGTCCCGCAACTGCCCGAATCCGTATCCGAAGCCACGCTGATGAGCTGGCACAAGAAGGTTGGCGAGTTCGTCAAACGCGACGAAAACCTGATCGATCTGGAAACCGACAAGGTGGTGCTGGAACTGCCGGCGCCGCAAGCCGGCGTGGTGGTGGAAATCATCGAGCAGGATGGCGCCACCGTGACCTCCGGCCAGCTGATCGCCAAGATCGATACCGCCGCCAAGGCAGGCGACGCCGCTCCGGCCGCCGCCGCAGCCCCGGCGCCCGCCGCCGCCGCTCCGGTGCAGGCCGCTCCGGCCGCCGGCGCCGCCGCGATGCCGTCCGCAGCCAAGCTGGCCGCGGAAACCGGCGTGGACCTGTCCAAGGTGGCCGGCTCCGGCCGCGACGGCCGCGTGCTGAAGGAAGACGTGCAGGCCGCCAAGCAAGCCGCTCCAGCCCAGGCCGGCCCGGTGATCGGTTCCGGCGGCGCGCTGTCCACCACCCCGACCGCCGTCAACGTGGCCGGCATCCTGTCCGGCCGCGCCGAGCAGCGCGTGCCGATGTCCCGTCTGCGCCAGCGCGTGGCCGAGCGTCTGATCATGTCGCAGCAGACCAACGCCATCCTCACCACCTTCAATGAAGTGAACATGAAGCCGGTGATGGACCTGCGCGCCAAGTACAAGGACAAGTTCGAGAAAGAGCACGGCATCAAGCTGGGCTTCATGGGCTTCTTCGTCAAGGCCGTGGTCGCCGCGCTGAAGAAATACCCGATCGTCAACGCTTCGGTGGACGGCAACGACATCGTCTACCACGGCTACTTCGACATCGGCGTGGCCGTGGGCAGCCCGCGCGGCCTGGTGGTGCCGGTGATCCGCAACGCCGACCAGCTGTCGCTGGCCGACATCGAGAAGCAGATCGCCGAATTCGGCAAGCGCGCCCAGGAAGGCAAGCTGACCGTGGAAGAGCTGACCGGCGGCACTTACACCATCTCCAACGGCGGCACCTTCGGCTCGATGATGTCCACCCCGATCATCAACCCGCCGCAATCGGCGATCCTGGGCATGCACGCCACCAAGGAGCGCGCCGTGGTTGAGAACGGTCAAGTGGTGGTGCGTCCGATGATGTATCTTGCCCAATCCTACGACCACCGCATCATCGACGGTCGCGAAGCGGTGCTGAGCCTGGTGGCGATCAAGGACGCCATCGAGGATCCGGCGCGTCTGCTGCTCGACCTGTAATGAAGCACCGGGCCGGCGCAAGCCGGCCTGTTTGAATTTGCATGAACGGAGCCAGAATGAATCTGCCGGATTGGGTTTACGCGTTCGCCTCGGTATTGGCCGGGGTGGCCTTGTTGTTCCTCACCTGGAAGAAACGCCAGCAGGGGATGCGCGAGGACCGCTACGTGTTGTTCGGCAAGATCGTCATCGCGCTGTTCATGATCGCTTTCGGGGCCTTGCTGTTCAAAGTGGGCAAGGCCTGATCCCAAGGGAAAATCCATGAGCCAACAGTTTGATGTTGTAGTGATCGGCGGCGGTCCCGGCGGCTATGTTGCCGCCATCCGCGCGGCCCAGCTGGGCTTCAGCGCCGCTTGCGTCGACGCGTTCAAGAATCCGGAAGGCAAGCCGTCGCTGGGCGGCACCTGCCTGAACGTCGGCTGCATCCCGTCCAAGGCGTTGCTGCAGTCGTCGGAAAACTTCCACGCGGTGCAGCACGACTTCGCCAAGCACGGCATCAGCGTGTCCGGCGCCAAGATGGACGTCGGCCAGATGCTGTCCCGCAAGACCGACATCATCAACAAGAACGCCGCCGGCATCGGCTTCCTGTTCAAGAAGAACAAGGTCGCCAACATCCACGGCCTGGCCGCCTTCAAGGGCCGTCAGGGCGACAAGTGGCTGATCGAAGTCACTGACGGCGGCAAGGTGGTGGACACCCTGGAAGCCGGCCACGTGATCGTGGCCACCGGCTCCAGCCCGCGCGCGCTGCCGGGCCTGGCCACCGACAACCAGCTGGTGCTGGACAACGAGGGCGCGCTGGCGCTGAGCTCGGTGCCGAAGCGCCTGGGCGTGATCGGCGCCGGCGTGATCGGTCTGGAAATGGGTTCGGTGTGGAAGCGCCTGGGCTCTGAAGTCACCATCCTGGAGGCGATGCCGACCTTCCTGGCGGCCGCCGACCAGCAGATCGCCAAGGAAGCGTTCAAGACGCTGACCAAGGACACTGGCCTGGACATCAAGCTGGGCGTGAAGATCGGCGAAGTGAAAGCCGGCAAGAAGAGCGTCACCGTCAATTACGAGCTGAACGGCGAAGCGGTGAAGGCCGAGTTCGACAAGCTGATCGTATCGATCGGCCGCGTGCCGAACACCCAGGGCCTGGGCGCCGAGACCGTCGGCCTGCAGCTTGACGAGCGCGGCTTCGTCGCCGTGGACGACCATTGCCATACCAATCTGCCCAATGTCTGGGCGATCGGCGACGTGGTGCGCGGCCCGATGCTGGCGCACAAGGCGTCGGAAGAGGGCGTGGCCGTGGCCGAGCGCATCGCCGGCCAGAAACCGCACGTCGATTTCGGTGTGATCCCGTGGGTGATCTACACTTCTCCGGAGATTGCCTGGGTCGGCAAGACCGAAGAGCAGCTGAAGGCCGAGGGCGTGGAGTACAAGAAGGGCACGTCGGGCTTCGGCGCCAACGGCCGCGCGCTGGGCCTGGGCCAGGCGCAAGGCACGGTGAAGATCCTGGCCGACGCCAAGACCGACCGCATCCTGGGCCTGCACATGATCGGCCCGATGGTGTCCGAACTGGTCAGCGAAGGCGTGGTGTCGATGGAATTCAAGGCCGCCAGCGAAGACCTGGCGCGCATCGTCCACGCCCACCCGTCGTTGTCGGAAGTGATCCACGAAGCCGCCCTCGCCGCCGACAAGCGCGCGTTGCACGGTTGAGTGAACACGGGTCGTGTACAATGCGCACGACCCGACCGGTACAGGGCCGGAAAACGCGCGCCGGGGGGTGCGCGCCGGCTCCGCCAACAAGGTTTGGCAAGCGATCAAGGAATAGAGGCAGAGGCGCATGCCCGCCATCATTTCCCCGAAAGGAAACCATAGATGAACCTGCATGAATACCAAGCGAAAGAGCTGCTGAGCCGTTACGGCCTGCCGGTGCAACAAGGCATTCTGGCCAAGTCGCCGGAAGAAGCGGCTGCCGCTTACGACAAGCTGGGCGGCAAATTCGCCGTCGTCAAGGCCCAGGTGCACGCCGGCGGCCGCGGCAAGGCGGGCGGCGTGAAAGTGGTGAAGAGCCGCGAAGAAGCCGCGGAAGTCGCCAAGACCCTGATCGGCACCAACCTGGTGACCTATCAGACCGACGCCGCCGGCCAGCCGGTGAACTCGGTTCTTGTCTGCGAAGACATGTACCCGGTGCAGCGCGAACTGTACCTGGGCGCCGTGGTCGACCGCGGCAGCCAGCGCGTCGTGTTCATGGTTTCCACCGAAGGCGGCGTGGAAATCGAGAAGGTGGCTGAAGAGACCCCGGAAAAGATCATCAAGATCGAAGTGGACCCGCTGGTCGGCATGCAGCCGTTCCAGGCGCGCGACGCCGCTTTCGCGCTGGGCCTGTCCGGCGCGCAGATCGCCGCGTTCAGCAAGCTGATGCTGGGTTCCTACCAGGCCTTCGTCGAGAATGACTTCGCCCTGTTCGAAGTGAACCCGCTGGCGCTGCGCGAAAACGGCGAGCTGGCCTGCGTGGACGGCAAGATCAACCTGGACTCCAACGCCCTGTACCGCCACCCGGAACTGCTGGCCCAGCGCGACAAGAGCCAGGAGAACGAGCGTGAAGTGAAGGCTTCCGAGTTCGACCTGAACTACGTGGCCCTGGAAGGCAATATCGGCTGCATGGTGAACGGCGCCGGCCTGGCGATGGCCACCATGGACATCATCAAGCTGAAGGGCGGCCAGCCGGCCAACTTCCTGGATGTGGGCGGCGGCGCGACCAAAGAGCGCGTGATCGAAGCGTTCAAGCTGATCCTGGCCGATACCTCGGTGCAAGGCGTGCTGATCAACATCTTCGGCGGCATCGTCCGCTGCGACATGATCGCCGAAGCCATCATCGCCGCCGTAAAGGAAGTGAACGTGACCGTGCCGGTCGTGGTCCGTCTGGAAGGCAACAACGCCGAACTGGGCGCCAAGATCCTGGACGAATCCGGTCTGAAACTGACTTCCGCCCAGGGTCTGAACGACGCTGCCGAGAAGATCGTCGCCGCCGTCAAGGCCGTGGCCTGAGACCCGCACTGAGCTGAGGAATACAAAATGAGCGTATTGGTAAACAAAGACACCAAAGTGCTGGTGCAAGGCTTCACCGGCAAGAACGGCACCTTCCACGCCGAGCAGGCGCTGAAGGTCGGCACCAAGGTCGTGGGCGGCGTGACCCCGGGCAAGGGCGGCGCGGAGCATCTGGGCCTGCCGGTGTTCAACACCATGAAGGACGCCGTGCGTCAGACCCAGGCCGACGCCTCGGTGATCTACGTGCCCGCAGCCTTCGCCAAGGATTCCATCCTGGAAGCCATCGACAGCGGCGTGAAGCTGATCGTCTGCATCACCGAAGGCGTGCCGACCCTGGACATGCTGTACGTGAAGAAGGCCGTCGACGAAGCCGGCATCCGCCTGATCGGCCCGAACTGCCCCGGCATCATCACCCCGGGCGAGTGCAAGATCGGCATCATGCCGTGGCACATCCACAACCCGGGCCGCATCGGCATCGTGTCGCGTTCCGGCACGCTGACCTATGAAGCCGTGGCGCAAACCACCGCGCTGGGCCTGGGCCAGTCCACCTGCATCGGCATCGGCGGCGATCCGATCCCGGGCACCAGCCACATCGACGCCTTGCGCCTGTTCCAGGACGATCCGGACACCGACGCCATCGTGATGATCGGCGAAATCGGCGGTTCCGCCGAGGAAGAGGCCGCCGAGTTCGCCAAGTCCTATGTGACCAAGCCGGTAGTCGGCTACATCGCCGGCGTCACCGCGCCGAAGGGCAAGCGCATGGGCCACGCCGGCGCCATCATCTCCGGCGGCAAGGGCACGGCGGAAGAGAAGTTCAAGGCCTTCGAGAAGGCCGGCATCGCCTACACCCGCAGCCCGGCCGAAATCGGCAAGACCATGTTCGACCTGCTGAAGAGCAAGGGCATGATCTAAACCGTGACCGCCGGTCCGCTAGCCGGGCCGGCAGGCAGGAAACAAAACACCCCGTGATCTCTCGCGGGGTGTTTTTTTATCGCTGCCAGAGCGGCGGCGTTCAGGCGAAGCGCGCGCAGGCGCGTTCGAACGGCGACTGGAAGCGCGGGCTGACGTAGGGCGTCAGCAGATACATCAGGCTGCGGCAACCGTTCTGGATCAGCTTGTCCAGTTCCGCCGCGCTGGCGTTTTGCTTGATGGTGCTGATCCAGCCGGTCTGCACCATCTGGAAGTGCTGCACCAGGTGGGAGAGCTGCTGGTCGTCGACCAGGATCATGCCCTGTTCGCGCAGGCGGGTGAACAGCTGGCCCAGCTTGCCGTTGAGCTGGCCGCGCGACAGCTGCTGGTGCTCTTCCTCCAGTTGAGGATTGATGCAGAACAGGCTGGGCAGGCTCTTGGGCAGGAAGCGGAAGCTCCAGATGTGGCGCAGCGTCTTTTCCATCGCCATCACCATCGCCTCGATCGAGTTGCTGTGGCTGAGCGCCGACGACAGCTGCTCCGCCATGCCTTTCACGTAGCGATGGTACAGCTCGTTGATGATCTCTTCCTTGTTGCGGAAGTGATAGTAGAGCTTGCCGGTGCTGATGTTCATCCGCTCGGCGATGTGGTTGGTGGTGATGACGCGCTCGCCTTCCTGATTGAACAGTTGCAGGCTTGCTTCGACAATCTTGTTGAAGGTCTCCGATTGGCCGCTTTTGCGCATGATTTGATTCTTCCCGCTGGAACTGAGATGCCACGGAGCGCCGGCTCAGCCGGTCTTTCTGGCCGCGAGCAGGCAGGCCGCCAGCGCCAGGCCTATCCAACTTTCCAGGCGAAAGAAGTCCAGGCAGGAAACCAGCGTGGCTTGCCGGGCGAGTTCGCCGGCCAGCACCCCGAGGCGTTGAGTATCGCTCAAATCGGGCATGAATTGTCGTAATTGATGCAATGAGTCGAGAAACTGTGGCGAATTCCAGGAAAAACGCTCGGACAAACGACTGTAATGCAGCGCGTTGCGCGCCTGCATGAACACGCTGGCCAAGGCGACGCCGGCCGAGATCGATACCTGGCGCACGATGTTTTTGGTCTGGTAGGCGCGGCCGAACGCCGCCGGGGCGATATCGCGAAAGGCGCTTTGCGCCACAGCCATGATGAACAGAGACATGAAGCCGCCATTGAGCAGCAGGATGGAGGCGATCCGGCCCAGCGTCGCCTCGCCGTTCAGGCCGCTCATCAACCAGCCGTAGCCGGCCAGCAGCAGGCAGCCATAGGCCATGGTCTCCGTCGGGCCGGGCGCCTTGCCCTTCAGCAGCAGCTTGGCGTACAGCAGCGCGAAGGCGATGCCGGCCAGATAGCTGACCGACAGCAGCATGCCGCTGGTGGGCAGGTCGAAGCCCAGCGCCTGTACCGACAGCATCGGCAGGATGTAGCTGTTGGCCGATACCAGCAGGTAGCAGCAGCTATAGCCGACAAGCCCCAGCCGGTAGCCGGGGCGGCGCAGCGGCCGCCAGCGGCGGCGGTCGGATGCCTGGCGGCGGTGCGTCGCGCGAAATAGCAGGAAGGCGGCGACGGCCGCCGCGGCCAGGCCGGCCAGCCATCGGGGATGGGCGAACAGCTGGTAAGGCGTCTGCTGGATCAGCCATTGCAGCAGGAAGGCGGCGGCCAGCAGCAGCATGAAGGCCCAGGTTGGATAATGCGCGGGGCGATGCGCCGGCGGCCGCCGCGGCAATTGGCCGGCCGCCCACCAGGCGGGCGGCAGCAAGGGCAGGATGCCCCAGCACAGCGCGCGCCAGCCATAGGCCTGCAGCAAGACGCCGCCCAGCAGCGGCCCCAGCGCGCTGCCCAAGAGCAACGCCTGGCCGAAGGCGACCAGGCCCGCCCCCCGCTTGGCGGGCGGCAGTTGCGCCACTTCGAGACGGGCTGCGGTGAAGAAGGCGGCCCCGCCCAGGCCCTGCACCGCGCGGCCGGAGATGAAGCCGGCCGGCGACGAGGCGCTGCCCGCGAGCAGCGCGCCCAGCGCGAACAGCAGGATGGAGCCTTGCAGGTGGCGGCGTGAGCCGAAGCGCTCGACGCACCATTGATGGTTGAACAGCGCCACCACCGCGCACAGCGCGTAGGCCATCGCCGCCTGGCTGAACTCTTCCGGTCCTGCGCCGACGCCGCCCATCACCTGCGACGAGGCGAAATTGAGCAGGCCGCTCTGCAGGAATTCCAGCCAGGCGATCAGCGCGATCGCCGCCAGCCGGCTCCAGTGGGGTTGATGGGAAAAAGCGTGCATGCGCGGCATCCGAGGGTGGGGATGCCGCCAGTGTAGAAAGCGCTTATGATTTAATAAAATCGATGTTTTTCATTGGATATATTACTGTGAGTGATATTGACACACAGAAGCTGCGGCGGCTGGATTTGAACAGCCTGGTGGCCTTGCACGCGCTGCTCAGCACGCGCAGCGTCAGCCGCAGCGCCGACTTGCTGTGCCTGGGCCAGCCGGCGGTCAGCCATATCCTGAAAAAGCTGCGCGAGCAGTGCGGCGACCCCTTGCTGTGCCGCGACGGCCGCGGGCTGACGGCCACGCCTTACGCCGAGGCGCTGCTGCCGGCGCTGGAAGCGTGGCTGGCCGAGGCGCAGCGGCTGCTGGCGCCGCCGGCTTTCGACCCGATGGCGCTGGACGGCGTTTACCGGCTAGCGATGCCGGATTTGCTGGAAGCGGCCCTGCTGCCGGATTTGATCGCCGCCTTGCAGCAGCAGGCGCCCGGCCTGCGGCTGGAGGTGGCGGCGATGGCTGCCGGCGAGGCTGAGGCGGCGCTGGAGGCGCGGCGGATAGACGGCGCCATCGGCCATTTTCCGGCGCGCGCCGCGCGGCTGTCCCGGCAAGCGCTGTTCCGCAACCGCTTCGTCTGCGCGCACCACGCCGGGCGGCTGGCGCTGCCGGCGGCGCTGGACGCGGCCGCGTTGGCGCAGCCGCCGCACCTGTACACATCCTATATCGGCAACAGCGCCAGCCTGGTCGACGACTATCTGGCCGCGCAGGGCCTGACGCGGCGGGTGATCGCCTCCACTGCCAGCCTGCTGGCGATTCCCTTGCTGTTGGAGCGCCTGCCGGCGGTGGCGGTGCTGCCGGAGTTGATCGGCCGGGTGTTGAGAACGGAGGCGGGCGGGCTGATGCTGCGGCCGGTGGCCGACACGATGCTGGAGATCGCCGTCGAGCATGCCTGGCATCCGCGCTGCGACGCCGACCCGTTGCGGCAATTCATCCACGCGCTGTTGCTGCGGCTGACGGCTGCATGGCGCGGCGGGCAGGAAGAGGCAGGATTAAGCGCTGTTTGATTTAAATTTGCTGTAAGTATTTAAATGGTATGTGATTTTTAACAATGCGTGCCAGCTGATATGACGGATAATAAAGCTTTTATCAGCATCGGCTTATCATTTCATGCGCTCCATCCGACACAAGCTCATCTTGTTGACGGCGGTGTCCATCCTGGTCGCCACGATCAGCGTGACAGTCATCGCCTGCCTGAACATTCGCAATCACGCCTACGACGAAGCCAAGCGCGAGGTCACCCAGGTTCTGCAGCTGCAGGGCGGGCTGGTATCGGAGTGGCTGACCGTGCGCAAGAACCTGATCACCGCCAGCCTGTCCCGCGCCGGCGACCCGGAGGCCAGCTACTACCTGCAGCAGATCGCCAAGGGCGGCGGCTTCAACATCATTTATGCCGGCCACGGCGACAGCGGCGAGATGTTCTACTCGGTGCCGGGCCGTCCCAAGCCGAGCGCAGACTACCAGCCGGCGCAGCGCCCGTGGTACCAGCAGGCCAAGGCGCAGGGCGGCGTGATCGTCACCGATCCGTACAAGGATTCCGAGCCTGAGACCAAGGACAAGCTGGTGATCACCATCGCCGACAAGGCCCAGGGCCAGGAGATCGTGGTCGGCGGCGACATCCTGATCGACAAGCTGGTGAAGTCGGTGCTGGACATCAAGCTCGCCGGCGACGGCCATGCCTTCCTGCTGACCCGCCAGGGCAAGGTGATCGCCTATCCCAAGCCGGGCCAGGAACTGCGCCCGATCAACGAGCTGATCCCGGGCCTGGACGACAGCCGCTTCCAGCAATTGGTAGGCAGCGGCGACGTGGCCCCGCTGGACATCGACGGCCGCACCTTCCTGGTGACGTTGAAGCCGGTGGCCAACACCGATTGGGTGATGGGCGTGGCCGCCGACGAGGAAGCGGTGCTGGCGCCGGTGACTCAGCTGATCTGGCTGATCTCCGGCGGCGTGGCCATTGTGCTGCTGGTGCTGGTGGCCTTGAGCTCCGGCTACCTGACCCGCCTGCTGCGCGGCCTGATCCAGGTGCGCGACGCGATGCATGAAATCTCGCAAGGCGAGGGCGATCTGACCCGCCGCATCGAGATCCACGGCGAAGACGAAGTGGCGCAGACTGCCGAAGCCTTCAACCAGTTCGTCGGCCGCCTGAACGGCATGTTCCGCGAGCTGCGCGGCGAGGCCGACCAACTGGCGCACGGCGTGATTGAAGTGGGCGGCGCGGTGAAGCAGGTGGCCGCGGATTCGCACCGTTTGGCCGACATTTCCAGTTCCAACGCCGCGGCGATCGAGGAAGTGACTGTCAGCATCTCGCACATCGCCGACGCCACCCGCGAAACCGATTCGCTGGCGCGCAATACCGGCGAGCACTCCCGCGAGAGCGCCGGCGACATGCAGCGCATCAGCAACGAGATGGAGCAGACCAGCCAGTCGGTGAGCGAGCTGTCGGCGCTGCTGGCATCGCTGGAGCAGCGTTCGCAGGAAATCTCCAAGATCACCAATGTGATCAGCGACATCGCCGACCAGACCAATCTGTTGGCGCTGAACGCGGCGATCGAAGCCGCGCGCGCCGGCGAGCAGGGCCGCGGCTTCGCGGTGGTGGCCGACGAAGTGCGCAAGCTGGCCGAGCGCACCGGCAAGGCGACGGTGGAAATCAGCGAGATGGTGGAGAACATCCTGAGCGAAACCGGCAAGGCGGTGGGCAATATGCAGCGCACGGTCGGCGCGGTGGATACCAGCGTGGAGCTGACCAGCCAGGCGCGCGGCCGACTGATCGCCATCAGCGACGCGATGCAGCAGGTGATAGACAAGATCGGCGACGTGGCGCTGTCCACCAGCGAGCAGCACAACGCCACCACGGCGATGGCGCAGAGCACCGAGTCCATCAACAATCAGATCCTGGACTCCGACGCCGCGCTGCAGGGCGCGATGCAGACGCTGGAGTCGCTGAAGCAGCTGGCCCACAATATGCAGGGCGCGTTCGGCCGCTTCAAGCTGTAAGCGTTTTCGCCGCGCCGGCTCGCCGGTGTGGCGAAAAAGCCATGGTTTGAAGGGGTTTTTTCAGGAAAATCAAAACCATTTGCATAATCGATTGGCGCTTTATCCCCGTGATTGTAAACGTTGTTTACAATCCACCCGGTCTAAATATGCGCCAATCCTTACAAGCCGTGATGAACGGCATGCGCCGACGCAAGCCGGCGGAACACAAAGGGCGTCATCGACGCCCTTTTCGCTGTCCGGAGGATTGGCAACGAGAGAGAAGCTACAAGCCGATTGCCATGAAATCCATACGAAGCAAGATTGCCCTGCTGCTGGCGCTGGCCATGCTGGTGGCCACGCTGAGCACCGCCGTCAGCGCCTATTTCCAATTCCGCGACAACCTGTCATCCGGCGTATCCGCCCAGCTGGACCTGGCCATCACCGGCCAGCAGCGATTCGTCTCATCCTGGCTGGAGCAGCGCAAGCAGATCATCGCCAGCGCCGTCCGCCACGGCGGCGAAGCCGACCCCACCCTGTATCTGCAGCAGCTGGCCGAAGCCGGCGGTTATGCCCAGATCTTCGTCGGCGACGGCGACAGCAAGGGCATGGTGTATTCCATTCCCGGCAAGCAGAAACCCAATCCGGACTACGATCCGGCCTCGCGCGCCTGGTTCAAGGCGGCCAAGGCGCAGGGCGGCGTGATCGTCACCGCGCCGTACAAGCCCGCCAGCGCGTCGATCAAGGACCTGGTGATCACCGTGGCCCAGGCTTTGCCGGCCGGCAACAAGGTGGTCGGCGGCGACATCGCCATCGGCCAGCTGGTGAAGTCGGTGCTGTCGGTGTCCTTGCCGGGCAACGGCTTCGTGTTCCTGATGGGCAAGGACGGCAAGCTGATCGCCTATCCCAAGGGCGACGCCGCGCTCAAACCCTTGTCCGAGCTGATGCCGGGCATGGATGCGGCCCGCATCGCCGGCCTGCTGGACAAGCCCGAGCTGGCGACGGTGCAGCTGGACGGAGTGAGCCGCATGCTGCGGCTGAGCTCGGTGGAAGGCAGCGACTGGGTGCTGGGCGTGGTGGTGGACCGCGAGCTTCTGGACGCGCCGCTGCGGCGGATGATGGCGTCGATGGCGCTGTCGCTGCTGGCCGCGCTGGCAGTCACCCAGCTGCTGGCCGGCGCCTACTTGCGCCGTCTGCTGCGCGGCCTGTTCCAGGTGCGCGACGCGCTGCGCGAGATATCCCAGGGCGAAGGCGACCTGACCCGCCGCATCGAGGCCGAGGGCAGCGATGAAGTGGCGCAGATGGCCGAGGCGTTCAACCAGTTCGTCGGCCGCCTGAACGGCATGTTCCGCGAACTGCGTTCCGAGGCCGAGCAACTGGCGCAAGGCGTGATCGCGGTCGGAGCCGACGTGGCGCGGCTGGCCGAGGATTCCCATATGCTGGCCGACATCTCCAGCTCCAACGCCGCGGCGATCGAGCAGGTGACGGTGAGCATTTCCCACATCGCCGACGCCACCCGCGAAACCGACGAACTGGCGCGCGACACCGGCGCCAATTCCCAGGCCAGCGCCGATGAGCTGCAGCGCATCAGCGGCGAAATGGCGCGCACCAGCCGGTCGGTGGGCGAGCTGTCGGCGTTGCTGGCCTCGCTGCAGCAGCGCTCGCAGGAAATCTCCAAGATCACCGGCGTGATCCGCGACATCGCCGACCAGACCAATCTGTTGGCGCTGAACGCGGCGATCGAAGCGGCGCGCGCGGGCGAGCAGGGCCGCGGCTTCGCCGTGGTGGCCGACGAAGTGCGCAAGCTGGCCGAGCGCACCGGCAGCGCCACCGTCGAGATCGGCGACATGGTGCAGAACATCCTGGCTGAGACCGGCAAGGCAGTGGGCAATATGGATAGCACCATCGGCGCGGTGGACGGCAGCGCGGCGCAGACCGAGCTGGCGCGCGAGCGCCTGGTGGACATCACCCGCGCGATGAAGCTGGTGGTGGAGAAGATAGGCGATGTGGCGCTGTCTACCGGCGAGCAGCACAACGCCACCACGGCGATGGCGCAGAGCACCGAGTCGATCAACAACAAGATTCTGGATTCCGACGCGGCGCTGCAAAGCGCGCAGCGGACCTTGAGCACGCTGGATGGGGTGGCGCGCGGCATGCGGCAGGCGTTCAGCCGCTTCAAATTGTAAACGGGGGCCATTTCCCGGTGCCGACGCCAGCCTGTGGGCTGGCGTTTTTATTGCCTAGACGCGAGAATGTCGCAACGTTATCAATCGGAAAAGGCTAATGATGAAGAAGTTATGCTTGCCGTTGCTGGCGCTGAGCCTGGCCGGCTGCGCGATGTTCCCCACCCAGCAGGGCTATGCGCAGAAGGTGTATCGCTGGCAGGGCCGCGACGTCAACGAGCTGCTGGCGCAGTGGGGCGCGCCGACCAAGACCATGCAGATGCCCAACGGCAACAGCTTGTACACCTATGTGAAGGAAAGCACCGAGCAGCGGCCGCTGCAGGAGAACACCCGTTACGAGCCGGGCACCAAGCTGACGATGACCGACAAGGACGGGCAGTCCCGGGTGGTGGAAACCCCGGGACGCTGGGTCAGCAACGGCATGACCGGCGGCGGCACCGTCCACTACGAATGCACCACCAACTTCGTCGTCGACAAGAAGACCAAGGAAGTGCTGAGCGTCAGCTTCGACGGCAACAACTGCCTGGCGGTGGAGCAGCAGTGATCAGCGCTTGGGCAGCTGCCACTCGCCCTTGTTGTCGAAGGGCAGGTCCTTGAGGCCGCCCAGGTCATGCAGCTGGCCGCGGATCTCGTAGTTCAGCTTGCCGCCAGGCAGCTGCTGCCAGTTGGCCAGCTGCCGTATCCAGGCGGCGAGCGAGGTATGCACCTGCAAGGTGACCGTGCCTTCGCCGCGCGAGGGGATGGACAGCGGCTGGTTGCTGCTGCCGCCGCCCAGTTTTTCTCCACCCAGCATCAGCTCGAAGTCGACGCCGCTGGCGTTCAGCGGGATGGGGTTGGGGTTGGCGACGCGCAGCGTCACCGCGAAGTTCTGCTCGAACAGCGTGCTGCTGCCGGGCTCGATATTGCTGAGGCTGACTTCAGGCTTCTTCAGGCCCATGCTGCCGCAGCCGGCGAGCGAGAGCAGCAGCAGAGCGGTGCTTATCCATTTCATGGCGACATTTCCGATTGAGACGCCCTCTATTTTACGGGCAGCGCTTGTGGCGTTGTGTAAACGGAGTGTGCGGAATTGTTAGCGGACGAGCGCCCAAAAGCAACAGGCCATCGGATGATGGCCTGTTGCTTTTGGAAACTCGGCGGAGAAAAACGCCTCATCGGCGTCCTGGGCGCGGGCGGCGGCCATCGGCTGCCGGTCGCGCTCTTCGCGCCAGTCTTCCAGTTCCGCCCAGAGAGAGTGTTTCTGCGATTGGCGCAGGCCGGATCGGCTGCGGCCGTGGGCGCCTCCCTTTTTCAGGATGGCGGCGCAAGCCAGCGGATTGCGCGGTTTGATGGTGTGCATCGTGTGTCCTTGATCATGCGCGCCGGATGGCGCGAGCGGCGATTGTCCGTCCGCGCGGCCGGCGGCGTCAACCGGGCAAGCAAAAAGCCGCCCTGGGGCGGCTTTCGCGTCTATGGCGTCTTGCGCCGTCACACCATCAGGCTGGCGACCTTGGTGGTGATGATGTCCACCGCCGGATCGTTGGCACCGTGCGGCAGGATCACGTCGGCGAAGCGCTTGGTCGGCTCGATGAACTGGTTGTGCATCGGGCGCACGGTGGACAGGTATTGCTCGATCACGTTTTCCATGGTGCGGCCGCGCTCGGCGATGTCGCGTTTCAGGCGGCGGATGAAGCGGACGTCGGAATCTGTGTCGACGAAGATCTTCAGCGACATCATCTCGCGCAGCGCGGCGTCGTACAGCGGGAACAGGCCTTCGATCACGATCACCGGCGCCGGCTGCACGGTGACGGTCTTGTCGGAGCGGGTGTGATTGGAGAAATCGTACACCGGCATCTCGATGGAGCGGCCATTGCGCAGATCGTCGATATGGGAGATCAATAGCGGCCAGTCGAACGCTTGCGGATGGTCGTAGTTGGTGCCCAGGCGCTGTTCGAAAGTCAGGTGGCTCTGGTCGCGATAGTAGTAGTCCTGGATGATCACCGCCGCCATCTCGGAACCAATGGTCTCCAGCACCTTGTTGGTTACCGTGGTTTTTCCGCTGCCGCTGCCGCCGGCAACGCCAATGATGAACGGGGTGCTCATGTGAAATCCTTGACGTAATGAAAATGTAAAAAACGCGCCATTCTAATGACTTATGGCGCGTTGATCCACCCGTTTTGCGACATTCTCTGACTCAGAACGGGCGTTTTCTTTCCGCGGCCGCCGCCGAATACCATTCCTGCATGGCGGGCAGGGACAGGATATGGCGGACATAGGCTTGAGAGCGCTCCGGCAGCCTGACGTTGTAGGTCTGGAAGCAGGTGCAGATCGGCGCGAAGCAGGCGTCGGCGATGGTGAAGCCGCCGAACAGGAACTCGCCGTCGGCGACGTGCCGTTCGCGCTGCTCTTCCCACAGCGCGATCACGCGCGCGATGTCGGATTCCACTGCCGGCGAGCTCTCGTAATCCACCTGGCGCAGCGTGATGTCCATCGGCAGGTTTTCCCTGAGCGCGGCGAAGCCGGAGTGGACCTCGGCGACGATGGAGCGGGCGACGGCGCGCAGCGCGCTGTCGGTGGGCCACAGCCCGGCGGCGGGAAAGCATTCGGCCAGGTATTCGCAGATGGCCAGCGAATCCCATATCCTGAGCTTGTCGTCCACCAGCACCGGCACTTTGCCGGC
Organism: Chromobacterium vaccinii; assembly: GCF_001855275.1. NCBI lineage: Bacteria > Pseudomonadati > Pseudomonadota > Betaproteobacteria > Neisseriales > Chromobacteriaceae > Chromobacterium > Chromobacterium vaccinii. The sequence goes on from NZ_CP017707.1 coordinate 3,973,755, forward strand.
CGGATTGGCCGCCAGGATGCGGGCCTTGCTGTCGGACAGGTAGAGATCGATCTGCTGCTCCTTGAACGGCTCGTCCAGCATCTTCAGCAGCAGCCAGGGGCGCAGCGACCAGGGGGAGTAGTTCTTGTTGCCGATGATCAGCGTGAACATGGCGGCTCCGTAGCGGGGCGCCGGCGAAGGCCGGCGCGCGTCTGTCGATGATAAACCGGCCGGCGGCGATTTTCACGCGACGCCGAGGCCGCAAGACAAAGGCCCCTTATTCCGGGGCCTTTGCCGTGAAGCGATCACTCCGCTTCGTCTATCCACGCCTGCTGGATCGCTTCCAGCACGCGCTCGCCGCCGCGGGCGTGGTCGTCGTCGAAGCCGGGCAGCTCCACCACCCAGTTGTGCAGGTCGACGAAGCGCACGGTCTTCGGGTCCACGTCCGGGTAGGCGTCCGCCAGTTCGATGGCGATGTCGTTAACGTCGGTCCATTTCATAGATGTCTCCTGAGCGGGAGTAGGTCATGAAATCCAGCGCAGCGGCAGCGGGGAGGCGCGCCGCCGCAGACAGTACACATAGTACGGCAAGGCGGCGCAACGCTGCCGCCGGGATTTCAGGGCCTGCTCCTTAATGGTGTTCGCGGGCGTGGTTGATCGTGTACTTCGGGATCTCGATCACCAGATCCTCGTCGGCGACGATGGCCTGGCAGGACAGGCGCGATTGCGCCTCCAGGCCCCAGGCCTTGTCCAGCAGGTCTTCTTCGAGCTCGTCGGCCTCGTTCAGCGAGTTGCCGCCTTCGCGGACGATGCAGTGGCAGGTGGTGCAGGCGCAGGACATCTCACAGGCGTGTTCGATTTCGATGTCGTGGGCGAGCAGCGCGTCGCAGATGCTCTGGCCGGTTTCTACATTGTCTATCACGGCGCCTTCCGGGCACAGGTCCGGGTGAGGCAAAACGATGATGCGCGGCATGGCGTATCCTTACAGATCGGTAATCTTGTGGCCCTTCAGCGCGCGCTGGATGTTGCGGTCCATGCGGCGGGAGGCGAAGGTTTCGGTGGCGTGGTTCAGCGCGGCGCTGGCCTCGTTGATGCGGCGGGTGACGCCCGCGGCGATGGCGGTTCCCACTGCGGCGGCGGCGGCTTCCACTTCGGCGCGCTCGGCGTCGTCCAGCAGGTCGCCGTCCTGCGCCAGCGCGTTGATGGTGGCGTCGCGCAGGCTTTCGGCGTCGACAATGGCCTCGCGCAGCTTGCGCGCCTCGATGTCTTCCTGCACGTTGGCCATGGAGTCGGTCAGCATGCGGCTGATCTCGTCGTCGGACAGGCCGTAGGACGGCTTGACCTCGATGCTGGACTCCACGCCCGAGGTCTGCTCGCGCGCGGTGACCGACAGCAGGCCGTCGGCGTCCACCTGGAAGGTGATGCGGATGCGCGCGGCGCCCGCCACCATCGGCGGGATGCCGGTCAGCGTGAATTTGGCCAGGCTGCGGCAATCGGAGACCAGCTCGCGCTCGCCCTGCAGCACGTGGATGGACATCGCGGTCTGGCCGTCCTTGAAGGTGGTGAAGTCCTGCGCGCGCGCAACCGGAATGGTGCTGTTGCGCGGGATGATCTTCTCGGTCAGGCCGCCCATGGTCTCGATGCCCAGCGACAGCGGCAGCACGTCGAGCAGCAGCCACTCGTCGTCCTGCTTGTTGCCGGCCAGCACATTGGCCTGGATGGCGGCGCCCAGCGCCACCACCTTGTCTGGATCGAGGTTGGTCAGCGGCGCGCGGCCGAAGTGGTCGGCCACGGCTTTTTGCACGTGCGGCATGCGGGTGGCGCCGCCCACCATCACCACGCCCTGGATGTCTTCGGGCGTGATTCTGGCGTCGCGCAGCGCCTTGCGCACCGGCGTGAGGGTCTTGTCGACCAGCGTCTTGGTGATGGCGTGCAGCGTGGCCTGGTCCAGTTCCAGGTCCAGCGACTGGCCGTCGGAAAGGATCGCGGTGACGCGGGTGCTGGCGTGGTCGGTCAGCGCTTCCTTGGCTTCGCGGGCGCGGGTGTGCAAGAGGCGCATGTCGTGCGCCGACGGCGCGGTCACCCCGGCCTGTTCCAGCAGCCAGCAGAACACGCGGTGGTCGAAGTCGTCGCCGCCCAGCGCGGAGTCGCCGCTGGTGGCCAGCACTTCGAACACGCCGCGGGTCAGCCTGAGGATGGACACGTCCAGCGTGCCGCCCCCTAGATCGTATACGACGTATGTGCCTTCGCTGCCGTTGTCCAGGCCGTAGGCGATGGCGGCGGCGGTGGGTTCGTTCAGCAGGCGCAGCACATTGAGGCCGGCCAGGCGCGCGGCGTCCTTGGTGGCCTGGCGCTGGGCGTCGTCGAAGTAGGCGGGCACGGTGATCACCGCGCCGGTCAGCTCGCCGCCCAGGCTCTCTTCGGCGCGGTCTTTCAGCGCGCGCAGGATGTCGGACGACACCTCGACCGGGCTTTTGACGCCGGCGCGGGTGACCAGCTGCACCATGCCCGGCGCGTCGACGAAGCGGTAGGGCAGGCTGCCGGCGTCCTTGATGTCGCTGACGCCGCGGCCCATGAAGCGCTTCACCGAGACGATGGTGTTGTGTGGATCGCGGTTTTGTTCCTTCTGCGCGTCGTAGCCGACCGCCAGCACGCCTTCGTCGCCGTAGCGCACCACCGATGGCAGCAGGCTGCGGCCGGTTTCGTCCGGGAGCACGGCGGCGGAGCCGCTCCTGACGGTGGCCACCAGCGAGTTGGTGGTGCCCAGGTCTATGCCCACGGCCAGGCGGTGCTGGTGGGGGGCGGAGGAAAGGCCGGGTTCGGCGATTTGCAGTAGAGCCATGTCTTGATCTTTATGTCGTTGCTCGGGAGCGGCGGCGCGCGGGACTCAGTCCAGCAGGTTTCCGATGGCGTCGCCGATCTCCTGGTCCAGCTTTTCCATGAAGCGCAATTTTCTCACCAGGACTGCGGCGGCGTCCAAGTCGGCGCGGGCGTCCAGCGCGGCTTCAAGCTCGGCTTGCAGGTCCTTGACCTCGGCGCGCAGGCGGCGCGACAGCGACTCCAGCGCGTCCACGTCGGCGCGGGCGTCGTCTATGCTCTCGCGCCATTCCATCTGCGCCATCAGGAAGTCGCCCGGCATCCGGGTGTTGTTCTCTTCCTGGGTATCCACGCCGGACAGCTGCAGCAGGTAGCGGGCGCGGTTCAGCGGCGACTTCAGCGTCTGGTAGGCTTCGTTGACCCGGGTCGCCAGCATCAGCGCGCTGCGCTTTTCGGCGTCGGAACTGGCGGCGTAGCGGTCGGGATGGACCTGGGCGGCGGCCGCGCGCCAGGCGGCGTCTAGGCCAGCCGCATCAATCGCGAAGCGGCGCTGCAGGCCGAACAGGCTGAAGAAATCCTGGTTGAAATCGTGGTTCATCGATGCGTCCGGACCAAGGCATAGGGACTGAAATAACGAAGGCGGAGCATCAGCGCTTGCGCGTCAACGCTCCGCCCCGGGGCGGCGGGGGGTCAGACGTTGAAGCTCTCGCCGCAGCCGCACTCGTTCTTGACGTTGGGGTTGTTGAAGCGGAACCCCTCGTTCAGGCCTTCCTTCACATAGTCCAGCTCAGTGCCATCGAGGTAGGCCAGGCTCTTGGCGTCGGTGTAGATGGCCACGCCGTAGCTTTCGAAGCGGACGTCTTCGCCGTTCTCGACATCGACGAACTCCAGCTTGTAGGCCATGCCAGAGCAGCCGGAGGTCTTGACGCCCAGGCGCACGCCCAGGCCCTTGCCGCGCTTGGCGAGGAAGGCGCCGACATGCTGGGCGGCGCGTTCGGAAAGAGTGAGTGCCATCAGTCGCCTCCGCTTACTTGCCGTGTTTTTGCTTGTAGTCTTCCACCGCGGCCTTGATCGCGTCTTCGGCCAGGATGGAGCAGTGGATCTTCACCGGCGGCAGCGCCAGCTCCTCGGCGATCGCGGTGTTCTTGATGGTCAGCGCCTCGTCCAGCGACTTGCCCTTCACCCACTCGGTCACCAGCGACGAGGAGGCGATGGCGGAGCCGCAGCCGTAGGTCTTGAACTTGGCGTCTTCGATCACGCCGTCCGCGCCCACCTTGATCTGCAGCTTCATCACGTCGCCACAGGCCGGCGCGCCGACCATGCCGGTGCCGATGCTGTCGTCGCCCTTGTCGAAGGAACCGACGTTGCGCGGATTTTCGTAGTGGTCCAACACTTTTTCGCTGTATGCCATGTCTTTTCTCCTGCGGGCCGCGGCTTCATTCAAGTCCCCGCGGCCGGTCATCTGTTATCGGCTCAGTGGGCCGCCCATTGAACGCTGTTCAGATCCACGCCGTCCTTGTACATCTCCCACAGCGGGGACAGCTCGCGCAACTTGCCGATCTTGGACTTCAGCAGCGCGATCGCGTAGTCGATCTCTTCCTCGGTGGTGAAGCGGCCCAGCGTGAAGCGGATCGAGCTGTGGGCCATTTCGTCGTTGCGGCCCAGCGCGCGCAGCACGTAGGACGGCTCCAGCGAAGCGGAGGTGCAGGCGGAGCCGCTGGACACGGCCAGGTCCTTGATGGCCATGATCAGGCTTTCGCCCTCGACGAAGTTGAAGCTGACGTTGAGGTTGTGCGGCACGCGCTGGTCGGCGTCGCCGTTGATGTACACCTCTTCCATGTCCTGGATGCCGTTCCACAGGCGGTCGCGCAGCATGCGGATGCGCTCGCTTTCGCTGTCCATCTCTTCGCGGGCGATGCGGAAGGCTTCGCCCATGCCGACGATCTGGTGGGTGGCGAGGGTGCCGGAGCGGAAGCCGCGCTCGTGGCCGCCTCCGTGCATCTGCGCCTCAAGGCGCACGCGCGGCTTGCGGCGCACGTACAGCGCTCCGATGCCCTTCGGGCCGTAGGCCTTGTGCGCGGACAGGCTCATCAGGTCCACTTTCAGGGTGTTCAGGTCGATCTTGACCTTGCCCGGCGCCTGGGTGGCGTCGACATGGAAGATGATGCCCTTCTCGCGGCAGATCTCGCCGATCTGCGGGATGTCCTGGATGACGCCGATTTCATTGTTCACGTACATCACGGACACCACGATGGTGTCGGGACGAATGGCGGCCTTGAAGGCGTCGATGTCGAGCAGGCCGTTTTCCTGCACGTCCATATAGGTGACTTCGAAGCCGACGCGCTCCAGCTCGCGACAGGTGTCCAGCACCGCCTTGTGCTCGGTCTTGACGGTGATGATGTGCTTGCCCTTGCTCTTGTAGAACTGGGCTGCGCCCTTGATCGCCAGGTTGTCGGACTCGGTGGCGCCGGAGGTCCAGACGATTTCCTTCGAATCGGCACCGATCAGCTTGGCCACTTCTGCGCGCGCGTTCTCGACGGCTTCCTCGGCTTCCCAGCCGAAGCTGTGGCTGCGCGAGGCGGGGTTGCCGAACTTGCCGGTCAGATAGGGAATCATCTTTTCGGCGACGCGCGGGTCCACCGGGGTGGTGGCCGAGTAATCCAGATAGATCGGTAGCTTGGGCTGGCTCATTTATTTAATCTCCGCAAGATTTTTCATGCGCTCACAGGGCGCTGCTGGCAGCTGCACGGGAGCTGCTACAGCTGTCGCGCTTGTCCTGCACGACGCTGCTCTCCTTGGTTTGCTGCTCTTTGGTGTGTTGTTCTTCCACCAGGCTGGCGAGGCTTACCTTGGAGAGGTAATCGAAAATGGTGACGTTGAGGTTGGTCCACAAGTCGTGGGTCATGCAGCGCTGGCTGCCGCGGCAGTTCTCGCGCCCGCCGCACTGGGTGGCGTCCACCGGCTCGTCCACGGCGACGATGATGTCGGCCACGGAGATGTCGCAGATCTGTTTGGCGAGCGTGTAGCCGCCGCCGGGACCGCGCACGCTGTCTACCAGTTCGGCGCGTCTGAGCTTGCCGAACAGCTGCTCAAGGTAAGACAGCGAGATGCTCTGGCGCTCGCTGATGCCGGCCAGGGTGACCGGCCCGCCTCCCTCGCGCATCGCGAGATCGAGCATCGCGGTGACGGCAAAACGTCCTTTGGTGGTAAGGCGCATGATGTTCAGTTCCGGTGGGTGGTGGTTCTGCCTCAGATTATACCTAATATCCGACTAAAATAGTCAAGTATTTGGCGAGGCAACCTAGCGCCGGAAGTCGCAAAGTTGAGCATTTTACTTGGTTTAAGCCATTAAAGGCTATGGATTTCTTACACCTGCGCGCCGGGTGCTGTGTAAAATCGCTGCAATATTTTCGCGAGATTCGCCCGCAAGGGCGCCGAGTGGCGGCGGGCGCAACCGGCCGGGCCGAGGAAGGCCGGGTTCGCCGCCATGCTTTCGTTCCTGCTCAGTTGGGATGAGGACATAAAAAGATGCATAAGGTTGTTATCAGCGGGACGGGCTTGTTCACCCCTCCCCACGCGGTCGGCAACGCCGAACTGGTCGAGGCGTTCAATGCCTACGTGCGCGAGCGCAACGAGGCCCGCGCGGCCGACATCGCCGCCGGTTCGATGGAGCCGCTGGCGGAATCCAGCGCGGAGTTCATCGAAAAGGCTTCCGGCATCAAGCAGCGCTTCCTGATGGACAAGAGCGGCGTGCTGGACCCGGCGAGAATGGCGCCCCATCTGCCCGAGCGCGGCAATGACGAGTTGTCAGTGCAGGCGGAGATGGCCGTGGCCGCCGCCAGGCGGGCGCTGGAGGCCGCCGGCCGCGCCGCCGCCGACATCGACATGGTGATCGTCGCTTGCTCCAATATGCAGCGCCCCTATCCGGCGATGGCGATCGAAGTGCAGCAGGCGTTGGGAATCGATGGCTACGCCTTCGACATGAACGTGGCCTGCTCGTCGGCGACGTTCGGCATCCAGACCGCGGTCAACGCGGTGGCAGCCGGCCAGGCGCGCGCGGTGCTGATGGTGAATCCGGAGATCTGTTCCGCCCATCTGAACTTCCGCGATCGCGACAGCCACTTCATCTTCGGCGACGCCTGCACCGCGGTGGTGCTGGAGCGCGCCGACGCGGCCATTTCGGCGCACCGTTTCGAGGTGCTGGGCTGCAAGCTGGCGACGGTGTTCTCCAACAATATCCGCAACAACTTCGGCTTCCTGAACCGTTGCGACGAGACCGGCGTCGGCCAGCCCGACAAGCTGTTCGTCCAGCAGGGGCGCAAGGTGTTCAAAGAAGTGTGTCCGATGGTGGGCGAGCACATCGTCGACCACTTGGGCGGTCTGGGCATCGCGCCGGAAGGCGTGCGCCGCTTCTGGCTGCACCAGGCCAACCTGGCGATGAACCAGCTGATCGCCCGCCGCGTGCTCGGCCGGGAGGCCGATACGGTGGAGGCCCCGGTGATTCTGGACCGTTACGCCAACACCAGTTCCGCCGGTTCCATCATCGCCTTCCATCTTCATTCGCATGATTTGAACGTCGGCGATGTTGGCGTCATTTCCTCGTTTGGAGCCGGCTATTCCGTGGGTTCCGTCATATTGCGCCGCGTGTAGTTAACTTTCCGTTTACGAATTGTCATAGTCGGATTAGGCATGAAAAGCCAGAGGGCGCTTGTCAAAAGCGCCCTCTGTGAATAATGTATCCCCCACCAGCCGAAGCCTAGACATGCTCAGGTTGAATATCAGAAAAGACTAATTAGTCTGTACAAAGGAAGGGAAACATTATGCAAACTTTCAAGAAGTTGCTGCTTGCTGGCGCGATTGCTGGGGCTTCCGTGGCATCGCAGGCCGCGGGGACGTTGGTGTTTTGTTCCGAGGGCAGCCCGGCGGGCTTTGACCCGGGCCAGTACACCTCCGGCACCGACTTTGACGCTTCGGCCGAAACCGTGTTCAACCGCCTGGTGCAATTCCAGCGCGGCGGCACCAAGGTCATTCCGGGCCTGGCCGAGAAGTGGGATGTGTCTTCGGACGGATTGTCCTACACCTTCCATCTGCGCAAGGGCGTGAAGTTCCAGACCACCGACTACTTCAAGCCGACCCGCGAATTCAACGCCGACGACGTGGCCTTCACCTTCGACCGCATGCTCAACAAGGGCAACGCGTTCCGCAAGGCTTACCCGACCGAATTCCCTTACTTCACCGATATGGGCATGGACGCCAACATCGCCAAGGTGGAGAAGGTAGACCCGTACACCATCAAGTTCTCGCTGAAGAAGGTGGATGCCGCCTTCCTGCAGAACCTGGCGATGAGCTTCGCCTCCATCCAGTCCGCCGAGTACGCGGACAAGCTGCTGAAGGACGGCAAGCCGCAGCTGATCAACCAGCAGCCGGTGGGCACCGGCCCGTTCGTCTTCAAGCGCTACCAGAAGGACGCGCAGATCCGCTTCGCCGCCAACAAGGACTACTGGAACAAGGCTGATGGCCCGAAGGTGGACAACCTGGTGTTCGCCATCACCACCGACCCGTCGGTGCGCTACCAGAAGCTGAAGGCCGGCGAGTGCCAGATCACCACCTACCCGCGCCCGACCGACATCGCCGCGATGAAGGCCGATCCGAAGATGAGCGTGATGTCCCAGGCCGGCTTCAACCTGGGCTACCTGGCCTACAACGTCAAGCACAAGCCGCTGGACAAGCTGGAAGTGCGCCAGGCGCTGGACATGGCCATCAACAAGAAGGCCATCCTGCAGGCGGTATACCAGGGCGCCGGCCAGGCCGCGACCAATCCGATGCCGCCGACCCAGTGGTCGTACAACAAGAGCCTGAAGGACGCGCCGTACGACGTGGCCAAGGCCAAGGCGCTGCTGGCCAAGGCCGGCTACCCGAACGGCTTCGACATCTCGCTGTGGGCGATGCCGGTTCAGCGTCCGTACAACCCCAACGCCAAGCTGATGGCGGAAATGGTGCAGGCCGACTGGGCCAAGATCGGCGTCAAGGCCAAGATCACCTCCTACGAGTGGGGCGAGTACCTGAAGCGCGCCAAGGCCGGCGAGCACGACTCGATGCTGATCGGCTGGACCGGCGACAACGGCGATCCGGACAACTGGCTGGGCGTGCTGTTCGGTTGCGACGCGATGAACGGCAACAACTTCTCCAAGTTCTGCTACAAGCCGTTCGAAGACCTGATCCAGAAGGGCAAGGCCACTTCCAACGTCGCCGAGCGCACCAAGCTGTACATGAAGGCGCAGGAGATCGTGAAGCAGCAAGTGCCGATGACCACCATCGCCCACTCCACCGTCAATCAGCCGATGCTGAAGTCGGTGCAGGGCTTCAAGGTCAGCCCGTTCGGCCTGAACTCCTTCTACGGCGTCAGCGTCAAGTAAGCCTGGTTTCAAACCAGGCGTAACCGTAATCGGCGGCGGGGCGGAAGCTCCGTCCGCCTGGCGTAAGTGCCGTCGCACCCAGTCCTCCGGCAGAGAGGGCGGCCGCGGCGGCATGGCAGTGTCTGCACAGGAAAATGGTTAGAGATGGGACGACGGTCGGCCGGCGGTGACGGCGGTTTGACCTGCGTCAAGCGGGACGGGACAGCGCGCTGCTATTGTCTCTCCTGCCGCGACAGTGGATGCAGCTAATGCTGGTGGGTGGTTTAGTTGCCAGTCTGCTGTCCGGCACCCGGTTTTCTCTTTCGCGCCTTCTCGGCGCGTCTTGCGTTTCTACCTTTCCTGTACGGATTCCTTGCACGCGATGTCTAGGTCTGAGGACGCCGCGCCATGCGCGCGTCCGGGAGAGGTTTTCATGTTTTCATTCATCCTGCGAAGGCTGGGCCTGTTGGTGCCCACCTTCTTCGGCATCACGCTGCTGACTTTCGCGCTGATCCGCCTGATCCCCGGCGACCCGGTGGAAGTGATGGTGGGCGAGCGCACGCTCGATCCCCAGATGCATGCCGAAGCGCTGCACCGGCTGGGGTTGGACAAGCCGCTGTACGCCCAATACTTCGACTACGTCGTCAATCTGCTGCACGGCAACCTCGGCGAGTCGCTGGTCACCAAGACCAGCGTCTGGACCGAGTTCAAGACACTGTTCCCCGCCACGCTGGAGCTGGCGCTGTCCGCGCTGCTGTTCGCCATGGTGTGGGGGCTGCTGGCCGGCGTGCTGGCCGCCATCAAGCGCGGCTCGATATTCGACCACGGCGTGATGGGCATTTCGCTGACCGGCTTCTCGATGCCCATCTTCTGGTGGGGCCTGATCCTGATCATGTTCTTCTCGGTCAAGCTGGGTTGGACGCCGGTGTCCGGCCGCATGGACCTGATGTTCGACATCCATCCCAAGACCGGCTTCATGCTGATCGACAGCTGGCTGGCCGAGGCGGCCGATCCCGAGGGCAACGCCGGCGCGTTCAAGAGCGCGCTGTCGCACCTGATCCTGCCGTCCATCGTGCTGGGCACCATCCCGCTGGCGGTGATCGCGCGGATGACCCGCTCGTCGATGCTGGAAGTGCTGCGCGAGGACTACGTCCGCACCGCGCGCGCCAAAGGCCTGTCGCCGGCGCGCGTCATCTTCATCCACACCCTGCGCAACGCGCTGATCCCGGTGCTGACCGTGATCGGCCTGCAGGTGGGCACGCTGATGGGCGGCGCGGTGCTGACCGAAACCATCTTCTCCTGGCCCGGCATCGGCAAATGGCTGATCGACGCCATCGCCCGCCGCGACTACCCGGTGGTGCAGAACGGCATCCTGATGGTGGCCACGCTGGTGATCGTCACCAACTTCGTCGTCGACATCCTGTACGGCATCGCCAATCCGCGCATCCGTCACGCCAAGTAAGCAGAGACGCAACATGAGCCAAACCAATCAAACCGCGGCCGCGCAGACGGCCGACCTGGCGCTGTCCTATCCGTCTCCGCTGAAGGAGTTCTGGCAGGGCTTTTCCCACAACAAGGGCGCGGTCGCCGGCCTCGTTTTCGTGCTGTTCATCGTCGCCTGTGCGCTGTTCGCGCCGCTGATCGCGCCCTACAGCCCGATCGAGCAGTACCGCGACCACATGCTGACGCCGCCGGCCTGGGAGGCCGCCGGCAGCGCGCAATTCCTGTTCGGCACCGACGAATTGGGCCGCGACATTCTGTCGCGCCTGATCTACGGCGCGCGGCTGTCGCTGTTCATCGGCCTGATGTCGGTGCTGATGGCGCTGGTGCCGGGCGTGATCCTGGGCCTGTTGGCCGCCTTCTTCCCCAAGGCGCTGGGCGCATCCATCATGCGATTGATGGACATCATGATGGCGCTGCCGTCCTTGCTGCTGGCGGTGGCCATCATGGCCATCCTCGGGCCGGGCCTGACCAACGCGATGATCGCCATCGCCACCGTGTCGCTGCCGGCCTATGTGCGGCTGACCCGCGCCTCGGCGATGACCGAACTGAACCGCGACTACGTGGTGGCGTCCCGCGTCGCCGGCGCCGGTCTCGGCCGCCTGATGTTCGTCACCGTGCTGCCCAACTGCATGGCGCCCTTGATCGTGCACGCCACCATGAGCTTCTCCTCCGCCATCCTGGAAATCGCCGCGCTGGGCTTCCTGGGCCTGGGCGTGCAGCCGCCGACCGCGGAGTGGGGCACCATGCTGGCCTCGGCCCGCGACTACATCGAGAGCGCCTGGTGGGTGGTGACCCTGCCGGGCCTGACCATTCTGCTGTCGGTACTGGCGATCAACCTGATGGGCGATGGCCTGCGCGACGCGCTGGACCCGAAGCTGAAGCGCGCCGCCTGAGGACAAGAACATGAGTCTGTTGCAAATCAAAAACCTGTCCGTGGAATTCGGATCGGAGAAGAACCCGTTCCGCGCGGTGGAAGGGCTGGAGCTCAGTGTCGCCCAGGGCGAGATCGTCGGCATCGTCGGCGAGTCCGGCTCCGGCAAGTCTGTGACCATGATGGCGATGATGGGCCTGTTGGAAGGGCAGGGCCGCATCGTCGCCGACGAGCTGAGTTTCGACGGCAAGGACCTGCTGAGCATCTCGGCGCGCGGCCGCCGCAAGATCGTAGGCAAGGACATCTCGATGATCTTCCAGGACCCGATGACGGCGCTGAACCCCAGCTACACCGTCGGCTACCAGATCATGGAAGTGCTGAAGGTGCACCAGGGCCTGCGCGGCGCGGCCTTGAAGGCGCGCGCGCTGGAGCTGATGCAACTGGTGGAGATTCCGGCCGCCGAGTCGCGGCTTGCCGCCTATCCGCACCAGTTGTCGGGCGGCATGAGCCAGCGCGTCGCCATCGCGATGGCCATCGCCTGCAGCCCCAAGCTGCTGATCGCCGATGAGCCCACCACCGCGCTCGACGTCACCATTCAAGCCCAGATCATGGAGCTGCTGGTGTCCCTGCAGAAGAGCCAGAACATGGCGCTGATCCTGATCACCCACGATCTGGCCGTGGTGGCCGAGGTCGCGCAGCGGCTGGTGGTGATGTACGCCGGCCAGGTGGCCGAAATGGGCACGGTGCCGGAAATCTTCCGCCATCCCGCCCATCCGTACACCGAGGCGCTGCTGTCGTCCATTCCCGAGCACAGCAAGGGCGCGCGCCGGCTGGCCACGCTGCCGGGCATCGTGCCCGGCCAGTACGACCGGCCCAGCGGCTGCCTGCTGTCGCCGCGCTGCCCGTACGCGCAGGACAACTGCCGCGGCCAGCGGCCCGGATTGACCGCCCACGAGCATGGCGCGGTGCGTTGCCACTACCCGTTGCTGGCCAAGGAGAAGCAGCATGGCTAAGGTTTTGCAGGCGGGAGATCTGACCCGTTACTACGATGTGGCGCAGGGCATGTTCAAGCCCAAGGCGCAGGTGAAGGCGCTGGCCGGGGTGTCGTTCGAGCTGGAGGCTGGCCGCACGCTGGCGGTGGTGGGCGAATCCGGCTGCGGCAAGAGCACGCTGGCGCGCCAGCTGACCCTGATCGAGCAGCCGACTTCCGGCTCGCTGATCCTGGACGGCCAGGATGCGGCCAAGGCCAGCGGCGCCGAGCTGAAGGCGATGCGTCGCAAGGTGCAGATGGTGTTCCAGAACCCGTACGGCTCGTTGAACCCGCGCCAGAAGATAGGCGATCAGCTATCCGAGCCGCTGCTGATCAATACCGATCTGTCGGCGAAGGAGCGCGAAGAAAAGGTGCGGGCGATGATGGCCCGCGTCGGCCTGCGCCCGGAGCACTATTTCCGCTACCCGCACATGTTCTCCGGCGGCCAGCGCCAGCGCATCGCCATCGCCCGCGCGATGATGCTGAATCCCAAGATCGTGGTGGCGGACGAGCCGACCTCGGCGCTGGACGTGTCGATCCAGGCGCAGGTGCTGAACCTGTTCATGGATCTGCAGGAGGAGTTCAACACCGCCTATGTGTTCATTTCGCACAATCTGGCGGTGGTGGAGCACGTCGCCGACGAGTTGATGGTGATGTATCTGGGCCGAGCGGTGGAGGTGGGCGCCAAGGACCGCGTCTACGAACGGCCGCTGCACCCGTACACCCAGGCGCTGTTGTCGGCGACGCCGTCCATCCATCCGGAAGACCGCCGCATCAAGATCAAGATCGAGGGCGAGCTGCCCAGCCCGCTGAATCCGCCGTCCGGCTGCGCTTTCCACAAGCGTTGCCCGCACGCCAATGAGCGCTGCAAGGCGGAGGTGCCGCAGCTGCGCGAGCTGGACCAGCGCATGGTGGCCTGCCACCGCGCGGAAGAGATCAACGGCTGAGACCAAATCGGCATCGCAGGGCCCGTGGCGCAAAGCGCCGCGGGCCTTTTTCGTTTCATTGCCATTCAAGCCCGGCGTACACTGGCCTTCCCATCACTGAACGGAGGCTTGCCATGCATGTGTATCCGTATCTGAATTTCAACGACGGCCGCGCCGAGGCGGCGCTGAACTTCTACCGCGAAGCCTTGAATGGCGAAATCGCCATCCTGATGCGCTATGCCGACGCGCCCAAGGACGTGCCGTCCATGGGCGACATCAACCCGAACTGGATCATGCATGCGCGGCTGGTATTTGGCGCCAACGCGCTGATGATTTCGGATACCGACCGGCCGGCGTCGCCCAGCCAGCAGATTTCGCTGTCCATCAATCTAGACGGCGATACCGCGACCGCGGAGAAGGTTTTTGCCGCCCTCAGCCAAGGCGGCCAGGTGACATTGCCTTTGCACAAAACGTTCTGGAACGCGCTTTTCGGTTGTTTTAGTGATAAATTCGGCGTCAACTGGATGATCAACTGTCAGTTGTGACCGTTTCTTGACAGCCTGCGCGGCGCGGCGTTTTTTGCCGCGCCGCACAAAAAATTCTTTACCACCCCTCTCAACGCAAGATACAGTCGTCATGGAAAACACAATCAAAGCCAAAGGGAAACGTCAATTGAAACGAGCCGTCTATGCCGGCAGCTTTGATCCGGTCACCAACGGCCACTTGTGGATGATACGCGAGGCGGTGGAGCTGTTCGACGAACTGATCGTCGCCGTGGGCGTGAATCCGGACAAGCACTGCACCTTCAGCGCCGAGGAAAGGGTGGCGCTGCTGCGCGAAGTGACCACGGGTTTCAGCAAGCTGCGGGTTGAGGTGTTCGAAAATCAGTTCTTGGTGAATTACGCGCAGAGCGTCGGCGCCAACTACATCGTGCGCGGCATCCGCACCGCCAGCGACTACGAGTACGAGCGCACGATGCGCTACATCAATTCCGACCTGCACCCGGACATCACCACGCTGTTCCTGCTGCCGCCGCGCGAATACGCCGAGGTGTCGTCGACGATGGTCAAGGGCCTGATCGGCCCCCGCGGTTGGGAGAGCGTGATCCGCCAGTACCTGCCGGAGCCGGTCTATCTCAAGATGCTGTCGATGTACTCCGAGCAATAGCGCCTTATAATGCCGGTTTGAACACCGTGTCGCGCCAGCCTAGGCTGGCGCGTTTGTTTTGCAGCAATCGAGGATACGCCATGCAGGACGTCAGCGCCTTCACCAACCGTCTGGCCAAGAACTACAAGCATTACGCCAAGTGGGCGCGCCGGCAGGGGCTGGACGCCTGGCGCGTCTACGACAAGGACGTGCCGCAGTTTCCGTTCGCGCTGGACATCTACGGATCGCGCGTTCATCTGCAGGAGTACGACACCGGCTGGGAGATGGGCGACGACGAGTACCGCGCGTGGATAGACGCGGTGGTGGCGGCCATCGCGCAGGTGACCGGCATTCCGGCCGCCGCGGTCACGCTGAAGAACCGCCGCCGGCAGAAGGGCGTCAGCCAGTACGAGAAAGTGGGCGCCGAAGGCGAGGACTTCGTGGTCGAGGAGTTTGGCCAGCGCTTCATCGTCAACCTGGACCAGTACCTGGACACCGGCCTGTTCCTCGACCATCGCAACACCCGCAAGCGGGTGCGCGAAGAGGCGGCCGGCAAGCGCTTCCTCAATCTGTTCGCCTACACCGGCAGCTTCACCGTCTATGCCGGCGCCGGCGGCGCGGTGTCTTCGGAGACGGTGGACATGTCCAATACCTATCAGGATTGGTCGCGCCGGAACTTCGAGCTGAACGGGCTGGATCTCGGCAAGCACAAGCTGGTGCGCGCCGATGTGTTCCAATATCTGGAAGAAGCGGTGGACGCGGGCAAGCGGTTCGACCTGATCGTGATGGATCCGCCCACCTTCTCCAATTCCAAGAAGATGCGCGACATCCTGGACGTGCAGCGCGACCATGTCTGGCTGATCGACTACGCGATGGCGCTGCTGGCGCCGGGCGGCTGGCTGTACTTCTCCAACAATCTGCGCACTTTCCAGCTCGACGATCGTTTAAGCCAGGATTACCAGATCCAGGATATCAGCGGGCAGTCGGTGCCGGAGGATTTCCGCAATCGCAAAATCCACCAGTGCTGGCGGATCAGCCGCGCCTGAATCGGCATCTGATTGATTGTAAAAAGTTTTTACGCGAACTTTTTCGCCGTTTCTCTGCTCCCATAAGGAAGCGCGTTTCCGCATGGAGTCGCCGACCAGCCAGCCGGCGGCCTTCGTGCCGCCTCGCCGCGCAAGCGGCGGGATGTGGAGCGCCTCCATGCCTTCCTGCTTCATCGGTTTGTCTGCGTCGCGCAGCGGCGCGTTTTCGCTCGAAAACGACAATAGGACTACCGATGATCCAACTCGATTTCTACGGCACGCTGGTGGCCGCCTCGCTCGTTCTGCTGCTGGGCCGCAAGCTGGTCGCCCATGCCGGCGTGCTGCGCACCTACAACATTCCCGAACCGGTGGCCGGCGGCCTGGTGGTCGCCGCCGCCTTGCTGGCTTGGCGCCAGTTTTCCGGTGTCGAGGTTCGCTTCGACGCCTCGTTGCAAACCCCGCTGATGCTGGCCTTCTTCGCGGCCATCGGCTTGACCGCCAATCTGGCTAGCCTGAAACAGGGCGGCAGGACGGTGGGCATCTTCCTCGGCGTGGTGGTGGGGCTGCTGCTGGTGCAGAACACGCTGGGCGTGGCGGTGGCCAGCGCGCTGGGCCTGGATCCGCTGATGGGCTTGCTGGCCGGCTCCATCACCTTGTCCGGCGGCCATGGCACCGGCGCCGCCTGGAGCGGCACCTTCGCCGACAAGTACGGTCTGGCCTCCGCCGCCGAGCTGGCGATGGCCTGCGCAACCTTCGGCCTGGTGCTGGGCGGCCTGATCGGCGGCCCGGTGGCGCGGTTTCTGGTCAAGCGCGTGAAGACGCCGGGGGCGGAGCACAATGCCGACTCTCCCCCGCGTGGCTTCGAGCAGCCGGACGCAGAGCGGCTGATCACGCCGCATTCCTTCATCGAGACGCTGGCCCTGATCGCCGTCTGCCTGCTGGGCGGCACCTTCATCGGTTCGCTGCTGAAAGGCACCGCGTTCGAGCTGCCCACCTTCGTCTGCGTGCTGTTCGTCGGCGTGCTGATCAGCAATGGCCTGTCGGCGCTGGGCTGGTACCGGATTTTCGAGCGCGAGGTGTCGGTGGTGGGCAATGTCAGCCTGTCGCTGTTTCTGGCGCTGGCGCTGATGTCGCTGCGTTTGTGGGACCTGGCGGCGCTGGCGCTGCCTATCTTCTCCCTGTTGCTGCTGCAGACGCTGGCGATGGCGCTGTACGCGGTGTTCGTCACCTTCCGCGTGATGGGGCGCAACTACGACGCCGCGGTGCTGGCCGCCGGCCACTGCGGCTTCGGCCTGGGCGCCACGCCCACCGCTATCGCCAATATGCAGGCGGTGACCGAACGCTTCGGCCCGTCGCATCTGGCTTTTCTGGTGGTGCCGATGGTGGGGGCCTTCTTCATCGACATCGTCAACGCCATCGTGATCAAGCTCTACCTGGCTTTGCCGTTCATCGGCTGAGCGGCTATCGGGGGGATTGAAAAATACAACCGGGGCGATGCCTTGCAATGGCATGAGCCCGCTCATATCTTGGTCTGAGACAGCCCGCCGCTTGGCGGGCCAACCGATTCATAGAAAGAGAGCCGCCATGTCCTATATCAACCTCACCGCCGACAACTTCAATGCCAGCATGAAGGAAGAAGGGCTGGTCATCCTCGATTTCTGGGCGCCCTGGTGCGGCCCGTGCAAGATGTTCGGCCCGGTGTTCGAGGCGGCGTCGGAGAAGCATGCCGACATCGTGTTCGGCAAAATCGATACCGAGTCCGAGCGCGATCTGGCCGCTCACTTCAATATCCGCTCCATTCCGACGCTGATCGCGGTCAAGGATGGCGTGATGGTGTTCAATCAGGCCGGCGCGCTGATGGCCGGCCAGTTCGAACAGTTGATCCAGAGCCTGCGCGACCTGGACATGGACAAGGTGCGGGCGGACATCGCTAGCCAGCCGGAATGACAGGGCGAGGGCGTGCGCCTTCGCGATATGAGACGATAGGGCAATGCATGGGCGCATTGCCCTATTCTTATATCTAGCGAGCGCCGAACCAACAGCCGGTTTGGCAAGGAGGATGCGATGAAACGCTGGGGAATCGTATTGATGTTGTGGGGGCAGGCCGTGCTGGCCGCTTGTCCCGCTTTGCTGAACCATACCGTGCCGGGGCTGATGGGCGGGCAGATAAACCTGTGCCAATACGCGGATCGGCCGCTGCTGGTGGTGAACACCGCCAGCCATTGCGGTTTTACGCCGCAGTTCACCCAGTTGGAGTCTCTATATAAGCAGTACGGTCCGCGCGGACTGATGGTGGTGGGTTTTCCCAGCAACGACTTCCTGCAGGAGCTGGACAGCAACAGCGAGATCGGCGCGTTCTGCCAGGCCAATTACGGCGTGACCTTCCCGATGGCGGGTAAGGGGCATGTCAGGGGCGCGGATGCCCAACCGGTGTTCAAGGACTTGATCGCCGCCACCGACGACGCGCCGATGTGGAACTTCCACAAGTATCTGGTCTTGCCCGGCGCCAGCAAGGTGATCAGTATCGGCACCCGCACCAAGCCGGACGCGCCGGAGGTGGTCAACGCCTTTTTGCCGTATTTGCAGCCGGAAGCGCAGGCGGCGGCCAAGCCATAGCACGGCCGCCACCCCATCAAAGCGCCGCTTTCAAGCGGCGTTTTGCGTTTTTATGAAAATCCCTTCCGGCTGCTTTTCTTATAAATCAACGCTTTGCGCGTATCGGTCGAAGAAAGTTCATTTTTTCTCGCAAAAGGTGTTGACGGGTCAGGGGCCCGGGCGTATAGTTCGCCTCCTCAGCTGACGCAGCGAACGAAACAGCGGAAACGAAACGGTTCCGGTGAAGACGACGCAGCGGACAGCACTGCTCTTTAACAGAACGAATAACCGATAGGTGTAAGTGCTTGGCGAAAGCCGAACACTTGCACTGCAAGAGATAAGAGATACTTGTTTATTTCTTTGAACTTGCGTGCCAGAAAATTTGCTTGAGATTGAACTGAAGAGTTTGATCCTGGCTCAGATTGAACGCTGGCGGCATGCTTTACACATGCAAGTCGAACGGTAACAGGGTGCTTGCACCGCTGACGAGTGGCGAACGGGTGAGTAATGCGTCGGAATGTACCGTGTAATGGGGGATAGCTCGGCGAAAGCCGGATTAATACCGCATACGCCCTGAGGGGGAAAGTGGGGGACCGTAAGGCCTCACGTTATACGAGCAGCCGACGTCTGATTAGCTAGTTGGTGAGGTAAGAGCTCACCAAGGCGACGATCAGTAGCGGGTCTGAGAGGATGATCCGCCACACTGGGACTGAGACACGGCCCAGACTCCTACGGGAGGCAGCAGTGGGGAATTTTGGACAATGGGCGCAAGCCTGATCCAGCCATGCCGCGTGTCTGAAGAAGGCCTTCGGGTTGTAAAGGACTTTTGTTCGGGAGGAAATCCCGCTGGTTAATACCTGGCGGGGATGACAGTACCGGAAGAATAAGCACCGGCTAACTACGTGCCAGCAGCCGCGGTAATACGTAGGGTGCAAGCGTTAATCGGAATTACTGGGCGTAAAGCGTGCGCAGGCGGTTGTGCAAGTCTGATGTGAAAGCCCCGGGCTCAACCTGGGAACGGCATTGGAGACTGCACGACTAGAGTGCGTCAGAGGGGGGTAGAATTCCACGTGTAGCAGTGAAATGCGTAGAGATGTGGAGGAATACCGATGGCGAAGGCAGCCCCCTGGGATGACACTGACGCTCATGCACGAAAGCGTGGGGAGCAAACAGGATTAGATACCCTGGTAGTCCACGCCCTAAACGATGTCAACTAGCTGTTGGGGGTTTGAATCCTTGGTAGCGTAGCTAACGCGTGAAGTTGACCGCCTGGGGAGTACGGCCGCAAGGTTAAAACTCAAAGGAATTGACGGGGACCCGCACAAGCGGTGGATGATGTGGATTAATTCGATGCAACGCGAAAAACCTTACCTGCTCTTGACATGTACGGAACTTGGTAGAGATATCTTGGTGCCCGAAAGGGAGCCGTAACACAGGTGCTGCATGGCTGTCGTCAGCTCGTGTCGTGAGATGTTGGGTTAAGTCCCGCAACGAGCGCAACCCTTGTCATTAGTTGCCATCATTAAGTTGGGCACTCTAATGAGACTGCCGGTGACAAACCGGAGGAAGGTGGGGATGACGTCAAGTCCTCATGGCCCTTATGAGCAGGGCTTCACACGTCATACAATGGTCGGTACAGAGGGTTGCCAAGCCGCGAGGTGGAGCTAATCTCAGAAAACCGATCGTAGTCCGGATCGCACTCTGCAACTCGAGTGCGTGAAGTCGGAATCGCTAGTAATCGCAGATCAGCATGCTGCGGTGAATACGTTCCCGGGTCTTGTACACACCGCCCGTCACACCATGGGAGTGAGTTTCACCAGAAGTGGGTAGGCTAACCGCAAGGAGGCCGCTTACCACGGTGGGATTCATGACTGGGGTGAAGTCGTAACAAGGTAGCCGTAGGGGAACCTGCGGCTGGATCACCTCCTTTCTAGAGAATGGCGATTGCCAAGCACTTACAGCCTATCGGTTATTTGTAGTTAAGGGCAGCCGGGTCGAGAGGCCTGGCGCAGAGAAGTTTACTGGGTTTGTAGCTCAGCTGGTTAGAGCACTGTGTTGATAACGCAGGGGTCGTAGGTTCGAGTCCTACCAGACCCACCAGTTGGGGGATTAGCTCAGTTGGGAGAGCACCTGCTTTGCAAGCAGGGGGTCGTCGGTTCGATCCCGTCATCCTCCACCACTCAATGCAAACAAAATCAAATTGAGAAGTTTGATTCTGTTTGCGTTGTATAAACGCCCGATCTTTAACAAACTGAAGAAGCCGAATATATTGAGACGGCGAGATGAAGGCATGCAGTTAATTCTGCATGCGGACAAATCGTCATCTTGGGTATTTGATTGTATCTAAGGCTGCGTCGCCATATCAAAAGGGGCGGTGCAGTCGTCGCACAAACACATCTTGTTGTTTTAGTGGTTTAGGCTGCTGAAATGATAGGGTCAAGCGACTAAGTGCATCTGGTGGATGCCTTGGCGATCACAGGCGATGAAGGACGTGTAAGCCTGCGAAAAGCGCGGGGGAGCTGGCAATAGAGCTTTGATCCCGCGATGTCCGAATGGGGAAACCCACCGCTTAGGCGGTATCCCTGACTGAATACATAGGTCAGAGGAGGCGAACCGAGTGAACTGAAACATCTAAGTAACTCGAGGAAAAGAAATCAACCGAGATTCCGTAAGTAGTGGCGAGCGAACGCGGAACAGCCTGTATGTGATAGAGATTGCGTTAGTGGAAGGTTCATGGAAAGGACCGCCGTAGTGGGTGATAGCCCCGTACACGAAAACGCATTCTTGGTACTAAGCATACGAGAAGTAGGGCGGGACACGCGAAATCCTGTCTGAATATGGGGGGACCATCCTCCAAGGCTAAATACTCGTGATCGACCGATAGTGAACCAGTACCGTGAGGGAAAGGCGAAAAGAACCCCGGGAGGGGAGTGAAATAGAACCTGAAACCGGATGCATACAAACAGTGGGAGCGGACTTGTTCCGTGACTGCGTACCTTTTGTATAATGGGTCAGCGACTTACGTTCAGTAGCAAGCTTAACCGAATAGGGGAGGCGTAGGGAAACCGAGTCCGAATAGGGCGCTTTAGTTGCTGGGCGTAGACCCGAAACCGAGTGATCTATCCATGGCCAGGATGAAGGTGCGGTAACACGCACTGGAGGTCCGAACCCACTAGTGTTGCAAAACTAGGGGATGAGCTGTGGATAGGGGTGAAAGGCTAAACAAACTCGGAGATAGCTGGTTCTCCCCGAAAACTATTTAGGTAGTGCCTCATGTATCACTTCCGGGGGTAAAGCACTGTTATGGCTAGGGGGTCATTGCGATTTACCAAACCATGGCAAACTCTGAATACCGGAAAGTGCGAGCATGGGAGACAGACGGTGGGTGCTAACGTCCATCGTCAAGAGGGAAACAACCCAGACCGCCAGCTAAGGTCCCAAATGATCAGTTAAGTGGTAAACGAAGTGGGAAGGCCCAGACAGCCAGGATGTTGGCTTAGAAGCAGCCATCATTTAAAGAAAGCGTAATAGCTCACTGGTCGAGTCGTCCTGCGCGGAAGATGTAACGGGGCTCAAACTGATAACCGAAGCTGCGGATGGGCGCGTAAGCGTCCGTGGTAGGGGAGCGTTCTGTAGGTCTGTGAAGGTGTCTCGTAAGGGATGCTGGAGATATCAGAAGTGCGAATGCTGACATGAGTAGCGATAAAGCGGGTGAAAAGCCCGCTCGCCGAAAGCCCAAGGTTTCCTACGCAACGTTCATCGGCGTAGGGTGAGTCGGCCCCTAAGGCGAGGCTGAAAAGCGTAGTCGATGGGAAACGGGTTAAAATTCCCGTACTTTTATGCAGTGCGATGTGGGGACGGAGAAGGTTAGGTCATCAGACTGTTGGAATAGTCTGTTTAAGCCGGTAGGCTGGAGTGGTAGGCAAATCCGCCGCTCCTTAAGGCCGAGAAGTGATGACGAGGGTCTACGGACCTGAAGTGACTGATACCACGCTTCCAGGAAAAGCCACTAAGCTTCAGCTGCATAAGAACCGTACCGCAAACCGACACAGGTGGGCAGGATGAGAATTCTAAGGCGCTTGAGAGAACTCAGGAGAAGGAACTCGGCAAATTGATACCGTAACTTCGGGAGAAGGTATGCCTGTTGAGGTGAATCCCCTGCGGGAGGAGCTTTGACAGGTCGCAGAGAATAGGTGGCTGCGACTGTTTAACAAAAACACAGCACTGTGCCAACACGAAAGTGGACGTATACGGTGTGACGCCTGCCCGGTGCCGGAAGGTTAAGTGATGGGGTGCAAGCTCTTGATCGAAGCCCCGGTAAACGGCGGCCGTAACTATAACGGTCCTAAGGTAGCGAAATTCCTTGTCGGGTAAGTTCCGACCCGCACGAATGGCGTAACGATGGCCACACTGTCTCCTCCTGAGACTCAGCGAAGTTGAAGTGTTTGTGAAGATGCAATCTACCCGCTGCTAGACGGAAAGACCCCGTGAACCTTTACTGTAGCTTTGCATTGGACTTTGAACAGACTTGTGTAGGATAGGTGGGAGGCTTTGAAGCTGAGACGCTAGTTTCAGTGGAGCCGTCCTTGAAATACCACCCTGGTGTGTTTGAGGTTCTAACCTTGGTCCGTGATCCGGATTGGGGACAGTGCATGGTAGGCAGTTTGACTGGGGCGGTCTCCTCCCAAAGTGTAACGGAGGAGTTCGAAGGTTACCTAGGTACGGTCGGAAATCGTGCTGATAGTGCAATGGCAAAAGGTAGCTTAACTGCGAGACCGACAAGTCGAGCAGGTGCGAAAGCAGGACATAGTGATCCGGTGGTTCTGAATGGAAGGGCCATCGCTCAACGGATAAAAGGTACTCCGGGGATAACAGGCTGATACCGCCCAAGAGTTCACATCGACGGCGGTGTTTGGCACCTCGATGTCGGCTCATCACATCCTGGGGCTGTAGCCGGTCCCAAGGGTATGGCTGTTCGCCATTTAAAGTGGTACGTGAGCTGGGTTCAAAACGTCGTGAGACAGTTTGGTCCCTATCTGCAGTGGGCGTTGGAAGTTTGACGGGGGCTGCTCCTAGTACGAGAGGACCGGAGTGGACGAACCTCTGGTGTACCGGTTGTCACGCCAGTGGCATAGCCGGGTAGCTAAGTTCGGAAGAGATAACCGCTGAAAGCATCTAAGCGGGAAACTTGCCTGAAGATGAGACTTCCCTGGAGGCTTGACCTCCCTGAAGAGTCGTTCGAGACCAGGACGTTGATAGGTCGGGTGTGGAAGCGCTGTGAGGCGTGAAGCTAACCGATACTAATTGCTCGTGAGGCTTGATCCTATCATTTGAGTAGCTTAGCAAGGCTAGGCGACGAGAGTGGATGTGCGAAGTACATCAAATACCGAATATATGCGGGTTGAGACGAGAGACTCAGCCCAGGCTTCTTCCAGTTTGTGCCAGTTTATGTCTGGTGGCCTTAGCGAGGTGGTCCCACGCCTTCCCATCCCGAACAGGACCGTGAAACGCCTTAGCGCCGATGATAGTGTGGCATTCGCCATGTGAAAGTAGGACACCGCCAGACGCCCCATAACGAAGCCCAGCTCACACGAGCTGGGCTTTGTGCTTTGTGCCGGTGAAACGCCGCCCTCCATCAGCCCCGACCGGTCCCCGGCGGGGCTTTGGCGTTTCAAGATGGTCTTTGCGGGCACCGCATCCGCTCTAGTCTCTAGCGGCGCGTCGTTGACGCCCGTCGGCATCCCTCACACAATCAGCCATCCGTATCCAAGGACGCAGCAGATGGCCCCTCGCACAAGCAAACCGGCACGGCGAATAGACGCAGGCGGCCGCAGCCTGTTCATTCACAGCCTGCCTCGGCATTCCCTGCACGATCTCTACCATTACTGCATGACCATCAGCTGGCCGCATTTCTATTTGTTTATCGCCGCGTCCTTCATCGCATTGAATCTGTTGTTCGCCGGACTCTATCAATTGCAGTCCGGCGGCATCGCCAACCAGTTTCCGCAAGGTTTTCTCGGCGCCTTCTTTTTTAGCGTCGAGACCCTCGCCACCGTCGGCTACGGCGACATGCATCCGCAGACGCTGTATACCCACTGGGTTTCGATGCTGGAGATCTTCATCGGCATGATGAGCATCGCGCTGATCACCGGCATGACTTTCGCCCGTTTTTCACGGCCCAGGGCGCGCATCGTGTTTACCAATAGCCCGGTGGTGCGGCCCCTGAACGGCGAGCCGGTGCTGATGCTGCGCGCGGCCAATGCCCGCAACAATGTGATCATCGACGCCAGCGCCAGGCTGCGGTTGCTGCAGCATGAGACCACGGCGGAGGGGACGACGTTTCGCAAGCTGTATGACCTGGACCTGGTGCGCGACCAGCATCCGATGTTTGTGCTGGGATGGACGCTGGTGCACAAGATAGACGAGCGTAGCCCCTTGCACCGGCGCGATGCGGCGTCGCTGGCTGCGACCCGCGCGCAATTGATCCTGTCGGTCAATGGCATCGACGAGACCACCATCCAGCCCATGGTGGCCCGGCACACTTTTTCGCATCAGGATATTCGCTGGAATCACGCCTTCGCCGACCTGATCTACACCGACGAGGATGAAAACGACCATGTCGACTACCAGCGCCTGCAGGAGGTGAAACCATTGCCGCACCGCGAGGATGAAACGGAGAGGCGGGGCCCGAGCGAGGCGCGGACTAGCTGGGATTTGCCGGAAAGGTGATGATGAAGGCGGCTCCCTGTCCGGGCTCGCTTTCCAGGCGGATGCGTCCTTTCAGGATGGCCTGGACGATGTTATGGACCAGCGCCAGCCCCAGTCCCATGCCGCCTTGGCCCATCCGGGTGGTGAAGAAGGGGTCGAATACCTTGCTTTGAAGCTCGTGGCCGATGCCCTTGCCGTCGTCGGCGTAGATCAGGGTGAGTTCGTCCTGATCGCGTCCGATGTCGATGCGGATGGCGCCGCCGCCTTTTTCGTCGAAGCCATGGGCCAAGGTGTTGGCCACCAGATGGGAAACCAGCTGTTCCAGCGCGCTGGGATAGTTTTCAATGACCAGGTCGGCGGGAATCCGCAGGTCTATCCGGATGTGGGGATGGTGCTCGGCCGGCAACAGCGTCTCCAGCAGATTGGCCATGACTTTGGCGGGGTGGAAACTGCGTTTGGGCTGGTCCAGCTGGTCGACCGCGATCTGCTTGAACCGGCCGATCAGGTCTCCGGCCTGCTCGCTGTTGCGTTGCAGCAGCTCGCAGGTTTCGCCGGCTTTTTGCAGAAATTCCTGCAAGCCCTTGCGAGATAGACGCTTTTCCGCGTCGTCGGCGGCGATGGCGCCGATGTCGGCGCGCATCTGAGACGAACACAGCAGCACATTGCCTATCGGCGTGTTCAGCTCGTGGGCCATGCCGGCCACCATCCGCGCCAGCGCCGCCTGCTTCTCGGCGATGCTGATCTGCTGCATCGCCGTTTGCAGCTCGGCGCCGCGCGCCGCGACTCTTTCTTCCAGATGGTTGTTCAGCAGCTGCAGCTCCGTTTCGGCCTGCTTGCGAGCGGTGATGTCGGAATAGGTGCCTATCATCCGCAAGGGGCGGCCGTGGATATCGAGGCTGACCACCATGCCGCGCGCCAATAGCCAGATCCATTCATCGCCTCTGCGGAAGCGGTGTTCCGAGACGAAAGAGCCTTCCGGCCGCTGAAGATAGCCCGCCAGCTCGGCCTGGACGGCGGGAAGCTCGTCGGGATGCATGCGGGTCCGCCACAGCTGGAAGCCGGCGATTTCGGCCGGAAAGAGGCCTAGCAGCTGCTGGCAGCGGCTGGAGAGGAAGACGCTTCCCTCGGATAGGTCCCAGTCCCATACGCCGTCGCCGGCGCCTTCCAGCGCGAAGTGCCAGCGCTCCTCGCTCTCGCGCAATGCCTGCAGCGCCTTGCGTTCGCCGGCGCGCAGCCGCTCGAACTCCTGGCGGATCCGCTCCGCCTCGTCGGCGCGCAGCGCGGCGTCTTCTTCCGCGCGCGCCTTGTCGTTGTAGATTTGCCTGAGGTCGCGCTCCACCATCGCGCGGAACTGCGCCAGCAACTGGCGGTAGGTGGCGTTGTAGGGATTTTCCTCGCTGTCGAGCACGCAGATGGTGCCGAACACGTCCTGATTGGGCCAGACCAGGGGCAGGCCCATATAGGAGATCATGCCCAGCTTGATGTCGGGGTTGTGGTCCCAGTCGAGGTCGGACAGGGCGTTGGGGACGATGAGCTCGCCGCGGCGGGCCATCACGGTTTCGCAGTAGAGGCCGGTGCCCAGGTCGGCCAGTTCGTCTTCCTCGTAGGGATTGCCGTCGCTGCGGCTGGACAGGAAGACCTTGATCCGCGGCGGCTGCACCCGCATGATCAGCGCCGCCGGGATGCGCAGCAGCCTGGCCAGCAGGTCCAGCACTTCCTGCCATTTCTCGGCGTAGTCGTGGCCGACGGCGAGATTGGCGGTTTTCACGTCGACGGCGGCGCGCATCGGCCTCTCCACAGTGACTCCGGTTCACCGCTTAATCATAGCCGAGGACGGCAAAAAGCCCCGGCATACGGGGCTGTGGGATGAAAGGGCGCGGCGGCGTTTACAACATCAGGTTCAGCATCCGGTCTATTCGCACCCGGCTTAGCCGGGTGAGCAGCTTCTTGATCTGTTCGGGATAGGCCCGCACGTCTTCCAGCTGGCGGTAATGCGAGAGCGGCGAGGCATGGCGCAGGATGCTTTGCTGTTCTGCATCGCTCTGCCCGCGCAGCGCGCCTTGCGGATCGCGCAGCAGCAGCGCGTTTTCCAGGTCCAGGCGGAAGGCCCGCGGGTTCAGGTTGTTGCCGGTCAGCAGAATGTAGCGGTCGTCGCTCCAGATGCCTTTCAGGTGGTAGGTGTTGTCGCCGTTCTTCCACAGGTGGATGCGCAGCTGTTCCCGGCTCAGGTATTGGCGCTGGCGCTTGGCGAAACGGCGCAGGTTCATTTCGTACAGATAGGGCAGCGCGCCGATCACACGGAACGGCTGTTCCGGCGGAATGTAGAAGTCGTTGGCGGTCTTGTCGCCGACCACGATGTCGATTTCCACGCCGCGGCGCAGCGCGCGGTTGATTTCCAGCACCACGGCCCGCGGGAAATTGAAATAGGGCGTGCAGATGAACAGCCGGCGCTGGGCGCTGGCGATCACGTCCAGAATCGCGCGGTTGAGCCGATTGCCCTTGCCGATGCCGACCACGGGGCTGACCGCCAGATCGTTGGGCGCGGCGACGCGGTCCATGGCGGGGCGGTACTGGCTGTGGGCCAGCTTGTCGCGGAACTGGCGGATTTCCTTGCGTATGCTGCGGGTGGACGGCGTGGGCTTGTCCAGGCGGAACACGGCGGGGTCGTTGAAAAACTGCTCATTCATGAAGCCTGCCATCGCATCGGCCAACTCCGGGCTGCTGACCAGGTGATAGCGGTCGAAGCGGTATTTGTCCAGCTTGTGCAGGTAGACATTGTTCAGGCTGGCGCCGCTATAGAAAACGGTATCGTCGATGACGAAGCCCTTCAAGTGAAGCACGCCGAACAGTTCGCGCGTCTGCACCGGCACGCCGTAGATCGGGATGTCCAGATCGCGGCGCAGCGCCTCTTCCCGATACCAGCTGGCGTTGCAATGGGACTGATCCTCGCCGATGCGGCCGCGCTGCGCGCGGTGCCAGTCCACCATCACCCTCACGTCCAGCTGCGGGCAGCGCTGCTTGGCCTGGTACAGCGCGTCCAGGATTTCCTGGCCGGCCTCTTCGTTTTCCAGGTAGAGCGCGCACAGGTAAACCCGTCGCGTCGCCGCCGCGATGGCCTCCAGCAGACGGAGGCGGAAATCGGCCGTCTGCAGCAGCGTGGTGAAGTCCTCGGGCCGCAGGGGCAGCCAGGTCAGGCGGGACAGTGTGGGTCGGTTCAGCAGGGTTGCCATGAATGCGCAGTGGAATGACGTTCAATCGGCGAATCGTAGCATCGTTTGGGCGGTTTGGGGGAGTGCCCGCCTGGCCATGGTGATATGGGTCAAGCGGCATCGAGGCGGGGACGGAGCCGGCGCGCGTGGCAAGGCGGCCTGAAATGTGCAAAAATTCGGTAACTAACGAATTGCAGGTTTTTTTCCATGCTGGACCGGGACGGATACCGCCCAAACGTCGGAATCATCCTCACCAACGCCAAAAACGAGGTGTTCTGGGGCAAGCGCGTGCGCGAGCATTCCTGGCAGTTCCCGCAAGGCGGCATCAAGCCGGGCGAAAGCCCGGAAGCCGCGATGTACCGCGAACTGCTGGAGGAAGTGGGATTGCTGCCTCAGCACGTGAAGATACTGGGACGCACGCGCGACTGGCTGCGTTACGAGGTGCCGACGAATTGGGTACGCCGCGAATGGCGCGGCAGTTACAAGGGCCAGAAGCAGATCTGGTTCCTGCTCAGGCTGGTGGGGCGGGACAGCGACGTTTGCCTGCGCGCGACCAACCATCCGGAGTTCGATGGCTGGCGCTGGAACGACTACTGGGCGCCGGTGGACGCGGTGATCGAGTTCAAGCACGACGTTTACGAGCGCGCGCTGTCGGAACTGGCGCGCTTTCTGCGCGGAGTGGAGAGCCATCACGCCTACCTGGCGCGCACCTCAACCCAGAGCGAGCAGTGAGCGGCGGGCGACGCTTTTGCAGTACAGCGACGGCGGGCGATGCCCGCTGTCTTCATTTGTGCCACCCGTAGCGGGCGGCGTCGACGTGACGCGCCGACAGGGCAAGACCAGAACATGACTCAACAACAATACGACGAATCCTCGGTACGGGTGCTGAAGGGGCTGGAGCCGGTGAAAGAGCGGCCCGGCATGTACACCCGCACCACCGACCCCACCCATATCTGCCAGGAAGTGATAGACAATGCCGCCGACGAGGCCTTGGGTGGTTTCGCGCGCAAGATCGCGGTCACCGTCCATCAGGATGGCTCGCTCAGCGTGGAGGACGACGGCCGCGGCATTCCGGTGGGCCTGCATCCGCAGGAAGGCGTGCCGGTGGTGGAGCTGGTATTCACCCGTTTGCACGCCGGAGGCAAATTCAACAAGAAGGACGGCGGCGCTTACGCCTTTTCCGGCGGCCTGCACGGCGTCGGCGTGTCGGTGACCAACGCGCTGTCCACCCGGCTGGAAGTCGAGGTGAGGCGCGAGGGCGGCGTGCACCGCCTGGTGTTCTCGGGCGGCGACGTGATCGAGCCCCTGGCCCGCGTCGCCGATTGCGGTCCGCGCACCAGCGGCACCCGGGTGCGGGTATGGCCGGACGGCAAGTATTTCGAGAGCCCGCGCTATTCGATGCAGGAGCTGGAGCGGCTGCTGCGGGCCAAGGCGGTGCTGCTGCCCGGCGTGGCGGTGACGCTGACCGTGGAAAAGCCCAGCGGCGACGAAGTGAAGGCGTGGCAGTATCCGGAGGGCCTGAAGAGCTATCTGGCCGAACTGTGCAACGGCGACGAGCCGGTGGCGCCGCTGTTCGCCGGCGAAGCCTATATCGGCGACGACCATGAGCAGTTCGCCAAGGGCGAGGGCGCGCAATGGGCGATGGCCTGGTTCGAGGACGGCGCCAGCGGCGAAAGCTACGTCAACCTGATCCCGACGCCGGTGGGCGGCACCCACGAGGCCGGCCTGCGCGCCGGCGTCTACGATGCGGTGAAGAGCTTCATCGACCACCACAACCTGCTGCCGCGCGGCGTCAAGCTGATGGCCGAGGACGTATGGAGCCGCGTGCGCTTCGTGCTGTCCGCCCGCGTGCTGGACCCGCAGTTCCAGGGCCAGACCAAGGACAAGCTGACCAGCCGCGACGCGCTGAAGCTGATTTCCGGCTTGGCGCGCGATCCGGTCGAGCTATGGCTGAACCAGCACGTGGAAGCCGGCAAGAAGATCGCCGAGCTGGCCATCCGCCAGGCGCAGAGCCGCCTCAAATCGGTCAAGAAGGTGGAGAAGAAGAAAGGTTCCGGCGTGGCGGTGCTGCCTGGCAAGCTCACCGACTGCGAGAGCGAGGACATCGAGCGCAACGAGCTGTTCCTGGTGGAGGGAGACTCCGCCGGCGGTTCGGCCAAGCTGGCGCGCGACAAGGAATACCAGGCCATCCTGCCGCTGCGCGGCAAGGTGCTGAACAGCTGGGAGACCGACCGCGACCAATTGTTCTCCAATGCCGAAATCCATGACATCTCGGTGGCGATAGGCGTGGACCCGCACGGTCCCAACGACGCGCCCGATCTGTCGGGCCAGCGCTACGGCAAGATCGCCATCCTGTCCGACGCCGACGTCGACGGCTCCCACATCCAGGTGCTGTTGCTGACGCTGTTCTTCCGCCATTTCCCGCGCCTGGTGGAAAACGGCAACATCTACATCGCCCAGCCGCCGCTGTTCCGCGTCGACGTGCCCGGCCAGGGCAAGACCCGGCCGCCGCGTAAACTCTATGCGCTGGATGAGGGCGAGATGACCGCCATTCTGGACCGCCTGCGCAGCGAGGGCGTGCGCGAGAATGTCTGGACCATCTCCCGCTTCAAGGGCCTGGGCGAGATGAATCCGGAGCAGCTGAAAGATACTACGATGAATCCGGACACCCGCCGCCTGGTCAAGGTGCAGGTGCGCCCCGGCATGCTGCAGCAGACGCTGGACATGTTCGTGATGCTGATGGGCAAGGGCGAGGCCTCCAGCCGCCGCGGCTGGATGGAAGCCAAGGGCAACGAGGTGGAAGCCGACATCTGATCCGGCACGGCCCGGATGTTTCCGAACCCCGTTCGCCTGAGAAGACCGACCGGGTTTTTCATCGTCAGTCGTACTGGGCCAGCAGCGTCGCCATCCTGGCGCGGCCCTCGGGAGACTGGCAGGCCGCTTTCAGCCGCGCCAGCGCGGCCGCGTCCTTCGACAGCGGATGGGCGCGCGACACGTACACCGCCATCGGCTCGCGGCTGATCGCCAGCTCCGCCCATCGGTCGGCGGGCGTGGAAATCTCGCGCAGCACGCGGCCGCAGCCCGGGCGCACGCACATCATCGCGTCCAGCCGGCCGATGCGCAGCATGCCCAGGCCCTGGCGCATGTCGCTGACCAGCACCGGCTCCGCGCCGCTTTGGGCGATGAAGGCATCCAGCGTATGGGTGCCGCGCAGAATGCCGACCGGGCGTAGTTTCAGGTCGGCGGCCCGCAGCTCGCGCGCGCCGAGGCGGTAGACCACGGACAGGCGGATGTCGGCGGGGCGGCACAGCTCCAGCCCGAAGGCGTCGCGCTCGGGTGAGGCGGTGATCAGCGCCAGCGCGTCGCGGCCGGCTTTCATATCCTCCACCAGCCGCGGCAGCGGCCGGGTGTCCTGCTTCAGCCGCAGGCCGCCTTGTTCGGCCAGCCAGCGCAGGAAGCGCGGCGTCAGCCCGTCGCCGCTGGCGGCGTCGCCCCAGGGCTCTATCGCCTGGCTGTACGCCGGTATCGGCTCGGCATGGAGAAGGGGCAGGCACAGCAGCAGCGCCAGCCCGCTCCACAGTTTAGGTTTCATCGCGGCATCCCGTGCTTGGCGGCTGATGCAGTATAGGCTGGCCAGGATGCGCGCTTCGCCGCCTCGATGAGGTTACCGCCGCCGGGAGGCCGCTTGTTCTTGAGGAAGAGGCATTCAGATGTCCATCACTATTGACGCGCCCGCGCCTGCCGATCATCCCGGCATGCTCCGGTTGTGGGAGCGCTCGGCGCGCGCCACCCATCATTCTCTCGGCGAGGATGATATCGCCGAAATCCGTTCCGAAGTGATGGCTGCTTTCGAGGCGGCGGCATCCATCGGACCTAGTCCTTCGCGTGGCCAGAAACGAGGAGGGCGAAGTCGCGGGTTTCGCCGGGGCCATGGACGGCAGGCTGGAAATGCTGTTCATCGCCCCCGCCTGCCGCGGCCGCGGATGGGGGCGGGCCTTGCTGGAGCATGCGGTCGACGCGCTGTCGGCATGCAAGGTGGATGTCAACGAGTATAACCCCGAGGCGCTGGCCTTCTATCGGCGCATGGGTTTCGAGGTGCGCGGCCGCTCGGCGCGGGATGGCGCCGGAGGGCCGTTTCCGCTCTTGCATTTGGAAAGGCGTCCGTGTTGAAAGGACGTAGTCTCGGCAGCTGGCCGGGATGCTGTTTCAGGCGAGCAGCGTTTGCAGTTCTTCTCGAGCCGCCTTGATGTCGAAGTCGATGATCTGATACTCGGCGACGTCGTGCTGGAGGTATGAATCCTCCTCCAGTATCGCAAGTAGCGCCGCCTTGGGCATGGACCGCGCCAGGATGACGCCGCCCAAGCCGCTTTGCTTGGGGCCTGCGAACAGGATGTTGCCCGAAGCCAGGTGGCGTTTTACCCATTCTCCGTGGCTTGGGATATGCGTTTCCACTTCGGCGGGTTTGCGGATATAGCTAATGTTGAGCAGATACATGCGTTTTCTCCTTTGCGGTTGGCGATTTACCAGACTTTGAAAACCTGGCCGGTCTCCACCCCCTCTACACTGCGTTGATAGGCGCGGGCGACCCGGGCTGCCGGCACCGGTTCGAAACCCGGGAAGTAGCTTTGCAACGGCTCCCATGATTCCTGCAACACGCTTGGGCAAACCGCGTTGATGCGCAGCCCGGCCGCCAGCTCCACAGCCGCGCCGCGGGCGAAGCCCTCTATCGCGGCGTTGACGGCGCAGGCGTTGCTGCCGTGGCGCAGCGGAATTTCATTGCCCATGCCGCTGGTCAAGGTGATGGAGCCGCCCGCATTGAGAAAGCGCTGCCCTATCAGGGCCAGGTTCACCTGGCCCATCAATTTGCTGTCCAGGCCGATGCGGAATTGCTCGGGCGTCATCTCTGTCAGCGGCCCCAGATGCAGCAGCCCGGCGGCGCTGACGATGGCGTCGACATTGCCTGTGCGTTCGAATAGCGCCCGTATGCTGTCAGGCTGGCTCATGTCGACGCGCAGCTCTCCGCTGTCGCGGCCGGCGGCCAGGACTTGATGGCGGGACAGCGCTTGTCGCACCGCGCGTCCTATGGTTCCGTTCGCGCCGACTAGCAGTATTTTCATATGCGGTTTCTCCTCAGTCATGGCGCGGCTTACCACACCGTCAGCGTCTGGCCGTTGGCGATGCCTTCCACGCTGCGAACGTAGGCCAGCGCGGCGCGCGCGGCCGGCACCGGCTCGAAGCCCGGAAAGTAGGGCGCGTAGCCGTCCCATGATTCCTGCAGCGCGTTGGGGCTGACCACGTTGATGCGGCGGTCGCGGCCCAGCTCCAGCGCGGCGGCGGCGGCGAAGCCTTCCAGCGCGCGGTTGACCGCGGTGGCGTTGGCGCCCTGGCGGATGGGCTGGGCGCTGATGACGCCGCTGGTCAGCGTGATCGAGCCGCCGTCGTTCAGATAGTGCTGGCCGGTCAGCGCCAGGTCGATCTGGCCCAGCAGCTTGTCGTTCAGGCCGATGCGGAAGTCGGCGGCGCTCATCTCGGCCAGCGGGGCGAAGTGCACGTTGCCGGCGGCGCTGACGATGGCGTCCAGCCGGCCGGCCTGTTCGAACATCCGCTGCACGCTGGCGCTGTCGGTGATGTCGACGCGCAGCTCGCCGCTGCTGCGGCCGGCGGTGATGATCTGGTGGTGGGACAAGGCCTGGTGCACGGCGCGGCCCAGCGTGCCGCTGGCGCCTACGAGCAGGATTTTCATCGGGGTTCTCCATTGCTGGTTGCGATGTCTGCAGTGTGCGCGGATTCCCTGGATTGATTAATCCGCTATGATGAACAGGATTGATAACCTGGAGTTTTTAATCGGTGGATCGCCTGCTGAGCATGGAATTATTCGTCGCGGTGGTGGACAAGGGCAGCTTTACCGCGGCGGCCGACGCCCATCGGTTGTCCCAGCCCATGGTCGGCAAGCATATTGCCGCGTTGGAAAAACGGCTGGGCGGCAAGCTGCTGGTGCGCACCACGCGTCGCCAGCAGCTGACCGAGCTGGGCCAGCACTATTATCAGCGCTGCCGCGCCATCCTGGCCGATCTGGCCGCTGCCGATGACGCTGCCGCCTTGCTCAGGGAACAGCCGCGCGGCGTGCTGCGCGTCAATGCCTCGGTGACCTTCGGCACGTTGAGGCTGGCGCCCTTGCTGGCGGAGTTCATGGCGCGCTATCCGGAGATCGGGGTGGAGCTGGAACTGAGCGATCAACTGGTGGATCTGGTGGCAGAAGGCTACGACGCGGTGTTCCGCATTGGCCATCTGGCCGATTCCGGCCTGGTGGCGCGCCGACTTAAGCCGTACCGGATGATGATCGCCGCGTCGCCGGTGTATCTGGCGCGGCGCGGCAGGCCGGAGACGCCGGAGCAACTGGCGGAGCATGATTGCCTGGGCTTCAGCCGCTGGCGGCGCGACGACGGCTGGGACGCGCTGGCCCGGCTGCACGCCGCGCAAATCCCTTCCAGCCGCTTCCAGTGCAATCAGGGCCAGGCCTTGCGCCAGATGGCGCTGGCCGGCGCCGGCATCGTCTTGCAGGCGGAAACGCTGCTGGCCGACGATGTGGCGGCGGAGCGGCTGGTGTCCTTGCTGGACGGCTATCTGCCCGATCCCAAGCCCATGCATCTGATCTACCCGGCCGACCGCCAGCCGCTGCCCAAGCTGCGGGTTTTCATCGATTTCATTGTCGAGCGGCTGGGCGAACTGTGAGGACAGGTGACCGCCCCTGTCAGAATTTCTCGTTTGTATAGTCTTTCGGCGGCGAGTAGTGTCAAGGCATGCATAGCGATCTGATTCTTCCGCGCCGGCGCGAATTGTTCGCCGGCTTCTTCTCCATCGGCGTCAGCGGTTTCGGCGGCGTGCTGCCGCAAGCGCACAGCATGCTGGTGCTGAAGCGGCGCTGGCTGTCGGAGGCCGACTTCGCCGAACAGCTGGGCCTGTGCCAGGTGCTGCCCGGTCCCAATATCGTCAATATGGCGGTGTCGATAGGCGCGCGCTTCCACGGGCCGTCCGGCGCGTTGGCGGCGGTGTGCGGCCTCTTGCTGGCGCCGATGGTCATCGTGCTGTTGCTGGCCTCCGCCTATGGCCGCTATCGCCAGCTGCCGCTGGTGGAGCACGTGATGCACGGCCTGGCCGCGGCGGCGGCCGGCCTGCTGCTGGCGATGGCGCTGCGCCTGCTGTCCAGGCTGGAGCGGCGCCTGTGGAGCGCGCTGGTGGTGGCCGCCACCTTCGCCGCCATCGCGGTGTTCCGCCTGCCACTGCTGTGGGTGCTGCTGGCTTCGGCGCCGCTGGCGTTGGCGCTGGCCTGGTTGGCCAAGGGGAGGGCGGCGACATGATCCTGCTGGTGCTGCTGTGGCATTTCTGCCTGATGTCGCTGCTGGCGGTGGGCGGCGCCAATGTGCTGTTGCCGGAGCTGCAGCGGCTGGTGGTGGCCGAGGGCTGGATGAGCGCCGGCCAGTTCGCCGAGCTGTTCGCCATCGCCCAGGCCGCGCCGGGCCCCAATGTGCTGGTGGTCAGCCTGGTGGGCTGGCATGTGGCCGGCGTCGCCGGCGCGCTGGTCAGCATGCTGGGCATGTGTTTGCCGTCGTCGCTGTTGAGCTTCTACGTTTCCCGCTGGTGGACGGCCAACCAGGGCGGCGAACTGGCCGGGCTGCTGTCGCGCGCGCTGCTGCCGCTGACGGTGGGGCTGGTGGGCGCCAGCGCCTGCCTGCTGCTGCAGGCGGCCAACCGCGACTCGGGCGGCTGGATCTTGAGCGCCGCGGTGGCGCTGCTGGCGTGGAAGCGGAACTGGAACCCGGTGTGGCTGCTGTTGCTGGGCGGCGCGGCCGGAGGCTTGGGCTGGCTGTAAACCGTTGCCATAATGGCCTTAGCGCTTCCGTAAAGGCGAGACATGGCGAAATTGCTGCGGATAGGGATGCTGTGCCTGTGCTGCTTGTGCGCGCGGGCGGAAGGCGTGTCCATCACTTACGCGCTGGTGTCCGGCGACAACGATCCGCATTGGCCGTATATCCAGGCCTTGCTGCAGCTGGCCTGCAGCGAGATGGGGCAGCGCTGCGCGCTGCTGGCCGCGCGCGACATGAACCAGGGCCGGGCGATGGAGCAGATGCAGCGTCCGGACAGCCGCGTGGACCTGTTCTGGGGCATGACCAGCCGCGAGCGCGAGCGCAAGCTGCTGACGGTGCGCATTCCGCTGGACAAGGGCCTGATAGGATGGCGGGTGCCGCTGATCAACGCCGACCGGCCGCAACTGTTCAAGAGCGTCAAGACCTTGCCGCAGCTGGCGGCCTTCCGCGCCGGACAGGGGCAAGACTGGCCGGATACCCAGATCCTGCAGCATGCCGGCCTGCCGGTGCTGACCAGCCCGGACTATCCCAATTTGTTTTCCATGCTGCGCCAGCATCGCTACGACTACTTCCCGCGCAGCGTGATCGAGGTGCGGCAGGAGCTGGAATCGCCCAACAGCAAGGGGCTGATGCTCGACCCGTATCTATTGCTGCACTACCCGACCGCCTTTTATTTCTTCGTTTCGCCGCAGCGGCCGGAATTGGCCCGCATGCTGCAGCAAGGGCTGGAGAAAGGCGTGCGCGACGGCAGCTTCGATCAACTGTTCAAGGCGTTCAACGGCGACCATCTGCGCGAGCTCAAGCTGTCCGGCCGCGCCATCATCGAATTGCCCAATCCGCTGTTGCCGGAAGCCACGCCGCTGGCGCGGCGCGAGCTGTGGTTCCACCCCTGAGCGTTCTCCAGGCCGGCGTCACACCATGTCTTCAGGCCTGACCCAGGCGTCGAACTGCTCGGCGCTCAGATGGCCCAGCGCCAGCGCGGCCTCGCGCAGCGTGGTGCCGTGGCGGTGGGCGTGCTTGGCGATGGCGGCCGCCTTGTCGTAGCCGATGTGCGGATTCAGCGCGGTGACCAGCATCAGCGAGCGTTCCATCAGCTCGGCGATGCGTTCGCGGTTGGCCTCCATGCCGTCCACGCAGTGCTCGCGCAGGCTGTCCATGCCGTCGGCCAGCAGCCGCGCGCTTTGCAGGAAATTGTGCGCGATCAGCGGCTTGAACACATTGAGCTCGAAGTTGCCGGACGCCGCGCCTATCGCCAGCGCCGCGTCGTTGCCCAGCACCTGGCAGCACAGCATGGTCATCGCCTCGCACTGGGTCGGGTTGACCTTGCCGGGCATGATGGAGCTGCCCGGCTCGTTTTCCGGCAGCGTCAGCTCGCCCAGGCCGCTGCGCGGGCCGGAGCCCAGCCAGCGGATGTCGTTGGCGATCTTCATCAGCGCGGCGGCCAGCGTTTTCAGCGCGCCGTGGGCGAACACGAGCGGCTCGTGGCCGGCCAGCGCGGCGAACTTGTTGTCGGCGCTCTGGAACGGCAGGCCGGATTGCTCGGCCAACCGGGCCGCCACCGCGCCGCCGAAGCGCGGATCGGTGTTGAGGCCGGTGCCGACCGCGGTGCCGCCGACCGCCAGCTGGCACAGCATCGGCTGCGCCGCGTGGACCGCCTGCTCGGCCAGCGTCAGTTGTGCCTCCCAGCCGGACATCTCTTGGCCCAGCGTTAGCGGCGTGGCGTCCTGCAGATGGGTGCGGCCGATCTTGACGATGTCGGCGAAGTCCTTGGCCTTGGCCTCCAGCGCGCGCCGCAGCAGGCCCAGCGACGGCAGCAGCCGCTCGGCCAACTGGGTCGCGGCGGCGACGTGCATCGCGGTAGGGAAGATGTCGTTGGACGACTGGCCGCGGTTGACGTCGTCGTTGGGATGGACCAGCCGGTCGGGGCCGCGCTTGCCGCCCAAGAGCTCCGACGCGCGGTTGGCCAGCACCTCGTTCATATTCATATTGCTCTGGGTGCCGGAGCCGGTCTGCCACACCGACAGCGGAAATTCGCCGTCGTGGCGGCCGGCCAGCACCTCGTCGGCGGCGCCGACGATGGCGGCGGCCTTGGCGTCGTCGAGCTTGCCCAGCTCGCGGTTGGCCTCGGCGCAGGCGCGCTTGACCCGGGCCAGCGCCTGGATCAGTTCCGGCGGCATCTTCTCGCTGGAGATATGGAAATGCGCGAGCGAGCGCTGGGTTTGCGCGCCCCACAGCGCGTCGGCGGGAACGTCGATCGGACCGAAGCTGTCGGTCTCGCTGCGTACGGCTTTCGTCATGCCATCATCCTTTCCTGGTCGAACTTGCGCCGGCGGAGCCGGTCCTAATCTATCCTGATGCAAGATGTCAGACCCTGGCGGCGGATGCGTTTTGGTCCGCCCTTCGCGGCCCCGCCGGCCTGCGTGGCCGGCGCTCACCGGAGTGCACCATGTCCCTGCTTGCCCAAGATAGTCTGCGAGATTTCCAATTGGCGTCCGGCCACAGCGTCAGCTTCCATTCGTTGCCGGCGCTGGCCGAGCTCGGCATCGGCGATGTCGGCCGGCTGCCGGTGTCGCTGCGCATCGTGCTGGAGTCGCTGCTGCGCAAGCTGGATGGACAGCGTATTACCGAAGCGCATGTGCGGCAACTGGCCGGCTGGCAGCCCAGGGCCGAGCGCAGCGAGGAGATTCCCTTCGTCGTCGCCCGCATCGTGCTGCAGGACTTCACCGGCGTGCCATTGTTGTGCGACCTGGCTGCGATGCGCGGCGTCGCAGCCCGCTTCGGCAAGCCGCCGTCGGCGGTGGAGCCGCTGGTGCCGGTGGATCTGGTGGTGGACCACTCGGTGCAGGTCGACCATTTTCGAGAGGCGGGCGCGCTGGATCTGAACATGAAGCTGGAGTTCCAGCGCAACGCCGAGCGCTACCGCTTCATCAAATGGGGCATGCAGGCTTTCGACACCTTCAAGGTGGTGCCGCCGGGCATCGGCATCGTCCACCAGGTGAACCTGGAATACCTGGCGCGCGGCGTGCTGCGCGACGGCGACGTCTACCACCCGGACTCGCTGGTTGGCACCGACTCCCACACCACGATGATCAACGCGCTGGGCGTGGTGGGCTGGGGCGTGGGCGGCATCGAGGCCGAGGCCGGCATGCTGGGCCAGCCGGTGTATTTCCTGACGCCGGACGTGGTGGGCGTGAACCTGAAGGGCCGGCTCGCCGCCGGCGTCACCGCCACCGACCTGGTGCTGGCGGTGACCGAACTGCTGCGGAAGGCCCATGTGGTGGGCAAGTTCGTCGAGTTCTTCGGCGCGGGCGCGGCGTCGCTGACGCTGCCGGACCGCGCGACGCTGGCCAATATGGCGCCGGAGTACGGCGCGACCATGGGCTTCTTCCCGCCGGACGAGCGCGCCGCCGACTACCTGGCCGCCACCGGCCGCAGCGCCGAGGAGGTGGACGCCTTCCGCCGCTACTTCCTGGCGCAGCGGTTGTTCGGCATGCCGGAGGAAGGCGACATCGATTACAGCGAAACGCTGACGCTGGACCTGGCGTCCATCGTGCCCAGCGTCGCCGGCCCGCGCCGGCCGCAGGACCGCATCGCTTTGACGGAGCTGAAGCCGCGCTTCGGCGAATTGCTGCAGAAGCCGGCCTCCGCCGGCGGCTACGGCAAGACGCCGGGCGGCGCGGCCGCCGAAGGCCTGAAGCATGGTTCGGTGCTGATCGCGGCGATCACCTCTTGCACCAACACCTCCAACCCCGGCGTGATGCTGGCCGCGGGCCTTCTGGCGCAGAAGGCGGCCGCGCGCGGGCTGAAGGTGGCGCCGCGCATCAAGACCTCGCTGGCGCCGGGTTCGCGGGTGGTCACCGACTACCTGTCCAAGGCCGGCCTGTTGCCGCCGCTGGAGCAACTGGGCTTCCGCGTGGTGGCCTACGGCTGCACCACCTGTATCGGCAACTCCGGCCCGCTGGAGCCGGCGCTGGAGTCGGAGATCATGGGTAAGGACCTGATCTGCGCGTCGGTGCTGTCCGGCAACCGCAATTTCGAGGCGCGCATCCATCCGGCGATCAAGGCCAACTTTCTGATGAGCCCGCCGCTGGTGGTGGCCTTCGCCATCGCCGGCCGCGTGGACATCGACCTGGAGCGCGAGCCGCTGGGCGAGGGCGCGGATGGCCAGCCGGTGTTCCTGCGCGATGTCTGGCCCAGTCAGGACGAGGTGGGCGCGGCGCTGGCGCAGACCGCCGATCCGGAAACCTACCGCCGGCTGTACCGCGATCTGGCCGACGCCAACCCGTTGTGGGCCGGCATCGCGGCGGCCGCCGGCGAGATCTATGGCTGGGAACCGTCCAGCTATATCGCCGGGCCGCCGTTCTTCGCCGATTTCGCGATGGCGCCGGCCGCGCCCAAGCCGGTGCGCGGCGCGCGGGCGCTGGCCATCTTCGGCGACTCGGTCACCACCGACCACATCAGCCCGGCGGGATCCATCAAGCCGTCGTCGCCGGCGGGGCTTTATCTGCAGGAACGGGGCATCAAACCGGTCGATTTCAACAGCTACGGCTCGCGCCGCGGCCATCATGAGGTGATGATGCGCGGCACCTTCGCCAATGTCCGCATCCGCAACCTGATGCTGCCGCCGGACGTGGACGGCCGGCCGGTGGAGGGCGGGCTGACGCTGCGCCAGCCGGGCGGCGAGCGCTTGTCGATCTACGACGCGGCGATGGCCTACCAAGCCGAGGGCACGCCTACCGTGATCTTCGCCGGCGAGGAATACGGCACCGGCTCCAGCCGCGACTGGGCGGCCAAGGGCACGCGGCTCCTGGGCGTGCGCGCGGTGATCGCCAGGAGCTTCGAGCGGATACACCGCTCCAACCTGGTGGGCATGGGCGTGCTGCCCTTGCAGTTCCAGGGCGACGACAGCGCCGCCGGACTCTCCGGCGACGAAACCTTCGATCTGGAGGGGCTGGACGGCGAGTTGAAGCCGCGGCAGGAGGCGACGCTGGTGATCCGCGGACCGGGCGGCATGGAGCGGCGCCTGGCGCTGACGCTGCGCATCGACACGCCGGTGGAGGTCGATTACTACCGTCACGGCGGCATCCTGCCCTATGTGCTGAGGCAGATATTGTCCTGACCGCGCTTGGAAGGATGAGAGGACGGCCTGGTTTTCCGGCCGTTTTCATTTGTCCGCGCCGGCGGCAGGGTCGGCTGGGATATAATGCCCGCTGATTTCCATAGCCGCGTGATGCCATGACCCAGCTGAAAAACGATACCTTCCTGCGGGCCCTGCTGAAGGAGCCGGTCGAATACACTCCTATCTGGATGATGCGCCAGGCCGGCCGCTACCTGCCGGAATACCGCGCCACCCGCGCCCGCGCCGGCAGTTTCATGGGCCTGTGCACCAGCCCCGACTACGCCACCGAGGTGACGCTGCAGCCGCTGGACCGTTTTCCGCTGGACGCGGCCATCCTGTTCTCCGACATCCTGACCGTGCCGGACGCGATGGGCCTGGGCCTGTATTTCGCCGAAGGCGAGGGGCCGAAGTTCCAGCGCCCGCTGCGCGACGAGGCGGCCATCCGCGCGCTGGCGCCGGCCGACATGGGCAAGCTGCGGTATGTGTTCGACGCGGTGGCCAGCATCCGCAAGGCGCTGGACGGCCGCGTGCCGCTGATCGGCTTCTCCGGCAGCCCGTTCACGCTGGCCTGCTACATGGTGGAGGGCGGCGGCTCCGACGACTTCCGCCACGTCAAGGCGATGCTGTACAGCCGCCCGGAACTGCTGCACCACATTCTGGAGGCGAACACCCAGTCGGTGATCGCCTACCTGAACGCCCAAATCGACGCCGGCGCGCAGGCGGTGCAGATTTTCGACACCTGGGGCGGCGCGCTCAGCCATGCCGCCTATCGCGAATTCTCCCTCGCTTACATGCAGCGCATCGTCGCCGGCCTCAAGCGCGAGGCCGACGGCCGCAAGGTGCCGGTGATCGTGTTCACCAAGGGCGGCGGCCAGTGGCTGGAAGACATCGCCGCCATCGGCGCCGATTGCGTGGGCCTGGACTGGACCACCGACATCGGCCAGGCGCGCGCGCGCGTCGGCGCCAAGGTGGCGCTGCAAGGCAACTTCGACCCCAACGCGCTGTTCGCCGAGCCGGCGGCCA
Organism: Chromobacterium vaccinii; assembly: GCF_001855275.1. Lineage (NCBI taxonomy): Bacteria > Pseudomonadati > Pseudomonadota > Betaproteobacteria > Neisseriales > Chromobacteriaceae > Chromobacterium > Chromobacterium vaccinii. Next base: position 4,015,965 of record NZ_CP017707.1, read on the forward strand.
TCGAGCGCGAAGTGGCGCGCATCCTGGCCAGCTATGGCCAGGGCAGCGGCCACGTGTTCAATCTGGGCCACGGCATCTCGCAATTCGCCGATCCTGCCCACGCCGGCGCGCTGGTGGACGCGGTGCATCGGCTGTCGCGCGGCTATCACGGCGCGGCCTGACGCGCCGAAACGGGGCGGGCGGAAAACGCGCCGCCCCATGTCGGTGCGTTGTGACTGCCGCTTTGAGCGAAGCTGATTAAAAGACGCTGTTTTTTTAAGAATTTATTAATTTTCCCAGGAGAGGCCGCGTGGCCGAAGCCGGGGGTATTCAGCCGCTTGCCATCGTTCCTGTTGCATAAATTCACTCGTTGACAATATTGCTGCCTGGCTACGGGAAGATGCGGGTTGACAGCGGACGCGGCTGGTGTTCTTCGAGTTATGCACACTGCCTAGACCCTGGGTCAAACCTTGTCAAGCGCGGCGGGTAAAAAAAATTAATATTCGTAAGTTGTTGAAATAAAAGAGATTTTACGTTTGATTAATTTTTGTGCAATCTAGTGGAAACACTGATTTCACGGCTTTTTGCCCGATATCACCATGGTTGTTCACAAAGTTATCCACAAGATCTGTGCACAGCGGATGCAAAGCCTTGTCGCAGCAGGGTTTGCATCTAGCGGGGGGCAATCATGAACGGGCCGGTCCGGATTCAGGTCGCGGTGGATGTGCCGCTGGCGGGAACGTTCAGCTACCTGACTGAATCGCCTGTCATGCCAGGCGCCCGAGTCAGCGTATCCTTCGGCAATCGCCGGGTGTGTGGCGTGGTGGTCACGCCGATACCGGGGGAGGGTGTGCCCGAGCTCGACGCCGCCAGATTGCGGAGCATCGACGGCGTGTTGGATGGCCTGCCGCCGCTGCCGGAAGAATTTCTCGCGCTGGCGCGCTTCGCGTCCGATTATTACCACCATCCTTTGGGCCAGACGCTGTTCACCGCGCTGCCCACCGGCTTGCGCGAGCCGCGCGACGTCACCAAGCCTGACCGCAGGCCGTTCGTCCTGACCGACGCCGGCCTGGGAGAGGCGCCGCCGGCGCGGCAGCGCGCGCGGCTGGCCTTGTGGCAGGCGCTGCAGGATGGCCCGCTGGACCTGGCCGCCGCCAAGGCTGTGACGCCTCAGGCCGGCAAGCTGCTGGCCGACTGGGTGGCCGAAGGCAAGGCCGGACGCGCGACGCAGGAGCCGCCGCCGCTGCGGCTGGGCGACGCGCCGGCGCTGAACGGCGAACAGCAGGCGGCGCTGGACGCGCTGTCGGCGAGCGAGGGCTTCCAGCCCTGGCTGCTGCATGGCGTCACCGGCAGCGGCAAGACCGAGGTCTATCTGCGCCTGATCGCCGAGCAGCTGGCGGCGCGGCGGCAGACGCTGGTGCTGGTGCCGGAAATCAATCTGACGCCGCAACTGATCAATCGCTTCGCCGATCGCTTCCCCGGCAGCCGCATCGTGGTGCAGCACAGCCACCTGGCCGACGGCGAGCGCATGCACGGTTGGCTAAACGCCTGGCACGGCGACGCCGACGTGGTGATCGGCACCCGGCTGTCGGTGTTCACGCCGCTGCCGCGGCTGGGCCTGATCGTGGTCGACGAAGAGCACGACGGCTCGTTCAAGCAGCAGGACGGCCTGCGCTACCACGCCCGCGACCTGGCGGTGTGGCGCGCGCGCCGCGCCGGCATCGCCATCCTGCTGGGATCGGCCACGCCCAGCCTGGAGACGGTGGCCAATGTCGAGGCCGGCCGCTACAAGAAGCTGGCGCTGACCCGGCGCGCCCACGGCGCGGCCAGGCTGCCCGACGTGCGGCTGGTGGACACCCGCCGCAAGAAGCTGGTCGAGGGCCTGTCCGAAGCGGTGCTGGACGCGCTGAAGACCAGGCTCTCGCGCAAGGAGATGAGCCTGGTGTTCATCAACCGCCGCGGCTTCGCGCCGGTGGTCGCCTGCACCGCCTGCGGCTGGACCAGCGGCTGCCCGCATTGCTCGGCCAAATTGGTGGTGCACCTGATGGAGCGCAAGCTGCGCTGCCACCACTGCGGCTGGGAGGAACCGGTGCCGCGCGCCTGCCCGGACTGCGGCGATCCGGACATCAAGCCGCTGGGCGAGGGCACGCAGCGGCTGGAGTCGGCGCTGCAGCGCATGCTGCCGGAGGCGAGGGTGCTGCGGATAGACCGCGACACCACCAGCCGCAAGGATGCCTGGGACGAGGTCTACCGCAAGGTGCACGGCGGCGAGGTGGACATCCTGGTCGGGACCCAGATGCTGGCCAAGGGCCATGATTTCGGCACCTTGTCGCTGGTGGCGGCGCTGGGCGCGGACGGCGGTCTGTACTCGGCGGATTTCCGCGCGTCCGAGCGCCTGTTCGCCCAGCTGATGCAGGTGGCCGGCCGCGCCGGCCGCGCCGACGCGCCAGGCGAAGTGCTGGTGCAGACGCAGTGGCCGGATCATCCGCTGTACCAGGCGCTGGTGGCCCACGATTTCGACGGCTACGCGGCCACATTGCTGAACGAGCGCCGCCAGGCCGGCTTCCCGCCGTCCACCTTCCAGGCGCTGCTGCGCGCCGACAGCCCGGCGCTGGCCCAGGCCACCGCCTTCCTGCGCCAGGCGCGCGAGGCGCTGGAGCCGCTGGCGGAGGGCGTGCTGATTTCCGGGCCGGCGCCGGCGCTGATGGCCAGGCTGGCGCAGCGCGAGCGCGCTCAGCTGGTGCTGGAGTCGCCGCAGCGCGGCGCGCTGCATCGGCTGCTGCATCAATTGCCGCCGTTGCTGGATGGCCTGGCCAAAGCCCACGGCCGCGCGCTGCGCTGGTCGCTGGACGTGGATCCGCAGGAATTATGAGAGGAAACGATATGGCAATCGCGAAGTTGCCGGCCTTGTTGGCGCTGGCCTGCGCGCCGGCGCTGGCGCTGGATCTGCATGGCCTGAAACCGGACGAGATCGCGGTATGGGCGGCGCCGGTGGAGGGCGGCGAGCCGCTGGCCAGCCACCGGGCCGACGAGCCGGTCAACCCGGCCTCGACCATGAAGCTGCTGACCGGCTGGGCGGCGCTGAACCGGCTGGGGCCGGACTACCGCTGGAAGACGGCGCTGCTGTCGGCCGCGCCGGTGGAGGGCGACGCGCTGAAGGGCGACCTGTACTGGCTGGGCGGCGGCGATCCGCGCTTCGACAACGGCGATCTGCTGAGCCTGCTGTACAGCCTGAGACTGCGGGGCATCCGCCAGCTGGACGGGCAGCTGCTGCTGGACAAGCGCGCCTTCGGCAATATCGGCGGCGCCGAGGATTTCGACGGCGACGCCGGCCGCGCCTTCGTCGTCGGCCCCGACACCCATCTGACCAACCTGAAAGTGGCTTGGCTGACCTTCTTCAACGACGGGCAGGGCGCGCGCGTCGCGCTGGACCCGCCGCTGGCCGGCGTAGAGCTCAGCGCATCGCTGAAGCCGGGGCCGGATGAGGCCTGCGCCGATGTGCGCCGCTTCGTTTCCATCGAGAACGACGGCCGCCGCGTGAGCGTCGCCGGCAGCCTGCCGCCGGCCTGCGACGGGCAGCGCGCCTACGTCAACGTGCTGGGCCACGACGCGTTCGCCGGCCAGGATTTCGCCGCGCTGTGGGCGGCGCTGGGCGGCAGCGGTCCGCTGCGGGTGGCGCGCGGCAGGGCGCCGGACGGCGCGCGCGAGCTGGCTTCCTGGCAGTCGCAACCTCTGGCGGTGGCGCTGTCCGACATCAACAAGTACAGCAACAACACCATGGCGCGCACGCTGTTCCTGACGCTGGGGCGCGAGGCCGGCGGCGAAGACACCGCGGCGGCGGCCGAACGCGCGCTGCGCGAGGAGCTGAGCCATCGCGGCATCGCCGACATCGGCGCGCTGCGGCTGGAGAACGGCTCCGGCCTGTCGCGGCGCGAGCGGGTGACCGCCCGCTTGCTGGGCGAGGTGCTGCTGGACGCCGCGCGCGGCCCGTACGCCGGCGAATTCATCGCCAGCCTGCCGATCGCCGCCACCGACGGCACGCTGAAGAAGCGCTTCGCCGATCTGGGGCCGCGGCTGCGGATGAAGACCGGCACGCTGAACGACGTCAAGGCGCTGGCCGGCTACTGGCAGGCGGCCGACGGCAGGCGGCTGGCCATCGTCGCCATCGTCAACGGCCCGCGGGCGATGGAGTCCGGCAAGGCGCTGGACGCGGTGGTGGCCGATCTGGCGCGCGGCTTCAATACCGAAACGATGCGATCCAGCGCAAGGCGCTGAGCCGCGAACCCGGCTATAATCGTCGGCGATCGAATTTTCAGGCGAGAACCATGAAACCGGTAACCATGTACACCACCGCGGTCTGCCCCTACTGCGTGCGCGCCAAGCAACTCTTGGCCAGCAAGGGCGTCAGCGGCATCACCGAGATCCGCATCGACCTCGATCCGGACGCGCGCGACAAGATGATGGCGCTGACCGGCCGCCGCACCGTGCCGCAGATCTTCATCGGCGAGACCCATGTCGGCGGCTGCGACGAGCTGGTGGCGCTGAATCATTCCGGCAAGCTGGACCCGCTGCTGGCGGACTGAGCGGCGGGGCTTTGCCGCGATTGGCCGCCGCGCGGCTTTCGTGCGATGATGCCCGCCGATGTACCCATAAAATTCTGCCGTCATGAGACGGTTTTTGCGAGAAAGAACATGAGCGAACAACAAGAGCTGCAACCGGCGTTTTCCATCGAAAAAATCTACGTGAAGGACATCTCGCTGGAGGTGCCGAACGCGCCGCAGGTGTTCCTTGAACAGGCTCAGCCGGAAATCGACATGCAGCTGGCCAGCGCCGGCCAACAGCTGGACGACGGCTATTTCGAAGTGACCCTGACCGTCACCGTGACCGCCAAGCTGCCGGAAAAGAACATGTTCCTGTGCGAAGTGGCCCAGGCCGGCATCTTCCAGATCCGCAACATCCCGGGCGAAGACCTGGATCCGATCCTCGGCGTCGCCTGCCCGAACATCCTGTTCCCGTACGCCCGAGAGACCGTGTCCAGCGTGGTGAACCGCGCCGGCTTCCCGCCGGTGCTGCTGGCCCCGATCAACTTCGAAGCGCTGTACATGCAGCAGCGCGCTCAGCAAGCCGAAGCCGGCAACGCCTGAGGCCAGCCATGAAGCGTCTCCTTCTGCCGCTGTTGCTGGCGTCCGCGTTGGCGGCCCCGTCCGTCCATGCCCTGGAATTCCGTTCGGTCAAGGAAACCGGCGTCGCGCTGTACGAGGCGCCTTCGCTGAGCGCGAAAAAGCTGTTCGCGGTCAGCCGCTATTATCCGGTCGAGGTGCTGCAGAGCCAGAAGGAGTGGTCGCGCGTGCGCGACGCCACCGGCGGCATCGCCTGGATTCCGGCCGCGGCGCTGTCCAAGCAGCGCTGGTTGCTGGTGGTGTCGGCCCAGGCCGGCGTGCGCGACCGGGGCGCGGAGGACGGCAAGCTGCTGTTCACGGTGCCCAAGGACGGCGTGCTGGAGCTGCAGGAGGCCCCGCAGAACGGCTGGGCCAAAGTGCGCCACCGCGACGGCAGCGTCGGCTATGCTCGTATTACCGATCTCTGGGGTTTGTAAGGACCGCGGATGAAACTGGCGATTCTCGGCGCCGGCGCATGGGGCAGCGCGCTGGCGATAGCTTTTGCCCGTCACCACCAGGTGACCTTGTGGGCGCGCGACGCTGAACAGATCCGGCGGATGGACGCGGAGCGGGTAAACCAGCGTTACCTGCCCGACTGCCCGTTTCCGGAGCCGTTGACGCTGTCGTCGGACCTCGCGGCCGCTACGCGCGACGCGGAGCTGGCGCTTATCGTCACGCCGATGGCGGGGCTGCGGCCCACGCTGAAGTCTCTGGTGGCGCTGGAGGCGCCGCCGCCGCCCATCCTGTGGGCGTGCAAGGGCTTCGAGGCCGGCTCCAGCCTGCTGCCGCACCAGGTGGCGGAGGAGGAACTGCCGGCCGGCCACCTGTATGGCGCGTTGTCCGGCCCCAGCTTCGCTCGCGAAGTGGCGCAGGGCCTGCCGGCGGCGGCGGCCATCGCCTCCGACCACGCCGAGTTCGCCGCCAGCGTCGCGCGCGAGCTGCACAGCCCGCTGCTGCGACTGTACGCCAACGACGACCTTGTCGGCGTCGAGGTGGGCGGAGCGGTGAAGAACGTGATGGCGATCGCCACCGGCGTCGCCGACGGGCTGAATTTCGGCTTGAACGCGCGCGCGGCGCTGATCACCCGCGGGCTGGCAGAGATCACCCGGCTCGCGATGGCGCTGGGCGCCAGCTCGCAGACCATGATGGGCCTGTCCGGCATGGGCGACTTGATCCTCACCTGCACCGGCTCGCTGTCGCGCAACCGCCAGGTGGGCCTGAAACTGGCCGAAGGCAAGCCGCTGCAGCAGGTGCTGGACGAACTGGGCCACGTGGCCGAGGGCGTCGCCACCGCGCGCGAGGTGCTGACCATGGCCGAGCGGCTGCAGGTGGACATGCCGATCACCGCCGCGGTGTGCGGCCTGCTGTATCAGGGGCATGATCCTCAAACCGTGGTGGACGGCCTGCTCAGGCGCTCGCCGAAGTCCGAATCCGGCGGCTTGCTGGATTAGGCGCCAAAGACATCAAGGCCGCTCCCCCTCCGGGCAGCGGCCTTTTTCACGCCCGCCGTTCAGCGCTCGATCGCGCGCAGGAATTCGTTGCGGGCGTTGGCGTCGGTTTCGAAATCGCCGGCGTAGCACTGGGTGATCACCCGCTCGTCGCCGCGGCGGTTTTCCCCCATCAGCAGGCACAGCTGCTCGGCCTCGATCAGGCAGGCGGCGCCGCGCGCCCCGCCATGCTCGACCAGAGTGCGCGAAATCTCGTGGGTGATCCATTCCTGATAGGTGTAGCGATGGCTGATGGCGTCCACCATCCGCGCGATGCGGCCGAAGCCGTGCAGCCGGCCGCCGGGCAGATAGGCGACGTGGGCGACGCCGCGGAAGGGCAGCAAGTGGTGCGGGCACATGCCGTGGACCGCCAGGCTGCGTATCACCACCATGTCGCGGCGGTCGTCGGCGAAGCCGCTGCCCAGCGCCTCGGCGGGGACGGTGTCGTAGCCGTCCAGCAGGCGCTTCTGCCACAGCTCGCGCACGCGCTGGGCGGTCTTGCCGGTGTGGATGGGGTCGATGGCGATGCCGCTGGCGGTCAGCATGTCGGCCACCGCTTTTTCGAAGGCGGCGGCGTCGAAGGGCCGGACGCGGTCGAGCGGGCGCTGGCAGGCGGAGTGGTCGTGATCGTCGATGAAAGACATGGCGCGGCTCCATTGCGGTGGGACGGAGGGGCGGCCTGGCCCGGAGAGGGGACAGCCGCCTGTGTTTGCATGGTATCGGGAGGCGGGCCGTCTTGACGATCGGATTCCGTCCGTTTATTTCGATTTCTGCGCGCGGGGCGGCGCGCTCCGCTTATTTTTTAGCGACTGGGCATTCCTGCGGCGCGTAGGGATAGCGCGGCCGCAGCCGCAGCCCTCCGGCGTCCAAGTCGGGCAGCAGCGGGGGAACGGCTCGCGCCTGTCCCGCCGCCAGCGCTTCCAGCGGGGCCGGGCAGGCGGCGGGAAGGTCGTAGGTGGCGGCGAGCGTCCACAGGCCCTGGGCGTTGCGCTGGAACAGCGACAAGCGGGCGGCAAGCTTTTCCGCCAGCAGCACTTCCGGTTTGCCGCCGCCGCTGTAGTCGCCGACATAGGCGTCGCATTCATTGCGGCCGTCCAGCAGGCAGGACGGCAGTTCGCCGGTTCGCTTGGCGGCTTGCTTCCAGTCCTGGGCCAGGAAGCCGGCCGGCAGCGGGGCCGGACCGCGCGGGCGGACCGCCTGGGCCGGAGGCTTGGGCTGGGGCTTGTCCTCGCTTAGCGCGTCGCCGGCCTTGCGGCGGATGGCGCCGTCGACGCCGGGATCGTCCCTCAGCCGCAGCAGGGCCGCATGGCCATAGCGCAGCCCCTGATAGCGCAGGAAATCGAAGTCGAAGCGCTCCGCGGCCACGCGGCCGGCTTGCAGCCGGGACAACTGGCTGGACACCGAGATCCGCGCCGGGTCGGCCAGCGGCGTTAGCACGGCGGCCAGCAGGGCGAGCGATAGCCAGGCGGCGCCGATGTTGGCGCAGGCCACGCCGGCGAGCCCGGCCTGCCGACGCAAGGCCGCCCAGCCGTAGCCGACGGCGTAGCAGGCGCCGAGGATGACGAGGCTGGCGGCGAACACCCGGTCCGGCGACCAGCCATACTGGCCGACGCGCAGCGCCAGCGCGTAGGCGGCCAGCGCCTGCAGCGGCGCGAGCAGCAGGCAGGCGGCGCGCAGGCTGAGCCGGATGACGCGACCGGGCTGCTCGTTGCCGTCCTGGTAGGCGGTGTTCAGCAGAAAGATCAGCAGCCCGCTCGCGCCGAGCAACAGCGCGGAGGCGTGGCCGGTCTTCCACAGGCTGTCCAGCCCGGTGAAAGGCAGCAGCGCGAGAAAGGCGCCGATCAGCAGGGCCAGCAAGGGCAGCAGCCAGGACAGCAGGGTCAGCAGCAGCGAGCGCAGCCCCTGGATGATGCCCGGGCGGACATCGCTCAGATGCAGGCCGGCCGACAGCGCCAGCGTGCTGGCCGGTATCGCGAACTCGGCTTCGCCTATCAGCCGGCGCAGGCCGCCTATGCCCACCAGGGCGAACAGCTCGGCGCCCAGATTCAGGATCAGCCAGAACACGCCGACGAACAGGCCGGAAAACATCAGCTGCAGGCCAAGCTTCCAGGCGGTGTCGAAATAGGCGGGGTAGGACGCCCGCCAGCGCCGCTCGCTTTCGCCGGCCAGGATCAGCGGCCAGGCGATGAACAGCAGCAAGGAGACGCCCAGCATCGCCAGCGCCCCCGGCATCAGGTCCGAGCGCGCGGCGTGCTCCAGCCCGACGCGCCAGCGGTCATGCGCGCCGACGACTGCGACGGCCAGGGCCAGTCCCGCCAGCCAGGCCGCCAGCCGGGAGGGGCGCAGCGCGCCGACTCCGGTCTGGCACAGCAGGGGCAGAGACGCGGCGGCGAGCAGCAGCGGCGAGAACAGCAGCGGGTGGAGGGCCAGCCAGCCGCCATGGTCCGACGCGCGGTACAGCGCATAAAGCGCGATTCCTTGCAGCAGGCCGATGGCGGCGCGAAAGTGGAATGGGTTCATGAACATGCCGGGAGAGGAAAAATTTTCCCGATCCTAGCATGAATGGAAAAATCGATCAGGCGCGCAGCCCCAGCGCGTAGCGGATCGCCTCGCGCTTCAGCGGGCCGGCCTTGTCCGCCAGCCTGAGCCCCAGGCCGCGCAGCAGGCGCAGCGGACCGATGTCGTTGGAAAAGCCATAGCAGAACGCGTCCATGCCGGCCTGCATCGCCAGATTGGCCGGCTTGCGCGCGCGCTGGTAGCGCGCCAGCGTCTTCCCGCAGGCCCAATCCTCTCCCTTGGCGCGGGCGTCCAGAATGGTCCGGGCCAGCGCGGCGGCGTCCTGGAAGCCCAGGTTGACGCCCTGGCCGGCTAGCGGATGGATGGTGTGGGCTGCGTCGCCGGCCAGCGCCACGCCGTCCTTGACGTAGCATTGGGCATGGCGGCGGGTCAGGCCGAAGCTGCCGCGCGCGGTCAATTCCCGGATGCCGGGCAGCTTGCGCGGAAAAGCCTGGCTGACCGCGGCGATCAACTCGTCGTCGCCCAGCGCCAGCAAGCGCTTCACCTCTTCCGGCCGGTGGTACCACACCAGGGAGGCCGCATCCCCGGTCAGCGGCAGGAAGGCCTGCGGGCCGTCGGGGGTGAAGCGTTGCCAGGTGATGTCCTGCTGGCCGCCCTCCATCCGGCAGGACAGCACCAGCGCCTGCATCTGGTAATCCCAGCCGGTGACGCCGATGCCGGCGGCGTCGCGCACCTGCGAACGGGCGCCGTCGGCGGCGATCAGCAAGCGGGCCTGAATCCGGCCGCCATCGGACAGCGTCAGTTGCGAGGCCTGGGGCCGGTAGACGATTTCCGACACTATGGCCGGACAGCGGTAGTCGATGTCGCCCTTGCCCTTCAGCGCCGCGGTGGCGGCCAGCTGAACCACGCGGTTTTCCACGATGTGGCCCAGTTCCGCCACGCCGGCTTCGTCGGCGTCGAACAGCGTGCCTGCGGCCTCGTCACCTTCCCATACCTGCATCCGGCGGTAGGGCGCGGCGCGCATCGCCAGCACCGGCTCCCAGGCGCCTATGGTCCGCAGAAAGGCGGCGGAGGCCGGGCTGATCGCCGACACCCGCAGATCGGGCGCCTGCTCCGGCGCGAACGGCGCGGGGGCCTCTCTTTCCAGCACGCAGACCGACAACCCCTGCCCGCTCAGCGCGGCGCCCAGCGCGCTGCCCACCATGCCGCCGCCGACGATGACGATGTCGCGATGTTCCATTGCATTCTCCTTGTTCAAGCCTGTTCAAAGCCTGCTGCGCGTCGGCGATACGGCGTTGAAAGCATCTTCAGAATGTTCACCGTATGTGCATTCCGCTTCTGTCAGCCGTTTTCGCCTTGTCTCGCGCGAGCTAGCGAGACTTTGAACAGGCTCTTAGGCCGGCGCGGAGCCGGCGCGAATGGCGCTCATTCTGGCGATGGCGGCCGAATGCCGCTTTGGCCTGGATCAATTCCGGCTTCAAGCAGCGCGCGCATGCGCGGCACCACGTGCTGGATGAAGGCTTCGTATTTGCGCGGCAGAGGGTGGCGGTAGGGGTAGACCAGGTAGACCGGCCAGCAGTCGTGGCTCCAGCCCGGCAGCACCGGAGCCAGGCGGCCGCTTTTCAGGTGCTCGCTGGCGACGTAGGCCGGCAGCAGCGCGACGCCGCTGCCGGCGATGGCGGCGGACAGCAGCGGCGCGTACTGGTGGCTGCTGAGCACCGGCTGCACCCGCACCTGCTTCTGCTGGCCGTCCTTTTCCAGCAGCCACTCCGGCGTGTCGCGCAGTTTGGGGCGGCTGGTGTCCAGCAGGATGCGGTGCAGCGGCAGGTCGTCGGGCGTCTCGAGCGGCGGCGCCTTGGCCAGGTAGTCAGGCGAGGCGAACGCCCACTCGCGCACCAGCCCCAGCGGCTTGGCCACCAGCGCGTCGTCGTGGATGTTGCGGGTGCGGACGCAGAAATCCAGCCCCTCGGAGATCGGATCCTGCAGCCGGTTTTCCACCTGCAGCTTCAGTTGCAGGCCGGGATGCAGCACCGCCAGCTCGGCCAGGATGGGGGCCAGCAGGTATTGGGCGAAGGAGGTGATGGAGCTGATCACCAGCGGTCCGCTGACCTCGCCGTCAGCTTCATTGATGTCTATCCGGGCCCGCTCCAGCAGGCAGCGCAACTCGCGGGCGTGCACGGCCAGCCGCTGGCCGGCTTCGGTCAGCGCCACGCGGCGGGTATTGCGCAGCACCAGCACTGTGCCGAACTGTTTCTCCAGCGCTTTCACCAGTTGGCTGACCCGGCTCTTGGTGCAGTCCAGCTCTTCGGCGGCGGCGGTGAAGCTGCCGCGGCGGACCAGCGCGTCGAAGGCAAGCAGCGCTTGGGAGTCGGGTAGGTAGTTTGTTCTCATTTCATGAACAGTTTGTCATGGGATATAGGATTTTTCAAATGAATCACATCCGATAGCATCTTAGTTGGGTAAAAAAATTAAACAGTTGTGGAGGCGAAAATGCTTAGGAAAATCTTGAGAGCATACCGGGATTGGTGGTGGCAAGGGATTAGCGAACATGCCCGGCGAGTGTGCCGCGATGAGAGCGAGGCTCTTGAGCGGATTCGGGGGCTTGGTGTCCGAAGGGCGCGCGATGCTGGCGAGCCATCCCGCGGAACATGCCGGCGCGATGATATTTAGGAGGGCGATGCGCGATTGGTCTGAATGGTGTTTCAGGCAGGCGATCGACAGGCGCCATGTGCAAGAGCTTGCGCGAGGGGCATCTCCGCTGCGTTCCGGGATGGGTTTGCTGCGGCGTCGAGGAGAATGAGACGGGCATTCATGGCCATCATGTCTGCGAGCGTCTGGGAAGAGCCGGACGGCAATGTTTCCGACTTAGATGGCGGGAGCCTCTGCCAGCCATTGCCGCGGGGCTGAGCGAAACCTTGCGAGTCTTGTCGATGGATGCGAACCAGCGAAGGGCGAGCAGGGATTCGGCAGTCTTGGCCCGGACGCGGGGCCGCTGAGCGGGAGACTGGCGGAATTGGAGGCAGATCTTCATGCGCTGCTCCGCCAGCGCTGTTCGCGAAAAGACTTTGAACAGGCTCTTGGGCAATCGTGCTCGAATGATACGGAGGCATGCGCGTTTTCATGACTCTGGTTGCATTTTGATACCATGAATGTCATCATGATATCCATTTTGAATTAAATTCATATTGAGCTGTTGGTCCTGCCAACACTCGCGCTGCAGCTTGGACTCCAGCTAAAGAAAACTGGGCATGCCGACCCGGTAGGGTTTCATTGGTCCGCCTGTCCTATGGTTTGGAGACCATTATCATCATTGTCTGATTCATGCCGAACCATATAAAAATATGCATTGCAGCGAATTGGCCAGAGCTGCAGATTGAAATCATGCCTGTCGCAGTACTGAGTGTTCAGTTGATGATGTTTCTATTTCTGGCACCCGGATATTGGAAAACATACCGCTGCTAAGTAAAAGTTGGTTTGCTAATCAGAGGTTGAGATAGTTGCTCTACACATAGTGCCGATCGCTTTTTTATACAATTGGGGTAACAGCCTATGAAGCTGAGTCATTTCTTTCTCGCCATATTCGTAATGGCCATTTGGGGGGTCAATTTTTCAGTAATAAAAATAGGCTTGTCCTCGGTGGATCCATTTGTGCTGGCTGGTTTGAGGTTTGCGTTGTGTGCGTTGCCTGCGGTCTTTTTTATCAAGCGGCCTTCTGTGCCATTGAAGTATATGGCACTGTATGGCTTGATATTCGGGGTCGGATTGTGGGGTGTCGTTAATGTTGGCATTCAGGTGGGAATTTCCGCAGGCATTGCTTCCCTGATACTTCAATTTAGCGCCTTTTTTACCATGCTGCTTGGCGCTTGGGTTTTTAAAGAGCGTTTGTCTCCATATCAAATTTATGGGATGGGGATCGCATTGCTTGGCTTGGCGTTGATCATAGCGGTGACAGATGGCAGCGTGACTTATGCCGGGGTTGTGCTGGTGGTATTGGGGGCCGCATCATGGAGTGTGGCTAATGTTCTCGTAAAAAAAATAGCAGTGCGCCAAATTTTTGAGTTTTTGGTATGGTCCAGCTTATTTTCTCCTATCCCTTTATTTTTGATTTCATATTTTGAGCATGGCTGGGTTGGTTATGTGAGGCTTTTCAACCATTTTGATGGTAAGGCACTGTTTTCTATTTTGTTTCAAGTCTACCCGACAACATTATTTGGCTACTGGGTATGGAATTCATTATTGAAAAAATATCCAGTTTCCACAGTGGCGCCGCTGTCATTGATGGTGCCTATTTTCGGCATGCTTGGTTCTATTGCTATTTTCGGTGAAAGCGTAGGTGCCGTTAAATTGGCGGCAATGGTTTTTATTTTGTTGGGACTGATTGTTGGACTTTACGGGCATCGAGTCCGAACGTATTTCGATTTTAAGACTCAGTCTCGGTAGGGAAAATTTTAACTAAATCTTTGTCAGGAGAGTGGTTTTGAATAGTCGTCGAAATTTTTTGATTAATTCAGCAAGCGCGACTTTGGCAGGCGCTGCCATAGGGTTTTCGGGCGTGGCTCAGGCTGGGGCTGTGGCTCAATCTGTTGCGCGTGTCGCAGAGTTTAATCCTATGGATTGGGCATCAGTGCGACAGCAGTTTTTACTGAGTCCCGACTTGATACACTTGTCTAACTTTTTCCTGGCATCGCATCCGGCAAGTGTTCGAAATGCAATAGATAAGTATCGACGCGAGCTGGATTTGAATCCATACTCCTTCCTTGACGATAACATGTTTGCTCTCGAGCAGGATAAGCTTTGGCGTAGCGTGGCTGGCGCGGCGGCTGAATATGTTGGTGGCCGTCCGAATGAAATCGCATTGACTAGCAGCACGACAGTTGGATTGGCGCTTATTTATAATGGTCTACGATTGAAGCCTGAGCAGGAGATCTTGACTACCACTCATGAATTTTATCCTCATCATGAGTCTATGCGGTTGGCAGTAAATAAATGGGGTGGGCATGTCCGAAAAGTTACCCTGTATGAGTCCAGCGCGAAAGCATCCGGGCCTGAGATGGTGTCGCGTTTGGTCAAGGAGATAAAACCGCACACCAAGATTTTGGGCGTAACCTGGGTACATTCCGGTACAGGCGTGGTATTGCCGATCAGAGAATTGGCGGCAGAAGTGGCCAAAATTAACCAGACTCGCGATGAGAGCGACAGGCTATTGCTGATCGTTGACGGCGTGCATGGTTTTGGCGTGCTTGACGAGGATATCGCTTTGCAAGGCGGCGATTTCTTTTCCGCGGGAACGCATAAATGGATTTTGGGTCCGCATGGCAACGGGATTGTTTGGGCCAAGCCAGAAAACTGGGCTTTGGTGCAGCCAACCATTCCTTCGCTGATGGATCCGGAGCTAAGCACCGCATGGCGTGAAGAGAGGGCTCCACATGGTCCTACCCAAGCGGCATGGGTGAGTCCCGGCGGTTTTTTTGCCTATGAAAATCAATGGGCTACGGTTGAGGCTTTCCAGTTCCATCGACAAATTGGTAAAAAAAGGGTCGCGGATCGTATTCTGGATTTGAATGGCCAGCTTAAAGAGGGGCTATCCAGGATGTCGCATGTGACTTTACATACGCCTTTGAATAGAGATCTGTCTGCGGGCTTCGTGTGTTTCGAAGTCAATGGGGTTAGCCCAAAAGAAGTGGTGTCGCGTTTGAGGGAAAAGGCAGTGATTGCCAGCTCGACTCCCTATGGTAAGTCTTATGCGCGCTTTTCAGCAGGCATTGTCAATACGCCTGCGGAAATGGATCGCGCTTTGAGCTTAATCCGGGCCATGGCCTGAGCGGGCGCAGGCCGCAGAAGCATGATCTTTATCCCTTGAGGAGGGCATGCTTCTGCGGTGGTTTGGCATTTTCATTTTAGCATCGGATGCTCAGGCGATTTTCTTGACGGTAGTGTCGTCTTTTTGCAGTTTTGCGCCATTTTCCGTCGCCAAGTGAATGGCACCTACGGGTTGGCGATTATGTTTGTAGATCAAACTGGAGTGATTTTCATCGCTCTTGTATAAGTTGCACTCGCCCCATTGCCGATACATGACAATTATCGGGAATAAACCTTCTCCCTTGCGAGTCAGCACGTATTCCTGATAGGCCGTTCCATCAGATGCCGGAACCGTTTGAATGATGCCATTCTCTGTTAGCATTTTTAGACGATCAGCTAGTATGTTTTTGGCCATTCCTAAGTTGGATTGAAATTCTCCAAAACGGCGCAGACCATCAAATGCATCTCTGATGATCAGCAATGACCACCGATCGCCGATTATGTCGACTGCGCGCGCGACCGGGCATGGCGAGTCGGATAAGGTTTTCCGTCTGCTCATAAGCGTTACCTGTTGAATTTTTAGAATTGTATGCCGGTTGAAGTTTAGGAGTACAGGACTTTGAGCCAATTGGCCATTGTCTTGCACGATATGGACTGCTTATAATCAATTTGGTTTCAAAATAAAACCACAATGAGAGGTGGATACTATGAGTCATGATGGTGTGGCGGGCCTGAGCAAGCGCGCCGCCAGCGGGCTAAGCGTTTCGATAGTCTGGTTGCTGGCGATATGTTGCGCGGCCAGTGTCGCCAATGTTTACTATGCGCAGCCGCTTCTGGATGCGATCGCGGCCGATTTTGGCATTTCGCATGCGATGGTCGGCGGGGTGATTACCGCCACCCAGCTGGGGTGCGCGCTAGCGCTGTTCTTTGTGGTGCCGCTTGGCGATCTGCTGGACAGGAAGCGGCTGGTGACGCTGCAATTGGTGGCGCTGATGCTGGCGCTGGCGCTGGTATGCAGCGCGAACTCGCTGTGGCTGCTGCTTGCGGCCATGGTGGGGGTCGGAATGCTGGGTACCGCCATGACCCAGGGACTGATCGCGTATTCGGCGGTGTTGGCGCCGCCTGAGCAGAGAGGGCGAGTGGTCGGCGCGGCGCAGAGCGGCGTGGTCATCGGCCTGCTGATGGCGCGCGTGCTGGCCGGTTTTGTCAGCGATGTGCTGGGGTGGCGGATGGTCTACCTGGTGTCGGCGCTTTTTGCGTTGCTGATGCTGTGTTTCCTGAGGCTATTGCTGCCCAATACGCCGCGCGCCGACACGGGCATCTCTTACCAGGCATTGCTGGGGTCCATGTTCACGCTGCTGTGGCGGGAAAAAGTATTGTGGATACGCGGAGTGCTGGCCATGCTGATGTTTGCCGCTTTCAGTACGTTCTGGAGCGCGCTGGTGCTGCCGCTGAGCGCCGCGCCGTATTCGATGACGCATACCGCGATCGGCGCATTCGGTTTGGTGGGCGTGATCGGCGCGCTGGCGGCTGCCAGGGCGGGGCATCTCACCGACAGAGGACTGGGACAGAAGACCACTGCCTGGGCGTTGGCCTGCCTGCTGCTGTCTTGGCCCGCCATCGCCTTGATGGACTACAGCATATGGCTGCTGATCGTGGGCATCATCTTGCTGGACTTGGGCGGACAGGCCATACATGTGGTCAACCAAAGCATGATCTTGAGCTCGCGCTCGGATGCGCATAGCCGGCTGATCGGATGCTATATGCTGTTTTATTCGGTGGGCAGCGGCCTGGGGGCGATCGGGTCGACAGCCATGTATGCGCGCTGGAGCTGGCTGGGCGTATGCGGATTGGGGTTTGCCATCAGTTTGCTGGCCTTGCTCTTCTGGCGGCTGAGCATGAACGCCATGCCAAGGCGCGCGCCGGCTTTCGCGCTGCAGGCGGATTGAGATGACGACGCCCATCTTCCGGCGCGAGGGGCGTTCGACAGCCATCCTCGTCTTCTGAAACAATGTCTCCCGCATAGGGCCGCGCAGACGGCCCGCCAACCGCATCGGGAGACATCTTGCCTTATCTCGCCCTGACGCTGGCCATGTTCCTGTGGTCCAGCGCCTTCATCGTTCTGAAATACGTATTCCAGTTCTACCATCCGCTGGCAGTGCTGTTCGCGCGCATGGCCATCGCCACGCTGTGCCTGCTGCCGCTGGCGATGGGGGGGCGCATCGCCTGGCATTACCGCAAGGGCGACTGGCCGTGGCTGCTGGCGATGGGCCTGTGCGAGCCCTGCCTGTACTTTCTGTTCGAGGCCAACGCGCTGATGCATACCAGCGCGTCGCAGGCTGGCGTGATCACCGCCACGTTGCCGATGATGATGGCAGTGGGCGCCGCCCTGTTCCTGCATGAGCGCCAGCCGAGGCAAGTGTGGCTGGGCATCGCGCTGTCTTTCGCCGGCGTGATCTGGCTGAGCATGGACAGCCAGGCCGGGCCGGGCGCGCCGGATCCGCTGCTGGGCAATGCGCTGGAGTTCTGCGCGATGATCTGCGCCAGCGGCTATGTGTTGATCGCCAAGCGCTTGTCGGTCCGTTATTCGCCGCTGGCGCTGACCGGCGTGCAGACGCTGGCCGGCTGCGCCTGGTTCGGCCTGGCGATGCTGACGCCGTGGGGCGTCTGGCCGGACAGGCTGCTGCTGGTTCCCAGTCTGTGGGTGCTGTACCTGGGCGCGGCGATCACGCTGGGCGCTTACGGGCTCTACACCTGGGCGGTGTCGCGGATTCCGGTGGCGCGAGCCGGCGCCTTCAACAATCTGATACCGGTGTTCACAGTCGCCATGGCCTGGTTGTTGTTGGACGAGAAATTGCAGGCCTGGCAGGGCGCGGCCGGGGCGCTGGTATTCGCCGGCGTGTGGATGAGCCAGCGGCGGCAGGCGTGAAAGGCGGCTGGCGGCTTTCCCCACCATGGTCGATGATGCAGAATAGAAATGATTGTGAATGACGTAAGGAATCGAGCATGAGCCCACGGCTGATCGGATCTTGCATGATGTTGCCGTTGCTGCTGAGCCTGCAGGCGGCCTGGGCCGACGATGCGTCCGGCAACCAGGTGCAGCAGGTGATCAAGCTGCCGCTGAAGCTGAACAAGCCCCCGCAGGCCGCGGAGCACGGCGCCGCGCCGGCCGCGAAGCCGGCCGCCGAGGCGAAACCGGCGGAAGCCAAGCCGGAAGGTAAACCGACGGAGGCCGCCAAGCCGGCGGCGGAAGCGGCGAAGAAGGCGGAGCCGGCCAAGGCCGCGCCGGAGAAAATGGAGCCCGGCGTGCCGATGGCCAAGCCGCCGACGCGCGATCTGAGCCAGCCCAGCCCGGAAGTGCGGGCGCCGGGAGGCAAGCCGCGGGCCGCGCACCGGGTCAAGCCGCGCCGCCCGGCCAAGCATGTCGAGAAGGCGGCCGGCGAAGCCGGACAGGTGAAGGGCGTGGTCGGCAGCATCCTCAAGGCCAACAGCGCTTATATCGCCAAGCATTCGCCGGGCTATCTGGCCAAGCTGGGAGGACGCGCCGCGCCCAGGGCGACGGTGGTCGCCTGTTCCAGTCCCGGCGGCAACGTGGGCATGCTGGGCGGGGAGGCCGACGCCGACCTGTTCGTGATCAGCAATCTGGGCAATCAGCTGGCCAGCTCCGAAGGATCGATAGAATACGGCGTGCGCGACCTGCGCACCCCGCTGCTGATGTTCGTCAGCCACACCGGCTGCGGCGCGATCAAGGCGGCGGCCGGCGACTACAGCAATCTGGGGCCGGCGGTGCAGAAGGAGCTGGACAATATCGAGATTCCCAAGGGAATCGACGCCACCAACGGCGCGCTGATCAACATCAACAACCAGGTGGAGGGTGCCATCCTGAAGTTCTCCGGCGAGGTGGAGGCGGGCAGGCTGGCGGTGCTGGGCGGATATTACGACTTCAACAACGATCTGAAGCAAGGCCGCGGCAAGCTGGTGATCACCAATATCAACGGCGAGACCGATCCGGCGCGCATCCGCGAGCTGACGCGCAGCGGCCGCTACTTCCACTACGCCTTCATGGGGCGTTGAGTCCGCTCCGGTAGCATGCCCGTTACAGCGGTTTTCACCAGGACCATTCCAGGAGCGCCCAAGCGGCGCTCTTTTTGCGGGAAAAGCGGAAATTGTTTGGCCATGCGCAAAAACGAATATCCGAAAACGGATTAGGATAGTCATGAATCAAGCGAGCCAGCGGCGATGCGCGATGAACCCACTGAATTTCATCAGGGTATCGCGTTTCGGATGTAATGGCTCCGCTACAAAGGGTTGGATGGCGTCGTCATCGCGCGGCGGTGATGGATGGCGTTTTGGCTGATATTTTTTCGAATTCGAAAATTTAACAGCGAAAACGAAAATCAAACGCTCGGCAATTTCATTTGGTTCTTGGAGAGACAAAATGGCAGTCAGCAATCAGATCGAACTCGACGCCCTGGTGGCCCGCGTCAAAAAGGCGCAGGCGGCGTTCGCGCAGTTCACGCAGGAGCAGGTGGACCACATCTTCCGCAGCGCGGCGCTGGCCGCCGCCGACGCCCGCATCCCGCTGGCGCGGATGGCCGTTTCCGAAACCGGCATGGGGGTTATGGAAGACAAGGTGATCAAGAACCACTTCGCCTCCGAGTACATCTACAACAAGTACAAGGACGAGAAGACCTGCGGCGTGCTGTCCGAGGACGACACCTTCGGCACCATCACCATCGCCGAGCCCATCGGCGTGCTGTGCGGCATCGTGCCCACCACCAACCCGACCTCCACCGCCATCTTCAAGGCGCTGATCTCGCTGAAAACACGCAACGGCATCATCTTCTCGCCGCACCCGCGCGCGCGCCGCTCCACTTGCGAAGCCGCCCGGCTGGTGTTGGAAGCCGCCGTCGCCGCCGGCGCGCCGCAGGACATCATAGGCTGGATCGACGAGCCGTCGGTCGCGCTGTCCAACCAGCTGATGCACCACCCCGACGTCAACCTGATCCTGGCCACCGGCGGCCCGGGCATGGTCAAGGCCGCTTACTCCTCAGGCAAGCCCGCCATCGGCGTCGGCGCGGGCAACACCCCGGCGGTGATCGACGAAACCGCCGACATCAAGCGCGCGGTCGCCTCGATCCTGATGTCCAAGACTTTCGACAACGGCGTGGTGTGCGCGTCGGAGCAGTCGGTGATCATCGTCGATGAAATCTACGACGCGGTGCGCGATCGCTTCTCCAAGCACGGCGGCTACATTCTGTCCAAGAGCGAAGCCGAAGCCGTGCGCAAGGTGATCTTGCAGGACGGCAGCCTGAACGCTGCCATCGTCGGCCAGAGCGCGGCCAAGATCGCCGCGATGGCCGGCATCGAAGTGCCGCCGACCACCAAGGTGCTGATCGGCGAGGTGACCGAAGTGTCGGAGAAGGAAGCCTTCGCCCACGAAAAACTGTCGCCCACGCTGGCGATGTATCGCGCCAAGAACTTCCTCGACGCCTGCGACAAGGCGGCCGCGCTGGTGGTCATGGGCGGCATCGGGCACACCTCGGCGCTGTATACCGACCAGGATCTGCAGGAAGAACGGGTGCGCTATTTCGGCGACAAGATGAAGACCGCCCGCATCCTGATCAACACCCCGTCGTCGCAAGGCGGCATCGGCGATCTGTACAACTTCAGCCTGGCGCCGTCGCTGACGCTGGGTTGCGGCTCCTGGGGCGGCAACTCCATTTCGGAGAACGTCGGCCCCAAACACTTGATCAACAAGAAAACCGTCGCCAAGAGGGCTGAGAACATGCTGTGGCACAAGCTGCCGAAGTCCATCTACTTCCGCCGCGGCTGCCTGCCGGTGGCGCTGGAAGATCTGGCCGGCAAGAAACGCTGCCTGATCGTCACCGGCCAGTACCTGTTCGAGAACGGCTTCGTCGACGAACCGATCCGCCTGCTGAAGAAGATGGGCCTGGAGGTGGAAACCTTCTTCGAGGTGCCGGCCGATCCGACGCTGGCGGTGGTGCGCAAGGGCACCGACCTGGCCCATGCCTTCAAACCGGACGTGATCATGGCGATAGGCGGCGGCTCGCCGATGGACGCCGCCAAGATCATGTGGGTGATGTACGAGCATCCGGAAGTCCATTTCGCCGATCTGGCGCTGCGCTTCATGGACATCCGCAAGCGCATCTACCAGTTCCCGAAACTGGGCCGGAAAGCGATGATGGTGGCGGTGCCCACCACCTCCGGCACCGGTTCGGAAGTGACGCCGTTCGCCGTGGTCACCGATGAGACGACCGGCGTGAAATACCCGATCGCCGACTACGAGCTGACCCCGAACATGGCCATCGTCGACGCCAATCTGGTGATGAACATGCCCAAGTCGCTGACCGCTTTCGGCGGCATCGACGCGGTGACCCACGCGCTGGAAGCCTATGTCTCGGTGATGGCCAACGAGTATTCCGACCCGCAGGCGCTGCAAGCGCTGAAGCTGCTGAAGGAATACCTGCCGTCGTCCTACCTGAACGGCGCCAAGGACCCGAAGGCGCGCGAACAGGTGCACAACGCCGCCACCATCGCCGGCGTCGCCTTCGCCAACGCCTTCCTCGGCGTCTGCCACTCGATGGCGCACAAGATCGGCGCCGAGTTCGGCCTGGCGCACGGCCTGGCCAACGCGCTGCTGATCAGCAACGTGATCCGCTACAACGCCGCCGACGTGCCGACCAAGCAGACCGCCTTCAGCCAGTATGACCGGCCGAAGAGCGTGGCGCGCTACGCCGAGATCGCCCGCCACCTGGGCCTGGAGGCCAGCCGCGACCACCAGCGCGTCGAGAAGCTGATCGAGTGGGTGGATGAGCTGAAGCAGACGCTGGGCATCCCGGCGTCGATCCAGGCCGCCGGCGTCGCCGAATCGGACTTCCTGGCCAAGCTGGACGAAGTGGCCGAAGCCGCCTTCGACGACCAGTGCACCGGCGCCAACCCGCGCTACCCGCTGATCAGCGAGCTGAGGCAGCTGCTGCTGGACAGCTACTACGGCCGCCCGTACAAGGAAGCCTGGGAGCGGGAGGAGGCTGTGGCCGAGGACAAGCCGGCCAAGGGCAAGTCCAAAGCCAAGGCCTGAAGCGGCTTGTAGCCGGATATTGATCGAAGCCCGGATGAGAGTCCGGGCTTTTTTGCGTCCGCGGCATCGGGCGCGCGTCATTCATCTTGACGCGATGGATGGATTGCTTGGATTTTTGTGTGCTTGAAAATGTTGAATCAAGGTTTTAATGTGCTCGATTATTCATATTGATATGAATATATGTAAAATGGTTTGTCATTGACCGGCAAAAAATAAGCCGCAACAGAACGCCTGAGCGCAGGCTGTGCCCTGGGCGCGGCCAACGCAGGACCAGGCGCTCTGTCCGCGGCGACAAAACGACAGCCGGGACTTCAACGCTTACACAAGGAGCATTGCATGCCAGGAGAACAACAGACCCTGCACCGCGGGCTGGAGGAGAGGCATATCAACCTGATGGCGCTGGGCGCGACGATAGGCGTCGGCCTGTTCCTCGGGTCTGCCACCGCGATCAAGATGGCCGGCCCGGCCATCATGCTGGCCTACGGCCTCGGCGGCCTCGCCATTTTCATGATCATGCGCGCGCTGGGCGAAATGGCCATCCACAACCCGGTGGCCGGCTCGTTCAGCCGCTACGCGCAAGACTACCTCGGCCCCTTGGCCGGCTATCTCACCGGCTGGAACTACTGGTTCCTGTGGCTGGTGACCTGCATGGCGGAAATCACCGCCGTCGGGGTCTACATGGGCATCTGGTTCCCGGATGTGCCATCCTGGTATTGGGCGCTGGCGGCGATGCTGGCGATGGGCGGCGTCAATTTCATCGCGGTGAAGGCCTACGGCGAATTCGAATTCTGGTTCGCGCTGATCAAGATCGTCACCATCGTGCTGATGATCATCGGCGGCTTTGCGATGATCCTGTTCGGCTTCGGCAACCACGGCGTGGCAACCGGCATCTCCAATCTGTGGGCGCACGGCGGCTTCATGCCCAACGGTTTTTCCGGCGTGCTGATGTCGCTGCAGATGGTGATGTTCGCCTACCTGGGCGTGGAAATGCTGGGCCTGACCGCCGGCGAGGCGAAGAATCCGAAGAAGGCGCTGGCGCGCGCGGTGGATTCGGTGTTCTGGCGCATCCTGATTTTCTACGTCGGCGCGCTGTTCGTGATCCTGTCCATCTATCCGTGGAACGAGCTGGGCACCCGCGGCAGCCCCTTCGTGCTGACTTTCGAGAGCATGGGCATTCCGGCCGCCGCCGGCATCATCAACTTCGTGGTGCTGACCGCCGCGCTGTCCTCGTGCAACAGCGGCATCTTCAGCACCGGCCGCATGCTGTTCAATCTGGCCGAGCAGAAGCAGGCGTTGCCCGTGTTCGCCCGCGTTTCCCGAAGCGGCGTGCCGGTGCCGGCGCTGCTGATGTCGGTGGCCGCGCTGCTGCTCGGCGTATTGCTGAACTACCTGGCGCCGAAGGAGGTGTTCACCTGGCTGACGGCGATCTCCACTTTCGGCGCGGTGTGGACCTGGCTGATCATCCTGCTGGCGCAGCTGCGTTTCCGCCGCTCGCTGTCGGCCAAGGAACTGGCATCCATCAGCCACCGCATGCCGTTGTGGCCTTACGGTTCCTACCTGACGCTGGGCTTCCTCGCGCTGGTGATCGCTCTGATGGCTTACTTCCCGGACACCCGCGTCGCGCTGATCGTCGGTCCCGGCTGGCTGGTGTTCCTGGTGGCCGCCTATTATCTGCTGGGCTACCACAAGCAGGACGCCGCCTGGCGTCTGGCGCGGCAGTCGCGCTGAGTTCGCGCCGATCATTTCTTCCCGCCCGCCGTACGGCGGGTTTTTTACGCCTGCGGCAGGCCGGCGCGTTCGCGCAGGAAGGCGATCAGCGCCCTGAGCTTGGCCGTTTGCCGCGGCCGGTGCGGGTAGTACAGGTACAGCGCCTCGGCAGGCGGCATGTGATCGTCCAGCACCACGGCGAGCCTGCCTTCGGCTATCCAGGGCGCGATCAGCGGCTCGGCCAGGTAGGCCAGGCCGGCGCCCTCCAGCGCCGCGTGCAGCAGCGCCATATTGTCGTTGGCGATCAACGGGCCATCGACCGCCAATTGGAGCGTCTGGCCGGCGGCGGCGAACTGCCAGCGGTATTGCCCGCCGCCGCCGAAGCGATAGCCCAGGCAGTCGTGGCCGAGAAGGTCCTGGGGCGCTTTGGGCGCGCCGCGGCGGCGCAGATAGTCCGGCGAAGCGGCGACGACGAAGCGCAGCGGCCGGCTGACCGGCAGCGCCTGCATGCCGGCCTGCAGTGCCTCGCCGAAGCGGACGCCGGCGTCGAAGCGCTGGGCGACGATGTCGACCAGACCGTTGTTGACATCCAGCTCCAGCCGCAGCTTGGGATGGCGGACGGCGAAATCGGCCAGCGCCGGATAGAACAGCAGCTGGGCGGCGGTGTGGGGCAGGGTGACACGCAGTTGGCCGGCCGGCTGGCCGCGGCTCTGCCGGGTTTCCTCCAGCACCGCGGCGATTTCGTCCAGCGCCGGCGACAACCGCGCCAGCAGCGCCTCGCCGGCCTCGGTCGGCGCCACCTGGCGCGTGGTGCGTGTCAGCAGCGGCACGCCCAGCGCCTCCTCCAGTTGGCGCAGGCTCTGGCTCAGCGCGGAGGCGCTGACGCCCAGCTCCGCGCCGGCGCGTGTGAAGCTGCGGTGGCGGGCGATGGCGCGGAAAGCCTGCAGCGTGTCATGCGGAATTCGCGGCATTGTGAAGCCTGGCTAAATAATGTTTGTCATTTTGAGCCATTTATCGGTTTATCGCCATCTTCTATGCTGACGTCACTTTCCACATCAGGAGCGATGGCGATGCAAAAACGCACACTGGGCCGGGGCGGCCCGCAGGTTTCGGAGCTGGGTCTGGGTTGCATGGGCATGAGCGCTTTCTATGGCCCGCACGACGACGCCGAATCGCTGGCGACGCTGGACGCGGCGCTGGATCTCGGCGTCAACTTCCTCGACACCGCCGACATGTACGGCCCGCACACCAACGAGCAGCTGCTGGCCAAGCTGCTGGCCCGCCGCCGCGGCGAGGTGGTGCTGGCCACCAAGTTCGGCATCGTGATGGACTCGGCCGACCCGGCCAAGCGCGGCGTCAACGGCCGCCCGGAATACGTGCGCGCCAGCTGCGAGGGCAGCCTGAAGCGGCTGGGTGTCGATCATATCGACCTCTACTACCAGCACCGCATCGATCCCGACGTGCCCATTGAGGAAACCGTCGGCGCGATGGCCGATCTGGTCAAGGCCGGCAAGGTGCGCTGGCTGGGCTTGTCGGAAGCGTCCGCCGCCACGCTGCGCCGCGCCGCGGCCGTCCATCCCATCCACGCGCTGCAGAGCGAATATTCGCTGTGGACGCGCGATCCGGAAGACGGCGTATTGGCCGCCTGCCGCGAGCTGGGCGTCGGTTTCGTCGCTTACAGTCCGCTGGGGCGCGGCTTTCTGACCGGCGCGATCAAGAGCCCCGACGATTTCGCCGCCGACGACTTCCGCCGCGGCAATCCGCGTTTCCAGGGCGAGAATTTCCAGCGCAATCTGCAGTTGGTGGACAAGGTGAGAGAGCTGGCCGCGGCCAAGGGCCGCAGTCCGGCGCAGCTGGCGCTGGCTTGGCTGCTGGCGCAGGGGGAAGACATCGTCGCCATTCCCGGCGCGCGCAAACAGGCGAACCTGCGCGACAACTTGGGCGCGGCGGAGGTGGCGCTGAGCGCCGGTGATCTGGCCACGCTGGACGCGGCGTTCGCCGGCGGCAAGGTCAGCGGCTTGCGTTACCCCGCCGAGGTGATGTCCATGGTCAATCGCTGAACCGGGCGATTCAGCGCCGCTGATGGGGCGGCAAGGCTGGCAGCATGTGCATCGGTATGGCTTGTTTCCGCCCGGTTTGCGGGTCTATCGTCAGGCCGGGCGTGAACGGCATGCCGTGTTGCCAGCCGCGAGACGGCTGGTAGCCCTGTTGCGGCTGCAGGTGGAGAGGGCTGGTCTGATTGAGCGTATGGCCTATCGAGAAGCTGTCCGGCTGCATCGGATTGCCGCGGGAGCCGGAGAAGGCGGGAGGACGCACCTCGATCAACGGGCTGTCTAGATCGCCGAGGCTCACCCTGGGCTGGATATTCAGCGGCTTGGGTTTCTTGTCCGTCTTGAGCGGTTTGATGCGCGGCGTCGGCGCGATGGCCGGCTTGGACGCGAAATCGTATGAGGGAAGCGTGCTGGCCGCCAGGGACGCGTGGGAAAGCGCCAATGGCAGCAGGAAGGCGTGTAGGCGCATTTTGATTCCTGCCAGAAGGGGCCGCGCGAGGCAGACCCGGTGTTGCGTGGGCTTGATGGCTGGCGCGTCGGCGAAGCCGGACGCGTGGCTGACTGGGACAGAGGCGGCGGGATTGGCCGCTCTGAAAGATAGAGTATTCTATCTAAGTTAGACGGGAAGGGCAAGGAACTAGACTGTCTGTACGTTGCGGGCGCGTCCGGGCAAGTCTAGGATGATGCGAAGGGCATGGGCGATGGCATGGCGCAAGTGAAATTCTGCTATGGTATCGCCAGCTCGCGGCAAGCGGTTCCAATTTGGGTCCGCGCGCGCCGGTTTTTCGTCGACTAGACATTTGTTTTTCATGCCCAGCCCAATCATACCAAGCATTCTGGATTTCAAGACCACCCTGCTCAGCACCACCGGCTACACCGCCATGCTGACCCTGGTGGTGCTGATGTTCTGGCTTTACAACCGGAACGAAAGAGCGTTGCTCACGCTGGGCATCGCGGGATGCATCGCCGCCTGCGGCACCCTGATAGCCTATCTTCCCCTGCCTATTCCAGCCTGGCCCAATCTGGTTCTGGATACCTTTTTGCTGCTGCTGTACCACCCGCTGGCCGTGGTCGCCACCCGCCAGTTGCTGGGCCTGCGCAACGATTGGCGCTTCCACCTGGCCATGCTGATCATCATCATGCTGTGCTTCGTATTCTGGGCCGGGCCCGGCAGTTACACGCGGCGGGTGGAAGTCACCGCGTGCGCGCATATCTTGTACTGGTCGATGATCGTCGCGCAGCTGTATCGCGGGCGGCAGTGGCGCACCATGATGGGTTACCGGCTGGGGCTTGGCCTGGCGGCGCTGACGATAGGGGTAGCGTTGTTTCGGCTGGCCATGTCCTGGCTGGAAAAAGGGAGCAATTTTTCCAGCGCGAATCAACTGCTGGTCATGTTTACCTCGCTCAGCCTGTTCTGGCTGACGTTCTGCTACAGCCTGAGCCTGCTGTTCATCAGCTACGAGCGCCTGTTGCTGCAGGTCCGCCAGCAGGCGCAGCAGGATGGCTTGACGCAGTTGTACAACCATCGGACCTTTCACGAACAGGCCGCCGCCATGTTTTCGCGATCGCGGCAGCGCGGGCAGGCGCTGGCTTTGCTGTTGATCGACCTCGACCACTTCAAGGAGGTCAACGATCGCTACGGCCACCAGGTGGGGGATGAGGTATTGCGCCAGCTGGCCGACTGTCTGCGGGCGGAGTCGCGCCAGGGCGACGTGCTGGGACGCCACGGCGGCGAGGAGTTCGTGGTGATGCTGCCGCTGGCCAGCCGGGTGGAGGCTTGCAATGTGGCGGATCGCCTGCGCCTGGCCATCGCCAATCTGCAGCCCCGCGTGGGAGAGCTGCAATTGTCGATCAGCGCCAGCATAGGCGTGGCCTGCCTGAGGCCGCCGGAGCACGAGAACCTGGCCAGCCTGTTCCTGGAGGCCGACCTGCTGCTGTACCAGGCCAAGCGCAAGGGCAGGAACCGGGTGGAGATAGAACGCGAGCCGGAGCCGGAGGCGCAGCACTAGCGCGCGCTATCGGCCGCCTTGCTCCCGGTGGGCGTCCCGCAGGTAGACCGGCAGATCGGTTGTCGGCGGAGTGGCCGGTACCTGGTACAGCATGTCGGCGACGAATCCGCGGTGGTAGTTCTTGTGGTTGACGATGTGCAGCAGCATGTCGCCGCGCCGCATGCTGCCGCGGCCGCCGTCGACGAAGGCGAAGTCCACTGCCTCCTCGTGCGCGGCCGGATCCAGGCCGTCGGCGTAATCGACATACCAGCGGTCCAGTTCCGCCTGCGCCCGCGCGAGTTCCGCCAGGCTGGGCGTGTCCGCGGTGTTGCGGCCGCTGTAGCCGTGGGGCCGCGCCAGCAGGTGGCCCTGCCAGATGCGGTCCACCACCAGATTGTGGTTCAGCGTGGACAAAATGTTGCGGAAGATGGTGGCGCGGGTTTTCAACAATTCCGTTTCCGGCAGCGCAGCCAGAACGTCGAACAGACGCCGGTTGGCCCAGGCGCTGTAGCGGGTGAGCATGCGGATATCGCGTAATGGCATTTCAGAATTATCCGTATTTTGACAATGTCATCTTATCCGCGCGGCGCTTTGTCGACAACGTCGATTCCGCTAGCCGTTGGATTCCGCAGCGCCGCTCTTCTTGCCCGGCTTGCGCGCCGTCACGGCCGGCGCGCCCTTCTGGATGTTGTTCAGCCGGCGGCGGATGCTGTCGCTATCCAGCCAGATGTCCTCGCCCTTCAGAATGCGGTCCAGTTCCTCGTCGGTGAGGAACGGCCGGCAAACGTGGCGCATCACTTTTTCGAACCACTTGCCGCTGGCCGCCACCTGCGCTTGCTGCTCATTGCCCTTGCCGATCAGCGCCGACGAATAGTTGTGGAACATCAGCTGGCAGGTGTCGTGCACTACCAATTCGTCGCCGGCGAGAAAGATCAGCGCGCCCATCGAATACGCCCGCGCCTCCAGGATGGTGACCACGTGGGCCTGGCTGGCGGTGATGTTGTTGATGATCTGCAGGCCGGCGTCGAAGTTGCCGCCGGGGGTGTTCAGATGCAAATAGACGATGTCGGTGCTGCTGGCGGTGCGCAGCGTGTACAAGAGGTCGGTGTAGTGGATGGCGGCGCCGATCTCGTCGGACAGATAAAACGATATCTGCCGCACCGTGCCTTGGGTTTCGTACTGGCGGTACAGCGGGACGGGTTTGTCGTCGTCATCGGGATCGGTGCGTGGCATGGCGGTTCCTCCTTGCGCTGGTCTTTCCAATTTAGCCCCGGAGCGGGGGGCTTGCCTTGCATTGGCGCAAGTTGAGGGGGGTAAGGAATCCGCTGCGCGGATGATGTTTGGATGCCGGTTCCGCCCGGCGGACGGGTGAGGGGCTGTGCTGCCAGCCCCCTCACGACCCCAGGCCGCCCCTCCGCCCGCGAAACCCCGACAAAAAACGCCGGACGAGGCGCCGCCGGAACTAGCCGCGCGCTCGCGTCGCGCGGCGTCGAACAGCCGGCGTCTTAAAACCTCGTCCGGTGTTTTTTGCCGGCGCGCGCAGAAGGGGATAGGGACTAATCGGATTTGATCTACATCTTGCCGACACGCGGTGCAGATAATTTCAATGAACGAGGGAGTTGAACGTATTCGATGCGCCATCGTCCCTATCAGCGCAAGCCGGGGTTTCGCCGCGCTGTTGGGGTCGCCTAGGGGGGGGCGGGGAGCTGGCGAGACAGCTCCCCGACCTGTCCGGCGGGCAGCCCCGCCATCGAAATCATTATCCGCGAAGCGGACTCATCAAAAAAGAACATAGATGTGAAAACGGCCAACTGGATGAGCTGACCGTTCATTCTAGGCACTGATGGAAATCAAGCCAGCCTACGCGCCCAACTCCTTCAACACCTCTTTCACCTTCACGATCCGCTGCGCCACTTCCGGCAGCGCCTGCTCCACCCGCAGCTTGTCCTGCCCCGCCAAGCGGTAGTTCTTCTTGCTCTGGATCAGCATGATGATCTTCACCGGGTCGATCGGCGGGTTCTTGATGAAGGTGATCTGCACCGCCACCTCGCTGGCGTCCAGCTTCTGCACGCCCAACTCCTTGGCGACCAGGCGCAGGCGGTGGCTTTCGATCAGCGTCTTCACGCTCTGCGGCGGCAGGCCGAAGCGGTCGATCAACTCTTCGTGGATGTCGTCGATCTCGGCTTCGGTCTCGCAGCTGGCCAGCCGTTTGTAGATCAGCAGCCGCTCGTGCACGTCAGGGCAGTAAGCGTCGGGCAGCAAGGCCGGGCTGTGCAGATTGATCTCGGTGGTGACGCCCAAGGGCGCGTCGAGGTCGGGCGCGCGCCCCTTTTTCAGATCGCGCACCGCCTGCTTCAGCATCTCGGTGAATAGCGAGAAGCCCACTTCCTGCATCTCGCCGGACTGGCCTTCGCCCAGCACCTCGCCGGCGCCGCGGATCTCCAGGTCGTGCATCGCCAGGTAAAAGCCCGCGCCCAGCTCGCCGGACAACTGGATCGCCTCCAGCCGCTTCTGCGCGTCGCGGGTCATGCCGTCCGGCGTCAGCAGGTAGGCGTAGGCCTGGTGATGGCTGCGGCCGACGCGGCCGCGCAGCTGGTGCAGCTGCGCCAGGCCGAACTTGTCGGCGCGGTTGATCAGGATGGTGTTGGCGTTGGGGATGTCGATGCCGGTTTCGATGATGGTGGAGCACAGCAGCAGATTGAAGCGCTGCTGCAGGAAGTCGCGCATCACCTGTTCCAGCTCGCGCTCGCGCAATTGGCCGTGGGCGACGCCGATGCGCGCCTCCGGGATCAGTTCGGCCAGCTTCTCGCGCATGTTTTCGATGGTGTCGACTTCGTTGTGCAGGAAGAACACCTGACCGCCGCGCTTGAGCTCGCGCAGCACCGCTTCGCGGATCACGCCGTTGGAGAGGGGGCTGACGAAGGTTTTCACCGCCAGCCGGCGCGACGGCGCGGTGGTGATGGCGGAGAAGTCGCGCAGGCCTTCCAACGCCATCGACAGCGTGCGCGGAATCGGCGTCGCCGTCAGCGTCAGCACGTCCACATTGGCGCGCAGCCGTTTCAGCTGTTCCTTTTGCCGCACGCCGAAGCGATGCTCCTCGTCGATGATGACCAGGCCCAGATTCTTGAACTGGATATCAGGCTGCACCAGCTTGTGGGTGCCGATGACGATGTCGACGCTGCCGTCGGCGAGGCCCTGCAAGGCTTGCTTGGTTTCCTTGCCGCTACGGAAGCGCGACAGTTCGGCGATGCGCACCGGCCAGTCGGCGAAGCGGTCGGAGAAGTTCTGGAAATGCTGCTCGGCCAACAGGGTGGTGGGCACCAGCACCGCCACCTGCTTGCCGCCCATCACCGCAACGAAGGCGGCGCGTAGCGCCACCTCGGTCTTGCCGAAGCCGACGTCGCCGCAGACCAGCCGGTCCATCGGCTTGCCGGAGCACATGTCCTGGATCACCGCCTCGATGGCGGTGGCCTGGTCCGGCGTTTCCTCGAAGCCGAAGCCGGCGGCGAAGGCGCTGTAGTCTGCAGGGGACAGCTCGAAGCTGTGGCCCTCGCGCGCCGCGCGCTGCGCGTACAGGTTCAGCAGCTCGGCCGCGGTGTCGCGCGCCTTCTCGGCGGCCCGCTTCTTGGCCTTTTCCCAGGCCGGGTTGCCCAGCTTGTGCAGCTGGATGTCGTCGGTGGCGCCGCCGGCGTAGCGCGAGATCAACTGCAGCTGCGACACCGGCACGTACAGCGTGGCGCCGTCGGCGTACTCCAGCTGCATCAGCTCGGTCTCGCCCTCGCCCAGGTCCATCGTCACCAGGCCGATGTAGCGGCCGATGCCGTGCGCCTCGTGCACCACCGGGTCGCCGGCCTTGACCTCGGCCAGGTCGCGCAGCATCGCGTCGGAGCCGGCGCGGCTGGCTTTGCGGCGGGTGTGGCTGCGGGCGACGTGCTGGTACAGCTCGCTTTCGGTCACCACGGCGATGGCCGGATCGGCCAGCGCGAAGCCGGAGTAGAGCGGCGCGACGCCCAGCGCCAGCGCGGCCTTGCCGCCGGCGAAATCGGCCCAGCTGTCTATCGGCGTCGGTTTGATGCCGTTTTCGGCCAGGAAGGCCAGCATGGTTTCGCGCCGGCCCAGGCTTTCCGCCGCCAGCAGGATGCGCTTGCCGCCGGCGGCGATGAAGGCTTGCAGCTTGTGCAGCGGCGCGTCGGCGCGGCGGTCCACCGCCAGCTCCGGCAACGCGGCGCCGGTTTCGCCGTCGCCGGAGAATTCGATGCGGGCGTAGGGCTTGAGCCTCGCCATCAGCTCGTCCGGGCGCAGGAAGATGTCGGCCGGCGCCAGCACCGGACGGTCGACGTCGCCGCGCGCCATCTCGTAGCGGCCCTGCGCGTCGCGCCAGAAGGTTTCCGCCGCCGCCTGCACGTCGTGGTGCTGCACCACCAGCGCGTCGTCGCCGACGTAGTCGAACAGTGTCGCGGTTTCGTCGAAGAACAGCGGCAGATAGTATTCGATGCCCGCCGGCCACAGACCCTGCGACACGTCCTTGTAGACGCGGCTTTTGCTTGGATCGCCTTCGATCCTTTCGCGGTAGCGCTGGCGGAAGGCGGTGACGCCGCTCTCGTCGGCCGGGTATTCGCGCGCCGGCAGCAGCCGTACCTCCGGCACTGGGTACAGCGTGCGCTGGGTATCGGGGTCGAAAGTCTTCAGGCTGTCGATCTCGGCGTCGAACAGGTCGATCCGGTACGGCAGCGGCGAGCCCATCGGGTAGAGGTCGATCAGGCTGCCGCGGACGGAGAATTCGCCCGGGGCCATCACCTGGGTGACGTGCTGGTAGCCGCCGGACACCATATCGGCGCGCAGCTTCTCCACATCGAGTTGTTGGCCGGTCTTCAGGAAAAACGTCCGGCCGAGCAGGTAGCTCACCGGCGCCAGCCGCCCCAGCGCGGTGCCGACCGGGGCGATCACCACCTGGCATTCGCGCTGGCGGATCTGCCACAGCGTGGCCAGGCGTTCGCTGACTAGGTCGCCGTGCGGCGAGAAATGGTCGTAGGGCAGCGTTTCCCAATCCGGGAACAGCGCGATGGAAAGGTCGGGCGCGAAGAACGGCAGCTCGGCTTTCAGCCGCTGGGCGGCCTGGGCGTCGGCGGCGAGGACGAGCAGCGGGCGGCGCTGCTTGGCCAGCGCGGCGATGGCGTGGCTGTCCAGGCCGTCCGGCAGGCGGCCGCAGCGGGTTTTCTGGCCGGCGGGCGGCAGGGTCGGGAGCGTATCCAACTTGATCTGGCTTCTGTGCGGGGTTGTGCTTGTCGCGATTATAACAGTGCGCCGGGCGGCCTTACGGCTTTGCCTGCGGCCGACTCTAGCCGGCGTCTGGATTCCCGGCTATCGTATGCGTTTGTTTCAAGCCAGTTTTAATTTTGCATGAAGAAAATTAGCTTTTAATGCTAATCAGATATCAGAAAAAATAATAGTCATGTCTCTGAAACCGCCCAGGGTTGCAGAGCCGGGATGGAGCAAGATCCGGTCAACCGGACGACAGTGGAGAAGGATGGGAGCGTGAGAACCACACCTAGGGTGGAGGAGTTGCTGGTATTCCTGGGCTTTGTCGCCAGCGTGGCCTTGTGGCCGCGCGGTCCGCATGCGGCATTGTCCCTGGCGAGTTTCGCGCCGCACGGTTTGCTGTGCTGGCAGTTGCTGGCGCGCGAGCCGCGCCGCGCGTGGTGGTGGCCGCTGGCGGCGGGCATGGCGGCGGCGGCGTGGATGCCGCCGCCATGGGCCCTGCTGATGGCGGCGTCGCTGTGCCTGATCCGGCCAGGCCTGCGCCTGGGCGGCCTGCTGGGCGGCTTGGAGCGCCCGCGCACGCCGCAGCAACTGCGCCACCTGCTGCTGGCGTTGTTTTATCCGGCGCTGGCGGGGACCCTGTTGCTGGGCGGCTATGCCTGGGCGGCCGGCGGGCTGGCCGGCCATCCGTGGTCGTGGGCCTGGCAATGCTGGGCGGCGCTGGCGTCGGCGCTGTTCCTGTGCGCGCCGCTGGCCCGTCCGCCGCTGCGTCCGCTGCCGGTGCCGCTGCGGCTGGAGCTGGCGTTGATCCTGCTGCTGTCGGCCGGCGGCGTGGGCCTGTTGCTGGCCGCCGGCGAGCCGCCGGGCGTGCCCAGCCAGCTGCTGTTCTTCCCGCTGATTCTGTGGGCGGCCTGCCGCACCGGCCCCGGCGGCGCGGCGCTGACGTCCGGCATGGCGTCGCTGCTGCTGTCGCTGGCGGCGCTGCCGCCGGCCGGCCTGGTGCGCGTGGGCATGGGCGACGCTGCCACCGATCTCTTGCTGGCGCTGGCCTTGAACGTGTCCGGCTTGCTGGTGGGCATCCTGATGGATGGCCACCGCGCCGATGGCGAGACGCTGCGCGCGTTCCGCGTCCGCATCGAATCGCTGGTCAACCACAGTCCGACGATGATGTCGCTGAAGGACATGGACGGACGCTACCTGCTGGTGAACGCCGCTTACGCGCGCCGGGTGGGCATGTCGGCGGATTCGCTGCTGGGGAAGCGGCCGGAGGATGTGTTCGATCTTGAGGACGCGCGGCAGATACGCGAGCAGGACCAGCAGGTGCTGAACCTGCTGTCGCCGCGGCAGTTCGACGAGCATTTCGCGCTCAACGGCGTGGAAACCTATCTGTTGGCGTCCAAGTTTCCCCTGTTCGACGCCGACGGCCGGCCGGCCGGCGTCGGCAGCGTGGACACCGACATCACCCAGTCCCGGCGCGAGCAAAAGGCCAAGCGCGAGGCCGAGGACCGGTATCTGGCGCTGGTCGAGCAGTCGCTGGTCGGCATTTACATCATGCAGGACGAGAAGCTGGCCTACGTGAATCCCAAGCTGGCCGAGATCATGGGTTATCAGCCGGAAGAGATGGCCGGCATGACCATGGGCCAGATTCTGGTGCCCGGCGAGGCAGAGCGGCTGCGGCAACAGCTGCTGCGCCGCTTCCGCGACAATATCGCGGTGATGCATTACTCCACCCGCGGGCTGCGCAAGGACGGCGTGCTGGTGGACATGGAGGTGCACAGCCGCTTGTTCGAGCTGAACGGGCGCAAGGCGGTGATCGGCGTGGTGATGGACATCTCCGAGCGCCTGCTGGCCGACACCAATCTCAGGCTGGCCGCCAAGGTATTCGAGAACTCGGCCGAGGGCATCCTGATCCTGGACGCCGGCGCGCGCATCATCGCCGTCAACGACGCGTTCTCCCGCATCACCGGCTACGCCGAGGAAGAGGCGCTGGGCAAGGCCTCGCGCATTTTCAGCATCGAGCAGCAGGCGCGCGCGGCGATGCAGCAGGCGCTGGCCGATTGCGGCCACTGGCAGGGCGAGATGCTGGACCGGCGCAGGGGCGGCCAGTGGTATCCGGCCGAGCTGTCGATCTCGGCGCTGCGCGACGAGGACGGCGTGCTGTGCAACTACGTCGCGGTGTTCTCCGACATCACCCAGCGCAAGGAGGCCGAGGAGCGGCTGCAGTTCCTGGCCAACCACGATCCGCTGACCCGGCTGCCCAACCGCAGCAGCCTCACCGCCAGCCTGGACGAGGCGCTGACGCGGATGGACGGCGAGGACGGCCGGCTGGCGGTGATGTTCATCGACCTGGACCGCTTCAAGCTGATCAACGACTCTTTCGGGCACCAGGTGGGCGACCAGCTGCTGTGCGAGATCGCGATCCGCCTGTCGCGCGTGGTGGGCGAGCGCGGCCTGCTGGCGCGGCTGGGCGGCGACGAGTTCACGCTGCTGATGAGCGGTTTCGACAGCCACCACCAGCTGGCGGACATGGCGTCTGCCATCCTGGCGGCGCTGGGCAAGCCGCTGTGCCTGGAGGCGCACGAGGTGTTCATCACCGGCAGCATAGGCATCAGCGTGTTCCCGCACGACGGCCGCGACGCGCGCACGCTGCTGAAGAACGCCGACGTGGCGATGTACCGCGCCAAGGAGGCGGGCAAGAACACCTACCAGTTCTTCGATGTCGGCATGAATACCCAGACTTTCGAGCGACTGCTGCTGGAGAACGGCCTGCGCATGGCGCTGGAGCGCCACGAGTTCGAGCTGCACTACCAGCCGCAGCTGAGCGCGGGCAGCCGGGCGCTGGCCGGGGCCGAAGCGCTGCTGCGCTGGCGCCATCCGCAGCTGGGCCTGGTGCCGCCGGCACGCTTTATCGCGCTGGCCGAGGAAACCGGGCTGATCAAGCCGATAGGCGACTGGGTGCTGCGCGAAGCCTGCCGCCAGCTGGCGGCCTGGGATGCGCAGGGGCTGCGGGTGCCGCGGCTGGCGGTGAACCTGTCGCCGCGCCAGTTCGGCCAGCCGTCGCTGCCGGCCAAGGTGGCGGGCGCGCTGCAGGCCGCCGGCCTCGCCGCCGGGAGGCTGGAACTGGAAATCACCGAGAGCATGATCATGCAAAGCCCGACCGAGGCGGTGAGCTTGCTGTCCGAGCTGAAGTCGCTGGGCGTGTGGCTGTCCATCGACGACTTCGGCACCGGCTATTCGTCGCTGTCGCACCTGAAGCGCTTCCCGCTGGATACGCTGAAGATAGACCAGTCCTTCGTCGAGGGGCTCCCGGACGACGACGACAACGCCGCCATCGCCGAGGCCATCCTGGCGATGGCCAAGAAGCTGAAGTTCCAGGTGGTGGCCGAAGGGGTGGAGAACGAAGCGCAGGCGGTGTTCCTGGAAGGCAAGGGCTGCCATGTGCTGCAGGGCTACCATTTCGGCCGCCCGCTGCCGGCGGGCGAGTTCGCGAAGCTCGCCGCCGGCTGGCGGCGCGAGGCCGAGCCGGCCTAGCCGACGCGCGCCAAGGCTGGGCCGGTGGGCGGCTTGCGGCTACAATGGCGGGAATTGAGAATTCGAGACCTCCCCGCCATGAGCAACAAACGCCTGATCCACGGCTTCCACGCCATCAACGCCCGCCTGTGGCAGAACCCGAAAAGCCTGCTGGAAATCTGGCTGGCCGGCGGCCGCCACGACGCCCGCGCCAAGGCGGTGCTGGACAAGGCCGGCGCGGAGAACGTCAAGCTGCACATCGTCGACAAGGAACGCCTGGACAGCATGAGCGGCAACGCGCGCCACCAGGGCGTGGTGGCGATGATAGACGCCAGCATGAATTACGTGGATCTGGACGACGTGCTGGAAAACCTGTCTGAGCCGCCGCTGCTGCTGATCCTGGACGGCGTCACCGATCCGCACAACCTGGGCGCCTGCCTGCGCGTCGCCGACGCGATGGGCGCGCACGCCGTCATCGCTCCCAAGGACCGCTCCGCCACGCTGAACGCCACCGTGTCCAAGGTGGCTTGCGGCGCGGCCGAGGTCGTTCCGTATATCACCGTGACCAATCTGGCGCGCACGCTGCGCGACCTGAAGGACGCCGGGGTGTGGATCGCCGGCACCACGATGGAGGCCGACACCGACCTTTACCACTTCGACGCCTCTGGCCCGCTGGCCTGGGTGATGGGCGCCGAGGGCGAGGGCATGCGCCGTCTGACGCGCGAGCATTGCGACGTGCTGGTGTCCATCCCGATGTTCGGCAGCGTGGAGAGCCTGAACGTGTCGGTGTCGTCCGGCATGGTGCTGTCGGAAAGCCGCCGCCAGCGGGTGTTGAAGACGCAGGGCTGATCGCCCCCGCAAAAAGGCCGCGCCAGCGGCCTTTTTCAATCCTGCCCGCCCAGCGTCTCCCGCGTCAGCGCCAGCCAGGCGCGGGCGGCGTGGGACAGATAGCCGCCGCGCTGCCAGATCAGCGCCAGGTGCCAGTACAGCTTGTTGTCGTACAGCGGCACCACGTCGAACAGCTGGCGGTCCAGCCGCTCGACGATGCTGCGCGGCAGCAGGGTGACGCCCAGGTTGGCCGCCACCAGCTCGACGATGAAGTCCCAGTGCGCGCTGCGGCCGACGATGTTGGGCGTCTTGCCCAGCTCGCGGAAGGCGTCGCCGACGCGGCGGCTGAGGGTGAAATCGTCCGGATACAGTACCAGCGGCTGGTCTGCGATGTCAGCCAGACGCACCAGCGACTTGTCGCGCCAGCGCGAGCCGGCGGGCGCCACCAGGCACAGCGGGTCGCGCACCACCGAGTAGTGGTCGAACAGCTGGCTGTCCACCGGCAGCACCGCCACGCCTATCTCCAGCTCGCCGCTCTTGATGCGGTTTTCGATCGCCAGCGCGCCGTCTTCCACCATCTTTAGCTCGATCTGCGGATAGCGGCGGCGGTAACGGCTGACCACCGGCGCGAAGAAGGCGACCCCCACCATGGGCGGCAGGCCGACCACCAGCTCGCCGTGGCTGAGCGAGGCCAGGTCGGCCAGCTCGTGCTTGAGCTTGTTCATCGCCGACAGCACGTCCAGGCCGCGCTCGTAGGTGACGCGGCCGGCGTCGGTCAGGCGGAAGCTGCGCCCCTCGCGCAGGATAAGCGGCATGTCCAGCTCTTCCTCCAGCTGCTTCACCATCTTGCTGATCGTCGGCTGGGTGACGAACAGCGCGTCGGCGGCGCGGGTGAAGCTCTGGCATTTCACCAGCTCCACGAAATAGCGTAGCGCGCGTATGTCCATTTGCATTCCTAAGTGGAATCGTCTTGATAATTTTAATTCATTTTTAGAATGAATGCCGGCTGGTTATACTTTGCTCAACTCCTAAGTTGATGGAAGCCGAGCATGGCCTGCCTGTTTCACCGCCTGTCGCAACCGCTGCAAACCTTTTCCCAGGTTCTGCTGCTGAGCCTGGTGTGGATGGCGGCCAACCAGCTGAGCCACCGTTTTCTGCCGGCGATGCCGGCCGGCGTGCTGGGCATGCTGCTGGTGCTGGCCGGGTTGTGGTCCGGCCTGCTGCCGGTGGACTGGCTTCGCCAGGGCGCGCGTTGGCTGTTGGCCGAGATGCTGCTGTTCTTCATCCCGGCCGTGGTGGCGGTGGTGCAGTACCCGGACGTGATTCTGTCCGCCGGCGTCCGCCTGCTGCTGGTGATCGTCGCCTCCACCGCGCTGGTGATGGCGGTGACCGCGCTGGTCGTAGACCGCTGCTACCGGTTGGAAATCCGGCTGCGCCGCCGCGACAGCAACCGCAAGGCGCAGATAAGGGCTGAAGTCCATGGAGCATGAGATTGCGTTGATCTCCTTCGTACTCACCGTGGTGTTGTACTGGGTGGTCAAGAAGTATTACCTGAAGACGCGCAGCTGGTGGAGCACGCCTATTTTGGCGGTGCCGTTGCTGATCATCGGCCTGGTGGTGTTGGCGCGGGTGCCGTACCAGACCTACTTCGCCGATACGCGTTGGCTGACCTGGCTGTTGGGGCCGGCGACGGTGGCGTTCGCGGTGCCGATCTACGAGTACCGGGCGCTGATCCGCAAGCATTGGCTGTCATTGGGTTGCGGCGTACTGGCCGCGATTCCGGTGGCGGTGGCCAGCTCGGTGATGATGGCGCGCTGGCTGGATTTGCCGGACTTGATGCAGAAAAGCCTGGCGCCCCGATCGATCAGCACGCCGTTCGCGCTGGCCGCGGCGCAGACGCTGGGCGGCTCGGCCGACCTGACCGCGCTGTTCGTGGTGGTGACCGGCGTATGCGGGATGATGCTGGGCCAGTTGATGCTGGCGCTGCTGCCGATCCGCTCCAAGCTGGCGCGCGGCGCGCTGTTCGGCGCGGCGGCCCATGCGGCCGGCACCGCGAAGGCGAGCGAGATAGGCGCCGAAGAAGGCGTGGTGGCCAGCCTGACCATGATGCTGGCCGGGGTGGCGACGGTGTTCGCCGCGCCCTTGATCAGCCACTGGCTGTAACGATTTTGTTGTGACCTGGCTGCCGTGGGGTGGTGGTCAGTGGGTTTCTCCTCTTCCCCAAACGAGCGTTGATTTAGGGCCGATCCTTGTTGGATCGGCCATTTTTTTTGGCCGCGTGGTCGTAATCCTGGCTGTGGCCATGGTTGTCCTGGCCGAAAGGCGTGTGGCAGACGCAGGGCGCGCCCTCGGACGCCTCCACCAGCGTCTGCAGAATGCCGCAATCGGCCGCCGCGCGGCTGTCGTGGCATTTGTCGCGCAATGCCAGCAACTGCTGCTCCAGCAGCCGCAGCGCTTCCACCTGCTGGTGCACCTTGGCGATCTGCTGGTCTATCAGCTGGTTGATGTCTTCGCAGTCGTGCTGGTGGTCGGCCTTGAACGCCGCCAGGTTGCGGATGTCGGCCAGCGACATGCCCAGCGAGCGGCAGTGCAGGATAAAGTTCAGCTCGCCCAGCTGTTCCGCGGTATAGCGGCGGTAGCCGGAGGCCGAGCGTTGCGGCGCGGACAGCAGGCCTTCGCGCTCGTAATAGCGGATGGTTTCCACTTCGCAGCCGGTCTGGCGGGCCAGTTCTCCGATCAACATGACGCTCTCCTGAAAGAAACGCTTGACCCTGTAGTGACTACAGGGTGTGCAATGTGCCCAGACTACCAATGGAGGCGCATATGTCAAGCGTGACGCGTTACCGCAAGGCCGTACCGCCGCATCAAGGCCATCAACACGCCCGCGGCGGCGATTGCTGCTCGGCCAAGGCCGGAGCCGCGCTGGCGCTGAAGGGCGCGGACCGGCATCAGCATGCCCATGGCGGCTGCGGCCACGAACACAAGCCGGGCGACAGGCACGGCCACGACCACCATCAGCACGATCACCAGCATGAGCGCCGGCACGGCGCGGGCTGCGGCCACGCGCATGGCCACGAGCATGCCGGGCCGTCCCGCGTGCAACTGGGAGAAGGCAAGGGCGCGAAGCAGTCGCGGCTGCAGATCCAGGCGATGGATTGCCCGACCGAGGCCAGGTTGATCGAAAAGGCGCTAGGCGGGATGAGCGGCGTGGTGGCGCTGGAATTCAATTTCATCGACCGGGTGTTGCTGCTGCGCCACGACCTGCCGCATCTGGACGGCGTGAAAAGCGCCATCGCCAAGGTGGGCATGCAGGGAGTGGAACTGGATGCCGGCGCCCAGGCGCAGGCGCTACAGGGACATGGCCGCCGCGCCAATCTGCTGCTGGCGGCGTCCGGTCTGGCCGCCGCCGCGTCCGAGGGCATCGCCTGGAGCCTGGGCGACGGCCGGCTGGAAGTGGCGGCGCTGGCGCTGGCCTCCATCCTGCTGGGCGGCATTCCCACGCTGAAGAAGGGCTGGATCGCGCTGTCCACCCGTACGCTGAACATCCATTTCCTGATGTCGGTCGCCGTGATCGGCGCGATGCTGATCGGCCAGTGGCCGGAGGCGGCTATGGTGCTGTTCCTGTTCGCCATCGCCGAGCGGTTGGAGGCGATGTCGCTGGCCAGGGCCGGCGAGGCGGTGCGCGCGCTGATGGCGCTGGCGCCGGAAACCGCCTGGGTGGCCGACGGCGCCGGCTGGCGCGAGGCGCAGGCCGCCGAGGTGGCAGTGGGCAGCCGGGTGCGGGTGCGTCCCGGCGAGCGCGTGCCGCTGGACGGCCGCATCGCCGATGGCCACAGCAGCTTCAACGAGGCCAGCATCACCGGCGAGAGCCTGCCGGTGGACAAGGGGCCGCAGGACGCAGTGTTCGCCGGCAGCATCAACGGCAGCGGCGTGGTGGAGATCGAGACCACGGCGCCGGCGTCCGGCTCGGTGCTGGCGCGCATCATCGCCACCGTGCGCGACGCGCAGGCGTCCAAGGCGCCGACGCAGCGCTTCATCGACCGCTTCGCTTCGGTCTACACCCCGGTGGTGCTGGTTCTGGCCCTGGCCTTCGCCGTCGCCGCGCCACTGCTGGGCCTGATGCCGTGGAACCAGGCCATCTACAGCGCGCTGGTGATGCTGGTGATCGCCTGCCCGTGCGCGCTGGTGATCGCCACGCCAGTGACGGTGGTCAGCGCGCTGGCTTCGGCCGCGCGCCACGGCCTGCTGGTCAAGGGCGGCGCGCCGCTGGAGATGGCGGCCCGCATCGACACCGTCTGCCTGGACAAGACCGGCACGCTGACGCTGGGCGAGCCGCGGGTCACTCGCGTGGCGGCGCTGGACAGCGGCGACGAATCAACCGTGCTGGCGCTGGCGGCAGCGCTGGATAGCCATTCCACCCATCCGCTGGCCAAGGCGGTGCTGGACGAGGCCGCGCGGCGAGGCATCGCGGTCCCGGCGGCAGAGCAGGTCAGCGAATTGGTGGGCCGCGGCGTGCGCGGCCGGGTGGATGGCCGCGCGCTGCAGCTGGGCAGCCGCCGGCTGGCGGAAGAACAGGGCGCGCTGACGCCGGCGCTGGCCGCCGAGCTGAGCCGGATGGCGGAGGCGGGCGAGGGAGCGCTGGTGCTGCTGGACGGCGAGCGGGCGCTGGGGGTGCTGGCCGTCGCCGACCAGGTGCGTCCGGAAGCCGCGGCCACCATCGCCCGGCTGGGCGAGATGGGCGTGCGCGCGGTGATGCTCAGCGGCGACAGCCCGCAGGTGGCGGCCGCGGTGGCGGCGCAGACCGGCGTCTCCGCCGCCCACGGCGGCCTGCTGCCGCAGGATAAGCTGCGTTTCATCGAGCAGTTGCAGACTGGCGGCAAGGTGGCGATGGTGGGCGACGGCGTCAACGATGCGCCGGCGCTGGCGCGCGCCGACCTGGGCGTTGCGATGGGCGCCGCCGGATCGGACAGCGCCTTGGAAACCGCCGGCGTGGCGCTGATGGACGACAAGCTGTCGCGGCTGGCCGATCTGATCGCCCACGCCCGCCGCACCGCGGCGGTGCTCAAGGTGAACATCGCGATCGCGCTGGGCATCAAGCTGGTGTTTTTCGGCTTGGCGTTGGCCGGCGTGGCCAGCTTGTGGATGGCGGTGTTCGCCGACGTCGGCACCAGCCTGATCGTGATCGCCAACGGCTTGCGGCTGGCGCGGCGGGTTTAAGGCCTGATCAAGCTTTTGATCAGCATCGGGCGTAGGCCTTGGCGTGACCCAAGCCTACGCCTTTCGATTTGCATTCAGTCTGTTGGACGGCGTTGCGCGGTTCGGCAAAAGACGTGAGCAGGCCCTAGGCGTAGGTGTCGATATTGCCGCCCTTGGCCTGGGCGCTGCCGGA
Organism: Chromobacterium vaccinii; assembly: GCF_001855275.1. Classification (NCBI taxonomy): domain Bacteria; kingdom Pseudomonadati; phylum Pseudomonadota; class Betaproteobacteria; order Neisseriales; family Chromobacteriaceae; genus Chromobacterium; species Chromobacterium vaccinii. Next base: position 4,058,740 of record NZ_CP017707.1, read on the forward strand.
CGGGGCGGCGGCCTGCTGCATTTTCTGCAGCGGGCTGAGATTCTGATTGCCGTGCTGTTGCTGAAACTGCTGCGCTCGCGCCTGTTGCTCCATCTGCGAGGCTTCGGCCGCCACCGCGCGGTCCTGGCCGGACGGGTCGGACGGGGCCAGAGCGGCGGCGCGCACCGTCTGGGCGTTCTGTATGGTTTCCTGCGGCGTGCTGCCTTGGCTCAGTCGGATCGGCACTTCGCCGCCAATCGCGTACTGCTTGCCGTCCGGCCCTTGTTGATAGGTGAAGCTGGCCGCGCCGGCCAGCGCGCCGCCGGCAGCCTGGTGCGCGGCCTCGTGGCGGCGAACGTCGACGTCGCGCGATCTCAGATCTTCCACTTCCTTCTGCTGCGCGTCGTTCAAGGGCTTGCCGTCCGGCCCCTTGGGCGCGGCCGCATTGGTTTGCTGAGAGGTGTGCGCATTGCCGGAGCCATTCTGGCTGGAGGCATCGTTGCCGGTTTGGTCCCCGGCCGACGCGGGAGGCGCGGCGTTGGCGGTTTGCGGTGGAGAGGAGGAAGAGGAGCTGGAAACGGGCGCGGCCTGCGAGCGCAAGGCTTGGCAGGCGGGGCACTGGCAATTGGCGCCATGCATGCTGAATCCGTAGCTGGAAGAGCCGCCGGCTACACTGGAAATGGACATGAAACGCGTTCCTCTGTCCATTCAGTATAGAAGCGCCTGTCCGCTATTCCAATCAGCGTGGCAGAATGTCCGCTTGTACACATGCGGGAGCAGACGATGAGCGAAGAGGCCCAGGGGCAAAGAGAGTTGGTGATGTCGGTGCTGATGACGCCGGACATGGCCAATTTTTCCGGCAATGTGCATGGCGGCGTGCTGCTGAAGTTGCTGGACCAGGTGGCCTATGCCTGCGCCAGCCGCTATGCCGGCTGTTACGTGGTGACGCTGTCGGTGGACCAGGTGCTGTTCAAGCAGCCGATACACGTCGGCGAGCTGGTGACCTTTCTGGCCAGCGTCAACCATGTCGGCCGCACCTCGATGGAGGTGGGCATCAAGGTGGTGGCGGAAAACATCCAGCAGCGCAGCCAGCGCCACACCAACAGCTGCTATTTCACCATGGTGGCCTATCAGGACGGCAAGCCGATGGCGGTGCCGACCCTGGTGCTGGAGACCGAAGAGCAGCGGCAGCGCTTCCGCGCCGCCGAAATGCGCAAGCAGTTGCGGATAGAGATGGACGCCAAGAAAAAGTCGCAGTGACGGCATCCATGATGGTTTGGGGGCTTGTTAGATTTCGTCCGGCGATTTGCAGCCGGCCGGGCGCAGCTCTGCCTCGCTGATATTGGTTTTGCATTGCCAGTCGGCTTTTTCGCCGCGGACCAGCCGCACAAAGGGCTTCACCTCTTGCGCCAGGTTCTTTTTCAAGGCGGCCGGCGCATGGACAATGTCGCACTGGATGCCGGCGGTGGCCAGAGAGTCGCCCAGCGTGCTCATGTCGCAGTGATTGCTAGGCTCGTCGCGCAGGCCAATCGGGCTGAGTATCGCGTCGGTCGAGCCGGCGCTCAGGATGGTTTTCCCGTCGTTGAGATGAATCTCGTAAGCGGTGCGAGCGGGCGATAGCTCGGCCAGCGCGGCGACCGCCTTGGTGCGCGCGGTGTAATTCTGGTACTGGGGAATGGCGATGGCGGCGAGAATGCCGAGCACGACGACGACTATCATCAATTCGATCAGCGTAAATCCCTGCTGTGCGGCGTGTTTCACGGAAAAGTCCTTTCTGTTTTGGCGAAGGCGCGCGGTCGGTTTCGGCAGCATGCCGCGTCGCGGGAAAGGCTATCAATTTGACCTTGCTATGCTCAAGGCATAATTTGCATTTTGTTGTCATTTGTCATGTTTAGCCCGCCGCTGTCGCCGGCGCGGCGGCTGCTCTACAATCGGCGGCTGATTCGCAGCCGGAACCGCCATGTACACCCTGATTCATCAAGATCCCCGCTTCTATCTCGTCGACAAGCATCCCGGCGTCGGTTTCCACCGCGAAGACGACCAGCCCGGACTGATGGACGCCCTGAGAGACGGCTTGGGAGACGCCGCCTTGTGGCCGGTGCACCGTCTGGACCGCATCACGTCCGGCCTGATTCTGGTGGCGCGCTCGGCGGAGGCCGCGCGCGCGCTGGGCGAGGCGTTGGCCGGGCGGGAGATGGAGAAGTATTACCTGGCTTTATCGGACCGAAAGCCGCTGAAAAAGCAGGGCCGGGTGGCGGGTGACATGGCCAAGGGACGCGGCGGCGCCTGGCGCTTGACGGAGGGCAGGGAGAATCCGGCCGTCACGCAGTTTTTCAGTTTTTCGCTGGAGCCGGGGCTGAGGCTGTTTCTGTTGCGGCCGCGCACCGGCAAGACGCATCAGCTGCGGGTGGCGATGAAGTCGCAGGGCGCGCCGATACTGGGCGACGCGCTGTACGGCGGCAGCGCGGCCGACCGCGGCTACCTGCATGCCTACGCGCTGCGTTTCGAGCTGGACGGCGAACGTTTCGCCTTCGTCTGCCCGCCGACTGCGGGCGAGAAATTCACCGGGGAGTCTTGCCGCTCCAGGCTGGCGGAGTTGGGCGAGCCCTGGCGCCAATCCTGGCCGGGCGCCTGAGCGTTCAGCCCCTTAAGCGGCGACGGCGGGCTCGGGCTGGAAGCGGGCGATGCTGACCCGGTGCTTCAGGCACAGTTCGGCGAAGGCGCCGCCGGCCAGGTAGTCGAATTCGCGGCCGCGGCTGGCGGCGATGGGGTCGGAGGCGTCGGCCGCGGGTAGGCCCGGGTGGCACATGATCAGCGCCCGGTCCGGGAGCTTGGCCAGCCAGGCCTGCATCAGGCCGGGGAAGTCGGCCTGCGGGCTCAGCGAATACATGCCGCCGAACCAGGGGGAGGTGGCGAAGCCGCGCTCGCGCGCTTGTTCGTCGAAATTGGTGCACACGCTGCGCAGCACCAGCGCCTTCAGCCGGTTGTCGCCCGGGTGGCCAAGGCGGTCCGGCGAGCGCAGGTAGGGCAGCGGATTCTGCTGCCAGCGCCGCAGGATGGCGTCGAACAGCGCGTCGCGTATCACCGGCAGCGCATGCACGTGCTGGTGGCCGTCGACGAAGTCCGGCAGCCGGCCGAAGTGGTCGGCGAAGCGGTCGATCTGCGTCAGCGCCTCGTCGCGCAGCGTTGCCAGCGAGAGCTGGCGCAGCTGGCTCTTCATCAGCCAGTGCGACAGCGGCTTGACCGGCGCGTCGAACGGATGGGTGAGGTTGAAATGCAGGCCGACATCGACCCGCTCCGCCCGAGCCTTCAGTTCGCCGGCCAGCTCCGGCCAGTGCGGAGACTGGCTGAGTACGCTGGTGGCGGATAGGCGGCCGGCATCGATCAACTGCAGGATGCCGGCGCTGATGCTGCCGGACTGGGCGAAGTCATCGGCGCAGAGTGTCAATCGTTTCGTCATGCGCGGTAGGACTGTCGTCGATTCCAAAAGTTTTCCGTCGTCATCGCGACAGCGTTAATTTGTTTGCGGAGCGGAGGCGAACGCCCACAGCTTGCCCAGCAGGAAGGTGAGCGCCGCCACCGCGAACAGCACGACGGCCAGCGAGACCCGATAGTCCAGCGGAGTGAGGCGCAACAGCGCGAAATACATGGCCTCGTTGACGCAGAAGCTCAGGCAGGAGACGCCGAAGAAGCGCGGCAGCGCCTGGCGGTGTGGCACGTGGCCGGCCGCGAAGGTGAAGCGGCGGTGGCCCCAGTAGCTGAGCTGGAAAGCGCCGAGGAAACCCAGCGCGTTGGCGACGAGCGGCGGCACGCCCAGCGGCACCAGAACCAGGGTTACCAGCGCGAAGTGCAGCAACATCGCCGACACGCCGACGACGCCGAACCAGAACAGCTGCTTCTTCATGCGTCCTGCCCGTCCTTGCGTTTGGAGATGCGGCTGATCAAATAGGTGGGCCGGCCCTTGACCTCGTTGAAGATGCGGCCGACGTATTCGCCGAGTATGCCGATCGACAGCAGCTGCACGCCGCCGAGGAAGGTGACGGCGACGGCCAGCGTCGGCCAGCCGCTGACCGGGTTGCCGAACAGCAGCGTGTGCACCAGCTCCCAGATCGCGTAGCCGATCGACAGCATCGAGATCACGCAGCCGACCAGCGTCCAGATCCGCAGCGGCATATTGGAGAAGGCGGTGAGGCCGGTCAGGCCCAGATTGAACAGGCTGCGGAAATTGAAGCTGCTTTTGCCGGCGCGGCGTTCTTGCGTCTGCGTCTCCATCGCCAGCTGGGTGAAGCCCACCCAGTTGTACAGGCCTTTCATGAAGCGGTTGCGCTCCGGCATCCGCCGCAGCGCCTCCAGAATGCTCTTGTCCAGCACGCGGAAATCCTGGGTGTTTTCCGGGATCTTCAACGGCGCGCCGCTGTTCAGCAGCGCGTAAAACACGCGGGTGAACGCGCGCTTGGCCAGGGTCTCGCCGTCGCGGTTGGCGCGCACGCTGTAGACCATGTCGTAGCCTTCGCGCCATTTTTCCAGGAATACCGGCACCATCTCCGGCGGGTGCTGGAAGTCGCCGTCTATCAGCACGGCGACGTCGCCGCCGATGTTGTCGATGCCGGCGGTCAGCGCGATTTCCTTGCCGAAGTTGCGCGACAGCTGGATCACCGTCACCGGCAGGCGCTTGGCGGCTTCCAGCGCCTTGGGCACGGTGTCGTCGCGGCTGCCGTCGTCCACCACCACCAGTTCATGGCGGTAGCCGTGCTCGGACAGCAGCCGGTGCAGCGTTTCCAGCATCGGCGCGATGTTTTCCGACTCGTTGTAGGCCGGAATCAGGCAGCTGACCAGCGGGTCGGCCGGGCGCTCGGCGGCGTGCAGCTCCAGCAGATAGGGCGGAACGAAGTTGCGTGCGTCGGTCATGGCGGTTTGCGCTTTCACTGGGCCGCGGCCGGTTTCAGCAGCAGCATTCTGTCCTTCATCACCGGGAACTCCCCGGCCTTGACGTAGCCCGCGGCGATGGCCGGCGGCAGGCTGGCGAGGTCGCGCTGCTCGGTGACGATCCAGCTGCCCGGATGCGCGGCAAGCTGCGGAGCCAGCGCATGGGCGTCGGCGATGGTGCGCACCTTGCCCTGGCTGTAGAACTCGGCGGAGAACTCGCGGCGGCTGTCCCAGTAGAACAGCCGGGCCTGTTGCGCCGGCTGCTGCTGGAGCCAGGCGGCGATCACCGGCTTCTGGGTGCGGAAGTAACGGGCGCCGTCATGCCATTGCAGGCCGATCGCGATCAGCACCAGCAAGCCGGAGGACAGCGCCAGCCACGGCAGCGCGCGGCCGGAGCGCTCATGCCGGCCGCGATGCCACAGCTCGGCCATCAGCAGCGCCGCGCCGGGCAGCATCGGCAGCGAATACGGGAAGATGATGTTGCCGGACATCGTGAAGAACAGTAGCGTCATCACCGCCCACAGCGAAACGTAGAGCAGCCAGCCGTCGTTTTCGCCGGCGCGGACGATGGCCGGCAGCCGGCGCGCGCGGCAGGCCAGCCAGGCCAGCATGGCGATGGACCACGGGAACAGAGCGCCCAAGGCGTACGGCCAGATCATGCCGCGCGGCGTCGCGTGGGCGAAGCCGTACTTGTCGCCCTTCCAGCCGGAGTCGAGGAAGCGGCTGACGTGCTCGCCCATGATGAAGTAGTTGAGGAAGCCCGGCGTGCGGATTTCCGCCCAGGCGTACCAGGGCAGGGCGATGGCGGCGGCCAAGAGCGTGCCGGAGATCCACGGCAGCTCGCGCCACAGCGCCTTCCATTGATTGCGGATCAGCACCCAGAAGAAGATCGGCATGCCCACCAGCACCACGGCCAGCGGACCCTTGGCCAACAGGCCCAGGCCCAGGCCGGCGAAAAAGGCGTAGCGCCAGATCCGGCCGCCGCCGTTCATCGCGTGCCAGAAAGCCACCTGGCTCAGCGTCACGCAGAACATCAGCGACGGGTCGGTCATCACGGTGCCGGCCGCGCCGTAGAACAGCAGGCCGCCGGTCAGCATCAGCGCGGCTGCCGTCGCCGCGTCGCGTCCGGCGCGGCGGCGCATCAGGTCGGCCGTCAGCCACAGCGCGCCCAGCGCCAGTAGCAGCGCAGGCAGGCGGGCGGCGAATTCATTGACGCCGAACAGGCCCATGCTGGCCGCGGACAGCCAGGTGGACAGCGGCGGTTTGGCCCAGAACGGCACGCCGTAGTCGTGCAGCGGCGTCACCCAGTTGCCGGTTTCCAGCATCTTGCGGGCGATCTCGGCGTAGCGCGCCTCGGTGGTGTCGGTGAGCGGGATCGCCCACATCGCCAGCAGGCGGATGGCCAGCAGCGCTAGCAAGGCGTAGCCGGCCGCCTTCCGCCAGGAAGAAGTTGCAGCGGTATTCATCCGTAAACTTGTTTTCAAAACGGGGTAGAGGATCGGCGCAAGGCTATCACAGACCGGGATCGGCGTCTGCCCGTTCAGGCAGCGAAAACGCCGCCCGGAGGCGGCGTTGGCTTGAATGCGGCAAGCGGCGGGTCAGCGGCCGTGCATCATCTTTTTCAGCACGGAGGACAGCGCGAACAGCACCAGCGAGCTGGCGCCGGCCATCATCACGAACAGCATGAAGAAGTCGTGCAGATTGGTGACCGCGTAGCCGAGGAAGTGCGGCACCGGCTTGGCCGGGTCCGGGTACAGCTCCGACAGCGTGCCGGCGAACTTGTTGGCGGCGGCGTTGGACAGGAACCAGATGCCCATCATCAGGCCGGTGAAGCGGGCCGGGGACAGCTTCACCACCAGCGACAGGCCGATCGGCGACAGGCTCAGTTCGCCGAAGGTGTGCAGCACGTACAGGCTGACCAGCCACAGCATGCTGACCTTGACGCCCGGCGCCAGGCCGTCGACGCCGAAGGCGATCACCAGGTAGCCAAGCGCGAGGAAGAACAGGCCCAGCGCCATTTTGGCCGGCGACGACGGCTCCATGCCCTTGCTGCCCAGCTTGGTCCAGATCCAGGCGAAGATCGGCGCGAAGATCACGACCGAAACCGGGTTCAGCGACTGGAAGTAGGACGCCGGCACGGTGAAGCCCAGAAGGTTGCGGTTGGTCTGCTCTTCGGCGAAGAAGGTCAGCGAAGCGCCGGCCTGCTCGAAGGCGGACCAGAAGAAGATCACGAAGGCGGACACGATCAGGATCACAGCCAGACGCTGCTTCTCGATGCGGGTCAGCGGCTCGTGCACCACTTTTTCGCCGCTGTCGTGATGGCGCTTGGGCGCCAGGCCGATAGGCTTGCCTTCCGGCGTCACCAGATATTTGTTCTTGAACAGGGTGAACACGACCAGCGACAGCAGCATGCCGAAGCCGGCGGCCATGAAGCCCCATTTGAAGTCGGACGGATTGCCGGTGTCGCCCAGGGTGCCGCACACCAGCGGCGCGATCAGCGAGCCGGTGTTGATGCCCATGTAGAAGATGGTGAAGGCGGAATCCACGCGCTTGTCGCCCGGGGCGTACAGCTGGCCCACCATCGACGAGATGTTCGGTTTGAACAGGCCGTTGCCGGCGATCAGGAAACCCAGGCCGCCGTACAGCAGCCAGGAGGCGGCGGCGACGTTGGTCTCATGCAGCGAGCCGGAGAAGAACAGCATGAATTGGCCGATGGCCATCAGCACGCCGCCGGCCAGGATGGAGCGGCGGTTGCCCCAGTAGCGGTCGGCGATGTAGCCGCCGACCAGCGGAGTGAGATACACCAGGCCGGTGTAGGTGCCGTAGATATCCGAGGCATGGGCCTTGTCGAACAGCAGCGCCTTGATCATGTAAAGCGTGAAGATGGCGCGCATGCCGTAGTAGCTGAAGCGCTCCCACATCTCCGTCACAAAGAGCAGATAGAGCCCTTTGGGATGCGATTGTGTAGACATAAGGGTTTCCTTCGAGTGACTTGAGATATCACCAGCAACGAGCGGTGTTTTTGTTTTTTATGCATGCCTTGGATTTTGTAGGCAGCGCAAGATCATATCGATTAAATGTTGAGATGTGAAAATTTTTTTTAAGCCATATCAATTACATTGTAATAAATGGAGCAAATACTTTTCTTTAGCGATGATTTTTTGCTAGTTAATACTCTAGGCGTGATGAGTTTATTGCATAGTGGTTATTGTTGACTGTATACAAATCAATGGCGAGATGGTTTTTGTTAGTTCTTGATTGTTGCGCAGTCAGACAATCCTGCTCTATCTTGAAGGCATGCCCGCGTCCGGGCGACCATGCAACTGCCTCAAGGTGTGGCGATGAATATCGAACCCCATGCTGGCCAGGCGCTGACTCATCTCAATGGCCTGCGCCCCAATTGGTACACCGTCGACATCATTCTGACGTTCGACTTCCCGCGCGCCTGATCTCCTCCGGCAATCGTTTCCCTATTTGTTTCGACCGCATGACGGCCCGCCGCCGCTTCGCCTGCGCTTGTCCGGGCGGCGCGCGGCCGCGCCGAGGAGAAGACCATGGCACGACGCATTCCCGAACCTTTCCGCATCAAGATGGTGGAGCCCATCCGGCAAACCACGCCGTCAGACCGTCGCCGGGCGCTGGCCGACGCCGGCTGGAATCCCTTCCTGTTGAAAGCCGAGGATGTCTACATCGACCTGCTGACCGACAGCGGCACAGGCGCGATGTCCGATCGCCAATGGGCCGGCTTGATGATGGGCGACGAGGCCTATGCCGGCAGCCGCAATTTCCTGCGGCTGGCCGACACGGTGCGGGAGCTGTTCGGCTACGCGCATACCATCCCCACCCACCAGGGGCGCGGCGCGGAGCAGATATTGTTTCCGGAGCTGGTGAAGCGCTGCCGGGGCGAGCGACCAGTGTTCCTGTCCAACTACCATTTCGACACCACCAAGGCCCATGTCGAACTGGCGGGCGCCCGCGCGGTCAACGTGCTGACGCCGCAGGCGCTGGACACCTGCACGGCGTACGACTGGAAGGGGGACTTCGACCTGGCGCGGCTGGAGGAGATCATCGCGGCCGAGGGCGACAACGTCGCCGCCGTCATCATCACGATCACCTGCAACAGCGCCGGCGGCCAGCCGGTGTCGATGGCCAATATCCGCGCGGCCAGCGCGCTGGCGCGCTCGCGCGGCATTCCGGTGGTGATCGACGCCGCCCGCTTCGCCGAGAACGCCTGGTTCATCCGCGCGCGCGATCCGGCCTATGCCGGCGCTTCCATGCCGGCCATCGCGCGCGAAATGTTCGGCCACGGCGACATGTTCACGATGTCGGCCAAGAAGGATGCGCTGGTCAATATCGGCGGCCTGTGCTGCTTCAAGGACGACGAGGCGCTGTTCCGCGAGGTGCAGGTGCGCTGCGTGCCGATGGAGGGCTTCGTCACCTATGGCGGTTTGGCCGGTCGCGACATGGAGGCGCTGGCGATAGGGTTGAGGGAAGGGCTGGACGACGCTTTCCTGGACTACCGCATCGGCCAGGTCGCCTACCTGGGCGAGCGGCTGCGCGAGGGCGGGGTGCCTATCCAGTATCCAACCGGCGGCCACGCCGTTTTCGTCGACGCCGCGCGCCTGCTGCCGCACATTCCGGCCGAGCGGTTTCCCGCGCACGCGCTGGCCTGCGAGCTGTATCTGGAAGGCGGCGTCCGGGCGGTGGAGATCGGTTCGCTGCTGCTGGGCCGCAATCCGCAGACCGGCCAGCAGGAGCCGTCGCCGTTCGAACTGATGCGTCTGACGATACCGCGCCGGGTGTATACCAATGATCACATGGACTACATCGCCGACTGTCTGATCGAGGTGAAACAGCGCGCGGCGGAGGTGAAGGGGCTGGCCTTCGACTACGAGCCGCCGATACTGCGGCACTTCACCGCGCGGCTGAGGCCGGCGTAGCGCTTGCGGGCGGGAGGAGGCTGCGAGTCCGCCTCCCCGCGTGGCTGGCGTCTACGCCTTGCTTGCCTGCCACTGGGCGGCCTGCTCGGCGGCGCGCAGCAGGGCCGGCCGGTTTTTCAGGCCATCCCAGTAAGCGACCAGTTCGGGCCAGCCGCGCATGCTGCCGAACTCGATGCCATAGCCTATCGTGCGGCCGACATACACGTCGGCCGCGCTGAAGCGGTCTCCGGCGAGGTAGCGGCGGCCGGCGACGGCTTTGGCCAGGGTGTTCAGCGTCGCTTCGTAGGAACCGTAGCCGAACATCCGCTGTTGCTCCTGGGTGGGCGTGAAGCCCGCGGCCTGATTGGTCCAGGCGTGCTCCACACAGCTGGCGGCGAAAAACAGCCAGCGATAATAATCGCCGCGTTCGGCTGGCGCGGGGGCGAGCCCGGCCTCGGGAAAGGCGTCGGCCAGATAGGCGCAGATGGCCGCGCCTTCGGTGACGACCTGATCGCCATGGCGGATGGCCGGCACCTTGCCCATCGGATTGATGGCCAGATACTCCGGCGCCTTCATCGACGCGCCGTATTCCAGCAGCACCGGACGGTAGGGCGCGCCCACTTCTTCCAGCATCCAGTGCACGATATTGCCCCGCGATTGCGGGTTGGTATAGAAGACAAGCTCTTTCGACATGATCTTCAGCCTTTCTGTACGGTGGTTGCGGCTAGGAGGCGGATGGCGGAGCGCCAGTTTCCGCTGCCGTCCGGCTATGCATGATGCATGCCTGGCGGATGGCGGGCAAGAGGGTTGCGCGGCTGGGCGGCGATGCGCCCGGGCAGCTCCCGGATCGGGATGCGTGAGCGAGCCTCAGCCGGCGAAAGCCGGTTTGCGGATGCGCATCACGAAAGTGCAGTCGCCGATCACGTTGTAGAAGTTCTGCACCGCCAACGCGATGTCGTCCTCGGTGAGCTGGCCGCCGTTGAAGCGGCTGGCCCAGGGCTCCAGGATCTTCACATCCGACGATTCCAGCGCCCAGTCGACATTCAGATAAATACCCAGCGGGGTGCCGGAGCCGCCTTCCTGGATGCTTTGGCGGTTCAGCTCCTGGTTGAACATTTGCAGGCCCATCGCCGTGATCGGCCGCACATGGGTGGGATCGGCCAGGTAGTTGTCGCTGCGCGGATGCGGCACGGTGATGGTGACGCGGGCATCCGGCGCGCACACCCGGTACAACTCCTTGATGATGCCCAGATAGGTGTCGATAGCGGCGCCCAGATGCTCCAGCACGTGGCTCATCACGATCTCGTCCACCGATCCGTCGGCCCAGGGCCAGGGGAATCGCTCCAGATCGACCACCTGATCTGGCTGGCAAGCAGCCTGAGAGTCGACATTAATGAAGCCAGTCCGCTTGTCGTGGCCGCAGCCGAGGTTGAGTTTGAGCATGGGAGGCATGGATGGGAACGAGGCTTGCAGTGTAGAGGTTGGTCGGGTTGGGCAACAAGCGGCATTCGGGGCTTGTCCATCCGCTTTCCGGCCGCATGTTGTTTAGAATGATCCAGTATTTGCGGGAGGCGCTGACCGTGTTTGAACGTTTGCGGAACATATTGGAAGAGGGCCAGGCCCGTTTCCGGGTGATAGAGCATCCAGCCGAGGGCAATTCGCACAAGGTGGCGGAGATACGCGGCACCGAGGTGGGGCAGGGGGCCAAGGCGATGCTGTGCAAGGTGGCGGACGCGCCGGGCCGGTTCGTGCTGGCGGTGCTGCCCGGCGACGAGCGGGTGGATTTCGCCAAGGTGGCCGCCGCCGTCGGCGCGCGCAAGGTGAAGCTGGCCGACGCGGCCGACGCCGAGGCCGCCACCGGCTGCGTGATCGGCTCCATCCCGCCGTTCAGCTTCGATCCGTCCATCCGGCTGGTGGTCGACCCGCAGCTGTTGGCGCGCTACCGGGAGGTCGCATTCAACGCCGGCCGGCTGGACGCGTCCATCGTGCTGGACGGCGACGATTACCGCCGTCTGGCGCAACCGCTGCTGGCCGATATCCGCAAGGAGAGCGCTTGATGGCCGAAGCGAGCGAGCCGCTGGCCGGCTATGCGCGGGCGATCATGGGCGGCGCCGGCGCGGAGCGCATCGTCGGCCGCGAGGATAGGCAGGACAACTGGCGCGAGGCCGATTGCGAGGTGACGCTGCGAGAGCGCGTGTACCGTTTCGACAACGGCGTGGCGATCCGCCGCAGCATCGAGGTGGACGACTACCCCAGCGAGCTGGCCTGCGCCGAGAGCTGGATCACCTATGAAGTGCTGGAGCTGGGCGGCTCGCCGGGCATAGCGCCGATGCGCAAAAGCTTCGATAACGGCTGCCGCGAGGCCTTTTGGCTGCGTTATCACTCGGACGCCGCCATCTGATCGGGCCGCCGCTACGCCGTTGTCTGGCTGGCGGTGGCATCAAAAAAACGGCCCGCTTGCGGGCCGTTTCGATAGGGGGCGAGTCTGGCGCTCAGTGCTCAGCCGGCTCCAGATGCGGCTGGCCCAGCATCGCCATCTGCCCGGAGCCCGGCTTCCATTCGCCCTGGATCCGCCATTTCTTGTCATGGTCTTCCAGCTGCACGTACCAGTGATTGGCGTTGACGGGGATCTTGGGCAGGATGCCCTGGTACAGCTTGGGGCCGGCCATGGTCATCACGGCGGACAGGTCGTAATCGTCCTGAGCCGGGTGGATCATGCTCAGCGACAGGGTGTCGGGCAGCTTGACCTTGCTGCTTGTGACCAGGCGCAGGCTGCGGCCGTCGCTGCCGAACATCAGTTGGGCGGACAGGCCCATTTGCGCCGCGGCCTTGTCGCGCCGCAGCTCCATATTGATCGCCTTGCCCTTCTTGTAATAGTCGTCGGTGACTAGGCCGTCGTCGGACTTGATCGCCGCCATCAGAAAGAAGATGCCGACGACGACGGACACCGCCGGCAGGCCGAACAGTATCCAGGGCCAGGGTTCCTTGTACCAGGGGCGGGACGGGTGGTGGGCGGTGTGCTGCATGTCATTCTCCGATGAAGCTGGATTTTTCTTCTACCCGCAACGAGGGATCGCCGGCGGATTCTACGATGAAGCGGATCGGGTGGCTGCCCTTGGTCGCGTACTGCGGATCGGCCTCCACGTGCACGGTGGCGCTGTCGGTGGCGGCGGCGGGAATGGCCACCAGCGGCGTTTCGGTCTTGACCTTGATGTCGGGCAGGCCTTCGGCTGTGATCCGGAATTGCTGCGGACGTTCCGTGGTGTTGATGATCTTGATGATGTAGGTATTTTCCAGCCAGCCTTCGTCGGTCTCGCGCACCAGCGACGCGCGGTCGCGCAGGATGTCCACCTTGAACGGCTTGCGCATCGCCAGCGAGGTGACGGCGGCGATGATCACCGCGCTCAGCACCAGGATGTACAGCACCACGCGGGGACGTTTCAGCCGCGACGCGATTTCCTTTTCCGGATACTTGCCTTCCAGCGCGTTTTCGGTAGTGTAGCGGATCAGGCCGCGCGGATAGCCCATCTTGTCCATCACTTCGTCGCAGGCGTCGATGCAGGCGGCGCAGCCTATGCATTCGTATTGCAGGCCGTTGCGGATGTCGATGCCCACCGGGCACACCTGCACGCAGATGCTGCAGTTGATGCAGGAGCCCAGGCCCTGTTCTTTCGGGTCGGATCCCTTCTTGCGGGCGCCGCGCGGCTCGCCGCGGGCCTCGTCGTAGGAGATGATCAGCGTGTCGGCGTCGAACATCACGCTCTGGAAGCGGGCGTACGGGCACATGTATTTGCACACCTGCTCGCGCATGAAGCCGGCGAACAGATAGGTGAAGCCGCCGTAGAAGAACATCCAGAACGTCTCCCACGGACCGTAGCCGAAGGTGGGCAGCGCCGCGACCAGGCTGCGCATCGGCGTGAAATAGCCTACCAGCGTGAAGCCGGTCCACAGCGAGAAGGCGATCATGATGAAGTGTTTGGCGGTTTTCAGCCTGAGCTTGCGCAAGCTCATCGGCGCGGCGTCCAGCTTGATGCGCTTGTTGCGGTCTCCCTCCACCCATTGCTCTATCCACAGCATGATCTCAGTGTACACCGTCTGCGGACAGGAATAGCCGCACCACAGCCGGCCGGCGATGGTGGTCCAGGTGAACAGGCCGAAGGCGCAGCACATCAACAGCGCGGCGAGGTAGACGAAGTCCTGCGGCCAGACGGTGAGGCCGAACAGGTAGAACTTGCGGTCGGCCAGATCGAACAGCACCGCCTGGCGGCCGTTCCATTGCAGCCAGGGCAGGCCCAGGTAGACCAGCTGGGTGCCGAGCACGAACAGGATGCGGAGGTTGTTGAACATGCCTTTGGCGGCACGGACGTAGATTTTCTGGTGGGATTCGTACAGCGAGACGGTTTCGTTGTCCTGGCCGGCGCCTTCAACCTTGATCGGGATTTTCTTCAGCGATTCGGACATGTCGTTTTCCTGAAGAGGGTTTGGTGAAACTCACCGGTCGATGCGCTCTACCAAAGCCTCTGGGTGGGGAGAGGCGAAGCGCGCCGCCCGCGCGGGGCGGACGGCGCGCCGTGCAAGGCGCTTACTGCTGCGCCTTGGGGTTGTTGGACAGGCTCCAGACGTAGGCGGCCAGCAGGTGGACCTTGCCTTCGCCGAGAAAATCCTTCCAGGCCGGCATCTGGCCGCTGCGGCCGTTGGTGATGGTCTCGATGATGGCCTTCTCGGTGCCGCCGTACAGCCAGCTGCCCGACGGATGGGTCAGGTTGGGCGCGCCCAGTTGCTGGTTGCCCTTGCCGTCCGGACCGTGGCAAGTGGCGCATACCGCGGCGAAGGTTTCCTTGCCTCGGGCCGCGCGTTCCGCGTCGAACTTCTTCTTGTGCTCGGACAGCGACATCACGTAGTTGGCCACATCCTTGACCTTCTCTTCGCCGAAGGCGGCGCCCCAGGCCGGCATCTGGCCGTGGCGGCCATTCAGGATGGTGGTCTTGATGGTGTCCGGCTCGCCGCCGTAGATCCAGTCATGGCTCACCAGGTTGGGGAAGCCCTTGGCGCCGCGGGCATCCGCGCCGTGGCACTGCACACAGTAGGTCTGGAACAGGCGACGGCCCATTTCCTGGGCTTTGGGGTCGGCGGCGACCGACTTCATATCCTGCTTCAGGTACTTGTCGTACAGCGGCTGGTATTTTTGCTCGGCGGCCTTGCTCTCGGCCTTGTACTGGTCGATCTGGGTCCAGCCGAAAGCGCCCTTGTAGTCGCCCAGGCCCGGGTACAGCACCAGGTAGACCACGCCGAAGATCAGCGTGATGTAGAACATCAGCATCCACCAGCGCGGCAACGGGTTGTTGTACTCGGCCAGGTCGCCATCCCAGATGTGGCCGGTGATGTCGACTTCTTCGCCCTTTTTGACCGTGGTCTTGGATTGGGTGAACACCAGCAGCGTCAAGCCGATGATGCCGCCCAGCACGATCACGATAATCCAGATATTCCAGAAACCGCTTGTGAATTGACTCATTTTCTCGCTCCGTGGGAAGCCTCGTCATGCGGGGCTTCCTCTACCTTGTCGTCGTCCATGAAGGGCAGGTTGGCCGCCTCCTCGTACCGGTTCTTGGAGCGTTTGCTGTAGGCCATGATCAACACCATGATGAAGAACGCGAAGCAGACCACGGTGAACAGCGAACGCCCGAAAGTGACCCAGTCCATGGCTTAGCGCCTGTTCTTCACGGCAAGGCCCAGGCCCTGCAGGTAGGCGACGACGGCGTCCTGCTCGGATTTGCCTTCCACCTGGGACTTCGCCTCGGCGATGTCCTTGTCGGTGTAGGGCACGCCGACCAGGCGCAGGGCTTCCATCTTCTTCGGCACCACGTCGGCGTCGGCCAGGTTCTTGGACAGCCACGGGAAGGCCGGCATGTTCGACTCCGGCACCACGTCGCGCGGGTTGTTCAAGTGCACGCGGTGCCATTCGTCGGAATAGCGGCCGCCGACGCGGGCGAGGTCGGGGCCGGTGCGCTTGGAGCCCCACAGGAACGGGTGGTCGTAGACGGATTCGCCGGCCACGGAGTAGTGGCCGTAACGTTCGGTTTCGGCGCGGAACGGGCGGATCATCTGGGTGTGGCAGGTGGTGCAGCCTTCGCGGATGTAGATGTCGCGGCCAGCCAGTTGCAGGGCGGTGAACGGCTTGACGCCGGCCACCGGTTCGGTCACGGATTTCTGGAACGCGAGCGGCAGGATTTCCACCAGGCCGGCCACGCTGACCACCAGCAGGGTCAGCACGATCAGCCAGCCTACATGCTCTTCAATCAGTTTCTGGATTCTGTCCATGATTATTCTCGCCTGTTAATGTGCTTCTGCGGTGATGGCCGGGATCTTGGCATCGACGGCGCGGCCTGCGACGACGGTGCGGTAGGTGTTGTAAGCCATCAACAGCATGCCGGAGAGGTACAGGAAGCCGCCCAGCAGACGCACCGTGTGGTACGGGTAGGTGGCTTTCACCGCCTCGACGAAGGCGTAGGTCAGGGTGCCGTCCGGGTTCAGCGCGCGCCACATCAGGCCTTGCATCACGCCGGAGATCCACAGCGCGGCGATGTAGAGCACCACGCCGACGGTGGCCAGCCAGAAGTGGGCCTCGATCAGCTTGACGCTATGCATGGTTTCGCGGCCGAACAGGCGCGGGATCAGGTAGTACATCGAGCCGATGGTGATGAAGCCCACCCAGCCCAGCGCGCCGGAGTGCACGTGGCCGATGGTCCAGTCGGTGTAGTGGGACAAGGCATTGACGGTCTTGATAGACATCATCGGGCCTTCGAAGGTGGACATGCCGTAGAACGACAGCGACACCACCAGGAACTTCAGCACCGGGTCGGTGCGCAGCTTATGCCAGGCGCCGGACAGGGTCATGATGCCGTTGATCATGCCGCCCCAGGACGGCGCAAGCAGGATCAGGGAAAACACCATGCCGACGGACTGGGTCCAGTCGGGCAGCGCGGTGTAGTGCAGGTGGTGCGGACCGGCCCACATATAGGTGAAGATCAGCGCCCAGAAGTGCACCACCGACAGGCGGTAGGAATACACCGGACGGCCGGCCTGCTTGGGAACGAAGTAGTACATCATGCCGAGGAAGGCCGCGGTCAGGAAGAAGCCCACCGCGTTGTGGCCGTACCACCATTGCACCATCGCGTCGACGGCGCCGGAGTACACCGAATAGGATTTCCACATGGTCACCGGCACGAAGGCGGAGTTGACGATGTGCAGCAGCGCCACGGCCAGGATGAAGGCGCCGTAGAACCAGTTGGCCACGTAGATGTGCTTGACCTTGCGGATGGCGATGGTGCCGAAGAACACGATGGCGTAAATCACCCAGATCACGGCGATCAGCAGCTTGATCGGCCATTCCAGCTCTGCGTATTCCTTGGAGGTGGTGAAGCCGAGCGGCAGCGTGATGGCCGCCAGCACGATCACCAGCTGCCAGCCCCAGAAGGTGACGGCGGCCAGCTTGTCGGAAATCAGTCTGACGTTACAGGTACGTTGCACCACGTAGTAGGAGGTGGCGAACAGACCGCAGCCGCCGAAGGCGAAGATGACGGCGTTGGTGTGCAAGGGGCGCAGGCGGCCAAAGTGGAACCAGGGCCCGAAATTGAGCTCCGGCCACACCAGCTGGGCCGCAATGATGACGCCCACCAACATGCCGACGATGCCCCAAACTACGGTCATGATGGCAAATTGGCGCACCACCTTATAGTTATAAGTGGGTTGCGTTTCCATTTAAGGTTTTCTCCAAGGTTGCTAACTCAGAACATGACAAACCGAGGCGGCTTGAACTTTTCAACCTCATCCCAATCTGGAAATTGGAAAGCAAGCCGCGGGGAACCGTGTAGTGAAAGTCGAATCAGGTGCTTGACCTGTACCGATAGGCTTTGATGTCTGTATTAGCAGTTTGCCGGCCTTTTCGATAGCACCAAATTCCCACGTATCCAATGCCGTTATTCTAAATCAAATGCCTTATGCGAGCCAGTTGCATAGTCGGCTTGGATCGGTTCTTGTCTGTCCCAATTCTCGCGGTATTACGAGGGTAGCGATACGAATAGTGCATGTTGCTACGCATGCAATTGTATTGGCGTATTGGTATGACTTCTTGACATGGATCAATACGCCATGAGGGCAACCGCCAAAATCGCGGAAATGCTAGAATCATCAAGTTTTGCAACGCTTGCAGGCTGATCATGACCCAACCCGTCCCAGTACAATACACGCTGCGCCCGGTGTCGCCGGAAGCGCACCTGTTCGAGGCAACCGTCATCGTTACGCACCCGGCCAAGGATGGCCAGGTGTTTTTTTTGCCGGCGTGGATTCCCGGCAGTTATATGATCCGTGAATTTTCCAAGCACATCGTCGAGATGGAGGCCCGCGCCGGCGGCAAGCCGGTGGCGCTGCGGCAGTTGGGAAAGAACCGCTGGCAGGCGGCGCCGGCCAAGGGCGCGCTGACGCTGCGCTATCTGGTCTACGCCTTCGACCTGTCGGTGCGCGGCGCCTATCTGGACGGCGAGCGCGGTTTTTTCAACGGCACCAGCGTGTTCCTGGCGGCTGAGGGTTATGAAAACGAGCCCTGCGCCGTGGAGATCCACGCGCCGGAAGGCAAGGCCTACGCCGATTGGAAAGTAGCCACCAGCCTGCCCGCCGTCGACATCAAGAAAAAGAGCGGCTTCGGCGGCTACCAGGCATCCAGCTACGATGAGCTGATCGACCACCCGGTGGAAATGGGCGAGTTCCAAAAGGTCAGCTTCAAGGCTTGCGGCGTGCCGCACGAGTTCGTTGTCTCCGGCCATTTCCAGAGCGATCTGAAGCGACTGGCCGAAGACACCAAAAAGATTTGCGAATACCAGATCAAGCTGTTCGGCGAGCCGGCCCCGTTCGATCGCTACGTGTTCATGCTGTTCGTCGGCAAGGACATCTACGGCGGCCTGGAGCACCGCGCGTCCACCGCGCTGGTGGCCAACCGCGACGACTTGCCCGCGCCTGGCGCGACCGACATCGGCGACGGCTATCTGAAGCTGCTGGGCCTGATCAGCCACGAATACTTCCACAGCTGGAACGTCAAGCGGATGAAGCCGGCGGCGTTCACGCCATATGACCTGAATCGCGAAGGCATGACCCGCCTGCTGTGGGCATTCGAAGGCATCACCTCCTATTACGACGACCTGACCCTGGTCCGCTGCGGGCTGATCGACGAGAAGCGCTACTTGGGCCTGGTGGCGGAAACCATCACCGGCGTGCAACGCGGCGCGGGCCGCCTCAAGCAGACGCTGGAGCAATCCAGCTTCGAGGCCTGGACCAAGTACTACCGCCAGGACGAGAACAGCCCCAACAGCATCGTCAGCTACTACACCAAGGGCTCGCTGGCCGCGCTGGCGCTGGATCTCGCCATCCGCCGCGACAGCAAGGGCAAGCAGTCGCTGGACGACGTGATGCGCGCGCTGTGGAGCAAGTGGCTGGCTGACGGCAAGGGCCTGGAAGAGGACGAGTGGGAAAAGATCGCGATCGAAACCACCGGCCTCAAGCTCAAGCCCTTCTTCGATCTGGCGCTGCGCAGCACCCAGGACCTGCCGCTGGCGGAGTTGTTGAAGAGCCAGGGCGTGGAACTGAAATTCGAGGCCGCGCAGGGCGCGTCCGACCGCGGCGGCGTGGTGGATGCCTTCGCCGGCAAGCCGGCGCCGCTGACGCTGGGCATCAAGACCGCGGCCGATGCCGCCGGGGTCAAGTTGACTCAGGTGCTGGACGGCGGCGCCGCGCAACAGGCCGGCCTGTCCGGCGGCGACGTGGTGGTGGCGGTGGACAAGCTCCGCGCCTACGATTTGGACAAACAACTTGCCCGTCTGGCGGCGGGGGACAAGATCAAGCTGCACGCCTTCCGCCGCGACGAACTGATGACTTTCGACGTGGCGCCGCAGGCCGCGCCCGAGGATACCTGCCGCCTCAAGCTGGAAGCCGGCGGCGGCAAATGGATTGCAGGCCGCTGACAGAGCGGTCGATTTCGACCAAGAGCGGCGCCGATCAGGCGCCGCGCCGTCTATGAAAGAGACCGGCCACGAGCCGGACCATAAGGAGACACGCATGGCCCAACAGCCAGAAGTCAAGTATCGCAAGGATTATCGGGCTCCGGCCTTCCTGATCGACCGCGTCGATCTGGTGTTCGACATCGAGGACGAGGCCACCCGCGTGCAGTCGCGGCTGGTGGTCACCCGCAACGGCGATTCCGCCGAGCGCGACCTGACGCTGGACGGCAGCGCCAAGCTGCTGGCCGTGCTGCTGGACGGCGAAAAGCTGGACGAGACCCGCTACGGCCTGGCCGACGACGTGCTGACCGTGCGGCAGGTGCCGGACAGCTTCATCCTGGAAGTGGAAACCGAACTCGATCCGGCGGCCAATACCAGCCTGATGGGCCTGTACGCGTCCAGCGGCAACCTGTTCACCCAGTGCGAGCCGGAAGGCTTCCGCAAGATCACCTACTACCTGGACCGTCCGGATGTGATGGCCAAGTTCACCACCACCATCAAGGCCGACAAGCAGAAGTACCCGGTGCTGTTGTCCAACGGCAACAAGGTGGGCGAGGGCATGGTGGACAAGAAGCGGCACTGGGTCAAATGGGTCGACCCCTACCGCAAGCCGTCCTATCTGTTCGCGCTGGTGGCCGGCAAGCTGGTGGCGCTGAAGGACAAGTTCGTCACCATGCGCGGCCGCGAAGTGGCGCTGGAGATCTGGACCGAGCCCGCCGACCAGGACAAGACCGCGCACGCGATGGAGTCGGTCAAGCACTCGATGAAGTGGGACGAGGAGCGCTTCGGCCTGGAGTACGACCTGGACATCTACATGATCGTCGCGGTCGGCGACTTCAACATGGGCGCGATGGAGAACAAGGGCCTCAACATCTTCAACACCAAGTACGTGCTGGCGCGCCAGGACACCGCCACCGACGCCGACTTCGAAGGCATCGAGGCGGTGATCGGCCACGAATACTTCCACAACTGGACCGGCAACCGCGTCACCTGCCGCGACTGGTTCCAGCTGAGCCTGAAGGAAGGCCTGACCGTCTACCGCGACCAGGAATTCAGCGCCGACATCTACAGCCGCGCGGTGAAGCGCATCGAGGACGTCAAGGGCCTGCGCATGGCGCAGTTCCCGGAGGACGCCGGCCCGACCGCGCATCCGATCCGTCCGGACAGCTATATCGAGATGAACAACTTCTACACCATGACCGTGTACGAGAAGGGCGCGGAAGTGGTGCGGATGTACGAGACGCTGCTGGGGCGAGACGGCTTCCGCAAGGGCATGGACCTGTACTTCAAGCGCCATGATGGCCACGCCGTCACCTGCGACGATTTCCGAGCCGCGATGGCCGACGCCAACGACGTCGATCTGTCGCAGTTCGCGCTGTGGTACAGCCAGGCCGGCACGCCGCGCCTGGCCGTTTCCTCCAGCTACAACCCCGGCGAGCGAAGCTACACGCTGACCGTCAAGCAGAGCTGCCCGGCCACGCCGGGCCAGCAGGCCAAGCTGCCGTTCCACATCCCGCTGGCGCTGGGCCTGGTGGGCGCGGACGGCCAGGACCTGCCGCTGCGCCTCGCCGGCGAAGCCGAGGCTGTTGGCGCGTCGCGCGTGCTGGACGTCAAGGCCGCCGAACAGAGCTTCACCTTCGTCGACATCCCGGCCGAGCCGGTGCCGTCGCTTCTGCGCGGCTTCTCCGCGCCGGTGAAGCTGGAATACGACTGGCGCGACGACCAGCTGGTGTTCCTGATGGCCAGCGACAGCGACAGCTTCTGCCGTTGGGAAGCCGGCCAGATCTTCGCCGAGCGCCTGTTCAAGCAGCTGCTGGACGACGCGGCCGCGGGCCGCGAGCTCAAGCTGTCGGAAACCTTCATCGGCGCCTTCCGCGCGGTGTTGAAGGACCATAGCCTGGATCCGGCGTTCAAGGCGCTGATGCTGAATCTGCCGAGCGAAGGCGAAATCCTGGAAATGGTGGACGTGGCCGATCCGGCGGCGATCCACCTGGTGCGCGAATTCGTGCTGGACCAGCTGGCGCAGGCGCTGCGGGGCGAATGGCGCGAGGCGTACGAACTCAATCTCACCCGCGAGTACAAGCCGCAGGACTCCGGCAAGCGCAGCCTGAAGAACCGAGCGCTATGGATGTTGAACCGCCTGGACGACGCCTGGCCGGCAGAGATCGCCGCCAAGCAGTTCCGCGACGCCGACAACATGACCGACCAGATGGGCGCGTTGCTGGCGCTGCGCGACCGCGACGGCCAGGAGCGCGACGACTGCTTCACCGACTTCGCCTCGCGCTGGCAGAACGAGGCGCTGGTGATGGACAAGTTCTTCACCTTGATCGGCGGCAGCCAGCTGGACGGCACGCTGCAGCGGGTGGAGGCGGCGCTGCATCACCCGGCGTTCAGCATCCGCAACCCCAACAAGGTGCGTTCGCTGCTGGGCGCTTTCGGCGCCAACCTGCACCACTTCCACGCCGGCGACGGCAGCGGCTACCGTTTCCTGGCCGACCGCATCCTGGAGCTGGACGCCATCAATCCGCAGGGGGCCAGCGGCCTGACCCGCGCCTTCCGCCGGATGCAGAAGCTGGAGCCGGGCCGGCAGGCGCTGATGCGGGCCGAGCTGGAGCGCATGGCACGGGCCGAGCTGTCCAAGGACGTGTACGAGATCGTATCCAAGATCCTGGCCTGATTCGCGTCATCGCCAGCGAAAACGCGCCGGGAGACCGGCGCGTTTTTTATTGCCGCGGGGCCGAGGCTGAGCTTACTCGATCCGCAGCCGCTGGCCGGCGCCGCTGTTGCGGCGCTTGGGCAGGGTCAGGCTCAGAACGCCGTTCTCATACTTGGCGCTGGCGGTTTCGCGGTCGATGTCCTGCGGCAGCTGGAAGCTGCGCGACACCAGGCCGTAATACCGCTCGCTGCGCAGCGGGCGTTCATCCTTGTCCTGTTGGTCGAACTGCTTGATCTCGGCCTTGATCGTCACCAGCGCGCCGTCGATGTCGACGTGGATGTCTTCCTTGCCGACGCCCGGCAATTCGGCTTCCACCTGATAGGCGTCGCCGGTTTCCTTCACATCCATCTTGATCTGCGCTGGCAGCGCGTCGCCGTGCAGCGGTTTGACGAGGAAACCCGGGGTGAAATCGCGGAAAAACTCGTCAAACAGGCTATGGCGGGCAGGCAGCATGCTCATTTGCTTCTCCTTTCAGTTCATGGGCTTACGGCGGGATTTTCGTCCTGTTATCGAAGATGAGGCGCATGTGAGCGGTTTCAAGAGGCGGGGCGCGTCCGGAGTTGACGCGCGTCAACTCAGCCGCGCAGCCACAGGCCGGCGAAGTCGGTCCAGCCGTTGCCGCCCAGCTGCAAGCCGGCCAGCTGCGGGCTGGCGACGTGGCCCAGCGTCTCGTGCGACAGCGGCAGCATCCAGCCTTCGGCCACCAGCCAGTCGCCGGCGCGGCGGTAGCCTTCCTGGCGCGCGGCGAATTCCGGTTCCGCCTGCAGGCTGCGCATGTACCGGGCCAACCGGGCGGCGGCGTCGGGCGCCAGTCCCAATTGCAGAGTGCTGCAGCCGCTCAGCCATTCGAACATGCCGTAGTCGCGGTCGTCGTGCAGCAGTTCGCTGCACAGGATCAGGTCGGCGCGGTCGCGCCAGGCGGCGCTGTCGAAGAATTCGCGCCGCGACAGGCCATGGATGTCTAGCGCGACGCCCTGTTGCGCAAGCCGCTGCGCCAGCGCGGCGGCCAGCGGCGGGAAGCAGGGCAGATCGTAATGGAACAGCGTCAGCCGCGCGCCATCCAGCCGCGGCGGCGGAGCCGGCGCCGGGCGCGGATGGCGCCAGCCCGGCTGCAGCCCCAGCGCCGGCGCGCGTTCGTCGCAATCGGCCACCGGATGAGGCTCGGCCAGGAAGCGCATCAGCGGCAGCCGTTGTCCGGCCGCGACGCGGGCACTGCGCGGCGACAGCAGCAGATAGGTGCAAGCCGATTGCAGCATGGTGGCGCCGCGCTGATTGCCGTATTCCAGCCGCAGGTGGAAGTCCTGCTCGGCCGGGGACGGGATGATCCACAGTTCGATGGCGTCCAGCAGCGCGCGCTCGCGGTAGTGCTGATCGAACGCGGCCAGTTTCAGCCGCTGCGGGCTGTGCAGTTCGACGCGGAATGGCCCGCTGCCCACCGGCATGCGCTCGAAATCCGCGCCGCGCCGCATCGGCACGATGGACGAATTGGCGGTCGCCAGCCGCTGCGGCCACAGCTGGTCGGCTTCGGACAGCCGGCAGCTGAACGACTGCGCGTCATGGACGTCAATCTGCCGCAGATGGCCGTACAGTGCGTGGTAGGGATTGTCCGGCTGTTTGAGCCTGAGCAGGCTGGCGGCCGCGGTTTCGGCGTCCAGCGCTCCGCCGTCGTGAAAGCGCAGGCCGGGACGCAGCCAGAAACGCCAATTTCTGCCTTCCGGATCGGCTTCCCAGTGGTGGGCCAGCGCCGGCCGCAGTTCCTGGTCCAGGCGGTCGTGGCGGCACAGCCGGTCGAAGATCTGCCGCACCAGGTGCGATTCCAGCCGGGAGTTGACGTGCTGCGGGTCCAGTGTCAGCGGTGGGTGCGGAATGGGAATGCGCAGGCTGCGTCCGCTGTCGCCGGCGCCCAGGTGCTGTGGCAGGGCGGCCAGCAACCGTTGCTGCCTGGACGGCTCCAGCCGGGAGAAGGCCTGCTCCAGCTGGCCGCGCGCCAGCATGCCTTGCAACTGCTGCCATTCAAGCTCGTCCGGCCGCTGCAGCAGCCTGAGCGTGGAGCGGTGGCCGCGTCCGCGGCCGGCCCGCCATTCCAGCCAGCCCAGTTCGCGCATCCTGGCCAGCTGCAGCCGCGCGTTGCGCTCGCCGCATCGCCA
The DNA here is from genome assembly GCF_001855275.1 of Chromobacterium vaccinii. NCBI lineage: Bacteria > Pseudomonadati > Pseudomonadota > Betaproteobacteria > Neisseriales > Chromobacteriaceae > Chromobacterium > Chromobacterium vaccinii. The sequence goes on from NZ_CP017707.1 coordinate 4,083,473, forward strand.
TAACTCGGCCAGCTGCGGCAGGCCGGGCTGGGCCGGCGCGTCGCCATAGGCCAGATAGAGCTGCTGGTATTGCTGCTGCAGGCGCATCGGGACTCCTGTTGGGATGGGCAGGATAAAAGCGGAAGTATTTATTCGGGATTGTATCCATTTTTACATTCCGCTTTATCGGCAATACTGCAGCGGTTCCCTTTGCTTTACAAGGTGTTGTCGTGGATCTGCGTTCTTCCGTGGTGCGGCGCGTGCTGCTGTCTTCCTTCTTGTTGTCCCTGTCGCGGGCGGTGATCTCGCCGCTCTTGGTGCTGGCGCTGGGCAAGCAATTGCAGTTGTCGGTGCAGGCTACCGGCACGCTGCTGGCGGTGGTGCTGCTGGGGTCCGCCTTGTTTGGACTGTACGGCGGCTACTGGCTGGACCGGCTGCCCAGGGGGCCGGCCCTGAGAGGCGCGGCGGTGCTGATGGGCGCGGGCAGCGTGTTGCTGCCTTACGGCCACAGCTACGCGACGGTGGTGACGGCGCTGGCGGCGGGCGAGCTTGCGATGGTGGTATACAGCATCGCGGTGAAGGCGATACTCAGCGACGTGGTGGCCGAGCAGTGGCGCAGCAAGGCGTTTTCTATGCGCTACACGCTGGCCAACGTGGCCTGGGCGCTGGGGCCCATGCTGTGCGCCGGCATGCTGTTCTGGCACGAGACGGCGCCTTATTGGCTGGGCGGCCTGCTTGCGTTGGCCGGCCTCGCGGCGCAGCCCCGGCTGCCGGAGCGGCGGCATGATCCCGCGGCGCTGCCCGACGGTTTCGCCGCCACGCTGCGCACGCTGGCCGGCGACCGGGTGCTGGTGTGGTTCACCCTCAGCAGCCTGCTGGCCTATGTGGTGTACGGCCGTTTTTCCGGCTATCTGCCGCTGTTCCTGCTGACGCGGATGGACGAGGCCGAGGCGATGCGCTGGATGTCGGCGCTGATCAGTTGCAACGCCGTGGTGGTAGTGCTGTTGCAATACCCGCTGGGCCGGCTGCTGAAGCCGAACCGGCTGATGCGGGCCATCGTCGGCGGCTTTCTGCTGATCGGCGCCGGCATGCTGTGGCTGGGCAGCGTGGACAGCCTGCCGCTGATGTGCGCGGCGATCGCGCTGTTCACTCTGGGCGAGATCGTGCTGGTGCCGGCCGAATACCTGTACATCGACGCCATCGCGCCGGACGCGCTGAAGGGCAGCTATTACGGCGCGCAGAATCTGGCTTCGCTGGGCGGCGCGCTGGGGCCGGCGATGGTGGGGGTGCTGCTGTCGCATGGGCCGTCCTGGGTGGTGTTCGCCATATTGGCGCTGCTGTGCGTGGCCGGCGCGGGGCTGGCGCTCTACAGCGAGCGGCTGCGTTTGCGGCAGGACGGCGCGCGAACGGCTTTTCCTTTGCCGGGTTCTTTGTCATGATCAAGCGTTTGCTTGAATTGCCGCGCAGACGGCGATGGCATCGGCCAGCGAGGAGAATATGGAGAAACTGCAGCAGGACTTATGGGTGCCGGTCGGCGATGGCGAGCGCTTGCATCTGAAGCGCATCTGCGGCCGCGAAGGCGGCGCGCCGGTGCTGATGGCGCATGGCGTGATGGCCAACGGCCGCACCTTTTATACCGAATCCGGCAAGGGCCTGGCCCACTTCCTGGCCGACGCCGGCTACGATGTGTACGCAGCCGACCTGCGCGGCCGGGGCCGCAGCACGCCCAAGATCGGTCCGCATTCCCGCCACGGCCAGACCGAGACCATTTGCGAAGACCTGCCGGCGCTGCATGACTTCGTCCGCAGGAAAAGCGGCGGCCAGCAGGTGCACTGGATCGCCCACTCCTGGGGCGGCGTGCACATGACCAGCTGCCTGGTCCGTTTCCCGGAAATCGCCGCCGAGGTGGCGAGCGTGGTGTATTTCGGCTCCAAACGCAGCGTGAGGGTGCGCAATCTGAACAAGCTGATCGAGGTGGATTTCATGTGGTGCACCGCTGCGCGCTGGCTGATCAAGGCCTGCGGCTATCTGCCGGCGCGGCGCATCCGGCTGGGTGTCGACGACGAGAGCGACAAGAGCCATCTGCAGAGCAAGCTGTGGGCCCAGCCCAGGCCGTGGGTGGACAGCGACGACGGCTTCGATTATGCCGCGGCGGCGGAGGCCGGCCATCTGCCGCCGGTGCTGTATTTCGCCGCCGCCAACGATCCTTGCCGCGGCCATCCGGAAGACGTGCGCCGCTTCCGCGACGAATCCGGCCCGCATCTGTCGCGCCTGCATTTGCTTGGGCGGCGGGCCGGCCATCTGTACGACTACAACCACGTGTCGCTGCTGACCCACCCTGATGCGCCGCGCGACCACTTCCCGTTGGCGCTGGACTGGCTGGCGGGACGCTACGACGCGGTGGCGGAGAATTATTGAGCCGGCTTGGATGGGTGGCTGGGACTTGGATTTCACGCCCATTCTGCATTCTTTTTGCGTAAGAGAGGCCGCATGGATGCCATGCGGCCTCTCGCGTATCTTTATCTGCGCCACCGCGGCGCTCGGGGGCGGCTTTGTCCAACTGGTGAGTCATGGGCTGCGCGCTAATTTATAGTTCGGCCTCTCATTTAAAACGTGATAAACAACAAATCATTTGGCGCCGCATATTGTCGATGTTGATCATTGTCAAATCCCACTTCTGAGGAATATGTTTGATCTTGCAGTTTTAAAGAACAGGTGTGAAGAAAATGGCAGTGTGAAGTATTAGCATTAAAGAGCAGTTTTAGTTGAATATGCGACATGATGGATGGCTATGTCCTGTGGCGGCGGCCTTTTACTCAATTCGAATTGATTCCTTGCGCTTTGTTTTATTGTCGAGTCGTATTGACAGCCCTAGGCGATGAACCGATAAAATCCGGAATCTTGATTGCATTGCTTCCATTCCCCGCGATTTCGGCCTTGATTGGTTTTTCGGTTTTGCCAAGGCTTTATCTTGCCGTGGAATGGATTGAATAATGGTAATGCCAATGGAGCGGCGGTTGTTGATGGCGAAGCGACATATATTCGGCCATGCTGCGGATTAATTCGAACGAAACAGGTATACCATCATGAGTAGCTTCAACGCGGTACTGGCAAGGAATTCGGAAAAGGCGCCAAATGGAATGGGGAGGTATTCCCAAACGGTAGCCTTCTCGCACTACAACAATCTGTCGGCTCAGTTGCCGGTGGATCCCGCGACGGGGCGCTTGGTGGCTGGCGGCGTGAAAGAACAGGCCGAAAGATGCTTCAAGAATATCCAGGAAATTATAAAAAGCATCGGCCATGAGATGAGCGATGTGGTGAGGATCACCATTTTCCTGCAAGATATCTCCGACATGCATGCGGTCAACGCGGTGTATTCCGCCTTCTTCCCGGATTATGTCCCTACCTTGACGACTGTCGCGGTCGCGGCTTTGCCGATGGGCGCCTTGTTGCAGGTGGAGGCCCTGCTTTCCAATGGCGAGGGCACCATTCCCAATGCGCCGCAGGCTGGCGATCTGGTCAAGATCGCAAGCGATAGCCGCAATGCGCCGACCAGCCATTTGTCTACCCAATCGGTGGCCTTTTCCCATTACAACAATATCTCGGCGCAGTTGCCGATCGATCCTGAATCCGGGAAGCTGGTCGTGGGCGGCGCAAGAGAGCAGGCGGTTCAGTGCTTGAAGAATATCCGGGCGATTCTGGAAAATATCGCAGTGCCGTTTGACGATATTGTCAAAGTCAATATTTTCCTTAAAAACCTGTCGGATATCGAATCGGTAAACGAAGCTTATCGCGCGTTCTTCCCCGACTCGGCCATCGCCCGGGCGGTGGCCTATGTTCCGGCGCGCACGGTAGTGGAAGCCACGCTGCCTATGGATGCCCTGGTGCAAATTGAAGCGGTGGTGTCGCATGGGGATGGCACGCCGCCGCAAGCCGTTGAAGACAGGCACGGCATTGTGATCAAGGCGCATAATACTGAAAACGCTCCCCGGTGCCCGCTTTCTACGCAAACGGTGGCGTTCTCCCATTACAACCACCTTTCCGCTCAATTGCCTTTGCATCCGGAGACCAATGAAATGGTGGCCGGCGGCGTGAAAGAGCAGGCCGCGCAGTGCTTGAACAACATCAAGACCATCGTGGAAAGCATAGGCCACGCGATGGGCGATGTGGTCAAGGTCAATGTTTTCCTTAAAAACATCGCGGATATGGATGCGGTGGACGAGGTTTACGCCACCTTCTTCCCCGGCGGCGTTCCCGCGCGGCGGGTGGTGGGCGTTGGCGCCTTGCCTCGCGGCGCGATGATACAAATCGATGCCGTGGTGGCCAATGCCGAGGGCACGCCTCCGAAAGCATAAGCAGTCGTTTTTTTGAAAAGGGAGCGGAATCATTTTCCGCTCCCTTTTTTGATGGCGCTGCCCGCGGCTGGCCGTCTGTGTGAGCGGGTTGCGGAGGCGGCGCCGTCGCGGCTGGCCGGATAAGCTTGCAAGGATTGATATTCGACATTCGCCAGCGGATGCGGCATGTGGTAGAAAGCGTCAGCCCGTTTTCTGGACAACACCGACATGACCGCGCTGCAATTCGAACTCGACGCCGTACTCGACACCCTGGCCGACCGGGGCTGGATCGTCATCCCCCGCGCCTTGCCGGCGGAATTGGTCGCCAATCTGCGCGAGGCCTGCCTGCACGTGTGGGACGACGGCCGCTTCCACGAGGCCGCCACCGGCCGCGCCGATGGCCAGGCGCGCCGCGCCGAGATCCGCTCCGACTCGGTGCTGTGGCTGGATCAGGTGGGCGAGTTGCCGGCGGTGCGCGCCTACAATGCCGCGATGGACGAGATCATGCAGGCGGTGAATCGCGGCCTGTACCTGGGCCTGGCCGAGCTGGAGTCGCATTTCGCCGTCTACCCGGAGGGCGCCTTCTACAAAAAGCACCTGGACCGTTTCCGCGACGACGACGCCCGCGTGTTGACCACGGTGTTCTACCTGAATGAAAACTGGCCGGCCGACGGTGGCGGGCAGATCCGCCTGTATCTGGACGATGCCTGCAAAGAATTCATCGATGTGGAGCCGGAAGCCGGCACGCTGGTGCTGTTCCTGGCCGATCGCTTCTGGCACGAGGTGCTGCCGGCCAAGCGGCAGCGTTTGTCCGTCACCGGCTGGTATCGCCGCCAGGGCGGCAGTTTGCCGTGGTGAGGGGGGATGGTTTAGCGTGAGTGCCGGCCCTTATTTTATGAATCCGCTGCGCGGATGATGATTTCGATGCCGGTTCCGCCCGGCGAACGGGAAGGGAGATTTGTTCGGCCAAATCTCCCTTCACCCTCAAGGCCGCCCTGCAAACCTGGCCTGCGGCTTCCTGCCGGTTCCCGCCAGATCCGAGGCGCGGCTGAACTCGCGATTTGCTACCGTCAAATCGCTCAGACAAACAGCCGCTTAAGACCTCGGATCTGTCACCCGGCAGCAGGTTTGAAGGGAGTCGGGGCGCGTCGGATATGTGGTGTTCTTCGTTCCGCTCAATCGAAGCGTCAAGCATAAGATATTGAGCAGGCTTTTAGCTCTTGATCAAGCCAGCCTGCCTCGCCAACAGCGCCGCCCAGCGCGGGTCTGCCGCGCTGCCGTCTTTCAGTCCCACCCCGGTGGGCTGGCGCAGCGCGGCGTCTATCAGCCAGGCCAGCTTGAAGGCCGCCAGCGGATAGGGCAGGCCGTCCGGCCGCACATTGGAAATGCAGTTGCGCTCGGCGTCGCTGCGGCCGGCGCGCGGCGCGGCGGTCAGGTACAGGCCCAGGCTGTCCGGCGAGCTCAAGCCGGGTCGTTCTCCTATCAGCATCGCCGTCATTCTTGCGCCCATGATTTCCCCGGCTTCGTCGCCCAGCGCCACCCGCGCCTCGCGCGCGATCAGCAGCGGGCCGACGCTCAAGCCCATCTCCCGCACCCGCGGCAGCAGCTCGCGCAGCAGCGGCACCGCGTGCAGGGCGGGCGCGCGCGAGGACAGGCCGTCGGCGATGAGGATCAGCAGGTCGCAGCCCTTGTCCGCTTCCGCCAGCAGCCGCGCGCGGCTGGCGTCGTCCAGCCTGCGGCCCAGGTCCGGCCGCTGCAGGTATTCGGCGCGGCTCCCGGCGGCGCTGCGGACGTCGATGACGCGGTGGCCGTCTGCCGCCAGTTCGCCGGCCAGCGCGGCGGAATCCAGCGGCGTATGCACCGCGTCGCGCGCTTGGGCGTGGGCCAGCGCGAAGCGCAGCGTTTCGCGGCAGGGCAGACTGCTGCCGGCGCGGCCAAGCGCGATGCGGGCGGCGGTGAGGCGGGACAGCTCGCCCCAGCCGTCTTCGGTGACGGGATTTTGTTTTTCTTTCACGCCACGCCCTCCATCATCGTCAGCAGCCGTTGTCGCCTATCCTGCGGCAGCAGCCTGCCGCCGCGGGTGATTTCCATCGTTTCCAGCCAGTCCTCGAACTCCGGCGCGCGCTTCAGCCCCAGCGTATTGCGCAGGTAGAGCGCGTCGTGGAAGGAGGTGCTCTGGTAGCCCAGCATGATGTCGTCGGCGCCGGGCACGCCGATGATGAAGTGCACGCCGGCCGCGCCCAGCAGCGTCAACAGCGCGTCCATGTCGTCCTGGTCGGCCTCGGCGTGGTTGGTATAGCAGATGTCGCAGCCCATCGGCAGGCCCATGAGCTTGCCGCAGAAATGGTCTTCCAGCCCGGCGCGGATGATTTGCTTGCCGTTGTACAGATACTCTGGGCCGATGAAGCCGACCACGGTGTTGACCAGCAGCGGCGAGTAGCGGCGCGCCACCGCGTAGGCGCGCGCCTCGCAGGTCTGCTGGTCCACGCCCCAGTGGGCGTTGGCCGACAGCGCGCTGCCCTGGCCGGTCTCGAAATACATCAGGTTGCCGCCCACCGTGCCGCGCTTCAGCTCCCGCGCCGCCTGATGCGCCTCGTCCAGCACGGCGAGGCTGACGCCGAAGCCGGCGTTGGCTTTCTCGGTGCCGGCTATCGACTGGAATACCAGGTCCACCGGCGCGCCCTGGCGGATCAGGTCCAGCGTGCTGGTGACGTGGGTCAGCACGCAGTTTTGGGTGGGGATGGCGTAGCGCTGGCGCACCTCGTCCAGCAGCGTCAGCAAGCTCCGGATATCGTCCGGGCTGTCGCCGGCCGGATTGATGCCGATCACCGCGTCGCCGGCGCCGTAGAGCAGGCCGTCCAGGGTGGCGGCGGCGATGGCGCGCGCGTCGTCTGCCGGATGGTTGGGCTGCAGCCGCACGCCCATCCGTCCCGGCAGGCCTTGGGTATTGCGGAAGGCGGTCACGACGCGGCATTTCCTCGCCGCCAGCACCAGATCCTGGTTGCGCATCAGCTTGGACACCGCCGCCGCCATTTCCGGCGTGAGGCCGGGAGCCAGCGCCGCCAGCGTTTCCGCGGTGGCGGCGTCGGACAGCAGCCAGTCGCGCAGGCCGCCGACGGTCAGGTGGGCGACGGCGGCGAAGGCGGCCGCGTCGTGGCTATCCAGGATCAGCCGGGTGACTTCGTCTTCCTCGTACGGGATCAGCGCCTGGTTGAGAAAGACGGTCAGCGGCAGGTCGGCCAGGCACATTTGCGCCGCCACCCGCTCCTCGGCGCTGGCGGCGGCGACGCCGGCCAGCTGGTCGCCGGAGCGCAGCGGGCTGGCGCGCGCCATCAGCGTCTTCAAGTCGTCGAAACGATAGCGGCGCGGGCCTATGGCGATGGCGTGGCTCATGTCTGGCTCCGGATGGTGGGAGAGGCCTGGGCGGCAATCTCGGCCGAACCTTGCAGCTGAGCGTCGATGCCGGCTTCGGCGCGCTGGCGGGCGGTGGCGAGGAAGTACAGGTAGCCGGCGGCCAGCATCGCGGCGAAGATGCCGGCCAGCAGCCGGTTGTAATAGACCATGGCGACCAGGCAGATCAGCGAACAGCCCAGCGCCAGCGCCGGCAGCCACGGATAAGCGGGCGCGGAGAACGGCCGGGGCAGGGCCGGCTCGCGGCCGCGCAGCCGGAACAGCGCCAGCATCGACACGATGTACATGACGATGGCGCCGAACACCGACAGCGTGACGATGTTGGCGGTCAGCGGCTGGCCGGCGATCTGCACCAGGTCGTCGCTGAAGATGGCGGCGATGCCGACGACGCCGCCGGCCAGTATGGCGCGGTGCGGCGTCTTGAAGCGCGGATGGACGGCGGCCAGCGCGCGCGGCAGGTAGCCGGCCCGCGCCAGGGCGAAGATCTGCCGCGAATAGCCCATGATGATGCCGTGGAACGACGCCACCAGGCCGAACAGGCCCAGCCACACCAGCATGTGCAGCCAGCCGCTGTGCTCGCCCACGATCAGCTTCATCGCCTGCGGCAGCGGGTCGTTGATATTGGCCAGCCGGCTCCAGTCGCCGGCGCCGCCGGCCATCACCATCACGCCGAAGGCCAGCGCCACCAGGGTGAGGATGCCGGCGATGTAGGCGCGCGGGATGGTGCGGGCCGGGTCCTTGGCTTCTTCGGCCGCCATCGCCGCGCCCTCTATCGCCAGGAAGAACCAGATCGCGAACGGCAGCGCGGCGAACATGCCGCCGACGGCGCCCCAATGGAAGGCGTCCTGCCCGGCCCAGCCGTGGCGCATGAAGTTGTCCCAGCTGAAGCCGGGCGCCACCACGCCCATGAACACCAGCAGCTCGAAGATGGCCAGCAGCGTGACCGCCAGCTCGAACATCGCGGCGATGCCGACCCCGGCGATGTTCAGCGCCATGAAGGCCAGATAGGCGCCGCAGGCGGTCCATTTGGGCGCCAGCGATGGGAATTGGACATTGAGGTAGGCGCCGATGGCCAGCGCGATGGCCGGCGGCGCGAACACGAATTCGCACAGGGTGGCGAAACCGGCGATGAAGCCGCCCAGCGGACCGAAGGCGCGGCGGGCGTAGGCGAAGGGCCCGCCGGCGTGCGGGATGGCGGTGGTCAGTTCTGTGAAACTGAAGATGAAGGCTGCGTACATCAGCGCGACGAACAGCGTGGCGCACAGAAAGCCCAGCGTGCCGGCCTGCGCCCAGCCGTAGCTCCAGCCGAAGTATTCGCCGGAAATCACAAGCCCCACGGCGATGCCCCATAGTTGCCAGCCGCCGAGCTTGCGCGCGAGGCCGGGTGTCGATGCGTTCATGGCAGACTCCTGTCCGATTGGATGGCCTTCCCGTCGGGAAGGGCGGGCATTCCCGCATCGCCCGTTTACGCAAAAAGAATGCCAGCGCCGGCGCCGGGATTCAATCCCCCATCGTAGCCTGCCGCTGGCGGATGCCATGCTAGAATCGATGACGATACGCAATCAGCGGCAGGGGAAAGCAGATGTCAGGCAGCAGCATGGGACGATTGTTTACGGTGACTTCCTTCGGCGAGAGCCACGGGCCGGGCATAGGCTGCGTGGTGGACGGTTGTCCGCCGGGACTGGCCTTGACCGAGGCGGACATCCAGACGGAGCTGGACCGCCGCAAGCCCGGCACCAGCCGCCACGTGACCCAGCGCCGCGAGCCGGACACCGTCGAAATCCTGTCCGGCGTCTACGAGGGCAAGACCACCGGCACGCCGATCGCGCTGCTGATCCGCAACACCGACCAGCGCAGCAAGGATTACGGCAATATCGCCGAGACTTTCCGCCCCGGCCACGCCGATTACTGCTACTGGCATAAATACGGCACCCGGGATCCGCGCGGCGGCGGCCGCTCCTCGGCGCGCGAGACCGCGGTGCGCGTCGCGGCCGGCGCCATCGCCAAGAAGTGGCTGAGCGAAAAATACGGCATCGTCATTCGCGGCCACATGACCCAGATCGGCGAAGTGCAGATGCCGTTCAAGGGCTGGGAGCATGTGGGCGGCAATCCTTTCTTCAGCGCCGATCCGGACATCGTGCCGCGGCTGGAGGAATATATGGACTCCATCCGCAAGAGCCTGGATTCCATCGGCGCGCGGCTGCGCGTGGTGGCGGACAATGTGCCGGTGGGCTGGGGCGAGCCGGTGTTCGACCGCCTGGATGCCGACATCGCTTACGCGATGATGAGCATCAACGCGGTCAAGGGCGTGGAGATCGGCGCCGGCTTCGGCTGCGTGACCCAGCGCGGCAGCGAGCATGGCGACGAGCTGACGCCGCAAGGCTTCGCCAGCAACCACGCCGGCGGCGTGCTGGGCGGCATCTCCACCGGCCAGCAGATCGATGTATCGATCGCGATCAAACCGACGTCGTCCATCGCCCAGCCGCGCCGCTCGATCAACAAGCAAGGCGAGGCGATAACGATGGAAACCCACGGCCGCCACGATCCCTGCGTCGGCATCCGCGCCACGCCGATCGCCGAGGCGATGCTGGCCTTGGTGCTGATCGACCATGCCTTGCGCCACCGCGCGCAATGCGGCGATGTGCGGGTGGAAACGCCGAGAATTGCGGGTCATATCGGCTAGAATGCACATATACCGGCCGGGCGGCTCGAGGCCAGTTCAACCCTGGGATGACACCATGCTGAAAAATCTGATAGATGGATTGGCCGGACGTCTGAAGAAGAACGCGCATGAGGAAGAGGCCCCGCATCAGGACGCGAGGCCGGAGCCGCCCGATATCATCATCCCCCTGCCGGAGGAGGAAGAGCCGGCCGATCTGCCCGCCACGCTCGGCTTTGTGTCCCACCAGCCGGTGATGGATCGCCAGCAGCGCGTGGTCGCCTATGATTTCTTCGTCCGCCAGGGCAAGCGCAACATCGAGGCCGGCAAACAGCAGGAGTTCGACCGGCTGCTGCTGGCCACGCTGCACAATATGGACATCTTCCGGCTGCTGGCCTACCGCCGCGCCTTCGTCCACATCGCGATGACCTCGCTCGACGACCCGCAGCTGCGCGGCATGCCGGCGGGCAGCGTGATCTTCGTGCTGGAGCCGCTGCCGGGCATGGAGGTGGCGGAGCACATGCTGCGCCAGCTGGACGAGCTGCAGAAGCTTGGCCTGCGCTTCGCGCTGGAGCCCGCCGCCTACGACCAGAACATGCTGAGTCCGGGATTGCAGGCCGATCTGTTCAGCCGGGTAGACTTCATGGTGCTGGATTTCGCCGGTCCGTCCACCCGGGTGCTGGCGCCCATCCTGGATCAGTTGCCCAAACGCTATCCGGGGGCGCGCTGGATGGCGCGCAACGTCGGCACCGCAGAGGACATGGACGTTTGCCTGCGCGGGCCGGGCAACAACCGGTTCGCCTTGTTCCACGGCCCCTTCGTCACCACCGCCCATGCGCTGGAGGGCGGCAAGGTGGACACCAACCAGACCCGCGTGCTGCAGATCATGCGCCTGCTGCGCACCAGCGCCGATCCCAAGGAAGTGGAAGCCCAATTCAAGCTGGATTCGGTGCTGCTGTTCAAGCTGCTGCGCTTCATCAATTCGCCGATACACGGCTTGTCGCGCAAGGTGCAGACAATAGAGGAAACTCTGCTGCTGCTGGGGCGGGAGACGCTGTTCAAATGGCTGTCCATGCTGCTGTTCACCTCGCGCAAGGAGGACGGCACCGCGATCTCGCTGATGGAGAAGTCGTTGATCCGCGCCCGCTTCATGGAGAAGCTGGGCGGCTATCGCGGCAACAAGCTGGAGGCCGAGCACCTGTTCTTGACCGGGATGTTCTCGCTGCTGGACGTGCTGCTCAACCAACCCTTTCCTGATGTGCTGGACCCGCTGGAGCTGCCGCTGACGGTGAGGGAGGCGGTGGTGGAGGGCAAGGGCATCTTCTCGCCGCACCTGTCGCTGGCGATGGCTTGCGAACAGGGCGACAACGCGCAGATCGAGGCGCTGGCCAGGGTGCTGGACTTCGATCTGGACCTGGCCAACCAGTATTACCTGGATTCGGTGGTGTGGGCTCAGGTGGTGCTGCGCGATAGCGAGGTGCACAACAACGTCGAGGCGGTTTAGCGCCGCCGGCCGCGCTTCGAGAGCGTTCGGACCGCTGGGCGCGGCAAGGCCAGGGGCTTCCTTCCTGGCATCGCGCGGCGGCTCTCGTCAGAACAGCATCAGCACGTCGTGCTCCGCCTGTTGGGAGAGATTTCCCCATATTTCCTTGATTTCCAGCAGCTTGGGCAGAGCGGCGTCGAAGACTTCAACCAGCCTGGGCTCGAAATGGACGCCGCTGCCCTGGCGCAGCGTGGCCAGCGCTTTTTCCATCGGCCAGGCATCCTTGTAGGGACGGCGCATCGTCAGCGCGTCGAACACGTCGGCCAGCGAAATGATGCGCGCCGATTCGGGAATGGCCTCTCCGGCCAGTCCGTCAGGATAGCCGCTGCCGTCCCATTTCTCATGGTGGTGCAACGCGATTTCCGCCGCCAGCCTGAATACCGGGGCTTCGCTGCGGATCAGGATGTCGTGGCCGATCCGGGTATGGGTTTTCATGACTTCCCACTCTTCCGGCGTCAACGGCCCGGGCTTGCGCAGAATGGCGTCCGGTATGCCCAGCTTGCCGGTGTCGTGCATGGGCGCTGCCAGTTCCAGCAGATGGCAGGAGGGCGCGTCCCAGCCGCCGGTCGAGGCCAGCATCGCGGAATACGCCGCCATCCGCCAGATGTGGACGCCGGTGTCGGTATCGTTGAAGTGGCCGGCCTGGCCCAGCATGTAGATCGCGTCGCGGTGGCTTTTCTCCAGCTGGGTGGCTTGAACCAGCGATAGATGGGTGCGAACCCGCGCCTGCACGATGGATGGCGAAACCGGCTTGACCAGATAGTCCACCGCGCCGGCGTCGAAACCGGCCGCCTCGTTGCCGATTTCCGCCAGCGAGGTGACGAATATCACCGGGGTGGCGGAGGATTGCGGATCTTTCTTGAGGCGGCGGCAGACCTCGTAGCCGTCCATGTCCGGCATCTGGATGTCCAGCAGAACCAGCGAGGGCCGATGCTTGGCTGCGGCGGCCAGCGCTTCGGCGCCGTTGCGGGCGAAAACCAGGGGATATTGCGGCGCCAGCACCTGGCGCATCGCCGCCAGATTCTGCGGTTCGTCGTCGACAACGAGCAAGGGAGGGGAGGGCTGCATGTGTCACCGTTCCTGGGAAAGGCCCAGCGTTTCCGCCAGGGCTTGGGTGGCGGCCTCGCCGCCGCGGAAATCGAAGTTCTCCGCCGCGTCGCGCAGCGGCGCCACCTGCTTGTCCGGCAGCAAGGCGGCCAACTGGTCCAGCACCGGCTCCACCGCGGCGGGATCGTCGCGGTTGAAGGCCTGCAGCGTTTGGAGAAGCAGCGGCTTCAACTGTTCGGCGTCGGCGGCGGGGGCGCTTGCGGTCTCGCCGGCCTGCGTCGCCGGCGCGTAGCGCGAAATGGAGTCCAGCGCCCGCGCCAGCGCGATGCGCAAGGCGTCCAGCGCCGGGCCGGGGTCGCTGCCGGCCAGCAGCCGGTTTTCCACGTCGGCGGCGCGCGCCGACACCTCGTCCAGCGCCAGGTTGCCGGCGGCGCCTTTCAGTTTGTGGGCCAGCGCCTGCGCGACAACCTTGCCGGCCAGGCGCATGGTTACGGCGCTGTCGCCGTAGTCGCGAGCGAACTTGCGCAGGTATTGCCGGTACACGTCGGCGTCGCGCCAGATCTGCAACCCGCGCGAGATCGCCAGCCCGGGCAGGTCCGATTGCAGCGTCGCCTGGCTGGCTGAGGACTCGCCCGTCGGTGCGGTGGTTTGGCGGCCGACCAGCCGGCGCAACTGGCCGATGGCGATTTCGACATCGAAGGGTTTGGCGATGTAGTCGCTCATGCCCGCTTCGCGCGCGGCGTCCTGCTGCGCCTGGAAGGCGCCGGCGGTCAGCGCCACCACCGGAATATGGGTCAGCGCCGGAGTGGCGCGTATCTGCCGCGTGGCTTCATAGCCGTCCATCACCGGCATCTGCACGTCCATCAGCACGATGTCCACCTCGTCGCCGTGCAGCAGCAGCCAGTCCAGCGCTTCCCGTCCATTGTTGGCCAGCGAGACCGTGGCGCCTTCGTCCTCGAAGATGCGCTGCGCCACTTCGCGGTTGATGTCGCTGTCGTCCACCACCAGCAGCCTCAAGCCATGCAGTCGGCCGGCATGCTGCGCCGGCGGCGGGATTTTCGGCGCGGCCTGCTGCGGCCGCAGCGCGCGGGCGACGGCGTTGTACAACCCTGACGGCGTTACCGGCTTGTTCAGCACCTCGGTCACCGTGTCGGCGGCGGGTTCGGCCTGCAGGATCTCGCGAGAATAGGCGGTGGCCATCAGGATGATGGGCATGTGTTTGCCGCGGCAGGCCAGGCGGATGGCCTGGGCTGCCTCCAGGCCGTCCATGCCCGGCATTTTCCAGTCAAGGATCACCACGTCGACCGCCTGGTTCCTGCCCAGCGCGGCGATCACCTGGTCCACCGCCAGCCGGCCGGAGTCGACGGCGAGCGTTTTCCAGCCGAGTTCATTGGCGGTGACGCCCAGCGTCTCGCGCGCGATGGGGTTGTCGTCGGCGATCAACACATTGAGATTGGCCATTTCCGGCGAGGAGAGCCTGACGCCCTGCTCGCGGGGAAGGCGCAGCGTGAACCAGAAAGTGCTGCCGCGGCCAGGCTCGCTGTCCAGGCCGATCTCGCCGCCCATCAGTGCCACCAGCCGCTGGCTGATGGCCAGCCCCAGGCCGGTGCCGCCGAAGCGGCGGGTAGTGGAGGCGTCGGCCTGGGTGAAGGGCCGGAACAGTTCGCGCTGTTTGGACTGGGCAATGCCGATGCCGGTGTCTTCCACCGCGAAGCGCAACCGTACTTGCTTCGGCCGTACCTCCAGCGGCTGGATGGTGACTTTGACGTGGCCCTGCTCAGTGAACTTGATCGCGTTGCTGGTCAGGTTGATCAGCACTTGCTCCAGCCTGAGCGCGTCGCCGCGAAGATAGTCGATGTCAGACGGAGGCGGCGCGATGATCAGTTCGACATCGCGGTTGCCGACATTGGTGCTCATGATGGTGGACAGGTTGTCCAGCACGTCGGCGAGACGGAACGGGGCCCGCTCGATCTCCAGATTGCCGGCCTCGATCTTGGAGAAGTCCAGGATGTCGTTGATGATGGCCTGCAGCGAGCGGCCGGCGACGCGGATCTTGTGCACCAGATCCAGCGCCTCGGCCGGCAGGCCGTGTTTCTCCAGCAGATAGGCGAGGCCGAGCACGGCATTCATCGGCGTGCGGATCTCGTGGCTCATATTGGACAGGAAGTTGGCTTTGGCCCGGCTGCCGGCCTCGGCGGTTTCCTTGGCCTCGCGCAGCGTGGTTTCGACATTGTGCTGGATGGTGATGTCGCGATTGATGCCGGTGACGCGATACGGCCGATTGTCGTCGTCGAACTCGACCAGCGCGCCGGCCTGGATGTGCCGGATCTGCCCGTCCGGCAACACGATGCGGAAGGCCGGGGCGTATGTGCCGCGGCCGGCGATAGCCTCCCGCAGCTGGTATTCGACGTCGTCGACGTCGTCGGGGTGGAGTCGGCTGCGCCAATGCAGGTAAGTCAGGCCGCCATGCCGCAACTCTGGCGGAAAGCTGTACATGTCGAACATCCGCGGATTCAACTCCAGCGAATCGTCCGCCAGCCACCAGGTCCAGATGCCGAGTTCGGCGACTTCGGCAGCCTTGCCCAACTGGTCGCGGGCGCTCATCAATTCGCGTTGGTACTGCTGCTGGGCGGAGATGTCCGCCGCCATGCCGAGAAAACCCTGCAGCTCGCCGTCGTCGTCGCGCAGCTCCGTCATCGCGATCGACACCGGTATGCGGCGGCCGTCGCTGGCGGTAACGGTCCATTCCTGCTGGCTGGACCGGCCGCCGCGGGAGCCGGATACCAGCGTTTCGAAAACGCTTGCGGGCAGGGCGTGGCTTTGCTCGGCCTGCTGCCGGGAATGCCGTTCCAGCTCCGATGCGTCCAGCCAGTCGATGAGGCGGCGGCGCCCGACGACTTCGCTGGAGCTTTCGGCCAGCAGCGTCTCCGCCGCCGGATTGAACAGCGTGACCAGGCCGGACTGGTCGGTGGCGACGATGGCGTAACTGGCGTCATTGAAGATGGCCCGCTGCAATGCGGCGTAACGGCGGATTTCCTGCGTCCGCTGCTGCACCTCGGTTTCCAGCGAGGCGTTCATCTCGCGGATCTGCATGTGCAAGCGGTTGCGCTGGCGCTGGTACGCCCAGGCGAGCGCCGCCACCAGCAGGCCACCCAGCCACATCGCCAGCAAGGTGTCGCGGCGCGCGGTGGCAACGGCGTCTGCGATGATGGATTCGGGCAGCGCCTCGGTGATGACCAGATAACGTCCGTCGCGCTTCTGGGGCGTCAGCGCCAGCCGGCGCGTCACTGCGTAGACTTCCCCATGGGATGACTGCAGGTGTTGCAGGCCGTCGTGGCTGTCTGGAACATCAAGGGGCTGGAATTCGTCCTGCCAGCGCCAGCGTTTGCCTCGATCCTGGCCGAAGGTCTTGTCCGGATCCGGATGGTCGAGGAAGTCGCCATTCTGATTGGTGATGTAGACGCGGACATGTCTTTCGCCGCTGCCCACCCGCAGATAGGACATCAGATGGCGGGCGTCGACATTGATGGACAGCACGGCGAATGGCTTGCCGCCGGCGTTGTAGATAGGGGTCGCCAGCCTTAGCACCGGCAGCGGGGGGGCTTTTTCGTTCCGGCTGCGGTCCCGGCTGAGACGGATGTCGGACAGATAGACTTCGCCGGCGGACAGGCGGATGGCCTGCTTGAAGTAGTCGGCGTCGTTCTTGTGCTGCATTTCCGACGCCGGCAGGCTGACCGGGCCATCGCGGTGATTGAGCACGTGCACCAGTTCGCGGGCGTTGTCCGCCAGGCCGATCAGTCTCAGCTGCAGCGTTTCCGGGGTGGTCGCGGCATAGGCCCGGAAGATGGCCGCCAGCTGCCGCCGCCACAACTCGCCGGAACTTTGCTCTTCGGCGTCGAAGTCGTGATTCAGGCTGGCGCGGGCCAGGCCCGTCACCGGCGGCGTGTCGGCCAGGAAGCGCACGCTTTGGCTGTAGCGTTCCAGGCTCTGGCTCAGGATTTCCAGCCTCAGCTGGGCGAGCGAGGCCAGCCGGTTGTGCATCGAGGTCAGCGCGCGCTCGCGCTCGTGCTCGCCGGCGATCCAGGTGACGGCCGCGGCCAGCAGGCCCCACAGCAGCAGACCGAGCAGCGCGATCCGCCTGTCGAAACCGAACAGTCTTTTTGACTGTGATTCTGTCATCACGGACTCCATTTCGGGTCCGCCCTCGAGGCGCGGACCGTCTCATCCATTCAAGTTAGTTCATCGCATTGCCTTTTGGCATGAGCGATGGCTCGAATTGAATGGCGTTTGGCCTTCAATCAAGACAAGTGGATGATTTCTAGTAGAAATACGGATGTGGTTTCAGTCCGCCGGTCAAGACTTCAGGACGAAAGGTTTGTCTTTGGGTTGCATATTCCTTCCGTCATTTCCTCATGGTTTGCGGGCCGGAAGGCGCTGGCCGCGTCCTTCGTCTAGGTACTCCGGGCGAGGGGCGGGCCGTGTCTGGGCCAGGCCTGGGAGCGTCTGGTCCATCCTGGGAAATAAAATAGAAATCGGAAGCCATGAAATTTTATTTTTAATGACAATGGATATTTTGCGCAGCTTGAGCGGAGGGCTGGGGGGAAGGAAGGGATCTGCTGCCCAGTCTTTGATGGCGAAGGCGGATTCCGTTTGTTTTTCAAGAGATCCGGCGGATTTTCCATGATGTGGACGGCCAGTTCGGTTGCGAAGAAATGGCTCTTTATGGCTGTAAATTCATCAGCACGTTTGGGTCAAATGTAAGGTTTATCATTATATTTTTTTTGCAATATCAAGATTATTATGGTTTTTTTGAATATTAGATTGTTTGCATGTTGATTTGCGTGATGTTATAGTATTTGAAAAGTTCTTTGGCGCGCAAGGCGCCACTCAATCTTCGGGCTTGTCCCGTTCCCGCGTTTCACGCACCTCGTATTCGGCTCGACCGGATGTCTTGAAAATCTACTGGCAGCTCTCTGGTTGTCGCGATCATTACAGCGGATCGCCGACGGTTTTGTCGTCGCTATCCGCCAAGGAGGACGCAGATGCACAAAAGAGCGTTTGGCAAGCGCAGCATGATCTGGCTGATCCTGGCCGCCCTGGCGGCGGCGGGACTGTATTACGGCCTTGGCCCGGCCGTGTGGGCGGAATACCGCGAAGACCTGGTCTATCTGGGCGGGCGGCATCTTTATCTGGTCGGCGCGTCGATGGCGGTGGCGCTGGCGGTGGGCTTGCCCAGCGGCATCCTGCTGAGCCGGCCGCGCCTGCGGCGCAGCGCCGAATCCTGGATGCAGATCTTCAATATAGGCAACACCCTGCCGCCGATGGCGGTGCTGGCGCTGGCCATGGTGGTGGTGGGCATCGGCGACGCGCCGGCCATCGCCGCCTTGTTCCTGGCATCCCTGCTGCCCATCGTGCGCAATGTCTACGCCGGCCTGGCCGGCCTGCCGCCGGCCTTGCTGGAGGCGGCCGACGCGCTGGGGATGACCCCGCGGCAGCGGTTGTGGCGCGTGGAACTGCCCAATGCCTTGCCGGTGATTCTCTCCGGCGTGCGGATCGCGCTGGCGCTGAACGTCGGCACCGCGCCGCTGGCCTTCCTGATCGGCGCCAGCAGCTACGGCGAGCTGATCTTCCCCGGTATCTATCTCAACAACCACACGGCTTTGCTGCTGGGCGCCGGCGGCACCGCGCTGATGGCGTTGGCGCTGGACCAGTCGGTGGCGCTGGTCGGCCGCCTGGCCGCCGCGCGCGGCGTGGCCTGAGCGGGCCAGCAGGAAGGATTACCTATGAAAATGATTGCGTGTTTTCGACGCTGGCTGGCCTCTGCCTGTCTGGCGGGAGCGGCGATGGCGCTGTTGCCCGCGGCGGCCGCGGCCGCCGGCCTGACCCTGGGCAGCAAGAATTTCACCGAACAGCACCTGCTGTCCGAGTTGACCGCGCAGTATCTGAGCGGCAAGGGCTATGAGGTGGCCCAGAAGCCGGATCTCGCCACCGTGATCCTGCGCAACGCGATGGAGCACGGCCAGATCGACCTGGCGTGGGATTACACCGGCACCGGCCTGATCATCCACCATGGCATCCAGCAGAAAATGAGCAACGAGGAGGCTTACGCCACCGTCAAGCGCCTGGACGAGCCCAGGGGCCTGATCTGGCTGAACCCATCGGCGCTCAACAACACCTACGCGCTGGCGATGAAGCGCGATCGCGCCGAGGCGGAGGGCGTGCGCACGCTGTCGGACCTGGCGCGGGCGGTGAACCGGAACAATGGCGGTGACAAGCGCTGGCAGCTGGGCTTCGACATGGAATTCGCCGGCCGCCCGGACGGCCTCAAGCCGCTGCAGCAGCTGTATGGCATGGGGTTGAGCCGGCCGCAGATCCGGCAGATGGATTCCGGCTTGGTGTACAACGCCATCCGCGACGGCTTTGTCGATGCCGGCCTGGCCTACACCACCGACGGCAGGATCAAGGGCTTCGAATTGCTGGTGTTGCAGGATGACCTGAATTTCTTCCCGGCCTATGCGGCGACGCCGGTGGTGCGCAAGGAGGTTTTGGACCGCAATCCCGGCCTGGCCGACGAGCTGAACCGTCTGTCCGCCTTGCTGGACAACGATGCGATGTCGACGATGAACGCCGAGGTGGATATCCGGCATCGCCCGGTCCGAGAGGTGGCGGCCGAGTTCCTGCGCAGCCATGGCCTGGCGAAGGAGGGCGCGTGATGGAGACCCTGCTGGAAACCGGCCGCTACATGCTGGCCAACCTGCCCTATATCGGCGCGCTGGCCGGGCAGCATTTGACGCTGGTCGGCATCGCCGTCAGCCTCGCGGTGTTGCTGGGCGTGCCGCTGGGCGTTGCCATCGTGCGCTTCCCCGCCATCGCCAACGTGGTGCTGAGCCTGGCCACCGTGCTGCTGACCATTCCGGCGATCGCGCTGTTCGGCCTGATGATTCCGCTGTTTTCGCTGATCGGCCACGGCATCGGCGCGGTGCCCGCCGTCACCGCCGCTTTTCTTTATTCGCTGCTGCCCATCGTGCGCAACGCCCACACGGCGCTGACGCAGCTGGAGCCCGGCGTGCGCGAGGCGGGCCGCGGCATCGGCCTGACCTTCTGGCAGCGGCTGCGCTGGGTGGAACTGCCGCTGGCGGTGCCGGTGATCTTCGGCGGCATTCGCACCGCGGTGGTGCTGAACATCGGCGTGATGGCGATCGCCGCCATCGTCGGCGCCGGCGGCCTGGGCACGCTGATCCTGCACGGCATCAGCCAGAGCGATATCCGCAAGCTGATCGCCGGCGCCCTCGCCGTAAGCCTGCTCGCCGTGGCCATGGACTGGCTGCTGCTGCGCGCCCAGCGCGCGCTGACACCGAAAGGAATCCGCTGATGATAGAACTGCAAAATCTCTGCAAGCAATTCACCCAAAAGAACGGCCAGGTGTTCAAGGCTGTGGACGATGTCAGCCTGAAAGTGGCCGAGGGCGAGATCTGCGTGCTGCTCGGCCCGTCCGGTTGCGGCAAGACCACTACGATGAAGATGATCAATCGCCTGATCGAGCCCACTTCCGGCAAAGTGCTGATAGGCGGCGAAGACACCGCCGGCATCGACACCGTGACGCTGCGCCGGCACATCGGCTATGTGATCCAGCAGATCGGACTGTTCCCCAATATGACCATCGAGGAAAACATCACCGTGGTGCCGCGCATGCTGGGCTGGGACAAGAAGCGCTGCCGCGAGCGCGCCCGCGAGCTGATGCATATGGTGGCGCTGGATCCGGCCCGCTTCCTGCAGCGCTATCCGCGCGAGATGTCGGGCGGCCAGCAGCAGCGCATCGGCGTGATCCGCGCGCTGGCGGCCGACGCGCCGGTATTGCTGATGGATGAGCCGTTCGGCGCGGTGGATCCGATCAACCGCGAGCAGATCCAGAACGAATTCCTGCAGATGCAGCGCCAGCTGGGCAAGACGGTGATGCTGGTCAGCCACGACATCGACGAGGCGATCAAGCTGGGCGACCGCATCGCGGTGTTCCGCCAGGGGCGGATGGTGCAGTGCGCCGGTGCGGACGAAGTGCTGGCGCGCCCGGCCGATGATTTCGTCGCCAGCTTCGTCGGCCACGACCGCACGCTGAAGCGGCTGCTGCTGGTGAAGGCCGGCGAGGTGGCCGAGCAGCGGGAGACGCTGACCGCCCGGCTTGATACCCCGCTGTCCGCGGCCTACGGCATGATGGACGACGCCGATCTGCTGCATCTGACCGTGGTGGACGCGTCCGGCGAGCCGCTGGGCTTCGTCAAGCGCCGCGACGCCAAGTCCGGCGGCGATGGCCGCTGCCGCGACAAGATCAATAGAATAGAAGTGACGGCTGGCGTCGGCGAGAACCTGCGCATCGTGCTGTCGCGCTTGTACGAGCACAACCTCACCTGGATGCCGGTGGTGGACGAGGTTGGCCGCTATTGCGGCGAGGTGTCGCAGGACTACATCGCCGATTACCTGCACTCGGGCCGCACTCGAAGAAAGGGCGTCGCGCTGGCGTGACGTTGTCGGGGATTGATCAAAAAGGCGCGTATTCGCGCCTTTTTTGTTGCGCTGAGTCTGGGGTGGGGGCGTGTGGGTCTGGCGATTTGGGAGGGTAAGGGCATCCGGATGGCGGCAATCCGGAGCGGATCGTCGCGCATTTTTCGAAGGAAACAAAAAAGCCCTTGATTGCGCTCTACTGGCGGAGAGGGAGTCCGCCAGCCTGTTGTCTGATAATGTCGACGGCATGCTGACTGCCTGCTCAAGCAACTGCATGTTTTCTCCGCCGGCCAAAGCCCCTCCGCGGAGGCAATGCAAGCCATTATTCATGGACTTAATGGGGATGACTTGAACAACCTGGCAGTCTATCTGCAAAGCTTGTAGCGAACTGATGGACTATTTCCCCTGCGCCACATCACTATCTGAAGGTACCCACGCCAACACTGATCTTCGCTGGCGAGGAGCACGGCACTGGCTCCAGCCGTGACTGGGCAGCCAAAGGCACTGGACTACTGGGAGTGAAAGCGGTCATTGTCCGCAGCTTCGTGCGCATCCACCGCTCCAAGCTGGTGGGCATGGAGGTGTTGCCGGTCCCGACAGCGCGGCCGGCTTGAAAGGCGATGAAGTGTTCGATTTGAGCGGGCTGGAGCAGGGCATCCAGCCGCGGCAAGCGGTGACGTTGACGGCGCGGAGTCCGGATGAGCGGACCCGGCAACTGCCGTTGCTGCTGCGCATCGACACCCCGGTGGAGATGGAGTATTACCGCCATGGTGGCATTCTGCCCAAATGTGTTGCGGCAGCTGCTGGGGGGCAGTGAGCGTGTCTGCCTTGTCGCGGCATCGCGCCGCCCGCTGCTCGATGCCGCGCACTCAACGCCGCGACAGCGGCACGGCCAACAAGCGTTGATACTCTTTTCTCACGACGTCGTAGCATTCGCAAGTGCGCTTTTCCAGTCCGCCTCGATACACAATGGTGATATGGCCGCGCGCATAGTGGATCAGCTCAGGCTTCTGCAACTTGAGCGCGGCCTCGGTGACGCCCTCGCGGCGCACGCCCAGCATATTGGCGATCAGCTCCTGCGTCATGACCAACTCATTGCCTTGCAGCCGATCCAGGCTCCGCCATAGCCAGCGGCATAACTGTTGATCCAGCGAATGATGTCGATTGCATGCCGCTGTTTGCCCCATCTGGGTGATTAATGTCTGGGTGTAGCGCAGCAGCAGATGCATCATCGAGCCCGCGCGTTTGAATTCATCCTTTAAAATTTTGGCCCTCAGCCGGTAGTCCTGGCCGGCGCTTTGCACCACCGCGCGGCTCGGCGTCGTTTCCCTGCCCATGAACAAGGCAATGCCGACAACCCCTTCAAAGCCGACAACGGCGATTTCCGCAGAGGCGCCATCCTCCATCACGTAGAGCAGCGAAACAATGGCCGTGGTCGGAAAGTAGATGTGGCTTAGCGTGCAGCCGGGTTCATAAAGCACCTTACCCAATGGCATTTCCACCGGTTCCAGCTGCGGGGCCAGTCTTCGCCACTCAAGTTCCGGCAGGTCGGCGAGCAAGCCATTGCGCCTGGGGGCATCATTGCTGCTCATGTCTTTTCCAGTCTTCAAGCCATTTGAAAACAAACCGCATTGCTGAAAGCGAGTCACAGGCGCGAGGGGTGGTGCGGGACGTTATCGCCCCAGTCTATTGCGTTCTGCGCCCAGGAGCGGCGATGTGCTTGAAATGACACAAGGCCTCGATATTCATCCCTATGTATGACAGCGTACAGATGGCACGCGGCAAACGAGCCGATGCTAAAGCATAGCCAGCCCGGCGCTCAAATCCTCGGCAAGGAGTCCCGCCATGAACCCCATCACCTCGTTCATTGTCGCTGTTTTCTTTTTATCTGGCCTGCTTGCCTACGCGTCCAGCTATCTGCTGCTGGCCATTTTGCTTTGGGTATGCGCCGCGATCGTGGCGCAAGCCTTGCGCATGGCCAACACCTGGCAGAAATGCGTGGTGCTGCGCGCTGGCAAGCTGCGCGGCGTCAACGGACCCGGGCTGTTCCTGATCATCCCGGTCGTGGACCGCGTGGTGGCCACCATAGACGAAAGAATCCAGACCACCGCCTTCAATGCCGAGCAGGCGCTGACCCGCGACACGGTGCCAGTGAATGTGGATGCGATCATCTTCTGGCATGTGCATGACGCGAAAAAAGCGGCCTTGGCCATCACCGACTATAGCCAGGCGATTGATCGAGTCGCGCAGACTTCGCTACGCGAAATGATAGGTTCCTCGATGTTGGCGATACTGCTCAGCGACCGTCAAAGCATGGTGCAGGACCTGTGCGGCAAGATCGCTGAGAAAACCGCGGAATGGGGCATTACCGTGCGCTCGGTGGAAATCCGCGATGTCGCCATTCCGGAGGCGCTGCAGGACGCCATGTCTCGCCAGGCGCAGGCCGAGCGCGAAAAACAGGCCCGGATTATTCTGGGTTCCGCCGAAGCGGAAATAGCCAGCAAGTTTGTCGAGGCGGCGAATATCTACGCGGAACATCCGGCAGCGCTGCAATTGCGGGCGATGAACATTATCTATGAAACCACCAAGGAGCGCGGCACTACGATTCTGATCCCCAGCGCGATGGTGGATAGTTTGAATCCGCAGGCCACTGCGTTGAAAAAGCCTGCATCCGGCCGAAGCGCCGCGTCGACCGCGGCCGTCAATCATGCGGGCTCTGCGGAAGCCGACTTGCGCACCGCAAGCGGCGCCGGTTAAGCGACAAGCGGCGGCTCGCTACTTGCCAAGGAGGTTGCATGCAACTGAGCCTACTTGATCTGCCCTGGTGGGGGCTTGTCCTGGCGACGCTGGGGCTCACCCACGTCACCATTGCCTCTGTCACCATCTTTCTTCACCGGCATCAGGCGCATCAGGCTTTGCAGCTGCATCCGCTGGCTAGCCATTTTTTTCGGTTCTGGCTGTGGCTGACCACTGGGATGGTGACCCGTGAATGGATCGCCATTCACCGCAAGCATCATGCAATGACCGATACCCCGGGCGATCCGCACAGTCCGCTGCGTTTCGGGCTCACGACGGTTTTGCTGCAAGGCAGCGAGCTGTACCGCCGCGCGGCCGGTGACCAAGCGATGCTGGAGCATTATGGCGGCAACACCCCGGATGATTGGCTCGAGCGACGGCTTTACACCAACCACTCCGCTCTGGGGGTGGGCTTGATGCTGCTGATCGACCTATTGTTGTTCGGCCCTGTCGGATTGACTGTTTGGGCGGTACAGATGCTGTGGATTCCCATTTTTGCCGCGGGCGTTATCAATGGCATCGGCCATTACTGGGGCTATCGCTTGTTTGCGACCAACGACTCTTCGCGCAACATCGTGCCGTGGGGAGTGCTGATCGGGGGCGAGGAGCTGCATAACAATCACCACGCTTATGTTACCTCTCCCAAACTGTCGGCCCGGTGGTGGGAATTCGATATCGGTTGGGCGTACATCCGCTTGCTCGCCTGCTTGCATTTGGCCATGGTGCGCCAGCCAGTGCCCCCCCTGCGCCAGAATCCGCTCAAGCTGCATTGCGATGAGAAGACCATGAATGCAGTCATTGCCCATCGTTATCTGGTATTGGAGCGGTTCGATCACGCCCTGCGCCGGGCTGCGTCTGTGGAGTTGCGCCGGCTGGAAGGTCTGTATGTGGCTGCGGGGCTGGAGGCGGTTCGTTGCTGGTTGCGGCATGCCGCGCGGGAACCGCTGCCGGATGGCGAGCTTTTAGAACGGGTGCTGCCGCTCAGTATGGCGCTGAATACCATTTACACGATGAGGCGCGAGCTTGCCTCGCTGTGGGAGCGTTCCGCCTGTTCCACCGCGCTGTTGTCCAGCCAATTGGAGGATTGGTGCCGGCGGGCTGAAAGCAGCGGTATTGACGGTTTGCCGGAATTTTCGCGGCAATTAAGGCAGTACGATTGCTAGAGCGCGCGCTTCAATGTGCCAAGGAGGCAAGGTGGATGATCGTTTTCATGTACCAGCGTGGGGCTCTGTTGCACAAATCCCAGGTAGGACGAGTTTCCCCTTTCCCAAAACCGATTTACGCCATCGCCACAGTGTACGGCCGGCCCAGCATGCTGAAGCGGTTCAAGATGGCAGCACGCACTTGCAGCTCTGCCACTTGACCATCGAAACGCCGGGCCGTCACCCTTTCACCCAGCCGTTTGAAGCCATGCATCTTGGTTTCCACCAGGCTGCGGCGATGGTAGCCGGTCCATCGTTTCCAGATCGCCCTGCCTAATGGCTTGGTGGCCCGCAGAATCTCGTTCCGAGCCAGCACGCCCAGCGAACCTCCCCTCCATGGCCGCGCATTCTTGCGCGTGGGAATGCACGCAATTGCGCCGCACGCAGCTATCGCCTCATGACACGCCTTGGTATCGAAAGCGCCGTCGCCGCTCACGCAGGCTATAGGCTCATCTGAGGAGATTTGCGCCAAGAGCGAAGGCAGTATTTGCGCATCGCCCTTGCGATTATCCGTGACTTCAATGGCGCGGATTTGCAGGGTTTCCGCATCGATACCCAGATGCACCTTACGCCATTGCCGGCGATATTCCGCGCCATGCTTCTTGGTTTTCCACTCGCCTTCGCCCAGCATCTTGATGCCTGTGCTATCCACCAGCAGATGCAGTGCGCCTGAGCTTTTCTGGTAGGGAATCCTGACCTGCAGGGTCTGCTGCCGTCTGGATAACGTACAGTAGTCGGGGACGCTCCAGTCCAGGCCTGCCATCTTGAACAGGCTTTGAATAAAACCGATGGTCTGCCGCAACGCTAGTCCAAATAGGTTCTTGATGGTCAGGCAGAATTGAATGGCGGGGTCACTATGGGTCTGCATCCGGCCGCGTTTGCCCCTTGGCGTCGCCCGCCATGACATGCTCGTGTCCAACCAGACGGACAGAGAACCGCGTTGGATCAGGGCTTGGTTGTAGGCGTTCCAGTTGGTCGTTCGGTAGCGCTTTGGAGCAGGCTTGGTCATGCCACTATCTTACCAAGCTGCGGTGGGGGAGGATTTGTGCAACAGCGCCATGATAAATTGTATTGACTAAGTATAAATAGCTCTGTGCGTTAACGCACAGAGCTTGCCCAGAAAATGATTTAGAGTGGCTAACAAAAATCAGTTTTACGGCTGAGGCAAGGCGCGCCGACGCAGACAGCACAAGCAGTACGGCAAGTCGGTGCAACGCAGCATCAGGGGTTTTGTTAGCCGCTCTTAACCTGCTGCTATAAACTGTCCTGGCGAGTCCAAAAACTTACCAGACAATATCTGGAAGTCTATGATTTTCGATCTGGCGAATTTTTGAGAACGACTTGATCAGACCATTCCTAATGGTATGATTTATGTCTCAGTTTTATGTAAAAAGCGATTAATGCAGCAGTTCTTATTCAATTTTTAAGTGTGATGGCTATTTTTGATATTGGATTAGGTGGTGGAAGTTATTTGTCATTTTTGTAATAAGGAAATCTTGGCAAAATTCCATTGTCTTTTGTGGCGCAAGTGGTAATAGTCAGTCTCAACTGTGCTATACCATCTACAAACTTGTATGCCTGCTGAAAAGAGAAGGAGTTTTTTATGTCAAGATACCACATTGAAATAGAACGTAACTCCGCTGGCGATTTTGTCGGCTGGTCAATACACAATGCAAGGGATCTTCTGCCTTCTCATATTTACCCCCTTTATGAAATGGCAGAGTACAAGGCTAGGCTCTTGGCTCAGGAGAATAACTGGTCTGAAGAGCCTGCTCCCGAGTATGCTCCGATTGCTGAAGCTTTATTGCGGAATAAGCATGAATGAGAGAAATGCTATGTCGAATTTACAGTTATCATCCTCCGTGGTTAAATCTAGTAATGGGCTGTCTCGACAACAAATAGTGGTCTTGAAAACTGTGCTTATGCGGTATCGATATATATCACTCCAAACTCTACACGAAACCCAAGATCATCTGCAGGCGTTCCTCGAAATTTCTGACTCGGAGGAGCGATTCCTGCAGAGAGAGGAATACCGAGTTGACTTAACAGTTTGACCTCCTCCCGCAAAAATTGACCTCCACCCGACTAACCGAGCGGTCTAGTCTAGAGATTTCCGGCTTCAAGGTGAGCAAGTCTGAACTCGCTCGGGGTCTGGTCGCCCAGCGAACTGTGCGGCCTGAATTCGTTGTAATCCTGCCGCCAACGCTCGATCTTTTCACGTGCGTCATCCAGCGATAAAAACCAATGCACATTCAGGCACTCATCCCGCAGACTGCCGTTAAATGACTCGATAAAGGCATTATCCGTGGGTTTCCCTGGTCGTGAGAAGTCCAGCGTGACGCCTTGCTCATAGGCCCACTGGTCCAGCGCCAGGGAAATAAACTCGCTGCCGTTGTCGACCTGAATCCGTTGCGGCGTCCCGCGCAAGGCTTGCACATGCTGCATCGTAGCAACCACGTCTGCGGCTTTCAGCGCGAAATCCACCGTGATCGCCAAGCTCTCCCGACTAAAATTATCCACCACAGTCAAGACCCGGATTTTCTGGCCGTTGAACAACTGATCGGCGACGAAATCCATGCTCCAGCAGGCATTCAAACTGGAGACCGCCGGCCGAGCTTGCCGGTGCGCGGCCGCCACTCGCCGCTTGGGCCGTTTGCGCCGGAGGTTCAACCCCTCCTCGCAGTAGATCCGGTAGGTCTTCTTGTGATTGATCTGCCAGCCCTCACGCCGCAGCAGAACATGGATGCGGCGCGCGCCATAACGAATGCGGGTGGCGGCGATCTCGCGGATTCGCTGCCGCTCCGCACGATCGTCTCGAGGGTGAGGGCGATAAAAATAGGTAGCTTGCCGCAGTTGAATGACCGCGGTGGCGCGATGGATGCTGACGCGGTAGGCGTCGATCAGGAAGTTCGCCAGCTCGCGTTTGCGAGCCGGCCTCACAGCTTTTTTTGGATGACTTCCTGCAGCATCTGCTTGTCCAGGCTCAGGTCGGCGACCATGCGCTTGAGGCGGGCGTTCTCTTCTTCCAGTTGTTTCAGGCGGCGCAATTCGCTGACACCCAGGCCGCCGTATTTCTTCTTCCAGTTGTAGAAGGTGGCTTCGGAGACGCCCATCTTGCGGCAGACCTCGGCGACGGTGGTACCGGACTCCGCCTGGCGCAAGGCGAAGGCAATCTGTTCTTCGGTGAACTTCGATTTTTTCATGACAAATCTCCTGCCCGGATGGGCTTAAATTTGCCAGAAATCTCTACTTTTCGCCGCTACGTTTTTGCGGGAGGAGGTCAGGGTTTGAAGAGTTAACATAGACGCAGAGACGTATAAAATAAAACGCCCCATGCTCAATGAGCAGGGGGCTAATCATCATCTCTAATCCACGAGCGCAGCACAATTTTTTGTGGGCTTTTATGTGGAATAAAATCAATTAAAGCTATTGATTTTAAAGTGTCGCTGGCGGAGAGGGAGGGATTCGAACCCTCGGTACGCTCGCACGTACGCCTGATTTCGAGTCAGGTACATTCGACCACTCTGCCACCTCTCCGGCGTCAGTCGAGGAGCGCATTATGTCCGTGCGAGCCTGAACTGTCAATAGTTTCTTGCAGCTTTCCGTCCATGAAAAACGCCACCGCGAAGGGTGGCGTTGACGCGGGGGCGACAGCGGCTCAGTGGCGCTTCAGTTCGCCTTCCCACTTGGCGACCACGGCGGTGGCGACGGAGTTGCCCACCACATTGGTGGCGGAGCGGCCCATGTCCAGGAAGTGGTCGATGCCCAAGAGCAGCAGCAGGCCGGCTTCCGGAATGTTGAACTGCGCCAGGGTGGCGGCGATCACCACCAGCGACGCGCGCGGCACGCCGGCCATGCCCTTGGAGGTCAGCATCAGGATCAACAGCATGGAGATTTCCTGGGCCAGCGTCAGATCGATGCCGTAAGCCTGGGCGATGAAGATCACCGCGAAGGTGCAGTACATCATCGAGCCGTCCAGGTTGAACGAATAGCCCATCGGCAGCACGAAGCTGGCGATCTTGTTGGATACGCCGAAGCGTTCCAGCTGTTCCAAGGTCTTCGGATAGGCGGCTTCCGAGCTGGCGGTGGTGAACGACAGCAGCAGCGGCTCCTTGATCATGCCCATCAGGTGCAACAGGCGCGGGCCGACGATCAGCACGCCGACGGCGATCAGCAGCAGCCACAGGATGCCGATGGACAGATAGAACTGGGCCATGAACTTGCCGTAGGTGCCGAGAATGGACAGGCCTTCCTTGGCCACGGTGGCGGCGATGGCGCCGAACACCGCCAGCGGGGCGAAGTTCATCACGTAGCTGGTGACCTTCAGCATCACGTGGGCGACGACGTCGATCACGTCGATCAGCGCCTTGGAGCGCTCGCCCAGAGCGGCCATCGCGCTGCCGAAGAATACCGAGAAGATCACGATCTGCAGGATTTCGTTGTTGGCCATCGCCTCGAACACGCTCTTGGGAATGGCGTGGGTGACGAAGTCCTTCAGCGAAATGGCGCCGGCCTTGATGCCGGAGTCGGCGTGCATGTCGGGCAGCGGCAGGTTCAGCGCCACGCCCGGCTTCAGGATGTTGACCATGATCAGGCCAAGGGTCAGCGACGCCAGCGAGGCGCAGATGAACCAGCCCATGGTCTTGCCGCCGATGCGGCCCACCGATTTGGCGTCGCCCATCTTGGCGATGCCGACCACCAGCGTGGAGATCACCAGCGGGGCGATGATCATCTTGATCAGCCGCAGGAAGATGTCGGTGAGGATGGACATGCCGTCGACGAAGGATTTGATCGCGGCGGCGTCATCGCCGGCGTGTTGGCGGAAGAGGTAGCCTACGAGGATGCCCAGCAGCATCCCGACCAGAATCAAGGCCGTGAGTTTTTTAGACTTCATTCAGTTGTTCCTGCCTGTTCTTGAGACGTTTTCAAACGAGCGTCGCATTTTCATGACATGACATGCGGCTTAATGGAGGGAGTCATGTGTGCGTGCCGTGTGTCCGGCATGTTTCGCCATGTAGCGGCCGGGCTACTTTGTTGTTTTTAGCCCGTTTTCAGGGACTTGTACCTGTTGTTGTCCGACAGGAGCAGCCGGCTGAAGGTTAGCGATTATAGAGTGTTAGTACGAGGTTGTCTTGACGGGATTTCGACAATTGCTGTTCGAATTCGAATATTTCGCAATGATCTTAAAGACTTAAGAATTCCATGATGCGCTAAAGAAGCGCATCGCATGGCGAGGGCTGCCGCGTTGATGCCGTTCGTGTAGCGCGGCGACAACGCGGCGGGCGGGGATCAGTGGTGGATGTCTAGGGTGACGTCGCCGCGCTCTTCGGCGACGGTTTGCAGAATTTCCAGCACGGTGGCGTAAACGTCGGCGCCCAGCCCGCGGCGGGCTTCCTCGGTATCGCGCCAAAGCAACTCGAACGGGCCGGCCACATCGTTGGCCAGGCTGTCGTACAGCGCGTCCAGGTTGCGGCCGAAATGGGCGGGCAGCGACAGCTGGCGCTCCAGCTCGTCGTAGAACTGCTCCAGGCTGCGGATATGGCGCAGCTCGCATATTTTTACTTGCATGGCGCGACCTCGATGAAGCTGTTGTAGTGGTCCACAGTGACAAAGCGCTGGCCCTGGCGGCTGAACAGCAGGCGCTTGGCGCCGCGCTTGCCGCCGGTGTAGCCCAGGTCGGCTTCTTGCCATTGGCCGGCGGGCAGACGTTTTTCGTAATTGCCGAAGCGGTCGCCACCCATGGATTTGCCCTGCAGGCCGGGCGCAGTCCACAGGCTGCGGCCCGGCTTCCAGCCGGCGGCCTGGGCCTGGCGCTTGGTGACGAACTTGTCCGGCAGCCGGCCATCGCGGCCCAGGCTTTGCAGCATGTCGCCCAGCTCGGCCACGTCCAGCTGGCGGGAAGCCTGCAGATTGACCTTGGCGGCGACGTCGCGACAGGAGGGCGCGGCCAGCGCGGGGAGGCTCAGCGCCGACAGCAGCAGTAACAGCAATCTTGTTTTCATGATAAAACCTGAGGCAAAGGGTTGCCGCGCCATTCTAGCGTCGCGGTGGCGGGGGGAGAAGCGCTCAATCCAGCGCTTGCGACTCCACCGGGTAGGGATGGCCGATGAGCTGCGGCAGCCGCAGCGCCATTTCGCCGGCGTCGGCCGAGGTGGTGATGAAGCGGTAGTAGCGGTCGCCCTGGCTATCGCAGCCGTGCTGGCGCAGCAGGTCGCCGACGCGGCGGGCGATGGCCTCGGCCGGGTCGTACAGCTGGATCCCGTTGCCGGTGACCTCGCGGATCAGCGGCTCGAGAAACGGGTAGTGGGTGCAGCCCAGCGCGATGTGGTCGATGTTTTCGCCCATCAGCGGCTCCACCACGCTGCGCACCAGCGCGCGGGTGCGTTCGCTGGATAGTTCTCCGGCTTCCACCTGCTCCACCCAGCCGTGGCCGGCGCGGCGCAGCACGTCCACGCCGTCGGCGTGGTCGTCCAGCAGCGTTTTGACGCGCGCGCTGGCCAGTGTGTATTCGGTGGCCAGCACGGCGATGCGGCCGGTGCGGCTCATCGCGGCGGCGGGCTTGATCGCCGGTTCGATGCCGACGATGGGGAGCGACAGCTCGGCGCGCAGCGCGGCGATGGCGGCGGTGGTGGCGGTGTTGCAGGCCACCACCAGAATGGTCGCGCCCTGGCTGACCAGGTAATGCCCCACCTTCAGCGCCCGGGCGATGATCTCGTCGCGGCCGCGCGGGCCGTACGGGCAGTAGGCCTGGTCGGCCAGATAGGTGATCGGCCAGTCGGGCAGGGCGGCGCGCACCGCGCGCCACACCGACAGCCCGCCCAGGCCGGAATCGTACATCGCTATCATGTTGCCGCTCAGTTGTTCTGGATCACGATCTTGGGGAACTTGCCGGAGAAGTCCTGAGCCTTTTCGCCCACCTTCACCGCCACGCGGCGGGCGATGGCGCGGTACAGCTCGGCCGGCTTGCCGGACGGATCGGCCGCCACGCTGGGCTTGCCTTCGTCCACCGCCAGGCGGATGGCCAGATCCAGCGGCAGCGATCCCAGCAGGTCCACGCCGAAGTCCTGCGCCATCTTGGCGGCGCCGCCTTCGCCGAAGATGTGTTCGGCGTGGCCGCAGTTGGAGCAGATGTGGATCGCCATGTTTTCCACCAGGCCCAGGATGGGCACGCCCACCTTCTGGAACATGGTGACGCCCTTGCGCGCGTCCAGCAGGGCGATGTCCTGCGGGGTGGTGACGATCAGCGCGCCGGTGACCGGCACCTTTTGCGACAGCGTCAGCTGCACGTCGCCGGTGCCCGGCGGCATGTCGATCACCAGATAGTCCAGATCGTCCCAGCGGGTGTCGTTCAACAGTTGCTGCAAGGCCTGGCTGACCATCGGGCCGCGCCATACCATCGCCTGATCGGCGTCCACCAGGTAGCCGATGGACATGGTCTGCACGCCGTGATTGGACAGCGGCGTCAGCTTGCCCTCGACCGATTCCGGACGCAGGCCCTGCAAGCCCATCATCAGCGGTTGCGACGGGCCGTAGATGTCCGCGTCCAGAAGGCCGACTCGCGCGCCTTCGTCCGCCAGCGCCAGCGCCAGGTTGGCGGCGGTGGTGGACTTGCCGACGCCGCCCTTGCCGGAGGCGACGGCGATGACGTTCTTCACGCCGGGCAGCAAGGGCACGCCGCGCTGGGCGGAGTGGCTGGCGATCTGGCTGCTCACCGCCACCTTGACGGCGCGGCCTTCCGCCAATGGCGCCAGCGCCGCCTCGAACTGCTGGCGGACGGCGTCGAACTGGCTCTTGGCCGGGTAGGCCAGCACCACGTCCAGGCTGATCTCGGCGTCGCCGCACTTGAGATTCTTGACGTTTTTGGCCGCTATGTAGCTTTTGCCGGTATTGGCGTCGATCAGCGGCTTCAGGATTTCGAGGATCTGGTTTTCGAGCTGTGCCATGGTTTCGTTCTGGGTGGCCCGGTCGGCTTGGCCGCCGAACAGGCGGGTGAGTTTGGAGAACATGCGAGGTTCCGGATGGATATTTCCGACAATTTTAATCGGATTTTGTCTCGGGCGCATCGCGCTTGGCGATGTCCGCATCTTACTCCTGCGGGCTTCCGTCGGTCAGGGAATTTATTGTGTATCAGGGCTTGGTTTATAAGTTTTTTTTGATAAAAGTCTTTGAAAAGCGTAGTATTACCGGTTCTTTACGCAATGCGCGACGCTTGCGTTCCAAGGCTCGGCCCCGTCAGGCCGCGGGCCCTGCTCTTTGATCGAAAGGCTTTCTCCGCTTTATGCAGTCCAAACACGCCAAGCTTACCTGGGCCAATCTGCTGTTCCCGCTGGCCCTGGTCCTGTTCGAATTCGCCGTCTACATCTGCAACGACATGGTGCAGCCCGCCATGCTGGCGGTGACCCGCGAGTTTCTGGTCGACGCCTCCTGGGCGCCGACGTCGATGACCGCCTTCCTGATCGGCGGCGCGCTGCTGCCGTGGCTGACCGGCCCGCTGTCCGACCGCATCGGCCGCCGTCCGGTGCTGCTGTTCGGCGTCGCTTACTTCACCATCGCCTGCCTGGCCACCTATCTGGTGAGTTCGATCGAAGCCTTCATCGCGCTGCGCCTGCTGCAGGGCGTGGGCCTGTGCTTCATCAACGCGGTGGGCTACGCCTCGCTGCAGGAGTCGTTTGAAGAAAGCGCCGCGGTGCGCGTGACCGCGCTGATGGCCAATGTCGCGCTGATCGCGCCGTTGGTCGGCCCGCTCGCCGGCGCGGCGCTGCTGGAGCTGGCGCCGTGGCGCAGCGGTTTTCTGTTCATCGCCGGCCTGTCCTTCCTGGCGCTGATCGGCCTGTACCTGCGGATGCCGGAAACGGTCGAGCCCAGCCATGAGAAGCTGCCGCTGTCCAGCATGGGCCGCGACTACCTGAAGGTGTTCGGCCACAGCCGCTTCGTGCTGGCCGCGCTGTGCATCCCGCTGCTGGCGCTGCCGCTGATGGGCTGGATCGCGCTGTCGCCGGTGCTGCTGGTGCGCGACCTGCACATGAGCACCGTCGAGTACGGCCTGATGCAGCTCCCGGTGTTCGGCGGCCTGATCGCCGGCAACCTGGCGCTGGCCGTGATCGCCGACCGCTGGCCGCTGGGCCGCTCCGCGCTGGTGGGCATGTGGCCTATCGTCGGCGGCCTGGCCGTGATGGTGGGCGGCGTGCTGTTCTCGTCCGTGCCGCAATATTGGATGGTGGCCGGCATGAGCCTGATGGCTTTCGGCGAAGGCCTGGCTTTCGGCGTGCTGTACCGATTCGCGCTGATGTCCTGCGACCTGGCCGGCCGCGGCACCATTTCCGCCAGCATGAGCATGATCTCGATGGCCGGCTACGCGGCGGGCATCGAGCTGTTCCGCCAGGTGTACCAGACCAGCGGGCTTGTCGGCTTCGCGGTGCTGTCGCTGTGCTTCTCGCTGGCCTATGTGCTGCTGGGCCGCAAGATGGTGGGCATCGCGATGGCCGAGCGTGCCGCGCCGGCGGAACAACAGGGCGAATTGGCTGGCCAGAGCGCCTGATCCGTCCGTTTAGACCATCACAAGCCCGGCCGCCGCGCGTCCCGGGCTTGTGTTTTTTGTGCGCGGCAATATGGGCGGCGCGGCGCGATGGCCGCCCGTCCGTTCTGTCTCTATAATCGATCGCTTGAGATTGCCTGACTGGGAAATGATCCGAATGACCAAACGCAAGATTCTGGTGACCAGCGCGCTGCCTTACGCCAACGCGGGGCTGCACCTGGGCCACATGCTGGAACAGATCCAGACCGATATCTGGGTGCGCTTCCAGAAGATGCGCGGCCACGAATGCTATTACGTGTGCGCCGACGACACCCACGGCGCGCCCATCATGCTGGCCGCCGAGAAGCGCGGCATCACGCCCGAGCAGCTGGTGAATGAAGTGCGCGAGCTGCACGTCGCCGATTCGCAGGGTTTCCTGATCGGCCACGACAACTACTACAGCACCAACAGCCCGGAAAACAAGGCGCTGGCGGAGCAGGTTTACCTGGCCCTGAAGGCCGACGACAAGATCGCCTGCCGCACCATCGAGCAGCTGTTCGACCCGGAAAAGCAGATGTTCCTGCCGGACCGCTTCGTCAAGGGCGAATGCCCGAAGTGTTCCTCCAAGGACCAGTACGGCGACAACTGCGAAGTCTGCGGCGCCACCTACGCGCCGACCGAGCTGAAGAACCCGTACTCGGCGGTGTCCGGCGCCAAGCCGGTGCTGAAAACCTCCGAGCACTACTTCTTCCGCCTGGGCGAATGCGCGGACTTCCTGAAGGCCTGGACCAGCGGCTCCAGCCGCCGCGCCGACGGCGCCGTGCAGCAGCACTTGCAGCCGGAATCGCTGAACAAGATGAACGAGTGGATCGGCGGCGGCCTGCAGGATTGGGACATCAGCCGCGACGCGCCGTACTTCGGCTTCGAGATTCCGGGCGCGCCGGGCAAGTACTTCTATGTGTGGCTGGACGCGCCGATCGGCTACATGGCCAGCTTCAAGAATCTGTGCGAGCGCCTGAGCCTGAACTTCGACGAGTGGTTCGCCAAGGACAGCCAGACCGAGATGTACCACTTCATCGGCAAGGACATTCTGTACTTCCACGCGCTGTTCTGGCCGGCGATGCTGAATTACTCCGGCCTGCGCTCTCCGACCGGCGTGTTCGCCCACGGCTTCCTGACCGTGGACGGGCAGAAGATGTCCAAGTCGCGCGGCACCTTCATCCAGGCCAAGAGCTATCTGGATTGCGGCCTGAATCCAGAGTGGATGCGCTACTACATCGCCGCCAAACTGAACGGCCGCATCGAGGACATCGATCTCAACCTGAACGACTTCGTCGCGCGGGTGAACTCCGACCTGGTCGGCAAGTTCGTCAACATCGCCAGCCGCTCCGCCGGCTTCATCGCCAAGCGCTTCGACGGCATGCTGGCCGCCCAGGTATCCGACGGCGAGATCCTGGCCAAGCTGCAGGCCGCGGCTGAAGAGCTAGCCGCAGCCTACGAGGCGCGCGAATACGCGAAGGCGCTGCGCGACGTGATGGCGCTGGCCGACATCGTCAACGGCTATGTGGACGCCAACAAGCCGTGGGAGCTGGCCAAGCAGGAAGGCCAGGACGCGCGCCTGCAGGACGTGTGCACCGTGCTGGTCAACGCCTTCCGCCTGCTGGCCATCTACCTGAAGCCGGTGCTGCCAAAGCTGGCCGAGGGCGTGGAAGCCTTTCTGGATGTGTCGCCGCTGTCCTGGAGCGACGCGGAAACCCTGCTGCTGGGCAAAAAGATCAATGCCTACCAGCACCTGATGCAGCGCATCGACCCGGCGCTGATCGACAAATTGATAGAAGCGAACAAGCAGAATATGCAAGCTACCCAAGACGCGCCGGCCGCCGCCACGCACGAGCCGCTGGCCGAAACCATCAAGATCGACGACTTCGCCAAGGTGGACCTGCGCGTAGGCAAGGTGCTGGAGTGCAATTTCGTCGAAGGCTCGGACAAGCTGCTGCAGTTCAAGGTGGATCTGGGCTTCGAGACCCGCAACATCTTCTCCGGCATCCGCAAGGCCTATCAGGAGCCGGAAAAGCTGGTCGGCCGCCACGTGATCGTGGTCGCGAACCTGGCCGAGCGCAAGATGCGCTTCGGCGTGTCGCAGGGCATGATCGTCTGCGCGTCCGGCGTGGACGACAGCGAAGGCCTGTTCCTGCTGGACGTGGACGCAGGCGTCAAGCCGGGCATGCGCGTCGGCTGATTTCCGCCGTCCGCCATTGACCTAGGTCATGGCGGATAAGTAGTATCACCAGGTATTTTGATGATGCTTGGTTATCCTGGCCCCGGTTGCCATATTGGTAGCTGGGGTCTTGTTTTACCCTTATGGAAAGTTGCTAGGCGGCGGGGACTGTTT
This sequence comes from Chromobacterium vaccinii, assembly GCF_001855275.1. Lineage (NCBI taxonomy): Bacteria > Pseudomonadati > Pseudomonadota > Betaproteobacteria > Neisseriales > Chromobacteriaceae > Chromobacterium > Chromobacterium vaccinii. The sequence goes on from NZ_CP017707.1 coordinate 4,120,846, forward strand.
TCTTGTCCGACCGCCGCCACGGTCTTTTGTCATCGCCGTGTGGCGAACACTGACAAAAGTCCAGCTGCGGCGAACCGTCGGCTTGCTATAGCATGGTGGATTGCGCGGTAATGGGCGCTTGCGGATGATGGACTTCGTCACGGGCTTGTCATCCACGCCTGCTAGATTGCAGGCAGGCAACAGATTGACTGTGCGCCTGGTTGGAACTTTTTCCGGCGAACACTGACAAACAACGAATATCTATCTGTTTTTTATCGAAAAAAAGAATAAGGATTGAATTATGAAAATCTCGCAACTGAAGCCGGGCTACAAAGTTTTCGAACATAAGGAGTGCGGCGACGTGGTTCACTATGAAGTGATCAGCGTGCGCCAGGTCGGCAAGATGTTTGAAGTGACTTTCAAGTCCGCGCTAGGATTGGCCAGCGCGATGTATCCGGCCAATGGATTCATTCAGGCCGCGGCCTGAGTCTTCCCAATTCCGAATCGTCGGCCGGCGCGCCGGCGCGCCAAGCCCCGCCTAGAGCGGGGCTTGGTTTTTTGCGCGGCGACGAGGATGGCTCCGCATTGACAATTGCATGATGGGTCTGCACTGTAACGATTTTATTTTGGAGTCCGCGCCATGCCGCGACGCGCCTTGCTGCTGCTCGAACTGGTCGTCAATTTTCTGCTGCCCTGGCTTTGTTACCATTGGGCCAAGCCGCATTGGGGCGAAATGGGCGGCTTGCTGCTGTCGGCTGTGCCGCCGATAGCCTGGAGCTTGTGGGAGCTGTGGCGGACGCGACGGGTGGATGCGCTCGGCATGATGGTGCTGCTGGGGATCGCGCTGTCGCTGCTGGCGATGTTGCTGGGCGGCGGAGAGAAAATGCTGCTGTTGCGCGAATCCCTGCTGACGGGTTTGTTCGGCGCGGCATTCCTGTTGTCCTTGTTGTTGCCGCGTCCGTTGGTCTTCTATCTGGCGAGGGCGACGATAGAGCGCAAGGAAGAGGGAGGTCGGGAGCGCTGCGAGCGGCTGTGGCAGCAGGCGGCTTTCCGTGGTGGTATGCGGACGATGACTGTGATGTGGGGCGTGGGCTTGGTGGCGGAAATGGCGCTGCGCAGCTGGCTGGCCTGGCATTGGCCGGTAGAGCGTTCGGTGCTGCTGTTGCCTTGGATCAGTTATGGCGTGATGGGTGCGCTGACCGCGGCGACCTTGCTGATGCGCAAGCGAATGGGGGCTGGGCTGCCGCGAGCGATTGCCAGCAGCTGAGCAACTGGTATTTTATTGGCATTTTGTATCTATTTGGTATACAATCAGCCGGTTGGACAAAAAAAGAGGGCCGCGCGAGGCGGCCCGAAGTTCCGTGATGAACACTTAGGAGAACAGGCATCGCCTGGGCTGTACGCGCTGGCAGTCGCATGCAGCTTGCAACACCTGTCAAAATGCACAAGAGGCCGGTTGGCTCTCCATCAGGTTGGCAGACCCGGATGGCAAGCTGGTCGTCTTTGCTTTCGCATCAACGCCGACCACGATGTCAATGTAGCGGCTTTTTGTTGACCGCTTATGTTTTTGCCGCCGGCATCTGTTAAAGATTATGAAGTCGAAGTGCGATGGGTTTTAAAGAAAGTTTCATGTAGCTGTTGACAGTAAATACACTGTTCGGTATAGTTCACTTCTCTGCACGAAACGCAGAACAGAATTCAGACGCGGGGTGGAGCAGTCTGGTAGCTCGTCGGGCTCATAACCCGAAGGTCGTAGGTTCGAATCCTGCCCCCGCAACCAAACAAGTAAAGCATTTGGCCAACTTTTCGAAGTTGGCCTTTTTGCTTTTCCGGATCCGGTAACCGCTGTGTAAGCGGATTCGATCCATCTCGGCCGCTGTGAGTCCGCGCGGCCAGAAGGCGGCATCTGCGTGATGCGCTTCCAAGCATCCCCCTCGCCAGGCTACCTGTTGTTTTCTGCCTCCAGCCGGTCATCGCGGACCAGACGAATCTGCTGGTGCAGATGCTGTCTTGAGGCCGTTCGCGTGGGTGTTCAAGGCCGCGGCTTTGCCATGGCGGCGGGCGAGGTGCGCAAGCTGGCAGAACGCACGGCTCAGGCCATGGCCGAAATCACCGCAAACTCAGGGCATGTCGCAGCAGGCGCGGAGCGCCGTGGATCAGGGCGTGGGCCTGGCTCGGAGCTCGGCAAGCGAGATCGAGGGCATCGATGGGCTAATGCCGCGGGCAGTGGAGGCTTTCGCGCAAATTATCTACATCACCTGGGGCAATCCACTGCAGTCGGCAACGTTGTCGACACCACCGAGCGCATCGAGGGCATGACTCGTTCCGCGTCGGAGGTCTCGCAGAGTGCTAGCTCGACCTTGGATGAATTAAACCACCAAGCTACTAAGCTCAGGGGCGTGGTAGAGAGGTTCCATATTTAGCCAAGCTGGGCGCGCCCGGCAGGAGTAATGCAGCGCAAGCCAGATCGGTTCGGGCTCCGGTTGCGCTGCGCCTGTCGCGGTGCCGGTCTGAGCCCTTTTCTTAAAAATATTGTTGACAACTGAAAAGTAATCTGTGCAAAATTAAAGGAGCAGGATCTTCAAGCGTCATATCTATCGACACCTCGTTGCCCACCCCGTTGGTCTTCTTTGTTTCCTTATCTATTCCTTGATTATCATGCTTTTGGCGATTTTATTGCCGCTAACCGACACAAGGAGTACATTATGGAAACGGGTACCGTTAAGTTTTTCAACGACGCAAAAGGTTTTGGTTTTATCACCCCGGACAATGGCGGTGATGATCTGTTCGCTCATTTTTCTGAAATTCGTGCCGATGGGTTCAAGTCCCTGCATGAAGGCCAAAAGGTAAGCTACACCCGAGCTATGGGCCAAAAGGGCCCGGCAGCATCCGGCATTCAGCCTCTCTAATTATTGCTGCTATGAAAAAAAAGCCCCTAGCGGGCTTTTTTTGTCTATGTCTTTCAAGTGAAAAACCGAGGCTTAGCCTCGGTTTTTTGCATTCCGGTGTTCGATCATGCCGCAAAGGCTTTCAAGGCCTCGCCAGCGAAGCGGTAGTAAATCTTGTCAGCCACGATGCCGGCGCCGATGCTTCGATAGAACGCCATCGCGTCCGCATTGCCTCGCTCCGCCGTCCAATCCAGCCGTTTGCAGCCGTGTTCCATGGCATGGCGGGCCAGCGCCTTCATCAAGGCCTTGCCTATGCCGCCGCCGCGCGCTTCAGGGACGGCGAACAAATCCTTCATGAACAATTGGCCGCCATATTCCGGCGCGGGGTATAGCAGCGAGAAGCTTGCGAGGCCGATGGCGGTGTTTTCGCGCTCCGCCAGCATGACTTGCACGCCGCAATGCGCTTGGAACAAGTTGCCGGCCACGTAGCGGGCGGAGGCCTCGCGGCTTGCCCGATCGGGACCGAAGTAGTGCAAGTCGATCCGGTAGAACAATTCGGCCAGAGCCGAGGAGTCGGCCGGCGTCGCAAGGCGGGTGGCGATCATGCCTCGTCCTGTCAGGTAAAGGCATAATATTAATGACGATGGTCTGAGCTGGCCAGCTTATTCGCGGTCGCGGCGGAATACCCAGCTCAGTTCGTTCGAAGCCGCCGCATCGAAGGCGTAGCCCTCGCTGTCGAAGCCGCGCAGCTGCTCCGGATCGACGACGCCGCGCTCGGCGGCCCAGCGCGCCATCAGGCCGCGCGCGCGCTTGGCGTAGAAGCTGATGATCTTGTACTGGCCGTTCTTTTTGTCCTGGAACACCGGCGTGACGATGGCCGCGTTGAGCGCCCGGGGCTTCACCGATTTGAAATACTCGTCTGACGCCAGGTTCACCAGCGTGCGCTGGCCCAGCGCTTCCAATTGCGCGTTGAGCCTCGCGGTAACCGTTTCTCCCCAGAACTCGTACAGATTCTTGCCGCGTCCGTTGGCCAGGCGGGTGCCCATTTCCAGCCGGTACGCCTGCATCAGGTCGAGCGGGCGCAGCACGCCGTACAGGCCGGACAGGATGCGCAGATGGTTCTGCAGGTAGCCGACGGCGGGTTGAGCCAGCGTGGCGGCGTCTAGGCCTTCATAGACATCGCCCATGAAGGCGTAGATTGCCTGCTTGGCGTTGCCGGGAGTGAACGGGCGCTGCCAGTCGGCGTAGCGGCCGACATTGAGATTGGCCAAGGCGTCGCTGATGCTCATCAGTTTGGCGACGTCCAGCGGGCTTTTTTGGCGCAGGACGCCGATCAGCTCGGCGCTGTGGTCCAGCAGATCGGGCTGGCTGTATTGGTCGACGGCGGGCGGGTTTTGGTAATCCAGCGTCTTGGCCGGCGAGATGACCATCAACATGCGGCGTTTCCTTTTCTTGAGTTGGCGCTATTGTACCGAAGCGCGGCGGCTCGCGTCCGCCGCGAAGGAATGGGTAGAATGAAACGAGAGCCACGACGAGGAATGTTCGAATGCGGGTGCTGGTGCAAAGGGTAAGTCAGGCGGCGGTGACAGTGGAGGAGCGAACGGTGGGCGAGATAGGCGCAGGCGCCTTGCTGCTGGTCGGCGTGGAGGAGGCGGATGGATCGGAAGACATCGTCTGGCTGGCGCGCAAGATCAGCCAGCTGCGCATCTTCAACGACGAGGCCGGGGTGATGAACCGCAGCCTGCTGGATTGCGGCGGCGACGCGCTGGCGGTCAGCCAGTTCACGCTCCATGCCAGCGTGAAGAAGGGCAATCGGCCCTCGTACTCGCGCGCGGCGCGCGGCGAGATCTCGCAACCGCTGTTCGACCGTTTCGTCGCCGAGCTGGCCGCCGCGCTGGGCAAGCCGGTGCCAACCGGCGTATTCGGCGCGGACATGCAAGTCAGCCTGATCAATGACGGCCCGGTCACGATCTGGCTGGACAGCCGGAATCCGGAGTAGGGCCATGGGCGGGAGATGGCAGCATCCGTGGCGGGTCCTGGTGGTGCCTTACTACCTTAACCGCTACGCGCGTCAGGCGCATGTGTTGCGGGTGGCGCTGGCTTTTGTGGCCGGCCTGGCGCTGGTGCTGGGAACCGGCATCCCCCATGGCGGCTGGATGCTGGTGACGATCCTGATCGTGTTGGGCGGGGTGCCGCACTGGGGCGGCGTCAGGCGCAAGGCGCTGGAACGGATGGGCGGTTCGTTGCTTGGGGCGCTGGCTGGCTTGGCCGCCATCCTGCTGCACGGCGCATCGCCGTATCTCTGCTACGCCTGGATGCTGGTGGTGGTAGCGCTCAGTTGCTGGCACGCGCAGGGCAAGGGAGGCTATCTGGCGCTGCTGACCGGCATCACGCTGGTGATTGTCGGCGGGCTGGGCGATGAGCCGATCAACGAGGCGCTGTGGCGCAGCTGCAATGTGCTGATCGGTTCGCTGATCGGCATGGCCGCCGCCGCCACGCTGCCGCTGCGGGCGCTGGACAGCTGGCGTTTCCTGCTGGCGGACAATCTGCGCGAGGCCGCGCTGCTGTACAACCGCATCGCGCGCCGGCTGCCGGTGGAGGGCGACGCGGCGCTGGACCAGTTCAACAGCCGGCTGATCCGCTTGCGCGGCCTGCTGTCCGCGGTGACGCAGGAGTCGGCGCTGTCGCACCGCCAGCTGGATCAGGTCCAGCGTTGCCAACGCAGCATCTGGACCTTGCTGGACCGGATGGGCGAAGTGTCGGCATCGACTCCGGCCTTGGCGGAAGAGCGTTCGCCGCGGCGGGCCATCGTCCGCACCTTGCTGCGGGCGGCGCACGCCTTGCGCTTCAACCAGCCGCAGCTGCTGGCTGACCTCTTGCCTGCGGCCGACAATCCCGCGCGGATGCGCGAGCCCACGCATTGCCATTGGCTGGTGGCCGAGTTGTCGTTGACGGTGGAGGAGCTGCGCGGACAATTGCAGGATATCCTGCCGCAATTGATCGCCGCGCCGCCGCCGGCGCGAAGTTTGGTGAGGAGAATGCGCGGCGCGCCCGGAAAGTCCTGATGATCTAATGAAAATCGGCCCGGTATTTCCGGGCCGATTTCATGCGGGCATCGCCGTTTTCCGGCTGATTACAGGCCGACGATCTTGACCTTCTGGCCCGGCTGCAGATGGTTGGGGTGCCGGCTGCCGTTGATGCGCTGGATGTCGTTGTGGGTGACGCCGAAGCGGCGGGCTATGCTGAACAGCGTGTCGCCGCGCTGAACCACGTATTCCTTGCTGCGGTGGGCATGGCTTGTGTTGGCGGCCGGGCGGCGCTCGGCTACCTTGACCAAGGCCGGATCCGCGCCGTCGTCGTCGCGGTTGGCGACGAGATTATCGGTTGCGCTGTCGGCTTTCAGCTTCAGTTTCTGGCCAACCTGAACCAGATTGCCGTCGAGTTGATTCAGTGTTTTCAGGTCGTCGATGTCGAGGTTGCTGCGGCGGGCGATGCTGTACAGCGTGTCGCCGCTGGCGACGGTGTAGCTGCCGAGATCGCGGGTGGCCAACGAGCGGGCGGCAGCGCTGTCTTCGGCGGTATTGGCCGAACTGGCCAGCAGCACGGCTTGGCGCGCGGCGAGGCCGGTGTCTGTTGCTGGCTGCGGCGCGATTTGCGGCTGGGTGGAGGCGACGGCAACGGCTGCCGGCGCCCCGGCTTGCGGCGTTGCTGCCAGCGCAACCTGCGTCACCGCAGGCTGGGTCGCGGGTGCCGGTTCGGCTTGCGCGATCAGCGTCGCGCCGGCACTGACCGGCGCATCGCCGATCGGGGTATCCACCGATTCGAACGACTGGCCGTCGTTCAGCGGCTTGTTCATCGCCACCAGCACCGGTTGGCCGGCTTTCAGCGTGCCGCCGCTGATGCGGTTGGCCGCGATCAACTGGCCGCTGCTCATACCGTGGTCGCCGGCGACGGCGTTGATGTTCTCGTCGCTCTTGGGAACGTAGACTTCCCAGGTCAGAAGCGGCTTGCTCCACTTGTCCAGATTGGCCTGGAACTTGTCGACCTTGGCGGCGGGCAGCAGCATCTGGCGGCCGGCCTTGTAGGCGAACACCGGCAGGTTGAACGCCGGGTTCAGCTCCTTGAACTCCGCCACCGAGATGCCGGCCAGTTTGGCGGCGATGTCGATGTTCATGTGCTTGCCGGTGGAGACGGCGACGAAGTAGGGCTTGTTGGGGAACTTGTCCAGGTGGACGCCGTACTTTTCCGGGCTGAGCAGAATGTTACGCACCGCCAGCAGCTTGGGCACGTAGTTGCGCGTCTCGTTCGGCAGGCGGATGTTTTCGTAGGTGGGGTCTATGCCGCTGGCCTGGGCCTTGGCGATCGCGCGGGCCAGATTGCCTTCGCCCCAGTTGTACGCAGCCAGCGCCAGGTTCCAGTCGCCGAACTGGGCGTACAGGTTCTGCAGGTAGTCGAGCGCGGCGCGGGTGGCATCGGTCACATCGCGGCGGCCGTCATACCACCAGGTCTGCTCCAGCCCGTAATGGCGCCCGGTGGCCGGCATGAACTGCCACAAGCCGGCGGCGCCGACTCGGGAATTGGCGGTGGGCACGAAAGCGCTTTCCACCATCGGCAGCAGCGCGATTTCGGTCGGCATGCCGCGGCGCTCCACCTCGTTCATGATGTGGAACAGGTATTTGCGGCTGCGGTCCAGCGTGCGTTTGAAGTATTCGGGACGGCTGGCGTAGAAACGCTCCTGGCGGCGGACGGTGTCGGCATTGACCTCGTCCAGCTGAAAGCCTTCGCGCACGCGCTTCCAGACGTCGTCGCCGTTGCGCAGCAGGCTGGAGTTCAGCAGCATCATGTCGAGGCCGGCGGCCATCGCCTCGTCCACGCCGGAAGACGGCGCAGGGCCGGCCAGGGCTTGCGATGCGAATGGCAATGCGAGCGACACGGCGAGTGCCAATGGAGTGAAGCGTTTCATTCAGACGAGCCCGTATTTCTGATTCCGGCCGATGCTAAACATGCGCCAGGGGGGTGTCAATTGAAAAAGGCAAATCATTTCATGCGCTTTCATTGCTTATAGCCCATTTCGCGAGCAAGTGAAGGGCTTCGCGGATGGACTGCGAAAAGTTACGTATCCGGCATGCCTGTCAGCGAAAATCGTTCTTCCATTCCCGCAGCATGGCGAAGCAGGTTTCCTCGCTGTCGCCGGGATGTCCGCCGCGCTGCCGCAGCGTTTCGCGCAGCGCCGGTTCGCCGCTGCGGAGGAAGGGGTTGCTGGCGGTTTCCAGCGCGATGGTGCTGGGCAGGGTAGGCAATCCGCGTTCGCGCAGCGCGCTGTCGCGGCTGCGGCGCATCGCGAGTATCGGATTATGCTGATCGGCAGCCAGCGCGAAGCGCAGATTGGACAGCGTGTATTCGTGGGCGGGGTAAACCTTGGTTTGCGGCGGCAATCGGGCCAGTTTTTTCAGCGAAGCCAGCATCTGTTCCGGCGTGCCTTCGAATACCCTGCCGCAGCCTGCGGCGAACAGGGTGTCGCCGCAAAACAGAGCGTCTTCCAGCAGGTATGCCAGGTGGTCCAGGGTGTGGCCGGGCACTTCCAGCACCTTGGCCTGTCCCATGTCCAGCTCAACGGCGTCGCCCTCCCTCACCGGATGGCTGACGCCGGGAATGCCGGCCGGGCCGTAGACAGGAATGCCCGGACAGGCGCGCAGCAGCTCCGGCAGGCCGCCGCAGTGGTCGGCATGGTGGTGGGTGATCAGCACGGCTTGCAACCGCAGCTTTTCCTGCTCCAGGTGGCGCAGCAGCGGCGCGGCTTCGCCCGGGTCTACGGCGACGGCGCGCGCGCCCTCGCGCAAAACCCAGATATAATTGTCAGTGAATGCCCCTACCGGGGCGATGCTAAACGTGGCTGCCATAAGGCTTTTCCCCATGAAAAATTCGTTTGGCGCCTGGTTGACCGGCACCGAGCTCGGGCGTTACCTGCTGCAGCGCGAGCAGGAATATTTCGAGCGGGCGGTGGCCGACGCCTTCGGCTACCATGCGGTGCAGGTCGGGTTGCCGGAAATGGACTGCTTGAGCGGCAACCGCATTCCCTGGCAGTGCCGGGTGGCCGATTATGGCGACGTAGACGTGCGCTGCGATCCCGCCTTCCTGCCGTTCGAAACCCGCAGCCTGGATCTGCTGGTGATGCCCCATGTGCTGGATTTTACCACCCAGCCGCACCAGGTACTGCGCGAAGCGGACCGCGTATTGATGCCGGAGGGGCGGCTGATCCTGACCGGCTTCAATCCCTTGTCGCTGTGGGGCGTGCGCAGGCTGATCCAGGGCAGGGAATCGGCGCCCTGGAACGGCAATTTTTTCACCCAGCCCCGAATCAAGGACTGGCTGGCGCTGCTGGAGCTGGAGTTGGAGGAAGGCGCCTTCATGGCGTACGCGCCGCCGTTTTCGCGCCAGGACTGGCTGGGCCGCTGCGGCTTCATGGAAGACGCGGGCGAGCGCTGGTGGCCTTTGGCGGCCGGGGTATATGGAATCGAGGCGGTCAAGCGCCAGCGCGGCATGCGGCTGATCACGCCCAACTGGAAGCAGCAGGCAAAGAAGAAGGGCGCGCTGGGCGTGGTGGCGGGCAACGAGCGCCAGCACACGCACAAGCGGCCGGAAACAACCGAGCGGGACGGCGTATCGTCCTGCCAATGAACGAGACAGCATGACGACAGAAGACAGAGTCGAGATTTACACCGACGGCGCCTGCAAGGGCAATCCCGGCCCCGGCGGCTGGGGCGCGTTGATGCGTTACAAGGGCAAGGAAAAGGAATTGTTCGGCGGCGAGCGCGGCACCACCAACAATAGAATGGAAATCATGGCCGTGATCCGGGCCCTGGCGGCGTTGAACCGGCCGTGCAAGGTGGTGGTCTATACCGACTCCCAGTATGTGCAGAAGGGCATTTCCGAATGGATACACGGCTGGAAGGCGCGAGGCTGGAAAACCGCGGCCAAGGAGCCGGTGAAGAACGCCGACCTGTGGCAGGAGCTGGACGCCGAGCGCAACCGCCATCTGGATGTGGAATGGCGCTGGGTGAAGGGCCACTCCGGCCACGAGTTCAACGAGAGAGCCGATCAACTCGCCAACAAGGGCGTGGAGTCGGTCTGACCAGTAGACACGCCGCGGCGCCGTCGATACGGCTTCGCAGGCAGGACGCAGCATGAGACAGATTATTCTCGATACCGAAACCACCGGTCTCGATCCGCAGCAAGGCCACCGCATCATTGAGTTCGCCGGCCTGGAAATGGTCGGCCGCAAGCTGACCGGCAAGCACCTGCATCTTTACATCCATCCGCAGCGGGAGATCGATCCCGATGCCCAGCGCGTGCACGGCATCTCGCTGGAGTTCCTGGATGGCAAGCCGGTGTTCTCCAAGGTTGGGCAGGAAATCGCCGATTTTCTGCGCGGCGCAGAGCTGATCATCCACAACGCGCCCTTCGACATCGGCTTCCTCAACGCCGAGTTCGCCAAGATCGGCATCGAGCCGATCGACAAGCTTTGCGCCAGCGTGATCGACACGCTGCGCGAAGCGCGGGACATGTTCCCCGGCAAGCGCAACAGCCTGGACGCCTTGTGCGACCGCTTCGAGATCGACCGCTCCAACCGGACCCTGCACGGCGCGCTGGTGGACTGCGAGCTGTTGTCCGAAGTCTATCTATGGATGACGCGCGGCCAGGAAAGCCTGGCGATGGACATCGAGGTGGAACTGCCGGGGGACGCCGGCGCCATCCAGTTCGAGCGCAAGCCGCTGAAAGTGCTGGCCGCCAGCGAGGCCGAAGAGGCCGAGCATCAGGCTTATCTGGATGTGTTGGACAAGACGGTGAAGGGAGCCTGCGTCTGGCGCGGCCTGGAGCAGCCGGCGCAGGCGGGGGATTGAGGCGATGGCCAGAATGATCGCGCTGGTGCCGGCGGCGGGCTCCGGCAGCCGATTCGGCGCGCCCAGCCCCAAGCAATATCTGCAATTGAACGGCAAGCCATTGATGTGGCACACCCTGGCCACGCTGGCGGCGGTGCCGGGAGTGGACGAAGTGGCGGTGGTGGTGTCGCCGCAGGACGAATGGTTCGACGGTTTCGACTGGGATCTGCCCAAGCTGTCGGTGCGCCGAGTCGGCGGCGCCAGCCGCGCCGAAAGCGTGGCCAATGGATTGGCCGCGCTCGCCTGCGCCGGGGACGACTGGGTGCTGGTGCACGACGCGGCGCGCTGCTGCCTGTCGGTGGCTGCCGTGGAGCGCCTGATCGCCGCCTTGTCCGGCCATGCGGTGGGCGGCCTGCTGGCGCTGCCGGTGCCCGACACCGTCAAACGCGCCGACGCCGACGGCCATGTCGCCGCCACCGTGCCGCGCAAAGGCCTGTGGCTGGCGCAGACGCCGCAGATGTTCCGCGCCGGCGTGCTGGAGAACGCGCTGCGCGGCGTGGCGGCCGAGGACATCACCGACGAGGCGGCCGCCGTCGAGCGCCTGGGATTGAAGCCGCTGCTGGTGGAGGGCGACGCGCAGAACTTCAAGGTCACCTATCCGCGCGATCTGGCGCTGGCCCGCGCCATCCTGGCCGCGCGCGAAGACTACTGAACAGCAAGGAAGAACATGTTTCGCATCGGACAAGGCTACGACGTGCACCAATTGGTGGAAGGCCGCCCGCTGATCCTGGGCGGAGTGGACGTCCCGCACGACAAGGGCCTGCTCGGCCACTCGGACGCCGACGCGCTGCTGCACGCGATCACCGACGCGCTGCTGGGCGCCGCCGCGCTTGGCGACATCGGCCGCCATTTCCCGGACACCGCCGCCGAGTTCAAGGGCGCGGACAGCCGCGCGCTGCTGCGCGAAGCGGCGGAGCGGGTGCGGGCCGCCGGCTGGCGGCCGGCCAATGTGGACTGCACGCTGATCGCGCAAAAACCGAAGCTCGCGCCGCACATCGACGCGATGCGCGCCAATATCGCGGCGGATCTGGGGCTGGATGTCGGCGCGGTCAATGTCAAGGGCAAGACTAACGAGAAGCTGGGTTATCTGGGCCGCTGCGAGGCGATAGAGGCGCAGGCGGTCTGCCTGCTGATGCCGGCCTAAGCGCCGCGGCCAAAACCGCTGATCCAGAGCCGAGCCTCTGCGCCGCGTGGCTTGAATGGCCCGCCTTGGCGAGCCTCGGGCAACTTGCTCCGCAAGATTTTGAACAAGCGGCCAGGCGTCATGCCGGCGCAGTCCGCTTATGGGATAATCGCGCATCATCGCTCATGCCGGGCATGGGCGGCACAACACCAACCAGGAGGCCCCATCATGCTGACCCAGGATCAACTGAAACTCGCCGTCGCCAAAAAGGCGCTGGAATTCGTGCCGGAAGACGCCATCATCGGCGTGGGCACCGGCAGCACCGTCAATCTGTTCATCGAGGAATTGGCCGGCATCAAGGGGCGCATCAAGGGCGCGGTATCCAGCTCCGAGGCCTCCACCGCGCGGCTGAAGGCGCACCACATCCCGGTGTTCGACCTGAACGAAGTGGAAAAGCTGCCGGTGTATATCGACGGCGCCGACGAGATCAACCACCACCTGCACATGATCAAGGGCGGCGGCGCGGCGCTGACGCGCGAGAAGATCGTCGCCGGCGTGGCCGACGAGTTCATCTGCATCGCCGACGAGCAGAAGTACGTGGCGATGCTGGGCGCCTTCCCGCTGCCGATCGAGGTGATTCCGATGGCGCGCAGCTACGTCGCGCGCGAGCTGGTGCGTCTGGGCGGCCACCCGGAGCTGCGCCAGGGCGTGACCACCGACAACGGCAACGTGATCCTGGACGTGCACGGGCTGCAGATCATGAAGCCGGTGGAGCTGGAGGAAATCATCAACCACATCGCCGGCGTCGTCACCTGCGGCCTGTTCGCCCGCCGCCGCGCCGACGTGCTGGTGCTGGGCAAGCAGAGCGGCGTGGAAGTGCTGCGCTGAGGCGAATCCTGTCCGTCCCGGCCGGCTGGACGCGGCCGGGCGAAGATGGCATGTCACGCGGCTGTCATCTGCTTGTCTTACAATTTACCATTTTCGCGAGATTTCCGAGGCAAACATGGCAGAACACATTTCCAAGCAGTTCGATCTGGAGCTGGAAACCATCCGTACCCGTGTGCTGCAGATGGGCGGCCTGGTGGAGCAGCAGATCCTGTCCGCCGTCGATGCCCTGATGGCCGGCGACGTGCCGCGCCTGGACAAGGTGATGGCCGAGGACGCGCTGGTCAACGCGATGGAAGTCGGCATCGACGACGACTGCCTGCACATCATCGCGCGCCGCCAGCCGGCCGCCAGCGATCTGCGCATCGTCTTCACCGTGATCAAGATCATCACCGATCTGGAGCGCATCGGCGACGAGGCGGCCAAGATCGCGCGGATGGGCAAGACCATCCACCAGTCCGAGCGTTTCCAGATGCCGCGCTTCCGCGAAATCGAAAAGATGGCCGACGTGGCGCTGGCGATGCTGCGCCGCGCGCTGGACGCCTTCGCCCGGCTGGACACCAGCGCCGCGCTGGAGCTGGCCGAGGAAGATCAGCGGCTGGACGAGAATTTCGCGTCCGAGCTGCGCCAGCTGATCACCTTCATGATGGAAGATCCGCGCACCATCAGCATGTCGATCGACACGCTGTTCATCTCCAAGGCCATCGAGCGCATCGGCGACCACGCCAAGAACATCTCCGAATACGTGGTCTATCTGGTCAAGGGCAAGGACATCCGCCACACCACGCTGGAAGACATCAAGCGCGAAACCATGGGGCGCTGAGCGGCGCGGTCCGGACATGACGCTGAGCGCAAAATGGCGGTAACATCTCGCGGTTACCGCCATTTTGCTTGCCGGGCGCGCAGGGCATTGTTCGCTCCGCTGCGGCCCCGCGGGCGCAACCGAACAAGAAAAGGGGTGTCCTTGACACACGCCACGCCCCCGCACACCGTGCTGGCCACCATCGATCTGGGTTCCAACAGCTTCCGGCTGCAAGTGTCCCGCGTGGTGGACGACCAGCTGTACGCCCTGGACGTGATGAAAGAAACCGTGCGCCTGGGCGCCGGCCTCACCGCAGACAAACACCTGAACGACGACACCCAGGAGCGCGCGCTGGCCTGCCTGGCCCGTTTCGGCGAGCGGCTGCGCGGCTTTGTGCCGGCCCAGGTCCGCGTGGTCGGCACCAACACGCTGCGCGTGGCCAGGAACGCGCCGGCCTTCATCTCCGAGGCCGAGGAGCGGCTGGGCTTCCCGATCGAAGTGATCGCCGGGCGCGAAGAGGCGCGGCTGATCTACCTGGGCGCCGCCCACTCGCTGCCGGACACCAAGGAGCGCCGGATGGTGGTGGACATCGGCGGCGGCTCCACCGAATTCATCATCGGCAGCCATTACAAGGCGCTGGTCACCGAAAGCCTGCCGCTGGGCTGCGTCAGCTACACGATGCGCTTTTTCCCGGACGGCAAGCTGACCCGCGGCAATTTCCGCGACGCCACGCTGGCCGCTCGCAACGAGATCCAGCGCATCCGCCACGAATACCGCCCCAGCGAGTGGCAGCTCGCCGTCGGCACCTCCGGCACCGCGCGCTCGCTGCGCGACGTGCTGGAGATCAACGACTGGAGCCGCGCCGACATCACCCTGGCCGGCATGGAGCTGCTGCGAGAAGTCTTGATCAAGCAGGGCAGCATAGACGCGGTCAAGGTAAACGGCCTGAAGGCCGACCGCGCGCCGGTGCTGGCCGGCGGCCTCGCCATCATGATCGCGGTGTTCGAGGAGCTGGAAGTCGAGAAGATGATCGTCACCGAGGGCGCGCTGCGCGACGGCGTGCTCTACGATCTCTTGGGCCGCCAGCGCGAGAAGGACATGCGCGACAGCACGGTGGCGCTGTTCAAGCGCCGCTACCACGCCGACACGCAGCAGGCCGAGCGCGTCAACCAGCTGGCCGAGCGCCTGTACCGGATGCTGGCCGGAGAGGACGTCGACCAGGACATGCTCAAGCGCCTGTCGTGGGCGGCCAAGCTGCATGAGATCGGCCTGACCATCGCCCACACCGCCTACCACAAGCATTCGGCCTATATCCTGCAGAACGCCGACATGCCGGGCTTCTCCAAGCGCGAGCAGGCCACGCTGGCCGCCATCGTGCTGGGCCACCGCGGCGATATGGGCAAGATGGCGCAATACATCAGCCAGCCAGCCTTGTGGCAGGCGGTGGTGGCGCTGCGCGTGGCGGTGCTGTTCTATCGCAGCCGCATCAACGCCGCGCTGCCGGCCGAGCTGGACCTGCGGCAGCATGCGCGCGGCTTCACGCTGTCGCTGAGCGGAGACTGGCTGGAGGCCAACCCGCTGTCGGCCAGCAGCTTCCAGCAGGAAGTGAACCAGTGGAAGAATGTCGGCTTCCAGCTCGACATCGTGCAGAAATAGGCCGGCCATGCGCCATCCGGAACTGAAGGAGAGGCTGCCGACGCTGGGCGAACAGGCGGGAACGCTGCTGCCGGTGGGCGAGGCCAAGCACGCGGGCACCAAGTTGTCGCTGTTCGATTTCTGCGCCGACGAGGCGATCGAGCTCGCCGACCTGCCGCTGGCCAATCTGGCGAGCTACCGCCGCCGCGGCGAGGTGCTGTGGCTCAACGTCTACGGTCTCAGCGACGCCGCCGCCATCCAGGCGATAGGCGAGCGCTTCGGTCTGCACCCGCTGGTGCAGGAGGACATTCTCAACGCCCGCCAGCGGCCCAAGCTGGAAGACTACGAACACTATCTGTTCCTCGCCTGCCGCGTGTTCGATTACCAGCAGGGCGGGCGGCTGCAATCCGACCAGATGTATCTGGTGCTGGGCGACGGCTTCGTGCTGTCGTTCCAGGAAAAGCCCACCGGCGTGTTCGAGCAGGTGCGCGAGCGGCTGCGCAAGGGCCGAGGCGCGTTGCGCCGGCGCGGCGCCGACTACCTGGCCTATTCGCTGCTGGACGCCATCATCGACGACTACTTCGGCGTGCTCGGCCAGTTCAACGACAAGGTGGAGCGCACCGACGGCCAGTTGCTGGCCGGGCGCGACAACGGCGTGCTGCGCCAGATCCAGCGGCTGAAGCGCGATTGCCTGAAGCTCAGGCGCGCGCTGCTGCCGCTGCGCGAGGTGCTGCTGTCGCTGAACCGCGGCGACGAGGAGCGCTTCGGCGAGGATACCCGCGTCTATCTGCGCGACGCCTACGACCACGTGGTCCACGTGCTGGAATCGCTGGAAATGAACCGCGAGATGGTCGGCGACATGATGGACCTCTACCTGTCCACCCAGTCGCACCGGCTCAATCTGCAGATGCGGGTGCTGACGGTGATCACGATGATCTTCATGCCGCTGACGCTGATCGCCGGCATCTACGGCATGAACTTCGAGAACATGCCGGAGCTGAAGTGGCGTTACGGCTACTACGTGGTGCTGCTGGCGATGGGCGGGATTTCCGCCGGCATGGGCTGGTGGTTCTGGAAGCGGCGGTGGATTTGACGCTCCATCTTCACGGTGCCATCATGAATCGAATCTTCAATAGACTATTGATTCTATTGAGAATTTCGGGAGAGAGCCATGAAACCGTTTTCGGTTCATGCAATCTGGGATGATGAGGCTAGTGTTTGGGTGGCCAGCAGTAAAGATGTACGAGGGCTGGTTGCAGAGGCGGCTACGCGTGAGGAACTGGTAGCCATGCTTAAGGCTCGCATTCCGGAGTTGCTGGAGCTGAATGATCAGCCATTGCCCGAGGGGGAGATTCGTTTTCGCCTGAAATCGGAACAGGTCTCAACCGAGGTAATTTGTGACTGACTTTACCGCTGCGGTAAAGAAAAAGTTGAAGGAACATGGCTGCAGCTTTGATCGCCAAGGGAAAGGCGACCACGAAATCTGGTATAGCCCCGTCACAAATACGAAATTACCGGTGGATAGCAGCATTCGGTCCAGGCATACCGCCGATGAGATCATGAAGCAGGCGGGCACCCACCACCATTTCTGATAGCGAATCATGTCAATCAGCCGGCAATGCACCGGCTGATTCTGTTTTACACCTCGTCGGATCGCAGCCGCTTGACGCCGGCCTGGCGCATTTCCATCCAGGCTTCGGCCAGCGAACCGTCCATGTCGATCGCTCGGCAGGCATCCTCCACCACGAAAGTCTCGAAACCCGCGGCGCGGGCGTCGATGGCGCTCCAGGCGACGCAGAAATCGGTGGCGAGGCCCGCCAGCCATACCTTTTTGACGCCCAGCGCGTTCAAGTAGGCGGCCAGGCCGGTAGTGGTGGCGCGGTCGGCCTCGACGAAGGCGGAATAGCTGTCCACCTGGGCGTGGACGCCCTTGCGAACGATCAGCCGGGCATGCTCGGTCTCCAGTTCGGGGTGGAAATCGGCGCCATGGCTGCCGGCGACGCAGTGGTCCGGCCACAGCGTCTGCGGGCCGTAGGGCAGGTCCAGGTTCTGGAAGGGCTGCATGCCGGGATGGCGGGAGGCGAACGACACGTGCCCGGCCGGATGCCAGTCCTGGGTCAGCACCACGTTTTCGAACAGCAGCGACAGGTGGTTGATCAAGGGCACCACTTCGTCTCCGCCCGGCACGGCCAGTTCGCCGCCGGGACAGAAACTGTTCTGCACATCCACCACCAGCAATGCGCAGTCGGCACCATAACGTTTCAGGGGCATGGGACTACCTTGTTGTTGTCGTCTTCCATCTTGTTAACACGGGCAGGCCCGCCGGTAAAGGGGCGACGGGGCTTTTCGCGCTTGCGTTTAATACCCCACTGGGGTATAACGAGGGCAGGAGGATGCGATGACACAATCCCTGTTGACGCTGCCGGTCGCCGGCATGAGCTGCGCCGCCTGCGCGGCCCGCATCGAGAAGCAGCTGAACCGCATGGACGGCGTGGAAGCGGCGGTCAGCTTCGCCAACGAAAGCGCCCAGCTGCGCTACGACCCGGACCAAACCAACCCGCGGCAACTGGTGGACGCCATCGTCCGCTGCGGTTTCGACGTGCCGCGCCAGACGCTGGAGCTGGGCATCGGCGGCATGAGTTGCGCCGCCTGCGCGGCCCGGCTGGAAAAGGCGCTGGGCCGATTGCCGGGCGTGGAGGCCAGCGTCAATTTCGCCGCCGAGTCGGCGCGGATCGATTACCTGCCGGGACTGACGGAGCGAGACCGGGTGCTGGAGGCGGTGCGCAAGGCCGGCTTCGAGCCCTCGCCGCGCGAGGACGGTGGCGGCGAGGCCGAGGCGGCCGCCCGCTACCGCCGCGAGCTGGCGTGGTTCGCCGCATCCGCGCTGCTGACGCTGCCTTTTCTGATTGAAATGGCGGCGATGTTCGCCGGCGGCCATCACGGCTGGCTGCCCAGGATGTGGCAGCTGGCGCTGGCGACCCCGGTGCAGTTCATTGTCGGCTGGCGCTTTTACCGCGGCGCCTGGCAGGCGCTGCGCGGCGGCGTCGCCAATATGGACGTGCTGGTGGCGCTGGGCACCAGCATGGCCTGGCTGTTGTCGGCCGCGGTGACCTTGCTGGGGCTGGAGGACCAGCACGTGTATTTCGAGGCCAGCGCGGCGGTGATCACGCTGGTGTTGCTGGGCAAGCTGCTGGAGGCGAGGGCCAAGGGCAAGACCTCGGCGGCGATCGCCGCGTTGGTGAAGCTGGCGCCCCGCACCGCCCGCGTCGAGCGCGGCGGCGAGCTGGTCGAGGTGGCGGTGGACAAGCTGCAGCGCGGCGACGTGGTGGTGGTGCGCCACGGCGACAGCCTGCCGGTGGACGGCGAGGTGGTGGACGGCCAGGCCTGGCTGGACGAGAGCATGCTGACCGGCGAGAGCCGGCCGGTGGCCAAGCAGGCCGGCGACAAGGTCTACGCCGCCACCCGCAACCAGGACGGCATGCTCAAGGTGCGCGCCACCGGCGTCGGCGGCGATACCCAATTGGCCGAGATCGTGCGCATGGTGGCGGCGGCCCAGGGCAGCAAGGCGCCGATCCAGCGTCTGGCCGACAGCATCTCGGCGGTATTCGTGCCGGCGGTCAGCGCGGTGGCGTTGCTGACCTTTGCATTGACCGGCTGGCTGGAAGGCGATTGGGCGCAGGCCCTGATCCACGCGGTGGCGGTGCTGGTGATCGCCTGCCCCTGCGCGTTGGGCCTGGCCACGCCGACCGCGGTGATGGTGGGAGTGGGCAATGGCGCGCGCCGCGGCATATTGTTCCGCAATGCCGCGGCGCTGGAGCAGGCCGGCAAGGTGGACGTGCTGCTGGTGGACAAGACCGGCACGCTGACCGAGGGCCGGCCGACGCTGCGCCACGCGCTGGCGTTCGACGGCGACGAAAACCGGCTGATCCAGCTGGCCGCCAGCGCCGAAGCCGGCTCCGAGCATCCGCTGGCCCACGCCTTGCTGCAGCGGGTGAAAGAGCTGGAGCTGCCCTTGCTGGCCTGCGAGCGTTTCCGCGCCGACGTCGGCAACGGCGTCGAGGCCGCGCTGCCGGGCGTGGGCGCGGTCAAGGCGGGCGTGCCGTCCTGGATCGGCCTGGACCTGCCGGCCGAAGCGTCCGCCTGGCCGCTGGAAGGATGCACGGTGGTGGCGGTCAGCCTGGACGACAAGCCGCTGGGCCTGCTGGCGCTGGCCGATCCGCTGCGGGGCAGTTCCAAGGCGGCGGTGGAAGCGCTGCGCAGGCTGGGCGTCAAGGTGGTGATGCTGACCGGCGACCACGAAAGCACCGCGCGCAGCATCGCCGCCGAAGCCGGCATCACAGAGTGGCGCGCCGGCATGAAGCCGCAGGACAAGGCCGGCGTGGTCAAGGATTGGCAACAGCAGGGCTGCAAGGTGGCGATGCTGGGCGACGGCGTCAACGATGCGCCGGCGCTGGCTGCGGCCGACGTCAGCCTGGCGATGGGCGCGGGCTCCGACGTGGCCATCGCCGCCGCGGACATCACGCTGATGCATGGCGATCTGGCGCACGCGGTGGACGCCATCCGCCTGTCGCGCGCCAGCCTGGCCAAGATCCGCCAGAACCTGGCCTTCGCCTTCGTTTACAACGTGCTGGGCATTCCGCTGGCGGCCGCCGGCATGCTGAATCCGGTGATCGCAGGCGCGGCGATGGCGGCGAGTTCGGTGTCGGTGGTGTCCAACTCTTTGCTGCTGCGCCGCTGGCGCTGAGGCTTGCAATCAACCCTTACCACGATGGAGATGAACATGGCAGAACTGATTTTGAACATAGACGGCATGACCTGCGGCGGCTGCGTGAAGAGCGTGACCGGTTTGCTGAGCGGCATGGCCGGCGTCAGCGACGCCCAGGTAAGCCTGGAGGACAAGCAGGCGCGCGTGGCTTACGACGCCGCGACGGTGTCACCGGAGGAGTTGGCGGCGGCGGTGGCCGATGCCGGCTTCGATGTGACGTTCTGATTTTCCGCGTCGAGACCGCTCCGCCAGGCCTGGGGGGCGGTCTTCGCCATTCTCGGCCGCCCTGAGCCGAATGTCGGTCTTACTTCTCTCCCAGCATGCCGTATTCCACCGGCGTCTTCACGTAGAACACCTTGACGCCCTCGCCGCGCAGCCGGTCCAGCAATTGCTCGGCCTCCTGCGCGCTGAGCGCCATCGTCACTTCCTCAGGCTGGTCGGCCAATTCGAAGAAGCGGGCGGCGTGGATGCGGCGGTCGCCGCCGAAGCCCTCGCTGGCGGCGAACAGCGTGGCGCCGCCTATGCCCAGCCTGCGGGCTTCCTGCAAGATCCATTCCGCTAGCGGCACGCCGTGATGGCGGTGTCCCTGCTGGGTGAAGAACGACAGTTGGTAGCCTTGCATCGCGGGGCCTCCTGGAGACGGATCACGGTTGAGTCGCGCCGTCGGCGGGCATGCCGTTCGCCGACACCTGCATTGTAGACCCGGTCGCCGTGGCGGGCGGCCGGAGCGTGCTCAGCGGATGATGCCCACCGGGTAGAGGTAGCGGTTGCTGTCGGCGAACGGCGTGCGCTCGTAGAACCAGTTGAGCCGGGCGTTGCGGTCCTTGGCGAATTTGGGGTCGGCCTTGAGCCTGGCGGCGAAGGCTTGGCGCAGCGCGGGGCTTTCGGCCAGCATGCGGCGCGCCATCGGCTCCATCACATAGGCTTCCGGCGCTTCCGCCGAGGTCAGGTTGGCGTTGAAGAAGCCCCAGCTCAGGAAGGAGTCTGGACTGGATGGCTCCAGCAGCACCATGGCCAGCGCGCCTAGCGGCTGATCGGGATCGATGACGACAGAGCCAGCCGGATAAGTGACCTTGCGCGGCATCGCCACCGGCTTGCCGCTGATCAGCAGCCGGCCTTCGTAGCCGGGAATCTTGTCGGCCGACTCGCGGTCCGGTTCGAACGGCGTGCCCAGCTTGACCTCGTCCAGCCGGTAGGCGGTGACGTCGAGCGCGGTCGGCTGCTCCAGCGTGCTCATCGCGATGCCATGCGTCTTCAGCCGCTCTATCACTTCCCGCCATTGCGCCGGCACCACGTAGGCCTTGGGCCGCGCGACGACCAGGTCGGGCTCGGACTGCGGCGTGATCGGGATCTTGTAGTTCTGCGGCTGGTTGCTCCAGCGCACGATCTTGTCGCCGGTGACCGGCGATTGCGCCTTGTCGAATTTCACGCCCTTGAAGTCCACCATCTGCGGCTGGCCATCGGCCGCTTTCCAGGTCAGCGTCACGTTCTTGGGGCGCGCCGCGCGGTCCTGGGCGATGGCGGCGCGCAGGCTGTCCTTGTTGGCGGCCACGCTTTCCAGGATGGCTTTGTACAGCGCGTAATTGCCCAGCACCTGCTGCCGGTACGGCTTGAGCGCGTGCAGTTCCACCAGGATGGCGGGGATGCCGCGCACGTCGGCGTACTGGTTGGAGAAGCGCGCCAGATCGCTGTAGTAGGGGTAGTAGCCCTTGCTGATGTCCTCGTTGTCGTTCATCGAGATACAGACATTGGGCTCGTGGCCGTAGGCGCGCAGCTCGCGGTAGACATAGGGCGTCATCACCTGGTCCATCCAGCGGCTGGATGCCGGCGACCAGCCCTGGCCGTTGTTGCAGTAAGTGACGTCGTACCGGTAGTTGACGCCGTCGGTGCTGTGGGTGTCGATGAAGAAGTCCGGCTGGTATTGGCCGAGCGCGCGCGCCACGTTGCGGATTTCCGGGCTGTCCAGCTTGGCGAAGTCGCGGTTCAGGTTGAGGTTGCGGCTGTTGACGCGCCAGCCGGTCTCGTCGGGGCCGTTCTGGTTGATGCGGCCGTATTTGCCGTAGCGCACGTCGCCGTCGATGTTGACGGTGGGAACGAACAGGATGTTCACCTTGTCCAGCAAGGCGCGCTGGGCGCCGCCCACGGTCAGGTCGCGCAGCAGCATCAGGCCGGCATCCTTGCCGTTGGCCTCGCCTGGGTGGATGCCGGCCTCGATGTAGACCGTCGGCTTGCCGGAAGCCTTAAGCCCGGCGGCCGACTTGTCGGCGCTGCTGGAGACCACCGCCATCATGAATGGCCGGCCTTCGCCGGTTTTTTCCTCCAGCGCGGTCAACTGGATCAGGTCCGGTTTCGCCGCCGCCAGCCTTTGCAGATAGGCCAGCGTCTCCGGGTAGGGGGGCGTGTGGGCGAAGCCGGACGCTTCCAGCGGCGTGGCCCACGGATCGTCCTTGGCGACGGCGAACCGCTGGCTCTTGCCGCTCCAGGGGATGTCCGGCGGCAGCACGCGCTGGCCGGCGGACTGGAGAAACTGGCCGGGATCGACGTAGTCCGGCGCGGCGGGCGAGGCGGCTGCGGGCAGGCTGGCCAGCGCGGCGGCGAGAAATGTCAGCGAAGGGAGGAGGCGGCTCATCGTATGCTCCGGGAGTGAGGATCGCGCCAGCTTACGCCTTGTGCCGCTGCTTTCTGGTTGCCTGATTCATCCTGCTTGATGGCTGTCAAACACGGGGTTTTTCCTGCTTTTTATCTGTGGTTTTTGTTGTGAAAGTTTTAGTTAATATAAATTCAATTCGCATATTGATGCCGAGATGGCCTGGCGGTAACATCATTTTCCGCGCGCATGCCGCGCTTGGCACCGGGCCGCAGCGCTGGCCGGATTCCACGTCCTCACCAAGAAAGAAACCGCGTTGAAAACGAAAACTCTGACTGTGCTGCTGGCGTCGCTATTGTCCGGCTCCGCGCTGGCGGCGGACATCCCGCTGCGCGACTTTTTCCGCAATCCCGAGCAAAGCAACTTCACGGTATCGCCGGACGGCAAGAGCGTGGCCTTCCTGTCGCCGTGGGAGTCGCGCCGCAACATCGTGGTGCGTCGGCCAGGCCAGCCTGACAAGCGCGTCACCGCGATCAAGGACCGCGACCTGTCCGGCTATTTCTGGAAGGGCAACGACAGGCTGGTCTACGTCAAGGACAATGCCGGCGACGAGAATTTCCACCTGTACAGCGTGGACCTGAAAAGCGGCAAGACCCGCGATCTGACGCCGTTTCCCGGCGTGCGCGCCGAGATCGTCGACGGCCTGGTCGACAACGACAGGCAGCTGCTGATCAGCTTGAACAAGCGCAACCCGGAAATCTTCGACGTCTATCGCATCGATCTGCAAACCGGCAAGCTGACGCTGGAGGCGGAAAACCCGGGCAAGGTCACCAGTTGGGAAAGCGATCACAAGGGCAATATCCGCATCGCCATCGAGACCGACGGCGTCAACAATACCGTGCTGTACCGCGACCAGCCGGGCGGCAAGTTCCGCAAGCTGCTTTCCACCACCTTCCGCGAGAGCTTCTCGCCGCTGTTCTTCACCTTCGACAACCAGCGTTTCTACGCCGCCAGCAACCTGGGCCGCGACAAGACCGCCATCGTCGAGTACGACCCGAAGACCAATAAGGAGATCAAGGAAATCTACGCTCGCAATGATGTGGACGTGGACGGCCTCAACTACTCGCACAAGCGCAAGGTCATCACCTGCGCCGGTTTCGAAACCGACAAGCCGGGCCGCGAGTGCTTCGATCCGCAATCGCGCGAGCTGTACGCCAAGCTGCAGTCCCACTTCCCGGGCTATCAGGTCGACATCACCTCCGGCAACCGCAACGAAGACCGCTTCGTGGTGGCGGCCTGGAACGACAAGACCCAGGGCAAGCGCTATCTGTACGACAAGAAGAGCGACAGGCTGACGTTGCTGGCCGAGATCACGCCATGGCTGCCGGCCGACAAGATGGCCGCCATGAAACCCATCCAGTACCAGAGCCGCGACGGCCTGACCATCAACGGCTACCTGACGCTGCCAAAGGGCAAGGAAGACGCCAAGGGCCTGCCGGTGATCGTCAATCCGCATGGCGGCCCATGGGCTCGAGACAGCTGGCGCTTCAATCCGGAAGTGCAGTTCTTTGCCAACCGCGGCTGGGCGGTGCTGCAGATGAACTTCCGCGGCTCCACCGGCTATGGCCGCCAGTTCTGGGAAGCCTCGTTCAAGGAGTGGGGCGGCAAGATGCAGGACGACGTCACCGACGGCGTAGACTGGCTGGTCAAGCAAGGCGTGGCCGATCCGAAGAAGGTGTGCATCTACGGCGGCAGCTACGGCGGCTACGCCACCTTGTCCGGCATCACCAAGACGCCGGAACTGTACCGCTGCGCGGTGGATTACGTCGGCGTGTCCAACCTGTTCACCTTCATGACCACCATTCCGCCGTACTGGAAGCCGTTCCTGGATTCGATGTACGAGATGGTGGGCAATCCGGAGAAGGACAAGGAACTGCTGCGGGAGCGCTCGCCGGTGTTCCACGTCGACCGCATCCAGTCGCCGCTCTTGGTGCTGCAGGGCGCCAAAGACCCGCGCGTCAACATCAACGAGTCCAACCAGATCGTCGACGCGTTGAAGAAGCGCGGCGTGGACGTCGAGTACATCGTCAAGGACAACGAAGGCCACGGCTTCCACAACGAGGAAAACCGCTTCGCCGCCTATGGCGCGATGGAGCAGTTCTTCAAGAAATATCTGGACTGATCGGCTACCACGCCAGTCATCTCAGCCCGCCTTCAGGCGGGCTTTTCCATTTAGACCCGCTAACAAAACTTCTGATCCTGAGCTGCGCCTCCTTGTCGTATGACCGACACTGCCTGTGTTCAGGTTCTCTGCGAAGTTTGGTTCGCGGCGCTTACAGCATCAGCCATCCGGTCGCCGCGCACAGGCCCACCACCAGCCAGGGAGGAAGCTTCCATGCGGCCAGCGCCAGCAGAGCCAGCAGAGCGGCGGCGAAATCGGCCGGCGCGCGCACCGCGCTGCTCCAGGCCGGGTGGTACAGCGCGGCCAGCAGCAGGCCCACCACCGCCGCGTTGACGCCGGCCAGCGCAGATTGGGCGGCGGGCGCGGCGCGCAGCCGGCGCCAGAACGGCAGCGCGCCCGCCAGCAGCAGGAAGCCGGGCAGGAAGATGGCGACCAGCGCCAGCGCGCCGCTTTGCCAGCTGCCGTCGCCGGCGGCGCCGAGAAACGCGGCGAAGGCGAACAAGGGGCCGGGCAGCGCCTGCGCCGCACCGTAGCCGGCCAGGAAGGCGTCCCTAGGCACCCAGCCGCTGGCGACGGACGCGGTTTCCAGCAGCGGCAGCACCACGTGGCCGCCGCCGAACACCAGCGCGCCGCTGCGGTAGAAGGCGTCGAACAAGGCCAGCCGGTAGCCGGGCCAGGCCGCGGCCAGCAGCGGCAGGCCTGCCAGCAGCGCGAAGAACAGCGCCAGCCAGATCGCGCCGCGGCGGCGGCTGGGCGTCGTAGCGTCGTCGGCAATGGAAACGCCCGGGGCGGGAGCGGCCAGCCACAGGCGTCCGGCCGCGCCGGCCAGCGCGATGACGGCCAGCGGCAGCCAGGGCGCGGCGATCAGCAAGGCCAGGCAGCAGGCGATGGCCATCAGTGTCAGCCGCGGCGGGTCCGGGCACAATTGGCGAGCCATGCTCCATACCGCCTGCGCCACCACCGCCACCGCGGCCAGCTTCAGTCCATGCAAGACGCCGGGCGGAACGGCCTGCGCGTGATGCGACAGGCCCAGCGCCAGCAGCAGCATCAGCAGCGCCGACGGCAGCGTGAAGCCCAGCCAGGCGGCCAGCGCGCCGGCCAGGCCGCCGCGCGACAGGCCCAGCGCCATGCCGACCTGGCTGCTGGCCGGTCCCGGCAGAAACTGGCACAGCGCCACCAGGTCGGCGTAGTCGCGCTCCGGCAGCCAGCGGCGGCGCTCGACGAATTCGGCGCGGAAATAACCGAGATGGGCGATCGGGCCGCCGAACGAAGTCAGGCCCAGCTTCAGGAAAACCAGCAGGATGCGCCAGAAGCCGCGGTCATTCGCCGCATGTGGTGGATGCATGGCATGAAAGGGGTGGGGAAACAGCGCCACCTTAGCGGAAAACGCCGCCGCCTTGAAGCGCTACGGCTGCGCCAGCGGCTGCCGCCAGCGCCGCGCGCCCCAATGCCCCAGCAACTGCAGCAGGCCGCACAACAGCAGGTAACCGACGGCGATGGCGCTGAATATCTCCAGCGGATAAACCTGCTCGCGGTTGTTGACCTGGGTGGCGACGAAGGTGAACTCGGCGACGCCGACGATGTAGGCCAGCGAGCTGTCCTTCAGCAGCGACACCCACTGGTTGACGAAGGAGGGCAGCATGATGCGCAGCGCCTGCGGCAGGATCAGCCAGCGCAGCGTCTGCCAGCGGGAGAAGCCTAGCGCCAGTCCGGCGTGCCATTGGCCGCGGCCCACCGCCGTCAGGCCGGCCAGCACCGCCTGGCCCAGATAGGCCGAGTGGATCAGCGCCAGCGCCAGGATCACCGTCAGCAGGCCGGGAACGTCTATGCCGAACAGCAGCGGCAGCAGGAAATAGCACCAGAAGATCAGCATCAGCACCGGGATGGCGCGCAGCACCGCGGTGGCGGCGGCCAGCGCGCGGCGCAGCGCCGGCCCGCCCATCAGCTGCGCGATGCCCAGCATCAGCCCCAGCCCGCTGGCCAGCAATGCCGCGGCCAGGCTCAGCGCCGCAGTCAGCAGCAGGCCGCCCGGCTCGCCGCCGGACAGGTTGCCCCACAGCAGGTAGTCGAGATTGTCCTGTATCACCGGCGGGATCATCGCAGTGTTCTCCATTCAGGCTCCGGCCGCTGGGCCAGCAATTGGGTGATCAGCACCAGGATCAGATACAGCGCGGTGGCGGCGGCGAAGGACTGGAAGGCCAGCAGGGTTTCGGTCTCCACCTGGCGCGAGGCGTAAGAGAGCTCGGCCAGGCCGATGGCCATCGTCAACGAGGTGTTCTTGACGATGGCGGTGTACTGGCCGACCAAGGGCCGCTTCACCAGCTGCCAGGCTTGCGGCAGCACCACCAGGCCCAGCGCCTGCCAGCCGCTCATGCCCAGCGCGCGCGCCGCCAGCCGCTGGCCCTTGGGCACCGCGTTGAGCCCGGCCTGCAATTCGCCGCTGATGAAGGCGGCGCTGTACAGCGTCAGCGCGGTGAAGGCGGCCAGGAATTCGAACGACGGCCACGGCAGGGCCAGACCGAAGGGCAGCGCCAACGCGCGCGGCGTGTTCAGCCAGATTTTCGCCTCGTCCGGCAGCAGGCCGGACACGCCGAAATACCACAGCAGCAGCTGCACCATCAGCGGCGTGTTGCGATGCAGCTCCAGGAACAGCCGCGTCGCCAGCCGCAGCGGCCGCGGGCCGCCGTCCTGCAGCGCGGTCAGCGCGACGCCGAGCAGGCTGGCGGCGGCGATGACCAGCAGCGACAGCCAGCCGGTCAGCAGCGCGCCCTTGCCCAGCCAGACGAGATAGTGCGGCTCCAGCCAGTTGTGGCCGAGCCAGGCGGGTGGGGTCATGCGTGTGTCTTTCTACCGAACGTCGAAACGGCAAAACCGCCGGCGGGAACCGGCGGTTGCGAGGCGGGACGAGCCTGGGATCAGGCCGCGTCGCCGATCTTGAAGTCGCGCGGCAGCGGCGCCTTGGTCTTGGGGCCGAACCAATGGTCGTAGATCTTGGCCGCGTCGCCGCTCTTTTCCAGTTCGCGCAGCGTCTCGTTGACCACCTTGGTCAGCCGCGCCTCGCCCTTGGGCAGGCCGATGGCCTGGAATTCGCGGGTCAGCGTGAACGGCGCCAGTTCGTACTTGGCCTTGTCCGGCGCGTTGGCCAACAGCGCGGCCAGCTTGGAGCCGTCCTGGGTGATGGCCTGGACGTTGCCGTTGCGCAGCGCGGTGAAGGCCAGCGGGGTGTCGTCATAGGCGACGACGGTGGTCTTCGGGTACTTGTCGCGCAGGTACACTTCCTGGGTGGTGCCCTTGTCCACGCCTACGCGCAGGCCGGCCAGCTGCTCCGGCTTCTGCAGCGCGCCCTTGCGGACGATGAACTGCTGGCCGGAGGCGAAGTAGGGCAGGCTGAAGTCCACTTGCTTCTTGCGCTCGTCGGTGACTGTGAAGTTGGCGGCGACGATGTCGGCCTTGCCGGACACCAGCAACGGCACGCGGTTGGCCGGGTTGGTCGGGATCAGTTGCAGCTTCACGCCCAGTTTCTTGGCGATATGCTGGGCCACGTCGACGTCCAGGCCGGAAATCTGGCGGGTCTTGGCGTCCAGGAAGCCGAACGGCGGGTTGCTGTCGAAGGCGGCGACGCGCAGCACGCCGGCTTTCTTGATGTCATCCAGGCGGTCGGCCAGGGCGGCGGTGGAAGTCAGGGCAACGGCGAGTGCGAGGGCAATGGTCTTTTTCATGGCGAGCCTTGTAGGGTTGTTTGCCGATGTGAAGCTGATTGCCGCCATCTTATCCGAATGAATTAATATCCAGAAATTATAAAAAATTAGTTATATATTCCGGAATTTGTTTTAAAGCTGGCGTGTCGCGTTTGCCGGGCGCAAAAAAGGCCGGGATGTCCCGGCCCTTCGCATCAAAACGCTCAGCCCTGTTTGCGCCGGCCGAAGAATACCAGCAGCCCGATGCCGATCACGATCATCGGCAGGCTCAGCCACTGGCCCATGCTGATCACGTCGGACTTGCCGAAGATGCCGGCATCCGGATTGCGGAAGTATTCGCTGATGAAGCGGGCCAGGCCGTAGCCGATCAGGAACAGCGCCGACACCTTGCCGGTGGCGCGCGGCTTGGCGCTGTAGATCCACAGCGCGCCGAACAGCACGATGCCCTCCAGCGCGAATTCGTACAGCTGCGACGGGTGTCGCAGCAGGCCGCCGTACTGCATCAGCATGTTCATCAGGTCGGCCGATTGCTGGGCCTCGGCGATGTCCTCCATCCGAGCCTGCGGGAACAGCATCGCCCACGGCAGGTCCGGGCTGGCCACGCGGCCCCACAGCTCGCCGTTGATGAAGTTGCCGACGCGGCCGGCGGCCAGGCCCAGCGGCACCAGCGGCGCGACGAAGTCGGTCAGCTGCCAGAAGCCGCGGCCCACCTTGCGGCCGTAGATCGCCACCGCGATCAGCACGCCGAGGAAGCCGCCGTGGAAGGACATGCCGCCTTTCCACACCATGAAGATTTCCAGCGGATGGCTGAAGTAGTAGCCGGGCTGGTAGAACAGCACCTCGCCCAGGCGGCCGCCCACCACCACGCCGACCGCGCCGTACATCAGCATGTCGTCCAGCTGCGGCACGGTGAGCACGTCGTTGCCGTTTTTCAGGCGGTATTTGCCCATGGTGAGGAACAGGGCGAAGCCCAGCAGGTACATCAGGCCGTACCAATGAACGGCCAGCGGGCCCAGGTGGATAGCCACCGGATCGAACTGAGGATGAATCAGCATTTGTCAGTGATGTGCGTTTGCGGTAAAAGAAATGTGACGAGATTATACGGAAAGCGTTCCCCGCCGTCGCGCCGCTCACCCGCGGCGATGCGGCATCATGGTTGGTCCACCCGGCACCCGCGGACCAACCGCCGCCAGCTTACCCTGCTGGCGTGACGGAACGACGACCGGTTTTGTTTACCGATTAAGGATGCATCATGCCTCAATACCGCTCCCGCACTTCCACCGCCGGCCGCAATATGGCGGGTGCCCGCGCGCTGTGGCGCGCCACCGGAATGACAGACGCCGACTTCGGCAAGCCCATCATCGCCATCGCCAACTCCTTCACCCAGTTCGTGCCCGGCCACGTGCATCTGCAGAACATGGGCCAGCTGGTGGCGCGCGAGATAGAAAAAGCCGGCGGCGTCGCCAAGGAATTCAACACCATCGCCATCGACGACGGCATCGCCATGGGCCACGGCGGCATGCTGTACAGCCTGCCCAGCCGCGACCTGATCGCCGACAGCGTGGAATACATGGTCAACGCCCACTGCGCCGACGCGCTGGTGTGCATCTCCAATTGCGACAAGATCACCCCCGGCATGCTGATGGCGGCGATGCGCCTCAACATCCCGGTGGTGTTCGTCTCCGGCGGGCCGATGGAGGCCGGCAAGGTGCAGTGGGGCAACGAAGTGCGCAAGCTGGACCTGGTGGACGCGATGGTGGAGGCCGCCAACAGCGCGGTGTCCGACGAGGACGTCGACCGCGTCGAGCGCTCCGCCTGTCCCACTTGCGGCTCCTGCTCCGGCATGTTCACGGCGAACTCGATGAACTGTCTGACCGAGGCGCTGGGCCTGAGCTTGCCCGGCAACGGCAGCCTGGTGGCCACCCACGCCGACCGGAAAGAGCTGTTCCTCAAGGCTGGCCGCCTGATCGTCGAGCTGGCCAAGCGCCATTACGAGGGCGAGGACTTCTCCATCCTGCCGCGCGGCATCGCCACCAAAGAGGCCTTCGAGAACGCGATGAGCCTGGACGTGGCGATGGGCGGCTCGACCAATACTGTGCTGCACTTGCTGGCCGCAGCCAGCGAGGCCGGCGTCGATTTCAAGATGGCCGACATCGACCGCATCAGCCGCGGAGTGCCGTGCCTGTCCAAGGTGGCGCCGGCGACGCAGAAATACCATATGGAGGACGTTCACCGCGCCGGCGGCGTGATCGGCATCCTGGCCGAGCTGGACCGCGCCGGCCTGATCCACCGCGACGTCGCCACCGTGCACAGCCCGACGCTGGGCTCGGCGCTGGAGCAGTGGGACGTGATGCGCCACGGCGAAGGCAGCGAGCCGCACCGCCTGTTCCGCGCGGCCCCGGGCGGCGTGGCCACCACCATCGCCTTCAGCCAGAGCATGCGCTACCCGACGCTGGACGACGACCGCGCCGACGGCTGCATCCGCGACCAGGCCCACGCCTACTCGCAGGACGGCGGCCTGGCGGTGCTGTACGGCAATATCGCCGAGCGCGGCTGCATCGTGAAGACCGCCGGCGTCGACGAATCGATACTGAAATTCACCGGCCGCGCCCGCATCTTCGAAAGCCAGGACGCGGCGGTGGAGGGCATTCTCGCCGACCAGATCGTCGCCGGCGACATTGTCATCATCCGCTACGAGGGGCCGAAAGGCGGCCCGGGCATGCAGGAGATGCTGTACCCGACGTCCTATCTGAAGTCCAAGGGCCTGGGCAAGGCCTGCGCGCTGCTGACCGACGGCCGCTTCTCCGGCGGCACCTCCGGCCTGTCCATCGGCCACGCGTCGCCGGAAGCGGCCGAAGGCGGCGCGATCGGCCTGGCGCAAGAGGGCGACACCGTGGAGATCGACATCCCCAACCGCCGCATCCATCTGGCGGTGTCTGACGAGGAGCTGGCCAAGCGCCGAACCGCGATGGACGCCAGGGGCCGCGACGCCTGGAAGCCCGTCGGTCGCGAACGCGTGGTCAGCCCGGCCTTGCGCGCCTACGCGGCGATGACCACCAGCGCCGACACCGGCGCGGTGCGCGATGTGTCGCAAGTGGAACGCAAATAAATAAAGCGTAGGGTGCGTCACCCCGCCAGGGGCGACGCACCTAAGGCGACACGCCGAAATAGAAGGGGAGGCCAAGCGCCTCCCCCTTTTTTGTTCCAGGCGGGCCTGAAAATTTCGCCGCTGTCCCGCTCGGGACGGTGGAATTTTCGGGCCTGGCTGATTTACACGGTGGACAAGGTCACCACCGACGCCGCGACGATGCCGATGCCGGCCCAGCCGATCGGCTTCAGTTTTTGCTTGTACAGCAGGCGGCCGCCGATGGCGGTGCCGAGAATGCCGATGGAGCCCCACAAGGCGTAGGCGATGGCTAGATCCATGCCTTTTACCGCTTGGCCCAGCAGCGCGAAGGCCAGCCACACCAGCAGGATGGCGCCTATGCCCCAGGCGCGGCGGCGGAAACCGTCTGATTTTTCCAGCATCAGGTTGGCGCCCACTTCTATCAGCGCGGAGGCCAGCACGAACAACAGGTAAACGGTTTTCATGCCGCGGCCTCCTCATCATGGGTTTCGCCCATTGTCACGCAGACCAGGCCCAGCAGCGCGAGGCCCAGGCCAAACACTTCCTGCGGCACCAGCTTTTCGCCGAACAGCCAGACGCTGACCGCGGTCAGGCCGACCAGGCCCAAACCTTCCCACACCGCGTAGGCGACGCCGACCGAGATCGCGCGCAGCGCGAGGGACAGCAAATAGTAGGACAGCGCCAGCGCCAGCGACATCCAGACATAGCCCAGATAGCCGCCGCTGCGGGCGGCGACCGCCATGAACGAGGTGCCGACGATTTCACAGACGATGGCCGCCATCAGGATCAGCCAGGCAACGAGCAGAGGGGAGAAGAATTTTTTACACATAGTGTTGAATAAAATAAACAAGACAGGGGTAGGACCTTGACCATATGACCGGAGTTCCCCGCATATCGCGTTACTTGATTGGCATGTTGTATAAAATCGGCGAATTTTCTTAAAAATGGCATGCAAAAAAGCCGCCTGGAGGCGGCTTGGTCGATGCGAGGGGTGTCAGTCGTTCCGCAGCAGGGTTTCGCCATCCTGCTGGGCGAGCTGGAAGGTTTTCAGCGGTCGGTGGCGGCGGATCCGCTCGGCCAATTCCGGCGAGTGGCTGGTCACCCACAGCTGGCTGTGGCGGCTGGCCTCGGCGATCAGCCGCGCCAGCGCCGGCAGCAAGGCCGGATGCAGGCTGTTTTCCGGCTCGTTCAAGGCCATGAAGGCGGGTGGCCGGGGGCTGAGCAGCGCCACCGCCAGGCATAGGAAGCGCAGCGTGCCGTCGGACAGCTCGGCGGCCTCCAGCGGCCGCAGCAGACCGTCGCGCTGCATCAGCATCTGGAAGCGCCCTTGCTGCGTGTCCACCAGGAAGCGGCAATCGGGGAAAGCGTCGGCCAGCATGCTGTCCAGCAGCTCGCGATCACCGATCTCGACGATGGTCTGGAACGCGGCGGCCAGATTGGCGCCGTCGTGCGCCAGCACCGGCGAACGGATGCCGACCTGAGGCGCGCGCAGCGGCGAGCCGGGCCAGACGGCGAACTCGTGGTAGAAGCGCCAGTTGCGCAGTGTCTCGCGGATTTGGGACAGTTCCGGATAGCGGTGCGGCTCGGCCAGCTGGCCGAAGATGGACTCCTCGGCGCGCAGGCTGGCCGGGTAGCTGTTCCGCTCGCCTTCCACGCCGCAGAGAAAAGCGGCCTGGTTGCGGCGCTCCAGCAGCAGCGTGGAAGGCCGCCGGCCGTGCCCGGCCAGCCAC
Source organism: Chromobacterium vaccinii (assembly GCF_001855275.1). Taxonomy (NCBI): domain Bacteria; kingdom Pseudomonadati; phylum Pseudomonadota; class Betaproteobacteria; order Neisseriales; family Chromobacteriaceae; genus Chromobacterium; species Chromobacterium vaccinii. Next base: position 4,154,187 of record NZ_CP017707.1, read on the forward strand.
AGGCTTTCCTCCTTCACTAGCGGGTCCAGCGAGAACAGGCTGAGGCTGGGTTCCGGGTAGCCCAGTTGCAGTTCGTAGTCGTAGTCGTCCAGGCGGGCGGACAGGATCATCCGTTTCGGCGCGCGCGGCTTGTCGCCGCGGCGGGCGCCGCCGGCCCACATCGCCTTCTGCGCGCCCCCTTCCTGGGCCAGCGCGGCGGACAGCCGGCCTTCGGACGCCGCATGCAGCAACTGGATGGCCTTGTACAGATTCGATTTGCCGCAACCATTGGGGCCGACGACAACGTTGAGCGAGTCCAATTCAAGCGTCAGCTTGCGTATCGAGCGAAACCCGGCGAGATGGAGGCTGTGTATCGGCATGTGGAAAGGTTTGGGCGAGGAGAAGGTCTGAGACCGCGCGGCAAGGATGGCGGTTCCCGGGCCGGCGGATGGGGAGGCCGGTCTGGGTGGGGCGAAAGTTATTGGGTATTGATTATTGTCATAATGCCGCAGCGTGATCCTGTTAGCATGCGCCTGCGTTGTCTGACAGTTGGGAACTCGTCAAGCCGCGCGCGGTCCGTCCAAGTATTCCCCTTCAAGCTTTTTCTCTAGGTTGTTCGGTTCACTTCGTGAAAAACCGAACAATACTGTCCGCCGAAGATTCGTTTTGTTTCGAAAATGAAATATCTGTTAAATGCATATGGAATTGATATATTTTCAATTATACACCAATGGCATTTTGATAGACTGTTGAACAGCGATGAAAAAGAGGCGCTGCCGCTTGCGCCGCAAGCTGCGGGGCGGGAGGCTTCTGGCGGTTCCATTGTGACGGAATGTCCGTACAGCAATGATTTTTAATATTTTTGGGAGTGTTTGTGTGGCGGGCGGGCAAAAAAAATGCGCGGTGCCTTACGGCCCGCGCCAAGTCTACAAAGGAGAAATAGAGGAGAAACTATCAAGAAGCAATTGCTGCATCTCAACGAGAACGGATTATCCGGATTGCGGTACCGAGTGTCAACATGTGCGTTTTCGAAAATGTCGAGAAATGTAAGTTTTTGTCGCGCCTTGATACATTGCCTGCTGGAATGCCTGATTTTCCATTGCTTCAGCCCGTTGGCATGGCTCGCTTCCCTCCGCGCAAGAACGTGGCGGCTGTGCCACAATAGGCGCTTTCGATAGTTGCAGGATGTCAGCACCATGGACGCCGTCCGCCATATTCTTCCCGATCCGCGCCAGTACCACCCGCAGGTTTCCCTGACCAACCGCCTGATCCATCACGCCCAGTCGGTGCTGGACGCGCCGAATGCGGATGACCGCGAAATGTGGCGCCAAGGGCTGGCGGGCGCGATGGACGAAATGCTGCAGCGCCGCGAGCTGCTGTCCATCTCCGTCGCGCTGGCGATGGTGCCGTCCCAGGCCTGCTACCAGGTGGTATGGGACGCCTTGCGCCAGACCGTGGAAGGCGGCAGCGCCAATGTGGCGCTGTTCGCGCTGCCGCTGGTGCTGGTGGCGGGCAGCCGCGAGCAGGCGACGCTGCCGGCCGAAATCGCCGATATCGATGGCCTGAACGATCTCTTGCGCCGGCATGGCGTGTTCGCCGACGGCGACGCCGCGCTGGGCGGCGCGCTGCTGCACCCGGACAGCCTGACCGGCCTCGACGCGGTCAAACTGTACGAGATGTCGCGCCAGGGCGCCGACGCGCGCAATGGCCTGCCTAGCCAGCCGGCGCCGATCACGGTGAAGGAAGAGGGCGTATTCCTGCGCTATCTGCTGGGCGCGGCGATCCTGCGCGACGGCGCGGAGCCGCCAGTGAAGCTGGGCGGCTTGGTCGGCGCCTGGGGCATGCCGGTGATGAAATTCCTCGGCGAGCAGCTGAAGACCGAAGGCGTGACGCTGTTCCCGATCGCCCGTCCGCCGCTGCCGGCGATGCAGGCGCTGGTGGCCGGCAACTTCGCCCGCTTCGAAGTGGCGCTGCAGGTGTTCGCCAGCAGCCAGATCCGCCGCCTGCGCGAGCTGGACAAGGACCCGGTGGCGATTCTGTCCGCTCACGACAACGGCGAGCTGCACTTCACCTTGTCGGCCAAGGGCGATGAGCGCAATTGGGAAGGCTTCGTCTGGCCGCTGGCGTCGCTGGACAACGTCAAGCTGATAGAAGAGAACTTCCGCGAGCTGATGCGCGAATGCCATGTGCGCGACGTGCATGTGCTGGCGGAGCTGCAGGCGGAAAGCCGGGACGGCGTGCCGCTGTTCTTCACCGCCGACGATTTGTAAGGCCGCGATCTTCGAAAATCGGCCCCGCCTCTAGCGGGGCTTTGTTTTGCCCGTCAGCCGGCGTCGTCTTCCATCCGCACCCAGGGCGCGCCGGCCAGTTTTTCCGCCAGATAGTCGATCAGCGCTTGCACGCGCGCCGGCCGCCCGCGTCCCGGCGGCGTCAGGATGTACAGCGCGATGGGATCGACCTCCCAGCCCGGCATCGCCGCTTCCAGGCGGCCCGCCTGCAGGTCTTCCCAGGCCAGAAACTCCGGCTGCAAGGCCAGTCCCAGCCCGGCCCGCAGCGCCGGCGCCAGCGCTTCGGCGTTGTTGACGCGCAGCGCCGTCGGCACTTCCAGCGCGAACTCTCCTTTCTCCGCATGGCGGAAGCGCCAATGGCGGTTTTGCGCGTTGCTGTAGCGCAGGGCGCGGTGCCCGGCCAGCTCGCCTGGATCGGCCGGCCTGCCGTGGCGCTCGAAATACGAGGGCGCGCCCACCAGCAGGATGCGCACCGCGCACAAGCGCCTGGCCAGCAGGCTGGAATCGGCCGGCGAGGCGATGCGCAGGGCCAGGTCCATCCGGTTCGCCACCAGGTCCACCTGTTCGTCGCTGAAGTGAAAATCCAGCTCCACCTCGGGGTGGCGCGCCATGAATTCCGGCAACAAAGGGGCCAGGTGGGAGATGCCGAAGGACATCGGCGCGGCGACGCGCACCGTGCCGCGCAGGCTGCCGGATTGCTCGGCGACGTCGGCCTCCACCGCCTCTCCCTCGGCAAGGATGCGCGCCGCCCGCTCCAGCGCGGCGTCGCCGGCCGCCGTCAGCGCCAGCCGGCGGGAGGTGCGGTGCAGCAGCGTGGCCTTGATCCTCGCTTCCAGCCGCGTCACCGCCTTGGACACGGTGGCCTGCGACAGCGCGAGTTCCTCGGCCGCGCGGGCGAAGGAACCGCATTCGGCTACTTTGGCGAAGATGGCCCAGGCTTCAAGATCGGGAAGTCGTTTCATGTTCCATGCCGGAAAGGGAGGGGTTGGGGGCAAAGTCTAGCAGTCAACTGCCAGGATGGCGCGTTGATCATGACTAAAATAGAAATGATGCTATTCAATCTATTCCATTTTAATCCTGATGCCGGCTGTTTATAGTGGCTACATCATTCTTCCGCCATCGCAGGAGCAAGCCATGATCGAACGCCGACCCTTCGCCAGCCTGGGCGCAGCCCATCACGGCTGGCTCGACGCCAAACACCATTTCTCCTTCGCCGACTACCGCGACCCGGCGCGCATGCACTGGGGCGCGTTGCGGGTGTGGAACGACGACACCATCGCCGGCGGCGGCGGCTTCGCCCCGCATCCGCACGCCGATATGGAAATCATCACCTATGTCCGCGAAGGCGCGATCAGCCATCAGGACAATCTGGGCAACCGCGGCCGCACCGAGGCTGGCGACGTGCAGGTGATGAGCGCCGGCAGCGGCATCGTCCATTCCGAATACAACCTGGAGCCTGTCGCCACCCGCATCTTCCAGATCTGGATCTACCCGGACAGCCGAGGCGGCGAGCCGTCTTGGGGCAGCAAGCCTTTTCCCAAGGCCGACCGCTCCGGCGCCTTCGTCGCGCTGGCCAGCGGCATGGCCGGCGATGACGGGGCCTTGCCGATCCGCGCCGACGCCCGCGTGCTGGGCGCCACGCTGAAGGCCGGCGAAAGCGCCGACTACCGGCTGGGCGCCGGCCGTCGCGGCTATCTGGCGCTGTCCGCCGGATCGGCCCTGGTGAACGGCGTGGCGCTGCAGACAGGCGACGGCGCGGCCATCCGCGACGAGGACCTGGTTCGCGTCGAGGCCGGCGAGGATGCCGAACTGATCCTGGTGGACACCCGGGAATGACGCGTTTGGCGAGCGGTGGGGCGGCGGCCCCCCGCCGACGCCCGTCCATCGAACCGGCCGCCGGCATATTTACAATGGAGAAACCGTGATGAAACCGACCGCTACAGCCGCGCCCAGCCCCTTGCTGCTGACTCCGCGCGACCACACGCTGATCATGATCGACTACCAGTCGCAGATGGCCTTCGCCACCCATTCCATCGATATTCCGACGCTGCGCAACAACGCCGGCCTGGTCGCCAGCGCCGCCGCCGGATTCGGCGTGTCCGCCATCCTGACCACCGTCGCGGAGAAAAGCTTTTCCGGTCCGATGTTCGACGAAGTGACCGCGCCGTTCCCGGACTTGCGCATGCTGGACCGCACGTCGATGAACACCTGGGAAGACGCCGCGGTGATCGCCCGCGTCAATCAGATCGGCAAGAGCCGCATCGTGCTGGCCGGCCTGTGGACCAGCGTTTGCATCGTCGGTCCGGCGCTGTCCGCGCTGGACCAGGGTTTCGAGGTCTACGTGATCGCCGACGCTTGCGGCGACATCTCGACCGAGGCGCACGAGCGCGCGATGCAGCGCATGGTGCAGGCCGGCGCGCGGCCCATCACCTCGCTGCAGTACCTGCTGGAGCTGCAGCGCGACTGGGCGCGCGCCGACACCTATGAGCTGACCACCGGCATCGCCGCCAAGCTGGGCGGCGGCTACGGCCTGGGCATCCGTTACGCCAAAACCATGTTCGGCGGCCACGAAGGCTGATCGCCGCGCCGCTGCCGGCCGCGTCTATCCGCCGGCGGCGGCCGATATCCAGGGGAGAAGCCATCATGGCTACAGCTGATACGATTCTGCGCAATGGCCGCATCGCCACGCTGGACCGGCGGCGACCGCAGGCAAGCGCCGTCGCCGTCAAGGATGGCCGTTTCCTGGCGGTGGGGGAGGAGGCCGAGATCATGGCGCTGGCCGGGGCGGCCACCCGCGTCGTCGACCTCAGGGGGCGGCGCGCGTTGCCCGGCCTGATCGACAACCACACCCACCTGGTGCGCGGCGGGCTCAACTTCAATATGGAGCTGCGCTGGGACGGCGTGCGCTCGCTGGCCGACGCGATGGACATGCTGCGGCGGCAGGTGGCCGTCACGCCCGCTCCGCAATGGGTGCGGGTGGTGGGCGGCTTCACCGAGCACCAGTTCGTCGAGAAACGGTTGCCGACGCTGGACGAGATCAACGCCGCCGCGCCGGACACGCCGGTTTTCCTGCTGCATTTGTACGATCGCGCCTTGCTCAATGGCGCGGCGCTGCGCGCCGTGGGCTACGGCCGCGATACGCCGGCGCCGCCGGGCGGCGAGATCGTCCGTGACGGCAACGGCAATCCCACCGGCCTGCTGCTGGCCAAGCCCAACGCCGCCATCCTGTACGCGACGCTGGCCAAGGGCCCCAAGCTGCCGTTCGACTACCAGCTCAACTCCACCCGCCACTTCATGCGCGAACTGAACCGGCTGGGCGTGACCGGCGTCATCGACGCCGGCGGCGGCTCCCAGAACTACCCGGATGATTACGAGGTGATCCGGCAACTGGCCGATTCCGGGCAGATGACGGTGCGGTTGGCCTACAACCTGTTCACCCAGAAGCCGAAGGCGGAAAAGGAGGATTTCCTGGCTTGGACCGGCAGCGTCCGCTACAAGCAGGGCGACGATTATTTTCGCCACAACGGCGCTGGCGAGATGCTGGTGTTTTCCGCCGCCGATTTCGAGGACTTCCGCCAGCCACGTCCCGACATGGCGCCGGAAATGGAGGGCGAACTGGAAGAAGTGGTGCGCATCCTGGCGCAGAACCGCTGGCCGTGGCGCTTGCATGCCACTTACGACGAAACCATCTCCCGCGCGCTGGACGTGTTCGAGAAGGTGGATCGCGACATCCCCCTGCAAGGGCTGAATTGGTTTTTCGACCACGCCGAGACCATTTCCGAGCGCTCGATGGACCGCATCGCCGCGCTGGGCGGCGGCATCGCGGTGCAGCACCGGATGGCCTACCAGGGCGAGTATTTCGTCGAGCGCTACGGTGCGGCGGCGGCCGAGTCGACGCCGCCCATCGCCCGCATGCTGGACAAGGGTTTGAAGGTGTCGGCCGGCACCGACGCCACCCGCGTCGCCTCCTATAATCCCTGGGTGTCGCTGGCCTGGATGATCACCGGCAAGACTGTCGGCGGCTTGCGGCTCTATCCGCAGCGCAACTGCCTGGACCGCGAAACCGCGTTGCGGATGTGGACCGAGAACCTGGCCTGGTTCACCAACGAGGAGGGCGGGCGCGGCCGCATCGAAGTGGGCCAGCTGGCAGATCTGGTCGTGCCGGACCGGGATTTCTTTTCCTGCCCGGAGGACGACATCTCCTTCCTGGTGTCCGAGCTGACCATGGTGGGCGGCCGCGTCGTTTACGCCGCGGGCGGTTTCGCCGAGCTGGACGACAATCCCTTGCCGCCGGCGATGCCGGACTGGTCGCCGGCGCGGACCTTCAAGGGCTACGCCGCCTGGGGCGATCCGCAAGGCTCCGGCCGCCATTCGCTGCATCGCCAGGCCTCCGCCGCTTGCGGCTGCGCCAGCGCCTGCGGCATGCACGGCCACCAGCATGCGCGGGCCTGGGGCGCGGAGCTGCCGGTATCGGATGCCAAGGGCTTTTTCGGCGCTTTGGGCTGCTCCTGTTGGGCGGTGTGAGGGGCGCGACGCAGCCTGGGCGAGCTTGCTTCACGTTAAGGTTTCGATCCGGGCATTTCGTGTAGAATGCCCGGATCGTTAACCCTTTGATGGATGAGTCAAAGATGTTCGCTGCTGACCAGACGATCGCCAAATTCGACCCAGAACTCGCCGCCGCCATCGCGGCTGAATGCCAACGCCAGGAAGATCACATCGAGCTGATCGCCTCGGAAAACTACACCAGCCCGGCCGTCATGGAAGCCCAAGGCTCCCAGCTGACCAACAAGTACGCCGAAGGCTATCCGGGCAAGCGCTTCTACGGCGGTTGCGAGCATGTGGATGTCGTTGAGCAACTGGCCATCGACCGCGTCAAGCAGCTGTTCGGCGCCGAATACGCCAACGTCCAGCCGCACTCCGGCTCCCAGGCCAACCAGGCGGTGTACTTCTCCATCCTGAAGCCGGGCGACACCGTGATGGGCATGAACCTGGGCCACGGCGGCCACCTGACCCACGGCTCCCCGGCCAACCTGTCCGGCAAGATGTTCAACATCGTCGCCTACGGTTTGAACGACAAGGAAGAAATCGACTACGACGACATGGAGCGCGTGGCGATGGAAACCAAGCCGAAGCTGATCATCGGCGGCGCATCCGCCTACGCGCTGCGTTTCGACTTCGAGCGCATGGGCCAGATCGCCAAGAAGGTCGGCGCTTACTTCATGGTGGACATGGCTCACTACGCCGGCCTGGTGGCCGCGGGCCTGTACCCGAACCCGGTGCCGCACGCCGACTTCGTCACCTCGACCACCCACAAGACCCTGCGCGGTCCGCGCGGTGGCATCATTCTGGCCAAGGCCGAGTTCGAGAAGAGCATCAACAGCAATGTGTTCCCGACGCTGCAAGGCGGCCCGCTGGAGCACGTGATCGCCGCCAAGGCCGTCGCCTTCAAGGAAGCGCTGCAGCCGGAGTTCAAGGAATACCAGCAGCAGGTGTTGAAGAACGCCGCCATCATGGCCAAGACCCTGGCCGAGCGCGGTCTGCGCATCGTGTCCGGCCGCACCGAGAGCCACGTGTTCCTGGTCGACCTGCGCCCCAAGGGCCTGACCGGCAAGCAAGCCGACGCGCTGCTGGGCCGCGCCCACATCACGGTCAACAAGAATTCGATCCCGAACGATCCGGAAACCCCGTTCGTCACCTCGGGCGTCCGCATCGGCTCCCCGGCCATCACCACCCGCGGCTTCAAGGAAGCCGAGGCCATCGAAGTGGCCAATATGGTCGCCGACGTGCTGGACAATCCGAACGACGACGCGCTGATCGCCCGCATCGCCGAGAAGGCCACCGCGCTGTGCCACCGTTTCCCGGTGTACGCCAAGTAATCAGCCGGCTCGCCCGGATGCATAAAAGCCGCCCGCAGGGGCGGCTTTTTCTTTGCCAGGACCGGCTCGAGCCATGGCCGGCGGTGCGGGCGAGCGGCATTGCTGATAACATCCAACTATTGCAACCCACAGGATTATTGTCATGAAATGCGCGTTTTGCGGCAACTCGGACACCCAGGTGATCGACTCCCGCGTCAGCGAGGACGGCAGCAGCATCCGCCGCCGTCGCCGCTGCCCGGCCTGCGACAAGCGTTTCACGACCTTCGAGACTGCCGACGTGCGCATGCCGCAGGTGGTGAAGACCGCGGGCCACCGGTCCGAGTTCGACATCGAGAAAGTGCGCACCAGCTTCCTGCGCGCGCTGCACAAGCGGCCGGTGTCCACCACGCTGGTGGACGAGGCGATAGACCGCATCTGCCACAAGCTGCTGCAGCTGGGCGAGCGCGAGGTCAGCAGCCGCCAGATCGGCGAGATGGTGATGAACGAGCTGGCGCGCCTGGACAAGGTGGCTTATGTGCGTTTCGCGTCGGTTTACCGCAGTTTCCAGGATATTTCCGAATTCACCGACGCGATCAAGGAAATCCAGAAGTCGTCGCATTGACAGTCCGGTATTGGGTTGATTAGGCTGGGTAATTTAATTGTCATTTTTAGAGACGCCATGACCGCCATTGCCCAGACACGCGTTGCCCTGCTGCCGCCCGACGTTGCCTACGCCGAGCGGCTGTTCGCATTGATAGACGAAAGCCGCGGCACGCTGCGCGTCTGGCTGCCCTGGGTAGACGCCACCCGCAGCGTTGAGGATAGCCGGCAGTTCCTGGCCGGCATCGCCGATGGCGCGCGCAATGGCGCGGTCTGCGCGTCCTGGCTGGTTGAGCGGAACGGCGAACTGGCCGGCTGCATCGACATCCACGGCATCAGCAAGCTGCATCGCTCCGGCTTTCTTGGTTACTGGCTGGCCGACCGCTTCGTCGGCGAGGGCGTGATGGGCGAAGCCGCGGCACAAGCCCTGGATGCGGGTTTCGGCGCGCTGGAGTTGAACCGGATCGCCATCCTGGCGGGCGTGGACAATACCCGCAGCCGCGCCGTGGCCGAGCGCCTGGGCTTCGTCCGCGAGGGCGCGCAGCGCGAGGGGCTGTATCTGCATGGCCGTTATCACGATGCTTGCCAGTACAGCATGCTGGCCGGCGACTGGCGGGCGCGGCGATGAGCGCGGTGGAGATCCGCCCGCCGGAGCCGGCGCGCGACGCCGAGCGAATCTACGCGTTGATCGAACGCCACCGCGGCACCTTGTCGCAATGGTTGGCGGGCATCGTCAGGCCGCGATCGGCGGCGGACACCGAAGCCTTCCTGCGCTTGCAGGCACAAGGCAATGACGAGGGACGCTGCGCGCACCGGGTGATTCTGGCGGATGGCGAAATCGCCGGCATTTGTTCGCTGCACGGCATCAGCGCCGTCCATCGCTATGCCCGCCTCGGCTACTGGCTGGCCGACAGCCACGTCGGCCGGGGCGTGATGTCGCGCGCGTTGACGCTATTGTTGAACTACGCGTTCGAAGACCTGGCGCTGCGCCGGCTGGAGCTGGGCTGCGCGCCGGAGAATCTGCGCAGCTGCCGCGTCGCCGAGCGGCTGGGTTTCCGGCTGGAGGGGGAGCTGCGCGACGCGCAGTTCCTGGGCGGCCGCTTCTGGAATATGCGTTGCTACGGCCTGCTGGCCGATGAGTGGAAGAATCGAACATGACGGACTATAGCGCCGACGACTACCTGTACATGCAGCGCGCGCTGCGCCTGGCCGAGGGCGCGACGCGGCGGGCGGCGCCGAACCCCGGCGTCGGCTGCGTGCTGGTCAACAACGGCCGGGTGGTGGGCGAGGGCGCGACGCTGGCGGTGGGGGGCGACCATGCCGAAATCCAGGCGATCAAGGACTGTCTCGCGCGGGGCGAAAGCCCGCGCGGCGCCAGCGCCTACGTGACGCTGGAACCGTGTAGCCACCATGGCCGCACGCCGCCGTGCGCGGCGCGCCTGATCGCCGAAGGCGTCGCGCGGGTGGTGGCGGCGATGGTGGACCCCTATCATGAAGTGGCGGGCCGAGGCATCGCCATGCTGCGCGCGGCCGGCGTCGAGGCGTCGGCGGGGTTGATGGAGGCCGAGGCGCGCTGGACGCACCGCGGCTTCCTGTCGCGCGTCGAGCGCGGCCGGCCCTGGGTGACGCTGAAGGCCGCCTCCACGCTGGACGGCAAGACCGCGTTGCTGAACGGCCGCAGCAAATGGATCACCGGGCCGGAGGCGAGGATGGACGTGCAGCGGCTGCGCGCCGCGCATGGCGCGATCCTGACCGGTAGCGGCACCGTGCTGGCCGACGATCCTCAATTGACCGTGCGCGAGCTGCAGGTGGCGGCGCAGCCCTGGCGGGTGGTGCTGGACGGCGATTTGCGCACCGATGCCGGCGCGCGCGTCTACCAGGATGGCGGCGCATTGCTGGCGAGCTGCGAGACGGACGAGGGCCGCTTGGCCGCGTTCCGCGAACGCGGGGTGGATGTCCTGGCGCTGGCGCGCCGCGATGGCAAGGCCGATCTGGCCGATCTGCTGGCGCAACTGGCCGGGCGCGGCATCAACGAACTGATGGTGGAGGCCGGCGCCGGCCTCAACGGCGCCATGTTGCGCGCCGGGCTGGTGGACGAGATCGTGCTGTACCTGGCGCCGTCGTTGGCCGGCGACGCCGCGCGCGGCTTGTTCGCCTGGCCGGCGCTGGAGGATCTGGCCGACAAGATCGAGCTGGATATCGCCGACATCGGCAATGTGGGACGGGATCTGCGGCTGGCGCTGCGTCCGCGCCGCGTTTAGCGCCGCCTGTCCTCCTGCCGGCTCCGGCTGCGTTATCGCTATCGGAGGCGCGGCGTTTCCGCCGCCATGGGAGAGTGCGATGGTTGCGAGGGCTGGGGCATGAATCCCCGCGAGGCGACGCTGGATGCCTATCTGAAGCTGATTGCCCGGCTGGGCGCCGACGACGGGGTGGTGGCGGCGCGGCGGGAAATGCTGGGGCGTTTGCTGGCCCGGCTTGCCGGCGCGAAGCGGACTTCCGGCGATTATCACGCCCATGTCGGGGGCTTCGTCGCGGATTGCGGGCAATCCGAGCGAGTGCTGGCCATCACCTGCGCCCGCGAGTTCTATTATTTCTGGCTCGACGACATGAAGAAAATGGTGGAAATGACGGCCCGCGCCGGCTTTTCCATCCATAACCCGGATTTTCCCTGGCATGGCGATTTCAACGCGCTGCTGGGCGCGATGCGCGAATCCGGCTTTTCGCGTTTTCCGCCCTCGCTGGGCCTGTATCTGGGCAAATCGTTCGAAGACGGCGCCGGCGAGGCCGATATCCTTCAGCGCGAACATCTGCTCAAGGCCTTGCTTTTCCTGCTCGATCCCCATCCTCCCACCTCCAGCCATTACCGGATGGCGGTGGACGCGCTGTTACAGCATCTGGCGGACGCTGCTGCCAGGCAACAGCTACTGGCGCTGGTGCGCGAGTATTTCGGCTACTGGCAGTCCTTCCCTTTTTCCCATCATCGGAAAAGCGGGGCGCGGTGAAGGATTTTGGTGAGTAAAACTCATCAGTTGCTTTTGTGCCTGCCATGCGCGTTGCGCTTTCCATCCTTTGTTCATATGGATGAATTCCCATGATTGACCCGCTAGGCTGGCGATGTGAACATGCGTTTTCTACACAAAGGAGAATGCGATGGGACATCAGACGGCCTATCAGAGCCTGACCCGCACTTTTCAACGGCTGCATCATTTCGGCCATCTAGGTTCCATCGCCAGCTGGGATCAGGCGGCGATGATGCCGGCCAAGGGCAACGAGGCGCGCGCCGCCGCCCAGGCCGAGCTGCAGGTGCTGATGCATCAGTTGATCACCGCTCCGGAGCTGGCGCAGCAGCTGAGCCGAGCCGAGCGGGAGGATCTGGACGAGTTGCAACGCGCCAATCTGCGCGAGATGCGCCGGGAATGGCGGCAGGCCAACTTGCTGCCCGCCGAGCTGGTGGAGGCCAAAACGCTGGCCGCCGCGCGCTGCGAGCATGCCTGGCGCAGCCAGCGCAAGAATAATGACTGGCGGGGGTTCCTGCCCAATTTTCGCGAGGTGCTGAGGCTGGCGCGGCAAGAGGCGGCGCTGCTGGCCGAGGCCAACGGCGTCAGCCGTTACGACGCGTTGCTGGACAAGTACGAGCCGGGCGTGAAGAGCGCCGAGATCGCGCGCATCTTCGACGACGTGAAGACCTGGCTGCCCGGCTTGATCTCCCAGGTCCGCGCCAAGCAGGCCGGCGAGGCGGTGATCCGGCCGCAGGGGCCGTTTCCGGTCGAGCGGCAACGCGAATTGGGCCTGGAAGCGATGAGGCTGCTGGGATTCGATTTCGACGGCGGCAGGCTGGATGTCAGCGCCCACCCGTTCTGCGGCGGCGTGCCCGAGGACGTGCGCATCACCACCCGCTACCGCGACGACGATTTCGTCCAGAGCCTGATGGGCATCATTCATGAGACCGGCCACGCCCGCTACGAACAGGGCCTGCCGCGAGATTTGCTGTCGCTGCCGGTCGGCCGCGCCCGCTCGATGGGCATACACGAGAGCCAGAGCCTGTCGTTCGAAATGCAACTGGGTTGCAGCCGCGGCTTCCTGCAATTGCTGGCGCCGATGCTGCGCCGCCATTTCGGCGCTCAGCCGGCCTTCGACGCCGACAACCTGGCCAAGCTGTTCACCCGGGTCGAACCCGGCTACATCCGCGTCGACGCCGACGAACTGTGCTACCCGGCGCACGTGATCCTGCGCTTCGAGATCGAGCGAGCGCTGATCGACGGCGAGATCGAAGCCGAAGACGTGCCGGCGCTATGGGATGAAAAGATGATGGCCTACCTGGGCGTGGACACGCGCGGAAACTACCGCGACGGCTGTCTGCAGGACATCCACTGGACCGACACTTTCGGCTATTTCCCCAGCTATACCTTGGGCGCGATGTACGCGGCGCAGTATTTCGCGACGCTGCGGCGGCGGGAGCCGGGGCTGGACGACAAGATCGGCCGGGGGGAGCTGGAGCCGGTGTTCGGCTGGCTGCGCGAAAACATCTGGACCCAGGGCAGCCGCTGGACCACCGAGGAACTGGTCAGGCGCGCCACCGGCGAAGCGTTGAATCCGGCGCATTACCGCGCTCATCTGGAAGCGCGCTATCTGGGCTAGCCGCAGGGGGCCGGAGCCGTTACTGCCCTTTTCGACACGCGAACAAAACCCCTGATCCCGCGTTGCGCCTCCTTGTCGTACCACTGGCATTGCTTGCGTCGGCGCGCCTTGGCTCAGCTTCTCTGCGAGGCTTTGTCGGCGGCGCTTAGTCTTGCCGCAGCAGGAAGCGTTCGACTTCGGCAGCCATTTGTTCCGGTTTCTCCCATTGCAGCATATGGCCGGCGCCGGTGATCGTGGCCTCGCTGAGGCGGGCGAAACAGGCGCGGCGCTGGTCCAGCGTGGCCATCACGTCGCTGACGACGGGGTGGCCGAACGGCTGCTCGCCCAGCAGCCACAGCACCGGCGCGGTGATGCGGCGCCAACAGGCCATCGCCTCCTCCAGCCGATACAGCACTGGGTTGACCATTTTATGGCGCGGGTCGGCGCGGTAGACCACGCCGCCGTCTACCGGCCGGGTCAGCTCCGCGGCCAGCCAGCGCGCCCGCTCGGGCGTCAAACCCGGATTGCGGGCGATCAGCTTGCTCGCCGCCTGCTCCGGCCTTTCCATCGGTTCGAACCCGATCGCTTGGCTGGTTTCCCGCAGCCAGCGGCCGTAACGGCCTGGCGCCTCGGCCGGCCGGGTGGGGTTGAGGCCGAAGCCTTCGGCCAGCACCAGCTTCGCCACTCTTTGCGGGCAGACGCCGGCGTAGATGCCGGCGATCATCGATCCCATGCTGTGTCCCAGCAGGTTGACCGGCTGGTCCGGCGACAGTTGGCGCAGCAGATCGTCGAGGTCGGCCAGGTAGTCGGGGAAATAATAGCTGCCGTCATTCCATTGGCTATCGCCGAAGCCGCGCCAGTCGGGCGCGACGACCCGCCACTCTCCTTGCAGCGCGTCCACCATGAATTGAAACGTGGCGGAGCTGTCCATCCAGCCGTGCAGCAGCACCAGCAGCGGCGCGTCGTCGTCGCCCCAGCGGCGCAGGTGGCAGCGGCGTTGATTGAGCGTCAGGTATTGGCTGGAGGAGGGGGTCATGTCGGGCGGGTTCCGTTCGGTGCGCAGCCGTTCAGTCTAACTGCGCGATGACAGTGCGGATAGTGGCGGCTCGGGCATTATTGGTAATGGAAATGAAAATGTCATTATGGTTTGCCTTTTCTTTGGAATTTGGCGTATTTATTAAATTAAAAGTTTAAAATGTTGTTAATTTGATGCAAGAATGCGACACGCCAGTACAGCCATGACAAACTGTTATCTTGATAAAAATCCTTTTTAATCAATGGATTGATTTTAATTTTTACATAAATGCTCAAGTAAGAAGATGTTGAAAGTTATGTCTTTTTTGATTTAACCTTACGTCCATATCGCAGCTAAACCGCGCAAGCGGAGGTTCCCGGCAAGGGATGCCAGATGCGATGAAGCTGAGCATTGTCCAGCCATGGAAGGCGAAAGACGGCCGTTTTCAACGACGTCCGCCGCCGATCTTCAGGGTTTTGCCCACCTCTTTTTTTCAATCTGATGACGAACGACTGTCAGATGGCTTTGATTAGATTTGATGTGTTTTGTGAAATCTGATTATTGTTTTATTGAAAATTGGCGGCAGCGAAGCCGGCTTCGGACGGGCTCGGCGCCGGAACATCTCAAGTGCAGGCAGGGATCGCAAGATTGCCGAAGATGCCTTGACGTGTCGGACAGCTCTTCAACTTCTGCCCCCTGCGGGCAGGCAATCGGGCAAATGCACTGCCTGCAATTTCAACGGAGACTATTAAATGAAACAGATCGTAACTGCAGCTTTGATCGGCTTGGGCGTGTACTCTTCCGGCGCCATGGCCGCTGACGGCAAAATCACCGTCACTGGAAACATCGTTGCCCAGACCTGCACCATCGCCGGCACTTCCGGCTCCAACGTCACCGTGAACCTGCCGACCGTGGGCGCTTCCTCGCTGGCCAGCACCGGCCAGACCGCCGGCGCCACCCCGTTCGCGATCAACCTGAGCAACTGCCCGTCCAGCCTGAAGAGCGCGCAGACCCGCTTCGAAGTGGGCCCGACCGTGAACCCGACTTCCGGCAACCTGCTGAACAGCACCGGCGCCGGCTCGGCTTCCAACGTTGAAGTTCAGCTGCTGAACAACACCTTCAACGCCATCAACCTGAGCACCAACGCCAACTCGCAGCAAGTCGCCATCAGCGGCGGCGCCGCCACGATGGGCTACTACGCCCAGTACATCGCCACCGGCGCGGCTGGCGCGGGTTCGGTGAACACCAGCGTTCAGTACTCGATGACCTACCAGTAACAGGCGTCATCCGGCAGGCGGCCCGCGAGCCGCCCGCCGGCATCTTTTGCATGGAGGCGGGTTAGGAAATGAAACAAGCAGTATGGCGAGGAGCGCTCGCCCTGGCGATCGCCGGCTCGGTATGGACCAGTGCGGCCTCGGCCGGCGTGGTGATTTCCGGAACCCGCGTCGTGTACAAGGCGGAAGACCGCGAAGTGACCGTCAAGGTCAACAACCCGGGCAAGGAACCGTCCCTGGTGCAGGTGTGGGCCGACAGCGGCAACGAGAAATCCGTTCCAGACACCGCCGACGCGCCTTTCCTGATCATGCCGCCGATTTTCCGCGTGGACCCGGCCAAAGGCCAAACCTTGCGCCTGACCTTCACCGGCGCCGATCTGCCCAAAGAACGCGAGTCGGTGTTCTGGCTGAATGTGCTGGATGTGCCGCCGCTGCCGAAGGCCGGCAACGAGCAGCGCAATTTCATGCAAGTGGCTTTCCGTTCCCGCATCAAGCTGTTCTATCGTCCCGCCGGCCTGCCGGGCACGCCGGACGATGCAGCCGACAAGCTTTCCTGGTCTTTGCTGCCGCAGGCCGGCGGCAAGGGCTACATGCTGCGCGCGTCCAACCGCGCCGCGTACAACGTCTCGCTGAACCGGGCGATGCTGCTGGTGGGCAAGCATGAGTACGAAACCGATGGCGGCATGGTGCCGCCGGGCGGCAGCCACGACTTCGCGCTGAAGGACTTGAAGCTCAAGCCGGACGCAGGCGCGAAGCTCACCTACGAAAGCATCAACGATTACGGCGCCCCAGTCATGCACAGCGCGCCCTTAGCTCCCTGATAATTCCAGCGTAGGCCTGCCGGGGCTGCGCGCTCCCGCAGGAGACGATCTAGCCATGAAGCACTTGATGACACGACAGTCCGATAACAGCTGGGCCCTTAGCCCGCTCAGCTTGTTGATTTTCGGCTTGTTCGGCGGCCAGGCTGCCTTGGCGGATACGTCCGCGGCGGAAAACGCCGCGCTGGGTGATGTGCAATTCAATCCAGTCTTCATCAATCAGAATTCCAACGGGAAAAAAGTCGATCTTTCCCGCTTCAACCAGATGGGCGGTGCTTTTCCCGGCAATTACCGCGCCGACGTCTACGCCAATGCCGTCTGGATAGGCCGCCGCGACGTGCAGATGAAGGAGCTGGCTGAAGGCAAGGTGCTGGCCTGCTTCAACCGCGCGATGATGGATGAGCTGGGCGTGGATTTCACGAAGGTGGGGAATGCGGCCGGCGTCCCGGGACGGGATGAGCCCGCCCGCTGCGTCGACATCGCCACGGTGGTGCCCGGCGCATTCTCCAGCTTCAACAGCTCGGATCTGCGCCTGGATGTCAGCATTCCGCAGAAATACATGCGGGCCCAGGCGCGCGGCTACGTCGCGCCGGAATACTGGGACGCCGGCGCGCCGTTCGCCGGCTTCCTCAATTACAACGCCAATGGCTATCGCTACGACAACGGCGGCGCCGGCAAGTCGACGCAATATTATTTCGGCGCCAACGCCGGCCTGAACATCGGCTTGTGGCGCTTCCGCTATAACGGCTCGCTGACGCAGCAGGACAGCGGCAACGGCCGGAGCCAGCGCAACTACCAGGGCGCGTCAGCCTACACCCAGCGCGATGTGACCGACTGGCACTCGGTGTTGACCCTGGGCGATTACTTCACGCCCTCAGACATGTTCAGCAGCGTGCCCTTCCGCGGCGTGCAGCTGAGCTCCGACGACCGGATGTTGCCGGAGTCGATGCAGGGCTACGCTCCGGTGGTGCGCGGCGTCGCCGAGACCAACGCCAAAGTATCGATTCGCCAGAACGGCAATCTGATTTACGAAAATGTGGTGCCGCCGGGCGAGTTCAGCATCGACGATCTCTACAACACCGGCTTCTCCGGCGACCTGGAAGTGACGGTCACCGAGGCGGACGGCCGCGTGCGAAAATTCGTCGTGCCTTACGCCGCCGTGCCCCAACTGCTGCGCGAGGGACAATCGCGCTATGCGATCACCGCGGCGCAATGGCGCGACAACTCGCTCAACAAGCGGCCCGATTTCGTGCAGGCGACCTACCAGCGCGGCATCAGCAACAGCCTGACCCTGTACGGCGGCCTGATCGCCGCCGACCATTACCAGTCGGCGCTGTTCGGCTCCGGCGTCAATACGCCGCTGGGCGCACTGGCGCTGGATGTCACCCAGTCCTGGGCCAGCAATCTGCCGTACAACGCCAGCGCCGCCAATATGCAGGGCCAGAGCTATCGGGTGACCTACAGCAAGCTGATGGAGTCGACGCGCACCAACTTCACGGTCGCCGCCTATCGCTTCTCCACCGATGGCTATCTGGAACTGCGCGACTACGCCAACCTGATCAACCAGGTCGGCGTGGTTTACCGCGCCAAGAACAAATTCCAGCTCAATGCCGACCAGCCGCTGGGCGATGGCCGCGGACAATTGTTCTTCACCGGCTCCACCCAGGATTACTGGAACCAGAAGGGCCGGGATCTGACTTATCAGCTGGGTTACAGCAACAGCTTCAAGTCGGTGAGCCTGAACCTGTCCGCCGGCCGCACCCAGGATTCGACCGGCCGCATCGTCAACCAGTACATGCTGAGCCTGTCAATGCCGCTGGGCCGCGAGCCGTATTCCCCGCTGCTGAGCACCAGCGTCAGCGGCAGCAGCGATCGCAGCGGCAACGCGCAGATCAATCTGAGCGGCACCACCGGCGAATTGCGCAACCTCAGCTACAACGTCTACGCCAGCGGCAATCGCAGCAGCGCCGGTGCCAACAGCAGCGGCGGCGGCGGCAGCGTGCAGTATGCCACCTCGGTGGCGACGCTGACCGCGGGAGCGAGCTCGAGCGGCGGCAACTCCCAGGCGAATGCCGGCATCAGCGGCGCGCTGGTGTTCCATCCGGGCGGCGTGACGGCGGCCCAGTCGCTGGGTGAATCCTTCGCCGTGGTGGAGGCACCGGGAGCCGAGGGCGCGGCGGTGAGCAACACCAACGGCGTGCGCGTCAACAAGAACGGCTACGCGGTGGTGTCCTCGCTGATGCCGTACCGCCGCAACGAGATCACGCTGGATCCGAAGGGCATGGATCAAGACGTGGAATTGCAGGAAACCAGCGTGCAGGACGCGCCGCGCGCCGGCGCCATCGTGATGCTGAAATTCAACACCCAGCAGGGCAAGCCGGTGATCGTGACGCTGAAGCGGCCGGACGGCAGCCATCTGCCGGTGGGCGCGACGGTCAGCGGCGGCGACGATTTCCTCACCATGGTGGGGCAGGGCGGACGCGCCTTCCTGCGCGGGGTGGAAGGCAAGCCGCTGACGGCGAGCTGGGGCAGCGACGCCGGCCAGCAATGCCGTTTCAGCTACCAGTTGCCGCAGAAGACGGGCGACGCGGCCTATATGCGGACCGATGCCGTTTGCGAGCCGCTGTGATGTTTGGCGCGAGCCACTAGAGATACCGGGAAAGCGATAGGAAAATGAAGAAACTGATCTGCCGCGGAATATATGGATGGCTGCTGGCGCTGATGCTGGCCATGCCGCTGACCAGCCATGCGCTGGGATGCTGGAACGGCAGCAACAGTTCCGGCAACGTCACCTCCACTTTCAATCTGCCGGGCAATTTGTTCGTCTCCGCCAACGCGCCGGCCGGCACCATCATCTGGCAGTCATCATTGCAGAATCTGAGCCTGTACTGCTCGCAGAGCATAGGCGAGAACGTGTATTTCTGGGTGAATCCGAAGAGAGTGGCTTTGGCCCCCGGCTTGCAGATCGGCATCATCTTCAATGGCCAGACTTACACCCAGAGCAGCGGCGCTATCGATACCGGCATCTATGTGCCGAGGGGCGGTTCCGTCAATCGGGTCTTGCAGTATTCCATCGTGTTGCTGAAGACCACTGGCGCGCCGTCCAGCGGGACTTCTTCGGTCAACCAGTATTCGGTATTCCAACTGGACGGCATCGGCGGCATCAATGCCGCGCCCGGCATCAACTTCAATCAGCTGATCAACGGCAGCGTCACCTTCACGCCCGGCGGCACCTGCGATCTGAGCGCGAACGGGCAGTACACGGTGAATCTGCCCACGGTGGCCAGCGGCCAGTTCGCGTCGGTGGGCAGCGCGCTATCCCGCTATGCCTTCACCATCACGGCCGCCAATTGCTCCACCGGCGTGAGGACGGCGACTTTCCGCTTCTCGGGCACGGCCGACTCGAACAATCCGGTGCTGTTCGCCAATACCGGCGGCTCGGCTCAGGGCGTCGCCATCAACTTTGGCAGTTCGGCCGACGGCGCCAATATCGGCGCCAACAACACCAACAACACCCGGGTGGTGAACGTGCAGTCGCAGATGGCGCAGCTGGGCGTGTTTGCGGAGTACATGCGGACGGCCAACGTGGTGGCGGGCAGCCTGCAGACGGCGATCACGATCGACATGTTGTACCAATAGCCGATCAGTCTGCGGCGACAATGAAAAAAGCCTTCGGCCAAATGGCCGAAGGCTTTTTTGCGTGGTGTCGGGTCAGTTGTAGACGATGGTGACCAGTTGTCCGTTGCTTTGAGCGGTCGAGCCGGCCATGTTGACGGCGGCGATGCTCAGCGACTGGGTATTGTCCATGCCGGAGCAGGATTGCCCGGACGCCATTTTGCGGGCGGCCTGGTATTGGCGGGGATTTTGCGCGTAGCTCAGCAAGGTGCTGCTGTTCTGGGCGCAAGGTTCCTTGACGATGGAGCCGCTGAAGTTGACGGTGCCGCCGTTGGAGGCCATGGCAAAGCCGGATTGCAGAGCGGCCAGCGCTGCCAGAGTCAGTATGGCTTTTTTCATTTGAGTCTCCCTGTTGGCGGCCCGCGAGCTGTTGTTCGTGGGTTTATAAACAAATTATTTAAATTAATTCGTTTATATTTAATTTGTTCTGTTAGGCAAAGTATAGGCATAGGAATTGTAAACATCAAGCCTATGTTTAATTGAATTATTAATAATAATAATTTAAAAATAGCGAGCTGGCCGCAGCGCGCGGCTTTGATTGGCGCCGCGGAGGGCGGCTTTTCGGCAGGGATAATTTCAAGTTATTGCATTTTTGCGGGATTGCTTGATTTTTGGCTGTGCCGGGGAACGACGGAGGGGCTGGCGCGCGAGCCATGGCTTTTCTGGGAGAGGGCTGCCGATGGCGAGGAAGCAAAAGCCCCCTCGGTGGAGGGGGCGGCCGCGGGGGCAAGGTGCGGTGGCGATGGGGTGTGCTTAAGGTTCAGTGGCGATGGATGTCGTTGCGAAAGGTTTCCTTCAGGAAGAGCAGGCTTACAACAAGGCTGACGGCGTAGACCACGATCGGGTACCACAGGCCGTACAGGATGTCGCCGGTATAGACCACCAGCGAAAAGGCGACGGTCGGCATCAGCCCGCCGATCCAGCCGTTGCCCAGGTGATAGGGCAGCGACATCGAGGTGTAGCGGATGCGGGTGGGAAACAGTTCCACCATCATCGCGGCCAGCGGGCCGTAGGTCAGCGCCGAGATCACCGACAGCAGCACCAGCACCAGGATCACCATCGCGTGGTTGATCTTGGCCGGGTCAGCCTTGTCCGGATAACCGGCGGTTTTCAGCGCGTCCTGCAGCGCTTTCTTGTCGAAGCCCTGTTGCACGGTTGCGCCGATGTGGACTTCGGTGACGCCGGCCGGCGCGGCTTTTTGCTGGTAGGGCACGCCGCTCTTGGCCAGCAGCGCCTTGGCCTGGTCGCACGGGGTGTTCAGCTTGGCTTTGCCGATGGGGTCGAATTGGAAGTGGCAGCTGGCCGGGTCGGCCACCACCGTCACCGGGGCGCGGGACTGGGCTGAGGCGACGTCCGGGTTGGCGTAGGCGGTCAGCCAGCTGAAGGCGGGGAAGGTCAGCGCCAGGCCCAGCGCCAGGCCGGCGATCAGCACCGGCTTGCGGCCGATGCGGTCGGACAGGTGGCCGAAATACAGGAACAGCGGCGTGGTCAGGATCAGCGACGCGATCAGCATCAGGTTGGCGGTTTGCGGGTCGACTTTCAGGATCTGCGTCAGGAAGAACAGCGAGTAGAACTGCGCGCAGTAGAAGGTCACCGCCTGGCCGCCGTTGAAGCCGAACAGCGAGATCAGCACCACTTTCAGGTTGGCCCAGTTGCCGAAGGCCTCGCTGATCGGCGCCTTGGAGTGCTTGCCCTCGGCCTTCATTTTCAGGAAGGCCGGCGACTCCTGCATCGACAGCCGGATCCAAGTGGAGATCGCCAGCAGGAAGATGGACAGCAGGAAGGGCAGCCGCCAGCCCCACTCGTTGAAGGCGTCGCCGGTGAGCTTGCGGCAGGCCAGGATCACCAGCAGCGACAGCAGCAGGCCGGCGCCGGCGGTGACCTGGATCCAGCTGGTGTAGCCGCCGCGCTTGTGGTCCGGCGCGTGTTCGGCCACGTAGATGGCCGCGCCGCCGTATTCGCCGCCGATAGCCAGGCCCTGCAGCATGCGCAGCGACACCAGGATCAGCGGCGCGGCGATGCCCAGCGTGGCGTAGCCGGGCAGCATGCCCACCAGGAAGGTGGACAGGCCCATGATGACGATGGTGGCGAGGAAGGTGTACTTGCGGCCCACCATGTCGCCTAGCCGGCCGAACACCAGCGCGCCGAACGGCCGCACCACGAAGCCGGCGGCGAAGGTCATCAGCGCGAAGATGAAGGCGGTGGTCTCGTTGACGCCGGAGAAGAACTGCTTGCCGATGATGGCGGCCAGCGCCCCGTACAGGAAGAAGTCGTACCATTCGAACACCGTGCCTAGCGACGAGGCGAGTATCACCTTGCGCTCGGCGCGGCTGATGCCGGCGGTGGAAGCCGCCGATGCGATGCTGTTGCTCATGTCCAGGTCTCCTTTGCGGGTGGGGACGGCGTCCGTATCGGCGCCGCTTGCTTGTTGTCCTGCTCTATCATCTGCGCCGCCTTGGCGGCGATCATCAGGGTGGGGCTGTTGGTGTTGCCGGAGGTGATGGCGGGCATGATGGACGCGTCCGCCACGCGCAAGCCGGCGATGCCGCGCACCCGCAGCCTGTCGTCCACCACCGCCAGCTCGTCGCGGCCCATCTTGCAGGTGCCCACCGGGTGGAAGATGGTGGTGCCGATCCGGCCGGCGGCGTCGATCAGCTGCTCCTCGCTCCGGTACTGCAGGCCGGGCCGGTATTCCTCGGGCAGGTAACGCGAGAGAGCCGGCGACGCGGCGATGCGGCGCGTCAGGCGGATCGCCGCGGCGGCGACGCGCTGGTCTTGCGGATGGCTGAGATAGTTGGGCTGGATCAGCGGCGGCGCGTCCGGGCGAGCGCCGCCGATGGCGACATGGCCGCGGCTCTCGGGCCGCAGCTGGCACACCGAGGCGGTGAAGGCGGGGAACGGGTGCAGGGGCTCGCCGAAGCGTTCCAGCGACAGCGGCTGCACATGGTATTCCAGATCCGGCGTGGCGACGTTAGTGCCGCTGCGGGCGAAGGCGCCGAGCTGGCTGGGCGCCATCGACAGCGGCCCGCCGCGCTTCCACAGGTATTCCCAGGCCATCGCCAGCTTGCCGCTCCAGCTGGCCGCGCGGCGGTTCAGCGTGGAGGCACCTTGAACCTTGAACACCAGCCGCAGTTGCAGGTGGTCCTGCAGATTCGCGCCGACGCCGGGCAGAATACGCAGCGGCGCAATGCCATGGCTCGCCAGCAAGGGCGCCGGGCCGATGCCGCTGCGCTGCAGCACAAGGGGAGAGCCGATGGCGCCGGCGGCGAGGATGATCTCGCCGCGGCAGTGGGCCTGCAGCGGCATTCCCTGTTGCATAAATGCGATAGCGGCGGCGCGGCCGTTTTCCAGGATCAGCCGGTCGGCCTCCGCGCCGGTCAGTACCGTGAGATTGGCGCGATCGCGGATCGGCCGCAGGAAAGCGCGCGCGCTGCTCCAGCGCCAGCCGCCTTTCTGATTGACCTCGAAGTAGCCGCAGCCGGCGTTGTCGCCGGTATTGAAATCGTCAGTCGGAGCGATGCCCTGCTCGGCGGCTGCGGCGCGGAAGGCGTCCAGTATCTCCCAGGACAGCCGCTGCCTCTCCACCCGCCATTCGCCGCCATGGCCATGCAGCGGACGCGCGGCGTCGAAATGGTCTTCCATGGCGATGAAGTGGGGCAGCGCGTCGCGCCAGCCCCAGCCGCGGTTGCCCTGCGCCTCCCAGTGGTCGTAGTCGGCGGCCTGGCCGCGCATGTAGATCATGCCGTTTATCGAAGAGGAGCCGCCCAGCACCTTGCCGCGCGGGTAGCCCAGCGAGCGGCCGCCTAGCCCGTCTTCCGGCGCGGTGCGGTAGCACCAGTCGGTGCGGGGGTTCCCGATGCAGTAGAGGTAGCCCACAGGGATGTGGATCCACGGGTAGTCGTCGTTGCCGCCGGCTTCCAGCAGCAGCACGCGTTTGTCCGGATCGGCGGACAAGCGGTTGGCCAGCAGGCAGCCGGCGCTGCCTGCGCCGACGATGATGTAGTCGAATTCGCCGCTGAGCATGGCGGGATGCTCCGGTCATGTCGTTGTCGTAGCTGGCATCTAAACCGAAGCGGAGGCCGCTGGGAATAGCCAGCGGGAAACAACGTATGTTAATTTTTTAACAGGCGGCGGCGAATTGGCCGCCGTTTTCGTGTGCAAACGCACAACACCCATCGCGGGGAGGACCATGTTCGACTGGAACGATGTCCGCTTTTTCCTGGCCTTGCAACGCAGCGGCAAGCTGTTGAGCGCGGCGCGGCAGATGGGCACCACCCATGCCACGGTGGCGCGCCACATCGCCGCGCTGGAGCGGGTGCTGGGCCAGCCGCTGTTCATCCAGCAGGCGGACGGCTACATGCTGACCGCCGCCGGGCGCCAGTTGCTGCCCTTGGCCGAATCGCTGGAGAACACCGCTTCGCAGATGCTGGACAGCGGCAGCAGGGGCCATGCCGAGGTGAGCGGCGTGGTGAGGCTGGGCGCGCCGGAGGGGCTGGGCGCGCTGTTTCTGGCCCGCCACATGCCGGCGCTGATGGCGCAGTATCCGGGATTGGAGATCGACCTGGTGGCGGTGCCGCGCTTCGTCAGCATCACCAGCCGCGAGGTGGACATCGCCATCGCGCTGGAGCGGCCGCAGGCCAATATGGTGGTGACGCGCAAGCTGACCGATTACTGCCTGGGCTTGTACGCCACGCCGGCCTATCTGGCGGGCCATGCGCCGATACACGAGCGCGAGGATCTGAACGGCCATGCCATCCTCGCCTATGTCGACGACCTATTGTTCACCCGCGAGCTGATGTACCACCATGGACTGTGCCGCCATCCCAGCATGCCCTTGCGCAGCACCAGCGTGGTGGCGCAGAAGGAGGCGGCGCTGGCCGACGGCGGCATCGCGGTGTTGCCTTATTACACGATTTACGATGATCCGCGGCTGGCGCAGATCCTGCCCGAGCTGCGCATCGTCCGCTCCTACTGGATCAGCGCGCGCAGCAACATCCGCCGCACGCTGCGCTACCGGGTGGTGTGGGACTACGTGGTGGACTTGTGCCAGCGCATGCAATGGCTGCTGTTGCATGAACCGCAAGATCGATCAATCGAAACCGCCTAGGCTATCCGCATGAGACACGCATACCGGCAATTCGGCCCAGGCACCTTGTACACGGTGCGCCTGCTGCGCGCGCTGGATTATCTGTGGCGCCATCTGGACGAGCCGCTGCTGCTGGACCGGCTGGCGGAGGAGGCCTGCTTCTCGCGGTTTCACTTCCATCGGCTGTACCGCAACCTGATGGGCGAAACCGTGATGGAGAGCCGGCAGCGCATGCTGCTGCATCGGGCTGCCGGCGAGCTGGGGAGGGCGGACAAACCGCTGGCCAGGATCGCGGCGCGGGCCGGCTTCGCCAGCAGCGCCGCCTTCATCCGCGCCTTTGCCGGCCGCTACGGCGAGACGCCGGGCCGCTACCGCCAGCGTCGTCTCATGTTTCTCAATCAAAGGGAGAGGACCATGCGTCAGGTAGAGATTGTGGAAAAGGATGCCGTCAGGGTGCTGATGCGCCATCATCGCGGACCGTATATGGAGATCGGCCAGGCCTTCGACGCGCTGCGCGCCGTCCAGGGGCCGCAGCAGGACGGCGACCCGCCGGGGAGAAGCTTCGGCATGTATCTGGACGACCAGGCGCAGACGCCGGTGGCCGACTGCCGATCCATCGCCTGCACCACCATGCCGGAAAGACTGTGGGACCGGCAGGTGGATGGTTTCGAGTGGGGCAAGATTCCAGCCGGGCGCTACGCGGCCCTGCTGCATACCGGGCCCTATGCGGAGCTGGAGGAGAGCTGGGACTGGCTGTACCGCCACTGGCTGCCGGCCAGCGGCGAGGTGCCCGGGGACACGCCCTGCGTGGAGGAGTATCTGAATGCGCCCTACGACACGCCGCCGTCCGAGCTGAAAACGCTGCTGCTGCTGTCGCTGGCCTGACCGGGCCTGCGCGCTAAAAAAGCCCGCGTTGTGAAACGCGGGCTTTTGTCCGACCAGGCGAACCGGCTTAGCGGTCCACGTGGTAGTTCGGCGCTTCCTTGGTGATCTGCACGTCGTGGACGTGGGATTCGCGGATGCCGGCCGAGGTGATTTCGACGAACTGCGCCTTCTGGTGCAGGTCGGCGATGGTCGGGCAGCCGAGGTAGCCCATCGACGAACGCAGGCCGCCCACCAGCTGGTGGATCACCTGGGAGATCGGGCCCTTGTACGGCACGCGGCCTTCGATGCCTTCCGGCACGAACTTGTCTGCGGCGTTGGAGCTGTCCTGGAAGTAGCGGTCGGCCGAGCCCTGGCTCATCGCGCCGAGCGAACCCATGCCGCGATAGGACTTGTACGAACGGCCCTGGAACAGTTCCACTTCGCCCGGGGCTTCTTCGGTGCCGGCGAACATGCCGCCCAGCATCACCGCGTTGCCGCCTGCGGCCAGCGCCTTGGCGATGTCGCCGGAGAAGCGGATGCCGCCGTCGGCGATCATCGGCACGCCGGTGCCCTTCAGCGCTTCAGACACGTTATGGATGGCGGTCAGCTGCGGCACGCCGACGCCGGCGACGATGCGGGTGGTGCAGATGGAGCCGGGGCCGATGCCGACCTTGACGCCGTCGGCGCCGGCCTTGACCAGGTCCAGCGCCGCTTGGGCGGTGGCGATGTTGCCGCCGATCACCTCGACATGCGGGAAGTTCTGCTTGACCCAGCGCACGCGGTCCAGCACGCCCTGGCTGTGGCCGTGGGCGGTGTCGACCACGATCACGTCCACGCCGGCCGCCACCAGCGCCTTGACACGCTCTTCGGTGTCGGCGCCGGTGCCGACGGCCGCGCCGACGCGCAGGCGGCCCTGGCTATCCTTGTTGGCGTTCGGGTGTTCGCTGGTCTTGATGATGTCCTTGACCGTGATCAGGCCCTTCAGCTCCCAGGCGTCGTTGATCACCAGCACGCGCTCCAGGCGGTGCTTGTGCATCAGTTCGCGGGCTTCGTCGATGCTGGCGCCTTCCTTGACGGTGATCAGGCGCTCGCGCGGGGTCATGATGGAGCCGACGGTCTGGTCGAGACGGGTTTCGAAACGCAGATCGCGGTTGGTGACGATGCCGACCACCTTGCCGTCTTCGATCACCGGCAGGCCGGAAATCTTGTACTGGCGGGTCAGCAGCACCAGATCGCGCACCAGCATGTCCGGCGCGATGGTGATCGGGTCTTTCACCACGCCGCTCTCATAGCGCTTGACCTTGGAAACCTCGGCGGCCTGCTTCTCGGCGCCCATGTTCTTGTGCACGATGCCGATGCCGCCTTCCTGAGCCATGGCGATGGCGAGGCGGGCTTCGGTCACCGTATCCATGGCGGCGGAAACCAGCGGCAGGTTCAGGGTGATGTTGCGAGTAAGTTTGGTGCTCAGCGCTACGTCGCGCGGCAGAACTTCAGAATGGGCCGGGACGAGGAGGACGTCGTCGAAGGTGTAGGCTTTCTCGATGATGCGCATCGCATTTCCTTAGGCGGCAAAGCCGCATTATACCGGATCGTCAACTGTTCTGCAAAAACAGCGTAATGCGGCGTTTTGCGCGGCCAGGAGGCAGGCTTTACAATCCGGATATAAAGCGATGACAGCGGCGGGATGGTGACGATGAAGTCTTTTCTAGTATGGACGATTTTGGCGGCGTCGCTGATGCCGGCCCTGGCCGCGGCCGAGGTCTACACCTGGACCGACGCCAACGGCAACAAGGTGTATTCCGATCAGCCGCCGCCCAGCGTGAACGCGCGGCGGATGAACGTGCGCGCGCAGCCGGCGCCGCCAGCCTCCGCTCCCCAGGCCGAGAAGAAGGCGGAAAAGAAAACCGACAACAAGGCGGTGGCGTCCGACAACGCCGCCATCTCCGCGGCCAACGCCAAGATCAAGGAGCAGAACTGCAAGTCGGCGCAGACCAATCTGTCCACGCTGCAGCTGAACGGCCGCATCCGCATGCCGGGCTCCACCGCGCTGGCCACCGACGCGCAGCGCAACGAGCTGATCCGCCAGGCCCAGAAAGATGTCCAGACCTGGTGCGCCAAATAGTGTCCAAGCCCGCATTCGATTACCAGAACGTATTGCAGAACCTGCCCGCGCTGCCCGGCGTCTACCGGATGCTGGGGGAGGGCGGCAAGGTGCTGTACGTCGGCAAGGCGATAGACCTGAAGCGCCGCGTCAGCTCCTATTTCCAGAAGAGCGACCTCAGCCCCCGAATCCAGTTGATGGTCAGGCAGATCGCCAGCATCGAGACCACGGTCACCCGCACCGAGGCCGAGGCGCTGATTCTGGAAAACAACCTGATCAAGGCGCTGGCGCCGCGCTACAACATCCTGTTCCGAGACGACAAGTCCTATCCTTATCTGATGTTCAGCGGCCACGCGTTTCCGCAGATGGCCTATTATCGCGGCGAGCCGAAGAAGCCCAACCAGTACTTCGGCCCCTATCCCAACGGCTACGCGGTGCGCGAAAGCATACAGATCTTGCAGAAGGTGTTCCGGCTGCGCACTTGCGAGGACGCGGTGTTTGCCAACCGTTCCCGCCCCTGTCTGCTGTACCAGATCAAGCGCTGCTCCGCGCCCTGCGTCGATCATATTTCCAAAGACGAGTACGCGGCCGACGTGGCCAGCGCGGTCGCCTTTCTCAACGGCAAGCAGAGCGAACTGATAGGCGCGCTGACTGAACGGATGGCCGCCGCCGCCGAAGCGATGGAGTTCGAGCAGGCGGCGGAGCTGCGCGACCAGATCCAGGCGTTGGCGCGGGTGCAGGAAAAGCAGTTCGTCGCCAGCAACCAGAGCCAGCAGGACTGCGACGTGGTGGCGGCGCGGGTGGGCGACGGCATGCCCTGCGTCAATCTGGTGATGATACGCGGCGGCCGCCACCTGGGGGACAAGAGCCACTTTCCAGTCGGCGGCGAGGCCGATACCAAGGAGGAAATCCTGCAGGCCTTCGTCGCCCAGCATTACCAGCACGCGGCGGTGCCGGCCGCGCTGGTGGTCAACGGCGAGCTGGACGAAGCCCTGCAGTCCTTTCTGCAGACCCGCGCGGGCCGCAAGGTCTACATCGTCGGCAATCCGATAGGCGAGCGCCGGGTATGGCTGGAGATGGCGGAGAAGAACGCCGATCTGGCCATCCAGCAGAAGCTGGGCAGCAAGGCCACCCAGACGCAGCGCCTGGCGCAGTTGAACGAGGTGCTGGAACTGGAGGACGCGGGCCGTTTCGAATGCTTCGACATCAGCCACACCATGGGCGAGGCGACGGTGGCCTCCTGCGTGGTGTACGACAAGGGCGCGATGCAGCCCACCGAGTACCGCCGCTTCAACATCACCACCGCTTCGCCCGGCGACGATTACGCCGCGATGCGCGAAGTTCTGTCACGCCGCTACGGCAAACTGGCGGAAGGCGAAGGCCGGCTGCCGGACGCGGTGTTCATCGACGGCGGCAAGGGCCAGGTGGGAGTGGCGCTTGAGGTGATGGGCGAATTGGGGCTGAATTTGCCCATCGTCGGCATCGCCAAGGGCGAGGAGCGCAAACCCGGCCTGGAAACGCTGATCCTGCCTTACCTGGAAAAGACGCTACAATTGCGCCAGGATCATCCGGCGCTGCATCTTATCCAGACCGTGCGGGACGAGGCGCACCGCTTCGCCATCACCGGCCACCGCGCGCGCCGGGCCAAGGCGCGCACCGCGTCGACGCTGGAGGAGATTCCCGGCATCGGCGCCAAGCGGCGCCAGCAGCTGCTGACCCGCTTCGGCGGATTGCGCGGCGTGGCGGCGGCCAGCATGGAGGATCTGGCGCAAGTGGACGGCATCAGCCAGACGCTGGCGGAAAAGATTTACAATGCGCTGCATTGACGATTGAAAACGGCGGGCGTCCCTGATCCAGGCTCGGGGCGCCGGCCGGCGTTGTTGACGAGCCTGAAGCGACAAGACCAAGACCAATGCCCTTCAATTTGCCGATATTACTGACTTGGCTCAGGGTCGCCCTGATCCCCATCTGCGTGGCGGTGTTCTTCCTGCCGGACTCCATTCTGCTGCTGCACAGCCGCAATATCGTGGGGGCCGGCATTTTCGCATTGGCGGCCGCCACCGACTGGCTGGATGGCTATCTGGCGCGCAAGCTGGGGCAGACCTCGGCCTTCGGCGCCTTTCTCGATCCGGTGGCGGACAAGCTGATCGTCGCCGCCGCGCTGATCCTGCTGGTGCAGATGGGCCGCGCCGAGGGCTGGATGGCGATGATCATCATCGGCCGCGAGATCACCATTTCGGCGCTGCGCGAGTGGATGGCCGGCATGGGCAGCCGCAGCAGCGTGGCCGTCGCCTATATCGGCAAGCTGAAAACCGCCGCCCAAATGCTGGCGATCACGCTGCTGCTGTACGACGGCGAGTTGCTGCCGGGGCTGGATGCCCGCGGCTTGGGAAATTTTTCCATGTACGTCGCCGTCATATTGACTTTGTGGTCAATGGTTTATTACTTGCAGATGGCTGCCAAAGAGTTCGCGGGTAAAAAAATAGACGTTTGAGTGTTGACAGCCTCAAGCAAATCTCTATAATTCGCAGTCTCTCGCCGCCGCTGACGAAGCAGCAGCGAGATTAAGCAAAGCGTTGTAGCAAGTTACGCAGCGCGGGAATAGCTCAGTTGGTAGAGCGCAACCTTGCCAAGGTTGAGGTCGCGAGTTCGAGCCTCGTTTCCCGCTCCAGTAGCTTGAAACAATTTGTGATGCGGGAATAGCTCAGTTGGTAGAGCGCAACCTTGCCAAGGTTGAGGTCGCGAGTTCGAGCCTCGTTTCCCGCTCCAGTAGCTTGAAAAAATTTGTGATGCGGGAATAGCTCAGTTGGTAGAGCGCAACCTTGCCAAGGTTGAGGTCGCGAGTTCGAGCCTCGTTTCCCGCTCCAAAAATAGTTTGAAACAGTCTGCAATGCGGGAATAGCTCAGTTGGTAGAGCGCAACCTTGCCAAGGTTGAGGTCGCGAGTTCGAGCCTCGTTTCCCGCTCCAGCATCAGACTTGAAACAATTTGCATTGCGGGAATAGCTCAGTTGGTAGAGCGCAACCTTGCCAAGGTTGAGGTCGCGAGTTCGAGCCTCGTTTCCCGCTCCAAAATTCAGATTGATCAGATATAATCTGGTCGATTCGCCGGTTAACGGCGGGGTAGCAAAGTGGTTATGCAGCGGATTGCAAATCCGTCTACGCCGGTTCGATTCCGACCCCCGCCTCCAGATATAACCCCGTAAATCCAAGGATTTACGGGGTTTTTCTTTTTCATCCCATACACTTGAAATTGCCAGGCTCGATGGTTTTTCCTTTCTTCATCATTCATCAGCAGGAAAGGCGATATGCCGCGCGCGGCTTGATCGGGATTTCCGCGCGGAGCGGGCGGTCTGACCGGACAGGACATATCGCATCACGCGCCGGAGGGCGGAAGGGAAAAGAATGGCGAATCGCAGACAGTTTTTGTGCCGGACCGGGATGATCGCCGCAGGCGGCGCGCTGCTGGCGGCTCCGGCCGTAAGGGCGCAGGGAGAAACGGGGGCGCTCTGGATCGATGAATCGCATGCGTCGGCCAACCAGGATTCCCGCGTCCGCACCCTGGTGCTCCATTATACGGCGGAGGACTTTGCGGCTTCGCTCAAGCTGCTGACGGACGCGCAGTACCGGGCCAGCGCCCATTACCTGGTGCCGGATGCCGCAACCCTGGCCGCGAAGCCCGCGGTTCTGAGGCTGGTGCCGGAGAAGAGGCGGGCCTGGCATGCCGGCGACAGCTATTGGCGCGGCGAGCGCTATGTGAACGGCAGCTCGATAGGCGTGGAGATCGTCAACCGCGGCTATCCGTCGCCGCAGCAGGACGACTGGCCGCCGACGTTGCGGGACTGGGTGGCGTTTGACGACGCCCAGATCGCCCTGGTGGGCAGGCTGGCGGCCGACATCATGGCCCGCCACCGGATCCCGCCGCGCAACGTCGTCGGGCATGCCGACATTTCGCCGGGCCGCAAGGTGGATCCGGGGCCGAAGTTTCCCTGGGAGAGGCTGTACCGGGAGTTTGGCGTCGGCGCCTGGCCCGACGAGAACGATGTCCGCCGTTTTCTGTCCCGCCGGCTGCCGACGGACGCGTCGGATTGGCAGGAGCGTTTGACGGCCTATGGCTACGATGCGCCGGAAAGCGGGGCATGGGATGCCGAAACGCGGGCCGTCATCGCGGCATTCCAGATGCACTTCCGGCCCGCTCGCTATGACGGGGAGCCGGATGCGGAGTCGTCGGCGATTCTCGACGCGCTGCTGAGCAAGTATGCCGGACGGGTGCCCGAGGATGAGGAAGCGGGCCATCCATGAGACGAAAGGCCGCCAGCGCCGGCATTTTGTTTACAGTCCATTAACGGTTACGGATGTTACGTTTCTTGCGGTTTACGCTGGCCGCCGCGGTTTGTAACTTGGCGGGGCTTTCCCAATCGGGACCAAGCGCCGCGCGGAGAGGCCGCGTCGGCCGCCATGTCCCCGCACCGGAGTTCCGCGATGATGCGATCCCTGAAATTTCGAACCTTGGCAGGCGTGCTCGGCTGCCTTTCCCTTGTTCCGGCTGCGGCTTTGGCCGCCAATGACGGCGGCGGCGCCGACCTCGGCAAGGCGGTGGAAGCGGTGATTCCGCCGCTGATGAAGGCCAACGACATTCCCGGCATGGCGGTGGCGGTGCTGGCAAACGGCGAAGCCCGCTACTTCAACTATGGCGTCGCCTCCCGGGAGAGCGGCCAGGCCGTGACCCAGGACACCCTGTTCGAGCTGGGCTCGATCAGCAAGACCTTCACCGGCATCCTGGGCGCGTACGCGCTGGCGCAGGGCAAGCTGTCGCTGGATGACAAGGCCAGCCGCTACCAGCCCGAGCTCAAGGGCAGCGCTTTCGACCGCATTTCCTTGTTGCAACTCGCCACTTACAGCGCCGGCGGCCTGCCGCTGCAGTTTCCGGATGCGGTCGCCGATCAATCTTCGATGCTGGGCTATTACCGCGCCTGGAAGCCGGGTTACGCGCCGGGCGCGAGGCGTCTGTACTCCAATCCCAGCATCGGCTTGTTCGGGCATCTTGCCGCCCGCAGCCTGGGCCAGCCTTTCGATGAGGCGATGCAGCGGGGGCTGTTGCCCAAGCTGGGTTTGAGCCATACCTTCATCCACGTTCCGGCGGCGGAGCAATCGCGCTACGCCTGGGGCTATTCCAAGGCGGGCAAGCCGGTGCGGGTAGGGCCGGGGGCGCTCGACGCGG
Source organism: Chromobacterium vaccinii (assembly GCF_001855275.1). NCBI lineage: Bacteria > Pseudomonadati > Pseudomonadota > Betaproteobacteria > Neisseriales > Chromobacteriaceae > Chromobacterium > Chromobacterium vaccinii. The sequence goes on from NZ_CP017707.1 coordinate 4,187,578, forward strand.
AGGCTTACGGCATCAAATCCAGCGCGGCCGACATGCTGAAATACCTGGCGATCAACATGTCCGGGCGGACGGAGCCGGCGTTGCGGCGAGCCATGGATGCCAGCCACGCTGCTTATTACCGGGTTGGCGATCTGCATCAGGGCCTGGGTTGGGAGGGCTATCGCTACCCGCTCAGCCTTGAGCGTTTGCTGGCGGGCAATTCTAACGAGATCGCATTCCAGCCGCAGCAGGTGGCGTGGCTGAATCCGCCTCGCCAGGCAGGCGCGGACATGCTGCTGAACAAGACTGGCTCCACCAACGGTTTCGGCGCTTACGTGCTGTTCGTGCCGGCGCGCAAGGTGGGCATTGTGATGCTGGCCAACCGCAACTACCCCAATGCCGAACGCGTCCGGGCGGCTTATCGGATCTTGTCGGCGTTGGATCCGTCGTTGGCGCATGCCGGGAGGCCGTGATCTGGCGGGCGCTTGTTGGCCGCCATTATGACTGTTCTTTTGATCAGGGTTGGCCGAATTTTATGCGTTTATAATTTTTTCATACAAGGACAGTCATAGTTTAGATTCATCAGGCCGGCATGCCGAAGCATCGCCGGCCTGTTGCCCGGCATCCTGCGCCGAATGGGCTCATCGCGCCGAGGGGGAGTTCCGGTATCCGCCGCAGAGGCGGGTTCGCGGCAGTGCAACCTCAGGAGGAAAACGCCATGGCCTCGGTCAACCAGTTCGCTTACGTTCCCGGCACCAGCACCTACAAATTCGCCTATGGCGGATCCATTCCCAACATGCCCGTCGTCAATATGCCCGCCGATACCAATTGGCTGCGCTGGGCGATGCTGAACGACGGCGAGTATTACCGGATGTATTTCTTCAAGGGCAGCAGCGCCAACACGCTTTACCAGGCCGCGTTCAACCCGGCGAGCGGAGCGTACGAGTTCGGCTACAACTCGATCAAGGAGCTGCTGATCACCGGCGCGCCGGCCGATGCCGACGCCAGCAGCCTGGCGATGCTGTACGACAGCGGCACCAAGACCTATCGGCTGTATCTGCGCCGGCTGGGCGCGCCGACGGTGCTGTACCAGTTCGGCTTCAATCGGGAAACCAGCCGCTATGAATACGGCTACAACTCGATTCCCACGCTCAACGTGGCGAAGGCCCCGAACGATACCGACTGGCATCGCTGGTCCATGCTGTTCGACGGCAACGCTTACCGCCTGTACGCGTTCAAGGTGGGCAGCGTCGATACCTTCTATCAGTTCGCCTACAACCGGCAAACGAATCAATACGAGTACGGCTTCGATTCGATCCCGGTGCTGAATCTGGTGGACATACCGGCCAACAGCAACCTGACCAGCATGGCCATGCTGTTCGGGCAGGGCGACTACCGCCTCTACTTCCAGACGCTTTGACGCGCGGCAGGGCGTGGCGGGCGAGATTCCCGCCGCGCGCTTGGATGCTGGATCAGCTGCCGGTCACCACCAGCATCAGGCGGATTTGTTCCGGCGAATCCGCGGCCGGCAGTATCCGGTAACAGTCTCGCCCGCCGGCGCCCGCGCCGCCCTCCAGATGGCATTCCAGTACATTGCAGACGTAGCTCAGCACGGCTTGCCGCATGCTTAGCAGCTCCTCGGCCAGCGACAGCTCGACATAGGGCATGAATTGCTCGTCGGCCTGCGCCCGGGCGGGAAGGCCTGCCTTGCTCAGCAGACCGGCGATCCGGTCGGCCTGCTGGATGATGTGCTGCCGCGCGTAGAGCGCGTCCAGCTGGGCGCGGTATTGGTCCGCCGCGTGTCTGACCAGTTCGGCATACAGGCTCATCGTTCACCTCGCGTGGAGGAGCGCGGATCGCGCCGGGATGCCGGGAATCTGCGCCGGGATGGGGCTTCATGCTCTAGGTGTAGCCGCTGGCGAGGCGGCGTCGGTCAGCCTCTTGGACAGTTTTTCCTCTTTCACAGGCTCGAGGCGGCGCGTATCACCGCTTTTTCGCGCCGATCGCGGACTTGGTCGATCCGCCGCCGCGCAGCGGCCAGCACTTCCGGGCTGGCCAGTTCCGGCCGGCCGGAGGCGAACGGCGGCGCCGGCGCGTATTCCAGCGTCAGCTGCACCGTCTGCGCGAACTCGGGGCCGGCGATTTCCGCCATCAGGGTCAGCGCCATGTCTATGCCGGCGGTGACGCCGCCGCCGCTGAACAGTTTTCCATCCACCACCACCCGGTCCGGGCAGGGATGGGCGCCGAAGGCCGCCAGGCTGTCCAGCCAGGCCCAGTGGCAGGCGGCGCGGCGGCCTTTGAGCAGGCCGGCCGCGCCAAGCAGCAAGGAGCCGGTGCAGACCGAGCTGAGGTAATCGGCGCCGGCGGCGAGGCGGCGCAGCTGTTCCAGCAGCTCGGCATCCTCCATTGCTTCCATGGTGCCCAGTCCGCCGGGGACGCACAGCAGGTCGCAGCGTTCGATGTCGGCCAGCCGGGCGATGTCAGCGAAGACGACGCCGCCGTCGGCGCGGATGTCGCCGCCCCGGCTGGAGGCCAGCAGGCAACGGGCCCGTGGGAGCTTGCTCAGGAATTCCAGCGGACCGGTGAAGTCCAGTTGGGTGACGCCCGGATACAGCGCGAAAACGATGGTATAGGGGTGGTTCATGATGCCTCCCGGCGGTGATTGACCCCGCAATCATCGGCCGGCTATGCTGTGGCGCAAATGACTAAATTCCAACTTTTCATGCCATGACGCGAGACATCGCCATCCTGTTGTTCGACGGTTTTCAGCTATTGGACGCGGCGGGGCCGATCTCCGTTTTTGAATGCGCGCTCCGCTATCGGCCGGGCGCGTACCGGCTGACGCCGCTGACCGTGGCCGGCGGCGCGGCGCGCAGCTCCTCAGGCATCGCGCTGGACAGCCGGCCGCTGTCCGCGATGCCGGCGCCGGACACGGTGCTGGTGGCCGGCGGGGAGGGCGCGCCTTCCGCGCTGGGCTGCGGGGAGACGCTGGCCTACCTGCGGCGTTGCGCATCGGCTTCCCGGCGCGTGGTCAGCGTTTGCACCGGCGCTTTCCTGCTGGCGGAGGCCGGCTTGCTGGATGGCCGGCGCGCGACCACCCATTGGGCGCATAGCGGGGAATTCTCTCGCCGCTATCCGGCGGTGGCGCTGGATACTGACCGCATCTTCATCCGCCAGGGCAACATCTGGACCGCGGCCGGGGTCAGCGCCGGCATCGATGTGGCGCTGGCCTTGGTGGCGGAAGACATGGGCGAGGAGATCGCCCGGCGTTGCGCGCAGCGGCTGGTGGTGTATTACCGCCGCCCGGGCGGGCAGTCGCAGTTTTCGTCGCTGCTGGAGATGCAGCGGCCGGACGGACGCTTCGCGGCTTTGTTGGACCAGGTGCGGCGGAGCTTGGATGGGGCTTGGGACGTGGAGTCGTTGGCTGGATTTTGCTGCCTGAGTCCGCGCCATTTCTCGCGGCTGTTCCAGTCCGAGGTGGGCATGCCGCCGGCAAAGGCGGTGGAGCAACTGAGGGTGGAGGCCGCGCGCGCCGCGCTGGAAAGCGGCGAGCGTTCCATTCAGAAGGTGGCCCGGCTGTGCGGCTTCGGCGACGCGGAGCGCATGCGCCGCAGCTTCCTGCGGGTGCTGGGGCGGCAGCCGTCCAGCTTGCTGCGCTCGCCGGCAGACGAATGACTCAATGGCGAGATCGCAGCAGGCGTCGGGTTTCGTCCGCCAGTTCGCGCTGAGCCGACGCCAGCAGCTTCATGTCCAGATCCTGGATGGCCAGCTGCTGCGCCTGTTGCTGATTGATGGTCAGCAACTGTTGCTCGCGCAACTGCAATTGCGCGATTTGGGTTTGCAGCGCCGCGCTGCGGCCGAACTGCAGGTCGAGCAGCTGCAGCGGAAACAGCAAGGCGAGCGCGGCGGCGGCGAGCCGGAGCGGCGCGTACGGCGTCATGCCAGCCTCCTCGCCCTGTCATGGGCGGCGGCCAGGCGGGCGTCGTACAGGCTGTCCAGCCAGGCGGGGCCCTGCCGGATGCGCGCCGTCGCGCGCCAGCGGCGTTCGCGAAGGGTTTGCAGCAAGGCGGGGCGCGCGCCCAACAGCCGGACCAGGCCGTCCAGCTGGCGGGCCTCGTCCCTCTCCATTTCCGTCCGAAACGACCGGGCGTCGGCATAGCCCAGCTCCTGCCAGAGGAAGCCGGGCAATCGGTACAGTCCCCAGAGGCAGGACTCGACGGCGACCGTTTCCCCCGCCACGGCGGCCAGCCGCCGGAAACGCTCCCATTCCGCGGATGGGCTTTGATAGCCGCCGCGTATGGGCTTGCACAGCTCGGGATGGCGGCTGGCGAGGCGATTGGCGTCCAGGCCGGCCTTCAAGGCTTGGCGATAGGCGATATGGCGCTCCAGCAGGATGCGCGCGCTGCCGTCGGGCAGGAAGCCGCCGTCTTCCGCCTCGGTCTCGCAGAAAGCCTTCAGGCTGGGGGGCGGCAAGCGCAGGCGGTCGGCGGCATCGAGCAGATCCGCCTCGCGAAGCCGACGCGGATCGCGCAGGCCGCGCAGCGCCGCCTGCGTGGCGTCGCCGGCCACGCCGTTGACCACCAGGCCGGCGCGGCGTTGCAGCCGGGCCACCGCTTGTTCCGTGGCCGTTCCATACCATCCATCCACCTCCAGCCTGGAGCCCTGGCTGTTGAGACGGATTTGCAATTCCCGCACCTCCTGGCCGTGCGCGCCCTTGCCCAATGCTTGCATGTGGTTTCTCCGCAAATGGATGCGGGCCGGCATGGCCGGCGCGCTGCTGTGATTGGAGGCCAGTTTAGAAAGCGGCCGGCGCAGGCCGGCAGGGGAACCATGTCAGTGGCGGGGTGGGCGAGAGGGCGAGAGGGGCTCGCATTACGCGGGGGAGGGGCTTTGCCGGGAGCGGGCATTTGGCGGCGGCAGCTGTGCCGGAATCGGCCCGGGCGCTGATTCTGTATCGCCTAGGCTGAAATGAATAAGGAGGCGAGTAAATATATTGATAATGATTCAATGCGGAAGTGTGGTGAAATTCGTCAGTATTTGATAGGCATCACCAAGGCGTTTTTATCGGAGGGTTATTGATAACGCCCATATACCTAAGATATTGACCGGAAAAACAGCTATTTAGTCGTCATTTGCATAACATCCATTGTTAATCGAGATGATTTTATGCGCGGCGCATTGCCGCCGATGGGCATTTGCCTGCCGCAGCGTTGACAGCTCTGGCCATTGCCGTTAAAGTGCAGCGTCTCATTGGCAGGCAATGCTTTAAAATCAAATCGTTGCCGCTGATAAAACGCGCTGCTAAATCATATCAAGACGAAATAAGCTGAATAATCGGCCGATTCGCAAGCGGCGGGTGATCATCCTGCACTGCCTGGGATGCGATATTTAAAATGCATTGTCAGCCCGCGTTGCGCTGGGCTACAATTGCCCGCTTTGCTGCTGCCCCGGTGGTGAAATTGGTAGACACAAGGGACTTAAAATCCCTCGGCTTCGGCTGTGCCGGTTCGACCCCGGCCCGGGGCACCATCAGCAATCCGGCCGCGGAAACCGTTTTGTCCCTATGCGGGCAGATGGCGGCGTTCATCTTGCTGGATTAAAATTCACATCCTGGCGACGCCGTCGTCTAACTGGACAAGTGGCCGGTTGCACCACGCCTCTTGATTGGGCAGCATGCGCTGTCTTTGCATCAACGGATCTAGATTGAAGTTCATGAAGCCAAATACTGAAACGGCACTCGGTGCTGCTCTCAAGTCTGCAGTCCAAAGCTTGTCCAAGAAAAAGCAGACCGAGATGATCGCGGACCACATCTACGGCAAGTTTGACGTGTTTCGCCAGTTCCGGCCGTTGGCGCTCGGCATTCACGAGAGCCTGATCGCGGCGTTGTCGCAGTTCGATCCGGCCCTGATTTCCCGCGTGGTGGCCAACCATTGCCGCAAGCCGCGCTACCTGAAGTCGCTGGCACGCGGCGGCAAGCGTTTCGACCTGAACGGCAAGCCGCAAGGCGAGGTGAGCGCCGAGGAGAAGCGCGCCGCCGAGCTGCAGATGCAGCCGAAGAACGCCCCGGCCGCCGAAGCCGAGACGGCGCCGGTAGAGGCCGCCGCTCCGGCAGCGGTCGACGCGGTTCCCGCCGTGGCGGAAGCCGCGCCGCAGCAGGATGGCCAGACCGAGTCCTGATCGGTTTCCATTGACGAAGAAAGCCCTGTCGCTCGACAGGGCTTTTTGCATTCCGGCTACTTGAAATGCGGCTGAAAGCCGCCATCTGCCCGCTATCGCCAACCTCAATAACATTGACGACCATGAGTGCACAGAAAGAAACCCTGGGTTTTCAGACCGAAGTCAAACAGCTGCTGAAGCTGATGATCCACTCCTTGTATTCCAACAAGGAAATCTTCCTGCGTGAGCTGATCTCCAATGCGTCGGACGCGGCCGACAAGCTGCGCTTCGAGGGCCTGGCCAAGCCGGAGCTGTTCGAGAACGATCCCGAGCTGAAGATCCGCATCGCCTTTGACAAGGACGCCCGCACCGTCACCATCGCCGACAACGGCATCGGCATGAGCCGCGACGAAGTGGTGTCCCACATCGGCACCATCGCCAAGTCCGGCACCAAGTCCTTCTTCGAGCAGCTGTCCGGCGACGAGAAGAAGGACGCCCACTTGATCGGCCAGTTCGGCGTAGGCTTCTATTCCGCCTTCATCGTCGCCGACAAGGTGACGCTGACCACCCGCCGCGCAGGCGAGGCCGATGCGGTGCGCTGGGAGTCGCAGGGCGAGGGCGAGTACACGCTGGAGAGCGTGGAAAAGGCCGAGCGCGGCACCGTGATCGTCCTGCACCTGAAAGAGGGCGAGGACGAGCTGCTCAACGATTGGAAGCTGAAGGGCATCGTCCGCAAGTACTCCGACCACATCTCCATCCCGATCGAGATGAAAAAGGGCAGCGGCTACGGCGAGGACGGCGAAGTGGTGGTCAGCGACGAGCTGGAGGCGGTCAACTCCGCATCCGCGCTGTGGACCCGCTCCAAGAGCGACATCACCGAAGAGCAGTATCAGGAATTCTACAAGCACGTCGCCCACGACTTCACCGACCCGCTGGCCTGGAGCCACGCCCGCGTCGAGGGCCGCCAGGAGTACACCGAGCTGTTGTACATCCCGTCGCGCGCGCCGTTCGACCTGTACGACCGCGAGCGCAAGCAGGGCGTGAAGCTGTACGTGCGCCGCGTCTTCATCATGGAAGACACGGAAAAACTGATGCCGCACTACCTGCGCTTCGTGCGCGGCGTCATCGACAGCAACGACCTGCCGCTGAACGTGTCGCGCGAGATTCTGCAGGAGAGCAAGGACATTGACGCCATCCGCGCCGGCTGCGTGAAGAAGGTGCTGGGCCTGCTGGAAGACCTGTCGGCCAACCAGCCGGAGAAGTACGCCGCCTTCTGGAAGGAGTTCGGCCAGGTGCTGAAGGAGGGCGTGGGCGAGGACTTCGCCAACAAGGAACGCATCGCCAAGCTGCTGCGCTTCGTCTCCACTGCGTCGGAAGGCGCGGAGCCGACCGTATCGCTGGCCGATTACATCGGCCGGATGAAGGAAGGCCAGGACAAGATCTACTACATCACCGCCGACACGCTGGCCGCCGCCAAGAACAGTCCGCACCTGGAAGTATTCAAGAAGAAGGGCGTGGAAGTGCTGCTCTTGACCGACCGCGTCGACGAGTGGGTCACCGGCTCGCTGTTCGAATTCGACGGCAAGGCGCTGCAATCGGTCGCCAAGGGCGCGCTGGATCTGGGCGCGCTGGAGGACGAGGCCGACAAGGAAGCGCAGAAGCAGGTGGAGGAAGCGTCCAAGCCGGTGGTGGAAAAAGTGCTGAAGGCGCTGGGCGAGCAGGTGAAGGAAGTGCGCGCCACCGCCCGTCTGACCGAAAGCCCCGCCTGCCTGGTCGCGGGCGAGCATGACATGAGCGCCCACCTGGAGCGGATGCTGAAGGCCGCCGGCCAGAAGGTGGAAGGCAGCAAGCCGACGCTGGAGATCAATCCGGAGCATGTGCTGGTGAAGAAGCTGGCCGGCGAAGCCGACGAGGCTCGCGCCGCCGATCTGGCCCAGGTGCTGTACGACCAGGCGCTGCTGGCCGAAGGCGGCAAGCTGGAAGACCCGGCCTCCTTCGTCAAGCGCATCAACAAGCTGATGCTGGAGCTGTCGGCCTGAGCCTGTCCGCATAGATCCCGAAAATGAACCGCCCTTTCGCAGGGCGGTTTTTTTATTGCCATTGTCCTAATATGGGATTCCCCGCAATCGAACCAGGAGAAGGCGATGGGCGAGACGAGAGCGTTGCCGGGCGTGTATCCCTGCCTGTGCTACGACGACGCGGCGGCGGCGATGGTATGGCTGGAACGGGTGTTCGGCTTCCAACGCCGCTTCGCGGTGATCGAGGATGGCCGGGTGCATCACTCGGAACTGAGCCTCGGCAATGCGGTGATCATGGTGTCCAGCCCCAAGCCGGAGCAGCGGTGGATCGGCGCGGGCGGCCTGCCCGGCCTGGCTCAGGCCTTGTGCGTTTACGTGGAAGACCCGGCCGCGCATTACGAGAGGGCCAGGGCGCAGGGCGCCGAGATCGTGCAAGCGCTGAAAGGCGAGGACTACGGCGCCCTCGGCTATCTGGTGCGCGACCTGGAAGGCCAGCAATGGTATTTCAGCGACTATCTGCCCGGCGAATACTGGGATTCCTGAGCCGGTAGTGCGCAGTTTTCCGGCGCGTGGCATGATGCCATTTTCATTTGGAAGGCCATCTCATGCCCTCGCCGCTGCGATTCGCCACTGCCACGCCGCTGTTGCTGCTGATCGACATGCAGCAGGCGGTCGACCATTCCGGCTGGGGCCCGCGAAACAACCCCCAGGCGGAGCGAGTGTGCGCCGGCCTGCTGGCTGCGTGGCGCGAGCGCGGCTTGCCGTTGATCCATATTCGCCATGACTCTGTCGAGCCGGACTCCACTTACCGGCCGGGCCAGCCCGGCCATGCGTTCAAGCCGGAGGCCGCGCCGCGGCCCGGCGAGACGGTGATCGGCAAGCAGACCAACAGCGCTTTCATCGGCACCGGACTGGAGTCCTTGCTGCGGGAAAAAGGCTGGCTGGAGCTGGTGCTGGCGGGCGTCAGCACCAGCAACTCGGTGGAGGCGACCGCGCGGATGGCCGGCAATCTGGGTTTTTCCGTCTGGCTGGCGGAGGATGCCTGTTTCGCTTTCGACAAGACCGACTGGCGCGGCCGCCATCGCGGCGCCGATGAGGTGCACGCGATGAGCCTGGCCAATCTGGACGGCGAGTATTGCCGCGTCTGCGGCAGCGCCGACATCCTGGCCGCGATTGGCAATATTGCCGGCGCCGCGTGATCGCGGGCCGGCGGCGCGAAGGCTAAGATGCCGATCCCGGAAGCTTTGTCATTGTCATCATGTTGAGACTCACCGTATCCCACACCCTGCCGGCGGGCGGGCCGCAAGCCTTGGATCGGCAGGCGCTGCAACAAGCCTTGCAATGGCAGCCCGGCTTGCCGGCCGAGGCGCATGTCGACAGGCTGCGCCGCCCTCTAAGACGGCTGGATGAGCAGCCGCTGAGCCTGGCTGACAGGCTGCACGCGCTCAGGGCGTTGTTCGAGGCCTGCCTGCCGCTGATGTGGCGCGGCGCAGGGACGGAGAGCGACCGCGCCTTGCGCGGCTTATGGCGCGAGCTGCACGAAGCCTGCAAGCTGCTGGCCCAGGCCTGCGCCGCGCGCCGCGCCGGCCGCTTCAGCGACGGCGGCTTGCTGCGCCAGGCGCTGGGGCTGGCGCTGGGCAGCGCCTGGCAGCTGCAGCGCGGCCACGCGCTGGGATACGCGCCGTTGTTTCCCGGCTTCTGGCAGGACAGCCATCAGCTGTTCGCCGAAGCGCGCCGCCGCGGCTGGGAGGGCCGGGTCGCCATCGACGGCCAACCGTCGCTGGGCGCCGGCTACCGGCAGATGCTGCTGCTGGGCATCACTTCCAGCAACCGGCTGGATCCGGCGCGGCAATCGCTGCTTCTGGACTGGATCGCGGGCCATGGCCAGGCGCTGCGCCTGGAGGGGCCGCCGAAGAGCGGCGTTGAGGTGGAGGGCTGGCTGGTGTCGGCGGAAGCGGACAGCCCGGGCCGCTTCGCCGCCATCGCAGCGGCCGAGACGGCCGGCGGCTACTGGCGGGTGGACGCCGCCGACGTGGCCCGCCGCCTGCGGGCGGCCGCCCACGCGCGCGCCGACGAATTCTCCGCCGCGCAGTGGCAGTTGCTGGGACGTTTGGAACAAGAGTGGAGCCGGCCGCCGCAGCGCCGCCATCTGCGGCGCAATCAGCGCAACGGCCAGCGGGTGATTGTGGTGGGCGGCTTCGACGCTTGCTGGCGGCTGGCCGAAGAAGGACGCCTGCCGGACGATGTCGAGACCGGCGAGCTGCTATTGGGCAATCTCAGCCCGTCGGGCATGCGCCTGTATGGCGATTGTCCGCCGGGACTGCTGCAGGCCGGCGCGCTGGTGATGCTGAAGCGGCGCGGCTTCGAATGGCAGCTGGGTCTGGTGAGATGGATCAGCCTGCCCGGCGGCGACGCGCCGGCGGAGTGCGGGGTGGAATTCGTCGGCAAGCGGCCCCAGGCGGTGGCGGCTTGCGCCGTGACCAGCCACCCTGGCGCGCCGCTGGAGCCGGGCCTGCTGCTGCAGGCCGAGCGCCATTTCCGCCACCGCGGGGTGCTGGTGCTGCCGGGGCGGCAATACCAGGCGCTGCGGCCGTTTCAGTTGCGGGCGGACGGCGGCGAATGGCTGGTCCGGGCGCAACGCCTGCTGCAGCAGACCGGCAGTTGCCAATTGATGGAGATCCGGCTGGAGGACGCGGTGGACATGCCGCAGGCCGGCGAGCCGGCCTGAGGTCAGGACCAGGCCGCCAGGTGCCTGGGCGGATAACAGGCCTGCCGGCCGGCTTCGCCGGAGTGGCAATGGATGCTGAGCACGCGGCCGCTGGACAGGTCGCCCGCCACGCTGAAGGTGACGGGATGGGTTTTCCAGCCGCTGCGGGCGGTGCCGGACAGGCGGAAGCGGTATTGTCCCGAACCGCTGCCGTCTTCCTGGGCGACCAGCCGGGTGGTTTCCGGATAGCCCAGCTCTTTTTCTATGATGCGGCGGCTGACTTCCTCGATCTCGCGCTTGCGCCAGAAATGATCGGAACTGGCCGAGAGACGGCGCGGTTCGGATGCGTGGGAAGCGCCGTCGCCGTCCAGGCCGCAAGCGGAAAGCGGCAGGCAGAGCAGGCCGAGCAAAACAGGCAATGGATGTAGCGACACGCTGGCGTGACTCCCACTGTCGAAACCGGTTTGTGCGCCGCAGCGGGCAAAAGTTCAACCGGCGCGCGTCTGCTTGCTGGTATCCTTGTCGCCATGAGCGACGTACCCTTGAATGCCCCCGACTCCCCCGCGCCGGATTTCCAGCTGATCTCGCCCGAGCTGCCGCCCAGCGTGCCGATCGCGCATGTGTTCGGCCAGCCGGTGCTGGAGGTGCCGCAGGACCTGTTCATCCCGCCCGACGCGCTGCAGGTGATCCTGGAGAGCTTTGAAGGCCCGCTCGACCTGCTGCTCTACCTGATCCGCAAGCAGAACCTGGATGTGCTCAACATCCCGATGGCCGAAATCACCGCCCAGTACATGTCCTACATCGACGCGATGAAGCATGGCCGGCTAGAGCTGGCGGCCGAGTATCTGCTGATGGCGGCGCTGCTGATCGAGATCAAGTCGCGGCTGCTGCTGCCGCGGCCGCAGCTGGACGAGGACGGGGAGCCGGACGACCCGCGCGCCGAGCTGGTGCGCCGGCTGCTGGAGTACGAGCAGATGAAGCTGGCGGCGCTGGAGCTGGACAAGATTCCGCAGGCGGAGCGCGACTTCGCCTGGCTGGCGGTGCTGATCGAGCAATCGGCCGAGCAGCGGCTGCCGGACGTGGGCGCAGCCGACCTGCGCCAGGCCTGGATGGCCATTCTGTCCCGCGCCAAGCACCGCCGCCATCACAAGGTGGAGAAGGACGAGCTGTCGGTGCGCGAGCAGATGAGCTGGATCCTGCGCTACCTGGATGGCAAGGAGTATGTGCCGTTCGAAGAGCTGTTCGACGTCGACAAGGGCGTCGCCCACCTGGTGGTGAACTTCATCGCCGTGCTGGAGCTGGTGAAGGAAGGCATGGTCAAGGTCAGCCAGGATGCGCCGTACCAGCCCATCTACGTGCGGATCGCGCTGGCATGAGCGTGATCCGCCTGGCCCTGGCGCAGCAGCCCGCGCCGGACGATCCATCCGGCCGCCTGTCGCTGCTGAGGCAGTGGTGCGAGGCCGCGGCGGCGGATGGCGCGCACTTGCTGCTGCTGCCCGAGATGTGGTCCACCGGCTACGCGCCGGAGCGGATGAACGCCGCCCATGCCTGGGGCGACGATGAAGCGATATTGGCCGAAATATCCCAGTTGGCCGACGGATTGGGGCTGGCCATCGGCTTCACTTATCTCGCCCGCCGCGACGGCGCGCTGCGCAACCGGCTGCGCCTGTACGGCGCCGATGGCTCGGTGGCGCTGCAATACGACAAGGTCCACATCTGCGATTTCACCGACGGCACCGAGACCGCGCTGCAAGGCGGCGAAGGCTTTGTCTGCGCCGATGTCGAGTTGGGCGGCGAAACCGTGCGCATCGGCGCGATGATCTGTTTCGACCGCGAGTTTCCCGAGTCCGGCCGCAGTTTGATGCGGCAGGGCGCGGAACTGGCGTTGGTCCCGAATGCCTGCCCGATGCGCGAGGATGCCGAGCTGGGCGATGTCCGCCTGCAGCAGCTGCGAGGCCGGGCGCTGGAAAACCGTTTCGCCGTCGCGCTGTGCAATTACCCGGCGCCGCAATACGACGGCGCCAGCTGCCTGATCGACGCGCGAGGCCATCTGCTGGCGGTCGCCGGCGAGCAAGCCCAGTTGTTGTCGGCTGATCTGGACCTGACCGCGTTGCGCCGCTGGCGCGCAGAGCAGGACGAGGTGTGGGGCCCCGACGCGCAGCGGCCGTCCTGCTACCGCTGAGCATCGTCATGTCCTTGTCATCGCCGTGCTATCATCGGCCTTGACCAACCGGACAAGGAGCGGAGGCGATGGCGCAGCATCAGGCGGAAGTGATCTGGAGGCGCGGCGGGCAGGATTTCCTCGATCGCCGCTACAGCCGCAAACATGTGTTGAGGTTCGACGGCGGAGCCGAGGTGCCGGGCTCTTCGGCGCCGGAGGTGGTGTCGCCGCCCTACTCGGATCCGGCCGCGGTGGATCCCGAGGAGGCCTTCATCGCTTCCTTGTCAAGTTGCCACATGCTGTGGTTTCTGGACATCGCCGCGCGCGCCGGTTTCCGCGTCGACGAATACCATGACCTCGCCGTCGGCGAGATGGGCAAGAACGCGGCCGGCAAGGCCTGGGTGGCCCGGGTGACGCTGCAGCCCAGAACGTCTTTTTCCGGCGACAAGCTGCCGACGCAGGAGGATCTGGAGCGCCTGCACCATGCCGCTCATGCCGAGTGCTTCATCGCCCATTCCGTCAAAACCGAAGTATTGTGCCAACCCCGCCTGGCCTGATCCCGGAGCCTCTCCATGAAGAAACTGCTGATTGTGTTGTCGTTGCTGCTCTCAAGCGCCGCCGCGCTGGCGGGCGACCTGCCATACGACGAAAAGGCCGACGCCAGGGCGGCATTGAGCCGGACGCTGGAGGCCGCGCAGCAAGGCCGTCAGCCGGTATTGCTGATTCTGGGTGCCAACTGGTGCCCCGATTGCCGCGCGCTGGACGCTGCGCTGAACAGCGGCAAGAACGCCGAGCTGCTGGCGCGGGAGTTCAAGGTGGTGAAGGTGGACGTCGGCAATTTCGACCATAACCTCGATATCGACGCCGAGTATGGGCACCCGATCGCCAAGGGCATTCCCGCCGCGGTGGTGCTGTCGCCGGACAACAAGGTGATCTACGCGACGCGCGCCGGCGAGCTGGCCGATGCCCGCAGGATGAGCGAGACCGGCATCTATGAGTTCTTCGAGCGTGTGAGCCGCCAGGCAAAGCAATAGGCGATGGCGTTCGAAGATACTTTCCGTCTCAGCGCCCGCGCGGTGATGGTTGATGCCGAAGGGCGGGTGCTGCTGCTGAAGGCGACTTATGGCGATCTAGCCTGGGGCCTGCCGGGAGGCGCGCTGGAACCAGGCGAAACCATCCATGAATGCGTGGTCCGCGAATGCCAGGAGGAGCTGGGATGGGAGGTAGAGCCGTGTTACCTGAGCGGCGTCTATTATCACCGCGCCTACAACTCGCAAGCTTTCGTGTTCCGCTGCGAACCGCGGACGGGCGCGGAGCCCAGGCTGAGTGCCGAGCATTCAGCCTGGCGTTATTTCGCCTTGCACGAATTGGGCGAGGTGCAGCGCCGGCGCGTCGTGGATTGCCTGGACTATGCCGGCGCGGCGGTCAGCGGCCGTTTCTGAGAGGACTTGCAGACGCTCAGGCGCTCCACTCGACCAGGCCGCTCCACCAGGTGCCCAGCACGATCAGGCCGAAGGCGATCCGATACCAGGCGAATACCGCAAAGCTGTGCGTCGAGATGAAGCGCAGCAGCGCGCGGATGGCGAGGAAGGCGAATACGAAGGACGCTGCGAAGCCGACGGCGAATACGCCGATGTCGTCGGCGCTCAGCGCGTCGCGGTGCTTGATGAGGCTGTACAGCGAGGCGGCGCCCAGGGTCGGGATGCCGAGGAAGAACGAGAACTCGGTGGCCGCCTTGCGCGACAGGCCCAGGAACAGGCCGCCGATGATGGTGGCGCCGGAGCGGCTGGTGCCGGGGATCAGCGCCAGGCACTGGCACAGGCCCACTTTCAACGCATCCTTGAGGCTCAGGTCGTCCACGGTAGCCACTGTCACCTTGTGTTCGCGCTTTTCCGCCCACAGGATGATCAAGCCGCCGACGATGAAGGCGATGGCCACGCAAACCGGGTTGAACAACACCGCCTTGATCTGCTTGGAAAACAGCAGGCCGGCGATGGCGGCCGGAATGAAAGCGATGACGATGCCGAGCAGCAGGTTGCGCTCATTGCCCGGACGGACGGCGCCGGCCATTGTTGAGCCTATCTTGCGCCGGTATTCCCACACCACGGCCAGCATCGCGCCCAGCTGGATGAAGATCTCGTAGACGTCGCGTTTTTCCTTGTCGAGAAAGCCCAGCAGGTCGCCGGTGAGGATCAGGTGGCCGGTGGACGAAATGGGCAGGAACTCGGTGATGCCCTCGACCAGGCCCATGATCAGGGAGTGGAACAGCAGGATCGGATCCATTGAACGCTCGGTTTGATGAGTGGAGGAAATGGACGCGATTATAAGCGAAGAGCATGAATATTGTTGGCAGCTTGTTGCGCGCCACGGCGGCGCGCGCAAGCAAACGGCTGCGCCGGAAGAAGACGCAGCCGGGAAGATGGGCTTGCCCGCTACAGGCGGAAACGGGTGGCCACGCTTTGCAGATTGGCGGACAGCGTGCTCAGCTGGCTGGAGGTGGTGGCCAGTTCCTGCACGGTGGCGTTGTTCTCCTCCGCCATTCGCGACACTTTCTCCATGTCCTGCGCCAGGCTCAAGCTGGTGCTGCGCTGCTCGGTCAGCGCGCCGGTGATGCTGTGTATCGTGCGCATGATGGTGTCGGCGCTGCTTTCGATCTCCCGCATCGAGTTCGACGCCTGCTCGGCGGTGCCGGACACGCCTTCCACACAGTCCAGGCTCTGGCCCATGCTGCTCACCACCTGGCCGACGCCTTGCTGGATCGAGCCTATCATCGTGGTGATTTCCTGGGCCGAGGTAGTGGTGCGTTCGGCCAGCTTCCTCACCTCGTCGGCCACCACCGCGAAGCCGCGGCCGGTTTCGCCGGCGCGCGCGGCTTCGATCGCCGCGTTCAGCGCCAGCAGATTGGTCTGGTCGGCGACGTCGCGGATCACGGTGACGATATTGCCGATCTGCTGCACTTCCTTGGTCAGGCTGTTCATCTGCCGGGCGGTTTCGTCCACCGAGGTGGTGACGAAGCGTATCTTGCCCACCGACTCCAGCACCTCGTGGCCGCCGCGGTTGGCCAGCTGACCGGCCGCCTGGGCCTGTTCCGACGCCTCGCTGGAATTGTCGGCCACCTGGTTGATGCTGACCGTCAGTTGCTCGATCGAGGCGGCGGCCGAGGTAGTGGCCTCGGCCTGGGTCTGGGCGCCGTCGGCCACCTGCTGCGCCATGCCGGACAAAGCGCGGGCGGAGTCGGACACCTGGTGGGCGTTGTCCTGGATGCTCTGCACCATCTGGCGCAGCTCTTCGCGCATTTCCTGGATGTCGCGGGCGATCAGCATCGCCTCGTCGCGGGCCGGCGGTATCGGCTCGCTGAAGCCGGAGAGGTCGCCCAGCTTGATCTGGTGGACCAGATCGGCCGAATGGCGCAGCGGCGAGGTGATCAGGTTGGAGATGGTCAAGGCCACGGCCACCGCCAGCAGCAGCGAAACCAGCGCGGTGCCCAGCAGGATGGCGATCGCCTGCTGGCTGGACTCCATTGCCTCTTGCATCGATTTGTCCAGCCGGCCTTGCTGGCGGTCGCGCAATGACAGCAGCGCGGCGATGAAAGCGTTGTTGGTCGGCGCGAACTGGGTCTCCAGCATCTCGCGCGCGGCGTCTGCCTGGTGGCTGCGCATCAGCGCGTAGAGCGGGTCGAACAGCGGGCGCTGGCTATCCTGCGCCGCGCGTATCTTGGCATATAGCTGGCGTCCCTCCGGCGTGGACAGCATGGGTTCCATCTTGTCGAGATCGGCTCGGTTGGCGGCACGAAGGCTTTCCACGTTGCTGATCTGCCGCTCCACTTTCTGCGGGTCCCGGGCGAGCACGCCATCGCGCACGCCGCGGCTGATATAGAGCAGATTCAACGCGATGCGCTGCGACAGCATGATCTTGGGATAGCGGTCTTCCTTGATCTCGGTGATGTTGTTCTGGATGGTTTGCAGCTTGTTGTAGGCGACGAAAACCACGGCGCAGAGCAGGAGGATCAGTAGCGAAAATCCTCCCAGCAGCTTCTGTCGGACGGTGAATTGATGCAGCATGCGCGCCTCCCGGCAGGTATGTCGAACTTGCATATCAATTCGTTCTAGCTCATTTGCTAGTATAAATTCATACGCATAAACGCGTATGGTTGACAGAATACCGGGAGCGACGGGGAGCCGGCTGAACGCCGGCCGGGGGATCAGGCCAGGTTGGCCTGAAGACTGGCGGCGTAGTCCGCCACTTGTTGCAGCAGGCTGCGCTGTCCATCGGCCAGCTCGCCGGCCTGCAGCTCTGCCAATTCCTGCTGGAAGGCGGGCCAGGACTGGGTCAGCCGGTTCTGGCACCAGGCTTTCCAGCGCTTGGCCTCGTCGCCGGACAAGGTGTCCGGGAAGTTGCGCGCGCGGTAGCGGAACAGCAGTTCGGCCAGTTGCGGGTCTTCGAACAGCGCTATTTCGCCGGCCAGTTGTCCGGCGGACAGCCGGCGCATTTTTTGCAGCACTTTGCGGTCGTTGTTGGAAACGAAGCCGCCGTACAGGTTCTGGTCCACGTCCTGCGGTTCGCCGGCTTCGCGCTGGTAGACGCGGCGCCACAGCGCCGACAGCTCAGGCAAGGCGCGGGCGGTTTCGGCGTGGCGGTGGATGGCGGCCAGGTCCATGCCCCAGCGGGCGGCGTTGTCGTCGCCCAGCGCCTTCAGATTGGCCACCACGAACGGCGACTTGTTGATGTGGATGGTCTTGATCGGCAGCCGGGCCATGCCTTCGGGCAATTCGTCGGCGCGGGTGAACATGCGCTGGCGGATGTCGTCGGCGGAGAGGCCGCGCAATTCGGCCGGGTCGTGGGCCAGGTCCCAGACGATCACCTCGTTGGCGTTGGTCGGGTGGGCTGCCAGCGGCCATACCACGGCCAGATTACCGCGCTCGACGCCGTACATGCCGGAGACGTGCAGCACCGGCTTGGGATCGTGCGGAGATAGTTGGACCTTGACCGCGTCCTTCTTGCGCAGCGTCAGATAGTAGTCGAACAGCTTGGGCTGGCGCTGGCGGATCAGCCGCGCCAGCGCGATGGTGGCGCGCACGTCGGACAGCGCGTCGTGAGCCGCTTCGTGCGCCAGGCCGTTGGCGGCGGACAGGTGTTCCAGCTTGAAGCTGGTCCGGCCATCCTCATGCTTGGGCCAGACGATGCCTTCGGGGCGCAGCGCGTAAGTGGCGCGCACCAGGTCCAGCAGGTCCCAGCGGCCGCAGTGGTTTTGCCATTCGCGCGCGTAGGGGTCGATCAGGTTGCGCCAGAACAGGAAGCGGGTCACCTCGTCATCGAAGCGCAGCGAGTTGTAGCCGACGCCGATGGTGGCAGGGGTAGCTAGTTCGCGTTCGATCACGCCGGCGAATTCATGCTCGGCCACGCCTTGCTGGCGGCACAACTGGGGCGTGATGCCGGTCAGCAGGCAGGCCTGCAGCGTGGGCAGATAATCGGGGGAGGGGCGGCAGTACAGCATCACCGGCTCGCCGATCTCGTTCAGCTCGGCGTCGGTGCGGATGCCGGCGAACTGGGACGGCCGGTCCTGGCGCGGCACGGCGCCGAAGGTTTCGTAGTCGTGCCAGAAGAATGTGTGATTGGACATGATGGCGGCGGAAGCGGTAAATGCGGCTATTGTCGCATCGCCGCCGCCCGCCGGGCCAGCTTCTAGTCCATCCAGCCGGGTTTGCGCATCTCGATCAGCGCGCGTATGCCTTCGCGTCCCTCGTCGCTCATCCGCACGGTCAGGCTGTGCTCGATGCAGCGCTGCATCACTTGGGGCGTGATTTCCTGCTTGCCGATCTCGCCGATCAGGTGCTTGGTGGCGCGCATCGCCGCCGGGCTGTTCAGCAGCACCTGGCTCGCCATGTGCTCCACCGCGGCGTCCAGCTCGTCGTTTTCCACCACCTGATGGACCAGTCCCAGCCGTTTGGCCTTGCCGGCGTTGAAGCGTTCGGCGGTGATGCTGTAGCGGCGGGTGGCGCGTTCGCCGATGGCGCGGATCAGGTAGGGCGCGGTGAGCGCGGGAATCTGGCCGAATTTGACGTCGGCCAGGCTGTACAGCGCCTCGGATACGCTGATGGCGATGTCGCAACAGGCGACCATGGCCACGCCCAGACCGAAGGCCGAGCCCTGGACCTTGGCCAGCGTGGGCTGGGGCAGGGTGTCCAGCGTGTGCAGCAGCCGCGCGATCTGCTGCGCGTAGCGGTTCAGCTCGTTGGCGGAAAACTGCGACAGCCGCCGCAGCCATTCCGGATCGTGGCCGGCGGAGAAACTGATGCCGCTGCCGGTCAGCACCACCATGCGCACGGTCGAGTCCTCGGCCAGCGTTTCCAGCGTGGCGGCCAGGAGGCTGATGGTTTCGTCGTCCAGCGCGTTGTGCAGGCCCGGCCGGTTCAGCGCGACGGTGGCGATGCCGCGTTTGTCCACGTTCAGCGTTACGGCGTCGGTGCTCATCATGTTTCCCCTTGTCTAAGAATGGTTGGCCGCCTCAGCCCTGGCGGAAGCGGACGATGGCGCGGGCAAAGGCTTCCACGGCCTCGATGTGCAGCACGTGGGCGGCGCCGGGCAGCACTTCCAGCTCCGCGCCCGGTATCAGTTCCTGCAGCAGCCGCGCCTGGTACAGCGGCGTCAGCCGGTCTTCGTCTCCGACCAGTATATGCACCGGGAGTTGCAATTGAGGCAGCCAGGTGCGGGCGTCGTGCTGGCGGACGCCGTTGATCAGCCGGATCACCGCGTCCCAGTCCACCATGCCCGCCAGCAGCTTCAGATCGTCCAGCATCGCGGCGTTGCCGGCGAGAAAGCGGCTGGAAAACAGCCAGGGCACGCTGATCTGGTAGCGCAGGTCAAGGCCGCCCTGGCTGTTGGCGGCGATCCAGCTGTCGCCGATGTGGTGGTTGACTGTATCGGCCCAGGCCAGCGTGCCGGCCAGCAGCAGGCGGCTCAGCCGGTCCGGATGGCGGTGCGCCAGATGCTGCGCCACCATGCCGCCGTAGGACAGGCCCGCCGCGTACACCTGCGGCAGTTGCAGCCAGTCCAGCAGCGCGGCGGCCAGATCAGCCTGCTCGGCCAGCGCGTAGAGCTCGCCCGGCGGATGCTCGCTCTGCCCCTGGCCGAGGAAGTCCATGCGGATCACCCGGAAATGCGGCTCCAGCAGCGGCATCATCAGCGTCCAGCCCACGGTGGACATGGTGATGCCGTTCAGCAGCAGCAGCGGCTGGCTGCCGTGGCCGCTTTCCTCGTAATAGATCTGATGTCCGGCTAGCTGGGCATGCGGCATGGCGGGCGCTCCTGTCCTGGGCGGTGTCGTGCTTAATTCATTCTAGAACCGGGCGCGCCCGGCTGAACAGATGGCGGGCGCAAATCGCCAGTGTAATGTCGATGACATTTATTGTCGGTAGATTATCCAGGTTGAGCGGAATTCAGGCAGTCGGTCGAGAAATATGCAAACTTGCGTCGAGCCATCCCCGCCGGCCGGGATGGCGGGGTGGTGCCGGGAACTGGAGCAGATCATCGGACAGCGCCGGCTTCAGCCGGTGTTCCAACCCATCGTCGATCTGGAGGCGGGCGGCATCCTGGGTTACGAAGGGCTGATACGCGGCCCGTCCGACAGCACGCTGCACTCGCCGATGATGCTGTTCGAGGCGGCGGAGCGCTGCCAGATGCTGCTGTCGCTGGATCTGGCCTGCCTGCGCGCCTGCGCCGAGCGCTTCGCCGAGCTGGAGCTGCCCGGCCTGCTGTTCGTCAACATCAATCCCGAAACGCTGCTGGCCGAGGAGTCCCGTCCCGGCGCGCTGCAGTCCTTCCTGGCCCGCATCGGCCTGGATGCCAAGCGGGTGATCCTTGAGCTGACCGAAACCCGCCCCAATGGCGGCTACCTGGCCTTGCGCGAGGTGACCGCCCGGCATCGCGGCGACGGCCTGCGCATCGCGCTGGACGATCTGGGCGAGGGCTTTTCCAACCTCAGGCTGTGGTCGGAGCTGAGGCCGGACTTCGTCAAGCTGGACAAGCATTTCGTGCAGAACATCCATCTCGATCCCTTGAAAGAGCAGTTCGTCCGCTCGATGGCGGACATCGCCCGCCAGTCCGGCGCGCTGCTGGTGGCGGAGGGGATCGAGTCCGCGGCCGAGCTGCGCACGCTGTGCCGGCTGGGCGTGCGTTACGGCCAGGGCTATCTGCTGGCCCGGCCGCAGGCGGCGCCGACGCGCGAGATTCCGCTGCAGGCGGCCGCGCTGCCGTGGTTCGGCGGCCGCCGCCACGGCCTGCGCAACCAGCCGCTGGCGCGCGATCTGCTGCTGGAGGTGGAGCCGCTGGAGGCCGGCGTGCCGAACGAAACCGCCTACCGCCGCTTCGCCGACGATCCGGCCTGCTTCGCCATCCCGGTGGTGCAGGGCGGCGTGCCGGTGGGCCTGCTGCGCCGCCACCATCTGCTGGAAAGCTTCGCCAAGCCGTTCAACCGCGAGCTGTACGGCAAGAAGCCCTGCCAACTGATGATGGACAAGCAGCCGCTGGTGGTCAGCGCCGATCTGACCGTGCACGAGCTGTCCAGCCTGGTGGTGGCGGCCGAGCAGCGCTATCTGGTGGACGGCTTCATCATCGCCGAGAACGGCCGCTATCTGGGCATGGGCACCGGCTTCGCGCTGATGCGCAAGATCACCGAGCTGCAGCTGTCCGCCGCGCGTTACGCCAATCCGCTGACCGGCCTGCCCGGCAACGTGCCGATCAACGAGACCATAGACCGGCTGCTGGAGATACGGACCCCGTTCGTGGTGGTGTACGCGGATTTGGACCACTTCAAGCCCTTCAATGATTTGTACGGCTACGCCGCCGGCGATGCCCTGATCGAGCTGGTCGCCCACCTGCTGCTGGAGGGCGTGGATCAGGAGCGCGACTTCGTCGGCCATGTCGGCGGCGATGATTTCGTCGCGCTGATGCAGTCGGAAGACTGGGAATGCCGGCTGCGGCGGATGCTGGAGCAGTTCGGCGAGCTGGCGGCGCAGCATTTTTCCGACGCCCACCGTGGCGCGGGCGGCTTCGAGGTGGCCTCGCGCAACGGCGAGCCGGTGTTCCTGCCGCTGACCACGCTGTCGCTGGGCGTGGTGCGGGTGAGGGCGGGCCAGTATCTGAGCCATCACGAGATCGGCGCGGCGACGGCTGAAGCCAAGAAGCAGGCGAAGAAGCTGCCCGGCAACAGCCTGTTCGTCGAAAGGCGGCAGCCGGGCGCGTCGTCCTGCTGCGCTTGCGGCCGTTGAGCGCGCTGGAGCTTTGCATCGTTTTTTTCTCCAAGTGTTTGATGTCTTAAACGCCGGCTTGCCGCAACGCGGCATTTTCCTTGCTGAGGCGCGCAAACCACAGACGATCGTTCTAGCGCGATCAATCTTGCGATCCCCGCTTGTCAAATTTCTTAAACATGGCATAGGCTGTGTCCACGACTGGCGCATGAGACGCCGGCAGCCGCCCGCACCGCGGCAGGGGAGTGTGAGGACAGTCTTGCCGCAGGCCCGCGTCCTTCTCATTCCATCGCTCCATCTTTCCCGGCAATGCCGGCAGCGCTTTGCCATGCTGTAAGCGTGCCGGCGGCGCCAAGAGGCGGACGGATTTGTCCGCCGCGTGTCTCAAGCGTCCAAAACAGCAAGCGGCGCCGGCAGGGCGCCGCAGTCGGAGGGAGTGGGAACATGTCGGAAGCCATCGCGGCCAGCAAGCAAGCAGCCAGCCCCATCGCCAGCGCGGCCCCGGCCGGCATCGTCGCAGGGGGCGAGCCGCCGTACCTGAGGATAAGCGGCGTGGTGAAGAAGTTCGGCGACCACCTGGCGGTGGATCATATCGACCTCGACATCCGCCGCAACGAGATCTTCGCCTTGTTGGGCAGCTCCGGCTGCGGCAAGTCCACGCTGCTGCGCATGCTGGCGGGGATGGAAACGCCCACATCCGGCCGCATCATTCTGGACGGCCAGGACATGCAGGGCCTGCAGCCGTACGAGCGGCCGGTCAACATGATGTTCCAGAACTACGCGTTGTTTCCGCACATGACGGTGGAGCAGAACGTCGCCTTCGGCCTGAAGCAGGACGGCGCGCCGCGCGACGAGATCGCCGAGCGGGTGGCGAAGATGCTGGACCTGGTGCAGATGCGCAAATACGCCGGCCGCAAGCCGCATCAGCTGTCCGGCGGCCAGCAGCAGCGGGTGGCGCTGGCGCGCAGCCTGGTGAAGCGGCCCAAGCTGCTGCTGCTGGACGAGCCGCTGGGCGCGCTGGACAAGAAGCTCAGGCAGCAGACCCAGCTGGAGCTGGTCAACACCATCGAGGCGGTGGGCGTCACCTGCATCATGGTCACCCACGACCAGGAAGAGGCGATGACCATGTCCAGCCGCATCGGCATCATGAGCGAGGGCAAGCTGTTGCAGGTCGGCACGCCGACCGAAATCTACGAATACCCGAGCTGTCGCTTCACCGCCGAATTCATCGGCGAGACCAATATGTTCGAAGGCGCAGTGGTGGTGGACGAGCCGGACTGGGTAGAGATCAACTCGCAGGAGCTGGGCGGCGTCATCCACATCGACCACGGCATCACCGGCCCCAAGGGCATGCGCGTATGGGCCAGCGTGCGGCCGGAGGACGTGCGGCTGGACAAGCAGCCGCTGCAGCCCGGCGCCAACCGCGCCGCCGGCACGGTGCGGGACATCGCCTACCTGGGCAGCTACTCCGTCTATCACGTGAAACTGGCCGGCGGCAAGATCGTCAAAGCCGTGGTGCCATCGTCGCGCTGGTGCGACGCCAACGAGACCGCGCCCACCTGGGACGAGACGGTCTACCTCAGCTGGCGCGCCGACTCGCCGGTGGTGCTGACCCAGTGACATCCGCGTCCCCGGCTTGCCGGGGGCTTTCCCTTCGATCCGCCTTGAGGACTTTATGCTGCGTTTCGCCCATCAGCCGCATCCGCCATCCTATTACGCCGCCACCGCCCACGCCTGGGACCCGCAGCCTCCGCTGCGCGGCGAGGCAAGCTGCGACGTATGCGTGGTGGGCGGTGGACTGGCCGGGTTGTCGGCGGCGCTGAACCTGCGGGAGAAGGGCTTCTCCGTCCTCCTGCTGGAGGGCTCGCACGTCGGCTTCGGCGCTTCCGGCCGAAACGGCGGCCAGGTGATCGCGGGCTATGCCGGCGATATGGACGGCATCCGCTCCCAGGTGGGCGAAGAGGCGGCCAAGGCGTTGTGGGACATGTCGGTGGAAGCGGTGGAAATCATCGACGAGCGCGTGCGCCGCCACGACATCCAGTGCGACTGGCAGCGCGGCTACGTCAGCGCGGCGGTGAAACCGCGCCATCTGCGGGAGTTGGAGGACTGGCAGCGCGAAGCCGAGGAGCGCTACGACTACGGCGGCATGCAGCTGTGGGACCGAGCGGCGCTGCGGGACAAGCTGGCCAGCGAGCGTTACCAGGGCGGCCTGTTCGATCCCCATTCTGGCCATCTGCATCCGCTCAACTACACCCTGGGCCTGGCCCGCGCGGCATTGGCCGCCGGCGTGGACATCCACGAGCAGACGCCGGCGCTGCGCATCAAGCAGGGCGACGCGCCCAAGGTCTTCACCGAGCATGGCGTCGTGCGCTGCCGCCACCTGGTGCTGGCCTGCAATTCCTACATCGGCGCGCTGGTGCCGCAGCTGGAGCGGCGCATCATGCCTGCCGGCACCTATGTGATCGCCACCGAACCGCTGGGAGAGGAGAGGGCGCGCGCGCTGATCGCCGACAATATGGCGGTGTGCGACACCAACTTCGTGCTCGACTACTACCGGCTGTCCGCCGACCACCGCTTGTTGTTCGGCGGCAAGGTCAGCTATTCCGGCCACGAGCCGCGCGACCTGGCCGGCTCCATGCGCGCCGACATGCTGCGGGTGTTCCCGCAGTTGGCAGATGTCGGCATCGACTACGCCTGGGGCGGCTTCTGCGACATCACCGTCAACCGCGCGCCGGACTTCGGCCGCCTGTCCGGCAATGTCTATTACCTGCAAGGCTTCTCCGGCCACGGCGTCAACATCACCGGCCTGGCCGGCAAGGTGGTGGCCGAAGCGATCGCCGGCACCTCGTCGCGACTGGACCTGTTTTCCAAGATCCGCCACCGCGACTTTCCCGGCGGCAAGCTGCTGCGCACCCCGGCGCTGGTGTTGGGGATGGCTTATTACCGGATGAGGGACTATCTGTAGATAGCGCCGGCGTAGGCGTTATGTCTGAAGCCCGAGCATGCGAGAGCGTGCTCGGGCTATTTATTTACTGCTTGTCCGCTGGAGCATAATTGCTGGTTTATTTGCGGTATTATGCTGATTTTTAAGGCTTGATCTTTTTAGGATCGTAGGTTGGGCTGGGCTTGAGAAGCCCGACGTTTATCGCGATGTATGGCGATTAATATTTATGGGGCGTGGATTTTCTCGGTAAACGTTGTGCTTCATTTCATTCTGCCCAATCTACGGTTCTATTCAAGAGGTAGATCGAAATAATAATATAGTTTCCACTCGACTGCTTGATGGTTCGACGTTCTATCGTGGCCAAGTAAATGGCGTAAATATAGAGGTAATTAAGGTTGGCAATCGAGTTACGGCTGCCTATCCAGCGGGGGGAGTTTTACATCTCTTGAATTACTTGGTTTGACCCCAGAACCTTAAGGAACTAAAATGTTTTCAGATTTTGATGAATACTTGAAATTGCCACTTCCCTCAGATCATTGGTATGACGTAGGGGTTGAATATGTGTCAGGGCTCGTGGAGAAATTTCAGGATTCAGATTGGCAAGCGCTAAGTGATGCTCTGTGTGATAGACCAGCGGAGTGGAGGACTAAGTGTGCTGAAGCGATAGACGTATCTTCAAATAAAAGCGCTATGCATATTTTATTAAATTTACTTGCTGCACCAGAGGATGATGTTGTTATTGCTGCGGCGGATAGCTTGCGTAGCCGTGAAGTGCTGAAAAATGTAGTTTCGGAAGATGAGATTGCTCGACTTAGAAAGATTATGGCTGTTGGGTCTCCGCCAGCCAGGGCGGTTGTTGGAGACCTCCTTAATAAATTAAACCGAGAGCAGTTGGGCTAAACTTGCGAAGCTCACGTTCACCGCGAGATGTGACGATCGATATTTATGGGGTCGTAGATTTTCTCGGTAAATGTTCGGCTTCATTTCATTCAGGGCCGTAGGTTGGGCTGAGCTTGCGAAGCCCAACGTTTACCGCGATATATTGCGATCAATATTTATAGGATCATGAATTTTATCGGTAAGTGTAGGGCTTCATTTCATTTATCCCAAGCTACGGTTCTAGTACAAGATCATCAGCGCTATGGCGCTGACACTGTCGATCACATAAGCGGCGCATCCCTTTAATGGCGATGCGCCGTTTTCTTTTGGATCAAGAATTCATTAACAAGGGCCATAGGTTAGGCTGAACCAGCGCAGCTCAAGATTTCCCGTGATGTCATATGGTCAGAACAGATACCCCCCGGCATACAGCGCCGTCGCCGCGTTGTTGATGATGGGTTTGTCCGGCGGCAGTCGGTCGGGCTGGAAGTTGGCGCCTAGCGTCGCGCCCATCAGGTAGACCCGGCTGCCGTTGACGTGGAATGCCGGGCCGCCGGAATCGCCGGTGGCGGTGCTGCTGTTGTTGGATGCCTCGATGATCAGCGCGTCGGTGAAGTAAAGGTCGGGACGGCTTTGGCGCAGCACCTGGGCCTGGCGGGACGCGATGGCGGCGTTGCGGACCTGGAAAGGGTGGGACAGGTTGAGCTGGCCGCCCTGGGCGTTCAGCACGTCGCCGAAGCCGGTGACGAACACGCCCTTGCCGGTCGGGTCCTGGCGGTAGAAGGCCAGGTCGCTGTTGCCGTAGGCCACGCGGTGCAGCGGGCTGGCGGCGATGTAGTCGCGTATCGGCAGCTTGGCCTTGAAAGAGATGAACATCAGGTCGTAGTCCCAGCGGCCGTGGCCGTTGCGGAACTCGATGTCGCTGCTTTCCGAGTCCAGCCTTTGCTCTTTCGCCGGCAATGGCTGGCGGGTGTTGTCCAGCGCGGCGGCGGGATAGTCGTAGCCGACTTTCAGGCCGTCTAGAAAGCCGGTGATCAGATTGGCGACCTGGTCTTCGTTCCAAGCCGTCGGCGTGGCGATGCCGGAGCGCACGCACAGATTGTGCTTGGCGGTGACGATGCCCTGGATCTGGTTGGCGTCGATGACCAGCACGCCCGAGCCGGTGAAGCGGTCGTTACTCAGCCTGACCGAGCTGAACTGGATCTGCTCCCTGACCGCTGGCGGCAGTTGGGCAAAGGCGTTCAGCGCGTCTCGCTTGGCGGTGTCGTTGAATTGCATGTTCCGCTCCTTCAGTCTGGGGCCGGCGGGGCGCGCGGCGTTCATTCGCAGGGACGAGGAGGGGGCCGGTTTGTGAAGGGCGGCCGGCGCGGGGCCCCGCGGATCCATGCCATGCCTGGCTTGCGGGGCGGCGCAGCGCGGAAGCCGGGAGGACTCAGTCGAAGACCAGCCGATTGCCGACGGCGATATTTGTCTGCCTGGGCAGGAAGTGGCGGGCGTAGCCGCTGCAATGGCAGGCGAAGAGCTGGGTGCCGGCCTGGGACTGGAAATAGCGGCGGACATTCAGTAGCCGCAGCGGGCCGGCGCTGCGCAGGTGGAAGCCGCCTATCACCGCCCGCACGCGGCTGTCGCCGCAGACTTCCATCGCGTAATCGACGGTGTGGCGGATGCCGGAGTGGGCGCAGCCGCTGAAGATGATCAGGCCTTTCTCCGTCCGGCAGACCAGCGCGGAGTCGTCTTCCACCCGGTCCGGCGCGCTGCGGCGGGTTTGCGGCCACAGCCGGCCCATGGCGCGACGGCCTTCACGGTAAGTCTGGCGAGGGATATGGCCGAGAAACACGAAGTCGTCGGCGAAAGGGTAAGGCTCGCGGTGCAGTTGAAGATCGAAGCGATTCTCCATATCGGCCGGGATGGCCGGAATGCCGAGCCGCCGCAGCTGCCATGGTCCCAGCATGGCGGCGCGCGGCAGCAAGGCGTGCGGATGCGCGATCAGCTGCGGCCGCTTGTCCGCCGGCAGGATGGGGGACAGCGCGGATAGGCCGCCGCTGTGGTCGTAATGGCCGTGGGACAGCACCAGATGGCTGAGCGTGGACAGATCGACGCCCATCTTTGCGGCGTTATCCAGCAGCAGGCCGCTGCGTCCGGTGTCGAACAGCACGCGGTGGCCGTTGTGCTCTATCCATAGCGACAGGCCCGCTTCTGCCTGCAGGGCTGGCCGGTGGCTATGGTTTTCCACCAATACGCTGACTCTCATCGGGGTTTGGCGAGCGTGCCGCGTCGCGTCGGGATCAATGCTGGTCTGGTCATTCTATGGGTGAGCAAGGGTGGAATTACTGGCCGCGCATGAACAGCTTGTCGAGGTCGCGCATGGTCAGCCGGCTCCAGGTGGGGCGGCCGTGGTTGCATTGGCCGGAGCGCTCGGTGGCTTCCATGTCGCGCAGCAGCGCGTTCATTTCCGGCAAGGTCAGCTGGCGGTTGGCGCGCACCGAGCCGTGGCAGGCCATGGTGGCCAAGAGCTCGTTGCGGCGCTCGGTCAGCACCTGGGTCAGGCCGAACTCGCGCACGTCCTTCAGCACCGCCCGCGCCAAGTCCACCGGATCGCCGTCCTTCAGCCACACCGGCACGCCGCGCACGGCGATTTGGGTCGGCGACAGCGGCGCCAGCTCCACGCCCAGCCGTTTCATCTCCTCGCCATGCTCGTGGGCGGTGGCTACTTCCATGCGGTCGGCGGCGAAGGATACCGGCAGCAGCAGCGGCTGCAGCGGGATGGCGTCGGCTTCCAGCGCGGTTTTCAGACGTTCGTAGACGATGCGCTCATGGGCGGCGTGCATGTCCACCAGGATCAGCCCTTCGGCGCACTGGCTGAGGATGTAGACGCCGTGCAGCTGGGCCAGCGCGAAGCCCAGCGGCGGGATGCCGTTTTCGTCGTGGGCGGGCATCGCCAGCACCGCCGGATGCGGCAGCGGCGCGGCGGGGGAGGGCATGGCCGGCTCGGAACGCGACAGCGCCCGCTCTTCCTCGCGCAGGCCGCTGAACATCTTGTCGTAAACGCCCACCGCCTCGCGCGCCACATTCAGCGGGATGGATTGCTGCTGATATTGGAAAGGCTGCGGCGCCGGCATGCCGGACGAGGCCGGCCGGGGCGAGGCGCTGGCGAACAGCGGCGCCGACGCGCCGCGCGGCAGCTGCGGAGCGGCCGGTTCCGCGCCTTCCACCTGAACCGTCGGAACGGCGCCGGCGCTGGTGCCGGCCAATGCCTTGTGCACGCTGTGGAACAGGAACTGGTGCACCGCCTGGCTCTCGCGGAAGCGGACTTCGATCTTGGTCGGGTGCACGTTGACGTCCACGCCGGACGGCTCGAGCTGGAAGAACAGCGCGTAGGCGGGATGGCGATCGTGGTGCAGCACGTCGCGGTAGGCTTGGCGCAGCGCGTGCTGGGCGGTCTTGTCGCGGACGAAGCGGCCGTTGACGTAGAAGTACTGAGCGTCGCGGCTGGCCTTGGAGTAAGTGGGCGAGGCGACGAATCCCGTCAGCGCCAGCGGGCCGGCCTGGCTGTCCAGCGGGATCGCGGCGGCGACGAAGTCCTTGCCCAGCAGCGCGGCCACGCGGTCCTCGGCGCTTTGCGAGGGCAGCCGCCACGCCACCTTGCCGTTGTGGCGCAGCAGGAACTCCACGTCCGGGTGCGCCAGCGCGATGCGTTCGAAAGTGGCCGCGCAGTGCGCGTACTCGGTGTTCTCGCTCTTCAGGAATTTGCGCCGAGCCGGGGTGTTGAAGTACAGGTCCACCACTTCCACGCTGGTGCCGTGCGGATGGGCGGCCGGCTCCACCGGGTGCAGCGTGCCGTCTATCGCGATGATCTGGTGGGCGTGGTCGGCGTCCTGCGGCCGGCTCACCAACGTCAGCCGCGACACGGACGCCACGCTGGCCAGGCCCTCGCCGCGGAAGCCCAGCGTGGATACCGATTCCAGATCGTCCAGCGAGGCGATCTTGCTGGTGGCGTGGCGGTCCAGCGCCAGCGGCAGGTCGTCGGCGGCGATGCCGGCGCCGTTGTCGGTCACCCGGATCAGCTTGATGCCGCCCTGTGCCAGGTCCACGCTGATCCGCGTCGAGCCGGCGTCCAGGCTGTTTTCCAGCATCTCCTTCAGCGCGGAGGCGGGGCGTTCCACCACCTCGCCGGCGGCGATCTGGTTGACGAGGTGGTCGGGCAGGCGTTGGATGCGTGTCATGGGCGGCGTTTGGGCGTGGTGTCAAAACAAAAGGCCGCGCGAGGCGGCCCTGTCGATTCTACTACGGATCAGCCGCGGGCGGCCGCGCGCTTGTGGCGCCAGATTTCGATCAGCCCCGGCAAGAACGATACGAAGATGATGCCGAAGATCAGCAATTCCAGATTCTTGCGCACGAAGGGCAGGTTGCCGAAGAAATAGCCGGCGTAAGTGAAGCCGACCACCCAGGCGACGGCGCCCACCACGTTGTAGCGCAGGAACTGCGGATAGTGCATCTTGCCGATGCCGGCCACGAACGGCGCGAAGGTGCGCACGATGGGCACGAAGCGGGCGAAGATGATGGTCTTGCCGCCGTGGCGCTCGTAGAAGGCGTGGGTCTTGTCCAGGTACTGTGGTTTGAGGATGCGCGGGAACATCTCGAACAGCCGCATGCCGACATTGCGGCCGATGGCGTAGTTGGTGGCGTCGCCCAGGATGGCGGCGACGATCAACAAGATGACCAGCAGGTGCGGGTTCATCTGGCCCATCGCCGCCAGCGCGCCGGCGACGAACAGCAGCGAGTCGCCGGGCAGGAAGGGCGTGACCACCAGGCCGGTTTCGCAGAACACGATCAGGAACAGGATGGCGTAGATCCAGGGACCGTAGGCGGCCACCAGTTGGGTCAGGTGGGCGTCGATGTGCAGGATGAAGTCGATCAGAAACGTGATGGCTTCCATGATTTCCGTTATGAGCTAGGTGGGCAGACGCGAAACTGGCCGGACAAGCCGGCCAGTCGTTCAGAAGGCGATGATCAGACCACCGCTTCCTCTTTTTGTTTCACCGGCTTGATCATGTGCTCGCGCTTCACGCCCAGCCACAGCGCGATCGGGCTGGCCACCAGCACCGACGAGTAGATGCCGAACACGATGCCGATGGTCAGCGCCATCGCGAAGCCATGCAGCGCCGGGCCGCCGAACACCAGCATCGACACCACCATCATCTCGGTGGAGAAGTGAGTGATGATGGTCCGGCTCATGGTGGAGGTGATGGCATTGTCGATCACCTCGGCCACCGCGTGGCCGCGCATGCCCGGCTTGCGGAAGTTTTCGCGGATCCGGTCGAACACCACCACCGATTCGTTCACCGAGTAGCCCAGCACCGCCAGGATGCCGGCCAGCACGGTCAGCGAGAATTCCCAGCGGAAGAAGGCGAAGCAGCCAAGGATGATCACCACGTCGTGCATGTTGGCGATGATGGCCGCGACGGCGAAGCGCCATTCGAAGCGGATGGCCAGATAGAGCATGATGCCTACGCAGACCAGGATCACCGCGGTCAGGCCGTGGGAGACCAGCTCCTCGCCGACGCTGGGGCCGACGAAGTCCACCTTGCGCAGCTGCACGGTGGGGTCGGCGGCCTTCAGTTGGCCCATCACCTTGTCGGACAGCTGGGCGGTGCTGGTGCCCGGCTTGTTCGGCAGGCGGATCATCACGTCGCGGCTGGTGCCCAGGTTCTGCACCGTGGATTCGCCCAGCTTCAGCGCGTCCACCTTCTCGCGGATCTGGTCCAGGTTGGCCGACTGCTGATACTGCAGCTCCAGCACGGTGCCGCCGGTGAACTCCACGCTGAAGTTCAGGCCGCGGGTGGCCAGGAAGAACACGGCGAGCACGAAGGTCACCAGCGAGATCGCGGTGGTGAGCCGGCCGTAGCTCATGAACGGGATGTCCCGTTTGATGCGGAAAAGCTCCATGGTTTAGCCCTTGTTTTCCGGTTTCCACACCTGGCCGATGGCCAGCGAGGTCAGTTTGCGGCGACGGCCGTACCACAGGTGCACCAGGCCGCGCGACACCAGCACCGCCGAGAACATCGAGGTCATGATGCCCAGGCAGTGGACGATGGCGAAGCCGCGCACCGGGCCGGAGCCGAAGATCATCAGCGCCAGGCCGGCGATCAGCGTGGTGACGTTGGAGTCCAGGATGGTGTGCCAGGCGTGGTCGTAGCCGGAGTGGATCGCAGAGTGCGGCGGCATGCCGTTGCGCAACTCCTCGCGGATGCGCTCGTTGATCAGCACGTTGGCGTCGATGGCCATGCCCAGCGCCAGCGCGATGGCCGCGATGCCGGGCAGGGTCAGCGTGGCCTGCAGCATCGACAGCAACGCGATCAGCAGGAACACGTTGATCGCCAGCGACAACGCGGAGAACACGCCGAACAGGCCGTAGTACAGCACCATGAACGCTGCGATGGCGGCGAAGCCCCACAGCGTGGCGTGGAAGCCCTTCTCGATGTTTTCCTTGCCCAGGCTCGGTCCGATGGTGCGCTCTTCGATGATGTTCATCGGCGCGGCCAGGGAGCCGGCGCGCAGCAAGAGGGCGGTGTCGTTGGCTTCGGCGCTGTTCATGCTGCCGGAGATTTCCACGCGGCCGCCGCCGATCTCGGTGCGGATCACCGGCGCGGTGACCACTTCCTTGCGGCCTTTTTCCACCAGCACCATCGCCATGCGCTTGCCGACGTTCTCGGCGGTCAGCTGGCGGAAGATGGCGGCGCCGGTGCTGTCCAGGTTGATGCTGACGGCGGGCGCGCCGAACTGGTCGAAGCTCGGCTGGGCGTCGTTGATATTGTCGCCGGTCAGCTCCACGTCGCTCTTGAGCAGGATCTTGCTCTGGCCGCGGGAGGTGGCTTCGTCCAGCAGCTCGTAGCCTGCGGGCACGTTGCCGGCCAGCGCCTCGGCCACCTTGCCCTGGTCGTCCTCGACCATGTGCACTTCCAGCGTGGCGGTGCGGCCGATGATGTCCTTGGCGCGGGCGGTGTCCTGGATGCCGGGCAGCTGCACCACGATGCGGTTCGGGCCGGCCTGCTGGATGATGGGCTCGGTGGTGCCCAGCTCGTTCACGCGATTGTGCAGCGTGGTGATGTTCTGCTTGACCGCGTCGTTCTGGATCTTGGTGATCTCTTCCGGCTTCAGCGTCAGCAGCAGCTTGTTGGCGGCGTCGTCGGTGCGGACCGCCAGGCTGGGCAGCATGCGATAGGCCACGTCCTGGGCCGACTTCAGCGTGTCTTCGTCACGCAGCTGCACTTCCAGCGTGTTGCCGTTGCGCTTGATGTTGCCGTAGCGTACTTGCTTGTTCTTCAGCTCGCGGCGCAGATCGCCGGCGTAGCGTTCCATCGCCTTGTCGGTGGCGGCTTGCATGTCCACTTCCAGCAGGAAGTGCACGCCGCCGCGCAGGTCTAGGCCCAGGAACATCGGGTTGGCGTGCAGCGCCGTCAGCCAGGACGGGGAGGCGGGCAGCAGGTTCAGCGCGATGATGTAGTTGTCGCCCAGCGCGTGCTGGATGGCGTCGCGCGCCTTCAGCTGGGTGTCGGTATCCTTGAAGCGGACCTTCAGGCTGTTGGCGTCGAGAAAGACGCCGTCGGGGCTGATGTTCTGCGACTTGAGCGCGTCTTCCACGCGCCCCATCACGGCGGAGTCCACCGGAATCGACTGGCGCGAGCTGGAGACCTGCACCGCGGGGGTCTCGCCGTAGAAATTGGGCAGCGTGTAGATTGCCGAGATGATCAGCGCCACCACGATGACGAGGTATTTCCAGAGAGGGTAGCGGTTCATGTTCTAGTTCTGGAGTGGGAAATGAACAAGGCCGCCTGCGGAGCGTTCCGGGGCGGCCGTGATGGGCTTACAGCGACTTCAGCGTGCCCTTTTCCAGCTTGGCGCCGACGGCGCTGCGCTGAACGT
This sequence comes from Chromobacterium vaccinii, assembly GCF_001855275.1. Classification (NCBI taxonomy): domain Bacteria; kingdom Pseudomonadati; phylum Pseudomonadota; class Betaproteobacteria; order Neisseriales; family Chromobacteriaceae; genus Chromobacterium; species Chromobacterium vaccinii. The sequence continues at coordinate 4,221,590 of NZ_CP017707.1, forward strand.
GGATTTCCACGTTGTCGGCGATTTCCAGGGTCAGGTATTGCTCGCTGACTTTGGATACGCGGCCGACGATGCCGCCCTGGGTGACCACTTCATCGCCCTTTTGCAGTTCGGACAGCATTTTCTGGGTTTCCTTCATGCGCTTCTGCTGAGGGCGGACCATCAGGAACCAGAACAGCACGAAGATCACGATCATGGGCAGGAAGCCCATCAGGTCGAAACCTGCGGGAGCTGCGCCGCCGGAGGCGAAGGCGGGAGTAATGAAGGACATCAGGGGAACTCCTAAATTTCGTTATGACTTCAAGTTTCGAACAGGGCATTGTAGCCATGCTCCATATCTTTTCCAACTATGGAGCGCGGCAAGGGCGTGGGACCGTCGGCGCGGGGCCGCGGTTCCCCGTCCGGCGCGCTTAGTTGACGCCGCGCGCGCGCTTGGCCGCGAACTCCAGGCGGAAGTCCTCGAAGCGGTCTTCCTCGATCGCCTTGCGGATCTCGCGCATCAGTTCCTGGTAGTAGTGCAGGTTGTGGATGGTGTTCAGCCGCGCGCCCAGGATTTCGCCGACGCGATGCAGGTGGTGCAGGTAGGCGCGGCTGAAATTGCGGCAGGCGTAGCACGCGCATTCCTCGTCCAGCGGCTTCTTGTCATCCTTGTAGCGCGCGTTCTTGATCTTGACGTCGCCCCACTGGGTGAAGATCCAGCCGTTGCGCGCGTTGCGGGTCGGCATCACGCAGTCGAACATGTCCACGCCGTTGGCGACGCCGTGCACCAGGTCTTCCGGCGTGCCCACGCCCATCAGGTAGTGCGGCTTCTCGGCCGGCAGCATGTCCTTCAGCTCGGTCAGCATCCGGTACATTTCCGGCTTGGGCTCGCCCACCGACAGGCCGCCGATGGCGATGCCGTCGAAGCCGACCTGCATCAGGCCTTCCAGCGACTCCTGGCGCAAATCGGTATAAAGGTTGCCTTGCACGATGCCGAACAGCGCGTTCGGATTTTTCAGGTCGTCGAAGGCGCGGCGCGAGCGCTCGGCCCAGCGCAGGCTCATCTGCAGCGATTTCTGCGCGGTGGCGTGGTCCACCTGGCCCGGCGTGCACTCGTCCAGCTGCATCACGATGTCCGAATTGAGCACGGTCTGGATCTTCATTGAGATCTCCGGGCTCAGGAACAGCTTGTCGCCGTTGATCGGGCTTTGGAAGGTGCAGCCCTCCTCGGTCAGCTTGCGCATGTCGGACAGGCTGAATACCTGGAAGCCGCCGGAGTCGGTCAGGATGGGCTTGTCCCAGCCGATGAACTCGTGCAAGCCGCCGAACTGCTCGACGATCTCCAGGCCCGGGCGCAGCCACAGGTGGAAGGTGTTGCCCAGGATGATCTCGGCGCCGATGTCGTTCAGCTCGACCGGGCTCATCGCCTTGACCGAGCCGTAGGTGCCCACGGGCTGGAAGACCGGGGTCTCCACGGTGCCGTGGTTCAGCTCCAGCGTGCCGCGCCGCGCGCCGCCGGAGGTCTTGTGTACGGTAAACTTCAACATTATTCGAAGTATCGCTTCAGGGTTTGTTTAGCAAAATCAGTCCGCTAGTATACAGCAAGCGCGCGGGCTGCGCCGGTGTCGCAAAAAAGTGCTTGCCAAGATGGGGAGGCTCTTATACTATGCACACCTCGACGACAGGCACGTAGCTCAGTTGGTTAGAGCACCACCTTGACATGGTGGGGGTCGTTGGTTCGAATCCAATCGTGCCTACCAAATTAAATGCATGGAGTTACAAGTGAAAGTCTTGCGAACTACCACAGCCCGACATACTCACGGAAGCTGAGCCTTGCGGGTTGTACCATGCGAAAAAGAAGTGCGGCTCAGGCCGCACTTTTTTTTTACCCTTTTGCTTTAGACTCGATCACAAAAATCTCTCGCCCTCGTTGGAGTTGACATGCCAGACATTCGCTTGCCGGACGGCTCGGTCCGTTCTTTCGACAAACCGGTAACGGTTCATGAAGTGGCCGCGTCCATCGGCGCCGGTCTGGCGCGCGCCGCGCTGGCGGGTCGCGTGGACGGCCAGCTGGTGGATACCAGCTACCTGATCGACCGCAACGCGGATCTGGCCATCGTCACCGACAAGGACGCCGACGGCCTGTCCATCATCCGCCACTCCACCGCTCACTTGCTGGCTTATGCCGTCAAGGAGCTGTTCCCGGAAGCGCAGGTGACCATCGGGCCGGAGATCGAGAACGGCTTCTACTACGATTTCGCCTACAAGCGTCCGTTCACGCCGGAAGATCTGGCGACGATCGAGAAGAAGATGGCCGAGCTGGCGAAGAAGGACATTCCGGTCGAGCGCTACGAGCTGCCGCGCGACGAGGCCATCGCCTACTTCAAGAGCATCGGCGAGGCCTACAAGGCCGAAATCATCGAATCGATACCGCAGGGCGAAGTGCTGTCGCTGTATCGCGAAGGCGAATTCACCGACTTGTGTCGCGGCCCGCACGTGCCGTCCACCGGCAAGCTGAAGGTGTTCAAGCTGATGAAGGTGGCCGGCGCCTACTGGCGCGGCGACAGCAAGAACGAAATGCTGCAGCGCGTGTACGGCACCGCCTGGGCCAAGAAGGAAGATCTGGACGCCTACCTCTATATGCTGGAAGAGGCGGAAAAGCGCGACCACCGCAAGCTGGGCGTGCAGTTGGACCTGTTCCACCTGCAGGACGAGGCGCCGGGCATGGTGTTCTGGCATCCCAAGGGCTGGCAGCTGTGGCAGAGCGTCGAGCAATACATGCGCGACAAGCTGAATCGCGAAGGCTACAAGGAAATCCGCACGCCGATGATGATGGACGCCCATCTGTGGGAGCGTTCCGGCCATGCGGCCAACTACCGCGAGAACATGTTCATCACCGAGTCGGAAAAGCGCGACTACGCGGTGAAGCCGATGAACTGCCCGGGCCACGTGCAAGTGTTCAACAGCGGTCTGCGCTCGTATCGCGACCTGCCGCTGCGCTACGCCGAGTTCGGCGCCTGTCACCGCAACGAGCCGTCCGGCGCGCTGCACGGCATCATGCGCGTGCGCGGCTTCGTACAGGACGATGGCCACATCTTCTGCACCGAAGACCAGATCAACCAGGAGGCCAAGGATTTCCACCGCCTGGTGATGGAAGTGTATGACCGCTTCGGCTTCGACAAGGTGTCGATTAAGCTGGCGCTGCGTCCGGAAAAACGCATCGGCGAGGAGTCCACCTGGGACAAGGCCGAGGAAGGCATGCGCGAAGCGCTGCGCGCCTGCGGCGTGGAGTGGGAAGAGTTGCCGGGAGAGGGCGCCTTCTACGGTCCGAAGATCGAATACCACATCAAGGACGCGCTCGGCCGCTCCTGGCAGTGCGGCACGCTGCAGCTCGATTTCATGCTGCCGGAGCGCCTGGATGCCGAATATGTGGCTGATGACAACAGCCGCAAGCGCCCGGTGATGCTGCACCGCGCGGCGCTGGGATCGCTGGAGCGTTTCCTCGGCATTTTGATCGAAAACCATGCCGGCGCTTTCCCGCTGTGGCTGGCGCCGGTGCAGATGGTGGTGATGAATATCACCGAAGCGCAGGCGGATTATGCGGTTGAAATTGCGAAAGAGCTTGAGAAACAAGGATTCCGAGTCGCGCTTGACTTGAGAAACGAGAAGATCGGCTATAAAATTCGCGAACACAGCCTGCAGAAGTTGCCGTATCAGATCGTGATCGGCGACAAGGAAAAGGCAGGCGGTTTGGTTGCCGTGCGCGCCCGGGGCGAAGATCTGGGTCAGCTCACGCTGGATGCGTTCATCGCGCGCCTCAAGGCTGAGATGCCTGGGGCCTGATCCGGCGGCGGCATACTTATCATTTATTAGGAGATTTCAGCTATAGCTCAGGAACGCGAAGCACGGATCAACGGCGAGATTACCGCTCGTGAGATCCGTCTGGTAGGTAAGGAAGGTGAGCAGATTGGCATCGTCAGTCTGCGTGAAGCGATGGCTCTGGCCGAAGAGGGCGATGTGGATCTGGTGGAGATTTCCCCGACCGCTCAGCCCCCGGTGTGCAAGCTGATGGACTACGGCAAGTACAAGTACGAGATGTCCAAGAAGCGTCACGAAGCCAAGCAGAAGCAGAAGCAGGTTCAGATCAAGGAAATCAAGTTCCGTCCGGGCACCGACGATGGCGACTACAACGTCAAGTTGCGCAACCTGGTCCGTTTCCTGACTGAAGGCGATAAGGCCAAGGTCACCCTGCGCTTCCGCGGTCGTGAGATGGCACACCAGGACATCGGCCTCGCGCTGCTCAAGCGCGTGGAAGCCGATCTGGCGGAAGTGGGCACTGTGGAACAGTTCCCGCGACTGGAAGGCCGCCAGATGGTCATGATGATTGCGCCGAAGAAGAAATAATCGGTATAATCATTTTTCGACACGGCAGAGTGCGCTCTGCCGTGTTGATTTTGTAGGTCGGCAACGATCTGCTCAAAAGCGTGACGCAGCGGTTTCAAGAGCCTTCGGGCCACCCTGTGTCTAATCTAAACAAAATTCAGCAGGAGCATTTCCATGCCGAAAATGAAGACCAAGTCGAGCGCGAAGAAGCGTCTCAAAGTACTGGGTGGCGGTGGTTTCAAGCGTGCACACGCCTTCAAGCGTCACATCCTGACCAAGAAGACCACCAAGAACAAGCGCCAATTGCGCGGCACCTCCATGGTGGACGCGACCAATGTGGCCTCTGTTCGCGCCATGATGCCCTACGCTTAAGGAGACCTGAAATATGCCACGCGTAAAACGCGGTGTAACCGCACGTGCTCGTCACAAGAAAATCCTCGCTCTGGCGAAAGGCTATCGCGGCCGCCGGAAGAACGTCTATCGCATCGCCAAACAGGCGGTGATGAAGGCGGGTCAATACGCCTACCGCGACCGTCGTCAGAAAAAGCGTCAGTTCCGTCAACTGTGGATTGCCCGTATCAACGCAGCTTCCCGTGAAAACGGCCTGCCGTACAGCAAGTTCATGAACGGCCTGAAGAAAGCCGCTATCGAAATCGACCGCAAGGTCCTGGCCGATCTGGCCGTGTTCGACAAGCCGGCTTTTGCGCAGATCGTCGAAAAGGCGAAAGCAAGCCTCGCTGCTTAATCGCCGGGACGGATCTGAAGGGAGGCAAACATTTGCCTCCCTTTTTTTCTTCCGGACGGCCTTCCCAGAGCGCTGATCAGAGCGGGTATGCTCAATGCCCGGTGTGATCAGCCTTCTATTCGCATACGGTGTGGGACACGATGAACAACGTTGACGCGATTCTCCAAGCAGGCCAGGCGGCAGTCGCCGCCGCGGCCGATCTGATCGAGCTCGAGCAGGTCAAGGCACGTTACCTTGGCAAGAGCGGCGAGCTGACCGAACTCCTCAAGCAACTGGGCAAGCTGGCGCCGGAAGAGCGCAAGGCCGCCGGCGCCACCATCAATCAAGCCAAGCAAGCGTTCGAAGCCGCGCACAACGACAAGCGCGACCAGCTCAACGCCGCCAAGCTGGAAGCCCAGCTGGCCGCCGAGGCGCTGGATGTCACGCTGCCGGGCCGCGGTTCGGCCGGCGGCGGCCTGCATCCGGTGGCGCTGACGCTGGAGCGCATCGCCGGCCTGTTCCGCACCATGGGCTTCGAAGTGGCCGACGGCCCGGAAATCGAAAGCGATTTCTACAACTTCCAGGCGCTGAACATCCCGGAAAACCATCCGGCCCGCGCGATGCAGGATACCTTCTACGTGGAAAACGGCGACGTGCTGCGCACGCATACCAGCCCGATCCAGGCGCGCTTCATGGAAAGCCACCAGCCGCCGATCAAGATCGTCGCGCCGGGCCGCGTGTACCGCGTCGACTCCGATGCCACCCATTCGCCGATGTTCCACCAGATGGAAGGCCTGTGGGTGGACGAAGGCGTATCCTTCGCCGACCTGAAGGCGGTGGTCACCGACTTCCTGCGCCGCTTCTTCGAGCGCGACGATCTGCAGGTGCGCTTCCGTCCGTCCTTTTTCCCGTTCACCGAGACCTCGGCCGAGATCGACGTGCTGGACGAGCAGGGCAAATGGTTGGAAGTGGGCGGCTGCGGCATGGTGCATCCCAAGGTGCTGAGCATCGCCAATATCGACCCGGAAAAGTACACCGGCTTCGCCTTCGGCATCGGCCTCGACCGTTTCGCCATGCTGCGCTACGGCGTCAACGACCTGCGCCTGTTCTTCGAGAACGATCTCAACTTCCTGAAGCAATTCAACTGATCGCGCACGGAGCCGACTATGCAATTTTCCGAACAATGGCTGAGAAGCTGGGTCAATCCGGCGCTGAATACCGAACAATTGTCCGAGCTGCTGACCATGGCTGGCTTGGAGGTGGAAGAAACCCAAGCCGCCGCTCCGGCCTTCTCCGGCGTGGTGATCGCCGAGGTGAAAGAGTGCGTCAAGCATGAGAACGCCGACCGCCTGCGCGTGACCAAGGTCGACGTGGGCACTGGCGAATTGATCCAGATCGTCTGCGGCGCGCCCAATGTCGCCGTTGGCGTGCGCGTGCCGTGCGCGCTGCCTGGCGCGGTGCTGCCGGGTGATTTCAAGATCAAGCCGACCAAGATGCGCGGCGTGGAGTCGGGCGGCATGCTGTGCTCCGGCAAGGAGCTGGGCGTGCCGGAAGACGTGGATGGCCTGATGCTGCTGCCGGCCGACGCGCCCGTGGGGCAGAGCATCCGCGATTACCTGGGCCTGGACGATCAGCTGTTCACGCTGAAGATCACCCCCAACCGAGCCGATGGCTTGTCGATCCGCGGCATCGCCCGCGAAGTGGCGGCGCTGACCGGCGCCGCGCTTGCCCCGGTGGCCATCGCCCCGGTGGCGCCGTCCATCGATGACGTCCGCCCGGTGAAGATCGAATCCCGCCAGGCCTGCGGCCGCTACCTGGGCCGCGTGGTCAAGGGCGTCGACGCCGCCGCGGCCACGCCGGCCTGGATGCGCCAGCGCCTGGAGCGTTCCGGCCTGCGCTCGATCTCCGCGATCGTCGATATCACCAACTACATCCTGCTGGAGCAGGGCCAGCCGATGCATGCTTTCGATCTGGCCAAGATCGAAGGCGGCATCACCGTGCGCCAGGCGCGCGCCGGCGAGAGCCTGCTGTGCCTGAACGAAAAGACCGTCGAGCTGCAGGCCAAGCACCTGGTGATCGCCGACGACGCCAAGCCGCTGGCCATGGGCGGCATCATGGGCGGCGAGCATAGCGGCGTCACCACCGCAAGCCGAGACATCTTCCTGGAGTCCGCGTTCTTCGCGCCGGAAGCGATCGCCGGCAAGGCGCGCGAGCTGGGTTTCGGCTCCGATTCGTCCTACCGTTACGAGCGCGGCGTCGATTTCACGCTGCAGCGCGAAGCGATCGAGCGCGCCACCCGCCTGGTGTTGGACATCTGCGGCGGCGAGGCCGGCCCGGTGGTCGAGGAGGTGGCCGAGCTGCCGAAGCGCCAATCGGTCAAGCTGCGCGTGGCGCGCGTGGCCAAGGTGCTGGGCGTGGCGCTGTCCGCCGAGCAAATCGGCGACATTCTGTCCCGTTTGAGCCTGTCCTACACGCTGGCCGATGAAGTCTTCACCGTGCAGGCGCCGTCGTTCCGCTTCGATATCGAGATCGAGGAAGACCTGATCGAGGAAGTGGCGCGCGTCTACGGCTACAACGCCATTCCGGCCGACGCGCCGCGTTCCGGCATGCGCATGCTGGCGCAGCCGGAAGAGAAGCGGCCAGTGGATCAGCTGCGCCACCTGCTGGCCGGCCGCGATTACCAGGAGGTGGTCAGCTACGCCTTCGTCGACGAGCGCTGGGAGCGCGATTTCGCCGGCAACGACAATGCGATCCGCCTGCAGAACCCGATCGCCAGCCAGATGAGCGTGATGCGCTCGACGCTGATCGGCGGCCTGGTCGACGTGCTGGCCGGCAACATCAACCGCAAGCAGCCGCGCGTGCGGCTGTTCGAAGTGGCGCGCGTGTTCCTGCGCGGCGCGAGCGGTTTCGACCAGCCGGAACGAGTGGCCGGCCTGGCCTGGGGTCCGCGGCTGTCCGAGCAATGGGGCGCCAAGTCCGAGCGCGTCGATTTCTTCGATGCCAAGGCCGATGTCGAAGCCTTGCTGCATCCGGTCAAGGCCGAGTACCGCAAGGCGGCCCATCCTGCCTTCCATCCGGGCCGCTGCGCCGAGGTGCTGGTGGACGGCAAGGCGGTCGGCGTGATCGGCGAGCTGCATCCGCAGTGGGTGCAGGCCTATGACCTGGTGAATGCGCCAGTGCTGTTCGAGCTGGATCTGGCGGCCGTTACCGCGCGCAGCCGCATCAAGGCGCAGCCGGTCAGCAAGTTCCAGCCGGTGCGCCGCGATCTGGCGCTGCTGGTGGACGAGGCTGTGACTGTGGCGCAGCTGCTGTCCGCATTCGACGCCAAGCGCGCTGAAGTCGTCACCGATATCGCCTTGTTCGACGTTTATCGCGGCAAGGGCGTCGCCGAAGGCAAGAAGAGTCTGGCCTTTAGCGTGCTGATGCAGGACAATAGCCGAACCCTGACCGACGAGGACGTGGAGCCGGCGATGCAGGCCCTGCTGGACGCGGTGTCGGAACTGGGCGCGCAACTGCGCGTGTGATCAAGATGTGGGCGGGCGGATCCCAATGGGTCCGCCCGTCGATTGTGGTTTAGAAGTTTGAGGGGAATGTCATGACTTTGACGAAGGCTGAACTGGCCGATTTGCTGTTTGACCAGGTTGGTCTGAACAAACGCGAAGCCAAGGACATGGTCGAGTCGTTTTTCGAAGAGATCCGGCTGGCGCTGGAGTCTGGGGATTCGGTTAAGCTGTCCGGTTTCGGCAACTTCCAGTTGCGCGACAAGCCGCAGCGTCCGGGCCGCAATCCCAAGACCGGGGAAGAGATTCCCATCACCGCCCGCCGTGTGGTAACGTTCCACGCAAGCCAGAAACTCAAGGGAATGGTTGAGCAATACCATGCTAACAAGCAAGGCTGATCTGCCGTCGATTCCGTCCAAGCGTTACTTCACCATCAGCGAAGTCGGCGAACTCGCTGGGGTGAAGCCGCATGTGCTGCGTTATTGGGAGCAGGAGTTTTCCCAGTTGCGCCAGGTGAAACGGCGCGGCAATCGCCGTTATTACCAGCATCACGAAGTTTTGCTGGTGCGCCGCATTCGCGAATTGTTGTACGACGACGGCTTCACCATTCAGGGCGCTCGCCAGCGGCTGGGAATGGGCGACGATAGCGAACGCCCGGTCACCGCGCAGGAAGTGCGCGCCGAATTGGAATCCATCCTTGAATGGTTGGATTCGGGTATTGGCAAAAAATAATAAATCAGTTACACTGTGTTTCTCTTAAGTCGGGGTGTAGCGCAGCCTGGTAGCGCACCTGCATGGGGTGCAGGGGGTCGGAAGTTCGAATCTTCTCACCCCGACCAATAGAGCCTTGTTTTTAAAGTAATTAAGCCCTGTTCCCGCAGGGCTTTTTTATTGTCTCCTTCGATGGCGTGGGGATTTTGTGGGGTTGTGGCATCAGGTGGTTTTCCTTCTTAGCATGGTGGGGGAAACAAGCTGTCGTTGATCTGTTTCGCTTACCCTTTCCGCCATTTCGATCAGATGCCCGATTTCGGGAGCTGAGTAGTGTGTCGTTACGTTCTTACTCACGTGGCCTAGCAAGACTTGCCGATCTTCAAATGACACGCCCGCGATCCTTAGTCGGTGCCCGAAGGTGTGCTTCAGGTCATGAACCCGGAACGCAGCAAAGCCGGGGGTTTGCTTTTCGCAAATATTGCTTGGTGAACTTTTCAGCTGCTCTCTTCCGTGCTTTTCTCCACGCGTGTCCGTTCATCTTCTCTATGTTGTCTTCTTCGCTTGGTTGTTTATTTTCATGAAATGGGAACACGTATATAGGGTGCGCCCCTCGCATAGAATCGACAACTCCTTTCGCAACTGTATTTAGTATAACAAGCCGATCCATTCCATTTTTTACACCTGAATTCTCAGTTCTTCCGCAAAATGTTGCCGGGATTATAAATATACTGGTGTTTAGCTCGGCTTTGTTGCACAAATCGGAGTCTGCTTGCGTCCGGTAGAATAATGGCATGAACAAGCCCCTCCGTCCCAAGTACCAGACCACCAACTGGCATGCCTACAATCAGTCCCTCAAGCAGCGAGGGCAGCTACTCCTCTGGCTCGACAAAGACATGAACTGGCTGGCGCCTGCCACAGGCAAACGGGGACGGCAGCCGACCTTCTCTGACGCCGCCATTCAGTTCTGTCTCACCATTAAATGTCTTTTTGGCCTAGCGTTACGGCAAGCCACAGGCATGGTCGAAAGCATGCTTCGTCTGGCTGGGCTTGACTGGGCTGTTCCCGACTTCAGTACGCTTTCCCGCCGGCAGAAAGACCTGCAGGTGCGCATCTCGGTGCAGAAGAAGCAGGGTTGCCTGCATCTCCTAGTGGACAGCACCGGCATCAAAATGATGGGCGAAGGCGAGTGGAAGGTGAAAAAACATGGCGCTGACTACCGCCGTCAATGGCGCAAGCTGCATCTGGGGATTGATGCGGAAACGCTGGAAATCCGAGCCATGGAAGTGACCGACAATCGCACCGGCGATGCCACGATGTTGCCGGAGTTGCTATCGCAAATTCCGGAGGCAGAGGAAGTCGTAACGGTGACCACGGATGGGGCGTACGACACACGGCTATGTCACGCTGCGATTGCGGAGCGTGGGGCTGCGGCCATCATTCCCCCGCGTCGAAACGGCCAATTCTGGAAAGGGAATTCACAGGGCAATCAGGCTCGAAATGAGTCGCTACGCTCGGTGAAGTATCTGGGGCGAACGCTCTGGAAAAAGTGGAGTGGTTACCGTCGACGCAGCCTGGTCGAAACGAAGATGCACTGTTTCAAGTTGCTGGCGGACCGCGTCAAGTCGCGAGACTTTGACCGGCAGGTAGCGGAGCTTCAAATCTGTGCAGCGATTCTGAATCGCTTTACAGCCCTGGGCACGCCGCAAACGGTACGCATGGGATAAATCCGGCTGGGGATTGGGGTAGCTCGGCCTTTAACTGATTTGTGCAACAAAGCCCTGATAGGCCACCCCATTTTTACAATGCACTTTAATGAGGCCAAGTAATTACCTGATATGCGCTGGCAGCCCATGGATCCCCCGCAGGGACATATTCAATGACATATTGGCTGCCAGGAGTCATGGCGGCTGACATTGGCACTTTTGTTGTTCCTGAGTTGTGGCCTGGTCCAATAAGGTCTGTAACTGTCATAAAGCCAATTAAATGTTTAAGCCAAGGAGAGGCTGGCTTGTCGCCTAAATACACGACCATAGTGTCGGTTGGGTCACTTGGGTTGTTTGAAATTGGTGAAGTATAGTTGACTTTTATATTGAGTTCGTTATTGATGATCTCATGCCCCGCGAAGGCTATTGCAGTGTACTCAGATATGGTTGCTTTTCCGTTAGAAAGGGTCAACGTCGTACAAATTGCACGTTGTATATCCATGACATCGAGAAAATACGCAATGATGTAGTTACCTGATCGGAAGTTGATGTCATTTACTTCCAGATGGAAAATCCCATCCGTTCCAATAACTTCCTGCGTGGCGATCGGAGCTTTGCGATTGTCTGGTAAGTTGGGAATTGTGAGCCCAGGCCATACTCCGATACGGCAAGCATTTGGATCTCCTCCTTTGCCTGCCTGCCATCCTGCAGGCGCATGAAATCTTCCCCTGATTATGGATGGGTTTGGCACCTCAACAGCCCATAAATAGGTACTTCCCAAGAATGTGGTTGTGAAGTCTGGTGAGTCGATCATGTTAAATCTCCTGATGGTGATTGGATGCGATCATTACAAGTGCTCAATTAGTGACTTCTATCTATAGTTAAGTAAGGAGGGACGTCTGGTGTTGTGGGCTTTCAATTTTGGTTGAAGCTGTGAATTCTATGTATATCGCTTCTCGTATGTGGGGTGAGAATATTTTTATTGAATTGTTGATTTATTTTAATATAAAGCTCTTTGTTAAGAAGTATCGCCACATTGAAGAGGATATCAATGCGGCGGGTTTGCGTTTGGAGAGGTGTAGGCTTTGTTAATTGACTGTAATTCTTGGGTCCCAGCGATAGTATCCTAGGATCTCAATGTTGCGGCCTGATTTTTCTTGGGTGATGTAGAAGTGTACCTCATCTCCTTCCCAGCCAGATTTAAGGATGGCTGAACTAAGGAAGTAGTCTGGTATTTGCATTGCGTTAAACTTAAGTGGATCAACATTTAAGCTTGCATCTTGCTGTGGTATTGGCCGCCAAGGCATAGCGAGATTTGGTTCGGGGGTTCTCATGATTGGGAGATTGTCGGGGGGGCCCTCAAACCTGACAAGCTTATAAATGATTACACTTTGGCTGACGTCGCCCGAAACTGAGACAGATCTCCAGCGTACAACATCACCTAGGTCCGCTTTTATCCAAAGGTTAGCGGTTGCTTGGGAACTGGGATGAAATAGGTTGTCTTTTTCGGTTACCATGTACACATCATCATGATAAATGCCTATTCCTCTTTCTGGTTGTCCGCCCGGCCCATATTTTTCGAGTATGGTCTCTGTGTCAAAGATGGCATTGATATTAATGATCTTGCTCATTTTATTTCTCCCATGTTGTGAAGTCATGTAGGAAATTTGAGCAGGCTTGAAAATAAGTAACTAGACCTGCAGTTTCCATTGGGTAGTATTAAATTTGGTTTTGCAGATAGATATAGATAGAATTACTCAAGTGAGTATTGGGAAAGGGTAGCTATGGATGAAGTGCAAATGATTTTTCTAAATGTAGTGTTTGGAAAAAGTCAAGTTAGATTTCCTGTTAGATAGGATGGTTATTTTAGACTTGAAAGTTATATAGATGGCGTAATTTTATGTACTTTGCTATTTGCTTATAAGTGGTTTCCTCAGTTGAAAAAGGCTTTGTTGCACAAATCGGGGTCTGCTTGCGTCCGGTAGAGTGATGGCATGAACAAGCCCCTCCGTCCCAAGTACCAGACCACCAACTGACATGCCTACAATCAGTCCCTCAAGCAGCGAGGGCAGCTACTCCTCTGGCTCGACAAAGACATGAACTGGCTGGCGCCTGCCACAGGCAAACGGGGACGGCAGCCGACCTTCTCTGACGCCGCCATTCAGTTCTGTCTCACCATTAAATGTCTTTTTGGCCTAGCGTTACGGCAAGCCACAGGGATGGTCGAAAGCATGCTTCGTCTGGCTGGGCTTGACTGGGCTGTTCCCGACTTCAGTACGCTTTCCCGCCGGCAGAAAGACCTGCAGGTGCGCATCTCGGTGCAGAAGAAGCAGGGTTGCCTGCATCTCCTAGTGGACAGCACCGGCATCAAAATGATGGGCGAAGGCGAGTGGAAGGTGAAAAAACATGGCGCTGACTACCGCCGTCAATGGCGCAAGCTGCATCTGGGGATTGATGCGGAAACGCTGGAAATCCGAGCCATGGAAGTGACCGACAATCGCACCGGCGATGCCACGATGTTGCCGGAGTTGCTATCGCAAATTCCGGAGGCAGAGGAAGTCGTAACGGTGACCACGGATGGGGCGTACGACACACGGCTATGTCACGCTGCGATTGCGGAGCGTGGGGCTGCGGCCATCATTCCCCCGCGTCGAAACGGCCAATTCTGGAAAGGGAATTCACAGGGCAATCAGGCTCGAAATGAGTCGCTACGCTCGGTGAAGTATCTGGGGCGAACGCTCTGGAAAAAAGTGGAGTGGTTACCGTCGACGCAGCCTGGTCGAAACGAAGATGCACTGTTTCAAGTTGCTGGCGGACCGCGTCAAGTCGCGAGACTTTGACCGGCAGGTAGCGAGCTTCAAATCTGTGCAGCGATTCTGAATCGCTGACCTCCTCCCGCAAAAACGTAGCGGCGAAAAGTAGAGATTTCTGGCAAATTTAAGCCCATCCGGGCAGGAGATTTGTCATGAAAAAATCGAAGTTCACCGAAGAACAGATTGCCTTCGCCTTGCGCCAGGCGGAATCCGGCACCACCGTCGCCGAGGTCTGCCGCAAGATGGGCGTCTCCGAAGCCACCTTCTACAACTGGAAGAAGAAATACGGCGGCCTGGGCGTCAGCGAATTGCGCCGCCTGAAACAACTGGAAGAAGAGAACGCCCGCCTCAAGCGCATGGTCGCCGACCTGAGCCTGGACAAGCAGATGCTGCAGGAAGTCATCCAAAAAAAGCTGTGAGGCCGGCTCGCAAACGCGAGCTGGCGAACTTCCTGATCGACGCCTACCGCGTCAGCATCCGTCGCGCCACCGCGGTCATTCAACTGCGGCAAGCTACCTATTTTTATCGCCCTCACCCTCGAGACGATCGTGCGGAGCGGCAGCGAATCCACGAGATCGCCGCCACGCGTATTCGTTATGGCGCGCGCCGCATCCACGTCCTGCTGCGGCGTGAGGGCTGGCAGATCAATCACAAGAAGACCTACCGGATCTACTGCGAGGAGGGTTTGAACCTCCGGCGCAAACGGCCCAAGCGGCGAGTGGCGGCCGCGCACCGGCAAGCTCGGCCGGCGGTCTCCAGTTTGAATGCCTGCTGGAGCATGGATTTCGTCGCCGATCAGTTGTTCAACGGCCAGAAAATCCGGGCCTTAACTGTGGTGGATAATTTTAGTCGGGAGAGCTTGGCGATCACGGTGGATTTCGCGCTGAAAGCCGCAGACGTGGTTGCTACGATGCAGCATGTGCAAGCCTTGCGCGGGACACCGCAACGAATTCAGGTCGACAACGGCAGCGAGTTTATTTCCCTGGCGCTGGACCAGTGGGCCTATGAGCAAGGCGTCACGCTGGACTTCTCACGACCAGGGAAACCCACGGATAATGCCTTTATCGAGTCATTTAACGGCAGTCTGCGGGATGAGTGCCTGAATGTGCATTGGTTTTTATCGCTGGATGACGCACGTGAAAAGATCGAGCGTTGGCGGCAGGATTACAATGAATTCAGGCCGCACAGTTCGCTGGGCGACCAGACCCCGAGCGAGTTCAGACTTGCTCACCTTGAAGCCGGAAATCTCTAGACTAGACCGCTCGGTTAGCCGGGAGGAGGTCATCGCTTTACAGCCCTGGGCACGCCGCAAACGGTACGCATGGGATAAATCCGGCTGGGGATTGGGGTAGCTCGGCCTTTAACTGATTTGTGCAACAAAGTCCTTCCTATTATCGGTTTTATCCGATGCCAGTTTGTCCTTCTGTTGCTGATATACTCGTTTTGGTTTTGTCGCCAGCGACAGATCGTTTTCAAGTCATTGTTTTTCCGAGCCGAGCATCCGAATGAGCATTACCCGTCCCGATTCCCCTTGCATCGCCCTGTGTTCAACCGCGCTGGGCGACAACGTTTGCCGCGGTTGCGCGCGCACCTTCGCTGAAGTGAGCCAGTGGTGCTTCATGTCGGCGGATGAGCGGGAGGCGGTGTGGCTGCGTCTGCCTGCGCGCCTGCGTCTGCTGCAGTTGGCGGCGGCTTGCGGCGCGTTGCTGGAGCTGGACGAGATGGATGGAGTCGAGTGGGGACGCTTGCCCGCGGGAGGGCATTATCGAGTAGATGAGGCGGGCCGCTTGCGCTGGCGCGACGCCGCTTCGGCGCGCGAGGACGCATGCGATTGCGCGGGCCTGTCGCTGGAGCGGGCGGCGGCATGGCTGCTGGAGAAGTGATTCGAAAGGATGATATGGCGGACAGTTCCAAGGCGGATTTCTGGGAGCAGCGTTACCGAGAAGGCGTGATGCCATGGGAGGGCGGGCAATTGCCGCCGCCCGCGCGCGAGTTTTTCTCCGCGCAGCCGTCGTGGCGGGTATTGATGCCGGGCTGCGGCAGCGCGGCAGACATGCCGCCCTTGCTGGGCATGGGGCATGAGGTGCTGGCGGTGGATTTCAGCGAGGCCGCGGTCGAGCTGGCTGCCAGGCAGTGGCCGGAGGCCGCTGGCCGATTATTGCTAGCCGATTTTTTCCTGCAAGAGTTGCCCGTTTTCGACTGTGTGTTCGAGCGGGCTTTTTTGTGCGCCTTGCCTGTGCGCATGCGAAAGCAATATGCTGATCGAGTCGCGGCGTTGATCCGTCCCGGCGGGGCGCTGGCCGGCGTGTTTTTCATCGCCGACGCCGAGCGGGGGCCGCCGTTCGGCATCGATGCCGAGTCTCTGGCGGATCTGTTGTCGCCGTGGTTCAGGCTGGAGGCGGATGAGGCGTTGGGGCCGAGCGTCGCGGTTTTCCGCGATAGCGAGCGCTGGATGGTATGGCGGCGGCGTGGATTTGATGTGGATCAAGTTTCCGGATGAGAATCGGCTGGCAATTGCGGCGCGCATCGGAAAAAATAACGTCCTAATAAAAAATAGCGGCGGCACAGCCGGCAAGAGGAGAGCAAATGGAGTGGTTTTGGCGCTTGTACACGTTTTCGGAAAAGACATTCTGGAACACGCTTGGCAAGAAGTTGTGCAGTTTTTTCTTCATCAGCCTGTTCCAGCTGCTGATGGTGGCCTACAGCTACCACGCCTTGTCCGACATCCGCGACAGCCTGCGCGGCGCTGGGGTGTCGCCGCAGATCATGGCCGGAGTCGAGGCCAGCATAGACAGCGCGCTCTACTGGACGCTGGGGCTGTGGGCGTTGAGCTTCGTCTTCATCGCTTTCATGGTCTGGTATCTGCGCTACCTGATCGTGCGGCCGTTGCGCATGATCATTCAGATCTTCAACGAGATCGGCGCCGGCGCTGGGGACCTATCGCGCGAGATTCCCACCATTACCTATGACGAGATCCGCGAGCTGTCGCTGTCTTACAACCGCTTCTTGCTGAAAATGCGGGAAATCATCAGCAAGGTGAGGCTGATGACGGTGCGCATCGCGATGGATTCCGCGGTGACGCGGCGCAATGTCACCGATTCGCTGGGCAGCGCCCGGCAGCAGGACGATCTGGCCAAGCAGGTGAGGCAGGCCAGCGACGATTCGACGCGCGGCGCGGGGCTGGTCACCGAGCAGACGGAGGCCATCTCCTCTACCACCGCCGAGAACCTGAAAGTGGCGCGCGACTCTTACCAGGAATTGCGCCTGGTGACGGATAGCATTCACGACATCAGCCGAAAGGTCGGCCATTTCAACCACACGGTGGAGGATCTGAGCCAGCGTTCGGCCAGCATCAAGACCATTGTCGATCTGATCAAGGACGTGTCCGAGCAAACCAATCTGCTGGCGCTGAATGCCGCCATCGAGGCGGCGCGCGCAGGCGAGAGCGGCCGCGGCTTCGCGGTGGTGGCGGACGAGGTGCGCAAGCTGGCGGAGCGGGTGAAGACCGCCACCGACGAAATTTCGCGCAATATCGACGGCATGCTGGGCCTGGTGGCGAATACCCAGCAGGAAACCGAGGCCATCACCGCCGATACCAACCAGGCGCGCGACGTGATCTCGCGCGCGTCCGAGCATTTCAGCAAAATGATGGGCGATTTCGAGGCGACATCCAGCAGCCTGAGCCAGATTGCCTCCACCATGCATGGTTTCGCCGACAGCAACCAGCAGGTGAATCTGAATGTGGCTGAAATCCACCAGCTGGGGCAACTGGTGAGCAGCCGTCTGGGGCAGACGGAAAAGGCGGCGACCGAGTTGACGGTGGCGGCGGAGCAGGTGCAGGAGCTGGTTTCCAAGTTCGTCATCGGCGACGGCGCTTTCGATCAGGCGGTGAATCGGGCGCGTAGCGTCCGCGATCAGGTGCAGGGCTTGTTGCAGCAGACGCAGCAGAGCGGCCTGGACCTGTTCGATCAGCGTTACCAGCAGATTGCCGGCACCGCGCCGGCGAAATACCGCACTGCCTACGATGCCAAGCTGGAAAAGCTGCTGCAGCCGATGCTGGACGGCGTGGTGGGGCAGATTCCGGGCGGCAAGTTCTGCGTGGCGGTGGATGGCAACGGCTACGCGCCGACCCATAACAGCTGGTACAGCAAGCCGCCCAGCGGCGATCCGGCCAAGGATCTGATCGAGAGCCGCGACAAGCGCATCTTCAACGACGCGGCCGGTTTGCGCGCGGCGCGCAATGTGCAGCCTTTCCTGTTGCAGACATATAGCCGCGACACTGGCGAGGTGTTGTCCGAGGTGGTGCTGCCGCTGGAGTTGCGCGGACGGCACTGGGGCGCCTTGCGGGTGGGTTTCGATCCCCACGCCTTGTTGACGCAGGAGTGAGCGCGGAATGAGAAAAAGGGAGGCCTCGGCCTCCCTTTTTCATGCCTGCGATTACAGCGACAGCGGAGTCATCAGCGTGGCGATGCCCAGTCCGATGAACAGCGCGGCGGCGATCGCATGCATCAGCTTCTGCGGCAGCTTTTTCGCCGCCACCTCGCCCAGCAGCACCGCCGGCACATTGGCGATCATCATGCCCAGCGTAGTGCCGGCCACCACCATATAGAGCTGTTCGGGGAAGCGCGCCGACAGCGCCACGGTGGCGATCTGGGTCTTGTCGCCCATCTCGGCGATGAAGAAGGCGATCACGGTGGTGCCGAAAATACCGAAGCGTTCGCGCAGCGCGTCGGTCTCATCCAGCTTGTCGGGTATCAGCATCCAGACGGCCATCGCGACGAAGGACAGGCCCAGGCCCCAGCGCATGAGGTCGGGTCCGACCTGGCTCATCAGCCATTGGCCGACGGCGGCGGCGGCGAAATGGTTGACCAGCGTCGATACGAAAATGCCGAGGATGATGGGAACGGGCTTCTTGAAGCGGGAGGCGAGCAGCAGGGCCAGCAATTGGGTCTTGTCGCCGATCTCGGCCAAGGCCACCACGCCGGTGGAAATCATGAAGGCTTGCATGGGAACTCCAGGGGCCGCGGACACGCCATGACAAGCCTGCGCCGCGGCCCCGCTGTGCGCAAACATGTCATGGGTCTTGCCAAACGGAAGATCGTCGCAGCGGCCATGGCGAATGCCAAGTATGTTGACCGGTGCCGGCGCTGTCGCGCGCCGAGGCTACTCCCCCAGAACGGAAGCGATTGTAGGGGAATCGTCCTGCGCGGGCAAGCGCGGCGCCGATTTCGACGCCGCCGCTGGCTATGCTTCTAGTCCAGCTGGGAGGTGCAGCAGGGGCAGCGGGTGGCCTTTTCCGGGATGGCGGACAGGCAGTAGCGGCATTCCTTGGTGGCGGGCGCGGCCGGGGCGGGCGCGGCTTCTTCGCGCTTCAGCCGGTTGATGGCCTTGACCAGCATGAAGATGGCGAAGGCGACGATGGTGAAGCTGACCAGCGAGTTGATGAACAGGCCCAGGTTCAGCGTGGTGGCGCCGGCCTGCTTGGCGGCGGCGACCGAGACGTAGGGACCGGCCTGCTTGGCGCCGTCCTTCAGCACGAAGAACAGGTTGGAGAAGTCGACATTGCCGATCAGCAGGCCGATGGGCGGCATGATCACATCGTCCACCAGCGACTTGACGATGGAGCCGAATGCGCCGCCGATGACGACGCCGACGGCGAGATCGATCACATTGCCCTTGACGGCGAATTCCTTGAATTCCTTCAGAACAGACATGGCTTTTCCTTTTATTTGATAGTGATTATTTTAACTGTTAATGCATGTTTTGGGCAAAGCTACTGAGGTTGGATCTGCGGCGTCCGTCGGTCCGGCAAGGTGCCCAGCAGCGCGCCGCCCAGGATGAGCAGGATGGCGGCGGCGGCCAGCGGATTGAGCGCGCCCTGTCCGCTGGCGGTCAGCAGCAGGGTGGAGAGCAGCGGGGTGGCGTAGGAGAGCGAGCCTATCTGCCGGGGATCGCCAAATCTGAGCGCGCGCTCCCACAGGAAAAAGGCGCCGCCCATCGGGCCCAGGCCCAGCAGGACCAGCGTCGCCCATTGCATGGCGGTGGGTTGCGCCGCGGGCTCGAACAGCGCGTGGCACAACAGGGACAGCAGGCCGGATGCCAGGCAGAAGCCGCCCATCGCGCTGCCGGAAAAGGCGGGCAGGCGGCCGAGGAGCAGGCTGAAGGTCGACCAGACCACGGCGGCGGAGATCGCCAGCAGGTAGCCCGGCAGGTACTGCTGGGACAGCGCTAGCTTGCCGCCGGTGACGATCAGTCCGGCGCCGATGAAGCCGAGAATGCCGCCGATGATGTGGCGGCGCATCAATCGGGTGCCGGGGCGCAGCAGCGGGGACAGCATCACGATCAGCAGAGGCCACAGATAGTTGAGCAGGTTGGCCTCCAGCGCAGGCGCCAGCCGGAAGGCGAAAAACAGCAGGAAGTGGTAGCCGAACAGACCGTAGATGCCAACCAGCAGAGTCAGCGGCGGAACTTTCCAATCACGGGCGCGGTGGATCGACAGCAGGCTGCCGACGCATAGGCTGGCGCCGACAACGAGAAAGGGCGGCAGGCTTCGGGTCAGCGCGCCCAGCGTGGCCAGAGAGGCCCATAGCAGGATGGCGCCGATGGCGAGCGGTATGGGTTTGTTCAACATCGTTTCTCCAGTGGATGGAGACGATTGTAAAAGGGAAACGCGAAACGAAAAAGCCGCAGCGTGAGCTGCGGCTTGTCGTATTCTGGCTCCCCGAGCAGGGCTCGAACCTGCGACCTGCGGATTAACAGTCCGTCGCTCTACCAACTGAGCTATCAGGGAACAAAACTTTGAATTGGGCGCCTTAGGCGGTGTGGCTCCCCGAGCAGGGCTCGAACCTGCGACCTGCGGATTAACAGTCCGTCGCTCTACCAACTGAGCTATCAGGGAACAAACGCACTCAAATTTCAGCCACAGAAGCGGTGGCTCCCCGAGCAGGGCTCGAACCTGCGACCTGCGGATTAACAGTCCGTCGCTCTACCAACTGAGCTATCAGGGAATTGAGTGAGGGCGAACTATATACGGAGCCCGACAGCCTTGTCAATGCCTGCCGCGGTAAAAAAAACGGCCGCGGATGTGCGGGCCGGGGAAGGATAACTTAGGTGTTTGTTATGCAATGGTATTCCACTGGTCATGTCGGGCGCCGCTGGCGACGGGATGGCCGTTGGCGGTAAGATCAACTATCGAAAATCAATGCGGAGTCAACGGAACATGAATGCATTCTGGGATGAATGGTTGAGGCAAAAGGGCGTGGTCCGCGGTGAAAACGGGCAAGCGTCGTTGGCATCCCATCTGGAGCAGGTGGCTGCCTTGGAAAATGGATCGGTATTGGCCCCGCTGGAAAACTTTGTGTTGATCCGGGTGGAGGGCGAGGATGCCGCCGGGTTTCTGCAGGGACAGTTGTCAAATGATATTCGCGAAGTGACGGCGGTCTGCGCGCAGTACAGCACCTATTCCACCGCGAAGGGACGCATGCTGGCCAGTTTTCTGATCTGGCAGCATGAGGGCGCTTATTGCCTGATGGTTTCCGCCGATATCGCCGAGGCTGTTGCCAAAAGGCTCGCCATGTTTGTGTTGCGTTCCAAGGTGAAGGTGACGCTGGATCGAGATTGGTCGTTATTGGGGATGTCCGGCATTTTGGCCAGGAGCGAGTTGCAAAAACATTTCCCTGGCCTGGCTTCGTTGGGAAAAATGCAGGTTGAAGCCCAGTCTGAAGCCGCGCTGGTGGCTTTGCCGAATGGCGGCTATTTGCTGGCGTTGAAAGACGGCTGCGGGATCGGCGAGGACATCGCCCGCGCGGAAGGCTTGCAGGCTGCGCTGGCGCAAGCCTGGGCATTGCGGGATATTCAGGCTGGAATCGCTTGGGTGGTGCAGGCGACACAGGAACAGTTTGTGCCGCAAATGGCGAATATGGAATTGATTGGCGCGGTCAACTTCAAGAAGGGATGCTATCCAGGCCAGGAAATTGTCGCGCGCAGCCAGTATCTGGGCAAGATGAAGCGCAGGATGTTCAAGGTGTCATTTGATACCGCTTTGCCGGTTGGGGCCAAGCTTTATAGTCCGCAATTGCCGGATCAGTCGATAGGCATGCTGGCGGCTGTATGTCAGTTGAACGATTCCTCTTATCTGGGCTTGGCCGTGGCGCAATCTCAGACGTGGGAAGCTGGCATATTTGCCGATGAGGAACATACTATTGCGCTGCATCGGCTGGAATTGCCGTATGCCATCGAATCCGTGACAGAATAATGGGTAATCCATTTTCTTTTTAATCCTTGACTTGCGCCATTTCGATTGGCTACATTACATCCTGTAAATCGTTAAACCAATAATCAAGGGAACATGTCATGGATCTGTCCAAGCTGGAATTCACCGCGCTGGTCGCACTGAAGGCTGACGTAGAAAACGAAATCAAGCGTCGCGAAGTGGAAGAAAAATCCAAGGCCAAAAAGCAGATTATCGAACTGGCCCGCGCCTATGGCTTGAGCGTGGAAGACGTGCTGAGCAAGGCCGTGGCGGTGCGCAAGCCGGTGGAAGCCAAGTATCGCCACCCCAGCGACAGCAACCTGACTTGGACTGGCCGCGGCCGCAAACCGGCTTGGGTGCAGGCTTGGATCGACAGCGGCAAAAAGCTGGAAGCCCTGGCTATCTAAGTTTGGATTCATATAAAGAAAGCGCCGACTCGGCGCTTTTTTTTTCTAATGGTTTTCTTGCCCGGCAGCAGCGAGCGTCGCTGCTTGCTATAAATAGTGATGGCAGCCTGCGCAGGCGGAACACCGCTCGGCTCGGGGGCCTAACGATACTGGACAAGAGCATGCTGGATTTCTTCGCAAGGGGATCCAAGGGCAAGCAGGATCCCTTGGCCAACGCATCGTCGGCGAAAGCCTATGCGGAAAAGCTGAAACAGGAGTTCGGCGCCGGCGCGCACGACAAGGTTGCCGAGTTGCTGGCGGGCTTGAACTCGCCTTCTTTGGAACTATCCGCAGACCAGCTTGAGGCGGTGCTGGCGTTGAATCAGGAAACGCAGGCGTTGCACGATACCCTGTGCGTGCAATACCTGATGAATGCCCGCATGCCCAAGGTACTGGAAACTCAACTGCGCGCGCAAATCCTGAATTACGGCAAGCAATTTACCGATTTTTACCAATATGCATTACCTGTCCAGCCAGATAATCCTAATGGCGTAAAGGTGCAAGAGCATTTGCCTTTGGTGCTGGCGCGGATGTTTTATTACCTTGCCGAGTATGCCAAATGGCAGTATGTGAGAAATTACCAGCCAGACGAAGTATTCTGGCTGAATGCCAATCAGCTGTATCGATTCGCCGAGCAGCGCGGCTGGGATAGCCGGCCGGTATTTCTTTTTGGCGAGAAGAACGGCGCGACCACGGTCCAGGATCAGTATCTGGCATTGCATATGATGTCGGTGCTGAGCAATGGCAATCTCAACGCCCGGCAAGTGAATTTCTCCTATGAGTTGCTGGCCTTGCTCAGCAATCGCATGACAATCAGCAAGTCTTATTTCGCCGACGCCAGTTTCTGCGTGTCTTTGGCCGAGCCCAAGCCCGCCGCGCGGGTGAAAGGGGAGGCTGGCGAATGGGCGCGTTACTGGAATACGGCCGAGTTGGTGGAAATTCTGCATGGCTGGGCGATCGTGATGGAGGCGAGCCGAATTCCGGCCGAATTGAAACGCCTGATCGAGCCTGGCATCGACGCGTCGTTGCTGCGCATCTTGACCCGGGAGTGGGCGGCCAAGCCGGTGTTGTTCGAGCGCGCGGAACGGGTGGCGGTCAGCGACCGGCAGGTGGAGGTCGCGCATCGCCTGCATCTGCTGCACAAGCTGATTCGCAGGCCGGACGAGGAGCAGATGCAGGGCCAGCGAGGCGTGGACAAGGATAGCTACGAGGATGCGGCCAATATCCGCATCTATGGCTTCGTCACCAGCCGCAAGCGGGACAAGACGCTGTCGCCGTTGCCCGCCACCAGTTCGCTGTCGTTGTCTGGAGAGACCGCGGAAGCAGGGTTGCCGCAGGAGTTTCAGCGCTGGTCGCTGGAGAATGTCAGCCAGACGGGCTTAGGCGTGTCGCTGGATGTGATGGGAAACGAGTGGGTCAGCCTGGGCAGCTTGATCGGCTTTCGCGAGCCGGAGCAGGAGGGTTGGAGCCTGGGCATCATCCGCCGCGTCAAGCGCACCGGCCGGGAGCGCATCTATCTGGGGGTGGAAACGCTGAGCACGCGGCCATTGGCGGCGTCGCTGCGGCCGACCGATACCCGTCTGATCGATCCCACGCTGCCGCCGGACCAGGTCTGGCTGGCCGGCCACATCAGCCTGTTCATGCCATATCGGCGCGCGGGCAAGGTGATCAACGCGTTGATCTTGCCCTTGTCGCTGTACATGCTGGGCAAGCAGTTCTACATGACTGCCCGGGGCAAGCATTTCCAGATCGCCCTGGGCAAGGTGCTGGAAAAAGGCAGCGATTGGTGCATGGCCGAGGTGGAGCTGGTGAAGGCGCTGGACAAGCTGCCCGTGGCGATGTGAGCGCGAGCGGGGCATGAAAAAAGCCGGCGATCGCCGGCTTTTTCATTTGGAACGCGGATTATTCGCCGCGTGCCAGATCATTGAGCACCGCGTAGATCGGGCTGAGGGCGGATTCGCCCAGGCGCAGGCTGCGCTGGCCGTTCCAGCCGAAGTCGTCGTCGGGCAGGTTGTGATTGTCCTTGAACGGCATTTCCAGCGTGAAGGCGAGACAGCCGAACTGTTCGCATACCCAGTTGGTGGCGATGCTCATATTGGCTTTGCCGGCTTCGTTGCGCGGGTAGCCGTGCTCGGTCTGGAAATCGGGGCTGGCCAGCAGGAAATGGTGGCGGAAGCTGTCCGCGAGCTTTTCCAGTTTGGCATTCCACGACGGCACGCCTTCGGTGCCGGCCAGGAATACATAAGGTATGTTCTCATCGCCGTGGATGTCTAGGAACAGATCTACGCCGGTTTCCAGCATTTTCTGGCGAACCACCAGCACTTCCGGGCTGGTTTCCGCGCTGGGGTTCGCCCACTCGCGGTTCAGGTTGGCGCCGGCGGCGTTGGTGCGCAGATTGCCCAGCACCGAGCCGTCCGGGTTCATGTTGGGAACCACGTAGAAAGTGGCGCGGTCCAGCAGCGCGCGGCTGGTGGGGTCTTGCGGATCGAGCAGGCGGTTGAGGAAGCCCTCGACAAACCATTCCGCCATGGTCTCGCCCGGATGCTGGCGAGCGGTGATCCAGATCTTCAGGTCCGACTCCACCTCGTGGCCGATGGTCAGCAGGTTCATGTCGCGGTCCTGCACGGTGGAGCCTAGGTCGGATACCTGGCACAGGCCGGAGCCCTGGGCCTGGCCGATCAGGTTCAGGTGCTGATCGTAGCTGTAGGGCTCGAAGTAGGCGTAGTAGATGCTGCCTGACAGCGGCACGTGTTCGATCACCATCACGCCGTCTTCGTAGTGGGTGGGCACGCGGAACCAGTTGACGCGGTCGTAGGAGGCCATCGCCTGGTAGTCCACCCAGCCCTGCGGGTAAGCGCATTCGGCGGCGTTGAGGAAGCGGAAGGTGCAGTGTTGGTAGGCAGCACCTTGCACGCGGAAGTAGAACCACTGCGCGAAGTCGGCCGCGTTGTCGCGGCAGATGCGCAGTTGGATGTCTTCAAGGCTGTCGGCGGAGACGATCTCGATACTGCCGGCGTCGAAGTTGCTGCTGATTTTCATGCGGGGGAACCTGTCGTGCTTGCTCAATCTGGTAAAGCGGGATTGTACCGCCGCAGCGTGGAGCGCGCATCCGTTAATGCGAAAACCCCGCCGTGAAGGCGGGGTTGCGGCGAAGGGCGCTGGCCCTCAGGCCTCAGACGGTGGCGCCGCGCTTGGCGGAGTTCTTCACCGCGTCGGCGGTGGCGCTGGTGGCGGCCTTGACGCTGCTGTCGGTGAATTCGGCCACTTGCTGGGCGGCCTTGCTGAAGGTGTTGACCGCGGCTGCGGCTGCGGCTACCGAGGTTTTCACCGCGTTCAGCGTGGCGTCGGAGCCGGCGGGCGCGCTCTTGGCCACGGATTCGATCGAGCTGATCAGCGATTTGTTGAACAGGCCTACGCTCTCCTCAACCAGCTTGCTCAGCTCGCTTTGCGTGCCGGAGACCACTTCGTACAGATCGCGCGAATGGTTGACGAGCTTGTCGATGGACTGGGTGGCCAGCTTGTTCAGGTGGTTGATCGCTTCCTGGGAGTCCTTGAATTCGGTCAGTTGTCTGGCGGCCTTGGTATGGTCTTCCAGCGACTGCTTGGACGCTTCCAGTTGCAATTTGACCAGGCGCTCCGTGCTGTCCAGCGCGATCTGGGCGAAGCGCAGGGTGGACTCGAGGCCGGTCAGGGAAAGCTTGTTCAGCTGTTCGTTGTTGTAGGACATGGTGTAAAACCTCCATTGCGTGGAAAATGGGGTCCGACTGTGTTCCGTTGAAGTGGTATTGTGCGCCGCACAATGACGCGTAAATGTAGCACAAGGGG
Source organism: Chromobacterium vaccinii (assembly GCF_001855275.1). Taxonomy (NCBI): domain Bacteria; kingdom Pseudomonadati; phylum Pseudomonadota; class Betaproteobacteria; order Neisseriales; family Chromobacteriaceae; genus Chromobacterium; species Chromobacterium vaccinii. The sequence continues at coordinate 4,247,922 of NZ_CP017707.1, forward strand.
CAAAGGGGTGGTAGAAGATTTGCTCTAGTTTGTTGTATTTATGTTAGATTGCCAGCGCACAACACCACGAAGATAAACCAGGAGCGATAAATGAGTGTTGAGAAACGGGTCATCAAGAAGTACCCGAACCGCCGTCTGTACGATACCGCCACCAGTTCCTACATCACTTTGGGTGATGTCAAACAGTTGGTTCTGGACAATGTCGACATCCAGGTGGTGGATGCCAAGACTCAAGAAGACATCACCCGCAGCGTGTTGCTGCAGATCATTCTGGAAGAGGAAAACGGCGGCATGCCGATGTTCAGCTATGAGGTGCTGACTCAGTTCATCCGCTACTACGGCCAGGCGATGCAGGGCATGATGGGGCCTTTCCTGGAGAAGAACCTCCAGCTGTTTTCGCAGCTGCAGCAAAAAATGCAGGAACAGACCCGCGCGATGTATGGCGACAACGCGATGCTGAACACCACGATGTGGGGCGAGTTCATGAAGCTGCAGGGGCCGGCCATCCAGAACATGATGGCCAACTACATGGAGCAGAGCACCGGCATGTTCCTGGAGATGCAAAACCGCATGCAGGAGCAGACCAAGCAGCTGTTCGGCGGATTCGGTTTCCCGGGCTATCCGGGTTCGGAGGACAAGGACAAATCCTGAGCGGCGAAAGCGGCAGGGATCATGAAGGGCCGGGGATGGAAACGCTCCGGCCTTGTTTTTTGCCTGTGTTTTGACAGCCGGGGAAAGCGAGCATGACGGTTGAAGACGAGCGCCTGCGGCGAGCGCAGCGGCTGCACCTGTCCGGCGACGCGGAGGCGGCGGAATCAGCCTACCGCGATCTGCTGGACGATGAGGCTCAGGGCGCCGCCGCCAGGCATTGGCTGGGCTTCCTGCTGATGCAGCGGGACCGCGCGGATGAAGCGCTGCCGTTGCTGGAGCGGGCGGTGGCGGCGGATGGCGGCCATGCCGAGTGGCATTTCAATCTGGGGCTGGCCCGCGCGCGGATGGGGCAGGACCAAGAGGCGGTGAGCGCGCTGAGCGAGGCCGCCCGGCTTGACCCGGCCCGTTATTTCTACTGGACCAATCTGGGCGCGCAGCTGATGCGGGCCGGCCGGGACGCCGAAGCCGAGCAGGCGTTGTGCCATGCGGTGTCGCTGAACCAGCATTGCCCGGATGCCTTCCATCTGCTGACCGGCATGCTGCTGCGGCTGGGACGCCACGGCGAGGCCCGGCGCTGCAATGCCTTGGGCGTGCTGGCCGAACCGCCCGGGGCGATGGCGCCCATCGCGGTGGGACAGGCATTGTGCGAGCTGGGGCGGCATGAGGAGGCGAGAGCGCTGGCTCAGGATTGGCTGCGGGAGCGGGGCGACAGCCCAGTGGCCCGGCACATGCTGGCGGCGTTCGGCGGGGGAGAGGCGCCGGATTCCTGCGACGCCGAATACGTCGGCAGCGCCTTCGACGCCGCGGCGGCCAGCTTCGATCAGGATCTTGCGCGCCTGCGCTATCAGGGCCCGCAATGGACGTCGGCTTGCCTGTCCCGCCTGGGCATCGCGGCGCAATCGCTGTCCGCGCTGGACCTGGGATGCGGCACCGGGCTGGTCGGCGAGGCGGCGCGGCCTTACGCCAGCCGGCTCGATGGCGTGGATCTGAGCGCCGGCATGCTGGAGCGGGCCAGGGCCAAGGGAATATACGACAGCCTGGATGAGCGGGAACTGCGTGACTTTCTCCGGACAGGGGGCGGGGCTTACCAGTTGATCGTCTGCATGGACACGCTGCCTTACTTGGGCGAACTGGAAGAGCTGTTCATCCTGTTGGCGGCGCGGGCGATGCCTGGCTGCCTGCTGCTGTTCTGCACCGAAAGCCTGGACGACGGCGAGGCCGGCGATTTCCGGCTGCATCACAGCGGCCGCTACCGCCACCATGTCCGTTATCTGGACCGCTTGCTGCAAGAAGGTTGGGCGGTACTGGAAAGAACGCGGATGCCGGTCAGGGACGAGTCCGGCTGCCCGGTGTGGGGCGACTTCGTCTGCGCGCGAAAACGCTAGGCGTTATGAGTGATTCGAAACAAACTGCCATGGTATTTGGATGGTATTTGTAATTAATTCATATTGATCAATTGCTCTATTTTGGATATTCATAAAGCCATCGCCATGCGCAGACGAGTGGCATCGTTTGCGTGTGTTTTTCGTCAATCTCATGAAGGATGACCGCGATGCACGCCAAAACCACGCTTCCCTTGCTGCTGCTGCTTTCGCTTTCCCCTCTGGCCCATGCCCTGGGCAAGACCCCGGGCACTTATACCAACTACCGGTTCCCCGCCGCCGCGTCGGCTGGCATGGATGCCGTTGATTTCACCATCAAGGTGGACCGCGATCCAGGCTATTCCGCCAATGTGTACTGGGCCAACCAGTTCGATCTGGTCGGCACGTCCGGCGCTTATACCGGCATGCAGAGCAATGGCGGCGGCAAGCGCACCTTCCTGTTTTCCGCCTGGGACACCACCGATGCCAAAGCGGGCAGCGCCGGCAGTTACTGCACCACTTTCTCCGGAGAAGGCACTGGCCGCAGCTGCCGCATCCACGTGGACTGGACGCAGGGGCATAGCTACCGCTTCCACGTCGCTTACGAGGCTGGCGGCTGGCTGGGGGTGACCGTCACCGATCAGACCAGCGGCGCGTCGTTCAAGCTGGGCAGCATCAAGACCGCGGCGAGCAAGATCTCGCCGCACAATATGGTCAACTGGGCCGAATACTTCGAGTGGAACAGCAATCGCGCCACCTGCCTGGGCCAGCCCTATAGCAAGGCGACATTCGGGGTCCCGTCCGGCTTCGTCGCCGGCAGGCTGGTGCCGGGCAGCATCAGCGGCACCTCGGTCAGCGACGCCTGCCCGGCTTTTTCCAAGGTCACGGCCTACAGCCAGAGCAGCGCGCAGGAAAACGGCATCGGCAACAGCACCCGAGGACCGATCGCCAACGGCAGCCAGTGCCTGGACGCCAGCGGCGGCGCGAGCGAGGGCGCGGCGGCGATTGCCTACGGCTGCCACGGCGGCGGCAACCAGGCCTGGGTGCATGCTAAGGATGGCTCGCTGCAGCTGAAGGACAACTATTGCCTGGAAGAGCATGGCAGCGGCGTCGACATCCGCAGCTGCAGCGGGACATCCGCCTGGACGCGCAGCGGCAGCGCGATACGCAGCGCCAAGAGCGGCCTGTGCCTGAGTGCCAACCGTTCCGGGCAGCCGGTCAGTCTGCTGCAATGCGGCGGCACGGCCAATCAGAGCTGGAGCTTGCCGACGCGCTGACGGGAGCGGGGCGAGTCCGGCCGAGACTGGCCGGATTCGGTCAGCCCTCGACCGCCGTTTGCAAAAACGCGGCCTGAAACAGGCACATCCGCAGCGCGCTGCGGTAACGGCCATTGACGAAGAACTCGTCTATCAGCTCGCCTTCCGGCTGGAAACCCAGCTTCTGGTAAACGTGTATCGCCTTGGCGTTTTCCTTGTCGACGATCAGGTACAGCTTGTACAGGTTGAGCACGGCGAAGGCGTAGCGCATCGCCAGCCGGGTCGCCTGGCTGGCGTAGCCGCGGCCCTGGTGTTCCGGGTGGATGATGATCTGGAACTCGGCGCGGCGGTGGATGTAATCGATCTCCACCAGCTCGACCAGCCCCACCTTGCGCGCGCCATCCTCGACCACGAAACGGCGTTCGTTCTGATCGTGGATATGCTTGTCATACAGGTCCACCAGTTCGACGAAGGCCTCGTACGGCTCCTCGAACCAATAGCGCATGATGTTGGCGTTGTTGTTCATCTCGTGGACGAAGGCCAGATCGTCCCGTTCCAGCGGGCGCAGTTTGAGATTGACGGCAGGGGACGGCATTTGGGTTTCCTATGCATGCGAGGGGGAGAATGGAAATCGGCAGGCGTCGACGCGACAGCGGTGTGACCGACGCGCGGCGCGCGAGTTCTGGAGCGGGGAGCGGTGTCGCCGCAATTGGCGGCGCGCGAACCATGGCGGGATGTTTGGGGAGAGAGCATGAAAGGGAGTGCTCGAGGCTTGCTGCGTCGCTCTGCGCCTTTCCGTTTAAACCAAATGGGTATCGTTAGACAAACCGTTGTATAATCGCGCGATTTTGTTTCCGCCCAAGACGTTGAACATGAACAAGACTCCCCGTGTCGGGTTCGTCTCCCTTGGTTGTCCCAAGGCCGCGAGCGATTCCGAGCAGATACTGACCCGCCTTCGCGCCGAAGGCTATGAAATCGCTCCTTCCTATGATGGGGCTGACCTGGTGGTGGTGAACACCTGCGGTTTCATCGACTCCGCCGTAGAGGAGTCGCTGGACGCCATCGGCGAAGCGCTGAACGAAAACGGCAAAGTGATCGTCACCGGCTGTCTGGGGGCCAAGGGCGATGTGGTGCGCGATGTGCATCCGTCGGTCTTGGCCGTGACCGGCCCGCACGCCACCGATGAAGTGATGACCGCGGTGCATACCCACCTGCCCAAGCCGCACGACCCCTTCGTCGACCTGGTGCCGGATATCGGCGTGCGCCTGACGCCCAAGCATTACGCCTACCTGAAGATTTCCGAGGGCTGCAACCACCGTTGCACCTTCTGCATCATCCCGTCGATGCGCGGCGATCTGGAAAGCCGTCCCATCCACGACGTGCTGCGCGAGGCGGAGAGCCTGGCCAAGGCCGGCGTCAAAGAGATTCTGGTGATCTCGCAGGACACCTCGGCTTACGGCGTGGACACCAAGTACAAGCTGGGCTTCCACAACGGCCGCCCGGTGAAGACCCGGATGACCGAGCTGTGCGAGGAGCTGGGCAGCCACGGCATCTGGGTGCGCCTGCACTACGTCTACCCGTACCCGCACGTGGACGAGGTGATTCCGCTGATGCGCGACGGCAAGATCCTGCCGTATCTCGACATCCCGTTCCAGCACGCCAGCCAGAAGGTGCTGAAGCTGATGAAACGGCCGGCCAACAGCGACAACGTGTTGGCGCGCATCAAGAAGTGGCGCGAGATCTGTCCGGAACTGGTGATCCGCTCCACCTTCATCGTCGGCTTCCCCGGGGAGACCGAGGAAGACTTCGAGGAACTGCTGGCATTCATCCGCGAGGCGGAGCTCGACCGCGTCGGCTGCTTCACTTACTCACCGGTCGAGGGCGCCACCGCCAACGAGCTGCCGAACCCGGTGCCGGAAGACGTGAAAGAAGCCCGCAAGGAGCGCTTCATGGAGGTGCAGGCCGAGATCAGCGCGCGCCGCCTGGAGCGCCGCGTCGGCCAGACCTTGAAAGTGCTGGTGGACGAGATCGATGACGAGGGCACCGCGGTGTGCCGCAGCTATGCCGACGCGCCGGAGATCGACGGCCTGGTGTTTGTCGAAGACTCGACTGGCATGCAAGCGGGCGAGTTCTACCAGGTGGAAATCGTCGATTGCAGCGAGCACGACCTGTGGGGCGAGCGTCGCTGACGCGCGCCTCGCGGACAAGACAAAGCGCCGGATTTCGATCCGGCGCTTTTTTATTTCGCACAGGATAGAATTTTTGACATTCCGGCCCTTGCGGCAAGATGGTTAACGGTATAATGGCCGTCAGCTTATGACGAGGCCATGTTTGTCAATGTCCTATTCGATTCAAACCCTGGCCGACATCGCATCCTGCGATCTCCTGTGTTGCCCGCCGTCCCTGCCCATCCGCGAAGCCGCCAGCCGGATGATGGCGGCCGCCTGCAGCTCCATCGCCGTGCGCGACGAAAAAGGAGAGGTGCTGGGCCTGTGGACCGAATCCGATGCGCTGGAGGCGTCGCTGGGGCGCCGCGATCCGGACTTGCCGGTGGGGCAGGCGATCAGCGCGCAGTTGGCCAGCCTGCCGCACGACATGTCGTTGCAGGACGCGGTGGAGGCCTTCCGCCGCCGCCAGCTGCGCCACGCGCTGGTGTGGAAGCGCGGTCAGCCGCTGGGCATCGTCACGCTGACCGACATCGTCCGCAATCAGGGGCTGGAATCCTTTCTGATCGTCAAACGCATCCGCGACCTGCCCGGGCCGCCGGCGCGGTCGCTGCCGGCGGCGGCCACGCCGCGCGAGGCGATGGAGCGGATGCGCGAGCAGGGTTTGTCGGCGCTGGCGGTGGCGCTGGAGGATGGCGGGCACGGCATCGTCACCCAGCGCGACGTGCTGCGCTGGCTGGCCTCGGACCAGTTGCCGCCAACCCTGGGCGAGGGCTGCCGCCGCCCGCTGATCGGCGTGTCCGAATTTTCCAGTTTGCTGCAGGCCAGGCGTTTGCTGCAGCAGCACAATATCCGCCACCTGGCGGTGTTTGGCGACGATGGCCGCCTGCTGCGGCTGCTGGGCTTCGACGACATCGTGCAGGGCATCGAACACGAATACCTGCACGAGCTGAACGAGGCGCTGCGTCAGCGCGACGAGGCCTTGCAGCAGTCGCGCCACAGCCTGCTGCTGGCCGACAAGGTGTTCGAGTCGACGATGGAAGGCATCATCATCACCGACCGCAACGGCGTGATCCAGTCGGTGAATCCCGCTTTCGCCCGCATCACCGGCTACAGCCGGGAAGAGGCGCTGGGCAAGACGCCGGCCTTGCTGAAATCCGGCAAGCAGCCGCCGGAGTTTTATCAGCAGCTGTGGCGCTGCTTGCTGCGCGACGGGCGCTGGCAGGGCGAGGTGGTGAACCGGCGCAAGGGAGGCCTGCTGTACACCGAGCACCTGAGCATCACCGCGATCCGCGACGCCAACGGCGAATGCCTGCACTACGTGGCGGTATTTTCAGACATCACCCAGCGCAAGCAGGCCGAGGAGCGGCTGCATTTCCTGGCCAACCACGACGCGCTGACCAGCCTGCCCAACCGCACGCTGTTCCTGGAGCGGCTGCAGGGCGCGGTGGACCGGGCCGGCGCGGCCGGCCAGCAGCTGGCGCTGCTGTTCATCGACCTGGACCGCTTCAAGCTGGTCAACGACACCTTGGGCCACTACGCCGGCGACCAGTTGCTGATCCACATCGCGCGGCAGCTGCAATCGCGGCTGCTGCCCACCGAGACCGTGGCCAGGCTGGGCGGCGACGAATTCACGCTGCTGCTGGAAGGCGCCGCCGGCGAAGCCCAGGTGGCGGCGCGGGCGCAGGCGATGCTGGACGCGGTCACCGAGCTGTCCGGCGTGGCCGGCCAGCAGATGTTCATCTCCGCCAGCATAGGCATCAGCATGTTCCCGCTGGACGGCCGCGACGCCGACACGCTGCTGGTGCACGCGGACACCGCGATGTACCGCGCCAAGGACGGCGGCAAGAACGGCTTCCAGTTCTACACCCCGGACATGAACGCGCGCGCGTTGGAGCGGCTGAAGCTGGAATACAGCCTGCACCGCGCGCTGGCGCAGCAGGAGCTGGAGCTGTGGTACCAACCCAAGGTGGCGCTGGACAGCGGCGAGCTGGTGGGTGCGGAGGCGCTGCTGCGCTGGCGGCATCCCGAATTGGGCCTGGTGCCGCCGGATCGTTTCATTCCCATCGCCGAGGAGAGCGCGCTGATCGCGCAGATCGGCGCCTGGGTGCTGGAAACCGCTTGCGCCGATGCCCGCCGCTGGCGCGACGCCGGCCTGGCGCCGGGCCGCCTGGCGGTGAATGTGTCCGGCCGCCAGCTCAAGCACGGCGACTTCGTCGCCGAGCTGGAGCAGACGCTGGCCCGCCATGGCCTGGATAGCGGCGCGCTGGAGCTGGAAATCACCGAGAGCGTGGTGATGGAGGACGCCGGCGGCATGGTGGACACGCTGTTCCGGCTGCAGAATCTGGGCATGTATCTGTCCATCGACGACTTCGGCACCGGCTATTCCTCGCTGTCCTATCTGAAGCGCTTGCCGGTGCGCGGGTTGAAGATAGACCGCTCCTTCATCGACGATCTGCATTGCGACGGCGACGACGCCGCCATCACCAGCGCCATCGTCTCCATCGCTCGCAGCCTGGGGCTGGACGTGGTGGCGGAGGGGGTGGAAGAGGAGGCGCAGCGGCGTTTCCTGCTGGAGCAGGGATGCAACTGCGCGCAGGGCTATCTGTTCAGCAAGCCCTTGCCGCCTGAGGCGTTCGCCTCGATGTTGGAGGCGCGGTCGCCGGTGGCGATGGCGGGGCGATGAGCGGCTTCAGGCGTCATGCCAATTGTCCGCCCACCGGAATGCGGACCTGCTGCTGATTGGGCGCTGGGCCGACCCAGCTGATGGCGACATCGATGGGAAAGCCCCCGGTATTCCTCAAGACGCCGGTTTTCTGCGTGTTCGTGATGGTGCCGTGCGGCCAGGCATGTTGGGAGGCTTTGATGAATAGGTGCTCAAGGTCGTAGTTTTGGCCGTCCAGAGCGATCATCAGATTGGGCACGGCGTAGCCCGGGGCATTGGTCCAGTTGGCCGCGCCATTGTTCCGGTAGCGCATGGTGCCGAGGAAGGCGTAAATATTGTTCAGCACCTGTGGCGCGAAGCCCAGCTCGAAGCATACGCCCTGCCGGCCGGCGAAACGATTGCGCAAGTTGTCGGAGATGCCCATATACCTGTTTTCTTGAGGGTTGTTCTGGTTGAGGATGATGTATAGGCCGGGCTGGTTGACGAAGGCCGCCGGCAAGGCGGTGGGCACGCCGGGGTTCGCGGGTAGCAGCTGGTTGAGGGGAATGGCGGCGTTAAGCCGGTATTGAACTTCAGCCATGTCGGTTCTCCTGAGGATGGTTGCGCAAGCAAGACGCGCCTGGGGTGTCCGGGGATGCCGCCGCCGGCTGGGTGGGCCGTGAGATAGGGACGGCTTTATCTGTAACGAGACGGCGCAGGAGTCGTGAATGGCGGGAGTGCTTAGAGCCGCTAACAAAACCTCGCAGAGAACCTGAGCCAAGGCGCGCCGACGCAGGCAGTACCAGTAGTACGGCAAGGAGGCGCAACGCAGGATCAGGGGTTTTGTTAGCGGGTCTTAGGCAGGGAGAGGGCAAGCCTGGAGTGAGGGCGTGAAAAACGCCGGCGTGGCGGCCGGCGTCGATTGCAGTTTGCTGGCGAGACCGCCCGGGTCTCAGCCGCCGATCCTGTCCTTGCCCATGAACGGACGCAGCACGCTCGGCACAGTCACGCTGCCGTCGGCGTTCTGGTAGTTTTCCAGAATGGCCACCAGGGTGCGGCCCACCGCCAGGCCGGAGCCGTTCAGCGTGTGCACCAGTTGGTTCTTGCCGTTTTCGTCCTTGTAGCGCGCCTTCATGCGGCGAGCCTGGAAATCGGTCATGTTGGAGCAACTGGAGATTTCGCGGTAGGTGTTCTGCGCGGGCAGCCACACTTCCAGATCATAGGTCTTGGCGGAGCCGAAACCCATGTCGCCGGTGCACAGCGTCACCACGCGGTAGGGCAGTTCCAGCGCCTTCAGGATGTTCTCGGCGTGGCCCACCATCTCTTCCAGCGCGGCGTAGGAGTGTTCCGGCTTCTCCACGCGCACCATTTCCACCTTGTCGAACTGGTGCTGGCGGATCATGCCGCGGGTATCGCGGCCGTAGCTGCCTGCTTCGGAGCGGAAGCACGGCGAGTGCGCGGTCATCTTCTTCGGCAGCTCGCTCTCTTGCAGGATGGTATCGGCGACGGTGTTGGTCAGCGTCACTTCCGAGGTGGAGATCAGGTATTGCGGCGCGGCTTCTTCGTCGCCGCCGCGGGTCACCTTGAACATGTCCTCGGCGAATTTGGGCAACTGGCCGGTGCCCAGGAGCGCGGTGTCGTTGACGATGTACGGGGTGTAATGCTCTTCGTAGCCATGGCTGCCGGTATGGGTGTTCAGCATGAACTGGGCGATGGCTCGGTGCAGGCGGGCGATGTCTCCCTTCAGCACGGTGAAGCGGGCGCCGGACAGCTTGGCGCCGGTGTCGAAATCCAGGCCCAGCGGGGCGCCGACGTCGACGTGGTCTTTCACTTCGAAGTCGAACTGGCGCGGCACGCCGACGCGGCGGGCTTCCACGTTGTCGTTTTCATCCTTGCCGGCCGGCACCGATTCGTGCGGCAGGTTGGGGATCACCAGCAGCCAGGCGTCCAGCTTGCCCTGCACGCCGTCGAACGCCTGTTCGGCGGCTTTCAGCTCGTCACCCAGGGTGGCTACTTCGGCCATGATGGCGGAGACGTCTTCACCCTTGCTCTTGGCGATGCCGATCTGCTTGGAAGTGGCGTTGCGCTTGGCTTGAAGTTCCTGCATCCGGGATTGCAGGGACTTGCGCTCGGCTTCCAGCTGATTGAATGCGGCGGTGTCCAGGGTGTAGCCGCGGTCCGCCAGACGGGCGGCGACGGCTTCGATGTCATTGCGAAGTAGATTGATGTCGAGCATGATTATTCCTGTTTTTCACTATCGGGATCTTGCTGGGCGTCTGCATCCAGCTGACGCAAAAAGGCCAGTTTATCCTGAATCTTGCTTTCCAGCCCGCGCGGCACCGGACGGTACCATTCGATGTCTTCCAGCCCCTCCGGAAGATAGGTTTCCCCGGCGGCGTAGGCGTGGGGCTCATCGTGCGCGTAGCGGTAGGCGTGGCCGTAACCCAGTTCCTTCATCAGGCGGGTGGGCGCGTTCCGCAAGTGTACCGGCACCGGGCGGGATTTGTCCTGTTTGACGAAGGCGCGGGCCTGATTATACGCGTTGTATCCGGCATTGCTCTTGGCGGCCACCGCCAGATAGATCACCGCTTGTCCCAGCGCAAGTTCGCCTTCCGGACTGCCCAGCCTTTCGTAGGTCAGCGCCGCGTCGTTGGCGATCTGCATCGCGCGCGGATCGGCCAGGCCGATGTCCTCCCAGGCCATGCGCACGATGCGGCGCGCCAGGTAGCGCGCGTCGGCGCCGCCGTCCAGCATGCGGCTGAGCCAGTACAGCGCGGCGTCCGGATTGGAGCCGCGCACCGATTTGTGCAGCGCCGAGATCTGGTCGTAGAAGGCGTCGCCGCCCTTGTCGAAGCGGCGCGCGTTCAGCGTCAGCACCTCTTCCAGAAAAGCCGGGTCGATGTCCGCAGCGCCGCGCGTCTGCGCCGCGGTGCGGGTCTGTTCCAGCAGGTTCAGGAAGCGGCGGGCGTCGCCGTCGGCGTAGCCGGTCAGCGTGGAGACGGCCGCGTCGTCGAAATTCAGCCCATCCAGCGCGCCTTCCGACCGCGCGCGCTCGAACAATTGCTTCAGCTCATCCTCGCTCAGGCTGTTCAGCACATAGACCTGGGCGCGCGACAGCAGCGCGGAATTGACCTCGAACGATGGATTTTCGGTGGTGGCGCCGATGAAGGTGATCAGGCCGGATTCGACGAAGGGCAGGAAGGCGTCCTGCTGGCTCTTGTTGAAGCGGTGAACCTCGTCGACGAACAGGATGGTGCGTCGGCCGGAGCGCTGCAGCACGGCATTGGCGCGCTCAACCGCCTCGCGGATGTCTTTGACGCCGGCGAACACCGCCGAGATCGGGATGAACTCGGCGTCGAAGCTGGCGGCCAGAATGCGCGCCAGCGTGGTCTTGCCCACGCCGGGCGGGCCCCACAATATCATCGAGTGCGGCTTGCCGGACGCCACCGCCAGGCTAAGCGGCTTGCCCGGACCGATCAGATGCTGCTGGCCGATCACCTGATCGAGCGCCTGCGGACGCAAGGCCTCGGCCAGCGGTTTTTGCGGTTCGACGGAAAAAAGATCGGACATGGCGCGACTTGGGCGGGATGGAGCGGAGAAACAGTATACCAGTTGGGGACCGGCATGAAAAAAGCGCCAGCCAGGCGCTTTTTGCTTGCATGTCATTGGAATGTCGTTAGTCTATGGCGTCTGGCCGAGCCAAAGCCGGGCTGTTGAGAGGCCTTGCGCCCAGGCTCTGAGGCTAGCGCGCGGCCCGCTTGGAGAGGGACAATTTCCCAAGGCCGCGCGGTGGTTTGCAGGGGGATTTGAACGGCGTTTTATGGCCGGAAAAATCGGTAGAATTTCAGAGTGGGTTTTTATCTTTAAAAATCAGCAGTTTGAAAATGGTGTGTTCCCCACGCACGTGGGGATGAACCGGGCGATTTGCGGGCCTTCTGGCGCGCGTTCATGTGTTCCCCACGCACGTGGGGATGAACCGACTAGCGCAGCAGGTATGTACCAGATCAATCTGTGTTCCCCACGCACGTGGGGATGAACCGGTGAAAGCGGACTGCACGGCGCGCGCCATGTTGTGTTCCCCACGCACGTGGGGATGAACCGATGATGAACCGCGTGGCCGACCCCGGCGAGCGGTGTTCCCCACGCACGTGGGGATGAACCGCAGGAGGAGTTCGCGCAGTTCCTCCAGGACAAGTGTTCCCCACGCACGTGGGGATGAACCGTCCAGCTGCTCCAGCGCCAGACCCAGCGCGCCGTGTTCCCCACGCACGTGGGGATGAACCGGGATATGACGATTACGCGCGCTGCCAGTTTGCGTGTTCCCCACGCACGTGGGGATGAACCGGCAACTCAGTAATGAGCTAGTTCAGTTGAAATGTGTTCCCCACGCACGTGGGGATGAACCGAACGGGCGCGGTGGAATGCGCAGCTTTGTATTGTGTTCCCCACGCACGTGGGGATGAACCGCGCGGCAAACATATCTGATGGAGTTGATCGCCGTGTTCCCCACGCACGTGGGGATGAACCGTGGGGGCGGGACATGGAAACCGGCGAGCTAGTGTGTTCCCCACGCACGTGGGGATGAACCGGGTATTGGGCGACATGGGCGTCAAGGGCCCGAGTGTTCCCCACGCACGTGGGGATGAACCGCCTCGATGGCGACGAAGACATTCGAGACCGTGGTGTTCCCCACGCACGTGGGGATGAACCGCGCCTGTTCCACATGCCACGTAGAGCCTTGACGTGTTCCCCACGCACGTGGGGATGAACCGTCTCACGCGCTACGCCTGAAAGCAGCCTTGCTGTGTTCCCCACGCACGTGGGGATGAACCGCGGCGACTGCCCGATCAGAAATTCATTGTTCAGTGTTCCCCACGCACGTGGGGATGAACCGACCCGCGCATTCCGGCCGACGCGCCGCGCGCCGTGTTCCCCACGCACGTGGGGATGAACCGGGTTTTGCCGCTGCCAGGAGTGGCGGTTAATAGTGTTCCCCACGCACGTGGGGATGAACCGGGGGTTTGCAACTAGAATCTTTTTTCGGATCAGTGTTCCCCACGCACGTGGGGATGAACCGCTGAGTGGCGATTACCTACGCGAAGCGCTGGAGTGTTCCCCACGCACGTGGGGATGAACCGCACGAAGACATGCGTCCGTATCTGGCGTCAGGAGTGTTCCCCACGCACGTGGGGATGAACCGCGTTCGCCAGCGTGACCGATGGTTCGATCAGTGTGTTCCCCACGCACGTGGGGATGAACCGCCGTGAGCCCGCCTGTGAGCGTGAGAATCTGGCGTGTTCCCCACGCACGTGGGGATGAACCGCGGCCTGGTCAGTCGATAAAACTGGACAACGCGTGTTCCCCACGCACGTGGGGATGAACCGGTCAGGCCGCTAACTGGACCACGCCGCTGTGGGTGTTCCCCACGCACGTGGGGATGAACCGTGCTACTTGGGGAAAAATTGGATTGGCTGCCCGTGTTCCCCACGCACGTGGGGATGAACCGCCCAGCCGGCTGGCAGCCTCCGCCGGCGTCAGGTGTTCCCCACGCACGTGGGGATGAACCGCTGTAATCCAGATCGGGGTTTGTCCAGACGACGTGTTCCCCACGCACGTGGGGATGAACCGTTGTTCCGCGAGACCTACCACGAGATTCCAGAGTGTTCCCCACGCACGCGGAGACGATTTTTCGATTAGCAGTTGGCGCATAGGGGAGCGTGGCCCATATCCGCTTCTGTCTGCCAGCCCCAAGCCCGAAAACAAAAAAGCGCCCCGTGGGGCGCTTTTCTCGGCACAACAATCCAGAAGGCTTAGGCGCGCTTCTTGAATTCGTTGGTGCGGGTGTCGATTTCGATCTTTTCGCCGGTGTTGACGAAGGCCGGAACCTGAACTTCGAAAGTGGTGCCAACCAGGCGGGCCGGCTTCAGCACTTTGCCCGAGGTGTCGCCGCGCACGGCCGGTTCGGTGTATTCCACTTCGCGGACTACGGTGGTCGGCAGTTCTACGGAGATGGCCTTGCCGTCGTAGAAGGTTACCTGGCAGATGTCTTCCATGCCGTCGACGATGAAGTTCAGGGTGTCGCCCAGGTTGTCGGCTTCCACTTCGTACTGGTTGAACTCGGTGTCCATGAACACGTACATCGGGTCGGCGAAGTAGGAGTAGGTGCAATCCTTGCGATCCAGCACCACCACGTCGAACTTGTCGTCCGCGCGGTATACGGCTTCGCTGCCGGCGCCGGTCAGCAGGTTCTTCATCTTCATCTTGACGACGGAGGCATTGCGGCCGGATTTGCTGAATTCAGCCTTTTGCACGACCATCGGATCGCTGCCGACCATGAATACGTTGCCAGCGCGCAGTTCTTGTGCGGTTTTCATGCTTGTCTAATCCCAAACTCTTGAAATGAAGCCGGGAAAGATTCCCGACAAAACGCGGTATTCTAGCTGATCTCGGCCGCAAAGTGCAGCAGTCTGGCGACAAGATCCCCATCCTCCAATAGATGCTGTTGCCAGTTTGTCGCATGTTTGCGCCAGTCCGGCAGCCAGGTCGCGGCGTCGCGCCAGGCTGCGGCGATGTCGCCATCGCGGTTCCAGGCCAGGTTCAGCGCATGCAGCGCGGCGGCCATTTCGGCCGGCAGGCCGGCGCAGTACTGGCCGAGGAAGGCTTCCAGCTTGGCGAGGTGGGCATCGTCCTCCTGCGGGTAGATGTGCCACAACATCGGCCGCGCCGCCCATTGCGAGCGCACCAGGCTGTCCTCGCCGCGCACGCAGTTGAGGTCGCAACCCCACAGCAGGCGGTCGTAATCGTCCTGATCGCTCAGCGGCAGCACGTGCAGGTCCAGATTGCCCAGGCGGGCGTGGTCGCCGGCTTGCAGCGCGCGGCCGAACAGGCCGGCGACATCGGGCAGCACCTTGCCTTCCGGCACCAGGCAGCGCACCGGCAGCGGGCCGTCGGCCCAGGCTTGCAGCAGCCGCGCGGCGGCCGGGTTGTGGTAGGCGAACAGGCTGACGCGCAGCTCGCCGGCCGCGCGCGGCGGCAGGCCGCGGCGCAGCCAATAGTCGTTTTGCGCGGCCTCGTCCGCTTGCCAGGCTGTTCGCGCGTCTATCAGACCGTCCTCGCAGATCAGCCCGCCGCTGGCGGCGTCGAAGCCGGGGAAGAAGAAATGCTTGATCAGCGGCAGCCTGGGGTGGGGAGAGGGCAGCTTGTGATGGCTGAGGGTCCAGTCCTCGGCCGACAGGTATTCCAGATTGATCCACGCCGGCTTGACCGCCCGGGCAGCCATCGCGTTCTCGAAGCTGTCCGGCAGGCGGCAGGCGAAAGCCTCGATCACCGCGTCGGCGGGAGCGATGCCGGCGCGGAAGGCGGCTTCAGTCCAATGGCGGATGTCGATGCCGGCCAGCGTTTGCTGCGGCAGCGCCGGGTCCAGCCCCGGGGCGATGCGGGCGAAGCTGGCCAGATCGTCCACCCACAGCCGCACGTCGTGGCCGTGGTCGCGCGCCAGCCGGCGCGCCAGGCGCCAGGCGACGCCGATGTCGCCGTAGTTGTCGATGACGGTACAGAAGATATCCCAGCTGCGAGGTGGCATGAGGCGAAACGGATGAATGGACAAACGCCGGCAGCTTAGCACGGAAGCCCGGCGGTTGCTCTCGGCCTGGCGCAGGGCGGGTGGGACGGCCTTATAATCCTATCCATGCCGCGTCTTCTCGCCCTGTTCCTGATCGCTTTCTGCCTGCCTGCCCGCGCCGATGTCGCCGCGCTGCAGGCCGCGCTGCGCGCCGCGCGCCCGCAGGCGGAGACGGCGGTGGTTGCCTTGCAGCAGCTGGACGCCGCGCTGCTGCGGCCGGATTCGCTGTATCCGGCGCTGGGCCAGCTTCCTTTGGCTGAATTGCAGGCGCTGTACCGTCACGGCGGCCAGTGCCGCGCGCCGTGGCCGGCGCTGCCGGCCGACCTGCAGCGCTTCGAGCGGGCGCTGTGCGATGGCGAGGCGCTGCCGTCGGCCTGGTTCGCCGCCCATCCCATTCATCCGCTGGGCGGCAGCTACGCCTGGCACTATCTGCAGCGCCATCCCGATTCCGCGTCCGCCTTGCGGCCCTATCTGCATGTGCGCGAACGGCCGGAGGCCTTCGCCGGCATCGGCAAGCTCGGCGACGACAGCCTGGCCGCGCTGCTGTCCGGCGAGCGCTGGCTGCTGGACGGCGGCGATTTATGGTGGCGAGACGGCGCGTCCTGGCGCCGCTACGGCGCCGCACAATGGCGGCCGCTGGCGGAGGCGGCGGGCTTGGCCTTGAGTCCGCTGGCAGACGGCGACGCCTGTCCGCAGCCATTGGGCCGGATCTGCGCGCGGCCGTTGCCGCCGTCGCCATGGTGGTGGCGGGCGTTGGCCGGGTTCTCGCTGCTGGCGGCGGCCGGCGTGCTGGCTTACGGCTGGCTGCAGCGCCGCCGGCTGGAGCGGGAGCGGCGCTTTGTGCTGCAGATGCTCACCCACGAATTGCGCACCCCCATCGCCGGCCTGGGCAATGTGGTGGAGGACTTCCGCTCCGGCTTTGATCAATTGCCGCCCGGCGCGCAGCAAGGCTTCGGCCGGCTGGCCGACGGCGTGCTCAAGCTGCGCCAGCTGGCCGATGCCAGCCGGCATTACCTGGCGGCGGACGGCCGGCTGGAAGCGCCGCAGCCGCTGCCCTTGTCTGAGTGGCTGGACAACGTCGCGGAACGCCACGGAGCGACTTATTGTCTGGATCAGGATAGAAATCTGAATCTGCCCGTCTATTGGCTGGGCCTGTGCCTGGACAATCTGCTGCGCAATGCCCGCCAGCATGGCCAGCCGCCGGTTCGCATCCAAGCGGGTTGGGAAAGAGGCCGGCTGCGGCTGGCGGTGAGCGACGGCGGCGCGCTGCCGCGCTACCGGCTGTCCTTGCTGCGGCGCGAGCTGAGCGCCAGCGCCGGCATGGGGCTGGGCCTGGCCATCGTGCGGCGGGTGATGAAAAGGCTGGGCGGCCGGCTGGCATTGGAAGGGCCGCCGACGACATTCACGCTGGAGTTGCCGTGTGACGATATTGCTGATTGAAGACGACGCCGAATTGGGCGCGGGCCTGCGCCAGTTCCTGCGACAGCAGGGCTACGACTGCCTGTGGCTGCGCGACGGCGGCGAGGTGGCCGCCCACTGGCGGCAGGCCGAACTGGCGATCCTGGACCGCCAGCTGCCGGATGGCGACTCGCTGCGCCTGCTGCCGCAGTGGCTGGCGCTGAAGGCGTTGCCGGTGATCGTGCTCACCGCCCGAGTGGAGCTGGACGACCGGGTAGCCGGGCTGGAAGCCGGCGCGCGCGATTATCTGACCAAGCCCTTCGCCCATGTCGAGTTGCTGGCCCGCGTGCGCGCCCAACTGCGGCCGCTGGGCGAGGGGCTGCTGGCTTGCGGCGATCTCAAGCTGTTCCCAGCCCGGCAGGCGGCCGCTTGGCGCGGCGGCGAGGTAGCGCTCACCCGCACCGAATTCGACTTGCTGGCGATGCTGGCGCGGATGCCGGGCCGGGTGTTCACCCGCGGCGAATTATTGAACCAGGTGTGGGGCTACCAACATTTCCCGTCCACCCGCACCGTGGACACTCACGTGCTGCAACTGCGGCAAAAGCTGCCAGACATCCCGATCGAAACCGTGCGCGGCGTCGGCTATCGCTTGTGCGAGGCTGGGGCGTGAGGCCGCCGGTTTGGCTGGTTCTGGCCTGGATGGCGCAGGCGGCCGCCGCGCCGCTGCTGCCCGCCACGCCGCTGGAGCCGGCCTACCACGCGCTGTTCTCCGGTGACCGCACCGGCGCCTGGCGCCAGTTGGACGCGTTGGGGGCAGCATTGGCCAGCGCCGCGCAGCGCCAGGCCTGGCTCGTGTTGCAGCGCGAGATGGCGTCTAGCCAGTGCGGCCGCGACGCGCCGGCTGCGCCGCCCGCCTGGCTGGGCGACCTGGAGCTGGACCTGATCCAGCGCGACATCCCGCTCAGCCGCAGCTACAACGTCAGGCTGAACGGCGTCAGCCCGCGACGCGACCTGCGCTGGTCGCTGCGGCTGCCGGACGGCCGCGAGTTGCTGGCCGGCGCGAAGACGCGTTACGACGGCCGGCAGTTCGAGCTGGAAAGCGAGGATCAGGCGGCCGTGCTGCCGCCCGGCGTCTACCGGTTGACCGCGCAAAGCGGCGGCGAAACCTGGCGGCAGGACCTGTCGCTGCTTGGCATGGCCGCGCAAGACTGGCTGCGGCGCGAAGGCCGCAAGCTGGCGCCGCATCCGCCAGTCCTGCCATCCGCCTGCCCGCGGCCTTGGCTGGAGCAGGCGCTGCTGTCGCAGCCGGATTTCGAATTGCGCTGGTGGCAGCGGCGCGAGCTGGGCCAGACGCTGCGCTGGCCAGCCAACCCTGGCGGCATGAGGCTGTGGGCCAGCGTGTCGCTGCTGCGCGCCGAGTTCCGCGGCCCCATCGCCATCCGCCAGATCCACCGTGTGGCCGCGCCGCTGGGCCAGTTCTGACATTATCCTGACAATCGTCCATCCCTTTTGCGTTGCAATGCGGTCTATTCAAATGACTGATTTGCGGGAGAGGGAATGACGCGTCTGATCAAAATGCTGCCGTTGGCTGCGGCGCTGGGCCTGCCGTTGCCGGTTTGGGCCGGGCTGGTGTTGCAGAACCCGGAATGGAAAGTGGAGCTGGAGCCGGCCACGCTGGCGCTGAAGGTGACAGCGGCAGGCGAGCCGGCGCGGCCGGTGTCCGATGGCGTGCCGGCGCGCAAGGTGTCCGCGCTGCGCCAGGATGATCAGTCAGCCGACTGGCAATGGGACGATGGCCGTTACCGTTGGCAGGCCAGGCTGCAGGGCAGGGATCTGACGCTGACCCTGAACGCCAAAGCGCCGGGCAGGGTGGAACTGCTGCGCCAGCCGGCATCGGCGATGGGCAAGGGCCTGCTGCTCCCCTTGGCCGAGGGCAGCTACATCCCGGCCGGCAGCAAGCAGTGGCGCGATTTCCTGCCTGGTTTCGCCGGCGACGGCCTGGATACCACGGAAAACCTCAGCCTGCCGCTGTGGGGCATGGACCATGGCCGCCGCAGCCTGCACTGGCTGCTGCTGGAACCGTTCAACAATCAATTGGCCATCCGTGCCGACGGTTCGAATCTGGCGCTTAGCCTGAGCCACGAATTCAACCCGCTCAATCAGCAACGGCCGATGACGCTGCTGCTGCGGCTGGCCGACGACAATCTGTTGGCCGGCGCGCAGCGCTACCGGCAGTGGCTGATCAATGAAGGCCGTTATCAAACGCTGGCCGACAAGATCAAGGCGCAGCCGGACACCGTCAAGCTGATCGGCGCCAGCCATGTCTACCTGTGGGGCAATAATCTGCTGGATGCGTCCGACGTGCGCGACTGGCCGGCCTTCCTCACGCTGCTGCGCGGGCCGGACCCGCTGGCCGCCAGGCTGCGCGGCCGCTTCGACGCCGAGGCCGGCAAGGTTTTGCGCCAGGCCGGCTCCAAGCCAGACCACTACCAGCAACGCGTGCTGATGGAGGCCGTCAACCAGGCGCTGACCACCGAAGCCCGCGCCGGCTGGCTGGGCAAGAAGCCGGACTGGGAGCGGATGGCCGCGCCCTATCTGCGGCTGCGCGCGCTGGCGGAGCGGCTGTTCGGCCCCGCATTGCAGCCGGACGCGTCGCGCTGGGGCGGCGGCTTGTCGCGCAAGACCATAACGGCTTTGCAGGAGGCCGGGCTCAAACGGCTGTGGCTGGGCGCGGACAATTGGGAAGGCGGCCTGTGGCAGCCGCAGGCGGTGAAAGCCGGCGTGGACGCGGGCTATCTGGTGACGGCTTACGACTCCTATGAAACCGCGCTGAAGCCAGGCTACCGCGAAGACTGGCTTTCCGCCCAGCAGGGAGAGGCCGTCTACCGCCAATGCGGCGTTACGCTGGCCAACGGCAAGAAAAAGGCCGGTTTCCAGCAGTCCGGCTATTACACCAATCCGGACTGCGTGCGCGACACCCTGCAACAGCGCACCCGCGCGCTGCATGCCGCCGCCGGCTTCAACAGCTGGTTCCTGGATGCCTACGCCACCGGGATGGTGTTCGACGATTACACGCCCGGCCGCCAGACCGGCAAGGCGGAGATGGCGGCCGGTTATGAGAAATCGATGCAATGGGTGGCGGATGCCTATCAGTTGCCGGTGGGGTCGGAAATGGGCAATGCCGCCACCAGCCGCGGCATCGCCTTCGCCCACGGCATGCAGGTGCCGGTGATGGGCTGGGGCGACGCCGATTTGCAGAAGAACAAGCAGTCGCCATACTTCCTCGGCCGCTGGCATCCGTCCGACCAGCCGGAAACCTTCTTCAAGAAAGTGCCGCTGAAGCAGCCGTACCGCGACCTTTACTTCGGCGCGCCGTTTCGCTTGCCGCTGTACCAGGCGGTGTTCCATGGTTCGGTGATCACCACCAACCACTGGCTGTACGACAATCTGAAATTCTCCAACGCCTACGCGGACAACCTGCTGGCGCAATGGCTGTACAACGTGCCGCCGCTGTTCCACCTGTCCGCCGCCAGCCTCAAGGCCCGTCTGCCGCAGCTGCAATGCGCCGACCGTGTCTTCCGTCCGCTGCACGAGCGGCTGGCCACTCAGGCGCTGACCGGTTTCGAGTGGCTCAATCCCGAGCATACGCTGCAGCAAACCCGCTTTGCCGACGGCAGCCGCCTCACCGCCAACTTCGCGGCGGAACCTGCCGTCTATGGCAAGCAAACCTTGCCGCCTCAAAGCTTGCTCGCCGAGCTGGCAGGCCAGCCGCCCAGGCTGCTGCGGGTGGCCGATTGCGCGGGCAAGTGAGTCGCTGGAATAATGCCGATGTCGTTTTGCTGGCCATGGCACGGTAGTCTTCCATGGCTGGCAGGCGGTATTGCCGGGTGATTCAGCTGATTATTTTTTGGGCGGGAAAATCGGTAGATTTTTAGAGTGAGTTTTTATCTTTAAAAATCAAAATGTTGAGATTGGTGTGTTCCCCACGTGTGTGGGGATGAACCAATTATTACTGCGCTTGGCGTTGGTGCCGTTTCGTGTTCCCCACGTGTGTGGGGATGAACCGTCTCAGGCTGAGGGGCAGACGAATCAGGTTTAGTGTTCCCCACGTGTGTGGGGATGAACCGCAGCATCAATCGTGCTATAAGTCACACCACCTGTGTTCCCCACGTGTGTGGGGATGAACCGCAGTTCGGCCATTTCCTTACGGCTCATTTCGCGTGTTCCCCACGTGTGTGGGGATGAACCGCGCCGCGAGCGCATCCAGATCATGGACTGGTGGTGTTCCCCACGTGTGTGGGGATGAACCCAGTTCCTGCGGCGCTTCGTATAGCAACAGCGCGTGTTCCCCACGTGTGTGGGGATGAACCGAACGGATCGCCAACCAGCGGCAGCTTGCCCACGTGTTCCCCACGTGTGTGGGGATGAACCGTTTTTACGGGAGAGGGCAGTAACCTCGCCGCAGTGTTCCCCACGTGTGTGGGGATGAACCGGCAAACTGCGCGGTAGTGTTCGCCACGCAGTCGTGTTCCCCACGTGTGTGGGGATGAACCGACGGCGCCCCACATGGTTATTGTCTCCCGTCGGTGTTCCCCACGTGTGTGGGGATGAACCGAATTGGTTAGAGAGTTGGCGAAGCGAGGCCAAGTGTTCCCCACGTGTGTGGGGATGAACCGCTGGTCATCCCGCGCGCCAAGTCGACGACGATGTGTTCCCCACGTGTGTGGGGATGAACCGTCTTGATCGAGCGGGCCAGGAACCCCATGCCCGTGTTCCCCACGTGTGTGGGGATGAACCGTTGTCTCAATATGAGACAAGAGACGGGTATTAGTGTTCCCCACGTGTGTGGGGATGAACCGACAGCAGTCCAGAATAGTCGCATGGCGGTTTGGTGTTCCCCACGTGTGTGGGGATGAACCGTACATCAAGTTGAGGACCGCGCGCGCCAATCGGTGTTCCCCACGTGTGTGGGGATGAACCGCGATTCACCACCGATTCGCAATACACCTACGAGTGTTCCCCACGTGTGTGGGGATGAACCGCTGTATTAGATGCGGGCGGCTGCGGGTTATACGTGTTCCCCACGTGTGTGGGGATGAACCGAGAACCTGGGGGATTTTATACGCGGGTTCGTTGTGTTCCCCACGTGTGTGGGGATGAACCGTCACGCCGCTGGTTGGCCGCGTGAAGACCGATGTGTTCCCCACGTGTGTGGGGATGAACCGACGCCATCTCAGCGCTGATCGCTGGCGTGCGAGTGTTCCCCACGTGTGTGGGGATGAACCGCGCGCCTCCAATGGCGCCAGTCGCGCCTCCAAGTGTTCCCCACGTGTGTGGGGATGAACCGCTGCAAGCACTTCTACCTATGGCAATTACTCTGTGTTCCCCACGTGTGTGGGGATGAACCGGACTCGCTGCTGTGGGCGCTGTGCAAACTGGCGTGTTCCCCACGTGTGTGGGGATGAACCTCCAGATTGCGGCCGGCGATGGCCGGATCGGAAGTGTTCCCCACGTGTGTGGGGATGAACCGGACACCGCCACATGCGCCCTACTTCCCTTGTTTGTGTTCCCCACGTGTGTGGGGATGAACCGGAATGGATTTCCCCAAACCCGACGCGCAACGACGTGTTCCCCACGTGTGTGGGGATGAACCGTAGACGCCGTCGATTTTCAGGTGCGGCATGGGGTGTTCCCCACGTGTGTGGGGATGAACCGGCCGCCCAGCAGCAAACTGGCGGCACCACTCAGTGTTCCCCACTTGTGTGGGGATGAACCGACGCGCTCTACGCCCAGGGCCGCACCAAGCCCGTGTTCCCCACGTGTATGGGGATGAACCGTGTTCCGGCAACTGTTGGGCCATCTCCAAATAGCGTTCCCCACATGCGTGGGGATCCATTACCGCTATATCAGTCGTTCAAGAGTTCTCCATCCCGGCAGGGATGCGTTCCAAACTGCCTGCCATGCCGATCGGCGTGTGATTCACATCCGATCGCCGGTTTCGTTCAGGTGGAAATGATGATGCTTTCCGCCCATGCAGAACGAAAGGACTGGCTATGCCCTGGATGACCGACTTGTTCCGTACCGCCAATGACGCCAGAGGTCCGTTTCCTGATCGTCCCTTGTCGCGCGTCACGCTGCCCGGGACGCACGACTCTGGCTGTTATGTGGACCGGGCGGTGAGCAACGCGCTTTCCAAAACCCAAAGCCAGGACATCTACGGCCAGCTGTTGGGCGGCATCCGGTATTTCGATATCCGGCCATGCGTCAAGGATGGGCGGTTGTTCACCTATCACGGCGAGTTTTATACCGGCGGGCCGATAGATGGCGAGGATGGCATTCTGATGCAGCTTCGCCGATTCATGCTGGAGCTGGAGACGGCCCATCGGGAACTGGTCATTCTGAACATTTCCCACTTCTACCACTTCACCCACTTGAGCCATGAGTTGTTGATCCAGCAGATCGTCGCGACATTGGGCGAATTCCTGGTGCCGCATCGTCAAGGCGGGATCAATCTGTTCCAGGCGCCATACCGGACATTGCTGGACGATGGCAAAGGCGCGGCCGACAGCATCCGCTCGCGAGTGGCGGTGTTGTATGACGGCGCGTTGGATACCGCCCGCGAGGAGTATGTGGCGAGCCGCGGCCATGTCTTGCCCAAAGGCTTTTTCGTCGTGGCGCCGAAATACCCGATGGGGGAAAACAGCCTGTATCTGTTCGATCAGTATTCCAATAGCACCGGCGTCGACGATGGCGTGCTGTTCAATGGCATGCAAACCGATCAGCTTTTGAAATTGACGCAACGCAATGGCTACGGTTTCGCACCCAACGGCAAATGGACCGTTCCGGAAGGTTATGATGCAAACTGGTTTCTTGACCAAGCCCGGGGCGTGCCCCGGACCTTGCATCTGCTGTCCTGGACGCTTACGCCGCAGAAGGTGTTGGGCGATCCGCTGGAGTACGCGCGGCGGTATGCCAATCCGCGTCTGCTGGCGTTTTTTACGGAGCACGGACGTTGGGTCGGCCAAGACTACGACCCTCTGGCCGATCCCCAGGTCAACATCGTCTATGTGGACGATTACGCGTCGCTGCTGCACACGAATATCGCCTCGCCCTGGTTTGGGCTGGCGATGCCGGTAGCGATCTCCGCCCGGCTGAATGCCGGTGCGCTGGGAGCCGCCAATACCTGGTAGCGCAGCGGGAGGCGGGGATAAAGAAGGGCCGCAGGCTCCGCCAGTGGGCGCGCCTGCGGGCCATCGCGTGACTTATGTCAATATTCTTATTTGCCAAAATGACAATGTGTTTTTGAGCTGCTAACCTGCGCGCCTGGGTCGAGTCCAGCGGGCTGACCGGTTGTCACCGGAGGGGCGATGCAGGCGTACTGGCGGTACAGGGGCAAGTCTTCGCCGCGCGACGAGGCGGGAGATCGATGGCATTTGCTGCCATTTCACATGCTGGACGTGGCGGCGGTGATGGAGGCGCTGCTGGACCAGCGGCCGGCGTGGGGAGCGGTTTGCGCCGCCAGCCTGGGTTGGGATGTGGCGCAGTTTCGCGCGGCGGCGGTCTATTTCGCCCTCTTGCATGATCTGGGCAAGTTCGCCCGCAGCTTCCAGTCCATCCTGCCGCCGGGCTCGGCCGACTTGGTGCCGGTGGACAGGGCGCCGCGATACGCCGAGCGTCACGATACCCTCGGTTATTTGTTGTGGATGGACCATCTGCGGTCGAACCTGCCAGCCGAGGTATTGCCTGCTGCGGAGCATGCCCGGTGGGAGGCATGGATACGGATCGTCTGCGGCCACCACGGCAGGCCGCCGCGCGAGGGCGATTCCAAGCGCTTGTACGCCGACGATCATTTCCTGCCGGACGATATGGCCGCCGCGCTTGCCTTCGCTTGCGATGCCGCAGCCCTGGCCGGGCCCTTGCCGCAGCCGGCTGACGATCTGGACCCGCGCATAGCCTGGCAACTGGCCGGCCTGATGGTGCTGGCTGACTGGTTGGGCTCCAATCAATTTCACTTCCCGTATCGGGCCCTGCCGATGGCGCTGGCCGACTATTGGGCCGATCACGCCCGGCCCGCTGCCCGGCGCGCGGTGACGGCATCGGGATTCGCCGTTTGCCGCAGCGCGGCGTATGTCGGCGCCGACCAACTGACCGACTTTATCCCTTACCTATCCGCTCCCACTCCCCTGCAGCGTTACGCCGCCACGGCGCCGCTGGCCGAAGGGCCGCAGCTTTTTCTGCTGGAGGATGTGACCGGCGCCGGCAAGACCGAGGCGGCGTTGATCCTGGCGCACCGGCTGATGGCGGCCGGACTGGCCGACGGCCTGTACTTCGCCCTACCCACCATGGCTACCGCCAACCAGATGTACCGCCGCGTTGGCGGCGTGTACCGCAAGTTATTCGTCAAGGGCGAACAGCCTTCGCTGGTTCTGGCCCACTCTGCCCGTCAACTGGTGGAAGACTTCGCGCTCAGCGTGCAGCGCGGCGGCCGGCCCTATGCCAAGGACGATGCCTCGGCAGGCATGAGCTGCAATGCCTGGCTGGCGGACAATAACAAAAAAGCCTTGCTGGCCCAGGCCGGCGTCGGCTCCATAGACCAGGCCTTGCTGGCGGCGTTGCCGGTGCGGCACCAGTCGCTGCGTTTGCTGGGCCTGAGCCGCAAGGTGTTGGTGGTAGATGAAGTGCACGGTTTCGATCCCTATGTCCGCACTTTACTGGCCGGTTTGCTGCGCTGGCACGCGGCGCAGGGCGGCAGCGCGGTGCTGTTGTCCGCCACCGTGCCGGAGCGGATCAAGCGCGAGTTGCTGAACGCTTATCGCCAAGGCTTGGCCCAGCCTGGCCTGAGCCAAGCCTTCCTGCCGGATTATCCCTTGGCCAGCCATCTGTCCGCCTCCGCCTTCCATCAGCAGCCCTGTGAAACCCGCCGCGAGGTCAAGCGCAAGGTGCGGGTGGCGCATCTGCATGATGAACAGGCTGTGATCGAGCTGATCATCCAGCAAGCGCATGCCGGCCGCTGCGTGTGCTGGGTGCGTAATACGGTGGACGACGCTCGTCGCGCCTTTGACCTGCTGCGGGATGCCATTCCCGCCGATAGGTTGCACCTATTCCATAGCCGTTACGCGATGGGGCATCGGTTGGAGATAGAAGACAAAGTATTGGATGCGCTGGGCAAGCATTCCGATGCGGCCACGCGCGCGGGACGGGTGTTGATTGGCTCTCAAGTATTGGAACAGAGTTTGGATTTCGACGCCGACGTGATGGTCAGCGACTTGGCGTCGATAGACCTGCTGATCCAGCGCGCCGGCCGCTTGCAGCGCCATGCTCGCCAGGCGGACGGTCAGCCGTGGCCGGACGACGTGCCGTCGGCGCAGCGTGTCGAGCAACGGCCGGAGCCTGTGTTCTATCTATACGGTCCGGAGCCGGACGACGAGGCCAAGGCCGATTGGTATGGCCGGCTGTTCCCCGGCGCGCAATACGTATACCCGGATTCCGCCAAGCTATGGCAGACCCAGCAGGCTTTGCTGGCAGCGGGCGGCATTGTGTCGCCTGGAGAAATCGGCGAAGCCGGAGCAGTGCGGCAGTTGGTGGAGGCCGTATATGGCTCAGCCAGCGAACGTGAAACGCCGGCTGAACTGCAAGCTGCCGCCAATAAATGCCTGGGTGAGGCGATGAGCCAGCGCAGCATGGCCTTGTTCAACGGGCTGGATTGGGAAAAGGGCTACTGCGAGGACAGCAGCAAGCATTGGGTGGAAGACAGCGACGTCGCCACCCGGCTGGCCGACGAAACGCGGCTGGTCTATCTGGCAGTGGCCGATGGCGAGGCCTTGCGGCTGCTGTTCCCAAGCGATGATCCGCGCCTGCAATGGCAGCTGTCCGCGCTGCGGGTGGACGCCAACAGGCTCAAGGATATCGCGCCGGCCTGGCGGCAGCGCTTCAAACCCTGGCTGGACGGTTTGGCGCGGGACCAGCCCTGGCTGACCGAGTACGACCTGATCTTGCCCTTGATTGCTGGCGAAGAGGCTGGGGTGTGGCTGGGGCAGGGTATTGATGCCAGGGGCAAGGCGGTGGCGGTGCGGTACAGCCTGGAGTTGGGCTTGCTGTGGAAGTGAACCAGGCGGCCGGGGCCGCCTGGAATAAGCCCTGCTATCGCAAGGAACGTATTGACAGATATTAAGGATAGAATCCCCATTCTGTGGTTCATCCCCAACTTCTTGAGGAACCTTTGCATTATAACAGATTGGGTGTTGAGACTCAAAATCCCCATGCCCCTTTCTGCTTTACTTTTTTTTGATGAGTGCTAGAATCTCGAATGTCATCATTCGGGAGGCTGAGTAATGCGCGAATTTCTGGTGTGGGTGTTGGGTAGTGAAGCTGTTGGGACTTTGGCGGGTAAAGGTAATGGCTGGGCTGTGGCGTTGATTTTGGTGTTGGTGATTGCCCTGATTTTCATCTGGCGAGTGAAGAAGGTTGAATTCAAGTAACTAGGAGGGTGGGATGAATCTACTCAACCCCGCCAACCGCTGGCTCCGCCTCAAACGGCGCGACGGCAGCGTGTCGCCGGGCAGCGTCTACGACGCGGCGGACCCGGAGGTGGTGGACGTGCTGGCGCCGCGGGCGGATTTTCGCGGCGCGCTGTATCAGCTGCTGATCGGCCTGATGCAAACGGCGGCGGCGCCGGGCAATCTGAATGACTGGCTGGGCTATTGGAATACGCCGCCCAGCGCGGCGGAGCTGGAGACCTGGCTCACGCCACTGCGGCCGGCTTTCGAGCTGACCGGCGATATCGCCTTCATGCAGGACCGCGACGCCAAGCTGGAAGGCAACGCCAAAAGCACCGCCGAGCTGCTGATCGATACCGGCTCGGATTCCAATCTGTTCTTCAACAAACTGGCCGACTGGCAGGGCCTGTGCGAGAGCTGCGCGGCGCAGGCCTTGTTCACCTTGCAGATCAACGCGCCCAGCGGCGGAGTTGGACATCGCACTTCTTTAAGAGGCGGCGGGCCGCTGACCACGCTCACGCTGGTGCAGCCTAGCGATAGCGACGCCTCGCTGTGGCATAAGCTGTGGCTGAACGTGTTGCCGCTGGATGGCGAGGACGCCGCCTGGCGCGCGGAGTCGCCGCTGTCGGCCAAGTTGCCGTGGCTGGCGGCCACCCGCGTCAGCGACAAGAGCGGGGTGGAGACCTTGCCGGAGGATGTTCATCCGCTGCAAGCCTACTGGAGCATGCCGCGCCGCATCCGGCTGGATGTGGACGACGTGGCCGGCGGCGTGTGCGAGGTATGCGGCGAGACGCACGATGCGCTGTACCGCCAGTACCGCACCCGCAATTACGGCGTCAACTACACCGGCCCCTGGCAGCATCCGCTGACGCCTTATCTGTTCGATGCCAAAGACCCGTCCAAGCCGCCGTTGTCGGCCAAAGGAGGCCGTGCGGCCGGCGGTTATCGCCACTGGCTGAGCCTGACGCTGGGCGAGAACGACAACGAAAAAACCGCGCGGGTGGTGCGTGACTTCAACCGCAAGGGCGGCAAGGCCGACAAGCTGAAGCTGCGCGGCGAGGCGCGGCTGTGGTGCTTCGGCTACCAGATGGACAATATGAAGGCCGAGGCCTGGCGCGACGCCACGCTGCCCTTGTTCCGGCTGGAAAGCGGCGATGAGCGCCATTTCGTCGAGGCCGCGCGCCAGTTGCTGGATGTCGCCCGGCAGAGCGCGTTGATGCTGGGCGATCAGGTGAAAAAAGCGCGCCGAATGGACAAGAAAGAGCCGGCCGTCGAGCAGAGTTTCTGGCAGCGCAGCGAGGAGCTGTTCTACCAGGCGGTGGCGCGCTTGGCCGAATCTGAACAATTGGACGAGGCCGGCCAGGCGCAAGCGTTTTCCGCCTGGTTGCCGCCGTTGAGGCGGCTGGTGCTGGAGCTGTTCGATTACTGGGTGCTGTGCGCGCCGATAGAGCAGATGGACATGGCTGGGACAGTGCGCGCGCGCGCCGATTTGCAGCGCGGCCTGTGGCGGGCCAAACCGCACAAGATCATGGGCGAGCGGATTGCCCGTTACCAGGGGGAAGGCGATGAAGCTGTTGCTCGATAAGGCCGATCGGGAAAAGTTGGCCAAGACCGTGGCGCAGTGGCGCCTGGCCCTGGACCCGAGCGACGAGGAGCGCCGCGGGCCGTTCGCGATGTTGAAGCGGGCAGACCGCGCCCAGTTGCGGCGCTGCGCCGCGCCGGAGGATGTGCTGCTGCAATCCGCTTTCCATCGCCTGCTGCAAGAGTTGAAGCGCCAGGGCGTGGCGGTGGAGGCGGACGAGCTGGCGCTGGCCGCCGGCGTGGCGGCGCATGCCCAGCATGCGCCGGGCAAGGCGTTTGCCCGCAGCCTGGGCCGCAAGAACGATGTAGGCCGCGTCGCGATGAGCGAGCTGCGTTTTCATCAGCTGCAAACCTGCCGCGACGAGGATGGTTTTTTCCGCCAGACCCGCCGCGCGGTGGACCTGCTGGGAGGCGAGGTCGATGTCGGCAAGCTGGCGGTGGAGCTGCTGCAGTGGGTGCGCGAGTTCCGCCACCCCGACGCGGCGCTGGCGCCGAAAGAGCGACTGAAGCTGCGCTGGGCCGCCGACTACTACCACGAATCGCTGCGCGAAGCCGATCAAGAACCCGCCTGATTGCCATTGGAGACAAAACATGAGCCGTTTCATCCAGCTGCACACCCTGATTTCCTACCCGCCGGCCAATCTGAACCGCGACGATCTGGGCCGCCCCAAGACCGCGATGATGGGCGGAGTCGAGCGCCTGCGGGTGTCGTCGCAAAGCCTGAAGCGCGCCTGGCGCACGTCGGAGTTGTTCGAGCAGAAGCTGTTCAGCAAGGTGGGCGAGAGCGAGGGCGCGCTGGGCACGCGCACCAAGCTGCTGGGCGTGGAGGCGTATGACAAGCTGAAAGCCGCCGGCTTTTCGGACAAGTTGGCCGGCGACAGCGCCAATGAGATCGCCAAGGTGTACGGCGCTTTGAAGAAGGACAAGCCTTACGAGATCGAGCAACTGGTGCACATCTCGGCCGAGGAGAAGGCCTCGCTGGACAAGCTGGTGGCCAAGCTGATCGCCGATAAGCGCGCGCCGGAGAAAGAGGAGCTAGACGCGCTGCTGCACCGGCAGCAGGCGGCGGACATCGCGATGTTCGGCCGCATGCTGGCCAGCAAGGCCGAGCATAACGTCGAGGCCGCGGTGCAGGTGGCGCACGCGCTGGGCATCCACGCCACGGCGGTGGAGGACGACTATTTCACCGCGGTGGACGATCTGAACCGCAAAGACCCCGGCGCGGCCCACATCGGCGAAAGCGCCTTCGCCGCCGCGGTGTTTTACCAATACATCTGCATCGACCGCGAATTGCTGCTGCAAAACCTGGGCGGCGACCACGCGCTGGCGCAGCGCGCCATCGCGGCGCTGGCGGAAGCCGCGCTGACCGTTGCCCCGAACGGCAAGCAAAACAGCTACGCCAGCCGCGCCTACGCTCATTACGCGCTGGCCGAACGCGGCGACCGCCAGCCGCGCAGCCTGTCGCTGGCCTTCCTCAAGCCACTGAATAGCGGGGATTACGCGGCTGGCGGCATCCAGTCTCTGGTTTCCGTGCGTGACAATATGGACAAGGTATACGGCGCTTGCGCCGATAGCCGCTATGAATTCGATGTGATCAAGGGCGAGGGCAGCCTGCAGGCGCTGCTGGCTTTCGCCGCGGAGTAAGGCCATGCGCGAGTATCTGGTTTTCCGGCTGTATGGCCCCATGGCCAGCTGGGGCGAATTGGCGGTGGGCGAGCAGCGCGTCAGCGCCGACCACCCGTCGCGTTCAGCCCTGCTGGGCTTGCTGGGCGCGGCGCTGGGCGTGAGGCGGGACGACGAGGCCGGCCAGCAGGCGCTGGGCCGCGGCTACCGCTTCGGCGTCAAGCTGATCGCCGCCGGCATGCCGCTGCGCGACTACCACACCGTGCAGTGGCCGGACATCCCCAAGAAGTTCGCCTACCGCACCCGCCGGCAGGAAATGCGCGACAAGGCAAAGCTGAACACCATCCTTACCAGCCGCGAATACCGCAGCGACAGCCTGAGCGTGGTGGCGGTGGTGGCCGCGCCGGACGCGCCGCATGGCCTGGCCGCGCTGGCGGATGCGCTGCGCTCTCCGGTGTTCATGCCTTACCTTGGCCGCAAGTCCTGCCCGCTGGCGCTGCCCTTGGACCCAAGGCTGGGCGGTTTCGACACGCTGAAGCAGGCGCTGGACAGCCGCGACGATGAGCCGTTTGTGCCGGGCGTCGATCTTGATGACGACGAGTCGTTGTCGATCGATATCGATCTGGATAAGGACAGACAGGCGCGTTACTTCTGGGACGAGGCGATGGCCGATATCGGCATGGACGCCACTTTGCAACTGACGCGGCACGACCAGCCGCTGTCGCGCCGACGCTGGCAGTTCGAGCCGCGGCGGGAGCTGGCCTATCTGGCGGGAGGCAGGCAATGAGCCATTATCTGTCCCGCATCACGGTTCCGGCGTCTGCGGCGGTCTGCGAATCGGACGTGATGATCGCCGGCAACGCCTATCGCGACCACCGCTTGATGTGGAAGCTGTTTCCGGACGCGCCGGACGCCAAGCGCGATTTCCTGTTCCGCGCGGAGCAGGGCGCCAACGGGCATCTGCTGTACTACCTGCTGTCGCAGCGTCCGCCGCAGGCCTGGCATTCGGCGGTGAGGGTGGAAAGCAAACCTTACCGGCCAGAGTTGGACGCCGGTGAATGGGTGCATTTCAGCCTGCGCGCCAACCCGGTGGTGGCCAGACCCAAGGAGAAGGGGCAGCGCAGCCAGCGCCACGATGTGATGATGGCGGCCAAAACCGAGGCGAGAGCAAAAGGCTTGTCGCCGGGAGACACCCAGGCGGCGATGACCGGCGCCGCGTTGGACTGGCTCACCCGCCGCGCCGCGGCCTGGGGGCTGGAAATCGATGTCGACGAAGTGCAGGTGGACGCTTATTTTCAGCATGTGCTGCACAGCAAGGGGCGCCGGATGCGCTTCTCCTCCATCGACTATCAGGGCATGGCCAGGGTGGCTGATGGAGACAAGCTGGCGCAGGCGCTGTTGGGGCAGCCCGCCGTCGCGCCGCATTCCAGCCTGGGCCATGCCTTGGGCTTTGGTTGCGGCCTGCTGTTGGTGAAACGCCTGCCATGAGCCAATTGCTGCCGCCTCTGAAGCCGCTCCCGATCAAGGAGCGGCTTTCTGTTTTGTTTGTCGAGCGCTGCCAGCTGGATGTGCTGGACGGCGCTTTCGTCGCGGTGGACGCCACCGGCGTGCGCACCCACATCCCGGTGGGCGGCGTGGCCTGCTTGATGCTGGAGCCGGGCGTGCGGGCGTCGCACGCCGCCTGCAAGCTGGCTGCCCAGGTGGGCACTTTGCTGGTGTGGGTGGGCGAGGCCGGGGTGAGGCTGTATTCGGCCGGCCAGCCCGGCGGCGCGCGCGCCGACCGGCTGCTGTACCAGGCGCGGCTGGCGCTGGACGAGGACGCGCGGCTGAAGGTGGTGCGCGAGATGTACCGCCGCCGCTTCGGCGACGAGCCGCCGCAAAAGCGCAGCGTGGAGCAGCTGCGCGGCATCGAAGGCGCGCGGGTGCGGGCCATGTACCAGCAGCTGGCGCAGCAGTACGGCGTCAAATGGCAGGCGCGCAACTACGACAGCGAAGACTGGGACCAGGCCGACATCCCCAACCGTTGCCTGTCCGCCGCCACCGCCTGCCTGTACGGCGTGACCGAGGCCGCGGTGCTGGCGGCCGGCTACGCGCCGGCCATCGGCTTCATCCACAGCGGCAAGCCGCTGTCATTCGTCTACGACGTGGCCGACGTTTACAAATTCGAAACCGTGGTGCCGGTAGCCTTCGCCGTCGCCGCCAAGCCGGTGCATAACGTGGAGCGCGAGGTGCGCCAGCGTTGCCGCGACATGTTCCGCAAGACCCGGCTGCTGGAGCGCATCATCCCGGACATCGAAACGATGCTGAACGCCGGCGGTTTGGACAAACCGGAGGAGCAGGGCGTGGTGGGCGCGGCGTTTCCGGAAGACGAGGGACTGGGCGATGCTGGTCATCGTGCTTGAGAACGCGCCGCCCCGGCTGCGTGGCCGGATGGCGATCTGGCTGCTTGAAATCCGCGCCGGCGTTTACGTGGGCAACTACAACCGCAAGATCCGCGACTACCTGTGGCAGCAGGTGGAGGAGGGGTTGGAAGACGGCAACGCGGTGATGGCTTGGCAAGCCGCCACCGAGGCCGGCTTCGACTTCGTCACGCTTGGGGCCAACCGCCGCATGCCGGCCGAGTTCGACGGCGCGAAGTTGGTGTCTTTTCTGCCGCCTCCGGTACCGGAAGAGACCCGTGAATAGCATGTGGATCGCTTTGCTTCAGGGGGCGATTTGGCTCTTCGAAAATCGGTAGATTTTTAGGTGGTGTTTTTATTTTGCAAAATCAATTGCTTGCGATTGGTCTGTTCCCCACGTGCGTGGGGATGAACCGAAGCCTTTCTAGTAAACCGCCGCCGGGCGCAGCTGTTCCCCACGTGCGTGGGGATGAACCGCATGCGTGGCTGCGGCTGAAAAATCCAATAACCTGTTCCCCACGTGCGTGGGGATGAACCGTCTACCGGCAAATGCATATAAATCAGTAATATCTGTTCCCCACGTGCGTGGGGATGAACCGTCGGCACCTACGTAGCAGGTTTGGGAGCCGGCCTGTTCCCCACGTGCGTGGGGATGAACCGTCCGTGGCGGGGAAATGGGCCTGCAGATTGGCCTGTTCCCCACGTGCGTGGGGATGAACCGCAGGTTTGGGAGGATTTCAGGAAAAAGCTCGGCTGTTCCCCACGTGCGTGGGGATGAACCGTGCTTCCCTGTCTTCTGGGATTGCTGAGGCTACTGTTCCCCACGTGCGTGGGGATGAACCGGCAGGCGATTGAGGCCGCCCCGGATGCCGCATCTGTTCCCCACGTGCGTGGGGATGAACCGTGCATTTGGTAGCCGAGGCCATGCAGCCGGCCCTGTTCCCCACGTGCGTGGGGATGAACCGCGCGGCGTCTCGATGACCTGGCCATCGTCCGGCCTGTTCCCCACGTGCGTGGGGATGAACCGCTGCTTCATATATTCGGTTTTGGCGTGGCCTCCTGTTCCCCACGTGCGTGGGGATGAACCGAATCTCGGCACCCAACTGACCGACCTGAAAGCCTGTTCCCCACGTGCGTGGGGATGAACCGCGAAGACCGACACTCCAGCAACTGGAGGCCAGCTGTTCCCCACGTGCGTGGGGATGAACCGGCGGCGCGGATGGAGGAATCGACCTGCTACTGCTGTTCCCCACGTGCGTGGGGATGAACCGCGCGTGGTCAGGCTCTTGGATGGCCGGGGTAGCTGTTCCCCACGTGCGTGGGAATGAACCGGTGGCGAACCGCAACGCGGCGCCGAAGCGCCACTGTTCCCCACGTGCGTGGGGATGAACCGTCGAGTTTATTCACGCCGCCACCTCGCGCGCCCTGTTCCCCACGTGCGTGGGGATGAACCGCAGGCCCTGGCCGGCGCAACGCCGGAGCAGATCTGTTCCCCACGTGCGTGGGGATGAACCGACCAAAACGCCATGGCGCAGGAGATAGCCAATCTGTTCCCCACGTGCGTGGGGATGAACCGCCCCAGCCGTTGCCGACACCGGCGGCGTCCAGCTGTTCCCCACGTGCGTGGGGATGAACCGTGATGGGATGGGGTTGGGATTGCTTGAAAGAGCTATTTCCACTCCCGCAGGGATGCGCTGTTATCTTGCAATCCGTCTATGTCTTTCACGCGGGAAGCCGTTTGCCATGCAATTCCGTTCCCTGCTTGCGGCGCTTGGGTGGCGCTTCCTATGCTGCAATGGTTGAAGCTAGAGGAGTCGCCATGCAGCAGTTGAGAACGGGTTTGCTGGTTGCCGCGCTGTTTCTCGCGGTGGCCGTTGTTTCCAGATCGCTGGCCAGTTCCGTCACGGAAACCATGCCGGTTTGGCTGGGCAGCGGGGTGACTTTTTCCGCGCTGCTGATCTCTCCCCGTTGGCGCTGGCCGGCCATTCTTGCCGGCGTGTGGCTGGCGTCGATGATCTGGGGCATGGCGGCGCATGGCCTGAATCCGGTGGGCGCGGCGGCTTTCGCCAGCATCGAGGCGGTCAGCGGCGCCATGGGCTGCTGGGTGGCCAGCCTGGGGCGCAACGATCCGGACACTCCGGCCGGCATGGCTCTGTTCCTGTGCGGTGCGGCGCTGGCGTCCTGCCTGGGCGGCGCGTTGGCCATGGCCTTGTGGCAATGGCAGCGGCCCGGCCTGAACCTGACGCTGGAGGGCGTGGCGTGGGTGTTGTCCACCATGGTGGGCATCCTGCTGCTGACGCCGGTGGTGACCGCGTTTCGGGGCTTTCATCTGCAGCTGTCGGGCGGCATGCCGATGATGCAGTTTCTGGGAGGCGGCGCGGCTTTTTTGCTGTTTCTATGCGCGGTGGCGCTGGTTTTCATCGATCGCAGCGGCGAGCGTTACGGCCAGGTGGCCGCCACGCTGGCCTATCTTCCCATGCCTTTCCTGCTGATCGCCGCCGCCTTGTGGGGGGCGCGCGGCGGCGCCGTCGCCCTGTTGCTGGGCGGCTTGCTGATCATTGGGCGAACCGCCCATGGCGGCGGGCCGTTCGCTGTGGCGGAGGGGTTTTCCGGCGAGGCGGTGATC
This sequence comes from Chromobacterium vaccinii, assembly GCF_001855275.1. NCBI lineage: Bacteria > Pseudomonadati > Pseudomonadota > Betaproteobacteria > Neisseriales > Chromobacteriaceae > Chromobacterium > Chromobacterium vaccinii. The sequence goes on from NZ_CP017707.1 coordinate 4,283,743, forward strand.
GAGGTGCAGGGCTTCGTGACGATCTGGGCCGCGGTGATGATCGCGGTGAGGGCGCTGTCGGATGGCCGCCGCCAGGCGTTGGTTGATGCCCAGGCCTGGCGCTTGCGCTACGAGCGCATCATGCGCGAGGTGGGCGTGGCGACGGTGGAGTACGACGCGGCCACCGGGCACGCCACCTGGGGCATGGGGGCGGACAAGGTGCTGGGCGAGGACGTCGCGCGCATCTCCAGCCTGGATGAATGGCTGGAGCGGATCGAGCCGGACGAGCGCGGCCTGGTGGAGGCGACGTGGAGCAGCGTGGCCAGCGGCGAGACCTGGGCCAGCGAGCAAAGCTACACCGTGGTGCAGGCGGACGGGGAGCGGCTGCGGGTGCGGGAGCGTCTGGCCTGCGTGCGCGGCGCGGACGACGAAGTGGAAATGGTGGTGGGCATGCTGAGGCCGGAGCCTCTGGAGAACGACAATGGCTGAGCCCGGCGTGTTCCTGATCCATGGCCTGGGCGGCACGCAATACGACCTGGGCTCCATGCACAAGCGGCTGAAGAACGCCGGCTTCGTCACCCATGCGCTGACGCTGCCCGGCCATGGCACGCGGCCGGAGGATTTGTCCGGCGTCAAGATGGAGGCATGGCTGGAGGCGGCGCGCGCCAAGTACCGCGAAATCGTCGGCCAGCATGAGGTGCTGCACGTGATGGGCATGTGCATGGGCGCCTTGCTGGCGCTGGAGGTGGCCAAGCTGGAGCGTCACGCCAAGGGCAGGCTGGTGGCGCTGGCCCCGCCGGTGTACATCGACGGTTGGGCCACGCCCTGGTATCGGGGCCTGCGGCCCTTGTTGTATCGGATTCCCGGACTGCCGGAGCGGATGAAGGTGACGGAGGAGGAACCCTACGGCATCAAGAACGAGCAGCTGCGGGCCATCGTCAAGGCCAAGTTCGAGCGCGGCGAGAATTTCCATTACGGCTGGGTGCCGCTGGCCTGCATCCGCGAGGTGGATCGGCTGCGCGCCGCGGTGATTCGGGATTTGGACCAGATCGCCTGCCCGACGCTGGTGGTGCACGCGCGCGAGGACGAGCTGACCAGTCTGCGCTCCGCGCATTTTCTGGTGGAGCGCATCGGCAGCGGCAAGCGGGCCGGCCAGGCGCGCATGGTGGTGCTGGAGGACAGCTACCACATGGTGTGCGTGGACAACGACAGGGAAATCGTCGGCAAGCATGTGCTGGAATTTTTCAATGCCAATGCCGCGGGCGGCTTCGGCATGAATATGGTCGACCCGGCGATGGCGCCGGCGGAGATGGCCGAGCTGCTGGCCTCGGCGCGGCGCGCGCTGGAGCAGGGCGACTTCGCCGGACTGTACCGCTTGGGCATTCCGGATTTCGCCTGGCTGCAGCCGGGGCGCAACCGCGGCAGCGGCGCGTTTCCCGGGAGCAAGGGCCTGCGGCGGCTGCGGAAGTGGACGGACGAGGGCGCGAGCTTTTCCGCCTTCGGCGCGGCGGTGATCAATGCCGGCATGGCGGTGCAGCCGGCCACGCTGCTGCATCGCGGCCTGGCCTCGCCCGGGGTGCTGGCTGTGCAGATGCGCAAGGGCAAGCTGTTGGAGGCCAGGTGGTTTCCGGACGATCTGGACGCCGAAGACAGCCATTTCGGCGGCGAGCCGTTGCCGGACGGGCCCAGCGAGCAGGAAAAGGCGTTCGAGGCCGCCGCCGCCTTGTCGCGCACGCTGCGAAAAGCGCCGGACAACGCCACCTTGTTGGCGATGTACGCCCTGTACAAGCAGGGCTCGCAGGGCGACGCCGCGGGAGAGCGGCCTAGCATCATGGACATGGTGGGGCGGGCCAAGCACGACGCCTGGACCGCCAGGCGCGGCATGAGCCGCGAGCAGGCGATGAGCGATTATGTGGCGCTGGTGAACCGCTTGAAAGATGCGGAGAGCCAGGAGGCGTGATCGGATTGTCTTCCCCGCTGGCGGAGAGGGCATCCCAGGACCGCCTCCGGGCTTCTAGATTCCGCGCGGGGGCTTGTGCCGGCGGGTTTGCCAGGACGCGTTGCGGGCTACCGTTCACCGCGGTAAGTACTGTCACTGATTGAAGCATTCTCCCCCGACTGCCAGTCTGAATCTGCGGACAATGCAGGAGACGCAATATGGCCTTTCCCACCCCAGTCAACAGCCAGATCACCGATGCCGTCACCCAGTCCAACGTCAAGGTGCTGGGCGAATCGCCCGCCATGGCGATGGGCTCGATCTACCAGACGATGGCCCACTCCAGCGGCATCCTGTTCGAGAATGCCGTCTCCTCGCAGCAACAGATGACCACGCTTGCCCAGTCGGTGTCCAACATCGGCGCGATGCAGATCTACAGCGTGGATACCATGGTGGGCACGGGTTTTGCCGAGCGGGCGAGCCAGCTAGGCGTCGCCGATAATCTGACCAGCTTGTTGACGGTGCTGCAGAGCTTCCGCGATCGATAGCAAGCTTGCGTCCGGCAGCGCGCCGCAGCGGCTGATAATGCTCCTATCTCGTTGTTTATTTGTCAGGAAACGATTGCGGCGCAGATGACTTGTTTCTGATCAAGCCTGGTCTTTTCGGCGTGGGCGACGGCCTCCGCCATTGCCTATATTGGGGCGGCGGCCTGTCCGGGACGGGGCGGCGCAAGCGGAGGAGGCGGAGCATGGACTATCTGTTGTTGTCGCACCCGACTTTCGGCGCGCTGGGCATCATCGCGGCGGTGTGGGTGCTGGTGGAAACCCTGAACGCGTCGGAGGGCAACGCGGCGCGGATCAGGCTGGCGTCGCGGGCGACGGCGTTGTGCATCGGCCTGTCCTGGATATTGGGCGGCTACTGGTATGTCCATTTCTACGGACACGACAAGGCGCTGATCCTGAAAGGCCCGCTGCCCTACGCGCACAATCTGGTGATGGAGACCAAGGAGCATCTGTTCTTCATCGTATTGATCCTGGCGTTTTACCTGCCCATCGCCGCTGCCGGGCGTCTGCATGAGAACGCCGCGGCGCGGCGGATGACGGCGGCGACCGCGGCTTTGCTGGCGCTGACCGCGTTCGCGGTGGAGGGCGGCGGAGCGATCATCAGCTTCGGCGTCAAGGCGGCATTGCTGCAGCATGGAGGCTAGCGATGGACAAGGCTCTGAACCGTTACGCCGGCGGCTTCGCGCTGTCGGCCTGCGTCGCCATCCTGTTCAACACCGCATTGGCCTGGCTGAAGGATAGCCTGCCGGCGTTGAATGGCTGGATGGCGTCGCTGACCGGCCACCACTGGACCACGCACGGATTGTTTGACCTGGCGGTGTTTTTCCTGTTGGGACTGGCCTTCTCCCGCGCAGGCGCGGCTGACAGGCTGGGCGGCGATGTTCCGATGAAGCTGCTGGCGGGTTGCACCGTGGCGGCGGGCCTGGGCCTGCTGCTGTGGTTCTTGTTCGTTTAGCCAGCCGCGCGGCCGGGCGTCAGGCGCTTATGGGCAGGCCCGGCGGTTTTTCTGGGCCGCCCTGTTTCTGGCGCAGAGCGCGCTATCCGGCCCTGGCGCCGCAAGCGCTTCGCGCAGAGTAGTCGATTCCCGCATCGTCTCCGCCTCGGCCGGCGCGCAGCCGGCGTTCTGCAATATCCCGCATGACATCATCAATTCTGCTGTTATGGCGGCATGGCTGTCGTCCCGCTCCCTCGGCTTGTCCCAACCTTTTCGCGTTGCATTTCCCCGTCTTGTTCGCTTGACCGCCTGGAGGCGGTCGCTGTGCCGCGCCGGTTCGGCGGGGGCGTATAGCTTAATGCCTTCGTCGATCCCCAAGCGGATTTGGGCGTTGACCCGGATGATTTACGACGGCGCTGGCTGTTGGGCGTAGCTAGCCTGGGACGGGCCTCTGAGAGGTTGGATGAAATATTTGTTATGAAAACAGGATGTGGCTAAAAGATATTGACATTGACATTATTGTCATGGTTTATGATTCATTTGTCATTTATTGGACTATGAAGTTGCCATAGAAGGCCCCGTCATGGACCCCGACGCCACCATTTCTTCGCATCGGTTGGGCTGGATGGGCGCGCGCATCATCGCGCCGGCGCTCTTTACCGCCGGGGAGATGGGGAGCGTGTCGGCGCTGACGCGGCGCGGGTGCAAGAACGATGTCTTTATACATGGCGTCCGGCGAGTGAGGCGCGATCTTCTTCCGCCGGGAGCGTGGCCACGGAGTGCTGTTCTTTGACGGCGCGGGCGAGTCTCCTTTGTCCGGCTACCGAGCCATGCGGTTGGGGCGCGCGCCATTTCGCCAATGTTTTGAAAATTTGCGGGTTGCCGGCGCCCGATTTCACGGATGGCCTGCGTGGCTGCGAAATCGTCGACGCGATCTGGACCTCGGCCGAGCGGCAATGCTGGGGATGCGTGGAAAAGCATGCGATCTGGCATTCAACCATTTATGGACTGCCTTTCATTCTGCTATCAGGAGCAAACCATGGAACACCTGTCTGCCATCGAAAACCTCAGGACGCTTTCTCTCGCCGAGAGCCTGACCAAACATCCCGACCTGAACTGGCGCGTCAGCGCGGTGCAGGCAATCAAGTACAACGTCACCCTCAGCCGCGGCCTGTTCGAGCCGTCCAATGCTACGCTGGCCCATGGTTGCGGCGCCGGCGGCGCGCGGCCGGTGCGCCGGCTGGTGGTGATCGACGCCGTGGTGCATGAGCTGTATGGCGACAAGATCCAGGCTTATTTCGACGCTTGGAACATCGTGGCCGAGTGGAAGATCATGCGCGGGCACGAATCGTCCAAAACCATGGAGCAGGCGCTGGAGGTGTCGGAAGCGATGACCGCGGCCGGACTGCTGCGCCGCAACGAGGTGGTGATCGTCATCGGGGGCGGCGTCCTGATGGACATCGTCGGTTTCGCCGCCAGCCTGTACCGCCGCGGCATCCCCTATATCCGCGTTCCCACCACCCTGATGGGACAGATCGACGCCGGCATCGGCATCAAGACCGGCGTCAACCACGGCTATCACAAGAACCGGCTGGGCACTTACTGCGCGCCGGAGGCGGCCTACATCGACCCGGTCTTCCTGCAGACGCTGGAGCAACGGCACATCGCCAACGGCGTGTCGGAAATCATCAAGATGGCGCTGATCAAGGACCGGGCGCTGTTCGAGTTGCTGGAAGAAATGGCCGGCCAGCTCGACGCGGACACCTTCGCCACCAATCATCCAAAGGTCAGCGAAATCCTGTCCCGGGCGATCGCCGGCATGCTGGCCGAACTGGAGCCCAATCTGTGGGAGGACACGCTGGAGCGGTCGGTGGACTATGGCCATACCTTTAGCCCTTCGCTGGAGTTGCGCGCCGACCCCGAACTGTTGCATGGCGAGGCGGTGGCGGTGGACATGGCGCTGTCGGTGGCATTGGCGCTGGGACGTGGGCTGCTGGATCGTGCCGAGGCCGAACGAGCCATCGAGCTGATCGCCCGCGCGGGCCTGCCGATTTTCCATCCCACGTTCACCACCGAGCTGGTGGTCGGCGCGTTGCAAGACACCATCAAGCATCGCGATGGTCTGCAGCGGGTTCCGCTGACGCGAGGCATCGGTCAGGCCACTTTTGTCAATGATCTGGAAGAGCGCGAGCTGGCATCGGCCATCGATTACTTGCGGACGCACCCCGCGGCGGGCGTGTTCGCGGCCGAAACGGTGGACGGTTGACGCGCGATGGCTTTGGCTACCATGAATCGCCGGCCCGCGCCGCATGAGGCCGTCATCGTCTTCGATATCGGCGGCACGCGTTTTAGGGCCGGCGTTTATCGCGAGGGGGCGCTGACGGATGTGCGCAGCAGGCCGGCCATCAGTTTTCGCAGCGCGCCGGAGCTGGATGGAGAGGGCTTGCGCGGCGCCTTGCTCGATTATCTGGCGGAAACCGCCGAGGAGCTGGCCGCGCGCCATGGCGCCAGCCTGGCCAGCCTTTCGCTGGGCGCGGCGATGAATGGGCTGACCGGAGAGGTTTACGGTTCGGGGCCGTTATGGGGAGAGTATTCCCAGCGCTTTGATCCGCGCGCCGCGTTGGCCGAACGCGCGCCGTCGCTGCGCTGGACCGTTTTGAACGATGTCAGCGCGGCCTTGCTGGCATATGCCGATTCGCTGCCGCAGAGCCAGGCGCGCAAGGTGATGCTGGTGACGGTGAGCACAGGCATAGCCTGCAGGGTGCTGGACATGCGAAGCCGCTCCATCCCGCTGGATGAGTTTGGGCTGCAGGGCGAAGTGGGTCATCTGCCGGTTCAACTGAGCTACCAGGGGAGGCCGGTGGAGCTGGCATGCGACTGCGGCGGCGCAGGCCATCTGGCGGCTTACAGCTCGGGGAGGGGCATCGCCGCCCTGACCGCTTGGCTGAGAGGCGAAGAGGAAGGCATGTGGCAGGAGTCCGACTACCGGCGCTTGCGTAAACAAGGCTTGTCCGAGGAGGAGGCGCTCGCCGGCGCGGTGGAGCAGCGCGACACCTTCGCCATGTTGCTGCTGCGCTTGGCCACCCGGCCCATGGCGGCATGGTTGCGGTGCGCGCTGACGCTGGATCCCGAGCTGGACCGCATCGCGTTGGCGGGCGGCGTATGCGCGGGATTGGGCGAACATTATCGGGAAGCGTTGCTGGGGCATTTGCGGGAGCAAGGCGTTTATCTGAGCAGCGGTTTCGATCCGGACTATTTCTCGCGCCGCATCCACCTTGCGCAGCCTGGGCAGACCAGCGGCCTGCTCGGGGCGGGCCTGCATGGCCTGAGGCCGGAGGCGCTTCATGCCGCGTGAGCATCTGGCCATCATCCGCGGATCGGGCGGCGCGTCCTTGGTCAGCAGGCCGACGCCGCTTCCCGAGCCCGGAGAGCTGCTGTTGGCGCCGCTGGTGTCCGGCTTGTGCGGAACCGATCTGCAAATACTGCTAGGCGAGCGCGATGATCCGGCGGCGGTGCTGGGGCATGAGGCCGTGGCCCGAGTGGTCGCCGCCGGGGCCGGCGTTCCGGCGGGCTTGGCCGAAGGGACGCTGGTCATGCTCAATCCCACGAACCCGGATGATCCCGGCTCGCTGATCGGGCACATTCAGGACGGCGTGTTCCAGCAACGGCTTGTCATTTCCGCCGGGATGGTCGCGGCTGGACTGGTGCTGCCGTTGCCGGTCGAGTTGCCGTTGCGGCTGGCGCCGTTGATCGAGCCGCTGGCCTGCGTGCTGTACGCGTTCGAACTGATGGCGCGCAAGGCCCCCCCGGGTCCGCTGCTGATCTACGGCGACGGCGTGGTCGGCCATTTGGCCCTGCTGGCGGCGCGGTCGCATCTGCCAGCGGCGACTGACAGGATCATGATCCATCACCGCAGCGAAGGCATGCGTTGGAGCGTGGACAACGGCATGCCGGCGGAGCGCCGGATGCTGTTCGAAGGATTGGATGGGGAGCAATGCGGCGAGTGCGCGATGGCGTTGCTGGCCACGCCCAGACGGGCGACGCTGGCCTGTTTGGCGGATGCGGTGCCGCGCCTGGCTGGAGGAGGCATCGTCGATCTGATGGGCGGGGTGCCAGCCGAATCCCGGCTGGATGCCCTCCCGGAGATTGCGGATCTGGCTGCTGTCCGCCACGGCAACTGCGGCGGCCGGCCACGGGACGGCGCTTATTGCGAAACCGTGTCATCGCATGGCAAGCGCTTGACCCTGTTCGGGCACCGAGGCGCGCCTAACCGCATGTTGCAGGCGGCCGCGCGCGAGTTGGCTCAGCATCCATGCCGTTACGGGACACTGGTCACCCACCTGTTGGATCTGCCCGAGGCTGCCGCGTTGATGGACGGCTACTGGTTGACGCGCCGCCGCGAATATAGAGGCCGCCGCTTCATCAAGGTAGGCATCCGCTTCCCAGAAGCGGCCAAGCCGCCGCGCGGAGCGGCATCACTTTTATCACTCTCATCGGAAACACAGTCATGACCGAATCACTGAAAGCCGACTCCACGGTATTTGTCGTCGGCGGTTCCACCGGCATCGGCCGCGGCATCGCCGATGCGTTGCTGGCCGACGGGCGCAAGGTAGTGATTTTCAGCCGTTCCCGGCCGGAAGGGCTGGAATCTTCCCCCCGCCTTGTCTGGGCGCCGATGGATCTGACTCAGCCGGAGGAGAGCCGCAATCAGCTTGCCGAGGCAGTCGGCCGCCACGGCGCGACGCTGGACGCGGTGTTCTACTCCGCCATCCACTATGGCGCCGGCCGCGCGCCGTTTCTATCGGTGACTGAGCTGGAGTGGCGCAGGCAGCTGGACGTCAATCTGCACGGGCTTTGGCTGACCTTGCAAGGCACGTTGCCTGCGTTGAGCCGACGTTCGCCGGCGTTGTTCGTCGGCATCTCTTCCGAGGTGGTGTACAACGCGGGCCCTGAGCGCTCCGGCTATGCGGCGACCAAGGCCGCCGCCAGCAGTCTGCTTCAGTCCATCGCCGAGGAAAGCGCCGAACCCGCGGTGCGCATCGTGCAATTGCTGCCGTCCGGCATGGTGGACACTGCCGGCATCCGCCGCCGCCGACCGGATGATTTCGATTATTCCAGCTATATGCAGCCATCGAGCTTTGGGAGGATCGCGGTCGAGTTGGTCAGGAGCCGGGGGGAGGGATTGCACGGCCAGAGTTTGGTGGTGACGGCGGAGGGGGAAGCTGAGCCGGTCTCTCTGGCCCCTCCGGTATCCCAAAGCCGTCGGAGCGTTTGAGTGGGGGCTGTCAAGCGCGGACGCGAGGTCGCGCTGGCCGACTGGCGCTTGCCGTTGTCCGGCCCCGATGCGGTGCGTTTGGCCGCCTGGTGCGGCGCGGAGTGGCTGCAGCTGGATTTTGGCGGGCCGGGCCGTGCGCCGCGGTTGGATGAGCCTGGCCGGTTGGAGGCGGTTCAGGCGGCAAGCTCCGAGCATGGGGTCGGCCTGGCGGGATTGGCGGTCAATGCTTTGAACGACATCGGCCTGCATGCGGCAAGGAACTCCGCTGCGGGCGTCCTGGCTCGGCGGACCGTGGAAGACGCGCTGGCTACGGCTACGGCGCTCTCCATGCCGCTGATGTTTCTACCCAGTTTCCGTTTGAGCGAAATCCGGGATGAAGGCGCGCTGAGCCGCAGCGCCGAGCTGTTGGGGTGGGCCTGCCGTTTGGCCGAGGGCAGCGGCGTCGCCATCGCCAGCGAAAACGTTTTGGCGCCGCGGCAGGTCCAGCGTTTGCTGGAACTGGCGAATCATCCAGGACTGTGGCTGGTGCTGGATACGTACAACCCGGTTCGGGCGGGCATCGATTTGCAGGCCTGGATGGAGGCGCTGTCTGGCCGGATTCATCGGCAGATTCATGTCAAGGACGGGCTGGCCGGCGCTCCTGCCGCGCTGGGGCGTGGGGATGGCGACGTAGCCGCCACGCTGGAGAGGCTGAGTCATTCCGATGGCCGGCTGCATGTCCTGGAAAACGATTATCGCGGTAGAGGCGGCTGGGATCTATTGCGGGATGACCTTGCATGGCTAAGGGCGCTGCGGCTCCCTTCCCTCGAACTTAATGAAGCGCAAGGCTGAAATTGGCAAACATCATGACTGGCGCGCGGATGCGCCGCCGTTCGACATGGGGGCGGGGGAACCGGCGAGGCAATTTGTGCTGATATGGTAATAAAATGCCATTAAGATTGTTGATGTCATACGTGGTCTGAGCTGTTATATTTCACGGTTTATTTGTGCTTTTAAAATCAATAAGCATCGCTGTCTGCACTATCCAGTACGGCGGGTTTGTTCAAGTTAGGAGATTTTTATGCCTGTCACGCTGTTTGCTCTGATGTTAGGCGTGTTCTGCCTTGGGACAGCAGAAATTGTCATTTCAGGACTTTTGCCAATTGTGGCATCTGATCTTTCCGTATCATTGCCCAATGCGGGTCTGTTAGTTACAGGCTATGCGCTGGGTGTAACAATCATTGGCCCATTTGTTACTCTGCTTACAACGCGCATACCCCGGAAAACATTGGTGCTGGGCTTGATGGTCCCTTTCATCTTGGGCAATATTTGGGCAGTATTGGCGCCAAATTACCAGATGTTAATGGCGGCGCGGATTTTGGCTTCGATCAGTCATGGTACATTCGTGGCGGTTGCATTTAGCCTTGCAGTGGCGTTATCTCCTGCCAATAAACAAGGTTCTGCAATGGCAAAAATAGCTTTGGGCTTTAATTTGGCTAATGCATTGGGCGGACCGTTAGGAACATTTATCGGTCAGAACTTGGGTTGGCGGGCGACGTTTCTTGCGATTGTAGCCATTGCTGCTATTTCTGTAGCTTTGATCGCCATGTTCATGCCTTCAAAATTGCCGCAAGCTGAACAATCGAAACCTGGCACCGTGCGCCGCGAGCTCAGCGCGCTCACTAATCCGATGCTGGTATTTGCTGTCATTACCACTGTTTTGGCGCAAGGCGCGGTCTTCACGGCCTCTACTTATATCGTGCCCCTGTTGATGGATGTCAGCCATTTTACCCCTTCAGCTATTTCAGCATTGTTGGTTGTTTTTGGCATTGGCGCCATTCTTGGCAACTTTGCTGGTGGTCGTCTTGCAGATAGGCATGTTATGCGTGGCGTCACTACGGTTTTGAGCAGCCTGGTGTTTGTTCTCGCTGTATTCTGGATGACCAGCACCGTGCCAGTGCTTTCGGCTATTACGTTGTTTATTTTTGGGGCAGTTGGATTCTCTATCATTCCATCGCTGCAAGCTCGCATTCAATCCTTGGCCGTTGCCGCACCGACGCTGGCGCTGTCGGTTAATGTCTCGGCGTTCAACTTAGGGAATGGACTGGGCGCATGGATGGGGGGCGCGGTTCTTGATTTCGGGTTCGGCATTCGTGCCGTTCCATTAGCCGCTGCCGGGCTGGCTGCCATCAGCTTGGCGATTACTCTTGTCTCATGGCACTTTAGCCGCCAGCCTCTAGTCCAGGCTCTGGAGTCTTAAAAAGATAAATGGATTGCACACCTAGTTAAAAATACATCTGCGGCATGCCATCTAGCAAGAGGGCATGCCGCAAGAAAATCAATAACTCTGAATTCAGGAGCGGGCATGTCTGACTTACCGAATGCTTATCAAACGGCAGAGCTGGAAAATGGCAGAGTGAGTATCGTTACCAAAAAATTTCCGCACCATCTACTTAGCGAGGGCACGGTTGTGGTTCGACCTGATCATATAGGGGTATGCCGGGCGGATGTTAAGGAGGTTATCGGTTCGCGAGACATCCCGACAGACCGAGGCCCCATATTTGGCCATGAGTTGGTGGGGCCGGTAGTTTTTGCCGGCGCTCGCAGTGGTTTTCAGGTGGGAGAGCTTGTTACATTCAATCCCAATATCACTCCTGATCGTACTACTGGATTCGCTGAATATGTATTCGTGCATGGTTCGAGTGAGCAACTGGATCAAGCTTTCATTCGCGTGCCAGAACATGATATCGCTCGCAATATCTGGATGCCCGAACCGATGGCCTGCATAGTCCATGCGACACGAAAATTGTTGGAATTTTCCAAGCTGTCTAATTTGGTGGGAAAAAAAATAGGCATCATCGGAGCAGGTTGTTCAGGCATCATGTTTGCTTTGTATGCAAAACATCTTGGAGCATCTGTAGGAATATTCAATCGCGGCAAGGTGAGGCGTGATTTCGCGTTAGACCAGCAGCTTTTCACCGAGGAGGAGCTGTTTTCTCTCGATGATGTGGATGCTTGCCAAAATACTTTTGATATCGTAATGGTCGTATCAACTATTGTGACCCCAGAAATACAGAGAATTGCCGCCGATCTGGCCAGGAATGGAGGCACGCTGCTGATTTACGGAGGGACGCGTGAGGGTGATAAATTCCTGACGAGCCAGGTAGATATAGATACTGTCCGCAGGCGCGAGCGTATTCAGTTGGCAAAATATCAGGAAAAAGAGTTGCATATTTGTGGAGCTTATGGCTGCTACAAAGAGGATTATGAAGAAAGTTTTCGTCTTCGCGCGGATTATCCTGACCACTTTCCACTCGATAGAATTGTTTCGGAAGAGGTTGACTTGGATGGCTTTGCCGAGCTTGTCATGGGCATGGCATCGGGGGGGAAGGACTATCCGGGCAAGGTGGTTGTAAGAACATAGCTAGACCGGAATGGCATATCCGGAATGAATTTCGTGCCAATCTTCGCTAGGCGAAGATTTGTGGAAAACCATGTTTGCGCTGTTTGTTTTGAGTCCTTGGGGAAGGTCTGAACAGGCCTGGGCCTTCCCATCGCTTTGTCAATCTTCCCTGCAAGCCTCACTCGACCCGCGTCCTTTTTGCAGCCATCAAGCAACGCTGGGTCGAGAAAGCCTATTGCCGCAGCAAGGCGCCATCGTTGGCGGCTTCTTGATTCATGCGGCCAATTCAAAAAAAACCAAGGATGGCCATGCTCAGCGATTACGCCAGATCGAACAGGGCGATCAATGGAATTTCAGTATGAAAGCTCATTTCGAGTCAGGCGCTTGATCCAGCTGCCATGCCATGCGGGATGGCTGAAAGCGTGACGGTGGCAGAGGTGGAGGCGATGCTGGCCGATCCGCTGTCGATGGGGTGGAAAAAATGTGTTGGATGATGTTGGCTTTGACCGCGGGCAAAAGCGAGATGAGTGCCAATCGCGGGCGGATCGTCCTGAAAGCTGACAAGCTCAAAGCGCTGAGCGCTCGATGGATGGCCAGCGGTTCCGTGTCGGAGAAACCATCCAAGCCGATGTCCGAGCCAAAATTCAACGCCTGTTTCTGGACTCAAGTTGCAATTGACCTGGCTGCCAGAAGGGTGGAGTCCGTCGAGCAAGCTGAGAGCCTGTTCAATGCCTGTTGCGCGTCGGCGATACGATGTTGAAAACCGTTTCGGGATGCTTATGCATCGTATGCGTATTCCGTCTCTTCAGCCGTTTTCGCCTTGTCTCGCTCTAGCTCACGAGGCTTTGAAAGTGCTCTGAGCATCCACCACCTCATCATTCGTGGCGAATTGTTCGGCTTCTTTTAGATAGGTTTCGAGTATGCCCAGTGCCTGGGACAGCTTGGCGATGGTTTGCGTGATTTTTACGTGTTCCTCGCGAAGCTTGGCGAGAACCTGCGGGCAGGGGGAGAAGCGGACGGTTTGGCTGGTGATGCAAGACATCAGCGGTCGTATCACATTGAGAGTGAGCCCGGCCTGTTGCAGCATCTTGATGCTTTGCAGAATCCAGATTTCCTTGTCGCCGTATTGACGGTATCCGGCTTGAGTGCGCAGGGGATGGATTAGGCCTTGCTGTTCGTAGTAACGCAGCATGCGCGGGCTGATGCCGGTTTTTTCGGCTAGTTCGCTGATTCTCATCGATTTTCCATGACGGTGGGGGTGGGAAGCACGCATCCCTTATCTGGAAGAGGAGGCGGTTATTTCTCTTCGTAAATTCTGAATGGTTAATATCTATTTTTCAATTCTCTTTTGTCATTAATTGGGCGGGTTTTGCATGGCTGGCTTCTGACAGACATGTGATGGCAGGGAGGGAAATGGCCGGGAGAGCATGGCGGGGCGGGCCCAGGCTGCCGCGGGGCAGACTGGGATATTTAACAGTACCCGGCGCGCAGATCCGGGCTAAATGGATAGGCCGGCGCTTGAGGCATTCAGCCAGCGCCACAGTTCGGAAGCGTTGAAATCGGCGATGACGGCGTCGGCGCCGGCTTCGCGCAGCGCGGCCTCTGGCAGCATGCCGGCGATGGCGAAGGTATGCAGCCCGGCCTGTCTGGCGGCGCGGATGCCGGACGGCGAGTCTTCGAAGGCGCAGGCGCGCTCGGCGCGTCCGCCCAGCCGGGCCAGGCCGGCGAGATAGGGCAGGGGGTGGGGCTTGCCGTAAGCCAGCTCGTCGCCAATCACCAGCGCGTCCACTCGGGAGGCGAGGCCCAGGCGATCCAGCATCAGCTCGGCATTGGCGCGCGGCGCGTTGGTGACGATGGCGATGGCCGCGCCGTTGGCTTGCGCCCAGTCGAACAGCCGCAGCGCGCCCGGCGTGGGCCGCAATCGGCTGGCCGAGGCGCGGAACAGCTTTTCCTTGCGCTCGGCCAGTTCCTGGTGCCGTTCAGGGATGTCCGGCAGCAGCGCCCGCATGATGGCTTCGTTGGTGGAACCGTGGACGTGCCGCAGATAGCTGTCGTGGTCCAGCTCCCGGCCATGTTCGGCCAGTAGCGCGCGGAAGGCGTGAAAGTGGAGTTCGTCGGTGTCGGTCAGGGTGCCGTCCAGATCGAACAGCAGGGTGAAGTCGGCTTGGCGCATGGCGGTTTGTTTCATTGTCCCGCGCTCATGGTAGGCGGCCTGCCGCCGCCGGGCAAGCCGCCGCTTCGCCGCCCGGCGGTTTACGTCTGGCGGGATGGCGCGATGCCCAGTCGGTAGATGGTGGTGCTGCGGTACGGCTGCTCCGGCCGCAAGGCGACGCTGGGGAAGTGGGAGACGTTGGGCGCGTTGGGGAAGTGCTGGGCCTCCAGACAGAAACCGTCTGATTGCCGGTAAGCGCGACCGGACGCGCCATGGTAGCGGCCGGTGAGCACATTGCCGCTGTGCAGCTGCAGGCCGGGCTCGGTGGTGAGCACATCCAGCTGGCGCCCGCTGCCGTCCTCCATCGCCCGAGCGGCCAGCCTGGGATAGGGTCCGGCGCCGTCGCGCGACAGCACGTAGCAATGGTCGTAGCCCCGGCCCAGGCGGATTTGCGCGTCGTCGGAACGTATGTCCCGCCCCAGCGGCTTGGGGTCGCGGAAATCGAACACCGTGTCCTGCACGCCGCGGATCTCGCCGGTGGGAATCAGCTCTTCCGTCACTGGCAGGAAGTGGTCGGCCAAGATGGCCAGCCTGTGGTCCAGCGCGCTGCCGCTGCCTTCGCCCGCCAGGTTGAAATAGGCGTGGTTGGTGGTGTTGAACACGGTGGGCCGGTCGCAGCTCGCTTCGTAGCTGATCACCAGATCGCCCGGCGGTTTCAGCGCGTAGCTGACGGTCAGGATCAGCTTGCCGGGAAAGCCTTGGTCGCCGTCCGGGCTTTCCAGCCGCAGCAGCACTTCGGGCCGGTCGGGGAGGTCGGCCACGGCGGCCACTTGCCACAGGCGGCGGTCGAAGCCTTCCGGTCCGCCGTGTATCGCATGGGGGCCTTCGTTCTGATCCACCTGATGCCACTGGCCGTCAAGCTGGAAGCGGCCGTTTTCGATCCGGTTGGCGTAGCGGCCCATGGTGGCGCCCAGGCGGCCGCCGGCCTGCCGGTAATCGTCCAGCCGGGTGTAGCCCAGCACCACCGAGTCGAAACGGCCGTGCCGGTCAGGGCAGCGCAGCGACTGCAGCGTGGCGCCCCAGGACAGGATGGCGGCGCTGACGCCGTTGCTCAGCGCCAGCTCTATCTTTTCGACGACTTCTCCGCCGGGCAGGATGCCGAATGCGGCGCGGGTGATCATGGGGTGGCCTCCGATTTGGGCGCGCGGACGGCGCGCAGCCGCATCAGCGCGTCGAAGCGTTGCAGAACGGCGGGCCGCTCGCGGCTGGCCCGCTCCGGATTGATGGGAAACAAGGCGGGATCGCGTTCGCCGCGCAGCAATAGCTTGGCGTGATGGCGGAACAGGTCGGCGGCTTCATCTGACATCACCCAGTCCAGCGCCCTTCGCGCCAGCGCTTGCTGCTTGCTGCCGGCGAGGACGCCGTAGACTTCCGCTTCCGCGCCTATCGCGTCCTGGGGCAGAGCCTGGATCAATGCGGGGTT
The DNA here is from genome assembly GCF_001855275.1 of Chromobacterium vaccinii. NCBI lineage: Bacteria > Pseudomonadati > Pseudomonadota > Betaproteobacteria > Neisseriales > Chromobacteriaceae > Chromobacterium > Chromobacterium vaccinii. Next base: position 4,299,447 of record NZ_CP017707.1, read on the forward strand.
GTCGCTCAGCCGGCGGCGGGCGGCCACCCGCACGGTGATGCCCAGCGCCGCGCCGTTTTGGCCGACGCGGGCCGCCGGCTCCCAGGCCGAGCCGGGGTAGTCGATCACGTTGCGGTCTATCTCTACCATCAGCCGCCAGCCGTCTTCCGGCCCGTAATATTGAAGGATGGTGGTCAAGGCCAGGTAGCCGGCGCCGGAGCGGCGGGGGTCGGGGAATAGCAGCGCCTGGCGAAGCGCCGGCGCGGCCAGATCGGACCAGCGCGTCGGCGGCTCGGCGCCGCGCGCTTGCAATAGCGCGGGATCGGCGACGAAAGCCAGAGAAAAGCCGGTGGGACGGTAGAAACCGTCGGCGTCGCAGCCGCCGGCCGCCGGCGGCGCGATGCGGGCGGCGATGCCGGGACTCTGCGCGGCGGTGTCGGCCCAGCCCAGCACCAGGTCGCCCTCGGGGTCGGACAGCAGAAAGGCGGTCAGGCTGGAGGTGGGCATGCGCCACACTGTGATGGCGACATCGGGCAGCAGGCGGCTCAGCGCTTCGAGGTAGTCGGCCAGCTCATAGGGCTCGAAGGAGCTGTAAGCCACCAGATGCCCGCCCGCGCCGCTGCCAGTGGCGGCTTCGATGCGGACGGCGTCGGCGGGCAGCCCCGCCGGAGGAACGGACGGGTTCATGCGCCGGACTCCTCAGCCTCCGCGCCGAGCTCCAGCGCGTCCAGCCGCCGCCATAGCTCGGCGGCGGTGAAGTCGGCGATCACCTCGTCGGCGCCGGCGTCAAGCAGCGACGCGGCGGGCAACGAGGTGCCGATGCCGAAGGTATGGATGCCGGCGGCGCTGGCGGCGCGCGCGCCGGACAGCGAGTCCTCGAAGGCCAGCGCGCGCTCGGCGCGTCCACCCAGACGCTGAAGCCCGGTCAGGTAAGGCAGCGGGTCCGGCTTGCCGCGCGGCAGCTCCTCGCCTATCACCAGCGCGTCTATCCTACCTAGCAGCTCCAGCCCGGCCAGCATGCGCTCGGCGTTGATGCGGGGCGCGTTGGTGACGATGGCGATCGGCACGCGGCGGGCTTCCGCCCATTCGAACAGCGCCAGCGCGCCGGGAGTGGGCTCCAGTTTGCCGATGGCGGCGCGGAACAGTTCCTCCTTGCGCTCGGCCAGCCGGCGGTGGGAGTCCAGGGACAGGTCGGGAAACAGCTCGCGCATGATCGCGTCGTTGGGCGCGCCCATGATCCGCTCTTTGTAGATCTGCATGGTGATGCTGCGTTTGTGATCGGCAAGCAGCGTCTGGTAGGCGCCGAAGTGCAGGATATCGGTGTCCACCAGGGTGCCGTCCAGATCGAACAGCAGCGTGAAGTCGGCTTGGCTCATCATTGTTCTCCTTTTGCTCAAGTCTCAGGCTTTGTGCGGCAGCGCATGGCGATAGCCGGCGGCCAGGCAGGCCGCGGCCATCAGCAGGGGCAGAATAACCAGCATGCCGATCGCATTGACGAGGCCGGCCACTTGGCCGATATAGCCCAATGCGATGGGAACCACCAGCAGGGAAACGCCCACCGCCTGGGTGGCCCCCACCGAGATCAGGCCGACGTGGTCGGGCTCCAGCCGGATCGCGTTGCTGATCAGCAGCGGGAAGAAATTGCCCAGACACATGCCGGCCAAGGCCAGCGCGGCGATGGTGGCGGACGGCAGCGTGCTGGCCCACAGCGCGAGAATGGCGCCGCCGCCCAGCAGGATCACCGCCATCAGCATGTTGCGGCCGTCGAACCGGGCCAACAGCCGGCTGGAGACGATGCGGCCGAACACGGTGCCGCCGAAGAAGACCGACATCAGGCTCACCGCCTGCGCCGGCCCCAGGCCCAGCCGGCTTTCCAGGAACTGCGCGCCCCAGAAGCCTATGCCCCATTCCGCGCCGATGCCCAGCAGCACCGAGCCCCAGCACAAGGCCACCGCCAGCGGCACGCCGCCGCGCGAGGGCTTGCTCGACGCGGCTGCCGGCGCCGGACGGCCGGCGGGCGCAGGCAGGGGCAGCACCAGCGCCAGGGCCAGCGCGGCCGCCAGCAGCGTCCAGCGCCATGGAATGCCGGCCGCGGCCAGCTGGCCGACCAGCAGCGGGCCGGAAAACACGCCGGCGCCGGCGAAGATGAAGGCTTCCACCATCGCCATGTCGCGGTGTTCTGCCTGATGCCAGGCCAGGCCGGCCTGCACCGCCGATTGCAGCACGCCGCCGGTCAAGCCCATGGCGATGGCCGCGGCCAGCGTGCCGGCGAAGCCGCGCGCCTGGGCGATGGACAACACGGCCAGCACCATGGCGACCGCCGCGCCGCGGATCAGCGGGCCGAGGCCCAGCCTGGGCAGCAGCCAGCCCCCCAGCAGGCCGGACGCGACCAGGCCGCCGGCGTAGCTGGTGAAATGCCAGCCGACCTGGATGGGATCGTAGCCGAACTCGGCGCGCAGGAAGGGCAGGGTGGAGCCCAGCACCGACTGCTGGAAGCCGAACACGGCCAGCACCAGATAGAGGAACCAGGTGGGTCCGTCGCGGCGGAATGGCCGGGTGGATCGGGGACTGTCTGTCATCGCGGTTGATCCTGAGGTGTGGGGTGGGGGCATCTGAACGCATGCCGCGCCTGGCGGATGGCAGATCCCTGTGCCGCCGGCGGTGGCCGGAGGCCTCGCCGCTTGTGTTTCGACACGGTCCGCAGCGGGCGGCTTGGGGGCCTCAACCCCCCCGCCGCGGTGGTTCCTGCCTGTCTTAATCCAGCAGCCGGTGCAATTGCGCGTATTGCAGCAGCATGATGGTCTTGCCATCGGCGATATCGCCGCAGTCCACCATCGCCAACGCCTGCTGCAACGGCAGTTCCAGCACCTCCAGCTCCTCGCCGTCCTCCTCCACGCCGCCGCCATCCCCCACTTTGTCGCGGGGATGGTATTCGCCGACGAAGAAGAACAGTTTCTCGGTGACGGATCCGGGGCTCATGAAGGCCTCGAATACCTTGCGCACATTGTCTATCCGGTAGCCGGTCTCCTCTTCGGTTTCGCGGCGGATGCAGGTTTCAGCGTCATCCTGATCCAGCAGGCCGGCGCATGCCTCGATCAGCATGCCGTCGTGGCCGTTGACGAAGGCGGGGAAGCGGAACTGGCGGGTGAGGATCACCGTGCGGCGGGAGCGGTTGTACAGCAGGATCACCGCGCCGTTGCCGCGGTCGTAGGTTTCGCGCGACAGCGTCTGCCAGCTGCCGTCGCGGCGCAGGTAGTCGAAGGTGGTCTTGCGCAGCACGTACCAGTCATCGGACAGCACTTCCACGCGTTGGATGCGCACCCTTTCCCGGGTCGCGGTGGTATTGCTCATGCAGCGTTTCCTTTTACTTGTTCGTCAATCGGTTTGCATTCGGCGCCACGGTCAGCAGCCGCGCCAGCATGGCGGGGTCGCGCTGTTCGGGCGCGGTCATGATGGCGGTGTCCAGCGCGCGGTCGCAGCCGCAGCGGCAGGCGCCGCCGTGGCGGCCCAGGCGCTGCACCGCTTCTCCCACCAGCCGGCGCGCGCTGTCGCCGATTTCGGCCATCCGTTCCGCCACCAGCGCGGCGTTGACTGGTTCTTGCGATTCGAACCAACAGTCATAGTCGGTGGGGATGGCCACCAGCGCGTAGCACAACTCGGCTTCGCGGGCGAGCTTGGCTTCCGGCATCGCCGTCATGCCTATCACGGTGCCGTCCCACTGGCGGTAAAGCCGGGACTCGGCGCGAGTGGAGAATTGCGGTCCCTCCATCACCACATAGGTGCCGCCGTCGCGCGCCGGCACCCTGGCAACGGCGGCGCTGTCGGCCAGCGCTTCGCGCATGCGGCCGCAGACCGGGTCGCCGAAGGGCACGTGGCCGACCAGGCCGGGGCCGAAGAATGTCTTGTCGCGCATCAGCGTGCGGTCGATGAACTGGTCGACCAGCACGAAATGGCCGGGCGGCACGTCCTCGCGCAGGCTGCCCACCGCGCTCATCGACAGGATCTGGGTGCAGCCCACGCTGCGCAGCGCGGCGATATTGGCCTTGACGTTGATGGACGCGGGCGGGATCGAGTGGCCCGGGCCATGGCGCTGCAGGAAGGCGACCGGCACGCCGCCCAGATAGCCGGTGACCACTGGCGAGGACGGCGCGCCGAAGGCGGTGGCGCAATGGTGGGCGCTGGCGTCGGTCAAGCCCAGCAGCCGCTGGAAGCCGCTGCCGCCTATGATGCCGATGCGGGCCGGATGGGATTCAGTCATGGTGGATTCCTTGGGTGGAGAGGCGGCCGGCCAGCGGCGGAGCCACCAGCCGTTCGCGCAGTTCGGACAGCGCCGACGGCGCGTTGCCGCGACAGCGCAGCAGGCCCTCGCTGGCATGCTCGGTGTAGCGCGGATCGTGGATTTTCAGGTGTCGGTCTATCGCCGGCAGGTAGTTCCAGCGCACGCCGGGATACAAGGAGTGGACGAGATGGTAGGCGTCCGAAGTGGGGGCGATGAACACTCGCACCAGCCAGCCGCTGACGCCGAAGTAATCGGTGGGGCGGCCCATCAGGTATTCCAGCTCCAGCCGCTCCTGCGGGAAGCCGGGCATGAACCAGCGGTGCTCGGCCAGCAGCGACACCCAGGCGAACACCGGGTAGGAGGTGAACAACGGCAGCAGCCAGCCGAAGGCCACGCCCGCCCAGCCTCCGACCCAGTACAGCAGCGCGCCGGTCGTCAGCAGCGTCGCGCAGCGGGCTAGCGCCGTGGTTTTTGAATGGTTGAGCAGGCTGTTGCGGGTCATCGTGCTGAGATTGTTCCAAAAGCCGGCGGGCCACAGCGGGTACAGCAGGCGGGCAAGGAAGGCGGCGTCCGACAGGCCGGCCAGATAGCCGCCGGCGAACACCCGGGCGCGGTTGGGGTCCAGTTCCGGGTGGTTGGGCTTGCGGTGGTGGTCGCCATGGGTTCTGTGGCGGCTATGCATGTCGCGCTTGAACACCGGGAACTGGTAGAAGATGTCGCTCAGCCACCATTGCCAGGCATGGGACGGGCACAGCGCGAAGTGGACGGCGTTGTGGCCGAACTCCTGCAGCGCGCGCATGCGGCCGCCGCTCCACAGCGTCACCAGCGCCCAGCCCACGGCGGAGTCGGCCAGCGCGGCCGCCATCACCGCCGCCACGATGTCCAGCCAGGTCCAGACGAAGGGCAGCGGCGCGAGCCAATTGTCTAGAGGACGATAATAGGTTTCCGGATTGTCGTTGATGCGCGGCAGCAAGCGCAGCCTGCGCATCACCGGCCCGCTGTCGCGGTAATAGAAATGGACCATGCCGCGCATCGCCAGCGAGGCGGCCAACACCACCAGCAGGGGGTAGAAGGAATTCATGAGGGTTCTCCCGCCGCGGCCAGCGCGGACAACACCGGCAGCAGCTCCGACAGGCTGGAGCAGACGGGCGCGTCGGATTCGTCCAGCCTTGCTCGGTCTTGATGGCCGGTTTCCACCAGCAGCGCGCGCCAGCCCACCTGCCGCGCCACCTCGCAGTCGTGCAGCGTGTCGCCGATGAACAGCGTATCTGCCGGCGGCAGCGCCAGCCGGGATTGCAATGCCCGGGCTTCATCCAGCTTGCCCGAGGCGTGGGTGTGGTCCAGGCCGACCACGTGCTGGAAGCTGCCAAGCAGCCGCTTGGCGTCCAGCGTGCGCAACAGCACGTTGCTTTGCGACGCCGACAGCACCGAGGCGCCGATGCCGCGGGAGGCGGCGAGTTCCAGCAGTTCCGCGACGCCGTCGTGCATCCGACAGCGCGCGACGTGGGCGTCGAAATGCTCGAGGTAGATGGTGACGATGTCGGCGAACGGATGTCGGTTGAAGTCGAAGCCGAGCCGCGCGTAGAACTCGGCGATCGGGAAGCCGAACTCGCGCCGGTAGCGCTCGCGCGTGACCGGTTCCGCGCCGAAGCGCGCGCAGCAGCGGTTTACCGACGCCACCGCAAGATCAATGTCGTCGATCAGCGTGCCGTTCCAGTCGAATACCAGGTGGCGCACTCCAGCCAGCCATGATGCCGCGCTCATGGATGGCCTCCGCCGGGCCGCAGCGAGCCAAGCACGATGCGCGCGGCGATGGGCGGCGCGTACAGCCGGGACGGGCTGGCGATCAGGTTGCTGACGCCGATCTGGGCTTCCAGCGCGCCGCGGTGGTAGGCGGACAGCCGGGTCAGTCCGGCGCCGTACCAGTGCAGGAAACGGGTGCGCCAGTCGCGTTCGCCCTCGGTTTCCGGGAAGCGCAGGTCTTCGGTGACCGCCATCTGCCAGGCGGGGTCCAGCACCCGGCACAGCTTTTCCTGCAGCTCCTGGAAGCCCAGCCCGCCGGCCAGCAGCGCGTCCAGGTTCTGGCCAAGGCATTCGGCTTCCAGCGCGCATAGCGTCATGCCCTGGCTGTACAGCGGATTCATGCTGCCCAGCGCGTCGCCGACCACCAGCAGGCCGTCCGGCCAGCGCGGCAGCTGGTCGTAATGGCGGCGCAGGCTGCCGGGCATGCGGAATACCGACACATCGGACAGCGGCTCGGCGTCCTGTATCACCTGATGGATGTCCGGCATGGGCAGCGCGGCCAGCGCTTTCAGGAAGGCGTTCGGGTCGCGGTCCGGGTATTGGCCGAACCAGCCGCCGGTGGTCACCATCCAGCGGTCGCCTTCTATCGGGCTGATCACGCCCATCGCGCGTTGATGCGGCGGCGTGGCCAGCACCAGCAATACCTTCCATTGGCTGGCGAACTCGGGGCGGCGCCGGTAGATGCGCGACGCGTAGCCGAGATCGGTTTTCACCATGCTTTTTTCCACCGCGCCGAAACCGGCGGTTTCCAGCCAGCCGGGCAGGCGGGTGCCCCGGCCGCTGGCGTCCACCAGCGCGTCGGCGTCCAGCGTCCAGGCGTGGTCGTCGTTGCGCAGCCGGACGCCGGCGACTGCCAGCTTGTCGCCGTCGCGGCGGAAATCCACCCCTTCCATCTGGGTGCGCGACAACACCGTGATCTGAGGCAGCCGCGAGACGCGGCGGCGCAGATGGGTGTCGATCAGCCGGCGGCTGCAGTAATGGGCGTGGATTCCGCAGCGGTAGCGGTTTTTCCAGCGCCCGGCCTGGTACCACTTGACGTCGTGGCCCAGGTCGGCGACCAACGCGCCGGCCTGTTCCAGCTCCGACAGGAAACCGGGGAAGATGGCTTCCATGATCTCTTTGCCACGCTGCAAGAGCAGATGGACGTGGTGTTCTTGCGGCACGCTTTGACGCGCGCCGGTTTCATCGTGGAAATCGCTTTTCTCCACAATGGTGACGCGGGCGTAGCGGCGGGCCAGCGCGGCGGCGGCCAGGCAGCCGGCGATGCTGCCGCCAAGCACCACCGCGTGGCCGTTTTCAATTCTGGGCATAGTCATTCAATGTCCTCGCGATGTAATCGAGGTCTTCGCCGGTCAGGTCGGGATGCAGCGGCACCGTGGTCAGCGAGCGCAGCAGCCGGGCAGCGTTGGGGCAGTCGCGGCGGTAGCGTTCCAGCAGCGGCAGCTGATACAGCGGCTGGTTGTCGTACTTGCCGATATCGGACGGGATGCCGCGTGACATCTGGTAGCGCACCAGTTGCCGTCCATCGTGGCCCACCGCCTGCAGCAGCAGCGCGTAGCCATTGGCCTGGCCATGCGATGGCAGCGGCAATTCGCGCAGCGCCGGGTTGTCCAGCGCGGCCAGCAGCCGTTCGCGGTTGCTCAGGCGGATGTCGAGATGCCGGGCCAGTTGGCGGCTGCGCGCCAGCCCCAATGCCGCCTGCAGGCCGCCCAGCTTCAGATTGATGCCCACGCTCTGGCCGGTGAGGTTGCCGAAGCGGGTGTAGGCGCGGATGCGCTCGGCCCGGCGCGGATCGGCGGTCATGACGAAGCCGCCTTCGCCGGTGGACATGAATTTGCAGTCATGGGTGCTGAAGCAGCAGATGTCGCCGATGCGCGCCAGCCAGTCGCCGTTCAGCCGGGTCAGGTGACAATGGGCCAAGTCCTGGATCAGCGGGATGCCGCGTTCGCGCAGCAACGTCCAGGTCCGGTCAGAGGGAATGGGATAGCCCCACATCGGCACCTCGATCACCGCGCGGGTGCGCGGCCCCAGGCAGCGTTGGAGATCGTCCGGGTCCAGGCCGAAGCTGTCGGGCGCCACATCGCAGAACACCGGCACCAATCCTTGGGCCAGGATGGGCAGCACGGTGCAGATCGGGCAGGTGGGCGCCAGCACCACTTCGTCGCCGGGCGCGAAATCGACGCCGGCCAACGCGGCGTGGACCGAGGCGGCGCCAGAGGAGACGGCGATCACGTGCGGCAGGCCGTACAGGCTGCCCAGCGCCGCTTCGTACTCGGCGACGATGTCGGCGGTGCCGGACAGGCCGCCGCGCAGCGCGCGCGCCAGCTCGGCGTCATCGTCCGGCGCGTCGTGGATGCAGGTTTCGGCGATATGGCGCGTTTCCAGCGCAATCGTGCTCATCATCGGACTCCCTGCTGTACCGCCTGCCACACTGCATCGTCGTCGTACAGACGCTCCAGCATGCGGCGGAAATTGGCGAACATCGGCAGCTGCTCCAGGCGCTCGCGCGGGAAGAAGCCGACCTCCGCCGCCTCCCGGCCCGGCGGACAGCGCCGCTCGGGAGTGGCGCACAGGTAGATCAGGTCCAGGTGGTAGTGCGGGGTTTTGGGATCGGCGATGTACTCGCACAGCACCCGGTACGGAAGGTGCAGCGCGGAGACGTCGGCTTCTTCGTCCTCCAGCGCTATGTCGCGCTCGCCCAGCAGCCTGGCGTGGATGCCGGTTTCCTCCCGCACCTCGCGCAGCGCCGCCTCGTCCGGCGTTTCGTGTTGTTCGACGTGGCCGCCCGGGTACAGCCAGACGCCGAGCTTGCGGTGGCGCAGCAGCAGCACTTCATGGTGGGGGTTGAGCACGAAGGCCGAAGAGGTGAAATGCCGCTCCAGCCCGGCGCGCTGCATCGCGCGGTCGGTGATCATGGCGCCTGGTATCCGTTGATGACGTCGGCCATGTAGTCCAGCTCCGCTTCGCTCAGCGCGGGGTGCACGGGCAGCGTGGTCATGCCGGAGAGCAGCGCCTCGGCGTTCGGGCAGTCGAGGCGGTATTCGGCCAGCGCGGGGAAGCGGTACAGCGCCTGGCAGCCGTAGCGCTTGATGTCGGATGGGATGCCGCGGGCGTCCAGGTAGTCGATGAAGGCGCGGTTGTCGGCGAAGCCCAGCTCCAGATTGAGGAAGTAGTAGTTGGGATTGCCGCCTTCGATGATTCGTTTTTCCCGCACCTGGGGATGGCGCAGCCGCTGCAGCAGGCGGCGGGCGTGGGTCCGCCGGCAGTCTATCTGTTCGGAAAGCTTGTCCAGCCGGCTGTGGCCCAGCGCCGCCGGCAGCGCGGCCAGCTTGTAGTTGAGGCCGAAATCCGCGCCGTTGAGGTTGCCGAAGCGGCTGTAGGAGCGGCAGCGTTCGGCTAGCTCGGCGTCGTCGGTCAGCACGAAGCCGCCTTCTCCGGTGGCCAGCGGCTTGCGCTCGTGGGTGCTGAAGCAGGACAGGTGGCCGTAGGCGGACAGGTGCTTGCCGTGCAGCGTGCTGCCGTGCGAGTGGGCCAGGTCCAGGATCAGCTTCAGGTCCAGCGAGTCGGCCAGTTCGCGCAGTTCGTCCACCTCGGTGGGATAGCCCCACATCGGGATGTCGATCAGCGCGACGGCGCGGGGGGAGACGCGGTCGCGCACCGAGTCGGGGTCGGCGCCGAAGCCGTGGGCGCGGGTATCGACGAACACGGGGTTGGCGCCGGCGGCGATGATGGGGTAGACGGTGCACAACGGGCAGCTGGGCGTCAGCAGCACGTCGTCGCCCGGCCGCACGCCGGCGGCGTGCAGCGCCACGCTGACCGCAGCGCCGCCTGAGGACAGGGCGACGGCTTCGGCGGCGCCGAACCAGCCGGCCAGCGCCTGCTCGTAGGCGGCCACGGTGTCGCTGGTGCCGGACAGCGCGCCGCGCAGCGCCCGCTCCAGCGCGGGAAGGTCGTCCGGGTACTGCGGACGGTATTTGTCGGAGATCACGCGGTCGGCGGTTTGCGCCGCGGCGATGGTTTCGGTCATGAAAGGCTCCTGTTCGATTACAGCGACAGCGATTCGATGCCGGTGCGTATCCGGCTGTGGGCGTTCTGCAGGCCTTGGGCCACGGCGTCGGCGGAGCAGATTTCCTCGATCACGCGGTAAGTGGGCAGCAGGCTGGCGAAGTCTGCCTCGAAGCGGCGGTGTTCGCGTATCGCCTGAAAGAACTGGTGCAGCTCGCCGTGGTAGCCGCTGCGCTCGTAGCCGGAGTCCAGCGGCCCCGGCTGCCAGGCGCCGCGCCAGCGCTTGGCTGCGCCGGTGGGGCGGGTCGCGTGTTCGGGCTCGTGCAGCGTGATGTTCCACAGGTTGTCCAGCTCCACCAGGGTGGAGCTGGAACTGACCAGTTTCATGTCGAACTCGAAGTAGGGGAAGCTGGTGCCGGCCAGCAGGCTGGCGGTGGCGCCGGAGGAGAAGGCCATGTCGGCCTTGACGATCAGCGCGTCCTCGTGGCGCTGGACGCTGGACTGCACCCGGCGCAGCTCGCCGTCGCCGAAGGTGATGGCCAGGTCTATGGTATGGATCGCCTGCGCCAGCAGGAAGGAGCGCAGCGTGGAATCCAGGCCCCACAGCGGGGCGCGGGGCTTGTTGGCGTAGTGGTTGAGCTGGATGTGCAGGGTTTCGCCGAATTCGTCCACCTGGGTCATTTCGCGCAGCTGGCGCACCGGGCGGGCGAACTTGAAGTTCATGCCCACGCCGGACACCACTTCGCTGCGGTTCGCGGCGTCGATCAGCGTTTCCAGCTCCTCCAGCGTCGCGCACGGCGGCTTCTCGACGAACACGTTGACGCCCTTTCCCATCGCCAGCAGCCCCATTTCGAAGTGCAGCTGGGGCGGGCCGGCCATGATCACCGCGTCCAGCTGGACCTCGTTCAGCATGTCCGGCACGTTGTCGTGCACCGGAATGTCCGAGATGAAGCGGTGGATGCGCCGCGCCCGTTCCAGATCGCTGTCGCAGGCGGCGACGATCCGTATGTCCTGCATCTGCAGCAAGGACGGCAGCAGGTTTTCCTGCATTTGCGCGCCGATGCCGACAAGGCCAACTTTGATCAAACTCATCGTGAATCTCCATGACGGCCCACGCGCGGGGCGCGGCGAGCCTGTCTTGCTCGGGATTGATGAAAAAGCCTCAGCCCTGCGCGGATAAGCGCATGGCGGAGTCATGCCCCAATGAGGAAAAGCGACACAGCCACTAGCGAGCTTTTGTTGTTGGCATCCGGATTCGCGGGACGCGACGCCCGGTGCGGGCGGAGAGGCTCTGAAGGCCTTGCGGGAAACGGTTTCGGACCGGTTATGCGGCGAGTATGTGCCGGAGGCGGCGGGGGAGACTGCGAATACTGATAGAAAAGACAGGTCTGTTTCAGTCGGAACTGTCAGGCGGAGATGGTCAGGGCGCGTGGAATGTCAGATGCGGCGGGGCTCGCGCGGTGTTGCCATTCGCGCCACATGCAAAAACGCCGCCGGGAAGCCGGCGGCGTCGATGGGAACTCGCGGGGGGGGGGGGGTCAGGCCGCGTCGTCGACCCAGCGGATGGCCTGAGTGGGCACCGCCTTGTTCTCCACCTTGATCTGCAGCGCGAGCCCGCCGCAGGAGGTTTCACGGTACTTGGCGTCCATGTCCTTGCCGGTTTCGTACATGGCGGCGATCACCTTGTCCAGCGACACCTTGGGGCTGCTGACGCGGTGCATGGCCATGCGGGCTGCGTTGATCGCCTTGACCGCGGCGATGGCGTTGCGCTCGATGCAGGGAATCTGCACCTGGCCGGCCACCGGGTCGCAGGTCAGGCCCAGGTTGTGCTCCATGGCGATTTCGGCCGCCATGCACACCTGGGACGGGCTGCCGCCCATCAGTTCGGTCAGGCCGGCCGCGGCCATCGAACAAGCGACGCCCACTTCGCCCTGGCAGCCCACTTCGGCGCCGGAGATGGAGGCGTTCAGCTTGAACAGGCAGCCGATGGCGCCGGAGGACAGGAAGAAGCGCAGGCAGCTGTCGTCGTCCAGCGGCTGGATGAAGTGGTTGTAGTAGGCCAGCACAGCCGGCACGATGCCGCAGGCGCCGTTGGTGGGCGCGGTCACCACGCGGCCGCCGGCGGCGTTTTCCTCGGACATCGCCATCGCGTACATATTGACCCAGTCCATCACGCTCATCGGGTCCTTGGCCACGGTGAGCGAGCTGGTCAGCATCCGGTGCAGGGCCGGCGCGCGGCGCGGAATGCGCATCGGGCCGGGCAGGTTGCCTTCGGTGCGCATGCCGCGCTCGACGCTGCTCTTCATCACTTCCCACACGCGGCGGAAGTGCGCTTGCACCTCGCCCACTTCGTGGAAGGCTTTTTCGTTTTCCATCACCAGCGCGGCGATGGACAGGCCGGTTTCTTCGCACATGTCCATCAGTTGCTGGGCGGTGACGAAGTGGTAGGGCACCGGGGTGTCGCTGCAGCTGGACTGGTTGAAGTGCTCTTCGTCGACGATGAAGCCGCCGCCGATCGAGTAGTAAGTCTTGGTCAGAACCTTCTCATCGCCGATGTAGGCGTGGATCTGCATGCCGTTTTCGTGCAGCGGCAGGTTGGCGGTGTGGAAATCCATGCCGAAGGCCACGCGCTGGTGGGTGCGGCCCAGCGTCAGCTGGCTGGTCTGTTCCACGTCGGCCATCAGGCTGGCCGTGGTGTCCGGGTCCACGGTGTCCGGCAGGTTGCCGGCGAGGCCGAGGATGATGGCCTGGTCGGTGCAGTGGCCCTTGCCGGTGAGGGCGAGCGAGCCGTAGCAGTCTACGTGGACGCGGTTCACTTGGTTGAATTTGCCGGTTTCCTTGAGCGCGCCGAGGAACTGGTGTCCGGCCTTCATCGGGCCGACGGTGTGGGAGCTGGAGGGGCCTACGCCGATTTTGTAGATGTCGCTCATGCTGAACATGATGCTACCTCTTTGAAACTGTACAGAAGGAGAACAGGCCGCGATCCGCGGCCTGTTTGCTTACGATCAGGCGATCAGATCGTAGAAGATGGCGGAGATGGCGATCAGGCCGATCAGCGTCACGAAGATGTTGCTGGCGGCGCCGGAGTACTTCTTCATCGCCGGCACTTTCTGGATCGCGTACATCGGCATCAGGAACAACAGCATCGCGATCACCGGGCCGCCCAGGGTTTCGATCATGCCCAGGATGGACGGGTTGATGGTGGCGATGATCCAGCAGGTCACGATCATGAACACGGCTGTGCAGCGGTCCAGCTTGGACGACTCGATGGTCTTGCCGCTTTGGCGCAGCTGCTTGACCACCAGGCCGTTGAAGCCTTCCTTGGCGCCCAGGTAGTGGCCCAGGAAGGACTTGCTGATGGCGACCATGGCGATGATCGGGGCGACCCATTCCATCACCGGGTTCTGGAAGTGGTTGGCCAGGTAGGACAGGATGGAGATGTTCTGGGCCTTGGCGGCTGCCAGGTCGGCCGGGCTCAGGCTGAACACGCAGCTGAACACGAAGAACATCACGGTCAGCACCATCATGGTGTGGGCGCGGATCAGCACGCGGCTGGAAGCCGGCTCGGCGTCATCGCCGTGCAGCTTGCGCTGGTCGACGGAGAAGGACGAGATGATCGGCGAGTGGTTGAACGAGAACACCATCACCGGAATGGCCAGCCACAGCGTCTTGTAGAAGGCGCCGCTGGACACCGCGTCGGAGAGGCTGCCGGCATGGCGGATGGCGGTGTCGCTCCATTGCGGGATCAGGTACAGCGCCAGCAGCATCAGCACCACCACGAACGGGTAGACCAGGATGCTCATCGCCTTGACGATGACTTGGCCGCCCAGGCGCACGATGGACATCAGGCCCAGGATCAGCGCCAGCGAGAACACCGCGCGGGTGGCGATGCCGTTGCCCACTTCGATGTGCAGCTGGTTATTGAGGAAGGACAGCACCGTGTTGGTGATGGCCACGCTGTACATCAGCAGGATCGGGTAGATCGCGAAGAAATACAGCAGGGTGATGATCTTGCCGGCGCCGATGCCGAAGTGCTCTTCCACCACTTCGGTGATGTCGGCGCCTTCCTTGCTGCCGGACAACACGAAGCGGGTCAGGCCGCGGTGGGCGAAGAAGGTCAGCGGCAGGGCCAGGATGGCCATCAGCATCAGTGGCCACAGGCCGCCGATGCCGGCGTTGATCGGGAGGAACAGGACGCCGGCGCCGATGGCGGTGCCGTACAGGCCGAGCATCCAGGTGGTGTCGTGCTTGGTCCATCCGGACGAGCCGGAGCGGGGAGCGGTGGAGGCTATTGCTTGAGACATGATGAGGTGCCTTTTACAAAACGAATATTTCGCAATTACTAGGTCCGATGTCCTGAGCCTTGTCTTTCAAACCAGGCCATCGGGAGAAAGCTGTTCTAACCGGCGCGATCCCGAGCGGTGGATGCCTATCCGGTTGACTTGCTGCTCATCGTAAGTGCTTTGTAGTTTGAAAGGTACACATTTAAGAACATCAGTTGATTCTAATCAAGATAAATTTGTCATCAAATGAACAAATGAACACAGTCTGGCGGATAAAAGTGGAATTGATTCATTATGCTTTATGTGTTTTATTGGAATTATTTTTAATTATTTAAAATTTTGAGACATAAAATTTCTTGAAAATGCTTTAATTCATAAATTGTTCCAATTTATTACATTTCGCGCATATTGCAAGGCAAGCTTGGCATCAATTACCGTGTGGAGTAATTGCTCTGCAACAAATTTGCGTCCCTTGAGAGGCTGGATGGATGAGTTTCAGGATGGAAACCGGCATTGTCATGCATGCGGATGCGCGGGCTATTTGCCAGCCTCAATCGAGGTTTTTATTTTCAAGGTACTGAATTTAAAAAATTTTTCAGTTTATTTGGCCAGGTGGGTGGAGCGATGCGCGGGGAAGCTGAGCTGTTTGTTCGAATATGATTGAAGTTGTTCGAAACAGTACTATCTACAGCTATTGGCATTGTTATAAATGTTCGATTGTGAAAAATAATTATCAAAAATGAACAATATTGTTTTCGAAACTAGTGAGCTTCAGACTTGAGCGCGACCAGGTCTCGCTTGGGCTTGATCCATGGCCTGCCGCGAGAAGTCAAGCCTGTGGTGGATAGATTGCCTGAGACGATGGCTGATATTGCCAAATTATTTTTTAAATCAATCGCTTGATCTTCTACGCGGCTATTCCGCTGCATATGGATGGGATGATCGTGCGCTGGCTGGCGTCAACCGGGCGGGCGCTAAGCAGGACCGGATGCAGTCTTGATTGTTATCAAACACAAATTTACTAAAACGAACATAAAATTTGCGGGAAGTCGCACTGGATGCGAACGGCCCCGGCCCGCGTCCGCTCTGCGCCAGCTTACCCACTATTGAAGAGACGAAACGAAATGAGCCACCCATCCACTCTCGCCTACGTGGTCGACGAGGCAGCCAGCAAGCAGGAAGTGCTGCTGTCCGAGCCCGGCCGCTATCTGCTCAGTTCCGCCATGGCCGGCGCGCTGATCGCCGTCGTGCTCGCGGTCAGCCTGAAACTCGGCCAGGTGTTCTTCGCCGCCGGCGATTCCGGCTATTACATCGCCACTTCCGGCTTCTTCGGCGTGGCGCTGGTGAGCATCATCGTCTGCAAGGTGGAGCTGTTCACCAGCAATGTGATGTATTTCACCGTCGGCCGCCTGAGCGGACGCTGCCGCACCTGCAATCTGTTGCGCAGCTGGGCGGTGGTGTATATCGGCAACCTGATCGGCGTGCTGTTGTTCGTCGCCGTGCTGGCCGGCGCCGGCGGCATGGGCGCGCTGCCCGCCAACCATCTGCTGTTCAGCGTGGTGGAACACAAAGTGCATGCGTCTTTCCTGGAGATCTTCTGGAAGGGCGTGCTGTGCAACTGGGTGATCTGCCTGGCGGTCTGGGTGCCTATGCGGCTGGCCAACGAGGCGGCGCGCTTGCTGATCATCATGTTGCTGGTGTTCGTGTTCTTCTTCTCCGGTTTCGAGCACAGCATCGCCAATATGGCCTTCTTCGCGCTGGCCAAGCTGCAGGGCATGGCCGGCCTGGAGTGGGGCGACATCCTGCATAATATGGTGCCGGCCACGCTGGGCAATATTGTCGGCGGCGCCATCGGCGTCGGCCTGGTGGTGTTCCAGCTGGAACGCCACACGCTGAAGACGGTCTGATGCTGTAGGGAAACATTCCGGCCGGCGGACGGCATGTGGATGTTCGATTTCGAATGTAGTCGGCGCGGTACATGGCGTACCGCGCCGATTTTGCTATAAACCATTGAGAAAATAAGGACATTGGACGCATCTGGCATGTTGCGCCGCGGGATCGAAAACGCGCCGAAAGCGGGGGCTGACTTGACTAAGATCAAGCGAAATTTTCGAATCCGAATGTACGATGTGTTCAATATCTAACACTTACTGGATCAGCCAAGAAGGAGGCACCAGATGGACGCCATCACTCAAAATGCTACCCAAGCCAACCCGTGGCGCGACTTCGCCGCAGGCGATTGGCAGAGCAAGGTCGATGTCCGAAACTTCATCCAGCTGAATTATCAGCCGTACGAAGGCGACGACAGCTTCCTGGCTGGCGCGACCGATCGCACCAAGAAGCTGTGGGATACCCTGGGCGAATTGCTGAAGCAGGAACGCGCCAAGGGCGTGCTGGACGTGTCCGCCGACCGCGGCTCCTCCATCACCGCGCACGACGCCGGTTACATCGACCAGGCCAATGAAGTGATCGTCGGCCTGCAGACCGACGCGCCGCTGAAGCGCGCCATCATGCCGAACGGCGGCCTGCGCATGGTCGAGAACGGTCTGGAAGCCTTTGGCTTCAAGCTGGACCCGATGATCAAGGAAGTGTGGGAAAAGTATCGCAAGAGCCATAACCAGGGCGTGTTCGATGTCTACACCCCGGAAATCATGGCTTGCCGCAAGTCCGGCGTGATCACTGGACTGCCGGACGCCTATGGCCGCGGCCGCATCATCGGCGACTATCGCCGCGTGGCCCTGTACGGCACCGACTTCCTGCGCGCCGAGCGCCAGCAAGTGTTCCACGAGCTGGACAACGCCACCTTCACCGACGAAGTGATGCGTCAGCGCGAAGAGCTGTCCGAGCAATTCCGCGCCCTGGACGAACTGAAGCAGATGGCCGCCAAGTACGGCTACGACATCAGCCGCCCGGCCGCCAACGCCCGCGAAGCGGTGCAATGGGTGTATTTCGCCTACCTGGCCGCCGTCAAGGAACAGAACGGCGCCGCCATGTCCTTCGGCCGCGTGTCCACCTTCCTGGACGTGTACATCGAGCGCGACATCGCCGCCGGCGCGCTGACCGAGGCTGATGCCCAAGAAATGATCGACGATCTGGTGATCAAGCTGCGCATCGTCCGCTTCCTGCGCACCCCGGAATACGATCAGCTGTTCTCCGGCGACCCGACCTGGGTGACCGAATCCATCGGCGGCATGGGCGAAGACGGCCGCACCCTGGTGACCAAGAACAGCTTCCGTTTCCTGAACACCCTGTACAACCTGGGCCCGGCGCCGGAACCGAACCTGACCGTGCTGTGGTCCACCCGCTTCCCGCAGGGCTTCAAGAACTTCTGCGCCAAGGTTTCCATCGACACCAGCGCCATCCAGTACGAAAACGATGATCTGATGCTGCCTTACTGGGGCGACGACTACGGCATCGCCTGCTGCGTGTCGGCGATGAAGATCGGCAAGCAGATGCAGTTCTTCGGCGCCCGCGCCAACCTGGCCAAGGCCATGCTGTACGCGATCAACGGCGGCCGCGACGAGAAGAGCGGCGCGCTGGTGGCCCACGGCTTCGAGCCCATCACCAGCGACGTGCTGACCTACGACGAGCTGATGCCCAAGTTCGAGAAGATGATGGACTGGCTGGCCGCCACCTACGTCAAGGCGCTGAACTGCATCCACTACATGCACGACAAGTACGCCTACGAACGCATCGAAATGGCGCTGCACGACCGCGACATCATCCGCACCATGGCTTGCGGCATCGCCGGCTTGTCCGTGGCCGCCGACTCGCTGTCAGCCGTCAAGTTCGCCAAGGTTCACATCATCCGCAATGAAGAAGGCCTGGCCGTCGACTATAAGATCGAAGGCGACTACCCGGCTTACGGCAACAACGACGACCGCGTGGACGACATCGCGGTGTGGCTGACCCAGTCCTTCATGGACAAGATCAAGGCCCAGCCGTACTTCTACCGCGATTCCAAGCCGACCCAGTCGGTGCTGACCATCACCTCCAACGTGGTGTACGGCAAGAAGACCGGCAACACCCCGGACGGCCGCCGCGCCGGCGAACCGTTCTCCCCGGGCGCCAACCCGATGAACGGCCGCGATGTGAAGGGCTTTGTCGCCGCGGGCGCCTCGGTGGCCAAGCTGCCGTACGACTCCGCGCTGGACGGCATCAGCTGGACCGCCTCGGCCACGCCTGACGCGCTGGGCCACACCGCAGAAGAGCGCATCCTGAACCTGGCCAACTGCCTGGACGGCTTCTGCTCCGCGCACCCGACCGAGTTCAGCAGCGCCAACTGCACGCCGTTCGATTGCGAAGGCGAGCGCCACATCGCCGGCGGCGGCTTCCACGTCAACGTCAACGTGTTCAAGCGCGAAACCCTGCTGGACGCGATGGAGCACCCGGAACTGTACCCGCAACTGACCATCCGCGTGTCGGGCTACGCCGTGAACTTCATCAAGCTGACCCGCGAGCAGCAGATGGACGTGATCAACCGCACCTTCCACGGCAAGATGTAAGCTGAAGAGAAGGTAGGGCGGGCAGCCGAAAGGCTTGCCCGCGCGGAAACACCATCGCATCAATGGCGGGGCGGTCCGAAAGGAAAGCCCCGCTTTTTCACAAGATTCACCGGAGAAACGGCATGATCCCACCTATTGCCGCAGACCACACCGAAGCATGCGTTAAGGCCGAAACCATAGGCTATTTGCATTCCACCGAAAGCGGCGCCGGCGTCGACGGCCCCGGCATGCGTTTCGTGTTTTTCACCTCGGGCTGTCAATTCCGCTGCCTGTACTGCCACAACCCGGATACCTGGAAGCTGCACAACGGCCGCCAGGTCACGGTGGAGCAGGCGCTGTCCGAAGTCGCCTCTTACGCGCGCTTCCTCAAGTTCGCCGGCGGCGTCACCATTTCCGGCGGCGAGCCGCTGATGCAGCACGAGTTCGTCGGCGAGCTGTTCCATGCGATCAAGCAGCGCTTCGGCCTGCATACCGCGCTGGACACCCAGGGCTTCCTGCACGAGCGCGTGCCGGATGAATGGTTCGACGATGTCGACCTGGTGATGCTGGACATCAAGCATTTCGATCCGGAAAAATACCAGGCGTTGACCGGCCAGCCTTTGCAGCCGACGCTGGACTTCGCCCAGCGTTTGCAGCGGCTGGGCAAGAAGATGTGGATACGCTACGTGCTGGTGCCCGGCCTCACCGATGGCGACGCCGACATCGAGCGCCTGGCCGATTTCATCGCCACGCTCGGCGATGTGGTGGAGCGGGTGGAAGTGCTGCCCTTCCATCAACTGGGCAAGGACAAGTGGGCGCAGCTGGGCATGGAGTACCAGCTTAATGACACGCCTATCCCCACCGCCGAGCAAGTCGCGCATGCGCGCGCGCTGTTCGCCAGCCGGGGCATGAAAGTCACCTGAGTTTTCTCTGCGCCATTCCTGCAAACCGCCGCCGCGCTTCGCGCCGGCGGTTTTTGCGTTTTTGGGGCACCTTGGCGCTTGCGGGCGGTCTGGAATAAGGAAAAGGAGCGGAAATGAGCAAGATTCTGGAAATTTGCGCCGGTTCGCTGGCGTCCTGTGTCGCCGCGCAGGAAGGCGGCGCGCAGCGGGTGGAGCTGTGCGACAACCTGGGCGAGGGCGGCACCACGCCGTCCTACGGCACGCTGGCGATGGCGCGCGGCAAGCTGGAGATCAAGCTGCACGCCATCATCCGCCCGCGCGGCGGCGATTTCCTCTATTCCGCGCTGGAGTTCGACGCGATGGCGCATGATGTCGAAGTCTGCCGCAGCCTGGGGCTGGACGGCGTGGTGCTGGGCCTGCTGACCGCGGACGGCGATGTCGACGCGGCCCGCACCCGGGAGTTGGTCAGCTTGGCCGGGCCGATGGCGGTGACCTTTCACCGCGCTTTCGACTTGGCGCGCGAGCCGGAGCGGGCGCTGGAGGAGGTGATCGCCGCCGGTTGCAAGCGCCTGCTCAGCTCCGGCCAGGCGCCGACCGCGCCGCAGGGCGCGGCGTTGCTGTCTAGCCTGCGCGAGCAGGCCGGGACGCGGTTGACGGTGATGCCCGGCGCCGGCGTGCGCGCCGGCAATATCGCCGAACTGGCGGCGGCGAGCGGCTGCGCGGAATTCCACGCGTCGGCGCGGGGCGTGGCGACGAGCGGGATGCGCTATCGGCGCGGCGGCGTCGGCATGGGCGCGCCGGGCGTCGATGAATATGCGCGGCAGGAAACCTCGGCGGCGCTGGTGAGGGAACTGCGGGACGCGCTGGATCGGTTATGAGCGGCTGCGCGCTGAAGCGGCATGGAATATTGCCAGCCTGAATTTACCTTAAATGTGTGGCACACTTTCTTAACAAATGGCATAAGCATCCTATGTCAGCCTACAGAGGAGGTGAGCTATGAAACTGGTTTCCATGTCCCGCAACGCGCTGGCCGGCGGCGGCCTTCTGCTGATCGCCCTGCCGGCGTTGGCGGGCCAGGGCGCGGTGGCTTCGCCGGACCAATACGGCGCCGAAGTCGCCGCGCGGATCCTGAAGTCCGGCGGCAACGCGGTGGATGCCGCGGTGGCCACCGCCTTCGCGCTGGCGGTCACCTACCCGGAGGCCGGCAATATCGGCGGCGGCGGTTTCATGACCATCTACCAGGGCGGCAAACCGTATTTCCTCGATTACCGCGAAGTGGCGCCCAAGGCCGCCAGCCGCGACATGTACCTGGACAAGGACGGCAAGGTGGCGCCGGACATGAGCCTGGTCGGCGCGCGCGCCGCCGGCGTGCCGGGCACGGTGATGGGCTTGTGGCAGGCGCACCAGCGCTTCGGCAAGCTGCAATGGAAGCAATTGCTGGAACCGGCGATCAACTACGCCGAGCAGGGCTTTGCCGTAGCCGCCCGCCAATACCAGTATCGCGACGAGGCGGTGAAGCTGTTCGAAGGCAAAACCAACTTCGCCCAGTATTTCGGCAAGATGAAGGGCGGCGAGACTTTCCGCCAGCCCGAGCTGGCCGCCACGCTGAAACGCATCGCCCGCTACGGCGCGGCCGAGTTCTACCAGGGCGACACCGCCAAGCTGCTGGTGGCGCAGATGAAGCGCGACAAGGGCCTGATCACCGCCGACGACCTCAACGACTACCGCGCCAAGTGGCGCGAGCCGATCAAGATCAGCTGGCGCGACAAAATGGTTTACACCGCGCCGCCGCCCAGCTCCGGCGGCATCGCGCTGGCGCAGCTGCTGGGCATCAAGCAGGAGCGGGCATCGGATTTCACCGGCGTGGCGCTGAACTCCGCCCGCTACATCCACCTGCTGGCGGAGATCGAGAAGCGGGTGTTCGCCGACCGCGCCGACTACCTGGGCGATCCGGACTTCGTCAAGACACCGGCGGCGCAGCTGATCGACCCGGCCTATCTCGAGCGCCGCGCGGCCGAGATCAACCCCACCGCCATTTCGCCGACGCCGGACATCAAGCCCGGTCTGGACCCGCGCCAGACCACCCACTTCTCCATCGTCGACAAGTGGGGCAACGCGGTGGCCAACACCTACACCTTGAACTTCGATTTCGGCAGCGGCGTGGTGGTCAAGGGCGCCGGCTTCCTGCTCAACGACGAGATGGACGACTTCAGCGCCAAGCCTGGGGTGGCCAACGCCTTCGGCGTGGTGGGCAAGGACGCCAACGCCATCGCCCCCGGCAAGCGCATGCTGTCGTCGATGTCGCCCACCATCGTCACCCGCGACGGCAAGGTGGAGCTGGTGATCGGCACGCCCGGCGGTTCGCGCATCTTCACCTCCATCTTCCAGGTGCTGAACAATCTGTACGACTACAAGCTGCCGTTGAAAGACGCGGTGGCGGCGCAACGCGTCCATCACCAGCTGCTGCCCAAGGACACCATTTTCTACGACCAGTACGCGCCATTGGCCGGCCAGGCCGCTCAGGAGCTGAAGGCGATGGGCTATACGCTGAAGGACCAGGGCTGGCGGATGGGAGACATCCAGGCGGTGAGGGTGAGCGGCGACAAGACCGAAACCGCGTCCGATCCGCGCGGACGCGGCGTCGGCATCGTTGTCGAGTAAGCGATTTTTGAACAGAGAAAAACGAGAAAGACATGCAGTACAAAACCGTGCTGAGCGATGCGGCGGATGCCGAAACGAGAACGGCCATCGTCGCTCCCCTGATTACTTACAACGATGCCCAAGTCGGCGCCGGCGGCCATCGGCCGCTGGTGATCCGGGTGGAGGACGAGGACGGGCAGGTGGTCGGCGGCCTGTGGGGCTATACCCGTTACGGCTGGCTGTACACCGAGCTGCTGGCCGCGCCGTCCGGCGCGCGCGGCCTGGGGCTGGGCCGCCGGCTGATGGAAGAGGCCGAGGCTGAAGCGAAGACGCGCGGCTGTATCGGCGCCTGGGTGGACACCCATAGTTTCCAGGCGCCGCGTTTTTACGAAAGCCTGGGCTACCAGCGCTTCGGCGAACTGGACGACTACCCGCCCGGCCACAGCCGCATTTTTTACCGGAAGTCGTTGCGGGACTGATTTGGCCGCCGGGCGTCTCAACGTCCGGCATTGACGGATTTATCGAATCATGACTGGTGATTGGTTCGAGTCTCAACTAAAACGCTATGTGTAACTACCTAGGCAGTAGGGAGCATAGCGTGATTCAACTTCTTGCCCAATTCAGCATCCGCGCCAAGATCTTCGGCTTGATCGTGCTTGGCGTGCTGGCCGCGTTGATCATCGGCGTCAACGGCATTTCCGGCGCTTCCAGCATGTTCGACCTGACCCGCGACATGCACGACAACGCGCTCAAACCGATCTACTTGCTGGGCCAGGCGTCCAAGAGCGCGATCTACATCAACCGCTCCGATTACCGGTATATCGCCGAGTCAGAAAAATCGGTCATGGACCAAATACAGGCCAGTCGAGAAAAGCAAGAGACCAATATGAAGGGGTTCATTGACCAGTACCGGCAGACCCAGCTGACGCCTCCCGAAGTGGATGGATTGAAGCGACTCGACGCCGCTTGGGCGGCGATGGAGGGGCCGTGCAAGCAGGTGCGCGATCTCAGCTATAACGACACCGGCAATGGCGAGAACAACAAGAAGGCGCTGGCCATCATGGCCAAGCAGTGTCGGCCGCTGTTTAATGCAGCGGACGATATTTTGAATGAACTGGTGGCTATCAACGTCAAGCTGGCGGACAAGTCGCTGGACGATGCTCAAGGCAAGTACCAATCGCTGCGCACCATGGCGATCAGCGTGCTGGTGGTGGGCCTGGTGGTGCTGGCCGCGCTGGGGCTGGCGATCCAGACCGGCATCGTCGGCAGCCTGAAAGAGGCCTGCCGGGCGATGGAAAAGATGGGCGGCGGCGACCTGACCGGCGAGGTCAAGGTGAGCGGCCGGGACGAAATCGCGGAGATGATGCGTTCCTTGTCCGACACCCAGCAGCGGCTGCGCGCCACCGTGGGCGAGATCATCCGCTCGGCGGCCAGCGTGGCGGCCACTTCCGAGCAACTGGCCGCCTCCACCGAGCAGGTCAGCGCCAGCATCGGCCAGCAGGTCAACGCCACCTCCAGCGCTGCGGCGTCGATTGAGGAACTGACGGTCAGCATAGACTTGTGCGCCAGCAATGCCGGGCAGGCCAACGAGCAGGCGGCGGAGGCCGGCCAGCAGGCCAAGGCCGGCAACAAGGACGTGCAAGACTCCACCGTCCGGGTGAAGCGGGTCAACGAGAGCGTCACCAGCTCGGCCGACAGCCTGGAGTCGCTGTCCGACCAGGCGCAGCAGATCGGCAGCATCGCCACCGTGATCAAGGACGTGGCCGACCAGACCAACCTGCTGGCGCTGAACGCGGCGATCGAGGCTGCGCGGGCCGGCGAGCAGGGCCGCGGCTTCGCCGTGGTGGCCGACGAGGTGAGGAAGCTTGCCGAGCGCACCACCAGCTCGGCGCAGGAAATCACCAATATGATAGGCAAGATCCAGGACGGCGCGCGCGAGGCGGTGGACGGCATGCGCAGCAGCCGCCAGATCGTCGCCGACGTGGTGGTGGCGGCCGAGAACGCGTCGGCCACCATCAGCACGGTGGAGGAGCGCGCCGCCGGCGTGGTGTCGGCGATCAACGAGATAGCGATGGCGGTGGGCGAACAGCGCCAGGCCAGCACCGAGCTGGCGGGACGGGTGGAGGCCATCGCCGAGATGTCCAAGGAAAACGGCATCGCGGTGGATGTGTTCTCGCAGGCGACGCGGGAGCTGGCGATGGTGGCTGAAAAGCTGCAGCAGACCACGCTGGCTTTCCGCATGGATTAATCCGCAGCTGTCTTGCCAACGCCCCCGGCCATATTGTCCACGGCCGGGGGCGTTTTCACATGCCCCCGCATCGCCAGCTTGGCGGGCGCTTTCAAGCGGGTTGCGCCATCGGGTGGGTAGACGGCCTGGCTTGGTGATTGCTTCCAGTCTCAACTAAAACGCTAGGTGTAATGACCTCTGGCAGCTTGGAGCATAGCGTGACTCAATTTCTCTCCCAATTCAGCATCCGGCTGAAAATATTCAGCCTGATCGTCGTCGCCGCCGCCGCCGCATTCATTA
Source organism: Chromobacterium vaccinii (assembly GCF_001855275.1). Classification (NCBI taxonomy): domain Bacteria; kingdom Pseudomonadati; phylum Pseudomonadota; class Betaproteobacteria; order Neisseriales; family Chromobacteriaceae; genus Chromobacterium; species Chromobacterium vaccinii. Next base: position 4,324,349 of record NZ_CP017707.1, read on the forward strand.
TCGGCCTCAACGGGATTTTTGGCGCCTCCAGCATGTTCGAGCTTACCACCGACATGCATAAAAATATGTTGCAACCGGTACGCTGGCTGGGCCAGGCCGCCAAGCAGGCGGCTTATGTCAGCCGTTCCGACTACCGTTACATCGCTGAAAGCGAAAAGACGGTGATGGATCAGGTGAGTGCGAGGCGCGAGGCGCAAGAGGCCGAAGTGAGGCGATATCTGGACATGTATCGCAAGACCGAGCTGACGCCTCCCGAAGTGGATGGACTGAGGCGCTTCGATGCCGCCTGGGCGGCGATGGAGGTGCCGTGCAAGCAGATGCGCGATCTCAGTTACGCCGACACCGGCAACGGCGACAACAACAAGAGGGCGCTGGCCATCATGGCCAAGCAGTGCAGGCCGCTGTTCCAGACTGCCGACGATGTGCTGACCGAACTGTCAAAAATCAACACCCAACTAGCAGACAAAGCGCAGCAGGATGCTGAGGCGAAATACCAGCAAGTGCGAACGACGGCGATCTCGGTGCTGGTGGTCGGCTTGCTTCTGTTGATTGGCCTGGGGCTGGCGATACAGAACGGCATCGTCGGCAGCTTGCGCAGCGCAGGCGCGGCGATGGACAAGATAGGCGGCGGCGATCTGACCGGCGATATCCGGCCCCAAGGCAAGGATGAAGTCGCCGACATGATGCGCTCGTTGGCCGATACCCAGCAGCGGCTGCGCGCCACTGTGGGCGAGATCGTGCGCTCGGCTGCGATGGTCGCCGCCACCTCGGAAGAGCTGGCGGCCTCCACCGAGCAGGTTAGCGCCAGCATCGGCCAGCAGGTCAACGCCACCTCCAGCGCGGCGGCGTCGATTGAGGAGCTGACGGTCAGCATAGACTTGTGCGCCAGCAATGCCGGCCACGCCAACGAGCAAGCGGCCGAAGCCGGCCAGCAGGCCAAGGCCGGCAACAAGGACGTGCAGGATTCCACCGCGCAGGTGAGGCGGGTCAACGAGAGCGTCAGCAGCTCGGCCGACAGCCTGGAGTCGCTGTCCGAGCAGGCGCAGCAGATCGGCAGCATCGCCACCGTGATCAAGGACGTGGCCGACCAGACCAATCTTCTGGCGCTGAACGCGGCGATCGAAGCCGCGCGGGCCGGCGAGCAGGGCCGCGGCTTCGCCGTGGTGGCCGACGAGGTGCGCATGCTGGCCGAGCGCACCACCAGCTCGGCGCAGGAAATCACCAATATGATAGGCAAGATCCAGGGCGGCGCGCGCGAGGCGGTGGACGGCATGCGCAGCAGCCGCCAGATCGTCGCCGACGTGGTGGTGGCGGCCGAGAACGCGTCGGCCACCATCAGCGCGGTGGAGGAGCGCGCCGCCGGCGTGGTGTCGGTGATCCACGAGATCGCGATGGCGGTGGGCGAGCAGCGCCAGGCCAGCACCGAGCTGGCGGGGCGGGTGGAGGCCATCGCGGCGATGTCCAAGGAAAACGGCGTGGCGGTGGAGGTGTTTTCGCAGGCGACGCGCGAACTGGCGGTGGTGGCGGAGAGGCTGCAGCAGACTACGCTGGCTTTCCGGATGGAATAAGGACCCGGTTCGCCCCGCCGCGCTGGCGGGAGGCGGGAAAACCAGAAGGGAATGCCGGCGAGGCCGACATCCCCTTCATCTCTGAAAACACTTGGCTACATCCGCTGGAACAGATGGGCGTAACTGCGGCTCACCTCCAGCGGCTGCGGATAGCCGCGCAGCAGCAGCTGCATGCCGCGCTGGTCGCGGCGCACTTGTTCGATGGCGGCCACCCGCACCAGGGTGGAACGGTGCACCTGCCAGAATTCGTCCGGGTCCAGCTGCGGCAGCAGTTCCTTGATCGGCATGCGGATCAGCGCCTCGCCGCCCGCGGTCTGCACCCGGGTGTATTTCTCGTCGGATTGGAAAAACAGCACCTCTTCGGTGGCGATCATCCGCATCGAACTGCCCACCGACGCGCGTATCCAGCGCAGGTGGGCGGGTTTTTCCAGTTGACGGCTCAATTGCTTCAGCGCGGACTGCCAGTCCGGCGCGGCGGCTTCCGGCGCGCGCTGCTGCCAGCGCTGGCGGGTGCGCGCCAGCCTGTCGTCCTCCACCGGCTTGAGCAGGTAGTCGATGGCGCCTTCCTCGAAAGCCTGGATCGCGTATTGGTCGTAAGCGGTGACGAACACCACCGGGCACAGGCCATCCAGCTCCATCGCCGCGGCGATGCCGCTTTGCACCGGCATGGTGATGTCCAGGAAGGCCAGATCGGGTTGATGTTCGCGCGCCAGTTCCACCGCCTGCCCGCCGTCGCGGGCTTCGGCGACGATTTCCAGTTCCGGCCAGACCCGTTCCAGCGCGGCGCGCAATTGTTCGCGCATCAGGCGCTCGTCGTCGGCGATCAGGGCGGTCAGCGTGCTCATGGTTTCCTTTCAGCTCAGGGCAAAGGGCAGGACGATGGTGGCGCGGGTGCCGCCGGACTCGGGCGCTTCCAGCGCCAGCTCGGCCTGCGGTCCGTACAGCATGGCCAGCCGCTCGCGGATATTGGCGAGACCCATGCCCTGGCCGGGCTGTTCCGGGAAGCCGGCGCCGTCGTCGCGCACTTCCAGCCGGAGCCTGCCGTCCAGCACCTTGGCGCCCACCTCGATGGATCCGCCCTCGGCCTTGGGCTCCAGGCCGTGCTTGATGGCGTTCTCCACCAGCGTTTGCAGCATCATCACCGGGAAGCGGGCGGCCAGCAGCGATTCGGGCACTTTGAGCCGGACCTGCAGCCGGTCTTCCATCCGCAACTGCATGATTTCCAGATAGGCGCGCGACAGCTCCAGTTGCTGGCCGAGGCTGGTTTCGCCGGGCGAGTCGCGCCATTCCGGCAACGAGGAGCGCAGGTAGCGGATCAGCGCTTTCTGCATGGACAGCGCCTTGACCGGCGATTCCTCCATCAGCTGGCACACCGATGACAGGGTGTTGAACAGGAAATGCGGCTCGATCTGCGCCTGCAGCGCGCCCATCCGCGCTTCGGCCAGCTGGCGCTGCAGCGTCTCCAGCTCGGCCTGCTGCTCGGCCTCCTCGCTGCGGGCGATGGCCTGGTCGGCGGCGCGCTCGGCCTGGTATTTGCCGCCGGCGAGTATCTTCACCAGGATAGACACCAGCACCAGCGTCAGCGCCAGCATGTGCAGCTGCAGAATGCCGCCGAGGATCATCGCCAGCAGGGAGGCCAGCGCCAGCCGGCCCCACCCCAGCCGCGCCACCTTGTCGACGAAGCTCCACCAGACTCGCTCTACGGTTTGCAGAATCGCGCCGGCGTGGTCCTGGCTCATCGCCGGGCGGTTGTGATTATCCATGCTTCACCTCTTTGCGCTGCGACGGAATCTTGAAATGGGCCTGGCGGAACAGTCGCTTGGGCTGCGTGAAGTCCAGCGACAGCCAGACCAGCGCCGCGGGCACGATCACGGCGTTGACGGCCAGGATGGTCAGCAGCGCGGACAGGACGAGATGGCCCCAGTCCATATTGCCCGCCCAGTCCGTCAATTGCAGCCAGTACGACGGGATATGATGGCAGAGCTGGATCAGAGCGTCCAACAGCGCGGCGGTGTCGAAGTAGTTCATGGCGTTTCTCCTGTTTGGTTTGTGATGTGACTGTAGGAGAGGGCCGCAGGGGATGATATCGACATGCGACAGACTGCCGAAAGCGTGGGATGAAACGCGTCTGGCGCGGATGAAACGCGGCTGGTTTGGCCGGGAGGAAAAATCCCCCGGAACGCCGCATGGCTTCCGGGGGAGGGTGTTACAGGCCTAGCGCTTGTTCAAGCGCCTGCATTTCGCCGCGCCATGCCTGCTGCAGCTGCGGCTTCTGATGCTTGGGCTTGCGGGCAAGGTCAGCAGCCAGCAGCGCTTCCAGTTCGCACAGTCGCTGCCATTCTCGCAGCCGGCCGTCGTCCAGCACCCAGAAGCGGTTGCACGCGGCTTCGATCAGCTCGCGGTCGTGCGAGACCAGCAACGCGCCGCCGGGGAAGGCCGCCAGCGCGCCGGCCAGCTCGCGCTTGCCGTCCAGATCGAGGTGGTTGGTCGGCTCGTCCAGCCACAGCAAATGGTGGCTGGCCAGCGACAAGGCCAGAAACAGCAGCCGCGCGCGTTCGCCGCCGCTGAGGGCGCTGACTTTCTGGTCGTGCCGGGCATAGGCGAAGCCGGCGGCGATCAGCGCGTGCCGGCGCGCCGCTTCCGGCAATGGCGCCAGCGGATAGAGCGCGTCGATCAGCGTCGCCTCGTCGGCCAGCTGCCGCAGCGACTGGTCGTAATAGGCGATGCTGGCCGCCGGATGCCAGCGCCAGCCGGCGCGCGGCTCGCCGGCCTGAAGGTCTGCCCAGCACTGGCGCAGCAGCGATGACTTGCCGGCGCCGTTGGCGCCCAACAGCGCCACCCGGTCGCCGGGCCGCAGCCACAGCTCGGCGGCGGCGAACAGCGCCGGCAGGCCGGGCGCGGCCGACACCGGCAGCGACTCGAAAGCCAGCAGGCTGTCGGCCGACAGCGCCTGGCCTTGCAGGCTGAGCCGCCATGGGCTGCCGCGGCTGACGAAAGTCTGCTCGTCCTTCAGCCTGTCGATGCGCTTCTCCATCGACTTGGCCTTGCGCACCAGTTTTTCGTTGTCGTGCTCGCGGCCCCAGATCGCCAGCCGCTTGCTGCTGGCGGCGAGGCGGTCTATCTCCTTCTGCTCGCCGGCATGGCGCGCGCGCGCGGCTTCGTCGGTTTCGGCCAGTTCGGCCAGCGCCTGGCTGCACGGCAGCTCGAAACGGTACAGCCGCGCGTCGCGCATCACCCAGCTGTGGCGGGTGGCGCGGTCCAGCAGCCTGGCGTCGTGCGACACCAGGATGAAGCCGCCCGGCCAGCGGGAGAGGAAGTCCTCCAGCCATAGCAGCGACGGCAGGTCCAGGTGGTTGCTGGGCTCGTCCAGCAGCAGCAGATTGGGCTGGCGCAGCACGGCGCGGCCCAGCAGCAGCCGGGTGTGCTGGCCGCCGCTGAGGCCGGAGACCGGCGTGTCGGCCTGGGCGCTGAGCTCCAGCTCGGCCAGCAGGCTGTCCGCCCGCCAATGCTGGTCCGGCTCCACCGCCTCCAGCAAGGCCTGGCGCGCGCTCAGCGCGTACAGCCGCTCGGGCAGGTGTTGTTCGACATGCTGCAGCCGGCAGGCGGACGCGTATTGAATCTCCCCGCTATTGGGCTCCAGTTGGCCGGACAGCAGTTTCAGCAGCGTGCTCTTGCCGCAGCCGTTGTGGCCGATCAGGCCGATGCGGTCGCCCAGTTTTACGGTGAAGGAGAGATCCTGGAACAGCGGGCCGTGGCCGGCGTCCAGTTGAATGGACAATGCGGAAATCAGGGTTGTCATGCTTGTGCTCTCGCTTGCTTGGGACGTGGAAGTCCCTGTCAACAGGAGCGCTGGCGACAACGGGGGTGAGTCGAGAAAGGACTCTGAAGGATGGGAGTGTGGCTTTGCTCGAACCCGCTTATCGCAGCGCGATGGATGGCAGGCAAGAGCGTTCAAATGTGCCGTACAGGCGAGCCAGCATGAATGGGCGCGCAGAGAAAACCATATTTACCTCCTTTCTTTACGTAAGAGGAGTGGAAGATTGCGCAGTATAAGCCAGCGCGGTGGCGGGCCGCTAGCGTCTGAAAACCTGCATGAAATCAACTCTGTCTGGTAAGGCAGCCTTGGAAACAGCGGCGGTGTGTGCACACACTATTTATCCGTTCCGCCGCTTCCGCTGTTCTGTACGGGTTTCCGCGCAGCCTTATTTTTGCCGGGTGACCCAGGTGCGCAGCGACACGCCGCCGGGAATGCCGCGGCATTGCGGCGCTTCTTGAGCCGACATCAGCTGGAAATCCTTGCCGGTCCAGGCCCAGCTGGCGCCGCCGCCGCAATCGCCGATGCCGCGGCCCTTGGCGTAGCTGGACAGCACGCCCTTGTCGAAGACGGCGCTCATCAGGAAGGTTTCCTTGCCGTCTTCGCCGCGCAGCTTGATTTCGCGCGGGCGGAAGGGCGGAGCGTCGCCGCTGATCCAAACCTTGTAGTCCCCCTGATAGGCGCCGCGGCCGCATTCGCGCAGCGCCAGCACCTGGTTGGCGCTCAGCCGGTACAGCCCGGTATCGGGGTGCTCTTCATCCGGCAGCTCGTTCCAGCATTCCTTGTTGGCGGCGCGCAGTTGCTTGAGTATGGCGGGCAGCAAGGCCTGATCGCCAGGCTTGGCGGCGGGCGGCTGCTGCGGAACCAGCAACGGCGGAGCCTGTGGGGCCGGCACTGCGGATTCCGGCTTGCCGCCTTTCTTCACCAGCGCGCCCGGAGTGCCTATCCGGCCCTGCAGATCGTCCATTTTCAGCAGCGCGGCTTTCAGGCCGGCCAGCGACAGCGTCCATTGATGCTTGCCGTCGGCCAGCGCCACTGCGTCGGCATCCAGCATGGCGGCCAGCAGCTGCGCGGTCTGCGCGGGGCTGAAAACCTGCTCGGGGCCGATATTGGCCCACTTGAGCTTGCCCACCCGCAGCGTCAGTTTGCCTACCTTGCCGTCGTCCGGATCGGCCACATCCAACTGAGCGTTCAGTTTGCCGCCGGGGCCGGCTTCTCGGGTCAACAGCAGGCTGACCGGGTTGTCGCCGTCCTCGGCCTGGGCGCCGTTGGCCTGGCAGCGGCGGACATTGTCGCAGGCGACGGCCCAGTCCTTGAATTGGTAAACCTTGGCCGAGGCGGGCAGGGCCAGCGCCAGCAGCGCGGAAGCGAGCAGGGTGCGTTTCATGCGGGTTCCTTGTTTTGCATTGCCTGGATGATGGCGGCGGGACTTGCGGCGGCGTGTCGTTTGACGCAGAACGCGGGCTATCCGCCGAACAGCCCCGGCGGCGCGCTGCGCTCCAGCTCGAAACGCAGCAACGCGGCCTTCAGCGGCAGGCCGCCGGCGTAGCCGGTGAGGCTGCCGTCCGTGCCCAATACCCGGTGGCAGGGCACGATCAGCGCGATGGGATTGGTGGCGTTGGCCCGGCCCACGGCCCGCGCGCCGTCCGGGTTGCCCAGGGCGCGCGCCAGTTCGCCGTAGCTGACGGTATGGCCATAGGGGATCTCGCGCAGCGCCGCCCATACCTGCTGCTGGAACGCCGTGCCTTGCGGCGCCAGCGGCAGATCGAAGGCTTGGCGTTCGCCGGCTTGGTATTCCGCCAACTGGCGCGCCACCTCGGCCAGCGCCGCGTCGTCGCGCGGGCAGGCGTGAGCGGCCAGCTGTTCGGGCGTGGGGTTGAACAGCAAGCGCAGCAGCGCGCCGCGGATGTCCAGCCAGGCGGCCGCCGGGCCGAAACGGGTATCGATCAGGCCGTGGCAGGCGGCAGTGGTCATGGGGCTTACCTTGAAGCAGGGCGGGGTGACGCGATTGTAGCGCCATCCCGGCAGGGATTCGATATGGATCAGGCGGCCGACGGCAACGCCAGCTTCGCGTTCACCATCGTCTCATCCGGCGCGTAAGCGCCCGCATGGCCGGCGGTGCAGGCGGCGGTGGCGGCGGCGAAACGCAGATGTTCCGCCATCGTCCGGGCCGGGTGTTTCAGCAGGCTGGCGATCAGGCCGCCGATGGAGGCGTCGCCGCAGCCTATGGTGTCCGCCACCGCGGCGGGCAGCGCCGGCTGTTCCTGCTCGCCGTCCGGGCTGATCAGGCTCATGCCGTCCGCGCCGCGGGTGAACAGGATGGCCGCCTGGGGCGCGAGGCGGCGCAGGGCTTCCAGCGCATGGGTTTGATCCTGCGCGGGAAACAGCTGTTGCAGATCCTCATCGGAAACCTTGATGTAGCTGGCCAGGCCGGCCAGCGCCTCGAAGCGGCGGCGGTAGCCGGCTTCGCTCATCGCGCTGCGCATATTGGGGTCGAAAGCAATGGCCGCGCCGCGCGCGGCCAATTCACGCGCCAGCGCCAGCAGCCGGTCGGCAAGCGGCGGCCTGGCCAGGCTGATGCTGCCGAAGTAGGCGATGCGCAGCGCGTCCAGCCCGTCCGGCGGCAGCCGGGCCGGATCGAAATGCAGATCGGCGCTATTGTCGCCGACGAAAAAATACGATGGCGGCTGGCTGGACGGCACCATCGCCAGTAGCGGCGGATAAGGCAAGGGCTGGATGAAACGGGTATCCAGGCTGGCGGCGGCGGACGCTTCCAGCAGTTGCCGGCCCAGCAGATCGTCGCTGACCGCGCCGGCGAATGCGGCGCCCACTCCCAGCCTGCCCACCACCCTGGCCACATTCCAGCCGGCCCCGCCCGGCCGGGAATGCCAGGTATCGGTGTCTACACGGATGAAGTCGGTCAGGGCTTCGCCAAAGGCGATGAACTGTGGGGGAGTCATCTTCTATGCTTCTCCAGGACGCGCGATGTGCTGAGAGTTAAGACGGTGATGCGCCTAGACTCCGCTGGCGCGGATATAAGTCAAAAGGCTGGTCCAAATCGTATCGGATATGATGGTGAATGCTTGAAGCGTCATTGTCCAGCTTGTATTCGGCATATCGCATTGTTTTGGGTCAGGCTTTGAATGTTAGCCAGGGGCGACTGGGATGCCGTATTGGGCTTGAGAATAAGCAGTGGGACGCCGCCGGCGGGAATGGCGAACGGCGCAGAGAGGGCTTACAGCAGTTGCTTGCGTAGGCTAGCGGGGATGGCGTTGTTCTTCAGGAAGTCCTTGCCTTCGGCTTTCAGCCATTCCCTCAGCGTGTGGGTATTGCCGTGCAGATCGCGTACCGCCGGCGCATCGGGTGACGCGTCTTGCTTGAGCAGAGCCTGCACGCAGTCCGGGTTCTTTTCTTGCAGCGCGGTGTACAGCGGATTGCCAAATGTCGACAAACCTTGTTGCTCCGGCATGCCATTGATGTCCAGTCCGGCTTGCTTCAATAGGGCGATGCGTTGTTCAGCATCCGGGTCCGGCGTGTTGGCGCGCGTCTTGAAATAGCGGGTGCAGACGAAGTGCATGGCGTTTTGGCCATTGCCGTTCGGCTTTTTCACGTCCACTTTGGCTTCCAGCATCAGTTTGACGATGCCGAGATTGCTGGCGCCCATCGATGTCAGCGGCCAGTCGCCATACTGATTGCGAGCATTGGCATCCGCGCCTGCCTGCAGCAGGGCTTTGGCGTTTTCCAGATCCGGCGGATATACCTGCACCACGCCGCCGGCCGCCATCAAGGCTGTGGTGCCGTCATCCGCGGTCTTTACGTTGGGGTTCGCGCCGTGGGCCAGTAAATCCTTGATGATGGCGCGGCGGGCTTCCCTTTCTTTCGGGGAGATTTGCGGCGGCAGCATCGCATACATCATCGGCGGCATATTCATCTGAATGGAAATCGGCAGGGACAGGTCTGGCTTGGCTTCCAGAAACTTGTGAGTCAGCGCCGCATCATTGAAGTAGATGGATAAGCCTAGCGGAGTGGGAATCTCCACAGCCTCTTCCGCATCCATCGGGAAGGCGAAATGAGGTTTGGCGCCTTGAGCTAGCAGCTTGTCTATTGCCTGCATTTTCTTAGCCGAAGGCTTGTCGATGTAAGTTGCTGTGGCATCCAGCAGTTTGTCTTCCAGAGACTTGGCATGGACAGAAATGGAGAATGCCAGCATGGCTGAGGCTGTGAGCGAAAGTAGGAATTTTTTCATTATGGAACTATTTTCGTTGCTTGGGGTGGTGAAACACTAATGGCTGCTTTGTATCCTTAGTTAATCTTGTGACTAGTGTTTGTAATTTTCAGGAGTTGATAGTAATGAATTCTTTATTGCAAATAATGTTTTCTATTGCTTTGCAAACGTCGGATCCAATTTCGCAGAAAAAATCATCATATCCGCCATAAATTGCACCGTCGTTGGATATTAGGTAGGTCAGATGTCTAGAGTATCCTTGTCCTATCGGAATTAATTTTTTTCCAATAATAGGCTCGTAAACTTCAATGGCCCAAAGGCGATCAAATCCTTTTGTTGCCAATATGGAGTCAAAACATGACTCGCCTTCGGATTCTCCACTTCTGGATGTGTGTTTAAAAGTAATTCCATCCAAGGTTTTTATGAAATCCAATGCCTCTTGAAAAATTTCATAACCTTCATTTTTCCAAGTTGAAATAATGCCCTGTGTTGAAATCGCTCTGTTAGGACTCCAGCCATGCTTTATAAGTACATCCATTGTTTGGCGTGTGAATTTGTAATTCATTATGTGCGATGTAGCCTGAGTTCAGTGTGATGAAAGATCTGGAAGGCTAATCTATATTGTTGGGCTGATAATATTTGGCTGGCTTTTGATCCATCTTTAAATGTGAAGAGCAAAGTGAAATTGAAATGCCTACCAGTTTATTTTGGATCGGTAGGCATTTTTATGAGGGCAGTAGTAGTATCTACTAGGTCCAGCGAGACAACGGAGAGGCTTTAATCAAGCTATTCAATTTCGGATCTGATAAAATTCCTTCAGATTGAAGTGGAGTAATTATTTCTTCAAGAATTTCAAAATCCTCTTGGCATCCTGTGTTTCCGGCTAGCATGTTGATGCTATCTTTTACAAGTTGGTAGTTGTTGTTCTTGTGTGCATGAATTATTAGTTTGACTATCTCTTCTTTGATGCTCTTGTTTTCCGCTCTCTCTACGTCATCAGAGTCAAACGATTTATCGTAAAACTCATCTAGACTTTGCTTTATTGCTTTAAGTTCTTTGCTCATTAATATACTCCTTACTCTATAATTTCATACGATCCCTTGGGGATGCCATTTCTTATTAGCACTTCTTGATCTTTAGTTGCAAACCTCTTTGCTTTTCCAGTCAGTCCTTGTCCTTTGCTAACATCAACGATATTGCAGTCAGGGATCTTTGATAGATCAATTTTTATTTTACAATTAGCTTTGTTGTAGAAGTCACTTGTTTTTTCACTTTTAGTTGTCGAAATGAGCTGTGTTTGCAACTTTCCATTTTCCACATGCTCCTGGGGACTGTAGTTGGCACTAGGGTCTTTGGGTGATATGTCTTGATTTTTCATGGCACATTGTTTTTGTTTTGACGTCAGTGCTCGATAAACTATTCCTGTAAATTGCTTCCCAGTCAAGCCCAGCGGGTCCATCCAGGTTATAGGATTTATTGCATATCCATATATATTAACCCCGCCTTTTAGCCCAATCGGATCTTTTGAGATAAACCGGCCGATCTCAGGATCATAGTAGCGATGACGGTTATAGTGCAGCCCGGACTCGTCGTCATGATACTGCCCCTGGAAGCGGAAGGGGTTGCGGATGCCGGCTTTTGAGGCGGCATCGGCGATGACCTCGCGCGCTTCGCCCCAGGCCTGGTAGTCCATTTCCAGCGCCAGCGCGCCTTGTTCGTCGGTCAGCGCTTGCGGGGTGCCCAGGTGGTCGGTGTGATAGTAGTAGACTGCCTTCGGCGCTTTCGGCTCAGGGCCGGCCTGCCGCAACGGGTCCTTGTCCGGGTCGTAGGGGTTGTGCTGGCTCCAGGCCGGAACCTTGACGCCGCGGATGGCGTCGGTGTGCACCTGGGCCAGCGGCACGAAGCTGTCCGGCTCGAACAGGTAGTGCACCGCTTCTTCATCGCGGGTTTCAAAGGCCAGCACGTCGCCGTCCCAGCCGTACAGCGTGGCTTGGCCCTGGCTGATCTTGGCGATGCGGCGGCCCAGCGGGTCGTAATGGTAGTCGGTGCGCTGGCCGTCCGGGGCGATGAGGCGGGAGAGGCGGTTGTGGCTATCCCATTCCAGCTGGGTGAGGCTGCCGTTGACGCGTTTCTCCACCAGATTGCCGCGGCTGTCATAGCGGTAGTGGCGGCCGGCGTACTGGCTGAGCAGGTTGCCGAGCAGGCTGTCGCCCTGATGGCCGTCGGCGGCAGGGGCGTTGTCCAGCAGGTTGCCGGCGGGGTCGAAGCGGAAGCTTTCCACGCCCTTGGGGGTGGCAGCCTCCAGCAAGCGGCCCACTGGATCATAGCGGTAACTCAGCTGGCCGCTGCGATTGTCGGCGATGCCGATCAGTTGGCCGGCGGCGTCGTACTGGTACTGTCGGCTCAACTGGGTGGCGCCCATCAGCCGCTGGCTGGATAGGCGGCCGGCCTTGTCGTAGGCCAGGGTCTGCTGCAACGCATTGCCCAGCACCCGCTGGGTTTCGCGGTGCAGCTTGTCGCGCTCCAGGTTGAAGATGTCGCGCTGGCCGAACAGCAGGCCGTGGACGTGGCCGCTGCCGTAGTTGAGCACGTCCACGCGGTGGCCGTCCGGGCGGATGGTGGCGATGCGGTTGCCCAGCTTGTCGTGCTCGTGCTGCCAGCGATAGGTTTCCTTGACGCCGGCGACGTGGTAGCCGTGGTGCTCCTCTGAAACGTTGCCGACGGCGTCGTACACCCAGCGCAGGCTGGCATAGCGATTTTTGGCCTGGAACAGTCGGCCGGCCGGGTCGTAGCCGAAGCTTTCCTTGCTGTTCGGCGCGCTGCGCTCGATCAGGCGGCCGGCGCGGTTGTAGCGGAAGTCGGTGGCGATGTCGCCTTCCACCTGCTGTGCCAGGCGGCCGGCGTTGTCGTAGACATAGCGGGTGATGCTGCCGTCGAAGCCGGTTTCGGAGGTCTGGAGGGCCGTTGCGGAACGGGGCTAGCTTTTTTGCAGGCGAGCTGCAAGCTGTTCGATCATTCCAACCAGCATGGTGCGATCTTCGTCCGCCAGTTTGGCCAGCAGATCGGTTATATACATGGCCTGATCTGTTGGGCGATAGCTAGCTTCTTGTACCAAATCGGCGGTTGAGCAGCCGAAAATTTCCGACAGCTGCATCATGCGCGTGATGGTTGGGATGACCACTCCACGCTCCATCCTAGACATGGCTTCCAAGCCAATTCCAAGCTTTTCTGCCACCTCCTCCTGTTTGAGCCCGATAGATGTCCGGCGTTTGGCAATGGCTTTGCCAACCGACTTAGCTAGCGCGTCTTCATTCTGCATCTAGTGTCCTCCATTCGACCTATATGGTCGAATGACACCCCATTGACATGAAGGACCGTCAGGGTTGATACTCAACTTTATAAGTTGGTAATCGGCATGATGAGTTGATCTTGCGATGAGGGCGGGGAAGAAAAGTTGATGCGTGTCCATGAGACTTGTTCTTATCGATGGAGGTATCGCGATGACGAAGATGAAATGTCCGGAGTGTAACGGTAGTGGGGAAGTTCCTTGCGACTTGGCTTTTGCGACGGAGAAGCATCCAGCGTACTGTCCCGTATGCCAAGGTGATCCCAAGGTGAGGATTGATTGCCCTCTATGCGAGGGGGAGGGAGATGTAAATATTTGATTGGATAAAAATAGGCCTGCCAGTTTTAAAGTTAATGGGCAGGCCTATTTAATTTTGATTAATTGCAAAAGATATAATCTAGATTTTGTGCTGTGAAGATGTAAACCTAGGTATTGTGCGTGGGATGGTATTAGATATTTTACGGGAAGAAGGTAGTTCCAAAATCTTTAACCGGAACTAACTCTACACCTGCTCGATTGAAAAGACCCGCAAGGCTCTTATGAACAAGAATCCATTCCTCAGTAGTTGCTCCCATTTTGAACAGCTTGCGTTCGTTAATGTTCGTCTGATCCAATAAGTCACTATTTAGATGATAGCTAATTACTTCGTATCTAATGTCGCCAAAACCAGTCAAGGGGTCTGGTGCATAGAAAGATTTATCACGATCCCAGCAATCAAACTTTTTTGTGAATGTTAGAAACCAGTAATTCTCGTGCCAGACATCATTGTGATCAACATATATTGCAGGATGTATCGCTAAATTAGGGATATCCATTGAGGACAGTTTTTCATAGATATCATCTTTGACTGCAATGTCAGAACCATGAAATAAAATGTCAGGAGGCGTTTTTTTAAATATGTGTTTATTCTTTTTGTTCAGTGCACCGTTGAAGAATTTTAATGGCCTTCCTCCGAACGGAATTTTCTCCGAAGTATAGGGTAGAGTGGCAGTGTCTTCATCTGCTGCTAATACTGGTCGATCTCTGCATTTTTATAACTGATAAAATAGTAGTCATTATCATGTTTTTTCATGTTGTCGTTTAGAGTGGTTAACAAAAATCAGTTCCACGACTGAGGTAAGTCCGCGCAACGCAGCATCAGAAATTTTTTAGCCACTCTTAGTAGTGAAATGGACGTCGCACTTTTTGTTAAAGCTGATGTAGTGACGCCTATGTTATAAATTGGAGATTAACAAAGTATTTGATCTGTGTGCTGTAATGTGCTCAGCTGCATGGTTATCTATTTTAATTGCAGCCGGTTTGCTGGCTAATTTATTTTATGTCATTAATTTTATTGCTGGGATTGATTTCATTGTTGTTGAAGTTTCATAATAATGCGTAGTAAAGTAATTTGGCCAATTGTAAAGGTAATTTATTTCATTAAGGAGAAATCTTTGAATTTAATTTTTAATCCAAAATCCATGCATATTTTTTTAAATAATTCTGTGGCAAAAAAGAATTGTGGATTGCTTATGTCTCTTATGATTAAATCATTGCTTTCAATTTGACAGTCTTGTCTTATCTGAATTTTATAATCATCTACTCTTTCAAATATAGGCTTTCTGTTTAATATTCTGCCGGCGTATGCGTCAATGAATTCATCTTCTACTCGTATTTTAATTTTGTATGCCTCTAATTGTGATTTTAAATTGTCATGAAGAATATTGTTTGCTTTTTCAGAAAAGATAGGGAAAGCCATTGTGGGTTCGAAGTAATCAAAATTACTAATGTTTTCTTTTTTGAAAAAGCTTTGAGCGGTTGCATTTAAGTGAGTTTTTTTAAATCTTTCATTTTCGATTCCTAACATAAAGAAGTCCATAACGTCTCCGTTTTTATCCTTTATATCTATGAGAGAGAATTCACTCTTTTCAGTAGAATACATGCTGTAAATTTTCATGTGGTTCTCTTTATCTCTTGGTTTTCTTTGGAATCGTTGCTGAAGTACAAGTTAGCTTTCCTGAGTTTAGGTCAGTCCTTAGCTTTCTTTGTAAATCGGATACTTCTTTTTGGGTTCTTGTCTTATCCCAACCTTCTTGCCTAGATTTTATATTCATTTCATCAAGCTTGCCTTGAATCATTCTATTGTATGCGGCATGCTCTTCAGTCCAGCCTCTATGATAGCCCTTTTTGTTTGCATCAATTCCTTCGCAAACAGGCATATACATCATGTTTCCAGACGAGTTGACATCCATTCCCGCTTTGTCGAATACAGGGTGCCCCTTTAGCGAGTATGGAATGATGTGCTGACGTTGATAACCTTGTTTTGTTGGCATCCAGGTTGGAAATCGATCTAGACCATGCGGATCAAGCCACTCTATTGGATTTGGCGCATATAGATATAAATGGTCGCCGCCCAACAGCCCAATAGGATCCCGCGAAATAAACCGGCCGATCTCCGGATCATAGTAGCGATGACGGTTATAGTGCAGTCCTGACTCGTCGTCATGATACTGCCCCTGGAAGCGGAAGGGGTTGCGGATACCGGCTTTTGAGGCGGCATCGGCGATGACCTCGCGCGCTTCGCCCCAGGCCTGGTAGTCCATTTCCAGCGCGAGCAAGCCTTGTTCGTCGGTCAGCGCTTGCGGGGTGCCCAGGTGGTCGGTGTGATAGTAGTAGACTGCCTTCGGCGCTTTCGGCTCAGGGCCGGCCTGCCGCAACGGGTCCTTGTCCGGGTCGTAGGGGTTGTGCTGGCTCCAGGCCGGCACTTTGACGCCGCGGATGGCGTCGGTGTGCACCTGGGCCAGCGGCACGAAGCTGTCCGGCTCGAACAGGTAGTGCACCGCTTCCTCGTCGCGGGTTTCGAAGGCCAGCACGTCGCCGTCCCAGCCGTACAGCGTGGCTTGGCCCTGGCTGATCTTGGCGATGCGGCGGCCCAGCGGGTCGTAGTGGTAGTCGGTGCGCTGGCCGCCCGGCGCTGTGAGGCGGGACAGACGGTTGTGGCTGTCCCATTCCAGCTTGGTGAGGTTGCCGTTGACGCGCTTCTCCACCAGATTGCCGCGGCTGTCGTAGCGGTAGTGGCGGCCAGCGTACTGGCTCAGCAGGTTGCCGAGCAGACTGTCGTCCTGATGGCCGTCGGCGGCCGGGGCGTTGTCCAGCAGGTTGCCGGCGGGGTCGAAGCGGAAGCTTTCCACGCCCTTGGGGGTGGCGGCCTCCAGCAAGCGGCCGACCGGATCATAGCGGTAACTCAGCTGGCCGCTGCGATTGTCGGCGATGCCGACGAGTTGGCCGGCGGCGTGGTATTGGTACTGGCGGCTCCACTGGGTGGCGCCCATCAGCCGCTGGCTGGATAGGCGGCCGGCCGGGTCGTAGCCGAAGCTTTCCTTGCTGTTCGGCGCACTGCGCTCGATCAGGCGGCCGGCGCGGTCGTAGCGGTAGTCGGTGGAGACGTCGCCTTCCACCTGCTGCGCCAGGCGGCCGGCGTTGTCGTAAACATAGCGGGTGGCGCTGCCATCGAAGCCGGTTTCGGCGGTCTGGTGGCCGTTGCGGAACGGGGCTAGCTTTTTTGCATGCGAGCTGCAAGCTGTTCGATCATTCCAACCAGCATGGTGCGATCTTCGTCCGCCAGTTTGGCCAGCAGATCGGTTATATACAAGGCCTGATCTGCTGGACGATAGCTAGCTTCTTGTACCAAATCGGCTGTTGAGCAGCCGAAAATTTCCGACATCATCCATCTTGGTGAGTATCAGGCTGGGGGAGTGAATGCCATAGGTTTCTGATTTTAAATTTCACTTGCATTTGTATTGCTAATGAGTTTTTTATTCTACTCCTCTTTGTGTGGGGTGTATTTATTTACCTTTTCTTGAATAATATAATCTAACTTACTCATGTTGTTTTCGTCATAGATTAAAGAGTCTTCAATTAATTCCCTTAAAGAGGATTGGATGTCTGATATGCTATTTCCTATGTCGAGAGTTGAAAAGGTATTAAATAATTCTCTTTGAATTGTTTCGATGGAGGCATCTCTCTCTCCAAGACTCGTTCCAAGTCTGTAGAGAATTGTATCAATGAAGCCAAGTGTCGCTACTGCATCAAAAATAACTTGATCTTTTTTTTTCATGAAAATCACCTTTTGCTCATTGTTGGATTTCGTAATTTTACAGCACCTTTAACCGTAGCTTCTTTTGTTCCGTAAAGTGGATTGGATTTCCATTCAATATCGTCTTCGCATACATCTGTTTCAACATAGGCATTGGCACGTTCCCGAGGTATTCTATATTTTTTGGCGACATCATTTACACTAAGAGGTTTTTTGTTAGCTGGCTCCATGTATACTCTGTTATGTTCACCAGGTAAGATTTGTCCACTTTCCATGATGGAGTTTGCTCTGCTGATGCTAGTGTAATGCCTCATTCTTGTAGTGTTTTTGCATTCATTAGGACATTGTTTGCATTCTTTTTCTGCAGTCGGCGCGGAGGGCTTAGCTTTCTTTTTGGCAAGTCCTAACGGATCAACCCACTCTAATGGATTGGGCGCATAGCTGTGGATATTAATCCCACCCATCAATCCAATCGGATCGCGCGAAATAAACCGCCCGATCTCCGGATCGTAGTAACGATAACGGTTGTAGTGCAGTCCAGACTCATCGTCATGATATTGCCCCTGGAAGCGGAAGGGGTTGCGGATGCCGGTTTTTGAGGCGGTGTCGGCGATGACTTCGCGTGCCTGGCCCCAGGCCTGGTAGTCCATTTCCAGCGCCAGCTGGCCTTGCTCGTCGGTCAGCGCCTGCGGCGTGCCCAGGTGGTCGGTGTGATAGTAGTAGACTGCCTTCGGCGCTTTCGGCTCAGGGCCGGCCTGCCGCAACGGGTCCTTGTCCGGGTCGTAGGGGTTGTGCTGGCTCCAGGCCGGAACCTTGACGCCGCGGATGGCGTCGGTGTGCACCTGGGCCAGCGGCACGAAGCTGTCCGGCTCGAACAGGTAGTGCACCGCTTCTTCATCGCGGGTTTCGAAGGCCAGCACGTCGCCGTCCCAGCCGTACAGCGTGGCTTGGCCCTGGCTGATCTTGGCGATGCGGCGGCCCAGCGGGTCGTAGTGGTAGTCGGTGCGCTGGCCGCCCGGCGCTGTGAGGCGGGACAGACGGTTGTGGCTGTCCCATTCCAGCTTGGTGAGGTTGCCGTTGACGCGCTTCTCCACCAGATTGCCGCGGCTGTCGTAGCGGTAGTGGCGGCCAGCGTACTGGCTCAGCAGGTTGCCGAGCAGACTGTCGTCCTGATGGCCGTCGGCGGCCGGGGCGTTGTCCAGCAGGTTGCCGGCGGGGTCGAAGCGGAAGCTTTCCACGCCCTTGGGGGTGGCGGCCTCCAGCAAGCGGCCGACCGGATCATAGCGGTAACTCAGCTGGCCGCTGCGATTGTCGGCGATGCCGATCAGTTGGCCGGCGGCGTCGTACTGGTACTGTCGGCTCCACTGGGTGGCGCCCATCAGCCGCTGGCTGGATAGGCGGCCGGCCTTGTCGTAGGCCAGGGTCTGCTGCAACGCATTGCCCAGCACCCGCTGGGTTTCGCGGTGCAGCTTGTCGCGCTCCAGGTTGAAGATGTCGCGCTGGCCGAACAGCAGGCCGTGGACGTGGCCGCTGCCGTAGTTGAGCACGTCCACGCGGTGGCCGTCCGGGCGGATGGTGGCGATGCGGTTGCCCAGCTTGTCGTGCTCGTGCTGCCAGCGATAGGTTTTCTTGACGCCGGCGACGTGGTAGCCGTGGTGCTCCTCTGAAACGTTGCCGACGGCGTCGTACACCCAGCGCAGGCTGGCATAGCGATTTTTGGCCTGGAACAGTCGGCCGGCCGGGTCGTAGCCGAAGCTTTCCTTGCTGTTCGGCGCGCTGCGCTCGATCAGGCGGCCGGCGCGGTTGTAGCGGAAGTCGGTGGCGATGTCGCCTTCCACCTGCTGTGCCAGGCGGCCGGCGTTGTCGTAGACATAGCGGGTGGCGCTGCCGTCGAAGCCGGTTTCGGCCGTCAGGCGGCCGCCGTCATCGTAGTCGAAGCGGTAATAGCGGTGGTTCTCGTTGCGCAGCGCGGTGAGGCGGCCCAGCTTGTCGTACTGGTAGCCCAGGCTGTGGCCGTTGGCGTCGGTGCGCTTTTGCAGCCGGCCGGCCTTGTCGTATTCGTAATGGGTGCCGCGGCCCAGCGGGTCGGTGATTTTCAGCAGGCGGGCTTCGGCGTCGTGTTCCAGCTGGGTGGCCTGTCCGTCCGGCTGGACGATGGCTTGCAGCGTGCCGTTGGCGGCGTACTGATAGCGGGTGGCGTTGCCCATCGCATCGACGATCAGCAGCGGGCGGCCGCGTTCGTCGTACTGCCACTGGGTGGCGCTGCCGGAACAGTCGGTATAGCTTTCCAGCAGGCCGTCCGGACGATAGGCGATCTTCTTGGCGCCGCCCTTGGCGTCGGTGATGGTCACCGGCAGGCCTTGCTCGTTGTAGGCATACTTGGTCTTGTGGCCGAGCGGGTCGGTTTCCTCGATCAGTTGGCCCTTGTCGTCGTAGGCGCGCAGCCATTTCTCGCCCATCGGGTCGATGATCTCGACCAGATTGTCCTGCTTGTCGTAGGCGAAGTGCACTTCGCTGCCGTCGGCGCGCTCGTGCCAGATCAGATTGCCGTTGGCGTCGTAGTCGTAACTGTCTTGCGTGCCGTCCGGGCGAATATGGCTGAGCAGCTTCTTGTCGCCATCGAATTCAAACCACTCTTCTTTGTGGTCCGGATAGACGATGCGGTAGTTGTAGCCTTTTTCGTCGAAGTAATACTCGGTGGTGCGTCCATAGGCGTCGGTGACATAGGTGAGATCAATGTTCTCATCCCAGGCCAGGCGCACGTCTAGGCTGCCGTCGTCGGCGTATTCGCGGATGGCGCGAGCGTCCAGATGCGCGCCATCCCATTCCAGCGTGATGCCGCGGCCGGTGCGGTCGGTGTAGCGGGTGATCAGGTGATGCTGGTACTGATAGCTCCAGCTTTCGCCGTTTTCATCGGTGGCGGACAGCAGGTCGCCGGCATCGCCGCCCAGTTGCGGGATGTCGCTGTAGCGGTATTCGGCCAGCGTGCGTTGCGGCAGGCCGGTTTCCAGATTCTGCAGGGTGGCGCGGGTGACGCGGCCGAGGGAGTCGTGGTTCAGGTCCACCGCGTAGCCGGCGCTGCTGACCAATTGGCTGAGGCGACCGTCGCGGAAGTTCATCGCGATGCTGTTGCCCGCGCGGTCCTTGATCAGTGCCAGGCGAAAGCTGTCGCCATGGCGTTCGTACAGCTGGATCAGGTCATGACCGAAGGTCTGCGACAGCAGGGTGTCGGACAAACGGGTTAAGGTGAAGCCCTCAATGCCGTCTTTGTGCGACTCGCCTTCCGGCAGCAGCGGATACTCCAGTGTGCGGCCACTGTCGTCGTGGAATTTCAGCAGCCCGCCTTCCATATCGAAGCGGGCGG
This sequence comes from Chromobacterium vaccinii, assembly GCF_001855275.1. Taxonomy (NCBI): domain Bacteria; kingdom Pseudomonadati; phylum Pseudomonadota; class Betaproteobacteria; order Neisseriales; family Chromobacteriaceae; genus Chromobacterium; species Chromobacterium vaccinii. The sequence continues at coordinate 4,344,741 of NZ_CP017707.1, forward strand.
CATAGGCAAGACTCCAGCGCGCGCCGAACTCGCCTTTTTGATCGTTGCCGCCAAAGTTGGAGCGATATTGCCGCGTCCAAACAATAGGAAGAATACCCGGAAGGCTGAAGTCGGTGTGTTGCAGTGACTCGTCGCCAAAAGCGTACCCGATGGAGGCCTGAGTGCTAGCGCACGCACATTTGGGCCCTGGTTTGGCCAGCTGCTTGAGCTTGGCAGCAACTTCCTTCACGGTCTGTTCGACCTTTTTCTTGGCGGTATTCACCGCTTTGGTCGCCACCGCCGCCGCTTTTTTCGGCAGATGGTTGAGGAAGGCTTTCAGCAGCTTGTCCAGCAGTGGCTTCAGGTGGCTGCTGTACATCTTCATCAGCATGTCCACCAGCATGCCCGCCCATTTTGCCATGGCCGCGCCCAGGCGTTGCATCAGGCGGGCGGAAACCGTGCCTTTCAGGATGGAGTCGATCTGCTTGGCGGCGGCCACCGTCATGCCGGCGGCTGCCTCGGTGCCGGCATCGGCCGCGGCCTGGTTCAGCGAGTGCAGGTGGGCGCTGACCGTGCCCCAAAAGCCCTGGTCATTGGTTTTATTGAGGTTGTACCTGACCGGCGCGTGCTTGACGTTCTTTTGCACATAGGCGCCGAACTTGCCGGTGCCCAGACTGGTCAGCAGTTCGCCCATGCCGGCGATGATGGTTGAACCTTTGGCGCCGCAGACTTTCAGCTCATCCTGGATCTTGCCATCTACGTACTTCACCCACTCCGCCGGCGAATTGCGGTAACTGGCTGGCAGCATGGTAACCAGCTTGGCCGCCAGGCCCGCTTCGATCTCGCCTTTCGCCCAGTCCTTTCCGGCGCGGCGCATGCTGGTGGCGCACAGCTTCAGCGTGGGCCGCGCGCCCATCTTGAACAGGCCACCGGCAGCCGGGATCACGCCGATCAGGTCCACGCCGAGGAATAGCCAGTCGAAGACATCCACTTCCTGGTTGGCGCGGGACTTTTCCGACATGTCGACGATGTCGACGATGACGTCGCCGATGGAAATCAGGTTGCCCACTACCGGCACAGCAGAGGCGATGGTCTTCAGGCTTTCCACCGACAGGTGGCCGTCGCTGATGCTGCGCAGCCATTGATCGAAGTCTTTGCCTGTCTGCTGCAGCGCCTGGGCTGCGGCTTGAGGCGTGGCGGGAATAACGGCTACGGGGCGTGCGAGGGCTGCGGTCGTCATGATGGCGAGTATCTTTTAGAGTATTTTTTTGAGCAGGTTGGCTGCGTTCGGAACGGTGGCGGCGGAGGAAGCCAGTTGCTTCACATCGCGTGCCTGCTGCAGCATGGCCTGCGCCTGGCCGGCCACTTGCTTGGCCTGGTCCAGCGCATTCTTGGCTTGGGACAGTTGGCCGGCGGCCGCGGCGACGCCCGGCGGCATCGTCTTGCCGACCAGGCTGGAGAGCTGGCTCATCGCCTGCTTCTTCACCGCCTCTCCTCCCGTCAGCTGTTTCACCGCCTCTTCCGGCTGCTCCACGAAGGGGAAGATGTCGGCCTTGTCCTTGTGCGGCCGGCCCAGGAAATCGACTTGGGCAGGACCCACCGGCAAGCCATGCACCATCGCCTTGCCGGCCTCGTCCAGCACGCCGCTGTGCTTGACGCCCAGCGCGTCGGTGACGACGAACTTGCCCTGGTTCATCGAGAAGCCGTTGGCGAATTCGTGGATCACCTGCAGATTGCCGGTGCCGGGCTTGGCGAAAACCGGGGTAGGGGTGCTGAGGCTGGCCGGGCCGCTCAGGCTATGGCTGGCGCCCTTGACGCTGACTTCGCTGGGGCAGTGGATTTCGATATTGCCGCCGGCGATGCGGATGTAGCCGCCGCCGCTGGTCAGCAGAATTTCCTGGCTGGCGGCGATCTGCACTTTGCCCTTGGCCGAGGTGATGGTCAGATCCTTATCCGCCGTCAGCTCCATCGCGTCGCTCTGCGCCTGCACCTGCACCTTGCCCTTCGCCGCGATCAGCTTCAGCGCCACCTTGTCCTTCACCCCCGCCACGAACAGGCTGATGTGCTGGCCGACGTTGTGAATCCAGCGGCGGCCGGTGGTGTGGTTGGCGTCGCGCTGGGCGACCAGGTTCAGGTTCTGGCCAGCGCTGAGGGTTTGGCTTTGCTCGGTCAGGGAGGCGATGCCTGCGGGTGCGGACAGGATCAGCAGCGGCTGCTGTCCGGCTTGCTCTTTCGCGGTTTTGCCGTCCTTATCGGTGTTGGTTCCCGCTTCCCAGGCTTTCAGCGCGTCGGCGTGGTGCTGCAGGTGGCCATCCGGTTTCTTGCCGGCCTTGGCGTTGTCCGGGCCGATTTCGTCGGGCCCGGTTTCCATGGTGTCGGCCAGTTGGCCGGTGGCGGTCTCGGCCAGCGCCTGGGAGAGGCTCAGCGCGGCGTCGAGCTGGCTCTGGGCGTGCTCGCGCGCCAGCTGTTTGCCGGATGCGCCGTTCTGCGCTTCGGTGGACAGCAGCAGGCCGTGGGCCGCGCGGATGGCGCCGTGGTGGTCGGTTCTGAGTTCGAAGCCGTCGCCGCGCGGTTGGGCTTTGCCGTTGCTGCGCGGGTGGGCGAGGTAGCCCTGGTTGAGCTGGGTCTTGCCCGGTTCGCTCGACAGCTTGGCGCGCACTTCGCCAGGGGTGTCGTCGAACAGCAGCTCGCTGTAGCCGCCGCCCTGGTGTTCTTTGGATTTGATGCCGGACAGGGTCTTGTTGGCGGGGAGCGAGCCGGCGCCGCTGAAGTCTGGCGTCGGGTGGCTGCCGTTGTACAACACGCCGGTGATCACCGGGCGGTCGATGTCGCCTTCGATGAAGTCGACCAGCACTTCCTGGCCGATGCGCGGGATGAACTGGTGGCCCCAGCCAGCGCCGGCGCTGGGCATGGCGACGCGCAGCCAGCAGGAGGATTTGTCGTCGAGGCCGGCGCCGATAGTGGGATGCTCTTCCGGCCGCTGCCAGTGGAACTGCACCTTGATCCGGCCCTGGGCGTCGGTGTGGACTTCCTCGCCGGCGGGGCCGACCACGGTGGCGGTCTGCACGCCGAGCGAGGTGGGTTTGGCGGAGGCGGTGCCGGCGTAGGCCGGGGTCAGCGGGATGCCGCGGCGCTGGGCCTGGATCCGGGTGGTGAACGGCGCGTCGGCCTGGTCGCCCGCCGGCAGGATGGCTTTCAGGTCGGTCGGCAGGTTGTTGCGCACCTGAAAGCTTTGGCCGGTGACGACGAATTCGCGCTGCTCGTGGCTGTCGGCCTCGTGCGCCGGGTGGTCGTCCAGGCGGAACCATTGGCCGGCGGTCAGGCCGCGGATGGAGCCGCCGCCTTCGAATTGCTTGGCTTGCAGGTCGTGCGCCTGTTGCCGCAGCCGGGCGTAGTGCGACAGCTGGTCGGCGTCGCCGGCGTAATACAGGCCCTGCGGGTCGTAGTCCTGCAGGCTGGATTGCAGCGCCTGGCCGCCCTGGCCCTGGTCGATCTGGCTGCTGTCGCCGGTGTGCTGGGTGGACACCGGCTGGTAGTCGAAGGTGGCCAGCGCCACGTTGCCGGGGACGATCTGGCGGCTGGCGTTCCAGTCGGTGAGGCCGTCTTCCTCTTCGGTGGCGTCGCTGCGGTGGAAGCGCACGCGCTCGATCTCGGCCGGCGGCAGGCTGTAGGCGTCGTCGAACACCGCCAGCTTGACCTGCGGGCTGTCGCCGTCCACATGCTCGAAGCGCCAGGCGTAGCCCTCTTCATGCAGCAGGCGGACGATGAAGCTGAAATCGTCCTCGCGGTACTGCAGGCAGTAGCTCCGCGGCTGCGCCGGGCCGACCTTGAACTCGATGGCCTGCGCGCGGGCGAACACCGGGTTGGCCGCCTGGTGCTCGTGGACGATCTGCTGGACGATGTCCGGCACGCTCAAGTCCTGGAACACCCGCGAGGTGCGGCGGTGGCGCAGCAGCGCGATTGGCGGCTCGATGGTCAGGCCGTACTGGGCGAAGCCGCCGTCGGAACCCATCAGCCGGGCCTGGCTGACCACGCCGCAGCGGACAGTTTCCTGGCCTTGGGCGTCGGCGATGCCGATGCGGGCGGACTGGCCGAGCAGGGTCTTGAGTTCGATGGCGCCGTCGGGGGAGAGGCAGGTGAGTTGATAACGATAGGCCTTGGACACGCCCTCTTCGCCATCCAGGCTTTGCGGCAGCAGCTGCTCGGCGGCGACCTGCCCGCTGCCCAGCTCCAGGGTGAGCAGGCGCTGGTCTTGATTGAAGGCCGAGGCGAAGGAGGAAAGAAGGCTGTCAAGGTCCATCGATTGTCCAAAACGAAAGCGCCCTTGAAGCAGGGCTTGAAAGTGAGAAAACCGAAAAGAACCAGCATTTTATGTGGGAGGCATCGCGTCAACAAGGCGAACATTCTGCTTCATTAGCGTACCTGAACTAAAGGACAGGTATGACTGGGCGACGGGGAGAGAGGCGAGGGGCGCGCGATGGCCGGTGAAATGCTGATGAGGCGGAGATTTCGGGATTATGGGCGCAATCGGCGATGCGAATCCACTTTTTCTTCAGGCGTCGCGCCGGGCTGGCCAGCAGGGCGAAGCCGCCATCGCGCAGAAAAGCGGTTTCCTCCGGCGTGGAGGGACGGCCGGGTATCCGGTTGCAGTGGGGAAAGCGGCCGAAGCGGCGGATGATGTCGCGGTGGCCTTCCGTATGGCGCAGCCAGGGCTGATCCAGGCGCCGCGCTTCGATGTGGCCGCTCACCTGGAGAGGGGAGAGCTGGTGAAGGTGATGCCGGCGTATCTGGTTTATCCCAGCCGGCGGCATCTATCGCGGCGGGTGCAGGCTTTTCTGATCTGGCTGGAGGCGTTGCTGGCGCCGCATGCCAGAGCGGAGCGCTAGTTATTAGTACTATATGAGACGTTTTCATTCAGGTCTAACCTGAAAGCCGGTCCCGAGAGGCGGAGGGCAATGCCATGAAAGACCCGAAATACTATGGCATCTGGGCGTGCGTGCTGGCGCTGGACGCCGCCGGCTTGGGAATCGTGTATCCATTGGCCGCCAGCGAGTTTTCCCGGCTTTACCTGAGCGGCTATGTCACGCTATTGCTGTTGGCCACCTGCCTGTCGGCCGCGCCGCTGATCCGCTTCCTGGTCACCGGCTGGGGCGCGCGCTACGAGGAGTTCCGCAACCGGCTCAACAATGGCGCGCTGGCCTTCTATCTGCGCCAGTTCTGGCAGCCGCGCACCGACAAGGAGCCGCTGCTGAAGGACTGGCCGCCGCCGGCGGACTCGCCGGAGGTGGACGCGGCGGCGGACTGTCTGTTCGAGAAGATTTACAAGGAACACTACGGACGGGGCGTGTTCATCACACCGCTTTTGCTGCTGGAGGTGGCCATTATCTTCATGGCCACGCTGTATGTGTTCGCGGAAATGGGCAGGCTGACGCTGCCGGTCAATAATCTGATCATCACGGCCTCCATCGCCGGCGCATACCTGTTCGTGGTCAGCGATATGGTGACGGCGGTGCGGCGGCGCAGCCTGAACGTGGCGGATGTCTACTGGTACGCGCTGCGGATGACGCTGGCCATTCCGATAGGCGCGGCGGTTGGCGCGGTGGATGCGGCCAGCGCGGCATCGGCGTGGCAGACCGTGACGGCCTTCGCCATCGGCGCCTTCCCCATGGACGTTCTGCTGCGCCTGTTGCGCCGGGTGGCGGCGCGCAGCTTCGGCGCCAGCGAACAGGAACAGAACAGCGACAAGCTGATCAGGCTGGAGGGCGTGACCGCAGACATCGCCGCCGGCTTGTCGGCCGAGGGCGTCAACTCCATCGAGCAGCTGATAGGCACCGATCCGGTGCTGCTGTCCATCCGCACCGGCTTCGCGTTCAAGTTCATTCTGCGGCTGGGCAGCCAGGCCATCGTCTGGCGGCATTTCAGCGCGCACTGCGGGTCGTTGGCCAAGCTGGGGCTGGCCGACGTCGCCATCATCGCCGGCCTGAATGAAAGGCTGGCGCTGCCGGACGGCGATCCGCGCCGCCAGCAGGCGGACAAGGTGGTGGCCAATGCCGCGAGCTCCTTGCTGGCAGGCGGCGGGGTGACGCCGGATGTGGACACCGTTCGTTTTCTATTCCATGAAATCGGCTGCCAGCCGTATACCCGGTTCCTGCTCTCCACGCTGAAGCAGAAGAATGGTTACCGCCGCCCGCGGCTGGTGAACGCCAAGCCGCCGGAGAAACCGCCGGAAGAACCGCCCAACGCCGCGTGAGGCCCGGTTGGCATGGCTTTCCCTTTGGCGCAATATGCAGTTAAGGCCGGACTCTAACGAAGTCCGGCTTTTTCCAAGGGGGAGCCATGTCCGATATCATTTTTCGACCCATCCCGGCAGGGGAGACGCCATGAGCCAGGCCGCCGACATCGTCGTCGCCCTGGTGGCGTTGCTGCACGTCTATTTCCTGATCCTGGAAATGTTTTTGTGGGACAAGCCGCTGGGGATGAAGACCTTCCGCCTGACGCCGGAGAGGGCGCGGGACACCAAGGTGCTGGCCGCCAACCAGGGCTTGTACAACGGCTTCCTCGCCGCCGGCCTGGCCTGGGGGCTGTGGCAGGGCGCGTTCGGGTTCCAGATCAAGCTGTTTTTCCTGGCTTGCGTGCTGGCGGCAGGCGTGTTCGGCGCCGCCACCGTCAACCGGCGCATTCTGTTCGTGCAGGCTTTGCCGGCGGCGCTGGGCATCGCGCTGCTGTGGCTGGCTTGAGCGGCGAGCGCGTCGCGGGGAATGCGGATGGTTCCGGAAATGAGCATCTTGGGGCGGTTTTCAGGCAGAAGGCTCAAGCCGGCGCGCATTGTGTTCGATGAGCAGGGCTTGTCCGTGCTTCGAGGCGATGCCTTGCGATGGCGGGTGCCGTTGGAGGATATCGCGTCCGTTGGCCTGAGGCGGGGGCGGCGTCTGTTCGGCTTGTTTCCGCTGGGACGGTGGCTGGTGGTGGAGTCCCGCGGCGGCGCATTCCATGTCCAGTCCGGCCTGGAGTTCAAGAATGACGACCTTGAGCGCTTGGTGGCGCGCATCTGCCAGTACATTCCTTGATTTCGCGGGATCAGCTCGTGCGTTCCAGTTCCTGCAAAAATCGCTCCAGAATCAGGTTCGCGCGCCGGCCCTTGCGTACCGCCAGCGCCAGCGGCGCGTCGTAGTGGCAGACGGTCGGCAGCAATGGACGCATCAGGCCTTGCGTTACCCAGCTGGCGGCGAAGTGCTCGGGTAGATAGCCGATGTAGCGGCCGGTGAGGATCAAAAACGCGATGCCTTCGCGGTCGGACGCGGTGGCGATGGGCTTGAGCCGTTGTTGCAGCGCCTGGGCCTGCGGCGGCAAGCGGTAGCCCGGGGCTACGGCGTCGGCGGCGGCGAGGTCCGCCTCGGCCAGATCGTCGTCGCGCTGGACGAACAACGGATGCTCGCGGCTGCAGTAGAGCTGCGAGCGCTCCTCGTACAGCGGCAGGTAGTCCAGCCCGGACAAGGGCTGGATCAGCGGCACCACGCCGGCGTGCAGCTGGCCGTCCATCAACCCGGTTTCAATGTCGTTGGGCGTCATCATGCCGATATTGATGCGCACGTCCGGCCCTTGCTTGGCCAGCGCGCGCAGCGCCTGGGTGATGCGCATCTTGGGCAGCGTGACCAGGTTGTTGATGATGCCGATGTTCAATTCGCCGCGTAGCTGGCGGTGCAGCAGATTCACCTCGCTGCGGAAGTCCTCCAGCGCCGCCAGCAGCATCTGGCTGGCGCGCAGCACCTCGCGGCCCTCGTCGGTGAGGGCGAAGCCGGCGCGGCCGCGCTGGCACAGCCGGATGCCGAGGCGTTTTTCCAGATCGCCCATCTGCAGGCTGATGGCGGAGCGGCTGATGCCCAGCACGCCCTCTGCGGCGGAAAAGCCGCCGCACTCGGCCACGGCGCGGAACAGCCGCAGCAGCCGGATATCGAAATCGCTGACCTGCCCCAATGCCGGTTTGCGGTTCATAAGTTGAGTTATTTCTAATCTGAACATAAGAAAGATAGCATTTAACTCACGCAATGTCCGCGGCATGCTGTGTCCATATTCCCGCCACAGGTGCCCGACATGAACCCGCTCACCACCCGCTCCGAATTCTCCAATCTCGACCTGCGCGCGCACTGGATGCCGTTCAGCGCCAACCGCAATTTCCAGCGCGATCCGCGCATGATCGTCGCCGGCGAGGGCAATTACCTGATCGACGACCAGGGCCGCCGCATCTTCGACAGCCTGTCCGGCTTGTGGTGTTGCGGCGCCGGCCACAGCCGCAAGGAGATCGCCGAGGCGGCCTATCGCCAGTTGTCGACGCTGGACTATTCGCCGGGCTTCCAGTTTGGCCATCCGCTGTCGTTCCGGCTGGCCGAGCGGGTGGCGGCGATGGCGCCGGGCGAACTGAATCACGTGTTTTTCACCAACTCCGGCTCCGAGTGCGCGGACACCGCGGTGAAGATGGCGCGCGCCTACTGGCGGCTGAAGGGCCAGGCGTCCAAGACCAAATTGATCGGCCGCGCCCGCGGCTACCACGGCGTCAACATTGCCGGCACCAGCCTGGGCGGCATGAATGGCAACCGCAAATTGTTCGGCCCGCTGATGGACGCGGACCATCTGCCGCACACCCTGCTTCCGGCCAACGCCTTCAGCCGCGGCTTGCCCGAGCATGGCGCGGAGCTGGCGGACGATCTGCTGCGGCTGATCGAGCTGCACGACGCCTCCAATATCGCCGCGGTGATCGTGGAGCCGATGGCCGGCTCGGCCGGCGTCATCGTGCCGCCGCAGGGTTATCTGAAACGCCTGCGCGAAATTTGCAGCCAGCATGGCATCTTGCTGATCTTCGACGAGGTGATCACCGGCTTCGGCCGCACCGGGGCCTTGTTCGGCGCTGACTATTTCGGCGTGACGCCGGACATCATGAATCTGGCCAAGCAGCTGACCAACGGCGCGTTGCCGATGGGCGCGGTGGTGGCGACCAGCGAAATCTACGACGCCTTCATGGCGCAGAGCACGCCGGAGTACGCGGTGGAATTCGCCCACGGTTACACCTATTCCGCCCATCCGGTGGCCTGCGCGGCGGCGCTGGCGGCGCTGGACGTGCTGGAGAACGAAAACCTGGTGGCGCGCGCGGCGGAGCTGGCGCCGCATTTCGAGCGCGGCATCCACGGCCTGAAAGGCCTGCCGCAGGTGGCGGACATCCGCAACTGCGGCCTGGCCGGCGCGGTGCAGATCGCGCCGCGCGGCGGCGACGCCATCGTGCGGCCGTACGAGGCGGCGATGGCGCTGTGGCGCAAGGGCTTCTACGTCCGTTACGGCGGCGACGCGCTGCAGTTCGGCCCTCCGTTCACCACCACGCCGCAAGAGCTGGACAGCCTGTTCGACGCCGTCGGCGAGACGCTGTCCCAACTGGCCTGAACTGATTTCCCATCGATACCAGAGAACCTGAAATGACGACTTTGCAGCATTTGATCAACGGCGAGGCCTGCGACGGCGGCAGCCGCCGCGCGCCGGTTTTCAATCCGTCCACCGGCGAAGCCATCGCCGACGTTCAATTGGCGGACGCCGCCACCGTCGCGCAGGCGGTAGAGGCCGCGCAGGCGGCGTTTCCGGCCTGGCGCGACACCCCGCCGGCCAAGCGGGCGCAAGTATTGTTCCGCTTCAAACAGCTGTTGGAGCAGCATGAGGCCGAGATCGTGCCGCTGATCAGCCGCGAGCACGGCAAGACGCTGGAGGATGCCGCTGGGGAGCTGAAGCGCGGCATCGAGAACGTCGAATACGCCTGCGCCGCACCGGAGCTGCTGAAGGGCGAGTACAGCCGCAACGCCGGCCCCAATATCGACGCCTGGAGCGACTTCCAGCCGCTGGGCGTGGTGGCCGGCATCACGCCGTTCAACTTTCCGGCCATGGTGCCGCTGTGGATGTATCCGCTGGCCATCGCCTGCGGCAACACCTTTATCCTGAAACCGTCGGAACGCGACCCCAGCTCCACGCTGCTGATCGCCCGTCTGCTGCATGAAGCCGGCCTGCCCCGTGGCGTGCTCAACGTGGTGCACGGCGACAAGGAGGCGGTGGACGCGCTGCTGGCGGCGCCGGAAGTCAAGGCTGTCAGCTTCGTCGGCTCCACGCCCATCGCCGAATACATCTACGCCGAGGGCAGCCGCCGCGGCAAGCGGGTGCAGGCGCTGGGCGGGGCCAAGAACCATGCGGTGGTGCTGCCGGACGCCGATCTCGACAACACCGTCAACGCCTTGATGGGCGCGGCCTACGGCTCCTGCGGCGAGCGCTGCATGGCCATCTCGGTCGCCGTCTGCGTCGGCGATCAGGCGGCCGATGCGCTGATCGCCAAACTGACGCCGCAGATCAAGGCTTTGAGAGTGGGGCCGGGCACCTCGCCGGGCCTGGACATGGGCCCGCTGGTGACGCGCGCGCATCTGGACAAGGTCAGCGGCTATATCGCCGACGGCGTGGCGGCCGGCGCGGAGCTGGTGGTCGACGGCCGCGGCATTACGGTGCCGGGCCACGAGGGCGGCTTCTTCCTAGGCGGCTGCCTGTTCGACCGCGCGACGCCTCAGATGCGCATCTACCAGGAAGAGATCTTCGGACCAGTGCTGTGCGTGGTGCGGGTGGACAATCTGGAGGAGGCGATCGCGCTGATCAACGCCCACGAATACGGCAACGGCACCTGCATCTTCACCCGCGACGGCGAGGCGGCGCGGCTGTTCGCAGATACGGTGGAGGTGGGCATGGTGGGCATCAACGTGCCGCTGCCGGTGCCGGTGGCCTACCACAGCTTCGGCGGCTGGAAGCGGTCGCTGTTCGGTGACCTGCATGCTTACGGTCCGGACGGCGTGCGTTTCTATACCCGGCGCAAGGCGGTGACCCAGCGCTGGCCGCAGCGCGCCAGCCACGAGGCGTCGCAGTTCGCTTTCCCCAGTCTGTAAATCAGCCGCGACAGACGGGCCGCTCGCGAGGGCGGCCCGTTTCGCTGGCATAATGGCAATGTCCTGATCCTGTCTGCCCGCCATGAAACCGTCCGCTTCCGCAACCATCGTTTCTTCCACTTGGGTCATCCGCCGCCTGAGCGCGGCCGATATCGACGAGCGCTGGCTTGCCGATTTCCAGCGCTGGCAGGAGGTGACGCTGGTGTATCGCGGCGCCCCCGGCGACAGGCGCATCGCGGCCGAACCGTTCATCGACGACTGGTCGCCGGACGAGCGGCGGGCGCTGTGCCGCGAGCTGGCCGCGATGGCGGGTGCCGGGCGGGTGTGGGCAGCGATGGACGGCGAAAGCCTGGCCGGTTTCGCCGCCATTTCGCCGGAGCCGCTGGGGCCGGATGGCGAATATCGGCAGTTGAAGGAATTGCAGGTGGACGCCCGCTGGCGCGGCCGCGGGCTGGGGCGGGAGCTGATGGCCGCCTGCGTTGCCGGCGGCAGGGCCATGGGCGCGCGCCGGCTGTACATCTCCTCGCATTCGGCCATCGAGACGGTGTCGTTCTATGAGCGTTGCGGCTGCGCGCCGGCGTGCTGGCTGCATGGCCCCCAGATCGAACTGGAGCCATTCGACTGGCAGATGGAGTACGATCTGGCGCGCCAGTGAAATGTCATTGTGCTATCTTGCTTAAGCCAGCTTTCCCGCCGACAAGGAGCCAGCCATGCCCAATACGATACGTCTGCACCGCGTGCTGAGCGCGCCGCCGGCGCGTGTCTACCGCGCCTTCATCGATCCGCTGGCCCTGGCCAAATGGCTGCCGCCCGAGGGCTTCGTCTGCCGAGTGCTGGAACGCGATGTCCGCGTCGGCGGCAGCTACAAGATGGAATTCATCGTGTTCTCCAGCGGCCAAAAACATGCGTTCGGCGGCCGTTACCTGGAGCTGGTTCCGGGCGAGCGCATCCGTTACACCGACCGTTTCGACGATGCCAACCTGCCCGGCGAAATGACCACCACCATCACGCTGGCCCCGCTGTCCTGCGGTACCGATCTCGTCATCGTGCAGGATGGGATTCCGGACGCGATCCCGCCGGAAAACTGCTATCTGGGCTGGCAGCAGTCGCTGAAGCAGCTGGCGGCGCTGGTGGAGCCTGAGATACCGGGCTAGATCGGGAGGAATAAAAAAAGCCGGGCGCATGCCCGGCTTGGCTTTTGCGGGGAGCGTCCGCTCAGTTGGACAGCGCCCACGGATCGCCGGCGGTGGGCAGATTGCCCTGGCTCCACCATTTGGCGCAGTACTTCTTGCCCTGGTACAGCGCGCAGTCCTTGGCCGAATAGGCGGCGGTAGCCGACCATTGCTGCAGGCCGCCGCCCTGTTGCTGCCACACCGAGGCCTGGCCGGGCACGTCGCCCTGGGTCCACCACTGGGCTTTCCAGGTGGCGCCGGAGTAGGTGACGGTATTGCCGGTGTTGTAGACCTGGCCCGACGACCACGGCTGGCCGTTCACCGGACCGCCGCCACTGCCGTTGTCGCCGCCGCCGTAATTCGGATCCTGGGTGACGCCGCTGCCCCAATGGTCTTTGAAGCCTTTGAACACATTGGTGAAGGCGTAAGGCGTCTGCACGATGCCGGAGCATTGCGCGTCGACATAATGGCCGTTATTGGGGCAAGACTTGTCGCGGCTGATCGACCACATCGACAGCAGTCCGAAGCGATTGCTGTTGGCCATGCCGTACAGGTCCTTGGCGTTGTCCACGGTGAAGGTTTCCGGCTGGGTGTCGTTCAGGCCCGCCATGGGCGTGACGCCTACCTTTTGCCACAGCTGGGCGTCGGTCAGAGTCTGGCCGTGGGCCTTGTAAGCGGCGTCGATCTGTCCGTACAGCGCCTGGGCGGCCTGTTTGGCGGCGGCGCCCATGTTTGGATTGGACTGGCCGTAGTCCATCGCCATGATGTTGACGGTGTCCAGCGCCACGCCGTTGGCGAGCGCGGAGGCGAGCACGCGCTGGCCATCCTGGGTCAGGCCGAAGGGCATGGCCGGCAGGGTCAGCGATACATGCAGCGTCTTGCTTTTGGCCTTGTAATTCTTTTGCAGCGCGGCCACCACCGCGAAGTTGCGGTTGTTGGCGGCGGTGTCGGTTTGCGCGCCGCCTTCGATGTCGAAATCGATGCGGGACAGGTTGTAGGTATCCAGCACGGTCTGGTAGGCGGCCTGCAGGCTGGCGTTGGTGGTGCAGGCCTGCTGCAGCGGGGTGCCATTGGCTCCGCCGAAGGACACCATCACTTCGCCGCCCTTGCCGCGGAAATTATCGATGCCGTTGCGGATGGCGCTCAGCTGTTGATCGGAACCGCTGCCCGGAATGGCCAGCACGCCGCCCCAGGAGGGCGCGCAGCCGCCCTTGGCGACGACGAAGGCGAGGGTGAATTGCTGGATGCCTTGATTGATGCCCAGCTTGTCGATTTGGGGCGTCGGCCACAAGGTCATGTCCACATAGGGCGCGAAGGCGCCGGCCTGGGCGGCTGGACTGGCGATACCGGCCGCGGCGGCGGCTAGAGCGGAGAAGGCGGCAAACGTTTTCATCATGAGCGGACTCCCGGGCTGCGCAGCATTCTGATGCTTTGAATGGCTGGACATATTAAATGGTTTATAAAAACGCCAACATTTGTCAGCAATTTCTAAATATACCCAGATGGAGTAAAAACTCAATAGAAAATGGTCGCTCGCTTTTGATTTTGCGCAAAGGCATGGAATGGATGCCGCCAGCGGATGAATGCGCCTGGCGGGCCGCCGCGAGGTGGCGGCCTGAACGGCTTCAGTCCAACGGCCAGGGCATCGATTTCGGCAGCGGCGCGTCCGCTTCCGGCGCGATGGGTGCGGGCGGGGCCGCCACGCTGTCCACCTCGCGCCACCAGGGATGGGGGCGCTCGGCGTGAGCCGGCTCCACCGCTTGTCCCAGCCGCGGCATCATCAGCCGGACATTCTCTTTTTCGCCGCTGGCCAGCAGGGACTGGGCTGGCGCGTCCCAGGCGTGCATCGCCAGATTGAAGGTGCCCCAATGCACCGGCAGGAAGGCGCCGCCGCCCAGCAGGTCCAGCGCTTTCAACGCATTGTCCGGCCCCAGGTGGATGTCGCCCCAGGCGGGATGATGGGCGCCCACTTCCAGCATCACCAGATCGAAAGGACCCATCCGATCGCGGATTTCGGCGAATTGTCCGGACAGGCCGGTGTCGCCGCTGAAGAATACGGAATGCCGGTCGCTGCGGATGGACAGCGACGACCACAGCGTGGCGTTGCGGTCTTTCAAGCCGCGTCCGGAGAAGTGTTGCGAGGGCGTGGCGGTGACGGTCAGGTCGGATTCGGGATGACGATAGCTTTCCCACCAGTCCAGCTCGGTGATCCGCTCCGGCCGCACGCCGAAGGCTTCCAGGTGGGCGCCCACGCCCAGCGCGGTGACGAAGGGGACGTCGGTCTTGGCCAGCTCGCGGATGGTGGGGTAATCGAGATGGTCGTAGTGATCGTGCGATACCAGCACCAGATCCAGCGGCGGCAGCTGCTTCAGCTTGATCGGCACCGGCTGGAAGCGCTTGGGCCCGGCCAACCGGGTGGGGGAGGCGCGGGGGCCCCATACCGGGTCGGTCAGCAGGCGCAGGCCGTCGATTTCGATCAGCACGGTGGAATGTCCGAGCCAGGTGGCGCGCAGGCCGGACTGGGCTGGCTTGCGCCAGGCATCCAGCGGGTTGTCGGCCGGAAGCGGCGCGGAGGGCGCCCGGCGCTCGCCGCCGCACAGGAAGTCGCGCAGGGACGGCATGGTTGCCGACGGGTCGCGCAAGGCGGGATCGATAGGGTAGATGTTGCGGAAACCGCTGCCGGACCAAAGCGGCGACGCTTGCATTTTTTCCAGCCTGGGGCCGGACGCTTTCTTGCCGAGAGACTTCATCGAGATGCCTTCCTGTTCGTTGCCGACGCGGACGGGGCCGGCGGGCGGTCCATATTGATGGTAGCCGGCCGGGATTCCGGCGTGCCGCTTTCCCGCGGCAGGTCCTGACAAGATGGGCGCTGAGTGTCCGGATTCAAGGCGTCGTGCTTCCTTGCCACCCCATCCGGGTCTGCCTAGGATTAACTGTTCGCCAAGTGATCATTCTGTTTGACAGGGACAACACGCGGGCGGTCCAACCGCAGGCAAGGATAAGATGTGGGAACGCTGGAAGACATTTTGCTGCAATTGAGCCGGAGCGAGGGGCTGCCGGATTCGGCGGTGCTGGACATGGTGGCGGTGCAGAAAAGCCTGCATCCCCGCGCCAGCCTGCTGTACTGGGCGGTGGTCGATTATGGCTTGCCATCGACGGAAAGCCGACTGTTCGTGTTCGACACGCTGGAGGCCAGCGTGCAGCGTTTTCTGGTCGCGCATGGCCGCGGGCTGGATCCGCACGCCAACCTGCTGAGGGCTAGCGCTTTCTCCAATGAGCTGGACTCCGATTTATCCTGCCTGGGCGTGTGCCGCGCCTCCGAAACCTATTTCGGCAGCCAGGGCTTGTCGCTGTGGCTGGACGGCCTGGAGCGAAGCAATTCCAATATGCGGCGGCGCAATCTGGTGATGCACGGCTCCGCCCACGTCTCCCCGCAGTATGCGGCCGAGCATGGCGTCTTGTGGCGCTCCGACGGCAGCCTGGCGGTGGAGCCGCAATACAGCGTCGGCTTGATCAACATGCTGCAGGGCGGTTCCTACATCAACTGCATCCGCAGCGGGGGCTGAGGCGGCGCCGGACCGCGCGAGCGGCCCGGCGTTTCAGCGGGCTATGCCTTCAGCCGCGGCAACAACGCGGCGTTCAGCATTGGACGTGCAGATGGAAGGCGTGGTCGTTGGCCGTCCCGGTGGTATCGGCCGTCCGCACGAAGACGCCGTTTGGATTGCCGCTGCGCAAGGTCACGCTGATGAAGCCCAGCGCGGGGAAGGTCGGCGAGGGGTCGCCCAGGGTCGCGGTATACACGCACTTGGAGACGTCGCTCGGGAAAATCACCTCGAAGTAGCCGTAATTGCCGCCGAAGTTGTTGGAACTGGCGCCGGCCGGACCGACAGCCAGCGTGCCATCGGTGTTGACGATCACGCTGTAGGTTTTGGTGATGACGGTTGCGACTGCCGCGGTTGCGGCGGCACTCACGGCCCGGGAGGGGGGTTGGCTGGCCGCCAGCGCCGCGGTGGTCAAAAGACCGGCGGCCATGACGGCTGACGCGAGCAGCGCGTAGCGGGAAATGCGACGAGTATTCATGACTTTGCTCCTGAGTAGGTGTCGGATACATCAAGTTGTTATGGTTTGGGCAAGCCCGCTTCTGGCGCGGACCATGGCGATGGCGCTCGATGCGCAGCGATGCGATGGAGAGGGAATGGCAGGGCCATCAGATGGAGGCGGGACCGCAAGCGGCGGTCCGGAAACGCAGAGGCGGCGAAACGCGCGTCGGTCAGGAGCGCGATGCCGAATTGGTATTAAAAAGAAAATTATTTTATGTAATTGTTTTGATTGATACTGATGGAATAGCCGTCAATATAGAAGCCGAACTGGCGATTGCATCTGTTCTTAAGGACAGTTTTTTGAGTTGCGCAGGCCGGCGCGGAAGTTAATCGCCTAAGAACCGCTAACAAAACCTCGCGGAGAAACTGAGCCAAGGCCTGCCGACGCAGGCCGTACCAGTCGTACGACAAGGGGGCGCGGCGCAGGATCAGGAGTTTTGTTAACGGGTCTAAATGGGCGAGGGGAAGGCGGACTGAATGGGGACCGGGACGCATCGGCATGGCGGAGCGCCCCGGCGTGGATGGGGGAGGGCGGCGCTCAATACTCCCCGCTCATCGCCTGCTTGCTTTGGCAATGCACATAAGGCTGGCCGGTTCGCTTGCCGGGGAAGGGGTAGCCGGTGGGGCCTCCCACCGTGCGCAACAGCGCCACGCTGTAGTCGCCCTTGAGCCGGGCCTTTTTGATCGCCGCCTGGATCGCCGTTGCGTCGCCGTCCACGAACAGCGCCAGGAAGCCGCCATCGGTTTCGGAGAGCTTGACCGAGCGGATCGGCAGGCCGCCAAAGGCATAGCCGTCAGGCAAGGACAGCTCTTGGTCCCATACTGTGTTTTCCGGCTGGCGGGTCGCTTTGCCCAACAGGGAGGCGATGCCGTTTTCTCCGAAGTTCAGCCGCTGGCAATTGAGCTGCGCCGCCAGGCGCTTGTCCTTGGCCGCGACTTGGGTCTTTTTGGCGCCCGCCTGATACAGCCCATCGAAAGGCACATCGCCGAAGACGCCGGCGCAGCGTTCGGTCTTGAGTCGCAAGGCGGACGCCTGCGGGATGAGGGTCAGCGAGCAACGATCCTCGCGGTAGGTCCATTGCTTGCCATCCGTTGAAGCCAGCTTGCCTGCTCCCGATCCGGCATGCCGCGGCAGGGCGTTTCCTTTCTGCAGCGCTTCAAGCTCGAATCGGCCATCCGCCTGGATGGTGATGGCGCGCTCGAACTCGGCGTCGGAGCCGTCGTATTTGCCGGGGGCGGGATAGCCGGCGGCAGGGGCGCCGGTGTTGGCGTTGTCGCCCTGCAGCGCTTTATGGATGCCGTCCTTGATGATAGAGCCCAGGTTCAAGTTGAAGGTTTCCGCGCGCAGAGCCTGACTGGGCAACGCGATGGAGGCCAGGAGCAGGGTCAGACGGATGGATGTTGCTGTTTTCATGGAAGGTCCAAGGTTAGGGTGTGATCACGGACGGATATGCCAGCTATAAGGCTTTCACTCAAATAAATCAAGATATTGGTATCTTGTTTTGAGATGAAAAATGACATCATGGCTTTGGGCAGTCGGGCCGCATCACGGGATCCTTGGAGTCTAACGGCGGCGCCGACAGGCTATCGAAAGCTGATCGAGCAGCTTGGGATGATTGCAGCGACTTTACCCCATGAGTGTCGCTGCTTATGGGTAAAAATCGTAGGCTGCGGGGAACGGAGGACGTCAACATGGCAACTGGTGGATTGAGGGGTATCATGCGGACAGGTTTATGATGATGGTTTTTGGGGCGCGGCGCTTGGGTCCAATATTGGACGTCAGCAATATCAATTGATATACGGACCTGCGTGTTCGCATAAACCCTGTCGGGCCTATGTCAGGGCCTGCCAGTTCAGGAGACTACATGTTTGACCATGTCGTAATTGGAGTACGTGATTTTGCGGCGAGCAGGTCGTTTTTCATCCAGGCGCTCGAACCGCTGGGCGTCACCGTGGCGCATGATGGGCCGCTCGGCGTCGAGCTTTGCCGCCCTGATAGCCTTTCATCGTTGTGTATTCGTCGAGAACCCGAGGAGAGCCCGGCGCATCTCCACTTGGCGTTTACCGCTGATAATCGCCAGCAAGTAGAAGCCTTCTATCGCGCGGCCCTCGCGGCCGGCGCCATGGATAATGGCGCGCCCGGCTTGCGCGCCCAGTACCATGAAAATTACTACGCTGCCTTCGTTATCGGCCCAGACGGGCATAACATAGAAGCTGTGTGTCATGAGGCCGAGGCCTAATGATCCATTCAAGCCGGAGCCGCTTCGTGCTCCGGCTTAATTCAGGCATTGAATTGCAATGCTCGAACTCAACCATCCGTAGAGGAAGCTTGGCACCCAGCTTCTTCGCCAGCGCTAGTAGAAACACTAGCAGCCAGCTCGGCTGATCTTATGAATTGTCGAGCTTGCTCATGAGAAAAGCCCATCGCCAGTAAGAAAATGCCCCACGATCAAAAGATCGTAGGGCATTGTTATAATGCTACAGCGAAAGCGGAAAATCTTTAGTCGCAGCTTATGCTGCTCGCAACCGGAAGCTGCAGGTTCTGGCTTGCTGGGCTCAGCCGCAAGCCCCCACATGCCCGCAGGCGGTGCAGAACTCGCAGCCGTCCTTCTTGATCAGCGCGTGGTTGCCGCATTCGGGGCAGGCTTTGCCGGCCAGCGGCTTGAGCATGGCCGGGGCTTCCTGAGCGAACAGGTCGCTTTGCTCCGGCGCCATCACGCCCATTTCCTCCACCGGCACGCCTTCCTCGGTCAGCACGCCCAGCATCGCGTAGCGGTGGATGATCAGCCGCGCCAGATAGGCGACGGTGGACGGCCAGCTTTGCGATTTCTCCATGCCCGGGATGCGGGCGAAGAAGTCGCCTTGCGGCTCCGCGTAGTTCAGCAGCTTGCGCAGCTTCAGGCCGATCCAGGCCGGGTCTATCACCCGCATGTCGAGGGAGAGCATCTTGCACAGCCCGTCCAGTTCGCGCGGGTAGGCGCCGGCCAGCCACACCGAGTATGGGCGGCGCTGGCCGTTGGGCAGCACCAGCTCCTTGACGAACAGCACGAAGTCGTCGCCGGTTTGGGGGTTGACCACGTCCACCGACCAGCTCATGGTGCCGTCGCTGCCGGATTTGGGCTCCTTGCGGGCGAACAGCGCGTCCATCACCGGCGTGGCTTCGCCTTCCTCCAGCCGCAGCGCGCCCAGTTGCTCGACGCGGTGGAGCACCACCTGGCCCAGCGCGGCTGCGGCCGAGGTGGCGTGTATGGTCTTGTCGCCCAGCGTGAAGCGGTAGCGCTTGTCGCCGTTGGCGCGCGATAGCGCGTCCAGCTTGGCGGCCAGCCAGGCGCGGTCGCGGCAGCGCATGTCCATCGACAGCGTCTTGGCGATGGCGGACAGGCCGCGTTGCTCATCCGTCGCGTTGACCCAGCACTCGAAGGGCTGGGCGCGGCCGTTTTCCATGTGGCCGACCACCACGGCGAAATCGCCGGCGTCGCCTTCCACCATGAAGGTCCACGACGGGTTGCCTTCCTTCAGCTTGGGGCGGTTCGGCCACTTCAGGCTGGACAAGGCCGGGGTCGGGGCGGTGTTCAGCGTCACGCGGCGGTCCGGGTCGCTGGCGGCGCCGGACAGGTCTTCCGGCGCGGCGGCGGCGCTCTGGGCCGGCTCCACCGACAATACCGAACCCAGCACATTGTTGGGACGGTAGGTGGTGATGCCTTTGAGGCCCGCTCGCCAGGCTTCCAGATACAGGCTTTCGAAGTCCTCGAACGGGTAGTCGGCCGGCACGTTGACGGTCTTGGAGATGGCGGTGTCGACATAGGGCGCGACGGCGGCCACCATCCGCATGTGGTCCAGCGCGCTCATTTCCAGCGCGGAGACGAAGTAGTCTGGCAGCTTGGCGGTGTCGCCGCCCTGCATCCGCCACACGCGGTAGGCGTGGTCTTCCACCAGGTATTCCTGCTGCGAGTTGTCCGCCATCCGCTTCTTGCGGGTGTAGAACCACGAGAACGGCGGCTCGATGCCGTTGGACGCGTTGTCGGCGAAGGCCAGCGAGATGGTGCCGGTGGGGGCGATGGACAAGAGGTGGGAGTTGCGGATGCCGTGCTTGCGTATCCGGGCCTGGATCTTGGCTGGCAGCCGGCTGGCGCAGTGCGGCGCGGCCAGGTATTTCTCGGCGTCGAACAGCGGGAAGGCGCCTTTCTCTACGGCGAGGTCCACCGAGGCGTCGTAGGCGGCGTCGCGCATGCTCTCCGAGATGCGGGCGGCGAAGCGGCGGCCTTCCTCGCTGTCGTAGCGTATCTTCAGCATGATCAGCGCGTCGCCCAGGCCGGTGAAGCCGAGGCCGACGCGGCGCTTGTTCATCGCTTCGCGCTCCTGCTCAGGCAAGGGCCACACGGTCAGGTCCAGCACATTGTCCAGCATCCGGATCGATGTGCGCACCACTTTCTCGAACGATTTGAAGTCGAAGTGGGCCTTGTCGCCGAACGGCGCGCGCACGTGGCGGGTCAGGTTGACCGAGCCCAGGTCGCAGCAGCCGTAGTCGGGCAGCGGCTGCTCGCCGCAGGGGTTGGTGGACTCGATCACCTCGCAGTAGGACAGGTTGTTGTCCTGGTTGATGCGGGTCATGAACAGCACGCCGGGCTCGGCGTGGTCGTAAGTGGACTCCATGATCTGCCGCCACAGCTCGCGGGCGCGCACGGTGCGGTACACCCACAGGCCGTCTTCGCGGCGGAAGCTGTCGGGGAAGGCGTCGGACATCGGCTCCACCGCGTGGGTGAGCTGCCAGTCCGCGTCGGCCTCCACCGCGCGCATGAAGTCGTCGGACACGCCGACCGAGATGTTGAAGTTCCGCAGATCGCCCTGGTCCTTGGCGTGGATGAAGTCCTCCACGTCCGGATGACTGACGTCCAGCACGCCCATCTGCGCGCCGCGGCGCGCGCCGGCTGACTCCACTGTCTCGCAGCTGCGGTCGAACACGCGCATGTAGGAGACGGGGCCGGAAGCGCGGCTGTTGGTGCCCTTGACCCGGGCGCCGCGCGGGCGGATGCGGGAGAAGTTGTAGCCGACGCCGCCGCCGCGGCGCATGGTTTCCGCCGCCTGCAGCAATGCCTGGTAGATGCCGACCTTGCCGTTCTCGGTTTCGGAGACCGAGTCGCCCACCGGCTGGACGAAGCAGTTGATCAGGGTGGCCCTGAGGTCGGTGCCGGCGGCGGAGTTGATGCGGCCGCCGGGGATGAATCCGTGATCGAGCGCCTCGAAGAACAGCGGCTCGAAACGCGCCGGGTCCTGTTCCCGCTCGGCCAGCGCGCGCGCGACGCGGTGGCGGACTTCGCTGACGCTTTGTTCGCCGTTCTTGGCGTATTTCTCCAGCAACACCTCGCGGGAGATGTCTTGTTCCGCCATGGCGGCGATGTTTTCCTGCTGCATGGAACGCTCATCCTTCTGAAACGGTGTTCAACGACGATGGCATGGCCGGCTGCGCATGAAAAACGGCGTAGCACACTATATGTTGTTACGCCGTTATGGGGTGAAACGCAAGCTGTTGTGTTCCGGCGCCGTTTCCGATTGTACTCCGGACACGGCGCCGGCGGGTTATTTCGCGCTGATTTTCACTGCTAGCTCCACGCCGTCGCGGTTGGCCGAGGTCTTCTTCGGCTCATCCAGCGCGATGCGGTCCGCCAGTTCCGGCTGATGCCGCAGCATCACCTTGCGGGCGTTGTCGCCGCGCAACTTGGCCAGTTTGACCAGGTCGGCCGCGCCGACCTTCTCCGCCGCCAGCATTTCGTCGCGCAGCAGCTTGGCCAGCGCTTCGCCGGACGGGCCGCCCGGCTTCAGCGTGTGGCCCAGCAGCTTCAGCCGGCCGATGCGCTGGCCATAGACCGACTTGATCGCCGATTGGGTCTGCGCGTCTTTCAGGTCCAGCGTGGTCAGCGGTTCGTCGTCCATCGGCGGGTGGCCGGCGGCGGCCAGCACCGCGGCGTCGACGCGCGCGCGCGCTAGCTGCTTGGCGTCCTCGTCGGCGTAGCCGCCGGCGATGGCCAGCTGCATTTTCGGCCGCTTGGCCATCAGCGCCGCCACCTTGTCCAGTTTCTCGCGCTCGGGCGGGCTGACGTGGGCTTCGCCGGCGACGAAGCGGATGTCGTCGAAGCCGTCGCCGCCCAGCAGCGCGCCCAGCGCGCGGAACGGCGCGGTGACCACCTTGGTGACCACGTTGACGATGGCTTTCCATACCAGCTGGCCGTAGCTGAATTGCGGATCGTCCAGGCTGCCGGCCACCGGCAGGTCCAGGTCGATGCGGCCGTCGCTGTCTTCCAGCAGCGCCACCGCCAGCTTCAGCGGCAGGTGAGGCGACTTGTCGCCCTTCAGCTCGTCGCCCAGCTGGATGGAGTCGATCACGATGCGGTTTTCGCCCTTCAGCTGGCGATGGTCCAGCAGGTAGCGCAGCTCCAGCGACAGCTTGCCGTCCTTCACCTGCCAGCCGGCGAAGTTCATCGAGTACGGATTCAGGTTGTTCAGCGCCAGATTGTGGAAGTCCAGCAGGATGTCGGTGCTGTCGGTGGGCGACATCGGCGACAGCGCGCCGCGCACCTTGACCTCGCCGTACTGGTCCACCGCGCCGTCCAGCGTGATGCGGCCGCGGCCGCCGGCGCGGGTGGACAGGTTCTGGATGCTGCCGCGCAGGTGATGCATGCGGGTGGCGAAGTCGGGCGTCATGCCGTGGTCGGCGAATTCCACCGCGCCGTTCTGCACGTGGATGCTGTGCACGTCCACTTGCGGCAGCGGCCCGCTTTTGCCGCTGGACGGCTTGGCCGGCCGCTTGGCGAAGATCTTCTGCCAGTTCAGGCTGCGCTGAGGGTCCAGGATCAGGCGGGCGCGGGGCTGGTCCAGGCGCACGTCGTTGATGGAAACCTTCAGCGGCATGCCTTGCGCCTGCAATTGGCTGAGCGAGAGCGTGTTCCAGCCCAGCAGCGGCAGCGGCTCGCCGGGTTCCTGCAATGCCATCTTCGCCACTTTCAGCTGGCCGCCCAGGCTCCAGCGGCTGGCGGAAGCGGCATTGAGCTTGAGGTCGGCGCTGAGCGCGCCGCCGGACAGCTTCAGCGGGGTGCCGGCCAGCGCGTACGGCGCCAGCGGTGCGACCGGCAGCGCGTCCAACCGTATCGAGCCGCGGGCGGAAGGCGAGGCGGCGTCGATGTCCAGCTTGGCGGCGAGCTTGCCGGCGCCGGCGCGGCCGGAGAGGTCCAGCGCCAGCTGGTCGCCGCTCTTCAGCTCCAGCGTGCCGCCCAGCTGCTTCAGGCTGTATTCCAGAGGTTTGCCCAGGCTGAGATCGCGCCAGCCGACCGCGCCGTTTTCCAGCGCCACCGCCGGATAGGCCAGCTTCCAGCCCGGACCTGCGTCTCCGGGCGCGCGCGGCGCGGCGGGACGCGGGCGCTGGGCCAGCAGCTGCTGCAGTTGCAGCTGGCCGTTGCGTTCCCGTTGCAAGGAGACTTGCAGGCCGTCCAGCGAGATGCCGCCGGGCTGGATGTTGCGCCGCTTCAGGTCGATCAGCGTCGGCTCCAGCTCGGCCTTGTCCAGGCTGAGCCAGGGCATGCCGCCGGCGGCGGCGAGCTTGAGATCGGCGAGGGATAGTCCGGCTTCATCCAGCCTCAGGCCGTGGTCGGGATCCAGCGACAGCTTGCCTTGCAGCCGCGGCACCGCGGTTTCCAGCAGCATGGGCCGGACAAAGGTCTGGTCGCGCCAGGCGGCGTGCCAGTCGTTGAAGCGCAGATTGTCTATTTTGACGATCCACGGCGAAGGTTTGGCGGGCTTGGCCGTTTTGTCTTCCGGTTTGGCCGGCGGCAGCGCGCGCAGCCAGTCCAGTTGGCCGGCCGCGTCGCGGCTGGCGGCTAGCCGGCCGTGGTTCAGTTCCACCTTGGCCACGGTCAGCAGCGAGCGAGACAAATCCAGCGCGCCGCCGTCCACGCGCAGCTCGGGCAGATCCAGCATGCCGTCGCCGGCGGGCGCGCGCAGCTTCAGGCCTTTCAGGTTGGCGCTCAGCGAGGAGATAGTCAGATCGGGCGAGGCACCGCTCATGTCGAACTGGTAGCGGGCATTGACCGACAGCTCGCCTTCAGGCTTGGCCGTGGCGAAGTGGGGGCGGACATAGTCCCAGACCGATGCCAGCGGCAGGCCCTGCATCCGGGCCTCGCCGCTGGATTGCAGCGGCTGCAGCCGCATGCTGCCCTGCCAGTCGAAGCGGCCGCCGCCTTCCATCTCGGCGTGCAGCGTGTAGCGGCCGTTTTCTTCCAGCGTGGTCAGGTCGTTCAGGCTGAGATTGATCGGCATCAGGCGGAAGTTGCCATGCGGGCCGGCCAGGTGGTCGCTGATGCGGATCTGGCCGTTGCGCAGATTGATCGCGTCCAGTTTGAGGCGCGGCAACTTTTCCGGCGCGGTGCCGTCTTCCAGCTTGGGCGGGCCGGAAACGTCGGCGACGAAGCGGGCCCAGTTCCACATGCCGTCCTGGTCGCGCTCCAGCCATAGCTCAGGGCTGTCCAGCAGGAATTCGCTGGCTTGCCAGCGGCCCATCAGCACTGCGTACAGGGCGGCGTTCAGGTAAATGCGGCGGGCTTGGAACAAGGGTTTGCCGTCGCCCTCGCGCAGCGCCACGCCGTCCAGCGTCAGCTCCATGCTCCACGGCACGATGCGGACTTCGGCGATGGCCAGCTGGCGGCCATGTTTGCGCGCCCAGTCGGCGGCGGCTTTTTGCAGCAAATGAGGCGCAATCAGGCCGAGAAAGGCCCAGAAGGCCAGCACCAGCGCGCAGGCGGCGGCGAGCCAGCGCAGCCAGCGGCGGGGTCGGCGGGGAGGAGGAGCGAGGGGGGCGGCGTCTGCCTGAACGTGGGTATCCATATCGCTTAATTCTAATGCACTTTGACGCTGCCGTCCTGTTGCGTTGTTTGTCCTATTGTTGACTAAAAATGACGACGCGGGTCCGCAGCCCGTTGCCGGCGGGGGAGAACGCTGGCTAGGATGGACGAAGCGTTGAAAATATTGAACGCGATTTTGCCAAATCTTTATCACGAAAGGACGATGATCTTGCAGCAAAACCACCGGTCAAGCCGGCCAGGCAATTTCCCTCGCACCGCGGCCGAGAGGCCGCTGCTAGCGGACCGCAGCCTGTTTCTATTGCAGGCCGCGCGCCGCCACACCCTGACCCATCATGCCCGGAGGCTGGGAAGCTCGGGCAAACACAGCTGACAGAGGATTTATGGATAGTGCCCATCTGATCAATCAATGGCTCGACGAACATCATATCACCGAGGTGGAGTGTCTGATTCCGGACATGACCGGCCTCGCCCGCGGCAAGATCGTGCCGCGCCACAAATACGACCCGGCCGTGGGCTTGCGCCTGCCGGAAGCGGTGCTGTCGATGACCGTGACCGGCGACTACCCCGATCGCGACTTCACCTCCGTCGCCGACCCCGACATGAAGCTGCTGCCAGACCTCAGCACGCTGCGCCCGGTGCCCTGGAACAAGGAGCCCACCGCGCAGATCATCCACGATTGCTACAGCTTCGGCGGCGAGGCGGTGGATCTGGCGCCGCGCAATGTGCTCAAACGCATCCTGAAGCTGTACGAGGACCAGGGCTGGAAGCCGGTGATCGCGCCGGAGATGGAGTTCTACCTGGTGGAAATCCAGCCTGACGAGGACCTGCCGCTGCGGCCGCCGGTGGGACGCACCCGCCGCACCGAGGCGGGGATGCAAAGCTTTTCCATCGACGCGGTCAACGAATACGACGACATCTTCGACGTGATGTACGACTGGTGCGAGGCGCAGGGCCTGGCGCTGGACACGCTGATCCATGAAATGGGCACGGCGCAGATGGAGATCAACCTGGATCACGGCGATCCGCTGCAGCTGGCCGATCAGGTGTTCCTGTTCAAGCGCACCGTGCGCGAGGTGGCGATCCGCAACAATATGTACGCCACCTTCATGGCCAAGCCGATGCAGGGCCAGCCCGGCAGCGCGATGCACATGCACCAGAGCGTGGTGGACATCGCCAGCGGGCGCAATATCTTCAGTCTGGCCGACGGCCAGCCGTCTCCGGCCTTCCTGCATTTCATCGGCGGCCTGCAGCGCTACCTGCCGGCGGCGATGCCGTTCTTCGCGCCCTACGTCAATTCCTACCGCCGCCTCAGCCGCTACACCTCGGCGCCGATCAATCTCAGCTGGGGCTACGACAACCGCACCTGCGGCCTGAGGGTGCCGCACTCCGATCCGGAGGCGAGGCGGGTGGAGAACCGGCTGGCCGGGGTGGACGTCAATCCCTACCTGGCGATGGCTGCCAGCCTGGCCTGCGGCTACCTGGGCATGCGCGACAGGATCGATCCGTCCGAGCCGCTGTCCGGCAGCGCCTACGAGCAGCCGCACCAGCTGCCGCGCCATCTGGACGACGCCATCGACATGCTGCTGCGCTGCCAGCCGCTGGCCGAGCTGTTCGGCGGACACTTCGTGGAAACCTACGCGGCGATCAAGGAGGCGGAGTACCGCGAGTATTTTGACGTGATCAGCCCGTGGGAGCGCCGCTTCCTGTTGCTGCACGTGTGAGGCGAGGGGCGGGCGCGGGCCCGCCCCGGAATCAGGCGTCCTCGCCGGCCAGAACCGAGGCCAGCATCGCCACGCCGTTGTGCTGCTGCAGCGGATCGTAGAAGCTGAAGTTGAGCCGCATCGCATTCAGCCGCGGCTGGCTGTCGCGGAAGAACAGCGGCGCCGGCGCGAAGTGGATGCCCTGTTGCATCGCGGCCGGCAGGCGGGCGCGGCAGTCGCTTCCTTCCGGCAATTCCAGCCACAGGAAGTAGCCGCCCTGGGGCGTGATCTGGCGGGTGCCGGCCGGCAGCTGGACCGACAGCTGCTGGCTCAGCGCCAGCCAGTTGGCCTGCAGCCGGCTGCGCAGCAGGCTGAGCATGTCCTCGTGCTGGCCGCCGGACAGCAGCCGGGCCAGCGCCATCTGGCTGGGCAGCGGCGTGGACAGCGAGCTGCACAGCTTCAGGCCCAGGATGCTGTCGCGGTAGCGGCCGGCGGCGATCCAGCCGACGCGGTAGCCGGGCGCCAGCGATTTGCTGAACGAAGAACAGTACAGCACGCTGCCTTTCTGGTCGTAGGCCTTCAGCGGCAAGGGCGCGCTTTCGCCGAAATACAGCTCGCGGTAGGTGTCGTCCTCGATGATGGGCAGGCGGTGGCGGTCGGCCAGCGCCAGCAGCGCGGCCTTGTCGTTGTCGCTCATCGTCAGGCCGGTGGGATGCTGGAAGTTGGCCATCGCCAGGATGCCGGCCGGCTGATGCTGGAGGATCAGCTGCTCCAGCCTTTCCTGGTCCAGCGGCTGGCCGGGGGGCGTGGCCAGGGTGTGCACGGTGATGCCCAGCTGGTCCAGCTGGTCGAACAGCGCCGGGAAGGCCGGGGTCAGCACCAGCATCGCCTGGCTGCCGGACAGCTTGGTCACCGCGCGTATCGCCAGGCTCAGCGCTTCCATGCCGCCGCAGGTGACCAGCAGCTCGTCGCCGTCCAGCTCCACGCCCTGGGCCAGGTAGCGCAGCGTCAGTTCGCGGCGCAGGCCTTCGTAGCCGGTGCTGGCGTTGCCGGACAGCGCGTAGCGGTAGTCGCGCAGCGCGCGGGTGAGGGCGCGGTTCAGCGGCGTGGTGTTGATCAGCGCCGGGTTCATGTAGGGGCAGCCCCAGGGCATGGGCAGCGCGCTGGTCAGGTGCTCGATGCGGATGCCGCTGCCGTCGCTGTTCAGCGGCAGATTGCTGGGCAATGCGCTACTGCGCGCCAGCACGCGGAAGCCGGAGCGCGGCAGCGACTCGATCAGCCCCAGTTTTTCCAGCTCGGCGTAGGCGCGCTGCGCGGTGGTGATGCTGATCTTGTGGTCCTGGCATACCTTGCGCAGCGAGGGCATTCGGTCGCCGGCGCGCAGATGGCCCTGTTCTATCGCATGGCGGAAGCGTTGGCTTAATTGGCCGGTTTTGTTCATATATTGTTTTCCTGAGCCGGCTTACTCGCCGATGAAGCTGGATTTTTCCCTTATGGAAACGTCATCGTTGAGCGAGCGTATCACGAAGTGGATGCGATGCGAGCCGCGCGGCGCGCTTTCCGGCTCGACCTGGACCCGAACCGGCACGGTCTCGGTCTGGGCGGGATCCACCTCGATCACCTGGCCGGGCTTCTCCATCCGGATGCCGGGCAGGCCCTCCACCGTCACCACGTAGCGTTGAGCCTGCTCGGTGGTGTTGATCACCCGCAGGCTGTAGCGGTTTTGCAGCAGGCCGTCGTCGGACTGCTCCACCAGGCTGGCGCGGTCGCGCAGCACGTCCACCTTGAACGGTTTCTTCAGCACCAGCGCGGTGGTGGACAGGGTGATGATGCCGGCCAGCAGGCAGGAATAGATGACGATGCGCGGCCGGTGGAAGGACGGGCCGCTCTTCGCCGGTTTGCCCTGCAGCGCCTCGGCGCTGGTGTAGCGGATCAGCCCGCGCGGCGATTTCAGCTTGTCCATCACCTGGTCGCAGGCGTCGATACAGGCGGCGCAGCCTATGCATTCGTATTGCAGGCCGTTGCGGATGTCGATGCCGGTGGGACAGACCTGCACGCAGATGCCGCAGTCTACGCAGCCCTTGGTCTGCGCCTCGCTCTTGGCCTGGGTCTTGCCGCGCGGCTCGCCGCGCTTGGCGTCGTAGGAGATGACCAGGGTGTGGTCGTCGAACATCGAGCCTTGGAAGCGGGCATACGGGCACATGTGCAGGCAGACCTTCTCGCGCAGCACGCCGGCCATCAGCCAGGTGAAGCCGCCGTAGAACAGCGTCCAGAACAGGTCCCACGGGCCCATCTGCAGCGTGGCCAGCTCGCGCATCGGCGTGAAGTAGCCGACGAAGGTCAGGCCGGTCCACAAGGAAAACGCGGCCATGACCGCTTGCGTCGAGCCTTTCTTGGCGAGCTTGCCGACGCTCATCGGCGACGCGTCCAGCTTGCGGCGGGCGTTGTGGTCGCCCTGGATCGCCCTTTCTATCCAGATCATGATCTGGGTGTACACCGTTTGCGGGCAGCTGTAGCCGCACCACAGCCGGCCGGCCAGCGTGGTCCACAGGAACAGCCCAAGCGCCGACACCACCAGCAGCGCCGCCAGATAGATGAAGTCTTGCGGCCACAGGCTGATGCCGAAAATCAGGAAATGATGCTCCGCCAGATTGAAATGCACCGCCTGGCGGCCGTTCCACTGCAGCCAGGGCATGCCGAAGAACGCCAGTTGCGTCAGCACCACCATGCCTACGCGGACATTGTTGAAGCGGCCGCTGGTGAGCCGGGGATGGATCTTGATGGGGATGGGTTTGATTTCAGGCTTGGACATGGCTGCCACCACGCGATGAAGATGGCTATTTTTACTGCTGAGGATCAGTACAAACAATGAACAGGCAATGATGAAAATATCAGTACAGATCCCGCTGTATATTTACAGGAATGGATAGCGTATTGGCATAATCGTCAATGGACGCAAGCTCAGGGCTTCCTGCGAAGAGAGATGTCGCATACAGATTATCCGGAAGGGGGTATCGATGGATGCCAATATGGCCGCGGCGTTCGCGGTGTATCTGGTCGGAACGGCCAGCCCGGGCCCAGCAATCTGGCCATCATGGGCGTGGCGATGGAGCAGGTGAGGAGCCGGGCCCTGTCACTGGCGGCGGGCGTGGCGCTCTGGTGGTGGCGGGCTGCGCGCTGATCGCCGCCGGCGTGTTCTCAGCCTATGGGTTGCTGTTTTCCGCCGCGGCCGCGCGGCGCGCCTACCTGAGATCGAGGCGTTGGCTGCATGGCGCGCTGGCGCTGGCGTTCGCCTGGGCGGGCGTCAGAATGCTGAGGGGAGGGGCATTATCCTTTGCCGAAAAACGCGCCAGCCAGTGCGCTGGCGTTCAGGGATTGGGGGGATTGGCGCCGGCCTGCACGGCTGAGAAGTGGTTGACCACATCGGCCAGCCGCGAGGTGCTGTTGCGTATCTGCTCAATCGAACTGCTGGCCTCGCTGGCGTGCTCCTCGCCTTTTTGCGCCTTTACCAGCATTTCGTGGATGCTCTCGGTGGCGTTGCCGGTGCCGTTTTTGATGTCGTCTATCATCTGGGTCACCTCCTTGGTGGAGGAACTGGTGCGTTCGGCCAGCTTGCGCACCTCGTCGGCCACCACGGCGAAGCCGCGGCCCTGCTCGCCGGCGCGCGCCGCTTCGATCGCCGCGTTCAGCGCCAGCAGGTTGGTCTGGTCGGCGATTTCATGGATGGTGTTGACGATGGTGGTGATGCGGTTGGTTTTCTGTTCCAAGTCTTCGATCAGACGGGCCGATTGTCCGGCGCTGTCGGCGATCACGCTCATCGCCTGGATGGTATCGCGGATCACCTGCTGGCCGTCGTTTGAGGCGCTGTCCGACGCCGCCGACAGCCGGTGCGCTTCCTGCACCAGGCGCAGGTCCTGTTGCCGCGCGGTTTCCTGATCAGTGATGTCGGTCGCGAACTTGATGACCTTGAACACCACGCCATCGTCGTCGAAGATCGGATTGTAGCTGGCTTCCAGCCAAATCGGCCGGCCCGACTTGTGCAGACGCTCGAACCTGCCGCTGACGAACACGCCTTGTTTCAGCTGCGTCCACAGGTGCTCATAGGCGGGACTGTGCACGAAGTCGGCGGGGCAGAAGATTCTGTGATGTTTGCCGATGATTTCCTCGGCGGTATAGCCTGTGGCGCCGAGAAAATTGGCGTTGGCAGTCAGTATGGTGCCCTCGGGGGTGAATTCGATGACGGCCATTGAGCGCTCGACGGCCTTCATGATGTTTCTCGCCTCATGGGCGAGCTTGACCTCCTGGGTGACGTCCAGCGCGAACTTGATCACTTTGACCACCTGGCCCTGCCTGTCGCAGACCGGGTTGTAGCTGGCCTCCAGCCAGACGGTGCGACCATCCTTGGCGATGCGCCTGAACTGATCCTTGATGATGCCCCCTGTCCGCAACACATGCCAAAAGGCCTTGTATTCCTGGCTGGTGGCGAATTGCGGCAGGCAGAACATCCGGTGGTGCTTGCCGATGATTTCCTCGGCGCTGTAGCCCATGGTCTGCTCGAAATTGGCGTTGGCTGAGAGGATGATGCCGTCCGGGCTGAATTCTATGATGGCCGTCGAGCGGTCCAGCGCGTCCAGCACGTTTTTTTGATTTTCCAGTTGAGCCAGGGCGTCACTCAAGGCGGATTTCAGTTTTTGATCGAACATCGTGGCATCCTCGCGGGATAGGGATGGTCGGGATGGCAAAGTGCGCGTTATCGCTTATTTGGTGTATGAAATATGGGTGAGATTAGTCAAGGGGGAGTCTGGGGGGGAAGTGCGGTTTCGGACGGGAAATTCATCGGCGGCTTGCCGGGAAAGCGACGCGCCGCCACGGTTCTTCAGCGCGTCAGCTGCGGGAACAGCCGGTAAACGCCGTCGACGATGATTTCCACCGACACCGCCGCCAGCAGCATGCCCATCACCCGGTTGACGATGTTGATGCCGGTCTGGCCCAGCAGCCGGGATAGCGGCGAAGCCAGCACCAGCGCGCCATAGCAGGTGACGGCCACCAGGAGGCCGCTGACCAGCAGGTAGGCCACCTGCAGCCAGGAATGGGCGGTGCTGGCATAGATGATCACGGTGGAGATGGTGCCGGGGCCGGTCATCAGCGGGATGGCCATCGGCACCACCGCGATATTGGTCTTGTGGCCGGCTTCCTCCCGTTCCTGCTTGGTGGTCTTGGTCGGCCCGGGCTTGGCGTTCATCAGCGCGATGGCGATCAGCATCACCAGGATGCCGCCGCCCACCTGGAACGAGCCGATGCTGATGCCCAAAAAACGCAGCAGCGTCTCGCCGACCACGGCGAACAGGCTGAGCACGATGGCGACGGCGATGGCGGTGGTCTTGGCGATTTTCCGCCTTTCCTCCAGGCCGGCGTTGGGCGTCAGGCTGATGAAGATGGGAATGGCGCCCAGCGGATTGACCAGCACCAGCAGGGCGATGAAGATTTTTGCGATTTCGATTTCCATGATGATGGAGCTTACCTGTTAGTTCGATCCACAACATTCGGCGTGGAGACGCAAACAACCATGGTTGCGTCAGGGAAATGGAAATATAAAAAAACCGGCGTCGCCGCCGGTTTCAGCATAGCGGAGCGCCGGCGCTCACGCCTTGGCCAGCAACAGCTCCAGCGTGCGGCGGTAAATGTCGGACAAGGGCTCCACGTCGGCCGTTTCCACGCACTCGTTCAGTTTGTGGATGGTTGCGTTGACCGGGCCGAACTCCACCAGTTCGCGCGCGATGCGCTTGATGAAGCGGCCGTCCGAGGTGCCGCCGGTGGTGGACAGCTCGGCCTTGGCGTCGGCCACATCGGCGATCGCCTGGCCCAGAGCCTGGGTCAGCGCGCCCGGCGGCGTGATGAAGGGCTGGCCGGACAGCTGCCAGTGCAACTCGTAGCCCAGACCATGCTTGTCCAGTATCCGGCAGACCCGTTCCTTCAGGCTGTCGGGGCTGCTTTCCGGCGAGAAACGGAAGTTGAACAGCAGCTCGCAGTGGCCCGGTATGACGTTGGTGGCGCCGGTGCCGGCCTGGATGTTGGACACCTGCCAGCTGGTGGGCGGAAAGAAGGCATTGCCGTCGTCCCAGCGGGTGGCGGCCAGTTCCGCCAGCGCCGGCGCCATCAGGTGGATGGGGTTCTTCGCCAACTGGGGATAGGCGATATGGCCTTGGATGCCATGCACCACCAGCCGGCCGGACAGCGAGCCGCGGCGGCCGTTCTTGACGGTGTCGCCCAGGCGCTGCTCGGACGTCGGCTCGCCGACGACGCAGTAGTCTATCGTTTCGCCGCGCGCTTCCAGCGCGTCCACCACCTTCACCGTGCCATCCACCGCCACGCCTTCTTCGTCCGAGGTTATCAGCAGCGCCAACGAGCCGGCGTGGTCGGGATGCTCGGCGACGAAGCGTTCGCAGGCAGTGACGAAGGCGGCCAAAGACGCCTTCATGTCGGCGGCGCCGCGGCCGTACAGCAGGCCGTTGCGGATGGTCGGCTCGAACGGCGGACTGTCCCATTTTTCCAACGGGCCGGTGGGCACCACGTCGGTATGGCCGGCGAAGCAGAACACCGGGCCGGCGTCGCCCCTGCGCGCCCAGAAGTTGTCCACGTCGCCGTGGCGCATCTTCTCCACCCTGAAGCCGATGGCCTCCAGGCGGTCTATCATCAGCGCCTGGCAGCCTTCGTCGCGCGGGGTGACGGAATCGCGGCGGATCAGCTCGCGGGCGAGATCCAGCGTCGCGCTCATAGGCCGAAACGCTCCGTCCAGTCGGCCTCGGAGAAGCCGACGCCCACCTTGCCGTCCAGGTCCAGCACCGGGCGCTTGATCACGGAAGTCTGCTCCCGCATCAGCGCGATGGCGCCGTCCGGCGTATCGGCGGCGGCCTTGGCTTCATCCGGCAGCGCGCGCCAGGTGGTGCCCTGGCGGTTGACCAGCTTGGCCAGCGGCACCTGGGCGGCCCAGGCCTGCAGGCGTTCGGCGTCTATGCCCTGTTTCTTGAAGTCGTGGAAGATGTAATCGATGCCGTTGTCGGCCAGCCATTGCCGGGCCTTCTTCACGGTGGTGCAGTTGGGGATGCCGTACAGGGTAATCATCGGGTGGGTTTACAAGTCCAGTTTGATGCTGTCGAAGCCGGCCGCGCTGGCGGGGCCGGATTTGCCTTTGCCGCTCTCCTTCGACTGATTGACCAGCCAATACAGATTGGTGGGAGAGTCGGCGTTTTTCAGCGCTTCGTCCAGGCTGATCCGTCCGGCCTGATAGAGCTGGAACAGCGCCTGTTCGAAGGTCTGCGCGCCATCGCTCATGCTGCTTTCGATGGCCTCCTTGATTTTGTCCATCTCTCCGCCGCGAATCAACTCCGAAATGTGCGGCGTGTTGATCAGCAGCTCCAGCGCGGGGGTGCGGCCGCCGTCCAGCGTCGCCACCAGGCGCTGCGAGATCACCGCGCGCAGCGAGGCCGACAGGTCCATCAGCAGCGCGCCTCTGGCCTCGGGCGGGAAGAAGTTCATCACCCGGTTCAGCATGTGGTAGCTGTTGTTGCCGTGCAGGGTGGAGATGCACAGATGGCCGGACTGGGCGTAGCCGATGGCGTGGCCCAGCGTTTCCGGATCGCGGATCTCGCCTATCATCAGCACATCCGGCGCCTCGCGCATCGCGTTCTTCAGCGCCCGCGTGTAAGACAGCGTGTCGAAGCCGATCTCGCGCTGGTTGACGATGGACTGGTCGTGGCGGAACAGGAATTCGATCGGGTCCTCGATGGTGAGGATGTGGCCCTTGGTGCTGCGGTTGCGCGCCTGCAGCATCGCCGCCACCGTCGAGCTCTTGCCGGAGCCGGTGGCGCCGACCACCAGGATCAGGCCGCGCTTCAGCTGGATCAGCTCCTCCAGCAGCGGCGGCAGCTCCAGCTCCTCCATGGTGGGGATGCTGGGCAGGATGTAGCGCACCACCATGCCGACCGAGCCGCGCTGCCAGAACACATTGACGCGGAAGCTGCCGAGGCCCGGCACCGGATGGCCCAGGTTCATCTCGCGCTCGCGCTCGAAGACGGCGGCCTCTTCGTCGCTCATCAGGCTGTAGGCCAACTGTTTGACCATATCCGGCGTCAGCGGCTTTTCGTTGACCGGCGCCAGCTCGCCGCCCAGTTTCAGCATCGGTGGGGAAAAGCTGGTCAGGAACAGGTCGCTGGCCTTTTTTTCGGCCATCAGCTTGAAGAACGGCAGCATCAGCATGGAGCGCTCCGGCAAGGCGGGATATCGATTCAGTTTAGCCGCCCGGCACGGGCTTGCGTTTGTTCCGGATGAAACAAAACGCCGCCCGGGAAGGGCGGCGTCGCTTGAATGCCGGCGGACGGTCAGGCCGGCTTGGCGGTTTCCTGGTCGCGCAGCGCGCGGCGCAGGATCTTGCCGACGTTGGTCTTGGGCAGCTCGTTGCGGAACTCCACCAGCTTGGGCACCTTGTAGCCGGTGAGGTTTTCGCGGCAGTAGCGGATGATGTCCTTGTCGGTGAGGGCGGGGTTCTTCTTCACCACGAATACCTTGACCACTTCGCCGGACTTGTCGTCCGGCACGCCGATGCAGGCCACTTCCAGCACGTCCGGATGGCCGGCCACCACGTCTTCGATCTCGTTCGGATAGACGTTGAAGCCGGATACCAGAATCATGTCCTTCTTGCGGTCCACCAGTTTGACGTAGCCTTCCGGGGTGATCACGGCCATGTCGCCGGTGGCGAGGAAGCCGTCGTCGCCCAGCACCTTGGCGGTTTCATCCGGCCGCTGCCAGTAGCCGCGCATCACCTGCGGGCCGCGGATGCATAGCTCGCCCTGTTCGCCCATGGCTACCGGCTTGCCTTCGGCGTCGCGGATCTCGATCTCGGTGGAGGGGACCGGCAGGCCGATGGTGCCGTTGTATTCCTTCAGGTCCATCGGGTTGATGCAAGCGGCGGGGCTGGTCTCGGTCAGGCCGTAGGCCTCCACCAGCGGCACGCCGGTGACGGCCTTCCACTTGTCGGCCACCGCCTTCTGCACCGCCATGCCGCCGCCCAGCGTCAGCCGCCAGCTGGAGAAATTCAGCTTGGAGAATTCCGGGTTGTTCAGCAGCGCGTTGAACAGCGTGTTGACGCCGGTGATGCAGGTGATCGGGTATTTGCGCAGTTCCTTGACGAAGCCGGGGATGTCGCGCGGATTGGTGATCAGCACGTTCAGCGCGCCGATCTCGGTGAACACCATCAGGTTCGCGGTCAGCGAGAAGATGTGGTACAGCGGCAGCGCGGTGACGATCACTTCCTGGCCTTCGCGCACCAGCGTGCCTACCCAGGCGCTCGCCTGAAGCATGTTGGCGACGATGTTCCGGTGCAGCAGCACCGCGCCCTTGGCCACGCCGGTGGTGCCGCCGGTATACTGCAGGAAGGCGATGTCGTCGTGGGTCAGCGCCATCTTGTCGTAGGGCTTGGCCGCGCCGATGGACAGCGCGTCGCTGAAGCGGATGTGGCCGGGGATGTGCCAGGGCGGCACCATCTTCTTGATCTTGCGCACCACGAAGTTCACCAGCGGGCCCTTGAAGGCGCCCAGCATCTCGCCGATGGAGGCGATGACCACGTTTTTCACCTGGGTGCGCGGCAGCACCTGCTCCAGCACGCCGGCGAAGTTTTCCAGGATGACGATGGTTTCCGCGCCGGAGTCTTTCAACTGGTGTTCCAGCTCGCGCGGGGTGTACAGCGGATTGACGTTGACCACCGCGCCGCCGGCGCGCAGCGTGCCGAACACGGCGATCGGGTATTGCAGCAGATTGGGCATCATCAGCGCGACGCGGTCGCCCTTTTTCAGGCCCAGCCTGTGTTGCAGGAAAGAGGCGAATCGGCCGCTGAGCGCGTCCAGCTCAGCATAGCTGAGCACCTTGTCCATGCAGGCCATCGCCGGCCGGCCGCTGAATTTCTTGACGCTGCGGTCGAACACCTCGGTTACCGACTGGAACTGGTCGATGTCGATCTCGTGGGCGACGCCGGGCTGGTAGTTTTTGAGCCACACCTTATCCATAAATCCGGGTTTCTCCGTCGTGCGGGTTTTAGCGAGCTTCGCCGCGGCGGGCGCGGACGAGCGTTTTTGCGAGTCGCTATTTAATAGTTGTTGTTGTCGGCCTGAAGGCCATTGCGATCAAACCGGAGTTTGATTCGCGGTAATGTATCGCAACTGAAATCGTCTCGCAAAGTTGTCTGGCATGCGGCGGCCTTCGCCCCGGGGCCGGGCGGCCGCGCCGGTTTTCTTTTTTGCGGAAATAGGTTACAATCGCAGCGGTTAGGGATGGGCGTTTCGCCCATTTTTTATTTGTGGAAAAAGCAATGGATGTTCGTTTGCTGCTGGAAAACACCCTGCAGGGTCTGGGCTATGAGCTCGTCGATTTCGAAATGACCCAAGGTGGAGGTTTCCGCGTATTTATCGATAAACCCGGTGGCATCACCGTGGAAGACTGCGTGCTGGTGAGCAATCACCTGACTCGGCTGTTCATGGTCGAGAACGTGGATTACGAGCGTTTGGAAGTGTCTTCGCCGGGCCTGGATCGCCCGCTGAAGAAGGAGGCCGATTTTGTCCGCTTCTCCGGTCAGCTCGCCAAGATCAAGACGCGGATGCCGATCGAGCAGCAGAAGAAATTTACCGGTCGTCTTGCCGGGGTCGAGGACGGCTCCGTGAAGCTGGATGTGGATGGCCGCATCGTGGAGATTCCGTTCGCCAACATCGACAAGGCTCGTATCGAGCCTGAGTTTTGATGTCTGGACGGCGATAGCCCGCGCTAAAGGACAAAATTCGGAGAGGAATGCATGAGTCGCGAGATTTTGTTGCTGGTGGATGCCCTGGCGAGCGAAAAGAATGTCAGCAAGGATGTGGTGTTCTCCGCCCTTGAGATGGCGCTTGCCTCGGCCACCAAGAAGAAGTTTACCGATGACGAGATGGACGTGCGCGTCGAAATCGACCGCCACACCGGGCAATACCAAACCTTCCGCCGCTGGACTGTGGTGGAAGACGAGCTGTTGGAATCCGAGAGCCGGGAACTCGGCCTGGTCGACGCGCGCGACCGCGATCCGCGCATCGAGCTGGGCGCCGTCATCGAAGAACAGATGGAAGCCGTGGAGTTCGGCCGCATCGGCGCGCAGACCGCCAAGCAGGTGATCCTGCAGCGCATCCGCGACGCCGAGCGCGAACAGCTGCTGAACGAATTCCTGCAGCGCCGCGAGCATCTGGTGATCGGCACCATCAAGCGCATCGAGCGCGGCAATGCCATCGTCGAGTGCGGCAAGCTGGAAGCCGTGCTGCCGCGCGATCAGATGATTCCGAAGGAAAACCTGCGCGTGGGCGACCGCGTCAAAGCCTACCTGCTGCGCATCGATCGCCAGGGCCGCGGCCCGCAGCTGATCCTGTCGCGCACCGCGCCGGAATTCCTGGTCAAGCTGTTCGAGTTGGAAGTGCCGGAGATCGAGGAAGGCATGCTGGAAATCCGCGCCGCCGTGCGCGATGCCGGCATGCGCGCCAAGATCGCGGTCAAGGCCAACGACGCCCGCATCGATCCGCAGGGCACCTGCATCGGCATGCGCGGTTCCCGCGTTCAGGCCGTGACCCAGGAGCTGGCGGGCGAGCGCGTCGACATCGTGTTGTGGGCGCCGGAACCGGCCCAGTTCGTGATCAACGCGCTGTCGCCGGCGGAAGTGAGCCGCATCATGGTTGATGAAGACAATCACAGTATGGATGTGGTCGTCGAGGAAGAGCAGCTGGCGCTGGCCATCGGCCGCAGCGGCCAGAACGTCAAGCTCGCCGCCGAGCTGACCGGCTGGTACCTGAACATCATGACCGTGACCGAGGCTGAAGAGAAGCACCTGGCCGAGGACGCCGCGTTGCGCCAGCTGTTCGTCAGCGCGCTCAGCGTGGACGAAGACACCGCCGCCAAGCTGGTGGCAGAGGGCTTCGCCGCGCTGGAAGAGGTGGCCTATGTGCCGTTGGAAGAAATGCTGGAAATCGAAGGCTTCAACGAGGAGCTGGTGGGCGAGCTGCGTAGCCGCGCCCGTGATGCGCTCCTGACGCAGGCCATCGCGTCCGAAGAGCAGGTCGAAAATGTATCCGACGACCTGAAGGACGTTGAAGGCCTGGATGCCGAGCTGGTTCGCAAGCTGGCCGCAGGCGGTGTGGCCACCCGCGACGATCTGGCCGACCTGGCCGTTGACGATCTGGTGGACATGACCGGCATGGAAGCGGAAGCTGCACGCGCAATCATCATGAAGGCGCGCGAACACTGGTTCAACCAGTAAGGCTTTCTCGGGAAGTATTTACGGAATTTGGGAAGACGCATGGTTTTGACGAATGTAAAACAATTTGCCGGTGAGATGAATCTCACGCCGGAACGCCTGCTGGAGCAGCTGAAGGCAGCCGGAGTGAGCAAGCGCTCGCCGGATGACACCCTATCGGCGCAAGACAAGTCCCAGCTCCTGGACTACCTGAAACGTTCACACGGCGCGCGCGAGGACTCCAACATCACCCTGACTCGCAAGTCGACTTCCGAAGTGAAGAAGGCCGATGGCAGCACCGTGACGGTTGAGACTCGCAAGAAGCGCGTGGTGGCTCGTCCGGATGACGCGCCGCGAGCCGAGGCTGCCAAGCCGGCCGAGCCGGCGCCTGTCGCCGCGCCGGTGGAAGCTAAGCCGGAACCGAAGCCCGAGCCCAAGGTCGAGGCCAAGCCGGAACCGAAGCCGGAACCGAAGGTCGAGGCCAAGCCCGAGCCTAAGCCGGAAGCCAAGCCCGAGCCGAAACCGGCCGCTGCGCCGGCGCCGCGCACCGTCGCCTCCATCCTGTCGCCGGAAGAAATCGCTTCTCGCGAAGCGGAAGAGAAGCGTCAGGCTGCTTTCCGCGCCCGTCAGGAAGCGCTGATGCGCGAAAAGATCGAGCGCGAAGAGCGCCGCCAAGCCGCCAAGCTGGCCGCGTCGCAGCCGGCTCCGGCTCCGGCTCCGGTGGTTGAGCAGCCGCGCGCGGTTGAGCCGCAGCGCGAGCAGCGCGATGACCGCCGTCCGGCGGGTGACAACCGCGGTCCGCGTCCGGCAGGCGCCGGTGACCGCGGTCCGCGCCCGGCAGGCGCCGGCGATCGCGGCCCGCGCCCGGCAGGCGCCGGCGATCGCGGCCCGCGCCCGGCAGGCGTCGGCGATCGCGGTCCGCGTCCGGCAGGCGACAGCCGCGGCCCGCGTCCGGCAGGCGCCGGCGATCGTGGTCCGCGTCCGGCTGGCGACAGCCGCGGCCCGCGTCCGGCTGCTCCTGGCGTTCCTGGCGCTCCCGTTGTTCCGGCTACCGTTGCCGGTCGTCCGGATGCCAAGAAAGGCGGCGGCAAGAAGGGCGGCGATCGCAACTGGGACGACAAGAAGAAGGGCGGCCGCGGTCTGAAGACCAAGGGCGGCGACGCCGGCAGCGACTGGAAGTCGCGCGGCAAGGGCCGGCACAAGCAAGGCAACAACCAGCATGCCTTCCAGGCGCCGACCGAACCCATCGTGCATGAGGTTCTGGTGCCGGAAACCATCACCGTGGCCGAATTGGCTCACCGCATGGCCGTCAAGGCCGTGGAAGTGATCAAGACGCTGATGAAGATGGGCATGATGGTCACCATCAACCAGGTGCTGGACCAGGAAACCGCGCTGATCGTGGTCGAGGAAATGGGCCACATCGGCAAGGCCGCCCAGGCGGACGATCCGGAAGCCTACCTGGAAGTGACCGGCGGCGAGACCATCGAAGTGGTTGAGCGTCCGCGCTCCCCGGTGGTGACCGTGATGGGTCACGTGGATCACGGCAAGACCTCGCTGCTGGACTACATCCGCCGCGCCAAAGTGGCGGCGGGCGAAGCCGGCGGCATTACCCAGCATATCGGCGCCTACCACGTGGAAACCCCGCGCGGCATGGTGACCTTCCTGGACACCCCGGGCCACGAAGCGTTTACCGCGATGCGTGCCCGCGGCGCCAAGGCCACCGACATCGTGGTGCTGGTGGTGGCTGCCGACGACGGCGTGATGCCACAAACGATCGAAGCGATTCACCACGCCAAGGCGGCCAAGGTGCCGATGGTGGTGGCGGTCAACAAGATCGACAAGCAGGGCGCCAACGTCGAGCGCATCCGCCAGGAACTGGTATCGCATGAAGTGGTGCCGGAAGACTGGGGCGGCGATACCCAGTTCGTCGAAGTGTCCGCCAAAATGGGCACCAATATCGACGGATTGCTGGAAGCCATCCTGCTGCAAGCTGAATTGCTGGAGCTGAAGGCGCCGGTGGAGAGCCTGGCCAAGGGCATCATCGTCGAGGCCCGCCTCGACAAGGGCCGCGGTCCGGTCGCCACGCTGCTGGTTCAGTCCGGCACGCTGAAGAAGGGCGATGTGGTGCTGGCTGGCACGTCGTTCGGCCGCGTTCGCGCCATGATGGACGAAAACGGCAAGGCGATCGACTCGGCCGGTCCGGCCATCCCGGTGGAAATCCTGGGTCTGTCCGACGTGCCGCAAGCCGGCGAAGACGCGATGGTGCTGGCCGACGAGAAGAAGGCGCGTGAAATCGCCCTGTTCCGCGCCGGCAAGTTCCGCGACGTGCGTCTGGCCAAGCAGCAAGCGGCCAAGCTGGAGAACATGTTCGCCCAGATGTCCGAAGGCGAGGTGCAGACCTTGTCCGTCATCATCAAGGCGGATGTCCAGGGTTCGTACGAAGCGCTGGCGGGCAGCCTGCAAAAACTGTCCACCGAGGAAGTGCGCGTATCCATCCTGCACTCCGGCGTGGGCGGCATCAGCGAGTCCGACGTCAACCTGGCGATCGCGTCCAAGGCCATCGTCATCGGCTTCAACACCCGAGCCGACGCCGCCGCGCGCAAGCTGGCGGAGAACGAAGGCGTCGACATCCGTTACTACAACATCATTTACGATGCTGTGGACGAGGTGAAGGCCGCGCTGTCCGGCATGCTGGCTCCGGAGAAGAAGGAGCAGATCCTGGGCACCGTCGAGATCCGTCAGGTGATCACGGTTTCCAAGGTGGGCAACATCGCGGGTTGTATGGTGACCGACGGCATGATCAAGCGCAGCGCTTCGATCCGCCTGATCCGCAACCACGTGGTGGTGCACACCGGCGAACTGGAATCGCTGAAGCGTTTCAAGGACGACGTGAAGGAAGTGAAGCAGGGCTACGAATGCGGCCTGATGCTGAAGAACTTCAACGACATCCAAGAAGGCGACCAGCTGGAAGCGTTCGAGATCGTGGAAATCGCGCGTTCCCTGTAATCGGGACGCCAGGGGCGGGTGTTTCGTCGGCCGGATGGCCGACGGGCGCTCGCCCTTTTCGCATATGCGCCGCGAAATCCTTTCCGCAAGGGAAGGGGCGCGGCTTGCGGCTGCAAGAGCCTGTTCAAGGCCTCCGCCGGTATTGGCCGCTCGCCGGAGCGGAAAACGTTGGACAGGCCCCTGTGCCGCTAGAACAGAACTGGAAGTGACATGGCCAAAGCCAAAAAAGGTTTTTCCCGCTCGGACCGCATCGCCGAGCAGATCCAGCGCGAGCTGGCCGAGCTGACCCGCAAGGGCCTGAAGGATCCGCGCGCCGGTTGGATCACCATCACCGCGGTTGAAGTCACCCGCGATTATTCGCATGCCAAGGTGTATTACACGGTGATGGTCGAGAACACCCGCGAGGCCACCCAGGAAGCGCTGGACAGCTCAGTCGGTTATCTGCGCAACGAGCTGGGCCGCGCCATCAAGATGTTCAGCATGCCGCAGCTGCATTTCGTCTATGACGACTCGGTCGAGCGCGGCATGCATTTGACCAGCCTGATCAACCAAGTGGCGCGCGAAGACGCGGAGAAGTTCGGCGAGCAGGCCGAAGGCGAAGCCGGCGAGGGCAAGGCCGAATGAGCAAGCCGCGCAGCAACCGCCGCCAGATCGATGGCGTGCTGCTGATCGACAAGCCTTACGACATTTCCAGCAACAACGCGCTGCAAAAAGCGCGCTGGCTGCTGAACGCCGCCAAGGCCGGCCACACCGGCGTGCTCGATCCGCTGGCCACCGGCCTGCTGCCGGTCTGTCTGGGCGAGGCCACCAAGTTTTCCTCGTATCTGCTGGATGCCGACAAGGGCTACCGCGCCATGGTGAAGTTCGGCGCGGTGACCACCACCGGCGATGTCGAGGGCGAAGTAGTGTACGAGCGGCCGGTGAGTTTCAGCCGCGAGCAGCTGGAAGCCGTGCTGGAGCGTTTCCGCGGCGAGATCAGCCAGGTGCCGCCGATGTATTCGGCGCTGAAGCACCAGGGCAAGCCGCTGTACGAATACGCGCGCGCCGGCATCGAGGTGCCGCGCGAGGCCCGCCGGGTCACCATACGCAAGCTGGAACTGCTGTCATTCGACGGCGTGTCGGCCGAGATCGAGGTGCTGTGCACCAAGGGCACGTATATCCGCACCCTGGGCTGCGACATCGGCGAGGCGCTAGGCTGCGGCGCGCATCTGACCGCGCTGCGCCGCACCGCCACTGGCGGCTTCGGCCTGGAGCAGTCGCATGCCTTGGCCGATCTGGAGCTGCTGGACATGCCGGGCCGAGAAGCCTTGTTGATGCCGGCGGATGTGCTGGTGATGCATTTCCCGCAGCTGGAGCTGGCCGATGGCGAGATCGGCAAGTTTCTTCAGGGCCAGCCCGTGCGTTTTGAACAAAAGTGTGAGAAAATGCAGCGTTTCCGGGTTTACCAACAGTCTTCCCGGAAATTCGTGGGGCTGGGCGAGGCTCGCGGCGATGGCCGCCTGCATCCGATCCGGCTCCTGGCGAACCAGGCGGAGGCGTCCTGATTCGCCGCTTACCGAAGTGTGGAATGGGTTGGGTCTTCCGGCTCGCCGCACTTGTCGGGTTTTCAAACCCCTATTGAAACGGAGTAATCCAAATGGCAATGACCGCCGCTCAAAAAGCAGAAATCGTCAAGGGCTTCCAACGCGCTGAAGGCGACACTGGTTCGTCCGAAGTTCAAGTCGCTCTGCTGACCGCACGCATCAACGACCTGACCCCGCACTTCAAGGCCAACACCAAAGACCACCACAGCCGTCGTGGTCTGCTGAAGCTGGTTAGCCGTCGT
The DNA here is from genome assembly GCF_001855275.1 of Chromobacterium vaccinii. Lineage (NCBI taxonomy): Bacteria > Pseudomonadati > Pseudomonadota > Betaproteobacteria > Neisseriales > Chromobacteriaceae > Chromobacterium > Chromobacterium vaccinii. Next base: position 4,388,619 of record NZ_CP017707.1, read on the forward strand.
CGTCGTCTGCTGGACTACCTGAAGCGCACCGACGCTGAAGGCTACCGCGCGCTGATCGCCCGTCTGGGCCTGCGCAAGTAATCGGTATACGGTTCTGAAAAAGTCGCAGCTCGCTGCGACTTTTTCACACCGACAGCTGTGCGAGTTCAACTATCGTGACAACGGGGGGAGCCTCTACAAATTCCGATCATTCATCAGGTCAGAATTTTTAGGGGTTCCCGTTGTTTTATCTGCTCGCGCATTTTCATCAGTGAACCAAAGATAGGGAAACCCTCGTGTTCAACAAGATCACCAAATCGTTCCAGCTCGGCCGCCAGACCGTCACCCTGGAGACCGGTGAAATCGCCCGCCAGGCGTCCGGTTCCGTAGTTGTCTCCGTTGACGACACCGTCGTCATGGTCAGCGTCGTAGGCGGCAAGAACGTCAAGCCGGGCCAGGATTTCTTCCCGCTGACCGTCGACTACCTTGAGCGCACCTACGCCGCCGGCAAGATCCCGGGCGGCTTCTTCAAGCGCGAAGGCAAGCAATCCGAGAAGGAAGTGCTGACCAGCCGCCTGATCGACCGCCCGATCCGCCCGCTGTTCCCGGAAGGCTTCTACCATGACGTGCAAATCGTCGCCACCGTGCTGTCGCTGAATCCGGAAGTGGATTCCGACATCCCGGCGATGATCGGCGCCTCCGCCGCTCTGGCCATCTCCGGCCTGCCGTTCGCCGGCCCGATCGGCGCCGCCCGCGTCGGCTACGCCAACGGCGAATACATCCTGAACCCGACCAAGACCGAACTGCAAACCTCGCAGATGGACTTGGTCGTCGCCGGCACCCAGCGCGCTGTGCTGATGGTGGAGTCGGAAGCCAAGGAACTGCCGGAAGCCGTGATGCTGGGCGCCGTGGTGTTCGGCCATGAGCAGATGCAAGCGGCGATCAAGGCCATCAACGAGCTGGCCGACGAAGTGAACCCGGTGATGTTCGACTGGGCCGCTCCGGTCGCCAACGAAGAGCTGATCGCCCAGATCCGCGGCATCGCCGGCGAGAAGCTGGCCGAAGCCTTCCGCCTGCGCCAGAAGCAAGCCCGCACCGTGGCCATCAACGAAGCTTGGGCCGCGGTCAAGGCCGGCCTGATCAACGAAGACACCGATACCCTGAAGGCCAACGAGATCAAGGGCATCTTCAAGGGTCTGGAAGCTGAAATCGTCCGCGGCCAAATCCTGGCCGGCGAGGCCCGCATCGACGGCCGCGACACCCGCACCGTGCGTCCGATCAGCATCCGCAGCAACGTGCTGCCGCGCACCCACGGCTCCGCGCTGTTCACCCGCGGCGAAACCCAGGCGATGGTCGTGACCACGCTGGGCACCAAGCAGGACGAGCAGATCATCGACGCGCTGGCCGGCGAGTACACCGAGCGCTTCATGCTGCACTACAACTTCCCGCCGTACTCCACCGGCGAAGCCGGCCGCATGGGCCCGCCGAAGCGCCGCGAAATCGGCCACGGCCGCCTGGCCAAGCGCGCGCTGGTAGCGGTGCTGCCGCCGGAAGACGAATTCGGCTACTCGATGCGCGTCGTGTCGGAAATCACCGAATCCAACGGCTCCTCGTCGATGGCTTCCGTGTGCGGCGGCTGCCTGTCGCTGCTGTCCGCCGGCGTGCCGCTGAAGGCGCACGTGGCCGGCATCGCCATGGGCCTGATCCTGGAAGGCAACCGCTTCGCGGTGCTGACCGACATCCTGGGCGATGAAGACCATCTGGGCGACATGGACTTCAAGGTGGCCGGCACCGCCGGCGGCATCACCGCGCTGCAGATGGACATCAAGATCCAGGGCATCACCAAGGAAATCATGCAGGTCGCGCTGGAGCAGGCCAAGGAAGGCCGTCTGCACATCCTGGACCTGATGAAGGAAGCCGTGGACGGCCCGCAAGAGCTGTCCGCCCACGCTCCGCGCCTGTACGTGATGAAGATCAACCCGGAGAAGATCCGCGAAGTGATCGGCAAGGGCGGCGAAACCATCCGCTCCATCACCAAGGACACCGGCTGCGAGATCAACATCGAGGAAGACGGCACCATCACCATCGCTTCGGTCAGCAACGAGGGCGCGGAAGCGGCCAAGAAGCGCATCGAAGAGATCACCGTTGAAGTCGAAGTAGGCAAGGTCTACGAAGGCACCGTGGTCAAGATCCTCGACAACAACGTCGGCGCCATCGTTTCCATCCTGCCGGGCAAGGACGGTCTGGTGCACATTTCGCAGATCGCCAACGAGCGCATCAAGAATGTGTCCGACTACCTGAAGGAAGGCCAAGTGGTTAAGGTCAAGGCCATCGAAATGGACGACCGCGGCCGCATCCGCCTGTCCATCAAGGCCCTGCTGGAAGAAGAAGCGAAAACCGCCCAGGCGACCGCTGATTCCTTCGGCTTGAAGACCCAGTAATCCTTTTCCGCTCTTGATGGGCGGATCCGGAACGATAAACCCCCGCCTTGGCGGGGGTTTTGTTTTGGGCGCTTGATCGACGATCTTCGGCTTTAGACTACCGCGTGCCGCGCCAGGGCGGCGCTTTGTTCGGCCAGCTTGTCTTCCAACTGCTTGACATAGTACTGCAGGATGCCGATTTGCTGGTTGTCCGCGCCTTGCTCGCGCAGCATGGCGTTCAGCGCCTGGTCGGCCTGGGTCTTGTGCTTGGCCAGCGCTTGTTCCGCCTCGGTCTTTTGGGCGGACAATGCCTGGGTTTGTTGCAGCAGCGGCGTGGCGGCGGTTATCTGGCCCAGCGCCTGGGCTTCCGCTTTCTCCTGCTTGCCCTTTTCCGCCGCGCGCAGAGCGGCGCTGGCGGCGACATGCTTGCCGATTTCGCCCAGGGTGGGGGTGACCAGGGTGCCCAGCACGGTGACGACCTGCTTGGCGGTGCCGGCGGTGGTGGCAGGGTCGAGGTAGGCGGTAAGCAGGCCGCCGAGCAGATGGGCGGAGCGTATGCCCAGCGAGGTGTAGGTGCCGGCTTTCATCGCCGTGTCGTCAGATGCCTTGCAGCGCTTGGCGATGGCGTAGACGGCGTTGCCTATGCTGTCGCCCTCCATCGGCAGGCCGCCGCCGCCGCCGGCCTTGCTGCGCCAGTCGTGCAGCGCGCAGCAGGCGTCGGCCAGCGCCATGGTGAAGCCGACGCCGGCGAAGGCCAGCAGCGGCGCGCCGGCGCCGCCGGTGAGCACGGTGACGGCGATGGCCGCGCCCAGGCCCACCGCCGAGCCGACGAAGCCCAGCGCCTTGACGATGAAGTTGCGCTTGGCCAGGTCCACGCCACAGGACTTGGCCTTGTCGGCGGCCTCCTTGGCGCTTTTATCCAGTTGCGCCAGGTCCGGCGCGTCTTTGATCTCGCCAGGGACGCGCGGCGCTGAAATGCCGATGTCGTCGCACTGGACGCCGACGCTGTTGACGCGGCTGGCTTGCTCGTTGGGTTGGACGCCTTGAATCGATGAGCCGGAGATGCGTACTGAAGCTTCCATGCGTTTTCCTTTCCTTGATTCTTTGTCGGGTCAGTGGTTCAGCTTGGCCAGCAGGTCTTCGGCGCGCAGGCGCAGCGCGTGATGGCCGGGCTTGTCCGCCTGGCCGTAGCACAGGGCGATGGCGGCATCCAGCGCGTCGCGCGCGCCCTCGATCTCGTCCAGCCGCAGCAGGCATTCGCCGATATGGAAGACGGCGAAGGGATCGTCAGCCTGCATCGAGGCGGCGTAGCTGAAGAATGCCAGGGCATGATGCAGCTCGCCCTGCTGTTGCAGCGCGCAGGCGAAGGCGAAGTGAAAGCGGCGGTCGCGCGGCTGTTGCAGCACCAGGAAGCCGAAGTCCGAGGTGGCGGCGTCAACATCGCCGGCGTTCCAGGCGTCGTAGCCGCGCGCGTAGATGGCTTCCAGCGCGGCGGCGTCCAGGCCGCCCAGCGAGGCGAGGCTGCTGCGTCCTTCTATGATGTCGCGGCAATGGCGGGCCAGCGCGTCGTGTTGGGGAGCATGAGCGGCGGGGTGATTCATGCGGGAATTTCCTTGGAGTGGAGGCCCCAGCATGGCGCCGGGCCAGATTGGCCGCTTTGGCAAAGCGGCTGGGAATTTGGCAAATCGGCTGCGAGCAAGCCGTAGGCGCAGATGTCATGGCGGCCGTCCGCTAGCCGCAGCATCCCGCGCAGCGTCCCTTCGTGCTGAAAGCCCAGGCTGGCCAGCAGCCGGCGCGAACGCTGGTTGCCGGACAGCACCCAGGCCTGGACGCGGTGGATGGGCTCGCCCAGCCCGCCGGCGAACAGCCAGGGCAGCAGCGGGGACAGGCACCCCGCCATCAGGCCCCGTCCCCAGAGCGTCGGGCATAGGGTGTAGCTCAGCGTCAGGTGGCCTGCGCGGCGTTCCCAGTCCGTCAGGCGCAACACGCCGGCCAGCCGCTCCTGGCCGGCATGGCGCAGCGCGTAGGCGCGCCCTTGGCTGGGGGGAAGCGTGCGCGCGGCGTCGAACCCGCTTCGCAGCGCGTCCTCGCCGCCGCTGGCCAGCCCGCAGGGGCCGGCCACTCGGGGATCGCCGTAGAGCGCGCGATAGCGTGGGTAGTCCGCGGCGACCAGCTGATCCAGCCCCAGGCCGGCGCCGTTCAATGGCAGCGGTAGCGCAGCCATAGCTCGTCGTCCAGCCGCACCGGCTGGGCGCCTTCGGCCAGCATCAGCTCGGCCAGCCGGCGTCGGGTCTGGTCCAGTTTGGGGTCGCGCGGAGAGGACAGGATCATGGCGTCGACGTAACGCAGCGCCGGCACCGCCCGCGTCATGCGGCGCAGCAGCGTCATCAGCGCCAGCACCGCCTGGCCGTCCGCCGCGACCGCGGCGAAATCGCACAGGATCAGGCGTTCGTCTTCCTGGCGGTAGGTGAGCGCGTAGCTGCCGGTCTCTATGCGCTGCCCCAGCAGGAAATCGCTGTCCAGGAAGCGCTGCGGCGCCGGGTTCAGGCCTTCGGCCTGGAGAAAGCGGGTGACCTCGTCCATGCTCTGTCTTCCTTACGAGAACCGCACGCTGCTGGCGATGCGCTCATGCGCCTGGTTGAGGGTGCTCAGGATCTCGCGCAGGTCGGACGACACCTTGAGCGCCTTCTCCAGTGTCTCGTCGGAGCGCTTGAGCAGCTGCTCGGACAGGCCGTGCTGGTAGTCTGCCACCGCTTGCTGTTCCTGGGCTTCGCGCGCCTGGCCATTGCTGAAGTGCAAGCCGACGTTGCCCTGGATGATGCTGTCCGCGCCGCGGCCGATCTGGGAAAACGCTTCGCTGCCCTTGGCGCCCGCCACGCCGCCCAGAAACTGGGTGACGCCGCCGGCGATCTGGGCCCAGGCCTGGGCGTTTTTCGCCGAGAAGTCTTTTTCGATGGCGTCCATCCGGGTATTGAAAGAGGTCTTCTGCATCTGGAAGGCGTTGTTCTGCTGGGTCTGGTTGTACTGGCGCAGCAGGTCGCGCAGCTTGCCGAACAGCTGGCCCAGCTGGACCATCAGGTCGTTGAGCTGGCCGATGGCGTCGCCGCCCTGGTCGCCGGCCACATTGAGCACGGGCGCGCCGCCGGCGACGCCGCTGGAGGTGATGGGGGATGTCATGATGCTTCTCCTTGTCTGATCAGGCGATGTTGGCGGCGATGCTGCTGAGCACCGCGCCGGTCTTGAGCTGGCTTTCGGAGCCGCTGGCCAGCGCCTTGCCGGCGCCGTCCATCAGCTGGCCGATGTCTTCGCGGGCGCGTTTTTTCAGTTTGTCGAACTCGTCGAGCATGAATTGCATGAAGTTGCCCTCGGCGATCAGCTGCTGGACGATCTTCTGCAATTCGGCGCGCTCCTTGGCGATGGCGCCCTGGACGATGCCGTTGGAGCCCTGCACCCCGGCCACGACCACCGTCTTGACGATGTTGGGCGCGCTCTTCAGGCAGGCGCTGACGGCGGCCTGCACGATTTCGCGCTGCACCTGCTTGACGATCTGCCGGGTCAGCTCCTGCGCGGTGGCTTCGGCGCCGGACTTGAGCGCCTTGGTGGCGACGGTTTCCACCGCTTTCGAGACCATGGTTTCGATTGCCTGCTTGCTGAAGGCTTGCAGCAGCTGGCCCTGGCCGAAGAAGCGGGCGGCGGTTTCGCTGAGCTTCTTCGCCACTTCCGAGGCGGTTTTCTCGGCGACTTCCGTGGCGACCTGCTGCGCCACATTCTTGATCACCTCCTGGGCCACTTCCTTGCCGGCGGCGCCGGAAGCCTGCTTGATGGTGTTTTCCAGCAGCTCGCCGGCGCCTTTCTCCACCACGGTCTTGGTGGTGTTGGCTACCGTCTTGGCCGCCATCACGCCGCGTCCCACGCTGATGAAGTCCACGCACATGCCGGCGATCTCAAACGCCAGCTGCACCTTGCCGGCCACGTCGCCCACTTCCTTGTAGCGCTCGGCGTTCTTGGGATCGATCAGCGCCAGGGTGGAGCACATGGCCTTGACCAGGCCGGCGCAGCCGGCCGCCAGGTCCATCGCGCCGCCGGCCACGCTGTTGGCGGCGCCGGTCAGGCAGCCCACGGCGATCTTGAGGACGCCGCTGACGACTTCGGCGATCGCGACGATCCAGTCGACGATGGCCGAGAAAATGCCGGCTTTCTGAGCCTTCTGGGAGTCTTCTATCGCCTTGTCCACCTGCTTGCGCAGGTCTTCGTTCTGGCGCAGGCGCAGGTTTTCCGCGCCCTGGGTGCGGATTTCCAGCGCCATGGATTTCAGGTCGGCGCTGTCGCCCAGGGCCTTGACGCCCAGCAGCGAGGCGGCCAGGCTCATCGCCTCCATCGGCGTGCGCTCCAGCTGCGCCAGGGTGATGGGCTTGCCGTTCTCGCGCGGGCCGAACACCGCCAGGATGCGGTTGAGCGCGCCTTCGGCCATGCGCAGCGTCGCCGTTTCGCGCGGCGGGGGCGGGGAATGGAAATCTCGGTTGGCGTTGGCCTCCCGGCCGCGGGCATTGGGGGCGGACAGCGGGTCCAGCGCGCCGGCGCCTACGCGCTGGCTGGGCGCGGCTCCGTCGGTTTCGTCCGGGCGGCGCAGTTCGCCGAGCGGGACGGCGGAAAAGGTTTCGGTGATGGAGTTCATGCGTGTTCCTCCTTGGGGCATGAGGCGGCTTGTTGCTGTATTTCAGCCTTGAGTTCGGCGTATTCGGGTCTGGCCGCGCACCACTTGAGCGCCGCCGCGAACGCCTTGGCCGCCTGCGGCCGATTGCCGCTCAACTGGTGGCTGAGGCCGGCCAGATAGGCGGAGCGCGGGTCGTCCAGGCGCAGCAGGCCGGCCTGGCCGAAGCAGAAGATCGCTTCGGTGTGCTCGCCCAGCCGCTGGCAGCACAGGCCAAGCGACAGCCAGTAATCGAACTGCCAGTGGCTGAGCCGGGCCAGCATCAGGTAGAAGCGTTTGGCCCCGGCGTAGTCGCCGGCGTCGAACAGCTGGCAGGCGTAGGCGTAGACGCGGTCCAGGTCGGCGGGGTCCAGGTTCACCAGCGCCTGCAGCGTGCCGCCCTGGGCGAAGAAGTCGCGCACCGTGTCCAGATCGTCTTGCATCGGCGTGTCCTCCATGGTGTTAGCGGATGTTCTGCGAGATGGATTTGTTCATCTCGGCCAGCAGCGACTGCATGCTGTTGATCAGGCTGACGCAGACGTTGTACGACTGCATGGTCTTCTGGATCTGCAGCTGGGCCTGGGTGACGAAGTCGGAACAGCGGCCGGAGTCGGCTTCCAATGCGCCCTTGATCACGCTGAGCTGGCCCTTGTCCAATCCTCCGGCCGCGGCCGCCAGCGTATCGGCGATGTGCTGCATGTGGTCCCGGCTGATGTTCTGGTAGCTGCGCTGGCCGACTTCCGGCAGCCCCCAGATGTAGTCGGAGCACTTTTTGCCGTCCACCTTGATGCCTTGCTGGTCCATATAGCTGACCACATCCTGCCAGCTGTCCGACCGCATCCCCTCAGGGCCGGCCTGCGCGATCCGTTCGCGCAGCTTGTCCAGAAAGGCGGTGGCGGGGTTGTTCGCCTTCAGGTAGTCGTCGATGGATTTGCCTTCCACCGCGATGTGGTGGTCCTTCAGGTACTGGATCACCTCGGGCGGCAGCGGCGACTTGTCGTCGGCCTTGGCCAGCCGGGAAATGATGGCGTCCACCTGGTTGGCGGCCTGCTGCGAGTCGCGGGCGCGGTCGGCCTTGGCGCTCATCTGGTCGTAGCGGCCCTGGGCCAGGTCGGAAAACAGCGTCATGAACTTGTAGAGCACCGAGATGCCCTGGGACATGATGGTGTCGCCCTGGCCGGCCTTGCTGTCGACGTAGTTCTCGTAGCCGGCCGACGCGGCGACCGGAACGCCGCCGGCAAAGCTGGTTGCGATAGCCATGATGCGTTTCCTTAGCGGATGTTCTGGGCGATGGACTTGTTCATTTCCGCCAGCAGCGACTGCATGCTGTTGATCAGGCTGACGCAGACGTTGTACGACTGCATGGTCTTCTGGATCTGCAGCTGGGCCTGGGTGACGAAGTCGGAGCAGCGGCCGGAGTCGGCGTCCAGCGCGCCCTTGATCACGTCCAGCTGGCCCTTGTCCAGGCCCTTGCCGTCTTCGTGGCCGATGCTTTTCAGATAGGCCATGATGTCGCTGGTGGAGTTAGTGCCGTCGTTCTGCACGGTGATGCTGATGTGGTGGTCTTTCAGGTACTGGATGACTTCGGGCGGCAAATCGCCCTTGTCGTCGGCCTTGGCCAGCTTGGAAATGATGGCGTCCACCTGGTTGGCGGCCTGCTGCGAATTGCGCGCGCGGTCGGCCTTGGCGCTCATCTGGTCGTATTTGCCCTGGGCCAGGTCGGAAAACAGGGTCATGAATTTGTAGAGCACCGAAATGCCCTGGGACATGATGGAGTCGCCCTGGCCGGCCTTGTTGTCGACGTAGTTTTCGTAGTCGGTGGAGCTGGCGATGGGGTTGCTGGTGGCGAAGTTGGTGGCGAAAGACATGGCGTTATCCTCTTTGCGGTTCAGATGAAAGTGCGGCCCAGCAGCGGGCCGGTCTTGCGCGGAGCGGCCGGTTTGCCCGACGCTCCCTCTCCTGCGCGCTTGAGCGACTCCTCAAGCGATTTGAAATTGCCGTGCAAGCTTTCCACGCATTGCGACAGCTTCTGGTTCAGCGGCGCGAGTTCGCCTTGCATGGCGCGGCCCAGGCGGTCCAGGCGCTGGCGGGCCTGGGCGTCGTGCGGGGCGCGGCGCTGCAGGGCGGCGATTTCGTCCTGCAGCGCCTGGAAGGTGCGCAGCTGCTCGCCCAGTCCTTGCTGGCGGTTTTGCAGGTCCTGCATCAGGCTCTGCAGCGGATGGGTCGACTGCTGGTTCATGCGGGCTCCTTTTCTGGAACGGGTGATGTTGGAATCGATGCTAGGCCCGGCCGCGGCGGCCGACTTTCGAAAAAAGGCCGCGCCTTTCGGTTTCCAGGCGTTTGGTCGGCGGCGGGGTTTCCGCCGCCCTGGCCGGCCTGGCGGCAATGGGCGCCGCGGAAAAAAATGGCACGCTGGGGCGTGCCATGCATGCGGAGAGGGAGGGGGTCAGACGTGCTGGCCGATCTGGCCGAGCTCCAGGCGGGTGGTCTGGATCTGCGGGGTTTCCCGCAATTCCGGATGCTCGCTCCGCAGCGCTTCCAGCGTGCTCTTGTGCGCCTCGGAGAGGTCGGCGACATGGCCGGCGATGCCGGCGCCTGCATGCTGGCCGACCAGGTTGGCCAGGCGGTCGTACAGCGCGTCATGCTGCAGATTGGTGTGCACCGGCGCGGTCAGCTCCGCTGTCGCGTAATCGGGCAGGTCCTGCAGCTTTCCCTGCTTTTGCAGCGCTTCGCCATAGGCGCTGGCGGTGCCGGAGGACGGGTTGTACTCGTCGTCGTCGTTGGCCACCGACATGCCGATCGGAATGGTCTCGGCGAAGGTGTGGTAGGCGCCGAAGTTCATGAAGGCGGCGACGCCCAGCGTGGCCGGCTCCACGATGTCGGGCCGGTTGTAGATGCCTTCGTCGCTCAAGGTGTGCAGGGCGAGCAGGGTGTCGCAGGTGCCGCCGGATTGCGCGCCGGCGGAGGGCAGGCCGCGCAGATTGGACTCGGTGGCGAAGGTGCCGTAGGGCTGCCAGCGGTTGACGCCGGTGCCGTGTGGAAACTCATGCTGCTTGAGCAGTTCCTGGAAGCCGCCCTTGTCGCCGAATTGCAGCTTGGCGTAGGCCTCGGGCAGCTTTTCGACTTCCGCCCGCGACATGGTGAACGGCCGGGTGGGCAGTTTGCCCGGATCCGATTCAATAGGCGCGCCCTGGCGCGGCACGCCGTTGATGTTGGCGTAGCGCTGCCCTTCGGCCGGTTTGTGACCCAGAAGCTCATCCAGCGCCGGCTGGTTTTTCGCGTCATGGGCGGTGACCGCCACCCGGCCGAAACCCAGGCCGTGATCGCCGGCGGACGAGTAATCCACTTGATAATCCACCTGCAGCGGCCGCTCGCTGCGCATGCGGCTGACCGCGTCGTCGAAGCGCTCGGTGCGGGTGCGGCTCTTGAATTCGTCGAAACGGGCGACGCAATCGCGCGACTGCGAGCCGCCCAGCGGCGCCAGCATGTCGCGCAGGGCCGCGCCGTTTTTCTCTCCGTGGATCTTGTCGTTCAGCAACTGCCACACGGTGGTGCCGAAGGAGCTGGCGGCCTTGATCTTGGTCAGCAGGTCATTGCCGCCTTTCTGGTCCGCGTATTTCAGCTCGCCGCCTTGTTCGCGCATCAGCGGGCTGGACAGTTGGCTGTGGATCCAGTCTTCGCCGCTGCCGCCGGAGGTCGTCTTTCTGCCGATCTGGTCGGAGGCGGGCGAGGTCAGCGGGTTGACCAGAGTGGAGCGGAACACGTCGCGCAGCGCCATTGGCTTGCCGTTGAACATCACCGCGTCGGGTTTGTTGCAGGCCTTGGCGTCGTCGGCGAACAAGGGCGTCAGCACCGACGCCAGTTTGGCGCCGTAGTCGTCGAACACGCGGCCGATCTGGCCCGGGTCGTCCAGGATCATCATGCTGACGCCGGCTTCGAACAGCCGGCTGTTGCTGACCGCCGCTTCCTGGGCCTGGTCCAGCGATACGCCTTTTTCCGAGGAGACGATCTTGTCCGGGCCGCCTGCGGCTTCGGCGCGGATTTCGCTGAGCTGGGCCCCTGTGGTGCAGGCTTTCAAGTTGACGCTGTTGACCATGTGGTTTCCTTTGAAAATACAGGGGGATGGCGGATGGTTGCGGCGGATTCTCCGCCGCTTCGATGGAGGGGTCTTTCCGAAAAGTGGCCGACCTTTCGGATTTGACTATTCGATGAAGGATGATTTGGGAGGGCCAGGCGGGCGCCGGGATGGGCTCGAAGGGTGTTATCCGCGCGCCAGGATACGCGCGGCCCAGCCATCGCTCAGCCGCAGCAGCTGGCCCTGCGCCCATAGCCGCCCTTGGGCGGTCAGGCGCAGCATGGGGTGGGCGGCGGCGTGCGCGGCGATTTCCCTGCCGGCTTCCCAGTCGGCCAGCGCGTCGGCGCTCACGCGGATGGCGGCGGCCTCCACGGCCAGGCGCAGCGTGCCGGACGGGACTTGATCGAGGCCCGGGGACGGGGCTTCCACGACCGCGCGCTCGGCGTCGAGCAGCCTCACCCGCCCCGGGCTGGCTTCCGGATGCAGCCACAGGCAGTCCAGCGCATCCGCCATGCCGTGGATGGGCAGCGCGTCGCCGACGGCGACCTTGTCCCAGTCCTGTTCCGACAGCAGGCACCAGCCCAGGCCCAGCGCCAGTTGGTGGGTTTGATCGGGCGATGGCCGCAGCGCGGCCAGCAGCGCGCGCAGCCAGCCCGGCGGCGCGTCCCGCACATGCAGCGGCAGCCGGCGCGGCCCGTCCCTCAGCGTCAGCCGCCAGCCTTCGCCGCCGGGCGCAGGGGCGGGCGCGACGGCGGGCTCCGCCAGGCCGGGCAGGTCCTGGGCGCGCAGGAAGCCATCCAGCGGCGCCAGCGTCCAGGCGGCCAGAACCGGCAGCAGCCCGGCTTCGATATCGGCAAGCTCGCCCACCGCCAATTGAGGCTCCAGCCAGGCGCGCCAGTCGGCTTCGGCGGCCCACAGGCTAAGCGCCGCGCCATCGCACATTGTGGACAACAGCAGGCCCTGGCCGTCGGCGCGGGCCAGATCGGCTTCGATGAGCCTGCCCTCATGTTCGGCGCGAGCGCCGATGCGGCTGAGGTGGAAGGCGTCGAGCGGGGTGTCAGCCGCCATCGCCAAGCTCCACCACGACGTCCACGCCCAGCGCGGCGGACAACGCCGCGCCCAGGTTTTCCCGCTCGCGCGCCAGCCTGCCGGCTAGTTCCGGGGCCGGGGCGGACAGCCGCAGGCTCAGGCGCGAGCCGCGCCACTCGGCCTGCACCAGCAGGCCGGCCAGCGGGCCGGTGCTGGCGCGCAAGGCCAGCGCCTGGTTGTCGACCGGGGCCGCCGGCGCGGGCTGCGGCGGCAGATCGGGATGGGCGCGAGCGCTCGCGGGGCTGGATGGCGAGGCGTCGGGCGGGTCGGCAAGCGGCGGCGCGAACTGCGGCCACGGCGAGAGGGAGGGGGCGGGAAATTCCTGTTGCGGCTGCGCGTCGTCCAGCAGCGCGCGGAAGCGCTGCGCGCCGCGGCGGTCGGCATGGGGTTCGTCGCGGTCGCGCGATGACGCGCGGCTGGCGGCGGAAGGGGGTTGCGCTTGCATGGTCGTGCCTTCTGTTGCGGTTTAGAGCGGGCCGGCCTCAGGCATCCTTGTCGGATTCGTCGTCCAGCAGCGCGCTCAGTTTTTCCTGTTCGCGCAGATTGCGCAGCAGCATGGTTTCCTGCTCGGCGCGGGTTTGCGTCAGCCGCAGCCGCTCGGCGGCCAGCTCTTCCAGCTGGCGCTGCAGGGATTGGTCTTCTCCTTCCAGCCGGGAGAGCGCGGCGCGCAGCTTTTCCAGCTCGGTCTGGTCGAACTGGCCGCTGCGCGCGGCCTGGAGCCGCCATTCGGCGTACAGCGCATGGCGGCGCTCATGGATGGCGTCCCGGCGCGCGCACAGCTTCAGCTCCTCGTCCGCCAGCCGGACCAGCGCGGCGCGCAGGCTGTTTTCGCGGCGGCGTTTGATGCACAGCAATTGGCTCAGCATGGCACCCCCGCGGCGTCGCCCAGCTCCGCCAGCGTGCGGGGGAGCGCGAATCGCTCATCCACCGCTTGGCGCAACAAGGCGTTGATCGGCGCCCGGCGCGCCATGGCGTCGTCGGCGTCGGCGTCCTGGCCCGGCTGGTATTCCCCCACCCGGACCAATAGCTCGATCTCCCGCCAGGCCGCCAGTAGCTGGCGCAGCCTGGCGGCGGCGGCGCGGTGGGGCCCGGCGCAAATCTGATGCATGACGCGGCTGACGCTGGCGAGCACGTCTATCGCCGGGAAGTGGTTGGACTCGGCCAGCTTGCGCGACAGCACGATGTGGCCGTCCAGCAGCGAGCGCACCTCTTCCGCCAGCGGGTCGGCCTTGTCTTCCATCAGCACGGTGTAAAAGGCGGTGATGCTGCCGCGGGCGGCCGGGCCGGCGCGCTCCAGCAGCCGGGGCAGCCTGGCGTACAGGCTGGGGGGATAGCCGCCGCCCACGATAGGCTCCCCGGCGGCCAGCGCCACCTCGCGCACGGCGCGGGCGTAGCGGGTGAGGGAGTCCACCAGCAGCAGCACGCGCTGGCCGCGGTCGCGGAAGTGCTCGGCGATGGCGGTGGCGGTGGCGGCCGCCTTGATGCGCTCCAGCGCCGGGCGGTCGGAGGTGGCGACCACCACCACGCTCTTGGCGCGCGCTTCCGGACTGAGCACATGGTCGAGAAATTCGCGCACTTCGCGGCCGCGCTCGCCGATCAGCGCCAGCACGACGATATCGGCTTCGCTGCCGGCGCAAAGCATGCCCAGCAAGGTGCTCTTGCCGCAGCCGGCCGGAGCGAAGATGCCCAGTCGCTGGCCGACGCCGACGGTGAGGGTGGCGTCGATGGCGCGCACGCCGGTGGGGAGGATGGTGTCTATCACCTGGCGCTGCATGGGATCGGGAGGCTCGGCGTCGATGTCGCGCCGGGTTTCTATGCCCGGCGGCGGCAGGCCGTCCACCGGCCGGCCCAGCGCGTCCAGCACCCGGCCCCGCAGCGCGTCGCCGACGCCGATGTCGGCGCGGCGTCCGCTGGGCTGGACCAGCATGCCGCAAGACAGGCCCAGCGGTTCGCGGTAGGGGGAGAGCAGCGCCTCGTCGCCGTCCAGGCCCACCACTTCTGCCGGGTCGCCGTCGGGCAGAAAGCACAGCTCGCCCAGTCCGGCGCCCGGCAGATGGGCGCGCAGCAGGGTGGCGCCGACTTCGGACAGGCGTCCCTCCAGGCGGCAATCGCCGCCGGCGGGCGGGGGCGGAGGCTCGATGGCGTCCAGGATGGCGTAGTAATCAGGCAGGCGCATGGCCTTCTCCTATCAGTTCGACGTGGCCCAGGATCTTCAGCTCGGCCTCGTCGCCCAATTCCTGGAACGACAGCACCGGCACGGAGAACAGATCGCGTTCGATCAGCTTGCGCACGAAGCGCCGCACGTCGATGGCGGTGACCAGCGCGGCGCCGCCGGCGCCGCTTTGCTCCAGCGCGGAGCGGATTTCGCCGACGATGGCCTGGTTCTCTTCCGGCCCCAGCGCCGAGTAGGAGCCGGCCGAGGTCTGGCGGATCGATTCGCGTATGGTTTGCTCGATGTGGCCGCCGATGACCCACGCGCTGATCCAGGGCTGGCCGCGGCGCTGGCGGCCGACGATGTGGCGGCGCAGCGCCAGCCGGGCGTATTCGGTGAGCATCACCGGGTCTTTCTCGCGCGGGGCCCATTCCACCAGGGCCTCGAATACCGCGCGCAGGTCGCGGATGGACACGCCCTCGGCCACCAGCCGCTGCAGCACGTCGGCGATGCGGCCCACCGGCAGCTGGCGCTGCAGCTCCTTCACCAGCTCGCCGTAGCGCTGCTCCATCTGGTCCATCAGGTAGCGCGCCTCCTGCACGCCGATCAGCTCGGCGGCGTAGCGGTCCAGCGCCAGCGATACCAGGTGGACGACGCGTTCGTGGTCGCGGTGAACCGTCAGACCCAGCTTGGCCAGGCCGGCGGCCTGTTCCGGCACCACCCATTGCAGGGTGAGGCCGCCGAAGGGCAGGGCGTCGCGCGCGGCGGCCTGGGGCACCGGCGCGCTGGCGGAGTCCAGCAGCGGCAGCGGGCGCAGCTCCAGCTCCAGCACCGCCTCCTGGTAGAGCAGGAAGGACAGATGGCGTGGCGGCAGGCCGGCATCCACCTGCAGCAGGATTTCCGGCAGCGGCAGCCCCAGTTGCTCCAGCTTCTGCTGGCGCAGCTCGGCCAGCGCCCGCGCCAGGGCGGTGTCGCGGCCAAGCTCGGGATGCACGCGCAACAGCAGCGGAATGGCGCCTACCGGAGGCGGCGCGGCGTCGTCGCCGGCGTCCTGGCCGCCGCTGCCGGCGTCGCCGCCGAAGCCGCCAGCCGTCTCGCCGGTCTTGGCCCGCCGGGTCACCCAGGCGGTGCCGGCGGCCACCATGGCGGCCATCGGCAGGAATACCAGCGCGGGGAAGCCGGGCAGGCAGGCGAACAGCGCCAGCACCGCCGCCACGATCCACAAGGCCTGGTGCTGGCGCATCAGTTGCGAGGACAGCTCCTGCGCCAGGTTGCGGCGGGTTTCTCCCGGCACGCGGGTGACGATGATGCCGGCGGCGATGGAGATCAAGAGCGCCGGGATCTGGGCCACCAGGCCATCGCCCACCGACAGGATGGCGTAGGTGGCGGCGGCCTCGCCGGCGCTCATCTCATGCATGAACACGCCGACGGCGATGCCGCCGAAGATGTTGACCAGGATGACGATGATGGAGGCGATGGCGTCGCCCTTGACGAACTTCATCGCGCCGTCCATCGCGCCGTAGAGCTGGCTTTCCTTCTGCACCAGGAGCCGCTGCTGCCGCGCCTGGCCGGCGTCTATGATGCCGGCGCGCATGTCGCCGTCTATGCTCATCTGCTTGCCGGGCATCGCGTCCAGCGAGAAGCGCGCGCTGACTTCGGCCACGCGCTCCGAGCCTTTGGTGATGACGATGAACTGCACGATGGTGATGATGGCGAACACGATCAGCCCCACCGCCAGATTGCCGCCGACGGCGAAGTTGCCGAAGGTGTAGACCAGCTCGCCGGCGTCGTGCTGCAGCAGGATCAGCCGGCTGGTGCTGATGGTGAGCGCCAGGCGGTACAGGGTGGTGATCAGCAGCACCGAGGGAAAGGCCGAAAACTCCATCGGCTCGCGGATGTACACCGCCATCATCAGCAGCGTGATGGACAGCGCCAGATTGATGGCGATCAGCACGTCCACCAGCAGCGTGGGCAGCGGCACGATCATCATGAAGATGGCCAGCAGCAGCATGGCGGCCAGCACCACGTCCTGCCGCGCCTGCAGGCCTTGCAGCCAGTTATTGAGCTTCATGGCGGCCCTCCGCGACGCGGTCCAGCAGCCGGCGCTGCTGGCGGGAAATCCGGGCCCACTGCTCGGCGCCGCTGTCCCGCGGCATGGTCGCGGCCAGCCACAGGCAGCCGCGCGCGAGCCAGGCGCGCAGCGGGACGCCGTCGCCGGCCTCCGGCTGCAGCAGCGCCAGCAGGCGCAGCAAGGCGGGCCGGCGCCTGGTCTCCGGCAGCGGACGCGCCAGCGACAGCAGGGCCCGCCCGTCCAGAGATTCCAGATAGAACACGTCCTGCCCCTGGCGCAGCGACAGCCGCAGCGCGGCCGGGATGGCGCTCTCGCCCATCAGGCGCAGCCAGAGCTCGGTTTGTCTTTGCCATTGCAGGTCCATCGTGCGCTTCCTCATGCTTGATGGCCGCATCTTGCGGCAGGGGTCGGTGGGGGAATATCGGGTGAATACCTGAGGTCGAGTCTCGGCATCCATCCAGGCGGCGCGGCAAGGAAGCGCAACGCCGGATCAGGGGGCGGCTGCGCGGGTCTTAAGGTGTTTGCCTGAGTTGATCCTCACTTCATCAATGCAAGAATTCGAATTGCTATCAGCCCCTCTTCGGGTCTTGCCGCCGCGAGCGGGGGCCTTCTTGCCGGAGAGTTTTGAAAACAAATAAGGATGATATGAAAGATTTGTCCGGATTTCATGACTGTGCCATGGCCTTGATGGCGCATATCGGCTTTCAGGGACATGTCATGCTGGAAGATCAAGAAGTTATGACTTTGACGCTGGAGCAGCGTTTTCTCATTCATTTTGGCTGCGTGGATGGCGAACGGTGGTTTTTGCTGGCGGAGCTGGGCGAATGCGTCTCGGCCCAAGAGTGCGCATTGCTGCTGCAAGCCTTGCGGCATAACCAGATGACGACTCTGGCCTGGCAGCCTATTGCGTCCCTGAATGAAAAAAATTGCCTTTGTCTGCACCTGATTTTGCCTGGGAATAAATGTGATCTATCCATCGTGATTTCGGCTTTCGATGCCCTGCTGGATAGTGTGAAGCCATTGCTGCATTCAGGCTTGTCTGTAAATTCCCGTATTTGATGCGGGAGATGGAGGGAGGTGTGTCGTATGAGTGTTTTTGAAACGGGTTTGAATGTATTCAATGCAAATTTTTCCAGCCTGAATGCGCTGAAGGGAAAGGATGGTGCCAAGTTGGGGGAGGCGCATATCGGCTTGCATAAGAATGGCGATCTGGTCGTTTATACGGGCATTGATTTTTTGCTTCATCCGAATCAGGTGCGTCAGGCTAAGGATTTTCTGGCGGAAAATATGGGCGGCGATACGGCAGAAAAGTCATTTCCTCTACTGGCGGACCTGCTTGTCCAGGCGAGAAGGAGAGACGTGTCAGCAAGCTTCGTTGCAGCGGATATCCATGCGGGGGATAAATTCAAAAATGATCCCCGCTTCAACCATGTCGTGAGTACCTGCACGCCTGCTGAAGCTGAACGGTTTGATTCTGATAAAAGACAAGTGCTGGATGGGTCCATTCGGCCGTTGCAGGGCTGCGGCATCGTTGCCCCTTCATCACTGCTGGATACGCTACCGGTCAAGTTTGATTTCATCATGCATGACAAGAATGTCAATATGACAGGCGGCAGCGAGTTTCCTTTGCGGAGTGAAGGCCGGCCAAAGGGGTTTTATGTCTATGATGGTGCGCATGCAAAGGCGGATGAGCAACTGCCTGGCACACCCTATGGCAATTATTTCAACAAGCATGCGTTTGGACCTGATTTGAAGATCATCGGGGTGGATAATGGGGATAAGGGAACGCTTGGCATCAGGATAAATTTTGACGATATTCCTGAAAATATCCCGCTGCTGATCAACGGCGGGGCGCTGTCTGGCTGCACCATGGTGTATGGCGTCAAGGATGGTCATTTTTATGCGTATCATGCCGGGAAAGCAACCAGGGAAGATGATAGCTGGACCACCTGCACCGATGGCGCCCGTTCCATCATGGAAACGCACGCTCAGTTTGCCGGAGGCCAGGTTCCTGCCGGAGTGTTTGGCAATCAGGTCTTGCTTGATTTTCTGCAAGGCAGTTTTGATTATGCGGTCATGGGCTATTGCGGTCATGATGACAGGCCGGATTCCATTGTGAAAAATAATGGCAGTCGAGTGGTAAGTTTTAACTACAACGGTCGTGATGCAGGCGGCGCTGTCCGTGTAGGAAATTCTGCGGCACTGCTGATGAAAAAGGATGGCGTGCTCAGCTTTGAAACCCTGAATGATGATATGAGCATCGGCTTGCAGGGCGGCGATATTCAGTCTCTGGATTGCCGGACGACAAGATGGCTATCTGGGCGGTGATAGTTTTGACTGGCCCTGTTGATGGCATGGACGCGCCCTCCCGGACCCGATAGCCCGGTGAGGGAGAGGCTTCTTCGGGGGGATATTGGATGGCGCGCTGAAGTGTAAGGAACAGTTGTGAGTGGATTCTTTATTGAATGAAAGCCTGTGCATTTCAAGCTGCGCAGGCTTTTTCCTTAATGACGATGGAGATGGTCTTTGTTGTAGTTGCCTATCATGTATTTTTTAACGGATTCAGCTTCGTCGTCATCGAATGGCTTGCCGCGTGCCGGGATGGCCTGATCTTGCTGCAGCGCGGAGGGGCGAAGCATCGAGACCTGAGGTCTGGGGCGGGAGGATGCTGGTGAGAAGGAGGACGATTCGGAAAACCGGATCGCCCGGGAGCGTGGCGGAAAGAAATGGATGTCAGGGATGGTGCTTTTGGACCCAGAGCGCTAGGCCTTGATTGAACTCATCCTTGGTCAGAATGTTGTAGTTGAGCGCTCGTTCATTGAAGCCAGGTGCACTCATGATGTCGTTTATGTGGCTTTGGCCTACTTTCCACACGCCGACGGTCTGGGCTGAGGCCTGGGCGCTGGCGGCCATGGCGGCGGAGCGCTGCCTGCTGAGGTTGTCGGAATGTTCAAGAGGTTTGCCCGCTTTGACATCCGCGCAGAAGATCTGCTCGGCCTTCGCCCAGTCTTGGAGCAAGGTTTGGGCGTCGGCCTGGACATTTTGGGTGGCTGGATTTTGATATTTTTTCTCCAGCTGCTCCATAAAAGAATAGAGATGCGTCAGTTTTCCTATGGCCTTTTCGTCATTGACTTTCAGTAATTCGTGCATGGTTAATATAATTTGCTTGGTTTCTTGATTGAATCCAGTTTTTACAAAACTCTCCCATGTTTTTTCCAAGGGGTGGTGGTTTAATCCTAGTTCTGGTGGATTAACTCCCGCTGCGAATTTTTGTGCTATCGGGAGAAATTTTTCCTTTACATCGGCAAGTCTCATTTCCAGGCGAAGCATCACGGGGTCGCCGAAGGATTGAGTAGTTTCCTTGCCGAAGGATATGCCCAATATTTGGAAGCGGTTTTTTGTCGTGCTGTATTGGAATTCATTTTCATTCCAGTACTGAGAGCCCGACATGCCTAAGGATTGGAGATAAGCTTTTTCTTCATCTCGACGCGGGCCCGATTCCGGATGTGATTCTCCAACTATATTGAGTCTGTGAGGGTCCAGTGGCTTAAAGGATTGGGAGGAGGGGCCTTGAAGCGCGCTGCTTGCGATGCCGATCAATTGACCTGTCTGGCTATTTTGCCCTGTGATGCCCGTTTGTGGGGCATGGACTCCATGCATGCCATTAAAATAGGTTCCATTCAGCATGTCATGCTCCTTTAATTTGATAGACTTCGCAAAATCGATACAGCTGCGCAACGAATCCCTGAAATACCTGCTTTAGGCCATGGTCGCGTTTTAACAGGTCCAATTCGACCAGCGCTTTCAATTCGTAGCCATGCTCGCTCATGCCAAGTGTAAGTTGCCCAGTTTCCACGCCTTCGATGGCGGTAGTCAGAATCGAAAGAGCCTCCGAGGCATGGAGCATCAGAGATCTTTCATCATGAATAGGCAACAAGCTCCATATCCACAGCCTGTCTTCCGCGACAGAGAGCATCACATCCGGCAGTCCCTGTACTTTCAGTGCGATGGAGGATGCTTGTCCTATGGGTTTTATTTGATCGGGCGGCAAACCAATTTGCATCGCCATTTCCAGAACGATCCTATCAATCCCTTGATGTATCTGATTCGAAAACGAGATTGGATTCATGTGTCTCCTCTTGGAAATTGAACTATGCCCCGGATTTGAGCGCTTTCTGATCATTGCTTGCTTGGAAATTTTGCTCTTTCCCCAGTGGGCGGAACGTGAGGTGTTTGAGCGTAATCGTAGAGATATGGCGTGATTGCGGCTTTTGTGAATCGTCCGAGACTTTCAAAATTTGACCTGCGGGTGTGAGGTTTGACATGCGAGTCTGGCTTGCGAGCGCCTGGGCGCGATTCAGGTGTAGGCCTGATGGGGGAAGGTGCGGTCCGGGCAGACAATGGGCGCCATGATTCCTCGGGAGCGCAACCATGGCACTCACAGACCAACCGGTACAACTGATCGCCTTGCTGGCGACGTTGTCGCTGCTGCCGCTGCTGGTGGTGATGGGCACGTCGTTTCTCAAGTTGGCGGTGGTGTTTTCCCTGCTGCGCAACGCGCTGGGCATCCAGCAGATTCCGCCCAACATCGCGCTCTACGGCCTGGCGCTGATCTTGTCCTTGTTCATCATGACGCCGGTGGGGATGGCGGTGCAGGACAAGCTGGCGGTTTCGCCGGCCCAGCCCCAGGCCAGCTTGCTGGCGCGGCTGTCCGACGACACGCTGGACCCGTACCGCCAGTTTCTGAAGAAGCACGCGGCGCCAGCGCAGCTGCGCTTTTTCCGCGACACGGCGCGCAAAAGCTGGCCCGAAGCCGTGCGCGCGCGGGTGAGCGACGATTCGCTGCTGCTGCTGATGCCGGCCTTCGCCGTCAGCCAGCTGATCGAGGCGTTCAAGATCGGCCTGCTGCTGTTCCTGCCCTTCATCGCCATCGACCTCATCGTCTCCAACGTCTTGCTGGCGATGGGGATGATGATGGTGTCGCCGATGACGATATCGATGCCGTTCAAGCTGCTGGTGTTCGTGCTGGTGGGCGGTTGGGACCGGCTGCTGGGCCAGCTGCTGCTGTCCTACCGTTGAGGAGAGAGGCATGGGACAAGCCCAGATCGTTCAGCTGGCCAGCGAGTTGCTGTGGCTGGTGCTGATCCTGTCGCTGCCGGTGGTGGTGGTCGCGTCGGTGGTCGGCGTGCTGGTCGGCCTGGTGCAGGCGCTGACCCAGGTGCAGGACCAGACCGTGTCGTTCTTGATCAAGCTGGTGGCGGCCTGCATCACCTTGGCTTTGACCCACCACTGGATGGGCCAGGCGCTGTTGCGCTATGCCGAGCGCAGCTTCGATCTGATCTCGCGCATGGGGAGCTGAGCATGGACCAGCTCAATCCCTGGTGGCCGCTGCTGGGCGCGGCGATGATGCGCCCGTTGGGGGCGATGCTGCTGTTGCCGCTGTTCAGCCCGTCGATGCTGGGCAGCGCGCTGATCCGCAACGCGCTGGCGCTGATGGCCACCTTGCCGGCGCTGCCGCTGTTGGCGCAGTTGGCGTTGCCGGACCCGATCCAGGCGCCGGCCGCCTATGCGTTGCTGTTGGCGAGCGAGCTCGCCGTCGGCCTGTTGCTGGGGTTTTCCGCCGCGATTCCCTTTTGGGCGGTGGACATGGCCGGCTTCGCGCTGGACACGCTGCGCGGCGCGTCGATGGCCGGCGTGCTCAATCCGCTGATCGGCGGGCAGTCGTCGCCGATGGGCGCCTTGTTTTCGCAACTGGCGGCGGTGCTGTTCATGGCGCTGGGCGGCTTCCACGCTTTTCTGTCCGCGCTGTACGCCTCCTATCAGCACTTGCCGCCCGGTATGGGCTGGCACTGGTCCAGCCAGTTCATTCCCTTGCTGCAGCGGCAGTGGCAGCTGCTGTACACGCTGGGGCTGGGGTTCGCCATGCCGGCGCTGGTGATGATGGTGCTGGTGGATCTGGCGCTGGGCCTGATCAACCGCTCGGTGCAGCAATTGAACGTGTTTTCGCTGTCGATGCCGATCAAGAGCCTGGTGGCTTTGTTGATGCTGATCATCGGCCTGCAGTTCGGCCTGTCCGACGTCATTGCCAGCTTTGAACGCTTCGACGGCGGCCTGGCGAGCGTGCTGGAGCCGGGACGGTGAGCGAGAAGACCGAGCAGCCCACCGCCAAGCGGATACGCGACGCCCGCGAAGAAGGGCAGGTGGCCAAGAGCCAGGAAATCGGCGCGGTGGCACAGCTGGGGCTGATCCTGCTGTGGCTGGTGGCGGAGGGGCCGGGGTTGTTGCGGGGCTTGGGCGGGCTGATGACGTCAGCGGTGGCGGTGTCGAATCTGCCGCTGCAGGCGGCGCTGGCGCAATTGGTGGGCGAAACGGCCGCGTTGATGCTGCGCTTCGTTTTCGGCCTGGCCGGATTGCTGACGGTGGCCTTGCTGCTGGTCGGGCTGATCCAGTCGGGCTTTTTGTTCGCGCCCAAGGCGCTGATGCCGTCCGGCGAGCGCATCAATCCCTTGTCCAACATCAAGCAGATGGTGTCGGCGCGCACGCTGTTCGAGCTGGGCAAGATGCTGCTCAAGGTCGGCGTGCTGGGACTGACCTTCACCTACCTGATCAAGCGCTACGCCGCGTCGTTCGCCCATCTGCCGCAAGCCGGGCTGGAGGCAGGGCTGATGGTGTGCGTGCAGATGGCGCAATGGATGTGGGCGGTGCTGCTGGCCTTCACCGCGGTGTTCGCGGTGGCAGATTACGCGATGCAGCACCACCAGCTGCGCAAGCAGCTGATGATGTCGCGCGAGGACATCAAGCAGGAGTTCAAGAATTCCGAGGGCAGCCCGGAGGTCAAGCAGCGCCGGCGCGAGCTGCACCGCGAGGTGCAGAGCGGCAGCCTGGCCGGCAAGGTGGCGAAGTCCTCGGTGGTGGTGCGCAACCCCACCCACATCGCCGTCTGCCTGCGTTACGAGGCCGACGACACGCCGCTGCCCCAGGTGCTGGAGTACGGCCGGGACGAAATGGCGCGGCGCATCGTGGCGCTGGCCGAGGCGCAGGGCATTCCGGTGGTGGAGAACGTGCCGCTGGCGCGCGCGCTGGTGGCGTCCACCCGGCCCGGCGATTACATTCCCGAGCCGTTGTTCGCCGCCGTGGCGCAGGTGTTGAGCCTGATCCGCGACCGTTTGCAAGAGGAGGATGACGATGAAGCCCCTGTATAGTGCCCTGCTGTGGCTGCTGTTTTGCGCGCCGGCCGGCGCGGAGGCGCTGCAATGGTACGCGGTGCCGGCCGACCCCGCGCCGTCCGCGCCGCTGGCGGCGTCGCCGGCGGTTGGGAACGAGCCTGCTGCATCCGCCGCGCCGAAGCCGATGTCCTCTTCCGCCCAGCGCTATCGGCCGCTGATCGACGACGTGGCGCGCCAGCATGCGCTGGACCCCATGTTGATCCACGCCGTGGTGCAGGTGGAGTCGGCCTATCGGCCGGAGGCGGTGTCGGGCAAGGGGGCGGTGGGGCTGATGCAGCTGATGCCTGCCACGGCGGCGCGTTTCGGCCAGACGGCGCTGTATGATCCCCGCGCCAATCTGCAGGCGGGCGCCGCCTATCTGGACTGGCTGATGAATCGCTTCGGCGGCCGCCTGGACTTGGCGCTGGCGGCTTACAATGCGGGAGAGGGCGCGGTGGCGCGCTACGGCAACGCCATCCCGCCCTATGCCGAAACCCGGGACTATGTCCGCAAGGTCATGGCCCATTACGCCGGCCTGAAGGGCGAAGCGGGCGCGGCGGCGGCGGATGCCGCGCCCGTGCCCGCCCCCCGCCGGCCGCGCCGCGCCGCGGGCGGCATCGGCGACATGGAACAATTCTGGCGGCTTTTCACCGGCGGCTCCCCGCGGCCTCCGGCGGCCCGACTTTGATTAGGATCAGCATGCCCAATCTGCCTTGGCGCGCCTCGCTGCCGTTTCGCCTGTCTTTGGTGCTCAGCGGCGCCATCGCGCTGTTCTGGCTGCTGGGCACCGGCGTGACCCTGTTTCTGGACTATCAGGACACCCGCCGCGAGTTGGTGGAGCGGCTGGAGGCGCAAACCGCCAACCGGGCCGCGCAGGAGAGCGCCGAGCTGCAAGGCGTGTCGCGCGACGTGCGCACCCTGCTCAGCAGCTGGCGCAGCCTGTCAGATAATGTGGGCAGCGGTGATTACCTGAGCGCCCATTACATTCCTTTCGATGAGAAGCGCCGGGATGCGCCGCCGCGCGTCGAGCGGGCGCTGGCCTTCGTCGAGGCTTTCGGCAGCGGCGGCCTGGGCAATCTGGTCAATACCTTCGTGGTGATGGACAAGGGCATCGCGCTGTCCAGCGCCAACGGCCCCAAGCATCAAATCGAGAGCCAGCAGCATTTGTCCCAGCTGCGCGGCCTGCGCAGCCAGCCGGTGCGCGACGGCGTGCTTTGGGGCCGCCCCTATCAGTCGTACAACGGCAAATGGTGCCTGGTGGTGGCGGCCGAGGACGCCGCCAGCAACGACCTGATAGGCATTACGGTGCAGCTGTCGATGAATTTCGGCCTGGACAAGCTGGATGTGCTGCACGAGGGCTGGTTGGCCTGGCTGGATGGCGCGGGCCAGGCGCTGACCCCGCTGCCGCCGTGGACGCCTCCCGGCTTGCCGGCTTCGCTGCCGGATTGCGTGGCTCCGTATTCGCGGCGGGTGGAGGGCGTGCGGGCCATCTGCACCAATGTGGAGCCGCCGGGCTGGCGCATGGTGCTGTTCTATCCGGCGGACGTGCTGACCGACAGGGCATTGGCGGCGCTGCCCCGGCACTTGCCGATGGCGCTGCTGGTGCTGGTGTCCCTGGTCGGCCTGCTGTACGCGGTGCTGCAGCGCAGCCTGGGCCGGACGCTCAGCCACTTCGTCCGCACCATCAGCCCCCAGGCGGATGTCAGCGCGCAGCAGCGTTTGCCGGAAGCGGGCGAGGACGAGCTGGGGCAGATCGCCTGCGCCTACAACCGCCTGCTGGACGTGGTGCAGGCGCAGTACGCCGAGCTGGAGGCCAAGGTGGCCGAGCGCACGACGGCGCTGGAGGAGGCCAGGTACCGGGCCGAGCGCGCCAGCGCCAACAAGAGCGAGCAGCTCACCAGCATCAGCCATGAAATCCGCACGCCGCTGAACGGCATCGTCGGCGCGCTGATGCTGCTCAACCGCACCGGCGGCACCGCCAGCCAGCATGATTTGGTGGACACCGCGCTGAAATGCTCCGGCCACCTGCTGGAGATCATCAACAATTTGTTGGATTTCTCGCGGATCGAGTCCGGGCAGATGGTGGTGACGCCGATCGCGCTGGACCCGCTGGAGCTGATAGACCAGGCCATGCTCACCGTGCAGCTGCAGGCGCTGGACAAGGGGCTGTCGCTGCAGACCGAGGCGGCGACCAGCTTTCCGCGGCAGTTGCATACCGACGGCCTGCGACTGCGCCAGATTCTAATCAATTTATTGGGCAACGCCGTCAAATTCACCTCGAGCGGCGGGGTCGTCCTGCGCGCCTGGAGCGTGGAGGGGCGGGTGTATTTCAGCGTCCACGACACCGGGCCGGGCATACCGGAGGAAAAGCGGACAGAGGTGTTTACCGCTTTTCATCAGCTGGACAACCATGTTTCCGGCAGCGGCCTGGGATTGCCGATCGCGCGCAGCCTCGCGCGCTTGCTGGGCGGGGATCTGTATCTGACGCCGGCCAGCCGCGGCGCCTGCTTCCAGCTGGAGCTGCCGCTGGGCAAGGTGTGCGCCGACATGGTGCCGGACCTCGGCCCCATCGTAGCTCCGGAGCGCCTGCATGAGCAATTGCGCGCCTGGGGCTACCAGCCGGAAGCGGGCGCCAACCCGACACTGGAGGCGCCGGAACTGGCGTATCTGCCGGCGCGGCTGCGCCAGTGGCTGGACCCGGACGGGGCGCCGGGCTCGCGGCTGGACGACGGCGACGTGCCGGTTTCGGTTTGGTCGCTGCAGGTGCTGGTGGTGGATGACGTGGACACCAACCGCGACATTGTCGGGCGCATGCTGCGCCTGCAGGGCCACCACACCATGGAGGCGTCCAGCGGCGAGGATGCGCTGGCGCTGGGGCGTTCGCATGTTTTCGACGTGGTGTTGATGGACATGCGCATGCCCGGCTTGTCAGGCGGGCAGACGACGGCGCTGTGGCGCGAGGAGGCCAACGGCATGCTGGACCCGGACTGCCCCATCGTGGCGCTCACCGCCAATGCCCAGCCGGGCGAGCGGGAGCGGCTGCTGGCCGCCGGCTTCAACGAGTATCTGACCAAGCCGGTGACGCCGGCCATGCTGGCGCATATGCTGGACTTCGTCGCCGATCTGCAACTGACGCGCGGCATGGAGCTGGAGCCCAACGCCGGCTGCGACCAGCCCATTCTGGCGCGGGATCCGGATTTCCTGCGGCGGCTGGAGCAGGATTTGCGCCAGCGCTATCTGCGCCTGGGCGAGGCGGTGGCCGCGCAGGATCAGGCGGCCAGCCTGGATCTGCTGCATGCGCTCAAGGGGCTGGCGGGCCAGGCCGGGCTGCATCTGGTGTGCGAGGCGGTGGAGCACTGGGAGGCGCAGCTGCAGCAGGGCGCCGGACTGCGCAAAGACGCGTGGCAGGCGCTGGGAAGATTGATAGACAGCGTGTTGTAGGGGCTCAGAACTCCAGCACGCCCAGCCGCCGGGCCCAGTTGCTCAGTTCCGCGGCGTTGTGGGCGTCCAGCTTGCGCATCAGGTTGAGGCGATGCGTTTCCACCGTTTTCAGGCTGATGGACAGCAGCTCGGCGATGTCGCGGTTGCGGCGGCCTTCGGCCACCAGTTTCAGCACCTGGCGCTCGCGCAGCGTCAGCGGAGTCTCTCCCAGCGTGCGCTCGGTGGTGTCCAGCGTTTCCAGCTTGAGCGCGGGGTCGATATAGGTCTTGTCCAGCGCCGCGTGCTGCAGCGCGGCCAGCAGCACCTGCTGCGGGCTCTGTTTGAGCACGTAGGCCAGCGCGCCCGCGGTCAGCGCGGCGCGGCCGCGGTGCTCCTCGTTGGACGCGGTGAATACGACCACGCGCAGCGCCGGCCAACGCCGGCGCAACTGGTGAATCACATCGATGCCGTCCATGCCTGGCAAGCCCAGATCCAGCAGCACCAAATCCGGATTGAGCTGTTGACAGGCTTCGTAGGCGGCCAGCCCATCGGATACGGCCCCGACAACCTCGTAACGCGGACGGTCCGCCAGCAAAGAGCGGACGCCGTCTATCAGCAGCGAGTGGTCTTCAACGATAAGGACGCGCAGGGGGAGTGAACTCATCTGGCTAGGCCTTGTAAATAAAGTGTTAATTTTAATTGAAATTTTCTCTGTGACAGCAGAATTCACAATAAGCCTATGGGGCAAATCATAGTCATTATTAAGTTCTTTGACATGCCCAATTAGGTTTATATCCGTGAATCATCAAGCCGTCGCTCCGCCTGCGCGGCATGCCGCCGCCATTTGCCCCGCCGGGAGGCGGCATGGACAGGCGCGGCGTGAAATTCAGGTGTAGGCCGGATATTTCACGATAGCGCCTGTTGGCAGCATGGGGGCATGAAAAAAGCACTCGATCCCCATTCCGCATTGCGCAGCTTGGCCGCGCGCCTGGCACAGCCGCGCTGGTCCGCCGCCGGGTCGGTCGCCACCGGCATGCTGGGCGCGCACCGGGCGCGCGCTCGCAGCTTCGACGCGGGACTGACCGTGGCGCTGACCCTGGATCGGCCCGTGTCGCAAGCGCCGGAAGCCTGCCTGCTGCTGGCCTCCACCCCGGAAGCCTGCGACGACGCCCTATACCTGGCCGACGACAGCCTGTGGCTGCTGCGCCGGTTTCCCGAACGGCTGACCGAGGTGGAGTTCGACCTGCTGCTCAAGCAACAACTGGCGCTGGCGGCGCTGCTGGCCGCGCGCGACCGCGCTCCCCCCCTTGTTTTGCCCATTGCCGGGAGATACGCATGAAATTCCTGTCGTTGCTGATGGCCGGCGCGCTGGCGTCCTGCGCCGCCGCGGCCCAACCCATTCCCTGGCGCGGACAGCCCTTTTTCGTTTCCAGCCGCAATACGCCGCTGGCCTCGGTGTTGAAGGACATGGGCGCCAACTACCGCTTGCCGGTGGTGGTCAGCCCCAGGATCACGGAGGCCTATGCCGGGGAGCTGAGCGACAGCCCGCGAGGCAAGGCGCTGTCCGAGCTGTCGCGGCTGTATCAGCTGCTGCCGTATTACGACGGCAACACGCTGTACGTTTACAAGGCGCAGGAGATGGACCAGGCGCTGCTGACGCCGGCCTATCTGAGCGGGACGGAGCTGGAGGGGCTGATCCGCCAGAGCGGCCTGCTGGACGGCGCTGCCTGCCGGCTGCGCCAGGTGGGCGGCGCCAACGCGCTGCAGGTCAACGGCGTGCCGGTGTGCCTGACCCGGGTGGCGGCATTGGCCAAGCAGCTGGACGAGCAGAATCTCAACCAGGAGCAGAACAAGGAAACCATCGCCATCTATCCGCTCAAGTACGCCAACGCCGGGGACAGCAGCTACGCCTACCGCAGCCAGAACGTGGTGGTGCCCGGCGTGGTGTCGGTGCTGCGCGAGATGGCGCAGGGCAGGGCGCTGCCGCTGCCCGACAACAAGACGCCGGCGCCCGCCGACGCCAGCGGGCTGCCGATGTTCTCCGCCGACACGCGGCAGAACGCCGTGCTGGTCCGCGACCGCAAGAAGAACATGCCGCTGTACGCCGACCTGATTCCCAAGCTGGACCGCCGCCCGGGCCTGATCGAGATATCGGTGGCCATCATCGACGTGGACGCAGCCGACATCAACGAACTGGGCATCGACTGGTCCGGATCGGCCCGCATCGGCGGCGGGACGGTCAGCTTCAACAGCGACGGCGGCCTGGCATCCGACAGCTTCTCGTCGCTGGTGTCCAACTCCGGCAACTTCATGCTGCGGCTTTCCGCGCTGGAGCAGAAGTCCAAGGCCAAGATCGTGTCCCGCCCGTCGGTGGTGACGTTGGACAACGTGCAGGCGGTGCTGGACCGCAGCGTCACTTTCTACACCAAGCTGGTGAGCGAAAAGAACGCCAAGCTGGAGTCGGTGACGGCCGGGGCGCTGATGCGCGTCACGCCGCGGCTGATCCACGAAACCGACGGCGACAAGGTTCTGCTCACGCTCAACATCCAGGATGGCCGCCAGGACAAGCCGATCAGCCGCGCCGAATCGCTGCCGCAGGTGCAGAACGCCGAGATCGCCACCCAGGCCAGGCTCAACCTGGGCCAGGCGCTGCTGCTGGGCGGCTTTGTCCAGGACGAAAGCGTGGAGGGCGTGCGCAAGATTCCATTGCTGGGCGATCTGCCGCTGATCGGCGGCCTGTTCCGCAGCACGACCAAGAGCGAGCGCAATGTGGTGCGCCTGTTCCTGATCAAGGCCGAGCCACGGCAGTTGTAGGGGGGAACGATCATGGACGCCAGTTTCAAGCTCAAGCTGCTGAACGGTCCGCTGGCCGGACGCGAGCTGTTTTTGCCGCTCGGCCCGTTCTCGGTCGGCGGCGGCGACAGCGACCTTTCGCTGCCGCTGGAAGGCGGGGCCGTCGCCACGCTGGAAGTCTCGGCCGACGCGGTCAGCCTCGGCAGCCGCACGCCGTGCTGGGTGGGCGGCCGCAGCCGTCCTCCCGGACCTTTGCCGCCCAAGGCGGCGATAGACATGGCGGGGCTGCATTTCGTGCTGGGGCCCGCCGACGCCGAATTGGGCGCGCCGAAGGTGCCGCCGCGCGGCGGCCTGAAGCGCTCCGCCGCCGCCATCCTGGCCGCCACGCTGGCGCTGGCCGCGGCCTTGGCCTGGGCGGCGATGCCCGCCGATCCGCCGGCAGCCCCCGGACCGCGGGTCTGGCTGCCGCAGGCGCTAGCCGCCGAGCCGGGCTTGTCGGCGCGCTGGCTGGACGGCGGCGGGCTGCTGCTATCCGGGCGCTGCCGCAGCAGCGAGAAGCTGTCCGCGCTGACCGCCAGGCTGCGCGCCGCCGGCGTGCGCCTGCGCCAGGAGACTGTGTGCGACGATGAATTGCGGCGCTCGGTGCGCGCGCTGCTGGGCAGCTACGGCTATCCGGACGTCACGGTATCGCTGGACGCGCAGGGCCGGGCGGATATCGACGGCCAGGTGGAGAGCGACGCCCGTTTCGCCGAGCTATCCGCCGCGCTGGATCAACTGCCGGGCCTGCAGGGCTGGCGCTTTACCGATCGCGGCGCCGACGCCCTGGCGGCGCTGCTGGCCCGCTTGCGGCAGGCCGGGCTGCTGTCCGGGTTGAGCGCGGCCAGAACCGAGCAGGGCTGGGTCTTGTCCGGGCAGCTGGACGCGGCGCGCCAGGCCGCTTTGGACGCGCTGCTGGCGCGGTTCAACGCCGAAGCCGGCAAGAGCGGGCGCTTCCGCTTCATCAGCGCCGCCAGCACCGCCCAGTCGGCCGACTACCTGCCCGCCGCCATCTCCGGGGTGGGCGGCAACGCCCGGGAGCCCTATCTGGAGCTGGCCAACGGCATGCGCTTGCAGCCCGGCAGCCCGCTCAAGCGGAGCATGCGCATCGTCGCGATCACGCCGGCCGGCGTCTCCATCGCCGGCAACCGACAACTGGTGTTCCTGCCTTTGCACGGCTGAACGGAGAGTTTCCATGCATACCTTGACCGAACTTGAAGACACATTGGCGGCGGACCCGAACGGCCGCGATCTGGGACGGATGCTGGCCGCGCTGGCCGCTGAGGCCGCCGATCTGGGACTGAGGCAGCGCCAGCCGCAAAGCGCCGCCGCCTACGCCAAGCTGGAGCGCCAGCGGCTGGCCTGCCTGGCGGCGATGCGGGTGGT
This sequence comes from Chromobacterium vaccinii, assembly GCF_001855275.1. NCBI lineage: Bacteria > Pseudomonadati > Pseudomonadota > Betaproteobacteria > Neisseriales > Chromobacteriaceae > Chromobacterium > Chromobacterium vaccinii. The sequence goes on from NZ_CP017707.1 coordinate 4,419,935, forward strand.
CGACACCGTCTGGCATAGACGGCATCGCGCGGCCGCCCAACTCAGGTGATGACCTGATGGAGCCGGTTGGAGCCCGGCGCGATGATGGCCACATGGTGAACAAAAGGAGCGCGCGATGACTTGTCTGCACATCATCCTGACAACGGAAGACGACATGGTACGCGTTGCCGGGCAAAGCTATCCGGTTCTCGGCCCCAGCCTGTTGCTGATGGCCGGAACGGGGACGCCGGAGCTGTCCGCGACGGGACGGGCCTACCCCGTTTCCGCCATGGAGCTGCAACTGGTTTACCGCGACATGCAGCAACTGCTGCCGGGCGGGGGGCGCGGCGCGATGCTGGACATTCCCCGCAACATCCCCGCCGAAGAAGGCGTGCTGCGCGCGGCGGGGCAACTGGCCGAGGCCGACCGCTGCGCGATGCTGCGCTTCGTGCTGTCGTATTGCCTGGCGGTGGACGGCGAATACTGCGCGGCCCTGCTGCGCTATCTGGTGGCCGCCGACCTGGACCTGTTCGATTTCATCCACCGCCACCGGCTGCAGCCGTGGCCGGTGGCCCGCTACGCCGACGCGCTGGGGCTGCCGCTGCGCAAGTTCAACCAGCTGTTCAAGGAAAAGTACGGCGTGTCCGCCAAGCACTGGCTGCTGGCGCAGCGGCTGGAATACGCGAGGGGCTTGCTGGAAACCACCACCAAGAAAGTGATCGACGTGGCGCTGGAGTCGGGCTTCGGCAACCCGGCGCACTTTTCCGACAGCTTCCGCCGCCATTTCCGCATGTCGCCCAGCGACGTCAGGCGGGAAGCGCCGACCGTGCCGCTCGCGGCGTCGCTTCTGTTTTGAGCCAAGGAGCCCTTCATGAACATCGATTCCATCGTCTCCCAGATCGGCGGACAGATATCGCAGGCGGCCAACAACGCGGAGGCCGCCATGAACAGCGATGTGCAGAACAACCCGGAAAGCATGCTCAAGTCGCAGTACGCGCTGCAGCAGTACTCGGTGATGATCGGCTATGAAAGCTCGGTGATGAAGGCGGTCAAGGACATGATGATGGGCATCATCTCCAAGATCGGATGAAGAGCATGAACGCAGAACTTCCCATTTCCCGCCTGGTGATCGAGGCCGGCTTCGCCGCCGTCAACCATGGCCTGCGTGCCGAGATGCATGACATCCTGGCCGCCTTGCCCGACTGGCTGGACGAGCCCGCCCAGCTGGCGCGCTGCGAGGCCGTGCTGTTGTTCGGCCTGGGCCGCCGCCGGGCCGCCGTCGCCAGGCTGGCCGCCTTGCCGGATGACGATTGCGCCCCCTTGCGCGCCTTGCTGAACGCGACTTCCTCGGAGGAAAAATCATGAGCATAGAAGCCATTTCCCATGCCCTCGCCGCCCTCGCTCCGCTGGGGCAGAGCGAGGCGCCGGTCCCCGACGCCTCTTCCCAGCAGCGTTTCGCGGCCTTGCTGGACAGCCAGCGGGCGGCCGACTCGCCGGATGCGCTGTTCGCCGCCCAGAGCGCGCTCAGCGAGCTCACCGTCGGCTCCGAGCTGACCGCCAAAGTGGCGGGCTCGCTGACCCAGTCGATCAACAAGCTGGTCAGCATGCAATGAAAATCGCGCCTTGGATCCTGCTGCTGAGCGTCTTGCTGCTGGCCGGCTGCAAGAGCGAGCTCTACAGCAAGCTGGACGAGAGCGAGGCCAACCAGATGCTGGCGCTGCTGATGTACAACCACATCCCGGCCGACAAGGAGACGGCCAAGGACGGGGTGACGCTGAAGGTGGAGCGCGACCGCTTCGTCGACGCGGTGGAGGTGCTGCGCCAGAACGGCCTGCCGCGGCGCAAGACGGTGACCATGCAGGACCTGTTTCCCAGCGGCCAGCTGGTGTCGTCGCCGGAGCAGGAGGAGGCCAAGCTCAGCTATCTGAAGAGCCAGCAGCTGGAAAAGATGCTGTCCAGCATGGACGGCGTGGTCGCCGCCGAAGTGTCGGTGGCCGAGCCGCGCGGTGTCGACGGCGAGGCGCCGCCGCCGGCATCGGCCGCGGTGTTCATCAAATACAGCCCGGAAGTCAACCTGGCCGCGCGCGAGCCGGAAATCCGCGCGCTGGTGCGGGACGGCATCCCCGGGCTGGCCGCCGATCGCATCAGCATCACCTTGCAGCGGGCGGAATATCGCTACCAGCCCGCGGCAGAGCCCAGGGAGCGGTCCATTCCCTGGCTGCCCATCGCCGCGGGAGGGGGAACCCTGTTGCTGGGCGGCCTGTGCCTCGCCGCGCTGTGGTGGCGGCGCCGGCCGGAGGCCGTCGGATGAGCCCGGCCTTGCGGCGGCTGCACGCGCTGTGGCGGCGGCCGGGCCGGGAAATGGCCGATGGCTGGTGGGACAAGCTGGGCCTGGCCGGCTGGCGGTCCGCCTATGCCGCCCAGGCGCTGACGCGGCCGGCGCTGGACAGCCTGATCGCCAGCCGCCTGGGCCATGCGGGGGGCGCGCCCGAACCGTCGCCATTGGCGGAGGCGTTGCTGGAGGACGACATGCGCCGCGAGGCGCTGTGCGCGGCGCTGGGCCTGTGGGCCTTGCGCTGTCCCGATTATCTGCTGTTGAAACCTTACCGCGAGGCGCTGTCGCCTGTGCTGGACGCGCGCGCGCAAACGCAGTTGCAAGCGCTGCTGCCCCGAGGCGCAGAAGCCGCGGAGCTGGCGCCGGCCGAGCTGCCGGACGCCGCCCGCGCGCTGGGCGCCGCTTGGCTGGCGGACGCGGCCGAACCGTCGCTGCGCTTGTGCCGCCTGCTGTGGGCGCCTTCCGCGCAGGCCGCGCCGGCGGCGCCGCTTGAGCCGGCGCTGCAAAAATTGTCGAGGTGGCTATGAATAATCCGCTGCAAATCCCCGTGGCGGTTCTGCCGGGGCCATTGCCGGCGGCAGCCGTGATTTTGGCCGCCGAACTGGCGGCCAGGCAGGACATCTCCACCGCGCTGGAGGCGGAGAGGGCGGCGGCGCGCGACGACGCCGATGCCCTGCGCCGCCAGGCGCGGGCCGAACTGGAGCAGGCCCGGCTCGACGCGGACGCGCTGCGCGAGGCCGCCAGGCGCGAGGGCGAGCGCCAGGCGGCCCTGGCTCGGGAAGAGGCGGTGGCCGACGCGGTGCGCTGGCTGTGCTGCGAACAGGAAATGGAAGGCTTGATCGCGCGCCAGCTGGCCCTGCGCTGGCGCGGCATCACCGCCGGAGTGCTGGAGGCATTGTTGGGCAACTGTGATCAAAGCGAGCTGCTGCTGCGCCGGGTGGAGCGCCAGGTGGCGCGGCTGCTGCCGCGCGGCAGCGTCAATCTGCATGTCGCGCCGCAAGCGTTGAGGGCGGCGGAACTGGCCTACGCCGAGGTGCCGGAGGTGGCGGTGCTGGCCGACGCCGCGCTGTCCGTCGGGCAGGCGAGGCTGGACAACGGCTTGGTGCGCATCCACCTGGACACGCCCGCGCATCAGGCGCGGGTGCTGGAGCAACTGAGGGGCGATGCCCGGGAGGCGGCCCATGCTTAGGCTGGATCAGGTGACAGCGGGAACGGCGCTGGGCGGCGTGGATGACGGCATCGCCGCCCAGCCGATGGGCAGGCCGGCGGCGGCGGAGTCGGTGCTGGCGCTGGCGCAGGCCGAGCTGTTGGAGTTTCAGAGCGACGCGCTGACCGAGACCCAGGAAGACCTGGGCTTCGCCCTGGGGGGGCGTCTGCGGGACAACCGGCGCGGCGGCATCGGCCAGGACGGCGCGCGCGGCCGGGTGCTGGCGCAGAAGCTGGTGGCGGAGCTGGCCGCCGTGGAGGCCGCCGATCTGGACAGCCTGCTGAGCGGCCCGCAAGACTGGCAGCGCGCGCCGCATTTGCTGGCCGCGATGCAGGCGCAGACGCCGGATCCGGGCCGCATGGCCCTGCAGCTGGCCGCCTGGCTGGCGAAGGGCAGGCCGGACGCCAAGCTGCGCCGCCGCATGGAAGAGGCGCTGGCGGCGCTGACCGCCGACGACACCCTGGCCTTGTCCCTGTTCGGCGCGCTGGAGTACGGCGCGACGACGCCAGCCTTGCGCCAGGAACTGCTGCGGCTTTACCACCGCGCCGGCGCGTCCCGGCAGAAGCTGTCGCAGTGGCTGGCGTCGCTGGGCGAGCGGGACGGGCGGCAACGCAAGCTGCGCACCATGCTGCGGGTGCTGTCCTACGAGCTGTCGGCCAGCGGCCAGGCCATCGTCGGCAGCCATCTGGCCGCGGTGATCGGCGACCTCAGGCTGCTGTTGCGCATCCTGGGCCTGGAGGCCCATTGCGACCAGGCCGCGGCGGCGCTGGCCTTGCCGGACCTGGATGGAGAGACCCTGCTGCGCGGCGTGGTGTCGCTGCTGGAGCAGGTGTGGGTGAACGCGGACAGCGTGGCGGAGGCGCTGCCGCCGGTGGAGCCCGAGCAGCAGTATCGGCTGGCCCACGCCCTTGGGCGGCTGGCGCAGCTGCTGCCGGAAGACTGTTTCGGCGACGCCGAGCAGAAGGCGCAGCTGGAGGCCGCGGTGGCGGAGCTGCGCGACCGCAGCCTGGAATAGCCGGCCCGCGCGGCATCCTTGTGTCAAAAACCGAATGATATGCGGTTTTCTGAAAGCCGGTTTCCGCGCCGGCTGATATGTTGGCCGCCATTGTCTCCGCTGGCGCGCGACGGCTCTTGACCGAGCCGGGAGGCTGGCGGCGCGCCATGTCCCATCAAGTTGTCGGCAATTTGCGAGCTCAAACCACATGACCATTCAATTCAATCGCGCGGCGATCACTCCGGGCAATGTCGGCCAGGCACAGCTGGAGTCCACTTCGAACCAGGCTGCCGGCGCAAGCGGCGAGCCGCTGGGCCTGGGACGACTGGTTGAGGCGGTGAAGGACAAAACCGGCATGGTCGCCGCCCATCTGATTCCGCTGCAGCAGGTCGCGCGCGAGCATAACTGCATTATCGGCATCCGGCCGGTGGATAGGCTGGCCACCGAGCTGATTGAAACCGGGCATCCGACCAAGGGATTTCATATCAAAGGCAAAAGCGCGTCCTGGGGCGCGCAGGCCGGATTGATCTGCGTCGATCAGCGCTTCAGCAAGCTGGAAAACGCTTCGGCCGACCGCATCGCCAAATTCAACTCCCAAACCCGGCAGTGCATCCGCGACGGCGACGCGGCGGCGGTGCCGTTGACGATCTCCGGTTCGCGCTTGTCCAGCCTGCTGCAGGCTGGCGTGCTGAACAATCTGTCGCGGGAAAACGCCGAAGGCGTGCGCACGTTCACCGCGAAAGCGCCCAGCGGCAAGGAATATGTCTTCGAGGCGGCGCGCAAGTCCGGCGGCGAGGAGGCGTATGAAATCCGCCACGACGGCGCGCCGATTGAAGTATTGGCGCCGAAGGCGGACGCCAAACCCCTCACCGCCGATTACGACTTGCTGGTCATCGGCCCGCACTTGAGCGATGTCGGTCCGCAGGACAATCTGCCGGTGCCAGACGTCGCGCATTCGGTCTTCCGCGACCGGATCGACCATTACCGCGGGATTCCGGCCAATGTCGGCTTGCTGGACGCTTATCTGAATCCCAAGAGCTTTTATCGCCGGGAGGATGCGGAAATAGGCAATGCCTCGGCGCGCATCCGCGACATGATTCCCGTCATCAACCAGGCCCTGGTGGGCGACGGCGAGCGAGTGGTGCACCACAACGCCGACTCGGGCAGTCCGGCGACGGACCCGGACGCGAACTATCCCGCCACTTTCGCCTTGCCGGCCAGGATCGGCCGCTTCGACGAAATCTGCGTGATCGCGAACAAGGAGGAGCTGGCGGAGCTGGTGAAGCAAGCCAAGGACAGCGGCTACCACCTGCCCTTGAACCCGCTGTGGGAAAAAGAAGTGAGCGGCGTCAGGCGCGAAAGCTTTGTCGACGCCCGCCGCCGGTTGGGCGGAGAGTGAGCGTTCGTTAGGCCGGCGTCCGGGCGGGCATGTTCCGGACGCCGGCATCGGACAGGCTGCCGGCGGGGCTCAGCCGGCCAGCAGCGGCCGCAGCTTGGCGCGGGCGTCGCGCAGGATGTCGGCGGTGGTGTGCCAGTCCACGCAGGGATCGGTCACCGAGCAGCCGTAGCGCAGCTCGGACAGATCGGCCGGGATGGCCTGGTTGCCGGGCTCGATGAAGCTTTCCAGCATGAAGGCGCGGATGCTGCGGTTGCCGTGCCGGATCTGGGACACCGCGTCGGCCAGCACGCGCGGCTGCAGCGCGTGCTGCTTCCACGAGTTGGCGTGCGCGCAGTCCACCATGATGGCCGGCGGGATGTCATGCTTCTTCATCGCCTGTTCGGCCAGCGCAACGCTTACCGAATCATAGTTGGGCCGGCCGCCGCCGCCGCGCAGCACCAGATGGCAGTGCGGGTTGCCGCGGCTGTTCACCACCGTCACCCGTCCATCCTTGCCCATGCCCAGGTAGGCGTGCGGCGCGCTGGCGGAGACGATGGCGTTCAGCGCCGCGTCCAGCGAGCCGTCGGTGCTGTTCTTGAAGCCCACCGCGCTGTCCAGCGCCGACGCCAGTTCGCGGTGGATCTGCGATTCGGTGGTGCGCGCGCCGATCGCCATCCAGCTATAGAGGTCGGCCAGGTACAGCGGCGACATCGGGTCCAGCGCCTCGCCGGCCAGCGGCAGGCCCAGCTCGGCGGAGGCCAGGAGGAAGCGGCGGGCGATGTGCATGCCCTCGTCCACGCAGTAGCTGTCGTCCATGTAGGGGTCGTTGATCAGGCCCTTCCAGCCCACGCTGGTGCGCGGCTTTTCAAAGTAGGCCCGCATCACGATCAGCAGCGTGTCGTTCAGTTCGGCGGCCAGCTCCGCCAGCCGGGCGGCGTAGTCCAGTCCGGCGCGCGGGTCGTGGATGGAGCAGGGCCCCACCACCACCAGCCAGCGCGGGTCGTCGCCGCTCAGCACTTTTTTCACCGCGTCGCGGCCGGCATGGACCGAGGCGCTGGCGCGCGCGCTGGCCGGCAGGCTGCGCAGCAGTTCGGCGGGGCTGGCCATCGAGCGGTAGTCGGCCTGGCTGGATGGCGGCGCGTGGCCGTGTTCGGGCGCGAGTAGGCCGTGATCCGGCCTTGCAAGCGTTGTCATGATGTTCTCCACAGGATGATCCGCAAACGAGCCGCGGATTCAGCCCGTCGTTTGCGGCAGGGCCGGCGCGCGGCCCCGGTGTCGGCGACAGGGCGGCCGCGCGCCGACGGCGCGCAGGCCTTCTTCCCGTCGCGGGGGCCGCATGTTCAGGCGGCCAGGGTGGCGCCGCCGTCCACCACGATGTCCTGCATCGTGACGTGGCCGGCCAGGTCGGAAGCCAGGTACAGCACCGCGCCGGCGACATCGGCCGGGGTGGCCAGCTTGCCCAGCGGAATGCCCAGGCGGAACGCTTCCGGCTTGCCGGCGATGGTGCGGGCGGCGCCGTGCTCGTCCTGCCACATGCCGCGCAGCATCGGCGTGTCGGTGGAGCCGGGCGACACCACGTTGCAGCGCACGCCGTACGGCGCCAGCTCCAGCGCGGCGTTGTGGCTGAGGCTGGCCATCGCCGCCTTGGACGCGCCGTAGGCGGCCATGTCGATGCGCGGCACGTGGGCGGCGTTGGAGGCGACGTTGACGATGGCTCCGGCGCGGCGCGCCTTGAAGTGCGGCATCAGCGCGCGCAGCAGGTAGAACGGTCCGCTGACGTTGACGGCCAGGCATTGCTGCCAGTCGTCGACCGACAGCGCGTCGAACGCGCCCAGGCGCAGCACGCCGGCGGCGTTGACCAGCACATCGGGCAGCGCGTCCTCTTCGGCCAGGCGGCGGCACAGCGCGGCCACGGCGTCGGCGTCGCGGATGTCCAGCGGCAGTTCGCGCATCACGCCGCAATGCGCGGCCGCTTGTTCGAACTGCAGGTCCAGCGCCACGACGCGCGCGCCGGCTTCGACGAAGCGGCGCGCCACCTCGCGGCCTATGCCCTGGGCCGCGCCGGTCACCCACACGCATTGGCCGGTGAAATCCAGTCCGACCATGATCAGGCCTCCTGCGGCAGCTTGGCCTGGATGGCGGCCCACCAGCCGTCCAGCGTCAGGTCCTGGGCCAAATCTTCGAAGCCGATTTCCAGACCCAGCTTTTGCCATTGCGCCACCAGCTCCATCACGCGGATGGAGTCCAGGCCGTAGTCCAGCAGGTTGTCGCCGCCGGCCAGGCTGTCGTCGCCGTCTTCCAGCACGGTCAGCACCTGGGCTTTCAGCCATTCGCGGGTCAGCGCGGCGTCGCCGCCGGCAACCGCGAGGTCCGACTGCGCGATCACCGCGCCGCAGCGGGTGGCCACGTAGCGCAGCGCCATCTTGTGCTCTTCCTCGCTGAAATCGGCCACCGCGTCGCCGACCATGAAGGCCTGGATGTCGCGCATGAAGGCGTCGCAGGCGGTCATCATGCAGCCGATGTGGGCGTAGACGCCGCAGATCACCAGCTGGTCGCGGCCCCAGGTCCGCATTCTTTCCTGCAGGTCGCTGCGCTGGAAGGCGCTGTAGCGCCATTTGACCAGCACGGTGTCCTGCTCGCGCGGGGCCAGCCGCGGCGTCACCACTTGCACCGCCGGATCGGCGGTGGTCAAGCCCGGGCCCCACATATCGTTCAGCAGCGCGCGGTCTTCCGGTTTCTGTTCGGTGGGCTGCGCGGTGTAGATCACCGGCACGCCGTGGCTGTCGGCCCAGCGGCGCAGCGCCTCCACCTTGCCCACCAGTTCATTGACCAGCGCGCTGTCTTCGCCGTAGAAGGCGAGGAAATAGCGCTGCATGTCATGGATCAGCAGCGCGGCGCGCTTGGGCTCCACGCGCCAGGCGGTCTTGTTGGCGGGGAAGTCGGCCGCCTGCGGCAGCGGGTAGGCGTTCAGCTTGGGAATGCTCATGGTGTTCAGGCTCCGGCCGCGGCGGCCAGCATGCCACGCAGCGCTTGTTTGTCTATTTTGCCGACGTGGGTCAGCGGCAGGGTGCTTACCAGTTCGAAGCGGTCGGGCAGCTTGTAGTCGGCCACGCCCTGCTCGCGCAGGAAGCGGCGCAGCGCCACCGATTTCAGCCCGTCCTCATGCGCCACCACGTAGGCGCAGCTTTTCTCGCCCAGCATCGCGTCGGGCATCGCCACCAGCGCGGCCTGGGCCACTTGCGGGTGTTGCAGCAGCAGGTGTTCGATCTCCTCGGCGGCGATCTTCTCGCCGCCGCGGTTGATCTGGTCTTTCACCCGGCCGACCACGCGCAGATAGCCGCGCTCGTCGGCCACCACCACGTCGCCCGAGTAATAGAAGCCCTCGTTGTCGAACACGCGGGCGTTGTGCTCCGGGGCCAGGTAGTAGCCGCGGAAGGTGTAGGGGCCGCGGGTGGCCAGCATGCCGGGCGCGCCGATCGGCACCGGGTGGCCGGCTTCGTCCACCACTTTCACTTCGTCGGCGTCGCTCAGCGGCCGGCCCTGGCAGCCATAGACGATGTCGTCGCCGTCGTCCAGGCGGGTGTAGTTGACCAAGCCCTCGGCCATGCCGAACACCTGTTGCAGCTTGCAACCCAGCACTTCCGGCACCTGGCGGGCGGTGGCTTCGGCGAAGCTCGCGCCGCCGACCTGCAGCAGCTTGAGGCTCTTCAGCTGGGACTCGCGGCCGGGCGCGGCCTGCAGCCACAGCGCGACGGCCGGCGGCACCAGCGCGGCGATGTCCACCTGGTGGCGCTCCACCAGCGCGAAGCAGGCCAGCGCTTCCGGATTGGGCGCCAACACCACCGCGCCGCCGGCGTGGAACACGCCGAGCGCGCCCGGCGAGCTGAGCGGGAAGTTGTGCGGCGCGGGCAGCGCGCACAGGAAGCGGGTGCGCGGGCCGAGCTCGCAGATCTCGGCGCTGCGGCGCACGCTGTAGAAGTAGTCGTTGTGGGTGCGCGGAATCAGCTTGGGCGTGCCGGTGCTGCCGCCGGACAGCTGGAAGAACGCCACTTCGTCGGCGGCGCTGGGGCCGGCCTCGGCCGGCAGGCCGCCGCAATCCCGCTCCAGCACGGCTTCCAGCTCGTCGTTGGCGAACAGGCGCACGCTCAGCGCCGGCGAGATGGCAGCCAGCTCGTCCGCCATCGCGTCGTCGCCGAACAGCGGGTGGCGGCGGTCGGCGATCAGCAGCTTGGGCTGGATCTGGCGGGCGTAGGCCGACAGCTCCAGCTTCTGGTGGCTGAACAGCGCGTTGACCGGCGCGGCGCCGATCTTGAACAGCGCGAACAGCGCGATGTAGAACTCGGCGACGTTGGGCAGCTGCACCAGCGCGGTGTCGTGGCGGGCCACGCCGCGCGCCAGCAGCCAGGCGGCCAGGTTGTCGGAGCGGCGGTCCAGCTCGGCGTAGCTGATCTCGCGCTCGCCGCACAGCACGGCCGGCGCGTCGGGTCGCTCGCGGCATTGCCGGGCCAGCATCTCGGTCATCGGCTGGTCGTTCCAGTAGCCGGCGGCGCGGTAGCGCGCCGCCAGGTCGTCGGGCCAGCGGGTGAAGGCTACGCTCATGCCGCCGCCTCCTGGCCGGACAGGCCGAAGGCGCCCAGCATGGTGCCCAGCTTGGCCTGGGTTTCCGCCCATTCCGATTCCGGTGTGGACGCGGCGACGATGCCGGCGCCGGCGAACAGCCGCACGCGGGTATCGGCCACGGTGGCGCAACGTATGGTCACCGCCCATTCGCCGTTGCCATGCTCGTCGCACCAGCCGACGATGCCGCTGAACACGCCGCGCTCGAACGGTTCGATCTCGCGGATCAGCTGGCGGGAAGCCTGGGTGGGGAAGCCGCAGATCGCCGGCGTCGGGTGCAGGCGGCAGGCCAGCTGCAGAATCGGCAGCGAGGCGTCGGAGAGCACGCCGTCTATCTGCGAGCCCAGGTGCCACATCGCGCGGGTGCCCAGCAGCGACGGCGCGGACGGGATGGACAGCTTGGCGCAATAGGGGCCCAGCACGTTCTGGATGTCGTCGATGACCAGGCTGTGCTCGTAATGGTCCTTGGACGAGTCCAGCAGCCTGGCGCTGGCGGCGGCGTCGGCCGCCGGGTCGCTCTGGCGCTTGGCGGAACCGGCCAGCGGGAAGGTGCGCACGCGCGCGCCTTCCTTCTGCAGCAGCAGCTCGGGGCTGACGCCCACCAGGCGGCCGCCGTCTGAGAGCGGCAGCTGGAACTGGTAGCCGTTGGGGTTTTGCGCGCACACGGCGTCGAACACGCGTTCCGCCGACACCGGGCGGTCGAAGTCCACCTCCAGCACGCGAGACAGCACCGCCTTGCGGATTTCGCCATGGCTGAACTGTTCGATGGCTTGGCTGACGGCGGCCTTGAAGCCTTGCTCGTCCGGGATGCTGCGCGAGCCGACCACCTTGCTGCCGTCGCCGGCGCGCTGGGCGGCCGCCTGCAAGCGTTCTTGGCGGTCGAAGAAGGCGTGGCGGGCGGGGATGAACAGTTCGGACGGCTGGTCGATGTCGAAGGGAATGGCGCCCATCAGCACCGGGGAGGCGATGCCGTCGGCGCGGGCGCGGGCGAAGGCTTCCGCCACTTCTCGGGAGAACGCGCTGTCCGGATCGAGGGCGCCGCGTGCGGGGGTGTGGATGCGGGCATGTACACCGGCGGCCTTCAGGCTGCGGTGGGACGACATGAAATAAAACTCGCCGTCTTCGGCGCTGCCGGTCGTGGCCGACTGGGTGTGCATGGCTTGACTCCGATGATAATGATAATAATTATCGTTCAATGTATATTCAAAGTAATCGCCTGTCAATCGCCGAATACCCCTGTTCATGCCTTGGGAATATTGGAAAATTGCGCAATCGGGCTTGGATGGAAAATAAAATCCATTTTGCCGACGCAGGGGAGGGGCGAAGCCCGGCGCGAGAGCGCGCGCCGGGCGTGGGGCTTCAGGCGCGGTTCAGTCGGCGCGACAGTTCCTCGCCGATGCGGCGCATCGGTTCCGGATCGCTCATGCCGAAGTGGTCGCAGTCCAGCTCCATGCAGTCCAGCTTGCCCTGTAGATAGGGCTGCCAGTCGGCCGGCGTCGGCGCGTCACCGGGATGGCGGCCGGCGCGGAACAGCAGCATGTCGCCGGTGTAGGTCGGCGTGCGGCTGTCGCGGAACAGCCGCATGCCGTGCAGCGAGGCCTGGCCCAGCTTTTCCAACGCGGCGCGGCCCAGCGGCGCCAGCGGGCTGCCGGCGCGCAGCAGGCGCTGGTAGATGGCGTCGTTGTCCAGCGGCAGGCCGTCGGCGTCGGCGTCCACCTCGCCGTTGACGCTGAGCACCGTCACCAAGGCGTCGTGCAGGGTCGGCTCGGGCCGGCCTTGCCAGCTGCTGACCGGGTAGCTGTCCATCAGCGCCAGCAGCTCAACGGTTTCGCCGGCGTCGGAGAGCGCGGCGGCCATCGCCTGCGCCAGCGCGCCGCCCAGCGACCAGCCCAGCAGCCGGTAGGGGCCATGCGGCTGGACGTCGCGCATGCGGGCGACGTAGTCGGCCACCATCGCGTCGAAGCTGGCGGGCAGCTCGCCCTGGATGCCGGTGGCCTGCAGGCCGTAGATGGCGGTGTCCGGCAGGTGCCGCGCCAATCCCAGGTAGCACCAGGACAGGCCTTCCGCCGGATGCAGGCAGAACAGCGCCGGCAGCTTGCCCGGCTGAATGGTCAGCAGCGGCGCGAATTCGCCGCCCTGGCTCGCCGATGGCGGCCGGTGCGCTGCCGGCGCGTTCAGCGCCTGCGCCAGCGCGGCGACGGTGTTGTAGCTGAACAGCGCGGATACGGCGACTTCGCGTTGCAGCAGCTGGGCCAGCCGGTTGGCGGCCTGGATCGCCTGCAGCGACTTGCCGCCCAGCGCGAAGAAGTTGGCGTGCGGGCCTTCCGGCATGCGGCCCAGCACCTGGCTCCACACTTTCATGATCTGCCGCTCCAGCGGCGTGGCCTCGGCGGCAGGGGACGCGTTGCGGTCCGGCGCGTCATCCATGGCGGCCAGTTGCTTGCGGTCTATCTTGCCGTTGACGTTGCGCGGCAGTTGCTCCAGCCATTGCCAGCGGTCGGGAATGGCGGCGGCGGGCAGCCGTTCGGCCAATTGGCGGCGCAGCGCGCCGGCGTCCGGCTCCGCGTCGGCGGCGAGGAAGGCGGCTAGCGTGCAGCCGCCGCCGGCCAGCGGCAGGCCGATCACCGCGGCCTCGCGCACGCCGGGGCAGGCTAGCAGCGCGTTTTCCACTTCGGCCGGGTCGATGCGCAGGCCGCTGATCTTCAATTCGTGGTCCAGCCGGCCGAGGAAGCGCAGCTGGCCGCCCTGCCAGACCGCGCGGTCGCCGGTGCGGTAGGCGCGCGGCGCGCCGGGCAGCGCGTCCAACGCCACGAAGCGGCGGGCGGTCAGCTCGTCGCGGCCCAGGTAGCCGATGGCCAGCGCGTCGCCCAGCAGGCACAGCTCGCCTTCCTCGCCCTGCGCCACCGGCTGCAGGCCTGCGTCGACGATGGCGGCGCCCACGCCGGGGCGCGGCAGGCCGATGGGAATGTCGTCGCCGCCGTCCCATACCGCGGAAGGGCCTGCCAGCGCGGCGCCGGTGGCGATGATGGAGGTCTCGGTGGGCCCGTAGCTGTTGAGCAGCGTGGCGTCCGGCAGCAGCTCGCGCCAGCGGCGCGCGCGCTCTGGCAGCGCGGCCTCGCCGCCGATGATGGCGAGGCGGACGCGGGACAGCCGGCCGGCCAGTTCCGGCGTCAGCGCGTAAGCGAACTCATGCCAGAAGGCGGTGGGCAGGTCCAGCACGTCTATCTTCAGCCGTGCGATGGCGTCGGCGAAGGCGGGCATCGATTCCAGCATCGCGTCGTCGCGCAGCGCCAGCGTGCCGCCATGGCACAGCGCCAGGAAGATTTCCTCGATGCTGGCGTCGAAGTGCAGCGGCGCGAACTGCAGGATGCGCTCGCCGGCCCGGACGCGGTAGAACTGGCCGGCGCTGGAGACGAAGTGGGCCAGCGCGCGGTGGCCGACCAGCACGCCGTTGGGCTTGCCGGTGGAGCCGGAGGTGTAGAGCAGGTAGGCCGGGCTGTCGACGCCGGCGGCGCAGGCGTGCAGGCGCGGCGCGTCTTCGCCCGGCGCTTCGTCCAGGCACAGCGCCGGCGCGTCGCCGCACAGCGCGGCCCAGCGACGATGGGTCAGCGCCAGCCGGGGGCGGGCGTCGTCCAGCGCCATGGCCAGGCGGGCCGATGGGCCGAGCGGATCGAGCGGGACATAGCAGCCGCCGGCCCACAGCGTGCCGAGGATGGCGACGATGGCGTCCACCGAGCGCGGCAGCAGGATGGCGACGCGCTCGCCGTCCTCCAGGCCCTGGGCTTTCAAGCGGCCGGCCAGCGCCCGCGCCCGGTCCAGCAGCGCGCGGTAGCTGAGGGCCTGGCCTTCGCCTTCCAGGGCGGTCGCGTCCGGCCGGGCGGCGGCCTGCGCGGCCAGCCGCTCCATCACCGGGACCGCGGGCTGCTCCAGCGCCGGGCCTTGCAGGATGGACAGCGGCGGCAAATCCGGCAGCAAGCTCGCCAGCGGCGTGGCGGGCTCGGCATGGGCCAGTTGGTCGAGCCACTGCGGCAAGTCATGCCACAGCGCGTCCAGGCGTTCAGCCGGATAGGCGTCCGGGTGGGCTTCCAGGCTCAGCCGCCACTCGGTGTTGAGCAGGCTGATGTTGATCGACAGGTCTTCCACCGGGCCGGAGCTGATCGGCCGGATGCGGGTTTCCAGGCCGTCGAACGGCGCGTGGCGGTCGAAGGGCATCAGGTTGAGCACCGGGCCGAACAGCCGCTGGCGGCCGTCCAGCCGGCCCAGATCGCCGCGCAGCCATTCGTAGCGGTAGCGCTGGTGGGGGCGGATGTCGCGCAGGCCGGCGGCGGCCTGCCGGGCCAGCTCTCCCAGGCTGCGGGCCGGGTCCAGCCTCAGGCTGAGCGGCGCGATGTTCATCGCCATGCAGGGCACGCCCAGCGCGGCCGAGCCCATGCGGTTCATCACCGGCAGGCCCAGCGTGATCGCGCGCTGCCCGCCGTGCCGGGCCAGCCAGGCCGCCGCCGCCGCCATCAGCCAGGCGGCCCAGTTGACGCCGCAGGCCTTGGCCGCGCGCTGCCAGGCGTCGATCTGGCCGGAAGTCAGCGCGCGGCTGGCCTTGCGCACGCCGTCGGCCAGCGGCTGGGGCGGGGCCAGCGTGGCGGCGGCGGGGAAGGTTTGCTGCCGCGCGGTCCAGAACGCCTGGTCGCGCTCGCGCTGTGCGGACGCCTGATAAGCCTGGTCTTCCGCCAGCACCGGCTCTAGCCGCCAGTCGGGCAGCGGCGGCGCGTCCTGTCCGCGCAGCGCGGCGTTGTAGCGCGCGGCCACGACCTTGCTCAGCAGGCCGTAGGCGAAGCCGTCCAGCGCGATGTGATGGGTTTGCACGTACCACAGGCAATGGCGCGGTCCCAGCTGGATCAGCGCGCTGCGGTACAGCGGATCGACGGCCGGATCGCAGGGCTGGGACAGCGCCCCGCGCATCCAGGCGGCGGCCGCGGCTTCGGGATCGGATTCGCCGCTCAGGTCGTGCCAGGGCAGCGGCTGGGGCGAGCTGCGCCGCGGATGCTGCCACAGCGTCTCGCCGTCGAACTCGAAGCGCATGTTCAGCGCCGGGCAATGGGCAAGCGCCTCGGCGGCGCAGGCGCGCAGAATGCCGGCGTCCAGCGGGCCTTTCAGCTCGATGGCCTCGGCGGTCCAATAGCCGGGATTGTCGGGCGCCAGGCGCTGGCCCATCCAGATGCCGTGCTGGGCGTAGCTGACGGGAAGGCGGGGGGAGGTCTCGGTCATGAGGATGTCTGCCTGTTATTGTTCCGGCCGCTTGGGCGGCGCTTGAGCGAAGGCTGACATCATAAATGCGATTGAATATCAATTTCAATCGCATTGCGTGAGAAAAGAGAGAATTCAATCCGGCGGGACTACGCTGGCCGTCCCGCCGGGAGGGTCAGCCTGCGGCCAGGCCGTCCACCAGCACGTGGGGCACGCCTTGCGAGCAGCGCTCCACCCGGCCGTTGACGCCGTAGACCGCTTGCAGCGTGGCGGCGTCTATCACCTGGTCCGGATCGCCGTTGGCCAGCAGTTGGCCGGCCTTCAGCATCAGCGCTCGGTCGGCGTGGCGCAGCGCCGCGTTCAGGTCGTGCAGCACGATCACCGTCACCATGCCGCGGCGGCGGGTCTCGCGCCGCAGCAGGTCCATCACGTGGAACTGGTAATTCAGGTCCAGCGCCGACAGCGGCTCGTCCAGCAGCAGCACAGCCGGCTCGCGTATCAGCGCCTGGGCGATGCCCACCAGCTGGCGCTGGCCGCCGGAGAGCTGGTCGAGGAAGCGCAGCGCCAGGTGGTCGATTCCCAGCGACTGCAGCAGCGCGAACACCTGCTGGTCGTCGTGGCGGCGGAACAGGCCGGCGGCGGTGGCCTGGCCGGCCACCATCAGCGATTCGAACACCGTCAGATGCACGCAGGGCGGCAGCGTCTGCGGCAGGTAGGCCACCTCGCCGCGTTGGCGGCTGAGCGGGCGGCCGCGCAGGCGGACCAGGCCGTCGCCGCCCTGCAAGCCGGCCAGCGCGCGCAGCAGGGTGGACTTGCCGCTGCCGTTGGGGCCGAGCAGGGCGGTGACCTCGCCCGCCCGCATACAGGGGACGGACAGCTTGTCGATGACGCGGCGCTTGCCGTAGCTGACCGACAGGTTTTCGATGGACAGCTGATCGCTCATGTCCGGCCTCCGTTGCGCAAGACGATGACGATGAAGAAGGGGATGCCCACCAGCGCGGTGACGATGCCCACCGGCACGATGACGCCGGGAATCAGGTTCTTGGTGACCACCGAGGCCATGGACAGGATGGCCGCGCCGGTCAGCGCGCTCACCGGCAGGTAGAAGCGGTGATCCTCGCCCACCAGCTTGCGGGCGATGTGCGGCGCGATCAGGCCGATGAAGCCTATGGTGCCGACGAAGGCCACCGCCAGCGCGGTGAGCAGGCTGGCGCGCAGCAAGGAGGTCAGCCGCAGCCGGCGCACGTCGATGCCGAAGCTGGCGGCGCGGTCCTCGCCCAGGCGCAGCGCGGTCAGCCGCCAGGAATTGGCCAGCGACCACGGCAGGATCAGCGCGAAGGCGGCGAAGATCAGGCCGATCTTGGGCCAGTCGGCGCGCGACAGGCTGCCCATCAGCCAGAACACCAGGTCCTGCAGCGCGTCGGCGGTGGAGACGAATTGCAGCAGCGAGACCAGGGCGTTGAAGCTGAAGAACAGCGCGATGCCGAACAGCACCACTCCGCTGGCCGCCATCCGCGTCCAGCGCGCCACCAGGTCGAGCAGCAGCGCCGAGCCCAGCGCGAACACGAAGGCGTTGACCGGCAGCATCCACGAGGCGGGAATGCCGGGCAGGCTGATGCCCAGCAGCAGCGCCAGCGCCGCGCCGAAGGCGGCGGCCGGCTGCAGGCCCAGCGTGAACGGGTCGGCCAGCGGATTGTGCAGCACGGTCTGCATCTCCGCCCCGGCCAGGCCCAGCGCCAGGCCAGCGCCGACGGCGATCAGCGCGTAAGGCAGGCGGATGTCCCAGACGATGACGGCGGTGGCCGGATCGGCGGCGGACGGCTCCAGCAGCGTGCGCCAGAACTCGGCCAGCGGCATGCCGCTGGCGCCGGTGGCGACGTCCAGAGACAGCGACAGCGCCAGCAGCGCCAGCAGGCCGGCCACCAGCAGCAGCCGGCGCAGCAGCGCGCGGCGGTAGTCGCCGCTCACCGCGGCGGCGGTGAGCGGGGGCAGGGCGGACTCGCTCATTTGCCTCCCTTGACCCAGTAGGTGCCTTGCGGCGGGATCGCCAGGAAGTCGCGGTGCAGCTGCTGCCAGCTGGCGTCCGGGTCCAGCTTGGCGAAGCGCGTCGGCTGCAGCGTCTTGGCGAAGGCTTCCAGCAGCACGATGTGGTAGGGCGTGTTGTAGAAGTGGTGCCAGGCGCCGAAGGTGCGGCCGTCGCGCACCGCGGCGAGCGCGCCCACCGGCTTGCGCGCGGCGGCGCGGGCCAGCGATGCGCGGGCCTGGGCCGGCGAGATGTCGGCGCCGAACTGGATGCCGATCTTGTCGGCCGCGTCGGCGGTGCCGGTGCCGATGTACCAGTCGGGCTTGGAGGCCAGCACGTGCTCCATGTTCACCTCGCCCACCGCGCCGGGAATCAGCTTGTCGCCGATATTGACGCCGCCGGCGGCGTCCACCAGCTCGCCCAGGCTGCCCTTGCCGGCGCTGGTGACGTTGGGGAAGGCTGCGGCGCGCAGGTCAAGGAAGACCTTGGGCTTCTGCTGCGCGGGGATGGCGGCCACCGTCTTGCGGATGGCGTCTATCCGGCTTTGGTAGAAGCGGATGAAGCGCTCGGCTTCGGCCTCGCGCTGCAGCGCCTGGCCCATGATGCGCAGGCTGGGCACGGTGTGCTCCAGCGGCGCGTTGCGGAAATCGACGAACACCACTGGAACCTTGGCCGCCTGCAGCTGCTGGACGATGGGGTTGTTCAGGCCCGGGCCATGGCCGGAGATGCTGAAGATGGCGATGTCCGGCTTCAGGGTCAGCACCTTTTCGGCGCTGACCGAGTTCTCGCTGGTCTTGCCGATCAGCGGGATGCGGTCGATCTCGGGAAAGCGTTTCTTGTACTGGGCGTAGGTTTGCGGGTCCAGCTGGCGGAAATCGCCCTGCCAGCCGGCGACGCGCGCCAGCGGCTGTTTGCCTTCCAGCAGCGCCAAGGAATAGAACAGCCGGCCTTCGCCCAGCAGGATGCGGTTCACCTTGGCCGGCACTTCCACTTTGCGGCCGGCGATGTCGGTGACGACGGCGGCTTGGGCCGATAGCGAGGCGGCGGCGATCAGCGCGGCGGCCAGCAGGCGGGAGAATACGGTCTTCATCGGGCGCCCTTTACTTTTGCCAGTCGAGCTTGAGTTCCGGTTGCTTGGCCATCAGGCCCAGGTGCTCGTCCATGATGAATTCGATCTTGGCCAGCTTGTCGGCCGCGTCCGCCGCGCACACCATGTCCAGCGTGTCGCCTTCGCGCTGGATGTCGCAGGTGCCGATGGGGAACTGCACGTGGGCGCGCTCGGTGTCGAAATCCACCGGCACCTTCAGCGCGTAGTGCTTGCACAGTTTGTACAGCACCTTGTCGGCGTTGGCGGTGGTGAGGGAGGCGCGGCTGCTCAGCATGATGATTTCTCCATTCTTTTAAAACGGGAACAGGCAGTTGGCGGACCGATGGGGTCCGGCAACTGCCGTGCGTAGCTTCCCGTCCGCTTTTGCGGCGCGGACGGGGAGCGCGGGGTTTAGAACTTGCCGGTCAGGGTCAGCCAATAGCGGCGGCCCTCGTCGACCATCCAGTTGCCGTTAAGCGGACCGTTGCCGGTTTTGGCTCGATTGCCAGGGCGGTCGTCGATGGCGACTTTGCGGTCGCCGATGTTGTATACGGCAAAGTTAACGTCGAAGGTCTTGTTGATGTGGTAGGTGCCGCCCAGGTCCCAGGTGCTGGAACCGCCTCGGGTCCGCACTCCATTGGCACCGTTGCGGTACGCCGCGTAGTACTGCTTACCTTCGAAGTTCAAGCGAGTGTACAGATCCAGCTTCTCTACCGGATTCCAGGCCAGCTTGACGTTGCCGGCGTGCTCCGGTGTCTTGTCCAGCGGCATGCCCTCCAGCGACTGGCCGGAGAAGGTGGTTTCCTTGCCGCCGTGGCGTTTGGATTTGGTGTAGGTGTAGTTGCCGGACAGAGTCCAGCGCGGCGCGAATGTCCAGCTGCTAGAGAACTCCAGACCATGGATGTTTACGGAGTCAACATTGTCGTAGACATACACTTCAGTCATCTGGCCTGCTTTGGTGACTAGCTGGCTTGTGTACTGGCTGGTGCCATAACTGACGACTTTATTTTTAAACTGGTTGTAAAACAGCGTAGCGTTGGCTTGCAGGTCTCGATTGTTGTCGAAGTGCAGGCTGGCTTCGTAGGAGGTACTTTCCTCCGGCTTCAGTTTCCCATTGCCGCACAAAAGCCCGGCGCCTTTATTGGTGCTGATGCAATAGCCCTCAGTGCTTTGGCGTATGGTTGGCGCTTTAAAGCCCTTGCCAATGCCTCCTTTTAGCGTCCAATTCGCGTTCAGTTGATCTACCAGATACAGGCGTGGCGTGAAGTGGCTGCCAAACACGCTGTGATGGTCAAGGCGACCGCCGCCGGTCAGCTTCAGGCTGTCGGTAATGTCGTAGGTGTCTTCGGCAAACAGCGCCCAAGTGTTGACGGTGATTTTGTTCGGATTGGCGGGACCATTGAGACCGGGAATGTCGTCCTGCGCGCGCATCTTGTCGCCAACCTGCTTGCCGATTTGAGTGCCGAGCTTCAGTGTGTGCCTGTCGAACAGGAAGGAGAGCTGACCGTCCAGCGTGGTGTTGGTCAGTTTCATGCCTTTGCCGTCATCGACATTGTTGGCGCTGTGGCTCGGTTTCTCGATTTCCTGATATAGCGCGACATTGGAACGGATGATGCCGTACTTGCCGTTATGGCTCAGGCTCCAGTGGTCTCGAGTGTCGAAATAGTCGTCCTTACTACCACTAGGTGCAACGCTTTTGCCAGGGGTGGTGGTTTTACGCAGCTCGTTATGGCCTGCCTCAAACGTGATTTCATGATCCTTGCTTGGAGTGAAGCTAAGTTTGGCATTGATGTCGCCGACGTGGGCGGCATCCTTCCCGCCATCTAAGCTTTTCGAGTAGTAAATATTGTCTTCGGCCTGGTTGTTCAGCGCGCCGTACAGTTGCAGCGACAGCAGGTCTTTCACCAGCGGGCCGCCGACCCAGAAGCTGCTCTGGCCGGTGTTGCCTTCATCGGAGTGCTCGGTGATGGTGCCGCCCAGCGTCATCGAACCGTGCCATTCCTTGGGAGCCTTGCGGGTGATGATGTTGACTACGCCGCCCATCGCATCGGAGCCGTACAGCGACGACATCGGGCCGCGCACCACTTCGATGCGCTCGATCGCTTCCATCGGCGGGATCTGATACTGCTGGAAACCGCCGGTGCCGCGGCTGCGGGATTCGCGGGTGTTCTGGCGGCGGCCATCCACCAGGAGCAGCGTGTATTCGCCGGGCAGGCCGCGGATGGAGATGTCCTTGTCCCCCGGACCGGAGCCATTGATGCTGACGCCTTCCAGATCCTGGATCGCGTCGGCCAGGTTGGTGAACGGTTTCTTTTCCAGATCTTCGCGGGTAATCACCGAGATGCTGGCCGGGGCTTCCTTGATTTTCTGCTCGTAGCCGGTGGCGGTCACCACCACCGAGGGCAGCACCGTTTCGGCGGCGTGCGCGGCGGGCAGGTAGAGGGCGCCGACGGCGGCGGACAGCATGGCCAGGCGGAATGCCGGGCGCGCGAGGTGCGGGGAGCGCTTGTTTTTCATTGTATTGGTCATACCCAGAGTGTTCATCACGGAACGCATATCCAATTGGCAAGCCGGCTGGCGCATCGCAAGCCGTTCCGATCATGACGCCGGATTAGATTTGCGCAATGAATGTCAATTGAGCGGACCATTATCACATCGACTTATTTTGAACACAAATAGGAATCGTTTTTATTCGCATAAAGACCGCGCATGACGGGCTTGGCAAGCGCATCGAGCGTGCGCAAGAGCATGAATTTGTTGGGGATTGGCGTGAAATTCCACCATGTTGCAAGAAGATGACATCGCAACGGCGTTTTTACGGAATCCGCGCAAGCCCATTGCGCAAAGTTTGCATTGCGCCAGTCCTAATTGGCAGTACCGCTTGCGCGCCACTCAGAATACCAATTAAATACCAATGCCGTTTGCATCGCGCATGGCCGGGCAACGGCGAGAGCTCCGGACGCGCGCGCCCGGAACGCCATGGTGGATAGCGAGGGAGTGGACGATGGGCGTGAAGCGATTACTGGGCGCGGCCGTGCTGGCCGCCTTGTCGGCATGGGCGTGGGCCGCGCCGGATGCGGCGGCGCTGGGGCAGAGCCTGTCGCTGAAAATTGCGGTGGACACCAATAAGGGCGCGGCCGCCGGCGCGCCGTGCTCCGACCTGGGGGCGGACTGGGCGTCCTGCCTGAAAGGGAGGCTGATCCTGGAGAACAAGGGCGGGCAGGCGGTGGCGCCCGGCGGCGGCTGGAACCTGTATCTGCACAGCATCCGCCGCATTTTGAAGCTGGACACGCCGCAGTTCTCCCTCCGCCACATCACCGGCGACCTGTACCAAGTCACCCCCACCGACGCTTTCCAGGGCCTGGCGCCCGGCCAGAAGCTGGAACTGCCGCTGATAGACGAATACTGGATCCTGCAGGAAAGCGACGTGCTGCCCCGGCCCTATGTGACGGTGGACGGCCAGCAGCCGGCGCTGCTGCGGCACGACAGCAGCGACGAGGCCAGCTATCTGCTGCCGCTGGCCGGCGACAACTGGAAAAATCCGGCCGGCGAGCTGCGGCCGCTGGCCACGCCGGAACAGCGCTACCGCGCTTTCAGCCAGCGCGGCCCGCAGCTGTCCGCCGCGCAGGCGGCAAACCGCGTCATCCCGGCCACATTGCGCCAGCAGCTGGGCGGCGGCGAGCTGCTGGTTCGCGGCCTTAACCTGAACCTGTCCGGGGTCAGCCCGGCGCAGCGGGACGCGCTGGCGCTGCGCGCGGCGCAGCTGGGCCTACGCAACGAGGGCGTCAATGTCAGCGGCGGCGTGGCCGGCGCCCGCCTTCCGGCCGACATCGCCGTGTCCGGCGGCTACCGGCTGCTGATCGGCCAGCAGGGCGTGAAGGTGGAAGGCTTTGACGCCGCCGGCGTGTTCTACGGCGTGCAGACCCTGCTGGGCCTGCTGCCGCAGGGCGGCGGACAGGTGCGCTGGATGACGGTGGAGGACGCGCCGCGCTATGTCCACCGAGGCTTCATGGCCGACCTGGCGCGCAACTTCAAGCAGCCGGCCACCGCGCGCCGCCTGATAGACCAGATGGCCGCCTACAAGCTCAACAAGCTGCATCTGCATCTGTCCGATGACGAAGGCTGGCGTTTGCAGATTCCCGGCCTGCCGGAGCTGACCGACGTCGGCGCGCGCCGTTGCCATGACTTGAGCGAAACCCAGTGCCTGGTGCCGCAGCTGGGCTCCGGCCCGGCCAACCAGTCCGGCGGCGGCTATCTGACCCGCGCCGACTACATCGCGCTGGTGAGCTACGCCCAGGCCCGCTTCATCGAGGTGATTCCGGAGTTCGACATGCCGGCGCACGCCCGCGCCGCGGTAGTGTCGATGGAGGCGCGCTACCGCAAGCTGATGGCCCAGGGCCAGCCGCAGGCGGCGGCCGAATACCGGCTGCTGGACCCGCAGGACCAGTCCAACACGCTGTCGGTGCAGTTCTATGACCGCCGCACTTATTTCAATCCCTGCGTGCCGGGCAGCGGCCGCTTCGTGTCCAAGCTGGTGGCCGAGGTGGCGCAGATGCACCGCGAGGCCGGCCAGCCGCTGCAGACCTGGCACTTCGGCGGCGACGAGGCCAAGAACATCTTGCTGGGCTCCGGCTTCCAGGACGCCAGCGGCAGCGACCCGTCCAAGGGCAAGGTCAATATGGCGCAGCAAGACAAGCCGTGGGGCCGCTCGCCGGCCTGCCAGGCGCAGATCGCCAAAGGCAAGTTGAAGAGCGTGGACGACCTGCCGCTACGCTTCGCGCGCGAGGCCAGCCGCATCGTTACCCAGCAGGGCATTCCGACGATGGCGGCGTGGCAGGACGGGGTGGCCGGCTCCAGCGGCGCGTCCGATTTCGCCACCCGCAACACCATGGTCACCGAATGGGACACGCTGTACTGGGGCGCGGCGCAGGCGGTGAACGGCTACGCCGCCAAGGGCTTCAAGACCGTGCTGGCGCTGCCGGACTACCTGTACTTCGACTTCCCCTACGAGCTGAACCCGCGCGAGCACGGCTATTACTGGGCCTCGCGCGACACCGACAGCTACAAGGTGTTCAGCTTCGCGCCGGACAATCTGCCGCAGAACGCCGAAGTGATGCCGGACCGCCAAGGCCAGCCGTTCGCAGTGACCAGCTCCGCCGCGCCGGCGCGGTACGCCGGCATCCAGGGCCAGGCCTGGACCGAGGTGATGCGCACCGACGCCGAGTTCGAAACCATGGTCTATCCGCGGCTGTTGGCGCTGGCCGAGCGCGCCTGGCACAAGGCCGGGTGGGAGCGGCCGTACAAGGTGGGCGAAACCTACCAGCTGGGCGTCACCAAGCTGGTGGACAAGGCGGCGCTGAACGCAGACTGGCAGCAATTCGCCGCGGTGCTGGGCTGGCGCGAGGCCGGCAAGCTGGAGCGCGCCGGCATCGGCTACCGGGTATCGATGCCGGCTGTGCTGCCGGACGCCAACGGCATTTCGGTGACGACCGAGTGGCCGGGCGCGCGCCTGCAGTATTCGCCCGATGGCCATAGCTGGCAGAACTATCTGCCCGGCTTGCAGGTACAGGCGCGCTACTGGCGCGGCGTCACCCAGGATGGCCGCCGAGCCGGAAGGGTGGAGGTTCTGTCCGGGCAGTGAGCGGCATGGGGCGCGGGCAAGACGCTTGACCGCGTTTTGAAAGCCGAGGTCTTCGCATGGAGTTCGCGGATTGACTGGAAAGGAACGGCGGGTCGTCGGCCCGCTGTTTTCGTTGGAGTGGAGATTTGAAAAGCATGGGCTTGGCCAAGCTGCCGACTGGCAGCATCTCGGCCAAAGTTGTCCCCGCATGCGGGATGAAAGATGGCTGTTTTCGCATTGGAAGCCGCCGTATAAGCATCTGGCAAACGGAGGGCGATTCAGTTGACACTCCCCCGCTGAACTGCGAACCTTCCGGCTTCAATTTCTTTGCCATTTCCCGCCATGAAAATCACCGCCAACACCGCAGTCACTCTGCGCATGAAAGTCACCGACAGCCAGGGGCTGGTTTACGACGATGGCAAGCACCCTGTCTCCTATCTGCACGGCGATTACGACAACCTCTTCCCCAAACTGGAAGCTGCGCTTGAAGGTCAGGAATCAGGCTTTCAAACCACGCTGGAGCTCGCGACTGAAGACGCCTTCGGCGCACGCGACGAAGCTCTGGTCACCACTATGCCCAAGACCGACTTCCCGCCCGGCGTCAAGGTAGGCGGACAGATCCAGCGCCTCGGCCCGGATGGCGAGCCGCGTTACTATTTCGTCACCAAGATCAAAGGCCCGACCGTATTGCTGGACGGCAACCACCCGCTTTGCGGCAAAACCCTGCGCTTCGCCCTCAAAGTTGTGGACGTGCGTGAGGCAACCGCCGAGGAAATTGCCCACCAGCATGTGCATGGCGAGCACGGGCATCAGCACTGACACAGCCCGCCCCGCACAAACAAAGCCCTCCCCATCCGGGAGGGCTTTGTTTTGCCTGGCCCCCGCCTTCTATTGGGAGGGAGTGATCTGCTCCTGATTCGCGCCGCTTGCTAGCTCAGCTTGGAGAGCTCGACGCGCTCCCTTTCGGATGGCCGCACTTTATTCCTGGCGCGGATAGCGGCCATTCTTGATTGCTGCGAATTGATCAGAAGTTCGGCCGAATCGGCCAATCATGCTCTTGTGCTAGCATGAGTGTTATCGATCACCAGCGGCGCTTTAGCCTTCCGGGAACGGATTGGCGGCAACCTGCCCGGTATTCGACAGGCAGGCACATTCAGGCGAGCGGCGACAGGATGGAATATGTCTGAGCGCGACATCAAACTACATGGCAGCTGGCGGTTGGTTTCTTTTGATCTGGAGCTGCGGGAGTCCAAGGAACGCACCCAACCATGGGGCGCGGAGCCCAATGGCCACCTTATTTTCGGCGCCGATGGACGGATGATGGTGCTGGTCACTGCCAAGGAGCGGGAGCCGGGGAGCGCCGACGCGCAACAGGCGGCGCTGTTCCGTACCTTGATGGCCTATACCGGACGGTATCGGATGGATGGGGACAGCTTCATCGTCAAGGTGGATACCTGCTGGAACGAGGCCTGGAACGGCACCGAGCAGCAGCGTTTCTACAAGCTCGACGGCGACGCGCTGGAAGTCTTCACCGCCTGGATGCCGAACCCCTTGGCGGCGGGGAATGCAATGGGAAGAGGCGTGCTTGGGTTTGCGCGGGAGTAGTTGCCTGCGCAGAGTGGGCAGCCAGCTATTTCCTGGGCCAGAGTTTGGCTATTTGCTCTAAAGTAATAAACAATAAGCAAGTTCTAAGCAGGTGGGGTTGTCCGCGTTGTTTAATGCAAATGGATGTGACTGTGCGGTGCAAAATGAAATTGACATCAATATCAATGGCACTCCTTTGTATGGCATTCATTGGCACTGCTGCTGCCAGCTCATTTGTCGTGGGCGTAGAAGAGATTGACTATTATCCGCTGCATAGCTGCATCAATGGAAAATTTTCCGGGTATGGCAGGGATTTGCTTGATGCATTTGCAAAGCAATCCGGCCATTCATTTACTTATACGCCACTTCCGGTTTCAAGGTTATTCCATACATTTCTGAACGACAGTTCGATTGATTTCAAATATCCAGACAACCCGCATTGGCAAGCTGATCTGAAAAAAGGAAAATCCGTCCTCTATAGCGATCCAGTCGTGAATGTGATTGAAGGGTTGCTAGTGAAGCCTGAGAAAGTGGACCAGCTATCACCGGCTTCCCTTAAAACCATCGTGACCATGCGGGGGTTCACGCCTTGGCCTTTTGAGCAGGCCATGCGGCAAAAGATCAATAATGGAACCATCCGGGTCTATCAGGAGGATTCATTCAGCAAGGTGATCAGTTTGGGGATGACTGGACACTACGATGCCGTCTATGCCAGTCCGATAGTCATCAATTATTACCTTGATGAGATTGTCCACAAGCCAGGCGCGCTAGTCTTTGATAGAAAGCTTCCCTTTGAAAGCAGTGATTTTTCTCTTTCCAGCATCCGGCAAGGCGATGTAATCAAGCAATTCAATGAATTTCTTGCCAAAAACCAGCCTTTGGTTATGGAGCTCAAGAAAAAGTACCGGCTGACTGACAAAGCGACTCAATGAATTAAGGCGAGTAGCTTGGGTTGAGCTTGCGAAGCCCAGCCTAATAGGATTTTCGATGAGTATCTCGGTAAATGTTGGGCTTCATTGCATTCAGTTCAACCTACGTTCCACTACCTATAATCTTGAATTGTAGAAGGCTGATATCTATCTATGGACAGCAGCCGCCATGGCTGAAAATGGGAGAAAGTCAGAATGCTAAGCTCTATCAAACCTGGTCCGAAACCGAAGAAGGAAGATGGGACGGATGATCGTCGCCGGCATGTAGATCCGCCGAACGCACCAAAGCATCCGACACTGCCAGTCCACGATCCAAAGAAGAAGTAACTGGGTACTCAGAGCCTGCATAGTAGTACGACTAATAGTGATCAGAACAAAAAAGCCTTCCCATTTCGGGAAGGCTTTTTTACAAGTACTAGCCCCGTTCTCTGTTGAAGATAAGCCTCACTTTCCCTACCGAAACAAGGCCGGGCTGTGCTGCAAGCGAGTCGTGGCGATGCCGCCGCCGCTGCTTGAACTGCCGGCCGCCGCGAAACAGGCGGCCTCGCCTTCCACCTGCAACGCGACAGTTTCGCCCGGCTGCGGGCAGCGGTGGCCGGGGACGCGGGCGGCGAGCAGGCCGCCGTCGTCCAGTACCAGCCGCACGCTGGCGTCGTGGCCATAGAAGCTGATGTCCAGCACCCTGGCCTGCACGCCGGCGTCGCCGGCTGGCAGCAGGCGGATCTGTTCCGGGCGCAGCAGCACGGTCACGTCTCCCTGCGGCATGCCGTCCAGCAGCGGCAGCCGTCCCAGCGCGCATTGCGCTTCGCCGCCGTGGGCGCGGCCGGGCAGCAGCACGGCGTCGCCGACGAAGTCTGCCAGTTCCGGGCTGGCCGGGCGCTGGTACAGCGCCAGCGGCGCGGCCACCTGCAGCAGCCGGCCTTGCCACAACACCGCCACCCGGCGGCCCATGGTCAGCGCCTCGGCCTGGTCGTGGGTGACCATCAGCGCGGTAGTGCCGCTGGCGGCCAGCGCGTCGGCCACCGCCTGACGGGTTTCGGCGCGCAGCGCGGCATCCAGCGCAGAGAAGGGCTCGTCCAGCAGTACCAGAGCCGGCTTGGGCGCCAGCGCGCGCGCCAAGGCGACCCGCTGTTGCTGGCCGCCGGACAGCTGCTGTGGCGCGCGGCCGGCGAAATCGGCCGGCAGGCCCACCATGTCCAGCAGCTCCGCCACCCGGCGCCGTTCGCGGCGCTCGGCGCGCGGCAGGCCGAACACGATGTTGTCGGCCACCGACAGGTGGGGAAACAGCGCGCCTTCCTGCGGCACGTAGCCGATCTGGCGTTTTTCCGGCGGCAGGTGCAGCTGCGGGCTGCTGACCAGCTTGCCGCCGATGACGATGCTGCCCTCGTCGCAGCGCTCGAAGCCGCACAACAGCCGCAGCAGCGTGGTCTTGCCGCTGCCGGACGGGCCCAGCAGCGCCAGCAGCGAGCCTTGCTCCACGGTGAGGCTGATGTCGTCCAGCACCCGGTGCGTGCCGAAGCGCTTGCCCAGCTTCTCTATCTTCAGTTCCGACATGGCGGCTCTTCCTGTTGATTCCATGGTTGCGCCTGGCCGCCCAGCACCGCGCCGCGTCCCAGGCAGGACATCAAGAGCCAGGTGGCGGACAGCGACAGCGCGATCAGGATGGCCGCGTACGGCGCGGCGGCGGCGAAGGCCAGCGCGGCGGTGTCGGCCCATACCTGGGTGGCCAGCGTCTCGGTGCCTATCGGCGCCAGCAGCAGGGTGGCGGTCAGTTCGGTGATCACCGAGATGAACACCAGGCTGGCGGCGGCGCCCAGGCCGGGGGCGGCCAGCGGCAGCACCACCCGCCACAGCGATTGCCACCAGTTGAGCCCCAGCGAGCGCGCCAGCTCCTCCAGCCGGCTTTCCGCCTGCAGCAGCGCGCTCCTGACGCTGACCAGGGCCAGCGGCAAAAACATGATGGCGTAGGCCAGGGCCAGCATGGCCGCGGTCTGGTACAAGGGTTTCAGCCACTGGATGGCCAGGTTGACCAGCGCCAGCGCGATGACGATGCCGGGCACGCCCTGGGCCAGATACACCACCCGTTCCAGCAGGTGGGCCAGCCTGCCCGGATGGCGCGCCAGCAGGTAGCCCAGCGGCAGCGCCAGCAGCGTGGTCAGCGCAGCGGCGGACAGGCCCAGGCCCAGCGAAGAGGCGGCGGCGGACAGCAGCAACTGCGGCGACACCTCGGCCGGCGTCACTGCGTCCGCGCCCGGCTGCAGCGTCCAGTACAGGATGGTGGCGATGGGCGCCAGCAGCGTGGCGGATGCCTGCAGCAGCAGCCAGGCCAGCGCCGGCCAGCGTTTCCAGCCCAGCTCCAGCCGGCCGGCGGCGCGCCGCGCGCCGCGGTCCAGTCGCTGGTAGCGGCCCTGGCCGCGCACGCGCAGCTCGGCCAGCAGGATCAGCACGCCGGCCGCCATCAGCACGCTGGCCAACAGCGAAGCGCCGGCGCTGTCGAAGCTGGCGCGGTATTCGGCGTAGATCTCGGTGGTGAAGGTGTGAAAGTGCAGCAGCATGAAAGCGCCGAACTCGGACAATGTGGACAGCGCCACCAGCAGCATGCCGCCCAACAGCGCCGGCTTCAGCTGCGGCAGCGTCACCCGCAGGAAACAGGCCCATGGCGACAGGCCCAGCGCGCGCGCGGTTTCCTCCAGCGCCGGGTCCATATTGCGCAGCACCGCCGACACCGGCAGGTAGACCAGCGGCGTGTAGGCGGTGGTCAGCACCAGCCAGGCGCCCCAGAAACCCTGCAGCTCCGGGCTGATGGACACCCAGGCGAAGCTGGTGATGAAGGGCGGAATCGCCAGCGGCGCGACGCACAGCAGCGCCCACAGCTTGTGGCCCGGCAGCCGGGTGCGCTCCACCAGCCAGGCCGAGGCGGTGCCTGCCGCGGCGCAGCTGGCGGTGCTGGCCAGCACGATCAAGACGGTGTTGCCGGCCAGCCGGGCGACGATGGGGCGGAACAGCAGCTCGGCGGCGGCGCCGCCGCCGTAGCTGATCGCCTGCCACAGCGTGAAGCCCAGCGGCAGCAGCACCAGCGCGGCCGCCAGCGCGGCGCAGGCGGTGAGGCCCAGCGGCCGCCGACGGGCGCCGGCGGCCAGGCGCAGGACCGCGGCGTTCATTTACAGCAGCCCCGCCTGGCGCAGCAGCTTGGCCGACTGGCTGTCGTCGCCCAGCTTCTGCATGTCCAGCGGCGGCGGGTTCAGCTGGTTGAAGGGCTTCAGCTGCGGGGCCGGGGCCACGCTGGGCAGCAGCGGGTATTCAAACGAGATGTTGCTCTTGGCGATCAGCTGCTGGGCGCGCGGGCTGACCAGGTAAGCCAGGAACTTGTGCGCCGCGTCGGCGTTGCGCGCGGTTTTCAGGATGCCGGCGCCGGACACGTTGATCAGCGCGCCGACGTCGGCATTGCCGAAGTGGTAGAGCTGGCTGTGCATGCCCTTGCTGCCCAGTTGCATCTGCAGGCGGGTCCAGTAATAGTTGTTGATGATGCCGACGGCGACGCCGCCGCGGTTCACCGCCGCCACCACGCCCTCGTTGTCGTCGAAGGTCTGGGCGTTGTCGCGCAGGCCCTTCAGCCAGGCCAGCGTCGCCGGCTCGCCCTTCAGCGCGCGCACCGCGCTGACCAGCGGCAGGAAGTCGCCGTCGGACGGGGCGATGGCCAGCTTGCCCTTCCATTGCGGCTTGGCCAGATCCATCATCGAGGCCGGCATCTGGGCGCCGGCGGCCAGCTTGGTGTTGAAGACCAGCACGTTTTCGCGCGCCATCACGCCAACCCACTCGCCCTGCGGCGAGCTGAAGCGCGCCGGGATGGGCGACAGGGTGGCGGCCGGCAGCTTGGCCAGCATCTGCTTGCCTTCCAGCAGCATCAGCTCGGGCGAGTTGGAAGCGAAGTAGACGTCGGCCGGCGAGGCCTTGCCCTCGGCCAGCAGCTGGGCCGACAGCTCCGGTCCTTCGCCGGAGCGGATCTTGACGCCGATGCCGCTCATCTTCTCGAAGTCGTCTGCCAAGAGCTTCACCGTCTGCGGGTGCTGGGCGTTGTACAGCACCAGGCTGGCGGCAAGCGAGAGCTGGCTGGCCGCCAGCAGGCCGCCGGCGAGCAGCGCGGCGATCAGTTTCTTGGTGTTCATTTGTCTTTCCTTTGCAAGCGGGGGTTACAGGCCGGCGAACAGCGTTTCGCCGATATGGCCGCCGGGGCGCGCGCCGGGCGGGCAGGCGAAGACGGCGCTGGCCACGTGGGTGATGTACTGGTTCATCATGTCCATCGCCGCCAGCTTCTTGTTGATGCGGATGAAGCCGGTGCGCGGGTCGCGCTGGTAGGCGAGGAAGAACAGGCCGGCATCGTATTCGATGCCCTGGCGCCAGGGCGGCCAGCGCTCGGCGGTGAAGTTGGCGCCGTCGTTGTACGAGTAGGCGCGGCGCAGGATGCGGGCGCCGTCGTTCTCCTGCGGCGAAGCTACGCGCGAGTGGGCGGTGTCCGGAATCACCGGGTTGCCGTCCTTGTCCACCGCGTCCAGCTTCAGCGGCTCGAACTCATGCTGCTGGCCCAGCGGCGCGCCGCTGTCCTTGTAGCGGCCCACCACTTCCTGCTGGAAGCCCAGTTCGGTCTTGTCCCAGTGTTCCAGCGCGATGCGGATGCGGCGCGCCACCAGGTAGCTGCCGCCCTTCATCCAGCCGCCTTCGTCGCCGACCCAGACGAACTGGCTCATCAGCGCCGGGTCTTTCGGCGACGGGTTGTTGGTGCCGTCCTTGAAGCCCATCAGGTTGCGCGGGGTGCCGCCGCCGGGCGCGCCGCTGGCGAAGCCGGTCTGCGCCCAGCGCACGGCGGCGACGCCGTCGGCCAGCGCGGCCAGCTGCCGCACCGCGTGGAAGGCCACCTGCGGATCGTCGGCGCAGGCCTGGATCGACAAGTCGCCGCCGCTCTTCTCCGGCACCAGCTGGTCGCCGTTGAACTTGGGCAAGTCCACCAGCGCTTCCGGCCGGCGCGCGGCCAGGCCGTAGCGATCCACGCCGTTCTTGCTGAACAGGCCGGGGCCGAAGCCGAAGGTGAGGGTCAGCCGCGCGGTGGCGAGGCCGACCGCTTCGCCGGAGTCCAGCGGCGCTTGGTGGGCCTGGCTGCTCAGCGCGCGCGCCGGCTGGCCGCGCGTCAGGCGGCCGGCGGCCTCGGTCCAGGCTTTCAAGAGCGCGATCACGTCTTCGCGCTTGGCGGTGTCGGCCAGGTCGAAGGCGGCGAAGTAGCTGTTCTGCTGCTGCGGGGTGAGGATGCCGCCCTGGTGCGGGCCGTAGAAGGGCTCCTGGTCCTTGGCCGGCGCGGTCTTGGCGCGGCCGGCCGCCGCGCGGGCTATGCCCGGCGCTCCGCCCAGCCAGCCGGCCAGCGCCAGCGCGCCGCCGCCGGCGAGAAAGCCGCGCCGGGTCGATTGCTTGGGTGCTTTGCTATCGCTCATTTCGCCAGCACCAGATTATTGTTGTCGTCGGTGACGTAGTAGAAGCCGTCGCCCTCCGGCGTCAAGGCGATGCCGAACAGGTCGCCGTTGCCGGGCGGGGTTTGCGCCTTGTTGGCGTCTATCCAGCGCGCGCCCAGCTGTTCGCCGGTGGCCGGGTCGATTTCCACCACCTTGCCGTTGGAGCCATTGGTGGCCAACAGGTGGCCCTGCGGCGTGGCGGTCAGCGCCAGCGGGCGCAGCAGCAGGCCGTCGTGGGTCAGCGTGCGGCCGACGCCGGCGCTGGTGGTGCGGCTGGCGGCGTCCCAGATCTCGCTGATGCGGTTGCCCAGCGCGTCGGACACGTAGAGCTTGTCGTCCTTGCCGTAGACCAGGCCGGTGGGGCCGATCAGGAACACGCCCTTGTCGGCCTGCTCACCGAAGCCGCTGGCGACGACGGTGCGGCCCGCGATCCTGGGCAGCTTGCCGGCCGGGATCTCCAGATCCAGCCGCAGCACGGTGGCCTGGTTGATCACCGGCGGCGCGCCTTTGGCGCTGCCGACGCCGAAGCCGGCGTTGCTGACGAACAGCGTGGCTTTGTCGCCGTTGTCTATCACCGCCATATTGCCCCAGGGATCGTTGATGTCCGAGCCGGACCACACGTCCACCAGCTTGCCTTCGGTGTCCAGCACCATCAGGCAGCCGGCGCCCTTGGTGTCGGTGGTGCCGTCGTTGCTGGGCGTGCTGCCGACGATCACCCAGCCGCTCTTCAGCACCGCCATCGCGGTGGACAGGCCGACGCCGCCCGGGCACTGCGCCAGCGTGCGCGGAATCTGCGCGAACAGCGTCAGGCTCTTGCTGTCCGGGTGGTAGTCGACGATGGTGCTGCCCATGCCTTGCAGGTTGGCGGCGTTGTTGAAGTTGTCCACCAGCACGTCGCCGGCCTTGATCTTGCCGGAAGTGATCGGCGAGACGACGATGGCGTACGGGTTCTGGTCGCCGTTGTCCGGCACGGTGTTGGTCAAGACGGTGTGGCGCTTGATGCCGGCCAGGAAGGCGTCGCCGGCCTGGGCGCCGCCCGCCAGCGCCAGCAGGGCGCAGGCGGCGGCGAGCAGCTTGCGCTGCGGAAATTCCAGTTTCATCGTTGCATTCTCCAATGGGGCGGAGGCCCGCGCTCAGAAGGTGATGTTGGTCTTCAGGCCCACCACCCAGCTGTTGGGGATGCGCTGGGTCTGAGTCGGATCATTCGGCGACACCACGCCGGCGCCGACGTTGCGCACGTACTGCACGTCGGCCTGCCACTGCCACCACGGGGTCAATTGATAGATATAGGTGGCCTCGACCTGGGTTTCATCGCCGCGCGCCGGATAGGCCGGGTTGCCGTTGGCGATGCCGGTGTCGGCGTCGTTGCCGGCGGCGTGGTTGCCCACCTTGACGTAGCCGAAGGCCAGGCCGACGGTGTCGTTGTCGCGGCCGGCGAACGGCGCGGTCAGCGTCACGCCAGCGTTGGCGGAGAAACTGACCAGGTTGCGGTCGCCGGGCGCGCCCATCAGGCGGGTGAACACGTTCAGCGTCCGCGCGCTGTCCTCGGCCGGCCGCCACACGGTTTGGTCGGCCACCGCGTAAACGCTGTAGTTGCCGCTGTGCAGCTGCGGGCTGGCCAGGTTGAGCGCCAGCGGCTGGCCGTTGACGTCCCAGCGGGTATCGGCGGTTTTCTGGTTCAGATACCAGAAGCCGATCTTGTAGGTGCCGGGCAGGCCGCCGATGCCGTTCAGCGGGCGCGGAGTTTCCAGCGCGCCGTTGGACGGCAGGTTGCGGCCGTACTGCAGCTCGCCGATGAACAGCGTGCCGCCGTGGCGGCTGAAGGTGGTGCCGTGCTTGTTCAACTGCTGCGGATCGGCCGGATTCTGGCTGACGTCGCGGGTCGGGTCGCCGGCGAAGGCGCCGCCCAGCCAGGTGAGGTTGTCGCCTATCTTGCCGCGCAAGCGCACGCCCAGGCCAGACAGCGGGTAGGCCGGGCCGCCGGCGGGCAAGTCGGCGGACGGCACCGCCGGCCAGCCGAACATGGTGCCGATGAAGGCGCCGCCGTACTGGGTGGCCATGAATTCCTGGTCCAGGCTCTGCTGGCCGATCTTCACATCCAGCCGCTCGCCGTCCAGCTGCTGCTGGAACCAGGCCTCCCACAGCCGGGTGGCGCGATCGGCCTCGATGCCGCTGGCGCTCTGGATGCTGCCGACGTGGTCGGCGCTGAACGGCTTGCCGTGGATATCCAGCGCGCTGACGTTGAAGCTGCCGCCGCTCCACCAGCCTGCGCGCTGGGTGTCCAGGCCCAGCGTCAGCGTGGAGAGGCCCTGATAGGCGCCGCCGTATTGCGCGCCGCCGCTGACGTTGCGCAGGTATTCGCTGCTTTCCGTCAGGCCCAGGGTGACGCCGTTGCGGCCCAGCGCGGAGCGCAGGCCGCCCATGTCGCCCAGCAATGTGGAGCGGTTCCACCAGCCGGTCCACTGGGTATCGGGCTTGGCCTTGATCGCTTGGTCGGCTTCCGGCAGGTCGGCGGGATTGACGTCGGCGTCGGCGCTGTCGGCGGCGCGGGCCAGGCCGGCCAGCAGCAGGCTGGAGGCGACGGCGCAGGCCAGCAGCCGGCGGGGTGGTGCGTATCGTTTCACAGTGTCACTTTTCCCTATGAGGGTTCCATTGCATCCTGAAGTAATGCGTATCGTTCTCGTTATTCGGCCAGAACGCGCCGGCCGCGAAGCCATGACCGCCGCCGTTGTACGGCAGTGGACTGTTTCAGCATAGAAAAACGAAAATCATTCTCAATGGTTGACTGTGGTCATGGATTTTTTTGTCAGACAGCTCGCCGGGCGACAGATGGGGCGCAAGAGTGGGGCAAAGAATGGATATTGCTGATTGTCAAACATGAAACCATGTTTTAACGAATGCTTTCTGTACGGCGGTGTCGCAAACAGGATAGTGACTTCTCGTCCGCTTCCTTTAGAATCGATCGAGCATGTAAAAACAGCCGCGCGGAAAAAGCGTTGGCGCACGACAGAACAAGGAAGGAAAACCATCAATGAGCAATTCGGTAACCCGCGCTGATTTCGACCAGATCATGGTGCCCAACTACGGCCCGGCCGGTTTCATCCCGGTTCGCGGCGAAGGATCCCGCGTCTGGGACCAGGACGGCCGCGAATTCGTCGACCTGGCCGGCGGCATCGCCGTCAACTCGCTGGGCCATTGCCACCCGGAACTGGTGGCCGCGCTGACCGAGCAGGCCAACAAGCTGTGGCACGTGTCCAATGTGTTCACCAACGAGCCGGCGCTGAAGCTGGCCAGCCTGCTGGTGGAGAAGACCTTCGCCGAGCGCGTGTTCTTCTGCAACTCCGGCGCCGAGGCCAACGAGGCCGCGTTCAAGCTGGCGCGCAAGTACGCTCATGACAACTTCGGCGCCGACAAGAACCAAATCCTGTCCTGCGTCAATTCCTTCCATGGCCGCACGCTGTTCACCGTCAGCGTGGGCGGCCAGCCCAAGTACACCGAAGGCTTCGGCCCGGTGCCGGGCGGCATCGGCCATTTCGAATTCAACGACATCGAATCGCTGAAGGCGGCCATCTCCGACAAGACCTGCGCGGTGGTGATCGAGCCCGTTCAGGGAGAGAGCGGCGTGCTGCCGGCCGATCCGGCATTCCTCAAGGCCGCGCGCGAGCTGTGCGATGCGCACAACGCGCTGCTGATCTTCGACGAAGTGCAAAGCGGCATGGGCCGCACCGGCGCGCTGTACGCCTACCAGCAGTACGGCGTGACGCCGGACATCCTGTCGTCCGCCAAGGGCATAGGCGGCGGCTTCCCGATCGGCGCGATGCTGACAACCGAGAAGGTGGCCAAGAGCTTCGGCATCGGCAGCCACGGCTCCACTTACGGCGGCAATCCGCTGGCCTGTGCGGTGGCCCACAAGGTGGTGTCCATCGTCAGCTCGCCCGAGGTGCTCGCCGGGGTCGAGGCGCGCCACAACCGTCTGGTGGCCGGCCTGGAGGCGATCAACGCCAAGTACAAGGTGTTCAAGCTGGTGCGCGGCAGGGGCCTGTTGATCGGCTGCGTGCTGACCGACGAATACAACGGCCGCGCCCGCGAATTCCTGAAGGCTGCCGAGAAGCAGCAACTGATGATTCTGGTGGCGGGCCTGAGCGTGCTGCGCCTGGCGCCGTCGCTGGTGATCAGCGATGCCGACATCGACGAGGGTCTGAAGCGCCTCGACGCCGCCATCTCCGATCTGCAGTCCGCCAAGTAAGCCAGCAAGGCCGCGCCGCGTGGCTCGCCATGCGGCTTTCCCGACCAAGACGCAAACGCCACGACCCCGCTTCGGCCGGGTCGCGGCTGCGGCTGCGCCCGCGATACGCGCGGCCGCCCCAACCCAGGGAGGTAGTCCCATGTTTACCGTGCGTCCCGTCCGCACCTCGGACCTGCCGGCGATCGAGCGGCTGGCGCAAGCCAGCGGCATCGGCGTCACCAGCCTGCCGAGCAACCGCGAGAAGCTGTTCGAACGCATCCAGCAGTCGGTCAGCGCCTTCGAGCACGAAGCCACCGGCGAAGCCAGCCGCGACTACTATATGTTCGCGCTGGAGCAGGGCGGCGCGGTGGTGGGCACCGCGTCGATCTGCGCGTCGGCCGGCTTCGACGAGCCCTTCTACAGCTACCGCAGCGAAACCGCGGTCCACGCTTCCCGCGCGCTCAAGGTCAACAACCGCGTCCACGTGCTCAACATCTGTCACGACCTGACCGGCACCGTGCAGCTGTGCGGCTTCTTTGTCGACGGCGGGCTGGACGCCATCGCCGGCGAGCTGATGTCGCGCGCCCGGCTGCTGTTCATCGCCGGCGAGCGCGAGCGCTTCGGCCGCCGCATCATCGCCGAGATGCAGGGCGTGCACGACGACGCCGGCCAGTCGCCGTTCTGGAATGCGATCGGCCGCCGCTTCTTCAACCTGGATTTCCTGCAGGTGGAGCAGGCCTTCGTCAGCCATAGCAAGACCTTCATCGCCGAGCTGATGCCCAGCTACCCGATCTACGTGCCGCTGCTGCCCGACGAGGCGCAGCAGGCGATCGGCCAGATCCACCCGCACTTCGAGCGCGTTTGCCAATTGCTGTGCAAGGAAGGCTTCGAAGCCGACAACTATCTGGACATCTTCGACGGCGGCGCGGTGCTGACCGCCGAGCTGGACCGCCTGAAGACGGTGGAGCACAGCCGGGCTTACCCGGTGGAAATCCAGGCCAGCCTGCCGGCGCAGGCCAGCCTGCAGCTGGTCAGCAACCAGCGCCTGGCCGGTTTCGCCGCCACCGCCGCCCGCGTGGCGGTGGTGGACGGCGTGGCCTTCATCAATCCCGACGCGGCCAAGGCGCTGGGCGTATCCAGCGGCGACAGGGTGCGCGTCGCCGGTTTGCAGCAAGACTAAGGAGGCCTGGCCATGATGTTTATCCGTCCCGTTGAACGCAAGGATCTGCCGGGCTTGATGGAGCTGGCCAGGAGCGCCGCCAGCGGCGGCGTGGGCCTGACCTCGCTGCCGATCAACGAAGACCGGCTGCAGAAGCGCATCGCCCGTTCGGTGCTGTCTTTCTCCGGCGAGCTGGACCGCGCCGACCACGGCTACGTTTTCGTGCTGGAGGATTCGGAAAACGGCAAGGTGGCCGGCATCTGCGCGGTGGAAGCCGCCGTCGGCCTGAAGGAGCCTTGGTACAACTACCGCATCGGCACCATCGTCCACGCGTCGGAAGAGCTGGGCGTGTACAGCCGCCATGAGACATTGTTCCTGTCCAACGACCACACCGGCTATTCCGAGCTGTGCACGCTGTATCTGCACCCGGACTACCGCGTCAAGCGCAACGGCGGCCTGCTTTCCAAGAGCCGTTTCCTGTTCCTGGCGCAGTTCCCGCAGCTGTTCGGCAAGATGGTGGTGGCCGAGATGCGCGGCGTGTCCGACGAGAACGGCCGCTCGCCGTTCTGGGAGGCGCTGGGCCGCCATTTCTTCTCCATCGATTTCGCCGAGGCCGACTACCTGACCGGCATCGGCCAGAAGGCTTTCGTCGCAGAGCTGATGCCCAAGCATCCGGTCTACGTCGACTTCCTGGAGCCGGAAGCGCAGGCGGTGATCGGCCTCACCCACGAGGCCACCCGCCCGGCGGTGGCGATGCTGGAGTCGGAAGGCTTCCGCTACGAGGGCTATGTCGACATCTTCGACGCCGGCCCGACCGTGCAGGCCTACACCGGCGACATCCGCGCGGTGAAAGAA
This sequence comes from Chromobacterium vaccinii, assembly GCF_001855275.1. NCBI lineage: Bacteria > Pseudomonadati > Pseudomonadota > Betaproteobacteria > Neisseriales > Chromobacteriaceae > Chromobacterium > Chromobacterium vaccinii. The sequence continues at coordinate 4,458,666 of NZ_CP017707.1, forward strand.
AGCCAGCGCCTGCCGGCGCGCGTCGTCGATCCGTTGCCGGACGGCGACAAGGAATGCTACCTGGTCTGCAACGACGCCTTGCAGGACTACCGCGCGGTGCTGGCGGAGTCGGTTCGGCCGCAGGGCGAATTCTGCCTGACGCCAGAACTGGCGCGGGCGCTCAAGATTAAAGACGGCGATCACGTCCGCTGCGTGACGCTGACGCCGAAGGAGGCAGCGCAATGAGCAGTCTGTTCATCGATGGCAAATGGCTGGCCGGCGACGGCGAAGCCATGGCCAAGACCAATCCCGCCGACAACGCGCCGTTGTGGCAGGGCCGCGCCGCGAATGGGGCCCAGGTGGACGCCGCCGTGCGCGCCGCCCGCGCCGCCTTCCCGGCCTGGGCACGCATCGGCGTCGACGCGCGCGCCGCCGTGGTGCGCCGCTTCGGCGAGCTGCTGACCGAGCGCAAGGCCGAGCTGGCCCGCGTCATCGCCCAGGAAACCGGCAAGCCGCAGTGGGAAGCGACCACCGAAGTGACCACCATGGCCGGCAAGATCGACATCTCGCTGAAGGCGCTGGCCGAACGCACCGGCGAGCGCGCCGCGGCGATGGGCGACGCCCAGGCGGTGCTGCGCCACAAGCCGCACGGCGTGGTGGCGGTGTTCGGCCCGTACAACTTCCCCGGCCACCTGCCGAACGGCCACATCGTGCCGGCGCTGCTGGCCGGCAACGCGGTGATCTTCAAGCCGTCCGAACTGACGCCGTGGACCGCCGAGGAAACCGTCAAGCTGTGGGCCGAGGCAGGCCTGCCGGCCGGCGTGATCGGCCTGGTGCAAGGCGCGAAGGACACCGGCGTGGCGCTGGCCGGCCATGACGGCCTGGACGGCCTGTTCTTCACCGGCAGCTCCGCCACCGGCGCGCTGCTGCACAAGCAGTTCTCCGGCCGCCCGGACAAGATCCTGGCGCTGGAAATGGGCGGCAACAATCCGCTGATCGTAGGCCCGGTGGCCGACGTCGACGGCGCGGTCCACCACGCGATCCAGTCCGCCTTCGTCTCCGCCGGCCAGCGCTGCACCTGCGCGCGTCGTCTGCTTGTGCCGCAGGGCCAGTGGGGCGACGCCTTCATCTCCCGCTTGGTCGAGGTGGCCGGCAAGCTGCGCGTCGGCAAGTTCGACGCCGAGCCGGCGCCGTTCCTGGGCGCGGTGATCTCCAACGCCGCCGCCGACTCGCTGCTCAAGGCGCAGGACGCGCTGGTCGCCGCCGGCGGCAAGCCGCTGTTGGCGATGCGCAGGCTGGAAGAGGGCGCGGCGATGCTGACGCCGGGCATCATCGACACCACCGCGGCCGCCCGTCCGGATGAGGAATTCTTCGGCCCGCTGCTGCAGGTGATCCGCTACAGCGATTTTGATCAGGCCATCGCCATCGCCAACGACACCCGCTTTGGCCTGGCCGGCGGCGTGCTGTCGGACAGCCGCGAGCTGTACGACCGCTATTGGCTGGAGTCGCGCGCCGGGGTGGTCAACTGGAACAAGCCCTTGACCGGCGCCGCAAGCAGCCAGCCGTTCGGCGGCATCGGCGCGTCCGGCAACCATCGCCCCAGCGCCTACTACGCGGCCGACTACTGCGCCTACCCGGTGGCTTCGCTGGAATGCGACAGCCTGACGCTGCCGGCGCAGCTGTCGCCGGGCATTGTGCTGTGAGGGGAATGCGATGAACGCCTATGAAGTGAATTTCGACGGCCTGGTCGGCCCGACGCACAACTACAGCGGCCTGTCCTTCGGCAACGTCGCCTCCACCAGCAACGTCAGAGCGGCGTCCAATCCCAAGCTGGCGGCCAAGCAGGGCCTGCAGAAAATGAAGGCGCTGCACGACCTGGGCTTCAAGCAGGGCGTGCTGGCGCCGCAGGAGCGGCCCGACGTGGCGTCCTTGCGCCGGCTGGGCTTTGCCGGCAGCGACGCCGAGGTGATCGCCCGCGCGGCCAGGGAGGCGCCCGCCATCCTGGCGGCGGCGACGTCGGCGTCCTGCATGTGGACCGCCAACGCGGCCACGGTCAGCCCGTCGGCCGACACCGCCGACGGCCGCGTGCATTTCACGCCGGCCAATCTGAACAACAAGTTCCACCGCTCGATCGAGCACCCGACCACCGGCCGCGTGCTGCGGGCGATGTTCGCCGACGAGGCGCGCTTCGCGGTGCATGAGGCGCTGCCGGCGCAGATGCACTTCGGCGACGAGGGCGCGGCCAACCATACCCGCTTCTGCGCCGGCTACGGCCAGCCGGGCGTGGAGTTCTTCGTGTTCGGCGCGGCGGCTTTCGACATGCGCTATTCGAAGCCAGCCAAGTTTCCGGCGCGGCAGACGCTGGAGGCCAGCCAGGCGGTGGCCAGGCTGCACGGCCTAGCCGAGGCAGGCGTGGTGTACGCGCAGCAGGACCCGGACACCATAGACGCCGGCGTGTTCCACAACGACGTGATTGCGGTCGGCAACGGCGAAGTGCTGTTCCACCATCAGCAGGCCTTCCTCAACCAGGCCGACGTGCTGGACGAGGTCGCCCGCAAGCTGGCGGCCCGCGGCGGCCGTTTCGCCGCCATCGAGGTGCCGCGCGCCGAGGTGACGGTGGAGGAGGCGGTGAAGAGCTATCTGTTCAACAGCCAGCTGCTCTCCAAGCCCGGCGGCAAGATGCTGATCGTGGTGCCGGAAGAGTGCCGCAACAGCGAACGGGTGTGGAGCTATCTGCAAAAGCTTATCGCCAGCGGCGGCCCGATCGACGAGGTCAGGGCGTTCGACCTGAAGCAAAGCATGCAGAATGGCGGGGGCCCGGCCTGCCTGCGCTTGCGCGTGGCCTTGACCGAGTCCGAGCTGGCGGCGGTGAATCCCAGGGTGCTGATGAGCGACGCGCTGTTCGCGACGCTCAACGACTGGGTGGACCGCCATTACCGCGACCGGCTGGCGCCCGAGGATCTGGCCGATCCGCAGCTGTTGGCCGAATGCCGCGGCGCGCTGGAGGAACTGACCCGCATCCTGGGTCTGGGCAGCGTCTATCCCTTCCAACTGGCCTGAGCCGCGCTTTCCGCATTGAAACCCGCCCCGGCAGCGCCGGCGCGGGTTTTTTCTTGTACGCGGATTTAGCGGCTGTTAACAAATTGCTTGCCGGCTATTCCAAATGCGGGACTATGGTGAGAATTGGCATGGATGTTGCATATTTGAATCGGCGCCGGCATGAAGTCACAGAGGGAAAGGCGATTCCGCAAGAAATTTTCTACAGTCCGGCGGTTGCAGAAAAATGGATAGCAAGTGGTACTGTAGATTGTATGCAAATGAATGATGCTCATGCGTGTATGTTCGCAATGGGTGCACGGGACGCGAGGGGCCTGTTCGAATGTGAATAAAAAGAATGGCAAATATGACTGAAATGTAAAATGGACTGTAAAAGGGAAAGAGTTTTGCCAAGTCGGGTCTATAGTAAATTTCCACATGAAGAAAACAATTAAAATCCTTTTGAAATCAAATGGATAAATTGATTTTAAAAGATGGTTTCACAGGCTGTTTTTGAGACGACTATTCGCAATTGACAGTCGATTGGATACATGGTGATAATCGGTTCGCCTGTCGGACAGAAGCCAAAAAAAACGGCGCGTCCCAGGCGGTAAAACAGGCAGCAGTCAATAAGAGGAGACATCCCGCAAAGCTGCCGGGTAGACAATCAGAGGAGATCTCCAAACGTGGACATTTTTCTGCAGCAAATCCTGAACGGCCTCGTTCTGGGCAGCATCTATGCGCTGATCGCGCTGGGCTACACCATGGTGTACGGCATCATGGGCCTGATCAACTTCGCCCACGGCGAGGTGGTGATGTTCGGCGCCATGGTCACCATCACCGTCATCACCACCCTGATGGGCATGGGCATCAACCTTCCGGGGCCGGCGCTGGTGCTGATCGGCCTGCTGGTTGCCATTCCGGCCTGCATGCTGCTCGGCTTCACCATCGAGCGCATCGCCTACCGCCCGTTGCGGGGCAAGCAGCGCCTGGCGCCGCTGATCACCGCCATCGGCGTATCCATCGTGCTGCAACAGGTCGCCATCCTGATCTGGGGCCGCAATTACATCCCCTTCCCGCAGATTCTGGACCATGACGTGGTGACCATCTTCGGCGCCAGCATCACCAAGCTGCAGATCGTGATCATCGTGCTGTGCCTGGCCATCATGGCCGGCCTGCTGCTGATGGTGGAGAGGACCAAGCTTGGCCGCGCGATGCGCGCCACCAGCCAGAATCCGGCCGTGGCCGGCCTGATGGGGGTCAACGTCAACACCATCATTTCCGCCACCTTCGTCATCGGCTCCGGCCTGGGCGCGATCGCCGGCGTGATGGTGGCCACCAACTACGAGCAGGCCCACTACTACATGGGCTTCATGATTGGCCTGAAGGCGTTCACCGCCGCGGTGCTGGGCGGCATCGGCAACCTGGGCGGCGCGGTGGCCGGCGGCATCCTGCTGGGCATCATCGAAAGCCTGGGCGCCGGCTACATCGGCACGCTGACCGGCGGTTTCCTGGGGTCCAACTATCAGGACATCATCGCCTTCATGGTGCTGATCCTGGTGCTGATCTTCCGTCCGTCCGGCCTGCTGGGCGAAAAAATGGCCGACCGCGCCTGATCCGGAGGAGAGAGACATGGATCTGAACCATCTGAGCACCGGCAAGAAAATGGCGGTATTCGCCGCCAGCGCCGTCCTCCTCGCCGTGCTGCCTTTCCTGGTCGGCGGCACGCTGGGCAATTCCTGGGTGCGCATCATCGACTTCGCGCTGCTGTACGTGATGCTGGCGCTGGGCCTGAACATCGTGGTGGGCTTCGCCGGCCTGCTGGACCTGGGCTTCATCGCCTTCTACGCGATCGGCGCGTATACCTACGCGCTGCTGAGCTCGCCGCACTTCGACATCCACTGGCTGTTCTTCCTGACCATCCCCTTGGGCGCCGCCTGCGCCTCGCTGGGCGGGGTGTTGCTGGGCACGCCGGTGCTGAAGCTGAAGGGCGACTACCTGGCCATCGTGACCCTGGGTTTCGGCGAGATCGTGCGCATCTTCATGAACAACCTGAACTCGCCTATCAACATCACCAACGGCCCGCAGGGCATCAACCTGATCGACCCGATCCACATCGGCGGCGCGTCGCTGGGCCAGACCATCGAGTTGTTCGGCCTGAGCTTCCACAACGTCTACCTGTACTACTACCTGTTTCTGGCGCTGACCGTGCTGGTGGTGATCATGGCCTGGCGCCTGCAGCACTCCCGCATTGGCCGCGCTTGGGTGGCGCTGCGCGAGGACGACATCGCCGCCGCGGCGATGGGCATCAACATCCGCAACATCAAGCTGCTGGCCTTCGGCCTGGGCGCCTTGTCCGGCGGCGTGGCCGGCGGCCTGTTCGCCTCCTTCCAGGGCTTCGTGTCACCGGAATCGTTCAGCCTGCTGGAGTCCATCATGATCCTGGCCATGATCGTGCTGGGCGGCATGGGGCATATCCCGGGCGTGATCCTGGGCGCGGTGGTGCTGACCATCGCCCCGGAAATCCTGCGCGACGTGATCGGCCCGCTGCAGATGAAAACCTTCGGCCGGATGCTGATCGATCCGGAGAATGCCCGCATGCTGCTGTTTGGTCTGGCGATGGTGGTGATGATGCTGGTCCGTCCGGAAGGGATGTGGCCTTCCAAGCGCCGCAAGGCTGAATTCCAGCACGCCAAAGAAGAAGCGGCTGCGCAGAAAGGTTAATCATGGCTGAAGTTTTGCTGAAAATCGAAGGCATTCATAAACGCTTCGGCGGCCTGCATGCGCTGAGCGACGTCGGGCTGACCATCAACAAGGGCGAGATCTACGGCCTGATCGGACCGAACGGCGCCGGCAAGACCACCTTGTTCAACGTATTGACCGGCCTTTACGTGCCGGACGAAGGCAAGTTCGCCTTCGACGGCCACGATCTGTTCCAGCAGAAACCGCACGTGGTGGTGGCCGCCGGCATCGCCCGCACCTTCCAGAACATTCGCCTGTTCGCCGAGATGACGGCGCTGGAGAACGTGATGGTAGGCCGCCACATACGCTCCAAGGCGGGCGCGCTGGGCGCGGTGCTGCGCGACAAGGGCACGATGGACGAGGAGCGGTCGATCGAGGCCAAGGCCTGGGAGCTGCTGGAGTACGTGGGCATCGCCGACGTGGCCGAGGAGCGCGCCCGCAACCTGTCCTACGGCCACCAGCGCCGTCTGGAGATCGCCCGCGCGCTGGCCACCGAGCCCAAGCTGCTGGCGCTTGACGAGCCGGCAGCCGGCATGAATCCGCGCGAGACCGAAGAGTTGAAGGCCTTAATGAGCAAGATCCGCGACGGCGGCGTCACCGTGCTGCTGATCGAGCACGACGTCAAGCTGATGATGGGTCTGTGCGACCGCATCGCGGTGCTGGATTACGGCAAGAAGATCGCCGAGGGCGTGCCGGAAGAAGTGCGCCGCAATCCGAAAGTGATCGAAGCCTACCTGGGAGCGGCCCACGCATGAGCATTCTGGAAGTCAAAAACCTGCAAGTGGCCTATGGCGGCATTCAGGCGGTCAAGGGGGTCGATTTTCACATCGACCAGGGCGAATTGGTGACGCTGATCGGCGCCAACGGCGCCGGCAAGACCACCACGCTGAAGACGCTGGTGGGCATGGTGAAGAAGTCCGGCGGCAGCATTGTCTACGACGGCAAGGACGTGGCGTCGATTCCGTCGCACGATTTCGTCCGCCACGGCCTGGCCATGGTGCCGGAAGGCCGCGGCGTGTTCGCCAAGCTAACGGTGGAGGAAAACCTGCAGATGGGCGCCTACTACCGCAACGACAAGGCCGCCATCCAGAGCGAGATCGAGCACGTTTACGAACTGTTCCCGCGCCTGAAGGAGCGCCGCCTGCAACTGGCCGGCACCCTGTCCGGCGGCGAGCAGCAGATGGTGGCGATGGGGCGGGCGATGCTGTCCAGGCCCAAGCTGCTGCTGCTGGACGAGCCGTCGATGGGCCTTGCGCCCATCATCGTCGAGAAGATCTTCGAGATCATCCAGATGGTGTCCAAGCAGGGCGTGACCATGCTGCTGGTGGAGCAGAACGCCAAGCTGGCGCTGGAGGTGTCGCAGCGCGGCTACGTGATGGAAAGCGGCCGCATCACCATGAGCGGCGACGCCAAGGAGCTGCTCAACGACGAACGCGTGCGCAACGCCTACTTGGGCGAGTGAGCTTCGCCTAAGTCACCAAATCCCCCGCCGGCTCTGCCCGCGGGGGATTTTGTTTTCGGCCGTCCGTCCGGCCTCATGATCTTGCATGCGGCTGCCGGAGCCGGGCTTGCGAGACGCAAATGCATATCCGATGCGGTCCCGCCCTTCACGCCTGCCTGATTGTGAAGATCACAGGCGGGCTTTCAGATTCTGGCCTGCTTCAGCATCTTGTCCAGCGTGCCGTCCTGCCGCATCGCATCGAGTCCGCGGTTGAAGTCCTGGATGCGTTTTGCCGCCTGCGGCTGCCGCTTGGCGATGCCCAGGCGCATCGGGTAGACGACGACGGCGGGCGGCAGCCACTCCAGTTTGGGCGCGAGAGCGGCCAGACCGCCGTCCAGCAGGTAATTGGCGACGCCGCGGTCTATCAGCGCCAGGTCGATGTGATGCGCGGCCAGCTTGGCCAGATTGCTGGCGTCGCTCAACGTTTCGTCGGTTTTCAGCCGGGCGGCGTCGAAGGTCTCGGAATTGGCGTAGCCGCGCACAATGCCTATGGTGTAAGGCTTTAGGTCGGCCAGCGTACGGTAGCGGATGTCGTTGTCGCGGCGCTTGAAGAAGCCGATGTGGTTGTCGAGGAAGGCCTGGGAGAACAGGAAGACACGTTGCCGCTCCGGCGTGGTCCACAGTCCGACGATGCCGTCCAGATGGCCGTCGCGCGCCTCGCTGACTGCGCGGGCCCAAGGCAGGTAAATGGTTTTGGCTGAATAGCCGGCGCGGCGGAAAGCTTCGCGGACGATGGCCACCGCCACGCCGCCGTTTGCCATTTGCGACGACATATAGGGCGGATATTCGGAGGCGGCCAGCGCCAGGGCATCGGCGCTTCGCGCCGCGCCGGCGAGGAAGGATAGGGAAACCACAAGCATGAGCGTGTATTTCCAGCTGGCCATCGCCTCCCTCCATGGTTGCCGCCGCGCAAGCGGCTTGGTCTGCGTGATTCGAGTATAACGACAAACCTTGGACGCGCGCGCCGGGCCGGACGGCCTCGCCTGGGACGCGCGCGCGGTATCCTCCTGGCATCTGGATGGCCCGCGGCTGCGGGCGGACATGTCGCCCGGTTTGCTGTCGGCAACCAAGCGGATGCGAGGGCAAGCTCATGATTTGTTGCGGATGGCCAGGCGCGGCGCGCCGGGGTTTGTATAGATATTCCCTGGCCGCGACAGCGGTATGGGCCTCGCTCGGGTGTGGCGGCCGCGCACATGATGAAATGCTGATATTTGCTGGCGGCCCGAGTCGCGTATCCGTTGCGGATTGAGTAAAGAGCCTTCCTTCGCTAAATTCAAGACATACCCTTCTATCGCGCAGATCGCCATGAGCCGCTTCCGCCTGCTGTTCGCCGCGCTGTCCACCGTATTGGCGCTATCGGCGAAGGCTGGCGGATTGCCTGCGCTGGATATCCTGACCGAGGATGATCCGCCGCTCACTTTCAGCCAGAACGGCAAGCCCGCCGGACTGGTGGTCGAGGTGGTGCAGGAGATCCAGCGCCGTGTCGGCAGCCATGATCCCATTACCGTCATGCCCTGGGCGCGGGGCTACCGGCTGGCGCAAACCCAGGAAAACACGGCGCTGTTCAACACCAACCGGATCGCCGAGCGCGAGCGTCTGTTCAAGTGGGTGGGGCCGGTCACCACCACGCTCGGTAGCTTCTTCGTCCGGCGCGACAGCAAGCTCAAGCTGGTTTCGCTGGATGATGCCAGAAAGCTTGGCCAGATTCTGGTGGTGCGCGACTGGTATCTGCAGCTGATGTTGTCGGCGCAGGGGTTTTCCAATCTGAACGCCATCGTCACGCCCAATCAGATGGTGTCGATGCTGATGCATGGCCGGGCAGACGTCATCGCCAGTGAGAACACCACCATGCCCACGCAGCTGAAGCAGCTGGGCTATCAACCCGCCGACGTGCGCAAGGCTTACACCTTCATTCATACTTCGGGCTATATCGCGTTTTCGCCCAAGACTTCCGATGCGGTGGTCAGGGCCTGGCAGCAGGCGCTGGACGATATGAAGCGGGACGGCAGCTTCGCCGCCATCTATCGCCGTTGGCTGCCCGGCGAGCCTGTGCCGGGGCTGACCGGCGAAAAATAGTGCAAGGCGCGTCCGCGGCGCGGGACGCCGTTCGATTTCGACAAGGGAAAACCATGTTCAGCCAGACCGTTTTTTGGCACAGCCTGCTGGGGGCCTTGCTGCTGCCGCCGATTCTCAATCTGCTGCCCATCGTCGCCGGCGCCATGCTGATCCGGCGCTGGCAGCATGTCGGCCGGCTGCTGCTGGCTTTTGGCGTGGCGCTGACTTATCTGCTGTCGATTCCGCAGACGGCGGTGTGGCTGGCGCAGGGCGTGGAGCGCTATCCGCCCATCCGCCCGGCCGATTTGTCGGCGGTGGACGCCATCGTGGTGCTGGGCGGAGGCAAGCGGGCCGCGCCGGAATTCGGCGGCAACGCGCCCAGCGGCGACACGCTGGCGCGGCTGCGCTACGCCGCCTATCTTGCGCGGCACAGCGGCAAGCCGGTGCTGGCGACCGGCGGCGCGCCGTTGGGCGGCGAGCCCGAAGGGGACGTCATGGCGCGCGCGCTGCGCGACGATTACGGCATCCGCGCGCGCTGGGTGGAGGATAAGTCCGACACCACGCTGGACAACGCGCGCTTGTCGGCGGCGATGCTGAAAGCGGATGGCGCGACGCGCGTCGCGCTGGTCAGCCAGGGTTGGCATCTGGCGCGCGCGGTGCCGTTCTTCCAGCGGCAGGGTCTGCAAGTGCTGCCGGCCCCGACTGGCTTCATCCGCTATGAAGGCCCGGGGTACCGGCGCTACATTCCCAGCGGCAAGGCGATGGAAGAGTGCCATGCCTTGCTGCGCGAATATATCGGTTTGCTTTACTACCGCATGAGGCCGGGAGCCTGAGCTTTCCCGGCAATGGCGAGCCGCCGGCGTAAATGTAAGAGCCTTGCCTGGCGAGGCAAGTCTTTTTCCATTTCAACTCAACAACGATGCAGGGCGGTGGAGGATAGCGAGTTCGGACATCCCTATGATTCGTCTGGCAGCGTCTGTGAAGGGCGGCGCAGGCCGGCAAAGATCTTTACGAAGATGGAAACCAGTATCAGCAGTGTCGCCAGCCCCGGCAGCATCAGCAGGCCGCACAGGATGAGGGCGAGCAGGGATAGCAGCGCCAGCCGCCCCCAGCCGACTTCCATCAGCCAATCAACATACAGCCGCCAGTAGATGGCTATCTTGTGGCAGGCGGCGTTGAGGTCTGCCAACGCTTCCGAGTGATTGTGCCGGTTCATGCGATTCTCCCGTGTCTGTGTGTAGCCTGACTTTAGGTTGCGGCTTGGCGCCGCGATACGGGATTGCGACGGAATGCGCCGCGCTGGGGATGGAATGGCGATAGGCGCGATGAACGGGCGGAGAGCATATGGGCTTTCCGCCCGGGATCCTGGACGCGACAGCGCTCAGGCCTGGCTTGCGTTTCAGCCGGGGCGCGCTCGAGCTACTTCGGCGACCGGCACAGCAGCGTGGCGGCGGCGCAGACGCTCAGCGCCAGGCCGAGGTTTTGCGCCAGGCCGGCCAGGCCCAGCATCACGCTCAGCAACAGATAATAGCTGAGGCCGAACAAGGCGCCGGCGGCGCCGGCCTGTTCGCGGTAATGGCGCAGCGCCTGGCTCAGCACATTGGGAATGGCGATGCCGAAGGCGATCACCACGCCGGTGACGGGCAGCAGTATCCATGCCGAATCTCCAAGCAGCCAGGCGGCCAGGCCGGACAGCAGCGCCAGCCGGCAGGCGGCCCGCACCAGCTGCGCCGGCTGCCGTCCGCTTCCCAGCAGCCTGCGGTTCAGCAGGCTGCCCAGCAGCGAGGCTGCGGCCAGCGCCGCGCCGGACCAGCCGAACTGGCTGGGACTCCAGCCCTGGCGCTCGAACAGAAACGGCGCCAGGCTGTAGTAGCTGAACAGCATCGCGTTGAACAACGCCACCAGCATCGCGTTGCGCCACAGCTCGGCGTCGCGCAGCATCCGGCCGGCCAGCCGCGCCATGTCGGGGCGGACCGTTTCGAGCGGGCGGGTTTCCTGCAGCCGCAGCGCCGCCAGCGCCAACAGCGCGAAGGCGAGCAGCAGCAGGGCGGCGAACACGCCTTGGTGGCCGAAATGGCCTGCCAGCCAGCCGCCGCTGACCAGGCCCAGCACCGGGCTCAAGGCCAGCGCCGCCCCCAGCAGCGAGAACACGCGCGCCAGCCGGATCGAATCGTAGCTGTCGCGCAGCATAGTCTGCACCACCACCGAGCCGGCCGCCGCGCCGAGCGCGGAAATCATCCGCGCCAGCAGCAGGGTGTCGAAATCGGGGGCGGCCAGCGCCAGCGCGCAGCCGGCGCCGTAGCAGGCCAGCCCCAACAGCATCGCCGGACGGCGGCCCAGCGCGTCGCTGAGCCAGCCCCACAGCGCGACGCCGGCGGCGAAGGCCAGGAAGTAGACCGACAGCGTTTGCGAAGCGCGCGTCTGGCTGACGCCGAAGGCGGAGGCGATGTCGGTCAGCGCCGGGCTGTAAATGGTTTCCACCAGTTGCGGGAACGTGATCAGCGCCGTCAGCAGCCACAGCGCCGGACGGGTCGTCGTTTTCATTGCTTTTTCCTTTCTTTCTTGACGGCCGCCAGTCTAGAGAAAGGAAAATTGTCTGATTACAATGATAAGGACTTTATCTATTTGAAATCGGACATATGGCTTTGATTTTGGCCGAACAGGAATTCGACGCCGACGGTTTCGACGCGCCGGTGATAGGCATCGCCGCCGACATGGGCCTGCACGATTCCGGCCGCCACTGCCACCGCCGCCACCAGCTGTTGTTCGCCGCCGCAGGCTGCATCACCATTGAGCTGGCGGACACGCTGTGCCTGCTGCCGCCCAGCCGAGCGGCCTGGATTCCGGCCGGCACCGCGCACCGGGTGCTGATGCGCGGCGTGGTCGCCTACCGTTCGCTGTATTTCGCCGCCGAGCTGCCGTTTCCCGCGCCGCCCTTGCAGGTGGTGGAGGTCAATCCATTATTGCGCGAGGTGATAGAGCGGATGGCGTTCTGGCCGTGGGATTGGCCCGTCGAAAAACAGGCCGGCCTGCTGGCGGTGTTCGGCGAAGAATTGCAGGCGGCGCGGGGGGAGAACTGGCGGCTGCCGTTTCCCACCGACGCCAGGCTGGCGGCTTGGCTGGACAGAGTGCATCGCGGCGAGCTGCCGCCGCGGCTGAACCAGCTGGTGGAGCAGGTGGGGGCCAGCGAGCGCACCGTCAGCCGCATCTTCATCCGCGACACCGGCATGAGCTACCAGGCCTGGCGCCAGCAGTGGCGCCTGTTGCGGGCGATGGAGCTGCTGGCCGATGGGACAAGCGCCGGCGAGACGGCGCAGCGGCTGGAGTTCGCCAGCGACAGCGCCTTCATCGCCTTTTTCCGCCAACACACCGGAGAGACGCCGGCGCGTTACGCCCAAGCCTAATCCAGCGTATCCAGGTAGTCGCGCGCCGGCCAGCCGGCGCTGCGCCGCCAGGGCGGGACGAAACCGGCCGGCAGCGGCAGCGGCTCCACGGTGATGGTTTCGCGCTGGCGGCCGTCGGTCGAGCGCAGCGACACCTGCAGCGGCATCTGCCAGCGCTCGCTCCAGCGCAAGGTCTTGCCGGCCTTGCTGTAGACCACGGCGTCCGCGCCGCCGGTTTTCCTGGCGAAGCCGCGCATCTTGGCCATGTCCACCAGCTGGCTGGCTCGCTCCCAGGAGCCGTCGAAGCCGGCGTCGCGCCATTCGCGCGGCTCGACGACGATTCTTTCCTTCTTGGCCGCATGGACGAATTCCACTTTCAGCTCGCCCTTGGCGTCGCGCCAGACGTGGCGCGGCGCGGCGGCGAAATCCAGGTGCTGGTGGCCGTCGTCGTCGTGGCGGTGCGGCGCGCCGGCGTTCAGACGTTCGCGCCAGGCATGTCCGTCCTGGCGCACCCACCGTTCGCTGTAGCGGATGGTTTTCTCGACGCCGTCGGCGCCCTGGCTGATGGTTTCGTAGCGGACGACGGCTTGCAGATCGGGCGGGGCGGCGAGCGCCTGCTGGGCGGCGAGCGCCAGCGCGGCGAGAGACAAGAATTTCATCGATATCTTTCAAAGCGAAGCGCGCGGCCGGGCGGCCGCGCGCGGGAGGGGATTACAGGCCGAGCGCGGATTTCACCAGGCCGAACACCTTGGTGTTGTCCATCACGCCCTTGAAGCCCTTGCTGCCGGCGCCGCCGGACATCAGCATCACGTCGCCGCCGCCGTGGGTTTCGCTGGACAGGCGGATGCCGGTTTCCTGCTGGTAGTCGTCGGCGGTGGCGGCGGCCGAATCCACCGACACGCGGGTCGGCTTGCGGTTGGGGCCGTTGCCGAAGACCAGCGTAGTGTAGACGGCGCCGTCGGCGTCCTTGGCCGGCTGGCCGTCCGAGTAGCCGCGCGCGATGTCGTGGATGGGGTTGCCGCGCTTGGAATAGCCGTTGATGGTCATGGTGTGGTCGTGGTCGGCGGTGACGACCACCAGCGTGTTGTTCAGGTCCACCTTGGCCAATGCGGTCTTGATCGCGTCGTCGAAGGCGACGGCGTCCACCAGCGCGCGCTTGGCGTTGGTGCCGTGCAGCGCGTGGTCGATGCGGCCGCCTTCCACCATCAGCACGTAGCCGTTGCCGTTCTTGGACAGCACGTCTATCGCCGCCGCGGTCATCTGCGCCAGGCTGGGCTGGTCCACCTTGTTCTTGACGCGGTCCAACTCGTATTCCAGGTGGTCCTTGCCGAAGATGCCCACCACGCGGCTGGCGGATTTGGCGTCGAAGGCGGCCAGATCGGCGCCGGTCTGCAGCACCGGATAGCCCTTGGCGGCGAATTCCTGCAGCAGGTTGCGGCCGTCGCCGCGCTTGCCGCCGCTGGCCTTGGGCAGCAGGAATTTGCCGCCGCCGCCCATCAGCACGTCGAGGCCGTTGCCCAGCTTGGCGTTGTAGCCGGCGCCGCCCGGCACCGCCTGGGCGATGATGTCGGATTCAGCGTCGCGGTGGCAAACGTGAGCGTAGGTGGCGGCCGGGGTGGCGTGGGTGACGCGGGTGGTGGTGACCGCGCCGATGGCTTTGCCCTTGGCCTTGGCCAGCTCCAGCAGCGTGGCGGCCGGCGCGCCGTTATTGCTGCCGCAGTTGCCGGTGCCGTCGCTGTTGGGCTCGATGGCGCGGGTGTCGGACGACATCGAGATCACCTCGTTGTTCATCTTCACGCCGGTCATATAGGCCGACATCGACGGCGCGCTGTCGGTGGTCTGCGCGTCATTGGAGAAGGTCTTGATGCGCGCGGTGCGACCAAGCTTCTCCATATTGAGCTTGCCGCTCTCGCCGTACTGGTAGATGCGGGCAGCGGTGACGGTGGCCGGCCCCATGCCGTCGCCGAGAAAAAAGATCACGTTCTTGGCCACGCCGGCGGCGTGGGCGGGGATGGCGGGCAGCGCGGCCAGCACGGCGGCGGCCAGCAGGGTTTTCATCGCGGTTTTCATTTTATTGTTCTCCAATGCGCTTACAGGCCGGCGGCCTTCTTGACCAGACCGAACACTTCGATGTTTTCCAGGAAGCCGTGGATGCTGTCCGCGCCCTGGCCGATGGCGCCGATGTAGACATCAGTGCCGCCATGGGTCTCGCCGCCGGCCGGCATCCGTATCGCCGCCTCCTGGTGGTAGTCGTTGGCCGAGACGGCGTCGTCGGTCAGCGCGGCCGCCGCGCTTCGGGCGCCGGCGACGCGGTTTTCGCCGTTGCCGAAGCCGATGATGGAGTAAGGCATGCCGTCGGCGTCGGTCAGGTTCTTGCCGCTGACGTAATCCTTGGCCAGACCCAGCACGCCCGGATTGCCCGGCGCGGTCTTGCCGGTGCGTTTGGCATAGCCATTCAGCACCAGGGTGTGGTCGTGGTCGGCGGTGACGACGATCAGCGTGTTCTTCAGACCGGGGTCTTTCTGCTGCATCGCGCTGATCGCGGCCTGGATGGCCTGGTCGAAGGCCACGGTGTCCTGCAGCGCCTTCTTGGCGGTGGTTTCGTGCAGGGCGTGGTCGATGCGGCCGCCTTCCACCATCAGGAACATGCCTTGCTTGTCGCTGCGGTTCGCCAGCAGGTTGATGGCCTTGGTGGTCATCTCGGCCAGGCTGGGCTCCTTGTTCGGGTCGCGGTCCAGGTCGTAGCTCATGTGGCTGCTGGTGAACAGGCCGACGGCGCGCTGGGTCTTGGCCGGATCGATGGCGCTGAGCGCGGTTTTGTCGGCGGCGTAGCCGTAGCCCTTGGCCTTCAGCTCCGCCACCAGGTCGCGGCCGTCGGCGCGCTTGCCGCCGGCTGCCTTGGGCAGGAAGAACTGGCGGCCGCCGCCGAACACCACGTCCACGCCGTCCTGCAGCGAGGCGTTGTATTGCGCGCCGCCCGGCACCAGTTGGGCGGCGATGTCGGATTCGGCGTCGCGGTGGCAGACGTGGGAATAGGTGGCGGCCGGGGTGGCATGGGTGACGCGGGTGGTGGTGACCACGCCGGTGGCGCGCTTGCCGGCTTTGGCCAGTTCCAGCAGCGTGGATACCGGCTTGCCGTTGCCGGCGCCGCAGTTGGACGTCAGATCGGCGGTGGGCGATTTGGCCACGGTGTCGGTGGACATCGAGATGACTTCGTTGTTCATCTTGACGCCGGTCATGTAGGCCGACATCGACGGCGCGCTGTCGGTGACCTGGGCGTCGTTGGAGAAGGTCTTGACGAAGCCGGACTCCGGCAGCGTGTCCATCGTCAGCTGGCCGTCCTCGCCGGCGGCGTAGATCCGGGCGGCGGTGCTGGTGGCGATGCCCATGCCGTCGCCGAGGAAGAAAATGACGTTTTTGGCGGCGGCCGCAGCCGGGGGCTGGGCTTCTGCGTTGTCCTGAGAGCGGGGGGCGTTGCCGCCGCCTCCGCTGCTGCAGGCGGCAAGGGCCAGCGCGGCCAGCAGGCCGGCGCCGAGAGTGAAAGTGCGCATCAAGGAATACCTTATTTTAGTAAAAATGCGCACAAATGATATTTTTAAGGTATTTCTGCCAAAATACCAAAATATTAAGATTGGATGACGAAGGGATTCAGCTCTTCCACAGATGGGCGAGGAAGGACACCCGCACCTTGGCCTCGCCGGCATGGCAGGGCGCCGTGACCTTATGCGCCGGCTTGCTGGTGTCCCGCAGCAGCGGCTCTCCGAAGGGCGGGCCGTCGGCGCGGCGTATCGCCGCCACCAGCGGCTCGCTGGGCTTGGCGCCGGCCGAGATCACCACGCAGATTTCCTCGCTGGCGATGCGCACGAAGCTGCCGGGCGGGTAGATGCCCAGTTCCTTGACCAGCATGGTGATGAAGGCCTGATCGAATTCGTTGTCCTTGCGCTGGAAGATCTGCCCCAGCGCGGTGGCCGGCAGCAGCGCCGATCGGTAGCGGCGCGGCAGCAGTTTGGCGCAGGTGATGTCGGCCAGGCGCAGCATGTGCGCCGGGGGCAGGATCTGTTCCCTGGACAGGCCGAAGGGGTAGCCGTTGCCCTGCCAGGACTCGTGGTGGGTCTGCACCAGCGTGTGCCACAGCTGGTCTTCCACCCCTGCCTCCCTGAGGATGGCCGAGCTCATGATCGGGTGGTCGAGCACCGCCCGGCGCTGGTCGTCGTCGAGGCGGGAGGCCTGGCCGAACAGCTCGTTTTGCAGCTCCACCTGAGAGATGTTCATCGTCAACGCCGCGCAGATCAGCGTCTCGCGGTGCTTGGGCGGCAGCGTGATGTGGCGGGTGAAGATGGACAGCAGCGCCGCCGCGTGCAGCGAGTGGGCGACGCTGTATTCGGAAAACGGCACCAGGAAGATGGAAGCGATCAGCGCGTCCGGAAATTTCTCGGCCAGCTGGATCAGCGACTGGGCGATCTCCATCACCTTGGCTTCGAAGTTGCGGGTGACCAGCGCATGGTGGAGCACGCTGCGCACGCGCTGTTGCAGGAAGGCGATGTCCTCGAACAGCGATGGCTTGTGATTGTCGTTGAGATTGGGCTTCTCTACCGGCTTGGCATCGGCCTTGGCTTCGGCGAAGCCCAGGCTGACCAGTTTTTGCTTTTGTTCCGGCGTCAGCACGTAATGGCCCCGCTTGAGCAGCAGGAAACCGCTCTTGGAATAGACGTCCACCGGCAATTCCTTGCCGATGGACAGCATCGATGAAGAAACCTTGGTCGGTTTCTTGCCAGAGTCAACGGTCATGTCGATAGTCGCTTGCGACGTGAAAATTCACAGCATGATAATTCAATGTCATTGCAAGCTGTACTCAATCTCGCTATCGCGGCAACTCGTTCCAGACTTTTTGCAGCCGCTTGACCGAAACCGGGTACGGGGTTTTCAACTCCTGGGCGAACAGGCTGACGCGCAATTCCTCCAGCATCCAGCGGAAGTCCAGCACCGCCGGCGCCGCCTCGCCCTGCTCCTGTTGCTCCGCCACGCGTTGTTCCCACTGCTGCCACAGCTCGCGGATTTCCGCGCCGCGCTGGCCGTCGCGCTGCGGATTGGCCGGCTGCTTGTCCATCCGCATGCTCATCGCCTTCATGTAGCGCGGCAGGTGGGGCAGCTGGCTCCAAGGCGTGGCGGCCAGGAAGCCCTTGTAGACCAGCTTGTCCATTTGCTGTTTTAGCTCATGGCCCAGCTTATGCTTCTGCATTTTATTGCTTAGCGGAACATACTCGGCGGCGATCTGCTGCAGGTACTGCGCCACCGCCTGGATCACCGCCGGCAAACGGGTGCGGGCGCGGTTCTTCTGGTCGTTGAAGGCCTTTTCATTGCGCGGCAGCGCGTCCTCGCCGATGAAGGCGCGGTCGCAGATGGCGGCGATGGCGTCGGCGAGCAGGTCGTCGGCGTTGGCGACCGCGCGCAGCTGCAGGCCGATTTGCGTCATGCCCGGCAGGCCTTTGCCGAGCTGCTTCATCTGCTCTTTCAATTGCAGCTGCAGCAGCTTCACCACGCCCTGGCGGTGATGTCTTTCCGCCACGGCCTGGGTGTCGAACAGGCGGATGGCGACGCGGTCTTCCTCCAGCGTCAGCGCCGGGTAGCCGGTCAGCTGCTGGCGGCCGCGGGCGAACTGTATGCTTTCCGGCAGTTCGCCGAAGTCCCAGGTCTTGACGTCGTCGCGCTCGAATTCGGCGCTGGTGTCGCGGAAGGTCAGCTGCGCCGCCTGGCCGAACTGCTTTTGCAGCGCGGCCAGGTCGCGGCCCATGCCGATCTCCTGCTTGCCGTCGTCGATCACGCGGAAGTTGAACAGCATGTGCTCCGGCAGTTCCTGCTTGTTGAACTCGTCGATGTCCACCTTGACGCCGCCGGTCTCGCGCAGGATGAAGCGCGCCAATTGCGGCGCGATCGGTTGTTGCAGGTCCGGATTGGTCAGCAGGAAGCGGGTGATGAAATCCGGCACCGGCACGCAGCAGCGGCGGATCTGCTTGGGCAGGCCCTTGATCAGCTGCTGCAGCTTGTCGCGCAGCATGCCCGGCACCAGCCATTCGAAGGGCCCCGGCGTCAGGCGGTTCAGGATGGCCAGCGGCACGTCGATGGTGACGCCGTCCAGCGGGTGTTTCGGCTCGAAGCGGTAGCGCAGCTTCAGCTTGCCGTCCTCCAGCTCCAGCCACTCCGGGAACTGGTTTTCGGTCACGTGCTGGGCGGCGTGGCGCATCAGCTCTTCGCGGGTCAGGTGCAGGAGCTTGGGCTCGGCTCTTTCCGCTTCCTTGCGCCAGGCTTCGAAGCTGGCGGCGTCCACTACCTCGGCCGGGATGCGTTCGCTGTAGAAGGCGTACAGCGCTTCCTCGTCCACCAGCACGTCCTGGCGGCGCGCCTTGTGCTCCAGTTGCTCCACCTCGCGGATCAGCTGCTGGTTGCGTTGGAAGAAGGGCGCGTTGCTGACGTATTCCATATTCACCAGCGCGCCGCGGATGAACAGCTCGCGCGCTTCTTCCGGCGCGATGCGGCCGTAGCTGACGGCTCGGCGCGGGATCAGCGTCAGGCTGTACAGCGTGACGCGCTCGCTGGCCACCACTTCGCCGCGGTTCTTTTCCCAATGCGGTTCGAAGTAGTGGTACTTCACCAGATGCGGCGCCAGCTTTTCCACCCATTCCGGCTCGATCTTGGCCACGCAGCGGGCGTAGAGGCGGGTGGTCTCCACCAATTCGGCCGCCACCAGCCACTTGGGCTTGGCCTTCTTCAGGCCGGAGCCGGGGAAGACGTGGAAGGCGACGCCGCGCGCGCCCTGGTAGTCGTCGCCTTCCTGGTTTTTCATGCCGATATTGCCGATCAGGCCGGTCACCAGCGCCTTGTGCAGGTTCTCATAGGCCACGGCGTCCAGTTGCTGGCGTTTCTTGGCCGACATCTGCGCGTCAGGCTGCTCGGCGTCGGCGTGGGCCTCGTCGCGGGTGATCAAGCCCAGTTCGCTGGCGATCTCGGCCAGCTGCGCGTGCAGCTCGCGCCACTCGCGCATGCGCATATACGACAGAAAGTGGTCGTGGCAGGCGTTGACCAGCTGGCGGTTGGTCTTCTTGTTCTTCAGCGCGTCGGCGAAGAAATCCCATAGGTGCAGGAAGGACAGGAAGTCCGACTTTTCGTCATTGAAGCGCGCCTGGGCCTTTTCGGCGGCGTCGCGGGCTTCGAACGGCCGCTCGCGCGGGTCCTGTATCGACAGCGCGGCGGCGATGATCAGCACTTCGCGCGCGCAGTGGAAGTCGCGGCCGGCGAGCAGCAGGCGGCCCACTTTCGGGTCCACCGGGATGCGCGCCAGCTCCTTGCCCACCGGGGTGAGCTCGCCCAGCTCATTGACTGCGCCCAGTTCGGTCAACACCTGGTAGCCGTCGGCCACCAGGCGGCTGGACGGCGCTTCCAGGAAGGGGAACTCGTCCACCTTGCCCAGCCGCAGCGCCGCCATGCGCAGGATCACCGCCGCCAGGTTGGAGCGGACGATTTCCGGGTCGGTGAAGGCCGGGCGGGCGTTGAAGTCGTCCTCGGCGTACAGGCGCACGCAAATGCCGGACTCGACGCGGCCGCAACGGCCGGCGCGCTGGCGGGCGGCCGCCTGCGACACCTTCTCCACCTGCAATTGCTCCACCTTGGCGCGCGGGCTGTAGCGGTTGATGCGCGCCAGGCCGGTGTCGATCACGTATTTGATGCCGGGCACCGTCAGCGAGGTTTCCGCCACGTTGGTGGCCAGCACGATGCGGCGTCCGCCGGACGGTTTGAAGATCTTCTGCTGGTCCTCGTTGGACAGCCGGGCGAACAGCGGCAGGATCTCGTAGCCGCGGATGCCGGACTTGCGCAGCTTTTCCGCGGTCTCGCGGATTTCGCGCTCGCCGGGCAGGAACACCAGCATGTCGCCGGGCCCCTGGCGCGACAGCTCGTCCGCCGCGTCGACGATGGCGTCCTCCATCTCCATCTCGCGCTCGTCTTCGTCGCGCTGCTTCAGCGGCCGGTAGCGCACTTCCACCGGATAGGTGCGGCCGGACACCTCGATCACCGGCGCGCCATCGAAATGCCTGGAGAAGCGGTCGGCGTCGATGGTGGCGGAGGTGATGATGATCTTCAGGTCCGGGCGGCGCGGCAGCAGCTGCTTCAGATAGCCCAGCAGGAAGTCGATGTTCAGGCTGCGCTCGTGCGCCTCGTCGATGATGATGGTGTCGTACGCTTCCAGGTAGCGGTCGGTTTGCGTCTCCGCTAGCATGATGCCGTCGGTCATCAGCTTGATCACCGATTTTTCAGACAGTTTGTCGGTGAAGCGCACCTTGAAGCCGACATGCTCGCCCAGCTGCGAACCCAGCTCTTGCGCGATCCGCGTCGCCACCGAGCGCGCGGCCAGCCGGCGAGGCTGGGTGTGGCCGATCAGGCCGAACACGCCGCGGCCCAGCTCCAGGCAGATCTTGGGGATCTGCGTGGTTTTGCCGGAGCCGGTCTCGCCGCAGATGATCACCACCTGGTTCTTGTCGATCGCGCTCTTGATGTCGGGCAGCTTCTGGTTGACCGGCAGCGCGTCGTCGAACTGGGGCTTGGGCAGGTGCGCGCGGCGCGCGTCGGCGCGGCTGCGCGAACGCTCCACCTGGCCGGCGATGTCCGCCAGCAGCTTGTCGGCGAGCTGATTCTTCTTCAGCCGGTCGCCGGCGTCGGCGAGCTTGCGGCGTAGCAGGTGGCGGTCGCGGATCAGGCAGCAGGACAGGGCGGATTTCAGGTCGGAGAGGCGGGCGGCAGGAGTCATCGGCTAAAGAACGGAGAATTGCGGAAAGCGCCGATTATAGCAGAGCGGGCGGCGGCGAGCCGCCCGCGCTTGGCATCAGGCCTCGGCCTCTTCCTCGCGGATTTCCCAGCGCGGGAACGGATCATCCAGCGTGTCCCAGGCGGCCATGCCGCCGGCCAATTCGGCATCGTTCAGCAGACAGGCGTCGAAGCCGGCCGTCAGCGCCTGCCGGTCCATGTCCATGCCGATCAGCACCAGCTCCTGCTGGCGGTCGCCGAACGGTTCGGCCCAGCGCGAGCGGATCAGCGCCAGGCTGTCTTCGTCCTGGGGCCATTCCGCGCGCTCCAGCGCCGCCCACCACAAGCCGGCGCAGGAATGGCGGGCCACCGCGCCAGCCTGCGACCACAAGGCGGCGAACTGCGGCCGGCTGGCCAGCCAGAAATAGCCTTTGGAGCGCACCACGCCGGGCCATTCCTGCCGCATCCATTGCCACAGCCGCTGCGGATGGAAGGGACGGCGCGCGCGGTAGACGAAGCTGCTTATGCCGTAGGCCTCGGTTTCCGGCACATGCTCGCCGCGCAGTTCGGCCAGCCAGCCCGGCGCCTCGGCCGCGGCGTCGAAGTCGAAGCGGCCGGTGTTTAGCACCCTGTCCAGCGGCACGCGGCCGAACTCGCTGCGCACGATGTCGGCGCGCGGGTTCAGCGAGCGCAGGATGCCCTCCAGCTCGGCCAGCGCTTCGGCGCGGATCAGGTCGGTCTTGTTCAGCACGATGACGTCGCAGAACTCCACTTGTTCGATCAGCAGATCCACCACGGTGCGCTCGTCTTCCTCGCCCAGGCTGGCCTGGCGGTCGGTGAGGCTGTCGCGCGAGGCGTAGTCGCGCAGGAAATTGCAGGCATCCACCACCGTCACCATGGTGTCCAGCCGCGCCAGATCGGCCAGGCTGCGGCCATCGTCGTCGCGGAAAGTGAAGGTTTCCGCCACCGGCAGCGGCTCGGAGATGCCGGTGGATTCGATCAGCAGGTAGTCGAAGCGGCCTTCCGCCGCCAGGCGGCGGATTTCCAGCAGCAAATCCTCGCGCAGCGTGCAGCAGATGCAGCCATTGCTCATCTCCACCAGCTTTTCCTCGGCGCGCGACAACTGGGCGCCGCCTTCGCGCACCAGGCGGGCGTCGATATTGACTTCGGACATGTCGTTGACGATCACCGCCACCCGCTTGCCTTCGCGGTTGGCCAGAATGTGGTTCAGCAGCGTGGTCTTGCCGGCGCCGAGAAAGCCGGACAGCACCGTTACAGGCAGCATGTTCATGTTTTGACTCCTTGTTTGCGGGGAGGGGGCTAGCACACGGCGTCCAGCGCCAGCAGCACCCGGGGCTCGCCCGGCGCAGGGGCCGGCGAGCGATGGATGGCGCCGCCGTTGGCTCCAGGCCATCCGGCGCCTTTCAACAGCAGCACCGAAAACGGCAGCGCCCGGCCGATGGCGGCGGCGTCGCGCACTAGGCCTGACTGCGTGTCGACGCCCAAGCGGGCGCGGTCGGCGGCGGCGTCGGGCAGCCACTCGGTGCCGGGGCCCTGATAGCAGCACAGCAGGCGCAAGCCGATCCGGTCGACGTGAAAGCGCGGGCACATCGCGCCGCTCAGCACTTCCAGCCGCGCGCCGACGCGGTCGCAACCGGTCAGCGTGGCGTACAGATCACACAGCCAGGCGATATCGGCGTAGAGCGCTTCGCGGCCGGGCAGGTCGGCCAGCGGCGCGTCGACGGCCTCGCCGGGCGTCAGCACGCGCCGCCAGCCCAGGCCTGGCAAGCCGTCGCGTCCGGCGCGGCACAGATAGCCAGCGATGTCGGCTATCGGCGGACGACGGTACAGGCAGAGTTCGACGTTGGGGTCGAAGATGGCGGCGAGATCGGCCAGATTGTCGGAAAGACGAGCGCTTGCGTATCGGTTGGCGGCGATGGTCATCTCGGTCAGGTCGTGGGAATTTTGAGATGTTATATCATTGCATTGAATATAAAGAAAGTTATAACATAACATTTTCTGCATCAATAATTGAGCCGAATAGGCATCCCTAGCGCGCGTCCAGCGCCTCCGTGAGCCGCCGCGCCAGCGCGGGCGCCTGCTCGGCCGGCACATTGGCGAAGCCCAGCAGCAGAGCCGGAGGATGGCCGCATTCCAGGCTGAAGGCGGACAGCGGCTGGCCCGCCAATCCGCTGGCGCTCAGGCGCGCCGCCGCCGCGCGGTCGTCTTCGCCGTCGGGCAGCCAGGCGGTCAGTTGCAGGCCGACCGCCTGGCCGTCCAGCCGCAGCCGCGCGCCGCATTCGGCTTGCAGGGCGGCGGCCAGCGCGGCGCGGCGCTGGGCGTAGAGCGCGCGCATCCGCTTGATGTGGCGGGCGAAGTGCCCCTGGCTGAGAAAATCGGCCGCTGTGGCCTGATCAAGGATGGATGGCGCGGGGGAGAGCAGATTGCAGGCCTCGGCGAAGCGCGCCGCCTCGCTGGCGGGCGTCACCAGATAGCCCAGGCGCAGACCGGGAAACAGGGTCTTGCTGAAGCTGCCGATGTAGAGCACCCGGCCGGAATGGTCCAGGCTTCTCAAGGCGGGCAGCGGCGGGCCGTCGTAGCGGAATTCGCCGTCGTAGTCGTCTTCGACGATCCAGGCTTGCCGCCGCGCGGCCCAGTCCAGCAGCTCGAGCCGGCGCGGCAGCGACAGGGCCACGCCCAGCGGCGAATGGTGGGAGGGCGTGCAGTAGGCCATCCGCGCGTCGGGTTCGCGGCGGATCGCCTCGTCCACTTGTAATCCATCGCTATCCACCGGCGCAGGCGCAAGCCTGGCGCCGGCCAGCCGCAGCGCGCCGCTGGCGCGGAAGTAGCCGGGGTCCTCCATCCAGACCGGGTCGCCGGGGCGCAGCAGGGTGCGGACCGCCAGCCCCAGCGCGGCCTGGAAGCCGCTGGTGATGAATATCTGATCTGCGGAGCACTGGATGCCGCGAAACAGGGCCAGGTGGCGGACGATGGCCTCGCGCAGCGGCGGATAGCCCGCGGGGTCGGGATAATTCAGCCCCGCCAGCGACAAGGCCCTGGCGCGGCGGCCGGCAAGCCGCGCCCACAGCTTGCGCGGGAAGGCGTCCAGCGCGGGCAGCCCGAGCTGGAAGGGGCGCGGCGGGGCGGGCTCGGGCGAGTCGGCCAGGACTGGCTTCGGACCGGTTGCCGAGGGGGGCGATGGATCGGGGCGTCGGGCCTCCAGTTGGGGATGGACCACGGTGCCGGCGGCGGCGCGGCTGAGCAGAAAGCCTTCCGCCAGCAATTGGCCGTAGGCCTGGTCGACGGTACCGCGCGAGATGCCGAGGTCGGCGGCCAGCACCCGCATGGCCGGCAGGCGGGCGCCCGGCGGCAGCTGGCCGGCCAGGATGGCTTCGCGGATGCGCAGATAGAGCTGGCGATGCAGCGGCGACGCGTGGCCGCGCAGCAATTCGAACTGGAGGGCGTCGGAAATCATGGCCTACTCGTTTTGACGATTTTTGGCTCTCAGCATTGTACCATCCCGCCGGTATCTTGCCGGGTAGCCAAATGACCGCCAACCGACAAGGAATGCCGATGAACCATGCCGACGCCGTATACCGCGCCCAGACCTTCCGCCGCCTGCATCAGGGCTCAACGCCGCTGTTGTTGCCCAATGTCTGGGACGCCTTGAGCGCCCGGGTGTTCGAGCAGGCCGGCTTCCCCGCACTGGCCACCAGCAGCGCCGCGGTAGCGTGGTCGCTTGGCTACCGCGACGGCGGCGAGCTGCCGCGGGAGGAGCTGCTGGCCGCCGTCTCCCGCATCGCCAGGGTGCTGAAGGCGCCGTTGAGCGTGGATCTGGAAGACGGCTACGGCGATGCGCCGGCCGGAGTGGCGGACACCGTCGCCGGGGCGATCCGCGCCGGCGCGGCGGGCGTCAATCTGGAGGACGGCCGTTACGACGCCGCTGGCCGCTTCTCGCTGCGCGGCGCGGACGAGATGCGCGAACGCCTGCAGGCCGCCCGCGCCGCCGCGGACGCGCTGGAGGTGCCCATCTTCATCAATGCCCGCACTGACCTGTTCCTGCATGGCGAAGGCCCGGCCGAAGCCCGTTTCGACGAGACGCTGGCGCGGGCGCGGCTGTATCTGGACAGCGGCGCCGACGGCGTCTTCCCCATGGGCCTGTCCGATCCCGCGCTGCTGGCGCAGCTGTGCGACGCCGTGCCGGCGCCGGTCAATGCCGCCGCGATGCCCGGTTTGCCGGGCCTGGCCGAGCTTTCCGCGCTGGGCGTGGCGCGCGTCAGCACCGCCATCGGTCCGGCGCTGGTGGCGATGCAGGCCTTGGGCCGGACTGCGACGGCGCTGCGGGACGTGGGCGACCTGTCGGCCTTGGGCGCTCTGATTTCCTATTCAGACGTCCAGGCGCTGTTCGCGCCGCGCGGCTGACCCGAATCCTTTCAAGAATCTTATAGGAGCATTGAATATGTCCCGTTTCATCGATTACCCGACCCTCGCGCCGCAAGGCTATCAGGCCCAGGCAGGGCTGGAGCGCTACATCCGCGGCTGCGGCCTTGATCACGCCTTGCTTGAGCTGGTGAAGACCCGCGTGTCGCAGCTGAACGGCTGCGCCTTCTGCATCGACATGCATACCAAGGACGCGCGCGCCGCCGGCGAAACCGAGCAGCGCTTGTACCTGCTGTCGGCCTGGCGCGAGGCGTCGTGCTACACCGAGCGCGAGCGCGCCGCGCTGGCCTGGGCCGAGGCGCTGACGCTGGTGGCCGCAGGGCATCCGGAAGAAGCGCTGCGGACCGAACTGGCGCGGCATTTCGACGACAAGGAAGCCGTCGATCTGACCTGGGCCATCGTCGCGATCAATGGCTGGAACCGCGTTTCCATCGGCTGCAGCACGCAGGCGGGAGGGTATCAGCCGGGCCAGTACGCGCTCTGAAGCCCGTCTGTCCGGAGTTTAAAGAGGCCTGTGCTATCGGCGGCGCAGGCCTTTTCCGCGTCAGAACGCGTAGCTCAGGCCCACGCCCGCGTTGAGATGGAAGCGGGTGCCGCCCAGGTCGTGGTCCAGCTTCTGCTGCGCCGCGGCCAGGTCCGACGCGGCGATGCCGCCGGCCGGATTCAGCGTGGCTTTGCCGCCGAAGCGCAGTTGCGCCCCCAGATCGGCGGTGACGCGCCAGCGGGGCGCCGCCGGCAGCGTGAAATCCCAGCCCGCGCCTAGGTACGCGCCCAATTGCCGGTATTCCACCTTGCCGTTCAGCGAACCGATGGCCGATGCGGCGTAGACGTTGCCGTTGAGGGGGTAATTGCCCGCGCCGTTGGCCGAGAACGCCAGGTCGTCCCGCGGCTTGCCGGACAGCAGCAGCCCGCCAGTCAGGCGGAAGCCGCTGCCGCGCGCCGGGCGCCAGTCCAGGCTGGCGGCCAGCCCGGGGTTGGCCCGGGATTTCAGCTGGTAGGACGAGCCGTCCAGGCTCTTGTCTTGCTGGTAGCGGAAGGTGTCGGCGATGCCGACGCGCAGGTCCAGATCGTCGTTCAGCGCGTAGCCGACGCCCAGCTCGGCGCCGGTGCCTATCTTGCCGTAGCCGAAGCTGTCCGCGGCGCGGGCGGCGGGAAGGTGCAGCGACAGCAGCGCCAAGGCGGCCAGGGCGGAATGCCGTTTCATTTTGTCGTCCTTTGTCGGATGGGCGGCCGTGGGGCCGGATGCCGCATTGTCGGCGGGCCGGGGCGGGGCGCGCATGTGCCGGAAGATAGAGGCCGCGGACATGACTAACGGCACTGTCGGGCCGATCGGCGCGGCGGCATGCTTGGCCGGATCGAGACGGGAGGCCTGCATGCTGGATGGGTTGAGATGGGCGGTGCGCTCGCTGGCGCGTACGGAGTGGGAAATGGGGGGCGGATGCCGGCGGCATGGCGTCGGCCTTGTGCTACGCTGTCGGCTGCTGCGCGGCCCTGGCCGCGCTGATCCCTCTCATGCGCCGGAATGTCGATCCAATGTCCGCTTTGCTCAACGCCGCCGTGGGCCGTCCCGGCCTGTTTCGCCGCGCCCTGTTGCTGGCCTGCCTGCTGATGATGGCGGCCGGCGCGATCGACCTCGCGCAAGCGCCTGCGCCGCTGTTGAACGCCCAGGCCGACGCCTGGCTGTGGCCGGCGCGGCTGGCGCGGGTCCTTTCCGGCTGGCTGGCCTTGCCGGATGCGGCGCTGCTGGTGTTCGCCGGCCTGATCGCGCTGTTCATGCTGTCTCTTTGGCGCTGCTTGCGCGACCAGGGGCCGCCGGCGCGTTTATGGCCATGGCTGGCGGCGCAGATGCTGATCGCCGCGGCGCTGGAGGCGTTGACCGAGCCTGGCCTTGGCTACCTGGTGGCGGCGGAGCTGGCTTTCCTGTGGCCGTGGCGCGCGGCGGCGGCGGGCTCCTTGCTGCAGGCGGCGCTGATCGACGCGGCCTTGCTGCCTTACCTGGCGCGGGTGGGCGACGGCCACCCGGCCTGCAATCTGCCAGGCGCCTTGCCGCCGCCGTTCTGGGTCATGGCGGCGCTGGATTGGCTGCAAGGGCTGGTGTTCCAGGCCTTCGCTTTTTGCGTCGGCTACGGCTGGGCCGAGGCGCGGCGCGGCAGCCGGCGGCAGGAAGCCGCCAATGCCGAACTGCAGGCTACCCAGTTGCTGTTGACTGAGGCGGTGCGTGGCGCCGAGCGCGCCCGGATCGCCGATGGCCTGAGGTTGCTGGCGGCGGATCAGCTGGCGGGTTTGCAGCTGCAGTTGCGCCTGGTTCGGGCGCAGCCGGGAGACGCGGCGGACGGCGACATCGACGCCGCCTGCGAAGCGGCGAGGCTGCTGGGGGAGGAGCTGCGCGCCGCCGGCAGGCCGGAAGCAGCCGTCCCGTTCGATTTGCCAGGCGCGCTGGCCACGCTGTGCCGCGGCATTCCGTCGCCGGCAGTCAGGCTGGACATCGCCGACGGGCTGATCCTGGACGAGCCGGCGCTGGCCCATGCGGTTTTCCGCTGCGTGCAGGAGGCCTTGAGCAATGCCTTGCGGCATTCCGGCGCCGCGAGGGCCACAGTGAGGCTGGAGCCGGCGCGCGGCGGCGTGGCGGTCACGGTCAGCGACAACGGCCGCGGGCTGGGCGCGGCGGTGGCGGAACCGATCGGCCATGGCCTGGCCGGCATGCGCGAGCGGGTGGAGGGAAGGGGCGGCACGCTGGACATCCTGTCGCCGCAGGCGGGCGGCTGCTGCCTGCGCGTCTGGCTACCGCTGGCGGGAGGCGAGCGATGAGGCGGGGCGCGTCGCCATCGCCGCTGGCACTGTTTCGCGCGGTCGCGCTGCTGTCCTGCCTGGCGCTGTGGCTGCGGCAAGCGCTGCCGCTGGCATGGCTGGGCCAGGGGGGCTTGTCCCATCTGCATCAGCGCTTGCTGCTGCTGCTGGGGCCTGCCGAGAAGTTGTGGCTGGCGCAGGCGGCCTACGGGGTGGGCTTCGCGGGGTTCGGCTGGATGCTGTGGCGCTGCGCCGCCGCGGGCGGGAAAACGCCGCGGCCGGCGGCGAGGGCCGTCTTGGTGGCGGGCCAGGTCGCGCTGGCGCTGCTGGTCGACGACAAGCTGCTGTACCTGACGGCGGCCGAACTGGCGCTGTTGCTGTCCTGGCGGGCCGCCTGGACGGCGCTGGGCGCGCAGCTGGCTTTGATGGCGCTGGCTTGCGCCTGGCAGGCGCAGCGTCTGGATGGGAACGAGCTGGTCTGCAATGTCAGCGGCTCCGAGGTCCAGACCCCGCCGTTGGAGCGGCAGCGGGGACAGTTATGGCTGGATGCGGCGCTGGGCGGCGGTTTTCAGCTGCTGACATTCGGCGTGGGCTGCCTGGGCGCGACCGAGCGCCGGCGGAGGGAGCGGCTGGAGGCCATCCATGCCAGCCTGCTGGCCGCGCGGCAATTGCTGGCCGGCGCCGCGGGCAATTGCGAACGCTTGCGAGTGGCGCGCGAGCTGCACGACGGCATGGGCCATCATCTTTCCGCTCTGAATCTGCAACTGGAGCTGATGCTGAGGCGCGGCGCAGGCAAGGCCGAGCCTCCGCTGCGGGAGGCGCGGCAGGCGGCGCGGCAACTGCTGGCCGAGGTGAGGTCCATGGTCGGCGCGGAGCGCAGCGGACGGGCCGCGCCCTTGCAGGCCGCGTTGCGCCGCCTGTGCGAGGGGCGGCGGATAGAAGCCGACATCGCGCCATTGGCGGTATCGGACGAGTTGGCCTGGCGGGTGTTCGCGGCGGCGAGGGAGGGATTGGACATGCTGGGCGATCGCCCGGGCAGGCTGAGCCTGTCCGGCACGGACGACGGCGGCGCGGCGCTGAGCCTGGGCCGATTGGATGGAAAGGACGAGGGATGGACGAAGGTGTTTCGGGAAGCCGAAGCGTGATCCGCGTCGGCGTAGTGGACGATCAGGCCTTGGTGCGCAGCGGCGTGCGCGGTCTGCTGGAACTGACCGGCGACATCCAGGTGGCGCTGGAGGCCGCCGACGGCGCCGAGGCGCTGGAACGGCTGGCTGTTTTTCGGCCCGATGTGTTGTTGCTGGATGTGAGGATGCCCGGCATGTCGGGCATCGAGCTGCTGAGGGCGCTGAATGACCGCGGCGGCGCGCCGCCCACCATACTGTTGACCACCTTCGACGACGACGAGGCCCTGCTGGCCGGCATGCGCGCCGGCGCTAGGGGATTTCTATTGAAGGACATCTCGCTGGAGCGGCTGGCCGACGCAGTGAGGCGGGCCGAGGCTGGGGAGACGCTGTTCCGCCCGGGCCTGACCGAGCGGGTGCTGGCCGGCGTGCGCGGCGGCGGCGACTTCCCGAAGCTGGACCTGCTGGAGCGGCTGACCGGCCGCGAGGTGGAAGTGCTGGCGCTGATGGCTGGCGGCTTCAACAACCGCGAAATCGCCGACGCGTTGGGGCCGAGCGAAGGCACGATCAAGAATCACGTCTCCAGCATCCTGTCCAAGCTCGGTGTCCGCGACCGGGTGCGCGCGGTGCTGCGCGGGCTGGAGCTGGGCTATATCTGAGCCGGCGGCTTCGGCCCGAGTCAGTCGCGGGCTTCGGTTTCTATAGGCTGAAATCGGATGGGATGACGCCATTGCGGAAACAGGCAGTGCCAGAGCAGCGTACCGGCGATGGCGCAGCACAGCATCGCAGCCAAGATGGGCAGCAGGCTGGATGCGCCGGCGCCGACATCCAGATTCCACACGGTGGCGAGGAGGATCGCCATCGATGCCAGTCCGCCCAGAGCTTGCGCGAGCAAGGGCTTGCTCATCGGGCGCCAGCTCGCCGGGTCGATTCGCATGCCGATGAAGACCGATGGGGCAAACCGCAGATCGGGCCGTGACGCCAGGCGCACCAGCAGCGCGAGCTTGAGCTCGTCGCCGTTGACAAAGGTCCCGCGGGAAAATCTTCGCAGCGGGATGCGCTGCATCCGGACCGTGCCTTGGGCATCGCGGTGCCAGAAAACCAGATCCCGGGTGACCCCTTGGCTGGTAGTGAATTCGGTCCGCACGTCAGGCTGGCCATCGGCGGCGGGGACGATGTCGCGCCAGGCAATGGTTCTTTCCTGTCGCGGCCCATCCAGCAGCCAGGAAGACGGGGTTTTGTAATGCAGGGCTTCGTCGCTCAGGCTGAGTTCATGATGGGGAGGATGTCGCCAGTTCCGGAGGACGGCGTAGGATCCGCCCAGCCCCAGGGCTGCTAGGAAAAGGCAAAGCAGAATGCCGGCTACAGGCTTGTTTTGTATGTCGGCAAACACGGGCATGGCCAGCATCAGCAGACCGAATAGCGCGGTCAGCGCGCCGATGATCTGGTGAATGGCGCGCAGCCGCTTCAGATTGGCCTGGCCGGCCAAATCTCCGGATGCCATTTGCAAAAACCGGTTTGACAGCGGCAACAGGCGGTCTTGCGAGGCCATGGCGGGTTTGCGATGTGATGGCGAGGGCATGCGGGCGTTTGGCTGCGGGTTTGGCTGAGAGGCGTTGCAGGCTAGGGATGGTGGGGCTCGGTGTCAATCCTGGCGGGCCGCCGAACCATTGCTTGGCTTGGAGCCGGCAGCTTCGAATAGAGACGTCCCGCCGCCTGGGGGCGGGACGTAGGGCTAAAACGTCAATTCAGGTAGGTTTCGCGGCGTGTGGCGGAAGTGGCAGGCGACGTCTCCTGCCGGCTCATCGCCTGATGCAGCTTGTCCATCTGCTCGTCCAGCCGGCGCACCGCTTCGGCGATGTTGTGGGTTTCGCCGGACAGGCTGCGGCTGGACTCGCCGACGGCGACGATGTCGCCGGCGAACTGCGAGAAGCCCTGGTTCTGGCTTGCCTCGGCCTGGGACACCTGCTGCAGCAGGCCGGCCAGCTCGCCGGCGCCGTCTATGATGCCGGACAGCTTGAGTTGGGCTTCCTTGGCGTGTCCGCGGCCCGCCTGCATCTGCTGGTTGCCGTCGCGCATCGCCACCAGCGCCTCATTGGTGCCGTCGACGATCACCCGGATCTTGCTTTCGATGTCCTTGGTGGCGTTCTGGGTGCGTTCGGCCAGTTTTCTCACCTCATCGGCCACCACCGCGAAGCCGCGGCCGGTTTCGCCGGCGCGCGCCGCTTCGATCGCGGCGTTCAGCGCCAGCAGATTGGTCTGGTCGGCGATGTCGCGGATCAGTTGCACGATGCCGCTGACTTCGGCGCTGCGCTGGCCCAGCTCCTCCAGCCGATCCGAGGCGTGGCCTATCACTTCGCCGGCGCGGCCCAACTGGTCCACCGCCTGGTTCATCGCCTTGCCGCCCTCGCGCGCGGCTTCGCCGGAGTTTTGCGCCAGCAGCGTGGCGGTGGTTGATTGTTCGGCGTTCTGGCTGGTGACCACCGCCATCTGCTGGGCGACCACCACCATGTCTTCGGAGCGTTCGCGCTGCTCGGCCATGGTGCGCGCCATGCTGCCGGTGCTGTCGGCGATCTGGCGGCTGGCGCCGGAGGCGTCGCGTATCGAATGGCCGATCTGCTCCATCATCCGCGCCAGCGCCTCGCCGGCTAGTTCGGCTTCGGCGCGCGCGGTTTCCAGCTTCTCGAAGCTCTTGCTCTTGGCCTTGTCGAAGGCCAGCGCCAGCACCAGCACCACCAGCGACAGGCCGGCCAGCGACTTGGCCTGCAGCTTGGGCAGCTCCTCATGCGGCAGCGGGCTCTTGGGCAGGGCGTCGATGCCGGACAGCCACATGATGGTCCCTACGGCGGCAAGCGACATCGCCAGCCAGAACATGCCAGAGCGGCGGGTGGCGATGAACACCGCGGTGAAGGGGATGGCAGCGAACCACATCAGACTGGTGGAGAGGATGCCGCCATTGACGAACACCATCCAGCACACCATCGCGTACATGCAGCTGGTGATGAATTCGGCGGTGACGCGCACCGCGCCGCTGAGGCGTAGCAGCAGCGGGCCGCACAGCAGCCCCAGCCCGCCTAGCGCGATGCCTTCGGCCATCGGATAGTGGCCCAGCATCAGGTATTCGACGGCGAACAGCGGCGCCATCAGGCCGGCCAGCAAGCCGACGCCCACCACGGTGCGCGCGCGTATCGCCTGTTCCGGAATCTGCCGGACGTCGTCCGGGATGAACCATTCGGTGATGGCCTGTATCGACATGGATTCCCCTCCAAAGGATGTTCCGTTTGCAAAAGCGCGCTGATTTGTAATGGTTTTATCGAGGATACGCGCCGTGCAGAACTTTAAAACAAATGTTTGATTGGAGGCAATATGCCGAAAGGGTGGAAGATCAGTCCGCGATCAGCAAAGGCGCGCCGCCCGCTTCCAGATGGGCGCGGCGGATCGGGTCGGCGTCGGGCTCGATGATCAGCGTGCCGATGTCGGACAGCGGGGCGACGATGAAGGGAGAGGCGGTGTCCAGCTTTTCATTGGTGACGGCGAGCACGGTGTGGCCGCATTGCTCCACCAGATGGCGCTTGAACGCCGCTTCGTCGGCCATCACCGTGCCCACGCCCAGCTCGCCGTCCACCGAGCAGGTGCCGAGAAAGCAGATGTCCGGCCGCATCGTGTCCAGCATCCGGGTGGCGGTGGTGCCCAGCGCGTCGCCGCTCTGATGATTGAGGCTGCCGCCCAGCACCAGCACCGACAGCTGTTTTTGGCCAAACAGCGCGGCGGCGATGGGAATGGAATTGGTGGCTACGGTCAGCGGCAGCTGCTCCGGCAGCGCGCGGGCGATTTCCAGATTGGTGGTGCCGCCGTCCAGAAACACGAACTGGCCGGGTTTGAGCAGCCGCACTGCGGCGGAGGCCAGCCTGGCCTTGCGTTCGGTGTTTTCGTGGCGGCGTTGCAGGAAGCCGTGGCGGTTGGGCGTCAGCGCGATGGCGCCGCCGTACACGCGCTGGCAGGCGCCGTCGGCCGCCAGTTCGCGCAGGTCGCGGCGTATCGAGTCTTCGGACACCCCCAGCACCGCCGCCAGCTCGCCGGCGGAAACCCGGCCGTGCAGCCGCAGCTGTTCGCGGATGTATTGATGGCGGCCGGAGGGCTGGTTGGCGCTTGCGCGTTCTTTGGACATGGCGGGGTTGAAGTCAAACGGAATGACGGGAGTGTTGCACGATCGTGCAGGCTCAGTCAAAGAAATGGCAGGATTTACGCGGGATCGTGCACAATTATTTGCCTGATTTTGCGTGATCGTGCACAATTCAGCGATGCGAACACGGAGATTACGATATGCGACTGATTGTTTCCGATCTGGACGGCACCCTGCTGGACAAGGATTCTAGGCTGGCCGACGAGACGCGCGCCGCTTTGCAGGCGGCGGCGGAGCGCGGCATTGCCCTGGCCGTCGCCACCGGCCGGCACGAGCGCCAGGTGCGGAAACTGTGGCCGCGGGATCTGCCGCCGGTGCCGGTGATCAGCGCCAACGGCGCGCGCATCCACCTGGCGGACGGCGTGCTGCTGCATCAAAGCCGGCTGTCGCCGGAGTTGCTGGCCAGGCTGCTGCGGCCGGAGCTGATCCGGGAAACCGAGCTGGGCGTCTACCGCGACGACTGCATCATGGCCTACCACAGCAAGCGCGAGTTCAGCCATTACACCGGCGAGGTGACGGAAATCGAGGACCTGGCGGGTTTCAAGGCCGACGACGTGTCCAAGGTGATTTTCTGCGGCGCGCCGGCGCAACTGAAGGAGGTGGAGGCCGACATCGCCCGCGCGCTGGGCGACGAAGTGTCCATGACTTACTCCCATGTCTGCTACCTGGAAGTGATGGCGCCCGGCGTGCACAAGGGCAGCGCGCTGCGCCGCCTGCTTGATCACCTGAACATCGCGGCGGAAGACTGCGCGGCCTTCGGCGACAACCTCAACGACGCGGAAATGCTGGCGCTGGCGGGCCTGCCGCACGTGATGGCCAACGCGCATCCGGAGTTGAAGCGCCGCCTGCCGGACGCGCCGGTGATAGGCGACCACGACCAGGCCGGGGTGGCGCGGCAATTGAGAGCCCTATTGGAATAGAGACGTGTGACTCCTTTATATCAATTAGGGTGGTATCTTGGGTTTGTTAACGGATTTGGAAATTACTCAATGAAAATACTAATTAAAATGTCTAAAAGTTGAATGTGGAAGAATAGGGGGTGATCCGGACGATGTGTCTTGGATGACTATTTGATGATGATGGGCTATGTTGAACTTTTGAGTGGCGCTGCTGGCAGTGCTCAATGTTATGGGTCATCTGATTTGCTATTTATTGATGGTGATCCTTAAGGTTGGTAGTGTGTGCTTGAATGGTACGAGAATTTCTTCATGTATAAATTGCTCTATATTGAGGATTGAATCATGAATGGTATCGTAATCATTTTTCTAAGCCTATTTTCTTTGTCTTCGATAGCTGCTGAAGTCAAGTTTGGTTTTTTTGAATCTCCATCGCAACGAGTGGAGAAATTCAAGTCATCTTTCCCTGTTGGTTCTCGCTTTTCTGAAGCAATGTCTGTTGGCAGTATGAATATACCTTTGCCCGCTGGTGATTGGGTGTTGGTTGCGGCATCTGCAGACATTCCCGTTCTGAATGATTTATCCAAAGATAGTAAATCTGAATCAGTGCCTCATGGGCGAGTGATGCTGGTTTCGGCTGATATAATTGGGGAGAGTCGGCCAAGGAAATTATTGATTTTGAGAATGCCTTTGGGAGGCTTTAAAAACAGAACCTGGTTGGCATCGGTTCCTAATTTGTGCAATCCTGACTGGGGTGGGAAAAGTATAATTGATAGAGAGCTTTTAAGTCTGGATCAAAGGTCTCTTGATTGTAGGGCTATTAGTTATGCCAAGATTTTTTCATGGAATGATTTCTTGGTAAACAGCGGAAAAGTTGGCTTGAAGTACTTAGGTGGCAGCTATGGTGGAAAGGATAATTACCTTTTGTCAATGATTTTGCTGAGCAAGAATAATTCGGTTTTTTATGCTGAATATGCGGAGCTTGTTGATGATGGCGAGTATGGCGATGTGTCGACATTCATCAAGCAGCATGATAACGAAATTGTTGGATTCAGATCGACTGAGCTTATGTTGAATGGCAAATTCAAGAATGCGTTTGATGCAATGTGATCTTGTCGTTTTATGGTTTGCTGAAGGATTGTTTTGCTGACGGTTATTGTCTTGATTCAAAAAATGCCGCGCACCTGTAAAGGTACGCGGCATTTTTTTGCGTGATCAAGTTTTAGATCAATTCGCCGGCGTCTGCTCCGCCTGCAGCGCGGTCAGGGCGATGGTGTAGACGATGTCGTCCACCAGCGCGCCGCGCGACAGGTCGTTGACCGGCTTGCGCAGGCCTTGCAGCATCGGGCCCACCGACACCACGTTGGCGGAGCGTTGCACCGCCTTGTAGGTGGTGTTGCCGGTGTTCAGGTCCGGGAACACGAACACGGTGGCGCGACCGGCGACCTGGCTGTCCGGGGCTTTCTGGCGGCCGACCGACTCCACCGAGGCGGCGTCGTACTGCATCGGGCCGTCGATCAGCAGGTCCGGGCGCTTCTCTTGCGCGATGCGGGTGGCTTCGCGCACCTTCTCCACGTCGCTGCCGCTGCCGGACGAGCCGGTGGAGTAGGAGATCATCGCCACGCGCGGGGTGATGCCGAAGGCCACGGCCGAGTCGGCGGACTGGATGGCGATGTCGGCCAGCTGTTCCGCGGTTGGGTCCGGATTCACCGCGCAGTCGCCGTACACATACACCTGTTCCGGCATCAGCATGAAGAAGACGGACGACACGATGCTGGAGCCCGGCGCGGTCTTGATCAGCTGCAGCGCGGGACGGATGGTGTTGGCGGTGGTGTGCACGGCGCCGGAAACCAGGCCGTCCACTTCGTTCATCGCCAGCATCATGGTGCCCAGCACCACGGTGTCTTCCAGCTGCGCCAGCGCCATCGGCTCATTCAGGCCCTTGCCCTTGCGCAGTTCGACCATCGGTCCCACGTACTGGCCGCGGATTTCGTTCGGATCCAGGATCTCGACCGATTCCGGCAGCGTCACGCCCTGGGTTTCGGCCACTTGCAGGATCTCGGCGCGGTTGCCCAAGAGCACGCAGCGGGCGATGCCCTTTTCCTGGCAGATGGCGGCGGCCTGGATGGTGCGCGGCTCGTTGCCTTCCGGCAGCACGATGCGCTTGTTGGCCTTGCGCGCCTTTTCCATCAGCTGGAAGCGGAAGGCCGGCGGCGGCAGACGGATTTCGCGCGGCTCGCCGACGCTTTGCTTCAGCGTGGACACGTCGAGGAATTCGGCGACGTGCTCGATCACCTTTTCCATCCGCTCCAGGTCGTCGGACGGCACCTGGTGGCTCATCGCGTTCAGCGCGCTGGCGGTTTCCATCGAGTTCAGCGAGGTCGCCAGCACCGGCAGGCCGCCGGTGAACGCTTGCTGGCACAGCTGCTGGATGCGCGGATCGGGCTCGGAGTCGCAGGTCAGCAGCAGGCCGGCCAGCGGCACGCCGTTCATCGCGGCCATCGAGGTGGCCATCACCACGTCTTCGCGTTCGCCCGGGGTGATGATCAGCGCGCCCGGCTTCAGCAGGTTGACGATGTTCGGCGCGGTGCGGGCGGCCACCACCATGTTGCGCACGCGGCGGTTGGCCTGCTGTCCGGCGTGCACCACATTGGCGTTCAGATAGCGGGCCACATCCTGGGTGCGCGGCGCCAGCAGTTCCTGCTGGTACGGGATCACGCCCAGCAGCGGCAGGCCGGCTTTCTTCAGGTTGCCGGACTCCTGCACTTCGCGCGCCAGCTCGGCGCGGTCGGCGCCGGGCAGCACGTGGTTGAGGATGTAGCCGGACACGGTTTGCGCGCCGAAGGCCTGGATGTTCATTTCCAGCTGTTCTGCGATTTCCGTCGCGTTCAGCGCCTTGACAGAACTCACCAGGATGGTCTGCGCCTGCAGGTTGCGGGCGATCTTGGTGTTGAGGAAGGTGGAGAACACCTGCTTCTGGTCGGGCACCAGGCCCTCCACGATCACCACGTCCACGTTTTGCGAGGCTTGCTGGAACAGGCTCACCACCTCTTCCATCAGTTGGTCAACCTGGCCTTGCGACAACAGGTGCTCGACGCGGTCCATGCTGATCGGCTGCGGCGGGTTCAGGCGGCAGATGGCCTGGGCGAAGTGGGTGGAGCGCTCGGCTTCGCCGTCCTTGGTGTCCTGGGCGATGGGCTTGACGAAGCCCACGCGCAGGCCGGCCTGCTCCAGCGAGCGGATCGCGCCCAGCGTGACCGAGGTCAGGCCGGCGTTGAAGCCGGTGGGGGCAAGAAAGAATGTCTGCATGATCGCTTGCCTTTCTTACTTGGCCAGACCGGCCAGTTTGGCGGTGTCCATGGCGATCATCAGTTCTTCGTTGGTGTTGATCACCAGCGCCGGCACGGAATCGGCGGCGGTGATGCGGCCGGCGTTGCCGCGGATGCACGCTTCGTTGGCGGCGGCGTCCAGCTTCAGGCCCAGGAAGCCCAGCTGATTGATCACTTCGGCGCGCAGGAAGGAGGAGTTCTCGCCGATGCCGCCGGTGAACACCACGGCGTCCAGGCGGCCCGCGCCCACGCTCATCGAGGCCACGTACTTGGCCAGGCGGTAGGCGAACACTTCCAGCGCGCGCTTGGCGCCTTCATGGCCCTTGGCGGCGGCTTCTTCCAGTTCGCGGCAGTCGTTGGACAGCTCGGACAGGCCCAAGAGGCCGGATTCCTTGTTCAGCATATTGGTGATGGACGTGATGTCCATGCCGCGCTCGGTGGCCAGGTAGCCGAACACGCTGGGGTCGATGTCGCCGGAGCGGGTGCCCATCACCAGGCCTTCCAGCGGGGTCAGGCCCATGGAGGTGTCGGCGCACTTGCCGTTGCGGATGGCGGCGATGGACGCGCCGTTGCCCAGGTGGGCGATCACCAGGCTGGTTTCATCGGCCGGCTTGCCCAGCATCTTGGCGGCTTCTTCGGCCACGAAGCGGTAGCTGGTGCCGTGCATGCCGTAGCGGCGCAGGCTGTTCTCGCGGTACAGCTTCATCGGCACCGCGTACAGGTAGGCCTTTTCCGGCATGGTCTGGTGGAAGGAGGTGTCGAACACGGCCACTTGCGGCAGGCTCGGGAATTCCTTGATCGCGGTGCGGATGCCCAGGATGTGCGCCGGGTTGTGCAGCGGGGCCAGCTTGATGCAGCGCTCGATCTCGTTGATCGCGGTGTCGTCCAGCAGCGCGGATTGCTTGAAGTGCTCGCCGCCGTGCACCACGCGGTGGCCGATGGCCTTCACGCTGTCCAGCAGCGACACTTGCTGCAGCTTCTCGATGATGGCGTGCATGGCCGCGGCGTGATCCGGGGCCGACAGCAGGGCGGTCTGCTTGCCGCCGTCGTGCTTGAAGGTGATGCAGGCGTCGGCCAGGCCCAGCTTCTCGGCCAGGCCGGTCATGACCGCTTCGTGGCTGGCGCTGTCGATCAGCGCGAATTTCAGGGAGGAACTGCCGCAATTGATGACGAGGATGCTGGAATTCATAGCTTTGAACATGTAATTTGAAAAAAAAGGATGAAATCGGTGAAATAATCCACTGCGATGCGCTTGCAGCCAATTTGCTGCCGGAGCGCCGGCGGCGGCCAGAGGGCCGCGCGCCCGGTTTCCTTACCGTGTGGTAGCGCATGGCGGGCGGT
Organism: Chromobacterium vaccinii; assembly: GCF_001855275.1. Taxonomy (NCBI): domain Bacteria; kingdom Pseudomonadati; phylum Pseudomonadota; class Betaproteobacteria; order Neisseriales; family Chromobacteriaceae; genus Chromobacterium; species Chromobacterium vaccinii. The sequence goes on from NZ_CP017707.1 coordinate 4,498,252, forward strand.
TTGGCCAGCCTGTTGTTGCGCCCGGGCATCCCGGGGCGTATCGATCATCCGCTTCGCCATATCAAGGCCTTAGCCGGGCCGATGAGCAGTCCGGCCTGGTCAAGGCGAAAATCAGACAGTCGATGTGGCAACAAAGTCGAGCCTAGTATATCACTATAAATTAATGGCTTCTAATGTTGCGGCGCACTAAACTTGGCAAGTCTTTGATTTTAATTAACCGCCATGCAGATTGTTTGCCATTGGCAGGGGGTGGGGGCATATCCCTCTACAAGTCCGTGTCTGAACAGAATTGTCACAAAGAATTAACGCTTGCCCCGGGGGAGGGGGGAGGGCATAATTCCGCCCTCGTAAGACAGGGTTCCCCCTTGTTTTGATTGATTGTTTTTGATAGTCCCGCAAACTCGTCCCGAGCGAGATTCGGCTGGTCTTATATCTTCTTCCACGGAGGTGTGGGAATAATGTCTGATCTGGCTTCTGCTCAACTGCTTCAAGCATCCGCAGCCCAGCTACCCATTTATACCTATTTCGATCCCGCGTTCTATGCCAAGGAGCAGGAGCTGCTGTTCGCAGACGCCCCGCAGTACTATGGCCATGAGCTGATGGCGCCCAACCCCGGCGACTATCACACGCTGGAGTGGCTGGGCCACGGCAAGATGCTCAAGAACGTGGACGGCGAGATCAAGCTGATCTCCAACGTCTGCCGCCATCGCCAGGCCGTCATCTACAAAGGCCGCGGCAACGGCAACCACATCGTCTGCAATCTGCACGGCTGGACCTACGACGCCGGCGGCAAACTGGTGGGCGCGCCGCATTTTCCGGAAACGCCATGCCTGAACCTGGGGCAGACCGAGCTGGCCCGCTGGAACGGCCTGCTGTTCGACGCGCGCCGCAATGTGGCGGCCGATCTGGAGAAGCTGGGCGTCGCCAAGCACATGACCTTCGATGGCTATGCCTTCCACTCGACGCACAGCGCCGATTACGATTTCAACTGGAAGACCTTCATCGAGGTGTACTCGGAGGACTACCACGTTGATCCCTTCCATCCTGGCCTCGGCAATTTCGTCGATTGCGGCGACCTGAAATGGGAGTGGGGCGACAGCTACCACGTGCAGACCGTGGGCGTGAAGAACTGCCTGGCGCGCGCCGGCTCCAGGGTGTACGGCAAGTGGCACGAGGAAGTGCGCCGCCGCTATGCCGAACAGCAGCCGGAGTTCGGCGCCATCTGGCTGACCTACTACCCCAACATCATGGTGGAGTGGTATCCGCACGTGCTGGTGGTCAGCGTGGTGATTCCGCGCGGTCCGGAGAAGTGCACGGTGATCACCGAGTTCTACTACCCGGAAGACGTGGTGTGGTTCGAGCCGGAATTCATCGAGGCCGAGCAGGCCGCCTACTTCGAAACCGCCAAGGAAGACGACGAGATCTGCATCCGCATGCACGAAGGCCGCAAGGCGCTGTGGATGGCCGGCGTCAACGAGGTGGGCCCGTACCAGTCTCCGACCGAGGAGGGCATGCAGCACTTCCACGAGTATTATCGACGCCTGATGGGCTCGGCATTGGCTGGCTGAATAGGCAAGTTAAATGCCATAATGCAGGGGCGCGGGATATTCCGCGCCTTTTTTTATCCTTCCATCGGCCAAGATCATGCCCGCAATTTTCCGCATGCTGGCGCTGGGCGCGCTGCTGGCCAGTCCGCTCGCGCTGGCGGCCACTTACGCCGATCCGGTCAGCAAGGCGCGCTTCATGCTGCCGCCGGGCTGGAAAGTGCGCGCCAGCGTCGCCAATCGGATTCGGGTGCTGAAGGTGATCCCGCCCAAGGCCGACCAGCGCGAGCGCGCCGCCATCGAGGTGCAGATCGGCGTGCGCAAGCCGGGGCGCGGCGATACGCTGCCGCGCTTGGCGGCGATGTTCCGCCAGGAAGACGGCGACCGCGAGGCGGCCAACTTCGTCCGCGTCAATCAGAAAGCGGGCCGGCTGGTCACCGAGTATCGCGATGGCCGCTTCGTGTCCAACCGGCTGTGGATCGTGCGCCATAATCTGCATGTGATCCAGTTGGTGGACAAGAACCGGCTGCTGGAGGCGCGCTGCACCGCCAACGCGTCGGAGTTCAAGACCTACCGCAGGCAGATGGAGTCCATCTGCCTGAGCGTGGCTTTGGCTAAGAAATAAGAGTATGCAATCGCGGCCTGCGGGCCGCTTGGCAGGGAAGGCGAGAAAGTGCTTGTGCGTGGCAGGTTGGCGGGTTTCCGCCTGGGTTCCGGCTGGATGGTTGTGGCCGCGGTGTTCTTCGCCCTGATGGGCTTGTTCGTCAAGTTGGGCGCAGAGCATTTCTCATCGACGGAGCTGGTGTTCTGGCGCACCTTGATCGGCGTGCTGACGCTGGGCGGCGCGGCCTTGTGGCGGCGGGAGCGTTTCGCCACGCCCTTGCTGCGCTATCACCTGCAGCGCGGCGTGATCGGCTATGCCTCGCTGCTGATGTCGTTTTACGCCATCGCCCATCTGCCGCTGGCGACGGCGTCGACGTTGACCTACACCTCGCCGATGTTTCTGGCCTTGCTGTCCGTCGCGCTGTTGCGCGAGCGGCTGCCGGCGCAGGCGCTGGGCGGGCTGGCGCTGGGCTTCGTCGGCGTGGTGTTGCTGCTGAAACCGACCTTGTCCGGCGATGTGTGGTTCGCCGGCTTGTTGGGGCTGGCTTCCGGCTTCCTGGCCGGCTGGTCCTATCTGCATGTGCGGGAACTGGGGCGGCAGGGCGAGGCCGAATGGCGGGTGGTGTTCTACTTCGCGCTGATTTCCACCGTCGGCGGCCTGTTGTTGATGTGTTTCGAGCGCTGGCACCCGGTGACGCTGGATAATGTGGGCTTGCTGCTGGGCGTCGGCGCCACCGCCACGCTGGCGCAACTGGCGATGACCCGCGCCTACAAGGTGGGGCGCAAGCTGACCGCGGCCAATCTGTCCTATCTGACCGTGGTGTTTTCCTGTCTGCTGGGCGCGCTGGTGTGGGGCGACGCGCTGACGGCGGATTCGCTGCTGGCGATGGGCTTGATCGTGGTCAGCGGCATGTTGGCTGGACGGCGCTAGAATACAGTCAAAGCGTTTGCGACAATCAAACAGGAGTGGAGAAGCAAATGATCTCGATCCGTGAGCAGGATTATGGCCTGGACGTGGCCTTGTTCAACGAGTTCACGCTGGCTGATTTCCAGCTGCTGGAGCAGGCCTTGCTCAAGCGGCTGGAGGAGCGCGACAAACCGGACATGCTGCTGGACCTGACCGAACTGAAAGACTTCACGCTGGACATGGCGATGGAGGAGGTCAAGTTCATGCGCGCGCATGAGGAGAAGCTGGGCCGCGTGGCCATTGTCGTCGGCGACGTGTGGATACGCCTGGCCACCCACATCGCCGGCTTGCTGTCCCATACTCATGTCCAGTATTTCGACCTGATAGAAGAGGCGCAGGCCTGGCTGGCGCGTCCGGTCGCGGCTTGATTTTGCGGCGGATGGCGGTACAGTAGCGGTTTTTGTTCGACGCGAAAGAATAAAAGCCGATGCTGAAAAGCCTTTCCAGCCGCCTGGCGGCTGAGCTTGCCGTCCGCGAATCCCAGGTGGCGTCCACCATCGAACTGATCGACGGCGGTGCCACCGTTCCCTTCATCGCCCGTTACCGCAAGGAAGTCACCGGCGGTCTGGACGACACCCAGCTGCGCATGCTGGCCGAGCGTCTGGTCTATCTGCGCGAGATGGACGAGCGCCGCGACAGCATCCTCAAGAGCATCGCCGAGCAAGGCAAGCTCACCCCGGAACTGGAAGCGGCCCTCTACGCCAGCGACAACAAGACCACGCTGGAAGACCTCTATCTCCCTTATAAGCCCAAGCGCCGCACCAAGGCGCAGATTGCCCGCGAGGCCGGCCTGGAGCCGCTGGCCGACAGCCTGCTGGCCGATCCGTCGCAAGACCCGAACGCGCTGGCCGAAACCTATATCAATGCCGAAGCCGGCGTCGCCGATGCCAAAGCGGCATTGGACGGCGCGCGCGCCATCCTGATCGAGCGCTTCGCCGAAGACGCCGAGTTGTTGGGCCAGCTGCGCGAAAAGCTGTGGAACGAAGGCGAACTGGCCGCCGCCGTGGTGGCGGGCAAGGAAAACGAAGGCGCCAAGTTCTCCGACTACTTCGACCATCGAGAACATATCAAGGCGATTCCGTCGCACCGCGCGCTGGCGCTCTTGCGCGGCCGCAACGAGGGCGTGCTGAGCGTCGCGCTGAAATATCAGCCGGACGAGACGCCGATCACCGAGCGCTCGGCCTATGAGCAGCTGATCGCCGCCCGCTTCGGCGTCAAGGATGCCGGCCGCGCCGCCGACAAGTGGCTGCTGGACGGCGTCCGCCTGTGCTGGCGCGCCAAGATCTTCCTGTCGCTGGAGCTGGAGCTGGTGTCGAGGTTGAAGGATGCCGCCGACGGCGAGGCGATCAAGGTTTTCGCCGCCAATCTGCACGACTTGCTGCTGGCCGCCCCGGCCGGCCGCCGCGCCACCCTGGGCCTGGATCCGGGCCTGCGCACCGGCTGCAAGGTGGCTGTGGTCGACGATACCGGCAAGGTGCTGGATACCACCGCCATCTATCCGCATGAGCCGCGCCGCGAATGGGACAAGTCCATCGCCATCCTCGGCGCGCTATGTGTCCGCCACAAGGTGGACCTGATTTCCATCGGCAACGGCACCGCCAGCCGCGAAACCGACAAGCTGGCGCAGGACCTGATCAAGGCCTTCCCGCAACTCTCCATGACCAAGATCGTGGTGTCGGAAGCCGGCGCGTCGGTGTATTCGGCGTCCGAGCTGGCGGCCAGGGAATTCCCCGATATGGACGTCAGCCTGCGCGGCGCGGTGTCCATCGCCCGCCGCCTGCAGGACCCGCTGGCCGAGCTGGTGAAGATCGATCCCAAGTCCATCGGCGTCGGCCAGTACCAGCATGACGTCAATCAGAGCCAGCTGGCGCGCGCGCTGGATGGCGTGGTGGAAGATTGCGTGAATGCGGTGGGTGTGGACGTGAATACCGCATCGGTGCCGCTGCTGACCCGCATCTCCGGCCTAAACGCCACGCTGGCGTCGAATATCGTCTCCTATCGCGACCAGAACGGCGCCTTCCGCACCCGCAGGGACTTGCTGAAAGTGCCGCGCTTGGGCGACAAGACCTTCGAGCAGGCGGCCGGCTTCCTGCGCATCGCTGGCGGCGACAATCCGCTGGACGCGTCGTCGGTGCACCCGGAGGCCTATCCGGTGGTGGAGAAGATCGTGGCCAAGGCCGGTCGCGACGTGAAGACCTTGATTGGCGATTCTTCTTTCCTTAAGTCGGTGCGCGCCACCGATTACACCGACGAGCGCTTCGGCCTGCCGACGGTAATGGATATCTTGAAAGAGCTGGACAAGCCGGGCCGGGATCCGCGCCCGGAGTTCAAGACCGCCACCTTTCAGGATGGCGTCGAGGATATCAAGCATCTGCAGCCAGGCATGGTGCTGGAGGGGGTGGTCACCAACGTCGCCAACTTCGGCGCCTTCGTCGACATCGGCGTGCATCAGGATGGCCTGGTCCACATCTCGGCGCTATCCAACAAGTTCATCGACGATCCGCGCAAGGTGGTCAAGGCCGGCGACGTGGTCAAGGTGAAAGTGCTGGAAGTGGACGTGGCGCGCAAGCGCATCGCGCTGACGATGCGCCTGGACGACGAGGTCGGTTCCGGCAATAGCCGCGGCGGCCGCAACGACAGCCGTTCCGACAACCGTCCACGCCAGCCACGCGGCCAATCCACCGCTCCGCAGAATGATACCGCGATGGCGGCGGCCTTCGCCAAGCTGCGCAAGGGCTGATTCACTATATGGATGTGTCTGGAACAGGCCGGCGGCAACGAACGCCGGCCTGTTTGTTTTGCGGTGCTCCAGCGCGGTGGATGCGGGCAGGCATGCGCTTTTTTACGGTCAGGTTCAAATACCCTTTGTTCATATCTTCTGCCGGATCAGCGGCTTGTCTGCGATTGGCCGGTTTGAGGATGAATTTCCCTGCTTTTTCTCGCAAAAGGTGTTGACGGGTCAGGGGCCCGGGCGTATAGTTCGCCTCCTCAGCTGACGCAGCGAACGAAACAGCGGAAACGAAACGGTTCCGGTGAGGACGACGCAGCGGACGGCACTGCTCTTTAACAGAACGAATAACCGATAGGTGTAAGTGCTTGGCGAAAGCCGAACACTTGCACTGCAAGAGACAAGAGATACTTGTTTATTTCTTTGAACTTGCGTGCCAGAAAATTTGCTTGAGATTGAACTGAAGAGTTTGATCCTGGCTCAGATTGAACGCTGGCGGCATGCTTTACACATGCAAGTCGAACGGTAACAGGGTGCTTGCACCGCTGACGAGTGGCGAACGGGTGAGTAATGCGTCGGAATGTACCGTGTAATGGGGGATAGCTCGGCGAAAGCCGGATTAATACCGCATACGCCCTGAGGGGGAAAGTGGGGGACCGTAAGGCCTCACGTTATACGAGCAGCCGACGTCTGATTAGCTAGTTGGTGAGGTAAGAGCTCACCAAGGCGACGATCAGTAGCGGGTCTGAGAGGATGATCCGCCACACTGGGACTGAGACACGGCCCAGACTCCTACGGGAGGCAGCAGTGGGGAATTTTGGACAATGGGCGCAAGCCTGATCCAGCCATGCCGCGTGTCTGAAGAAGGCCTTCGGGTTGTAAAGGACTTTTGTTCGGGAGGAAATCCCGCTGGTTAATACCTGGCGGGGATGACAGTACCGGAAGAATAAGCACCGGCTAACTACGTGCCAGCAGCCGCGGTAATACGTAGGGTGCAAGCGTTAATCGGAATTACTGGGCGTAAAGCGTGCGCAGGCGGTTGTGCAAGTCTGATGTGAAAGCCCCGGGCTCAACCTGGGAACGGCATTGGAGACTGCACGACTAGAGTGCGTCAGAGGGGGGTAGAATTCCACGTGTAGCAGTGAAATGCGTAGAGATGTGGAGGAATACCGATGGCGAAGGCAGCCCCCTGGGATGACACTGACGCTCATGCACGAAAGCGTGGGGAGCAAACAGGATTAGATACCCTGGTAGTCCACGCCCTAAACGATGTCAACTAGCTGTTGGGGGTTTGAATCCTTGGTAGCGTAGCTAACGCGTGAAGTTGACCGCCTGGGGAGTACGGCCGCAAGGTTAAAACTCAAAGGAATTGACGGGGACCCGCACAAGCGGTGGATGATGTGGATTAATTCGATGCAACGCGAAAAACCTTACCTGCTCTTGACATGTACGGAACTTGGTAGAGATATCTTGGTGCCCGAAAGGGAGCCGTAACACAGGTGCTGCATGGCTGTCGTCAGCTCGTGTCGTGAGATGTTGGGTTAAGTCCCGCAACGAGCGCAACCCTTGTCATTAGTTGCCATCATTAAGTTGGGCACTCTAATGAGACTGCCGGTGACAAACCGGAGGAAGGTGGGGATGACGTCAAGTCCTCATGGCCCTTATGAGCAGGGCTTCACACGTCATACAATGGTCGGTACAGAGGGTTGCCAAGCCGCGAGGTGGAGCTAATCTCAGAAAACCGATCGTAGTCCGGATCGCACTCTGCAACTCGAGTGCGTGAAGTCGGAATCGCTAGTAATCGCAGATCAGCATGCTGCGGTGAATACGTTCCCGGGTCTTGTACACACCGCCCGTCACACCATGGGAGTGAGTTTCACCAGAAGTGGGTAGGCTAACCGCAAGGAGGCCGCTTACCACGGTGGGATTCATGACTGGGGTGAAGTCGTAACAAGGTAGCCGTAGGGGAACCTGCGGCTGGATCACCTCCTTTCTAGAGAATGGCGATTGCCAAGCACTTACAGCCTATCGGTTATTTGTAGTTAAGGGCAGCCGGGTCGAGAGGCCTGGCGCAGAGAAGTTTACTGGGTTTGTAGCTCAGCTGGTTAGAGCACTGTGTTGATAACGCAGGGGTCGTAGGTTCGAGTCCTACCAGACCCACCAGTTGGGGGATTAGCTCAGTTGGGAGAGCACCTGCTTTGCAAGCAGGGGGTCGTCGGTTCGATCCCGTCATCCTCCACCACTCAATGCAAACAAAATCAAATTGAGAAGTTTGATTCTGTTTGCGTTGTATAAACGCCCGATCTTTAACAAACTGAAGAAGCCGAATATATTGAGACGGCGAGATGAAGGCATGCAGTTAATTCTGCATGCGGACAAATCGTCATCTTGGGTATTTGATTGTATCTAAGGCTGCGTCGCCATATCAAAAGGGGCGGTGCAGTCGTCGCACAAACACATCTTGTTGTTTTAGTGGTTTAGGCTGCTGAAATGATAGGGTCAAGCGACTAAGTGCATCTGGTGGATGCCTTGGCGATCACAGGCGATGAAGGACGTGTAAGCCTGCGAAAAGCGCGGGGGAGCTGGCAATAGAGCTTTGATCCCGCGATGTCCGAATGGGGAAACCCACCGCTTAGGCGGTATCCCTGACTGAATACATAGGTCAGAGGAGGCGAACCGAGTGAACTGAAACATCTAAGTAACTCGAGGAAAAGAAATCAACCGAGATTCCGTAAGTAGTGGCGAGCGAACGCGGAACAGCCTGTATGTGATAGAGATTGCGTTAGTGGAAGGTTCATGGAAAGGACCGCCGTAGTGGGTGATAGCCCCGTACACGAAAACGCATTCTTGGTACTAAGCATACGAGAAGTAGGGCGGGACACGCGAAATCCTGTCTGAATATGGGGGGACCATCCTCCAAGGCTAAATACTCGTGATCGACCGATAGTGAACCAGTACCGTGAGGGAAAGGCGAAAAGAACCCCGGGAGGGGAGTGAAATAGAACCTGAAACCGGATGCATACAAACAGTGGGAGCGGACTTGTTCCGTGACTGCGTACCTTTTGTATAATGGGTCAGCGACTTACGTTCAGTAGCAAGCTTAACCGAATAGGGGAGGCGTAGGGAAACCGAGTCCGAATAGGGCGCTTTAGTTGCTGGGCGTAGACCCGAAACCGAGTGATCTATCCATGGCCAGGATGAAGGTGCGGTAACACGCACTGGAGGTCCGAACCCACTAGTGTTGCAAAACTAGGGGATGAGCTGTGGATAGGGGTGAAAGGCTAAACAAACTCGGAGATAGCTGGTTCTCCCCGAAAACTATTTAGGTAGTGCCTCATGTATCACTTCCGGGGGTAAAGCACTGTTATGGCTAGGGGGTCATTGCGATTTACCAAACCATGGCAAACTCTGAATACCGGAAAGTGCGAGCATGGGAGACAGACGGTGGGTGCTAACGTCCATCGTCAAGAGGGAAACAACCCAGACCGCCAGCTAAGGTCCCAAATGATCAGTTAAGTGGTAAACGAAGTGGGAAGGCCCAGACAGCCAGGATGTTGGCTTAGAAGCAGCCATCATTTAAAGAAAGCGTAATAGCTCACTGGTCGAGTCGTCCTGCGCGGAAGATGTAACGGGGCTCAAACTGATAACCGAAGCTGCGGATGGGCGCGTAAGCGTCCGTGGTAGGGGAGCGTTCTGTAGGTCTGTGAAGGTGTCTCGTAAGGGATGCTGGAGATATCAGAAGTGCGAATGCTGACATGAGTAGCGATAAAGCGGGTGAAAAGCCCGCTCGCCGAAAGCCCAAGGTTTCCTACGCAACGTTCATCGGCGTAGGGTGAGTCGGCCCCTAAGGCGAGGCTGAAAAGCGTAGTCGATGGGAAACGGGTTAAAATTCCCGTACTTTTATGCAGTGCGATGTGGGGACGGAGAAGGTTAGGTCATCAGACTGTTGGAATAGTCTGTTTAAGCCGGTAGGCTGGAGTGGTAGGCAAATCCGCCGCTCCTTAAGGCCGAGAAGTGATGACGAGGGTCTACGGACCTGAAGTGACTGATACCACGCTTCCAGGAAAAGCCACTAAGCTTCAGCTGCATAAGAACCGTACCGCAAACCGACACAGGTGGGCAGGATGAGAATTCTAAGGCGCTTGAGAGAACTCAGGAGAAGGAACTCGGCAAATTGATACCGTAACTTCGGGAGAAGGTATGCCTGTTGAGGTGAATCCCCTGCGGGAGGAGCTTTGACAGGTCGCAGAGAATAGGTGGCTGCGACTGTTTAACAAAAACACAGCACTGTGCCAACACGAAAGTGGACGTATACGGTGTGACGCCTGCCCGGTGCCGGAAGGTTAAGTGATGGGGTGCAAGCTCTTGATCGAAGCCCCGGTAAACGGCGGCCGTAACTATAACGGTCCTAAGGTAGCGAAATTCCTTGTCGGGTAAGTTCCGACCCGCACGAATGGCGTAACGATGGCCACACTGTCTCCTCCTGAGACTCAGCGAAGTTGAAGTGTTTGTGAAGATGCAATCTACCCGCTGCTAGACGGAAAGACCCCGTGAACCTTTACTGTAGCTTTGCATTGGACTTTGAACAGACTTGTGTAGGATAGGTGGGAGGCTTTGAAGCTGAGACGCTAGTTTCAGTGGAGCCGTCCTTGAAATACCACCCTGGTGTGTTTGAGGTTCTAACCTTGGTCCGTGATCCGGATTGGGGACAGTGCATGGTAGGCAGTTTGACTGGGGCGGTCTCCTCCCAAAGTGTAACGGAGGAGTTCGAAGGTTACCTAGGTACGGTCGGAAATCGTGCTGATAGTGCAATGGCAAAAGGTAGCTTAACTGCGAGACCGACAAGTCGAGCAGGTGCGAAAGCAGGACATAGTGATCCGGTGGTTCTGAATGGAAGGGCCATCGCTCAACGGATAAAAGGTACTCCGGGGATAACAGGCTGATACCGCCCAAGAGTTCACATCGACGGCGGTGTTTGGCACCTCGATGTCGGCTCATCACATCCTGGGGCTGTAGCCGGTCCCAAGGGTATGGCTGTTCGCCATTTAAAGTGGTACGTGAGCTGGGTTCAAAACGTCGTGAGACAGTTTGGTCCCTATCTGCAGTGGGCGTTGGAAGTTTGACGGGGGCTGCTCCTAGTACGAGAGGACCGGAGTGGACGAACCTCTGGTGTACCGGTTGTCACGCCAGTGGCATAGCCGGGTAGCTAAGTTCGGAAGAGATAACCGCTGAAAGCATCTAAGCGGGAAACTTGCCTGAAGATGAGACTTCCCTGGAGGCTTGACCTCCCTGAAGAGTCGTTCGAGACCAGGACGTTGATAGGTCGGGTGTGGAAGCGCTGTGAGGCGTGAAGCTAACCGATACTAATTGCTCGTGAGGCTTGATCCTATCATTTGAGTGGCTTAGCAAGGCTAGGCGACGAGAGTGGATGTGCGAAGTACATCAAATACCGAATATATGCGGGTTGGTTGAATACCAGCCCAGGCTTCTTCAAGTTTGTGCCAGTTTATGTCTGGTGGCCTTAGCGAGGTGGTCCCACGCCTTCCCATCCCGAACAGGACCGTGAAACGCCTTAGCGCCGATGATAGTGTGGCATTCGCCATGTGAAAGTAGGACACCGCCAGACGCCCCATACGATAGCGCCGAGTCGATTCGACTCGGCGCTTCGCTTCGCGAGAAGCGAATCCAGAATTACGCGACAGCGTTCACGTTTTTTCTGGCGACCATAGCGAGATGGTCCCACGCCTTCCCATCCCGAACAGGACCGTGAAACATCTTAGCGCCGATGATAGTGTGGCATTCGCCATGTGAAAGTAGGACATCGCCAGATCCCCGATAAAAAGCCCCAGGCCAATGCCTGGGGCTTTTTGCGTTTTCGGCCTCGGCCAAGGTCGGAGGTGAAATTTTTTGTCGCATCCTGCCGCTGTATATTAATCTGATCTATAAAATGCAGACAGTATTCGATTGCTATCAAATCTGAAATGCGCGTCGGTTTGGCGCGATATCGGTGCGGTAAATCGGGAGGGGTTGCGGGCGGGAAGTTGGTTTGATCATGCCTTTCGGGTGGAGGCGCGTGTGGTTTGATCCGCTTGGAAAGCCTTGCGCTGGCTGATTTTGATAGCGTTTAAGTGCTAAAGAATATTTTATATTGTCAAACAAAACTGTCATCTCTTGTATACAATAGACGGTTCACCCGGACGCGAGGCCGGGGCTGCAAACAATATCGGAGAAACCCATGCAATTCGAATCCTTTGCTCATCAGCAGTCCGCTCTGCGCGACGCCATCACCGCCGCCTACCGGCGCGATGAACGCGAATGCGTACAGGCGCTGTTGTCGCAGGCGGCGATGAGTCCCGAGCAAATCGCATCAGTGCAAGACCTTGCGCGCCGACTGGTGACCGAGGTCCGCCGCGAGCGCACCCGCTCCAGCGGCGTGGACGCGCTGATGCACGAGTTCTCGTTGGACAGCAGCGAAGGGATCGCCCTGATGTGTCTGGCTGAGGCGCTGCTGCGCATCCCGGACCGCGAGACGGCCGACAAGCTGATCCGCGACAAGATTTCCCGCGGCGACTGGAAGGCCCACCTGGGCAACAGCTCGTCGCTGTTCGTCAATGCCGCTGCCTGGGGCCTGCTGGTGACCGGCAAGCTGGTTTCCTCACACAGCGCCAACGGCCTGTCGGCCGCGATGACACGGCTGATCGCCAAGGGCGGCGAGCCGCTGATCCGCAAGGGCGTCGACATGGCGATGCGCATGCTGGGCAAGCAGTTCGTCACCGGCGAAACGATTGAAGAGGCGCTGGCCAACGGCCGCGAGCGCGAAGCGCGCGGCTACCGCTTCAGCTACGACATGCTGGGCGAGGCGGCGATGACCGAGGCCGACGCGCAGCGTTATCTAAAGGACTACGTCACCGCCATCCATGCGATTGGCAAAGAATCGAACGGCCGCGGCATTTACGACGGCCCCGGCATCTCGGTGAAGCTGTCCGCCATCCACCCGCGTTACAGCCGCTTGAAGCACGAGCGGATGATGACGGAGCTGTTGCCGCGGCTGAAGGGATTGTTCCTGCTGGCCAAGCAATACAATATCGGTCTGAACATCGACGCCGAAGAGGCCGACCGTCTGGAAATCTCGATGGATTTGGTCGAGGCGCTGGCCAACGATTCGGATCTGAACGGCTTCGAAGGCATCGGCATCGTGGTGCAGGCCTACCAGAAACGCTGTCCTTTCGTGATCGACTTCCTGATCGACCTCGCGCGCCGCACCGGCCATCGCTTCATGGTGCGGCTGGTGAAGGGCGCCTACTGGGACGCCGAGATCAAACGTGCCCAGGTGGACGGCCTGCCGGGCTATCCGGTGTATACGCGCAAGGTGTACACCGACGTGTCCTATCTCGCCTGCGCCAAGAAGCTGCTGGCCGCTCAGGATGCGATCTATCCGCAGTTCGCCACCCACAATGCCTACAGCCTGGCCGCGGTCTACAATCTGGCCGCCGGCAAGGATTACGAATTCCAGTGCCTGCACGGCATGGGCGAGACCCTATACGATCAGGTGGTCGGCAAGGACAAGCTGGGCAAGGCCTGCCGCATCTACGCGCCGGTGGGTTCGCATGAGACGCTGCTGGCCTATCTGGTGCGCCGCCTGCTGGAAAACGGCGCCAACTCCTCCTTCGTCAACCGCATCGTCGACGAAAGCGTGTCCCTTGACGAGCTGGTGACCGATCCTGTGGCCGAAGCGGCGGCTTCCGCCGGCATGCCGCACAGCAAGATTTCGCTGCCGGAGTCGCTGTACGGCGACGGCCGCCGCAATTCCAAGGGCCTTGACCTGTCCAGCGAGCACGTGCTGGCTACGCTGCAGCTGGGTCTGCAGACGTCGGAGCAGCAGCGTTGGGCGGCGTTCCCGATGCTGGGCGACGGCGACGTCACCGACGGCGAGCTGCTGGAAGTGCGCAACCCGGCCGATCATGGCGACGTGGTCGGCAAGGTGCTGGAAGCCACCGCCGCCGACGTAGACCGCGCGCTGGCGCAGTCGGCGGCCATCGCCGCAGCCTGGGCCGCGACGCCGGTGGCCGAACGCGCCGCCAGCATCAAGCGCATGGCCGATCTGATGGAAATCAATATGCCGGCGCTGATGGGCCTGGCGGTGCGCGAGGCGGGCAAGACGCTGAACAACGCCATCGCCGAAGTGCGCGAGGCGGTGGACTTCTGCCGCTATTACGCGGCGCAGATCGTTTCCGAGTTCGACAACGCTAGCCACCAGCCGCTGGGTCCGGTGGTATGCATCAGCCCGTGGAACTTCCCGCTGGCCATTTTCATCGGCGAGGTCGTCGCATCTTTGGCCGCCGGCAACACCGTGCTGGCCAAGCCGGCCGAACAGACCAGCCTGATCGCGGCCTACGCGATCCGCCTGCTGCATGAGGCCGGCGTTCCGCGCGCCGCGCTGCAGTTCCTGCCGGGCCGCGGCGAGGTGGTCGGCGCCGCGTTGACCGGCGACGCGCGCATCCAGGGCGTGATCTTCACCGGCTCCACCGAAGTGGCGCAGATCATCAACCGCACGTTGGCCAAGCGCCATGACGATCCGGTGCTGGTGGCGGAAACCGGCGGCATGAACGCGATGATCGTCGACAGCTCGGCGCTGCCGGAGCAGGTGGTGACCGATGTGCTGAGCTCGGCTTTCGATTCCGCCGGCCAGCGCTGTTCCGCGCTGCGGGTGCTGTATTTGCAGAATGACATCGCCGACAAGGTGATCGCGATGATCAAGGGCGCGATGGATGAGCTGGAAGTCGGCAATCCCGCCAAGATCACCACCGACGTCGGCCCGGTGATCGACGCCGAAGCCCAGGCCGGCCTGCTGGCCCACATCGCCAGGATGAAGAACTCCGCCCGCGCGATGCACCAGACCAAGCTGTCCGCCGAGTGCGAGCAGGGCACTTTCGTCGCGCCGACGCTGTTCGAGATCGATAATCTGTCCGAGCTGAAGCGCGAGGTATTCGGCCCGGTGCTGCATGTGCTGCGCTACGCCGCGTCGGATCTGGACAAGGTGGTGGCCGAGATCAACGCCACCGGCTACGGCCTGACGCACGGCATCCACAGCCGCATCGACGAAACCATCGCCGACATCTGCGGCAAGATCAAGGTGGGCAACATCTACGTCAACCGCAACATCGTCGGCGCGGTGGTGGGCGTACAGCCGTTCGGCGGCGAGGGCAAGTCCGGCACCGGCCCCAAGGCCGGTGGTCCGTACTACCTGTACCGTCTGACCCGCACCGCCTGGCAGCCCAAGCTGGCGGCCGTGCATCAGGCCGCCGATCTGTCCGCGCTGGATGCGCTGGCCGCCGCGGCCAAGGCGCAGGGTCTGTCGTTGGACGGCGTCATCGCCGCCGCGCGCAAGGAAAGCCCGCTGGCGCATAACGTAATCTTGCCGGGCCCGACCGGCGAGAACAATGTCTTGTCCTTCGCCGGCCGCGGCCGCGTCGGCTGCGTCGCCGACGACGCGCAGGCGCTGGCCGAGCAATTGGCCGCCGTCTTCGCCGCAGGCAACCACGCGGTGGTCGCCGATGGCGAACTGGGCCGTCGATTCGCCTCCGCCTTGAACGGCCATGTATCTGTTGTGGCCGATGTGCTTGAAGCGGATGTCGAGGCGGTGTTGTATGTCGGCGCCAAGGTCGAGGAGGCCCGGCGCGAGCTGGCGGCCCGCGACGGCGCGCTGGTTCCGCTGATCCTGCGCGGCGAAAATGGCTACAATGTGCATCGGCTGGTGGTGGAGCGCGCGCTCAGCGTCAATACCACGGCGGCAGGCGGCAATGCCAGCCTGATGAGCATGACCGAATGATCAACTTGCCAGCCTCTGGCCGCGTTGGAATAATGCGGCCAGAGTTTTTACTTTAAGAGCAAGACTGGGATCCGGCCCCAAGCCGGTTGTGTAGAAGCGCGAAGTTGAAGCAACAAGGAAGAGGAACGAAGAGATGCAAGTATCCAAGCTGTCCACCCTGACCCTGGCGGTTGCCGCCGCTGTCGCCCTGTCCGCTTGCGGCAAGAAGGAAGAAGCCGCGCCCGCGGCCGGCGCCTCCGCTCCGGCCCAGGCCAGCGCAGGCGGCGACGTGATCAAGATCGGCTTTGCCGCTCCGCTGACCGGCCCGCAATCGCATTACGGCGAGGAATACAAGAATGGCGTGACCCTGGCCATCGAAGACGCCAACGCCGCCAAGCCGACCATCGCCGGCAAGCCGGTGACCTTCGAGCTCAATGCTCAGGACGACCAGGCTGATCCGAAAACCGCCACCCAGCTGGCGCAGAAGTTCGTCGACGAGAAAGTCGCCGGCATCATCGGCCACTTCAACTCCGGCACCGCCATTCCGGCCTCCAAGATTTACTCCGACGCCGGCATCCCGATGATCGCGATGGCCACCTCGCCGGTGTTCACTGCCCAAGGCTTCAAGAACACCTTCCGCTCGATGACCTCCGATACCCAGCAGGGCAGCGTGATGGGCAAGTTCGCGGTTGAGAAGCTGCACGCGAAGAAGATCGTCATCGTCGACGACCGCACCGCTTACGGCCAGGGCCTGGCGGATGAGTTCGAGAAAGCGGCCCGCGCTTCCGGCGGCGACGTGGTGAAGCGCGAGTTCACCAATGACAAGGCCACCGACTTCACCGCCATCCTGACCTCGATCAAGGGCGCGAATCCGGACGTGGTGTTCTACGGCGGCGCCGACGCGCAGTCCGCGCCGATGGTCAAGCAGATGAAGCGCCTGGGCCTCAAGGCTCCGTTGATTTCCGGCGAAATGACCAAGACCCCGACTTTCCTGCAACTGGCCGGCAAGGAAGCCGACGGCACCATCGCTTCGCTGGCGGGCCTGCCGCTGGAGCAGATGCCGGGCGGCAAGGACTACGAAACCCGCTACAAGGCCCGCTTCAAGGCCGACGTGGCCACTTACTCTCCGTACGGCTACGACGCCACCCGCGCGCTGATCCAGGCGATGGAGCAAGCCAACTCGGCCGATCCGAAGGCCTACCTGCCGGTGCTGGCCAAGATCACCCACCAAGGCGTGACGTCCAGCAACTGGACCTATGACGACAAGGGCGATCTGAAGGACGGCGGCATCACCGTCTACAAGGTCCAGAACGGCCAGTGGACCGTGATGGAAACCGTGGGCGGCGGCGCGGCGGCCAAGGACGCCTCCGCAGCCAAGTAAGCGGATTCGCTGCACGGCAAACGGCGCGGATATCCGCGCCGTTTTTGTGTGCGCGGACAAGCGGCAAGGCCCGCGCTAATATCGTCAACGACACATTCAAAGGGAGAGGCGCATGAAACGGGCAAGCATGGAAACGCCGCCGCCGTCGCCCTGCATCGGCGTATGCCGCCTGGACGACGGCGGGCAGGTCTGCACCGGCTGCCGCCGCACGCTGGACGAGATCGCCGGCTGGTCCAGCTACGACAAGGAGCGGAAGGAGCAGGTGTGGCGGCGGCTGTTGGCCTTGCCGCTGCCGGTGCAGGCCAAGACCTGTCCGCAATGCGGCAATGGCTTCACCTGCGGCGCGGGCGGGGAGAGCGGCGGTTGCTGGTGCGCCGATCTGCCGCTTGAGCTGTCGCCGAGCGGCGCGGACAGCGACTGTCTGTGCCCGGTTTGTTTGCAGAGGCGGCTGATATCCGGCAGTTGACGCAGGTGCCATGCGGCGTTTTCTTTGTTCTCTCTCGTGTTTTTGCGGCGGAGCGTGTCGTTTGGGCTTGCCATGGATGCGGAGCGCGGATTTAAATGCCATTGTGCTTGATGCGATGTTTCAGAATGGCATGATCGGCTGATCGCAACGGAGATTCCACCATGAGAGCAAGCGGAGCGGAAGCGGGGGCGGCATGGCCGTCCAGCTTGGACGAGGCGTTGGATGACAGGCTGGCGATGTTGAGGCGGCAAATACGGGAGCGGGCGCAGGAGATTTCCAGCGGCCAGTCCGGTGGCGGCCCGGCCGCGGCCGGGATGGACATCAGCGCGCTGGGCCAGGCGGTGGACGAGCTGCTGCAAGGGCGCTCGGTGGCGGAGCGGCCTGGCTTCTTTGATCTGTTTCCCCCTTTTACCTGCGTATGCGCGCTGCTGTGCCTGGCTTTCGCCAGCTTTGGCCTGCTGTTTCCATTGTTCGCCGACTCGGTGGCCGGCGCAGGCAAGGGCTCGGCGCTGGTGGCCGGTTTCCTGGACATCGCCAAGATTTTCGCCGGCGCGATCGTCGGCTCCACTTCTTCCGTCGTGCTTTCGGCGTCGCGCGCGCGCCGTTCCGGCTGATTTCGCTTGGGAAAGAATATGGCTTATCAAGTGTTGGTTTCGGGCGAGCATCGCGCGCTGGAATGGTGTGGCGAGTTGAGCGACGCGTCCCAGGCAGTCGAGCTTGTCTCCGCCTGCATCGGCGAACGCTGCGAACGCTTGCTGATTTCGCATGAGGTTTTGCCGGCGGCTTTTTTCCAGCTGAGCAGCCGGTTCGCCGGCGAATTCCTGCAGAAGCTGCAGAATTATCGGCTGCAGACCGCGGTGGTGATAGACGCGGAGCGGGACTATGGTGAGCGCTTCGGCGAATACCTGCGCGAAGCGAGGCGCGGGCGTTTCTCGCGGCTGTTCCTGAGCCGGGAGTAGGCGCTGGAATGGCTGGCGGCGCGCTGATAGTTTCCGCCGCGCTGTCGATAGATTGGCGCGGGCGCCCGCAAGCTTCGCCGGCGGTTGATTCGAGGCAGGCCGCGCCTGTTCGGCGTGGACGAGCCCGGAGGTTCCGAAGGCTCGATCTTACAACTTGATGCCGCGCCCTGGCGGCGCGGCAGGCACGGAGGCGGGATGCTGGAACGGGATGTGGTGCGCAGCAAGGCGGAGGGTGGCATCGCGCGGCTGGAGCTGAACCGGCCGGACTGCCTGAACGCGATGAACCGCCAGTTGCTGCGGCAACTGCTGGCCGCGCTGGAGTGGGCGGCGGCCGACGACGCGGTGAGGGCGGTGATCATCACCGGCCATGGCCGGGTATTTTCCGCGGGTGCCGACATCCGCTATCTGAACCGGGCGCCGGCGGCCGAAGTGCGGGAGCTGGCCAGGCTGGCGGTGGCGGTC
Organism: Chromobacterium vaccinii; assembly: GCF_001855275.1. Taxonomy (NCBI): domain Bacteria; kingdom Pseudomonadati; phylum Pseudomonadota; class Betaproteobacteria; order Neisseriales; family Chromobacteriaceae; genus Chromobacterium; species Chromobacterium vaccinii. Next base: position 4,517,170 of record NZ_CP017707.1, read on the forward strand.
ACCGGCCGGATCGAGGCGCTGGGCAAGCCAGTGCTGGCCGCGATCAACGGCGACGCGCTGGGCGGCGGCCTGGAGATTTCCGAGGCATGCGCTTTGCGGGTGGCGGCCTCTCACGCCCGCTTCGGCCATCCGGAAGTGAAGATAGGCGCGGTGGCCGGTTTCGGCGGCACCACCCGGCTGCCCAGGCTGATCGGCAAGGGCAGGGCGGCGGAGATGTTGCTGACCGGCAGGCTGATAGACGCCGACGAGGCATGTCGGCTGGGCCTGGTCAACCGGGTGGTGGCGGCCGAAGCGTTGATGGCCGAGTCCGAGGCGCTGCTGGGCGAGGTGCTGGCCCAATCGCCGCTGGCGGTGAGGCTGAGTTGGGAGGCGATGCATCGCGGCCTGTCCTTGTCCGAGGACGAATCGGCGCGGCTGGGCGCCGATTATTTCGGCCTGGCGGCGCAGAGCGAGGACTTCCGCATCGGCACCCGCGCCTTTCTGGACAACCGGGCGCCTAAGTTCAAGGGGCGCTGAGGAGGCGATCATGAAGCCGCGCATCACCTTGCTGACGCTGGGCGTAGACGATCTGGAACGTTCGCTGGCGTTTTACCGCGACGGGCTGGGATTGGCGAGCGAGGGCATCGTCGGCGCCGAGTTCGAGCACGGCGCCGTCGCTTTTTTCGAGCTGGAAGGCGGGCTGAGGCTGGCGCTGTTTCCGCGGGAGAGCCTGGCGCGCGACGCCGGCCTGCCGAAGCAGCCGGCCAGCGCCACCGAGTTGACGATAGGCCACAACGTCGCTTCCCGCGCGGAGGTGGACGCGGTAATGGCGCAGGCCAGCATGGCCGGCGCGGCCATCGTCAAGCCGGCCCAGGATACGTTCTGGGGCGGCTACGCCGGGTATTTCCAGGACCCGGACGGCCATTTGTGGGAAGTGGCGTGGAACCCTCAGTGGGAAGTCGGGGACTGATTTGCGGGGGCATCCGGTTTTGCCGCGGCTGGCGAGTGTTCGCAAGCCCGGCGGAGCCGGCTTAGTTGTCCCAGACATTCCCCAGCGTGCGGATGGCGGCGTCCATCTGCGTGGCCATTTTGGCGTGGTCGGATAGGCTGGGGTGCCAGTTGCAGCCGGTCAACTCGATATTCTGCCAGTCTACGTAAGCCACCGTCGTCCCCTGTCGTCTTTCCTCGTCGGCGATGCGGCTGACCAGCGGCCGCATCCGGTCGGCCGGCCATAGATAGGTGGCGGCCAAGAGGAAGGCCGGATTGCCGTAGCGCTGTTTCAACTGGGCGATCAGGCCGTGGTAGGCTCGGACGTAATCATCGGCCAGTTGCTGTTGGCTGCGCTTTTCATCGGGACCGACATCGGTGCCGAAATCGTTGACGCCCAGCGCGATCACCACCAACTGCGGCCGCCAGCCATAACGGCGGCCTGCGTTGTTGCCAGGGGCGGTTTCAGGCAAGTTCTGCAGCAGGCGGGGGTGGTAGCTGCGGTAATCCACTTGCGGCATATTGCCGCCCCAGTTGCGCACCATGCCCATGCCGGACATGCCGTTGTTTTGGATTTGGGCGCCATAGAGCTTGCCCAGATAGGCGGCGAAGCTTTGGCTGGCGTCGCTGCGTTCGACGATCTGCCGATCGGTGCAGTCGCGGGTGGCGGACAGATTGCCGTAGGCCACGGTCCAGGAGTCGCCGATGAATTCTATTTGGCGGCGCGGTTTGGGCGGAAGCCCCAAGGGCCATCCCTGGCGCAGCGAAAACCCTTTGAACAGGCCCGGATTGTCTGGCGACTGGGTCAGCTTGAACAGGCGCACGGCATGGGGCTTGCTGTCGGGCAGATCTTGCCAAATGGTTCGCTCGCCGGCGGCCGGGCTGATTTTTTGCACGGCTTTGCCGTCCACCTCCAGCGCGTAATAGTTGACCGCATCCTCCAGCGTGACGCCCACCGCCTGTGCGGCGACACGGACATTCCAGTTTGCGCCGGGCCAGGTGGCTTGCCAGCCGTCGGCGTGGCGAACTTGCCGCCCTTCGGTTTGCACCGCCCAGCTCGGCACGGACGAGGCGGCATGGGCAAAGGGAACGACGGACAGCAGGCATAGCGCCGCCAGGAATTTTACATTTTTCATCATTTTCTCCATTTAAATGCCATTTGAATTATTGGACGCAATTAAATAAATTCAATGGATATTTTCATGGAGGACAGATCTCGAGCGGCGAGCCCGGTCAGTCTTTGCCCGACCAGCGGTCCTCGTAGACCAGATCGGCCAGGTTTTGCCGCCGCGCCCAGTTTTCTTGTTCCAGCATCGGCTTCTCGTAAAAAGCCTCGACGTGGCCGATGCATAGTATCGCCACCGGCCGCGCGCCTTCCGGCATGGCTAGCAGGGCGGCGAGCGTGTCCGGATCGAAGATCGATACCCAGCCCAGGCCCAGGCCTTCGGCGCGGGCGGCCAGCCACATGTTCTGGATCGCGCAGGCCACCGAGGCCAGGTCCATCTCCGGCAGCGTGCGGCGGCCGAACACGTGGCGCTCGCGGCCGTCCATCAGCGCCGCCACCAGAACTTCGCCGCATTCGAGCAAGCCTTCCACCTTCAGCCTCATGAATTCTTCTTCGCGCTCGCCCAGCGCGCGGGCGGTCTGGATACGCTCCTCTTCTACCAGCGCGTGCAGTTGGCCACGCAGTGAGGTGCTGCGGATGCGGATGAAGCGCCATGGCTGCATGAAGCCGACGCTGGGCGCGAAGTGGGCGGCGGCGAGCAGCCGCTGCAGGGTGTCGGGATCGACCGGATCCGGCTTGAAGTGGCGCATGTCGCGGCGTTCGCGGATGGCGCGGTAGACGGCGTCGATGTCGGATTGCGGGTAACGGCTCATTTCAGGAACAACCTTGCTGCGGCGATCGGGTTCGAAGGGAAATAGGCGTGGAAATAGCTAGCCAGCAGGCTGCCGCGGCGGTACAGCGCCTCGCCGGTTCCGGCGCCGCTGGCGCGCGTCGCGCGGGCGATCGGCTCCAGAGCCGTTTCCAGCCGGGTGTAGTGGAAGGTATGGCCGCGCAGCGCGCCGCCGGGGAAGTCCATTTGCTGCAGGCCCAACCCGCACAGCCGCTCTTGCAGCCTGGCGTGACCGGGCAGCAGCCCCAGCATCGCCGCGCTGTCGTTATCGCGGTTGGTCAGCCTGTCCAGCAGGTAGAGCATGCCGCCGCACTCGGCGTACAGCGGCTTGCCGGTCTCGATGTGCCCGTGCAGCGCCGCTTTCAGCGCAGTATTGGCGGACAGCGTTTCAAGATGCAGCTCCGGGTAGCCGCCGGGCAGGTAGACCGCGTCGCAGTCGGGCAGCGCGGCGTCGGCCAGCGGAGAGAAGAAGGCCAGCTCCGCGCCCAGTTGGGCCAGTGTTTCCAGATTGGCCGGGTAGACGAAGGCGAAGGCCGCGTCGCGGGCGATGGCGATGCGCTTGCCGGCCAGCAGTTTCGGCACGTCAGCTTGTGCGACAGGGGGAAACGCCACCACCGGCGGCAACTCGGCCAGTGCGGTGGCGGCGATCTGCGACGCCGCGCGGTCGAGGCGTTCGTCCAGATCGGCGATTTCCCGCGCCTGCACCAGGCCCAGATGGCGTTCCGGCAGCCGCGCCGCCTCGTCGCGGCGCAGCGCGGCCAGCAGCGGCAGGTGCTCAGGCAGTTGCTGGGCCAGCATCTCGGCGTGGCGCTCGCTGGCGACGTGGTTGGCGATGAGGCCGTGAAAGGCCAGGCCGGGGCGGAAGCTGGCCAGGCCGTGGGCGATGGCGGCGAAGGTCTGCGCCATGCCGGCGGCGTCTATCACCGCCGCCAGCGGCACGCCGAGCAGGGCGGCCAGGTCGGCGCTGCTGGGCGTGCCGTCGAACAGGCCCATGCTTCCCTCGATCAGGATCAGATCGGCGTCGGCGGCGGCCTGATGCAGCCGGGCGCGGCAGTCGTCCTCGCCGTTCATCCACAGGTCCAGGCCAAAGACGGTGTGGCCGCTGGCCCGCTCGAGAATATAGGGATCGAGGAAGTCCGGCCCGGTCTTGAACACCCGCACCCGGCGGCCTTGATTGCGGTGATGCCGCGCCAGCGCCGCCGTCACCGTGGTCTTGCCCTGGTGCGAGGCGGGGGCGGTCAGGAGCAGCGCCGGACAGCGGCGGGCCGTCATCAGAACTCCACCCCGCGCTGCGCCTTGATGCCCTGCTCGCGGTACGGGTGTTTGACCAGCCGCATCTCGGTGACCAGATCCGCGGCTTCCAGCAAGGCTTCCGGCGCGTGGCGGCCGGTGACCACCACGTGCTGCATCGCCGGCCGCGCGGCGAAGGCGGCCAGCACCTCGTCCAGCGGCAGGTATTCGTATTTCAGCACCACGTTCAATTCGTCCAGGATCACCATGTCGTAATCGTCGCTTGCCAGCATCGCCAGCGCCTGTTCCCAGCCCTTGCGCGCGGTGGCGATGTCGGCTTCGCGGTCCTGGGTGTTCCAGGTATAGCCTTCGCCCATGGTGTGGAAGTCGCAGTTGTCGAAGCCGCCCAGCAGGTCGCGCTCGGCGGTGTGCAGCGCGCCCTTGATGAACTGCACCACGCCCAGGCGCATGCCGTGGCCGACGGCGCGCAGGCCCATGCCGAAGGCGGCGCTGCTCTTGCCCTTGCCGGTGCCGGTGTTGACGATGAGCAGGCCCTTCTCGCCGGTGGCGGCGGCCTTTTTCTTTTCGAAGCCCGCCTTGCGTTTCTCGGTCATGCGCTGGTGGGAGGCCGGATCGGTTTTCATAGTGTCGTCCTTGTGTGGGGCCGGCGCCGTCAGCGGCGCAGCAGCCAGATGAAGAAGGCGCCGCCGACGGCGGCGGTGCCGACGCCGACCGGGATGTCTTCCGGCGCGATCAGCGTGCGCGCGGCGGCGTCCACCCAGATCAGGAACAGCGCGCCCAACAGCGCGCAGGCCGGCAGCAGCCGGCGGTGGTCGGCGCCGACGCAGCGGCGGGCGATGTGCGGAATCATCAGGCCGACAAAGCCGATCGCGCCGCTGACCGCCACCATGGTGCCGGTCAGCAGCGACGACGCGGCGAACACCGCCAGCCGCAGCCGGGTCACGCGTATGCCCAGCGTGACCGCGGTCTGCTCGCCGGCCATCAGCGCGTTCAGCGGCCGCGCCACCGCCAGCAGCGCGACCAGGCCCAGGCACAGCGCGGCCAGCGGCGCCGGCAGCAGCTCCCAGCGCGCCTGGCCCAGGCCGCCCAGCATCCAGAACAGCACCGCCGAGGCCGAGCGATGGTCGCCCAGATACAGCATCAGATTGGCCAGCGCCATCAAGAGGAAGGACACGGCCACGCCGGCCAGCAGCAGCCGTTCGGCCTGCAAGCGGCGCTGGCGCACGGCGATGCCGGTGACCAGCAGGGTGGCCAGCAAGGCGCCGGTGAAGGCGGCCAGCGGCAGGGTGGCGCCGCCCAGCACATTGCCGCTGAACAGCAGCACCGTCACCGCGCCCAGCGTGGCGCCGGAGCTGACGCCCAGCAGGTGCGGGTCGGCCAGCTGGTTGCGGGTAGTGGCCTGCAGCGCCGCGCCCACCAGCGCCAGGCCGGCGCCGACCATGCCGCCCAGCAGCACGCGCGGCAGCCGCAGCTGCCAGATGATCAGATCCTGGCCTGGCTGCCAGGCCGGCGCCACCGGCAGGCCCAGCTGGTGCAGCAGCACATTGGCGCTGACGGAGAATGCCACCGGCGCGGCGCCCAGGCCGGAGGCCAGCGGCAGCGACAGCGTGAGCAGGGCCAGCAAGGCGCCCAGCAGCGGCCAGGCCGGCGGACGGTTGACGGCGGTGCGGATCACTTGGCGAAGGCCTCCGGGTGCAGGCCGCGCGCCAGCGCGCTGATCGCGTCGGCATTGGCGATGCCGGGCGTCGCGCTGTCGTAGGGCAGCACGATGAAGCGCTTGTCGCGTACCGCCGCGATCTTGTTCAGCGCCGGGTGTTTCCGCAGGAAGGCGATCTTCTGCTGCGCGGTGACCTTGCCGTAATCGATGATCACGATGGCCTGCGGATTGCGCGCCACCACGGTTTCCCAATCGACGCGGGTCCAGCTGGCGTTGACGTCGCTGAGGATGTTGCGGCCGCCGGCGGCCTGGATCAGCGCGTCGGGCATCGCCAGCCGGCCGGCGCTGAAGGGGCGGTCCTCGCCGCTGTCGTAGACGAAGACCGACGGCGTGGCCTTGCGCTTGGCGACGCGGGCGGAGACGCCGTCCACCTTGGCGCGCATGCCGGCCACCACCTTTTGAGCGCGCGGCTCCACATCGAAGATGCGGCCGAGGGCATTGATGTCGCGGTAGACGTCGTCAAGACTGGAGGCCGGGCGCTTCATCACGTGGGCGCAGGATTCGCTGAGCTCGTAGACATTGATGCCCAGGGGCGCCAGCGAGGCCGGCGTCACCGGACCGCCGACGCGCAGGCCGTAATTCCAGCCGGCGAAGAAGAAGTCGGCGTTGCGGGCCAGCAGCGCTTCCGACGACGGGTAGTCGCCGGCCAGCTCCGGCAACGGGCCCAGCGCCCGCTTCAGCGGCGCGTTCAGCTTGTTCCAGGCGCTGATGCCGGTGTAGCCGACCATGCGGTTCTGCAGGCCCAGCGCCACCATCATCTCGGTCAGATTGATGTCGTGGCTGACGGCGCGCTGCGGCGCGCGCTGGAAGGTGACCTTGCGGTTGCAGCTGTCCACGGTGAGCGGGTAGCGGGTGGCGTGGACTTGGGCGGACAGCAGCGCGGCCAGGCCGCAGGCGATGAGCAAAGGCGGATTCAGTTTCATGCGTTATCTTCTTCCAACAGGGTGATGCGGGGATGGCCGGCCTGCGGGTGGCGATCCACCAGCGCGCGCACGCCGAACACCTCCGCCAGCAAGGACGGCGTCAGCACCGCTTCCGGCGCGCCGCTGGCGACGACGCGGCCGGCCTTCAGCGCGTACAGCCGGTGGCAGAAGGCGGCGGCCAGGTTCAGGTCGTGCAGCGTGGCGACGGCGGCGATGCCCAGCCGGCGCACCAGGCGCAGCAGCGACAATTGGTGGCGCAGGTCCAGGTGATTGGTCGGCTCGTCCAGGATCAGCAGCTCCGGCTTCTGGGCCAGCGCCCGCGCCAGCAGCGCGCGCTGCTTCTCGCCGCCGGACAGGGTGGCGAAAGGCTGGTGTTGCTGCGACGTCAGGCCCACCTGGGTCAGCGCCTCGTCGACGATGGCGTGGTCGGCGGCGCTGCCGCCGCGCAGCAGCGACTGGTGCGGAATGCGGCCCATGTCGGCCACTTCGCGCACGGTCAGGCCGAAGTCCTCGGGGAACTCCTGCAGCACCACCGCCACGCGGCGGGCGAAGGAGGCGGCGGATTGGCCCCAGATGTCGGCGCCGTCGAGTTTGGCTTTACCCGCCAGCGGCTTGTTGAAGCGGAAGGCGCAGCGCAGCGTGCTGGTCTTGCCGCTGCCGTTGGGGCCGATGACGCCGACGAATTCGCCGGGCCGGACGGTGAGCGCGATGTCGCGCAGCAGCCTCGCCTCAGGCGCTGTCGCCGCGTCAGGCGACCAGTCCAGGCCGCATAGTTCCAATGCGCTCACCGGCTAGCTCCAGTGCGCGCCGGTGATGTCGCGCAGCAAGGCCACCACGCGCGGGCGGCTGGGGTGGTAGCCGATGAACACCAGCTGCGCCTGGCGCGGCGCGGCCAGCGCTTGGTCGCGGCTCAGTTCGATGCGGTTGCGCACGCCCTGGGCCAGCAGCCGGCCGGCGCCGTCGGCGCAGGCGGCGAAGCCCTTGATGCGCAGCAGCGGCTCCTCGCGGGCGATGGCCTCCAGCGCGGCGGCCAGCTTGTCGGCGCGCTGCGGCTCCTTGCTGCGGATCATGAACGATTGCCAGCCCGGGTCCTGATCGTGGAAATGCTTGTGGGTGGACAGACCGTGGCTGTGAGCGGCCTGGCCGCCGTGGCTGTGGCCGTCCAGCAAGGCCTGGTTGGCCAGCGGCCGCATCGCGAGCCCCGGCATGCTGGCCACCGGGCCGTAGTGGCGGTGCGCGGCCGGCGAGGCCTCGTGCAGATGCAGGCCCAGCGTCAGCCGGGTGTCCAGCTTGGCTTCATAGGCCAGTTCGATGAAGCGGATCGACGGCGCCTGCCGGCGCACAGCTTCCTCCGCCGCCAGCAGATCGTCGGCGGACAGCGCGTCTATCTTGTTCAGCACCACGATGTCGGCGTGGCCCAGCTGCTGGTAGAACAGCTCCGCCACCGCGTCGGTCTTGCCGCCGTCTCCGGCCGGCGCGAAATGGCCGGCCAGCAGCAGCGGGGTGTCGACCACCGCCAACGTGGCGTCCAGCACGAAGTAGGGCGCCAGCGCCTCGCTCTGCAGCTGGGCCATCACCGCGCTGGGCAACGCCAGGCCGGAGGTTTCGATCAGCACGTGGTCGATCTGCTGGCGGCGCTGCCACAGCGCCAGCATGGTGGGCAGGAAGTCGGCGTCGTCGTCGTAGGCGACCAGGCCATTGGCGAGGTCGTGGATTTCCACGCCGCCGGCGTCGGCGTCGCGCAGCAGCCCGCCGTCTATCGACACCTCGCCGAACTCGTTGACCAGGATGGCCAGCCGGCGCTGCTTGTTGTTCTCCAGCAGCTTGGACAGCAGCGTGGTCTTGCCGGCGCCGAGGAAGCCGGTCAATACGGTGACGGGAAGGCGCGGGGCGCTCATGCCTGGCCTCCCTGCGGCAGGGCCGCCAGCACGGCGTCAAAGTCGCTGAATGTTTGCGGATAGTCCAGTCGCGGTCGGTCGATGACGATGAACGGGATGCCCAGCGCCGCCGCGGCAGCCGCCTTGGCGTCGAAGCCGCCGGCCTCGCCACCGTCCTTGCTGATCACGCAGTCGATTTCCCAGTCGCGCCACAGCGCCTCGTTGGCGGCCTGCGAGAAAGGGCCCTGCATCGCGCAGACGCGCGCGCGCGGAATGCCCAGGTCCAATGCCCGCTGCAAATGCTGCGGGTCAGGGGCCAGGCGCACGAACCATTGCTGTTTTCGCTCCGCGTCGGCGGCGAGGAAGCGGTGCAGCTCCTTGCTGCCGGTGGCGAGGAAGACGCGGCGTCCTTTAGCCATCGCCAGCCTCGCGGCTTCGTCGCTGTCGGCGCAGCGGATGACTGGATGCGCGCTGGCGCTGGCCGGCCGTTCGTAGCGCAGATAGGGCAGGGCGAGCTCCTCGGCCAGCGCCATCAACTGCTGCGACATCTCGCTGGCGTAGGGGTGGGTGGCGTCGACGATGGCCGAAGCCTGGCTGCCGGAGAGCAGCTCGCGGCGGCGCTCCACGCCCAGCCGGCCGCTGACGGTGGCGACGCCGGGCACGGCCTGCTGCGCCTGTTCGTTGCCGTAATCGCTGGCGCTGCTGATCACCACGGGGCGGCCGGCGTCGGCGATGGCGCGCGACAGCGCGTTGCCGTCGCTGGTGCCGGAAAACACCCAGGCGGCGCCGGCGGGCAGCGTGTCGGCCTTGACCGTGTCGCTGGTGTTGTCCCAGTTGAAGTAGCCGCGCGGGGTGAACATCCAGTTGCGCTTGCGGCGGGTGAAGCGGTTGCCGATGACGATGCTGGTCAGCATGTCGAAGCGGCGGGTCCGCAGCTCGGCCAGCGTGACGATCTCCACCGCCTGGTCTTCGCGGTAGGCGTTGCGGACGATGCCGCACAATGTCTCAGGCTTCTTGTGCTCCAGCATGATGTCCAGGATGCGGTAGACGCCTTCCTGGCGCTGGCGGCTTTGCACGTTGTAGAACACCACCGCCAAGTCTGCCTGGGCGATGTGGCGGGCGCGGGTTTCGATCCATTCCCACGGGCACAGCAGGTCCGACAGGCTCAGGGTGGCGAAATCGTGCGACAGCGGCGCGCCTAGCAGCGACGCGCAGGAGTTGGCTGAGGTGATGCCGGGGATCAGCTGCACGTCGAACACATCGTCCTCGCGCATGTCTTCGTAAGCCAGCGTGGCCATCGCGTAGACGCCGATGTCGCCGCTGGACAGCAGAGCCACGGTCTTGCCGGCGCGGGCCTCCTCCAGCGCCAGCTGGGCGCGCTCGCGCTCCTGGGTCAGCGGCAGCGTGCGGATGTCCTTGCCGGCGATCCACGGTTGCACCCAGGTCAGGTAGAGGTCGTAGGAAACGATCACGTCGCTTGCCGCCAGCGCCTGGCGGGCGAGGTCGGGGATCAGTTCGGCGCGGCCGGGGCCGACCGAGACGAGGTAGAGTTTGCCGGTCATGGATGTGTTCTCTTGATTTTGCATTCTGTAATTGTTTTGGCGCTGTTGATGTGTGGTTCCGCCCGGCGGGCGGGCAAGGGGGGCTGGCCGCGCAGCCCCCCTTGCCCCTGGCGGTGGAACCGCCCCTAAATGATGCCTGCAAAGCAGGCACAACTTGTTTTTTGAACTCAAACAATTGGCCCATCCTCCACCACCGCCACCGTCACCCCATCCAACGCAGTCTTGGGCACGATCAACCTCCCTCGCGGGCTGGCGATCAGCGCGCAGGGCTCGCACACGCCGTCCACACCCACGTTCTGCCGCACCCAGTCCGACGGCGCGCCGGCCCAGCCGCGGGCGGCGACGTCTTCGCGGGCGATGACGCGCAGCGGCAGCGCGTGGCGGGCGCAGAATGCCAATAGGCCTTCTTCGTCGGCCTTCAGGTCTATCGTCGCCGCTTCGCGCACGTCGGACAGCGGCCGGCCGGCCAAGGCTTGCAATACCGCTTGTTCGATGGCTTCGGCGCTTTTGCCGCGGCGGCAGCCAATTCCCAGCGTCAGCGGCTTGACGGCCTCGGTGGCGGTGGTGACGGCCGGGATGGCGCCGGTCAGCCGCGCCGCTTCGTAGGCAAGGTCATTCGCTCCGCCTTCGTGGCCGGACAACAGCGGGATGGCGAAGCGGGCGGCTTCGTCCATCACCACCACCGCCGGATCGCTGTACTTGCTTTGCGGCAGGCCGTCCAAGTAGCGGACGGCGATGCCGCTGGCCATCACCAGTACCCAATGGCTGTGCGCGTGGAAGGCGGCGCGGAATTGCTCGCGGCCGCTGGCATCCGCCTCCAGCCACGGCTGGTACAGCCGGGCGTCCAGCGCCGAGGCCAGCTTCTGCCCCAAGGGCAGCGCTTCGGCGCGCACCAGCCACACGGCGCGGCTCATGCCTGGTTTTCTTTCTGCAGGCTGGTCCGCTTGGCCTTGCGCTCGTCGCCGTCGCGGAAGATGTGGGTGAAGCCGGCCGCGTACAGGCTGGATTCGACGCCGCCTTCGCGCGACAGCGCCTCGCCCACCAGCAGCAATGTGGTCAGCAGCCAGTCTTTCTGCTTCACCTCGGACAGCATCTTGCCCAGCGTGGAGCGGTGGACGGACTGGTCCGGCCAGCTGGCGCGGCGCACCAGCGCCACCGGGGTGCTGGGCGGGTAGTGCAGCGACAGGTCGGCGACGGTCTGTTTCAGCCGCTGGCCGGACAGGAAGATGCACATCGTCGCGCGGTGGGCGGCGAAGCTGGCGATCGACTCGGTCTCCGGCACCGCGCTGGCGCGGCCGCTGGTGCGGGTGAGGATGATGGATTGAGACACCTCGGGGCGGGTCAGTTCGCTGCCCAATGCGGCGGCGGCGGCGGTGAACGAGGACACGCCGGGGACCACTTCATAGGCGATGCCAAGCGCTTCCAGCCGGCGCATCTGCTCGTTGGTGGCGCCGTAGATGGCCGGGTCGCCGGAGTGCAGCCGCGCCACGTCCTTGCCCTCGGCCTGGGCGCGGCGGTACAGCGCTTCCTGCTGGTCCAGGTTCAGCTCGGCGGTGTCGTGGATTTCAGCGTCCGGACGGCAGTGGCTGAGCATCTCGGCCGGCACCAGCGAGCCGGCGTACAGCACCATGGGGGCTGAGCCCAACAGGCGGCTGCCGCGCAGCGTGATCAGGTCGGCGGCGCCGGGGCCGGCGCCGATGAAATACACTTTCATGAATGGCGTCTTTCTCTGGCTGTCTTGCGGATCAGCATGGTGGCGAGGTAGCCGCTGGCCTCGGCCGTCAATTGCGAGGCGTCGGCGCACAGCACTTCGCCGGGCAGGCCGATGCGGCGGGCGAAGGCGCACAGCTGGGCGATGCCCATCTGGTTCAGCAGCGCCAGCACGTCGGGCAGCCGCTTGCCTATCTTCATCAGCACCACGATGTCGTGGCTTTCGATATCGGCTTGCAGCTCGGCCATGTCGTCGGGGCAGGGCAGGATCAGGATGCGTTCCTTGCCTTCGCCCAGCGGCCAGGACAGCGCCGACGCGGTGGCGGCGAAGCTGGTGACGCCGGGGAAGGTCTGCGTCTCCAGCGTCGGCAGCATTTCGCGCAGCGCCGCCAGCAGATAGCCGTAGGTGGAGTAGGTCATCGAATCGCCTATGGTCAGGTAGGCGACGTTCCGGCCGGTTTTCAGTTCGGCGGCCAGTCGCTCGGCCAGCGCGCCGTAATGGCGCGACAGCGCGCCGCGGTCCGGATTCATTTCGAACTCGATTTCGCGAAAGCGGCTTTCGTCCAGCCCCAGTCCGGCCAGGCATTGGCGGGCGACGGACGTGTCGCTGGAGGTGGCGCGCGGCAGGTAGACGATGTCGGCCTCGCGCAGGGCAGCCAGCGCCGCCACCGGAATCAGCCCGGCCGGGCCGGGGCCCACGCCTATGCCTATGAGCGTGCCCAGCTTCATGCGGCTTCTCCCAGCGGCGTGCCGTCCATGCTGAACAGGCGCACCGCCACTTGCCGCACGCTGGGCACCTTGCTCGCCATCCGCGCGGCGGTGCGGCGTTCTATTTCCATCCAGTAGCCGCGCGCGTCCGGCTGGCTGCTCATGATCTGCACTACGTTCTCCACGGTATTCGCTTGTTTGATTTGCGCCACCAGCTCGGGCGCATGGCCCAGGTCGGCGGCGACGCCGGCGACGGCGTCCATCGCCATGCCGCTCTTGCCGGAGTGGGTGTCCCATACGCCGTCCAGCAGCTTGGCGATCTTGCCCGGGTGGCCCAGCACCCACAGCGTGTCCAGGATGCGGCCCTGTTCGACCAGCACCGACTCGGCGAAGTCCAGTGAGTCGCCGACGAAGTTGGCGATCTGGACGACCTGTTTCTTCTGAAGCCCCAGCGTGTCGGCGGCGTAGCCGCGGCCTATCTTGCCGGGGGTGAGGGCGATGGCCGGCGGCAGCTCGCCCAGCGCCACCCGCACATAGACTTCGATCGACGCGATCCACGCCGCCTGCGACATCGGCTCGACGATGCCGCTGGTGCCCAGGATGGAGATGCCGCCGACGATGCCTAGCATAGGGTTGAAGGTGCGCTTGGCGATCTTGTCGCCGTCGACGCAGCCTATCGCAAGGTCGAAGCCGGGGTCGGGCCGGCCGGCCAGCGCTTCATCCACCGCCATCCGCATCATCTGCCGCGGCACCGGGTTGATCGCCGGCTCGCCGGGCGGGATGCGCAGGCCGGGCTGGGTGACCATGCCGACGCCGGCCGCGGCGAGGAAGCGCAACGCGCCGGTGTCGTTCAACTTCACCTCGGCGAATATCGTCGCGCCGTCGGTGTTGTCCGGGTCGTCGCCGGCGTACTTCAGCACTTCGGCGCGCACGGTGTTTTCGTCCAGCCAGGCCACGCTCTGCACCGGCACCGCCAGGTAAAAGTCCGGGTCCGGCAGGCTGATGAAGACCTTGTCGGCGTCCACGCCGTCCAGCAACAGCATCAGCGCCGCCTTGACGGCGGCGGTGGCGCAGCTGCCGGTGGTGCGGCCGCGGCGCATGCCGTTGGGCGCGGGGGCGGCGAGGTCGTAGGGCTGGCGCACCGGGCTCATTCTTCCCGTTGCTGCTGCTGATGGACGTGTTCGATCGCGTCTATCATCAGCGCGTTGACCACGGTGGCCGCCCACGGCGAGCCGCCGCGGGTGCCGCGGTTGGTGATGCGCGGCACTTGCAGCAGCGCGCGCAGCTCTTCCTTGCATTCGCGGGTGCCGACGAAGCCCACCGGCAGGCCGACCACCAGTTGCGGCCGCCAGCCGTGATCGCGCACCAGGCGCACCACTTCGCGGATGGCGGTGGGCGCGTCGCCTATCGCCACCACGCAGTCGTTGCCGAACTTTTGCCAGGCGCGGCGGATGCCGGCGGCGGAGCGGGTGAGGCCGCTGGCCTCGGCCAGCAGCCGGGTTTCCTCGTCGTGCACGCCGCACCAGGTTTCCACTTCCAGCTGGCGCAGCACTTCGCGCTTGAGGCCGGTTTCCACCATGGTGACGTCGGTGACCACGCGGCGGCAGCGCAGCAGCGCGCGCATGCCGGTTTCGCAGGCGCCGGCCGAGAAGAACAGGTCGTCGACGCTGTTGAAGTCGCCGGTGGTGTGCACCAGCCGCATCAGCGCGGTGCGCTGCTCGGCCGGGAAGGCCGACCAGTCGCGGCCTTCATCTATGATGCGCATGCTTTCGGCTTCGATCGGATGCGGGGTGTAGCGCTTCCAGGCCGGCGGCTGATTGGCGGTTGGCTCGCGTTCCAGCAGGCCGCGCACCTTGCCGTGGTGGCCGCGCTGCGGCTCGCCCACTTGCTGCTCGAAACCGACGATTTGCACCCGGTACTTGCACAGCGCGCAGTTCATCGCCGCGCGGCCTTCCACGCCTTGCTGCGCCCGCTCCAGGAACACCTCGGCCACTTGGGCGTCCGGGCCCAGGTAGCCGGCGCTCAGCACCTCGATCTCCGGATGGCGCGCCGCCAGGTCCGCCGCCGCGCCGTAGATGCGCTTGACCAGCACGCCGTCGAACAGGAAGTAGGGCAGCACCACGATGCGGCGGTAGCCCAGCATGGCGGCGGCGCGCAGGCCGTCGGCCACCAGCGGCTTGGCGGTGCCGGAGTAGCAGACGAAGGAGGCGGCGAAGCCCAGGCCTTCCTCCAGCATCCGCGCGAGCTTGGAGATTTCGGAGTTGGCGTCCGGGTCCGAGGTGCCGCGGCCGACGACGACCAGACAGGCGTCATTGCGCGACACAGTCTGCGGCGACGCGGCCTCGGCCTCGACGATGCGCTGGCGGCACAGCGCCAACAGCCGCGGATGCAGGTCCAGCGCCGCGCCGAAGTGGAAAGTTACGCCGGGATGCGCCTGCTGCAGCGCCAGCAACTCGCTGGGCATGTCGTTCTTGGCGTGGGTGGCGGCCAGCAGCACGCCGGGCACCATCACCACGGTCTTGGCGCCGGCGGCGATCACCTGCTCCACCGCCTCGTCTATGGTCGGTCGGGCGAATTCCAGAAAGCCGTGGGCGACGGGGCGGTCGCCGGCGCGCGCCTTCAGCGCGTCCACCAGCTGCATGAATTCGTTCACCCCGTCCGGGTCGCGGCTGCCGTGGCCGGCGAGCACGATGGCGTAGTCTTGCGCGCTCATTTGTGGGTCGGCTCGATCTGGCTGTCCATCGGCGCGAGCGTGCGGATCAGCATGATGCTCATGTCGGAGAAGCGCTGCTCTGCGCACTCGGCCAGGGTGCCGCGCCATTCCGCCTCGTTGCGGGTCAGGTTTTCCCACACCTCCACCGGCTGGCCGGCCGGGATGCCGTTTTCCAGCAGATAGGCGGCGATGTGCCAGGGCATGAAGGAGCGCGCCTCGTCCCAGGGGCAGGGGATCACGATGGCGTTGCGGCCATCCTGCAGCACGTGCACCAGATGGCGCTTGAACGGGGTCAGGTCGCCGCGGCGGTGGAAGGTGATGAAGCTGGTTTCGTCGAAGCACACCTTGCCGCGCGAGGCCAGGATCTGCGCCGACGAGATGCCGGGTATCGTTTCCACCGGGTGGCCGCAGGCGCGTTCGACCCGCTCCAGGTACTGGAAGCCGCTGAAGTGGATGTCGCCCATGAACACCACCACGCACTTCTTGCCGGCATGGTGGCGCTCGGCGACGATGTCCAGCTGGGCCACCTGGTCGCGGTAGCCCATCTGGATCACTTCGGCGCTGTCGGGGATCAGCGGGCGGACCACGTCCACCACCGCGTTGAAGCCGGCCACCACGTCGGCCTCGCGTATCAATTGGGCCGAGCGCTGCGGCAGGTAGCCGATGTCGCCGGGGCCGGCGCCTATGCAGATGATCATGCGTATTCCTTCCTTGTTTCGTTGGCGGCGGACGGACTACAGGACGCCAGCGCCACCGTCGGTCCGATGACGATCAGCGCCGGGCTGTGGATGCCGGCCGCGCTCATGTCTTGTTCCAGCGCGTCCAGCGTGCTCAGCACCTGGCGCTGCTGCGGCAGCGTGCCGTTTTCTATCGCCGCCGCCGGGGTGTCGGGTTTCAGGCCGTGGCGCAGCAGTTCGGCGCGGATCCAGGGCAGCCGCTTGACGCCCATATAGATCACCAGCGTCATGCCGCTTTGCGCCAGCGCCTGCCAGTTGGGCTCGTCGCCGTCCTGGTGCGGGTGGCCTGAGACGAAGGTCACGCCGTGGACGAAATGGCGGTGGGTCAGCGGGATGCCCAGCGTGGCCGGCACCGCCAGGCCGGCGCTGAGGCCGTTGACGATTTCCACTTCGACCCCGGCCGCTTGCAGCGTCAGCATTTCCTCGCCGCCGCGGCCGAAGACGAAGGGGTCGCCGCCCTTGAGGCGCGCCACCGTCCTGCCGGCCCGCGCCTCGTCTATCATTCTTTGCTCGATGGCCGCCTGGGGCGTAGACGGGCAGCCGCCGCGCTTGCCGACCGGCACGATTTCGGCGTCCGGCCGCAGCAGGGTGCGAATGTCCGGATGCACCAGATCGTCGACCAGCGCCACGTCGGCCAGCTTCAGGCAACGCGCGGCCTTCAGCGTCAGCATGTCCAGGTCGCCGGGGCCGGCGCCTATCAGGTAAACCTTGCCCGTCATCTCAGCGGCCCAGTCTTTGTTGAATCGTCAATGTCAGCTGCTCGCCGGTGAGGGCGTCGCAAGCCAGGTATTCCGCGCCCAGCGCCTCGGCCAGCTCGCGGGCGCGGCCCAGGCGGACGAAGTCCTGCTCGGTGTCCAGCACCAGCGCCGGCGCGCCGGCCAGCTGGCCGGCCAGGTCCAGCGCCTGCCGCCACGGGTCGCCGTCGCCGTCCAGCGCCACATTGGCGCGGCCGTCGCTGAGGATGACCAATAGCGGCGCCGGGCCGCCGAGCTGGCGGGACAGCGTGTCGGCGGCCAGCGCCAGCGCGTGCGCCAGCGGCGTGCGGCCGCCGGTGGGCAGCTCGCGCAGCGCCAGTTCGGCCTGCTCGACGCGGTTGCACGGCGGCAGCAGCAGCTCGGCCTGCTGGCCGCGGAAGGCGATCAGCGCCACCTGGTCGCGGCGGCGGTAGGCGTCTTCCAGCAGGCTCAGCACGGCGCCCTTGACCTGTTTCATCCGCTGGCGCGCGGCCATCGATCCCGAGGCGTCCACCACCAGCAGAATCAGATTGCCCTGCTTGGCGACGCGCACCTTGTCGTGCAGGTCGGCGCGGGTGACGGCGAAGTGGTCCGGATCGCGCAAGATCGCGTGGCGCAGCGTGGCGTCCACCGCCAGCTGGGCCGGCTGCGGGTTGGCCTCGGCGCGCACGTAATGGCCGCGCTGGCGGCTGGCGCCGTCGCTGCGGCGGCCGGCCGCGTCGCCGGACGAGGGCGCCTGGACGCGGATGCGGGCGATGTCGCCGGCCGGCGCCGCGGCGAAGATCTGCTCCGAACCATGGCCGGAAGGCCTCGGCTCCTGCTCGCCGTCGGCGTCCGGCGGCGGCTGCGTGGCGTCGCCCTGGTCCTGCGGCGGCGGAGGGGGCGGATTGGACGCCTGCCGCGTCATCTGCTCCAGCTTGTCCTGGTCCAGCCCGCTTTGTTCGAAGGGCTTGCGGCGGCGGCGGTGCGGCAGCACCAGCCGGGCGGCGTCGCGGATGTCTTCTGCGCTGGCGTCCGCGCGGCCGTCCAGCGCGGCCAGCGCGCGCGCGGCCTTGTTCAGCACGATGTCGGCGCGCAGGCTGCTGACGTCGAATTCGCAGCACAGCTCGCTGACGAAGTGGAACAGGCTATCGCTGAGCCGGGTTTGCGGCAGCAGCGCGCGGGCGGCGGCGATGTTTTCGCGCATCGCCTCGCTGTGGGTCTGCCATTGGGCGGCGAAGCCGGCCGGGTCGGCCTCGAAGGCCAGGCGGCGGCGCACCACCTCGGCGCGCAGGGCAGGCTCGCGCGGCGCGGCCACGTCCACCATCAGGCCGAAGCGGTCCAGCAACTGCGGCCGCAGATCGCCTTCTTCCTGGTTCATGGTGCCGAGCAGCGTCACCCGCGCCGGGTGGCTGACCGCCAGGCCCTCGCGCTCCACGGTGTTGACGCCCATCGCGGCTGCGTCCAGCAGCACGTCCACCAGGTGGTCGGCCAGCAGATTCACTTCGTCGATGTAGAGCATGCCGCGGTGGGCCGCCGCCAAGAGGCCGGGTTTGAACGCCTGCTTGCCGCCCTGCAGCGCCTTTTCGAAGTCCAGGCTGCCCAGCACGCGGTCCTCGGTGGCGCCCAGCGGCAGGTTGATGAAGGGCACCGGGCCGTCATGCAGCGCGCGCGCGTCGCCGGAGCACACCGGGCACAGCGGCAGCGGATGGTCGGGCTCGCAGTTGTAGCCGCAGCCGGTCGCCCGGCGTATGGCCGGCAGCACGGCGGCCAGGCCGCGGGCGGCGGTGCTCTTGGCGCTGCCCTTGTCGCCGCGCACCAGCACGCCGCCGACCGTCGGATCGACGGCGCAGATCAGCAGCGCCTGCTTCAGTTGTTCCTGGCCGACGATGGCGGCGAAGGGGTAAGTCGAGCTCATGCTTGGTTTTCTCCGCGCGCTTCCAGCAGCGCTTCGCTATCCAGGTGCAGCTGGCGCAGGGCGGCCAGCGTGGCGGGGTCCGGCTCCGCCCACAGCTGGCGCTGCGCGGCTTCCAGCAGGCGGTCGGTGATGGCGTTCAGCGCCCATGGGTTGCTGTCGGCGAAGAACTGCTGCATAGACGGGTCCAGCGCGTAGCTTTGCGCCAGCTGCTCGTAGACCCAGTCGTCCACCACCTGGGCGGTGGCGTCGTAGCCGAACAGGTAGTCGACGGTGGCGGTCAGCTCCAGCGCGCCCTTGTAGCCGTGCTTCTGGATGCCGGCGATCCACTTGGGGTTGGCCACCCGCGAGCGGAACACGCGCAGCACTTCCTCCTTCAGGCCGCGCACCGCGGGCGCTTCCGGATTGTGGCTGTCGCCGAAGAAGGCGCGCGGCTGGCGGCCGCTGAGGCTGCGTATCGTCGCGATCATCCCGCCGTGGTATTGCAGGTAGTCGTCGCTGTCGAAGATGTCGTGCTCGCGGTTGTCCTGATTGTGCAGGGCGACTTCCACGCCCGCCAGCCGGTGGCGCAGCGCATCGCGGGCGTCGGCGCCGTTGGCCTCGCGGCCGTAGGCGTAGCCGCCCCAGTTGACGTAGGCGGTGGCGAAGTCGGCGTCGTTCTGCCAGTTCTGCTCGTTGATCAGCGGCAGGATGCCGGCGCCGTAGCTGCCGGGCTTGGCGCCGAACACGCGGTACAGCGATTGCGCGTCGGCGTCGGGCAGCTTGCCTAAGAGTTCGTTCTTCAAGTCGGCCAGGTAGTGCTTGCGCAGGAAGTTCTGCTCCGCCGGCTCGTCCAGCCGCGCCACGGTGTGCACCGCCTCGTCCACCAGCGCAATCAGATGGGGGAAGGCGTCGCGGAAGAAGCCGCTGATGCGCACGGTGACGTCGATGCGCGGCCGGCCCAGCTCGGCCAGGGGAATGATTTCCAGGCCCTGCACGCGGCGGCTTTCCTGCTGCCAGCGCGGCTTGACGCCGAGCAGCGACAGGATTTCGGCGATGTCGTCGCCGTGGGTGCGCATCGCGCTGGTGCCCCACACGCTGATGGCAACTGATTCCGGATATTGGCCGGTTTCTTTCAGATGGCGGGCCAGCATCTCGCGCGCCAGGCCGTCGCCGATGCGCCAGGCGGCTTGCGAGGGCAGGCTGCGCGGGTCCACCGAATAGAAATTGCGGCCGGTGGGCAGGATGTGGGCCATGCCGCGCGTCGGCGCGCCGCTGGGGCCGGCCGGCACGTAGCCGCCCTCCAGGCCGCGCAGCAGATTGTCTATCTCTTCGGCGGTGCGGGCGAGCTTGAGACACAGCTCGGCGCAGACGAAGTTCAGCACCCGTTCCAGATCGGCGTTCGGCTCAATGCCGGGCAGTACACATTCGACGGCGGCCGGGATGGCGGTGGCGTCGTAGCCGCGCGCGGCCAGCTCGGCGATCAGCGCGCGCGCCAGCTTCAGCACCGCGTCGTGCGCGTCGGCGCGGGTGACCAGGGCTTGGCTGGCCAAGGTCTGCAAGGCAGTGGGCGTCTCAGAGAGGCGCTTGCCCTGGTCTTGCTGCCACAGCGGCCAGTCGCCGCCGCAGGCCGCCGCCACGCTGGCGGGCAGGCCGGGGATGCCGAGGTTGGGCAGCCGGGTCAGCGCCAGCAGCATGTCGATCAGCGCCTCGCCCCGCGGGGCGTTGCCGAGCACGTGCAGGCCGTCGCGGATCTGCGCCGCGCCCAGCTCGCACAGATAGCCGTCTATGTCCTCGATCAGGTGGGCGACGTCCACGCCGTCCATCTTGGCCAGGCTCAAGGGCACGCCTTCTTCGTTCAGCGTGTCGTCCCAGTCGTGGTCATGGTCGTGGTGGTCGTGGCCGTGATGATCATGATGATGGTGGTCATGGTGGTCGTGGTGATGGCCATGGTCGCCATGATCGTGGTGGTGATGGTGCCCATGGCCGTGCTCGGCCTTGGCCGGGCGGTATTTCGCCGCCGCGGCCGTCGCCGGTTTCATCGCGGCCGTCGGCTTGGCCGCTTGCGGCCGGTATTTGCCGTGGACGGCGGCGGGCGCATGCTGGTGTCCGCCATGCGGGTGATGGTCGTGGCCATGGTGATGGCCATGGTCGTGATCGTGTTCATGACCGTGGTCATGGTCGTGCTTCAGCATCGCCGCCAGGTCGGTGTCGAGCTTGGCTTCCTTGATCAGGTCCCAGATCTGCTGCTGCAGCAGCGGCAGTTTGTTCGGGTCCAACAGCTCCACTTGGTAGTACTCGTCCACCAGCTGGGTCAGCTGCGCCAGCGGGCCGTAGCTGTCGGCGGTGGTCATCGTCGGGGTCAGGTGGTCGATGATCACCGCGTGGCCGCGGCGCTTGGCCTGCGAGCCTTCGCCCGGATCGTTGACGATGAAGGGGTAGAACAGAGGCATGTCGCCCAACAGCGCGTCCGGGAAGCAGTTCTGCGACAGGCCCACGCCCTTGCCCGGCAGCCATTCCAGCGTGCCGTGCTTGCCGACGTGGACGATGGCGTCGGCCCGCCAGTCGTCGCGCAGCCAGCGGTACAGCGCGTAGTAGTGGTGGGTGGGCGGCAGGTCCGGGGTGTGGTAGATGGCGTCCGGGTCCATGCCGTAGCCGCGCGGCGGCTGCAGCGCGACGAAGACATTGCCGTAATCCAGGCCGGAAAACACCAGTTCGTCGCCGTCGACGTAGGCGCCGCCCGGCGGCTGGCCCCAGCGCTGCAGCATCTTGTCGCGCAGCGCGTCAGGCAGCTCGTCGAACCAGGCTTGATAACGCTTGGCCGGCACGCGGGCGGCGGCGTTTTTCATCTGCTCGGCGGTCAGGTAATCCTGATCGTAGGCGCCGCGGTCTATCAGCTCGTGCATCAGCGCGTCGCTGTCAGGCGGCAGCTCCGCCATCTGGTAGCCGCGTGTCTGCATGCCGCGCAGCATCGAGTATAGAGACGCGGGCGAATCCAGGCCCACCGCGTTGCCGATCTGCGAGGCCTTGCTGTTGGAGTTGGTGAAGATGAAGGCGATGCGCTTGCCGGCGTTTTCCACATGGCGCAGCCGGGCCAGCCGGGCGGCGATGCCGGCCAGGCGGCGGGCGCGGTCCGGCAGCGGCGCGTATTGCTCGGCCTGGCCGGCCTCGGCCGGCTGCTTGAAGCTCAGCGGCACGCCGATGATGCGGCCGTCGAACTCTGGCAGCGCCACGTTCATCGCGGTGTCCAGCGGGTTGAAGCCGCGGTCGGACGCTTCCCACTGCTCGCGGGTCATGCTGCTGGTGATGGCCTGCAGCACTGGCAGATCCAGCCGGTCCGACGCCTCCACCGCCCAGCCGGGCTGGGTGGGGCCGTCGTTGTTGATGTCGCCCATCGCGAACGAGGTGGTGTTGATCAGCAAGGACACCTTGGCGCGCGGATCGGCCAGCAGCGCCAATGCCGCCGGCAGGCCGCCTTCCTGTATCGTTCGCAAGGACGAGGTGAACACCGGCAGCGCGTTGACGCCGCGCTCGGCCAGGCAGTCCACCAGCAGATCGATGAAGCGGGTGTTGCCGGACAGCCAGTGGGCGCGGTAGAAGCACAGTCCGACGGTCGGCCAGTCCGGATGGCGGATTTCGAGCCAATCTTCCAGCGAGCAGGGCGCGGCCAGCTCCGGGTGGTAGACGCCGTGCTCCGGCAGCGGCAGCGGGCTCTGGTAGCCGAAGCCGGTCAGCAGCAGTCTATCCGCCAGGCAGCGCATCATCTCGCCCAGGTTGGCGCTGCCGCCGGCCTGCAGATAGGCGTGGACATCCTGCTGCAGCGATACCGGCGCGCTGCATAGCGCTTGCAGTTCCGGATCCGGCTCGCCTGTGCCGCTGACCACGATGACGGCGCATTGCACGCGGCGGGCGTGGGCCAGCAGCCGCTCCAGGCCGGGTATCGCGTCGGCGCGGCCCAGCACGCGCAGCACGATGGCGCGGGCGTTGGCAAGCTGGCCGTCCAGCAGTGTCTGCATCGCGGCTTCGTCGGCTATGCCTTGCAGCGCGATGCCGGCGACCGCGGGGAAATCCTCAGGCCAGCGCGCGCGCGACAGCGCGGCGAGGTCGGTGCCGGCGTGGCTCAGCAATGCGATTTCGGCGCTCATGCCTGGGTCTCCGGGGCGATGTCGCCGATGCCGGTTTTATGGAAGATCAATTCTTCGACGGGCGAGCCGTCCTTCAGATGCTGGCAGACGATGCGCTCGACGTCGGCTTCGCTGACCTTGCGGTACCAGACGCCGTCCGGGTACACCACCATCACCGGGCCTTCCTTGCACACGGCGAAGCAGTGGCTGCGGGTGCGCTTGGCGCGCAGGCCTTCGCAGGCGTCTATGGTGCGGCCCAGGTGCAGGAACATCGCTTCCGAGCCCTGGCCGTCGGGCGTGCAGCGCGGGCCGGTGCACATCAGCACGTGTTTGTCGTGGGTTCTCATCGCGCCTCCGGCGTCAGTTGGTCGAAGCGCTTCCATTTGTAGATGCCGGCGGAGGCGATCCAGGTGAACAGGAAGACGGCGACGACGAAGTAGCCGAAGTGGGCCAGGTCGTCGTTGAGCGCGGCGATCCAGTCCCAGAAAGCGCCGGTGAGCTGCAGCTTGTCGGCCAGCAGGCCCAGGCCTTCCAGCCCGCCGATGCCGACGGCGACGATGACGGAGACGAAGGTGATGGTCAGGTTGTACCACAGCTTGCGCACCGGCTTGACGAAGGCCCAGCCATAGACTTCCACCATCATCATGCTGTCCAGCGTGTCCACTAGCGCCATGCCGGCGGCGAATAGCACCGGGAATACCATGATGTGCCACAGCGCCACGCCGTGGGCGCTTTGCGAGGTGGCGATGGCGAACAGGCCGATCTCGGTGGCGGTGTCGAAGCCAAGGCCGAACAAAAAGCCGATGGGCAGCATGTGCCAGCTCTTGGTCACCATCTTGAACAGGGGTTTGAGCATGCGCGCGATCAGGCCGCGGTTGTTCAACAGCAGGTCCAGCTGCTCGTCGCAGATGGCTTCTCCGGCGCGGGCGCGGCGGAAGGCGCCCCACACCGCGCGCAAGGACGACAGGTTGATCAGCGCCAGCGTCAGCAGGAAGAAGGCCGACACGCTGGTGCCGATGACGCCGCCTATTTCCTTGAAGCCAGTCACGCGGCTTTGCAGCGCGCTGGCGGCGAACACGATCAGCGCCACGGCGATGACGACCACCGCCGAGTGGCCCAAGGAAAAGAACAGGCCCACCGTCGACGGCCGGCGTTTTTCCTGCATCAGCTTGCGCACGGTGTTGTCGATGGCGGCGATGTGGTCTGCGTCCACCGCGTGGCGCAGGCCGAACAGGTAGGCCAGCAGCGCGGTGGCGAGCTGGGCCGGGTGATCGGCGAAGGCGGCGAACGCCCAGGCCCAGGCCAGGAGATTGGCCAGGATCAGACCGGCGAGAATGGGCGCGTGGCGCGCCAGGCGACGGCCGGCGGTCGGCGCGGTGGATGGATGCATGGTGCCCTCGGAGACGATTCACGTCGCGCAAGCGAGGGCACAGTCCGCTGGTTTTTCATGGGCGGCGCATGTGCGTATCCCCCGGTACACCCCGCCCGGTTTCTGCTTGCGTCGACACGTATGACGGCCGGTCTCCTGGCTCGCGCGTCGTCGTCCGGCGCCGCCTTCCCGACCTTGCTAGGGGCCAGTGGCGTCAGGCGTGGACTCTGCGCTTACAGTTGCGGGGGCAGCCGCGGTTTCGCACCGCGTTCCCGTTTCACCCTCTAGGGGCACCGTCATTGATTGGACTGGATCATACGTGACAACGCCGATGCTGTGAACCGCCGCGCCGGGCTCCGTCGCGTTCGCTCAATCGCGGATGTCGTGCCGCCGCCAGTCGGTGAGCGCCTGCTCCAGCCGAACCCAGTCGGCGTCGGTCTTGGGCAGGCCGAAGCGCAGGCTGGGGATGGATTCGAAGTAGCGGGTCAGGATGCCGCGGCCGGCCAGGTAGCGGTGCGTTGAAAGGCTGCGCGCGCCAGGTGCCCACTGGAACAATTCGCAGCCGCCGGCGGGCGGCAGGCCGTGCCGCTCCAGGCAGCGTTGCAGCCTGGAGCTGTCGCGCTGCAGCTTGGTTTTCATCGTCTGTTGCCAGGCGATGTCGCGCAGCGCCAGCTTTACCGCCTCGCGCGCCGGGCCAGCCACCGTCCATGGCCCCAGCTCCTCGGCCAGCGCCTGCAGCAGTTCCGGCCAGCCGAACACGAATCCGGCGCGCGCGCCGGCCAGGCCGAAGAACTTGCCGATCGAGCGCAGCACGATCAGTCCCGGCTTGCCGATGCGCGGCAGCATGCTGTCCTCCGGCGCCGCATCCAGAAACGCCTCGTCCACCACCAGCCAGCCGCCGCGCGCGGCCAGCCGCTGCCGCCAGCTTTCCAGCAGCGCCGGGCTGAAGCGGTCGCCGGTGGGGTTGTTGGGATTGCACAGCAACACCACGTCCAACTGGTCGATGCCGGCTGCCAGCTCGTCCGGAGACAGCCGGAACAGCTGGTGTCCGCGTTTCTGCCAGTGGTGGGGATGCTCGGCGTAGCACAGCGCCAGCATGCCGACGCGGCAGGGCGCGCGCAGCCGCGGCAGCAGCTGGATCGCCGGCTGAGAGCCGGCCACGGCCAGCAGCTTGTCGCTGCCGTAATATTCCGCCGCCGCCGCCTCCAGCCCGTCATGGTTTTGCGGCAGCCGCAGCCAGCTGTCAGCGGATAAAGTGGGCACCGGCCAGCCATTGGGATTGACGCCGGTGGACAGGTCCAGCCAGTCTCCGGCCGGAATGCCGTATTCGGCCGCGGCGCGCAGCAGGCCGCCCCCGTGTTCAAGCATGGATCGCTCCGATCAAGATGGCGGCCGCCAGCGACAACGCCGCCCATAGCCACATGCCCCGGTTGACCAGCCGCACCGCGCGGCCGATGTCTTCATGCGTGGGAGTGGGACCGCAACCGAGCGGCGGACGTTCCTTCCATTGGCCGTGATAGCGCGCGCCGCCGCCCAGGCTGACGCCCAGCGCGCCGGCGCCGGCCGCCATCACCGGGCCGGCGTTGGGGCTGTACCAGGTCGGCGCCTGGGTGCGCCAGCAGCGCCAGCCCTTGGCGGCATGGCCCAGCAGCAGATAGGTGAGGGCGGCCAGCCGCGCCGGGAGATAGTTCAGCGCGTCGTCGAAGCGGGCGGCGGCCCAGCCGAAGTGCAGGTAGCGATCGTTCTTGTAGCCCCACATCGCGTCCAGCGTGTTGGCCAGCCGGTACAGTACCGCGCCGGGCGCGCCCAGAACCAGAAACCAGAACAGCGCGGCGAAGACGGCGTCGCTGCCGTTTTCCAGCACCGACTCGATCGTCGCGTGGGCGACGCCGGCTTCGTCCAGTTCGCTGGTGTCGCGGCTGACGATCCAGCCCACCCGCTCGCGGGCAAGTTGAAGATCGCCTTCGGCCAATGCCTTGCGCACCACCTCGGCGTGCTGGGCCAGGCTGCGAGCGCCGACTGCCAGATAGAGCAGGGCAACCGGAACGATAATCTCCAGCAGCGGCAGCTTCGCCAGCGCCCAGGCGGCCAGCGTGAAGGGCGCCAATAGCAGCGAGATGGCGGCCGCGCCGCGCAGCCGCATGCGCCAGACCGGCTCAGCTTCCGGCGCGGCCGGGTAGGCCAGCCGCTCCATGGCCTTGACCAGCCGGCCGAAGCCGACCAGCGGATGCCAGCGCGGCGGTTCGCCCAGCAAGCGGTCCAGCAGCAGCGCGATCGGCAGAAACAATGCGGAATTCAACAAGCGGCCCTATATAATGGCCGGCCGCCGCTCGGTATTATCCAATGCGCAAGTCTGTCGCGCTTTGGGCGGCCGGAATGAATCAAGCCGCCATTCTAAGCGTTGTCAGCCATCCATGCGCAGGGAGATCACCATGACCGCCAAAACCATCATGATCCAGGGCGCCACGTCCGACGCCGGCAAGAGCGCGCTGGCCACCGGCCTGTGCCGTCTGCTGGCCCGGCGCGGCGTGAGGGTGGCGCCGTTCAAGCCGCAGAACATGGCGCTGAACAGCGCGGTGACGGCTGACGGCGGCGAGATCGGCCGCTCGCAGGCGGTGCAGGCGCTGGCCTGCCGCGTGGAGCCGCACACCGATATGAACCCGGTGCTGCTCAAGCCCAACAGCCATACCGGCTCGCAGGTGATCATCCAGGGCCGCGCCATCGGCAATATGGAGGCGCGCGGCTATCACGGCTACAAGCCGGTCGCGATGCAGGCGGTGCTGGAGTCGCACGCCAGGTTGGCGGAACAGTATCAATGCATCGTCGCCGAGGGCGCCGGCAGCCCGGCAGAGATCAATCTGCGCGACGGCGACATCGCCAATATGGGCTTTGCCGAGGCGGTGGACTGCCCGGTGATTCTGGTGGCCGACATCGAGCGCGGCGGCGTGTTCGCCCACCTGGCCGGTACGCTGGCGTTATTGTCCGAATCCGAGCGCGCGCGCGTGGTCGGCCTGGTGATCAACCGCTTCCGCGGCGATCCGTCCCTGCTCCAGACCGGCGTCGACTGGCTGGAGCAGCACACCGGCAAGCCGGTGCTGGGCGTGCTGCCCTATCTGTACGACCTGCATCTGGAGGCCGAGGACAGCATGGGCCTGGACAAGCCCGGCGGCGCGTCGGGCGGCGGCGACAAGCTGCGCGTGGTCGCGCCGGCCGCGCCGCGCGTCAGCAACCACACCGATTTCGATCCGTTGCGCCTGCATCCGCAGGTGGAGTTCACGCTGGCGCGTGCCGGACAGCCCATCCCGGCGGCCGACCTGATCGTCCTGCCGGGCAGCAAGAACGTGCTGGCCGACCTGGCCTGGCTGCGCGCCCAGGGCTGGGAGGAGGCGCTGCGCCGCCATCTGCGCTACGGCGGCAAGGTACTGGGCATCTGCGGCGGCCTGCAGATGCTGGGCAAGAAGCTGCACGATCCGGATGGATTGGAAAGCGAGCCGGGCAGCGGCGACGGCCTGGGCTGGCTGGACATGGAAACCACCCTGGCGCCGGAGAAGCGGCTGACGCGGATGCGCGGCCGGCTGACATTGGATGATGTCGAAGCCGCCGGCTACGAAATCCACATGGGGGTGAGCCAAGGGCCGGCCTTGGCCAGGCCCGCGGTGAGATTCGACGACGGCTCGGCCGACGGCGCGCGCTCAGAAGACGACCAGATCTTCGCCACCTATCTGCACGGCGTGTTCGACGAACCCGCCGCCTGCCAGGCCATCCTGCGCTGGGCGGGGCTGGCCGAGCCGGAGGCGCTGGACTACCCGGCGCTGCGCGAGACCAATATCGACAAGCTGGCGGACATGCTGGAGAAGCATCTCAATCTGGAGCCGATAGCGGCGTGGTTGCCAAGCGGCGTCATACCAGCCTGATCAGTAAAAAAAGAGGGCGCAACGCGCCCTCTCGATCGGCAGCCTTGTCAGGCCAGCAACACTTTTCGCATCACGCCATCTGCGTCCTTGATTTCCATGAAGCCGCTTGCTACCCACACCTGGCGTTTTGCGTCGTCGCTGCCTTTGACCTCGATAAAGCGGGCCTCAGCCGGCGTGCCCGCACGATAGCTTGCGCCTAATTGGATGTACCCTTCTGGGCCTTTGGGGCGTAGCGCCAGATCAATGCTCTGATCTTTTCCGTCGACAGAAACGAGCGCGGGCTTGCCGGTTTGGCTGCCTTGCAGGAATACGTGGTTTTCGGCGTCGTCCTGATTTCGGATTTCCGCTTGCAGGCCGCCGCCAGTGTTGAAGTAGACGCTTTCATGTGTTGCGGTATCCACGCGCAGCGGTCCTCGCGTTGCAAGCAGGCGGCCTTGATCGCCGGCGGTGTCCAGCGTGGCGTAGTGATTGCATGTTCCCAATGTGTCTTGCTGGGAATCCACGCCGTAAATCATGCCGCTGCCATCCGCGCATTCCCAGCCAAATCTGCCGTTGCTCCGGGCTTGTCCGCCCCAGGCTTCGACGACTCCTCTGAACAATGAGAAATAGCCGGATCCTAGATTGTTCTCGCTGATGGTGTTGAGCGCGCGGGTGACGAAACCGGACAGCGCGGCAAAGCCGCCGTTCAGGTTGCCGCTCGCATAAGCGCCTTCGCAGTCGATCTGCGATGCGTATTCGGCCTGAAAGCCGTAGCCCCATTGATTGTCCCGGTCCACGCAATTACTGGAGCGGGCATGGCGGGCACTGATTTGCGATCCGCAAAACGCCCAGATGCCGACATCGCCGGCATTGCTCACCTGAGCGAAATCCGCGTTGATGGTCGAGCCGTAGGAAGCATTGATGCCGTAGTAGAAATTGTTGACCTGGATTTTGCTTCCCAGATTGATGTAAGAACCGTTGACGGCGATGATGCCAGACACATTGTTGGGCTTGCCCGCCTTTTGCGGCAGATCCACGCGGAAACCGTCCAGCAGGCCGAAGCGATGGCCGTTTGAGCATGCCACTGCGTTGTTGGTGGGCGGAAAGTTGGCCATCAACACGCACTTGGCAGGATCGATCTGATTGCCTATCAGTTGGATTTGGCCGCCTTGCGGATGGGGCAGATCCAGCACGGCACCGGGCGGCAGCGTGTAGACGCCGTCGGCTACGTTGATGCGCACTAGGGTGCCGGCGCCTATCTGTTTGCCGCGTAGGAAGTCCATTGCCTCCCAGGGAGTGGGAAAGTCTTGGGGTACGCGAGATGGCCATCGCCGTCGCTGTCTGCGCCGCTGAGGATTTCTCGCAGCTTGCCTTCGATCCCGCGTTTGCGCGCGCCGGGAGTTTGAGGCAAGTAGGGCGGCAAATTGACGATGCCGGCGTCGCCGCTTACGCCGATGGTGACGGTTACTTCGGACATGGTGCGGCCTTTCTTCTGGCGTGTTGATCCGGCGCCAGTATCGCGGCCGCGCGCGTCTGGGTTTCAGATGGCGCGGTTCAGTGGCGGCGTCTCAGTCGGCTTCCGCCGCGATCGCTGCCAGCAACGTCTCCGCCAGCGCCTGCCGGCAGATCAACAGGTCCGGCATCTTCACATCCGCCTGGTTGAACACGCAGGGCGAGCCGTCTATCCGCGACGCGTAGAGGCCGGCGGCCAGCGCCACGCCCACCGGCGCGCAGGTGTCCCATTCGTTCATGCCTCCGGCGTGCAGATAGGCGTGGGCCTCGCCGCGCAGCACCGCCATCGCCTTGGCGCCGGCCGAGCCCATCGGCGCCAGCTCGGCGTTCAGCCTGGCGGCGACGCGTTCGGCCAGCGCCGGCGGGCGGCTGCGGCTGGCCAGGATTTTCAGCCGGCCTTCCGGCGCGGCGGCAAGCTGGGGCGCGGGGGTGGAGAACAGCTCGCCGCGGGCAGGCAGGGCCACGGCGGCGGCGGTGGGGGCGCCGTCCACCGCCAGCGCGATGTGCACCGCCCAGTCGTCGCGGTCTGGCTCGCAATATTCGCGGGTGCCGTCCAGCGGGTCGACGATCCAGACCCTGCGCTCGCCCAGGCGGGCGGGATCCGGCGCGGATTCTTCGGACAAAATGCCGTCGTCCGGGCGCGCCGCGCGCAGCAGCTCAAGGATCAAGGCGTTGGATTCGGCGTCGCCGCGCGCGCCCAGCGCCTTGCCGCCCTCCGGGTGGCGGCGGCGCAGGTCCAGCAGCAATCGGGCGGCGGCGGCGGCGGCGTGGGCGGCGAGTTGATGGTCGTCCGGCATGAGTGGCTCCTGGCGTTGATGCCGGAGTGATACACCGTATCGGCGGACGCGGCAATGGCCGGTGTCAGAAGTATTCCACGCCGGGCTGGGGCTTGGCGTCGGCCTGGCGCAGGATGAAGTCCTCCACCTCTGCGGCCGGCAGCGGTTTGCACAGCAGGTAGCCCTGCACCACGTCGACATGGATGCTGGTCAGGAAAGTCAGCTGCTGCTGGGTTTCCACGCCTTCGGCCACCACCTGCAGGCCCATGCGGTGGGCGAGGTAGGCGATGGTGTCGCACAGCGCGCTGCCTTTTTCGTCATTGTTGATGTTGCGGATGAAGGACTGGTCTATCTTCAGCGTGTCCACCGGGAAGCGGGTCAGGTAGGCCAGGGCGGAATGGCCGGTGCCGAAGTCGTCTATCGAGCTGTGTATGCCCATCGCGCGGAATTGCTCCATCATGGTGATGGACTGCTGCGGCGACAGCATGGTGCAGGATTCGGTGATTTCCAGCTCCAGGTGGCGGGCCGCCACGCCGGTTTCCTTCAGCACGTCGGCGACGAATTCCGGCAATTCGTGGTCAGTGAATTGCGCGACGCTCAGGTTCACCGCCATCCGCAGCTCGGCGCCGCCCTTGTCCTGCCACACTTTCAGCTGGCGGCAGGCTTCGCGCAGCACCCAGCGCCCCAGCGGCAGGATCAGGCCCGACTGTTCTGCGATGGGGATGAACTGCATCGGCGAGATCATGCCTTTCTTCGGATGCTGCCAGCGCACCAGCGCCTCGACGCCCACCGCGCGGCCGGTGGACAGCTCGACCTGCGGCTGGTAGTGCAGCACCAGCTCGCCATGGTCTATCGCATGGCGCAGCGATTTTTCCAGTTCGACGCGCTCCCGCATCTGGCGGCCCAGTTCTTCTTCATAGACCTGGATCCTGCGGGTGCCGCGCTGCTTGGCCTGGTACAGGGCCATGTCGGCGCGGGTCAGCAGCTCCTGTCCGTCGGCGCCGTGCGCCGGACCCAGGCTGACGCCTACGCTGGCGGTCAGGCTGAGCATCATTTCGTCCACCGGGAATGGTTCGCTGATCGCATCCAGCACCCGTCCGGCGATGGATTCCGCCTCGGCGGCGTCCGCCACGCTGGCGAGGATGGCCGCGAATTCTATGCCGCCCAGCCGGGCGGCGTGGCCTCGCGTTCCCAGCACTTTTTGCAAGCGCTGCGCGACATGGCGCAGCAGCAGATCGCCGATGCGGTGGCCGTACACGTCGTTGATGAATTTGAAGTCGCCCAGATCCACCAGCAGCACGGCGAAAGGCAGGCGCTCCTCGGCCGTGGAGAACAGCACATTCAACTGTTCCCTAAGGCCGCTTTCATTGTGCAGGCCGGTCAGGGTATCGAAATAGGCGAGGCGGTTGATTTTTTCCTGGGCGGCCACGCGCAAGGAAATGTCGATATAGCTGACGCGGAGCAGGTGGCCGGTTTCGCTGGGCAGCTTGCTCAGTCGGACTTCGCAGGGAATGGTGCTGCCGTCGGGGCGCTGCAGGATGCGCTCGAACGGCGCGATCTCGCCTTGCTGCGCCCGCTCGGCGTGAATGTTGACGCTTTCCGCGACGGGCAGGCCGTCGGGCTGTTCCGCCGCGTACAGCGAGGTTGGACTGGTGCCGACCAGCTCCTGCAGCGTGCGTCCGGTCAATTTCTCCGCTTGCCGGTTGGCGTCGACGAAGCGGCCGCTGTCCAGGTTGTACACCAGGATGGCTTCCGGCGCCTGTTCGATCAGCGCGCGGAAGCGCTGTTCGCTCAGCCGCAACGACTCGGTCTTTTCTTCCACCAGCTTGCTCAGCCGCTTCTTCAGCCGGGCCAGATCGAGGTGGGTGTTGACGCGCGCCAACAGCTCGCTGCGCTCGAAGGGCTTGATGATGAAGTCGACCGCGCCGGCGGCGAAGCCGTCGACCTTGGTCTGCGAGTCGCTGACCGAACTGAGGAACAGAATGGGAATGTCGCGGGTGCGCGGACTCTGCTTGAGCTCGCGGCACACGGCTAAGCCGTCCATGTCCGGCATGCTGAAGTCCAGCAGGATCAGGTCCGGCGGATGTTTTTGCGCCAGATCCAGCGCCTCGGCCCCGCTCTGGGCGGAACTGACCTGATAACCCTGAGTGGACAGCAGGGCCACCAGCATCATCAGCGCGGTCATGGTGTCGTCGACAACCAGAATGTCACCGGGCACCGGCATTCGGTTTCTCCCGCAAATAATTCCACCTCATCCAGTCTAGTCGTTTTCAAATCCATTAGTAGTATTGCTGATTGTCTACACTGCAACATCAGAAGGGCGGCTATCGGGAGAGCGGAGTGAAGCTTACTGTCGGCAAGAACATGGCATTGCTGGTGTTGGCGGCGCTGTTGGGCCTGGCGCTGTTGACCGGTCTGGAGCAATACCTGATGGAGAGGGTTTATGACGGCGCCAACTTCGGCAACGTCAACGCGGTGCCCAGCCTCAAGGTGTTGGGCGGCCTGCGCCGCGCGTTCCAGGAGAGCAGCACGCAGGCGGGGCGGCTTGACTACGACGCGGACAAGGGCGAGCGGCTCAAGATAGAAAAGAAGGTTCAGGAAGCGCGCGACGCGGTCAGCAATGCCATCCGGGCCTATGAGATCGACGGCTGCGCCGGCGGCAACTGCTTCGCCGACGAAACAGACAAGTCGTGGCTGGAGAGGGAAAAGCCGGTCTGGCAGCGCTATCAGGCCAGTCTGGACAAGGTGCTGCAGGCTGGCGGCAACGGCGAGCAGGGCGCGGCCAAGGCTCACCAGCTGCTGCTGGCGCTGGATCCGATCTCCGACCAGATGCTGGAATTGATCGATAAGCATATCGATTACAATATGCAGATCGCCAAGAAATTTTCCGATGAGGCGGTCGTCATCAAGCGCAACGCCATCGCGCTGACGCTGGTGATCTGCGCGGTGATGCTGGTGGCCATCGCGCTGATCGGTTACTGGACCAGCCGCTCCATCCTGGGGCAACTGGGCGGCGAGCCGTCCGAGGCGGCAGGCATCGCGGCGAGGCTGGCGGAGGGCGACCTGGCGAGCGACATCCTCTTGCGGCCCGGCGACGACAGCAGCCTGATGGCCCGGCTGCAAAGCCTGATCGCGTCGCTGGAAGGGCTGGCCAGCCGGGCTTACGCCATCGGCCAGGGCGATCTTAGCCAGGAAGTGAAGCTGGCGTCGGACAAGGACAGGTTGGGCATCGCCATCAACGAGATGATACGGATGCTGCGCGGCGCCCGCGCCGAGGACGAGCGGCGCAACTGGCTGAAGGACGGCTATAGCCAGATCTCCGCCGCGCTGACCGGGGACCTGGCCACCGAGCAGCTGGCGGACGCCGCCATCGGCCTGATCGGCCGCTATCTCGATGCCGGGCGCGGCGTGTTCTACCTGTACCGCGAGGACGAGCTGCGGCTGGACCTGGTCGGCAGCTATATGTACACCGAGCGCAACAACCTGGGCGCCAGCTTCGCGCTGGGCGAGGGCGCGGTGGGCCAGGTGGCGCGCGAGCGCAAGCCCATCATCCTGGAAGTGAGCGGCGATGCCGCCGCCGCGCCCATCGTCACCGGCACCATGCTGGCCTTGCCGCGCTACACCTACACCTATCCCTTGCTGCACGAAAAAGAGCTGGTCGGCGTGATCGAGCTATCCAGCTTCGAGCATTTCGACGAGCGCAAGCTGGAGTTCCTGTCCAACGTCGGCGGCATGCTGGCGTCTTTCCTGTTTGTCGCCGAGCAGCGGGTCCACATCCGCAAGCTGCTGGCCGCCAGCGAGGCGGCGGAAAAGGAAATGCGGGAGCAGAGCGAGCAGTTGCGCGAAAGCAATGCGCGGATGGAAGAGCAGCAGCAGCAACTGCAGCAGCAGTCGGAAGAGCTGCAGCAGAGCAACGCGCAGATGGAAGAGGCGCAGCAGCAACTGCGGCAGCAGACCGAAGAGCTGCAGCAGACCAATGCGCAGATGGAGGAGTCGCAGCAGCAGCTGGAACAGCAGAACCGCGAGCTGGAGGAGTCGAGGCTGTTGCAGGAGGCCAGGGCGAAGCAGCTGGACCTGGCCAGCAAGTACAAGTCGGAGTTTCTCGCCAATATGTCGCACGAGCTGCGCACGCCGCTGAACTCCATCATCCTGCTGTCCAAGATGATGGTGAACAACGAGGACGGGACGGTGAAGGACCAGGCGCTGAAGTGGGCGCAGGTGATCCATCGTTCCGGCGAGGATTTGCTGCGGCTGATCAACGACGTGCTGGACCTGTCCAAGGTGGAGGCCGGCCGGATGGACGTGCACCTGGCCACGTTGAGCAGCCGGGACGTATGCGGCGAGCTGCAAGGCATGTTCGAGCATCTGGCGCGCGACAAGGGGCTGGACTTCGTCGTCGACGACAGCCTGGACAGCGATTTCGTATCCGATCCGGACAAGCTGTCGCAAATCCTGCGCAATCTGCTGACCAATGCGATCAAGTTCACCCGCAGCGGCGGCGTCACGCTCTCCATGAGCCGCCATCCGGACGCGGCGCTGCCGATACGCATCAGCGTGCGCGACAGCGGCATCGGCATTCCGGCGGAAAAGCGAAGCGTGATCTTCGAGGCCTTCCAGCAGGCCGACGGCTCCACCTCGCGCGAATTCGGCGGCACCGGCCTGGGCCTCACCATCAGCCTGCGCTTCGCGCAGATGCTGGGCGGCACCATCGAGCTGCAGAGCGAGCCGGGCGAGGGTAGCGAGTTCATCGTCTGGCTGCCTGAGAGCGGCAGGCCGGAAGCGGCGTCGGCCGGCTCGGTTTCGTTGGAGGTGGCGGACGACAGGGCGGCGCTGCGGCGCGGCGACAAGGCGATACTGCTGATAGACGACGATCCGGTGTTCGGCCAGATGCTGGTGGCGATGAACCGGCGGCTGGGCTACAAAACGCTGCTGGCGCCGACCGGAGCGGAAGGCCTGGAGCTGGCCTCCGAGCACGGGCCGGCGGGCATCCTGCTGGACTTGGGCCTGCCCGACATGGATGGCACCCAGGTGCTGCACGAGATCAAGACGAGGCCGGCGCTGGCGGACATCCCGGTCTACATCGTGTCGGCGCGCGACCGCGACGAAGCGCTGTTGCAGCAGGGCGCCATCGGCTTTCTGCGCAAGCCCGCCAGCGACAAGCTGCTGGCCGCGGCCGAGGCCGAGCTGGTCAAGGCGGTGGGCGGCAAGGGCGGGGGCATCCTGGTGGTGGAGCGCGGCGGCATCAGCCGCGACGAGGTGTCCAAGCTGGTCGGCGATATCGGCGGCGACATCGTGGCGGCGGCGCCGGACGCCGACTGGAAGGCGCTGCTGGAACGGCACCGCAGCCAGCTGGCGGTGCTGGACCTGGGCGAGGCGGAGATCGCGGACAGCGTGGCCGTCGCCGAGGCGCTGCGCGGCGTGGATCCCGACATCTCGCTGGTGTTCTACGCCAGCGGCAAGCCCAGCGAGGAGGACGAGGCGGCGTTGCGGGCCTATTCCGACTGCGTGATCGTCAAGACGCCGCAGGCCGGCCAGCGGCTGCTGGAAAACGTGGAGCGCTTCCTGCAGGACGTGCCCAGGCAGCGGGCCGAGCTGAAGGCCCCGATCGCGCCCGCCGGCAGCAAGCTGCTGGCCGACCGGCACGTGCTGGTGGTGGATGACGATCCGCGCAATCTGTTCGTGATCACCGCGGCGCTGGAGCGGCACGGCGCCAAGCTCAACAGCGCGGTCAACGGCCGGCGGGCGCTGGAATTCCTGCAGCACCAGAGCGTGGATCTGGTGCTGATGGACATCATGATGCCGGAAATGGACGGCTACCAGGCCATCGCCGCCATCCGCGCCAATCCGGCCTGGAAGGACATCCCGGTGGTGGCGATCACGGCGAAGGCGCTGCCGGCCGAGCGCGAGAAGATCCTGGCCACCGGCGCCGACGACTACCTGTCCAAGCCGGTGGATTACGACGTGCTGGTGGCCAAGGTGGCGCAATGGTGCGAGGGACGGGCTAAGTGAGCGTGACGGTGCAGCAGCGCTCCGGCCAGTGCAAGGTCGCCATTCTGGGGCGGCTGGACCGGCAGGAGGACCGCAATGTGGTGTTGGACCTGCTGCGCGCCAATCCGGAGCAGGCGCTGGAGCTGAGCTTTTACGACGCCGATCTGTTGTGCGTGGAGCTGCTGTGCGCGATGGCGGACCGGCTGAACGGGGGCGGCAAGCTGAAGATTGTCGCTTACCATGCCTTGCTGGCGCATGGGCTGACGCGGCTGAATCTGCCGGCGCGGCTGGTCTCCGGCCGGACCGCGCCGGCCGACGCGCGGCCGAATCCGCGGGCGCTGGCGCTGGCCGGGTCCGCGCAAAGCCTGGAGTGCATCCTGCACATCGTCGAGCGGCTGCCGGTGTCCGAGATGGCGGTCTTCGTCGCCCAGCACGTGCAGGAAAACCAGGTGAACCTGCTCGATCAGCTGCTGAAATCGCGCACCGGCTACAGCGTGGAAATGCCGCAGCACATGGCGCCGGTGAAGCCGGGAACGATCTACGTGGCCCCGCCCGGCCATCACATGCGGGTGGGCCATGGCTATGTCTACCTGACCCGCGATCGGCAGATCCAGTTCGCGCGGCCGTCGATCGACGCGCTGTTCGAGTCGCTGGCCGGCGAGTACGGCGCGGAAGCGATGGCCGTGCTGCTGTGCGGCTTCGGCCAGGATGGCACCGACGGCTGCGCCGCGCTGCGCGCCGCCGGCGCCTGCGTGATCATCCAGGACGGCGGCGAATGCGCGCCGGCGCGCGTGATGCCGGACGCGGCGCGCAACGCCGGCCATTACGATTACCTGATGAAGCTGCCGGCGATCGCCAGCGTGGTCGCGGCCGCGGCGGCCGGCGCCGACGCCCAGCCGGAAGGCGAGCTGCTGGAGCTGTTCCTGGCCGCGCTGGTCAGCCATTACGGCTACGACTTCCGCAATTACCAGCGCGACAGCCTGAAGCGCCGCATCCGCAACCTGATGGGGCAGTTCCATATGGGCGGCTTCGCCGACTTCCAGCGCGCGGTGCTGTCCGACGTCGCGCTGTTCGAGCGCCTGTGCGCGGAGCTGCCGGTGGGGGTGACCAGCTTCTTCCGCCATCCTGAGCAGCTGAAGCTGCTGCGCGAGGAGATCCTGCCCTATCTGTCCAGCTTTCCGCTGATCAAGCTGTGGTCGGCCGGATGCTCCAGCGGCGAGGAAGCCTATTCGCTGGCCATCGTGCTGGACGAGCTGGGCCTGCTGGACCGCAGCCACCTGTTCGCCACCGACTTCAATCCATACCTGCTGGCCCAGGGCAGCAGCGCGCTGTTCCCCGCCCAGGCGCTGGACGCCAACCGCGCCAACTACCTGGGCAGCGGCGGCAAGCGGCTGTTCGACGCCTACCTGTCCCGGAACGGCCGCTTCCTGCAGGCCGACGACCATCTGCGCCAGCGCATCCTGTTCTACCGCCATTCGCTGACCGACGAGGGCATCTTCAATGAATTCCAGCTGGTGGTCTGCCGCAATGTGCTGATCTATTTCGACACCGAACTGCAGCGCCAGGTGCTGCGGCGCTTCGCGCAGTCGCTGCATGCCGAGGGCTTCCTGGTGCTGGGGCCGCAGGACGGCCTGAACCGCCTGGCGCTGGACATGGGCTTCGAGCTCTATCGCAGCGGCAGCCATATCTATCGCGTGGGACGGAGCGCCGCGTCATGAGCCGGAAATTCGTGATACTGGTGGTGGACGACAACGGCAACAACCGCGTCACCCTGCAGGCCCTGCTGGGCCGGCTGGACGACTGCGAGGTGCTGGAGGCGGGCTCCGGCGAGGAGGCCCTGCTGATCACGCTGGAGCGGGAGGTCAACCTGATCCTGCTAGACGTGCAGATGCCGGGCATGGACGGCTTCGAAACCGCCAGCCATCTGCAGATGACCGAGCGCACGCGCGGCATTCCCATCGTCTTCGTCACCGCCATTTTCAAGGCCGACGAATTCATCGGCCGCGGCTACGGCCTGGGCGCGGTGGATTACCTGATGAAGCCGCTGGACGACAACCTGCTGCTCAACCGCGTCCGGCTGTACCAGAAGCTGCACGAGCGCGAGACGGCGCTGGAGGTCCGCAGCCAGGCCTTGCTGGATGCCAACGCCCAGCTGACCGAGGCGCGCGACGCGGCGGAGGCGGCCAATCGCGCCAAGAGCGAATTCCTGGCGGTGATGAGCCATGAAATCCGCACGCCGCTCAACGGCGTGATCGGCATGACCGACCTGCTGAGGCGAACCCGGCTGGACGAGCGGCAGCGCCACTACGTCAGCGTGGTGCATCGCTCCGGCGAGAGCCTGCTGGCCATCATCAGCGACATTCTGGACTTTTCCAAGATAGAGGCCGGCAAGTTCGAATTGGACAACCGGCCGTTCTCTCTCAACTTGCTGGTCGAGGAAATCGTCGAACGGCTGGCGCCTGTCGCCTACGGCAAGGGGCTGGAGCTGATGTGCGCGCTGCCGCTGATGCCGGTGGACGTGGTCGGCGACGGCAAGCGCCTGGGCCAGGTGCTGACCAATCTGCTGGGCAACGCGATCAAGTTCACCGAGTCCGGCCAGGTGTTGGCGCGGGTGGACAGCGTGGCGGAGACGGGGATGGCGTTGACGTGCCGGATCAGCGTCCGGGATACCGGCATCGGCATCTCGCCGGAACAGCAGAAGCGGCTGTTCCAGCCTTTTTCCCAGGCCGACAGCTCCACTACCCGGCGCTTTGGCGGCACCGGGCTGGGCCTGGTGATCTCCCAGCGGCTGGTGGGCATGATGGGCGGGAGCATCGAATTGGCGAGCGAACCCGGCGCCGGCGCCGAGTTCCACTTCACGCTGAGCCTGCCGCGAGCCTCGAGCAGCCTGTCGCCGCCGCCTCCGGCCGACGGCGTGGCGCGGATGAGGGTGCTGGTGCTGGACGACAACGTCACCAATCTGGAGATTCTGGAGCAGCAGCTGGCGTCCTGGAAGTGCCACATCCACGCCTTCCATGAGCCCGGGAAGGCGCTGGACTGGCTGGCTGCGGGGCATGAGGCGGATCTGATCGTATCCGACATGATGATGCCGGAGATGGACGGACAGATGTTCCTGAGCCTGGTGCGGGAGAGGCTGGGGACGTCGGCGCCGCCGGCCATCATCCTCAGCTCCGCCGCCGACGACCTCCAGCAGCTGAACGGCGCCGCGCAGCTGGCGCGCCAGGTGCTGACCAAGCCGGTGCGCCGGTCCGAGCTGTACAACGCCTTGCTGCAGCTGGGATCGTCCGTCGCCAGGGCGGCGCAGGCGGAAGGGGGCGGAGACGACCGGCAGCCGAAGTTGAAGGGACGGGTGCTGCTGGTGGAGGACAATCTGGTCAATCAGGAACTGGCGACGGCGATGCTGGGAAATCTGGGTTGCGAGATGGCGCTGGCGCGCAACGGCGAAGAGGCGCTGCGCTTGTGGCAGGACGGCGCGTTCGATCTGGCGCTGATGGACTGCGAGATGCCGGTGATGGACGGCTGGCAGGCCACCGGCGCGATCCGGGAGCGGGAGAGGGAGCGCGGCAGGGACGCGCGCCTGGTCATCGTCGCGCTGACCGCCAACGCCGGCCTGGGCGAGCGGGAGCGCTGCCTGGAGGCCGGCATGGATGATTATCTGGCCAAGCCCTTTACCCAGCAGGAGCTAGGGGCGGCGTTGGCCCGCTGGCTGCCTTTGGGAGACGAGGCGCAAGCCGGACCGGAAGGGGCGGCGGGCGATGCGGAGAGCCCCGATGGAGAATGGCTCGACGCCGGCACGCTGGATGCGATCCGGGGGATCAAGGCGGATTTGCTGCCGCGCATGCTGAGCGCCTGGATGGACGAGGGGCCGCGGTTGCTGATGGACATTCGGCAGGCGGTGGACGCCGGCGATGGCGCCGGCCTGTTCCGCGCGGCCCATGCGCTGAAGAACTGCGCCGGCAGCGTGGGCGCCCAGCCGCTGGCTTCGCTGTGCCTGGCGCTGGAGCAGCAGGGCAAGGGAGAGGATCTGGCGTCGGCCGTGGATCTGCTGCCGGAGCTGGAGCGGACGTTTGGCTGTTCCATAGAGGCGCTGCGCGCGCTGGACGAGGGGAAGGGGCTGGATTGATCCAACGTGAGGAGCGCTGTAGAGAGGTACCGTTAGTGAAAACCCCATTCCTTGCCGAATAAGGCTTTTTCATTTTTGTGCGCTTGCAACAAAGCGGAACTGGCGCAGAGTTCCTGAAAAAATCTGGTTTTTCTGCAAAGTTTTTGAAAAAACTGCCGCAGTGACAGCCGCTGGCAAGCCTGTGCATTGCCTGGGCAGTTGCAGGTGCTTTTCTTCCCTTCTGCCGTTTTGGCGCATAGGCAGTGTGGCAGACATCTCGAGTCGAAGGCCTGCCCGTCAGCCTGCAGGATGGTCGGGAGTTCTGCCAAAGCGGTCGATGATCCACGCCAGGAAAAATGGCCGGTGCTGGCGGCAGGCCCGCCATTGGCGCTTCCTGGATCAGACCGATGGTTTCTCAACTAATCGCATCTGGGGCGATTCAGACATCCCAAGCTGTTTGTAGCTTACCCCAGCGTCACTGGTGCGCAGAGCGATGTCTGATATCGATCTATTGGTAATGTTCGCATTAGTACCTATAACGGTACCAAAACAGCCCCTTGAAGGGCGGATTCCCACGATTGAGCGCGAGGTGGGCGGGGTATGAGACTAAGCATCAAATCTTTGCTGGCGGCAAGCGCGGGGCTGACGATCCTGCTGCTGTCGCTGGTCCTGCTATGCACTTTCCAACTGCAGCAGGCGTTGGGTACGCAGGCGCGGGCGGAGTCGCAGCGCTATCAGAGCTACCTGCTGGCCAATGAGCTGAGGCAAAGCTCAGACGACTTGACCCGGCTGGTCCGCACCTATGCCGAAACCGGCAATCCCATGTACGAGCGGCAATACTGGGCAGTGCTGGCCATCCGCAATGGCCAGCTGCCGCGTCCAGAGCATTACAACCGCATTTACTGGGATTTCATGGCCGTGGATGGCCGCAAGCCGCAGCCTGATAGCGTCGCGGTGCCTCTGCAGACGCTGATGGGCCAGGCCGGCTTCACCGACGACGAGTTTGCCAAGCTCAAGGAAGCGCAGGCTAATTCAGACCGACTGGTGAATACCGAAACGGTGGCGATGAACGCGATGAAGGGGCGCTTTGCCGATGGCAGGGGCGGTTTTGCCCGGCAGGGAGAACCTGATCCGGCGATGGCCAGACGCATCCTGCATGACAGCCAGTACCATCAGGATAAGGCTTCTATCATGCGCCCGGTGGACGCGTTCTACCAGATGATGGAGCAGCGTACTAACCGCGCAGTGAGCCAGGCCCAGTCGCAGGCTGGCTTGTGGCTGGCCATCCTGATTGGCTTGTTGTTCGCCAGTTGCGTGTTGAGTGTGCTGATGTTCCGCACCATTTACCGAAAATTGCACAGGATGCTGGGGGACGAGCCGTTGCATGTGTCAG
Source organism: Chromobacterium vaccinii (assembly GCF_001855275.1). Classification (NCBI taxonomy): domain Bacteria; kingdom Pseudomonadati; phylum Pseudomonadota; class Betaproteobacteria; order Neisseriales; family Chromobacteriaceae; genus Chromobacterium; species Chromobacterium vaccinii. Next base: position 4,558,993 of record NZ_CP017707.1, read on the forward strand.
GCATGATGCGGGCGGTGGCCGAAGGGGATTTGACGGTGAACGCGCGCGAGGGCGGCTACCCAGCCGACAGCATGGCCGGCGCCATTGTCCAGACCATCGCGGGGCTGAATGCCTCCATCGCCAGCAGCCAGAGCAGCGCCGGCCGCCTGTCCACCTTGGCGGCGGAGATCAATAGCACTTCCCAGAGCCTCTCCAGCAATACCGGGGAACAGGCAGCCAACCTGTCGGAAGCGGCGGCCTCGCTGGAGGAAATCTCCTCATCCATCAGTCAGACCAGTGACAACGCGACCTTGACGGAAGACATGGCGGCTAAGGCGGCCGTCGACGCGCAGCAGGGCGGAGATATCGTCCAGCAGACTGTGCAAAGCATGAAGCGGATCGCCGAATGCACCATGGTTATCGACGACATCGCCTATCAGACCAATCTGCTGGCGCTCAATGCCGCTATTGAAGCCGCCCGCGCCGGCGAGCAAGGCAGGGGTTTCGCGGTGGTGGCGCAGGAGGTGCGCAAATTGGCGGAGCGCAGCCAGATGGCCGCGCGCGAAATTTCCAGCGTGGCCAATCTGGGAGTGAACATGGCCGGCCGGGCCGGACAACAGCTTGAAGCCAGCGTGGACTCTAGCCGCCGCACCGCCTATCTGATCCAGGAAATCGCCAGCGCCGCCAAGGAACAAGCCTGCGCGGTCGGGCAGATCAACGCCACGATCCAGCAACTGAGCGCCGCCACGCAGCAGAATGCATGCCTCGTCGAAGAACTGGCAGTCATCTCCGAAAAAGGCAATGACTGCGCGGACGAGATGCAAAGGCTGATGCAGCGTTTCCAGACACGCGCCGATGTCGGCGCGATCATCCAAAGTCCGGCTGCCGCCCATTCGCGTGCTGTCGTTATCGGGACCGGTCCCGCATCCCGTATCTGATTCCGTCGCCGGGATCGGCGGCGGACCCGGATCGCAAGGAGCTTCCTCCATGAACAATTTTCGCGGCAATGTCGTGATCAACGGTCTGCTGGTGCTGATCGTGCTGACCTTCATCGGCGTGGTGTATACCTTCATATCCATGCGGCAGGCGGTTGACTCGATGAGCGCCGCCAGCGACAACCGCTACCATTCCTACTTGCTCGCCTCCGAGCTGCGGCAGAGCTCGGATGATCTTACTCGCCTGGGCCGCACCTACGTCGTCACCGGCGATCCATCCTATGAGCAGCAGTACAACCGGGTACTGGACATCCGCAACGGCAAGGCGCCGCGGCCGCAGGAGTACAACCGCATTTACTGGGACTTTGTCGCCGCGGGCCAGGACAAGCCCAGGCCGGATGGCGAAACCGTGCCGCTGCAAAACCTGATGAAGCAAGCCGGATTCACCGACGACGAGTTTGCCAAGCTCAAGGAAGCGCAGGCCAACTCCGACGGCCTGGTCAACCTTGAAGTGCGAGCGATGAATGCGGTGAAGGGCAAGTTCGCCGACGCGCAGGGCAATTACACCGTCAACGGGCAGCCCGACATGGAACTGGCGCGCAAGCTGGTGCACAGCAAGGAGTACCACCAGTACAAGGCCAAGATCATGAAGCCTATCGACGACTTCTTCGTTCTGCTGGATCAGCGCACCAATACCGCACTGCAACAGGCGCGCGATAGGCTGTCCAATGCGCAGCTGATGTTTCTGGTGACCATCATCCTGCTGGTGGGCGAAATCCTGTTCCTGATTCTGCTGGGCCGGCGCCAATTGAATGCCCAGTTGGGCGGCTCGGTAAGCGAGATCGAGCAGGTGCTGCAGGAAATCGCCTCCGGCAATCTGACGGTGGCGGTGCCCAATGCGCCGGAACACAGCGCGCTGGGCCAGATCGGGGTGATGAACCAGCGGCTGCGCCGATTGATCGGCGAGGTCAACAACAACGCCGGCGAGCTGGTGAGCGCGGTGGGGTCATTGCATCAGACCACCAACCGCATCAGTTCGGACGCCGATCAGGTGAACCAGGCGATCAGCTCCAATGCCGCGACCATCGAGCAGATCACCGTCAGCGTGACCCATGTCGCCGATACCACCTCAGACGCCAACGCCATCATTTCCCAGGCCAATGACAGCGCTGAGCGCGGCCGCCACGCGATGCAGCAGGTATCGGCGGAGGTGGGCAAACTGTCCCAGGCAATGGCGACATTGGGCGATACCCTGCACTCCCTCGGCAAGCATTCCGAGGAGATCAGTTCTATCGTCGGCGTGATCAAGGATATTGCAGACCAAACCAATCTGCTGGCGCTGAACGCGGCCATCGAGGCCGCCCGCGCCGGGGAACAGGGCCGGGGTTTCGCTGTGGTGGCGGACGAGGTGCGCAAGTTGGCCGAGCGCACAGCACAGGCGACGACTGAAATCACCACCATGACCCAGGGCATGCAGCAGCAGACCGCCGGCACCGTCAGCAGTATGCAGCAGGCGCGCAGCACCGTGGATCAGAGCGTGGACCTGGCTCAGAGCGCTGCCAACGAAATCGAGAACATAGGCGGGTTGATGGGGCAGGTGGTAGAAACCTTCGCACAGATCACCCATGCTACCCGAGAGCAGTCCACCGCTGTCGGCAATATCGCCCACACCACAGAGCACATCAACGGCATGACCCGTTCCACGTCGGAAGTGGCGCAGAGCGCTAGCTCCACCCTGGACGAATTGAACCAGCGCGCTAGCAAGCTCAAGAACGTGGTGGAGCGATTTCATATCTGATTTCGGGCAAGCGACTGTGGCTGGGGCTGGTCATCACCAGCATTGTGAGCGCTCGATAGCTACTCTTCACCGGAATGAGTGGTCAGTTATATCGGAATCAGCGCCGAGTGGCGTGAAAAAACCGGAGGGCGCTTTGCTGGCGGGGCGACTGGCGGGGCGTGAATGGAAAACGGCGCAGGCAAAGCCTGCGCCGTCGGCGTCTGGAACGCGAAAACGCTTATTCTTCCGGCACGTTCAAGGCATTGACGCTGTAGCCGGCGTCGACGTAGGTGATCTCGCCGGTGATGCCGGAGGCCAGGTCGGACAGCATGAAGGCGGCGGCGTTGCCCACTTCCTCGGTGGTCACGTTGCGGCGCAGGCAGGCCTGGCTGGAGGCCATGTTCAGCAGCTTGGAGAAGCCGGAGATGCCCGCGGCGGCCAGCGTCTTGATCGGACCGGCGGAGATGCCGTTGACGCGGATGCCTTCCTTGCCCAGGCTGGCGGCCATGAAGCGCACCGACGCTTCCAGGCTGGCCTTGGCCAGGCCCATCACGTTGTAGTTCGGGATCGCCCGCACCGCGCCCAGGTAGGACAACGTCAGCAGCGCGGCCTTGCGGCCCTGCATCATCGGACGCGCGGCCTTGGCCAGCGCCGGGAAGCTGTAGGACGACACGTCGTGAGCGATCTGGAACGCTTCGCGGCTCAGAGAATCCAGGAAGTCGCCTTCCAGCGCTTCGCGCGGGGCGAAGCCGATCGAGTGCACCAGACCGTCCAGGCCGTCCCATTGCTTGGCGAGGTCGGCGAACAGCTGGTTGATCTCGTCGTCGTTCTGCACGTCGCAGCGGTAAACCAGCTTGGAGCCGAAGTCGGCCGCCATTTCGCGGACACGGTCCTCCAGCTTGTCCACCACGTAAGTGAACGCCAGCTCGGCGCCTTCGCGATGACAGGCCTGGGCGATGCCATAGGCGATCGAGCGGTTGGAGATCATGCCGGTGATCAGGATTTTCTTGCCTTGCAGAAAGCCCATTTGGTGTCCTTCACATGTAAACAGCCAGCCATTATACCGAATGCCGGCGATTTGCAGCAGCGTCGTGGAAGCTAAGCGCCGGTTTCGGCAAGGATAACCCCTTGAACGTAGGGGGAACGGAACTTTGTGCCGCAGGTTGCCGCCCGCTCCGCCGCTTGCTACCATCCCGAATTAAGCACACCCAATTTTGACGAGGAAGCCATGAGCGATCTGATCCTGCACGTAACCGACGATTCTTTTGAAAACGATGTCCTGAAGTCCGACAGCCCGGTGCTGGTCGATTACTGGGCCGAATGGTGCGGCCCGTGCAAGATGATCGCCCCGATCCTGGACGAAGTGGCCAAGGAATACGAAGGCAAGCTGAAAATCGCCAAGCTGAACATCGACCAGAACGAGCAGACTCCGCCCAAGTTCGGCATCCGCGGCATCCCGACTCTGATGCTGTTCAAGGACGGTCAAGTCGCCGCCACCAAGGTCGGCGCGCTGTCCAAGAGCCAGCTGACCGCCTTCATTGACAGTCAACTGTAAAGCGTCTATTCTCCACGCACAATCTTTCATGACGGGTGGCATAAACAAGCCGCCCGTTTCGTTTACGCTTCCACACCCCCGATAGGCGCTCCGCCTCATTACTACCGAGTCGACCTCACGACCGCTATGCACTTATCTGATCTCAAACATCTCCACGTATCCGAGCTCGTTGAAATGGCCATTTCCAACGAGATCGACGGCGCCAACCGGTTGCGCAAGCAGGATCTGATCTTTGCGCTTTTGAAGAACCAGGCCAAGAAGGGCGAGAGCATTTTCGGCGAGGGTACGCTGGAAGTATTGCCGGACGGCTTCGGTTTCCTGCGCAGCCCGGATACCTCCTATCTGGCGGGCCCTGACGACATCTATGTCAGCCCCTCGCAGATCCGCCGCTTCAATCTGCATACCGGCGATTCGATCGAGGGCGAGATCCGCACGCCGAAGGATGGCGAGCGCTATTTCGCGCTGGTGAAAGTGGATAAGGTAAACGGCGAGGCGCCGGAGAATTCCAAGCACAAGATTCTGTTCGAGAATCTGACGCCCCTGTTCCCGACCGAGCAGTTCAAGCTGGAGCGCGACATCCGCGCCGAAGAAAACATCACCGGCCGCATCATCGACCTGATCGCGCCCATCGGCCGCGGCCAGCGCGCGCTGCTGGTGGCGCCGCCGAAGTCCGGCAAGACCGTGATGCTGCAGCACATCGCCCACGCCATCACCGCCAACCACCCGGACGCGGTGCTGATCGTGCTGCTGATCGACGAGCGTCCGGAAGAAGTGACGGAAATGCAACGCTCGGTGCGCGGCGAAGTGGTGTCGTCCACCTTCGACGAGCCGGCCACCCGCCACGTGCAGGTCGCCGAGATGGTGATCGAAAAAGCCAAGCGCCTGGTCGAGCACAAGAAGGACGTGGTCATCCTGCTGGACTCTGTCACCCGTCTGGCCCGCGCCTACAACACCGTGGTGCCGGCTTCCGGCAAGGTGCTGACCGGCGGCGTCGACGCCAACGCGCTGCAGCGTCCCAAGCGCTTCTTCGGCGCCGCGCGCAATGTGGAGGAGGGCGGCAGCCTGACCATCATCGCCACCGCGCTGATCGATACCGGTAGCCGCATGGACGATGTGATCTACGAGGAATTCAAGGGCACCGGCAACTGCGAAATCCATTTGGACCGCAAGATGGCTGAAAAGCGCATCTTCCCGGCGATGAACATCAACCGTTCCGGCACCCGCCGCGAAGAGCTGCTGATTCCGCAAGACCAGCTGCAGCGCATCTGGGTGCTGCGCAAGCTGCTGTACCCGATGGACGACCTGGAGGCGATGGAATTCCTGCAGGACAAGATCAAGGCCACCAAGTCGAACCAGGCTTTCTTCGACTCGATGCGCCGCTGAGCGATATCCGCCAGCCAAGATGCCAGACCATGCCGGTCTGGCATTTTTTTTGGTACATTGGAGACATGTCCGCCGCAAGAGCGGACGCCGGGAGACAAAAGGATAACGATATGTGGTCCATGGAGGCAGACGAGGCCGCCGCGATGATCGCCGGACGGCTGAAATCCTACGATTTCACCGGCAGGGTGGCCGATTTGCCCTATCGGGCGGCATCGCCCGGCTTGAAGGCGGCCGCGGTGCTGGTGCCGCTGGTGTGGCACGCGGACGGCGCCACGGTGCTGTTCACCCGCCGCACCGACCACCTGTCCAGCCATCCCGGCCAGGTCAGTTTTCCCGGCGGCAAGCTGGAGAGCGGCGACGCGTCGGCCCAGGCGGCCGCGCTGCGCGAGGCGCGCGAGGAGACCGGCCTGCCGGAATCGTCGGTGCGGGTGCTGGGAAGCTTGCCGGAATACGTGACGGTGACTGGTTATTTGGTCACGCCGGTGGTGGGGCTGCTGCATCCGCCGCTGGCGCTGGCGCCGGCGCCGGACGAGGTGGCCGAGGTATTCGAAGTGCCGCTGCCGCTGCTGCTGGATCGGCAGGCGTACAGCCGCCACGACTATGTCCGCGATGGCGTGGCCGGCCAGTATCTGTCGTTGCAATGGGACCGGCACACCATCTGGGGCGCCACCGCGGCGATGATGTGGATGCTGGCCGACGCGCTGGGCGGCGCGTCTTTCTAACGCCGGATTTGCCGGCTCACGCTTCTTCCTGATCCGACAGCACCACGTTGCGGCCCGACTGTTTGGCGTCGTACAGCAGCTTGTCGGCGCGCGACATCATCAGCGCCGGGCTGTCGCCCGGCCGCCAGTCGGTGACGCCGCCGCTGAAAGTGATGCGTTGCTCGACGAAGGGGAAGGTGGTGTGGGTCAGCGCGATCTGCAGCCGGTTCATCACTTTTTGCGCGTCGCGCAACCGTGTGTAGGGGAAGATCACCATGAACTCTTCGCCGCCGATGCGCGCGTTGATGTCGGTGTTGCGGGTGGTGTCGCGCAGCGCGTTGGCGACGGCCACCAGCACGTCGTCGCCGGCCTGGTGGCCATATTGGTCGTTGAAGCGCTTGAAGTGGTCGATGTCGAACACGGCGATGGCCATGGTCTGGCCGTAGCGCTCGCAGCGGCTGATCTCGTCGCGCAGCACCATGTCGGCGTGGCGGCGGTTGTACAGGCGGGTCAGCGGATCGGTGACCGCCATCTCGGCCAGTTGTTGATTGCTTTCGTGCAACTGTTGTTCCAGCAGCTTGCGGCCTGAGATGTCATACAACGCGATCAGCGCCGACGGCTGGCTGTCGTGTCCTAGCCGGCGCAGCGAGACGATCGCCCACAGCCGGCTCTTGTCCTCCAGCTCCAGCTCCACCTCTTGCTGCAACGCGTCCTCTCCCTCGCGCAGCCATTGCTCCACCGGCTGCAGCTTCAAGGGCAGGTTCAATTCATTGTCGGCGGCCTGCTCGGGATCGCGCGGCGGCAGGCCCAGCATTTCCCGCGCCGGTGAGTTGGCGTGGCGGATGCGGACGGTCTGGGGATTCACCAGCAGCAGCGCCAGCGGCGCGGTGTCCAGGATCAGCCTGGCCTGCTCCTCGCTGGCGCGTATGCGCTCGTTGCCTTGCAGCAGCAACTGGTGCTGGCGCAGATTGGACAGATGCTTGCGCAGCGCCAGCAGGGTCAGCGCGGAGAGGAACAGCCAGCCCGGGATCGCCAGCCAGGCCTTGTCCCAGACGTAGCGGGTGAAGTCGCGCCGCGACAGGCCCACCGCCACCTGGAACGGGTAGTTGCCGGTCTGGCGCATGCTGTACAGCCGCTCGCGGCCGTCGAAGCTGGACGGCGCGTCGAACAGCATCTGCCCGGGGTCGTGGGACAGGATTTCGCGCGGCTGCAGCGGCCGGTAGCTTTGCGGATCATTGCCGCTGGTTTGCGGCCAGCGCGTCACCGTCAGCTGGCGCTGGTCCAGCACCAGGATCTCGCCGTGCTCCCCAACCGTCAGCCGGCTGACCTCGTCCTGGATGAAGTTGTGCTTGATCAGGCCGGTGGCCATGCCGATCAGGTTGCCTTCGCCGTCGTACAGCTTGTTGGCCAGCACGATGCCGCCGTCGGTGGGGCTGTGTATCACCGTGGTGTAGTTGCTTTCCTTGGGGTCGATCCGGTGCAGCCAGCGGCAGAATTCGTTGTGGTGCGGGGGGGAGGCGCTGTCGCGCTTGCTGCTGAACACCGTCTGGCAGGCGGTGTCCACGATTTCGACGCGGCTGAGGTAGGGCGCCAGCTGCAGCAGCTGCAGCAGTTTCTGAGTCAGGTTCTGGCGCGCGCCCGGCTCCAGCGCGCCGCTGCGCAGCAGGCGCTGGATTTCGGGAATCTGGTTGCTGCTCTGCAGGATCAGGCCGGCCTCGTGTATGCCGGAGCTCAGTCTTTCCGCCAGCAACTGGCTGAGGCCGCTCGCTTGCCGGCCGGCCTCGGTTTCCAGCTGGCGGTAGCTGGTGGACAGGTCCACTGCCAGCAACGCGAGGGTCACCAGCAACAATAGCGCGGCGCCCCATTTGGCGTGGCGGGCGGAGCGGGAGCCGAATCTGGGCGGAGTCATGTCCATGAACGGTGAGGGCTATGCTTTGCTTATAGTAGGCATGTCCCCAGTATGACAGCTCTGCCCATGGCTGCGTAGCGCGTTACAGGGTGAAGCGCATGGACAGATCCAGCGCGCGCACGTCCTTGGTCAGCTTGCCCACGGAGATGCGATCGACGCCGGTGGCGGCGATGGCGCGCACGCTGTCGAGGTCGATGCCGCCCGAGGCCTCAAGCTCGGCGCGGCCGGCGCTGATCTCCACCGCGCGGCGCATGTCGTCCAGCGACATATTGTCCAGCAGCACCAGTTTGGCGCCGTGGCTCAGCGCTTCCTCCAGTTGCGGCAGCGACTCCACTTCGATCTGCAGCGTGACGCCCGGCGGCAGGCCGGCCTGCGCCTGGGCCATCGCCTGGGCGACGCCGCCGGCGGCCATGATGTGGTTTTCCTTGATCAGGATGCCGTCGAACAGGCCGATGCGCTGATTGGCGCCGCCGCCTACGGTGACGGCGTACTTTTGCGCCAGGCGCAGGCCGGGTACGGTCTTGCGGGTATCCAGGATGCGGGCGCGATGGCCGGCCGCCGTGTCGACGTAGCGGCGGGTCTCGCTGGCGACGCCGGACAGCAACTGCAGGAAATTGAGCGCGCTGCGCTCGGCGGTGAGCAGCGCGCGGGCCGGGCCGCTGATCCGGCAAAGCTCTCGGCCCGCCTCCACGCGTTCGCCTTCGGCCGCCAGCCATTCCACTGCGCAGCGAGCGTCGACCTGGCGGAAGCACTCGTCGAACCAGGCCTGGCCGCAGATCACCGCGTCTTCGCGGGCGATCACGCGGGCGGCGCCGGTTTTGTCTGCGGCTATCAGCCGGGCGGTCCAGTCGCAGGGACCGATGTCTTCGGCCAGGGCCAGGGATACGTGTTGGGCGATCAGGTGGTGGGCGGGCAGTGGCATGAAGGTCTCCATCCAAAAGCGTATTGTAACGGCAGGAGCCGGAGTTGGCGCGTGCGCCGGCGGCGAAAGTCCGGGAGGGCGCGCGGGCATCTGTTATGCTGAGGCCCGGTTTCTTTAAATTTGAATGTCATGGATTTGTCCGCATTGCTGTTTGCCGGCTGGGCGCCGTGGCTGGCCGGCGCGCTCGCGGCCGCGGCGCTGACTTTCGCCGCGTTCCGGGTGCGATGGCGCATGTTGGATCCGGCGGCGCTGAATGCCTGGATGGGGGCCTGCGTGCTGGATCTGGCGCTATGGCTGCTGCGCGGCGGCCTGCAGCCGGGCTTATCCTTCCATTTGCTGGGAGCGGCGTTGTTCACCTTGCTGATGGGGCCGTGGCTGGCGATGCTGGCATTGGCGGCGGTGCAGTTGGCCTTGGCCGCGGCCGGCCACGCCGACTGGCGGGCGCTGGGGCTGAATTGGCTTTTGACGGCGCTGCCCGCGGTGGCGGTGACCGCCGGCATGCTGGAACTGGCGCGGCGGCGCTTGCCCGCGCATTTCTTCGTCTACATTTTCGTCAACGGCTTCCTGGCCGGCGGGGCCAGCCTGCTGACGGCGGCCTTGTGCGGCGTGCTGGGGCTGGGCCTGGCCGGCGCCTATCCCTGGGACGAGCTGTTGGAGGAAGCATTGCCTTATTACTTCTTGCTGTCGTGGTCGGAAGCCTTCACCACCGGCTTGCTGCTCGCGGTGCTGGTGGTGTACAAGCCGCGCTGGGTGGCGACCTTTGACGACGGGCGCTATCTTGGAGGCAAGCCGGGCCCCGGCTGAGCGGCGTTTGCCGCTGTCAAAACAAGGAGAAGTCGATGCCGTTCGTGCTATGGAGTCTGTTGTTGGCCGCGGTGCTGCCGCTGATCTGGGCCGGCGTGGCCAAGGCCGGGGTGCGTTACGACAACCATCGTCCGCGGGAGTGGGCGGCGCAGCTGGCTGGCCGCCGCCAGCGCGCCAACTGGGCGCAGCAGAATGCCTGGGAGGCGCTGCCCACTTATCTGGCGGCCGTTACGGCCGCCTGGCTGATGAAGGTGCCGGTGGCGGAGATGAACGCCGCCGCGGCCGTGTTCGCGCTGGCGCGCGTCGGACACGGCCTGCTGTACGTGGCGGACCAGGCGGCGCTGCGCTCGCTGGCCTGGCTGATCGGCCTGCTGGCCGTGCTTTACCTGTTCTTGCGCGCCGGCGGCGTGATCGCCTTATAGCCAGCCCTGCGCCTGCAGCGCGGCGCGGACCTGGGGCAGGCCCGCGGTGTGGAAGGCTTGCCAGCCCTGGGCGCGCGCGGCCTCCACGCACTCGATGTTGTCGTCGAAGAAGGCGATGGCTTCGGGCGCGACGCCCAGGGTTTGCTGGACATGGCGGTAGATGGCGGCGTCCGGCTTGCGCAGATGCAGCAGGTGGGAGGCGAAGGTGTGCCGGAAGTGTGGCAGCAGGCCGAATTCGCGGTCTATCTTGTCCCAGTGCAGCGGGTTGTTGTTGCTGAGCGCGGCCAGCGGAAAGCGGCGGGACAGTTCGGCCAGCATTTCCGCTGCGCCGGGGTAGGCGCCGGCCAGCCAGTCGGACAGCTGCCCGAGCATCGCGTCGGCGTCGACGCCCAGCTGCAGGGTGTCGGTCATCGCGGCGGCGAACTCGCGCGGCGCGCATTCGCCCAGATCCAGCTTGGCCACCCAGGGGCTGTCGATCCAGAACAGACGCGCCTGTTCGCGCTCCAGCCGGCCATCCGACAGCCGCACCAGCGGGTCGATGCCGTTCCAGTCCACCAATACGCCGCCCAGATCGAATACCAGAACTTCCGCTTGCTTGCTCATTTGCTCTCCATAGACATTGCGTTGTCGGGGCCGGGCGCTTACAGGATCAGCGGTTCCGGTTCCAGCGCCACGCCGAATTTCTCGCTTACCGAGTTTTGCACCTTGCGCGCCAGCGCATGCATTTGGGCGCCGGTTGCCTGGCCGTGGTTGACCAGCACCAGCGCCTGTTTGTCATGCACGCCGGCGTCGCCGTCGCGATAGCCTTTCAGCCCGCATTGATCTATCAGCCAGCCCGCGGCCAGCTTGACCCGGCCGTCGGCGGCGGGATAGTTGGGCAACTGCGGATGGCGCTCCAGCAGCGCGGCGGCTTGTCCGGCGTCGACGACCGGATTCTTGAAGAAGCTGCCGGCGTTGCCCAGCACGGCGGGATCGGGCAGCTTGCTCTGGCGGATGGCGACCACCGCCCGGCTGACGTCCAGCGGCGTCGGCTGCTCCACGCCGTCGGCCTGCAGCTGTTTCTGGATGTCGCCGTAGCCGGTGCGCAGATCCGCGCGGCGGGACAGCCGGAAACGGACCGCCGTCACCAGCAGCCGGCCGGCGGACTCGCGCTTGAACACGCTGTCGCGGTAGCCGAAGCGGCACTCGGCGTTCGACAGCGTCAGCGCCTCGCCGTTCCGGTCCAGCCGCGCGCACACCACCTCCAGCAGGCGGTCCTTCACCTCGACGCCGTAGGCGCCGATGTTCTGCACCGGACTCGCGCCGACTGTGCCGGGTATCAGACTGAGATTTTCCAGGCCGTACCAGCCTTGGGCCAGCGCGTATTGGACGAAGCCGTGCCAGTTTTCGCCGGCCGCGGCCTCGACAATCACGTCGTCGCCGTCTTCGCCCAGCAGGCGGATGCCGGCCAGCGCCACCTTGATGACCAAGCCGGGATAGTCGCGGGTCAGCAGCAGGTTGCTGCCGCCGCCCAGCCACAGCACCGGGCCTTGGCGGTACAGCGGATGCGCCAGCAGGGCCGGCAGGTCGGCGGCATCGTCCAGCTGGCAAAAGTGGGCGGCGCGGACGGCCATGCCGAAGGTGTTGTAGGAGCGCAGGTCGACATCCGCGCGAAACTGCAGGGTCATAACAGGATTCCTTGATCGCGGCGCAGCCGCTTGCGGCTGGCGCGGGCCAGATAATAGGTCAGAAGCAGGCCGGCCACGGTCAGGCTGATCACCAGCGCGGTCCAGAAGCCGTAGATGCCCATCCGCGGCACGATCCAGTCGGTCAGCCCCAGCAGCATGCCCAGGCCCAGGCCCACCATCCAGAACGAGGTGATGTGGATCAGCATCGGCACGGCGGTAAGCTTGTAGCCGCGCAGCGCGCCGGAGGCGATGGTCTGGGCGGCGTCGGTCAGTTGATAGACGGCGGCGAACAGCAGCAGCGTGGTGCCCATCGCGATCACTCTGGGATCGGTGCTGTACATCCACATGATGGGCTCGCGCAGCATCAGCACCAGCAACATCGCGCCGCCGGCCATCGCCAGCCCCATCAGCATGCCGACGCCGGAAATGAAGCGGGCGGCCTTGTAGTCGCCGGCGCCGGCGTGATGGCCGACCCGCACCGACAGCGCGGTGGCCACGCTTTGCGGCAGCATGTAGATCAGGCTGGAGAAGTTCAGCACCGACTGGTGGGTGGCCACGACCACGGTGCCCAGCTCGGCGATCAGCAGCGCGATGAAAGAGAACAGGCTGACTTCGACGAAGAAGGACAGGCCGATGGGCACGCCCAGCCTCAGGAAGGCGAGGAAGCGGCGCCAATCCGGCGCGGCCAAGCCGGCCAGGATGCGGTTGTCGCGGAAATTGCGGTGCCAGCTGACATAGGCGAGCAGCGCCAGACAGTTGAACCAGAACGCGATGCCGGTGGCCCAGCCGCAGCCGGCGCCGCCCATCTTGGGCATGCCGAACAGGCCGTGGATCAGGATGTAGTTGAGCGGAATGTTCAGCGCCAGCGCCAAGAGGCTGACCACCATGATGGCCTTGGGGTGGCCCAGGCTGGAGGCGTAGGCGTGCAGCGCGCGGTGGATCATCGCCGCCGGCATGCCTACGGCCGCGCCGGTGATGAACAGCATCACCTTGTCGGTGACCTCGGGCGGCAAGTGCAGCCAGTGGCGCAGCGGCGCTTCCAGCGCCAGCATCAGGCCGCCGCCCAGGATGCCGAGGATGAGGCCGAACCACAAACCCTGGGCCGCGTCGTGGCCGAAGGCGCGCTGGTCCCGGGAGCCCAAGTGGTGGGACAGGATGGGATTGAGCGCGGCGACCACGCCCATCAGCGTCACGTAGGCGGTGATGAACACGCTGGCGCCCAGCGACACGGCGGCCAGGTCGTCGGTGCCGACGCGGCCGGCCATCACGGTGTCGACGAAGCTGGTGGCCACCTGGGCGATCTGGGCGATCATCATCGGCAGCGCGAGGCCGGCGATCTGGCGCGCTTCGGCCAGGATTTCGGCGCGCGAGGCGCGGTTGAGTTCGAACAGCATGCGGTCCTGCGGATTTGGGGCAGAAACTGCCGATTATAGCCGCCCCGCCCGCATACTGTCTGCATAAGGACGGCCAAGCCCCGTGGACATGGCGCCACGTTGCGCTACGGAGTATAGACCCAGGCGCTTGGCAGGACGCGCTTAGAACCGCACCGGCGGATCGCGCCGCAGATCGCAGCTGATGATCAGCTCGCCGCCGAAGCGGGTGTTGATCGCCAGCGCGTCGGCCAGGCTGATGTCGCGGACGGTCAGTTGCTGTTCGCAGCGGTCTATCTCATAGCCCTGGTCGCGGGCGAAAGCGGCGAGGTCGTGCAGGGCGCTGTCGTCGCCGGACGGCAGCGGTGTGGCGCTCAGGCTGCCACAGAGGGGGCGAGGTCTTCCCACGGCATCAAAAATCGCAAAAGAGAAATCGGTATAGCTGTCTTGCAGGCAGTCGTACATTTTTGGCTCTCCAGGTTCGGTCGCGCTGCGCGTGCCGGGCCTGGATGGCCGGCGACGCTTTAGCAGGATTTTTCGGCGCCCTGCAAGTTGTCATTAACTCGGCGCCTGAACCGATCCGAAACCGCCTGCGGGAGAGCATGCCCGGCCAGCCATGAAAAAACCCGCTGGCCATTAAGCGCAAGCGGGTTGATCCGGATACGCTTTAGCTGGCATTTATCAAGCGCCCGCAAGCTGTGTCAAATCGGCGCATGAGTATTAGATTATGCCGATGGCAGCTGGCTGTCAACACCGGTTTCCCGGCTAGACCCGTTCCGGCAGCGCGCGGGCCGACGGCGGGATTTCATCCGGTATCGGCAGGCTGGACGGTTCCTCGCGGGGTCTCTTGAGCAGCGTGGACAGCGCCAGGCCGCCCAGGCTGCCGCCCAGAGCCACGTAAAGGATGGCCGGCAGGCCGAAGCGGGTGGCGACGAAACCCGCCAGCGCCGGCGCCGCGCCGCCGCCCAGCACCTCGCCCAGTCCCACCACGATGCCGGTGGCGGCCGGCAGCAGCGCGGCGGGCACCGATTCCCCGGTCAGCGGGCCCACGGTCAGGCAGGTGAGGCTGCAATTGAAGAAGGAAATGCCGAACAGCAGGATGAACAGCAGCCATGGCTGGGCCGGTGCCATCTTGAGCAGCAGCACCAGCGCCGCGCTGGCGGCGAATGACAGCATCACCGCCGGTTTGCGGCCGTAGAGATCGGACAGGCCTGGCACGATCAACTGGCCGATGAAGCCGCCGATGCCGATGGCGGAGATCACCGACGCCATTTCCATCGTCGACAGCCGCAGGTGGTCGGTCAGATAGTTGGGCAGCATCGCGCACAGCACGAACTGGCAGGCCAGGATGCAGAACATCAGCAATACGTTGAGCCGGATATTGCCCAGCCGCAGCAACTGCCGCCACGGCAGCGGGGCGCCGGCGGGCTGGCTGGACGCGGCCGGCAGGTGGCCAAGCTCCGGCCGGTAGTGGCGCTGGATCAGCCAGGCCAGCAGGAAGCCGGGCAGCGCCACCACGGCGAACACGCCGCGCCAGGAGTGCAGCGTTTCCAGCAGCCAGACGGCGATCAGCGGCCCCAGCGCCAGTCCCAGCACCGGAAACAACGCTTGCTGCACGCCCAGATTGAAGCCGCGCCGGTCCGGGTGGGACACCTCGGTGGCGACGGTGATGCCGGCGGGCGTGAACAAGCCTTCGCACACGCCCATCAGCGCGCGCAGCGCCAGCAGGCCGAACAGGCCGTTCGCCAGCGCCGACAGGCCGGACAGCGCCGAAACCAGCAGCAGCGAGCCGACCAGCACCGCTTTGCGTCCCAGGCGGTCCACCATGCGGCCCACGGTCAGCGCGGCCAGGCCCCAGGCCATGGCCAGCGCGGCGGACAGGTTGCCCAGATCCTGATAGTTCATTTGCAGGTCCCGCATGATGACCGGAAACAAGGGCAGGATGATGAAGCGGTCCAGCCCCACCAGGCCGAAGCCCAGCGACAGCAGCGCCACCATGATGGTTTCGTGTCGCCCGGCGCGGGGACCGGGCAGTGTTGGCTTGTTCATCGCGTTTTCCTGAGGCGTCGCCGACGGACGCGCCGATCCGAGGGCCACCCGCATGGGGGAGCCGATGGCCGGCGGCGAGCCGCGGCGGAAGTGGCGAAAGGGAAGGTGACGACGGGAGGGAGCAGGCGCACCGTTTTGGCGCGCCTGTCAGGCGGATGGCCTCAGGCCGCCCACTGGCCCACCGCCATCTCGGCGGTGAAGCCCGGGCCGAAGGCGGCCAGCATGCCGATCGAGCCCTCTTCGGTGTTGGCGGCGAAGCGGCGGCTCAGCACGTCGAACACCACCACGCTGGCGATGTTGCCGGCTTCGGACAGGCTGTTGCGGGAGTGGGCCACCTTCTCGGCCGGCAGCTCCAGCTTGTTGACCAGTTCGTCCAGAATCTTGCGGCCGCCGGTGTGGAACACGAAGAAGTCGTTGTACGAGCACTGCTGGTTGTACACCTGCTGGTTCAGCTCCTCCATCACCGGCGCCACGTCCTTGATCGAGTTCATCACCGCCTTGTCCAGCGTGAAGTGGAAGCCGGTGTCCTTGACGTCGTAGCGGATGAAGTGCTCGCTCTTGGGCAGGAAGAAGGAGCGGGTGCCCTTGATATGGAAGCCTGCGGCGTCGTCGTCGGCGCGCACCACGCAAGCCGACACGGCGTCGCCGAACAGCGCGGACGAGATGAAGGCGTGCAGCTTGGTGTCGTCAGGCTGGTAGCACAGCGACGAGAATTCCAGCGACACGATCAGCACGTGGTTGCGGCCGCCCAGGCTGGCGAAGTCGTGGGCGCGGTTGATGGCGGCGGCGCCGGCCACGCAGCCGAGCTGGGCGATGGGCAGCTGGATCGTCGATTGCGCCATGTTCAGGTCGTTGATCAGGTGGGCGGTCAGCGACGGCATCATGAAGCCGGTGCACGAGGTGACGATCACCATGCGGATGTCTTGCGGCGTCAGGCCGGCGCTTTCCAGCGCCTGCAGCGCGGCCTTGGACGACATCGCCCGCGCCTCGCGCTCGTAGACGATGCTGCGGTGGGTGAAGCCGGTGTGCACCGACAATTCGTCGATCGGCAGCACCAGGTGGCGGGTGTTCACCTCGGTGTTCTGGATCATCCTGCGCGCCAGCGGCAGGCGCGGGTGGTCGCCGTGCAGTTCTTCCAGGTGCTCGATCATTTGGGCCTGGGTGATCTTGTATTGCGGGAACAGCACGGACGGTTGGCAGAGCGTGGACATGGTTCAGACCTTTATATCAGTGAGTGGCTAAGATTCGGGTGGCGTCGTTTTCATCCTGGGCGCCGGGCGGGGCGACGCATCCCGCCCGGTCGCGATCAATCTTCCAGCACGAACTTGTAGGCGTATTGCCAGGCCAGGTTGCTCTCGCGCACATGCTTGCGGAGCACCATGCGCACGCGGGCGCCGATCTTCAGCCGGGACGGGTCGAGCACGTCCACCACTTCGGAGGCGAGGCCGATGCCGTCGTCCAGCTTCAGCATCGCCATGTGGCGCGGCACGGTCTCGCCGTAGCCCATGCCGGCGAGGATGGGGTTGGATGCCTCGGACAGCGCCACGATGACGCCGGCGCGGGCGCAGCGGTAGGTTTCCACGCTCAGCGAGTTGCAGGCGCCGCACACGCTGCGGCGCGGGAAGAAGATTTCGCCGCACGCCTTGCAGCGCGTGCCTTCCAGGCGGTACTTGCCGCCATGCTCGCGCCATTCGCGCAGCATGCTGGCCGTGGTCATGCGGTGGATGTGTTCCGGATACAGGGACATGCTGACGCTCCTTATTCGTTGCCCAGTACGATGACCGAGTTGTGGGCGGCGTAGCCGCCGAGGTTTTGCGAGACCGCGATGCGCGCGTTCTTCACCTGGTTGTCGGATTCGCCGCGCAGCTGGCGGAACAGCTCGGTGATGTGCAGGATGCCGTCGCAGCCGGAGGCGTGGCCGCGGCCGATGTTGCCGCCGTCGGTGTTCAGCGGCGTTTCGCCGTCGATGGCGATGCCACCTTCCAGCACGAAGTGGCCGGCCTGGCCGGGCTTGCAGATGCCCATCGATTCCATCTGGATCAGGCCGGCGCCCAAGAGGTCGTAGACCTGGGCCACGTCGATGTCCTTGGCGCTGATGCCGGCCTTCTTGTAGGCGATCTCGGCGCAGGCGACCGAGTTGGCGGACAGCGCCATGCCGGTGTCGGTGGCCAGGCCCGGGTGGCGCAGCGTCGGATTGTGGTAGCGGGTGCCGAAGTAATGCGACACGCCGGTGTAGGCGCAGCCTTTGATGAACACCGGCTTGTCGGTGTACTTGTGCGCCAGGTGCTCGGCCACCAGGATCGCGCAGCCGCTGGCCTCGCCCCAGGCCAGCATCGAGCCGTGCGCCTCGCTTTTCTTCAGCTCGTCCAGCGAGGGGATGGGCTGGCCGTAGCGGGTGGCGGTCGGCGTGTTGTGGGCGTAGACGCGCATCTGGCGGCCGAAGGCGGCCAGCACGTCGGCTTCGCGGCCGGCGTAGCCGTAGCGGTGGAAGTATTCCGAGGTGGCCAGCGCGAAGGCGTCGGTGTGCGAGATGCCCAGGAAGTAGTCGTACTCGCACTCGGTGCTGGAGCCGATGTATTCGGCGTAGTTGAAATGGTCGGTCATCTTCTCGAAGCCGCCGCACAACACGATGTCGTACTCGCCGGACGCGACCATCTGGTGGCCCATCTGGAACGATACCGAGCTGCTGGTGCAGTTCGAGCTGGTGATGAAGGTGGGGGCGGGGCTGACGCCCAGCGTGTCGGAAATGGTCGGGCCCAGGCCGCCGTATTCCGAGATGCCCTCGCCGTGGTAGCCATAGGCCACGCCCTGGATTTCGCGGGCGTCCATGCCGGCGTTGGCCAAGGCCTGGTAGGACGACTCGACGATCATTTCCTTGAAAGTCTGGCGGACCCGGCTGCTGCCCGGCTTGGGCGTGTAGGCCGCGGCCACGATGGCGACGCGTCGTGCGCTCATGATTATTCTCCTGTTGCTCGATCTCAGAGGTAGGCGGTCAGGGCGTAGTCGGGACGCAGGTACTTGAACTCGTACTTGATCGCGGTGCCGTAATCGATATGGCGCTTGGCGGCCAGTTGCGCGGCCAGCGGCTTGGCGCGGCGCTGGTGTTCGACGATTTCGTCGGTCACGGTCAGCGCGACGGCGTCGCTGCCTGCGCCGAAGCCGTAGGAGGCGAGCAGGATGCGTTGGCCGGGCTTGGCCTGGTCCAGAGCCTGGATCAGGCCCAGCAGCGGGCTGGCCGATCCGGTGTCGCCGACGCTGCCGGCGAACAGCGCCGGCTCCACCTGCTCGGCGGCGAAGCCCAGCTGTCGGCCCAGCGAGCGCGGGGTTGCCGCCACGTTCTGCTGGAACACCGCGTAGTCGAAGTCCGACGGCGAAGACTTCAGTTTGTCCAGCAGGCCGCGCACCGCGCGGCGGGTCTGCTCTTCCAGGCCGATGCCGTTCTTGTCCGAGCCCAAGCCCATGCCGGAGCGGATGTAGCGCTCGCCTTGCGGGCGGATGTTGTCGGCGACGTCGGCGGCGCAGGAGAAGGTGGCGTCGATCTCGGCGATGACCTTGCCGCTGCCCAGCACCAGCGCGGCGGCGCCGGCGCCGGCGTAGGACTCGGTCAGATCGCCCGGCGCGGTGTGGCGGCCGATGGCGTCGGCGGCGACGATCAACGCGTGTTCCGCCATGCCGGCGGAGACCAGCGCCTGCCCGATCTGCAGCGCGGAGGTGCCGGATTTGCCGGCGAACTGGATGTCGGCGCAGTACAGGTCGTAGCCCTGGCCCAGCATTTCCAGAATCACGGCGGCGGAGGCGCGGGATTCGTACGGGTTGGTGCAGGTGCCCAGGTACAGCGCGTCCAGTCTGGGATGTCCGCCGTGCTCCAGCGCGCGCTGCGCGGCCAGCACGCCTAGCGTGATCACGTCCTCGTCGGGTTGCAGCACCGCGCGCTCGCTGACCCCCAGATGGTCGCGCACCAGCGCGGCCTCGGTGTTTTTCCAGACGTCCACGACGTCTTCTATCTTGAGCCGGCAAACCGGGATGGCGCTGCCATAGCTCACTATGCCTGCCTTCTTCATGGCGCTTCCTTTTCGCTAAACGGGTTGTGCGTGGGCGGCCGCAGCCCGCTTGGCGCCGAAGATCTTGGCGTGATGGACGGGCATGCCGCTAAAAAATACGAAACGTACCGTTTCCTTTTTTTAGTTAGCATGCCGTTGGCATTTTGTGTCAATGGTAAATTTCGTGAACTTATAATTTCAGCCGAGCATGAATTATTTTATTAATGAACAAAATAGACTAATTGAAATGTTATTTAAGATGATGGTTTTAATGAATCGATAGCGCGCGGAGGGTATGGAATCCACTTGAATGTCTGTTCTAGGTTGGTTTTTCTTGATGATTCATCAATCGAGACTAAGCAAAGTGAGATTTTTTTGCTGCGTAATTGATGAAAAGTGGACAATTTTTGCTTGGATCGGAAATTTTCGTTGGCGCTTGTATGGTTTTGTTGTTCGAGGACAAGGTTTTTCGATTGGGAATATTGTTGGGCGGCGGGAGTCGAGATTGACAGTTGAATGACAGTAAATTTGTCTGCTTTGGCATTGTTTTTTATATGAGTTTTATCTTTAGAATTAGTTTTCAGTCTGCGGGCCTCGCCGATTCATTGTTGTTTTTTTGCGAAGAAGAGGCGAGCGGCGGCGGCGATGGGTGTCGCAGCGGGCCGGTTAGGTGATATGTTGC
Source organism: Chromobacterium vaccinii (assembly GCF_001855275.1). Taxonomy (NCBI): domain Bacteria; kingdom Pseudomonadati; phylum Pseudomonadota; class Betaproteobacteria; order Neisseriales; family Chromobacteriaceae; genus Chromobacterium; species Chromobacterium vaccinii. The sequence goes on from NZ_CP017707.1 coordinate 4,579,188, forward strand.
CGCTCACGATATTTTTGATCTTGGCGCTCTCGCCTCGCGCGCATGCGCCGATTCCTTTCCTTGTATTGCAAAGGCCAGGATATCGGCGCTGTTGGCACCCATGGTCCGCGGGCATCGTCGTTTCGTTGTAAGCGGGCTCTCTATAACAAAACGAAACGTTTCGTTTTTTCTTTTGATTAAGAAGCCGCCCAGGCCGTCTTGCTATCATGCCCGCGTGGCGATGCCGCACCGAGATCCGCTGGAGAGACGCGCCGCTCGCCGGCGGCACTTCATCATGAATAGAATAGGAGGATGGCTTTCCATGTCGCAGAACACCATCAGAAGCTCGACCGGGGCTGCGCGCAATCCGCAGACGCATCGGGCGATCCTGGATTCGACAATAGAAATCCTCAAGGAAGTCGGCTACTGCGGCATCAGCATCGAATCGGTGGCGCGGCGCGCGGGCGCCAGCAAGCCCACCATCTATCGCTGGTGGCCGAACAAGGCGGCGCTGATCGCCGAGGTGTATGAAAGCGAAAGCGGGCAGGTGAGGCAGTTTCCGGAATGCGGTTCGCTGAGAGAGGACCTGTCCTTCCTGTTGCACAATCTATGGCGGGTGTGGCGCTCTTCGATCTGCGGCGAGGCGTTCCGCAGCGTGATCGCCGAGGCGCAGCTGGACCCGCAGACCCTGATGCAGATGAAGAACGAATTCATGGGCCGCCGGCGAGAGCTGCCGCGCCAACTGCTGGAAAGCGCGGCGCGGCGCGGCGAGCTGGCGTCGGACGCCGATCTGGAGCTGCTGCTGGACATGATATTCGGCTTCTGTTGGTATCGGCTGTTGACCGATCAACTGGACGCCGAGCGCGACATCGACGCTTTCATCGGCATGCTGCTGTCCGGCGCCGCGCGCTGAAAGGCTTTCAATCCGCCGGCTGGCGCAGCTCCTGCTCCACCAGCCGGTAGCCGACGCCGGTTTCGGTGACGATGTGGCGCGGCATCGCCGGATTGTCTTCCAGCTTCTGCCGCAGGTGGCCCATGTAGACGCGCAGATACTGGTTGTGTTCGGAGAATGACGGCCCCCATACCGCCAGCAGCAGCTCGCGGTGAGTGATGACCTTGCCGGCGTTGCGGATCAGCGTGGACAGCAAGCGGTATTCGATGGGCGTCAGATGCACCGGGGTTTCGCCCTTGTGCACCAGGCGGTTGACCAGATCCACTTTGATGTCGCCGAACTGGAAAGTTTGCTGCGCCGCCGCGCTGCCGTGGATGCGGCGGCGCAGCAGCACCCGGATCCGGGCCAGGCATTCGGCGACGCCGAAGGGCTTGGTCAGGTAGTCGTCGGCGCCGGCGTCCAGCGCCGCCACTTTCTCGGTCTCCTGGGTGCGGGCCGACAGCACCAGGATGGGGATGTCGCTCCACTCGCGCAGGCTCTTGATCACGTCTATGCCGTTCATGTCCGGCAGGCCCAGGTCCAGAATGACCAGATCGGGCTTGCGGGTCGCCGCCTCTATCTGTCCCTGCTTGCCGGTTTCGGCCTCGTAGACGGTAAGATTCTCCTCTTCCAGCGCAGCCGACAGGAAGCGGCGGATCGGCTTTTCGTCTTCGATGATCACTACGGAGATGGGTGCGTCGTTCATGTCTTGTCGCTCTTGTGGTTTCAGGCGTCGTCAGGCGGCAGCGCGGGGGGCGCGCCGGCCGGCAGCGTGAAGCAGAAGCGGGCACCGTGCGGACGGACATTGCCGGCTTCTATCGTTCCGCCGTGGTTTTCAATGATGGCGCGGCAGATGGCCAGGCCCAGGCCGACGCCGGGCGTGGTGGATTCCGGCGCGCCGCGCGTGAATTTGTCGAAGGCGCGCTGTTCCATGCTGGCGGGCAGGCCCGGGCCGTCGTCGGTGACGGTGATGCGGACCTTGTCGCCGTCGTGGCGGGCGGCCAGCTCGATGCGCGAGCCGGCCGGCGTGTACTTGCCGGCGTTTTCCAGCAGGTTGACCAGCACGCGCTCGATCAGCACCGCGTCGTACTCCAGCACCGGCAGGTCGCGGCTGAGATCCAGCTCCAGCTTGTGGTGGCGCAGGCTGCGCTCGCAGGCGCGAACGGCGCTGCCGACGACTTCGTCCAGCAGCTGCCACTCCTTGTTGAGTTTGACGCCGGACTGCAGCTTGGCCATGTCCAGCAGATTGGTCACCAGCTTGGTCATCCGCAGCGCTTCGTCCTGGATGGACTGGGCGATCTCGGCTTGCTGGCCCGGCGGCAGGGTGGGTGCGTTCAGCATATTGGCCATGCCCAGCATATTGGTCAGCGGCGTGCGCAGGTCGTGGGACACCACCGACAGCACGCTGTTGCGCAGCCGCTCCGACTCCATCGCCACGATGGCGTCTTGGGCCACTTCCACGTAATGCACCCGCTCCAGCGCCAGCGCGATCTGGGCGGCGCAGGTCTCCAGCAGCCGCTGCTGCTCCGGCAGGAAGGGGTGGACGGTTTCCTCCGGCAACAGCGCGATGACGCCGCGCACCCGCATCGGCGCTTTCAGCGGCACATAGAGCGCGGCGTTGGACGGCAGCGTGTTGGTGCCGAGGCCGGCCGGCTGCTGGTTGTCGAACACCCACTGCGCGACGCCGGCGTCGGCGTCGTTGCCGCTGTCGGTGGCGGCGCGCAGGCGGTCCTCGCTGTCCGGGATGAACAGCATCACCTTGGCGCGGAACAGCGGCTCCAGCCGGCCGACCGCGGTTTCGATGATTTGCGAGGCGGTCAGCGCGCCGGCCAGTTCGCGGCCCAGGTCGTACAGCGCGCGGGTGCGGCGCTCGCGGTAGGTGGCGATGGTGGCTTCGAAGCGGAAGCGGGCGGTCAGCTGGCTGATGATCAGCGCCACCACCAGCATCACGATGAAGGTCAGCAGGTACTGGGTGTCGGACACCGCGAACGACAGCTGCGGCGGCACGAAGAAGAAATCGAACGCCGCCACCGACAGGAAGGACGCCAGCACGCCGGGGCCGCGGCCGTAGCGGGTGGCGATCAGCACCACCGCCAGCAGGTGCACCATGATCACGTTGGACAGCGCGAAGTAGGGCACCAGCAGGTGGTTGAGCTCGGTGGTGGCGAAGCAGATGGCGGCGGCGGCCAGGTAGCCGCGCGCGGCGTTGCCGGACTCGCTGTCGCTGAACAGCAGGCTGGGCACGCGCTTGCCGCGCTTGTCCGCGTCCTCCTCCAGCTCATGCGCCACCACGTAGACGTCGACATCGCCGGACAGGCGGCTGAGTTCGGCGACCAGCGAGCCTTCCCACCGCCGGGCGATCCAGCCGCGGCTGGATTTGCCCACCACCAGCTTGGATACGTTGCGGGTGCGGGCGTAGGCCTGCAAGGTGGCGGCCAGCGAACTGCCGCCCAGCACCGTGGTTTCGGCGCCCAGCTCCTGCGCCAGCCTCAGCCCCTTCAATATCCGCGCGCGCTGCTCTTCCGGCAGCCGCTGCAGCTTGGGCGTCTCCACGTAAACGGCGATCCAGTCGGCGTCCAGATTGGCGGCCAGCCGCTTGGCGCTGCGCACCAGCTTTTCCGTGCCGGGCCCGGGGCCGACGCAGACCAGCAGCCGCTCGCGCGCGTGCCAGACCGGCTTGATCGACTGGTCGGCGCGATAGGCGCGCATCTGCGCGTCGACGCGGTCGGCGGTGCGGCGCAGGGCCAGCTCGCGCAGCGCAAGCAAATTGCCCTTGCGGAAGAAATTCTTCACCGCGCGCTCGGCCTGCTGCGGCAGATAGACCTTGCCGGCGGCGAGGCGGGACAACAGCTCGTCCGGCGGCAGGTCCACCAGCGAGACTTCATCGGCCATGTCGAACACATGGTCGGGCAGCGTTTCCCTGACGATGATGCCGGTGATCTGGCCGACCACATCGTTAAGGCTCTCAAGGTGCTGCACATTGAGAGTGGTGTAGACATCGATGCCGGCGGCGAGCAGCTCCTCCACGTCCTGCCAGCGCTTGGGGTGGCGCGAGCCGGGGGCGTTGGAGTGGGCGAACTCGTCGATCAGGATCAGTTGCGGATTGACGGCGAGCGCCGCGTCGATGTCGAATTCCGACAGCGCGCGGCCCTTGTACTCGATCCGGCTGGGCGGCAGCACTTCCAGGCCGTCCAACTGGGCCGCGGTTTCCTTGCGGCCGTGGGTTTCCACCACGCCGACCAGCACCTTGACCCCTTCCTGTTGCTTGACCCGCGCGGCGGCCAGCATGGAGAAGGTCTTGCCGACGCCGGCGCAGGCGCCGAAGAAAATCTTCAGCCGTCCGCGCTGAGCCTCCAGCTCTTCTCGCTTCAGTTCATCCAGCAGGGCATCCGGGTCGGGGCGCTGATCGGTCATGCGGGTTTAAGCTTTCTTGGAGAGTTCGTCCAGCGCCAGATTCAGCTCCAGCACGTTGACGCGCGGCTCGCCCAGCAAGCCGAAGGTTTCGCCGACGACGCGGCCGTCGACCAGCTTGCGCACCGCGTCTGCCGGCAGTTTACGCGCGGCGGCCACGCGGTCAACCTGGTAATAGGCGGAGGCCAGCGAGATTTCCGGGTCCAGGCCGCTGGCCGACGCGGTCACCAGGTCCACCGGCACCGGGCCGGTCTGGGTCGGGTGCGCCTTGCGGATCGCTTCCACATTGCCTTTCACCGCGGCCAGCTGCGCCGGATTGGTCGGGCCCAGGTTGGCGCCGCCGGAGTTGCCGGCGTTGTACGGCATCGGGCTGGTGGCCGACGGGCGGCCCCAGAAGTATTGCTCGCCGGCGAAGCTCTGGCCGATCAGCCGCGAGCCCACCACTTTGCCGTCTCTCTCGATCAGGCTGCCGTTGGCCTGCGCCGGGAACGCCGCCTGGGCGATGCCGGTGGTGGCGAGCGGGTAGGCGAGGCCGGTGATCAGCGACAGGCCGCCGAAGATCACCAGCAGGGGACGAATGACTTTCATGATAATCCTTTCCATTCTATTGGCGCGGAGCGCGCCGCGTCGCCGGGCTCCCGGCATGCCGGGAGCCGCGGCCGCCGCTTACACCAGGCCCATCGCGCCCAGCAGCATGTCGATCAGCTTGATGCCGGCGAAGGGCACCAGCAGGCCGCCCAGGCCGTAGACCAGCAGGTTGCCGCGCAGCAGTTCGGCCGCGCTTCGGGCATGGTATTTCACGCCTTTCAGCGCCAGCGGAATCAGCGCCACGATGATGACGGCGTTGAAGATCACCGCCGACATGATGGCCGAGGCCGGGCTGTTCAGGCCCATCACGTTCAGCGCGTTCAGCTGCGGATAGGTGCTGGCGAACGCCGCCGGGATGATGGCGAAGTACTTGGCCACGTCGTTGGCGATGGAGAAGGTGGTCAGGGAGCCCCGCGTCATCAGCATTTGCTTGCCGATTTCGACGATCTCGATCAGCTTGGTGGGATTGGAGTCCAGATCCACCATATTGCCGGCTTCCTTGGCCGCCTGGGTGCCGGTGTTCATCGCCACCGCCACGTCGGCCTGGGCCAGCGCCGGCGCGTCGTTGGTGCCGTCGCCGGTCATCGCCACCAGCTTGCCTTCGGCCTGATGGCTGCGGATCAGCTTGAGCTTGGCTTCCGGCGTGGCCTCGGCCAGGTAGTCGTCCACGCCGGCTTCGGCGGCGATGGCGGCGGCGGTAAGCGGGTTGTCGCCGGTGATCATCACCGTCTTGATGCCCATCTGGCGCAGCTCGGCGAAGCGTTCCTTGATGCCGCCCTTGACGATGTCCTTCAGCTCGATCACGCCCAGCGCGCGGTTGCCTTCCGCCACCAACAGCGGGGTGGAGCCGCGGCGGGCCACGTCCTCGGCGTTTTTCGCCAGCGCGTCGGGGAACTGCCCGCCTTGTTCGGCGATGTGGCGGCGGATCGCGTCGATGGCGCCCTTGCGGATCTGGCGGCCGTCGTAGTCGATGCCGGACATCCGGGTTTGCGCGGTGAACGGGATGAACACGGCTTCATGGCTGGCCAGCTGGCGTTCGCGCAGGTTGAACTTCTGCTTGGCCAGCACCACCACGCTGCGGCCTTCCGGCGTTTCGTCGGCCAGGGAGGCCAGCTGGGCGGCGTCGGCCAGGTCTTTCTCGGACACGCCCGGCGCCGGGATGAAGGCCGATGCCTGGCGGTTGCCCAGCGTGATGGTGCCGGTCTTGTCCAGCAGCAGCACGTCCACGTCGCCGGCGGCTTCCACCGCGCGGCCTGAGGTGGCGATCACGTTGGCGCCCATCATGCGGCTCATGCCGGCCACGCCGATGGCGGACAGCAGGCCGCCGATGGTGGTCGGAATCAGGCAGACCAGCAGCGCCACCAGGGTGGTGATGCTGATCGGCGTGCCGGCCTTGGCCGCGTCCACGCTGAACAGCGAAAACGGCAGCAGCGTCACGGTGACGATCAGGAACACGATGGTCAGCGCCACCAGCAAGATGGTCAGCGCGATCTCGTTCGGCGTCTTCTGGCGCTTGGCGCCTTCCACCATCGCGATCATGCGGTCGAGGAAGGTTTCGCCCGGATTGGCGGTGATCTTCACCACGATCCAGTCGGACAGCACGCGGGTGCCGCCGGTGACCGAGGAGAAGTCGCCGCCGGACTCGCGGATCACCGGCGCCGATTCGCCGGTGATGGCCGATTCGTCCACCGAGGCCACGCCTTCGATCACGTCGCCGTCAACCGGGATGACGTCGCCGGCTTCCACCAGCACGTAGTCGCCCTTGCGCAGGCTGGCGCCGTCGACGATGCTCTTGGCGGCGCCGTGATTGCCGCCGGCCAGTTTCTTGGCCACCACGTTCTTCTTGGCGGAGCGCAGGCTGGCGGCCTGGGCCTTGCTGCGGCCCTCGGCCAGCGCCTCGGCGAAGTTGGCGAACAGCACGGTGAACCACAGCCACAGCGCCACGGCCAGGATGAAGCCGGACGGAGCCTCGCCATGGCCGACCAGCGACTGGATCCACAGCGCCGTGGTCAGGATGCTGCCGGCGTACACCACGAACATCACCGGGTTGCGCCACTGGGTGCGAGGCGACAGTTTCCTGAACGAGTCGACGATGGCGGGCTTCATCAGCGCCGGATCGAGCAGCGACTTGCTGGCGCTCTTGTGGCTGGCGGCGGGGGCCGCCAGCGGCTTGGAATGATTGTTGTCGTTCATATCGAGTTTCCTTGACTGACGCGCTTAGCGGGCGGCGAGCATTTGCAGGTGCTCGACCACCGGGCCCAGCGCCAGGGCCGGAACATAGTTGAGGGCGCCCACCAGCAGCACGGTGCCGATCAACAGCGTCACGAACAGCGGGCCGTGGGTAGGCAGGGTGCCGCCGGTGACGGCCAGGCGCTTCTTGGCGGCCAGCGAGCCGGCGATCGCCAGGATGGGCACGATCATGAAGAAGCGGCCGAAGAACATCGCGAGGCCGGTCATGATGTTGTAGAACGGCGTGTTGGCGGACAGGCCGGCGAAGGCGCTGCCGTTGTTGTTGGCGGCCGAGGTGAACGCGTACAGGATCTCGCTGAAGCCGTGCGCGGCCGGGTTGGCGATGCCGGCTTTGCCCGCGGCCAGGCTGACGGCGATCGCGGTCAGCGCCAGCACCAGAGTCGGCGTCACCAGGATGGTGATCGCGGTCATCTTCATCTCGTAGGTTTCGATCTTCTTGCCCAGGTATTCCGGCGTGCGGCCCACCATCAGGCCGGCGATGAACACCGCCAGGATCGCGAAGATCAGCATGCCGTACAGGCCGGAGCCGACGCCGCCGAACACCACTTCGCCCAGCTGCATCAGGAACATCGGCACCAGGCCGCCGATGGGCGTCAGCGAATCGTGCATCGCGTTGACCGCGCCGCAGGAGGCGGAGGTGGTCACGGCGACGAACAGCGAGGTGTCGATGATGCCGAAGCGTGTTTCCTTGCCTTCCATATTGCCGCCGGATTGCAGCTGGCTTGCGCGCTGGTCTATGCCCAGCGAGCTGTATTGCGGCACGCCGGCTTGCTCGGCGCTGGTTTCCACCACCACCGCGGTGGCGAACATGATGGTCATCGCGGCGAGGATGGCCCAGCCCTGGCGGCGGTCGCCGACCATGCGGCCGAACAGGAAGCACAGCGCGGCCGGGATCAGGAAGATGGCGATGTCCTGCAGGAAGTTGACCAGCGGCGTCGGATTTTCATACGGGTGGGCGGAGTTGGCGTTGAAGAAGCCGCCGCCGTTGGTGCCCAGCATCTTGATCGCTTCCTGCGAGGCCACCGGGCCCATTGGCAGCGTCTGCGTCTGGCTGGTCTTGTCGTCCATCGCCGGCTTGCCGTCCTTGCCCAGCACCGGATTGCCCTTGGCGTCCACTTTGGGTTGCTGGTATTTGACGGTTTCGACGGTATGCGCGTCCTTGTAGGCGGACAGGTTCTGGATGACGCCCTGCTGGGAGAAGACCAGCGCGAATACCACGGCCAGCGGAAGCAGCACGTACAGCGTCATCCGGGTGACGTCCACCCAGAAGTTGCCGATCTTGGCGCTGCTGTGGCGGGCGAAGCCGCGGATCAGCGCGATCACCACGGCGGCGCCGGTGGCGGCGGACACGAAGTTCTGCACCGTCAGTCCCAGCATCTGGGTCAGATAGCTCATCGTGGTTTCGCCGCCGTAGCCTTGCCAGTTGGTGTTGGTGACGAAGGAAACAGCGGTGTTGAACGAGGAGTCCGGCGATACCGCGGCCATCGCCTGCGGATTGAATGGCAGCATGCCCTGCAGCCGTTGCAGCGCGTAGACGGCGGCCACGCCCAGCACGTTGAACAGGATCAGCGCCACCGCGTAGCCGCGCCAGCCCATCTCTTCATCCTGCTTGATGCCGGCCAGGCGGTAGAAGGCGCGCTCCAGCGGCGCGAAGAAGCGGACCGGCCCGACATTTTCCCCCTGCATGACGCGCGTCATGTAAGCGCCCAGCGGCCAGGCCAGCGCGATCAACACAACCAGGAACAAGCCCAGTTGCAGCATGGCGGGTGTGCTCATGATTAGAAATTCTCCGGTTTGACCAATGCGTAGATCAGGTAGACGAACAGTCCCAGCGCCAGCAAGGCGCTGATCAGGTACCAGGCAGTCATTGCTTGCCTCCCAAACGGTCGCAGGCTGCGATCAAGAGCCAAGTCAGCGCGCCGAACAGCGCGATGAGGCCCAGGTAGAGCAGATCCATAACGAAAATCTCCATACGTAATGTGCGATGTGGAAGGTAATCAAACCGGCGTCAAAAACATGATAAAAGCGCGCTAACGGACATAAAGAAAATATAAAAATTATCTTTATCGGCAATTTTTTGATTGATTAATTAGCGGTTTGGCTATTTTGGGGGATTTTCTTTAGCTGGAGAGCCTGGATGCCGGCGAGTTTGAAGGCTTTGTCCGTCGGGATCAACGGGCAGTTAGGGCGGGAGAGGGGGTGTAAAGAAAAACAGGAGACGCTCAGCCTTGGGCGAGGGGAAGGCTGCGGGGGCCAGGGGCCCCGGGCATAGGGTCAGAACAGATCGTCGCAGCGATCGGCCAGGAAACGGGCGTCGTCGCGGTCGTGCGCGCGCTGGCGAACCTTCTGTTGGCGGGATCGTTCCTCGTCGCTCAGCTGGGGCTTGGCTACTGCGTAGAGAAAGCTTTCATGTTGGTCACGGGCTTGTTTTCTGCGAACGCTCAGGGGGATACGAGAAATCATCCTGCACCTTTCGATCTCGAAACGTGGGCTTCTCAGGGGTGCCTGGCGGCTGGCGTGCTGTTGGGTGTCGCAAGCGGTCAGGCTGCGCCCTGACAGTATCAAGTTGACGCGATTTGCCTGGTTTGTAAAGCACTTGGGTGTAAATCGGGAAGGGGTTGTGGCGTTCCTTGTCGTTTTGTTCATATCGAAACATAGTCGAACCGTGTTACGCCGGCTTGACGCTGCGATGAAACCTGCATGGAAGCATGGGTTAGTGTTGTTGATCATAAAGTTGTAGCTAATAGGTCTAAATTGTTATAAGCAAAGCGCGTAGCATCAACGACATCTTGCAGCATGAATGGGGGCTCCCATGGATTTGGGATATACGATGGCGGGGCTGGCCGTCGGTTTCATCGTCGGTTTGACCGGGGTGGGCGGCGGCTCCCTGATGACGCCCATCCTGCTGTGGTTCGGCATCTCGCCGGCAACCGCCGTCGGCACCGATCTGCTGTATGCCGCGGTGACCAAGGCCGGCGGCGTGGTGGTGCATCACAAGCAGCGCCACATAGATTGGCGCATCGCCTGGCATCTGTCCTTGGGCAGCGTGCCCGCGGCGCTGCTGACGCTGGGCCTGTTGTCCTGGCTGCACGTGCCGGCCCAGGTGATGGACGCGCTGTTCCGCTTCGTGCTGGGACTGGCGCTGCTGCTGACGGCTTTCGCCATCCTGTTCAAGCCCTGGCTGCTGAAGGTCGGCGGCCATCATGCGGCCAAGCTGGGCGCCGATGGCCGCTGGTGGCCGACGGCGCTGGTCGGCGTGGTGCTGGGCGTGCTGGTGACGCTAAGCTCGATCGGCGCCGGCGCGCTGGGCACATTGGCCCTGTTCATGCTGTATCCGGCCTTGCCCACTTCGCGGCTGGTCGGCACCGAGATCGCCCACGCGGTGCCGTTGACGCTGGTGGCCGGCCTGGGCCATGCCGGCATGGGTCATCTGGACTGGGTGCTGCTGTTGAAGCTGCTCAGCGGTTCCTTGCCGGGCATCTGGCTGGGCAGCCGCTTGGCCGGCCGCCTGTCCGACCACTGGCTGCGGCCGGCGCTGGCGGTGATGTTGGCGTTGGCGGGCGGCAAGCTGGTGCTTTAGCTTTTTTGCGCCGCGGACAAAAGCCTCGATTGCGTTGCGCCTCCTTGTCGTACCATGTGTACCGCCTGCGGCGGCGCGCCTTGGTTAGGGACTTTTGTCAGCGGCGCTTGCGTTTGAGGCGGCCGGTTCCTGCGACTGGCCTATTTCCTATGGATGGTTGTAGCGCTTCAACAGCGCGGCGTAGCGGCCATCCTGCTTGATTTTGTCCAGCGCCGCCTGCAGCCGCGCGGCGTATTCCGGCTTGCTGTCTTTTTGCAATGCGAAATAGAAGCGGGTGCGGTCGTCCAGCGCCAGCACCGGTTCCAGCTGTTCCGGATTTTGTCCTTGCTGGCGAGCGGCGTAGCGCTGAAACAGGCCAACGCCGGCGCTGAATTGCACGCGGCGCGCGTACAGCAGTCTGGCGGACTGGGCCTCGTCGTTGGTCAGCACCAGATTGTCGCTGGCGGCGAGGCCCTTTTCCTCCAGTATCTTCTCTCCCGGCGTGTCGCGAGCCACCGCGATCTTGGCCCGCCGGATTTCGTCTGGCGATGGCGGCGGGGCATGCGGTCCGGCCAGCCGGAATACCTCGATCGGCAGCGGCAGCGCCGGGCCTATCCATTTGAACCATGCCTCGCGTTCCGGCGTCCTGACCGTCAGATAGAGCAGGGTATTGGGCGTTTGCTGCGCTTCCCTCAGCGCCCGGCTCCACGGCTTGACTTCAATCACGGCGCGCAAGCCGCTGTCGCGCAGCATCATCTGCAGCAATTCGTTGGAGAAACCCTTGTGTTCGCCTCCCTCCTCATAGCTGAGAGGGGGCAGGGATTCGGTCAGCGCGAGCAGATCGGGAGGCGGCGCCTCCGCGTGGGAGGGCAGGGCCAGGAGTTGGCAGAGCAGGGAGATGACGGCGACGCGCATGGATGTCTCCGGTGCGGCAGCATGTTTTCATTTCCCACTATAAGCGCGGCGGACAAAAAAAGAGCCCCGGGGGTGCCGGGGCATCAAAGCAAACAACAAAGGAGAAGCCATAAGAAGCATGGTTATATTAGTAATTTATGATTTCATGTGCTTTGATTTGAAACAAACTTACAGATTTTGTTGGTTTGGATAATTGAGACTATTACAAGATGCTCAGGCTGCCGCCAGCGTCTTGCTCAGTTCGATGCGCTCGTCGTCGATGCCGGCCGGGTAAGGCTGGATCGCGCTCTGGCTGTAGCCCAGCCGCTGGTAGAAGCGCAGGTTGTCGGGCAGCCGGCGGCGAGTGGACAGTTTCAGCCTTTGCACGCCTTGCAGGCTGAGTTGCTGCTCCGCGTGGCTCATCAGCGCCGATCCCAGGCCATGGCCTTGCCAATCGGGGTGGGTGCAGACGCGTTTGACTTCGGCGCAGCCGTCGTCGGGCGGCAGCACCAGCAGGCAGGAGACCGGTAGCCCTTGCCGCTCGGCGACGAAAATCTGGCTGCCGCTGGCCAGGTGGCCGGTCAGGCTGCCTATGGTTTCGTCCAGTGCGGTGGGACGGCTGGGCAATATCTCTTGCAATGGCGTGAAGGCCTGCTGCAACAGCAGGCGGATGGCGGGAAGGTCGTCCCAGCCGGCAAGGCGGAATGCGGTATCGCTCATGACGTGTTCCTGAGGATGGGCCGCCGTCGAGTGTAACCAGAAATTATGAACATATGAAAAACGGCCACATGGAATCCATGCGGCCGTTTGTTCTGCGCAACAAGAGGCGGTTTACAGCTTGCCCGCCACCCAGGCTTGCACGCCTTTCAGCGCGGCGTCCAGGTTTTCCGGCTGGGTGCCGCCGGCCTGTGCCATGTCCGGACGGCCGCCGCCTTTGCCGCCCACTTGCTGGGCGACGAAGTTGACCAACTCGCCGGCTTTCAGCTTGCCGGTCAGGTCGGCGGTGACGCCGGCCACCAGTGCCACTTTGCCATCGCCCTTGGCGGCCAGCACGATGGCGGCGGAGCCCAGCTTGTCCTTCAGCTTGTCCAGCGTTTCGCGCAGCGCAGTGTTGTCGGCGCCCGGCAGCTCGACCGCCAGCACCTTGACGCCGTTCACGTCGGCGGCGGCGTCGGACAGGCTGTCGCCGGCGGAGGCCGCCAGCTGGCCTTTCAACTTGGCCAGCTCCTTCTCCAGCGACTTCACGTTGTCCTGCAGCGCGGTGATCTTGGCGACCACCTCGTCGCTGGTCTGCGCCTTCAGCGCGCCGGCGGCTTCCTTGATCAGCGCGTCCTGGGCCTGGATGTAGGCCAGCGCGCCTTCTCCGGTGACAGCCTCGATCCGGCGCACGCCGGCGGCCACGCCGCCTTCGACCACGATCTTGAACAGGCCGATGTCGCCGGTGCGCTTGACGTGGGTGCCGCCGCACAGCTCGGCGGAGAAGTCACCCATGGTCAACACGCGCACTTCGTCGCCGTACTTCTCGCCGAACAGCATCATCGCGCCGGACTTCTGCGCGGCTTCCATGCTCATCAGCTCGGCCTTGACCTCGTAGTTGGCGGCGATCACGTGGTTGACCACGCGTTCGAGCTCGGCGATCTGCGCGGCGGTGACGGCTTCGCCGTGGGCGAAGTCGAAGCGGGTGCGCTCCGGATTCACCAGCGAGCCCTTCTGCACCACGTGGCCGCCCAGCACATGGCGCAGCGCCGCGTGCAGCAGGTGGGTGGCGGAGTGGTTGCGGGCGCTGGCCTGGCGCTGGTGCAGGTCGATGGTGGCGGTGACGGCGTCGCCCACCTTCAGCGCGCCGCGGGCGAGCTTGCCCTTGTGGCCGAAGGCCGCGCCTTGGATTTTCTGGGTGTCGGCCACGTCGAACAGCGCGGCGATGCCGCCGGCGGCGGAGATTTCGCCGACGTCGCCCACCTGGCCGCCGCCTTCGGCGTAGAAGGCGGTGTGGTCGAGGACCACGATGCCCTCATCGCCGGCGGACAGGCTGTCGACCGGTTCGGTGCCCTTGTACAGCGCCAGGATCTTGGCGTCGACGCTGCTCTTGTCGTAGCCGTGGAAGCGGGTGTCGTCGCCGTTGTAGGCGATCTTGCCGCTCATCTTGAAGTTGGAGCCGGCGCGGCCGCGCTCGCGCTGCGCTTCCATCGCGCGCTCGAAGCCTTCCAGGTCGGCATGGATGCCGCGCTCGCGGCAGATGTCGGCGGTCAGGTCCACCGGGAAGCCGAAGGTGTCGTACAGCTTGAAGATGGTGTCGCCGTCCAGAGCGGCCTTGCCGCCTTCCAGCGCGGAGTCCACCAGGCCCATGCCGATTTCCAGCGTCTCGGCGAACTTGATCTCCTCGGCGCGCAGCGCGTCTTCGATATGCGCCTGCTTCTCGCGCAGGTCCGGATAGGCTTCGCCCATCTCGGCGACCAGGTCGGCGACGATCTTGTGGAAGAACAGGCCCTTCTGGCCCAGCTTGTAGCCGTGGCGGATCGCGCGGCGGGCGATGCGGCGCAGCACGTAGCCGCGGCCCTCGTTGGACGGCAGGATGCCGTCGGCCACCATGAAGGAGCAGGCGCGGATGTGATCGGCGATCACTTTCAGCGACGGCACGTCCTGGCTGTATTCCACGCCGGTTTCGCGGGCGGCGGCGCGCACCAGACAGGCCAGCGCGTCGGTTTCATAGTTGGACTTCACGTGCTGCAGCACGGTGGACAGGCGCTCCAGACCCATGCCGGTGTCGACCGACGGCTTGGGCAGCGGGTGCAGCGTGCCGGCGTCGTCGCGGTTGAACTGCATGAAGACGTTGTTCCAGATCTCCATGAAGCGGTCGCCGTCTTCGTCCGGGCTGCCCGGAGGGCCGCCGGCGACGGACGGGCCGTGGTCGAAGAAGATCTCGGTGCACGGGCCGCAGGGGCCGGTGTCGCCCATGGTCCAGAAGTTGTCGGACGCGTACGGCGCGCCCTTGTTGTCGCCGATGCGGACGATCTTGTCGGCCGGCACGCCGACGGTGTTGTGCCAGATGTCGTAGGCTTCGTCGTCCGACGCGTACACCGTCACCATCAGCTTGTCCTTCGGCAGAGCCAGCCATTGCTCGCCGGTCAGGAATTCCCAGGCGAAGGTGATGGCGTCGCGCTTGAAGTAATCGCCGAAGCTGAAGTTGCCCAGCATTTCGAAGAAGGTGTGGTGGCGCGCGGTGTAGCCGACGTTTTCCAGGTCGTTGTGCTTGCCGCCCGCGCGCAGGCATTTCTGGCTGGTGGTGGCGCGGGTGTAGTCGCGCTTTTCAAAACCCAGGAACACGTCCTTGAACTGCACCATGCCGGCGACGGTGAACATCAGCGTCGGGTCGTTGCCGGGGATCAGGCTGCTGGAGGGAACTACCTGGTGGCCTTTGGAGGCGAAGAAATCCAGGAATTTCTTGCGAATTTCAGAGGTTTTCATGATTTTCGGTCAATTTTCAAAATCTGGTCCGGGCGCCGTGCCAGGACGAATCCATCGATTGTGTCAAGCCGGGGCCTGGCTGGCAAGCGCTTCGCAGCGCCGCTTCAGCGCCTGGTTCATCTGCAGGAAGCCTTGGCGGGCGCGCTCCAGCAGTCCGTCGCCGATCAGCGGCAGCAAGAGGCCGGAGAAATCCTCGCCGTGATGCAGGCGGGTGCCGCCGCCATCCAGCGCTTCCAGCCGGAAGCGATGCTCGCCGTCCAATAGGCCGGCAACGAGCAATTTGCCGCGCCAGGCCATCAGGCTGCCGGCGGCGAATTCGCTCAGCCGCGGCCGAAAAGTCAGGCGGCGTCCGCCCGGCGGATGGAGAGTGGCCACCAGCCGGGCACCGGCTTCGTGGCGGCCATGCAGGCCGACGATGAACGGGTTCCATTCCGGGTAGCGCCGCCAGTCGGTCAGCACCTGCCACACCCGTTCCGGGCTGGCGGCGATGTCGATTTCGGTGGCGATGCTGCGCGTTGCCATGGCTCAGTCCTCGTAGAAGTCGTCGTCTCCGCCGCCCGCCAATACCTGGCGGATCACGTCGGCGGGAAAGCCGCGCTGCGCCAGGAAGCGGTACTGCTTGGCCTTTTCCGCGGCGTCGGCCGGCAGCCGGCCAAATTTCTTGCGCCACTGCGCGCGCGCGCTGGCGAGATCGTCCTGGCCGGACAGCGCCTCGCGTATGGTTTCGCTGTCCACGCCGCGCTGGCGCATTTCCTGCGCGAGGCGGCGGCTGCCGAACTTGGCCCCTTTGCTGCTGGCGAACTGGCGGGCGAAGCGGTCGTCCGATTGCCAGTCGGCGGCGGCCAACTCGTCCAGCGCCGCGTTCAGCTCATCCTCGCTGTCGGCAAAAGGCGCGAGCCGCCGAACCAGTTCCTGCCGGGTGTATTCCCGGCGGGACAGCAGTTCGGCGGCTCGCGCCTTCAGGCTTTTGCCTTCCGCCGCCATCAGGCGTCGAAGGCGTCGTCGGCGAACTCTTCGTCGCCCTGGGCTTCGTTGATCTCGATCTTGATGCCCACCGCTTCGCGGATCTTGCGCTCGATTTCCTCGGCTATGGCCGGGTTGGCCTTCAGCCATTCGCGGGTGTTGTCCTTGCCCTGGCCGATCTTCTGGCCGTTGTAGGCGTACCAGGCGCCGGACTTGTCGACGAAGCCGTGCTTGACGCCCAGCTCGATGATTTCGCCCTGGCGCGAGATGCCCTCGCCGTACAGGATTTCGAAATCGGCCTGGCGGAACGGCGGGGAAACCTTGTTCTTGACCACTTTGACGCGGGTGTCGTTGCCGATCACTTCCTCGCCCTTCTTGATGCCGCCGGTGCGGCGGATGTCCAGGCGCACGGAGGCGTAGAACTTCAGCGCGTTGCCGCCGGTGGTGGTTTCCGGGTTGCCGAACATCACGCCGATCTTCATGCGGATCTGGTTGATGAAGATCACCAGGGTGTTGGTGCGCTTGATGTTGCCGGTCAGCTTGCGCAGCGCCTGGCTCATCAGGCGGGCCTGCAGGCCGACGTGGCTGTCGCCCATCTCGCCTTCGATTTCCGCCTTGGGCACCAAGGCGGCCACCGAGTCGATCACGATCAGATCGACGCCGCTGGAGCGCACCAGCATGTCGCAGATTTCCAGCGCCTGCTCGCCGGTGTCCGGCTGCGAGATCAGCAGGTCGTCGACCTTGACGCCCAGCTTTTGCGCATATTGCGGGTCCAGCGCGTTTTCCGCGTCGATGTAGGCGCAGGTGCCGCCCAATTTTTGCATCTCGGCCACTGCTTGCAGACACAGGGTGGTCTTGCCGGACGATTCCGGGCCGTAGATTTCGACCACGCGGCCGCGCGGCAGGCCGCCGACGCCCAGCGCCAGGTCCAGAGTCAGCGAGCCGGTGGAGACCACCTGCAGGTTTTCGTTGATCTGGTTGTCGCTCATGCGCATGATCGAACCCTTGCCGAACTGCTTTTCAATCTGGGAGAGGGCGGCGGCCAGCGCCTTGCTCTTGTCTTCGGAAGCCATGCTGTCTCCAATGGGGTAGTCGGACCAATGATGGGGGCGATTATCGCAGAAAACCAGAGGGCTAACAGCTGCTTGGGGAGGGCGGTTTTCGTGCCATGGTCGTAAAGCCGCGCCACGCCCCCTTTTGGCGCGGTGCAGGATGTGTACAATGGGGACATGATGAACGAACGCGCCCAACATTTGCTGAAGGCGCTGATCGAACGGTACATCGCCGACGGTCAGCCGGTGGCCTCCAAGACTCTGTCGCTGCTGCCCGGGGTGGAGCTGTCGTCGGCCACGGTGCGCAATGTGCTGGCCGATCTGGAAAACATGGGCCTGATCGCCTCGCCGCACACTTCGGCGGGGCGGATTCCCACCGCGCGCGGCTATCGCTTGTTCGTCGACCGGCTGTTGACGATACGGCCGCTGGACGAGCTGTCGCGTAACGAGCTGGAGGCCAATCTGCAGCCGGACAGCCCGCAGCGCATCGCCCAGGCGGCGTCGTCGCTGTTGTCCGAGCTGACCAGCTTCGCCGGCGTGGTGCTGACGCCGCAGCGCAGCGACGTCGCCTTCCGCCAGATCGAATTCCTGCGCCTGTCCGAACGGCGGGTGCTGATGATACTGGTGACGCTGGACGGCGACGTGCAGAACCACCTGTTGAACACCGAGCGCGACTATACGCCGTCCGAACTGGTGGAGGCCGGCAACTTCATCAACCAGCATTACGCCGGACAAGGCCTGAGCGCCGTCACGTCGCGGGTGGAGGGCGAGCTGCGGCAGCTGCAGGGCGACATCGCCGAGCTGATGGCCGCCGCGGTGAGGCTGGGCCAGCAGACTCTGGCCAAGCGCAACGAGGACGTGGTGGTCAGCGGCGGCTCGCGGCTGCTGCAGGTGCACGACCTGTCCGACGACCTGTCGCGGCTGCGGGAGCTGTTCGGCGTGTTCGAGCGCAAGACCGAACTCCTGAAGCTGCTGGCGCAGGGCAGGGAGGCGCAGGGGGTGAACATTTTCATCGGCGAGGAGTCTGGAGTCATAACGCTGGACGAATGCTCGGTGGTGACCGCGCCCTACTGCATCAACGGCCAAGTGGTGGGCACGCTGGGCGTGGTCGGCCCCACCCGCATGGCCTACGAGCGGGTGATTCCCATCGTCGACATCACCGCCCGCCTGGTCAGCAACGCGCTGTCCTTCCGCGAATGAACTCAAGCCATATCGAAAAAGAAAGCAGAATCATGAAATCGATGTTGAAACTGGCCATAGCCGCCGCTCTGGCCGGCGCGGCCTTTACCGCTCCGCAAGCCCAGGCCGACGCCGCCTTTCTGGCGCGCCCCGACGTGCAGCGCTACATCGACGAGCAGGTGGCCACAGGCCAGTTCAACCGCCCCGAGCTGGAGGCGGTGTTCGCCAATGTGGAGCTGAAGCCCAACATCATCCGCATCCTCGACAAGCCGTCCACCTCGCGGCCGTGGTACCAGTTCCGCGCGTCCACCGTCAACGACAAGCTGATCGTCGACGGAACCGCGTTCTGGCAAGGCAATGCCGACGCCCTGGCGCGCGCCGAGCGGGAGTACGGCGTGGCGCCGGAGGTGATCGTCGCCATCCTGGGCGTGGAAACCCATTACGGCCGCAACACTGGCAGCTTCCGGCTGGTGGACTCGCTGTCCACCATAGGCTTCGACTACCCGCGCCGCGCCGAGTACTTCCGCGGCGAGCTGACCCAGTTCCTGCTGCTGGCCAAGGAAGAGGGCAAGGACCCGCTGACGCTGAAGGGCTCCTACGCCGGCGCGATGGGCCTGCCGCAATTCATGCCGTCCAGCTACCGCAAGTGGGCGGTGGATTTCGACGGCAGCGGCCACCGCGACATCTGGAGCAACCCGCACGACGCCATCGGCAGCGTCGCCCATTACTTCCAGCTGCACGGCTGGAGGCGCGGCGACGACATCGTGGCGCCGGCCAGCGTGGCGCCGGAGGCTCAGGTCGACAAGTTGCTGGCCGACAAATTCAACCTGCGCTACACGGTGGGCGATCTGCGCAAGATGGGCGTGGCGCCGCAAACGCCGCTGGCCGACAACGTGCCGGCGGTGCTGTTCTCGCTGGAAACCGCACCCGGCGTCACCGAATACTGGCTGGGCCTGAACAATTTCTACGCGATCACCCGCTACAATCGCAGCACGCTGTACGCCAAGGCGGTGCAGGAGATAGCCGGACAGCTGCGGCAGCGCTACTACGCGTCGCTGGCGCAGCGGCCGGACCCGGCCTCCGCCGCGCAGTAAGACGCGGGCTTTCGCAACAAGACGCCGGCGCCGCCTGGGAGGCCGCGCCGGTGAAACCTGTCGCCTTGCGCGGCAATTGCCATTAAAATCCGCCCCCATGAGCTATCAAGTCCTTGCCCGCAAGTGGCGCCCCAAACGCTTCGCCGACCTGGTCGGCCAGGAGCACGTGGTGCGCGCCCTCTCCAACGCCCTGAAAGAGCAGCGGCTTCACCACGCCTACCTGCTGACCGGCACCCGGGGCGTAGGCAAGACCACCATCGCCCGGATTCTGGCCAAGAGCCTGAACTGCGAGACCGGCACCACGGCCGAGCCCTGCGGCGAGTGCCAGGCCTGCCGCCAGATCGACACCGGCCGCTTCGTCGACCTCCTGGAGATCGACGCCGCGTCCAACACTGGCATCGACAACATCCGCGAAGTGCTGGAAAACGCCCAGTACGCGCCGACGATGGGCCGTTTCAAGGTCTACATCATCGACGAAGTGCACATGCTGTCGAAGAGCGCGTTCAACGCGATGCTGAAGACGCTGGAAGAGCCGCCGGGCCACGTCAAGTTCATCCTGGCCACCACCGATCCGCAGAAGGTGCCGGTGACTGTGCTGTCCCGCTGCCTGCAGTTTTCCTTGCGCAATATGACGCCGCAGCAGGTGTCGACCCACCTGGCCCACATGCTGGACGTCGAGGGCATCCAGTACGAGGCGCCGGCCTTGGCGCTGCTGGGCCGCGCCGCCTCCGGCTCGATGCGCGACGCGCAGTCGCTGCTGGATCAGGCCATCGCCTACGGACTGGGCGAGGTCAAGGAAGACGGCGTGCGCGCGATGCTGGGCGCGGTGGATCGCCGCTACCTGTTCACCTTGCTGCAGGCGCTGGCTGCTGCCGACGGCCCGGCGCTGATGGCCGAGGCCGACCGCCTGGCCGAGCGCGGCGTCAGTTTCGATTCCGCGCTGTCCGAACTGGCGGTGCTGCTGCAGCAACTGGCGCTGGCGCAGACGGTGCCGACGGCGCTGGCAGCCGACGAGCCCGAGCGCGACACCTTGTTCGCTTTGGCCGACGCCATCGCGCCGCAGGACGTGCAGCTGTACTATCAAATCGCCATCCACGGCCGCAAAGACCTGGCGCTGGCGCCGGACGAGCACGCCGGCTTCAATATGGCGCTGCTGCGGATGCTGGCCTTCCACCCGGTCAACGCGCCGGCGGAGAGCGCCGCTCCCGCGCGCCCGGCCGCTCCGTCCCAGCCGCGCCCGGCGCCGGCCTCCGCGTCGGCGGCGTCGGTCGCCAGCGCCTCGGTGCCGGCGGAGCGGGGCATGTCGCCGGCCGCCCGCGCGCTGCAGGCAGCCGGTCTCGGCGGGCAGCCGCAAGGCAAGCCTCGCGCGGCGGAGCCCGCCCCGGCCGCCGAGCCGGAACCCGAGCCCGCGCCCCGGCCTCAGCCGGCTGCGAAGGCGCAGCCAAAGCCTGAGGCTATGCCGGAATCGCGCCCACCGCCGACTCCAAGCCAAGCTGTGCCCAAGCCGGAGCCTGTGATTCAGGAGGCGGAGGACGAGCGCGACGAGGAGGAGATCGTCGACGCGCCGTGGTCCGACGACGACGCGATGCCGGCCTACATGCAGCAACCGCCGCTGGAGGACGAGCCGTCCAGTTACAGCTTCGACGGCGACTGGCAGCGGCTGGTGGCGGATCTGGGCGTCAAGCTCGGCGCCGCGCGGATGCTGGCGCACAACGCCGTGCTGAAGAGTTGGAGCCAGGACCGCCTGGAGCTGGCGGTGCCCGAGAGCTTCCGCCACATGAGCGGACGCGATTATCAGGAAAAACTCAAAGCCGCGCTGGCCGAACGCTTCGGCCACGCGGTGGATCTCGCGGTGACGGTGGAGGAGCTGGGGATGGAAACCCCGGCGATGACCGACGCCCGGCTGCGCCAGGAGCAGCTGGCCGTCGCCCGCGAGTGCATGCAAAACGATCCGGTGGTGCAGCAGATGGTGCGCGAATTCGGCGCCACGCTGCTCATCGAGACCATTCAACCCGTACAGGAGTGACCGCGATGTTCGGTAAAGCTGGTATCGCCGGCCTGATGAAACAGGCCCAGCAAATGCAGGAAAACATGAAGAAGGCCCAGGAAGAGCTGGCCCTGGTGGAAGTGGAAGGCCAGTCCGGCGCCGGCATGGTCAAGGTCACCATGACCTGCTCCCACGACGTCAAGCGCGTCGCCATCGACGACAGCGTGCTCGACGACAAGGAGATGCTGGAAGACCTGATCGCCGCCGCGTTCAACGACGCGGTGCGCAAGGTCGAGTCCACCACCCAGGAGCGGATGTCCGGCTTCACCAACGGCCTGAACCTTCCGGCCGGGATGAAGCTCCCGTTCTGATCCCAGGGCCCGGCGACGGGCCTTTTTTGTGGGAGCCGCCGTGTTCGGGCACTTCACCTTGCGCAGCCGTCTGCCGCGTCCGCCGGAGGCGGTGTGGGCCGACGCGGTCAGCCGGCGCGGCATCAACGACGAGTTCTTTCCGTGGCTGCGCATGCGGCTGCCGCCGGGCGAGCTGCCCGCGCGCCTGGATCAGCCGGCGCGCATAGGCCGCTGCTGGATGCTGTTGCTGGGCTGCCTGCCGGTGGAGTATGACGAGCTGACGCTGCTGCGCCTCGAGCCCGGCGCCTTCGACGAGCGCTCGAGCATGCTGGGGCAGCGCGTCTGGTGGCATCGCCGCCGCGTGAGGGCGGCGGCCGGCGGCTGCGAGGTGGTGGACCGGGTGGCGTTCCAGCCGCGTTGCGCGTGGATGCTGCCGGTGTGCCGGCCCTTGTTCCGGCTGGTGTTCGCCTGGCGCCATTATCGGCTGCGCCGGCGCTACCGCTGATTTTGATGATTTCCGATCGCGGCCGTCTGGCCGCTTTTTCCAGGTTGATGCCGTGTCGATGAAGAATCCTCCCGCGCTGGAGCAATTGATCTCCGCGTTGAAAGTGTTGCCGGGCGTGGGGCCGAAAACCGCGCAGCGGATGGCGTTCCATCTGCTGCAGCGGGACAAGCAGGGCGCCGACAAGCTGGCGCGCGCGCTGGACCGGGCGCTGACCCAGCTCACTCATTGCCAGCGCTGCAATACCTTCAGCGAGGCCGAGCTGTGCGCCATTTGCGCCGACGAGGCGCGCCGCCAGGACCAGTTGTGTATCGTCGAGATGCCGGCCGACCTGATGATGCTGGAGCAGGCCAAGTGCTTCGAAGGCCTGTATTTCGTGCTGATGGGGCGGATATCGCCGCTGGACAATATCGGCCCCAAGGACCTGCATCTGGACAAGCTGCTGACGCGGGCGCTGGACGGGCGGGTGAGCGAGATCGTGATCGCCACCAACTTCACCGCCGAGGGCGAGGTGACTTCCCACATGCTCAGCGAGCTGTTCAAGGAGCGCGGCCTGTCGGTCACGCGCATCGCGCGCGGCATGCCGGTGGGCGGCGAGCTGGAGTATGTCGACTTGGGCACGCTGGCGCAGGCGGTGTACGAACGCCGCGGCGTGTAAGCGGGCATTGTCTTGTCATGGCCGCTTCGCTAGAATCGGCGCTTCCCACGCCGATTTCATCCTCAGGAGTCCTGTCGAAATGAACAAGTGATGCCCGGATGCCTCCGCATCCCCGATTCGTTCCGCCGTCCGGCGCGTGCGAGCGTGCGCATTGCCTGTTTTCGACAATCCGTTCCGAATCCTTCCCGTCCCTTGAGCCTGATGGGAGGCGACTTTCGCGCAGCGCGCGCGTCGGCATTGATTTCCCTTCCCTCAATGGAGGACAAGATGCCCGATGCCGTTCAACAATACGATGTTTTTCATTATAACCAGGCCGCCTGGGACCGCCAGGCGCGCGCCGATTGCGAATGGTCGCGGCCGGTGGACGCAGCCGCCATCGCTGAGGCCCGGCTGGGCCGCGCGCTGGCAAGATTGACGCCGGGGCCTTTGCCAGCGGGATGGCTGGACGATGCGCGCGGCCTGGACGTCCTGTGCCTGGCCGGAGGCGGCGGCCAGCAGGCGCCGCTGCTGGCCGCCGCGGGCGCGCGGACGACGGTGCTGGACGCGTCGGCCGAACAGCTGGCGCGCGACCGCGAGGTGGCCGAGCGCGAGAGCCTGGCGCTGCGGCTGGAGCAGGGCGACATGCGCGATCTGTCGCGCTTCGCCGACGCGAGCTTCGATTGCGTGTTCCATCCGATCTCCAATCTCTATGTGCCGGATGTGGCGCCGGTGTGGCGCGAGTGCCATCGCGTGCTGAGGCCGGGCGGACGCTTGCTGGCGAGCTTCTACAACCCGGCGGTGTTCGTCGCCGACCGCGATCCGGCGTTGCTGGAGCAAGGCCTGATCAGGCCGCGATTCGCCATCCCGTACGCCGATCCCGCGCATTTGTCCGAGGCCGAGCTGGCGGCGAAGCGAACGAAGGGCGAGGCGCTGGTGTTCGGCCACAGCCTGGCCGAGTTGATCGGCGGGCAGACGGCGGCGGGCTTTCTGATCGCCGGTTTTCACGAGGACTGGCAGCCGCGGCCGCGGTTCCTGATCGATCGCTATCTGCCCACCTTCATCGCCACCTGGGCGCTCAAGCCAGCCTGACGCGCGAAAAAAAAGCCCGCCGGAAACGGCGGGCTTTTTCACGAGGGGCGCGGGGTCAGTCGCCGCTGACCACGTCCACGCCCTTGGGCGGAACGAAGGCGAAGCGGGAGGCGGGCAGCGCGGCGTTCTGCTGCGGCTTGCTGAACACGATGCGGGTGTCGTTGCCGAAGCTGTCGGTCAGCTGCATTTCCACCAGCATATTGTTCTTGAAGCCCATGCGGATGGCGCTGAAGGTGTTGTCCTGCTTTTTCGGGCTGGCGGCCAGCCATTCCAGCTCGCCTTGCTTGCCTGCCTCGTTCAGCTTGTAGCTGCGCTCGATCTCGTTGCTGCCGGCCAAGAGCGCGGCCGGGCTGGAGCCCAGCGCGGCACCCTGGGCCTTGCGCGTGGCCTGGGCCAGGTCTTGGTCGTAGATCCACAGCGTCTTGCCGTCGCCGATGATCAGCTGCGAGTAGGGCTTGCTGTATTCCCAGCGGAATTTGCCGGGGCGGGCGATTTCCAGCCGGCCGCTGGCTTCCTCGCGCTTGCCCTTGTTGCTTACGGTCTGGCTGAAGTCGGCGGACAGCGTCTTGCTGCCGGAAACGAAGGCTTTGAGCTGGGCGACGGCGGAAGCCTGGGCAGGCGCGGCCAGGCTGGCGGCGATGGCGGCGGCCAGCATCGGGAAAAACGGTTTCATGGCGTCAATGTCCTCGCGGGCGGTGCGGACCGGAATGAAAAAGGTAAGACCGGCATGGCGCCGGCCCGGTTCATCGCCGGGCCGGGCGATTGTGTTGGCGATTATTGCGCGCGGCGGGCTTTGCGCTTCTTCTTGGGCTTGGCCTGGGGTTGGGCCGCTTGAGCCTGAGGCTCGGCCGCCGCGGCGGGCGCGGGGGCTTCGGCGTGCTCGCCCGGCAGCAGCTTGTCGGTGTCCTTCAGCCAGTCAGGCAGGTCCAGCTTGTCGAAGTCGACGATGTCGTTTTCGCTCAGCTGGTAGACGAATTGCGGCTTGCCGTAATGGCTGTAGCGCACATTGACGTAGGCGTCGCCGCTGAACTCGGGCGCTTCGATGTGGACTTTCTGGCGCAGGGCCAGCAGGTCGCCGCCGCGGCTGGCGTAGATGTCGCTGACGGTGCGGCTCTTGTCGCCGCTGACCGGATCAAGCTTGACCAGGCCCTGCACCAGGCGAATCATCGCCTCGGCGCCGGACTTGTCTTCGCCGGGTTTGTCCGCAGAGGGCTTGATCTGTTCGTGCGCCACTTTAGCCAGACCCTCCAGCATCTGCAGGGTCAGCTTTTGCTCCTGTTCCCGGCTCAGATCCATCCGCAGCTTGTAATGCGCGCCGATTTCGCCGGCGTAGGCGTCCAGCGGCTGGAAGCTGAACGCCTGCTTGTCAGCCTGGGCGTAGGCATCGTCGATGATCCTCGGCATCGCCTGGTACATGGCCTTCAGCGGAATCTGGCTGGCCATCTCGGCCGGCAGCTTGGCGCGGATGAATTTGCCGGACTGTTTGCGCAGCGAGGGCAGGAACAGGTCGACTGCGGACGGGTCCACCAGCAGCGACATGTCCTGGGCGTGGAATTGAAGCGGGACCTTGATGCTGGCCAGCAGGTTGCGCCGCTCGAAACGCAGCTCCGGAATGGCTTCCACCCTGCCATTCGGCGCGTCGACCGCGCCGCTGACGTTGACGCGCACGGCGCGGCCCACCTGATCTATGGTGTCAGCGATGTCGGGCTGGGCCAGCTTGGAGTCGCGGTCGGTGAAGACCAGTTTGTCGAAGCCGATCTGGGCGTCGAAGTTGTAGCTGGCGTTCTGCCAGTTCTGCAGCATCACCTTGCGGGTAGCTTCGTCGGGCGTCTTGCCGGCCAGCGGCGTGGCGCAGCCGGCGAGCAGGGCGAGGGAGGAAAGGGCGGCGGCGGCCGCCAGTTTCATGCGGGTCATTGTGGTCAAGGTCCTGTTAATGTCCATGGTGCGCGATCCTGGCGGATCGTCTGGGTATTCCGGGATTATATCGCAGCTGCAATGGCTATGCGTTTGACCTGCGCGCGCGGCGGACGGCTGCCAGGCGGCCGCCCGGGCGAGGAGAGTCAGCTGAATTTGTTGGTGATCGGGTAGCGCCAGTCCTTGCCGAAGCCGCGCGGGGTGACGCGCGGGCCCACCGGCGCCTGGCGGCGTTTGTATTCGTTGATCTTCAGCAGCCGCACCACGCGGTTCACATCCGCCTCGGCGTAGCCGGCGGCGATGATGTCGGCGGCCGACTGGTTGTCCTCGACGTAGCGCGCCATGATGGCGTCCAGAATCTCGTACGGCGGCAGGCTGTCCTGATCCTTCTGGTCCGGACGCAGCTCGGCCGACGGCGGGCGGGTGATGATGCGTTCCGGGATCACGTCGGACACGGTGTTGCGCCAGCGGCAGAGCTCGAACACCAGGGTCTTGGCCACGTCTTTCAGCACCGCGAAGCCGCCGGCCATGTCGCCGTACAGCGTGCAGTAGCCGGTGGTCATCTCGGACTTGTTGCCGGTGGTCAGCACCAGCTTGCCGCTCTTGTTGGACAGCGCCATCAGCAGCGTGCCGCGGATGCGGGCCTGCAGGTTTTCCTCGGTGGTGTCCATTTCCAGGCCGGCGAACGACGGCGCGAGCGCGGCCATGAAGCTCTCGTACATCGGCCAGATCTCGATTTCGTCGTACTTCACGCCCAGGCGGGCGATCATGTCGCGGCTGTCGGTCACCGAAATGTCGGCGGTGTAGCGCGAGGGCATCATCACCGCGTGCACCTTGTCCGCGCCCAGCGCGTCCACCGCCACCGCCAGCGTCAGCGCGGAGTCGATGCCGCCGGACAGGCCCAGGAGCGCGCCGGGGAAACCGTTCTTGCCGATGTAGTCGCGCACGCCGACCACCAGCGCGCGGTAGACGCTTTCCAGCATGTCCGGCAGCGCGGCGCGCTTGCCGGGCTGGAGGTCGCCGTCGGCATAGTCGACCAGCAGCAGCTCGTCGTCGTAGGCCGCGGCCTGGGCGACCACGTCGCCCGCCTTGTTCAGCGCGAACGAAGCGCCGTCGAACACCAGCTCGTCCTGGCCGCCCACCATCTGTGCATAGGCCATCGGCAGGCCGGTTTCCTCGACGCGGAAGCGCGCCATCTGCTGGCGGGTTTCGATCTTGTCGCGGTGGAAGGGCGAGGCGTTGAGCGCTACGATCAGCTCGGCGCCGGCGTCGGCGGTTTCCGCGGCCGGCTCCAGATGCCAGATGTCCTCGCAGATCAGCACGCCCACCTTGACGCCGTTCTGCTCGAACACCAGCGGCGCGGCGCCGGGGGTGAAGTAGCGGCATTCGTCGAAGACTTCATTATTGGGCAGCTGCATTTTGTGATACTGGCCCAGCCGGTGGCCGTCGCGCAGCACGGTGGCGGCGTTGAAGCGCTCGTTGCCTATCCGGGCCGGATGGCCGACGATCACGGTGATGCCGTCCAGTTGCTCGATGGCGTCCAGGCCCTTGGCCACTTCGCGGTAGAAGCTGTCGCGCAGCAGCAGGTCTTCCGGGCTGTAGCCAGTCAGCGCCAGCTCCGGCGTCAGCAGGATGTCCGCGCCCTGGGCCATGGCCGCGTTGGCGAGGTCGACGATTTTTTTGGCATTGCCGGCGATGTCGCCGACCACGGGGTTGAACTGGGCGAGTGCGATACGCATCTTGAGAGGGCACCGATGATTCTTGATCGTTCGATTTTACCTGAAGATGGAGTCTGTCCAGAAAGGAAAAGCATTGCAGCTGCAACTGTATGACGGCGTGGCCGCCATCGCGCAAGCAGCGTGGCCGGCCGGCGAGGGCGCGGGGGTGTTCGTCGGCCGCGAATGGCTGGCGGCGCTGGAGGAAACCGGCTGCGTCGGCGGCGAGACGGGTTGGCGGCCGCTGCCGCTGGCCTTGGAACGCGACGGGCGAACGGTAGGGCTGGCACCGGCCTATCTGAAACAGCACAGCCGCGGCGAGTACGTGTTCGACTGGTCCTGGTCCGAGGCTTACGCCCGGTCCGGGCTGGATTACTACCCGAAGCTGGTGGTGGCCTCGCCGTTCACCCCGGTGACCGGCAGCCGGTTGCTGGGCGGCGCGGACGAGCAGGCGCATTTGATCGCCGGCTTGCGGCAGCTGGTGGACGACAATGGCCTGTCGTCGGCCCACGTGCTGTTTCCGACAGAGGACGAGGCCGGCCGGCTGCGGGAGGCGGGCTGGCTGTTGCGCGACGGCGTGCAGTTCCATTGGCGCAACCGGGCTTATGCCGATTTCGACGATTTCCTCGCCACGCTGAGCCGCGACAAGCGCAAGAAAATACGCCAGGAGCGACGCAAGGTGGCGGAGGCCGAGGTGGCGGTGCGGGCGCTGAGTGGCGGCGATATCGCCCCGACGGATTGGGAGCTGTTTTTCCGTTGTTACCGGCAGACCTATCTGGAACATGGCTCCCTGCCTTATTTGAACCTGGAGTTTTTCCGGCGGATAGGCGAGAGGCTGGCCGGGCATTGCGTGATGTTCATCGCCAGCCGGGAAGGGCGCGACATCGCCGCCAGCCTGTGCGTCCGGGATGGCGACGCGCTGTACGGCCGCTACTGGGGCGCGCTGGAGGAGGTGCCCTGCCTGCATTTCGAGCTGTGCTATTACCAGGGGCTGGAATACGCCATCCGCCAGGGGCTGGAGACGTTCGAGGGCGGCGCCCAGGGCGAGCACAAGCAAGCCCGCGGCTTCGAGCCGGAGAGGACGGTTTCCGCCCACTACATCGCCGATCCGCGCTTTCGCTCCGCCATCGCCGATTGGCTGCGGCGCGAACGCGAAGGTGTGGCTGATTATGTCGATCAGTTATTTTCCCATTCGGCTTATAAAACACTTGCGCGGGATGTGTAGGGCTTATATACTGCGCAGCCTCTGTGAACGAAACGCCCAGCGTATCGATCCAGAGTTCTGGAGAGGTGGATGAGTGGTTTAAGTCGCACGCCTGGAAAGCGTGTTTAGGTTAATAGCCTAACGGGGGTTCGAATCCCCCCCTCTCCGCCAGAATTCATTACGGAATCGCCTGGCGGTTTCGACAATTTAGCAAGACACCTCCGGAGAGGTGGATGAGTGGTTTAAGTCGCACGCCTGGAAAGCGTGTTTAGGTTAATAGCCTAACGGGGGTTCGAATCCCCCCCTCTCCGCCAAATTGAAAAGCCCCGACATGTCGGGGCTTTTCGCTTTTCCGCAGCAAGAAAACCGGTCGGCTTTCTTCATGCTGGCGATGGCGGCGTCCAAGGCCGGCATGGCGACGACGGCGATCATGCCGCGGCGCGGCTCATTCATTTGGATAGCAGCTCGCTCAGATTGCCGTGCACCTTTCGCAGCAACGCTTGCAGCTGCTTGGCTTCGCCGGCATCCAGGCCTTGCTGGGCCTGGCGCTGCAACTCATCTCCCAAGGCCATCGCCGATTTGAGCGCGTCGTAGGCCGGCGGCAGCAGCTCGATGCGGTTGACGCGGCGGTCGTTGAGGCAGGGCACCCGCTTCAGCCAGCCGGCGGCCTGCATCCGGTCGCACAGGGTCGCCACGCCCATCGGCGTCAGATCCAGCCGGTCCGCCAGCTCCACTTGCGACAGGCCGCCGTCTCCCTCATGCGCCGCCAGCGCGCCCAGCAGCCGGCATTGCGCCAGCGACAGTCCCAGTTGTTGCCGCGCGCGCAGATCGAAAAGGCGGCCATACAGACGGCCGGTATCGCTGACGAGAAAGCCGAAGCGTTCGGTGAGTCGCAGTTTCATAACGCCATAAATAATAAACCAGATTATTGCTTATACATGAATCCGCTTGCCGATGCCAAGCTCTGCCGCCGGATTATCGCCAGTCGAAAAACTAAAATCCGCCATCCCGTCATCGGAAAATGAATCGGCGTTATCCGCGCGCTCAAACTGCGATTGAAACCTTGCATCAAATGAATCGCGGCGTCTCGGCCAATTGGTGCGCGAAATCTGCCTGCCCGGTTCATTCCAGCCATTTTCCGCTCGAAACGGCGCAAAGCAGGAAGTCTCCTTTGTTTGCGCTGTCCAGCATATTGCGGTGCGGAATAACTCGCAAGCGGAGGCGGTTTGCCTGTTTTATGTCGGGTTTCCGGGCAAGGCTTGGTTCTGTTTTAAGTGTTGCTCCGGATTGCGAGCCGAGTAGCGGACATCTAATCAGGATAAGGCCAGCAAGAAATAAAACGGTCCGTTTATCCATTGCGGCTCATATTTTTCCTGGCTTCCCTTGCAATCTCATCCAATTTCCCGCCGCGGCCAAGCGGCATCGAGCCGAACGCGCGAAAACGGATCCGTGACCATGATCCGCATCTGGGAGGAAACATGTCCGATTTGAATCGTCGCCAACTGCTGAAAGGCGGAGCCATCGTCTTTGGCAGCCTCGCCTTGTCCGAGCCCTCGCTGGCGCGTTTGCTGCGCCTGAGCAGGGGCACCCGCTACAACGTCGCCAGCCCGCAGGGCAAGGCGATGCTGCAGATCTACGCGGGCGCGGTCAAGAAAATGATGGACCCCGCGCTGTATCCGGAGGGCAATCCGCTGAACTGGATATTCCAGTGGTACACCCATTTCGTGCGGGGGGACCGGACCAAGCAGCAGGAACTGAGCCGGGTGTATCCGTCGCCATCGGCTAACCGGACGCTGGCGGAAAAGATGTGGAATACTTGTCAGGCCCATAGCTCGGGGCAGCGCGAGGATTTCTTCCTGCCTTGGCACCGGATGTTCATCACTTATTTCGAAGACATCATCCGCCAGGTGTCTGGCAGGCATGATTTCACGCTGCCATATTGGGACTACACCGATCCCAATCAGCAAGTGCTGCCGATCGAGTTCCGCCGGCCCGGCGATGCGGTCTGGGGCTCGTTGTACCGCGAGACCCGCTGGCCTGGCACCAATGCGGGCAAGAATGTCACCGATGGGCGCAGCGCGCTGACTTTGGACTGCATGAAGTCCAATCTGTATTCCGGCTCGGCCGGCGACGCGGGCTTCTGCGCGAACACGGACATGAATCCGCATGGCGCGCTGCATGTCGATGTCGGCAACAGCAAGGGCATGGCCCAGGTGCCGTGGGCGGCGAACGATCCTATTTTCTGGATCCACCATTGCAATATCGACCGGATCTGGGCCAGTTGGAACCTGGCCGGGGGCAAGAACCCGTCCGACTCGCCTTTCCTCAACCAGCAGTTCGTTTTCGCGTCGCCGACTGGCTCCGCGGTGGTCGCGACGGTCAAAAATTACCTGTCTCTTCCCAAAGACGCTTATTCCAGCTATGTCTCGCGGCCGCCGGGCAGCCTGCCGTTCCCGATCAAGCTGGCATTGCCCAAGGCCGCGCTGGCCATGCGCCTGGAGAGCTTCGCGAGCGAAGCCGCGGGTCTGGTGAGGCTGGGGAACGCGCCGGTCACCGTCAGCCTGGGCGACGCGAAGTCTACGTCCGCGTCCGCGCCGCGGGTGGAGATGCTGTCGAGCCGGCTGGGCGCGCTCGGCAAGCAGTCCAGCCTGTTCCTGCGTTTTGAAGGCCTGTCCGCTCATGGAGCCGTCAACGGCGTTTACAGCGTCTATGTCCACACCGGTGGCGCGCCGACGGCAGATGAGCGGGGACCGGGCTTCGTGGGGCAGATCAATTTCTTCAGCGCGGCCGGCACCCATCAGCATGACGGCGAGGGTGCCGGCAACAGCCCGGACAAGAAGGCGTTCAGTTTCCTGTTGAGGGCGGAGACGCGCGCCTGGCTGCAGAAGAACGGCGGGGGCGAACCCCAGGTCACGCTGGTGCCTACGATTCCCGACGGCAATGACGAGGCGATGCCGACGATAGACAAGATAGCGCTGGTGGCGTCGTGACGAGGCGCGGCGCGGCCTGGATTCTGGGCAGGCCGCGCCGCTGCCGAGCGTCGGGGAGGGCGCGGCATATGGGGTCTGGAAAGCGTTTCGCTTGCACCGCGTTGGCGTTGGCCTTGTCCGGCCCGTCGCAGGCTGACGCGGCGGGCATGCGGTTGTTGGGGAGGTATGATGGCAACGGCCGCGGGGTGGAGATTGGAGTCGATGCCGTCCGCATGGCGATCCCGCTGGATGCGCGGGCCTGCCATGGTCGCCGAGGACGCGCCACTTTGTATCTCCGAGGTCTGAGGGCGGACGAGGGGCCGCATCCCGGCTATCGCGTGCTGCTGGTCCGGCGCGGCACGCGCGCGCCTGGCCAGCAGGTCGGCGAGTTCAACTTTTATGGCATTGGGCCCGGCGTCCGGCGGGATGCCAGTTTCGAGCTGGAACCCAAGCTCTTGGCAAACCGTCAGGGTCCATGCGTCGTCCGCCTGTTGCTGCAAGCGGCGGGGCCGGTGGAGAAGGCCGGCCGGGCCGCGATGGACAGCATAGAAATATGGCGCGAGTGAGCTGCCGGGGGCTCCGGCCTGGCGGCGTGGGCAGCCAAGCCAACCGGCCTGCGGTTGCGTTCCCGCATCTATCCCGCCTGTCAGCGCGCTCTTCCGTAATAGTACGTATCAGGATGGCGCCTCGGCGCGCGCCAAGGCTTTGCGCGTGCCGGCAGGCGGAAATACCGGGGGCAGATTGGACTTTCTCCTAACCCTAGCCCCCTAGCATAACTACAATGGATTTCATAAAGCGGGAAATTTGACCAGCAAGCCGGCATGCCGGATGCGGGCGCCAACGTCCGCATGCAGCTGCGCCGTCACAAGGAAACGAGATGTTCAACGACTTGCGACGCGAGCAGGCGAGCATCCTGATCGTCGACGATGTGGCAAGCAATATTCACGTGATCAGGGAGGCGGTACAGGGCCTGGGAGAGGTGCGCTTTGCCACTAGCGGCAAGGCGGCTTTGGAAATCGCCCAAAAGAACGTGCCGGATGTGATCCTGCTCGACATCGAGATGCCGGGCATGGACGGTTACGAGGTGTGCCGGGCGATCAAAGAGTCATCCCGGCTGCGGGATATCCCGGTGATCTTCGTCACCTCGCACGATCAACGCGAGCATGAGCTGCAGGCGCTGAGCCTGGGCGGCGTAGACTTCCTGCACAAGCCGCTGAACGTGCCGGTGGCGCGCGCGCGCATCCAGACCCACCTGGCGCTGCAGATGAGGACCAGGCAGTTGGCGCGGGTCAAGAAGGACTTGGTCGACGTGCTGCAGCATCTGCCGGCCTTCGTCGCGCACTGGAACAACAATCTGTGCTGCCAGTTCTGCAACGATATCGCGGGGCACTGGTTCGGAGTCGCCGCCGCCACCATGCGCGGCATGCACGTGCGCAAGGTGCTGGGCGAGGCCAATTACGCCGCCATCGAAGAGCACTTGAAGGACGTGATGCGCGGCAACTGTCCATCGTTCGATCTGAGCTTCGTCCGGCGCGAGGGCGGTCTGCTGTTCGGCCAAGTGTCGCTGGTGTTCCGCCCGGACGAGGATAGACAACCCGGTTTCCTGATGCTGATCACCGACGTCACCGAGCGCAAGCGGGCGGAGCTGGCGCTGCGCGACGAGAAAGAGCGCATCCGCATCACGTTGAACTCCATCGGCGACGCGGTCATCGCCACCGACGCCAACGGCAACATCACTTTCCTGAATCCCATCGCCGAAGACATGACGGGCTGGCAGGCCAAGGAGGCGCTGGGCGAGCCGGTGGAAAAAATCATGCCGCTGAGGGAGAGCTCCCAGGGGCATGCGATGTTCAATCCAATCCGGCTGGTGCTGTCCGAGCAGCGCTCGGTAGGCATGGCGATGAACTGCGCGCTGATGCGTCGGGATGGCCAGTTGCTGGAGCTGGAGGATTCCGCCTCTCCCATCTTGGATCACGCGGGCCAGCTGACCGGGGCCATCATCGTGTTCCACGATGTCAGCGAGGCCCGGGCGATGGCGGTGAAGATGACCTATCTCGCCCACCATGACGCCTTGACCAATCTGCCCAACAGGATGCTGCTGCAGGATCGCACGCAGCAGGCGCTGCAACAGGCAGCCCACGTCGGCGACAGACTGGGCCTGTACATACTGGACCTCGATCATTTCAAGGTGATCAACGATTCAATGGGGCATACGGTCGGCGATCAGCTCCTGCAACAGGTCGCCCTCCGTCTGCAGGCCGCGCTGCGCCCCTGCGACACCGTCAGCCGCCAGGGCGGCGACGAATTCATCATCCTGATACCGGGCCTGGGGGGCATAGAGCAAGCGGGCGCGATGGCGGACAAGATGCTGAAAGCCATCTCCGAGCCTTATCTGCTGGACGGCAGCCGCTACGATCTTTCCGGCAGCATAGGCGTCGGCCTGTACCCGGACGACAGCAAGGACCAGGAGGAGCTCTACCGCCACGCCGATGCCGCGATGTACCGCGCGAAGCAGGAAGGGCGCAACCGCTACCGTTTTTTCTCCGCCGAGATCGAGGAGGCGCTGCTGACGCGGCAGGCGCTGGAGAGGCATATCCGGATGGGCGCGGAGCAGGGAGGCTTCCTGGTCTACTACCAGCCCAAGGTGGATGCGCGCGACGGCAGCGTGGTCGGCCTGGAGGCGTTGCTGCGCTGGCGCAACGACAAGAACGAGATCGTGTCCCCGGCCCATTTCATTCCGTTGGCGGAGGAGACGGGCCTGATCGTGCCGCTGGGGTTGTTTGTGCTGCGGCAGGCCTGTCTGGATGGCAAGCGCTGGCTGGACGCGGGTCGGCGCTTGCGGATAGCGGTCAACGTATCTGCGGTGCAGGTGACCGAGTCGGACTTCTGCGATACGGTGAGGCAGGCGTTGAAGGAAACCGGCATGCCGGCCGAGCTGCTGGAGCTGGAAATCACCGAAGGCGTGCTGGCGCAGGATGTCGAGCGGACGATGAGCGTGCTGGCCGAGCTGAAAAGCCTGGGCGTCTCCATCGCCATCGACGATTTCGGCACTGGTTATTCCAGCCTGTCCTATCTGAAGCTGTTTCCGCTGGATGTGCTGAAGATAGACCAGAGCTTCATTCGCGACATGCTAGTCGATCGCCATAGCGCGGCCATCGTCGCCGCCATCATCAGCATGGCGCAGGGCATGAGGTTGCGCCTAGTGGCGGAGGGCGTGGAGCGGGAGGATCAGGCCAGCGAGCTTCTCAAGCTGGGCTGCCACATCATGCAGGGCTTTCTCTACGGCAGGCCGGAGCCGGTTGCCGAAATCGACAGGTGTTTCGCCTGACGGCCAGCATCATCCATGCTTTTCGGCGCGCGGATGGCGTTCGGCCGGAACGGCCATGATTTGACGACAAACCTGGGGGCATGCCTTGAACGGACATTGCGACTCGTCTGTCTGGATGAAAAAGCCGTTGTTGTCGACACCGGCCGCCGCATTGCTGGTGTTGTTGCTGGGCGCCGCGCTGAGCTTGCTGCTGGGGTGGAAGGTTGCGCTCGACAACCGCGCGCGGGTGGCGTCCGAGCTGCAGCGCGAGGCCCGGCAACTGGGCGCGGAGGTGGCGGCCCGCATCCAGCGCTATCAGTATGGCTTGAGCGGCGCTCGCGGCGCCATCGCCAGCAATGGCGAGCATGGCATCAGCCGCGCGCGCTTCCACACTTATGCCCAGAGCCTGGATGCTTCCATTGAATATCCCGGTCTGCTGGGTTTCGGCTATATCCGCCGGGTGCCGCAGCGGCAGGTGGCCGAGTTCGAGCGGCGGGAGCGCGGGGATGGGGCGCCGGATTTCGCCGTCCATCAACTGCGGCCGCATGACGGCGAGCGCGCGGTCATCGTCTATTTCGAGCCGGATCGGGGCGATCGCTCAGCCATCGGTCTGGATATCGCTTCCGAGCCCGGCAGACGCGAGGCGGCCGAGTCTTCGATGCGCGGCGGACAGGCCCGGCTGAGCGGGCCCATCGCCTTGATGCCGCATCCAGAGAATAAGGCGCAGGCTTTCCTGTTGTTGCTGCCGGTGTATGGCGGCGGGGTGATGCCCGCGACCGAAGAGGGGCGGCTGAGGGCGGGTTTCGGATGGGTGTTCTCGCCCATACGCGCCAGCGACGCGATGGCGGGGGCGATGGACGATCTGCCCGGTGTGGCCGTGGAGCTGGCCGATGTGACCAATGGCCGGGCGGTGGCTTTTTTCAGCGGCGGCGCCGGCGTGTCCCGGACCATGGCGACGGCTTCGACCCAGCAGCAATTGTTCGGACGCGACTGGCGATTGACCCTGAAGGCGGGCCCCGCCTTTGTCGACAGCCTGCGGCTGCCCAGCGCCGCCCAGGCCGCGCTGGACGGCCTGGGCGCGAGCATTCTGGCTAGCCTGCTGGCGCTGGTGGTGGGGCGCAACCGCCAGCGGCGCCTTGAACTGAGGGCGGCGCAGAATCGGCTGGCGGCCATCGTCGAGGGCTCGGTGGACGCCATCATCAGCAAGACGCTGACGGGCGTGGTCACCAGCTGGAACCACAGCGCCGAGCGCCTGTTCGGCTACCGGGCCGACGAGGCGATAGGCCGGCCGCTAGCCGAGCTGATCGTGCCGGAGGGGCGGAAAGGAGAGGAGGCTGACATCCTGAGGCGGATCGCGAACGGCGAGCGGATCGAGCACTTCGAGACAGTGCGCCAGCGCAAGGACGGCGTTCTGTTGAATGTGTCAGTATCGGTGTCGCCGGTGCAGAACGAAGCCGGGCAAATCGTCGGCGCATCCAAAGTGCTGAGGGATCTCAGCGAGCAGAAGCGGATCAAGACCGAGTTGCAGGCCCTGAGCGAGAATCTGGAGCGGCAGGTGGCCGACCGCACGGCGGAGCTGGACAAGGCCTGGCGCACTTTGCAGACGGTGCTGGACGCGGTGCCCTTCATCATCGGCTATTGGGACAGCGACCAGATCAACCGCGTGGCCAACCAGGCGTACCGGACCTGGTTCGGCATCGATCACGGCGATCTGCCCGGGCGGTCGATGAAGTCCGTGCTGGGCGAGGAGCTGTACCAGGCCAATCTTGTCCACGTGGAAGCCGCGCTGCGGGGCGAGCCGCAGGTTTTCGAGCGGCGGATACCCGGGCCGGACGGCATCGTGCGCTATTCGCTGATCCATTATCTGCCCGATTTTGTGGATGGCGGGGTAAAGGGCTTCTACGCCATCGTGCAGGATATTTCCGAGCAGGTGGAGAGCAGCAGCCGAATGACTTCGGCGCTGCGGGAGCGCGATCAGCTGCTGAACACCATCAATCAGCAACTGCTGTATTCGGCGACCGACACCGAAGGACGCATCCTGGAAGCCAACGACCTGTTTTGCGTGGCTCATGGCTACAGCCGGGACGAGTTGCTGGGACAGGACCACCGCAAGTTGAACGCCGGGGTGCACCCGGTGCTGTTCTGGCAGTCGCTGTGGCATACGATAGGCTCGGGCCGGGTATGGCGCGGCGAGCTCTGCAACCGGACCCGGGACGGCCGGCTGCGCTGGTTCGATACAGTGATCGTGCCCCATGTCGGGGATGGCGGCCGCATCGAGCGCTACATCGCGCTGCGCATCGACATCACCGAGCGGCGGCTGGCCGATGCCGAACTCGCCCGAGTGCATGGGCTGCTGACCAATGTGCTGCGCGCGGCATCGGAAGTGGCCATCATCGCCGCCGACGTGCACGGCATGGTTTCGCTGTTCAACAGCGGCGCGCAGCGCATGCTCGGCTATTCGGAAGACGAGATGGTGGGGCAGGCGATGCTGACCCGGTTCCATCTGGCGGAAGAGCTGAGCGCGCATGGCGAGGAGTTGACCGCGCGATATGAGCGCCGGGTGGAGGGGCTCCGCGCCCTGGTGCACGAGCCAGAGGCCGCGGGCGCGGAAACGCGGGAATGGACCTATGTCCGCAAGGACGGCACCTATCTGCAGGTGTCGCTGATGATGACCGCCATGCGGGACAGCGACGAATTGGTGGTCGGCTACCTGGCCATCGCCACCGACATCACCGTTCAGCAGCGGCAACAGCGGGAGCTGGTGGCCGCCCGCGATCAGATGCAGCTGGCTTCGGAAGTGGCGCAACTGGGTATATGGAGCTGGTCTCCTGCGGATAATCAGCTCAGCTGGAACGCGCAGATGTTCGAAATCTACAGCCAGCCCCCGGAGCTGGCCCAGCAGGGGCTGGAATACCGGCATTGGCGCGAGCGGGTGCACCCGGAGGACGTGGATTACATGGAAGCCAGACTGCGCGAGCTGCTGGCGAGCGGCGAGACGATGGAGCAGGTGTTCCGGGTGGTGCATCCTGATGGCGAAATCCGCCACGTGCAAGTGGGCGCCCGCCTGGAGCGCCACGGCGATGGGGTGAGGGTCACCGGCATCAACCGCGACATCAGCGAGAACCGCGCCTACGAGCAGAAACTGCTGGAGGCCAAGAGTCTGGCCGAGCAGGCCAGCGTGGCGAAGAGCCAGTTCCTGGCCAATATGAGCCACGAGATCCGCACGCCGATGAACGCGGTGCTGGGCCTGCTGCAATTGATGCAGCACACCCGGCTGGACGAGCGCCAGCTCGACTATGTGGGCAAGATCCAGGCCGCTGCCAAGTCGTTGCTGGGCCTGCTCAACGACATTCTGGATTTTTCCAAGATGGACGCCGGCAAGCTGCAGCTGGATCTGCACCCGTTCGAGCTGGAAGGGTTGATGCGCGAACTGGCGGTGGTGCTGTCGGGCAATACCAACGACAAGGACGTCGAAGTGCTGTTCCGCATGGAGCCGACGCTGCCTTCCATACTGGTGGGAGACCGGCTGCGGTTGCAGCAGATCCTGATCAATCTGGCCGGCAACGCGCTGAAGTTCACCACCCAGGGGCAGGTTGTGATCACGGTGCGCGAGTCGTCGCGCGGCGGCGGCGAGGTCAGCCTGTACATCGAGGTCAGCGATACCGGCATCGGCATCGCGCCGGAGCAGCTGGCGCGCATTTTCGAAGGCTTCACCCAGGCCGAGGCGTCCACCACCCGGCGCTTCGGCGGCACCGGTTTGGGCCTGGTGATCAGCCAGCGGCTGGTGGAACTGATGGGGGGCCAATTGCGGGTGGAAAGCCAGTTCGGCTGCGGCAGCCGTTTCTGGTTCGAGCTGACGCTGGGAATGGCCGCGGACGAGCCGCTGGCCCATGCGCCGGCCGAGTCGCTGGGGCCGCTGGCCATCCTGGTGGTGGACGACAACCCGCTGGCCGGTGAAATCCTGATGGACACCATCTCCACCGTCGGCTGGAAGGCCGAATACGCCGATGGCGGCGAAGAGGCGCTGGAAAAAGTGCATCGGGCCGATATGGCGGGGCAGCTCTACGATGTGGTGCTTATGGATTGGCGGATGCCCGGCCTGGACGGCGTCGGCGTCGCCGAAATGATGCGGCAGCAGCTGTCGCGCGACAAGCCGCCGGTGATCATCATGGTGACGGCCTTCGGACGCGAGGTGCTGGCCGAGGCGGCGGACAGCCCGAACCCGCCGTTCAGCGATTTCCTGACCAAGCCGATCACGCCGCAGCAGCTGGTGGACGCGGTGATCCGTTCGGTAACCGGAGCGGAGAGGGAGACCGCGCAGCCGGTTTCAACCCGGCGGCTGGGCGGCATGCGCATCCTGCTGGTGGAGGACAACGCGCTCAACCGGCTGGTGGCGTCCGAGCTGCTGCAGGAGGAGGGCGCGCGGATCAGCCTGGCGGAGGGGGGGCTGTCGGGAGTATCCCAGGCGGTGGAGGCGGATCCGCTGTTCGACATCGTGATCATGGATGTGCAGATGCCGGACATCGACGGGCTGGAGGCCACCCGCCGGATCCGCGCCGATCCGCGTTGTCGTAGCCTGCCCATCCTGGCGATGACGGCCAACGCGTCCCAGGCGGATCGTGCCGCCTGCCTGGAGGCCGGGATGAATGACCATGTCGGCAAACCGATAGACATCGACGAACTGGTGCTCAAGCTGCTGGAATTGAGCGGCCGCGTGGCCGCGGCGGGCGGCGGGCCGCCGCCGGCGCGGGAAGCCTTGCCGCGGGATGCGGCGGAAACCGGCGAGCTGGTCGAGCCGCTGCCTTCGCGCCTGCGCCGTTTCGGCAACAAGCTGCGGGTCTACCGGGCCGCGTTGTCCACCTTCCGTCCAGAGTGCGACGCGCTGCTGACCGGCATCGCCGAAAACGGACGCCTGGGCGCGCAGCCGGAGCTGGCTTCGGGGCTGCACACTCTGAAAGGCTTGTCGGTCACGCTAGGCGCGCTGGCGTTGAGCCAGCAGGCCGCCGCGCTGGAGAAGCGCGCGCGCGCGGGAGAGGCGATAGGCGGCGAGGATCTGGAGCGCTTGCGCGGGCTGCTGGATGACAGCGTGGCGCAGCTGTTCGACAGCCTGCCGGCGGAAGAGGCCAGAAAAGCGTCGAAGCCGCTGCCGGCGGCCGATTGGCTGGAGCAGCTGCGGGATATTCTGGCACTGCTGGAGGACAGCAACCTGGCCGCGATAGACCTGGTGGATGGCTTGCTGGACCGGCCGCTCAGCGGCCAGGAGGAGTCGGTGCGCGAAGTGGCGGCCTGCGTGCAGCGTCTGCAGTTCGAGCAGGCGATCGTCATCGTCAGGGAGCTGCTGGCGGAGGCCGGCTGATCGGGGCGCGCAGGCGGCCGGCCCGCGCTCAGGCCGCCGCGCGCCTCAGCAGCACCGGCACCGATTTGGAGGTCGGCGTGTTGGACACGTCGGCCACGCTGTCCAGCGGGATCAGCGGATTGGTTTCCGGGAAATAGGCGCCCAGGCAGCCGCGCGGGATGTCGTATCCCACCAGCCGGAAGCCGTCGGCGCGGCGTTCGATGCCGTCGTGCCAGACGGTGAAGATGTCCACCCGCTCGCCGTCGGCGAAGCCCAGCCTGGCCATGTCCTCCGGGTTGATCAGCAGCACCCGGCGCTGGCCGTAGACGCCGCGGTAGCGGTCGTCCAGCGCGTAGATGGTGGTGTTGTACTGGTCGTGAGAGCGGGCGGTCATCAGCACCATCAGCTGGTCGCCGTGCAGCGCGCGGGCGCGGGCGATCGGCGTGTCCTTCTCCAGCGCGTTGACGATGAACTGCGCCTTGCCGCTCGGCGTCAGCCAGCGCCGCTCGCGCGAGGCCGGGGTCAGGTGGAAGCCGCCGGGCCTGGCGACCCGGGCATTGAAATCGTGGAAGGCGTCGAACACCTTGGCGATCTCGTCGCGGATCCGCGAGTAGTCGCCCACATAGCTCAGCCAGTCCACCTTGCCGCCGCCCAGCGTCGCGTCGGCGATGCCGGCGATGATGCCGGTTTCAGAACGCAGCTGCGTCGAGGCCGGCGGGTTGATGCCGTAGGACAGGTGCACCATGCACATCGAGTCTTCCACCGTCACGCCTTGCGGGCCGGTTTCCTGACGGTCGATCTCGGTGCGGCCCAGCGTCGGGAGGATCAGCGCGTCGCGGCCGTGGACCAGGTGGCTGCGGTTCAGCTTGGTGGATATCTGCACCGTCAGATCGCAGTTGCGCAGCGCCTCGAAGGTGCGTGGCGTGTCCGGCGTGGCCATGGCGAAATTGCCGCCCAGGCCAAAGAACACCTTGACCCGGCCGTCCAGCATCGCCTTGATGGTGTCCACCGCGTCCAGGCCGTGCCCGCGCGGCGGTTCGAAGCCGTAGACGTCGCGCAGGCGGTCGAGGAAGGCCTGGGCCGGCTTGTCCTCGATGCCCATGGTGCGGTCGCCCTGCACGTTGGAATGGCCGCGCACCGGGCACAGGCCGGCGCCGAGGCGGCCGATGTTGCCGCGCATCATCATCAGGTTGGACAGGATCTGGATCGCCGCGACGGAATCGCGGTGCTGGGTCAGGCCCATGCCCCAGGTGGCGATCACCGCCTTGCCCTTCGCGTATGTCTGGGCCAGAGCGTCGATATCCTGGTAAGGCACGCCGGAGGCGGCGGCCAGGTCCGGCCAGCTTTCGGCGCGCAGGTCTGCGGCGAAGGCGTCGAAGCCGGCGCAATGCTCGGCCAGGAAGGCCGCGTCCAGCACCCGTTCGCCGCCGGCGGCGACGGCCGCGTCGTCCAGCTCCAGCACCCGCTTGGCCACGCCCTTGATCAGCGCGAAGTCGCCGCCCAGCGTCGGGCGGATGAACAGCGAGCTGATGCGGGCGCCGCCGTTGACCAGGTCCAGCGGATGCTGCGGGCTGGCGAAGCGGTCCAGTCCCTTTTCCTTCAGCGGGTTGATCGACACGATGGTCGCGCCGCGCTTGGCGGCGGCGCGCAGCTCGTTCAGCATCCGCGGGTGATTGGTGGCTGGATTCTGGCCGAATACCATGATGGTGTCGGCGTGCTCGAAGTCGTCCAGCACCACCGTGGCCTTGCCCACGCCCACCGTTTGCGGCAGCGCGCGGCTGGACGATTCGTGGCAGAGGTTGGAGCAGTCCGGGAAATTGTTGGTGCCGTACATGCGCACGAACAGCTGGAACAGGAAGGCGGTTTCGTTGCTGGTGCGGCCGGAGACGTAGAACGAGGCCTGGTCCGGATGAGGCAGGGCTTTCAGATGGCCGGCGACCCGCGCGTAGGCGTCATCCCAGCTTATCGGCAGATAGCGGTCGCTGGCGGCGTCGTAGGCCAGCGGTTCGGTCAGGCGGCCGTGCTGCTCCAGCTCGTAATCGCTCTGTTCCAAGAGCTCGGCGACGGTGTGCCGCGCGAAGAAATCGGCGCCGATGCGCTTGGAGGTGGCTTCGGCCGCCACCGCCTTGACGCCGTTTTCGCAGAATTCGAAGGTGGAGGTATGCTCCCGGTCCGGCCAGGCGCAGCCCGGGCAGTCGAAGCCGTCCGGCTGGTTCTGGTGGAACAGCGTCTTGTAACGGCTGCCGGGCACTTTTTCCTTGATCAGCGTGACCGTGGTGCTCTTGAGGGAGTCCAGCCCGCCGGCCGGTTGCGCGTACAGCTGGATGCGTTCGCTGGTCTTGGAATGGCTCATGTCGGGGCGGCTCCTGCTGGAAAGGTGTGGTTCCGGTTTTGCTTTGGATCAAGAGGTGCAAGGATAAAGGATGGCGGCCGCTTGCGGTAAATTCCTTGCGGGCGGCGTTTGCTGGCGCGCGGGGCGGCTCCGGCGGGATAATGTCAATCCTGGCCCGCCGGGGCAAACCATTGCCGGCAGCAGGCCAGGCCTTCTTCGCTGAGCCAGGCGCGGCCGCGGCCGTTGTCCCGGCGCTCCATGTGGGCCAGCCCCAGCTCGGCCAGCAGGTTCAGGCAGCGCAGCAGCGTGCTCATTCCCAGTCCGGCCTGCTTGGCGAGCCGCGCCAGGGGCCAGGGCTGGCCGCCGGTTGACGCGGCCCGCCACAGCTGCGCGAGCAGGGCGGCGATGCTGGGATCCAGCTGGTCGATGGGGGGCAGGTCGGTCATGGCGGTCGCGCGGTGTCGGGCGCGCCAGTGTAACCGATGGCGGCGCGGCCAATGGATGGAATGATGGATTTTCACGGCGGCCTTCTTTCCGGAGGACGCGAAACGAGGCGGACGGATGCGCAAGCAAGACAATGGCGGGACGGAAGAGGGGATGACATCGCTGGCTGTGGTGCGCCATCGCGATGGAGAGATCCGGCCAGACCAGGACCTGGTGGCGGAAGAAACGCCGGTGGCGCTGGTGTTCAACGGCATTTCGCACGCGGTGATGATGGCCACGCCGCTGGATCTGGAACGGCTGGCGGTGGGCTTCGCGCTGAGCGAGGGCATTGTCGGGCGGCGGGCGGAGATTTTCGACGTCGAAGCCGATTTCGTCGCCGGCGGCGCCGAGGTCAGGCTGGAAATCGCCCAGCCGGCTTTCCTGGCCTTGAAGGGCCGGCGCCGCTCGCTGGAAGGCCGCAGCGGCTGCGGCGTGTGCGGCATCGAGAGCCTGG
Source organism: Chromobacterium vaccinii (assembly GCF_001855275.1). Classification (NCBI taxonomy): domain Bacteria; kingdom Pseudomonadati; phylum Pseudomonadota; class Betaproteobacteria; order Neisseriales; family Chromobacteriaceae; genus Chromobacterium; species Chromobacterium vaccinii. The sequence goes on from NZ_CP017707.1 coordinate 4,622,831, forward strand.
CCTTGCTGGATCTGGAGCCCGGGCCGATGGAGAAGCCGGCCCATCCCGTGATCGCGGACGCGGCGGCGATCGCGCGCGCGGCGGCCGAACTGCCCGCCCATCAGCGCCTGATGCGGGCGACGGGCTGCGCGCACGCGGCGGCCTGGTGCGGCCGCGACGGCGAGGTGAAGGCGGTGTTCGAGGACGTGGGGCGGCACAACGCGCTGGACAAGCTGATAGGCTGGCTGGCGCTGGAGGGGATGGATCCGGGCGATGGCTTCGCCTTCATGTCCAGCCGCGCCAGCTACGAGCTGGCGCGCAAATGCGCCAGGGCCGGGATTCCGCTGCTGGCCACCATTTCCGCGCCCACCTCGCTGGCGGTGGACATCGCGCGCCGCGCCGGCGTCGCGCTGGCCAGCTTCTGCCGGCAGAACGGCTTCGTCGAGTACACGGCCTGACGCGGCTCAGCCTTGCGAGGCGGCCGCCAGGTCGTCCGGGGTATTCAGATTGCGGAAGGCTTGCGGCGCGTCGTCGAAGTCCACCATCGCCGCGCCGGCGCGCGCCTGCCATTCCCTGACCTTGCGTCCGCCGCCGCGCAGATAGTCGCGCAGCGAGGGCAGCAGCTCCGCGGAGACCGCCATGCATACCGGGTGCGGATGGCCTCCGCAACGGGCCACGCTGAGCGCGGTCTCGCCGCGCAGCAGCGGCGCCAGCAGCCGCGCCGCCAGGTCATCGGGCAGGAAGGGCAGGTCGCAGGGGGCGGTCACCAGCCAGGGCCCAGGGCAGGCGGACAGTCCGGCTTCCAGTCCCGCCAGCGGTCCGCCGCCGGCGAATTCCGCCGCGTCCGCCACCACCCGCCCCAGCGCGGCGTAGCGTTCCTGATTGCGGTTGGCGCTGATCAGCAGCGCGTCGGCCTGCGGCCGCAGCCGCGCCGCCGCCCGCTCGGCCAGCGGCACGCCGTCGAGCGCGATCCAGCCCTTGTCCGCGCCGCCCATGCGCCGGCCCTCGCCGCCTGCGAGCAAGAGGGCGGTGACGAATTCGGCGGAGCGATTGCTTGGCATGTGATTTTCCCGTGACTGGAATGAAAACAGGCGGCCGAGGCCGCCTGTCGGATCATAGCGCAGGAGAGAGGGTCAGTGCTGGGCGGCTTCTTCCAGCGCCGGCTGAGCCTTCTCTTCGCGGCGCGAGGCGATGAACATGTACATCGCCGGCACCACGAACAGCGTGAACAGCGTGCCGATGGACAGGCCGGTGAAGATCACCAGGCCCATCGCGTAGCGGCCGGCCGCGCCGGCGCCGGAGGCGATCACCAGCGGGATCACGCCGAACACCATCGCCGCGGTAGTCATCAGGATGGGGCGCAGCCGGATGGACGCCGCCTCCTCGATTGCCTCGCGCTTGGACAGGCCGGTCTTGCGCAGCTCGTTGGCCACTTCGACGATCAGGATGCCGTGCTTGCTGATCAGGCCCATCAGCGTCACCAGGCCCACCTCGGTGTAGATGTTGAGCGAGGAGAAGCCCAGGAAGATGAAGATCATCGCCCCGAACAGCGCCAGCGGCACCGACACCAGGATCACCACCGGGTCGCGGAAGCTTTCGAACAGCGCCGACAGCGCCAGGAACACGATGATCACCGCGAACAGCATGGTCACCAGGAAACCGCCGGATTCCTGCATGAACTGGCGCGACTGGCCGGAGTAGTCGACCGAATAGCCGGTCGGGGCCACTTGCTGCACCGTGTCGCGCAGGTACTGCAGCACTTCGCCCTGCGACGCGCCCGGCACGCCGGAGATGGTCACAGAGTTGAGCTGCTGGAAGCGGGTGATGGATTGCGGCACCACGTCGTACTTCAGCGTGGCCACGGTGCCGACCGGGATCACGCCGTTGTTGGGCGTCTTGATGTAGTAGTCCAGCAGCTGCGAAGGATTGAGCCGGTCTACCTGCTGCACCTGCGGGATCACCTTGTAGGAACGGCCCTCGATCGAGAAGTAGTTGACGTAGCCTCCGCCCAGCGCCGCGCTCAGCGCGTTGCCGACGTCCTGCTGGCTCAGGCCCAGCGCGGTGATCTTGTCGCGGTCCATCACCACCGTGGCCTGCGGCTTGTCGATCTTCAGGTCGGAGTCCAGGAAGTAGAACTTGCCGGACGCGCGCGCCTTGTCCATGACCTGCTGCGCCACCTGGTTCAGGTTCTCGAACGGTTCGGTGGTGTTGATCACGAACTGCACCGGCAGGCCGGAGGCGCCCGGCAGCGGCGGGAACTGGAACGCCGCCACGCGCGCGCCGGCGATCTTGTTCCAGCGCGATTGCAGGTCCATCTGGATCTCGTGCGCGCTGCGCGAGCGCTGATCCCACGGCTTGAACAGCACGCCGCCTATGCCGGCGTTGACGGTGGGCACGCCGGTGATCTGGAACATCTGCTGGTATTCCGGCATGCCCTTGGCCGCCTGGAACACCTGGTTGGCGTAGGTCTGCATCTGGTCCGAGGTGGCCGTCGGCGCGCCGACCACCTGGGACAGCACGATGCCCTGGTCCTCTTCCGGCGCCAGCTCCGACTTGGACATCTTGAACATCACCGCCAGCAGCGCGATCAGGATGGCGCCCATCACGATCAGCACCGGCCAGGTTTCCAGCAGGCTGTGCAGGAGGCGGCGATAGCCGTGGCGCACGCGCTCGAAGGTGCGGTCGATGGCGTGGACGAAGGGGCTGTTGTCCATGTCGGCGTTGAAGAAACGCGAGCACATCATAGGCGACAGCGTCAGCGCCACCACGCCGGACACCGTCACTGCCGCCGCCAGCGTGAAGGCGAACTCGGTGAACAGCGCGCCGGTCAGGCCGCCCTGGAAGCCGATCGGCACGTACACCGCCACCAGCACCACCGTCATCGCCAGGATGGGGCCGCCCAGCTCGCGGGCGGCGATGATGGAGGCTTCGAACGGCGTCTTGCCCTCGCGCATGTGGCGGTCCACGTTCTCCACCACGATGATGGCGTCGTCCACCACCAGGCCGATGGCCAGCACCAGCGCCAGAAGGGTCAGCAGGTTGATCGAGTAGCCCAGCATCAGCATGATGAAGAAGGTGCCGATCAACGACAGCGGCATCGCGATCACCGGCACCACCACCGCGCGGAAGCTCCCCAGGAACAGGAAGATCACCACGGTCACGATCACCAGCGCTTCCAGCAGCGTCTTCACCACCTCATGGATGGAGGTGTTGATGAAGTCGGTGGAGTCGTAGACGATCTGGCCGGTCAGGCCGGTGGGCAATTGCTGCTGGACGGCGGGGAAGGCCTTGCGCACCCGCGCCGCCACGTCGAGGATGTTGGCTTCCGGCGCCACCTTGATGCCGATGAATACCGAGCGCACGCCGCTGAAGGCGACGTTGAAGTCGTAGTTCTCCGAGCCCAGCGTCACCGTGGCCACATCCTCCAGGCGAACGATGGCGTCGCCGTTGCGCTTGATCGCCAGCTGCTTGAATTCGGCGACCGAGTGCAAGTCGGTGTCGGCGGTCAGCGGGATGGTCACCATCTGGCCCTTGCTGGAGCCCGGCGCGCTCAGCGCGTTGTTGCTGGCCAGCGCGACGCTGACGTCGGCCGCGGTGACGCCGTAGGCCGCCATCTTGGCCGAATCCAGCCAGGCGCGCAGCGCGAACTGGCGCGCGCCCAGGATTTCGGCGGTCTGCACCCCGGGAACCGAGTCCAGCTTGGGCTTGACCACGCGCACCAGGTAATCGGTGACGTTGTTGGTCGGCAGCGTGTTGCTGTAGAAACCCATGTACATCGCGTCAGTGGTCTGGCCGGTCTGCACCGTCAGCACCGGCTGCTGCGCCTGGGCCGGCAACTGGTTCTTCACCGAGTTGACCTGGGTGTTGATCTGGGTCAGCGCGCGGTTGGCGTCGTAGTTCAGCCGCAGCGTGGCGGTGATGGTGGACACGCCGTTGCTGCTGGAGGACGACAGGTAGTCGATGCCCTGGGCCTGGGCGATCGCCGACTCCAGCGGCTGGGTGATGAAGCCGGCCACGGTCTTGGCGTCGGCGCCGTAGTAGGTGGTGGAAATCGTCACCACCGCGTTCTGCGTCTGCGGGTACTGGTTGATCGGCAGGCCGAACAGCGAGCGCAGGCCGAGCACGACGATCAGCAGGCTGATGGTCGTGGCCAGCACCGGCCGCTTGATGAAGATATCGGTAAAGTTCATGGCGCTGCCTCAGTGTTCTTGCGGCGTCGGGTTCGGATTATCCGATGGGCGCACCGAGTTGTTGACCGTGATCGGCGTGCCGGTCTTCAGCTTCAGCTGGCCGCTGGTCACCACTTCCTGGCCGTCCTTCAGGCCGCCGGTGATCGCCACCTGATCGCCGCGCGTGTCGCCGGTGGTGACGAAGACCTGCTGCGCCTCGGGGCCGTTCTTGCCCTTCTGGACGATGAATACGGTCGAGCCGTACGGGTTGTAGGTGATCGCGGTCTGCGGCAGCGTCAGGCGGCTTTGCTTGCTGCCCACGTCCACGGTGGCGTTGCCGAACATGCCGGGCAGCAGCTGGCGTTTCGGATTGGCGATGGTGGCCTGGATCTGGACGTTGCGGGTGGCGGGGTCGATCTTGGGGCTGATCGCATTGATCTTGCCGTGGAACTGCTGGGCGCCGAAGGCGTCGCTCTTCACCTTGACCGGCTGGCCCGGACGGATCTGGGCGATCTGGCGTTGCGGCAGGTAGAAATCGATGTAGACCGGATCGATGGTTTGCAGCGTGACTATCTTGTCGCCCGGGTTCAGGTACTGGCCGGGATTGACCGGGGTGATGCCGACGCGGCCGGCGAACGGCGCGCGTATCGTCTTCTTGGCTACCAGCGCCTCCTGCTGCGCCACCTGGGCCTTCTTGCTCTTCAGGTCGGCCTCGTCGGCGTCCACCTGGGCCTGGCTGACGCCCTGCACGGCCAGCTGCGCGCGGTCGCGCTTCAGCGTGGTGGCCGCCAGCTCGGCCGCGGCCTGCAGCGCGCGCAGCTGGGCGACGTCGGAATCGGCGTTCAGCTGCACCAGCACCTCGCCGGCTTTCACGTCTTCGCCGGACTTGAAGTGCAGGCTGCGCACCTGGCCGGCCACTTCGCTGCTGACATCCACGCCGTGCACGGCGGACAGCGTGCCCACCGAGCCCAGCTGCGGCTGCCATTCCTGCATCTTGGCCACCGTGGTGGACACTGTCTGGGGCCCCGGCTTGGGCGAGCTGGCGATCAGCTTCTGGATGTGGAGGAAAAAGCCCACGCCCAGCGCCACCACCAGCGCCAGCACGCAGCCCAGCATGATCAACATTCGCTTGGTCATGATTCGTCTTCTCTTTGATTTAATGGCGATTCGTATTGGCCGGCCCGCCGCTCGCGGCGGGCGATGCGTGTGTCCTGTCGGTCAGTCGGCGGCCGCCGGCTGTTTCCACCAGCCGCCGCCCAGCGCCACGAACAGCGCCGCGGTGTCGCTATAGCGGGCGGCCTGGGCCTGGATCAGGCCGATTTTGGCCTGCTGGTAGCTGCGTTCGGCGTCCAGCAGGGCCAGGTAGCTGATGCCGCCCAGCTTGTACTGCCGGGTATGCACCTCCAGCGACTCGCGCGCCTGGGACTCGGCGTCGGCCTGGGCCTTCAGCGCCATGGCGTCGGCTTCCACCGCGCGCAGGCTGTCGGCGACATTCTGGAAGCCCTTCAGCACGGTCGCCCGGTACTGCGCCTCCGCCTGCCGATAGGCCGCCTCGGCCGCGCGGCGCTTGGCGCTGAGCGCGCCGCCGTTGAGCAGCGGCTGCAGCAGCCCGCCGGTGACGTTCCACAAGGTGTTGCCGACATCCATGTTGGGCAGCACCGTGTGCTGGGTGCCGTAGCTGCCGCTGAGGGTGATCTGCGGATACTGGTTCGCCGTGGCGACGCCGACATTGGCGCTGGCCTGGTGCAGCAGCGCCTCGCTGGCGCGGATGTCAGGGCGTTGGCGGGCGAGGTCGGACGGTAGCGACACCGGCAGTTCGTCCGGCAGCTTCAGCGATTCCAGCCGGAACTCCGGCAGGCCGCCTTCGCCGGGGAAGCGGCCCACCAGCGTCGCCAGCAGGTTGCGGGTTTGCGCCAGCGCTTTTTCCAGCGGCGGCAGCTGGGCGCGGGTCTGCGCCACCAGCGTGCCCTGGCTCAGCGACGCGGAGCGGGCCTGGGCGCCGAGCGCCACCTGCTTGTCGACGATGGCCAGTTGGGCTACCTGCGCCTTCAGCAATTCTTGCGTCGCCGCCAGCTGGCCGCGCAGCGAAGCTTCCTGAACCGCGGCGGTGACCACGTTGGCGACCAGCGTCTGGTAAGCGGCCTCGGTCTGGAAGCGCTGGTAGTCGGCCGCCGCCATCAGGCCTTCCAGCTGGCGGCGGGAGCCGCCGAACAGGTCAAGCGTGTACGACACGTTGACGGTGGCGCTGTAGACGTTGAATTCGCTGGGGTTGGTGCCGGTCAGGATCGCGCGCTGCCGGCCGCCGCCCAGCTGGGCGTTGACATTGGGGAACAGCAGGCTGCCCGAGGCGGCGTTGTAGTTCTCGCGGGTCTGGACCAGCGCCGCCTGGGCGGCTTCCAGCGTGGGGTTGTGCTCCAGCGCGGCGCGGATCAGCTGGTCCAGTTCCGGCGAGCGGAACAGCGTCCACCATTGGGCGGGCAATTCGCCGCCGTTGACCAGCCGCTGGCCGGCGCCGGCGGAACCGGCCCGTCCGGTGCCGGCGGTGGCTGCCGGCAGCGCCGACTCCGAATAGCCGCGTTTGGCGGCGTCCGGAAGGGTGGGGGATTTGAAGTCTGGGCCGACCGCGCAGCCGGCCTGGGACAGAACCAGGGCAAGCAGCGCGAGGCGGCGCCAGGACGGCCTGCCGGCGGCGGGCTGCCGCCGACGGGCGGATGGAGGATTGGATCTGGAATACACAGCGTGCTCCTGAATGTGCAGGAATGCCGCGCGGCCATCATCCGGATCTGCGGCCTTCCCCGATTTCTTCCCTTGCGAGGGCTCTCTTGGGCGGAGCAAGGGAATGAATCCCGTATGCTCTCTGGATTTCGTTCATATGTCTACTGGGTTGATGGTGTGGTTTTGTGAATGTCGTCTTGTTGAACATGGTTGTCGCTCCGATTCGGGCGGATGCTCAGATGGAAGACAGCCATTGCCGCGCCGCAGCATCCGGCGTCATTCCCTCTCGGCTGATCAGATGGTCCAGCCAGGCGACGGCGCGGTTGCCCAGCCGCAGCGCGCGCAAGCCGTCTACGGCGGCTGGCGGCAAGCGGGCCAGCGCGTCCTTGCGGATGACCAGCGTCGCCTGGTCTGGGCCGCGCAACAGGTTTTCCGGATCCGCCAGTTCGCGGATGCGGTGGCGCCAGTGCAGGAATTGCGGCTGCCACAGCGGCACTACCGTCCAGTCGCGCCGCGCGACGGCTTGCTCGAACGCGGAGACGCAGTCCTCCAGGCTGCCGTTTTCAAAATGGTAGCCATCCTCGTCCAGCCGGTAGCGGGAGATGATTTCGCGGGAGAAGCGGCTGATGCCGGCGCCGGGATTGATGCCCTGTATCTTCTTGACCATCCGCGCCGAGACTTCCGGCTTTTTCAGGTCGGCGATCGCGGCGACGGCCTCTGTCGGCACATAGTCGGGCACGCCCCACAGAGCGTGGGGGGCATAAAGCGCGGCCAGTTTTTCGACTTCGTCCGCTATCGGCGCGAGATAGGCGCCGTGGCTGCCGGGCAGCCAGGCGCTGCACAGCATGTCGCCCTGGCCGGCAGCCAGCAGCTCGAACGCGCGCTCGTGCGGCGCGCGGCGTTCTTCTACCGCCACGCCGTGCCGTTTCAGAACGGCGGCCACCGCTGCGGCGCTGGCGGCATGGAAGGATAGGTCTATCGTGATCAGGATGAGGCGGTTGGCAGTCATTGCGATCCCTTAATGGGGGCGCCTGCCGCGCCGTGCGGCAGGCGTGGAGCCGGTCCGGAGCGTCGCGCCGGACCGGTCGGCGGCATTCGCCGCGAGCGCAGGCAAGGACGGCGATGCTTCCTTGCTGCCCTTGCGGCTAGCGGTTTTCAAAAACCGGCCAGCACGATCTTGCCTTTGGCGGTATTGCTTTCCAGCAGCGCGTGGGCGCGCTTGAGATTGGCGGCGTTGATCGCGCCGAAGCGCTCGGCCACCGTGCTCTTGACGATGCCGGCGTCCACCAGCCGCGCCAGTTCGGTCAGCAGCTTGTGCTGTTCGATCTGGTCGTCGGTGGCGAACATCGAGCGGGTGTACATGAACTCCCAGTGCAGCGAGAGGCTCTTGCGCTTCAGTTGGGCAATATCCAGCGCGGCCGGGTCGTCTATCAGCGCGAGCTTGCCCTGCGGCGTCAGCGATTCGACGATTTCGCCGAAGTGCTGGTCGGTCTGGTTCAGGCTGGCGACATAGTCGACCTGATCGACGCCGATGCGTTTGAGCTCCCGGCTCAGCGGCTGGCTGTGGTCGATCACGTGATGCGCGCCCAGTTCCTTGACCCAGGCCTGGGTTTCCGGCCGCGACGCGGTGCCGATCACGGTGAGGCCGGTCAGCTGGCGCGCCAGCTGGACCAGGATGGAGCCGACGCCGCCGGCCGCGCCGACCACCAGCAGCTTCTTGCCGGATGGCTGCGGGTTGGCCAGCACCTGCAGGCGGTCGAACAGCAATTCCCAGGCGGTGATGGCGGTCAACGGCAGCGCGGCGGCGGTTTCGAAATCCAGACTGGCCGGCATGTGGCCGACGATGCGCTCGTCCACCGCGTGCAGCTCGCTGTTGGCGCCGGGCCGTTGCAACGCGCCGGCGTACCAGACGCGGTCGCCCGGCTGGAACAGGCTGGCCTTGGCCCCGACGGCGCGCACCACGCCGGCCGCGTCCCAGCCCAGCACGCGGGCCCGGCCGGCTTCCGGCGCCATATTGGCGCGCACTTTGACATCCACCGGGTTGACGGAGATGGCTTTCACTTCCACCAGCAGGTCATGCTCGCCGATGGCTGGGTCGGGCAGCTGCACGTCCTGCAGCGCTTCTGGGTGGGAGATGGGCAGGCTTTGGTAGTAGGCGACGGCTTTCATTTCGGTTTCCTTGTTTGCTATCCGGGCGGCGCAGAGGTCCGCCTTCGTGATGCCTCGCATGGTATTGCGGTTTGGTTTGAAGAAAATCCGGCTAATATATGAATCAGTTTCAAAAAAATTTTGATGAAAATGGTTCGAGTAGACGATTTGCAGGTGTTCATCCGCGCCGCGGACAATGGCAGCCTGTCGGCGGCCGCGCGGCAGCTGGACCTGAGTCCCGCGGTGGCCAGCGCCGCCTTGAAGCGGCTGGAGCAGGCGCTGGGCGCGCAGTTGTTGGCGCGTTCCACCCGCAGCCTGAGGCTGACGCTGGCCGGGGAGCGCTATCTGGAGCACGCCCGCGGCGCGCTGGACGCGCTGCAGGCGGGCAGGCTGGCGCTGGAGCAGGACCGGCGCGAACTGTCCGGCAGCCTGTCGCTGTCGATGCCGTCGGATCTGGGGCGCAACCTGCTCAGGCCCTGGCTGGACGATTTTTTGCGATCGCATCCCGGGCTGGGCCTGCAGTTGCGGATCAGCGACCGCGTGGCCGATCTCTACCGCCAGCCGGTGGACGTGGCGCTGCGCTACGGCGTGCCCGAGGACTCCAGCCTGGTGGCGCTGCCGCTGATGCCGGACAACCGCCGCGTGTTGTGCGCGTCGCCGGGCTACCTGGCCCGCCATGGCGCGCCGGAGACGCCGCAGGCCTTGCGCGGCCACCAGTGCCTGAGGATGGTGTTGGGAACGGCGGTGCACGAGCGCTGGAGCTTCGAGCGGGATGGCGAGCGGCAGACGGTGGCGGTGGGGGGGCGCTGGCTCAGCGACGATGGCGAGATCGTGCGGCGCTGGGCGGTGGACGGCTGCGGCATCGCCTACAAGTCCCGGCTCGATGTGCTGGCCGATCTGCGCGCCGGACGGCTGGCGCGCCTGCTGCCCGGCTACGAGACCGAGGCGACGCCCCTGTGCCTGGTGACTCCGCACCGCTTGATGCTGTCGCCGGCGGTGGCGGCGCTGCGCGCGCATCTGCAACATTGCCTAGAACAGTATCTGGCGGAACCCGGCGCGGACCGCGCCGATTGAAACAAGTTTCCTGGGGAGGGAAGGGCCGATGTGTATTTTCCGCGGGGATTCGGGCTATAATCGCGACCTTGAATCTCTAACCTTGCGAATCCAGCATTCCAAGCCACTATCTTCCAAATGATCCGCAAGCTCATCCGTAAAGTTCTGGAATTGCCCATGGGCAAGCGCCGCGGCAAGCCGCGCGTCTATCCGCTGCCGCAGCACGGCGTTCGCCGCGACCAGCTCAGCCACGCCGCGCTGCGCGTGACCTCCCGTCTGCAGGAGGCCGGCTTCTCCGCCTTCGTGGTGGGCGGCGCCGTGCGCGACCTGATGCTGGACGTGTCGCCCAAAGACTTCGACGTGGCCACCAACGCCACGCCGGAGCAGGTGCATCATCTGTTCCGCCGCTCCCGCATCATCGGCCGCCGTTTCCGCATCGTCCACGTGATGATGGGCCCGGAAACCATCGAGGTGACCACCTTCCGCGGCGGCAGCGTCGACGACACCAATGAAACCGGCCGCATCATGGCCGACAACAGCTTCGGCAGCCAGGAAGAGGACGCGCACCGACGCGACTTCACCGTCAACGCGCTGTTCTACGATCCGTCCAACGAAACCGTCATCGACTACCACAACGGCGTCAGGGATCTGCACGCCAAGAAGCTGGTGATGATAGGCCAGCCGGCGCGCCGCTATCAGGAAGACCCGGTGCGCATGCTGCGCGCGGTGCGCCTGGCGGCCAAGCTGGGCTTCGAGATCGACGAGGACACCAAGAAGCCGATCCGTTCCCACGCCCATCTGTTGAAGAAGGAGCCGCCGGCCCGCTTGTTCGATGAATTGCTCAAGCTGCTGATGTCCGGCCATGCCTACGCCTGCCTGAAAAAGCTGCGCGAGGAAGGCCTGGCGCGCGGCGTGTTCCCGCTGCTGGACGCGGTGATCGACGACAAGGGCGGCGAAGACGCCTTCCTGAAGCTGAGCCTGGACAGCACCGACGCCCGCCTGCGCGCCGACAAGCCGATTTCCGTAGGCTTCTTGCTGGCCACCTTGCTGTGGCGCCAGGTGGCCCAGGGCTGGCAGCGCCGTTGCGAAGCGGGCGAGAAGAGCCTGCCGGCGTTGCTGGACGCCATTTCCGATGTCGAGAACGAACAGGACAATGACTTCGCCATCCCGCGCCGCTTCAGCGTGACCATGCGCGAAATCTGGACGCTGCAGGCGCGTTTCGACAGCCGCACCGGCGGCCGTCCCTACCGTTTCCTCGAGCAGCCCCGCTTCCGCGCCGCCTATGACTTCCTGGCGCTGCGCAGCGAGGCCGGCGAAGTGCCGAGCGCCCTGGTCGAGTGGTGGGAGCGCTTCCAGCGCGCCGACGGCGACGAGTGCGAGCGCCTGATCGCCGAGGCGAAAGAAGGCGGCGCCGAGGAGCCGGCCAAGAAGCGCCGCCGCCGGCGCAGCGGCCGCCGCAAGCCCGAGGGCGCGGGGGAGAGCGCCGAGTGACGCTGGCCTACGTGGCTCTGGGCAGCAATCTGGAGCAGCCGGAACAGCAGGTCAGGGCCGCTCTCGCGGCCCTTGGCCATTTGGCCGAGACCGAGATGGTCAGGCATTCCTCGCTGTACCGCACCGCGCCGGTCGGTTACGCCGACCAGCCAGATTTCATCAACGCGGTGGCCTTGCTGGACACCGCGCTTCCGCCCCATCGGCTGCTGGACGAGTTGCTGGCGCTGGAGCAACGCTTCGGCCGCGAACGCAGCTTCCGCAACGCGCCAAGGGTGCTGGATCTTGACTTGTTGTATTACGATGGCGTCTTTCTCGAGGATCCGCGGCTGATCCTGCCTCATCCCCGGATGCATGAGCGCGCCTTCGTGATGGCGCCGCTGGCCGAGATCGCCGGCGGATCGACGCTGCCGGGCGTCGGCGACGTGGCCGCGCTGGCGGCGGCGCTGGCCGGCGACGGCGTGGAGCGCCTGGGCGACGAGGCCAACCCGAACAAACAGGAACAAGCATGAGTCAATTGCGATACGTGGTGGTGGAGGGGCCGATAGGCTCGGGCAAATCTTCGCTGGCCCGCCGGCTGTCAGAGTACTGGGGCGTGCAACTGAAGGCCGAGGACCCGGCCGCCAATCCCTTCCTGCCGCGCTTCTATCGCAATATGCCGGCCCACGCGCTGTCCACCCAGCTGAGCTTCCTGCTGCAGCGGGCGGACATCGCGCGCGAGATGATCAGCGGCGAGCTGCAGGCCGCGCCGTTGGTGTCGGACTTCCTGTTCGAGAAGGACGCGCTGTTCGCCCGCCTCAATCTGGACGAGCACGAACTGGCGGTCTACCAGCGCCTGGCGAGGCTGGCGCTGCCGGAGCATCCGGTGCCGGACCTGGTGATCTATCTGCAGGCGTCCGAGGACATCCTGCTGCAGCGGGTGGCCGCGCGCGCGGTCGACTACGAGGTGAACTTCCCCGAGGGCTACCTCAAGCGCGTCCATGCCGGCTATAGCGAATTTTTCCATCAGTACGAGTCGGCGCCGTTGCTGATCGTCAACACCGAACATTTGAATCTGGTGGACGGCGGCGAGGACTTCGAGTTATTGATCCGCTGCATCGCCGAAATGCGCGGCCAGCGCAGTTATTTCAACAAGAGCGTCTGACCGGGGACCGGTTGCATCGTCCCCCTGGACGCCGCAGATGGAACACGAGGAAGTCGAGAAATGAAAATAACCGTCAATACCCTGCACAAGCTGGCCGCGGAAGGCCAGAAGATCAGCATGCTGACCTGCTACGACGCCAGCTTCGCCAGCTTGCTGGACGAAGCCGGCGTGGAAATTTTGTTGGTCGGCGACTCGCTGGGGCCGGTGATGCAAGGCGTGGACTCCACGCTGCCGGTCAGCGAGGAGGACATGCTCTATCACATCCGCTGCGTGGCCCGCGGCAGCAAGAACGCGCTGATCCTCGGCGACATGACTTTCGGCGCCTACCAGGAAAGCCCGCAGCAAGCGTTCGCCCACGCCGCGCGCCTGCTGCAAGCCGGCGCCCACATGGTGAAGCTGGAAGGCGGCGCCTATATGGCCGAGACCACCCGCTTCCTGGTGGAGCGCGGCATTCCAGTGTGCTCGCACATCGGCCTGACGCCGCAGTACGTCAACATGTTCGGCGGCTACCGCGTGCAGGGCAGGGGCGAGGACGCGCAGCGCATCCTGAACGACGCCAAGGCGCTGGCCGAAGCCGGCGCCAGCCTGGTGTTGATGGAATGCGTGCCGGCGCCGCTGGCCAAAGAGATCACCGAAACCGTCAAGGTTCCGACCATAGGCATAGGCGCCGGCGCGGATACTTCCGGCCAGGTGCTGGTGCTGCACGACATGCTGGGCGTGTATCCGGGCAAGAAGGCCAAGTTCGTCAAGAATTTCATGGAAGAGGCGGGCAGCATCCAGGGCGCTGTCCAAGCCTACGTCAAGGCGGTGAAGGACCAATCCTTCCCGGCGGCGGAACACACTTACTGAGCCCGGAAGAGAACGAGAGATGGAAATCATCCGTACCGTGGCCGAGATGCGCGCCTGGCGCAAGCAGGCGGGCAAGCTGGCTTTCGTGCCCACGATGGGCAATCTGCATGAGGGGCACCTGAAGCTGGTGGCCGCGGCGCGCGAACGCGCCGAAAAAGTGGTGGTCAGCATCTTCGTCAACCGGCTGCAGTTCGGCCAGGGCGAGGACTTCGACGCCTATCCGCGCACTTTCGACGCCGATTGCGCCAAGCTGGCCGCCGCCGGAGTGGACGCGCTGTTTTTCCCGACCGAGCGCGAGCTTTATCCGCGCGTGCGGCAGGACTTCAACGTCGAGCCGCCGCACATCCAGGACGAGCTGTGCGGCGCCTTCCGTCCCGGGCACTTCCGCGGCGTGGCCACCGTGGTCACCAAGCTGTTCAACATCGTGCAGCCTGACCTGGCCTGTTTCGGCAAGAAGGACTACCAGCAGCTGCACGTGATCCAGGCGATGATCGCCGACCTGAACTCGCCGATCGAAATCGTCCCGGTGGACACCGGACGCGCCGCCGACGGCCTGGCGCTGTCGTCGCGCAACGGCTACCTGTCGGCCGAGGAGCGCGCCGAGGCGCCGCGGCTGTACCGCAACCTGTCCATGATTCGCGACGGCCTGCTGGCCGGCAGCCAGGACTACGCCGCGCTGGAGAACGCCGCGCGCGACGATCTGGCCGCCGCCGGCTGGACCGTGGATTACGTGGAAGTGCGTCAGGCCGACACGCTGGAAATCGCCCATGCCGGCGAGAAACGGCTGGTGGCGCTGGCCGCCGCGCGGCTGGGCAAGACCCGTCTGATCGACAATATCGAGGTATTCCGCTGAGAGCCGTCGGCGCGGCCGACGCCGCGCCGGGCGCTCCGAAACGGAACGAGAAGGAAAACTGCCATGCAACGCAATATGCTCAAGTCCAAGCTCCACCGCGTGACCACCACGCACGCGGAGCTGCATTACATCGGCTCCTGCGCCATCGACGAGAACCTGCTGGAAGCGGCGGACATTCTCGAGTACGAAGAGGTGCAGATCTGGAACGTCACCAACGGCGAGCGTTTCGCCACTTACGCGATCAAGGCTGAGCGCGGCTCTGGCGTGATCTCGGTCAACGGTTCGGCCGCGCGCCGCGCCGCGCCGGGCGACCTCTTGATCATCGCCTCGTTCGCGCAGTACGAGGACGCCGAGCTGAAGGGCCATTCGCCCAAGCTGGTGTTCGTCGACGGCGAAAACCGCCTCACCGAAGTGAAGGGCGCCACGCCGACCCAGCCGGCCTGATCATCCATTCGCTTTGCCTTGTCGCCGCGCGGCAGTCCGAACGGGCCGCCCGCGGCGATTTGCTTTTTTGCTAGCGTTTGACGTACTTGGCCAGCAGGCGGGCCAACTGGCCGGAGCGCCGCATCGATTCCAGCTCTTCGTCCACCAGCTGTCGCAATGCCTCGCCGCGCGGGTTTTTGCGGCTGAAAATCATGTGGAAGGGGTTGGGATGGGTGCCGGGCAGCGGAGCGTGTCCGATGGCCGCGTCGCCGATCACGTCCAGCGTGCCTATGCTGGCCAGGCCGGCCATCACTTCATAGTCCTCCGCGAACACGTCCAGCCGGCCGGCCTTCATCATCTTAACCAGTTCGGTATAACTGGCGGCGAGTATCATCCTGCTCTTGTCCACGCTATCCAGGCTGGCGTAGGCATAGCCTTTGACGCCGCCCAGCCGATAGCGGTTTAGGTCGGCCTGGCTGTCCAGCTTCAGCCCCTGGGGAAAGCGGTCTTTCGCGTAGAACACGTAATAATGAGTCTGGTAGTAGGGCGATGAAAACAGGAAGCGTTTCTCCCGGTCCGGGTTCTTGCTGGCGCTGAGCGCCATCACGTAGTTCTCACCCGCCTCTATCGAGGCCAAGCAGCGTTTCCACGGCGGCAGGACAATGGAGAACGGTATGCCGTGCTTGCCGAGAATGGCGCTTATCACTTCTACCGAAAAACCGGTGATCTCGGTCGTCGGCTTGCCGTCGGCCCGGCGGTAATAGGTGTACGGCGGCCATTCGTCGCCGTCGTCGCAGATGTGCACCGGCGAGCGGTCGGGTTCCTGGGCCGAGGCGGGCGCATGAGGCAGAGTCAGGCAGAGCAAGGCGGCGGAGAGGATGCGGCGCATGGCGGTTTCCCAAGAAGTGCATATTCCATTGTATGCGGCGTTTGCCATCTGCACGGGATGCCTGACGGGCCTGGCGCAATGGTTTTTTTGCACTTGCAGCATGGCTGAGGCATAGTGAAATGGAGAGGCGGCGAATGCCGCGTTCCAATCCTGCGAAGGAGCGTCGATGAGCGTAGGCCTGACTGGAGGCTGTCTGTGCGGCGCGGTGCGCTATCGCTTGCGCGGCACGCCATGCCACATCACCCATTGCCATTGCCGCAGTTGCCGACGGGCCAGCGGCGCCGCCTTCGTCACCTGGTTCACCATCCGGGTGCACGAGCTGGAGTGGCGCGGCGAGCGGCCGATGCAGTACCACTCGTCGGCGGCGGTGTCGCGCGGCTTCTGCCCGCATTGCGGCTCCACGCTCACCTATTTCCACGAGTCCGATCCCGAAGAGATCGACGTCACCGCCGCCTCGCTGGACACGCCCGAGGTGCTGGTGCCGGAGCACCATACCTGGTGGGAGCAGCGGCTGGAGTGGGGCACCGCCAACGCGCAGAGCGCGCTGCCAGTGCATCAGCGCTGCGGCGGCTAGGCCAGCTGCCGGGCGCTGACGACCACGCCGTCCTCGTCGGCGTACAGCCATTGTCCCGGCCGCAGCTCGCAGCCGCCGACGCGCACGGCGATATCCCTTTGGCCGCTGCCCAGCTTCACCGACTTGCGCGGATGCGCGGCCAGCGCCTTGACGCCCAGCGGCAGCTTGGACAGGGCGGCTGAGTCGCGCACGCAGCCGTCTATCACCAGCCCGGCCCAGCCGTTCTTCACCGCCAGTTCGCCCAACTGGTCCCCCAGCAGCGCGCAACGGCGAGAGCCGCCGCCATCCATCACCAGCACCCGGCCGTTTCCGGCTTCGCCCAGCGTCTCGCGCACCAGGCTGTTGTCCTCGAACAGCTTCAGCGTGGCGATCGGGCCGTGAAAGCGGAGGTTGCCGCCGAATGATTGAAAGATCGGGTCCAGAACCTGGATTTCCGCGTCGAAAGCGTCGCACAGGTCGGTGGTGGCCAAGCTCATGTCGTCTCCCGGATATGAAAATGCCGCCCACCGGTGAGGGTGGGCGGCATCGCCCGCGGGGTACGCGGGCTTTGGGGGCGCCGCTTGTGGCGGCTTAATGGAACTGTTCTTCCTCGGTGGAGCCGGTCAGCGCGGTGACGCTGGAGGCGCCGCCCTGGATCACGGTGGTGACGTCGTCGAAGTAGCCGGTGCCCACTTCTTGCTGGTGGGACACGAAGCTGTAGCCGCGGTCGCGGGCGGCGAACTCGGGCTCCTGCACTTTTTCGACGTAGGCGGACATGCCGCGCGCCACGTAATCCTGCGCCAGGTCGTACATGTTGAACCACATGCTGTGGATGCCGGCCAGGGTGATGAACTGGTACTTGTAGCCCATCGCGCCCAGCTCGCGCTGGAACTTGGCGATGGTGGCGTCGTCCAGGTTCTTTCTCCAGTTGAACGACGGCGAGCAGTTGTAGGCCAGCAGCTTGCCCGGATGCTTCGCGTGCACGGCTTCGGCGAACTTGCGCGCGAACTCCAGGTCCGGCGTGCCGGTCTCGCACCACACCAGGTCGGCGTAGTCGGCATAGGCCACCGCGCGGCTGATGGCTTGCTCCAGACCCTTCTTGGTCTTGTAGAAGCCTTCGGCGGTGCGCTCGCCGGTCAGGAAGGGCTCGTCGTTGGGGTCGACGTCGCTGGTCAGCAGGTCGGCCGCTTCGGCGTCGGTGCGGGCGATCACCAGCGTCGGCACGCCGTAGACGTCGGCCGCCAGGCGGGCGGCGATCAGCTTCTGGATCGCTTCCTGGGTCGGCACCAGCACCTTGCCGCCCATGTGGCCGCATTTCTTAACCGAGGCCAGCTGGTCTTCGAAGTGCACGCCGGCGGCGCCGGCGCGGATCATCGACTTCATCAGCTCATAGGCGTTCAGCACGCCGCCGAAACCGGCTTCGGCGTCGGCGACGATGGGCGCGAAGTAGTCGACATAGCCCTTGTCGCCTTGTTCGATGTTTTTGGCGTGCTGGATTTCGTCGGCGCGGGTGAAGGCGTTGTTGATGCGTTCCACCACCTTGGGCACCGAGTCCACCGGATACAGCGACTGGTCCGGGTACATCGCCGAGTATTCGTTGTTGTCCGCCGCCACCTGCCAGCCCGACAGGTAGATGGCCTTGACGCCGGCTTTCACCTGCTGCATGGCCTGGCCGCCGGTCAGCGCGCCCAGACAGTTGACGTACGGTTCGTTGTTGACCAGCTTCCACAGCTTTTCCGCGCCGTGGCGCGCCAGGCTGTGCTCCACCTGCAGCGAGCCGCGCAGGCGCTCGACGTCGGCGGCGCTGTAGCCACGCTTGATTCCCTTCCAGCGCGGGTTTTCGTCCCAGTCTTTCTGGATGGCTGCAATGCGTTGTTCGCGAGTCGTCATATTGAAACCCTTCTCGAAACGTTTCTGTGCTCGCCGGCGAACCGGCGTCCTCGATGGCTGTACGGCGTATCCGGTGTGCCGGATTTTTGTCGAAACCGGGTCTGTTCGACCTGATTTTTCTTGGCCGAGCGGGGCTGCGTTTTTGCACCGCCGCAACGGTTTTCTCCTTGGTGTGCGGCCATTATAAGCACAAAAAAATCGCGTTGTGTGCGGTGCAGCACAGAAAAAAAACAACATTTTCATAAGCTAACAATGTGCTGCTTCAAACGAATATTTGGGCTTGGCAAAAACATTGTTTACGAAAAATCAGCAGTAGAAATACGCACATTGATTATTTTTTCTTGGAGTGGAGATATGCAGATCGGGGCTTGAAATCGCTGCGAAAGTCCCTACCTTGGGTCTGGACATCAATTTAGCCGGTGCAATTCCGAGGAAACGTCATGCAAGAGAACCAAAACCAGGCGGCCGAAGCCGTGGAAAACGAAATGACCGATACCGCCAGCGAGGCGCACACCGAGCTGGAGCAGACTCCCGAGCAGCATATCGCCGGGCTGGAAGCTGAAATCGCCGAACTGAACGACACCCTGCTGCGCGCCCGCGCGGAGCTGGACAACCAGCGCCGCCGCGCTCAGGACGAAGTGGCAGCTGCGCATAAATATGCGATCAGCAAGTTTGCCGGCGAGTTGGTGACGGTCAAGGATTACCTGGAAATGGCGCTGTTGGACCAGAGCGGCCAGATCGACACCCTGAAGATGGGCGTGGACCTGACGCTGAAGCAGCTGGTCTCCGCCTTCGACAAAGCCCAGATCAAGGACATCGCGCCCAAGGCCGGCGACAAGCTGGATCCGCACCAGCACCAGGCGATGAGCGCCGAAGAGTCCGACGCCGAGCCGAACACCGTCGTGCGGGTGATGCAGAAGGGCTATTTGCTGGCCGATCGCGTGCTGCGCCCGGCCATGGTGGTGGTGGCCAAGGCCAAAGCATAAAAAAGGCCGATGCCGCCCTCTTGAAAAGCGCGGCATAGCCAATATTTATTGAGACAACAGGCCCTGGCTATCAGACAAGCCAAGGCCGGAACGAATAGAGAAAAGGAATACATCATGGGTAAAATCATCGGTATCGACCTGGGCACCACCAACTCCTGCGTGGCAGTGGTAGAAGGCGGCAACCCGAAAGTCATCGAAAACGCCGAAGGCAACCGCACCACGCCGTCCATCATCGCTTACGTCGAAGACGGCGAGATTCTGGTGGGCGCGCCGGCCAAGCGCCAGGCGGTGACCAACCCGAAGAACACCATTTACGCCGCCAAGCGCCTGATCGGCCGCCGTTTCGAAGACAAGGAAGTGCAGAAGGACATCGACCTGATGCCTTTCGAAATCCTGAAGGCGAAGAACGGCGACGCCTGGGTGAAGGCGCGCGACCAGGAGCTGGCACCGCCGCAAATCTCCGCCGAAGTGCTGCGCAAGATGAAGAAGGCCGCCGAAGACTACCTGGGCGAGGAAGTGACCGAAGCCGTGATCACCGTGCCGGCCTACTTCAACGACAGCCAGCGCCAGGCCACCAAGGACGCCGGCCGCATCGCCGGCCTGGAAGTGAAGCGGATCATCAACGAGCCGACCGCGGCCGCGCTGGCCTTCGGTCTGGCCAAGCAGGAAGGCGACCGCAAGATCGCGGTGTACGACCTAGGCGGCGGCACATTCGACGTGTCCATCATTGAGATCGCCGACGTGGACGGCGAGCACCAGTTCGAAGTGCTGTCGACCAACGGCGACACCTTCCTGGGCGGCGAAGACTTCGACCAGCGTGTGATCGATTACATCGTCACCGAGTTCAAGAAGGAGCAGGGCGTCGATCTGAAGCAGGACGTGATGGCGCTGCAACGCCTGAAGGAAGCGGCTGAAAAGGCCAAAATCGAGCTGTCCAGCGCGACCCAGACCGAGGTGAACCTGCCGTACATCACCATGGACGCCACCGGTCCGAAGCATTTGGCGATGAAGATCACCCGCGCCAAGTTCGAAAGCCTGGTTGACGACCTGATCGCCCGTTCGATCGAGCCGTGCCGCGTGGCGCTGAAAGACGCCGGCGTATCGCTGGCCGACATCACCGACGTGATCCTGGTCGGCGGCCAGACCCGCATGCCCAAGGTGCAGGACGCGGTCAAGGAATTCTTCGGCAAGGAGCCGCGCAAGGACGTGAACCCGGACGAAGCGGTGGCCGTCGGCGCCGCGATCCAGGGTTCGGTGCTGTCGGGCGACCGCAAGGACGTGCTGCTGCTGGACGTGACCCCGCTGTCGCTGGGCATCGAAACCCTGGGCGGCGTGATGACCAAGCTGATCCAGAAGAACACCACGATCCCGACCAAGGCCTCGCAAACCTTCTCCACCGCCGACGACAACCAGACCGCCGTGACCATCCACGTGCTGCAGGGCGAGCGCGAGAAGGCCGCCGCCAACAAGTCGCTGGGCCAGTTCAATCTGGGCGACATTCCTCCGGCGCCGCGCGGCATTCCGCAGATCGAGGTCGAGTTCAACATCGACGCCAACGGCATTCTGCACGTGTCCGCCAAGGACAAGGCTTCCGGCAAGCAGGCCAACATCACCATCCAGGCCTCCTCCGGCCTGTCCGAGGCTGAAATCGAGCGCATGGTGCAGGACGCCGAAGCCAACGCCGAGGAAGACAAGAAGCTGCACGAGCTGGTGACCGCGCGCAACCACGCCGAAGGCCTGATCCACAGCATCAAGAAATCGCTGTCCGAGCATGGCGACAAGATCGGCGCCGACGAGAAGGCCAAGATCGAGGACGCCATCAAGGCGGCCGAGGAAGTGGTGAAGGGCGACGACAAGGACGCCATCGAAGCCAAGGCGGAAGAGCTGGCCAAGGCCAGTCAGAAGCTGGGCGAGATCATGTACGCCCAGGCCGCTCAGGCGGAAGGCGGCGCCGAAGGCGCGCAAGCCGCCGCCGGCGACAAGAAGGACGAAGGCAATGTGGTGGACGCCGAGTTCGAAGAAGTGAAGAAAGACAAGGCCTGATAGCCGTCTTGTCATGATGGCGCCAGATGACCGGGCCAAGCCCTCCGGGAAGCCCCGGGGCTTGCTCCGGTCATCGGCGTTTGCGTGACGTCTTCAGGTTCGGTCTTTTGGAGAGTGCATGTCGTCCCGTATCACCTTTTCGGCCCGAGGGCCGTTTTTCGAAACGCTGAAGTCCCGGGTTGACGCCTATTTTCAGCAAACCGGCCAACGCCACACCGGCAATCGGCTGCTGCATTTCAAGACTGTGTTTTCCTACGCGCTGGCTGGTTTCAGCTACGCGATGCTGGTGTGGGGCGCGGAGCATCTGTGGACGGCGCTGCTGGCAGGTTTCGGCCTGACGCAGGGCCTGGTGCTGATCGCCTTCAACGTGATGCACGACGGCGCGCACGGCAGCTATTCGCGCAAGCGCTGGGTGAATTGGCTGATGGGCTCCAGCATGGAAGTGCTGGGCGGCAGCCAGAGCATGTGGCAGCAGAAGCATAATGTGCTGCACCACACTTACACCAATGTCGAGGGCAAGGACGACGACATCGCGCTGGGCAGCCTGATGCGCTTGTCGCCCGCCGCGCAGTGGCGGCCCTGGCACCGGCTGCAGCATTGGTACGCGGTGGTCCTGTATAGCCTGTTGACGCTGTTCTGGTTGCTGTTCAGCGATTGGCACAAGATGATACGCGGCAAGATCGGCGACACGCCGCTGCCGAAGCGGGCATGGTGGGAATGGCCTTATTTCGTGGCCACCAAGTTGCTGTATATCGGCTATGCGCTGGTTCTGCCTGCTTTGTACCATCCGTTTTCGCATGTGCTGCTGGCCTTCCTGGGCGTGCACCTGCTGTTCGGCCTGACCTTGTCGGTGGTGTTCCAGTTGGCTCACACGGTGGAAGGCGCGGCGTTTCCGCTGCCGGACGGCGACGGCAAGATGGCGGACGAGTGGGCGGTGCACCAGTTGAAAACCACGGCCAATTTCGCTTGCGGTAACCGCCTGGTGACTTTTTACATGGGCGGCCTGAATTTCCAGGTCGAGCATCATTTGTTCCGCAAGACCAGCCATGTCCACTATCCGGCGCTGAGCAGGATAGTCGCCGAAGCCTGTCGCGAGCATGGCATGCCCTACCAGTCGTTCCAGTCGGTGTGGTCGGCGATGAGGGCGCATTTCCGCTTTTTGAAACAGATGGGGCGACAACCGGCCGCGCTGAGCGTGGGCCCTGTTGCTGCGGCAACCAGAATTTGAGAGTGACAGCAAGATGTCCAAACGAGACTACTACGACGTGCTCGGCGTCAACCGAGACGCTTCCGACGACGACATCAAGAAAGCCTACCGCAAGCTGGCGATGAAATACCATCCGGACCGCAATCCGGACAGCAAGGAAGCGGAGGACAAGTTCAAGGAGGTGAAGGAGGCCTACGAGATCCTGTCCGACAGCCAGAAGCGCGGCGCCTACGACCAGTTCGGCCATGCCGGGGTTGACCCGCAGGCCGGCGGGGGCGGCGGGCAGGGCTTCGGCGGTTTCGGCGATTTCGCCGACATTTTCAGCGACATCTTCGGCGGCGGCCGGGGCGGCAACGGCGGCGGGCGCTCCAATGTCTACCGCGGAGCCGATCTGCGCTACAACATGGAGATTTCGCTGGAAGAAGCGGCGCGCGGCTGCGAGAAACAGATCCGCATCCCGTCGCACGAATCCTGCTCCACCTGCAGCGGCACCGGCGCCAAGCCGGGCACCCAGCCCAAGACCTGCGCCACCTGCGGCGGCCACGGCCAGGTGAGGATGAGCCAGGGCTTCTTCTCGATCCAGCAAACCTGCCCGACTTGCCATGGCACGGGCAAGCAGATCACCGATCCGTGCACCAGTTGCCACGGCGCAGGGCAGAAGAAAACCACCAAGACGCTGAACGTGAAGATCCCGGCCGGCGTCGACGAGGGCGACCGCATCCGCCTGGGCGGCGAGGGCGAGCCGGGGCAGAATGGCGGCCCGGCGGGCGACTTGTATGTGGTCACTCATATCAAGCAGCACACGGTGTTCCAGCGCGACGGCATGGACCTGCACTGCGAGATGCCGATTTCCTTCTCCACCGCGGCATTGGGCGGCGAGGTGGAAATTCCGACGCTAGACGGCATGGCCAAGGTGAAGATCTCGCCGGAAACCCAGAGCGGGCGCGTCTATCGCCTGCGCGGCAAGGGCGTGAAGGCGGTGCGCGGCGCCGAATTCGGCGACCTGCATTGCCATGTGGTGGTGGAAACCCCGGTCAAGCTGACCGAGCGCCAGAAAGAGTTGCTGCGCGAGTTCGAGGCGATCAGCCAGGGCGATGTGGCCACCCACAATCCGCGTTCCAAGTCCTTTATGGACAAGCTGCGCGACTTCTTCGAATAAGCCGCTTTTCGCCCGCAGCGCAAAACGCCAGCCTCAGGCTGGCGTTTTTGTTTGGGCGTCGCAAAGCAAAACGGCCGCCCATCGGGCGGCCGTTCGCACATTCCTGAAACCGGGGAGACTTAGAAGTTGTGTTTCATCATCGCCCAGATGGTGGACGAAGTGTCCTTGGCGTGCTTGTTGATGGTCTGCGCATCTCGGTTTTCCTTCACCTGGCCGTAGCCGGCTTCCAGCAGCGTGCGCTTGCTGAGCGTGTAGTCCAGCCCGATCGCCCATTGGGTCGCGCCCAGGCTGTAGCGGATGCCGTCCACTTTGGCGTCGTTGCGCTTGGAGTAAACAATCGACGGCTTGAAGTTGCCGATGGTGTAAGCGGCGTTCAGCGCCCAGCCGGTGTTTTCCAGCTTGTTGATGCCGGTATTGATGATGGGGCTCAGGCTGGCGACGCCGGGCAATTTCAGCGAGCCGTCCTTGTTGGCGGCGTGGGCATCGCCATAGAGCGTGACCCATTGATAGCTGGCCGCCAGGTACAGCGCGTCGCTGGTGTAGCCGCCTTCCAGGCGGTTGGTCGAGCTGTTGCTGCCGCCTTTGGTGTTCATCGCGCCGGCGTAGGCCCAGGCGCCGAAGAAGCCGGAATTCTGGTAAGCGAGGCGCAGGCCGTATTTGTCGCCTTGCTTCATCTGGCCGGCGGTGCTGTTTTCGCCTGCGCCGTATTGCAGCGAGGCGTTGAATCCGTAGAAATCCGGGGAGTCGTAGCGGATGCTGTTCTTGAAGCGGGAGTCGCCATAGGCGCCGAACACGTCTGTGGCTTCGTACAGCGGGAAGCCGGTGCCCATGCTGTCGCGGTACGGGCCGTACAAGTTGTCGGTGGATTCGGTGTCGCCCAGCACATCGGTGATGTAGCCCATGCGAATTTTGCCGAAGCCGCCTTCCAGGCCGACGAAGGTCTGGCGGTTGGCCAGGGTGCCGGAGTCGGTGCTGCCGAAGCCGGTGGTGCCGTCGGTGGAGAAGCCGGTTTCCACCTGCCAGATGGTTTTCAGGCCATTGCCCAGATCTTCATTGCCGCGGAAGCCGATACGGCTGCCGAAATCGTCAACGCCGAAAGTGGAGCTGTAGTTGTTGGTGCTGTTCTTGGTGATGGAAACGCCAGTACGCAGCGAGCCGTAGATATTGACATCGGCTTGAGCGAATGCCGGGATGGCCGCTGCGATGGCGGCGGCGAGTGCGATTTTCTTCATTTTCTCTAAAACCCTTTGTTTCGATTTTTTGCCCAGAGGCGCCTTCCGACGGTGTTGTTTTTATTCCGTCGTGATAGGTTCGGCAGTGTGTGGGAGGGATGAGTTTTCCGTCAAGACATACTTGTTAACATATCAGGAAGCTGACTGTGATGCTGTATGAATTTTTATGGCATTTGTTTTAGTTTATTTTGCTATTTTCTTTCTATTCAATGGCTTGTTTTTGCTGATTGCGCTGGGTTCTGTATTTTTTGCGAGGTTGAATTTGTATGGAATATAAAAATTTCAGCCGATAATGATAATGTTTGTTGCTTTTTTGCATTTTGCTGCAGTTGCACAATTAATGATGATTGAGTTTTTGTCATGCGCCGCCATGGCTGGGGAATGTCGGTGGATTCGCTGGCCACCAGCCGCCGCCTGGCATGAGCGCCAGCAGACGGCCGGATGTGAGCCGCAGGCCGTTTGTTGAGCGGATGCCTCCGTTGGCCGCGCAGCTTATCGCGGTTTCGCTTGTCGTTTGATGAGGCGCTTGCGTCGGGCTAGGCAGCAGGATTCGGATTGAGCTCGCGGAATGGAAGAATGTGAGGCCAGGCATTGGAAAAGCTGATGGATGCTTAAATGAATTTGAAAAATGGATGTTTTTGCTTTTCTACTATGCGATGAGCCGCGGATTTCCAACGCCGCCGTGGCCGGAGTGCGGCGGAGCGACGAATGCTGCGCGGATGCATAGGGGCGATGCGTAAAGCCCGCTGCCGCATCGTGGGGATTGGGCGTACAATTGCCGATGTCTTTTTTAGGGGGCTGTCGTCATGATTTTTGCTAATCGCTATTTCCCGGTGACCCGCATGCGCAGGATGCGCAAGGATGAGTTCAGCCGCCGGTTGATGCGCGAGAACGTGCTGACCACCAACGACCTGATCTACCCGGTCTTCGTGATGGAGGGCAGCAACCAGGTGGTGGACGTGCCGTCGATGCCGGGCGCGCCGCGCCTGACGCTGGACAGGCTGCTGCCGGTGGCCGAAGAGGCGCTGGAACTGGGCATCCCGATGCTGTCGCTGTTTCCGGTGATCACCGGCAACAAGGACAATGAAGGCAGCGAGGCCTACAACCCGGACGGGCTGATTCCGCGCGTGGTGCGCGAGTTGAAAAAGCGCTTCCCGGAGCTGGGGGTGATGACCGACGGCGCGCTGGATCCCTATACCATCCACGGACAAGACGGCGTGATCGACGCCAACGGCTACGTGCTGAACGATGAGACCACCGAAATCCTGATCAAGCAGGGCCTGTGCCATGCCGAGGCCGGCGTCGACGTGTTCGGCCCGTCTGACATGATGGACGGCCGCATCGGCGCCATCCGCGAGGCTTTCGAGGAAGAGGGCCTCATCCACACCAAGATCCTGGCCTACTCCGCCAAGTATTCGTCCGGCTTCTACGGCCCGTTCCGCGACGCGCTGGGCTCGTCAGCCAACTTGGGCAAGGCCGACAAGAACAGCTACCAGATGGACCCGGCCAATATCGAAGAGGCGATCCAGGAAGTGGCGCAGGATCTGGAGGAGGGCGCCGACATGGTGATGATCAAGCCCGGCATGCCCTATCTGGACGTGATCCGCCGCGTCAAGGACACCTTCCATGTGCCCACCTTCGCCTATCAGGTGTCCGGCGAGTACGCGATGCTGAAGGCGGCGTTCCAGAACGGCTGGCTCAACGAAGAGAAGTGCATGATGGAAAGCCTGCTCGCCTTCAAGCGCGCCGGCGCCGACGGCATCCTCAGCTATTTCGCGATGGACGCGGCTCGCTTGCTGCGCCAGCGCTGATATCATGAATGGATGAGCCGCACCCCTTGCCAAGACAGCGGCGAGGGGTGTTTGTCTATCTAAGGGCAATATATGGATGTGCTGCACTCCACCTGGTTCTGGCTGGCGGTGATCGCCGCGCCGGCCATTCTCGTGATTGGCACGCTGGCCCGGCTGGCCAGGCGCGAGCCGCCGGTCAAGCTGCCGCCTGGCGTCAAGCCGCTGGGCTGGGACGAGGAGGACGATGTTCCGGAAAAGTTGCATGACGGTGACAGAGAGCCGCCAAAACACTGATAACTGTCACTGCTAGCGCGCATGCGGCTGGGCTAGAATGGCGACAGTTTCGGCGCGCAGCCGCCAAGAGCGGCGCGCGGTGCCTGCGGACGCGGGTTCGATTCCCGCGTCCGGCCAATCCAAAGGACTGCCATGAATCACACTTATCTTGCCCACCTGCAGGCGACGCTGGCCCAGATCAAGGCCGACGGCTTCGAGAAGCCGGAACGCGTGATCGCCACGCCGCAAAGCTCCGATATCGCGCTGGCCGGCGGCGAGCATGTGCTGAACTTCTGCGCCAACAACTACCTGGGCCTGGCCGACGACAAGCGGCTGGTGCTGGCGGCCAAGGCCGGCATGGACCAATACGGCTACGGCTGCGCGTCGGTGCGTTTCATCTGCGGCACCCAGTCCATCCACAAGCAACTGGAAAAGTCGATCTCCGATTTCCTCGGCACCGACGACACCATCCTGTATTCCAGCTGTTTCGACGCCAACGGCGGCGTGTTCGAAACCCTGCTGACCGAAGAGGACGCGGTGATCTCGGACGAGCTGAACCACGCGTCCATCATCGACGGCGTGCGCCTGTCTAAGGCCAAGCGCTTCCGCTACAAGAACAACGACATGGCCGATCTGGAGGCGCAACTGGCCGCCGCCGAAGCGGCCGGCGCCCGCTTCAAGCTGATCGTTACCGACGGCGTGTTTTCGATGGACGGCATCATCGCCGACCTGAAGGGCATTTGCGATCTGGCCGAGCGCCATGACGCGCTGGTGATGGTGGACGATTCGCACGCGGTCGGCTTCATCGGCGAAACCGGCGCCGGCACCCCGGAATACTGTGGCGTGTCCGACCGCGTCGACATCTACACCGGCACGCTGGGCAAGGCGCTGGGCGGGGCGTCCGGCGGCTACGTCGCCGCGCACAAGCCCATCGTCGACCTGTTGCGCCAGCGCTCGCGCCCCTATCTGTTCTCCAACACGCTGGCCCCGGCCATCGCCGCCGCCAGCGTGGAAGTGCTGAACATCCTGAAGAGCGGCGAAGGCGCGGAGCTGCGCGCCAAGGTGCGCCGCAACGCCGAGCTGTTCCGCAAGGAAATGTCCGCCGCCGGCTTCACCCTGGTGCCGGGCGAGCACCCGATCATCCCGGTGATGCTGGGCGATGCCCGTCTGGCCGGCGAAGTATCCGCCAAGCTGCTGGCCGAAGGCGTGTACGTGATCGGCTTCTCCTACCCGGTGGTGCCCAAGGGCAAGGCCCGCATCCGCACCCAGATGTCTGCCGCGCACAGCGAAGAGCAGGTGCTGAAGGCGGTGGCCGCGTTCACCAAGGTCGGCCGCGAGCTGGGTGTAATCTGATTTGACCGCATGACAGGCGGCGCGGATCGAATGCCCGCGCGCCCAAGGATAGAGACATGAAGGCGCTTGCCAAGCTGAAGGCCGCTCCCGGCCTGGAAATGACCGACGTTCCGCAGCCGGAAGTCGGCCACAACGATCTGTTGATCAAGATCGTCAAGACCGCGATCTGCGGCACCGACATCCATATCTGGAACTGGGACGAATGGTCGCAGAAGACCATCCCGGTGCCGATGCACGTCGGCCATGAATACGTCGGCGTCGTCGCCGGTATGGGTTCGGAAGTGCAGGGGTTCAAGATCGGCCAGCGCGTGTCCGGCGAAGGCCACATCACTTGCGGTTACTGCCGCAACTGCCGGGCCGGCCGCCGCCACCTATGCCGCAATACCACCGGCGTGGGCGTCAACCGCGAAGGCGCGTTCGCCGAGTATCTGGTGATTCCGGCCTTCAACGCCTTCCCGATTCCGGATGACGTCTCCGACGACCTGGCCTCCATCTTCGACCCGTTCGGCAACGCCGTGCACACCGCGCTGAGCTTCAACCTGGTGGGTGAGGACGTGCTGATCACCGGAGCCGGTCCGATCGGCATCATGGCGGTGGCCATCGCCAAGCATGTCGGCGCGCGACACGTGGTGATCACCGACGTCAACGACTACCGGCTGGATCTGGCGAAGAAGATGGGCGCCACCCGCGCCGTCAACGTCGCCCGCGAAGACCTGAAGGCGGTGATGCAGGAGCTGCACATGACCGAAGGCTTCGACGTGGGCCTGGAAATGTCCGGCAATCCGCAGGCTTTCCGCCAGATGCTGGAAACGATGAACCACGGCGGCAAGGTGGCGCTGCTGGGCATTCCGCCGTCCAACACCGCGATCGACTGGAACCAGGTGATCTTCAAGGGCCTGGAAATCAAGGGCATCTACGGCCGCGAGATGTTCGAGACCTGGTACAAGATGGTGGCGCTGATCCAGTCCGGTCTGGACATCAGCCCCATCATCACCCACCACTTCAAGGTGGACGAGTTCGAGCAGGGCTTCGCCGCCATGCTGTCCGGCCAAAGCGGCAAGGTGATCCTGGACTGGCGCTGAGCGTCGTCCCGGTTCGACCGCATGCGAAGCGGCTCCGAGAGGAGCCGCTTTTTCATGCCCGCTCAGGCGGTTTTGAAATAGGCGATCATCCGCCGCAGGTGTTCCGCCTGCGTGTTCAACTGGTCGGAGGCGGCGGACAACTGCTCGGAGGTGGAGGCGTTCAGCTGGGTGGCCAGCGACAGGTGGTTGACCGCGGCGTTGATCTGCTGCAGGCCTTCGCTCTGTTCATGCGAGGCCAGCGCGATCTCCTGCACCAGGCTGGCGGTTTTGCGGATGGCGGGCAGCATTTCGTCCAGCGCCGCGCCCGCCTGTTCCGCCATGTCCACGCTGCAGCCGGCCAGCGAGCCGATTTCCCGCGCCGCCGTCTGGCTGTGTTCGGCCAATTTGCGCACCTGGGCGGCCACCACGGTGAAGCCTTTGCCCTGGCTGCCGGCGTGGGCGGCCTCGACGGCGGCGTTCAGCGCCAGCAGATTGGTCTGATAGGCGATGTCGTCTATCACGTCTATCCGGTTGGAAATGTCGCGTATCGCCGCCACGGTGCGGGTCACGGCCTCGCCGCCGCCGCCGGCGCTTTGCGCCGCCTGGCGGGCCATGGTGTCGGTGAGGCGGGCGCTTTCGGAGTTCTGGGTCACAGTGGCCGCGATCTCTTCCACCGAGGCGCTGGTCTCTTCCAGGCTGGCGGCCTGCTGCGACGCGTTCTGGCTCAGCGCCTGCGCCGAAGCCGCGACCTCGGACGAGGTGGCGTTCAATTGCTCGGCGTCGAGCCGCAATTGCTCGATCACCCCGGTCAGCCGGTTCACCATGTGCTGCATCGCCGCCAGCACGCTGCGATCGTCGCCGTCGCGCAGCGCCGGCCTTGCCGTCAGGTCGCCGCCGGCCACCCTGCGGGCGATCTCGGCCACCGCTGCCGGCTCGCCGCCCACCTGGCGGAACAGGCCCCGGCCGATGTGGCCGATGGAGCCGGCCAGGACCAGCAGGCTGAGGGCGGCGACCGCGATGAACAGGTTCAGAGTCTGGCGGTATCCGCGGTCGGCTTCCGCGATCCGATCGGCCAGCATCTTCTCGAATCCGTCCTGGACCTGGGCGCTCTGTCGCAGCAGCTGA
Source organism: Chromobacterium vaccinii (assembly GCF_001855275.1). Taxonomy (NCBI): domain Bacteria; kingdom Pseudomonadati; phylum Pseudomonadota; class Betaproteobacteria; order Neisseriales; family Chromobacteriaceae; genus Chromobacterium; species Chromobacterium vaccinii. Next base: position 4,653,213 of record NZ_CP017707.1, read on the forward strand.
TCGGTCATCGCGCGGTCCATGCCGCGCACCAGCTTGTCGACGGCTTGCCCGGAGAGCGGGTCTTCCTGGCGGAAGGCTGCCAGCGCCGCGCGGTAGCGGACGGTCAGCCGGAGATGCTCGTCGCGCACCGCGTCTACCGCCGCGCTGGACTCGCCGTCGTCGCGCTGCGCGGCGGAGGCCTGGGCCAGCATTTGCTCGACGATGGCGCGCTCGGCTTCGAAGGCGGCTAGGTAGCGCTGGTAGTCGGCCGGATTGTTGCCGCGCAGCAGCACGTCCTTCCAGTCCTGCACCTGCACCTTGAAGTGCAGATTGGCCAGCTGCATCGCGTGGTTGATCCGGCTGCCGCGGCTGACCTGCTCCAGTTCCCGTCGGGTGTTTTCCGCCATGTCGCGCAGCTGGCCCAGGCAGGATAGGGACAGCAGAAGCAGGACCGTCAGGTTGATCAGGGCCAGGAGCCAGAGCCTGGTTTTCATGCTGAGAGCTTGTCGCATCGGCATTTCTTCGCATCGGGCTGGTTGCTATCGGTATAGCCCGCCGCGACGGAGTCTTCGCGTTCCCGCGCGATGCCGGCCGCTGTTGACCGCAGTCAATGAGGGCGGGGCGGGGGCAGGGATAATCGTGCTTGAACGGGTTTTTTGGAGACGATGATGATCGCGATAATCGGCGCGGGCGTTTCAGGGCTGTCCTGTGCCTGGTGGCTGCAACGGCAGGGCGTGGCGGTACGGGTATTCGAGGCGGCGGAGCGCGTCGGCGGCAAGGTGAGCACCTTGGCGGCTGACGCCTTGTGCGAACAGGGGCCCAATATGCTGTTATTGGACGAGGAGCTTCAGCAGTGGCTGGCCGAGTTGGGGCTGTCTCCGCTGTGGCCGGAGCAGGGCAGCGGCTTGCGGCATGTGCTGCGGAGCGGGCGATACCGGCCGCTGCCATCCGGGCCTTGGCAGTTGCTGGCTGGGAGCTTTTTGAGCTGGCCGGCCAAGTGGGCCTTGCTGCGCGGCCTGCTGCGGCCGGGCAGTCCCAAGGAGGCCGAGGCCAGTCTGGCCGAGTTCTGCCGCCGCCGCTTCGGACAGGAGGTGCTGGACAAGCTGCTGGACCCGCTGGCCGGCGGCGTGTTCGCCGGCGATCCGGAAGAGTTGGCTCTGGATGAGACGCTGCCGAGGCTGGCGCGGGCGGCGGCGCAGCCGCTGCCTTTGTGGCGGGGACTGTGGCGGCAAAGGACCGCGCGCGCCCGGATGTGCACGCTGCAAGGCGGGCTGCAGCAGTTGCCGCAGCGGCTGGCGCGAGATCTGGACGTGAGGCTGGACTCGCCGGTGACCGCGCTGCGCCGCGACGGCGAGGGCTGGCGGCTGCGCACCCGCGAGGGGTGGACGCGGGCCGAGCGAGTGGTGCTGGCCCTGCCGGCCGACGCCGCGGCCGAGCTGCTGCATCCGCTGGCGCCGGAGATGGCCGATATTTGCCGGCGCATCCCGTACGCGCCGCTGGCGGTGGTGTCCACCTTGCTGGACGGCGAGGCGATGGACCGGCCGCTGCCCGGCTACGGCGCGCTGCATCCGAGCGGGGAGGGGGCGCTGACGCTGGGCCACCTGACCGTCAGCAATATCTACCCTCACGTTTGTCCGGCGGGCACCCGGCTGGTGACCAGCTTTATCGGCGGCCGCAGGCATCCGGAATCGCTGGAGAGCAGCGACGCCGCATTGTTGAATGGACTCAACGCCGAGCTGGAGAGGCTGTTCGGCATGCGCGGCAAGCCGCTGGCGCAATACCTGGCCCGCTGGCCGCAGGCGCTGCCGCAGGGCACCGGCTTGCAGCGCAGGCTGCGCGGCGCGGCGGCGCGGTGGAGCGGCAGGGGGCTGCATCTGTGCGCCAACTGGCTGGACGGCGCCTCCCTGCCGGATTGCCTGGGAAAAGGGCGAAGGCTGGCGAAGCAATTGGCGGAGAGGGCGTCCGGCTTTGCGTGAGCGGCCGCAGGGGGTAGAATCGACCCTTGTTTCTTCAATTTTCCAACACCACCTCTATGCTTACCTTCCAGGAAATCATCCTCACGCTCCAGCACTACTGGAACCGCCAGGGCTGCGCGCTGCTGCAACCGTACGACACCGAAGTGGGCGCGGGCACCTCCCATACCGCCACCTTCCTGCGCGCGCTGGGGCCTGAACCCTGGAACGCCGCCTACGTCCAGCCCAGCCGCCGCCCGAAGGACGGCCGCTACGGCGAGAACCCGAACCGCCTGTTCCAGCACCACCAGTTCCAGGTGGTGCTGAAGCCGTCGCCGTCCAACATCCAGGAACTGTACCTGGGCTCGCTGCGGGAGCTGGGCCTGGACACGACGGTGCAGGACATTCGCTTCGTCGAGGACAACTGGGAAAATCCGACGCTGGGCGCCTGGGGCCTGGGTTGGGAAGTGTGGCTGAACGGCATGGAAGTGACCCAGTTCACCTATTTCCAGCAAGTGGGCGGTCTGGATTGCAAACCGGTGCTGGGCGAGATCACATATGGCCTGGAACGCCTGGCGATGTATCTGCAGGGCGTGGAGAACGTTTACGATCTGATCTGGACCCACTTGCCGGACGGCCAGCCGGTCACCTACGGCAATGTGTTCTACCAGAACGAGGTGGAGCAGTCGAAGTACGCGTTCGAGCACAGCAATGTCGAGCTGCTTTTCCGCCAGTTCAACGACTACGAAGCCGAAGCCAAGACGCTGCTGGACGCCAGCCTGCCGCTGCCGGCCTACGAGATGATCCTGAAGGCGGGACATGCCTTCAACCTGCTGGACGCCCGCGGCTCCATCTCGGTGACCGAGCGCGCCGCCTACATCGGCCGCATCCGCAATCTGTCCCGCGGCGTGGCGCAGGCGTATTACGACGCCCGCGAGGCGCTGGGCTTTCCGATGTGCCGCAAGGACTGAGCGGAGGGAGGTCTATGCTGTTAGGGGCGGCGGCAATCGTCGTCGCGCCTGACAGGGGGTGGATATGAGAGTCAAAGCCGCATTCTGGCTGTTGTTCGCTTTGCCGGCCTGGGCGCAGCCGGCCGCCGACTGGGTGGTGTACCAGGACGGCAGCCAGATGCAGCTGGCGATAGACGGCAACTCGCTGTGGCTGGGCAAGGATGGGCTGGTGCATTTCATCAACCAGGAACGCTTCGCCAAGCAACGCTACGAGAAGTCGTACCGGTTGAACTTCTATATCCGCCGCACCACCGGTTACGCCGATTGCAAGCAGTACCAGTACGTGTTTGTCGGTTCCGAGTATTTCGACAAGAACAACAAGCACCTGTTTTCCACCATGTTCCCGGTGCCGCGCTATGCCTGGAAGTGGCAGCCGGTGAACGAGGATTCGGTCGCCCACGCCATGATGAAGGTGATTTGCGAGGCGGCGGGATCCGCATCCCGATAATTGAAGCTTGAGAGAATGAACGCGACCCTGTTGATCGAACTCCTGACCGAGGAGCTGCCGCCCAAGGCCCTGCCGCGTCTGGCCGCCAGTTTCGCCCAGACCATCGCCGAAGAACTGAAGAAGATGCAGTTCGCCGCCGCCGACGCCGAGGCGGTGGTGTACGCGTCGCCGCGCCGCCTGGCGGTGCAGCTGTCCGGCGTGCTCGCCGTGCAGCCGGAACAACGCATCACCCGCCAGGGCCCGGCCGCCGCCGCCGGCATGAAGGACGGCCAGCCGACGCCGGCCTTGGCCGGCTTCGCCCGCTCCTGCGGCGTGGACGTGTCCGAACTCTCCATCGTCAGCAACGGCAAGCAGGATGTCTACGCCTATTCCAGCACCAAGCCGGGCGAGGCGCTTTCCGCGCAGCTGGCCGACGTGGTGTCGCTGGCGCTGAAGAAGCTGCCGGTGCCCAAACTGATGCGCTGGGGCGATTCCGACGTGCAGTTCGTCCGTCCGGTGCACGGCCTGATCATGCTGCACGGCGACAAGGTGATTGAAGGCGAGGTGCTGGGCCTGAAGAGCGGCACCGCCACCCGCGGCCACCGCTTCCTGTCGCAGGGCGACGTAGCCATCGCCAACGCCGATGGCTACGCCCGCGCGATGCACGAGCAGGGCAAGGTGATCGCCAGCTTCGACGCGCGCCGCGAGCTGATCCGCCACAAGCTGGCCGAGGCCGCCGCCAAGCTCGGCGCCACCATCGCCGCGCCGGATGAGCTGTTCGACGAAGTGACCGCGCTGGTGGAGTGGCCGGTGGTGCTGGAGGCCGGCTTCGAGGCCGAGTTCCTGCAAGTGCCGCAGGAATGCCTGATCCTGACCATGCAGCAGAACCAGAAGTACTTCCCGCTGCTGGACAAGAACGGCAAGCTGATGAACCGATTCCTGCTGGTGTCCAACGTCGATCCGCAGGATCCGTCCTTCGTCGTCGGCGGCAACGAGCGCGTGCTGCGCGCCCGCCTGTCCGACGCCAAGTTCTTCTTCGAGCAAGACAAGAAGCACCGCCTGGACAGCCGCCTGCCGCGCCTGGCCAATGTGGTTTACCACAACAAGATCGGCTCGCTGCTGGAGCGCGTCGAGCGCCTGCAGAGCATCGCCGGCGCCATCGCCCATGAGCTGGGCGCCGACGCCGCGCTGGCCGCCCGCGCCGCGTATCTGGCCAAGGCAGACTTGGTGACCGACATGGTCGGCGAGTTCCCGGAACTGCAGGGCATCATGGGCATGTACTACGCCCATCACGACGGCGAGCACGCCGAAGTGGCCGCCGCCATCGAGGGCCATTACCACCCGCGCTTCGCCGGCGACACGCTGCCGGAAGGCAAGATCGCCACCGCCGTGGCGCTGGCCGACAAGCTGGAAGCCATCGTCGGCATCTGGGGCATCGGCCTGATCCCGACCGGCGACAAAGACCCGTTCGCGCTGCGCCGCGCCGCGCTGGGCGTGGTGCGGATGGCGCTGGAAGCCGATCTGGACCTGAAGCGCCTGCTGGCGGTCGTCGCCGAGGCCTTCCCGGCCGGCAAGCTGTCCGCCAACGTCGCCGAGGAAGTGTTCGGCTTCATGATGGACCGCCTGAAGAACTTCCTGGCCGCCGACTACAAAGGCGACGAGATCGACGCCGTGCTGGCGCTGGCGCCCAGCCGCCTGAACGAAGTGCGCGCGGTGCTGGCCGCCGTGGCCGCGTTCAAGTCGCTGCCGGAAGCCGCCGCGCTGGCCGCCGCCAACAAGCGCGTCAACAACATCCTGAAGAAGGCCGAGGGCGAAATCGGCGCGGTGGACGCCGCGTTGCTGCAGGAAGCCGCCGAACAGGCCTTGTACGCCGCGGTGCGGGAGCTGGCGCCGGCGGTGGAGGCCAAGTTCGCCGCCCACGACTTCGCCGGGGCGCTGTCGCAGCTGGCCAGCCTGAAGGCGCCGGTGGACGCGTTCTTCGACGGCGTGATGGTGATGGCCGAGGACGCCAAGGTGCGCGCCAACCGCGTAGCGCTGCTGGCCAGCCTGGCCGCGCTGTTCAACCGCGTGGCCGATATTTCGCTGCTGGCGGAGTAAGCGGCAGGCAGACGCATGGATGGGAGGAGGCCGCGGCGACGCGGCCGGCCTCCCGTTTTGACAAGATGGCTGGGTGAAAGGATTATCGGGTGAAGCTAGTCATTCTGGACCGCGACGGCGTGATCAACGAGGATCGCGACGATTTCGTGAAGAACACCATCGAATGGGTGCCGCTGGCGCACAGCCTGGAGGCGATCGCCAACCTGACCCAGTCCGGCTGGCGCGTGGTGGTGGCGACCAACCAGTCCGGCATCGCCCGCGGCCTGTTCGACATGCACGCGCTGAACGCGATGCACGAGAAGATGCACCGGCTGGTCGGCCAGGCCGGCGGCCGCATCGACGCGGTGGTGTTCTGTCCGCACGGGCCGGACCACGGCTGCGAGTGCCGCAAGCCGCTGCCCGGCATGGTGCTGGAGATCGCCGAGCGCTTCAACGTCAAGCTGGAAGGGCTGCCGATGATAGGCGACAGCCTGCGCGACCTGGAATCCATCGCCGCCGTCGGCGGCCAGCCCATCCTGGTGAAGACCGGCAAGGGCGCCAAGACGCTGGCCAAGGGCGGCCTGCCGGAAAGCACGCTGGTGTTCAACGACCTGTACGATGCCGCCGAGCATCTGATCAACCATCATTGAGGCAGAGACTGAAAGCATGATTGGTTTGTGGATACGCAACTTGCTGTACTGGGTGGTGCTGATTATCGCCACGCCGGTGTTTTTCCTGCTGCTGATGCTGGCCGCGCCGCTGCCGCGCCGCAGCCGCCACGTGTTCGGCGTGAGCTGGGCGATGACCCTGTTCTGGATGCTGGAGCATGTGATCGGCCTGAAATACAAGGTGATCGGCGCGGAGAATATTCCGTCGGTGCCGTCGGTGATCACTTCCAAGCACCAGTCCGGCTGGGAAACGCTGGCGCTGCAAAAAATCTTCCCGTGGCAAGTGTATGTGGCCAAGCGCGAGCTGACCTGGATTCCGGTCTTCGGCTGGGGCCTGGTGCTGATGAACCCCATCATCATCAACCGCTCCGACCGCGCCCGCGCCAACCAGCGCCTGCTGGACCAGGGCCTGGAGCGCAAGCGCCACGGTTTCTGGATCACCGTGTTTCCGGAGGGCACCCGCACCAAGCCAGGCGTGGGCGGCAAGTACAAGCTGGGCGCCGCGCGCATGGCCAAGCAGTTCGACATGCCGATGGTGCCGGTGGCGCATAACGCCGGCGAGTTCTGGCCGCGCAACGCCTTCCTGAAATATCCGGGCGAGGTCACAGTGGTGATCGGCCCCGCCATCCATCCAGACGAAGAGACCGGCCCCGAGGCGATGATGGCCGAGGCCGAGGCCTGGATCGAGGCCCGCCAACGCGAAATCGGCGGCGTCGGCCCCTTCGCCCATCCCGATGAAAAACGCCAGCGTCTGGCACCGCCTGCCTCTGCCTGACGGCGAGGTGCCTGTGCTGTTGACGCGCCGAGCGCGCCAGAGCATAGGCATCAAGGTCAGCGGCGGAGTGGTGGAACTGATCGCCGCGCCGGGTGTCAGTCAACAGCGCTTGCATCAAGTGCTGCAGCAGCGCTACGACTGGATCGTCGGCCACGTGTTGCGCCAGCGCAGCCATCTGGTGGCCGGCGAGCAGCTGAGCAGTCTGGCGCTGCTGGGCGAGCTGTTGGCTATCAGGCTGACAGGCGGCGCGCGCAAGGCGGCGCGGCGCGAGGGCGGCGAGTTGCTGGTGGCGGGCGTCGCCGACGGCGACGCTGCCGCGCTGAAAGCCGTTCTGGCCAAATTCCTGAAACGCGAGGCGGCGATGCTGTTTCCCGGCCGTCTTTCCCTGCTGGCCGCGCATTGCCGCCGCAAGCCGGGCTCGCTGCAGCTGTCGTCTGCGCGCACCCGCTGGGGCAGTTGCAGCGCCGATGGCCGCATCCGCCTGAACTGGCGGCTGGCGCAGGCGCCGCTGGCGGTGGTCGATTACGTGACCGCCCACGAGCTGGCCCATCTCGAACACATGAATCACTCGCCGGCGTTCTGGGCCGAGACCGAGCGTCTCTGTCCGGGCTGGCGCGATGCCCGCCGCTGGCTGCGCCAGCACGGCGGCGGCTTGTTTGTCTTAGACTGATCTTTAAAAGGAAAACGCCATGAGAATGCTCCATACCATGCTGCGCGTCGGCAACCTCGATCGCTCGATCGCCTTCTACCAGGAAGTGCTGGGCATGAAGCTGCTGCGCCGCAACGACTTTCCGGATGGGCGTTTCACGCTGGCCTTCGTCGGCTACGGCGACGAAGCCGCCCACACCGTGCTGGAGCTGACCCACAACTGGGACACCGAATCCTACGACCTGGGCAGCGGCTACGGCCACATCGCCATCGAGGTGGAAGACGCCTACGCCGCCTGTGACATGGCGCGCGCCAAGGGCGGCAAGGTGACGCGCGAAGCCGGCCCGATGAAGCACGGCACCACCGTGATCGCCTTCATCGAGGATCCGGACGGCTACAAGATCGAGTTCATCCAGAAAGGCAGCCGCTAAACGCTGCCGGCGGGATGCCAGGTGCGGGCGTCTTGCCGAATTCGCCGGCCGTTTCGACGCGGCCGGCTGCGGGCGGGAGGGGCCGCCCGGGCGGACCGGCACCCGGAAGCCGGTCCGCTTCCAATAACAACCGGGAATGTTCCGGCAGCCGCGGCTGCGTTTTGGCATCACGGGCACCTGCTCGTTCGGGAAGGACTGATGAATAAAAAACTGATTGCACTGGCGGGAGGGCTGCTGCTCCCCGCGCTAGCCGGCGCCGCCGATCTGGACGGCGCCACGCTTGGCTTGGGCTGGGGCGTGCCGTTCGCCGGCATCCTGCTGTCCATCGCGCTGTTTCCCATGCTGGCTCCCGGCATCTGGCACCGCCATTTCGGCAAGATCACCGCGGTCTGGACCGCGCTGTTCCTGCTGCCTTTTGCCGCCGCCTTCGGGCTGGGGCACACCGGCGCGTTGGTGCTGCACGCGCTGTTCACCGAATACATCCCCTTCATCGTGCTGCTGTTCGCGCTGTACACGGTGTCGGGCGGCATCCTGGTCTGGGGCTCGCTGCACGCGTCGCCCCGGCTGAACACCACCATCCTGGCCATAGGCACCGCGCTGGCGTCCATCATGGGCACCACCGGCGCGGCGATGCTGCTGATCCGGCCGCTGCTGCGCGCCAACGAGGGCCGCAAGCGCAATGTGCACGTGGTGGTGTTCTTCATTTTCCTGGTGGCCAACGTCGGCGGCGGCCTGACGCCGCTGGGCGATCCGCCGCTGTTCCTGGGCTTCCTCAAGGGCGTGACCTTCGGCTGGACCTTCCAGCACATGCTGATGCCGGTGCTGCTGCTGTCGGCGCTGCTGCTGATCATCTTCTACTTCCTGGATCGCCACATGTTCGCCAAAGAGGCGAAGGAGGGCACGCTCAAGCCGGTGGACACCAGCCACGACAAGCCATTGAAGCTGCACGGCAAGCGCAACTTCTGGCTGCTGGGCGGCGTGGTGGGCGCGGTGCTGATGTCTGGGCTGTGGAAGCCCGGCATCGCTTTCGAGCTGCCAGGCGTCCATCTGGAGCTGCAGAACCTTCTGCGCGACCTGGCCCTGCTGCTGCTGGCCTTCGTTTCGCTGTGGATCACGCCCAAGCAGGTGCGCGCCGGCAACGAGTTCAACTGGCTGCCCATCCTGGAGGTGGGCAAACTGTTTGCCGGCATCTTCATCACCATCGCGCCGGTGATCGCCATCCTGCGCGCCGGCGACCACGGTGCGCTGGCCGGCCTGGTGCAGACGGTGTCGGGTTCGGACGGCAAGCCGCTGGACGGCATGTATTTCTGGATGACCGGCATCCTGTCCAGCTTCCTGGACAACGCGCCGACCTATCTGGTGTTCTTCAATCTGGCGTCAGGCGACGCCGCCGAGCTGATGGGGCCGTTCGCCAGCACCTTGCTGGCCATCTCGATGGGCGCGGTGTTCATGGGGGCGATGACCTATATCGGCAACGCGCCCAACTTCATGGTCAAGGCCATTGCCGAGCACCGCCACGTCAAAATGCCGGGTTTCTTCGGCTACATGCTGTGGTCGGGCGCGGTGCTGCTGCCGTGCTTCCTGCTGCTGACGCTGGTGTTCTTCCACTTTTGATGCCGCCTCTGCCGCAAGAAAAAAGCCCATCGCGCATGCGATGGGCTTTTTTTGTCGGAGAGGATCGGGGTCAGGCTTCGGCGGCTGCCGGCTTCAAACCGGCTTGCGGCGCCGGTCGGCCCAGCAGCGCTTTCCAGCGGCGGACGGCGGAGATCAGGATCACTAGTCCCAGCGCCAGCATTACAATGGATATGCCGGCGTTGAACACGTTATAGCCTTTGGCGGCAGGGTTCAGGTAGACGTTCTTCACCATCCAGTAGCCGGCGTAGTTGACCGTCACGTACAGGTAGGCGAGCGGCACCAGGCAGGTCAGCATGTAGCTGCGCTTGTGAGACAACCGCAGGATGATGGTGGCGCCGATGATCAGGCCGATGGAGGCCATCAGCTGGTTGGACACGCCGAACAGCGCCCACACCGAGTTGATGTCGCCGGAGTTCAGCAGGTATCCCCACATCGCGCAGGCCACGATGGAAGCGCCGATCGCGCCAGGCATCCAGTCGGTGCGCTTCAGCGGCGCCCACAGGTCGCCGACGAAGTCCTGGATCAGATAGCGGGCGACGCGGGTGCCGGAATCGATGGCGGTGAGGATGAACACCGCTTCGAACATCACCATGAACTGGAAGAAGTAGGACGCCAGATGGCTGAACCAGGGGATGCGGGTGAAGATGTCCGCCATGCCCACCGCCAGCGTCACCGCGCCGCCGGTGCGGCCGTACAGGTCCAGGCCTATCTCCTGCGACAGCTTGGGCAGATTGACCACGTCCATGCCCAGGGTCTGGAACACGGCCGGCGCGGAGTTGATGGCGAAGTAATCGGCCGGGTGCAAGGCGGTGGCGGCGATCAAGGCCATCACGCCCACCACGCATTCGGCCAGCATCGCGCCGAAGCCCACCGGCAGGATGTCGCTCCACTTGTCGATCTGCTTGGGCGTGGTGCCGGAGCCGATGAAGGCATGGAAGCCGGAAATCGCGCCGCAGGCGATGGTGATGGAGATGAAGGGCCATACCGGGCCGGACAACACCGGGCCGCCGCCGTGGATGAACTGGGTCACGGCCGGGAACTGGATTTGCGGGTTGATGAACACCACGCCGACCACCAGGAGGCCGAACACGCCGATTTTCATGAAGCTGGACAGGCAGGCGCGCGGGGTCAGCAGCATCCATACCGGCAGCGCGGTGGCGAAGAAGGCGTAGATCGGCAGCAGCAGCGATACGGTAGACGCCTTCAGCGACAGCCATTCGCCCAGCGCGGTGTGCTGGATGTAAGGACCAGCGAACACGCAGGCCATGATGGCGGCGATGCCGACGTAGCTGGCGTTCTTCATACTGCCGGTCACGCGTTCCCACAGGCCCACGCCGATGGCGATGGGGATGGTCATGAACACAGCGAAAGCGCCCCACGGGTTGCGTTCCAGCGCGTGCACCACCACCATGGACAGGCCGGCCATGGTGATGGTGATGATGAACAGCATGGCCAGGCCGGTGCACCAGCCGGCCAACGGGCCGAGCTCGGCCTTGGCCACCTCGGACAAGGACTTGCCATGGTGCTTCATCGAGGCGAACAGCACCACGGTGTCGTGCACCGCGCCGCCGATGACACAGCCGATCAACAGCCACAGCATGCTGGGCAGGTAGCCGTACTGGGCGGCCAGCACCGGGCCCACCAACGGGCCGGCGGCGGCGATGGCGGCGAAGTGGCCGCCGAAGGCCACCCACTTGCTGGTGGGCACGTAGTCCTTGCCGTCCTTCAGTTCGTGGGAAGGGGTGACGGCGCTATCGTCGACGCCCAGCACCTTGCGCGTGAAGAATACCCCGTACAGGCGGTAGCAGATCGCAAGTATGCACAGGGTGCCGATCACAAAACTCAATGCGTGATCCATGATGGAGGCTCCGGTGAAATCGTGGCTCCACCTTACGCTTCAAAAGGAGCGGGCCGACGCGGGAAATGGGCGAGCGGCAGCCTGGCGTCGCGAGCGGCGGCGTGGCGGGGGCGAGCGGCGGCGGCCACGACCCCATGAGCAGCGGAAAGAGCCAACCGCGAAGAGTCCCTGGGCCAAAACGAGCCGGCGCGGGCAGCGCAAGTTGCGGGACAAAGAGCGGGTCCGGGGGATTAGCGGTTCTGCGGCTGCCAGTCCTGATAGGGCAGGTGCACCCTGGCGTAGGCTTTTTGCAGCTCGCCGCTGGCGCGCGCGGCCTTGATGGCGCGGCTGATCGCTTGGTTGACGAAGTCGCCGCGGCGATTGCAGGACATGAACAGCACGTCGGGAAAGTCGTCGAAATGCTCGCGATGGATGTGGCTGAGCTTGTGCTTGCGCACTAGGTAGTCGGCTTCTTCTTGCGCCCACAGCACGGCGTCGACGCGGCCCAGATTAAGCTGTTTCAGCGACAGCTCCAGATTGACCACGCTTTTGCTGGGGAAGCCCCAGTTCACCGGCGGCGCCTCCACCGAATAACGGGCGAGGTTGGCGGTGCGAAGGATGTCGATCTTGCGCAGCGGCTTGGCCTGGTTGGAGTAGAGCACGAAAGTGACCTTGCCCATCATTTCGTGGGAGAACTGGTAGGGCGTGGCGCCGTCGGCGTTGTCGCGCACCTTCATGATGGGGAAGCGGAAATCGGCGCCGCGGGCATCGGTATCCAGGTAGACGCGCTTGACCGGCTTGATCTCGAAGCTGATCTTGCCTTCCGGATAATGGCGGGCGATGGTCTTGAGCAGTTCGGCGAAGGGGCCGGATTCGTTGCTTTCCAGTACCTGGGGCAGAAACACCGCGATGCCGTGCAGATCGGGCGCGTCCACCGGGGACGAGGGCTCGGGCGTGGTGGTGCCGTTGCAGGCGAGGGCCTGGGCGGCGCATAGGGCCAGCGGCAGGCAAAGCGTTTTCGGCGCGTATATGGCCATCCCCTTGCATCCATCCTTTTCGTCTTGCGCTTTGTTATGAGGCGGCGCTTGCTGATTTGGGTGTAGCACAGGGGGAGGATGGCGTCAGCCGGGAATGCCCAGCGCCTCCTTCAGCGGCTTGAGGAAGCGCCGGCTGACCGGCAGCGAGCGGCCGGCATGGGTGACAATGTCGGCCATGCCGTTTTCACCCAGGCGAATCTCATGGATCGCGCGCAGGTTGACCAGATGCTGGCGGTGGCAGCGGAACAGCGCGCTGCGCTCCTCGAAGGTGCGCAGCGTCAGCTCGGTGAAGTGTTCACGCCCGTCGCCGGCCTGGACAAACACGCCGCTGACGCGCGAGGACACGAATTCCACTTCGGAGAGCGGCAACAGCATGATGCGGTTGACGCCGTGACAGGGCACCACTTCCAGCGGGGGCAGGCAGCGCAAGATGTCCAGCGCCTGCGGCGCGGTTTCCCGCTTCAGCCTGGCCAGCGTCTTGGCTAGGCGTTGCGGGTCCACCGGCTTGAGCAAGTAATCGAACGCGTGTTCTTCGAAGGCCTGAATCGCGAAGTCGTCGAAGGCAGTGACGAAGACCACGCGCGGCATCTTGTCCGGGTCCAGCATCGCCAGCATTTCCAGGCCGCTGATCCGCGGCATTCTGATGTCCAGGAACACCACGTCTGGTTGCTGGCGGTGGATGAAGGCGATGGCCTCGATCGAGTTGCCGCATTCCCCGACGACGTCGCAATCGCTGTGTCCGGCCAGCATCTGGCGCAATTCGTCGCGTGCTAGCGGCTCGTCGTCGACCAGCAGGGTTTTCAGCATGGCGTTTCTCCGGGCGCGGGGCAGGGCACGCTGAGCGTGACGCGGGTGTAGGCCTCTGGTTTGCATTCCACCGACAGGCCGTAATCCGGTCCGTGGCGGGCGCGGATGCGGCGGTCCACCAGCGCCATGCCCAATCCGTCGCCGGGGCCGGCCGGCGCGTACAGGCCTGCGTTGTCTTCCACCGTCACGCAAAGCCTACCGTCCGCGCAGCGCGCGCCGATGCGGATTCGGCCGGCTTCCAGCAATTGAGAGGTGCCGTGCTTGATCGCGTTTTCCACGATGGGCTGAAGCGAGAACGCCGGCAGCCGCGCCAGGCGGGCAGCCTCATCCAGCGCGATCTCCACGTTCAGCCTGCCGGCGAAGCGCGCTTCCTCGATGCGCAGGTAGGCGCTGACGTGTTCGATCTCGTCTTCCAGCGTCGCGGCCTCTTCAGAGCGCTTCAGGTTCTTGCGAAAGAAGGTGGACAGGTATTGAACCAGTTGCCGGGCGTGCTCCGGGTTGCGCCGTATCACGGCCGACAGCGTGTTCAGCGCGTTGAACAGGAAGTGAGGATTCACCTGGGCATGCAGCAACTTGATCTCGGTTTGCGCCAAGAGCTGCTTCTGCCTGTCGTACTGGCCTTGCAGTATCTGGGTGGACAGCAGCCGGGCGATGCCTTCTCCCAGCGTCAGGTTGATACGGGAGAACAGCTTGTTGCGCGGCTCGTACAACTTGATGGTGCCGATCACCCGTTCGTCCTCGCCGCGCAGCGGAATCACCAGCGAGGACGCCAGCCGGCACTGGGCGCTGATGGAGCAGCGGTAGGGCGTCTCGTTGCCGTCGGCGTACACCACCTCGTTGCGCTCGATCGCGCGATGGGTGTGCGGCGAGGTGATGGCCGTGCCGGGCAGGTGGTGGCCGGCGCCTATGCCGATGAAGGCCAGCAGCCGCTCGCGATCGGTGATGGCCACCGCGCCGACGCCCAGTTCCTCGTACAGGATGCGGGCCACCGTCATGCTGTTTTCCGGGTCGAATCCCTGTCGCAGCACGCCTTCGGCTCGGGCGGCGATCTGCAGGGCCTTGCCGGAGAAGGCGGTGGAGTATTTTTCCGCCAGCACCCGCCGATCCAGCAGGATGCGCATGAACATCGCCGCGCCCAGCGTGTTGGCCGCCATCATCGGCAGCGCGATGCTGGCCACCAGACGCTCGGCCGCATCGGAAGGGCGCACCAGCGCCAGAAGGATCAGCATCTGTCCGATCTCGGCGACGCAGGCCACCGCCGCCACGACCAGAGGATCGAACAACCGCGCGCGCAGGCCGCGGCGCACCAGATACAGATGCACCAGGCCGCCCAGCAGGCCCTCCATCATCGTCGACACCATGCAGGCGCCAGCGGTGAGCCCCCCCAGCGAATAGCGATGCAGGCCGCCGGTGAAGCCCACCGCCAGCCCCACCCAAGGGCCGCCCAGCATGCCGCCCAGCACCGCGCCGATGGCGCGGGTATTGGCGATGGAATCCTGGATGTGCAGACCGAAATAGGTGCCCATGATGCAAAACATCGAAAACACCAGATAGCAGACCAGCTTGTGAGGCAGTTGCAGCGTGATCTGGGTCAGCGGGATGAACAGCGGCGTCTTGGACAGCAGATAGGCGATCACCAGGTAAACGCACATCTGCTGCAGCAACGACAGCACCAGGGTCAGTTCTACGAGCATTCGGCGGCGTGGATGGTTTGCATGAGGACAGTTTAATGGCTGTATCGCCGCCGCGGCCTTGTCCTGGCGCAAGAGTGGACGGCGCCTGCGGCGCGTCGAGGCGGGCGGGGAGGCCGGCTCGCGGTGTCGGGGCGGGCAGCTTTCCGGTATCCTTGCGGTTTCGTTGTTTTTAGCTGCGTTGAACGATATGCACATCCACATCCTGGGTATCTGCGGTACCTTCATGGGCGGCATCGCCGCCATCGCCAAACAGGCCGGCCACAAGGTGACCGGCTGCGACGCCAACGTCTATCCGCCGATGAGCACCCAACTGGAGGCGATGGGCATCGAGCTGGTGCAAGGCTTCGGCGCGGAGCAGGCGGATCTGAACCCGGACGTGTACGTGATCGGCAACGTGGTGACGCGCGGCAAGCCGCTGATGGAGGAAATCCTCAACCGCGGCCTGCCGTACATCTCCGGCCCGCAGTGGCTGGCCGAGAACGTGCTGCAGGGCAAGTGGGTGTTGGCGGTAGCCGGCACCCACGGCAAGACCACCACCAGCTCGATGCTGGCGTGGATCCTGGAAGACGCCGGCCTGGCGCCGGGCTTCCTGATCGGCGGCATTCCAGAGAACTTCGGCGTGTCGGCGCGGCTGCCGGGCCGGCCGGCGCTGGACCCGGACAGCGTCAGCCCCTTTTTCGTGATCGAGGCTGACGAGTACGACACAGCCTTCTTCGACAAGCGCTCCAAATTCGTCCACTACCGGCCGCGCACCGCCATCCTGAACAATCTGGAGTTCGACCACGCCGACATCTTCGCCGACCTGGCCGCGATCGAAACCCAGTTCCACCATCTGGTGCGCACCATTCCCGGCGACGGCCGCATCGTCAGCAACGGCCGCGAGGCCAATCTGGACCGCGTGCTGGACCGCGGCTGCTGGACCCCGGTGGAGCGCTTCGGCGCGGACGCCGGCTGGCAGCTGGGCGCGCTGCATGAGGATGGCGGCTTCGACGTGCTGTTGAACGGCGAGGCGCAGGGCACGGTGCGTTGGGTGCTGATGGGCGAGCACAACCGCCTGAACGCGATCGCCGCCATCGCCGCCGCCCGCCACGCCGGCGTGGCGGTGAAAGACGCCATAGCCGCGCTGTCCCGCTTCGCCAATGTCAAGCGCCGGATGGAAGTGAAGGGAACGGCGAACGGCGTCACGGTGTATGACGATTTCGCCCACCATCCGACCGCCATCGCCACCACGCTGGAGGGGCTGCGCCGCAAGGTAGGCGGCGCGCGCATCCTGGCGGTGCTGGAGCCGCGCTCCAACACCATGAAGCTGGGCACGATGAAGGACGCGTTGCCGGGCTCGCTGGAATTGGCTGACAGAGTGTTCTGCTCGGCGGCGGGGCTGAACTGGAATCCGGGCGAGGCGCTGCAAGTCATGGGCGCCAAGGCGCAGACCTTCGGCGATTTCGACGAGCTGATCGACGCCATCGTCGCCGAGGCCAAACCGGGCGACCATGTGCTGGTGATGAGCAACGGCGGCTTCGGCGGCATCCACCAGAAGCTGCTGGACAGGCTGGCCTGAGCCGCCGAGCGGAGAATGCCGCAAGCGCGGTTCCCGGCTCCGGGCGCTAGATTAAGCGCCTGTGTCGGCTTGCGGGATCAGGGCAGTTCGATGATGTAATTGGCGCCGCCCGCGCGGGCTTTGGCCAAAGCATCCTCCAGCCGTTCCAGCATCGGCGCGGGGCTGGTTTCCTCCGGCCGCAGCGTGCTGATGCCGATGCAGGCGGCCGCCTGGTTTTCGGCGCCTTGGTACAGGAAGGTGAGCTGGCGCAGCGACTTGATCAGGCGCCGTCCCATCTCATGGGCGCCGCTGATCGGCGTCTGCGGCAGCAGGATGACGAAGGTGTTGGCGCTGCGGCGCGCCACCAGGTCGCTGTCGCGGCTGCTTTGCAGGCACAGGCTGCCCGCCAGCCGGATCAGATGGCTGTAGGCGGAGCCGTCATCCTCGCGCGGCACCATCTCGGGAATGTTGACCAGCTCCAGCGCCAGGCTGGACAGATTGCCGCCGTAACGCTTGGCGCGGCTGGTTTCGGCGTGGGCGCTGGACATCAGCCTGTGCATGCCCACCACGCCGGTCAGTTTGTCTTCGTCTTCGCTCTGCCGGCCTTCTTCCTTCAGCGTCTTGACGATGCTGAGCGAGCGCTCCACCAGCTGGCGCTCGAAATCCAGCAGCTGCCCCAGCACCTTGGCCTCGGTGCGGTCGGAGAAACTGACCACCAGCAGCGGCACCTGGTCCAGCAGGATGCGCCGCGCCGACAACTGGACGTCGAACATCCGTCCGGTGCCGGTGCTCAACTGCATGCCGCGGTTGTAGATCATGTTGTTGCCGGCCAGCTCGCGGCAGATGTTGTAGGCCTCGGTCTTGTCCGGCAGGAAGTCGTAGACCGAAGACTTGAGCAGCTCGCTTTGGGGGCTGGCGAGCAGGATGCAGGCCAGCTGGTTGGCGCAGTAGATGCGGCCATCCTCGGGCGAGGCCAGCAGCAGGCTGCCTTGCACCGTGTCTATCAATGGCTGGAATGCCTGCAATGTAACCATCTCTCCGTCTCCCGTGGCTGCCGAAGGTAATGACGCGGCTCGGGCACCTGGGGGAGGCGTCGCAGCACACTACGTTCTTCTACTTAGTTTATTCATAGTTTTCGCCATTTTCACGTTGTTTGATGAAGATTAACTGCTTAATTTTCAATTAGATATCTGTGTTCCAGGCTGGGCGGGCTTTTCGCCGGGATAGGGCGGAGTCGGCGGCGCATCGTTTCGCGCGCATGGGAGAACCGGTCGGCCAGTCCGGTCTGGCAAGCGGCTGAACCATGAAAAAGCGCGCCCTCGGGCGCGCTTTTCGCATGAAGATGGCGGCTTCTTATTGCCACAGCTGACAGTATTCGGTGTTCGCTTCGTAGTTGTCGCTGACCGTGCCGTCGTTGTAGATCTTCTTCACCCAGCCGTTGGGCTGCCGGCTGGTCGGCTGCGCGCCGCAGTTGGGGTGCACCCAGTGGATGCCGACGCCGCTGGTGTACAGCTGGCCGCACAGCTGCAGGCGGTCGCCCTGCTGGATGGTGTTCAGCGGAGAGGGGACGTCTTCGCCGGCGTAGTCGTAGCCGTAGGCGTAGACATTGTCCATCGCCACGTCGTAGGTGCGGCCGTCCTGGTCGGCGCGCAGGCGGACGTGGGTGTGCGACAGCTCGACGCCGTTGAGCGACTGGCCGGAGGCGAAAGTCGGTCCGCTCACCACGGTGCCGGTCAGGTAGCTGCCGGCGGCGGCGCGGCAATCGGATTTGGCGTCCGCCAGCGCGGCGAAGGAAACGCCCAGCAGGCAGGCGGCCAAAGCAAGTTTCTTCATTTCATGACCCTTGTAGTTTTAATGACATTGTTTTAATACGAGAGTCATTCTAGTGATGATGAATAAGGCTTATGTTTCAATTGCAATAAAAGTGATGTGTTTGTTTTGCAATGGTGAAGAAAGTGTTAAGCGGTCGGATTGGCGAAGGCGGAGGCTGGTGGCAACGCGGAAATTGAGCGATCTGGCGCTGCCGGAGGCGGATCCCTGGCGGGATTGCCGAATATGCGGAATGTCATGTAAACGACTATTTACACTGGCATGAATTAGAGACTGCTCGCAATCGTGTTACATTCTGAAACGCATCTTCAAGATGCATCGTGAGGACTGACAGGCCCCACCACCCCGGGGCGCCAGTAGCAACCGTTCAACAGACGGCTCCCTCCCCCGGTTCCGCCGCGCAGGCGGCGCGGCTCGCTCCGGCGGTCCGCAATGCGCGCGACGGACATCTCGACTCCGCGGTTTGCCTCATCGGCAGGCGCGGACGTTCGGCGACGCCGCGGCATCGCGCGTTTCCCGTGCACGTTAGACCGGCTCCGTTTCGGCGGGGCGATTGCGCGTGCCCGAGCGCGCGTGGCGGCACACATAAAACCTATTACACGACAAAGATTTACAGGACATGGCTAGATCTCAATGGGGCTCGCGCCTCGGTTTCATTCTCGCGGCAGCCGGCTCGGCCATCGGGCTGGGCGCCATCTGGAAGTTCCCCTACGTCGCCGCCACCAACGGCGGCGGCGCGTTTTTGTTCATTTATCTCGGCATCTGCCTGACGTTGGGCCTGGCGCTGATGGTGTCGGAGATGGCGTTGGGACGCGCCGCCAGCGCCGGCGCCGTCGGCGCCTTCCGCAAGCTGGCCGGCGGCTTCTGGCCGGTGATCGGCTATATGGGCGTGCTGGTGTGCTTCCTCATTCTGTCGTTCTACAGCGTGGTGGGCGGCTGGACCGTCGCCTATATCGTCAAGTCGCTGCAGGGCAGCATCATGACTTCCGATCCCAAGGCGCTGGGCGCCATTTTCACCGGCTTCATCAGCGACCCGGTGCAGCCGGTGCTCTACCACGGCGGCTTCGCGCTGCTGACGCTGGCAGTGGTGGTCGGCGGCGTGCAGAAGGGCATCGAGGCGCTGTCCAAGTTTTTGATGCCGGCGTTGTTCGTGCTGATGCTGGTGTTGATCGCGCGCGGCCTGACGTTGCCGGGCGCGCTGGAGGGCGTCAGCTACTTCGTCGCGCCGGACTTCTCCAAGGTGAGCGCGGCGATGCTGGTGGACGCGCTGGGCCTGGCCTTCTTCTCGTTATCGCTGGGCCTGGGCATCATGATCACCTACGGCTCCTACGTCGGCCGCGAATCCAAGCTGGTGAGCTCGGCGCTGTGGGTGATCGCGCTGACGGTGGCCACCTGCTTCCTGGCCGGCCTGATGGTGCTGCCGGCGGTGTTCGCCTTCGGCTTCGATCCGTCCGCCGGCCCCGGCCTCACCTTCATCACCATGCCGGCGGTGTTCGCCCACCTGCCGCTGGGGCAGCTGTTCGCGGTGATGTTCTTCTGCCTGCTGTTGCTGGCGGCGCTGACATCTTCCGTTTCGCTGCTGGAAGTGGTGACCAGCTTCGCGATCGACGAGCTGCGCCTGTCGCGCCGCGCCTCCGCCATCCTGATGGCCGCCGGCACCTTCCTGCTGGGCATCCCGGCCTCGCTGTCGCTGGGCGTGTGGGGCGATTATCAGCTGGGCGGCATGAATTTCTTCGACCTGCTGGACTTCGTCACCTCCAAACTGCTGATGCCGGCCGGCGAATTGCTGCTGGCGCTGTTCGTCGGCTGGAAAGCCTGGCCGGTGGTGAAGGCCGAGCTGTCGTCGGGCCGCTCCCCGCGGGCTATGCAGTGCATGCGCGGCTTCTGCATGGCGCTGGCGCCCTTGCTGATAGGCTGGATCATGCTGGCCGGCATCTGACGCCGGAATGAGAAGACGGGGAGCGATGGCTCCCCGTTTTGCTATGGTTCAGACAGTACGGATGGCCTGGAGAGACGATGTCTGGATGGCGAGCGGCGGCGGTCTTGTTGGGCGCGTTGCAGGCGGGGGGCGCGCAAGCGGAAACCCTGCGCATGCTGCTGACGCAGATTCCCGGCGTCATCGAGCTGGCGCCGGACGGCGCGTCCATGCGGGGCACCGGCGTCGACCTGATGAAGGAAGTGGGGCGCCGGGCTAGCGTGGAGCTGCGCTTCGAGGCCTATCCCCAGGCGCGCGCCCGCCTGCTGGTGGAACAGCAGGCCGACGCCTGCTTTCCCGTTGGGCGCTTGCCCGAATTGCAGGCGAAGTACAAATGGACCGCGCCGCTGTTGCACATGCGCCTGGTGTTGTTGGCCAGGGCGGACGACGGCCGTCAGCTGAGCGGCTTGGAGCAGGCTCAGTCGCTGCGGGTGGGGGCGATGCGCGGCACCATGGCGGCGGCGCGGCTGAAAGAGCGGGGCCTGGCGGTGGAGGAGAGCGCCGATTATCTGAGCGGGCTGGAGAAGCTGCGGCTGGGCAGGCTGGACCTGTGGGCGATGCTGGATGTCGGCATTTCGTCGCTGGCCAAGCGTCTGGACATGCCGCCGCCCAGGGTGGCCTGGGTGATGGATACGCTGGACGTATCCTTCGCCTGCAACCGGAAAGTCGACGACGCGCTGATCGCCCGGCTGGACCGCGCCATCGCTTCGATGCGCGCCGACGGCAGCATGGCCCGTTTCGATCTGCGTTGACGGCAGGCATGCCAAATGGGCCCGCGCTGGGCTACACTGCCGTTTTTGCCCGTATGCGAGACACCGTTGAAAGCCCGTCTGACCCTGCTGGCAGGCAGCCTGCTTGTCGCCGCCTGCGCCACGCCGCCTAATCCGGCCTCCGCGCCGGCCCCCATCGTCGCGCCGGAACCGGCCTCCGCCCCCGCCGTCGACGTGCCGCCGTCCCAACCGGCTTCCGCGCCGGCCGCCGCGCTGCCCTCGCGCCCGGTCGCGCGGCCGGCGCAGCCGCCGGCGGCCATTTCCGACAGCCAGGGCCGCGCCTTGCTGGACCGGTTGCTGCCGCCGGGCATCCCGGACCGCAAGGGCTGGAGCAACGACGTGATGGGGGCGTTCAGCCATCTGAAGATTCCATACACGCCGCAGTTCTTCTGCGCGGTGCTGGCGGTGGCGGAGCAGGAGTCCGGATTCAGTCCGGACCCGGTGGTGCCCGGGCTGTCCAGGATCGTCTGGGGCGAAATCGAGCAGCGCCGGCAGAAGTACCTGATTCCGCAGTTCGTCGTCGACGCGGCGATGAGCAAGAAATCGCCGGACGGCCGCACCTTCAAGCAGCGAGTGGACGCCTTGCGCACCAAGCGCGAGATGAACGCGCTGTACGAGGACATGGTGCGCGAGCTGCCGTTCGGCCAGACCATCTTCGAGCATAAAAATCCGATCCGCGACGGCGGGCCGATGCAGGTCAGTGTGGCTTTCGCCGAAACCCACATCCGCGCCTGGCCGTATCCGTACAGTTATTCCAGCTTGCGCGACGAGGTGTTCGGCCGCCGCGGCAGCGTCTACTTCGGCACCGCCATCCTGCTGCAATACCCGGCGCCGTACCACGAGATGGTGTACCGCTTCGCCGACTACAACGCCGGCCGCTATGCCAGCCGCAACGCCGCCTTCCAGCAGGCGGTGGCCCGCCTGTCCGGCCGCAAGCTGGCGCTGGACGGCGACATCATGCTCTACAGCGACAAGATGAACCGCGTGCTGTCCGGCGAAACCAGCGACACCCAGCGCGCGCTGCAGTCCATCGCCGGCCGACTGGGCCTCAGCGACGCCGACATGATGCGCGACCTGCGGCAGGAGAAGCTGTCCGGCTTCGGCCAGAGTCCGCTGTACCAGAAGGTGTTCGCTCTGGCCGGCCCCAAGGCCCCGCGCGAAATCATCCCGCAGATCGTGCTGGTCAGCCCCAAGTTCACCCACAAGCTGACCACCGAGTGGTTCGCGCGCCGAGTCGACGGCCGCTACCAGCGCTGCCTGCAGCGGGGAGGCTGAGCGGGCCCGCCGGCTTGAGTCTGAACCGATAGCGCCTATAGTGATTGCAGCGGCGCCGAGGCGGGATTCCGCCCGGCGCCGGTTCGCATCCGGACGGCGGCCATGGCATGGCCGTCGTCTTCTGTTTCTCGGCTCGGGAGGCAAGGCATGAAGGTTTCCATCAACGGCAAGGAGGTGGAGCTTAACTCCTCTCCGGACACGCCCATTCTGTGGGCATTGCGCGACGAACTGGGCCTGACCGGCACCAAGTTCGGCTGCGGCGCGGCCTTGTGCGGCGCCTGTACGGTGTTGAAGAACGGGTTGCCGATCCGCTCTTGCGTGACGCCGATCTCCACGCTGGCGGCGGACGACAGCATCACCACGGTGGAAGGCAACGCCGACAAGGTGGGCCAGGCGGTCAAGCAGGCCTGGCATGAGCTGGACGTGGTGCAGTGCGGCTTCTGCCAGAGCGGCCAGGTGTTGGCCGCCACCGCCTTGCTCAGCGTCAACCCCCATCCTTCCGATCAGGACATCGACCTGGCGATGAGTGGCAACCTGTGCCGCTGCGGCACCTATCCCCGCATCCGCGCGGCCATCCACGCCGCCGCCAAGTTGCTGTAGGAGACCAGGATGACGACCACTGGAGTGTCCCGCCGCAGTTTCCTGAAAATGAGCGGCGCGGTCGGCGGCGCGCTATGCCTGGGCTTTGTTCTGAGCGAGGGCGGGCGCAGGGCCGAGGCGGCCGAGGCCAAGAACGCCATTCCCTCTCCCAACGCCTTCGTCCGCATCGAAAAGGACGGCGGCGTCACAATCGTCAGCAACAAGTCGGAAATGGGGCAGGGCATCTACACCTCGCTGGCGATGCTGATCGCCGAGGAGCTGGAATGCGACTGGAACCGGATCAAGGTGGTGTCGGCGCCGGCGGCGCCCATCTACGTCCATACCGCCTTCCATATCCAGATCACCGGCGGCAGCACCAGCACGCTGTCCAGCTATGACCAGTACCGCAAGATAGGCGCCGCCGCGCGCGACATGCTGATCGCGGCCGCCGCGCAACGCTGGCGCGTGCCGGTCTCGCAATGCCGCGCCGAAAACAGCCGGGTGTTCAACAACGCCAACGGCGCCAGCCTGGGCTACGGCGAGCTGACCGAGGCCGCCGGCAAGCTGCCGGTGCCGGACGCGGTGGAGCTGAAGCCGCGCCACCGCTGGAAGCTGCTGGGCACCCGCGTGCACCGGGTGGACGGCGACGAGAAGCTGGACGGCCGCGCGCAGTTCGCCATGGACGTCCGCCTGCCCGGCATGCTGACGGCGCTGGTCAAGCGCTGCCCCAGCTACGGCGGCAAGCCGAAGGGCTTCAACGCCGACGCGGCCAGGGCGGTGCCCGGCGTCAAGGACGTGTTCGCGATCAGCAACGGCGTCGCCGTGCTGGCCGATGGCTTTTGGCCGGCCAAGAAGGCGCGCGATCTGCTGGAGGTGGAATGGGACCGCGGCGCCAACGCCGAGCTGGATTCGGCCCGGCAGCGGGCGGATTACCGCGCCCGCGCGGCCAAGCCCGGGCAGGTTTATCGAAGCGAGGGCGACGCCAAGGCGGCGCTGGCCGGCGCGGCCAAGAAGCTGGAGGCTTGGTACGAGGTGCCGTATTTGTCCCATTCGCCGATGGAGCCGCTCAACTGCGTGGTCTGGCTGAAGCCCGGCAGCTGCGAAATCTGGAGCGGCACCCAGTCGCAGACGATAGACGCCGGCATGGCGGCCGCGATGTCGGGGTTGAAGCCGGAGCAGGTCACGCTGCACACCACCTTGCTGGGCGGCGGCTTCGGCCGGCGCGCGGTGCCGGTCGGCTCCGACTGGCTGAAGGAGGCGATGGAGGTGGCCAAGCATCACGGCCAGGACGTGCCCGTCCGGCTGATGTGGACCCGCGACGACGACCTGGCCGGCGCCTACTACCGGCCGATGTGGCTGGACCGCGTGCGCGGCGGCATCGGCGCCGATGGCAAGCCGGCCGCCTGGCTGCAGACCGGCGTCGGCCAGTCCATCATCGCCGGCACGCCGTTCGCGCCGATGATGATCAAGAACGGCATCGACGGGGTGTCGGTGGAAGGCACCGAGGACATGCCCTACGCGCTGCCGGCGGTCTCGCTGGACCTGCACACCCCTGAGATCCCGCTGCCGGTGCTGTGGTGGCGTTCGGTCGGCCATTCCCACAGCGCCTTCTCCAAGGAAAGCTTCATCGACGAGCTGGCGCGGCTGGCGCGCCAGGACCCGGTGGCCTACCGGCTGGCGCTGATGGACAAGGCGCCGCGCGAGCAGGCGGTGCTGCGCGAGGCGGCGCGGATGGCCGGCTGGGGCCGCAAGCTGCCCAAGGGCCATGGCCTGGGCGCGGCCGTGCACACGTCCTTCGGCTCCCATATCGCCCAGGTGGTGGAGGTGTCGGTCAAGGGCAAGGAATTGAAAGTGGTGCATGTCTGGTGCGCGGTCGATTGCGGCGTGGTGGTCAATCCCGACCAGGTGGCGGCCCAGATGGAGGGCGGCATCATGTTCGGCCTGTCCGCGGCGCTGTTCGGCGAGATAACCTTCAAGGACGGCGAGGTGGAGCAGAAGAATTTCGACGGTTACCCCATCGTCAGGATGTTCCAGGTGCCCAAGGTGGATGTTTCCATCGTCGCCAGCGAGGAAGCGCCGGGCGGCACCGGCGAGCCGGCGGTGCCGGTGGTCGCGCCGGCGCTGGCCAACGCCATCCATGCGGCTTCCGGCCAAAGGCGGCGCGAGCTGCCGCTGAGCCGGCACGGCTACCAGATGGTGTGAGGGATACGGACATGAAAATCTCGATAGTTTTGTGCTGGGCGCTGGGCGCCTGGCTGCCGGCCGCGTGGGCGGCGGGCGACCCGGCCGCGTCGCGGCAGGCCTTCGGCGATGTGGCCAGGGTGCTGCAATCGCCGCGTTGCCTGAACTGCCACACCGTCACCGACTTTCCGCGCCAGGGCGACGACCGCCATCCGCACCAGCAGATGATCAAGCGCGGACTGGCGGACATGGGCCATCCGTCGCTGATGTGCCTGGCCTGCCATCAGACGGCCAACTCGGCCGACGGCGCGGTGCCGGGCGCGCCCAACTGGCACCTGGCGCCGCTGAGCATGGGGTGGGAGGGGCTGAGCGCCGGCCAGATGTGCCGCCGGCTGGTGGACAAGTCGCGCAATGGCAACCGCGACGTTCCCGCGCTGGTCGCCCACATGACGACGGACCCGCTGGTGCAGTGGGCCTGGCATCCGGGCGGGCGGCGCACGCTGCCGCCCTTGTCGCAAAACGATTTCCACGACGCGGTGCGGCGCTGGGCCGATACCGGCGCCTATTGTCCGAAATGAGCGCGGCGGTGCGCGGCAACGACGAGACCGTGCTGGCGCAGACGCTGGACTGGCTGCGGCAGGGCCGCCGCGTCGCGCTGCTGACGGTGCTGGGCACCTACGGCGCCAGCCCCAGGCCGCCCGGCGCGCTGGCGGCGATACGCGACGACGGCGTGATCTGCGGCTCGGTGTCCGGCGGTTGCGTAGAGGACGATCTGCGGCGGGAAATCGCTGAAGGCGGCGTGTTCGGCCCCGGCCCCGCAACCTGGGTGCGCAGCTTCGGCGCCAGCGTCGAGGAGAGGCAGCGTTACCGGCTGCCCTGCGGCAACAGCCTCAGGGTGGCGGTGGAGACGGCACCCGACCCGGCACAGCTGGAGGCGCTGCTGGCCGCGGTGCGGCAGCGCCGCTGCCTGTGGCGGCGGGTCGATTACCGGGATGGCGCGGCTTATCTTCTGAATGAAGGGCCGGCGGACGCCTTCGCCGAGGACGAGACGGGATTTTCCGTGCTGCACGGCCCGCGCTGGCGGCTGTTGATCATCGGCGGCGCCGAACTGGGCCTCTACCTGGCGCAGATCGCGCTGACGCTGGACTACGCGGTGACGGTGTGCGAGCCGCGCGAGGAATACGCGGCGGGCTGGGAGCTGGGAGGCGTCGCGCTGTCGGTCGAGATGCCGGACGACCTGGTGCTGGCCTTCGGCTGCGACGAGCGCACCGCGGTGGTGGCGGTGACGCACGATCCCAAGCTGGACGACCTGGCGTTGATGGAGGCGCTCAGGCTGCCCTGCCATTATGTCGGCGCGTTGGGCTCGGCCACGACTACGATGAAACGAAAGGCGAGGCTGGCCGAGCACTTCGGCCTGACGCCGGCGCAGTTGGACAAGCTGCACGGACCTGTGGGGCTGGCGATAGGCTCGCGCACCCCGGCCGAGATCGCGGTCTCCATCGCCGCCGATCTGATCGCCAGCCGCAGCGCTTGTAACCGGGAGGGGGCTCATGGCGAGGAAAGGAGTTGCCGGACATGATGGCGGGCGCTCTGCTGGCGGCGGGCCAGGCGCGCCGCTTCGGCGCCGACAAGCGGCAGGCGCGGCTGCCGGACGGCCGCACGTTGCTGGAGGCCAGCGCCGAGGCGTTTATCGGCCGGCTCGGGCCGTTGGCGCTGGTGCTGCCGGAAGACGACGCCTTCGGGCTGGAGCTGTGCGGCCGGCTGGGCCTGCAGCCGCTGGCCTGCCGGCTCAACCGCGGCGGCATCGGGCATTCGCTGGCCTGCGCCGCCGCCTGGGCGCTGGGGCTGCCGGATTGCCGCGGACTGGTGCTGGGCTTGGCGGACATGCCGGCGGTGCGGCCGCACACCGTCAGCCAGGTGGCGGCGGCGCTGGCGCACGGCCAACTGGTGCTGCCCTGCTATCAGGGCCGGGCGGGCCATCCGCGCGGGCTGCCGGCGGATTGCTTGCCCGGATTGCTCGATTTGCGGGGCGATGCCGGCGCGCGCGACATCCTGGACTGGAATGGGGCCCTGAGGCTGGAGCTGGACGATCCGGGCGTGTTGCTGGACATCGATCAGCCGGAGGACCTGACGAAGCTGGTCTGAGCCGCGCACCCTGGTATTTACGCTTAGCGGCGGGCCTCTCCTATAGTGAGAAGTGTTCCGGCTCGGGGTGGATGACGGATATGCGGGTTCGCTTCACGGTTGCCCACAAACTGGTGCTGCTGATCGCGCCGCTGGTGCTGGCCCTGTCTTGCGTGGCGATAGGCTACGCCTGGCATCAACGCCAGTTGTTGCAGGTGCTGGACCGCGATCAGGTGCTGAGCGCCAATATCGAGATGGTGGGAGAGCTGATCCAGCAGCTGCAGGTCGAGCGCGGGTTGGGCTATGGCTATCTCAACCGCCATCAGGCGTTGCCTGCCGAGCTGGTTCGGGCGCGCACGGCGGCCGATATCGTGCTGCAGAAGCTGCGGGCCCAGCCGCAGGACGAGTTGTCCGACGGCCTGCGCGCCTATCTGAGCCACAGCGTGCCGACGCAGAATGATCTGGACCAGCTGCGCCGAGACATAGACGCCCGCCACATCTCGCCCGCGCCGGAGTTCAACCGCTATTCGGACATGATCGAGCAGCTGTCCGGCATCATCACCCTGTTCAATGCCCAGACGCCCGAGGTGCAGGCCCTGCTGTTGCAGTGGTCTGCGGTGAATTGCCAGAAGGAATTCACCAGCCGCACCCGCGGGCTGGTGACCGGCGTGCTGACCGTGGGCAGCTTCAGCATCACCAATTTCCGGCTGGTCAGCGGCGTGGAGTCGCAGGAAGAGCTGTGCCGCTCGCAATACCGGCAATACGGCGGCGACGAGGCCGCGCTGCGGGCGGCGATGGACCGCAGCCGGCAGTTCGAGTCGGCCCGCGACGCGGTGTTGGCGCGCGGCGCCGGCGCGATGCAGAGCGAGACGCCGGACGAATGGTTCCGCGTCGCCGGCCTGCGGGTGGCGGAGCTGTACCAGCTGCAGGGCCAGCTATTGCAGCAGATCCGCGGACAGTTGGACGCGCAGGCGAGCAGCGCGCGGGTGTATGGCTATCTGGTGCTGCTGGGCCTGTTGCTGCTGCTGTTGCCGATCGGCCTGGCCGTGCTGGTGGGCCGCAACATCATCCGCACCCTGGGCGCGGAGCCGGACGAGGTGGCGCGGGGCATGCGCGAGCTGTCCGCCGGCCGGCTGGACTTCTTCCTGCCGCTGCGGCGCGGCGACGACCACAGCCTGGCCGCCCACATCCGCCAGATGGGCGAGCGGCTGTCCGGCGTGATCCTGCAGGTGAAGGAAGACGCCGACGCGGTGGCCAATGCATCCATCGAGCTGAATTCCGCGTCGCAGGGCCTGTCGCAGGGCGCGGCGCGCACTTCGTCCGACGCGGAAGAGAGCAGCAGCGCGATCGACGACATCGCCTGCAGCATGTTCAGCATGGCCGGCGACGCCAATCACGCCGGCGGCATGGCGGACACCGCCAGCGCTCAGGCGGCCGAGGGCAACCGGGTGGTGCAGCAGACGATAGCGGCGATGCGCCAGATCGCCAAACGCACCGACATCATCGACGACATCGCCTACCAGACCAACCTCCTGGCGCTGAACGCGGCGATAGAGGCGGCGAGGGCGGGCGAGCACGGCCGGGGCTTCGCGGTGGTGGCGGACGAGGTGCGCAAGCTGGCGATGCGCAGCCAGGCCGCGGCCAAGGAGATCGGCCGGGTGGCGATAGACAGCGTGGAGCTGGCGGAGAGCGCCGGCCAGCAACTGAGCGATATCGTCGAGTCCAGCCGCCAGACCCTGGATCTGGTGAAGGGGATTTCCAGCGAGGCGACGGAGCAGGCGCAGCGGGTGGGCAATATCAACCAGGCGATGCGGCGGCTGAACCAGCTGTCGCAGGACAACGCCGCCGCCAGCGAGGAGCTGTCGGCGGCGGCGCAGGAGGTGGCGATGCGCGCCGACAGCCTGCGCCAGCAGATGCATTACTTCCAGCAGGGGACCGAGTCCTCGGATTGACGCTCAGCGCACCTCGCGCAGATTGTCGCGGTCGAAGCGCAGCCGCACCGGCGCGCCGGCCGGCAGCAGATCGGCCGCGTGGCGGTTGAGCCGGTCCACCTGCAGCGTCGCGCCGCCGGCGTCCACCTGGTAGCGGATGATGTTGCCCAGCAGTTGGTGCTGGCGGATCACCGCCGACAGCGCCTGATCGTCGGCGGCGTCATCGCTGCCCAGCAGTTCTATCGATTCCGGACGCACCGCCAGGTGGCCGCGGATTTCCAGCCCCAGCAGCGCGTGGCTTTGCTCGGCGGTCAGCAGATTGTAGTTGCCCATGAAGCGGGCGACGAATTCGGTGGCCGGCTGGGTGTAGATGGTCTCCGCCGCGCCCTCCTGCTCCACCTTGCCCTGGTTCATCACGAAGATGCGGTCCGACATCGTCAGCGCCTCTTCCTGGTCGTGGGTGACGAAGACGGTGGTCAGACCCAGGCGGCGCTGGATGTCGCGGATCTGCTCGCGCAGGTTCTTGCGGATGCGGGCATCCAGCGCCGACAGCGGCTCGTCCAGCAGCAGCACGCGCGGCTCCACCACCAGCGCTCGGGCCAGGGCCACGCGCTGGCGCTGGCCGCCGGACAGCTGGTGCGGCAGGTGGAGTTCGCGGCCGTTCAGCTCCACCAGCGCGATCACTTCTCCCACCTTGCGGCGGATTTCGTCGGCGGAGCGCTTCTGCATCTTCAGGCCGAAGGCGATGTTGTCGGCCACGTTCATGTTGGGAAACAGCGCGTAGCTCTGGAACACCATGCCGATGCCGCGCTTCTGCGGCGACTGGCGGGTGATGTCGTCGCCGGCCAGGCGGATGGCGCCGCCGCTGGGCGTCTCGAAGCCGGCGATCATGCGCAGCACCGTGGTCTTGCCGCAGCCGGACGGGCCGAGGAAGGTGACGAACTCGCCGGCCTCCACCTGCATGTTGAAATCGTGGACCACGGCCTGCTGGCCGAAGCGCTTGTTCAGATGGTCGATTTGCAGAAATGCCATGATGCTTTCCGTTTCCAATTCAATGTTCGTCTGCGCCGAAGGCGGCGCGGTTGCGGCTGACCACCTGCATCAGCCCCATCGCCGCCCAGGTGACCAGGAAGGCGATGATGGCCAGCGCGGCCGGCTCGTAGGCGCGGTTGGCGCCGATCAGTTGCAGATAGGGGCCGAAGGCCGGGCGGGCCAGCAGGCTGGCCAGCGTGAACTCGCCGATGACGATGGCGAAGGTCAGGAAGGCGCCGGACAGGATGGCGGTTTTCAGGTTGGGGAAGATCACCAGTCTGAGGATGTCGAACCAGCCGCTGCCCAGGCTCTGCGCCGCCTCGGTCAGCGAGCGGACGTCTATCGCCGACAGGCCGGTGTCCACCGAGCGGTACAGATAGGGCAGGGCCAGCGTCACGTAGCCGAACACCAGCAGCGCGTCGGTGCCGCGCTCGCTGCCGGTGAACGGCAGCCAGCCGCCGCTGCCGTAGAGGCGCAGGTAGCCGAACACCAGCACGATGGCGGGAATCACCAGCGGCAGCAGGGTGATGAATTCGATCAGCGGCCGCAATTGCGGCAGCTTGAGCTGCACCCAGAATGCGGTGGGCACCACCAGCAGGATGCCGACGGCGATGGTCAGCAGCGCCAGCAGCGCGGAGTAGCCGAAGCTCGCCTGGAAGCCTGGGTCGGTCAGCACCGTTTTATAGGCTTCGAAGCTGTAGCCTTCGCGCTTCATTTTCAGGCTGAATTCGAAGGTGGCGATCAGGGGCAGCAGGAAGTAGCCGCTGCCGAGCAGAATGGCGAGCCAGGCGCCCAGGCGCGAGGTGGCGGTGGGTTTCATGCGGCCTCCCTTTGGCTGCGCTTGCGCAGCCAGATGTAGCCGGCATTGGCGCTGCCGGTGATCAGGACCATGCCCAGCGCCAGCGCGTAGCCCAGGTTCTGGTCGTGCAGCACGTCGCCGTGGATCTGCGCGTACAACAGGATGGTGACGATGTTCAGCGAGCTGCCGGTCAGCGCGTAGGCGGTGGCCACCGCGCCGAAGGCGTTGGCGAACAAGAGCAGCGCGGCGCCGACCAGGCTGGGCCACAGCACCGGCAGCGCGATGTGCCGCCAGTAGGCGAAGTCCGAGCCGCCCAGGCTCTCGCAGGCCTCGCGCCATTCGTCCTTCAGCCCTTCCACGGCGGGGGCGATGATCAGCACCATCAGCGGCACCTGGAAGTACAGATAGGTCAGCGTCAGGCCGGCGAAGCTGAGGATGGAGAAGCCGCTGGCGTACAGGTCGAAGTCCAGATACTTGCGCAGCAGCATGGTCACCAGCCCCATCCGGCCCAGCGTGGACAGGAAGGCGAAGGCGAGCGGAATGCCGGCGAAGTTGGACGCGACGCCGGAGAAGGTGGTCAGCGTCGGGCGGATCCAGGCGGGCAGGCCGCCGCGTATCGCCGCCAGCGCCAGCAACAGGCCCAGCGCGGTGCCCAGGATGGCCGAGGCGGCGCTGATCTCCAGGCTGATCTTGTAGGCGCTGAGGATGTTGTCGTCGAACAGGCGGACGATGTTGTTCAGCGTGAAGTGGCCCTGGGCGTCCTGGAAGGCGCCCACCATCAGCATGCCGGTGGGCAGGATCAGGAACAGCAGCGCGAACAGCAGGAAGGGCGCGACGCCCACCCACGACAGCAGCGAGGCGCGGGCGGCGCTTGGGGGAATGGCTGTGCGGGAGGAGGGCGTCGGCATGGATTCTGAGGATGCGGACATCGGTGTTTCTCTAGGTGAACGGGCCGCCAGAGGCGGCCCGGAGGTAAGGCTAGACGCAGCGTGTTACTTCACGTTGCTGCCAACCACGCTGTCCCACTGCTTGGTGATGCCGGCCTTGTAGGCTTCCTGCTGCTCGATGGTCGGGAACACCGCTTTCTTGTAGGCGGCGGCGTCCGGCAGCTTGCTGATCAGCTCGGACGGGATCTTCTTCCTGGCGGTCAGGTCGTTGAAGCGGATCGGGTGGCAGTAGCCCTTCAGCCAGGCCACCTGGCCTTCGTCGGAGAACAGGTATTCCATCCACAGCTTGGCGGCGTTCGGGTGCGGCGCGTAGGCGCTGATGGCCTGGGCGTAGACGCCGGCCACCACGCCGCTCTTCGGCACGATCACGTCCACTTTCGGGTTGCCCTTCAGCGTGTCGCGGTCGGCCAGCGCGTTGTAGTCCCAGCGCACGATGATGGGGGTGGTGCCCTGGGCCAGCGAGGCGGCCTTGCCGATCACCGGCACGAAGTTGCCGTTCTTGTTCAGCTGCGAGAAGAATTTCAGGCCGGCGTCGGCGGATTTGCCCACGTCGCCCTTGGCCTGGGCCAGGCCGGCGGCGAATACGCCCTGAATGGCCTGGTTGGCGGCGCGCGGGTCGCCGGCCAGCGCCACGGCGTTCTTGTATTCCGGCTTCAAGAGGTCGGACCAGTCGGCCGGGGCCTTGCTGATCAGGTCGCGGTTGACCTGGAAGGTCAGCACGCCGTAGTAGTCGCCGTACCAGTAGCCGTCCTTGTCCTTGACGTTGTCCGGAATGCTCTTCCAGGTGGACACCTTGTACGGCTGCAGCAGGCCGGCGGCCTTGGCTTGCGGGCCGAAGGACAGGCCGACGTCGATCACGTCCGGCGCCTGCGGTCCCTTGTTGTTCTTGTTGGCCTTGATGGCCTCCAGCTCGTCGGCGGAGCCGGCGTCGGGATTCAGCTCGTTGACCTTGATGCCGTACTTGGCCTTGAAGCCGGCGATCACATTGCCGTAGCCGCACCAGTCGTGCGGCAGGGCGATGGTGTTCAGCTCGCCTTCCTTCTTGGCGGCCTGGACCAGCGCGGCGAGATTGTCTGCGATGGCGGCGTTGGCGATCAGACCCAAGGCGCCGGCGACGGCGATGTAACCCAGTTTGTGCTTCATCATTGCTCCCCTTCTGCGGCCGGTGGCCTATCTATCGAAAAACTGATGCGATGGTATGAGGGATTGATGACAAAACGACGTCATTAATATGACAAAACGGTTTCATCCGCCGATGTCCGCCGGCGCGGGCGGAAAAAAACCGCCAGGCCATCAGGCCGTGGCGGCTCAGTGAGAGGAACTTGATCAGGCGTGCAGCGCGAAATCCATCTGTTTTTCGGTGCGGTTGGGGAAGCGGCCGGCCAGGAAGGGCGTGACGTCCAGCGGCAGCGGCTCGCCGCGCACCAGCCCGTTCAGCAGCACGCCGGTGATGGCGGAGGTGAGGATGCCGGTGCGGAAGTGGCCGCAGGCGTTCAGATAGCCTTCGACGCCGTCTTCCGGCCCCAGGATGGGCAGCTCGTCCGGGGTGCCGGGACGCAGGCCGGCCCAGCAGCGCTTGATGTTGACGTTGGCGAGCTCCGGCACGCAGCGGATCGCGCCCTGCACCAGGCCGTTGATTTCCGGGTAGGTGATGGCGGTGTCGTAGCCCTTGTCCTCGGTGGTGCTGCCGATCAGGATTTCGCCGTTGTCCTTCTGCGCGATGTAGCAGTCGCTGGTGGTGATGCAGCCGCGCAAGAGCTTGGGCATTTTCTCGGACAGCACGATCTGGCCCTTGACCGGCTTGACCGGGATGGTGCGGCCGGTGGCCCAGCGCGACAGCTCGGCGGCCCAGGAGCCGCCGGCGTTGATCAGCGTGTGGCAAGAGAAATCGCCGGCCTCGGCGGTGCTGACGCCGGTGACGCGGCTGCCCTGGCGGGTGACGCCGGTGACGTTGACGTTGAAGAACACGTCGACGCCGTTTTGGCGCGCCGCCTCGGTATAGGCGTCGGTCAGGCGGAACGGGCTGACCTGGTGGTCGCACAGGAATTCCAGCGCGCCTTGCGCCTGGCCGCTGACATAGGGCTCGTCCGCGCGCAGCTGGGCCTGGTCCAG
Organism: Chromobacterium vaccinii; assembly: GCF_001855275.1. NCBI lineage: Bacteria > Pseudomonadati > Pseudomonadota > Betaproteobacteria > Neisseriales > Chromobacteriaceae > Chromobacterium > Chromobacterium vaccinii. The sequence continues at coordinate 4,687,281 of NZ_CP017707.1, forward strand.
CCAGCGCACTTCGCTGGCCAGATGCGGAATCTGGGCGGCGATGTGCTCGGCGTACAGCTGGTCTTCCTCATCGTAAATGATGTACTTGAGCCCGGTGCGCTCGAACTTGAAGTCCATGCCGTGGTTTTCCATCAGCTCCTGGTGCAGCGTCGGGTACAGGGCGTTGGAGGCCAGCGCGAAGTCGAAGAAGCTCTGCGGCAGGATGTGCGGCGTGGTGGCGTCCACGGCCACCGCGGCGCCGGCGGCGTCGCGCTTGCGCTTGGCCGAGGTCATGCGGAAGAAGATCACGCCGCAGCCCAGGCCCACCGACTCGCCGATCGCCCACAGGCCGCCGGCCGACGCGCGCGACGCGTTGCCGGGGCGCTTGCTGTCGATCAGCGCGATCTTCAGGTCGCGGTTCTTGGACAGCTGGTAGGCGCAGGAGGCGCCGATCACGCCGCCGCCGGCGATCACGATGTCGTATTGCTTGCTCATGTCAAATCTCTTCAGTCTGTTGGGCATCGATTGCGGAGAAGGCCGAGAACGGCAGCGGGTCCAGCGGGAAGCGCGGGCGTATCCAGCCCACGTCGCGCTTGCCAGTGTGCTCGCGCAGGCGGTCGCTGCAATAGCCGACGCACATCTTGCCCTGGCAGTCGCCCATGCTGACGCGGGTGCGCATCTTCAGGCTGATCAGGTCGTTGACGCCCTGCTCCAGCGCGGTGTCGATGTCTTGGCGGGTGGCGTGCTCGCAGCGGCAGATCACGGTGTCGCGCGCCGGCAACGCAAGCTGGCCGCGGCCGCGGCGGGTGAAGCTGTCTATGCCCTTGCGGAAACGCAGGATGGAAGCGAGTTCGTCCAGGCATGCCTGGCGCCGGCTCAGCGCCTGCGCTTCGTCCAGCTTGCCCAGCTGCAGCAGCATGGACAGCGCGGCGATGCGGCCGGTGACGATGGCGGCGTCGCCGCCGCGCAGGCCGCCGATGTCGCCGGCCAAGTGAACGTTGCTGCGGCTGCTGCGCTGCCAGTCGTCGTTGACCGGCTTCAGGTAGCCGTCGTCGGCGTAGCGGTGCTCCAGACCCATCTGCTGGGTCAGCTGGGTGCGCGGGATGAAGCCGTAGCCGACGGCCAGCGTCTGCACTTCCAGGCGGCGGCTGCGCGTCAGGTCGGCGTGCCATTCGGCGTCGTACGGCGCGACGGTCACCTCGCCCAGTTCGGCGTCGCCGTGGGCTTCCACCACGCCCCAGCCGTAGTGCAGCGGGACGCCGTGGCGCTTCAGGTAGGCCACCATGCTCAGGCCGTCCAGGAACAGCTGCGGCTGGTTGAGCAGGGCGATCGCCTCCTTGGCCAGCCGGCCGAAGGCGCTGGCCTCGTAGACGCCGGCCACTTCCACGCCGGCGCGGTGCAGTTGGCAGGCGACCAGCGGCAGCAGCGGGCCGGTGCCCACCAGCACGGTGCGGCCCAGCGGCTTGACCACGCCGCTCTTGATCTGCAGCTGCAGGCCGCCCAGCATGATCACGCCGGGCAGAGTCCAGCCGGGGAAGGGCACGCTGCGCTCATGGCAGCCGGCGGCCAGCAGCAGCTGGGAGTAGGGGATGGCTTCGACCTGTTCGTTCGGCGTCAGCGCGAACAGTTCGCCGTCGCCGCCGCCGACGATGCGGGTGTCCAGCCGGATGTCGACGCGGCTGCGGTATTGCTCGAACTCGCGGTGCAGCGCCTGCATGTTCTCGCGATAGCGTTCGCCCAGGTAGTCCAGCACCACGCCCTGGCGCAGCGGGCCGCGGTAGACCACGCCGCCGACGCGGGAGGCTTCATCCAGCAGCACGCTGTCCACGCCGTGTCGGGCCAGTTCCATGGCGGCCGACATGCCGGCCGGGCCGCCGCCGACGATCACCGGTTTCGCGCTCATCTCAGGCCCTCCGTGTTCAGGCGGTTATGGGCCGTTTCCACTTTCATTCCGGGGCTGACCACGGTCTGGCAGGCGCGGCGCTTGTGGCGCCCGTCTATCTTGACCAGGCAGCAATGGCACACGCCCATCCCGCAATAGGAGCCGGCGATCTGCTGGTTGTCGTTGCGGCTGAGCTGGCGCAGGCCGACGGCGCTGAGCACGCTCAGCACGGTTTCGCCGCTGGCCGCTACGACGGGTTGATCGTTGATGTGTATCGTCAGGGTCTGGCCCTGCAATGCCTGGATATCGTGACTGCGGTGTAAGGACATGGTGCACCTTGCTGGTTTTGGCTAGCTGGCGGTTTCTTACCGTGAAGCCGGGTTCCGCCATCGCTCCGGTTCATGATCGCGATACAGGTTTTGTTCGCTTGTCGGCTAAATTATTTTCAAATCTGATGCAAATGGACTTGCTATGCGCAAGCAAAGTTCGTTTTAGCATTATGAAACTGCCATTTGTTTAACTCATGTCAATTTTTGAATTTAAACTCTATAAAAATGACAAACAGACAGTCTGTCTGTTACTTTTTTGCCGACTGTATATATGCAGATTCGAACGCGCTTCATGTTCGTTAACCAAGGGGGGAAATTCGGACATCGGCGGGAAAAACGGCTATGCCTCCTGGCCTGGGCGGCTACAAACGCTTACACGCCGAAACCTGAATGCTGCTGAATTCATTGCCGGGAGCGGTCAAGCTGTAATCGGTTTTGCAAGGAACTGAATACAGCAGGCCGGACGGCTGAGCCGATCCGGCCCGAAATCCAGGAGACGAATGGTGAAAACGATGATTGCCGGCCTCGTCCGGTTGATGCCGCTGGCGGCGGCGTGCGGACTCAGCGCCTGCGTGGTGGCGCCGCCTCGAACGGTGTACCGGCCGGTGACGGTGCAGGTGGAGGCACCGCGCAACTGGCGGCCCGCCGAACATCCCTACTATCTGCATGCGATGAGCGATCTGCGCCAGGCGCGCGCTTATCTGGCGCGGCCGGACTATCCGCAGATCGCCGACGACGAGCGCCGCGCGGTGGCCGAGATCGACGCGGCGCTGGGCGAGATGCAGCATGCCGCCATCGAGGACGGCAAGGATCCCTGGCGCTACGAGCAGCCCGATGGCCATATGAGCCCGACCGACCGCTTCCACCGCGCGCTGGAGCTGCTGGACGCCGCGCGCCGCGACGCCGGCCACCAGGAAGACGACCCCTGGGTGCGCGATTTGCAACGCCGGATCCTGCATCACGTCGACGCCGCGCACCACGCGGTGCAGCAAGCCATCAACGACGCTCTGCGCTGAGCGCCGGACCGATTTCGATCATACGAGGAGACAATCATGAAACTGCGTGGAATTCTGGCCATTGTGGCGCTCGCCGCCGCCGGCAACGCGATGTTGAGCGCCCCGGCGCTGGCCGATGGCTGGCATGAAGGCGACGCGTGGACCTGGCAGCAGCATCAATGGCATCCCGAGGAGCACCCCTACTACCTGCACGCGATGAGCGATCTGCGGCAGGCGCGCGATCTGCTGGCCCGCCCGGACTATCCGCGGGTGATGGACGACGAGCGGCACGCCGTCGATGAAATCAACAAGGCGATGCGCAAGATGCGCGACGCCGCCATCGACGACGGCAAGGACATCTACGACCGCGCTGAGCCGGACGCGCGCTGGCGGCCGGAAGACCGCTTCCATCAGGCCAAGACGCTGCTGAACAAGGCCCGGCAGGACGCCTCCCACCGCGAGGACGATCCCTATCTGCGCTCGCTGCAGCGCGATATCGTCCATCACATCGACGAAGCCCGCCGCGCGATCGACGTGGCGGTGTCCGACGCGCTGCGCTGATCCCGCCTGTTCCGCTGGCGTGTGACGCCGGGTGAGGCTTGCGCTACCATCGTCCGCAGACCAAGTGCGATGGAGTATGCAATGAGCCGAATCCTGGTGCTCTACACCGGTGGTACCATAGGCATGGACCACACACCCGAAGGCCTGGCCCCCGTGCCGGGCCTGCTGCCGCGCCTGCTGCAGCGTTTCGCCCGCCCGGGCCTGGAGTTCGACATCGTCGAATTCGAACAACTGATCGATTCTTCCGCGCTGACGCCGCGCCAGTGGAACCAGATACTGGACGCGCTGGTTTCCCGCTACCACGACTACGACGGCTTCGTCGTCATCCACGGCACCGACACCATGGCCTACACCGCCGGCGTGCTGGCGTTCGCGTTGCGCGGACTGGCCAAGCCGGTGGTGCTGACCGGCGCCCAGCTGCCGCTGGTGCATCCGCGCTCCGATGGCTGGAGCAATCTGGCCGATGCGCTGGAGGCGGCCTGCCAGCCCGACCTCAATGAAGTGGCTGTCGCCTTCGACCGCCTGCTGCTGCGCGGCAGCCGCGTCCGCAAGATGGACGTCGAGCGTTTCGCCGGCTTCAACAGCCCCAACGCCGAGCCGCTGGCCGAGTTCGCCATCCACGCGCACTGGCGCAAGGAGCGCTGGCTGAAGCCGGACGGCGAGTGGCGGCCGCTGCGGATAGACGAAGGCCTGAAGCTGGCCGCGCTGATGCTGACGCCAGGCTACGGCAGCGCGCTGGCGGGGCAGACGCTGCGCGACGGCGGGCTGGACGGCGCCGTCCTGCTGGCTTACGGCAGCGGCAACGCGCCGGCCGATCCCATTCTGCTGCAGGGCATCGCGGCGATGGCGGCGCGGGGCGCGCCGGTGCTGACGCTGACCCAGGCGCCCAGCGGCGCGGTGGAGGTGGGCGCGTACGCCGCCAGCCAGCCGCTGGCCCGCGCCGGCGCGCTGCCGGGCGCGGATCTGACGCCGGAGGCCGCGCTGGCCAAGCTGCAGGCGCTGCTGTCGGCGGGGATGTCCGGCGAAGAGCTGCGCAAGCAACTGGTCCGCCCGCTGCGCGGCGAAATGACGGTTTGAGTTTCCCCGTTGAAATCAAAGGCTGCCTAAAAAACAGGCAGCCTTTTTTCATGCTTTGCGCTCAGGGACTTGCGTGGCTTGTCCACAACGCTTCCACATGGCTTTGCACCGCGAGTGTGGGAAACCGGCGCGATGATCCGGCTTTGCGGCCGGTGGGAATGGACGGCATTTTTGCTTAAAAAATAATCAGTCAGGCGTGAGTCTTGGAAAATCAGCCGCTTGTGCGGCTTGTCCACATCCTGCGCACAGCTTTGTGTACCGGCGCGGTGGATGACGCCAGGCCGCCGGCGCGCAAAGCTGCCTAAAAAACAGGCGATGCCGGTTTTCCCTTCCCATACAGCGGCTTGCCGTGCCTATCCACAACCGGTCCACACGGCTCTGCACCGGCGATGGGGAAAAAATGTTGAAATGATTAAAAAATAATCAACACTGGGAAAGGCCAAGGCATTCAATGCTTTGCGGTTCTTGTCCACAGCCGGCTCACAGGGCTGTCCCCGGTGCTTGTGAAAATCCGGGAAACCATGGTCCATCGGGGTATAATGTCCGGCTTGGCCTGAACAATGGCCGGCGAAGGCCGGGAAGACGGATGATGGGGCAGCAAAGGGCCGCAGGGCCTATCCGGGTGGCGATCGTCGGGCCGGAATCCAGCGGCAAGAGCACGCTGGCCCGGGATTGGTCGCACCGATTGCGAGAGCTGGGCATGAGCGCCGCGTGGGTGGAGGAGTATTCCCGGGCCTATTATGCGGACAGGCCCTATGTGTCCAGCATCGCCGACATCGAGGCGATCGCCGCCGGCCAACTGGCGGCGGAAAGGCGCGCGGAGGAGGCGGGAGCAGACATCCTACTGTGCGACACCACGGCGCTGACTTGCAAGATCTGGGCCGAAGTGGCGCATGGGCAGGCGTCCGACGCGCTGCTGGCCTTATATCGGCCGCGCGATTACGCGCTGACCGTGCTCGCTTGTCCCGACATTCCCTGGGAGCCTGACCCGCTGCGCAGCCATCCTGGCCAGCGTGACTGGCTGCTGGATCTGCATCGGCAGGAACTGGCGCGGCAGGGCATCGCGGCGGTGGAATTGGCCGGCACGCATGAGGCGCGGCTGGCGCGGGCGATGGCGGCACTTTTGCCGTTGCTGCCTGCCTAAAAAATGATCAGCCTGGAAATGGATAAGCGAATCAGCGGTTTGCCGCGCTTGTCCACAGCGGCTCCACAATATTGTTCGCCGGCGGCGTGGATAGTCCGGCGAAGCTGCCTAAAAAACGGGCGGCGAAGAAAACATCAGACAGATTAAGGGCTTGGCGGCCTTGTCCACAGGCCGCTCACAAGCCTGTCCAGAACGAGTGTGCAAAACATGAAGGAAACTTACCAACTCTCCGGCGAGTACATCGCGCTGTGCGATCTGCTGAAAGCCTGCAACGTCTGCCATTCCGGCGGCGCGGCCAAGCATTTCATCGCCGAGGGCAATGTGTCGGTGGACGGGCAGGTCGAGCTGCGCAAGACCTGCAAGATCCGCGCCGGCCAGCAGGTCAGCGGCGATGGCTTCCTGATCGCGGTCGAGGCGGCCTGACATGGAAGACCCCGCCGACATCATGCCGGAGCCGCCGTTCGAGGTGGGCGACGACATGTGCTGCGGCAGCGGCTGCGAACCGTGCATCCTGGATATCCACCAGCAGGAGCTGCGCGCCTACCGCGCGCGGCTGGCAGCCAGGGAGAAGCGCCAGGCGGAGCGGCGGGCCGGGGGAGGCGACGATGGCCAATATTGACCTGCATTTCCATTCCAGAACTTCGGACGGCGCGTTGACGCCGACCGAGGTGATAGACCGCGCCGCTGCGCGCGCGCCGTCCTTGCTGGCGCTGACCGACCACGATTGCACCGGAGGCCTGGCAGAGGCCGCCGCCGCCGCCGCGCGGCACGGCATCCCCTTCCTCAATGGCGTCGAAATCTCGGCGACCTGGGGCCGGCACACGGTGCACATCGTCGGCCTGGGCATAGATCCGGACGAGCCCGCGCTGGCCGTTGGCTTGAAATCGATACGGGATGGCCGGCTGGAGCGGGCGCGGCAGATGGGGGCTTCGCTCGAGGCGGCCGGCATCGCCGGCTGCTTCGAGGGCGCGATGCGCTGGTGCGACAATCCGGAAATGATCAGCCGCACCCACTTCGCCCGCCATCTGGTGGACAGCGGCGCGGTCAAGGACATGCGCGCCGTGTTCCGCAAATACCTGACGCCGGGCAAGCCGGGCTACGTCGCGCACGAATGGGCCAGCCTGGCGGACGCCGTCGGCTGGATCGTCGGCGCCGGCGGCATGGCGGCGATCGCCCATCCCGGCCGCTACGATATGGGCAAGACGCTGATCGAGCGGTTGATCCTGGACTTCCAGGCCGCGGGCGGCCAGGGCATCGAGGTGGCTTGCGGCAGCCACAGCCTGGACGACATGCACAAGTTCGCGCTGCACGCCGACCGCCACGGGCTTTACGCCAGCAGCGGCAGCGATTTCCACGCGCCGGGCGAGGGCGGGCGCGACGTCGGCCATACCGAGGACTTGCCGCCCATCTGCAAGCCGATCTGGCGCGAGCTGGACGCGCGCGTCTTGAGGCCGGCGGGCTGACATAACAAGGACAAGAACATGGCGCAATTCTTCGTGATCCATCCCGACAATCCCCAGGCCAGGCTGATCCGCGAGGCGGTGAAGATCCTGCGCGAGGGCGGGGTGATCGCTTATCCCACCGATTCCTGTTACGCGCTCGGCTGCGCGCTCGGCGACAAGGAGGCGATGGAGCGGATTCTGGACATCCGCGGCGTGGACCTGAAGCAACGGATGATGACGCTGGTGTGCCACGATCTGTCCGAGCTGGCCAACTACGCCAAGGTGGACAACCGCCAGTACCGGCTGCTGAAGAGCGCCACGCCGGGCAGCTACACCTTCATCCTGCAGGGCACGCGGGAGGTGCCGCGCCGCACGCTGCACCCGAAGCGGGCCACCATCGGCCTGCGCGTGCCCGATCACAAGGTGGCGCTGGCCTTGTTGGAAGAGCTGGGCGGACCCATCTTGTCCTGTACCTTGATGCTGCCGGGCGACGACGCGCCGATTTCCGATCCTTATGAAATCCGCGAGCGGCTGGAGCACCAGGTGGACGCTGTCGTCGACGGCGGCTGGTGCGGCACCGAGCCGACCACCGTGATCGACATGACCGACGGCGTGGAACTGGTTCGCGAGGGCAAGGGCGCGCTCGCGCCGTTCGGTTTTTGATTCATTTTTTGTCTGTTAGGAAATCATGCAGGAACTCTCTTTGATCCAGACGCTGGCGGTGTCGATATTGCCGGTGCTGTTCGCCATCACCATGCCCGCCGGCGCCCAGGCCTTCATGGCCGACCGTCTGGGCGACCGCACCGCCTACATGACCGGGCGGCGCACCTTCAGTCCCTTCGCCCACATCGATCCCATCGGCTCCGTCGTGCTGCCGATGATAGGCGTGGCGATGGGCGGCTTCATCATCGGCTGGCCCAAGTCGCTGCAGCTGAATCCGGGCGCGATGCGCAAGCCGCGCACCGCCCTGGCCAAGGTGGCGGTGGTCACCCCGCTGGCCAATCTGGCCATGGCGCTGTTGTGGGCCGGCGCGATCGCCGCCTCCGCCTACGCGCCGGACTATTTCCGCGCGCCGTTGCAATGGATGGGGCTGATCGGCATCAAGGTCAATGTGGCGCTGATGATCTTCACGCTGATTCCGCTGCCGCCGCTGCCGGGCGGCGTCATTCTGCAGTCGCTGCTGCCGTCGCGCGCGGCCTGGCAGTTTTCCAAGGTGGAGCCTTACAGCTTCTGGATCCTGCTGCTGCTGATGTTCAGCGGCGTGCTGGGCGGCCTGCTGATGCCGCTGCTCAAACTGGTCAACATGCTGATTCTGAGCTTGGTTCTGTAGCGGCGCGATTGCGGCCGGATTTGCCAAATCCGCGCGGGGCTGTCATGTTCATAGCGTGGCAGAGCGCGGAGAACGGACATGTTCGACCCCAATCAGCTGGTGCAGCAAGTCACGATTTATGCGTTGCCGGTATTGCTGGCCATTACCTTGCACGAAGCGGCGCATGCTTACGCCGCGCGCCGCTTCGGCGACGACACCGCCTATCTGCAGGGGCGGATGACGCTGAATCCTTTCAAGCACATCGACCCGATAGGCACGGTGCTGCTGCCGCTGTTGACCATCTGGCTGGGCAGCTTCGTGTTCGGCTGGGCCAAACCGGTGCCGGTCAACTTCAACGCCTTGCGCAAGCCGCGCCAGAACATGCGCTGGGTGGCGGCGGCCGGGCCGCTGGCCAATCTGGCGATGATGCTGGCCTGGGTGGCCTTGCTGAAACTGGCGCTGGGCATGGACGGCGCCTATCGCGATCCGCTGATGCTGATGAGCAAGGCGGGCATCAGCATCAACATCTCGCTGATGCTGCTCAATCTGCTGCCCATCCTGCCGCTGGACGGCGGCCGCATCGTCTACAGCCTGCTGCCTCCCGGCATCGCCTGGCGCTACGCGCAGACCGAGGGCTGGGGCATGTGGCTGCTGCTGATTCTGGTGGCCAGCGGCCTGTTGGGCGTCATCCTGCAGCCGCTGTATGTCTTGATGTATCATCTGCTGCAATTGTTTTTCTAGAACCCTGAGCGGGCCTGGCCGCCGGATGGAGCCGGCGGCTTTTCATTTCCCGCGCAACCGAGAGCATAACAATATGTCCGCCAACCGCATTCTCTCCGGCATGCGCCCCACCGGCAGCTTGCACCTTGGCCACTATCACGGCGTGATCAAGAACTGGGTGGAGCTGCAGCACAGCCACGAATGCTTCTTCATGGTGGCCGACTGGCACGCGCTGACCACCAACTTCGACGATGTGTCCATCATCGGCAAGTCCATCAACGAGATGGTGATCGACTGGCTGGCCTCCGGCGTCGATCCGGAAAAGTCCACCGTTTTCGTCCAGTCCAAGGTGCCGCAGCACGCGGAGCTGCATCTGGCGCTGTCGATGGTGACGCCGCTGGGCTGGCTGGAGCGGGTGCCGACCTACAAGGACCAGATGGAGAAACTGAGCCACAAGGATCTGACCACCTACGGCTTCCTCGGCTACCCGTTGCTGCAGGCGGCCGACATCCTGGTATACAAGGCCGGGCTGGTGCCGGTGGGCGAGGACCAGGTGCCGCACATCGAGCTGACGCGCGAAGTGGCGCGCCGCTTCAATCACATGTTCGGCCGCGAACCCAACTTCGAAGAGCTGGCGAAGGCCGCGGCGAAGAAAATCGGCAAGGCCGGCAAGCTGTTCGAGCAGCTGCGCAACCGTTATCTGCAGGACGGCGAAGTGGAAGCGCTGATGCAGGCGCGCGATATTCTGGCGGCCAGCCAGAACCTGGGCGCAGCCGATCGCGAGCGGCTGCACGGCTGGCTGGAGAACAAGGGCAAGACCATCCTGCCGGAGTGCGAGGCCAAGCTGACCGCCGCGTCCAAGATGCCGGGCCTGGACGGGCAGAAAATGTCCAAGTCCTATGGCAACACCATCACCATGCGCGAAGCGCCGGAGACGGTGAGCAAGAAGATCCGCGGCATGCCGACCGATCCGGCCCGCGTGCGCCGCACCGATCCGGGCACGCCGTCCAAGTGCCCGGTGTGGCAGCTACACGAGGTGTACAGCGACGGCGAGACCAAAGAGTGGGTCAAGGCCGGCTGTACCACCGCCGGCATCGGCTGTCTTGACTGCAAGCAGCCGGTGATCGACGCCGTGGTGCGCGAGCAGCAGCCGATGTTCGAGCGCGCGGAAAAATACCTGAGCAATCCGAAGCTGGTGTCCGAAATCCTCGCCGACGGCAATGCCCGCGCCGAGAAGGTGGCGCGCGAGACGATGAACGACGTGCGCGCCGCGCTCGGCCTGGGCTACTGACGCCGCGCCTCCCCTGGGACAATCGGATGGAATGAAAAGCCGGGCCGCATGATCGCGGCCCGGCTTTTTCGCCGTTTCGGCGTTTCAGCTCTGCTGCAGCAGTTCCGACACTTCTTTCACCACCAGCACCACGTCGCGCGCACCGGTGCGGATCTCCTGGATCGCGCTGCGCGCCTGGTCGGCCAACTGCAGGCTGTTGCCGGCCAGCTCCTGCATCTGCCGCATCGCGTCGATGGCCGAGCGGGAATCGTCCTGGATGCTCTTGACGATGCCGGATATCTCGCCGGTGGACTGGCTGGTGCGTTCGGCCAGTTTCCGCACCTCGTCGGCCACCACCGCGAAGCCGCGGCCCATCTCGCCGGCGCGCGCCGCCTCGATCGCCGCGTTCAGCGCCAGCAGATTGGTCTGGTCGGCGATGTCGCTGATGGTGTTGACGATGCTGCCGATCTGGTCGGAGCTGTCGCCCAGCTTGGACAGGATGCCGGACGAGGTTTCCACGCTGCCGGCGACGCGGTTGATCTCGGTGGTGGCTTGCTCCAGCACTGAGCTGCCCTGTATCGACAGCTGCTCGGTGTTTTCCGACGCATGCACCGCGGACTGGGCGTTTTCCGCCTGCTGCCGCAGCTTCGTCATCTGCTCGCTGATGTCGCTGGCGAACTTCACCACCCGCACCGGCCGGCCGTTCGGGTCCAGCACCGGGTTGTAGGTGGCCTGCAGCCAGATCACGTCGCCGTTGCGGTTCACCCGGCGGAACTGCCCTTCCAGAAAGCGCCCTTGCCTCAGTTGCTGCCACAGCTGGCCGTACTCAGGGCTTTGCGCGTAACTGGCCTCGCACAGCATGCGGTGCTGCTTGCCGAGCACTTCGGCGCGCTGGTAGCCGAATACTTTCAGGAAATTGTCATTGGCGTCCAGGATGTTGCCGTCTAGATCGAACTCGATCCGCGCCATGGAGTGGTCTATCGCCTGGCGCAGCGCCTTGCTGTCCTGCTCCGCCTGAACCTGGGAGGTGATGTCGGTGGCCACCTTGATCACTCCGGTCACCTTGCCGGCCTCGTCGACGATGGGCGAGTAATTGGCCTCCAGCCATATTTCGCCGCCGTCCTTGCGCAATCTGAGAAAGTGGCCGGATTGGAATTCCCCGCGGCCTAGTTTCTGCCAGAACTCCCGGTAGTCCGCGCTGTTCGCAAAGCTGGGCGGGCAAAACATGCGGTGGTTGCGGCCGACGATCTCGTCGGCGCGGTAGCCCATTGCGTTCAAAAAGTTGTCGTTGGCCTGAACAATGTCGCCATTGGCGGAAAACTCGATCACCGCCATTGAGCGCTCGATGGCGGCCAGCCTGCTGTGGACTTGCGCCAGACTGTGCTGGGTGGTTTCAAGCTGTCGGGTAAGAGATCGGGTGAAAAAGACCATTCCTGCATTCCTTCAATCAAAACTAGGGCGAGTAGCGTGTTCAAGCCGTCCTTGGGCGGGCGGTCTTATGGGTACTGTCTAGTGCAGATTAATACAGAATAGGTAGATTTACTGATCTTTGATACCGCGGCAATAAAAACGGCGCCCGCTTGGCGAGCGCCGTCATGCCGGTGGTTGGAGGTTCAGTCCAGCTTGTAGCGCACGCCCAGGGTGAAGGCGCGGCCGCCGGGATCGTACTGGGTGGCGTCGTAATAGTGGCTGGCGTTGGAGTCCCAGGGCGGCCGGCGATTGGTCAGGTTCTGCACGGCGGCGGTCAGCGTGGTGCGCTTGATGCCGGCGTAGCTGGCGCTCAGGTTGAGGGTGTCCAGGCCATTGACCTGCTGTTGCGTGGTATCGCTGCCGGTCTGGGTGTAGCCGTCGGTATGGAACCAGGTGAGGGTGGACGACCAGTTGCCGGCATCCCAGTTGGCGGAGGTTTGGCCCTTCCAGCGCGGCAGCGCGCCCAGCAGATTGCTGCCCGCGCCTTCCTGCATGTCGCCGCCCTGCTGCAGCGGCTGGCGGAACGACAGCAGCCGGCTCCATTGCGCGGCCAGGGTCAGCTTGCCGCCGGGCAGTTTCCAGCCCTGCCGCAGCTCGATGTCGAAGCCCGAGGTCTCGCGGTCGCCCAGATTGGTGAATTGCTGGGTGATGGTTTGCAGCCGGCCTTGGGCGTCGCGGACGATGGCGCCGGGGTTGGCGCCGGGGTTGCGGATGATGTTGCCCACGTCTTCCAGGCCGATCACGTCGCGTTGCCGGATGCGGTAGTAATCCAGACTGACGCTGGTATCGGCGCTGGGCGCGAGCACCAGGCCCAGGTTGGCGTTGGTGGATCGTTCCGGCTTGATGTTCGGATTCGCCGTGATCAGGTGGGTGAAGGCGACGTTCTGGCCGGGCGTCAGCGGATCGTACGGGTCTTGCGCCGCGCTGTAGCTGACGGCGGTGCTGCTGGTGATTTCCGGCAGGGACGGCGCGCGGAAGCCGCGCGACACCGAGCCGCGCAGAGTCAGGCTTTCCAGCGGCTGGTAGCGCAGGCCCAGCTTGGGCGAGAAGGCGTTGCCGAAATCGCTGTAGTGGTCGGCGCGGGCGGCGGCGCTGAGGCTGAGGGTCTTGTGCAGCGGCACGTTGAATTCGCCGTAGGCCGCCTGGATGGTGCGGCCGCCGCGGATCAGGTCCAGCGCCGGGCGCAGCTCGGCGCCGCTGGCCACTTCCGCCGAGGTGCCGGCGTTCATCATCTCGCGCCGCAGCTGGTAGCCGGCGGCGAAGCCCACCGGGCCGGCCGGCAGCTGCGCCAGCTCGGTGCTGGCGGTGGCGTCCAGGCTGGCGACGCGGTACCAGGCGGGACGCATGGTGCTGATGCGCAGGCTGTCGCGCGCCGCCTCGCTGTTGCGCGAGGGGTCGATGAAGTTGTAGCCGCCGTTGGCGAGCAGCCGCTCGTAGGCGTAGCGGTTGACGAAGTTATACGCGTATTCGCGCAGCCGGCTGTCGGAGTACAGGCCGGACACATCCCAGTCCCAGGCGTCGCCGCTGCCCTTGACGCCCAGCAGCAGGCGGCGGAACGACACGCTGTCGGTCTTGTTTCGTTGACCCAGATCGAACAGGTTGGCGGTGATCGGCGTCGGCGAGGCGTTGGGATTGGAGGGGTTGCCGGCCGGCAGCACGTTGCTGATCGACGTCAGCGATTGCGAGGCCGCGTCCCAGGCGCGCAGGCTGCCGGAGACGGACAGCGGCGGCCCGAAGATCTGGGTGCTGTGATTGGCGCCGTAGAGGAATTCGGCGTAAGCCTCGGTGGCGGCGTTCAAGCGGTAGCTGCCGTGCAGCGCGGCGTGATAGCGCTCTATGCCCGGTATCAGCGTGGTGTACTGTGCCGGGTTGTAGGCCCAGATGCGGCCGCTCTTGCCGGGGTTTACCGCGCTGTAGTCCAGGTCCTGCAACGGTCCGGTCGCCATGGGGAAGCGCTGGGTCGGGTTGCCGTTGTAGTAGTTGGTCGGCGTGCGTACCAGCTTGCCGCCAGGCAGGCCGCGGAAATCGTTGTCCTTCAGCCAGTCCACCCCGTTTTGGTCCAGCCGGTCCCGCTTCTGGGCGTCGAAGGAGAACCAGACGTTGTAGCCGTCCTTGTCCGGGTCGCCCTTGCCGGCCAGCAGATTGAAACGGCGTTCATCCTGGCCGGTGCTGGTGTCGCGGCCGATGTCGGCGCCCAGCTCCAGCCCCTGGTAGGACGGGTACAGGATGATGTTGACCACGCCGGCGATGGCGTCCGAGCCGTAGATGGCCGACGCGCCGTCTTTCAGGATCTCGATGCGCTTCACCGCTTTCAGCGGCAGCGAGTTCAGGTCGACGAAGGTTTCCTGCAGGTCCTGGGCGGTGGCGTAGTTGGACACGCGCTTGCCGTTGACCAGCACCAGAGTGTTGCGCTGCCCCAGGCCGCGCAGCGAAACGCCGGCGGTGCCGGCCGAGAAGCTGCCGGTGTACTGCTCGTTGAAGCTGTTGCCGCTGTTGACGGCCAGCGAGCGCAATACGTCGGGCAGGCTGGTCTTGCCGCTGCGCTCGATGTCGGCGGCGCTGACGACTTGCACAGGATTGGTCTTGGCCTTGGAGCTGGCGCGCAGGTTGGAGCCGGTGACGGTGACGCGTTCCAGCGAATTGTCGCCGGCATCGGCGGCGTGGGCGGAAAAAGGCAAAGCGGCGCCCAGCCCGGCCAGCAGCAGGGTGTGTTTGATCATCACGAAACTTTCTTTGTTATGGGAGGAAGCGGTGCGCCTGTCCGGAAGGGATTAGCCGGACAGGCTGCGACAGCGGATGGGCTGCGCGGAAGGGGAGTGCTTGATGCTTTGCATGGTGGATACAAAATACATAATTATCTGATATGCAGAATGTATCGATGCGAAACGGATATGTGAAATGAAAGTTTCCGCTTAGTTAATTCCCTTGGCGGGATATTGCGCGCGGACCCCGCGGCCCCCGAACGACTGGCGGTTTGAAGCTTGCGGGTGGCTTGAGGCCTGGCCGACGCGGCGGAGTGGGATGAGCGGCGGTTTGCCGCCAGCCAGGGCGGGGATGCGAAAATCGGGGGCGGATAGCTTAATGGCCTGGCCGCATCGCCTCGACTTGTTGGCGCAGCGCTTCGCGGCAGCTTTGGAGCGCCTGCGGCGTTTGCGCCGCCTGCACGCAGCGCTGGGCGGATTGCAGCACCTGGATGTGCTGAGACAACATCTGCAGCTGCTTGGCTTTCATCTCGCCGAAGCGGGCCGGATCGCGGCCGTGCGGCGCGGAGGCGGCGGGGGCGGCCAGCGCCAGCGACGGCAGCAGGGCGAGGATGGCGGTCAGCGCTTTCTTCATGGCGTTCTCCTTGAGGCGGGATGCCTGATCGAGATATACACCACCGCCATCCGCGGCGCTCAGTCCAGCGGCTCGATCTCGCCGCCGGGGCCGACGCGGCCGCGGATCACCTTGCCGCTGGAAAGATTGCGCACGCGTATCGTTTCGCCCTGATGGCCATTGTCCAGCGCCTCGCCGGCGGCATTGACCTCGACGCCGTCCTGGCGGGCGACGATGCGGGCTTCGGCGCCGCGCTTGACCAGCAGCGGCGCCTGCAGCTGGCGGCGGCGCAAGGGCTGGCCGTCGGCGATGGCGGCGCGCGAAGCCAGGCCCTGCGGCGGCGCGGCGGCGCCGAACAGATCGGCCGGGTCGCTGACCGGCCGATTCGCCCAGGCGATGTCTTCTTCCCGCAGCGGCTCGCCGGCGCGCAAGCCGCGCGCGGCCACCGCCACCCGGGCGCTGGCGGCGGCGCGGACGATGACGGCGCCGCGCCAGCCGCTGGCGGGGCAGCGCAGTTCGAAGCGCATGCGGCTGAAGGCGCGGCTATCGGCCGCGTCGGCCTGCCACGGCGCCGCGCAGGCGGCGGGCAGGTCGCGCGGGGGCAGCAACTGCAGCCGGATGTCGGCTTGATCGAGTCCGGCGTCGGCCAGCCGCTGGCGGACCAGTTTTTGCGCCTGGCGCTCCACTTCCTGTTCGGCCGGCGAGGCCGCCAGGGCGGTTTGGGCGATGGCGAGCAGCAGGCAGCCGAGGCTGTAGCGGGTTTTTGCGAATTTTTCCATTACAAAATGCGTGGTAATTGTTGCGTATACGGTGACGGGCGCGCTTATTAGTATCGCTTTCCAATTGAATAGCTATTCATAGTAAATAGCTTGAACATGGTAGTGAACTGATAGGGTCAAGGCAATGGGCATGCATCTGGACAAGGCCCTGAGCATCCATCCCGAGGCCTTGCGGCTGCGGGCGGATCGGACCCGGGTGCTGGCGTCGAACATCGCCAACGAGAACACCCCGGGTTATCAGGCGCGTGACATCGATTTCAAGGCGGCGCTGGCATCGGCGGCCGCCGATTCGCCATTGGCGTTCGACGACGGCGGCGGCGATCTGCTGTACCGCCTTCCCAATCACCCGTCCCGCGACGGCAACACCGTCGAGCTCAGCGTCGAGCAGGCCGAGTTCTCGCAGAACGTTTCCGAATTCCAGACCAGCCTCACCTTCATCAACATGAAGCTGCACGGTTTGGCCAAAGTGATAGCGGGGCAATAAACCATGTCATTCCGCGACATCTCGCGCATCGCCGGTTCCGCCATGACCGCGCAGACGGTGCGTCTCAACACCGTGGCCAGCAACATCGCCAACGCCGACACCTCCGCCGGCACCGAGCAGGCCGCCTACCGCGGCCGCAAGCCGGTGTTCAGCAGCCAGATGCAGGGCGAGGGCATGGGCGTGCAGGTGCTGGACGTGGTGCAGAACCAGGAGCCGGTGCGCAAGGCGCACGAGCCGGGCAATCCGCTGGCCGACACCGACGGCAATGTTTTCTACAGCAACGTCAACGCGGTGGAGGAGATGACTGACATGTTGTCCGCCACCCGCGCCTTCCAGACCAATGTCGAGGTGCTGGCCAAAGTGAAAACCATGCAGCAGGACCTGCTGAAACTGGGAGATACCGCATGAGCGTGGAACAGGCGCAATCGAGGCAGCTCGCCGCCAACGGCGGCCAGAAGGATGGCGCGCAGAACGTGGCCAAGAACGGCGCGCAGCCGACCAACGACATGTTCATGACGCTGCTGCTGGCGCAGATCCGCAACCAGAGTCCGCTGGATCCGGCCGATCCGTCGCAGTTCGTCAGCCAGCTGGCGCAGATGAGCCAGATGCAGAGCACCCAGGACATGCTCAAGCAGCTGCAGAGCCAGGGCGCGATGCTGCGCGAGCTGCAGGGCGTGGCGCTGGGCGCGCAGGTGGGCAAGCCGGTGCTGGTGCAGACCGACCGCATCCGCAGCGACGGCCAGGGCGAGCTGAACGGCCGCCTGACGCTGGCAGGCCAGGAGGACGGCGCGACGCTGATCCTGACCGACGCCGCCGGCCAGCGCACCCGCATCGAGCTGGGCAAGCGCGCGGCGGGCGCGTCCGATTTCAAGATCAAGCTGGCCGATTACCATCTCGCCGCCGGCAACTACCAGCTGGAGCTGTCCACCGCGTCCGGCAGCAAGGGGCTGTTCGAGCTCAAGGCCGAGGTCGGCGGCGTGCGCCTGCCGGTCAACGGCGGCGAGCCGGTGCTGAGCCTGGCCGGCATCGGCGACTTCCCCGCTTCTTCCGTATCCGCCTTGCTTTCCGCTTAAAGTCACCCCGGAGATAACCATGAGCTTCGAGATCGCCCTTTCCGGCATCAACGCCGTCAACAACCAGCTGGGCAGCGTCAGCGACAACATCGCCAACTCCGGCACCTACGGCTTCAAGTCCGGCCGGGTGACTTTCGCCTCAGCCTACGCGGGCAGCCAGGCGATGGGCGTCAACGCCAATCCCAATAGTCAGAACATCGGCCGCAACGGCGGCCTGGTCAACACCGGCCGCGCGCTGGACGCCGCCATCGACGGCCGCGGCTTCTATGTGTCGCGCAGCACCGCCGGCGCGGTGACTTACAGCCGGGTGGGCATTTTCGACACTGACAAAGAAGGCTATCTGATCGACAACTACGGCGGCCGCGTGCAGGGCTACGGCCAGTCCGAGGACGGCGTGCTGGGCGCGCTGGGCGACATCCAGATTCCCACCGGCAACATTCCGGCCAAGCCCAGCGACCAGCTGAAGTACACCGGCAACATGTCGGCCGGCTGGGCGGTGCAGACAGTGCCGTTCGACAAGGGCGTGTCGCAGAGCTTCAACCATTCCACGATATCCGCGGTGTACGACTCGCTGGGCAACAAGCACAACCTGACCCAGTACTTCTGCAAGAGCGCCGACAGCACCATCACCGTCCACTACCAGCTGGGCGACAAGATGCTGGCCGCCACCACCGATCTCAAGTTCGACACCAATGGCAAGATGACGCAGCCTACCGCTCCGGTGGACCTGGACCTGGGCTCCCCGGCCGGCGCCAGCGCGCTGAAAGTGGCGCTGGACTACAGCGGCACCACCCAGTATGCCGGCGAAGGCAGCACCACCCGCAGCGCCGCCAACGGCTATCCGCCGGGCGCGCGCACCGGCGTCAGCCTGGGCGAGAAGGGCGAAGTCATCGTCAGCTACAGCAATGACCAGAAGCAGGTGGTCGCGCGTCTGGCCATCGCCAACTTCGCCAATCAGGGCGCGCTGACCGCGGCCTCCCAGACCAGCTGGCAGGAGTCGACCGCTTCCGGTCCGGCGCTGCTGTCGCCGGCCGGCAGCAATATGGCCGGCAAGCTGGTCACCAGCTCGCTGGAGCAATCCAATGTCGACGTCACCTCCGAGCTGGTGTCGCTGATGACCGCGCAGCGCAATTATCAGGCCAACACCAAGGTGATCTCCACCGAGAACCAGGTGATGCAGGCGCTGATGCAGGCGGTGTAAGGCGATGGACAAGCTGATCTACACCGCGATGAGCGGGGCGGGCCGGATGCTGCGCGCGCAGCAGATCCACGCCAATAACCTGGCCAACGCCGAAACCGGCGGCTTTCGCGCCGACATCGACACCGCCGTCAGCCAGGAAGTGCCCGGCTACGGCTACGACGCCCGACTGCTGAGCCTGAATGCGCCGACCGCGCTGTCCGACCGCAACGGCACCGTGGTGGAGACCGGCCGCGAGCTGGACATCGCCTTGCAGGGCGACGGCTTTTTCGCCGTCGCCGCGCCGGACGGCAGCGAGGCCTACACCCGCGCCGGCAGCATGACGGTGGGCGCCGACGGCGGGCTCAGCGTCAACGGCCACCCGGTGCTGGGCGACGGCGGCCAGATCCGCCTGCCCGAAGGTTTTCTCAAGGCAAGCGTGGCCGCCGACGGCACGATTTCCGTGCTGAACCCGGATGACAACGCGATGCAGCCGGTGGACAAGCTCAAGCTGGTCAAGCCGGAGGCGCGCGAAGTGGGCAAGCGCCCTGACGGCTTGATCGCCGCGCGCCAGGGCGGCCCGCTGCCGGTGGACGACAGCGTGCGCGTGCAAAGCGGCCACCTGGAGCGCAGCAACGTGTCCGCGGTGGAGGAAATGGTGTCCACCATGACGCTCAACCGCAATTTCGAAATGCAGATGAAGCTGTTCAACGCCGCCAGCGACATGAACGAAGCGGGCAACCGCCTGGTGCGCGGCTGAACGCCCGACTGATTGGGAGATACGATGAATCCGGCACTTTGGATCAGCAAAACCGGCATCCAGGCGCAAGACGCGCGCCTGACCGCCATCGCCAACAACCTGGCCAACGTCAACACCACCGGCTTCAAGCGCGACCGCATGATGTTCGAAGACCTGTTCTATCAGGTCGAGAAGCAGCCCGGCAGCAAGGTGGACGACAACAATACCTCGCCGTCCGGCGTGCAGATGGGCAACGGCACCCGGCTGGTGGGCAGCCAGAAGGTGTTCACCGAGGGCAACATCACCACCACCAACCAGAGCCTGGACGTGGCCATCATCGGCCAGGGCTTCCTGCAGGTGAAGATGGCCAACGGCGAGACCGGCTACACCCGGGCCGGCCAATTGGGCCTGAACAAGGACGGCGTGCTGGTGACCGCCCAGGGCCTGCCGCTGGAGCCGGAAATCCGCATCCCGACCGACGCCTCCAAGGTTTCCATCAGCGAAACCGGCGAAGTGTCGGTGACCCGCGGCACCAGCACCACGCCGGAAGCGGTGGACCGCATCCAGCTGGCCGGCTTCATCAATCCGGCCGGCCTGCTGGCGCTGGGCGACAACCTGTTCCAGAAAACCGACGCCAGCGGCGACGCCAATGCCGGAGATCCGGGCAGCGGCGCGCTGGGCAAGCTCAAGCAAGGCAGCCTGGAAGGCTCCAATGTGCAGGTGGTGGAAGAGATGGTGGACATGATCGCCGCGCAGCGGACCTACGAGATGAACACCAAGGTGCTGTCCGCCGCCGACAATATGCTGCAGCAGCTGGGCCAGTCGGTACGATGACGCTTGCCCGCCTCGCGCCGCTGGCGGCCTTGCTGCTGGCGGCCTGCGCCCAGTTTCAGCCGCCGCCGCCGGAGCCGGACCCGTTGCCGGAGCTGATGCGGCAGCAGACTTCGCAGCCGATCGGCGGCGGCGTGTTCACGTCCGGCGGCTCGCTGTCGCTGACCTCGGACAACCGCGCCTTCCGCCCCGGCGACGTGCTGACCGTGGTGCTGGAAGAAACCACCCAGGCCAGCAAGCAGGCCGGCACCAGCTTCGGCAAGAAGTCCGGCGCCAAGATCGGCCCCTCGCTGATCGGCAACACCACCTTCAACGCCCAGGTCGGCATCGACGCCAACCGCGACTTCAACGGCTCGTCCAGCTCCACCCAGCAAAACGCGCTGGCCGGCTCGCTGACCGTGGTGGTGCACAAGGTGCTGCCCAACGGCCTGTTGCAGGTCAAGGGCGAGAAGCAGCTGGCGCTGAACCAGGGCGAGGAAATGCTGCGCCTGGCCGGCTATGTGCGGGTGGAAGACATCGACACCGACAACCGCGTTTCCTCGCTGCGGATCGCCAACGCCCGCATCGGCTATTCCGGCAGCGGAGCGCTGGCCGACGCCAACAGTCCTGGCTGGCTGATGCGCTTCTTCGCCAGCCCGCTGATGCCGTTCTAAGGTTTTTCATGATATCGAGACAGATTCGAAGCCTGATCGCCGCCGCCTTGCTGGCGGCGTTGTCGTTGCCGGCCGCGGCCCGTCCGCTGCGGCAGCTGGTCAATGTGGAAGGCATACGCGACAACCAGCTGAT
The DNA here is from genome assembly GCF_001855275.1 of Chromobacterium vaccinii. Taxonomy (NCBI): domain Bacteria; kingdom Pseudomonadati; phylum Pseudomonadota; class Betaproteobacteria; order Neisseriales; family Chromobacteriaceae; genus Chromobacterium; species Chromobacterium vaccinii. The sequence continues at coordinate 4,708,643 of NZ_CP017707.1, forward strand.
AGGCTACGGCATCGTCGTGGGCCTGGACGGCACCGGCGACAACTCGCAGGTGAAGTTCTCCGGCCAGTCGGTCGCCAACATGCTCAAGCAGTTCGGCCTGAAGATGCCGGAGAAGACCGACACCCGCGTCAAGAACGTGGCCGCGGTGATGGTCAGCGCCAGCCTGCCGCCCGGTTACAACCGCGGCCAGACCATAGACGTGACCGTGTCGTCGCTGGGCGACGCCAAGAGCCTGCGCGGCGGCACGCTGCTGCTGACCCAGTTGAAGGCGGCCAACGGCGAAGTCTACGCGCTGGCCCAGGGCAGCGTGGTGATAGGCGGCCTGTCGGCGCAGGGCAAGAGCGGCTCCAGCGTCACCGTCAACACGCCCACCGCCGGGCGCATTCCCAACGGCGCGTCGATCGAGCGCGAGATTCCCAGCGATTTCGAGCAGGGCGACAGCATACGCCTGAGCCTGCGCCGCCCCAGCTTCGAGACCGCCACCAATGTGGTGAGGACGATCAACCGCAGCTACGGCAAGATCGCCACCACCCGCAACGCCACCACCATCGAGGTGAGGGCGCCGGGCGATCCGACCGAGCGCGTGGCCTTCGTCGCGCGGCTGGAGAAGCTGAACGTGGACGTCGGCGCGGAAATCCCGCGCGTGGTGTTCAACTCCCGCACCGGCACCGTGGTGATCAGCGAGGGCGTCACCGTGCGCCCGGCGGCGGTGTCGCACGGCAGCCTGCGCGTAGTGATTTCCGAGTCGTCCCAGGTCAGCCAGCCCGGCCCGTTCAGCAACGGCACCACCCAGGTGGTGCCCGACTCCCGGGTGCAGGTGGAGCAGGGCCAGGGGCGGATGTTCAAGTGGCCGGCCGGCGCCAGCCTGCGCGCCATCATCGATACGGTCAATCGCACCGGCGCCACGCCGGACGACGTGATGGCCATCCTGCAGGCGCTGGACCAGGCCGGCGCGATAGACGGCGAACTGGTGGTGATCTGATGCTGAACAACGATTTGCAGAACCCGTCCGCCGGAGCCGGCGGCGACGCGCCGGTGGCGGCCGCCAGTCCGGAATACCGCAAGAAGGCGGAAAAGGCGGCCGAGATGTTCGAGGCCCAGTTCGTCCGCGAGATGTTCAAGCAGATGCGCAAGACCACGCGCGAGGTGGCGGGCGAGGACAGCGTCTTCGCCAACTCGATGAACGCCGACATGCTGGATATCGCCGACGGCGCCTTGGCCGACCAGCTGGCCAGCCAGCGCACTTTCGGCATCGCCAAGGTCATCCTGGCGCAGCTGCTGCCGGAGGATGGGAATATTCCCGTTAAGGATGTGGACGCCGCCGTCGCCAGTCTGAAGCAGGGCCGGGATGCCGGCCAGGGGCTGGCGGCCTTCGCCCCGCCCATGTTCCCACTCACCAAGTGATGACAGCCAACCATGCGCATGATCAATAACGCGCTGTCCGGCGCCCAGGCGGCGCAGGTCGCGCTGAACACGGCCAGCCAGAACATCGCCAACCAGCAGACGCCCGGCTATTCGCGCCAGGGCGTGGTGCTGGCCACCCAGGCTCCGGGCGCCGGCGATCCGCTGAGCGCCGGCTACGGCGTCAACGTCAGCAACGTTCGCCGCTTCAGCGACGATTACAAGAACTTGCTGCAATGGCAGGCCGGCTCCAATGTCGGTTCGATGTCGGCTTCCCAGCCGTATTTCACCCAGCTGGAAAAGGTGATGGGCAGCAAGGGCAGCAGCCTGTCCGAAGGCTTCGACCAGTTCTTCGCCGCGCTGAACGCCGCCAGCCTGGACTCCAACACCATGCGCGACCAAGTGGTCCGCTCGGCCGGCGCGCTGGCGCAGCGCTTCAACAACCTGGACGGCGTGCTCACCTCGCAGCTGGGGGCCATCGCCGAACAGCGCAACGCCACGCTGACGCAGATCAACAGCGCCACCGCCAATCTGGCGATGCTGAACGAGAAGCTGACGTCGGCCAAGGCCCAGGGCATCAACACATCCGGCCTGGAGGACGAGCGCGATCGCCAGATCGACGCGCTGTCCTCGCTGATCGAGGTGAGGGTGGTGGCGCAGCCGGACGGCAGCAAGACCATTTCGCTGAAGAATGGCCTGCCGCTGGTGGCCTCCGACAGCGCCGCCACACTGTCCAGCGAGGCCCAGCCGGATGGCAGCCAGCAACTGAAGCTGGCTTTCGGCACCGAAAAGTACGCGATGGCGGGTTCTGATCTCGGCGGCCAGCTGGGCGGGCTCAACCGCTTCGAAGCGGAAAATCTGCGGCCGGTCCAGGCCCAGGTGCGCACGCTGGCCGGCGAACTGGCCGCCCGCGTCAACGACCAGCTGGCCAAGGGCTACGACATGAATGGCCAGCCGGGCAAGCCGTTGTTCCGCTATGACGCCGGCGCCGCCCACGGCCTGTTGCAGAGCACCGGCATCCTTGCCTCCGAGCTCGGTTTTTCCGCCGATCCGGCCAAGCCCGGCAACAACGACAATCTGCTCGAGGTGTTGAAGGTCAAGCAGCAAGCTTTCCCGCTGGCCGGCGTCGGCAATGTGACGCTGGGCGACGCCTATTCGCAGATGATCGGCCACCTCGCCATTTCCAGCCAGGCGAACAAGGCCGGGCTGGACACCGCCAATGTGATCCGCGCCGAGGCGGAAAAGAGCTGGCAGGCGACCTCGGGCGTCCAGCGGGACGAAGAGGCGGTCAGCCTGATCGAATTCCAGAAGATGTACCAGGCCAATATGAAAGTGATCTCGGTGGCCAACCAGCTGTTCGAAAGCACCCTGGCCATCCTGTAAGGACTTAGCATGCGTATTTCCAGCAACCAGTACCAATCCGTCGTGCTGCTGGCCATGCAGAACAGCAGTTCCGGCATGTCAGAGCTTTTGCAGAAGATGTCCAGCGGCCAGAGCATGCTCGTGCCGTCGGAGAATCCCATCGCCAGCGTGCGCCTGCTGCGTCTGCAGCGCGAAGAGGCGTCGCTGAAGCAGTACCGCGACAATATCGGCGCGCTCAAGTCGCAGCTGACCAAGAACGAAACGCTGCTGAGCGGCATCAGTTTCAGTTTGCGCGACGCGCGCGACCTGCTGGTGGCCGCGGCCAACCAGCCGGCGACCGACGACCTGAAGGCGATGGCCTCGCCATTGGCCAGTCTGCGCGACAGCATCCTGTACGCGGCCAACACCAAGGACAGCGAAGGCCGCTACATGTTCTCAGGCAGCGCGGTCAACAGCGCCACCATTGCCGTGGACGACGCTCAGCCGGCCGGCAGCCGCTACCGCTACAACGGCAACAGCGACCGGCAGCAGGTGACCGTGGGCGAGGGCGTGACCCAGACATCCAATGTCACGCTGGAGGCCATGGCCCCCTTGCTCAACCAGCTGGACAAGGCGATCGCCACGCTGCAAAGCCCTACCCTGGACAGCAAGGACCCGGCGGTGGGCGCCACCATGCGCGAGGTGATGAACGGCGTGGACGCCGCGCTGGATCGAGTCGGCGGCACCATTTCCGAGCTGGGCGGCGCGCAGAACGTGCTCAAGACCTTGGACGGCAACCATGACAGTCTGAGCCTGGCCAACCAGGGAAGCATCATCGAGCTGGGCAGCCTGGACTACGCCACCGCCTATATCGACATGAACAATCTGTCGATGGCGCTGCAGACCAGCCAGAAAGCCTACGGCAAGGTCAGCCAGCTGACGCTGTTCGACGTGATCTAAGCCATGTCCACCACGTTCAGCGGCATCAAGCAGACCAGCGGCGACAAGCGCTGGAGCAAGGACGGCGCGGCCGTCGCGGCGGCCAGCCCGCGCGCGCTTGCGGCCGCGCGCCCGGCGCTGGAGAGTCCGCGTCCGTCGGCCGGGGCCGCCAGCGGCTGGCGCTACAGCACCCAGCTCAACGAGCAGCTGAGCGCCGCGCAGTGCGCGCTGGGCTACGTCGACGGCATGCTGCGGCAGATGGAAAGCTTCAAGGGCAATCTCAGCCGGCAGCTGTCGCAGCGCCAGTTGGACAGCGGCAGCCTCAAGTTCCAGCGCGGCGAGCTGGAGGCTAATTGGCAACGTCGCCAGGCCGACAGCGCGGGGAGTCTGGACAGCCAGTTGCGGCTATCGCTGGGCGCGCCCGCTCGGCAAAGCTTCAGCGTGCGCGGCCTGGACCTGGACAGCCTGACCGGCGGCCAGCCGGAGACCCTGGTGTTCGCGCTGGATGGGCAGACCGCGCCGGCCGCGGTGCGGGTGGGCGACGGCATCAGCCGCGACGCCGCGCTGCGTCGGCTGAACCAGGCGCTCGGTCCGCTGGGCGCGCGCTGCGAGCTGGACGATCATGGCCGGCTGGGCTTCAGCTGCAGCGAGCAGGATTGGGCGCGCCTGCGCGACAGCCTGACCGTGCGCGGCGGCGGCATGCGCTTTCCCGGCGGCATGCCGCAACCGTTGCCGGCCCAGGCCGAGCCGGCTGCGCTGGACGCGGGGCAGTGGCAGCTGGACGACCATGCCCAGGTGCGCCAGACCCTGCAAGGCGTGGTGCGCTCCATCGCCCAGCTGCAGCAAACCCGCGCGGCCATCGGCAGCGCCATCGCCGAAGCCAGGCAATCGATAGGGCAGCTGGCCCGCACCGATGAGCAAAGCTGGGCCAGCGGCTTCGTCAGCGATTTCAACGCCAGGCTCAATCAGACCGCCGACTTCAACCATTTGCAGCAACTGGTGCCGGCGCTGCTGGGCATCAGCCGCTATCGCGTGATTTCGCTGCTTTCGCTTCGTTGACGGACCACAGCGGGCCCGTCTTGACGGCTGTCCCTGCGGGGCAGCCTTTTTTCGTGCCGGCTACACACCCGCTTAACATGTCCATGGCATGATGCGCCCTTTTCTAAAGGATGCTGCAATGTCCAAACGCTGGTGGCCGCTGGCCCTGATCATGGCGTCCTCGCTGGCCCGCGCCGATTTCTCCATTTCCGGTTTCGAGCTGGTGCACACCGCGCCGCGGCATGCCGGCCTGGACACGCCGGATTTGCGCGACCCGGCCACGGCGTGGGGACAGTTGTTCGATTCGGCCAAGCGGGAGATCGCGCTGGAGCAGTTCTATGTGGCGGGACAGCCCGGCAGCCTGATGGACGGCGTCATCGAGCGGCTGGACGCCGCTGGGCGGCGCGGCGTGAAGATCCGCTTCCTGATGGAAAAGAAAGGCATGTTCGCCAGCGACCCGGCGACGATAGAGCGGCTCAAGCGCATTCCCAATTTGGAGTACCGCCAGCTCGACTACAACCAGCTGACCGGCAACGGCATCATCCACGCCAAATTCATCGTGGCGGACGGACAGTCCGCTTATGTCGGCAGCCAGAATTTCGACTGGCGCTCGCTGCAGCACATCCATGAGACCGGCCTCAAGGTTGACGACGCGGCGATGGCCGGCCGCATGCAGGCCATTTTCGAACAGGACTGGGCGGCGCAGGCGACGCTGGCTGCCGGCGGCAAGGTCAAGCCCTTGCGCGAGGTGGAGCAGGCGGCGGACCTGTCCCAGCCGGCGGTGCTGCTGGCCAGCCCCAACGCCTACAATCCGGACGGCGTCGGCGATTCCGAACAGGCGTTGCCGCGCTTGATGGCCGAGGCGAAGGACGAGGTGCGCATCCAGTTGCTGGATTACGCGCCGCTCAGCTTCGGCAAGCCGCGCAGCTACTACCCGGTATTCGACAATGCCATCCGCGGCGCGCTGGCGCGTGGCGTCAGGGTCAAGCTGATGGTGTCGGACTGGAATCTGGAAAAGCCGGGCGTGGACTATCTGAAAAGCCTGGCTGTGCTGCCAGGCATGGAGGTTCGCGTGGTGACCATTCCGCGGGATGGCGCGTGCATCCCCTTCGCCCGCGTCATTCACAGCAAGACCATGGAAATAGACGGCAGGATAGCCTGGGTCGGCACCAGCAACTGGAGCGGCGGCTATATGGACAAGTCGCGCAATCTGGAAGTGGCGCTGCGCAGCGAGTCCATGGCCAGGCGCATCGCCGAACTGCACGAACAGACCTGGTCCTCTCCCTACGCCGCGCCGCTGGACGTCTCACGTTCATACCAGGCGCCGGACAAAGCCTGCCGTCAGGCGGGCTGACGCCCAGGCCCGGGTCATGCCGGGCCTGAGCGAAATACGTCAACATCCCATTCTTATTACCAGTTCCACGCGCGCGGCGGCCTTTCTCTGACTGATTATGCATAAAGCATAATGCGGACCGGGCGGACCACCTGTCCGGCCGCCTGACAAGAGGAGAGCCGAACCATGTGTGGAATTGCCGGATGGGTGAGTTTCGAGCGCGATCTGCGGGAGCAGCGCGCGGTCGCGGAGACGATGACGCGGACAATGGCCCGGCGCGGGCCGGACGACGAGGGGCTATGGCTGGACCGCCATGCGGCGCTGGGTCACCGCCGCCTGTCCATCATCGATCTGGAGGGCGGCCGCCAGCCGATGACCGCCGATGAGGACGGCAAGACGCTGGCGTGCCTGGTCTACACCGGCGAGGTGTACAACTTCCAGGAGCTGCGCCGCGAGCTGCAGGGCCTGGGCCACGCTTTCCGCACCCGCAGCGATACTGAAGTGGTGCTGCGCGCCTATCTGCAATGGGGCGAGGCGATGCTGGAGCGGCTGAACGGCATGTACGCGTTCGCGCTGTGGGACGCGCGCGAGCAGCGGCTGCTGCTGGTTCGCGACCGGATGGGCGTCAAGCCGCTTTACTACTATCCGATGCCGGACGGCGTGCTGTTCGGTTCCGAGCCCAAGGCCATCCTGGCCCACCCGGACGCGCAGCGGCGGGTGACGGCCGAGGGCCTGCGCGAAATGCTGGATCTGGTGAAGACGCCGGAGGCCGCGGTGTTCGCCGGCATGCATGAGGTGCGGCCCGGCCAGATCGTGGCGATAGACCGGAACGGCCTGAGCAAGCGCCGCTACTGGCAGCTGGAGGCGCGCGAGCACGCCGACGACTTGTCGACCACCATCCACACCGTGCGCGCGTTGCTGGAAGACATCGTGGAGCGTCAGATCATCGCCGACGTGCCCTTGTGCACCTTGCTGTCCGGCGGGCTGGATTCGTCGGTGGTCACCGCGCTGGCCGCGAAAAGCATGCAGCGCCAGGGCAAGGGCACGGTGCGCTCGTTCTCGGTGGATTTCGTCAAGCACGGCGTCGAGTTCGAGGCCGACTACCTGCGCGGCTCGCCGGACGCGCCTTTCGTGCGCGATCTGGCTGCCCACGCCGGCACCGAGCACCAGGAAATCCTGCTGGAAAGCCGCGAGCTGGCCGATCCGCGCCTGCGCGCCGCGGTGCTGGGCGCGCAGGACCTGCCGCCGGCCTACTGGGGCGACATGCTGCCGTCGCTGTACAAGCTGTTCGAGGCGATCCGGGCGCAATCGACGGTGGCCCTGTCGGGCGAGTCGGCCGACGAGGTGTTCGGCGGCTATCGCTGGTTCCACGACGCCGCCGCGGTGGACGGCGACACTTTCCCGTGGCTGGCCGGATCCAGCGGCTCCTTCTTCGACGGGCAGTCGCTGATCGCGCCGGGATTGCTGCGCGAACTGGACATGCCGGGTTTTCGCCGCGACAGCTACGCGCAGGCGCTGGCCGAGGCGCCGCGGCTGGCGTCCGACAGTCCGCGCGAGCGGCGGATGCGCGAGATCAGCCACATGCACCTGACCCGCTTCGTCCAGGCGTTGCTGGACCGCAAGGACCGGATGAGCATGGCGGTAGGGCTGGAGGTGAGGGTGCCGTTCTGCGACCACCGGCTGGTCGAATACGTGTTCAACGCGCCGTGGAGCATGAAGAACTTCGACGGCCGCGAAAAGAGCCTGCTGCGCGCGGCCGGCAAGGATGTGCTGCCGGACTCCATCGTCCAGCGCGTCAAGAGCCCGTATCCGGCCACCCAGGACCCGGCCTACGAGCAGGCGCTGCGCCAGGGCCTGACCCGGGTGTTGGACGACGCCTCGTCGCCGGCGCTGCCGCTGCTGGACAAGGCCGCCGCGTGGAAGCTGCTGGACCGGCCGTTCGGCAAGACCAGCACCTCGCCTGAGCGCGCCGGGCTGGAGATGGCGCTGGGCCTGAACGAGTGGCTGCTACACCACCAGGTGGCGTTGGACTTGTGAACCGGCTCAGCGGGGCGGCCGCACCGGCCGCCCCTGGATGGGCGTGGACAGGATGATGGCGGTGCGGGTCTCGCCCAGGTCGTTCAGGCTCGCCACCAGTTGTTCCAGATGCGAGACGTCGCGCGCCAGCAGACGGAACATATAGGAGTCGATGCCGGTGACGTGATGGCATTCCATCACCTCCGGCATCGCCTCCAGCCGCGCGAGCAGCGTTTTCTTGTCCGGCTGCGGCACGGTGATGCCCACCAGCGCCGACAGCGCGTAGCCGGCGCGCAGCGGCGCCACCCAGGCGTGATAGCCGTGGATCACGCCGGCTTCCTCCAGCCGCCGCACCCGTTCCGACACCGCAGGCACCGACAGTCCGACGGTCTGCGCCAGTTCGGTCAGCGATTGCCGCGCATTGGCCTGCAGGGCGGCCAATATCGCCCAAGCTTTGGCGTCTACTTCCATTCGTAAACTCCCTTTGTCTCTTTGCCTTGGTTTTCAAGGCCAGCATAGCGTCCAGGCGAAGAAAACGCATGGGCATCGGTTTTGCATGGCGGCAGACTATGGCTATGGCCGAGGGAGGAGAAAACATGTTCTGGCAGGCGGGCTTGATAGGTTTGGCGATCGCGGCGCCGGTGGGGCCGATAGGTTTGTTGTGCATCAGCCGCACCCTGCGCGGCGGTCCGCGGCTGGGTTTGGCCACCGGGCTGGGCGCGGCCAGCGCCGACGCGTTGTTCGCCATCGCGGGCGTGGCGGGCAGCAGCATGACACTGCATCTCGCCGGCCAGCTGGCGCGGCCGTTGGGCTGGGCCGGCTGCGCGCTGCTGGCCTGGATGGGGATGGCCACGCTGCGGCGTCCGGCGCTTGAGCCGGCTGATAGAGAGGAGGGCGGTGTCGGCTTGCGGCGCGCCTATGCCGGCACGCTGTTGCTGACCTTGAGCAATCCGATGACCATTCTGTCCTTTGCCGCGGTGGCGGCCGGCTTGTCCGGCGGCATGCCGGCCAGCGGCGCGCAACAGCTGGCCATCGTCGCCGGGGTATTCTGCGGCTCCGCGTCGTGGTGGCTGGCGCTGGCCTATGGCGGAGGGGCGCTGTTGTCCCGGCTGGGCGCGCGCGGCCGGCGATGGCTGGATGCAGGCTGCGGCTTGCTGCTATTGGGTTTCGCCGTGCTGCTGGCCTGGCGCGCGGCGGGGATTTGAGCGGACGGGCGGCAATGAAAAAGCCCGGCGAGGCAGGGCTTGGAGCGGGGGGAAGGGCGCTTACAGCTTGAAGTGGCCGACCAGTTGCTCCAGCTCGCCGGACAGTTCGCGCAGCCGGCTCACGGCATCGCTGACCTCGCGCACGGTCTGGTTGTTGCTCTGCGCCATGCTGCTGATGCGCTCGACGTTCTGCGCGATTTCCACGCTGGCGCTCGATTGCTCGCGGGTGGCGGAGGCGATGTCGACGATGCTGGTCACCAACTGGCCGTTATAGCTCTGCACTTCGAGCATCGCCTGGTTGGCTTCCTCGGCGATGCCGACGCTGAGATCCACCTGCTGGCTGCTGTGCTTCACGTCGCTGACCGCTTGCCGGGTTTCGTTGCTGATCGCCTCGACGATGCGGGTGATCTGGATGGTGGCTTCGGCGGTGCGGCCGGCCAGATTGCGCACTTCGTCCGCTACCACCGCGAAGCCGCGGCCCAGTTCGCCGGCGCGGGCGGCCTCGATCGCCGCGTTCAAGGCCAGCAGATTGGTCTGGTCGGCGATGTCCTTGATCACGCCGACGATGGTGGTCACTTCGCTGGAGCGCTCGCCCAGGCCGTTCATCCGCTCGGCCAGCGCGTGCATGCTGTCGGTCATGCGCTGGATTTCGCTGGTGACGCGGTTGACCTTGGCCACGCTCTGCTCGGTCAGGGAGCCGGTTTCGCGGGCGATGTCTCCGGCCTGCTGCGCGGTATTGGCGATGTGCTGGGCGCCGACGGTCACCTGCTCGACGCTGGCGGCGCTGGCCGTGGCGGCGTCGGACTGTTGCGCCGAGGCGTCGTGCACCTGGCTGGCCGACTGGCTCAGCGTCAGCGCGGACTCGGACACCTGGCGGCTCTGGTCCCGCACTTTGACGAACATGTCGCGCAGGCTGTCCAGCAGCCGGTTGAAGGCGTCGGCGGTGCGGCCGATCTCGTCGCGGTTGGCGATGTCTATGCGGATGGTCAGGTCGCCGCCGCCGCCGGCCAATTGTTCCATGGTCTCGGCCAGCCGGTTCAGCGGACGGGTCTGGGAGCGGATCGCGGCGGCCAGCAGCAGCAGGATCAAGGCCAGCGCCACCACGCCGATGGCGATGGCGCTGAGCATGGCCTTGCGGGCGTCGGCGGTGAGCGCGGCGGTGGGCATGCTGATGCCCAGCGACCAGAACTGGCCGGTCTCGCCTATCCGTATCGGGTGGAAGAAGTGGGTGAAGCCGCCGTCCTCATAGACGAAGTCCTCGCCTTTCTTGACGTCGGCCAGGTGGGGGAACAGCGCATCCTCCTTGGGCACCGGCTTGCCCAGCAGCTCAGCCTTGGGGCTGACCACATAAAGCCCGCCTTCGGACACGATGCGGATGAAGCCGCTCCCGCCGGGCTGGATCTGGCCGAAGCGCTTCTGCAGCTGGTCCAGCGCCACGTCGGTGGCGGACACGCCCAGCATTTTGCCGGTGGCATCCTTGATCACCACCGCCAGTGAGCTTTCCAGCACCATTTTGCCCTGCACCTCGTAAGGATAGGGTTCGGTGATGGTGTCGCGGCCGCGCTGCTTGGGCACGAAGTAGAAATCGCCCCAGCCGGTCTTCTCGTAGTCCGGCTTGTAGGTTTCCGGATGTTCCTTGTACTTGGGGAATTCCTTGATGCGGTCGGCTGACATCATCACGTCCATCTGAGCCTTGCCCTGGGCGTTGCGGGTGATGTAGGGCTGGTAGCGGCCGGTAGGGTCGTGGCGCGGCCAGTCGAAGCGGTAGGCGTTGTCGTCGCCGTCGAAGGCGTTGGGTTCCCACAGCATCCACAGGCCGATGGATTGCGGCGCATGGTCCAGCATTTCCTGGATGACGTTGTCGGTCTGCTTGCGGTCCGGCTTGCCGCCGCGCTTGACGCCGGCCACGGAGTCCGCCAGGTGGCGCGGCAGCAGGAAGCCTTGCGACAGCGTGTTCTCTGCGTTTTTGACGTAGCTGTCGGCTTGCTCGGAGGAGAGCTGGTAGCCGGTGTCCAGCGCCGAGGTGTAGTTGAGCCGAGCGATCAGCGCGATCATGACCGCGAAAGCCAGGGAAATGGCGGCGGCGGCCACCAGAGTGATGCGGGTGCTGAGGCGTCCCCATTTCGCGTGCGCTTGACTCATGACGGTTTCCTGCGTGGATGGCGGGTATGGCTCAGGCAGACTAAGTAAAATTTCTTAGTTGAATTGAATATAACGGGTAAGGATCAATACAGGCAATGCGATTGTGCGTATGTCGATACGCAGGAATGGAGGCAAAGCCGGGACTGGCGGAAAGCTTGAGCAGGGTAGGCGCGTCACAGATAAGGCCGCAACTGAGCCAAATCCTGGAGCAGGGCGGGGGCGTCGCCCCGGATGGTGTTCCATATCATGCGCTGGTCAAGTTGGTGGTAATCGTGGACTAACTTGCACCTGAGCTTGTTGGCATGGCTAAGCTGTTGAACGAGGCCGGGAGCATACTGCGAAATCTGCGGGGCGGCCAAGCGCGCTAAGTCCTTGGCCGCCTCTCCCAGGATCACGAATTGGTAGCAGCAACTATCCTGCAGCATCCCATTCGCCAGATACGAGGCGAGGTTGGCGCCCTGGGTGTATTGAAGGACGCTCTGCAACGCGTCCAGCATGTGCTGGCATCGTTCGGCCGGCGTGGGCATGCGGCTAGATTTCCTGGGCGATTTCCAGCAGTTGCCTGCGCTCCTGTCCGCTGAGTCCGTTCTCGCTGATCAGCTGCACGCTGACGCCCAGCTGCTGCGCCAGCCGCTCCTCCATCTCGAACATGTCGAAGTACGACGTGTCCGGCGCGGGGGAGATCAGCAACACCACTTCCGCGTCGCCGGCGCACACTTCCGGCACGTAGCGCAGATGATGCGGATGAAAGGGCTTGAGCGCGTGATTGATCAGGCTCTTGTGTTCGCGGATGAATTGAAGGTCATGCATGCGTTTCTCCCCGGATGAACGGGCGGATCCCGAATATCTGCATTAGGGGAATGCGACTTAGCTCAGTATGTGCCGCTTGAACGGGGTAAACAAGATGTGATTGAAAATCAATGGTTTCAGGCGAGGTTTGCCGCAGTATCTTGTGGCCGCTCAGGCGGTGGTGGGGCAAGTCGTGTGTGGGTTTGCGGCAACAATGCTGGCCTCCTGGCTTCAGGCCGGCGCGCCGGCATTGTTGCGCGGCAGATGCATGGACAGCAGCTGTTCCAGTTGGGAGAAGCTGAATGGTTTTTCCAGCTTGCCTGCCAGCAGCGCGCTGCGGGCGTCGTTGAACTCTTGCTGGAACGCCGTCATGCCGATGATGGGCGTATGCTGATTCGGGCCGAAGCGGCGGGCAGCCTCGGCAACCTCATAGCCGCTGGCCGCGCCGACTTGCAGGTCTATCAGCAGAACGTCGAAGCGGTGGCGCATGACCTGGGCCGCCGCGTCGTTGACCGTGGCGAAGCTGGCCACGCTGTAGCCGTTTTCCTGCAGCAGCGCGCCGTAGGATTCGCGTATCGGATCGTCGTCGTCCAGCAGCAGGACGCGGTTTTGGCCGCTGCCGGCGGCATCGCTGTTTTCCGGTATGGCAGCTTCTTGAACCGGCAGGTTCAGCGTGAAGGTGGTGCCGCGGCCTTCCTGGCTGTCTACCTCGATCTGGCCGCCGAACAGCGTGACCAGCTCGTGCACGATCGCCAACCCCAGGCCGCTGCTGCCGGGGCGGCGCGTTTTGCCGCGGGTGAAGGGGCGAAACAGCTGGACTTTGATGTCCTCGGGAATGCCCACCCCGGTATCCGCGACTTTGAGCGTCAGATTTCGGGGGTGATATTCCATTTCCAGGCGGATTTGCCCCTGGTCGGTGTAGCGGATGGCGTTGGACAGCAGGTTCCACATGATTTGGCGCAGCCGGTTGCCGTCCAGCCACAGCATGGGCATCGGCGGCACGGCCACGGTCAACGCCAGGCCTTTGGCCTCGGCATTGCCCTGATGCACGGCGATGATGCAGGCCACCAGTTCTTCTATGTCCGTGGCGGCGGGGTCGAGCGCGAGCTGATGGTTTTTCAGCGCGGAGATGTCCATGATGTCCCGCACTTGCGCCAGCAGGTAGGCATTGCTCTGCTTGAGGCGGGACAGGTAAGCGTAACCGGGATTGTCGGCAGGGATGCTGTATTCCAGCAGCTCGGTGCAGGTCTGGATGCTTTGCAGCGGCGAGCGGATTTCGTGGCTGATGGTGGCGAGGAAGGTGTCTCGGGCCAGCTCGGTCCGAACCAGCGCGGCCCTGGCCGCCTGCTCCCGTTCCAGAACCTGTTGCTGCTGCATGGAGTGGCGTTTGATTTCCGCCAGCCGGTGCAGCACGAACCAGAAGATGCCGAGAAAGGCCAGCCAGCACATCAGGCCCAGCAGGTACATGGTCTGGTGCCGCTCCACCATGCGCATTTGCTGCACGATCAGGCTGTTTTCCGCGTAGCGGGCCTTGACGCCATAGTCGGCCAGCAGCGGGCGCATCTGTTCCATGTCGCTCGACAGCTCAAGCGCGTCCTGCTTCGTCCATTGGCGCGGCGGATGCCGGAAGATCTTGGTCAGCAGGTCTTTGATCTGGTCGAAGCCTTCTATTTTTTCCAGGTCCGCGTTGACCAGCGACGAGCGGGTGAACAGCTGGTATTTGCTTTCGGCGATGGCGTAGCTCTTGTCGGTCTCCTCGCGGGTGATCTGGCCGGAGTGGTACCGCCAGGCATCCATTTCCAGGCGATTGAAGGTCAGTTGCATCTGCGCCACCATCCAGTACAGATCGGAAGCCTTGTTGGTGATGGGGCGCTTGATGACCGCAGCGTACAAGGTGAAGGAAATGATCACGGTCGCGAGCAGCGACAGGGCGAGGAAGGCGCGTTCCAGCCCTCCTATGCTGCTGAGCACGAGACGGAAATAACGAGTCATTTGACCTCGATGCGGGTGACTTGCCAGGCGAGTTTGGCGATGAAGATTCCGCTCGTTTCGGAGGTCGACATGTCTTGAATGGGGTACATCACCCAGAATGGGCCGAAGTCGTTCAGCTGCAGGGGTTTGTTATTCCAGGTTCTGGCCAGAATGACGTCGTATTTGCTGAAGTCGCTGGCGGGAATGGTGACGTTGTAGTTGTCTTCGCCATAAAACTTGATCTGGCGGCCTTGCGCGCCGACCTTGGCCAGCAGCTCCCGCACCAGCGGCCCGCGGAAAGTGCCCTTGGGCGTCCAGTCGGTCGCCGTGCTGATTTCGCGCATCGGCAGCGCGTTGAATTCGGCTTCGCTGAAGACGTAATTGCGGGCGGGCTGATTGGTGAATTTGCCGATATTGCCGCTGATCGTGAGCGTGACGCCGGCGGCCCGAGCCATTGGGGCGAGAGAGAGCAGGCTGGCGGCGAGAAACAAGATCGGGGGAAAGAGCCGGCTGATTGCTGATTTGGCGCGCGCGCGCTGGCTGGTGGTCGTGTTGGAATTCATGTTCATCTGCTGCCTTGACGTCTGACTTGGGCGAAGTATGCGCGATGCTGCCGCGAGCAAGGCGGAGCGCATATTATGCATTTGATCTAAACGACCACAAGAGGAAAATGGCCTAGCTAGTTAGAAAGGACAGGTGGGGGCGGCGACAGGCCGGCGCGTCGGCCTGTCGCCGCGATGGACCGCTCAGAAACTCAGCGCGTCATGCTCCTCCCGGCCCAGCATGGCGGATGGTTCCCCGACGATCAGAGGATCGGACGCATGGGCCACGCGCGGGTCTTTGCCGGGGTAGTCCAGCCGCGACAGGAAGTGGCGGATGCAATTGAGGCGGGCGCGTTTCTTGTCATCCGACTTCACCACCGTCCAGGGCGCGTCGCCAGTGTGGGTATGGAAGAACATCGCCTGTTTGGCCGAGGTGTAGTCATCCCACTTGTCCAGCGATTGTATGTCGATCGGCGACAGCTTCCAGTGCTTCAGCGGATCGTCGCGCCGCGAGATGAAGCGGCGCAGCTGTTCTTCGCGGCTGACCGAGAACCAGAATTTGAACAGGCGTATGCCGCTGTTGACCAGCATCCGCTCCAGTTGCGGCGTCTGGCGCATGAATTCCAGGTAGTCGTGGGGCGAGCAGAAGCCCATCACCCGTTCGACGCCGGCGCGGTTGTACCAGGACCGGTCGAAGAACACGATCTCTCCGGCGCTGGGCAAGTGGGCGATGTAGCGCTGGAAATACCATTGGCCGCGCTCCAGGTCCGACGGCTTTTCCAGCGCCACCACCCGCGCGCCGCGCGGGTTCAGGTGTTCCATGTAGCGCTTGATGGTGCCGCCCTTGCCGGCGGCGTCGCGTCCTTCGAACAGGATCACGATCTTCTGCCCGGTTTCCTTGACCCAGTTTTGCACTTTCAAGAGCTCGATCTGCAACTCCTGCTTCAGCCGCTCGTATTCGGCGCGGCGCATCCGGGTGTGGTAGGGGTAGTCGGCGGGCAATTCGGCGCTGATGCTGTCTTCGTCGCTGCCGTGGGGAGCCTGTGCCACCTGCAGAGCCATCGGCTGCCGGCTGGTCTGTTCGATGATCTGGACCGATTCGTCGTGCACGCGCTGGAGATTGCGCTCGCGCGCCGATTGGCGGCGTGGTTTGGCCGTGGCGTCGGGTTCGGCGGGGGCGGTGATGGGGTCGGTGTCTTGCGTCACGGCTGTTTTCCCATGGTTTTTACATGGTTTTATCGTACGCCGGCCGGATTGACGTGTCGATGGCGTGAAGAGTGGGTTTTCCTTTCATCCATGGGTATGTGGTTTGGATGGCGGGGCATGGACGCCGGCTGGTTTGAATCTTCTCGGGAGAGCATCAGGCGCGGCAGGCCCGCCAATGCGGCGAATGCCGGAGATGCGGAGGAGAAGGATTATCGGGAGGGAGAGCGCTGGGGCGGCAGCCTGCCGGCTGCTGACGCCGTTTCTGGACGAGCAGAAGGGAAGGCTGGGCGCCAAACTGACCCGGCGCCGGCACCGGCGTCGCCTGCCAGCTGGCCAATCCTTACGATGAGGATCTGGTTTATCTCGGCGTCGGCCTGAACCATCCCAATGAAGTGTGTTTCTACCCGGACAGCGGCAAGGCGCTGGCGCACGGTGGGTTATCTGCGGGAGGGCGAGCCGGACATGCTTATAATCTTGGACTTGATCAAGCGCGTGGGACCGCCCCGGCCGGCGCTGCCTTGCGTCCGGTCCGGGGGCGGATGGATTCAGCGGGCGCGTTTCTGCTTGCGCATTTTCACCCAGCGCACCAGCGCGTGGCCGACGGCCAGCGGCGACAGCGGCACCAGCGCCAGCAGGCCATCGCCCTGGCGGTAGCCGGGGTTGACGCTGAGGAAGAAGCGGTCGGACGGCTTGGTGGAGTTCTGCCAGAGCTGATGGTCGTCCTTGCCTTCGCGGGTCAGGATGCCCAGATTGGCGATAAAGGGACGGTCCGGCGACACCGGCGTGATGTTGAAGCTGGCGAACAGTTCGCAGGCCTTGGCCGCCAGCGGATGGCGGTTGTCCTGGCCGGGCGCGGGCCAGAAACGGTGGGAAAAACGGTGGAGCACCGCGTAGCTGGACGGGTGCAGCATGACGCCGAAGAAATATAGAGGGCGCAGCGGGTGTTGCAGCCAGTGGTACATCACTTGCCGCATCAGGAAGGTGATGTTGCTGTTCTTGCCGCGGAACTCCTTGTACAACCCGGACTGGGCGCGCAGCACGCTGCAGGTGCGCCCGCCTATCTGGCGGCGGAAGCGGTGCATGGTGCAGTAGCCCACTAGGCGGCCGGTTTCATCCCGGTGCAGGAGCAGGCTGCTGTGCTCGGAGGGCGGAGCCATCACCAGATTGGCGAAGGTGGGAAGGTCGGTGCCGGCGAAGATGGCGTCGTGGACCTGGAACAGTTCGCGCGCCAATGCTTCCCTTTCATGGTCGGGCAGCCTGGCGGGTTCCACACGGATGGATTGAGCGATGCGGGCCATTTCTTACCCCTTTGTGCGTTGCAGCAGAGAAATGGCGGCATGGTAGAAATCAGCGGAAAGAGGCGCTACTGTACTTTATTACTATGCATTTGACATTTTATTTTAATAATAAAAATGTCTATTGGTTTCAGTTTCTTATAAAGCGACAGTATGAATTAAGGCAAGGTCAATTGCCTGTTTGTACAGGCGGCCGGCCAGACGGCTTGCTCCGCGCGCAGCATCCGGCTACGTCTTAAAAGCCGCTGACAAAACCTCGTGGAGCACCTGAGGCGAGGCGCGCCGACGCAGACAGCGCAAGCCGTAGGAAAAGTCGACGCAATGCAGCATCAGGGGTTTTGTCGGCGGCTCTAAATGAGCGTCGACAGGCGCTAGTAGCCCTGGCTTCTCACCACCAGGCCATCGGCCTCCATGCCGGCGGCCAGCTTGCGCAGGTTAGCCGCGATCTGTTCCACCGCCTGCTGGCGCAGCGTGATCGCCGCGATGTGCGGCGTGATGGCGACCGAGGGGTGCTGCCACAGGGGATGCCCGTGCGGCAGGGGCTCCTGGGCGAACACGTCCAGCTGCGCGCAGCGGATGTGGCCGTTGTTGAGCAGGGCCAGCAGGGCGTCCTGGTCCAGCAGGTCGCCCCGGCCGGCGTTGATCAGCATGGAGCCCGGCGGCATCAGCGACAGCCGCTCTCCGTTGAGCAGGCCCTGGGTCTGGGGCGTGGACGGCAGCACGCAGGCCAGCACATCGCTGTTTTCCAGCAGCTTTTCCAGGCCGGCGTCGCCATGCAGGCTGCGCACATGGTGGATGTGTTTGGGGCTGCGGCTCCAGCCGCTGACTTGATAACCGTCCTTGCTCAGCGCCTTGGCCGCCGCCGAGCCTATCTCCCCCAGGCCCAGGATGCCGACGCGGATGTCGCCGGGCAGGCGCGGCGCCAGCATCCGCCATTGTCCCGCCGCCTGCTGCCGGCGGTAGATGTCCATATTGCGCTGGTAGCCCAGCACGCCGTAGCGGATGTATTCGGTCATCTGGGCCGCCATGCCGCTGTCCAGCAGGCGATAGAGCGGCAGATCGGCCGGCAGATCGGGCCGGGACAGCAGCTTGTCCACGCCGGCGCCCAGCGCGAACACCGCCCGCAGCTTGGGCAGGCGGGCGATCAGCCCATCGGGCAGGCCCCAGGCGATCAGGTGGCGGACTTGGCCGAGATCGGCTTGGTCCAGGCTGGCGAAGCTTTCCTCCGGCATGGCCGCCCGGAACAGGTCGAGGTAGGCGGCGACTTCCTTGGGATTGGGCGTGTGTACGAGGATCATGGCGATTGCGGCTTGTTGTGATTATGCCTGCAGTATACATCGGCGTTCGGCCGGCAAGGCCAGCGGCGGGCACTCGCCTGCCGGTGTTGTCGGGGCGTAAGGACAAACCGCAATCCGTTGCCGGCCCCGGGCCGCCTCCCTATACCGGAAGCATCATCCGGCTATCGGGGAAACGCGATGGAGACTGACGATATCGGCGGCTTGGCGGCGGCTAGTCTGGGGAAGATGGCCGATGCGGCCCGCATCCTGCCCGGGGGCTGGCTATTGGCCAGCGATGTGGAGGGGCCGCTGTTCTTGGGGGATTTCATCGCCGAGGCGTTGTCCGCCTGCCTGGCGCCGCCGGCGGGCGGGATCGATGCCGAGCCGTCGTATGGCCAGATCCTGTACGCCGAGGGCTATGCGGCTTTCAGCGCCGATACCGAGGTCTCGCGGCGGCCGGGAGGCGCCAGGCGCCGCGGGACGCGGCCCGAGGGCGGCTACACGTTGGCGCAGGAGGGCACCGACACTATCTTCGCCTTGCCCCTGCTGCTGGCGGCCGGCGCCGATTACGCTTACCTGGAGCGATTGGCGCTGGGGTCGCGGGAGACGCCGGGCGCGGCCGAGATGGCGCGGCGGCTGGACGAGATGGGCTGGCAGCGGGCGGGCATCACCACGGCGCCGCAGCAGCCTTACCGGGCGGTGGCCGAGCGGTGCGGCTGGCTGTCGCCTGGCCGGCTGCTGGGCTCGCCGTTTCCTTTGCGGGAGGCGGAGGCGCTGCTGCGCAGGCTTGGCCGCTGGGATGTCGAGATCGCTTGGGTGAGGGCTTATCTGCGCGAGGCCTACGAGCTGATAGACCGCGAGTCCGAGGTGTGGATGGACGGCTCGACGCGGAGGCGGCATTTTTCGGATGCAGGCAGGAAACGGCTGCGGCAGCGGTTTCGCCGCCTGTACCGCGAAGAGCTGGGCATTTCCTACACGCATGGCGAGAGGGCGGCCCGCCCCGCCTTCACCGCGCTGGGCCGGATCGTCGAGGCCTGCGCCATGGTGGGCGACCGCGCGAAGGCCGCGCTGGCGCTGACCCTGGCGCGCCGCGCCGGCGGTCCGGACCGCCTGGTGACGATGGGCGACGGCGCCAACGATGCGGTGATGCTGCGCCGCGCGCGCTGGTCGATAGGCGTCAACGGGCCGGACGCGGCGCGGGCGGCCCGCATTGGCCTGATCACCGACGACATGCGCCATGCGCTGGTGTTGCTCAGGCTGATCGGGGAGCAGGCAGGCGGCGTCGATGCCGTCGTCGGCCTGGCCAGGGAGGAGCTGGGCGGCGCTGCGGTGGTGCATCTGGGCGGAGAGGGACTGACGCCGCAGCTGGCGGAGCGGCATCGGCAGATGAAGCGGAGGCTGCGCGGTGAGTTCGTCACCTATTGAGGCGACAGGATGGCCCGACAGGGCGCGCGTGCTGTCCGGCGCCGGATTGGCAGT
Source organism: Chromobacterium vaccinii (assembly GCF_001855275.1). NCBI lineage: Bacteria > Pseudomonadati > Pseudomonadota > Betaproteobacteria > Neisseriales > Chromobacteriaceae > Chromobacterium > Chromobacterium vaccinii. Next base: position 4,728,617 of record NZ_CP017707.1, read on the forward strand.
CTTGTCCATGTGCTGCGTGCAGTTCGGCGCGGCATTGTCGCAATCCGCGACGCAGACGCTGGGCGCGTTGCACGCGACAGCCTGGCGCCTGGTGTTCGCCGCCGCGCTGCTGTCGCTGTGGCGGCGTCCGGCCCTGCCGCGGCTGCCTGGCGGCGCATGGCGGGTGCTGCTCGGACTGGGCCTGGCGATGGCCGGCATGCTGGGAAGCTTTTTCGCGGCCATTCTCACGCTGCCCCAAGGGCTGGCGGTGGCGATCAATCTGCTGGGGCCGCTGCTGCTGGCATGGCGAACCGACAAGGGGCCCAGGCGCGGCTGGTGGCCGTCGCTGGCGCTGGCCGGCATCCTGGCGCTGGCGCGGCATGGCGAGCGCTGGACGGCGGATCCGGCCGGCTTGGCCTGGGCGCTGCTGGGCGCGGCGTGCTGGGCGGCTTACATCGCGCTGCTCAGGCGGGCCGGCGATCTTTGCCGCGGCAACGACGGCGTGGCCCTGGCTTTGCCGGTGGCCGCCTTGCTCGCCTTGCCGGTTTGCCTGGCCGGCGGCTTGCCTGATGCCGGCGCATTGCCGCGACTGGCGGGATTGTCTCTGCTGATGCCCGTGCTGCCGTATCTGTTGGAGCTGGCCGCGCTGCACCGGATGAGCGCGGCCTCGTTCGGCGTGCTGATGAGCCTGGAGCCGGCCGTCGCGGTCTTGGCCGGAGCCGCGCTGCTGGGCCAGACGCCCGGACCGCTGCAACTGGCCGGGCTGGCCATGGTGACGGCCGCGAGCCTGGGCGCGCTGGCCGAATCCTAAGCGGCGGCGAAGCGCTCGCCCAGGCGGCGCATGGTCGCGATCAACTGTTCCTCGGTGTCATCGCCCCGCGCGATCCGTTCCGTCGCCAGCGTCCCGAGTTGCGTATGCTCGCCCACCTGCACCGCGTGGCGGGCGACGGCGAACATCGGGATATCGTTGCTGTCGTTGCCGAAACACACCATTTCATCCGCCGCGATGCCGTGGCGGGCCAGCGCGGCCGCCTTGTCCACGCCGGCGGCGGTGATGTCGACGATCTGCTGGTCCGAGTGGTGATGAATGCGGATATCGGACCGCCGCGCCAGCGCCTGTTGCAATCCGTCGCTGTCCTCGCAGTCGGTGACCAGCAGTTTCGCGGCCCGGCGGATTGCGCCGCGTTCCACGTGGCGGGCCAGCCGTCCCGGATCGACCAGGCTCATGAAGGGGTGGGCGGGGTCGCCGCTGTAGTGATAATGCCAGTCCAGATCCGCCAGCCAGGATGCGGCATGGCGTTCGGTCAGTTCAAACAGCTGTTCCAGCGTGTCGTCCGGAATCGGCGAGAGATCCACCAGCGTGCGCCGGCGCCAGGTCATCGCGCCGTTGGAGCCGACGAAGAGGCCGCCGTGGAAGCGCTCGTCCAGCAAGGGCAGCATGTCGCGGTAAGGGCGGGCGGAGGCGAAGCCTATCCGGTGTCCCTGGTGTTCGAGTTCGGCCAGCGCGTCCTGAATGGCCGGGCTGATGCTGAAACCGTTGAAGCAGAGGGTGCCGTCTATGTCGAAGATGAAGTGCATGGTTGCAAGCGGTTTTGTGAATAGTGCGCGCTGGCGCGCTGTTTGGTTTCTGGATTGCTGATTTTGTTTAAATTTTGACTAAATATTGCATTGAAATGGCCGATATGAAAAGTGGTTGGATATTCAGGGACAGAATCGTGATTGTGAATAATGGCTTGACCATCTCCTTCCGGCCGCAAGCGGCCGCCGTTTTCACCGGCCGGGTCCAGGGCGTCGCGGACGAGGGCGGCGGCAAGCCCGAACCGTTGCAGGATCTTAACGGCCGCGTCGTCGGCTCGCCGGAATCGCGCTACGGCTTGAGCACCCGGACGCTGCAACTGCTGAAGCAATACGATGTGCGCAGCATGTCCGGCCGCGACTTGTACGCGCTGACGGAGATTCTGGCCGCGAATGACGAGATGGACGGCGAGACTGCCGCGGTGATTCGTTCCGACATCGCGAACAAAGGCTGGAAGGGCTCCGGCGAGGTCAACGCGCTGGATATTTTCTCCAAGCGGCGCGATGACGAGGTGGCCGGCGTCAAGTCGGGAGAGGTGTCGCTGCGTTTCGCCGATTATGCGATCAAGGGATATGAGAGGGCGCAGCAAACGCTGGAGAAGCTGGCGGCGCTGCACGACGCCCTGCAGAGCGAGGACGACGTACAGTCCGCCACCGAGGGCGGCATGTCGCAGGCGAAGGATCTGCTGAATCTGGAACGCTGGGCGCGATCGGCCGAGAAGGCCGAGGCCAACGGTCAAGCGCTGGTTTTAGACCAGGAAACCGCAGAATCGATAGGCCGGGTCATGCAACGCGCAGGCATGGAGCTGCCTTCGCCAGCTTCCGATTTGGAAGATGGCGCTTGGGCTCGCCAAGCGTTGCAGGCGTATCGGACGTGGCAGTTCCGGCATCCGGGCGACAAGCTCGGCATCGATCTGAAGCCGGCGGACGAGACGGACAAGAAGGTTTTCAAGGCGCCGGCCACGCCGTCGACGGAAGTGGCCGGCGAGCAGTTGCCGCAGCAAGCGCCTGTCAGCCCGGCGAAACAGGCGGCCGAAGCGCTGGCGGGGCTGCAGGCGCAGGCGCAGTACGGCATGAGCCTGTCGATGCTGCAGTTGATCAAGGGAACCGACATCGCGAGCTTGTCGGTGGAGCAGGTCAAGCAATATAGCCAATTGCTGCGGGCTGGCGGCGTGTTGTCCGAGGATGACGCGGAATCGTTGTTGCCGCTGACCCAGCGCGGGATGGTGGATCCGATGGGCTACTACAAGCGCGATCTGAGCTGGTTGGCCGACATGAAGGCGAAGGGTCTTACCCCGCAATACTCGGCCATAGGCGGCATGGCCAACCTGTCCAGCGTGGAGGGACGGATGCGGAACGATCAGCAAGGGCAGGGCGTGCTGGAGCGTTTGCAGGCGTTGCACCAGGCGCTGCAGGGCGACGACAGGGTGAAGGCGGCCGCGACCGACAGCCTGGGTCAGGCTGGCGACCAGGCCGCATTCGAGAGATGGGCCCGTGTCGAGCAGCAAGGCGCGCGCAACGCGGAGGCGGCGGAACCGGAGTTCCGCAGCCAGAAGGACGTGGACGGCATCTTCCGCATCCTGTATCGCCTGGGGGTGGAGCTGACGCCGATGCAGGGCGACAGCAGCGCCAGCCAGCGGCTGGGGCAGGCGTGGAAGGATTACCAGAACTGGCGGGGCAGCCACCCCAGCGAGGGGCCTGCCGTTGGGCGGGCTCCCGCGCGCGGCATCGACGCGTACGCCTGATTTCTTGGCTCGGTTAGGCCCTGCGGCAAGGTGGCCAGCAGCAATTGTGGCCTGACGCGCTGGGGTTGGCCGTCTATCGGCGCGGCGACATCGGCCAGCAGGCGGGCGCCGCGGGACAGGTAAAAACCCAGCGAGTTGGGATCGGCGCTATCGCGATATCGGTCTGGCCGGCAGCGCGGGCGATGTCCAGCGCGTGCGCTAGCAACGCCTTGCCCAGGCCGAGGCCCATGCATTCCGGCAGCACCGACAGCGATTCCAGGCGCCATGGCGCGGCGTGCGGGTTCAGCAGGACGAAGCCCACGACTCTGCCGCTCATTTCCGCGACGAAAGTGGGATGGCTCGCCAGGGCGTCGTCAAGTCGTCGCGCCAGGCTTCCAGTTGGCGCGCAGTGTAGGCCCAGTGGGCTTTGGATTTGAACGCCACTCGGTTCATCCGCGCCAGGTCGGCGGGAGCGGCTTTGCGTATCCGGTGCGCAGGCATGGCGTGAACGGTCCGGCGGGAAAAGGCCTATTGTCAGCCGATTCTCATCTCGCGCGCCAGTTCGGCCAGGCAAGCCGTCTGCCATGCAAACTCAGGCTGGAACGACTCCGGCGCCATCGCCGCGCCGTAGCCGCCCTGGCCGTAGACGGCGGCATAGGCCGCGTATTCGGCCGCTTGCCGCGCCTGGCCGGCCAGGGCCCGGGCAGCCGCGTAGCTGGCCGAGACCGCCGCATGGCCGCAGCCGTCCAGCGAGAGGGAGCCGGGATGGGCGCCGGCCAACGCCGCCGCGCGGGCGGCAAGCGCGTTCAGGGCGTCGCGGCTCATCTCGCCCCTCAGGTAGCTTTCCAGGCCGTCCAGGCAGGCGCGCGCGTCTTCGTTTTCCAGCAGATGGGCGACGCGCCGCGCGCAGGCGAGGCCGAAGCGCAGGCGCAGGGTTTCCCGCTCAGGCGAATCCAGCTTGAGGTCGGCGGCGAGGCGGTCTAGTTTGTCGCGCATCGGAAAGCCGGAAGGGAGGCCGGCGTGCTCAGGTCAGGCAGATGACATCGCTTTCCAGCGCGTCCTCTTCCCGCAGCACGGCTTCCAGCGCCTCGAAGCAGGACGGGTCCAGCGCGCTGCCCAGGTTTTCGCGCATGATGGCCAGCGTCTTCGGCACCGGATTCTCTGGATGGTAGGGGCGGGCGGCATGGATGGCGTCGAAGATGTCGGCGGTGGTGATGACGCGGGTTTCCAGCGCGATCTCGCTGGCCGCGATGCCGCGCGGATAGCCTTTGCCGTCCAGCCGCTCATGGTGGGCGCCGGCGACCTTGGCCAGCTCGGCGAACGATTCGATGCGGCCGAGTATGGTCTCGGTGTGGCCTGCGTGCAGTTTCACCGCCTCCCACTCTTCCGGCGTCAGCTTGCCGGGCTTGTCCAGTATGGTGTTGCTGACGCCCAGCTTGCCCACATCGTGCAGCAAGGCGCCGCGCTTGAGCCAGCGCCGCCGCTGCGGACTCAGGCCCAGCTCCTCGCCGATGCGGTCGGCGTAATGGCCGACGCGCAGGCTGTGGCCGGCGGTGAACGGGCTCTTGGAGTCCACCACCTGGCCGAAGCCCTCGGCGATCTCGTCCATGTAGTCGTCGTCCAGCGGCACCGTGCACTGGGCCGGCTCCAGCTCCAAAACCGCGCGCTCGATGTCGTCGGACTCCAGCCGCTGCCAGAACGCCGTGTCGCGGCCGGCGCCGCGGAAGGCGGCCACCAGCTCCGGATCGAACCAGCCGCCGCCGCGGCGCACCGCCTCGTCCAGCGCCGCGTGGCGGCCGTGGGTGACGTGGAACACGTCTATCACCTGGGCCAGCAGCGCGATGCGGGCGTTCAGCGGGATGGCGTCGCGCTGCAGGCCCAGCGGGCGGCCGGAGCCGTCCCAATGCTCGTCCAGGTACTGGATGCCGTTGGCCACGTTTTCGTTGAAGCGCAGCTGGCGGGCGATGTCTGCGCCGCGGTGGCAGCGGGTGTTGATCAGCTCGTCCGCCATTTCCTTGCCGCGGCGCAGCACGTTGACGATGGCGGCCGCGCGCTCGCGCCAGCCGGCGGCGTGGGTGCCGGTATTGCTGAACACGAAGCCCAGCATCTGCGGCAGGCTGACGCCCACCTGCTTGAAGTCCTGCTTGAAGCTGCGGTCGTCGGTCAGATACAGCTCGCAGATGCGGGCGGCGTTGCTGCTGCAGCCCAGGTCTTTCAGCAGGATGGCGTAGTAGAGGTCCCACAGCTCCTGCGGGGCCAGGCCCAGCGCGCGGCCGATATGCATGCCTATCCAGCAGCTGCGGACGCAGTGGCCCTCGGGCTGGCCTTCGGTGATGTCCAGCGCGTAGCTGAGCGAGCTGATCAGTTGCGACAGCTTGAGGGTGGCGGCCATGGACGGTTCCCTTGTCGGCGGGCATTGTCTTGTTTATGCGCGGCGGATCGGATTTTCGCAATGATGGTTTGCTTAGGGAATGTCACCCGCGCGCGGCGCTGGACAGCCTGGCCAGGCCATTCGAGAATGCCTCAGCCATATCCTGCTGTGCGTCCCCTGTCCTGCCATTCGTTTCCAGGAGCTTGCGTCGATGAATGCCGCCTTCACCCTCCGTCCCCTGACTGCCGCCGATTTCGAAACCGTCGCCGCGCTGGGCGCCGCCATCTGGCGCAAGCATTTCATTGGCATGATCAGCCGAGAGCAGATCGACTACATGGTGTCCGGCCGCTACACGCCGGAAAAGCTCAGCCGCTATCTGGACGCGCCGGACCGCTGGTTCCGCCTGCTGCGGGTGGAGGGGCGGCCGGTAGGCTATTGCAGCTACGCGATGGCCGAGCTTCCCGGCGAGATGAAGCTGGAGCAGTTGTATCTATTGGGAGAGATGCGGGGAAGAGGGCTGGGCGGCAAGATGATGGATGAAGCGGAGGCCGCCGCCCGCGCGATGGGCTGCGCCACGCTGATGCTGACCGTCAACCGCCACAACGCCGAGGCCATCGCCGTGTACGAAAAACGCGGTTTTCGCGTGCGGGGGGAGGTGGCGGCCGATATCGGCAATGGTTTTGTGATGGATGATTATGTGATGGCGAAAAGCGTGTAAGGGGAAATTGATATTTTTTATTTTTTGGATCTGGTTGGTTTCCCTTCCTGTTCCATGATCTCCGAGAAGCGCCTCCAAGTCATTTGCTTTTTATTGATCGAATTCCCAGAGGGCAGCCATTCTATATTTCCTTTGCTGATCAGCAACGTTCCCAGTTTGGCACCATCAAGTTTTATCTCAAATTCTACGTCTTTGTGTAGGATGATTTTTTCGCTAAGGTTGAGGGTGACTTCATGAGCCATAATTTCCACTCCTCTCTTACTTGGGGCTGATCGGTTGTTTACTGCTGGTTATAGTAAAAGAGCAAGCATAAATGCTTGCTCTTTATAGGTATGCGGCGAGTTCTTTATTATGTCCCGCAAAACGTCTTATACCCCTCGGCCAGTTCCGGCTCCGCCGGCAGCGCGTAGCGTTCCCATCCCTCGTGCTCGGCGAACGGCTGGCGCAGCGCTTCCAATAGCTTCAGCGCCGGCTTCATGTCGCCGCGTTCGCTGGCGGCGTCCAATGCTTCTTCCACCAGGTGGTTGCGCGGAATGTAGAGCGGGCTTTCGCGGCGCATCGCGGCGGCGATGTCGGGCGGGCGGCGCGTGCGCGGCACGTGGCGGGCGTGCCATTGCTTCAGCCACGGCGCCAGCGCGTCCGGCGATGGGAACAGGGACGTCAGCCGTTCGGGCTTGCCCTCCGCCTCGTCGGCCAGGTAGCGCCAGGCCAGGGTGTGGTCGACGCCGTGGGCGGCCAGCAGCACCAGCCAGTCGTCGGCAAGCGCCTGATCGCCGTCGCGCTCGCCCTCCAGGCCCAGCTTGCGGCGCGCCTGCTCCAGCCAGCGGCGCTGGTACTGCTCCTCGAAGCCTTCGACGATTTCGGTCGCGGCCGGCACGGCGGCGGCCGGGTCTTCCGGCGAGATCAACGGCAGCAGGGTTTCGGCGAAGCGGGCCAGGTTCCATTGGGCGATGGCCGGTTGGTTGCCGTAGGAATAGCGGCCCTGGTGGTCTATCGAGCTGAACACGGTGCCGGGGTAGTGGGCGTCCATGAAGGCGCAGGGGCCGTAGTCTATGGTTTCGCCGGACAACGCCATATTGTCGGTGTTCATCACGCCATGGATGAAGCCGGCGTGCATCCAGCGGGCGATCAGCGCCGCCTGGCGCTCCGCCACGGCGGCCAGCAGCGCCAGGTGGCGGCCGTCCTGGCCGGCCAGCTCCGGATAGTGGCGGGCGATGGTGTAGTCGGCCAGTTTGTTCAGCATGCCGGTTTCGCCGCGGATGGCGAAGTACTGGAAGGTGCCGACGCGCAGATGGCTGGCCGCGACGCGGGCCAGCACCGCGCCGGGCAGCGGCCGTTCGCGGTAGACCGGCTCGCCGGTGGCCGTTACCGCCAGCGCGCGTGTGGTGGGGATGCCCAGCGCCTGCATCGCCTCGCCGACGATCAACTCCCTCAGCATCGGCCCGACGGCGGCCTTGCCGTCGCCGCGGCGCGAGAACGGCGTCTGGCCGCTGCCCTTGAGGGCGATGTCGCGCCGTTGGCCGTTGCGGTCCGTCACTTCGCCCAAGAGCAGCGCGCGCCCGTCGCCCAGCGACGGCGACAGGCCGCCGAACTGGTGGCCGGCGTAGGCCTGGGCGATCGGTTGCGCGCCTTCTGGGATGTCCGCGCCGGAGAACAGCCGCGCCAGCTCGGCTTCGCTGGCTTGTTCGGCATCCAGGCCCAGTTCTCCAGCCAGTTCGGCGTTCCAGTACAGCAGCTCCGGCGCCGCCGGCGTTTCCGGCCGCACCGGCGCCCAGGCGTCGGGCAGGTCGCGGGCGTAACTGTGGTCGAAGGGGATGCGGATCATGGCTGTTTCTCGTGGGCGAAGGTGTCGAGTGGGCGTCTTGCGGCCCCGTTCCCCAACCGCTCTCCCGGGGGAGAGCGGTTTGGCGATGGGGAGAGGGGCACCTTGCAACGGCATTCAGTTTCTCGGTCGAGTGTTACCGTTCATGGCATGCCGCTCGCAATATTGTGCCCCTAGTCCGGGCGCGGCGCCAGCGCATTGGCATGTCGGGCGCGGCGGCGAGAAAAACGCCGCGGTCGGCGGCGTTTTCTGGCGGGACGGCGTCAGCGGCTGCGGCCGGTCTTGCCGCCGGGTTTGGCCGGCGAGCGGCCAGCCTGCGGCTTGCCTGAGGCCGGCCGGCCGCTTTGGCCATGCGAGCCGACGGCCGCGGCAGGCTTGGCGCGCTGGCCCTGTTGCGGCTGGCGGGCGCCAAGGGACTTGCCGCGGCTCATCGTCGCGCCCATCTTGTGGCGCACCGCGGCGGCCTTGTCGCCCGGCTGCGTCGGAGGTATCAGGCAGTGCTTGCTGTGGCCGATCAGATCGCTGCGGCCCATCTGGATCAGCGCGTCGTGGATGATCTGCCAGTTGTCCGGATGGTGGTAGCGCAGGAAGGCCTTGTGCAGCTTGCGGCGGTAGCCGTCGCGCACCACGTCCACCTTTTCCGAGCTGCGGCTCAGGCGCTTCAGCGGATTGCGGCGGGTGTGCCACATGGTGGTGGCCATCGCCATCGGCGTCGGGGTGAAGGTCTGCACCTGGTCCAGGCGGAAGTTGTTCTTCTTCAGCCACAGCGCCAGATTCATCATGTCTTCGTCGCTGGTGCCCGGGTGGGCGGCGATGAAGTAGGGGATCAGGTACTGTTCCTTGCCGGCCTGGCGGCTGAAGCGCTCGAACAGTTCCTTGAACTTGTCGTAGGCGCCCATGCCCGGCTTCATCATCTTGGACAGCGGGCCGTCCTCGGTGTGTTCCGGAGCGATCTTCAGATAGCCGCCGACGTGGTGTTGCACCAGCTCCTTGATGTACTCGGGCGAGCGCACGGCCAGGTCGTAGCGCAGGCCGGACTGGATGTTGATCTTTTTGACGCCCGGCAGCGCGCGCGCCTTGCGGTACAGCTGGATCAGATGGCTGTGGTCGGTGTTCAGGTTTTCGCAGATGTCCGGGAACACGCAGGACAGCTTTCTACAGGAACGCTCGATCTTCGGGTCCTTGCAGGAGAGGCGGTACATGTTCGCGGTCGGGCCGCCCAGATCGGAGATGTGGCCGGTGAAGCCTGGGGTCTTGTCGCGGATTTCCTCGATCTCGTGCAGGATGGACTCTTCCGAGCGGCTCTGGATGATGCGGCCTTCGTGTTCGGTGATCGAGCAGAAGGTGCAGCCTCCGAAACAGCCGCGCATGATGTTGACCGAGTACTTGATCATCTCCCAGGCCGGGATGTGGGCGTCGCCATAGGCCGGATGCGGATTGCGGGCGTAGGGCAGGCCGTAGACGAAGTCCATTTCCTCGGTGGTGAGCGGGATCGGAGGCGGCGTCAGCCACACGTCGCGCTCGCCGTGCATCTGCACCAGCGCGCGGGCGTTGCCGGGGTTGGATTCCAGGTGCAGGGTGCGGCTGGCGTGGGCGTACAGCACTGGGTCGTGGGCGACGGCTTCGTAGGCCGGGATACGGATCACGGTCTTGGCGCGCTCGGCGCGGCGCTTGGCCAGGCGCTCTTCGCGCGATTCGATGCGAATCACCTGCGGCTTGGAGGGATCGATGTCTTTGGTGGCTTCCGCCGCCTGCTCCGGGATTTCCTGATACGGGTTCAGGTGCGGGTCGACGCGGCCAGGGATGTCCACCACGCTGGAGTCCATCTCCTGCCACTCGTCGTCCGGCCGCCAGCCGTGCGGCACGATAAAGGCGGTGCCGCGGATGTCGCGCATCTCCGACAGCTTTTCGCCCTTGGCCGCGCGGTGGGCGATCTCCACCAGCGCGCGTTCGGCGTTGCCGTACAGCAGGATGTCGGCCTTGGAGTTGACCAGCACCGACGGGCGCACCTTGTCGCTCCAGTAGTCGAAGTGGGCGATGCGGCGCAGGCTGGCTTCGATGCTGCCTATCATCACGCCGACGCCAGGATAGGCCTCGCGGCAGCGCTGGGCGTATACGGTGACCGCGCGGTCCGGCCGTTTGTTGGGCTCGGCGTTCGGCGTGTAGGCGTCGTCGGAGCGCGCGCGGCGGTCGGCGGTGTAGCGGTTGATCATCGAATCCATATTGCCGGCGGTGACGCCGAAGAACAGGTTCGGCTTGCCCAGTTCGCGGAACGCGTCGGCGCTGTGCCAGTCGGGCTGGGAGATGATGCCGACGCGAAAGCCTTGCGCCTCCAGCAAGCGGCCCACCAGCGCCATGCCGAAGCTGGGGTGGTCGATGTAGCAGTCCCCTGTGATCAGGATGATGTCGCAGGAGTCCCAACCCAGCTCGTCCATTTCGGCGCGGGTCATCGGCAGGAACGGGGCGGTGCCGAAACGGCTGGCCCAGTACTTGCGGTAGGAATCGATTGGTTTGGCTTGCGGAGTAGTCATGCGTTCACGTCGAATTCAGGCAGCCGGCCATTATGCCGCATTCTGGAAAAAAAATCAGCATAAACAACTGTTTATTCTCGCCAATCGCCCGCATGGCGGTAGGGGCTTTGCGAGCGGCGATTTTCCACGCGAATCAAGGCGCTGGCCGGACTGCGCCGGAGCGGGGCTGCCGGCGCGGCGGCTTTGGGTGTACCCTTGCCGGTTTGCGCGGCGCGGCAAGCTCGCGCCTCTCGAAATATTGGATGATTGCCGGGATGGGAGACGAAATCATGGCGGAACGCATTGTCGGAGTGAAGGATGGGGATACGGGGCTGGTGAGCAGGCTGGAGGCGGGCGCGGTGCTGCATGTGCCGGATTTCGGCTTCGCGCTCAGCGCCGCCGAGCAGGCGCTGCTGAATCCGGCCATCGCCGACCCCAAGCGCAAGAACATCAGCCTGGAGCCGGGCAATGGCGCGTTGCATGGAGTGCTGGGCGGGGATGACGCGCAGCGCGCGGTGCGCTCGCTGGTGTCCCGCTACCAGCGCGCCGCCGCCGATCTCTTGGCCCGCGTGCTGCCGGAATACCAGGGCAAGACCCGCGCCGCGCCAACCAGCCTGCGCCTGGTGCGGGTGGAAGACCGCAAGACCTCGTGGCGCAAGGACGACAGCCGCCTGCACGTGGACGCCTTCCCGTCCCGCCCCACCTACGGCGAGCGCATCCTGCGCGTGTTCTGCAACATCAACCCGGCGGGCGAGCCGCGGGTGTGGCGCGTCGGCGAGCCGTTCGAGGATATGGCCAAAAAAATGCTGCCGCGCGTGCCGGCCCAATGGCCGGGATCGGCCGCCTTGCTGGCGGCGCTGAAGATCACCAAGCGCAAGCGCAGCGGCTACGACCACATCATGCTGCACCTGCACGACGCGATGAAGGCCGATCTGGAGTACCAGCGCGATTGTCCGCAGGAAACGGTGCCGTTCGCGCCGGGCGGTGCCTGGATCTGCTTCTCCGACCACGCGTCCCACGCGGTGATGTCCGGCCAGTTCATGCTGGAGCAGACGCTGTGGCTGCCGCTGGACAAGATGGACGACCCGGCCAAGTCGCCGCTGCGGCAGCTGGAGCGGCTGACCGGCAGGATTCTGGCATGAGTTTCCCCGCGCCAAACTCGAAATGGGTAACACGGATTGCCGTTTTGTAGCAAAATGACCTTGTTTTCGCGATCCGGCGCCGCGTTCGCGGCGCCGGGGCCCGCCATTTCCACGGAAAAAACAGAAACGGTCGCCTGAGCATGCACTCTCCGCAGATATTTTCCCCGATCCAGCTTCTGCCCGACTGGCGTTCCGCCGGCAAGGCGCCCGAGGCCGCCATCTATGGCGAGACCGTGTCCTTGCGTCCGCTGGACGCGGCCCGCCACGGCGCGGCGTTGTTCCGGCTGTTCGCCGGCGACGACGGGCATTGGGAGCATCTTCCCTATGGCCCGTTCGCCGATGAGGATGGATTCATGACCTGGCTGGCGCTGACCGTGGCGCAGTCGGACACCGCGCTCTATATCGTGTGCGCCAAAGACTCGGAGCAGCCGCTGGGCTTCCTGGGCTATCGGCAGATGGTCCAGGCCCATGGGGCGATCGAGATCGGCCACGTCAATTTCTCGCAGGCGCTGCGCCGCACCCGTTTGGCCACCGAGGCCGTGTTCCTGCTGCTGAAGGCCGCGTTCGAGCTGGGCTACCGCCGCTGCGAATGGCGCTGCGATTCGCGCAACGCCGCTTCCGCCGCCGCGGCCCGCCGCCTGGGTTTCCAGTTCGAAGGCACCCTGCGCCAGGCCATGGTGGTCAAGCGCCGCAACCGCGACACCCACGTGTTTTCCATGCTGGATGGCGAATGGGAAGCCTTGCGGCCGGCTTATGCCGCTTATCTGGCAAGCGGCAATTTCGACGGGACGGGCAAGCAGCGCCGCCCGCTGGCCGAGTTTCTGGGCGAGGTCCGTGAGCCGGCCTGACCCGCTCGAGAGCCGTGACCCGTGGCTGGCGCGCTGGCTGCCGTTGCTGCGGGAGGCGGGCAGGCTGGGGCCGGTTTTGGAGATAGGCTGCGGCGAGGGCGAGGATTCGGCCGAGCTGCTCGGCGCGGGGCTGGAGTTGATCGCCTTCGATCTGTCGGCCGACTCGGTTGCCGCCGCAGCCCGCCGCGCGCCCGGCGGCAAGTTCCATTGCCGGGATGCCAGGCGGCCGTTTCCGCTGGATGGCGTGCGGCCGGGCGCGGTGGTGGCGAGTCTGGCCCTGCATTATTTCTCCTGGGACGAGACGGTGGAGATCGCGGAGCGCATCCGCCAGTGTCTGCCGCCCGGCGGCAAGCTGCTGTGCCGGCTGAACGCGACCGACGATCACCATTACGGCGCCAGCGGGCATCCGGAAATCGCGCCGGATTATTATCTGGTGGACGGCGCGCCCAAGCGGTTTTTCAATGAGCGGGCGGTGCGCGAGCTGTTCGCCGACGGTTGGCGCATCCTGTCGCTGGAGCATCGCGTCAGCGGCAAATACGCGTTGCCGAAAGCCTTGTGGGAAGCGGCGCTGGAGCGGTCGGACTGAGTCCGCCGGCTCCGTCCGGACGGTGGGCGGCGCGAGGAATCGGCCGCTTGGCGAAAATGGCGGAAAAATCGGTTACAATGCCCGATTCGCCATACTCACCCACAGCCAGAACATGAGCACGGAAAACAACGCGCCGGTTGTCAACAACTTCATTCGCAGCATCATCGACGAGGATCTGGCCACCGGCCGCCGCAGCTCGGTGGTGACCCGCTTCCCGCCCGAGCCGAACGGCTTCGCCCACATCGGCCACGCCAAGGCGATCTGCATCAACTTCGGCCTGGCCGAAGACTACAACGGCCAGTGCAATCTGCGCATGGACGACACCAATCCGGAGAAAGAATCGGACGAGTTCGTCGAGGCGTTCAAGCAAGACATCTCCTGGCTGGGCTTCAAGTGGAGCGGCGAGGTGCGCTACGCATCCGACTACTTCGACCGCCTGTATGGCTACGCCGTCGAGCTGATCCAGGCCGGCAAGGCCTATGTGGACGACCTGTCCGCAGAGGAAATGCGCGAGTATCGCGGCAATCTGACCGAGCCGGGCAAGAACAGTCCCTACCGCGACCGCAGTCCGGAAGAGAACCTGGATCTGTTCACCCGGATGCGCGCCGGCGAGTTTGCCGACGGCAGCAAGACGCTGCGCCTGAAGATAGACATGGCCTCCGGCAACATCAATCTGCGCGATCCGGCCATATACCGCATTCGCCGCGTGCATCACCACCGCACCGGCGACAAGTGGTGCATCTATCCGATGTACGACTACACCCACTGCATTTCCGACGCCATCGAGGGCATCACCCACTCGCTGTGCTCGCTGGAGTTTGAAGACCACCGCCCGCTGTACGACTGGGTGCTGGACAACATCAGCATCGGCCATCATCCGCAGCAGATCGAATTCTCCCGCCTGGAGCTGCTGTACGCGCTGACCTCCAAGCGCAAGCTGCAGGCGCTGGTCAACGACGGCGCCGTCACTGGCTGGGACGATCCGCGCATGCCCACCATCGCCGGCATGCGCCGCCGCGGCTACAGTCCGGCCGGCATCAAGCTGTTCGCCCAGCGCATCGGCGTGTCGAAGAGCGAGAACATCATCGACATGGCCATCCTGGAAGGCGCGGTGCGCGAGACGCTGGAAAACGACTCGCCGCGCGTGATGGCCGTGGTCAATCCGCTGAAAGTGACGCTGACCAACTACGACGCCGCCGTCACCGCCAGCCGCAGCGCGCCGTTTCATCCGCATCATCCGGAATTCGGCGAGCGCGACGTGCCGATCGCCCGCGAGATCTGGATCGAGCGCGACGACTTCGCCGAAACGCCGCCGCCGAAGTGGCAGCGCCTGACCGCCGGCGGCGAAGTGCGCCTGCGCTACTCCTACGTGATCAAGTGCGACGAAGTGGTGAAGGACGCCAACGGCGAGATCGTCGAGTTGAAGTGCTCGATCGACCACGACACGCTGGGCAAGAACCCGGAAGGCCGCAAGGTCAAGGGCGTGATCCACTGGGTGTCGGCCGAACACGCGATCCAGGCCGACGTGCGCTGGTATGACCGCCTGTTCACCGAGCAGCGTCCAGACGCGGTGCGCGGCGACGACGGCGAATACGTCGATTTCCGCCAGTTTCTGAGCCAGGAATCGCTGAAGCTGGTGCCGGCCTATGTGGAGGCATCCGTGCTGCAAGCGGCGCCGGAGTCGCGTTTCCAGTTCGAGCGCCTGGGTTACTTCGTCACCGACCGCTACGAACACCGGAAGGGCGACAAGGCGGTGTTCAACCGCACCGTCGGTCTGAAGGACAGCTGGAAGTAAATCATCGCAGCACTGCCGGATGGCGAGCCCCAGGGTTCGCCATTTTTGCATGCGCAAGCGGTTTTCGCGCGCGAAGCCCGGCTCATAAGGAGATAAAATGCGCACCGAGCTCAAATCCATCGCCGTATCCTTGCTGGCCGCCGGCCTGCTGTCCGCCTGCGCGACGCCGCCGGGCAAGGGCAACTACGACAGCGGCAAGGTCTACAAGATCACCATCCTGCACACCAACGACCACCACGGCCGCTTCTGGCCGAACAGCGACGGCGAATACGGCCTCGCCGCGCAGAAAACGGTGGTGGACAAGGTGCGCGCCGAAGTGAAGGCCGAGGGCGGCTACATGCTGCTGCTGTCCGGCGGCGACATCAACACCGGTGTGCCGGAGTCAGATCTGCAGAACGCCGAGCCCGATTTCCGCGGCATGGACCGCATCGGCTACGACGCGATGGCGGTGGGCAACCACGAGTTCGACAAGCCGGTGCCGGTGCTGATGCAGCAGCGCAAGTGGATCAATTTCCCGATGCTGTCAGCCAACATCTATCAGGACGGCAAGCGGATGTTCGATCCCTACGCCATGTTCAACCTGGGCGGCGTCAAGGTGGCGGTGATGGGCCTGACCACCGACGACACCGCCAAGATGGTGAATCCGGCGCAGATCAAGGGCATCGAGTTCAAGAGTCCGATCGCCGAAGCCGCCACCCTGGTGCCGGAGTTGCGCCAGAAGGCCGACATCGTCATCGCCGCCACCCACATGGGCCATTACGCCGACGGCAATCATGGCGTCAACGCGCCAGGCGACGTGGAAATGGCGCGCGCGGTGAAGGGGCTGGACCTGATCGTCGGCGGCCATAGCCAGAACCCGGTGTGCATGAAGGCCGAGAACGTCCGCGACGACGCTTACGTGCCGGGCGCGCCCTGCGCGCCCGATCGCCAGAACGGCGCCTGGATCGTGCAGGCGCACGAGTGGGGCAAATACGTCGGCCGCGCCGATTTCGAATTCCGCAACGGCAAGCTCAAGCTGGCCAAGTACCAGCTGATTCCGGTCAATCTGAAAAAGACGGTGAAGACCGCCGACGGCAAGACCGATAAGGTGCCGTACACCGAGCTGATCCCTGAAGACAACAAGCTGCGCAGCTTCCTCAAGGCCTACCAGGACAAGGGCCAGGTTGAATTGGGCGTCAAGGTGGGCGAACTGTCGGCCAAGCTGGAGGGCGACCGCTCCGTGGTGCGCGGCAAGCCCACCAATCTGGGCGTGTTCGTCGGCGAAGCGATGATGGCCAGAACCCAGGCCGACTTCGCGGTGATCAATTCCGGCGGCATCCGCGACTCGCTGCCGGCGGGCGTGGTCAGCTACAAGGACGTGCTCAAGGTGTTCCCGTTCGGCAGCACGCTGGCCTATGTCGACATGAGCGGGGCCGAGGCATTGGATTACCTGAAGGCCGCGGCGCGGATGACGCCGGGCGCCGGCGCCTTCGCCCAGTTCGCCGGCGTCAGGCTGCGCATCGTCGGCGGCGAGCTGCAGCAGGCCGAGGTGGCCGGAAAGCCCATAGCTCCGGCCAAGCGCTACCGCGTGGCGATCAATAGCTTCATGGCCTCCGGCGGCGACGGCTATCCGAAGATGATGGAGCATCCGGGTTATGTGAACACCGGCTTCGTCGATGCCGAAGTGCTCAAGGATTACGTGGCCAAGCATTCGCCGATCCGGGCCGAGCGTTACGCGCCGGCCGGGGCTGTGGCGCGGGAATAAGATTTGGCCGCCACGGCTTGGGGAAGAACGGGCCGCTCCTGTGGAGGGAGCGGCCCGTTTCGCATTGGCGGCGGGCGCGTTCAGCGGATGATTTCGAAGAACGGGTCGCAGCAGCTGCCGGCCGGAGTGCAGCCGTAGCCGCCGGTCTGATCCGGCGCGAAGTCGCTTTTTTTCCATTGCTTGTAATGGGCGGCCGTGTAGTAGACGCGGCTGTTGACGTAGTCGTAGACGACGCGGCCGTCCGATGCGGCGTAGGCGTACTGATTGTCGCCGGCGTACTCGGCCTGGGTCAGCTCAACATAGCCGGTCAGCGGGATCTGCGCGCCGCCCACCGTGCGGAAGCGGTTGGCGTAGCAATGCCAGCGCAGGCTGTTGCTGATGCCGGCGGTGCGGTTCAGCAGATCCATCGTGGCTTGCCGTCCAAGATTGTCCAGGTTGGGGCATTGATTCAGATTCAGCCCGGCGATGTTGACTGCCGGCAGGTGGTTGCGTTCGTTGCCGTGCGGCGAGCGGGCGTATTCGGCCCAGTAGGCGGCGTTCATGAGGAACGGGCCGTCCACTTGCGGGGGGTAGAACTGGCCGGCGGCGGCGGTGGCCAGCTGGTATTGCAGCAGCGAGGAAGCCATCTGCCGCAGGCCGTTGGTCAGCACCGCGCGGTCTTGCTTGACCTGCGGCACCACCAGGCCGGAGCCGGTATTCCGGACTACGGCCCGGACGTCCGCCGGCAGCGCGTTGTAATTGCTGCATTGCTGCGGCGTCCAGCGGGCGCCGAGCGGCATACGGGCGGACCAGAGCTGGCCGATCGCGTCTTGGGGGCTGGTCCACTTGTCGGCGGCGGCAGCATGGCCGGAGAGGCCGATGGCCAGCGCCGAGGTCAGGATGGTGGCGTGAAGTGCGCGCGAAAAAAGCGCGGCGTGTCGTTTGGCCATGGGGCCTCCTGAGGGAAGGGGTATCGGGGTGGCGTGTCGGTCGCCGCGGCCATCCTGCCGCCGTTGAATGTGAAAAAGTACTGATCGTTAGGGCGGGGCGCGGTTTTGCGTTTTTTTCCGGCGCGTCGGCGCAGCGGGTTTGCCGCCGGTCAAGGAAGCGTTTTTTGTCGCGGTCATCGGTCTTGAGGCGGCTTTCGTCCAAGTGGTATGGTGGTGGCGTTATCGGCGCGGCCCGGACGACGGCGCGCCTGTTCCGTCAGTTTCTCATCCAGGTTGCGATCATGACCAAGCCAAGAGCTGTATATCTGCAATCCGGCGGACCCACCGCCGTTCTGAACGCTTCCGCCCAAGGGGCGATTGAAACCGCGCGTCGCCTGGGGCTTTCCCTGTACGCCGCCTATGATGGCCTGGCCGGCTTGCTGGATGATCGCCTGTGCGACACCGATGGCGTGTCCGACACCGCCATCGCCCAGCTCGCCTTCATGCCGGGCGGCAGCTTCGGCGTCAGCCGCCGCATGATAGGCACGTTCGAGGAAGCGCCGGAAGACTGGCTGCGCCTTCGCGACGTGCTGGCCAAGCACGATATCCGCTATCTGTTGATCAACGGCGGCAACGGCTCGCTGGGCTGCGCCGAGCGGCTGGCGGATTTTGAAAAGCGCACCGGCTACAAGCTGGGCGTGATCGGCATACCCAAGACCATAGACAACGACCTGATGGGCACCGACAACAGTCCCGGCTATGGCTCGTCCGCCAAGTTCCTGGCCAGCGCGATGCGCGAGGTGGGGCTGGACATGACCAGCATGGGCTGGGGCAGGGTATTCATCATGGAAACCATGGGCCGCCACACCGGCTGGCTGGCCGCCGCCTGCGCCGCGTCCTCGCGCAGCCCGCAGGAAGCGCCGCACCTGTTGTTGCTGCCCGAGGTGCCGTTTGACCAGGAGCGCTTCCTGGCCGCGCTGGATGCCAGCCTGGCCAAGCATGGCCAGTGCGCGATCGCGGTGGCCGAGGGCATCACCGGCGCGGACGGCCGCTTCGTCGCCGAAGCCAAGAAATCCGAAACCTATGGCCACGAGCAGCTGGGCGGCGCCGGCCACTGGCTGGCCCAGCTGATCTTGCGCGAGCGCGGCATTTCCGCCCACGTGGCCCAGGTGGACTATTTGCAGCGAGCCGGCGGCCATCTGGCTTCCGCCACCGATGTCCGCCAGGCCTACGTGATGGGCGAAAAGGCGGTGGAATGGCTGCTGGCCGGCAAAACCGGGCTGATGGCCGGCATCAAGCGCCTGAACGATCATCCCTACTGCTGGGATGTGGCCGAAGTGCCGCTGTCGGCGGTGGGCGACAAGGAAAAGCGGCTGCCGCCTGAATTCATCGGCGCCGACGGTTTCAGCGTCACCCAGGCTTTTCTGGATTATGTGAAGCCGCTGATGGAGGGCGAGCGCATCCCGCCGTTCAAGGACGGCCTGCCGGATTACCGCCCGATCGCCTGGCCGCGGGTCTGATTCGCGATTGATGGCGAGAAACGGCCGCCGCGTCGCAGGGCGCGGCGGCCGTTTGCGCGTTTCAGCGCGTAATGTCGCGGCGCGAATGACAGAAGCCGGCGCCGCTCTGTTACAATCTCTTCCCTTTGAATCATCAACCATAGGTTTTTTCGATCATGCTGAGCCTGTACAACACACTGACCCGCCAGAAGGAAGCGTTCAAACCCATCGAACCCGGCAAAGTGAGCATGTACGTCTGTGGCATGACCGTTTACGACCTCTGTCACATCGGCCACGCGCGCATGCTGGCCGCCTTCGACGTGATCTACCGCTGGCTGAAGGCCTCCGGCTACGATGTGAACTATGTGCGCAACATCACCGACATCGAAGACAAGATCATCAAGCGCGCGCTGGAGCGCGGCATCACGCCGGAGCAGCTGGTGGCGGAAACCATCGCCGACATGCGCCAGGACGCCGCCGCGCTGGGCCTGCTGCCGCCGACGCACGAGCCGCGGGCCACCCATCATGTGGGCGGCATGATTAAGATGATCGAAACGCTGATCGCCAACGGCAAGGCTTATCCGGCCGCCAACGGCGACGTCTACTACGCGGTGCGCGAATTCGAAGGCTACGGCAAGCTGTCCGGCCGCACCCTGGACAAGCTACGCGCCGGCGAGCGCGTGGAAGTGGACCCGAACAAGCGCGATCCGCTGGACTTCGTGTTGTGGAAAGCCGCCAAGCCGGTCGAGCCGTCCTGGGACAGCCCGTGGGGCAAGGGCCGTCCGGGCTGGCACATCGAGTGCTCGGTGATGAGCTGCCACCATCTGGGCGAACAGTTCGACATCCACGGCGGCGGCGAGGACCTGCAGTTCCCGCACCACGAGAACGAGATCGCCCAATCCGAAGGCGCGCATGGCCACCAGTACGTCAACTACTGGCTGCACAACGGCTTCATCAATGTCGACGGCGAGAAGATGTCCAAGAGCCTGGGTAACTTCTTCACCATCCGCGACGTGCTGCAGCACTTCGACGGCGAGGTGATCCGCTTCTTCATCGTGCGCAGCCATTACCGCAGCCCGGTCAACTACACCGACGGCATCCTCAACGACGCCAAGCACGGCCTGACCCGCCTGTACACCGCGCTGCGCGGCATCGAGTTGCCGGCGTCAGCGGGCCTGGACTGGAACAACGCCTACGCCGCCCGCTTCAAGGCGGCGATGGACGATGATTTCAACTCGTCCGAGGCGGTGGCGGTGCTGTTCGAGCTGGCCGGCGAAGTGAACAAGAGCCGCGACCCGCAGCTGGCTCGCCTACTGAAAGATCTGGGCGGCGTGCTGGGCCTGCTGGAGCGCGATCCGGAAGCCTTCTTGCAAGGCGGAGTGGGCGATGGCGAGCTGTCGGCGGAACAGGTGGAAGCGCTGATTCAGGCGCGCAAGGACGCGCGCGCCGCCAAGAACTGGGCCGAGTCCGACCGCATCCGCGACGAGCTGATCGCCAAGGGCATCGCGCTGGAAGACGGCGCCGGCGGCACCACCTGGCGCCGCGCCTGATCTGGGTTTGGCCGCTGGCGCTTGTCAACGGCGGCCAAACGGCGGATAATGCGATGTTTCGCAAGCAGTACAGGCAAAACCCCTGTACCCGTTATGAAAGGTAGAGAGATGAAAACCGATATTCACCCGAACTACAAAGAGCTGTCCGTTACCTGCTCCTGCGGCAGCCAGTTCGTGACCAAGTCCACCATGGGCAAAGACGCTTTCTCGATCGAAGTGTGCTCCAACTGCCACCCGTTCTACACCGGCAAGCAGAAGATCGTGGACACCGCTGGTCGCGTGGACAAGTTCAACCAGAAATTCGGCGGCTTCTTCAAGCGCTAAGCGCGTTGCCGTATCTGGACTTCGAAAAAGGCAGCCTGCGGCTGCCTTTTTTCATGCCTGCGCCGCATGCGTGGGATAATCATCAGATCCTTAGGAACAACAAGGTGGCAACGGGATGCTGACTTATTCCGCTCAGGCCAGCACGCTGGCCAAGCCGACTGAAAAACCCTGGGTGCTGCTGCTGCTGTGTTTCATCTGGCTGTGGCCCGGCATCCTCGGGCACGATCCCTGGAAGCCGGACGAACCCTTCGTGCTGGCCATCGCCCAAGGCATGCTGGACAGCGGCAACTGGCTGCTGCCCATGCTCAATGGCGCGCCCTATCTAGACAATCCTCCATTGTATTACTGGCTGGTCGCCGGCTGCATCAAGCTGTTCTCGCCCTGGCTGCTGCCCGCGCACGACGCCGCTCGGCTGGCGACGCCGCTGCTGATGTCGCTGTCGCTGCTGCTGGCCGGCATGGCGGGCCGCGACCTGATAGGCCGCCGCCATGGCCGCAGCGTGGTGATGATCCTGATAGGCTGCATCGGCCTGGTGGAGTCCGGCCACCAGCTTACCCCCATCGTCGCCAGTTTCGCCGGCCTTACCGCCGCCTTCTACGCGCTGTCGCTGACCCTGCGTTCGCCAGGCCTCGCCGGCGCGCTGCTGGGCGCGGCCAGCGTGATGACCTTCCTGGGCGGCAGCCTGGCGGACTTGCTGCTGATCTGGCTGGTGGCGGTGATGCTGCCGGCCTTCAGCGGCTGGCGGCGCAAGAATTACGCGATCACGCTGCTGCTGGGATTGCTGCTGGCCCTGCCCGCCATCCTGGTGTGGCCGATGCTGCTGCAGCGTCTGTACCCGGCGGTGTACGCCGAATGGTGGGGCAATTACGCGCTGGGCGGCTCCAGCGGCTTCCGCCATGTCAGGCTGTTTCACGACTTCGGCTATTACAGCCTGAACGTCTTGTGGTTCGCCTTCCCCGCGTGGCCGCTGGCGATGTGGACGCTGTACCGCAATCGCCAGCTGCAGTCCCCCAAGCTGCAGCTGCCGTTGCTGTTCACGCTGATGATCGCGGTGCTGCTGACGCTGTCCGATCGCGCCAGCATCACCGACGCGATGCCGCTGTTGCTGCCGCTGGCCGTGCTGGCCGCGGTGGAGCTGGACAATCTGCGCCGCGGCGCCGCCGCCTTCCTCAACTGGTTCGCGCTGATGACCTTCGGCCTGTTCGGCCTGCTGGTGTGGCTGGGCTGGGCGGCGATGAACTATGGCTGGCCGGAGGGCCTGGCCGGGCGCGCCCAGTACTTCAGCCCCTTCTACCATCCGCACGTGTCCTGGCTGCAGGCGGCCGGCGGCCTGATCGCCACCCTGGTGTGGCTGTGGGCGCTGACCCGGCCGCACCTGCGGGGCCGTCAGGCGATCACCAACTGGGCGGCCGGCCTGACGCTGCTGTGGGGACTGGGGATGACCTTGTGGCTGCCCTGGTTCGACGCGGCCAAGAGTTACCGGCCGGTGGTGAACAGCATGCTGCGCAAGCTGCCGGCCACCGCCACCTGCATCGCGACGGAAAACCGCAACAGCCTGGCCATGATCAGCTGGCGCTACTACGCCGGCATCGACCTGTTGTCCTTTCCTGCCGGGGAGACGCCGCCGTGCGACTACTGGCTGGTGGTGCGCAGCAGCGAGGAGGGCGTGGCCGAGCCCGGCTGGCAGGTGTTGTGGACCGGCAATCGCCCGCGCGAGCAGAACATGACCTTCGCGCTGCTGCAGCGCCTGCCGCCGCCGAAATAGCGCAAATAAGAGCTGCCATTGAAATGAAAGCCGCGCCGGATGCATGCCGGGGCGGCTTTTTTCATGGAGGCTGGGCGCTATTCGAATTTCGGCCGATCAGGCGGGGGATGGCCGGCGTAGCGCTGCATGCCTTCCACCAGCGCGTCGAACGCGGTCTTGCAGGCGCGATTGTGGCGCAGGTCCTCATGCATGGTGATCCAGGTGTCCAGGCGCAGCGCGTAATGCTCGGGCAGGATGCGCCGCAGTCCGTCGCGCCGCGCCAGCGGCAGCTGGCAGAAGCCGAGGCCGGCGCCGGCCCGCAACAGCGCCAGTTGCGCCAGGTCGCTGTCGCTGCGCAGGGCGAATCCTTCCCGCGCCATGCCGGGCATCCGTTTGGCCGCCTCTCTTTGAAAGGCAGTGGGCTGGTCGAAACCGATCAGGCTGTGCCTGTCCAGATCATCCACGGCGGCCGGTTCGCCATGCTCGGCCAGATAGCCCGGCGCGGCGAACAGGCCGACCTCGATGACGCCGACCGGGCGGGCGATCAGCTGAGCCTGTCGCGGAGGCGTCATGCGCACGGCGATGTCCGCCTCCCGCTGCAGCAGATCCTGCGCGCGGTTGCTCAGTACCAGTTCTATCGCCAGCGCGGGATGGCGGCGACGCAGCTCGGCCAGTATCGGCGGTAGCACCTCCACGCCCACCACCTCGCTGGAGGTGATCCTCACCACGCCGCGCGGCGCATCCCCCTGGCTGGAGGCCAGGCGCTCCAGCGCCGCCGCGTGGCTGGCCATCGCCTCCGCGTGCGGGCGCAGCGCCCGGGCCGCGTCCGTCGGCAGCAGTCCGCCTTGGGAACGGGTGAATAGCGGAATGCCCAGCGCGCCCTCCAGCGCGTCGATATGGCGGCCGAGCGTGGGCTGGGCTTGGCCCAGCGCGCGCGCCGCCGCGGAGAGCGATCCTTCCCGCAGCACGGCGAGGAAGGAGCGGTACAGCTGCCAGTCTATCGTGTTATCCATGCGTAAATGTATGGAATGTATGCTGTTTTAGTCAATTCCGTATTGATTCGCGCCGCCATAAGATGGCTCCACCAAGACAAACCAAGGAGCAAGATCATGACGACTCGACAAACGGCGCTGGTGGTGGGAGCGGCAGGCGGCATCGGCGGGGAGCTGGCCCGCCAGCTGCGCGACGCGGGGTGGGAAGTGCGCGGCCTGGTGCGCAGCCTGGAGCAGCCGGCCCTGACGCGCGACGGAATCGTTTGGATCCGGGGCGACGCGATGCGGCCGGACGATGTGGCGCAAGCGGCCGAAGGCTGCGCGGTGATCGTCCATGCGGTGAATCCTCCCGGCTACAAGCGCTGGGCCGAGCTGGTGCTGCCGATGCTGGACAGCACCATCGCCGCGGCGAAGCGGGAGGGTGCCACCATCGTGCTGCCCGGAACGGTGTACAACTATGGTCCGGACGCTTTTCCCATCCTCAAGGAAAACTCGCCGCAGCGCCCGCTGACGCGCAAGGGCGCGATCCGGGTGGAGATGGAGGCCCGTCTGCGCGCCCACGCGGCCGGCGGCGGAAGGGCGCTGATCGTGCGCGCCGGAGATTTCTTCGGTCCCAAGGCCGGCAACAACTGGTTCTCGCAAGGCCTGATCCAGCCTGGCAAGATCACCCGCCGCATCCAGAATCCGGCCATGCCCGGCATCGGCCACCAGTGGTCATACCTGCCGGATGTGGCGAGCAATATCGTAGAGCTCTTGGCGCGGCGCGAATCGCTGGAGCCGTTTGCCACTTTCCATCTGGGCGGCTATTGGGACGCGGACGGCACCCAGGTGGCGCAGGCTATCCGCCGCGCGCTGCAAAAGCACGGCGTCAACGCCAAGGTGGACGCCTTCCCCTGGTGGCTGATCCGGCTGATCGCGCCATTCAACGCCACGCTGCGGGAAGTGATGGAAATGCGCTACCTGTGGCGCAAGCCGGTGCGGATGGACAACGGCAAGCTGCTGGGGGTATTGGGGAGGGAGCGGGTGACGCCGCTGGATGAGGCGGTGGAGGCGACGCTGAAGGGCTTGGGTTGCCTGCCGGGGTGATTGCGCGACGAGGCGGCGCCTGCGATGGCGGGCGCCGCTTCCGTTTGAGTTTGGAGAAGCAAGAGGCATGTCTGGGAGGGGTTTGTCTGGCAGTGAATGACCTGATAGCAAGCGAATATCGTGATTGTTTTTAATCATTACTGATAAAACTACCCCCTCTTTTACTTATTATATTGCCTATGTTGACGGGTTTTAATCCAGATTCATTGCATGATTTACTTAGTAGTCTGTGTAGGGTTTTGTATTGTGCATATTGAAAATATTATATAGGTTTATTTAATCACACAGTAATGTTTACGTATATTAATGCACGAACGAGTGTGTGTGGGATGTTTATACTGACTTTAAATGAGTGTCTTTTTATTTGCTCCAAGCATTGCTGAGGGATTGCAAGGATTTTTGTACAAAATAAACCTGTTCTTTATGCCAGTTTTTGCGAATCATTGACAGATTTTGAGGGTGGGATCGCAAACTGTGCTGATGGTTAAATTGCCTTCTACGTGTGGTTGTGGCAAATTGACCATGCATAATGTATGAAATTAGTCTGTTTTAATTTGTATAATTCAAGCAAGCGGAGTTAACCATGCACCCTCCTTACTCGTTCAAAAATTTTTTAGAGCTAGAAACCTTTATTGACCAATTGGAGAGTATAGGTCAAATGGCAGGGGCCAAAGATCTGCATCACAATTTTCTATATGTCAATGAGAGTTATGCGGACTTTCATGGGATATCGCGTGACGACATTGTAGGAAGAAAATCTGAAAATATGCCTAATGGTATTTCTGTGCTATCAAAATTACTTTTTGAGCAAGACCAAATTGTATTGCACAAAAAGAAGAGGATTATTATGGGCAGTATTCACCCGCATCGCAGTGGTGACCCAAGAGCCTATAAATTTCGCAAATTCCCTGCTCTGATAAATGATAAAGACCAGATAATTCTATTTGCTGGTGAAGATTTGACCTGCGATACTACATTCTGGAGTGAAATATTGTGTGGTATTGAGCCTATGGTTAAATTTGAAAAGTTGGTTGCAGCTTCATTTAACCAACTTCAAGAGCAAAAAGAGATAAAGATTCCGCTTAACGAGAGCGAATTATCTGTTCTATGTCTTTTGTTACGTGGCGTTCCAGTTAAGCGAATTGCAGGGCTTTTTGATCTTACCACTCGCGCTATTGAAAATAGGGTGGAGTCACTAAAAGACAAATTTGGTGCTTTAAATCAGCAGAACTTGATTGATGTGGCAAGAAGGATGGGGTATCAGTCTCTTCTTTCGCGTGCGATTTTCAAAGAGCACATGACTTATAATCTGCTGGTTGAATAACATGAAGCTCAGCAAAGCCATACTCATTGTTCTTCTTTCTACTGGCATCTTTGGCTTTAACTATGTTGCCGCAAAGGTCAGCTCTGTCCGTATTGATCCCGTCGAAACGGCTATGCTTCGTGTAGCTTTTGCAGCTCTACCTGCATGCCTATTCTTACGGCTCAAGAAAGATGAATTCCTTTATGTCTTGCTCTATGGGATTGCGTTTGCTTTAGGGTTATTCTTATTCTTCAAAGGGCTTAAGACAGGTATCGATGCGGGCATTTCCTCCGTGATCATGCAGGCGGGTTCATTATTTACGGCAGCAGGGGGGATTTTGATATTAAAAGAGAGGTGGAACAAGTTTAATGTTATTGGCTGTTTGATTGCAATGTTTGGCATCTATTCCATTTCTAAGATTAAAGAAGGTGGGATCAATGTTGCCGGCATCGCTTTTGTTCTGGGCTCGGCATTCAGTTGGACCTTTGCTAACTTGTCAGTCCGGATGTCCAGAACTGAACGCCCGCTAGCATTTGTGTCCTGGGGAAGTTTGGTTTCTGCTGTGTTGTTATTTGTAATTAATCTTTCTGGTGAGAGATCTATCTTATCCACGATTGGTCAGATCGATCAGCAGGCTTGGCTAGCAATCGCGTTTCAAGGGTATGTGACGACATTGATTGGTTATGGCCTTTGGACGTTGTTGTTAAGCCAAAATCAGTTAGTTTTGAGCGCGCCTAGCTATTTACTCGTGCCGGGGTTTGCGTTATTCTTCTCTCATATTGTGCTGGGAGAGGCAATCACAGCAGAGAGAGTTTTGTTCTCCCTTGTCGTTGTCGCGGGCATCATTATTAATGCAAGCGCTCAAAATCTGAGTACGTTGGGAGAAAAGAAAAAACCTGTAATGATAACATAGCTTTATTGTGCTGATAAGGTGGTTTTCCCCCCTTTTTAATACAAAGGGGGGAGCGACAATAGCTATATTAAGACTTTGATTTGTTGAAGTTTGAATATGGCTGATGCAAAACAATTACTGTTGGAAAATTTCCAGTCAGAATTTTGTCAGATCGTAGCAAATCACATCCAAGATCATCTAAATCCATCAGAGTGGGAGCAGCTGCTGGCACTCACACAAAGTGGAATTCCACATTCTCCAGAACTTTCCTTTACAGCCTTTGATTCCATTGAAAGGCGAGTTCGTCATTTGACCTTTATAGAAAACATCTCGCCCTTGGAGATGTTGTCTGCGCCTCATTTCTATCAACGTTTACAGATCATTGGCACGCTGCATGGCCAGCCTGTTTGCTATTTCTCTGGAAGCGGTATTTATCAATGGAGTTTGACCCCTGATGGCGACTCTTTAAGCTTCTGGCTTACTTACCCTGTCTATCCGCCTGGCTGGCCGAATGATGATGATTTGGACTTGCCTTTTCAGCTTCAAGGTTCTGAATTTGACTCAAAGTGGTTGATGTAAGCTATATGGGGGCGTGTGTAAAGAAATGGTAGGCCGTTTCGGAAGAAGAAGCGATGTTGTAGGAAGGAAGAGGGAGCAGTGGTAGAAGTAAATGGGGTGCTGTAAAGAAAGCAGCCACAAGCATGTGGCTGTTTTTATAGGCGTTATATAGTTGTACGGGCATTATATTAGGTATCTATCCCTTTGGGCCACTTTTGCGGCCTTTTTACCCTCACTTATAATGGAGGGCGTGCTACTAACATACACCTATCGGACTTGTCTAGCAACGATATAAAGGCGGTAGCGATACCGTTTGATATCACATGATTTTTTCTGTTGCTGCTAGGTGTTGGGACAAAACTTAAAGACTCTGGAGTTGATCTCGGAACTTTACGCCAAGCTGGAACATATCTTGCTGATGAGTCTTCTCTAGCTTATCGGTCGGCAGTCCTTGGCCTTTCAGGATGGTTTTTTGGTTTTCAAAAACAAGATTACGTATCCTGACTTGTTCTTTATAGTCGTAGGCAAGCTGTTCTTGGCGGCCTTTCAGCGTGTCGCGCGCGAGGAAATCAATTGAGCTGGTCGTTTTGGCATAGCGTTCGTAGCGGCCTACGAACGTTGCACGTTGATGGGCATGTCCGCCAATCTCACGGCGGGTATTCGTCATTGCTGATGCGACCCGACCGCCGGCGCCATCCCCTTTGACCAGATCGGAATAATCACTATCCGTCACTACGGGATAATTTGAGCTATCGATTTTATTGGGGTCAGTTGAGTTTCCTGGCGCGCACTTTACTAATTTCTGTTCGAATGGGCTAAGTTTCTTTGGCGTTAGGCCGGTGGCAGGGTTGTATATTACGCTCTTGCTCTTATACCTTGCATCTGCGATGCGTTGTTGTCGCTGCCATGCCGTTGTCGGGCCAATCATATAGAATGAGGCATGAGAGTCGTGAAGATGTTGATCAAAGAAATCATGAACATCCTTCGGAACGGGTTGCTTGCCCTCTTCCGATTGCAGCCGCAATAGCTCAGCAGCTTCATTAACTTCGCTTTCTACTATGCGCGCTCTGGATAGGTCACCTTGCCAATCTTTTTCACTGGCGCGCATGTCCTCTAAGTCCTGCTTGTCGGAGCGCGAGCTGCGCTGTGTATTCCCTTTGCTAAGCTGTTGAATGCAATCTTGCTGCATAAATTTGGGGCTGGTAGCAATACGCCAATGCCAATATTTTTTCAAATGGGCATATAGCGCTTCTTCTACAATACGGCCGCCTGGATTCGCCCATGCCATGTAAGCGTTGAAACGTTTGATTACCAGTGGATCTATTTCAAAATCTTTATGAACAGGCAAGTTCGTTAATGATGAAAGTGCCAATAACGGAACACCTGCGGCTCTTGCGTCGTTATACATATTAAGTAGAGGAACTTGGCTAAGTAGCTTACTTCTGCTGCCTACCGCTTTTCCTTGATCACCTGGGCCATAGCCACCTCCAACATCGGAGTGAGAGCCTGGATACACAACTTCAACCGCATTCAGGGGCATGCTGCCATCTTCATGCCGAATGCTGGTTAGAGGGAAAGAGTACCGCACTTCATGAGCGGCCACGTAATGTCGGCATTGTTTCGTGAAACTGGTCACTTTTAACATATCCGGCGTTGCCCAGCTGTTCTGCCCATCTACGACACCATTCGCTGAGCGGCCGGGCGACCTGCCTAAGCCTGGCGTTGAGTGTGCCATCCCGACGGATGCAACAGTGTCAAATATCCCTAAAAAATAAAGACGAATTGGAACACAGCCGGCAAATAGCCAAGTATCGCCCTGGCGTTTACAAGATAATTCTAGCCAGCGGCAAAATACTCTTGCTAGTGCTGCGCCACGTGAGAATCCAAAGACAGCAATGTTAACGATCTCTATTTTTGGGGTATTCTTATTGTTTCCTATTGAGGCGGCTAACTTTTTTTGTACGGCATCAAGCGAAGAAAGATCAGGAAATCGAGGGTTTGGATTTCTATCTTTTGCGACCTTTAGTTCTTTTTTGTAATCACTATCGTAAAATATTGGCTTGTCGGTAAGGCTCAGGCTAATTGAGTTGCATAGTCGATAATAGGCATAGCTTAATCTCGCTTGCCCACCGGCTGCCATCGATAGTCCAAGATCATCCGGTTCATCTTCGCCAATTAATTTGAAAATGGTCCCGACGCCTTGCATGTAATAGGAATAATGATGTGTTGCTCGTTCAGTCTTGGAAGTTTCAAATAAGCTGACAATATTAGAGTGATCGCAAAGACTTCTTTGTTTGCCTTTAGATGTCGGTTCTGATAAGTCTCGATCTCTATTGTTATTTGTGCCATCAAAGAAAAAGCTTACCCAAAGATTATGTTTGCATTCAGGTTTAATTTTTCCATTGCTATCTGTTAGATCGGATTTATTCTTGAAGCGCGTAGCTATTTGTGCTTTGCTTTCTTTTGCAATGGGCGCGGATGCATTGATGATGCTCATTCGGATGCCCCTGTTTTTTTTCGTTTAACGGGCCACTGGTTTTCAATTGGTCTTGTGCCGATAGCGAGTAAATCACCAAACTCTTCTCTTGATGGATGTTCTGCGTATGAGAAGTTGGCGCCATCAGCATAAGCTCTAACTTCATCATTGGGCAAAAATGCTAGTTGTAGCTCAGCTACGGTAGTGGAGTTGTATTGGTGAACTTGAACAATTTTCCGTTTTGATACTTGGATAATTGCACCATTTTTATCACGCTTATTGCAATCTATTGTGGCATGTACGCATGCGTTACGCTCCCAATCAACAGTCACTGTAGTGCCTGGTTTGTATGTTCTAGGTAAAGTAACCCATCCGGCAGATCCGCCACCTTCGTTTGTTCTGGCCAAGCCAGCCCATTTTCCATTTACCCAAACTGAATTTATATCATGTTCCGTAAAATTGAAGGCGCTGACAGGAACGCCTATTGGCTCTTCTTTGCAGCCTGATAGAAGTATTATCGAAATGAAGAGAATGATATATTGTTTCAATTTGCATCCTTTAACTTATTATTTTGCTTTTCGGACTGTAAAGCATCTATCTTTGATTTAGGCCATATCCCCTCAAGCGGCCTTGGGCCATCTTCTATCAGTGGGCCAAATTCTTTATGGGATGGATGCTCCTTATGGAGGAGAGACATATTTCCAACGTAAATTCGTGCATCATCATTTGGCAATAAAACAACCTGTACCTCTGCCATCGTCTCCCCATCATATGGGGGGACGACTACTGTCTTTCTTTTAGTTGTTAGAATGAATCCACCGCTGGCATCTCTTTTTTCACACTCTGGAGTGTCATGGATACAAACGCTCCTCTCCCATTCAAGTTTTACAGAAGTTCCTGGCGTGTACTTTCTTGGCAAGGTAATTGATCCTGCAATTCCACCCCCTCCATTTACACTTGGGCCGCCTACCCAATGCCCATCAGCCCACGCCATGCTAATGTCGTGGTTTGTATAGTTGTATGCACCTACTGGGACTGCAAGCATTTCGTCTTTGCATCCGGTGAGTATGACTATAAAGGATAGGAAAAATAGAATACGCATTTTTTACCCGAGAATTCTATTCTGATAGCGCAGAGACTAGGAGTTGTCCCTTGCGGGTTCGATTCCAATACTCTTGCCACTCCGCTTCTTGATGGAAGCTATCGCCTTGCACAAAGGCAAAAGAGGCAAAAAGCGCTTGGCTCGGTTCATCATGAATGCCATAGCTACTCATCGCTTCAGCCAGCTGGCCAAGACGCAGATGAAGCGATGCCGGCGTTTCGTCCTGGGGCAGCTCCACTGCATAGTGCGCGAGGATCGGCGGGAGCATGTCCGGGCGGGCGCGGTCCATCATTCTATCGAATTGCGCTTGCGTAAACTCCAGCGGTTCCCACGGTTCCGGAATTTCGGGCGTGTCGCGGAGTGTTGCCGCTTCCCATTCGCCAGTGCGGCCGATCCAGCCCCAGCGCGCAACCTGGGAGGCGAGCAGCGTCAATTGCGCGTCCGACATCAGCGGCAGCACGTTGGCCAGCGTGTGGGTGTCGGCAAAGCGCAGCAATAGCTTTTGCCCGTCGTCGGTGTGGAAGTCGCTGAGCCAGTGCCAGAACGCGCTATCCGGGACCGCGTAGCGGAACTCCACCACGCTGAGCAGCGGGCGCCCGGATGTGATGGCCAGCCATTCGGGCCACCAGTCTTGCAGATGCAGCGGCTGCGTCCAGATCAGCGGGCCGAAGTCTTCCAGCTCAGCCATTGGGCTGTGGTCTAGCGCTCTTTGCCAAGGCTGGCCATGGCGCAGCAGCCAGCGCTTTTCCTTGGCGCTGAGCTGGCTGCCATCCATCAGCCAGCAGTAATGGCTGTCCTCGTTTTTGGCCATCCATTGATGCAACTGCGGCAGCAACTCCGGGGCGTGGTGATTCTGCAGGAACATGGCTTAGGCTCCGGGCGTGGTGGTGGCGACCGGGCTGCGCGCGGCCATCGCTTTCAGTAGGCAGGGGATGCAGACATTGTTGGGGAACTGCGGCAAGGGGGGGGCCATCTGATCCGGCCCGCTCCAATCGTGTTTGCCGGCCTTGATGCTGACGTTGCCAGGCGCGTGCAGTTCGATCTTGCCATCCTTGATCCGGACATAGGCGCCGCCGCTGCTCAGCAGGATTTCTTGCTTGGCGTTGGCGTGAATCTTTTGCTTGGCCGATGTGATGGTCAAATCCTGGTCGGCGGTCAGTTCCATGGCGTCGCTCTGCGCCTGCAGCTGCACCTTGCCTTTCGCCGCAATCAGCTTGAACGCCACCTTGTCCTTGACGCCCGCGACAAACAGACTGATATGCATGCCGACATTGTGCAGCCAGCGCCGGCCGGTGGTGTGATTGCTGTCGCGCTGCGAAATCAGATCCAGATTTTGGCCGGCGGCCAGGGTCTGGCTCTGTTCGGTCAGGCTGGCGATGCCGGCCGGGGCGGACAGGATGATAACAGGCTGCTGGCCGGGAACCTCGCCGCCGCCGTTGGTGTTGGTGCCGGCCTCCCACGCCTTCAACGCGCTGGCCAGGTGTGTCAGGTTGCCTTTTTCTTTGGCGCCGTCCTTGGCGTTGTCCGGGTCGATTGCATCCGGGCCGGTTTCCATGGCGTCGGCCAGCTGGCCGGCGGCGGTTTCGCCCAGCACTTGCGCCAGGCTCAGCGCGCTGTTGATCTGGTTTTGCGCATGTTCGCGCGCCAGTTGCTTCCCGCCTGCGCCGTTCTGCGCCTCGGTGGACAGCAATAGGCCGTGCGCGGCGCGAATGGCCCCGTGGTTATCGGTGCGCAGTTCGAAGCCTTCGCCGCGCGGCTGGGCCTTGCCGTCGCTGCGCGGGTGGGCCAGAAAGCCTTGGTTCAGCTGTGTCTTGCCCGGCTCGCTGGACAGCTTGGCGCGGACTTCGCCTGGCGTGTCGTCGAATAGCAATTCGTTGTAGCCGCCGCCCTGGTGCTCTTTCGACTTGATGCCGGATAGCGTCTTGTTGGCCGGCAGGCTGCCGGCGCCGCTGAATGTCGGCGTCGGATGGCTGCCGTTGTACAGCACGCCGGTAATCAAGGGGCGGTCGATATCGCCTTCAATGAAGTTGACCAGCACTTCCTGGCCGATGCGCGGAATGAATTGATGCCCCCACGCCGCGCCGGCCGAAGGCATGGCCACGCGCAGCCAGCAGGAAGACTTGTCGTCCATCCCCGCGCCGATGGTCGGGTGTTCCTCCGGCCGCTGCCAGTGGAATTGCACTTTGACGCGGCCGTGTTCGTCGGTGTGGACCTCTTCGCCGGCCGGGCCGACCACGGTCGCGGTTTGGGTGCCAAGGCTGGTCGGCTTGGCGTGCGGGGTGTCGGCATAGGCCGGCGTCAGCGGGATGCCGCGCCGTTGCGCCTGGAATTCGGTCTGATAGGGCGCGGCCGTCGAGTCTGCCGCCTGCAGGCCCAAGCCGGGGGCGATGGCCTGCAGCTGCCGGGATAGGTCGCCCGGCAGGTTGTTGCGGGCCTGGATGCGCTGGCCGGTGACGACGAATTCGCGCTGTTCCGCGCTGTCGCCCTGGTGCGCCGGGTGGTTGTCCAGCCGGAACCACGCGCCGGCCTGCAGGCCGCGCACCGCGCCGGAACCGGTGAAGGTCTTGGCCTGCAGGTCGTGCGCCTGCTGGCGCAGCTGGGCATAGCGGCTGAGCTGGTCGGCGTCGCTGGCGTAGTAGAGGCCGGGGGCGTCGTAATGGCTAAGGCTGCTTTGCAATGCCTGGCCGGCCTGTCCCTGGTCCACCTGGCTTGTGTCGCTGCTGTGGCTGGTGCTCGTGGGCTGGTAATCGAAGCTGGCCAGCGTCACGCCGCCGGCGACGATCTGGCGCGCGGCCTGCCAATCGGTCAGGCCGTCTTGTTCCTCGGTGGCGTCGGCGCGGTGAAAGCGCACGCTGGGCGCGCTGCCGGCGGGCAGGCTGAAGGCATCGTCAAACACGACAAGTCGGACCTGCGGGCTATCGCCATCGACGTGTTCGAAACGCCAGGCGAAACCCTCCTCATGCATCAGCCGCACGATGAAATCAAAATCGCTCTCTTTATATTGCAGGCAGTAGCTGCGCGAAGGCTGGGCGGCATCCACCTTGATGTCCAGCGTCTGCACGCGGGCAAAGGCGGGATTAGCGGCCTGATGCTCGCTGATGATCTGTTTGATGATGTCCGGAACCGTCATGTCCTGGAACACGCGGGAAGTCCGACGATGGCGCAGCAGGGCAAAGGGCGGTTCTACTGTGATGCCATAGCGGGAAAAGCCGCCGTCGCTGCCCAATAAGCGCGCCTGGCTAATCACGCCGCAACGTACATCCTCGCCGCCTTCGGCATTCATCAGGCCGACGCGGGCCGGGTGGCCTAGCAGGGACTTGAGTTCGATCTGGCCATCTGGCGACAGGCAATCCAGCTGGAAACGGTAGGAGCGGGATACGCCTTCCTCGCCGTCCAGCGTCTGCGGCAGCAGCTGTTCCGGGCCGGCGTCGTCGCTGGCGATGGCAAGGGTGATATGGCGGTTGTCTTGGGAAAAGGCTGAGGCGAAGGAGGCGAGCAGGGCAGTTATATCCATGGCAGTTCCATGAGTGCGCCTCTGAGCGTAGGGCGCTTATCTGGCTGTAACAGAATGGGAAGACTGCAGGATAACCCTTTTACAGATGAGGGAGTGAATAAGGGCTGCTGTACTTTTGGGCAGGTTTAATTTGTTTTATTCTGCGTTTTCGGACAGTAATTGTAGGTGGATCATGCCCACCAAGAAGCAGTATTCATGAACTGGACTCGGCGTGTCGTTCCAAACGTCAACCGCATCTCGCCTCGATTCGAGCGGGGTGCAGACGGGCGGCTTCTTCATTCCCCTTGCAGGCCAGCGAGAATATGAGCCTTTTGCTCATCGGAAACCGGCAGGGCCGAGATCAGTTTTTCCTTGGCGACGCCTGGTATGTGCTGAGAGATATTGTCGATGTCGAAAGGCAGGGCCGGGTTGTCCGGATCCTGGATCAGGTGGCGGGCGCAGTCGATGGCGATTTGCGCGATATGGGTGCGCGGCCGGTCGACGCCCCGGATCAGCTGGCTGATCATCTGCGGCAACTGCCAGATGTCGGCCAGCGCCAGCGTCAATTGCCGGAAGGTGAAGCCGGCGGTGTTCAACTGGGCCAGGCCGGTTCGGTTGGCGCGCCCGGATTCGAATTCCGCGATGGCCGCGGTCGGCAATTCCGGCGCGAAATGCCAAAGCAGCAAATCTCCGGTTTCGGAAAGCAGCGTGGCCAGCGAGATTTCTTCGGGCGAGGTGTCGGAACGGAGATTCGACCACGCCCGCGCGATGCTGGACGCCATGACGGCGGTGGAAACCGCCGCTTTCCAGCCGGGGTGATCCACCTTCACCACCGGGCTTCTGGAAATCAGCGAATACAATTCATCGCTGCCCAACTGAAGTATGGTGGCCAATTGGGTGGTGGTTTCCTTGCCCAGCCGCCTGGAGCGGTGCCGCTCGGCCTCTATCAGCAATTTGACGGCCAGATAGGGATCGTCGTGAACCATGTCCACCAGTTCCCGCGGCGAAAATTCAGGCGCCTCTTTCCCCTGGGATTTCAGCGACTGGAAAATATCCCGCGTTGCCGATAGAACGGGAATGTCCTTGTCTTTCAGGTAGGTCGCCCATTGTTCAGTACTCCAGCCTTGCTGGTGCCGGCTCAACATTTTTCCGCTCCGAAAATCGTTGCGCTTCGCGTTATAGCGTGATCGGTGGATACCGTCTGTATTTGTGGCATCCATCGCGGCTAGCCAAGCGCTTTTGCCTTCTATTCATGATAATTCAGTTCCAGGCATCCAGCGCTTGAAAACATCCTGATATTGCCCCCGCCTTGCGCATTTGGCGGATTTTGGAATGAAGCTGTCGCGTTGGAGGGGTTTTGGCCGGGCCGCTGCCGATGGCTCGGCCAAAACAAAAACGAGGGCGGCGGCCCTCGTTTGCTGAATCGCGCGCGCGGAGGCAGTTTATTCGCCCAGTTCGCTCAGATTCTCGAACAGCTTCAGCGCTTCCGGATTGGCCAGCGCGCTGACATTGCTGACCGGACGGCCGTGGATCACGTTCTTCACCGCCAGTTCGACGATCTTGCCGCTGACGGTGCGGGGGATGTCGGCCACGGCGACGATGCGGGCGGGTACGTGGCGGGGGCTGGCGCCGTTCTTGATCTGGGCCTTGATGCGGCCGGCCAGGTCTTCGTCAAGCTGCACGCCTTCGCGCAGCTTGACGAACAGCACCACGCGCTCGTCGTCCTGCCAGGCTTGGCCGACGGCCAGGCTTTCCAGCACTTCCGGGAACACTTCCACCTGGCGGTAGATCTCGGCGGTGCCGATGCGCACGCCGCCGGGGTTGAGCACCGCGTCGGAGCGGCCGTAGATGATCACGCCGTCGTGCTGGGTGACTTCGGCGTAGTCGCCGTGGCACCAGATGTTGGGGAAGCGGCCGAAGTAGGCCTGGTGGTATTTCTCGCCGTCCGGATCGTTCCAGAAGCCTATCGGCATCGACGGGAACGGCTTCAGGCAGACCAGTTCGCCCTTTTCTCGATACAGCGGGCGGCCCAGCTCGTCGTAGATGTCCACCGCCATGCCCAGGCCGCGGCATTGCAGCTCGCCGCGGTAGACCGGCAGCGTCGGCGCGCCCAGCGCGAAGCAGGAGACGATGTCGGTGCCGCCGGAGATGGAGGCCAGGTTGAGGTCGGACTTGATGTTCTCGTACACCCAGTCGTAGCTTTCCGCCACCAGCGGCGAGCCGGTGGAGAACAGGCTGCGCAGCTTGGGCAGCTGCCAGTCGCGGGCGGGAACGAGAGGCGTCTTCTTCAGGCTGTCGATGTACTTGGCGGAGGTGCCGAAGTGGGTGAAGCCGTGTTCGGCGGCGTAGTCCCACAGCGCGCGGCCGTCATCGGCGAACGGCGAGCCGTCGTACAGCATCAGCGCCGCGCCGGAGGCGAGGCCGCTCACCAGCCAGTTCCACATCATCCAGCCGCAGGTGGTGAAGTAAAACAGGTGGTCGCCCTGATGGACGTCGGCGTGCAGCTGGTGTTCCTTCAGGTGCTGCAGCAGCGTGCCGCCGGCGCCGTGGACGATGCATTTGGGCTTGCCGGTGGTGCCGCTGGAATACAGGATGTACAACGGGTGGTTGAACGGCAGGCGCAGGTATTCCACCGGGCGGGCGTCGAAGCCGGCGAGGAAGGCGTCCAGCGTCTGCGCGCGCGGCACGGCGGCGGCGAAGTCCGCGCCGTCGCCCAGGTAGGGCACCACCACGAAGCGCTCCACGCTGGGCAGCTTTTCCGCCAGGTGGATCATCTTGGCGCGGATGTCCACCGCCTTGCCGTTGTACCAGTAGCCATCCGGGCAGAACAGGATCCTGGGCTCGGTCTGGCCGAAGCGGTCTAGCGCGCCGTCGGTGCCGAAGTCTGGCGAGCCGCTGGTCCATACCGCGCCCAGGCTGCTGGCGGCCAGCATCGCCGCCAGCGCGGCCGGCATATTGGGCATGAACCCGGCGACGCGGTCGCCCGGCTGGATGCTGCTGGCGCGCATCGCCTGCTGCAGGCGGGAGACCAGCTGGTTCAGCTCGCGCCAGGACAGCTTCTGTTCGACCTTGTCCTCGCCGCGGAACACTACGGCCAACGTGTCGTCGTCGCGGCGCAGCAGGTTTTCCGCGAAGTTGAGCCGGGATTCGGGAAAGAAGCGGGCGGCCAGCATGTCGTCGCCGTTTTCCAGCGCGACCGAGCCCTTGTCGCCGATCACGCCGCAGTAATCCCATACCAGCGACCAGAAGCGGCCCGGGTCTTCGACGCTGGCGCGCCACAGGCGGTGGTAGTCGGGCAGCTCCTTGCCCCAGACGGTTTCGGCCAGGCGGGCGAAGGCGGTGAGATGGCAGCCGGACAGCCGCTCGGCGGAGGGCGTCCAGATCGGGGTAACGCGTGCTTGCATGGTTTCTCCTGTGGCGGCCCGCCTGTTTGTTTTGCTTTGGGGGAGCGGACCCGCCGGTATGGTTTCAGCCCTGGCGGCCGAGCGCGTGCGCCAGCTTGGAGGCGGGGGGCTTGCCCAGCGCGTCGGCGATGAACCAGGCGACATCCACCAGTTTAGTGAGATCGATGCCGGTGTGGTAGCCCTCGCCCGCCAGCAGGTAGGCCACGTCTTCGGTGGCGACGTTGCCGGACGCGCCGCGCGCGTATGGGCAGCCGCCCAATCCCGCCACCGAGGCGTCGAACACGCGCAGGCCGATGTCCAGCGCGGCGCGGATGTTGGCGACGGCCATGCCGTAGGTGTCGTGGAAATGGCCGGCCAGCTGCTTGGCCGGCACGGCGTCCAGCACCGCGTCCAGCATCTCGCGCACCGAGGCCGGGGTGCCCACGCCTATGGTGTCGCCCAGCGAGATTTCGTAGCAGCCCAGGTCGGCCAGCGCCCGGGATACCTCGGCCACTTTTTGCGGCGCGATCCGTCCCTCGTACGGGCAGCCGACCACGCAGGACACGTAGCCGCGCACCCTGACGCCGGCGTCCAGCGCGCGGCGGGCCACGCTTTCGAAACGCTGCAGGCTTTCGGCGATGCTGGCGTTGATGTTCTTCTGGCTGAAGCTTTCGCTGGCGGCGCCGAAGACGGCGATTTCGCGCGCGCCGGCAGCCAGCGCCACGTCCAGTCCCTTGTCGTTGGGCACCAGCACCGGGTAGGCGATGGGGCCGGACGTGTCCAGCGCGGCCAACACTTCGGCGCTGCCGGCCATCTGCGGCACCCACTTGGGCGACACGAAGGCGCCGGCCTCGATCGCGGACAGGCCGGTTTCGGCCAGGCGGCGGATCAGTTCCAGCTTGATCTCGGCGCTCAGCGGCTGTTTCTCGTTCTGCAGCCCGTCGCGCGGGCCCACTTCCACTAGCTTGACGCTTTGCATGGCTTTCCTTCAGCGCTTGGGCTGGATGGGGATGTAGATGTCCATCTGCAGGGTGTCCCGGCCGGGGGAGCAGCGTCCGTCGTAGCGTTCGAAGGATTCGCCAGGCGCGTGTTCCCATTTGGCGGACGCGGGCAGCCAGGTCTGGTAGATGTGCTGCCAGGTTGCGACGATGGCTTCGCCGAAACTGGCCGGGTCGGTCGCCGGCGGCGTGGTGAACACCGCGTACTTGGCCGGCGCCACGCTTCGACGCTCGCTGTCCGGCGGCGGCGCGCCGTCCGCCGGGCATTCCATCGCGATCAGGTAGCGGAAGCCGCCGGTTTGCGGATTGAAGTCGCAGGTGACGCCGTATTCCGGGGCGTGCGGTTTGCCCAGCGCTTCCAGCAGCGGCTGGCGCAGCCGTTCGGCGTAATCGTTCCAGAAGGCGGGAATCTGGCGCAGGTTGTCGCCGTTTTCCAGCCGGGTGGGGATGCTGTAGCCGGCCAGCGACAGGCCGGGATGATTGATGATGACGGGGTCCATGTCGGTCTCGTTACCAGGTGCGGTCAAGGTCTTCCGCGTAGAAGCGGATGGCGCGGCGGTAGGCGCGGATGCCGTGGTCGGCGCTGCCGTCGGCCAGAAGCGCCAGCAGGCTTTGCGTGGCTTCCTTGTGTTGGCCGCGGTTGTACAGCGCCATCGCCAGGAATGCGCGCAGCGCGTGGTGTTCCGGGAATAGCCGCAAGCCTTCCCGCAGCGCGGCTTCGGCTTGGTCGAAGCGGCCCAGCGCGCGATGGCTGCTGCCCAGGCCCAGCCAGGCCTCGGCCGCGGTATCGCCGCTCAGTCCCAGTTCCAGCGCCTGCTGGTAATGGGGGATGGCTTCCTCTTCCAGGCCCAGGCTGTCGTGGATGCAGGCGGCGAGGTAATGCAGGTCGGCATGCTGGGGCTGGTGCCGCAACAGCTCCAGCGCCTGGCTGCGCGCGGCCTCGTATTCGCCGCGCTGGCGCAGTTGCTGGATGTTTTCCAGGGCGATATGCATGGCCTTGCCTTA
This sequence comes from Chromobacterium vaccinii, assembly GCF_001855275.1. Classification (NCBI taxonomy): domain Bacteria; kingdom Pseudomonadati; phylum Pseudomonadota; class Betaproteobacteria; order Neisseriales; family Chromobacteriaceae; genus Chromobacterium; species Chromobacterium vaccinii. The sequence goes on from NZ_CP017707.1 coordinate 4,768,744, forward strand.
TGAAGTCAGGAAAATGATTTTGTCATTCTGCGGCAAAATCGACCAACTCGTCACCATCGTTAACCTGTTCGCCTGCCGCGAAGTAAAAGTCCTGCACCACGCCGTCGCCCGGCGCGGTGATGGTGTGCTCCATCTTCATCGCTTCCAGGATCAGCAGCGGAGAACCCTTGGCGACTTTCGCGCCGATTTCGGCCAGCAGCGCCACCACCCGGCCAGGCATCGGCGCTTTCAAATGGGTTTCGCCATGCACGCCCAGCTCGGTGTAGGCATAGGGATCGATGAAATCGACGCTCAACCGCTCGCTGTTTTCGAACAGCGCGCGCCGCGCGCCGTGGCGGACGATGACGGCCTTGACGCGAAGGCCGTCGAGCACCGCTTCCAGCTGGTTGCCGGCAAGGCTGGCGCGGGCGTGGAAGCTTTCCGTACCGACGCGGACGACGCAGCCGTCATCCTGGTATTGGAGTTCCACGCCGTAGTCTTCATCGTGGCTCTCGAAGGCGAAGCGGCGCGTCAGCCGCCCGTTCAGCCGCCAGCCGGCGGGAGCCGGGTAGGGCGCCTGATTCGCCAGCGCTTCGGCCAGCGCCAGCAAGGCCAGCTGCCTGGCGGTGGGCGCGGCGGGTTCTGGCAGCAATTCATCGTGATGGCGGGCGATCAGGCCGGTGTCGACCTGGCCGCTGGAGAAGCTGGGATGATTCACGATGCGGCGCAGGAAAGACACATTGCTGGACAGGCCGACTATCCGGTACTGCGCCAGCGCGGCATCCATCTGCCTGAGCGCGGCTTCGCGGGTCTCGCCCCAGACGATCAGCTTGGCGATCATCGGGTCGTAGAACGGCGAGATGGCGTCGCCCTGCTCGACGCCGGTATCGATGCGCACATTGGCGGATTCGGCCGGCGTCGCCAGGTGAATCAGCGTGCCGGTGGACGGCAGGAAGCCCTTGTCCGGGTCTTCGGCGTAGATGCGCGCCTCGATCGCGTGGCCGCGGATGGCGAGCTGTTCTTGCTTCAGCGGCAGTTCACCGCCGGCGGCGACAGCAAGCTGCCAGGCCACCAGGTCTTGGCCGGTGATCATCTCGGTCACCGGGTGTTCCACCTGCAACCGGGTGTTCATCTCCATGAAGTAGAACTTGCCCGTGTCCACGTCCATGATGAACTCGACGGTGCCGGCGCCGATATAGCCCACCGCGCGCGCGGCGGCCACCGCCGCCTGGCCCATCGCTTCGCGAGTGGCCTGCGGCAGGTGGGGCGCCGGGGCTTCTTCCAGCACTTTCTGGTGGCGGCGCTGCACCGAGCAGTCGCGCTCGAACAGGTAGACGCAGCCGCCCAGCTTGTCGGCGAACACTTGGATTTCAACGTGGCGCGGCTTGGTCAGGTATTTCTCCACCAGCACCTTGTCGTCGCCGAAGCTGGCGCGCGCCTCGCGCTGGCAGGAGGCGAGGGCGGCGGCGAAGTCTTCGCTCTTTTCCACGATGCGCATGCCCTTGCCGCCGCCGCCGGCGCTGGCTTTGATCAGCACCGGGTAGCCGATGGCATCGGCCTGCTTTTGCAGCTTCGCTGGATCTTGGTCGTCGCCGTGATAGCCGGGCACCAGCGGCACGCCGGCCTTCTCCATCAGCGCCTTGGCGGCGGATTTGCTGCCCATCGCGGCGATGGCCGAGGCCGGCGGGCCGATGAAGGCGATGCCGGCGGCCTCGCAGGCGGCGGCGAAGTCTTCGTTCTCGGACAGGAAGCCGTAGCCGGGATGCACCGCCTGGGCGCCGCTCTGCCTGGCGATGGCCAGGATCAGGTCGGCGCGCAGATAGGATTCGGCGGCCGGCGCCGGGCCGAGGCGATAGGCCTCGTCGGCCAGCTTGACGAAGCGGGCGTCGGCGTCGGCGTCGGAGTAGACGGCGACAGTGGCGATGCCGAGGGCGCGGGCGGTCTTGATGACGCGGCAGGCTATCTCACCCCTGTTGGCGATCAGAATCTTGTTGAACATGGCGTTATCCTTGTTATTCCTGCCATTTCGGCGCGCGTTTCTCGAAGAACGAAGCCAGCCCCTCGCGCGCTTCCTCGCCGGCGCGGATGGAAGCGATGCGGCCGGCGGTGTGCTCCAGCAGTTGGTCGTCCCACGGCGAGCCTTCGCGCAGTTCGGCCAGCAGCAGCTTGGCCTCGCGCAGCGCGCCTGGCGCGCCCTTGGCCAGCTCTTCGGCGATTTCGGCCACCCGCTCGTCCAGCAACTCTTCGCTGACTAGCTCGTGGATCAGGCCCAGCTTCAGCGCGGTGCCGGCGGTGATGCGCTCGGCGGACAGGAAGTAGCGCCGGGCCTGGCGCGGACCGATGGCGTCGGCGACATAGGGGCCGATGGTGGCGGGGACCAGGCCCAGCCTCACCTCGGTCAGCGCGAACTTGGCGGCGTCGGTGGCGATTGCGATGTCGCAGACGGCGGCCAGGCCGGTGCCGCCGGCCATCGCCGCGCCGTGGATGCGGGCGATCACCGGCTTGGCGCTGCGGTAGACGCCTTTCAGCATGGCCGCCAGCTTTTGCGCGTCGGCGAGGTTTTCGGCTTCGCTGTAGCCGGCGGCGCGGCGCATCCAGTCCAGGTCCGCGCCGGCGCAGAAGCTCTTGCCGCGGCCGGCCAGCACGATGACGCGCACGTCCTGCTTGCGGTTCAACTGGCGCATCGCCTCGGTCAGCTCGGCGATCAGCACCTCGTTCAGCGCGTTGTGCAGATCCGGCCGGTTCAGCCAGACGGTGGCCACCTTGCCCTGTTGCTCGATTTGCAGCGTGGTGTAGCTCATCATCCGCTCCTTACATCCGGAACACGCCGAAGCGCGTGGCTTCGACCGGGGCCGACAGCGAGGCCTCCAGCGCCAGCGCCAGCGCGTCGCGGGTCTGGGCCGGGTCGATCACGCCGTCGTCCCACAAGCGGGCGCTGGCGTAGTAGGGGTGGCCCTGTTCCTCGTACTGCTGGCGCACCGGGGCTTTCAGAGCCTCTTCCTGCTCAGGCGTGAAGGCGTCTCCCAGCTGTTCCTTCTTCACCTGGGCCAGCACGCCGGCGGCCTGTTCGCCGCCCATCACCGAGATGCGGCTGTTCGGCCACATCCACAGGAAGCGGGGCGAGTAGGCGCGGCCGCACATGCCGTAGTTGCCGGCGCCGAAGCTGCCGCCTATCAGCACGGTGAACTTGGGCACTTTGGCGCAGGCCACCGCTGTCACCAGCTTGGCGCCGTCCTTGGCGATGCCGCCGTTCTCATACTTCTTGCCCACCATGAAGCCGGTGATGTTCTGCAGGAAGATCAATGGAATGCCGCGCTGGCAGCACAATTCGACGAAGTGCGCGCCCTTCAGCGCGGATTCGGAAAACAAAATGCCGTTGTTGGCCAGGATGCCGACGCGGTAACCATTCAAACGGGCAAAGCCCGTGATTAATGTGGTCCCGTAGTTCTGCTTGAATTCGTCGAAGTCGGAATCGTCCACCAGCCGGGCGATGATCTCGCGCACGTCGAACGGCTTTTTCGGATCGGCCGGAATCACGCCGTAGATTTCCTCCGCGGCGTAGCGCGGCGGCTTGGGCTCGGCGCGGTCCAGTTCGCCCTGTTTTTTCCAGTTCAGGTCCGACACGATGCGGCGGGCGATGGACAGCGCGTGGGCATCGTTCTGGGCCAGGTGGTCGGCGACGCCTGAGATTTTCGCGTGCACATCGCCGCCGCCCAGTTCCTCGGCGCTGACCACCTCGCCGGTGGCGGCCTTAACCAGCGGCGGGCCGCCCAGGAAGATGGTGCCCTGTTCCTTGACGATGACGGTTTCGTCGCTCATCGCCGGCACGTAGGCGCCGCCGGCGGTGCAGCTGCCCATCACCACGGCGATCTGCGGAATGCCGGCGGCGGACAGATTGGCCTGGTTGTAGAAGATGCGGCCGAAGTGCTCCTTGTCCGGAAACACCTCGTCCTGCAGCGGCAGGAAGGCGCCGCCGGAGTCCACCAAGTAGACGCAGGGCAAGCGGTTGTCGCGGGCGATTTCCTGCGCGCGCAAATGCTTCTTCACCGTCATCGGATAATAGGTGCCGCCCTTGACGGTGGCGTCGTTGGCGATGATCAGGCAGTCGACGCCGGAAATGCGGCCGATGCCGGCTATCATGCCCGCGCCGGGGGCGTCGTCGCCGTACATGCCGTAGGCGGCGAGCTGAGACAATTCCAGGAACGGCGCGCCGGGATCGAGCAGCATGTCGATGCGCTCGCGCGGCAGCAGTTTGCCGCGCGCGGTGTGCTTGGCGCGGGCTTTCTCGCCGCCGCCCAAGGCCGCTTGGGCGACTTTCTGTTTCAGATCATCTACCAGCGCGCGCATCTTGTCGGCGTTGGCGACGAAGTCCGCGGCGCGCGGCGACAGCTTGGATTCGAGGATGGGCATGTTCTTTTACCTTGTCATTCGGCGTCGACGAACCACACCGCCGCGATCAGGCCATCGGCGTTGACGTCGTAGATGGCGACGGCGCGCATGTGGTTCTCGCCGTCCAGCGTCACGTCCTCGTGGTCGATGACGCGGCTGCCCTGCACGATGCGGTGCAGCAGCGCGGCGTGCAGCTTGGGCAGGTTGAAGCGCTTGCTGGCGTAGTGGTCGGCCAGCGCGGCGCGGCCATTCAGGCTCAGCGTCATGGCCGGCAGGCGGTAGACCTTGACGTCCTCGGCGTAGCAGGCGGCGAAGGCTTCAAGATTGCGGGCGTTGTAGGCGTCCAGCTGGGCCTGGACGATGCGTTCGGCGGCGGTCATGTTCGGGTTTCCTGAGCGTTGCCGGAAAATAGTGGAGAGCGGCAGGAGAAAAGGCCTGAGGCAAGGCTGCGCAACGCGGCATCAGGCATTTTATCCGTCGTTCTCAGCGGGTTTCGGCCATCAGTTCGCGGCCGATCAGCCAGCGGCGGATCTCGCTGGTGCCGGCGCCGATTTCGTACAGCTTGGCGTCGCGCAGCAGGCGGCCGGTCGCGTATTCGTTGATGTAGCCGTTGCCGCCCAGGCACTGGATGGCGTCCAGCGCCAGCTGGGTGGCGTTCTCGGCCGCGTACAGGATGGCGCCGGCGGCGTCCTTGCGGGTCTGGCGGCCGGTCTCGCCGCGGTCCAGCGCCTGGCCCACGGCGTAGACATAGGCGCGGCTGGCGGACAGCTTGACGTACATGTCGGCCAGTTTGCCCTGCATCAGCTGGAAATCGCCTATCGGCTGGCCGAATTGGGTGCGGTCGTTCAGGTAGGGCACCACGATGTCCAGGCTGGCCTGCATGATGCCCAAGGGGCCGGCGGCCAGCACCGAGCGCTCGTAATCCAGGCCGCTCATCAGCACTTTCACGCCATTGCCTTCGCCGCCGAGCACGTTCTCGTCGGGCACGAAACAGTTGTCGAAGAAGATCGGGTAAGTGTTGGAGCCGCGCATGCCCAGCTTGTCCAGCTTGCTGCCGTGGCTGAAGCCGGCAAAGCTCTTCTCGATGATGAAGGCGGTGATGCCCTTGGGGCCGGCGTTGACGTCGGTCTTGGCGTACACCACCAGCGTGCCGGCGTCGCCGCCGTTGGTGATCCACATCTTGCTGCCATTGAGCAGGTAGCCGCCGTCGGTCTTGTCGGCCTTCAGCTTCATGCTGACCACGTCGGAGCCGGCGTTGGGCTCGGACATCGCCAGCGCGCCGACGTGTTCGCCGGAGATCAGCTTGGGCAGGTATTTCGCGCGCTGCGCGTCGTTGCCGTTCTTGTAGATCTGGTTGACGCACAGATTGGAGTGAGCGCCGTAGGACAGGCCCACCGAGGCGCTGGCGCGGCTGATTTCTTCCATCGCGATCATGTGGGCGAGGTAGCCCATGTCCACGCCGCCGTACTGCTCGCTGACGGTGATGCCGAGCAAGCCGAGCTCGCCGAATTTGCGCCACAGATCGGCCGGGAATAGATTGTCCTGGTCGATGATGGCGGCGCGCGGCGCGATCTCGCGCTCGGCGAAGTCGCGCACCGATTCGCGCAGGAGGTCGTAAGTCTCGCCGAAGGCGAAGCGCAGGCTGCTGTACATGGAATTCTCCTCGTTGGGCGTGCGGCGCGGCTGGCGGCGCCTGATGAGCACATCATCGCTTACGTTTACGTAAGCGTCAATATGGCGCGATGACAGCGAACTGAGGTGTTGGGCGCTTGTACTCGCAAACGGCGGCTGCAGCGATGCGCTGGATACGGTTGTCGGGATTGACGGGTATCATGGCGGCCTGTTGATAGAGAAAGAAGCCGACATGACGATCTGGGTAGACGCCGACGCCTGTCCCAAGGTGATACGGGAAGTGCTGTTCCGCGCGGCGCAGCGCACCGGCGTGGAGCTGGTGTTGGTCGCCAACCAGCTGCTGACGGTGCCCAAGGCGCCGAACATCCGCGCGCTGCAGGTGCCCAAGGGCTTCGACGTGGCCGACAACGAGATCGCCCGCCGCATCGAGCCGACTGATTTGCTGATCACCGGCGACATCCCGCTGGCGTCCGAGGTGCTGGCCAAGGGCGCGCAGGCGCTGAACTGGCGCGGCGACGCTTTCTCCAAGGAGACCATCGCCGCCCAGCTGACGATGCGGGACTTCATGGACAATCTGCGCGCCAGCGGCGTGCAGACCGAAGGACCGCCGCCCTTGAGCCAGGCGGACCGGCAGGCCTTTGCCCGCCAGCTGGACATCTGGCTGGCCAAGAGGCGTTAGCAAGAACCCTGATCCTGCGGTTGCGCCTCCTGGTACGTACTATTTTTACTGCCTGCGTCGGCGCGCCTTGGTTTAGGCTTTTGTCAGCGTCTTATAAGAATCTGTTCATGATCTCTTGTCCGGTTTTTAGGCTTAGCTTGCGGGAAACCGCGTATCCGATGCGTCTAGGTCCCTTCAAGCCTGCCGTCGGGTGGCAGACCCGAGGGTTTAAGCGGCTGTCTGTTTGAGTCCCGCGACGTTAGCGCGGGACGAGTTCAGCCGCGCCTCGGGTCTGACGGGGCCCGACGGGAAGCCGCAAGCCAGGCTTGCAGGGTGGCTTTTAGGGGTGGAGGGGATATTTGGCCAAGCAAATATCCCCTCCCTGTCCGCCGGGCAGCCCCGGCTATGAAAACGATTATCCGCGTAGCGGATTCAAAACCATAAAGATCGTGAGCAGGTTCTAATTGCCAAGCCCAAGCATGCGAAAGCCCCCGAATCCGGGGGCTTTGTCTTATCTGGAAGGCGTCAAGCTCAGGCCTTGCCCAGATGCGGCTCGGCGTCGAACGCTTCCTTGTTGGTCTGGATCGCGCCCGGCTGACGGATGGTCAGCGAGAACAGCAAGGCGACGATCAGCAGCGCCAGGATCAGGTGGAAGGTGGCGAGGAAGCCACCGAACAGCGAGGCGACGATGGAGCCGACTATGCTGCCGATGCCGAAGCCCAGGTAAATCACGCCGTAGTTTTTGGTCAGGTTGTTCAGGCCGAAGAAATCGCTGACCAGAGACGGGTAGACGGTGATGGTGCCGCCGAAGCTGAAGGCGATGCAGGCGATGGCGGCGAAGAACAGGCTGGCGTTGAGCGGGGCGAACAGCAGGGTCAGCATGCCGGCCAGCGCGGCGATCTGGGCGATGGTGATGACGCGGATGCGCGGCATCTTGTCGGACAGCACGCCCAGCACCAGGCGGCCGGACAGGTTGGCCACGGCGATCACGGCCACCGCGTTGGCGGCGGTGGCGGCCGACAGGTGGACGAAGCTCTCACCGATATCCTTGGCCACGCCGATCACGTACAGGCCGCTCATGCACACGGTCAGGAACATCAGCGCCAGCATCCAGTATTGCGGCTGGCGCATCGCCTCGGCCAGCGTGAAGTCGCGGCTGCCGCCGGTTTGCGCCGCGGCCGGTTGCTGCGGCGCGTCAGTCATCAGCAAGGCGCCGGCCACCACCATGGCCATTGCGATCAGGCCCCACAGCTGGAAGGTGGCTTCCAGGCTGAAGCGCGACAGCAAGGCCAGGTTGATGAACTTGAAGCCCAGGCTGCCCAGGCCGTAAGCGCCGATGGCGCAGGCGGAGATCAGGCCCTTGCGTTCCGGAAACCATTTCACGCAGTTGGACAGCGACATCAGGTAGCCGGCGCCGTCGGCGAAGCCCACCAGCAGGCCGGCGCACAGATACAGCATGATCAGGCTGCCGGCGTGGGAGGTCAGGTAGAAGCCCAGGCCCAGCATCAGGCCGGAAGCGATGGCGACCTTGCGCACGCCGAAGCGCTCCTGCAGCTTGCCGGCCATCGACGACGCCACCGCCAGGGCGAGGCTGAGCAGGCCGAAGGCGAAAGCCACCTGGCTGACCGGCTCGGAGAGCTTATGCGACAGCTGGGCGTTGAACAGGCTCCAGGTGTAGACGGAACCCAGCGCGAACTGGGTGATGACGGTACCGGCCAGGGTACGGTAGCGGATGGCGTTGCTTGAGGCGTTCATGGCGCTGCTCGCTTAAAGTCATTACTGTTGGCATGACTATAAGCCCGCGCTTATGGAGGCGGCGCAGCGCGGGAATGGAATGCAGACGGCGCGGAATGAACTGCAATCAAAGATGCATCAACTGCCTGAAGGCCTTGATATTGTTGCGGCTGACCGGGATTTCCGCCTTCAGGTCGTACAGTTTGATGATGTAGGTGCTGTTCTGCCAGGGCGCGATTTCGCGGATCTTGTGGATGTTGACGCAGAAGGAGCGGTGGCAGCGGAAGAAACTGTCGGCCGGCAGCCGCGACACGAACTCGCTGATGCTCATCGCCATCACGTAGCGGTCGCGCGCGGTGTAGACCAGGGTGACCTTCTCGTCGGCCTCCACGTAATAGATCTCTTCGCAGGGGGTGACGATGATGCTGTCGCCCTTGGCCAGGTTGACTGTGCGGCTGAGGGACGCGCTTTCCGTCGCATGGGGCGCGGCGGGCACGGAGGCGGTCGGAGGGGGCGCGGACTCAAGCGCTTCCAACTTACGCAGCAGGCCGATGATGCGGGCCTCGTTGTATGGCTTGAGGATGTAGTCGAAGGCTTCCACCTCGAAGGCGTCCACCGCGAATTCCTTGTAGGCGGTGACGAAGACGATGCGCGGCGGCCGCGCGGTCTTGTGCAGGTTCTTGGCCAGCAGCAGGCCGTCTATCGACGGGATGTTGATGTCGAGGAACACCACGTCGACATCGCGCTCCTGCAGGAATTTGAACGCCTCCAGTCCATCCTCGACGCTGGCGGCGATCTCGATGGAGCTGTGCTCCTGGATCAGGTAGGCCAGCTCTTCGCGCGCCAGGTATTCGTCCTCGACGATCAGCGCCTTCAGCATGCGGCGTCCTCCAGCGGCAGTTCGAAACTCACTTCGGTGCCGGGCTCCAGCCGGGCCAGCCGCAGGCCCTCGCCGTACAGCAGCTTGATGCGCTCGTTGACGTTGGACAGGCCTATGCTGCGGCTCTCCACCTTGCCCTCGGCGATGCCGTCCATCACTTCCTGGCTGATGCCGTAGCCGGTGTCGCGCACCGATACCCGGATGCGATCGACCAGCTTCTTCACCGCGATGCGCACCTCGCCAGGCTCCTTGCGCGGCTGGATGCCGTGCAGGATGGCGTTTTCCACCAGGGGCTGCAGCAGCAGGCTGGGCACGCGGGCGTGGACTTCGTCGACATCGAACACGACGGACAGCTTGTCGCCGAAGCGCGCCTGCTCGATGGCCACATAGTCTCGCACCTGTTTCAGCTCCTCCTGGATGTCGATCAGGGTGTCGCCCAGCGACAGGTTGTAGCGCAGATAGTCGGCCAGTTGGGCGATCAGCTGGCGCGCGTCGGCCGGCCGGATGCGGATCAAGGACGAGATCGCGTTCAGCGCGTTGAACAGGAAGTGCGGGTTGATCTTGCTCTGCAGCGCGGCGAACTCGGCCTTGCGCGCCATCTCCTGCAACTGCTTGATCCGCGACGCCTCCATCTGGGTGGAGATCAACTGCGACAGGCCGACGGCTAGTTCGCGCAGCGAGCCGGTGATGCCGCCGCTCTTGCGGAAGAAGATTTTCAGCGTGCCGGTGACGCGGCCGTTTTCGCGCAGCGGAATGATGATCACCGAGTGGAAGTCTGCCACCCGGTATTGGCGCAGGTCGTTCTCGATGATGATCGCATCCTCGCGCACTGCGCGGCGGGTGATCTCGCCGATGGCGGAGTGGTCGGCCGGCTCGTAGTAGTCCTTGCCCAGGCCGACATAGGCCTGTACGTCGCGGGTGTCGGTGATGGCCACCGCGTCGGCGCCGATGTGGTTGCGGATCACGGTGCATACCTCCACCAGCGCGTCGCGGTCCACATTCTGGAAATAGGGCAGGGTGCGGTTGGCGATGGTCAGCGCCAGCTTGGCCTGGCGCGCCGCCAAGAGCTCCTTCTCGTCGTCCAGGTCCTGTACCAGCTTGATGATCAGGCCGATGCAGACGGTGCCGGTGATCATCGGGTAGGCGATGTGGCCGACGATGGCCTGGCCGACCGCCGGCTCGGTGAGCCACAGGATCAGCGCCATGGTCAGGCTTTCGCAGGCGATGCCGGCGGCGATGCCGTACAGCCACAGCCGCTTGCGGCCGGCGCGGAAGTGGATGGCGGTGGCTAGCAGGCCGGCGCAGATGCTGGAGATCAGGCAGGGCAGCGAGGTGTAGCCGTGGATGTCTATCAGGTAGCGGTGCAGGCCGGAGACGATGCCGGCCGGTATGCCCACCCAGGGGCCGAACAATATGCCGCCGGCCAGGATGGCGATGGTGCGGACGTTGACCAGCGAGCCGTCCACCGGAATGCCGGTATAGGTGCTGAACACGGCGAACAGGCAGAACAGCAGCGACACGCCGGCCAGCTCGGCCGGGCTGTGGGCCTGCTGGCGCAGCAGATGCTGGAACGGCCGGACGCGGGTCAGGAAGAACAGCGCCATCAGCATCAGCGCGGCGCGCTCGAACACCGCGAGCAGCAGCATATTGGGATTGTTTTCTATCATCGGGAGCAAAGCCGCGGCGGCGGCCGCGGAAAACGGAACAGTTGACGCCATTTTAAGGCATGGGGACGAATGGAGCAGCCTGGCGGACAATAAAAGACCATGGGCATGGAAGGGCCGGAAGCCCGCAGGCTTCCGGCTGCGGCGGGCTTAGCCGCGAGACTGTACCAGCGGGAAGTCCACCGCGGTGGCGGCGGCGTTGTTGACGTAGTTGGTCAGGATGTTCAGCGCCACCGTCAGCACGATCTCCAGCGTTTCCGCCTCGTCGAAGCCGGCGCCGCGCAGGGTGGCCAGTTCGGCGTCGGCCACGCTGCCGCGCTGTTCCGCCACATTCAGCGCGAAGCGCAGCGCGGCGGCCTGTTTGGCGTCGGCGCTGGCGAAGTCGCGGGCGGCGGCGATTTCATCATCGCCAAGCTTGGCCACATGCTTGGCCAGGTAGCTGTGGGCGGACAGGCAGTAGTCGCAGCCGTTGAATTCGGCCACCGCCAGCGCGATGCGTTCGCGCAGCGCGGCGTCGAGCCTGCCCTTGGCCAACGCGCCGTTCAGCGACAGATAGCCTTCCAGCGCGGCCGGACTGTGGGCCAGCAGCTTCATCAGATTGGGCACCATGCCCAGTTGTTGTTGCACGGCGGCGAGCAGCGGCTGGCTGGCGGCGGGGATGTGCTCGGCGGCGGGGATGGCGATGCGGTTCATGGCAAGTCTCCTGGAGTGGGGCGGAACGTTTCCGCCATGGAGAGCACTTTGCCAAATTCTTTATTTTGGAAGAATATCTGTTTTATTTAATTGATTGTTCCGTTACGAGGAATAGTGAGTGGACCGTTTCCATTTGATGGGCGTTTTCGTCGCCGTGGCGGAGGAAGAGGGTTTCGCCGGCGCGGCGCGCAGGCTGAAATTGTCGCCGCCGGCGGTGACGCGCGCGGTGGCGGCGCTGGAGGAAAACCTGGGCGTGCGCCTGCTGAACCGCACCACGCGCTACGTCAGGGTGACCGAAGCCGGCGCGCGTTATCTGGACGACGCGCGCCGCATTCTGGCGGCGGTGGCCGAGGCGGAGGATGCGGCGGCGGGGGGCAACGCCGAGCCGCGCGGTCTGATCCGGCTGACTGCGCCGGTGCTGTTCGGCCGTTTGTACGTGATGCCGGCGGTGCTGGACTTTTTGCGCCAGCACCCGTTGGTGGAGATGTCGGCGCAGCTGCGCGACAACGTGGTGAATCTGATGGAGGAAGGGCTGGACGCGGCGGTGCGCATCGGCCATCTGCCCGATTCCTCGCTGCGCGCGGTTCGGGTGGGCGAGGTGAGGCGGCTGGTGTGCGCGGCGCCGGATTATCTGGCTCGCCATGGCGCGCCGGCCGCGCCCGAGGATTTACAAGAACACACGGTGATCGCCTCCACTGCCGCCTCGGCCTCGCTGGAGTGGAAGTTCGGCGCGGGCGGCGAGCGGCGGGTGAGGGTGCGGCCGCGGCTGACGGTCAGCGGCAACGACGTGGCGATAGACGCGGCGCAGGGCGGTTTCGGCCTGATCCGGGCGATGTCCTACCAGGTGGCGGAGGCGCTGGCGGCAGGCAGGCTGGAGCGGGTGCTGACAGCTTACGAGAGCGCGCCGCTGCCGATACACATCGTCCATGCCGAAAGCCGTTACGGCTCGACGCGGATGCGCCGCTTCATCGACTTTCTGGCTGAGCGGCTGCGCGCCGACCCGCGGCTTAGAGATTGATTTCCAGCTTGTCCGCGCCCGCGGCGGGGTAGGCGCAGCACAGTAGGATCTCGCCGGGCCGGGTTGGATAGTCCGGCGGCTGCAGATAGGTGGCCTGGCCGGCAAGCAGCGCGGCGCGGCAACTGCCGCAGGTGCCGCCGCGGCAGCTGAAGTCAGGGTTCAGGCCGCAGGATTCGGCCAGTTCCAGCAGGCTCTGGCCGGGCTGCCATTCGGCATTGATGGCGGACGCGGAAAACCTGACCGGCACCGCGCCGTCGGCCGGCGGTGGCAACGCTTGCGCGGCATGGCCGCTGCGCTGCAGCCCGGCGGGTCCGAAGGCTTCGGCGTGGATGCGGTTGTCTTCCACGCCGGCGGCGGTCAGCTGATCGTACAGCGCCTGCATGAAGCCGGCGGGGCCGCACAGGTAGAAATCGCCGGCCAGATCCGCGCCGGACTGCAGCAGCAGCTTGATGTCGACGCGGCCGGCATGCTGGTAATCCACGCCCAGCCGGCGTCCGGTTTCCGGCTGGCTGGCGGCCGTGACGATGCGCAGCCGGCCGGCGGACCTGGCCCGCAGAGTTGCCAGCTCCGCGTCGAACGCGCGCTCGGCCACGGCGCGGGTGGCGTAGACCAGCAGTGTCGGCGGCATCGCGGCGGGGTTTTCAGACAATTGGTGCAGCATGGCCAGCAACGGGGTGATGCCGATGCCGCCGGCCAGCATGGCGATTGGCCGGTCGGCATGCGCCAGCGTGAAGTCGCCGCGCGGCGGCAGCGCCTCGACGATGTCGCCCGGCGCCAGCTGGTGCAGCCGGGCGGATGCCTTGCCCTGGCGCTTGACGCTGATGCGGTAGCCGCCGGTCCGCGACAGCGTGTAGTTGCGCAGCCGCACGCTGTCCACGCCGGCCACTTTCAGGCTCAGGTGCTGGCCGGGCAGAAACGCCGGAGGCGGGGAGCCGTCGGCTGGCGCCAGGTAGATCGATCTGACCGAATCGCTTTCGTCCTCCACGCGGCTGACCTGGAGCGGCAGCCATTGCCGCTCCGGGGCCTGCTGCGGCCAGGAACCGGTGGCCAGCGTGAACGGCGAGTACTCGCGCAGCGTCCAGCGCAGCGCCAAAGCGTTGCGGCGGCGGACCACGCGCTCGACGCGGAAGGTCCACGCCCGCTCGGCGCCGGCCAATGGGGGCGGCGCTTCCATGTCCGGCACCTCGGCCCGGCCGGCAAGCTGCAGCGTGTCTCCGCTGGAAAAGTCGACGAACAGCAGGCAGGCGCGAGGCTGCAGCAGCAGATTGCCCAGGGTGTTGAAGTAGCCGTTGCCGGCGAAGTCGGGAATGGCCAGCGTGTCGCCGTCCACCTTGACGAAGCCGGGCTTGCCGCCGCGGTGCGACGCGTCGGCCTGCCAGCGGCCGTCTTCGCCGGCCCAGGCGCTGGCGATGAAGAAGGTGTCGGCGGACGAGATGGCGGCGCGCGCGTCGTCGTCCAGCTCGTGCATCCACTCCACCGAGCCCAGGATGCGCGGCCCCGGTTCGCGCGCGAATTCGAATTCGCGCAGCTGAATGTATTTGGGGCAATTGCCGAATGACTGGCCGACGGCGATGGTGAAGCCATCGTCGTCCAGCGCCGTCAGCTCGCCGTTCATCCGGTTGCGGCGGCGGGTGTGCAGCTCGATGCCGAGCACACCCACCGCTGCGCCGGGGCGCAGGCAGTCGCGCAGCGGATCGGCCGGGCTGGGCTGGGCGTTTATCCGCAAGCTGCGCGGATCGGGCGAGCCGGCGAAGCCAGGCCTGCCCTCGACGATGCCCGCCCACGGCCTGCCGGCCTCGTCCACCGCCGCCATCACCATGAAGGGCAGCTGGCGGAAGAAGTCGCGGTGCTGTTCCGGCATATGGTCGCGGATCACGCGCGGACCCGTGGCGGCCATCCTCTGCTGGCTGCCGGCGCGGCGCTGCATTTCCTGTTCGCCGGGATGCCAGGGCGAGGGGGCGGGGCGGGCGTCGGACATCCGTTTTTCCTGTCGTTTAAGCGTTGATGGCTGGCATGGGCAGGAAGCCGGTCAGCGCCTCGACGCGGGTCAGCCAGGCGCGGACATGCGGATATGGCTCCAGCGGGATTTCGCCTTCCGGCGCGCGCGCGGTGTAGGTGTACAGCGCGACGTCGGCGATGGTGGCGGCGTCGCCGGCGAGGAAGGGGCGCTCGGCTAGTTCCTCGTCCATGACCTGGAACAGCGCCTTGGCGCGGCTGGCGGCCAATTCATAGTCCAGCGGCACGCCGCGCCATTTGTGCAGCCGGGCCTGGGCGGCGCCGAAAGCCAGAGGGCCGGCGGCGGCGGACAGCCAGCGCTGCACGCGCGCTTCGCCGAGGGGATCGGCCGGCAGCCAGTCGCCATGGCCGTAGCGGCGCGCCAGGTAGACCAGGATGGCGTTTGAGTCGGGAATCGTTTCGTCGCCGTCGGCCAGCACCGGAATCTGGCCGAAGCGGTTGAGCTTGAGGAAGTCCGGCCGCTTATGTTCGCCTTCGCGCAGATTGACCGGAATGGTTTCGTACTCGAGGTTCAGCAGCGACAGCATCAGCCGGACGCGGTGGCTGTGGCCGGACAGGGCGAAATCGTACAGTTTGAGGGCAGGGCGGGTCATGCGTTTCTCCTAGGGGCGAAAGCGGAATGCAGGCCTTCACTCTGCCTGAGGATGACGAAAACATAAACACCCATCGCAGGCAATGGATTATTCCATGATTAGAAATAAACCGGCTCAGCCGCGCGGCGTTTCCAGCGCGGCCAGCAATTCCGCCAGCCGCTTCTCCAGCGCGTCCACGCTGCGGGCCGGCAGCGCGGACAGTATCGCGTGCTCATTGGCGACGTGGCCTTCCAGCGCGCGCTCCAGCAAGGCGAAGCCGTCGCCGCTCAAGCGCACCAGCGTGCTGCGAGCATCCTGATTGCTGGCTTCGCGCACGATCCAGCCTTTGCCCTCCAGCACCTTCAGCCTGTGGGTCATCGTGCCTGAAGTGACCATCAGCGACGAGAACAATTCAGTCGGCGCCAGCTGGTAAGGCGCGCCGGCGCGGCGCAGCGTGGCCAGCACGTCGAACTCCCAGCCGCTGAGGCCGTATTCGGCGAACACGCCGTCCAGACGTTGCGACAGCAGCGCGGCGCAGCGGCTGAGCCGGCCGATCACGCCCATCGGGCTGACGTCCAGATCCGGGCGCTCGCGCGCCCATTGTTCGAGTATGCGGTCTACCGCGTCGCCGGGAAGAGCATCGCTCATGCCGTCTCCTTGTCTTGATTTCAAGATTTGTTTGCCTTGAATTCGAGATAAATGTTATCTTGAATTCAAGTTAATCATGTTTGAATTATAAGCACAAGCGGAAGGATTGCCCATGTCTGCGGAAAATGAAGCCGGCCACTGGCGCGACGTATTGCTCACTGCGCTCACCCCGGTGATCTGGGGTTCCACCTACATCGTCACCACCCAGCTGCTGCCGCCGGACCGGCCATTCATCGCGGCCTTGCTGCGGGTGCTGCCGGCAGGCCTGCTGCTGGTGTGGATGGGCGGCTGGCGCCCGCGCTCGGCGGAGTGGGGCAGGTTGTTGATTCTGTCGGCGCTCAATATCGGCGCGTTCCAGGCCTTGCTGTTCGTCGCCGCCTACCGGTTGCCGGGCGGCCTGGCGGCGGTGGTGGGCGCTTGCCAGCCTTTGCTGGTGATGGCGCTGGCCTGGCGGCTGGACTGCAGGCGGCCGGCGGCGCTGGCGCTGTGGGCCAGCCTGTCGGGCGTGGCCGGCATGGCGGCGCTGCTGCTGTCGCCGGGTTCTAGCTGGGATGGGCTGGGCATGCTGGCGGCTTTCGGCGGCGCGGTGGCGATGGCCTGTGGCACTTACCTGACCCGGCGCTGGCAGCTGCCGGCTCCGGTGACGGCGCTGACCGGCTGGCAGTTGACGCTGGGCGGGCTGATGCTGCTGCCGTTGGCGCTGGCGGTCGATCCGCCGCTGCCCAGCCTGGGCTGGGCGCAGGTGGCCGGCTACGCCTACCTGGGCTTGTTCGGCGCGCTGCTGGCCTATCTGTTGTGGTTCCGCGGCATCGCGCGGCTGTCGCCGGTGGCGGTGTCGTCGCTGGGCCTGCTCAGTCCGCTGACCGCGGTGATTCTGGGATGGGCGCTGCTGGGACAGGCGCTGTCCGCGCAATCGCTGCTGGGCATGGCGGTGGTGTTGGCCAGCGTGCTGGCGGTGCAGTGGAGCGGCGGCGCGCCCGCGAGAAGCGGGCGCGGCTGACGCTCAGCCCTGGCTCCAGGCGCCGTCCACCCGCCGCCACAGCCGCAGCGGATTGTCGTCGGCCACCTGCGGCGGCAGCAGCGCCGCCGGCAGGTTCTGGTAGCACACCGGTCGCAGAAAGCGGTCCATCGCGGCCAGGCCGACCGAAGTGGCGCGGCTGTCGGAGCCCGCTGGGAACGGTCCGCCATGCACCATGGCCGGCGATGTCTCCACCCAGTTGGGAAACGCGTTGGCCAGCACCCGGCCGGCCCGCGCTTCCAGCAGCGGCAATAACCGGCGCGCCAGCGGCAGGTCGGCGTCGTCCATTTGCAGCGTGGCGGCGAGCTGGCCGTCCAGGCCGGCCATGGCGGACAGCAGCTCGTCCTGATCGCGGCAGGCGACGATCAGCGCGCAGGGGCCGAAAACCTCCTCGGCCAGCTCCGGCCGCGCGGCGAAGCCGGCAGCGTCGATTTCGAACAGCGCCGCCTGCGCCGCGTACGGGCCGCCGCCGGCTTGGCCGGACGCTAGCTCGGCGACGCCCGGAGTGCGGCGCAGTCGGTGCAGCGCGCTCTGGTAGGCGTCGTGGATGACCGGCGTCAGCATGGTGTCCGCCGGCTTGGCCGCCGCCGCGTTTGCCGCGGCGCGGCGGAACCGGTCCAGATCTTCTCCCTCCACCGCCAGCAGCAGCGACGGGCAAGTGCAGAACTGGCCGGCGTTCAGCGTCAGCGCGTCCACCCAGGCCGCGGCCATGGTTTCCGCCCGCGCGGCGAGCGCATGCGGCAGCGCCAGCACCGGATTCAGGCTGCCCATCTCGGCGTACACCGGGATCGGCCGGGGGCGCAGCGCGGCGGCGCGCATCAGGGCTTCGCCGCCGCGGCGCGAGCCGGTGAAGGCCACGGCGGCGATGGCCGGGTGCTCGACCAATTGCCGGCCCAGCGCGTGGCCATCGGCGATCAGCAGCGAAAACACGCCGCCAGGCAGGCCGCAGTCGGCGGCTGCCTGGCGGATGACCCGGCCGGTCAATTCCGAGACCCCGGGATGGGCCGGATGCGCCTTGACCACCACCGGGCAGCCGGCGGCCAGCGCGGAGGCGGTGTCGCCGCCGGCCACCGAGAACGCCAGCGGGAAGTTGCCGGCGCCGAATACCGCCACCGGCCCGATGGGCACGCGGCGGACGCGCAGGTCGGGGCGCGGCGGCAATTTGTCGGGCTGGCCCAATTCCAGCACCGCGCCGGCATCCAGGCCCTGGCGCGCGGCGCGGGCGAACTGGCGCAACTGGGCGACGGCGCGGCCGCGTTCGACGATCAGCCGCGCTTGCGGCAGTCCGGTTTCGCGCGCCGCCCGCTCCAGCAGCCTGCCGCCCAGCGCCAGCAGGCCGGCGGCGATGGCTTCCAGCAGCCGCGCCCGCGTTTCGCCGTCGGCGGCGGCGAACGGCGCGGCGGCCCGGCCCGCCAGCAGGCAGGCGCGCTCCGCATCGACCGCGCCGCCGCAGCCGAACGCGGGCTCCAGCGCTTCCCCGCTGGCCGGGTCCCGCGCGCGCAGCTCGCCTTCACGGCCATAGACCGGCTCGCCGCCTATCAGCATTTCTCCGCGGATATCCATCAGCCCTCCATCGCCTCGCGCATCGAGCGCTCCAGCTTGTCGACCGCCTCGTCCAGTTCGTCCTCGCTGATCACCAGCGGCGGCAGCAGCCGCAGCACGGCCGAGTGGCGGCCGCCGGTTTCGATGATCAGGCCGTTGGCCAGGCAGCGCCTCTTGATCGCGCGCGCCAGCTCGCCATCGGCCGGGCGGCTGCCCAGCGCGTCTGCCGGCGCGTCGGGATCGACGATTTCCACACCCCACATCAGGCCGCGGCCGCGCACGTCGCCGATGACGGGCAGGCGTTCGGCCAGGCCGCGCAGCGCGGCGCCGAGCCGCTGGCCCTTGGCGCTGGCCTGGGCCACCAACTGCTCGGACTGAATCACCTCCATCGCGGCGGCGCCGGCCGCCATCGCGATCTGGTTGCCGCGGAAGGTGCCGGCATGGGCGCCGGCCTGCCAGGCGTCGTATTTCTCGTGATAGAGCAGCAGCGCCAGCGGGAAGCCGCCGCCGACCGCCTTGGAAACCACCACCGCGTCCGGCTCGATGCCGGCGTGCTCGAAGGCGAACATGTGGCCGGTGCGGCCGAAGCCGGTCTGGATTTCGTCGATGATCAGCGGAATGCCCAGCCGCGCGGTGATGTCGCGGATGCCGCGCAGCCAGCGGGCCGAGGCCGGGATCACGCCGCCTTCGCCTTGCACCGCCTCGACTATCATCGCCGCCGGCGGGATGATGCCGCTCTCCGGATCGCTCAGCGCGCGTTCGATGTAGGCCAGCGAGATGTCCTCGCCGCGCTCGCCGCCGACGCCGAAGGGACAGCGGTAGGAATAGGGATAGGGCAGGAAATGCACGTCCGGCATCAGGGACGCCACCTGGCGCTTGGCGCCGAGGTTGCCGGTCAGCGCCAGCGCGCCGGCGGTCATGCCGTGGTAGGCGCCGTGGAAGGCCAGCACGCCGCGGCGGCCGGTGGCGGTCTTGAACAGCTTGATCGCAGCCTCCACCGCGTCGGCGCCGCTGGGGCCGCAGCTCTGGATGCGGACGTGGCGGGCGAAGTCGGGCGGCAGGCATTCCAGCAGCTTGCGCAGGAAGCGGTACTTGGCCGGCGTGGTGATGTCCAGCGCCTGGGTCACGTGGCCGGATTGCAGAAATTCAAGCACCCGCGCCTGAACCTGCGGGTGGTTGTGGCCGGTGGCCAGCGTGCCGGCGCAGGACAGGCAGTCCAGGTACTCGCGGCCAGCGCGGTCGAAGACGCGCGCCAGGCGGCCGCGCTCGATGACCGTGTCGATGGAGTTTGCATAGGTGCGGGCGCCGGATTCGCGCGCTTTGACGAAGTCGTACATTTCCTGCCAGTCAGGCGCGTCGCTTTGCGATACGGGGGCGTCCAGGAGTTCGGTTGCGGTCATGAGGCACCTTGTTGTCGGGTGAGGGGTGGAAGGGCGCTAGCGGAGCAGGCTGTTCATCAGCCCTTTGTCGTTCTTGCCGAAATACCGGGGCCACAACATGGCCTGGGCGCGGAAAGCCGGGTCCCGCAGCAGCAGCGCGTGCAGCCGCGGCAGGTTGTGCAGCGGCACCGAGGGAAACAGGTGGTGCGCGATGTGGTAGTTGATGTTCAGCGGCGCCAAAGTCAGCCGCTCCAGCCAGCTGGCGTCGACGTGGCGGGTGTGGGACAGCTCGGGGCCGCTGTCGTCCAGATTGTGCTCGGCGACGATGCGGACGCGCATGAAGGCCAGGCACAAGGTGTGCAGCGGCAGCAGCCACATGACGATCAGCCAGAGCCAGGCGCCGCTGGCGATGGCCGCCGCGGCGACGATCAGCCAGAAGGCGGCGAATTGCAGCCGCTCGGAGCCGGTCAGCAGCTTCTCGCGGTTGTCGATGACGGCGCCCCAGCCGGTCCAGTAGCGCAGGATAGGCCGCCAGGCCCCGAAGTTCAGGCAGAACAGGTCGCGCAGCAATAGGCGGCGGAAGGATTGCCGGCTTTGCGGAAAGCGGTAGGCGGGGTCTTCTACCAGCTTGGCCCAGTACGGGTCGTTGGGGCGGTTGGTGAACACGTGATGGGGCAGGTGGCCGCGCCGGTAGCAGGAGGTGACCATGCCGGCGGGAAACGCGCACAGCCAGTTGCTGGCCAGCTCGTTCAGGCGGCGGTTGGCGAACAGCCGGTAATGGGTGGCGTCGTGCATGATGATGCCCAGCGCGTGCTGCTTGCAGGCGACCAGGAAAAAGGACAGCGCGAAGCAGGCGGCGACCGCGGCCCAGCCGGGGGCCGACAGGGCGTCGACGCCGCCCTGCAGCTCCAGGACGATGAAGGGCAGCGCCAGCGCGGCGGCGATGGCCAGCCACTGGCGGGCGATCAGCCACAGGCTGCGCAGGGGGTGTATGCGTTGCAGCGCTTGCGCCTCGGCGGCGTATTTGCGGCGATAGTTGACGGTCTGGCCATCATTCACGGTTGCGCACTCCTGTCTGTTGGGCTTGCTTGCAAGCCGGGTTCGACAACGGAAAACGTCCCACTCAGTCGTAGCGGTGGCGGCCCAGCGCCGCAGCCGGGTCCAGCAGCCGCTGCAGCCCGGCGGCCAGCCGCTGCGCGCCGGCGTCGGAGAATTTGCGGTAGAAAGCCGCGTTCAGCGGGCCGACGCCGTGCTCGGCGCTGAAGCTGCCGCCATATTCGGCCACCAGCCGGTACAGGCCGCTTTTCAGCATCGCCAGCTTGGCCGGGCCGTAGGCGGCGGCGTGTTCGCGCGGCAGCAGCGCGATCAGGTGGCAGCCGCCGTCTCCGAAGTGGCCGAAGTCGTACAGCCGCAGCGCCGGGTGCTCGCCGGCCAGCCAGCGCTCGGCGGCGGCGTGGAAGGCCGGCAGCCGGGAGCGCGGCAGGCCGACGTCGAAGGACAGCGGCAGGCCCTCGGCCGCCAGCGCCAGCGGCAGGCTGTCGCGCAGCGGCCACAGCGCTTCCGGCCGGGCGAAGGCGGCGTCGGCGACCAGCCCGCGCTGATGCAGGCCGGCCAGCAGCGACTCGGCCTGTTCCCGCAGCAGCGCGTCCAACCCCGGCATCCCGCTGGCGATTTCCACTAGCGCGTAGCAGCCTGCCGGCGAATCGGCCAGCGGATGGCGCAGCGCCGGATAGTGGCGCAGCGTGACGGCCAGCGCCGGCGCGCCCATCACCTCGAACGCCGACAGCATCTCGCCGAAGCGCTGCTCGCAGGCGTCCAGCATGGCGAGCGCGGCCTCGCGGCCGGGCAGCGCGGCGAACAGCGTCAGCGTCGAGGCGTCGCGCCGCTTCAGGTCCCAGGACGCGGCGGTGACCACGCCCAGCGCGCCGCCGCTGCCGACGAACAGTTGCTTGAGATCGATGCCGGCGTTGTTCTTGCGCAGCGGGGCTGTCAGGTCCAGCACGCTGCCGTTCTCGTCGGCCAGCACCACTTCCAGCCCCAGCAGGTTGCGGCGGACGTCGCCGTGGCGCAGCAGCCGGCTGCCGCCGGTGTTGGCGCCGACCAGGCCGCCGACGGCGGGGTCGCTGCCGACGTCAATCGGCAGCCAGAGGCCGTGCGGCTCCAGTTGGCGGTTCAGCTCGGACAGCGGCATGCCGGCCTCGGCCACCGCGCTGCGGTTCAGCGGGTCGAAGGCGCGCAGGCGGCGCATCCGCGCCAGCGACAGCGCCACCTGGCGGCCGGAACCATCGGGCACCGCGCCGCCGACCAGGCCGCTGAGATTGCCCTGCGGCACCAGCCGCGCGCGGTGGCGGACCGCGGCGCGCAGCAGCGCGCTGACGGCGTCGGCGCCGGAGGGCAGCAGCACCGCCGCGGCCTGGCCGCGGCAGCTGGACGCGTCGGCCTGGTAGGGCGCGCAGGCGTCGCCGTAGAGCAGCGCGTCCGGCGGCAGCAGCGCGGCGGCCTCGGCCAGGAAGGCAGCCAGTCCGGCGGCGGGGGCGAGCAGGGCGGCGTCCATCGCGCCTACCTCGCCAGCGCCAGCTGTTGCGCCAGCCGGCCGCGGATCAGCAGCACCGCCAGCACCGGGGCGACGCCGCCCAGCAGCGGATCGGCGCGCAGCCACAGCGCGACGCCGGCGGCGAGGCCGGAAGCCAGCAGCAGCCAGGCTGACACCCGCCGCACCTGCTCCGGGTCCGGATGCGGCTCGCCGATGAAGCCGAGCGGCGACAACAGCGTGGCGGCGAGGCCGGTGGCGAACACCGAGGCCAGCGCCGGTGCTGCGCCGTAGCCGCGTCCCCACTGGTCGACCGCCTGGGCCGAGGCCAGGGCCAGCAGTCCGCCTATCGCCAGATAGAGATCGACGCCGAGCGCGATCCAGCTGCCGGCTCGCCGCTTAAGCAGCCAGGCCGAGTGCGGCAGCGCCAGCAGGCCGCCGGCGAGGTAGGCGGCGGACCAGCGCGCGCCGGCGTCGCCGGGGCCGAAGCGGCCCCAGAGCAGGAAGGCGATCGCCGGCGCGAAGGCGGCGGCGTGGATCAGATAGGAACGGCTCAGTTGGCGGATGGACATGGATCTCCTTGCAATGGGTTCAGTCGAATAGCGCGACCTGGATTTCGCGCGGGCCCTTGAATGGATTGCGGCCATGGGCGACGGCGATGTTGTCCAGCAGCAGCAGGTCGCCGCGCTGCCAGGGGAAGGCGATTTCCTCGGCCTCCAGCGCGTCGTAGACCGGCGCCAGGTCTTCCGGCGCGATGGCCTCGCCGTCGCCCATCCGCACCTCGTACGGCCGCGCGGGCCGGTCGCGGTACAGCAGCCGGATGTATTCGTAGCCGGCCGCGCCCATCGAGCGCGCGTTGTTGTGCTGGGTGGACAGCTGGTTGAACCAGATTTCCTCGCCGGTGGCCGGATGGCGCGCGGTGGCGCCGCCGACGTGGGATACGGTCAGGCTGCCGTCGTCCAGCCAGCGGTAGTCCAGATCGGTGTCGCGGCACAGCTGTTCGATGCGGGCCGGATCGTCGCTCTGAAACACGTCGTCCCAAGGCCGGTGGTATTCGCGCAGCGTGGAGTTGCGCGGCTCGCCGTCGACGCTCGGGCGGCGGAAATTGCGCAGGTACTGGATGCCGCGCGCGCGGAAACGCTCCACCAGCTCGGGCGGCAGCCGCCGCGTCACCGCCCGCATGTCGCAGATCACGGTCTCGCCGCCGCTGTCAGACGGCTGTTTGCAGAAGAAAGCCAGTTTGCGCGGATAGTGCGCCATATAGGCCTTTTCCTGGTGCAACCCTATCTTCAGCGAGGGGGGAATGCGGGTGGACTCGTAGACCTTGCCGTCTATATTGCGGCGCGGCGTGGCGCCGCCGATATAGCCGAAGGCGTGCTCCGGATGCAGCCCGGCGATGGCCTGGAAATCGGCGGTGTCGCGCAGCGCGAAGCCGCGCAGCAGCAGGCTGCCGTATTCCAGCAGCGCCTGCTCCAGCGCCGCCAGGCTGCCGCGGTACCAGTCGGCGACCGCGGCCGGGCTGTCGCGCAGCGCTTGCTCCCTGGGCGTGATCAGCAGCGGCATCCGCCACGGCGACAGCGGGCGGCACTCCACCCTCGGGTCGTGTTGCAGACCCAGCCCGCAGCGCGGATCGGCATCGGCGGCGTGTTCCATCGTCGTCTCCTCGCTTCAGGCCGGCAGCGGCTTGCGGATCAGGATTTCGAAGCCCAGCGCGCCCAGGCCGATGCCGGGGCTGGTCACCGCGCTGCAATCGGCGAGGCCGGCCTCGGCCACCAGCGCGCGCGCCTCGTCCAGCGTCACCTTCTCTTCGACGTGGGTGGGCGGGTAGCCGACGGCGGCGCGCATCTGGGTGAATTTCTCCAGCAGCGCCGGCGACACGTCGCGGCGCATGTCGTGCACCAGGCCGATGCCGCCCGGCTGCAGCACGCGGTACATTTCGGTCAGGCTCTTGAGCTTGTCCGGCAGATGGTGCAGCGTGGCGCGGCTGACCGCCATCGCCAGGCTGCCGTCGGCGAACGGCAGGTTCTGCGCGTCGCCGACTTTCAGCTCGATCACGCCTTCCAAACCCAGCTCGGCTATGCGCGGGCGGCCGCCGTCCAACATGGTTTCGTCCAGGTCCAGGCCGACGAAGCGCCAGTCCTTGAACACCGGGTCGGCGGCCAGGCGCACCGGCACCACGGCGGTGGCGGTGCCGATGTCGACCAGCGCGCCGGGCGCCATGTCGCGGGCCAGCTGGCGGATGCGGGCGACGAAAAGCACGTCCCACGGCTCCAGCGCCTGCGAGGCGAAACGGTCGTATTCGTCGGCGGGGCGGAGGTTTTTCAGTAGCATCGGGTTTCTCCAATTAAACAAACAGGGTGGCGAGCGGCTTCGTCGCGTTCAAAGCCAGCCGACGGGGACGGTGGCCAACAACTTCCGGGCCGCCTTGCTGCTGACGCCGAAGGCGGGCCGGTCGCGGCGCTCTATCGCGTGCGCCACCATCGCGGCGACGCGGGCGCACAGCCCCAGCCCGACTCCCCAGCGCGGCTCTTCCACGCCCAGGTCCAGCAGCGCTGCGGCGGTGATGAAGTCGATGTTGGGCCGCAGGCCCTTGCGCTCCAGAGCGCGGCGGCAGGCGAGGTCGAACAGCCGGATATGCGGGCCTTCGAAGCCCCATTCGGCGAACAGCGCGCGGATGCGCGGCGGGCGCGGGTCTTCGACGAACAGCGGGTGGCCGAAGCCGAACAGCAGCTGGCCGGGCGAATCCAGCGCGGCGTCGACGGCGGCATGGACCGCGTCGTCGCCGGCGTCAGGGCCGATGGCCTTCAGCCAGGCCAGCGCCTCCTCTGCGGCGCCGACGTGCTTGGGGCCGCTGGCCATGAAGCCGGCCGCCACCGCCTGCGTCAGCGTGACGCCGGTGCCGATGGCGACGCGCGGCACCAGCACCGTCGGCGTGATGTAGCCGAAGCCGGCGTGCCAGGCCACCAGCAGCGCGTCGACGACGCGGATGGCGGTTGCATCGCGGCGGACGGCGCGCATCGCGGCCAGTACCCGCTCGGCGTGGCGGCCGCCGCCGGACTCGGCCCTGCCGCTCAGCGCCGCCGCCAGGAAGGCCGGCGCGCAGGCGATGGCGGCCAGGCCCTGGATGAAGTCCTCGTCCTCCGGTAGGCCGCTGACGGCCGCCTGTTCGCGGGCGACGTCCTCCAGCGCCGACAGATCGGCCAGGAAGCCGCAGGCGGCGGCCTGCACCATGCCGGCGCCGCTGGCCGCCACCGTCCGCGCCGCGGCGATGGCGGGTTGGCCGGCTTCGTCAACTAGCGCCGCGGATACGGCGGCGAGCGCGGCGTCCACCGATTCGGCGACGGCGGGTTCCGGCATCTCGCCGAACCACACCCGCCACAGCGCGCTGGCGAAATCGATGCCGCCTATCAGTTCGTTCAGATTGCTGCCGCGCACCCACAGGCCTTCGTTGGGCTCGATGGTGGCGCCGTCGATGTCCGTCCCGCGGTACAAGGTGCGGGGGCCGCCGAACAGCGATTGCGGCGCGGCCTCAGACGGCGGCGTGGCGACGGTCTGCGTCATGGCTGTCCTCCTGGGCGAGTTCGTCGATGGCGACGGCGACGGCCGCGGCCGGCAGGTCGGCGATGATCCTGCCGTGCAAGTGCACGGTCGGCAGGATGTTGGCGAAGAAGTAGCGGGCGGTTTTCAGCTTGCCGCGATAGAAGGCGGCCTCGGTCTGCGGCAGCTCCCGCTCCAGCGCGCGCGCGGCGAGATGGGCGCCTTCCAGCAGCGTCCAGCCGGAGACGGTATAGCCCAGCATTTCCAGGAAGCGGGTGTAGAACTGGCTGCTCTCCTGCATGCGGCCGTCGCGCACCGCCTCGCCTATCCGCTCCAGCGCCGCTTCCACGACGGCCATCGCCTCGTCCAGCTGTCGCGACAGCGGCGCCTGCTCGGCGGAGGCGTCGGCGTTTTCCAGGAAGGCGTCCAGTTCCTCGCGCAGATACTTGATCAGGCGCGAGTTGCGGCCGAAGCCCAGCTTGTCGCGCACCAGATCCTGCGCCTGGATGTAGTTGGTGCCTTCCCAGATCGACAGGATCTTCACGTCGCGCGCGTTCTGCTCCACCGGGTAGGCGTCGGTGTAGCCGATGCCGCCGTGCACCTGTATCGCCAGTTCGCAGATCCTCCAGGCCTGGTCAGAGACGAAGGCCTTGCACACCGGGGTCAGCAGCTGGACCAGCTTGCGCTGTTTCTCCACCTTCATCTCGTCCGGCGCGGCCTCGGCCTCCAGCGCGAAGGCCTCGGTGGAGGCGGCGGTGAGCTTGCCCAACAGGCCGCGGCAGCCTTCGACGCGGGCTTTCATCTCCAGCAGCATCCGCTGCACGTCGCCGTGCTCGGCGATAGGCAGGCTGGGCGCGCCGCTGTCCGAGGTGCGCTCGATCGCGCGGCCTTGCAGGCGTTTGGCGGCGAACTCCACCGAGTGCAGATAGGCCGACGAGGCCAGGCCCAGGCCGATGACCGCGGTGCTGATGCGCGCCTGGTTCATCAGCGGGATCAGCTGCAGCAGGCCGGCGTTCTTGCGGCCGCCCAAGAGCGCGCCGCGGGTGACGCCCTGGCGGCCGAAGACCAGCCGGGTATTGGCGCAGCCCTTCAGGCCCATCTTGACCGGCAGTTCGGCGCACTCGACGAAGTTTTCCTCCAGCTCGCCGGTTTCCGGATTCGGCCAGAAGCGCGGCACCAGCAGGCAGGACAGCGAGTAGGAGCTGCCGCCGGCGTTGCCCAGGCGGCCGAGCACGAAGTAGACGGTGTTGTCGGTCAGGCTGTGCATGCCGGCCGAGATGAACACTTTCTCGCCGGTCACCGCGTAGACGCCTTCCTGCGGCAGCGGCTCGGCCAGCGTCTTCACCGCGGTCAGGTCGCTGCCGGCCTGGGCCTCGGTGGCGCAGAAGCAGGCGTCCCATTCGTGGCGCTGCAATTTGTCCAGGTAGACGGCCTTCTGTTCCGGCGTGCCGTGCAGGCGGAACAGCTTGATCGCCGGCAGGTTGAAGCCGCCGTAGGTCATGAAGGCCGGATTGGCGCCCATGAACATTTCCTGGATGGCTTGGCGGACGATGGGCGGCAGCGCCGGGCGGTGGACGTCGCCGCCATTGCCCAGCACCGGCACCCATTCCTGCTTGTAGCGTTGCCACAGCGGGTGGAATTCACGCGGGATCTCCACCTCGCCGTTGTCCAGCAGCCGGCACTCCTGGCGGTCGGACGCCTGGTAGGCGCGGCCCAGCTCCAGCGCGAAATCGCGCGCCTTCTCCAGCAGGAGGTCGTAATGGCCGCGGTCGCGGTTGTCGAACGGCGGGCGCGACAGGAATCGGCGCGCGGCCTGGTTCTGCTCCCACAGGAAGAAGCGCAGCTCGCGCAGGCTGACTTTGTAAGCGGACATATCGTTTTTCCTTGTTGGCGTTCAGGCCGCGGCGCAAATCCTGGCCACGACGGCGCCGGAGACGCCGCACAGCGCGGCGTCCCACAGCAGGGCGGCGGCTTGCTGGCCGGGCCGCAGCGAGGCGCGCAGCTCCATCAGCGCCAGCAGCGGATCGGCGTTGGAAAGATGGCTGCCCGCTCGCGCCATGCGGCGTTCCGGCGCGACGCCCAGTTCGTCGGCCACGCGGGCGGCGAAGGCGGGGCCGAAACCGGCCGGCAGCATGCAGTCGATGTCGGACGGGCGGATGCGCGCCTTGTCCAGCGCCGCGCGCGCGGCGGCCAGGGCCCGCGGCAGCAACTGGTCGGCCAGCCGGTCCGGCGCGAGCGCCCACGGATTGGCGATGGCTTCGCCGTAGTGGACGGCGTGGGACTCGATGGCGCCCCAGCCGCCTTCGCCGCCGTCCAGCAGCATCGCCGCCGCGCCGTCGCCGTAGGCCACCAGATCGCCCCAGGCGCGGAAGAACGGGTACAGCCATTTGTCGGTGGCCACCAGCAGCACGCGGCCGCCCAGCCGAACCAGCGCGTCGACCAAGGGCAGCGCGTTGTAGGCGCCGGCGGTGCCGGACTGGCCGACCGCGAACGGCAGCGCCTCGTCCAGGCCCAGCGCGTGCTGGACGCGGCCGGCCACCGATTCGTTGATGCGCTGGTTCAGCGAGGCGCTGGCGACGACGATGTGGGTGACGGCGGCCAGCTCCTCGGCGGCGATCCGCTC
Source organism: Chromobacterium vaccinii (assembly GCF_001855275.1). Taxonomy (NCBI): domain Bacteria; kingdom Pseudomonadati; phylum Pseudomonadota; class Betaproteobacteria; order Neisseriales; family Chromobacteriaceae; genus Chromobacterium; species Chromobacterium vaccinii. Next base: position 4,797,256 of record NZ_CP017707.1, read on the forward strand.
GCGCAGCGCGGCCACGGCCTGCAGCGCCAGGTCGGCGTGGCTGAGTTTGGCCTCGGCCACCGGCAGCGCGGCCGGGGAACCGGGCATCAGCCGCAGGCTTTCCGCCTCGTCCAGCCGGCCCTTGCCGCGCGGCAGCGCGCTGGCGGCGGACGGGAACAGCAAATGGCCGTAGCCGAAGTTGCGTTCGGCGGCCTGGACGCCGTGGAAGTCGGTGCGCTCCGGCACGGCGGAGGCGATGGCGCGGATTCTGAGCATGGCGTCACCCGTTGATGGTGGAGGAGGAGGCGAACAGGCCGATCAGCCGCTGTTTCAGCTCTTTGCGGTCTATCTTGCCGTTGGGATTGCGCGGCAGCGGCCCGGCGTGGAAGGCCAGGCGCTGCGGCGTCATGTAGCCGGGCAGCCGCTCCCGGCACAGCCGGAGCAGATCGGCCTCGGCCACGCCGTCCGCCGCGTGCAGGCTGACGACGATGGCCTCGCCCAGCATCGGATGCGGCACGCCGAAGGCGGCCGCTTCGCGCACGCCGGGGTGGGAAAACAGGACCTCCTCCACCTCGGTGGGGCTGACGCGGTAGCCGGAGGTCTTGATCATGTCGTCGCCGCGGGCGACGAAGTACAGATAGCCTTCGTCGTCGCGGTAGACGATGTCGCCGGACCAGACGGCGACGTCGCCGCGCGGAATCTGGCCGTGGGGACCCTGCCATGGCCGGAAGCGGCGGGCGGTCAGCTCCGGATCGTTCCAATAGCCCAGCGTGACGAAGGCGCCGCGGTGCACCAGCTCGCCCGGCTCGCCCGGCGCGCACTCGCCGCCGTCGGGCCGCAGCACGCGGATGTCGGCGTTGGGGACGGCCTTGCCGATGGAGCCGGGGCGGCCGGCGGCGTCTTCCGGCTGCAGATAGGTGGAGCGGAAGGCCTCGGTCAGGCCATACATCAGATAAGGCCTGGCTTGCGGAAAGGCTTGGCGCAGCCGGTCCAGCAGCGGACCCGGCATGTGGCCGCCGGTATTGGCGAAGCGGCGCACGCGCGCGCCGGTTTGCGCCGGCCAGTCGGCGGCCATCAGCTGCATCCACAGCGGCGGCACGCCGGTGATGGCGGTGACGCCGTGGCGCTCGCAGAAGGCGGGCACTTCGTTGGGCTGCAAAAAGTCCAGCGGCGCGTAGCAGGCGGCGCTGGCCAGCGCGGTGCTCAACTGGCTGAGGCCGGCGTCGAAGCTCAGCGGCAGGATGCCGAGTATCACGTCGTCTTCGGCCAGGCCCAGGTAGGCCGACACGCTGTCGGCGCCGGCCACCAGGTTGCGCTGCGACAGCACCACGCCCTTGGGACGGCCGGTGGAGCCGGAGGTGTACAGGATGGCGGCCGGATCGCTGTCCACCACCGCCGGCTCCGGCGCCGCCAGCGAGGCCTCGGGCAGCGCTTCCAGCCGCCAGGCGTCGAGCGTCAGCCCGTCCAGCGCCTCTTTGAGCCGCTGCAGCCGGGGGCCGCTGCTGAGCAGCAGGCGCGCGCCGCTGTCCTGCAGGATGTGGCGCACCTGGGCCGGCTTCAGTTGCGGGTTGATCGGCACCAGGATGGCGCCGCGGGCGTTGACGGCCAGCATCATCGCCACGGTGTCGTATTGCTTGCCGGCGTACACCGCTACTCGGTCGCCGGGCTCGATGCCGGCGGCGGCCAGACGCTCGGCATGGCCGCGGACGTCGGCCAGCAGCCGGGCGTAGCCGGCGCGCGTGTCGCCCTGGACGAAGGCCGGCCGCCCGCCGTGGCGCTCGGCGCTCAGTTGCAGCAGATGATAGAGGCTGACGCGGGCGCGGTTCATTCGCTTGCTCCGGACTGGTGGATATAGGCCCCGGCGGGGCCCAGGGACAGGAAGCCGCTGACGCTGTAGCTGGGATGGTAGGCGCCGCATTGCTCGAAAATGAGCAGATCGCCGACAGCGGGCGCGGCGATGGCCTCCGGCTGCCAGCCTATGACGTCGGCGCGGCTGCAGGTGCTGCCGACGTACTGCACGGAAGCCGTCGCCGCGCCGTCGGCGGCCGGCTGGCGGCGCAGCAACCGGGGGCGCGCGTATTTCTTGATCGCGGATTCGGTGCGGGCCAGCAGGAAGTTGTGGCTGAGGCCGCCGTCGCAGACGGCTACCGCGCGGCCGCCCAGCGTCTTCACCGCGCGCACGCGGGTGGCGAACAGGCCGGCGCCGGCGAAGATGCCGCGGCCGGATTCGTGAACCAGCCGGAAGCGGCGGCGCAGCGGGGCCAGCCGCTCGCGGTAGGCGGCGAAGGCGGCTTCATCGTCGTGGAAGCGCTCGCCGAAGCCGCCGCCGCAGTTGAGGAATTCGATCGGCGCGCCCGTGGCGCCGGCCGCGTCGGCGGCGAAGGCGGCCAGCGCATGGGCGAGGTCGGCGGAGTCGCCGCCGCTGTCGTCGACGCGGAACTGGTGCGAGCCGGCGAAGCTGTGCAGGCCGATCACCGGCACGTCGGCGCGGCTCAGAGCCGCCGCTGCCAGCAGCGCTTCCTGCGGGCTCATGCCGAAATGGTCGGCCGGCTCGCGGCGGCGGCCGGGCATCAGTTCGGCCGCGTTCAGCCGCAACACGGTCTGCGGCGCCGGCTGCTTGCCCATCAGGCCGGCCAGCCGCTCGGCCTGGCCCAGGCTGTCGATGATGAAGACGCAGCGCGAGGCCAGCGCGGCGCGCATGAAAGTCTCGTCCATTGAGGGGTTGTTGATGTACTTGGTCGCCGCTATCCGGCCGACGGCGAGGTCCAGCTCGCCCAGGCTGGCCAGCTCCACGCCGTCGATAAAACCGTGGCCGCAGCGCGTCAGCAGCTCCAGGTTGGAATTGGCCTTCAGCGACACGATCAGCCCGGTGTCCAGCAGCTCGCGCAGCCTGCGGTAGCGCGCTAGCACGATGGACGGGTCGAACACGTAGCCGGGGGTCTTGACATCCCACAGCCACTGGATGGCCTGGTCGTCTTCCGGCAGCGGGATGGAGAGGGCGTCAGTTCGCGTCATGGCTGGCCACCGGGTGCAGGGTGAGGGCGGAGAAGGCGCCGCTGTTGGATTGGGTGACGCTGAGCAAGTGGCGGCCGGCGTCCACTTCGGCCAGGCCGATGTCGGCCAGATTGACCGCCAGGTCCGAGCAGCAGGCGTGGCCCTTCAGCAGGATGTTGTCGGCGCGCAGGATGTCCAGCGGGATGTCCATCGCCTTGCAGATGGAGATCCAGCCCTTGTGGTCGGAGTTGTGCGGCAGCAGGCAGCCGTAGTCTTCCAGCGCCACGCCGCTGTCGGCCACCGCTTGCTGCATCACTTTGCGGGTGTAGTGCCATTCCAGGTTGATCATGTCGCGCTCCACCGCGGCATTGGTGTCCGAACCCTGATGCCATTTGCCGTAGTTGCGCAGCTCCAGCGCGCCGATGCGGTTGCGGCCGCAGTCGCGGCTGAGCAGCAGGCAGGCGGCGCCGTCGCTCTGGATGCCGGACATCTGGCGCAGGCGGAAGCGCTCGCCGTAGACGCGGTCGACCGACACGATGATGGCGTGGCGCAGCTCGGCGTGGCTGGCCATCAGCGCGCCGGCCAGCTGGATCGCCGCGGCGTTGGACGAGCAATTCAGCTGATTGACCGAGCCGGCCCACGACGGCCGCAGGCCGAAGCGGGAAGCCAGCTCCAGCGGCAGGCTGCGCGGCGCGGCCGGCACGCTGAACAGCTGGGTGTGCACATGGATCACCGCGCCGACGTCGGCCGGTTTGAGGCCGGTTTCGTCGAACAGCCGCGCCATCGCGCGTTCGGCCAGCTCGACCTCGTTGATGTCGGGCGCGGCGTGAAAGTGGCGGCAGCCGGAGCGGATGATGGCCTGGACGCGGGCATCCGGCCAATTGTGCTGGCCGGCGCAGGCTTCGATGTCCTGCAGCTCGCCGGGAAAATGGTAGGCGGCGGCCGCGATGCCCATTTGGACCGGTATGCTGGCGATGCTTGTCATGCGTTTTCCTCCTTAGGCCGGCAGCGGCATGGCGGCGTAGTCCATCACCTGCAGCTGCTCGAACACCCGCTGCACGCGCGGGCTGAGCAGGCCCATCTCGCGTATGGTGGGCACCAGGCGGCGGAAGATGGAGCGGCGCATCGAGCTGGTGACCGGGGAGTTCCGCACCAGGTGTCCGCATTCCTTCTTCGACAGTCCCATCGGCTCCCAGATGTCGTCCGCGCACAGGTGTTCGTGCAACGTGTTGGCGCCTTCGGCGACGAACTCCTCGCGCTCCTTGCGCTCGGTGTCCGTCATCTCCTTGTAGAGGCGGCACAGCGTGATGCGGCCGATGGCGAAGTGGCGGGCCTCGTCGCGCTGGATGCGGGTGACCAGGTCGCGGATGAACGGGTCCTGGGTGTAGGCGACGATGCTCTGGAACAGCGACAGCGCGATGCCTTCCACCAGCACCTGCATGCCGAGATTGGTGATGTCCAGATGGCTGCTGGTGATGGTGTCGCCCAGCAGGCTCTTCAGCGACTGGCTCATTGGATAGCTGATCGGCAGCTTGTCGTTGACCAGGCGGCCGAAAGCCTCGATGTGGCGGGCTTCGTCCATGATCTGGCCGGCGGCGCACAGCCGCGCCGACAGGCTCTCCTCGGCCACTGCCAGCTTGGACGCGCAGATCAGCGCCGCCTGTTCGCCATGCAGCACCTGCGACAGGGTCCAGCCTTGGGAGTGGTGGCGCACCTCGGCCCGGCCCTTGGCGTCCAGCTTGTTCCAGACATCGCTGCCGTAGATCAGCAGCGTGCCGTCCGGCATGCCCAGAGGGTTGTCGGCGTTCAGCTCGCAGCTCCAGTCGAGATCGGTGTTGACGTCCCACTGGTTGGCCTTGGCTTTCTGGTAAATGGCGTTCAGGCTGTCGTCGCCGAAGTCGTAGTTTTCGGACATGAACGCGTCCAGCGCGAAGTTCCATTTATACGGCTGGGCGGCATCCATCCGCGTCTCTAGCGTCGCTTGCATATCGATTCCTTTATCGCGTGGCGGCGGCGGGGCCGCCGTCGGTCAGATCCAGAAAGCGGGGCGCCAGCGCGTCCAGCGCGGGCAGGAGCAGGGCGGCTGGATCGGGCTGGCCTGCGTTCCAGAAAGCCAGGCGCAGTGTGTTGTCGCCGGCGTCCCACAGGTCGCGGCGCACGCGCTCGGCTGCGATCCAGGCTACCGGCGCCGGATCGAGGCCGGCGCGCAGCGCGGCTTCCCGCGCCAGGCCGGCGCCCACCGTCACCCGCGCGTCCAGCAGCGAGGCAGGCAGCGCCAGGTCCATCGCCGGCAGCCGCAGCTGCACGAACAGCCGGCAGCGCTCGCCCAGTCCAGACCACGCTTGCCGGACCAGCCGGTCCAGCAGCGCGTAGTACTGGCGGTGGTTGACCAGCACCGGCGCCGGGTTGGCGTGCGCGTAGGCGTGGCGGCGCGCGTAATCCGGCGTTTCCAGCAGCGGCAGATTGGCGCTGGCGCACGGCGCGGCGCGGCCGTGGTCAGGGTTGCGCGTCAGGCGCAGCGCCAGGGTTTGCTGCGGTGTCATGCGGCCTCCAGCGAGTGGCGAAGGTCCGGCGCGAAGGCCAGCTCGGCGATGGAGAAATAGCCGTTCATCGCCAGCGAGGCCAGCACGCAACGCCCGCCGGCGTAATCTTCTCCAGCCTCCATTTCCGCCAGCAGCGACAGCCACGGGTCGCTGCCGAAGGCATGGCCGAAGCGCGGGTAGTGGTCGGGGTGGGCGGCGGCGGCGTCGAAGCTCTTGAACAGCGCATGGCGGGTGGCTTCGGGGAAGAAGGGCAGCGCCAGCGGTATGCCGGGGCGGGGTTCGGTGAAGCGGCCCAGCGCGCGGCCCATCATGGTCAGCGCGTGCGCTTGCGGCGCGGAGCCCAGCAGCAGCGCGCCGTCGCCGCCGTCCGGGTGGATGTCCAGCAGCAGCGTGGCGATGCCGAAGCCGGAGCGGCCCCAGCGGCGGGTGCGGTGCCAGAAGGCGAAATTGTGGATGTCGACGTCGACGATCTGCAGCAGCAGCCGGCGCGGGCCGGTCAGGCTGGCCTTGTCTTTGACGTGGCGGAGGATGTAGCCCCAGCCGGTGCATTCGTAGCCGTTGGTGATCCAGTCTGGCTCGTGGCCGCAGGCGTCGGCGATTCCCCGGCGGAACCGCGCCGCTTCAGGGGTGTCGTCGGCCAGGTACTGGGACAGCACGGTCGAGGTGACGACATAGTCGTCGATGCGGACGCCCGCCGCATGGCGGTTGGCCTCGGCGCCTGCGCGGCGGCCGAGTTCGGCGGCCGCTTCGGCCAGGGGCGCCGACGCCGAGACGAAAGGCGTTTCCGTCTGGCGGTAGGCGACGACGTCGGCCCGGAATGCGGGCGGCGTTTGCGGTTCGGTCATGGCGGTCCCCGGCCTAGGCGTGGCGATCAGACGGTCTGCTGCTGCAACTGGGCGTCCAGCTGTTCCAGCGTGGTGAATTGGGTGATGTTCAGCTGCTCCGGGTCGATCGAGCCGTACAACTGCTCGCAGAACACGATCAGCTCGACGACGTTCAGCGAGTCGATGCCCAGCTCGCCGAGGCCGACGTGGGTATCCACGGTTTCCACGTTCAGGATCTTGGCGGTTTCCTTGCGCAGCATTTCCAGGGTGTTGACGGTTTCGGACATGGTGTTTCTCCTTGTTGAGGGGGGTCAGGCGTTTTGCGCGCGCGCGGCGGCGCGCAGCTCGTGGTAGCAGCGGTAGGAACTGCCTTCCATCTTGGTGAAGGCCAACAGGTCGCGCTGGTCGGCGAAGCGCCCGACGGCGCCGCTGGAGACCAGATGCAGCAGCAGTTCATTGGAGGCGAACTTCAGCGCCAGCACCTTGTGCACGTCCTCGGCGGCGTAGTTGCCCGCCTGAGTCTTGGCGCGGGCGGCGGCGGCGATGAAGTCGCGCGCCGTGAGCGCGTCCTCATCCAGCCGCAGCCGGCCCTGGCCGTGCAGCCATTCGACGTGGGCCATCAGCGCGCGCACCAGAAAGGGCCGCACCGTGGTCAGGTATTTGTTCAGCGCCGCCGGACCGCCGGCCTTCAGCTTGTCGGCGGCGGCCACTGTCACTTCGCCGCGCACATTGCCCAGCTGCACCACGTCGTCGAGGAAGCTGTCGCCGCAGAGGCTGCGCTGCAGCGTCGCGTATTGCTCGGGCCAGACCAGGAAGGCCGACGGGAAGAAGCTGCCCGGGGTGCGGGCGGCAACGATGGCCATGCCGTCCAGGTTGGCGTACATGCCCCAGACCTTGTCTATGCGCAGCTTGAAGCCGTCGCCGTCGGGTTGGGCCACGGTGCGCCAGCTGCCCAGCGTCGGGCCGCCGGCGTCGCTCATCAGGAAGCGCAGATTGTTGCCGCTGTCTATGCATGCGCAGGCCCGGTCGTACTGGTCCGGCGTCAGGAACAGTGAAAACAGGATGCGGGCGAAGGTGCGCATGAAGGGTTTGTAGTGCGGAGCCAGGCCGTCGCGGCGTATCTGTTCCAGAATGCTTTCGCTGAGCGCGTGCTCGCGGTGTTCCAGCGGCACCGGTGCATGCGCGCTGGCTTCCGGCGCGGCGAATGGCTGCGCGGTCTGCCGGATCAGCATGTCGGAGTCCAGCAGCCGCACCGAGGCGCGGGCCACGATGGCGGCGAGGCCGGCGGGAGGCTCGCCGTAGCAGCGCAGCCGTTGCAGGACCGGCTGGGCGGCCAGTTCGGGCAAGCCGGGGGCCGGGATGGCGGGCGCGGCGACGCCGTCCGCCAGCGGGGTGGTGGTGTGCATGAAGCTTCCGTTCGATTGTGAAGGAGGGGGGCGCGTGCCGCGGTCAGGCTGGTGTCGCCGTTTCCTGATTCTCGCCGCGCAAGGCCCGCTCGATGTAGAGGCCGCGGCATTTCAGCCTTTGCAGCTTGCCGCTGGTGGTGCGCGGCAGGCTGCCGTTCGCGACGAAGACAATGGCGTGGGCGCCGAAGCCGAAGCGTTCGCGCAGCATGGCTTGCAGTTCGGCGCGCAACGCGGGCTGCTCGTCTTCGCGCTCGAACTCGATCATCGCGATCAGGTTCTCGGTGCCCTGGGTTTTGTCGTAGACGCCAGTGGCGGCGATGGCGTTGCCGCCTGCCAGCAGCGGGTGGGTGGCCAGCGTGTCTTCTATTTCGTGGGGGAAATAGTTGCTGCCGCGGATGATGATGATTTCCTTTTGCCGGCCGAGCACGAACAGCTGGCCATCGGCGAGATAGCCGAGGTCGCCGGTGGCGAACCATTCGCCTGGCCGGTAAGGCTCGTTCTGCCCTTCGGCGGGAAGATAGCCGGACATCAGCGAACTGCCGCGCAGTTGGATCTCGCCGATCTTGCGCGCTTCGGCCTCGGCGCCGTTGGCGTCGACCACGCGCAGCGACATGCCGGGAATCGGCTTGCCCATCGCCAGCACCGTTTCCGCGGCGCGCGTCCGCGCGTCGGCGGGGCGGGCGACGGCCTCGGCGACGAGGGCGTCGGAATCGATCCGGTCGGGGATCAGATAGGAAAACGCCTGGCGGTCGTAGCCGGCGGTGGCGTCGTGCATGGTGGCGGCCAGCGTGGTTTCCGCCATGCCGTAGCAAGGCTGCAGCGCTGAACGCGACAGCCCGTGCGCTTCGAACACCCGGGAAAATTCCTGCAGGCAAGCCAGGTCGACCCGCTCGGCGCCGATGAAGATGTTGCGCAGGCAGGAGAGGTCGACGTCCTGCATGGACGCGGCGCGGTAGCGGCGCACGCAGTATTGCAGGCCGAAGGTGGGCGTGGCCGTGGTGGTGGCGCCGAAGGAGGCGATGCGCTTGAGCCAGCCCAGCGGGTTGCGGATGAAGCCGGACGGCTGCATCAGCAGCAGCGGCGCCTGGTAGTAAAGATTGGACAGCAGCGTGACCAGGCCCATGTCGTGGTAGAGCGGCAGCCAGCTGGCGGAGGCGTCGCCGCGCGCCGGATCGTAGCCGACGACGCCGCCGATGCCGCGCACATTGTCGATGACGTTGCGGTGGCTCAACACCACGGCTTTGGGGCGGCCGGTGGAGCCGGAGGTCAGCTGCACGTGGTGGGCGTCGTCCGGGCCGGCGCGGAAAGGCTGGATCGAACCGGCGGCCTCGGCTGCCAGCTCCACCTCCGTAGTGGAGAGCACGCGCACCGGCAGCCCGGCGAGTTGCTGCCGCAGGATGTCGGCCTGAGGCGGCGCAGCGATCAGCAGGCGCGGCGAGAACAGCCGGCAGGCGAGATGAATCTGGTTGCGCGAAGAGTCGGCTTGCGTCCGGCCCGGCAGCGGCACGGTGCAGGGCAGGGCGCCCAGCAGCGCTAAGCCAGTTTGCAGCAGCAGGTGGTCGATGGAGGCGGGCAGCGCCAGTATGACGAGATCGTTGCGTGACGCGCCCAATTCGCGCAGAGCCGCGGCGACGGCCAGCGCGCGGCGGGCCAGATCGGTATGGGGGATTCGTTTTTCTTCGCCGTTTTCCTCAAATATGGCGATGTGTCGCTCTGCGCCCGACTGGGAATGTTCCAGCGCAGATAAAATAGCGTCCGTCATTGATGCGTGGGTCTGCAATTTCCGAATCTCCTGCAGTTCTACTAAACGTTATTCTTGCGTTACATCATGCGGATAAGGGTTTGATTTTATTTCTTATGAAATTAACATTTTATTTTTTCGAAAATAATACGACCACGTTGCTTTGGTGTGAACCTGTTATCTAGGACAGGTTTTTGAGTATATTTTTGGGTTTATTTTTTTGAAAGTTTTGAATGAAAAAACGAGAAGCTACATTTATCGTTAGCTAAATTCATGCCGAATTTTTAGCTGAAATAAGCCAAAAATTGGCTGAAAAATTTACTCTATCTTGGATTTGTGATTGAAAGATATGGTTTGGGAGTTGAGGGGCGTGTTTTGATGCGTGATGGGTTGGAAGGGAGTAATGGCCTCTTCGATAGTTAGGCGCGGAGTGCTATGTAATTATTGGTAATGTTATCTAGGCTAATTGGAAGTGTTAGTTTTGTTCTGTGGCCTGTATTTTCCAGGCGCAGGGAAAATGGAAGTGCAGTGAAATATTAATAGCATTGTTATTAATGTTGGTGCGGACATCGGATTGCTATTGGGATTGATGGACTGTCACAAATACTGGTGGACAGTTTCTGCGAAGCTTGATCTGCGCGGTCGGTTGCCGGCGGAGATCGTGGCGGCAAGCCGCCACGGTATGGGAATTCAGGCTCGAGGATTGCCTGGCGCGGCGTCGGCGCTCAAGCGAGCCATCATCAGGACGTTCTTATAGCGGCTATCGATGCGTACGGCGTTGCGCTTGCGGCCTTCCAGTTGGAAACCATGCTTTTCGTAAAGCTTGATCGCGTTGAGATTATCTTCATGCACGGTTAGCTCCAAACGTTGGAGGCCGCGCTGTTCCGCTAAGCGCAATGTGCTTTCCAGCAACCATCCGCCCAGGCCCATACCGCGGTAGCGGGGAAGCAAGCCCATGCCCAATGTGCCGCCATGCTGACAACTGGGGAGGCGATGAGGGGTGATATCGCACCACCCGACGACCTGGTTGCCGTCCAGCAACAACAAATGCGGCGCTTGGCTGGCTAGTTGGCTGCGCACGTATTCCGCCGAGTCCGCTTGCGCGATTTCCAGAAATGGCATGTAGCGCCGCTCTCTGGCCACGCTGTCCGTCAACTGCCAGAATGCCTCGGCGCGCTCGGGGGTGAGCGGCTGCAGCGTGTATGGGGCGGTGTACGGGCTGGGCATGACGGCATCTCCTGAATCGGGTCCATCATTCTGCCGAAGCGAAAATGCCAATGCAATAATGCCTTGGGTCAGGCTGCCGCGCCGCCGCTGGCGATCACGCCGCGGCAGTGCGTTTCCAGCGCGCCGATCTCGTCCAGCACCGCGTCGATGTCGCGGCGCTGTTCTTCCAGCTGGCGGCGCCGGGCCAGCAGCAGGTCCAGCAGCTTCTGGGACTGGCTGGCTTCGTCGTGGGCCAGCTGGTACATGTCTATGATTTCGCGGATTTCCGCCAGCGACAGACCGATGCGCTTGCCGCGCAGGATCAGCCTCAGCCGGGCGCGGTCGCGGCGGGTGAACAGGCGTTGGCGGCCGTCGCGCCGGGGCTCGATCAGTCCCTGTTCTTCATAGAAGCGGATGGTGCGCAGGGTGATGTCGAATTCGCGCGCCAGGTCGGAGATGGTGAATAGTTCGGCTTGGTTCATGGATTTCCTTACAGGCGCGATTGTAGCGTTTTTCCCACGCGGCTTGCTGAAAGCTTGATTTACGTTTACGTAATCGTCAATTATTCCTTCAAGATTTTAAGGACATCGTTGCCGAAAAGCCGCCATGGCAAGCGCTGCGGCCAGTCATGATCGATACGTGGAATGAGTGTCCCGTTAGGCGAGGCGGGCCAGCAGGGTATTGACGAATGGGGGGCGCGTGGATTCAGTCATTTGTCTGGAGGCGCGTTTCCGGGCAGCGGGCCTATGTGTCGGATCATGGCGTGGAGCGAGGGGCGCGGCTCGGCCATTTTGTTGAGTGAGCAGGTTGATGAAGGAGGCTTGCGCGCCTTGTTCTGAGCCAGGCGCCAGGCGTTCGCACCGCGTCAAGAATGCGGGACCGCAGAAGGCGTCCCGCATCTGGCGGATAGGAGGAGACGGCAGCTCAGACTGCCGTTGACGACTCCTGAGCGCTTTATCGCACTACCCATACTTGATTATCGTTGCCTGACATGCAATCCCATACCTGAACGTTGGTGCCGTTCGTGGTCCCGCCGCCGCTGACATCCAGGCACTTGCCGCCGACCCAGACAATCCTGCCGGGAAAGTTGGAGTCGGTCGACCATTGCTGATTGCGGTTGCCCGCTTGGCAATCCCAGATTTGGACATTGGTGCCGTTGGCGGTGCCTCCGCCGGAGACATCCAGGCATTTGTTGGTGCCTGCCCAAATGATTCTTCCTTGGCTGAGTATCCATTGCTGATTGCCGTTTCCGGGCTGGCATTGCCACATCTGGACATTGGTGCCATTGGCCGTGCCGCCTCCGCTGACATCCAGACAATTGCCGCCATGACCTATCACCGTGGCGGCATGCGCAGCGACGCTGAACAGGGATGCGCTCCCAAGTATGGCCAAGCCCATCAATACGGAGTGAGTCGTTTTCTTCATGTCAATCTCCAAATCAGAGAGTCAATCAGAATTCGTTAGCGGTCACATTTGATATCGAAATATCCGGCTTCGGTTTCCTGATATGGCTGGAGACGTGGAGCATGGGTGTTTCTTACTGCCGATGGCTGCCTATCGGCGCAACATGACTGCCAGAGCGAATGCTTTACTGCCACGTGAGTATGGAGTCTGATTCTGCTCATTCAAGTTGGTATGTTTACTGATATAAGTTATTGTTTTTAATGGTTAAGTCATTCGTGTTGTAGAAGAGAAAATGCATATGGAGAAAGCGGCGTTCAGGGAGTCGCGGCTGATATCGGATAGCTAGTGGCGTTGTGTCGCAATGGGGGAGAATCCTGTGTCTCTGGCAAGCAACTGAGGCATTGCGGAGGGTCGCCAGGGCTGATGGGTGGCAAAATGCAATGTCTTTGCGGGGAGCGGCGCGTGCGAGTCGCTTGGGCACAGTGAAGACGCGGCGTGAAATCATCACTGTTCTTTTTGCCAGGGATGGATCACCCATTGCAAGACTCATCGCGATATCGAGCTTGTCGGCTGTTTCCCCGATGCCTGCCATCGGCAAAATCCAGAAATGCCTGATGTGGAGGACGATGGTGGAAAAGTTGAGTCTGAACGACGCCAGGATGGCCTGATCGAGGACAAGAACGCTAGTCGAAATGCGAGGCCGCCGCCGCGCTTTTGGCTTACAATGCCGCCAGACCAGATACATCCAGAGGAATCACACCATGACCGCAACCGTTTTCAATGATGCAGACCTGACCCGTCTCGAAACCCTGCTGACTCCGCTGTCGGCCAGCGGCAGCACCATGCGCCCGGACGAGGTGCAGGGCTTCTTCTCCGCCCTGGTCAGCGGTCCGGACGCGGTGGACACTGACTTCTGGCTGCCGGAAGTGCTGGGCGATGCGCCGGCTTTCGAAAACCAGGCCGACGAAGTCGAGCTGAAGGCCCTGCTGCAGAAACTGTTCGACGCCACCCGCGACGCGCTGGCAGCGGGCGAGGAGCTGGACCTGATCCTGTACGCCGAGGAAGACAGCGGCGAAGAGGGCGAGCCGGACTACTGGCCGTGGGCCAACGCCTACCTGTACGCGCTGGATCTGGTCGACACCGACTGGTTCGAAGTGGCGGAAGAGGATGAGGGCTTCGAAAGCCTGATGATGCCGATGCTGGTGCTGGGCGGCGCCTTCGAGGACGAGGAAGGCGGCGAAGATCTGCTGACTTTCACCGACGAAGAAGTCGACGGCTACAAAGGCGAGCTGAGCGACGCGCTGGCCGCGGTGTTCGCTTACTGGCGCGCCAAGGATCAGGCGCCCACCACCGTTCGCCGCGAAGGCGACAAGGTGGGCCGCAACGATCAGTGCCCGTGCGGCAGCGGCAAGAAATACAAGGCCTGCTGCGGCGCCAACTGAGGCGGCAGTCGGTGCCATGGAAAAAGCGGACTTCGGTCCGTTTTTTTGTTTGCGCCCGCGCGCATCTCGGCGCTGCGGGTATCGCGCTAGCCTGAAGCCTGAGCGGGTGATAGAACGAATCATGGTGGGCCTGGGAGGCGGCGATGGATTGGAAAACTTGGCTTTGCGGCGGTGTGGCCGCGCTGGCCGCCGCAACCGCGCTGGGCGCGGAGGTGGCATCGATGCGGATTCTGCGTCCGGAAGGCGCGCGCGATTATCTGCGGGTGACGCCGCATCCCTTGCCGGCAGGCAAGCGTCCGCTGGTGATTCTGCTGCATGGGCACGGAGGTTCGGCGCGCCAGCTGCTGGGCCTGGAGGCGGGCGCGGCGCCGTTGTCGCAATGGATGGAGATATCCGACCGCGAAGGCTTGCTGCTGGCGGTTCCCGACGGCGCGCGGGGCGGCGACGGAAAGCAGGGCTGGCATGATTGCCGGGCCGACGCCGCTAGGAACTCGCAGACCGACGACGTCGGCCTGGTCGCCGCCATCATCCGGCGCGAGGTTGCCGAGCGCGGCGCCGATCCGGCGCGCGTGTACGCGATGGGCATGTCGAATGGCGGCATGATGGTCTTCCGGCTGGCCAGCGAGTTGGGCGATGGCCTGGCGGCTTTCGCCACCGTCGGCGCGTCGATGGCGCGCAGCAGCGGCTGCGCCGCGCCCAGCCATCCCTTGTCCGCGCTGATCATTGCCGGCACTGCGGACCCGGTGGTGCCCTATGCAGGCGGGCAGGTTCGCCTGTTCGACGAAAAAGGGCGTGGCGAGGTGATGCCGGTGGCGGACAGCGCCGCGTTCTGGCGCCGACTGGACGATCTGCCGGACATCCCGCATGTCACTGCGCAGTTGCCGCATGCCAGCGCCGGCGATCCGACCCGGGCCACGCTGACGCAGTGGGGAGAAGATGGCCCGGGGCGCAGAGTGCTGCTGCTGACCATCAGCGGCGGCGGCCATGTCGAACCCAGCGTGGCTCATCGGGTCGGCGCGTTATACACGCATCTGCTGGGGCATCAGAATGGCGATGTGGAGTCGGCGGAGCTAGCCTGGAAGCTGTTTCGCGACCAGAGAAAACCGTGAGTTCATCGCCGCCGGAGGCCCGCGGCCTTGAGATTCGAGAGGCGGGGCTAGACAGCCAGCAGCCGTTCCTCGAACAGCTGCTGGGTCAGCAGAAGCAGGCCCTGCAGCTGGTCGGCGACGACGGGCGTATAGACGTTCAACTGGCGCAGCACCTGGCAGGTTTCCTGATAGCCGCGCTCCAGTCCGGAGCGAGCCAGCGGAGCGAACGCCTGCAGGAGAGCCTGAGAGGATAGGTCTTCGCGCTGCCGGCGATAAAGCTCCAGCAGGATTTCCATGCCCAGCAGCAGGCGCTGGCTGTGGCTGCCGCCGGTCAGTTCGTTTTCCGGCGGCAGCACTGGTTCGATGTCCAAGCCGGCCAAGCGGGAGATTTGATCCATGGCCGCGCTGAACAGCAGCTCGGCGGCTTGCGCGCCCTGGCTGAGGCTGATGTCGGCGCTGTCCTCTCTCGCGGGCTTGCCGCCGTGCTGGCCGGTCCGGTGTGAGACAGCGAACGGCTCATGATTGCCGGCCGGCCGCGGCTGCACGCCGCGGATCGGTTGCACGGCGATATCGTTATCCTCCGCCATCGCCGTCTCCCGCAGGCTCAGCTAGCGCTGGCCTGGCTGGTTCCCGTCCCGGACGAGGCCGATTGGGCGCTGGAGGACAGGTTGCTTTTCAGGAAGGCGTCCAGGCCTTTTTCGACCAGATCCTTGGTCTTTTCCACCCCGCTTTGCACGTCGCCGTTGAATACCTTGAGGCTTTTCAGGATGTCGGTGGCTTCGCCGTAACCCTGTTCGAAGCCCTGGCGGATCAGGTTGACGAAGTTTTTGGCCTGGTCGTCGGCGCTGAGTTCAGGATGCTGTTGCTGGTACAGCGCGAACATGCTGGTGGCGCCGTCCAGGATGCGCTTGGAGGTGGCTTCCGGCGAGTTGTCGTCGCTCTGGCCGTCCTGCTGGATGGAAATGCTCAGCTGGGTGCTGCTGACTTGCAGCGACCCGCTGCCCTGATTTTGCTGAGAGCCGTCCTGGTTGGAGAAGTCGGCGTTCAAAATCTGGGTGATATTGGTGATCGACGCACGGAACAGCAGAGTTTGAGACTGCTTGCCGCTGCTGATCGACACATCCAGCGACTGCACCAGCACCGAATTGAGCTGGTTGCGGGAGTTTTGGGCGCTGTAGGCGGAACTCTGGGCCGGGAGCGCGCTGCCGGCCTGGCCGGGCTGATTGTTGTTCAGAGAGGATATCGACATCACGGACTCCTGTCGGCGCGTCGTTATTTGGCTGGCGCACGCTTGTGGTGGTTGAGAGGACAACTCCAGTATGCCCCGATATCGGCAATCCGGCCGAAAACTTGGGGGCGGGGTGGGCATGTAAGTGATTTTGCTGATCAAAATGACACAGGCCGCGCCTGGGCGCGGCCTGGAGAGCAGCGATGCGTCGATGCTTAGAAGACGAAGTGCTCCTCGTCCAGCGCCATCAGCGGCTTGGCGCCGGTCTTGATGCTGGCTTTCAGCGCTTCGGCCTCCGGCAGCAGTTTGGCGTAGTAGAAGCGGGCGGTGGCGATCTTGGCGTTGTAGAACGCGTCGTCGCCCTGGCCCAGCTTGGCGAACGACACTTCGGCCATGCGCGCCCACAGCCAGGCATAGGTCAGGTGGCCGATCAGGCGCAAGTAGTCGGAAGCGGCCGCGCCGGCCTCATCCTTGTCTTGAAGGCTGGCCATGCCCACGCCCATGGTCAGTTCGCCCACTTCCTTCATCAGCCTGGCGAGAGGATTGGCGAATTCGCCCAGTTGGGGGTGGCCTTCGTGCTGCTGGCAGAACTGGTGGATCAGCTTGGTGAATTTGCGCAGTTTGGCGCCCTGGTCCAGCAACACCTTGCGGCCCAGCAGGTCGATCGCCTGGATGCCGTTGGTGCCCTCGTAGATTTGCGAGATGCGGGCATCGCGCACCAGTTGCTCCATGCCCCATTCGCGGATGTAGCCGTGGCCGCCGAACACCTGCACGCCAAGGTTGGCCGCGGCGAAGCCGTTGTCGGTCATGAAAGCCTTGGCCACCGGGGTCAGCAGCGCGACTAGGTCGGCGGCGTCGGCGCGGACGGCTGCGTCCGGATGCTTGTCCTCGATGTCCAGCTGCAGAGCCAGAAGGCCGGCCAGCGCGCGGCCGGCTTCGGTGTAGGCCTTCTGCGTCAGCAGCATGCGGCGCACATCCGGGTGGACGATGATGGGGTCGGCGGCCTTGTCCGGGCATTTCGCGCCGTTCAAGGCGCGCATCTGCAGCCGCTCGCGGGCATAGGCCAGCGCGCCCTGGAACGAGGCTTCGCCCAGGCCCAGGCCCTGCATGCCGCAGCCGAGGCGGGCGGCGTTCATCATGGTGAACATGCAGGACAGGCCCTTGTTGGCTTCGCCGATCAGCCAGCCCTTGGCGCCGTCCAGGTTGATCACCGCGGTGGCGTTGGCCTTGATGCCCATCTTGTGTTCCAGGCTGCCACAGGCGACGGCGTTGCGGCTGCCGTCCTTCAGGTATTTGGGCACGATGAACAACGAGATGCCCTTCACGTCCTTGGGCGCGTCCGGCAGGCGTGCCAGCACCAAGTGGATGATGTTGTCGGACAGGTCGTGCTCGCCGGCGGAGATGAAGATCTTGGTGCCGCTGATGAGGTAGCTGCCATCGGTTTGAGGCTCGGCTTTGGATTTCAGCAGGCCTAGGTCGGTGCCGCAGTGCGGCTCGGTCAGGCACATGGTGCCGGTCCAGCTGCCGTCCACCAGCTTGGGCAGGTAGGTCGCCTTCTGCTCGTCGGTGCCGTGGGCGTGGATGGCGGAATAGGCGCCGTGCGACAGGCCCGGGTACATCGACCACGCCACGTTGGCCGAGCATTGCATCTCCATGATGGGAAAACCCAGGCTTTTGGGCAGGCCTTGGCCGCCGTAGGCCGGATTGCAGTCCAGCGCCGGGAAGCCCAGCTCGCAATACTGCTTGTACGCTTCCTTGAAGCCGGCCGGAGTGGTGACAGACTTGGTGGCGCTGTCATAGTGACAGCCTTCCTCGTCACCCTGGCGGTTCAGCGGCGCGAGTTCGGATTCGCAGAATTGGGCCGCTTGTTCCAGGTAGGCGCTGAAGATGTCCTGGGTGGCTTCTTCATATCCCGGCAATGTGGGGATGATGTCCTGCACCTTGATCAACTCGTTGAGAACGAAATCAAAATCGCGCAGAGGGGCTTTGTAAGCGGGCATTCGGTTTCTCCAGTTGGTTGGCGCCGCCTGGTGCGTGCCAGGGCGATACGTTGTTATGATGAGACCCTGTGTAGGCTGGGGTATTCATTCAAACGCTTGTTTAAATTATTCCCGGGATTTTGACAACTAAATCGCGCTCGCGCCTTGGCCGGGGTGTGGTTTAACGGCAACGCGACGGCAAGAAATGGAATGACCTGGCTTAAACGCAAAATGCGCCGCTTTTCCGCGGCGCGGCACAATTGGTTCGCGCGCCCCGGCATGCGGCGGCTGGCGCCGTATCTGGATCGGCCGGCCTATTGGTCGTTCAACCGCCGCAAGGTGGCGATGGGCGTGGCGGTGGGGCTGTATTCGGGCGTGATGCCGGGCTTCACGCAAAAGGCCACGGCGCTGGCGCTGGCCTTGCTGCTGCGGGTGAACATTCCGGCGGCGATGGTGGTTTCGCTGTACAGCAATCCGCTGACCGTGCTGCCGCTGTACTATCTGGCCTATTGCTATGGACGATGGCTGCTGGGCTCGGACGCGGCGGCTACAATGACGGCGCCCCCGGGTTTGCTCGCGCTGGGGCCGGCGGCCTGGGCGCGGCAGACGCTGGGGTGGCTGATTGATTTGGGCTGGCCGCTGCTGGTGGGCATGCCGGCATTGGGGGCGACCCTGGGCGCGGCGGGCTATCTGGCCACCCGGGTATTATGGCGCTGGGCGGTGGTCAGCGCATGGAACGATAGAAAGGCGAAGTGTGGATCTCGTTGAAAAACGGTTGTCGTCGGAACTGGTCTACCAGGGCGGATTCATCAACGTGCGCAAGGACCGGGTAGCCCTGCCGGATGGCAACGAATCCTCGCGCGAATACATTCTTCATCCCGGCGCTGTGGCCGTGCTGGCGATCACGCCGGAGGGCGAGCTGGTGCTCGAGCGGCAATACCGTTATCCGGCCGGCCGCGAGTTCATCGAGATACCGGCCGGCAAGATCGACCCGGACGAAGCGCCGGAGCAGACCGCCCGGCGCGAGCTGCTGGAGGAGACCGGCTACCGGGCCGGCCGTTGGACTTATCTGGGCACCGCCCATCCCTGCATCGGATACTCCAACGAAAAAATCAGCTATTACCTCGCGCAAGAACTTATGCTTAGCGAAAGGCAACTGGACGCCGGCGAGTTTCTGGAAGTGCTGACCGTGCCTCTGGACGCCGCGATGAACATGGCGCTGACCGGCGAAATTTGCGACAGCAAATCCATCGTCGGCCTGCACTGGCTGGCGGCTTACCTGGGCGGGAGGATGCGGGGTGTCGAGATTTGACGCGTATTACGACCGGCGGCGAGGCCGCCGGGTCAGCATGGGGTGCAAGGCCCGCATCAAGTCGCTCTTGAGCGGGCAGACGTTCTACGGAGAGTGCGTGGACTTGTCGGTGGACGGCATGGCCCTGCGCTCGTCCTTCGTGCCGCAATTCGGCGAACGGCTCAGCGTGATCGTGCTGGTGCCAGGCGTCGGCGCCACTTCGGGCAAGCCGTTCGAGGCCGAGGTGGAGGTCAAGCGCTGCAATGAAGTGCAGCGCGGACTGATTTATGAAATAGGCGTGCGCATCCTGGTGCGAAAAACCTGAGCGGCGAGATATTCATCGCTTTCCCGCACTAATTTCAGTAGGCATTACAAGAATTTACTAAGCTTCATCTATTGTTACAAAAATCCGCAATTAAAAAAATCCATTGATTCAAAGACTTCCCCCGCACAATGTTCTCGGCACTGCCTGAACCCGGTTCAGACCGGCTTTTGTCCGGTTGATTGGCGCTGCTATGCTATACCCAAAATAGAACCGGAGACACAGTCAGTACTCTAATTCAGCAAGGGGAAAGGCAGATTGCGAGTTGCAGCGCGCCCAGCCCCTGCTACCAGCCAGGAGAGAGTCATGCACCCGGATATCTTCAGTCACTACGCAGTGCGATACGACAAGACCCGCGAGGAGGAGTACACGATCCAGGAGTACCTGGAGCTGTGCAAGAAAGATCCGGGAGGCTACGCCACGGCGGCCGAACGCATGCTGACCGCCATCGGCGAGCCCGAGTTGGTGGATACCCGCCACGATTCGCGGCTGTCTCGCATTTTCTCCAACAAAGTCATCAAGGTTTACCCGGCATTCCGTGACTTCTACGGCACGGAGGAGGTGATCGAGCAGGTGGTCGCCTACTTCCGCCACGCGGCCCAGGGGCTGGAAGAGAAAAAGCAGATCCTCTACCTGTTGGGGCCGGTGGGCGGCGGCAAATCGTCTATCGCCGAGAAGCTGAAAGAGCTGATGGAGCTGGTGCCGTTCTATTGCCTGAAGGGCAGTCCGGTCAACGAGTCTCCGTTATCCCTGTTCAGCTACGATGAGGACGGCTCCATTCTGGAGGAACAGTATGGAATCCCGCGCCGCTACCTGAAATCCATCCCCAGCCCCTGGGCGGTCAAGCGCCTGCACGAGTTCAACGGCGATATCGGGCAGTTCCGCGTGGTCAAGCGCTATCCGTCGGTGTTGCGCCAGGTGGCCGTAGCCAAGACCGAGCCGGGCGACGAGAACAACCAGGACATCAGTTCGCTGGTGGGCAAGGTGGACATCCGCAAGCTGGAAAAGTACGCCCAGGATGACCCGGACGCCTACAGCTACTCCGGCGGCTTGTGCCTGGCCAACCAGGGCCTGCTCGAGTTCGTCGAAATGTTCAAGGCGCCGATCAAGGTGCTGCACCCTTTGCTGACCGCTACTCAGGAAGGCAACTTCAAGGGAACGGAAGGGTTCGGCGCAATTCCCTTCGACGGCATCATTCTCGCGCACTCCAACGAGAGCGAGTGGAAGCAGTTCCGCAACAACAAGAACAACGAAGCCTTCCTCGACCGGATCTACATCGTCAAGGTGCCGTACTGCCTGCGCGTGGCCGAGGAAATCAAGATTTACGACAAGCTGATCCGCAACTCCTCGCTGGGCAAGGCACCATGCGCGCCGGGCACGCTGAAGATGATGGGCCAGTTCGCGGTGTTGTCGCGCTTGAAGGAGCCGGAAAATTCCAGCCTGTACAGCAAGATGCAGGTGTACGACGGCGAGAATCTGAAGGATACCGATCCCAAGGCCAAGTCGCTGCAGGAATACCGCGATTACGCCGGCGTGGACGAAGGCATGAGCGGTTTGTCGACGCGCTTCGCGTACAAGATTCTGTCCAAGGTGTTCAACTTCGACCACAGCGAGGTGGCCGCCAATCCGGTGCACTTGCTGTATGTAATAGAGCAGCAGGTCGAGCGCGAGCAATTCCCGGCTGAAACGGAACAGAAATACCTGACTTTCCTGAAGGAATATCTGGCGCCGAAATACGTTGAATTCATCGGCAAGGAAATTCAAACCGCCTATCTGGAAAGTTATTCCGAATACGGGCAGAACATTTTCGACCGATACGTGACTTTCGCTGATTACTGGATACAAGATCAGGAATATCGCGATCAGGATACCGGCGAAATTTTCGACCGCACGTCTCTTAATGCCGAACTGGAGAAAATCGAGAAGCCCGCGGGAATTTCCAATCCCAAGGATTTCCGCAACGAGATCGTAAACTTCGTTTTACGGGCCCGAGCCAACAACGGCGGCAAGAATCCCACCTGGACCAGCTACGAGAAGCTGCGCACGGTGATAGAGAAGAAGATGTTCTCCAACACCGAGGAGCTGCTGCCGGTGATCTCCTTCAACGCCAAAGCCAGTGCCGAGGATGCGAAGAAGCACGAGGACTTCGTCAATCGCATGGTGGAGAAGGGCTATACCGCGAAGCAGGTGCGGCTGCTGTGCGAGTGGTATCTGCGCGTGCGCAAATCCTCATAAGCCGCCCGAGCCGGCCCGGCCAGCGTGCCGGGCCGGCAGGAGGCGCCGGGTCCGCGCGGTCCGGCGACAAGGAGACACAACCGCGCGCGGCGATCGGTCACGGGTTCCGGCAAGGAAGCCGGCAGCCGCCAGCAGCGCGCCAGAGAGGTGGCGATGTCCCACATCATAGACAGACGCCTCAACGGCAAGAACAAGTCGGCGGTCAATCGCGAACGCTTTCTTCGCCGTTTCAAGGCGCAAATCAAGGAAGCCGTCTCCAAGGCGATCAAGGGGCGGAGCATCACCGATATCGAGAGCGGGGAAAAGGTATCCATCCCGGTGAAGGACATTTCCGAGCCCAACTTCCATCATGGAAAGGGCGGCGTTTGGGAAAACGTCCACCCAGGCAATGAGGAGTTCATCAAGGGGGATCGCATGCCGCGGCCCCAGGGCGGCGCCGGCGGCGGCGGCAGCAAGGCCAGCCAGGACGGCGAGGGCGAGGACGATTTCGTGTTCCAGCTGTCGCGCGAGGAATTCATGAACGTGTTCTTCGACGACCTGGCCCTGCCCAACCTGGTCAAGACGCAGCTGATGGGCATCGAGGAAATGAAAACGGTGCGCGCCGGCTATACCAACGACGGCACCCCCACCAATATCAACATCGTTCGTTCGCTGCGCGGCGCGCTTGCGCGGCGGGTGGCGATGGCCGCGCCGACGCTCAGCAGCATAGACGAGGCGGAAGAGGAGCTCGATACCTTGATCGAGTCCGATGACGACAACGCGATGGAGGTGAGGGACAGGCGGCAGCATATCCATCAGATGAAAGAGCGGCTGGCGAGCATTCCATGGATAGATCCGTTCGACCTGCGCTACAACAACCGTGTCAAGCAGCCCAAACCGACCAGCCAGGCGGTGATGTTCTGCATCATGGACGTGTCCGGCTCGATGGACGAGCAGAAGAAGGACATGGCCAAGCGCTTCTTCATCCTGCTGTACATGTTCCTGCAGCGGAATTACGAGAAGATCGAAGTCGTATTCATCCGCCACCATACCAGCGCGGTTGAGGTCAATGAGCAGGATTTCTTCCATTCCCGCGAGAGTGGCGGCACCGTGGTGTCGTCCGCATTGAACCTGATGAGCGACGTCATCCGCAAGCGCTATTCCAGCAGCGAGTGGAACATCTACGCCGCCCAGGCGTCCGACGGCGACAACTGGGACAGCGACTCTGCCAATTGTGGCCGCATCCTGGAAGAGAACCTGCTGCCGTACTGCCAGTATTTCGCCTACATCGAGATCACCGAAGGCGAGCCGCAGAACCTGTGGTACGAGTACCTGAAGGTCAAGGCGCAGTGTCCGCAGTTCGCGATGCAGAAAATCCGCTCCGCATCCGACATTTATCCGGTGTTCCGGGAGCTGTTCAAGCGCCAGCCGGCGAATGGGAGGGTGTCGGCATGAAACGGACGCGCAAGGGGGAGGGCACGGCGCCGATTTCCACCGGGTCGGAATGGACTTTCGACCTGGTCGGCGAATACGACCGCGCGATTCGAGAGATCGCCGTGGGAGAATTCAAGCTGGACGTGTATCCCAACCAGCTGGAAATCATCACCGCCGAGCAGATGATGGATGCCTACGCCTCGGTGGGCATGCCGGTCAATTACAACCACTGGAGCTACGGCAAGCACTTCGTCTCCACGGAGAAGAGCTACAAGCGCGGCCAGATGGGGCTGGCTTATGAAATCGTGATCAATTCCAACCCCTGCATCGCCTATCTGATGGAAGAGAACTCCATGATGATGCAGGCGCTGGTGATTGCCCACGCCGCCTATGGCCACAACAGCTTCTTCAAGGGCAACTACCTGTTCCGCTCCTGGACCGACGCCTCGGCCATCATCGATTACCTGGTGTTCGCCAAGAGTTACATCATGAAGTGCGAGGAGCGCTACGGCATCGACGAGGTGGAGGAGCTGCTGGATTCCTGCCACGCGTTGATGAATTACGGCGTCGACCGCTACAAGCGGCCGCAGAAGCTGTCGCTGGCCAAGGAGCAGGCGCGCCAGGAAGAGCGCGAGCATTATCTGCAGATGCAGGTGAACGACCTGTGGCGCACGATACCGAAGCGCGACAAGGATGGCGGCGACAAGATGCCGCCGCGCTTCCCGGCCGAGCCGCAGGAGAACATCCTGTACTTCATCGAGAAATCGGCGCCGCTGCTGGAGCCCTGGCAGCGCGAGGTGGTGCGCATCGTGCGCAAGGTGGCCCAGTACTTTTATCCGCAGCGGCAGACTCAGGTGATGAACGAGGGCTGGGCGACGTTCTGGCACTACACCATCATGAATCGTTTGTACGACAAAGGCCTGATCACCGACGGCTACATGCTGGAGTTCCTGCAGAGCCACACCAATGTGGTGTCTCAGCCGCCGGTCACCGCGCGCTGGTACAGCGGGATCAATCCCTATGCGCTGGGTTTCTCGATGTACCAGGACATCAAGCGCATCTGCGAGGAGCCGACCGATGAGGATAGGGCCTGGTTTCCGGATTTGGCCGGCAGCGATTGGCGGGAGTCGCTGGAGTTCGCGATGCGCAACTTCAAGGACGAAAGCTTCATCTCCCAATACCTGTCGCCCAAGCTGATCCGCGATTTCCGCCTCTTTTCGATCCGCGACGACGACCGCGACGACAAGCTGGAGATTTCCAGCATTCACGATGAGGAAGGATATCGGGACATCCGCGGCAAGCTGGCCGAGCAATACAATCTGGGCTCGCGCGAGCCGAATATCCAGGTGTGGTCGGTCAATATGCGCGGCGACCGCAGCCTGACGCTGCGCCATACCATGCACAACCGCCGGCCGCTGGAGGAACAGAGCGCGCAGGAAGTGCTGAAGCATGTGTGCCGGCTATGGGGTTTCGACGTACGGCTGGAGAGCGTGGACATCAACGGCGAGGTCAAGCAAGTATACGAGGTGCAGGCGGTGAAAGAGACTGAAACAGCCTAAAGGCTTTGGATATGAAACGAAACGGACGGCGCGGGCGCGCCGTCCGTTTTCTTTTCCCGTTCGGTTGGGCCGGGAGGCCGGCCCGGGTGGGGATCAGGCAGTGCCGGCCACCGGCGATAGCCGGCAGTGGGAGCGGTCTTCGAAACTGTCGTTGGGTTCGCCCCAGGCCTGAGCGTACAGCAGTTGGCCATTGGCTTCGACGCGGATGGTGATTTCCTGGCGGAAATGCTCGCTCAGGCTGCGGGGTCCGCTGGCGAACACCACTTCCAGCACGCCGTGTCCGCCCTCCGCCTGGCGTATCGCCGGGTGGGCCAGCACATAGGGCAGCTCGTCCATTACCGGCCACAGGCACAGCGTGCCATCGGGCAGATAGCCGAGCAGGGTGGTTTCTCGATGCAGGATTTCGCCGTCGGTGCCGCTGGCCGTGTAGTGCAGCAGCAGCGCGCGCTGGCCGGGCAAGGCCTGCCAGTGCAGGCAGCCGGTGAAGGTCTGGTCTTCGTGGTTGATGCCTTCGCCACAGAACTGGTTGGGAAGCGATTGCAGAGCGGCTAGCAGCGGCATGACTTCTCTCTTCCGGTTGCGGATGCGAGATGGTCAGGATCGCAGGTTTGCCTGGCGAATGCAATACGGGTCAGGCTTGCGGGGGCGTTTGTCCGGGCATGGGGATGAAGGCGCGCCACGGTTGCTCGGGGTGGACCAATTCGGCCAGCCGCACGCCGTAGACGGCTTCCAACCGCTCGCGCTGCATCATCTCGCGGTTGTCGCCGCAGCCAGCCGCGCGGCCGTCGTTCAGCAGCAGCACCCTGTCAGCGTGGCGTAGCGCCAGGTTGAGGTCGTGCACGACCGCCAGCGCGCCGATGCCCAGTTCGCTGGCCAGCGCCCGGACCCGGGCCATCAGCGCGTCTGCCATCGCAAAATCCTGGGCTGCCGTGGGTTCGTCCAGCAGCAGATAGCGCTCGGGCCGGGGCGATAGCAGCAGCTGGCACAGCGCCCGCGCCAGTTGCAGTCTTTGCCGCTCTCCGCCGGAGAGGCGGGTCAGGTATCGATCGGCCAGGCCGGCGGCATCGCTGAGGCACAGCGCCTCGGCCACGGCGGCGTCGACGCTTTGCCGTCCGGCTTCCGGGCGCAGGTAGGCGCCGGCGGCCACCAGCTCCGCCCCGCGCCAGCCGTCCGGGGTCATAGGGTGCTGTTCGACGACGGCGCGCCAACTGGCCAGCTCCGCGCTGTGCATCCGCGTCAGCGGCTGTCCTGCGAGCAGAATGCTCCCTTGGTCCGGCTGCCACAGGCCGGACAGCAGCTTGAGCAGGCTGCTTTTCCCGGCGCCGTTGGGTCCCAGCACGGCCAGCAGCTCGCCGGGGCGCAGCGTCAGGTCTATATCGGCCAGCAAGATTCGGCCGCCTTTGCTCAGCGACAGGCCGCGGGCTTCAAGCATGGCGAGGTCCTTGGCGGCGAAGCAGCCACAGGAAGAACGGCGCGCCCAGCAGGCTGGTGATCACGCCGACCGGCAATTCGGCCGGCGCCAGCAGCGAGCGGGCCAGCCAGTCGGCGCTGACGGTCAGCCAGGCGCCCAGCAGCGGGGAGACGGCGAGCAGCCGGCGGGAGTCGCTGCCGAGCAACTGGCGCGCCAGGTGCGGCGCCATCAGGCCGACGAAACCTATCATGCCGCAGCCGGATACCACCAGACCGGCCGCGAGCGCGGCCAGCAGCACGATGCGCCATTCCTGCCCGCGCACGGAAAAGCCCAGATGGAAGGCGGCGCTTTCCCCCAGCTGCAAGGCGTTCAGGAAGCGCCAGTGGCTGAATAGCGCGAGCCAGACCAGCGGCGCGGACACGGTCAGCGCCAGGGCCAGCGGCCACTCTGCGCTGGCGAAGCTGCCCATCAGCCAGAAGGTCACCACGCGCAGAGAGCCGTCCGGCAGCATGGTGATCAGCAAAGTCAGCAGGCTGCCGAGCAGGGTGCTGACCGCCAGCCCGCTGAGAATCAGGCGGTTGCCGTCCTTGTCGTCGCCCAATAGCCGGACCAGAAGCAGCGCGCCCAGGCCGCCGGCGAAGCCGGCCGCCGCCACGCCGTACAGGCCCGCACCCAGACTCAGGGCCAGGGCCGCGGCCAGGGCCGCGCCGCTGTTGATGCCGATCAGGCCGGGCTCGGCCAGCGGGTTGCGGAAGCGGGCCTGCACCGCGCAGCCGGCGCTGGCCAGCAGCGCGCCCGCAGAGGCGGCGGCCAGCAGCCGCGGCAGGCGCAGTTCCAGCAGCAGCTGCCATTCCAGAGCCGGCTGCGGATCCAGAGTGAGCAGGCTGGCGGGCCTCAATTGGCTGTGGTACAGCAGGGATGCTAGAGCGGTGAGGCCGAGCAGGGGGAGCAGGATGAAGAGAAGAGAGCGGACGCGCATGGGTGGGAGAGGGAGGGGCGGAGGCCCCTCCGAATGTCAGCGCAGGCCGAGCACGTCCTGCATGTCGAACAGGCCGTGCGGTTTTTCGGACAGCCAGCGCGCGGCGCGCACCGCGCCGTTGGCGAAGGTGGCGCGGCTGGAGGCCTTGTGGCTGATTTCCACGCGTTCGCCCAGAGTGGCGAACAGCGCGGTGTGATCGCCGACGACGTCGCCGCCGCGCACGGTGGCGAAGCCTATCGCATGCGGATCGCGCTCGCCGGTCACGCCTTCCCGGCCGTAAACCGCGCATTGCTTCAGATCGCGGCCCAGCGCGTCGGCGATCACCTCACCCATGCGCAGCGCGGTGCCGGACGGCGCATCCACCTTGAAGCGGTGGTGGGCTTCGATGATTTCGATGTCGTAGTCCTCGTTTAGCACGCGGGCGGCCACATCCAGCAACTTGAAGGTGAGGTTGACGCCCACGCTGAAGTTGGATGCGAACACAATGCCGATCTTGTCCGCCGCGGCGCGGATGGCGGCTTTGCCGGCATCGTCGAAGCCGGTGGTGCCGATTACCATGCGCACGCCGCGCTCAGCGCAGGCCAGCATATGCTCCAGCGTGCCTTCGGGGCGGGTGAAATCTATCACCACGTCGGCACCGTCCAGAGCGGAGATGAAGTCGGAACTGATGGCGATGCCGCTGTTGCGACCGCAGAACAGGCCGGCATCCTGGCCGATAAAGCCGGAGTCGGCGCGGTCTATCGCCGCATGCAGGCGGACACCCGGCGCATTCAGCACCGATTCGATCAGCACGCGGCCCATCCGGCCGGATGCGCCGACGATCACGATGTTCTGGCCGCTCATGGCTTCTTGGTTTCCTGAGCGGGCGCGGACGCGTCCAGCTGCTTGGCCGGCGGCGCCGGCTGAGCATTGCCTTCGATGCGGTCCAGCACATCGCCCTTGAAATAGACGGTCAACAATTTATCGCTGGCGGGATCCACCTTGCCGCCTTTGACGTCGCTATACTTGTAGTCCCAGCGATCGGCATGGAAAGGATCGGTCAGCAGCGGGGTGCCCAGCAGGAAGCGCACCTGAGCGCGGGTCATGCCGGGCTTGAGCTTGGCGACGGCGTCCTGGGTCACGTAATTGCCTTGCTGGACTTCCACGCGGTGGCTCCAGTCGAGCGGATTCATCGAACTGCAGCCGGCGACTGCGATGACGGCGGCGAAAATCAGGGCGCGCATGGTACTCCGATTGACTCAAACGTTTATGAGGCTGTAATTAGGCAAAGCCGTCAAAAGGCTTTATCATGATTCGAAAACCGAGACACTTTATATCACGATGAGCAAAGCCAGTCACCTCAAAGATATCGGCCTGAAAGCCACCGGACCGCGTCTGAAAATCCTCGATCTGTTCGAGCAGGGCGACGCCGGCCACATGTCCGCCGAAGACGTCTATCGCAAGCTGCTTGCGGAAAACATCGACATCGGACTAGCCACCATTTACCGCGTGCTGACCCAGTTCGAACAGGCCGGCATTCTGGTGCGCCACCATTTTGAAACCGGCAAGGCTGTGTACGAGCTGAACCAGGGTGGCCATCACGATCACATGGTCTGCGTCAGCTGCAACAAGGTGGTGGAGTTCTTCGATCCTGAGATCGAGGCGCTTCAAGACCGGATCGCAGAACAGCATGGTTTCCGCATCGTCGAGCATGCGCTGTACATGTATGGCGAGTGCCCGGACTGCCTGGGCAAGAGCGGCCGCCGCGGATGATTCCCTGGCTCGGTCCCGAGCCTGTCTTCCCGCCGGTGTCGCAGGCCCTCAGTCATCCCAACGGCCTGCTGGCGGCCGGCGGCGACCTGTCGTCGCGCCGCATTCTCACGGCCTATTCCGAGGGCATTTTCCCCTGGTTTTCCGAAGGCGAACCGATATTGTGGTGGTCGCCCGCGCCCCGCATGGTGATGTTTCCCGATGAGCTCAAGGTCAGCCGTTCGCTGGCCAAAACGCTGCGCAATCTCGATTACGAGGTTCGCGTCGATGCCGCTTTCTTCGAAGTGATGCGCGCCTGTTCCGAGCCGCGGGCGGGGCAGGACGGCACCTGGATCGTGCCGGAAATGGTGGCTGCCTATTGCCGGTTGCACCAGTTGGGCTACGCCCACAGCTTTGAAACCTGGATGGATGGCGAGCTGGTCGGCGGGCTGTATGGCGTCTCCATCGGCCGCATGTTCTACGGCGAGTCGATGTTTTCGCGGCGGCGGGACGCGTCCAAGCTCGCCTTCGTCCATATGGTTCGGCATCTGCAAGCCCAGGGCGTGGCGATGATAGATTGCCAGATGCACACCGAGCATCTGGCCAGCCTCGGCGCGAGGCTGATATCGCGCGATGTTTTTCTTGCTACTCTGAAAGAGAGCATCCGGCATCCTCAGCCGGATCAGATGTGGGATTACCATTACCGCCATGAGTCATCGTGAAGCCGGCCAGGTCGCGGCCATCCATTTCTACGCCACTGCGCCATACCCGTGCAGCTATCTGTCCGGCCGACAGGCACGCTCTCAGGTGGCGATCCCGGCCGAGGCGATAGACAGCGGCGTCTATAGCCAGCTGGTCAGGCTGGGCTTTCGCCGCAGCGGCCTCTACACCTACCGCCCTTATTGCGATTCCTGCCAGGCCTGCATCCCGGTGCGGCTGCCGGTGGATCAGTTCCGGCCCAGCCGCACCCAGCGGCGGGTGTGGCGGCGCGGCGCCGAGATGAGCGCGCGCTGGCTGCCGTTGGGCTTCGACGCCGAGCATTACGCGCTGTATCGCTGGTATCAGCAGACCCGCCACGCGGGCGGCGGCATGTCGGACGACGACGCGCAGCAGTATTCCGAGTTCATCCTGAAAAGCGGGGTGGACAGCCATTTGGCCGAATTCCGGCTGGACGGCCAGCTGAAGATGGTGAGCCTGGTGGATCGGCTGGTGGACGGCCTGTCAGCCGTTTACACCTTTTACGATCCGGAGGACAGCCAGTCCAGCCTGGGGGTCTACAACGTGTTGTGGCAGGTGGAGCAGGCGCGCCTGCTGGGACTGAGCTATGTCTATCTGGGCTACTGGATCGCAGACTGCCGCAAGATGGCGTACAAGTCCGGCTATCGGCCGCTGCAGATGCTGTACGGCGGCCGCTGGCAGGCGATGCCGGAGCGCGGCTGAGATGGATGCAAACGAAAACAGGCCCGAAAGGGCCTGTTTGCATTGCGGGGCGATGTCCGCTCAGTACGGCACGACGCGGTCGTTGCCGCCGCCGCTCAGCACTTTGACGCGCTGATTGGCGACGAAGGGGATGTCGGCTTCCTGGACGATGGAGATGGTGCGGCCGGTATCCAGCTTGACGGTGATTTCCAGCGCGTTCTTGGTCATCGCGCGTTGCGCGGCCTGGGTGCCGAAGCCGCCGGCCAGCGCGCCGACGATGCCGCCGGCGATCTGGCCCTTGCCGCCGCCGATATTGCTGCCGGCCAGGCCGCCCAGCGCGGCGCCGCCCAGAGTCAGCAATTCGTTGTTCTGGCCTTCCATTTTCACATTCTGCACCGACAGCACGGTGCCGAGCTGCACGGTCTGCGCCTGGCGCATCTGGCCTTTGGAGTAAACGGCTGCGGAATCGGATGTCGAGCAGCCGGCGAGCACGCCGACGCTCAGCAGGCTGACCAGGGTAATGCGGCTGATGGAAGAAATCATTTTTTCCTGCTCCATTCTTTCTATTTAGTTGCGAGCTTGTAGATATTGCGCCGCCGCCCGCGCGCATTCGCTGACCAGCTCCGGACCACGATAGATCAGGCCGCTGTATAGCTGCACCAGGCTGGCGCCGGCATCCAGTTTTTCCACGGCGTCGTTGCCGGAAAGGATGCCGCCAACTCCTATGATAGGCAGAGCGCCGCCAAGTTCCTTGTGCAGTTTGCGTATGACTTCTGTTGAGCGGCTGCGAACCGGCGCGCCGGACAGGCCGCCGGCCTCGTTTTCCAGCGGATGGCCGGCCACTTCGCGGCGCGACAGCGTGGTGTTGGTGGCGATGACGCCGTCGATGCCGTTGCCGGTCAGCAGTCGGGCAATCTCGGCTATCTGCTCGTCGTCCAGGTCCGGCGCGATCTTCACCGCCAGCGGCACGTAGCGGCCATGCTTGTCGGCCAGCGCCTGTTGGCGCTGCTTCAGCGCGGCCAGCAGCCGGCCCAGTTCGTCGCCTTGCTGCAGTTGACGCAGGTTCTTGGTGTTGGGCGAGGAGATGTTGACGGTGACGTAGCTGGCGGCGGCGTAGACCTGATTCAGGCAGGCCAGGTAGTCGTCCACCGCGTTTTCTATCGGCGTGATCGCGTTCTTGCCGATGTTGATGCCGAGCACGCCCTTGAATTTGCAGCGGCGCACATTGTCCAGCAGCGCGGCGACGCCATGGTTGTTGAAGCCCATCCGGTTGATGATGGCCTCGTGTTCCGGCAGGCGGAATAGCCGCGGCCTGGGGTTGCCGTCTTGAGGGCGCGGGGTGACGGTGCCGATTTCGATGAAGCCGAAACCGAGCGCGGCCAGCGCGTCGATGTGGGCACCGTTTTTGTCCAGGCCGGCGGCGAGGCCGATGGCGTTCGGGAAGGTCAGGCCCATCGCCTGCACCGGCTGGCGCGCGGCGGGGGAGGCGGCCAGCGGCGTCAGGCGCAGCCGATGCGCGCGGTCGAGCATCTTCAATGTGTGCTCGTGGGCGGTCTCTGCGTCGAATTTGAACAGCAGCGGGCGCAGCAGCGGGTACAGCATGGCATTCTCCGGGCAGACAAATGCCCGGCATTATAACCGGGCATCGGGATCAGGCCAGCGGCAAATGCGCGGCTTACAAAATCCGGCAGGCCTCGTCGAAGTCGAAGCGAGGCGAGCGCGGGAACAGCTTGTCGGCCTCGCCGTAGCCCAGGTTGATCAGGAAGTTGGACTTGAAGCGGCCATCCGGGAAGAAGGCCGCGTCGACGGCGGCGTTGTCGAAACCGGACATCGGGCCGCAATCCAGGCCCAGCGCGCGGGCGGCCAGGATCAGGTAGGCGCCTTGCAGCGTGCCGTTGCGGAAGGCGGTGGTGTCGATCAGCGGCTGATTGCCCTCGAACCAGCTCCTGGCGTCCGCGTGCGGGAACAGTTGCGGGAGGTGTTCGTAGAAGCGGGTGTCGTGGGCGACGATCACGCAGACCGGCGCGGCCAGGGTCTTGTCTACGTTGCCGGCGGCCAGGCAGGGCTTCAGCTTGGCCTTGGCTTCGTCGCTCTTGACGAACACCAGGCGGGCCGGCGAGCAGTTGGCGCTGGTCGGAGCCTGCTTCAGCAACTCATGCAGTTGATGCAGCAACTCGTCGCTCACCGGACGCGGTTGCCAGTGACTGTGGGTGCGGGCATTCAGGAACAGCTGTTCCAGCGTGGCGTGGGAGAGGGGAGTGCTCATGGTCTTACCTCGGTTGGGGTGGGGTGTTGTTGTTTGGCGTCTCCGGCGGAGGGCGCGGAGTTTTGAGGAGTTGCAGGTTCTTCGAAGGTGTTGGCCTGAACGGAGACGGTGACGCGGCGGTTGCGGGCGCGGCCGTCGGCGGTGGCGTTATCCGCAACCGGCAGATTGGCGCCATGGCCGACAGCCACCATGCGTTGCGCCGAGATGCCGTTTTCCTGAAACAGCCGCACCACGCCGCCGGCGCGCGCGGCCGACAGCTCCCAGTTGGACGGGAAGGCGGGCGTGCGGATCGGCGCGTCGTCGGTGAAGCCTTCCACTTTGATCGAGTTGTCCACATTCGACAGCAGCTTGGCCATATTGGACATCAGCGGCAGCGATTGCTGGTTCGGTTCGGCCTGGCCGATGGCGAACAGCGCGCTGTCGCGGATGTCGATATTGATCCCTTGGTCGGTCTGGGTGATGGTGACCTCGCCGCTCTGCACCAGCGGGCTCAAAACCTTGGCCAGGTTTTGCGTCAGCTGGCCCAGCTTGGCGGCCTCTTCCTCCTTGCGGCCGTGGGAGACGGCCTTGGCGATGGGCTTGGTCTTCGGAATCTCTATCATGGTGTTGGCGCCGCCGGTGGGCGGCGTCGATTGCACCGTGATCACCGTGCCGTTGCGGAAGGCGTCCATGATGGCGGACGACATCACGCGGTATTTGCCCTCGTTCAGCGAGGAGATCGCGTACATCACCACGAAGAAGGCGAACAGCAGCGTGATGAAGTCGGCGTAGGAAACTAGCCAGCGCTCGTGGTTCTCGTGCTCTTCTTCCTGTTTTCTGCGCCGCGATGCCATCTTCGCCTCCGCCTGATCAGAACAGCTGGGTGTCGAACAGCGATTTCACGCCGCCGGCGAATTCCACGCCGATGCGGCGCGCCACCCGGCTGGAGAAGTCGTCCTGCTGGGTGTAGTCCACGGTTTTTTCCGCCTTCACCATGTCGCGGGCCACCGAGGCCACGGTGCCGTAGCCATCTGCCAGTCCAAGCGGAATGGCTTTTTCGCCCAGCCACACCATGCCGCTGAACATTTGCGGGTCTTTCTTCAGCCGCGGGCCGCGGCCGTTTTCCACCGCCTGGATGAACTGCGCGTGGATGTCGTCCAGCAGTTGCTGGCGGATGGCGTCGTGCTTGGGATTCGGCGGGGAGAACGGGTCGCCCATCGCCTTGTTCTCGCCGGCGGTTTTCAGTCGGCGGTCTATGCCCAGCTTTTCCATCGCGCCGGTGAAGCCGAAGCCGTCGGACAGCACGCCGATGGAGCCGACGATGCTGGCCTTGTCGACGAAGATCTTGTCGGCGGCGGCGGCGATGTAGTAGCAGCCGGATGCGCAGACCTCGCTCACCACCACGTAGACCGGAATATCCGCGTGCTTTTTCTTCAGAAGCCGGATTTCATCGTAGACCATGCCCGACAGCACCGGGCTGCCGCCGGGGCTGTTGGCGTCGATGATCACGCCTTTGGTGTTCTTGTCGCGGAAGGCGTGATCCAGCGCCGAGATCATTTTCTTGCCGGTTTCATTCTCGCTGGTGATGGCGCCGTCCAGCTCGATCACTGCGGTGTGGCCGCCGCCGGCCAGGCCGACCGCGCTTTTTTCCTCGCTGCGCATGAGCACGCTGGCGGCGATCATGCCGATGATGACCAACCAGGCCAGGCGGAAGAAGATTTTCCACTGCCGGCTGCGGCGCTGCTCCACCAGGGAGGCCGAGGCGAGCTTCTCCAGTAGTTGTCGTTCCCAGTTTTGGGTGTCGCTCATTTTTCGAATCTGCTCCAGGATAATCCCGTGAGTCTAGCAAAATTCAGGCTGCCATGACATTCAGCCAGACTTGGCCGTCTTCTTCGACGACATCCAGCGCCGTCAAGGATTGGCCGCGGCAGGGGCCCCAGGTGCAATAGCCGGTGTCGGGGCGGTAGCGCGCGCCGTGCATGCTGCAGATCAGGTAATGGCCGGAGAGATCGAATAGATTGCCGTCCTGCAGGTCCAGCTCCACCGGGATGTGGCGGCAGCGGTTCAGGTAGCCGTAAACCCGGCCGCGGTAGCGGATCACGAAGGCGGGCAGCGGATCGCCATCCGCCTGGGCGATCTCGAAGCGGCGGGCAAGGCCGCCGTCTTCCAGATCGGAGGAGCGGCAGATCAGCAGAGTCTGGGGAGCAGCCATGACGACAGCTCGGACAGCGAGTGGACGATGACGCGGGGCTCGCAGCTGATGAGCTCGGCGCTGTCGTGGGCACCGTGGCTGATGCCGACGCCGTGGCTGCCGGCGTTTCGCGCCATCAGCAGGTCATGGCTGGTGTCGCCCACCATGACGGTGCGATCGAGCGCCACGCCGAACAGGTCGGTCAATTGCAGCAGCATGTCCGGGTGCGGCTTGGAGTGGCATTCGTCCACGGTGCGGGTGGCGTCGAACAGGTTTTTGATGCCGGCGGCCGCCAGCGCGCGGTCCAGGCCGGCGCGGCTGCTGCCTGTCGCGATGGCGACGAAAGCGCCGCAGGCGCGGATCGCCTCCAGCGTGTCGCGGGCGGCGTCGAATAGTGTGACGCGGTCGAGTCCGGACTGGTAATGGCGGCGAAAGGCGTCCACCAGTTCGGGCAAGCGGCCGGCTTGGTCCGGCGGGCAGAACTGCTGCATCGCCTCGGCCAGGCGCAGGCCGATCACGTGGCTGGCGGCCTCGCGGCCCGGCACCGGCAGGGCCAGGTCGCGGCAGGCCTGCTGGATGGCATTCACGATATGGGCGGTGGAGTCCATCAGGGTGCCGTCCCAGTCGAACACTACCAGATCGTATTCACGCATCAGCGCGGCTCCAGGGTTTTCAGGAATTTCTGCAGCTCCGGCGGCAGCGGCGCTTCCAGCTTGAGGGGCGCGCCGGTCAGCGGGTGCGGCAGCGTCAGGCTTCTGGCGTGCAGGAACATCCGCTTCAGTCCGCGCCGCGCCAGCTCCTTGTTCAGCGCGAAGTCGCCGTATTTTTCGTCGCCGGCTATCGCGCAGCCGTTGGCCTGCATGTGCACCCGGATCTGGTGGGTGCGGCCAGTGCGCAGATGCGCTTCGACCAAGGTAAATTCAGTGTAGCGCTGCTGGATGGCGAAGTTGGTGTGCGCGTATTGGCCGTCGTCGCCCTCGGCGACCTTCACCCGCCGCTCGCCGTCCGGAGTATGGAACTTGAACAGCGGCAGCTTCACCTGTTTGACGTTTTCCGGCCAGCGGCCGGCTGCCAACGCCAGGTAGCGCTTGTCCGGCACGTTGTCGCGCATCATGTCGTGAAGCTTGGTCAGCGCGGAGCGTTTCTTGGCCAGCATCAAGAGGCCTGATGTTTCGCGGTCCAGCCTGTGCACCAGTTCCAGGTAGCGCCATTCCGGGTGGGCGCGGCGCAATTGCTCGATCACGCCGAAGGACACGCCGCTGCCGCCGTGCACGGCCACGCCGGCGGGCTTGTCGATCACCAGCAGCGCGTCGTCTTCGTACACCACCGGGAAGGTGGCGGCGGGCACGTTTTTTTCCGCGCGCTCGGCGACGCGGATCGGCGGAATGCGCAATGCGTCGCCGGCCGCCACGCGGTAGCTGGCGTCGACGCGGCCCTTGTTCACCCGTACTTCGCCGGAGCGCAGAATGCGGTAGATATGGCTCTTGGGAACCCCTTTCAGCAGGCGTTGCAGGTAGTTGTCCAGCCGCTGGCCGGCATCTTCTGCGTCCACTTCAAGGAAGGTTACGGAATCTTTGCGAATGTCTGTCATATTGCTTATACTTATGGCGCTGCCCGCGGTGCGAATGCACCCAGAGCGGGCGGCGGTCGGAAACCAAGGTCACGGCCTGTTTAGCGTGATGCTGCTGCGGAAACCGAATATGGCCGGCAGGGGCCAACTCCTGACCTGATGCCGTTTGCACAGCCGCAGCCAAGGTTAACTCGCTCACCGAAAAGTAGCGATGGTAATGCATTTATACGCATAACGCACTCACGAGTATTCCATCCCTTGATGCAAAGCCAGTCAGGGGATTTTGCAGCGAAGTTTGACCCGGCATGCCAGCCGTCCTGCAATGTTTGTCCCGCCTGGTAGGCGGGATCGGCGATAACGCCGATGCGCCGTTTGCGCACAGAATCGCTGGGCTGCATGTGACCAAAATCAGGAAGTCGGCTTTCATAGCAAATCAGCTTTTCTCGATCTTTACCTCGACACTTCTTTCGGAAAGCGCCCATTAATAGTCACTGGGCCGTCAAATACTGGCTGCATCCTTGCGTGAGTGCTGCGCAAGGAATGTAAATGAAACGTATGTTGTTCAATGCGACGCAAGCCGAAGAGCTGCGCGTCGCGATTGTCGACGGGCAGAAGCTCGTCGATCTCGATATCGAGACCGTAGGCAAGGAACAGCGCAAAGGCAATATCTACAAGGGTATCATCACCCGGATCGAGCCCTCGCTGGAAGCCTGCTTCGTCGATTACGGCACCGAGCGTCACGGCTTCCTGCCGTTCAAGGAAGTGTCCCGCTCCTATTTCCAGGGCTATGAGGGCGGCCGTCCGCGCATTCAGGACGTGCTGCGCGAAGGCATGGAAGTGGTGGTGCAGGTGGAGAAGGACGAGCGCGGCAACAAGGGAGCGGCGCTGACCACCTACATCAGCCTGGCCGGCCGCTATCTGGTGCTGATGCCGAACAACCCGCGCGGCGGCGGCGTGTCGCGCCGCATCGAGGGCGAAGAGCGCCAGGAACTGAAGGATCTGCTGTCGCAGCTGGAAGTGTCGCATGGCATGAGCCTGATCGCGCGCACCGCCGGCATCGGCCGCAATCTGGAAGAGCTGCAGTGGGACCTCGGTTACCTGATGCAGCTGTGGCGCGCCATCGAGGGCGCTGCCGGCGCGCAATCCGCGCCGTTCCTGATTCTGCAGGAAGGCAGTCTGGTGATCCGCGCGATCCGCGACTATTTCCATCCGGACATCGGCGAAGTGCTGATCGACACTGACGAAATCCACGATCAGGCCCGCCAGTTCATGAGCCATGTGATGCCGAACATGCTGTCGCGTGTGAAGGTGTACAAGGATCATGTGCCGCTGTTCTCCCGCTTCCAGATCGAACACCAGATCGAAACCGCCTTCTCGCGCAGCGTGCAGCTGCCGTCCGGCGGCGCGATCGTGATCGACCATACCGAAGCGCTGGTCTCCATCGACGTGAACTCGGCTCGCGCCACCAAGGGCGCCGACATCGAGGAAACCGCGGTCAAGACCAATCTGGAAGCGGCGGAAGAGATCGCCCGCCAGCTGCGCCTGCGCGACTTGGGCGGACTGGTGGTGATCGACTTCATCGACATGGAAAACCCGAAGAACCAGCGCGACGTGGAAAACCGCCTGCGCGACGTTCTGAAGCATGACCGCGCCCGCGTGCAGATGGGCAAGCTGTCCCGTTTCGGCCTGCTTGAACTGTCCCGCCAGCGCCTGCAGCCGTCCCTGGGCGAGACCAGCCACGAGCCATGTCCGCGCTGCCACGGCATCGGCTTCATCCGCGGCACCGAATCGTCGGCGCTGCACATCCTGCGCATCATCCAGGAAGAAGCGATGAAGGAAAACACCGGCGCGGTGCACGCGCAGGTGCCGGTCGACGTGGCCACCTTCCTGCTGAACGAGAAGCGCGCCGAGATCCACTCGATCGAAGAGCGCCTGGATGTCGACGTGGTGCTGATCCCGAACATCCATCTCGAAACCCCGCACTACAAGATCGTGCGCGTGCGCCACGACGACCTGGCTGAGCTGGGAGAAGCGCCGAGCTACAGCCGCGTTGAAGTGCAGGAAGAGGACGTGATCACCAATTTCGGCCAGGAAAAGCCGAAGGTGGAGCGTCAGGAGGCTGCGGTCAAGGGCATCACGCCGCAGCAGCCGGCCCCGAACGTGGAGGCCAAGCCGGCCAAGCCCGCGGAGCAAGGCGGCCTGTTCGCCGGCATCGCGGCCTGGATCAAGAGCTTGTTCGCCGAGCCGGAAAAGGCGCCCGCGCAGGATGCCAAGAAAAAACCGGCGCCGGCCGCTTCGCGCAACAACGAGCAGCGCGGCAACCGCCAACGGCAGCAGGAGCGCCGCACCGGCGGCCAGGCCCGCCGCGAGCACGACCAGCGCCGTCATGTCCAGCAGGATGAGGGCAAGACCCGTCGCCAGGACGAGCGCAAGGATGGCGAACGCGCTGAGCGCGTAGAGCGCAAGGAAGCGCCGAGCCGCGAGCGCGAAGAGCGCAGCGAGCAGCCGCGCGAGCCGCGAGGCAACCGCCGCCGCGAACGCGAGAGCCGCGAGCCGCGTGAACCGCGCGAGCCCAAGGAAGTCCGCGAGCAGGCGCCGCGCGAAGAGCGCGTGAGCGAGAAGGCCGAGAGGCAGGACAAGCCGCAACAGGAGTCGCGTCGCCGCCAGGCGCCGGCAGCAGCTCCGGCTGAAGCCGTCGAAAAACCGGTGCAGGAAGAACTGCGTCTGGATGCCGAAGGCGAGCAAGCCGAGCAGGAGCGCAGCGAACGCCGCCGCCGCCGCAGCCGCCGCGATCGTCGCCGCGACAATCCGGAAGCTCAGCAGGACGGCGTTGCGGAAGCGGTTTCCGAGTCGCCGGCCGCGCCTGTCGCCGAAGCGGCGGGAGCCACTGTGGCCGCAGCCGTCGCAGCGGTAGTGGTAGAGTCGGCTGTGGAAGCAGTCGAGTCCAAGCCGCAGCTTGAGGTTGAAGCCAAGCCGGCGGTCGAGTCCGCTCCGGTCGAGCCGGTTGTCGCCGAGCAGCAAGCGCCGGTCGTCATCGTGGCCGAAGCTCAGCCTGAGGCTGTAGTGGTCGAGCCGGCGGTGGTTGTCGAAGCCGAGCAGGCTCCGGTTGCCGAGCCGGTGGCGGTGGCGCCGGTTGTCGAGGCGGAAGCCGAGGCTCAATCCGAGCTTGCCGCTCCGGAAGCGCTTGTTGTGGAAGAGGCCGCGCCAGTGGTGTTGGCGATGGTGGAAGAGGCTCCGGTTGCGGAAGCGCCGGCGGTCAAGATCGAGGCGATTGCCGTCGAGTCGAAGCCGGTTGCTGTGGAGTCCAAGCCATTGGATCTGGGCGGCCTGGTGATGATCGCGACCAAGCCGGTGTCTCAGCAGCCCTCGGCGACGTCGGAGCCGGAGCTGCCGCAAGGCCCGCGCCGCCGCGATGTCGCCGCAGCTGACGCCGCGGTTGTAGAGCCGGTGCAACTGATGCAGGTCGAAACCCGCAACGGTTGAGCGTGATGCGGAGCGGAGAGGGCGGCGCCCTCTCCGCGGGCTTCATGTGTTGACAGCTGCGTTGATCTGAATTAGAATCGCTTTCTCTGATGTTCCCTGATAGCTCAGTTGGTAGAGCGACGGACTGTTAATCCGCAGGTCGCAGGTTCGAGCCCTGCTCGGGGAGCCAAGAATTCAAAAAAGCCCATGCGTTCGCGCATGGGCTTTTTGCGTTTCGCGCGGGCTATCCGCTTGGCGCATGCGAGCCTGAATGGAAAGAGTCGCCGGCCGGATCGGCTGCGCCGGCGAAGCAAAGGCCGATGGGCGGAAGAGGCTGGGGATGTCCGGGCGCGATGACGATGGCCGGATTCATCAGGCCCGCAGCCAGCAGCCGGAGATCGAACAGCAGGTCCAGCGCATGCGCCATCGCTTGAACGCGGCCAGAGAACGCGGCGTCCAGGTGGCTGAGAAAGTCGGCGTAGCATGCCGAAAATCGCGCCAGCAGCGCCTGCTCCGGGCTGCCGGGCGGGTAGTCGTCAAGACGGACATTGGCCGGCATCGGCCATACGCTGTCCGGATCAAAGCCGGGCGGGGAGTCTGACGCGGCGAAGGCGGCCAGCCCGTCGCAAAGCGGAGCATGATGGCTGGCCAATTCGTTGAGCGCGGCCAGCGCGTTGTCCAGCCCGCGGATGGCGGCGATCGGCGGGCCGGGGGGATAATCGAGCGCCTGGCTGCGCCTGGCGTCGAAATTCAGCTGTTTATGACATTGCTGGAACCCTTCCCGCAAGGAAAGGTAAAAGCCGGCCGCTCCGGCATGTCTGTTTTCGCCATCGCGAGAGAGCGCGATCTGCGGCAGCAGAACATCGCGCAGCAGACGGGGGCTGAACGGTTCTATGCCCATGGCCGGCGCCTCCGGCGCCAGCGGCGGCGATGACGGGTAAGCCGGCGCAAAGCCGGGCAGCGCTACGCGCGGCTGTCCGCCGATGGCGATCTGTAGGTTGGCGGCCAGCGCCATCCGCCGCATCTGCGACGCGATCGCCTCCTCAAGCAGAATGGACAGCGCGCGGTTGGCCGCGGGCTTCAGCGACAGCCAAGCGGCGAGCAGGGGTGGGATCAGGCTATGTTCGCGCCGCAGCGCCTGCTGCAACAGGGAAGGGAGCCTGTCGGCGAATTCCGCGCCGGGCAGGCTTTGTATGTCGCGGACGCCGGCCTGCTGCGCCGTTGCTTGCCGGAGGGGGCGGTGCGATACGCTCATGCCGGATTTTCCTTGAGAGAGGGACGCGCCGCTACTGGCGTCGCCAACGGAGGAAGCATGGCGGCGCGGTTTCCCCGCTGGGAACTGTTCTTTGGTGTAGACGGCGCTGCGCGCCCGATATGTGCGGCATGGAATGTCGTTGGTATTTTTATGGGAGGGGGAACCAAACCGCCGCCATTCGCCCTAATATGTCGTTTTTGTTACGAGTCTTCGCGCCCGTGCGGCCGCGTTTCACTGCAAGCCGATGCCCCAAATCGAAATCCTGAATCAATCGCTGTTCCTGCTGATCAACGCTACGCCGGAAACCTCTCCGCTGGCCATCAAACTGGCCGCCTTTATCGCCCAGGACGTCATGCGCCTGCTGCCGCTGTGGCTGGCCGCGCTGTGGCTGTGGGGCCGGCCGGCCCTGCGCGGCGTCATTCTGAAATCGGTGGCGCTGACGGTTGTGGCCTTGCTCGGCAATTGGCTGATCGGCCTGGCCTGGCCGCATCCGCGGCCGTTCGCCATCCCGCTTGGCCACGCTTTCCTGCAGCATGATGCCACGCCGTCCTTCCCCAGCAATCACGGCACCATTTTCGCAATGATGGCTTTGTGCTGGTGCTTCAGCCCGGCGCGTGGCTGGGGCTGGTTGCTGTCGATCGCTGGCGCGGCGGTGGCCTGGTCAAGGGTATTTCTCGGCGTGCATTTCCCGCTGGACATGCTGGGCGCCTTGCTGGCATCCGTTTTCTGGTACGCTGCCTTGTCGCCGCTGTGGTCGCGCAAAGGCGAAGCCTTGACCGAGTTGCTGGAGTCGCTGTACCGCCAGTTGTTGGCCAAACCGATCGCCGCCGGGCTGATCAGGCGCTGAGCTCGCCTGGTGCTCCCGGCGACGCGCGATGCCGACGGGAGCTTTCGTGCCGCAATCTTCCACTCCGTTTTCCACTGCCCGCCCGGCCATGCCGCGTGGCGTCTGGGTTCTGGGCGTCGTCAGCCTGCTGATGGATGTTTCGTCCGAGTTGGCGCACAGCCTGCTGCCGCTGTTTCTGGCCGGCACCCTGGGCGTGCCGGTGCTGGCCATCGGCCTGATCGAGGGCGTGGCCGAGGCCACTTCGTTGATCTGCAAGGTGTTCTCCGGCACATTCAGCGACTGGTTGGGCAAACGCAAGCCCCTGCTTTTGCTGGGCTACGGCCTGGCGGCTTTCTCCAAACCGCTGTTTCCCCTAGCCGACTCCGCCTCCACCGTGCTGTTCGCGCGCTTTGTCGACCGCGTGGGCAAGGGCGTGCGCGGCGCGCCGCGCGACGCGTTGATCGCCGACATCACGCCGCCGGACATCCGCGGCGCGGCTTTCGGCCTGCGCCAGAGCATGGATACCGTCGGCGCGGTGCTTGGTCCGCTGCTGGCGATCGGCCTGATGCTTCTTTACCGCGACGATATCCGCAGCGCGCTATGGTGGTCGCTGCCGCCGGCGCTGCTGGCGGTGGCCGCCATCTGGCTGTGGGTGCGGGAGCCGGCAGAGCATGGCGAGGCGCGCGCGCCTGCCTTTCTGTTCAGCCGAGCTGTCTTTTCTCAATTTTCAGCAGGCTTCTGGGGCGTGGCCGGGCTGGGCGCGGTGTTCACGCTGGCGCGCTTCAGCGAGGCCTTCCTGGTGCTGCGCGGCGCGCAGCTGGGCTTGCCGCTGGCCTGGGCGCCGCTGACGATGGTGGCGATGTCGGCCAG
The DNA here is from genome assembly GCF_001855275.1 of Chromobacterium vaccinii. Classification (NCBI taxonomy): domain Bacteria; kingdom Pseudomonadati; phylum Pseudomonadota; class Betaproteobacteria; order Neisseriales; family Chromobacteriaceae; genus Chromobacterium; species Chromobacterium vaccinii. The sequence goes on from NZ_CP017707.1 coordinate 4,839,866, forward strand.
CTACGCGCTCAGCGCCTATCCGCTGGGCTGGCTGTCGGACCATGTCAGCCGCGCGCGGCTGCTGCAGTTGTCCCTGCTGTTGCTGATAGCGGCCGATCTGGCGTTGGGAGCGGCCGCAGGGCCGGCGATGTTGCTGGCGGGCGCGCTGCTATGGGGCCTGCATCTGGGCTGCAGCCAGGGTTTGTTGTCGGCGCTGGTGGCCCAGACCGCGCCGCCTGGCCTGGCGGGATCGGCATTCGGCTTGTTCAACCTGATCTGCGGCGCGGCGACGCTGTTGGCCAGCGCGCTTGCCGGCGCTTTGTGGCAGGCCTGGGGCGCGGCTGCGGCCTTTCACGGCGGCGCGGCGTTCGCGGCGGCGGCCTTGCTGCTCGGCCTGGTTTTGCGCCCACTGAGACAGTTCTGACGTGGAGTGTTTTGACTGTGCGCACATTGCCTGTTTTTTAAGCGCACAAAACGACAAGTTGATGGTAAAGTAAATGTAAAGTTATTTGCTTATATCAATTTGTTATGTGTCGGCGGAGTGAGCATGTCTGAACGTGAAGTTAGGTTGTGGCCGGAATTCGTCAAGGCCCTGAAACAGGAAGTGGTGCCGGCCCTGGGCTGCACCGAGCCGATTTCGCTGGCGCTGGCCGCCGCGCTGGCGACCCGCGAGCTGGGCAAGGCGCCGGAGCGCATCGACGCCTGGGTATCGGCCAACCTGATGAAGAACGGCATGGGCGTGACCGTGCCCGGCACCGGCACCGTCGGCCTGCCGATCGCGGCCGCCGTCGGCGCGCTGGGCGGCGACCCGGACGCCAAGCTGGAAGTGCTGAAGAATCTGACCATCGAGCAGGTGGCCGCCGGCAAGCGGATGCTGGCAGACGGCAAGGTCAAGCTGGGCGTGGCCGCGGTGCCCAACATCCTGTACGCCGAGGCCTGTGTCTGGCATGGCGACGAGTGCGCGCGCGTCGCCATCGCCGACGCCCACACCAATGTGATCAAGATCGAGCTCAACGGCGAAGTGAAGCTGAAGCGCGAGGCCGCTGACGCCAAGCCGGTGGAAAGCTACGATCTGGGCGACGCCACCGCGCGCGACGTCTACGAGTTCGCGATGCGCGCGCCGCTGGACGGCATCGCCTTCATCCACGACGCGGCGGTGCTGAACAGCGCGCTGGCCGACGAGGGCATGAGCGGCAAGTACGGCCTGCACATCGGCGCCACGCTGCAGCGGCAGATCGAGGCCGGCCTGTTGTCCGAGGGCCTGCTGACCAACATCCTCACCCGCACCACCGCCGCGTCCGACGCGCGCATGGGCGGCGCCACGCTGCCGGCGATGAGCAATTCCGGCTCCGGCAACCAAGGCATCGCCGCGACCATGCCGGTGGTGGCGGTGGCCGAGCACGTCAAGGCCGACCAGGAAACCCTGATCCGCGCGCTGGCGCTGTCGCACCTGATCGCCGTCTACATCCACACCCGCTTGCCGAAGCTGTCGGCGCTGTGCGCGGTCACCACCGCGTCGATGGGCGCGGCGGCCGGCATGGCCCAGCTGCTGAATGGCGGCTACCCGGCGGTCAGCATGGCGATCTCCAGCATGATCGGCGATCTGGCCGGCATGATCTGCGACGGCGCGTCCAATAGCTGCGCGATGAAGGTCTCCACCTCGGCCGGTTCCGGCTACAAGGCGGTGCTGATGGCGCTGGACGGCACCCGCGTCACCGGCAACGAGGGCATCGTCGCCCACGACGTGGACGTGTCCATCGCCAACCTGGGCAAGCTGGCTACCCAGGGCATGGCGCAGACCGACACCCAGATTCTGCAGATCATGATGGACAAGCGCTGAGCGCGGTTCAGCACGATGCGACAAGCCCGGCGACGCCGGGCTTTTTTCTTGCCGCGCGGCGGGTTTCAACGGGAAGCCAGGTATTGCGCCGGCGGCGCGCCCAGCGCGCGGCGGAACATGGCGATGAAGTTGCTGGGCGAGGCGTAGTCCAGCGCGTCCGACACTTGGGCGACGGTGCGGCCGGACGCCAGTTGTTCCATCGCCCATACCAGCTGCGCCTGCTGCCGCCAGCGGGTGAAGCTCATGCCGGTATCGGCCTGGATCAGCCGGCGCAGGCTGCGGCCGGACAGCGCGCCCCGCGCGGCCCATTCTTCCGCTGAATAGTTTGCGGCCGGGTCGGCCAGCATCGCGCTGGCGATCTTCTGCAGCCGCGGATCGGACGGCATCGGCAGATGCAGCGCTTCGCGCGGCGCTTGCCGGATCTCGTCGAGGATGACGGCGGCGATGCGCCGCTGTTCCGGCTGATGCGGCGCATCGGGCCGCCATGAGGCCGCCCGCCGCACCAGCTCCCGCAGCAGCGGCGAGATGGCCAGCACGCAGGGCTGGGACGGCAGCAGGCCGCAACAGCTGGGCAGCAAAAACACGCTCCAGCCGTTCAATGCGCCGCTGACGCGCACCCGGTGCGGCGTGTCCGGCGGCAGGTAACCGGCGCGGTGCGGCGGCAGCAGCCAGGAGCCGCGCGGAGTCTGGACGTGGATCAGCCCGTCGCTCACGCAAAACAGCTGGGCGCGAGCATGCCGGTGCCAGTCGTATTCGCGGGTGCCCAGCCGGTATTCGCGGCCGGCCTCGTCGCCGCCGTTGAGCGCGATCAGCTCCGGGCCTTCCAGCCATTCGCTGAAGTCGGTGGGAGTGGGGGTCGATTCCATGCTGGCCATTATTCACTATTTCTTGTCCAGATAGCGCTATATCGATGATTCCGACTGGCCCGACAATGATGGCGCGGGGCTTGGCGTGGCTTGCCGCCGCATTCATCTGAAACGGAGAGTCATCATGAGCAGCGTGATCATTGTCGGCGGCGGCATCGGCGGTCTATGTCTGGCGCAGGGGCTGGAGCGGGCGGGCATCGAGTTCGAGGTGCTGGAGGCGGATGCGGGACCGCAGGTCCGGGACCAGGGTTACCGCTTGCGGATAGACGCGATGGGCCAGCGCGCCTTGCGCCAGTGCCTGCCGCCGGAATTGTTCGAGTTGTTCCGCGCCAGCTGCGCGGTCAGCGGGCCGGCGCGCTTCGTCGATCAGCAGATGAATCCCTTGCCGGGACGGCGGCCGGAAAACTGGCGGGAAAACGCCGGCGCGGGCCAGGCAAACGGCGACCTGAGCGCGGACCGGCAGGTATTGCGCGACATCCTGAGCCACGGATTGGCAGCGCGCATCCGCTGGGGGTGGAGGGCGAGGGGATTCGAGCGCGACGGCGATGGCGTCGCCGTGCACTGCGCCGACGGCGCTGAACATCGGGCGGGGTTGGTCGTCGCTGCCGACGGCCTGCATTCGCCGCTGCGCCGGCAATGGCTGCCGCAGGCGGAGCCGGAAGCGATCGGCGCGCTGAATCTTTACGGCAAGGCCGCGCTGGACGGCGTCGATCCAGCCTTGCTGGACGGTCCGACCGTGGTGTTCGCCGATGGCTTTACGCTGGTGATCGAGCCGATGCGTTTCCGCGCGCCGATGGAAACGCTGGCGGCGCTGCATGCGCCGGATTGCCGGCTGAGTCCGGCGGCGGACTACGTCTACTGGGCGCTGTTCGGCAGGATGGAGTGCCTGGGAGGGACATTCGAGGAAGCGGGCGGCAGCTTGCGCCGGCGCGTCGAGGGCGCTGCGCGCGGCTTGCATCCGAGCCTGTCTGCCTTGCTGGCGAGGACCGAGCCGGAAACGATCAAGGGTCGGGAGGTGAGGATGGCGAGCCATGTGCCGATGTGGCCGACCGGGCGGCTGACCGCGCTGGGAGACGCCATCCACGCGATGAGTCCGGCCGGAGGCGTGGGCGCCAACACCGCGCTGGCCGACGCCGCGGCGCTGGCGGCCTGCCTGGCCGAAGGCGATGTCGGCCAGGCTGTCGCCCGTTACGAGGCCGAGATGCGGGGCCGGGCCGAGCAGGCGCTGGCGGCGACGCGCGCCGGGACCGAGCGCCTGCTGCGGCGCGCTTGAGCCTACTCCTGCGTCGCCGGGCTCAGCGCCTGGCGAACGCTCTGCTCGTTCAGCGCCGGCGCGCACAGCTCAATGAAGCGGTAGGCGTAGCTGCGCAGATAGTGGCCGCGGCGGATGGCGATGCGGCTGGTCTGCTGGCCGAACAGCGGCGGCCCGTCCACTACTTTGACGCCGGCGTCGCGGCGCGGATCCACGGCCATCGAGGCGACGATGCCGACGCCCAGCTCCAGCTCGACGTAGGTCTTGATCACGTCGGCATCCAGCGCCGCCATCACGATGTCGGGCGCCAGGCCGGCTTCGGCGAAGGTGTTGTCTATCTTGGCCCGGCCGGTGAAGCCGTGGTGGTAGGTGACGATGGGGTGCTCGGCCAGCGCGTCCAGCGTCAGCGGCTCGCGGTGCAGCGGATGCTCGGGCGGGGCGATCACGCAGTGGTGCCAGCTGTAGTAGGGGAAGGACACCAGTTCCGGCACCTCGGTCACCGCCTCGGTCGCGATGCCGATGTCGGCGTCGCCGGCCATCAACAGCCGCACCAGCTCTTCCGGGCTGGCCTGATGCAGCACCAGGTGCACGCGGGGGAAGGCGCGCTTGAACTCGGTCACCACCTGCGGCAGCGCGTAGCGCGCCTGGGTGTGGGTGGTGGCGATGGTCAGCTGGCCTTCGTCGCGCAGGCTGAACTGCTGCGCCAGCCGCTTGATATTGCCGGCGTCCAGCAGCATGCGCTCGACGATGGTCAGCAGCTCCTTGCCGGGGTCGGTCAGGCCGAGGAAGCGCTTGCCCTTGCGGATGAACAGCTCCACGCCCAGTTCGTCCTCCAGATCCTTGATGTGCTTGCTGACGCCGGATTGCGAGGTGAACAGCGCGTTGGCCACCTCGGTCAGATTGAAGCCCTGGCGCACGGTTTCGCGGATGATGCGCAGTTGTTGGAAGTTCATGCCTGGTCTCCTTCCGCGGCGAACACGCGCGCGGCGCGCGCCTGCAGCCGCACCGCCTGTCCGACGGCGAGATCGGCCAGCAGGGGCGCGTCGGCCGGCAGTTCGGCGTCGAAGGATTGGCCGGCCAGCTCGTCGCGGCCCTCCAGTTCGATGCGGGACAGCCCGCCCAGCGTCAGCACCCGCTGCACCCGCGCCGGCAGGCCGGCGCCGTGTTCCGGCAGAATGGCCAGCTCGTGCGGACGGATGAAGGCCTCCACCGGCTGGCCGTGCGGCAGCTGGTGGTCGGCGGCCAGCGTCTGCCCGCCGACGGCCACCGCGCCGGCGGCGCTGACGCCGCGGACGCGGTTGGCGCTGCCGAGGAAGCCGTAGACGAAGGCGCTGGCCGGTTGGCCGTACACTTCGGCCGGCGAGCCGATCTGCTCCACCTTGCCGTGGTTCATCAGCACCACCCGGTCCGCCACTTCCAGGGCTTCTTCCTGGTCGTGGGTGACGAAGATCGAGGTGATGTGCAGCTCGTCGTGCAGCTTGCGCAGCCAGCGACGCAATTCCTTGCGCACCTTGGCGTCCAGCGCGCCGAACGGCTCGTCCAGCAGCAGCACGCGCGGCTCCACCGCCAGCGCGCGGGCCAGGGCGATGCGCTGGCGCTGGCCGCCGGACAGCTGGGCCGGCAGGCGGTCGGCCAGCCAGTCCAGCTGCACCAGGCCCAGCAGCGCGCGCACCTTGCGCGCGATCTCGGCTTCGGACGGGCGCTCGCGGCGCGGCTTCATCCTGAGGCCGAAGGCGACGTTGTCGAACACGCTCATGTGGCGGAACAGCGCGTAGTGCTGGAACACGAAGCCCACCTGGCGCTCGCGCACGTGGGTGGCGGAGGCGTCCTGGCCGTCCAGCAGCACGCGGCCGGCATCGGCCTGCTCCAGGCCGGCGATGATGCGCAGCAGCGTGGTCTTGCCGCAGCCGGACGGGCCCAGCAACGCCACCAGCTCGCCGCCGGGGAAGTTGAGGCTGACGTCGTCCAGCGCGGCGAAGTCGCCGAAGGCCTTGCGGATGTTTTCTACTTGTATGCTCATCTCAGTTTTCCTTGACGCTGCGCCATTCCACCCAGCTCTTCAGCGCCAGCGTGACCAGGGCCAGCAAGGCCAGCAGGGACGCCACGGCGAAGGCCGCGGCGAAATTGTACTCGTTGTAGAGGATTTCCACGTGCAAAGGCAGGGTATTGGTTTCGCCGCGGATGTGGCCGGACACCACCGACACCGCGCCGAATTCGCCCATCGCCCGCGCGTTGCTGAGGATCACGCCATACAGCAGCGCCCAGCGCACATTGGGCAGGGTCACGTGCCACAACACTTGCCAGCCGCGCGCGCCCAGCACCACCGCGGCTTCCTCCTCCTCGCGGCCCTGGGCTTCCATCAGCGGGATCAGCTCGCGGGCGATGAAGGGCACGGTGACGAACAGCGTGGCCAGCACGATGCCGGGCACCGAGAAAATGATCTTGATCCCGTACTCGGCCAGCCACGGCCCCAGCCAGCCTTGCTGGCCGAACACCAGCACGAAGATCAGGCCTGCTACGACGGGCGACACCGAGAACGGCAGGTCGATCAGCGTGATCAGCAGCTGTTTGCCGCGGAAGTCGAAGCGGGTGGCCGCCCAGGCGGCGGCCACGCCGAAGGCCAGGTTCAGCGGCACCGATACCGCCGCCGCCAGCAGCGTCAGCCTCACCGCCGCCAGCGCGTCGGGCTCGGACAGCGCGGTCAGGTAGGTATCCCAACCCTTGGCCAGCGCCTCGGCGAACACGACGATTAGCGGCAGGAGCAGGAATACGGCGAAGAAGCCCAGCGATAGAGTCAGGATGGTCCATTTGACGGCGCGCGACTCGCGGGTGGCGGCGCGGGATTCCAGCTGCGCGGCCTTGTCCGCCGCCGGGCGCGGATGGGTGATGGCGGCGCTCATCGGGCGGCTCCCGCGCGGCCGTGGCGGCGCGCGCTCCAGAACTGCAGGCCGTTGATCGCCAGCAAGAGCAGGAAGGACGCGGCCAGCATCACGCTGGCGATGGCGGCCGCGCCGGCGTAGTCGAACTGCTCCAGCTTGCTGATGATCATCAGCGGCGTGATTTCCGACACCATGGGCACGTTGCCGGCGATGAAAATCACCGAGCCGTACTCGCCGACCGCGCGGGCGAAGGCCAGCGCGAAGCCGGTCAGCAGCGCCGGCTGCAGCGTGGGCAGGATCACGTGGCGGAAAATCTGCCAGCGGCGCGCGCCCAGGCAGGCGGCGGCTTCCTCCAGCTCGGACTCCAGGTCTTCCAGCACCGGCTGCACGGTGCGCACCACGAAGGGCAAGCCGATGAACACCAGCGCCACCAGCACGCCCAGCGGGCCGAAGGCCACCTTTACGCCCAGCGGCTCCAGGTATTGCCCCAGCCAGCCGTTGCCGGCGTAGAGCGCGGTCAGCGCGATGCCTGCCACTGCCGTCGGCAGCGCGAACGGCAAGTCCACCAGCGCGTCCACCAGGCGCTTGCCGGGAAAGCGGTAGCGCGTCAGCGACCAGGCCAGCAGCAGGCCGAACACGCTGTTGATGGCGGCGGCGGCCAGCGCCATGCCGAAGCTGAGCCGGTAGGACGCGAGCACGCGCGGCGAGGCGGCGGCCTGCCAGAAGCTTTCCAGCGGCTGGCCGGCGGCGCGCAAGGCCACCGCGGCCAGCGGAATCAGCACCAGCAGCGACAGATAGCTGACGGTGAATCCCAATGACAGGCTGAAGCCGGGCAGGACGCGGGGAGGGCGGGGTGGCGGGGCGAGTGTCGCTGACATCGTGGATTCCAATTCATATAACCGAATAAACAATATCTTCGAGGCTCTTATTCTGAAAATAAGTATTTCTTCGTTGCTTATTCGAAATTATGCAAAGTGGGCGAGGGGTGAAGGCTTGGTTTTGTTCTGTCCGGGCTGAATGGCTGTCGGTGCGACAATTCCACCTTCAGAGCGCGCCGGCAAAAAGGCGATGAGCGAGGTTTTAAGCCGCCGCTTGTTCGACGCCGCGCGACGGTAGCGCGCGGCTAGTTTCGGTGGCTCCTCGCTCAGCGCTTTTTTGTCGGGGTTTCGCGGGCTGCAGGGGCGGCCTGGGATCGCCTCTGCGTGCGAATCTTCGATTCGCTCAGCGACAGGGCTGGCCGCACCGCCCCTGGCCCGTTTGGCGGGCGGAACCGCCACCTAAAACATTGTCCGCGCAGCGGACACATTTGCTTATGTAGAGGCAATAGAGATGGCTAAATAGAAACCGCCCGGTGTCGCGTCCGGGCGGTTTTGAATAGCGGGGAGCCTCAGCGCGCCACGATCTGGTCGAACACCCCGCCGTCGGCGAAGTGGGTTTTCTGCGCCTTCTGCCAGCCGCCGAAAGTCTGGTCGATGGTGAACAGCTTCACCTTGCTGAACTGGCCGGCGTATTTGGCCGCCACCTTGGCGTCGCGCGGGCGGTAGTAGTGTTTGGCGGCCAGGGTCTGGCCTTCGGGGCTATACAGGTATTTCAGATAGGCCTCGGCCACCTTGCGGGTGCCGCGCTTGTCCGCCACCTTGTCCACCACGCTGACCGGCGGCTCGGCCAGGATGGAGACGGACGGGGTGACGATATCGAACTTGTCGGGCCCCAGCTCCTTGGCGGCGAGGAAGGCTTCGTTCTCCCACGACAGCAGCACGTCGCCGATGCCGCGCTGGGTGAAGGTTATCAGCGAGCCGCGCGCGCCGGAGTCCAGCACCTTGACGTTGCCGTACAGCTTCTTGACGAAGTCCTTGGCCTTGGCGTCGTTGCCGCCGGGCTGCTTCAGCGCGTAGCCCCAGGCCGCCAGATAGTTCCAGCGCGCGCCGCCGCCGGTCTTCGGGTTCGGCGTCACCACTTCCACGCCGGATTTGACCAGATCGTTCCAGTCCTTGATGTGCTTGGGATTGCCCTTGCGCACCAGGAACACGATGGTGGACGAGTACGGCGAGGCGTTGTTGGGCAGCCGCTGCTGCCAGTTGGGCGCGATGGACTTGGCCTGGCTGGAGATCTCGTCGATGTCGTAGGCCAGCGCCAGCGTCACCACGTCGGCGTCCAGGCCGTCTATCACCGAGCGCGCCTGCTTGCCGGAGCCGCCGTGGGACTGCTTGACGGTGACGGTTTCGCCGGTCTTGGCCTTCCAGTACTTGGCGAAGGCGGCGTTGTAGTCCTGGTAGAGCTCGCGCGTCGGATCGTAGGAGACGTTGAGCAAGGTCACGTCGGCGAAGGCGGAGGCGCTGCCGGCGAGCAGCAGGGCGATGGCGAGGCGGTGCAGGGGGCGCATGGCTTTGTTTCCCGTGATGATGAATGTTCTGATGGGGAGCACTGTAGGCAGGCCTTTCCGCAGCCGGGAAGCAAGAAAATCTGCAATCGATATCGAAAATACGGCAAAAGCCATCATTCCGGAAAAACAGATAGGCTTATCGGCAAATCGTATATGACCTTGTCACGGCCGGGGCTATAGTGGCGCCAATTCCACCACCCGGGGTCAGGCCATGAAACGATTCAAGCCCGTCAAAACCCTGCCAGCCGGCTTTGCGCCCGCCACGCTGGCCGCCTGTCAGCAGTTGTTGCAGCAGGAGGGCGTGCAGATCAGGCTGCAGTGGAATGAACAGGAAGTCTTCGCCAGCTTCGACGGCTGGTGGCTGTGCAGCAGCTTCATTCCGCAGGCCAAGGTCAGGGACGGCCGTTGCCAGCTGCAGCAGTACGCGGCGCGGCTGCGCATCTTCGGCCAGTTCGGCCAGGCGCTGCCGGCCAATTGGCTGTTCGCGATGAATTACGGCGAGACCAAGGCGGTGGCGCTGCTCAAGCTGATCCGGGTGCTGCACGTGCTCAACCATCTGGGGCGCAATGGCCGCCACCTGCCGCTGCGGATAGACGTCGACCCGCGCATCTGCCACGCCTACAGCGACCGCATCGTCGACTTCACCGCCCGCCTGCTGGAAACGCTGGAGTTTCCGGCCAACCTGTCGCAGATGCTGCTGTTCCTGGACGAGCGCACCGGCGAGCTGGGACTGTCGCTGCTGAGGCGCTACCGCCAGCACGGCCACCGGCTGGCGCTGGGCGACTTTGGCGCCGGCGGGCAGGATCTGTTGCGGCTGTGGCGGCTGGAGCCGGACGGATTGGCGCTGGCCCCGCGTTTCATGAGCCGGGCGGTGATGTATCCCCGCGTGCGCGACCAGTTGCTGCAGCTGGCGCCGCAACTGGTGGAGCAGGGTTTCGCGCTGGCGGTGGAGGACATCGTCTGTCAGAACATGCTGGGCCTGGCGCAGCGGATGGGCGCCGAGCACTGTTCGGGCCCGCTGTTGTCGGAGCGGCTGAAGCGGCAGCGCGCGGCGCGCGAGGTGGCTTTGTCGGGCATCGCCTGTTAGGATGTTTGCATTTTTTTACCATCCGGTCAATTGCATGATGCGATATCCGAGCAGAGGCGAAATGAAACAACTGGCAATGGCGATGATGTGCGCGTGGGGCTTGTCCGCCTGCGTGATCGGCAATACCGACGGCTACCGCGACGCGGCCCAGCTGCAGCGTATGACGGACCAGGCGCTGAAGACCTGCGGCCAGGGCAAGGTCAAGTCGGTAAGTTACGGCAGCTTCACCTGCGCGGCCGGCGACGCGACGGCGGCGAAGTAGCATGGCGGTTACCGATGCGAACGGCGGCCTGTCCATCCGCCTGTTGTGCGCTGCCGACGCCGACGTCTACCAGGCGATCCGCGTCGCGGCCGCCACCCACGATCCGGCATCCATTCACGCCGACGCCGCCGAAATCGCCGCGCTGGACCGGGATGCCATCCAGGGGCAGATAGCACCCGGCGACGCGCAGCGGGTTGTGGGCGCTTTCATCGCCGGCGAGCTGGTCGGCGTGGCCGCGCTGCGGCGCAACGTTCTGGCCAGAACCCGCCACCGCGCGACGGTGCAGGGCGTGTTCACCCGGCCGGAATGCCGCGGCAGGGGCGTGGCGCGCAGTCTGATGCAGGCGGTGCTGGACGAGGCCGCCAAGCTGCCGGGGCTGGCGTCGCTGGAGCTGGCCGTCCATGCCGAAAACGCGCCGGCCAAGGCGCTTTACCAGGCCTTCGGCTTCCGCCGCGTGGGTTTGATTCCCGGCGCGGTGATGGTGGACGGCCGCAGCCTGGACGAAGTGCTGATGCAGCGCCCGCTGAACTTCTCATCTTCCGCCGCCGCGCCGGCTTTCATTCCAGATGGCGATGATTACGCCTTGATCGAGGCGGCGCCGGATGTCGACACTTATCGCCGCCTGCGGGCCGAATCCGGCCTCAGCCCCAAGACCGAGGAAGCCGCTCGCCGCGGCCTGGCCGGCACGCTGTTCGCGGTGCAGCTGCGCCACGGCGGCGAAACCATAGGGATGGGGCGGGTGATAGGCGACGGCGGCGGCTTTTACCAGGTGGTGGACATCGCCGTGCTGCCGGCGCACCAGGGCCGGGGGCTGGGCAAGCGCATCATGGCGGCGATCCGCGGCTACATCGACCGCGAACTGCCGGTCAGCGCCTACGTCAGCCTGATCGCCGACGGCGACGCCAGGCATCTGTACGCCCAGTTCGGCTTCGAGCCCACCGCGCCGCGCTCGGAAGGCATGGCGCTGTTCAAGCGTTGATCCGAAATCTGCCGTCTTGCCCATCGCCTGGACCGAATCATCTTGACGCCGGCGCGGGAATCTCCAAGCCGCCACCGGGGCGGCGTCGTTCTTTAGGCAAGGTCGTGCCAGTGACTCAATTGCATCTGGTGTTCGGTCCGCAAGGGGCCGGCAAATCCACTCACGCGCGCAAGCTGGCCGAGGCCGAGCAGGCGGTGCATCTGGCGATAGACGACTGGATGGGCCAGCTGTTCGGCCCCGACCTGCCGCAGCCGCTGGACTTCGGCGGGGTGATGGAACGGGTGGCGCGCTGCGAGCGGCGCATCTGGCTGACGGCGCTGGCCATCGTCCGCGGCGGCGGCCGCGTGGTGCAGGACCTCGGCTTCATGAAGGCCGCCGGCCGCGGCCGTTTCCTGGCGCTGGCCGACGCGCATGGCTTGAGCGCCAAGTGGCATTAAGTGACGGCGGCGCCGGATGTGCGCCGTCAGCGCGTGCTGCAGCGCAGTGCCGCGCGCGGCGATACTTTCTCCTTTGAAGTGACGCCGGCGATGTTCGACGCGATGGAGACGCAGTTCGAGCTGGCCACGGACGAGGCGCTGGCCCGCTCGGCGGTGATCGCCACCGGCTAGCCTGGCCGCATCCCCTCGTAACACAGGCGCGCGGCGGCCCGGACGCGGGCGCGCAGGGCCGCGTCGACGCCTGGCGCGGCCAGGCCCAGCGCCATTTGCCGCAGCGGTTCGGCGATGGCCATCGCCAGCAGCAGCTCGGCGCAGGTCGCCGGATCGTCCACTTTCAGCAGGCCGCGGCGCCGGCGTTCGGCGAGCCAGTCCGCCAGCAGCGACGCGCTGTGGCGGACGCCGTGCTCGGTATACGCCGCCAGCGCCTGCTCGCGGCCGGGAAAATCGTTGATCAGCAGCTTGAACATGCCCACCGCTTCCGCCGACAGCACCCGCTCGGCGATGGATAGCAGCAGCGTTTCCAGCGCCCGAGGCAGGTCGGCGCTGTCGTCTTGCGGCATATCAACCGCGAAGACCAGTCCCGCGGTCCAGTCGTCGACGATGGCCGCCAGCAGCCGCTCCCGGTTGTCGGCGAAACGGTACACCGTCTTTTTGGCCACGCCGGCGCGCTTGGCCACCGCCTCTATGCTTAATGCCCGGTAGCCGTCGCCCAGCAGCAGCTCGGTTGCGGCCTGCAATACCTGATGGCGCAGCGTCTGTTCCGGGGAGGCGGGACGGCCGCGCGGCCGAGGCGTCGGGGATGCGGAAAGGTCAGGTGGACTTGACATGGCTTCTCATGTTGCTGGAATATGGAAACGTTAATCGTTTCTTAATTGGCCGCGCATTCGCGGGGTCCAGACGATCAAACAGCGAGGAGTGTACTGTGAATGCTCAGAATCGGATATCCAGCCATGATGAACTGCTGTCGCCGCGCCCGTTGCCATTGGAAACCGGCATCCGCCGGCTGGACGACGGCCGGCTGCTGGTGGCGGTGAGAACCGAGCTGCCGGGTTGCGCCGGCCGGATGGTCGAATGGTGGTTCAAGTTCTTCGAAACCACCCAGCACATCCGCTGGTGGCACCCGCACGACCATCACCGGATGCATGGCTGGGACCAGCATTGGCGGCGGGGCGAGAGCTATGTCGGCGCCTGCGTGCGGGCGGAGGAGTCGCTGGGCGATTTTCCGCCGGTGGCGGCGGTGCTGAAGTTTCACGAGCCGGCGGATTTCTTCACGGCTGACGCGCTGGCGCAGGCAAGGCGCGAGCAGGCGGTGTCCGGGCTGGTGTGCGCGCGGATCGCTTTCGGCGACGAGCCCAGGCTGGCGGCCGACGGCGACCCGCTGGACGGCGAGATGATCCATCTGGCGCGCGACAAGCCGCAGGGCGCGGTGCTGCGCAGCCGCTTCGTGCTGGGCGGCGAATCGCCGGTGCCGGACGAGCTGGGCCTGGGCCTGATGCAGCACTGCTACAACGAGTTCAGCAGCCTGGCGCGTTTCCTGCCGTCGCTGTACTACGGCGAGCACGCCAACGGCGAGAAGGGGCCGTTGGCGTGGTGAGCGCGTAAGGGGGCTACGCGCCAGGGCGCGGCTTGGCCAGGTGGCCGGCCATCAGCGGCCACACCCAGTCGGCCGCGTCCAGGCTCCAGCCGCCGTCCTTGGCCGCCTCGTCCAGCTTCCGCAGCGCCAGGATGTCGGCCAGGTCCGGCAGGCGCGAGAAGGCGTCGGCCTCGTCCGCGCGCATCGGCCCGCCCTGGTAGCCCAGCGTGGCGGCGCTGGCCGGCGACAGCGCCGCCAGATACGCCGGGTCGACCGCGCACAGGTAGCGTTTGGCTTCGACGTGCATGCCCACCAGCCGCGCCAGCCGGGGCGAGAAGCCCAGCTGCAGCAGATAGTCGCGCGCCAGCTTGTCGTGGGCCATTACGCCGTAGTCGCCCATGGCCTGAGCGCCGTCGTGTTCCAGCAGATGGCCGATGTCGTGCAGGAAGGCTGCTAGCACCATCTCGTCGTCATGGCCCCAGTCGCGCGCCAGCGTGGCGGCCTGGATGGCGTGGTCGAACTGCGAGACGGCCTCGCCGTAATGGCGGGCGCCGTGTTCGCGGTACAGCTGCTGCAAAACAGCGATGGCGTCGAACATCAGAATACCCTCCCGCCCAGCTTCCACACGCTCCGCACCAGCGGCACATCGCCGCGCGCCGTCATCGCTACCAGATCGGCGCGTTGGCCGACGGCGATGTCGCCGCGGTCGGCGAGGCCCACCGCCCGCGCCGGATTCAGGCTGACGGCGGCGACGGCGCGCGGCAGGCCCCAGCCCGCCACGGCGTGCAGCAGCCAGGCGGCGTGCAGCAGGCTGGCCGGCACGTAGTCGGACGACAGGATGTCCAGCAGGTCGTGGCGAGCCAGCTCCAGCGCCGCCACATTGCCGGAGTGGGAGCCGCCGCGCACCACATTGGGCGCGCCCATCACCGTTTGCAGGCCGTGCGCGCGGGCGGCTTGGGCCGCTTCCAGCGTGGTGGGAAATTCCGAGATCGCGACGCCGTCCCGCAGCGCTTCCTCGATGTGGGCAGCGTCGGTGTCGTCGTGGCTGGCCAGCGCGATGCCGCGCGCCTGGGCCATTTCCACCACCGCCTGCTTGTGGCGGCCGGCGAATTCCGCCTGCTTGGCCTTGCGTTCCGCCACGGCGGCGAGGAAGGTCTCCTCGTCCCAGCCCACCTTTTTCTTGCCATAGTATTTTTTGTATTGCTCCAGGTCGCGGTACTGGCGCTGGCCCGGCGTATGGTCCATCACCGATACCAGTTTCACCGCCGGGTGGGCGATCAGCGGCGTCAATTCGTCCAGCAGTTGCGGGAAGGCCAATTCGCAGCGCAGGTGGAAGAAGTGCTCCGCCCGCAGCGCGCCTTCGTCCATGCCCTGGTTGATGGCGGCGAAGGCGCTGTGCAGCGTGTCCAGCCGCACCCTTTCGCCTTCCAGATCGCCCACCGCCAGCGCGTCCAGCACTGTGGTGATGCCGGCGGCCACGCATTGGGCGTCGTGGGTGATCACCGCCGGCAGAATCGGCCACAGCACGCCGTTGCGCGGCATCAGGTGTTTTTCCAGATTGTCGGTATGGATCTCCACCAGACCAGGCAGCAGCAGCGCGCCGGCCAGATTTTCGCCTTCGGTCAGCGGCTGTTCGTGGATGGCGGCGATCAGCCCGTCTTTAATTTCCAGCGCGCCATTGTCGATCACGCGGTCGGCCAGCACGATGCGGGCGTGGTTCAGAATCTGTTTCATGCTGCGATTTCCGTTTGTTGCGCCAGCGGTACCTGGAACACGCGGCTGGCGATGGCGTCGCGGGTGGGGGCGTCGTGGAAGATGCCGATCAGCGCCGCGCCGCGGGCAAGGGCTTCGCGCATCAGTTGTACCACCACGTCGCGGTTGGCGGCGTCGAGGGATGCCGTCGGCTCGTCCAGCAGCAGTATCGGCCGCGGCGCGATCATGCCGCGCGCGATGTTGACGCGCTGCTGCTCGCCGCCGGAGAAGGTGGCCGGCGGCAGGCTCCACAGCCGCTCGGCGATGTTCAGCCGCGCCAGCCATTCGCCGGCCGTCAGCCGCGCCTCGGCGTCGGCGGCGCCCCATTCGCGCAGCGGCTCGGCGACGATGTCCAGCGCCGACACCCGCGGGATCACCCGCAAAAACTGGCTGACATAGCCCAGCGTGCGGCGGCGCACGGCGGCGATCTCGTGCGGCAGCGCGCGGACCATGTCCAGCCATGCGCCCTGGTGGAACACGCCGATGCGGCCGCTTTCCACCAGATAGTTGGCGTATAGCGCCTTCAGCAGCGTGCTCTTGCCGGCGCCGGACGGACCGGCCAGCGCCACGCATTCGCCGGCGGCCGCCTGCAACGAGACATCGGTCAACACCGGCAGCCGCAGCCCGCCTTGCTGGTGCAGGGTGAAGGTCTTGCTCAGATTTTGCGCGTCTATCAATAGATTCATGATTTCAGGCCTGCAGGATGGAGGACACCAGGAGCTGGCTGTACGGGTGTTGCGGGTCGTCGAGGATCTGGTCGGTCAGGCCGGCTTCCACCACGCGGCCCTTCTGCATCACCAGCGTGCGCTGCGCCAGCAGCCGCGCCACGCCCAGATCGTGCGTCACCATGATGACGGCGATGCCGGCGTCGCGCACCAGGCGGCGGGTCAGGTCGAGGAAGCGCGCCTGCACCGACACGTCCAGGCCGCCGGTGGGCTCGTCCATGAACACCAGCCGCGGCTGAGTCACCAGATTGCGGGCGATCTGCAGCCGCTGCTGCATGCCGCCGGAGAAGGCGGATGGCTTGTCGTCGAGACGCGCGCGGTCTATTTCGACCTTTTCCAGCCAGTCGCCGGCGGTTTGCCGCAGCCGGCCGTAATGGCGCTGGCCCAGCGCCATCAGCCGCTCGCTGACGTTGGCGCCGGCGGAGACGCCCATGCGCAGGCCGTCGCGGGCGTGCTGGGTGACGAAGCCCCATTCGCTGCGCGCCAGGCGGCGGCGCTCGGCCTCGGGCAGGCAGGTCAGCTCGTGCCGCATGCCTTCGCGGTCGGCGAAGCGCACGCTGCCGGCGTCGGCGGCCAGGCGGCCGGCCAGGGTGGACAAGAGCGTGGATTTGCCGGAGCCGGATTCGCCGACGATGCACAGCACCTCGCCCGGATACAGCTGGAAATTGACGTCGAAGCAGCCCTGGCCGTTGCCGTAGTCCTTGCTTAGCCCGCTGACGCTGAGGATGGCTTGATTCATGTTAAAACCTCTTTTGCCACGAAAACCACGAAAGAACACGAAAGTTGTCTGATGCATCCGCGGTCTCCGCCCATTGCGAGAGGGCGTGCGTGGAGGCCGCTATGTTTTCGTGTGATTTCGCGAGTTTCGCGGCGCTGAATGCTTTTCCCTGCTTCATCGCGAAGCCTCCTGCTGCTGGCAATAGTCGGTATCCGAGCAGACGAACATCCGGCTGCCGGCGTCGTCGGTGACGATTTCGTCCAGGTAGCTTGTGCGCGAGCCGCACAGCGCGCAGCCCTGCTCCCAGGTTTGCGCCGTAAACGGGTGATCGTCGAAGGCCAGGCTTTCCACCTTGGTGTAAGGCGGAATCGCATACAGGCGCTTTTCGCGGCCGGCGCCGAACAGCAGCAGCGCCGGGCTCATGTCCAGCTTGGGGTTGTCGAACTTCGGAATCGGCGACGGCGAGGTCAAATACCTGTCGTTGACCATTACCGGGTAGTCGTAGCTGGTGGCGATATGGCCGAAGCGGGCGATGTCCTCGTACAGCTTGACGTGCATCAGCCCGTATTCCTGATGCGCGTGCAGCTTGCGGGTTTCCACCTCGCTGGCTTCCAGCGTGCGCAGCGGCTCCGGCTCAGGCACCTGGAAGATCATGATCTGGCCAGGTTTCAGCGGCCTTTCCGGGATGCGGTGGCGGGTCTGGATCAGCGTCGCGTCGGCGGTGCGGGTGGTGGTGGCCACGCCGGCCACGCGGCCGAAGAAGCGGCGGATGTTGACGGCGTTGGTGGTGTCGTCGGCGCCCTGGTCGATGACCTTGAGCACGTCGTCGCGGCCGATCACGCTGGCCGTCACTTGGATGCCGCCGGTGCCCCAGCCGTAAGGCAGCGGCATTTCGCGGCTGCCGAACGGCACCTGGTAGCCGGGAATCGCCACGGCTTTGAGCAGGCCGCGGCGCAGCATGCGCTTGGTGTTTTCGTCGAGGAAACCGAAGTTGTAGCGGTCGTCAGTCATGGCGGGTCTCCTGGTCGGCGGCGGCGCGCAGCTGGCGGATCAGCGCCAGCTCGGCCTGGAAGTCCACGTAATGCGGCAGTTTCAGGTGCTGGACGAAGCCGGAGGCTTCGACATTGTCGCTGTGGTAGAGCACGAATTCGCCCTGCTGCGCCGGCGCGTGGGCGGTTTCGCCCAGCTCCTCGGCGCGCAGGCTGCGGTCCACCAGCGCCATCGCCATCGCTTTGCGCTCGGCCTCGCCGAAGCTCAGGCCGTAGCCGCGGGTGAATTGCGGCGGCGCGCTCTTGCTGCCGGCGAACTGGTTGATCATCTGGCATTCGGTCAGCGTGATCTCGCCGATCTCGATCTCGAAACCCAGCTCCTCCGGGCAGACCGTCACGCTGACTTCGCCCATGCGGATTTCCCCTGCGAACGGGTGGCTCTCGGCGTAGCCGCGCTGGGTGGAGTAGGCGAGGCCCAGCAGCCAGCCTTCGTCGCCGCGCGCCAGGTTCTGCAGCCGCGCCGGGCGACCGGCCGGGAACATCAGCGGCTCGCGCGTCAGGTCCACCGGTTCCGGGTCGCCCTCGGGCGGCAGGTCGGCCTCGATCAAGCCTTCGCGGTCCAGCAGCTGCAGCACGCCGGGCAGCGCGTCCGGCAGCGGCTCGGCGGCCTGCTCCAGCTCGATCTTTGGCGCGGCTGCCGTCAGGCCGAAGTCCAGCAGGCGCTGGGTGTAGTCGGCGGTGGGGCCGAGGATCTGGCCGCCCGGCACGTCCTTGAAGGTGCCGGACACGCGGCGGCGCACGCTCATCGCGGCGGTGTTGAGCGGCAGTGTCTGGCCGAAGCGCGGCAAGGTGGTGCGGAAGGCGCGCAGCAGGAACACGGCTTCTATGCTGTCGCCGCTGGCCTGTTTCAGCGCCAGCGCGGCCAGCTCTTCGTCGTACAGCGAGCCTTCCTGCATCACGCGGGCCACGGCCAGGCGCATTTGCTGGCGGATTTGGGCGATGCTCAGCTCCGGCGCGGCCTCGTCGCCGCGGCGCGCGGCGGCCAGCAAGTCCCAGGAGCGGGCGATGGCGGTTTCCCCGCCTTTGACTGCTACATACATCTCAACCCTCCCGGATGCGGACGCTGCGCGGCAGGCCGGCGACGTGGGTGTCGGAAATCAGCATGGCGTCCACGCCCAGCGGGAAGCGGGCGTGATTGCGCTGCCATTCGCGCCAGAAGTCTTTGGGCAGGCCGGCGGCGCCGAAACGGCGCGGCGCGGCGAAGCCGGGGCCGCTGCCTTCCACCTGGTCCGCGCCGAAACCATCCACTTCGATCAACAGCGTGGCCGAGCGGTCCGGGTATTCGGCGCTGCCGGCTTTCAAACTCATCAAATCCGGCAGCGGCATGCCGGCGGCGATGACGATAAAGTCGGCTTCTTCCGGCAGCTCGGCCACGCGGATGCCGGTGTGGAAGCGCAGGCTGGCGATGGTGTCGTCCGGCAGCGCCGGCAGCCAGACGCGCACATCCTGATCGGCCAAGGTGTAGAGCAGGGCGGCGGCGGAAGCTTTGAGGCCGGGCAGGGCCGGCGGCAATACCGGCAGCGCGCGCGGCAGCAGCGGCTCGGCCATCGCGCTCAATACGGCGCGGAAGGTCTGCTGGGCGTCATCCACCGGATGGGCAAAAGCGCTATGCATGGTCATTCCCCCCGCACCATGGTGAAGAATTCGACCTTGCTGGAGGCGGCCTCGCGCGAACGGGCGGCGCGGCGTTCGGCCAGTTCGTTCTCCAGCGGCGCGATCCACGCCAGCATCAGCTCGCCGTGGCGGGCAGGGTCTTGCAGCAACGCGTCGGCCTGGGCGATCAGCTCGGCGTGGCGGCCGTCGCCGCCGCGCACCCAGCCGTGGCCGACATGACCGTCTATCTCGCAGCTGGCGCGGCTGACGCTGATCTCGCCGAGGTTGAAACGGGCGCCGGCGCCGCCGCTGCGGCCTTGCAGCATCATCAGGCCGGTTTCGGCGCGGCGCAGCCAGCGCGGCGCGGCGGGCAGAGCCGGCGGCAGTAGGGCCAGCAGCCGTTCGATGGGGCTGTTGGCCAGCGCGGAAAGCCAGCGCTGTCGGGTGGAGGTGTCCATCGTGTGCCTCATGGTTCAAGAAAGATTCATATAAACGTATAGACGTATGCATGATAATGGCGGGCATCGAAGGACAAACAGCACGCGGCGATGAAGGTTTTGTGACGTTTTCAAGGCGGGCGCAGACGATTGTTTTAGCGCTGCGATGATCAGCATGTTTTTTGAATCCGCTGCGCGGATGATTCTTGGCATAGCCGGGGCTGCCCGGCTGGCAGGGAGGGGATATTTGTGTGGCCAAATATCCCCTCCACCCCTAAAGCCACCCTGCAAGCCTGGCCTGCGGCTTCCCGTCGGGTCCCGCCAGGCCCGAGGCGCGGCTGAACTCGCGATTTGCTAACGTCAAATCGCTCAGACAGGCAGCCGCTTAAAACCTCGGGCCTGCCACCCGACGGCAGGCTTGAAGGGATCTGGGCGCGTCGGCCCCGTGTTTGCTATTTGCAGATCCAGGCGAAAACGTCGTTTAAGAAACGCGAAAGGATAGGAATGATAGAGAGAGGCTCCGGCGTCGCCGTGTGGCGGCAGATAGAGGAGGCATTGGCGGCCGACATCGCCGGCGGCGCATTGCAGGCGGGCCAGCAACTGCCCACCGAACTGCAACTGGCGGACCGTTTCGGCGTCAACCGCCACACCATACGCCGCGCGGTGGCCACGCTGGTGGAGCGCGGCCTGCTGCGAGTGGAGCAGGGGCGCGGCACTTTCGTGCAGGACAATGCGATCGACTACGCGATCAGCAAGCGCACGCGCTTCTCGCAGAACATGGCGCGGCAGAACCTCAGCTCGGACATCGACATCCTGAACAGCGACACCGTGCCGGCCAACGCCGAGCTGTCGGAATTGCTGCAGGTGGCCGCGGGCGACACGCTGTACCGCATCAAGACCCTGAGCAAGGTAGAGGGACGGGTGGTGGATTACGCGACCATGTTCTTTCCCGCTTCCCGGTTCCCAGGCTTGCCGGATGCGTATCTGAGGCATCGCTCGGTGACGCTCGCGCTGGCCGAGTGCGGCGTGGCCGACTACACCCGCCGCTTCACCCGCGTCACCGCCCGGCTGCCGGACGCGGAGACGGTCGATTATCTGGGCATTCCCAAGAACCGTCCTGTGCTGCATGTGAAGTCGCTGAACGTCGACGCGGCCGGCGCGCCGGTGCAGTACGGCGTCACCTGCTTCAACGGCGACCTGGTGCAATTGGTGATGGAGCAGGAATGACGCGCTACGCGATTTATTATGCGCCCAGGCCGGACAGCGAGCTGTGGCGCGCCGGCTGCCGCTGGCTGGGGAGAGATGCCTTGAGCGGCGGCGCCCTGACTCAGCCTGAGGTGCCGGGCATCGGGGCGGAGGGCCTGGCCGGCTTGACCGGCGAAGCCGCCCGCTACGGCTGGCACGCCACCTTGAAGGCGCCGTTCGTTTTGCGGCCGGATCTGGACGAGGACGCGCTGCTGCGGCGGACCGCCGGGCTGGCGGCGGCGTTCCAGCCGTTCGCGCTGAATCTGGAGGTGGGCTGGCTGGATGACTTTCTCGCGCTGCGGCCGGCGGCGTCGCTGCCGCGGCTGGACGAATTGGCCGCAGCCTGCGTGGCGACGCTGGAGCCGCTGGCGGACCGGAGCGGCCCGGCCAAGCCCAGGCAGGGCCTGAGCCCGCGGCAAGATGAGCTGTGCCGGCGCTGGGGCTATCCTTATGTGTTCGAGCAGTTCCGTTTCCACCTGACGCTTTCCGGCAGCCTGGCGCGCGGATCGCAAACGGCCGCCGCGCTGGAGGCGGGCGCCAGGCGGCATTTCGCCGGCCTGGCCGCCACGGCCGAGATCGAGGGCGTCGCGCTGTTCGTCGAGCGGACGCCGGGCGGGCCGTTCCGTTACCTGGCCCACTGCGGTTTCGATGGAACGGTGGCGCGCCATGACTGCTGAGTCCGGAATCCTGTGGTATGTGATCGGCCCGTCAGGCGCCGGCAAGGACAGCCTGCTGGCCTATGCGCGGCAGCGGTTGCCGCAAGTCGCCGGCGTGATGTTCGCCCACCGCTACATCACCCGGCCGGCCGATGCCGGCGGCGAGAACCACGTGGCGTTGAGCGCGGAGGAGTTCGCTGCCCGCGAGGCGAGCGGCTGTTTCGCCTTGTGCTGGCGGCGGCACGGCCTGGCTTATGGATTGGGTGTGGAGGTAGCGATGTGGCTGGCGCAGGGCTTGGACGTGGTGGTGAACGGTTCGCGTTCGATGCTGCCGCTGGCGGCTGAGTGTTTTCCCACTTTGCGTCCGCTGTGGATCACCGCCAGCCCCGAGGTGCTGGCGGCGCGATTGGCCGGGCGCGGTCGGGAATCGGTCGAGGAAATCGCCCGCCGGCTGGTGGAGGCGGGCAGCTTTGCGCCGCCGCCCGCGTGCGAGGTGCTGTGGAACGACGGCGAGCTGGCCGAGGCCGGCGAGTGTTTGCTGACCCTGCTGGCGCGCCAGCCGGTTTGATCAGCTGTCCACCACGAAGCGCCGAATCTGCGTTTGCAGCGTGGCGCTGACCTCCTGTAGTCGGCCGCTGCTGAGACTGGCATCCTGGCTGGCTTTGAGGCTTTCGTCGGCGGAGCGGGCGATGGCCGACACGCTGCCGGCGATGGACTGGCTTTCCCGCACCTGTTCCTCGATATCCGCCGCCAGCCGCTCCAGCTCGCCCACGGTGGCGGTGGCGCCGCGTTTCAGCTCGGTCAGCGGTTCGATGATTTCGCCTATCAGCGTCACGCCGCGCGCCATTTCACGCTGGCCCTGTTCGATGCGGCCCATCGCCTCGGACGTTTGGTTATCCATCGCGGCGATCACCTCGTTGATCTCCCGGGTAGCTTGGGCGGTGCGCGCGGCCAGATTGCGCACCTCATCGGCCACCACGGCGAAGCCGCGGCCCATTTCGCCGGCGCGCGCCGCCTCGATGGCGGCGTTCAGCGCCAGCATATTGGTCTGTTCGGCGATGCTGGTGACGGCTTCAATCATGCCGTGCATGGAGTTGGCGCGCTGGCGCAGCGTGTCCACCGATTCGGCGCTGCCCTGGATTTTTCCGGCGATCAGGCCGATTTCGTGTGAGGCGGTTTCGATCAGTTTTTGCCCTTGATCGGCCAAATCGGCCGCGTTGCGGGCCTGGCGCCTGGCTTGGTCGGCGGTGGTCGCCGCGCGGTCCAGCTTGGCGGAGAAGGCTCCGACCACGCCATTGATCTGATGGATTTCAGCCTGTTGCCGCTCCACGCCGCCGGCCACTTCCGCCGCGCTGCCTCGGGTGGCGCTGGCGGTGTCCGCTACGATGTCCGCGCTGGCGCGCAGTTCGCGCACCAGAGCGGCCAGCTCGTCCTGCATCTGAGCCATCCGCCGCAGCATTTGCGCCGTTTCGTCGTTGCCGGCGGCGTGCACTTCGCAGCGCAGGTCGCCCTGGGCCATCGAACCCAGCACCGCCACACTGTGTTCCAGCGGCCGGGTGATGCTGCGGGTGACGCTCCAGGCCAGCAGGAGGCCGGCCAGCACGGCGGCGATGCAGCAGCCCAGCAATAAGCCGCGGGTGGCGCCCATCAGCGACAGCACATCGGCCATTTCCGCGTTCATATGGTTTTGCTGGGCCGCTGCTAACTCGGCGGTGGCTCCGAGCAGCGCTTGCAGCGCAGGGCGGGTCTGGCTGCCGTATTGCCGGGCCAGCGCGGCCGGATCATTGGCTTCCACCAGGTCCACCGTGTCGCTGAAGGCCTTGGAGTAGGCGGTCCGCAACTCGGCCAAACGTTGCAGCGCGCCGGCCTGCTCCCCGCTCCAGGGCAGGGCCTTCAGGCGCTGCAGCGCGGTGTTGGCCTTGTGGCTGGCCTCATCCATCGCCGCGTACAGCGGCACGCGCTGCGGCTGGTCCGGAGTGGAGACGATTTGCAGAAGCAGCAGCGCCGCGCTTTGCGAGTAGCGGTCCAGATCGGCGGCCGCCTGCTGTTTGCTGGCATCTTCGCTGACGATGACGCGGGTGGCCTGTTCGATGCGGGCCAGCCCGGCCCATACGCTGGAGGCGATTGCCAGCAGGAAAGCCAGCAGTACCATGAAGGAGACGGCCAGTCTGGGTCCTACCTTGATTTTTTGCAGTAGCCTCATGACAGAGATCTCGCGGATTGCAAAACGGTTGGTCGGGATGACGCCTGGAATATGACGGCGGCTCCGCCTGGCGCTTACAGGTGGATGGTGGCGCTGCCGCTGCTGCCGGTTTTCTTGACGCGGTACATCGCCTGGTCTGCCGCCTGCAGCAGGCTGTCCGGATTACTGTAGCCGTCGCCGATGGCGATGCCGATGGAGATGCCCAGCTGGCAGGAGTTGCCGGAGACCAGGAAGGGCGTGTCGAAGGCTTCCAGGCATTTGTCGGCCACGGTGCGGGCGATGTCCTCGGCCTTGTCGTCCAGATCGCTCAGCAACAGCACGAATTCGTCCCCGCCTATCCTGGCCAGGGTATCGCTCTGGCGCACGGTGCCGGACAGGCGCTGCGCGGCCTGCCACAGCACCTTGTCGCCGGCTTTGTGGCCCAGGGTGTCGTTGATCATCTTGAAACTGTCCAGATCCATGAACAGCAGCGCCAGGCGGGTCTCCCGGCGCTGGGCCTGGGCCAGCGCCACGTGCAGCCGGTCGGACAGCAGCAAGCGGTTGGGCAGGCCGGTCAGCGAGTCGTGGTGCGCCATCTGAGCCAGCTCCGTCTGCTTGTCTTCCAGCTTGCGCAGCAGGCGGTTGAAGGAGGCGATCAGATAGCCGACTTCGTCCTTGCGGTGTATCGGCAAGGGCTCCAGCGGCAATTCGCCCCGCGTCATGCGGTCGGCGTGGCGGGCGGCGCGGAACAGCGGACGCAGCACGATGTACATGCCGCCGCAAGCCAGCACCGAAAACACGACGAAGGCGATCAGCGCCTGGCGCAGCGTGAAGTGCTGCACCCGGGCTACGGTGGCGAAGGCGTCCCGGCCGGGCAGCTTGGCCACCACCAGCCAGCCGGTGCTGGGCACCTGCACGATGGCGCGGACTTCCTCCTCTCCCTGCGGCGTGGCCGCCACCGCCGCGCCGCGATAGCCGGCCATCGCCTGGTCGTGCAGCGGGTCGCGCCCGGGCTCAGGCATCGGCTGCAGCGTCAGCTCGCTTTGAGAGCCGGTGATGATCTGATGGTCGCGCGGGGAAATCAGCAGGAAGCTGTCGCGATGATCGCCGATTCGGGATTGCTGCAGCAAATCAAGGAAACCCGGCGCGGCGATGGCGGTGACGCCGACCAGCACCGCCGGCACTTCGCCGCTCACCTGCACCGGCGCCGACATCGGCAGCACCGGCACGCCCGAACTGCGGCCGGTTATCGCCTTGCCGATGTAGAACCGGCCTTGCAGGGATTGACGGATGTAGTCGCGGTCGCCGTAGTTGACCTGCATCCGGTGCGGCACTTCCGGGTAATCGGCGATCACGCGGCCGTCCGGCCGCACCACGAACAAGCCGATGGAGAACAGCGGCTGGTACTGGTAACGCTCCTTCAGCCAGGCGCGCAGTGCGTCTGGGCGGTCCAGCAGCTCGGGCGGCAGCGCGGTGGCCAGGCGGGACAGCAAAGCCTTGCGCTGCCTGATCTTGTCGTCGATGTCGTGGGCGACGTAGCCGGCCAGCGCCAGCTGCTGCTCGGACACGACCTGGCCCAGATCCTGCCGCAGAAAGGAGCCCAGCGCGTAGTAACGCGACAGCACGCCGAAGATCATGATGGCCAGGGACAGCGCCAACAGGCGGATGATGATGCTGTCCGACAGGCGTTTGGACTTCATGCCTGCTCAGCTCCGTTCGCTTGGGTTCCGCCCGGGCTCAGGCCGCCGCTTTCCTCGCGCAGGGTCAACCATCGCTCCTTCTCGAGGATCCAGGGCGAAGCGCCATTTCCTGAGAGCGGCAAATCTGCTGCGCCGTATGGCTTTGCGGGGTCGTATTCATCTGTCGTCGCCTGTGTCCAGTCCTCACTATAGATAAGAGCCGCGGGGCTTTCCGCCCGCATAGGTCTAGCGCGGCAAGACAAGGTTCATGCCGCATTCACGGGCCTGTCATCGCCGGCGCTTATCGTTGCGCTGTTTTGTTTCAATCAGTCCGATGTGCAAATAGATTTGTCTATACGTCTAACCCAAGGAGCATCGTCGATGAAAAAGCAGATGGCTGTCGCGGCCGCCCTGGCCGTATCCGGGCTGCTGTCCCCGCTGGCGCAGGCCAAGACCACGCTGACCGTCTACACCGCGCTGGAAGCGGACCAGGTGAAGGACTACAAGGAAGCGTTCGAGAAGGCTAATCCGGACATCGACATCCGCTGGGTGCGCGAATCCACCGGCGTGATCACCGCCCGGCTGCTGTCGGAGAAAAACCATCCCCAGGCTGATGTCGTGTGGGGCCTGGCCGCCACCAGCCTGATGATCCTGGACCAGCAGGGCATGCTGCAGGGCTACGCGCCCAAAGGCGTGGAGAAACTGAGCCCGCAGTTCGTCGACAAGGCCAAGCCGCCGAAGTGGACCGGCATGGACGTATGGGCGGCCACCATCTGTTTCAACACCGTGGAAGCGGCGAAAAAGAATCTGCCCAAGCCGGAAAACTGGACCGATTTGACCCGCCCGGTCTACAAGGGCCAGATCGTGATGCCGCATCCGGCCTCGTCCGGCACCGGTTACCTGGACGTGTCCGCCTGGCTGCAGACCATGGGCGAGAAGAAGGGCTGGGACTACATGGACAAGCTGCACGCCAATATGGCGCAGTACGTCCATTCAGGCTCCAAACCCTGCAAGATGGCCGCCGCCGGCGAGTATCCGATCGGCATCTCGTTTGAATACCGCGGCGCGCAGCTGAAGGAGAAGGGCGCGCCGATCGACCTGATCTATCCGAAGGAAGGCCTGGGCTGGGATCTGGAAGCCACCGCCATCGTCAAGGGCACCAAGAACCTGGACGCCGCCAGGAAGCTGGCCGACTTCTCGGTGAGCCTGCCGGCGATGAAGCTGTACGAGCAGAACTACGCGGTGCTGGCGATGCCGGGCGTGGCCAAGCAGAACCCCTTCATTCCGGTCGACTACTCGCAGCGGCTGTCCAAGAACAACTTCGGCTGGGCCGCCAAAAACCGCGACGCCATCCTGAAGGAATGGTCGCGCCGCTATGAGAGCAAGGCCGCGCCGAAAGAGTGAACGGTCGCCCCGTAGCCGCCCCCCATGCCGGGGGCGGCTTGTTTCACGCATAGTCTCAGGTCACTGGAGCACCCGATGAAACCGGTCGATAGCCTGTCCGGCTTGTCCGAGCATTTATCCGTCCATGCGCTCAGCCGCCGTTTCGGCGCCTTCACCGCTTTGGATCAAGCCTCGCTTTCCATCCGCAAGGGCGAGTTTGTCTGTCTGCTTGGCCCCTCCGGTTGCGGCAAGACCACGCTGCTGCGGCTGATCGCCGGGCTGGATCTGCCGGATACCGGCACGATCCGCCTGTCCGGCCGCGACATCACCCGCGCGGCGCCGGCCAAGCGCGACTACGGCATCGTGTTCCAGAGTTACGCGCTGTTTCCCAATCTGACAGTGGCCGACAACATCGCCTACGGCCTGACGCCGCGCCGCGACAAGGCCGGCCATGCCCGCCGCGTGCGCGAGCTGCTGGACATCGTCGGCCTGCCGGGCTCGGAAGGCAAATACCCGTCGCAGCTGTCCGGCGGCCAGCAGCAGCGGGTGGCGCTGGCCCGCGCGCTGGCCACTTCGCCCGGCCTGTTGCTGCTGGACGAGCCGTTGTCGGCGCTGGACGCTCGGGTGCGCGACAAGCTGCGGGAGGAGCTGAAGGGCCTGCAGCGGCGGCTGGGCGTCACCACGCTGATGGTCACCCACGATCAGGAAGAAGCCCTGTCCATCGCCGACCGGGTGGTAGTGATGAACGCCGGCCGGATCGAGCAGGCCGGCACGCCGACCGAGATCTACCGCAGCCCGGCCAGCCGCTTCGTCGCCGAATTCGTCGGCGACGCCAACTGGCTGCCGGCCGAGCGCCGCGGCGGCCGGGAGGCGGCGGTCGGCGGCTGCGTGCTGAGCCTGACCCGGGATCTGCCCGATGCCGCGGGCTTGACGCTGTTCATCCGGCCGGAGGACGTCATCGTCAAGCCGCGCTGGGAACCGGCGGCCAACACTTTGCTGGCGCGGGTGGAGGATGTGTCTTTCGGCGGCGCGATGACGCGGCTGAGCTTGCGCCCGGAAGGCATGCCCGGCCTGATCCTGCGCGCCGAAGTATGCCCGTCGATGCTGAACCGCCAGCCGCTGGTGCCGGGCGAGATCGTGCCGGTGGAGCTGCCGGCCGCGCAACTGCGCGCCTATCCGGGAGAAACAGCATGCTGAGCCTGGCGCGACGATGGCTGCCCGCCGCCCTGCGCGTGGATGGCGAACGCCTGGCCGGCGCCGCGCTGGCCTGGGCGCTGCTGGGATTGCTGGCGCTGGCGCTGGGCCTGCCGCTGTTGTTCATTCTCGGCAAATCGGTGCTGACCATGGACGGCGATTTCGCCGGACTCGGCAATTTCACAGAGGTGCTGGCTTCGCCCGGCCTGATGCGCGCGGCCGGCAACAGCCTGCTGCTGGCCTTGACGGTGTCGGCGCTGGTGGTGCCGGCGGCTTTCGCTTTCGCCTGGGCGCTGTGCCGCAGCCAGGCGCCGGGTCGGGGAGCGTTCCGCCAGATCGCGCTGTTGCCGCTATTGGCGCCTTCGCTGCTGCCGGCCATCTCGCTGGTTTACCTGTTTGGCAACCAGGGCCTGTTGAAAAGCTGGCTGGGCGGCGGATCGGTTTACGGTTTCTGGGGCATGGTCGCCGGCGAGGCGTTCTATGCCTTTCCCTATGCCTTCATGTTGCTTTCCACTTCCTTGTCCGTCGCCGACGCCCGCTTGTACGAGGCGGGGAGGGCGATGGGGGCCGGCGCGTGGCGGCGCTTCGCCACCATCACGCTGCCGGGCGCGCGCTACGGCCTGGCATCGTCGGCGCTGCTGGTGTTCACGCTGGTGCTCACCGATTTCGGCGTGCCCAAGGTGGTGGGCGGCGATTGCAATGTACTGGCGGTGGAGGCGTTCAAGCAGGTGGTGGGGCAGCAGAACTTTCCGCGCGGCGCCGTGGTGGGGCTGATGCTGCTGTTGCCGGCCGTGCTGTCCTGCTTCATCGAGCGGGCGATGTCGCGCCGCCAGCGCGCGGCCTTGTCGGCGCGGTCTACGCCGTTTTCGCCGTCCACGGCCCCGGCGCGGGACGCGGCCGCGCTCGTCATGCTGGCGATCATGGCCATGCCGTTGCTGGCGCTGATGGGCGTCGGCGTGGGAGCTTCCTTCATCAAGTATTGGCCATACGACCTTAGCCTGACGCTGGCCCACTACCGTTTCGACCAAGTGGACGGCGGCGGCTGGGACGCGTATTTCAACAGCCTGGAAATGGCCGCGGCCACCGCGCTGATCGGCGCGACGCTGGCTTTCCTGGGCGCCTACTGCTGCGAGAAGCTGCCGGCCGCGCCGCTGGCGAGGGGCGCGCTGCGGTTGCTCGCGATGTTGCCGATGGCGGTGCCCGGCCTGGTGCTGGGCCTGGGCTACGTGTTCTTTTTCAACCACCCCGACAATCCGCTCAACGGCTTGTATGGCGGCCTGACGCTGATGACGGCCTGCACGGTCGTCCATTTCTACACCACCGCTCATCTGACCATCGCCACCGCGCTCAAGCAGATGGACGGCGAATTCGAAGCGGTGGCCGCCGCGCTGAAGGTGCCGTTCTGGATCACGCTGCGCCGGGTGACGCTGCCGGTTTGCCTGCCTGCGCTACTGGACGTGGCGCGTTTCCTGTTCGTGTCGGCGATGACCACGCTGTCGGCGCTGGTGTTCATCGCCGGGCCGGAGCGCAGCCTGGCGGCGGTGGCCATCGTGACCATGGACGACGCCGGCGACACCGCCGCCGCCGCCGCGATGGCGACGCTGATCGTGCTCAGCTCGGCGCTGGCCTCGCTGGCGGCGTCGCTGTTGTCGCGCCGGCTGGTGGGGCGCGGCCAGCCGTGGCGTCCGCGCTGACCGTTCACGCCGGCATGGCGCCGGCGTTCATGGGCAAGAGGGGAGTACGGCGTATTACTTAAGCGGCTTGCAATCGCTTTGCCTTGATTTGATGACGAACTATATCTGAAAGGCATGTCATCGCCGGCCCCGCCAGGCGGTCCGGTCGTCATCGTCAATCGCAGGGTCGCACCATGTCCACTCCTTCATTCCTGTTGCCCGCCGCGCTGCTTATGGCGCTGCTCGCCGGCTGCGCCGGCAGCGTGGACAGCGGAAAATTCATCGCCTTGAGAGACGCCGCCGTCCAGGTGAATCGCGGCGCCCAGGCGAGCTTCGATCAATTGCAGCGCGACGCGCGCGACAGCGCGGTGCTTGGCTATCCGGATCGCAAGGTCGGCGCGCAGGGCTTCCCGCTGGTGAACGCGCAAGGCGAAAGCTACGATCTGAGCGCGCCGCTGTCCCGGGTGACTGCTACGCTGGACGCGCTCAGCTGCTACTCGGAAGCGCTGGCCAAACTGGCGGGCGGCGGCAAGATGGAGGACATAGACCGCGCGTCGCAGGATTTGGCGGCCAGCCTGCGCGGCCTGCCGGCCGGGACGTTGGACGCCCAGGCGGCGAATGGCGTCGCCATCGCGGTGGACGCGCTGGGCCAGGCCATGCTCGCGGCCCAACGCCGGGAGGGGCTGCGCGGCGTGATGGACCGCGCCCAGCCCGGCCTGGACGCGCTGGCGCAGATGATGGAGCGGGTGGACGAGGATTTGAAGCTCTATGTGCTCAATATCCGCTTGCGTTATCTGGGGCTGGTCAACCGCGATGGCGTGCGCCCGCCCTATCACAGCTGGGATCGTTACCGTTTCGACCAGCAGGTAGCCGCGCAACTGGCCGGCTACGACAGGCTGGAGCAGGCGCTGGCCTCCACCGACAAGGCGGTGAGGGACTTCCCGGAACTGCATCGCCAATTGCGGGCGAGCCTGGATCAGCCCGGCAAGCCGCTTGACCGGCTGCATGATTTCATCGCGGAGGCGCGCCGCCTGCGGGCGCTGTACCGCGACCTGCCGAATAGTTGACGAGGAGGCAAACCATGGATAGTCATGATCTGGCGGAGCTGCTGACCGGCCTGGCGTCGCGTCTGAACAACCTGATGGTGGACACTTCGGGCGCCGTCAGCCGTCAATGCTCCGATCTGCAGGAGACACTTACCGGCCAGGCGTTGGCGGCCATCGCCAAGGATCTGGACCATGCCACCGCCCAGTACGCCGCCGCGGTCAACGCGTTGACCGAAGCGACGCAGGAGGCCGACGCGGCCGCCGCGGCGCTGGATCAGACCGCGCGTTCGATCGAGGCTGTGGCCAAAGTGGTGAAGTTCGCCGGCCAGGCGTCCGCGCTGGCGGCGGGCGTGCTGGCCTGAGCCGAAGGGCGCGCGCGGGACGCAGAGGGCGGGCGTCGGCGCAGGGGAATTGTGAGTAGAGTTGTCCCGGGCTTGTAAAGCCGTAAGGCTGTCCGATAGTGAGATAAAGCCTGTCAGGCGAGCGATATCCGAGAGGATGCCGCCGGGGGGGCGGAGCGGCGGCGACATTCTCCAGTTCCTGCTAAGGGGGCGGCCCTGAGGGCCGACTGATCATGATAGACACTTCGGAAGCCAAACTCGGATTGGGCAAGGGCAAACCGTCTTCTTCCGTTTGGTGGGCGTTGGCCGGCCTCGGCATCGCATTGTTCGGCCTGGGCGCCTCGCTGCTGCTGAACGAGATCCACACATCCCACTTTCAGTCGATGTTCTTCAGCCGCGCCGGCCGCCACGCCACTTTCGCGGTGGAGCAGGGGCCGAGCAAGGAAATGCGCTTTCCCTCTCCCGGCGGCCCCTATGACCAGCGCATGGGCTATGTCGAGCTGCCGCGCTTCCTGCAGCGGTTGGGGCAGCGCGGCTACGCGATAGACGCCCAGGCCAGGCAGTCGCCCGATTTGATCAAGCTGACCGACCGAGGCGTCACCGGCCCGCTGTTGCCGCTGGGCCTGTTCCCGCCGTACCGCGAGAAGGACCAGGCCGGGCTGCTGGTGCGGGACGGCTACGGCAGGCCCATTTACCAGTCGCAGTATCCGCAGCGGATATACAGTAATTTCGAATCGCTGCCGAGGCTGCTGGTGGCCGGCCTGTTGTACATCGAAAACCATACCCTGCTGGACGATGGCAATCCGCAGCAGAACCCGGCCATCGAATGGTCGCGCTTCGGCAAGGCACTGGCCGACGAGAGCCTGCACCTGTTTCGACCCGGCTACCACTCGGCCGGCGCCAGCACCCTGGCCACCCAGATCGAGAAGTTCCGCCATTCCCCCGGCGGCCGCACCGGCTCGCCCAAGGAAAAGCTGCGCCAGATGTTGTCGGCCTCGGTGCGCGCCTACCACAACGGCGAGGACACCACCGCTTTCCGCCGCCAGCTGGTGGTGGAGTATCTGAACACGGTGCCGTTGGCGGCTCGCGCCGGTTTCGGCGAGATCTCCGGCATCGGCGACGGCATGTGGGCCTGGTATGGCCGCTCTTTCGACGAGATGAACCGCACGCTGGACAACGACTCTCCGCTGACGGTGGATGAGCAGGCCACCGTGTTCAAGGAGGCGTTCAGCCTGATGATTTCCCAGCGCGGCCCGTCCGCTTACCTGAATGGCGACATGAAGGTGCTAGAAGACCTGACCAATTCCTATCTGAGGCTGATGGCGCGGGACAAGGTGATTTCGCAGGAGCTGTGCGACGCGGCGCTGAAGGTGTCGCTGCGGCAGCAGAAGGAAAAAGTGAATCCGACGGTCAAGTCGTTGGTGGAGCGCAAGGGCGCCAACGCGGTGCGGATCAAGCTGGCTGGCATGCTGGGCATGCCCAGGCTGTATGATCTGGATCATGTCGACCTCGAGGTCAACAGCACGCTCGATTCGCAGTTGCAGCAGTCGGTCACCGACCACCTGATGAAGCTGCGCGACCCCGAGTACGCGAAGTCGGTGGGCCTGGGCGACAAGTTCCTGCTGCAGCAGGGCTCGCCGGAGGGCGTGACCTACAGCTTCACGCTGATCGAGCGCACGCCGTTCGGCAACAAGGTGCGGGTGCAGGCCGACAATTTCGACCAGCCTTTCGACATCAACGAGGGCACCAAGCTGGACCTGGGCTCCACCTCCAAGCTGCGCACGCTGGTCACCTATCTGGAAGTGATCGCCGATCTGCACCGGCAATACGCGGACTTGAGCCCTGAGGCGCTGGGCAAGATCAAATCGGGCGAGCATGAGTCGGTGCTGCGGCGCTGGGCGATAGACTATCTGCGCCAGAGCGACGACCGCAGCCTGCCGGCGATGCTGGCGGCCTCCCTGGAGCGCAAGTACAGCGCCAGCCCGGGAGAGAGCTTTTTCACCGGCGGCGGGCGCCACACCTTCGAGAATTTCGACAAGAACGACAATGGCCGCATCCTGAGCTTGCGCGAGGCGACCCAGCGCTCGGTGAACCTGGTCTACATCCGGGTGATGCGCGACATCGTCCGCTATTACATGTATCCGGCCGGTTACGACGACACCCTGATGGGCGACAAGGAGGACCCGCGCCGGCGCGAATACCTGCAGCGCTTCGCCGACAAGGAAGGCAAGACTTTCATGGCCGGCTTCTACCACAAGTACCGCGGCAAGGATGTGAGCCAGATCGACGCGCTGCTGGTGGAGAAGGCGCGGCGCAGTCCCAAGCGGCTGGCGGTGATCTTCCGCAGCATCCGCCCGACGGAAGACCAGCAGGCGATGGCGGCCTTCATCGCCAAGCACGCCAATCCGCCGGCCAAGCTGGAGCCTGCGACGCTGGCCAAGCTGTACGACGAGTTGGGCCCGGACCGCTTCAACCTGGCCGACCGGGGCTACTTGGCCGGGGTCCATCCGCTGGAATTGTGGATGGTCGCCTATCTGCACGCGCATCCCGACGCGGGCTGGAGCGAGATGGTCCAGGCCAGCGCCGCACAGCGCCAGGAAGTTTACCAGTGGCTGTTCAACAGCAAGCACAAGGGCGGCCAGGACAACCGCATCCGCCAGATCCAGGAAACCGACGCTTTCCGCAAGATACACGCGGCGTGGAAGCGGATGGGCTATCCCTTCGACTCCCTGGTGCCGTCCTACGCCACCGCGCTGGGGGCTTCGGCCGACCGGCCGGCGGCCCTGGCCGAGCTGATGGGCATCCTGTCCAATGACGGCGTGCGCCTGCCCACCGTCTACATCGACAAGATGCGCTTCGCGGAGGCCACGCCGTACGAGACTTCGCTGGCGCAGGCGCCGACGCGCGGGGTGAGGGTGCTGCCGCCGGAGATTCCGCAACTGGTGCGCCAGGTGCTGTCCGAAGTGGTGGACAAGGGCACTGCCCACCGGGTAGCCGGCGCCTTCGACCGCAAGAAGGGCGAGCACACGCTGATAGGCGGCAAGACCGGCACCGGCGACAACCGCTTCAAAACCTTCTCGCGCGGCGGCGGCTTGACCTCGGCGCGGGTGGTCAGCCGCTCCGGCGCCTTCGTGTTCTATATCGGCGACCATTACTTCGGCACCATCGTCGCCTACGTGGCCGGGCCCAAGGCGGCCGATTACCGGTTTACCAGCGCCTTGCCGGTGCAGGTGCTGAAAGTGCTGGCGCCGACCTTGCTGCCGCGCCTGGACTACACGCCGCTCGAAACCAGCCGCGGAGCGGACAGCGTGGCGGAAGGGACGCCGGACGCCGGCCTGCCGCCGGGCACGCCCTTGTGCCTGGTGCCCAGCATGGGCGGCGTGTGCCAGTTGCTTCAGCAGCCGGAAATGAAGCCGGGGCCGCCGGCGAGCCGGGATGAGGCCAGGAGGGGGGGCCGCGGGCTTGCGTGACGGCGGCGCAAATGATAAGTTAGGCGAACTATATCCGCCGTCAGGCGCAAGCCTGCGGCCGTAAGCGTTTACGTCAAGCAACGCACCCTAGCCACCCGGCCGTGGCGCGGTGCGTTGCCTTCTTGAAGCGACCGCCGCGCGGGCCGGGATCAGCGCGGAGACCGCTGTCCATGCCCGAAGTCCTGTCATTTTCTCAAGCTTACCGCCGCCTGTTGGCCAAGACGGCGGCGTTGTTCCTGTCTTATCTGGCGGTGGCGATGTCGCTGCCGGTCACCTCCATCTATGTGATCGACCAACTGCATTACGGCAACGCGCTGGGCGGGCTGGCGGTGGGCATCACCTTCTTTTCCACCATTCTGACCCGCGGCTATGCCGGGCGCCTGTGCGATCAGCAGGGCGGCAAGGCCTGCATGCGGCGCGGGCTGTACCTGTACATGCTGGCCGGCGCGGTTTGCCTGGCTTCGTCCTGGCTGGCCGACCAGCCGGCCCTGGCGCTGGGCGTGCTGTTGTCCGGGCGCTTGCTGTTGGGGCTGGGCGAGAGCCTGGCCATCGTCGGCATGGCGGCCTGGAGCATAGGCCTGATGGGGCCGGCCCATTCCGGCAAGGTGATGTCGCTGGTGGGCATGGGGATGTACGGCGCTTTCGCCGCCGGTGGGCCCTTGGGGCTGCTGCTGTTCCAGCAGGCGGGTTTCCGGCCGTTGATGGCGGCCTGCGCGTTGCTGCCGCTGGCCGGGCTGCTGCTGATCCGGCGGTTTCCGCGCATCGCGCCGCATGCCGGCCAGCGGGAGTCCTTCCTGCGCATCCTGGGGCGCATCGGCAAGCCGGGCGCGGCGGTCTTTCTGCAAGGGGTCGGCTTCGCCGGCCTGGGCGCCTTCTTCGCCTTGTATTTCTCCAGCCGCGGCTGGGCCTGGGGCAGCCTGGGCCTGACCGGTTTCGGCGTCGGCTTCGTGCTGGTGCGCGTGTTGTGCGGCCATCTGCCGGACCGCATCGGCGGCGCGAAGGTGGCGCTGGCCTCGCTGGCGGTGGAGGCCGTCGGCCAGTGGCTGATCTGGAGCGCGGCCACGCCGGCCGCCGCCCTGCTGGGGGCGCTGCTGACCGGCGTCGGTTGCTCCATGGTGTTTCCGGGCATGGGCGTGGAGGTGATCAAGCGCGTGCCCGCCCATCTGCGCGGCACCGCGCTGGGCGGCTTCGCGGCTTTCCAGGATATGGCCTATGGTTTGACGGGGCCGGTGGCCGGCTTGTTCGCCGACAGCTTCGGCTACGGCGCGGTGTTTCTGACCGGGGCCGTGGCGGCCATGCTGGGCATGGCCACGGTGGCGCTGATGCTGGCCGAGCGCGCGCCGGAGCCCGCGCGCGGCTAGCGGCGCCGGTTCAGCCGCCGGCGCGATGCCGGCGGCTGCTGCGGATGCGGCTCGGGAGAGACCGCAGATCCGCTCGCGGGGATAATCAGAACGGCTTGGTCGGCAGGTACTTGCCGTCCAGCGTGATCACCGCGCGTTGGCCGCCGTCCGGGTCTTCCACTTTCTTGATGTCCAGCTTGAAGTTGATCGCGCTGATGATGCCGTCGCCGAATTGCTCATGCACCAGCGCCTTCAGCGTGGTGCCGTAGATCTGCACCATTTCATAGAAGCGATAGATGGTGGGGTCGGTCGGCACGCCGCCCGGAATGCTGCCGCGCAGCGGGATGGTCTGCAGCAGCGCGACGGCGTCGTCGTCCAGTTCCAGACGGTCCGCCACCAGGCGGGCGGCCTCTTCCGGCAGCGCGTGCTGGCCCAGCAGCGCGGCGGTGGTGTAGGCGATGCTGAGGCCGGTGCCCTGGTTTATCTCCTCGAAGCTCAGGCGCTTGCGCGCCTTGGCGGCGATGATGGCGTCGGTCAGGGCTTGGCGTGGGGCTTGCTGGCATTGGGATTGCATATTGATTCTCCTTGCTTGGGGTGGAGCGCGGCTGGGGACGCCATGAAAGGCCGGGCGCGCCGCCGCGCGGGAATGGTTTCGGTTCAGGGCTGGCGGACGGCGTCGTTCAGCATGGCCGCCGTCTGCGGGCAATCTCGCAGCGGCACGAAGCGGCCTTGCTCCGGATCCAGGGCCTGGATGTCGCCGCTGGCGATGTCGTACATCCAGCCGTGCAAGCGCAGCCGGCCCTGTCTCAGCGCCAGCGCCACTGCGGGATGGGTGCGCAGATTGGCCAGTTGGGCGATGACGTTCTCGCGGGCCATGGCATTCACTTTGGCGTCGTGGCCGGCGTGCTCGCCGGCGTCGCTGATCGCCTTGGCGCAGTCGGCGTGGCGCAGCCAGCCGGCGACGGCGGGCATGCCCGTCAGATCCTTGCCGCAGGCGACGGCCGTCATCGCGCCGCAGTCGGAATGGCCGCAGACCACGATGTCGGCCACGCCCAGCGCGGCGACCGCGTATTCCACGGAGGCGGACACGCCTCCCGGCTCCTGGCCGTAGCCGGGCACGATGTTGCCGGCGTTGCGGATGACGAACAGTTCGCCCGGTTCGCGCTGGGTCAGCAATTCCGGCACCACCCGGCTGTCGGAGCAGGCGATGAACAGCGTGGCGGGGGATTGCGAGCCGGCCAGCCGGCGGAACAGCTCGGCGCGTTCCGGATAGGCCTCGCGCTGGAATTTTAGGGTGCCGGCGATGATGTCCTGCATGGCGGTTCTCCGTGTGGTGAAACGATGAACGGATGATGCGCCGCTTTTATTATTGGGTACAAGACTGGTAAATTATGAATTTCATAGGAATAACCAATAGTTTGGACTCATGCTGCTACGACACATCCGCTACTTCCTCGCGGTAGCCGAACATCTCAATTTCACCCGCGCGGCCGAGGCGCTGCATGTTTCCCAGCCGACGCTGTCGCAGCAGATACGCCAGCTGGAAGAGGCGCTGGGCGCGGAGTTGTTCGACCGGAGCGGCCGCCAGCTGCGGCTGACCGACGCCGGCGGCGCCTACCGGGTCTACGCCCGCCGCGCGCTGCGGGATCTGGAGGCCGGCCGGCGCGCCTTGCACGACGTGGCTTCGTTGCAGCGCGGGCAGCTGCGGCTGGCGATGACCCCTACCTTCGCCGCTTGGCTGGCTGGCCCGCTGCTGGCGCGCTTCCATCAGCGCCATCCCGGCATCGCGCTGATCGTGCGCGAGATGTCGCAAGAGGCGATGGAGGCCGGGCTGGCCGACGACGCTTTCGATATCGGCATCGGCTTCGCGCCCTCGGGCACGCTGGAGGTGGAGGCGGCACCCTTGCTGGACGAGCGTCTGGCGCTGGTGGCGGGAGCGGGGCATCCGCTGGCGGGGAGGAGGGACGCCTTGTCCCTGGCGGAACTGGAGGCCATGCCGCTGGTTTTGCTGAGCGCGGATTTCATCACGCGCCGCCATGTCGACAACTACTGCCTCCGCCACGGCATCCGGCCCAGGGTCGCGATCGAGGTGAACGGCATGGGCGCGGCGGTGGAGATCATCCGCCACGGCGGATTGGCCGGCATCCTGCCCGCGGCCGTCGCCGCCAGCCAGCCCGGGCTGGCGGTGCTGGCGCTGGAGCCGGCCTTGCCGGGGCGGCAGGCCGCGCTGTTGACCAAGCGGGACGGCTATCGCAGCGCCGCCGCCCGCGCCTTCGCGGAACTGGCGCGGAGCTTCGCGGACGCTACGGCGTAACGGCGCCGTCGCGGAAGGCCGGCATGGAGCCGGCCAGCATCTCCAGCAGCCTGGCGGCTGCCGGGCTTTGCCGGCGGCCCTGATGGGTGATCAGATGCACTTCCGCCTGCTGCAGGTTGCGCTGTTCGATCGGAATGGCCAGCAATTGGCCGTTTTCCAGCTCGCGCCGGACTGCGAAGAGCGGCTGCACCGTCGCCGCCTGCCCGGTCAGCGCGTATTCAATCATCACCCGGTAGGAATTGGTGACGATGGCCGGTTCCAGCTGGCATTGTTCGGCTCTTTCCGCGTCGCGCAGGATTTGCCGCACGCCGAAGCTCACGTCCGGCAGCGCCAGCTTGTGCCGCGCCAGCTCTTCCAGGCTGATGGGGCGTTTCGCGCGCGCTAGCGGGTGATCGGGCGTGGCCACCGCGTACAACGGCTGGACCGAGCTGCGATGCACCCTCAGCAAGGGATTGGGCGCGGTATAGAACACGATGCCGATATGCGCCCGGTCCTCCAGCACCGTACGCACGATGTCGTTGGTGCCGCGGATGTCGATGCCCACCGTGATCTGCGGATAGCGCTGGGAAAACGGATGGATGGCGTCGATCAGATCGCTGATCACGCCGCCGCCGGTCACCACGGACACGTGGCCGCGGTGTATGCCTTTCAATTCGCGCAGCGCCGTCATCACCGCTTCCTGCTCGCTCAACTGCTTGTTGTGATAGTCCAGCAGCAGCCGGCCGGCTTCGGTTGGCTGGAAGCCGCGGCGGTGGCGTTCGAACAGCGTGGCGCCCAGCTCCATCTCCAGCTGGCGGATCTGCCGGCTGACCGCGGAAGCGGCGATGTCCATGTGGTCCGCCGCCGCGCGCACGCCGCCCAGCCGGGCCGCTTCGAAGAAGTAGCGGACGCGCTGATCATTGAACTCCATGTTTCATCCTGATTAGTTGTGTTGCCTTAAAGGCAACAAAGAAACCATTCTATGATGTTGGAGAATTGTTTGTCATTTGCTTACAATCCCCGCTCATAATGACAAAGTACTTTCGCGGTGTGGTTATTCAGTCCATTGGACTTGGCTGCCGCGAATCGGGAGAAGGGTATGCAGGCAGACAGGCAAGGCCGGTTGGGCGGATTCGCGATGCTGTCCGATGCCGCCGTGCAGGACATGGCGGCGTGGCGGCAGGATCTGCACCGCCATCCGGAAACCGCGTTCGACGAACACCGCACCGCGGGCAAGATCGCCGCTTTGCTGCGCGGCTTCGGGCTGGAGGTGGCGACCGGCATCGGCCGCACCGGCGTGGTGGGCACCTTGCGCGCCGGCGGCGGCGCGCGCTCCATCGGCCTGCGCGCCGACATGGACGCGCTGCATCTGCATGAAGAGGGCGACGCGCCTTACCGTTCGCTGCACGCCGGCCGCATGCACGCCTGCGGCCACGACGGCCACTGCGCGATGCTGCTGGGCGCAGCCAGGCATCTGGCCGAGAGCCGCGCGTTCGACGGCACCGTCCAGTTCATCTTCCAGCCGGCCGAGGAGAACGAGGGCGGCGGCCAGGAGATGCTGGAAGACGGCTTGTTCGAGCGCTTTCCTGTGGACGGCGTCTACGGCATGCACAACTGGCCCGGCCTGCCGCTGGGACAGATGGCCATGCATCCGGGCCCGATGATGATGGCCTTCGACCTGTTCGAGATCCGCTTGCGCGGCCAAGGCGGCCACGCCGCGATGCCGGAGCGCACCCGCGACGTGGTCGCGGCCCAGGCCCAGCTGGTGACGGCGCTGCAGAGCATCGTCAGCCGCAACGTCGATCCGCTGGATTGCGCGGTGCTGTCCGTCACCCAGGTGGAGGCGGGCTCCACCTGGAACATCATTCCCGAGCAGGCGCTGCTGCGCGGCACGGTCCGCTACGTCAATCCCACGGTGCAGGCGGTGATAGAGAGCCGGATGCGCGCGCTGGTCGACCACATCGCGCTGGCGATGGGCGTTGAGGCGGAGATGGACTACTGGTACCGCTATCCGGCCACCATCAACGCCGAGGCGGAAACCTGGCGGGCGGCCGACGTCGCCGCCGAGCTGCTGGGCGAGGCGAACGTGCGCACCAATATGCGGCCGTCGATGGCGTCCGAAGACTTCGCCTTCATGCTGCAGGAGCGTCCCGGCTGTTATGCCTGGCTGGGCGTGGACGGTCCGGCGCCCAGCGCGGGGCTGCACAGCCCGCATTACGATTTCAACGACCAGGCGCTGGCGATAGGCGCGGCGTACTGGATCAAACTGGTGGAAACCACGTTGGCCCCCGCGGCCGCAAAACAATAACGGGAATAAAAGCATGGCGCATGCGGGTGTTGGGCAATTGCAGGGCGGCGGGGTGGCCGCGGGCGCGGGATTCAACCGCCTGGCCCACCTGATGGCGATAGGCATCGTGATCGTCGCCGAACTGATTTACGTGCAGAAGTTTTCGGTGGGCAAGGGCAGCATCATCCTGCTGCCGCTGCTGTACGCCTTCGTGCTGGGCATGATGTGCAACCCGGCTGTCAATCCGCTGGCCGGCCGCTGGGTGAGCCGCGACGTCAGCGCCACCCTGAGCCAGGTGATCATCATCGCGGTGCTGCCGCTGGTGGCCAAGCTGGCCACGCTGCTGGGGCCGCAGTTCCAGGCCATCGTCGCGGCGGGTCCGGTGCTGATCTTCCACGAGCTGGGCAATGTCGCCACCGCGCTGGTGGCGATGCCGGTGGCGGTGCTGCTGTTCCGCATGGGCCGCGAGGCGGTGGGGGCGACGTTTTCCATCGACCGCGAACCCAATATCGCGGTGATCTCCGAACGATACGGCTTGCGCAGCCCGGAAGGCATGGGCGCCCTCAGCGTCTACGCGATCGGCACCATGTTCGGCACCATTTTCTTCTCGCTGATCGTGCCGGTGGTGCATTCCTGGAACCTGTTCAGCGACAAGGCGCTGGCCATCGCCTGCGGCGTCGGCAGCGGCAGCATGATGGCCGCCTGCGCCGGCACGCTGATCACCGCCTTGCCGGAGCAGAAGGACACGCTGATGGCGCTGGCGGCGGCCAGCAACCTGCTGACCACCACCACCGGCGTGCTGTTCGGCATCTACGTGGCGCTGCCCTTCGCCAACCGCCTGTACGCGCTGCTGAGCCGCCTGCGCGCGCCCAGGCCGCAAGCCGCCATCCGGATGGATGCCGCCGACGCCGAACTGCTGAAATCGGAAGAGCCAGAGCTGGGGCTGGGCGCTTTCGCCGCCAACCTGCTGATGGCTGGCGCCATCATTGTGCTCAGCCATATGATCGGCCCCAAGAAAGAGCTGGTGGCGGTATTGCCCGGCGTGGCGATGGTGCTGGGCATCTGTTTCGCCAGTCGCCTGCTCAACCGCTGGCTGCCGCTGAAGATTCCGACGCTGATCTGGCTGTCCATCCTGGGCGTGCTGGCCAGCCTGCCGGGCCTGCCCGGCGGCGAGTGGCGCAACCAGTGCTTCAGCCAGGTGGACGTGCTGGCCTGCGCGACGTTGGTGCTGGCCTACGCCGGCCTGGCCGTGACCCGGCGCGAAGCGGCCATTTTCAAGCGCGATGGCCTGCGTCTGTTGGTGATCGCCATTCTGGTGTTCAGCGGCACCTTCCTGGGATCGGCCCTGGTCAGCGATATTCTGTTTTCGTTGAAATTTGGACACTGATTGCCAAATGATCGGCATAAAAGTCAGTAAAGTTGCCAAATTTAATGTAATAGCTTTGTGAACAATCAAGCTTTTCTTAATAAAAATTAAGTCAAGCAAGCTTGCTAAAGAATGCTTATGTGCTAAATTGTTATCAATGGAATGATCATGTTCATGACATTCAACCATCTACCCCTTTGCGGCCGCCTTGCGCGGCCTTTTTTCTTGTCGGCCGGCGCCGGTCGCATCGGCTAGGGTTGAGCCACGCTTCGGCGCGGCAGGAAAATCTCCGCCACCATGCAGCGCGCGCCGCCGCCGCCCAGCCGCTCTATGGTGTCGATCGGCGCCAGCGCGATGCGCGCCTCGCTGGAGAGCAGGCCTTGCTGTTCCGCCGTCAGCGCCGCCCAGGCCTGGCGCGACAAGGCGAACACCGGCGCGCCGTCGGCGGCGGACAGCTCCAGCATATTGCCGGCGAAGCATTCCAGCTGGCGGTAGCCGATGTCGACGACGCGCTTGCCGCCTTGCTGCAGCGAATGGCGCAGCGCGCGGCGCTCGCCGGCGTCGGCCACCGATTCCAGGCAAACCACGGCCAGCGCGCGGCCCACGCTCATCATCACATTGGTGTGGAAGATGGGTTTGCCGGCGCGGTCGGCCGCGCCGAACCAGAACGGCCGATAGCCGATTTCCCGCTCCACCGCTTCCATCACCCGCTCGCTGCTGCGCGTCGAGCGGCAGACATAGGCGATGCGGGCCGAGTGGTCGAACACCATGGAGCCGGTGCCCTCGTGGTAATGTCCGTCGCGCTCGAAAGGGCTGAGGTCGATCGCGCGGCGCAAATCGAATTGTTTTCCGATGGCGTCCAGGATGTCCTGGCGCCGTTCCTGCCGGCGGTTTTCCGCCTCCATCGGGTAAATCAGCGCCCGTCCGTCGGCATGCAGGCTCAGCCAGTTGTTGGGAAAGATGGAGTCCGGCGTGTGGGGCTCATGGGTGTCATCCACCACCAGCACATTGACGCCGCAGTCGCGCAGCGCATCGACATAGGCGTCGAATTCGGCCAGCGCGGCGCGCTGCGCCTCGGCGGCGTCCCGTTCCCGGTTCTGGAAGGCGTTGCTGGCGGTGGTTTGCGGGTTGGACAGGAAGCGGACCGGCCGGATCATCAGAACGTCGCTGGTGGTTTGCATGCCTTTTCATCCTAGGGGAGGCGGTGGGTAAGGTGTCCGTCTTGACCTGCGGCTATCGATTGGGCCGGTATTGATGCGGATCAAGAATGGTCGATATTGTGCGCCTCCGGATTGTCGTCAAAAAGCTGGCAAACCTTACAGAATTTTCATATTGTTTTGCAAATTGATGGGTTTGATTGACGATTTGGCATGAACGATACCGACAGGCAATTACTGGCGCTGCTGCGCGACGACGCGCGGATATCCGTCACCGCGTT
Source organism: Chromobacterium vaccinii (assembly GCF_001855275.1). NCBI lineage: Bacteria > Pseudomonadati > Pseudomonadota > Betaproteobacteria > Neisseriales > Chromobacteriaceae > Chromobacterium > Chromobacterium vaccinii. The sequence goes on from NZ_CP017707.1 coordinate 4,883,270, forward strand.
GGCGGAGAAGTTGAGAGTGTCGCGGGCGACGGTGCAGCATCGCATCGCCAGGCTGGAAGAGAGCGGGGTGATCGTCGGCTACACGGTGAAAGTGAAGCCGGAGGCGGAAGCCAGGCGCATCCGGGCCTGGATGTGCATCGCGGTGGAGGGCAACAAGACCGCCGCGGTGATGCAGGCGCTGCGCGGCGATCCCAGCGCCCACGCCTTGCATTCCACCAACGGCCGCTGGGACATCCTGGCCGAGCTGCGCGCCGATTCGCTAGAGCAATTCGACCGGGTGCAGGGGCGCGTCAGGCTGATTCCGGGCATTTCCGCCAGCGAAACCAGCATTCTGCTGTCCACGCACAAGGCCTAGCGGCCGGTTACTTGGCCTGCGGCTTTTCCTGGTAGCAGGTGGTTTCCAGCAGGGTGGGCAACAGTTTGTCGGCGGCGTCGCGTCCCAGCGCGAATTGGACCTTGCCGGTGTTGATCACGGCCCTGACGACCGGAGCGCTGACGGGCACGTCGTTGATCACCACCACCATGCTTTGATTCAGGAAGTCGCCGGTGGCCTGCTGCAGGCGAGCGGCGGCCGCCTTATTGAGCGTGGCGCTCAGGGAGAGGTTGTCGCGCTGGATGTTCAGGCTGCTTTCGGTGAAGTCGCAGGCGGAATCCAGACGCAGGATGTTGCCGGTGATGACGGGCTTGCTTGGCGCATCGGCCATGGCCGCGGCGGAAACCAGCAGCGCGGCGGCGGGCAGGAGAAACTTCATCAGACGCTCCATGTTCAGGATGTGGCTCATCGCATTATGACCGAGGCCGCCGCCAGAGGTTGCGTGGACTTGCTGTCAGGCTCGCGGCCGCGACAAGCGCAGCCGGTCTCAGAGCCCCGCGTTGGCTATTCGGCATCCGAAGCCGGCTCGGCATCGCTTCTGCCCAGCTGCTGGCGGTACTGGCGCGGCGTCAGGCCGGTCAAGGCCTTGAACTGCCGGCTGAAGGCGCTGTGATCGGCATAGCCGCAGCGCAGCGCCACTTCGGTGATGGCCATGTCTTCATGCAGCAGCCGGTGCGCGTGTTCCAGCCTGGCCTTGTGTATCATCTGCCGCGGCGACAGGTGGAACACTTTTTTGCAATAGCGCTCCAGCTGGGCGGCGGACATGCCGGCGATGCCGGTGAGCTCCGCCATGGTGACCGGCTGGCTGAAGTTGCGGCGGATGAACTCGTCCACCGCCACCAGGCGTTTGTACGCCGGGTGGGTCTTGCTGGCCGCTTGCAGGTCCAGCGAGATGCCTATCAGGCCGATGATCTCGTCCTGCCGGTCGCGCAACGGCCATTTGTAGGTCAGGCACCAGCCCGGCTCGCGGTTCTTGAACAGATGCAGTTCCAGCTGGCTTTCCAGCACCAGTCCGTCTTGCAGCACCTTGAGATCCTGCGCCGTATACGCCGGCCCCAGCTGGGCCGGGAACACTTCCGCGCTGGTCTTGCCCAGCAGCGGCCGCAAATCCTTCAGCCCGCAGCGCTGCACCAGCGTCTGGTTGGCGCAGAGATAGCGCGCCTGCCTGTCCTTGATGAAGATGGCCGCATTGGGGATCAGGTCCAGCACCGGCAACAGCGGGGCGACGCCCGCCAGCAGCTGGTCTATCGTCGCCGGGCGGATTTCATCCCGCCAGCGGGCGATTTTTTCCACGGTCTCGCTGGTCATCCCTCCCGCCTTTCTTGGCGCGCCAAGCGCCGTGCCTGGCCGTCGGCGTCCATCGCCGCCTCGTCATCCCGAATGCTCTGCTGCTCGGTCAAGCATCACGCCTATCCCGCTCGCTAGGCCCTCTGAAACGCAAACTATGCCGATTTCGTCATCGCAACTGATGATAACCATCAAGATTGCCGGCGACAACGCAGCCATGCTAGCGGGGTGGAAGCGAATACCGGCGCGGCGCGGAGATTCAATGGAATCAATGGCCTGCGAGACGACGGCGCGGTCGGTCGGACTGGATGGGGTTTGGAAATGGATACACGAATGAAACAGGTGGAGATCATCGATTCCCACACCGGGGGCGAACCCACCCGGCTGGTGCTGAGCGGATTCCCCGCATTGACGGGAGCCACCATGGCGGACAAACGCGATGCGTTGCGCGAACTGCACGATCCATGGCGCCGCGCCTGCCTGCTGGAGCCGCGCGGCAGCGATGTGCTGGTGGGCGCGCTGTATTGCGAGCCGGTTTCGCCCGACGCCGCCTGCGGGGTGATCTTCTTCAACAACACTGGCTACATCGGGATGTGCGGCCACGGCACCATAGGCCTGATCGCCTCCTTGCATTACCTGGGGCGCATCGCGCCCGGCAGCCACAAGATCGACACCCCGGTGGGGCCGGTGGACGCCGTCTTGCATGAGGACGGCGCGGTGACGCTGCGCAATGTGCCGGCTTATCGCTACCGCCGGCAGGCGGCGGTGGAGGTGCCCGGCCATGGAACGGTGACCGGCGACATCGCCTGGGGCGGCAACTGGTTTTTCCTGGTGGCCGAGCATGGCCTGAGCGTGCGGCTGGACAATGTCGAGGCGCTGAGCGCGTTCAGCTGCGCCACGATGCAGGCGCTGGAGGCGCAGGGCGTCACCGGCGCCGACGGCGCGCGCATCGATCATGTGGAGCTGTTCGCCGACGACGAACACGCCGACAGCCGCAACTTCGTCATGTGCCCAGGCAAGGCCTACGACCGTTCCCCCTGCGGCACCGGCACCAGCGCCAAGCTGGCCTGCCTGGCCGCCGACGGCAGGCTGGCCGAAGGCGAAGAGTGGGTGCAGGCCGGCATCACCGGCAGCCGTTTCATCGGCCATTACCAGCGCGAAGGCGACTTCATCCGCCCCTACATCACCGGCCGCGCCCACATCACGGCGCGCGCCACATTGCTGATCGACGAGCAAGACCCCTTCGCGTGGGGCATCTGAGCCCGCGCCTCTCATTACCTCTACCACCTGAATGAATGCCGCAAGGAGCAAAACAATGAGCGATAACATTTTCACCGGCTGCATCCCGGCGCTGATGACCCCGTGCACCGCCGATCGCCAGCCGGATTTCGACGCGCTGGTGGCCAAGGGCAAGGAGCTGGTGTCCCTAGGCATGAGCGCGGTGGTGTACTGCGGCTCCATGGGCGACTGGCCGCTGCTGAGTGAGGCCCAGCGCCAGGAGGGCGTGGCGCGGCTGGCGGCCGCCGGCGTGCCGACCATCGTGGGCACCGGCGCCGTCAACACCCGCGAGGCGGTTTCCCATGCCGCCCACGCCGCCAGGGTGGGCGCGCATGGCTTGATGGTGATCCCGCGGGTGCTGTCGCGCGGCGCGTCGCCGGCCGCGCAAAAGGCGCATTTCTCGGCCATTCTGGCCGCCGCGCCCAAGCTGCCGGCCGTGATCTACAACAGCCCCTACTATGGCTTCGCCACCCGCGCCGACCTGTTCTTCGAGCTGCGCCGCGCCTATCCCAACCTGATCGGCTTCAAGGAGTTCGGCGGTGCCGCCGACATGCGCTACGCCGCCGAGCACATCACCTCCCAGGATGACGAAGTCACGCTGATGGTGGGGGTGGACACCCAGGTGGTGCACGGCTTCGTCAATTGCAACGCCACCGGCGCCATCACCGGCATCGGCAACGCGCTGCCGCGCGAGGTGCTGCACCTGGTGGCGCTGAGCAAGGCGGCGGCCAGGGGCGATGCCGTCGCCCGCCGCCGCGCCGGCGAGCTGGAATCGGCGCTGGCCGTGTTGTCCTCCTTCGACGAAGGCTGCGACCTGGTGCTGTATTACAAGCACTTGATGGTGCTGAACGGCGACAAGGAATACGCGCTGCATTTCAACGAGACCGACGCGCTGAGCCCCGCCCAGCGCCGCTATGCCGAAACCCAGTACGCGCTGTTCCGCGAGTGGTACCGCAACTGGTCGGCCGAACTGAACGTCGCCTGAAGCTTAATCACACAGGAAACATGATGAATCTGACAGGCAAGATGCTCATCGGCGGGCAGGCCGTCGCCGGCCGCCGCGAGAGGATCCGGGCGATAGACCCGTCCACCGATCAAGCGCTGGAGCCGGGCTACCCCGGCGCGGACCGCGAACAGGTGGAGCAGGCCTGCGCATTGGCCTGGGACGCGTTTGACGCCTACCGCGAAACCGCGCCGGAAACGCGGGCGCGCTTTCTCGAAACCATCGCCGACGAGATGGAAGCGCTGGGCGATGCGCTGATAGAACGCGCGATGGCCGAAACCGGCCTGCCGCGCGCCCGCTTGCAGGGAGAGCGCGGCCGCGCCTGCGGCCAGCTGCGGCTGTTCGCCCGCACGCTGCGGGCCGGCGAGTGGCTGGACGCGCGGGTAGACCCGGCCATGCCGCAGCGCCAGCCGCTGCCGCGCGCCGATCTGCGCCAGCGCCAGGTGGCGCTGGGGCCGGTGGCGGTGTTCGGCGCCAGCAATTTCCCCTTGGCCTTCTCGGTGGCCGGCGGCGATACCGCTTCCGCGCTGGCGGCCGGCTGCCCGGTCATCGTCAAGGCCCATAGCGCCCATCCCGGCGTCAGCGAACTGGCGGGGCGGGCCATCGCGCGGGCGGCGGAGAAATGCGGGTTGCCGGCCGGCGTGTTCGCGCTGCTGTTCGGCGAAGGCCGCGAAGCGGGGCAGGCTTTGGTGGCCGATCCGCGCGTCAAGGCGGTGGGCTTCACCGGCTCGCGCGGCGGCGGCCTGGCCTTGTGCCGGCTGGCGCAAAACCGGCCGGAGCCGATTCCGGTTTATGCGGAAATGAGCTCCACCAATCCGGTGTTTCTGCTGCCGGCGGCGCTGCAGGCGCGCGGCGAGGCGCTGGCGCAGGGCTTTGTCGGCTCGCTGACGCTGGGCGCGGGGCAGTTCTGCACCAATCCCGGCTTGATCATCGCCGAGCAGGGCCCGGCGTTGGATGGCTTCATCGCCGCCGTGTCCGCTCTGCTGCGGCAGAGCCCGGCGCAGACCATGCTGACGCCCGGCATCTTCCACGCTTACCTGGCGGGCGTGGACGCGCTGTCCGGGCATGCGCGCCTGGCGGCCGCCGGCCTGCCGGTCACCGGGCCGAATCAGTGCCAGGCCCAGCTGTGGCTGGCCGACGCGCGGGACTATCTGGCCAACCCAGCGCTGCGGGCCGAAGTGTTCGGCGCCGCCGCCTTGATCGTGCAATGCAAGGACGCGCGGGAGTTCCGCCAACTTGCCGAGCAACTGGAAGGCCAGCTCACCGCCACGCTGCAGCTGGACGAGGGCGATCTGGACCTGGCCCACGCGCTGCTGCCCACGCTGGAGCGCAAGGCTGGCCGCATTCTGGCGAACGGCTGGCCCACCGGCGTGGAAGTGTGCGACGCCATGGTGCATGGCGGGCCGTACCCGGCCACCTCGGACGCGCGGGCCACCTCGGTGGGCACGGCGGCCATCCAGCGCTTCCTGCGGCCGGTCTGCTATCAGGACTTTCCGGACGCGCTGCTGCCGCAGGCCTTGAAACAGGCCAATCCGTTGGCGCTGCGCCGTCTGCTGGACGGCGATCGGGAGGGCTGAGCCATGGCGCCCGCTATTGCGCCCGGCGCGGCCGTCATCGTGGTGGGCGCCGGCGTGGTCGGCATCGCCGCCGCCTTGCAGCTGCGCCTGGCCGGTTTCGAAGTGACGCTGCTGGACCGCGGCGAGCCGGCGATGGAAACCAGCTACGGCAATGCCGGAGCTTTCGCCGTCAGCGACGTGATCCCGCTGGCCGAGCCCGGCGTGCTGCGCAAGGTGCCCGGCTGGATGCTGGACCCGCTGGGGCCGCTGGCCCTGCGCTGGCGCTACCTGCCTACGCTGGCTCCCTGGCTGCTGCGCTTTCTGGCCGCTAGCCGGCCGCGCCGCGTGGCTGAGCTGACGCAGGCGCTGGCCGCGCTGCTGGGCCGGGTCAACGACGACTACGCCGGACTGATCGCCCAAGTCGGCCTTGGCCATTTGTGGCGGCGGCACGGCAACCTGACGCTGTATCGCAGCCGGGAGGAATTTGACGCCGCCGCGCCAGACTGGGACGCCAAGCGCCGCCATGGCGTGCAATGGCAGGCGCTGGAGCGCGAGGCGCTGGTGGAAGAAGAGGGCGTTGTGGGGGAGGAATGGCGCTACGCGGTCAAAGTGCCGGCGTGGTCTCATGTGGACGACCCCTATGTCTTCAGCCGCGGCCTGTTCGACGCCTTTCTCCGCGAGGGCGGCCGCTTTGTCCGGGACGAGGCGCTGGCCACGGCGATGGAGGCCGGCCGCGTGGCCGGCGTGGAAACGGCTGGCGGCTTCCTGCGCGCCGACGCGGTGGTGATCGCCTGCGGCGTGTGGAGCGACCGCTTCGTCAAACAACATAAATACCGCGTGCCGTTGGAAAGCGAGCGCGGCTATCACGTCAACCTGCCCAAGGCTGGAGTGGCGCTGCGCCACTTCATCCAGTGCGCCAGCGAGAGCTTCGTCATCCTGCCGATGGCCAACGGCGGCTTGCGTCTGGCCGGCACGGTGGAGCTGGCGCACCGCGACGCCCCGCCGGACTGGCGCCGCGCCCGCATCCTGCTGGACAAGGCCAGGCGCATCGTCGGCGATTTCTCAACCGAGGACATGACGGTGTGGATGGGCAACCGCCCGTCGCTGCCGGACACCCTGCCCATCATCGGCCCGGCGCCGCAGCCGGGGCTGTGGTTCGCCACCGGCCACGGCCATCTGGGCCTGACCCTGGCGGCCACCACCGGCGCGCTGCTGCGCGACATGCTGCAGGGGCGGCCGCCGGCGCTGGACATGCAGCCGTATCGGCTATCTCGTTTTTGACCCCGCCTCAGGCTGGCGCAGACCAGCCGCGGTGGGGGAGCGGTAGCAGGGCGGGCCGGGTGGCTTGCCCTGGTCAATGCAGCAATAAAGGAGACATCTCATGGCTTGGAACAAACTGTTTGCGGAAGTGAACTGGGTGGTGGCGCTGGGCGGCATGATGGCGCCGTTCGCCATGGCGGCGGCCCATGCCGATACCGTGGTCAAGATAGGCTTCGCCTCGCCGATGTCCGGCCCGCAGGCCCACTATGGCAAGGACAATGAAAACGCCGCCAAAATGGCGGTGGACGATGTCAACGCCAAGGGCCTGGTGGTGGGCGGGCAGAAGATCAAGTTCGAACTGGTGTCCGAGGACGACCAGGCCGACCCGCGCATCGGCACCCAGGCGGCGCAGCGGCTGGTGGATGCCGGGGTGAAGGCCGTCATCGGCCATTTCAACTCCGGCGTGTCCATCCCAGCCTCGCGCATTTACTCAGAAGCCGGTATCCCGCAATTGTCGGTGGCCACCAACCCGGCTTATACCCAGCAAGGCTACAAAACCACCTTCCGCCTGGTGGGCAGCGACAGCCAGATAGGCGGCGCGCTGGGGCAATTCGCCGTCAAAACGATGAAGGCAAAGACCATTGTCGCCATCGACGACCGCACCGCCTACGGCCAGGGCATCGCCGACGAATTCGTCAAAGCGGTGGCGGCCAACGGCGGCAAGGTGACCCGCCGCGAATTCACCACCGACAAAGCCACCGACTTCACCGCCATCCTCACCTCGCTCAAGGCCGTCAATCCGGACGTGGTGTTCTACGGCGGCGCCGACGCCCAGGCCGCGCCCATGGTCAAGCAGATGAAACGGCTGGGCCTCAAGGCCAGGCTGATGGGCGGGGACATGCTCAACACCCCCACCTTCATCCAGCTGGCCGGCGCGGACGCGGCCGGTCACTACTCGGCGGTGGCCGGCGGCGTGCTCGGCGCCCGTCCGGCGGGCAAGGCGTTTGAGCGCCGCTACAAGGAACGCTTCCATCAAGACGTGGTGCTGCTGGGGCCGCAGTTCTACGACGGCGTGATGCTGGTGGCCGCAGCCATGAAACAGGCGGGCTCAGTGGAGCCGGCCAAATACCTGCCCAAGCTGGCCGCCATCCGCTACAGCGGCGTGACGGCGGACTTCGCCTTCGCGCCCAATGGCAATCTGTTGAAAGCGCCGGTCACGCTGTCCACGGTGAAAAACAACGCTTGGGCCGTGGAAACGGTGGTCCGCTGAGCGCGGCAAGGCAAGACGATATTTCATCGGGCGTACTCCTCTGGGCCGGCTCTCTTGATTGGGGGCTGGCTTCTTTTTGCTTGGAAGGTTTGGTGAGGAGCGGAGGGCGAGAGAGCGGCTTGTCGCAACGCTGTGGGTTCGGGTGGCCATCAGGAGTGAGGATGTCTAGTATTTCGAACTGATCTAGCTAGACGGGCTTCTTATCGGTCGGAGTCGACTTTCAACCGTTGTGCGGAAGTGGGCAACTATGGACCGGTTACCTGCCCTCAGTCGCTGATTGTGAACAATGGAAAGTTCGTTAGCAGCCCAAGACGAACTCAGGCATTAAAGCGACATTGCTAGGTTGAATTCTAGCGGCAGAAACTAGACGTTCAAAGCCACTGTCGTTGCCAATGTTTTCCAGCAAGGCTTGGTCTGGCGGGTTTATCCTAGATGCTCGCCCTCCTTGGAAAGCTGGTTCCATTCAATTTGGTGCCGGCGCCAGTGTTCGGAAATCGTCTGGGTAAAGTCCTCGCGTACCAACTTCGCTCGGCTCTTGCACCAACCATTTGAATCTTGGCGAATAATGATCCCTTCCAATGGTCCTGATCGGAAACGGCTGTGGTCGTACTGCAGCCGCGCTTTTAATAGTGGCAGCGTCTGATGACAACGCTCTAACTCCGGAACCGTGGAAAGCCCAATATTTTCTGCCAGCGCATTACGTCGCGCACTGCTCCAGAACTTATTCACCTGACGATCATAGACATCGAACAGCAAAAACCAGTCGGGTAGGTCGCTGTAGTCGAGCGAATGCCTGGCGGCACACCATTCTCCGAAGAGCATTAATGTTGGTTTTAAGGAAGAGGAGATTGCTTCGCTATGCTGGGCCAGCCAACCAGGCAGCCGGGAAAACTGGCCAGTGTACGGTTCGCACAGATATTGGCCACGATTCTGGGCACGTAACGAACCATCAGGAGCGAGAGATAGTCCGAGATTGGCCCCATCCAACTTCTCTTCCAGTACTACCTCTTCAGCCAGCAGCGCCTTTGCTTCCTCTGGGGAGAGTACCTTGTCGTGACGTGGCTCACCTGTTGCCAGCCAAGCAATATGCGGGGTGTGAGGGAAGCGGAAAAAGTCAGTCATTGGGTTTAATCAGGAAAGGGCGGCAAAGGTTTTGCCGGGAATTTTTTCTGGTAGAACTTTTTTGTATCAGCTTTGCATAGAAACTCGACCGAAAGCTTCTTCTTTTTCAAAGCAGGCCACCAATCCATCCACTTGCAATCTGCGGCCTGCCAAATGGGAGGTTTTTCTGGGTGTGCATGAGCAACAGCTGCAAATTTTCGATCTGGTGCATCAAAAATGACTTCCAGTCTTCGATCTGGAAATTCTTGGTAGTGGTTTTCCGAAATTTTAGTAATGTGTACTTGCTCGACATGTTGCCGGTTCGACTGGTTGCGTAGTAACCATTTCAGAAACACATCACCCACACCCTTTGGTTGATTCGGATGGGTTTTGTGCAGATATTCCGAAATGATGAGGAATGTATCATCAATGACGGTTATACCATCTTCCATGATCATGTTCAGCCGACGGACACATTCATCAACGCAAGCAGGTGAAGCGTCCTCGTGCGATTGATTGGCGACAAGCAGAACATTGGTATCGATGATGGCTTTCATCTGTCTGCTATCTCCTCGTTCTGGTTCATCAGGTGCTGCATTGCCGCTATAGTGCGTGCAGAAATATCGGCCATTTCATCGCCAAAGAAATTCTCTGGCCAGTTCTCAATCTCCCCTAATACGTTCAGGCGTAGTGGCTCCAACTCAGTGGCTGAACCAGCCCGACGACAGAAATAAACAGCCACGTCTTCAGGAGACACAGCGCCTTCAGCAACTCGACGTTGTAGTCGGTTTAGGAAGTGCTCGGAGTGGCTTTCAACGATTAGTTGAACATTGCGCTCTTTGCCGTTCTCACGGGCCTGAGTTGCAGAAATGAAGACATCCGCCAGTTCGGCTTGTACCTGTGGATGCAAGTGAATTTCTGGTTGCTCCATCCAGATGGTCGAGTTTGGAGGGCAATAGAAGGCTTGGACCAGTGCGGGTAATACCTGTGATACTCCAAAGCCTACATCTGTGATTTTTACTTCGCTGGAGGACGGGTGAACCTTGACCAGAACTTCGTATTCCTTCCGGCCTTCGGCTACTGGGTTAACCGAAAAACTGCTAATAATTCCCAAATCTTTCAGCCATTGGGCAATAAATTCGTCGAATCGGGACTGATGTTTTTTCGGTCCACGATTAAGTCTTCTATTTTGGGTGCTGGCTGCCAATATGGCTGCGATTGAAAACTCGCCTTTTTTTCCGACACTCTCTGGGGTTTCTCCTGACCAAGAATAAATGCGTTTTGGATGTTCGCGCAATGGTCCAAGGTAATAGACGCTACTTAACGCTGCTTCTGTGTGTAAGGCAAAATCAGAGAGGAAATCAGCATTTTGGAAACGGGCACGGCTTTGGTCGGAAATTCTATAAAATTTATCCGGTTCGTCCAGAGGCCAGCCGCGTCCCATATTTCGAACAAGCTTGTACTCGTCCGAGTGAATCTCAAGCTTGTTTTTCTCATCGCGTGCGTAGGCAACAGAGAGTGTGGTGGCATCTTCCTGACGTAGGCGATAGGCTAGATGGTTGACTCGAGGTTGCTCTTTTGCATCCGCCACAAGACTGACATCCAACTGCAATTCATCACCAACAAATTTTGTATGACTTAATGGGTCACGAACTTCTAGTTGTTTTCCAGGAACTTGCCATCCAAGCTCGAAGCTGAGCTCATTGTTTAGATCATGGTTGTGAAGGCATTCAGCAAAGGTGCCGAGGTCGATCAATGCGTTTTCATCCCCCAGATGGAGGGGGCGTTTACGATCGACGGACAGAACCGTTTGCTTCAGTGCGAGAAGCAAATGGCCTAAACTACTCTTGCCCGAGCTATTAACTCCAAAGATGACAGTAAGAGGGGCTAGCTGGATTGAGTCGGTGTCTTTCCAAGCCTTAAAGTTTTTGATGCGAAGTGACGTCAGCATCGTTGTGGCGCTCCATTTTTGGACTAGACCTAACGTAAGGCTGGCTGCTGGTCGCTGAGAAATTGGTGACTGAGCAGCAAGTCTTCGTTAGAGCTAGTATCAAGGACCAAACGCACATCATCACGTTGAAAAACACAATGTGGTGGCGTCGCGCAGTTGTGATGATGTACTGGAAGAAGGCATAGTGGCTTGATACGGTTCCCTTTGCAACAGCTAGACTGGGGATATGAGATTTTCATACATCTTCTTACCCTTGGGCGCGCTCCCTTTTAGGTGAATCGTACTGGTTTGAATAGATATATTCGCGGCGGCTTCCAACACTAAAGCCGCCAGTTTGGATCCCTTATTGGGAATGGCTGCTTAGGCCGACGAGCAGCCGCAGGGCACAGTTAATGGTGCGTCCGCCGTATTAGAGGCTGTCCAGTCATCTTCCAGAATCGCTGACAACCCAGGCTGCCAGAAATGAAAAAGCCCACGTTTCTATAAGCGCGGGCTTTGTCCGTAGCAAGCTGTGCCGTGGATCAGAACGGAATGTCGTCGTCCATGTCGTCCATGCGCGGAGCGGCTTTCGGCTCCTGGCGGCGCGGGGCGGCCGGGGCTTCCTGGCGCGGAGCCGGGGCGCTGTAGCCGTAACCGTCGTCCATGCCGCCACCCATGCCGCCGCCGGACGAAGCGCCCATTTCGCTCTTGCCGCCTTGCAGGCTCAGTTCGTTGACGCGCACGTCCGGGGAGACGCGCTTGTTGCCGTCCTTGTCCTGCCATTCGCGCAGGGTCAGTTGGCCGTACACGGTCACTTGTTGGCCTTTGGCCAGGTAGTTCTTCAGCGATTCACCGCGCTTGCCCCATACCTGGCAGCTGAACCAGTTGGTGCTCTTGCGCTCGCCGAAGCCGATGTCGCTGGCCACGCGGAACGACAGAACGGGCTCGCCGCTCGGGGTGTAGCGCAGTTCGGCGTCGGCGGCCAGGCGGCCGTCAAAGGTGATGCTGTTCATTCAATTCTCCGGATAAGTTCAAACTGCTTGGCCTGCGCCGCGAGCGAGGCCCGATTGGCGGCGCGTCTGCTTGCCGTTGCCCGCGCGGATGCGGCATTGCCGCAGCCCTCCATACTACCGCGAAGACGGATTTTCTGGCTGGGCGCTTGCACAAAGGCCAGCGGGCGGACTGGGTTTCGGGGCAGGTTTGGCGAATGGGCCGTATTATACACGCCAATCGGCTTTGCTTTGTTCCGGATGCGGCGCAAGCTGAAGTGTTTCCGCTTGGAACGATGCGCTTGGCCGCGCGCGGGGAACTGTATCGGTCCGCGGCGGTCTGTCATGGGTTTGTTGAAAGGATGATGACATGATGAAGAACACAATAGTATCGATGCTGGTTGCCGTGAGCGTGGCCGGTTTGTCTGGTTGCGCCAACATGAGCGACACCCAGAAGGGCGTGGGCGGCGGCGCTGCCATCGGTGCCGGCGTGGGCGCGGCGATCGGCGCGTTGACCGCGGGCGGCCACGGCGGACGCAGCGCGGCTACCGGCGCGGCGATTGGCGGCCTGCTGGGCGCGGGCGGCGGCTATCTGTGGTCGCAGCACATGCAGAAGCAGAAGGAAGCGATGGAGCAGGCGACCAAGGGCACCGGCATCGGCGTGAGCCAGACCGCCGACAACCGCCTGAAGCTCAACATCCCCGCCGACGCCTCCTTCGATACCGGCAGCTACGCGCTGAAGCCCAGCCTGAAGCCGGTGCTGGACAAGCTGGCCGCCACGCTGCAGCAAAACCCGGTGACCTCGGTCAACATCATCGGCCACACCGACAACACCGGCAGCGACGCGATCAACAACCCGCTGTCGGTCAACCGCGCCAAGGCGACGCAAAGCTACATCGCGTCGCGCGGCGTGGACATCAACCGCATCGGCGTGGACGGCCGCGGCTCGCGCGAACCGGTGGCCGACAACGGCACCGTGTCCGGCCGCGCGATGAACCGCCGCGTGGAGATCTTCGTGGCCGAACCGGCGCAGCCGCAGAAGTAAGCGCGGACGGCGAAACGAAACAAGGGCGGCTCCCGATCGGGTGGCCGCCCTTGTCGCATTCAGGCTGGAGGAGGTTAGAACGTGGCGTCTATCAAGCGCCGTACCTCGGCCTCGTCCCATTGCTGTTGCGATACCTTCAGGTAGGCGACGCGGTCGGCCAGCACCACGGCGGCCTCGTGCACGCCGGCCACTCCGGCCAGCTCGCGCGACAGCGCCTCGGCGTCGCCCTGCCACGATTCGCCGATATGCAGCATCACCGAGCGCACCGCCTTGGGCGGCTGCATGCCCAGCGACCAGATCAGCCACGACAGCATCAGCAGGGTGGTGAAGCCGAACACGCCGGCCGGGCCGTAATGGCTGTACAGCCAGCCGCCAGCGGCCGCGCCCAGGAACAGGCCGAATGACTGCGAGGTGTTGTAGACGCCGATGGCGGTGCCTTTGGCATCGGCCGGGGCGATCTTGGAGATCAGCGACGGCAGCGTAGCCTCCAGGATGTTGAAGGCGATGAAGTACAGGGACAGCCAGCCGACGATCTGCCAGAAGCTGTCCAGCGCCAGCGCCATGCCCAGCTGTGCGGCGGTCATCAGCGCGATGGCGCCGACGAACACCGGCTTCAGCCGCGCTTTCTTTTCGCCGTAGATGATGGCCGGCACCATCAGGATGAAGCCGATCACCGTCACCGGCAGATACACCTGCCAGTGCTGGGACTTGTCCAGGTGCGCGGTCTTGATCAGCGCGAAGGGCACGGTGACGAACATCGCCATCTGCGCCGCGTGCAGCGCGAAGATGCCGTAGTTGAGCCGCAGCAGCTGGCCGTCCTTCATCACCGCCGGCAGCCGCTTGGCGTTGGCCTCGGTGTCGGAGTGGAAGCGGGATTGCGCCGGGTCCGGAATGACCAGCCACACGCCGATCAACGCGGCCAGCGACAGGAAGCCGGTGAGGGCGAAGATGCCGTTGACGCCGATGTACTTGGCCAGCAGCGGGCCTAGCACCAGGCTGGCCGCGAAAGTGGTGCCGATGGACATGCCTATCATCGCCATCGCCTTGGTGCGGTTTTCTTCGCGGGTGAGGTCGGCCAGCAGCGCGGTGATGGCGGCGGAGATGGCGCCGGCGCCCTGGATCACGCGGCCCACGGTCAGGGTGGCGATGTCGTGCGCGCCGGCGGCGACGAAGCTGCCGATGGCGAACAACAGCAGGCCGCCGTAAATCACCTTCTTGCGGCCGATGCGGTCGGACAGCATGCCCAGCGGCAGCTGCAGGATGGCCTGGGTCAGGCCGTAGCTGCCCAGCGCGATGCCGATCAGCGTGTGGTTGTCGGCGCCTTGCAGGGTTTTGGCGTAGATCGCGAAGACGGGCAGAATCAGGAACATGCCCAGCATGCGCAGGGCGTAGATACCGGCCAGCCCCAGGCTGGCCCGCAATTCAGTGGCATTCATGCGGTGAGATTTCGGTTTTGCGTATCTGGGTTTTAACGACCGCGCCGCGCAAACGGATGACGCGTTTGCACGGTCATTGCACGGACAAGTGGAGCCGTCCCGGCCAAGTCGGGTATATTAACAGGTTCCCTGACGACGGTGAGTAACAGCTTCTTATGGACAGCATCCGCATCCGTGGCGCCCGCACCCACAATTTGAAGAACGTCAACCTGGACTTGCCGCGCAACCAGTTGATCGTGATTACCGGCTTGTCCGGCTCCGGAAAGTCCTCGCTGGCCTTTGACACGCTGTACGCCGAAGGCCAGCGCCGCTACGTGGAGAGCCTGTCGGCCTACGCGCGGCAGTTCCTGCAATTGATGGAAAAGCCGGACGTAGACCTGATCGAGGGCCTGTCGCCGGCGATCTCCATCGAGCAGAAGGCCACCAGCCACAACCCGCGCTCGACCGTCGGCACCGTCACCGAAATCCACGACTACCTGCGCCTGTTGTTCGCCCGCGTCGGCGATCCGCATTGCCCGGAGCACAACGTGCCGCTGTCCAGCCAGACCGTCAGCCAGATGGTGGATCACGTGCTGGCGCTGCCGGAAGAAACGCGGATGATGATCCTGGCGCCGGTCATCGTCGGCCGCAAGGGCGAAAACCTGGATCTGTTCGACGACCTGCGCGCGCAGGGCTTCGTCCGCGTGCGGGTGGACGGCGAGGTGTACGAGCTGGACGCGGTGCCCAAGCTCGACAAGAACAAGAAGCACACCGTCGAGGTGGTGATAGACCGCCTCAAGGTGCGCGCCGACATGCAGCAGCGGCTGGCGGAGAGCTTCGAGACCGCGCTGCGCCACGCCGAGGGCCGCGCCATCGCCGTGGAAATGGATGGCGGCAAGGAGCACTGGTTCTCCGCCAAATTCGCCTGCCCGGTATGCAGCTACAGCCTGCCGGAACTGGAGCCGCGGCTGTTCTCGTTCAACAACCCGATGGGAGCCTGCCCCAAGTGCGACGGCCTGGGCGAGATCACCTTTTTCGATCCCAAGCGCGTGGTCGCGCATCCAGAGCTTTCCCTCGCTTCCGGCGCGATCAAGGGCTGGGACAAGCGCAACCAGTTCTACTACCAGATGCTGCTGGCGCTGGGCGAGCACTACGCTTTCTCGGTCAATGACTTGGCCTTCGACGACTTGCCGGAGAAGGTCAAGCACGTGGTGCTGCACGGCTCCGGCCGCGACAGCATCGAATTCAGCTACATGTCGGAGAAGGGCACCAAGTTCACCCGCGCCCATCCGTTCGAGGGCATCATCCCCAATCTGGAGCGCCGCTACCGCGAAACCGACTCGATGGCGGTGCGCGAGGAGCTGGCCAAGTATCAGAACAACCAGGCCTGCCCGCACTGCAGCGGTTCCCGGCTGCGGCTGGAGGCGCGCCACGTGTTCATCGGCACGCGCACGCTGCATGAGATCAACCAACTGCCGCTGAAGGAAACGGCGGACTTCTTCGAGGGATTGGAATTCACCGGCCAGAAACAGGCGGTGGCGGAGAAGATCGTCAAGGAAATCCGCGAGCGGGTGTCCTTCCTCAACAACGTGGGCCTGGATTACCTGAACCTGTCCCGCTCCGCCGACACCCTGTCCGGCGGCGAGGCGCAGCGCATCCGGCTGGCCAGCCAGATCGGCTCCGGCCTGACCGGCGTGATGTACGTGCTGGATGAGCCGTCCATCGGCCTGCACCAGCGCGACAACGACCGCCTGCTGGGCACGCTGAAGCGCCTGCGCGATCTGGGCAACAGCGTGATCGTGGTGGAGCATGACGAAGACGCGATCCGCGAGGCCGACTACCTGGTGGACATGGGACCCGGCGCCGGCGAGCACGGCGGCGAAGTGCTGGTTGCCGGCACGCCGGCCGACGTGGCGGCCAGCGAGAATTCTGTCACCGGCGCCTTCCTGTCCGGCCGCCGTAAGATCGCGCTGCCGGGCGGCCGCCGCGAGCTCTCCGAGGAGCGCATGCTGCAGCTGATCGGCGCCACCGGCAACAACCTGAAGGACGTGACGCTGAACCTGCCGCTGGGCGGCCTGGTGTGCATCACCGGCGTGTCCGGCTCCGGCAAGTCCACGCTGATCAACGACACGCTGTACAAGATCGCCGCGCGCGATCTGAACGGCGCCGGCGAGGAGCCGTCGCCGTACCGCGAGATCAAGGGCCTGGACCAGCTGGACAAGGTGATCAACGTCGACCAGAGCCCGATCGGCCGCACGCCGCGCTCCAACCCGGCCACCTACACCGGCCTGTTCACGCCGATACGCGAGCTGTTCTCCGGCGTGCCGCTGGCGCGCGAGCGCGGCTACGGTCCGGGCCGCTTCTCGTTCAACGTCAAGGGCGGCCGCTGCGAGGCCTGCCAGGGCGACGGCGTGATCAAGGTGGAGATGCACTTCCTGCCGGACATCTACGTGCCCTGCGACGTCTGCCACGGCAAGCGCTACAACCGCGAGACGCTGGAAGTGCAGTACAAGGGCAAGAGCATCCAGGAAGTGCTGGAGATGACGGTGGAGCAGGCGCTGGAGTTCTTCGCCGTGGTGCCGCCGGTGGCCAGGAAGCTGAAAACGCTGATGGACGTCGGTCTCGGCTACATCCGCCTGGGCCAGAGCGCCACCACGCTGTCCGGCGGCGAGGCGCAGCGGGTGAAGCTGGGCCTGGAACTCTCCAAGCGCGACACCGGCCGAACCCTGTATATTCTGGACGAACCGACCACCGGCCTGCATTTCCACGACATCGACCTGTTGCTGCAGGTGCTGCACCGCCTGCGCGAGAGCGGCAACACGGTGGTGGTGATCGAGCACAATCTGGACGTGGTGAAAACCGCGGACTGGCTGATCGACCTGGGGCCGGAAGGCGGCGCCGGCGGCGGCCAGATCATCGCCAGCGGCACGCCGGAACAAGTGGCGGCCAATCCGGTCAGCCATACCGGACGCTATCTGGCGCCGCTGTTGGAACGAGACAAGAAATAAAACCAAGGCGCCGGCTTGTCCGGCGGCAAACCACAGCACATCAAGAGGTAGGCATGCTGAGCTTAGGCAAGATCGATCACATCCACATCCGCGTCAAGGACGTGGCCGTCGCGCTGAAATGGTACCAGCGGGTGCTGGGCATGGTTCCCGACGCGCGCTACAAGACCGACGGCGAGCACAACAACGCCATGCTGGCCAACGCCAGCGGCAATGTGCGCCTGGCCATCAGCGAGGACGCGGACGCGGCGCCGTCCGACGCCCAGGGCGCGGTCGCCTTCGTGGTGAGCGGCCAGGAGTTCGTCGAGTGGATAGACCAGCTGGCCGGCGAGCGCGTCACCAATCGCGAAGGCCAGACCATCGCCCGCGATTCGGTGCACGACCACCGCTTCTTCTGCGCGCTGTCCTTCGTCGATCCGTTCGGCAATCCGTACGAGATCGTCAGCTACGACCACACCTGGCTGGTCGGCAAGCTGAAGCTGGGCGGCCAGTTGGCCGTTTGATCCGAGTCGTTCAAGACACCCGCCGCGAGCGGGTGTTTTTTCATTGGAGCAGGCCATGGCGCACTATCTGGTCGATAACCCTTCCCCGGAGCAGGTGGCGGCGCTGCCGGGACTGACGCTGCTGGAGTTCGGCGTGGACTGGTGCCCGCATTGCCAGGGCGCGCAGCCGCTGCTGGCGCAATATCTGTCCGCGCATCCGCGACTGCGCCATCTGGCGGTGGAAGACGGCAAGGGCAGGCGGCTGGGGCGGCTGTACGGCGTCAAGCTGTGGCCCAGCTTCATCCTGCTGCGCGACGGCGTCGAGATCGGCCGCGCGGTCCGGCCGCAGAGCCTGGACGATCTGGAGGCGCTGCCGGCTGGCGCGTAAACGGTTTTGACGCCGGCTTTGCGCGGATGGCCTCCGCTTTTAGCCGGTTTTTAAGCGTATTTGGATATCTTGCATGTCCGTCCCGCCATAGGGCGTCGCAAGGGGCGATGCCCGGCCTGGGCATGGTCTGGAGATATCCATGTTTGAAAAAGGCAAAAGCTACACCCGCGAGGAAATCCGCGCGGAGGTCGGCGGCAACAAGCATTCCTTCCTGCCGCGCCACAAGGGCAGGGTGGTGGCCGCCTGCCTGCGTCCGGATCTGAACCCGGACGCGCCCGAAGTGATCCTGTGCAATTCCTGCCCGCCGGAGCGCGCGGCCGGCGAGCAGCTGGCCAGCCAGGGCGGGGCGATCCCGGTATTCCTGAAACAGGGCGCGGACAGCTGGACATACCAGGGCCTGTTCCGCGTGGCGGACAGCGAGACCCATCCGGACGTTTGCGCGCCGCATGCCGCGCGCAGCGCCTGGACCCGGGGTCAGATCAAGCGGGTGTTGAGGATGGCGAAGCAGGGCTAGCGCCGGCAGGCCGGCGCGGCTTGTCGGGACGGATCGGATGCTTTGGGCGTTCGATCCGCCGCCAGGCTCAGGCTTGCGGCTTGGCGCCCAGCCGCCACAGGCTGGTGATTTCGGCCCGGCGCGCCGCGCTCAGGCCGTCGGTCTGCTCCACCGCTTTCTTGTGGCTGGGTTTGATGTCCAGCCTGCCCAGCACGGCGAGGCCGGCCTGGTCTATCCATTGCAGCAGTTGCTCGCGCGAGCGCAGGCCCAGGTGTTCGGCCAGGTCGGACAGGATCAGCCAGCCTTCGCCGCCGGGCAGCAGGTGCGCCGCCAGGCCGTCCAGGTAGCCGCGCAGCATGGCGCTGTCCGGGTCGTAGACCGCGTATTCGATCGCGGAGCTGGGTTTGGCCGGCAGCCAGGGCGGGTTGCATATCGCCAGCTGCGCCCGCCCTTCCGGGAACAGATCGGCGCGCCGCAACTCCACCTGGCCGTCCAGCCGCAGGCGTTGCAGATTGTCGGCGGCGCAGGCGAGGGCGCGCTCGTCCTGGTCGGTGGCGACGACGCGGGCCACGCCGCGCTTGGCCAGCAGCGCCGCCAGCACGCCGCTGCCGGTGCCGATGTCGAAGGCCAGCTCGGCGCCCGGCAGCGGGGCGTCGGCCGCCAGGTCGACGTATTCGCCGCGAATCGGCGCGAACACGCCGTAGTGCGGATGGATGCGCGCGTCCAGCGCCTTCACTTCCACGCCTTTCTTGCGCCATTCGTGCGCGCCGATCAGGCCCAGCAGCTCGCGCAGCGACACCAGCGACGCTTCGCCGCCCTCGCCGTAGGCTTCCCGGCAGGCCTGGCGCAAGTCGGGCGCGCGGCGCAGCGGGATGGCGTAGTCGGCGTCCAGCGGCAGCACCAGCCGTGACAGGATCTGCGCGCGGCGTCCCTGGGCCTGGCGGTGCAGGTGGAACGATTCCAGCGGCGTGGCGCCGGTTTTGGCGCCCTTGCGGTCCACGCGCCGCGCCAATGCCTGCAGCAGCTGGCGGGCGTTCTGGTAGTCGCCGCGCCACAGCAGGGTGCCGCCTTCGCAGGCCAGCTTGTAGGCGGCGTCGGCGGACAGGCTGTCGTCGGCGATCACGATGCGCTTGGGCGGCGGCAGGCCGGCTTCGGAGCGCCAGCGGGCGCTGCGCTCGGCGCCGTCTTCCTGCCAGTGGGCGATGGGGTGCGCTGGGGCGGCGGGCTGCGGAGTCTGGGTCATGTCGTGCGTCGGATAAGGTTGGCCAAGGGCGGAGCCGCGTCTGCGCAGGGCCAATGGGCTGCGACTCGCCGCGAGGCGGCGGGCTTTGGAGTGCGGGACTGCGGGGAAGGGCTGAATGGTAAACGCAACGGGGCCATCCGTCATCTGGAAAACGCGCCGGTCCGCGCGGGCGGTCCGGCGCGGCGAGGGGGCTTATTTCAGCTTGATGCCCCAGTTGTCTTCCACGCAGCGCTGGTAGTTGCCGGCCTGCAGCGCGCTGTACGGCGTCTGGTAGCTGACCAGCTGGCACTGGTAGTCGTGCTGCCACTGCCAGTCTTTTTCCCAGTAGATGTTGTAGGCGGCGGAGCTGGCAGAGGTGAAGCGCTGCATATTGGCGCAGGACAGCTGTTCGTTGCCGTAGTCCCAGCCCAGATCGTGGGCGAACTGCTTGTAGTAGTCGATGCGGTTCTGCGCGGCCTGGCGCTCGGTGCCGCCGCCGCATTCGCCGTTGATGATCTGGATGGTGGTGGCGAAGTTGTTGCCGGCGCCGGCGGCTTTGTCGGCGGCGTTGGGCACCCAGGTGCCATCGAGAACGTGCAGCATGGAGGGCTTGGGCGGCTGCGGATAGACGAAGAAGAAGGTGGCGGAGGCGAGGTTGAGCCAGGTGCTGGCCACCAGGTCCGGGTTTTGCAGCAGCACCGATTGGTCGCCGTTGTTCATCGCCTGCGAGAAGGGGCCGTAGTTGTAGTTGTACGACAGCTGCTTGGCGCCGCGGCCATAGTATTTCTTCCAGCTGCCGTCCGCGTTCTTGCCGCAGGTCCACACCTTGTTGAACACCGGGTCGTTGCACTCGGTGTTGTAGCCGCAGGCGCTGCCGCTGTCGGTGCAGCCCATCTCGCGCAGGTAGGCCAGGCCCTGGCGCCATTGCGGCACGGTGTCGCTGGCGTCGTGATTGCCGGTTTCCTGGCCGAAGTGGGCGAACATGGTGGCCAGGCTGTGGCGGCAGATGGCGTCGGCGTCGCGGCCGTCGCTGTAGTCGTCGCAGACGCCGGGGAATTTGGCTATGGACTGCAGAAAACGGGTGTAGGTGTAGCTGGGATCGCGGCGGCTGAAGTAGTAATCCCATTTGGCAGACGGCAGCAACCGCTCGACGCGGCGCACATTGGCCGGGTTGGCGGCGCGGCCGGGGGCCACTTGTTCAACCTGGTCATTGGGCAGGGTGCGGATGGACGCCTTCACTTTGCGGAAGAAGTCGTTGTTGGTGAGGTCGGCTTCATGTTGCAGCGCTTGCTGCAGGGTGGGAATGGGCGGCGCGGCGTCATCCAGCTTGCGCAAGGTTCCGCCGACATGGGCGACCCACGATCCCTTGGGGTTGGCGCCCGGGGCTTCGCCGCGGGTGGGCCATTTGGCCTGCCAGTCGCGGCCCTGCCATTGGACGGTCTGGCCTTTTTGATAGGCTGCGCCGGCGTTCCATGGGGCGGCGAGCGCGGAGCCTGTCAGCAGCGACAGGACAAGGGATGCGAATAATTTCATATCGGTTCCTCGATGGTGGGGCATGCCGGATGGCACGTAATACCACTATGGAACCAATATGAAGTATGTCAAATGCAAATCAATGCCGCTAGTTCAATCCGCAGAGGAAGCGCCAAGCGGCGAGGGGCCAGAGCCGAGGCTGGCCGATGCGGAGCGCACAGGGCCGAAAAAACGGCCGCAGGCGCTCAGCGGCGGTGGTGCGACGGACGCGGGCCGGCGCCGGGGTTGGCGGTCGGGTGGCGGAAGTTGATGCGGCCTTTGGTCAGATCGTACGGAGACATTTCCACGGTGACGCGGTCGCCCAGCAGCACGCGGATGCGGTGCATCTTCATCTTGCCGGAGCCGTAGGCCAGGATCTCCATATTGTTGTCCAGTCTCACGCGAAAGCGCGACTCGGGCAGCATTTCGATGACGACGCCTTCCAGTTCGATCATGTCTTCCTTGGACATAGCGTTTCCTTTCTCATACGGTAATGAAATGGCTTCGCGCGGCTGTCGGTTCGACTGCCGCGGCGAGGCGTTTTAGCTTCAGTTCGGTGACCTTGCGGGATGGGCGCGAGACGGGCCCAAGAGGCGAGGCTAAGCGTCGGGCCGCGCAGGGCTCGACAGCTGAAATCCAGAGGCAAGCTGGTATTGTACCGCCAAGCGGGCAGACTGGTCAGCTGTTTTGTTCTCATCGCGGAAAAAAGCGCTCAGCCGGCGCTCGCCTGCTGCTCGCAGGCCAGTTGGCCGACGCGCACCAGCGCGGCCAGGTAGCGTTCGTCCAGCGGGTAGCAGCAGGACAACCGCATCGCGTTGCGGTAGCGGCCGCCGGGCGAACTGAGAGGGCCGGGGATCAGGCTGATCTTCTCGGCCATCGCGGCGTGGAACAGCGCCACGCTGTCGCAGCCTTCGGGCAGTTCCAGCCAGATCAGGAAGCCGCCTTGCGGCTGGGTGGCGCGGGTGCCGGCCGGAAAGTGGCGGGCGATCAGGCCGCGCACTTTTTCCACGTGGGCGGCGTAGCGGCGCTTGAGTGTGCGCAGATGGTGGTCGTAGCCGCCGGACTCCAGGAACGCGCCCAGGGTCTCGGCCAGCACCGCCGGTTGCGCCACCGACGAGGCGAACTTCAGCTTGCGCAGCGCCGCGCCGAAGCGGCCGCCTTCCATCCAGCCGATGCGGAAATCCGGCGCCAGCGTCTTGGTGTAGCTGGCGCAAACGATGATCCAGCCGTCGTTGTCGAAAGACTTCACCGCCGGCGCCAGCGTGTCGGAAAACTGCAGCTCGGCGTACAGCGCGTCCTCGATCAGCGGCACCTTGTGCTGGTTGACCAGCCGCGCCAGCCGTTTCTTGTTCTCCAGCGGCATGCAGCATCCCAGCGGATTGTGGACGTTGGGCATGGCCACCAGCGCCTGGATGCGCCCCTCGGCCAGCAGCACTTCCACCGCGTCTATCGACAGCCCGGTCTGCGGGTCGGTGGGAATCTCCACCGCCTTCAGCCCCAGGCTGGCCAATAGCGGCAGCAGATTGAAGTAGGTGGGCGATTCCAGGCCCACCGCGTCGCCGTGGCGGGTGACCGCGCGCAGCGCCAGCTGCAGCGCCTCCATGCAGCCATGGGTGAGGATGATGTCGTCTGGTTGCAGCGTCATGCCCAGGTCCATGCCGCGGCGGGCGATCTGCGTGCGCAGCTTCTCCGGGCCGGGCGGCAGCGCGTAGGTGCTGACCATGCCGGGCTGGCGGCGCAGGATCTGGCCCATCAGCCGCGCCAGCTTGTTGCCGGGGTAGAAATCGCCGCCGCGCGGGCAGGCCAAGGCCAGATCGATGAAGCCCTCTGTCTGTTGCGCCTGCAGCACGGTGCCGATCAGGTCCAGCACCGCGTGCTTGGTCGGCGAGGCCGGGCTGCTCTGGGTGCCGGCCTGCCTGGCCGGCGACGGCAGCCGCGCACGCACGTAATAGCCGGATTGCGGCCGCGCCTCGATCAGGCCGCGGTCTTCCAGCACGCGGTAGGCGCTGACCACGGTGTTGAGGCTAAGCTGGCGGTTGTGCGCGGTGCGCCTCACCGACGGCAGCCGCGACCCCGGCGGCAGCGTGCCGCGGCTGATCGCCAGCGACAGGTCGTCTGCCAACTGCTGGTAAAGGGTGGAAGCGCTGTTCTGCATCGACGGCTTTCGGCGGGGGAGTAGTACAACGCTCATCATAGTGGATGGTGACAGTTGCTGAAAAGATCAATCTGTAACCAGATCAATAATGGATTTTTGAATCTGTATCCATGAGGACGGTCCGCATAGCATGTCGAGGTGGGCAAGGGCTTGTCGCCGCTTGCCGTTTCGCCGGAGAACCGCCATGCCAGAATTCGCCTTGCTGTCCTATGTCGCCCTGATGTCCATCACCCCGGGCCCCAACAATCTGATGCTGGCCTCGTCCGGCGTCAATTTCGGCTTCCGCCGCACCGTGCCGCACATGCTGGGCATCAGCCTGGGCTGCGCGCTGCAGGTATTCATCGTCGCGATGCTGCTGGCGCAGATGCTGGGCTGGCTCAGCGCCTGGCGGCTGCCGCTGGCGGTGGCCGGCTGCGTCTACCTGTTGTGGCTGTCGTGGCAGATCGCCCGTTCCGGCCAGCCGGAAGCGCGCGAGCAGGCGCGGCCGCTCGGCTTCGTCGGCGCGGCCTTGTTCCAGTGGCTGAACCCCAAGGCCTGGGTGATGGTGCTGAACGCGTCCATCCTGTTCATGCCGGCAGGCGAAGGCGGCCGCTGGCTGGCGGCCTCGCTGCTGGCGCTGGCCTTCGCGGTGGTCAATCTGCCCTGCATCAGCGTGTGGGCCTGGGGAGGCGAAAAGCTGCGGCGCTGGCTGGCCGCGCCGCGCGCCTTGCTGGTTTACAACCTGACGATGGGCGCGTTGATGGCCGTCACCGCGGTGTGGCTGCTCTACGACGAACTGACGCCGGCGCTTGCCCAGATGGCATGATGTCCTTTTTTGGCAGGCGCTTGTCCGCTCGCGGCCTTATTTCCTGGCGCGATCCGCCTTACGATGCTGTCCATATCCACACCGCCGGGAGAGGCGAAATGAAAAAGACCGCATTGCTGGTGATCGATGTTCAGGAATCCTTCCGCCACCGTCCGTTCTGGACCGAGCAAGACCTGCCGGCCTATCGGAAAGCGCAGCAGGCGCTGATCGCCGGCGCCCAGGCGCGCGGCGTGCCGGTGATCAACATCCTGCACGAAGCGGGCGCGGATGGCCCGTTTTCCGCCGTTTCAGGCCTGGTGCGGCCGCTGGACTGGATGACGCACCAGCCTGCGGCTACCTTCGTCAAGCACGTGCACAACGCGCTGACCGATTCCGGCCTGCAGAGCTGGCTGATCAAGCATGGCATCCAGAAGCTGGTCATTTCCGGCATTCGCACCGAACAGTGCTGCGAAACCACTACCCGGGTGGCGTCCGACCTGGGTTACGAGGTGGATTTCGTCACCGAGGCGACGCTGACCTTCCCGATGACCCATGCCGGCAGCGGCGTCGTTTATAGCGCCGCCGACATCCGCGCCCGCACCGAGCTGGTGCTGGCCGGGCGCTTCGCCGCCATCGTCACGGTGGAGGAGGCTTTGAGGCGGATGGCGGACTGATGATTGGTCGGCCCGCGCGGGCGGCGAACTTTGCATGAAAGCCGCCGGCGCTTGCCGCTTGACGCTGGCATGTCATAAGGTGTCGTCATTGGATTTGTCTGAATAAGGAGAAAGCATGCCGCAACATGTAGCGGACATTCCGCCCGACGGCCTGCCGGCCTATCGGTTGCTGACGGGGCCGGACGACTCCGCCTTCTGCAAGCGGGTCAGCGAAGCGCTGGCGCTGGGCTACCGGCTGCACGGCTCGCCGGCGGCAGCTTTCAACGGCGAGCGGGTGATCGTCGCGCAGGCGGTGCTGTGGCCGGGGAGCGACCATGCCGCTGGCTGACGTGGCGCAGGCGCTGGCCATCGTGCTGGTCTGGGGCGTGAATTTCGTGGTGATCAAATGGGGCGTGGCCGGCGTGCCGCCGTTGCTGCTGGGCGCGCTGCGCTTCACGCTGGTGGCGCTGCCGGCGGTATTCATCGTCAAGCGGCCGGCGCTGCCGTGGCGTTACCTGGCGCTGTACGGGCTGACGGTGGGGGTGGGGCAGTTCGGCTGTCTGTTCACCGCGATCAAGCTTGGCATGCCGGCCGGCCTCGCCTCGGTGGTGCTGCAGTCGCAAGCTTTCTTCACCTTGTTGCTGGCCCGGGTCTTCCTGGGCGAGCGCTGGCAGGCCAGCCAATTGGCGGGGCTGGCGCTGGCCTTGGGCGGCCTGGCGCTGATAGGCATGGGCAAGGGCGGCAATATGACGGCGCTTGGCTTCGGCCTGACCATCGCCGCGGCCACCAGTTGGGCGGCATCCAACATCGTGGTGCGCGCGATCGGCCGCGACGGCTTCAAAGTGGAGCCGCTGGGGCTGGTGATCTGGTCCAGCCTGGCGCCGCCTATTCCTTTCTTGCTGCTGTCGTGGCAGCTGGAAGGCGGCGAACGCATCGCGGCGGCGCTGCGCGGCTTCGACGGACAGTCGCTGTTCGCCGTCGCCTACCTGGCCTTTGTCGCCACCATGTTCGGCTATGGCTTGTGGAGCCGCCTGCTGGCGCGGCATGCGGCGGCCAAGGTGGCGCCGTTCTCCCTGCTGGTGCCGGTGGTGGGGCTGCTGGCTTCGCACTGGCTGCTGGGCGAGAGCCTGACCGCCCCGCAACTGGCCGGCAGCGGGCTGCTGATGGCCGGATTGCTGGCGACGGTGTTCGGCGGCAGGCTGCTGGCCTTGGCCGCTTCCTGGAGAACCAGCCGTGCGTGACGTTTATTTCGTGCTGTCGCCCAACGTCTTGCTGCTGGATCTGGCCGGGCCGGCCGACGCCCTCCGCCTGGCGGGGCTGCGGGGCGCGGATTTTCGTCTGCATTACGTCGGCGCGTCGGAAGCGGTGGATACTTCGCTGGGCCTGCCGCTGGGCGGCCTGGCGCCGTTGCCGGACCAGCTGCCGGAGGGAGCGGTGGTGGTGGCGCCGGGCTCGACGCCGTCCATCGAGGCCTATGCCCGGCCGGAAGCGAGGCGCATCGTCGCCTGGCTGGCCGAGCGCCGGCGCCAGCCGGGCGTCCGCTGGGCCGGCGTCTGCTCCGGCAGCCTGCTGCTGGCGGAGGCCGGGGTGTTCGACGGCCGCGCCTGCACCAGCCACCATACGCTGCTGGAGCGGCTGCGCGCGCTGGCGCCGGCGGCCCGGGTGCAGGAGAACCGAGTGTTCGTCGCCGATGGCCCGTGCTACAGCAGCGCCGGCATCACCGCCGGCATCGATCTGGCGCTGCATCTGATCGCCGATTTGGCCGACCCCGCGATCGCCCGCGCGGTGGCGCGCGAGATGGTGGTGTATTTCCGCCGCTCGCCGCAGGACCCGGAGCTGTCGCCATGGCTGGCCTGGCGCAACCATCTGCACCCGGCGCTGCACCGGGCCCAGGACTTGATCTGCGCCGACCCGGTGCGGGACTGGCCGCTGGACGAGCTGGCCGCCAAGGTCCACGTCAGCGCGCGCCACCTGTCCCGGCTGTTTCGCGATCAGGCCGGCGTTTCAGCGCACGATTACCACCGAGCATTGCGGCTGGCGCTGGCCCAGCAGTGGCGCTCGGCCGGCCTGGGCAAGGAGAAGGCGGCGCTGTCGGCCGGTTTTTCCTCGGCCAGACAGATGAGCCGGGCCGCCGCCGCGCATGACTGAGAGGCCGCGCATGCCGTCCGCTTCTCAAGTTTCATCAGTTATTGCCGATGTTTCAGGTTGACGAGCTCCGGGAATGGTTCATACCATTCCATCAACACCTATCGGTAATTGCCATGAATACAGTCCGTCGTACGTCTCGCCTCGCCTTGTTCGCCCTGGTGGCCGGTTTGACCGCCTGCGCCACGCCCGCCCCGCAGACATCCGCGATGTCCGCGCCGATGCCGATGAAGGAGAGCGGCTCGGTGCCGTCGGGCGTCGGCTATGTAGGCTCCGGCGACGAGACGGCCAGCGGCGAGGAGGTGAGGGTGGTGGTCAAGGAGGTCAATCCCTTCCAGCCCATCGTCGTCCGCGTGACCGGCTCCGGCGCCGCGCCCTACACCAACAGCCTGACGCCGTCTCAGCGCAAGCTGCTGGCGATGCGCGCCGCCCGGCTGGACGCCTTCCGAGCGATCGCGGAACAGGTGCAGGGCATGAAGCTGGTCGGCAACAGCTCGGTGTCCAATATGATCGCCAACAGCGACAGCTTCCGCACCTATGTGGACGCCTACCTGCGCGGCGTCACCATCGTTTCCACCGTGATGAAGCCGGACGGCACCAGCGAGGCGGTGGCCGAGATCACGCTGGACCAGGAGTTCTACAAGCAATTCCGCCACTCCATGGAAAAGACCGGCAGCGTGATGCAGGCGTCCAAGGAAACCGGCGCCGCCGGCGCCCTCTGTCCGGAAGCCAACTGCGGCGCCACCAAGATCGTGCCGGCCCCGGCGGCCGCGCCGGCGCCCGCCGTCATGACCGTTTCGCCAGCCCGCTACAGCAACAATTTCTACGTGACCCAGTAATGACGCGAATCGCTATCCGCGCCGCCGCTCTTGCGGCGGCATTTGTTTTGTCGGGCCCGTCGCAAGCGGAAATCCTGACCGCCGAGGGCGTGGCGCCGCTGGACAACGGGCCGGTCGCCGCGCGGGAGATGGCGATGCAGGACGCGTTGAAGCTGCTCTCCATCCGGCAGGGCGCGCGCATCGAGTCGACGCAGCTGGTCGATGCCGGCCGGCAGGGCGAATCCAGCACGCTGAGGGCCTTGTCCCCGGTGCAGGGCGCGGTGCGGGTCGTCAACGAATACGCGCAGGGCAAGCTTTACCACGTCAAGGTCGAGGTGGACACCGGCCAGGCCAAGGCCGCGCAGGCTCCCGCGGCGGAGCGGCGCGGAGACCCGTCCTGCCAAATGCCGGTGGGCCGGTCGCTGAAGCGCAAGCTGGTGACCACGTATTTCGACGTCGCGCATCCTGCCGACGCGTCCGATATGCCTGACCTGGCCACAGCGCTGCCGACTGAGTTGGCGCGCAGGCTGGCGCACAACAGCATGCTGGTGGTGAAGGACGCCAATACCGTTTCGGTGCTGGCCGACAGCCGCGTTTCCGAACCGGATGCCGGCTGGCAGGCCGCCAGCCAGCTGGGGCAGCGGGAAAACGTGCAGTTCGTGGTGGCGGGCCGGGTGCTGTCCACATCGGTGATGGACAAGGGCATGCGCAGGTCTCTGTTCGAATCCAACAATACCAGCCAGCAAGGGGCGTTCTACAACGGCCCCTTCGCCGGCATGTTCGGCGGCGGCGTCAAGTATGTGCCCACGCAGCGGCAGTTCGATCTGGAATTCTGGATATACGACGGGCTGACCGGTTCGCTGATAGCCAAGGATAGGGTCAGCGGCATGGTGAGCTCGAAAGGGCCGGTGATTCCGACCATGCCGCAGCCCTTCGCCTCTGTCGCGTTCTGGCAGAGCGACTACGGCAAGCAGGTGGATAGGTGGCTGGATAATGTGTCGGACCGCATCGAAAGCGTGATTTCCTGCATCCCGTTCTCCGCCCGCGTGGTAAGGCTGGAAGGCAAGCGCGTTTACATCAACGCCGGCCTGCTGGACGGCATGGCGGTGGGCGACAAGCTGCTGCTGTACAAGCGCTCGAGCGGGCAGCCGCTGCGCGACCTGATTTCGGGCCGGGAGCTGGGCATGCCGGAGAGCCTGAACGGCGACGTGACGCTGACCCAGGTGCAGCCCAATTTCTCGATAGGCGTGGCGCAGGGCGGCGCCCGCGTGGCGGAGGGGGATTACGTCCGCTTCGGAACGGCGCGCTGATGGCGGGTTTTTCTGCTCAAAGTTCCACTGTTTGCAATTTATTTTTGTATTGATAAGTATTATCAACTGGTGTTACGGTGCTCCCCGCACTTCGCTTTTCGTCTCAATCGAACAGGGGAAACACCTTGAAACAGCAACTGATGTTGGCCGCCGCGCTGGCGGCCGTGGCCGGCCCCGCGCTGGCCGAGGATGTGGTGGTCTACAGCGCGCGCGGCGAGCAACTGCTCAAGCCCATCGTCGAAGCCTACAAGAAGGAGACCGGCGTCAACGTCAAGCTGGTGTCAGACAAGGAAGGCCCGCTGATGGAGCGTCTGCGCGCCGAGGGCCGCAACAGCCCGGCCGACCTGCTGCTGACGGTGGATGCCGGCAATCTGTGGCAGGCCGAGCGCATGGGGCTGCTGAAGGCGGTCAATTCGCCGGTGCTGGACGCCAACATTCCGGCCCACCTGCGCGATCCGGCCAAGCAGTGGTACGGCCTGTCCATCCGCGCTCGCACCATTTTCTACAACACCCAGAAGGTGAAGCCGTCCCAGCTGTCCAGCTATGCCGATCTGGCCGATCCCAAGTGGAAAGGCAAGCTCTGCCTGCGCACCTCCAAGAAGGTGTACAACCAGTCGCTGGTGGGCATGATGCTGGCCGAGATGGGGCCGGCCAAGACCGAGCAGGTGGTCAAGGGCTGGGTGGGCAATCTGGCCGCCGCGCCGTTCCCCGACGACACCAAGATGCTGGAGGCCATCGCCGCCGGCCAGTGCGAGGTGGGCATCGCCAACACCTACTACTATGGCCGGATGATGGAAAAGTCGCCGAAGCTGCCGGTCGGCATCTTCTGGGCCGACCAGGCCGGCAAGGGCGCCCATGTCAATATTTCCGGCGCCGGCGTCACCCGCCATGCCCGGAACGAGAAGGGCGCGGTGAAATTCCTGGAGTGGCTGAGCTCGGAGAAGGCGCAGAACATGTTCGCCGACGTCAATCTGGAATTCCCGGTCAATCCCAAGGTGAAGCCCGACGCCCGTGTGGCGGCCTGGGGCGATTTCAAGCACAACTACATTAACGTCTCCAATGCCGGTGCCCGGCAGGCCGAGGCGGTCAAGCTGATGGACCGCGCCGGCTACAAGTAAGCCGCCGCGATTCGTGTTGAACCGGGCCCGCCGTCCTGACGATGCGGGCCCGCCGCCGTTGGATCGCATCGCATGCCGTTTACCGTTTCGCGCTGGCGCGCGTCGGCCGCAGCCGCCAGCCTGCTTACCCTGATTCCGCTGGCGGTGATCGCCCTGGGCCTGTTGGAGCCGGACGCCGAAGTGTGGCGCCATCTGGCGGAGCACGCGTTGCCGGAGCTGCTGCGCAACACCGCCGTCCTGCTGCTGGGCGTCGGCGCCGGTGTGCTGCTGCTGGGCGTGCCGCTGGCCTGGCTGACCGCGGTGCATGACTTTCCCGGGAGGCGGTTTTTCTCCTGGGCGTTGATGCTGCCGCTGGCGATGCCGGCCTATGTGATGGCGTTTTCCCAATTGGGACTGTTCGATTTCACCGGTCCGTTCCAGACCTGGTTGCGCGAGGCCTTCGGCAGCTCCGCCTGGGTGCCCGACATTCGTTCGACGCCCGGCGTGGTGCTGGTGCTGTCGCTGGCTTTCTATCCCTATGTCTACCTGCTGGCGCGCAACGCGTTCGCCGGCATGGGCCGGCGCGCGCTGGAGGTCGGGCAGTCGATGGGTTTGTCGCCGCTGGCCGGTTTCTTCAAGGTGGCGCTGCCGATGGCCCGGCCCTGGATCGCAGGCGGGCTCGGCCTGGCGCTGATGGAGACGCTGGCCGATTTCGGCACCGTCGCCATCTTCAATTTCGACGCCTTCACCTCGGCCATCTACAAGGCCTGGTTCAGCCTGTTCTCCTTGCCCGCCGCCAAGCAGCTGGCGTCCTTGTTGGCGCTGCTGGTGTTCGTCCTGCTATGGCTGGAGCAGCGCGCCCGCGGCCAGCGCGGCTATGTCCAGGCGGGCAGGGCGGCGCCGCTGCCGCGCACCCGCCTGGCCGGCGCGCGCGGCTGGCTGGCCAGCGTCTTCTGCGCGCTGGTTTTGTCGCTGGCTTTCGCCTTGCCCTTCGGCCAGATACTGGTTTGGGCGGCAGGCCATCTGGCTAGCGATCTGGACGCCGACCTGCTCGACAGCTTGAAGAGTTCGCTGTCGCTGGCGGCGTTGGCGGCGCTGCTGGTGCCGGCCATCGCCTTGTGCCTGGTTTTCGCCGGCCGGCGCGATCCGGGCAGCCGGCCCTGGATCCGGCTGGCCACGCTGGGTTACGCGGTGCCGGGCACGGTGCTGGCGGTGGGGGTGTTCGCGCCGGTTGCGGCGTTGGACAATCTGCTGCTCGAGCATTTCGGCCGCTGGCTGCCGGAAGGCGCGTCCGCCGTGTTCAAGGGCACGCTGCTGGTCTTGATGCTGGCCTACGCGTCGCGCTTCCTGGCCGTGGCCCACTCCGCGCTGGAGGCGGCGATGCAGCGGATCAGCCGCAGCCAGGAAGAAGCGGCGAACAGCCTGGGCGTATATGGCGGATGGCTGTTGCTCTGTCTGCACCTGCCGCTTCTCAAGGGCGGCCTCTTCACCGCGATGCTGATGGTGTTCGTCGACGCGATGAAGGAGATGCCGATCACGCTGATGACCCGGCCTTTCGGCTGGGACACGCTGGCGGTGCGCATTTTCAACCTGACCAGCGAGGGCGAGTGGCAACGCGCGGCCCTGCCCTCGGTGGCCATCGTGCTGGCCGGCCTGTTGCCGGTTTTGCTGCTGT
The DNA here is from genome assembly GCF_001855275.1 of Chromobacterium vaccinii. Lineage (NCBI taxonomy): Bacteria > Pseudomonadati > Pseudomonadota > Betaproteobacteria > Neisseriales > Chromobacteriaceae > Chromobacterium > Chromobacterium vaccinii. Next base: position 4,915,516 of record NZ_CP017707.1, read on the forward strand.
CGCGGCAGAAGCCTGGAGTGTGAGATGGACAAGACGCTTGAATTCGACGCGGTAAGCCTGGCTTTCGCCGGCAGGCCGGTGCTGGACGGCATGAGCTTCGCGCTGGAGGGGGGCGAGATCGCCTGCCTGCTGGGCGGCTCCGGTTGCGGCAAGACCACCGCGCTGCGCTGCATCGCCGGCTTCGAGACGCCGTCGGCCGGCCGCATCCGGCTGGAGGGCGAGACGGTGTTCGGCGTGGGCGTGAATGTGCCCGCCCATCGCCGCCGCGTCGGCATGGCGTTTCAGGACCATGCGCTGTTTCCGCACCTGACGGCGGCCGGCAACGTGGCTTTCGGCCTGTCCGCGCTGTCCCGCGCCGAGCGCAAGGCCAGGGTGGCGGAGGCGCTGAGCCTGGTGGGGCTGGAGGACGAAGCCGCGCGTTATCCTCACCAGCTGTCCGGCGGCCAGCAGCAGCGGGTGGCCCTGGCGCGCGCGCTGGCGCCCAGGCCCAGGCTATTGCTGCTGGACGAGCCGTTTTCCAATCTGGACGCCGAGCTGCGCGAGCGGCTGGCGCGCGAGGTGCGCGCCATTTTGAAATCGCAGGGCATCGCCGCCTTGATGGTCACCCACGACCAGCACGAGGCCTTCGCCATCGCCGACCAGGTGGGCGTGCTGCACCAGGGGCGGCTGCAGCAGTGGGACGCGCCGGACGGGCTCTACCATCGCCCCGCCAACCGCTACGTGGCCGGTTTCATCGGCCAGGGCGCGTTTCTGCCCGGCAGAGTGAGCGGCCGCGCGGTGTGGCTGGAGACCGGGGAGCTGAGATGCGATGAGGGCCTGCCCTTCGACGACGGCGCCGAGGTGGACGTGCTGCTGCGGCCGGACGCGGTGCTGCCGGAGCCGGGCAGCCCGCTGCGGGCAAGAGTGGTGGACAGGGTGCTGCGCGGCACAGTCAGCCATTACGCGCTGGAGCTGCTGTCCGGCCGGCGGCTGCTGGCCGAGCTGGGCCATGAGCGGCCGCTGGCGGTCGGCGACATGGTGGGCATCCGGCTGCAGCCCAGGCCGCTGCTGGCGTTCGCCCGGGAGTGAGGCCCAGGCTGTGCCTTGGAATTGCCAAGGCCTAGGCTCTTTGACGCGCGCTCGCGCAAAACGGAGGCGGGCAGGCCCTCAGGCGAAGGCCTGGCAGACGTCCACCCACTGGCCGGCGGTGATGTCGCCGAGCCGGTCCGGGCTGATCCGCACCGCGCTGTGCACGGCGCCGGCAGCGGGCAGCACCTCGTCGAAAGCTTGTATCGAAACGTCCAGATAGATGGGCAGCTCGCGGGCCAGGCCGAACGGGCAGACGCCGCCGACCGGGTGGCCGGTGATGGCCTCCACTTCTTCCGGCGGCAGCATCTTGCCTTTGCCGAAGGCGTCCTTGAACTTGCGGTTGTCGATGCGGGCATCGCCGCGCGCGACCAAGATCACCTCGCGGCCGTCGCTGAGGCGGAAGGCCAGCGTCTTGGCGATGCGGCCGGGTTCGACGCCGTGGGCGGCGGCGGCCTCGGCCACGGTGGCGGTGCTGACGTCCAGCTCGATGATGGCGATGTCCGCTTGGCGGGCGGCGAAGAAGGCTTTGACCGATTCCAGGCTCATGGGCGGTTCTCGTCGGGAAGGAGGGATGACCCGACCATTATTCCCGATGAGGACCAAAGGCGCCAGGCGCGGCTTCCGCTCGCGGTTTTTGCGGCAGCGGCCATTTCCGGCGCGGAAAAATGCCCCAGGCGGTGTCGTCCGCGGCCCGGGGCGTTTGATGGGGCGATGCGGCGGGGAAAAGCGGCCCGATAACCAGTCTTTGATGGATGATCAGGACTGACGCACGATTTCGGCCAGCTTGTCGGCGATGTCTTGCGAGGTAGCGGCCTGTTCCTCGGCGGCGTTGGCGATCTGTACGACGAAGTCGCGCATATTGTTGATTTCGTTGACGATGGTGGTCAGCGCCTGCTCGGCGTGCAGGAAGTCGCTCTCGGTCGCGTCCACTTGTAGGCGGCCGCGTTCGATCGCCTCCACGTTCTGCTTCACCTCGTGCTGGATGTCGCGGATCATGTCGCCGATTTCCTGGGTGGCCTTGGTGGTGCGCTCGGCCAGCTTGCGCACCTCGTCGGCCACCACGGCGAAGCCGCGGCCCATCTCGCCGGCTCGCGCCGCCTCGATGGCGGCGTTCAGCGCCAGCAGATTGGTCTGGTCGGCGATGTCCTTGATCACGCCGATGATCTGGCCGATGGTCACGGAGCGCTGGCCCAGCGACTCCAGGCTGTCGGCGGTGTCGCGCACCATGCCGCCCACGCTTTTCATGCTGCCGCTGGTTTCGTTTACGATGGTCGCGCCCTTGCGGCCTTCGCCCAGCATCAGTTCGGCCGATTCCGACGCCGACGCGGTCTGCACCGCCACGTTCTGGATCGTGGCGCTCATCGCCTGCATGTTTTCCGACAGCTCATTGATGCGGGCCTCCAGGAAGTCGCGGCGTTGATTGCCTTGTTCCTGCAGCTTTTGGGCGCGGATTTCAGAGGACACGTCTTGAAAGCTGGCCATGAAGCACAGCAGTTGATTGGGGTTGGCCGAATCCCAGATCGGAAACACCTTGGTTTCGAACATGACCTCGCCCACCGGAATCATCGCCACGTGCTGCTCCATTTTGCGGCTGGCCAGGTCGGCCAGGATGCGGCGGTTGTGCTCCGGATCCCGGTGGAACTGGTGGATGCTGTGGCCGTGGGCATGGTTGACATCGACGCCGGCCCGGAATTTCTGGTTCATCATTTCTCGATGGCGGCCAAGCACATCGCGCGCAGTCCGGTTCATGTAGAAAATCGCGTTGTCGCGACTGGTGTCGCACAGCATGATCAGATTATCCGCATGATCCAGCACGCTTTCCAGCTGGCGCACCTTGCGCGCCGCATCCTCGGCCTGATTCGTTGCTTTCTTGAAACCAAACATCCCTATCTCCCGCCTACGTACGTGTTTTTACTAGGTTTATTATTTTTGGTTTGGTTGACTCAAGACATAAAAGCAAGCTTTTTCTGGGATTTGGTCAAGTTTCATGCATTGATTTTAAAGGGGTATTTCAGTCTCCCAGAGGCAGTTGCAGGGTCTCTTTGACCTCTTCCATCACCACATAGCTTTTGGACTCCTTGGCCGAAGGCAGCTGCAGCAGGATGTCGCCCAGCAGCTTGCGGTACATCGACATGTCCGGAATGCGCGCCTTGATCAGGTAGTCGAAATCGCCGGACACCAGGTGGCATTCCAGTATCTCCGGGATGCTCATGATCTCGCGGCGGAAGGCATCGAAGATGTTGCCGGACTTGGCCTCCAGCTTGATCTCCACGAACACCAGCAGCGAGCCGCCCAGCGCGTGCGGATTGAGGCGGGCGTAATAGCCCTCGATGATGCCGTCGCGCTCCATGCGCCGCACCCGCTCGGTGCAGGGCGTGGTGGACAGGCCTACTTTTTCGGCCAGTTCGGTCATGGCGATGCGGCCGTTCTTCTGCAGGATGCGCAGGATTTTCCGGTCCATCTTGTCCAGGGCTTTGGCGACGGCGGGAAGTGGCTTCATGTTTTCACTGTTTTTATGAGAAAGATTTGAGAATGATCATTTGATTTTTATCAATTTCAGTGAAAAAAACCAGATGTCAATGCATATACTAGCGGAATTCACTATCTGGTAGTGCCAAGACTACAAACGGAGACAGAAATGAAGGTAATCGTGCTGGGCGGCGGCGTTCTGGGCGTATCCACCGCGTGGTATCTGGCCAAGGCAGGCTGCCAGGTGACGGTGCTGGAGCGCCAGGAAGGCGTGGCGCTGGAAACCAGTTTCGGCAACGCCGGCCAGATATCCCCCGGCTACTCGGCGCCGTGGGCCGCGCCCGGCATCCCGTTGAAGGGTCTGAAGTGGATGTTCCAGCGCCATGCGCCGCTGGCCATCAGCCCGGATGGCAGCCTGTACCAGTTGCAGTGGATCGCGAAAATGCTGGCCAACTGCAACGAGAAGGCCTACGCGGTCAACAAGGGCCGCATGATGCGCCTGGCCGAGTACAGCCGCGACAAAATCAAGGAACTGCGCGCCGAAACCGGCCTGCAGTACGAAGGCCGCCAGGGCGGGACGCTGCAGCTGTTGCGCAGCCAGGCCCAGGTTGAGGGCATGGCCAAGGACATCGCCGTGCTGCGCGAGTGCGGCGTGGACTTCAACGTGCTGGACCCGGACGGCTGCGTCCGCGTCGAGCCGGCGCTGGCGGCTGTCAAGCACAAGCTGGCCGGCGGCCTGCAGCTGCCCAATGACGAAACCGGCGATTGCAATCTGTTCACCAGCCGCCTGGCGGAGCTGGCCCGCGCCAAGGGCGTGGAGTTCCGCTTCGGCGTGACGGTGGACGGCATCGAGAACGACGGCAAGCGCATCACCGGCGTGCGCGTCGGCGACGAGCTGCTGCGCGCCGACCATTACGTGGTGGCGATGGGCAGCTACTCCCGCGACATGGTGAAGGAGCTGGGCATCGACATCCCGGTCTACCCGGTCAAGGGCTACTCGCTGACGGTGCCGATCACCAATCCGGCCGGCGCGCCGACCTCCACCATTTTGGACGAAACCTACAAGGTGGCGATCACCCGCTTCGACGACCGCATCCGCGTCGGCGGCATGGCCGAGCTGTCCGGCTACAATCTGGAGCTGAACCCGCGCCGCCGCGAGACGCTGGAAATGGTGGTGGGCGACCTGTACCCGAACGGCGGCGACATCAAGGCGGCCAGCTTCTGGACCGGCCTGCGCCCGATGACGCCGGACGGCACGCCCATCGTCGGCGGCACCCGTTTCGCCAACCTGTCGTTGAACACCGGCCACGGCACGCTGGGCTGGACCATGTGCGCCGGCTCCGGCAAGGTGCTGGCCGACCTGATCACCGGCGCCAAGCCGGAAATCAGCGTGGACGGCCTGTCGATGCAGCGCTACGCCAAACAGGGCGAAACCCTGGTGGTGCCGGTGATCCGTCCCGCGGCGCAAGGGGCCTGATCCGATGCGTCCGTTGATCGCGACGATACGGCTGGACCATCTGCGCCATAACTATCTGCTGGCGCGCGCCGCCCACGGCGGCAAGACGCTGGCGGTGCTGAAGGCCAATGGCTACGGCCACAACGCGGTGCGTTGCGCGCAGGCGCTGGCCGACATCGCCGACGGCTTCGCCGTCGCCTGCCTGGAAGAGGCGCTGCAGCTGCGCGCCGCCGGCGTGGCCGCCCCCATCCTGCTGCTGGAAGGGGTGTTCGAAGCGGCCGAGCTGGCCGAGGTCGAGCGCCACCGCTTGTGGCTGGTGGTGCAGAGCGAGAGCCAGCTGCGCATGCTGGAGGAAGCCAATCCGGCCGAGCCGTTCCGCGTCTGGCTGATGCTGGACAGCGGCATGCACCGCGAAGGCTTTTTGCCGCAGCATTACCGCGCGGCTTGGCTGCGGCTGCGGGACAGCGGCAAGGCGGAGAGCATCGTGAAGATGACCCACTTCGCCCGCGCCGACGAGCCGGCGGTGTCGATGACGCAGGCGCAGATAGAAGCTTTCGACGCCGCCACCGCCGGTCTGCCGGGGGAGGAGAGCATGGCCAATTCCGCCGGCCTGCTGTGCCATCCGCGCGCGCGCCGCGACTGGGGCCGCGCCGGCATCGTGCTGTACGGCGCCAACCCCTTGCCGGCCGGCTACTTGCAGGGCGATGCGTTGAAACCGGTGATGCGCTTGAGCAGCCGGATCTTCGGCGTGCGCGAACTGGCCGCCGGCGAGCCTATCGGCTATGGCAGCAATTTCGTCACGGATCGCCCGACCCGGGTGGGACTGATCGCCTGCGGCTACGCCGACGGTTATCCGCGGCTGGCGTCCAGCGGCAGCCCGGTGGCGGTGGACGGCCGCCGTTCGCGCATTATCGGCCGGGTGTCGATGGACATGATCACCGTGGATCTGAGCGATCTGCCCGAGGCCGGCATCGGCAGCGAGGTGGAATTGTGGGGCGACGCGGTATCGGTCAACGAGGTTGCCGCCGCCGCCGGCAGCATTTCCTATGAATTGCTGTGCAATATCAAGCGCGCCCACTTCGCATTCGTATAAGTTTTTGCTGATTTTCTGAAAGGTATTTCAGAATCAAACGACTAAGGGACAAGCCCGGCCATTGGCCGGGTTTTTTATTTATATTGCATCTTGTGTTGCGTCGACGCCGCAAGGCTGGCATCAAGCTTGGGTAATTTTGTCATTATTTGATAGTTATTCTCATTAGTCTGGACGCGCAATGGGATTTCTGTTTTCCTTTGTTAAAAATAGTTAAGAATCTAGTGATGATTAAATACAAAAAACTATCTTCGGCCAGATTGTGGCGGATGGCGGGGATAGTCTGCTGGGGCGTGGCGGCGCAAGCCGCGGAAGTGCCCGGCATGTCCGGCAGCATGCATCAGCAGATGGAAAACGATTCGCGGCGCTTGTTGCAAGACAACAGCCGCCGCTTCGACGCCATCATCCAGCAGCAGCGTCTGCGGCAGATGCTGCCGGACAGCAACACCATGCATCGGCCGGAAGCGGAGGACATGAGCGAGCTGGATTGCCTGCGCGTCAAGGGCGTGCGTCTGGCCGGCATCAAGCTGCTGAGCCGCAAGGAAGTGGCTTCGCTGGGCGAGCTGGCGGGCGACTGCCTGAGCAATGAAGAGCTGAACCGCTACAGCCGCGCCTTGACCCAGCTTTATCTGAAGAAGGGCTATATCGCCGCGCGGGTGGCGGCCGAAGGGCCGGACGAACAGGGCGTGCTGACCTTGCGCGTGCATGAGGGGCGGGTGGAAAAAATCGTCAGCGCCGACCGGCGCAGCAACCCGGCCACCTTGTTTCCCGGGGTGATTGGACGGCCGCTGAACATCCACGACGCCGACCAGGGACTGGACCAGGCCAACCGGTTGCCGTCCAGCAAGGCGACGCTGGACATCCTGCCCGGCGAAACGGTGGGCGGCTCCATCCTGAGCCTGCGCAACAATATGGACGCGCCCTGGCGGCTGAACTTCAACGCCGACAACACCGGCCGCGACAGCACCGGCCGGGTGCAGGCCGGGGTGGGGCTGTCCTGGGACAGCCCGCTGGGCTTGTCCGACTTCATCAGCGTGTCGGCGCAGCGCACCAGCAACGACAACGCGGTGCGGCACAGCCGCAGCGAGTCGCTGTTTTATTCCTTGCCCTACGGCTATTGGACTTTCAGCGCCTTCGCCAGCCGCGCCGATTATCTGAACACACAGCAGTTTCCTAATGGCGTGGCGCAGTTGTCCGGCAGTACCGCTCAGAGCGGCCTGCGTACGGACTGGGTAATGAGCCGCGGCCAGGACCAGACCACCTCACTGATGGCCCAGCTAACCCATAAGCGGGTGCGCAATTATTTTCTCGACAGTGAACTCGGCGTCAGCAGCCCGACGCTGAGCGTGGCCGAGCTGGGCTTGTCGCGTCTGCAGCTGCTTAGCGGCGGGGTGTTGATCGCCGATGCCGGCGTGCAGCGCGGCACCCGTTGGCTGGGCGCCAGCGCGCCGGACCCGCGTTCGCCGGACGGCCCGAATCCGCAGTTCACCAAGTGGAAGGCGTCGCTGAACTGGTTCCAAAGCCTGGCCTTTCCCGGCGGGCCGTACCAGCTCAACAGCACGCTGGTCGGCCAGACCAGCCGCGACTACCTGCCCGGCGTCGAGCAGATGGACGTGTCCGACGCCAGCGCGGTGCGCGGCTTTCGCCGCAACACGTTGGCAGGCGAAACCGCCTGGTCCTGGCGCAACACGCTGTCGCGCCGCTTCGAGATGGCAGGCGTTGGCGTGACGCCGAGGCTGGGATTGGATGGCGGCCGGGTATTGCCGAACGGCTCGGTCCAACAGTGGCAAAGCATTGCCGGCGTCAGCCTGGGCCTGGCGTTCAGCTATCGCAAGGCCAGTCTGGATCTGGAATACAGCCGACCTTTGTACAAGCCCGCCGGCTGGCAGCCGGAAGGCCATCAGTTGTTCGCCAGGCTGGCGTTGTCCTGGTGATGCCTTTGGCATCTGTTTTTAAAAGCATAAATATTCTGAAAGAAATTAGCTGCGTACGCGACTAAGCGGTATTGGCAGTATTTCATTTGAATTGATTTAAAAAGAGACGTAGATTAGAAATCAAACGTATGTTTTAGTGCGGGTAAGAACGGCAGGCAGGCCGGCGATGCTCGCGCGACATGGGTTGGATGAAGCGGCCTGAGGCCGGATCTGCTTGTTCTTTGGATGAACGGGACTCAAATCATGAAGAAAAAAATAAATTTCGGATTATCGGCAACGGGGAAAGTGGCCGCGGCGCTGACCCTGGCGTTTTGCGTGGCGGAAGCCACGCTGGCAGCCGGCATCGTAGCCGGGGGCAACGGCGCGCAGCCTCAGGTGAGCAATGCCGCCAACGGCGCGGCGGTGGTCAATATCGTGGCGCCCAGCGCCGCGGGCCTGTCGCATAACCAGTACCAGGATTTCAACGTCGGCAAGCCGGGCGCGGTGTTCAACAACTCCGCCACTGGCGGCCAATCGCAGCTGGCCGGCCAATTGGGCGCCAACGCCTTGCTGGGCGGGCGCGAAGCCAGCGTGATCCTGAATGAAGTGATCAGCCGCAATCCGTCTCTGCTGTTGGGCAAGCAGGAAGTGTTCGGCAAAGCCGCTGATTATGTGCTGGCCAACCCCAACGGCATCACTTGCAGCGGCTGCGGCTTCATCAATACTCCGCGCGCGTCGCTGTTGGTGGGCAATGCCAATATCGAAAACGGCGCCATCGCTTCCTTGCAGGCGGCGATGAACGGCAACGCGCTCACCGTCAACGGCTCCGGCCTGAGCGGCGTCAACGTGCTGGACCTGATCGCGCCGCGCATCGATGTCCGCGGCAATGTCGCCGCGCGCGACCGGATCAATGCCCGCGCCGGCTTCAACCTGGTGGATTACCAGGGCAGCGACGCAAGGATCATCCGCAGCGACAAGGCGCCTGAGGGCGTGGGCTCGCTGGACAGCGTGTTCCTGGGCGCGATGCAGGCCGGCCGCATCAACATCATCAGCACCGCCGACGGCGCGGGCGTGAACGTGGGCGGCAGCCTGAACGGCGCGCAGGAAGTATCGGTGGAGGCCAATCAGGGCAAACTGGCGCTGGAAGGCGCGCAGATCCACGCCAGCGAAGGCAAGGTGGCCCTGGCCGCGCGGCAGATCGACAGCCGCGGCCGAGTGGAGACTTCCACCGCTCAGGACAGCAGCCATGACGAGAGCTGGTTCATCTGGAAAACCGGCGAAACCAATACCGCCAGCAACAGCAGCGACACCCGCATCAAGCGCAGCGCCATCAGCGCGCGCGACGATGTGGCGCTCAGCGCCGGCGATGCCGTCACGCTGGCGGCCACCGACATCAGCGGCCGCAACGTGGCGGTCAGCGGCAAGGACGTGACGCTGGACAGCCAGCTGGCGGAAAGCACATCGAGCAGCAGCAATCACGCCTGGAAAAACTCCTGGGCGTACAACCGAGACCAGAACGAAACCACCCAGCGCCAGGAAGGCGTGCGCATCCGCGCAGACCAGGATGCCACGCTGACCGCGGCGGCATCGGCTGCTGACAATCAGGCGGCCGACGGCGCGCAGCCGCGCGGCCAGATCGCAATCCGCGGCGGCAGCGTCAGCGCCGGCCAGGACATCCGCCTGCAGGCCGACGGCGGCGTGAAGCTGAGCGGCGTGACGGAAACCGACACCCGCCGCGACCAGGGCAATCGTAAGAACGACGGCGCCAGCCTGGAGACCGGCTCCTGGGACAATGCTTCCAGCGAGCAGCGCCTGGCGCAAAGCCAGCTGCGCGCAGGCCGGGACCTGAGCGTCCGCGCCAGCGGCGATATCGACGCCAACGCGGCCAAGCTGGCCGCCGGCCGCGACGCCGGCCTGAACGCGGGCGGCGCGCTCAGCCTGGGCGTGCAGCAGACCGTGAGCCTGAACAACCAGCGCAACGATCAGGTGTACTGGGGCGGCATCGGCGGCGGCGGCAATCGCGACAACGGCAAGACCGACACCGTCAACACCGGCAGCGACCTGACCGCCGGCGGCAAGCTGACGCTGCAGGGCGACAGCGTGGCGATCGCCGGCAGCCGCTCCCGCGGCGAGCAGGACGCGGTGGCGATCAGCCGCAACGGCGATGTCAGCATCGACAGCGTGGTCAATCAGTCGCAAACCCGAACCGATCAGCGCAGCGGCACCGCCTTCAACATCACCAAGAGCAGCAGCAAGGGCAACGCCAGCCAGCAGCAGGCGGTCAACGCCGAGCTGAAGTCGGACACCAATCTGACCATCCAGTCCGCCAAAGACGTGGCGATCAGCGGCAGCCAGGTGCGCGCCGGCGGCGAATTGAACGTTTCCGCGAACGGCGACATCAAGGTGGCGGCGTCGCAGACCCGCGACACCGTGCAGAGCAAGGACACCGAGCTGGCGCTGCGCGGCGTCGGCGAGATCACCGGCGACAAGCAGTACCGCGGCGGCGTGCGCATCGAGCATACCAGCAGCAGCGTGGATCGCGACGCGACTCAGAACCAGGTGGCGACGCTGTCCGGCGACAAGGTGGCGCTCAATGCCCAGGGCGATCTGACGGTGACCGGCTCCAAGCTGAAGGCCGGCGTCGGCGGCGCGGCTCTCAGCGGCCAGAACGTCAGCCTGAACGCGGCGCAGGACACGGTGAAGGAAAGCAAGAGCAGCAGCGTCACCGGCGGCGGCATCTATGTCGACGCCGGCCTGGACAAGACTGGTTTGGCGCTGGGTGTGGACCAGAAGAACAGCAGCAGCCGCTCCGAGAGCGGCACGGCCCAGGTCAGCGCCATCAGCTCCAAGGGCGGCGTCAGCATCGTCGCCGGCAATGGCGACGGCGACATCCGCAACCAGGGCACCCAGGTCAAGGCTGATGGCGACATCAAGCTGGCTGGCGGCCGCATCGACAACCAGGCTGCCAACAGCACCCAGAAAACCACCACCGACAGCAGCCATTGGGGCGTGGAGGTAGGCGTCAACGCGGATTACAGCGGCGTGACTCGTCCGCTGGTGGCGGCCGGCGAAAAAGTAGTCAAGGGCGATGTGGTCGGCGCGGCCGGCGCCGCCGGCAATCTGGGCGCGGCCAATCTGGGTGTGGACCTTGGCGTCAAGGCCGGCGTCGGCTCGGAAATCAGCCAGTCCAGCACCGCGCAGGCCAGCAGTCTGAACGGCGGCAACGTCAAGGTGGACGCCAAGGCGGGGCTGAGCGACCAGGGCACCCAGTACCAGGCGGGCAACACGGTGGAGATCAAGGCGGACAGCCACCAATTCACCGCCGCGGCCAATACCCAGAGCCAGAGCGGCAGCAAGACCGAGGCTGATGTCGGCGTGCGCGTCTACACCACTACCGGCGAGGACGTGAACGTCAAGGCGGCAGGCAGCGGCAGCACGGTGACCAGCGCTTCGTCCAGTTCCACCGCGGTGACTGGCGGCATCCGCGCCGGCAACGGCGTCAAGGTGGACGTGGACAACAACGCCGCCTACCAGGGCGTGGCCATCGCCGGCGGCAAGGGCGCGGCCAGCGTCAATGCGGGCGGCGACCTGAGCTTCAGCCAGGCCAGCAATACCAGCAGCAGCGAGCAGCGCACCGTGGGCGGCAAGGCCAATCTGGCCATCACCACCAGCCCGATCGAAGGCGGCGGCAAGAATGTCGGCGGCAGCGGCGCAGTGGCGGTGAACGTGGACAAGCAGCAAGCCAACTCCAGCGCCGCCGTGACCGGCGGTGTGGACGCCGATGCCGGCGTGGCGTTGACGGCCGGCGGCAAGCTGGCGCTGCAGGGCGACAAGATCGCCAGCCGCGGCGACGTGGCGCTGAAGGGCGACAAGGTGGAGTTCAAGGCCGCCGAATCCAGCGCCGACAAGTCCGGCAGCCAGTGGGGCTTCGACGTCAAGGCCGGCGGCAGCCAGAGCAACGGCCAGGAGAAGGCGAGCCAGGGCTTCAATGTGGGCGCCGGCGGCAATTACGCCAGCACCGACGAGTCCAGCCGCAGCCAGGCTGGCGGCAGCGTGGCCAGCGGCGGCAAAGCCAGCATCGAGGCCGGCAGCGGCGGCATCCGCCTGAGCGGCACCCAGGTGCAGGGCGACAGCGTCAAGCTGGACAGCCAGGGCGATGTCCGCCTGGAGTCGGCGCAGTCCAGCAGCCAGCGCAACAACTGGAGCGTGGCCGGCAATATCGGCGGCGGCAACAAGGCCAGCAGCGACAAGGAAAACGGCCAGATCAAGCCGGACAGCGCCAAGAACGTGCATGACGTGAGCGCGGGCTTGAGCGTCAAGGTGGATCAGCAGGACAAGCTGAGCAACGCCAATGCTTCCATCACCGGCAAGCAGCAGGTGGAGCTGAACGCCGAAGGCAACGCCACTCTGGCCGGCGCCAACGTCAGCGGCAAGACCGTCGCTGGCCAAGTGGGCGGCAAGCTGGCGCTGGAAAGCCGTCAGGACCGCGACAACAGCGTCAAGGTGGATGTGGCGCTGGGCGTCAACAGCTCCAACGGCAAGGAGGCCAGCCTGGTCGATCAGGCCGCCGACAAGGCCGGCCCGCTGAAGGACAAAGTGAAGGAGAAGGGCACCGAACTGGTCAACGCCGCGTCCGACAAGGTGAAGGAGAAGTATGACAGCCTGGCCTTCAACAAGGGTCTGAAGGAAGACACCACCAATGCGGTGAGCTTCAACGCCAATAGCGAAACCGTCACCCTGCCCGAGCAGCCGACCTCCGGCCCGGCCAAGTCCGGCACGCTGGACACCCTGGCGCGCAAAGGCGGCAACACGCTGAAGGACAAGCTGCTGAACGCCCAGGACAAGGGCACCGAGCTGAAGGCCGACGTGGACGTCAGCGTCAAGCGCGACAACTCGGTCGGCACCGTAACCGGCATCGCCGGGGCCGACGGCGTGACGCTGCAAGTGGGCGGCAAGACCCAGCTGACCGGCGCGACCGTCTCGTCCGCCAACGGCAAGGTGGATCTGGGCGATTCCAAGGTGGAAACCGCCGACATCGCCACCGAACGCTACAACGGCGGCGGCGGGGTCAAGCTGAACAGCACGCCGTCCGGCATCCTGAAGCAGGCGGTCAGCGATGTGACGTCCGGCAAGGCGCCGCTGATCCGCGCCGAGCACGAAAATGTGCCGACGGTGGTGCAGGGCGGCATCCAGAGCAAGTAAGGCGCTTCAGCCAAGCGAAAACCCCCGTCAGGAAACTGGCGGGGGTTTTGTTTTGGCGCGGCCGCCATCACAGAGGAATGAACTCCGTCTCGCCCGGCACCATGGGAAACCGCTGCTCGATCCAATCCGCGCGGGCCTGGGCCAGCCGCTCGCGGCGGCTGGATACGAAGTTCCAGTCCAGATAGCGCGGGCTGGCCGGGGGCGTGCCGCCCAGCAGCATCACCCGGCTGTCGCGCCGCGCGATCAGCTCGCCTCCCTGGCCGGTTCGCAGCAGGCCCAGTTGATTGGAGTCCAGCGCGGCGCCGTCCACGTCCAGCTCGCCGGCGGCGACATAGGCGGCCAGTTCTTCCACGCCTTCCGGCAGCGCCAGCCTCGAGCCGGCCGGCATGACGGCGCTGGCGTAGAACACCGGCAGCGGATAGGCGACCGGCGCGTTGCGGCCCCAGCCTTCGCCCATCAACAGGTTCAGCTCCACGCCGTCCTGCCGCCAGCGGGGCAGGTCTTCGGCCGGGTAGTGGGCGAAAGCCGGCTCGCACTCCTCCAGCTCGTCCGGCAGCGCCAGCCACAGCTGCATGCCTTCCACCGCGACGCCTTGCCGGCGGATGTCGGCCGGCACCCGCTCGGAGTGGGTGATGCCGCTGCCGGCGGTCATCAGATTGACTGCGCCGGGCTCGATGCGCTGCACGGTGCCCAGGCTGTCGCGGTGCATCATCGCGCCGGAGAACAGGTAGGTGACGGTGGCCAGGCCGATGTGCGGATGTTGCCGCACATCGCCGGCGCTGCCTTCGGCGGAGAAATGGGCCGGACCCATGTGGTCGAGAAACACGAAGGGACCGACGCGGCGCGCCTGGCGAGTGGGCAGCAGCCGGCGCACCGGAAAACCGATGTCGCGGTCCTGGCTGGCTATGGTTTGCGTAAGCAGAGGCATGGCGGCTCCAGGCAATGAGTTGGATTTAGGGTCTGTTCAAGTTTCGCCTTTGTTCACGAGGCGTTGAACAGGCTATTAGAAGCGTCCGTCGCGAAAATCGCTGATGGCTTCTTCCACTTGTTCGCGCGTATTCATCACGAAGGGGCCCCACTGGGCGATGGGCTCGCCCAGGGGTTTGCCGGCGATCAGCAGCAGGCGGCTGTCGGCCGCGGCGCGGACGACGACGCCGTCGCTGCCGGCGCGGTTGTCCAGCACCGCCATCTGCCTGGCCTTGACGCCGCGCTGCCGCGCGCCGACGGCGATTTCTCCCTGGTAAACATAGAGGAAGGCATTGTGGCCGGCCGGGATTTCCAGCGTCTCTTCGCGGTCGGCGTCCAGATGCAGATCCAGGTAGAGCGGTTCGGTGGCTTCGCGCTGCATCGCGCCGGCCTGGCCTCGCCAGTTGCCGGCGATCAGGCGCGCCTCGCCTTGGGCTGGCGCAGAGGGGATCTCGGCGGCGGGGATGTCGCGATACCAAGGCTCGCACAGCTTGCGATCCGCCGGCAGGTTCAGCCACAGCTGGAAGCCGTGCATCAGGCCGTCTTCCTGCTCCGGCAGCTCGGAATGGACGATGCCGCGCCCTGCGGTCATCCATTGCACGCCGCCGGGTCCGAGCAGGCCCTCGTTGCCGGCGTTGTCGCGGTGGCGCATGCGGCCGGCCAGCATGTAGGTGACGGTTTCGAAGCCGCGGTGCGGGTGGCTGGGAAAGCCGGCGATGTAGTCGTCTGGATTGTCGGAGCGGAACTCGTCCAGCATCAGGAAGGGGTCCAGCCGCCGTTGCAAGTCGGCGGTAAGCACCCGCAGCAGGCGCACGCCGGCGCCATCCGAGACCTCGCGGCCATTGATGATGTGTTCCACTTCGCGGCTGGTCTTGCTCATTTCTCTCTCCGGTCTGAATTCATGTCCTTTATTTTTACAGTGAAAAATCAGATAAAAAAGCGCAAAATTCAGCGTATATATATCTAAAAATTTGATCAATTATGAAAACGACGCTGGATCAATGGCAGGTGTTGCGGACCATCGTGGAGGAGGGCGGTTTCGCCCAGGCGGCGGAGAAGCTGCATCGCAGCCAGTCGTCGGTCAGCTACGCGGTGGCCAGGCTGCAGGAGCAGCTGGATGTCGCCTTGTTGCGGCAGGACGGGCGACGGATGCGGCTGACCGGCGAGGGGGAGGTGCTTTTGCGCGAAGCCGCCGAGCTGCTGCGCCACGCCGACAGGCTGGAGCGTCGCGCGGGAAGCCTGCGCCGGGGATGGGAGCCGGAGCTGAAGGTGGCGTTGGACAGTCTGTTGCCGTCCGAGGTGGTGCTAGCCGCCTGCGGCGATTTCGCCGGCCACTGCCGGGAGACGCGGCTGCAATTGCATGAGGTGGTGATGTCGGGCGCCGACGACGCCTTGTACCAGGGCGATGCAGCCTTGGCGGTGGCGGGGCGGGTGCCGCAGGGTTTTCTGGGCGACTGGCTGCTGGACGCGGAGTTCATCGCCTGCGCGGCGCCGGGCCATCGCTTGCATGCGCACGGCGGGGAGCTGGACGGCGAAAGGCTGCGCGGCGAGGTGCAGGTGGTGTTGCGCGATTCCGGCATTCGCCAGCCGCGGGACGAGGGTTGGCTGGGCGCGCATCAGCGCTGGACGGTGTCGCAGCCGGAAACCGGCATCGCGATGGTGGAGGCCGGCCTGGCCTTTGCCTGGCTGGCGCGCCACCGCATCCGGCGGCAGCTGGCCGAGGGCAGCCTGAGGCCGCTGCCGCTGAAGAGCGGAGCGGTGCGCAAGGCCTCGCTGTACCTGGTGCTGGCGGAGCCTGCGTCCGCCGGGCCCGCCTGCCTGTATCTGGCCGACGCGCTGAGAAGGGCCGCCGCCGATTGGCGGAGCGGCTGCGCTCAGTGATTCGCCTGCTGGCCCTTCAGATAGCTTTCCAGCGCATGGCCGGCGGACAGGATGTGGAAACGCAGGAATTCCGCCGCCTCGTCCGCCTTGCCCTGGCGGCATAGCTCCAGCAGCCGGGTGTGCTCTTCGTGAGCGCGCTCCATGGTGCGGGTGAACAGGATCTGCATCCGGGTGTAGCGGTCGGTCTTGTTGTGCAGCTGCTCGATCAGCGCCAGCGTGTTCGGGCGCTTGGCGGCACGGTACAGCGCCAGATGGAAGCGGGAGTTGATCTCGCCCCAGTGGCGCACGTCGTTGTTGTTGAGCGCCACTTCGAACTCGCGCAGCGTCTGCTGGGCGGCGTCGTGGTCGGCCGAGCTTTGACAGGGGATGGCCGCCTTCAGCAGCGAGCACTCCAGCATCGCCCGCACTTCCAGCAATTCCAGGATGTCTTCCAGCGACAGCTTGGAAACCAGCGCGCCCTTGTGATCGATGATCTGGATCAGCCCCTCGGCCTCCAGCTGCCGCAGCGCTTCCCGCACCGGCACCCGGCTGACGCCGTATTCATTGGACAGCGCCTCTTGGCGCAGTTGTTGGCCGTCGGCGAACTCGCCGGACAGGATGCGTCGGCGCAGGGATTCGGTGACGGCACTGGTAAGCGTCTGGCGCTTGATCGGCTGCAGGGTGGTCATGGTGGATGGGCTTATCTGTCAGTCAATCGGATACATGCAAATGTATTCGATTATACGGAGCTTCACTGTACTGGCAAGCGGCAAATCTGAACATTTTTGTCGCAATTCTATAATTGCGGAGGCGGGAAAAGATAAAGCCCGACACGAGGTCGGGCTTTGCTGTTTCTGGGGTGGATGATGGGACTCGAACCCACGACAACCGGAATCACAATCCGGGACTCTACCAACTGAGCTACATCCACCGCTGATGACGCGATGGTCGAAACCTTGGGGTGGATGATGGGACTCGAACCCACGACAACCGGAATCACAATCCGGGACTCTACCAACTGAGCTACATCCACCGTCGAAACAGTTCGACTGCGGCGATGCCGCAATCTTGCAAATTGTGGGGTGGATAATGGGACTCGAACCCACGACAACCGGAATCACAATCCGGGACTCTACCAACTGAGCTATATCCACCACTGTTTGTTGCCGCCGCTTAAGCGGCTGGCGCGCCCGACAGGAATCGAACCTGTAACCCCCAGCTTAGAAGGCTGGTGCTCTATCCGGTTGAGCTACGGGCGCTCTATCGGGCATTGTGTCTGGTCGGGGCGGCGGGATTCGAACTCGCGACCCCCTGATCCCAAATCAGGTGCGCTACCAGGCTGCGCTACGCCCCGAACAGAGACCGCAACTATACGGACGGGGCATGGGGCTGTCAACGGCTTTGTGCAAATATTTTCGGGGCTTTCCGGGGTGTTTTCGCCGCGCCGGAATAGGATGTTTGTTTTTTCTTTATTTATCTTGATCTTAAGAAAAATATTCCGCCGAGCGGCCTTACTGCACTGCGCAATTAATGCGAGAATAGCGGCCGTTATTCATTGCACCAATATGGGAATCAGGCATGTCGGCACAATTGATCGATGGCAAGGCGGTAGCGGAAAAACTGCTGGAGAAGGTGCGCGCGGGCGTGGAAGAGCGCCTGGGGCAGGGTAAGCGGGCGCCGGCGCTGGCGGTGATCCTGGTCGGAGACAATCCGGCCTCCGCGGTTTACGTGGGCAGCAAGAAAAAAGCCTGCGAAAAGGCGGGCATCCGCTCCCTCGCTTACGATTTGCCGGCCTCCACCAGCCAGAAGGAATTGCTGGAAATCATCGATGGCTTGAACGCGGACGCCGGCGTGGACGGCATTCTGGTGCAATTGCCGCTGCCGGCGCAGATCGATCCGCAGGCAGTGATCGAGCGCATCGATCCGAAAAAGGATGTGGACGGCTTTCACCCGTATAATGTAGGCCGCCTGGCGATCAAGATGCCGCTGCTGCGGCCGTGCACGCCGCGCGGCGTGATGACGCTGCTGGAAGAGTACGGCATCGATCCCAAGGGCAAGAAGGCGGTGATCGTCGGCGCGTCCAATATCGTCGGCCGCCCGCAGGCGCTGGAAATGCTGCTGGCGCGCGCCACCGTCACCGTCTGCCACAGCGCGACGCAGAATCTGGCGGAGGAAGTGGCCGGAGCGGACATCCTGGTGGCCGGCGTCGGCATTCCCAACTTCGTCAAGGGCGAGTGGATCAAGCCGGGCGCGGTGGTGATCGACGTGGGCATCAACCGGCTGGACACCGGCAAGCTGTGCGGCGACGTGGAATTCGACGTCGCGCGCGAGCGGGCCGGCTTCATCACCCCGGTGCCGGGCGGCGTGGGGCCGATGACGGTGGCGACGCTGTTGCAGAATACGCTGGACTCCGCCAATCTGAACGCCTGAGCCGAACGCCGCCGCAGCTGCGGCCGCAAGCCAGTTCGCCACAGCCGCCGCCGCGCCGGGCTGTGGCGATTTTGTTTTCCGCGGCGGCGGCTTGACCGCGTCATGCCGCGCGCGAATTTGCAGACAGCCGTCCGCGGCTGTTTTAGTATCATGTAAAACTAATTTACGGATTTGCTTCATGAGTCACGACAAGCACTCGGCGACGCTGTTGATCAGCGCGCCGGACAAGAAGGGCCTGGTAGCGGCCATCGCCAATTTCCTGATGACCTACAACGCTAACATCATGCATGCGGACCAGCATCAGGACACCAGCGAAAACCTGTTCCTGATGCGGGTGCAGTGGGATCTGGACGGCTTCACGCTGCCGATGGACAGCTTCGCCGCCGCGTTCCAGCCCATCGCCGACGAGCACGGCATGAACTGGAAGGTGTCGCTGTCCGCGCGCAAGCCGCGGATGGCCATCTTCGTATCCCAGTACGAGCATTGCCTGGTGGACCTGATGCACCGCTGGCGCATCGGCGAGCTGGATTGCGACATCCCGCTGGTGATCTCCAATCACGAAACCTGCCGCCGCCTGGTGGAGTTCAACGGCATTCCTTTCCATGTGATCAAGGTCACCAAGGACAACAAGGCCGAGGCCGAGGCCGAGCAGTTCCGCCTGCTGGAAGAAGCGGGCGTCGATTTCATCGTGCTGGCCCGTTACATGCAGATCCTGTCCAGCGGCTTCGTCGAGCGCTATCCGGACCGCGTGATCAACATCCACCACAGCTTCCTGCCGGCCTTCGACGGCGCCAAGCCCTATCACCGCGCCTTCGCGCGCGGCGTGAAGCTGATCGGCGCCACCAGCCACTATGTGACCGAAGATCTGGACGAGGGTCCGATCATCGAGCAGGAGGTCACCCGCATCTCGCACCGCGACACGGTGGAGGATCTGGTGGAGAAGGGTCGCGACCTGGAAAAAGTGGTGCTGTCCCGCGCCGTGCGCTGGCATCTGGACAACCGCGTGCTGTCGTACAGCAACAAGACCGTGGTTTTCGACTGAGGATGCCATGCGCCTGTTGATCGACGATGTGCTTGATTTGCTGCGCCTGCGGGTCAAGCCGCTGGCCGCCTACCAGTACGCCTGGTGGCAGCCGGCGCTGCTGCTGACGCTGATGGGCGCGGTTTCCAGCGGCGATACCGCCGAGCTGGGCGGCAATATCGCCGGCCGCATCGGTTTCATGGTGCTGTTCACCTGGTTGCAGACCCTGCTGTTCGCCCGCTTCATGGGCGTCTGGCTGCGCTGGGGCAAGGGCGAAGTCAGCGGCTCGCTGTTCGGCCTGGTGGTGGTGGCCAGCGGCCTGCAATTCGTGGAGCCGCTGACCAGCTGGCTGCCGGGAGATGCCGCCAAGGTGATAGACATCCTGCTGTCGCTGCTTGGCCTGGTGGTGCTGGTCAACGCGCTGTCCAAGGTAGCGCAGGTGTCCGTGATGCGCACCCTGGCCGGCGTGGTGCTGTTCGCGCCCTTGTCGCTGCTGCTGTTGGCGGCCACGCTGTCGTTCGCCAAGACCGCAGGCTGGGTGGAGCTGCCTCAGGAGATGGTGGAGATGATGCAGCAGCAGGGCGCCGCCAGCGATGCCGCGTCGGCGGTGAAAAAATAAGCCGCATGGCGGGCAAGAAAAAAGGACACGCGCACGCGTGTCCTTTTTGTTTTGAGGATTGAATCCCTCAGTCTACTTTGGCGATGTAGCGGGCCAGGCCCAGCAGCGCGCGCAGCGCTTCTCCTTTGGCGGTTTCCTCGTTGCGCAGCCTGGCGTAGCGGCGCAGGATGGCCCGTCCTTCGACGAACAAATCCATATCGGTATCCGGCGACGACACCAGCGCGATGCGCTCGATCTCGTTCTGCGGCTTGGGTTGTCCCTGGGCGATGCACAGGTAGACCTTGTGGGCGTTGAACGGGGTGATGTGGTCGAACAGGTACAGCATGGAGTTGATGCGCAGGCCGGTCTCCTCGCGGATTTCGCGAATCAGCGCCTGGGAGCGCAGTTCGCCGCGATTGGCCTTGCCGCCGGGGAGGTTGTAGCGGCCGCCGCGGCTGGCGGTGACCAGCACGCCGTCCGGCATCTCGATGATGGCTGTGGCGCGCCTGGCCAGGTCGCTGGGCAGGCGTTCGTTCTTACGGTCTTCCAATACGTTCATTCTTCCAAAATATCATTATTTGATGAGGTCTGACGCCTCGAGCCAGCATTCCAAACACAGATAGCGCCCTTTGGCGGCGCCATCTGTATTTCAATAAGTAGAATTACTGGTCACATGCCATTTTATATCAAGGCATGGCCAAGTCCAGCGCATTTATACGAGTTTGACCAGTAAACCGACAAGGCCGACCAGCAGGCAGTAAAAGCCGAAGGGACGCAGCGACTCGATTTCGGTTTTCTTGAAGTAACGCATCAGAAACCAGGTGCTGGCATAGGCGCACAGTCCCGAAACGGCGCCGCAGGCCAGCAGCAGCCCCCATTGCGGGGCGCCGCTGCCGTGGTGCGCCAGCTTGGGAATTTCCAGCACGCCCGCCGCGGTGATGATGGGCGTGGCCAGCAGGAAGGAAAAGCGGGCGGAGGAGGCGTAGTCCAGGCCGTGGGCCAGTCCGGCCACCAGCGTGGCGCCGGAGCGGGAGAAGCCCGGCAGCAGCGCCAGCGCCTGGCCGGCGCCTATCTTGATCGCGCCGGCGAAGCTCAGCTCGGATAGCTCGTGCGAGGCGGTTTTCTTTTTCAGACGGTCGCCCCACAGCAGCATCAGGCCGTTCAGCGCCAGGAAAACCAGCACCGCGGTGGCGCTGGTGAACAGCGCGCGCAATTGTTTTTCCAGCAGCAGGCCCAGCAGGCCGGCGGGTATGGTGCCGGCGATCACCAGCCACATCAGGCGCGCGTGCGGATTGCTGGCGCGGCCGCCGGCTTTGAGCCAGCCGCCGATCAGGTCTGTCCAGTCGCGGCGAAAGTAGATCAGCAGCGCGGCGGCGGTGCCCAGGTGCAGCATCACCATGAAGGGCAGGAAGTCGGGATGGGTGCGGTTGATCGACCAGTGCAGCCAGTCAGGTATCAGCACGCCGTGGCCCAGGCTGCTGACGGGAAATAATTCGCTGATGCCCTGTATCACGGCAAACAGCAAGGCTTCGGTCGCGTTCATGGCTCCCCCTTGGATAGGACGCGGAAGAAACGGGCGGCGGATCCGCCGCGCCCGTTTTGGAAGAATGACCGCTTCTTAACGCGCAAGCCAGCTGTCCGGTTTACCGGATCGTTCAGTGCGGGCGGCGCGGCTCTTCCCGCTCCAGCTCCTGCTCTTCCTGCTCCAGCTGGCGGCGGATGGCGGCGAAGAAATCATGGATGCCGTGCACGGAGGGGGAGAGCGACGCCAGCAGCTCGGCCCGGGTCTCGGCGTCGATGGCGTCGACGAAGGGGCGCATTTCCGGGTCCGGATGGCGTTCGAAGCCCAGGATCATGATCGGCTCGAGCAGCGGCGCGTTGTCGGGGGAGTCGAACAGCAGGCCCCAGTCGTCGTTCAGCAGCTCCATGCCGGCGGCGAAGCCTTCTGCCCAGTCGTTGCCTGTGGTCTGGCCGGCCGCGTCGGCATCCAGCCATGGCTGAAACTCGCCCTGCTTCAGCGCTTCGGCGATGTCCTGCCAATGTCCGCGCAACAGCGCCACGAACTGCTCCAGCGCTTTTTCGCTGGGAAAGGCCGACTCGTCGTCGAAAGCGTCGCCCAAGATCAGCGGCAGGCAGTCCGCCGGGCGCACGGCCTCGGGGCCGGCGAGCAGCGCGGCGAAGAAGCCGTCCAGTCGCTCCAGGTTCATGCAGCCGTGGCCGGCGAAGCGGGCGAGAGTGGCGGACAGGCGTTGATAATCTTGTTCGCTGAGCGGCTTGTGCGACATGGCGGATTCTTCTGGTTAGGTCAGGCGGCCATTATGGGGCAGGGCGGGGCAAAACAAAACCGCCCGCGCAGGGGCGGGCGGCTTGGCGGGGCGGTCGGGGCTTAGTAGGAAGCCAGCACCAGGCCGGCGATCAGCGCCGACAGGATGCTCACCAGCGATGAGCCGTAGACCAGCTTCAGGCCGAAGCGGGACACCATGTTGCCGCGCTCTTCGTCCAGGCCCTTCACCGCGCCGGCGATGATGCCGATCGAGCTGAAGTTGGCGAAGGACACCAGGAAGATGGACAGCACGCCGCGGGTGTAGCTGGACAGGTGCGCCGCCTGGTTCTTCAGTTCCAGCATGGCGACGAACTCGTTGGTCACCAGCTTGGTGGCCATGATGCTGCTGGCGGTCAGCGCTTCGTGGCTAGGCACGCCCATCAGCCAGGCGAACGGCCAGAACACGTAGCCCAGGATGGTCTGGAAGTTGATGCCGAAGATGGCGGTGAAGATGAAGTTCACGCAGGCGATCAGCGCGATGAAGCCGACCAGCATGGCGGCCACGATCACGGCGATCTTGAAGCCGGTCAGGATGTACTCGCCCAGCATCTCGAAGAAGGACACGCGGTGCGCGTCGCTGCTGATCAGCTCGTCCTCGCCCAGCGCGCTGTCGTAGGGGTTGATCAGCGACAGCACGACGAAGGTGCTGAACAGGTTCAGCACCAGCGCGGTCACCACGAAGCGCGGCTCGATCATCTGCATGTAGGAGCCGACGATGGACATCGACACGGTGGACATCGCGGTGGCGGCCAGCGTGTACATGCGCTTCTCGTCGAAGGTGTGGATGATGTTCTTGTAGGCGATGAAGTTTTCGGACTGGCCGACCATCATCGAGCTGATGGCGTTGAACGACTCGATCTTGCCCATGCCGCTGATCTTGGACAGCACGAAGCCGATCGCGCGGATCACCACCGGCAGCACGCGGATGTGCTGCAGGATGCCGATCAGCACCGAGATGAACACGATGGGCATCAGCACGTTGAGGAAGAAGCTGAATTCATCCTTGTTCTGAATGCCGCCGAAAGCGAACTTGGTGCCTTCGCCGGCGAAATCCATCAGCTTGGTGAAGACGCCGGAAATGCTGCCGACGATGGCGAGGCCATAGGTAGTGTTGAGCAGGAAGAACGCCAGGGCGATCTCGATGACCAGCAACTGGATCACGGAGCGGATCTTGATGTTCTTGCGGTCGCGGGCGACCAGCTGGGTGAGGGCCAGTACCACGATCAGGCCGATGATGAATTGGACGATATGCATGATGAAGTCGCTTTGTGGGTTCCCCCTGCCTAGGCAGGTATCGAGCATGGTTCCGGTCCCGCCTGATGCCGCGGGCCGTATGCCGGTTTTTATAAAATGCGGCCAGCGCCGCGCCGGGCGGCATGCGCTTGGGGCGGATGCCATCGGCGTGAGCACAATGCGCTGAAGCAGAGAATAATACTTGTCTTTAGATCAAACAATCTGTCTTTAGATAAAGAGAAGCGGCCCGCCCCGGCGCATGCCTGGGGCGGGCCGCTTTTCATGTCTATTGACCCGATTGGGCTTCCTCCGCCTCGCGGCGGGCTTGTTCCGCGAAGTAATGCGCGCGGCGCGCTTCCTTGGCGGCGGCCTTCTCCGCCAGCTCGGCGGCTTTCTTTTCCTTCTCCGCGTTTTCCTCCGCCAGGCGCGCCGCCTTGGCGGCCTCGCGTTCGGCGGCTTCTATCGCCTCGATTTCCTCGACTTCCTTGCGCGTCTTGCACGGGCTGGTCTTTTCGAACCAGGCCACGGACTCGACGTGCGCGGTGTGCGGGAACATGTTGATGATGCCGGCCGCCTTCAGCGTGTAACCCTTGGTGTTGACCAGGATGCCGGCGTCGCGCGCCAGCGTGGCCGGGTTACAGGACACGTAGACGATGCGCTTGGGCGCGGTGTCCTCGGTGATGGCCTTCAGCAGCTGCACCGCGCCGTCGCGGGGCGGATCCACCAGCATCTTGTCGAAATGGCCCAGCGCCGCGAACGACTCCTCGGTCACCTCGAACAGGTTGGCCATCTCGTAGCTCACCTTGTCCTGCAACTGGTTGTGCGTGGCGTTCTCCACCGCGCGCTTCACCAGCGGCTGGCTGCCTTCCATGCCGTGCACGATCGCGCCGGAACGGGCGATGGGCAGGGTGAAGTTGCCGATGCCGCAGAACATGTCGGCGATGCGCTCGCCCGGCTGCGGGTCCAGAAACTTCAGCGCGCGGGCCACCATCACCGCGTTGATCTGCGGGTTCACCTGGGTGAACTCGGTGGGGTAATAGGGCATCTCCACCGCGAACTCCGGCATGCTGTAGGTCAGCTTGGGCGCGTCCAGCGGGTAGATCGGGTAGCAGGTTTCCGGGCCCTTGGGCTGCAGCCAGATCTGCAGCGGGCGCCCGGCGGTGCCGTGCGTGTCGGAAAACGCCTTGAGGATGGCGAAGTCGGCGTCGGTGATGGCGTCCATATTGCGGAACACCAGGATGTCCAGCTTGTCGCCGACGGCCACTTCCACCTGCGGCATGCGCTGGCTGATGGACAATGTGGCGATCATCGCGCGCAGCGGCATGATCAGATCGGAGATGTGCTTGGGCAGAATGTGGCACTCGCGCATCTCGGCGATGTAGCTGGAGCTTTTCTCATGGAAGCCCACCAGCACGCCGCCCTTCTTGGCCACCATGCGGGCGGACATGCGGGCGCGATGGCGGTAGTGCCAGGCCGGACCGGCGATGGGGGTGAGCACGCGTTCCGCCTTGACCTTGCCGATGCGCTTGAGATTGTCTTCCAGCACGCGCTGCTTGATTGCCACCTGGGCGGTGAATTCCACGTGTTGCATCGAACAGCCGCCGCAGACGCCGAAGTGCGGGCAGCGCGGCTCGGCGCGCATGAAGCTTTCCTTCAGCACCGCGGAGGTGTTGGCGTTTTCGTAGCTGGGCTTTTTGCGGTAGCTGCTGTAGACAACTTTTTCGTACGGCAGCGCGCCATCGATGAAGATGGTCTTGCCGTCAACGTGGGCGACCCCCCGGCCTTCGTGGTCCAGCGATTCGACCAGGGCAATAGTCTGTGCGTGCGTCATCGTCTTGCTTGCAAAATCAAACGGTAAAACGCGGATTTTCTCAAAAACCGGCGATTCTTGCTGGTTTTTTTACGATCCCGGAATTAGCCGCCTTTCTGTTAGAATCAGGACTGTGAATCATGGTTACAGAAGGTGCGGTATGTTGAAGCGGTTGTCGGTGCTGGCGCTGGGATGGTGGCTGGCTGTTCCCGTACAGGCGGCGGTGATGCCCGCGCCGGATGTCGCGGTCAATCCCATAGGCCGCCACCTGGTGCTGAATCTGCCGCAGGCGCGGCTATTCCTGTACCAGGACGGCAAACTGGCGCGGATCTTCCCGGTGGCGGTGGGCAAGATGCTGACCCAGACCCCGACCGGCAGCTTCGACATCACCGGCATCTACCGCGCGCCGAGCTGGCACGTGCCCAAGTCCATCCAGGAAGAGATGCGGCGCAACGGCAAGGAGGTGCAGACCGTCGTGCCGCCGGGTCCCAACAATCCGCTGGGCCCGGTCTTCGTGCGCTTCGGCGAGAACAGCCTGGGCCTGGGCTTCCATGGCACCAACGCGCCGGGCTCGGTGCCGGGCTTCCGCAGCCACGGCTGTGTCCGGCTGCGCAACAACGACGCGCTGGAGCTGGCCGGCACCGTCAGCCGCGGCGACGCGGTCACCGTCGCCTACCAGACCATCATCTTGAGCGAGGACGAGGCCGGCCAGCTGTGGCTGACCGTCTACCGCAACCACTACCGGCAGAGCGATCCCTCGCTGCCGTACTTGGCGGATACGCTGCTGGCCTGGCAGCGCCAGCACCAGCAGGCCTTGTTCGGCCAGCGGGTGGACAATGCGTTGAAGCAGCGCGACGGCAAGCCGGTTTGCCTGAGCTGCAAGAGCGCCAAAACCGACATCAACGGCAATCTGAGCGCCTTGCCCTGGTTGTCGAAGATGAACCCGCCGGTTCCGCCCGCGCCCGCCGCGCCAGCGGCCAGCCAGCCGCAGAACGAGCGCCAGCCGGGACCGCCGTCGGCCAGGGCCGGCCAGCGGGTCCGGCCTGTGGCCAAGGCGGGCTGAGTCCGCTGGTTTGAGTCAATGAATCCGGGCCGCGATCGCGGCCCGGATGCGTTTGGCGGCGCGCTTACTGCGCCGCGGCCTTCAGCGCCTGGCCGATATCGGCCAGGATGTCGTCGATGTGCTCGATGCCGATCGACAGCCGCACCAGTTCCGGCCGCACGCCAGCCTGCAATTGTTCTTCCGGCGACAGCTGGCGGTGGGTGGTGGTGGCGGGGTGGCAGGCCAGCGATTTGGCGTCGCCGATATTGACCAGCCGGGTCACCAGCTGCAGCGCGTCGATGAAGCGGCCGCCGGCCGCCGCGCCGCCCTTGATACCGAAGGAAAGGATGCCGGAGGCGCGGCCGCCCAGGTAGCGGTCGGCCAGCGGCTTGCTGGGGTGGTCCGGCAGGCCGGCGTACTCCACCCACTCCACCGCGGCGCTTTCCTTCAGGAAACTCGCCGCTTTCAATGCGTTGTCGCAGATGCGGTCCATCCGCAGCGCCAGCGTTTCTATGCCCTGCAGGATCAGGAAGGCGTTGAACGGCGACAGCGCCGCGCCCATATTGCGCAGCGGCACCACCCGGGCGCGGGCGATGTAGGCGGCCTCGCCCAGCGCTTCCACGTAGTTGACGCCGTGGTAACTGACGTCCGGCTCGTTCAGCCGCTTGAAGCGCGCCTTGTGTTGCCCCCACGGGAATTTGCCGGAATCGACGATGGCGCCGCCTATGCTGTTGCCGTGGCCGCCCAGGTATTTGGTCAGGCTGTGGACCACGATGTCGGTGCCGTGCTCGAACGGCCGGCACAGATAGGGCGAGGGCACGGTGTTGTCGACGATCAGCGGCAGGCCGTGTCGATGGGCCTCGGCGGCGAAGGCGGCGAAGTCCACCACATTGCCCAGCGGATTGCCTATCGATTCGCAGAACACGGCCTTGGTGCGCTCGTCCACCAGCGCGGCGATCGCGGCCGGGTCCTTGTAATCGACGAAACGGACTTCGATGCCCAGCTGCGGGAAGGTGTGGGCGAACAGGTTGTAGGTGCCGCCGTACAGGGTGCGGGTGGCGATGATGTTGTCGCCGGATTCGGCGATGGTCTGGATCGAATAGCTGACCGCAGCCATGCCGGACGCCACCGCCAGCGCGCCTATGCCGCCCTCCAGCGCCGCTATCCGCTTTTCCAGCACGTCGGTGGTGGGGTTCATGATGCGGGTGTAGATATTGCCCTGCACCTTGAGGTCGAACAGGTCGGCGCCGTGCTGGGTGCTATCGAAGGCGTAGCTGGTGGTCTGGTACAGCGGCACCGCCACCGCCTTGGTGGTCGGGTCGGGACTATAGCCGGCATGGACGGCGAGGGTTTCCAGTTTCATCGTGGGCTCCGGTTGAGTGGGCGGGTGGCTGCAGGCGCTTGTCATGATCGCTTACCTTAATGCCGCCGCGCGCTTGCCACAAGGAGATATCGATGATGCCGGATATAACTTTTGAATCTATTTAATCCATTATCGATCAGTCTTGTTCCGCTTATTCCCATCCGGGATGATTGCGCCGCAGCTCGGCCCAGATTTTCAAGACGTGGGCCGCGTAGGGCTGGGCCTTGCTTGGCGTGGGGCTGTGATAGGCGCCGATGCCGGCTACCCAGCTGCCGGTGCGCCTCACTTCGGAAGAGAGCAGCCAAGCGGCGACCTGGACATTGACGCAGGGATCGTACAGCCGGGTGCGGTCGATGTCGTAGCGCGCCAGCTTGGGCAGCCAGTTGTCGTTGATCTGCCAGTAGCTGATATCGCTGCTGCCGTTGCGATTGCGGCCGGTGATGTAGGGATTGCTGAACTGGACGCCGGATTCCTTTACTTTCAGCGCCATCAGCAGCAGATAGGGCACGCTGAAGCGGCGGGAAGCGTCCAGCGCGCAATTGGCGGTGCGTCTGATGTCGAAATGTTCCGTGACGCGGTCGATGGGAGCGGCTTGGCAGGAGAAGGCCGGCAGTAGCGCGAAGACGAGTCTCCATGGCAAGAGGGCGGCGCGGGAGCGGCGTGCGAGCGGACTCATGGCAGGCGCCGCAACGGTCCCAGGGCGTCCCGGACCTTGCGCTCGCCAGCGCCGTCGTCGAGGAAGGGGCCGATTCGAACCTGGAATTTCCTGCCGGCAACCTGGATTTGGCTATCAAATCCCTTGGCTTTATAGGCAGAGGCTACGCGCGCGGCCAAGGCGCGTTTGGCGAAGATCCCGCCGTCCATCGCGTATTTCTGCGCAGGGGGCTTTTCTGGCGTTTTGGCGGTGGCCGGAGCGCCGATGATCATTCGCGTGTAGTCGAGCGCGATGGTTCTGGATTTGGCGTCGACCACCAGTACGTAGGGGAACTGGTCGCCGATGGCTTGCAGCACCGTCAGCGCCGGTTGCGACGCGCTTTTGATGCGGACGATGACGGCATTGTCGGCGGCGCCGCGTTCCTCGAAATGCCAACCGATTGCGTCGGCGAGGTTTTGGGCGATCTCGCGCGGCGAGCCGGTATAGTCCGCCGAGTAAGCCTGTCTGAGGTCCTCGGTGGGATTCGCCGAGGCGCGCGGCACCGCCTGGCGGCCATCTTTCGCCGCTTCCATGGTTTTGGCAAGGGCGGCCAGTTCGGAGGGGGCCCCCGGCCGATTGTATGGGGGCGGAGCGCAAGCGCTGAGGGCGGCGGCGAGCAGCGCCAGCCATGGTGGTGTTTTCATTTTCTTAAATTTATTTGATAAAATATTAACTATATCAAACATAAAATTGACAGGCTACTCCTTCCGCTGGCGCGCGGGGTGTCGTTTGAGACTTGCCTTGTATTGATCACGACATGATCTTATTTGACTGGCATTGATAAAATGTTTGATATAATATTCATCAAAGTGAACTATTAGGGTTCGGCTGTGAAGAAGAAACTATTGCTGGCGACGTTCGTGCTGATGCACGTGGCTCAGGCGCGCGCTGGATTTCTGTACTTGGGGGGCGATACCGGCTTGCAGCCGCCGGCCGCGGCGTTGGCGGGCGGTGCCGAGGCCAAGACTCCGCCGCCTGCGCCGGTTGCCACGGCGGCATCGCCAGTCATGCCCGGAGCCGCGGCGGTGCCGCCAGTAGCGTCAGCAGCGCCGATGCCCGTGGCGACGGCAATGCCGCCCGCAATGGCGGCAACGGCAGCCGAGGGGCTGGCCGGGGCCGTTGGCAGCCGTGTCGTTTTGCGCTTGCGGCCCGGGGTGGGCAGGGTTTCCGCCGCGCTGCGCGATTTTGCCAAAACCAATGGCTGGGTTCTGGCTTGGGAGTTGGATCGTGATTTTCCGATCGACTACCCCGCGACTTTCAGCGGTTCTTTTCTCGATGTGATCGAGCAGGTGGCCAGGTCATTGCAGAACACCGATTCGCCGGTGCGGGTCAAGGTTTACGAGGCGAATAAAGTCATTCGCGTGCTTCAAGCCGCACGATGAGGGGATGTATGAGGAGAATGCTTGTTGTCGCGTGCGGCTCGGTGATGGTGGCCGGCTGCGGCACGCCGGGTCTGTTGCAAAGCATTGATGAGCGCATCGGGGACGTGCAGGACGCATCGCGCAAGGCGGGAGCGGAACTGGCGTATCCGACGGCGGGCCTGGTGGAGCGGAATGGCGGCGCTTGGCTCGCCCATCGTTCGGTAGTGATCGATGAGGCGGATGCATTGCCGGCCCGCTTTGATGAACCCGCCAGCTTCGCTTCCGGCCGGGCTTTGCCGTTGTCGCTGCTGCTGGAGCAGATCGCCAAGGAGCAAGGCATCGTCATCCGTCTGGCGCGGGATATTTTCAGCGCCGGGTCAGCCAAGCAGACCGGCCCGGCCCCGTCGGCGGCCGCGATGCCGGCGCTGCCGCCGGGCTTGGGAGCGGCGTTGCCGCCGCCTGCGGCGACTGGCGGCGATGGCGAGCCCAGGGCGCAGGTAAATTACAGCGGCAGCCTGCGCGGCTTGCTGGATGCCGTGGCCAACCGGACTGGCACCTATTGGATTTACCGCAACGGCTCGGTCAAATTCTCCCGCTTGCTTACCCGTACTTTTCAGATCAAGACCATGCCGGGCACCTCCAGCTATGCGGCCAAAGTGGGCAAGAGCTCGCAAAGCAGCACGGGAGGGAGTGGCTCCGCCGGAGGCTCCAGCTTGAATTTCGGCTCGGATTCATCGGTCAGCATGAATTCGGAAATGAAATACTGGGACCGGCTCAGCGATACGGTCAACAGCATGCTGTCGCCGCTTGGGCGGGCGGTGTCGTCCGAGATGACCAGCTCCATCACGGTAACCGATTCGGCCGACGTCATTGAGCGCGTGAGCCGCTACATTGACGGCGAAAACGCGGTGCTGGGGCGGCAGGTGAGCTTGTCGGTACAGGTGTTTTCAATCCGCCTGACCCGAGATTCGGCTGCGGGCATAGATTGGAATCTGGTGTACCAGGCCGCGCAAAGCGGTTGGGGCAGCTCGTTCCGGATGTCGGGCAATTCGGATACTGCTCAAGGCGTGTTCGGCATCACGATGGATTCAGGGCAGTTCAAGGGATCGCGGATCTTGCTGCAGGCGCTGAGCCAGCAAGGACGCGTCAGCACGGTGGTCAATACCAATGTCGTCACGCTCAATAATCAGCCGGCGCCGGTGGCGGTCACCAGCAACCGCGGCTATCTGGCCCGGGTGACCAGCACGCCCGGCACCAACGGTTCCGCGCCCAGCGTCGGGCTGGAGCCCGGCCTGATCTCGACCGGCTTCGTCATGAACTTGCTGCCGACCTTGCTGGACAACAGCAGCGTCATGTTGCAGGTGCAGATCGACCTGTCCGAGCTGATGGGGATCGACGAGGTCAAGTCCGGAGACAACCTGATCCAGACGCCGAATACCTCGTCGGTGCAGACAATGCAGCGCGCGGCGCTGAAGTCCGGGCAGACGCTGATCCTGAGCGGTTTCCGCCAAGCCAGGAACAACACGCGGCGCAAGGGCGTGATCGCGTACGAGGGGGGGACGAAGACCGCCTCGCAGAGCGATGAGGAAGTCATCGTGGTCATTTCGCCGCAATTGACCGAGGGCGTGTGAGGTGTCCCGGCTGCTGTTCGGCAATCTGGTCGTCGAGGTCCTGTGGGAGGCGCTGCTTGGGCTGAGCAAGGAAGCGGACGAGATCCGCGAACTATCCTCGCGCCGCGGAACCCGGCAGTTCCTGGTGTTGCGCAACCAGCTGGGGCCGCATGTGGCGGGCTTGGCCGACTTGCCCGGCAATGTGCGCAAAACGGCGTATTTCGCCTTGGCCGGCCTGCTGCGGGAGATGTCGGACGATGACAACATTCTCTTTCTGCATACCGACCCGGAGGATGCGGACAGCCTGATTTTCATCGCCATACACGAAGGCAAGCCGACGCATGACCGGGTGCTCTCCCGCGACGAGGCCATCGTCGCGGCCAGGCAGTTCATCCAGGAGGTCGGGACCGGCGTCACCATCCTGGGCGATGTGTCGGAAGGCTCGCTGGTGGCGACCAGGCTGCTCGATCTCGAGCATATCGTCAGCGCGCTGGCCGATGAAGACAAGGCGGCTTCGCGCTTCCTGCCCCTGCCCGGTGGCGGCCGTTGGGCGGTCGCGCTGTTGTTGCTGATGCTGGCTGGCATGGGCGGCGGCGCCTGGTGGTGGACGCAGGAACAGGAGCGCGAACGGCAAGCGAGTCTGGCGGCGCTGCAGGCGGCCAGCCCCGATCCTGCGGCGATCTACCGAGGCCAGATGGAAAAAGCCTGGCAGGGACTTCCGTTGCGGCATGGCCTGGGGTATGCGCGGGCGATGCAGGGCGTCATCCAGCAATTGCCGTTGCTGGCGGGGGGATGGCGGATCAGCCGCATGACGTGCCAGAACGGCGTTTGCGCGCTGACCTGGCTGCGCGGGATCGGCGGCACGTTTGAAACCCTGCTGGCGCAGCGCCGCAATGTCCGCTTCCAGGACATGAACACTGCTGAGGAGAGCCTGGATTTCGCTCCGCCGGCTGGCGCTGCGGCGATCGAGGCGATGGATGCCTCGCAGTTCTACCTGAAGGCCGGCGTGCGGATGCAGATGCTGGATGACTACGGCAAATCCTTCTCGGGCGAAAACCGGCTGCAGGTGGCATTGGACAGGATCGAGCCCCTGGTGCCGGTGCCGCCCGAGCTCAAGAGCCGGGCGGGCGAGGTTCGGCCGCTGGCCAAGGGAAGCTGGATGCTGCAAGGCCATCTGGCGTTTCTGGACTCTTTGCCGGGCCTGATGGAGAAGGCCAACAACATGACGATAGATCAACTCGCAGTGACGATAGATGACAAGAATCCGGCGTTTTCGGCCAAAGGGACGTTCTATGTCCGCTAATCCGCTGAAATGGCTGGCGGTCGCTTGGCTGGCGCTGGTTTTGCCCGCGGCGGCGGAAACGATAGACAGTTTCGCCAAAGGGGCGCTGTCGTCGAATGGCGGCATGCCGCCGTTGCCCGCCGGAGGGGCGGCGCTGGCATTGCCTGGGCCTGGGGGGGAGGCGGCGCAGCCGTTCGACCTGATGTTCATTCAGAGCCGAGGCAAGGTGCGCAAAGCTTACATCGTGGTGGGCGGCAAATACGGCAGGGCAGTCCAGGCCGGCGACATGTTGCAGGAATGGAAGATCGCGGCTGTCGGCGAAGACTATGTCGACATGTCGCGCCGCGGGAAGCGGACGCGCTTGTTGATGGATGCCGGAACGGCGATCTCGGAGCCGCGCTGAGCGCGGGAGGGAGAGGGTTTTGGAAATATGGAAATGGTTGACTGGAGCGCCGCGGCGGAACGAGGGGGCGGAGCGCCGATCGCGTGCCCGGGACGCGTCGAGTGGGGCGAGAGCCATGCCGGCGAGCCCGATCGCCCAACTCAGGCTGGAGGCCATCCGCCATCAGGGATGGCGGCACGAGAGCGAACTGGTACTGCCTGGCCATGAGAACGACGCGATGGTGCTGGTCGCGGCCAAGGCGAAGCAATACATCCTGCTGCTGGAGGACGCCGCTTATCGCCAGCTTCGGCACAGCGATCTGCTGCAGCGCTTCGACGCCGGGGTGCGCGGCCGGACCCGTTTCGCTTGTCTCGGCATCTTTGTCGGCAGCATGGAGGAAATCCTGCTGGTTCATTCCCAGTTGCAGCAGCATGGCATGGAGACCGGACTGCGGGGGGGAGACGCCAAGACCGGAGGCTATCGCAATTTCGACATGGTGATCGAGAAGGCGATCGATCTGCGCGCCACGGACATCCATTTCGAGTTTCGCGACAATGGCCTGGTCCAGGTGCGTTACCGCGTGCACGGCAAGTTGAGGGACAGCGACCCCAAGGACAAATTGCTGCGCGATTTCAACGCGATGATGGATGCGGTGTCCACCGCCTACAATTCCCGCGCCGACTCCAGCAGCCGCAGCCACAATCATTTCGATGAAAACAAGCATCAAAGCTGTTCCATCAGCCTGGCTATCCAGGGACGCAACTACCAGTTGCGTTTCCAGAGCATCCGGGAAAACCGAGGCGTCGACATTGTCCTGCGGATACTGCTGAACGAGGCGGTTGAGAAGGACATCATGAGCCTGGCAGAGCTGGGCTATTCGGCCGATCAGGTGGAAGCATTGGAGGACGCGGTGTTCCGCTCGCCCGGGCTGACCATCATCGCCGGCGAGACCGGCTCGGGCAAAACCACCACTTTGCGCACGCTGATGACTTATGAGCGCCATTCCGGCAAGAAGTTTTTCTCCATCGAGGATCCGGTGGAGTATATCCAGCCGCATGTGACGCAAATTCCCATCCAGCGCAAGGCTGAGGACAGCCGCAAGGACGGCAGCGAGACCGCGTTCGGCGCGGCCTCCAAGGTTTTGCTGCGCGGCGATCCGGACAAGGTGATGGGCGGCGAGATCCGCGACGTGGAAACCGGCTCGTTCGCCAAGGCCATGACCCAGACCGGCCATCAGGTGTTGTCCACCGTCCACGCCGCCAGCGCTTTCGGCATCATCCCGCGGCTGAGCGACGACGAGGTCGGCATGCCGATCCACGCGCTCGCGGCGCCGGACTTCCTGACCGCGTTGGTCTATCAAAAGCTGGTTCCCGTGCTGTGCCCGGCATGCAGCCAGCCGGCGGCAAGCTGCCTGGATGAGTCATATCTGCGCACCATCGCCGAGCTGGGCATCGATGTTGCGGCGGTGAGGGCGGAAGGGCCGGGATGCCCCGAGTGCCGGCATCTGGGCAGCATGGGGCAGACCGTGGTCGCCGAGGTGTGCGAAGTGACCGAGGAGATGTTGCCGCTGATCCGGGAAGGACGGTTCTGGGAGGCGGAGAAGCGCTGGCGCGCCCTGAGCAACGGCCGCCTGGACGATCCGACGATGCTGGGAAAGACCGCGATGGAGCATGCGCTCTACAAGATGTCGCTGGGTTTGCTGGACCCTCGCGATGTGGAGTCGGCGTTCCGCAAGCTCAAGAAGTACCGCCCGCTGACGCCGGCGGAGAAAACGGAATGCGCATGAGCCGGTTTCGTGGAGAGGGGCCGTGCGAGGCGAGGAGGGGCCAGTCATGCTGGATTTGCTGAAGCGGTTTTTCGGCATCGCTCCCGCGGATGAGTCGAAATACGCCGGCCTGGCCAAGGCGCGGCGGAAGTTTCTGAAACTGCGCGCCAAATTCTACGGCGATCTGGCCGATTCGATCGAGGACGGAGCCAATCCCTATGAGTTGTTTTCCCACAAATACGCGTTGGCGCGCGAGCGCGGCAATCCGATGGCGCCGTTATTCGCCTATTGGCGGCAACGGGCGGCCTCGATGAATTTGAGGGGAACCTGGGAGGGAACCGTTCCGGCTGACGATTTGATGGTGATCGGCTCCGGCGAGCGCGGCGATCTGCCGGAGGCGCTTCGCTTTTTGGCCAGGGTGGTGAAAATCAGGGAAGGCAACGCCAAGGCCATCAAGATGGCGGTGGCGTTGCCGATTTTCCTGCTGGTCCTGATGAGCGGGGTGCAGCTGGGAGTGGCCATCGGCATGATGCCCATCATGGAGCAGATCATGCCCGCCGAGCGTTTTCCTTTCATCGGCAAGGTGTTGTACTACCTGTCGGCGGCGATACGGGATTTCTGGTTTCTGATCTACGGGCTGCCGGTGTTGCTGGGCTTCGCCTATTTCTGGTCGCTGCCGCGCTGGACTGGCCCGCTGCGCAACCGGCTGGACCGCCACCTGCCGTATTCCGTATACCGCGATTTGAAGGCCAGCGAGTTTCTGGTGTCTCTTGCGGCGTTGTCGCAAGCCAATACCGCGGTGTTCGACGCGGTGATGCTGCTGGAGCGCGGCGCCACGCCATGGATGCGCTGGCATTTGGCGCGGATCCGGATTTCGCTTACCGCCAACCGCAGCATACTGAAGGCGATGGATACCGGTTTGTTTTCCGAGGAGATCTTCGACCGCTTGTCGGAGTATTCCGAGCGCAGCAATTTCGAGGATGGCATCCGCAAGATAGGGCTTGGCACGATCGAAGAGATCGCCGAGGCGATAGGCGAGCGCTCGGCCATCATGCGCAATGCGCTGGTGGTGATGGTGGGCGGGTTCATCCTGCTGACCATCGCCGGCATGATGATGACGGCGCTGGAGGCTGGCAATCAGATTCAACAAATGACCACTGGAGGGTGATTCATTCGGTCCAGGATATTAAATATTCGTTATCGTTGCTATTTTAATTAACTTTATGGAGACACTCATGCATGCATTGCCCATACAAACCATGGCTGCCAGGAGCGGCTCGCTCAAACGCCAGGCTGGCATAGACCTGATCCAGCTATCGGTCGCCGTCGGCATCATCGCTTTCATCCTGGCGGTGGGCTTTCTGGTGGTGCCGACGGTGATGACCAATATCAAGGTCAACTCGGAAACCTCCGACATCCAGCAATCGGTTTCCAATGCCCTGCGCGTGTTCGGCAGCGGCGCTGACAGCAGCGGCCTGACTACCGATGTGGCGGTCAGCCTCAAGCTGTCGCCGCCGGATCGCATCAGCGGCAAAAACATCCTGAACCGCTTTGGCGGCACGGTGGACTGGAGCCATGGCAGCGTTTTCGGCAACGAAGACGGCTTGACGATTACGTCGAAGGGCTACTCGGCGGAAGCCTGCGCCAAGCTGGTGCCGAATGTGCAGGCGTTGTTTGCCAGGATCAAGATCGGCGGCACTACGGTGAAGGACACCGCCAATGGCACGGCGCTGAGCGTGAGCTCTCTGGGCACCGCGTGCAATCCAGGCGGCGGCAAGACTGCTGATATCGAGTTCGCATTCACCAAATAACAGCGGCGCCCCGCCGGAAGCGGGGTGGCGGCGAGAGTATCCGGATACATGATGCAAGAGATGATTACCGACGTTCAGTTGCTCGTGCGCGACTGGCAGTCCTGCGTGCTGTTTCCCGGGCAGATCCGGCCGGCGGACGAGCACAGGGCCTTCCTGCAGGAAATGGCGGAAGCGGTTTTGGCCGAGCAGAGGCAGATGGAGCAGCGCTCGGGTTTCACCGTGGCCGTCGGCGGCGCGCGCTGGCGGGTGCAGCGCATGCAGCCATTTCGTTACGCCTGCCGCAAGGTGATGGGGCAGGCGCCCAAGCTGAACGAGCTGGGCCTGCTGGAATGCCATGTGCGGATGATGCAGTCCGACGAGTTGAAGAAGAGCGGCGGCTTGGTGCTGTTTTCCGGCTTGACCGGCTCCGGCAAGACCACCACCTTGAATGCGATGCTGGTGTCCCGGCTCGAGAAGTTCGGCGGCTTCGCCCAGACCGTGGAGGACCCGGTGGAGATCGTCATCGAGGGCTGGCATGGCGAGGGCTATTGCACGCAGATCGATGTGACGGATTGTCCCTCGGGGCAGGAAATCAGCTTCGATCACCGTTTCGCGGAGGCCATCACCACCTCGCTGCGCTCCTTCCCGGCGCGCGAGCGTTCGATACTGATGATAGGCGAGGTGCGCGATCCGCATAGCGCGGCCGAGTTGCTGCGGATCGCGGTGGACGGCCACCTGGTCTTGTCCACCATACACTCGCGCGACATTCCCACCGCGCTGAGCCGGCTGGCTTCGCTGGCGCGGGCCGGCGGCGAGATCCAGGCCGACAAATTCATCGCCGACTCCTTGCGCATGGTGTTTCACCAGCGCCTGGATAGCGGCATTCCGCAAGTGAGTTCGCTGGATGTGCGCGAGCGCAGGGATCTCTATCAGTTCCTGAGCAAAGGCGAGTACGCGCGCCTGGAGGGGGAGGTGGACATCCAGCGACGGATGAATGTTCAGAACAGGGGGAACTGATGCGCAGGAAGCAGACGGGGGAGTTGCTGATCAGCCTGGCGATCGCCGTGACCTTGATAGGCATGTGCCTGGCTTATCTGGGGGTGCGCCAAGTGAACGACTGGCGGGAAAGCCGCGGCCGGCAGCTTGGCGGCGCGCTGGCGGGATTGGCCAGAGGGGTGAACAGTTATGTCGTTGACTATCACCCCAAGATCGTAGAGGCCCTGTTTGCCTCCGGTCCGCCGATTCCGCTGGTGGACAAAGGCGTATTGGTCGCCAAGGATGTGTTGCGGCCCACGGTTCAGGAGATTGTCAAGTACGCCGGCATGGGCGGCTTTGGCGACAAGCCGCCGGGTACGGATGGCAATTACCAGATCGTGTTGAAGAAGGGTAGCCAATGCGCGGATGCGGCGACTTGCAATATCGACGCGCTGACCTATGTCGATCAGCCGTTGATTTTGCCGTACCCGTCGGTGGCGGACAGGATCGACTATGTGGCCGCGGCAGCCGCCGTGCAGACGATAGGGGCCAACGGCGGGATGTCGATGCTGCAGAGCAAGCAGTTTCTGACGTTTCCGGATAATCATGGGCAGAAGGCACTGCAGATGGATAATCCCGAACCGAAGAAGCAGGGTGGCATCGTCGCCGTGCGCGGCGGTTATTTGCGTTCGGACATGGACCAGTTTTTGCGGCGCGACGGCAGCCGGCCGATGACGGGCAATCTGGACATGGGGGGCGGCAACATAGGCGCAGCCAAGGACATCGCGGGGACGGGCTCGCTGACGATGGATGGGAATGCGATTGCTGCCGGCAGCATGTTGGCCTTCCAGAACATCACCGCAGGAGCGGATTTGTCCGCCGGCGGCAACCTGACGGTGGAGAAGCAGGCGACGATGAAGGGCGAGCTCATCGCCAAGGAGCGGCTGACCGCCAATAAATACCTGCAATTGGGGGGCGACTCCAGGGCGGTGATCGGGGCGGATTGCTCGCCGAACGGCTTGGTGGGGCGCGATGAGGATGGCTTGATCCTGTCATGCCAGAGACTGAAGTGGGCGCCAGGCGGTTTTTCGCAAACCAAGCCCGCGGTGGCGGAGGTTGAAACTTGCGGCAAGCAATCGATGCGTCCGCCCAAGGGGGACAGGGGCAATGCGTCGATCGCCTATTGCGAGGAAGGGGCCCGATTGGTGGCGGGGGGCTACTACCTGACTGGCTGGCCCAATCAGGCAGACGAACATCTATATGAGAAGTACACCCTCGCGCCGGAGGAAAGCGCGCCGTTGGCCTTTTACACCATAGCGCGGGACGAATATCCGCAGGGCTTCAAGTCCCGCAACGACGAACGTCCGTTGCCGCGCGACAAGTTGAATCGCGAGGGCTGGTATGTCTGGACCGGGGGGGCGGAGTCAGGCTGCTGGAAAGCCGTGGCCATGTGCACCAAATAAACATGGCCAGGGCGCGGCAACCGGCTGCGCCCTGCATCCTTTTGCGCGTTCCAGATCGGCGGCCGCGCTTGATCGCATCCTGCTTTAGAGCTTGTTTTCTGCCCATATTCCAGTTTTCGCGCGCTCGCGCGGCTTCGCCCAGGCCGAGGCCTTCATTCCCGTCTTTGCCGCCCGATGGCGCATCTTATGAGCAAATATGATAGCTGCGCCCTGGTTCGCCGTGTAATTGACGCCGGGCGCGTGGCGTCGGTCGCATCTTTCCGGTTGAACGCGCGTCTGAACGGCGGCTCCCGCGGCGCGGCGCGGCTTTCATCGCGGGCGATGGGCGCCGCGCGGATGCGCCGCGCTGACGGGCTCGCAGGCGGTGTGGTTGCGGGGAGGGCGAGCCATGCCATTATCCAGGATGAATGCGCATTAAAATACCGGGTCGGCGCGCTTGCGCGGCAATGCGATGTTTGGTGTTCTGCGAGCAACGGCAAGGGCGGAATCGCATGGAAAATCACCGTTCTAGATGAGCGTTATTTAGCGTTTTTTTAATAAAAAGTTGTGTTAAAGTATGTATCTTAATAAATTATTAATTGGATTTGGCATTGCCTTTGACATGCTTTTTCGTATTGAGGCTTGCGGGGTGTATTGATTGAGCGTTTCGGCGGCGGTTTCCCGATAGGGCGTGAAGACGGCTTTAGGTGATTGGATCGGGGCGACGAATTGGAAGTGGGTGCGAACATGGGTTTGGCGGATGATGATGCGTGTTGTTTTGTCTGGCATATGCTCTGGTGTGTTGGCTGAGACTTCCTTGGATAGGGCTGGAAGGGTTGATAGAGGTTTGGTATGAAAAAAATTCAAGCGGTGCTGAAGGACATTGCGCAAAAATCCCTGCTGCTGGCTAGCTTGATCGATGAGGCGATTCGGGTCGGCGCGCTGACCCAGGAGCGGGCCAATGATCTTGTTCAAGGATTGAGCGTCAGGGGGCAGCTGGCCAATAGTTTGGAAACCATGCTGTATTGGACTGCCGATGATATCGGTGATCCAGCCGTGATTGAGGAGTTTCAGGAACTTGCAGTCTGTACTCGCGACTATTTGTACTGGGTGGAAGATGCGGTTTGCCAAATCAGGGCTACGTTGCGGAATGCCGTCGACTGCATTGAACGATAAAAGCATCCCGCGTTTATGCGCTTGAGGTCTGCGGCGGCGTCGGTGGATTTCGACTGAAGCGGTCGTTTGTAGGCGGTGATAGTGAGCGGGCGGAAAGCTGCGGTTTTCTTAATGCTTGTTGGTCGGATAGTCGCAGTCATTCCTTACCTTTCCTGTAGACTTCGTTCCCCTGATGATACTAAATCAATATTATTGTTTTTTTTTGATTGAACATGACATGGCAGGCGGGCTGCCATTGTGGCTACTACCCTGGAGCGGGTTGGGTTTCTTCATGCCAGACGATTGTCCGACAAAGGTGATTTCTGTTTCTAGCGGGGTTGTGGAGTGGGTTCAGGCATGCCTGCTCAAAATGCCGATAAACCGGGTGTGGAGGAGGCTCATGTATGAGCGGCATAGCCGTCAGCGTTCGTGGAAATGAATTTTTGTGACCTTGTGGTACACTCTAGTAGTAATGAAACTAAAAGAAACTGTAACCTCCGGGCTGCGCCAAGAGGCAGGGTCACTCATGGTAACTGAGTGAGGGGAAAAGACATGTACGATGAC
Source organism: Chromobacterium vaccinii (assembly GCF_001855275.1). Classification (NCBI taxonomy): domain Bacteria; kingdom Pseudomonadati; phylum Pseudomonadota; class Betaproteobacteria; order Neisseriales; family Chromobacteriaceae; genus Chromobacterium; species Chromobacterium vaccinii. The sequence goes on from NZ_CP017707.1 coordinate 4,956,380, forward strand.
GGACGCGTATTTTTGGTTGCGGGTTATTGGGCAAAACTTAAGAAAGCGTTCTCGGCGGCTTCGGTGTATGTCATTGCGGACACTGCGACCGTCGCATCCAGTTTGGCAAAGCGTTGCATGCCGCAGTTTCAGCCGGCGGGTGTGATGAGTCTGGCCGAAGTGCGTCGATATGTAAATTACATGAATCGGATCGCGGTCGGCGACGAGGCTTGCCTGACGCAGGAGGGCGTGGCGTTTGGCGATGATCGCCATTTGCCTGCGGAGCGGGTTTTTGTTGTTGTCGGTTTTTCCAAGACTCATGCGCCGGACCGAAATCCCGTGGTCAATTTCGTGGTTGCGCGCAGCGACGCCGAAGCGGCGGTTCTGCAGCAGGGCGCGATGCCTAGTCTTTCCGTTTCTGGCGTGGTGGATCTGGCCAGATTGACGGAGTTGTTGTATCGAATGGAGCGAGTCGCAACTGGAGAGGTGCCGGCGCTAAAAGAGCATGGTGTCATTCGGTAATGATCGGGTCTATCGCAAAAAGGTGTGACAGATGTCTACGGTGAACATCCCGGTGTATGAACGTCAACTTGCGGCGGTGTTGCCGGAGGAATTGCAGGCTTGCTACTTCAGGGGCGAGGTGCCTGAGTCAATGCGGCAACGGTTTGACGAGTGGAAAGCCAGCGCTTTTCTTGATGGAGCGCCGCCGGCTTCGATGACGGAAAGCAATGTCGCGAAGTTTTTCCTGAGGGCCGAGGCGCTTGGGGAGCGGGATGCGTTGGGCGCTGTGGCTTTATCCGTGCTGTTTCCGATGAGCAATGCGCCGATCACGGCGCTGGACGCTGCCGCGGTAAGGCGCGCGGCCGTCGCCGGCCACGCGCAGTTGGCGCGAGAGCTGGTGGATATGGCGATCCATCCTGCCGACGTCGCGCCGGCCAATCGTCAGCCGCAGGTCGCCGATCGCCGCGATGCCGAGCGGGCTCAACTCGGGGCGGCAAATGTCGACCGCAATTTGCTGGACTTTTTTCAGATGCGAGGCAATGCCAAGTACCGCAAGGACTTGATGATCAATGTCGCGCTGGAGGAGGCGCACGGCGCAAAGGGTCTTGCAGAGCGGGTGGAGCGGCGGATAGGCGTGCTGTCTGAGCCGGAGCGGGGATGGGTGAGGCGTTTGCTGGATGGAGAGTCTCCGGTCGAAGTCATGAAGGATGCGCGCCGCGCGAAAGCGCCCTAGCTCCGCGCGGCTGTTTTCCCTGGGAATGGCCCTGGCGGGCCGTCCGCCGGGGATATGCGGCAGTTGGCCGCTAACCCTGTCCCAGGGCCGTCTTCAGATACCAGGCGGCGATCTCGTTTCCCCAGAACAGCGCTACCGCGGCCGCGCCGATGAGGTGAGGGCCAAATGGTTGCGGCGCATGGCTGTCAATCTTTCTCAGCGCGATCAGCGCGCCGCCTGTCAGCGCGCTGCTGATTGCTCCCAGTCCGACGATCAGCGGCAGTTGTTGCCATCCCAGCCAGGTGCCCAAGCCTGCGACCAACTTGAAGTCTCCGGCCCCGAGTCCGTCCAGTCCCGTGCTCCAGCGGAATAGGGCGGCGATCGTCCACATCAATGAATATCCCGCTATTGCCCCGACCACGGCATCTTGCAGCGGGGCGAATGCGTGGAAAATATTGGCTATCAAGCCCAGCCATAGCAGCGCCTGGGTCAGCGAGTCGGGCAGCAGCTTGGCATCCAGGTCGATCAGCGCCAGCGCGGACAGCAGAAATAAAAAGACCAGCCAGGCCGCGGCGATGGGATGGGGGCCTAAACGCCAGCCTACGCAGCAGAAAGCGAGTCCGACGCCCAGCTCGATCAGCGGGTAGCGCAAGCTGATTCTGGCGGCGCAGCGGGCGCAGCGTCCGCGAAGCAGCAGATAGCCGAGAAGCGGGATCAGCTGCCATCCGGCCAGCGAGGCATGGCAAGCGGGGCAGTGTGAGCGCGGGCGCGATAGCGTAAGCGTTTCGAGTGGAGGCGCCGGCTGATTCGTGGCCTCCGCGCACTCGCGCCTCCAGGCGGACTCCATCATTTTGGGGAGCCGGTATACCAGTACATTCAGGAAACTTCCAAGCAGCAAGCCCAGGATCAGCAGGACGACGGCGAACTGAATGCCGAGCGTGGCGTTCTGGCTGAGCCAGGCGAATAGCGCTGTCAGCGCGATGCTCGCGCTTCCGATGAGAAGCGCGCTTTTCCGGTCGATCATATGCTCTTGGCTTTCTTTTCATCGAAGCGTGTCTGAAGGGGAGGAAATATGTGGATTTTGAAATCCCTTCAACATTAAGTTTGATTTAGTACCTACTTCAATATAACATATTTATCGCATTGACCTATATGACGAGGTATCGGAATGAGTGGAATGCATGATTTTGGCGATGCGGAAAGTCTGGCCTTGGATAGGGAAGGGCCTGGTTTCGCCGATGAACGCGCGATGGCGCGCGATGCATGGCGGCAGCCCCCGCCGCTCCAGGATTTCGGGATGGAAGAAAAGCCCGGGAGTGCGCTGACGGAGGAAAGACCGAAACGCGATCTCCGACGCGTGGCGGCGTTGGCGCTGATCGCCTGGCTGGCGCTCATTCTGCTGGGCATGCTGTTATGGCAGAAGTTTGTGAGCCCGCAGCCTATCGCCGAACCGTTGATCTCTGCTTCGAGGCAAACAGGCCCGCCGACGATGCCGGCGCCGAGGCGGATTGCGGCAAAGGCCGGCGGTGCGTCTGAGGCTGGCGGACGGACTGCGCTGCCGGCGCTTGACGCGCGGACTCCAGCCTCCGGTCCGCTTCCCGCGCGGCAATCCGCAACGCAGCCGAACGCTCCGGCATCCGCGCCTGCGTCGCGGCCAGACTCCCCGGTCGTGAGCGCGAAGCCCATGCCGGCAGGAGAAACGTTGGAGGCGAAAGTCGCGAGGCTGGAGCTGGAGGTGAAAGAACTGGCAGCCCGCAGCCGGCCGGCAAGCCCGCGCAAGGCCGCCATCGGCGGGCATGGGCAGAAGGCGCGCGATGTGAGCGTGCTGGGCATGTCCTCCACATCGGTATGGGTGACGCAGCCGGATGGCCGCGCCGCGGAATTACAGGTGGGCGATCGCTTCAGAAATGGCGAAGTGATCCAGCGCATAGACCAGCAAGCGCAGGTGATCGAAACCGATCATGGCCGCTACAAGGTCAACCTCTAGCCGGCGGCGCAGGCCAGATGACGGCAGCGCCCTGGGGCGCGCATATGAAAGGATTAAGTCATGCGCAAGTTTTTCGCGAAAATGCTGCTGGGCAGCGACGCGCTCAGCAAGCTCGATTCCATCGAGCAGTCGGAAGCCCTGCAGGAGGTGGCGGGCAGCCAGCCTGACGAAACGATCAGCGACACGCTCAAGGGCAGTTCGCCCACCATCACGCGCGAGCAGATCCGTTCTTTGATCGAGATCGACATGGAGATCCATGGCGATATTTTCATTGGCCGGGGCGTCAAGGTTTCCGGACGGATTATCGGCAGCCTGATTCCCAATGGGGCGGTCAAGGAGTGCGATCCTATCGTCATCGTCAGCCAGGGGGGAGATATCAATGGCGATCTGCATGCCCGAGTCGTGGTCGTGGCCGGCAATCTGGACGGAGATATCTATGCCGATCACGTGCTGTTGATGCCGACTGCCCAGGTCTGCGGCACGGTCAACTACCGCCATACCCTGCGCCAGGATATAGGCTCGGCCTTGTCCGGCATGGTAAGGCGAGTCGAGCACATCGCCATGCTGGATCATCCGCCGCATCCTTGCGATATGGGCAGGAGCGCGTTGCCGGGCGACGAAGAGGCATCGGCCACAGGCATCCCGGTGCTGACAGTGGAGCGCGAAGCGGCTGTCGCGCAGGTTTCGGCGACGGTATCGCCATTGGCCGCGACGCAGAATACGGCGGAGATTGAAAAGCTGTATCGCGGGCTGGATGTCGAACGCGAAAGCTCGGCGAACCTGCGTTCCTTGGCTGTCGGCGCCTGACAGGCGCCGGGCTTGCGTTTCGCTTGGATGGTTGGAACCGGGAGTTTGGATGGAAGAGCAAGGCTTTCCCCGGCGGGTGCCGGCGGATGCGTTGTCGGCAGCGGAAGCCGGCAGGCTGGGCTTGAATGCGCCTCTGCCGCCGGAAGCGAGCGACGAGGAGGAAGATGCCCGGTGGGCTTGCCAGCCGTTTCTGAAGCTGGCGATAGAGCGCTTGTGCATCATGTTGTTGCTGGCAGAGGATCATGAGGTCGCATTTTCCCCTTTGGGCGGAGATGGGCTGGCGGCTATCCGGGCGATGGCGGCGTCGGCCGCGGATCCGGTATTCGCCCAGGCTGCCGCGGACTATCTGGGAGGCTTGGCTACGCTGGCTTCGATGATGGGGCGCGGCGAGGCTGGACTGCATCAGTCGATCAGCGGCTTGTATCTGTAGGAGGAGAATTCATGAGTCTGCAGCGAAGCGGGCGGCGCGATTATTTCAGCGAGGTCTCGGTCAGAGTCTCCAGACACCTGGAAGCGATGCGGCTTGGCACTGGGGCTGCGCCGGCTGGGCTGGCCTGCCATTTCAATCCGTTGTCGGGAACGGTTTATCAAGGCATTAACCATTTATTGTTGAACGCCGCCTTGCCGGCGGGCAGCGCCGATCCCCGCTGGCTGACGTGGAAGCAGATAGATGGCTTGCGGCAACGATTTGCCGACATCCGCCTGGTCAACGGCGCGCAGGCTGCCCTGGTCGTGTTCGCTCTGCCGGTCATGAGGGCGGGGGGCATGCCGGGGGATGACGCCGTATACGCATTGAAGGGTTGCTCGCTATTCAATGCCGCCCAAATCATCGGTTTGCCTCCGCTGGCGGTTTCGTCGGACATGGATCTGGCGGCAGGGGGCGGCAACCGTCGCTTGACTGAGCTTGCGTTGAGCGATTTGGGTTGGACGGATGGGCCGAATGTTTTTCCGGCCCTTGCCCGGCATTGCTTGGAGGACGCCGCCTTGGATGAGGGGGCGGTGTTGCTGTCGCGGGTCGCCTCGAGCATGCTGAGCTGGTTGCCCGGTTTGGCCGAGGCTGCGCCGATGGCGCGAATCTCCGGCCATGACGGGGCTGAAGGGCCGCTGGCCATCTTCCGAGCGGCGCATGCGGTGGAAAGAGTGAGAGCCTGGCTTGGTCGGCACTCTCCGGCTGTTTCGGCGTTCGAGCGGGCGGGCAACGAGTTTATGAAGGCGAATCTGCTGGCCGATCCCTCGTTGGAGGCGCGGAAGCTTGCGCTGGCGGCGGAAGCGGCCCGGTTTGCGGCGCGGCGCGGCGCCTTATGGATGGAGGTATCCATGCTGGCCATCGCGGAGTCGACGCAGCTGACGGCGAGCCATTTCGGCAGCCAGGAACTCTTGCCCGAAACCGAAGCGGAGCTGTACGGCCGTTTTCAGGACTGGGCGCGGCGCTCCATTCAGGCGGGAGCCTATGATGGCTTGTCTGTTACCGCGCGCGAGCTGTTCGGCTGGTTTCTGGCGGAGGAGGAAGGCATGGCGAGGGATCTGCTGAGGCTGGATGACAGCCGGCGGAGGCGGCGGCGCGCGGCTTCGGCCATCGATATGGCGATGCCGGGCCTCGCCGCCGCAGGCTAGGAGACGCTGACAAAAATCCCGACGCTGCGTTGCGCCGATTTGTCGCAAGATTCATGCGCGCCTGCGCCCTTGGCCTTGAGTCAGTCCTTCCGCTCGGAGGGCGCGGGGCTTGGAAAAGACTTTGAGCCGCTTCCAAGAGTGGCGTGATTTCCAGCCACTATCGGTAAAACTCCGGCGTTTCTCTACGCCGGTCGCCGCTGCGGTTCCTCGGCTGGATTTCTCCCGGCGCTCTCCCGGCGCGTCGCGGCAGCATGCGGGGCGGCCAGCCTGCCGTACGCAGCCTGGCCGACTCTCCGCGTTACCAGTCGCTGAACTCCGGCGGCGTGCCATCCGATAGCAGGACCTCCTGCATCCACTGGTTCACTTGTGATTGCAGATTGCTGACTCCCAGCATGGCCCCGGTCAGCGGCTGGTAAAGAGGCGATGCGTCGCCTACCTCGTTCTGGAGGTGCTTGAGCACAGCTTTTTGCTGGGCCAGGGTGGCAAATGCGCGGGCGTTTCCTTGAGGCGATTTGAAGTCGCGCAGCTGCTGCGCGATGGCGGCGATATAGGCCTTGCGGTCCGCCAGCGAGTCCGATGCCGGCGTGGGCAGCTGTTTCAATGCCGCCAGCAAGGCTTGCGCCTGCGCGGCGTCTCCGGGCGCGAGGGCATGCTCCTGGGCGGCATCGGTCTGTTGGGCCTGGGCGGCCCGCAGATATAGCGGAACGATGGAGTCCGCGGCGCTCGAGCCGAGCGTTTGCGCGTCGGGAATCCGGTTTGTCGGGGTCGTGATCATGGAGGCTAGCTTTCCGTTGACGGATTGGCGGGGAGGGCGGCGGCCAGCGGCTCCAGCCGTTGCCGCAATTGCCGTTGCAGTTGTTCCAGCGAGGCGGCGGACAGCCGGCGGCAGTCCTGCGGCAAGCCATTCAGGCTCTGAAGCAACTGGCGGCTCGCCGGTTCCAGATATTGTTCCGGGGAAAACTCGGCCGCCTGATCGGCGCAACGCATGATGAAGCGGCTATCGTCGTGATGGTCGATCTGGATGGCGCCGTGCCAGCGCTCCGCGAGCAGGGACATCAGCGCGCCCTGCCGCGGGCGCGAGGCTTTGGGCACGCGCAAGTGCAGCGTGGCTTCCGGCGCGGCGGGGGGCTGGTTTTTCAGCCATTCGTCCAGCAGCAGCAGCAAGGTGTCCGGGTGGTCGACAGCGGCGGCCAGCATGGCGCGCGCCTGCTGCTCCAGATGTCCGCGCCATCGCTCTGCCAGGGCCTGGCTGTCGGCCAGCGCGGCGGCTATCTGATCCAGGGCTGTGAGCATGCCCTGTTGGTAGCCGTCGCTATAGGCATGGCCGCGGATGGCGTCGGCCTGATTTTGAGCTTCCCGCAGCAATTGGCTGGCGCGTTGGCGCGCCTGTCGCTCCAGATTGTGGGCGTGGCGAAGGCGTTCCAGTTGGCCGCGGCGGACCAGTACCCCCTCAGCGGCTGTCTGCGGGCGGAACATGGGGGTGTCGTTGGGCATATTGCAGAGCCAGTGTCAGTAGCAGGACGTCCGGCGCGCCGGGCGCGGCCGGCACATCGTCGACGATGGGAGGAAACGGAAGCGCCAGCCTTTGGGAGAGCGCCGCTGGCAGCTCGCCCTTCCAGGCCTGCAGTCGGCTATAGCCGGCGCGCAGCAAGTCGTTGTGGGAGAACGGGCGGGATGGCGCGATGCCGCTTGGCTGATTCAGACGCATGGCGGCGAAATCCTGGGCCCAGGCAGGCAGGCGCAGCAGACCGCCTTGCCAGCCCAGGGCGGCGCGCAGCGCCTGGCAACCGATCAGGTAGGCCGCTTGCGGCAGCAGTGGCCAGTGGCGCAGAAACTGGCGGGTGGCGCTATTGAGCGGGCCGGCGGGCCAGTGGTTGTCCAGGCGATGGCCGCTGATCAGCATGTCGTTGATGACGGCGCGCTGCCGCGGGCTGTCCAGCGCGGCAGGGAGCCTCAACCGGTGCGGATGCAGATAGGACAGCGGGTCGAATAGAATGGCGCGCACTGGCGGAGACAGTTCCGCGCCGGAGCGCTCAGCCATGCCGCGCCTCCGCGGGGGCCGCCTTGCCGCCTCGTTTGCCCTGGCGCAGCCAGAACCAGCCGGCCATAACCGCTAGCAGGCCCGTTGCGGCCAGGCCGGCCAGCAGCGCGGGCAGGTTGTCCGGCCGGCTGGCGGATGGCTGGCCGGGTGGCTGTTGCTGGGCTTCGCTGCGGCGCGACAGCACGACCGAGATATTGTCGTATTCGACGTCGGCGAAGCTGTTTTTCAGAAAGCGCTTGATGTTGTTGATCATCGGTTCCGGTTCGATGTCCCGGTCATAGCTCGCCAATACGGCGAGATGGATGGGCTGGGGCGGCCGGCCGTCCTCTCCGGCATTCAGGTCATAGCTGACGTGGACGCGGGCGGACAGGATGCCATCCATGGTCTGCAGCGATTGCTCCAGCCGCTGTTCTATGGCGGAGTACAGCCTGGCTTTTTCCGCGCGCGGCGAAGAGACCAGCGAGTCGGCCGGGAACATCTGCGCCACTTCCATGCGCGGACGGGAGGGCAGGTCGTAGGTTTTCAGCCAGTCTACCGCGGCGGCGAAGTCGGACGGCGCCACGGCGATGCTGAAGCCGCTCTTGCCCTTGTCCTGCTTGTCCGCTTCGATATTGTGGCGCTGCAGCACTGCGATGACTTCATTGGCCTGCTGCTGGTCCAAGCCCTTCAGCAAGTCCTTTTGCTGGCAGCCTGCCAGCAGCAGCGCCAGCAGCGCGGCTTTCAGGCAGGCGCGCGTCATGAGCGCAGCAGGCTTTCCACCACGCCGACCCCTTTGCGGGCGAGGGTGCTGAGCATGGAAACTTCCAGGTTGTAATTGGATGTGCGCAGCTGCAGCTGATATAGCTTGGACGGGTCGCTCAAATCCTCGGGTTGATCGATTTTTTGCATGATGGCAGTTTTCTCCGTGCCGACTGAGACCGCGGATTCGGCGAAGGCATGGATCATTCTGTCTTCCAGCGACATGGTTTGCTGATCGGTCTGGCTGATGTCGCTGACCTGGATGGCCTGGCGCGACTGGGCGGCGGAAATGGGAATCATCTTGGAGTCCAGGTTGGCGCCGGCGGCTTGCCGGCGCGACGATTAGCGGAAGTTCTGGATAATGGCGGCGTCAATGTCCTTGAAGGTCTTGACCACGTTGGACTGGGCGTTGCGGTACAGGTTGTATTCAGACAATTTGCTTTGGTACTTGGCGAGTACGCTTGGGTCGGAAGGGTTGGCGACAAGTTTTTCCAGGGCTGTATCTACTTCTGTCTTGAGTTGGGTCGAGTCAAAATTTTGCGACAACTGGTTGATATAAAAACTATCCGGTTGTGAGGCTCCGATAGTGGCGGCCATGCTTATTCTCCTGTGGTTGATAAAGTGTGTGGGAAGTACCAATGGCTGGCATCAAGCTTGATGTAGCCCTGACTGCCATACAGGAAGGACTTGCCTTTGAGACTGTCGTCCTTCAATTCGATGGCGAACTGCACATAGCGGCCGCCCCATTGGCGGTAATAGCGGTCGACGAACTGGCGCGCGCGCTGCAGTTCGTCGTCGCCCAGCGAACCTGAGATGGCGAAGACGACGCTGCTTGGGTTGTCCTGGCGGCGGAAGGGCAACGCCAACCGCCGCAGCCCGGCTTCCGCTTCGCGCGCGGCGGCGGCGTCGTCCACCGGGACGATATCCACCTTGTCGGCGTAAGGCAGGCTCTCGACCAGCCGGGCAGCCAGGCGCATTTTGTCTTCCGCGCTCAGCGCGGCGCGCTGCAGGCTGATCCAGAGCTGGGGGTGGCGCGGATCATTCAATTGCAGGCAGTAATAAGCAAGATCCGGATAAGCCGCGGCCAGCCAGCGGCCGATGCGCTCGTTCTCGCGCAGAGGGGTGATGACCTCGAAATCTTGCGGATCGTCGCTGCGCAGCAAGGCTTGCCGCGCCCAGGCGGTATCTCTTTCGCTGGCGGCCGCGACGTAAAAGCGGCCATCCTGTCCGGGCAGTATCTGAAAGCGCTGAGGATTGTTGCCCAGCAGCGCCGATAGCTCCATTGTCTTGCGTTGAGAGCCGTCCTGCCATTGCTCGTAGCTGCCGAAGCCCAGCCCCGCAGCGGCCAGCAGCGCCAGCAGGGCGGGGACGGCCAGCCAGCGGTTGCGGCGGCGCGGAGGCTTCGTCGCCAGGGTATCGGTCTGGCGCGGATGGTTGAGCACTTCCGGCAGCCAGGACTGGTCCTGAGGGCGCAACGCCAGTTCCAGCGCGCCCACCCGGATGATCTGATTGAAGCCCGCCGGATATTCGGCCACCTCGTCCTGGCCCAGCTCGCGGATTTGAGCATCCTCATCGATGAGGATCTCGAAGTTGACGCCGCCGTCGGCCAGCGGCACGTACAGCGTGTCTCCCGGCAACTCCGGCAATTGGTGGGGCTCGGCCAGGGCTTCGCTGGGGCCTACCAGAAACAGCGTCCTGCCGGGGCGCAACAAAAACTCGCAGCCGCGCAAGGCGCTGTTGAGCAGGCGCACGACGATGGCGGCCGTCTCGGATGGGTGGTTGTCTTCTGCAAGCATGGTGTTCTTATTCAAGGCTGCTGGGCGAGTCGATATCGGCCGCCACTGTATGCGCGCGGGTTATGCCATTCCTGATGAAAAACCGATCAGATTCGGCGCGGCGGATCAGATTCGCATCCGAATCTTGTCGGCTTAGTGGACTCACGCTGCCGCCGACATTTGCGGCGCGAACAGTTCCGCCAACCTAGGGTCGTGCCGCCATGCCGGCAGCCAGGGGTAGCGTCCGGCCTGCAATTGCCCCCACAGCAGCAGCGCCGCCTCGCGGCCGTCGCGCGCTAGCACCAGCGGCAGCAGGCTGGCCCGCACATGGCGGCTGTCTATCTGCAGCGCTTGCAACGGGGCGGGGTCGCCGGAGCTGGCAAACTCCACGCTGCAGCGGTTGAGCATGAGTAGGCCGGCTTCCTCGCCTGCGGCGCGCACGGCATGAATGAGCTCCAGCGCTTCGGCATGCAGTTGCTGTTGCGACAAGATCAAGGCCAGCAGGCTTTGCAGCACCGGATGGTCCTGGCCGTAACGGCGCAACTGGCTCTTGCCCAGCGCGACGGCGTCGCCGAGGCGGTTCTGGCAAAAGGTCAGCCACAGCTTCAGGATGCTGGCCGCGATGCGGGAAGGATCGCGTTCCAGGCTGGCGTCCAGCGCGTTCTGCGCCTGGCTCAGCCGGCCGGACAAAAACAGATGCCAGGCGTGGCAGCAGAGCACTTCCACCGATTGCGGCGCCAGCAGCCGCGCCTGCTCGAACAGCGCGTCGGCCAGCGCATGTTCGCCGCGCAAGCTGCCCAGCAAGGCCAGCAGCCCAAGCGTCTGAGGATGGGCGGCGTCCAGCTCCACCGCTTTGTCGACCGCCTGCCTGGCTTGCTCCAGCGCCAGTTCCTGGTCGAACAGGCTCAGTTGCGCCAGGGCCAGATAGCATTCGGCCAGGGCGCGCCAGGATGGCGCGTGGCCGGGCGCGCTCTCCACGCATCGATGCAGCTGGCCCAGCGCGCGCAGCAGGCTGGATGGCGTGTGCTGCCGCAATTCTTGCATGGCGTTCAGGTAGGGGATGGCGGTGTCGGCGGCGTCCAGTTCGCCAACCCGGCTGACGCGAAGGCCGGGGATGCGCTGCGCCAGCAGATTGCTTAGCCGGGCTTGCAGCGCCGCCGGGTGCAAGCCGGATAGCGAGATGCTTTCGTGATGGACCAGCTGGTGGCCGCGGGAGCGGATCAGCTCCACCCGCAAGATGCAGGTTTCGCCCGCGCCCTGGGTTTGACCGGCCAGGTAGTAGTCGGGAGCGAGCTGCTCCAGCAGCGCGTGGATATCCCCGATGGCATGGCAATGCCGGGTCAGCGTGGCCGGCAGCACGCAGAGGCCGTAGGGAGCGTAACGCGCCAGATTCTGCACCAGCGCGCCATGCAGCGCCTGGGCATCCAGCTGGCTTTCCATGCGGAAGGGCAGCACCGCGACCGAGGCGCTTGTCGCCGGCACGCTGTGCTGGGTCACCATGGCCACGGGGCGGCAGAAACGGTAGCCCTTGCCGTAGACGGTGTCGATGTAGCGCTGCTCCTTGCTCTCCAGCAGGATGCGGCGCAAAGCGTAGATGCAGCGGGTAAGCGACTCCTCGTTGACGTCGTCATCGGGCCATACCCTGTCCAGCAGCTCATCCTTGCTCACCAGCTCGCCGGCGGCTTCCAGCAACACGGTGAGCACCGCCAGTTCCTTGGGCGGGATGCCCAGCTGCCGCTCGCCATGAGTCAGCATGCCGTCGAAGTGCAGGATGAAGTCGCCGAAGACGAACTGCCGGTTCATGAAGCCATCGTTGTTCATCATCTCTCTATCCCTTGCGGCAGGCCAGAGCTACAGGGTCTCACGGCGCATTGATAATTTGTTCGTTATGATACGTATCATATCAAACATATTATCAGCTGGCTTGGCGACTTGACAACGGAATTTTTACTATCCGGTTTGTCACGCCTGTAGGGATGGGGCCGGCTCGTCCTTGATGGTGGAGGTGTGAGCTGTTTCTGCAAGTATGGCTGGCGATTGTGGTTTAGCTTTTTTGGTTACGCGTGTGCCTCTTGAGCGTTTAGAGCATGCGCAGAGCCTTTTCCACTTTGTTTGACTAGTATTGCTAACCATCCATGGCATTTGGATTCAGTGCAGTTTGTGTTGGCTAGACTTGGTTTATATGTCGAAGTGTGTTGCGAGGTTATAAGGTGGTGGCGTAATTTATTGCCATCAAATTTAATTGGTTATATTTGTTTGAACAATGGAAGTGATATGATTTCTAGTCCCTCGAATGGTATGTCTGTCAATGCAAAATTTGGTAGTATGGCCTTGGATGGTGGCGCGGTGGAGGAGCGTGCTAAAAAATTCAACACGGGGGAGGCCTCTAAAACTTATGATGGCCAGATCAATATACTGAAGGCAAGTGATAAGGTTGATACTGCAAAGCTTGAGGGATTGCATGCACAGTATGAGGAGATAGAGCCTAATAATCCAGATGGAATTCTTAGAAAATTGCGCATTGCTGATGAAATGGCTGCTGAAGGTAAGTCCATCAGGGCACAATGTGAAGCGGGCGATATTGCTGTTGGTGATGCTGCGCGCACAGTTTCTCTTTTTCCTCATGTTTTCTTGCCAGTCAACTTTAGTATTTCTTTAAAGGATCTTCAAACTATTGGGATGGATAGAAATACAGCAAGTGAAATTGGGTTGAATGTGGTTGGTGATGCGAGTGAACGACGGCTTCTGATAGTAGGAGGGGTGACAAGTGATGGCTCTAATGGTCTAGCTGCTTCTGTTAAGACGCCAGGGAACACAACGCCTGGTTTTGAAGGCATGAATGTTATTAACATTGTACATACGCATCCGAGAGAAGGACTAGCCAAAGCTTCTGATGTGGAGTTCAATGCGGATGTGAAGGGACAGGGCGAGAATGATCCTCCGGCGCTGGTGCGTAGCCACTCAGGTGGGACCTATTTATTCAGTAATGAAGATGCTGGAGGTGTATTTAATGAGAAAAAAGACAGCAGATTTTCTCCCTCTTCTTTGTCCATACCCAGTTTTGCAAAAGATACAATGAATGGCGGCAAGAATGGATTTCCATTTCATCGTTATGAGCCAAAGAGCGAGGGAGTGGACGTTGGTCCTTACAAAGAGGCTGTGGTGGCAGAGATTACAGGGCTTGTTGGTGAGTTGAATGATTTATATTCTAAAATGTCTAATGATTCATTTACAGCAGATGGATTCTTGACAGTTTTGGGACAGGCGGGGGATGTAAGAAAAAAACTGGAAAATGTTAATGATTTATCTAGTGTAAAAAATTTCGAAGAGCATTTTAAAAAGCCAGATGAGCCAGATTCAGGATTTGATCTTTTTTCTGGGGATTTTGAGGGTGTAAACTTCAGTGGGAGTGGAAGCGAAAGTGGAAGTGAAAGTGAGGGTGGGCGTAAAACTGGGAGTCAGTAAGCGATTTTGATGGGAATGGGCTTGCTCGTTATCAAGCGTATGATGGTATATCGCCTATGTCGAGAATGTTTTCTCGTTAACTGTATTCCATATTTTCGCGGGGAGAATGACTCGACGTAGCTTGCCTGCTGGTAGCAAGTATTGTCCCGGTCATCATATTCCCATCAGGATTCCTTCCTTTCGCTAATACACACTGTCGTCATCCCGGCAACCGCCGGGCCTGGATTTCATGCGATGACAGAGAACAATGTATTGAACCCCCTGCAAACCTTGGCGGCCTCTGGCCGGCGCGAGATCGCCGGCCAGGAGGCTTGGTTATTGCTGCCGCTGGCCAAGGGCGGGGCTCGGCTTGAATTGAGCTGGGAAGCCGACCGTGAGGTTTGGACTCTGCCATCAGGCTGGCAAGGGCTGTTGCTGCTGGACCGCCTGAAGCTGAAGGCGGTGTCCGGCAGTCTTTGTTTTCATCCGGTCCGGCTGGAGGCGCTTGCCAAATTGCTGGCCTTCGTCGATGAGGCCAATGGTCTGGCGCCGTGTTCTGCCGAGCGGCATTGCGCGCGCTTGCCGCAGGATGATCTGTCTTTATGGGCTGACCGGCGCCGTTGCGAGTACTGGTTCCTGAACCAGTTGCTGGAGCCTGCGGAGCCGTTTTCGTCCTTGCTGGCCCTGTTGCGCCGCAATGAAAGCTACTGGCTGGTGCGTTTTCTGTTGGCGCAGTCGGCAGGCGGCGACAAATTGCAAGAGCTGGGCGAGCGTTACGGCGTGTCGCGCTCCCATTTCCGCCGCTTGTGCCGCCACGCGCTGGGCAATGCGGCCAAGACCGCGCTGCGCGACTGGCGGATGGCGCGCTCTCTGCTGGATGTGGTTGAGGGCAGGGAAAGCCTGACCCAACTGGCCCTAAAGCATGGTTATTCTTCGCAATCGCATTTTTCAAATGAAATCAAAGGATTGATCGGCGTTTCTCCACGCAGTCTGTCCAATATCATCCAGCTAAGCGTGAAATGAACAAGTGTTTGTCGTACGCGTTATGGCTGGGATGCGCGTTGTGCCTGGCCGCCGGAGCGCTGGCCGCGCCGGAGCCGGGCGAGGCTGCCGATGGCGCTGGCTATGTGGCCAGAAAGGACAGCCTGCGTTCGTTTTTCGACGCGATTTCCTCCAAGTTGAAAAAGCCGGTGATTCTGAGCAAGCAGGCGGCGCGCAAGCAGGTCAGCGGCGAGTTCGACCTCAGCAATCCGCAGGCGCTGCTGGAGAGGATGACGCAGCAACTGGGGCTGGTCTGGTACCACGACGGTCAATCCATCTATGTCTACGACGCCAGCGAAACCCGCAACGCGGTGGTGGCGCTGCGCAATGTGTCCTTGTCGGCCTTCAACGGCTTTCTGCGCAAATCCGGCCTCTACGACAAACGCTATCCGCTGCGCGGCGACAGCCGCAGCGGCGCTTTCTACGTATCCGGCCCGCCGATGTATGTGGATCTGGTGATCAATGCGGCCGGGTTCATGGATAAACAGAGCGAAGGCATGGACCTGGGCCGTTTGAAGATAGGCGTGATCAAGCTCAACAACACGTTTGTCGGCGACCGCAGTTACGAGCTGCGCGACCAGAAGCTGGTGATCCCGGGCATGGCCACGGTGATAGAGAAATTGCTGACGGGCGAGGGAAAGTCGGTGCGGATGCTGCCGCCGCCGGCTCCGTCCCTGCCGCCTTCTTCGGCGCTGCCCGCGCGCGCGGAGGACGCGGCCAGCCAAGTGGGCCTGCCGCCGTTGCCGGGGCTGCCGTTGCCGTCCAGGACGGCGCTGCCGGAGCCGCCGCCGCAAGACGGCCCCGCCGGGGATATTCGCGTCATCGCCTATCCGGACACCAACAGCTTGCTGGTGAAGGGGTCGGCCGAGCAAGTGCGCTTCATCGAGAATCTGGTGACGGCGCTGGACGTGGCCAAGCGCCATGTCGAGCTGTCGCTGTGGATCATCGATCTGCAGAAAGAGGATCTGAATCGGCTGGGCGTGGAATGGAGCGGGCAACTTGTGGTCGGCGGCGGGCTGGGGGTGTCGTTCAACGGTTCCGGCTCGCTGAGCACGCTGGACGGCAGCCGCTTCATCGCGTCGGTGATGGCCTTGTCGCAGCAGAACAAGGCCAATGTCGTGTCGCGGCCGGTATTGCTGACGCAGGAAAATGTGCCGGCCGTGTTCGATAACAACCGCACCTTCTACACCAAGCTGGAGGGCGAGCGCAGTGTCGATTTGCAGCATGTGACCTACGGCACGCTGGTCAGCGTGCTGCCGCGCTTCAGCGCCGATGGCCAGATCGAGATGTCGTTGAACATCGAGGACGGCAGCGAGGCGCGGGCGCCGGATTACTCCAAAGACAATAAGGATGCCGCCACCCCGGAAGTGGGGCGCACGCGCATCAGCACGGTGGCGCGGGTGCCGCAGGGCAAAAGCCTGCTGATAGGCGGTTTCACCCGCGACGCGAGCAGCGACAACCGGGCCGCCGTGCCGGGCTTGGGCCAACTGCCGCTGGTGGGGAGCCTGTTTCGCTATCAGCGCAAGGATTTGTCGAACAGCGTGCGGGTGTTTCTGATTCAGCCGCGCGAGATCGACTCGCCGCTGACGCCGGACGCCAGCGACTTAGCTGGCGGCTTGAGCCGGCAGGGGGGCTTGGATATGGACCCGCTGCAGCAGAAGTTGCGCCGCTACCTGGAGCGGAGGGAGGGCGCGGGCCATGGAGATTAACGCTCGCCAGCAGCATGCCTTGGGTTTGCGCACGCCCAAACAGCAGGCCCAGCTGGACGCCAAGCGCGATGCCAAGCGCGATATCCGGCACGATGCCCAGCAGAAAAGCGAATCGCAGCAGGCCGATGCGCAGATGAACGAAGCGGAGCTGGCGGAAGAGACGAATCCAGCGGCGCTGCTGCAGCGCGCCGCCCAATCCGCCGACGAAATGGCGGCGGTGCTGACCCAGTTCCGCAACCGCCGCGATTACGACAAGAAGCGGGGCAATCTGGCGGATAGTTTCGAGCGGGTGCTTGACGAGGATGCCCTGCCCAAGGCGCAGGAAATCCTGCAGGTGGCCAAGTCGCCCGGCTACACCGCCGAGGAGTTGCTGCGCCGGGCGCGCTCGCAGTTTCCCGACGACAGCGATCTGGTGCTGGTGTTGCGCCAGTTGTTGCGGCGCCGGCAACTGGACGAGGTGACGCGCAAGCGGCTGCAAGCGCTGCTGGAGCAGGTGGAAGACGAGGCGGAGCCGCGGCCCCTGAAAGCCGGCATCAACTGCGCGCTCAAGGCGCGCTTGTTCGGCAAGGCGCTGGATTTGAGCCCCGGCCTGCTGCGCGCCAGCTACCGGCAGTTTCTGCAAAGCGAGGCGGGAGAGGCGGAAATCTATCAGGACTGGGTGGCCAGTTACGGCTATCAACGCCGGGCGCAGGTGCTGGATTTCATCGAGGGGTCCTTGCTGGCCGATATCGATTCGCTGGATGCCAGTTGCTCGAGGCTGGAGTTCGGCGATCTGCTCGGCAGGCTGACCCAGCTGAAATTGCTGCGCTCCGCCGACTGCCTGTTCATCGGGCGCCTGCTGGCCAATCCGGCGGTCCGCGGCTTCAACCCCAATGAGGCTGACTGGCTGTTTCTGCTGCTGTCGCTGCTGCAGCAACCGCAAGAGCTGGACGAACTGCTGGCGGAAACCGTGGGCGATACCGCCTTGCTTAGCCGCCATGCGGATCGCTCCACCCTGCTGCACGCGCTGTACCAGGCCTGCAAGTCCTTGCCTGCCAGGCTGTTTCCCGATGAGGGATGGCTGGACGCCTTGCTGGACGAGTTTCGCCATCTGGCCGGAATCGCTTATCGACATGAGTTGGTTGAGCGGCGCAGAGCGCGGTGAGTGGTGTGGGAGAGAGCCGCCAGCCAAGCCCTGCGGCGCAGGATTTCGCTTGCTGTTTTCCCCTATCAAAGACGTTTTGAGCGTCTGATTTTCTGGATGAACGACGGTGTTGACTTCTTTGTTGAACGGCGCGCGCTCGCGGCCTGAATTGCTGATCCTGTTGTTGATGGTGATGATCATCGCGATGCTGATCATCCCGCTGCCCACCTACCTGGTGGACTTTCTGATCGGCCTCAACATCGTGCTGGCGATGCTGGTATTCATGGGGTCGTTTTACATCGACCGCATCCTGAGCTTCTCCACCTTTCCGTCGGTGCTGCTGATCACCACGCTGTTCCGGCTGGCGCTGTCGATCAGCACCAGCCGCCTGATCCTGATCGAGGCCGATGCCGGCGAGATCATCGCCACCTTCGGCCAGTTCGTCATCGGCGACAGCCTGGCGGTGGGTTTCGTGGTGTTCTCCATCGTCACGGTGGTGCAGTTCATCGTGATCACCAAGGGTTCGGAGCGGGTGGCGGAGGTGGCGGCGCGTTTCTCGCTGGACGGCATGCCCGGCAAGCAGATGAGCATCGACGCCGACTTGAGGGCCGGCATCATCGACGCCGACGGCGCGCGCGAGCGGCGCAGCGTGCTGGAGCGGGAAAGCCAGCTATACGGCTCTTTCGACGGCGCGATGAAGTTCATCAAGGGCGACGCCATCGCCGGCATCATCATCATCTTCGTCAACTTCGTCGGCGGCATCGCCGTCGGGGTGACGCAGCATGGCATGAACCTGTCCACCGCGCTGTCCACCTACACCATGCTGACCATCGGCGATGGCCTGGTCGCGCAGATCCCGGCATTGCTGATCGCCATCAGCGCCGGTTTCATCGTCACCCGCGTCAACGGCGACAGCGAGAACATGGGCCGCAACATCATGAGCCAGTTGCTGGGCAACCGCTTCGTGCTGGTGGTCACCGCGGGCCTGGCGTTGGCGGTGGGCATGCTGCCGGGTTTTCCTCTGCTGGTGTTCCTGATCCTGGCCGGCGGGCTGGGCGGCTTGTTCTATTTCAAGCGGCGGGCGGCCCAGACCGCCGGCGCGCCCGGCGAACCGGCCGGGGGGCGCGCGGTTTTGGGCGGCGCGGCTCCCGAGCCAGGCAAGCCGGGCCCGGATAGCTCCTTGGGGTTGATCGGCAATCTGGACCGGGTGGCGACCGAGACGGTGCCGCTGATCTTGCTGGTGCCCAAGGCGCGTCGCGCCGAATTGGAGCGCATGCAACTGGCGGAGCGTCTGCGCAGCCAGTTCTTCATCGATTACGGCGTTCGCCTGCCGCAGATGATGCTGAGCGACTCCAGCTCGATGCAGGACAACCGCGCGGCGGTGTTGATCAACGAGATCCGCGCGGAAGAATTCGCTTTGCATTTCGATCTGGTGCGGGTGGTCAACTACTCGGACGAAGTGGAAGCGCTGGGCATTCAGCCGGTATGGGCCGCGCAGGGCGCCGGGCAGTGCGCGTGGGTCAAGCCGGCCGAGGGCGAAAAGCTGGCCAAGCTGGGCTATCAGCTGCGGCCGGCGCTGGACGAGCTCTACCACTGTCTGTCCACGCTGCTGGCGCGCCATGTCAACGAATACTTCGGCATACAGGAAGCCAAGCACATGCTGGATCAGCTGGAAGGCAAATATCCGGACCTGCTCAAGGAAGTGCTGCGCCACGCCACCGTGCAGCGCATCGCCGAAGTGCTGCAGAGGCTGCTGACCGAGCGAATTTCGGTACGGAACATGAAGTTGATCATGGAGGCGCTGGCGTTATGGGCGCCGCGCGAGAAGGACGTGATCAACCTGGTGGAGCATGTGCGCGGCGCGTTGGCGCGCTACATCTGCCACAAATTCGCCAATGGCAACGAATTGCGCGCGGTGATGGTGTCAGCGGAGGTGGAGGACGTGGTGCGCAAAGGCGTGCGCCAGACTTCTGCCGGCGCCTTCCTCAACCTGGAGCCGTCCGCTTCCGAGGAGTTGATGGATTTGTTTTTGGTGGGACTGGGCAGCCTGAGCATCGCCCACAAGGACATGGTGTTGCTGGCGTCTGTGGATGTGCGCCGCTTCATCAAGAAACTGGTGGAAACCCGCTTCCATGATCTGGAAGTGATTTCGTTCGGCGAAATCACCGACAGCGTGTCGGTGAATGTGATCAAGACTATCTGACGGGAGATGAGAGCGCCATGCAGTCAATCGATATCGCGCAACTTTTGAACGCTGCCTTGCAAGGCAGCGGCTACGCGCCGGAGAGGCTGGCGATGCTGGACGGCGGCTGCACCATCGCGCTCGAGCTGTGCGATCTGCCCAGCATGCACATCACCGAGCAAGAGGGCGAGGTATGGCTGTGGTCGCGCCTGGGGAGCCTGAACGATGCGGCGCTGGACCGCTTCGGCGGCAGTTTGCTCAAGTCGCTGCTGGCGGGCTGCGGTTTCGCCCGCAGCGGCCAGCTGCAGCTGGCGCAGAGCGAGGGCGAGTTGGAGCTTAGGGCCCAGCTGCATCCGGACTGCCTGGAGGATGGCCCCCATTTCGCGGCGGCGCTGAACGGCTTTTTCGACGCGCTGAATCATTTCCGGGAGCTGCTGCTGTGATGAAGCCTCCGCGTTTGCTGCGCCGTCTGGCTTATCCGCATCGGCTGTCCGGTCCAATCCTGGAGGCGGCGCTGCCGGATGTGGCGATAGGCGAGTTGTGCGAAATCCGCCGCAGCTGGCAGGACCGCGAGGTGGTGGCGCGCGCCCAGGTGGTGGGTTTCCAGCAGGAGCGAGCGGTTTTGAGCCTGATCGGCAACGCGCGCGGCTTGTCGCGCGAGGCGGTGTTGCAGCCGACTGGACGGGCGTTGTCGGCCTGGATCGGCGATGCGGCGCTGGGCGCGATGCTGGATCCCACCGGCCAGGTGGTGGAGAGATTCGCCAGCGAGCCCGCCAGCCATGGCGGCGACGAGCGCGGCATCGATGCCGATCCGCCGCCGTACTCGCGGCGCGTGGGGGTGCGCCAGCCGCTGGTCACCGGCGTGCGGGCGATCGATGGCTTGCTGACTTGCGGCATCGGCCAGCGGGTGGGCATTTTCGCTTCCGCCGGCTGCGGCAAAACCATGCTGATGCATATGCTGATCGATCAGGCCGAGGCCGATGTGTTCGTGATCGGCCTGATCGGCGAACGCGGCCGCGAGGTGACTGAATTCGCCGAGTCTTTGCGGCAGTCGCCCAAACGCGACCGCTGCGTGCTGGTGTACGCCACCTCCGACTACGCGTCGGTGGATCGCTGCAACGCCGCCTTGCTGGCGACTACGGTGGCGGAATACTTCCGCGATCAGGGCAAGCGGGTGGTGCTGTTCGTCGACTCGATGACGCGTTACGCCCGCGCCTTGCGCGATGTGGCGCTGGCCGCGGGCGAGCCGCCGGCCCGGCGCGGCTATCCGGCATCGGTGTTCGACAGCCTGCCGCGCCTGCTG
This sequence comes from Chromobacterium vaccinii, assembly GCF_001855275.1. NCBI lineage: Bacteria > Pseudomonadati > Pseudomonadota > Betaproteobacteria > Neisseriales > Chromobacteriaceae > Chromobacterium > Chromobacterium vaccinii. Next base: position 4,977,336 of record NZ_CP017707.1, read on the forward strand.
GAGCGGCCCGGCGCGACTCGCGAGGGCAGCATCACGGCTTTTTACACCGTTTTGCTGGAAGGCGACGACGAGCCCGACCCGATGGCGGACGAGATCCGCTCCATTCTGGACGGCCACATTTATCTGAGCCGCAAGCTGGCCGGTCAGGGACATTACCCGGCTATCGACGTGCTGAAGAGCGCCAGCCGGGTGGCGGGCCAGGTCTGCGCCGACGCGCATCTGCAGGCGGCATCAGGAGTGCGGGGCCTGATGGCGCGCTTGGAGGAACTGCAGGTTTTCATCGATCTGGGCGAGTACCGGCAAGGAGAGAACGCCGACAACGACCGAGCCATGGGCGCGCGCGAAGCTTTGCGGCAATGGCTGCGGCAGCCCTTGGCGCAGAACTCGTCGTTCGACGCCACGCTGCGCGGCATGCATGAGCTTATTGCCTAAGATCGGCGCGCTGCTGCGGCGTTGCCAGTTCGCGCAATCCCGGTGCCAGCAGGCGCTGGCGCAGTTGTCGCGGCAAGACGATGGCCTGTTGCGGGAGCTGCAGGCGCTTGAGGCGCAAGGGCAGGGTTTGCGCCAGCTATTGCAGGCTCAGCAACTGGCCGGCGCGGTCGTCGATCGCGGCCAGTTGTTTTCCTTGCAGCGCCGGCAGGCGGTGTTGCGACAGCAACTGCAGAGCCTGGCATTGCAAGGCGAGCAACTGCAGGAGCGGCGCCAGCAGCTGCAGTTGGAAAGAGAGAAGCAGAGCGGGCTGAGCCGGCAATGGCTGCGCAAGGAAGACAAATATCAGCGATGGGCGCAACGGGTCCGCAAGCAGCGGCGATTGTCGCGGCTGCTGCAGGAAGAAGGCGAACTGGAGGAGCGAACGAAATGGAAACCGTGACGGCGGCAGGCAGGTGGCCGGCCGCGCTCAAGCCCGAAGAGGCCGAAGGGGCGGCAAGCAGTTTCGCCAGGCTGCTTTCCAGTCCCGACGCGCGCAAGCCGCTGGGGGGCGATAAGCCTCTGTCGATTCTACCGCCGCCATGCGGCGCGGGACGCGGCATGGATGCGATGGCGGAATCAAAGGCCGCAGTCTCGCCGGAGGGCGGATCGAACCAGGACGCCAATCAAATGGGGGCTGATGGCTTGCCGGAAACGGCAGGGCCATCGACGGTCGCTCAGGACGTATTTCCCCCGCTGGACGACGAGGCGGCAAGGAACCGCAGCGACTGGCTTGCCGGCAGGCTGGCAAAGGGTAAACGGCTGGCGTCGGACTCGCATGCCGGCGCAGTCGCCAGCGAGCCGCCGCTCCCGGCCTGGTCGCCGCCCTCGCCGCTGCAGCTGTCGCAACGCCATCGACAGGAGCATGGCGAGCCATCCTGCGACGCAGCGCCGTCCGGAGTCCGCTCTTCTGAGCGAGCGACGGTTGGTTTCCTTGCGGGTTTGGGGGCGAGGGCATGCGAAGAGCCATCCCGAGCATCTTCGCCGATAGCGGCCGCGCCCGCGCCGCCGGCTGGCGGGAGGAAGGCCGAAGCGAGCGCGCCGCCAGTCATGGCCGCGACTCCGCGCAAGGCGTCAATGTCGTCGCCGTCGGGCGCGGCTGGTCCGGCGGACGGGAAAGAGAGGCCGGTGGATGGACGACGCGCGAGCGTCGGCGGCGCCGCTGTGTCCGGTTCGCCGCCGGCGTTGCCTAGGGACCGTCGCGAGGAGGCATTGTCGGCGGCTGCCGCGCCTTTCCCACCGGCCGGCGAGAAGGTGGCCGCAACAAGCCCGCCGCTAAGCGCGGCCTATGCCATCGGCATGGATATGGCCGCGCGGGGGATGGCCGAGGCACCGCCGAGCGGAGCCGGAAATGCCGGCCTCGCCAGCGGACAGGGCGCGCCGGAGCCGGGGCGAGCGGGCATTGCCGACGCCGGCGCTCGGGGCGGAGAGTCGGAGCGGGCACCGGATGCCCCGGGGCGGCCCAAGCCTGCCTCCGGCGCTGCCGGACTCGCGCCGCCGGGCATGGCGCGCGGCGACGCGATGGCGAACCCGGTTCCGACGCGCGCTGGCCGCAAACATCATGAGGATGCCGCCGCCGCCGTTGCCGGACGGCAGGATGCACTCTTGCCGCCGCAGGCCATGGCCGCAAGCGATGGGAGCTGGGCTCCGCGGTCTCGAAGCCGGGCGGAGGGGACGCCGCAATCGCCGCCAAAGGCCGAGCCGGAACAATCGTCCGGCATCGGCTACCGCTTTCTGCGCTGGGGAGGGGAGCACGCGGTGAGGATTCAGAGCCGAAATGGCAAGTTGTTGCTGCAGCCGTCCGACAGCCTGGTGCAGCAACGCCTGAGCGAACAGTGGCTGTCGGGCAACCCGCAGCACTGGAACCTAGATCGCGACAGCGGAGAAAGACAATCGCCAAGGCCGGCCCAGGATGAGCACGAGGAGGACGCCTGATGCTGAAACTGCGGCATGTGGACCGGCAATTCCAGGCTCTGCGCCAGACGGAAGGCGTTTGGAAACGGCAAGGCTGGGAAGCCGAAATCGCTTATCCGTCCCGCAGCGGCAGATGGGTGGCGCTGAGCGATGAGGCGCGGCGCTGGCAGGGATGGCTGCAGCCGCGGATCTGGCTGGAGAAGATGGCGCCGGAGCTGGCGGCGCTGGCCAGCGCATCCGGGGTGGAAGAACAGGCGGTCCGGCTGATCGCCGCCAGCGAACAGCCGCTGCGCTGGCCTATGCCGGAGTTGGCCTATCAAGGGCTGAGTCTGGGCCGGCTGGTAGACGGAAGCGAGCTGCCTGCGCAGGCTCTGCTGAGAGTGTCGACCGAGCTGGGTCCGGTGTGGTTGTCCAAGGTGCCGGCGCCGACGCATCCGGTCTTGGATTCGGCGCGGCTGGAGAGCCTGCCGCTGCCGCTTAGGTTCGAATTGGGAAGAAGCCGCATCAGCCTGTCTTTGCTGCGGAGCGTTTGCCTGGGCGACATGCTGCTGGTCCAGCAGGCCGCGCCGCGGGTGAGTTGCCATGGGCGGGTGTTGGGGCGTTATCAACGGAGCGATGAGGGAATCGTGATGGAGTGGCAGACGGAAGAGGATCGTCCCGAGGACGGACCGGCAGTGGCGGATGTTCGCCAGTTGCCGGTGCGGTTGGAGTTTGTCTTGCAACAGAGCATGGTGACGTTGGCGGAATTGCAGCAGCTGTGCCAGGGGCGGTTGCTGCCGGTGCAGACAGGCGCGGAACAGCGCGTGGAGGTTCGAGCCAACGGCGCGCTGCTGGGGCGCGGCGAACTGGTGCAGCTGGATGGCCATCTGGGCGTGGAAATGACGCAGTGGCAGGGCGAGGTCGCGGATGTCGAATGATATTACCCTGATAGCGCTGATGGCGTTTGCCACGCTGCTGCCCTTCCTGATTGCTTCAGGCACTTGCTACATCAAGTTTTCCATTGTGTTCGTGATGGTGCGAAATGCCCTGGGCCTGCAACAAGTGCCTTCCAATATGACGCTTAACGGCATCGCGCTGCTGTTGTCGATGTTCGTGATGATGCCCATCGCGCGGCAGGCCTGCGATTACTACCAGGACGAGCATGTCAGCTTTTCCAGCATCGAATCGGTGCGCAACTTCGTCGAAAACGGCCTGGATGACTATCGCGGTTATCTGCAGAAGTATTCCGATCCGGAACTGGCGCGCTTTTTCGAGAAAGCGCAGGCGCAACGGATGGGAGAGCCTGCAGGCGGCGCGGCTGCGGACGAGCCGCCATCCATCTTCGCCTTGTTGCCGGCCTATGCGCTCAGCGAGATCAAGAGCGCGTTCAAGATTGGCTTCTATTTGTATCTGCCGTTCGTGGTGGTGGATCTGGTGATCTCCAGCGTGCTGCTGGCGTTGGGGATGATGATGATGAGCCCGGTGACGATATCGGTGCCGGTCAAGCTGGTGTTGTTCGTGGCGCTGGATGGCTGGACTCTGTTGTCCAAGGGCCTGGTGCAGCAATACCTGGAGCTCGCCAGTTGATGCGGCCCGGCGCGGAGGCGCTTTCCTGCGCGGCATGGGCGCTCGCCCCATCCTATCGGACGCATCGCCATGAATGAAATGATATTCGCCAGCAACAAGGCGCTGTACCTGGTGTTGATGATGTCGGCCTGGCCCATCATCGTCGCCACCATCATCGGCCTGTTGGTGGGCCTGTTCCAGACCGTGACCCAGCTGCAGGAACAGACGCTGCCGTTCGGCATCAAGCTGTTTGGCGTCAGCCTGTGCCTGTTCATGCTGTCAGGCTGGTATGGAGAAACCTTGCTGGGCTTCGGCCGCGAGGTGATGCGTCTGGCGCTGAGCCATGGGTGAGGCGATGCCGGCCTCCCTGTTTTTCGACATCCATGGCTGGGCGGCCACCGCGGCGCTTGGGTTTGCCAGGGTCGCGCCTATTTTTTTCATCCTGCCTTTTTTCAACAGCAATGTATTGAGCGGGATGGCGCGCACGGCGGTCTCCATGCTGGTTGCGCAGGGGGTGTGGCCGCATGGGGTGGATGAGCCGATGGCTGCCGATTCGCTGCCGTTTCTGGCGCTGCTGGGGCGGGAGGCTGCCGTCGGCCTGTTGTTGGGTTGTCTGCTGGCCTGGCCTTTCTGGGTCTTCCATGCGCTGGGCAGCGTCATAGACAACCAGCGCGGCGCGACTTTCAGCAGCAGCGTTGATCCGGCCAACGGCGTGGATACGTCCGAGCTGGCCAATTTTTTCAATCTGTTCGCGGCGGCGGTCTATCTGCAGGGCGGCGGCATCCAGCTGGTTCTGGAGCTGATCCGGCAGAGCTATCAGCTATGCGACCCGCTGCGTGACTGCGCTCCGCCGCTGACGCCGCTGTTTAGCCTGATCAACCGGGTGATGGCCAAGGCCTTGGTGCTGGCCAGTCCGGTGGTGGCGGCTTTATTGCTGTGTGAAGCGGCATTGGGCCTGCTGTCGCGCTTTGCACAGCAATTGAACGCCTTTTCTGTGGCGATGACGGTCAAGAGCGCGGTGGCGCTGTTGATCCTGCTGCTGTATTTCGCGCCGGTGCTGCCGGGTACGGTGGGGCAACTGGCGCTGAAACCCGCGGCGCTGGCGAATTGGCTGGCGGCGCCGCGCTGAGATGGCCGAGAAAACCGAAAAGCCCACGCACAAGCGGCTGAGGGATTCGGCCAAAAAAGGGCAGTCGTTCAAGAGCCGCGATCTGGTCGTCGCCTGCCTGACCTTGTGCGGGGTCGCCTATCTGGTGTCGTTCTCCTCCCTTGCCGAACTGATGGGCGTGTTCCGCCAGACGATCGCCAGCGGTTTCCGGCTGGACATGCCGGGTTACGCCAAGGCGCTGGCATGGCTGGGGCTGAGGCTGTTCTTGCCGATTTTCCTGTTGTGCGCGCTGGCATCGGCGCTGCCATCCCTGTTGCAGAGCGGCTTCGTGCTGGCCAGCGAGGCGTTGAAGCTGAATCTGGACGCGCTCAATCCGGTGAGTGGCTTCAAGAAGCTGTTCAGTCTGCGCACGGTGAAGGAGGTGGTGAAGGCCTTGCTGTATCTGGCTAGTTTCGTCGTGGCGGTGTTTGTGGTCTGGAACAAGCACAAGACGCTGCTGTTCGCCCAGTTGCATGGCGGTCCGCTGGGCCTGGCCGCCATCTGGCGCGAGTTGTTGCTGTCGCTGGTATTGACCTGTTTGGGCTGCATCGCGCTGATCCTGATTCTGGATGCGCTGGCTGAGTATTTCCTGTTCATGAAGGACATGAAAATGGAAAAAGAAGAGGTCAAGCGCGAGATGAAGGAACAAGAAGGCAATCCGGAGGTGAAGTCGCGCCGGCGCGAGGTGCATATGGAAATCCTGTCCGAGCAGGTGAAGTCTGATGTGGCGAATTCACGGTTGATCGTCGCCAATCCCACTCACATCGCCATCGGCATTTATTTCAAGCCGGAGTTGTCGCCGGCGCCGTTCATTTCCGTGATGGAAACCAACCAGCGCGCTTTGGCGGTGCGCGCCCATGCCCGGAAGGTGGGCGTGCCGGTGGTTCGCGACGTGCCGCTGGCGCGGCGAATTTACGCCAGCCATCGGCGCTATGCCTTCATCAGCCTGGACGAGGTGGACGAAGTGCTGCGGCTGCTCGCGTGGCTGGAACAGGTGGAAAACGCGGGTTTGCCGGAGGGGGATGCCGCCGTTGAGCCGCAATGAGCGATTCTTGAATGTTTATAGTCGCCGACCCGGGTTTAATGGCTGGGATGATGCCCGCCGGCAATGGTTGTCCGGCGATCTTCTCCAGCCAGCTTTGCCGAGTTGGCGACCGTTACTTGGGAGCAGATTAATGAGTTTTACAGACAGCGCCGATGACGATCGCCTGGCGGAGGTGATCTGGCAAGCCGTGAGCGAGGGCGCCACGTTGCAAGACGTGCATGGCATTCCGCAGGACCTGATGGATGGCCTGTATGCCCATGCTTACGATTTTTACAACAAGGGAAGGCTCGACGACGCCGAGACATTCTTCCGCTTCCTGTGCATCTACGACTTTTACAACCCTGACTACATCATCGGCCTGGCTGCGGTATTCCAGTTGAAGAAGCAGTTTCAGAAGGCGGCCGATCTGTACGCGGTGGCTTTCGCGCTGGGCAAGAGCGATTACCGGCCAGTGTTCTTCACCGGCCAATGCCAGCTGTTCATGCGCAAGGCGGCCAAGGCGAAGCAGTGTTTCGAGCTGGTGCTGGAACGCAGCGACGATGAGGCGCTGCGTGTCAAGGCCCAAGTGTATCTGGATACTTTGCAGGAGGCTGAGGACGAGCAGTCCCGCAGCCTGGAAAAGGAGCAGGCATGAGCGATGTGGGCACGATAGGCGGCCGCCGGCCGCCAAACCCCGATCTCATCAAGGCGGTAACGGACAGCGTGCGCCAGGGTGGTCCGTTTCTGAATGTGGCGCATGAGGCTCACGCGAAGCTGTTGGCCTTTCATGCGGGCAAAACGGGCGGCGTGACGGTGGCGCGCGAGAGCGAAACGGGTTCGCCGGAGTTGACTCCGCCTACGGACAGTTCATTGCCTGGCTTGAACAAGGACGGCGCGTTCACTTACGTGGTGGGAAAGCTGATAGTTCTGTTGGGTGAAAGCAGCCTGAAGGAGCTGGAGGCCCGCCTGGCGACCTGGCGCGCGATGCGCGAATCGGAAAAGGCGATGAGCACCGAGTTGTCGAAGGAGTTCGAGAAGGCTTTGGGCGAGTCCGAGGCGGCCACCGCGGCATTCAAAACGGCGACGCAGAACAGCGAAACGGCGAATGCGGCGGTCGCCGCCGCGCAGAGCAAGGCGGATGAGGCGAAGAGCAAGCTGGACAAGATGTCGCCGAACGACGCGGGTTACGCCGACGCCAAGGCCGCCCTGGATGCGGCGAACACCACGCTGGCCCAAGCCAAGACCGCGGCGAGCAATGCCGTCGACGCGGCCGCCCAGGCTCAGCAAGTGGCGACGCAGAAGGCGGCGGTTACCGATGGCGTGGTCGACAAGATACACAACGCCGGCATAGACAGCGAGACCGCCAAGCAGGCGGACAAGGACAATTTGAACAATCTCGCCAAATTGACCGAAGTGATGGCCAGGTTTTCCAAACTCCTCGGCGACAACAGCGAAAGAAGCCTGAAAAACGAATTGTCCCTGTTCGAGGCCATGCAGGACAGCCGGCAGAAGGAGATGGAAAAGAAGGCCGACGAATACCAGAAAGAGGTGAAGAAGGCGGAAACCCTCAATACCGTCATGGGCTGTCTCGGCAAGATCCTGGGCGCGATCCTGACGGTGGTCAGCGTGGTGTCGGCCGCCTTCACCGGCGGGGCCAGTCTGGCGTTGGCGGCTGTAGGGGTGGGGCTGATGGTGGCGGACGAAATCTGCAAGGCTGTTACCGGGAAGTCGTTCATAGAAGAAGCCTTGAAGCCGCTGATGGACAAGATCCTCAAGCCCTTGATGGAGATGTTGAGCAAGGCGATCACCAAGGCGCTGGAAGGTTTGGGCGTAGATAAAGGCACTGCGGAAATGGTGGGAGCCGTGGTCGGCGCCATCATTGCGGCGGTGGTGATGGTGGTGGCCATGGTGGCGGTGGCGGCGGTGGGAAAGAACGCCGCCAGCAAGATGGGCGACATGCTGGGCAAACTGATCGGCGACGCGGTCAAGGACATCGTGCCGCAGGTCTTGAAGGATTTGGCCAGCGGCACCGGCAAGCTGTTTTCCCAAGGCATGGAGCGCTTGACCAAGAGCCTTGGCCTGGGCAGCGACGAGGCGTCCCAGAAACTGGTGGCCAATACGCTGGACCAGGTGGTGACGGCCGGGTCGTTCATCAACTCCACCATTCAGGGGATCGGCGGGGTGGAGCAGGGGGTGTTCAGGAAGAAGGCCGCCGAAGCGCTGGCGGGTTTTTCGCTTGCCCGGGCCAGCATGGAGCAGCTCGAAAAGTGGCTGCAGCAGGCGGTGGAGACTTTCGGCAGCAATCTGAAGATTACCCAGGATCTGACGGTGAACATGTCCAACGTGTTCGAGCAAACCACGGATGCGGGGCGTTTCGTCTTAGGGCACACCCGCGCCTGAGCTAAAGGGAGTTTAAGAATATGACGGTTCACAACAACACTGTTTTCAATCCCAATCTTAACCAGGTTGTGGCTCCCACCGGCGCGCCTGTAGGCCGCGGCGGCGGCGTGGAGACGGTGCCGATGCCGCTGCCCAGCGATATCGACAACAAAGAGAAGAATGATGGAGGGAAGCCTCACCTGACCCAGCCCAAAACGGTGGTGACGGAGGAAGGCACCCGTAAGCTGAAAAACTTCATCCAGCTGAAAAGCGAAGAGCAGCCGGTGAAGGATGACGATAAAAAGCCGGATGGCAGCGGCCTCGACATCAGCCATATGTCGACAAAGTTTGCGGATACCCAGACAGAGCTGATGCATGCGCTGGTCAAGGTGAGAACGGCCGATAGCAAGCTCAACGGCCAGATGTCGATCGTCAGCTTCGACGCGGCCAAGGCCGGCGCGGCGGCGACGGTGAAGGCCGGCCAGGACGAGCTTCTCGGCAGCGTGGCGCAGAGCACGCTGCAGGTCGGCATGAGCGCCACCGGCGCCGGGATGAGGCATGGCGGCTTGTCGGCCGAGCGCGGCGTCTTGAAGACCAATTCCGTCAAAGTGGCAAAGCTTGACAGCGAAATCAACACGAACAAGATCAAGCTCGAGTCGCCGAATGTGAAGTCTTCCGATCGGCAAGAGCTGATGGAGCACAACGGCAAATTGGAGATCAAGCGTCAGGAAGAGCACCGGGCCGGAGAAGACACCAGGCTTGCCGCGGACAAGAAGAAAACCAGCGGCCAGTTGGTGATGGATACATCCGCCGCCGTCGGCAACGTGGCGGGCTCGGCAGGCCGCTACGCGGCGTCCACCGAGCAGGCGAACCAGCAGATTTCCCAGGCATCCAGCCAGGTGGCGTCCAACGCATCGGGCGAGGCGCGCGATCGCAGCCGCAGCACCGATGGAATCATCCAGGACGTGCTGAAGGTGCTGGATGGCGTCAGCCAATCCAATATGGCGGCGATGGGAACGGTGGCCGGCAATATCCGGGCGTGAGTCTATTCGCTCAATCCGTTCGGCCGCGCCGGCATCCGGCGCGGCGCTTTTCGCCCATGCCGCTTCGAGTTGGCTTGGCCCGCGCATCGGGAGGTTTGAATGCTTGATATCCATCACCACATCGCGTCGGCGGGGTTGCCGAATTTGCAGGCTCCGAACAACGAAGACGCTCCGACGCCGGCGCCGTCAGTCAAGACCGCGCCGGACAACGGCAGCCGCCCGACGGGCGATCCCAAGCCCTTGCAGCATGCGCTGACGGCAAGCCAGCGTTTCAGCGACACGCTGGCGCCGCTGTTTCGAGCGGTCACGACCGGCAAAACCTCGGCGGGGGATGACAATCAGCTGGCGTGGCATCAGCTGGACGGCCGCTTGCGCAGCCTGGCTGCCGGGAAGGTCGCGCTGCCGGCGCCGCAGGCGGAATCGTTTGCGGTGGGCGCCGAGCGCGTTTTCCGTTCGGAGTCGCCTTTCGTCCGCTCCCAAGTGGCGCGAATGGCTGCCGGGTCCAGTCTTTCCAATGGCCATGACGATTTCGCGCTATGGGACAAGATTTCGCAGTATATCGGCCAGGTCAATACGGATTATCTGGGCGTGTTTCAAGACGCCACCAGCAAGTACGTCAAGTTCTACAGCGAATTCAGCGATACCGTCATGTCGCCGTTGAGCAACTGGATCACTACCGCTAACGACGAAAAGAAGGGCGAGCAGATCACGTTGGACACGGATTCCTTGCGCAACGCGCTCACCGCGCTGAAATCCAAGTACCAGGACGTCGCGCTATGGAGCGCGACCCCGAATGGCAAGAATCACGATGGCGCCGTCGCGTGGGCCAAGCAGCTGGGTCTGCCTGAGACCTGCGCCCAGGGGGATAAGGTGGTGATCGATATGAGCGCGATCGACAAGATGATTGAGGATCTTCCGAAAGAAAAGACCATGGACAGCGCCAAGTTCCAGGCCTGGAAGGCGGGTTTCGACGCCGAGGAAGAAAAAATGAAGAACACGCTGCAGACGCTGACGCAGAAGTACAGCAATGCCAATTCCTTGTTCGACAACTTGGTCAAGGTGCTGAGCAGTACCATCAGCGCGTGCCAAGAAACAGCCAAATCCTTCCTGCAGATTTGAGGCGGCAGAGGACATGATGCCGGCCGGAAGACTTTCTCGATCCATGTCGATGCCAAATTTGGGATCCGTCAGCCAGCCGGGGACGGTCGATTCGAGAAGATCGTTTTCTCGCTTAGTGTCTCCAGAATTGCTCATAGGGCTGAAGAATGTGAGCAATTTTCCGTCCAAGCCGATGCGGCCTGAGCCAGATTTGGGCGGCTTGTCCGCAGGCCTCGCTACGCAGAGCTTGAAGACCCTGTCCAGCTTGGGAGAGCCGCCGGGCCGCTTGCTGGAGGTGTACCAAGGCTCCAGCAACTTCTACGCCAGAATGGAGGTGGCCGAGTTCGCCAAGGTGTTTCATCAACTGGCTCAGCAGCCGGACCTGGATGAGGAGAGCAAGTCGCAATTGCAAGAGCAGGCGCAGCAATATGCGGCGCTGATTCTGAAGGATGGTTTGGGGGAGAAGTCCGCTTTTGGCCCCTGGACGCCGAAAACCGATAAAGGCTACCAGCTGCGCAGCCAACTGGAGCATAAGCTGGCGCAGCATGCCGCCTCGCTGGAGGGCGGCGTCGGCCAGCTGAGCGAATCATTCCTGACGCGCGAAGTGCTGCCGCTGGCGGGCGAGTATCTGGCGCAGCAGTTGGGCGTCAGCCGGGATTCGGACCCTGTGCTCGATGGGCAGAAACAGTTTGAACGGGCGGCTCGCCAGGTCTTTGAAGACTTGAGCCAGGCGAGGCGGGCGTTGATGGATATCCATGGCGCCGGCGTCGGCAAGCTGGCGCGGGATCTGGATTTGCTGGCCATGCTGCCATTGCTGTTGCGAGTGGCGCTGGCGCGGCCTGAAACCGCGCTCGATGCAGACTGCGGCCTTGGGGCGTCGGGCGAGGTCCAGCTGCGGCGGAAGGTGTCGAGCGATTTGAAGCAGGAGGTGGTGGAAGATGAGACCGGAAATGAATCATCCAGGTAAGGGGCGCATGGCATTGGAGGAGCGGGTGAGAGCCGTGCTGCACCTCACGCTGGGGGCGGCGATGGAGCAGATCCAGCCCGCGGCGAGGCTGATCGACGATCTGTACGCCGACTCGATGGAATTGCTGGAGATGGTGATGTCGTTGAACGACGAGTTCGGCATTGAAATCGGCGCGGCGGATGTCGCGGGAATGCGAACGGTGGCGGATGTGCGCGAGGTGGTGACTAGGTGCTTGGCGAAAGCTTGGGAAATGGGGTGATCGCGCCCAAGGCCTGAGAGAGTTGAGGCCATTTATGGATGAGGCCTGATTTCAAGGCATGGCATGCATATTCAAGGTGATAAGAGGGAGATGGAAAATGATGATCAGTTCGCTAGCGACTGTTGGCGTCGCACAAACGCAGTCCGTGACTCCGGGCGAAAAAGTAATTTCTGTTTTGAATCAATTTGGGGTGGAGCTACGAGGCATGATCCATCCAGGAAATAAGCCGGAAGGCCAGGGGACGAGTGGGCCGGCATCTGCGGCGTATGCGTACGATATGGGAAATTTGTACACCCAATATCGCCAAAGCTCAGGTCTTTCACCCATGCAGGCGAGCTCTGAAAGTACGCTGTTCCAGGCGGGCTTGGCATTGAAGTACGGTGGTGGGAATTGCGATCATTATTCCGCGCTTGGTGAGTTTTATCTGAGTCGTGTCATTAAACCCAAGCTTGAGATGGAGGGCTTGGCGACGATTGAAAGTTATGAGCGCAAGTCGGATCTGGTGGCAAAGCATTCGTTTCTTGAGGTAAAGGTTGCTGGCGTGCCTGGATTGATTGTTTTTGATCCTTGGGCGGCCTCCAGTCCGAATAAGGCGCTGGCAGGCTATGCCAGTGAGTATCAATTCGATGTGGCGGGTGGGCGGGGGGAGGGAGCAATTGCAATTGATAAATGGGGAATGCCAGACGAGTTCTCAATAGGCGATATCGACAGCGTGACTCAGCAGCTTCGGCAATTTACCGATACTTGGGAAACGAATTTGCAGCAAAACTGCCCCAATGAGTATCAAGACATAAAGCAGCGAGCCGAGAGTGGGAATGTTGTATTCACCGCGTATGGCAATGATACCGGTTTCTCGCAGGGAATGAATGCCTATGCGGCGGGATTGCATCTAGGCGAGGGCGGTAGCATCAGCGCTTGGTACCGAACGCCGATTGCGCCTCCTGTATTGGCAAGGCAGGATTCCGATGAAAGCATGAAATCCCATCAGAGCTCTAATTCGGACATGAGTATCACTTGATCAGTGGAGTGCTGGGATGGTTGAGCATCAAGGCATAGGCGCAGCCGGTAGGCGCGGGGGCGCCGGTTGGGTGGGCGGCGCCCCCGCGCCGTCGACCGGTTGGAGCGGCTCCGGGCGGGCGGGACTCGGCTATGAACCGCCATCCAACGCGGGGCTTGCCCGCGCGCTGCGCGACGGCGAATTCCGCATGCACTACCAGCCGCAGCTGGATTGCCGCAGCGGGCGCGTGATCGGCGCCGAGGCCTTGATGCGCTGGAACAGCAGCGCTTTGGGGCGATGGGTGAGCCCGGCAGACTTCATTCCGCTGGCGGAGCGGGATGGCTTCATTGTCGAACTGGGCGACTGGAGCATGGCGCACGTCATGCGGACATTGCGCGCCTGGCAGGATGCGGGCTGTTTGCCGGCGGGCTTCAAAATGGCGATCAATTTGTCTGCGAGGCAGCTGACGCCCGCCTTGCCGGCGAGGGTGGCATGCTTGCTCGGCGAAACCGGCATCGCGCCCTCGTTGATCGAGCTGGAAATCACCGAGTCGTACTTTTCTCCCGATATGGCGGCGATGGCCGATATCGCCCGCCAACTGCGTCGGCTCGGGCTGAGGCTGGCGATCGACGATTTCGGCACCGGTTATTCCATCCTGGCTCATCTGCGCCATATCCCGGCCAACACGGTCAAGATAGACCGCGGCCTTACCCGAAAGGTGTTGAGCGTTGCACGCGACCATATCATCATGCGCAACTTGATTCGGATGATTCGCGATCTGGGCATGCAAAGCGTGTGCGAAGGCGTGGAAACGGCGGAGGAGCTGGCCGCGCTCCGGGAAATGGGCGCGGATGCCTGGCAAGGCTTTCTGTCCACGCCTGCCGTGTCGGCGGAGGAGTTCATCGGCTTTTTGGCGCTTGCGCCGCTGAAGCGCGCCGGATGACTTGATTGTTTCGCCGGAGCTGGAGGGGGAGGCGTTGCTGCGCCTGGTTTGAAACGGGCATGCTTACGCGGTTAAGCCAGTCGAATGCCGACTGGCTTTTTCTATTTGCCGCTTCGGATTAGAGGCTGGACGAGGGCGAACTGCGCGCTTGGCAGCCATCTAAGGAGAATGCAGCCCGTACACGACTTTAAACAGGCTCTCAGAGAAGCCGGTCTAGGGGCTGCGGTATACTCCAATCATTCCAAGCGGCGTATCGCATATCGTATTGAGGTGTAAATGACTGAACAACAATCGCTTCTTCCGGCAGAGCATAAGGCTTCGGCGCAGGAATCGCCTATGGCTTCCCGACTGCCGAGAGTCCTTTCCTTCCCGATGGACAGGCCGATTCTCGGGCGCGATCTGGACACATTCAAGGATTACTTCGGCGCCACGGTGGCGCAGGCTTTGGCCGCGCTGGGGATACAGACGCACGGCCGCTGGTCCACCATCGTCAAGAAGAACGCCGAGCGGCCGGTGGATGGCGCCATCGCCAACCTGGTGCGTTGGTATGCGGCCCACCCAGAGCGGTTTCCGTTCGGGCAAGTGGATATGCCGACGCTGCGGCTGCGGCTGGCGATCAATCAGGATTCTTTCGCTCAATTGTTCGGCCGGCGCAAGGTGGCGGTATCGCATTGGGAGCGCAAGCAGGTGAAGCCCGAGCCGCAGGTGCAGATCATCGCGCGCGAGGTGGACGATCTGTTGAAGTCATACGAGCACCAAGCGGAGAGCGAACGGGACGGCTCGCCGCGCATGATCGTGCAACACCTGCTGTACCGGCTGGAGGAGCTGGAGCAGGACGATGGTGCGACGCGAAAGGAAGATATTTTGGCGGCTATCCGCGAAACGCTGCGAATGGAGGAAAAAAACATCGAGCTCAAGCAGGAGGCCTCCACGCGCGGCTTGGATATGCTGCATGAGTTCATGGATATCGCGTCATTGAACGCTTCGCTGATACCCGCGCCGGCGCCGCGGCGCAAGAGCGTGCAGCCGGCTCCGGCTGCTGCCGGCGAGGCGTAGCCGTCAGGATCGGTGCTCAGCCGCGCCCGGCCAGCTCTCCCGCCAGTTCCCCAATCCGGACCAGCGCCCGCTGGTAGGCATCGTTCCACGGATAGCAGCACGACAGCCGCAGGCAGTTGCGGTAACGCCCCTTGGCCGAGTACATCGCGCCGGGCACCACGGTGATGCGTTCGGCCAGCGCGGCGTGGAACAGCTCCATGGTGTCGGCGTGGCTGGGCAACTCCACCCACAGCAGGCAGCCGCCGGAGGGCAGGGTGGCGCGGGTGCCGTCCGGGAAGTGCTGAGCCACCGCGCCGCGCAGTTTTTCCATCTGGCTGATGAAGTGGCGGCGGATCAGCCGCAGGTGGTGGTCATAGCCGCCGCTTTCCAGGTATTCGGCCAATGTCTCCTCCAGCAGCGCCGGCTGGCCCAGGCTGCTGGAGAATTTCAGCCGCCGCACCTCGCTGAGGAAGCGGCCTGGCGCGATCCAGCCGATGCGAAAGCCCGGCGCCAATGTTTTGCTGTAGCTGGAGCACAAGAGGACCCAACCGTCGCGGTCGTAAGCCTTGACCGCGTCCGGCGTCGCGGCGCCGTAGAACAGCTCGGCGTGCGGCGCGTCCTCGATCAGCGGCACCTGATAGTCGTTGACTAGCTGCGCCAGCCGCCGCTTGGCCTCGGGCGGCATGGTGCTGCCCAGCGGATTGTGCACGGTGGGCATCGCGACAATGGCGTTCAGCCGCTTTTCCGACAACAACAGCTCCAGCGCGTCCAGCGCCAGGCCGCTGGTGGGATGGGTGGGGATCTCGATCACCGCCAGGCCCAGATCTTTCAGCATCGGCAGCAGCGCGAAATAGGTCGGCGACTCCACGCCGACGGTGTCGCCGGGCTTGCAGACGGCCCTGAGCGCCAGTTGCAGCGCCTCGGTGCAGCCGTTGCTGATCACCAGTTCGTCCGCCGCCAGCACGCAGCCCCAACTGACCGCGCGCTGGGCGATCTGGCGCCGCAGCCGTTCCGAGCCGGGCGGAAAGGGGTAGTCGGTGGTCAGCTCCGGCTGCTGGCGCAGCAGCCGGCCCATGATGTGCTTGAAGCGGGTGGTGGGGTAGAAGTCGCTGCCGCGCGGACTGGCCAGCGACAGGTCGATGAAGTCGGCCTGGTTCTGCACCCCCATCACCGCTTCGATCTGGTCCACCACTTCTCCGGTGTGGTGGACGGCGCTTTGGCGGCGCATCCGGGGCAGCGGCAGGCTGGCGGCCGTTTTGACGTAGAAGCCGGATTGCGGCCGGGCCTCGATCAGGCCGCGGTCCTCCAGCATGCGGTAGGTCTGAAGGATGGTGGACGGGCTGACCTTGTGTATTGCGCAGGCCTTGCGCACCGAAGGCAGGCGCTCGCCCGGGCGCACGGTGCCGTTTTGGATCAGTTCTGTCCATTCGTTGACCAGTTGCTGGTACAGCGTCTCGCCGCTCATGCGGAGCTCCTCGGCAGGGTATGAGGTACAGATTGTTTTGGGCTTCGGTACAGTTTTGAATGAAACCGACCATAACAGTTTGGTCAATTCAAAACTGTTATGGTCTCAATTCTATTTTTCTGAATCTGTAATTGTCCAGTCAAAACGCCTAACATGACGACCTTGAATCGGGGATCTGCCCCGGAGGATCCGGCGCGTTGCCGGCCGCGGTTTCGGGAGTCGTCATGAATCTGCTTGCGCTTGTCACTTACCTGCTGGTGATGTCCATCACCCCAGGCCCCAACAATCTGGTGCTGGCCTCGTCCGGCGTGAATTTCGGCTTTTCCCGCACGCTGCCGTCCCTGCTGGGCATGGCGCTGGGCCTGTCGCTGCAAATCGGCCTGTTGTCGCTGTTCCTGGGCGCGCTGATGTCGCTGATGGCGTCCTTGCAGCTTTACCTGGCCATCGCTGGCTGCGTTTATCTGTTGTGGCTGTCCTGGAACCTGGCCCGCGCCGGCAAGGCCAAGGCGGGCGACGCCGGCGCGCGGCCGATGGGCTTCTGGGGCGGACTGATGTTCAACTGGCTGAATCCCAAGGTGTGGCTGATGGGCTTCAACCTGGTGATGGTGTTCCTGCCGGCTCAGATGAATCCCTGGCACGCGGCCGGCGTGTTCGCCATAGTGTCCTTCGTCACCAGCCTGCCGTGCATCGCGGCGTGGGCCGGCTCCGGCGTCGCCATCCGCCGTTTCCTGGACTCGCCGCTGCGGCTGCGGGCCTTCAATTGCGGCATGGCGGCGATGCTGGCGCTGACCGCAGTATGGTTGCTGGCGGAGATGCTGCCGGCCCACTCGCTGGCCGCCTTGATGGTCTGAACCCGATTTTTCCCGAGCCCGCGTTTGCGGGCTTTTTTGTTGGCGGCGTACAATAACGCCTTTGTGTTTTTCTCAGAGTCCAACCCATCATGATCCGTACCCGTTTCGCCCCCAGCCCCACCGGTTACCTGCACATCGGCGGCGTGCGCACCGCGCTGTTCTCCTGGGCTTACGCCCGCAAAAACAACGGCGTGTTCGTGCTGCGCATCGAAGACACCGATCTGGAGCGCTCCACGCCGGAATCGGTGAAGGCGATCCTGGACGGCATGCACTGGGTGGGCCTGGATTATGACGAGGGTCCGTTCTACCAGACCCATCGTTTCGACCGCTACAAGGAAGTGATCCAGCAACTGCTGGCCAGCGGCCACGCCTACCACTGCTACTGCAGCAAGGAAGAGCTGGAGGCGATGCGCGCCGAGCAGGAAGCCCGCGGCGACAAGCCGCGCTACGACCGCCGCTGGCGTCCGGAAGCCGGCAAAACCCTGCCGGCCATCCCGGAAGGCGTGCAGCCGGTGGTGCGCTTCAAGACCCCGCTTTCCGGCGTGGTGGCCTGGGACGACGCGGTCAAGGGCCGCATCGAGATTTCCAACGAGGAATTGGACGACCTGATCATCGCCCGCCCGGACGGCAGCCCCACCTATAACTTCTGCGTGGTGGTGGACGACTGGGACATGCGGATCACCCATGTGATCCGCGGCGACGACCACGTCAACAACACCCCGCGCCAGATCAACATCCTGCAGGCGCTGAACGCGCCGCTGCCGGTGTACGGCCATCTGCCGATGATCCTGAATGAAGACGGCCAGAAGATGTCCAAGCGCCGCGACGCGGTCAGCGTGGTGGACTACGCCGACAAGGGCATTCTGCCGGAAGCGCTGCTGAACTACCTGGCGCGCCTGGGCTGGGGCCACGGCGACGACGAATTCTTCAGCATGGAGCAGTTCGTCGAGTGGTTCAGCCTGGAGGCGGTGAGCCCGTCCGCCAGCCGCTTCAACCAGGAAAAATTCATGTGGCTGAACGCCCAGCACATCAAAGCCGCCGACAATGGCCGGCTGGCCGAGCTGATCGCGCCACGCCTGGCCGCCGCCAATGTCGACACTGCCAGCGGCCCGGCCATCGGCGACGTGCTGGCGCTGGTCAAGGAGCGTGTGCAGGATCTGAACGCGCTGGCGCTGGAAGTCGATTACTTCTACAAGAAGCGCGAGCCAGCCGTCGCCGACGTAGAGAAGCATCTGGCCGGCGACGCCGTTGAGCGCATGGGCCGCTTCGCCGATCGTCTGGCCGCGCTGGAAGCCTGGACCGCCGAATCCATCCACGAGCTGTTCAAGCCGTTCTGCGCAGACGAAGGCATCAAGATGGGCCAGCTGGGCATGCCGCTGCGCGTGCTGGTGTGCGGCACCACCCAGACGCCGTCGGTGGACGCGGTGCTGGCCCTGATCGGCAAGGACGAGGTGCTGCGCCGCATCCGCGGCTGATTTTCCGGAAGATCGGCATCAGCCTACCCCCGCCGCCCTGATGGGCCGCGGGGGTTTTGTTTGCCGTCAGCCGGAAGCCAGCGTGGCCAGGTAGCGCAGGCCGCTGATGCTGGGGAAGAAGCAATAGGCGCCGCCGCGGGTGTGGATCAGCCGGGGGAAGCCGGTGATGCGCTTGTTTCCGTGCCCCTTGGCGCCGGGCCGGGCGTCGGTGAAGGAGCTTTGGTCCACGTGATTGACGCCGAGGAAAACATCCTCCCCGCTGATGTTGAACACCGCGTTGCCTTGTTCCGACCCGCCGGGGCCGGTGGCCGATTTGACGAATTGGGAGTCCAGTATCCACTGGCTGGTCAAGAATTCGAACTGGTTGCTCAGGCTGGCGTTGATGAAATAGCCGACCAGGCCGCGTTTCTGCTGGTCCGGCTTGGCCGGATCGTATTCCGGGCCATAGGGCATGGCGCGGCGCACGATGCGGTGCGAGGGGCTGCCGGCGCCCACCACGCCGCCGTCGCGCGGGTTGCTGCGGCGTATGTGCGAGCCTATCGGGCACTTCAAGCCCAGGGTGTCGTCCTGCTTCGCGTCATTGCTGACATAGTGGAACGCGTTGAGCTGATCCGGCGGCAGCGTGGAGCCTTCATCGGTCGGCATCAGGGTCAGCGGGTTGCCGTTGCGCCAGCGGCCGCAGACCTTGGCTGCCAGCATTTCGGCGTCCATGCCCAACTGGCCGGCATAGGTCTGCAGGAAGCTTTCAAAGCCGGCGACATCCTGTTCCAGGATGCGGAAGGCGGCGAAGCTGCTGTTGAGGGATAGCTCCTCCGGTTGCAGCGAGTAGTAGCCGTCGCTTTCATTGAGGTAGCCGAGCAGGAACTCGCCGGTGGCCACCGATGGCTGATCGTCAGGGATGCTGCGCTTGCGCGGCGGGGCGCCGTCGATGGTGGGCTGGGCGATGCTGTCGCGGTAGCCGAAGTGCACCCGGTTGTCCGGCAGGGCCACGGCATCCTGCGCGGACAGCTCGGTCACGCCGTATTCTGCGAAGGCGCGGCGCAACGCGGCCGACGCCGATTCCAGCGGCGCCTCGCCGCCGTCCACCCACAGGCTGAGCAGCGCGTGGACCTGGCAGCCGTCGTTCAGGCCGCCTATCCAGTTTTGCGGCGCGCTGTCGTCGCAATCGCCGACCTCGGCGGCGACGTCCGGATTGGTGGCGCCCTTGTAGAAAGAGGCGTCGAAGGTCTGCAGCTGGGCGTCGCTGATCCCCAATTGGGACAAGCCGACGCGGGTGAAGCTGATGTTCAGGAAGTGGATCGGCTTTTGCTGGCCGCGCTGGGCGGTGGTGATCGGCGGGAGTCCCAGTTGTCCGTCCACCAGCTTGAGGATCAGTTCGCCTGCGCCGGCCTTGTCATCGATGCGCAGGACGAAGTGGCGGGCGCGCTCCACCCGGTAGCCGCGCAGGATGGTGCCTTGTACGTCGTCGAATGGGATGTTCATGGTCGCTCCGGGAGAAAGATGCGGCGCGCCGTCGGCGGCCGCATCGGAGACGGTGCGCAGCGTTTAGGGCAAGGAGGCCAGAATCGTCTGCACGGTGGCGTCGTAGGCTTGGTACAGGCCCTGGTTCAGATCGTGCTGGGAGGCGTCGTTCTTGGCGATGAAGGCGGTGAAGGCGGAGGTGTTGTTGGCCACTGGGATCAGCTTCTCAGCCCCGTCCACGAAGCGCAGCAAGGCATCGAATATGGGGCCGACCTCTTTCACGAAGTCCTGGATGTATTTGTCGAAGCTGCCGTCGTATTCGGTGATGACGGCGAGGACATAGGCCTTGCTGGGACTGATGCCCGGCTGCAGATTGGTGACGGCGCGGTCCAGCAGCAGGGTGCGGGCGTAGTGCACGGTGCCGATTGCGGTGAGGGCCGCGTGCAGCTTGGGTTGATTTTCCTTGACGGTGGCGGCCAGGGCGATCAGGTCCGCGTGGGGCGCCACCGGCATCAGCAGGGTAAGGGGATTGGCCATGTTTTCCTCCGCGACAGGTTTGTTGGAGGTTGAAACATAGGAAGCAGATAGTCTGTTTGATATGGTGTTGAATACGTAGCGCCCGCGTTGCGGGGCGCCGGCGGCCATTTGCCGCCGGATGCGCGGGGTTCAGCGCTTCAGCCACTGCCAGCTGGCGATGCCGGCCATGGTCATCAGCAGAGAGCCGCTGACATGCGTCGCGATGGCTGCAAGCGCCGGCTGCAACTGGCCCTGGCGCAGCAGATCCACCACTTCGGCGGAGAAGGTGGAAAAAGTGGTCAGGCCGCCGCAGAAGCCGGTGATGATCAGCAAGCGCCACAGCGGCGACAGCGCCGGCATGTCGGCGAACAGGGCCACGGCCACGCCGATGATGTAGCCGCCGATCAGGTTGGCGGCCAGCGTGCCAGGCGGCAGGGAGGGGAACAGGCTGTTCAGGCGCAGGCCGAGGAACCAGCGCAGCAGGGCGCCGGCGGCGGCGCCGATGGCGATGGCGAAAACGGATTTCCACATGGCGGCAGGGGATGAAGGGCAATGATGGCCATTGTGCATCTGCGTGGCGGGTTCGACTAGCGCGGCTTGGCGCGCGAGGGCAAAAAAAAGAGCCCCAGGGGGGCTCTGAATTGCACCTTCGCTCAGGTGATCGAGGCTCGGTCGGAGACCTGGCATCGATCATGTCCCGCTCTCGATCCCGTTGGAGATCGTGAACCGGACAAGACGCATTATCCCGATGCGCCAGCCTTTTCCGTAGCATGATTGTTGATGGCTTGTGTGACGGGGTGTAATCAAAACGGCCTGTATTTAACACTTTCGCAAAAGAATCGGCAAATAGGCCTAGCATCCCGTTTTTGCCGTTATCATGAAGTCTTTCAAACAGTCGGGAGCTAGCCTTGACGACGCCGTTGCCGGTGCTGGACACGCGCACCATCAGCATGCGCTGGGGAGACATGGATGCGGTGGGGCATCTCAACAACACGTATTATTTCCGCTACCTTGAGCAGATCCGCATCGAGTGGCTGCAGGGGATGGGATTCGGCATCGAGCCGGAGGGGATCGGTCCGGTGTTGGCCAGCACCAGCTGCGTTTACCGCAAGCAACTGACTTATCCCGCCACGCTGGACATCACCATCGAGCTGGAAAAACTGGGGCGCAGCAGCCTGAAGCTGCGCCACCATTTCTATCGCCGCGACGATCCGGGAGTGGTCTACGCCAGCGCCGAAGTGCTGCTGGTCTGGGTGGACTACAAGGCCGAGCAGTCGGTGCCTATCCCGGACGCGATCCGGGAGGCGATCGAGCGTTCGACGGCCACTGTTTGAGTCCGGTCAGGGCGCGTCCAGGTCCAGTTTTCGGCGGATCAGGTCGCGCAGCAGGAAGCGGGATGGATGGACGGCCCGCATCAGATCGGCCGGCAATGGCGCCGGCTCTCCCTCCAGCAGCGAGGTCAGGATTTCCCCCGACAGCGGCGCGGTGATCAGGCCGCGGGAGCCGTGGGCGGCGTTGACGTACAGGCCATCGGCCCACGGACATGTCTCCGCCAGCTCCAGCGTCGCGTCGCGGGCCAGCTCGCGGTAGGCGCGGACGAAGTCGCGGGCGGCCACTACCGGGCCGATCAGCGGCAGATAGTCCGGGCTGGTGCAGCGGAAGGCGGCGCGCCCTTCCAGTTGTTCCGGCGCGTCCTTTTCCAGGCTGGCGCGCAGCTCTGGCGCCAGTCCGGCGAGCATCGCCAGGTTTTCCGCATGCTCGTCGTCGTGGACGGCGAGATCGTCGGCATCGAACTTGAACGTGGCGCCCAGGCAGTGGCGGCCGCCGCGGGCGGGCGAGATGTAGCCTTCGCCGCACAGCACGGTGCGCAGCCGGCTGCTGGCCTCGCTGGCGGCGACGCTGGTGACCTGTCCCCGAATCTTTTTCAGCGGCAGATGCCGCGTGCTGTCGAACTGCGCGGTTTCCGCCGCGCCGGCCAGCACCACCACGGACGCCACCGCCAGCGGGCCGCGCTCGTCGCTTGCGGTCCAGCTGCGCTGCGAAGGGTCGTAATCCAGCGTCAGCGCGGTGCGGCCGGTCTTGACTACGATATTCGGGTGTTCGACCAGCTTGCGCACCAGCGCGGGCGGGTGCACCCAGCCGCCCTGCGGGAAAAACAGCCCGCCGGACGGCAGCGGCGTGCCGGCCAGCTCGCTGGCCGCCGCCTGGTCGAGCGGCCGCATCACGGTTTCGGGCAACTCCAGTCCGGCCAGCCCCTGCTGTTTTTCCGCTTGCTTGGCGTCATGTGCCAGTTGCAGCACGCCGCAGGCTTGCCAGTCGGCGCCTTCCGGCAGCAGGCCGCGCAGCGCGCGCAGGCTGTAGGCGTAGCCGGACAGCACCAGCCGGGTCAGCGGCGTCAGGTGGGGGGAGAGCTTGGTGTACAGCACGCCCTGCGGATTGCCGGAGGCGGCGCTGGCGAGCTGGGGCATTCTTTCGATCACAGTCACCTGCCAGCCTCGTTGCGCCAGGCTGTTGGCGGTGGATGCGCCGGCCAGGCCGCCGCCGACCACGACGACGCTGCGTTCGCGCCAGCGCGGTTCGGGCCGGGCGAACCAGGGTTCCTGCCAGCCGGCGTCGGGCGGGGTGGCGATTCCGCCGTGGACGATGTGGCGCTTGTGGCCGTGGCCCGGCGCTTTTTTGACCTCGAAGCCAGCCTCGGCCAGGCCGCGCCGCACCGCGCCCGCGCTGGTGAAGGTGGCGAAGCTGGCGCCCGGCGAGGACAGGCGCGCCATCTGCTGAAACAGCGGCTGCTGCCACATGTCGGGGTTTTTGGAGGGCGCGAAACCGTCCAGGAACCAGGCGTCGACGCGCGCGTCTAGCTGCGGCAGCACGTCCAGCACGTCGCCTATCATCAGCGTCAGGGTCACCCTGCCGCCGGCTAGCACGAAGCGGTGCCAGCCCGGCGTCAGGACATCGTATTGCGCCAGCAGCGGGGTGGCGAATGCAGAGAGCTCCGGCCATAGCGCCAGCGCCTGGGCCAGGTCGGCCGGCGTCAGCGGAAATTTTTCCGCGCTGACGAAATGCAGCCTGGCGCCGGCCGGCGCGCACGCGTCGAAGCATTGCCAGGCGCAAAGGAAATTCAGCCCGGTGCCGAAGCCGGTTTCCGCGATGGTGAAGGAGCCGGACGGCCGCAGCGCGGCGAAACGTTCCTCCAGCCGGTTATGGCGAAGAAAGACGTGGCGCGTCTCTTCCAGGCCGGAGGCGCGGGAGAAATACACGTCGCCGAAAACGGCGGACATGGGCTGGCCGTCTTGCCAGACGAGTTGAGCGTGAGAGTGGGTCATTATGTGGTCTGCGCCGGCCACGGCGGGCCGGCGGGAAGGGTAGGTCGATTTGGCGCCATTGTCTCATGCCGATCAGGTGTGTCCAAGCCTGAGAGGATCATAAGGTCCAGCGCAGATTGAGGGTGGTGACCGAGGTCTTGGGGTGGTGGCTGCCTACGTTGACCCTGGGCAAGTAGCCGACCTCCAACGCGAAAGATTTGCTTCCCAGGCTGATGGTCGGGAGCGCGGCAGGGCCGTTGTGGCCCGATCCATGCAGATAGCCGGCTTGCAGGCCGACGCCGGCGAAGATCGGACCGAGGATTTCCCATTCTCGCCGCCAGCCCAGCGTGACGAAATTGGCCTCTTTGCGGAAAGAGTCGCGATAGACGCCGGCGCGGGCGAACCAGCGGCCATTATCCTGATTGCCCGCGAATGCCCATTCCAGGCCCGCGCCGGGATTGTCTTGATTGAGGTTGCAGGTGGTGCAGCCATGATGAAGCGAGGCGCCGAACAGCAGAAGCGAGAAATCCTGGGCCTGGACGGATGGGGTGGAGATGAGCAGTGCGGCGGTGATCAATGAGATACGCGTCATGGCTTCCCCTTGCTGAGCGATGGTGGCTGCGTCTTTTTATTTGAACGTCATTGAATGATTTGAGCGTAGTCAATTCCAGGCGTTTGGCAACTCTTGAAATGGCCATCGACCTCCCCAAAATGCAAGTTATCGACAGATCATCCAGGGAACCGACACCATGCGATTCGACAAGCTGACCACAAAATTCCAGCAAGCGTTGGGGGATGCCCAGAGCCTCGCCGTGGCGGGCGACAATCCTTTCATCGAGCCGCAGCACTTGCTGCTGGCGATGCTCGATGACGCTGAAGCCGGCATAGGCGGCCTGTTGGCGCGAGCCGGGGTCAATGTGCCGGCGCTGAAGGCCGGCCTCAAGCTGGCCGTCGAGCGGCTGCCGCGCGTGCAGGGCAATGGCGGCGAGATCACCGTGTCGCGGGATCTGGCCAATCTGCTCAATGTGACCGACAAGATCGCGATGAAGCTGGGCGACGATTTCATCGCCAGCGAGCTGTTCCTGTCGGCGCTGAGCCAGGACAAGGGCGAGACCGGCCGTTTGCTGAAAGAGCATGGCGGCCAGCATGCGTCGATCCAGGCGGCGATAGACGCAGTGCGGGGCGGCGAAAATGTCTCCAGCGCCGACGCCGAAGGCCAGCGCGAGGCGCTGAAGAAATACACGATGGACCTGACCGAGCGCGCCCGCCAGGGCAAGCTGGACCCGGTGATCGGCCGCGACGACGAAATCCGCCGCGCCATCCAGGTGCTGCAGCGCCGCACCAAGAACAATCCGGTGCTGATCGGCGAGCCGGGCGTGGGCAAGACCGCCATCGTCGAAGGGCTGGCGCAGCGCATCGTCAACGGCGAAGTGCCGGAAAGCCTGAAGAACAAGCGCCTCTTGGTGCTGGATCTGGCGGCGCTGATCGCCGGCGCCAAATTCCGCGGCGAGTTCGAGGAACGCCTGAAGGCGGTGCTGAACGATCTGGCCAAGGACGACGGCCAGACGCTGATCTTCATCGACGAAATCCATACCCTGGTGGGCGCGGGCAAGGCAGAGGGCGCGATGGACGCCGGCAATATGCTCAAGCCTGCGCTGGCGCGCGGCGAGCTGCACTGTATCGGCGCCACCACGCTGGACGAATACCGCAAGTACATCGAGAAGGACGCCGCGCTGGAGCGCCGCTTCCAGAAGGTGCTGGTCGGCGAGCCGTCGGTGGAGGACACCATCGCCATTCTGCGCGGCCTGCAGGAAAAGTATGAAATCCATCACGGCGTCGACATCACCGACCCGGCCATCGTCGCCGCGGCGGAGTTGTCCCAGCGCTACATCACCGACCGCTTCCTGCCGGACAAGGCGATAGACCTGATCGACGAGGCCGCGTCCAAGATCAAGATGGAGCTGGATTCCAAGCCGGAGTCGATGGACAAGCTGGACCGCCGGCTGATCCAGCTGAAGATCGAGCGCGAGGCGGTGAGGCGCGAGAGCGATGAGGCCTCGCAGAAGCGCCTGCAGCTGATCGAGGAGGAAATCGGGCGCCTGCAGCGCGAATATGCGGACCTGGAGGAAATCTGGAAGGCGGAGAAAGCCGCCGCCCAGGGCAGCCAGACCATCAAGGAGGAAATCGACCGCCTCAAGGTGGAGATGGAAGACCTCAAGCGCAAGGGCGACTGGCAGAAGCTGGCGGAACTGCAGTACGGCAAGCTGCCCAAGCTGGAAGCCAGCCTGAAGGACGCTGAAGCCGCCGGCAGCGGCGAGCAGGCCAAGCCCAACCGCCTGCTGCGCACCCAGGTGGGGGCGGAGGAGATCGCCGAGGTGGTCAGCCGCGCCACCGGCATCCCGGTGTCCAAGATGCTGACCGGCGAGCGCGAGAAACTGCTGCATATGGAAGATGTGCTGCACCAGCGGGTGGTGGGGCAGGATGAGGCGGTGACCGCGGTGGCCGACGCGATCCGCCGCTCTCGCTCGGGCCTCGCCGATCCGAACAAGCCTTACGGATCCTTCCTGTTCCTGGGGCCGACCGGCGTCGGCAAGACCGAGCTGTGCAAGACGCTGGCGGGGTTCCTGTTCGACAGCGAAGACCACCTGATCCGCATTGACATGTCCGAGTACATGGAGAAGCATTCGGTGGCGAGGCTGATCGGCGCGCCGCCGGGATATGTCGGCTACGAGGAGGGCGGCTACCTCACCGAGCAGGTGCGCCGCAAGCCGTATAGCGTGATCCTGCTGGACGAGGTGGAGAAGGCGCATCCGGATGTGTTCAACGTGTTGCTGCAGGTGTTGGACGACGGCCGCCTGACCGATGGCCAGGGGCGCACCGTGGATTTCAAGAACACCGTGATCGTGATGACGTCCAATATCGGCAGCCAGCAGATCCAGGCGATGGCCACCGACGACTACCAGGTGATCAAGCTGGCCGTGATGGCCGAGGTGAAAACCCAGTTCCGGCCTGAGTTCGTCAATCGCATCGACGAGGTGGTGGTGTTCCATGCGCTGGACGAGAAGCATATCCAGTCCATCGCCCGCATCCAGCTGAAAGGCCTGGAGGCGCGGCTGGCCAAGCTGGAGCTGAATCTGCAGATCAGCGGCGAGGCGCTGGCGCTGCTGTCCGAGGTCGGTTTCGACCCGGTCTACGGCGCGCGGCCGTTGAAACGGGCGATACAGGCGGAGCTGGAGAATCCGTTGGCCAAGGCCATTCTGGCCGGCAAGTACCCGCCGAAGTCCACGGTGATGGTGGAGGCGCGCGAGGGACGGCTGGCTTTTGATTGAGCCTTGTTCCGCTCTCCTTCCGGGGTATGAAGAAACGGCCGCTTGCGCAAGCGGCCGTTTTGCATGGCGGAGCGTCGGGCTCAGCCGGCGCGCGCCGTGTGCAGGAAGCAGCCGGGCAGGTGGTCGTTGACCACGCCGCAGGCCTGCAGATAGGCGTAGATCACCGTGCTGCCGACGAAATTCATGCCGGCTTTCTTCAGCGCCTTGCTGATGAGGTCGGACAGTTCGGTGCTGGCCGGCACCCGCTCGTCGCCGCGGCGCCGCAGGATGGGTTTGCCGTCCACGTGCGCCCATAGCCAGTCGGCAAAGCTGCCGTGCTCCTGCTGCATCCGCAGAAACACCTTGGCGTTGCGGATGGCGCTATGGATTTTCAGCCGGTTGCGGACAATGGCTGGATTCTGCATCAGCCGCTCCACGTCGTCGTCGGTCATCGCCGCCACTTTTTCCGGATGGAAGCCGTGGAAGGCGGCGCGGTAGCCTTCGCGTTTTTTCAGGATGGTGATCCAAGACAGCCCGGCCTGCGCGCCTTCCAGAATCAGCATCTCGAACAGCTTGCGGTCGTCGCGTTCGGGGCGGCCCCATTCCTCGTCGTGGTAGGCGATGTATAGCGGATCGTCGCCGCACCAGGGGCAGCGTTGGGTCTCGTTCATAGCGTATGCAGCAGGATGTCGATCTTGAGGCCGGTTTTCTGGATGCCGCGCCGCGACGACAGGCCTATCACCAGCGGATTGCACAGATTGGCCTGCAGCGCGCCGAGCGCGGGGTGGGATTCGCGCTGCTGGTCCAGCGGGCGGTACAGCATCAGCAGGATGGCGGCGTCCTGCGGCTCCTGGAGCTGGAGCTGCGCGACCTCCTCATCCGACAGCTCGATCTGGAAGCGCACGCCCAGCCTCTCGGGCAGCGCCAGGCTGAAAGTGATGCCGGGATCGTCCAGCGATTGCAGCCAGTACATTTGCGGCACCGGGTGGGTGATGTCGTGGAACAGCTTGAAGCGGGTGCAGTTTTCCAGCGCGGGAATGCCCTGCGGGAAAGTGATGACGGTGGTTTCATCAACCTCGACGTTGCCGAGCTGGTTGGAATCGAAGCGCATGGCGTTCTCCTGTGCGGAAGTGGGTTCCGTCGGGAATGATACCCGAGCGCGGTCCTTGCCGCGACGGCGCGCTCAGGCCCCGCTTGTGCTGGCAAATTTGTCAGCCTATACATGGTATTGCGTTACGTGACATTACGCGAATGTCTTAAATCTAGAGTTATAGACAGGGCCGTTTTTCGCGTGTCGTCTCGCGGTTTTCACGCAGCGTTCATCTATCGGCAAGGCGGCATACCCGGCGTCCGGCGCTCCGGGTCCGGCCCGTCTGGAAGGGGCAACGTGGCATGGACCTGAAACCGAAGCGCTTCCTGATACTTGATGATCAGCTGGTGCTGCGCAAGCTGATTTCGCGGCAGGCCAGCTTCTTCAGCCGGTTCGCCGTGGAGATAGATGAGTTCAGCGACCCGGCCGAAGCGCTGCGCAGCATCGGCGAGGGCGGCTACCACCTGGTGATCACCGATATCGGCATGCCCGGCATGAACGGGATCGATTTCATCAAAAACGTGGCGCGGCTGGGGTATCAGTCCGCGCTGCTCATCATTTCCGGCTATGACGGCAAAACCCTGCAGACCATAGCCGACATGTCGATCAACCTGGGCATCGGCTGCACGCGCTTTCTGTCCAAACCTTACTCCGCCGATGCCTTCGTCTCCTCGCTCAACAGCATATTCAACGAGATGGAGCGCAGCGAGGTGCCGCTGATTGACGATATCGCCCAGTTGCTGGCCGAGCTGGGCGGGGAGAGTTTTCGGATGGAATTCGCGCCTGTGCGTTCCTTGTCCAGCCATAAGCTGGCGTCCTTTTCCCTGCGCGCGCTGCGGTTGCCTGATGGCAGAAGGCTGGCGTTCGACCGCCTGCTGGCCTTGCTGGCGGGGAGAAGGATGGCCTCAGCCGCCCTGCTGGAAATCGTGGTGGAGCGCACGGCGCGCCTGCTGCAGCACATTCGCCTCTCCGCGGGCATCGATGATTGCCGGGTGGATATCCGGATCGATGAGGCCTGCCTGTGCGCCGACAATGTGTTCGACCGTTGCTTCATGGCGTTGCAGCAATACGAGGTCTCGCCAGCCTGTCTGGGGTTCGAGCTGGCCGACGGGCTGAACCGGCGTTCCGACGCCGTGTGCTTCGAGAATATCTCCAAGATCAAGTATCTGGGTTTCCACCTGCTGGCGGACGGGTTCGGCCAGGGTTCGCTGACGGTCAGCAACCTGATGCGTTTGCCTTTCGATCAGGTCAACGTGCCGCTGGAGGCGCTGCAGTGGATGAAGGCGCTGTTGGGAGAGGACCCCGGCGCCTTCCGCCTGTTGAAGTCTTTCGGCCTGGGGCAGACGCCGGTGTGCGCCACCGGTCTGGAGGATGAGGAGGACATCGCGTTGGCGCAGGCCATGGGGTGCGGCTTGGGAGCAGGCGACGCGGTGTCGATGATCGTGCCGGAGGATGAATTGCCGTTGGAGGTGGCCGCCGTGCAGGAGGGCAGCCCCGCGCTCATCGGCAGTCCGATGGAGGGCGCGCGATGAGCTCTGTCGACCTGGCCCGACTGCGCATCATGATCGTAGACGATCAGACCTTGGTCCGGTCGCTGATTTCCCAGGCTCTGCAGAGCATGGGCATCAAGCAGGACCGCATCTTCCAGGCCGCGGACGGCACCACGGCCATGCGTCTCTTGGATATCCGGGGCGTGGACATCGTGTTGTGCGATGTGCAGATGCAGCCGATGAACGGCATGGATCTGCTCAAGGAGCTGCGGTGCGGCCATACGGCCAATGCGTCCAATCTCCCCTTCGTCTTCCTGTCCGGGCACGCGGATCGAACCAATGTGGTGCTCGCCAGCCAGCTGCATGCCGACGGCTTCGTCGTGAAGCCGCCTAAGCCGGCGGAAGTGGAGAAATCGATACAGGTGGCGATGAGCCGAAACCGGCCTGAGATCGATCCGTTCAGCTACTACCATGTCGCCACCGGCACGGAGTACGACAAGAAGGTATTCGGCCGGCTGTTCGAGACCCGCGCGCCGGTTTCCCAGGACGAGCCGGCGGAGAAATGCCTGTCGCTGGACACGGTCAAGCCCGGCTCGGTGCTGGCCCGCGATCTGCGCAGCAAGGCCGGACACCTGTTGCTGCCCCGCGGCGCCAGCATTTCGGCCAACCAGTTGAACGTGCTGCGCGATTTCAGCGAGCGTTACGGCGTCGCGCTGATTTATGTCGCGAACAGCGATGAGGCGGCAGCCAATCCATCCGTTGCGAGGCATTAGGCATGCAGTGGTCGAGACGCAGCCAAACTCAGGCGATGGCGATTGGCCGCAGCGTGCTGGCCATCGTGGTGCTGCTCGGTCTGTTGCAGGCTGGCGTGGTGGCGGTGCTGCAGTTCTCCGCCTGGAATGCCTATCAGCAGTCCGAGCTGCTGGTGCATTTGAACCAGGATGCTTACGGGTTGCGCAATTTCGCCAATCTGCAGCTCAAGGAGAGCGGCCTGCTGATGGAGGGGCTGCTGGAGAAGCGCCCGGACGAAGCTCAATTGAGCAGCCTGGCGCGGCAAGTGGATGAAGATTTCCTGACGCTTCTCACCGACTGGCATGGCCAGGACGAGGCGCGCTCGGCCGGGCGTCTTGAACAGTTGAGACAGTCGATCAAGCAGTTCCAGCAGTTGCGGGTGTCAACGCGGCAGGCGATGAAGGGCGTCGCCGACGGGAGGGAGGCTCAACTCGTCAAGCTGTACGAGGGTACCCGCGATGTGCAGCAGCAGACGCAATTGCTGCTGGACGAGGTGGTGGCGAGCATGGCCTCCGGCGGGGAATACCGCATCAGCAATCTGGTCTGGCTGCGGCAGGACGCGGCGATGCTGGGCTACTGGCTGCATTCCAGCGCGCAGGCGCTGGTGCTGCGTTCGAGCCTGAGGAGCCGGCTGGACAGGCGGACCGAGCTGGAACTGGCCCAAGGCCTGAGCGCCAGCCTCTTGTTGCTCGGGCGGGCGCAGTCGCTGCTGGGCAGCATAGGCGATGCCGAGTTGTCGCGCCGGTTCGGGGAGCTGGCCATGCAGGCGAACCGCCTGCAACTGCTGACCCAGTTGCAACTTGAGCAAGTGGACGGTCGCCTGCAATTCAGCCAGGCCACGGATTATCGGCGGAATCTGCTGCAGCTGTCCGGCTCGCTGGACAAGATCTGGGGGGCCATCGGCGAGCGGGCGCAGCGCACGCTGCAGGACAACCGTTCCCATTACCGGAATACCCTGCTGCGGGAAGGAGCGTTCGGGCTGGCGATGCTGGCGATGCTGGCTTTCCTGTTTCATGTGGTGGTGCGCAAGGTGCTCAAGCCGCTGGACTTTCTGCAGCGCATGCTGGACGTGTCGGGCGACGCGATGCTGGTGATCGACCATAACGGCGTGATCGACATGGCCAACGAGGGCGCGGGGCGCATGTTCGGTTATCCCATGGATGCCTTGATCGGCACCCCTGCCCGGCAGTTGTTCGTGGTGGACGACGAGTTGCTGTCGGTGCTGGCCGCGTTGGAGGTGCAGGCGGGCCGGACGATGCCGGTGGAGGGCATGGGCAGCAGCGGCGAGCGCTTTCACGCGATGTTGAGCGTGGGGCGCTTCCAGGAGGGCAACCGGCCGCTCGACATCCTGATCGTGCGCGACGAGCATAAGCGGCGGCTGGCGGAGAACTCGCTGGAGCGCAGCGTCGCCCTGCTGTCCGTGATCTCGGAGATCGAGGCGATGCTGTTGTCGCGGGCCGAGCGCGGCGACGTATTCCAGAGGCTGCATGATACCTTCCTCGAATTCACCAGTTCCGAGCAGTGCCTGCTGGTGGCCTGGACGGTGAGGGAGGATGGCGACGAGGGGCTGCAGCCCCAGGCCGGTGATTGGCCTGCCTTTCTGCCGCTGCCGCAGCAACTGTCCCAGACGGAAGTGCCGCTGGCGGCGCTGTTCCGCAGCCTGACCGCCCAGCCCTCCTGGGTGTCGCTGCCGGTGATGCTGGGCGGCGAAGCGTCGGCCGGCGTATGCCTGCTGCGGCCCACCTTGTCGCAGCTGGGCATCAGCATCCTGCCTTTGCTGGGCGCCTACGCCAATATATTGGGCTTTTACGCAGAAGAGGACCGGCGCAAGCTGTCGGAAGCCCAGCTGCGCGCGGTGCTGCAAGAGGAGGAGGCGGTGTATTCGGCGTCGCCGGTGGGCCTGCTGCGTTTGAACGAGCATTTCCAGATCACTCGCGCCAACCTCACGGCCGAGAGCATATTCGACGTCGGCGACGAATACGGCCTCTCGGGCATGCACTTGATGGAGCTGCTGGCTTCCGAGCATGGCTGGTATGAGCTGGCGGAGCAAATGTCCAAGATGCAGCAGGACAATGCCCGCATCCATTGCGAACTGGAGTGCCTGACCGGCACCGGGCGGCCGATCTGGGTATTGTTCGAGGGACAGTTGCTGTTCCCGGACGCCAACGAGTCGGTGATCATCCTGGCTTGCCTGGACATCACCGAGCGCAAGATGGCCGAGTTCGAGCTGAGGATGGCCCGCGACCAGGCCAACGCGGCCAACCGCGCCAAGAGCGCCTTTCTCGCCACGATGAGCCACGAGATCCGCACGCCGATGAACGGCGTGCTGGGCATGCTGGAGCTGCTGGCGATGACCCGGCTGGATGCCGAGCAAAGCGACACCGTCGCCACCATCCAGGATTCC
Organism: Chromobacterium vaccinii; assembly: GCF_001855275.1. Taxonomy (NCBI): domain Bacteria; kingdom Pseudomonadati; phylum Pseudomonadota; class Betaproteobacteria; order Neisseriales; family Chromobacteriaceae; genus Chromobacterium; species Chromobacterium vaccinii. Next base: position 5,010,309 of record NZ_CP017707.1, read on the forward strand.
GCCAATACCTTGCTGCGGCTGATCGACGATATCCTGGACTTCTCCAAGATAGAGGCGGACAGGCTGGAAATCGTGCCCGCGCGCACCGCGATCCGACCGTTCATGGACAGCGTGCGCAGCCTCTATCACGAGAACGCCAGCAAGAAGGGGCTGGAGCTGGCGCTGACGCTGGACGACAAGCTGGCGCCGACGCTGGTCATCGACCCGCTGCGGGTGCGGCAGATCCTGCAGAATTTCATCAGCAACGCCATCAAGTTCACCTCCAGCGGGCGGGTGGATATCCGAGTCAAGGTCATGGATACGGTGTCCAACTACCAGGTGCTTAGCTTCGAGGTGGAGGATACCGGCATCGGCATGTCGCAGGAGCAGTTGAGCAAGCTGTTTCAGCCGTTCACCCAGGCCGACTCCGAAACCACCCGCCGTTTCGGCGGCACCGGTCTGGGCCTGGCGATCTGCCGGCGTCTGGCCGGTCTGATGGGCGGACATGTGGAAATGGAAAGCGAGCAGGGCAAGGGCAGTTGCGCCCGGCTGTTGATGGAGGTGGAGTGGCTGGCCGAGTTGGTGGAGCCGGTGATGCTGCCCGAGCAACGCGTGCCGTTGGTGGAGGCCGTGGTCGCCGCGGCGCAGGCCGACAAGGAAATCGGAGCGGGCTGCGGATTGTTTCCCATTTTGTTCGCCGAGGACAACCCCACCAATCGCAAGTTGACGTTGAAGCAACTGGAGAAGCTGGGTTATCCGGCGGACTGGGCCGAGGATGGCGACCGCGCTTTCAGCAAGTGGCTGTCTGGGCGCTATTCGCTGATTCTGACCGACTGCCACATGCCCGGCATCGACGGTTACCAGTTGGCGAGGCTGGTGCGCGCGCATGAGGAGTCCCACCCCGAGCGCGGCCGCATTCCCATCGTCGCCTGCACCGCCAATGCGGCAAAGGAAGAGGTGGACAAGACGCGCGAGGCGGGCATGGACGATTTCCTGACCAAGCCGCTGTCCATCCTGGATTTGGAAGCTACGCTGCGCAAATGGATGAGCGCCTCTCTGGAGCAGCCTCTTCCCGCGGCCGATGTCGCGCCGCCCGCTCTCGAGAGCAAGGAGGAGGCCGGGAAGGAATCGTCGCCTGACGGCTCGGGCATTCCCGTCGATCGCAGCGTGCTCGAGGTGTACAGCAACGGCGAACTGAGCGTGGAGCTGGAGATCCTGCGCGAATTCCAGACCGGTAATAATGAGGATGTGGCCGAGCTGCGCGCGGGAATGGAGGCGGAGGACGCCGAGCGCGTCGGTTTTTCCGCCCACCGCATCAAGGGCGCCAGCCGCATGGTGGGAGCCAACGGCATGGGCGACGCCGCCGAGGCGGTGGAGAAGGCGGGCAAGGCCCGCGACCTGGAGCTGGCCCGGAAAAAAATGGCATTCCTTGAAGAGCAACTGGCGGTATTCGACCATTGGCTGGCCAGCCAGAACGAGACCATGGCCGAGTAGGACCCGCCCGCCGTTTGGCCGGTTCATCCCGCCCAGGCTTGGCCAGGCTGCGGTGCCGGCTTAGAATCCGCCTTCATGAACCAAGCCCAATCGCTTTATCCGCTGATCGAGCAGGCGCTGTTGTGTCCGGTCGTGGACGACAAGCTGGCGCTGGCGGAGCGCTTGCGCCGAGACTGGCGCGGCGGCCTGCTGGCTCGGGTCGCGTCTCCCGCCGCCTATGCCTTGCCGCAGCCTGGCCGGCCGCTGCGCCCGGAGCTGGTGCATCCGGCGCGCGTGCCCAGGCGCAGCCTCGCCACCCGCCACGGACACGGGGCCTTGCTGCATGCGATCGCCCACATCGAGTTCAACGCGGTCAATCTGGCGCTGGATGCCGCCTGGCGCTTCCGCGACATGCCGGATGAGTTCGTCGACGACTGGCTGACGGTGGCGGCGGAGGAGGCCGGGCATTTCCGCCTGCTGCAGGGGCGCTTGGCCGATCTGGGTTTCGCCTACGGCGATTTTCCGGCACATGACGGCCTGTGGGCCATGTGCCGCAAGACCGATCACGACGCGATGGTCAGGATGGCGCTGGTGCCCAGAGTGCTGGAAGCGCGTGGATTGGACGTGACGCCGGGCATCCAGCGACGGCTGGCGGGCATCGGCGATCACGCCAGCGTCGCGGTGCTGGACGTGATCCTGCGCGACGAAGTCGGCCATGTGATGATAGGCAACCGCTGGTTCGTCCGGTTGTGCCGCGAACGCGGCCTGGAACCGCAAGCCACTTTCCGCGGTCTGTTGGAGCAGCACGCGATGCAACTGCATCCCGGCGACTATAATCTGTCCGCCCGAGCCGAGGCCGGCTTCTTCGCCGACGAGCTGGAAGCGCTGGCGCGGCTGACCGAATCCGTCTCCGACGGCCGTTGAATCTCACCGAAGCAGGTATTCATGATCAAGCTGTTCCAACGCATGCGCGACAACCGCAGGCTGGCCGTCGCCACGCTGCTGCTGTCCACCCTGATATTCATGCTGGCCTCCGCGTTCTGGCGCGGCGGGACGGCCGAGGGCGCGCTGGCCGCGCTGCTGTGCCCGTTGCTGCTGTTGTTGGCGCTGGCGGGGCAGTTAAGTTCGCTATTGGCTCTTTTACAAAAACCACGAAAATGAAACGGCTTTTAAAAACAGCGGCTTAAAGTTGTCAGGATGCGTCGGGCGGGCTTGACGCTGTCCTTTCGGCCGCGCATAATCGCGACCGGATAAAATTCAAAACAGGCTCCGCTATGGTGCGGGGCCTGTCGTTTTTTGCACTTGCGGAGTGTCTGCATAATGGAGCACCAGGTATTCCTGCGTCAGCTGGAAGCCAATGCGCTGCCTGCGTCGGATTTCAATCATCGAGCCCACCTGTACGCAGCCTGGGGTTATCGCCGGGAATACCCGGCTCCCGAAGCGGCCGCGCGCTGCGCGCATGCGCTGTCGCGTTTCGCGATGGCCAATGGCGCGGCCACCAAGTACAACCATACGTTGACGATGGCGCTGCTGGCCATCGCGTACAGCCGCGTCGAGTCCTGCCCCTCGCTGATGGAGGACTGGCCGGCCTTCCTCGACCGCTGCAGCGATCTGGCCTGCGACGCCCGCGCCGTGCTGGAGCAATACTATTCCGCGGAGCGTCTGCAGACGGACTCCGCGCGCAAGGCCTTCGTCAAGCCGGACAGGGAGCCGCTGCCGGTTTCCTGTCTGCTCAACTGATACACCGAGAATTCTCCACGCAATGATCAAAGCACCCGAACTCTTGCTGCCCGCCGGCACGCTGGACAAGATGCGCGCCGCCTATGATTTCGGCGCCGACGCCGTGTACGCCGGCCAGCCGCGCTACAGCCTGCGCGCCCGCAACAATGACTTCAAGCTGGAAGAGCTGAAGCAGGGCATAGACGAGGCCCACGCGCGCGGCAAGCTGTTCTTCGTCGCCAGCAACATCCTGCCGCACAACAGCAAGATCAAAACCTATATGGCCGACATGGAGCCGGTCATCGCGATGAAGCCGGACGCGCTGATCATGGCCGATCCGGGCCTGATCATGATGGTTCGCGAAAAATGGCCGGAAGTGCCGATTCACCTGTCGGTGCAGGCCAATACCGTCAACTACATGGGCGTCAAGTTCTGGCAGAAGCTGGGCGTGTCGCGCATCATCCTGTCGCGCGAGCTGAGCCTGGACGAGATCGCGGAAATCCGCCAGGAATGCCCGGACATGGAGCTGGAAGTGTTCGTGCACGGCGCCTTGTGCATCGCCTATTCGGGTCGCTGCCTGCTGTCCGGCTACTTCAACCACCGCGATCCGAATCAGGGCACCTGTACCAATGCCTGCCGCTGGGATTACAAGATGCACGACACCGAGGGCGATGCCGCCGGCGATGTGCAGGTGATCCAGTTCGACTTCAACAAGGCGATGGAAGAGGCCAACCAGAGCTTCTCGTCCTGCGGCAGCCAACAGCGCCATCCGCTGGCCGACAAGACCTATCTGATCGAAGAGGGCAGCCGTCCGGGCGAATTGATGCCCATCATCGAGGACGAGCACGGCACTTACATCATGAACTCCAAGGACCTGCGCGCCGTCGAGCAGGTGGAGAAGCTGGTCAAGATCGGCGTGGACTCGCTGAAGATCGAGGGCCGCACCAAGAGCCTGTACTACGTGGCGCGCGCCGCGCAGGTGTATCGCAAGGCCATCGACGACGCCGTCGCCGGCCGCCCGTTCGACCTGGGCCTGCTGGCCGATCTGGACGGCCTGGCCAACCGCGGCTACACGCCGGGCTTCCTGGAGCGCCACCAGAGCCAGGACTACCAGAACTACCTGACCGGCCACTCCAAGGCCAAGCAGAGCCAGTATGTCGGCGACGTGATCGAGGTGGACGCCGATGGCTGGGCGCTGATCGAGGTGAAGAACCGCTTTGGCGTCGGCGACAAGCTGGAAGTGATCCATCCGTCCGGCAACCGCGTGATCGAGCTGGCCGAGATGACCCGCAACGGCGAGGCGGTGCAGGTCGCGCCGGGCAACGGCATGCAGGTGCGCATCCCGGGGTTGGCCGGTTACGACGGCAAGGCGCTGATCACCCGGCTGCTGTAAGCGCGGCCCGCTCCGCGTCTTCGCAAAAGGCTGCCCTTGGCAGCCTTTTTGCTTTGCATGAGAGCTGAGGGCAAGGCTGGTGTTGCGCGATTTCCACGCGGCTGGCAGGCGGTTTTGTTTTTAATGCCATCGTCCTGAGTGGCCTGCTGGCAAGGAGGAAATGGATGCCCGTCAGAGTCGGCTTACGCTGGCAGAGCGACGACGGATGGGGCCTGTGCGCAACTGGCGTTGCCGTTTACTTTTTGTGGGCTTGCGCGTATCCGGGAATATGGTTAAAAAGTAGTGACATAAATATGAATGCGTTGATTTTATTAAACGCATCAATAGCAGTACGGAGACCAAGAGAGGAAACGATGATGCCCGCCGCCTGTCGCTGTCCAGTAGACTTCGCGCTTTTCAGCAATCCTTCCCGTCCGTTCGCGGAAGCCCCGCGCGCCGGTCCGCCTTCCCGTTCCTTCCCGCTCAGCTGAATCCATACCATCCGTTTGCCGTTTTACATGCTGTAACGCCGAGATCATTGCGGCCATGGCCGCAGGGTATATGTTGGCATTATGCCGCCTCGCGTCTGCGGCGGCTTGCCGGCGGGCGACAATATGGAACGCAGTCATCCGAAGTTCCGCCGCTTGGCGTGGCCGGTCATCACCAGGCAGGTCCATATCGACGCGCGCCGCCGCGTCGGGATCGCCGCAGGCCGCTCCTGGACGGGGACGTTTATGGTCGTGCTACTTTAGGAAGCCTGTCATGAAGAAGAAACTGGTTCGCAACGCGCTGTATTCGCTGCTGTTGCTGCTGCCGGCCGCCGGCGCGCTGGCGGCGGACAAGGTGCTCAACGTCTACAACTGGTCCGACTACATCGCCAAGACCACCATTCCGGGCTTCGAGAAGCAGACCGGGGTCAAGGTGAAATACGATGTCTACGACAGCGACGACACCTTGCAGGCCAAGATGCTGACCGGCCGCGCCGGCTACGACATCGTGGTGCCCACCTCCAATTTCATGGCCAAGCAGATCGAGGCCGGCATCTACCAAAAGCTGGACAAGTCCAAGATCCCCAATCTGTCCCACCTGGACAAGGCGCTGATGGGCAAGATCGTCGACGCCGATCCCGGCAACGCCCACGGAGTGCCCTGGGCCTACGGCACCGACGGCCTGGGCTACAACTACACCAAGGTCAAGGCGCTGCTGGGCGCCGGCGCGCCGCTGGACAGCTGGGACATCCTGTTCGATCCCAAGTACGTGTCCAAGCTGAAGGGCTGCGGCGTGTCGGTGCTGGATCAGGCCAACGATGTGTTCGCCGTCACGCTGCACCATCTGGGCAAGGACCCGAACAGCAAGAACCCGGCCGACTACCAGGCGGCGTTCGAGGCTTTGAAGAAGATCCGCCCCTACATCACCCAGTTCAACTCTTCCGGCTACATCAACGACCTGGCCAACGGCGACATCTGTCTGGCGCTGGGCTGGTCCGGTGACGTCAACATCGCCAAGCACCGCGCCGCGGAAGCCAAGCGCTCCTATCAGCTGGGCTACGTGATCCCCAAGTCCGGCGCGCCGATCTGGTTCGACGTGATGGTGATCCCGAAAGACGCGCCGCATCCGGAGGAGGCGCACAAGTGGATCAACTACATCGAGACGCCCGAGGTGAACGCCGAGATCACCAACGAGGTGTTCTATCCCACCGTCAACGCGGCGGCCCGCAAGTTCGTCAAGCCTGAGATCGCCAACGATCCCACCATCTATCCGCCGGAGCCGGTGATGAAGACGCTGTTCCTGCTCAAGCCGCTTCCGGCCGATATCACGCGGCTGCAGAACCGGCTGTGGACCCAGCTGAAGACCGGCCGCTGAGCCAGCCCGGGGCCGAGCGGGTTCAAGCCCGGCCTTTCATCGCATGAACACAATCGTCCGCCGCCCGGCTGTCCGGGACGGCCGGATAGCCGTGGAACATCGGCCGCCGATTTCGGCGGGCGACGGGCATCGGCGCGCGCGCCGCCGATGGGGATGCAACGCTTTGACGCCGCAGGCGTCGTGGTGCCGCCATGAAACTACCGGATCTGAAACGCTGTCTGCCGACGGGCAGGGGGGCCGCGATAGGCGTGCCCTTCCTGTTCCTGTTCGTGTTCTTCCTGCTGCCCTTCCTGCTGGTGGTGGGCATCAGCTTCTCCCAGCAGCAGCTGGGCATTCCGCCGTACACGCCGCTGGTCAAGTTTGAAAACGACGTGGTCGGCATCGCGCTCAATATCGGCCACTACAAGTTCATGCTGAGCGACGATCTGTACTTCGCCACTTACATCAGCTCGGTGAAGATGGCCTTCGTCTCCACCGTGCTGTGCCTGCTGATCGGCTACCCGATGGCCTACTACATCGCCCGGGCCGAAGGCGCGACGCGCAACACGCTGATGATGATGGTGATGCTGCCGTTCTGGACCTCCTACCTGATTCGCGTCTACGCCTGGATCGGCATCCTGAAGAACGATGGCTTCCTCAACCAGTTCCTGCTGTGGCTGGGCGTGATCGACAGCCCGCTGCACCTGTACCACACCAACTGGGGCGTCTACATCGGCATGGTGTTCTCCTACCTGCCGTTCATGATCATGCCGCTGTACGCCCATCTGGTGAAGATGGACCTGACGCTGCTGGAAGCCGCCTACGACCTGGGCGCCAAGCCGTGGCGCGCGTTCTGGCAGGTGACGCTGCCCTTGTCCAAGAACGGCATCATCGCCGGCAGCCTCTTGGTATTCATTCCGGCGGTGGGCGAGTACGTGATTCCGGAGCTCCTGGGAGGGGCGGACACGCTGATGATAGGCCGGGTGATGTGGGACGAGTTTTTCAACAACAATGACTGGCCGATGGCCGCCACCGTCACCTGCTGCATGGTGCTGCTGCTGTTGGTGCCGATGGCGCTGTTCCAGCATTACCAGGTCAAGAACATGGAGGAAGCGCGATGATCAAGCCGAGCAAACCCTTGTCTTTCCTGGTGTTGGGACTGGGCTACGCTTTCCTCTACCTGCCCATCGCGCTGCTGGTGATCTACTCGTTCAACGAGTCCAAACTGGTGACGCTGTGGTCTGGGTTTTCTTTCAAGTGGTATGCGGCGCTGCTGGACGACGAAGAGTTGATCAATGCCGCCTGGCTCAGCCTGAAGATCGCGCTGATGACGGCTACGGCGTCGGTGGTGATGGGCACCTGGGCCGGCTTCGTGCTGGGGCGTTTCGGCCGCTTCCGGCTGTTCGCGCTGTTCACCGGCATGGTCAACGCGCCGCTGGTGATCCCGGAGGTGATCCAGGGCATTTCACTGTTGCTGCTGTTTGTGGCGATGGAGCAAAGTCTGGGCTGGCCGGAGGGCAGGGGGGTGTTCACCATCTGGATCGGCCACGTGATGCTGTGCGTGTCCTACGTCACCATCGTGGTGCAGTCGCGGGTGCGGGAGCTGAATCTGTCGCTGGAAGAGGCGGCGATGGACTTGGGCGCGCGGCCGCTGAAAGTGTTCTTCGTCATCACGCTGCCCCTGATCTCGCAGGCGCTGGTGTCCGGCTGGCTGCTGTCGTTCACGCTATCGCTGGATGATCTGGTGCTGACCGCCTTTCTGTCCGGGCCAGGCTCCACCACGCTGCCGATGGTGATCTTCTCCCGGGTGCGGCTGGGCCTGAACCCGGAAATGAACGCGTTGGCCACCTTGTTCATCGTGCTGGTGTCGCTGGGCGTGGTGGCGGCCAACATCTACATGAGCGCGATGACGCGCAAGCGGGAAAAGGAGATGCGCTTGGCCTTCGCCAATAGTTGACAACGGCGGGCGATGCGGCCCGAAGCCAGGGCTGCGCCTGCCGTGCCGGGCGGTTGCGGATGGAAACAACGACAAGCAGTGCGGCACAAGGAGAAACGAAGATGAAGAGGTTACTGATCAGCGCGGCGATCGCGGCCCTGCCGGGCATGGCGATGGCCGACGCCAAGGCGGACGAGATCGCCAGGTTGAAGTCGCAGATGCAGAAGCTGCAGCAGCAGATGGTGGAGCTGCAGAAGGCGGTTGATGCCGCTGCGGCGAGCAAGCCGGCGCCGGCGGCCTCGGCCGCCGCCGGCGAGGACGCCAACACCGAGCTGAAAGAGCGGGTGGCGAATATGGAGCTGAAGGTGGACAAGCTCAACACGGCATCCACCGACGGGCCGTTGGCTGGCCTCAGCGTCACCGGCTATCTCGACCCTACCTATATTTACAACCGCAACAACAACAGCTCCGGCTTCCAGTTCCTGAATCACCAGAATGTCTACGCCTACAGCAACAGCACCTTCGGCGATGTCTACCTGGACATCAAGAAAACCTTCGGCGTCGGCCCCACCGCGCCCAGCGCCGAAATCAGCATCATGCCCAACCGCGGCAGCGGCAACACGCTGCTGGACGGCGGCAGCGGCAACAACATCGTCAACACCGCGGTGATCAATTTCCCGCTGACCGATACCTGGACCTTCAACGCCGGGCTGATGAACAGCTTCGGCGGCTACGAGGTGCAGCAGTCCAACCAGATGCTGACGCTGACCCACGGCCTGTTGTACGACTTCAGCGATCCGGGCAGCTACGTCGGCGCCGGCTTCAACTGGAGCCACGACGTGTGGGCATGGAAGTTCCTGCTGGCCAACGAGCAATACCGCACCCATGCCAACCTGGCCAATACCGGTAGCAATGCCGCCACCGGCAATCCGCAGGTGAAGAGCAACAACACGCCCACCTTCACCGCGCGCGTCGATTACACCTGGAGCAGCGCGCTGGACCTGGGCTGGTCGTTCAACGCCGGCCGGCAGACCTTGCTGACCAGCGCCGGCCAGTCGGCTAATCCGGTTCCCGCGACCAATGGCTGCCTGGCGGGCAACGTCGGCTTCGGCTACCAGTGCGTGTCCGCCGACCCTTACTCCAATTACTTCTTCACCGAGGCCGACGCCAGCTACACCCTGGGCGACATCCAGTACAATGCCGAGCTGGACTACGGCCAGCAGCAGAAAGCGGCCTGGAACGGAGGTTCGGCGCAGTGGTATGGCGTGTCGCTGCTGGGCCACCGCAAGTGGATGACGGAGTCGTTGGGCAAGATGGGCGCCACGCTGCGCTACGACTACCTGAACAACAGCAAGAACGGCGGCGGCGGCGGCGGCGTGGCATTGGGGGCGGGCGGCTATGACGGCGTCAACGGCTTCGGCGTCGACCCGGCCTGCGTGGCCAGCGGCACCACCGATTGCAAGGGCACCAACCGCATGGCGCTGACCGCCGACCTGCTGTTCTTCCCGACCGACCAGTTCACGCTGAAGTTCGAGTACCGGCACGACTGGGCCAGCCAGGCGGTGTTCCTGCGCAACGACGGCAGCATGAAGAAAGGCAACGACATGCTGGGCGCGCAGGCGGTCTATACCTTCTAAATTTTTGGTTTCCCGCAGGCAGCGGCGCCGTCCGCTGCCTTTTTATTTGCTCCGCGCTGCGCCGAATGCCTTTATCATTGCTTTTTTTCATGCCGCCCGGCGCGTTCATCCGGCGAAAATAGCCGCCTCATGCCGTATGGGATCAAATGATGGTCGATTCCAGCCGGATCGGGCGGAGCCAAGCATTGCCCGCATCGGCGCGGGCGCATACAATCAAACACACATTTTTCAGAAGCGAAGACATTTTTTCGTTTTCGCGGCATTTCGTGGGGCTATCAATGACGATTCATCAACTGATCAACGAACGGGTACAGGCAGCGCTGGCGGCAGCCGGCGCGCCTGACGCGCCTGCCGTGGTCCAGCCGGCTTCCAAGCCGGAATTCGGCGACTACCAGGCCAACGGCGTAATGGGCGCCGCCAAAGCGCTGAAAACCAATCCGCGCGCGCTGGCCGAAAAGGTCGTCGCCGCGCTGGATCTTGCCGGCATCGCCGACAAGGTGGAAATCGCCGGTCCGGGTTTCATCAATATTCATCTAGCCCCTGAATATCTGGCCCGACGAAGCGAAGCCGCCCTGAAAGACGACAAGCTGGGCATCGCGCCGGTGCAGCCGCTGCGCGTGATGGTGGAGTATTCCTCTCCCAACCTGGCCAAGGAAATGCACGTCGGCCACCTGCGCTCGTCCATCATCGGCGACGCGCTGGCGCGCGTGATGGAATACGTCGGCCACGACGTGGTGCGCGCCAACCACGTCGGCGACTGGGGCACCCAGTTCGGCATGCTGGTGGCCTACCTGGTGGAAACCAGCCACGCCGGCGACGCCGACCTGCAGCTGTCCGATCTGGAAACCTTCTATCGCAACGCCAAGATCCGCTTCGACGAGAGCGAGGACTTCGCCAATACCGCGCGCGACTACGTGGTCAAGCTGCAAGGCGGCGACGAGGACGTGTTGAAACTGTGGCGCCGTTTCGTCGACGTGTCGCTGAAGCATTGCGAAGAGGTTTATCAGACGCTGAACGTCGGCCTGAAGCGCGAGCACGTGCGCGGCGAATCGTCGTACAACGACGACCTGCCGGTGATCGTGCAGGAACTGCGCGCGGCCGGCCTGCTCACCGAGAGCGACGGCGCGCAGGTGGTGTTCCTGGAGGAATTCCGCACCCAGGAAGACCAGCCGATGGGCGTGATCGTCCAGAAGAAGGACGGCGGCTTCATCTACACCACCACCGACATCGGCGCGGTGCGCTACCGCCACCGCGAACTGAAGCTGGACCGCGTGATCTATGTGGTGGACGCGCGCCAGAGCCAGCACTTCGCCCAGATGTTCACCATCTGCCGCAAGGCCGGCTTCGCGCCGGAGGCGATGAAGCTGGAGCATGTCGGCTTCGGCGTGATGATGGGCGACGACGGCAAGCCGTTCAAGACCCGTTCCGGCGGCACGGTCAAATTGATCGAGCTGCTGAACGAGGCGCAGGAACGCGCCTACGCGCTGGTGGCGGAAAAGAACCCGGACCTGTCCGAAGAGCAGAAGCGCGAGATCGCCAACGCGGTGGGCATCGGCGCGGTGAAGTACGCCGACCTGTCCAAGAACCGGATGAGCGATTACATCTTCAACTGGGACACCATGCTAGCGTTCGAAGGCAACACCGCTCCGTATCTGCAGTACGCGTATACCCGCGTGCAGAGCGTGTTCCGCAAGGCCGAGGGCTATGACGCCAACGCCAAGATCGTCATCACCGAGCCGGCCGAGAAACAGCTGGCCGCCGCGCTGGCGCAGTTCGAAGACACGCTGAATGCCGTGGTGGAAGGTTGCTACCCGCACTACCTGTCGCAGTACCTGTACCACATCGCCACGCTGTTCTCGCGCTTCTACGAAGCCTGCCCGATCCTGAAGAGCGAGGGCGAGGTCCGCGCCAGCCGCCTGCAGCTGTCCGCGCTGACCGCTCGCACGCTGAAGACCGGGCTGGACCTGCTGGGCATCAAGGTGCTGGAATCGATGTAAGCGCCAAGGCCATGGCCATCGCGAGAAACCCCGCCGCATCCGGCGGGGTTTTTTTATCGATGGGCGGCAAGGGCGGGGACCGAGCGTATTTCCTGAACGGATTGCACCGGTGCCTGTCCATCGTGGGCGGGAGTGCATTTGCTCTACCCGTAGCCAATGAAAATCAACTTTGCAAATAATATGAATGCCATCCTGATGAACGCTTCGCTTTCCACCGCCGCGCGCCGCGCCGGCATCGCGCTCTGCCTGTCGCTTCCCGCCATTTCGCAAGCGGAACCCGTCCCGGCGCCAAGCGATCCGCAAACCGTATCGCAATACCTGAAGCAGGCCAGAGCCAGCCAGCAGCCGGCCAAGTTGCTCGGCGAAAGCGAAGAGGGCGGCGTCAAGGTGCGCGATTATGGATTTGTATCGCAGCGCTGGCCGGGCAAGGGCAGCACGCTGGCCAGCGACGCGCCACAGTGGGAGCATGAGTTGAAGCTGGCGTTGCCGCCGGGACGCAAGCCCAGCTCGCCGGTGTTGCTGTATGTCAGCGGCGGCAGCAACCATGCCGAGAAGGGGCCGCAAGCGCCGCGGGATCCGTTGCCGATCGCGGAGCTGGCGCGCGGGCTGGGCATCGCGGTGGCCGAGCTGTATTACGCGCCCAACCAGAGCCTGAAGCTGGACGGACAGCCGGCCGGCCGCGAGGACGCGCTGGTCGCCTATAGCTGGCGCAAGAGCGTGGACCAGCCGGAGGCCGACCGTTTCAGTTCGCTGCATCTGCCGATGACGCAGGCGGCCGTCGCCGCGATGGATGCGATCCAGGCCGGCCTGCCGGATGCGCGCGCCTTCGTGCTGTCGGGCAGTTCCAAGCGCGGCTGGACCAGTTGGCTGGCCGGATTGAACGACCAACGGGTCCAGGCCATCGTGCCGGTGGTCGCCGATTTCTGGAACATCCGCGTCAATTTCACCCATGTCTACAACAGTTACGGCAAACAATGGCCGGTGGCGCTGCGCGATTATGAGAGAAATGGCATCACCGGCGAGGTGCTGAACGGCAGCCCCGGCTTCGACGCCTTGCTGCGGTTCGAGGATGTGGTCAATTACCCGAAAAGCATGCCGCGCTTGAAGAAATACATGATTTCCGCGTCCGGGGACGATTTCGCGGTGCCTGACTCCGCCTGGAGCTACCTGCCGATGTTGAAGGGGCCGATGCAACTGCGCTATCTGCCCAATCAGTCCCATTACGTGGGCAGCAAGCAGGTGGGCGAGGCGCTGAGCCAGTTCATGGGCCGCTGGCTGGCGGGCAAGCCTTTGCCCGAAGCCAGCGTGGAAGGGGACGAGCGCAATGGGCGGATCAGCGTGAGCACCCGGGAGCCGGTGAGCCGCGCCCGCTTGTGGCTGGCGCGCAATCCGGACCGCCGCGATTTCCGCCTCCGTTCCGGCATCCGCTATCAGGATCAGCCGATCGAGGGCAAGTGCCGGCGGGGCGAGTGCCGCTTCGAATTCACGCCGGACGCCGCGCAACCGGGCTGGCAGGCTTATTTCATCGAGTTCGAAGGCAAGGATTTCACCTGGACCACGCCGCCGCTGATCTGGCCCCAGCGCTACCCGGATGGCTCCAGGGCGCCTTTCGCCGCGCCGCGCCTGCAACTGGGCGGTTGATCAGCCTTTAACCAAGCCGCAGCAGCCGCTCGCGGATCTGGGAGGAGGCGGGCGACGCCGCCTCCCAGTCCGCGCGCCGGTAGCGGCCATTGTCCAGCAGGTCGGCGCCGAAACAATCGCAGCCCAGCAGCCGGATGGATGCCGGCAGCGCCGCTTGCGCCTGGTCTAGCAGCGCTTGCTCCTCGTCCAGCGCCAGCGCCGGCAGCGCCGTCCAGGCGCTGTCTTCTATCCAGCCCATCTTTCCCAGGCCGGCGATCAAGCGCTGCCGCTTGGGAATCAAGCGGAAAAACATGAAATCCAGCGCCAGCCATTCTTCCGCTTCCGGCAGATAGCGCAGCAGCCGGCGGCGCAGAGCGTCGGAGGCGTCGAAGCGCTCGGCGTCGCCCAGCATGGTCAGTCGGGCGGCCGACTGCGCCGCGTCGCCGTCCGGCGCGAGCAGGGACAGGCTGATGCGCGGATCGGCCAGCAGGTTTTTGCTGTGCTCGGCCAGCGCGCTGACCACGAATACCGGGCGATGATGTTCGTCGCAGAAGAACTGGATGGCGCTGGCGTAGGGGTAGCCCGGATAGGCGTGCGACTGGGTGGCAAGCGTGGCGTGGCGGCATTGGTGCAGCAGGCTGATGGCGAGGTCGGGTTTCATGGCTTGCCGGGATGGGTAGCGATGCTGTCATTCTAAGCGGCGGCCTGGCCAAAGCAAACGCCGCGCCGAGGCGGGGCGTTGCGGTCCGGCATTTCAGAAGCCGGCGGTTTTGGCGACGAAGGCGTTGAGGTTGGCGATGTTCAGGCTGCCCCAGCCGGTGGCGTAGTCCCAGCCTGCCGCGGCCTTGTAGGCGCCGTTGCTGCCGCTGGCCACGTCGCGGTATAGCGACGGGTTGGCTTTGAAGTACTTGTAGATGGCATTGGCCGGCGAAGTCAGCTTGTTGCCGTTGGCCGACTGGATGCGGATCCAGAATCCGCTGAACAGCGGCGCGGCCAGGCTGGTGCCGCCTACCTGGTAAGTGCCGCCGGCCACCAGCACCAGTTCGCCGCTGTTCGGATCGGCGTCGAAGGCGATGTCCGGCACCCCGCGGTGGGTCTTGGACGCGGTCAGCACGCCGGCTGCGGCTTGCCATGACGGCGCGGCTTCGGTGGCGCTGGGGCCGCCGCCGCCGCCGCTCCAGGTTTTCTCGCTGCCGTAGGTCGTTGTTCCGCTGGTGGTCAGCGTGGTGCCGCCCACCGCGATCACATAGGGCGAAACCGCCGGATAGCTTTGATAGGCGGTATTGCCGCCGCATTCATAAGAGCCTGAGTCGCCGCTGGACACGGAAAAGGTCTGCCCGTGCGCCACGGCGGCCTGCAGCATCTGGTCTACGCTGGCGGTCATGCCGGAAGCTTTCGCGCTCAGTTCGCATTCGCCCAGCGACACATTGATCACTTTGGCGCTGTTGGCGGCCACCGCGGCGTTGATGGCCGCGGCGATGTCGGCGTTGTTCATCGACGGCGCGACGTAGAACTGCAGCTGCTTCAGCGCGCCGCCGCTGGCGGCGAGCATGGTCTGGCTGTCCAGGTTCCATTCCAGAATGCCCGAGGTGTCGGAACTGGGAGCGCCGGCGTTGACGATGGCCACGCTGGGCGCGGCGAAGCCTGCGCTCCTGGCATAAGTGCTGAGGTCCGCCACCGTCTGGCTCAGATTGCCCTCGGCGATGATGCCGGCCACGCCGTTCCTGGCGGAGGGGAGGCTGGCGGCATTGTAGATGGAGGCGAAGTCGGTCGGCTTGTGGGCGACGACGCCGGTGGCGGCCTTGCTGACGCTTTGGGCGTGGAAGGCCGCATGGAACTGGTGGGCGTTCTGCAGCCCATGCACCGCCAGCACGATGCCGGCCAGGCTGGCCGGCACTTGGGCATCCTGCGCATTGGCCATGGCCTGGCGGCCATTGACGTTGTACCGGCGCAGCTTGGTCTGGAAAGCGCTGTAAACGGTGGCGGCGCTGCCATCGGCGGTGAGCAGCAGGTTGTTGGAGGAAACGGCGATATTGCGGAAACCGTTTTGCCGCAGATGGTTGACCACCTGTTGCACCTGGGCCTGGGTGGGCGCGTATTGGGCGAGGAACTGGGCGTCGCTGATCGGCTGCCCTTGTCCGGCCTGGATGCTGTCGGTCAGCGCGTCCAGCGCGGCCTTGTTGCGCACGGCCAGGCTGACGGCGATGTGCACCAGCTCGCCGCCGGCCACCTCTCCCGCGTCGCGGGCTCCGGGGATCAGCTGCTGGGTCGGGTGCGCCTGGGTGCCGGTGCTGACCCAGCCGGCGGCATTCGCCGCCAGGCTGAACAGGCCAAGGAACAGGGATAGAGTCGGTTGGTTGACCCGCATGCCATTTCTCCTGAAAACCGCGTCGTGCGCATTGAGAGCGGCGATCGTCCGTCCGCACATTTTCCCTTGATAGTGGGTCTGTCTTGGTTTGTAAAGTATTTACTCTTTAATTGACTGGATTATTTGTAATTTTATGATTTTAATGTGTTTGTTGTCGCCATCCTGCTGCGCCAGAAGGCGTGAAAACGTAAAAAGCCCCGGTTGCCCGGGGCTTTTCTTTTGCCTGATGCCTTCTTAGAAGCCAGAGTGGCTGTTGATGAAGGTATTCAGGTTGGCGACGTTCAGGCTGCCCCAGCCGGTGGCGTAATCCCAGCTGGCGGTGGCTTTGTAGCCGCCGTTGTTGCCGCTGGTCACGTCGTGATAAAGCGACGGGTTGGCCTTGAAGTACTGATAGATGGCCGGATTCGGGGAAACCAGGTTATTGCCGTGCGCGGACTGGATGCGGGCCCAGAAACCGGTGAACAGCGGAGCGGCCAGGCTGGTGCCGCCGATTTGCTGATTGCTGCCGTTCACGACCACCAGCGCGCCGCTGTTCGGATCCGCGTCGAAGGACACGTCCGGCACGCCGCGTTTGGTCTTGGACGTGGTCAGCACGCCGGCCTTGGTTTGCCAAGCCGGAGCCGTTTCGATGACGCTCGGGCCGCCGCCGCCGCCGTTCCATACCGATTCCGACGAGTACTTGGTGCCGCTGGTGCTCAGCGTGGTGCCGCCGATGGCGATCACGTAGGGCGAAGTCGCCGGGTAGCTCTGGCCCGAGGTGCTGCCGCATTCTGCGGAGCCGGAGTCGCCGGTGGAAACCGAGAAGGTCTGGCCCTGAGCCACAGCGGTCTGGAAGATCTGATCGTCGGAGGCGACGGTGCCATCGCTTTGCGCGTCGCGTTCGCACTCGCCCAGCGACACGTTGATCACCTTGGCCGAGCCGTCGCTGACCGCGGAATTATAAGCGGCAGTGATGTCGGCGTTGGTCATCGAGGTGGCGACGTAGAAATTCATCTGCTGCAGCGCGCCGCCTGCGGCGGCCAGGATGTCCTGGCTGTCCAGGTTCCATTCGCCTACGCCATCGGTGTCGGACGAAGCGTCGCCGGCATTGATCACGTTGGTTTGCACGTAGCTGTAACCGGCGGCGTCTTCGAACTGCTGCAGATCTTGCAAGGTTTGGGTCAGGTCGCCTTCCGAGATGATGCCCACGGTGGTGTTGCTGGCGGCCGGCAGGCTGCTGGCGTTGTAAATCAGCGGGAAGTCGGTCGGGTTGTGGCCGGTGACGCTGTTGGTCTTGGCGGAGGCCAGGGGCTGCACGCCGCTCTTGCGCAGGGTGGTGTGGAAGGTGTGGACGTTCTGCAGGCCATGAACGGCCAGCACGGTGTCGCCCAACGATTGCGGCACCTGGGCGGCGGTCACGTTGGCGAAGGCAGTGCGGCCGTTGACGTTGAAGTGGTGCAGGGTGGCGTTGAACGCGGTCTTGGCGGTGGCGGCGCTGCCGTCCGCGGTGATCAGCATGCGGTTCGGGGCAACCTTGATGTTGCGGAAGCCGTTCTTCTGCAGGTGGGCCACCACCTTTTGCACCTGAGCCTGGGTCGGCGCGTACTGGGCCATGAAGTCTGCGTGGCTCAGGGTCTTGTGGCTGGTGCCGGCGAGCAGACTGTCGGTCAGCGTGTCCAGTTGAGCCTTGTTGCGCAGCTTCAGGGTCACGGCTACATGCACCGATTGGCCGGCAGCGAGTTCGCCGACGCTCTTGGCGGCGACGGCGCTGGTCAGGGTGGAGACCAGCGGGTGGGCTTGGGTCGCGGTGTTGACCCAGGCTTCTCCTGCTTGGGCGCCGGCGGCGAATACGCCGGCAACGATCAGTGCTATAGCGTGCTGTTTTGCAAACATGCAGTTTCTCCTCTTGCGGTTTAAATACAGGAAAAAACGATATGTCTTTTCCTGATAACGGCAGGGCTTGTATTGCGAATTGTGTTCGCGCCCTTGGCCTGTGCTTGCCTCTGAATTGTTCGAGGCATGTCGTAATTTCATACGACTATTCCGCAATAGGTCATTCAAGATAAAAATGCCAAATGGATTTAATATAAATTCATACTTTGAAATGATACTTAATCAAATTTGCAAACATTTACCCTTTTTGGAAGTCGTTGAGTGCTGATGAATGACGAAATAGAGCATTTGTACTATTCGCCCGTTTTTTGGATTTCATCATTACTCATGGCTGTGATGAGTTTTTATGAATCAAATAAGAAGCGGCTGTCAGGCACGGAGTGTGAGTGGCGCAACATAAAGATGAATGCACTGCATAAATGCAACAAATTAGACATCATTTATGCGTGTTGAAAAGTATTTCTCAATTTGTCTTTGTGACGGACTGTGACATACCAAGTGCATGAATGCTGAAATTATTACTAGTTTGTTTGATTTCTTTGTGACGATTTGTGATTCGTCTGAATGTGTTTGTTTGCTTTCTTTTTGAGACGATAGACAAAAGTAAATGGCTGTTGACGTTAGTCATTACAAACTTTCACACTCGAATTGCCTTTACTTGGCACGACAAATAGATAAGACGGCCGCCCACGAGGCGGCGGGCAGTACCTCTACATGGGATTTGGAGAAATGATGAACTACAAGAGAAAAGCGCTTGCGGTGGCGCTGTCGCTAGTCGGCAGCGTTGGATACGCGCAGCTGGCCCACGCCGATGATTCTGGGGACAACTCCTTGCAGCGCGTGGATGTGATCGGTTCGCACATCAAGCGCCTGAAAAGCGAAAAGGCTACCGAGGTCACCACGATCAAGGTAAGCGATCTGGCCAAGCAGGGGCTGAATACGGTTGAGCAGGTGGTCAATGCCCTGGCTTCCAACCAGTCCAATATCGGCGCCAACTCCAGCGTCGGCCTTTCTACCGGCGGCGCCGCGTTTGCCAACCTGCGCGGTCTCGGCCAGCAATACACGCTGGTGCTGCTGGACGGCCGCCGCGTGCCTTACCACCCGTTCGACGGCACCGCAGCCGATTTGAACGCCATCCCGTTGTCGGCCATCGAGCGAGTGGATGTGTTGCCGGATGGCGCGGCGGCCATTTACGGCAGCGATGCCATCGGCGGCGTGATCAACTTCATCACGAAAAAGACCTCCGAAGGCCTGAGCATCGGCGGCGACTTCATGACGCCGCAGCGTTCCGGCGGCAATGAAAAGAACCTCAACGGTTCTTATGGCTACGGCAATTTGTCCAAAGACGGCTTCAATGTCTACGCCACCGCCTCCTATCATAAGACTGATCCCATCATGGCCAGCCAGCGCGATTTCGCGTCCGCGATCACGCCGGCGATGAAGGCCAGCTCCAACAGCTATCCGGCCAATTACACCATCGATGGCGGCAACAGCCTGATCGGGCCGAGCGGCTATCCGAATTGCGGCGCGGCCACTGCCAAGGGCGGCACTTGTAAAATGTA
The DNA here is from genome assembly GCF_001855275.1 of Chromobacterium vaccinii. Classification (NCBI taxonomy): domain Bacteria; kingdom Pseudomonadati; phylum Pseudomonadota; class Betaproteobacteria; order Neisseriales; family Chromobacteriaceae; genus Chromobacterium; species Chromobacterium vaccinii. The sequence continues at coordinate 5,029,686 of NZ_CP017707.1, forward strand.
CCCGGGCACCATGGTGGGGATTCAGCCGGAAACGGAGCAGTGGTCTGGCCTGGCGAAGGGTACGCTCCGCATTGGCGACAATCACGAGTTGTCGGTGACCTACAACATCACCCGCAACAAGAACACGACAATCTCTGCGCCTGCTCCGACCGGGCTCGAGGTTTTCCTGCCGAGCGGAACGCAGGGCATCGTCACGGCTGACGGCAGCGCTTCCATCTCTCCCTTCCTGCGCACCATGCCCCTGGGCAATCGCGTGACGGAGGCGGTGAATGTTCAGCAGAAGCTCCAACTGAATCTGGAAGGCCAACTGGGCGGCTGGGACTATAGGACTGGCTTGGGATATTCCCAGAGCTATGCGACCGAGGAGCTGGTCAGCGGCTACACTGGCGACAAGGAAGTGGCTAACGCATATCTGAATAACCAGATCAGCTTGGTGTCCGGTTTGGCCACGGATCCGAATGTCTGGAGCCAGATCGGCGTCAAGGGCCACCTGGATGATGGCAAGTACACCGTTGCCAGCGCCGACTTCAGCCTGAGCAAGGAAGTGCTGCAGTTGCCGGCAGGTCCGCTCGCCGTCGCATTCGGCGGAGAGACCCGGCACGACACGCTGGAGCATAACTTCAACTATCCGATTTCCAAGGACGCCATCGGTCCTGGCATGAACCAGTCCTTGAATACCAAGGGCAACCGGAGTGTGTCGGCGCTGTTCGCCGAGGCTGACGTGCCCATCGTGAAGCATCTGGACGGCAAGGTGGCTGTTCGTTATGACCACTACAATGACGTGGGCAACTCGATCAGCCCGCAAGTATCCTTGCGCTATGAACTGTCGCCGCAAGTGCTGCTGCGCACCTCCGCCAGCACGGGCTTCCGCGCGCCGTCGCTGTACGACATGTACCAGCCCAACCAGAGCCAGCTGACCGGCAACTTCTACGCGGATCCGTTCAGCTGCCCAAGCCTGTCGTCCAGCTGCCCGAGCCTCCAGCGCTATCTGAAGGTGGGCGGCAACACCAAGCTGCAGCCGGAGAAATCCTCTTCGCTGTCGGTCGGCATCGTGATCGAGCCGATCAAGAGCATCACGGCCAGCGCGGATCTGTGGTGGGTCATGGTCAAGCATCAGATCAGCACGATGTCCGAGGCGACGTTGTTTGACGGCAACCACAACAGCCTGCTGTTCTACGATCCGAACAATGGCGGCAACCTGACGGCGATCTCCACCACCCAGAATATGGGCAATTCCAGCTCGGCTGGTTTGGATGTCGATTTCCGCTGGACGCTGCCGAAAACCTCGGTCGGCAACTTCACGGTAGAGCTGGCGGGCACCTATCTCGCCAAAAACATCTACCAGATCGAGGAGAACGGCGCTTATTACAGCAATCTCGGCCAATACGTCGCCACGCAAAACGAGCCGACCTTCCGCTGGCAGCATAACCTGACCCTGAACTGGAACCGCGGCGCCTGGAGCGGCTTGCTGTCCCAGAACTACAAGTCCGGTTATACCGACCAGAATTCCGGCGCGTTCGCCGCTACCAATCATATGGTCAAGCCGTATTCCACCTGGAACATGTCCGGCAGCTATGAGGTGAACAAGCAGCTGACCCTGACCGCCGGCGTGCGCAACCTGTTTGATCAACTGCCGCCGTGGAGCAATCAGCAGTACCTGTTCCAAGGCAACTACGATGCGCGCTTCGCTGACCAGGTGGGCCGCGCTTACTTCATGAAGTTCAACTACAAGATGTAAGCCGCAGGGCATGCGGCCCCAGGCGCCGTCAGGCGCCTGGGGTGATTACGGATTGCGGCCAGTCCGTTACGGGAGTTCACTTTGTGTTGTCGGGGCCGGCGGCGAGCCGGCTTCCGGTCCGCAAGCGCATGCAAGCAGGGAAGGTAATCGCAATGAGCAGTGTTTCCATCAAACGCAACAGCGGGATGCTTAGCCGCCGCTCGGCCGGTCTGGCGGGCGTCGTCCTGTTCCATGCCGCGCTGATCTACGCGCTGGTGACAGGCCTGGCCCAGGGGGTGGTCAAGGTGATCCAGCAGAAAGTGGAAGTGTCGGTGATCAGCGAACCGCCGCCGCCGCCTCCGCCGCCGCCGCCGAAGATCGAGAAAGTGGTGCAGCAGCCGACGACGCCGAAGCCGCAGGCCTACGTGCCGCCGGTGGTGAATCCGCCGCCGGTCACGCAATCGGTCAACGCCATCCAGGCGGTGACCTCCGATCCGAAGCCGCAACCGGCGCCGACGCCGGCCCCGGCGGTGGAGGCTCCGAAAGGCCCGGTCTCAGTCAAGGGCAACTGCACTCAGACCGAAACGCCAGAATATCCAGCCAAGGCGTTGGAGGATGAAATTCAAGGCGATGTGTTCGTCGTGTTTGCGGTAGGCGGGGATGGGAAAGTGACTGGGATCACGGATGTGCGCTTTGACGGCAGCATCCCCCCTCGTTACCGGAGCAGTTTTAAATCGGCGATTTCGAATGCTCTTCAGAGCTATGCGTGTCGCGCCAACATGCAGCTGACGCAGCCGTTTCACTTCAAACTCGACTCTGGCGCCTAAGTCGCCCAGGGCATCTCAAGACACAAAGGAGCAAATACCATGATCAAGAACACTCGCGCACTGCTGGGCAAAGTCCTGGGCGCCGCCGGCCTGCTGACCGCGCTGCCGGCGCTGGCGGCGGAGACCGTCAGCACCTCCAATCCGTACGGCATCGACGCGCTGTGGTCGCAAGGCGACTTCGTGGCCAAGGGCACGCTGATCATTCTGCTGATCATGTCGGCCTCCACCTGGTATGTCGGCATCGTCAAGCTGCTGGAACAACGCCGCCTGATCAAGCAGGGGCATGAACTGCTGGGCCACCACGGCGTGGACCTGCAAAAAGCCGCCACCGAACTGGCGGACGAAGGCATGTACAGCGCGGTGGCGCAAGCCGGCATCGAAGCGGCCACCGAGCACAAGGGCGAACTGGCCAACCGCGTGGATCTGAACACCTGGGTGGCGATGGCGATTTCGGACGCGGTGGACTCCACCAGCCATCATATGCAAAACGGCCTGTCGGTGATCGCCACCGTCGGCTCCACCGCGCCGTTCGTCGGCCTGTTCGGCACCGTATGGGGCATCTACCACGCGCTGGTGAAGATCGGCACCTCGGGCCAGGCCTCCATCGACAAGGTGGCCGGTCCGGTGGGCGAAGCGCTGATCATGACCGCCATCGGTCTGGCGGTGGCGGTGCCGGCGGTGCTGGGATACAACTGGCTGGTGCGCCGCAACAAGCTGGTGCTGGACAACGTGCGCGTGGTGTCGGGCCGTCTGCACGCCAGCCTGCTGAACACCCCGAGCCGGTAATCGAATATGGCCCGTTACAAACGATTTGGCCACGGCAAGGGCGACGAGGACCAGGTGCTGTCGGCGATCAACACCACGCCGCTGGTGGACGTGATGCTGGTGCTGCTGATCATCTTCCTGATCACGGTGCCGGTGGTGACGCAGACAGTGAAGATGACGCTGCCGAAAGAGCAGAACATCCCGACGCAGACCAAGCCGGAGAACGTGGTGCTGGGGGTGGGGCCGGACAGCCGCATCTACTGGAACATGTCTCCGGTGAAGGACCAGCAGGAATTGTTGGCGCGGCTGGTGAAGGAAGCGAAGAAAGACCCGCAGCCGGAAGTGCACATCCGGGGCGACGCGACGGCGAAGTACGCGCCGATCGGCCGCATCGTGCTGGCGGTGCAGCAGGCGGGGATCGTGAAGATCGCGTTCATCACGGAGCCGCCGGCGCCCGGCGGCGGCGAGTAGGAGAAGAGACATGGCGATGAATGTGGGTTCGTCGGGAGAAGACGACCTGATGATGGAAATCAACACCACGCCGTTGATCGACGTGATGTTGGTGATGCTGATCATGTTGATCATCACGATACCGATCCAGACGCACGCGGTGAAGCTGGACATGCCGCAGAACACGCCGGCGAAGCCGTTGGCGAAGCCGGTGGTGGTGCAGATCGACATCGCGCCGGACAATGCGGTGATGTGGAACGGCGAGCGTTTGCCGAACCGGGAGGCGCTGGAGACGAGGCTGTCGGCGGCGGGTAAGGCGGAACCGCAGCCGGAGCTGCACATCAAGCCGAACAAGGATGCGAGTTACGCGCCGGTGGCGATGGTGCTGGCGGAGTCGCAGCGTCTGGGACTGACGAAGCTGGGCATCGTCGGGTCGGAACAGTTCTTGCAATGACATTAAAATAAATTACCGGATGTGGCATGATGTCGGACAGGCGGCCAAACGGCCGCCTGTTCCGTAATCGACAACAAGACCGGATGACGCCGCGATGGCCACATCGGAAAACACACATATGAATATACGTCTTTGCCTGTCCGCCCTGTTTCTTCTATCGCTAGCCGCCTGCGGCAAGGGCGGCGCCGAGCATGCGTCCGCCTCCGGCAAGAACGCGTCGGCGCCGGCGGCGCGCCGCTTGTCCGGCGCCGATGTGGTGCGGGCCGAGGTGAGGCCGCTCGCCGCCGCCATTCCGTTCACCGGCTCGCTGAACGCGCTGACCAGCAGCGCGGTGGCGTCCGAGGTGGACGCCAATGTCCGCGAAGTGCGGGTGCGCGAAGGAGAGGCGGTGCGCCGCGGGCAGCTGCTGGCGGTGCTGGACGCCGAGTCTCTGGGCCAGTCTGTGGCAGAGCAGAATGCCCAGCTGGACAACTCCAAGGCGCGGCTGAAGCTGGCCAAGGTCAAGCTGGACAAGCAGCGGGAGCTGCTGGGCAAAGGTTTTATCTCCCAGGTGGCGTTCGACGAGCTGGAAAGCGACTTCCGGGTGAAAGAGGGCGAGCTGCGCGCGCAGGCCGCCCTGTTGGCGCGGGCGCAACGCTCGCTGGCCGACGCGCAGGTCAAATCGCCGATAGACGGCGTGGTCTACGAGCGCAAGATCAACCCCGGCGAGGTGGCCAGCCGCAATATGAAGCTGTTTTCGGTGGCTGATCTGGCGGTGCTGGAAATCGCGGCTACCGTGCCTTCGAGGCTGGTGGGGCAGGTGAGGGTGGGCATGCCGGCTTCGTTCAGCGTGGATGGGCGCGACGCGCAAGAGCGCGGCGAAGTGGTTCGCATCAACCCGGTGGCCATACCCGGCACCCGCAGCTTCACGCTGTTCGTGCGGGTGAAGAACGCGGACGGACACTTGAAAGTGGGCCAGTTCGCCAAGGGCGGCGTGGTGGTGAGGGCGGTGAAGGACAAGGTGGTGGTGCCCATCTCTGCGGTGCGCGACATCGACGGCCAGCCTTGGGTGATGGTGGTGGAGAAGGGCAGGCTGACGAAGCGGCCGGTGACGGTGGAGCTGCGCGCGGAAAACGAGCGTCAGGCCGCGATAGCCGGCGTGGCTGCCGGCTCCAGCGTGATTGTCGGCGAACTGCTGGGCAGCAAGGCGGGCGACCCGGTCAGCCTGCCGGCCGGCCTGGCTTGAGGAGAGCGCCATGTGGCTGACCCGCGTAAGCGTGCGCAATCCGTATTTCGCCGCGGTGTTGATGATGACGCTGTTGGTGCTAGGTTTGTTCTCCTGGCAGAAGCTGCCGGTGGAGGAGATGCCGGACGTCAGGCTGCCGATGGCGGTGGTGGAGACGCGTTATACCGGCGCCTCGCCCGAGGTGGTGGAGAGCGAAGTGAGCAAGCCGCTCGAGGAGGCGCTCAACACCGTCAGCGGCATCAAGGAAATCCGCTCTTATTCTTCCGAAGGCAGCTCCTTCGTGGTGGCCGAGTTCGAACTGTCGGTCGACCCCATCGTCGCGGTGCAGAACGTGCGCGACAAGGTGGCATCGGTGCAGGGGCAGTTCCGCCGCGAGATCGGCACGCCGTCGGTGTCCCAGGTTGACCCGAACGACAAGCCGATGCTGTCGCTGTCGCTGACCTCCAGCCAGACCCGTCCGCGCGAGCTGAGCAGTTGGACCGAGAACGTGCTGAAGAAGCGGCTGCAGATGGTGGAGGGCGTCGGCGACGTCAGTCTGATCGGAGCGGTGCGGCGGGAGATCCGCATCGACGTCGATCCGGTGCGGCTGGAAGGCTCCGGCCTGTCGCTGGCCGACGTGGCCGACGCGATCAAGGCCGCCAACCAGGACTTCCCGGCCGGCAACGTTTCCACCGCGCACAAGGAGTGGGCGATCCGCGTGTCCGGCAAGCTCAAGTCCGCCGACGACTTCGCCGCGCTGGCGGTGGGTTACCGCAACGGCACGCCTATCCGGCTGGATGACATCGCCGTGGTGGCGGACACCGAGGCCGAGCAGGACAGCGTCTCGCTGGTCAATGGCCAGCCCGGCCTGGGCGTGGACATCAAGGCCGCGCGCGGCGCCAACGAGGTGGCGGTGGCCGAGGGCGTCAAGAAACTGTTGACCGAGCTGAAGCCGCAGATGCCGGCCGGCACCGAGCTGCGCTACACCTATGACTCTGCCGAGGACGTGAAGAAGGCGCTGCATAGCGTGGAGTCCATGCTGCTGGAAGGCGCGGGGTTGACCATCCTGATCGTGTTCCTGTTCCTGGGCAGCTGGCGCAGCACGGTGATCACCGGCTTGACGCTGCCGGTGGCGCTGGTGGGCACGCTGTTCGCGATCCAGCTGATGGGTTTCACGCTGAACATGCTGACGCTGCTGGCGCTGTCGCTGTCCATCGGCCTGCTGATCGACGACGCCATCGTGGTGCGCGAGAACATCGTGCGCCACGCCGCGCTGGGCAAGAGCCATTACCAGGCGGCGCTGGACGGCACCAACGAGATCGGCCTTGCCGTGCTGGCCACCACGCTGACGGTGGTGGCGGTATTCCTGCCGGTGGGCTTCATGGGCGGCATCATCGGCCGCTTCTTCCACCAGTTCGGCCTCACCGTGGCGGTGGCGGTGCTGATCTCGATGTTCGTCAGCTTCTCCCTGGATCCGATGCTGTCGTCGATCTGGCACGACCCCCACCATCACGGCGACCGCCACCGCGGCCCGTTGGGCCGGATGCTGGACTGGTTCGAGACCTCGCTTGACCGGCTGTCCGAGCGCTACGCCGCCGCGATCCGCTGGGTGCTGGGCCATCGCAAGACCACGCTGGCGCTGGCGCTGGGCGTCACCGCGGCCAGCTTCATGCTGGTGCCCAGCATCGGCGGCGAATTCACGCCGGTGCGCGACAGCGGCAAGATCAATGTGGTGTACCAGACCGCGCCGGGCTCGTCGCTGGAGTACACGACGCTGAAGGGCCGGGAACTGTCTGACGCGCTGTCCGGGATCAAGGAAATCCACACGGTGTCGCTGGATGTCGGCGCCGGCAACTTCGGCGCCGGCAAGAACGACGGCCAACTGACGCTGGACATCGGGGACAAGCGCTCGCGCCAGCGCAGCCTGGACGAGGTCATCGCCGATGCCCGCAAGCGGGTGCAGCCGGTGGCTGGGGTGCTGATCAAGGCGGTGGCCAACGACGAGCAGCAGGGCAAGCCTATCTTCATCGGCCTGCGCGGCTCCAATCTGGCCGAGCTGGACGCGGTGTCGCGCGACATCATGGCCCGCATCGGCAAGGTGAAGGGCGTGAAGGACATTGAATCCAATCTGACCGAGGGCGATCCGTCGCTGAGCCTGACATTGAAGCGCGACGCGGCGCTGAGCCTGGGCGTGGATCTCAATCGCGTCGGCAATCTGCTGTCGATGCTGCTGGCCGGCAATGTGGTCACCACCTGGGAGGCCCCGGACGGCGAGAATTACGACGTCAGGCTGCGGGTGCCGAAGGACGAGCGCCGCCAGGAACTGCTGGACCAGCTGAAAGTGGCCGGCAACCGCGACGATAACGGCGCGGCGCAGATGGTCCCGCTGTCGACGCTGATCGAGACCCGGCAGGGCGTCAGCCCGCGCCAGATCAAACGCACCAACATGATGCGCGAGATCAGCATCCTGGCCAATGTGGAAGGCCGCGACGTGGGCTCGGCGATGGCGGACATCGACAAGATGCTGGGCAACATGCAATTGCCGCAAGGCGTGCAGCGCATGCACCGCGGCCAGCAGAAGGACATGGAAGAGACGGTGGCCAACGCGCTGCGCGCGCTGGGTTTGGGCGTGATTTTCATCTACCTGATCCTGGCCGCGCAGTTCCGCAGCTTCACGCTACCGGTGACCATCATGGTGTCGCTGCCGCTGGCCTTCGGCGGCGTGTTCGTCGCGCTGTTCCTGTGGGGCTCCACGCTCAACATGTTCTCCATCATCGGCATCATCATGCTGATGGGCCTGGTGGCCAAGAACGGCATTCTGCTGGTGGACTTCATCAATCGGGCGCGGATGGAGGGCATGGCGCGCGAAGACGCCATCGCCGAGGCGGGCAGGGTGAGGCTGCGTCCCATCATGATGACCAGTCTGGCGATGATTTTCGGCATGTTGCCGTTGGCGCTGGGTACCGGCGACGGCTCGGAGACCAACCGGCCGATGGCGCACGCCATCATCGGCGGCCTGGCGACTTCCACGCTGCTGACCCTGCTGGTGGTGCCGGTGGTGTACACCTATCTGGACAGCCTGCGCGTCCGCATTCGCCGCCTATTGGGCGGGCGCCGCGCGCTGAAGCTGAACGAGGCGGGCGGTAAATAAACAGGGAGCCGGCAATCGCCGGCTCCTGTCGCGTGAGCGCCCGCGGAATCACTTGCGCGGCGGGGCGACGCAGTCGTTGCCGTCGAAGCTGACCGATTGAATAGTGTGGTCGCGCGGATCGACAACGAAGTTGGTGGTGCAGCTGTAGTAGGTGGAGCCGCCGCCGCTGAGGCTCCAGGGATGGTAGAAGCCGCTGCTTTGTATCGGCATTTCCTGGCTGTAGGCGGTGCGGTAGGTGTAGAGCTGCTTGCCGTTGGGCATGGTCATCTGCCCGGTGGGCGTGCCCCAGGCGGCCAGCAGTTCGTTGGCGTCGCGTCCCTGCCAGCTGTAGACCTTCTGCGCATAGCCCTGCTGGGTGGCGCAGCCGGCCAGCGACAGGGCGGCCAGAACGAGTATCGATGCCGCGGATTTCATGGCGCTCTCCTTGCGGCGGCACGCGTTGGCAGGGCAAGCGGAGCCGCGGTGAATATCGAATTGCTGTTTATTTAACGATGATGTCATCTTGCGGGTGTGTCAATCGTTAAGGTGTGGGCGGCGTCGGCTTTGTGTTAACGACCTTGTTGCGCTTTGGCGCGCGAGTCGGCCAAAGCGTTGCCGCGATAGAAAATCGACCATCCTGATGAGGACTGGTTCCGATGAGAAAAACAAAGGAGAAACGACTATGTGCCTGAAAAAGCCCCTGGTGGCGGCACTGATGGTCTGGGGGAGCTTGGCGCCGCTGCATGCGGCCGCCGCGGAGAAGGTGCTGCATGTGGCGTTCAATGCTCCTGAAACCGGCTTCGATCCGGCCAAGGTGTCCGATATCTATTCCGCCGCCGTGATCGAGCACATCTACGATCCCTTGCTGACTTTCGACTACCTGTCCCGTCCGGTGAGGGTGATCCCCAATGTGGCGACGGCGATGCCGACGGTCAGCGCCGACGGCCTGACTTATACCTTCCATTTGAAGAAGGGCATCTACTTCGCGCCGGACCCGGCGTTCAAGGGCAAGAAGCGCGAGCTGACCGCCGCCGATTACGTGTACTCGATCAAGCGCCTGTCCGACCCGACCGTGGCCTCGCCGCTCAGCGACACTTTCACCGACAAACTGGTGGGTCTGGCCGAGCTGGCGAAGAAGGCGGGCAAGGGCAAGCTGGATTACGACACGGTGGTGGAGGGCGTGAAGACGCTGGACCGCTACACCTTGCAGCTGAAGTTCAAGCAGCCGTTCCCATCCTTGCCCTTCCTGCTGGCCGGCAGCTGGGTAGAGGGGCAGGCGCGGGAAGTGGTCGATGCCTACGGCGACAATACCAATGCCCATCCGGTCGGCACCGGCCCCTACGTGTTGAAGGACTGGAAGCCGGGCAACAGCATGACGCTGGTGCGTAATCCCAATTTCCGCAGGGAAACCTTCCATTACGGCGCGGGCGATCAAAAAATCGCCGCGCAGATGAACGGCAAGCGCTATCCGCAGATAGACCGGATCGAGGTGTCGGTGATCCAGGAGGAGCAGCCGGCCTGGCTGGCTTTCAAGAGCGGGGAGCTGGACCTCGTGGGCATTCCTCAGCCGCTGATCAGGCAGGTATTGCGCCTGGATCCCAAGAATCCGTGGCGCGCGGAGCTGAAGCCGGAACTGAAAAGCAAGGGCATTCAGCTTAGCCGAGAGCTGGGCGAGGAAGTCACCTTCTACGCGTTCAATATGAAAGACCCGGTCGTCGGCGGGTACGGCAAGGACAAGATAGCGCTGCGCCGCGCGATCTCCATGGCTTTCGACACCAACGAGACGATACGGGACATCCGCCGCAACCAGGCGGTGCAGGTGCAGTACATCGTGCCGCCCAACGTGGCCGGCCACAATCCCAATTTCCGCGCCGCCTATCCCTACAACCCACCGCTGGCCAATGCCTTGCTGGACCAGTTCGGCTACAGGGTAGGCGCCGACGGTTACCGCCATGCTCCGGACGGCAAGCCTGTCGTCGTCGATTTCCTGACTGGGCCCCACCGCCATCGACAAACAGTGGAACGAGTATTGGCAGAAGGCCTTTGACCGCATCAAGGTGAGGGCGAATTTTCGCGTGATGCAGTGGAACGAGCAGGTGAAGGCGCAGCGCGACTGCAAATTCGGCATGAACGGCGGCGCCTGGAGCGCTGATTATCCGGATGGAGACAACTTCACGCAGCTGCTGTATGGCGGCAATGTCGGCAACTCCAACAATGCCTGCTACCAGTCCCCGCGCTACGACAAGCTCTACGAACAGTCGCGCTTGCTGCCTGATGGCCCGGAACGCAACCGCCTGTACGACCAGATGAACAAGATCGTGGTCGGCGACACGCCGTGGATGTTCAGCGATATCCGCTTCACCAATGCGCTGGCTCAGTCTTGGGTGAAGGGATTCAAGTTCCACCCCAATTTCAACGCCATCTGGCGTTTCCTGGACGTAGAAAAATAAGCGGGGAGCGAGGAGAACCATCATGTCCGCATTCATCATCCGCCGGCTGCTGCAAATGATCCCGACCCTGTTCGGGGTGATGCTGCTGGTCTTCACGCTGTTCACGCTGGTGGGCGGCGATCCGTCGCTGGTCTTGGCCGGCAAGCATTTCTCGCCGAAGTGCTGGCGCACATCCGCGCCCAATTGGGGCTGGACAAGAGCCTGCCAGAGCAATTCCTGCTGTTTGCCCATCAGGTGCTGACGCTGGATTTCGGCACTTCCTGGTCCACCCAGCAACCGGTGTCCGACATCATCGGCAGCCGCATCGGACCGTCGCTGACGCTGACCGGCGCCATGCTGGTGGTCGATCTGCTGGTCGCCATTCCGCTGGCGGCGCTGGTCGCGTATTTCCGCGGCGGCCTGACCGATCACATCGTCACCATCTCCTGCACCGTGGCCATGTCCATCAGCGCGCTGATCTACATCATCGCCGGCCAGTTTTTTCTTGGCTTCAAGCTGGGCTGGTTTCCGGTACGAGGCTGGGGCGATTCGTTCTGGGTCAATCTGTT